>NZ_OZ186815.1:0-4800000 GCF_964273065.1 Nocardiopsis dassonvillei
GCGGACCTACACGGTCCGCCGCTGGGATCCCGAGCGCCACGAGCTCACCGTCGATGTGGTCCACCACGGGGACACGGGTCTGGCCGGGGTATGGGCTGCCCGTGCGCGTCCGGGCGACGAGATCTGTCTGGCCGGCCCCGGGGGCGGCTACGCACCCGACCCGGAGGCCGAACGCCACCTGCTGGTCGGTGACGAGAGCGCACTGCCCGCCATCGCCGCCGCACTCGAACACCTGGCCGCCGACGCGGTCGCCGACGTGTTCGTCGAACTCGCCGGCCCGGAGGAGGACTACCCGCTGGACACGGCCGCCACCGCGCACATCACCCGCCTCTACCGGGGAGGTTCTCCGGTGGGGGAGCCGCTGGTCCGAGCCGTTGAGGAGTACGGTCTTCCCGCTGGAGACGTCCAGGCTTTCGTGCACGGCGAGGCCGGGTTCGTCCGCCGGGTGCGTCGGCTCCTGACGGAATGGGGCCTGCCCCGCGCACGCCTCTCGGCGTCCGGGTACTGGCGGGTGGGCCTGGACGAGGACGGCTGGCAGGAGGCCAAACGCCGGGACCGGGAGGCCGAGCGAGGCGGAGAGCGGTCGACCGCGCCAGGGCGAGGCCGCTGACCGCACGATCGAGAGTCCGGCCGATGCCGCCGATGTGGCGAAGGCTCTGGTGCTGGGCGGGGAACGCACCTCTCGGCCACGTCGATGCCGATGTCGAGCAAGTGTCGGTTCAGCCCTGTTCCGATATTTCCGGCTAATTTTGTACTGGTTCTACAAAAAAGTCGGAGTCAGTCCTTCCCTGGGAGGCAAATAGGGGGCCGATGTCACGCTCGGGTCACGTTGTGTGGAGATGTCATCTTCTTTCGTTCCTATCGCGTCGAGTATGCAGGTGTTCCCGTGAACACGAGGACGCCCGCCAAAAGCGACAATATGCGCTTTGTGTCTTTCGATGTGGAAAGTGGACATGACCTCTGCCCCCGTTCACCGTTTCAATCCTCCGCCGAACTGGCCCGCCGCCCCGCAGGGGTGGACGCCGCCTCCGGGATGGACGCCGGATCCCGCCTGGGGGCCGGCGCCGCCGGGATGGCAGTTCTGGGTTCCCGTCACGGCAGCGCAGGAGCCGGTGCACCACTCGGCTGCTCCGACGACGATCGGGTTGCCTTCCGCCCCGCCCTCATCGAAGTCGGGCGGAGGCCTGTTCGGGAAGAAGAAGCGACTCGAAGAGCTGGAGGCGGAGAACTCCCGGCTGCGGGAGTGGGTGCAGAACCTGCAGGGGATGGACGCCCTGCGGATCGCCGAGGAGACCGAAGCCCTGCGCGAGCGGCTGGCCCGCGAAGAAGACGAGGCCCGGCAAGCGCAGGCCCGGTGGCGGGACGAGATCAGCCGCTGCGAAGCCGAACTGGGCCGGGTGCGTTCGGAAGTGCACCGGGCCCGGGCGCAGGTGGTGGAAACAGAGGAGATCGCTCTCCTGCAGGAAGCGGGCATCTACGAGTACCAGCACCCTCTGGCCGACGCGGTCGCCTACAAGGCCCGGCTGAAGGAGGTCAAAGACACTCTCAAAGCGATGGTGGCCAACGACGGCGCCGTTCTCGCCGCGACCGACTGGCAGGTCAACGGCTCGCTGGCGCAGGGCCGCAAGATGGTCCGCGACTTCTCCAAGCTGATGCTGCGGGCCTACAACGCCGAGGCGGACAGCCTGATCCGCGCGATGAAGCCCTACAAGCTCGCCTCGGCCACCGACCGCCTCGGCAAGACCCGCGAGACCATCGCCCGGCTGGGCAAGACGATGCACATCCGCATCAGCGACGCCTACCACCAGCAGCGGCTGTACGAGCTGCAGCTGACGGCCGACCACCTGGCCAAGGTCGACGAGGAGAAGGAACGCGTCCGCGAGGAGCGCGAACGCCAGCGGGAGGAGGAGAAGGCCCGGCGCGAATTCGAACGGGAGAAAGCGCGCCTGCTCAAGGAGCAGTCCCACTACGAGTCCGCACTGGCCAAACTCGAAGCCCAGGGCGACGAGGCCGGAGCCGCGAAGCTGCGCGAGAAGATCGCCGAGGCCCAGGAGGCCATCAAGGGCGTCAGCGAACGCGAGGCCAACATCCGCGCCGGCTACGTCTATGTCATCTCCAATATCGGGGCCTTCGGAGAGGACATGGTCAAGATCGGTATGACCCGGCGCCTGGAGCCGATGGACCGCGTGCGCGAGCTGGGCGACGCCTCGGTCCCCTTCCGTTTCGACGTGCACGCGCTCATCTTCAGCCAGGACGCCGTGGGGCTGGAGTCGCGACTGCACAAGCAGCTGGAGGACCGTCGGGTCAACCGGGTCAATCCGCGCCGCGAGTTCTTCCACGCCACCCCGGCCGAGGTGCGCGACCTCCTGGCGCGGATCTCCGACCAGCACCTGTTGGAGTACCGCGAGACGCCGGAGGCGTTGGAATGGCGGGCCGGCCGGAAGGAGGAGTGATCCTGCTGGCCGTTCCGCCCGACCTGAATAGGACGAAGCAGCTCTGCTGGACGGGTTGTTTTCTCCCAGATCCGTCCGCCTGGTCAGGGAGGCGGCCCGGGCGCACAATTCAGGCCAGAAACGACGCGGGAGTGGTGGCCGCTATCAGGGCGATCGAGGATCGCAACACCCCCTGGTTCAGCGACTTCGAGTGGGGCACCTGGCTTGCGGCCGTCCTCTGGGGTGGTCAAGGGGTGCAGCCTGCTGTGGTTGCCGATCCTGACATGTGGAACGCCGTGGCCGCCGCTCTCCGGAGTTATCGGGGATCGTAGCCTTCACAGCCAGGGCTGCATGGGTCAATCCTCGGTTGACTTGGTGGCTGCCAACAGGTTGTTCCACTCATTCGAGGGGAACAACAGAGCCCCCAGGTGGCGGTTCCGGGTGTCCCGCACAGCGGAGACGCCAGGAAGGTCGCCGACCTCCACGCACTCCGGCCCGTTGGCGGAGGAGTAGCTCGATTTGCGGTACTCGAAGTCTTCGGGGCGGAGTCGACGGGTCACGAGGCTTCCAGTTCGGTCAGTAGTTCGTGCAGGTAAGCAGTGGTGTCCGGCGGGGACGCGGCCGCAGCCGACACATGGTGGAAGAGCCAGTCGTACCGACTGGTCTTCTCAGGTGCCTCCAACAGGAGGGACTCGCTGAAGGTCTCCAGGTGCACCACGGGTGGATCGCCCACCTCGAAGTCCAGGATGGTGAAGGCGCCGGACATCCCCGCGTGCGCGCCGGCGGTATCGCGCATCACCTGCAGGGTCAGGCGCTCTTCCTCGATGACGGTGAGCAGGTGGCGGATCTGGGCCGCCTGAACGTCCCTCCCGCCCACGGCCTTTCGCAGAGCGGCCTCGTCGATGACGGCCCAGACCTGGGGTGAGTCGGCGCGCTCCAACAGAGCCTGTCGGCGCATCCGGGCGTCGACGCGCCGCTCGACTTCCTCGGGGTTGCGGATGTCCGCCCCGAGGATCAGTGCGGTGGCATACTCCCGGGTCTGGAACAGCCCGGGGACGAGCATGGGAGACCAGGCCCGGATACGAGTGGCTGCGGATTCGAGGCCGATGTAGTTCGAGGACGCGTACAGGTCTTCGATCTCGGTCCACCAGGCCTTGCTTCTCCCCTCAGCGACGAGCCTGAGAACGTACGACCGGTACTCCTCGTCTTCGATGCCGTAGTAGTCCAGCAGGTCCTTCACGTCCCGGGGTGAGGGGCGCTTCCACTGGTTGGTCTCGATTCTCGACAGCTTCGACTGCTGCCAGTCGAGTGCGGACGCGACATGGGCGGCTGTCGTCGGGGTGCCGTCAGGCTGGCGGTGCTCCCGGCGCAGCTTCAACAGCTCTGCGCTGAGGGTCCGTCGTCGCGCGGTCGGGCTGTGCATCGAACCTCTCACTCCTGCGTGTGCGCAAATCCTAGCGTTGCCCTCCGAGGGTACCTCCGGCGCAGGTATTCCTTTTTAGATATTGCATTTTGGAAGTTGCGACTGCATGATGAGGTTCACCCGCTTCGTCGACCCCTCCACTCGGCAGACCTGAGGGATGCACCATGCGCCTGAGTCAGTTACTGTCCGCGCTGATACGGGGAGCCCTGGCTCCGCCTCCGCAGGGCCGCCATGCCCGCTCACCCCGGTCCGACCACGGCCCCGACCGCAGGTACCCCCAACCGCAATCGATCTTCCGCGCGGCCCGGCACATCCCGATCACCCGCCCCCCGCGATGGTCCCTCCCGTTCTCTGCTGCGTGGCAGCCGACCACCCGCGCCGAGACCCCGGTCCGCCCCTACTACCGGGCCTGGGAAGAGGAACGCCACCGCCGAGCCCAGGACCGTGACCGACTGGGAATCGCCGTGCTCCGGGAAATCGCCACCTCGCAGCGGCAGCACCCGGGGGTGGGGGTATGAGCACCGCACGGGTCACCGCCCGAACCGAAGTTCGGCAGGTCTCCATCGCCCAGCCCGACGCGGCCGACGTGCGCCTCACCTGGACGCAAGATGAGCCGGGCCTGGCCCCTGGAACCGTCCTGCTCGACCTGGCCCCCGGCGTCACCCTGCACTTGCAGACCGGATCCGACGACTTCGACGCCCCCTACGTGGAAGCCCTCATCACCGCCCTGGTCGTCGTCCGTGAGCACATGGGCGAGAAGGGGGGCGCCTGATGCACGGAGCCACGACCGTGGTCACCATCACCGACCTCACCCAGGAGGATGTCCGGATCGCATACGACCTGGGCTCAGGACCCGCGACGTCTCTGGTCATCGCCGGCTGCTACATCGATGTCACCCCCGGGGCCGTCCGGACGGAGGCCTCGGATGAGCGGATCGCCGCGCTGGAGCGTCTGGCCGACCTTGCAGCGGAAGCCGCTGCCGGGCTGCGCCGGGCTCGGAGACGGGAGGCACGACGGCCATGACCTCCCGTGCCCGCACCGTGTTCGAGGTGCGCGAAACGAAAAGCCACTCCGCTCTCCGACAGTGGGCCCGACGGTTCGGTGTTCCGATCCACCACCTCGGCTCGGACACCGAGGGGCACGAGGTGTACGGGGCGATGCTCGGTCCACACCTGCGGGTCTGCCGCACCGAGCCGGAACGACTGCACCCGGTCCGCTGGGTCTCTCCGCTTGAACACCTCCCACGTCCCAGAAAGGCCGCGGTCATGCCGACTTGCCCTGGGTGGTGCGAGAACGATCACGAGGCGGATCCGGCTTTGAACCTCATCCGCCACATCCGACTCCTGCACGACCAGATCGGCCACCCGGTGACCGTCTACGTCGAGCGTGACGACCCGGTATCGGGACCGCCCGGCAAGCCTGTCTCGTGCCTGGTTTATTGGAGGCTCGGAACCAACGCTTCGCCTTCGGTTGACCCGGCCCGCTGCCCGTAGAAGTCGTCCTCGAACTCGGCCGGCGGGACCAGGCCGATCTCGCCGTGCAGGCGGCGGTGGTTGAACCAGTCCATGTACTCGGCCACCGCGATCTCGACCTCGTCCAGGCTCTTCCACGGGCCCCGGTTGCGGATCAGCTCGGCTTTGAACAGCGAGTGGAACGCCTCGGCCAGGGCGTTGTCGTAGGAATCGCCGGTGGTGCCGACCGAGGCCACCGCCCCCGCCTCGAACAGGCGCTGGGTGTAGCGCACCGCGAGGTACTGGGTGCCGCGATCGGAGTGGTGGACCAGCCCATCAATGCGCCGACCCACATGGGACCGGTTCCAGACCGCCATCTCCAACGCGTCCAAGGCCAGATCGGTGCGCAGCGACCGCGACACCTGCCAGCCCACCACCCGGCGGGAGAACACATCGAGCACGAACGCGGCGTAGACCCACCCGGCGAACGTGCGGACGTAGGTGATGTCGGCGACCCACAACCGGTTCGGAGCATCAGCGGTGAACACCCTCTCGACCAGGTCCGGGCGCATGTCCGGCCCCGGGGCCGGGACGGTGGTGCGCGGGCCCTTGCCGCGGGTGATGCCCCGCAGCCCCGCCCGGCGCATCAGCCGGTGCACGGTACAGCGGGCCACCCGGTGACCTTGGCGGTTCAGCTCCGCGTGCATCTTGCGGACCCCGTAGACGGCGTAGTTGTCGGCGTGCACCTGCCGAATCCTCGCCGTGGTGGTGGCCTCATCGGTGCGCGAACGCAGCGACGGCGCCCGCGATTTGGCCGCGTAGTAGGTGGACGGGGCGACCTGCAACACCTCACAGATCGGCTCGACCCCGAACTCCTGCCGGTGAACGTCGATGTAGGCCACTACCTGGTATGTGGGCGGTCGAGCTCCGCCGCGAAGAAAGCCGACGCAGATTTGAGGATCGCGTTCGCCCGCTTGAGTTCACGGTTCTCGCGTTCGAGCTCGGCGATCTTGTGGGCCTGGTCGGTGGTGGTGCCGGGCCGGGTGCCGTCGTCGATCTCGGCCTGGGTGACCCAGTTGCGCAGCGTTTCGCGGTTGATGCCCAACTGGTCGGCCACCCGGGCGATGGCCCCATCGCGGGTGGTCGGGTTGCGGCGGGCGTCCACGGCCATCCGGATCGCTCGTTCGCGCAGCTCAGGCGGGTACTTCCTCGGTGCTGGCATGACTCTCATCCTTCCCAGGTTTGAGAGCCTCCATCACACCCGGCACGAGACACCCCGAGCCCCAGGCCATGCAGCGGGTTTATCCCGCCTGGCCTGGGGCTTCGCCGTGGGCGGTGCCGGTGGGCCATCGGATCAAAGGTCCCCTGGGGCGGGGCGTTCGGACCAGGATGTGGCTTCCCACAAGGCGGTCGTGACCACGGGACATCGATAGTCACTACGGCCATCTCCCACTCTTGCCCTCCCGCGTGGAAGTTGATGACGCGTACGTCCCCGAGATGCCGCTCCTGGAAACAAGATGGTTCTCTAACGGCGACTACCTCGATCGGGGAAGCACCGGGGTGGGCGGGCGTAGGTGAGGAATGGGCGCCATTTGCGTCATGTGAGCTGTTCGTTGGCGGCGAAGTGCATGGTTAGCAGGCCCTGCCGGAAGAAGAGCCCTCGGTGCAGGTGGGGATGGCCTGTGGGAGGCGCCCCTAGTGGAGGTCGCGCAGGTCCTGCTCGGCGACCTGCGGGTTTCCGCTCTGGGCGCCCCACCACTGTCGGAGGGCACAGATGACGTCTGGGAGGGGGAAGCCCTGGTCGCCGACTCCTGGGCCATGCGATGCGAGGAGTACATAGGACGCACACTGATCACGACCTCGCCGAGTGTTCGGGCGCTGTTTCGCCCTCGATTGAACCCCCGGCGGGGTCCTTGTCAACACGCGCCTGTGGTGGCGTCCGAGCCGGGGTTATGCACAACCCCTCCGTATAGGCGCTAACTGACCAGGCGGATCTCGTAGGACACGGGGTACCGGCGCAGGCCACAGGAGACAACGGTACTTCCGCTCCCCTGGATGGCCGGTGAGGCCAACCCGAACTTCAGGCCGGTGATCGCATCCTGGCACAGGACTGTCAGCATCCACAGGATCTCTTCTTCTTCGGCTTCACAGGTGACCGCGCCGAAGCTGGGGGTTCCCGTGCAGCTGAGCCCTTCAGGTGCATCCAATGCCGGGGTTGCATATGTGGTCGGCATATTGTCAGCAGAAGCCGGGGCAATCCCTACGGATACGGCTGCCACCATAGCGATGACGAGGGCGAACATGCAACGGAAGGTCCTCATGGTTTTAACTCCAAGGGTGATCTCTGTTGGCCCCCTGGTTGCCTTGAACCTTGGCCCTTGGGGTGCCTTCGAACTCAGAGATCATAGCGGCGCGATGTTCATTCAAACAATTACTTAATTAATTAACGGAACCCTGTCCACATGTGGACAGGGTTCCAAGTGCCAGGTCAGGGGTGCTCTCGTGCTGTTGGGTGTCCGTGATTCGGGGATCGTTTAATTTCTGAAGCATTTGTCTGTGCTAGGTTCCCTCTCGCGTCGCCCATTGGGCGTTCGCTTCCCTATCCCTTGGAGGAACCTTGAATAGGAAGTTCTTGGCACTGGTGGCCGCCGGGGCCGTTGTGATCGGCACGCCGGTAGTCGCTAACGCTTCTGTGTTCTCCGTGCCGATCACCCAGGAGTCCACGGTCTCAGAGCGTCCTTACGACGGTGTCGAACTGTTCAGCGCGATCTACTTCGGTGCCGGTCCTGCTGTTGAGGCCATTCCTGAGCTGAACACCATGTTCGAAGGGGTCGATACCGAGAATGCCGGCATGGAGCACCTGCGCGGTGAACTGGTCGAGAAGCTGGAGGAGCAGGATCCGGAGTTCTTCGCCGAGTTCGCCGACGGTGTCTACTCTGGCGACCACCTGACCATTCAGGCAACGCTGCAGTCGACGGGGGAGAAGATCTACGAGGCCCTTGCGGAGCTGTATCCCCAGGCCGCAGCGCAAGGTGACATCACCCCCAACGCCTGCACGGCGGTGCTCGGCTGTGTCGTGACGGTCGTCGCCGCCGTCAACTACGCTGCGGCGGCAGCTGTGGCGGTCGCCGCCGTCGCCTGGGTCACCGTGGTGAGCCCGAGCTCGGCCGAGATCGACGGAGACCTGTTGGAGCAGCAGATCGTCGACCGGATCGCCAACGATCTGGACACGGCAGCCTAGGTCCGATGAAGAGACGTCGTCTCCGTGCGCTGGCCCTCATCGTCTGGAGCCTTATCCTCGCGGTGGTCGTCAACTCCTCACTGGTCGCCTCCACGCCTTATTCGGCCTGGGCTGGCCTGACTGAGTTTGTCCCGAAATTCACGGTGCAGACAGCTGTCCCCCAGGGGTGGGCGTTCTTCACTCGGGACCCTCAGGAGCCGAGGATCACTGCCTATGAGGAAACCGCCGGTGAGGGCTGGCGGCATGCGGACACCGGTGGCAACGGCGCTGCCAGATGGCTTTTCGGTGCGAACAGGGAAGGACGACTGCAGTCCGTGGAGATGGGTGTCATCCTCGGGGAGATCGGTCATGACTCCTGGGTCGATTGCTCCACTCCTGACCACTCGGAGTGTCTCGAGTCTGTGGCGGACCGTGCGTTCGGCCCTGTAGTGAATGAATCTGGACGTCCACAGCTGTGCGGTCGGATCGGGATCATCCGCCGGCAGATCATTCCATGGGCGTGGCAGGGCGGAGAAAAATCCCCGGAGATGCCCACCTCGGCTGTTGTGGTGGAGGTCCGATGCGAGCAAGCCTAAGCACCTGGTACGAAGGTCTGTTCGTCCACGACCCGTGGACGAACGTCTATGCGCTGGCGCGTTCGCTGACCGCTGTCGCACTGCTCATCACGTTGTCGTTCAACTCGGCGGATACGCTCTTCGCACCCAACGAGGCCTGGGAATCTCCGAAATGTGACGGCTGGCTCCGATGGGGCGGACTCTTCTGCGTCGTCCCCTCCCTGGAATGGGCCAAGGCCCTGGCCATCGTTGTTCTAATCCTCGTTGTGATCGGTTACCTCCCCCGATGGACGGCCCTGCCTCATGTATGGGTGGCTGTTAGCCTGCACAACTCCATGAGCATGACCGAGGGTGGCGATCAGATCGCTGCGATCATCGCCTTGCTCATCAGCCCCATCGCTCTCCTCGACTCACGGCGCTGGCACTGGACCTTCAAGGGTGATCCTGTGTCGATCAACCGATCTGGAGAGATCCGGCGGATGATCGCTAACACGACCGCCATCCTCATCCGGCTCCAGGTCTCGGTGATCTATCTCCATGCCGCGATCGGAAAGCTGGCAGTGGAGGAGTGGGTGAACGGGACAGCCGTCTACTACTGGATCCACGATCCCCAGTTCGGCCCGAGCGGTCTGAGAGCCACTCTTGCTGAGGCCGTGGTATCGACGGGTTTGGGCGTTGTCCTTCTCACCTGGGGGACGCTGGTCCTGGAGTTGGCCTTGGCCTATGGCCTCGTGGCAAGTGGCCCCTTGCGTAAGGCGCTGTTCTGGGGAGGTGTCCTCTTCCATGCAGGAATTGCCCTAGCCCTAGGGCTGGTGACTTTCGGTATCACCATGAGCGGAGCTCTCCTCCTGTACCTCTGGCCCCGCGAAAGCGCTCCGGCTATCAACGTTCACGGATGCCTCCTCAGAAGGTTCAGTGAGAGGTTCGGTGGATATGATAAGAGTGATATGAAGGCTTAAGATGTAGGATTCAAAGTCGTCGGTAGGATGGTGGTGGTACCTGTGTCGGACTGGTTCACAGTAGGGATTTTCTTCGGTCTGATAAGCGCGTTCCTTGGCTGGACCTCGATCTATTCCGTGCGCGATGGTGTCAACATCGACCGGAGTCCGGGCATAAGAATCCCGGTGACGCTCGCGTCGAGAGAAGCCTGGCTCGTCGCCCACAGGAAAGCGCAGCCCTACTTCTTCGGGTCCTGTCTGTTCATGTCGGTTGCCGGAGTGGCTTTCGTGGTTTGGGCTGCGGTTGTCGACGCTCCGGGCAGTGTGATTGTGCCCATGTTCGCTGTCCTGGCTGTGATGACCATGGTCCTATTGGTCGGAGCGGTCCTAGGTGTACGTGATGTGCGCAGGTCACATGAGGTCTTCGGACACAAGGCCTGATTCCGAACATGAGTCTTCGGCGGCTCGGGGACCTGCTCTCCGGGCCGCTGCTCCATCCAGCGCACTCTGACCATGACAATCGTCATGGTCTAGCCGACTTTCCTGTCAGCAGAATTCACGTTGAGTGATGATGCGTATGTCGATACGATGCTCGTATCCCAGGATCAAATTTTGGGGTGACCATGACGCTCACTTGCGCCTTGAGAGGTCTCCGTGTCAGAGAACGATTTCTTCGCCGCTCTTTCTCACCCTCATCGAAGACTCATCATCCGAACACTGGGAACCTCGAAAGGGATGCCGGCAAGTCATCTTGCTGATGCCGTCGGCGTGTCGCGTCCCGGGCTTTCGTCCCACCTCAAAGTGCTGAAGTCGTCCAGGATCGTGCAAGGTGAAAGAAGGGGAAAGTCGATCGTCTACCGGCTCGACAGCGAGATGCTTAATTCTCACATAGCGCACATGCTCGAATTTTTGAATATTGGGGCTATAGATCATTTGTTTGCAGATTCTCCTGCAAGTATCGCTCCGCGACGGTCATGATGGGGAGAGGAGACGTGAAGTGGGCGCCGACGCGGTGATGTCGCATATCTGGGCAGATCAGCCATTGAGTGGTGGAACCCTGGCATGGGTGAGCACCATTCTTGTCGTGGTGGCACTCGTCCTCTTCGCCGTCGGAACGATGGGCCATGGCGGACGACTGCATCCGAACAGGGTCGTGGGTATCCGCACCGCCTACACCGAGTCCAACCATGAGGCCTGGTATGACGTCCACGCGAAAGCAGCTCCCTGGCTGATCACCTCTGGGGCGATGCTCATCGTTGGAACCGCGATGCTCAACCTGACCGACACTCCACGACTGCAGTTCCTTGCATTGATGGCTTCGATTGTTGTGGGAACAGTGGTCCTACTCATCGGCATCCGGGCAGCACACAGTGCGGCACGCAGAAGGAACGAGAACGACCAGAACGTCGGGGAGCAGGAGATGACGCCGTGAGGATCGAGTATTCCCGTATCGAGGACGTTCCTGAGAGCGGGCTCTTCCTCTACGACCATGACTGTGGGTTCTGCCAGCGCGTTGTGACGTTCGCCCAGGAACGGTTGCGCACTCGCACCGCCTTCTCCGCCTGGCAACGGACCGACCTCTCCCGTTTCGGTCTCACCCCGACCCAAGCTGATGACCGTGCTTGGGTGGTGCTTCCCGATGGAGGTCTGCTCTCCGGGGGTGATGCCGTCGCGCATGTCCTTCTACACAGTCAATTGCCCGGCAGGCTCCTTGGAGGGGCCATGAGACTGCCGCTGCTGCGGGTGGCGAACCGTGCCGCTTACCGGTGGGTGGCTGCCCGCCGACATCGCCTGCCTGGTGGAACAACATCCTGCGCGCTCCCATCGGACCCCCTTCGAAAGCCGTTAGGGAAACTCGGTACCATGCGTCCATGACTCCCCTCTCGGAGCGTCTCGACCTACGTCGACTCGATTTCCGCGGTGATGCCGCCCCGGTTGGCCTCAGGTATCTTTTCTGGGCCACAGTTGTGCTGATCATCATGGTCCGTACGATTCTTGCCCAAGCCGAGGGGCGCTTCGTCCCCATCGCCTGGCCCCACCCTGGGTGGGTCTTCGTACTTCTCCTCTCGGCACTGGCGCCCTTGTGCGTACTCTGGCCTTTGCTACCTTGGGAGTCCTCAGCTCGCCCGCGCGATCGGGCAGTCGCTGCAGCATTCCTGGCATCGGCGGTCGTGTTGATGCCCGTCACCGACTTCGCGGCCTATCCCCTGGTAGCGCTCGCTATCGCTAATGCAACGTGTGTGTTCGGAATAGTTGGTGGCCTGATCCAATCCGCCCTGTTCTCTGCTGTCAACATCCTGTTCGGAGTGCTATACCCGGACCTTCCGGCGGCTTATGCACTGACCAATGGCGGCTTGCTGCTCCTCTACAGCTCGGCCGTGCTCTTTGTCATGACGTCCCTGATCGCCGCTGGCAAGCGGGCTCGGCACACCAGAGAACTCCTTGCAGAAATCGATGACGCCCATACACGCCTACGTGCTTATGCCTCCCGAGTCCGGGAAGCGGCGATCTCGGAGGAGCGCAGCCGCATGGCGCGCGAGATGCATGACAGCACAGGGCACTACCTCACATCGATCCACCTCTGCTTGGTAAATGCGGAAAGCGCGGCGGCTGCTCTGCCCGCACAGGTACGAGAGGACCTACGTCAGGCTCGCCGTCTCACCAAGGAAGCGCTAGACGACACCCGCCGCTGGGTGCGCGCCCTCAAACCCTTGGACCTGGCGCACCGTTCCAGCTCCGAAGCGATTCGGGCTCTCACTGAAGCGTTCGGCGAGCTGGGCATCACTACCACTTTCTCTACCACTGGGATCTGGCCTGAGGAGATGGACGAGGAACTGGAACTGGTCGCCTACCGCTTCGTTCAAGAGGCCCTTACAAACGCCTTGCGGCACGGAAAGGCTGAAAAAGTGAAGGTGGCCGTGCATGCCACGGGCGAGGACATCTCTCTTGCAGTGGCTGATAACGGTCAAGGACGTGCCGAGGGAACAGCTGACGGGTTCGGGATCACCGGTTTGCGTGAACGTCTCGCAGATAAAGGTGGATCACTGACTGTTATCGACCGACCCGAGGGTGGTTTCGAGCTGCGTGCCAGAATACCTTTGAATGCGGAAATTGTGGTGCCATGAGCGGATTGAAAAAGGGGAACGTCCGGGTCATGGTCGTAGACGACCAGCCCCTCATGCGCCGCGGACTGGCTCGCTTGCTGGAATCCGAAGGCTTTGCTGTTGTTGGGGAGGCCAAGGACGGGATTGATGCCTTGGATTTCCTTGCCACATGTGACCCCGATGCTCTTCCTGATGTAGCGCTCGTGGATGTCCGTATGCCAGGGATGGATGGTGTGACGTTGATTGAGCGGATGGCTGCGGACTTCCCTACCATATCTGCGATCGTCTTGACGACCTTTGACGAGGATGAGTACCTTTTCGCGGGACTGCGTGCCGGCGCTCGGGCCTATCTGCTCAAGGATGCCGAACCGGAAGAGGTTGCCTTGGCGGTTCGGCGCGTTTCAGCAGGAGGGAGTTTCTTGGTCGGCCCAGCGGCAGACCGTATGATCGCGTTGCTGCATGTTCGGGAGGTCGCTCCGGATTCTTTGTCTGTTGAAAGTATCAGAGATAGATTGTCCGGGAGAGAAGGAGAAGTGGCTTCTCTGATCGGACAAGGGGCTTCCAACCGTGAAATTGCGCGCAAGCTCGGACTCTCAGAGGGTACGGTGCGTAATCACGTCACCAGCATCCTTCACAAACTCGGCCTGCGTGATCGTACGCAGCTCGCCTTGTGGATGGTAACTCGCTGAGTTGCGCAATCCTCTGTAATGCTGATTTTTGATCATGCGGTTGACGGCAATGACGAAGCTAGGACCACCGAGTCGATGAACCACCGCAGCAGGTTGGTGCGTTTACGCACCAGACGCAGATGCGCGTTGATCACCCCGCTCTAACTCCTCTAGACTCCGGAACAGGCGGCTTCTGAGTACCCGTTTGACCTGAGTCGTTCGTGGCTGACGGTGCTGTGAGGTGACTGGTGAGTGTGCAAGCTCCCAGTAGGTTCGAATTCTGTGTTTACTCGATGTGATTCTTCTGGGCGCGATCACCGGTCTCGTGGTGGTCGCCGCTTTCCGTGGCGAGGCCGTTGATCGACTCTGGCCAAGAACCGCTCTGTGGTGTTTTGCCCTCATCGAATATGTGAACTACTTCCATCTCCAGTTGTCGGTTGTCGACACGCGCAACGATCGGGAGCGCCTGAAGCGCCGCAAGGCGTTCCATCGGTCACATCTGGCTCGGGACTTGGAACGTGGAGGGTTGGCCAGACTGTGGGTGGTTTTCTCTGGTTCCGGGAGTGGGAGCGTGCGTGGTCGGTACTGCTGATCTTCGAAGATGTGGTTCACGGGAAGGGTGAAGGATTCGCCCCTGAGCGTTCACGGCCTGCCCCGACGCACCAGTTGATCGCGATGGCTGGTCCTATTACGTCGATCCGTCTGGCTTGCTGGTGATATCTGATTACTGTGCGCGAACCCATCTTGGGTAAGGGGTACGGGTTGAAACGGCCGTGTGGGCCGGTGGGGCGGCAGCGTGGGTCTGGAGACCCCCGGCCCGCGCATCTGTGTCTGGGGCGGCCGTGGGGCGTTGGTGGGTGAACGCGGAGCGCCCCGGGCCGGGTCCGTACGGTCACGGGAGGGCAAAGTGCTCCGGGAGGTCGACCCCTACCTGCACTGACCTTGTACTGGGGAGCACACCAGGAGCACACATGGCCCTGGAACGCGGCGAGGACCTCTTGCGAGGTCCTCGCGGAACCCCTGTGAACTGGGGTTTTGTGGCGCACCCGGCAGGATTCGAACCTGCGGCCATCGGATGAGAAGTGCCCTGGTTGCGTAACGTCACGTGTCGCTACGTACCGTTTCATGCCACCCCATCCGATCCGGCCTGCCGCCCTGTGCCATGTCAGGCCGGGCGGTGTCGCCCCGGTCCAAAACCGCGGAGCACGAACAGAGCACGCACGGCCTGTCGGCGGCATCCGATGGCACCTCACGAGTGACGACCGCCGGGGCCAAAGGTCCGTTCTATACGTAAGACATGGTCCTGAAATTCATTGCCCGACCTCGGAGCGCTCGGTTTCAGGAGGCGAGGGGTATCCCCTCGGAACGCCACTCCAGGACTCCTTCGTCGGCCAGCGAGGCGTGACGACCGTGTCTGTGCAGCAGACGCACCGCTTCATAGGACAGGACGCAGTGGCGACCTCGGCAGTAGGCCACGACCTCGGTGTCGGCGGGAATCTCGTCCAGCCGGTCAGCCAGTTCCTCCAAGGGGATGGAGACCGCGCCTTCCAGGTGTCCGGCGGTGTACTCCGCCGCCGGGCGCACGTCCAGGACCAGGGCTCGGCCAGCCGCCGCATCGGCCAGCAGTTCTTCGCGGCCCACCAGGCGGATCTTCTCCTGTCCGAGGTAGGCGCGGCGAATGGCCTCGACCTCGGCGCGGTGGTCGTCGGCCACTCCGCACAGCAGCGACAGCAACGCAGCCACGTCGTCGCCGGCCAGCCGGTAGAAGATCTTGGTCCCCTCGTTGCGGGCCGCCACGAGCCCGGCCTGGCGCAGCACCTGAAGTTGCGCCGAGGCGGTGGTGAGCTTCAGACCCACGGCCCGCGCCAGTTCCTGGACGGGGCGCTCGCCCTGGGCCAGCAGTTCGAGGATCTCCAGGCGCTTGCCGTGCGCCAGTGCCTTGCCCGTTCGGGCGATCGCCTCGTACATCTCGCTCTTGCTCATGGCCCCTCACCTTGTGTTCCAAACATTCTTAGAATACGGCTGCGAATCGTGCCCCCCACAAGCCGCGGCCCGTTCCAGGCCTTGCATGGGTGCGGGAAAGGGTGGTTGCCCGGTGTGAGTGGCCGTCAGCGGGTGATGCGCCACGGTGAGGTGATCTCCGTCTCGCGAGGGCTGGAAGCCACACGCAGTCCGTAGGCGGTACCGCCATGGCCTTCCATGGGACCCAGGTAGACGTGGCCGGTGAGGTGGCACCAGGCAGGGAGGTCGATGGGTGCGGCAGGGTCTGAAGCGATGAGGTGCACTTCGGTTCCCGAGGGCAGTTCGCGCATGTGGGACCGCAGTTCGAGAAGAAGGTGCACACAGGACGTGTCCCCTCCGTTGATCACCACGGGATTTGTCGGTTGAAGGGACACCCCTGCTCCTTTCACTCCGCTTCCTGTGCCGAGGCCCGTGAGGCGCCGGGCTCGACACCCACCTGGTCCCGTATGAATACGATAATCCAATGAACTTTGGATCATTCCTTGGCGGAGCAGGGGGTGGCGTGCATCCCGGGCTGATCGGGAGGCCGGTGTACCTGGACTACAACGGCACGACACCGGTCGACCCCCGCGTGGTCGAAGCGATGACGCCCTACCTCGGCGAGCACTTCGGCAACCCCTCCAGCGCACACGGCTACGGTGAGCGCCCGCAGGAGGCGCTGGAACGGGCCCGGGATCGAGTGGCGTCGCTGATCGGGGCCGGGGCCGGGCAGATCGTCTTCACCGGCAGCGGATCGGAAGCCGATGCATTGGCGATACTGGGGGTCCTCGCCGTGCAGGGGCGGGGCGGGCGCCCTCATCTGATCACCCAGGTCACCGAGCACCCGGCGGTGGCGGCCGCCTGTGAGCTGGCACGGACCCTGCATGATGCGGACGTGACCGCGCTCGGAGTGGATCGTGAGGGTCGGGTCGATCCCCGGGAGCTGGAGCGGGCGTTGCGCCCGGAGACGGTTCTGGTGTCGATCATGCACGCCAACAACGAGACGGGTACACTCCAGCCGATCGGCGAATTGGCCCGCATCACGCGCGCTCACGGTGCCCTGTTCCATACCGACGCGGCCCAGAGCGTGGGCAAGGTCTCGGTGGACGTGGCCGACCTGGGTGTCGACCTGCTGACGCTGGTCGGCCACAAGCTCTACGCACCCAAGGGGATCGCGGCGCTCTATGTGCGCGACAGGGCCATGATCGAACCGATCATCGGTGGGGGCGGACAGGAGCGGGGGCTGCGGGCGGGTACAGAGAACGTTCCCTACATCGTGGGGTTGGGGACCGCCGCCGACCTGGCCGCGGCCGACCTGGTGGCCGGGGTCGACGAGCGACTGCGCTCCCTGCGGGATCTGCTGTCGACCGAACTCGATCGGCGGCTGCCGGGCCGGGTGCACCTCAACGGGTCCGCCCGTGAACGCCTGCCGCAGACGCTGAACGTCAGCATCGACGGGACCGTCGGCCATGAGCTGTTGGCGGCGTGCCCCGGTATCGCCGCCTCGACCGGTTCGGCCTGCCACGCCGGAGTGCGATCGTCCTCTCCCGTGCTGGCCGCCATGGGTGTGAAACCGGAGCACGGGCAGGGCGCTCTGCGGTTGAGCCTGGGACGCTGGACCACTGAGGACGATGTCCTGTTCGCGGCCGGGACGATTGCGGCCGCCGCCTGACGCCTTGCTCCTCGACCATTCCCTGCGCCGGAAGACGCGGGAGAGGGAGTGATGGTCGGCTCGCCCCCGCCGCTTGTTAATCCAAAAATCTTTGGAATAATGGAGTCCAGTGTTCCGTGAACCCAGGAGGCTCAGACGATGCCCACCGACCTCACGCTCGTCCCCGTCATCGACGAGGGCCTGGGCAACTCCACCTACCTTCTCGACCTCGGCGGGGGCCGAGCCCTGGTCCTGGACCCCGAGCGGGACCTGCGTCGCGTGCGTGCGGAGGCCCGCGAACGGAACCTGGCCATCACCCACGCGGTCGAGACCCACATGCACGCCGACTTCATCTCCGGTGCGCGCGAACTCGCCGAGGTCGAGGGCGCCACGGTCCTGGCGCCCGAGGTCGGCCCCCGCGGTTTCCGGGTGACGGGGATGAGCGACGGCGACCGGGTGAGAGCCGGAGACTACGTTCTGGAGGCCTGGGCCACCCCCGGCCACTCGCCCGAGCACACCTCCTACCTGCTCTACGAAGGCGAACGGCTGCTGGGGGTGTTCACCGGTGGCTCCCTGATGGTGGGCACCGCCGGGCGCACCGATCTGGACAGCCCCGAGCAGACCGTGCCGCTGGCCCGCGCCCAGTACCACTCCCTGCGACGGCTGATGGAGTTGCCCGACGACACTCCCGTCTGGCCCACCCACGGAGCAGGTTCCTTCTGCTCTGCCGGAGGCGACGGCGACCGTGTCACCACCATCGGCAGGGAACGGGCCACCAACCCCCTCCTGCGGGTCGAAGGAGAGGACGCCTTCGTCGAAGCGCTGCTCGGCTCCATGGGCACTTTCCCCGGCTACTTCCTCCGCCTGGGGGAGATCAACCGGCGCGGACCCGCTGTACTGGAGAACGCCCCGGCCCTGAAACCGCTCACCCCCCAGGACGTCCAGGACCTGGTGGCTGAGGACGCCCAGGTCGTGGACACCCGTACGGTGGCGGACTTCGCCGCCGGGCACGTACCCGGGGCGCTCTCCCTCCCGCTGCGCCGGGTCTTCTCCACCTGGTTCGGTTGGCTCGTCGACCCCGACCGGCCGGTCGTCATCGTCCGTTCCACCGGCCAGGACCCCAAGGACATCGCCTGGGAGGCCGCCAACGTCGGCTTCGACACCCTGGCCGGGGAACTGGAGGGCGGCATGGACGCCTGGGCCGGACCGGTCACCGCGGCCGCGACACCGCTGGTGGACGCCGCCGACCTTGTCGCGGCTGATCCGGTCAGCGTCCTGGACATCCGCCAGGCAGCGGAGTTCGCCGCGGGTCATCTCCCCGGTGCCGTCAACATCGAACTCGGAAGCCTGCAAGAGAGTCTGTCGCAGGTGCCCGAGGGGCCGGTGGTGGTCATGTGCGGCCACGGCGAGCGGGCCATGGGCGCCGCCGCCCTGCTCCAGCGTGCAGGGCGCACCGACGTCCGCGTCCTGGACGGCGGCCCCGCCGACTGGGAGTCGGCGTCCGGCCGGGACCTGGAGGAGGGGAGATGAGACCGCGCGGCACGGCCCGGCCACCGGCGCTGGGCCTGCGGCACAACGCCGCGCAGTTCACCCTGCTCGTCGCGGTCAACGCACTGGTCGGCGGCATGGTCGGCCAGCAGCAGACCGTGCTTCCCCTTATGGCCGAGTCCGAGTTCGGCCTGTCCGGCTACACCTACATCTTCACCTACGTCGCCGCCTTCGGAATCACCAAGGCGATCGCCAACTACGTCGCCGGGACCTTCTCCGACCGCTACGGCCGCAAACCCGTGCTGTTGGTGGGGTGGCTGTTCGCGGTCCCGGTGCCGGTGATGCTGATCCTTGCCCCGAGCTGGGAGTGGGTGGTGGCGGCCAACGTCCTGCTGGGCATCAACCAGGGTCTGACCTGGTCCACCACGGTGGTGATGAAGATCGATCTGGTCGGACCCGCCCAGCGGGGCCTGGCCATGGGGCTGAACGAGGCCGCCGGATACGGCGCGGTCGCGGTGACCTCGCTGCTGGCCGGGTACCTCGCCCAGACCTACGGGCTGCGCCCGGCCCCGTTCCTGCTGGGCCTGGCCTACATCGCCCTGGCCCTGCTGCTGTCCGGGATCTTCGTGCGCGAGACCCGTGACCACGCCCGGCTGGAAGCCGGACGGCACACTCCGCGCGCCGACGGCCGCCACGATCACCTGCACGCCGGCCTGACCGACCGGCAGATCCTCGCCCAGACCAGTCTCAAGGAACCGGCACTGGCCTCGGCGAGCCAGGCCGGACTGGTGAACAACCTCAACTTCGGCCTGTCCTGGGGGCTGTTCCCGCTGCTGTTCGCCACCGCCGACCTCGCCGTCTCCCAGATCGGGCTGCTGTTCGCCCTCTACCCGGGGGTGTGGGGCGTGGGCCAGTTGTTCACCGGGGCCCTGTCGGACCGATTCGGCCGCAAACACCTCATCACCGCGGGCATGGCGGCCCAGGCCGCTGCATTGGTCGTCATCGCTTCGGCTTCCGGGTTCGCCGGGTGGGCTGCCGGGACCGCCCTGCTGGGACTGGGAACGGCCATGGTCTACCCGACCCTGCTGGCCGTGATCGGCGACGTCGCCCACCCGGCCTGGCGGGGCCGGGCCGTGGGCGTCTACCGGGTCTGGCGCGACCTGGGGTACGCGGTCGGCGCGATCCTGGGCGGGATCGTGGCCGACCTGCTGGACCTGCACGCCGCAGTGTGGGTCGCCGCCGCGGTCAGCGCCCTGTCCGCACTGGCCGTGGCACTGCGCATGTACGAGACCCATCCCGCCGCGGGCGGATCACCGCGCAGGCCCGCGGCTTCGGCCGAGGTATCGGGGTGACGAGGGCTTCGGGCGGTCGCCCCCTGCCGCCCGGGCCCGGCGGTGCTCAACCCGCGCCATGAGGGAGGTCGACACGAACGGCTTCGCCGCTCACATGGAAGGACTGGGGTGTGCGCAGCGCGGGCATGAGGAAGCGGTCCAGGCGGGCGAGCGCGAATCCGGCCTCTTCGACCCTCGCCACGGTGTCGCGCCCGCAGCGGCAGCCTCCGAGAAGCCGGGGCCCCACCGTGGCATCCACCCACCGCTGCGCCCGTCTCATGCCCGGGGTGTCCGCCCGGACGTGCTCGAGGAAGTAGCACCGCCCCTGTGGGCGCAGGACGCGGTGGACCTCCCGCAGGACCGTGCGCTGGTCGGCCACCGAGCACAACACCAGGGTGGCCACGGCGGCGTCGAAGGAGGCTTCGGCGAACGGCAGGCGCTCTGCGGTCCCGTCGACCACCTCGACGGGCACCGGAGCCCGTTTGGCCGCGCGCCGGGCCGCCGCGCGCAGGTGCGGTTCCGGCTCCACCGCGACGACCCGCCGCACCGCGGCGGGGTAGTGGCCGAAGTTGCGGCCGTCGCCCGCGCCGATCTCCAGGACCTTTCCGCTCAGCCCGCCCAGCAGCGCGGCGCGCCGCTCGGCCATGCCGCCGCCTTCCATGGCCCCGGCCGCCCGCATGTAGAAGCGGGCGAAGAGCGGGTGGTGCACCCGGTTGCGATCCGTGTCCCGCCCCACGGCGCTCACCACCGCACCAGGAGCGCGACCGGACCACCGGTGAGCACGTCCTCGCGGACACGCACCTGCTCCGGGGCGACGGCCAACTCCAGGCCGGGCATCCGCTCGATCAGACCGGACAGGACCGCGCGCAGCTCCAGCCGGGCCAGCGGAGCGCCCAGGCAGTAGCGGATCCCGTGCCCGAAGGCCAGGTGCGCGTTCGGAGCGCGGGCGGCGTCGAACCGGTACGGGTCCGGGAACCGCTCCGGGTCGTGGTCGGCGGCGTCGGTGTCGCACAGCACCAGGTCCCCCGTGCGCACGGTACGCCCCGCCACCTCCATGTCGGTGCAGGCGTAGCGGGGGATCCCGCCACCGCTCCGGCTCGGCGCCCGCAGCAACTCCTCCACCGCGCCGTCCACTCGTCCCGGCTCCCGGACCAGGGCATGCCACTGGCCGGGAGAGGCGAGCAGCCCCAGCAGCCCCAGGCCGATCTGGGTGACCGTGGTCTCGTGTCCGGCGAACAACAGCACCATGGCCAGCACCGCGGCCTCCTGCTCTCCCACGTCCGGGTCGGCGGCCAGCCGCGAGACCACGTCGTCCCCGGGGGTGCGGCGCTTGCGCGCCACCAGGTCCAGGCCGTAGGCGAACAACTCGGCCAGGCCGCGCTCGGAGCGGGCGCGGTCGGCGGTGTCGGCGGCGTCGCGGGTCCAGGCGCGGAAGTCCTCCCGGTCGGCGTAGGGGACCCCCAGCAGTTCGCAGATGACCAGGACGGGCAGCGGCACCGCCAGGGCCTGGACCAGGTCCGCGGGCCGGGGGCCGTGTTCCATGTCGTCCAGGAGACCGGTGGTCAGCTCCGCCACTCGCGGTGCCAGCCCCCGCACGCGGCCGGGACTGAAGTGCGGGCGCAGCAGGGCGCGCATCCGGGCGTGGTCGGCCTTCTCAGTGGCGAAGTCGCCCATGGGGCCGCCGAAGAGGGCGGACTCACCGGTGCGGGCGGCGCGGGCGGGGTCGGGGTGGGAGCGGCCCAGCCGGTCGTCGTCGAGCAGATCGCGGACCAGGTCGGGTCCGATGGCCAACCAGGCCTCGTCGCCCACCGCGGTGCGGACCCGGTGCAGGGGTCCCTCGATGCGCAGGAGCGCCAGTTGCGCGGGTTCGGCCAGCGGGCCGTTCCGGTCGAAGGGCAGTCGGGGTAGCACGTCATCCTCCATGTTGTTAACCCTGCTTTGTATACTCATGATTAAACAAGGCTATTTATAGACTCCGGAGTTGACAAGGGCGCGAGCAGAGGCGAGGAGAGGGCGGTCATGGGCGACGGCACGACGGACGGCGCGGTCGCACCTGTGCGCAGAATGCGCCGGGCCGAGCGGCGGGCCCAGATCCTGGAGGCCGCGACCCGCGCCTTCGCCCGGGGCGGCTTCGCGGGCACCTCCCTGGACGACATCGCCACCGAGGCCGCCATCAGCAAAGTGATCCTCTACCGGCACTTCGAGTCCAAGGACGAGATGTACCGGGCCGCCCTGGACCGAGTCTGCGCGCGCCTACAGGAGCGGGTCGGCGAGGGCGACTTCACCGGGGAGAGCCTGTCCCTGTTCCTGGCCGCCGCGGCAGAGGACCCCGACGGGTTCCGCCTGCTGTTCCACTACGCGGCCCGTGAACCGGACTTCCGGGAGTGGGCCGACCGCTTCGTGGCCGGCTCCGTCGACCTGGCACTGCGCCAACTGGCGGAGGTGATCCCCGACCCGGCCTGGGCCCGCTGGGCCGCACGCCTGGTGTTCACCGTGGCCATCGAGGGTGCCATCGCCTGGCTGGACGAGGGGAGCCCCGATCCCGAGCAGGCGGCCGAACGCATCGACACCGCGATCCGCGGCGTGATCACCGCGGGCCGAGGGGCGCCCTGACTCCCCACCCACGGAAGAACGTCATCCGGGCGATTGTCTCGTGCCGGGTGTGATGGAGGCTGCGGCGCGTACCGGGATCGCCTCCCGGCACCCACCCTTCTCCGAGTAACGCTTGTGGGATGAGACTGGGCGTGGAGGTGGTGGTCGTGTCCGGTTCTGGTTCGGTGTTCAAGCGGTGCGGGTGCCGGATGGGCGGTACCTCGAGGAGGCTCGGGAGCGGGTGTCCGCAGTTACGGTCACGCGGGCATGGAAGCTGGTACTTCTCGCTCGAGTCGGACCAGGGCCTGAGCGTCCGGTGTCGGGTGCGTCGGGGCGGGTTCACCTCACGTGAGGCCGCACGTGCGGCGTTGAGGAGAGCCCGGGGTGACGGGCCGGGAGCCGCCGGATCGGTATGGACGGTGGGCGGGTGGCTCCAGCAGTGGTTGGACGGTCGGACCCGGTTGCGGGCACGTACCCGGGTCGGTTACCAGGAGCACATCGACCGCTACCTCAACCCGTATCTGGGCGGGGTGCTGCTGGAGGAGCTGACTCCCGCCCTGGCGCGGCAGGCTTTCGAGCGGATCTCCCGCCACACCACACCCCGTGGGAATCCCTTATCTTCAGCGACGGTGCAACGGGTGCGGGCCACGCTGCGGGCGGCGTTGAACACCGCGGTCCGCGAACGGCTGCTGGCCTCCAACCCGGCCAAGGGCCTGCGATTGGACAACGGTGAGAGCGCCCGTCCGGTGGTGTGGACCGACCAGGCCGTGGCCGAGTGGCGCCATGGAGGGGACCGGCCGGCGGTGGCCGTGTGGACGGTGGAGCAGACCCGCCAGTTCCTGGACTTCGTCTCCGACCACCCGTTGTACGCGCTGTTCCACCTGGCGGTGATGACCGGGCTGCGCCGGGGCGAGGTGGTGGGGCTGCGATGGGAGGACATCGACTTGGCCCACGGCACGGTGGGAGTGGTCCGCCAGCTCCAGACCCACCCGGGGCAGGGAATGGTGGAATCGGAGCCCAAGAGCGCGGCAAGCCGCCGCACATTGATGTTGGACCACACCACGCTGGGGGTACTGCGCCGCCACCGGCACCGCCAGCAGACCCAGGCCACAGAACACTGCCTGGACTGGGCTCGGGGGTATGTGTTCACCGCGATGCGGGGCGGCCCGATGGCCCCGGAGCGGTTGTCGCGCCTGTTCCGCAGGCTCAACGCCGCGAGCGGGTTGCCGCCGGTGCGGTTGCACGATCTGCGGCACGGGGCGGCGACGCTGGCCTTGGCGGCGGGGGTGGAGTTGAAAGTCGTGCAGGCGATGTTGGGGCACGCGAGCATCGTGCTCACGGCGGACACCTATGCCAGTGTGTTGCCGGAGGTGGCCCGCGAGGCGGCCGAGCGGACGGCGTGGTTGGTGCTGCGGGACGCTGGGAAAGTGCGTCGTCAGGTGCGGGGGAGGGGTGGCCGGCGGGGTCTGGTGTTGGTCCCACCTCGGTCCCACCCTGGACCCACCGGCAGGACAGCGCACCCGGGCCGCAGCCCGGCAAGGCTGCGACCTGGGGTTTTGTGGCGCACCCGGCAGGATTCGAACCTGCGGCCATCGGATTAGAAGCCCGGGGGTCGTCACGTGTCACTTCGTGCCGTTGCGTCCCACACCATCCGAATCCGGATGCTGTCCTGTGTCACATGGTGCCGTGTGGTGTCGCCCCGGTCCAAAACCGCGGAGCACCAACGGAGCACAAACGGCCGGTTGGCGGCGTCCGATGGCACCTCGCGAGGTCTTCACTGCGTGGCCGTTGAGACCGGATCTGTGTCAGAAACCTTCGGGGTATCCGAGAGGGAACGTTCGTGCGTTGCTATGCATCTCCAGGCTTCGACTCTTCTTCTGCTGGCATGGAGTTCTGGAACTGTGTGCGAACATCCCTCAACCGGCGGCCGTCCGCCACGGACCAGAAGTACCACCCGTTCGTCGCCCTCTTGCGCAATGCGCGTCCGGCGGCCGACGGTGACGTGTAGCGCTTGCCGGCCAGCTCGATGGCCCCGTCGGCGGTCAGGGTGGCTTCCCTGCCCTTGAAGTCCCGGTGCGTTGCCAGCAGCTTGTCACCAGGCGCGAGAAGCCCTGCCTCGATGAGGTGCTTCAACTCGACCCAGTCACCAGCCTTGGTCTGCGGGTCGATCACCTTGCCGTGATGGCCCTCCGGGACCGGCCACACCTGCAGGATCCGATCGATCAGCTCCGTTGTCCGCTCGTCGATCAGCTCCTCGTCCCAGGCATGGTGTTCGGTTCGCTTGATCACCCGTCCCGTGAGCGTGATCGTGTTGTGGTCCATCAGCGCCGACCGCTTCGCCGACCACGCTCCGTTGGACACTTTCGCGTTGAGCTTCTGTGTCAGGAGCGTCAGGTTGCCCAGGCGGTGGACACGCGACTGCCGCTCCTCGATGTCCTCCGGCTCCTGTACGGCCCAGGTGTCACGCCACTTTCGCGGAAGCAGGTGCTCGATCGGGTAACCCATCCGTTCGATCTGCGGCTGGCCTGTCTCCGCCCGGTAGAGGTCCTCCACCGCTTCGAGGATCATGCGGAGCCGTCCCCGTGGGAACCGTGAGTATGCGGACTCCGTGGTGAGTGTTGCACGGACTTCCTCATCACCGGGCCAATAGGTGCTCGTGACGTTCAGCCGGGCAAGGTGCCCGGTGATGCGTTCCACGAGTTCGTCGGCGGGTACGGTGGAGTTCGCGGTGATGAGGTCGGCGACGATGCGCCCCAGATCGCTGCCGGACAGACGAAGCAGCTGACGGCGGACGACCCAGCTCTCGGCCACCCGGATGATCTGGTCGACGGACTCCCGCGGGAGGTCGCGGTCCGGCTCGTGCAACCAGATGAGCAGCGGCTTGAGCACCTCGACGCCGCCGGCCTGCATTCGGTACACCGCCATCTCGGCGGAGCCGAGGCTTCCCCCGGGACGGGCTGCGGCTTCTGTCCAGGCCTCGTATTGCTGTGCCTGCTGCTTGATCTCAGGCAGCAGGCCGGTCATCTTGTGCCCGGATTCGAGCTCCACATAGGACTTGAACCGGTTGAACGTCGCCTGCGGGCTGATCTCCTCGCCGGTGCGCGATACGAGCCACTGGTTGAGGAACAGCGAGCTGCGGCTGATGAGGTTGCGCCCGACGCTGACCTCCTTCGTCCAGAACTTGGTCTCGAAGGGCCAGTCCTCCCGGTAGGCCTTCTTCGTGTCTGCGCCTTCGGCTTCAAGCCGCTGGAATACGAAGTTGCGCACGAGGTCGGCCGCGGTGAGCGGGGTGCCGCGAGCGTTGAGTGTCTCGAAGATCTCCTGGGAATTTTCCGAGGCCTCCAACTCGATGGAGACCAGCTGAAGGCCGTCCAGCAGTACGTCGGTGAGCTTCTTGGCCTTAACGGTGTACTCGTCCGACTCGGGTGGGCCGAGCCACTGTTCGACGACCGTCGAGAAGTAGGCATGTGCGGCGACGATCTGGGAGTCCGAGTGGGCCAGATCGGTGTGGTCGACCGGCGGCTCAGCCGACATCACTTCGTCGAACGCCGCCTGGTCCTTGTTGAGGTGGCGCACCTTCAGCTGGATGTCGCCGTCTTCGACGTAGACATCGTCGTTGTGCGTGAGACGTTCGAGCTGACCAGCGAGCCGCTCGTTGCCCGACTGTGTCAGGAGCGCGCACGTGGCGTCCGCGAAGATCTGCAAGGTCGTCAGCCGCTGTTGGCCGTCGATCACATTCCACGTCGTCAGCCGCTTGCTCTGAGCTTCCTGGGACTGGATGACCACCGCGCCGAGGAAGTGAGTGGCGTTCAGATGGGGCTCTTCGATCCGGAGTTCGGTGATGCGCCGGATGTCCTTCCACAGCGGCTCCCACTGCTCGTCCTCCTTCCAGACGTAGGGACGTTGGAACAGCGGGATCACGAAATGCTGCGGCAGGTTGAACAGTTGCAGCGGCGTCCGTTTGAAGGTTTCCACGCCTCCCATCATTCCGCACCCGCCCGACAATTTGGGCCGAAGCCTCCCGGGCACATCGAAGTGTGGGGTGGTGTGTTGGCCCATGTCTGGGGTGCGGAGCAGACCTGGGGGAGCGTAGTCAGGGAAGCGGCTGAAAGGACTGCGTGGCTGGTACTGCGCGATTCCGGGAGGGCCCGTCGGTGTGCACAGGGAGACGTCTACGTCGGGGTTTGGGCCCAGCTTGGACCCATCAGTGCGACGGCTCCTCTGTGGTGAGGCTGTAGACCCTCGGTTGACCTGGTGTTTTGTTGCGTACCCGGCAAGGTCCGAACCTGCGACTATCGGTTAGAAGCACGGAACTGTGGAGCATAAACGGAGTGCAAACAGGCGGTGGGCGGCGTTTGACAGTACCTCGTTCAGCCGTTGATTTGACTGCCTGTCCGGAAACCTCAGGGCACCTCCCCAGGCAGCGGAGCATAAGCGCAGGTTTTCTTCGCTCTGAAGGTGCGGCTTCCAGTTCGCTAGTGACTCGGCATGTCCTTCCCCGAGTCAGTCTCCTTCGGGGTTGCCCAATTCTTTGACCCACTCCAGCACTCGACGCGATTGATCCCACTCGTCTTGATGGACCGCGGGCCTAGCTTTCGCGAGAGCACTTCTGATCTTGATGGCTTCCGTGATGACCTTAAGAGCTTCTTTAATTTTCCCTAACTTTCCCAGATGGATGGCTTGGTTGTTCAGAGACCCTGCGAGGTCGGGGAGGTAGGCGTCGGGATGTTGTTCAGCCAGTTTCCGGCGGATGTCAACGGCTTCGGTGATGGAGTCCAAGGCTTCCTTCTCCCGACTCAGGTGCCCCAGGCAAACAGTTTGGTTGTTCAGGGACCCTGCGAGGCCAGGGAAGTAGGCGTCGGGTCGCTGTTCGGCCAGGGCGCTATAGTGGTGGACGGCTTGGGTGATAGCCTCCAGGGCCTCTTCGTAACGCCCCAGGTCCCGCAGACGGATGGCTTGGTTACTTAGGGATCCCGCAAGGCCGGGGAGGTGGGCATCGGGTCGTTGTTCAGCCAGTTTCCGGCGGATGTCAACGGCTTCGGTGATGGAGTTTAAGGCTTCTTCGCGCCGCCCCAGATCCCCCAGTCGGATGGCTTGATTGTTCAGGGAAATTGCGAGGTGGGGCATGTAGGTGTCGGGTCGTTGTTCGGCCAGGGTGCGGTAGTGGTGGACGGTTTGGGTGATGGGCTCCAGGGCTTCTTCGAGACGCCCTAGATCTCCCATTTGGATGGCTTGGTTGTTCAGGGCCATGGCGAGGCCGGGGAGATGGTTGCCAGGGTGTTTTTCGGCCAGTTTCCGGTGGATGTGGACGGCCTGGGTAGTGGCGTCTAAGGCTTCTTCGTGCCGCCTGAGCTCTCCCAGATGACCAGCTTGGTTGTTCAGGGCCACAGCAAGATAGGGGAGGTAAGCATTGGGCTGTTGTTCGGCCAGGGTGCGGTAGTGGTGGACGGTTTGGGTGATGGGCTCCAGGGCTTCTTCAAGACGTCCAAGATCCCTCAGCTGGATGGCTTGGTTGTTCAGGGCCATGGCGAGGTCAGGGAGGTGGGCGTCAGGTCGTTGTTCGGTTAGTTTCTGGCGGATGTGGACGGCTTGCGTGATGGCGTCGAGAGCCTCTTCGTGCCGCCCAAGATCCCTCAGCTGGACGGCTTGGTTGTTCAGGGATCCGGCGAGGCCGGGGAGGTGATTGTCGGGGTGTTGTTCGGCCAGGGCTCGGTAGTGGTGGACGGCTTGGCTGATGGCTCCTAGCGCCTCTTCGTGCCGCCCTAGATCTCGTAGACGGGCGGCTTGGTTGGTTGTGGCCATAGCGAGGGCAGAGAGGTGGGTGTTGGGGTGTTGTTCGGCTAGGGCTCGGTAGTGGTGGATGGCTTGGGTAATGGCTTCCAGGGCTTCTTCATACCGACCCCAGTGACCCAGGTGGATGGCCTGGTTGCTCAGAGCCATAGCGAAGTCGGGAAGGTGAGTGCCTGAGCGCTGTTTAGCCAATGCATGGTGGAGACGGACGGCCTCAGTGCTGGCATCCAAGCCCGCTTCGTGAAACCCCAGACTTCCGAGGCGGACAGCTTGATTGTTCAGGGCAATAGCAAGACGGGGCAGGTAGGTATCGGGGCGTTGTTCGGCCAGAGCACGGAGGATCTCGACCACCCGATCGACCAGCTGGCCAGTCCAAGCGGCCAGCCTCTGGCTGAAGTGCGGGAGCGCGTCCTGAAAGCCCATCAGGACATCCAGAGAAGCCTCAGGGCTGACTGTGGCTTGCTCCAAGGCCCGGACGAGCGGGGCGGGGTTTTCCGTGTGAGTGGCGACTTCGATGACCGCTGTCCCCAGCACCTGGATATGGCGCTCGCACAACTCGGTGAGGTGTTCAGCCAGGGCCGTGGCGAAAGCAGGATGTGTGGCCGCACGTGCGTAGAGAGCTACGAGCCGCTCGGCGTCCGCCGCACGGATGCTGTCGAGGAAGGGATCGAAGAGAGCGGGGTTGCGTAGAAGTTGCTGGCCGAGGAAGTACTCCAGGAGCCGGTCCGGCTGTACCCGGCCCCACAGCACTCCTTCGCCCTCCTTGTCTTGGGGATACAGGTCGATGATCCAGCGGCGGACCTGCTGTTTGAGAGCGGTGGTCTGGCCTCTTAAGGAGGCGACGTTTCCCACGAGCGCATCCGCAGCCCCGGTAGAGCCTGTGGTCAGGGTGAACGCTGCGGCCAGCACGTCGCGCAGGGGCTGTTCCAGTTCCGGTGCGCTCAGCCCTCGGGCGGCGGCGGTGTGGCTCCAGTACCGATACTCGTGGGCCAACACCCTGCCCTCCACCGCGGTGTCAGGGGTGACGCTGGTGGAGGGCTGGGTGGCGTCCAGAAGGTCGGCCAGGGCGCGCATGTGCACGCTCAGGACCGTGCTCCACTCTGTCCCGGACAGGTTCGGGTCCGGAAGGTCGGCTGCAACCTGGTGCCAGTCGGCTTCGACCGGGGTGCGAACAGAGGGTAGTGCCTGGGCCAGGTGGGTCAGGGCGGTGCGGTACTCGTGTTGACGGTTGACCATGAGGGGGGCCAGCGGTGGCAGCGGAAGGCGTTGGGTGACATCGGCCAGGAGGTGGTTGGTGTCGGTATTGACCTGTTCCCACCACTCACTCACGGTACGTGTCAAGAGGAGCAGTCGGATGGGCACACTTCCCGGAGGGCGGTCGCACAGCTTGAGAAGACGGGTCAGCTGTGCGGTGCGGCTTTCGGCGTAGTCCACTACCAGCAGCAGGGGAACGGCCACGTCCTTGACCGGCGTCAACTCCTCGGCCGTGGCCTTGCCCGTGACCCACACGGTCGCCCACCGCCGCTGGCGGTTGGGCTGAGAGAGCCGCTTGGTGAGCTCGTAGGCCAGCCGGGTCTTGCCCTGCCCGCCCGGGCCGTGTACCACAACCGCCGCGACCGGCTCATCGTCAACACACCAGTCCAGGAGGGTGTGAATGAGTTCGTCGCGACCGTGAAAGGCGACCACCTGACGGTGGGCTTCCAGCAGCGAAGCCGGTGAGAGCCGGCGCGACAAGAAACCGGCTCTGTGGTCCAGGTGGGCGAGTTCGACCGGTTCCAATACCTGGGACACACCGTGGTCTTCGAGGACGGTGCGGAAGGTGGGGTCGTGGTGCAGCACGTAAGCGGGCACGGCCTCCAGTGCCGCGTGGTCTCGGTGAGCGGGATCGGTGGCGATCACCCCCACCAGCAGGTCCTCGCACATCAGGGCGGCTCCGGACAGGCCTCCCCAGGGGGAGCCCTCCTCGTCCCAGTGGGGTGGGTGGCTGGTGATGTCCATGGCGTACCGGTCACCGATCATGCGGGTACCGGGGTTGATCGTCCCCAAGAGCTGGGCTGTCTCGACGTGACGTCCTTCGCGTTGGACCAGGTTGGGATATCCCCAGGTGCGACATGGCGTTCCTGGCCGGTCGGTGACCAGGCGCCCCCACTGCATCCAGACCGGCTGAGCGGGCCAGACGGGGTCAGTGATTTCCACCAAGGCGGCGTCGTCACGACCATGCGGGGTGCCCCGCCACACCACCCGTCCTGTGTACACGTGCTCGTCGGTGGCGGTGAAGAACGACACCTCCTCACCACCGGGTTCGGGAACCACGTGGGCGGAGGTCAGCACCAGGCGGGGCGCGATCAGGCACCCTGATCCGGTTCCAGTGGGGCTGGTGATGCGGGCAATGCGCGCAGCCGCAGGCATCGGCACTTCCTGAACGGGCGGGGGTTTAACACGAGCAGATAGTGAGAGTGGGCTGGTCAACGTCCGATGTGTCCGGACCGGCCACCGGGGCCGGTGTTCTGGTGAGTGCTGTTGATGGACACGTCGCCGTTGGGGCTGGACTTGCTGCGGGGAGTGAGGGTGAAGGACACGCGGTGGGTACGGGTACGACCCGCACTGCCTTCGACTTCACCGGAGGCGATCCATGCGGCGATCTTGCCCTTGGCCTTGGCATCAGCGCGGAACGCGACCTCGAACTCCATCCCGATCGGTCCGAGGTCGAAGGTGATGTCGGAGCTTTGGGCTTCGGCTTCCTCGACGGCCTCGGTAAGTTCCTCGCGCAACGTTCGGATGGCATCAGTCAGACGTAGTTCCACACTGGTCTCCTCGCACAGGGGACGGGGGTAAAAGGGTGCAGCTCTACGGTTGCAGAAAGCACGCTGTGGAGTGGGGTGTATGCGGTGTTGGCCGTTTCCGGCCAGCCCTCACAGGTTGCAGCTCATCCGTCCTTACGGGCGTAGGGGAAGGGTGCTTTGTATCGAGTGTGATGGAGGCTCGGGGGTGTCGGGATTGCCTCCCGCCACCTGCGATACCAGAGCCATGTAGTGATGTTCAGATGTCAGAAGGGTGACGACAGGGGCCTTCCATGGGGCGGTTACATTCCCGGACATGGGCGACACTTGCTGAGCTGCACGGATTTTCGGTCAGGCTGGACCCATGGGCCGCGATCATGTCTGGATCCGTGTACAAGCAGTGTGGGTGCCGTACCACACGGGGTGCTGGTGGCTACGACGTCCGTGTTTGAAGCAGAGACGAGTGTCCTCGCTCTACGCTAGGGTTTTCCCATGAGTGCCCCCATAGTGGAATTCGTATACATCCTGGCCACTCCGAGCCTCCCCGGTGTGGTAAAAATCGGCTTCACCTCACGCCTTGTAGACGACCGGATGAACGATCTCAACACTGCGGTCCCTCAGGACTTCACCGCAATCCTCCGTCTGCCAACCCAGAACGCCCATAGAGTAGAGAAGAAGGCACACGTTCTCCTCCAAGAGCACCGCATTCCAGGCAAGGAGTTCTTCTCGGTATCTCCCGAAAAGGCTTGTCAGGCAGTGCGAGATGCCGCTCGCGACGTTAACGGAATCCACTCATTCGCAGAGAATATAAACTACATTAAGGCATCTGATCGAATTTTCCTGCCTCTGACAAATAGAGACTACTTTGTATGGCTTCGCTATGAACATTTTTTTGACACAAGGCCATCTATATGCGACATTTGGCAGGCGCACAGTTCTGGCGATGTCCTAGAGTTGCACGGGGCAGACAGCATTGAGCAGGTGTCCGGGTTCAGCGATGACGACCCTGACGGCATCCTCGACCCTGTTCCTTACTTGGACCGCAAGCAGAATGCCCCGAACGGGCACATCATCGGACGAGAGAGGCTCATTGCCGGTGACCGCTTGCTGTGGCTATCCACCGACGAAGAAGGGGGCACCTGCGTATCGCGAATTTTTGAGATCAGCGACTATTGTCAAGTGGTCTGCCGCACCTGGACTCCTCAAGTCACCGTTGACGGTATCCTCCTACTCAACTTCATGGTGAGTCAACCTCCCGAAGCGACGCATAATGTGGTACGCGCAGCCCTGACACTTCCTGGCCCTCGATCATGGTCTATGGCTAATATGGACGAAAGTCTAAGGGATTCGGCTGGTACAGACACTCCACCACCGGATTATTGGATCCCAAAGCTGCGGCAAGAAGAGCGACGAAGGCACCAGTATCCGGATGCGACCGTATAGCCTTCACTGCAGATTGTCCTCTCTGACGCAGACTCGGCGCAGCATCCGATGCTTCGGGAGTATTGGTTATCTCACCTGGTTTATGCGCCCATGGATAAGTAGATCAGGGCCCGAGCAGCACGATGAGGTCCGGCGGCTGCCGCAGGTTACCGGGCCCCCATGCGCATGCTTCAGTCGTCTTTGTGGCGACTGCCGTCAGCCGTTGTCGGGCCCGGTCGAGTTGGCGCTGTTTCTCCTGCCCCAGGGCGTAGCTGGCCAGGGGTGCGCCTGTGTGCACGGTGGAGGTGGCCAGCCTCCCACACTTGGAACCGCAGTTGGTGTTGCAGAGCGTAGCGGCGCTGCTGGCTGAGGACGTGGGTGAGCGCGTGCCCGGCCTCGACCTGGAACGGGGTGGCAGTGTTATAGCCGAAGGAGTCCAGCGCGGTCCGGAACTCGTCCTGGATCGGTGCATGGTGGTCGTCGGCGCAGATCTTGCGCTGCGTGGCGGGGTAGTAGATGTCGTGCAGCTCCGACACGTCGGTGATCAGGTGAGTCTTTATCTCTTCTCGCCCCGATCGACAGGATTCGGGGCCGTTATGTCCCCAGTTGCCCCTCCATTTCATCTAGTGCAATTTAAATTTTCCGCATTTCGATCTCGCTTTCTTTTTTAAGCTTTTTGATTCCGATGTTTTATGTTTCAAGTGTTGCTCGACTTTGAGTGGTGATTTTTGGGGGGTGATTATTTCTGTTGCGATCGCATGTTGTTCAGCGTTTCAGAAGACCGTCAGCTGGTCTCCGTGGGATTCCATCTGATGGTCAATTCCTAGAGAGTTCAGCAGCCGCACGACCTCGGCATGCTGAGAGCGAGGATAGGTGAACGCTAGGAACCGCCGCGCACGGGTGATGGCGACGTAGTAGGTTCGGAGCAACTCGCAGTTCCCGGTATGTCGAGACGGGTCGGACCAGGCCTCGATCAGCTCTGAAATTCCGCTCGGCGGGATATGGACGAGTACTGCTTCGGCTTCGCTCCCCTTGGCCTGGTGAATGTTGGAGCTGCGAACCTTCGGTGGCTCGGATGCCGATGCAGGGGTGCCGAGAAGGCCGATCAGCGCGTTGATCGGTGTGTCGGAGAGATCTTTGGCCAGGGAAAGCGTCATCGGCGGGTCAGTCGGATCGGTTCCCGAAGGTGGTCTCTGCGCCTTCCAGATGGTGCGAGCCTTCTTGCGCCACTGTCCGGCGGGAATGGTGTCTACTGGGGGAAGAGAGGCGAGGAAGAGCGCGGAGCGGCGACGCATCAGAGCAGGTGTGATGCCGTGTTCAGCCAAGGAAGCGGACAGAGACCCTAAGCCGTCGGGGTGCCAGTAGGCGTTGAGGAGCTGAGCGGCGATCTCTAGGGCCTGCTCACGGGTATTCCGGTCTGCCTCGCCCGTACCGAAAACGGCAGCCGCCCGTGCGAGGGCCACGGTGTCCGGTTTCTTGGGGGCCTTCAACGCGGGTTCGGACCGGATCCTGAGAACGGAGGCATTGCTGTGAGCGAGCACCAGGCAGTCCTCGTTTCCGATACCTTCCCGTGCGGCGAGCTCGGTGAAGGCCTCGACTGCCTCATTAGGGCCTTCGAGCCCTGATGACTTCCGGCGTTCGAATCCGTAGGGCAACAAGACCACGGGAGTGTCGACGGCGTGGTGCGCTCCCACGGACAGATCGGGAACGGTGTGCGGGGCCGGCCGCAGCGTCGCAGCTAGTCGACAGATCGGCGCGCTGCTGCGCCAGTTGCCGTTGAGCTCCACATGCTGGGGAAGCCGCCGGGCCAGCGCGAGAAGCTCCTGCGGTCGTGCGTCGTTCCACTCGTAGATCCCCTGGTCGGGGTCGGCGACCACAACCAAGGGAAGGTTCGCGTCCAGCAGATGACTGAGGAGGGCCAGGTCGAGTTGAGAGCAGTCCTGGGCCTCGTCCACGACGATCTCGAAGAAGCGGTGACGCAACAGCTCGGCGACACTCGGATCCTCGACATTGCCCAGGGCCGCGACCCGGATCTCGTGCCCGGTCATGTAACCGTGGTCCCGCTGTAGTCGGTCCCGCACCCTCTCGGCGAGAGCACAGTAGGACTCTGCGGAGAACGTCGAGTTCGTGAGCCGGTTTCCGGGGTTGGGCCACCGGACCAGGGTGTGGTTCGTGGACGGGTCGTAGTCGAACCGGAACTCCGCAAGCGGGACCTTTCGGTGGCCCACTATGGCTGAGGGCACCTGGTCCCAAGAGCGCAGATGCCGCCAGGTGGGGCCCGCGGGCAGGAACGGACGTACAAGGTAGCGCCACAGGAATCGGTCGAAGGTACCGATGTAGTGGGGGAAGGCTGTCAAGTCCGGACGGTTCCCGTCACAGCGGTCGCGGAGTTCGTCCGCGGCGACGTTGGTGAAGGACAGCAGCGCCCGCCCGGTGCGGCGGGGCATGGCCTCGGTGCGAAGGTGGCGCTCCACGAGCACCCGGGTCTTGCCCGCTCCCGGACAGGCTCGTACGAACACCGGTGCCGAAGCAGTGGCGGCTTCCTCTTGTTTGCCCCGCGCCTTGTCTCGCAGGGAGTCGATTCCGCTCATCGGATCCGTCCTTCTGCTTGCGTGATCCAGCGGATGGCGGCGGCCAGGTGTTCGGGGACCTTGAAGCCGCCGGGGGCGCGCTTGAGTCGTTCCGCCAGACGGTAGGCGTAGTCACCCTTGGGAAGCCGGACCGTTTTCGACGTGAACAGGCCACCGAAGGCCTCGGCCTGGGCCTCCGGGGTGATGGCAGCATCGATGGGCTGCCAGTGGTGCGCAGAGCCCGGACGCAGGTCCAGGAAGACCTCGCGCAGCAGGGCCCGGTTCGCGGGGCGCATCAACTCGGGCTCCAGAGTAGGCCGGCTCTCCGCGATATGGAAGAACTTCTCGGGGACGTTCCATGAGGTTAGCTGGCGCCGCAGGCGTGAAGCGCGGTTGTAGGCGACCTCCGGGTCCCGCTGGGCTTTGTCATCCGTTGCTTCGTAGTCCACCAGTGTGTCGACGTCTTCGGCCTTGTCCTCGGAGTCGGCTTTTTTCCGGGGATCCTCGTCAGTGATGAGAACGACGCGTTCGGCGATGCGATTGCCGTTCACATCGGCGAGCAGTGCCCGCATGTAGGGGGTGAAGTCGACGCCGTCAACCATCACGATGCAACTGCCGCGGAACACGGCCTTACTCCGCCTGCGCATGCCCTCATTCGGGATGGCTTCCAGGACCAGATCGGCAAAGGCAGGCAGCAAGAGGGCCTCGGCGATCCCTTCGACGAGGATGACCCGGGTCGCGAAGAGCATGGAGCTCTTGGTGATATCCAGGTAGCGGTCGAGCTTGGCGGGTTCGTGTTTGGTGAAGGGGATCTCCGCCACGGGCACCGCGGTGGTCGTGAAAGCGAAACCCGCTTCCTGCTTTCCGATCTCGGACGCCTCGGCTTCGCCGTGAACCTCCTCGGAAGTCGTGGTCGTCACCGTCGCGGGTGCGGGTGCGGGTGCGGAAGTGCGGATCCGCTTGAGCACCACCAGGTCCTCCACCGTGGTCGCCGCGGCCAACACCGGTGAGTGCGTGGTGATGATCACCTGGATATGCCCGAGAGGGCTTCCATCGTCATCACCGGTCTGGCCCTGACGGGACTTGCGAGCCTCGCTCTGGAGATGATCCAGCAGCAGGTTCTGTAACTGCGGATGCAGGTGCGCTTCCGGTTCCTCCACGAGGAACAAGGTCAGGTCCGCACCGCGGGCCGCATCCAACTCCGCCAGGACCGTGGCGATGTACAGCAGGTTGGCGTAGCCGAGCCCCGAGCGGGCGATGTCCTCGAACGCGAGGCCCTCATCGCCCATTCTGGTGCGCAGGGCTCGCGCGATGGACACCAACGTCGGGTCCGCGAACGACAGCCCCATGTGCTGCGGATGAGCGCCGGCGGTGAGGTGTTCGAGAGGAGCGTTGATCCGCTCCCGGGCCGCCCTGACCTTCGTGTGCCGTTCCAGACCCTGGAACAGGGCCGCCTGCTCCTCCTCGAACGCCTTGACGGCCTCCTCACCTCCGAGCTCCGCGGCGAGAATCAGGCGAAGCCGGTTTCCTGAACTCGACGCCAACTCCTGCTGGGCGTTCCTCATCGGAGGCAGGTACACGTGACGGACCAACCGCCGGGCTTCTGGCTCCGGATCGTCCAGCAGCCTCCCCGCCGACCAGACCGGCCGCTGTGGGCGTGCGTTCACGGCCGGTCTGTCAAAACGCACCGAGTACCGAGCACGGTTTCCGCTTCCCAGGTTCGGCTCCTCGGCCTCGGGGACGACCGCTTGGAGGTGGGTGCCCGATTCCGCAGGGCCCATGCCCGCGTACACCGCGGTTAGCTCCACCCCCTCCTCAGCCCAAGGGTGAACATCGTCAGCCTCCCACCACCGGGTACGCCGCCCATCCAACGGATCGGTCAGAAGACGCAGTGCGTCGATGAGGTTTGACTTCCCCGCGTTGTTCTCACCGACCACTACCGTGACGCCTTGCCGAAACGAGACCTCTGTGTTCAGCAGTGACTTGAAGCCCGCAGCCCGAACCCGACCGAGATGCAATGTTCACCCCTCAAAAAGATGAATGGTGATATTACCGGTGTGTGGGCAGAGCTTGGTCGGTTTTCAAGGTTTTCGCTCGATCAGCAGTCCTGTCGAGGCCGCCTCTGCTGGTGTTGATCGGTGCGTTCGGTCCGCCTACCGGGGGCGGTACTTCGAGGAGGCTCGGGAGTGAGTGTTTAGAGTCTGATCGAGAAGGGTTAGGAAACAGGGTCCTGACACGTCCATGCCTGTGTGGACCGACCAGGCCGTGATCCTGCGGGAGCGGGGCGGGGAACAGCTGGCCGTGGCGGTTTGGACGGTGGGGCAGACCCGCGCCTTCTTGGACTCCGCCTCCGGCCATTGGTTGTGCGCGCTGTTCCATCTGGTGGTGATGACGGGGCTGAGCCGGGGGAGGAGGTGGTGGGGTGGGGCGGGGCCATCGACCTGGCCCACAGGATGGGAGAGGTGATCCGTCAGCTCCAGACCCCTCTAGGGGAGAGGGCTGGAGGAGACGAAGCCCAAGATGAGGCGAGGTGCCGCGCGTTGATGTTGGTTCACACCACGTTGGGGGTGCTGCGCCGCAACCGGCGCCGCCAGCAGGCCGGGAGCGCCGAACGCGGCCTGGAGTGGGCCCATGGGTATGTGTTCACCGCAGTGCGGGGCAGCTCGGGGGCCCGGGGCGATTATCACGCCTGTTCCGCAGGCTCAACACCGTGTGCGGGTTGCCACCGGTGCGGTTGCGCGATCTGCGACACGGGGCGACGCTGGCGCTGGCGGCGGGGTGGAGCTGAAGGTGGTGCAGGCGATGTTGGGGCACGTGAGCGTCATGCTCACGGCGGACACCTATGCCAGCCTGCTATCGGAGATGGCCCGCCAAGCAGCCGAGCGAACAGCGTGCTTGGTGCTGTGGGATGCCGGAAAAGTGCGACACCAGGTGCCACCGAGGGGGCGGCCGGGTCTGGTGCTGGTCCCACCTCGGTGCCACTGACAGAACAGGGCGCCCGGCCCACAAGCCAGTGAAGCTGTGACCTGGGGTTTTGTGGCGCACCCGGCAGGGTTCGAACCTGCAGCCATCGGATGAGAAGCAACCTAGTTGACGAGCCACGGCCGAGCTTCTAGGCTCTATTTTTAGGTTCCAGAACAACCCTAAAATCAAGGTGCACATGGAGTTCACTCTTCAGCCCGGCGACACCATCAAGCGAGCCGACCTCCACAAGACCTACGGAGGCCGCCAGCAAGGCGGCATCGGCCCCTCACGTGTGACCCCCAACATCTTCCTGTTCTCCGACCCCAAGAGCGGGCAGCAGTACGGCTACTTCGATGGCTGGGGCGATGACGGCTGCTACCACTACGCCGGCGAAGGCCAACAAGGCGACCAGACCATGACCCAGGGCAACCTCGCGATTCTCAACCATCGCGAGGACAAGAGGGCCCTGCGCCTCATGGAAGGATCCCGCGGCGAGGTGACCTACGTCGGGGAATTCGAACTTGCCAAGGACAACCCCTGGTACCTCGACGACGCTCCGATGAAGGACAGCGACGAGATCCGCAGCGTCATCATGTTCCGGCTCGTCCCCCGGGGCGGCAACATCGAAGAGCTCCCACCCCTTCCGGAGACCCCTCACGACAAGAACGAAGTCACCGAAGTCAACATCGAGCAGACTCACACCGAACGCGCTTACGTCAACCCGTCCCGTGAGCCCTACCAAGCAGAACGCCGTGAATCCAAGCTCGTACAGAACTATCAGCGCTACCTGCGGCTTCAGGGGCACTCGGTGTTCCGCAACAAGATCTCGCCGGCCAAGGAACTCAAGCCGCTGTTCAGCGACCTCTATGACAAAACCAGCCACAAGCTGATCGAGGCCAAGGGCACCGTCACGCGCGAGGCCGTGCGCATGGCCGTGGGGCAACTCTTCGACTACCGCCGCTTCATCGAGCAAGACGGTAAGCGGCCTGCGCTCGCGATTCTCCTTCCCAGCAAGCCCCGCCCCGACCTGCTCGACTACTGCGCAGACCTGGAGATTGAGGTGATCTGGGAAGAGGGCGACTCCTTCGCCAGTACAGCATGAGCCGGCCCCAGAACCAACAAGCGCAGCTTCTGGGTGGACGCGTCACCTTTCAGTAGAGCTCTGCACTACGGGTGAGTGCTCCCTATACCAAGGGGGCAGATGGATACGACGCGGCAGACAGCCGGGCCGCACAGTCTGCGTTTGAGGTAGCACCAGCCTCCCCTGTGCTTCCTGGTCGCCCGAGGGCGGCCGCCACCTTGCTGAAACCACAATGCAGGCGCCCGTCACTGCCTTGACGGGCGCGAAATCCATGGCTCCAGTCCGGGAAGCCGCCGCGGGATGCTCGGTGATCTCTGGTGACCGACTTGCCCGACTGTCCTGGCTGCTGAACGTGGCCGTCCGTGTTCTGGAGGCCGTCTCGGTTGGCGTAGGCCGGAACCTGGTTCGGTCGCGCTCGGTTTGCCATGTCCTTCTGTCTGAGAGGAACCAACGACGTGTCCGACCCCTCCGATGCTCACCGCTGGTTCGCCCGGTCATGCTCATTGGTCCTCAGCGCCGGGGGGCTGAGCAGTCTCATCATCTTTGCCCGTCCCCTCCTGGAGATGGTCACCTCCGCACCCGCTTGGGTGTGGATCGTTCTTGTCTTTATCCTGCTACCGACATTGGTCTGCGTGTTCGTCGTGGCGGCCCTGCGCGCCTGTTGGCCCTCCCAATCTGCACACCGCATGGAGCTGCTACAGACACTGCTGCGTCGCCGCGGTGCTCCCTGATGCACCCGCTGTTCCCTGGCATCGACGAAGCGGCTCCCTCTGTAGTGCTGTTTCATACCGTGTCTGTTGGAGGCTGTGGCAGGTGACGGGGTTGGTGTTCACCCGTCAGGACGGGTTGGGGCGGCACCCGGGGCAGGTCAGTGACTGGTTCTGCCGCATCGCCAAAGCCGCCGGGCTCCCGCCGGTCACGTTGCACGGGCTCCGCCACGGGGCTGCTTCCCTGGCGCTGGCGGCGGGAACGGACGTGAAGGTGGTCTCGACCGAGCTGGGCCACGCGACCACGTACTTCACCCAGGACACCTACCAATCGGTCTACGCCGACGTGGCCAAGGCCGCTGCGGAGGCGACGGCTGCGCTGCTGTGTGGGACGCCGGTGTCGGTCGGGTAGCGGGACGGGGGAGTACACCAGGAGCACTTGGACACCCTGAGCCCCGGGCTGTGCGGCGGGTTCACACCGCCTGGCCTGGGGCTTTCTCGTGGGCGGAGGTGGCTGGCCCCGCACACCTGGCGCCGCGACTTGGAGTAAGGCTTTCTCCCAGTATTGGGAGAAGCTGGGAGCAACCTGGGAGGACGAGCGGCCCGGCACCCCGTAGGGTGCCGGGCCGCTTCGTCATGCTGGATGCCAGGACTTCAGGTGTGCTTCTTCTTGCTTGGCCAGACCTTGTGCTCAGGGTCCCAGAACACGACGTGGAAGACGTTCTCATCAAGGAACCCGTACAGGCGGCGCTCACCGGTCAGCCGCAACCGCGAGATCTGCGTCTGATCCGCGAGGCTCAGGGCCTCCAGCCGTTCTCTGGCCTCGTGAGTTGGAAGGTCGGCTATGTCGTAGGACTTGCCAGGCTCGTCGCCTCGGTGGAACAACTCGTTAACGGTCATCGTCTCGAAGTCACGCAGCCGCTCCAGGATTCGACAGAGCTGTTCTGCCGAGACCTTGCCGAACCCCCATGGGCCATCGTGGTCGACATGTTTGAAGCGCCAGCAGATGTGTTCGGCGGAGTTGCCTGCTCCAGGAAGCCTCCCCGTGACGTGGGGAGGGCTCTTACGGTTTGGCACTCCGGGTGGTTGCGGCGTCCGCTTCGGCTTACCTTTGCCCACTGTCGATCGCTGTCACGCTGTCGAAGTACTCGTGGATATCCGCGTTCGTCAGCGGCTCGGCGCTGCGCTCGAGCCCCTGCGCGTTGTCTCGTTCGCGGGCGCGAACCCACGGGGCTTCCGCATGGGTCATGGCGGACAGTTGGTGGGCGGAGAGGGTACCCATCGAGCCGAGAACCAGGTCGATGGACTCGCGTTCACCAGCGTCGAGCTCCTTCGGGTCACCGGTGATGTCTTCCGGGGCGACGACGAACTGGCCGCGGTGCCGTGCGTAGAGATGGGGGGAGACAGGGCCGTTGGCCCACGCCTCGAAGTGCTGCTCGAACAGGGGGCGCTCTTCCCAGGCCAGGTGGTAGCCGTAGGAGTAGTAGCACAGCTTCTGCAGCTTCATGGCGCTCATCTTGCCGAGCCGGTCGAGGATGTAGCGGGCTGTGTCATAGATGGTGGCCATGGCCCTTTCCTTCCTCGTGGTGGGGGGAGGTGGTCGCGGCTGGACGCGAGGGAGGGAGTGGCACGTCAGATGCCTTGTCTCAATCGTATGTCTGAATCACGTGTATTTATATACCCCTGGGGTGTGACAACCCTATCCCCAGACAACTCTTCGTGTTAGTAAAACTACTAAAAGTAGTTTCGGTGTGACCTTCTGCCACACGGTTGTCCCATGACATTCACCGATCGCCGGCCCTGCTTGGGAGAGCTTCGCGGTGTTTCAGGGAGATCGACCTGGAGCGTTCGCCCAAACGCCGCGGCGGCGCGCTCGGCGTCGGCCGTTACCTGGCCGAGGGGCACGGCCACCGGGCCAGGCCCTTGACGAACTGGCGCTCGGCCCGGGCCATCATGTCGGCGAACCGGTCCAGCTCCTCTTGGTCGATCTCAAGCATCGGCGCTCCCTGCTAGTGGAACATCACGAACGGGCCAGAGGGCGGGGGCGTGTAGCTGACCGGGACGGTGACAGACCAGTGCCCCTCGGGTTCCTTCCACGGGGACCCGGGCCGTGAGCACGGGCACCGCCAACCGATCTCGCTGTCGCCGGACGGCCAGAAGCGAAACCGGAGTGTTTCCACGCCCAGCTCCAGCCCGGTGTCCAGAGTCGCGAGGTGGACATCCCGTTCAACACCCGGCTCCAGGTTCTCGTTCAGGACCATGCGTTCCCCACTGACTCCCGGAATCACCACCTGCACGTGGTAGACCCGGGCCAGCTGGAAGCGGGCGAACACCTCGACTTTGCCCGGGGACCTGGACTCCTTCGGAAATGCCTTCAGTCTGCTCGGTAGCACCGGCCGGATTTCGTCGTGGCGTCGCTCTGCCTCGAGCCGGTTGGCCGTCTCGGCTTCCGCAGCGGAAGCCTCAGCTGCGTCCGCCGATCGGCTGGCCTCCGCCGCTGCCTTCTCCGACGTGGCGGCAGATTTCTCAGCCGCGGTCGCGGATCGCTCCGACGTGGTAGCGGACGTCTCAGCGGCATCAGCGGATCGCCCCGCCGCGGAGGCTGACCGCCACGCGAACCACAACGCAGCAAACGCGACCGCGACGCCGATACCGGTTACGAGCAGGGTGCCCTGTTCGACGGTCATGTCCTACTCCTCAGTACTCGAACCCGGCGATGAGCTCGTCCAGTTCCTCGAGCCGGTCGGGGCACACGTGCTCGACGTTCACCCGACGCAGCGCGAGCGCCCGTTCGGGATCGTCGCCGTCGGCGCTCATCCCGGCGGTGTAGGCGAACACATCGTCGTCGGAGTCGCAGGTCTCCTGCGCGATGTCGCTGATGTCGGCCTAGCTGCCGTCGTCCAGCTCGTCGACGCCGAGGGCCTCGGCGGTCGCGGCTCGGTGCGCGGTCTCGTCGTAGCTTGCACAGCCTGTGAGCAGCAGGACCACCGCCGCTGCCGCGGCGATGAAGGGGGGCGCGTGGGCATGGGGCACACCTCTTGGGGGAGGCGTCGGAGCGGGCAACGCGGAGGTCAGGGGCGCTTCAACGAGCACACCGGCCGTCTCCGCGTGGGCGGAGACCGCGGGATCACGGTAGCCCGCGGTGGCTCGTGTCCGTCTGTGGAAGCGTCATGGTGGCCAGATCTGGCCACGCTCGCATCACCTGGGGCGGCCCCAGAGCCTGAACACCCCAGCGGGTCAGCCGCCGATCTCCCCGGGGCCGCTTCGTTGTCTGCTGAACGCTGAAACCCCCGGCCAGCTCAGCGAGCTGGCCGAGGGCAACAGGTTAAATCTCAAGCTGCGAGGTGTCATCCGCAGGTGAACGGGAGACTCCTATGTCAATCCGGCCCCGTCATGCAGCCGACCGAAGCACGAGCACGGTCGTTCCTACGATGTCGGTTTCGGATCCCGGCCGGGCTGCCACGGCATCAGTGCCGTGGTTCTCGTCCAAGCCTGGGAGTAAATCTGCCTGGATGCATCCGCCGAATCATGGCGGTCACTGTAAGTGTCGCGGATCTCTTATATGATGCCTCCTGTGGTCACTCTACGCACGTACCTCGAAAAACTGCAGGCCATCCACTCGACCGGCGAGGCTGTCCCAGAAACGTCCTACTATGGGCAACTCGAAGGGCTTCTCAATGAGGTTGGCAAGACCCTTGATCCGGTAGTCACCTGCGTTCTTACCACCAAGAACCGTGGTGCAGGGATACCTGACGGTGGCCTATTCACTGCCCGCAAAGCACTCGTTGAGACTGGTGCTTCCGCGCTGCTTGTACGAGCTCCCGAGCGCGGAGTCATGGAGGTCAAAGGACTATCGCAGGACGTCGTTCAAGTGGCACGATCCGCTCAGGTTAAGCGCTACCTGGCACGCTACGGCAAGGTCTTGGTCTGCACCTACCGCGATTTCCTGGTCATTGGCCTGGACTCCAAGGGCAAAGCCCAGACCGGTGAGCGCTTCACGCTCGCACCTGACGAGGACTCCTTCTGGGCACTCAACCCTATGGAGACTGAGAAAGCTCGAGGCACGGACTTCGTCGACTACCTTAAACGCGCGCTGCAAGGTGACGCGCCTCTGAGTAACCCCGCCGACCTTGCATGGTTCTTGGCTACCTATGCTCGGACTGGGCTTGCACGGGTCGAAGACGCAGGAGACATGCAGGCTCTCACAACTTTGCGTAGCGCACTGGAAGAAGCCCTAGGTCTGCACTTTGAAGGCGAGGATGGCGACCACTTCTTTCGCTCGGCGCTCGTGCAGACTCTATTCTACGGCGTCTTTGCCTCATGGGCGTTCTGGTCAGAGCAGCAGCCAGAGCAGTCCACGGACCGCTTCACTTGGCGCCAGGCCCAGTGGACGTTGTCAGTGCCGATGGTGCGTGTGCTCTTTCAGCAGCTGGCCACGCCGGCGAACCTACCGATCGGGCTTGACGAAGTACTCGACTGGACCGACGACGTCCTTGCCCGTGTGGATCGTAAACTCTTCTTTCAGCGCTTTGAAGCAGCTGAAGCGGTTCAGTACTTCTACGAACCGTTCCTGCAGGCCTACGATCCGGAACTCCGCCGCGAACTCGGTGTCTGGTACACGCCTCCTGAAGTCGTGCGCTACATGGTCGATCGGGTTGACCATGCACTACGCACACAGCTCAATCTCCCGCTAGGCCTTGCGGACCCGAACGTCCACGTGCTTGATCCGTGTACGGGAACAGGCTCCTACCTGACCGCCGTCCTTGACAAAATCGTGGCTACCCTGAAGGAGCAAAGCGGAGACGGACTCGTCGCAGCAGAGGCCAAACAGGCAGTCTTGTCCCGCATTCACGGATTCGAGTTGCTGCCTGCGCCGTTCGTCATCGCGCATCTCAGGATAGGCATCGCTCTGCAGCACCTTGGCGTCCCGCTGAACGCCAACGTTGGTGAACGTGCAAGTGTGTACCTGACCAATGCCTTGACCGGTTGGGGCAACGACAGTGAACACCCGGTTCTTCCCTTCCCAGAATTTTCCACTGAACGGGATGCGGCTAACTCCGTCAAGCGTGAACAGCAAATCCTTGTAGTTCTTGGAAACCCTCCTTACAATGGCTTTGCTGGTGTATCTGGACGCGAGGAGGGTGGTCTCGTTGAACCATATAAGAATGGACTTTCCGATAAGTGGGACATAACAAAGAACAAGCTTGACGATCTATATATTCGTTTCTTTCGCGTTGCCGAACGCCGTATTGCCGAGCAGACCGGAAAGGGAATCATATGCTTCGTCACTAACTCTTCCTGGCTCGGCGATCCGTCAACTGTTGTCATGCGCGAGAGGCTGATTTCCGAATTCGATGATATTAGTATTGATAACCTCAATGGTGACAGTCGTGAGACTGGCAAGAAAACCCCCAATGGGGAACCAGACCCCTCCATCTTCTCGACGCGGCTGAACCCGTCTGGTATTACGCGTGGTGTGGCCATCAGCATGCTTATCCGCACTGCTGAATATGTTGAGTCGTCAACAACAGTCCGATATCGCGACTTTTGGGGTCAAAGCAAAAGTGAACAGCTTTCTGCTGCCACCACTGCCCCCGATGCTGGACCTCACTATGAGTCCCTCGCGCCGGAAAAGGCTAACTGGTTCCGACTGCTGCGTTGGAGTCCACGCGAAGGTTACGCGAATTGGCCAGCCATCAACGAGTTGTGTGGTCAGGACCCGATGCTCGGCTTGAACGAGAATCGTCAATTCGCCTTGATCGACAGCAATCGGGACTCCTTGGCTGACCGCATGAGGACCTATCTGGATCCCGATGTCACGATGGAGCAGGTTGATCCCCGGCTAGCCAAAAAATTCTCCGGATTCGAACCGGAGAAGGTCCGTGTGCGCCTACTCGAACAGTGCCCGTTCGACGAGAATAAGATTCAGCGTTTCCAGTTCCGTCCGCTTGATATGCGATTCGCTTATGTTGAGACTAATGCGCAGATTTGGAATCGTTCACGGCCATTGTTGGTCGCTGCGGCAGAGGCGTCTTCCGGATTCTTGCTAGTCCGTCGCCGGGCCCCACGGGCACTGGATGGTGCGGCAGTTCACTTCTCGGGCTGCCTCGTGGACCAGAAGGTGTTGTTCACTGACGCCTACGCCATTCCATTTTGGCTTTCGCCTGAGTCGGAGAAAAAAAGCGACGAAACTCCAGCGCTGTTCGACCTCGATTCTGAGCATTCGACCGATACATGGATTCCAAATCTCTCCGCTGGTGCCCTGGCTTATTTGGAGAAGCTTGGAATCGAAGATGTGAAGACCAATAAGGAAAGCGCAACGCTCGTCTGGTTGCATGCGCTAGCAATCGGTGTTTCTCAACTCTACGTCGAACAAAACGGCGAGGCGGTGCGTTCTGACTGGCCTCGTATCCCCTTGCCTGGTACCAAAAAAGTCCTACAGGAGTCAGCTGCTCTTGGTAGGAAGGTAGCATCTCTGCTCAACCCTGACGCGAACGTTACTGGCCTCGATACGCCTCCTCTTGACCCGTATCTGCGGACGGTCGCTGCCATCGAGCGCGCAGACAAAAACCCTTTGAACCCTGATAACGGAGACCTTGCCGTCACCGCAGGTTGGGGCATCCTTCAACCGGGCGCGATTATGCCGGGATCCGGAAAGTTTGACGTGCGACAACGCGCTGTTGCTGACAGCGAATTGCTGACCAACGAAGAAGAGGAGGCGCTTGGCGGTCAGGTACTCGATATTTACCTGAATGACGATGTGCGGTGGCGGGGGGTGCCTGGAGCAGTTTGGGACTATAAGGTTGGTGGGTTCCAGGTGCTGCGTAAGTGGCTGAGTTACCGCGACAAGCGCGTCCTCGGCCGTGACCTTACCATGGCCGAGGCTCGAGAATTCTCCGCCATCGCGCGTAGGATCACCGCAATTATGCTACTCAGGCAAGAGCTCGATAATAATTATCTTAAGATTGCCGGTTCGAATGAACCTATTTAGCACATAAAATAGGGCATGGTCCAGATTCTTGAGTGCTCAACCTCACTGAGGGTTGATTGTTTGTTTCCTGGGTGGGCATATGCCCACCCACCCGGAACTTCTCGTTCGAGGAGGGGTGCCATGGACGCCCACGACAAGCAACAACGCCGCTTGAGGGCCGCCGCCCTGTTCGAGCAGGGCCAGATGTCCGACGCCCGGATCGGCGAGGTGCTCGGCGTCACCGCCCGCGCGGTCAACAACTGGCGGCGCGCCTGGCACCAGGGCGGCACCGACGCACTGATGAGACCGACGCACTGATGAGCAAGGGCCGCACCGGCCCCAGGGCTACCTGGACCCCGACCAACGCCACCGGCTGCGCCGACTGCTGCGCCGGGGCGCCAAGGACTACGGCTTTGTCACCGACGTCTGGACTCTGAACCGGATACGGCGGGTGATCGCCGAGACCTTCGGCGCCGCCTTCGCTGACCCCTCGGGGGCGGCCGATGAAAGCGATGGGGTGGTCGGTGCAGGTCCCGGCTCGCCGCGCCATCGAACGCGACGAGGAGGCCATCGCCGCCTGGATCGAGCAGACCTGGCCGCAGATCGAAAAAAGGAAGCCGAACCGGGGCCTGGATCGTCTTCGTCGACGAGGTCGGCACAGGGCTGACTGGGGCTGTGTCCCGCACCTGGGCGCCGATCGGGCAGAGGCCGGTGCTGCACGTGGTTAAGGCCCGCCCGGCCAAGATGTCGATGGCCGCGGCCTGCTGCTACCGCCGTGATCACACCTCGCGGTTGTTGTTCCGCACCCGCCCGGGGTGGTACCACGACCGTGACCTGATCTCCTTCGTGGACGGTGTCCACCGGGTATTGGGCACACCGGTGATCCTGGTGTGGGACAACCTGTCCGCCCACCGCAGCAGGCGGATACGCACGGCGGTCCAGGCCCGGGAGTGGTTGGAGGTGGAGTACCTGCCTGCCTACGCTCCGGATCTGAACCTGGTGGAGGATGTCTGGTCCCACCTCAAGGGCACGGCGCCGGCCAACCTCGCAGAGCTGAGCGAGCGGTCCGGTCGGTGCTGCGCCGGCTACGGTACCGCCCCGACCTGCTGGATGGATTTCTCGCTCACACTGGACTCCAACTCGGAACCGAATAATCAAACATCAGTCAGGAGCAGTAGAACGCTGGTGACAAGCCTCAGTTCGCGGAGCTGGCACAGCACGGGGAAGTTGACCCAGGTGAGGACGTTGAAGCCGTACTCGGTAGCGGGCGAGGTGCGGTGGTTAATGGGATGTCTATGCGGACCTTGCTGACCACGGCGGAGATCAACCGTAGACGCGGTGGACGGTGTTGCCGACCTCCTGAGAGCTGATTCCAGCCTCCACTCACAGGACGGAGATGACCTTGCGGATACGGTCGCGAGTGAAGGTGCCAAGGGTTCGGATGAGGGAGACAGCTGTGAACCCACACTGATCAGAACAAGGTCCCCTGACCCTGCTCAGAGGTTGGTCTTGCACTGGCAGCGGTGAGCAGCTTCGACCAGGAGGTAATTCCGCCCTGTGTGGCCAGTTCGCGCAAGAGGAGGGCGGCGGCCACGGCGTCCCACAGCGCGCGGTGCGGCCTGCCAGTAGGGACCAACTCGTTGACACGGTTACGTAGCTCGAACCGGTCCAGCAGGGCGCCGAGTCCTTTCGGGCTGGGCACGTCCAGGGCCCGTGCCAGGCGCAGGGTGTCGATCAGCCCGGCCGGGGCCACTCGGGGGTGCCGCAGGTGTAGAAGCCGGTCGTCGACGCCGATGTTGTGGCCCACCAGATAGTAGCCCTTCACCCGGGACGCCAGGGCGTCATCGATCTGCTCGGGGCGGGGTGCGTTCCTGAGGGCGTGGTCGTTCAGGTCGGGGCTGATCCAGGGGCGGCGAGGGACCGGTCGGCCGGGGTTGACGAGGGTGTCGTAGGCGGTGGCCAAGTCGGGGGACCCGTCGACCAGCCGGACCAGGGCGATCTCCAAAATGGCTTCCTGGTCGTGGTCTTGGGAGCCGGTGCCTTCCAGGTCTAGCGCGACCAGCGGCATCTTCTTCCACGGTCGGTCGGTCATAACGGGTCCCCGTCCCATGTCAGTCGTCCTCGTGGCGTGCGGCCGCCGTCAGCCGCTGTCGGGCCTGGTCGAGCTGGCGCTGCTCGGCTTCGCTCAGGGTGTACCCGGCCAGGGTGCGCCCGTGCGCGCGGTGGAGGTGCGGGTGGTCGACCTCCCACACCTGGAACCGCAGCTTGTGTTGGAGAGCGTAGCGTCGCTGCTCGCCGAGGGCGTGGGTGAGCATGTGCCCGTCCTCGACCAGGAACGGGGCGTCGGTGTCGTAGCCGAAGGATTCCAAAGCGGCCCGGAATTCGTCCTCGGCCGGTGCACGGTGGTCGTCGGCGCAGATCCTGCGCTGGGCGGCGGGGCAGATGTCGCACAGCTCCGGCACGCCCCAGTGGCCGTTGTAGTCGGGCACTTGGTGGGCGTAGGTGACCCCGCAGCTCGTTTTGCGGAACAGCGGCACACCGGTGCCGTGCTTCCGCCAGGCCCGGACGACCTTCGCGTCCAGCTCTTCGGGCAGCACCTTGCGGCGCTGGTAGCCGGTCGCATAGGGCACCTCCACACCGAGGCCGCGCAGGCCCCGCTGGTTCAGCTTCCTTACCGGTAGGTGGACCAGCGGGTGGTGGTGTCGCCGTGTCGGAGGGTGTCCATGTCGTGCTGCCACTGGGTGCGTAGGCCGGGGCTGGTGTTGAGACCGGTAGGGCGCTGGTGACGAGTCTGAGTTCGCGGAGTCGGCGCAGGACGGGGAATCCGGGCCAGGTGAGGACGTCGAAGCCGTACTCGGCCGCGAGCGGGGTGTGGTGGTCTACGAGGTAGTCCATGCGGACTTTGCCGACCGCGGCGGGGGTCAGGTCCCAGGTGGTGGTCAGGGTGATCAAATCGAAGGCTCGGCTGCTGCATCCCATGATCGGGTGAAGGTCGCCGAACCTCTACGGGTACTCCTGGTAGGTACCCCTCAGGGGGATCCGCTGAGCGCGCTTATACGGCCACCCTGGGTACAGGCAAGCGGCCGATCCGAGGGACACAAGTCTGGATTCCGGGCCGGCCGTGGGCATGTGGACCTCACCGGCGTTCCCCGCCAGTGAGCCCTGCCGTCTGATGAGTAGCGCTCGTTTGGAGCTGGTATGGGTTCTGTTTCCGCAATCCGAGGCGGTGGGCGTGGCTGCCTGACAGCGGCCGCAGAGCGCTCGTCGGAGGCAAAGCCGTTCCTCCTCCGTCGGGTGACCGCCCCGGATGATCGCGCGCCCGTGATGGTGGAGCCTTCCAGGAAGCTAGAGGGACATGCGGTAGCGGCTCCGGGCCAGCCCGTTTACGCCAGGGCCGTCCGCCGACATCTGCGCACGCTGGTCTCACTGCCCGAGCGAGAGTTCGCCCTTGTCGAGCTGCTGGCCACGGAGCTCTTCAACAACGCGACCCAACACTCCCGCAGTGGGGAGACCGGGGGCGAGGTCATAGTGGCGGTGTTCGAACTCCCCGGGCGCCTTCAGGTCCGCGTCATCGACGCTGGCCCCCACCCCGACGAGTTCACCGTTCCCCACCTGCGCCCCTGGGATGCGGACGCTGAGGAGGGGCGGGGCCTGTTCCTGGTAGCCGCGGAGGCCGACCGGTGGGGAACGGTCCACCACGACGACGGCCGCACCAGCGTCTGGTTCGAGATCGACCACACCCAGGAACCCAGGCCAGGGGTTCCACGGGAAGGCCGGTGACGCCTCATGGGGTGGAGGTACGAGGACGACCACGACCGCTATCAGGCCGCCCAGCACCTTCAACGACGACACGGACAGCTGTGGCTCATCCTGTGGGGACCGGCTTCGCGGGCGTTCTTCGCCTTCTACCGGGGCGAGGCCCACGTCGTTCCTCTCGCCGCCCCCACCTGCGCCGAGCTGCACAACCGGATCGTGAACACCGAGCACGAGCTGGCGCGCACACTGACCCCACCCCGGTCGTGGTGGGCCTGCCCGACCCCGGGATGCACGTGGACCTCCGCCCGGCCCACCGTTCACGCTCCCTGTCCGCTTCCGGCTGCTCCCGCTCGGCCGCATTCGCCATGACCGACCGAACCCCGTGCCAGAGCCTGGCCGACCCGGACCTCCTGTTCGGCGGCGCACTGCAACGACGCCGGCTCCGACACCTCTGCGTCCCGTGCTCCGTCCACATCGCCTGCTTGACCCGAGTGCTTTCCGAAGGCGTGAAGGCAGGACTCTGGGGCGGGATGACCCACAGCGAGCGGAAGAGCCTTCTCCGCCGCCACCCTGACGTGACCGACTGGCACGCCTTCGTCACTCATAACACGTCCGTTCCACCGGAAAGGAACTTCACACGTGCTCCCCATGCCCTCCACCATCCACCCGAGCACAGAGCCCGAAAGAGTGCTGACCACCTCTGAAGTGGCCGGACTGTTCCGGGTCAACGTCCACACCGTCAGCAGATGGGCCGACCGAGGGCTCTTGTCCAGCTTCAGGACTCCCGGCGGTCACCGGCGCTACCTCGCCAGCGAGGTCCACGCCCTGAGGGCCAAGAACTTCGCTCCGATCCGGGAGTGAGATCGACGGCCGTTCGCCCCTGCGGAGGGGGAGGGGCGAACGGCACCTGTGGTGGGTCGCCTCGCCTTCCCGGCAAGGACACAATCCCGTTCCCACCGAATCCTGAGCTACAAGGAGGAGCCGAAGGCATGTCATCGTCCAGCCGTACCGAACGAGGGCTTCCCCGGCGCCGCCGGTCCAGTGGGTGGGCGTGCGCCTCGGACGGACGTCCGCTGATCCGCCCCTACCTGCACCTCGGAGAACAGGTCACGGCCTCGGAGATGGCCCACCGCAGGAACGCGGCCCGAAGCGCCCACGAAGGACTGCGCGTCCTCGGGCGGATCGCCGTGGACCAGGTTCACGCGAACGCGATGGAGCAGCTGAACGTCCTTGCCTCCGGCCTGGACGTCAGTGGTGGGGCCGACGACCTCGATGACCTGGCCGATGAGATCCGCCACCTGATCAACGAGCGGCCAGAGCTGGCCCGGCCTGTGTTCCCGAACACCGAGCAGCCGCTCTAGAACCGCACGGACCGTCACGCATCGAGACTTCCGAAGAGCCTGCGCTTCTCGTCGACGAATAGACCAGGGCTACCGGAACTCATGGTGGACCGGCCGCTGCCCGGGGATACTGAATGCCGTCGGCACCTCCACCCTCTGTGACAGCGCCTGACGGAGACACCATGGTCTACACCCCCTCAGCGGCCCTGCCAGCCGAACTCCTCGCCCGGGAGGACATGCAGCGCGCCCTCCAGGAGCACGACTTCGCGACCGTGTTCCAGCTGGCTCACCGGTACGGGATCAGCTTCGGAAAGATCGGTGCCTCCTGCGGCGTCAAAGCGGAACGTGTCGGAAAGATCGCCCGCGACCTGGTTCGGGTGACCAGCTACGACAAGATCTGCGAGATCGCCGACGGACTGCGCATCCCCGGCCACCTTCTTGGGCTCACCCCTCGCCCGTGGGAGACCACGCGGCACCGGGGGCCGGCTACCCCTGACCACTCCAACTCGGAGGGAGCGGCATCGCCGGTTCCGAAGCCCAGCGAACGCCTGGACTCCGAAGCCCGAGACTGGGCCGACGACGAACTGCGACGCCTGGAGCGCGACTACGACCTGGTCTCCTCATCCATGCTGCTCGCCGAAGCAGGCCAGATCCACGGTGTGCTGGCCAACGCGACCGTTCCCGCCGACTCCGAGGGAACACGGGCTGTGCTGGAGCTGCGAGCACGTTCGGCCCTCCTGATGGGCCAGCTCATCTGGGACGCCTCTCACCGCCGCGACGGGGGAGCCGCAGGTTCGTACCTCGACCAGGCCGCGCATGCGGCCCGCCACAGCAGGAACCGCGATGTCCTCGCCCAGGCCTTGTTGCGCCAGTCGTTCATCCCGCTCTACGGAACCGGCGACAACCGAGGCGCGTTGATCGCTGCCCAGCGCGCTGTTCACGCCGCCCGCGGGCTACCCGCCGTGCACGCACTCGCGGCTCTGCACGTCAGCGAGGCCCACGCCCGACTCGGTGACCGAACCGCGGCCGAACAGCACCTGACGGAGGTCGACCGCTTGGTGGAGAAGGCCGACCTCGAACCTGGGGAATGGAACGGACGCCGACTGCGCATCTCCGGATCCGTGTACCTGTCCCTGCGACGCCCGCAGCAGGCCCAGCGGATCCTGGAAGAGGCGGTCCCCCTGCTGGAGGAACGCGCCAAGTCCCAGGCCATCGTGGTCGCCAACCTCGCCCTCGCCCACCTGCGCCAACAGCGCCCCGATGAAGCCGCGGCCGTCCTGCACGACGCCATGGACCTCATCGAGTCGACCCGCGCCGGAGGAGCCCTCACCCTGGTCGCGACGGCATCACGGGAGCTGTCCCCCTGGAGGGGCGAACCCTGGGTCGCCGACGTGCACGATCGTCTCTTCACCCTCATGGCGAGCTAGAAAGTAGAAGCATGACCACCGATATCAACAGCGCCAAGGACGACATCCGCCAACGCATCTGGTCTCTGCTGGACGCCCGCCGGATCGGCCGGAGCGGGCCGGTCCACGGCAAGATCCCGGACTTCCACGGCGCTGATCGAGCGGCGCTTCGCCTCGCCAGGCTGGAGGGCTGGGCCCGCGCCCGGGTGGTCAAGTCGAATCCGGACAAGGCCCAGGCCGAGGTGCGGGCCGAGGCACTTGCCGCCGGGAAACTGCTGTACATGGCCGTCTCCAAGATGGCCACCCCCGAACCGTTCTACGAACTCGACCCCGCCGCCATCCACGATCCGGTAGAGGTCGCGTCCACCGGCAGGTGGGCGGCCTCGCACGCCCCCCACATCTCCGTCGAACGGATGCACCCGGTGGACGTCGTGGTCTGCGGCAGTGTGGCGGTCAACCGGGCAGGCGTCCGGCTGGGCAAGGGAGCCGGATACAGCGACATCGAGATGGGGTTGCTCGCCGACGCCGGGCTCATCGGGCCCTGTACCCTCATCGTCACGACCGTGCACCAGCTCCAGGTCGTAGACGAAGAACTGCCGGACAGCGACCACGACGCGAGCGTCGATGTGATCGTCACTCCGGAGGAGACCATCCTGTGCCCGCCGCGCCGCCGCCCCCGGGGAATCCTCTGGGAGGACCTCCAAGCCGAGAAGATCCAGGCGATCCCCGCCCTTCGAGCCCGACGGCCTGTCCAGTAGCGCGCTGAGCGCTCCACGCTGCCAGCGGCACCGACCTCAACTCCATATACGGGGCCCACAGCCTTCCTGACGCCTGGAATGAGGAGTCCGTCGCTCGGCAGACGGACGTACGGATTCACGAAGGAACGCGAAGCCGAATGCCGGGCGGCGTAGGGTGTGACGGGTGATACAGGATGTGGAGCAGCGCACCCTCGATGCGGTTGATGTCGACGTGCGTCTGGCCGTGGCCGAATTCGACAACGCCCGCGCCTGGCTGGAGCAGGCCCGCCTCAAGCCGATGGAGCCCCTCTCAGCGGAAGTGTGGGTCATTGACCACGATTGCGGCCACGTGCTGCTCGTCCGGCACCGGTGGCGCGGCTGGGTGCCACCCGGCGGCAAGGTCGAGCCCGGAGAGACGCCGCGTGAGGCCGCGGCCCGGGAACTCCGGGAGGAGGCGGGCATCTCTGTCGAACTCCTACCTGCGCCAGCTGCCGTGTCGGTCCGTTCCTACCGTTCGGACTGGACGCCGACACTCGGATTGGCTTACGCGGCCCTTGCCGACTGCGCGCTGCCACTGTCAGGGGAGAGCGGGCAGCCGGCTGCCTGGATCCCGCTGGAGCACGATTGGGAGAGCGTGTTCCCCGAGGACCGTGACCGGATTCGACGACACGCCCGGCGACTGGCCGAAGCCCGTACCGGCATCCGTTGACACCGGGCCCGAGGGATCATCCCGCGGCCTGGGCGACGACGACGAGCCAGCTCGTGACGGTCACCTGGCCCGGGTCGACCAGCGCGTAGGCCTTGCGGAGGATCTCCATGCGCTGTTCATAGGTCAGATCGCCCTCGGGCCGGGCGAAGATCGGGATGGACAACCATGCCCGCTTCTCCGCCATCGTCCCGTGGTGGGCGACGACACCCGCTTCCAGAACCCGGAACCCCGCCGCACGCAGCTGTGCCCGAACCACCTCCAGGGGCAGTTTCGGCCGGTCCCGGGTCTCTCGCGGCGGTACATACCCGTAGTCGCGAACAGCCACGTCCTGGATCAGGGCGCTCAGCGACGGTCCGGTGCGGGCGGCCTCCTCGTCGGGATGGGTGACTCCGGCGAAGCCACCTCCGATGTTGAAGACGAACCGCCCGCCGGGCCGCAGAACACTGCGGACGGCCGTGAAAGTGGCCATGGTGTCGGTCTTCCAGATCGCGGAGTTGCACACCACCGCGTCGACTCCTTCGCCGACGTGCCGGGCGACGTCCTCGGCTCTCGCGGTGACCCAGGACAGGCGCGCGTCGTGCAGACTCCTCCGCCCCACCTCCTGCATGACGGCGGAGGCGTCCAAGGAGATGACCCGCGCTCGCGGGGACAGGACGGCGAGCGCGGCCCCGGCGGTGACACCCGTGCCCCCGCACAGGTCGACCACGAGCCGACTGCCGCGTAGCTCGGCCCGCTCCACCAGGTCACGGCTGGTGTTCGTGTACATGGGGAAGAGATGGGTGAAGCAGGCGTAGGCCTCGGCGGTGTGCCTCTCATCCCAGCCCGCGACCGCATCCGGTGGAACCATAGGTCTCTCCTCGCTTCCTGAACGTTCAGAAAAGAGCGGTCTGCACGCTCGTCGCTGGGGATGAGTAATCGCCGAGCGCGAGCCGGTGTCCCTTGAGAACGCCCAGGTCCAGCACATAGCGCATAGCATCGTCCGGGCCCGTGAGGCGGACCAGGGCATGGGAGCCCAGACACGCCTCGACGGTGAAGCCGTGTTCGCCTTCACGAAGGTCATGGGGATACAGGGAACGCCTGACACCAGTGTGTATCCGGCGCAGTCCTTCGCCCTCCCGAGGCGGCTGCCACCCTTCCACCACGGTCCTGACGCCCAGATCGGCCAGGAACTCGACGGTCCGCTGCACGGTCTGCGCGTGTGCTTCCTCGACCTGTCGAAGCTCGCCGGGGTTCACGAGCGCCGCGATCTTGGCGGTCCCGCGCACTTGCTGGACGACCCCGAGGCCGTGTGTGACGGCGTCCTCCAACCGCCGTACGGTCCGGCCGTCCTGTGTTCTGGCGACGAAGGTCGCCATCAGCGCCCCCTGCTCGTCCAGGCGTGAGCGTTTCCGGGGCTGTGCCGCCGTGCCCACCTTGCTGACGCCGTGGGCGAAGGTGGCGATGTACAGCCAGTGGGGCTGGGCCATGTACCGCTCCAGCGCCGGAGACACGTATCCGCCGGTGTGGACCTGGTGGGCGAAGCGGAACTCGTCCTGCTGGGCGCACAGAGCGCACTGGCCGCCCCGTCCCGCCTGCGCCCGGTCGGGGCAGGGCACCGGTTCCACACGGAAGGTGTCGGTGAAACCGAAGTGTCCGGTGCAGAAGCGTTTCCGGTTGGTCGTTCGCAGGCCGATCTTCCCGCCCATGACCTCGACGGTGCACAAGGACCCCGTGGGGACGGGGGCGAGCAGGAGCCGGGGACGGCCACCGGCCCACGTTACCCCGTGGCACACGTACTCGTTCTCGTTGTCGATCCGGCTCTCTGGCACTGCGGAGTCCTCCCGGGGCGGTCAGATGGTGCTGAGGGCGAGGCGATTCCACAGGATCTCGGCCGCGTCATCGAGGACCTGGCCGCGGTCCTTGCCGGCGACATCGATCCACACCCACCCGCCAGGATCTGTCCGGTGGCTCAGCTGGTCGGTGACAGTGTCCTGGTACCGTACGAAGTCGGCCCCCGCCGCCCCGGAGTGCCCGGCCTCCAGCGAGGTGAAGCCGCCCTTGCGGCGCAGCGCCTCGGCGGCGTCGATACGGAGGAACAGCACCAGGTCGGGGATGGTGAGGTGGGTGAAGACCTGCTCGGCCAGGTCCGTGGGCACTCCGGGGTTGACCGCGTAACGGGCCAGGATCTTGTGGTGGGCGTTGTCGAGGACGACATGCGTACCCGATTCCAACGCGGGTCGGACGATCAGCCGGTCCTGCAACGTGTACCAGGCGGCCAGCGCCAGCAGCCAGTAGTGGTCGCCGCACTGCTGCGCGACCTCGGCGTCGCGCCGGTAGACCAGGGCGTTGAGGCCGTCGACGTAGGCCGACAGCGCTGGGTCCATGGGGACCCCGGTGGTGTGTTTGCCGACGAGAACGGTCTTCTCACCCGCGGCGTTCAGGCGTTGGACGAGCGCGGTGGCGAGAGTCGACTTTCCCGCGCCGTCGATACCGGTCACGGTGATCAGCCGCCCGGCGGGGGTTGTGCCGGGTCGGGGCTCGGTGGCCATGGTCGTTTCCTTTTCCACGGTGGGTCAGGTCGGGTCGGAGGCCAGGCGCATCTCGATGATCCGGCGGATGCGCGTGACCAGGTCGGCGCGCTGCCGCAGGACCTGGAGTAGGCGCTCGTTGGACAGGTCCTCGGGGTAGCGGCGGGCCAGGTTGTTGGAGATCACGTGCAGGTACCCGAAGCCGATTCCGGCGGCGGCCGCCGCTTGGCCCATAGGACCGATCTCCGGATCGACGAACGCGTGCTGGGCGTTGGCGGCCAGCCAGCGGTTCCCTTCCAGCAGGACCGAGGGGGAGGTGACGTGGACACCGGTGCGTACCTCTGGCTGGCTGACGGCGGTGGGGCCGAAGAAGTCCCTCCACGCGACAGGGGTGCCCTCGACCAGGCTCACGGATCCGGTGGCCAGCGCCGTGTTGGGAACGACCGACGGGTCCAGCGCTCCGACCTTGCCCACATAGACGACGTCGCGGGCGCCCAGGGCCGCGAGCCGCGCGACCACACGGCCGGCGACGTCGCCCCAGATGCTGTGCAGGAAACCCAGGTACACGACGCGGCGGCCGTGAACGCTAGCGCTCTGCCAGGCGTACCCGTGCCCGTAGGTCCATCCGGTGCGGCCTGGGGCCAGGTGCTCCAGACCCCATCCCACGACGACGAGGGCCCCGTCCACATCCAGGTCGACCCGGTCGACCGCGGACCGGCAGGCCGCCGGGTGCGGGAACGCGTAGGTGATGTGGTCGTGGCGGCGGTCGGCCATGGCCAGATAGGTGGCCAGGATCAACCCGTAGTGCTGGACGTAGTCGTGTCCGGGAAAGCACCGGATGACCAGGGCGTCCCCGTCGACCTGTGCGGTGGGCCGCTGCCAGTTGAAGAGCTTGTCGGACTTCTCGTTGGTGGAGACGACGCAGTCGCGGTCGTAGCCGCCCATGACGCGGATGCTCTCCCAGTCGCGTTCCTGGACGAGGTGGTGGGTCTTGATCTGGAGGTAGCGCAGCAGGCTTGCCGCGCCCATCGTGTGCTCGTGGGGGTCGATGGGTGCCGCGGCTACTGGGGACTCGGTCGCTTCGCTGAACGGAGTGCCCGGTACGGGGCTGATCACGCTGGTGCCTCCGGGATGCGCAGGGGGCAGTCGGCCGCGCGGCGCACAGCCGCGATGTTCGCCCTGATCAAGGGGAAGCGTTCCGGGGGGATGGCCCCCAGCTCCTCGACACGGGGGGTCCTGGGCTTGGAGTAGGGGCCCTCGGGCAGCATCGCGATTCCCATCGCCCCCAGGACCACGGGAGCCGCACCATCGACCGAGGCGATCCAGCCGTGCTCGCGCTGCTCGACGAGCTCCAGGTGGCCGGTGCGACCCAACCCGAGCAGCCGGTAGACGAGCCGGTGATCGACCAGCCCGTGCTTCTCCAGGTAGGCGGTTGTCGCGGTACGGGTCGCGGACAACCGGTCGGGCGGAGCCGGGCGTCTGGAGGCGGGCAGGGCGATGGCGCCGACGTAGTCGCAAGAGGCTAAGTGGTCGTAGCAGCGCAGCCACTGCTCATCGTCAGCGGCGTGCACAACCGCGCACAGCCGGAACTCATCGCTCAGATCCTGGATGCGCGCGGCGGCTTCGTCACTGGCCTTGACGGTGGCGGGCCCGTCGCCCATCACGTCGGGCAGGATGATCTCCTCGGCGTGCACCGCCCGGGCCGCCCGCACCAGATCCTCCGCAGACAGCGCCCTGCCCAGGTCGAACACGCCGTTGTCCACGATGATCGACGCGCCGCGTTCGGCCTCACGCTGGAAGAAGGCGCGGTAGGCCAGGTCGTTCAGCACGCGCTGTGCCGCCACGTGGTGCACCGTCGCCGGGTCCTGGGCGACGAAGTCGGCGAGGTAGGCGACCGGGGCGATCACCGACACGTTGATGCCTCCGCCGCTCAACTCGGCCTCCCGGAGCCGGTGGTCTGCGCGAAGGCCAGGAACTGCTGGGAGAGGACCGCGTCCTCGCGCAGGCGGCCGAAGGTCAGCACGGTGCTGGTGCTCGCCGATTTCATCCGCACGCCGCGCATGCTCATGCACAGGTGCTCACCGCGCGCCGCTACGGCCACGTCCTCGTTTCCCGTCGCCTCCTGCACCTCTCGGGCGACCTGGCGGGTGAAGCGCTCCTGGAGCTGGAGCCGCCCCGCATGGCGGCGTGCGATCCGCGCGAACTTCGACAGGCCCAGCACCGAGTCGGCGGGAACGTAGCCGACTGCCAGCTCCAGCCGCATCGGCAGCAGGTGGTGCTCGCACAGCGACCACACCTCCATGCCGCCGACCACGACCAGTTGGTCGCTGAGCCGCGTCTCGCTGAAGCTGGTGGGCACCAGGGCCGCGGGCGGTTCCAGGAACTCCCGCCACCAGCTCGCCACGCGCCGCGGAGTCGCGAGCAGGCCCTCGCGCTCGGGGTCCTCGCCGAGAACGACGAGGAGTTCACGCACCAGCTCGGCCACACGGGCGGTGTCCACACCGTCCGCTGTCCGGTGAAGGAGCCGCCCGTCGGGCGCCTCGCTCTCATGTGTTTGAACGCCAGGTGGAGACACCGTGTTCGCCTCATTTCGGGGGTCAGGGGTCGGGGGTGATGCCGGTTCGACGGAGAAGGGTCAGCGCCCTCGCGCGTTCTCGAAGGCGAGGACGTGCAGGCGGGACGTGAGCCGCCAGCCGCGCGCGGCGACCACCGGCGCCAGGACACGGGTGGTGCGCACCAGATCGTCGGCGGTGGCGCCCTCGGGCATGACGTAGACGGGGCTCAGAGCGAACCGGCTGACGAGCTCGTCGACCTCCTCCAGCTCGTCTGGGGTTCGGGCCACCACCTTGAACACGGCCCGCCCGCTGGTCGCAAAGGCGTCGAGGACGGCGGGAACGATGCGCTTGGCCGCGTCGACACCGGAGTTGGTGAGCTTCGGGGAGACGTTGAAGTCCACGCCTTTGACCAGGAGCTCGTCCTGGGGTGCGATCGTGCCGTTGGTCTCGACCTCCACGCGCTTTCCCGCCGCCAGCAGCCGGCGGACGAGCGGGATGAGGGAGCGCTGCTGGAGGAGCGGTTCTCCGCCCGTGACGACCACCAGACCCACGTCGGTCCTGCACGCCCAGTCCGCCAGTTCGCCCACGTCGCGGCGATGTGCCTCACGAGTGGGGTCGTAGGTCGTCCAGTCCCAGGTGTACTTGGTGTCGCACCAGGAGCAGGTCAGGTTGCAGCGCGACAGCCGGATGAACAGAGCCGGGACACCCAGGCTCGGCCCTTCCCCCTGGAAGGTCGGTTCGACGTCGCCGAAGCATTCCGCGACGATCAACGACGTCCCGTGGCCGGACACGTGCCGGGTTGCGTTGCCGTCGGGGGTCACGTTCCCTCCACGTCGAATCGTGCCCAGCTGCGTGCGGTCTCGCTGACCTTCACCGCTTGGAGGCGTCCGGGGATGTGGGGCTCGACGTGGCCGATGAACCACTCGGCCAGGTACCGGGCCAGCAGTTCGGACGTCGGCTCGACGGGGAGCACCTCGTGCAGGTTCCGGTGGTCCAGCTCCCTATCGAGGAATTCCTTGAACGGTGCCAGGTCCGCGAAGTCGGTGATGAAGCCCGGCGGGACCAGGCGGTCGGCGGTGAGGATCACCTCGACCTCGTAGCTGTGGCCGTGCTGCCGTGAGCACTTGTGCTCGGTGGGGAGGCCGGGGAGGCGGTGTCCGGCCTCGAAGGTGAACCGTCTGCCTATCGTGAGGGTGCCCTGCGGGCGGGGCTCGGGGGCGTTCAATGCCTCTCCTCGCTTCACTGCTGAGAGAGCTGCTCGCTGGCGGAACCGGGGGTTCGCGACAGCGAGCGTGGGGACTACTCCTCACTCTGGCCCGGCCGAAGCCGTGTGGGATCCCCCGCGGGGGTACCCACCACGGGGGTGGGTCCTGAGCACAGCTAGGACTTCCGAGCCACCGTGTCTCGGCTCGGCGCACAGGAATCCGCTTTGACAGCCTTACCGCTGTATCGGTTGCCCGACCTCTCATGCACTACGAGTGAGTAGAGAATGAGCGTTTCACGAGTGTCCTGATCCCATGCGGCGTTCGTGACTTATTCAACCCTCCGCGTTGCGTGTTGAAAAAATCTTCCCTGACCTGTCGAAGAGGTTTGGTGAGAGTCGCTTGGGAGGGTGTTCGCGGGCTGCTCGCCTTGTTATCCATGCAGGTGGGCGCGGGGTCGTGTGAGGTTGATCGGAGTGGGGGTGCAGTGGAAGCCATCTCCAGGAGTGTGAATCTTACTTTTTATTTGCCGTGGTGAGCTTCTTTTGAGTGCGGGGTGAATTTTTGGCGAGAGTGCTTCGAGGGGGTGCCGAGAAAGGCGTTTGATTTGATTCGGGTGTCATTTCTCTCTGCGATCCGAGGGGGCACCCGTGGCCTTTGCGCCGTCACCGCTGGAAGTGGTCGAGACCCACTTCGTTCACCTGGCACCCGCCCACCTGACCCTGACCGGTTCCACGGTCCACCCCTGGCTCCAGGAGCGGATCTATGCGCTGTACGAACTGCGCGACGTCCTCATGGACGTGGACACCCCGCATGAGGTGAAGGACGAGGTGCTGAGGCACACCATCCGCAGGGCCCGCCTGTCCCAGGACTGGATGGTCGGCGCCTTGGGGTTGTGCATGCCCGCGTTCCGGTCCACCGCCCGGCGCACGTGCCGAGGGCTGTCATCGGACGGTGTGGACACAGTGGAGTCCGCCATCCTGAGCGAGGCCGTTCACCAGATTCGCACTATCAACATCGACTACGCCCGCCTGGCCTGGTACTTGACCCGGCCGGTTCACCGAACGGCCCTCTCAACGCGCAGGCGTGAGAAGGAGGCACCGCGGCCGGCCGGGGCTGCGAGCGAGCAGGAGGCCCCCGACCCCGGTGTGCAGGGTAGCGCCGAACTGCTGCTGGTGGCCGCGATGCGGGTCGGGGTGCTCTCGCGTTCCGAGGCGAACCTGATCGCTCGGACCCGCTTGGAGAACATCCCCTTGGCCGAAGTGGCTGGTGAGTTGGGGGTGTCCTACCCGGCGGTGGCCAAGCGCCGTGAGCGCGCCGAAGCCCGGCTCGTGGCCGCCGTGCACGCGGGCGAGGTGGTGATCGCTGACGCCCTCATCCGCCCTGGAGCTCGCCCCGCAGACGGCCCTGAACACCTCGGTCGGCTCCTGAACGCCGAGATTCCGGCGAAGTCGATGTCGTATCTGCCCCTGCCCCTGGCTTGTTAGGGGAGCGAATACGGGCACTGGGCCTCGGATGCGTCGTGTTGAGCGCCTGGTGCCCTGATCGGAATCAAGTGAGGGGGATCGGGTGAGGGCATCGGCGCAGGGCGGCTCTTCGCGGCGTGGCATCCGGTGGCGCGTAGTGGTGCTGGCCGCCGCCGTGTCAGCGGTGTGGTGGGTGGCGGTGGGCGAGGACGCCTCGTGGGTGTGGGCACAGACCCGGGAGGGCGCCGAGCAGGAGGCATCGGCGCTGCTCCAGATTGTGGACCGGGTGCAGCTGATCCTCATCGTGCTCGGCACCGCGCTCGGCACCTTGTTCCTGACGATCGCCGGGGTGCGGTGGATGGTCGCGGGCGGGGAGCCGGGGTCGATCGATTCCGCCAAGCGGGCGCTGACCGGGACCGCCATCGGCTACGGCATCGCGGTCCTGGCCAGCACACTCATGCAGATCCTGGACTGGGTACTCGCCGTACAGGCCGGGGGCGGCCAGTGACCCCGGCCATGCCCGGTGGGCGGTCGCCGGCGGACCTGGAGATCAGCGACGACCCGTTGCCGCCGCCGTCCGACGATCCGCCCCCTGAACCCGAGCCCTCACCCGAGGCCGAGCCAGAGCCGGAGATCACCGATGACCCGCTGCCACCGCCGGAGGACCCCGAAGGCGGCGAGCCTCCGGTGGTGGAGCCGGAGCCGGTGAAGCTGGATGTCGACGGCAACGTCTTCGACTGCGACCTGATCGACGCCGGGTGCCACGTCTCGAACTGGTTCGCCGACTTCGCCGTCTCGGGCCTGAACCCAGCGCTGGGGTGGCTGGCGTCCAAGGCGTTCTACACCCCCGTCCCCACCGAGGGCATGCAAGGGCTGCACGCCGGGATCCTGGGCGTGTCCAACACCCTGTTCGTGCTGTTGGTGGTGGCGGGCGGGCTGATCGCGATGGGCCACCAGAGCGTGCAGATGCGCTACTCGGCCGCCGACATCCTGCCCCGTCTCGTGTGGGGGTTCGTCGCCGCGAACGTCTCGCTGTGGATCTCCACCGAGATGATCGGTGTCTCCAACCAGGTCGCGGCCGCGATCGGCGCCCAGGCCATCGACCCGCGCGAGGCGGCGGAGAACTTCCGCGACCGGCTGGACGCCCTGGTCGCCGACGCCCTGATCTTCACCGTCTTGTTGGTGGTGGTCGTGGTGGTGTTGTTCGTGGTGTGGATGATCACCGAGGCGGTGCGCATCTGCATGGCCATCGTCCTGGTCATCGGCGCCCCGATCCTGTTGATCTTCCATGCCCTGCCGCAGACCAACCGGATCGCGGAGATGTGGTGGCGGTGCATGGCGGGCCTGTGCGCCATCCCCGTCGGGCAGGCGATCGTGTTCATGTCCCTGGCGAAGCTGTTCTTCGAGGGGCAGCTGACGTTGGCGGACATCAACCACACCCCCTCCGAGACCGGGGACGAGGTGGGCGATGGCGACTGGTTGATGCAGCTCATGCTGCTGCTGGTGCTGATCTACACCCAGATCAGGATCGGGTCGTGGGTGATGCGCCTGGTGTGGCAGCCCAACCCCGGCACCTCGCCCATCGCGAGCCTGTTGAAGAACATCGCGTGGATGCTCGCCTTCCGCAGCGTCAGCGGCCTGCGCCTACCGCGTACCGCGGGCTACCTGTCCGGCCTGGGGGTGCGCTGGCCGAGGCGTTCACCGGCGCCGTCAGGCAGGCCGCTGCCGCGCCACACCCCGGCCCCGTCGAGTGGGTTGCAGCCGTTGCAGCCGCAGACCTGGTGGTACCGGCCCCGCCACGACCCACCCGACCCGGCCGGAGCGCTCGGTGCGGGCCGCCCGGGGTTGCCCGGTCCCGGCGGGGCCACCGGCCCGTGGCCGGCCGGTCCCGGGGCACCTGGCGGGCCGGGCGGTTCCGGCACGCCCAGAGGCCCCGGCCGGCCGCTCGCCCTTCCCGGCCCCCGCCCGCTGCCCTCACCCCATGCGGGGGCTCCGCGTGGCCTGCCCGGGGTTCCGCCGCGTCGTGCTTTGGAGGAGGGACGCATGCCCGGATCACCCGAGACCGGTCAGCAGGTGCTGTTCCCGCGCCCGGCCACACCAGCGGTGCGACCGCAACCGGCCCCGCCCACCGGGGCTCCGCGGCGGCGATGGCGGCAGTTGGTGCTGCCTACGCCCCCGCCGGTGCGGGTGCCCGGCAGGCGCGCCTCTGAGCGCCTGGGGTGGGTCGGACCCCATCCCCGGGCGAGGGAGGGGCTGCGGCACCTGCCGTCGATGCCCGCCCTGACCTGGGACAAGAAACCGCAGGTGAAGGGACAGATCCCGCTGTTCTCCAGTCCCAGGCGGGTGTGGAAGCAGTACGGGCTCTTCCCGCGTCCGGACCGGGACGGGGGGGCGTGACCACGCCGTGAAGAACACGACTGAGAAGGAGGAGGTGCCCATGGCATCGGATGAGGCGTTGTCGTGGCGGGGGCGGATCCCCGCCGACATCGACCGGCCCGAACCGATCCTGTTCGGCCTGACCGCGCGGCAGTGCCTGATCATCGCCCCCGCACTGGCGGGGGCGTGGGGGATCTACCTGCTCTTCCGTGGCCACGTTCCCTGGTGGGCGATCATGGCGGTCCTCATTCCGTTCCTGGGCGTCGTCGTTGCCCTCGCCCTGAGCGAGCGCGACGGCCGGGGCCTGGAGCGGGTCGTGGCCAGCGCCCTTGCGTGGTTGCGTGCCCCCAAGCACCTGGTGTCCGCACCGTCCGGACAAATCCCCGACCGGCCGCGATGGGCGCCCCGGATTCGGCGCGCCCCCCGGTTGGAGCCGCTGCGGCTGCCCGCCGCGGCCATCTCCCCGGAGGGGGTGATCGACCTGGGTGGGCGGTGTGCGGTGATGATCGCCTGCACCACCATCCCCTTCCAACTGGCCTCCGGGCGCGAGCAGGACCAGGCCCTTGCGGCGTTCGCGGGCGTTCTGGACGCGCTCACCGAGCCGGTGCAGTTCCTCGTCCAGCGCCGCAGCGCCGACCTGACGGGGTTCACCGCGATGGTACGCAACGGCGCCGCCCACCTGCCGCATCCGGCCCTGGCCGAAGCCGCGTCGGCGCATGCCGACTTCCTGGACGAGCTGGCCGCGACGCATGAGCTGTCGCACCAGCAGGTGGTGGCCGTGCTCACCGCTACCGGCTCCGCACGCCGGGCTGGGACCGCTCTGCGGCGCACCGCACAGGACGTGGCCGACCGGCTCGCCACCCTCGGCATCCGCACCCAGGTCCTGGAGGGAACCGAGGCCGAACAGGTTCTGCGCCAGGCGATGGCCCCACCGGACAGGAGCCTCACCACTCCAGCGCCGGACACCGACACCACCGACGGATACACGCACGAAGGCGAGGAGCACTAATGGGATTCCACTGGTTGCGGACACGATCCGGATCACCCGCACTGGGAGGCCCGGCCGTCCGTGTCGGAGCACGGCACCTGGAGATCGAGAGCGGGGTGTGCCAGACCCTGGCCGTGATCGGGTTCCCGCGCGAGGTGAGCGCCGGGTGGGCGGAACCGCTGTTCACCTACCCCGGTCGGCTCGACATCGCCTTCCACCTGGTTCCGGTCCCGGCGCCGACGGCCGCGCAGCAACTGCGCAAACGCCGAGCCCGTCTGGAGTCGGCACACCGCACCAGCACCGCACAGGGGCGAGTGGAGGACCCGCACCAGGTCACGGCCGCGCTGGACGCCGCCGAGATCGCCGACCGCATCGCCACCGGGCAGGGCCGGCTCTTCCGGGTGGGGGTGTACCTCACCGTGCACGCCCCCACCCTGGAGGCGTTGGAGGCCGAGCTTCAACAGGTGCGCGCGCTGTGCGCGTCCCTGCTGGTGGACGCGGTCCCGACCACGTTCCGGGCGTTGCAGGGGTGGATCTCCACCCTCCCCCTGGGAACCGACCCGGTGGGCACGGTCCGGTCGATGGACACCGACGCGGCGTCCACACTGCTGCCGTTCACCTCACCGGAGCTGATCACAGACCTGGGCGAAGCCACCGTGGTCTACGGCACCAACACCCACAGCAACGGCGTGGTGGCGTGGGACCGGTTCTGCGGCGGCCTGGACAACCACAACAGCGTGATCCTCGCGCGCAGCGGAGCGGGGAAGTCCTACCTGGCCAAACTCGAAGTCCTCAGGTCCCTGCTGGTGGGGGTGGAGGTCGCGGTCATCGACCCCGAGGGCGAATACCTGCGCATGGCCGAGGTGGTGGGCGGCACCGCGATTCGCCTGGGCACCGAGCAGGGGCGCATGAACCCCTTCACCCTTCCCGCCGCCGGCGACGACGACCAGGCGTTCACAAATCGGGCGCTCTTCCTGCACACCCTGGTCGGCGCGATGGTCGGCGAACTGTCCTCCACGGAGAAGGCGGTGCTGGACCGGGCGATCATCACCGCCTACGCCGAGGCCGGGATCACCCGGGATCCGGCCACGTGGGCAAGGACCGCACCGGTTCTCGCGGACCTGTCCGCCGCGCTGGAGGAGGCGGCCACCGATCCCGGTCTGGGGAAGGAACTCGGATCGGCGGCCGAACAGCTGGCGGACCGGTTGCGGCCCTTCGTCCACGGCTCGCACACGGCTCTGTTCGACGGTCCCTCCACCGGCCGGGTGGGCGGCCACCTGAGCGTGGTCTGCCTCAAGGAGTTGCCGGACCAGGTCCGGGCCGTGGGCGTGCTGCTGGCGCTGGACGCGATCTGGCGGCACGTCACCGCGGCCACACCGACACGGCCCCGCATGGTCGTGGTGGACGAGGCCTGGCTACTGCTCCAGGACCCGGCCGCGGCCCGCTACCTGGCCAGGCTCGCCAAGGCCGGACGCAAACACTGGGTGGGGCTCACCCTGATCACCCAGGACGTCGGCGACGTCCTGGGCACCGAACTCGGGCGGGTGGTCGTCGCCAACGCCGCCACACAGGTGCTGTTGAAGCAGGCGCCGCAGAACCTCGACCAGGTGGCCGAGACGTTCCACCTCTCGGCCGGGGAGACCCACCTGGTCGGCACCGCTCCCCGGGGCAGCGCCCTGTTGGTCTCCGGGCACCAGCGGGTCGGCTTCCATCCGATCGCCTCGGCTGAGGAGCACCGGCTCATCACCTCCGACCCCGCCGAGCTGGCCGCGATGAAGGCACAGGAACAGCCCGAGACCCGGGAACACGACCACGACCCGGAAGCATTCGAAGACGGGGCGGTGGCGTGATGGTCGGCTTCCTGCTCAACGGGGGCTTCTTCCTCGTCCTCGGCATGATCCCGTTGACCGGTGCGTCGGTGTGCGCGGTCGTGCTCGGAGTGCGCTTGGCCCGTCACCGTTACCTGTCCCGACAGGCGCGGGTAGTGGAGATCCTGCCTCCGCCCGAGGCCACACTGGAGAACGCCACCGCGTTCTGGAACCACACCCTGGGGCTGCTGAAACCCCGCTGGTCCCGGTGGCTGCTCCAACCCCACCTCGCGATGGAGGTCATCGCCTCCGCCTCAGGAGTCAGGTTCCAGGTGTGGGTGCCCGGGACCGTGCCCCCGGGGACGGTCGAACGCGCCGTCGGCTCGGCCTGGCCCGGCGCCACCACCGCCACCCGGCACCTCACCCCCGGTGAGTCACCGCTCCCGGCCGGCGCCTACACCACGGGCGGTCATCTGCGCCTGGGCCGCGGGGAGGTGTTCCCGCTGCGGACCCGGTTCGACGACGATCCGGCCCGGCCCCTCCTGGGGGCGCTGGAGGACCTCGTCGAAGGCGAGCACGCCCTGGTCAGGGTCACCGCGCGTCCCGCCACGGGGTGGCGGGCGGCCCATGCCCGCCAAGCGGCTGCTCACCTGCACGGCCATGCCGGGATGGCGACCTACCTGGTCGACGCCCTGGACCCCGCCCATCACGGCACCCGAGCCCGGCCAGCGATGCTGCCCGGGACGGGGGACGACGTGCGGGCGATCCTGACGAAGGCGTCCTCGCCCCGGTTGACGTGCGATGCCGCGTACGTCCTGACCACCACCCACACCGGGGAAGAAGCGAAGGAACGTCTGCGAGGGCGGGCGCACGGAGTGGCCTCGGCGTTCGCCGCGTTCACCTCCGGCACCAACCACCTGGACCGCCGCCTCATGATCGCTCCCGCCTGGTGGGCGGCCAACAGGTTCCTCGGACACGGGTACCTGCTCACCACCGGCGAGCTGGCCGGAATCGCGCACCTGCCCACCGACACCACCGTCCCGGGCCTGACCCGCGCCGGAGCCCGGCCGGCGGCACCGTCCCCGGCCGTTCCGCGAGGAGGTGAGGACACGCGGGTGATCGGCGACGCCGACGCGGGCACGCCCCGCCCCATCGCGGTGGGGGTGGTCGAAGCGAGGCAGCACACGCACATCCTCGGCAAGACCGGCTCGGGCAAGTCGACCCTGCTCGCCAACCTCGTCCTCCAGGATGCCGAGGCGGGGCGGGCAGGGCTGGTGATCGATCCGCGCGGGGACCTGGTCACCGACATCATCGCCCGCCTGCCCGAGCACGCCGTGGACAAGGTGGTGCTGTTCGACCCTGACGACAACGAGTCGCCGCCCCGGTTGAACCTGCTCGAAGGCGGCGACGCGGACTTCGTCTCCGACACCGTTGTGGGCATCTTCCGCAGGATCTACGCCGAGTACTGGGGGCCCAGGACCGACGACATCCTGCGCGCGGCGACGCTGACCCTCACCCGTGCGGACGATCCCGGGCTGACCCTGGGCGATGTCCCGCGCCTGCTCGCCGACGACGCTCTACGCGAGTCGGTCATGGCCAAGGTCACCGCGCGCGCTGGCCGGGATGAGGCACTGGAGGACTTCTGGGGCTGGTACTCCGGCCTGACGGTCTCGGCGCGCTCGGCGGTGACGGGACCGGTGCTCAACAAACTGCGGACCGCCCTGCTGCGCAAGTGGGTGCGCCAGGTGGTGGCCTCGGGGCCGTCCACGGTCGACCTGCCCACCCTGTTCGACAGCGGTCACCTGGTCCTGCTCCGGCTGCCGAAGGGGCGTCTGGGGGAGGACACCAGCTCGCTCATCGGCAGCTTCGCGCTCGCAGCGACCTGGCAGGCGGTGACCGCCCGGATCCACACGCCCGAGGCGCAGCGCAAGGACCTGTGCGCGTACGTGGACGAGTGCCAGAACTTCCTCAACCTCCCGGGCTCGTTGGAGGACATGCTCGCCGAGGCCCGCGGCTACCGGCTCGGGCTGACGCTCGCCCACCAGGAGCTCGGGCAGCTGCCCGCGGACCTGCGCAAGGCCGTGTCGGCGAACGCACGCACGAAGGTCTACTTCTCCGCTTCCCCCGACGATGCCGCCAGCTTGCAGCAGCACACCCACCCCGTGCTGGGTGCCTACGACCTGACCCACCTGGGGGCCTACCAGGCGGCGGTGCGGCCCCTGGTGGGGGCGAAGGAGCTGGGGGCGGCGACGGTGCGCACCCGCCCGCTCCCGCCCGGGGTGAAGGGCCGGGCGACCCGGGTCCGTGAAGCCGCACGACGTCACGGAGCCGGGAAGGGCGGCACGGGCACCACGTCACAGAAACCCCGTGAGGAGAGGCTGGATGACTGAACACGGTCACACCCTGGAGTCCTTGTCGACGAGGCTGACCGAACGCGACATGGCGATCATCTGCGCCGTTCACGACCACCAGGTGCTCACCACGCACCAGATCGAAAGACTGTACTTCGCGGACACGGGCGAACGGCGGGCCCGCCGTCGCCTGCTGATCCTGCACAGGTACGGGGTGCTGGACCGGTTCCGCAGGTACGCGGCGCGCGGCACACTTCCCGATCACTGGCTCCTGGCTCCCCTCGGAGTGGAGTTGCTGGCCCTCCACCGCGAGGTCCAGGTCGCCGACCTGGGGTTCCGCAGGGACCAGGCGATGCGGCTGAGGTACTCGGTGCAGCTGGAACACATGTGGGGCCTCGCTGAGAGCTACGTCTGCTTCGTCGAGGCCGGCCGGGGCCCGGGAGAGCTGGTGCGCTGGTACGGCGAGCGGGAATGTGCACGCCGCTGGGGCGTCCACATCCGCCCGGACGCCTATGTGCGGTGGTTCCAGGAAGAGCGTGTCCTGCACGCCTTCTTCGAGTACGACACCGGAACCGAATCCCTATCCAGGCTCCGCCACAAGATGACGGGGTACGCGAACCTGGCACGGCACAGCACCCTGCCCTCGATCGTGCTGTTCGCGGTCCACTCCGACCAGCGGGCCGAGCACCTGGAGGCGAAGCTGGCCGGTGACGTCACCGACATGGTCGCGGCCTATGTGACCACCCACGCGCGGCTCGCCGATCCGGGGCCGGACCGGGCGGTGTGGCGGGCCGTGGGTTCTCGGGATACCGGCGACCGGTGGAGGCTGACGGACATCGCCCACCGCCACGACTTCTCCGGTCGGGGGGCGGGGTGATCCGTCACGCGGCCGGTTCGGCAGGGGCGGTCTTCTTGCTGATACCGGTGCTCATCGGCGCGATGGCCGATTCCGGAGGACATCTGGCATCGGTTCCGCAGAGGGTGGAGGGCATTCCCGACGTGGTGCTGTCGGCCTACGCTCGTGCGGCCGGGCACCTGGAGCAGGAGTACCCGGACTGTGAGGGGATGACGTGGCCCGTGCTCGCGGGCATCGGGAGGAGGGAGTCGGGCCATGCGGCCGGCAGCGAGATCTCCGCTTCGGGGCTGGTGCACCGGCCGCTGATCACCGGGCCCCGCCTGGACGGTTCAGGGGCCGGCGGCAACACCACCCCGCATCCCGACAGCGACGGTGGGAAGTGGGACCGGGACACCGGGTTCGACCGCGCGGTGGGGCCCATGCAGTTCCTCCCCACCACCTGGGCCTCCCACGGTCTCGATGCGTCCAGTGACGGTGTCGCGGACCCGCACAACATCTTCGACGCGGCGTGGAGCGCGGCGGTCTACCTGTGCGTGAGCCGCCCGAAAGCCGGTGCCGTGGATTTCACCGATGAGGACGACCTCGAATCGGCGCTGCTGCGCTACAACAGGTCGGCCTCCTACGTGGAGGAGGTGCGCGGGTTCATCGACTCCTACGCCGAAGTCGCCGTCCGGGCGGCCCCGGTTCCTGCGGTGGGTTCGGGGGCCGGGAGCGTGCAGGGGCGGGCGGCGGCACAGTGGGCCCTGGCCCAGGTCGGCAAGCCGTACCTGTGGGGTGGGACGGGGCCGGGCGCGTTCGACTGCTCGGGGCTGGTCATGCGGGCGTGGGAGACGGCAGGAGTGGGCATTCCGCGGGTGACCACCGACCAGGTCAATGCCGGAACCCGTATCGGGTTAGGTGAGCTCCAGCCGGGGGACCTGTTGTTCTACGACACCGGAGCGCCCGGCGGCTCGCCCTCGCACGTCACCATGTACGTCGGCGACGGGCAGATGGTCAACTCGCCCAGGACCGGCCAGCTGATCCGCGTCGAACCGGTGAACGGCGCCTACTACAGCAGCGTTTTCGTGGCGGCCGTCAGGCCGGGCTGACGGGCCCACAGCGCCCTGGAGGCGCGGACGGCCGATCCAGGGCCGTCCGCGTCCACGGGGCCGACTGGCGGCCCCCTGGGGCGCCGTCGCGTGATGCCCCCTCTTTTTCAAGCGTGATGACTTTTCCGAACCATTCCGGTTGAAACTTCTCGCGAGTATGGGGAAACATCGTCGCTGTTCAGCCCGGGTGAACGCGGCCGTTCTTATGGAAACGGCTTATTTCTTATGTCTGAAATGGGGGATTTTGTCATGCCCGAGTGTGCCTTGAGAGAAAAACATCCCGCCCGGCCCCGGACCGCTTCCGCATAGCAGGGCCGGACTCACCGTGTCCGGTGGGGAGAGGAAGCGCAGCTTCGAGGGGCGAACGACCTTCGGGGCCATTGACACCCGCCCCGCCCGGAACACGGAAACGAGTACTGAGAAGAGCACAGAAGAGAAGGCGCCCCGGACGGTGATGGCGCACCGACCGAGGCGTGATCCCCCACCTGAGAGCACCAGGAGGAAGATCCATGGGTCATGGTACGGGTCGGCACCGCAGGCGCCGACGAAGGTGGGCCGACAGCCTGCGGTGCGCCGCAGGCGCGGTGCTCGCCGCGATCGTCGGAGCGGGCTCCGCGCCTGCCCGAGATCCGGCGACCCCGGAAGGGCCGACGTCGGCCTCGTCCCCGGAGCCCGCGAGTTCCACAGCCATGCGTTCGGATCGTGAGCCGGAGTGGGTGCGGCGCTACGACGAGGCTCGGCGCTCCCACGCGGACCGGTCGCTCATCCTCTTCACCGAGGGTGACGAGAGGGGCGTGCGGGGCGCCCCGGTGCGGTTGCCGCGCCCGGGCTGGTGTGTGGACGAGGACGGGATACGGGCGGTGCGTCCGTACCTGGTCGCGCACGAGCAGCGCCAGCGGGCCGAGCGGCTGCGCATGGAAACGCCCGCTTCCTGTCGAGGAGGACCTGTGCCGAACGTCCTCGCCCGAGGAGCCGACAGGGACACTCCTGGTGAGTGGGCTGAGTTGGCCGGACTGATCCGCCGGTGGGACGCATTGCGGGTGCCCGCGGTCTGATCTCAGGCGTGATTTGGGGCCGCCTCCCTGTGGAGGCGGCCCCTTCCGTTTGCTCGCGTTCGGTGTTTGTGCAGGTAGGGCGTGCGACATCAAATCCTCGTGGTTCTCTTCACAGTTTTGGTCACCGTGAGTGTTCAAGAAGCGGTTGTGGAGTGACTCTGCGTGTGGTTACTGTCACTCATCGAAAGCGCGGCGTCAGGGCCGTGCCCGGTGAGAAATCGGCGGTGGGGCATGCGTGTGCCTGCTACGGGTTGGGCGGCGGTGGCGGTGGTCATGCTGACGGGGTGCGCGACACAGGAGGGCGATCCCGTCGATGAGCCGGCGCGCACGCCTCCCGCTCTCGCGGTCCCCGCCGGCCCGACAGCGGAGGAACTGGCACTGGATGCTTATCGCGGTATGTGGGACGTGGTGGTCGAAGGCTCCCATGAGGGAGCGGTCGGCCACCCGGCCCTGGAGGAGTACGCCTCGGGGCAGGCCCTCGAATTCACCACAGCGATGCTGCGCGGTGTGGCGGCGACGGGAGAGCCCGTGCTCTCCCCAGAAGTAGTCGGCACCGAACCTGAAGCCGCTCCCACCAGCGTGCATATCGAGGACTGTGTCGACAGCTCGGAGTGGCTCCTCACCGAGGGGGACGAGGCCGCCGATACAGGGGAGAGGAAGCGCTCGGCGGAGGCCACGGTCGTTTCCGGCGAGGGCGGATGGCTGGTCGCCGACCTCTGGCTCGATGGCTACGGCTCATGCTGAGGCGCATATCCCCTTCCCTGAAGAAGACATTCGTCCCGGGGACGGTGGTGATATGCCTCGTACTGCACACGGCTCCTGCGGCAGCGGCGACCGAGGACTTCCTCGCCTCGGCCGACTGCTCCAGCGGTGAGTGCCGGGTCGGAGCCGGGACCTCCGGTGCTTCGGGGAACGGTGGCGGAGGTCCTGCCGCAGGGGGTTCTGGAGGGAGCCCCGATGCGCGTGGCGGAGGGCGTCCTGCCTGTGTGATGCCGAATACGGAGTTCGGGCAGTCCGGAGTGGAGGGCCCGCTGGAGGCGCCGCCGGGCATGGCCCAGTGCGAGGGCACCGGCAGCACCGTGCGGGTGCCGGTGTTCGACCCCGCGGTGCTGGCCGAGCAGGCGCGGGCGGTGATGCGCCTGCCCGAGCCCGATATCGGCGTCGCGCCGACACCGGAAAAGCTCCGGTTCGTGAACATCCCCCAGTGGATGTGGGTGGCCGAGGCGGACTGGGCGCCGGTGTCGGCGACGGCTTCGGTGAGTGCGGGGTCGGTGACGGTGGTTGCGACCCCGGAGCGGGTGGTGTGGGACACCGGGGACGGACACGAGGTGGTGTGCACCGGGCCCGGCACCGTGTTCTCCGAGGCCGTCTACCGGGAGGAGGGCTCCCCGGACTGCGGGCACACCTACACGGCACTGCCCCCGGGCGGTGCCGGGGCGACGGTGGACCTGACTGCGGTATGGGAGTGGAAGGTGTCGTGGTCGGCCAGTGACGGCAGGAGTGGAGACCTGGAGGCGCTGACGACGGCGGCGACGGTCGCCGTGCCGGTGAGCGAGATCCACTCGGTGGTCACCGACAGCCGCTGAGAGCGGTGAACAGGCGTTGACGAAGAAGGGGGAGGGATGGTCGCGCTCGCGAATCCCAAGCATGACAACCGGAAAACCAGGGAAAGTCCGGCCGGGGCGGAAGGGGAGTGGGAGTCGGTCCGGCTGGCCGCGACCTCGCGCCGCCGGTGGAAGTGGGGTCTGCTCGCCGGGGCCCTGATCGCTTCGGGCGGTTTCGCCGGAGCCTGGGCGGGACTCGCCTCGGACGACACGCGCACGGTCGCGGTGCTCGCGGCCGACCTTCCGGCCGGTCACGTGCTCACCGCCCAGGACGTGTCCTCGGTCGAAGCGGGAGGGGTCGAAGGGCTCCGACTGCTGGCGCCGGAGTCCGTGGAGGGGATGGCGTTGAGCAGGCCGATGCCCGCCGGGTCCCCTCTGGTTGCGGGCTCGGTCACCGATTCCGGGCTGTGGCCCGAGCCGGGCACCGCACTGGTCGCGGTACCCGTGGCCACGATTCCCCAGGACATGGAGCCGGGGGCGAGGGTCGACCTGATCGCCACCCGCGCGGTACCGGACGAAGCGGTCGAGGGCGAGGAATCCGAGCCGGACGGCCCGGATGGCGCTCCCGGAGTCGTGACGGGCCTGGTGCACCGCGTGGTCTCCAACAGCGAGGACGCGTTCGGCGGCGGCCGGCAGGTGGTGGAGGTGGTCCTGCCCCGGGACCGGGCCGCACGTTTCTCCCAGGCGGCGGCCGGGGGAGACGTACAGGTCGCGGTGATCGACCCGCGCGAGGAAGCCCGAACGGATGTGGTGGGGGAGGAGAGCGAATGATCGTGGCGGTGTGTTCACTCAGCGGGGCACCGGGCGTGACGAGTCTGGCCACGGCGATCGCCGCCTGCTGGCCCTCCACCCCGTTGACTGTGCCGGTGCTGGTGGAGGCCGACGCCTCCGGCGGTGACGTGGCCTCCTGGCACGGCATCGATCTCGGCCGGGAACAGAAGGGGCTGGTGCCTTTGGCCGCCGCCTCCCGCACACCGGTGCCGGTGCCCGCCGATGCCTGGGCGGAGGTCGGAGTGGTCAACGCGTCCCAGGCGGGTTCGCCGGTGCTGGACCACGCGGTGGAGCTGCCCGGCGGTCTGCGGGTGGTGGCCGCGCCGGCCGACCCGCTGGAGGCGGGCCGCGCTGTGGCCATGCTCGCCCACAACCCCGCCCTGCTGCGGGCGGGGCGGGTGACCGTGCTCGATGTTGGGCGGGCGGTACCGGGGTCCGCGGGGGCGTCCCTGGTCCGCTGCGCGGACGTCGTCGTGGTCCTCACCGATCCGGGCGACGTAGGGCACGCGAACCGGTTGCGGGTGTGCGCTCCGGTCCTGGCCTCGCTGAAGGAGGTCGGGATGCGGGTCGGACTGGCCGTGACCGGCACCTGCCCGCACCCCGACCAGGAGGTGTCCCAGGTGTTCGGGCTGCCGGTGTGGGCGCGTATCCCGCACGACCCCACCGGAGCGGCACTGGTACGCGGCGAGCACCGGCCGCCCACACGGTTGCGGGACCGCTGGGCCGCGTGGCGGTCCCAGCGTCGCGACCCCGACGGCATGGAGTGGATGCCGTTGGTCAGGGCCGCCAAGTCCCTGGCGGAACTGTGCGATGACTTCTCCGGCCTCGGCCTGGACGGCCAGGGGCAGAACACGACGGCGGTGAGTGCGGCATGACGGCGACGAACGATGTTCCACGACTGGCACCGACCCTCCGGGACGGCCCGGACGAGGCCGCCCTTCGAACCACGGCGGTGGCGCTGGCCGGCCGCATCACCGAGCAGCTCATCACCGACCACGGCAGGGCTGCGGACTCCGAGTCCGTGGGCCGACTCGTCGACGCGCTCCTGGAGGAGCGCGCCCGCACCGCTCTGATACGGGGAGAGGCGGCGCTCACTGCCGTGGACGAGGCTCGGCTGCGCCGCCTGGTCCTGGACCACGTCCTGGGCCTGGGGCCGCTGGAAGAGCTGCTCGCCGAGCCGGAGGTGCAGAACATCCACATCACCGGAAACGACCCGGTGACCGTGGACCACGGCGGGGGACGCCGCGAACGCCGCCCGGCCGTCGTGGACACCGACTCCGCACTCGTCTCCCTGGTACAGCGGATCGCTGCCCGTGCCCCCGGCGGGGAACGGCGCTTCGACACGGCGGCACCGATCCTGTCCATGGAATTGAAGGACGGTTCCCGTCTGTCGGCGGTGATGCCCGGGATCGCGGCCCGTCCGACCGTGACGATCCGCCGCCACCCCGACCGGTACCCGAGGCTGGGAGATCTCGCCCGGACCGGGATGATCGACCAGACCGCCCGCGACCTGCTGGTCTCGGCTGTCAAGGCCCGGATGAACCTCCTCATCAGCGGAGCCACGAACGCTGGCAAGACCACCCTGCTGCGTGCACTGGCGGGCACGATCGAGGGCGAGCGGATCATCACCGTGGAGGACTCGCTCGAACTCGGACTGCACCGCCACCTGACGGACGCCAACGTCGTGGCACTACAGGGGCGGCCCGCCAACATCGAAGGCCTCGGCGAAGTCACCCTGGCCGAGCTGGTGCGGGCCGCGCTGCGGATGTGCCCGGACCGGGTGATCGTCGGGGAGACCCGGGGACCGGAGACCATCGCGCTGCTCAACGCGATGAGCATGGGCACGGACGGGTCGATGTCCACCATCCACGCGTCCAGCTCACAGCAGGTGTTCGCCAAGCTGGCCGCGTACTGCGCCCAGGCCCCGGAACGGATGACCCCCTCGGCGACGGCGTCGCTGGCGGGCACGGCGGTGCACCTGGTCGTCCACATCGACATGGCCCCGGACGGGACTCGGGTGGTCACCAGCGTCCGCCAGGTCGTGGGCTCCGAAGGCGAACAGGTCGTCTCGGACGAGCTGTACACCCGGGAAGCCGACGATCCCGCCGGGCAGATCGTGTGCCCTCCGAGCGGCCTGACCGGCCGAAGCCTCGTGAGGGCCGGATACCCCATGCGGGGGTGGGCGTGATGACGCCGTGGTGGGACTGGGCCGTGGGCGCACCCGCCCTCGGGGGAGGGTTGGTCGGGGCGGGCATCGCCTGCGCCGCCTACACGATGACCCTCATCCCCTGGCGTGTCCCCTCCACCGGCCCGGGACGGTGGCTGGGGCTCCCGCGTCAACGCGGTACCTGGATCCGCGCGGCCTGCGCCGTAGGCGCGGGAGCCGTGGCCGGTCTGGTGACGGGGTGGCCGGTCGGGGCCGTGCTCGCCGCCGCCGCGGGGTGGTGGATGCCCGTCCTGCTCGGCCCCGACACCACGACCCGTGCCGAAGCCGACCTCGCCGAGGCCCTGGCCTCCTGGGCCGAGCAGCTGCGCGACATGATCACCGGGGCTTCGGGACTGCACCAGGCCGTCACCGCCACGGTGCCCGTCGCCCCGGACCCGGTCCGCGACCAGGTTCGGGCGTTGGACGCCCGGCTGCGTGCCGGACTGCCGATGGAGCGGGCGGCAGCGGTGTTCGCCCGCGAGGTCGACTCCGATCTGGGCGACCTGATCGCGGTCGCCCTGACGATGGGCGCCTCCCGACAGAGCGGCGACCTCGGAGGGGTGCTGTCACGGTTGGCGGAGGCCGCACGTGAGAGGGCGACCACGGTCGCACGGGTATCGGCGTCCCGCGCGCGGGTGCGCTCTTCGGTACGGATCATCGCCGCCGCCACCACGTTCATGATCCTGGGCATGGCGGTGTTCAATCCGGCGTTCCTGGCTCCCCTGGGAACGGTCTCCGGCCAGCTCGTGCTCGCGCTGACCGGGGGGCTGTGGGCGGCCTCGTTCTTCTGGCTCGCGCGCCTGGCCTCACCGCCTGAGCAGGTGCGCCCCTTCACCTTGTCAGCGGTGGAGACGGCCGGGGCCGGTGGTGCCGGGTGAGCGCGTTCGTGATGTCCGCTGCCGGTGCGATGGTCGGTGCAGGGGTCTGCGCCGCCGCGTACGCGGTGCGCCGCCCGACCCTCACCGAGCGCCTCACACCCCGCCCCGTACCCGAGTCGCGCTCCCGCTCGGAGAAGGGATGGGCCCGGCGGCTGGGGCACCGCGCGGGATGCCTCCTGGACCGCACCGGTATCCCGGGGCCAGCCATGGCACGAACCCTCGCGGCGGCGGGGACTTCTGTGGAGGCCTACCAGGCGGAGAAGGCCGCCGCTGCCGGGATCGGCGTCGTGTCGGCAACGGTGCTGGCCGCTGCGGGCTCCGTGGTCTCTCCCTACCCCGCGATGGTGTGGCTGCTCGCCGTGCTGGTCGCGGTGGCGGGATTCCTTGCCCCGGACCTGGCGGCGCACAGTGCCGCCGCCGAGCACCGGAACGAACTCCGCGCGGCCGCGTCAGTACTGGCCGACCTGGTCGTGATGGGCCTGGCGGCGGGTGCCGGGACCACCGGCTCGGTCACCACCGCCCTCCAGCACGGGAGCGGGCGCACCACTGAGCGGATCCGCCGGGCCGTGCACGCGGCGACCCTGCGCCACCGGCCCGTGTGGGAAGGGCTGGAAACCCTGGCCCGTGAAACCGGGGTGCGCGAACTCGCGGAGCTGGCCGCCTCCTTGCAACTGGGCGGCACCTGCGGGGCGCATACCCGCACGTCCTTGACGGCGAAGGCATCATCGCTGCGCGCTCGCCGCCTGGCGGAGGCCGAGGCTGCCGCGAACGCGGCCACCGAACGCATGACCCTGCCCACCATGGGCCTGGTCGCCGGGTTCCTGGTGCTGATCAGCTACGCCGCCCTCACACACGTGACGGCCGGTTTCTAGACAGGGAGAGGCTCCAGTGAAGGATGTTCTTCAACGTGCCCGAAGCCGTGCACGCTCATGGCTGACACCGCCACGCGACGCCACCTCCGACAAGGGGGCGGCGACGACCGAGTGGATCCTCGTCATCGTGGTGTCCATCGCCATCGCCACCACCGTGGGAGGCATCCTCGTCGGAGAGTTCACCACGGCGGCCGAGTCCATTGACCTGGGCGTGAACCGATGAGCGCACGGTTCCGGTGCCGTAGCGGCCGAAGCCGGGGGAGCGCCGATGACCGGGGCAGTGCGGAGCCGCTCGTCGTCCTGCCGATCGTGTTCGTGATGGTGCTCGCGGTGGCCCAGGTGGGGGTGTGGGCACATGCCCAGCACCGGACCCAGGCGATCGCCTCCCAGACCTTGGTGGCGGCCCGTGCTTTCGACGGCTCCGCGGCGTCGGCCCATGGCCGGGCCGAGCAGGCGCGGGAGCAGTTGGGCGGCGGCATGCTCCACCGGATGGAGGTCGAGGTCGACCGGACTGCGGATCTGGCGCGCGTACGGGTGGCGGCCCGGACGGTCAGCCTGGTGCCGGGGACCGGGTTGCCGGTGTCGGCGGAGATGTCCGGGCCCGTCGAACGCCTCGCACCATGAACAGGAGCGTGAAGGGCAGGCACGTGCGGTGGTGCGGCCGTGATGACGGAAGTGCCTCGGTGGAACTGACGCTCCTCGTCCCGGCGGTCCTGCTGGCCCTGATGCTGATGGTCGTGGCGGGGCGGCAGGTCTCGGCAGCCCTGGTCACCCAGGACGCGGCCGCGGCTGCGGCCCGGTCCGCCTCCCTGCAACGCGATACGGCCTCTGCCCGTGCCCAGGCCCGCGACACGGCTGTGAGGGAGCTGGCCGGCCGGGGCGTGGTCTGCGACCCCTTCACCACCTCCGTGGACGTCTCCCGGTTCGGGCCGGGAGGGACGGTGCGGGTGGACGTGGCCTGCACGGTCAGCGCCGTGGACCTGGGCGGATTCGGCGGTCAGCGCACGCTGCACTCCTCCGCCGAGTCCCCGATCGACCCCTACCGAGGAAGGACGCCATGAAACGGGCGACTCGGACCACAGGGCACCACCTGCACCGGTCGGGGGACGAGGGGAACGCGTCGACGTTCCTCCTCATGCTCGTGCCGGTCGTGATGGTCGTGTTCGCGCTGGTGTGGGAGGCCGGGCAGATGCTCCTCACCAAGACCGAACTGTTGACGGCCGCGCACGAGGCCGCCCGGGCGGGCGCCCAACAGGTCGACGAGGCCGAGACCCTCCGCACAGGAATCCCGGTGCTGGCCCCGCACGATGCCCGCCGGGCCGCCATCGACCACCTCCGTTCCCCGGACGCCGCGGTGCAGGCGGAGATCGACGGTGACCAGGTCGCAGTCCGGGTTCGCACCACCTACGCCCCCGCCCTGTTGCCGATCGGCGTCCGCGAGATCGAGGCGGAGGCGACCGCGACCGCACTGCCGCCGCAGTAGGACCGAAGGACACACACTGCCCCGCACCAGGTCTGGAAGAGAATCGAAGGGAAGAGGTATGGCGCGAAGCCCGTGGTCCGTGGCGGGTGAAGCACTTTTCACGGTGGTCATGCTGGTGGGCCCGCCCTTCCTTGCGACCCGGATGGAGTGGCCGCTGGGAGAGGACACCACCTGGGTCTGGCTCCTCCAGTACCTGCGCGGGGGAACCGTTCCCGACGAGGCTGTGATCGCCGCCTCGATGGTCGGCCTTTGGGGAGCCTGGGCGGTCCACCTGGCGATCGTCGCCTTGGACATCGTCGCCGTGGCGCGGGGTTTGGTGCCGCGGGTGGGGCTGGTGCGACTGGTGTGGGTGCTGGTGGCCGGAGGCGCCACCGCGACCACCACCCACACCACGGCTCTGGCCGCACACGCGGACACCGTGGCCGAAGCGTCGGTCACACCCGCAGCCGCTTCCGTTCAGAACCCCCGGGATGCAGGTGAGGAGCAGGAGCAGAACCGGAGGGTGATCGACCGCACCCGCACCCTGACCGGGTTCGGATTCGACTCGGCTGACCTTGCCCCGGCCATGGCCGAGTCCCTGGAACCGACCATCGGCATGATCGCCGACTTCGGACACCCTGAAGAGCCGCTGGTGGTGACCGGGCACACCGACCCGGTCGGCGACCCCCGCTATAACCAGGAACTGTCCGAAAGGCGCGCCCAAGCCGTCGCGGACTACTTGGCCGACCACTTGGACGCCGAGGTCCAGATCGAGGTCCGGGGCAGTGGAGCCGCCCAGGCCCCGTCAGACCCCAGAGCCTCGTACGGCGAGTACCGGCGGGTCGAGATCTCCTACACCGTCCAGCGCCCGGACCCCGACTCCGCGCCGCCCGTGGAATCCGCTTCTGAGGCTCCTCCCGAAGTGTCCCCCGCATCGGAACGGACGGAGGCGGACATGACCGCTATGGGCCACCGATACGCAGGGAATGAAGCACTCCTGGTCGGTGCGGTGTCCGGTGCGGCCGGCCTGGGGGCCGGTTATGCGGTCGGACGGAGGAGGACGGCGACCGCACCAGGGAAGCCGGGTATGAACGTCAGGCCGCCAACAGGCCCCGGAGCTTCGGTAGCGGACTCCGCCACCGGCGATACCATGCCGGGGCAGAGCGGGCCGGTGCACCAGGACGCGCCGGGGCCCGCCTGCGCTGTCGTCCAAGAAGACGGACACGTGCTCGTCTCCGACACAGTCCGGGTGGACAGCACGGGAGGTCTCGCGTTCACCGGAGCCCACGCGGAACGAGTGCTCGCGGCCACGGTCACCGCCCACGCCCCAGGCACTGTGGTGGCCACCAGGGCGGTCGCCGCAGTCCTCACGGCGCACAGCGCACCGCTGGAGGGGGTGCAGATCGTCCCTGACCTGCGCCACGCGCAGGTCGTGGTGGAGACGGAGCTGTTGTCCCGCGCCCGCCTCCTGGACGAGGGCGATGATGATTCCGGCAACCCCGTGGTCCCCGCCCAGTCCGTCCTGGTGGTGCTGGAAGCAGACGAACTCGCCGCTGCCCAGGGGCTACCCGCGGAACTGGCCGCTGCTGCCGGGGCGGTGGCCTGCGTACTCGGTGACACCGACTACGCGGGAGCCGTGCTGGACTGCGAAGACGCCCACCAGGTGCGGGTTCGTGACCGTGATGCGGAGACGAAGCGCGATGGCGCTCTGCGACACCTGAGTTCACCGCACACTGGAGAGACCGACGACGAACGGCCCCTGCCCGACCCGGAGCCCGCTCCCGACCCGGCTGCGGGCGGGCCGAACCGGATCGGGAAGGAGCAGCCCGGCGTTCCCGCAGACGCTGGGAAGGAACAGCGCGAGGCCGACTCGCAGGACAGGGTACGGGTACGGCTGTTCGCCCCCGAGGTGGTCTGCGAGGTGAACGGCCGCGATGTCCTCCAGGGGACGCGTAGCAGCACCTACACCCTGCTCGCCGTCCTGGCCCTCGCCCCGGCAGCGGGGATCTCCAACCAGGAGCTGACACAGGTCCTGGCACCCGAGATGCCCGAGGCGCAGGCCCGCCGGTTCCGGTCCAACGCGGTCTCGGCTCTGCGCAAGGCCGTCCGCGACGCACTGGAGCTGGACCCGGAGACACCGGTCGTCGAGAACGAGAAGGGAAGGCTCCGGCTTCAGATGGAGTACTTCGACATCGACGTCCACGAGTTTCTCAGCCTCTACGTCGAGGTGAAAAGTTCGGATGATTCAGATGGGGAATGTCGGTTGCGGAAGTTGGTGGACCTCTATCGAACAGACCTCCTTTCTGAAATTCATGACGAGTGGTTCTCCGAACGCCGGTACGAGTTTCAGGAAATCATTGCCGATGTGTATGTGAGGTTGCTCGACTATGTCGAATCCGAAGAAGAGCGCGTACACCTCATCGACTGCGCATTGCAGATGGATCGCTTGAATGAAGTGCTCCATCGGGAGAAAATGAAGAACTATGCTTCCCTGGGAAGGAAGGATGCGGTGTATCGGTGCTTCCGGGCTTTGGAGGGACAACTCAAGCAGTGCGGTTCCAAGCCTGCCCCGGAAACTCGAAGCCTCTTTGAGGACCTCGTCCGATAGAACTCCCGAGCCCGAGCCGAGCGATCTGTACTCTTCGTCGGGCGGGTACCCGCCTTCAAGCTCCGTGGGCCGCACGAGGTCCGATAACGCCGCCGATGACTCCGCCGATTGAAGGGCCGATCCTTGGCCCTGTGACTTCGCCGATCGATGGGCCGCCTTGATCGGCCCACCCCGGCGGCGTTATCAGTGCAGGTCAAAGCCCTCTTGGGTGGGCCAATAGAAATCCAGACTTATACCCAGTGGGTAGTCATCCTCACGTAGGGGCGGGGGCCGCCCTCCGCCTTCGGCGGTCGGACGGCCCCCGCTCGACTCATCCTCGGTTCAGTCTCCCTTCCCCCTCTCTCCTCCCCGGTCTTACCACAATCTCCGTTGCCTTTTCATTTTTCACCTTCATGGGGTGCCCAAACCATGGGTGTTATGATCGCCTAGATTTGCGATTTTCATGAAAAGCATGATCAGCCAACCTGGATGTGTGCATGCCAGTTCCCTATCGCGCGCGTGCGCGGTTCCTCTTCCCGTGGCGCGCCCGGAAAAATTCTCACGAGAAATCTCGCGCCACGGGTTGACACCCCCGCCTCACCCAAGGTGCTATTGGCGTGCCACCGGGGCCGGCGCACGGCTTCCGGGGCGGGCGGAGAATTTTTCCGCGACGCGAGTTGACAAACCCGCGTCACCCAAGGTCACCTAGGGTCCACCCCGGAGAATGGAACCGTTTCCCGGGGGCGCGAAAAAAGGTTCGCTGGGCGAGTTGACAAACCCGCGAAACCCAAGCGAACCTCGGACCGCCAAAGAGAAGTGACCGCCGAATTCAACGGGCGCGTTCGTGCATTCTTTGCGCGTATCGAAACGAAGGGACCGTGATGTCTGAGAAAAACCGGCCGACCCAGTGCGGGGTGACCCTGATCTGCCCCGAGTGCCAGGAGGAGGTCCGCAACCTGCCGCCCACCGACATGCCCCCGGGGTTCGCCCGGCCCGAGCACAGCCACCACGACGGCTCGACCTTGTGCCCGGTGTTCGGCTACCAGCCCCGTGACCACCTGAGCAGCCGCAAGCCCGCCGAGGCGGTCGCCTTCCTACAGGTGACGGTTCCGACCAGGACCTGATGCGGCCGGCCGGAAGACGGCAATCTTCCGACCGGCCCCACCCAGAACGACCGCGCCCGCGAAGGCATGGAGTCCCGATGGCGGGCGCGGTTCCCACACAACCAACGAAGTGGAGTGTGCTGTGAGCACGAGTATGCCCTACACGACGGCGATCACCGTCACCCCGACCGACGTCGAGAAGCTGCGCGACAGCGCGACCGGCAGCTGCCTGGTCTGGGACGAGGCGTCCAACTGGGTCGCCACGATCGGCCGGGACCAGGTCGCGACCACCTCCCGGATGATCATCGCGGGCCGCCGGGGCCTGGAGGACCTGGCCGAGACCTTGGACGAGGAAGGGATCCCGGTGACCGACGAGCGGCTCGCCCGGGACCTGACCGACATCGCCAACGACTACAGGACCGAGTGGCCCGGCATCCGCACGATGAACCTCCAGGTGCAGGGGCTGCGCGAGGCGGTGATCGGACCGCGGACCTACCTGGACGGCCCGCCCCTGCTTCAGGTGCCCGTCACCGGCCTGCCCCGGATGACGGACTACTACCGGCGCACCCGCACGGGCCTGATCGCCTGCGTCACGGTCTCCTTCGCCTACCTGGAGCCGACCGTGATCACCCTCCGGGCCCCGCGTGAGGGCTTGCGGCCGGTCACCGAGATGGCGGTGGAGACCGCAGGCGCCTTGCGGCCTCACAAGGTGCACCGGTTGATCGCCGCCGCGGTCGACGGCGCCCTGGACCTGGACCTGTAGCCACCCGCCGCGCCTGCGGGGCTGCCCCTTGCGAGGGGCGGGGGCGGCCCCCTCCTTCCCGAACCACTGCCGAGCCTGTGTTCGGCATGCCCGAAAAGGACCGCATTCTCGTGATCGACCTGAACCTTGCCCGCCTGCTGACCGCCGAGGTCACACCTGAGGACCTGCTCGCCCTGGCCGGAACCGGCCCCGGCGCCCTGATCATCCCCGACGCCGACAGCAGCGGGTACACCGTCGCCCGCGCCGAGCACCTGGACTGGAACCGGCGCCGGCTCGTTGTCTACGGGTACCACGACCTGTGCCTGGACCTGGCCCTGCGCCACCGGAACCACGGCGAGGCCGCCGCCTGCCTCACCCGCACCATTCGGGCCGGTCTGCGGGGGTGGGCCGTCCGGACCCGGGAGGCGAGCCCCCTGGTGTGGCGGGTGCGCGAGGACCTGCACCGACACGGCCTGCACCTCAACGCACGGCCCCAGTTCAGCACCACCGAGGACGGCGGGGCACGCATCGACGACACCTTCACCTGGCGCCAGGACCGCCGGATCGCCGTCACCCTGTGCACCGTCCAACGCCAGCCGCACAGCCTGATGGCGGCCCTGGACCTGTACTGCGGCGGCCACCACGTGACCGGCTGGTGCGAGCGCATCACCCGCACCAGCGGCGTACCCCGGTTCGCCGACCTGGCCGGAGAGCGGGCCCGCCTGCACCTGGACCTGCGCGACTGACCCACCCACCGGGGCCGCCCCTGCCAGGGGCAGGGCGGCCCCACCCCCGACTCGACCCACAACCGCGCCGGGCACGGTGTTCGGCGCGCCCACAGAAAGGCACATTCCGTGTACGACGAGGGACTTGACGTGACGATCTCTGACTGGTTCACCCACGCCTGCATCACCTCGGGCATGCTGCGCGCCCTGGACAGGATTGGCCCCGGCGGGGTGATCATCGCCGACCTGTTCCGGCAGGACTACCGGGTCACCCACGCCCAGGCCATCGCCCCCGACCAGAATCGCACCCACTTCATCGTGTACGGCCACCACGACCTGCGCCATGACCTGCGCGCGTTCCGCCGGGACCACGGACACCGGTTCTGGGAGGAGCTGGTCGCGGCGGTGGACTGCACTGCCTGGGACTGCATGGACGACCAGGTCGAGAACATCGCCGCGACCGGCTATGTCGTCACCCGCATGCGCCAGCACATGCGCCGCTACGACCTCGACCTGACCGCCGTACCGCGCTACCGGGACAAGCGGCTGCGCCCCGGCGGCCCGACCGCCACGCGCAGGACGGTCACGGACCGGTACGCCTACCGGCGCGCCCCGCACATCACGGTCACGGTCACCAGCCCGGTGGACGAGACGACCGGCGCGTTCTCCCTGATCACGATCAGTGACCAGGGCCGGCACGTGACCGGGTGGCTCGCCCGGATGGGCAACCAGGTCACCGCCGCGCTCCACGCTCACCGGGTGAGTGAGGCCATCCAGGCCCACCTGCGCCGCTCCCGCCGCGCCTGATACCCGGGGGCCGCTCCGCACACGGGGCGGGGCGGCCCCCATAGCCGACCACACCTGTAACGCCGAGTCTCGGCTCGGCATGCGTGAAAGGACGCACCTCCATGACCGCACCGCACACCCGGTTCTCCGGCGCGGAGATCACGGTGGACCTGCTCGACGATCTGGCCGCCCAGGGGCCGGGAGGGCTGATCGTCGCCGACCTGGACCAGGCCCGCTACAAGGTTGCCTGTGCCCGCGACCTCGACTGGGACCAGAACCCGGTCATCACCTACGGTCACGGCGACCTCACCTGGGACCTGGGGCACTGGGGTGGAGACCGCAAGTGGGTCGCCGAAGCGGCCACCGACCAGGCCCGCGACGAGATCGCCCACTGGATCGACCGGGCGCGCTCGGTCCCGCCCCTGCACCAGGGCCTGCGGGCGAACCTGCACCGCCAGGGCTGGGACCTGGACCAGTTCCCCCTGGACACGGGGTTCATCGAGACGGACTTCCGTCGGCGCATCACCGATCACCTCGTTCTGCGCGCCGACCCTGGGTTCACGCTCAAGCTGAGCAGTGAACTGCGCCGCCCGCCGCATCTGGCGATGATCGCGGACCTGCACCACCAGAGCCGGTACCTGGGTTCCTGGGCCGAGAAGGTCACCTCCATCGGCATGCCCCTGTTCATCCGCCACCTCCAGGTGCGCATCCGCCGCTACCAGAGCGTCCGCACCTGACGCCCCCCGGGGCCGCCCCGTGAGAGGCGGGGCGGCCCCGGGGCACCAATCCGAATCCGCAGAAAGGAACACGTTCACCATGACCACCACCGCTGCTCCGCGCCGGTCTGCCGAGCACACCCGAGCCCTGATCCTGGCCACTCTCACCCACGCCCCCGACCCCGTCACGGTCGCCGCGCTGGCGGAGGAGACCGGGCTGGGCACCTCCACCCTGGCCAAGCACCTCAACACGCTGGAGAAAGAGGAGAAGGCACTGCGCACCCCGGGAGGACGCGACGGACGCAAGCGCCTCCCCGACACCTGGCACGCCGCCACCGCACCCGAGCCCACCTTGCCGGAGGAGAACGCCGAGACCGTTCTGGCCCCGCCCTCTCCGGAGGAGGACCAGGTGGACACTCCAGTTCAGGCGACCTCCGCCGCGCTTCAGGAAGCCGCTGAGGATTCCGCGGATACGACTCACACCCCGAGCGCACCCACCGAGACGGACAGCCCGGCTCCTTCCATCCCGACCGTGCCGGTATCCGCACCCCGTCCCGTCGCCTCTACCCCGGTCGCGGCGAAGCCGCTCGGTTCCACCACGGAGTCGGACCTCAACCCGGTGAGCGGATCCATGCGGCTCGCGCCGGGCGAACTGAAGCTGATGGTGCGGGCGATCCTTGACGCCGACCCGGGTGAGGAGTTCACCGCCACCGCGATCAGCCACCTCCTGGCTGGCCGGTCCATCGGCGCGATCCAGAACAACCTCGCCCGCCTGGCCAAGGAGGGGCGCGCGGTGCAGACCTGCGACAGGCCCCGCCGCTACCGCTCCGCCAAGCCCAGTAACTGACCGCAACCACCTCGGGGGTGCGGGCCCGGACCAGCCCACACCCCCACCTTGCAAATACCCCTGAGAGGTATAGAACGTTGTTCATCATGAACCCCGGGTGGGACCCCTGCCCCGGATGGGGAACCGCCCTGCTGCTGGCCGGAGCGTGCGTCCTGGTCACCCTCGCCGGAACCGTGGCGCGCACCGTCCGACTGCTGGACCGCTACTACGTGCAAGGGGACTGGCCCGGCGTGGTCCACCACTCCGAGCGCGGACCCGGCACTCTGTGCGGCCACTGCGGGCACCACCTGACCGCCCACGACCGCGCCACCGGCCGCTGCTGCCACGGCCTGCCCCTGGACCGGCTCGCCGCCATCATCGCCCTACCGATGCCGCTGGCCCTGCGCAGTCTCGTGCAACAGCCGGGCTGCCCCTGCCGGATCGGCCACCGGCACACCTGACCCGCACCACCCGACCGGGTGAAGGCCCGGGACCCGCACCAGTAACGCCTGGTGCGGGTCCCGGGCCTTCGGCTTTCTCCGAAACTTTTCCCGGGCCGGTGTCGTATCGGCTGCGGGGGCGTCTTCTTAGGGGGTCATCAGGGCGAGCAGAAAGAGGTGCACCTGATGCCACACCTACACGAGACCACCCGGGCGGGCAGGCCACCGTTGGCGGTCTGGGCCTGCGGTACCCACGACCACGACACCGAACAGCAGCTCCTTCCGGGCCGGTTGGCGGAGCGGCTGGTGGCCGAGTACACCCGCTCCGGGCAGGCGGTCGCGGACCTGACCGGCACCCGGACGGTCGCCGCAGCGGCACTCCAGACCGCGCGCACCACCTCGCTCGCCGGCACGGATAGCAGTGGAGAACGGGGTCGCCTCGGTTCGGAGGAGGTGGGGTGGGCAGACCTCGCCGTCCTGCACGTACCCGCCCCGTCCGACCGGGTACGCCCCGAGGGCGCGTCGGTGCGGGCGCGGTTGGTGTTCGCCGCGACCGTGACCCGCCCCGGCGGGATCATCGCCGTGATCACCGGCCTGGACCACACCCGCACCGGGGCCCTGGTCGATCCGGCCCCGGCGGTGGTACGCGCCGCCGCCTGCGCTGGCTTGGTTTACCTCCAGCACGTCATCGCGCTGACCGCGCCGATCTGCGACGGCGGGCTCGGGACCACCATTCCCGTCCGCGGCCAGGACGACGGTGCGGGCTGGTGGGAAGACGACCCGCAGGAGGTGGGGCTGTCCCCTTCGGTGGCCGAGGCCGCGGTGACCATCACCTCGCCCGCCCACCTGAACGTGTCGGTGTTCCGGCTGCGCAGGTCGGTGGGCCGCTCGGACGCCGGCCGCTCCGGGGAGGTGGCGGCCTGATGCGCCACGAGAACACCGAACCCACCGCCTCCCCGGAATCGCGCGTATCAGTGTCGGGGTGGTCGGTGTGGGAGACCGGCCAGCAGCAGGCCGCGCGCCAGCGCGGTAACCGGTACTCGCGCTTGTCCCTGGAGCACCCCGCGCGCATGCTCCCGGACATCGCCGCGCACGCCATCCGCGCCTACACACGACCCGGGGATCTGGTTCTGGACCCGATGTGCGGGATCGGCACCACCCTGGTCGAAGCCGCCCACCAAGGCCGCCGGGCGGTGGGCATCGAGTTGGAGCCCAAGTGGGCGTCCATCGCCCGGCTGAACCTGGAGACCGCCACAGTGCAGGGCGCGACCGGGTCGGGCGAGGTGCACACAGGGGACGCCGCGGAAGTCGCCGCGCGCCTGGCCAAGACCACGCTCGCGGGGCGGGTGCGATTGGCGATCACCTCTCCGCCCTATGGGTCAATGACCCACGGTCAGGTCCGTTCCCGCCGTGACGGCGCGGACGCGGTGGAGAAGACCGCCTACACCTACTCCCGGAACCGTGACCGGCGGGTGGTGAACCTCGCCTACCAGCGGCCGGAGAAGCTGGCGAGCTCGTTCGCCCGGATCATGGCCGCCTGCCGGGACCTGCTCGCCCCGGGCGGGGTCGTGGTGGTGACCACCCGCCCCTTCCGCAAGGACGGGGAGCTCATCGATTTCCCCGGGCAGATCACCCGCGCGTGCCAGGAGGCGGGGCTGGTGCAGATCGACCGGTGCGCCGCGCTACTGTGCGCGGTCCGCGACGGCGAGGTGGTTGGAAGGACCTCCTTCTTCCAGCTGGTGGAGGTCCGCAGACTCCGCAAAAGCGGGGTGCCGGTACACGTGGTCCAGCACGAGGACGCCCTGGTCTTCACCAACCCCACACCACGACAGAACGCCGAACGGGAGGTGCGTGCCGCGTGAACACCCCGGCCCCCGACCAGCCCACCGAACCCGAGACTAAGGGGATCCTCCCCGTGCCGTTCACCGACACCGCCGGGTCCGCCCTGCGCTCCCGCATCATCGCCGACCTGCGAGCCCTGGCGGACTTCCTGGACGCCAACCCCGAGCTGCCCGTCAGTCAGCACACCACCCTGGACATCACCTACTTCCCACACACGACCACCGACACCGACGCCTTCGCCGAGGTCGCCCACATCGGAGCCCTGCTGAAGCGAATCCCGGCATGGGAGGGAGACCACTACGTGGTCGAACACCAGACCGGGGCGGCCCGGTACCGGGCGGTGGCCATCCCGGAGCGGGTCAGGGCCGCCCACCGGGCCTGGGCCACGTACACCGGGCACGTCCGCCCTGACTAACGGCCGCTGGGTAGGGCGGTCGGGGCCGTGTGGGGCGCTGTAACGCTCCACACGGCCCCATCGCCTGTCCCGGGGGGCGCCGGTTCCCAGAGGCGGGCGTGCGGCGCGGACCGAGCCGTGTGTGGGCCCGAACGGCAAAAACGGCGTAACGCCCAAAGTGGGCGGCGTCCGGGGAGGGAAGGGGATCCGCTGGTGGTTTCGCTGAATCCGCTTGACCACCTCTACGAGGTTGAGCGTGGATACGTGGTGCCCCGCCGTCGGCGGGGCCGCGCACCGTGTTCGTGCAGTTCAGAGTTGGTGAGGAGGTGGGTGTGGTGAAGCGGGATGCTCCGGTCACGTTGGCCGAGATCGGATTGCTGCCGGTGGCGCTCAGCCCGGTGGAGGCCGGGCGGATGCTCGGCCTGGGACGCACCACCGTCTACCGGTTGCTCCGACAGGCGGCCTTCCCGGTCCCGATCCGGAGGGTAGGCCGCAGCTGGGTGATCCCCACCGTAGGGGTGCTGGCCTACCTCGGCCTGGAACCCCCGGCCACCTCGACCACGACGACTGGCGGGTGCGGGTGCGGTGCGCGTGTGAACGCCGAAGAGAAAGCAAAGACCGTAGATGGCAGCACGTGAGGGGTCCACGTTCAAACGGTGCGGGTGCCGCGACGAAACCGGCAAAACACTGGGGGTGAAGTGTCCCCGGCTCAAGCGCAAGGGCGGGGGATGGAGTCCGTCCCATGGGGCGTGGGCGTTCCAATACGAGTTGCCCCGTACCGCGGACGGTAGGCGCCGTCAGGCGCGCCGGGTCGGGTTGGCCACGCACACCGAGGCCGCTCAGGGGTTGGAGCGGGTCAAGGCGCTGATGGCATTGGCCTCCGGAGAGGCGGAGGCCGAGGTGCAAATCGCTGACCTCATCCAGACCGCCCTCAAGGGTCGCCGGCCCCTGCCGGAGGTAGAGGAGGTCCGTAAGCGGATCGGCGCGGGGACGGACGTCCGGCGGGAGCCGCCGACGTTGGGGGTGTGGTTGCGAGAGTGGTTGGACGGCAAGCCCGATCTCGCCGAAGGAACCCGGGCCTCCTATGACGGGCACATCCGCAAGTACCTCACCCCTCATCTGGGGAAGGTCCGGGTGGATCGGTTGCAGGTGCGTCACGTGGAGGCGATGTTCGCGGCGGTGGAGGAGGCCAACGTGCATGTCCTGGAGTGTCGCGAATCCGAGGATCCGGCGGTGAAGGGGTCGGTGCGGGGTAGGCGGGTGATCTCGTTGTCGACCAAGCACCGGATCCGGGCCACGTTGCGCAGCGCGTTGTCGGACGCGGTCCGCTCCCCGGACCTGCCGATCACGGTGAACATCGCCTCGCACGTGCGCCTGCCGTCCTGCCCCCGGAAGCGGCCCCTGGTGTGGACGGCCGACCGGGTGCGCCAGTGGGAGAAGGACGGCACGGTGCCGGGGGAGGTGATGGTCTGGACCCCTGAGCAGACCCGTACCTTCCTGGTCCATGCGAGGAGGTACACGTGGCTGCATCCTCTGTTCCACCTCATCGCCGTCAAGGGGCTGCGCCGGGGTGAGGCGGTGGGGTTGCCGTGGGCGAACACCAGGTTGGTGGACGGCCAGATCGACATCCGCGTCCAGGTCGTCCAGCTCGCGTGGGAGACGATCACCTCCACCCCCAAGAGCGCGGCGGGGCAACGGACCATCACGCTGGACGCCGACACGATCAAGATTTTGCGGGGGTGGAAGAGGTTCCAGAATGAACAGCGCCTCGCAGCTGGGGCCTCCTGGGTGAACACCGGGTTGGTGTTCACCCGTCAGGACGGGTCGGGGTGGCATCCGGGTCAGGTCAGTGACTGGTTCTGCCGCATCGCCAAAGCCGCCGGGCTCCCGTCCATCACCTTGCACGGGCTCCGCCACGGGGCCGCCTCGCTCGCCCTCGCCGCGGGCACGGACGTGAAGGTGGTCTCCTCCGAACTGGGTCACGCCACCACGCACTTCACCCAGGACACCTACCAGTCCGTCTATCCCGACGTGGCCAAGGCGGCGGCGGAGGCGACCGCCGCGCTGCTGCGCGGGGAACCGGTTTCGGCCGGGTAGCAGGACGGGGGGAGCACACCAGGAGCGATTGAACACCCCCAGCCCCGGGCCGTGCGGCGGGTTCACCCCGCCCGGCCTGGGGCTTCACTGTTGGCGGAGGTGGCCGGCCATCGGATCAAAGGTCCCCTGGTGTACTCCAAGGTTGAGAAAGGCGGTGTGCTCGGCTTCATCATGCTGAGCGTGATCGTGGGATCACCGATCCCCTGACCTATCCGTGGTTGACCGGGTAGACGCCGAGGATCTCGGGTTGATAGGCCCCTTCGGGCCTTTCCTCGTACGTGAGGTCGTCGAAGAGCGCCACCGGCTCCTCATCGGAGCCGGGCGTATAGGCGAAGTAGGAGCTTCCAGCCAAGAGGATCAAACGGTCGTGTTCCTTATCAGCCCACATGCGGCTGATGCTGTTGCCAGTGGCTTCAAGGTCGATCCCGTCGTCGGAGACGGTTCCGTCATCGGAGACCGAGAGCGAGTGCAGTTCGATGAACGTGCTGCGGTCGAAGTCGATCGGCCCGAAGAACCGGCCGGGCGTCCCCTCGACGAAGTTCCAGGGGACCACACCGGTGGTGTCTCCTACGAAGTAGTCCAGCCCCGTCTCCTCGTCCTTGACCCTCTCCAGAACCTCCAACTGGTTGTCTTCCGTGATCGCGTAGACGTTGTCCGGACCTCGCCAGTTTCCCTGCCCGCTCATCACCCGCGAGTCGACTCCGTGGATGGTCCCGGTATCGCGTGGAGCATCGCCCCGGTGCTCCGGTTCCTCTTCCGGATCCATGACGTCGACAGAGAGGATGCGTGAGTCCTCACTGTGCTCCTGTTGCTCCTCGAACCAGAGCTGGCCGCCGTCAGGGGAGAACTGCGGTGAGAGGTACTCGACCGCGCCACCGCTGAACGTGGCCGACTCCTCCGGTTCCACGGTCCCCGTCCATTCATAGGAGTAGGTCTCGGTGTTGAGTTCGCCCAAGCGGAGCCCGCCGTCGTGCTCGTAGGCGGCGAACCTGAAGTCGGGAGAGAAAGCGAACTTGTGCCAGAAGGCATCGATCCCCGTGCTGGCCGTCTCGGCCATGGCCAGGTCGGTGAGATCGATCAGGCTGGTTTGGGTTCCGTCCTCGACGTCGTGGAAGGTGAGGAACGCCCCCCTTGCCCCTGTGTGGTGCACCAGCAATCCGGACAGTTCCTCTGCCGGGACCGTGGTCTCCTCCGGTTCGGCGTTGGCCTGTGGCGCCTCCTCCGGCGCTGCTTCGCCTTCTCCGGAACCGCAAGCGGTCAGTGCCAGCACGGCTGTCAAGAAGACGGGGGTGATCCGCTTCAGCGTTACTTTCTCTCCGGTCACGGTGTGCCTTTCGGTCCGTTGGCCGTCCCGGGGGGAGGGAACGGCGTAGGTGGTGGTGGACACCAGGGGGCCATGGTGATGGACCCGGTGGCGGGCTGCCTATCAGCGGGGAGGTCGCCACTGGGGCGACTAAGGCGGCGATCTCACCGGCGTCGAAGGTGGATTGCTGAGGAGTGGCCGTACGCGCCTTCGTTCCTGTCCTACCGCTCTGCGGGGCTTGTGCTTCCGGGGCGCAGGTGGGCGAGCAGACTCCGGTGCAGTTCCAGATCGGAGGTGTCGGTTCCGTCGCCGATGGCGTACCAGACGCAAGGGGTCATCGGCGGCCCGAAGGGTACGCCCCTCACCGGGGCCGCCAGGGCGTGATCGACGCCCAGGCCGGTCGTTGCGGCGGGGCCGATCCCCAGCCCGATCGGGATGACCGGCATGGGCGCCCCCGGGGCGTAGGTCAGGTCCGCCCTGCCCTGGGTGCGGTGCACGGCGATGCGGTGGAAGCCCTCTTCTCCGGTGAGTTCCTTGACCAGGGGAGTGAGGGTGTCCGGGGCGAAAGTGGTGTCCGCGGGGCCGCCGAGGGCCAGGGTGACATCCTCGCGGACCCCTTCGGGTACGCGGGTGACGCGCAGGGTGCCGGTGAACCTCGGGGAGTAGGCGTCGTGGTCGGTGGGGCCGTTGAAGACCGTCCAGGTCGCTTTGGGGGCTCTGCGACGGGCCAGGCCAGTGATGTCGTCGGGGCTCCATGCCAGGGGCGCGGGCTCGCTGGTGCCCCACAGGGCAGGAAGGGACCCGGCCAGGCCCAAGGCCAGAGTCTCCACACAGGTGCCCAACCGAAGGTTCGGTTCCGGGGGGTGGATCACGCTCAGATCCACCAACAGGAGGGACCGGGCATCTGCCTGGTCCTCCTGCGCCACGGCCTGCTCATCGTCCGATGACCTCTCCGTACGCACGAAACCCAGCTCCTCGTGCCAGGTCAACGGTGCTCCGGAGAATCCGTCCCGATGATCTCCCTCGGGGGTGCGCACCACCCATCGGGTGAAGGGCCCGGTCAGGGCCGACCGGAGAATGTGGGTCAACCGTGAGGTGGAGGGGGTGACCAGCTGGAAGGCGCGCCGGGCGTGGGCGTGCGTGTGCAGGGCGTCGACCATCCAGGGGTCCATGGCCACCACGGGCCGGTCCTGGACGGCCACGGCCACCTGGGGGGTGGTGACGGTGACGGTTGGATGGTCGGTGACGCCGGTCAACGCGGGGCCTTCCCATCCCGGGGTGGGGTCGGGCGACCAGACGGTACCGCCGAACTGCTCGACCAGGGCATCGGCGAACCTGCGCACGATGGGCCGGGTGTCCGGCCCTTGGGCGCCGGTGCGGGCGCCTCTGGCCTCCACCCAGTAGGGCCGTTCGGCCAGGGACTTGCCGAGGCCGGGCCTCAAGAGCCGGTCGATCTCGGTGGTGCCGGAGAGCCGCTGCGCGGCCTGGACGGCGGCGATCATCCGGCCGGCCTCGTCGCGGAGCTGTACGAGTGCCCCGTCCGCGACCGGGCGCACCCGTAGCTCCGGTCCTGCGTGGACCAGGGCGCGTGTCATACCGCGCAGGGTGGGTGCCCTGTCCAGCAGAGCGACCACGTCATGTGTCATGTGCGTCCTCGTGTCAACGGCAATCGGTCACGGTGAGACCCACGTCACGCGATCCGTTGCGGTGAGCTTTCACGTCGCGCACACCTTTTGCTGTCACGTGATTCAGAGCCGATCTGTCGCATCGAAACCGAGGCCTTCTGCTTCAGTGGTGGGTGTCAGAATCCCATATTTTTCCGGCGTTGCGAAGTAGGTGGGTTCACCCTCCTCGATCTCAACGTCCAGCGAGGTTTCGATTTCCTTGAGGGCGGAGGCCAGGCGCGGAGCGTTGTTGTTGTAGACCTCGGGGTGCGGCTGTCCGGAGAAATCATAATAGGACCAGATGTCGTGCATCACCCAAAGTGTGCCCCAGACCGCGAACTTGTCCATGGACAAGAAGGCGCCAATCAGCTTTTGCTCCCGTTTGGCATGGCCTTCGTCGTTTATCCATACTCCGGGGCCTAGGAGCTCGAGTTGGCCGGCGCGAGCATCCGTGTGCCCGGCCGGTTGGCTCGCTGAAATCATCTGCACCAGATCATCCGGAGAAGTGCTCGCACCTTCGTGCATCGAGATGAGAGATCGAAATCCAATGGGCCCGACTCCTGCTCGGTGCCACGAGACCATCATCTGAGAAAGATCCAGCAGTCCGTGTTTTTTGAGAATTGCTGCCATGGAGAGCGCCGCACGGGCGCCACGCCCAAGATTGCCGTTCTCTTCATCGCTTTCCGTCTCGATCTCCCAGTTCCATGCTGCAGTGGTCTCTGGGGAGCTCAGCAACCGCGTCATTTTCCTACTCCGGGTAGATCTGGGTGCCAGGTGGGACTGTCATCACGCCATCCGTGAAGTATAGCCTAAATACCACTCCCGAACTCATCGACCTGTCGCTCAATCTGCGCACCATGGCTTCAGGAAGTTCATTGATTGACTGATTCACCTCAAATATACCAACCCTCCTGGTTCCATCTGCCGTCGGTCCTGAAAGCTGGTCGACGACGGTGTTGTAAAATTTCCTGACTCCATTCTTACTTTCCACGTCTTTGATCTGGTAAGAGAACTGGTTCTCTCTGGTTTCGGACTTGATGACGACGTCAACATCATCTCCTGGAACTCCCGAGTTTGGGGGGAACTCGATGTCCCTTGCCGAACGCCCTCCCAGTACCAGGTCGTATGCGAACCGGAGTTCAGCTGCCGCGCCCCTGAAGTTGTGATCCTTGCTGGACCCGAATTTGGCCAGCAAATCACTGAAACCGTCTGCTGCGTTCAGTCTGCCCGATTGGATGATCTCTGTGACCTGCCGACCTTCTCCAGTGAGGGTTTCCTGAAGTTTTCTTATAATCTTGTCTTTCTGGCTCTCGCTCAGGTCGAGTTCGTCCAGGCTACTTCTGACATCTTCGATTCTCAGTTCCGGATCGTTCGGATCCAGGTTTCCACTGTCGTCCCTCATGGTGGAGAACCCGGACTCACTGCTTCTCTCTGTGATCGAGGAGAGCTCCTGGATCTCAGACGTTCCATCCGGGTCAATCGACTCGGGGCCGCCGTTGTCGGGGCCGGGGCCCGGTGGGCGGGGAGGTTCAGGCGGACCTCCAGAGGACGACCCACCGAGGTCTTGTTCCTCGGTTTCGTGGATGGTGATGGGGTTCTCGTCGCGGCTGGGCTGTGGTGCGGACCCGCCGTTGTCGGTGTTGTTGGTGGCCTCGTTGTCCGCCCGCAGTTCGACACCGTCAGGGGTGACAGGCACACGGGATCCGTCTGCGGGGCCATCTCCGCCTCCCGTGGTGGTCTGGGTGGGGTTGATGGTCCAGGACGTGTCCGGGTCGAGTTCGACCATCTGTCCGCCGTCCTGGCGGTCCATCCGGTCGGCGAGGTCCTCGTTGTTCTGCGCGATCTCCGCGAAGGCCTGATCGACCTCCTGGGCGGTCGGGTCCGGTCCCCGTTCTTGAACGGTGGGCTGCTGCGGGGCGCCGTCGGTAGTGGCCGTGTCCGGGGAACGGTCCGGTACCACGGGCTCAGGCCGGGGTTCCGGAGCCGGGTTCTCGGGGTGTGGGGCCGGTGTGGGCTCCGGCGCGGGAGTCGGGTTCTGCGCTGCCTCCAGGTCGGACAGGGCGGTGTTCATGTCCTCCAGATCGGAGGGCTTCCACTCCCGGTCGGCGGAGAAGGCCCCCTCCCCGGGAGCGGAAGGGGAAGAGGAGTGCGAGCCGTTGCCGTGAACACCAGTGCCGGTACCGGTTCCGGTCCGGTCCTGGCCGCCCTCGGCACCGGAGCCGTCCCCACCTGACAGGTGGGGACCGTCCCCGGAACCGACGCCGCCGAAGATCCGCACCACACGGCTGACCGTCAGGGGGACCCCCACCACGGCGCCGGCGCCGGTGGCGGTCAGTGCCACCCCGGCACCGATGACGGCCAGGTTCGTGCCCAGCGTGCCGAAGGCGTATCCGGGGCGCTCCTCCAGTTCCGTCCAGGGGAAGAAGCCGTGCACCGCGTCCAGGCGGGCGTTCGTATAGACCTCGAAGCCCTCCCCGAAGCTGCCCACCCAGTCGTTGGTTCCGGGGTTGTAGACACCGGCCCAGGCACCCATGCCGACCAGGGCGTCGCCCCAGTAGGCCTCGGCGTTGGCCCCCCAGTTGTCGGTGAACCAGCCTTGTGCCCCGAACGCCCCGACCATGCCGCCGACGTCCTCGGCCCCACCGCGCACCACGTCCCACCCGGCCAGGGCGGCGTCCATGGTCCAGTAGTAGTCGGTGCCCTGCGGGCTCCCCCACGGGGTCGCGACGTTCTCCAAAGGTTCGTCGAGACCGTAGACGACCTCGCCGGGGCCGGGCTGGGTGGTGCCCGCCAGGTCGCCTCCGATGAAGGTGGTGCCGCCGAAGGTCCGGGTGATGGCGTTGGCGCAGTCCCGTTCGGCTTGCTGGTACTCCTGGACCAGGGCGTTGACCTTGCCGAGCAGGGCGTCGTGCTCTTGGCCCTTCTCGCTGACGAAGTCGAAGGGGTGCTCGCTGCTGTTCCAGTCCTCATCGCTGGTGATCTCGGCGACCAGGTCGCGGGCCTCGGCCCGCAGCGCGGTCAGTTCGCCGCGGATGCGCTGGGCGGTCTCGGCGAAGTCCTCCAACGCGCGGGCGGCGGTGTTCAGGGCCTGGTCGGTGTCCTCGCCCTTGGTGGGGACCGGGTCTGTTGCGGCGAAAAGCGTTTCGGCCTCCGGGGCGCTGTAGACCCCTTGGAGGCTGGCCCATGCGGTGGAGATGTCGGCTCCGGCTTGGGAGATGTCCTCGCCGTCGGTCTTCATCCCGGCGGCGGCACTCTGGAGTTCGTAGACGTTCGCCTCGGGGATGGGGATGGCTTCGGGGTCGATGAGGCCGTCGCTCACAGGGGGTCTCCGCACAGGGGTCGGGGAGGGGCGGGGGCGAGGGGAGGTCAGAAGGCGGTGGGGAGTTGTCCGCCGTTGCCGTTGCCGTCCACGGGGGTGACGACCTTCCCGGCGTTGGCCTGGGCGTCGGCGGCCATGTCGAGGTTGCCGTTGACGTAGTGCGTGGTGGCCTCGCCGGCTCCGGTGACCGCGCTGGAGGTGATGGCGATCATGTCGCCGATCTCGCCGAAGAAGTGTTCGGCGAACTCGCCCAGTGCCATCTCGATCGGTGGGCTGTGGGCTCCGGAGGCGGCGTCGGCCAGGTGTCCTTCCAGGGAGGTCAGGTGGCCGGTGAGTCCTTCGGTTCCCTCTTCGTCTCCGACGTGTCCGGAAACGGTGCTCAGGATCGTGCCGACCTCGGAGGGGCGGATGTTCCATGCGGACACGGGGGCCTCCCGGGGTGGTGTGGGGGACGCAGCGGGGTGGTGCGCTGCCGTTGCGTGATCGCATCATGGCACAAAAGGAGCGAACGACTCTATTGTCCCCCTGGGGCGAGGGCGGCATCGTGGAACTGCGTTCCCCCTGGTGGAGAGGTCGCCGTCGGTTCCGGTCAAGTGTCTGGGTGGCGTTCTTCACTGACCGGATCCGGTCACGGCGCCGTGGGGCGGCCTCCTGGTCGGGGTGCGAAGCCGGACCGGTTGCGTGCGCTGGCAGCGGCGCGGCGGTGTTACCAAGTCGAGGGCGTGCCGGGGCACGCGGGCTCCTGACGCGCCCGGACCGGCCCACGCCGGGCTGTCGTAGGGGGTGCTGTTGCCGCTGTTCGGCTTGGGGTATGCGGATTCCGGACGTTCGGGTCAGCGCGGCTGTGGGGGCGTTGGTGGGCGGACGCGGGGTGCCCCGCTCTGGGGACGTCGGCGTCAAGGGACGGCAAAGTGCTCCGGAGGTGGGGGCCGCCTTGTACGGGGGCTTGCACTGGGGAGCACACCAGGAGCATTTGGGGGCTCCAAACGCGGCGAGGACCTCTTGCGAGATCCTCGTGAAACCCCTGTGACCTGGGGTTTTGTGGCGCACCCGGCAGGATTCGAACCTGCGGCCATCGGATTAGAAGTCCGATGGGGCGTCGTTGGAGGTCGGTGGGGCGGCTCTTCGTGCGGAGGTGGGGGCGCGGGTACGATCGCGCGGTGAGTGAGGACCTGCCCGCGGATGTGGCGGACGCGCTGGATGCGGTGCTGGACCCGGCCGATCCCGTGCACGCGGTGTTGCGGGTGCAGGCCGGGCGGATGCGGGTGGGCCGGCGGTGCGGGTGCGGCTGCGGCACCGCACACTTCGAGCCGGTCGGGGGTACAGCCCCGGCGGAGCCGGTGCCGGGGGAGGCGGGGTTGCGGATCGCTGTCCAGGCGCTGCTCTATGACGGGGACGGCGGGTGTCCGGGGGAGCTGCTGGTGTTCGTGCGGGACGGCCGCCTGGCCTGGGTGGAGGTCGCGTGGTGGAGCGACGACACGGTGACGATGGCGGAGGCGGCCCGGATGCTACGGGCTGCTCGGAGCGGGAAGAGGTAGATGAAATCTACCTCGTAAAGGCATATGTTCTTTTTGGTTGACTCAGCCGAGGAGCCACCCTGGGATGAACGCCGAGAGGGTGCATGGGCCGGTGGGTGTGGTGCTGTCGGCGTCAGGGGACGCGCCAGCGCAGGAGCTCCAGGGCGGCGGCGACGTCGACGGGGTTCTCCGCCAGCGGTCGCGGCAGCAGTTCGTCGGCGCGGGCCAGGCGCCGCACCACCGTGTTGCGGTGGGTGTGGCAGCGCTCGGCGGTGAGGGAGGTGTTGCCCAGGGCGTGCACGTAGGCCAGCACGGTGGCCCGCAGGGCCGGGTCGGCGGCGGCCAGGTCGCCCAGGACGTCGTCCACGAACCCGTCGGTCTGGGAGGGCGCGTCGGACAGCAGGGCCGCGAGCCGGACGTCGCCGTAGCGCACGCAGCGCCGGTCCGGGGCTGCGGCGAGCATCCTCTGGGCGGCGGCCGCGTCGAAGTGGCTGCGGCGGAAGCCGTCGGTGCCGGTGCCGGGGCGGCCCACGGCCACGCGGGCGCCCGGGTGGGCGGCCAGGGCGCGCTCCAGGTCCTGCTGGTGCGGGGCGGTGGCGAGGGGGAGCCAGACCCACAGGACGGTGGCCCCCGCGATGACGGTGAGCCGGTGGGCGGCCCCGGCGGCGCGGGCGAGGTCCTCTGCGGCCGCCTCCAGCCGGTCGCTCGCGTCGCCCCACAGGATCGCCGCGGTGTGCGGTCCCGACAGGGGGTGGTGCAGGCGCTGCTCGGCGCGGGCGCGGCCGATGGGGGCGCCCTCCAGCAGGAGGGTGACGGCGGCGCGGCGCTCGGCGTGGGTGCCGCGGGTGAGCTCGGCGCGTTCGGTGCGCATGCGCTCGGACAGGGCGCCGATGGTGTCGTCGACGAAGGTGTTGATGGACAGCGAGGACACGTCCAGCAGTTCGCGCAGCTCGGCCGGGTCGGAGGTCAGGCCGAAGCAGATGCCCATCCAGTGGCGCCAGGCGGTGTTCTGCCCGTTGCGGAAGGAGTCCAGGGCGCTCTCGTCGAGGCCGCGCCGGACGAGGTCGCGGGAGGCCTCCAGGAGTTCGGGGCGCAGGTCCACGGGGACGCGCCCGCCGGGGCGGGACAGGTTGGCGGCCACCCAGTGGCGCAGGTTGGCCAGGTTGGAGCGGCGGATCTCCTCGGCCAGGACCGGGTCCTCGGCGATGGGCCGCATCCGCTCTCCGCCCAGGGAGGCGGCGTGCAGTTCGGCCACCCAGTCCGCGGGCGGGTCCAGGGCGAGCTCGGCGCCCCGCCGGAACAGCTCCGCGGCGCGGGGTGAGAGGGTGGGCCAGACCGGGTCGGCCGCAGCATGGTGCACCACGGGGACCAGGATCGCGGTGCACGGTGCGCTGGCACAACATGGCCCGGATCACACAGGGTGGTATCGGCGCGCCGAACGGAGGAGAGCGGTACACATGGCCGGTGGTCGAACGGAAGCGGAGCATCTGGACGTGCTCGTGATCGGGGCGGGCATCTCCGGGATCGGGGCCGCGCGGTACCTCGGGGAGCACCACCCCGGGAAGCGGTTCGCGATCCTGGAGGCCCGGGCGGCCTCGGGGGGCACCTGGGACCTGTTCCGGTATCCGGGCATCCGCTCGGACTCGGACCTGCACACCTTCGGGTACGAGTTCAAGCCGTGGCTGGACCGTCAGGCCATCGCCGACGCCGACCGGATCCTGGCGTACGTGCGCGAGGCGGCCCGGGAGAACGGCCTGGAGCAGCACATCCGCTACCACCACCGGGTGGTGTCCGCGGAGTGGTCGAGCGCGCGGGCGCGGTGGCTGGTGGAGGTGGAGCGCGCCGACACCGGGGAGCGGGTGCGGCTGAGCGCCGGGTGGCTGTTCAGCGCCTGCGGCTACTACCGCTACGACGAGGGCTTCACTCCGCGCTTCGAGGGGCGCGAGAGGTTCGCGGGGACCGTGGTGCACCCCCAGCACTGGCCGGAGGACCTGGACCACGCGGGGAAGAGGATCGCGGTGATCGGCAGCGGGGCCACCGCGGTCACGCTGGTCCCGGCGCTGGCGGAGACGGCCGGGCACGTGACGATGGTGCAGCGCACCCCCACGTACGTGATGCCGGTGCCGCGCGGGGACGCGCTGGCCGACCTGCTGCGCAGGGTGTTCGGGGACGGGCTCGGGTACCGGATGGCCCGGCGCAAGAACATCTGGAAGGGCGCGGCGGTGTGGGGGTTCTGCCGGCGCTTCCCCAATGCCGCGCGCCGGATCATCCGCCGGGCGACGATCGCGCGGCTGCCCGCCGGGTACCCGGTGGACGAGCATTTCAACCCGCCCTACGACCCCTGGGACCAGCGGCTGTGCGCGGCCCCCGACGGCGACTTCTTCCGGGCGATCCGCTCGGGGAGGGCGTCGGTGGTGACCGACCGGATCGCCTCCTTCACCGAGAGGGGGCTGCTGCTGGAGTCGGGGCGGGAGGTGGAGGCCGACGTCGTCGTCACCGCCACGGGGCTGAACCTCCAGGCGTTCGGCGGGGTGGGGCTGACGGTGGACGGGAGGCCGGTGCACCTGCCCGACACGGTGGCCTACAAGGGGATGATGCTGTCGGGGGTGCCCAACCTGGCGTTCGCGATCGGGTACACCAACGCGTCGTGGACGCTCAAGATCGGCCTGCTGTGCGAGCACTTCTGCCGCCTGCTGGAGCACATGGACGCCCACGGGTACGACATCTGCCTGCCGGAGCCGTCGGATCCGGACATGCCCACCCGCCCGCTGCTGGACTTCGCGGCCGGGTACGTGCGGCGGTCGGTGGCGGAGCTGCCCCGGCAGGGGGACCGGGGGCCGTGGCTGACCTCGACGAGCTACCGCTCCGACGTGGCGCTGCTGCGGGCGGACCGGGTGGCCGATCCCGAGCTGCGCTTCTCCGCGGCGCCGGCGCGGGCGGAGGCGGGGGCGTGACGGGCGGGGACCGGTTCGCGGACCTGCCCGGCGGGTTGCGGATCTGCCACCGGGTGGAGGGTGCGGCCGACGGGGACCCGGTGCTGCTCATCGCCGGCCTGGGGCTGGACCTGACGTCGTGGCCCCGCCGGATGGTGGAGGGGCTCGTGGCCCGGGGCTTGCGGGTGGTGGTGTTCGACAACCGGGACGCGGGGTGTTCCAGCCGGATCCAGGCGCCTTCGCCGACCCCGTTGCACAGTGTGCTGGGGCGTCCGCGCCCGGACTCCTACGACCTGGGCGACATGGCGTCGGACACGGTGGGCCTGCTGGACCACCTGGGCGTCGGGAGCGCCCACGTGGTGGGGATGTCGATGGGCGGCATGATCGGGCAGACCCTGGCGGCCCGCCGTCCCGAGCGGGTGGCGACCCTCACCTCGGTCTTCTCCACCACGGGGGAGCGGCGGGTGGGCCGGGTGGCGTGGTCGACCCTGCTGCGCATGGGTGGCCGTCCCGCGCGTACGGCGGAGGAGTCGGTGCGCAGGCACCTGGCGTTCCTGGGGCACATCGGGTCCGCGGTCTTCCCGCCGGACCGGGCCGAGGAGGCCGCCTGGGCGGCGGGGCTGTGGGAGCGGGCCGGGGGAGTGCGGGCCCGCAGCGGGGTGGCCCGGCAGATCGGGGCCATTCACGCTTCGGGCGACCGGACCCGGGAGCTGGCCCGGATCACCGCGCCCACGCTCGTGGTGCACGGCGACACCGACCTGATGGTGCATCCCAGCGGCGGGCGGGCCACGGCGCGGGCGGTGCCCGGGGCCCGGCACGTGGAGATCGGGGGGATGGCGCACCACCTCGCCCCGGGGGTGGTGGACCGGCTGGTGGGGCTCATCGCCGACCACACCGCCCGGGCCCGGAGCTGATCCGGCGGGCCGGGGGGCGCCGCGGCGCCCCCCGGCCCCGGCGGTCAGTGCTTCACGCCGCTCAGCTCGTTGGGGGTGCCGTCGAGGGTGACCGAGGCGGTGACCTCGCCGGTCTCCAGGTCCAGGGCGTGCACCTGGCGGGTGGCGGTGTCGGTCACGTACGCGGTGGCGCCGCGGACGAACAGGGCCGGGCGGGGCTCCTGCCACTCCAGCGGCTCCTCCCAGGCGTCCATCAGCTCGATGGAGTCGACGAGTTCGGCCGTCTCGGGGTCGATGACGTGCAGCGACCCGTCGGTGCCCAGGACCAGGGCCTCCTCCTGCGGGCCGCGGCCCAGGGAGCGGAAGGTGTAGCTGGAGGGCAGGTCGACCAGGGACAGGGAGGCGTCGGCGGTGTCGATCAGGGCGATCCGCTCGGGGCGCTCCAGTTCGGCGTCCGGGTCGGTCTTGTAGTCGCCCAGGACGACGGGCGAGGTGTCGGAGCCGGCCTGGTTGCCGATGCGGCCGTAGTCGTGTTCGGCGTCGACCTTGGTGAATCCGCCGTCCCGGTAGATGAGCGCGCCGTCCTCGCAGCCGATGACGATCGTCTCGCCCTCGGCGGTGGTCTCGCCGTGGACGCCGGGGCAGTCCTCGCTGCGGGCGATCTCCTCGCCGTCGGCGTCCAGGACCATGGCGCCCACGCGCTTCTCCTCGTTGCCGAGGGTGACCAGGAGCTCTCCGTTCTCCAGTTCCACGGCCACGCCGTGGTGCGCCTCCTCGGTGGTGTACACGTCCAGGTCCTCGGGGATCCCGTCGCCCAGGGCGTCGGAGTCGAAGGCGGTGACCTCGCCGCTGCCGTCGGCGAACAGCACGGTGCGTCCGGCGTGGCGGACGACGTGGCCGGGCTTGTCGGCGGCGAAGACGGTGTCGGTGAGCTCGCCCGCGACGGCGTCCAGGACCTGGAAGCCCTCGGCGGTGGAGACGAACACGTGGCGGTCGTCGCCGGCGGGGTTGAGCCGGTTGAAGCCCTCCAGCTCGATGTCCTGCGCGACCTCCAGGGTGTCGCCGTCGAGGATGTAGACGCCGCCGTCGTAGGTGACCGCGATCGGGTCCGCGACGGCGGTCCCGGCGGAGGTGTCGGCGGGGGCCTCCTCGGAGGCTCCGTCCTGCCCGGTTCCGCAGGCGGTCAGCAGCAGTCCGGCGGAGAGGGCGACGGGCAGTGCCGTCCGGGTCGCGGTGTGTCGTGGTCTCATGGTGTTCTCGGTCCTCGGATCTCTCAGGGGTGGTGTTCGCCCGGCGCGCCGGGCGCCGGGTGCGGGGGGCCGTTCAGGGGGCCAGGCCGGTGACGATGGCGGTGGTGTTGGCGCGCATCATGTCCAGGTAGGTGGGTGCGTCGCCGTCGGCGGCGGTCAGCGATTCGGAGAAGAGCGGGATGACGTCGATCTCCACGCCGGCCTGTTCGGCCATGACGGTGGCCAGGCGGTCGGGCTGGGAGGAGTCGGCGAACACCGCCCTCACCCCGGCGGCCTCGACGGCCTCGGCGAGCGACTGCAGGTCCGAGGCGCTGGGCGAGGCCAGGGTGGTGCCGGAGGGGATGACCGCGCCGATGACCTCGAAGCCGTAGCGGTCGGCGAGGTAGCCGAAGACGTGGTGGTTGGTGACGAGTTTGCGGTCCTCGGCGGGGACCGTGTCGAACTCGGCGGTCATCCACCCGTCCAGTTCGGCCAGCTCCTCCTGGTAGGCGTCGGTGTTGGCGCGGACCTCCCCGGCGTCGACCCCGTCCACCTGCCCGATGACCTGTTCGGCGATGAGGTCCACGGCGGTGGCGACCCGTCCGGGGTCGGTCCAGAAGTGGGGGTCGGGTTCGCCCTCGATCTCGTCGGAGGTGTAGGGCAGGGGGTCGACGGCCTCGCCCACCGCGAGGGCGGGCACGCCCGCCTCCTCGGCGGCGGCCACGTTGCGGGCCACGCCCTCCTCCAGGCCCAGGCCGTTGTGCACGACCAGGGCGGCCTGTTCGATGGCCGCGGCCTCCTGCGCCGAGACGCCGAAGGAGTGGGGGTCGGCGTCGGGTTTCATCAGGACGGTCACCTCGGCCTGGTCGCCGACCACGGCGCGGGTGAGGTCGCCGAGGATGTTGGTGGTGACGACCACGCCGCTGCGGGGGGCCTCGCCGGGGGAGCAGGCGGCCAGGCCCGGGGCCGCGGCCAGTGCCAGGGCCAGGGCGGTCGCGGCGGTGCGCGGGGTTCGGGGTGTTCTCATCGGTTCACCGTCCGGTCTCGACCATGTGGTGGGGCGCGACCTCGGTCTCGAAGGTGCGGGCCGTGCGCAGGTCGTCGTTGTAGTCGATCTCGTGGACCAGGCCGGCGTGGGCGTCGTTGACGTAGGCCCGGGAGGTGTCCACCTGGAGGGTCGGGGGGTGTTCGGTGTCGATCCGCTCCAGGAGGCCGGTGCGGGCCCGTTCCTCGCCGGTGGCGGGGTCCAGGGCGTGCAGGGCCCCGTCGTCGGTGAGGGCGAGCACGGAGGCGCCCTCGCCGACCGCCGCGACCGCGATCACGCCGGGCAGTTCCCAGTGGTCCCAGCGCCGTTCGGCGAGGTCGAGCACGAGGACGGTGTCCGGTGCGGGGACCGCCGCCAGGGCGGCGGCCCCGGGCCGGTGGTGGAAGCCGGTGACGGCGGCGCCGGCCGGCAGGCCGTCGGGGTGGGGGAGGGGCTCGGCGGTGAGGGCGCCGTCGTCCTCGGTGACCACGAGCGCACCGTCCGCGCAGCCCAGGACCAGTCCGCGGCGGGTGAGGGCCCAGGCCCCGGGGTCGGGGCACTCCTCGCCCAGGGTCTGGTCGGGTTCGCCCTCCCGGTCCAGGACGTGCACGGGGCCGCCCTCGGCCACGACCAGCCGTTCGGCGTAGGGGATGGTGAGGCCGGCGGTCTCGGCGGCGGCCGGGGCGGCGGCCCCGTCCTCCAGGGAGGGCCGGTCCAGCAGGGCGACCGTGCCGTCGGCGCCGTTCAGGGCGGTGAGGGCGGTGTCGGTCGCCGCGCTCGCGGCGGCGATCCCCTCGGCGGTTCCGGCCGGGCGGATCTTTGCCCGGTAGTAGTGGTCGTGGTCGCCGTGGTCCACGGTCCAGGCGCCGCTGTCGATGACGTGGGTCGTCCGCTGATCGGATGATGTCAGGTACGCGAACCTCCCGTCGCCGGTGATGCCGTCGACGGCGCCGACCGGGTCCAGCAGGGTGGACTCCTCCGTGATCAGGTCCAGGACCTGGACGCGGCCGTCCCCGTCGGCCAGGACCAGCCGGGACTGGGGCTCGGCGGTCTCCTCCGCCCCCTCGACGTGGCCGTGCGGGGTCTCCTCGGCCTCCGCGGGCGGCTCCTCCTCCGGGGCGGGGCCGCATCCGGCGAGCAGCGCGGCTACGAGCAGCCCGGCGCCCGCCGCCGGGATCCCGCCTCTGCGGTGGGTGCGGTTCATGGGGTGATCGACCTTTCGTGCGTGTGAAGGGATACGGGGGGATCGTCGGCGGGGGGAGTGGGGCCGGTGCCGCGGCGGAGCCGGGACAGGGCGGCCGAGCAGAAGAAGAAGGCGACGGCGGTGGCCGAGATGCTGGCGCCCGCGGCGGTGCCCCAGTGCCAGGAGACGAGCAGGCCGACGAAGGTCGCGGCGCTGCCCAGCGCGGCGGCGCCGACCATGATCGCGGGGATGCTCCTGGCCCAGATCACGGCGGCGGCCGGAGGGGCGATGAGCAGGCCGAAGACGAGCAGGGTGCCCACCACGTGGAACGAGGCGACCACCGCCAGGGTGATGAGGCCGAGCATGGCGGCGTGCGCGGCCCGGGGGGCCAGGCCCAGGGTCGTCGCCTTGCGCGGGTCGAAGGCCAGGGCGGTGAAGGAGCGGTGGCCCAGGACCGCGACCGGCAGGGCGACGGCCAGGGCCAGGGCGAGCAGGGCCAGGTCCTGCTCCCGCACGGCGAGGACGTCGCCGAAGAGGAAGCCGGTGAGGTCGACGGCGAAGGATCCGGAGTGGGACACGATGATCACCCCCGCCGAGAGCATTCCGACGAAGAGCAGGCCGATGCTCGTGTCCTGGGACAGGCGCGGGGAGCGGTTCAGTGCGCTGACCCCCAGGGCCATCCCGGCGGCGGCCAGGGCCGCGCCGACGAACAGGTTGCCGCCCAGCAGTGAGGCCAGGGCGACCCCGGGCAGCATCCCGTGCGACATGGCGTCGCCGAGGAAGGCCATGCCGCGCAGCACGACCCAGGTCCCGGCCAGCGCGCAGATGACGGAGACGAGGACGCCTCCCCACAGCGCGCGCTGGACGAAGACGACCTCGAAGGGGGCGAACAGGGCTTCCATGCCGGGCACTCTATAATGAAAACCGTTTTCACTACCAAATCGGAGGTGGGGTATGACCTCGGACGGAGCCGGTCCGGCGCGGGTGCCGGCGGTCGAGCTGGCGGACGTGTACGCGGGCCACGGCGCCCGCGACGTGTTGCGCGGTGTCACCCTGGCGCTCCCCGGGGGCACGGTGACCGCACTGGTGGGGGCCAACGGCTCGGGCAAGTCCACCCTGCTGTCCGTCATGGCCGGGGTCCTGGCCCCGCGTTCGGGGAGTGTGAGCCTGGGCACGCCGCGCCGCCCCGCCCTCGTCGTGCAGCGCAGTGCGGTCTCCGACGCGCTGCCCGTCACCGCCCGGGAGGCCGTGGAGATGGGCAGGTGGGGGCTGCGGGGGCCGTGGCGCCGGCTGACGCGGAGCGACCGGGAGGCGGTCGGGGTGTACATGGAGCGGCTGGGGGTCGCCGACCTGGCCCGGCGCCGGCTGGGCGAGCTGTCCGGCGGGCAGCGCCAGCGCGTCCTGCTGGCCCAGGGCCTGGCCCAGGAGGCCGACCTGCTGCTGCTCGACGAACCCGCCACCGGCCTGGACGCCGATTCCCGCGCCCGCATCGCCGAGGTGCTGGAACAGGAGCGGGCGCGCGGGGTCGCGGTGGTCCACGCCACGCACTCGCGGCGGGAGGCGGACCGCGCCGACCGGGTCCTGCTCATGGAGGGCGGGCGGCCCCGGGAGCTCGACGGCGCGCACGCCGAGGGGTGACGGGCGGGGCCCTCCCCGTCCCCCTTCGCGCGCCGTCGGCCCCGCGGTGTCCTGTCCCGCCCGGCGGGCGCCGGGTCCGACCCGGTTCGGGGCGGTCTATACTCGCAAAACGAAAACCGTTTTCATTGCCTTCTGTGGTGGGCGCGCCCTCGCTCCGGCCGGACGCGCCCGGCCGCCCCCGCGGTACGCCCCCGAACCCGGAGAGGAACCCCCGACCATGAGCACGCGCAGCCCGCACCGCGCCGGGCCGCCGGCACCCCCGTCCCGGGCCCCGCGCCAGGCGCCGTCCCGCGGCCGCCGCGGGTTCCCCGCCTCCCTCCTCCTGGCGCTCGCGCTCGTGGCCGTCGTCCTGGCCTCGACCGCCACCGGGGCGGTCGACCTGAGCCCGCTGGACGCCGCCCGGCTGCTGCTGGGGCACCTCGTCCCGGGCATGCCCTGGATGACCGACGGCACCTACACCGTCCTCCAGGACCAGGCGGTGTGGGGTTTCCGGCTCCCCCGGGCCCTGCTCGCCGCCCTGGCCGGCGCCTCCCTGGCCCTGGCCGGGGCGCTCATGCAGGCCGTCGTGCACAACCCGCTCGCCGAGCCCTACATCCTGGGCGTCTCCTCCGGTGCGGGCGTCGGCGCGGTCCTGGTCGTGGTGGGCGGCGCCGTCGGCGGGCTGTCGCTCTCGACGGCGGCCTTCGCCGGGGCCGCCGGGGCCACCGCGGCCGTCTACCTCCTCGCCCGCAGGAACGGCCGCATCGCCCCGCAGCGGCTCATCCTCGCCGGGGTCGCGCTCGGCGCCCTGTTCAGCGCCGTCACCAGCTACCTCACCCTGACCACCGAGGCGCAGAACGTCTTCAGCGTCATGTTCTTCCTGCTCGGCTCGGTGTCGGCCGCCACCATGGGCTCCCTGCTCGCACCCGCCCTGGCGCTGCTGGTCGCGCTGGCCGTCGTCGGCGCCAACGTCCGCGGGATCAACGCCCTGCTCGCGGGCGACGAGGCCGCCGCCTCCCTGGGCGTCTCCGTGGACCGGCTGCGCACCGTCCTGCTGCTGGTCTCCGCCCTGCTGGTGGGCGCCGTCGTGTCGGTCAGCGGCAGCATCGGCTTCGTCGGCCTGATCATCCCGCACATCGCCCGCATCCTCGTGGGCACCGACCACCGGGTCATGCTCCCGGTGAGCGTGCTCGGGGGCGCCGTCTTCCTCGCCGCCGCCGACCTGATGGCCCGCACCGTCGCCGCCCCGGTCGAGATCCCCCTGGGCATCCTCACCGCCGTGGTGGGCGCCCCCTTCTTCCTGTGGCTGCTGCGGCGCGACCGCGCCTCGACCGTGGGGATGGACCGATGAGGGTCGCACTGGAAGGGGTCTCCGTCGCCCGCGGGAGCCGGACCGTCGTCCACGACGTCTCCCTGGAGGCGGCCTCCGGGTCGGTCCTGGGGGTCCTGGGCACCAACGGCAGCGGCAAGTCCACCCTGCTGCGCACCGTGTGCCGGGTGCTGCAGCCCAGCACCGGGCGCGTGCTGCTCGACGGCGACGACCTGCGCGACCTGCGCCCGCGCGAGGTCGCCCGCCGGGTCGCCGTGGTCGCCCAGGACTCCCACGAGGACTTCGGCATCACCGCGCTGGAGTCCGTCCTGCTCGGCCGCACCCCCCACCACCGCGGGTTCTCCCCCGACACCCCCGAGGACCTGGACATCGCCCGGGAGGCGATGGAGCGGGTGGGCGTGCTCGACCTGGCCCGGCGCCAGGTCGCGGAGCTGTCCGGCGGGGAGCGCCAGCGGGTCCTGCTGGCCCGGGCGATCACCCAGCGGGCCCGGGTGCTCGTGCTGGACGAGCCCACCAACCACCTGGACATCGCCCACCGGCTCGAACTCATGGACCTCATCGGCGAGCTCGGCCTGACCACCCTCATCGCCCTGCACGACCTCGACCTGGCCCTGGCCCACTGCGACCGGGTCGCCCTGCTCGTCGGGGGCCGCCTGGAGAGGAGCGGCACCCCCGCCGAGGTCCTCACCCCCGACGTGCTGCGCGACCGCTTCCGCGTCGACGCCGACATCGTCCGGGGCCCCCGCCGTCCGCACCTGCTCCTGCACGGTGTGGCCCGCCCCAGCACCCCCCGCACCCCCTCCCGCACCCTCACCGAAGGAACCAGATGAACCACCCGTCCGCCCCCCGCCGCTCCCTGACCGCACTCGCCCTCACCGGCGCCGCCGCCCTGGCGCTGAGCGCCTGCGGGACCCCGGTGGCCCCCGAGCCCGCAGCCGAGGGCGAGGCAGCCCAGGGGTACCCCGTCACCGTCGAGAACTGCGGGACCGAGCTGACGTTCCGGGCCGCCCCCGAGAGCGCCGTCGGCCTGAGCCCCTCCCAGACCGAGCTCCTCGTCGAACTGGGGCTGGCGGACCGCCTCGTCGGACAGGCCCAGGTCGCCCACCACGAGCTCGACGAGCACGTCACCGCGCAGATCGCCGACGTCCCCGTGCTCAGCGAGGAGGCCCCGCCCGCCCGCGAGGACCTCCTCAACGTCGCCCCCGACTTCGTCTACTCGCCCACCGGGTACGAGTTCACCGCGGAACAGGGCTTCGCCAGCATCGAGCAGCTCGCCGAGGCGGGCGCGAACGCCTACACCGCCACCGGCGGCTGCTTCGACCGGCGGGCCGTCGGCACGGTCGACGACCTCTTCACCGACATCGAGAACCTCGGCCTGATCTTCTCCGTCACCGAACGCGCCGCAGAGCTCGCCGACCAGGGGCGCGAGCGCCTGGAGGCGGTCGCCGACACCCTCGAGGGGGCCGAACGGCCGGGGGTCGCCCAGCTCTACGTCGAGGGCACCACGGTCTCCGCGATCGGCGGCGGCGTGGAGTACGACATCATCGACCGCGCCGGCGGCGACAACGTCTTCGACCGCGACGACCCCGCCTTCGCGGACTTCTTCGCCGCCGTCATCACGCCCGAGGAGGTCACCTCGCGCGACCCCGAGGTCATCGTGTTCTCCGTCAACGACGCCGAGCACGAGGCCGCCACCCGCGCGCACCTGGCCGCGACCTTCCCCGACGTGGCGGCCGTCGCCGAGGACCGGCTCGTCGCGGTCCCGAACTCGGACCTGTTCCCCGGCACCCTGGGCAACATCGACGCGGTCGAGCGGATCGCCGCCGAGCTGCACCCCGACCTGTTCTGACCGGCCCCGCCCACCGGCCGACGCCCCCGAACCGCCGACGAGAGGCCCAGCGATGTACCTGAACAGCGGGATCCGGCCGTTCCTGGCCCCCGTGCGCGGCGGGGTCGCCGCCACCGCCCTGGCCGCCGTGGCCGCGGCCGGCTTCTCCATCGGGGTGGCCTTCGGCCTGGCCGCCGTGACCGGGGCCCTGCTGCGCTGGGAGGACGGCGGGGCGCCGGCGGTGGCGGGCGCCCTGGCCGCCACCGCCGCCTGCGCCGCCGGGCGCGGGGCCTGCCTGTGGGTCCGCGACCAGCTGGCGACCGCCACCGCGGCCCGCGTCAAACGGGCGGTCCGGGCCCGGGTGATGGACAAGATCTATGAGTTGGGTCCCGGCCACACCTGGCCGCGGGGCCGCGGCGGGGTGCAGCCGACCGCGGTGGACGGGGTCGAGCACCTCCAGGGCTACATCGGGTTCTACCTCCCCCAGCTGTTCGTGTCGTGGGCGGTCCCGGCCGGGCTGCTGGCCGTGCTCGTGGCGGTGTCCCCGCCGGTGGCCGCGGTGGTGCTGGTGTGCGTGCTCACGGTCCCCTTCGCCCAGCGCCTGTGGCGGCTGGTCCTGCGGAACCGGGCCCGGGACCACTGGGACCGGTTCGAGGCGTTCGCCGACCGGGTCGGCGACACCGTCCGCGGCCTGCCGACCCTGGTGGCGCTGGGCGCCGCAGAGCGGCGGCGCGCCCACCTGGCCGCGGCGGCCGAGGAGCTGCGCGCGGCCACGACCGCGAACATGCGGGCCTCGCTGGGCGTGTCCGCGGTCATGGCGGGGGCGATGTCCGTCGGGACGGCCGGGGCCACCCTCACCGCGGCCCTGGAGGCCTCCCGCGGAGTCCTGCCCCCGGAGTCGTTGCTGCTGGTGCTGTTCCTGTCCGCCGAGTGCTTCCGCCCCCAGCAGGAGCTGAGCGGGTACTGGCACGAGGGGTTCCACGGCATCGCCGCCGTCGGTGCCATCAGCCGGCTGCTGGAGACGGAGCCGCCGGTCCGCGACAGGCCCGGGGCGGTACCCGTGGACTGGACGGGACCGCCCGCCGTGGCCTTCGAGAACGTGGACTTCACCTTCCCGGGGGCGGCGGAGCCCGCCCTGCGCGACGTGTCGTTCACCGTCCCGGCCGGGGCCGTGCTCGCGGTCGTCGGCGCCTCCGGGGCGGGCAAGACCACCCTGGGGCGGCTGCTGCTGCGCGACATGGACCCCGACTCCGGGCGGATCCTGCTCCAGGGGCGCGACGTGGCCGACCTGTCGCTGGCCGGGCTGCGCCGCGCCACGGCCCGGGTCGCCCAGGACGTGGTCCTGCTGTCGGGGACGATCCGGGAGAACATCGCACTGGCGGCGGGTCCCGCCGGGCCGCGGGCGGACGCCCGGGTCGCCTCGGCCGTCCGGCGGGCCGGGGTGGACGACGTGGCCGCGCACCTGGACGGGGGGCTCGACTCCGGTGTCGGCGAGGGCGGTCGCCTGCTCTCGGGCGGTCAGCGCCAGCGCGTCGCCCTGGCCCGGGCCCTGGCCGCGGACGCCCGGTTGCTGCTCCTGGACGAGGCCACCAGCGCCCTGGACGCGGAGAACGAGGCGCTCATCACCGGGTTCCTGCGCGACGGGCGCGGGGAGCGCACCATGGTCGTCATCGCGCACCGGCTCTCCACGGTCGCGCACGCCGACCTGGTCCTGGTCCTGGACGGGGGCGGGGTGGCGGAGTTCGGGCCGCCCGGGGAGCTGGCCCGGCGGGGCGGGCACTGGGCGCGGCTGGTCGACGCCCAGCGCGCGGGGATCGGGGGAGTGCGATGAGCGGCGCGGGGATCCCGGTGCCCGGGGCGGAGGCCGCGCCCGGGGCCGGGCTGGCCACCTGGCCGGGGATGTGGGCGGCCCTGGAGGACGACCGGGGCGTGTACCTGTTGGCCGTCGCGTTCAACACCCTGTCGCTGCTGGCCCAGGCGGGCGCCGCCCTGGGCGGGGTGTGGGCCGTCGTCACGGTGCTGGGCGGCGGCGGTCCGGCGGACCTGGCGGGCCCGGCGGCCGCGACGCTGGCGGCCGTCGCCCTGCGGTCGGCCGCCTCCTGGCTGGAGAGCTGGCTCTCCCACGACCTGAGCTTCCGGATGCTGGCCCGGGTGCGGCTGCGGGTGTACGACGCGCTGGCCCGGCTCGCGCCCGCCGGGCTCTCCCGCCGCCGGTCCGGAGACCTGCTCACCTCCGCACTGTCCGACGCCGAGGCGCTGGAGATCTTCTACGCGCACTCCTCCGTCTACACGCTCACCGCCTGGGCGGCCACCCCGCTGCTGTGGGGCGCCCTGGCCGCGGTGAGCCCTCCCGCCGCCCTGGCCACGGCCCCGGTGCTGGCCCTGTCCGTCGCCGTCACCCTGGTCGCCCGGCGGTGGGCGCGCCCCCAGGGGGAGCGCATCCGCACCGCCCTGGCGGACCTGGGCGGGGAGGTCGCCGAGAACACCGGCGCCGTCCGCGAGATCGTCGGCCACGGGCTGGTGCCCAACCGGTCCGAGCGGCTGGCGGCACTGGACGACCGGCTGCTCACCGCCCAGTTCCGCAACGCCCGCCGGTCCGGGGCGGAGACCGCCGTGCTGGGCGCCGTGGCCCTGCTGGCGGCGGTCGCCACCGCCGCGGCCGCCGCCTGGCAGCTGGACCGCGGGACGCTCGCCGCCGGGGCGGTGCCCTTCGCGATCGTGCTGGCCACCATGGCGACCGCCCCGATCCTGCAGTGGGCGGCGATGACCCGCCACTACGGCACCACCGGCGAGGCCGCGGCGCGCATCGGGGCGCTGCTGGCCGCGCGGCCGCCCGTCGCCTCCCACGGGGACCTGGCCGGACCGCCCGAGGAGGGCGGACGGGTGCACGCCGAGGGGGTCGTCTTCCGGTGGAGCGACGTCGACCCGCAGGCCTCCGCCCGCCCGGCCGTACGGGACCTGACCGTGCGCGTCCGGTCCGGGGAGCACATCGCGGTCGCAGGCCGCTCGGGGTCGGGCAAGTCCACGTTCGCGCAGGTCCTGGCCCGGAGCGTGGACCCCTCGGGGGGCGGCGTCGAGGTCTGCGGGGCGCCCCTGCCCGGGTACACCCGCCGGGCGCTGCCGGGGGTGGTGTCGCTGCTGCCCCAGGACGTGGCCCTGTTCCGGGAGACGGTGCGCGACAACCTGCTGCTGGCCACCGACGGCGATCCCGGCGACGCCGAGCTGTGGCGGGTGCTGCGGCAGGCCCGTGTGGACGACGTCGTCCGGCGGCTGCCGCGGGGCCTGGACACGGTGCTCGCCGACAACGGCCGGTCCCTGTCCGGCGGCGAGCGCCAGCGGCTGGCCCTGGCCCGGACCCTGCTGAACCCGGCGCGGGTGCTGATCCTGGACGAGGCGGTCAGCCAGCTCGACGCGGTCGGCGAACACGACGTCCAGGAGGCGATCACCGCGGCCCGGGCGGGGCGTACCACGATCACCGTCGCGCACCGCCTGAGCACGCTGGTGCACGCCGAGCGGATCATCGTGCTGGACGCGGGCACGCCGGTGGGCGAGGGCACCCACGACGAGCTGCTCCGGGACTGCCCGGCCTACCGGCGCCTGGTCGCGCCCCAGCTGGACGCCCCGGGGTGAGGGGAGCGCCGGGTCCGGTTCCCCGGACCCGGACGCCGCTGGACCGGGGGCGGACCGCGGCCGGGCGGGCCGCCGGCGGAGCCCGGGAACGGGGCGCTTCGCCCCTCCGCGCTGTGGGGCCGTGGCCGGGCGGGCTCCCGCCCGTTCCCCGTCCTCTCCGTCGGCCGCAGCGGCCACGGGGCCCGGCGGGGCGGCCGTGGGGTCGGGCCACCGGGGGCCCGGCCGGGGGCGGTGCGACCCGGTTGGGCACAATGCCCCTATGGGTGGAACCGACGTGACCACGTCCGTGCTCTGGTCCGCGCTGGCCGGGCCTCCAGGCCTGGACGAAGGGGTGTCCTACCGGGGTGCCGGGGCGGTGCTGCCCGCCCGGCTCCCGGTGCGGGAGCTGGCCCGCGCCTCGGTGGGGGTGTGCTCGCTGGCCGCCGCGGAGCTGCTGGCCGCGCGGGGCGGCGGCGACGTGCGGCCGGTGGAGGTGGACGAGGGCGCGGTGGCCACCGCGTTCGTCAGCGAACGCCACCTGCGGGTGGACGGCCGCCCCATGGTGCCCTTCGCGCCGCTGTCCGGGTTCTGGCGCACCGCCGACGGCTGGGTGCGCACCCACGCCAACTACCCCCACCACCGGCGGCGCCTGCTCGCCGCCCTGGGACTGGGGGAGGACACCGATGCCGAGGGGCTGGGCCGGGAACTGGCCGGGCGGCGGGCCCGGCAGGTGCAGGAGGCCGTGTACGCAGCCGGGGGGCTGGCGGTGGCCGTGGCCGACCACCCCGACCCCACCCGGCCGCCCCTGGTGGAGCAGCGGCTCATGTGGGGTCCCGCCGAACGCGTCCTGGGGCCCGCCGACCTGCCTGCGGCCGGGGTGCGGGTGCTGGACCTGACCCGGGTGATCGCGGGCCCGGTCGCCACGCGCACGCTCGCCCTGCTGGGCGCCGACGTGCTGCGGGTCGACACCCCCGCACTGCCCGAGGACCGCGACACCCACATCGACACCGCACCCGGCAAGCGCTCCACCCTGCTGGACCTGGGTGCGCCCCAGGACCGGGCGGTGTTCGAGGAGCTGCTGGCCTCGGCGGACGTGGTGGTCACGGGGTACCGCCCCGGGGTCCTGGACCGGTACGGGCTGTCCGCCGAGGACCTGGCCGAACGCCGCCCCGGTGTGGTCACCGCGTCCCTGTGCGCCTGGGGCTGGTCCGGCCCCCGGGCCGGGCGGCGGGGGTTCGACAGCCTGGTGCAGGCCGGGGTCGGCATCGCCGCCGCCGAGGCGGGGGAGGACGGCGCCCCCGGCGCGCTGCCCGCCCAGGCCCTGGACCACGGGACCGGCTACCTGCTGGCCGCCGCCGTGCTGCGCGCCCTCACCGACCGGGCCGCCGACGGCCTCGGCCGCGACCTGCGCCTGTCCCTGGCCGGGACCGCCGGGCTGCTGCTGCACGGCATCGAGCCCGCACCCGTGCCCGGGGGCGACCACGACCCCGAGCGGTGGCTGGCCACCGCGGACTCCCCGTACGGGGAGCTGCGGTACGCCCGTTCCCCGATCGGCTACGCCGGGGCGCCCACCGACTGGGCGACCCCGCCCACCCGGTGGGGGTCGGACCTCCCGGCCTGGCGCTGACGGACCCGCGCGGGTGCGGGAACCGCCGGTCCCGCACCCGCCCCGGGGGTCAGAGCCGGTGTTCCAGCATCGCCGCCGCGATGGCCACCTGTTCGGGTTCCAGGACGTCGTCGCCGTCCTCCACCTGCCACAGGGCGTTCTGGAGGACACGCCCCAGGGTCCACCCCGCGGCGCGGGAGCGGTCCAGCCCCAGCCGCTCGGTGAGCAGGTCGAACCGGCGCAGCACCGCGCGCGGCACGTCGCCGGTGGCCTCTACCTCCTTCCACCGGTTGTCCAGGGCCGGGAGCAGGTCGAACCCCGGGTCGCCGGCCAGCGGCTCCGGGTCGATGGCCAACCACGGCTCCCGGTCGGCGGCCAGCACGTTGTCGTAGTGCAGGTCCCAGTGCAGCAGCCGGTCGCCGGGGGCGTCGAGGAGGTCGGAGACCACGGCGGCGCAGGTGGCCACGAGCGCGCGTTCCTCCTCGCGGCGCAGCCGCGGAGCGGCCCCGGGAGCCTGGGACACCATCGCGGCGGCGACGTCGGCGAGGGTGCGCATCCCGGCCGGGGCGGGGACGGCGGTCAGCCGGGCCAGCAGGTCGGCCAGGATCTCCATGGCCCGGCCGTCGTCGGGCACCGAGGACAGCGGCCGGTCGGTGTGCAGCCGTTCCAGCAGCAGGCCGCCGGTGGCCGGGTCGTGGTCCAGCAGGCGGACGGCGCCGTCGCCGTTCCAGGCGCGCAGGCCCGGGGCCGTGCCGGCGCTCTCCTCGGTGGCCGGCTGGACCTTGAGCGCGGCCGCGGTGCCGTCGGCGCGCACCACCGGCAGGACCAGCCCCGCCATGCCGTTGCGGGCGGGGCCGTCGGGGCGCAGCGACCACCGGTCCAGGAGGCCGCGGACGAGGGCGGGCAGGGCGCCGAGCCAGGCGCGGCCGCCCGGCGTGGATCCGTGGGAGGCGGTCAGCGCCTCGGGGACGTCGATGTGCGGGAATACGGACACGGGTGGGTTCTCCTTCGCGATGGGTGGTCCTGGGGTCGCGAAGGAGGAGGCGGTGCCCGGATGCGCCCGGGCCGGGGTCAACGCATGCCCGCATCGTACTGCCCGGTGCGGGCGGCGGGGAACGTCCGGGAGGGCCGATAACCTACGGCTGGAGAAGACCGAGGAGTCGCCGTGCCCCCGCTGCATCCCGAGCTGCGCCGTGTCCGCTTCCTGCCCGCCCCGCCGGTCACTCCGCGGACCGCCGGGGTCATGCGCTGGCTCACGTCCCGGATGCGGTCCCGGGCCGTGCACGCGGACGTCGCCGTGGAGCACCGCACCGTGCCCGGCCCCGCCGGGGCGCCGCCGGTGGAGGCCTGGGTCTACCGGCCCGCCGGGCTCGCCGGCCCCGCGCCGGCGCTGCTGTGGATCCACGGCGGCGGGCACCTCATCGGCCACCCCGTCCAGGACGAGAGGGGCAGCGTCGCGTTCGCCCGCGACCTGGGCATCACGGTGGTCGCCGTCCGCTACCGGCTGGCGCCCCGCCACCGGGCCCCCGCGGGGCTCGAGGACTGCTACGCCGCCCTGTCCTGGATGGCCGGGGAGGCCGACGGCCCGGGCGTCGACCCGGCGCGCATCGCGGTCGGCGGGGCCAGTGCCGGCGGCGGGCTGGCCGCCGCGCTGGCGCTGCTGTGCCACGACCGGGGCGGTCCGGTCCCGGCGTTCCAGCTGCTGGTCTACCCGATGCTGGACGACCGCACGGTGCTGCGCACCGACGTCGACACCGAGAACATGTACCTGTGGTCGCCCTCGGCCAACCGGTACGCCTGGGAGGCCCTGCTGGGCCGCGCGCCCGGCGGCGGGGGCGTGTCGCCCTACGCCGCGCCCGCGCGCCGCGGGGACCTGTCCGGGCTGCCCCCGGCGTGGATCGGTGTGGGCACCAACGACCTGTTCCACGACGAGGACGTCGCCTACGCCCGCCGCCTGGAGGAGGCGGGGGTGCCGTGCGCGCTGAGCATCGTGCCGGGTGCCTTCCACGGGTTCGAGATCCCCTTCGCGGACACCGGGGTGGTCCGGGACTTCCGCCACGCGCAGACCGAGGCGCTGCGCGCCGCGCTCTTCCCCGGGCGCCCCGGGGCCGGCGGCCGCTGAGGCGCCGACGGCCCCGGTCGGGGCGGCGGTGCCGCGGAGGAGCGCCATGGCCCCGGGACCCGTGCCGTGTCGGCGCCCGCGGGCGGAGCCTCGGAGGAGCAGGCCGACGCCGGCCGCGGACCGTCCGGGACCCGAACCGGTGCGGACCGGATGCGGCGCCCCTGTGGCGCGTCCGGGGCACCGGTGCCCCGGACCGGCTCACCCGCGCCCCACCCGCACCTACGGGCCCGGGCTGTACGCGGAGGACGTGCACAGGGTGTGCGGGCGGGCCCGGGAGCCGCCGCGGCCCGGCCGCCACGACCTGACCGGGGAGCCGGAGGCCCCGGCCGCCGAGGGCGTCCGCTCCTCCCACCCCGGCCAGGAGCGCGAGGCGCTGCGCGGGGCCGACCCCGCCGTCCGCAGGGGAGGTGGTGGCACTGGTGGGTGGGCGCGGGGCCGGGGAATCCACGCCGGCCGGGCCCATCTCGGCCCTGTACACCCCGGCGCGGGGCCCATCACCTGGAACGGGGTGGACGGCTCCGACATCCGAACCGGGCAGGTCCGCGCCCGGATCGGGCCCGTGGGCCGGGACCGCACCCGGATGCCGTTCACGGCGCTGCGCTGCATCACCCTGGGCGGGCCCCGGCGACCCGGCGGCACGGACGAGGTGGTCGCCGCCCTGGCCAAGGGGCTGGACACCACGCTGGACAGGAGGTTCGTGGGCGGCGCGGACCTGTCCGGCGGGCAGCGGCAGCGGACCGAGCCGGCCGGGGCCCGTACCCGCGGGCGGACCCGGTGATCGCCGACGAGCCCGCGGCGGCCCCGGGCGCCCCGCGCGCAGAAGCGGCTGTCCGACACGCTCCAGGCGGCGGCCGAGAACGCGCCGGTCCTGCTCATCACGCACCGTCCGGTGTCGGTGCGGCGGGCGGACACGATCGCCGTGCCCGGTGGGGGGAGGGTGGTGGAGCGGGGCGGCCACGAGGAGCCGACGGCGCGGGGCGGGCCGTACGCGGAGCCGTTCCGGATCCTGGCCGACGCCTACCGGGGGCCGGTCGAGCCCGAGGCGGGCCGAGGTGCGGGAGGGGCGCCGGGTCCGGCCCCGTGCCGGGCGCGGTGCCCCGCCGGCCGCCGCGCCGCGACCTTGACGGATGTCCCGCGGTGGGGTTACCGTCTCACTGATTGTTCGCTTTGAGAACAAATGTTCGCTATACGAACGAAAGGTCCTTCATGATCGCGCCACTGGACGAGGCGGTCGCCGAACTCGTCCACGACGGCGACACGGTCGCCCTGGAGGGGTTCACCCACCTCATCCCGGTCGAGGCCGGTCACGAGATCATCCGCCAGGGTCTGCGCGACCTCACCCTGGTCCGGATGACCCCCGACATCGTGTACGACCGGATGATCGGCGCCGGCTGCGCCCGCAAGCTCGTCTTCTCCTGGGGCGGCAACCCCGGGGTCGGATCCCTGCACCGGTTCCGCGACGCCGTCACCGCAGGCTGGCCCGCCCCCCTGGAGATCGAGGAGCACAGCCACGCCGGGATGGCCAACCGCTACCTCGCGGGCGCCTCCGGCCTGCCCTTCGCGATCCTGCGCGGGTACAGCGGAACCGACCTGGTCGGCCACAACCCCCACATCAGAACGGTCGTCTGCCCCTTCACCGGGCAGGAACTGGCCGCCGTCCCCGCCCTCAACCCCGACGTCACGGTCATCCACGCCCAGCGCGCCGACCGTGGGGGCAACGTCCAGCTGTGGGGCATCATCGGCATCCAGAAGGAGGCCGCCCTGGCCGCCGACCGGGTGCTGGTCACCGTGGAGGAGGTCGTCGACACCCTCGAACCCGTCCCCGGCCAGGTCGTCCTGCCCGCCCGCGTGGTCGACCGCGTCAGCGTCGTCCCCGGCGGCGCCGCCCCCTCCTACGCGCACGGCTACTACGAGCGCGACAACGAGGCCTACAAGTCCTGGGACGCCGTGGGGCGCGACCGCGAGGCCTTCACCCGCTGGCTGGCGGACCTGACCGCCGCCGCTCCCACCGCACCCGAGGTGAACCCGTGACGACCACCGCGACCTGGACCTCCGACGAGATCATGACCGTGGCCGCGGCCCGTGCCCTGGGCGACGGCATGTCCTGCTTCGTCGGTATCGGCCTGCCCAGCACCGCCGCCAACCTGGCCCGCCGCACCCACGCCCCCGGCCTGTGGATGATCTACGAGTCCGGCACCCTGGGCACCGTCCCCGCCCACCTGCCGCTGTCCATCGGCGACGGCGTGCTGGCCGAGAGCGCCGACGCGGTCGTCTCCGTGCCCGAGGTGTTCAACCTCTGGCTCCAGGCCGGGCGCATCGACGTCGGCTTCCTGGGCGCCGCCCAGATCGACCGGTACGCCAACATCAACACCACCGTCATCGGCGACTACACCGATCCCCAGGTGCGCCTGCCCGGAGCGGGCGGCGCCCCCGAGATCGCCGCCTCCTGCGGCGAGGTCGTCATCATCGTCCGCCACAGCACCCGCGCGTTCGTCGACCGGGTCGACTTCGTCACCTCCGTCGGCCACGGCGCCGGCCCCGGCGACCGCGAGCGCCTGGGCCTGCGCGGCCGGGGGCCCACCCGCGTCATCACCGACCTGGGCGTCCTGGAACCCGACCCCGACACCCGCGAGCTGGTCCTCACCGGCGTGCACCCGGGAGTGGACGCCGAGGAGGTCCGCGCCGCCACCGGCTGGGATCTGAAGGTCTCCGACGGCCTCGCCGTCACCCCCGAGCCCACCGCCGCCGAGCTGTCCGTGCTGCGGTCCCTGACCGGAACGGAGCGCCGATGACGACCGACGTCCACATCCTCGACGCCGTGCGCACGCCCTTCGGGCGCTACGGCGGCGCCCTGTCCGGTGTGCGCCCCGACGACCTGGCGGCCCACGTGGTCGGCGCCCTCATGGAGCGCACCCCCGCCCTCGCGGGGGAGGCCGTCGACGAGGTCGTCCTGGGCAACGCCAACGGCGCGGGGGAGGAGAACCGCAACGTCGCCCGCATGGCGGCGCTGCTGGCCGGGCTTCCCACCAGCGTTCCCGGCGTCACCGTCAACCGCCTGTGCGGGTCGGGCATGGAGGCGGCCGTCCAGGCCGCCCGCGCCGTCCAGACCGGCGACGCCCGCATCGCCCTGGCCGGGGGAGTGGAGTCCATGAGCCGCGCCCCCTGGGTGCTGGCCAAACCCGCCAGAGGCTTCCCCGCCGCCGACGCCGCCCTGCACTCCACCACCCTGGGCTGGCGCATGGTCAACCCGCGCATGCCCGCCCGCTGGACCGTGTCCCTGGGCGAGGCCACCGAGGGGCTCGCGGCCGCCCACGGCATCGACCGCGCCGACCAGGACGCCTTCGCCCTGGAGAGCCACACCCGGGCCGCCCGGGCCTGGGAACAGGGCGTGTTCGACGACGAGGTCGTCCAGGTGCCCGGCGCCGAGCTCGACCGCGACGAGTCCATCCGCGCCACCTCCGCCGACCGGCTCGCCGCGCTCGAGCCCGCCTTCCGGCCGGACGGCACCATCACGGCGGGCAACGCCTCCCCGCTCAACGACGGTGCCGCCGCACTGCTCATCGGTGACACCGCCGCCGCCGACGCCCTGGGCGTGCGGCCGCTGGCCCGCATCGCCGGGCGCGGTGCGGCCGGGGTCGACCCCGAGGTGTTCGGCATCGGCCCGGTCCGCGCAGCCGAGATCGCCCTGGACCGCGCCGGGATCGGCTGGGAGGACCTGTCGGTCGTGGAGCTGAACGAGGCCTTCGCCGCCCAGTCCCTGGCCTGCATCCGCTCCTGGAAGGAGCTGGACCCGGCCATCGTCAACCCGAACGGCGGCGCCACCGCCATCGGCCACCCCCTGGGCGCCTCCGGCGCGCGGATCCTGGGCACCCTGGCCCACGGGCTGCGCCGCCGGGGCGGCGGCTGGGGCCTGGCCGCGCTGTGCATCGGCGTCGGCCAGGGACTGGCCGTCGTCCTGCACGCGGACTGACCCGACCGCCGCACGACCACCGACCGACCGAACCGCCCACCCACCCCATGGAAGGCCCGTACCCATGACCGAAACCCTGCTGGCGGACGGCCGCTGGTCCGCGCGCATCCACACCGACGGGTGGCGGCCCGCGCCCGCCACCCGCACCGTCACCGCGCCCGCCACCGGCGAGGTCCTCGGCGAGATCGGCCTGGCCGCCGCCGACGACGTCGCCAGGGCCGCCGAGCGCGCCGACGCCGCCCGCCGTGACTGGGCCGCCCGCACCCCCGCCGAACGCGCCGCCGTGCTGCGCCGAGCCGGTGACCTGTTCGAGCGGCACGCCGCCGAGATCCAGGGCTGGATCGTCAGGGAGGCCGGCAGCGTCCCGCCCAAGGCCGCCATGGAGACCACCATCGCGGCGGCCGAGTGCCACGAGGCGGCCGCCCTGCCAACTCACCCGCACGGCGACGTCCTCACCTCCAACGAGGACCACTGGTCGTTCGCCCGCCGCCGCCCGGCCGGGGTGGTGAGCGTCATCGCCCCGTTCAACTTCCCTCTGGTCCTGGCGATCCGCTCGGTGGCCCCCGCCCTGGCCCTGGGCAACGCCGTCCTGCTCAAGCCCGACCCGCGCACCACCGTCTCCGGCGGGGTGTCCATCGTCCGCGTCTTCGAGGAGGCCGGGCTGCCCACCGGGGTGCTCCAGCTGCTGCCCGGCGGCGCCGACGTCGGCGAGGCCGTGGTGACCGCGCCGGCGGTGCGCGTGGTGTCCTTCACCGGCTCCACCCCGGCCGGTCGCAAGGTCGGCGAGGCGGCCGCCCGCCACCTCAAGCGCGCCCACCTGGAGCTGGGCGGCAACAACGCCCAGGTCGTGCTGCCCGGGGCCGACCTGGCCCGGGCCGTCTCCGCCGGGGCGATGGGGTCGTTCCTGCACCAGGGGCAGATCTGCATGAGCACCGGCCGCCACCTCGTCCACGAGTCCCTGTACGAGGAGTACGTGGCTGCCCTGGCCGAGAAGGCCGACCGCCTGCCCGTGGGCGACCCGGCCGCCGGGGCCGTCGCGCTGGGGCCGATCATCGACCGGGGCCAGCTGGAGCGGGTGGACGGCATCGTCCGCGCCACCGTCGAGGCGGGCGGCAGGGTCGCCGCCGGCGGCACCCACGAGGGGCTGTTCTACCGGCCCACCGTGCTGCGCGACCTCGCCCCGGACATGCCCGCCTGGCGGGAGGAGCTGTTCGGTCCGGTCGCCCCGGTGCTGTCGTTCTCCACCTCCGACGAGGCGGTCGCGCTGGTCGACGACTCCGAGTACGCGCTGTCGGTCGCCCTGCTGGGGGAGGTCGGCGAGGCCATGCGGATCGCCGACCGCATCGACACCGGCAAGCTGCACATCAACGAGCACACCGTCGCCGACGAGGCCAACGCGCCCTTCGGCGGGTGGCGAGACTCCGGCACCGGGTCCCGGTTCGGCGGGGCGCGGGCCAACATCGAGGCGTTCACCGAGACGCAGTGGCTCACCGTCCGGCCGGACATCCCCGAGTACCCGTTCTGACCGGCCGGCGCCGGCCCCGCCCGGGCACCGGGGCGGGGCCGGTGTCACCGGGGGCCGCTAGGGTCTGCCGCATGACCGACACACCGCTTTCCACGGACGTTCCCGCCTACCCCCCGGCCCTGGCGGCCCTGGCCGGGCACGGAGGCGGCTCGCGGCCCGACTTCGAGATGTACCCGTCCTTCGAGAACCCCGACGAGACCGCCCGGTGGTTCCGGCTGTGGACCGGTGACCCCGGGGCCGACGGAGGGGAGTTCCGCTTCTTCGGCGTGGAGGGGGCCGGCGGGTACGTCGGCCTGTGGCTCGTCCGCGAGGGCGCGCCGCTGGAGGCCCAGCCGGTGGTCTTCCTCGGATCGGAGGGGGAGACGGCGGTCCTGGCCGGGGACGTGGCCGGTTTCCTGTGGCTGCTGGCCCAGGGCGTGGGGCCGGTGGAGGCGATGGGCTGGGACGAGCCGTGCGAGCCGGACCCCGACCTGGTGCGGATCGCCGAGCGGCACGCCCCCGGGACCCGGCGCGACCCGCAGGAGATCCTCCGCCTCGCCCGGGAGGAGTTCCCCGGCTTCGACGACATGATCCAGGGCATGTGCCGCTAGGGTCTGTTTTTCGAGTGCCGTCCTGTTCCGCGGGGGGTGTGGGGCCGAAGGTTCCCGCCTTCCGGGGGCGCCGAACGCGGACCGGAGCGGAGCGGAGGTTCAAGAAACACAGCCCAGTCGTCGCGGCGTCAGGGGAGGGGCCCGGCGCGGCGGGCGGCCGCGACGGCCACTTCCTGGGCGTCCGGTGCGACCGGGCCCGGCGGGCTGCGGGGGCCGGGTGCGCGCTGCCCGGCCCCTCCGTGCCCGGGCAGCGGAATGTCGGGCGCCCCGCCCGGCCCCGGGGCGCCCCGGGGCCGGATCAGGTTCAGCGGGCGGCGATCTCCCTCAGGTCGGGCAGGCCCGCGGCCGCGTCGGGCTCGTAGACCCGGGCCAGCACCGAGAACAGCAGGGCCACCCCCAGGGCACCGGGGTCGGGGACCCCCGCGGCGCGCTCGCCCACATAGCTGGCGCGCCCGCGCCGGGGGGCCAGGTCCGCCGTGCCCCGCGCACCCCAGGCCGCGGCCTCGGCCGCCGCTGTGAAGGGGGCGTCCGCACCGTCGCGGGCGGCGGCGTCCAGGGCCCGGGAAGCGGGCGCGAGCGCGTCCACCAGGGTGCTGTCGCCGACCTCGGCGCCGCCCACCCGCTGGACCGCGGCCAGAGCGGCCGCGACGGCATCGGCGGCCGACCGCGCGTCGGGCGCGCCGTCCCCGTCCGGCCAGGACACCGTCGAGAGCTGTTGGAACAGCAGCCCGAAGAGGGGGCCGCTGGTGCCGCCCACGTCGTCCAGGAACGCCCGTGCCAGCGCCGACACGCCGCCGCCCCGGGCCCCGTTCAGTGATACGGCCCTGCGCACACCGCCCAGGAGGTTGTCGCCGAAGTCGCCGTCGCCGACGAGCCGGTCGAGCGCGGCGAGGTCGTCGCGGAACGCCGTGACGGCCTCGGCGAAGCCGTCCAGGACGGCCCGGCCGGACGGGGCGGCGGAGCCGTCGGGCTCCGGTGCCGCCGCCGTCCGCACCACGGCCGGCTCCGCGCCGCCCGCGCCCAGGGTCCGGGAGGGGAGCACCAGGGGGGTGTCGGCGGCCGCCGTCCACAGCCCGACCCACTCCGGCTCCATCCGGGTGAGGGTGAGGGAGAACCCGGCCATGTCCAGCGCCGCGGTGAAGGTCCCGGGCACGACCGCCAGGGGGTCGGCGCCGCGCGCCGCCAGCGCGTCGTACAGCAGCGATCCGATGGCGTGCAGCTCCAGGCCGGTGGTGGCGCCCAGGCCGTTGACGAGCGCCAGCACCCGCCCCCGCCCGGCGGGCAGCGCCGCGAGCAGGTCGTCGGCCATCCGCTCCACCAGCTCGTCGACGGGCAGGCGCGCGATGGTGCCGGTGCCGCGCTCGCCGTGGATCCCGACCCCGTACTCCAGGGTCCCCGGGTCCAGGGCGAAGGCCGGCTCCCCGGTCCCCGGAGCGGTCTGGGCCCGGGCGGCGACCGCCAGGCTGCGCGAGGCCGCCACGATCCGCGCGCCCAGCCCGGCGAGCTCCTCGAGCCCGGCGCCCTGGTCGGCGCGGGCGCCGAGCAGCTTCTCCAGGACGACGGTCGCCGCGGTGCCGCGGCGGCCGGTGGCGGTGTCCCCGCCGTCGGTGGCCAGGTCGTCGTCGACCAGGACGGTGGCGACGGGGACGCCGTCGTGGCGCAGGCGCTCGGCGGCGATCCCGAAGTTGATGACGTCACCGGTGTAGTTCTTGACGATGAGCAGGACGCCGCCGTCCTTGGCGACGGCCGTGCAGGCCGCGTGGATCTGGCGGTTGTGCGGGGAGGCGAAGACCTCGCCGGGGCAGACGGCGTCCAGGCCGCCGGGTCCCAGCAGGCCGGTGTGCAGCGGCTCGTGCCCCGAACCGCCGCCCGAGACCAGGGCGACGGTCCGGCCGGGCGCACTGGACAGGGCGCGCAGGAAGAGCGGGTCCCGGTGGACCTCGACGAGGCCGGGGTGGGCCAGGGCGAGGCCGCGCGCGGCGGTCGCCACCGGCTCGGCGGTCGGCAGGAAGTGGGTCATCGGCGGTGCTCCGTTCGAAGGTGTGCGGTGGCGGGCGGTCGTGTTCAGTGCCAGGGCAGCCGCGACCGCCGGGCCCAGTAGTCCTCGGCGGGTTCGGCCAGGGCGGCGAGCCGGTCCGGCAGGTCGGGGCCCAGGTCCAGGTCGGCGGCGCGGAGGTTGGCGGTGAGCTGGTCGACGGTGGCGGCCCCGGAGAGCACGGTGTCGGCCCAGGGGCGGGTGAGGACGACGGCGATCGCGACCGCGTCGCCCGTGGTACCCGTCTCGCGGGCGATCTCCGCCACCGGGCCCGGCACGGCCCCGGGCGCGGCCAGGCGGCCGTTGGCCACGGCCTCCTTGACGATCACCGTGCGGCCGTCGGCGTGCGCCTCGGCCAGAGCCCCGCCCGCCGAGGGCTCCAGCAGGTTGTAGGTGCTCTGGACGCTGTCGAACAGCGGCCGCCCGTCCACGGTGACCTCGAGGGCCGCGCGGATGGTGTCGGCCTGGCGGGGGCCGCTGGTGGACAGCCCCACGGTGACGCCCTCGGCGGCGAGCCGGGCCAGCTCCCCGTGCAGCGCGGTGTCGCCGAGCGCCGGGCTCTCGGGGGTCACCGAGTGGATCTGGTAGAGGCCGAGCCGGTCGCCGAGCAGGGCCCGGGTCTCGGCGAGCTGGCGGCGGTAGGCGGCGGTGCCGTGGTCCTTGACCTCGTGGACGTCCGCGTCGGTGCGCCAGCCGGCGGTGTAGGTGTAGCCCCACTTGCTGCCGACCACCGCGTCCGCCGCCCCGGGGCGGGCCGCCAGCCACCCGGCCAGGAACTCCTCCGCCCGGCCGTAGGAGCGGGCGGCGTCGAAGTAGCGCACGCCGCGGTCGTACGCGGCGTCCATCAGGGCGAAGGCCCGCTCCCGCAGGGCCTCGGGCGAGCGGACGGCGGGCAGGTCCGCGTCCCGCCCCAGGTTGATGTAGCCGGGGCGGCCGACGGCGGCCAGCCCCAGGCCGATGCGCGGGGACGGTGCGGTCCGTGGTGTCGGAGTCAAGAGGGGCCTTCCGGGCGGTGTTCGGCGGTCGCGTGCGGGCGGCGGTCCGCCCGCACCGGCCCCATCCTGGGGGATGCGGGCGCCGATTTCCACGAGCCCGGGCCCCTTCCCGCGATCCGGTGGTGAACGTCGCGGCGCCCAGCGGGATTCCGGGGTGCGGGGTGGCCTTTCGCACCGGATCTCCGGCGCGTGCAGGCCGTACCGCGGCGACCGGCGCTTGTAGGGTCCGAGGGGTACGGACGGATCGCGCGCCACGGCCCGCCGGGCGGCGATCGGTCGAGAGGATTCGGGTTCTCGGTCCAGGAGTGGACGAACATGGGCAACACGGCTCAGATCGGTGTCACCGGCCTCGCGGTGATGGGGCGCAACCTCGCCCGCAACTTCGCGCGCAACGGCTACACGGTGGCCGTGCACAACCGGACGGCGGCGCGCACCCGCGCACTGGTGGAGGAGTTCGGCGACGAGGGCGACTTCGTCGCCGCGGAGACCGCCGAGGAGTTCGTGGCGGCCCTGGAGCGGCCGCGGCGGATCGTCGTCATGGTCAAGGCCGGGGAGCCCACCGACGCGGTCATCGCCGAGTTCGCCCCGCTGCTGGAGCCCGGCGACATGATCGTCGACGGCGGCAACGCGCACTTCGCCGACACCCGGCGCCGCGAGCGCGAACTGCGCGGGCGCGGCATCCACTTCGTCGGCACCGGGGTCTCGGGCGGCGAGGAGGGCGCGCTGCACGGGCCGAGCATCATGCCCGGCGGATCGGTGGAGTCGTACGGGTCGCTGGGCCCCATGCTGGAGCGGATCGCCGCCAAGGCCGACGACGGCGCCCCCTGCGTCACCCACGTGGGCCCCGACGGCGCCGGGCACTTCGTGAAGATGGTGCACAACGGCATCGAGTACGCGGACATGGAGCTGATCGGCGAGGCCTACCAGCTGCTCCGCGACGTGGCCGGGTACACCCCGGAGCAGATCGCCGACGTGTTCCGGCGCTGGAACACCGGGCGCCTGGACTCCTACCTCATCGAGATCACCGCCGAGGTGCTGTCCCACGTGGACGCCGCCACCGGGAAGCCGTTCGTGGACGTGGTGCTGGACCGGGCCGAGCAGAAGGGCACCGGCCGCTGGACGGTGCAGACCGCCCTGGACCTGGGGGTCCCGGTGTCGGGCATCGCCGAGGCGGTGTTCGCCCGGTCGCTGTCGGGGCACGCCGGCCTGCGCGCCGCCTCCCGCGGGCTGGCGGGGCCGACCCCCGGGGTGTTGTCGCCGGACGAGGCCGCCGCGTTCGCCGACCGGGTGGAGCAGGCGCTGTACGCGTCCAAGATCGTGTCGTACACCCAGGGGTTCCACCAGATCGCCGCCGCGAGCGCGGAGTACGACTGGGGGATCGACGCGGGCGCGGTGGCGCGGATCTGGCGGGCGGGGTGCATCATCCGGGCCGCGTTCCTGGACCGGATCACCGCCGCCTACGAGGCCGACCCGGGCCTGGTGTCGCTGCTGTCGGACGGGGAGTTCGCCCGGGAGATCGGCCGGGCCCAGGACGACTGGCGGGCGGTCGTGTCCACCGCGGTCGCCCAGGGGGTGCCGGTGCCGGGCTTCGCCGCGGCGCTGGCGTACTACGACGGGGTGCGCGCGGACCGACTGCCCGCCGCGCTCACCCAGGCGCAGCGGGACTACTTCGGCGCGCACACCTACCGCCGCACCGACCGGGAGGGGGGTTTCCACACCCTCTGGGGCGGCGACCGCTCCGAGGTCGGGGCCTGAGGGCGGCCGGGTCCCGCGGCGCTACCCGGCCTCGTCCGCGGAACGCTGCTGCGGGGCCCGGTCGACGACCAGGCCCTCGGCGGAGACGCTGACCACCCCGTGGGTGGCGGCGGCGATCCCGACGGCGTCGCGCCGCTGCTCCTCGGTGACGGGGAGCACCGAGGACAGGGTCACCCGGCCCCCGTTGCTCTCGACGGTGACCGCCTCCTCGGGCAGGCCCAGCCGTTCGACCAGGTCCCCGCGGATCTTGGAACCGATGAGTCGGTCCGAAAGCGCGCTCTGGGTGGCACCGGCCATCGAGATCCCCTTCCTCTTCCGGCGGGCACGAACGTACGTCCCGCTCCGGACATCCTCCTGGTCACCGGCGGCCGGAGCCAAGGGTCCGCCCCCCGTGCCCCGGCGGGGACGGAGCTTCGTGGTTCTCTGGGGTATTTCGTCCCCACGCCCGACCGGTGACCGGCGCAGATTCGGTCCGGCTCTGGTGCTGCTTCCGGACGGGTCCATTGGGGCTTTCGTTCCCCCGCCCGCATAGGCTGCATTCCCCCGCCCCCCGGAGGTCCCATGGACGACCCCACCGCAGGCCCCGGCCCCCGGTCCGCCGACGGGCCGCCCTCGCGGTTCCCCGGGCTCCGCGAGGACGACCTGCGCCTGGTGGAGGGGCGGCCGCTGCCGGACGACGCGTGGCCGCGGGACCGGGCGGCCCAGCCGGAACTGCCCGGACTGGTACGGTACTCGCTCGCCCTGCCCGCCGCCGACCGGCGGCGGCTGCGGGAGCGCGCCCGATCCCTGCCCGCGGCGCCTCCGGTCCTGCCCCGGGAACCGAGCGTTTTCGAGCGGTGCCCGCCGGGTCCGGGCGGCCTGCTGGTGCGGATGCTCGCCCTGCGCAACCTGGGGCCGACCTCGGCGTCCAAGGTGATGTTCCTGCTGTCGGGGGTGTACAAGGCGGCCTCGACCATCGGCCTGGTGGGGCGCGGGACGCGGTCCCTGGACGCGGAGCTGCTGCGCGGGTTCGCCGCCGTGCTGGGCGTTCCGGTCGCCGTCCCGGCCGCGCTGGCGGGGACGGGCGTGACCGGACCCGACCCCGCGCCGGAGGTCCTGGACACCGCGGGGCTGCTGTGGGATGTGCGCCGCCTGGGCGCCGACGCGGTGCGGGGGCTGTTGCCGTGAGCGCGTTCGACGGGGATGTGCGGGCCCTGGCGGCACGCGTAGGCGCCGGGCCGGGGACCCCTCCGGTGCGCGCGGCCCCGGGTTCCGCCACATCGACCTGCCGATCGACGACATCGAGCTCGCCCCCGACCCCCGGGTGCCCTGGCCCGCCGACCGCGCGGAGCTCCACCGGTGGCGCTCCTGCTTCGGCCGCTGGCGGGGGCCGCGATGACCGACCGGCAAGAGTGGGACCGCGTCGCCGAGCCGCAGGCGGCCCGTCGGCGGGCGGGCCTAGCATGGCGGTATCGCAGCGGATCCGCCCGCAGAGAGGTGCGCACTCCATGTCGTTCGCAGATCTCCACCGGCCCGGCCGGCCGTTCGTCCTGCCCAACGCCTGGGACGTCGCCTCGGCCCGGCTGCTCGCCCGGCAGGACTTCCCGGCGATCGGGACCACCAGCCTGGGGGTCGCCGCCGCCCACGGCCTGGCCGACGCCTCCCGCAGCGCCGGGGAGGCCACCGCCCGCCTCGCCCGGGACCTGGCCGGCGCGCACCTGGGCCGGTACGTGACGGTCGACATCGAGGACGGCTTCTCCGACGACCCGGCGGCCGTCGCCGAGTTCGTCGCCGGTCTGGGCGTCGACGGGGTGAACATCGAGGACAGCACCCGCGGGGAGCTGATCGACCCCGAGGCGGCGGCCCGCAAGATCACCGCGATCAAGGAGGCCGCCCCGGCCGTCTTCGTCAACGCCCGCACCGACGTCCACTGGCTCGGCGGCACCGACCTCGGCGACTCGCTCGCGCGGCTGGCGGCCTACGCCGAGGCGGGCGCGGACGGCGTGTTCGCACCCGGGGTCGCCGACCCCGGCGACATCGAGGCCATCGCCGTCGAGATCGCCCTGCCCCTCAACGTCCTCGCCTCCCCGGCCCTGGACCGCCACCGGCTGGCAGAACTGGGGGTGGCCCGGATCAGCACCGGCTCCCTGCTCTACCGTGCCGCCCTCGACCGGGCCCTGGACACCGCCCTGGCCGTCCACGAGGGGCGCCGACCGCCCGAGGTCATCTCCTACGGGGACGTGCAGTCCCTCGCCGACGCACCGCCCGAGCAGCCCCGGCCAGGGGAAGCGCGGTGATCGCCGCGGGGACGGGGCCGTGCGGCCTCCGTCCGGCTGCGGCTCCTGCGGTGACCGGGACGCCGCCCGGCGGAGCACGGCCTCCGCTCAGGAGGGGCGCCGCAGGGCGGGGTCGGTGACGGTCAGCAGCAGCGCCGAGGCGGCCAGCGCGACGATGGTCCAGCCGATCAGGTGGAGCCCGGCGTCGGTGATCTGCGGCCCGAAGGCCGAGCCGATGACGCTCGAAGCCGTGATCGCCCCGACCTGGATCGCCGTGCGCGACATGCCGCTGACGGACCCCATGGTCCCCTCGGGCGCCTGCCCCTGGATCGCCACCTGGTTGGACACGGCCGAGAACCCCTGCGGGGGTCCGAAGAGCGCCATGACGACCAGGAGGAACCACACCGGTGCCGTGTCCGTGACGACGGTCAGGAGCAGGCCGCCCGCGACGGGGACGGCCGCCGCGGCGACCAGCGGGGCGCGGATGCCCCGGCTCCGGGCGACCAGGGCCGCCGCCGCCCCCGCCAGGACGACCGCGGGCACCTGCATCCACCCGGCCGTGTCGGCCGCGTACCCGGCGGCGGACTGCAGCCAGGGCGTCAACCCGTAGATCACGAGGTACACGCATGTGTGCACCAGGAACAGCCGTGCGTAGGTGCGCAGGAGCTCCGGGCGGGCGGCGAGCATGCGAAGGTCCAGGAACGGCAGCGGGTGCCGCCGCTCCCAGAGGAAGAGCCCCGCCGCCGCTGCCACGGCGACCGGCACGAGCAGGTGCCGGTCCGGGCCGAGTCCGAGGACGGCGGCCAGCGCCGACCCGGCCGCGACCGTGAACAGCAGGACGCCCGGGAGGTCGAGCGGCCGCCGGCCGTCGGCGCCCGCCGGCCGGACGTGGGTCCGGTCCGGGGGCAGCCACAGCAGCGCCGTCACCATCGCGACCACGGCGTAGGGCGCGTTCACGGCGAAGATCGACTGCCAGCCCAGGTACTCCACGAGCACCCCGCCCAGAACCGGGCCGACCGAGGCGCTGACCAGGCCCGAGACGGAGACCGCGGCGAACAGCGCCCTGGGCGCCTCCCGCCCCGAGGCCGCGGACCGGTTCCTGATCGACGTCATCACCGCCGGGTACACCCCGGACGTGCCGATCCCGATCACGACGCGGGAGACGAGTGCTCCGGCGAACGTCGGGAACGCGAGGGGGACCAGCCCGGCGACCGCGGTGACGGCCATCCCCAGGACGTAGACCCTCCTGGGGCCGTACAGGTCCACGAGTCTTCCCAGGACGGGCTGGGCGACCGCGCTCGCGAGGTAGATGCTCGCCACCAGCAGGACGACCTCCGAGGCGGAGGTGCCGGTCGCCTCGGCGATCGGCACGAGTGCGACGGCGATCATGGTGGTGTTGACGGAGTTCAGGGCGGGCCCCAGGACGACGGGCAGGGCGAAGCGCGGGGCGAAGCCCTCTGCGGGTGGAGAACCCATGACTTCCCTTCTCCGAGGTGGATGCGCTTTCGCGCGGGCGGCCGCCGCGGTGCGGCACGGTCCGCCCGTGCCGCACCGCGGCCGGCTCAGTGCCGGACGCGCTTCAGTGCCAGGAGCCCCTCGGGGGTGAAGTCCGCGGAGCGCGCCCAGGCCACCACCCGCTGCTCCTCCGCACGGATCTCCCCGGCCAGGGCGGGCAGGGCCGGCGCGGCGTCGGCGGGGATCTTGAGCACGCCGTGCCCGTCGCCGTGGAGCAGGTCGCCCGGTACCACGTCGAGCCCGGCGACCCGCACGGGGACGCCGACGGCGGTCAGCCGCATGTGGGCGCGGGCCACGCACAGCCCCGAGGCGTGGACGGCGTATCCCATGCCCCGGAGGTCGGGCTCGTCCCGCACCCGCCCGTCGGTCACGAACCCGGAGATCCCCAGCGCCGACAGGAGCGTGCCGTTGACCTCCCCCAGGAACGCGCCGGCCCCGGGTACCTCGTCGAGGTCCTGGACGACCACCACGACCGGCCCCTCGGCGGCCAGGACCGCGCGGTGCAGTTCGGCGACGGGCACGGCGTCGTCGCCCGGCTGGCGGGCCCGCATGGTGGCGGTGACGGCGGTTCCGAGCATGGTCCCGCCGGCGATCCGGCGGATGGAGCCGTCGGTGTACTCCTGTCCGTCGGCTCCGGCCGCCGTGCGGCGCAGCGCGTTGCTCAGAGCCGGGGTGTCCCACCCCGCGAGCGCTGAGAGGACGGGGCCGGCGGTCACCGGGGGTCCTCTCGGGGCGCGCGGTCCGGACGCGGGGGGACCAGGGACGCCAGGGGCACGTGCTGCTGTCCGGAGTGGACGTCGCGGTCCCGGAAGCCGCCCTGCGGCACCTGCCGGGGGAAGGAGATCTTCACGACGCGGAGCTCGGGGATGCGGAAGATCCGCACCTGTCCGGCGGGCACCCCGTACAGCCGGGAGACCACCTCCTCGTCGAGGAACCCCGGGTCGGCGGCCGCCGCGTACCCCTCCCCGTCGCGCATGAACAGCTCCAGCGTGGTCCAGAACGGCCCGGCGTTCTTGGAGCGGACCTCCAGGGCGAGGTCGCCCAGTGTCGTCTCGGACTCAGGCATCGGCGGTGGCCTTTCGGTGGGTGGTGCGGAACGGCTCGCAGGGGTCGTCGACGTCCAGGACGTGGTTGAGGACGAACTCGTAGGCCGGGCCGCGCTCGGTCTCGGCGGGGGAGAACGGGAAGGCGGTGCTCGGCAGGTGGTCCATGTCCGCGGTGGGCAGGTGCAGCATGAGCGGGTTGGCGACCTTGGCGACCGCGGTGGCGGTGGCCTGGTCCTGAGCGCGGACCAGCAGCATCACTCCCACCTCGCGTGCGGGGCCCCGGGCCGGATCGCGCTTCCCGAGGACGGCGTTGTGCCCGTAGAGGCGGATGTCGACGGCGTACTCGTCCGGTCCCAGCCGCAGGGTCCGCTCCACCCACTCGCCCAGGACGCGGTGGAGCAGGGCGGCCCAGTCCTCGATGTTCGCCAGGATGTGCGGGTCGCGGATCGCGGTGAACGACAGCGTCTCGTAGCCGCTGATCCGCGCGCCCTCGAGCTTGACGGTGTGCTGCTCGGCGGGCTCGAAGGCGGACCCCTCGACGCGGACGGTCCGGTCGTCGAGGGCGCGGTAGGTCGCCCCGGTGACGTCGATGGTGCCCGCGGGCTCGCGCATCCGGAACGGGTCGGCGGTCTCGTAGAGCATGTGCGCGGCCACCGAGGTCGGCGTGCAGGAGACGGCCGGGTCCAGCGGCTCGATGGTGAACCCGTCCCGGTCGATGGTGGCCAGCACCCCGCCGCGGCGCGGGTCGGTGGTGCACTGTCCGCCGCATTCGACGATCTTGGCGGCGTGCCAGGTGGGCCCGGCGGGCATCCCGCGCATCAGCGGGTAGGCGGCCGCCACGGCGGTGTCGGTGGCGCGTCCGGCCAGTACGACGTCGGCCCCGGCGCGCAGGGCGGCCTCGATGGGCTCGTGCCCCATCATGGCGACGATGCGGGTGCAGTCCTCCAGGGTCCGCCGGTCCAGGTCGCCGAGCGGCGGGAGCGGGTGCACCGCCCCGGCGGCCAGGCGCCCGGCGAGCGCGGACGCCTTCTGCTCGCTGTAGATCGCGGCGACATCCAGGCCGAGCCCCTCGGCGGCCAGCAGGTCCTCGACGATGCCCGCGACCCAGTCGACGCCGGCGTCGGTGCCCCCGGTCCCGCAGGAGCCGACGATCAGCGGGATGCGCGCCCGGGCCGCGGCCCCGAGCAGGATGCGCAGGTCGTGCTCGACCTGGGCCCGGGTGGTCTTGGGCGTGGCGGAGCCGAGGTAGTGGGGGCCGGAGTCGGTGGACCCGCCGTCGACGGCGATGACGTCGGCGCCCAGGGCCAGTCCCCGCTCGATGGTCTCGGGCGGGAACCCGGCTCCCAGCATGCCCGCGGGTACGAGGACCCGTATGGATGTGTCACTCATGTGGTTCTCCTTCTGGTGGTGCGGGGTGTGGTGCGGTCTCCGGGGCGTGTCCGCCGGGGGAGGGCGTGCGGCCCGCAGGGTGCGGCGGGCGGCGCCTCTCACAGGGCGCGCGCCGCGGGGTCGCGGCGGCGGTGCAGCTCGACGGGCACCACCACGGCCACGGCGAGCGCCGCGAGCAGGGCGGCGTCGAGGAGCATGAAGCGCCAGCCCGTGAGGTCGACCAGCGCGCCCACCGCGGCGGGGCCGACGAACCCGCCGCCGGCGTAGCCGACCGTGTACAGGCCGGTGTAGGTGCCCAGCACGCGGGCGGAGGGGGCGAGGTTCCACAGGATGACGGCGGCGTTCACCAGGAACCCCGCGGCCGCCACCGCGGTCAGCCCGAGGACCGCGACGGTCCCGGCGGGGGTGGCGAACACCGTGCCCAGGACCATCGCGAGGGCGAACAGCCCCATGCCCAGGGCCATCACGCGCAGCCGCCCGAAGCGCTCCGAGACCAGGGCCACCGGCAGCGCGACCACGATGAACACCACGCCGCTGGCCAGGGTCATGCCGCCGGCGTCGCCCCGCGACAGGCCCAGCACCTCCATCCCGTAGGGGGTGATCAGCGCCCGGACCGCGGCCCACGCGCCGCCGAACAGGAAGATGGCCACGAGCACGAGCAGCCGGTCCCGGTCGCGGTCGCGGGCGATGTCGCCGAGGACGGCCCACACGCTCCCGGACGGCCGGTCCCCGCTCCCGCCGCCGGCGTCCTCCGCAGTGACGGCCAGGTAGGCGGGGGAGGTGCTGTCCCGCACCCGTGCGACGAGCACGGCGGTCGCGACGAGCATGAGCGCCGCGGGCACCGAGAAGGCCAGGACGGGGTGGGAGTCGATCAGGAACGCGCTGATGAGCGCCGACACGATGATCGTCAGGCTCGTGGCGATCTTGACGGCTGCGGCGGCCCGGCTGCGGCGTTCGGGGCGGATGAAGTCCGGCAGCAGGGCCTCGGTGATCGGTTTGAAGCTGTTGGCCACCAGGGCGTAGGCGAAGACCAGCCCGATCAGCACGGGCAGGGAGGGGGCCAGGGGGATGGTGGTGAACAGCAGTGCGGCGACCGGCATGCCCACGGCCAGGTAGGGGATGCGCCTGCCCCAGCGGGTGCGGGTGTTGTCCGAGCGGTTGCCCATCCACGGCTGGATGAAGATGCCCAGCAGGTTGTCCATGCCCATGATCAGGCCGACGAGCGCGGTGCTCGTCAGGTACTCGCGCAGCAGCGGGGGGACCTGGGCGTCGTAGAAGCTCCACGTGGACTCCTGCGCGAAGACCGCGAGCGCCACGAAGAAGGTGATGCGACGCCCCGCTCTTCGCGCGGTGACGGTGTCCGACCCGATCATGGGCAACCTCCCTAGGCCTGTGACCGGCATGATGTGACGCCGGCCACGCTGACTCTAGTTTTGCTATAGCAAATTTGTCAAAAGTCGCATATGTCCATGAGATCTGTCGGGTATCGTCGAGCCATGACCGGCAGGCAGTTGCGCACCTTGACCACCGAGACACTCGCCGAGCGCACGTACCGGGCGGTGCACGACGCCATCAGGACGGGGGAGCTCAAGCCGGGGGAGAAGATCACCGAGCGCGGCCTCGCCGAGCGGCTGTCGGTGAGCCCGACCCCCGTGCGCGAGGCGATCCGCAGGCTGGAGACGGAACGGCTCCTCGAGCGCACCGGACCCCGCACGGTCGTCGTCGCCTCCATCGAGGACACGGCCGTCCAGGAGCTGGCCGAGGTCGAGGTCGCGCTCCGCGGCCTGGTCGCGCGCTTCGCCGCGCGCCACGCCACCGACGCCCAGATCGACCGGCTCGACGACATCCTCGACGAGGCCGACGACCTGCTGATCGTCATCCACAAGCGCAAGGAGGACGGTCGGCCCGTCGACCGGCACCTCGGCAGCCTGTTCGACACCATGCAGCAGTTCAACGACACGGTGAACGCCTGCGCCGGCAACCCCGTCCTGGTGGGGCTCCTGGAGCAGACCCGGGTGTTCTCGCGGGCCGAGCGCCGGGCCCGCCTCCTGGAGCACATCGCGGCCGGCGACCTCTCCGCCCTGGACCGCTACACCTACCACCGGGAACTCGTCCGCGCCCTGCGGGACAGGGACGCGGAGGCGGCCGAGCGGATCGTCATGGAGGACGCGCGCGCGGGGCTCGCGGGCCGGCGGCCGGTGGCCGGGCGCGCGGCACGGGACCCCGGTTCCGAGTAACCCGCCCCCGGCCGCGGACGAGGCGGTGCGGGGTGGGCCGGATGCCCCGGGACCCGCAGGTCGTCAGCGGCCCCGAACCCCTCACGATCGTCGCGGACGCCTTCGACACGATGCCGGTCCGCGGGAGCGCGAGAGCGCCGCGGCGGTCGGCGCGGGCGAACTCCCCGCGGACACCGTCCCGGCCGACCCCGCCCGGATGGTGTCCGCCGTCATCCGGGGCGGCTGCGTGCCCGCCCGCGCCGGGGCTGGCAGGCCCCGGTGGACGCCGCCGTCCGGGGCCGTCGCCCTGCTCGGCGCCGCCCGTACCGCCGCCCGCGCCGACCGCCGGCCATCCCCCGCGGGGGCACCCATGACCGTCCGGACCGGGATCAACGGCTTCGGCAGCATCGGCCGCGGCCGCCTGCGCGCCGCCCCGCGCGGCGGCGCGGACGTGGAGGCGGTCTCGGTCAGCCGGCATCGCCGGTGCCGCCACGCTCGCCGCACTCCTGGAGCGGGACCAGGCGTACGGGCACCTGGACGGCGTGCGGGTCGACGGGGACGCGATCCCCGTCGGCGGAGCGCGCGTCCCCGCCACCTCGGAGCGCGGACCGGACCGCACCCTCGGGCGACGGGAACGGGGACGTCGTCACCGGGTCGACCGGCCGGTTCGGGGCGCGGCCGACGCCGCCTTCCGCGGCGCGGCCGAGGATCCGGCGGTGTCGGCCCACCTCTCCTGTTCGGAGGCGCCCCCGCTCCGCGGGCTTCGGGGCGCCCCTCACCCGGGTCGTCGGGAACCGGGTCGAGGGCTTCGCCCGGCACGACGACGGATGGGGGTCCGCCGACCGTCCCGCGGAGCTCTCCCGATGCATCGGCGCATGGGGCCGGGTTCCGGTGGCGGCCCCGCGGGGCCGCCACCGGAACCCGGAACGCGGTCTACTGTCCGCCGTGCGGGGAGCCGGGCGGGTTGGAGCCGTCGGTGACGTGCGGCTCGCCGGTGACGCTCTCGGACAGCCACTCCTCCCAGCTCAGCTGCCAGTAGCCCCAGCCGTTGTTCCACTCCTTGATCCGGTCGGTGCCGGTGGTCTCCACGACGTCGCCCATGAGGGTGTTCTCGTAGAACCAGAGGGCGTCTTCCGTCCGCATGTTGGTGCACCCGTTGGAGGTGTTCGCGATGCCGATGTTGGGATTGGGGGACTGGTGGAAGTACTCGCCGCTGTTGGAGGTGCGGACCGCGTACTGGACCACGGTGTCGTAGGGGGCGCGCCCCTCGGGCAGGCCGACGGTGTCGGAGTTCATGCGCACCGAGTCCGAGCGCTCCATGAGCACGTGGGTGCCGCTGCTGGTGGTGGAGAAGTCGGAGGTCCCGTCGCCGTTGCTCACCGGGAACGTACGCTCGTGCTCGCCGTCGACGGTGACGACCGCCTCGAGGTCGGGGACGTGCATGTCGACCCGCAGCTCACGGCCGATCTCGAATTCGAGGCGGTAGTCCCGTACGCCGTAGACGCCCTCGGACGCCTCCACGCCCGCCAGGTGCATCTCCACGGTGACCTTCTGGTACGGCTCCCAGTAGGTCTCCGGGCGGAAGGCGACCGTCTTGTCGTCGATCCACCGCCACGCCCCTGCGGCGCCCTGCTCGGAGACCAGCTTGATGGAGTTCTCCACGGCGGCCTTGTCGGTGACGGGCAGGTCGAACTGTACGAGGACCGGCATGCCCACGCCCACCACGTTGTCGGCGGAGTTCGGGTAGTTCGCCGCCAGCTCCAGCCGCTGCCCCGGCACGGCCTCCGCGGTGGTGAACTCGTGCACCAGTTCGGTGGTCCCGCCCTCCGGGCCCTCCGCGGTGGCGGTGACGGTCACGTCGGCCCCCGGTGCCAGGGTCCAGTCGCTGGTTCAGGCGGTGCCGTCCTCGTTGAGGGTGCCGGTCATCTCGAACGGGGAGGCCTCGTCCTCGGACTGGTCGGGCACCACCTGGTCGACCGTGACCCCGGAGATGGTGCCGTGTTCGGCGGTGACCGTGACCGGGGTGTTCGGGGCGACGGCCTCCGCCCCGGTCTCGGGGGCGATGGTGAGCACCGGCGCCTCTGCTGCGGAGCCGCCGCCGGGGCCCTCGCCCCCTCCTCCCTCGGGGGTGCAGGCGGTGGCCGCGAGCGCGAGCGCCACCAGTGCGATGCCGCACCGGCGCAGTGCCGACAGGGGAGTCGTGCCCATCACGGGGGGTCCTCGTTTCCTTGGAACGCTTCTGCCCTGTAAGACTCCCGTCCCCGAAAAAGGTTCGCTCATCCGGGAACTTTCGGACATATTTCTCCTCCGCCCGGGGCTTTTCCGACCCGTGTCGGGAACGAACGGGGCGGGAGGCGACCCATGCCGACCGCGGGGGAAGAGGACCGCCCGGGGCGCCGCGCCGGGCCGTGCCGAGAGGCCGGTCCGCCGTGCCGGGTGCGCCGCCCGGTGTCCGTGTCCGGCCCGGGCGGGGTGCCGACGCCGGGTCCCGCTCGCGGGGCGTTCCGCAGTGACCCGCCCGGCCGCCGCGGTTCTGTTCGCCCCGGTCGGCGGGAGCACCTGTTCCGGAACGCGGACCGCGCGGCGCCGCCTCCGACGGCCGCGCCGACGCCCGGGCCCTCCCGGCGACCGCCGGGGCGGCCGGGCCGCCGGTGTCCACCACCGTGCATCCGCTGGAGCGGGCGCCCCGGGCGCCGGCGGACCCGGGGCGGGCCGGTCCGCGGGCGCCACCCCGGCCCCGGGGCCCCGGAATCCCGCGGCGGACGCGCCGGCCGGCAACGGATTCCGCCGTTCCGACCAGCGCGGACACCGCGGGCCCGGCGGCGGGTGCGGTTCACCGGGACAACGGAGGGTAGACGGATCCCCACCACACCGCCAGCGACAGAGGAGGTCACCATGGCGGCCACCGTCGCCGCAGTCCTGTTCGGCCTGGCCCTGCTGTTCGAGCTGTTCGGCATCTCGATCGAAGGCCTGGTCACTCCCACCACGCTCGCCCTCGCCGGGCTGACCGCGCTCGCACTCCACATGGCCGGATACGGTTCCGGCTCCGGCGGGGGACGTCGGCCCTGGAGGCGCGGCCGCGTCTGAGCGGACGGGGCCCGGCACCCCGCCCGGGGTGCCGGGCCCCGCTCCGGGCGGGTCAGTGCCCCCCGTGCCCCTCGGGCGAACCGGACGGTGCGTCCGGGGAGGGCCCGCCACCCGACAGCCCCCGCATCTCCGCGATCTCCGCCTCCTGGGCGTCGACGATCTCCTGCGCAAGGGCGCGGGCATCGTCGTTGACGCCGTCGGCCAGCTCGGCCTCGGCCATCGCCACCGCACCCTCGTGGTGGGCGATCATGTACTCCAGGAACAGGCGGTCGAACTCCTCGCCCCCGGCGGCCTCCAGCTCCGCCATCTGCTCCTCGGAGAGCATGCCCTCCATCATCCCGTCGCCGTGCTCCGCCTCCGGGCCGGTCTCCGCGCCCCAGGACTCCAGCATGGCGTTCATCCGCTCGATCTCGGGGCCCTGGGCGTCGCGGATGCGCTCGGCGAGGCCGGCGACCTCCGCCCCGGCGCGGTCCTCGGCCAGGTCGGCCATCTCCACCGCCTGCTCGTGGTGCGGGATCATCATCTGCGCGAAGTGCACGTCGGCGTCGTTGAACTCCGCCGCGCTCTCCTGAGCGGTCGGCTCCTGCTGCTGGGCCGGGGTGTCGTCGGCGCCGCAGGCGGTCAGGGCCAGGGCGGTGAACAGGGCGGCGGCGGTGCCCCTGAGGGCACGGTCGAAGAAGGTCATGGCGACCTCGGTTCCTCTCGTCTACGGGTGTCTTTCCCTGCGGTATCCGTGAGAGGCGGGCGCGGGCGGCCGCGCGGGACCGGCCGGAGCCCGCGCGGATCCTATATGCGGAGCACCTGGAGGTCGGAGAGGAGCGGTCTGTTCCCGGCCGCCACCGACGGCGGGTCGACCCGGCGCAGGGCCTTCGGGGTCGCTGCGGGCGCGACCGGTCCGGGGCAGGGCGCGAAGGCGGTGGCGGCCATCCCTGCCAGCGGCAGCCCGGGACCGGTGAGGGTCGGGCACACCGAGGTGGGGTCGAGTTCGGGCGGGGCGGCGGCGGTCTCGGGGGCGTGCACGGGGACCGGTTCCACGGCCGCACCGGAGACGGTGTGCGCGGCGGGGCCGTCGTGCCCGCCGGGGACCGCGTGCGCGGGCGCGCCGGAGCGCGTGCCGGCACCGTGCCCGGAGCCCGTCCCGTGGTCGGCGTGGCCGAGCGTGTGCATGGCGCCGAAGGCGGCCAGCAGGACCGCGAGCAGCAGGGCCCGCACCCACGGGGAGATCCCCGGGGCGAGGGCGGGCCTGCGCATCGTCGCGGACATGGCCGCATTCTACGGGTGCCCCAAGGGGGTACGGGTATGGGGGCCGTCCGCCCGGCGCCCGACCCGCCACGGGCCCCTCCCGGAGCGCACCGGTGCCGCGCTCCGCGGTGCACCACCGTCGTCCCGGCGCCGCGGCGACGCGCTCTCCGGAGACCGGCGGCGGAACCGCTCCCGCTCCGACCGCCCCCGGCCCCGGCGGGCCCTGCCGTGTGTCCGGGCGGGCAGGTGGTCCGAAAAGATCCGATCCGTGTCCTCCCAGCTCATCGGCGGTGATCGCACCCGCCATTACCCGGGAGGTAATCGACGCCCTTCCCCCGGGCCGGGATGCTCGGTGACGTCGACGGACACCACCCGGAAGGGGAACCACCATGACCGCACGTACCGCTCCCGCCACCGACACCGCCCGCCCGCTGCGCCTGCTGCTGGGCACCGACTCCGCCGCCTGTCTCGCCTCCGGCCTGCTGCTCACCGCCGCCTCCCCGTGGCTGCCCGGCCTGCTGGACCTGCCCAACGCCCTGCTCGTCCCGGCCGGGGTCTTCCTGCTGGGCTTCGGCGCCTGGCTGGGCCTTCTGGCCTCGGGGCGCGGCCTGACCCGTACGGCGGTGCGGGCCGTCGTCGCCGTCAACGCCGTGTGGGTGGTGGCCACGGTCGCCCTGGGACTGGGCGTCCTGGTCGACCCCAACGGGTTCGGCACGGTGTTCCTGCTGGTGCAGGCGGTCGCCGTCGCGGCGCTGACAGTCCTGGAGGCCGCGGCCCTGCGCCGTACGGACACGGCCTGAGGGGTCGCCCGTCTAGGGTGGGCCGCAGCGGAGAGGAAGGGGCGGCGTGATCGGAACACACGAGCGCACGGAGGCCGGCGGGCTCCTCAAGGAGTGGCGCAACCGCCGCAGGCTCAGCCAGCTGGAGCTGTCCCTGCGGGCCGGGATCTCCTCCCGCCACCTCAGCTTCGTGGAAACGGGCCGCTCCCGCCCCGGCCGGGAGATGATCCTGCGGCTGGCCGAGTGCCTGGACGTCCCCCTGCGCGAGCGCAACCGGCTGCTGCTGGCCGCCGGGTACGCCCCGGTCTTCGCCGAACGCGCGATCGACGACGCCGACATGGGCCCGGTGCGCGAGGTCGTGCGCCGCGTCCTGGCCGGGCACGACCCCTACCCGGCGGTCGTCGTCGACCGCGACTGGACGCTGGTCGAGGCCAACACCGGGGTCGGCCTGCTGCTGGAGGGGGTCGACCCCGACCTGCTGGTCCCGCCGGTGAACGTGCTGCGGGTGGGTCTGCACCCGCGCGGCATGGCACCCGCCATCGCCGACCTCGACCAGTGGCGGGCCCACCTGCTGCACCGGCTGCGCCTACAGGCCGACTGGACCGGCGACGCCGGGCTGGCCGACCTGTACCGGGAGCTCGCCGCCTACCCGGGCGGCGACCCGGGCCCGCCCCGGGGGACACCGCCCATCGCGGTGCCCCTGCGGCTGCGCCGGGGCGGGCGGGAGCTGTCGTTCCTCTCCACCGTGGCGACCTTCGGGACCCCGCTGGACGTCACCGTCTCCGAGCTGGTCATCGAGTCGTTCTTCCCGGCCGACGACGCCACGGCCCGTGCCCTGGGCGCCGCCCGGCCCGAGGCCTGACCCGCGCCCGGCCCCGAGCGGAGCCGGGTCCGCCGCGGTGGTGCGGCCGCGTGGCCGGTGCCGCCGTGCGGGGGCGGTTCGGGGCGCTGTGCGCGGTTGCGGGCGCAGCCGGGCGCGCCTCGGGGTACGGCCGTACCGGGGTGGTTCCGGATGCTGCGCGCGGTTCCAGGAGAGCCGGGCCCGCCCCGGCGGTGCGGCCGCGTGGCCGGTGCCGCCGTGCGGGGGCGGCCCCGGGTGCCGCGCGCGGTTCCGGGGGACCCGGGCGTACCCGGCGGTGCGGCCGCACCGAGGCGCCCCCGCCCCCGCGCCCCCGCTCAGGCGGGGGTGGCGGGGTCGCCGTCCACGGCGGCGGCGATGCGCGGTACCAGCCGGTCCAGCGCGTACGGCAGGCTCAGCACCGTGCTCCAGGCCAGCGCGCCCGCCACCGCCGGGTCGTCCACGATCACGTCGCGTCCCCGCTCCACCGCACCGAGGCCCTGGTAGGCGTCGTCGCCTGCCAGGGCCGGGCGCAGGTCCGGGTCGGTTCCGGCGTTCCACACCAGCAGGTCGCGGTCGAGCAGCCCCAGGTCCTCCTCCGTCAGCGGGGCGGAGCCGGAGTCCCCGGTCAGCTCCGCGATCTCCTCGGGCACCTCGAACCCCAGCGCCTCCAGGAACCGGGAGCGCGGGTCCGCGGGGGAGAGCACCGTGAAGGTCCGGCCGAACCGCTCGGCGACCACCGCGCTCGCCCCCCGGAACTCCGGGTGGGCGGCCGCGGCCCCGGCGAACCGGGCCGCCACCCCGGCGACGAGCCCCTCCGCCTCCTCCTCCAGGTCCAGTGCCCGGCCGATCACCGACGTCGTCCGCTCCCAGGGCTCGCCCCGGAGGTCGTCGGGCCGGGCGACGGTGGGCGCCAGCGCGGCCAGGGCGTCGTGGTCCTCCCGGGTCAGCCCGCTGTGCAGACCCAGGATCAGGTCGGGTTCCAGGGAGGCGATGACCTCCACGTCGGGCCGGCCGCCCTCCAGCCACGGCAGCACCCGCGGCACCGCCCCGCCCAGGAGGTCCCGCGCCCACTCCGGGATCCCGTGCCCGAAACCCCCGTGGGAACCCGCGGTGCCGACCAGCCGCGGTCCCGCACCCAGGGCCAGCACGGCGTCCATGTCCGTAGCGCCGACGGTGACGATGCGCTGCGGCGCGGCGGGGATCTCGGCGACGCCGAACCGGTGCTCGACCGTCAGCGGGTAGCCGCCGCGGCCCGCGGACGCCCCCGGGTCCGCGTCGTCGCGGCCCCGGCCGCAGCCGGCCGCCGCCAGTCCCAGCGCGGCTGCGGTACCGGCCAGCAGGGCGCGGCGGCCCAGGGAGGGGTGCTGCACGGAGGACCTCCGGGGGAGAGGGGGAGGGGTCGGCCTCGTCCGAGGCACCCCATGCTCTAACACTCCCGCGCGGGACCGCGCAACGGGGCCGCCGGGGCAGGGGGCGCCCGGTCCGCCGCACGGCCGCCGGGGGCGGCGGGACCGGCGGGGCTCGAGCCAAGAACCGGGCACTTCCGGGTCAAGTCGCGGGCGGGCGGCCATGCCGGGGCCCCGTCGGGGGAACCACTCCGGGTGCGGTCGACCGGCCGCACCCGGACGGACCGGCGGGGGACGGATGAAGGCGCTGACGGTGGAACCCATGCGGATCGGATCGGTGCGGGTGGAGGAGGTCGAACCGCCCGTGCCCGGGGAGAACGACCTCCTGGTCGACGGCATCGCCCTGGGCGTGTGCGGCACCGACCGGGAGATCGCCGGCGGCGAGTACGGCAGCGCCCCGCCCGGACGGGAACACCTCATCCTGGGGCACGAGTCCCTGGGCCGCGTCGCCCAGGCCCCTCCCGGCAGCGGGTTCTCCCCCGGCGACCTGGTGGTGGGCATCGTGCGCCGCCCCGACCCGGTGCCCTGCGGGCCCTGCGGCCACGGCGAGTTCGACATGTGCCGCAACGGCGGGTTCACCGAACGCGGGATCAAGGGGCTGGACGGCTTCGGCTCCCAGCAGTGGACGGTGGAGGCCGACTACGCCGTGGCCCTGGCCCCGGAGCTGGAGCGGGTCGGCGTCCTCATGGAGCCGACCACGGTCGTGGCCAAGGCCTGGGAGCAGATCGAGCGCATCGGCGGCCGCTCCTGGTTCGACCCCGAGACCGTCCTGGTCACCGGTGCCGGGCCGATCGGCCTGCTGGCCGCCCTGCTGGGGGTGCAGCGCGGACTGGACGTCCACGTCCTGGACCGGGTCGAGGAGGGGGTCAAACCGGAGCTGGTGGCCGCGCTGGGCGCCACCTACCACACCGGCTCCGTCTCCGACCTGGCCGGACAGGTGTCGCTGGACGTCATCGTGGAGACCACCGGGGCCAGCCCGGTCATCCTCGACGCCATGGAGCACAACGCCGCCACCGGCATCGTCTGCTTCGTCGGCCTGGGCAGCGCCGCCGGGCCGGTGCAGATCGACGCCGACCTCATGGGGCGCCGCCTGGTCCTGGAGAACGACGTGCTGTTCGGCTCGGTCAACGCCAACCGGCGCCACTACGAGCAGGCCGCCCGCGCCCTGGCGAAGGCCGACCGCTCCTGGCTGGAGCGGATGATCACCCGCCGGGTGCCGCTGGCCCGGGCCGCCGAGGTGTTCGCGTCCCCGCCCGGGGACCAGGTCAAGGTCGTCATCGACCTGTGAGCACGGGACCCCGGGGCCGCCCGGTGAGGGCTTCCGCGGTGTTTTCGGGACCGGCGCGGGGGCAGGGGGTCGGTGAGGACACCGAGACGCGAGGAGCCTGGACATGACCTCCGACGACCCCCGGTCCCCGAAGCTCGTCCTGGGCGTGGACGGCTCCGGCCCCGCGGACGCCGCCCTGGAGTGGGCCGCCGCCGAAGCGGCCCGGACCGGCCGCCCCCTGGACATCGTGTTCGCGCTGCCGATGCCGCTGGTGGTGATGGCGGAGGGGCCGACCCGGCCCTCGGCCACCCTGGAGCTGATGGAGCACGGGGAGCAGGTCCTGGACGCCGCGGCCGAGCGGGTGCGCGCGCTGGCCCCGGGCACCCGGGTGGAGGTGTTCCTGGTGACGGAGGACCCCGCCCCGGCGCTGCTGGAGCGGGCCGGGCACGGCGACCTGCTGGTGGTGGGCTCGCGCGGGCTGGGCGCGCTGCGCGCGGCGGTCATGGGATCCACCTCGGTGCGCCTGGCCGCCCGGGCGCACTGCCCGGTGGCGGTGGTGCCGCACGAGCGGGCGCGCACCGGCCGCACGGGCCGGATCGTGGTCGGCGTGGACGGCTCGGAGGCCACCCTGCCCGTGCTGCGGTTCGCGCTGGGGCGGGCGCGCGAGGACGGCTCCTCGGTGGTGGCGGTGCACAGCTGGGAGATGGCCACGCCCTTCGCCCCGGAGGCGCTGGCCGCCTCCGGGTGGGTCCCGCCGGACGAGCTGCTGGAGAAGCGCTCGGCCGATCTGGTCGCCGGGGTGTTCGAGCAGGTGGGCGACGAGGCCGAGGGGGTCGAGGTGTCGGTGGTGCGCAGCCGTCAGGCTCCGGAGGCGGCGCTGCTGGCCGAGGCGGAGAAGTCCGACCTGGTGGTGGTGGGCTCGCGCGGGCGGGGCGGTATCCGGGGGCTCTTCCTGGGCTCGGTGAGCCAGGCGGTGCTGCACGGCTCGCCGGTCCCCGTGGTGGTCGTCCCGCACCGGGCGGAGGAGCACCCCGAGGAGACGCCCTGGGCCGGGGGCGCCGACTGACCGGGCGGGCGGCCGACGGGCCGCGCCCGCCCGTCCGGGCCGGCCCCGGGGCCTGTTCTTCGGATGCCGTCCTGTTCCGCGGGGGTGTGTGAGGCGTCGGCGGGGTTCTGGGGGCCCGGAGGGGGTGTCCGGGGAACGGGGGTGTTCCCGTGGGGCCGGGGGTCCCCGCCCTCCGGGGGCGCCGAACGCGAACCGGAGCGGAGGTCCAAAAGAACACGGCCCGGGGCCGCATCGGAGCACGGGCGAACACGCGACCGCGGGGCGGTCCGGCGCGGACGGGCCGGACCGCCCCTCCGTCGTGCGGGGCGCGGGTTCCGGGCGAATATGAGTAAAAACGATTCATTGCCGTGAGCGGCGGGGTTCCGCCTCTGTGTATGCGTACATCTTGACGGCCTTCCCGCCTCAGGGATAATCTTCGCACAGCCTCTTTTAAAACGATTCAAGTGCCTCGTTCGGGCGGCACCTGATCGCTACAGCAGTGAACGGAGATCCGCCGTGGCCACAACCTCCTCCGACCGTCGCGCGGGCGCCCTGGAGGTCCTGCGGCGCCAGCACATCGAGCTCCCCTCCTGGGCGTTCGGCAACTCCGGCACCCGCTTCAAGGTGTTCGCCCAGCAGGGCGTCCCCCGCGACCCGTGGGAGAAGCTCGCCGACGCCGCCCAGGTCCACCGCCTCACCGGAGTGGCCCCCACCGTCGCCCTGCACATCCCCTGGGACAGGGTCGACGACTACGCCGCCCTGGCCGCCCACGCCCGCGACCTGGGCGTCGCCATCGGCGCGATCAACTCCAACGTCTTCCAGGACGACGACTACATGCTCGGCAGCGTCACCAACCCCGACCCCGCCGTGCGCCGCAAGGCCGTCGACCACCTCCTGGAATGCGTCGACATCATGGACGCCACCGGCTCGCGCGACCTCAAGCTGTGGTTCTCCGACGGCACCAACTACCCCGGCCAGGACGACCTGCGCGCCCGCCAGGACCGCCTCGCCCAGGCCCTCTCCGAGGTCTACGACCGGCTCGGCCCCGACCAGCGCATGCTGCTGGAGTACAAGCTGTTCGAGCCCGCCTTCTACGCCACCGACGTCCCTGACTGGGGCACCGCCTACGCCCACTGCCTCGAACTGGGCGAGAAGGCCGTCGTGTGCGTCGACACCGGCCACCACGCCGCCCACACCAACATCGAGTTCATCGTCGCGTTCCTGCTGCGCGCCGGGAAGCTCGGCGCCTTCGACTTCAACTCGCGCTTCTACGCCGACGACGACCTCATGGTCGGCTCCGCCGACCCCTTCCAGCTCTTCCGGATCATGTACGAGGTCGTGCGCGGCGGCGGCCTGGACGCCGACACCCGGGTCGCGTTCATGCTCGACCAGTGCCACAACATCGAGCCCAAGATCGCCGGGCAGATCCGCTCGGTCATGAACGTGCAGGAGGCCACCGCCAAGGCCCTGCTCGTGGACGCCGAGGCCCTGGCCGCCGCCCAGCGCGAGGGCGACGTCCTGGCCGCAAACGCGGTCGTCATGGACGCCTACAACACCGACGTGCGCCCGCTGCTGGCCGAGCTGCGCGCCGAGCAGGGCCTGGACCCCGACCCCATGGCCGCGCACGCCCGCTCCGGCTACATGGAGCGCGTCATCGCCGACCGCAAGGGCGGCACCCAGGCCGGGTGGGGCGCGTGAGCACCGCCGCCCCGCAGCGCCCGGACCGTACCGCAGAGACCGCCGAACAGGGGGACCCCGTGCCCGACACCGTCGTCGACCAGCTGATCGCCCGCAGCAACACGCTGGGCTCCGACCCGCGCAACACCAACTTCGCCGGCGGCAACACCTCCGCCAAGGGCGAGCGCACCGACCCCGTCACCGGCGAGCCCGTCGAGGTCCTGTGGGTCAAGGGCTCCGGCGGCGACCTGGGGACCCTCACCGAGGACGGACTGGCCGTCCTGCGCCTGGACCGGCTGCGCTCCCTCGTCGACGTCTACCCCGGCGAGGACCGCGAGGACGAGATGGTCGCCGCGTTCGACCACTGCCTCTTCGGCAGGGGCGGCGCAGCCCCCTCCATCGACACCGCCATGCACGGCCTGGTCGACGCCCCCCACGTGGACCACCTGCACCCCGACTCCGGCATCGCCCTGGCCACCGCCGCCGACGGCGAGGCCCTCACCCGCGAGTGCTTCGGCGACCGGGTGGTGTGGGTGCCCTGGCGCCGCCCCGGATTCCAGCTCGGCCTGGACATCGCCGCCGTCGCCGCGGAGAACCCGGACGCCGTCGGCGCGATCCTGGGCGGCCACGGCATCACCGCCTGGGGGCAGAGCAGCGAGGAGGCGCAGGCCAACTCCCTGGAGATCATCCGCACGGCGGAACGCTTCATCGCCGAGCGCGGCCGCCCCGAGCCCTTCGGCCCGCTCCTGCCCGGCCACGGGGCCCTGCCCGAGGCCCAGCGCCGCGAGCGCGCCGCCGCCCTGGCCCCCGTCATCCGGGGCCTGGCCTCCACCGACCACCCGCAGGTCGGCCGCTTCACCGACAGCGACGTCGTCCTGGACTTCCTGGCCCGCGCCGAGCACCCGCGCCTGGCCGCCCTGGGCACCTCCTGCCCCGACCACTTCCTGCGCACGAAGGTCCGGCCGATGGTCCTGGACCTGCCCGCCGACGCCCCGCTGGAGGACGCCGTCGCGCGGCTCAGGGAGCTGCACGAGGAGTACCGGGCGCAGTACCGCGCCTACTACGAGCGCTACGCCACCCCCGACAGCCCGGCCATCCGGGGCGCCGACCCGGCGATCGTGCTGGTCCCGGGCGTGGGCATGTTCTCCTTCGGCAAGGACGCCAAGACCGCGCGGGTGGCGGGCGAGTTCTACGTCAACGCCATCAACGTGATGCGCGGCGCCGAGGCGGTCTCCACCTACCGGCCCATCGAGGAGTCGGAGAAGTTCCGCATCGAGTACTGGGCGCTGGAGGAGGCCAAGCTGGCCCGGCTGCCGAAGCCGAAGCCGCTGGCCACCCGGGTCGCCCTGGTGACGGGTGCGGCGAGCGGCATCGGCAAGGCCATCGCGACCCGCCTGGCCGCCGAGGGCGCCTGCGTGGTCGTCGCCGACCTGGACGCGGACAAGGCCGCCGCGGCCGCCGCCGAACTGGGGAGCTCCGACGTCGCGGTCGGGGTGGCCTGCGACGTCAGCGACGCCGACGCGGTGGCGCGCGCGCTGCGCGAGGCCGCCCTGGCGTTCGGCGGGGTGGACCTGGTCGTCAACAACGCCGGGCTGTCCATCTCCAAGCCGCTGCTGGAGACCACCGAGCGGGACTGGGACCTGCAGCACGACGTGATGGCCAAGGGGTCCTTCCTGGTCTCGCGCGAGGCCGCGCGGATCATGATCGAGCAGGACATGGGCGGCGACATCATCTACATCGCCTCCAAGAACGCCGTGTTCGCCGGACCCAACAACATCGCCTACTCCGCGGTCAAGGCCGACCAGGCGCACCAGGTGCGGCTGCTCGCCGCCGAGCTGGGCGGCCACGGCATCCGCGTCAACGGGGTCAACCCGGACGGCGTCGTGCGCGGCTCGGGGATCTTCGCGGGCGGCTGGGGCGCCCAGCGCGCCAAGGTGTACGGGGTCCAGGAGGAGGACCTGGGCAAGTTCTACGCCCAGCGGACCATCCTGGGCCGCGAGGTGCTGCCCGAGCACGTCGCGAACGCGGTGTTCGCGCTGACGGCGGGGGACCTGTCGCACACCACGGGGCTGCACGTGCCCGTGGACGGCGGTGTGGCCGCGGCGTTCCTGCGATGAGCGGGGTCCACGCGGCGGTCGACCTCGGTGCGTCCAGCGGGCGGGTCATCGCGGGGCGGATCGAGGACGGGCGGCTGCGCACGGAGGAGGTGTGCCGGTTCGCGAACGGGCCGGTCGCGGTGCCCGCCGGAGACCGCTCCACCCTGTACTGGGACGTGCTGTCCCTGTACGCGGGGGCGGTGGAGGGGCTGCGGCGGGCGGCCGCCGCGTCCGGCGGGCTCGCCTCGGCGGGCATCGACACGTGGGCGGTGGACTACGGGCTGCTGGACGCGGACGGTGCGCTGCTGGGCAACCCGGTCCACTACCGGGACGCGCGCACCGACGGGGTTCCGGACGAGGTGTTCGCGCACTGGGGCGCCGAACCGATGTACGCGGTCAACGGGCTCCAGGTGCAGCCGTTCAACACGGTGTTCCAGCTCGCGGCCGAGGCGGGGTCCGCCCGCCTGGCGGCGGCCCGGGACCTGCTGCTCGTCCCGGACCTGCTGGGGTACTGGCTGACGGGGGTGAAGGCGGCGGAGCTGACCAACGCCTCCACCACCGGACTGGTGGACGTACGCGAGCGCCGCTGGGCGGCGCGCGGGCTGGACGTGCTCGCCGGGTCCTTCGGCGTGGACGCCCGGGGCCTGCTCCCGGACCTGGTCGAACCCGGAACGGTGGTCGCGCCCCTGCGCGGCGACCTGGGCGGCGCGGTCGGGGCCCCGCTGGTGGCGGTCGGCTCCCACGACACCGCCTCGGCGGTGGTGGCCGTGCCCGCGGGCACGCCGGACTTCGCCTACATCTCCTCGGGGACGTGGTCGCTGGTCGGGGTGGAGCTGGACGCCCCGGTCCGGACGGAGGCGTCCCGGGCGGCGAACTTCACCAACGAGCTGGGCGTGGACGGCACCGTCCGCTACCTGCGCAACGTCGGCGGGCTGTGGCTCCTCCAGGAGTCGCTGCGCACCTGGCGCGAACAGGGGCGGGAGGTGGACCTGGCCGGCCTGCTGGAGCGGGCGGCCCGGGTCCCGGCGCTGGAATGCGTGGTGGACGTGGAGGACGCGCGGTTCCTGCCGCCGGGCGACATGCCCGCGCGCATCGCCGCGTTCGCCGCCGAGACCGGCCAGCGCCCGCCCGGGGACGAGGCCGAGGTCGCCCGGTGCATCCTGGACTCGCTGGCGCTGGCCTACCGGAAGGCGGTCCACCAGGCCGCCGAACTCAGCGGCAAGGACGTGGAGGTGGTCCACGTGGTGGGCGGCGGGGCGAACAACGCGCTGCTGTGCCGGCTCACCGCCGACGCCGTCGGCCTCCCCGTCGTCGCGGGCCCCGCCGAGGGGACCGCCATCGGCAACCTGCTGGTGCAGGCCCGCGCCGTGGGCGCCGTCGAGGGGGACCTGGCCGCGCTACGCCGTATCGTCGCCGCCTCCGTCGAGACGGTCGCCTACACCCCGGAGGGCCCGCGGGCCCCCTGGGAGGAGGCGGCCCGCCGTATCGCCCGCTAGGCCGTGCTTTTTGGACCTCCGCTTCGGTTCGTGTTCGGCGCCCCCGGAAGGCGGGGACCCTCGGCTCCACGGGGACATCCCCGTTCCTGGGACATCCCCTCCGGGCCTGCAGAACCCCGCCGGCGCCTCACACACCCCCCGCGGAGCAGGACGGCATCCAGAGAACAGGCCCTGACCCGCCGTCCCCTCCCGTGGCTCCCGCGCTCCCGCGCGGGGGCCGCGGTCCTTTCCGGGCCGGCGGGTTCGGGCCCCTCCGGGAAGGCGCCGCCGGCAGGGCACCGGGAGGGGTCCTCCACGACGGGCGTTTCCGCTCCGGCCCCGGGAACTCCGTCCGCCTCCGGTACCCGCCGGCCCGGAGCCCGGCCGGGGAGAGCACGGGGCCGCGTGCGGGTGGCGCGTCCCGACGGGGAGCACGGTGGCGGGTCCGCCCGGCCCGGTGGTCACCCGAGGGCTTCGACCGCCAGCTCGGTGGCCCCGGCGATGAGGGCGTCGTCGTACCCCGCGCCCGCCTCGTCCCGGCCGGACATGACCGCCAGGACGACGGGGGCGCCCCCCGGCGGCCACAGCACGCCGATGTCGTGCCGGGTCCCGTAGCCGCACGCGCCGGACTTGTCCCCGACCTCCCATCCCTCCGGGACCCCGGCGCGGATCAGATCGTCGCCGGTGGTGTTGGTGCGCATCATGGTGACGAGGATGTCGCGCCCCTCCTCCGGCAGGACGTCGCCCAGGGCGAACTCGCGCAGGCTGGTGGCCAGCGCGCGCGGGGTGCTGGTGTCGCGCACGTCGCCCGGGACCGCCTCCGCCATCTCCGGCGCGGTCCGGTCCACGCGGGTGACGTCGTCGCCGATCCCGCGCAGGGCCTCGCTCAGCCCCTCCGGCCCGCCCAGTTCCTCGAGGAGCAGGTTGGAGGCGGTGTTGTCGCTGTGGCGCAGCGCGGCGTCGCCGAGCTCGCGCAGCGTCATGCCGGTGGACACGTGCTCCTCGGCGACGGGGGAGTGGAAGACCAGGTCGGCCTCGGAGAAGGTGACGACCCGGTCGAGTTCGTCCACGGGCGTCCGGTCGAGTACGGCGCCGAAGGCCAGGACCTTGAAGGTGGAGCAGTGGGCGAACCGCTCGTCGGCCCGGTACTCGACCGCCAGCCCCGTGCCGGTGTCGAGCGCGTAGACGCCGAGCCGGGCGTCGAACTCCTCCTCCAGGCGGGTGAACCCGGAGTCCGCCCGGACGGGAGGGGGCGGGTCGGCCGGAGGGGAGGACCGGACGGCCGACGGCGGCGCGGCGGCGGGGCCGGCCGGTCCGCCGGGGGACGCGCAGCCGGTGAGCGGGGCCAGCGCGACCGGGACCAGCGCCGCCAGCACAACGCGTCGGATCGTGGACCACGGCACCGCGCAACACCTTCTCCCCGTATGCGGACGGTGACTCCCAGAAGTCTCGCGGCTGACGGGCGCGCTGTCGACGATGCCGACGGCACGGCGTGTACGCCTTCGGCACCGTTCCTGTCCGCCGGGCCCCGAGGGCCCGGTCCGGGTCCGGTGCGCCCCGGGAGCGCCGTACGGGGGCGGTGCCGGCCGGAGGGCCCGGCCCGCCACCCACCGTCACCGGTCGTCACCCCGCAGGCGCAGAGGAACGATTGTCCGACATGTGGGCCGGGTAGTGGTCGACCCATGCTGCTCATGAGGCTGCCCGGCGTGTACCGGGCACAACACGACACCTCGCTGCTCCGTGCCGTGCTGCGCGGGTGTGGCCGGGCCGCCGGGCGCACGGTCCTCGACGTCGGTTCGGGGACCGGGGCGCTGGGCATCGAGGCATTCCGGGCCGGAGCGGCCAGCGTCACCTCGGTCGACCTGTCGTGGCGGTCGGTGCTGACGAGCTGGCTCAACAGCCGGCTGCACGGGATCCCGGCGACGGTCCGGCGCGGCGACCTCTTCGCCCCCGTGGCCCCGCGCCGCTTCGGCCTCGTGCTCGCCAACCCGCCCTACGTTCCCGCCCCCGCGTCGCTGCCTCCCCGCCACCGGATGGCGAGGTGCTGGGACGCGGGGCCGGACGGGCGGTTCCTGCTGGACCGCATCTGCGACGGGGCGCCCTCGGTGCTCAGCGAGGACGGCGTGCTCCTGCTCGTGCAGTCCGAGCTCGCCGACGAGCAGGCCACCCTGGACCGGCTCGGGAAGGCCGGGCTGGTGCCCGCGGTCCTGGCCAGGGGCCGTATCCCGTTCGGGCCGGTGCTGCGGGAGCGGGCTCCGGCGCTGCGCGCCCGCGGGCTGCTCGCCCCCGACCAGACCGAGGAGGAACTCGTGGTCATCGAGGCGCACCATGGATGAGGCACGCCGGGTCGTCGTCACCGGGGAGGGCCCGGTCCTCGTCTTCGGTCCGGTCGACGTGGAGATGCCCGACGGAACGCGCGTGCGCAGCGACCGGGCGGTGACCGCGCTGTGCACCTGCGGCCGCAGCAGGCGCCGCCCGTTCTGCGACACCAGCCACCGCCGACGCGTGCGCGACACCGAGGGGAAGAAGAGCCCATGACCACGACAACGCCGCAGGCGCCGACGCTTCCCGCTCCTCGCGGCCCGGTCTCCGAGGCGGTGCTGTCCGTCCTGCGCGGGGTCCGGTCCGAGCCTCCCGACACGGCCGGGGCCGCGCCCTACGGCGAGGACCTCCAGCTGGCCCTCTACTGCTGCTACGAGCTCCACTACCGCGGGTTCGGGGAGGTCGCCGCCGACCGTGAGTGGGATCCCGCGCTGCTGGCGATCCGCGCCGCCCTGGAGGAGGTCTTCCTCGGTGCGCTCAGGAACGATGTGCCCGCCGGCTCGGACGTCGAGAGCGAACTCGACGGACTCCTCGTCGAGCACGTCGACGCCTCGGGCGTCTCCCATCACCTGCGCCGCGACGGGGAGCTGTGGCAGCTGCGCGAGTACATCGCCCACCGCTCGCTCTACCACCTGAAGGAGGCCGACCCGCAGACCTTCGTCATCCCGCGACTGCACGGCCCGCCCAAGGCCGCCCTCGTGACGGTGCAGCACGACGAGTACGGCGCGGGCGATCCCGAGCGGGCGCACTCCGAGCTCTTCGCCGACATGATGACCGAGCTCGGCCTCTCCGACGCCTACGGCGCCCATCTCGACTCCGCTCCCGCCGAGATGCTGGCCGAGGTGAACTTCATGTCGCTGTGCGGGCTGCACCGCGGGCTGCGCGGCGCACTGGTCGGACAGTTCGCCACCGTCGAGCTCACCTCCTCGCCCGGCTCGGACCGGATGGTCAGGGCCATGCGCAGGCTGGGCTGCGGACCGGCCGCCATCCGCTTCTACGCCGAGCACGTGGAGGCCGACGCGGTGCACGAGCAGCTCCTGCGGCGCGGGGTGATCGCACCGCTGCTCAACGCCGAACCCGGGCTGGCCCCCGACATCGTGTTCGGTATCCGCGGCAGCACGTTCCTGGCCTCCCGGCTGGAGGAACGGCTGCTGCACCACTGGAACCGCGGCGAGTCGAGTCTCCGCGGCGGAGCGGAGGCGAGGACGCCGTGACATTCCACGGACCGGCGGTGCGGGCCCGTATCCTCCCGGTCGCCGACAGGGGCGACACCGTGCCCGAGGACACGGTCGTGCGCGACTGCCTCCGGCAGGACCCGCCCCGGCTGCCGCCCTGGCTCGGCTACGACGAGGTGGGCTCCCGGCTGTTCGAGCAGATCACCGATCTGCCCACGTACCACCTGACCCGCGTGGAACGCGGCCTGCTGGAGCGCCACTCCCCGGAGGTGGCCGAGCTGCTCGCCTGCGAGCGGCTCGCGGAGCTGGGCAGCGGGAGCGCGAAGAAGACACGGCTGCTGCTGGAGAGCTGTCTGCGCCTGCGCCCGACCGCCTACCTGCCGATCGACGTCGACCGGAGCATGCTGGAATCCAGCGGCGCCGCCCTGTGCGCGGAGCTGGACCGCCTGGAGGTCACGGGCCTGTGGGGGCGTTACGAAGCCGGTCTCGACCGGTTGCGCACCCAGGTCGGCGGGCCGCTCGCCATCGTCTTCCTCGGGAGCAGCTTCGGCAACACCACGCGCGGGGAGCGCGACGCGCTGCTCGGCGAGATCGCCCGCACGCTGGACCCGGGTGAGGGCTTCCTGGTCTCCGCCGACCTGGACAAGAGCCGTGAGGAGCTGGAGGCCTGCTACAACGATCCCCCCGGGTACTCGGCGTTCGCCGACTTCCGGCTCAACTACCTCACCCGGCTCGGCCACCGCTACGGCGCCGCCTTCGCGCTCGACGACTTCGTCCCGGAGGCCCGCTACAACGCGGAGACCTCCACCGTGGAGGGCGTCCTCCGGGCCCGCACCGACCAGGAGGTGCCCGTGCCGGGGCTCGGGATCACGCTGCGCATACCGCGCGGGGGGACGCTCAACGTCGGGTACTCGGTGAAGTTCGACGAGGAGCGGCTGGCCGGCGAGGTCGAGGCGCACGGGTTCGACCTGCGGGCCCGGTGGCTGGACGAGGCGGCGCGGTACGGACTCTTCCTCTTCCGCCGCCGCGGGGACCGGGCGGACGGCGGAACCGGGCGCGCCGGGACGCACCGCTCCCGGTGACCGCCGCGCCCGGCCCCGCGTCGGGGCGCCGGGTCAGGGCGCCGGGTAGGGCTGCTCGCGCAGCAGCCGGGCGAGGTGGGCCGCGTTGCGGGCCAGGGTGGCCGTCGCGGAGGCCACCGCCTCCGGCGTCTCCTCCAGGTCGATGTAGTCCCTGGGGTTCATCGCCTCGTTGTTCCAGTAGGTGCCGCCCTGGGCCGGAACGGTGAAACCGGTGTCGCCGAGCGCCTGGTACAGGTCGGCGGTGATCTTGTGCGCCCCGTCCTCGTTGCCGACCACCGCCGTCACGGCGACCTTGCCGAACATGCTCGGCCGCCCCTGGTCGTCGGTCTCGGACAGCTCGGCGTCCAGGCGCTCCAGGACGCGCTGGGCGACGCTGGACATGTGGCCGACCCAGGTGGGGGTCGACACCAGCAGGATGTCCGCGTCGAGGATGCGCCGCCGGATACCGGGCCACGCGTCACCGCCGCCCATGTCGGTCTCCACACCGGGGCGGACGTCGAAGTCGACGACGCGGACCAGGTCGCCGGTGACGCCCTGCTCGGCCAGGGCGTCGAGGACGTGCCGTGCCATCAGCTCGCTGCTGGAGGGAGCCGGTGACGGTTTGAGGCTGCACACGAGGGCCAGCGCGTTCAAGGAGTCCATACGGGGTCTCTACCCGACTATCCGTGTTCATGTGCATGCGGATAGTGATTTTCTGTGGGGGTGTCGGCGGCCGAGGGGGTCTCCGCCGGGGTGCGGCGCGCCGTGCGGGAGCGGCGGGGTCAGGCCGCCCGGTGCGCCGCGGTGGAGCCTCGGACGACCAGTTCCGGGGTGAACAGCAGCCGCTCGTGCCGGTGGCCGGGGTCGTCCAGCTCGGAGCTGAGCAGCCGCATCGCCGCCCGGCCCAGGTCGTACTTGGGCTGGGCGATCGTGGTCAGGCCCGGGTGGATCAGGTCGGCGAAGTCGACGTCGTCGTACCCCATCACCGAGATGTCCTCGGGCACGCGCAGGCCGCGGCGGCCCAGGCCCTTCATCAGCCCCAGGGCCAGCTGGTCGTTGGCGCACAGCACCGCGCCCGGCCGCTGGCGGGGGCCGCCCGCCAGCACCGCGTCCACGGCCTGCTCGCCCTCCTCGGGGTTGAGCAGGCCGCGTTCGACGAGCCGCACCGAGGCGTCGGGGTCCATGCCCGCCTCCGTGAAGGCCGCCCGCAGCCCCTGGTGGCGCAGCCGCACCTGCTCGATGGAGAACGGCCCGGACAGGAAGGTCACCCGCTCGTGGCCCAGCCCGATGAGGTGCCGGCCGGCGATCAGGCCCCCCTCGCGGTTGTCCACGCTCACGCTGCACCCGGTGTCCTCGTCCACGTCGCCCCGGTCCAGGGCCACCCAGGCGGTGCCCTGCCGGCGCAGCCAGAGCAGGTCGGACAGGTCGTCGTCGACGGGCATGACCACCGCGCCCGCGGCGCGCTGCTCGGCGAGCAGGCGGATGTTGCGGCGCTGGCGCTCGCGGGCCTCGGCGGAGTTGAGCAGCACCACGGCCAGACCCTGGCCGGCGGCCTCCTCCTCCACGCCGCGCGAGACCTCGGTGAAGAAGGGGTTGGTCACGTCCAGGACCAGCAGTCCCACCGAGCTGCTGCGGCCCGAGCGCAGGCTGCTGCCCGAGGAGTTGCGCACGTAGTCGAGTTCGGCGATCGCCCGCTCCACCCGCAGGCGGGTGTCGGCGGCCACCCGCTCGGGCCGGTTGAGCACGTTGGAGACGGTGCCGGGGGAGACGCCCGCGTGTCTGGCGACCTCGGTGATCCCCACCTTGGGGCGGGGGGAGCGGGCACTGCTGGACAACGGGTCTCCCGGCGGTCTTCGGGGGCGAGGGGCCCTCGCATGGTATCGGCGCGCTCCCGGGCGGACGGGGCGCGCGTGTGGTCTCATGGTCACATTGCGATTGAAACGTGTCAACGAAATCGCGTCCGAGTGTCCTCCACGCGGCGCGATGAGAGCGCTTTCCTGGCGCCACGCGGTTGTCGTTATCGGGTTGACACCTGCGGTTTCCTGGGGTCTCCCCTTGACGTCCCGGTGTGCGCCACTTAACATCCACTTCATATTAAAACGTTTTTGAGGTTCTCGGCGAGGCGCGACCTCGGCCGTGGAACCGCACCGGAGAAGGAGGGCCACGTGGACCCATCAGAGGTCCCCCCGCCCCTCGCGCTGGTCGGCGTCACCAAGTCCTTCGGCAGCGTACGCGCCCTGCGCGGGCTGTCCCTGGAACTGCGCGCGGGAGAGATCCACGCCCTCGTCGGGGAGAACGGGGCGGGAAAGTCCACCCTGGTCAAGACCATCGCGGGTGTCCACCGCCCGGACACGGGCCAGATCCTGGTCGACGGGGAGCCCGCGGTCTTCACCGCCCCCGCCGACGCCCAGCGCGCCGGGGTCGCGGTCATCTACCAGGAGCCCACGCTCTTCCCCGACCTCAGCGTCGCCGAGAACATCTTCATCGGCCGCCAGCCCCGCACCCGCCTGGGCACCATCGACAAGGCGCGCATGCGCGCCGAGACCACCGAGGCCTTCCGCCGGCTGGGCGTCGACATCGACCCCGACCGCCCCGCCAACGGCCTGTCCATCGCCGACCAGCAGCTGGTCGAGATCGCCAAGGCCCTCACCCGGCGGGCGCGCGTGCTCATCATGGACGAGCCCACCGCCGCCCTGTCCGGCGTCGAGGCCGAGCGGCTGTTCACCGTCGCCCGCACCCTGCGCGACGCCGGGTCGGCGCTGCTGTTCATCTCGCACCGCTTCGACGAGGTGTTCTCGCTGTGCGACCGCATCACCGTCGTCCGCGACGGCGCGTTCGTCTCCTGCGACCCCACCGCCGACCTGGACGTCGACACCGTCGTGCGCCGCATGGTCGGCCGCGAGGTCACCAGCCTCTACCCCAAGGAGGAGGCCGAGCACGGCGACGTCGTCCTGGAGGTCGGGGGACTGACCCGCACCGGCGTGTTCGCCGACGTGTCCTTCTCCGTCCGCGCCGGTGAGATCGTCGCCCTGGCCGGACTCGTGGGCGCCGGGCGCAGCGAGGTGGTCCGCGCCGTGTTCGGCGTCGACCGCTACGACGCCGGAGGCGTCCGCGTCGCCGGGCGGCCCCTGCCCCCCGGGCGCCCCAGGGCCGCCATCAACGCGGGCATGGCCCTGGTCCCCGAGGACCGGCGCCACCAGGGCCTGGTCATGGAGGCCTCCATCGGCCGCAACGCCACCGCCACCCGCCGCCGCGTGCTCAGCCGCTTCGGCCTGCTCGGCGCCCGCGCCGAGCACACCGCGGCCCGCGAGTGGGGCGAGCGCCTCAGCCTCAAGTACGGCTCCCTCGACGACGCCGTCTCCACCCTCTCCGGCGGCAACCAGCAGAAGGTCGTCCTGGCCAAGTGGCTGTCCACCGAGCCGCGGGTGCTGTTCATCGACGAGCCCACCCGGGGCATCGACGTCGGCACCAAGGCCGAGGTCCACCGCCTGCTGTCCGCCCTGGCCGGACAGGGCCTGGCCATCGTCATGGTCTCCAGCGAGCTCCCCGAGGTCCTGGGCATGGCCGACCGGGTCCTGGTCATGCACGAGGGCCGCATCACCGCCGAACTCGACCGCGCCGAGGCCGACGAGGAGTCGGTCATGTACGCGGCCACCGGACAGCGACCGAGCGAGGCCGCATGACGCACACACCCACCGCCGCCCCCGGGGCCACGGCAGGCGCCCCGCCCGAGAACAGCGGCCGCCCCGCCCGGACACGGCGCCAGTTCCGCGAGGTCGGCGTGCTCCTGGCCGTCGTCCTGCTCATCGCGGCGACCTGGCTGCACAACCCCGGATTCCTGTCCAACCAGGGCGTGCGCGACCTCTTCCTGGGCGCCACCGTCCTGGTCATCCTCGCCGTCGGCCAGTCCCTGGTGCTCATCACCAGGAACGTCGACCTGTCCGTCGGATCGGTCCTGGGCCTGTCGGCCTTCGGGACCGCCGCGCTGTTCGCCGCCTTCCCCGGCCTGCCCGTCCCCGTCGGCATGCTCGCGGGGGTCGCCATCGGCCTGCTGTGCGGCCTGCTCAACGGCCTGCTGGTGACCACCGTCAAGGTGCCCGCGCTCGTCGTCACCCTGGGCACCCTGTACATCTACCGGGGCCTGGACCACTGGTGGGCGGGCGGGCGCCAGATCAACGCCGCCGACCTGCCCGCCGGGTTCCTCCAGCTCGGCCGCACCGGGTTCCTGGGCATCCCGCTGCCGGCCCTGGCCGCCATCGTCGTGGCGATCGTCATCGGGGTGTACCTGTCCCACTACCGCAGCGGACGCGAGCTCTACGCCATCGGCTCCAACGCCGAGGCCGCCCGCCTGTCCGGCATCCCCGCCGGGCGCCGGATCGTGCTGGCCTTCGCCCTCAACGGCGCCCTGGCCGGACTGGCCGGGGTCCTGTTCACCGCCCGCTACGGCACCGTGGACTCCACCGTCGGCACCGGCATGGAACTCCAGGTCGTGGCCGCCGCCGTGGTCGGCGGCGTCGCCCTCACCGGCGGCGTGGGCACGGTCTTCGGCGCCGTCCTGGGCGGCATCCTGATGACCACCATCACCGCGGCCCTGCCGATCTGGCAGATCAACCCGTTCTGGCAGCAGGCCGTCGTGGGCGTGCTCATCCTGGCCGCCATCGGCCTGGACCGGCTGCTCGCGCTCCGCACGGCGCGCAGGCTTCGAGGAGGAGGTGCCCGTGGCGCCTGACAACACCGCCACCGCTCCCGACCGGGAGCGGCTCCGGACCACCGCTCCGCAGTCACCGCTCCGGTCGGCGCTGTCCACCCAGGGGCTCCCCGTCCTGGGCGCGCTCATCGTCGTCGCGGCGATCGCGGTCCTGTTCGTCGACATGTTCGGCACCGCGCGCAACATCAACTTCCTGGTGCTGAGCATCGCCGCGATCGCCATGATCGCCCTGCCGATGACGCTCATCGTCATCACCGGCGAGATCGACCTGTCGGTGGCCAGCACGCTGGCCCTGACCAGCGCCACCCTCGGCCTGCTGTGGGAGTCCGGGACACCGCTGGAGACGGCGATCCCCGTCGCCCTGCTGCTGGGCCTGGTGCTGGGCGCCCTCAACGGGTTCCTCATCACCGTGTGCGGGCTGCCGTCCCTGGCCGTCACGATCGGCACCATGGCCCTGTACCGCGGCCTGGCCTACGTGCTCCTGGGCGACCGGGCCGTCGCCAGCTACCCGCAGGACTGGGTGAGCGGGATCCGCCAGCCCTTCCTGGGGATCCAGGGGCTGCCCTGGATCGCGGTCGCCATCGCGGCCATGGCGGTGGTGTTCGCGGTCGTGCTGCACGCCACCGCGTTCGGCCGGTCCCTGTACGACATCGGCAACAACGACGAGGCCGCCCGGTTCACGGGGGTGTCGGTGAAGTGGACCAAGTTCTGGCTCTTCACCCTCAGCGGGGCCGTCGCCTCCGGCGCGGGCGTCCTGTGGACCCTGCAGTACGGCACCTCCCGGGCCGACACCGCCATGGGCCTGGAACTCCAGGTCGTCGCGGCGGTCCTGCTCGGCGGCGTGTCCATCTTCGGCGGCGTGGGGTCGATCCTCGGCGTCATGTCCGGTGTGCTGATGCTCGGCGTCATCCGCAACGCCCTCCAGCTGTTCGGCATCGGCAGCGACGTCCTCCAGGTCGTCACCGGCGCGATCCTCATCGCCTCCGTCGTCACCCCCAACATCGTGGCCCGGGTGCGCTCCCGCCGCACACCCGCGGTCCCCACCGGAGCCGTTCCCGGCGACCGTCCACTCAACGGAGAAAAGTCATGACACACCGTCCCCGTCACCTCTTCCTGGCGGCCTCCGCGTTCGCCGCCGTCCTCATGACGGCCGCCTGCGGCGGGACCACCATCGACGACGCCCAGGACTCGGGCGGCAGCGGCCCCACCGGGACCGCCGACCCCAACGCGGAGATCCCCGAGGGCCTGAAGATCGACTTCCTGCCCAAGCAGCTGAACAACCCGTTCTTCGACATCGTCAACACCGGCGGCACCGAGGCCGTGGAGGAGCTCGGCGGCACCGCCACCGAGCGCGGCGGCACCGAGGCCACCGCCGACTCCCAGGTCGAGTACATCAACGCGGCCAGCCAGGCGGGCAGCGACGTCATCGTCATCGCCGCCAACGACCCCGACGCCGTCTGCCCGGCCCTCAACGAGGCCCGCGACAACGGCGCCGCCATCGTCGGCTACGACTCCGACGCCAACTGCACCGACGTGTTCGTCAACCAGTCCACCACCGAGCTGGTGGGGCGCACCCTGGTGGAGATGATCGCCGAGGACCTGGGCGGCGAGGGCACCTTCGCCGTCCTGTCGGCCACCCCCAACGCCACCAACCAGAACGCCTGGATCGAGGCGATGGAGGAGGTGCTGGCCGAGGACGAGTACGCCGACCTGGAGCTGGTCGACGTGGTCTACGGCAACGACGACGACCTGCAGTCCTTCCAGGAGATGCAGGGCCTCATCCAGGCCCACCCCGACCTGGACGGCGTCGTGTCCCCGACCACCGTCGGCCTGGCCGCGGCCGCCCGCTACATCAGCGACTCCGAGTACAAGGGCGACTTCGTCGTCACCGGCCTGGGCACCCCCAACCAGATGAGCGAGTTCGTCCACGACGGAACGGTGAACCAGTTCGCCCTGTGGAACCCGCTCGACCTTGGCTACCTGGCCGGGTACACCGGCGCCGCCCTCAAGGCCGGACAGATCACCGGTGCGGCCGGGGAGACCTTCACCGCCGGGCGCCTGGGCGAGTTCACCTTCGAGACCGACGGTGAGATCGTCCTGGGCCCGCCGCAGGTCTTCAACGCCGACAACGTCGACGACTTCGACTTCTAGCACCGGGAGGGGACCGACCGTGCAACGGATCTGCTTCGTCCTGAAGGTCCGCCGGGACCGGCTGGAGGAGTACGAGGAGCGGCACGCCGCCGTCTGGCCCGAGATGCGCGAGGCGCTGACCGCGGCCGGATGGGGGAACTACTCCCTGTTCTCCGCCGGGGACGGCACGATCATCGGCTACCTGGAGACCGAGGACTTCGAGCGGGCCCGCGAGCTCATGGCCCGCACCGGGGTCAACGAGCGCTGGCAGGCCGAGATGGCGCCCTTCTTCGAGGGGCTCGAGGCGGCCCCGGACGCGAGCATGGTGCCGTTGAAGGAGGTCTTCCACCTGCCCTGACCGCAGGAGCGCGGCGCGGCGGCCACCGTCCACGGCCGCCGCGCCGCCGCATGCCCGGGGTGCCGCGGCCCCGTCCGACACGGGGCCGCTCGCTCCGGGCCGGGAGGGGCGGCCCGGAGCGGCGGGGTGTCGCGCCCCCGCGCCCGGGAGCGGGGGCGCCAGGATGGGTGCGGCCTCCTCCGAGCGCCCACCGTCATCCTCCGAGCGATCCGGGCGGTCCCGTGCACATCGTCACCGTCGTCCTCGCGGCCGTCGCCGCGCTGATCCACGTCCACATCTTCGTCCTGGAGTCGTTCCGGTGGACCGAGCCCGCCACCCGCCGGGTGTTCGGGACCACCGCCGAGACCGCCGAGACCACCCGCGAGCTCGCCTACAACCAGGGCTTCTACAACCTGTTCCTGGCGGTCGTGACCGTCGTCGGCCTGGTGCTGTGGGGGCCGGTGCCCGCCGCCGGGGTCGCCCTGGTCCTGGCCGGGACCGGGTCCATGGCCGCCGCCGCCCTCGTCCTGCTCACCCGCGGCCCCACCAGGATGCGCGCCGCCATGGTCCAGGGGACCGCGCCCGCGCTGGCGGTGGTCTCCGCACTGCTCGCCCTCTGAGGGGGGCGTCGGGCCGCGCGGGTGACCGCAGGCGAGGATCGATGGCACCGCCCGTCACGAATGAGCGCCCACAACACGTTGGCCCGGCGGCGTGCCGGCGCCGGCACCGCCTGGACGTGCCGCCCGCCCTCAGCGCGCTTGCGGTCGTAGAACGCACGCGAGGCCGGACAGCAGCCGACACCGATCAGCGCGGGGTACAGAACACCCGCTGCGGGCCGCGCGGGTGAGGGGGAACGGGACCGGTGGCGCCGTCCGGCGGACGGCGGCGGTCCTCCCGCCGCACCCGGGCCGCCCGCCCGTGCCGGTGAACGCTCCCCGCCCGCACCGCGGCGGCGGGGGAGGGGCCGCGCCCGCCCGACGGGGGCGGCCGCCTCACCACACGCGGGGGGCGTCGGCCCGGGCCCGCTCCACGGCCTCCCGCGGCGTCCCCCGCCACACCGGGCCGTGCCCCGGCAGCAGGGTGTCGGCGTCCAGCCCGGCCAGCGCGTCCCACGACCGGACCATCTCCCCGGGGTCGTGGTGGAACATCGAAGGCAGCGGCTGGGGGCCCTCGAACGGGGTGAGCGGATGCCCCGTCACCAGCGCGTCCCCGGTCACCAGCACCCCGAGGCCGGGCAGGAGGTAGCAGGTGTGCCCCGACGTGTGCCCGGGCGCGGCGACCGGGACGGGGCGGCCGGGGAGGTCCAGCGCCCCCGGGGCGGGGAACGGCGTCGCCGCGTCCAGCCGGTGCCCGCCCAGTGCGCCCGCCCGGACGATGTGCAGCGCCCACGGCGGTACCCGGGGCCGCCACAGGTGGGCGAGGACGTCTCGGGGGGTCGCCTGCTCCAGGAACTCGCGGCGGGCGTGCGCCGCCTCGGTCCCGCCCGTGTGGACCGGGGTCCCGTACCGGGCGGCGAACCGGCCCAGGGACCCGATGTGGTCCACGTGCGCGTGCGTGACCAGCACCGCCGCCACGTCCTCGGGGCGGCGGCCGACCTCGCGGATCGACGCCTCCACGGCGTCGGCGTGCGCCGGGTAGCCGCCGTCGATCAGGGTCAGGGAGTCCCCCTCCCCGACCAGGACCCAGTTGACGCTCCCGCCGTCCACCAGGTGGACGCGGTCGGAGACCGGGACGACGCGGAAGGAGGGTGTGCGGCTCATGGTGCGGCTCTCCGTTCGGGAAGGGCGGTGTCCTCCCGGAGCGGGAGGGTGCGCCGGCGCGCGTGTGACGACCGCGACGCACCCGCGGGGCCCGCACGGGGCCCCGGCCCGTCCCGATTCTGCCAGAGTGGCTCCGGGGCGCACCGGTACCGCGTCCCGACGCACCACCCGCAAGGAGGCACCCCATGATCCTGATCGTCGTCAAGTTCCGGGTCGAACCCGAGGTCGGGGACTCCTTCCTCGACGCCGTCGCGGACTTCACCGCCGCGACCCGCGCCGAACCCGGGAACCTGTGGTTCGAGTGGTCCCGCAGCGTGGAGCGCGAGAACGAGTTCGTGCTCGTCGAGGCGTTCCGGGACGGAGCGGCCGAGGCGCACGTCGCCAGCGACCACTTCCGCGAGGGACTGGCCGCGATGAAGCCGCTGCTCAGCGAGACCCCGCTCATCGTCAGCCGGGTCGTCGAGGGCGAGGGCTGGGACCGGATGGGCGAACTCACCATCGACTGAGGCGCGCCCGGACGCCCCCGCGGGCGGGCCGGTGCCCGGGGGAGGGCGCGCCTCCTCCGGGCCGCGCCCGGCGGCCTCAGCCGTCCAGACGCAGCAGTCCCGCCGCGGTGCCCCCGAACCCGGCGTTCCGGTAGAAGCCCTCCAGGTGCGGCTCGAAGTCCACGTGCACCCACGTGAGGCCCAGCTCCCGCAGGTCCGCCACCAGTGCCGCGACCACCCGGCCGCCCACGCCCCGGCGCCGCGCGGCCGGGGCGACGGCGGTGTCCAGCAGGAAGGCGTGCCCGCCGCCGTCCCAGACGGCGTGCACGAAGCCCGCCAGGCGCCCGCCGTGGAACTCCCCGACCCAGGAGCGGCTGTGCCGGGCCAGCCGCTCACCCCAGGGCACCAGCGCGTACGGGTGCCCGAACGCCTCGGCGTGCAGACGCGACAGCTCGGCGTCGTCGACGGGGAAACGCGTGCGCAGGTCGTGTTCCATCAGGCCTCCGGGGAAGCGGTCGAGGACCTCGCCCGTCCCGCCGTACGGCGGTGCCGCCGCCACGGCAGCGCGGGTCTTTGCGGCAGCCGCCGGGCGGACGGCCCCGCTCACAGGGCCCGGCCGGTGAGGCGGCGCCCGGTGATCTCGTCGGCGGTGATCCGCACGTGGACGGTCTCCCCGTGCTCGACCCAGGTCGTCACCGGCGCGGCCGCCCGCAGCGCCGCCTCCTCGTCGGGATCGCGGAGGACGCGGCCCCGGCCGCGCACCAGGACGCTCCACCCCTCGCTCAGGGTGTCGTCGATCCGGTCCACCTCGAAGGACACCGGTCCCTCGGCGTGGGCGGCGATCACCCCGTCCCGGTCGGTGCGCAGCAGGACGCCGCCGCCGTCCCAGGAGTAGTTGAGGGGCACCACCGTCGGAGCCGCCCCCGGCCGGGTCGTGAAGGCGATGCGTCCGACCCCGCCCGGAGCGAGGAGGTCGGCGCACTCGGCCCGCGACATCTCGCGCAGCTCGTGGTGCGGGAACGCGGTGGCCGTGCTCCCGGGCGGCATGCCCGAGGCGGCCCCGAGCAGCTCGTCCGGAGAGGTGTGCAGGGCCAGGGCCAGCCGGTAGAGCGCCGACCGGGTCAGCGACGGAGGGTGTTCCTCCAGGTAGGCGACGTAGCCGGGGTCCATTCCGGCCCGCAGCGCCACCTCCTCGCGGCTGAGGCCCAGTTCCTCCCGCCGGTGGACCACCCGTCGGCAGAAGTCACCGCCGGACGCCCCCGAACCGTGTGCGCTCCCCATGTCCCCTCCGAACCCGCGCCACCGACGCGTTCGCTCCCCGGAACCTCCGGTCTCCCCGGCCGCCGGGACCGTGCGAGGGCCTCCGTGTCCGCCGCCCGGGCCGATGGTCTCGGCGCGGGCGGCCCCCGGCCGCGGACGCCGGTGTCCGCGGCCGCCCGGTCCGGCGACTCCCGTCCCACCTACCCCGTCGGTGCGGTCCGCGAACCCCCGGGGGGCGTTCCCGGGGCCCGTGGCGCACATGGCGCCACCTGCGGAGGGACCGGTCGGCGCCCCCGCGGCCGACCGGTCCCTCCGGGCCCGCCCCGCACCCGGGGCCGCCCTCGGGTCAGACGGCGGCCCAGCCGTTGTCGACCGGCAGGATCGTCCCGTTGACGTTGCTCGCGGCGTCCGAGGCCAGGAACACGATCGCGGCGGCCGGCTCCCGGGCGTCCGCGATCCGGCCGATGTTGCCCGTGTACGCGCCCAGGGCCGTCGGCCCGTCCACGCTGGTCGGGGTGCCGACGGCGATGCCGGTGGCGGTGCCGCCCGGGGCGATCGCGTTCACGCGGATGCCGTGCTCGCGGTACATGATCGCGGTGGACTTCACCAGACCCGCCACACCGTGCTTGGAGACGGTGTACGCGGTCCCCGACGCGCTGCCGCGCAGGGAGGCCTCCGAGGCGGTGAACACGATCGACCCGGAGCCCTGCTCCTTCATGGCCGGCAGGACCGCTCGGGTGAGCAGGAACGGTGCGGTGAGGTTGATCCGGATCAGCCGCTCCCACATCTCGTCGCTGACGTCGGCGGTCGCGGACATGTCGTCCATGATCCCCGCGTTGTTGACCAGCACGTCGACGCCGCCCAGCTCCCCGACCGCGGTGCGGACCACCTCGGCCACGACCTCCGGCGCGCTCAGGTCGCCGACGACGGCCCGGGCGTCGACCCCCGCGGCCCGCGCCTCCTCGGCGGCGGAGACCGCGTTGTCGCCGTCGATGTCGGCCACCAGGACCGAGGCGCCCTCGGCGGCGAAGGCCAGGACGGCGGCGCGGCCGATGCCCGAACCGCCGCCGGTCACGATGACCTTCCTGCCCTTGAGACCCGTTTCCATCGCTGCCCCTTCGTGTGTGCGGAGGCGGCCGGGAGGGCCGCCGATGTCACCTTATGTCTTTTTGTCACTGAGCGACATTTTGTCTGTCTGTGGCATGCTCGACTGGACTGCGCGCAACCGAGGGGAAGAGGACGGTGGGGCGATGGCGACGGCCGCGAAGGGCAGGCCTCCCATGACCGAGCAGCGCAAGCAGGTCATCCGGTTCCAGATCGCCCGCGCGGCCATGGAGCTGTTCACCGAGAAGGGCGTGGCGGGGACCACCGGCGACGACATCGCGGGCGCCCTCGGCATCTCCACCCGCACCCTGTGGCGCTACTTCCCCAACAAGGAGGGGTGCGTCCGGCCGCTGCTCACCAGCGGCCTGGAGATGATGGCCGCCCGCCTGCGCGACTGGCCCGCCGACCTGTCGCTGGTGGACCACCTGGACCGGGCCGGCGCGTTCGCCGAGGGCGGGGAGGCCGTGGAGGAGCCGGTGGCCGCCCTGATCCGCATGACACCGGCGGAGCCCGGGCTCATGGCGGTCTGGCTGGACGTGCACCGGGCGGCCGAGGACGTGTTCGCGCGGATCCTCGCCCAACGCCGGGGGGCCGAGCCCGGCGACTTCTCCGTGCGGGTCCAGGCCGCCGCCCTCAACGCGGCGCTGCGCTCGGCGGCCGAGCAGCAGGCCCTGCGCGGCGGGAGTGCCGGGATGGGCGCCCTGATGCGGGTGGCCCTGGTCGCCCTTGCGGACGGGTTCGGGCCCGCCCGGGCCTGAGGCCGACGCGAGCGGTGCCCGGGCCGGGCGTTTCCCCGTCCCGCCGCCACCCCGCCGCGGGTACGTTGGCCCAATGAGCACCACACCGGAAGACAACACAGGTCAGGAGCCGGAGGGGACCGGGCAGCCGACCTTCGAGCCCGCGGCCGACGTCGCCGAGGCGCCCCGGACCCCTGGGGCCGAGCACACCGGGGAGGAGCACCCCGTCGGGGAGGACGGGGGCGAGGCGGCCGCCGCTCCCGCCCGCCGGGGCGCCTTCTCCGCCGAGACCTTCGCGCTCGTCGGCCTGGCCCTGCTCGTCGTGACCATCCAGTCCGGCCAGCTGGTGGAGCTGCTCACCGGCATGGTCCTGGTCGGCGGCCAGCCGATCGCCGCCGAACAGATCTCCCAGATCCGCACCCAGATCCTCGCGGGCGGCGCGCTGGCGCTGCTCGCGGCCCTCGCGTTCGCCCTGTCGCTGCTGCTGGGGAACGCGGCCAGCCGCCCCTGGGCCAAGTGGGTGGCCACGGCCGGGGTCATCGTCGGGGTGCTCTTCATGCTCGCCGGGGCGGCCGCCTTCCTGCTGATCCCGGAGGCGGCTCCGCCGCAGCCGATGATGCCGCCCTTCTGAGGGGGCGCGCGCGGATCCCGCGGCCCCGGACGGTCCGTGCCGTCCGGGGCCGCGGCGTTCGGGGCGCCCGCTCAGGGGGTGCGGCGCAGCCCGGCCAGGAGGACGTCGACGAACACCGCCCGGTCGTCCGCGCCGGTGAGGCGTACGGCGTACTCGATCCCGCAGACGAGCCGCTCCACCTGGTCCCCGGTGAGGTCGGCGCGCACGGCACCGGCGCGCTGGGCGCGTTCGAGCACTTCGCGCAGCCCCCGGAGGGTCTCGGCCTTGAGCGCGGCGACCTCCGGGCTCGTGTCCTGTGCGGCGAGCAGGACGGCCTGGAGTCCGCCCGACTCCAGGTGCAGGTCCACCACGGCGCGCAGCCCCGTCTCGAAGGCGCGCCCGGGGTCGGGGTCGGCGGCGGCCCGGCGCACGATCCCGTTCAGCCGCTCCAGGGCGTCCCGGGTGAGCTCCTCCACGAGGGCGTGCGCCGTGGCGAAGTGCCGGTAGACGGTGCCCACGCCCACGCCCGCCTCACGGGCCACCTCGTTGAGGCGCAGGTCCTTGGGGTCGGCCCGGCGCGCGGCCGCCAGGATGCGCTCGCGGCTGCGGGCCGCGTCGGCGCGGAGCGGGGTGGAGGTCATGCCACGGGATCCTATCCGGCCCCCGGTGAACGGGCGGGGGTCCGTGGCGCGGGACACATCCCGGCCAGAAAAACGGATAAGTCATCCGCTTCGGTGCTAGGGTCGGTCTCAGCGGATGGGTTATCCGTTTTTCTGGGATGTGAGGAGCAGGCCATGGCGCGCACGCCGCGGAGGACACGCAGGGCACCGGGGGACCAGGTCGCATGGGACCCGGCGGCCCTCCCGGACCAGCGGGGGCGCACCGTGGTCGTGACCGGCGCGACCTCGGGCATCGGCTACTTCGCCGCCGAGCGGCTCGCCGGAGCCGGAGCCCGTGTGGTGCTCGCCGGACGCTCGCCCGAGCGGCTGCGCACCGCCGAGGCGGCGATCCGGTCGCAGGTCCCGGCGGCGGCCGTTGAGCGGGTGGCCATCGACCTCGCCTCGCTGGAATCGGTGGCCCGGGCGGCTGCCGAGCTGTCGGAACTCGACCGGATCGACGGACTGCTCCTCAACGGCGGGTCCATGGCGATGAAGGCGTCCGAGACCACCGGGGACGGCCTGCCCATGCAGCTCGGCACCCACGTCATCGCCAACGTGGCCCTGGTGGCCGGAACGCTGCCCGCACTCGCGCGCACCGGGGAGCGCACCGGCACGCCCGCGCGGATCGTGCACACCTCGACGGGGTTCGTCGACCTGCTCCGCAGGCCCGTCACGGACCCGCTCCGGACCTCCGGGATCGGCGTGGTCGCCTACACCAGGGCCAAGGCCCTCACCGAGGTGTTCGGGACCGAGCTCGACCGGCGGCTGCGCGCCGCGGGCGTGCCCGTGCGCTCCCTGACGGTGCGGCCGGGTGTCGGGGTGGACGCGCGGACACCGCGCCGGCCGGGCGTCCGCGACGAGACGGTCCCGCTCCGCCGCAATCCCTTCACCCCCTGGGCCCAGGGCAAGGACGCCGCCGCGTGGTCCGCGGTACGGGCCCTCACCGACCCGCGGGTCCGGGGCGGCGAGCTCTACGCCCCCGAGAACGGCGTCCGCGGCCTGCCCGTGCGGCTCGAACCGGGGGAGCCGGCCCCGCCGGACCGGGTCGACGGCCTGTGGCGCCGACTCGAGGAGCTGGCCGGGGTCGCGGTGCCCGTCCCCGCGGCGGACCCCGCTCCTTGACCTCGAGTCCGGTTGAGGTCCTACCGTCTCCTGCCAAGGCCCGGGACCAGGTACGGGCCGCGGAACGAGAGGAGTGCCGGCGATGACGACACTCGTGACAGGGGCCACCGGCAACACCGGACGACACGTCGTGGCGGAACTGCTCCGGCGCGGCGAGCACGTGCGGGCGCTGACCCGCGATCCGGTCGCAGCCCGGGGGAGACTCCCGGCCGGCGCCGAGATCGTCGCCGGGACGCACACCGCCCCCGGCGAACTGGGCTCCGCGCTCGCCGGCGCCGACCGGCTGCACATCACGGTGACCGCCGGGCTGGCCGGGGTCGGGCCCGAACTGGTGCGGCGGGCGGTCGACGCGGGCGTGCGCCGCATCACCGTGGTGTGGGGCGGCGGCGTGGGACCGGTCGAACAGGCGGTGGCGGACTCCGGGGTGGAATGGACCCGCCTGGAACCCCAGGAGTTCATGTCCAACACGCTCACCTGGGTCGACCCGATCCGCAAGGACGGGGTCGTGCGCGAACCCTACGACCTCCCCAGCGCCCTGGTCCACGAGGCCGACATCGGCGAGGTGGCCGCGATCGCGCTGCTGGAGGAGGGCCACTCCGGGAAGGCCTACAACCTCACCGGACCCGACGTGCTCACCCCGAGCGAGCGCGTCGCCGCCCTGGCCCGGGTGACCGGCCGCGACATCGCCTTCACCCCGATCACCCACGGGCAGGCGGTCGAGCGGCTGGTCGACACCGGGGTGGCGCGCGAGGACGCCGAGTACGTCATCGGCTGGTACGCCGACTCCACCCCCGAGTCCAGGACCGTCGTCGACACGGTGGAGCGGGTGACCGGCCGCCCCGCGCGCACGTTCGCGCAGTGGGTCGCCGAGCACGCGGACCGCTTCTGAGCGGCCCGACACCGGGACCGGGCCGTCCCGCCGCGGACGGGGCCCGCGGCGGGACGGCCCGGCTCAGAAGGACGCGGCGGCGGCCGCCCCGTCGGCGACGTGCAGGATGGCGTCGGCCCCGGCGAGTGTCGCCCCGTCCAGCGGCAGGTGGTCCCGCGCCGGGACCCGGTCGGCCCGGACGCGGGCGGAGGCGTCGGTGACGGCGTCCACCAGCCCCCAGGCTCCGACCCGGCCGTCCAGAAAGGCCTCGTGGGTGCCCGGTTCCGGGTGGCCCAGCCGCAGTGCGTCGCTGCGGCCCAGGCTTCCGGCGACGAAGGAGTAGCGCCCGCCCGTCAGCTCCGAGAGGACGGCGCCCGTGCCGGACCGGGCGGGGCCCGCGCCCTCCGGATCCCGGCGGCCCGGGTTCTTCCGGAGGCGGCGGTTGTGCGCGTACACCAGCGTCGGGCCGCGGCGGCGCTCGGCCTCCCGGATGTCCAGCAGGTGCCGGACCGTGGCCGCGTCCGACCCGGCGCCGCTCCGGCGCCCGTCGCCGACGGGCCCCGCGGTGCCGAAGCCGTGCAGGGCCAGCCGCTCCCCGGGCGGGCGGCCGCGGTTGTACTCCCGCATCCAGACGACCAGCTGCCGGTCGGCGCCCGGTTCGCCGGGGCCGCGGGGGAAGCCCTCCCGCATCACGGCGTCCAGGGCCGCGGGCACCGTTCCGCGCACGAACCCGTCGAGGGTCCGGGCGGCGTCGCGGTCGGTCTCCAGGGCGATCGAGCGGAAGCCGTGCCCGGCCAGCCGGGCGAACAGCTCGTTGCGGACCAGGGGGAAGGCGGGCTCCCCGGACACGGGCTCGCCCAGGGCGAGCAGCTCGCAGGCGGGGGTGGCGAGGTCGGTGATGTCCAGACTCATGCGTCTCAAGCGTATCTCTGAAAGAGCAGTTGAAACTTTTCCGGACACTGATGAGCGCGTGTGCTGTAAAGTCTCAAAGCGGTGATGGACTCTTGAGACCAGCGGACCTCGCACGGGAACACGGCATCTCCACCCAGGCGGTGCGCAACTACGAACGGGACGGCTGCCTGCCCGCCGCCGAGCGCACCCCCAGCGGGTACCGGGTGTACACGGAGGTGCACGCGGCGGCGCTGCGCGCCTACATCTCCCTCATCGCGGCCCACGGGCACGCGCCCGCCGGGCGGATCATGCGCGCGGTGCACCGGGGGAGGCTCGACGAGGCTCTGGCGGTCGTCGACGAGGGGCACCGGCAGTCGCTCCGCGACCGGGCCACCCTCGACGCGGTCCGGGAGGCGGTCGACCACCTCATGGGGCGGGGCCACGCGGTGCCCGAGCGCCCGGACGGCGGTGCGGCCCGCACCATCGGCGGGCTCGCCCGGCGCCTGGGGGTGACTCCGGCGACCCTGCGCAACTGGGAGGAGGCGGGGATCCTCGCGCCCGCGCGGGAACCGGCCACCGGCTACCGGGTGTTCCGCGCCGACGACGTCCGCGACGCGGAACTCGCGCACCTGCTCCGGCGCGGGGGGTACCCGCTGGAGCACATCGCCGAGGTCGTGCGCCAGGTCCGGGCGGCGGGGGACACCGAGGCGCTCGCCGGTGCTCTGGAGGACTGGCGGAACAGGCTCACGGCGCGCGGGGTGGCGATGCTCGGGGCCGCGGCCCATCTCGGCCGCTACCTGGAGCTGAACGGCCTGGCGGGGCGGTGAGCCGGGCCGGGGCGGTGCCCGGCCGCCGGCGGAGGCGGTCGGCCTGATCCCGCGCTCCACCCGGTCGGTGGGCACGGTGTCGCACGCCGGATCCGTCCCGCCCCGGGAGAGGTGGAGGAGGCGGCGGACGCCCGGGGGCCGTACGGCCGGGGGCGGCCGACGGTGAGGCGCCGGACCCGGGCGGGCCGGTTCCACCGCCGCGGGTGCCGGGCGGGCTCCGAGAGGATCGAAAAGTGAGGTCTATGCCACGTGGGCTCGCACTTTGGCCCGAGAGTGAAGTACTGCACACTGATGGGCACACCTTTTTCGCGCTGCCCGCTCCGGCGCCCGCTCGAAAGGCATCCCCCATGATGACGCGAACCACCTGTGCCGCCACGGCCGCGGCCGTGCTGCTGCTCACCGGGTGCGGATCCGGATCCGACGAGTCCGCACACCGCGCCGCGGCCGCCGCGGCCCTCGGCAGGGAATCGCTCACCGACAGCACCTGGACGGAGATCCTGGATTCCGCCCGGCAGACCTGTGAGGAAGAGGAGGGCGTGTTCGCCCTGACGACCACGATGAGCGTCAGCGCCGACGGAGGACTCGCCCTGCGCAGGGTGAACGTCGAGCACGTGTGCCCCGAGAGGCTGGAGGAGCTGGACCGGCTCGTCTCCGGCCTCTCCGACTGAGAGGACGGCGGAGACCCACAAGGACTCCCCGCGACCATCACGGCGCCCCGGGGCACCCCCGGGGCGCCGCCCTGCTCCCGGGCGGGAAAAGGGGGTGCCCCGCCGGACCCGGATCGCCAGACTGGGCCGATGCACATGCACACCGACCAGCTCACGGTCACCGCGGAGACCGCCGCGCGGCTCATCGCCGACCGCTTCCCGCACTGGGCCGGGCTGCCCCTCACCCCCGTCCTCCCCGGAGGAACGGTCAACGCGGTGTTCCACCTGGGAGACCGCCTCATCGCCCGGTTCCCCCTGCTGCCGACGGACCCCGGCGACGCGCTCCTCGCCCTGGAGGAAGAGGCCGGAGCGGCGCGCGAACTCCTCGGACGCACCCGCTTCGCCACCCCCGAACCCCTCGCCGTCGGCGAGCCGGGGGAGGGCTACCCCATGCCGTGGAGCGTGCAGACCCGGGTCCCCGGCACGCCCGCGGACCGGCTCGACCCCGGGAACGGGACGGGCTTCGCCCTGGACCTGGCCGAGTTCGTGCGCGGGGTGCGCTCGATCGGCACCCGGGGCCGGGTGTTCTCCGGGCCGGGCCGCGGCGGCCGCATCGCCGACCACGACGCCTGGGTCCGCACCTGCCTGGAACGCTCCGAGGGCATGCTGGACGTGCCCCGTCTGCGGCGGCTCTGGGAGGAACGCCTGCGCGACCTGCCCCGGGGCGGCGTCCCCGACACCATGGCCCACGGCGACCTGATGCCCGGCAACCTCCTGGTCCGGGACGGGCGCCTGACCGGTGTCGTGGACGTGGGCGGTCTGGGGCCGGCCGACCCCGCACTGGACCTGATCTGCGCCTGGAACGTCCTCGAGGAGCGCCCGCGCCACGCGTTCAGGGAGGCCCTGGGCGTCGACGACGAGGAGTGGGACCGCGGCCGGGCCTGGGCGTTCGAGCAGGCACTCGGCCTGGTCCGGTACTACCGCGAGAGCAACCCGCCGATGAGCCGCACAGGTCGCCGCACCCTGCGCCGGATCCTCGACGCCGGGGACTGAGCTCGGGCCCCGCCGCCCCGACCCCCGCGTTCGCGCGGGGGTTCTTTGTTCTTCAACGGGAAACAAGGTGTAGAAGTGGACCTGGATCGCCGAAGAACGCAAAGGGGATATCCGTGAACGAATGGCGCAAGAGCACCTACAGCAACTGCGAGGGCAACTGTGTGGAGGTCCGGGCGCGCCACCGGGGCACCGACGTCCGGGACACCCGCCACCGCGAGGCCGGACACCTGTCCTTCGACCGGGCGGAGTGGGCGGCGCTCCTGCGGTCCGTGAGCCGTTGACCCGGCTCGGCGGCGGGGCCCGCCGAGCCCGGCCCGCCGGCCCCGCGCCGTCGACGGCTCCCGTCCGGCGGGGGCCGCGCCCGCGTCCGGGCCCCGTGCGAGGAGGAGACCCGTTGCCCGAACACCCCGCGCCGCGGACGGCGTCCGTCGTCGCCGCGGTCGCCCTGGGAGGCGGACTGGGCGCGCTCGCCCGCCATGCCGCCACCCTCGCCCCGACCGCCCCGGGCGCCTTCCCCTGGGCGGTCCTGGCCGTGAACACCCTCGGCTGCGCGCTCATCGGCGTCCTCATGGTCGCCGTCACCGAGGTCCGGGAGGCGCACCCCCTGGTCCGCCCCTTCCTGGGCGTCGGGGTGCTCGGCGGCTTCACCACCTTCTCCGCCTACGCCGCCGACGTGCATGCCCTGCTCGGCGCGGGCCGGGTGGCGGCGGGCTGCCTGTACCTGGCCGCAACGGCGGCCGCCGCGCTGGCCGCGACAGCGGCGGGGACCGCCCTCGCCCGGCGGGTGCTCTCCCGGGGGGCCCGCCCGTGAGCTGGCTGCTGGTGTTCCTCGGCGGCGCGCTCGGCGCCGCCGCCCGCCACCTCATCGGCCGGGCCGCCGGGGCCCGCGCCACGACGCCCTTCCCGTGGGGGACCCTGGCGGTCAACGTCCTGGGCAGCGCGGTCCTGGGCGTGCTCACCGGCCTGGCCACCCGCGGCGGCGTCCCCGAGGCGGTCCGGCTCACCCTGGGGGTCGGCTTCTGCGGCGCCCTGACCACCTACTCCACCTTCTCCTACGAGACGCTGATGCTCGCCGAGGCGGGCCGCCGCCGCACCGCCGCAGTGAACGTGCTGGCCGGCCTCGCCGCCGGGATCGGGGCGCTGGCCGGGGCGGCCGCGCTGGCCGGGGGGTGACCGGCGCGCCCGCCCGCGACCGCTACAGGGCGCCGGTGCGGGCGTCCTGCCACAGGTCCAGTCCGCCGTCGACCGCGTGCTCGTCGATCTCCGCCAGCTCCTGCGCCGTGAACTCCAGGTTCCCCAGCGCCCCCGCGTTCTCCTCCAGCTGCGCCACCGACGACGCCCCGATCACCAGCGACGTCATCCGCGGGTCCCGCAGCGCCCACGCCAGCGCCAACTGCGCCAGAGTCTGCCCGCGCCGGGACGCGATGCCGTCGAGCGCCCGCAGGTGGCCCAGGGTCTCCTCCGACAGCCACCCGGTGTCGAACGACTTGCCCTGCGTGGCCCGCGACCCCTCCGGCACGCCCTTCAGGTACCGGTCGGTGAGCAGCCCCTGGGCGAGCGCGGTGAACCCGATGACCCCCACGCCCAGCTCCCCGACGGTGTCGAGCAGGCCCTCGGTCTCGATCCACCGGTTGAGCATCGAGTACGACGGCTGGTGGATGAGCAGCGGCGTCCCCAGGTCGCGCAGGATCTCGTACGCCCGCCGGGTGCGCTCGGCGTCGTAGGAGGAGATGCCCGCGTACAGCGCCTTGCCCTGCCGGACCGCCGTGTCCAGCGCCCCCATGGTCTCCTCCAGGGGGGTGGAGGCGTCCAGCCGGTGCGAGTAGAAGATGTCGACGTAGTCGAGCCCCATCCGCTTCAGCGATTGGTCGAGCGAGGCCAGGACGTACTTGCGCGAGCCGCCGCCCTGCCCGTAGGGCCCCGGCCACATGTCCCAGCCGGCCTTGGTGGAGATCACCATCTCGTCCCGGTAGGGGGCGAAGTCCTCGCGCATGAGGCGGCCGAAGTTGGTCTCGGCGGCCCCGTAGGGAGGCCCGTAGTTGTTGGCCAGGTCGTGGTGGGTGATGCCCAGGTCGAACGCGCGGCGGGCGATGGCACGCTGCGTCTCGAAGGGCCGGTCGTCGCCGAAGTTGTGCCAGTAGCCCAGGGACAGCACCGGGAGGTTCAGTCCGGAGCGGCCGGTGCGCCGGTAGAGCATGCTCCCGTCGTAGCGTTCGGGTGCGGCGACGTAGGTCATCGTGAGGGCTTCCTCGTGTGGCTGGTGTGACTGCTGATACGGATGGTCGTCGTGGACGACCGGTCCCACTCTGCTCCCATCCGTGTCCTGTTGTCCAACAGGCGTCGAAGTCCGGTGGGGGAGCGGGCCTCAGTCCGGCGCGACCGCCTCCGCGAACCCCAGCTCCGTCAGCGCCGCGCGCAGCCGCCGCGCCGCGTCCTCCAGGGCGCCCTGGTCCTGTTCGACCTCCACGTCCGTGACGTCCAGGTCCTGGAGCCGCCACAGCGGGGACACGTGGATGTGCAGGTGGGGGACCTCCAGTCCGGCGATGAGGAAGCCGGCGCGCGGAGAGCCGAACGCCCTGCGGACCCCCTGCCCGATGCACTGGGCCACCCGGGTGCAGTGCGCCAGCAGATCCGGGTCGGCGGTGGTCCAGTCGTCGACCTCGGCCCGGGGGACGACCAGGGTGTGCCCCGGGTTGAGCGGGGCGATGGTCAGGAACGCCACCGCCACGGGGTCCTCCCAGACGAAACGGCCCGGTAGCTCGCGGTCGATGATGCGGGTGAACAGGGTGGGCATGGTCGCCTTTCCGGAGAGCGGTGCGGAGCGCTGCGAGGGGTGCGGACCCCCGCATGACACGCTCTCACGTCCGGCCCGGAACCGGGAGGGCCCGGCCCGCCGCCCCGCGGCCCGGGCCCGGACCTCAGCGGCGGTCCCCGGCCGAGGCCGCCAGGGCCTCGTCGGTCCCCTGGAGTTCGTCGACCAGGCGGGCCGACTCCACCAGGAGCGCTCCATAGGGCAGCCAGGGGTCGTCCAGCGCGGGGCCGCCGCGCTCGCGGCGGGTCTCCTCCAGGGTCCGCTCCAGGCGCCCGGCCCGCTCCACCTCTCCGTGGAAGCGCTCGACCGGAGGTTTCCAGCCGGGCTCGTCCGTGCCCTCCCACTCCTCCAGGACACCCCACGCGTCGGCCGCCGCCAGGAGGAGCTCCCCGCACCGCGTCACCACGGCGGGCGCGGTCTCGTCGCCCTCCCGCCGACCGCGCTCCAGGCTCCGGGCGATGGAGGCGGTCCGGTGCACGGTGCGCTCCAGGGCGTCGATGAGCCGGTCGTGCTCGCGTACCGGGACACGGCGCCGGTGCAGCAGCCACCGGGGGTTGTAGAAGGTGCTCTCCCGTGCCGTCCCGGTCGCCTGGCGGGCCTGGCGGGCCTGGCGCAGCAGACGCTCGGTGCGCTCCCCCCACTCCCGGGCGGTGTCGCTGTCCGGCAGGCCCCCGCACAGGGAGTTCCCCATGTCCTCGCACAGGCGGCGCAGGTCCCCCGCCAGGGCGGCGACGGCACCGGCGGCGCCGCGCAGGCGCAGCGGCGGCAGCAGCAGGAGGTTGACCGCCACCCCGATCACGGACCCGGTCAGGACCACCCCGAGGATCTCCGCCCCCTGGACGAGCAGTTCCCGCACCCCGTTCAGGGACACGAAGACGGAGAACGCGAAGAACGCCGCCGTGGCGACCTGGGTCCCCTGGTCGCCCAGGCGGCGCCAGCGCCCCAGGGCCAGGGCGAGCAGGGCCGCGGCGGCGAAGACCGCCGGACCCGTGCCGGCCAGCACCACCAGCCCCGTGACCAGGGTGATGCCCAGCAGTACCGCCGCCACCATGCGCAGCGACCGCAGCAGGGAGCGGTAGAGGGTCACCTCCACCATCATCAGGGCCGCGAACGGGGCGAACGCCGGTGTGGCCGCTCCCATGACTCCGTGGGCGACCACCCACGCCAGGGTGGCGGCCAGCGCCGCCTTGAGGACCAGGACCGCGGTCTCCCGCTCCCGCCCCCACACGTCCAGGGCCCGGCGCGACCAGCGCCGGGCCCCGGCCGCGAGGGACGCGGATTCCCAGGTGTCGTGGGTCACCGCCCCTCCTCAGCCTCGGGTGTCATCCGTGCCGTCCGGCTCCTCCCCGTCGAACCGCTCCACCCGCTCCCTCAGCTTCTCCAGGGTGGCGGACAGCAGCCGGGAGACGTGCATCTGCGAGCAGCCGATCTCCTCGGCGATCTGCGCCTGGGTGAGGTCCTCGAAGAACCTCAGCCGCAGGAGGACGCGCTCGCGCTCGTCGAGGCAGCACATCGCCGGGCGCAGGGACTCGCGCTCCAGCACCAGGTCGTAGGAGCCGTCGTCGTGGCCGATCCGCTCCTCCAGGGTGGAGCCGCCCTCCTCGTCCTTGTGCTCGGGCAGGTCCAGGGACAGGGCGCTGTAGGCCTCCGAGGCCTGGAGCAGCTCGTCGATCTCCTTACGGGGCAGGTTCATCTCCCGGGCCAGCTCGTCCGGCCGGGGCTCGCGGGCGTGCCGCTGCTGGAACTCCAGGCTCACCCGGTGCAGGCGCCCCCGGTGCTCCTGGTGGCGGCGGGGCACCCGGACCGCCCAGGTGTGGTCGCGGAAGTGCCTCTTGATCTCACCTGTGACCGTGGGCAGCAGGTAGGAGATGAACTTCTTCCCACGGCAGGGGTCGTAGCCCCGGACGGCCTTGACCAGGCCCAGGTGCGCCGTCTGGCGCAGGTCCTCGTAGGGTTCGCCGCGGCCGCTGTAGTGGCGGGCGATCCGGTACAGCAGGGGGCGGTACATCTCCAGGACCTGTTCCTGGAGGCGTTCCGCGTCGGGCGTGCCCTCGGGCAGGCCCTTGAGGCTTTCCAGGAGCTCCTCCGCCGAGCGCCCCTCGGCGTCCCTCTCGGCGGTGGGTCCGGTGGTGGGGGACGTTTCGGTCATGGCTGCGGGCATGTTTCCTCCACGTCAACGGGAGTGAATGCGTGACACGGTCCGCGGCTGGGTCGAATCCCCGCTTGCGCTCACGCGTCCTCGTCATGTGCGGGCCCTCGTCCGCTTCCCCTCCCTCTGCCTGCGGCATCGGAGCGGACCGGCGGCCCCGGTCACCCGAAGCCCAGACCATGGCTTCGAAGAGTGACCTCGCGCATCTACCTGCCCACTGAGCGCGGGACTAACATCCCGATACGCGGTTTTCGGGAAAGTTGACCGGTGCGTGGAGCCGCGAGGGTCCGGCGGAGGACCCGGCCGGGGCCGCGTCGAGCAGGCCCCGACAGGCGGAGAGGACCTCCTCCGGCTCCACCAGGGCCAGCCCGGGGTCCAGCTCCCGGCCGTGCGGGTCGCCGCGGCGCCCCGACCACAGGCAGGTGTGCAGGTGCTCGTCCCGGCGCGGCCCCCACAGGGCGGGGGGGACGGGGCCGAACAGCCGCACCGAGGGGGTGGCGTACGCGGTCGCCAGGTGCGCGACACCCGTGTCGCCGCACACCAGGAGGCGGGCGTGCGCGACCAGCCCGGCCAGCAGGCTCAGGGACGTGCGGCCGGCCAGGACGGACGACTGGGGCAGTCCCGCCGCGTCGGCCACCCGTTCGGCCAGGGCGACCTCCTGCCGCGAGCCGGTGACGACCACGTGCAGGCCCAGGCCGGCCAGCCGGGCCGCGACGAGCGCGAACCGCTCGGGCGGCCACCGCCGGGCGGGGGAGGAGGCCCCCGGGTGGACGACCGCGGTGGGACGCCCGTTCCCGTACGGCGCCTCCGGAACCGGCCACAGCAGGTCGCGGGGGTCGGCGGGCAGGCCGTGCCAGGTCGTCAGGCCGGCCCACACGTCGGCGTCGTGCAGCCCCTCCGGCCAGGGCGGCCCCGGCCACTGGGGTGCGTCCGGGTGCTCGTAGGTCCACAGCCTCCGGGGCGCCAGCGCGTCCAGGGCCGCGGTGCTCTGCGGGCCCCGGCCGTGGAGGTTGACGGCGAGGTCGGGGCATACGGGCGGGCGCGGTTCGGGTACGTGCAGGGCCTCGGTGGGCAGGACCTCCCAGCGCAGCCCCGCCAGGCGGAGCAGGTGGCGGTACCACGGCGGGCCCGCCAGCACACGGCGCCACTCGGGCAGGGCGCCCTCCAGGGCCCGCAGCGCGGGCACGGCGGTGACGAAGTCGCCCAGGCCCAGGGAGCGGCTCACCAGGACCGTGCGGCGGGCGCCGGTGGACGACCTCCCGTCCGGTCCCCCGTGACCGGACGGGAGGCGCCTCGCGTAGGAGCGGTGTCTCACCGGTTGGGCTCCGCGGAGCTGACGTCGGCCAGGGCCGAGTCCTGGTCGACCACCTTGGCCAGGTCCCCCATGGTCACGACGCCCACGACCCGGTCGCCGTCCACCACCGGAAGCCGGCGCACGGCCCCCTCGCGCATGGTGTTCACGGCGTCGCGGATGTCGCTCTGCGGGGGCACCGTCGCCACATCGGAGCTGCAGATCTCCCCGGCGGTGTGCTGGGCCGGGTCGCCCCCCTCGGCCACGCACCGCACGACCACGTCCCGGTCGGTGACGATGCCCACCAGGTGCTCGTCCTCGGCCACCAGGACGTCACCGAGGTCGGAGTCGCGCATGATCCGCGCGACCTCCTGCAGGGACGTGTCGGGCGCCACGGTGCGCACCTGTGTGGTCATCACGTCGGAAATGCTGTTCGCCGCCATCGTCGGCACCTTTCTTCTGATCCGTGACTGCCGGATACATCCCGCCACTAGCCCCGGGAGCAGGCGGTAAACACGCGGCCGCGGGTCGGCGGCCGATGTTTAACCGCCGTTTCCACAGGTAGTCGCTTGGTTGCGCCGAGCATCGGCTCGCGCGCTCCACTAGCGGGAGGGGGCTGGACCCATGCGCGTCCTCGGTGTCAACGCGGTCTTCCACGATCCGGCCGCGGCCCTGGTCGTCGACGGCCGCACGGTGGCGGCCGCCGAGGAGGAACGCTTCTCACGGCGCAAGCACGGGAAGGAGGCGGTCCCCTTCTCCACCTGGGAACTGCCGGTGCGCGCCATGCACTGGTGCCTGGAGCAGGGCGGCCTGGAGCCCCGGGACCTGGACGCCGTGACCTACTCGTACCACCCCGACCTGGCCGATCCCGACGGCCCGGGGCAGGACGAGCGGTGGGAGCACCTGCGCCTCTTCTACGTCGAGCGGGCACCGCACTTCCTCGCGACGGCGCTGCCGGGCCTGGACCGCCGGCGGGTCGTGCACGTCCCGCACCACATCGCCCACGCCGCCTCCGCCGTGTTCGCCGCACCCCCCTTCGAGGGAGGGCGGGACTCGGTGGTCTTCGCCGCCGACGGGCGGGGCGAGTCGACCTCGCACCTGGTGGGGGCCTACCGCGGCGGGGAGTTCGACGTCCTGTCCCGCCAGCCGCTGCCCGACTCGCTGGGGCTGGTCTACGAGGAGCTCACCGAGCACGTGGGGTTCCACCGCTCCAGCGACGAGTACAAGGTGATGGCCCTGGCCTCCTACGGCCGGCCCACGATGCTCGACGCGGTGCGCGAGCACCTGCACCACGAGAAGGAGGGCCGGGTCCGCGCCCGGGACGTGCCCTGGCACTCCCTGGCCCCGCCCTGCCGCCCCGGAGCCGAACCCGGACCCGAGCACGCCGACCTGGCCGCGAGCGTCCAGGAGGCGATGGAGGAGGCGATCCTGGGCGTACTGGGCTGGGCCTACGAGCAGACCCGGCTGCCGCGCCTGACGATGGCGGGCGGAGTGGCGCTCAACTGCGTGGCCAACAGCCGGGTCTTCCGCGAGGGGCCCTTCGACGACGTGTGGGTGCAGCCCGCCGCCGGTGACGCGGGGACCGCCCTGGGGGGCGCCCTGTACGTCGCCGCCAAGGCGGGGGACGACCCCCTGCCGATGCCCGGGGCCGACCTCGGGCGCTCCTGGGACGAGGACGAGCTCGCGGCCCTGCTCCGCGACGCCGAGGTCGCCGTCGAGCGCCCCGATGACCTGCCCGCCGCCGTGGCCGACGCGCTGGCCGACAACGCCCTGGTGGCGTGGTTCCAGGGCCGCTCGGAGTACGGGCCCCGCGCCCTGGGGCACCGCTCCCTGCTGGCCGATCCCGCCGACCCCGCCAACCTCGACCGCCTCAACCGGGTCAAGGGGCGGGAGTCGTTCCGGCCGGTGGCCCCGATGGTGAAGGAGGAGCGGGCTCCGGAGATCTTCTTCGGCGGGCCCCTGCCCAGCCCGTACATGCTCTTCGTCCACGAGGTGGCGCAGGAGTGGCGCGAGCGCATCCCCGCGGTGGTGCACGTGGACGGTACCGCCCGCGTGCAGACCGTCTCCTCCGAGGACGACCCGCTCACCGCGCGCCTGCTGACGGAGTTCGAGCGCCGGACCGGGCTGCCGGTGCTGGTCAACACCAGCCTCAACACGGCCGGGCGGCCGATGGTGGACTCCCCGCGCGACGCGCTGGAGTGCTTCGGGTCCGCACCCGTGGACGTCCTGGCGATCGGCCCGTTCCTGGTCCGCCGCCACCGGGGGGGCGTGCTGTGACGGCGCGCGCGGAGTACTCGGTGGTCGTCCCCACGGTGGGCCGGGCGAGCCTGGCCCGGACCCTGCGTCCCCTCGTGGACGCCCCGCGCGGGACGGCCCCCCGCGAGATCGTGGTGGTCGACGACCGGCCCGGCCGGGACGCCGCCGCGCTGGACCTGCCCGACCACCCCGGCCTGCGCGTGCTCGGCGGCGGCGGCCGCGGGCCCGCCGCCGCCCGCCAGGCGGGCTGGCACTCCTGCCGCACGCCCTGGGTCGCCTTCCTCGACGACGACGTCGCGCCTCCCGCCGACTGGACGGAGCGCCTGTGCGCCGACCTCGCTGACCTGCCCCCGGACGTGGGAGGAGTGCAGGGCCGGATCACCGTCCCCCCGCCGCCGGGGCGCGAGCCCACCGACGCCGAGCGGTCCACCCTGGCGCTGGCGGGGGCCCGGTGGATCACCGCCGACATGGCCTACCGCAGGTCCGTCCTGGAGGAGGTCGGCGGCTTCGACCTCCGGTTCCGGCGCGCCTACCGCGAGGACACCGATCTGGCCCTGCGCGTGCTGGACGCGGGCCACCGCCTGGTGGTCGGCGAGCGCGTGTGCGTCCACCCCCTCCGGGAGGGCGGGGGCCGCCTGCGCAGCCTGCGGGACCAGCGCGGCAACGCCGACGACGCACTCATGGACCGCCTGCACGGGAAGGGGTGGCGCGACCGGGTCGGCGAACCGCGGGGCCGCCTGCGGTGGCACGCGGCGACCACCGCCGTCCTGGCCGGAGCGGCGGGGGCCGCCCTGGCCGGGCGCGCGCTCCCCGCCGGGGCCCTGGCCCTGTGGTGGGCCGCCCGCACCGCCGCCTTCACCCTCGACCGGGTGCGGCCCGGGCCGCGGACCCCAGCCGAGGTCGCCGACATGGCGGTGACCAGCGCGCTCATCCCGCCCGCCGCCTGCCTGCACCGGCTTCGGGGGGAGGTCCTGCACCGGGGCGCCCGCCGGCGCACCGCCCTGCGGGCGGTGCTGTTCGACCGGGACGGCACCCTCGTCGAGGACGTCCCCTACAACGGCGACCCCGAACGCGTGCGTCCGCGCACCGGCGCCGCCCGGGCGGTGGCCCTGGCCTCCCGCGCCGGGCTGGCCGTGGCCGTGGTGAGCAACCAGTCCGGGATCGCCCGGGGCCTGCTGTCCGAGGAGGAGGTCCGGGCGGTCAACGACCGGGTGGACTCCCTCCTGGGCGGCTTCGACGCCTGGTGCGTCTGCCCGCACGGCGAGGACGACGGCTGTGGCTGCCGCAAGCCCGCCCCCGGCCTGGTGCACGAGGCGGCGCGCCGGCTGGGGGTGCTGCCCCAGGAGTGCGCCGTGGTCGGCGACATCGGATCCGACGTGGAGGCGGCCCGGGCCGCCGGAGCCCGCGGCGTCCTGGTCCCCACCGCCGCGACCCGGGAGGAGGAGCGCCGCACCGCCCCCGAGACCGCCGCCGACCCCCTCGCCGCCGTCGTGCGGCTGCTGGGGAGGACCGCGTGAGCGCCGGGACCGTGCTGGTGGCCCGTCCCGACGGCATGGGCGACGTCCTGCTGTCCGGCCCGGCCGTGCGCGCCGTCGCCCGCCACGCGGACCGGGTCGTCTACCTCGCCGGTCCGCGCGGGGCCGGGGCCGCCCGGATGCTGCCCGGCGTGGACCGGGTCGTCGTCTGCACGGTGCCGTGGATCGTCGCCGACCCGCCGCCGGTCGACCCCGCCCGGATGCGCCGCCTGGTCCGCCTGCTCGCCGGGATCGGCATCGACCGCGCCGTCCTGCCCGCCTCCTTCCACCAGTCGCCGCTGCCGCTGGCCCTGGTGCTGCGCATGGCGGGGGTGCCGTGGATCGGCGGCACCAGCGTGGACTACCCGGGCAGCCTGCTCGACGTCCGGCACCGCCCCACGGAGGGCCTGCCCGAGTCCGAGCAGATGCTGTCCCTGGCCCGGGCCTGCGGGATGGAGCCCGCCGCGGACGACGACGGGCTGCCCGCGGTCCGCGGCCCCCTGCCCGACACCCGGGAGCTCACCGGACCGGACGGGTACACGGTGGTCCACACCGGCTCCGACGCCCCCGCCCGGGCGATCCCCCCGGCCAAGGCCGTCGAGATCGTCGGGGCGCTCCGGGACCGCGGGGACCGGGTGGTCGTCACCGGTCCGGCCGGGGAACCGCACAGCGCCCCCGGGGTGCTCCGCGCTCCGGGCGTGGTGGACCTGACCGGGCGCACGAGCCTGCCCGAACTCGCCGGGGTCCTGTCCCGGGCCGCCGCGGCGGTCTGCGGGAACACCGGCCCCGCCCACCTGGCCGCCGCCGTGCGCACGCCCGTGGTCTCCCTGTTCGCCCCCGTGGTGCCCGCCGCCGTCTGGGCGCCCCGCGGCTCCCGCGTGCGGGTGCTGGGCGACCAGCACGCCCGCTGTGCGGGCAGCAGGGCCCGGGTGTGCCCCGTCCCGGGCCACCCCTGCCTGACCTCCGTCTCCCCGGAAACCGTGATGGCCGCCGTCGACGAGATACAGGAGGCGCGATGACCGCGACCGACAGGGGGGAACAGCCCTCCACCGACCGGGGGGAACAGCCCTCCCGGCGGGACGCAGGGGAGCGGGCGCCCGGGCGCCGCATCCTGCTCTGGCACGTCCACGGCTCGTGGACCACCGCCTTCGTCCAGGGGGCGCACACCTTCCTGCTGCCGGTGACCCCGGACCGGGGACCGGACGGCAGGGGCCGGGCCAGCACCTGGGACTGGCCCGACCGGGCCCGCGAGGTCCCCTGGGACCTGGTGGGCGAGAGCGGACCGGACCTGGTCGTCCTCCAGCGCCCGCACGAGATCGAGCTCGCCGAGCGGCTGCTGGGACGGGCCCCGGGCAGGGAGGTGCCCGCCGTGTACGTGGAGCACAACACCCCGCGCGGCGACGTCCCCCTGACCCGCCACCCGCTCGCCGACCGCGGCGACATCCCGGTCGTGCACGTCACCGGGTTCAACGCCCTCATGTGGGACTGCGGCCGGGCACCCGTCCGCGTGGTGGAGCACGGCGTCCCCGACCCCGGACACCGCAGGGTCGCCGACGTCCCCCGCGCCGGGGTCGTCATCAACGAACCGCTGCGCCGGTGGCGGTTCACCGGCACCGACCTGCTCCCCGGCCTGGCCGAAGAGGTCCCCGTCGACCTGTTCGGCATGGGTGTGGAGGGCGTGCCCGGGCACCTGGGCACGCCGCCCGGCCGCATACGGACCCGGGAGGACCTGCCCCAGGCGCTCATGCACGACGAACTGGCCCGCACCAGCGTCTACGTGCACACGTCGAGGTGGACCTCGCTGGGCCTCTCCCTCATCGAGGCCATGATGCTCGGCCTGCCCGTGGTCGCGCTCGGCGCGACCGAGGCGTACGAGGCGCTGCCGGACGGGGCGGGGACCGTCACGACCGACCCCCGCTTCCTGGCGGAGGCCGCGAGGGCGTTCGTCGACGACCCCGGACTGGCCCGACGGGTCGGCGCGCAGGCCCGTCGGGCCGCGCTGCGCCGCTACGGACTCACCAGGTTCCTGGAGGACTGGGACCGTGTGATCGAGGAGGTGACGGGATGAGGATCGCCATGGTCTCCGAGCACGCCAGCCCGTTGGCGGCGATCGGAGGAGAGGACGCCGGGGGACAGAACGTGCACGTGGCCGAACTGGCCATGGCCCTGGCGGAGCGGGGTCACGAGGTGGTCGTCCACACCCGGCGCACCGACGTCCACCGTCCGGAGACCGTGTCGGTCGCGCCGGGGGTCCGCGTCGAACACGTACGGGCGGGACCGGAGTACCCGGTGCCCAAGGACGAACTGCTCCCCTTCATGGGGGAGTTCGCCCGCCGCCTGCGCGCCTCCTGGCGGACCGAGCGGCCGGACGTGGTCCACGCCCACTTCTGGATGAGCGGGCAGGCCTCCCTGGAGGCGGCGGACCGGCTCGGCCTGCCGGTCGTGTCGACCTTCCACGCGCTGGGCGTGGTCAAGGCCCGCCACCAGGGCGCGGCCGACACGAGCCCCGTGGAGAGGATCCCGGCCGAGCGGGCGGTCGCCCACGGCAGCGACCTGGTCATCGCCACATCCACCGAGGAACGGCGGGAACTCCTGTCCTGGGGCGTCGCACCGGGGAGGGTGGCGGTGGCGCCCTGCGGGGTGGACACCGAGAGGTTCGCCCCACAGGGCCCCGCCGTCGCGCGGGGGGAGCGGCTCCGCCTGCTCAGCCTCTGCAGGCTCGTCCCCCGCAAGGGGGTGGACACCGCGGTCCGGGCCCTGCGCCGGGTGCCGGGGGCCGAGCTCCTCGTCGCCGGCGGCCCCCCGGCCGGACTGGTGCAGGACGACCCCGAGGTGCGGCGGCTGCGCGCGATCGCCGACCGGGCCGGGGTCGGCGAGCGGGTGCGCTTCATCGGGTCGGTGGACCGGTCCGAGGTGCCCGCGCTGCTGCGCTCGGCCGACATCGCGGTGAACCTGCCCTGGTACGAACCGTTCGGCATGTCCACGGTCGAGGCCATGGCCTGCGGCGTCCCCGTGGTCGCCTCCCGGGTCGGGGGCCACCTCGACACGGTACTCCACGGTGAGACGGGGCTGCTGGTGCCCGACCGGGACCCCCGGCGGGCCGCGGACGCGCTCACCCGGCTGGCGGCGGACCGGCGGGCGCGGGAGATGTTCGGCGCCGCGGCGGCCGAACGCGCCCGGCGGCTCTACTCCTGGGCCGAGGTGGCCCGGCGCAGTGAGGAGTGCTACCGCGCCGTCCTGGGTGCGTCCCCGGTCCCGCGCCCCCGGACGGCACGGCCGGAGCCGATCGCCGCCGCCCGCCACGGAGAGGGGGAGTGATGCACGGACACCTGGAATCACTGGGAGCGGCCCTGGCGCTGACCGACGCCGAACGCGTCGAGGAATGGGGGCTCCGCGCGGCCCCGGCGCTCACCGCCGGGCGGCGGCTGTTCTGCTGCGGCAACGGGGGGAGCGCCGCCGAGGCCCAGCACCTCACGGCCGAGCTGACGGGGCGCTTCGAGGGGGAGCGCGAACCGCTGTCCGCGATCGCCCTGCACGCCGACACCTCCAGTCTCACGGCCATCGCCAACGACTACGGATACCGCCAGGTGTACGCGCGGCAGCTGCGCGCCCACGCCCGGCCCGGCGACCTCCTGGTCTGCCTGTCCACCAGCGGGTCCAGCGAGAACGTCCTGGCCGCGGCCGAGGCCGCCCGGGAGATCGGGGTCCTGTGCTGGTCGCTGACCGGCCCGGGGCCCACCGTCCTGGAGTCGCTCAGCGACGACACCGTGGCGGTTCCGGCCCCGGACACCTCCACGGTCCAGGAGGTGCACCTGGCGCTGGTGCACGTGTTCTGCTCCGGCGTCGAACGGGGCCTGGCCGAGGACCGGGCGTCCGTGCCCGCGCCCCGCGAGAGGAGGGCGTCATGAGCTCGAAGGGAGCGATCACGGTCATCGGGGACGCCCTGCTCGACATCGACCTGTGCGGGTCCTCCCACCGGAACTGCCCCGACGCCCCGGGGGCACCGGTGGTGGAGGACACCGCCGCCCGCCACCGACCCGGCGGCGCGGCCCTGGCGGCCCACCGCGCCGCGGCCGACGGGCGGGCCGTCACCCTGGTCACGGGTGTCGGGCGCGACGGCGCGGCCGAGACCCTCGCCGGGATCCTGGGGGCCGGGGTCCGCCTGGTCGGGCTCCCCACGGCCGCCGGCACGCCCACCAAGACCCGGATCATGGCCGACGGCCGCACCGTCGCCAGAGTGGACGGCGGGGCCGGGCGGGTGGACGGCCCCGTGGACCGGGACACGGTCGAGGAGGCGCTGGCCGGAGCCGACGCCGTCCTGGTGTCCGACTACGGCCGGGGGCTGACCTCGCGCCCCGAGGTCCGGGACCTGCTGGCCGCCCACGCGGAGCGGCGGCCGCTGGTGTGGGACCCGCATCCGCGCGGGGCCCCGCCCGTGCGCGGCGCATGGCTGGTCACCCCCAACGCGGCCGAGGCCGGCGTGGGCGACCCCGCCGCGGCCCTGGAGCGGGCCGCGCACCTGGCCCGCGTCTGGGACGCCCGGCAGGTGGCCGTCACCCTGGGCGGGAGGGGGGCCGTCCGGGCGGACCGGGCGGGCGAGGGGGAGCGGATCCCCGCCGTACCCGCCGACGGGGACACCTGCGGCGCCGGGGACGCCTTCGCGGCCGCCTGCGCGGCGTCCCTGGCCGACGGGCTGGGCCCCGCCGCCTGCGTCCGGGCCGGGGTGGCCGCGGCGTCGGAGTTCGTGGCCCGGGGCGGGGCCGGGACGTGCTCCCGCGACGGCGGACCGGAGAGCGTGGGGTCGGACGCGTTCACCGGGGGCGGGGCGGACCTCCCCCGCCGCGACGGCGAGCGCCTGGTGGCCACCGGGGGCTGCTTCGACCTCCTGCACGCGGGACACGTCGAACTCCTCCGCTACGCACGCCGCCTCGGCGACCGGCTCGTGGTCCTGCTCAACGGCGACGCATCCGTCCGTGCCCTCAAGGGGGAGGGCCGGCCCGTCGTGGGGGAGGCCGACCGGGCCCGGCTGCTGGCGGCGCTGGACTGCGTGGACGCCGTGCGGATCTTCGACGAGCCCACCCCGGTGCAGGCGCTGGCGCGGCTGCGGCCCGACGTCTGGGTCAAGGGCGGCGACTACGAGGCGGACCGGCTGCCGGAGACCCCGGTGGTCCGCTCCTGGGGCGGGGAGGTCCTCACGGTGCCGCTCATCCCGGGCCGGTCCACCACCGGGCTCATCACCCGTATCCGCGGCCGCGAGGCCGTGTCCTGAACCGCGCCCCGCCGGGGCGTGCGGGAGAGACAGAGACGCGAAAGCGAGAGGAGGGGACATGGTCTCCTTGGGGAACACCGTCATCACCGGAGGCTCGTCCGGACTGGGCGCGGCCACGGTCCGCGCCGTGCGCGACGCCGGCGGCAAACCGATCGTGTTCGACCGGCGCCACCCCGGCGAGGACCTGCCGTTCGAGCAGGTCGACGTGGCCGAGCGGGAAGAGGTGGAACTGGCCGTCCGCAGGGTCGTCGAACGGCACGGCCGTATCGACGCCGTGGTCAACGCCGCGGGCATCGACGCCTGCGGCTCCCTGACCGAGGTGTCCGCGAGCGAGTGGGAGCGGGTCCTGGCGGTCAACCTGCTCGGCACCGCGGCCGTCACCCGTGCCGCCCTGCCCCACCTGCGCGACTCCGGCGGGAAGGTGGTCAACTGCGCCTCGACCCTGGGGGTGCGCGCCGTGGGGGACGCGACCGCCTACTGCGCCTCCAAGTTCGGGGTGGTGGGGTTCACCCGTGCCCTGGCCGCCGAGACGGCGGGACAGGTGGGGGTCACCCTGCTGATCCCCGGCGGCATGGCCACCTCCTTCTTCGACGGCAGGCCCGACCGGTACCGGCCCGGGCCCGACGCCGCGCTCAACGACCCCGCGAACGTCGCCGAGGCCGTGCTGTTCGCCCTCACCCGCCCGGCGGGGTGCGAGGTGCGCGAGATGGTCGTGTGCCCCTCCGAGGAGGTCTCCTGGCCCTGACCGGAGCCCCGTGACCGCACCAGAGGAAGGAGACGGCATGACGACCGCGACCTGGGGGAGGACCGTGGTGACCGGCGGCGCCGGGTTCCTCGGATCCCATCTGTGCCGGCGGCTGCTGGAGGAGGGGGCGGAGGTGGTGTGCCTGGACAACTTCGCGACGGGGAGCCCCGCCGCGGTGGCCCGGCTGGCGGACCACCCGCGCTTCCGGCTGGAGGAGGCCGACCTCGTCCGCCCGGTCCGGACGGAGGGCCCGGTGGACACCGTGTTCCACCTGGCGTCGGCGGCGTCGCCGCCCGACTACCTGCGGATGCCGGTGGAGACCCTGGAGGCCGGCAGCCTGGGGACCCGCAACGCCCTGGCCCTGGCCGAGGAGCACGGGGCCCGGTTCCTGCTGGCCTCCACCAGCGAGGTCTACGGTGATCCGCTGGAGTACCCGCAGCGCGAGACCTACTGGGGCAACGTCAACCCGGTGGGGCCGCGCAGCGTCTACGACGAGGCCAAGAGGTACGCGGAGTCGCTGGTGATGGCGCACGCCAGGGCCCGGGGGGCCGACGCGGGCATCGCCCGCATCTTCAACAGCTACGGGCCCGGCATGAGGGCCGACGACGGCCGCATGGTCCCCACCTTCGTCAACCAGGCGCTGGAGGGGCGGCCGCTGACCGTCGCCGGGGACGGCCACCAGACCAGGTCCCTGTGCTATGTGGACGACACGGTCCGGGGGCTGATGGCCCTGGCCGCCCGCCGCGGGGTGCGCGGGCCGGTCAACATCGGCAGCGACGAGGAGATGAGCGTGCTCTCCCTGGTCGGGCTGGTCCTGAGGCTGACCGGGTCGGACTCGGAGATCGTGTTCGTCGACCGCCCGCAGGACGACCCGGGGTTCCGCAGGCCCGACATCCGGTTGGCCCGGGAGCTTCTCGGGTGGAGCCCGCGGGTGCGGATCAGGGAGGGCATGCGTCGGGTCATCGACCACTTCGCGAGGACCCGTCCCCGCCCCGGGAAAACCGTCGCGTCGAAGAGCTGAGGACCGGGCCGAGCGGCCGGACGAACGGGGGGTGGGGGTCGTGGACGGCACGGCGCGCGAGCCGAGGGTGACCGTGGTGGTCGCCACCCGCGACAGATCGCAGGAGCTGTGCCGCACACTGTCCCGGCTGGGCGGGCTGGACCCCCGCCCCCCGGTGGTGGTCGTGGACAACGGTTCCACGGACGGTACCGCGGAGGCGGTGCGGGAGCGCTTCCCGTGGGTCCGCCTCCTGCACCGGACCCGCAACCTCGGGTGCGCGGCCCGCAACGTCGGTGCCGCCCGGGCCCGCACCCCCTACGTCGCCTTCTGCGACGACGACTCGTGGTGGGAGCCGGGCTCCCTGGAGGCCGCCGCCGACGCCCTGGACGCCCATCCGGACGTGGCGCTGGTGACCGCCTCGGTCCGGGTCGGCCCCGAGGGTCGGCCCGACCCCGTCACCCTGGCGCAGCTCCGCGCGCCGCTGCCCTCCCCGGGAGGCCCCGGCCCCCGGGTGCTGGGCTTCCTGGCCTGCGCCGCGGTGGTGCGCCGCACCGCCTTCGAGGCGGTCGGGGGCTTCGAGCCGCTGCTGTTCTTCGGGGGGGAGGAGGAGCTGCTGGCCCTGGACCTGGCGGCGGCCGGGTGGGAGATGCGGCTGCTGCCCTCCGCGGTGGTCAGCCACCACCCCTCCCGGCACCGGCCGCCGAGCCGGCGGCGGGAGGCGCTCCAGGAGCGCAACGCCCTGCTGACGGTGTGGCTGCGCCGCAGCCCCGCGGTGGTCCGGGAGCGCACGCTGCGCGTCCTCGTCCGCTGCCCGTCCGACCCGGTCCCGCGGCACGCGCTCGCGGGAGCGCTGCTCAGGCTCCCCGCCGTGCTCGTCCGCCGCAGGCGCCTGCCCGCCCGGGTGGAGCGCGACCTGGAGGCGGCGGCGCCCTCCTGAGGGCCGCCGCCGACACGGAGGGGGCCGTGCCGCCGGTCGGCGGCACGGCCCCCTCGCCCCGTTCTCGTCCGTGGTCCGTCCGCGGCCTCAGGCCGGGACGGCGTCGGTGGGACGGTCCCAGACGCGGTGCAGTCCGACGAGCCGGGCGAACTCCGCGGCGCAGGTGCCGTCGGCCTCGGGGGCGACCACCACGCCCAGCTCCTCCCGGGTCCGCTGCGCCGGGGTGACGGCGTGCTCGGGCAGCGGCGGCGCCACTCCCAGTTCCGCGCCCGCGCCCACCAGCGCCAGCGGCTTGTGGTGCTTGTACGCCTCCAGCACGAAGTGGCGGGCCAGGCCGTCGCCGGCCAGGGCCGCCACGGCGTCCGCGCCGTCGGGCACCGCCACGGCGTCGTAGAGCACCGAGGACATGGTGGGCAGTGCCCGGTCCACGGCCAGGGACCCGCCGTCGGAGGTGCGCACCGCGCCGGCCGCCGGGGCGAGCAGCTCCACCACCGCGCCCTCCTGCGCCAGCGGGTCCCGCAGCCCCTCCACGCTCGCCGCGTCCACACCGTCGGCGACCAGGATCGCTACCTTGCGGCCCACCACCGACCCGAAGGAGGTCCGGGCCTGGCTGAGCGCGGGGGAGGACCGCCCGTGGTTGGGGACGGCCTCCTCCTCGGGCGGCTCCAGGCCCAGCCCCTCGGCCACCGCCCCGGCCAGCCCGAGGTCGACGTTGACGAGGTTGGCGACCACCCGGCGGCGCACCGCCACCTCCTCGCACTTGCCCAGCTCGAACCGGAACGCCGCGACCAGGTGCTCGCGCTCCCAGGAGGACAGGCTGTTGTAGAACAGGGTGGCCTGGGAGTAGTAGTCCTTGAAGCTCTCCGCCCGCCTGCGGATCTTGCTCCCCTCCACCTTCTCCGTGTAGTGGCGGTACACCCCCTCGTCGGCCAGGGCCGGGCAGCCGCCGCCCAGCGAGTTGGGGAAGTAGGAGGTCCTGCCGCGGTGCACCCGGTGCTGGGCGAACCCGTCCCGCTGGTTGTTGTCGACCGGTGCCACCGGCCGGTTCACGGGGATCTGCTGGAAGTTGGAGCCGCCCAGCCGCAGCAGCTGCGTGTCCAGGTAGGAGAAGTTGCGGGCCTGGAGCAGCGGGTCGTTGGTGAAGTCGATGCCCGGCACCACGTTGGCGGTGTGGAAGGCGACCTGCTCGGTCTCGGCGAAGAAGTTGTCCGGGTTGCGGTCCAGGGTGAGCCTGCCGACGGGCCGGACCGGGATCTCCTCCTCCGGGATGATCTTGGTGGCGTCCAGCAGGTCGAAGTCGAACGCGTGCTCGTGCTCCTCCGGGACCAGCTGCACGCCCAGCTCCCACTCGGGGAACTGCCCGCGCTCGATGGCCTCCCACAGGTCGCGCCGGTTGAAGTCGGGGTCCTTGCCCTGGATGCGCTGGGCCTCGTCCCACACCAGGGAGTGGGTGCCCAGCAGCGGCTTCCAGTGGAACTTGACGAACACGCCCCGCCCCTGCGCGTTGACGAACCGGAAGGTGTGCACCCCGAACCCCTGCATGGTCCGGTAGCTGCGCGGGATGGCCCGGTCCGACATCAGCCACATGATCATGTGGGTGGTCTCGGGCTGGAGCCCGACGAAGTCCCACAGGGTGTCGTGCGCCGACTGCGCCTGCGGGATCTCGTTGTGCGGCTCGGGCTTGACCGCGTGCACGAAGTCCGGGAACTTGATCCCGTCCTGGATGAAGAAGACCGGCATGTTGTTGCCGACCAGGTCGTAGTTGCCCTGCTCGGTGTAGAACTTCACCGCGAACCCGCGCACGTCGCGCACCGTGTCCGCCGAGCCGCGCGACCCGGCGACGGTGGAGAAGCGCACGAACACCGGCGTGACCACGTCCGGCCCGCTGAGGAAGTGGGCCGCGGTCAGGTCCGACAGGTCCTCGTAGGGGCGGAAGTGCCCGTAGGCGCCCGCGCCGCGCGCGTGCACGACCCGCTCTGGGATGCGCTCGTGGTCGAAATGGGTGATCTTCTCCCGCGCGTGGAAGTCCTCCAGCAGCGTCGGGCCGCGCTCACCGGCGGCGAGCGAGTTGTCGGTGTCCTCCACCCGCACCCCGGTGTCGGTGGTCAGCGGCCCCTCGGAGTCGGTGCGGGCGCTGTCGAGCGCCCTGTCCTTGGCGTCGCGCGTGCCGTCGTTCATCGGGTCCCCTCGGTGTCTCATACCTCTCCCCGGGTGCCACTGACCGGACCGGGCGGTGGTGAAACCCCCGGTCCGGGCGCCGTCCAGGTGTGAGCCGCGGAGAACCGGGCAGTGGCACGCGGAAAGCGAAGGGAGGGATCGGTGATGACGGACAAACGACCGCCGGCGCAGAGCCAGCCCTATCCGGGGCGCACCGAACCGATGGACCCCGAACCGCGCGACGAGATGCGCGACTACCGGGGCAGCGGACTGCTCGAGGGCAAGCGGGCCCTGATCACCGGCGGTGACTCGGGTATCGGGCGGGCCGTGGCGGTGGCCTTCGCCAAGGAGGGGGCCGACGTGGTGTTCGGCTACCTCAGCGAGGACGCCGATGCCCAGCACACCGTGGGACTGGTGCAGGAACAGGGGCGGCGCGCCGTGGGCGTGCGCGGCGACCTGGCCGACGAGTCCTACTGCGCGCACCTGGTGCGCCGGGCGGTGGAGGAGCTGGGCGGGATCGACATCCTGGTGGAGCACGCCGCCACCCAGGCCCCGGTCGATGACATCACGGAGCTGACCACCGAGCAGCTGCGCCGGACCTTCGACGTCAATGTCATGGGGGTGTTCTGGACGGTGCGCGAGGCCGTGCCGCACATCCCCCAGGGCGGATCGATCATCATCACCGGGTCGATCAACGGACTGCGCGGCAACGACACGCTCATCGACTACGCGGCGAGCAAGTCCGCCGCCATGAACCTGTCGATGTCGCTCTCACAGTCGCTCATGGAGCGCGGCATCCGGGTGAACTGCGTGGCGCCCGGGCCGGTGTGGACGCCGCTCATCCCCGCCACCCTCGGAGAAAAGGGGGCCGAGGGTTTCGGGGAGCAGGCGCCGATGGGCAGGGCGGCCGATCCAGACGAGATCGCGCCCTCCTACGTGTTCTTCGCCAGTGAACGACTGTCGTCGTACTACACGGGGGAGACACTGGCGCCGACCGGCGGGGAGATCCAGGCCGGCTGACCGCGCGAGGAGGGCGGGGCGGACCCGGTCCGCCCCGCCCTCCCGTGTCCGGGGTCAGTCCCGCCCGGGCAGGAACTCCCGGGCCTTGGCGGCCAGGCCGCGGGCGATGACGCCGCGCCGCTCCGGGTCTCCCGACAGCAGGGCCTTGACGGTGTCCACGAGCTGCTCGCGGTCCACCTGCGGCGGGATCGGCGGCATGTCGGCGTCGCAGCGCACGTCGATCAGCGCCGGGCGGTCGGCGGTCAGCGCCCGGTCCCAGGCGGGGCCCACGTCCTCGGGGCGGTCCACCGAGATGCCGACCAGCCCCATCTGCTCGGCGAACGCGGCGTAGGACATCTCCGGCAGGTCCTGGGAGAACGGCGTCCGGGGCGAGCCGCCCATGGCCCGCAGCTCCCAGGTGACCTGGTTGAGGTCGTTGTTGTGCAGCACGCACACCACCAGCCGCCGGTCCTCCCACAGCTCGTGGTACCGGCGGGCGGTGAGCAGCTCCATCAGCCCGTTCATCTGCATGGCGCCGTCGCCGACCAGGGCGATCACGGGCCGGTCCGGGGCGGCGAACTTGGCTCCGATGGCGTAGGGCACCGCGCAGCCCATGGTCGCCAGCGTCCCCGACAGGGAGCCGCGCATGTCCGCGCGCATCCGCAGCAGCCGCGCGTACCAGTTGGTGACCGACCCGGAGTCGGCGGTGACCACCGCGTCGGCCGGCACGCGCAGGGACAGCTCGTGCACGATCAGCATCGGGTTGACCGGATCGGCGGGCACCCGGGCCTGCGCGTCCAGGACCTCCCACCAGCGGGCCACGCCCTCCTCGACGGTCTCCCTCCAGCGGCGGCGCGGCTCCGCCAGGGCCGGGGACGGCTCGAGCCGCTCCAGCAGCGCCCGCAGGGTGGCCTTGGCGTCGCCCACCAGGTTGACCTCTGTGGGGTAGCGCATGCCGATGGCGCCGGGGTCGGTGTCGATCTGCACGGCCCGGCGGCCGAACGGCGGCAGGAACTGGGTGTAGGGCATGTTGGAGCCGATGATGACCAGGGTGTCGCAGTCGCGCATCATCTCCCAGGAGGGCCGGGTGCCCAGCAGCCCGACGCCGCCGGTGACCTGCGGGAGGTCGTCGGGGAGCACGTCCTTGCCCAGCAGGGCCTTGGCGATGCCCGCACCGGTGGCGTCGGCCAGCTCCAGGACCTCCTCGGCGGCGCCGCGGGCGCCCTGGCCGATGAGGAGGGCCACCCGCTCACCGGCGTCGACCACCTCCGCGGCCCGGTCCAGCTCCTTCACCGGCGGCAGCGTCCGGCTGCGCTCGGCGAGCGGGTCGGGGGCGCTGGAGGGCACGTGCTTGAACGCGTGCTGGGGCGGGCTGTAGTCCATTTCCTGCACGTCCCCGGGAACGATGACCACGGTGGGCGCGGACCGGCCCACGGCGGTGCGCACCGCCCGGTCCAGGACGTTGGGCAGCTGCTCGGGCACGGTGACCGTGGCCAGGTACGCGGCGACGTCCTTGAACAGGGAGTGCAGGTCCACCTCCTGCTGGTAGGAGCCGCCCAGTGCGGTGCGGTCGGCCTGGCCGACCACCGCCACCACCGGCACCCGGTCCAGCTTGGCGTCGTAGAGCCCGTTGAGCAGGTGGATCGCCCCGGGTCCGCCGGTGGCCAGGCACACGCCGGGCCCGCCGCCGAACTTGGCGTAGCCGACGGCCTCGAAGGCCGACATCTCCTCGTGGCGGCTCTGTACGAACCGGGGTCCGTCGGGCAGCCGCCCCATCTGGGCTATGAGCCCGTTGATCCCGTCCCCCGGGTAGCCGAAGACCTTGGTCACGCCCCACTGCGACAGTCGGCGCAGCAGGTGCTCGGCGACGCTCTGCGTCATCTCTCCCCCTCGAAAGCGGGGGCCGCGGCGTTGCGCGGCCCCCGCTGGTCGTCGTCGGTCAGCCCCGGGCGCGCGAGGTGCGGGTGCCGCTCTCCTTGCGCAGGGCGTCCACGAGCTCGGCCTTGGTCATCTTCGAGCGGCCCTTCACGCCCAGGCGGCGGGCCTGCTCGTACAGGTGGTCCTTACCGGCGTTGGCGTCCACACCCCCGGCCGTGCCCCCCGAGCCCGAGCGCTTCTTGGCGTCCGGGTCGGAGGCCCGGGAGTCGGAGGGGCCCTTGCCGTCCTTGGCCTCCCAGTGGTCGCCGACCTTCTCGAAGGAGTGCTTGACGGCGGACATGGCCACCCGGTGGGCGCGCTCGCCCTCGCCGTACTGCTCCACGGCGGAGTCGTGGGCCTTGATCCAGGTGCGCTGGGCCTTCTTGGAGGACCTGCGCAGCGTGTCGGGCAGTTCCCGGGTCCCGGGCATGGGACCCACCTCCCTCGTGTCCGTTGTCGTGTTCTCTCGGGTCCGGGCGCGGTGCGCGGCGTCAGGGCCGGAAGACGACCTTGACGGCCCCGTCCCGCTTGGCCTGGAACATCGCGTAGGCGTCGGCGGCCTCGTCCAGGCCGACGTGGTGGGTGGCGAAGTCCTCCACCCCCAGCACGTCGCGTTCACCGAGCAGGGGCAGGATCTCGGGCGTCCAGCGGCGCACGTTGGCCTGTCCCATGCGGAGCTGGATCTGCTTGTCGAAGAGGGTGAGCATCGGCAGCGGGTCGGCGGTTCCGCCGTAGACGCCGACGACGGAGATGGTGCCGCCCCGCCGGACCAGCTCGATGGCGGTCTGCAGGGCCGAGAGCCGGTCCACGCCGGCGGTCTCCATCAGCCTGGCCGCGGCGCCCTTGGGCAGGAACGCGGTGAGCCGCTGGGCGAGGCGGGCCGACCCGTGCCCCTCGGCCTCCAGCCCCACGGCGTCGATGACGGCGTCGGGCCCCTGGCCGCGGGTCTGCTCGCGGATCTGCGCGATGAGGTCGTCGGTGCCTCCGGAGGAGTCGAACACCTCGACGCCCCGGGCCGCGGCGCGGGCGCGCCGCTCCGGTACGGGCTCGACCCCGAACACCTGGCCGACGCCCAGGTGGCGGGCCACCCGGCAGCACATCTCGCCGATGGGGCCCAGCCCCAGGACGGCGAGCGAGCCGCCCGGCGGGACGTCCGCGTACCGCACGGCCTGCCAGGCCGTGGGGAGCACGTCCGACAGGTACAGGTAGCGGTCGTCGGGCCCCTGGGCCGGGACCGGGATGGCGTTGGCCTCGGCCCGGGGCACGCGCATGTACTCGGCCTGGGCGCCGGGGACCGACCCGTACAGGGAGCTGTACCCGTAGATGGCGGCGCCGGTGCCCTGCTCGTCGTCGCGGGTGTTCTCGCACTGGGTCTGGAGCCCGCTGGCGCACATGGCGCAGTGGTCGCAGGAGATCTGGAACGGGATGACCACGCGGTCGCCCGGGGACAGGGCGTGCACGCCCGGGCCCACCTCCTCGACGGTGCCCAGGGGCTCGTGGCCCAGGATGTCGCCTTCGTGCATGAAGGGGCCCAGGACCTCGTACAGGTGCAGGTCGGAGCCGCACAGGCCGGAGCTGTCGACCCGCAGGATCACGTCCCCGGGTTCCTCGATCCGCGGATCGGGCACCTCCTCGGTGCGCACGTCGCGGGTGCCGTTCCACACGACCGCCCTCATGTTCCCCCCACGGTGTCGGAAAGCGTCGTCGGTCCGTCGTGGGCGGGCCACTACCCGGGGGCCTGCAGGGGAAACACCGGCGGGGCGGGGCCGCGGGAGGGCTTCGGGGCCGCGCTGCCGTGCCTGTACCGGGTCGGGCCGCGGGAGGGCTTCGACCCGGTGCGGTCCCGGCGGGTCCGCGACCGCGGGCGCCTCCCGGCGCAGGTCCGCCGGGAGGCGCCCGCGGGGGTCAGGCGGCGTGCTCGCGCAGGTACTCGGCGAACTTCTCCAGGCCGTCGATGTTGCGCGGCCCGGAGATGCCCTCGTTGTAGTCCAGGACGAAGAAGTTCTCCTCCGCGACGGCCGGGACGTCGGACAGCGCGGGCAGGTCCTGGAGGAACGCGATCTTGTCCTCGGCGGGCTGGTCGCCGTAGTCCAGGATGATGACCACCTCGGGCCGCGCCTCCACGACGGCCTCCCAGCCGACCTGGGTCCAGCGCTCGTCCAGGTCGCCGAAGACGTTCTCCCCGCCCGCGAACCGGATGATGTCGTTGGGCGGGACCTGGGACCCGGCGGTGAACGCCTGGTCGGTGCCCGAGTCGTAGAGGAACACCGGCACCGGGTCTCCCTGCGGCGCCTGCTCTTGCACCGCCTCGACACGGGCGCGGTAGTCGGCGACCAGCTCCTCGGCCCGGTCCTCCACCCCGAAGATGGCCCCCAGCCGCTCCAGGTCGGTGTACAGGCCCTCGAACGGGGCGACCCGCTCGGGGAACCCCGGGTAGTTGAAGCACGACTCGGTGTGCATGAAGCTCTGGATGCCCAGCCCGTCCAGGATCTCCGGTGTGATACCGCGCTGGTCGCTGAACCCGGAGTTCCACCCGGCGACCACGAAGTCGGCCTCGGCGTCCACGACCAGCTCGCGGTTGAGCAGGTCGTCGCTGAGGAACTCGACCTTCGCGTACTCGTCCGCCCAGGGCGACTCGGTGACCGGCGGGTTGGCCGGGGGCATCACGTAGCCGTGCACGTGCTCGGTCAGGCCCAGCGCGAACATCTTGTCGGCGCTGCCGCCCTCGTACACCACCGCCCGCTGCGGGGTGGTGTACCCGACCTCCTCGCCGCAGCGGTTCACGGTGGTGGTCCGGGGGGCCGGGCCCGCCTGCGCGGGGTCCTGTTCGACCCGGGCGCCGCAGCCGGTGGCGGCCAGGACGGCCAGCGCCAGGGACGCTGCGGCCAGGGGGCGCGGGGGGAGGGGAGGGTGGTTCACGGGGTGCCTTCCTGATGGGTGAGCCGGTAGAGGAGCTGGGGCGCGCCGGTCAGCGGGTGGGGGACCACGGTGGCCTCCACGCCGAACACCTCGCGCACCAGGCCGGGGGTGAGCACGTCGGCGGGCGCGCCGGTGGCCACCAGCCGTCCTTCGCTGAGGACGCCGATGCGGTCGCAGGCCGCCGCGGCCAGGTTGAGGTCGTGCAGGACGACCAGGGTGGTGACGCCGACCTCGCGCAGCAGCGACAGCAGGTGGATCTGGTGGCGCACGTCCAGGTGGTTGGTGGGCTCGTCCAGCACCAGCACCCGGGGCTCCTGCACCAGCGCGCGGGCCATGAGGACGCGCTGGCGCTCGCCGCCGGACAGGGTCAGCACGCCCCGGTGGGCGAGGTGGGCGACGTCCATGGCCTCCATGGCGTCCGCGCACAGCCCGTGTTCGCGGGCGGTGAGCGGCCCGTTGCCGCGCTGGTGCGGGACCCGGCCCAGGGCGACGACCTCGGCGACGGTGAAGTCGAGGTCGCTGCCGTTCTCCTGGGTCAGGGCGGCGACCCGGCGGGCGCCCTCGCGGGGCCTGAGCGAGGCCAGGTCGTCGCCGCCGACGCGGACGGTGCCGCCTGTGGGGCGCAGTGCCCGGTAGACGCAGCGCAGTGCGGTGGACTTGCCCGACCCGTTGGGGCCGACCAGGCCGACCACGGTTCCGTCGGGGACGTCCAGGGACAGGGCGTGCACGAGGGTGGCGCCGTCGACGGCGACGGTGAGGCCGTCCAGGCTCAGGTGCATCAGCGGCCCCCGAACAGGTAGCCGCGGCGGCGCATGAGGATGAGGAACACCGGGACGCCGATGAGCGCGGTGAGCACGCCCAGGGGGAGCTCGCGGGGCGCGGCGACGGTGCGCGAGGCCAGGTCCACCCAGATCATCAGTACCGCGCCCGCCAGCGGGGCGACGGCCAGCACCCGCCGGTGGGCGGCGCCGACGAGGATGCGCACCACGTGCGGGACCACCAGGCCGACGAACCCGATCGCTCCGCTGACGGCCACCATGGCCCCGGTCATCAGGGCGGTGACCAGGAAGAGGACGCGGCGCAGCCGCTCGGTGTCCACGCCCAGGCTGGCGGCGGTCTCGTCGCCCAGGGCGGTGGCGTCCAGGCGCCGGGCCAGGGAGTGCAGCACCGCCAGGCCCGCCAGCACGATGACGGCGACGACGGGCAGTGATCCCCAGGTGGCGGCGCCGAAACCGCCCATGGTCCAGAACAGGACGGTGGCGGTGGCCTCGTTTCCGGGCGCCAGGTAGACGATGACGCTCATGATCGCCTGGAACCCGAAGGAGAGGGCGACACCGGTCAGGACCAGGCGCAGCGGGGTGATCCCGGCGGGGGAGCGGGCGATGAGGTGCACCAGCAGGGTGGCGGCCAGCGCCCCGGCGAAGGCCCCGGCCGAGACGGCGTAGGGCCCCAGCGCGGCCAGGGCGCCCAGCACGCCGACGGTGACCGCGCCGACGGAGGCCCCGGAGGAGACGCCGAGGATGTACGGGTCGGCGAGGGGGTTGCGGACCAGGGCCTGGACGGCGACGCCGACCGCGCCCAGCCCCGCCCCGACCAGGGCGGCCAGCAGGACGCGGGGGGTGCGGATGTTCCAGATGATCTGGTAGCGGGTGACCTCGTCGGGGGTGATGGCGCCGCCGGTGAGGGCGGCCCACAGGTAGCGGGCGGTCTCGTCGGGGGGGATCAGGGCGGTGCCCAGGCCGATGGCGGGCAGGGTGGAGGCGGCCAGGAGCAGGGCCAGCCCGGCGGCGGTGGCGGTGGTCCCGGCGGGGGTTGCGAGCCACCGGGGGCCGGGGGCCGGGGCGGGCGCCGTGGGGGGCGGCGCGGTCAGCGGGGGTGCTGGGGTCGGGGACACCCGTGCTCCTCCAGGGTCGGGGCGGTGGTCGCGCCACGGTGATGGAAATGACAACGGTTGTCATATTAGGGGGTGTGCGCCCCCTGCGGGAGGGGAACGGGGGGTCCGGTCGGGGGCGCTCCCGCCGCGCGGGGGAGGGCGGGGGTCCGGCGGGAGCGCCCGGACCGGAGGGCGGGCTACCAGCTGGACTTGGTGATGCCGGGCAGCTCGCCGCGGTGGGCCATCTCGCGGAAGCGGATGCGCGACAGCCCGAACCTGCGCAGGTGGCCGCGGGGGCGGCCGTCGACGGAGTCGCGGTTGCGCACGCGGGTGGCGCTGGCGTCGCGCGGCTGGCGGCGCAGCTCGGCCACCGCCGCGGCGCGCGTGTCCCCGTCGGTGTGCGGGCTCCTGATGAGGCGCTTGAGCTCGGCGCGGCGCTCGGCGTAGCGGGCGACGACGGCCTTGCGCTGCTCGTTGCGGGCGATCTTGCTCTTCTTGGCCACTAGATCTTCTCCCCCCGGGCCCGGATGTCGGCGACCACGCGCTCGATTCCGCGGGCGTCGATGACCTTCATGCCCTTGGTGCTGACCCTGAGCTTGACGAACCGCTGCTCGCCGGGCAGCCGGTACCGCTTGCTCTGGATGTTGGGGTCGAAGCGGCGCCTGGTGCGCCGGTGGGAGTGGGAGACGGCGTTGCCGAAGGCGGGCGCCTTGCCGGTGACCTGGCAGATGCGGGACACGGGTGGTTCCTTCCTTTCTCTCGGTGGTGGTGTTCGGGTCCGGTGTGTCAGCGCGGGGAGTGCGGTCCCGGGTAGGGGAGCAGGGCCATCTCGCGGGCGTTCTTGACGGCGGCGGCGATGAGGCGCTGCTGCCGGGCGGTGACCCGGGTGACGCGGCGGCTGCGGATCTTCCCCTTCTCGGAGATGAACCTGCGCAGCAGGTCGACGTCCTTGTAGTCGACGTAGTCCGTTTCGCCCAGCGGATCGGCGAACCTGCGGGGCGCCCTCCTGGGGCGGCGCTCGGTCGGCATCGGGGTCTCCTCTCAGCCCTCGGCGGCGGCGAACGGGTCGTCGGCGAAGGCGGTCTCGTCGTCGGTGGTCAGGCAGGAGTCGAGCAGGGCGGTGAGCCGGTCGGCGTCCAGGTCCACACCGGTGAACGCCAGGTGCTGGCCCCGGTCGCCCACCTGCGGGTCCCAGTCCAGGAGGGCGGTGGTGCGCCGGGCCTGGGGGACCATCTCCATGGCGGCGTCGGGCAGGGCGGCCAGCCACGGGCCCGCGGCGGCCACGGTGGCCAGGTCGCGGTGGGAGTCCCACACCAGGACGGTGTCGGGGCGGCTGCCCAGCCACAGGCGCCCGCGCCCGCGCAGGGTCATGGACACCAGGTCGTCCATGGCCTCGTGCAGGCGGCCGGGGTGCAGAGGGCGGCGCCGCGACCACACCACGGTGCGCACCCGTCCGGTGGCGTGGCCCGCGTGGTGGGCGCCCAGCGGGTCGGTGCGGTTGTGCGCGGCCTCCGTGTCGAACCGGCCCGCGGTGAGGGCGGAGGTGTCGGTGGGGTCCAGGACGGCGGCCGCCGGATTGAGGTGCTCGACCAGGGCGCGGGCCTCGGCGAGGTGCCGGCGGCCGTGCAGGGCGATCGCGGTCGGGTACTCGATCTGGGCCGTGAGCACCTCGCTGACGGCGCGCTCGTCGTTCTCGGCGATGTCCAGTCCCCGGTCCACGAGGTCGTCGTGGCAGGCCAGGTCGGGCAGCAGCCGGTCGGCGTCCACGGCGGTGACGACCGCGGTCAGGGTCAGCTCCGGCTGCGCGGCCACCGCCTCGGCGACCATCCGGGGCTCCACGCCGTCCCAGGCGTCCACCACGCACAGGTCGTGCTCGCCGATGGCGGCGGTGGCCAGCAGGAAGGGGACCAGGTCCTCGCGCAGGGTGCACGAGGCGCAGGCGTGGACGAGGTGGACGGGGCTGCGGTCGAGTTCGCCGCGGTGGTCGCGGGTGACGCGGTGGACCTCGCCCTCGCCGATCTCCGACAGGTCGTGGTGGACGACGAGGGTACCGGGCAGACCCAGTGCGGCCTCGACGGCGCGCTCGCGCGCCCGGCGGTGCAGACCGGTGATCACGGCCACGCGCATGGTCGCCTCCTCTCGATGGAAATGAAAACCATTGTCAAAAGATACACCAGGCCACCCGGCACCGGGACCCCCGGGGCCGGGCCGCCGCCCCGCCTGGCCGGGAAAACCGATGGCGCCCCGGCGCGCGCCGTGAGAGAACGGAGCGTCCGCACCCCCGCAGGAAGGGACCGCCGTGGCCCGGTCCGCCGACCACACGCGCCTGACCGGGCGCGCCTTCGCCGGGTTCGCCGGGACGATGCTGCCGGTGGAGTTCCTGGTCGTGGGCATGGGGGCGGTGGACCTGCTGATGATCGCCCCGCTGGGCATGGTCCACATCGCGGCGCTGGGCCTGGCCGACCTCCTCGCCGTGGCCCTGTTCGCGTTCTTCGGCGGGCTGGTGCACGCCCTGGGCGGGAGGCTGGCCGCCGCCGAGGGCGCGGGCGAACTGCTCCTCCGCCTGTCCGCCGTGGGCCTGGCCGCGCTGGTGGTCCTGGGGGCCTTCCAGCTGGCGGCCCTGGCGCTGGTCCCCCTGGCCGCTCCGCTGCTCGCGCTGGCCGGACAGGATCCGCTCATCGTTCCCGCCGTCGCCGACCACCTGGCGGTGCGGCTGTGCGGCCTCGCCCCCGCCCTGGCCGCCGTGGCCCTGGGCACGGCGCTGCGGGTGTGCGGATCCCGGGGTGCGGCCGCGCTGGTGCCGGCGGTCGGGTTCGCCGCCAACCTGGGCCTGGACCACGCCTTCCTGTACACCGGGGCGGCCGCCTGGTTCCCCTCGCCCGAGGCGGCGGTGGCCTGGGCGACCGTCGCCGCCCAGGCGGTGATGATCCCCGTCGGCGGACTCCTGCTGTACCGGGTCCTGGCCCGCCGCGGGCGGCGCCCCGCCCGGCCGACGCGCAGGGCCGTGGGGGAGGAGCTGCGCACGCTGGCCCCCACGGCCTGCGGGGTCGGCGGACGCCACCTCAACGACTACATGGGCGCGGTGCTGCCGGTGCTGTTCATCGGCACCCTGGGCGCCGGAGCGGTGGCCGCGACGGCCGTGGCGACCCGGGTTTACACGCTGTACTGCCGCCTGCCGCAGGCGTGCTTCGAGGCGGCGTTCGTGTTCTACGGCTACGCGCAGGGGGACGCGGCGCGGGAGCGGGCGGCGCGGACCCTCACCCGGTACGCGGGCGCCGTCACCGCCCTCAGCGGCGCGCTCGCGGTGGCCGCCTCCCCCTGGCTCGTCGCGGCGTTCTCGGGGGAGGGCGTGGACCAGGGGGCGGCCCGGTGGCTCTTCTTCGCGTACATGCTGGGACTGCCGCCGTACTTCTTCGACCAGCTCCGGGCCCGCTTCCTGATCGTGCACCGGCGCGGCGGGGTGCTGGCGGCGACCTCGCTGCTCACCTACGCGGTGACGGTCCCACTGGCCTGGTGCGCGGTGTTCCTGTGGGGGTCGGCGTTCGGGGCGGTGGCCGCCCGCGGGGTCGGGTACGGGGCGTCGGCCCTGGTCCTGGGCCGGGCCCTGGGCCGCCCGCCGGAACCCTGACTCAGCCCGCGGCGGCCTCCGCCCCCGCGTCCGCGGTGGCGCGGGCCGGGGCGGATCCGGGGGTGGAGAAGGTGCGGCCGCCCGGGACCAGGGCCGCCAGGGCGGGGGCGGCCACGCAGGCCAGCGCGCAGGCGACGAGCACCGGGCCGGCGCCCCAGGCGGCGGCCGCCGGCCCGATGAGCGCCAGGCCCACCGGTGCCAGCCCGTAGGAGAACAGGAAGTCGAGTGAGGACACCCGGGCCAGCTTGTCGGGGGCGACCTCGCGCTGAACGGCGGTGAACCAGGGCACGTTGAACAGCTCGATGCCCACCCCCACCAGCGCGTACGCGGCCATCACCACGACCGGGCCCACCGGGGCGACCAGGCTCAGCGGTGCCAGCGCGTACAGCCCCAGCCCCGCCAGCGCCACCCAGCCCCGGGCGCGCGGCCGCCACCGGGACACGATCACCGCGCCCAGCAGCGCACCCGCTGTGTAGGCGGTCAGCGCCCCCGCCAGCACGGCCTCGCTGCCGTAGTGGTCGCGGCTGGCCAGCGGGAGCAGCACGCCGGTGGCGGAGTAGCCGGTGGCGATGACCACGGTGAGCGCGCCCAGCCCCGCCAGGAACCAGGGGTGGCGGCGGGCCTCGGCCAGGCCGTCCAGGAACTCCACGTGGAACGGGGCGCGGGCGCGGGGGCCCGGCCCCGCGGTGCCGGGGGCGGGGGCCAGGGCGGCGACCAGCCACAGCGCGGCGGTGCCCAGCAGCAGCACCCAGAGCCCGGCGACCAGCGCCAGCAGGGCGGTCAGGCCCGGGGCGAGCAGGGTGCTGACCCGGGTCGAGAACGTCAGCGCGGCGTTGGCCTGCTGGCGGTCCTGCTCGGCGACGACCTCGGCGGTCAGCGCCTGGAAGGCGGGGCGGCAGGCGCCCTGCCCGGCGCCCACGACGACGGCGGCCGCGGCCATGAGGGCGGTGGAGGAGCCCAGGCCCAGCACGATGGCGGGGGTGGCCAGGGCGGCGGCCAGACCCGACCACAGCACGACGGCGCGGCGGGAGTAGCGGTCGGCGAGCAGGCCGCCGACCGGGACGGCCACCAGGAAGCCCGCGGTGCGCAGGGCCAGGACCAGCCCCAGGCCGACCGCGGTGAGGGAGCCGTCGAGCACGGCCAGTCCCAGGATGAAGGGGAGCGCCCAGGTCGCCAGGCCGGAGGCCGTGGTGGCGCTCCACAGGCGCAGGAAGGCGGGGTCGCGCAGCGGGCCGCCCGGGCGGGCGGCGGGTTCGGTGTTCGGCGCCGTTGTCGAGGACACGCGGTTGTTCTCACTCTCCGGAAGGTGGCGATGGCTGCGGGTCCACTCTAGTGAAAACGATTATCAGTCGCGACCGTTGTGGCGATACCGGAGTGGGTGGTGGGCCGCAAGGGGGCGGGCGGGCCGGAAGTGGTCCGCTTTCGGGTGGAGAGAAGTGGGAATGTCCGTTCCGGGTGCGGCACGCCGCATCCGCGGGTGCGGGATGAGTCACGTTCCGTGTTCTTGCAATTCGGTGACAACGATTTTCATTTCCCCTATAGTGCCGCTCAGGACGACCCTCCCCGAAAGGAACCGAGTGGACCGCTCCCTCATCGCCACCCTGCCGCCCCCGCTCCCGGCGGAGCAGATCATCGATCTGAACCGCCCCCGCGCCGACCTGGCCACCCACCGCCGCTACGAGTGGAACGGCTGGACCCTGGACGTGCCCCCCGGCGTCTTCCTGCCCGGCGCCACCAGCCGCATGATCCACCAGAGGATCCTCGACGACGCCATCGACGTGCGCGGCCGCCGCTACGCCGCCATGGGCTGCGGGCTGGGCGTGGAGGCCGCCGTCGCCGCCCTGCGCGGCGCCCGCGCCGTCCACGCCCTGGACGTGCACCCCGCCAGCGTCGGCGCCGCCGAGGCCGTCTACCGGACCGTCGTCGGCGACACCGCGCCCGGCACGGCGTTCACCGCCGTGGTCTCCGACCAGTTCTCCGCGGTGCCCGACGGCACCGCCTTCGACGTCATCACGTTCAACCCGCCCGCCGTCAGCCAGGCCGTGAGCGAGGACCCCGACGTGGTGCGCAACGTCTGCGTGGGCGCCCCCGCCACCGACGCGTTCTTCACCCAGATCGCCGAACGCGGACTGCTCGCCCCCGGCGGGGAGGCCTACCTCATCGTCTCCAACACCGCCGACCTGCGCACCATCATCGGCCGCGCCGCCGACCTCGGCTTCACCCCCGGGGTCGCCCACCTGCACGACTGGGAGGACGGCGTGCTCACCTACCTGTTCCGCCTGACCCGGGAAGGGGACGCGTGAAGACCCTCAGCGACCTGTTCGAGGCGGCCCGCACCTCCCCGGCCCCGCTGCCGGTGGCCACCAGCGTGTTCTGGGTCCACCACGGCACCCGCCTGGCCGGCGGCGACGTCACCTACCTCAACCGGTACGTACTGGTCCGGGTCGGACCGGCCTTCGGCGCCTGCGCCTTCGAGGACGGCGAACTCGACCCGGCGGTGTGCGCGCAGGCCTCCGGCCTGCCCCTGGGCGAACTCCTCTCCGAGGACCGGCCGACGCCCCTGCGGCTGGCCGCCCTGGACGCCCACCTGGCCGCCGCCCTGCCCCACCACCGGGACCCGCGCGCCGAGGCCGTCACCCTGCCCGAGGGCACCCCCGAACAGCGTGCCGTCGCCCGCGACGCCGCCATCGCCGGACTCCTGCCCGATCCGCGGGGCCGCAGGATCGGGCTGATCGGAGTGGTGAACCCGCTGGTCGCCGCAATCCGCGAGCGCGGCGGGGAATGCCTGCCCTGCGACCTCAACCTGCGCCGCACCCAGTGGGGCGACGAGGTCTCCGCGTCCATGGACGGGGTGCTGGAGGAGGCCGACGCCGTCGTCGCCACCGGTATGACCCTGGGCAACGGCAGCTTCGACACCATCCTGGGGCGCTGCCGCGAACGCGGGATCCCCCTGGTGGTCTACGCCCAGAGCGGCGCCGCCGTCGCCCGCGCCCTGCTCGGCGAGGGCGTCACCGCCCTGTCCGCCGAGCCCTTCCCCTTCTCCCAGTTCAGCGCGGTCCCCACCGCCCTGTACCGGTACCGCGCCGACGGGGCGGGGGCCGGTTCGTGATCACCGGCACCGGACGTGCCGCCTGCCACCACGGCGAGATCGTCCAGGGGGTGTTCCTGGACCGGCGCGGCCGCCCCCGCCGGGGCCTGGTCACCCTGCCCATGGCCGACCCGGTCACCGAGGCCGTCTTCACCCCCCGCCCCGGCACCCCGGCCCACCGGGTGGAGGTCCACCCGCCCGGCCGGGTCAAGGCGGCCCGTGCCGCAGCACTGGCCGCCGCCGAGTGCGCGTCCCGCCGCGCCCGCGTGTGCGGCGGGACACTGCGGCTGCGCGGCGGCGCCCCCACCGGACTGGGCCTGGGCTCCTCCACCAGCGACGTCACCGCTGCGGTGCGCGCGGTGTGCGCCGGGTTCGGGGTGGACCCCGCGCCCGCCACCGTCGCCCGCATCGCCGTCGCCGCCGAGGGCGCCAGCGACCCCATCATGTGGGAGGACGACCGGGCGCTGCTGTTCGCCCAGCGCGAGGGCCGGGTCCTGGAGGACCTGGGGGCGCCCCTGCCGCCGCTGGTCGTCGTCGGCTGCCTCACCGGCGGCGGGGCGCCGGTCGACACCCTGGGGCTGCGGGCCCGGGTGGACCGGCGCGAGGCCGCCGTGTACGAACGGCTGCGCGACGCCCTGCGCTCCGCGGTCGCCGCCGGGGACGCCGCCGAGGTGGGCCGGATCAGCACCGAGAGCGCCGTCCTCAACCAACGGGTTCTGCCCAAGCCCGAACTGGGGACGCTCAGGGACGTCGCCCGCCTGTGCGGGGCGGTCGGCGTCCAGGTCGCGCACAGCGGCAACGTGGCCGGTGTGCTCTTCGACGCGCGCGCCGACGACCTGGGGGCCCGGATCGACTCCGCCCTGGAACGGTTGCGCGGGGCGGGGCTCGCCCCCACCCGGGTCTTTCCCACCAGCCCCCCGAAACCTGGAGAGACGACGTGGACGACCACGTGTGCGAGACCCTTGGCAGACCGGACCTGATCGACCTCGGCGGCGGGCTGGTGTGCCTGCGGTTCGAATCCATGAAGGTGGCCTCCGCCGCCGCGGCCGTGCGCCACCTGCTCGACACCGGGGCGGTACGCCCCGGCGACACCCTGATGGACAGCTCCAGCGGTATCTACGCCTACGGCCTGGCCCTGGCCTGCCACCGGTACGGGCTTCGCTGCCACATCGTGGGGTCCACCACCATCGACCGGACCACCCGGGTGCAGCTGGAGATCCTGGGCGCCACCCTGGAGCAGGTGCCGCCCTCCGACGACCTCCGGTTCGACCAGAGCCGCCGGGTCGCGCGGGTGCGGGAGCTGCTGGCGGAGCACCCCGACTACCACTGGATGCGCCAGTACCACGACTCGGTGCACTACCTGGGCTACCGCGCGGTGGCCGACCAGATCGCCAAGGAACTGGACCCCGCCCCGCTGACCGTGGTCGGCGGGGTGGGGTCGGGGGCCTCCACCGGGGCGCTGGCGACGTTCCTGCGCGAGCGCGCACCCGACACCGGACTGGTGGGGGTGCAGCCCTTCGGCAGCGTCACCTTCGGCGGGGAGGCGGTGCGCGACAAGGAGATCATCATCGCCGGGATCGGCAGCTCCATCCCCTTCGGCAACGTGGACCACGCCCTGTACGACGTCGTCCACTGGGTCGGGTTCGACGCCGCCCTGGCGGGGAGCGTGGCTCTGCTGCGCGAGCACGCCGTGTTCGCCGGGCTGTCCACCGGGGCCGCCCACCTGGTGGCCCGCTGGGAGGCGCGGCGGGCACCGGAGCGGCGGGTGGTGTTCGTGGCCGCCGACACCGGGCACCGGTACGTGGAGTCGGTGTTCGCCCGCCACGGCGGCGCGCCGGACGCGGACTCGCTGGAGCCGGTGGCGATCCGCGACACCGCGGAGCTGGCCGCGCCCTGGTCGCGCATGGAATGGGGCCGGGCCCCCGCCCCGGCCCGCGCCGTCCACGTCGAGGACTGAGCCGGTCCCGTCCGCGGCCGGTGCCCGCACCGGCCGCGGACGGGCGCCGCGCGTCCGCCGTGCGGGCGGTCCCGTCGCCCGGCGCCCCGCGGCCCGGGGTGCGGCGGCGCCGATGTTCCGCGGTGCCGGAGGAGAGCGGACGGAACCCTTCCCTTCCCCCTGGGGGGATGGCCGTCCCCGGTGCCGGGCGCTAGGGTCGGCCCCGTGAACGAGACCCCGCCCCCGCTCCGGCCGGCGCGCGCCGCCGTGTTCGCCGGGGTGTGCACCGGGGTCTCGGCCGGCGGGCACGCGCTGAACTCCGCACACGCGGTCTCCCCGGCCGCCCTGGCCGCGGGGTTCGCCCTGCTCTTCGCGGCCGCCTGGGCGATGGCCGGGTCCGAGCGCCGCCTGGGCGTCCTCACCGGCTGGATGCTGTGGGGGCAGGGGGCCCTGCACCTGCTGTTCACGATCACCGCCCCCACCGCCGGCCACACCTCCGCCGCGCACACCGCGGCCACCGCCGACCTGGACGGGGGCGGGCTGAGCGCGACCATGGTCGCCGCGCACGCCGCCGCCGGGTGCGTCAGCGCCTGGTGGCTGCGCCAGGGCGAACGCGGCTTCTTCGACCTGCTCGGGTTCGTCGGGGCCCTGCTGGCCGCGGTGCTGGTCCTGCCGCGCCCGGTGCCGGTGCCCGCCGCCCCGCCCGGAGGGGCGCCCCGGCCCGCCGCCGACCGGCGCCCGCCCCGGTCCGCCCTGCTGCGCCACGTCCACGTGCGGCGCGGCCCGCCCGCCTCCTTCTGATCCCACGCCGTTCCGCGGCCGTGCGCGCCCCCGCGCCCGGTCCGCCCCCGGTGCGCCCGCACCGGCCCCCCGACGTGCCCGCGGCCCGCGCCGCGCAGACCAGAAGGAACCCCCGTGTCCGACGACACCTCCACAGCCCTGCCCGAGAACCTCGGGCCCGCCGACACACCCCGCTCCGGCGCCTGGGCCGCGGTGCGGCCCCTGCTGCTGCGCCTGCACTTCTACGCCGGGGTGCTCGTCGCCCCGTTCGTCGCCGTGGCCGCGCTCACCGGACTGGTCTACGTGTGGACCCCGCAGATCGAGCAGGCCGTGTACGCCGACCTGCTCACCGTCGAACCCGGGCCGCGGAGCGTGCCGCTCGCCGACCAGGTGGCGGCCGCGGCGGACGCCCGCCCCGACGCGACCGTGGTCGCCGTGCGCCCCGGCCGGGAGCCCGGAGACAGTACCCGGGTACTGGCCGAGGCCGAGGGCCTGGCCGAGAGCCACCGGCTCGCCCTGTTCGTGGACCCCCACACCGGCGAGGTGCTGGGGGAGAGCACCGGCTACGGGAGCAGTGGCTCCCTGCCGGTGCGCTCCTGGCTCGCCACGTTCCACCGCAACCTGCACCTGGGGGAGGCGGGGCGCGTCTACAGCGAGCTGGCCGCCACCTGGGTCTGGGTGGTCGCCCTGGGCGGGGCCGCCCTGTGGATCGGGCGGCGGCGCCGCGGCCGGGCGGTGCGCCGGGTACTGCTGCCCGACGACTCCGCCTCCGGCCGGGCGCGCACCCTGTCCTGGCACGGGGCGGTCGGTGTGTGGGCGCTGGCCGGGGTGCTGCTGCTGTCCGCCACCGGGCTGACCTGGTCCCGGTTCGCCGGCGAGAACATCGGCGAACTGCGCCAGGCGTGGGGGTGGACCTCCCCGAGCCTGAGCACGCCCGCACCCTCCGACCACGGCGGCCACGGCGACCACTCCGGTCACGACGGCCACACGGGTCACGGAGTGGACGCGGACACGGTGCTGGCCGCCGCCCGCGAGGCCGGGCTGACCGGCCCGGTGGAGGTGACCCTGCCCGTGGAGGAGGGCGCCGCCTACACCGTGCGGGGCACCCAGGACCACTGGCCCGCGCACAAGGACGCCGTCGCGGTGGACGCCGCCACCGGCGAGGTGGTCGAGGAGCTGCGGTTCGCCGACCACCCGCTGCCCGCCAAGCTCACGAGCTGGGGTATCGCCTTCCACATGGGACTGCTGTTCGGGGTCGCCAACCAGGTGCTGCTGACGGTGGTCGCACTCGGGGTACTGGGCCTGGTGGTGTGGGGCTACCGGATGTGGTGGCTGCGCCGCCCCGCACGCGCGGGTACCTGGGCGCTGGGCCGTCCCGCCGCCCGGGGCGCCTGGTGGGCGCTGCCCTGGTGGGGGCGGGCCGCGGTCGTCGCGGCGGCCCTGGCCGTGGCGTGGCTGCTGCCGCTGTTCGCGGTGTCCCTGGCGGCGTTCGTCCTGGTGGACCTGGTGCTGGCCGCCCGGGCCCGCCGCCGCGCCGCCGCCTGAGAACGGGCCGCGCCCCCGCCGCGGACGGTGGCGGGGGCGCGGGACCGGTTCTCCGGGGGCCCGGTGTTCCGCGGTGCCCGACACCGGCGCCGCCGGCGGCGGCCCGGGCCGGGAGGGCGCGGTCCCGGACCCGGGTCAGACGGGCTCGGCCGCGCGCTCCGGAGCGGGGGCCGGGCCCCCGTCCTCCGTGCCGGGGGCGACGCCCCGCAGGAAGTACTCCGGGCTGCGCAGCCGGGTGACGGCCATGAGCACCGCGCCCACCGCGAGGATCCCGCAGGCCATCACGAACACCAGCCCGATCCCGCCCACGGAGCTGCCGCTGCCGTAGGCCGGGTCCATGCTGTCGCGCACCGACACCCCGAACACGCCGAGCAGCATCAGGCCGCCCGCCACCGGGAAGAGCAGCCGGAACACGACGTCGCGGAACCCGCGCAGCGAGCGGCGGAAGAACCAGGCGCAGGCGAACGCGGTGATGCCGTAGTAGAAGCAGATCAGGACGCCCAGCGAGGCCACCATGTCGTACAGCACCCGCTCGCTCAGGTACGTCATCACCGTGTAGAACGCCGCGGTGGCCGCCCCCGCCACCACCACCGCCCGGGACGGGACGTGGAAGCGCGGGTGGGTCGCCGCCAGCGAGCGCGGGAACGCCCCGTAGGAGCCCATCGCCAGCATGGTGCGCGCCGCGGGCAGCAGCGTGGTCTGCAGGCTCGCGATACTGGAGGCCACCACCGCCAGGAACAGCAGCATGCCGCCCGGCCCGCCCAGCACCGGCCCGGCGAGCGCGGCGAACACGTTGTCGGCGGTGTCGGGGTTGCTCAGCCCCAGCCCGGTGTCCCCGACCCCGGCGTACATCATCGCCGCCACGGTCACCGTCACGTAGGTGAGCAGGATGGCGGCCACGCACAGCAGCCCGGCCCGGCCGGGGGTGCGCTCGGGGTCGCGGCTCTCCTCGTTCAGGGTCAGGCAGGTGTCCCAGCCCCAGAAGGCGAAGATCGACCCGGTCACACCGGCCACGAACGCCACCGTGGTGAGACCGGTGAACGGGTTGAACCAGCCGGGGTCGAAGGGCGCCGGGTCGGCGGCGCGGCCGCTGGCGACCTGGACGAACGCGGCCACGACGAACAGGGCCAGCACGGCCAGCTGGAAGACCACCAGCACGGCCTGGACGCGCTGGGTGACGGTGACGCCCCGGTAGCCGACCGCGGCGGCCAGGGCGATGAGCCCGACGGTGGAGGCCACGTTGACGGCCCTGTCGTCGGCCAGTGCGGCGACGGCGGGGTTCGCGAAGAGCTGTCCCAGCAGCAGGTAGCCGAACTCGACCGCCACCGACGCCAGGCTGGAGAGCACGATGATCGTGGCCGCGACCATGCCCCAGCCGCACATCCACCCGACGTAGGGGCCGAAGGCGCGGGCCGACCAGGTGAAGGACGCACCGCAGTCCGGCATGGCGTTGTTCAGCTCGCGGTAGGCGTACGCGGTGAGGAACATCGGGATGCACCCGGCGATGAAGATCGCCGGCATCTTCAGGCCGACGGAGGCCGCGATGAGGCCGATGGTGGCGGTGAGCGTGTAGGCCGGGGCCACGGTCGAAACGCCGATCAGGGCACCGGACAGGACGCCCACGCGACCGCGGGCCAGCCCTTTGGCTCCGACTCCGGGGTCGGGGGAGAGGGGGTGATGTGTCTCACGCATAGTGCCCCATCTAAGACGGAGGGCCCGTTGCAAGTCAAGGGTTGGGCAACTGAAATCGGATCAGATTTTGCATCAAAGTGCGGACACAGTTGTAATATTGACTTTGGGCAACGGATTCAGTTGCAGGATGAGGGGACTCCGCCAGGTTCGGGAACGACGCCGAGCGCGCCCTCCCGGGGCGGGGCCGGACGGTGTCTCCTCACCGCGCAGGCCGTGCCCCCGCGCTCCGGGCCGCCGCCCGGACACGCGAACGCCCCCGCCGCGCCGCGACGGGGGCGTACCACGGGAAGGGGCCTACTCCAGGACCACCAGCAGGTCTCCGCCGTCCACGCGCTGGACGCGGTCGACCGCCGCCCGCGCGACCCTGCCCGCCACCGGGGCCGTGATCGCCGCCTCCATCTTCATCGCCTCGATCGTGGCGACGGTGGCACCGGCCTCCACCTCCTCACCGGCGCCCACCACCAGGGTCACCACGCCCGCGAACGGCGCCGCCACGTGCCCCGGAACGCCCTTGTCCGCCTTCTCCGCCGCCCGGACCGCCGACGCCAGCGAGCGGTCCTGGATCTGCAGCGGCCGCAGCTGGTCGTTGAGCCGGGCCAGCACGGTGCGCACCCCGCGCTCGTCGGCCTCGCCCACCGCCTCCAGCTCGATGAGCAGCCGCACCCCCGGGTCCAGGTCCACCGTGCACTCCCGGCCCGGGCGCAGGCCGTAGAAGAAGTCCGCGCTGGAGAGCACGCTCGTGTCCCCGTAGGCGGAACGGTGCTTCTGGAACTCCTCCGTCGGCCCCGGGAACAGCAGCCGGTTCAGGGTGGCGCGCCGGTCCTTCTCCAGGCCCTCGCGCTGCTCCGCGTCCAGCTCCACCACCGGCCGCGCCGCCGGGCGGCCCTCGAGGGCGCGGGTGCGGAACGGCTCCGGCCAGCCGCCCGGCGGCACCCCCAGCTCACCGCGCAGGAACCCGACCACCGAGTCGGGGATGTCGAACCGCGACGGCTCCGCCTCGAAGTCGGCCGGGGACACCCCGGCGCCGACCAGGTGCAGCGCCAGGTCGCCGACGACCTTCGAGGACGGGGTCACCTTCACCAGCCGCCCCAGCATCCGGTCGGCGGCGGCGTACATCGCCTCGATCTCCTCGAAGTGGTCCCCCAGTCCCAGCGCGATCGCCTGGGTTCGCAGGTTGGACAGCTGCCCGCCGGGGATCTCGTGGTGGTACACGCGCCCCGTCGGCGAGGACAGGCCGGCCTCGAACGGGGCGTACACGCGCCGTACCGCCTCCCAGTACGGCTCCAGGTCGTTGGCGGCCCGCAGGCTCAGCCCGGTGCTCCTCTCCGTGTGGTCGAAGGCGGCGATGACCGCCGACAGCGACGGCTGGGAGGTGGTCCCGGCCATGGACGCCACCGCGCCGTCCACCGCGTCGGCGCCCGCGCCCACCGCGGCCAGGTAGGCGGCCAGCTGGCCGCCCGCCGTGTCGTGGGTGTGGACGTGCACCGGCAGGTCGAACTCCCGGCGCAGCGCCGACACCAGGGTCGCCGCCGCAGGGGCGCGCAGCAGGCCCGCCATGTCCTTGACCGCGAGCACGTGCGCGCCCGCCGCCACGATCTCCTCGGCCAGGCGCAGGTAGTAGTCGAGGGTGTACAGCTCCTCGGCCGGGTCGGACAGGTCGCCGGTGTAGCACAGGGCCACCTCCGCGACCGAGCGGCCGGTGGCGCGCACCGCCTCGATGGCCGGGCGCATCTGCTCGACGTCGTTGAGGGCGTCGAAGATCCGGAAGATGTCGATCCCGGTGGCCGCGGCCTCCTCCACGAACGCCGAGGTGACCTCCGTGGGATAGGGCGTGTAGCCGACGGTGTTGCGCCCGCGCAGCAGCATCTGCAGGCAGATGTTGGGCACCGCCTCGCGCAGCGCGGCCAGCCGCTCCCAGGGGTCCTCGGCCAGGAACCGCAGCGCCACGTCGTAGGTGGCCCCGCCCCAGGCCTCCAGGGACAGCAGCCCGGGCAGGGTGTGCGCCACCGCCGGGGCGACCGCCAGCAGGTCCTTGGTGCGCACCCGCGTGGCCAGGAGCGACTGGTGGGCGTCGCGGAACGTGGTGTCGGTGACCCCCAGGCCCGGCGACTCGCGCAGCCACCGGGCGAACCCCTCCGGGCCCAGGTCGGCCAGCCGTTGGCGCGACCCCGGCGGCGGCGACCCGGCCGGGACCTCGGGCAGCTTGGCCGCCGGGTCGATGAGGTGCGGGCGCTCCCCGTGCGGCTTGTTGACGGTGACGTCGGCCAGGTAGGTGAGCAGCCGCGTGCCGCGGTCGGCGGAGGGCCGTGCCGTCAGCAGGTGCGACCGCTCCTCGATGAAGGAGGTGGTGACCCGGCCCGCCTGGAAGTCCGGGTCGTCCAGGACCGCCTGGAGGAACGGGATGTTCGTGGCCACGCTGCGGATGCGGAACTCCGCCACCGCCCGCCGGGCCCGGTTGACCGCCGTGGTCAGGTCCCGGCCCCGGCAGGTGAGCTTGACCAGCAGCGAGTCGAAGTGCGGGCTGATCTCGGTCCCGGCCGCCGCGGTGCCGCCGTCCAGGCGGATGCCCGAGCCGCCCGGGGAGCGGTAGGCGCTGATGATGCCGGTGTCGGGGCGGAACCCGTTGGCCGGGTCCTCCGTGGTGATGCGGCACTGGAGCGCGGCCCCGTGCACCGTGACGGTGTCCTGGGAGATGCCCAGGTCGACCAGGGTCTCGCCGGAGGCGATGCGCATCTGGGACTGGACCAGGTCGATGTCGGTGACCTCCTCGGTCACCGTGTGCTCGACCTGGATGCGCGGGTTCATCTCGATGAACACGTGGGAGCCGTCCGCGCCCACGAGGAACTCGACGGTCCCGGCGTTGCGGTAGCCGATGCGCCGGGCGAACCGGACCGCGTCGTCGCAGATCCGCGCGCGCAGCTCCGGGTCCAGGCCGGGCGCGGGGGCCAGCTCGATCACCTTCTGGTGGCGGCGCTGGAGCGAGCAGTCCCGCTCGTACAGGTGCACCACGTTCCCCTCGCCGTCGGCGAGGATCTGCACCTCGATGTGGCGGGGGTCCACGACCGCCTTCTCGAGGAACACGGTGGGGTCGCCGAACGCCGACTCGGCCTCGCGCATGGCCGCGGCCAGGGCCTCGGGCAGCCGGTCGGGGCGGTCCACCCGGCGCATGCCGCGGCCGCCGCCCCCGGCGACCGCCTTGACGAACAGCGGGAACCCGATCTCCCCGGCCGCCGCGACGAGGGCGTCGGCGTCGGCGGAGGGCGCGGAGGAGGCCAGTACCGGTACGCCCGCCTCGCGGGCGGCGGCCACCGCGGTGGCCTTGTTGCCGGTCAGCTCCAGGACGTCGGCCGGCGGGCCCACGAACGTGATCCCGGCCTCCTCGCATGCCCGGGCCAGCGCCGGGTTCTCCGACAGGAACCCGTACCCGGGGTAGACGGCGTCGGCCCCGGACTCGCGGGCCGCGCGGACGATCTCGTCGACGGACAGGTAGGCGCGGACCGGATGCCCCGGCTCGCCGATCTGGTAGGCCTCGTCGGCCTTGAGCCGGTGCAGCGAGTTGCGGTCCTCGTGGGGGAAGACCGCGATGGTCCGGGCGCCCAGTTCGTAGGCGGCGCGCAGGGCCCGGATGGCGATCTCGCCCCGGTTGGCCACAAGCACTGTGCGGAACATGGTGTCCTTCTGATCGGTGGGAACGGCGGGGTCCGCACCCGCGCGGGCGCGCCACCGGCCCCGTCGACGGTGGGCGCATCCCGTGCGCGTGTACGCCCCGCGCGTCGGTACGGGCACCATAGCCACCGGCACCGCCGGGCCGGGCGACCGGCCCTCGTGTTGGGAACGGGTGTGCGCGATGCGTCCCCTCGGGTCCTCCCCGGGAGCGGGGCGGTCGAACCCGGCCGGTCGGGCCCGGTGCGCCTCCGGCAGGACCGTCCCCGGGGCCGGGTCCGCTCCGTACCCGGAGAGGAGCGGCCCCTGGAGTCCGGGGCGCGTCCCGGCACGTTCGCCACGGGACACGCGCTGGGGGACGGCGCCGGCGGAGTCCTGCCTGTTCGAGGTGGTCCGCCGGCGGACCGGGGCGGGCCGGAGTGGGGCCGCGGTGCCCGAGGGCGGGCGGGAGGGAACCCGTCGGCGCCGTCGGCGTCGGTGCCGCCCGGGGCCGGGACCCGTGTTCCGCCGGTCACGGCGGTCTCCCCGTCCGGCGGCCGGGGCTCCGGTCGCCGGGGTGCGCGGGGAGGGGGCCGCCGCGGTCCGGCCCGGTCAGGCCCGTTCGGCCTCGTAGACCCGCAGGTGCAGGTCGGCCAGGGCGAGCAGCGGCGTGGCCACCCCCAGGGAGCGGCCGCGCGCCACCAGGTCGCCGATGATGTGGTCGGCCTCCACCGGGTTGCCGCGGGTCAGGTCCCAGTACATGGAGGTGGTGGTCTCGGAGGTGGTGCTGCCCAGCATCCGGTCGGCGCGCTCGCGCACCTCGGGCCGGAGCGGGTGTCCGGAGGCGGCGGAGACGGCGGCGGCCTCCTCGAACACGGCCCGGGAGAACTCCCGCCCGCCCACGGCGGAGTTGATCCGGCCGATGGGTGCGCGCATCAGGCAGTTGCAGGCCCCCATGGTCGCCAGGAACACCCACTTGTCCCACAGCTCCCGCACGGCGTCCCCGGTGGCGGTCGCGGAGAACGTCCCGGTGTCCAGGGCGGCGTGCACCTCGGTCAGGGGGACCACGGGGGAGTCGGAGACGGGGCCGTAGATCAGCTGCGCCATCCTGCCGACCTCGACGATCTCCCCCTCCTCGCCCAGCCGGGTCTGCACCATGGCCACGCCGCCGTACACGCGGTCGGCGCCGAACCGGTCGACCAGCGCGTCCAGGTGCCGCATGCCGTTGAGGAACGGAAGCACGGCGGTGCCCGGGCCCACGGCGGGGGTGATGTCCTTGAGCGCGGCGTCGAACCCGTAGGACTTCACGGCCAGGACCACCAGGTCGTAGCCCGGGGCGAGGGTGTCGGCGGTGACCGCGGTGACGGGGACCGCCTCGACGGTGCCGTCCAGGTCGCGCACGCGCAGGCCCTGCCCGCGCAGCAGGTCGGCGCGGGCCGGGCGGACCAGGAAGTCGACGTCCCGGCCGGCCTGGACCAGGCGGGCCCCGAAGTAGCCGCCGACCGCGCCCGCACCCACGACAAGGATTCTCACAGTTGCTCCCACCCGGTTAGTTCGTTGAACATCGAACAACGTAGGGCCATGGGATGGTCCCCGGCAAGACCGGGCGCGGGGCCCGGCCGCCCGCCGGGGGCGGCGCGGCCGGGACCGGCCCGCGCGTCCCCGTCAGAAGTACCGGGGGGTGAGGTCCTCGGTCGGCCACGTCCGGACCGCGTTCACCGCCGACCACAGCTCGGGGTCGATCTCTCCCCAGTTCAGGCCGTCGCCCTCGCCGCGCCGGTTGAACAGCGCCGCGATGGTGTAGCCGTTGGACCGGGCCAGGAACGTGTAGGTCCCGGGCATGCTGCCGAAATGCCAGGTGTTGCGCCCGTTGGCGGTGGGCCGCACGTACCAGCCCAGGCCGTAGTGGGTGGCACCGCCGCCGATCTCCGGGACCGCCATGACCTCGTCGATGGACGCGGGGGTCAGCACCCCCGCCCGCCCGGGGGCGTCGTAGATCGTGCAGTACCGGACGAGGTCCACGGCCGACGCCGCCCAGCCGCCGTTGCCGAGCTGGTTCTCCAGGTTGAACCCGCCGTACGGGTGGGGCACCCTGGCGCCGGAGGAGTCCAGGACGGTGGTCGCGGTGTACCCGGACTCGTAGCGGACCTCGCCCGCCTGGTCCTGCGCGAGCGAGCGCCCGGCGCGCATGCGGGCCACGTCCACCGGCCCCAGGACGTCGGAGACCACGAAGTCCTCGAAGTCGGTGCCGGCCACCGCGGCGATCACCCGCGACACCAGCAGGTAGCCGTAGTTGCTGTAGGAGTACGCCGTCCCCGGTTCGGCGTCGAGGGCGAGACCGCTGGTGTACGCGATCACGTTCTCCTCGGTGAGCGGGAGGTCGAACCCCGCCGCGCCGGCGATGGCGTGGTCGCGCCAGAGGGGGTCCCCGGAGACGTCCCGGTTCCAGCCGCCCAGGTGCTGGAGGGCGCGCCGGACGGTGACCCGCCCCAGGCGGGGGTCCGCGCTCCGCCCGGGCAGCGGGGACAGGTCGACGAAGTCGGCGACGGGGGCGTCCAGGTCCAGTTCGCCGCGCTGGGCCAGGAGCATCGCGGCGGTCCCGGCGATGTTCTTGCTGAGGCTGGCGATGCGGAAGACGTCGGTCTCGCGGGTGGTCGCCACGGTGGAGCCGCCCCAGGTGTAGCCGCGGGCCAGGGCGATCCTGCCCTGGCGGGCCACGGCCAGCGAACCGGCGCTGATGCCGCGGGCCTGCATGTACTCGCGCATGACGGTGTCGAAGTGCGCCATGGCGGAGACGTTCGGACCCGCGGTGCGCCAGGTCCTCTCCGCGGCGACGGCGGGCAGTGCGTCGGCGGTGAGCACGGCCGCACCGAGCCCGGCGGCCAGGGCCAGGGCCCGGCGCCGGGGGAGGAGGGCGGACGTCCGCGGGTGGGTGCCGTGAGGCAAGGGAAGGCCTTTCGAAGAAGGGGGTGGCGGGGCCTTCTCCGGCGGGGGCACGGGGAGAAGCGGGGGAACCCGGAGAAGGTACCGACCCCGGCGCGACGGGTCAACGCCGTTCCCCCGGATCCCCGGGCCCTCCCGGGACGGAGCGCGGCCCGCCGCCGGGCGGCACCGCCCCCGTCCCCGTACCGGGCGGTGCGTTCCAGTGCTCCGGCGGGTGCAGGAGAGACGGTCGGGGCCTCCCCGGCAGGCCCCGACCACCTGGTGCACGCGGTGCCCGGTCCGGCGGCGGGCGCCGAGGCCTCCGAGAACCGGCGGGGGCCGCCCGGCCCCGGGAGGCACCGCCCGGTGGGCGGCGCGAACGCACCGGAGGCGCCCGCCGCCGGGGGCGCCGCACCGCCTGGAGGCCATCGGGCCCGACCCCGGGAGCTCGGACCCCGGGCCGGTGCGGGGGCTCGGGCCGGCGTCCCCGGGGCGGCGACACCCGGTGGCGTTCGCCGGGGGCGCAGACCCGCCGGGCGCGGTGTCCCGGGCCCGCGCCGCGGGGTGGCGGCCGGGCGGCCCGGAGCCGCGGTCCCGGGCCGCCCAGGACGGGCGGCGGCCGCGGTGGTCGACGTCCCGGAGGGAGGGTGCGGGCCATCCGGAGCCGGTGCCGTTCCCCGTCGGCCGGGGCGCCACCTCGCAGCCGGGTCCGGGCGGCCCGCCCGCGCCGGGGCCGGCGCGGGCCGGGCGCCTGCGGTACCCGGCGTGGACGCGGATCCGGCGGAGGGGCCCGAACCGCTCATGGAGGCGGTCCCGCACGGTCCCGGCGGAGAGACCGTCCTGTGCCGAACGGCGGCCCGGAGGCCGGAGCGAGGCCACCGCGGCGGGGGAGGCGCCGCGGCCCGGTGCACGGGGCGGTCCGCCGCACCCGTGCACCGGGGTCACGCACCGTGGTCGGGGTCGTGGACGAGGCGTCCCGACCGGTCCGGGCTGTAGCGGACGGTGCCCTCGCGGTCGGAGAGGACGAGCTCCCCCCGGCGGCGGCACGACGCGGCCCGCGCGGGACCGATCCGGGCTCCGTCGAAGGGCCCGCCGACCAGTTCGGCCGAGCCCGACCTGCGGTGTACGAGGCCCAGGGCCCCCACCCCGGCCAGCAGGCAGAGCGCGATCACCGCGAAGGGGACCGCGTCCGTCCACGTCCACAGCATCAGCAGGGTGACCAGGGTGGCCAGGACCGAGCACACCATCACGATGCGTCCTTCGACGAGCGGGGTCGGGGGGTTCTCCCGGTGTCCCCTCACCGTGTTCCTCCCCGGGGCTCCTCCTGCTCCTCGCGGTCCTCCTCCACCAGGCCGCCCTTCATGGCGGCGTGCGGGTGGTTGAGGTCGAACGCGGGCCGCTCGGACCGGATCCGCGGCAGCGACGTGAAGTTGTGCCGCGGCGGCGGGCAGGACGTCGCCCACTCCAGGGAGCAGCCGTAGCCCCACGGGTCGTCCGACTCGACCCTGGGTGCCGTCCTCGCGGTGTGGAAGACGTTCCAGAAGAAGATCAGCAGGGAGACCGTGAGCACCAGGGTGAAGGCGGAGGAGATCCGGTTCAGCTCGGTGAAGCCGTCGCCGGGCAGGTAGTCGGCGTAGCGGCGCGGGAAGCCCATGGCGCCCAGCCAGTGCTGGACCAGGAACGTGCCGTGGAAGCCGAAGAAGAGGAGCCAGAACTGGATCTTGCCCAGGGGCTCGTTGAGCATCGTGCCGGTGAACTTGGGCCACCAGAAGTAGAAGCCCGCGAACATCGCGAACACCACGGTGCCGAACACCACGTAGTGGAAGTGCGCCACCACGAAGTAGGTGTCGGTGACGTGGAAGTCGATCGGCGGGGAGGCCAGCAGCACACCGGTGAGGCCGCCGAACAGGAACGTGGTTAGGAATCCGACCGCGTACAGCATCGGCGTCTCGAAGGTGAGCTGGCCGCGCCACATCGTGCCGATCCAGTTGAAGAACTTCACACCGGTCGGGACAGCGATGAGGAACGACATGAAAGAGAAGAACGGCAGCAGCACCGCGCCCGTCGGGAACATGTGGTGGGCCCACACGGTCACGGACAGGCCCGTGATGGCGATCGTCGCGGCCACCAGGCTCTTGTAGCCGAAGATCGGCTTGCGGCTGAACACCGGCAGGATCTCGGTGATGACCCCGAAGAACGGCAGCGCGATGATGTACACCTCGGGGTGGCCGAAGAACCAGAACAGATGCTGCCACAGGATGGCGCCGCCGTGCTCGGCGTCGTAGACGTGCGTGCCGACCATGCGGTCGGCGCCCAGGGCGATCAGGGCCGCGGTCAGCACCGGGAACGCGATGAGCACGAGGATGCTGGTGAGCAGGGTGTTCCAGGTGAAGATCGGCATGCGGAACATCGTCATGCCGGGCGCGCGCATGCACAGGCCGGTGGTGATGAAGTTGACCGCGCTGAGGATGGTGCCCAGACCGGAGACGGCCAGGCCCAGGATCCACAGGTCGCCGCCGATCCCAGGTGAGCGGACCGCGTCGGACAGCGGGGTGTAGGCGAACCAGCCGAAGCTGGCCGCGCCGCCCGGGGTGATGAACCCGCTGACGGTGATGAGGCTGCCGAACAGGAACAGGTAGTACCCGAACAGGTTCATCCGGGGGAACGCCACGTCGGGGGCGCCGATCTGCAGCGGCATGATGATGTTGGAGAACCCGACGAACAGCGGGGTCGCGAACATCAGCAGCATGATCGTGCCGTGCATGGTGAACAGCTGGTTGAACTGCTCGTTGGACATCACCTGCATGCCCGGGCTGAAGAGCTCCAGCCTGATCAGGGCCGCGAGCACACCCCCGAAGAGGAAGAACGCGAACGACGTGATCAGGTACATGTACCCGATGACCTTGTGGTCGGTCGACGTCATCCAGTTCACGATGACCGAACCCTTGGGGCGGCCCTCCTCCCTGACGTCGGCGAGGGTCGGCGGCTCCGGTTCCCGTGTCATCCGTTCGCCGTCGGGAGAATCAGACATGATTCCGTCCAGTTCTTGGGTGTTATTCGACGATATGTTTTTTCGATTTCCCGTGTACGGGCGGTGGACACCCTAGCCGCATTTCCCGGGAACACGCTGCGACGCGCGGCCCTGCCACCGATTCTCCTTCTCCTGGATTTCTGGTCCATCGCACCTGATATGTCCATTGGTGCCGTTTCGGCGCCGCGCCCGCACCCGCCTTTTCCCGGCCGTGCCCGGAGGCGTGCGGTCCGTTCGCCGCGGCTTTCGGAACCGCCGTCAGGTCACGCCTCGGCGTCGGATCCCCCCATCCCTTGACCTCGAATGTGCAGAGTGCGAAAGATGGCACGGCAGACGACTTTTGTGATGCAGGACACGATGGGCGGGCGCCTTCGTGAGACGGCCCCGCCGCTCCGGGAGGAGAGATCATGCGCGCACGGCGGTGGTCGGTCGCAGCGGGGGCGCTCGCGTTGGCGCTCACGGCCTCGGGATGCGGGGGCGGCGGGGGCGGAGACGGCGACCGGGTCGAGGTGTTCTCCTGGTGGACCGGCGGCGGTGAGGAGGCCGGCCTGAACGCGCTCATCGAGCGCTTCGAGGACGAGAACCCCGACATCGAGTTCGTCAACGCCGCCGTCGCCGGCGGCTCGGGCACCAACGCCCAGGCGGTCCTGGAGGGCCGCCTGCAGAGCCAGGACCCGCCCGACTCCTTCCAGGGCCACGCCGGGGCCGAGCTCCAGGACTACATCGAGGCGGGCCACCTCAGCCCCCTGGACGACTTCTTCGAGGAGCAGGGCCTGCACGACGCCCTGCCCGATCAGCTCGTCGAGCAGATCACCTACGACGGCAGCGTCTACTCCGTCCCGGTGAACATCCACCGCTCCAACGTGATGTGGTACAGCCCCGCCGTACTGGAGGAGGCCGGCATCGACGCCCCGCCCCAGAGCCCCCGGGAACTGGTCGAGGCGCTGGAGACCGTCGCCGAGGAGACCGACGCCATCCCCATGGCGGTGGGCGCCCAGTGGACCGTCGACCACCTGCTGGAGTCGGTGCTGCTGGGCTCACTGGGCACCGACGCCTACAACGCCCTGTGGGAGCCCGGCGCCGACTGGGACACCCCCGAGGTCACCGAGGCCCTGGCCACGTTCGAGCAGATCATGGAGCACACCCAGCAGGAGTCGGCCGCCGAGGACTGGCAGGAGGCCGCGCGCCGCGTCGCCGACGGCGAGGCCGCCTTCAACATCATGGGCGACTGGGCCGCCGGGTACTTCGACGAGCTGGGAGCGGTCCCGGGCGAGGACTACGACTGGGCCGCCTCCCCCGGCACCGAGGGCACCTACATGTGGCTCTCCGACAGCTTCACCCTCCCCGCGGGCGCGCCCAACGAGGAGGCGGCGCTCACCTGGCTGGCACTGGTCGGCAGCCGGGAGGGGCAGGACGTCTTCAACCCCCTCAAGGGCTCCATCCCCGCCCGGGAGGACGCCGACCCCGCCAACTACGAGGACAGCCCCTACCTGCGGTCGGCCCTGGCCGAGTGGCAGGCCGGACCGCAGCTGGCCGGCTCCTTCTGGCACGGGGTCACGGTCGGCAACCGGTGGAAGAACGACGTCGACACCGCCGTGGGCCTCTACCTGGGCAACGGCGACATCGAGGCGCTCCAGGACGCTCTGGTCCTGGCCGCGCGGGCCGAATGAGCACCTCCCCGAAGCGGACCGGGGCCGCCGCCGGCGGCCCCGCCCGCGCCTCGGGCGGCACGCCGCGCCGGGCCGCCCCCTCGCCCGCGCGCCGCGCGCTGCACCGGGCCCGCACCCGGCTGCCCGGCCTGCTGCTGGTCTCCCCGTCGATCCTGCTCATCGCGGTGTTCGTCTACGGGATGATCGGCTGGAACACCCGCCTGGCGCTGAGCGACCGGCACGCCCCCGTCCAGGAGGGGGAGTTCGTCGGCCTCGCCAACTTCACCGCGCTGTGGCAGGAGGCCCGCTGGCCCGCCGCGGTGGGCAACGCGATCGTGTTCACGGTGGTGTTCGTGGGCGGCGCCCTGCTGCTGGGCTGGCTGCTGGGGCTGCTGCTGGACAAGGGCATCCGCGGTGAGCCGGTCTTCCGCACCCTGTTCCTGGCGCCGATGGCGGTGTCCTTCATCGCCACCGGTGTGGTGTGGCGGTGGCTGATGAACCCGGCCCCCGCCGAACGCGCCACCGGCCTCAACGCCCTGTTCGTCCATTTCAACCTGGACTTTTTGGTCAACGACTGGTGGACCGCGCCGGACCTCGGCATGGCGGCGATGGCGCTGCCCGCGATCTGGCAGCTGGCCGGGTACATCATGGCGCTGTTCCTGGCGGGCTTCCGCGGGGTGCCCGAGGACCTGCGCGAGGCGGCCCGGGTGGACGGCTGCTCGGAGTGGGGCGTGTACCGGCACGTGGTCATGCCCCAGCTGCGGCCGGTGCTGCTGAGCGCGGTGATCATCCTGGGGCACATGTCGCTGAAGGTGTTCGACCTGATCATCGCCATCGCCGGGAAGCAGATCATCGCGGACGTGCCCGCGGTGTACATGTGGGCGATGGTGTTCGAGGTCCGCGACCCGGCCAAGGGCGCGACCATCGCCTCCTACCTGCTGTTCGCGGTGGCGCTGTTCGTCGTCCCGTACCTGGTGTGGACGGTGCGCAAGGAACGGAGCGAGGGCCGTTGAGCGTTCAGAGCGCACCCGAGCGGGTGACCGCGCCGGGCGGCCGGGCGGCGGGGACGACCCGGCGCGGGCAGGCCGTCAAGTTCGCCGTGCTGTTCGGGCTGGCGGTGCTGTTCCTGCTGCCGATGTACGTGCTGCTGGTGACCGGCTTCAAGCCCTTCGCCGAGGCCACCGCGGCCCGGGCGTGGTCGCTGCCCGAGACCTGGAGCACGGAGGGCTGGACCGCGGCCTGGGACGCGCTGTCCTCGGGGCTGCGCAACAGCGTGATGGTGGCGGTGCCCAGCGCGGTGGTCTCGGCGGTGCTGGGGTCGATGAACGGGTTCGTGATGGCGCGCTGGCGGTTCCCCGGCGCGGACACGGTGTTCACCCTGTTCCTGTTCGGGATGTTCATCCCCTACCAGGCGGTGATGATCCCGCTCCAGCAGCTGCTGGTGGGCGCGAACCTCATGGGCGGGGTGTTCCCGCTGATCCTGGCGCACACCGTGTACGGGATCCCGATCTGCACGCTCATCTTCCGCAACTACTACGCGAGCGTCCCGCACACGCTGATCGAGGCGGCGCGCGTGGACGGGGCGGGGATGCTGCGGACCTACGCGTCGGTGGTGCTGCCGGTGTCGGCGCCGGCGTTCGCGGTGACGCTGATCTGGCAGTTCACCTCGGCGTGGAACGACTTCCTGTTCGCGGTGTTCCTGACCGGCCCCAACAGCTGGCCGGTGACGGTGCAGCTGAACAACGTCGCCGGGTCGATGGTGGTGCCCTACAACCAGCAGATGGCCGCGGCGGTGCTGGCGTCGCTGCCGACCCTGGTCGTCTACCTGCTGCTGGGCCGCTACTTCATGCGCGGCCTGATGGCCGGGGCCCTCAAGGGCTGACGGAACCCGGTGCCGTGGGCCCTTGTCGCTGTGGCGGCGGCCACACCAGGATGGGGATGACCGCGCCCCGCGGCGGGGCGCACCGGCGAAAGGGAGCGGCGATCTTGAGCCCCATCACCTCCAGCACCGTCGACGGCGTCCTGCGCCGCAGCGCGGCTCGCACCCCCGAGCGGACCGCGCTGGTCTTCGGAGACCGCACCTGGACCTACGCCGAGCTGGACGCGGCCGTCACCCGCGCCGCCGCCCGGCTGCTGGCGCTGGGGGCGGCCCGGGGCGACCGGGTCGCCGCCTACGGCCGCAACTCCGACGCCTACCTCATCGGCTTCCTGGCCTGCGCGCGGGCCGGGCTGGTGCACGTCCCCGTCAACTACGCCCTCCAGGGCGAGGAGCTCCTCTACCTGCTCGACCAGTCCGGCAGTACCGTGGTGCTCGCCGACCCCGCCCTGCGCTCGGCGGTCGACGCCGTCCGAGAGACCGCCGGGGTCGAGCAGGTGGTGGAACTGCGCGACACCCCCGCCGGCCTGCTCGCCGCCGCCACCGAGGGCCCGGTCCCCGACCTCGGGGTGGAGGTCTCCGACACCGACCTGGTGCAGCTGCTGTACACCTCCGGCACCACCTCCCGGCCCAAGGGCGCCATGATGACCCACCGGGCGCTGGTGCACGAGTACCTGTCCTGCGTCGTCGGCCTGGACCTGCGCGCCGACGACGAGCCGCTGCACGCCATGCCGCTCTACCACAGCGCCCAGATGCACGTCTTCCTCATGCCGTGGCTGGCGGTGGGCGCGCGCAACACCCTGGTGGAGGCGCCCGACCCCGCCGACCTGCTGCGCCGGATCGAGGCCGGCCGGCACGGGGCGTTCTTCGCCGCGCCCACCCTGTGGGTGGCGCTGGCCAACCACCCGGAGTTCACCGGACACGACCTGGCCAGCCTGCGCAAGGCCTACTACGGGGCTTCGGTCATGCCCGGCCCGGTCCTGGAGAAGCTCCGCGGCGCCCTGCCCGAGCTGGCGTTCTACAACTGCTTCGGGCAGAGCGAGATCGGCCCGCTGGCCACCGTGCTGCGCCCCGAGGAGCACGCGGACCGGCCCGCGTCGGCGGGGCGGGCCGCCCTGTTCGTGGAGCTGCGGGTGGTCGACGAGAAGGGGGAGGACGTGCCGCCCGGCGAGCTCGGCGAGGTGGTGTACCGGTCGCCGCAGCTGTGCCAGGGCTACTGGGACAAGCCGCAGGAGACCGAGGAGGCCTTCCGTGGCGGCTGGTTCCACTCCGGCGACCTGGTCCGCGCCGACGCCGAGGGCTACATCGAGGTGGTGGACCGGATCAAGGACGTCATCAACACCGGCGGGGTGCTGGTGGCGTCCCGGGAGGTGGAGGACGCCCTGTACACCCATCCCGCGGTGGCGGAGGCGGCCGTGGTGGGGACGCCCGACGAGAAGTGGATCGAGGCGGTGACCGCGTTCGTGGTGCCCGTCGAGGGCATCGACGCGCAGGGGCTGGAGGACGTGCTGACCGAGCACGTGCGCGGGCGGCTGGCGGCGTTCAAGGTGCCCAAGGCGATACGGCTGGTCTCCGACCTGCCGCGCAACGCCTCCGGCAAGATCCTCAAGCGGCGGCTCCGCGGGGACTGAGGCGCCCTTCCGGCCGCGGCGGCCGCGGCCGCCGCGGCGCGCGCCGAGCGGGTCAGGCGGAGGTGAGCGACAGTTTCACCGCGAAGCCCAGGAACAGGGCGCCCGCCAGCGAGGTCGCGCCCGCCGAGAGCCTGCGCCGCCGCCGGAAGGCTGCGGCCAGCCGGGTGCCGCTGAGGATCAGCGCCGACAGGTACAGGAAGCTCACCAGTTGCAGCAGCAGGCCCAGGACCAGGAAGGACACCGCGGGATAGGCGTAGGCGGGATCGACGAACTGCACGAAGAAGGAGATCAGGAAGACGATCACCTTGGGGTTGAACAGCGACACCACCAGGGCCCTCCGGTAGGGGCGCTCGGCGGCCGCGGCGCCGGAGGTGTCGGCGGCCTGCTGTTCCAGGCTGCGCTGATGGCGGGTGGCCCACATGGTGTGGGCGGAGCGCAGCATCCCGACCGCCATCCACACCAGGTAGGCGGCGCCCGCGAACTTCACGGCGGCGAACACGACCGGGTTGGTCTGGAGCAGGGTGGCGGCCCCGGCCGCGGCGAGCAGCATGAGCACGGCGTCGCCGGTGAAGACCCCGGCGGCGGCCGTGTAGCCGGCGCGGGTCCCGCCGCGTGCGGCGACGGAGAGCACGTAGAGCGAGTTGGGACCGGGCAGGAGCACGATGAGGACGAGGCCCGCCAGGTAGGTGGGCAGGTCGGTGATGCCGAGCATGGGGGCAGTCTGTCACCCCGCCCCTCCGGTCGGGAGCCCCGGTTCCGGATGAGACCGCTCACCCGCGCCGCGGGTCGGGGCGGGGACCGGGGGCGGGGTCGGCGGCGAAGCGGCGGGCCAGGAGGTGGAAGGCCTCCTTGGGCTCCCAATGGCCGTCGTCGGGGGACAGGCCCGACTCCAGGGAGGGCGGGCGCACGATCCCGAAGGAGGCCTTGTCCTGGTCGCGTTCGGGGTCCTCGGAGTAGCGGCAGTCGCCCTCGATGAACATGCACACGAACGCGCCGTGCACCTCCTCGGTCTCGAACACGTCCAGCATCTGCCCGAGGGTGTCGGCCTGCACCTTCTCGCTGCGCGGGTACCCGGGCCGGACCCTGCGGTCGTCCGGGTCGCTCCAGTCGAGGATGTCCGCGCCCGAGCCGCCCGCCTCGCGGGCGCCCTCGTAGGCGCAGCAGCCGAACTCGGTGACCAGTACGGGCTTGTTCCAGCGGTACAGCGCCCGCAGCCCCTCCCGGTAGGCGTCCAGGCCCGTGCCGTCGAGGTAGTGGTCCACGCCCACCAGGTCGAACGGGGTCCAGTCCACGCCCTCCCAGCTGCCGGAGCCGTAGGTGAGGGGGCCGCCGAACCCGGACCGGGCGGTCGCGGCGAGGTGTCCCAGCAGCCGGTTCAGCCTCAGGTCGAAGAGCGGGAACAGCGGGGACAGCCAGCCCAGCAGGGCGCTGCGCACCCCGAACGTGCCCCCCGGGATGATGCCGCGGACGAAGACCGTCAGTTCGCAGCCGACGTTGAGCCCCACCCGGTCCGGGTGGTCGGCGCGCAGGCGCTCGCAGAACGCGGCTGTGCGCGCCAGCCGCCCGGCGATCTCGTCCCGGGTCCCGTCCACCAGGCGCGGCTGCACCCAGACGAACAGGCCGCGGTCCAGCGCCAGGCGGGCCGCCTCCTCCAGGCGGTCCAGGTCGTGGCCGAACACGGTGACCGCCGTGCAGTTCAGGTCCTCGGCGATCACCCGCATCTCCTCGGCGACCACGTCGGGGCGCCACCGCTCCCGCGAGTGCTGGCCCGGCAGGTAGGAGGAGCCGACGTCGTACAGCACCCCCTTCTGGGCCAGCGGGCGGTGCGGCGGGGCCCCGGTCGCCGCAGTCCGGTCCGGAGCCGCCAGGTGGACCGCGGCCAGCGCGGCCAGGCCCGGGGCGACCGCCAGCGCAGCCGCCCACCCGGGGGAGGGGTCGACGACCGCGACCCCGGCCAGGAGCAGTCCGGCGCGCACCCCCAGCACGGTCCACAGGCCGCCCGAGCGCAGCCGCAGGTACCCCAGCAGGAATCCGAAGGCGAACCCCGTGGCGAGCCCGTCCGGAGACCCCTGCACCAGTGCGGTGGCCGGGGCGAACAGCGCTGCCTGCGCCGCCACCGCGGAGAGCCTGCGCCATCGGGTGCCCAGGGCGTGCTGGACGTAGCCGCGGAACACCGCCTCCTCCGGCAGCACCACCGCGACCAGTGCCAGTGCCGCCGCGCCCCAGGCCGCGGCGGTCGGCACGGTGAGGGCGAGCCCGCCGAAGACCAGTCCCGCGCCCGTGGCCAGGCCCGCCCCGGCCAGCACGGCGGCCAGCCCGGTCCCGGCGCCGAGCAGCGCGGTCCGCGTGCCGCCGGTCAGGCCCAGGGCGGAGAGGGGTGTGGCGGTGGCGCGCAGTACCGCCCACAGCAGCAGCGCCGCGACCGGAGGGATCACGAGCGGGGGAGCGAAGGCGGCGGCCAGGGCGAACCCCGTGGCGGCGAGCACGGCTCCGGCCAGGGCCCGGCCCGGGGGAGCGGCCCGGGGAGGGCCGGGTGTCGTCGGGGTGGTCATGGGGTGCCTCCCGGATATACTCCGTACAATGTTCGGGGTTTCAATCTACGTGCACGGGGCGGGAGGCGCCAGTGGCGGCCGAGGATGATCCGCGACCGGTCATGGAGCTGCTGTGGAACGGCATCGGCACGCCCCGGCGCGGCCCCCGCCACCGGCTCACCGTTCAGGCCGTGGTGGACGCCGCCACCGCGCTCGCGGAGGAGGAGGGGCTGTCCGCCCTGTCCATGCGCCGGGTCGCCGCCGCCCTGGGCGTGGGCGCCGCCACCCTCTACACCTACATCCCCGACAAGGCCGCGCTGCTGGCCCTGATGGTGGACACGATGATCGCCGAGGCCCCCCTGCCGCACACCCGGCCCGGGACCTGGCGGGAGAAGGTGGCCGCCTGGGCCCGCGCCGACCTGGACGGCTACCGCGCCCACCCCTGGCTGGTCGACCTCATGGGGACGGGGCACCCCGTCGGCCCGGGCGCGCTGGCCTGGACCGACTCGGCGCTGCGGGTGTTCGACGGCACCGGCCTGAGCGAGCGCGAGGTGCTGGCGGTCATCGAGGGCGTGGACGGCTACGTGCGCGGGCACGCCGCCCGGGTGGTGGACGCCGACCGCACCGTCCGCCGTGTCGCCCCCGACGGACGGTCCTGGGCGGACGCCCGGATGGAGTACCTGGCCGCGCACCTGACCCCCGGCCGGTTCCCGGCCGTCGAGCGTCTCACCGGGCCGGGCCCCGGGGCGGAGGAGGTCTTCGAGGAGGGCCTGTCCTGGCTGCTGGACGGCGTCGAGGGCCGCATCGCCTCCCGCAGCGGATGAGGAGGCGGGGTCAGCGGCGCCGGGCCGCCCGGCGGCGCTCGGTGCGGTGGGCCTGTAGCAGGCCCGGGGCCAGCAGGTGGCCCAGCCCCGCCCGGTCCAGGCGGGCGACGAGCGCCGACTCCGCGATCCCGAGGTCCTCGGCGGCCTGCTCCAGCCGCCACTGCGCCGCGCCCAGCGCGTACAGCAGGCGGGCCTGCCGCGCCTGGGAGGCCGACAGCCGCAGGGTCTTGAGGTAGGCGGTCCGGCCGCGCCGGTCCTCGATCACCTCGCCGACGTGGAGGTCGTCCCCGCGGGTCGGCTCCGGGGCCAGCCACCCCGTGCGGAACCGGGGCCGGCGGCTCCCGTCGTCGGGCCCGGCCTGCTCCCACCCGCCGAAGTCCACGCCGCGCCCACCCCGGTACAGCCCCCCGGTCAGCGAGGACAGCATGAGGGAGTCGTGGCCGTCCCGGGTCTCGGCGCGGCTGCGCGCCACCTCCCGGCGCAGGTCGGCCAGGGAGCGCACCTCCCGCTCCCGCAGCGGCGTGTACAGCGGGGGGACCGTCGCCCGCAGCAGCCCGTAGGTGTACAGGGTCTCGCCGAACAGGTCCAGCAGCATGCTCGCGTGCAGCGCCCGGTAGTCGTCCGGGTGCGGGTACAGGTGCACCGACGCCAGGACGTCGGCCACGTACACCGCCACCCCGCACTGGCCCGGGTGGATCTCGAACACCCGCAGCGCCTCGGCCAGGCCACCGATCTCCTCGCCGATGTAGGTGTCCATCGAGGGGGCGGACAGCCCCTGGACGAGCAGGTGCCGCGACCACTCCGCCCAGGCGGTCTCGGGGCCGCCGGAGAACAGCGACAGCAGCCCGTCCACGGCCAGGCGCATCGGCAGGAACCGGCCCCGCCCCCGGTAGGCCGTGCGCACGCCGCGACCGCGCAGGTCCAGGTGCATGCGCCGGGGCGCCGACGAGCTCCCGGGCGGGAGGATCCGGGTTCCGTAGGAGGCGCTGGGCACGGCGTCCTCCTCCCAGGTCAGCACATAGGCGTGCGGAACGTAGCAGCACGTCTCGGCGTGCTCGTACTCCCGGGCCAGGGCCGCGTTGTCGCGCAGGTCCTCGGCGGCCATCGGGTGCAGCCGCAACCCCGGCACCGGGTCCGTGCGCAGCAGCGGCACCAGGCGCACGGCGCCCCACTGCTGGGCGGTGTCGGTGGTCACCCCGGTCAGGTCCAGGCGCTGGGCGTCGGTCACGGGGCCCCTCCCGGGCGGTCGGTGGCGAGCAGGGCGTCGGCGGTGGCGAGCAGGTGCGCGCGCAGGTCGGACAGGCCCAGCCGCCCCTCCCCGAACCGGGCCAGCTCCACCAGGGAGGGCAGCACCGCGGGGTCGTGCAGCCCGATGGTGGGCACGGCCGGGGACAGCCGGTGCGGTGACCAGGCGTCGTCCAGTACCGGGGACAGGTGCACCATCGCCACCGAACGGTCGGGGTCGATCCGCCGCCGCCACAGCAGCAGGGCGTCGGACAGCAGCGGCGGGGTGTCGTCATAGCCGTCGGAGACCACGACCACCCGGGAGGGCCCGGTGTCCAGGGCGTCCAGGATCGTCTCGGTGAGCCGGGTGGGGCCCGCCGGGCGGGCGGTGAGCGCGTCGGTGCGCCCCGACACCCAGTGCGAGGAGCCGTCCGGGGACAGCGCCCGCAGCAGGTGGTGGCAGGCCAGGGCCAGCGCCAGCGGGCGGTTGCGGCGCACCGGCGAGCCGATCGAGGAGTAGCTGTCGTCCAGGACGGCGGCGGTGCGCGGCCAGGTCCCGGCCAGCGGTCCGGCGGTGCGCCGGGCGGCCCGCTCCAGGGCGGCCTCCAGTTCGGCGCGCCGTTCGCGGCGTTCGGCCACCGGCAGGCCCAGCACGTACACGCACAGGCGCAGCAGCGGGGCCGATCCGAGGTCGGACAGCGGGGCGTCCAGTCCGTGCCGTCGCGCACCGCGGTCCAGGCGCAGCCGCTCGGCGGCGGTGGTGCGCCCGGCGATGCCCTCCAGGAAGACGGCGCGCGGCACCCGGTGGTGGGCGGCGAAGCCCTCGGCGACGGTGAAGGGCAGGCCGTACAGGTCGCGGGCCGCGAAGTGGGCGCGGCGGTGGGACTCCAGCAGGGGAGCGCGGTAGGGGCGGGCGCGCCGGGCGGCGGGGCCGGAGAAGAGGAAGCGGGCCACCTCGGCGGGCAGCGGAACCCGGGCGTGCCGGGCGGCGGCGCGCAGCCCGTCGCGGTACTTCAGCGCGTCCAGCTCCAGCGGGCGCCGGGCGATCCAGTCGCGCATGACGGCGCGGGTGCGGCGGTTGTTGACGCGCTCGGCGGCCAGGCGCCGGAACAGGCGGTACACGCGCTGCGGCGGCGTCCGCGCCAGCCGACGGCGGATCAGGCCGTTCTCCCGGGCGCGCAGCGCGGGGTCGGCCCCGGGGCGAGAGCGCGAGAGCAGGGTGTGCACGATCCGGACGGCGTTGTGGTCGTTGACGTGCAGCGCGAGCATCAGGCCGTACAGGTCGGGCAGGGTGCCGTGGACGTAGTCGTGCAGGAAGTCCAGGGAGGGGACCTGCTCCCCGGCGCCGGTGTGGAACTCGCGCTGGCCGGTGGAGGAGATCGCGGCGGAGGCGAACAGCAGCAGGTCCTCGCAGGCCAGCAGGTCGGTGTAGGTGTCGGTCATCGTCCGCGTCCGCTTCCGGTGGGGGTGCGGCGGGCCGGGGAGTGAAGGCGCGACCGGCGTGAATGGTGCTTACAAGGCGGTTCTCGGAAGTCGCGGCCGAAGTCCCACGGCCCGCGCGCCGACCGTAGCAAGAACGCCGAGGAGGCGGGAACCGGTTTATGGTGCGGAAGTCGATAACGTCTTTGATGTCTGGATCACGCCGCTGGAGGGAGCGCCGCTTGGCCCTGCGCACCACCCTCCGCCCGGTCCTGGTGCTCGCCCTGGCGGCCCTGGCGGTGGCAGTCCCCGGCGCGGCGGTCCCGCACGACCCGGAGCAGGGGCACCGCTCCACGGGCTGCGGGCTGCCCGCGCCCCAGGAGCCGGGGGAGGCGGTGCGGCACTCCCTGGTCGGCGGCGGCCTGGAGCGCGGGTACCTGCTCCACCTGCCCGAGGGGTACACCCCCGGCCGCGCCTGGCCGGTACTGCTGGCCTACCACGGCCGCGGCGGCAGCGCCGCGGGCATGGCCGACTACGCGGGGCTGACCGGGCTGCCCGCCGTGGTCGTGCTGCCCGAGGCCCTGCCCGGCGAGGAAGACCGCACGGCCTGGCAGGGCGCCCCCTACTCACCGCCCGGCGTCGACGACGTCGCCTTCACCCACGCGCTCCTGGACACGGTGGAGTCGCGCACCTGCGTGGACCGCACCCGGGTCTACGCCGCCGGGATGTCCAACGGCGGCGGGTTCACCGCGGTCCTGGCCTGCGCGGCCCCGCACCGGGTCGCGGCGATCGCGCCGGTGGCGGCCGCGTTCTACCCGCACGGCCTGGAGTGCGACACCTCCCGGGCGGTCCCGGTGGTCTCCTTCCACGGCACCGGGGACACCACCATCCCCTACACCGGGGACCCGGAACGGGGCCTGCCCGACCTCGCCGCCTGGAACGCCGACCGCGCCGCCGCCCACGGCTGCCGCGCGGGACCCGGGACGGAGCGGCCGGGCCCGGACGTCACCGTCCTGGAGTGGTCGGGCTGCGACAGCGGTGCCGACGTGCGGCACGTCGTCGTCGAGGGCGGCGGCCACACCTGGCCGGGCGCCGCCTCCTCCAGCGGCCCGGGCCGTACCACCGACACCGTGGCGGCGGCCCGGGAGCTGTGGCGGTTCGTGGCCCGCCACCGCCTCTCCCCGGCCTGAGGCCGGGGCCGCGCACGTCCCGGTTCCCGCTGGGCGGACAGCCGGACCGCCGACCCGGGGCCGGCCCCGGGCGTCCCGCGGCTCGAACAGGACCACTCGATGCCCGACCACCTCATCGGTTCCCCGGGGAAGGCCTGGTCCGGGGCGGGGGCGCCGAGGAACCGCACCGCCGCCTCGACGGCATCGAGGCCGTCGTGCAGACCCGCTCCGGATACGAGGAGCGCAGGCCCGGCCCCGGACGCCCTCGGCGCCGGGGACCCGGCCGCACCGGCCCTCGGCCCCGTCGCCCCGGCATCCGGGCACCCGGGAACGAACGGCGCGATCGGTGGGAGAAAGTCCGGGACCGGGCGTCCGCGGCGCATGCCGATGGCATAGCGTATCTCCATGGGATCGCTCCCATGCCTGTCCGTAACCCCCGGCCACACGCTGTCACCGCAGGAGGAACCCTGGTGAACGCCCCGCACCCCTACCTCGACCCCTCCCTCAGCGTCGCCGACCGGGTCGCCGACCTGCTCTCCCGGATGACGCTGCCGGAGAAGGTCGGCCAGATGCTCCAACTGGACGCGCGGGGCGGGGTGCGCCCCCTGGTCGAGGACATGCACGCCGGATCACTGCTGCACACCTCCCCCGAACTCGTCCTGGAGGCCGCCGCCCTCACCGCCCGCACCCGGCTGCGCATCCCCCTGCTCATCGCGGAGGACTGCATCCACGGCCACTCCTTCTGGGAGGGAGCCACCATCTTCCCCACCCAGCTGGGCATGGCCGCCACCTGGGACCCCGAGCTGATCGAGCGCGCCGCCCGCGCCACCGCCGTGGAGGTCGCGGCCACCGGCATCCACTGGACCTTCTCCCCGGTCCTGTGCATCACCCGCGACCTGCGCTGGGGCCGGGTCGGCGAGACCTTCGGCGAGGACCCCTTCCTCATCGGCGAGTTCGCCTCGGCCATGGTGCGCGGCTACCAGGGCGCCGGCCTGGACGACCCCACCGCGATCCTCGCCTGCGCCAAGCACTTCGCCGGCTACTCCGAGACCCAGGGCGGCCGCGACGCCAGCGAGGCCGACATCTCCCGGCGCAAGCTCCGCTCCTGGTTCCTGCCCCCCTTCGAGCGGGTCGCCCGCGAGGGCTGCCGCACCTTCATGCTCGGCTACCAGTCCATGGACGGGGTCCCGATCACCGTCAACTCCTGGCTGCTCGACGAGGTGCTGCGCGGCGAGTGGGGCTACACCGGCACCCTCGTCACCGACTGGGACAACGTCGGCCGCATGGTGTGGGAACAGCGCATCCAGCCCGACCACACCCGCGCCGCGGCCGCCGCCGTCAGGGCCGGGAACGACATGGTGATGACCACCCCCGACTTCTTCGAGGGCGCCCAGGACGCCGTCGCCCGCGGCCTGCTCGCCGAGGAGGACATCGACGCCGCCGTCGCCCGCATCCTCGCCCTCAAGTTCGAGCTCGGCCTGTTCGAGGACCCCCGCCACCCCGACGCGGCCCGCCAGCGCGCCGTCATCGGCTCGCGCGAGCACACCGACCTCAACCTGGAGGTCGCCCGGCGCTCCCTGGTCCTGCTCGCCAACGACGGCACCCTGCCGCTCACCGACGAGCGCTTCCCCGACGTCGCCGGCCGCGCGGTGGCCCGCCGCGGCGAGGCCGCCCGCACCATCGCCGTCGTGGGACCCAACGCGGACGACCCGCACACCCAGCTCGGCGACTGGGCGGGCGCCTCCGGCCAGGTCGACTGGATGCCCGACGGCCACCCCCGCGAGATGGTCCGCACCGTCCTGGACGGCCTGCGCGACCACGTCCCCCAGGGCTGGAAGGTCGTGCACGCCCGCGGCGCCGACATCTGCCGACTGGGCCCCGACCCCGCCGGGGCCGCCTTCCCCGACGGCCAGCCCCGGCCGCCCGTGGTCCACCCCGCCGAGCCCGACGAGACCATGATCGCCGAGGCGGTCGCCGCCGCCGAGGCGGCCGACCACGTCGTCGCCGTGGTCGGCGACCGTATCGAACTGGTGGGGGAGGGGCGGTCCACCGCCACCCTCGAACTCGTCGGCGCACAGACCGCGCTGCTGGACGCCCTGGCCGCCACCGGCACCCCCATGACGGTCGTGGTCATCTCCTCCAAGCCGCTGGTGCTGCCGGAGTCGGCGCTGGGCGCCGCCGCACTGGTGCACGCCGCCAACCCCGGCATGCAGGGCGGCCGGGCGGTCGCCGAGCTGCTGTTCGGGCTCATCGAGCCCGCCGGCCGGCTGCCGGTCTCCTACGCCCGCCACGCCGGGCAGCAGCCGACGTTCTACAACCAGGTGCGCGGCCAGCACGGCGACCGGTACGCCGACCTCACCCAGCGCCCCGCGTTCGCGTTCGGCGAGGGACTGACCTACACCACCGTGGAGTACTCCGACCTGGCCCTCGACCGCACCGACCTGGGGGTCGGCGACACCGTGCGCGCCGAGGTCACCGTCGCCAACACCGGTGACCGCCCGGCGGTGGAGACCGTGCAGGCCTACGTCTCCGACACGGTCACCTCGGTCACCTGGGCCGACCGCGAGCTCAAGGCCTACCGCCGGGTCGAGCTGGCCCCGGGGGAGAGCCGCCGGGTGCGGCTGGAGGTACCGGTGGCCGACTGCACCCTGGTGGACGCCGCCGGGGTACGGCGGGTGGAGCCGGGCGACTTCGAGCTGCGGGTCGGCCCGTCCTCGCGGGAGGAGGACCTGCTGAGGGCCTCCTTCACCGTCCTGGCCTGACCCCGCCCGGCGGGGACGCGGTGCCGGGGAGGCGACTCCCCGGCACCGGTCGTGGCGCGCGGGTCACTCCGAGGGCTCGGGCAGGGGCGGGCACTCGATGGTCGGGTTCACCCCCATGTAGTTCAGCGGCCCGACGAAAACGGTCCCGAGGGTGTAGCCGACGTTGGAGCACGAGGGCGCATCGCTGAACAGGCCGCGCTGGAACACGGCGATGACACCGATGGCCAGCCAGAGGACGACGAGGGTGGAGACAACGATCTTCGTTCGCATGTGACCGCCTCCTGGGGGGTCGGGGCCGTGCGGTCCTGAATCGTTCAGCCGACTCTTACCCCGGAGAGGGGATGTCTCACCCCGCCGCGGCTCAGGGCCACACGTCGAACCGCCACCGGGTGGGCGCCGGGCCGTCGTCGTCGGTGGGGAACGCGTACACCGTCGACGGCACCACCGTGTACACCCGGTACGGGGGCGGGCCCGCCGTCGGGGCGCCCTGCGCCCCCGTCAGCTCCCCCTCGCCCGGCGCCGGCGCCCAGCCGTACCGTTCGGCGTAGGCCGCCGCCACCCAGGCCAGGCGGTCGTGGTCGCGGACCGGCTCGACCGCGCCCTCCACCACCGCGTCCATCCCCGCCGCCGAGAACGCCAGGCTCACCTGCGGCCCGCCCGCCAGCAGCCGGGACTTGGCGGTGTCCGTACCGGAGGCGAAGAACGGCTGGCCGTTCACCCACACCGCCAGCACCGGCCGGGTGTGCGGGGCGCCGTCCGGCCGCACCGCCGTCAGCCACGCCGTCCCCGCCTCCCGGGACAGCCGGGCCACCGCCTCCTCCCATTCGCACGGCGCCTGCTCGGTGAGCGGGCGGGCCTGCGGGTTCGGAAAGGTGGACATGCCGCCTCCCTTCTGGTCGCCTTGCACGAATCGCCCAGGTTAACGGCCCCCGACGACGATCGCGCGGTATTCACCCGGCCTGTGTCCGGGCGCGCCGCACGACCACCGCCGTCAGGGAGAACACCGCGGCGGCACCCACGGCGGAGGCGAGCATCACCGCGGTCATCCCCGACAGGGTCACCGCGCCGCCCAGCCCGGCCAGGGCCGCCACCGCCGAGCCCAGGCCGAACTGGAGGGTGCCCAGCAGAGCCGAGCCGCTCCCCGCCCGGTCCGCGGGCAGGTGGGCCAGCGCCAGCGCCGTCGCGTTGGGCGACACGAGCCCGGTGAACAGCATCATCGCGAACAGGGCCGCGGTCACCGACACCAGCGACGCTGCGCCGGAGGCGTCCAGGACGGCCAGCGCCCCCACCGACACGATCGATCCCGCCAGGCCCAGCAGCAGCCGCCGGTGGATCTCCACGTGCCGCACCAGCACGGCGTTCACCTGGTTGCCCAGGATCATGCCGAGCGTGGTCACCGCGAACACGAGGGCGAACCGCTGCGCGTCGGCGCCCAGCTCGTTGTGGGAGACGAAGGAGAACGCCGAGATGTAGGTGAACGACATCCCGAAGCCCAGCGCCAGGGTGAGGGTCGGCAGCAGGAACCGGGCGTCGCGCAGCAGCGCGCCGAACACCCGCAGCTGGCCGCGCGGGTCCACCGCCGTGCGGCGCTCCCGCGGCAGGCTCTCGGGCAGCGCCCACCACACCAGTGCGGTGGTGAGCAGGCCGACCGCGCCCAGCGCCCCGAACAGGACCGGCCAGGGGCCCAGGAGCAGCAGCTGCCCGCCGAGGATCGGCCCGAGCATGGGGGCCAGACCCGACAGCAGCACCAGCCGGGAGAAGAACACGGCGGCGGCCTCGCCGTCGTACACGTCGCTCACGATCGCACGGGACACCACCAGCCCCGCCGCCGCCGACAGCCCCTGGAGGAACCGCAGGACGGAGAACACCTCCACGGTGGGCGAGAACGCGATGGCGACCGTGGTCGCGGTGAACACGGCGATGCCGATGAGCAGCGGCGCGCGCCGCCCCCACCGGTCGCTGAGCGGTCCCACGACCAGCTGGCCCAGTGCCATCCCCGCCATGACCGAGGTCAGGGTGAACTTGACGGCCGACTCGCTGGTGCCCAGGTCGGCGGCGATGTTCGGGAGGGCGGGCAGGTACAGGTCGGTGGCCAGGGGGCCGACGGCGGACAGCGCGCCCAGCACGATGACGAGCAGCAGAGCCCGGGCCCGGCCGGGCGCGGCGGGCCGCTGCTCCTGGGCGGCCGGAGCGGGGGGAGCGGTCGGGGCGGGGACGGCGGCCGGCGGGACGGTCGCGGTTGTCGGGGTCGCCGCGTGGCGGCGGTCGGGGCGCACGGAGGCAAGGGTCACCGGGGAATCTCCATTACCGGAAGTGGGACGTTCGGGTGCGCGTGGGACGCGCGGTGCGCGGGCGCCGTGAACCGCCTTCGGGCGGGGCACCGTGGGTTGACCCCGAAGGGCCGCACTCCCGGCTCCAACAAGGGTCGGGGGGCGGGAAAATCCCCGTGGCGCCGGAATGATCCCGTGATCCGGATTACGGCGGCGCGATCCCCTGCGGGGCAGGGGGATCGGGCGGCAGTGGCGACGGCCACGGGTGGAAACGGCCCGACCGGACACCCCGATCGGGTAAACGCCGGGCCCGGGCGACACCGCGGCGTCCCCAAGGGCCGGTCAAGCGGCGGGCCGTCGCACGGAACACGGTTCCCACGGCAGACCGTCTTGTCCGCGCGGGCCCTCCCCGGTAGGAAGCAGGGGACGCCCCCAGGAAGGATCCCCGTGTACCCACCCCCGCCCGTACGACGCCGGGCCGCCCTGACCGCGGTGGCCGCGGCGGTCGCCGCCGGTGTGCTCACCGCCCCCGCCCCCGCGCTGGCCGACCCCGCCCAGCGCGAGCACGGCAACGGACCCGAGCGCAACGACGTCGCCGCCGTGCCGTTCCAGGACCCCGCACGCACCCTCGCCGCCCCCGCGCCGCCGCGGGCGCCCGGGGTGGACGCCGACGACCCCTACCCGCGCCAGAGCGAACTGCCCGTCCACCCGGAGGACCCCGGCGACCACTCCGTCAGACTGGGCCTGACCCCGTACCACGACATCGCCCCGGCCCTCAACGAGCTGATGGACGAGTCCGACCGGGTCAGCGCCGAGGTCATCGGCACCAGCACCCGAGGCCGGGACCTGTACCTGGTCACCGTCACCGAGCCGGAGAACCGGGGCCGCGCGGACCAGCAGCGGCGGATGCGCGAGCTCATCTCCACCGACCCCGCCCGGGCGGCCCGCGACCGCACCCTGCCCGACCGGTACAAGGCGCCGGTGCTGGTCAACGCCAACATCCACGGCAACGAGTGGGAGGGCACCGACGCCTCGCTGCGGGTCATCGAGGAGCTGGCCCACAGCGATGAGCCCGCGACCGGGGAGCTGCTGGAGGGGGCGCGGCTGTACTTCGTGATCACCGCCAACCCGGACGGCCGGGTCGCCGGGACCCGGGCCAACGCGGCCGGATTCGACCTCAACCGCGACTTCGTGACGGTCTCCCAGCCCGAGACGGCGGCGGTGCGCCAGGTCATGATCGACACCCAGCCGCTGGTCATGGTCGACCAGCACGGGTACGTCAACGGGACCCTCATCGAGCCGTGCACACCCCCGCACGGCCAGAACTACGAGTACGACCTCTTCGTCGAGAACACCTACGCCAACGCCCTGGCCATGGAGGAGGCGGTCCTCGACCTGGGGTACACGCCCGAGGGCGACGGGGTGCGGCCGCCGCAGATCCCGTTCCGGGACAGCGAGGACGGCTGGGACGACTGGCCGCCCATCTTCACCCCCATGTACGCGCCCTACCAGGGCGCGGTCGCCTCGGCCACCGTCGAGTTCCCCCTGCGGGTGAACAACGCCGACTACACGAACCTGCCCGAGGAGGAGCTGCGGCGGCGCTCGGCCGTCAACACCGACATCTCCGCCGCCACCATCGAGGCGACCCTCGAGTTCGCCCGGGAGAACCGCGGCGAGCTCATCGCCGACCAGATCGAGGTGTTCCGCCGCGGCGCGGCCGGGGAGGAACAGGTGGTCCCGCCCGAGGGCTGGGTGCCCGGGTTCGGTCCGGAGGACGTGTACACCACCGAGTTCCCCCGCGCCTACGTGCTGCCGGGCCGGAACCGCGCCACCGCCCGGCTGGTCGACTTCCTCATCGCCAACGACGTGCGGGTGGACCGTGCCGGGGAGGCGTTCACCGTCGGGGGCGAGGCCTACCCGGCGGGGTCCTACGTGGTGGACATGCACCAGCCCAAGCGCGGCATGGCCAACGTGCTGCTGGAGGCGGGCCGCGACATCAGCGCCGACGTGGAGGCCATGTACGACATCTCCGGGTGGAGCCACGGCCTGCTCTGGGGCGCCGAGGCCGCACCGGTGCAGGAGGCGGTGCCGGTCCGGACCGCGCCGGTGGCCGCGGCCGCGCCCACCGGCCGGGTCGAGGAGCCCGGCGCGGCGGGGTGGCGGCTGGGGGTGGCCGACGGCTCCGACGCCGCCGCCCTCAACGAACTGCTCGCCTCGGGCGCCGAGGTGACCTGGACCCGGGGCGGCGCGGTCGTCGCACCGGGGGCGGCCGAGGCGGTCGCCGGGGCCGCCGAGAGGCACGGGGCGGTGTTCACCGCCGCGGACGAGCCGGGAGAGGCCGTCCTGGAGCCGCTCACCGTCGCGGTGGCGGGCGCCGCCGACGAGGTCTTCACCCTGGGCTCGCTCGGCTTCGAACCGGTGCCGGTGTCCACGGCGGTGCTCAACGACGGATTCGACTGGTCGGGGGTGGACGTGCTCTACGCCGGCTCCGGGCTGGTGTACGGGGACCTGAACGCCGGCGCCCGGGCCGCCCTGGACGGGTTCTTCGCCGGGGGCGGCGGCCTGGTGGGCCGCGGCGCGACGGGCGCCCGGCTCAACGACCAGGCGGGGCTGCTGGAGGCCACCCGGGTCGCGGGCCGCTCCGACGCCAACGGCGTGGTGGCCGTGACGGCGGGCGGGGGCGCGCTCACCGGCACCGGCGGGCACGCGTTCGTGTACTCCCCGGGGTGGTTCGCCGACCTCGGCGAGGGCGTGGCGGTCGAGCAGGCCTACGCCGGCGACCCGCTGGTGGCGGGGCACTGGCGGGCCGCCGCCGACGGCTCGGCCGGACCGGACGCGGCCGCCGGGCAGGCGGCGGTGGTCAGCGGTACGGCGGACGGCGCGTCGGTGGTGCTCTTCGGTACCGAGCCGATGTTCCGCCACCACCCCAAGGGACTGTTCGCCCAGGTGGCCCAGGCCCTGTACTGGACGGCCGCAGCCCCGCCGCAGGCCTGACCCGCGCATGGCCGCCCGGGGAGCCCCCGGGCGGCCCCGCGCCCGGTCCCGGGCGCGCGCCCGCCCGCGCGGACCGGGTCCAGGGGCCCGCCTGCACGCCCGCACCCTGCCCAGGGCGTGAAAAACCCTTACCCCCGCGGTCACGGAGGGGCCTACAGTGAGCCGCTATGAGCGATTCCTCCCTCCGCGCCGTCGAGATCACCCCCGACAACGTCCGCGCGGCGATCAAGGTGAAGGTCCGCGAGGACCAGAACGCCTTCGTCGCCCCCGTCGTCCACTCCCTCGCCGAGGCGTACGCCTCGCGGGAGACCGCCTGGCCCCGGCTGATCCTGGACGGCGACCGGCCCGTCGCGTTCGTCATGGCCAACTTCGAGCCCGGCGAGGAGGACCCCGACCACCGCTGCGGGATCTGGCGGCTCAACGTCGCGGAGGGCGAGCAGGGCAGGGGCTACGGCCGCTTCGCCGTGGAGACCGTCCTGGCCGAGGCCCGCCGCCGCGGCCAGGAGCGTGTCACCGTCTCCTGGGTCCCCGGGGAGGGCTCGCCCGAGGGCTTCTACCTCGGCCTCGGCTTCCGCAGGACGGGCCGGGTCGACGAGGGCGAGGTGGTCGGCGAGCTGTTCCTGGAGTAGGGGCCGGCCCGACACCCGGGCGGCCGCGGTGGACCCGGCCGGGCCCCGCGGCCCCGGGCCCCCGGGGCCGCACGCGGAACGGGGAGGCGGCGGTGGCCGCGTCCGGCCACCGCCCGGGTCACCCGATCCCCTGCCCCAGGCCGCCGTCCACCGGCAGCTCCACACCGGTCGTGAAGGTCGCCTCGAAGCCGAGGAACAGCACGGCCCGGGCGACCTCGGCGACGGTGCCGTGCCGCTTCATGGGGGTGATCGTGTCGCCCATACGCTCCATCTCCGCCTTCTCGGCGTCGGTGGCGTTGGTGAAACCCCCCGAGGGGGTGTGGATGAAGCCCGGCGCCACCGAGTTGACCCGGATCCCGCGCGGCAGCAGCTCGGCGGCGAGCACCCGGGAGAACGCCCGCACCGCGGCCTTGGTGCCGCTGTACACGACCATGCCCGGGGTGCCGGTCTGGTTGGTGACCGAGGTGGTGAACACGATCGACCCGCCGTCGGCCAGCAGCGGCAGCAGCCGCTGCACGGTGAAGAACGCCCCCTTGGCGTTGACCGCGAACATCCAGTCGTAGGACTCCTCGGTGACCCCGGTCGCCGGGGCGAGCTCGGACACGCCCACGTTGACGTGCAGGAAGTCGATCCCTCCCAGGTGCTCGCGCACGGCCTCGGCCAGCCGGTCGGCGTCGGCCACCTCCGCGGCGTTCGCCCGCAGTGTGTGCACGTCCGGCCCCAGGCGGCCGCGCACCTCCTCCAGGTTCTTCTCGTTGTTGCCGGTGAGCAGCACCCGCGCCCCGCCGGCGAGCAGCTCCTCCACCACGCCCAGGCCCATGCCGTGCGTACCGCCGACGACCACGGCCCTGCGTCCCTCGTAGACGCCCATGTCGTTCCCCGTCCTTCTCGGCGGGGCGGCCCCGTGCCGCCCCGGTGGGACCACGGTGCCCGCGGCCGCCACGGGTGTCCTACGGGAACGCTACGGTTGGCCCATGCGCGTGGGGGTGTTGGGTCCGCTGGAGGTCCGTACGGGGGACGGGGGTCCCGTGGCCGTCGCCGACACCAAGGTCCGCGCCCTGCTGGTGCTCCTGGCGCTGGCCCGGGGAGGGGTGGTCCCCGCCGACCGGCTGGTCGCCGCACTGTGGGGCGACCAGCCGCCGGCCCGGCCGGCGGCGGTCCTGCAGGCCCGCGTCTCCCAGCTGCGCGGCGCCCTGGAGCGCGCCGAGCCGGGCGGGCGCGCCCTGGTGCGCCACCGTCCGCCCGGCTACCTGCTCCACGGCGCCGACCTGGACGCGGACCGGTTCGAGGAGCTGCTCGACCGAGCCCGCGGGGCCGCCCCCCGCGGGCGCGCCGACCTGCTCTCCCGCGCCCTGGACCTGTGGCGGGGGCCGGCCGCCGCCGGGTTCGCCGACCTGGACGGGGCCCGGGAGGACGCCGCCCTCCTGGAGGAGCGGCGGCTGACCGCACTGGAGGACCTCGCCGGGGCCCGCCTGGAGCTGGGCGACCACGCCGGACTGGCCGACGCCCTGGCGGGCCCGGCCCGCGAACACCCCTACCGGGAGCGGCTGCACGCCGCCCTGGTCCGCGCCCTGTACGCCGCCGGGCGCCAGGGCGAGGCGCTCACCCGCTACGAGGAGCTGCGCGCCCGCCTGGCCGACGACCTGGGGGTGGACCCCGGGCCGGAGCTGGCCGCCCTGCACCGCGCGGTGCTGGTCCAGGACCCCGCCCTCCTCCCGCGCCGGGCCCCCGCCCCGGACCGGCTCCCCGCCCCGCCCGCCGGGAACCTGCCCGCCGCAGCGTCCGACCTGGTGGGCCGCGAAACCGAGGTCGCGGCCGTGCACGGCCTCCTGGAGCGGTACCGCCTGGTCACCGTCACCGGACCCGGCGGGGTGGGCAAGACCAGCCTGGCCCTGGCCGCGGCCCGCCGGACAGCCGCCGACCCCGCCGTCCCGGTGGACCTGGCGGCCCTGGACAGGGACCCCGGCGCCGCCCTGGCCACCGCGCTGGGCGTCCGCGACGGGGACGGGGACCTCGGCGGCCGGATCGCCGCCCTGCTGCGCGGACGCCCCGCCCTGCTGCTCCTGGACAACTGCGAACACCTGGTGGAGGAGGTCGCCGAGCTGGTCTCCGGCCTCCTGGCGGCCCTGCCGGACCTGCGGATCCTGGCCACCTCGCAGTCGCCCCTGGCCGTGGCGGGGGAGTACCTGTACCCCCTGGCGCCCCTGGAGCCGCCGGCCGACGACACCCCGGCGGCGGTGGAGGCCTCCCCGGCCGCCCGCCTGTTCCTGGCCCGAGCCGAGGCCGCGGGCGCCCGCCCCGGCACCGACCCGGACACCGTCGCCGCCGTCGCCGCGATCTGCCGCCGCCTGGACGGCATCCCCCTGGCCCTGGAACTGGCCGCCACCCGGATGCGCCACCTCCGGGCCCCCGAGCTGGCCGCCCGCCTCGACGACCGGTTCACCCTGCTGGGCGGCGGACGCCGGGACGCGCCCGCCCGCCAGCGCACCCTGCGCGCGACCATCGACTGGAGCTGGGAGCCCCTCACCGGCCCCGAACGCGCCCTGCTGTCCCGGCTGGCGGTGTTCGCCGACGGCTGCGACCCGGCCGCCGCCGAGGCGGTCGGCGGCGGCACCCCGGACCTGGTCGGCGCCCTGGTGGACCGGTCGCTGGTCGTCGCCTCCACACGCCCGGAGGGGACCCGCTACCGGCTGCTGGAGTCGGTGGCCGCCTACGCCCTGGAACACCTGGCCGCCGCGGGGCGGGAGAACCGGGCCCGCGCCCGCCACGCCGCGTACTTCGCCGACCTGGCCGGGGAGGCCGACGCCCGCCTGCGCGGCCCGGACCAGGCCGGGGCCCTGGCCCTGCTGGACCGGGAGGACGCCAACCTGCGCGCCGCCTCCTCGTACGCCGTCCGCGCGGGCGACGCCCCCACCGCCCTGCGCCTGGCGGCCGACCTGGCCTGGTACCGCTTCCTGCGCGGCCGCACCGCCCAGGCCCGCACCGCGCTGGACACCGCACTGGCGGTGCCCGCCGGGGCGGGGGAGCCGGAGGAGCCGCGGGCCAGGGCAGCGGTGCTGCGGGCGGCCCTGGCCCGGCACGCCACCGGGGACGAGCGGCGGCGCGACGGTGCGGACGCCCTGCTGGCGCGCATCGCCGACCCGGCGGTCCGGGCCCGCCTGGCCTGGTTCACCGGGTTCACCCGGCGGGGCCTGGGCGACCCGGGCGCCGCCGGGGAGAGGACCGCAGCCGTCCTGGCGGCGGCCGAGGAGGCCGGGGACCCCTGGACGGCGGCCCTGGCCCGGGTCGACCTGGCCCTGGCCGCGTTCGGGCGCGGCGACCTGGCGGCGGCCCTGGCCGAGGGGCGCGGTGCCGAGACCGCCCTGCGCGACCTCGGCGACCCGTGGGGGCTGCTCCAGGCCTCCGACGCCCTGGCCCAGGTCGCCGAGGCGCTGGGCGACGTGGACGAGGCGGCCCGGCGGCACGGGGAGGGGCTGCGGATCGCCGAGGACCTGCGCCTGTGGCGCGCGGTGTCCCGGCACGCGGCCGGGCTGGGGCGCGTCGCCCTGCTGGCCGGGGACCTCGACCGAGCCGACGCCCTGCACGGCCGCGCCCTGCGCCTGGCGGAAGAACAGGACGACACGGTCGCCGCCCAGTACGCGGACGCGGGCATCGCGCTCACCGCGCGCCGCCGCGGCGACCTGGGGAAGGCCGAGGCCGTCCTGTCCCGGTGGCTGGAGTGGAACCTCCGCACCGACGGGCACATCGGCGCGGCGTTCATCCACACGCAGCTGGGCTACATCGCCGAACAGCGGGGCGAGCCGGAGCGGGCGCTGGAGCTGCACGCCCGGGGAGGGGAGCAGGCCCGGCGCAGCGGGGACCCCCGGGCCCGGGCCCTGGCCCTGGAGGGCGAGGCGGGGGCGCGCTCCCTGGCCGGGGAGCACGCGGCGGCCGCCGACCTGCTGGACCGCGCCGCCGCCCTGCGCGCGGGCGCCGGGGCACCGCTCACCGGGATCGAGGGCTGGGACGTGGACCGCACCCGCGCCCGCATCGCGACGGGGGGAGCGGTCCCCGCGGGCGGCGGGTGACACGGCGCCGGGCACGGGTGCCGGGGCGCGGACGGAGCGGACGGCGGTGGGCGCGGTCGGCGGCGAGCGGCGCCCGCACGCGGAGGGCGGCCCGACCCCGGGCCCGCGGGGCCGAGGCCGGACGCGCACCGGGCCGGATACGTCCCCGACCCCGGGCCGGGTACCTACCGGGACCCCGGTGGCGACGGACCGCGCGGCCCCCGCCGGCCGGTGCGGAGGCGGAGCCGGGCACGGGTGCCCCCTCCCGTTGCCGGGAAGCGGCTCAGCCCACGGTCTCGGGGACGCGCGCGGCGCCGCGGATCCGGGGCAGCCGCCCGCTGCGGTGCAGCCACAGGTCGGCGATGAGCGTGAACAGCGGCGGAACGGAGGCGGCCAGCGCCAGCAGGGTCGGCCACACGCCCCAGCGCAGGTGGACCGCCGAGACCAGGCAGACCGCGACGTAGAGCATGAACGCGATCCCGTGCAGCATGCCGAAGACCTCCACGCCCCGCTCGCTGCCGCTCCCCAGGTACTTGACGTACATGCCCGCCAGCAGGCCGACCCAGGTCAGGGCTTCGACGACGGCGATCACGCGGAAGGCGATCGCGTTCACCAGGGCTGGGATGTTCACGGGTGTCCTCCGGTCGCGGTGGCGCGGGCACGGTCGGCCCGGAGCGTGCGCACCGGGGACCGGGACCAGGCTAGAACACGCTTTCGGGAGCCCGGAGGCGCCCCCGGTGCAGGAGGACGGCCGGGTAGGGCCGGCCTCAAGGGTCCCCCGCCCCGCCCCGGGACCCCGCCAAGGGGAGCCCGGAACGACCGCCCCGGCCCAGAGGCGCCGCGTCGAGAGGTATCCGCTGCGGCGGCGCGTTCCGGGGGGCGCCGAGGCCGGGCGCCACCGTCGGCTTCGCCGCCTGTGACCACGGCCCCGCCGCCGAGCGCCGGGCCCGGACCGCCGCGCCCGGCGGCCGTGTGCCGGGCCCGCGCGGCACGGCGCGCGGCCGCGGCCGCGGCCGGGCGGCATCCCCTCCGCCCGGACGCGGCCGCACCCCCGTGTGCGCCCGGATCAGCAGTTGGGCAGGTTGTACGACGGGTAGTGGCCCGCGTAGGTGTAGAACTTGCCGCCCCGGGTGCGGTACCAGTGGTTCCCGTGCTTGTTGAGCAGGGAGCATTCCAGCAGGACGTATTCGCCGGGGGCGACCGTGTCGACGGCGTGGGCGCTCGCGTACGGCTCGGTCCGCACCGGAGCCGTCGTGATCGGGTAGCCGTAGACGTAGGCCCAGGCCGGAGCCTGCATCAGCGTCGCGCCGATCGCGCCGGCCGCCGCCACCGCGCCGATCTTCTTGAGCATGCTCTTCATGGAATTCCCTCTCCTGGGTTCCTCGTTTTTCCGGGACCCGCACGCGGGAACCGGAAAACCCGGGAGTGCGATCCTCCCGGGGCACGGTCATGGAAGCAGGGGAGCCGGGAAAAGACAAGAGTTATTTTTTCTCCCGCACCCGGGCCAAGGTGAGGAATTCATTTCCGGCTTCGGCTTCCGCCGGTTCCGGCGCGGCGCACGGAAACCGCCTCCGGTGCGCGGGATGTTCGGGTGCCCCGGTGGCGCTCCGGGCTCTCCCGACCGTTTCGGCCTTGCTGACGTGCGGTGACGTTCCGCGCGCGGGGGCGGCCGAAGGCGCGGCGGCGGGCCCCGGCCCGCTCGCCGGTCATCACCCTCCGTGACGGGCGCGGCCAAGCTCAAATGAAGCTCAAATGCTCGGCCGCGCTCTCGGTGGAAATCCTCTGGCGCCCTACGATACGGTCGGCCCCTTTCTGTGCGAAAAAAAGAAAGCGGGCCTTCTCTTCTCCCGGAGGGGTTTTCGGGGCTCCGGGTGCGGGCCCGGGAACGCGACCCGGGGTGTGCCCCGGAGTCACCGCTGGCGATTCGACCCGTCCCGGCGCGGGATTCCGAACATGAAGGAAAGCCGGTTTTCCCCGGAAAACTCCGATCCTGGAACGCCTTTCCCCAGGTGAATGGCTCGGAGGAGAATCCGCAGGCCTCCTGCCTGACATTTCTCCACCGAACTGGGACGACTTCCGATAAAGCTCAAATTTTGCTCAACCGGACTTCCCCGTCCCTCGGTCCGCCCCATTCCGGTCCTACAGTGGCTCTCGCTCCGGCCGGAGTGTGAACCACGACACGTACCCGAAACACAGGAGTGACCATGAAGGTCTCCCTCACCCGCCTCGGCGACAGCCTCCTGGAGCGGCTGGCGCCCAAGGCCACCGCCAAGGCCGACCAGTTCGAGTGCAGCTACACCACCTACCGCTGCCGCCTCCCCTACTGCGGCGGCAGCGGCTACTACCTCAGCCGCGACTACAAGTACCAGTGCAGCGACGGCAGCTACCGCTGGGACCCGGTCGGCTGCTGCCGCTGACCCCTCTCCGGTGGCGGCCTCCCGACGGGCCGCCACCGGTCCCGCACCCCTCCCCTCCTGAGGCACACCTTGCTCTCGCTCACCGCACTCTTCCTGCAACTGGCCGTCGCCGGGGTCTTCCTCGCCTCCGGACTCGCCAAGATCGGCACCCGCGACAACGAGGCGACCTGGACGGTCCTGGCCGAACGCCTGCGCACGCCCGGCCTGCCCGTCCGCGCGGCCTCCGCCGCCCACATCGCCGCCGAGCTCGCGGTCGGTCTGGCCCTGCTGACCGGGACCTGGGCGCGGCTGCCCGCCCTCGCCGCGGCCACCGCCCTGTTCGCCGCGTTCACCCTGCTGGCCCTGTACTCCGTGCGCGCCGACACCGCCGTCCCCTGCGCCTGCTTCGGCAAGGCCCGGTCCGACCTGGGACCGCCGCACGTGTGGCGCAACCTCGCCCTGACCTGCGCGGCCGCGGCCGGACTGGCGGGAGCGTGGGCCACCGCCGACGCGCCCCCCGCCTCCTGGGCGGAGACCGCCCTGGCCGCCGTCGCCGCCGCCGCCGTCACGGCCGTCACCTTCTACTTCGACGACCTGGTCGACCTCTTCGGCACCGGCGGCCGGACACGGGCCGACGCGCGACCCCACCGTTCCTGAACCTGGAGACAACCGTGGCAATCCTCACCGCGGCGGTCGTGCTGCTGACCGCCCTGGCCCTGTTCAACCTGCTGCTGACCCTGGCACTCGTCCGCCGCCTGCGGAACCTGGAGGGGTCCCCCGCCGGCGGGGCCGGCGCACCGCCGGCCGACCTGGCGGACATCCCCGCCGGGATGGAGGTCCCCGAGTTCACCGGCGTCAGCACCGCGGGGGAGACCGTCACCTCGTCGGGGCTGCGCGGCGGCATGGCCCTGTACGCCTTCCTCGACACCGGCTGCGGCTCGTGCAAGGACCAGCTGCGGCCGCTGGTGGACTTCGCACGCGAGGTCGGCCTGCCCCCCGAGCGGGTCATCGCCTTCGTCGGCGACCCCCGGGGCGACGCGGAGACCTACACCTCCGTCCTGGAGGGGCACACCACCGTGGTCATGCAGACCATCCACCACGAGGCCGGGCAGGCGTTCTCGCTCACCGGGATCCCCGCCTTCGTCTTCGCCGACGCCACGGGCACGGTCGTGCGCTCGGCGGTGGCCGTCGAGGACCTGCGGACCGCGCTCGTGGGGGCCTGATGGGCCGCTCCCGTGCCGACCGTCCCGACACGGGGGGACCGGGCCCGCGCGCCGCGTGCGCGCGGGCCCTGCGCTCCCTGGAGATCGCCTGGCGGGCGGCCCCCCGGTCGCTGACCGCCTACGCCCTGCTGAACGTCGTGACCGGGCTGCTGCCCGCGGCCGTCACCCTCCTCACCAAGTGGCTGCTGGACACCCTCCAGTTCGGCGGCCAGGCCCCGGGGGTGCCCGCCGCGCTGGCGGGCGAACCGGTCCGGGTGGTCGTGCTCCTGGGCGTGTGCACCCTCGCCACGGCCCTGTCCGGCCACCTGGCCACCTACCTGGGCGGACGCATCCGCCGCGGGGTCGGCCTGGTGGTGCAGCAGCGCCTCTACGCCAAGGTCGACCGGCTCGACGGGCTGCGCCGCTTCGAGGACCCGGCTTTCCTGGACCGGCTGCGCCTGGCACAGACCTCGGCGAGCTCGGCCCCGGAGGAGATCATCGAGTCCCTCTTCGGCATCGTCACGACCGCCCTGATGATCACCGGCTTCCTCGGCATCCTGGTGACGATCAGCCCGGTGGTCACCGCGGTCACGGTGCTGGCGGCCGTGCCCGCCCTGCTCGTCCAGCTCTCGCTCAACCGCCGCCGGGCCGGGATGATGTGGCGGATGAGCCCGCGCCTGCGCCGCCAGGTGTTCTACCGGGCGCTCATGGTGAACACGGCCGCGATCAAGGAGACGCGCCTGTTCGGGGCCGGCGGCTTCCTGCTCGGCCGGATGCGCGAGGAGACCGCCGAGGTCAACCGCGCGGAGGAGCGGGTGGACCGCAGGACGGTGGCCGCCCACGCGCCGCTTTCCCTGCTGGGCGCCCTCGTCCCGGCGGGCGGGCTGGTGTGGATGGCGGGCGCCGCCATGCGCGGAGAGTTCACCATCGGCGACGTGGCCGCCTTCGTGGCCGCCGTCGCCGGGGTGCAGAACGCCCTGGCGGGAACGGTGGAGACCCTCTCCCGCGCCTACCAGGCCCTGCTGCTCATGGGCCACTACGACGACGTCATGGACACCCCCCCGGACCTGCCCGTGCCCGACTCCCCGCGCCCGATCGGGCCGCTGCGCACCGCCGTCCGCCTGGAGGACGTGTGGTTCCGCTACACCGACGACGGGCCCTGGGTGCTGCGGGGCGTCTCCCTCACCGTCCCCGCCGGAGGGACCCTGGCGCTGGTGGGGCTCAACGGCGCGGGCAAGAGCACCCTCGTCAAACTCCTGTGCCGCATGTACGACCCCACGCGCGGGCGCGTGCTCTGGGACGGCGAGGACATCCGGGAGATGGAGGTGGCGGAACTGCGCGCGCGGATGAGCGCGGTGTTCCAGGACTTCATGTCCTACGACCTGCCGGTGCGGGAGAACATCGCGCTCGGCTCCCTGGAGCACCTCGGCGACGCCGACCGGATCCGCGGGGCGGCGCGCGAGGCGGGGGCGGACGGGTTCGTCACCGGGCTGCCCAGCGGGTACGACACCATGCTCTCCCGCGAGTTCTACCAGGGGGAGGAGGACGAGGAGTCCGGCGTCACCCTCTCCGGCGGCCAGTGGCAGCGGCTCGCCATCGCGCGTGCGCTCATGCGCCGGGGCCGGGACCTGCTGATCGTGGACGAGCCGACCTCGGGCCTGGACCCCCAGGCCGAACGGGAGGTCCACGACCGGCTGCAGACCCTGCGCCGCGGGACGGCGACCGTCCTGGTGTCGCACCGCCTGGGCGCGATCCGCGAGGCGGACCGGATCGTGGTGCTCCAGGGCGGGCGGATCACCGAGCAGGGGCGGCACGAGGAGCTGATGGCGCTGGACGGGGAGTACGCCCGGCTGTTCGCCCTCCAGGCCGAGGGGTACACCGGGCAGGTCCCGCCCGCAGCCCCGCCCGCGGCGGAGGTGACCGCGTGACGTTGTGGCTCGCCGCGGTCCCGGCGGCCCTGCTGATGGCGCTGGCGGTGGTGCGCCTGCGCGGGGCCTACGTGGTCGTCACCGTGGACGGCCAGAGCATGGCGCCCGCTCTCGCCGCGGGCGACCGGGTGCTGGTGCGGCGCGGGCGGCGCGGCCTGGAACGCGGCGCGGTGGTCGTGGTCGGGCGCCCGCGGGAGGGCACCGGATGGCGGGAGGCGGCCCCGCCGGCACGCCGGGTCGCCGCAAGCGGCTGGTACATCAAACGCGTCGCCGCCACGGCGGGGGAGCGCTACCCCGCCGCCGTCGGCATCGACGGCACGGTCCCGGCCGGGCACCTGGCGCTGCTCGGCGACAACACCGGCAGCATCGACTCCCGCCACCACGGGCCCTGCCCCGAGCACCAGGTGCTCGGTGTGGTGGTCCGGCGGCTGGCCCCGTCGCCGGGTGCCGGGACCTGACCGCGGAGCCCGCGCGCGGACGCCACCGCGGCGGGCCCCGGCCGCGGTCCGACACCGCGGTCGGCCCGCGCCCCGTTCCGGCGCGGGCCGACCGCTCAGTCGATGGGGCGGCGGGTGATCCGCCGCGGCGGACGCCCGGCCAGGGTCGCCGCCGCCAGCCCGGCCGCGACCACCGCCAGCGCCAGCACCGCCTGCACACCCCACAGCGGGACGGTGTCCAGCCAGGCCCCGTCCACATGGAGCGAGCGGTTCCACGCCACCCGGTACACGCCCAGGCAGATCCCGGCCGCCAGTCCCAGGGGCAGCCCCGCGGCCAGCACCACCACGGCCTGCGTGAACGCGAACCGGCGCAGGAACGCCGGGGCCGCGCCGACCGCGTGCATGGTGGCGAAGTCCCGGTGCGACTGCGTGCGGGCCAGCAGCAGGGAGATCGCCGCCGCGGCCACCGCCAGGGCGGCCAGCAGGGCGATGGGGACCAGTGCCTCGTCGTGCCCCCACGGGTGGCGGTGGACGGGTTCCGCGACCCACACCAGGGAGGTGCGCCCCTCGATGATCTTCCTGGCCCGGTCCAGCTCGCCGTGGGTCAGCTCCCGGGACAGGACCGGGTACTCGGCGATGTACTGGAGCCCGGTGATCTCCAGGTCCCGCGCCGTCTCCGGGGAGAGCGCGATCCTGGGGGCGAACCCCCGCAGGAACACCCCGGGCAGCTCCTCGACCCGCTCGGCGCTGTGCTCCTCCGGGATCGGCTCGGAGGAGAGGGCGACGCGGACCGTGCCCTCCTCGGACAGCACGGCCGCGCTGTTGACGACCACGCCCCCGGCGTCGAGGACCTCCGCCGCCTCCTGTGCCCCGGGCAGTCCCGAGGCGCGCAGGGCGTCGCCCGTCATGACGAAGCCGTCCGAACCGCCCCACCAGGCGGTGGACATCCCCGGGCTGTAGGCCTGCTCCCAGCCGGTGCAGACCAGCGGCGCGCCGACCTCGACCGACGAGGCCGTGTCGGGGTGGCGGTCCGGCGGGCAGGCGCGGCCCTCCGGTGCCAGGGGACCGAAGTACACGGCCTCCGCCCCCTCCGATGCCTGCGGCGAACGGACCGGCTCGTGGCCGACCACGGGCAGCTCCTCGGCGAGCGCGTCGATCGCGTCGGTGATGACCAGCCGGTCGAACTCCTCGCCCACCGGTACCCGGGCCCCCAGGATCAGCCGCCCGCCCGCGACCGCCTCACCTGTGCGGTCCTTCTCGTTCGCCGTCGTGGAACCGGCCATGACCACCAGGTAGGAGGCCGCGCACACCGTGACCAGGACCGCGAGGGCGGCCGGCAGGAACCGGGACCGGTGGTCGGCGGCGTCGCGCAGGGCCAGGCGCGGCACCGGCGGCAGGCGGCCGGCGAACCGGGCCCCCACCGCGGTGACGGACCGCACGCACAGCATCAGCCCCGCCACCGCGAACCCCAGGGTGAGCACCAGCAGTACCACGACCGGCCCCGCCCCCGGGGGAGGCCCCGTCGGCGCCAGGTGCTCCGGGCGCTCCGGCACCGGCAGCGCCAGGCCCGCCGCCCCCGACGCGACCGCGGCGGCCAGCAGCAGCGGTCCCGCCGCCGACAGCAGGCGGATCCCGGGCCGGTCCGCCCCGCGGCGCCGCCGCGGCGGCCGGTCCTTGAGCGCCTCCACCGGCTGCACGCGCGCCGCGGTCCGGGCCGGGACCAGGGTGGAGACCACCCCCAGCAGCACCGCCACCCCGATCGCCGCCGGGAACACCCACCAGGGGAACCGCAGTGCCGGGTCCACCACCCCCGCCTGGGCTCCGCCCATCCGCTCCAGGACCAGGTCGGCGGCCAGCGCCGCTCCCACCCCCAGTCCGGCGCCCAGCACGCCGCCCGCCAGGCCGACCACCAGTCCCTGCGCGGTGATGATCCGCCGCAGGTCCGCCCCGGTCGCCCCGGTCGCCGCTGCCAGCCCCAGGGTGCGGCGGGCCTGGTCCGTGGACACGGCGAACGCCGGGGTGACCAGGAACAGCACCAGCATCGAGCCGAGCACGGCGGTGAGGAGCACCGTGACGATCCGCAGCAGCAGCGCCGCCGGGTCGACGGGTACCGGGTACAGCTCGTCCGGCCCCGGGTAGCCGTCGGTGAGCACGTGCCGGGACACCGCGAACGCCTGGAGCGGGTTGATCGCCCTGGCCTGGTCCCAGGTCACGGGCGCGTCGCCGACGACGAGCCAGCGCCGGTCGATCCCCGTCGGGTCGGCCTCGGCCAGCCGGGAGATCCAGGTGTCGTGCGCCCAGGCCCGGGGTTCGCCGTCGGCGACGATCCCGGACACGCGGTAGGCGCGCTGGGAGTCCTGCACCGCGTCGCCGATCCGCCCGTCCGTGCTGTACCAGCCGTTGAACGGCGGGGCGACGAGGGTGAGCGTGTCGCCCACCCCGAGTCCCAGGCGGTCGGCGAGCGCGGAGGTGACCACCGCCTCGGCCGCGTCCGCGGGGGCGTCCCCCTCGGCGGGTTCGGGCAGCAGCAGGCCCAGTGCCTCGCCTCCCGCCTCGGTCATCCGGGCCGTGGCCACCCCGGCCGGGTCGAGGCCCTCCACCACCCGGGCGCCCGCCGCGGTCTCCTCGCCCGGGGCCAGGTCGGTCCCCGTGGTGGCCAGCAGCTCGGGGGAGTTCCAGTAGGGGAGCAGCCGGTTCTCCTCGGGCAGGTGCGCGGCCACCTCCTCCGCCGAGGCGGGCATCTGCCCGGTGTCGTCCACCCACGGGCCCGGCGCGCCCTCGGGCAGCTGCGGGAACGGCTGCCCCGTGCGGGGGACGGCGGTGGCGGTGACGACCGCCTGCACCCCGTCAGGGATCCCCGCCAGTGCCGCCTCGCGGGCGGGCGGGCCGGACTGCGTCAGCCCGGTGCCCGCGATGAGGGCGGCCACCGGCAGGGCCACCATGAGCGAGGCCAGGGCCGTGCGCGCGCGGTGGCGGGCCGCGTCCCGGGCGGCCAGCCGCAGTGCGGGACGCCTCCGGTTCCAGGCCTCCGCGGCGTTGGCGAAGGCGTTCACGAGGCGGCACCCCCGAGCAGGTCGGCGGCGTCGGAGGGGCCGGTCTCGTCGATGATCCGGCCGTCGCGCAGGAAGACGGTCCGGTCCGCCCAGGCCGCGAACCGGGCCTCGTGGGTGACCATCAGCACCGCGGCGCCGCCGTCGGCCCGCTCGCGCAGCAGCCGCAGCACGGCCGTGCCGGTCGCGGAGTCCAGCGCACCCGTCGGCTCGTCGGCGAGCAGCAGGCGGCGCGGGCCCACCAGGGCGCGGGCGATCGCCACGCGCTGGGCCTGGCCGCCCGACATGTCCTCCGGCCTGCGGTCGGCGAGGTCGCCCACGCCCACCTCGGCCAGGGCCTCCAGCGCCGCGCGCCGGGCCCGGCGCGCGGACAGCCCGTCCAGCTCCAGGGGGAACGCGACGTTCTCGGCCGCGGTCAGTGCCGGCAGCAGGTTGAAGTCCTGGAACACGTACCCGACCGAGCGGCGCCGCACCACCGCCCGGCCGGCGGCCGTCAGGGTCCCCAGGTCGACGCCCTGGACCAGGACCCGGCCCGCGGTCGGCGCGTCCAGGCCGCCGGCCAGGTTGAGCAGGGTGGACTTGCCCGACCCGGAGGGGCCCATGACGGCGACGAACTCACCCGGTTCCAGGACCAGGTCGGCGTCCGCCAGGGCGGTCACGCGCCGGGCGTCCTCCCCGTGCGCGCGGGTCACCCCGGCCAGCACCAGCGCGGGCGCGGGGGAGGGCGGGGCGGCGGGGGCACCGGGGGCGGGAAGGGGCAGGCTCATCGGTTCGCCTCCGAGTGCTCGTCGGCGGAGACGGCGGGAGCTGCGGGAGCGGTGGGCAGGGCCGCGCCCGCGCGGGCCACCTCGCCCTCCACCGCGTCCAGCCAGCGCAGTTCGGCCTCGGTCGCGAAGATGTGGTGGTCCAGGACCAGGCGCGCGGTCAGGTCGCCCGGTCCGACCGCGCGCCTGGCGCGGGTGACGTCGTGCAGCAGACGCTGCATCGCCGAGCGCTGCCGCTGCACCAGCGCCGCCACGTCCACGCCCGGGACGACGACCGCCAGGGCGAGTTTGACCATCAGCTCGTCGCGGCCCTGGTTCCTGCGCGACACCGGGCTGAGCCACCAGCGGCCGAGCTCCTCGCGGCCGGAGGCGGTCAGGTGCCAGGGGGCGGCCGCGGCGTCCTCCCCGGCCCCGCGCTCCACCAGGCCGTCGCGTTCCAGGCGGCCCAGGGTGGTGGACACCTGGCCGATGTTGAGCGGCCAGCTCTGGCCGGTGGTGAGGTCGAAGTCCTTCTTGAGCTGGTAGGTGGTGGCGGGGCCGCGGGAGAGCAGCGCCAGGAGCCCGAATTTCACCGGCACGGAAGCCTCCGGAGTTCGTCGCAGGGGAACGTCTGATTACCGAGTAACCAGTTACCGGATAACTATAAACAGTGCGGACCGGTGCCGTGGACCGCGGGGGCCCTCCGGGCGGCCGGAGGGCCCCTCGGCCTCAGTGGCGGCGCAGGGTGGACCAGAAGGTGGGAACGGGATCGGTGCCGGGGCGGTGTCGACCAGGTCCCAGCCGGAGAACCGCGCGCGCGGCTCCTCGTGCTCACCCCGGCCGGCGGATCGTCGAAGGCGCCGGGTGCTTCCAGGACCTGTTCTTCGGATGCCGTCCTGTTCCGCGGGGGTGTGTGAGGCGTCGGCGGGGTTCTGGGGGCCCGGAGGGGTGTCCGGGGAACGGGGATGTTCCCGTGGGGCCGGGGGTTCCCGCCCTCCGGGGGCGCCGAACGCGGAGCGGAGGTCCAAAAGAACACGGCCCAGCCGAACATCGGCGGCGGCGCGCCGGGCGCGGCGCTGGCGGACAAGCCCGGCCTGCGCCCCGGCGTCACCGCGGAGGCGGCCGCGGACCTGCTCTTCGGCCTGCTCGGCCCGCAGCTGTACCTGCTCTTCGTGCGCGACCGGGGCTGGACGCCGGACCGCTGGCAGGACCGGGTCCTGGCCACGCTGACCGCCCGGCTGTGCACCGCCCCCGACACGGGGGCGGCCTCGTCCTGAGACGCCGCGGGTCTCAGGGCGAGGGGCGGTCGAGCCTGGCGGCCACCGCGTCCAGGATCCACTCCAGGCCGGTCGCGAAGGACGTCTCGGCGTCCGCGTCGGGACCCTCGTGCACGGCCCGGGCCAGCGCCGGGAAGCGGCCCGTGTCCAGCATCTTCCGCAGGTACGGGCCGGCGGAGCGCTGCCGGTCGCGCAGGGACAGGCCGGTGGCGCGCTCGGCCCGCACGTCGGCGATCTCGCGCCTGACCGCGCCGGTGACGTAGGCGTTGACGGTCTCCACGGCGCGCAGGACGGTGTCCGGTCCGGCGAGGCCGTCGAGGGCGGCCAGCGTGCCCTCGGTCACGGCCAGGGCGTTGGGGCCCAGGTTCGGGCGGCCGCCGAGCAGGTCGGCCAGCCACTCGTGGCGGAGGGCGGCCTGCCTCGTGCGGTGGGCGCGCACGCGCAGCACCTCCCGCCAGCCGCGGGGCGGGGTCTCGGGGAGGATCTCGGCGTGGACCGCGTCGACCATGAGGTCGAACAGCTCCTCCTTGGCGGCGATGTACCCGTACAGGCGCATCGGGCCGACGTTCAGCCGGGCGGCGACCCTGCGCACCGACACCGCCTCCAGTCCGCCCTCGTCGGCCAGCGCGACGGCGGCGGTGACGATCAGCGCCCGGGTCAGCGGAACGGGGCGCTTGGGCGGCTCGGGGCGGTCCCACACGGTCATGCTCACACCGTACTGTTGCGATACACCGTCAGGAGGCGATGCGGTGTATCGATGGGGGGACACCGCATCGCCGTCGTGGGAGGCGGGCCCGGAGGCCCGGCCTTCGCCCGCGTCCTGCACCGCCACGGCCACCCTGTCACCGTGCTCGAACGCGCCCCCGGCCCGGACGCCCGACCCCCGGGCGGCACGCTGGACCTGCACGAAGGACCGGGCCGGCGGGCGCTGGAGATGTCGGGGCTGCCGGCGGAGTTACAGGCCCTGTCCCGGTCCGAGGGCCGGGCTATGCGCGTCCTGGACACCGACGGGACCGTCCTGCGCGACCGGAATCCCGGCCCGGACGAGCGGGCCGACCCCGAGACCGACCGCGGGCCTGGAGCGCCTCGTGAGTCCGGACCCCGCCCGGGCCCTCGCCCTCTTCGACGAGGTCCGGCCCTCCTGGGCCCCGTTCGCCGGTCTTCGCCGCCGCCCCGTGCGGGGCGCCGGACCGGTGCGCGTCGGAGGAGACGGAGCCGCGCGCCCCCACGGCGGCCGGCCCCGGGGGCGGCCCCGCACGCGACGGGCCGGCGCTCAGCGGCGGTCCCGCACCACCGCGTCCAGGGCCTCCAGGCCCGCCCTGACGATCGGATGCCGTGCGCTGCCGCGGCGTACGCAGGTCATGATCCGGCGGGACGGCGCGAAGGGGCCCGTGAGAGGTACCCGGACCACGCGGTGGTCGGCGGGGACGGGCACCATCCTCGGTAGGAGGCAGACCCCCAGCCCCTCGGAGACCAGGGCGGAGACCGCGTACCACTCCTTGGCCTCGTGGACGATGCGGGGAGTGAAGCCCGCCGAGAGGCAGGCCGTGGTCAGCAGGGGATAGGTGTCGTTGCCGTGGCGCTTGACGATCCAGGTCTCGGAGGCCGCCTCCGACAGCTCGGCACCGGGCCGGCCGGCCAGAGGATGGTCCCGGGGGACGAGGAGGTCCTGCGGGTCGTCGGAGAGCGGTCGTTGTTCGAACCGCGGGTCCGTGACCGCCGGTGAGTCCGGGGTGGGGAGCACCACGGCGATATCGGACTCCCCGGCCGCCAGGAGCCGGTGGCAGTCCTCGCTCTCCTCCTCCCTGATCCGTGTCTCGACGCCGGGGTGCGTTCGGCCCAGGCCGCTCGCGGCGGGGGCGATGTACGCCGCGATCGCCGAGGAGACACCGCAAAAACGCAGCATCCCGTGCACGGTCCCCGCCGTGCCGGCGACCTGGGCCCTGGCCTCCTCCCAGAGGGCGTTCACCTCCTGGGCCCGGTGCAGCAGGAGGTGGGCGGCCGTGGTGGGCTCGACTCGCCTGCCCCGTTGCCGGAGCAGTTCGACACCGAGGTCGGCGGAGAGCCGGCCGATCTGCTGGGATACGGCCGAGGGGGTGAAGTTCAACGCCGCGGCGGCCGCGGTGACGGTTCCGTGCTCGGCCACGGCCTGGAGGGCTCGTATCCCCCGGGACTCCATCATGTAGCCAGATTACATGGAATGCTCCATTAACCGTCGATTGACGTTAAAGGATGTCCGTTCGAGCCTGGAAGCATGGCAAGGATCCCCGCACCGGTGCTGGTGCTGTGCAGTGTGGTGAGCGTGCAGTTCGGCCAGGCCCTGGGCAAGGGCCTGTTCGACCAGGTCGGTCCGGGCGGCGTGGTCGCTCTGAGGCTGAGCCTGGCGGCCGCGGTGCTCCTCGTGGCGGTGCGCCCGCCGCCGCCGCGGGGCCGTGGGGAAGCCTGCCTGGTTCTGGGGCTGGGCACCGCGATCGCCGGGATGAACCTGGTCTATCCGGCACTGGTGTACGTGCCGCTGGGCCTTGCGGCCTCGTTGCAGCTGCTGGGGCCGATCACGCTCGCGCTGCTGTCGTCGAAGCGGCTCCGGGACCTGGGCTTCGCCGCCGTCGCGGGTCTGGGACTGTGGCTCTTCCACCGCCCGGGCGATGCGGAGTACGCATGGGCCGGAGTGCTGTTGGCGTCGGCTTCGGGGGTGTCGATGGCCGCCTACCTGCTGCTGAGCAGGCGGGCCGGGGCCGGCGCCGCCACGGCGGCCCCGCTGGCGTGGGCCCTGGTCTGGGCCGCGGCACTGACGGTACCCGTCGGCGTGGCCGAGTCCGGGGCGGGTCTGCTCGCCCCGACGGTGCTCCTCGGGGGACTGGCCGTGGCGGTGTCGGCCTCCGTGCTGCCCTACTCCCTGGAGTTCGCCGCGCTGCGGCGCCTTCCGCCCCGCACGGTCGGGGTGATGCAGAGCCTCGAACCCGCGGCCGCCGGAGCGGCCGGGGCACTTCTCCTGGCCGAGTATCCGAGCCCGTTCCAGTGGCTGGCCCTGGCCTGCGTCGGGGCCGCCAGCGCGGGGATCGTGGCCTGCGGGGACTCCCGGACCGGGCGCCGCCCGGGTGCGGACGGACCGGCCGTACCCCGGGGAGGGGGCGGTGAACACCGCCCCGGCGGCGGCCCGGCGCACGGCGTGTGAGGCTCCCGCCGGGGGCCACAAGGACGCACCGAACGGCCGTCGGAGCGCGTTCGACGATCAGCCCGTGGAGGCCTTCGCGGACCCGGATCCACCGAAGACCTCGCCGAGGAACGCACGGGCGTGTTCGGGGGCTCCCACTTCCAGGTGCACGCTCTCGTGGTCGAAGACCAGCGAGAACGAGAAGAACGGGCAGCAGCGCTGCTCGGCGGCGGCCAGCCCGGCCACCTCGGCGGCCCGGTCGGCGGGCAGGCTGACGCGCAGCCCCGCGGAGACCTCCTCGCGTTCGGCGCCGCGCAGTACGGCCTTCCACCGGCCGAGCCGCTCGGCCGTGTCCCGGGCCCCCAGCGAGCAGGCCACCGGCCGGACATCCCCGCCCGGCCGGACCGGCGGCGGCCCGACGGGCTCCGGCCGGTGTCCCGCCGGATCGGGGAGGCCGCACCGGGGACCGCAGCGCTCCGACCGGTCGGGCAGCGCGTCCAGGTGCTCCAGCGTCCCGCGCAGCACCGCGGTGAACGCGGCCAGCTCCCCGGCGCGGGCGCGGGCGGCGGCGATGCGTTCGGCGATGCGGGGGCGCAGGGACGCCTTCACCTCGGAGCAGGCGCCGTCCTGCCACACCCCCAGCAGTCCGGCGATCTCCTCCAGGCCGAGGCCGAGCCGCTTGCCCGCGGCGATGAACGCCAGCCGCTCCACCGCCTCCGGCCCGTAGAGCCGGTGGCCGGACGCGGAACGGTCGGCGGGCAGCAGCCCGCGTGCCCCGTAGAAGCGCAGTGTGGTGGCCGGGACGCCGGAGCGTGCGGCCAGCTGGGATATCCGCATGGTCTCCACGCCTTCGACGGTAGACCTTCGACCCGGCTCGAAGGTCAAGTCCGCCGCCGGGCCGCGTTCCACGGGGCGGGCAGGGCGCCGGGCGGTCCACCGCGGCCCCGGTGGCGCTCGCCGCGGTCCCCGCGGCCGGACCGGGACCGCCCGCCGGGCACCGGCTGCCGACGGCCCCGGTCCGGCTCAGGCCAGGCCCAGCTCCTCGACCACCCGGGCCACCCGCTCCCGCCCGGCGGCGGGCAGTCCCAGGACAGGGCGGGGCAGGCAGTGCGGTGCGACCAGCCCCAGGTGCTCGGCGACCGCGGCGATCACCCGCAGGCTGCCGTGGGCGGCGAACAGGTCCCACAGCGGCCGCAGCCGCTCCGACTCCGCGGCCGCCCTCCCGGCGTCCCCGCCCAGCGCGGCACGGGCCAGCGGCAGGGCGGTAGCGGGCAGGGTCCCGGCCACCGCCGAGAACCAGGCGCCGCAGCCGGCGCCGATCCCGGTCGCGGCGGCGGCGTCGCCGGAGACCCCGACGACCACGTGGTCGGGGACGGACGCGCGGATCGCCGCCACGCGTTCGCGGGCGGCCGCCGGGTCCGCGGGCACCGGCGGGATCTTGATCGCGGCCACGCCGGGCAGCGCCGCCACACGTCCGTACAGCTCCGTCGAGAAGGTGAAGTGCGTCGTGCCCGGGTTGTCGTAGACGACCAGGGGCACCGACAGCTCGGCGGTCACGTCCTCGTAGAGCGAGAACACCTCCTCCTCCGTCAGCGCCTGGTAGCCCACCGGCGCCAGCAGCACGGCGGACGCGCCGGCCTGCTGGGCGTCCTGTGCCAGGGCCCGCACCTGCGAGGTGCGCGGCGCGCCGATGCCCACGAGCACCGGTGTGCCGTCCGCGTGCCGCACCGCCGCCTCGGCCACCCGGCGGCGCTCGTCGCGGTCCAGGTAGGCGTAGGAGCCGGTCGATCCCAGCGCGCCGACGGAGTCGACGCCGGCCCGGACCAGGCGGGTGATCAGCTCCGCGTAGGCCCGCTCGTCGAAGCGGTCCTCGTGCAGCGGGGTCAGGGGGAAGGCGCTCAGGCCGGTGAACATGGTCTCTCCGTGGGTCGTCAGGTGTTCCGGGCGAGGACGGCGGCCAGGTCGGCGGCGAAGGACCCGGCGTGTTCGGGCCCGATGACGGCGGTGGTGATGCGGACGGCGGGCCGGTGCGTCAGGGTGAACGGCGATCCGGGGCGCACGGACCACCCGAGGCCGGCCAGGCCCGCGACCGCGGCCGCCTCGGGGACGTCGGCCAGCGGTACCCACACGTTGACCCCGTCGGGTCCCCGCAGCCAGGGGACCCCCCGGGCGTCCAGCTCGCCGGTCAGTAGCCCGCGCCGGTACGCGTACACGTCCGAGGCCCGCTCCAGCAGTGCGGGGGTGGCGGGGGAGGTGAGCATCCCGGCGACCAGGCGCTGCAACAGGTGGCTGACCCGGGCCGCCGCCAGGCGGGCCCGCAGCCGGGCCGCCGTGTCGGGGTCGCACACCACCATCGCCAGGCGCAGGTCCGGGCCCAGGAACTTCGACACCGAGCGCACCAGCGCCCACCGCGGCGCCCCGGCGGGGGTGATGCGCCGGTAGGGGGTGCGGGCCAGGGCGGAGAAGTGGTCGTCCTCGATCACCAGCACCTCCGGGTGCGCCGACAGGAGGGCGCGGAGCTCCCGTGCCCGCCGCGCGCTCAGGCTCGCCCCGGTCGGGTTGTGCGCGCGGGGGGTGCACACCACCGCCCGCGCCCCGGCCTCCAGGGCCGCGCGCAGCCCATCGGTGGTCATGCCGTGGGCGTCCACCGGCACCGGCAGGCAGCGGTATCCGTTGTTGCGGAACGTGCCGATGCCGGACAGGAACCCCGGGTCCTCGACCGCGATCGGGTCCCCGCGCGTCAGGTGCGCGCCCAGTACGCGCTCGACCGCGTCCACGGCGCCGTGGGTGATCACGAGCGTGCCACCGGGGCCGGCGTCCGGGAGCAGGTGCTCCCCGGCCCAGCGGCCCAGCTCCTCGTCGGTGCCGGGCGCGCCGTACAGCACGGGCGCGCGGCCCTCCAGGGCGGGCAGCGGCGGCAGCAGCGCCGGGTCGGGGTTGCCGTCGGCGAGGTCGACCGTGTCCTCGGGCGCCCGTGCGCCCTCGGCGGCCACGGGCACGATCCCGCGCACCACCGTGCCGCCGCCGCGTCGGGTCTCGACCACGCCCGCCGCGGCCAGTGCGGTGTAGGCGGCGCCGGCGGTGTTGCGGTTCACCCCCAGCCGGGCGGCCAGCGCACGGACCGGGGGCAGGGCGTCGCCCGCGCACAGGTCCCCGCGTGCGACCAGGTCGCGCACGGAGTCGGCGATCGCGGCCGCGGAGTCCCCGGAGATGGTCGGTTCGGGCATGCCCCCACCCTATGGCCTGATGTCCTAGGACAAAAAACGGGGGTGGTCCACGCCTGCGCCGCGTGGTGGTGGAGCGCGGTCGGCCGGGGGAGGCGGTCCGCGCTCGCGGGTCCCGTGCGGAGGAGGCGCGCGCCGGGGATCCGGTGCGGCCGGAATCCGCGGGGGGCGGGGGCGCCTGTCCGGTGGAGGTGAATTCCTCGCGCCCGTACAGGAGGAAATCGGATGTGTCGGATGAACGAAACCTGTACGCCCCACAGGAGGTTTTCTGGGGTGGGGGAAAGCGGTCGGAGAACGGCGTTCCGAGAACCGGCGGGGAAAAGCAGAACGACGGGGCCCGCCCCCGTAGGGTGGACCCCGTCGCAGAGGGGAGCTCGCACTCCCCCGGATCAGGCTAGATCAGGGTGATGTTCTCCGCCTGGGGGCCCTTGGCCCCGGCAACGGCGTCGTACTGCACGGCCTGGCCTTCGGCCAGCTCACGGTAGCCCGTGGACTGGATGTTCGAGTAGTGGGCGAAGGCGTCGGGGCCGCCGCCGTCCTGCTGGATGAAGCCGAAGCCCTTTTCGCCGTTGAACCACTTGACAGTACCGGTGGCCATGGTGGCACCTCTCGCTCGGAGTTCGAAGAAAACCGCGGGTGACGATTTCCCCGTCACTGCGGTGATCTCCCGGGGAGGTGAAAATTCCACGGGGCCACTACTGCAACTTCTCAGAGCCTAGCACACGAAAATTCTGTTCTCCCGGTAATTCGATGTGTCACATGGCACCGGAAATCGTGGTATCGAAAAGGGAATGCCGTGTGGGCCGCGGGCGTGTCGCGCCGCCGGCCGCCGTCGCGACACGCGGACCCCGTCGGCCGGAGGGCGGGGCTGCCGGGGCCGCTGCGTCCAGGATGATCTCCCCGGGCCCGTCGCCGCCGGGGATGGGCGGGGGCGGGGCGGCGAACCCCGGCGGCCCCGCGATGGCCGGTCCGACACGTGCCGTGCGCACGTGCGCGTTCCCCTCCTCGCCCCCTCGCGGGTCAGACGAACTCGACGTCGTGCTCGCGGGCCACCGAGAGCAGGGCGGGGATCAGCTCGTCGGGCTCCTCGGCCACGGCCGCCACGATCGCCCGGAACAGGCGTCCGGCCCTGTCGCCCGTGGCGAAGCCGAGGACGCGCGTCCCGGGGGCCTCGGCCGCGAAGGTGTGCGGGACGTCCTCGGGGAGCGTGAGCGAGGCGCCGGGAGTCAGTCGGAACGTCCGCCCGTCGGCCTCCACGCTCATCTCCCCCTCCAGCAGGTAGAACGTCTTGGCCCACGGGGTGCGGCGCGGCGGCATCGGCGGGCCCTGGCGCAGGGCGACCTCGAACAGCTCGTAGGCGCCGCCGGTGTGCTCGGCTCCGGCCTTCTCGGCGTGGATTCCGTCGACGGTGTCCATGAGGAGGCCGCCGCCGGGTTCGGTGAAGTGGATGCGTGCGGACATGTCGCTGCTCCGATCGGGAGGCATCCGGATATTCAGCTTCTCTGACCAATTTAGACAGAGAGGCTGACCATCGTCAATGCCCCGCCGCTTCCGGAGGCGCCGCGGGGCGCGTCCGGAACCGGGCGGTCGCCAGGAGAGCCGGGGGCCGCCTCCGGCCGGGTGCGTCCATGCCGCCTGTAGGCGCCTTCGCACCGGAGCGGCGCCCATGCGGGCGGTGCGGCGGTCGGCGCGGGGAGGGGCGGACGCCCGGGTGGCGGACGGGCCGGTCCGGCCGCCGGACGTCCCGCCCGGGGTCTGCTCATGCAGCGTCGGCGGTACGGCGTGTCCTGCGTCCGCAGACCGGGCAGGGCACCGGGACGGCGTCCCGGCCGTCGGGGGTGAGGCGGATGACGGTGCGGTAGCGGGGTGAGGCCTTGTCCCCGTTGCAGTGCTCGTTGCCGCACTTGGGCGCGGTGAACAGGGCGTCGACGTCGGGCGCGCCGAGCCACCTGTGGAGGATGTCGCCTCCGCGCGCGGCGGGCGGGTGGACGACCTCGTCGGGTTCGGTCCGGCAGGGGCCGCCGCACACGGCGCAGGCGCCGCCGGGGACGTTGCGGACGCCCGGATGGTCCGGGCAGGTGCGCACGGCCCTGCCCCGGGAGTCGAGGGTGAAGGCGGGGCGGCGGGCGAAGGCGTCCCCCTCGGGGGCCGGCCGGGGCCGATCCCGGATGAGGACCCCGCTGTTCCAGGCGCGGACGGCCTCGGGGGAGTCCAGCCGGGCGCGGAGCGCGGCGTAGGGCCGCGCGGTGTCCTGCCAGCCGGACAGGGCGGCGGCGAGTTCGTCCGAGGCCACCCCCGCGGAGCGCAGGTCGGCCAGCCGCGCGGCGAGGACGCGCCGGTCGCGGTGGGGGCGGGTCAGGGCCGCGTCCGGGATGAGCCGGAGCAGGTCCAGCGCCCACCCCGGCGGCGAGGGCGGCGCCGGGTGCGACGGTCCCCGGTACGGCGGTGCCGGGGGAGGGGCGTCGGCGGGACCGTCCGCCGCCCCGACGGCCGGCGGCGCGGCGCCCGGCGGCTCGGCCGCGTCGGGCGCGGTGCGCGGCCGCGGGACCACCGCCCCTGTGGTGACCCGCCCGCGGACGGGATCCGGAGAGGGGTCGTTGGGGCGGGGGTCGTTGGGAGAGGGGTCTGTCGGTCGATCCGACACCCCGCGGCCGGTCACTTCGACCGGCCGCGGGGCACCGGACCGGCCGGTCGCGGGCAGGTCGGGCCGGTTGTCCGGGGTCAGCGGCTCCTCGCCCAGCAGGGCGCGCGCCTCGTTGACCCGCTCCAGGAAGTCGGCGGGAAAGGCGGCGGCCGGGATGAGCAGCTCCAGGACGTCGGGCAGGGCGTCCGCCCGGCGCCGACCGGCGGCCAGGTCCTGCGCGAAGAACTCCCGCACCTGCTCGCGGGGGAGTTTGCGGACCACACCCGCCCGGACGAGGTCGGCGATGGCCCGCCGGGCGGTGGTGAGGCTGAGAGTGCCGCCCGAGCGCTCGACCAGGGTGGCCTGGCGCATGAAGCACCAGCGGCCGTCGCGGTCGGTGGCCCGGGCGATGAGGACGGCCGCCAGACAGGAGCGCAGACTCGGCAGGAGCCCCTTGTCGATGACCTCCGTGACCCAGACGAGGGGGGAGAAGCCGCGCAGGCGCAGGGAGCCTTCGGGGCGTTTGCGCGGGACGGGGGAGGGCTTCGGGGCCTGATTTTGGGCAGCCGTAATCTGGGGACTAGGATTCATCACTAGCCGCCTTCCTGGTTTGGCAGGACGGTTGGTCAGGGGCCGTCTCGGTGTTGGCGCACCGAACGGCTCCGATTTTTGTGACACGGGTGTCACTGAGGGGAACTGGGAAGAAGCTTAGTGCCACGGGGGCGGTGGCGGGGCCGAACGGCGGAAAACCTGTTCGAACCCCGCCCGGGGGCGGGGCCTCACAGCCTCCGGTACATGATGTGCAGCCCCACGAACCCCAGCTCCGGATGGTTGAACCCCTCCGGCAGCGTGCCTACGACCTCGAACCCCAGCGACCGGTACAGTCCCACCGCCCGCTCGTTGGCCTCCACCACGGCGTTGAACTGCATCGCCCGGAAGCCCGCGGCGCGCGCCCACTCCAGCGAGTACTCGCACAGGGCCCGCCCCGCCCCCCGGCCGGCGTGCGCCGGGTCGACCATGTAGCTGGCGCTCGCGATGTGCGAGGCGTTGCCCCCGTGGTTCCGGTTCATCTTCGCGGTGCCCAGGACGGTGCCGTCGCCGTCCACCGCCACCACCGTCCGGTCCGGCTCGGGGAGCAGCCACATGTCGCGCGCCTGTGCCTCGCCCAGGTCCGGGGGATAGGTGAAGGTGTCGCCGGCGGCGACGATGCGGTGGAGGAAGGGCCAGATGGAGGCCCAGTCGGCGGGGTCTGCGGCGCGGATGTGCATGGCCCCCAGTCTGTGGCCGGGGCAGGGCTCCGACAAGCGGTTTCGTGTCGGGGCCTCCTCTCCGGACACGGTATGAATCTACGTCGTAAAGGTGGAGGGCCGAGTGAAATGACAGCCAAGAGAAAAAGAGAGGGGTGCGGCTGCGCCGCACACCCCCTTCCACTCCGCCCTCCCCGCTCGCCCGGCGTGTCCCCCGCGGCCCCGGGCCGGAGGGTGCGGTCCCGGCGCAGCACAGCACGGGCGGGGCCCGACCCTCAGCCGTCCACGCAGTCCGTGTGCGTCGTGTCGTACCGGTCGCCCCACCGGGTCGGGGAGCCCAGGCCGGCGACCCCGCCCGCCGGCGGTACCGCCCCCGTGGCGCCGGTGCCCTCCTCCGCCCGGGAGGTGCGGCGGGCCGCCGGGGAGGCCCCGCCGGTACCCCCCGGAGCCTCCGGGCCCCGGCCCCTCAGGCCAGGAGCCGGCCCCGGAGCCGGACGAGGTCTTCCTCGGCGGCCCCCCGCCTCCAGGAGACAGGCCCACGCGTCCAGGTCCTTCAGGACGTCGAGGACACTGCCGCGCAGCGTCAGGCCGCGGTCGGCCGACAGAGCCTCGACCACCGGGCCCTGGTCCTCCCGTCCCATCGCGGCGAAGAGGGGGACGAGTGCGGCGGTGGAGAGCGCGTAGTGCTCGGCTATCGCTTCGGCCCCGACCCCTGCCAGGGAGAGCAGCAGCAGGGTGACCAGACCTGTGCGGTCGCGCCCGGCCCCGCAGTGGAACAGGACGCCGCCGGGCCCGGAGCGTGCCAGGGCGGTGACCACCGCGGCGCACCGTTCGGCCCTGTGGGCGAGGAAGGGCCGGAAGTAGAGCGGGCTCCCGTTCGGCTGCCCGCGGTCGACGTCCTTCCAGAACCCGACGTCCTCGACATGGTCCAGGGGCACCTCCAGGCGTCGCACGCCCGACGGGAGGGGCGTCCGGGCCGGTGCCGCGGCGAACGCGCCGGACCCGACCCGGCGCGCGGGGCCCCCGCCCGGAGCCGGCCGGATCCCGTCCGGGTCGCGCAGGTCCACGACGGTGCGCACGCCGGCGCCGTAGGCGGCCTGCCACCCCCGGGCGGTGACGAAACGCAGGTCGGCGGACCTGAAGAAGGCCCCGCGGCGGGTGGTCCGGCCGCAGCGGGCGGGGAGGCCGCCGAGGTCGCGGGTGTTGAAGAACCCTTCCCAGGTGATCCTTCCGCCGTCGCTCATGAACGCCAGGGATACCTCCCCCCGCGGAGGGAGGAAAGGTCCTCGGCCCCTTTCCGGGCGCCCCGGTGTGTCCGCGCGGCCGCCCCTAGTCCGCCGGAGCCCCCAGGGCCCGCAGGAGGTAGGGGAGCAGTCTTCGCGCCATGTCCAGTCCCGGCCGGGAGTCCGGAGTGTGCGGCACCAGGAAGGTGTGGGTGACCATGGGGCCGATCACGAGCTCGCCCACCACCACCGGGTCCTCCACCGGCGGGATCTCTCCCCGTTCGGCGGCGCGGGCCACGATGGCGGCCACCCGGTCCTGGAGCGGTGCCACGTACTCGCCGAGCAGGACGTCGGCGAGGGCCCGGTTGTGCGCGGCCTCGCCCAGGATGGCGCGGAGCAGTTGGCCGGAGGGCCCGTCCAGGGCGGTGGCCTTGTCGTGGAGCAGCGCGGCCAGGTCCGAGCGCAGGCCTCCGGTGTCGCGGTCGGGTCCCAGCTCCTCGGCCCACACGCCGGCGGCCTCGACGACCAGGTGCTCCTTGGAGCGCCAGCGGCGGTACAGGGTGGCGGTGGAGACCCCGGCCCGGCGGGCGACGGCGGCGGTGGTCAGCCCGCCGTATCCGTGCAGGCGGAGTTCGTGGAGGGTGGCGTCCATCAGCGCGCGGTCCCGGGCGGCGTCCCGCGGCCTTCCGCGGCGGGGCGTCGTCTCGGGCAGATGGTCGGTGGTCATGGGAGCATCCTACGGTCCTGGCCAAAACGAAAAGGTTTCGTTTAGTATCCGGTCATGACGAACGACACCCCCGGCACCCCCGCCGTCCGCCAGGCCACCGTCCAGACCGCCGCCCCCGCCCCCATCGACGGTGACGCGGCCGCACAGATCGCCGAGCTGGTGCGCGGCCTGCGTGCCGCCTTCGCCTCCGGGCGGACCAAGCCGATCGGCTGGCGCCGCGCCCAGCTGCGGGGGCTGCGCTCCCTCCTGGTGGAGGAGCGCCCCGCCCTGGAGAAGGCGCTCGGGGCCGACCTGGGCAAGAGCCCGGTGGAGGCGCACACCACCGAGATCGGCTTCGTGATCAACGAGATCGACCACACCCTCAAGCACCTGGCGTCGTGGCTGCGTCCCCGCCGGGTCCCGGTGCCGGTGGCGTTGGCGCCGGCCAAGGCCCGTACGGTCCGCGAGCCCCTGGGCACGGTACTGGTGATCAGTCCGTGGAACTACCCGGTGAACCTGGCGCTGGCCCCGATGGTGGGCGCGCTGGCGGCGGGCAACGCGGTGGTGCTCAAGCCCAGTGAGCTGTCCCCGGCGACCTCGTCGCTGCTGGCCGAGCTGCTCCCCCGGTACCTGGACCGGGAGGCGGTGGCGGTGGTCGAGGGCGGCGTGCCGGAGAGCACGGCGCTGCTGGAGCAGCACTTCGACCACATCTTCTACACCGGCAACGCGCAGGTGGCGCGGATCATCATGGCGGCCGCGGTCAAGCACCTGACCCCGGTCACGCTGGAGCTGGGCGGCAAGAGCCCGGCGATCGTGGAGCCGGGGGTGGACCTGGCCACGACGGCGCGGCGGCTGGCGTGGGGCAAGTTCACCAACGCGGGGCAGACGTGTGTGGCGCCGGACTACGTGCTGGCGGTGGGTGACACCGCCGAGGAGCTGCAGCGGGAGCTGGCGGCGGCGATCACGGAGATGTTCGGGCGGGACCCCAGGGCCAGTGCGGACTACGGGCGCATCGTGAACGAGCGGCACTTCGACCGGCTGGTCGCGCTGCTGGACAGCGGGACGGTGGTGGCGGGCGGCCGCCACGACCGTGAGGACCTGTACATCGCGCCGACGGTGCTGGGGGGTGTCACGGCGGACACCCCGATCATGGCGGAGGAGGTCTTCGGGCCGATCCTGCCGGTGGTGCGGGTGGCGGACCTGGACGAGGCGATCGCGTTCGTGAACGGGCGGGACAAGCCCCTGGCCCTGTACGCGTTCACGGCGTCCGAGGCGACCAAGCGGCGTCTGACGACGGAGACGTCCTCGGGCGGGTTGGCGTTCGGCCTGCCCATCGCGCACCTGGCGGTGCCGGACCTGCCGTTCGGCGGTGTGGGTGAGAGCGGTATGGGCGCGTACCACTCGACGGCGTCGATCGACACGTTCTCGCACACCAAGTCGGTGCTGGACAAGTCGCTGGTGCTGGACACGATGCGGCTGGCCTACGCGCCGATCACCGACCTGAAGGAGAAGATGCTGCGGCGGATGCTGTAGCCCTAGCGTGCGTCGGTGATGGCGACGCCGGGCTCCAGGTCGTCTCCGGCCAGTTCGGAGACGGTGACGAAGTGGTAGCCGTCCTCGGCGAGTCCGTCGAGGATGCCGGGGACGGCGTCGACGGTGCTCTCGTGGATGTCGTGGAAGAGGACGACGCTGCCCCGGCCGGCCTGGTCGAGGGTGACGTCGGTGACGGCTCCGGCGTCGCGGCTCTGCCAGTCGAGGGTGTCCACGTCCCAGAGCACGATGGGTCTGCCGATGGCCTCGCGGGCGGTGTCGTCGAGTGATCCGTAGGGCGGGCGCATGGTGGTGGGCTCGTCGCCGGTGATGTCCTCGATGGCCCTGTCGGTGCGTTCGAGGTCGTCCTCGATGTCGGCTCCGGAGAGGGTGGCCAGGTCGTCGTGCTTCCAGGAGTGGTTGCCGATCTCGTGGCCCTCGTCGGCCATGCGCTTCACGGTGTCGGGGAAGGCGCCGACGTTGGAGCCGAGGAGGTAGAAGGTGGCCTTGGCGTCGTGGTCGGCGAGGGCGTCCAGGACTTCGTCGGTGTGGCGGCCGGGGCCGTCGTCGAAGGTGAGGGCGACGCACTTGTCCTTGGCGCAGTCGGTTCTCTGGATGCTCTTGCCCTGGGCGTCGAGCGCGGTGTCGGCGGTGGCGGGCGCGGCCGGGGTGAGGAGGGCGGCGAGAGCGAGTCCGCCGGTGGCGAGGAGGGCGAGCCTGGGTTTCGGAAGGGTAACGTTCACGCTGGAGAATGTATGCGAGCTCGTGACCTGGGCAAAGGGAAAAGCCCACGAAGTGACGAACCGCTCTTCAGGCGCTTAGGGGAATGGAATGCGTGAACCCCCGCGGTTGCGGGGGTTCGTGCATTCGGGCCCGTCAGCTCACGCGGGCGTCGGTGTAGACGTCGCCCGGGGACAGTTCCTCCAGGCCGAACAGGTCGGTGACGGTCACGAAGTGGTACCCCTGCCGGTGCAGGCCCTCCAGTACCTCGGGTACGGCGTCCACCGTGCTGGGGTGGATGTCGTGGAAGAGGACGACGCTGCCCGGCACGGTGTGCTCCAGTGCGTGTCCTGCGACCTTGGCGGTGTCGCGGCTGCGCCAGTCCATGGTGTCGACGTCCCACAGGATCAGCGGCTGGTCCACGGCCTTGCGGACGGTTCCGTTGAGGGAGCCGTAGGGCGGGCGGATGGTCAGCGGGTCCGAGCCGGTGACCTCGCGTACGGCCTCGTTGGTGCGCCGGATGTCGTCGGCGACCCCGGCTTCGGACTTGCCCGCCAGGTCGTCGTGCTTCCAGGAGTGGTTGCCCATCTCGTGGCCCTCGGCGTGGGTGCGCTCGACCACCTCGGGAAACTCGCTCACCAGCGAGCCCAGGACGTAGAAGGTGGCGCGGGCGTCGTATTCGGCGAGCATGTCGAGCAGCCGCTCGGTCTCCTCGCCGGGTCCGTCGTCGAAGGTCAGGGCGACGCACTTGAGCCGGGAGCAGTCCAGGGTGCCGCCCTCGGCGGACAGTTCGCCGTCCAGCGGGAAGTCGGGCTCGCCCGCCAGGGCGGCCTCCCGGGCGTGGTAGCCCAGTTCCGAGAGCAGGTCCTCGGCGTCCTCGGGTTCCACCGGGAGCAGGACCTCGGCGACACGGCCGGCTCCGGGCACGTCCGCGGGTTCCATGCGCACCGCGAGTCCGCCTGCGGTGCTGAAGGCGAGGTCGGCCAGGGGCGACCCCTCCCAGAGTTCGGCGGCGCGCAGTGCCTGTTCCGGGTCGGACAGGTCCAGCGTTCCGGCCTCCCCGGGTGAGGGGGAGGGGTCGGCCGCCGCGGCCTCGGACCCCTCCTCCTGCCGGGCGGCGCGCATGGCGACTTCGCCGACCAGACCGGGCAGCTGCTCGGTCGGCATGTCGTAGCCGTCCTCGAGGGCCTCGGCGACGGCCAGGTGGGCGCTCTCGATGGCGGCCTCGTCGCGGAAGAGCGAGGTCCAGGGCAGGACGGCCTCGGTGTCGGTGTCGTACCACAGGGTGCGGGCGCGGAAGGTCTCGTTGACGCCGGCCTTGGTGGTCTCGGTGATGCGGACGCCGATGACGCGCGGTGAGGCGGCCAGTACGGTCGCGTCCTGCTGGAGTTCCGGTGCGCCGCTTTCGGGCAGGTCCTCCAGGAATGCGGTCTGGCGTTGCGCCATGGAGGTGTGGATCTCCGCGGTGAGCGGGTGGTCCTGGCCCAGGACGGGGTAGCGGTACGCGACGGTGCCGGTGTCGGTGGCCACCGAACGGGTTCCGACCTGCATTGACGGCCATGTTTCGAGTGGTATGCGTACCGCCTCGACGTAGGGCAGGGCCTGGTCCGCGGCGTGGCAGCCCGGTACCAGGAGCAGGCTCAGGGCGGCGGTGACGGCGAGTTTTCGGCGTACTGAGTTGTCAGGCACGAGGGGACCATATCGGGGGAGGGTGGGGAGAGCAGAATCGGAACGCGCCCGATTGAATACTTTCTGTCATGTTTTTTGGGTAATGCGGAAGCTCGAACCTGCGGCCGGAGACGGGCGTCCCACCCTCTAACGTGGTACCCGCTCCCGCACCCGAGTCGAAAGGGATCCATGAGCTACGGTCCAGGCCCCGGACAGCCGTTCAACGACGGCACCGGGGGATACGTCCCCCCGCCGCCGGGAGGCTCCGGCGGCTATCCCCCGCCCGGTGGCCCCGGTGGGTACCCTCCGCCCCCCGGCGGTCCCGGCGGTTATCCGCCGCCGGGGGGCCCGGGCGGCTACCCGCCGCCCTCGGGCGGATACGGCGGCGGCCCCCAGGAGCCGCCCTTCAGCATGGGCGCCGCCATCGGCGCGATCATCGCCAACGCGCTGGGCCTGTGCTTCTGCTGGGCGTTCGCCCTCGTCGGCCTGGTTCTGGGCATCATCGGCGCGGCCACGGCCACCAGCAGCCCCAAGACCGCCAAGACGTGCACCATCATCTCCTGGGTGATGTTCGGTGTGGGCCTGGTGGTGGGGGTCGTCTACATCGTGATGTACGGCGCCTGGTACCTGACGGCGCTGGGCAGCGGGTACTGACCCGTACCGGTGGGCTCGGCCCGCCACGGGGGGCGCGCGGCCCGGCCGCGCGCCCCCCGTCGTCGTGGGACCGCTCAGGCCAGGGTGCGGGCCACCGCGGCGACGATCTCGCGCACCCGGGCCAGCACGGGGGCGTGCTCGTCCACGGAGCCGGTGCGGGGCAGGTGCACGTGTCCCGCCGGGGCCGAGGAGCCGGCCCGGTCGCGCAGCAGGGTGTTGCGGTAGGCGATCTCGTTGGACAGGTAGTCGCCGCCTCCTCCGCTGCGGGCAGCCGAGCCCGGGGTGGGCCCGTCGGGCCGGACGACCGGTTCGGTGGCGCCCGCGGGGATCTCGGTGACCTCGGTGTTGACCACGACCGGTCCGTCGACGCTGTCGGCGATCTCCTGCAGGGGCAGGGTGGATCGGGTCCATTCGGGGGCGTCCTCGGGCAGGGCGCGGCCGGTGCGGGCCACCCCCAGGTTGTCGGTGCCGCCGCCGCGCCAGACCCCGTTCCACACCTCCAGGTCGAACCGGTCGGGGCGGCCGCGGCTGAGGGTGAGGACGGCGTCGGCCTGGCCGTGGACGCGGCCCAGGGCCTGTTCCACGAGTCCGGCGTCGAAGTCGGCCCAGCGGACGGGGAAGACGGCGGTGCGGACGACGGCTGTGCGTCCCGCCACGGGGAAGGTCCACCCGTTCAGGTCCAGGGCGGCGGCGCCGGAGGGGTTGGCGCAGGCGGGGTCCCGATCCAGGTGGAAGGGGTCGAAGCCGGTGACGGCGATGCGCAGGAGGTGTTCTCCGGGGGGGAAGTGCAGCTCGGTGATGCCGCGGGAGGCGGTCTCCAGCAGGTGCAGGAGCGCGGTGCGGTCCCGGTCGGTGAGGTCGAAGGGGGGGCGCCAGGTGCGCAGGCGGGCGGCGAGCAGCAGGCGGGCCCAGTACAGGGGGCGGTCGTCGACGGTTCCGACGTCGGTGCGGGCGGCCTCGGTCCACAGCCGCGAGGCGTGGGCGGTGACGGCCTGGCGGGCCGCCTCGGGGTCGGCGGCGTCGTTGAGGTCGGCGGTGAAGAGGGGTACGGCGGCTCCGAACCCGGAGCGTTCGAGGATCCGGCGGGGGACGTCGAGGCGGGCGCGGTCCTCTTCGGGGGTGGTGTCGTGGTGCACGGGATCGCTGTCTGTAGGGGAGGCGGCCGATGGGGCCGCCGGGGGGACGGGCGCTCGAGTCTAACGTCGGGCGGGGGCGGGCCGGGGGAGGGGGAGCGGGTGCGGCGTGAAACCTGGACGGTGGGGCTGGACCGGCGGGCCCGGACTTGGCAGGGTGTTGAGTGTCCTGCCCCCTCTCGACGAAGAGAGTCGCACATGCACACTTCTGCTCTGCCCGACACCGAGTACCTCGCCGAGCGCGCCAGGGAGGCTCTGGCCCGGTGCGGTGTCGACCGGCTGCGCGAGCCGGTCGGCGCGGCCGGGACGGCTCGGACCCCGGTGACCGGAGGCGTGCTGTTCCCGGTGGAGTCGGACACGGCTGCCTCCGCGGAGCGGGCGGTGGGGGCCGCGCACGCGGCGTTCCCGGCGTGGCGGGACACCCCGGCGCCGGTGCGGGGGGCGCTGGTGCGCCGTCTGGGCGAGCTGCTGCGCGAGCACAAGGGCGACCTGGCCGAGCTGGTGACGATCGAGGCGGGCAAGATCCGCTCCGAGGCACTGGGCGAGGTGCAGGAGATGATCGATGTGTGCGAGTTCGCGGTGGGGCTGTCGCGGCAGCTGTACGGGCGGACGATGCCTTCGGAGCGGCCCGGGCACCGGTTGATGGAGACCTGGCACCCGCTGGGCGTGGTGGGGGTGATCACGGCGTTCAACTTCCCGGTGGCGGTCTGGTCGTGGAACACGTGCATCGCGCTGGTGTGCGGTGACACGGTGGTGTGGAAGCCCTCGGAGCTGACGCCGCTGACGGCGCTGGCGTGCCATGCGCTGCTGATGCGGGCGGTGCGCGAGTGCGGGGCGCCGGAGGACGTGCACCGGGTGGTGCTGGGCGACCGTGCGGTGGGCGAGGCGCTGGTGGACGACGCGCGGGTGGCGCTCGTGTCGGCGACGGGGTCGACGGCCATGGGCCGTGCGGTGGCGCCGCGGGTGGCCGCGCGGATGGGCCGGTACCTGCTGGAGCTGGGCGGCAACAACGCGGCCGTGGTGGCGCCCTCGGCGGACCTGGACCTGGTGGTGCGGGGGAGCGTGTTCGCGGCGGCGGGCACGGCGGGGCAGCGGTGCACGTCGCTGCGCCGCCTGATCGTGCACGAGGACGTGGTGGAGGAGGTCGCGGAGAGGATCGCGGCCGCCTACCGGCAGCTGCAGGACCGCGTCGGGGACCCGTCCGAGGAGGGGACGCTGGTGGGCCCGCTCATCGGTGAGCGGGGGTATGCGGCGATGCGCGACGCGCTGGCGCGGGCGGAGGCCGACGGGGGCCGGGTGCTGGTGGGCGGCTCGCGGCGGTTGGAGGAGGACGCCAAGGACGCCTACTACGTGGACCCGGCGGTGGTGCGGATGCCGGGGCAGACGGAGGTGGTGCGGGAGGAGACGTTCGCCCCGATCCTGTACGTGCTGACGTATCGGACGCTGGAGGAGGCGGTGGAGCTGCACAACGGGGTCCCGCAGGGGCTGTCGTCGGCGATCTTCACGCGGGACCAGCAGGAGGCGGAGCGGTTCCTGTCGTCGGCGGGGTCGGACTGCGGGATCGTGAACGTGAACATCGGTACGTCGGGCGCGGAGATCGGCGGGGCGTTCGGTGGGGAGAAGGACACCGGCGGGGGCCGTGAGTCGGGGTCGGATTCGTGGAAGGCGTACATGCGGCGGGCGACCAACACGGTGAACTTCGGCGGTGAGCTGCCGCTGGCGCAGGGGGTCCGCTTCCTGTGAGGCGGTGCGGGGCGGGCCCGGCGGGCCCGCCCCGCCCGGGGTGCCCCACGCCCGCAAAAAAGTTTGCACGCAATCTTGTTGTGGGCAATCGAAGGCTGTTACGGTGTGAGCGCACCCGGGGACAGGACGGAGGGGGAGACCGTGGCCGAGACCGAGGACGATCCGCTCGCCCTGGACAACCAGCTGTGCTTCTCCCTGTACGCCGCCTCCCGCGCCCTGACCGGGCTCTACCGGGAGCTGCTGGGCGGCCTGGGCCTGACCTACCCCCAGTACCTGGTCATGCTCGCGCTGTGGGAGCACGGAACCCTCAGCGTCAAGGGGCTCAGCCGGGTCCTGCACCTGGACTCGGGCACCCTGTCGCCGCTGCTGCGCCGGCTGGAGGGGGCGGGGATGATCACCCGCACCCGCAGCGCCGCGGACGAGCGCGTCGTCGAGATCGGCCTGACCGGCCGCGGCCGCGCCCTGCGGGAGCAGGCCCTGGACATCCCCGAGCAGCTGGTCTGCGCCGCCGAGGTGCCCACCGAGGGGGTGCGCGAGCTGATCGGCGTGCTGAACGGGGTCACCCGCTCCGTGGAGCGCGCGGCGGCCCGCCGCGCCTGCGGCACGCGGGGGTAGGACCGGCGCCCGGGGACGACACACACCGAGACGGGCTCCGCGGGGAGCCCGAAGGAGAGGAATCCATGGCATACGAGGTCATGTACACCGCCCAGGCCACCGTCACCGGCGAGGGCCGCAAGGGTCACGGCACGACCGCCGACGGCCGCCTGGACGTCGACCTGTCCGTGCCCAAGGGCATGGGCGGCGACGACGGCCCCGGCACCAACCCCGAGCAGCTCTTCGCGGTCGGCTACGCGGCGTGCTTCCACGGCGCCCTGAAGGCCGTGGCCCGCAAGGACAAGACGAGCGTGGACGGGTCCTCCATCGAGGCCCACGTCAGCCTGGGCAAGTCCGAGGAGGGTCTGGACCTGGAGGTGGAGCTGGACGTGACCATCCCGGGTGTGGACCAGGCCAAGGCCGAGGAGCTGGTCGAGGCCGCCCACCAGATGTGCCCGTACTCCCGCGCGACCCGCGGCAACATCGAGGTGAAGCTGTCGGCCAAGGCCGTCTGAGGCCGCACCGCGGTGAGGGGGCGTCCCGGTGGGGCGCCCCCTTCGCGCGTTCGGCCCCGCAGGCCCGACGTGTCCGCCTCAGGCGCCCGTGGGACGCGGAGGGGGCCCGGGGTCCTACGACCCCGGGCCCCCTCACCTCACCCTCAGGCGGCGGTGTCCAGCAGCAGCAGCCGGTCCAGGATGTCCTGGAGGGTGACCAGACCGATGGTCTCGCCGTCCTCCTCCACCAGGGACAGGTGGCTGCGGCTCTCGCGCATGATGCTCATCGCAGCGTACATCGGTGTGTCCGCGGACAGCGTCAGTACCGGGCGCATCAGGTCCGCGGCGGTCGTCCCCGCCGGGCTCGTCAGCGCCTCGCGCACGTGCAGCACGCCCACCGGGACCCCTCCGTCCATGACCACCAGACGCAGGTGCGAGGAATCGCGCGAGACCCGCTTGATCTCCTCCACACCGTCGTCGGGCCCCACCGAGGCGATCTCCCCGCTGGGGGTGACGATCTCGCTCAGCGGACGGGAGTTGACCTCCAGCGCCGTGGCCAGCTGGTCGCGGCGCTCGGGGTCCAGCGCACCGGCCTTGGCCGAGTGCTCCACCAGTTCCCGGACGTCCTCGGGGTTGTGGCCCGAGTGCATCTCGTCCACGGCCTCGACCCCGAACCGGTGCAGGCACCAGTTGGCCATCCCGTTCAGGGCCAGCAGCAGCGGGCGGGTGAACCACATGAACGCCCGCATCGGGATCGCCAGCATGATCGCCGACTTCTCCGGGTGGGAGATCGCCCACGACTTGGGGGCCATCTCGCCCACGACCAGGTGCAGGAACGTCACCACGATCAGGGAGAGGACGAACGACACCGCGTACCCCACCGCGCCGGGCAGGCCGCCGAACAGCGGCTCCAGCAGGTGGTGCACAGCGGGCTTGGAGATCGCGCCCAGCGCCAGCGCGCACAGCGTGATCCCCAGCTGGGACCCGGCCAGCAGCAGCGACAGGTCCCGGGCGCTCTTGACGGCGGCCCGTGCCGAGGCGCTGGACTTGGCGGCCTCCTCCAACCGGTAGCGGCGGGCCGCGACCAGCGCGAACTCGATCGCGACGAAGAACGCGCTCAACGCGATGATGACGGCGGTCAGCGCGAGCGCCACCCAGATGTTCATGTCGCTCATGCGCGCACCTCCGCGGCCTGGTCGGAGCCGGCCTCCTGCAGACGGACCTCCACCGTGTGCGGCACGTGCCGCTGGACGGAGGACACCCGCAGGGACAGCACCATGTCGGGGTCCTCGTCCTGGGCGCTGACCGGACGCGGCAGCGCCAGCACGATGGTGTCGCCCACCTCCGGCAGCCGGTGCAGCTCGTGGATGACCAGGCCGCCCAGCGTCTCGTAGTCGCCCTCGGGCAGGTCGTGCTCGATCAGCCGCTCGACCTCGTCGATGTGCAGACCGCCCGGGACCAGGTAGGAGCCCTCGGCGTCCAGGTGGGCCGGAGCCTCCTCGTCCGGTGTGTGCTCGTCGGCGATCTCGCCGACCAGCTCCTCGGCCAGGTCCTCGGTGGTGATCACACCGGCCAGGCCGCCGTACTCGTCCACCACGCAGGCGAACTCCTCGTTCGCCTCGCGCAGCTGGTCGAGCACGCCCGGCAGCGGCAGCGACGCCGGGACCATGACGGTGGGCCGGGCGATCTCGCTGACCTTGACGTGCTCCAGGTCGCGGTCGCCCAGGGCCAGTACGTCGCGCAGGCAGATGACGCCCACGATGTCGTCGACGCCGTCGCCCAGGACCGGGAAGCGGGAGTGGTCGGAGGCCATGAGCTCCACGACCCGGCTGACCGGGTCGCCCTCCTCCACCGTGGTCACCTCCGGGCGCGGGATCATCGCGTGCCCGGCGGTGCTCTCGTGGAAGTCCAGGGTGCGGTCCAGCAGGGTGGACAGCTCCGCGGGCAGGTCACCGCTCTCCTTGGACTCGGCGATGATGCTCTCCAGGTCGCGCGGGGTCGCCGCGTGCTGGACGTCCTCCACCGGTTCGATCCGGACCAGCTTCAGGAGCAGGATCGCCGCCTGGTCGAACAGCCAGATGACCGGGCCGAAGATCCTGAGGTAGATCCCCGTGGACAGTGCCAGGGCGCGCGCCACCGGCTCGGGCCGGGCGATGGCCAGGTTCTTGGGGAAGAGCTCGCCGAAGACCATCTGGACGACGGTCGAGAACAGCAGGGCCAGCACGGTGCCGAGGGCGACGCCGATGCCCGTGGGCACCCCGACGCCGCCGAGGAGTTCGCCGACGCCCTCACCGATCAGCGGCTCGGCGACGTAGCCGACGAGCAGTGCGGTGACCGTGATGCCCAGCTGGGCACCGGAGAGCATGAACGAGGTGCGGTTGGTGATGGCCAGCGCCCGCTTGGCGCCGGCGTCACCCGCCGAGGCCCGCGCCCGCAGACGGGAGCGGTCCACGGCCATGTAGCCGAATTCCTGGGCGACGAAGTATCCCGTCGCCACGGTGATCAGGAAGACCACCAGGATCCCCAGGCCGATACTGAGAACGGTGCTCATCATCGGGCACGCACCGCCTGGGTGGTGTTCCCGGCGCGACCGGGAACGGCTCTACGAGGGTGCGTGCCCCCGGAAGAAGGAGGCTCGTCGGTTTCGGGTGCGCAGCATCCCGTGGGGATGCTGCCGGTACTTCGGGACGGGTCCACTTTTCCTCTCTCTGCGCTGCTGCGCTCAGGATGAATGCCGTGTGGTACGGCTGTGGCAGGTGTGAAGCCTGCTACGCGATCAAGGACGAAGGAGGGCGGGAAGAAGTTCCCGTGCCCCCTCAGTTCCCGATCGGAGCGTCGGCCTCACCACCGAGCGAGGCCCATTCGCGACGACGGGCCTCGGCGAGCGCGATCGCGGTGGCCACGGCCACGTTCAGCGATCCCACCCGCCCGATCTGCGGGATGTAGGTGAGGGCGTCCGCGCCCGCCAGCAGGGCGGGGGAGCAGCCGTGGTCCTCGGCGCCCACGGCCAGGCACACGTCGCCGTCCAGCGGGGCGGCGTGCAGCGGCACGGCGCCCGAGGCCAGTTCCAGGGCGAGGACCTTGTAGCCGTCGGCGCGGGCGGCGGCCAGGGCCTCGGCGGTGGATCCGGCCCGGACGTGGTCGACCTTGGCGGCGGTGCCCAGGGAGGTCTTGCCGACCTTGGGGTCCAGCGGGTCGGCGCTGTTGCCGGCCAGCCAGAGGCGGTCGACGCCCAGGGTGGCGCAGGTGCGCAGGATCGAGCCCAGGTTGTAGGGCTGGGTGACCGACTCGACGATCAGGGCCAGGCGCCCCTGGGTGCTCCTGCGCCACTGGCGGTTCAGGCGTTTGACGTCGGTGGGGCGCAACTGCGTGCTCAACTGCGGTGTGTTCCTCGGCGGGATGTGCGTGGATGAACACCCGGGACCGGGTGTGCGCACCAGGTTACCGGGCGGGATCCGCGGACGCACGTGTGAGTGGACACAACGGGGCACAAGGTGCTCTGCGGGCGTGCGCGCGCCCCGGTGCCGCGGGGCGTGTCGCACCCGGGACGGCGGTCGGCGGCGGTCAGGACCGCGTGTCGGCGCGGCGCACGGCCAGGACCCGGAAGCCCGCCCGGGATGCGACGCGCTCGGTGGGGAACCCCTGGGCCCGCAGCCACGTGTGGAGGGAGTCGGCGCCCAGGTGGCGCTGGACCACCAGGTGGGCGGTGCCCTGCTCCGAGAGCCGTCCCAGCCACACGCGCAGCAGGGTGTGCAGGGCGTCCTTGCCGATCCGGATGGGCGGGTTGGACCAGATCGCGTCGAAGGGGCCGGACAGGTCGGGGGCGTCGTCCTCGGCGGGCTCCCCCCCGGGGGTGACGGCCGCGAACCGGGCGTTGCCCAGGCCGTGCTCGGCGGCGTTGCGGCGGGCCAGGCCCACCGCGCGGGAGTTGACGTCCACCCCCAGCACCTGGGCGCCGGGGGCCCGGGAGGCCAGGGTCAGCGCGATCGGCCCGTAGCCGCAGCCCACGTCCAGCAGCCGCCCCCGGGCGGGCGGGGCCGGGACCGACTCCAGCAGGACGCGGGTGCCCAGGTCGACCTTGTCGGGGGAGAACACCCCGCGGTCGGTGTGCAGCCGCAGGTGCAGGTCGGGCAGGACCAGGTCCGCGGTGGAGGGACGGCTGGCGGCGTCCGGGTCGGAGTCGAAGTAGTGCTGGGCCACGCCGTGACGCTACCAGCACCGGCGCGTGCGCGGTGCCCGGCAAAAACCTCGCATGCTGCGGGAAACGACGGGCCAAGCCCCGGTACGACCCGGCCGGGGGTGCCGAAGATGGAGGTATCCGAGGTTGGTCGGGGGAGCCCATGCGAGCACATGTAGGAGACCGTCTGGTCATCGAGAGTCAGCGCGCGGACGCGCACCGCCGGACCGGGGTCGTCACCGGGGTGCGGGGCAGCGGAGGGCAGCCCCCGTACCAGGTGCACTGGTCCGACGCCGGGCAGGGGCACGACGCCCTGGTCTACCCGGGGCCGGACGCGCACATCGAGCAGGCGCCCGGTGCGGGGGCCGGGGCCGGCACGGAGGGGGAGCAGATGCACACGACCAAGCGCTGGAACGTCGACGTGGTGATCTCGGAGGAGAACGAGGGCGACGCCGCCCGTACGTGGGCGGAGGTGGGGATGGTCGCCGACGACGGTACGGCGCTGCGCGGCCACGGGATGGCGCGCAAGCACCCGATGGACCTGGACGTTCCCGAGATCGGTGAGGAGCTGGCGGTCTCGCGGGCGCTGTCGGACCTGTCGCGTCAGCTGCGGCAGGTCGCGGCCGAGGACATCAACGACAACACCGGTACGCCGTGGCGGCCCACCTGAGGAGGGGTGCCGCCCCGGCGGCGGGCGGGTCGGCCCCCGGTCCCTGTGAGGGCCGGGGGCCTCCTCGTGTCCGCGGCACGGGGGCGGTGCCCCGCGGACCGAAAGTGGCCACCGCCGTCATGCCGGGAACGCACTGTCCGGTCACCGGCATCGGGCAGACTCGAAGCGTCGACCGGGAAGGAGACTTCGGGCCCGGCGCCCGCCATCGACGTCCATCAGGCAAGGAGACGCCCTGTTGACCACCTCATCACCGCAGGCCGGCCCCTCACGGGCGCTCGGCACCGTCGACGCGGTCGCCATCGGCGCGGGCGCGATGCTGGGAGCCGGGGTGTTCTCGGTGTTCGCGCCGGCGGCCCGGGGGGCCGGGGCGTGGCTGCCCGTGGCGATCCTGATCGCCGGGCTGGTGGCCTACTGCAACGCGGTGTCGTGTGCTCGTCTGGCGGCCCGCCATCCTGAGTCGGGCGGCGCCTATGTGTACGGGCGTGAGCGGCTGGGCGAGCTGTGGGGGTACCTGGCCGGGTGGTCGTTCGTGGTGGGCAAGCTGGCGTCGTGTGCGGCGGTGGCGCTCACGTTCGGCGCCTACGTGCTGCCGGGGTGGGAGCGGCCGGCGGCGGTGGCCGCGGTCGTGGTGATGGGCGCGGTGGGGCACCTGCGGGTGCGGCGCTCGACGCTGGTGGTGAAGGTGCTGCTGGTGGCGGTGCTGGCGGTGCTGGCCGGCGTGGTGGCCGCGATGCCGGCGAGCGGGCGCCTGGCCGCTCTGGCCCAGGTCGACGGGCTGGGGCCGTGGCCGGGCTCGTTCGGCGTGCTGGGGGCGGCGGGGATGATCTTCTTCGCGTTCGCGGGGTACGCGCGGGTGGCGACGCTGGGCGGGCGGGTCCGCGATCCGCAGACCACGATCGCGCGGGCCATCGCCCTGTCGCTGGGCGGGGTGCTGGGGATCTACCTGGTGGTGGGGACCGGGACGCTGATCGTGCTGGGGCGGGAGCGGTTGATCGGTTCCTCTGCGCCGTTGGCGGACGTGGTGCGGGTGGCGGGGCTGGAGTGGGCGGTGCCGGTGGTGGCCGCGGGTGCGGCCCTGGCCTGCCTGGGGGCGCTGGTGACGCTTCTGGTGGAGGTGACCCGTACGGGTGCGGCGATGGCCGCGGACGGGCACCTGCCCGGGGTGCTGGCGCGCCGTGCGGGGCGGCGGGGGGTGCCGGTGTACGCCGAGGCGGTGGTCGGCGCGGTGGTGGTGGGCGTGGTGCTGTCCACCGACCTGGCCGGGGCGATCTCCTTCTCCGCGTTCGGGGTGCTGGTGTACTACGCGATCGCCAACGCCTCGGCGCTGCGGTTGGGGCCTGATGAGCCGCGGCCGCCGCTGCCGGTGCCCCTGGGCGGGTTGGTGGGGTGCGTGGTGTTGGCGTGCAGCCTGCCGCTGGGGGTGGTCGCGGCGGGTGCGGGGGTGCTGGCGGCGGGCGCGGCCCTGTGGTGGGTGCGCGACCGCCTGGCCGCCCGCGCGGGCGGGTAGGCGGCCGGCGGGGTTCAGCCGCGGATGAGGAACTCCAGGCCGCGGCGGGTGGTGGTGGACAGGCGCAGGCCGGCGAGCTGCTCCGGGGTGAACCAGGCGCAGTCGGCGGTGGATCCGCCCTTCTCCAGGACGCGGGCGGGCGCGGGGTGCGCGACGTGGACGTGGGAGAAGACCCACACCGCGTACACCTCGCCGGCGTTGGGCGGGGTGCGGTGGTGGCTGGAGACGGTGATGAGGCGGCCCACGACGCCGTGCTGGCCGGTCTCCTCCAGGACCTCGCGGCGCAGGGCGGAGCGCACGTCCTCGCCGGCGTCGACGCCGCCGCCGGGCAGGTGCCAGGTGCCGGCGCCGGGGAAGCCGTCGGCGATGAGGCTGAGCATGATGCGTCCGGCGGGGTCGGTGACGACGCCGTAGGAGGCCATGCGGCGCAGCCGGGGCAGGGGGCCCTCCGGTTCGGGCTCCTCGGGCAGGAGTTCGGCCAGGCCGGGTTCGAGTCCCTGGGGCGGCAGGATCGCGGGCCAGTGGGCGGCGGCGTCGGGGGTGGCGAACACCACGCGGTCCACGTGCAGGGGGGTGGGGTTGCGGCCCGGGGTGGAGGCGACCTCGGTGATCACGTCCAGGGCCCGGAGGGGGGCGTCGGGGGGCAGGCCGCCCAGGGTGCGGGCCAGGGTCGCGGGGTCCTGGCCGTACAGGACGCGGGCGCCCAGCAGGCGGGGTCCGGCGGGAGTGCGGAAGAGCAGGTGCACGGTGACCCGGCGGGGCAGGGCGGGGTTCACAGCGAGCCCGCGGTCGCCGAGGGCAGACCGACCAGGCGCAGCAGCTCGTCGAGGGTGTGGACGGTGGTGACGCCCTCGTAGCGGCGGCCGTGGTGGCGGTCGATCATGATGGGGCGCATGCGGGAGGCGACGGCGCCCACGCCGTCGGAGTGGATCTGGTCGCCGACGTGCCAGCAGGCGGCGGGGTCGATGCCCAGGCGCTGGGCGGTGAGGTGGAAGATGCGCGGGTCGGGCTTGCCGGCGCCGGCGGTGTCGGCGCACACGACGGTGTGGAAGTAGGGGGTGAGTTCCAGGGCCTGGAGCTTGGCGTGCTGGAGGGCCTCGATGCCGTTGGTGAGGACGGCCAGGCGGTATCCGGCGGAGGCGAGGGCGTTCAGGGCGGGGACGGTGTCGGGGAAGACCTGCCAGGCGGAGCGGTGCACGTCGAGGTAGAGGCGGTAGAGCTCGTCGCAGTGCTGGTCGGCGATGCCGGCGTGCCCGGCCTGGACGGCCAGGGCGCGGATGCGTTCGCGGCGCTGGTCCTCCAGGGACATGTCGCCGCGCAGGTAGGCGCCGAAGGAGATCTCGGTCTGGACGTCCCACAGGGTCCGGGCGGCGCCGAAGTCCGGGTGTCCGATCCGCTCCATGAGGGCTCGCAGTCCGGCGGAGGACGCGGCGGTGTCGTCGATCAGGGTGTCGTCCAGATCGAAGCAGATGGCGGCCGGGGCAGCGGGTATGTTCGGCATCGTTCCTCAACTGGGTGGGCATGACAAAACATGCCCACGCTAACCCGTACAGGTGACGGAAAAGGGGTAAACCCCTCCGAATCGGATGTGTGCAGGATCACATGCAACGGTCCGGGGGGTTCATCGCCGCACGTCGCGGGGCCGCGGGACGCCCTCAGGGCAGGCGCTGGAACCACAGCAGCGACGTCACCGCGGTGGCCAGCGCCAGCACGATGGCCACCAGCACGAACCGTGTGACGATCTCCTCGTGCACGGTCTCGGTGCCCAGCGAGGAGCCGATGTCCTCGTAGACGTCGTCCAGCTCGTTGCCGCTCTCGGCCTCGTAGAAGTGCCCCTCGGTCACCTGCGCCAGCTCCTGCAGCGCCTCCTTGTCGATGTCGGCCGGCACCTGGTAGCCGTCGATGTCGATCATCGCCGCCCCGGTGCCGAAGGCGATCGTGGACACCGGCACGCCCGCGTCCCGGGCCGCGGCCGAGGCCTGGTCGATCTCCCGCCCGCTGGTGTTCTCCCCGTCCGAGAGCAGCACGATCGCCGACGGCGGCGGGTCCTGCTGGGCGTCCTCGTCGAACCCGCGGATGGACTCCAGGGCCGCGAACACCCCCTCGCCGATGGCCGTTCCCGGTCCCATCTGGAGGTTCTCGATCGACCCCACCACCGCCTGGTGGTCCTGGGTGGGGGAGGACACCACCGTGGCCTGCGCCGAGAACGCCACCAGGCCCACGTTGAACCGGTCCGGGAGCGTCTCCACGAACCCCTGCGCCGACTCCTTGGCCGCCCGCATCCGGTCCGGTTCGATGTCGGTGGCCGCCATCGACAGGGACACGTCCACCACCACCATGATCGTGGCCCGCTCGCGGGGCTGCTCCACCGGCATCGCCGGGAGCGCCATCGAGGTGAGCAGCACCCCCAGCGCCGCGGTGAACAGCACCGCGGGCACGTGCCTGCGCACGTCGGGCCGGTGGGGTACGACCTGGTCCAGCAGGGACAGGTTGGTGAACCGCACCGTGTACTCGCGCCGCTGGGCCTGGGCGAACACGTAGGCCGCCACCAGCGGGACGAGCAGCAGCAGCCACCACAGCCGCTCGGGTTCCAGGAAGGTCATCGACCAATCCCCCTTCTGTGGGCCCGGCCCGCCCTCATCGCGTCGTCCCCGGCGTGTGCCGGGACAGTCGGTGCGCGGTCCGCCTCTGGTGGATCACGAACCGTGCAATGTCCAGTACCCAATCACGGTCGGTCCGCAGCACCAGGTGGTGCACCCCGCAGCGGCGCAGGGCCCGGCGGACCTCCTCGCGCTGGGCGCGGGCCGCCTCGCGGTAGCGTTCGCGCACAGGGCGGGTCAGGCGCACGTCGCGCACCCGGCCGGTGACCGGGTCGCGCAGGGTGACGTCCCCCACCTCGGGCAGGTCCAGCTCACGGGGGTCGACGACCTCCACGACCAGGACCTGGTGGCGGGAGGCCAGCCGCGACATGGGCCGCTCCCAGGGCACCTGACCGCCGAAGGCGGGGGTGCCCAGGAAGTCGGAGACCACCACGCGCAGGCCGCGGCGGCGCCGGGTCCGCGCCAGGTCCTCGATCGCTTCGGCCAGCCCCGCCCCGCCGCCGGGTCCGTCCCCGGTGGGGGCCGCCGACACCGTCGCCAGCAGCGACAGCAGGGCCTCGTTGCCCGAGCGGGCGGGCCAGCGGCGGATGACGCCCCGGTGCAGGAAGTGCGCCCCGAACCGGTCGGCGACGCGCTGGGTCAGCAGGGTAACGGCGACCATGGCGCCCACCGCCACCTCGCGTTTGAGGTGCCGTTCGGTGCCGAAGTCCATGCTCGCCGACAGGTCCAGCAGGGTCCAGCTCTCCAGTTCCCGGTCGGCGACCAGGTCGCGTACGTGCGGGGTGTCGGTACGGGCGGTCACCGCCCAGTCCATACGGCGCACGTCGTCCTCGCCCGGCTGGTAGAGGCGGGCCTCGGCGGCCTCGGAGCCCGGCCCCAGGCGCAGGCCCAGGTGCTCACCGTGCAGCAGGCCTTCCAGGCGGTGCACGATGCGCAGGTCCAGGCGGCGCAGGGCCGAGCGCAGCCGGGGGTCGGTTCCCAGGGAGGTCACGGTGCCTCACTTGCGGGCGACGAAGGAGGCGGTCTCCCCGCTGGGGGGTTCGTCCCAGATGACCCTGGGGGCGGGTACCGCCGCCAGGATGCGGTCGACCACCTGCAGCGCGGTGACCCCGTCGGCCAGGGCGTCGAAGGTGAGGACCAGGCGGTGGGCGATCACGTCGCGGGCCAGGACCCGTACGTCGTCGGGCAGGACGTAGTCGCGTCCGCGCAGCAGTGCCAGGGCGCGGGCGGCGGCCACCAGGCCCAGGGTGGCGCGGGGGCTGGCGCCGACCTCCAGGACGCCGCGCAGGTCGGGCATCTGGTGGGCCTCGGGTTCGCGGGTGGCCATGACCAGGCGCACGACGTAGTCGGCGATGAGCTGGTGGACGTGGACGCGTTCGGCGTCGGCCTGGAGTTCGCCCAGGGTGACCGGGTCCAGGACCTGGTGGGCGGTGGGCGGGGTGGTGGACATCCGGCGCAGGATCTCCATCTCCTCGTGGGCGCGGGGGTGGCCGACGTCGATCTTCATCAGGAACCGGTCGCGCTGGGCCTCGGGCAGGGGGTAGACGCCCTCGGACTCCACGGGGTTCTGTGTGGCGATGACGATGAACGGGGAGGGGAGGGGGTGGGTGGTGCCGCCCAGGGAGACCTGTCGTTCGGCCATGACCTCCAGCAGGGCCGACTGCACCTTGGCGGGGGCGCGGTTGATCTCGTCCGCCAGGACGAAGTTGGCGAAGACCGGGCCCAGTTCCACGTCGAACTTCTCGGTGGAGGGGTGGTAGATGCGGGTGCCGACGATGTCGGAGGGGACCAGGTCGGGGGTGAACTGGATGCGGGCGAAGGAGCCGCCGGTGACCTTGGCCAGGGTGGACACCGCCAGGGTCTTGGCGATGCCGGGCACTCCCTCGATGAGGCAGTGGCCCTTGGCGACCAGGGCGATGAGGGAGCGCTCCACCATGCGCTCCTGGCCGACGATGACCGTGGACACCTCGTGCAGCGCCGCGCGCAGCAGCCGGGTGGGCTCGCCCGGGGCGCCCTCGGAGCCCGAGGGGGGTGCGCCGTTGCCGGGTGAGGTCTGTGCCATGTTCCGCCTTCCGGGCACGGCGCCCCGCCGGGGCGCCGGATAGGTTGTGGATCACTCACCTGTGGGCGAGACTACCCGCTCCGGGGGCATCGGTCCGGTGTACAACGCGCCCGGGGGGCGGAGGGGACGCGGTAGATGAGGGGGTGGGGGGTGTGACGGCTCCCGTGATGGGTCTGCAGGCGGGCGATCCGCGGCAGCTGGGTGCTTTCCGGCTCCAGGGGCGGGCGGGGGAGTCCGCACTGGGTGTGGTGTACGCGGGGTGCGACCGCGAGGGTGCGCCGGTGGAGGTGGCGGTGCTGAACCCGGGCGCGGTGGCCGACCCGCAGGCGCGGGAGCGGTTCGCCGAGGCGGTGCGGGCCGACGGCGGTGTGCTGGCGGCGCGCACCCAGGGCCGTTCGGTGCTCTGGGTGGCGGTCGCCGGCGGCGGGGAGGGGGCCGGTCGGTTCCTGGAGCGGGCCGGCCGGCCGGGGCGGATCGCCGCCCGGGGGCCGGTGGTGATGCCGCACTGGGCGGGTCCCAGGTCGGGGCCCGCCGTGCCGTGGGCGCCGTGGGCGGGGCGCCGCGACAGCGCGGTGGAGGAGGGGAGGGGCAACTGGTGGCTGATCGGCGGGCTGGGCGCGGTCCTGCTGCTGATCCTGGCCCTGGTGGCCTTGCTGTACTGGTTCATGCTGCAGTTCCCCCCGCCGGAGATGCCCGCTCCGGGGCAGCCGGTGCCGGAGGAGGGGCCTTCGGGGGAGCCCGGGGAGGATGTTCCCTCCGAGGGCGAGGAGGGGCAGGGGAGCCCCTCGACGCCGGTGGTGCCCACGCCGGGGGAGGGCGAGGAGGGCTGGAGTGAGGATCCCGCGGAGAACCTGTGACTCGTGCCGCCCTGCCGCGTTCCGCGGCCGGGCGGTCGTTCTCCCCCATAGAAATCTACGTCGTAAAGGCGGCGTGATTTCTGTTTGAACACATCCAAAAGAAAAAGAAGGAGTGCGGCTACGCCGCACACTCCCCCTGAAATCCCGGGGCAGTGCATCGTCGGCGTGTCGCGCCGACGGTCGTGCCGCCGGGAAGGGGCTGAGAGGCCCGTAGCGGGACCGGTGGAGGCGCTACCGGTGAAGGGGTGGGGCCGGGGAGGTCCTAGGCTGGTCGCCGTGGTGAAGGCGCTGAAAGAAGTGACAGGCACGCGGTACGTCCTACCGCTGCGCGAGGGCGGTTCGCTGCCCGGGTTGGTGGAGGCCGACGACCTCGGCATGTACGTCGTGAAGTTCATCGGGGCGGGCCAGGGGCGCAAGACCCTGGTGGCGGAGGTCATCACCGGTGAGCTGGGACGTGCGCTGGGGCTGCCGGTCCCGGAGCTGGCCCTGGTGGAGTTCGACGCGGTGATCGCGCGGGGCGAGCCCGACCAGGAGGTGCAGGAGCTGCTCAAGGCCAGCGGCGGCCTCAACCTGGGGATGGACTTCCTGCCGGGGGCGCTGGGGTTCGACCCGCTCGCTTTCGAGGTGGATCCGGGTCTGGCCGGGCGGGTGCTGTGGTTCGACGCGCTGACCGGCAATGTGGACCGCTCCTGGCGCAACCCGAACATGGTGGTCTGGCACGGGGAGCCGTACCTGATCGACCACGGGGCCACGCTGATCTTCCACCACGCGTGGGCGGGCGCCGACCGGTTCGTCGGCCGCGCCTACGACGCCTCCGACCACGTGCTGGCGGCGTCGGCTCCGGATCTGGCGGCCGCCGACGCGGTGCTGGCGCCGCTGGTGACGGAGGAGCTGTTGCGGGACGTGGTGGGGCTGGTGCCCGATGTGTGGTTGGAGGGCGAGGCGGGGTTCGCTTCGTCCGGGGCGGTGCGTGAGGCGTACGTGCGGCACCTGGCGGCGCGGGTGGCGGACCGTTCGTGGCTGCCGGAGGTGGGGCGGTGAGTGTGCGCAGGTACAGCGACGCGGTGACGACGGGCCGGGTGGGCGAGGAGCGGGACCGTGCGGTGTTCGAGTACGCGCTGTTGCGGGTGGTGCCCCGGGTGGAGCGCGGTGAGTGTGTGAACGCGGGGGTGATCGTGTACTGCCAGGAGCGGGCGTTCCTGGCGGCCCGTGCGGAGGTGGACCAGGCCCGGTTGCTGGCGTTGGATCCGGGGGTGGACGTGGCCGGGGTGCGGCGTGCCCTGGCGGCGGTGGAGGCTCTGTGCCGGGGCGGTGCGGTGGCGGGTGCGGCGGGCCGGGAGCGGCCGGGGCAGCGGTTCCGGTGGTTGACGGCTCCGCGGAGCACGATCGTGCAGCCGGGGCCGATCCACGGGGGGTTGACGGAGGATCCGGGGGCCGAGGTGGAGCGGTTGCTGGACCGGCTCGTAAGGTAGCGGGTCGTGCAGTAACGGATGTCACAGGCTGTTCTGGGATAAACGAGGAGACTTTCCGAGGGTCCCGGTGTTGGGATGGAGTGGCCCCCTTCTTCTGGGTGCGCTCCCACGCACCGGGGCCCTTTCTCCTGTCCGTACTTTTCCTCGACCGGCGTCGAGATTCTTTGGAGTGGCCTGTGCAGTCCCCGAACTCCCCCGAGGTGGCCGTCGGACCGGTGGCGGACCCGGGTGCGCCCCGGGTCGTGCGCCCCCGGCGGTCGGTGGTGTTGCTGGTGCTGGTGCTGGGTGTGCTGGCCGCGGTCGGCCCGCTGGCCACGGACATGTACCTGCCGGCGTTCCCGCAGATCGCCGGGGAGCTGGGGGCGTCCGAGGCGCAGATCCAGCTGACGTTGACCTCGATCATGCTGGGGTTGGCGGTGGGCCAGCTGGTGATCGGTCCGATGAGTGATGCCTGGGGGCGGCGGGGGCCGCTGCTGGTGGGCGGTGCGGTGTTCACGGTGACTTCGGTGCTGTGCGTGTTCGTGCCGGATGTGACGGTGTTCGTGGTGCTGCGGTTCGTGCAGGGTGTGGCCGGTGCGGCGGGTGCGGTGGTCTCGCGTGCGGTGGTGCGGGACCTTTTCAAGGGCGATGACGCGGTGCGGTTCTTCTCGCGGCTGGCGCTGGTGATGATGCTGGCTCCGCTGTTGGCGCCGTTGGCGGGTGCGCAGTTGCTGCTGGTGGGTCCGTGGCAGTTGAGTTTCTGGGTGCTGGCCGCGATGTCGGCGGTGAGTTTCGTGCTGGTGCTGGTGTGGTTGCCGGAGTCGCTGCCGGTGGGGGAGCGCCGTGCGCAGGGTCCGCGGGTGCTGGCGGGGACGGTGGCCGGGTTGGTGCGCCAGCCGCGGTTCGTGGGTCCGGTGCTGACGCTGGGGCTGGGTTTCGGGATGCTGTTCACGTACGTGTCGGCGTTCTCGTTCGTGGCGCAGCAGGAGCTGGGGGTGTCGGCCCAGACGTATGCGTGGCTGTTCGCGGTGAACTCGCTGGGGATGTTGGCGGGGACGCAGGTGAACGGTTTCCTGGTGGGTCGGATGGAGACGTTGCGGCGTCTGGGGTTGGGCCTGGTCGTGGGTCTGGGTGCGGTGTCGGGTCTGCTGGTTCTGGCGCTGGTGGGGGCGGCGTCGTTGTGGATGGTGGTGGGCCTTCTGGCGCTGATGATGTTCAGCACGGGGTTCATCATGCCCAACGCGACGGTGACGGTGTTGGACGGTCAGCCGGCGTCGGTGGCGGGTACGGCGTCGGCGCTGATGGGTGCGCTGCAGTTCGCTCTGGGCGGTGGTGTGGCGGCTCTGGCGGGGTTGACGCCGTCGGGTGAGGCGTCGTTGGTGAGTATGGCGTCGGTGATGGTGGGTGCTGCGGTGCTGGCGGGTGTGTCGTTCGTGTGGACGGTGCGTTCGGTGGTGCGTGCCCGGGTGTGATCGGTTCGGGTGTGCGAAGGCCCCATGACCCCATGTTGCGGGGGGTCGTGGGGCCTTTTGTTTGTGGTTCTCTCCATGTTGCCGTGGGTGGGGGAGGTTCGGCATTGTAGGGGAACTATTTCCCCCTTGGTGTGGGATGTCTGTCATGCGGGCCGGTGGGGTCCGTGTTCTTCGACGCGGCTTTGAGGATGAGTGGTCTGTGGTCATGGGCGAGGCGGGTGTCGGCCCCGGTGGGTGGGCCCGGGGGTTGTCCGGGTTGAGCGACCTGGTCTACGAGATGGCGACCGAGGATGCGCACGCGGAGTTGTTCTCGGTGCCGGACCAGGGGCGTCGGGGAGGTTGGGCTGCGGTGAGCGCCGGTGGCTTCGCCACGGATGTGACGGGTGTGGCCAAGGGCCTGGTGGCCGCGGGTGTGGGCGAGGGCGATCGGGTGCTGGTGATGTGCGCCGATCATGTGGACTGGGTGCGGTTGGCGTTCGCGGTGTGGTCGGTGCGGGCGGTGCTGGTGCCGTTGCCGGTGTCGGCGGCGCCGGAGCGTGTGGTGCATGCGGTGCGTCAGACGCGTCCTGCGGCTGCTGTGGTGGAGGGTGAGGGTCCGCTGCGGGTGATGGCTGCGTTGCAGCGGGAGCTGCCGGATCTGGGCCGGGTGTGGCGGTTCGAGCCGGGTCTGGCGGAGGTGGTGTCGCTGGGTGCGTACATGGACGCCTCGTCGGTGCGTTTCCGGCGGGATGCGACGGGGCCGGGGGATGCGGCGGTGGTGCTGTATCCGGTGAGCACGGTGTCGCGGTGGATGCGCGGTGTGGTGCTGACGCACGGGGCGCTGTTGGAGGCCGCGGCGGATCTGGTGGACCGGGTGGGTCCGCGGGTGGCGGAGCTGGGTCCGGGGAAGGCGTCGGCCCTGTCGGATGCGGCTTTGTCGCAGGTGCAGGGTCTGGCGACGGTGCTGGCGTGTGTGGTGGGCCGGGTGCGGTTGGGGTTGGGGGGTGGCGGGCGGTTCCTGGAGCGGGTGCGGGGGTTCCGTCCGTCGGTGCTGGTGTGCGGTGCGCGGGTGTTGGAGGAGGTCTTCGAGGGGGAGCGGGGCAGCGCCCGGTCGACGGGGTGGGATTCGCTGGGGACGTTCAATTCGGCGGTGGACGCGGCGGTGCAGTTCGACCGTTCGCCGAAGAAGGGGGCGTGGCAGCGGTTGTCGCGGTCGATGTACGACTGGCAGTTCGCGAAGGTGCGCGAGGTGCTGGGGGACCGGGTGCACCTGGCGGTGTGCTGGGGTGGGGGGCTGTCGGACCGGTTGGACTCCTTCTACGGGGGTGTGGGGGTTCCGGTGGTGCAGGTGTTCGGTACGGCGGAGACGGCCGGGGCGTTCGCGGCGAACGCGGTGGGGGCGCGGGTGCCGGGTTCGGTGGGCCGTGCCCTGGAGGGGCGTGAGGTGTGGGTGTCGCGTGAGGGTGAGGCCCATGTGCGCGGGGGTGCGGTGTTCTCGGGGTACTGGGGTGATGAGGCGGCGACGGTGTCGGCGTTCCGGGAGGGGTGGCTGGCGTCGGGTGTGGCGGGGTCGGTGGACGGTGACGGGTTCGTGTGGGTGAGCGGCCGGTTGCGGGCTCAGGCGGCGGTGGCGGAGGTGCCGGGCCGGTTCGCGGCGCAGGGTGCTCCGGTGGTGGAGGAGGCGGCTCCGGTGGTGGAGGAGGCGCGGCCTGAGCCGGCGGGGGTGGTGCGTCCGGTGCCCGAGCCCGATGCGACGGTGGCGCTGCCGGTGGTGGGTGCGCAGGCGGAGTCGGAGCCGGAGCCGCGGGAGGTGTCGGATGCGGAGCTGGTGGCGGGGTTCGAGGCGCGGTTGCGGTCGCATCCGTTGATCAGTCAGGTGTTGGTGATCGTGGAGGGTCGGCCTTTCGCGAGTGCGCTGATCACGTTGGTGCGGGACCAGTTGGAGTACTGGCGTTTGGTGAACGGCCGGCCGTTGTCGATGGCGCCGGAGGAGATCGCGGGGGATCGGGATCTTCTGCGGGAGGTGCAGGGGTTGGTGTACGAGGCCAACCGGAGTGTGCCGCGGCATCTGGCGGTGCGGTCGTTCCATGTGCTGGCGGAGGAGTTCACGGTGCAGTCGGGGTTGGTGCATCCTTCGGGTGAGCTGCGGCGCGAGGCGGTGTTGCGGGCGTTCTCGGAGGAGATCGACGGGTTGTACCGGGTGCGTCGGGAGCAGTAGGGGTGTGCGGTGCGGGCCCCGGGGCGTGGTGCCCCGGGGTCTTTTCTGTGCTCACTGGCCGTTGAGGTAGGCGAGGACGGCCAGGACGCGGCGGCTGTCGTCGGAGGAGGGGGGCAGGTCGAGTTTGGTGAAGATGTTGTTGATGTGTTTGCTGACGGCTTTTTCGGTGATGTAGAGGCGTCCGGCGATGGCGGAGTTGGAGCGGCCTTCGGCCATTTCGGAGAGGACTTCGCGTTCGCGGGGGGTGAGTTGGCCCAGGGGTCCTTGGCTGTCCTGGCGGGCGAGGAGCTGGGAGATGACGGCGGGGTCCATGGCGGTGCCGCCGGCGGCGACGCGGCGGACGGCTTCGATGAACTGGCCGATGTCGAAGACGCGGTCTTTGAGGAGGTAGCCGACGCCGCCGGTGTCGTCGGAGAGGAGTTCGCGGGCGTAGAGCTGTTCGACGTGCTGGGACAGGACGAGGATGGGCAGGCCGGGGATCTGGGCGCGGGCGGAGATGGCGGCCTGGAGGCCTTCGTCGGTGAAGGTGGGGGGCAGGCGTACGTCGACGACGGCGACGTCGGGTCGGTGTTCGGTGAGGGCTTTGTGGAGGTCGGGGCCGTTGTCGACGGCGGCGACGACGGTGAACTGGTGGGCTTGGAGGAGTTTGATCAGGCCTTCTCGGAGGAGGGCGAGGTCTTCGGCGATGACAACGCGCATGGGATCTCCAGGGTGACGATGGTGGGTCCGCCGGTGGGGCTGGTGATGTTCATCGTGCCATCGAAGGCGTCGATGCGGCGGTGGATGCCAGAGAGTCCGCTGCCGGGGGCGGCGTCGGCGCCGCCGTGGCCGTTGTCGGTGACGGTGATGACGAGGCGGTCGTTGCCATGGTTGATGTGGACCCATGCGTGGGTGGCGTCGGCGTGTTTGGCGGTGTTGGTGAGGAGTTCGGCGATGGCGAAGTAGGCGGCGGATTCGACGGGGTCGGCGGGGCGGGCGGGCAGGTCGATGGTGACGGTGATGGGGAGGTGGTGGGTGAGGGCGAGGGCGTGGACGGCTCCGTGGAGTCCGCGTTCGACGAGGACGGGTGGGTGGATACCGCGGACGAGGTCGCGGAGTTCGATGAGTGCGGTGCGGGTGGTTTCGCGGGCTTCGGTGAGCATGGCGCGGGCGGCGGCGGGGTCGTGTTCGATGATCTGTTCGGCCATGCCGAGGTTCATGCCCAGGGCGACGAGGCGGGCTTGGGCGCCGTCGTGGAGGTCGCGTTCGATGCGGCGGATCTCGGCTGCCTGGGTGTCGATGGTGTTGGCGCGGCTGGTGGCGAGGTGGGCGACGCGGGCGGTGAGGCGGGCTTTCTCGGAGGGTTGCAGGAGGAGGCGGTTGAAGGCGGTGTAGAGGCGTAGGGCGGGGGTGGCCAGGGCGGCGCCCAGGGCGATGAGGAGGGTGGCGGGGATGAGGAGGAGGAGTCGTTCGGTGGTGTTGGTGGGGGTGTAGGTGCCGTAGAGGTCGGGGGTGGGGATGAGGGTGAGGGTGTGGAGGGTGATGTAGGTGCCGTGGGCGATGAGGGTGAGGGGGAGGGCGATGAGGAGGATGTTGATGGTTCCGGTGATGAGCCAGAGGAGGTCTTTCCAGGTGGCGGGGTCGGTGATGATCGTGCTGGCGCGGCGGTTGATGCCGGTGGGGGGCATGGGGCGGTAGCCGGAGTGGACGGGGCGGTGGTGGTCGAGGTGGGTGAGGGTGCGGCGTTGGCTGTCGGCGAGGGTTCGTAGGAGGTGGCCGGTGAGGATGATGAAGGGGAGGCCGATCCACAGCAGGGACAGGACGGCGGAGGCGATGATGAGGGGGAGCAGGAGGAGGGCGGCGGCGTTCTGGGAGAGGAGGAGGAAGAGGTAGGCCAGGGTGGTGAGGGGGCCTGCGCGGTGGTGGTGTGCGGTGGCCATGGTGGGTCGGGTCCTCTTCCGTCGGGTGTGGTGGTCTCCATTGTCGCGGTTCGGGGGTGGTGTGGTCGGTGGTGGTGGCTCCCCTGCGTGCGGGGGTGTCGGGGGTGGGGTGGTTCGGGGTGGTGTGCGGGGGTTGCGGGCTGGGCGGGTGCGGGTTTTTGGCGCAACTCGCCGTCGACGATTTCCCGTGGGTTGGCATGACCTGTGATGATCGGGGGTGTGTGGCGTGAACTGATTTTGGAGTTGTATCCGGAGGCCGATCTGCGTGATCCGGCCGATGAGGCGGCGTTGGCCGAGGTAGAGAAGCGTTTGATGCTGCCGTTGCCGTTCGAGTTGGCGTCGTTGCTGCGGGAGACCGATGGGGTGGTGAACGAGTACGGGGATGCGGTGGTGTGGAGTGCGCAGCGGTTGGTCGAGGACAATCTGGCGATGCGGGAGGAGCCGGATTATGTGGAGTTGTACGCGCCGTTCGACGAGATGATCTTCTTCGGGGATTCGGACATGGGTCCGCAGTTCGCGTATGTGCACACGGACTACGGGCCGGGGATCGTGGTGTGGGACCATGAGACGGATCGGCGCCGGTTGGTGGTGGTGTCGTTGCGGGATTATCTGGCGCGGTGCCTGTTGCAGGGCAATGCGTGGTTCCGTTGACGGTGTGTGGTCGTTCACCTGGTGTTCCGTGCTATTTTGCGGGGTGGTGCGGCGGTGTGCGCCGCCGGTGATCGCGTTGTGAGAGTGGGACCCCTATGCCGGATGAGTCGCAGGTGGCGGCCGTTGTTCAGGGCCGTGAGGTGGCCGACTTCCCGGAGTGGGCGCCTGAGGCGGCGCGGGGGTCGGTGCGGCGGATCACGGTGACGGGTGAGGATGTGCTGCACCGTCGTAACCGTGATGTGCCGGCGGAGATGCTGGGTGGTGCGGAGCTGCACCGGTTGGTCGACGACATGTTCGTGACGATGTACGCGGCCGAGGGTGTGGGGTTGGCTGCGTGCCAGGTGGGTGTGGATCTTCGGGTGTTCGTTTTCGACTGCCCGGATGATGATGGTGTGCGTCATGTGGGTCATGTGGTGAATCCTGTGTTGGATGAGCGTGATGCGGATGATGCGCTGGTGGTGGAGAACGAGGGGTGCCTGTCGGTGCCGGGTCCGCATGCGGAGCTGGGGCGGGTGGAGCATGCGACGGTGCGCGGGGTGGACCGTGACGGTGAGCCGGTGGTGTTGAGCGGGAGCGGGTATTTCGCCCGGTGTCTGCAGCATGAGACCGATCACACGTTGGGGCGGTTGTACATCGACCGGTTGTCGGCGCGTGAGCGCAAGCGGGTGTTGAAGAAGATGAACGAGATGGCCAACGATGTGTTCGCGCGTCGTGAGGTGCGGGCGGCCGAGCTGGAGCGGGAGTTCGCCGGCTAGTCCTGCGGGGGTTGTGCGGGGCGGGGGACCTGGGGGTCCTCCGCCCCTTTTTTTGTGCTTTGTGTGGGTTGTTCCGGTTCTGGTGCCGTGGGGTCTGGTCGGGGGTGGACGGGGGTGCCTTTGGTGGGTTTTCGGGGCCGATCGGGGGTGCCTTGGGGGTCCATTGGGGTTTTTGGCCCTGTGAGTGGCTCTCTTTGGAGGGCGTGTGGCCTTTTTGTGATCTTCCGGGGCGGTAGATTGCCCGGCATGAACGACGGGGAACAGAAAGTGATCGTGTACACCGACGGGGCGTGCAGCGGCAATCCCGGTCCCGGCGGGTGGGGTGTGTGGCTGAGCTACGGCGCGCACGAGAAGGAGATCTACGGCGGCGAGGAGCAGACCACCAACAACCGGATGGAGCTGATGGCGGCCATCCGGGCTTTGGAGAGCCTGACCAAGCCGGTGCCGGTGGTGCTGTACACCGATTCGTCTTATGTGCGCAACGGGATCACGTCGTGGGTGGCGGGGTGGAAGCGGCGGGGGTGGCGTACCGCCGACAAGAAGCCGGTCAAGAACGTGGACCTGTGGCAGCGGCTGGAGGAGGCGGCCTCGGCCCACGACGTGGAGTGGCGGTGGGTGCGCGGGCACAGCGGTGATGTGGGCAACGAGCGCGCCGACGAGCTGGCCCGGCGCGGGCGCGACGAGGCTGCGGCCCTGCGCTGAGGCGGTGCGGGTGGGGGGCGTCCCGGTGGGGCGCCCCCCTTTTTTTGCGTGTGCTCAGGCGGTGCGGTCGTGTTCGGTGTTCTCGGGGTCCTCGGCGACGAGGAGGCGGCGGGGGCCGGAGCCGTCGGCGGCCAGGGCGTCGTCGGGGTTGGTCAGGACGCACGATTCCAGGGACAGGCAGCCGCAGCCGATGCAGCCGGTGAGGTCGTCGCGCAGGCGGACGAGCTGGGCGATGCGGGTGTCGAGTTCGTCGCGCCACTGTTCGGAGACGCGGGCCCAGTCGGTGCGGGTGGGGGTGCGGTTGTCGGGGAGCTGGTCCAGGGCCTGGCGGATGCGGGCCAGGGGGATGCCCACGCGTTGGGAGACGCGGATGAAGGAGACGCGGCGCAGGGTGTCGCGGCGGTAGCGGCGTTGGTTGCCGGCGGTGCGGCGGCTGTGGATGAGTCCCTGGCGTTCGTAGAAGTGCAGGGCGGAGATGGCGACGCCGGAGCGTTCGGACACCTGCCCCACGGTGAGTTCCTTGGCGATGGGCGGCACGGTGCCCATTTTAGGGGTGGGTGCGGTGGGTGCCGCGCAGGGCGTAGAGGCGGGCGTAGGCGCCGCCGCGGACGAGGAGTTGGTGGTGGGTGCCGGTTTCGGTGACGCGGCCGCGGTGGAGCAGGAGGATGCGGTCGGCGGTGTGGGTGTGGGTGGGGCGGTCGGTGAGTTGGAGCAGGCCGGTGGTGGGGGTGGGGGTGAGGTGTTCGCCGGGTGCGGGGTGGGTGAGGACGAGCAGGTGGGCGTCGGTGAGGTGGGCGTAGCGGGTGCGGGCGGGGTGCAGGCGGGGGGTGAGGTGGTGGGGGAGGTCGGCCAGGGGTGTGGTGGGGGTGGCGGGTAGGCCGGTGTCGGTCAGGGCGGTGTGCAGGTGGGGGTCGTCGGGGTCGGGGCGGGGGTGGCCGGTGATGGTGCGGGCGAGGGTGGTGGTGGGGGTTGCGGTGTGGATGTGGGGGGTGGTGTGGGTGGTGATGCGGCCGTGGGCGGGTGTGGTGTGTCCGGTGATGAGGTCGGTGAGGGTGGTGGTGTGGTCGGTGGGCAGGCCGATGAGGGCGACGTGTTCGCCGGGGTGGACGGTCAGGTCCAGGTGGGTGAGCAGGGGGGTGTGGGACACGTCGTGGAACTCCACGAGGGGGCGCGGGCGGGGCGGGGTGGTGGCGGGGCTGCGGTGCAGCCGGTCGCGGTCGGTGAGCCTCACGGGTGTCCGTTCGTGGTGGTGGGGTGTCAGGGGGGTGTGATCGTCGGGGGCGCGTGAGAGTTCTCGTTGTCTGTTCGTGTCTTTCCTCTCGGGGTGGGGGCACTCCCGTCGGGGGGTGTCCTTTTTCGTGGGATGTGCGACCTTGTGGCCGTGGGTGGGCGGTGGTGGGGTGGGGGCATGGGAGAGCACGAGGTCGTGATCGTGGCCTTCGACGGGGTGCAGAGCCTGGATGTGACGGGGCCGTTGGAGGTGTTCGCGGGGGCGGCGCGGGCGCCGGGTGCGCGTTACCGGGTGCGGGTGGGGTCGTTGGGCGGGGGTGCGGTGGTCTGCTCCAGCGGGTTGGGGTTGGTGCCGTCGGTGGCGTTGGAGGAGGTGGGTCGGGTGGACACCCTGGTGGTGGCGGGGGGCGAGGGTGCGCGGGAGGAGGTGGATCCGCGGTTGGTGGAGTGGTTGTCGCGGGCGTGCGGGCGGGCGGGGCGGGTGGCGTCGGTGTGCACGGGGGCGTTCCTGCTGGGTCGGGCGGGGGTGCTGGAGGGGTTGCGGGTCACGACGCACTGGGCGTACTGCGCGGAGTTGGCGCGCCGGTTCCCGGGGGTGGAGGTGGATCCGGATCCGATCTTCGTGCGGCAGGGGCGGGTGGTGACGTCGGCGGGGGTGAGTGCGGGGGTGGACCTGTCGTTGGCGCTGGTGGAGGAGGACCTGGGGCGGCGGGTGGCGTTGGCGGTGGCGCGGCACCTGGTGGTGTTCCTGCGGCGTCCGGGCGGGCAGGCGCAGTTCTCGGCGCCGTTGGCGGCGCAGTGGGCGCAGCGTCCGGCGGTGCGGGAGGTGCAGCACTGGGTGGTGGAGCATCCGGGGGCGGATCTGTCGGTGGAGGCGCTGGCGGGGCGGGTGGGGTTGTCGGTGCGTCAGTTCTCGCGGGTGTTCGCCGCGGAGGTGGGGTGTACGCCGGGCCGGTACGTGGAGCGGGTGCGGGTGGAGGCGGCGCGGCGGTGGTTGGAGGATTCGGAGCTGGGGGTGGAGGCGGTGGCGCGGCGGTGCGGTTTCGCGTCGGCGGAGGTGATGCGGCGGGTGTTCGTCAGGTCGCTGGGGTGTTCTCCGGCGGGGTATCGGAGCAGGTTCCACGGAGTGGAGGGTGGTTGAGGTGCGGTTGGCGGTCGTGTTGTTCGAGGGTGTGACGGCGTTGGATGCGATCGGTCCCTATGAGGTGCTGGGGTCGTTGCCGGGGGTGGAGACGGTGTTCGTGGGTGAGCGCCGGGGGCCGGTGCGGGCTTCGGGCGGGGGTGCGGGGCTGGTGGTGCAGGCGGAGCTGGGTGAGGTGGACACCGCCGATGTGGTGGTGGTGCCGGGCGGTCCGGGGCAGGCGCACCAGATGGAGGGGGCGCTGGTGGAGTGGATCGGCGCTGTGGACGCGGGGAGCCGGTGGACGGCGTCGGTGTGCACGGGGTCGCTGATCCTGGCGGCGTCGGGGGTGCTGGCGGGGCGGCGGGCGGCCACGCACTGGTTGGCGGGGGATGAGTTGGAGCGTTGGGGTGTGGAGCATGCGGTGGGGGAGCGGGTGGTGTTCGACGGCAAGTACGTGACGGCGGCGGGGGTGAGTGCGGGGATCGATATGGGGTTGGCGCTGGCGGGTGAGCTGGTGGGGGAGTTCGGGGCGCAGATGGTGCAGTTGGCGTTGGAGTACGATCCGGCGCCGCCGTTCGGTGCGGGGTCGCCGGAGAGGGCGCCTGCGGAGGTGGTGGGGTTGGCGCGGGAGAGCCGGCGGTTCCTGTTGTGGGAGCAGGATCGGCCGGGGTGGGCGTGAGGGGGGTCATGGTGGCCGACACGGCTGTCATGGGTATGGGGTGGTCACCCCTTTCCCCCTGACGAGATGAGGCCGGTGTGGACCAGTGGGACGAGGCCGAGCGTGTGCGGTCGTGGTACCGCCGTTTCGCGGAGCACTACGAGGCCGGGGGTGCGCACTCCTATGCGCGGATCGTCCGGGCGCTGGCGGGGGACGAGGAGCTGGTGGGGCTGGTGCTGACCCTGCCGGAGGGCAACAAGCGCCAGCCCAACCTGCTGCTGGGGGCGGTGCGGTTCCTGGGCGGCCCCGTGGAGGGGTGGGCGGCGTTCCGTTCGTGGCTGGTGGAGCACTGGGAGCCGGTGCGCGGGGTGGTGCTGGAGCGGATGACCCAGACCAACGAGGTGCGCCGCTGCGCCGCCCTGCTGCCGGTGCTGGCCGCCCTGGAGGGGCCGCTGGGGTTGGTGGAGGTGGGGTCCTCGGCGGGGCTGTGCCTGTACCCGGACCTGTACGCCTACTCCTATGACGGTGCGGCCCCGGTGGGTGCGGCCGGTTCCGCGGTGGTGCTGGAGTGCTCGACCTCGGGGGGCGTTCCGGTCCCGCGGGGGGTGGAGGTGGCCTGGCGGGCGGGGGTGGACCTGAACCCGTTGGACGCCGCCGACGCGGGGGACGTGCGGTGGTTGGAGTCCCTCATCTGGCCCGGGGTCCATGAGAGGGAGCGGCGGGAGCGGTTGCGGGCGGCCGCGTCGGTGGTGGCCGCGGCCGGGGGTGCGCCGATCGTGGCGGGGGATCTGGTGGAGGGTGTCGCCGACCTGGTCTCCCGGGTGCCCGCGGGGGTGACGCCGGTGGTGTTCCACGGGGCGGTGCTCACCTACCTGCCCCTGGCTGAGCGGGAGCGTTTCGCGGAGCTGGTGCGGGGGCTGCCCGGCCACTGGGTGTCCTACGAGGGGTGGCGGGTGCTGCCCTGGCTGGAGGGTGCGCGGCCGCCCGAGCCCACGCACATGACAATCGCGGTCGACGAGCGGGTGGTGGCCTGGGCCGGGGAGCACGGCCACCACCTCGCCTGGGCCTGAGGGGGCGGGGAGGGGGATCGCGGGTGGGCGGCCCCCCTCTTTCGCGGTGTGTCAGTGGGCGTCGAGGAGGGCGATGAGCTCCTTCTTGCGGTCGGCGGGCAGGAACGACGCCTCGAAGGAGTTGCGGGCCAGGGTGCGCAGCCGCTCCTCGTCCAGGTGCAGGTGCTCGGCCAGGGCCCGGTAGTTGTCGTCGACGTAGCCGCCGAAGTAGGCGGGGTCGTCGGAGTTGACGGTGACCAGCAGCCCGGCGTCCATGAGGGCGGGCAGGGGGTGGGCGGCCATGGTGTCCACGGCGCGCAGGCGCACGTTGGACATCGGGCACACCGTGAGGGGGGTGCGGGTGGCGGCCAGGCGGGCGAGCAGGTCGGGGTCCTCCAGGGCGCGGATGCCGTGGTCGATGCGTTCCACCCCCAGGTCCAGGGCCTGGCGGATGTAGTCGGGCGGGCCCTCCTCGCCGGCGTGGGCGACCAGGCGCAGTCCCAGGTCGCGGGCGGCGGCGAACACCTGGGCGAAGTCGTTCGGGGGGTGGCCGACCTCGGCGGAGTCCAGGCCGACGCCGATGATGCGGTCCAGGTGGGGGCGGGCGGCGTTCAGGGTGTCCATGGCTTCGGCGGCGGGGCGGTCGCGCAGGAAGCACAGGATGAGGTGGGTGCTCATGCCGTGGTCGGTCTGGGCGGTGTCCAGGGCGGCGGTGATGCCGGCGATGACGGTGTCCAGGTCGACGCCGCGGGCGGTGTGGGCCTGGGGGTCGAAGAAGATCTCGGCGTGGCGGACGCCCTGGGCGGCGGCGCGGGCGAGGTAGGCGCGGGTGAGGTCGGTGAAGTCGGCCTCGGTGCGCAGGACGTCCATGAGGGCGTAGTACAGGTCCAGGAAGGACTGCAGGTCGGTGAACCGGTAGGCGGCTCGGAGTTCGTCGACGGTGGCGTAGGGCAGGGTGATGCGGTTGCGGTGGGCGAGGGCGAAGGCGAGTTCGGGTTCGAGGGTGCCTTCGATGTGCAGGTGGAGTTCGGCTTTGGGTAGAGGCATGCAGACCATGGTGGCTCACCGGTGGTGGTGGTCCGTCCGGTTCGGGGTGTCGGGGTGGGCACACGGTGGGGCGCCCGTGACCTGGCCGGTCGCGGGCGCCGTGGGCTGGGCGGCTACTTCTTGGTGTCGTCGTGTCCTGGGGTCCAGTTCAGGGCGCTGGCGCGTTCCATGAACTCCTCGACGGTGATGTCGCCGCGGGCGAAGCGGTCGGCGAGGGTGCGGCGGGCCTCGTGTTCGGGCGGGGCCGGGCGGTGGGCTGCCCAGGGCGCGGGGCCGCCGCGGCGGCGGATGAGGACGAACGCGGTGGCGGCGGCGATGAGCAGCAGCAGGCAGAACATGAGTGCTCCCAGGGGTGCGAAGGGCGGCGGTCCGTCCCCCCACGGGGGGTGGCCGGCCAGGTCGGTGATGACGGCGGTCGTGGTGTTCATGGGTCCCACTGTGGGCGGGGCGGGTGGTCGCGGGCATCGCCCGGGGGGCGGCTTGGGGTGTACGTCGGTGTGCGTAGGCGGGGCTGCGCCGTGGGGGCGATGCGGGGCGGGGGCGGGGAGCCTAGGGTCGGTGGCATGAGGAGTGTGCGGACGGTCGCGGTCGACGCCGGGCTGGGTGTGGTGCTGGGCGCGGTGGCGGTGGTGGCGGTGCGCGGCCAGTTGGCGTTCGGGCACGCCGCCCGGTCGGGTCGGGAGGGGTCGGGGCCGCCGTGGGCGGGTGGGCCGCCGCCGGACTGGGGTCAGGTGGCCCTGGGGTGGGGGGTGTGGGCCGGGGTCGTCCTGCTGGTGGTGGCGGTGGCGGTGCGGCGGGTGTGCCCGCCTGCGGCTCTGGTGGCGGCCGGGGCCGGGGCGGGTGCGGTTCTGGTCGGTGGTGGGGTGGTGAACCCGGTCGTGGTGGTGATGGGCGCCCTGGTGGTGTTCTCCGCCGCGATCCGGATGGAGCCGGTCCGGTTCCTGGTCTGGGCGCTGCCCCCGGTTCTGGGGGTGGGGGTGCTCTCCCGGGCGGGCGAGCCGTGGTGGGGGTTGGTGGACGGGTCGTTGTGGGCGGCTCCGGCGGTGGCGGTGGGGGTGATGGCGCCCTGGGCGGGTGCGGGGGTGTTCGTGCGGGCGCGTCGGCAGGGGCGGGCGCGTGAGCGCGAGGCGGAGGTGGCCCGGCACCGGTACGAGGAGCGGTTGCGGATCGCCCGGGAGGTGCACGATCTGGTGGGGCACAGCCTGTCGGTGATCAGTATGCAGGCGGGGGTGGCGCTGCACGTGGTGGATCGGCGTCCGGAGCAGGCGGCGGTGGCGTTGGCGGCGATCCGTGACAGCAGCCGGTCGGCGCTGGAGGAGTTGCGGCGGACGTTGGCGGTGTTCCGGGGTGAGGAGGGTGCGGCGTTGGAGCCGGTGGCGGGGCTGGGCCGGTTGGAGGGTGTGGTGGAGGAGATGGGGCGTGCGGGGCTGCCGGTGGAGGTGGAGCGGTCGGGTGGGGCGGTGGTGTTGCCGGGGGCGGTGGATCACGCGTTGCTGCGGATCGTCCAGGAGGCGTTGACGAATGTGCTGCGCCATGCGGGGGCGGGGGCGGCGGCGCGGGTGGAGGTGGCCTTCGAGGCGGGGTGGGTGCGGCTTGTGGTGGCCGACACCGGTGCGGGTGCGGGTGCGGGGTGGGTGGAGGGTGCGGGGATCGCGGGGATGCGTGAGCGGGCGCGGGGTGTGGGCGGGGTGTTGGAGGCCGGGCCCGGGGTCGGGGGCGGGTTCGTGGTGCGGGTGCGGGTGCCGGTGGAAGGGGGCGTGTGATGGTGGTGCGGGTGGTGGTGGCCGATGACCAGGCGTTGGTGCGCATGGGGTTGGGGGTGCTCCTGGACGCCGAGGACGATCTGGAGCTGGTGGGTGAGGCCGCCGACGGGGTGCGGGCGCTGGAGGTGGTGCGGGAGGTGGTGCCCGATGTGGTGCTGATGGATGTGCGGATGCCGGTGATGGACGGGCTGGCCGCGTTGCGGGAGATCAGTGCGGACGAGGGGTTGTCGGGGGTGCGGGTGGTGGTGCTGACGACGTTCGAGTTGGACGAGTACGTGTTCGAGGCGTTGCGGGCGGGGGCGTCGGGGTTCGTGGTCAAGGACGCCGACCCGGGTGAGCTGTTGGGGGCGGTCCGGGTGGCGGCGCGGGGTGAGGCGTTGCTGTCGCCGTCGGTGACGCGGCGGGTGGTGGCGGCGTTCACGTCGTCGCGGCCGGCGGTGGGGCCGGTGGTGGATGTGGGGGTGCTGACCGAGCGGGAGCGGGAGGTGGTGGGTCTGGTGGGTGAGGGGCTGTCCAATGAGGAGATCGGGGAGCGGTTGGTGGTCTCCCCCGCGACGGCGCGCACCCATGTGTCGCGGGCGATGGTGAAGCTGGGGGCGCGGGACCGGGCGCAGCTGGTGGTGTTCGCGTTCCGGGCGGGGTTGGTGCGGTGAGCGGGGTCGTGCGGTGGCCGGGTGCGGTCAGCGGGTGAGGCGGTCGATGGCCGCTGTGGCGGTCGTGTGCAGGCCTTTGGTGTGTCCGGCGCCTTCGATGATGTGCAGGGTGGCGGCGGGCCACTGTTGGGCCAGGTGCCAGGCGGTGTCGGCGGGGCCGCTGATGTCGAGGCGGCCGTGGACGAGGGCGCCGGGCAGGTGGGCGATGCGGTCCATGTTCCGCCTCAGGTGGTGTTCGGGGAGGAAGGCGTGGTGGGACCAGTAGTGGGTGACCAGGCGGGCGAAGCGGAGCTGGAAGTCCAGGGGGCGGGTGGACAGGAACGGGGTGGCGTCGGGGGTGGTGGCCATGTGGGTGTCCTCCCACCGGCACCAGGCCCGTGCCGCGGCCTCGCGCACGGCCGGGTCGGGGTCGGCGAGCAGGCGGGCGTAGGCGGCGGGCAGGCGGTGGGGGTCGGCGCCGGGTCCGGCGGCGTCGCGGAAGGCCTGCCACTGTTCGGGGAAGACGCGCCCCATGGAGTGGGTCAGCCAGTGCACCTCGGCGGGTGAGGTGGTGGTGACCGCGGCCAGTACCAGGGCCCGCACCCGGGTGGGGTGGGTCTGGGCGTAGGCCAGGCCCAGGGTGGAGCCCCAGGAGGTGCCCAGGACCAGCCAGGAGTCGATGCCGCGGGCGGTGCGCAGGGCCTCGATGTCGTCGATGAGGTGGGCGGTGGTGTTGGTGGACAGGTCCGTGGAGGCGAGGCCGGCGTCGGGGGTGGAGCGGCCTGCGCCGCGCTGGTCGAACAGGACGATGCGGTGCCGGGCGGGGTCGAAGAAGTCCGCGTATCCGGGGTGGGCGCTCGAGCCGGGGCCGCCGTGCAGGACCAGGCAGGGGTGGCCGTGGGGGTTGCCGTGTTCTTCCCAGTACAGGGTGTTGCCGTCGGTTGTGGGCAGGTGGCCTCGGGTGCGGGGGGTGGTCATGGGGGTCTCCTCTGTGGTGGGGAACGCAGGAGTCTAGCGGCGTTCGAGAGGAGTGGGGGCGGGCGTAGGGTCCGTTTCACCGTCCCGGGTGCGGGGCGGTCCGGGAGGGGAGTGGCGGCGATGGGCGGTGCGGTGGGGCGGGCGCGGACGCTGGGTGAGGTGGTGCGGGCGTTGGCCGAGGCCGGTGAGGTGGATCCGGTGGCGGTGGAGCGGGCGCTGGTGCGTGTGTTGGCGGGTACTCCGGTGGAGGAGTTCGTGGATGCGGCCGCTCTGGCCCGGTTGGTGGTGGCCGTGGCGGGGGTGGAGGGGGCGGTGGGTGCTCTGGTGCAGGTCGCGGAGGTGGCGTCGGTGGTGTCGGTGCTGGATCCGGCTGCGCAGCGGGCGGTGCGGATCCGTCTTCGGCACCGGGCGGCTGCGGGTGCTCTGGGGTGAGGGGTGGCCCCTGGTGCCGGGGCGGGGCGGGGGCTGTGCGGGTGCGGGCCGTGGGGGCGGGGTGTCCGGTGGTCGGGTGGCCCCGCAGGAGGGCCGGGGTGGGGGCGTGGGAGGCTGGTTCCCGAGCTGAGAAGGGGGGGCCGGTGTGGGTGAGAGCGGGTTCGTGGAGTTCTGGGGTGAGTACCGGTTGTGCACGCTGGCGTCGCCGCGTCCGGACGGGTCGATCCACCAGGTGCCGGTGGGTGCCACCTACGACGCCGGTCTGGGGGTGGTGCGGGTGATCTGTGACGGGGGCAGTTTCAAGGCCCGCAACCTGGCGGCGCATCCGGGGGTGCGGGTGTCGGTGTCGCAGGTGGAGGGGCGGCGCTGGTGCTCGGTGGAGGGCCCGGCGACCGTGTCGCGGGACCCGGAGCGGGTGGCCGAGGCGGTGCGCCGGTACGCGTTGCGGTACCGGGAGCCGCGGCCGAACCCGAACCGGGTGGTCATCGAGATCTCGGTGGAGCGGGTGTTGGGGAACGTGCGCCCGGACTAGGAGGGGCGGGCCAGGGTGATGACCTCCGGTGATGTGGGTGTCACGGGGGTGCGGTCCCAGGAGCCGTGGCGTTGGACCGCGGTGAGGCCCGCGGCGGCCAGCAGGGTGTCCAGGTGGTCGGTGGTGAGGAACCGCAGGGTGCTGACCGTGGACAGGGGCTCGTCCCGGTCGGGGCCGGTGGTGGTGGAGGTGAACGTCACCAGGCCCTGGGGTGTGATGGGGCGGGCGTCGTGGGTGTCGGTGACGGTGCGGCCGTCGGGCAGGGTCACGGACCAGGGGTGGTCGGGTGTCCACCGCTCCCAGGGGCGGGTGTGGATGTTGCGGGTCTCGAAGGCCACGAGTCCGCCGGGGTGGAGTGCGGTGCGCATGGCGGTGAGCGCGGCGACGATGTCGGTGTCGGTGAGGAGTTCCTGGAAGGCGTGGCCGGTCATGGTGACCAGGTCGAATCCGCCGTCCCAGGTGTGGGTGGTCAGGTCGCCGTGGATCCAGTCGACGTCGCGGGTGTGGGAGCGGGCGACCTCCAGCATCGCGTGGGCGGGGTCCAGGCCGACGAGGCGGCCGGTGTGGCCGCGGGTGCGGGCGGTGCGCAGGATCAGGCCGGTGCCGCAGCCCACGTCCAGGGCGGCGGGGGCGTCCATGACGAGGTCGAGGTAGAAGTCGTCGCAGGGCGCCCAGGGGTTGAGGAGGTCGTAGAGGGCGGCGACGGCGGGGTCGTCGTAGGGGTTGCGCATGGGCGGAGTATGCCGGGGCGGGGGCGGTTGCGCATCGGGTTTTCGGCAGTGTTCCCTCCTGGGGTGGGCTGGTTCGTGGCGGCCCCGGGACCGTGGTGGCGGACAGGGGTCGCGGTGTCCTTTCCCGTGGTGCGTCCCCGGGTGGTGGGGTGGCGGTGCCGGGGCGCTTCCGGGGCCTGGACGGTCCGGGCCGGTTCGTGTGGTCGTGGCGGTGGTGTCGTATGCGGACGAGGCCGCGTACCTGCGGCACATGGCGGCGGTGCGGGGCGTCCCGGGGGGCGTGCGGTGCCGGGGCGGGCCGGGTCGGTGGGGGTGCTGTGGTCGGGGTCGGCGGGGCGTTCGCTGCTGCGGTGACGGTTCGCCGGTGGGCGAACCGTGGTGGTGGGATGCTGGGGGGTATGTCCTCTCATGCGCAGAAGATGGCCGCGTTGGCGGCGCTGTTGGCCGATGCGACGCGGGCCGGGGTGTGTCTGGCGTTGGCGGACGGGCGGGCCTGGACGGCGTCGGAGCTGTGCCGGCACACCGGGGTGGGGGCCTCGACCATGAGCGCGCACCTGGGGCGGATGGTGGCGGGCGGGGTTCTGGTCGAGCGCCGGCAGGGGCGTCACCGGTACGTGGCCCTGGCCGACGGTGAGATCACCGCCGTGGTGGAGGCGCTGGCGGCCCGGGCGGCGCCGGGGGTGCGGGTGGCGCCGACGCTGCGCGCCCACCGGGCCCGGGGGGCGCTGGCCCGGGGGCGGACGTGTTACGACCACCTGGCGGGTGCCCTGGGGTGCGGGGTGGCCGAGGCGATGGTGGGGCGGGGGCTGCTGACCGGGGATCTGGGGGTGACGGGGGCGGGGCGGGAGTGGTTCGCGGAGCTGGGCGCCCCGTTGCCGGAGCGGGGGCGGCGGCCGTTGGCGCGTGCGTGTTTGGACTGGACGGAGCGGCGCAGCCATCTGGCGGGGGTGGCGGGTGCGGTGCTGTGCGCGCACGTCCTGGACCGGGGGTGGTGTGAGCGGGTGGGGTCCTCGCGGGCGGTGCGCCTGACGCCGCGGGGCCGGGAGGCGTTGGGGGCGGTGCTCGGGGATGTTTCGGTGGGTGGCGAAGCGTCGGGGGTCTAGGGTCCTGGCATGACTTCTCGTACTCCTGTTCTGGCCGTGGTCGCGGCCGGTGTGACGGTCCTGTTGTGGGCGTCGGCGTTCGTGTCCATCCGCGTGGCGGGTGAGTTCTACTCGCCGGGTGCGCTGGCGCTGGGGCGGTTGCTGGCCGGTGCGCTGGTGTTGGGGGTGCTGCTGGTGGCCACCCGGTCGGGGTGGCCGGCCCGGGCTGCGTGGCCGGGCATCGTGTGCTCGGGGCTGTTGTGGTTCGGGGTGTACATGGTGGCGCTGAACTGGGGTGAGCGGGAGGTCGACGCGGGGACGGCGGCGCTGCTGGTGAACATCGGTCCGGTGCTGATCGCGTTGTTGGGTGTGGTGTGGCTGGGTGAGCGGTTGACCGGGTGGCTGGTGGCCGGGGGCCTGGTGGCGTTCGCGGGTGCGGCGGTGGTGGGGGCGACGATGGCCGGGCCCGGGCATGTGACGTGGGTGGGTGTGGTGCTGTGCCTGGTGGCGGCGGTGACCTACGCGGTGGGTGTGGTGTCGCAAAAGCCCGCGTTGGCGCACGCGAGCCCGTTGCAGGTGTCGGGGTGGGGGTGCATCGTGGGTGCGGTGGCGTGCCTGCCCTTCGCTCCGGTGCTGGTGGCCGAGGCCGCGGCGGCGCCGTGGTGGGCGAGTGCGAACGTGGTGTACCTGGGGGTGTTCCCGACGGCGGTGGCGTTCACCCTGTGGGGGTTCGCCCTGTCGCACATGAGCGCGTCGCGGTTGGGTGCGACGACGTATCTGGTTCCGGCGCTGGTGGTGGGGTTGTCGTGGGTGCTGCTGGGTGAGGTGCCCACGGCGGGCGGTCTGGCGGGCGGGGTGCTGTGCCTGGTGGGTGTGGCGTTGTCGCGGCGGGAGCCGCGGCCGCGTCCTGCGGTGGGCGGGCCGGTCCCCGCGGTGCGCTGACCCGTGCCGGCAGGTGCGGCCCGGCCGGCCCTTGGGGGGCGGTCGGGCCGTGTCGTGTCCTGCGGCCCCCGGTGCGCGGGCGGGGTCGGTGACGGGTGGGAGGATGTGCCTTCCCCACCACAGGAAGAGGTGCCTTCGTTGCGGTCCCTGCTGAGTACCGTTCCCGCCCTGCTGGGCGATCCCCGGCCCGCCCGCGCCGTGCGGGAGTTGCGCGGCGGCACCAAGAAGGGGGTGTGGCGGGTGGTCCTGGCCGACGGTTCGAGCGTGGTCGCCTACCGGTGGCACCCCGACCACGACCGCTGGGCCGCCGGGCAGGCGCCGCCGGATCCGGGGGACCCGTTCTCCCACGCCTCGGGGCCGGAGTTGTTCTGTGCCGCGCACGCCGCGTTCACCGGGGCGGGGGTGCGGGTGCCCGCGCTGTACGCCCTGGACGAGAGCGGGCCGGGGGTGCTGGCGGTGGTGGAGGACGCCGGGCCGACCCTGGAGGAGGTGTTGGCCTCCGGTCCGGGGCGGGCGGAGCCGGTGCTGGAGGACCTGGGGGCCTCGCTGGGGGCCCTGCACGCGGTCACCCGTCCCGGGTTCGGGAAGGTCGCCCACGTGGAGGGCGGGGTTCCCCCTGCCGGGGCGTCCTGCCAGGAGGTGGTCCTGGGGCGGGCCCTGGCCGATCTGGAGGAGGCGGCGGGGCTGGAGGGGCGGGTGGCGGCGGCCCGCCCGGTGCTGGAGGAGGAGTTGCGGGTGCGGGCGGCGCGGGTCGAGCCGCGCGGGGGCGGGCACTCGCTGATCCACGGGGAGTTGGGCCCCGACCACGTGCTGGTCACCGCCGAGGGGCGGGGTGCGTTCATCGATATCGAGGGGGCGATGTTCTTCGACCACGAGTGGGAGCACGCTTTCCTGCGGTTGCGTTCGTCCGACCACCGCCGTTTGGCCACGCGTCCGCTGGATCCGGCCCGGATGGGCCTGTACACGCTGGCTCTGGACCTGTCGCTGGTGGCCGGGCCGCTGCGGTATCTGCGCGGTGCGGCGGCGCCGGACCGGGAGGTGATGGCGGCGATCGCCGAGCGCGCCCTGGGCAGGGCCCTGGCCGCGGGCGGGCGCGGGGCCGGGTGGTAGGACGGGGGGATGCACGATCTGCGTCACCTGTGGAAGACCGACACCGTCTGGCTCAACACCGCCCAGTACGGTGTTCCGCCCGCGACCACCCGCGCGGCCCTGGCCGGATACCTGGACTCCTGGGCGGCGGCGTCCGCCGACCCGGCGGACTGGGGGGCCGCCACGCGGGGGGCGCGTGAGCGGCTGGGGGCGCTGCTGGGGGTGCCCGCCCGCGACGTCGCCCTGGGTGCGGCCACCTCCCAGCTGCTGGGCACGGTGGCGGCGTCCCTGCCGCGGTCGGCGACGGTGCTGGTGCCCGAGGGGGAGTTCGCGTCCGTGCTGTTCCCGTTCCAGGCGCGGGGGGTGCGGGTGCGCACCGCGCCGCTGGAGCGGTTGGCCGACGCGGTCGGGCGGGGGTGCGATGCGGTGGCGTTCAGTGTGGTGCGGGCCGACAGCGGGGTGGTGGCGCCGGTCGCCGACGTCGTCGGGGCGGCCCGGGACGCCGGGGCGCTGGTGGTGGGGGACGCCACCCAGGCGGCGGGGTGGCTGCCGCTGGATGCTTCGGTGTTCGACGTGCTGGTGGGTGCGACCTACAAGTGGTTGATGACTCCGCGGGGTCTGGCGTACGCGTATGTGGCGCCGGGGTTGCAGGAGGGGTTGTGCACTCCGGGTGCGGGGCCCGCGGCGGCGGCCGATCCGGCGGCGATGTTCGCCGACCGGTTCGTGCCCGCGCCGGGGGCGCGCCGGTTCGACACCTCCCCCAACTGGGTGGCGCACACGGCGGCGGTGGCGTCTTTGGACGTGCTGCTGGGGGTGGGGGTGGAGAAGGTGTACGCCCATGATGTGGGGTTGGCCGACCGGGTGCGGGCCCGGTTGGGGTGGGGGCCGGGTGGTTCGGCGATCGTGTCGGTGGACGTGCCGGGCGCCCATGAGCGGTTGGCGGCGGAGGGGATCGCCACCAGTGTGCGCGGGGGCCGGACCCGGTTGGCGTTCCACCTGTACAACACGGGGGAGGACGCGGACCGGGCCGCGCGGGTGCTGGTGGGCTGAGTCAGCGTGCGCGGGCGGGTACCGGGATGCGGTCCAGGTCGTGGGCCAGGGTGAGGGGGCCGTCGTACTCCTGGGCGGCCTGGGCGGTGAAGAGCGGGTCCTGGTCGGCGTCGTAGCGTTCGGAGATGTGGGTGAGGACGACCGAGCGTGCGCGGGCTCGGGCGGCGATGCGTCCGGCCTGGCGGGCGGTGAGGTGTCCGTAGGGTGCGGCCAGGTGTTCTTCGGTGTCCAGGTAGGTGGACTCGATGACGAGCAGGTCGGCGTCCCGGGCGAGTTCGAGGGCCGTCTCGCAGGGGGCGGTGTCCATGACGAACGCCATGACCTGTCCTGGGCGGGGTTCGGCGCAGTCGGCGAGTTCGACCCGGTGGCCGTCGGGTGCGGTGATGTGCCCGTGGCGTTGGAGCCGTCCGATGAGGGGGCCGGTGATGCCGTGGGCGGCGAGCCGGTCGGGGAGCATCCGCCACCCGTCGGGTTCGGCGATGCGGTACCCGTAGCAGGGGATGGAGTGGCGCAGGGGCAGGGCGGTGATGTGCAGGTCGTCCTCGCCCAGGGGGCAGGCGCCGTCGCCGGACACCGGTTGGGGCACGATGCGGGCGGTGTCGTGGAAGGCGGTGGCGTGGCGCAGCCTGTCGAAGTGGTCGGCGCCCTGGGCGGGGTGGGTGACGGGGACGGGGTGGGGGACCTTGTCGCGGGAGATGCGCTGGATGATGCCGGGCAGGCCCAGGCTGTGGTCGCCGTGGAAGTGGGTGATGCAGATGCGGGTGATGTCGGTGGCGGACAGTCCGGCGGCGCGCATCTGGCGCTGGGTTCCTTCTCCGGGGTCGAAGAGGATGCCGTGGGGTCCCCAGCGCAGGAAGTAGCCGTTGTGGTTGCGCCGTGGGGTGGGGACCGCGCTGGAGGTGCCCAGGACGATGAGTTCGCGTGCCGACATGGGGTGCATCCTGCCATGGGGGCCCGGCGGGGGCGGCATGGTCTCCCCGCCGGGGCGGTGCGGGTGGGGGTCAGCGCAGGTGTCGGAGGGCGTCGGGGGTGAGGTCGGCGGGGGTGGGGTAGCCGTTGACGGCCATGAGCAGGTCGGCTTCGGCCAGGAGGGCGCGCAGGGTGTGGACGAGGCCGGGGACGCCGCCTGCGGCCAGGGCGTAGGCGTAGGGGCGGCCGACGGCGACGGCGGTGGCGCCCAGGGCGAGGGCTTTGACGATGTCGGTGCCCGAGCGGATCCCGGAGTCGAAGATGACGGGCAGGTCGGTGGCGGCGGCCACCTCGGGCAGGCAGTGCAGGGCGGGGAGGCCGCCGTTGGCCTGGCGGCCGCCGTGGTTGGAGCAGTACAGGGCGTCGACGCCGGCGTCGGTGGCGCGGCGGGCGTCGTCGGGGTGGCAGATGCCCTTGACGATGAGGGGCAGGTCGGTGAGGGAGCGCAGCCAGGGCAGGTCGTCCCAGGTGAGGGGGTGGCCGAAGAGTCCGGCCCAGGTGGCGACGATGTGGTCGGGGGTGGGGTCGGGGCCGACGATTTTTTGGAAGACGGGGTCGGAGGTGTAGTTGGCCAGGCAGTGGCCGCGCAGTTGGGGGAAGTTGGCGGTGGCCAGGTCGCGGGGGCGCCATCCGGTGATCCAGGTGTCCAGGGTGACGACGATGGCTTTGAATCCGGCCTGTTCGGCGCGGTGGACGAGGCTGGCGGCGAGGTCGCGGTCGGTGGGGGTGTAGAGCTGGAAGAGGCCGGGGGTGTCGCCCAGGTGGGGGGTGATGTCCTCCATGGGGTCCTGGGTGAGGGTGGAGGCGATCATGGGGACGCCGGTGGTGGCGGCGGCCCGGGCGGTGGCGATGTCGCCGTGGCGGTCCTGGGAGCACAGGCCGATGACGCCGACGGGGGCCATGAGCAGGGGTGAGGGCAGGGGGATGCCGCACAGGTCCACCGACAGGTCGCGTTGGGCGGCGCCGACGAACATGCGGGGGTACAGGCCCCAGTCGGTGAAGGCGCGGGCGTTGGCTTCCTGGGTGTGTTCGTCTCCGGCGCCGCCGGCGACGTAGGACCAGATGGCGGGGGGCAGGGCGTGGCGGGCGCGTTCGGCGAGGTCGGTGAAGGTCATGGGGTGGTCGGGGACGACGCCGGTGAGGCCGTTGAGGTAGATCTCGAGCTGGTAGTCGCCGTAGCGGGGGTTCATGGGGGTCCTCGCGTGGGGGTTGTGGTGTGGTTCACAGCCTGCAAGTTGACATGTCGGTGTGTCAAGAGTGGGGCGGGGCGGGGCCCGGCGGGGGCGGGGAGGGGCGGTCAGGGGGTGGTGCGGCGTGAGCGCAGCAGCGGCAGGTACACCTGGGCGATGTCGGCGCCCACCTGTTCGGCGGTGGCCGTGCGCTCCCCCAGTACCCAGTCGATGACCAGTTCGTTGGCGGCGCCCACCAGGGCCAGGGCCTGTTTGTCGAAGGGCCGGTCCACCAGGTGGCCGGTGTGGACGCCGCGCCGGTAGGCGGCGTCGACCAGGCCGGCGATGGTGTGGCGGGCGGTGCGGCGGTGCTCCTCCATGGCCGGGCTGACGCCGACGCTCTCCACGGAGATGACGCGGGGGCGGCGCGGGTCGGCCATGGCGAAGTCCAGGTAGGCGCCCACCGCTGCGGTGACCTGCTCCTCGAAGGCGGGGTGGGAGTCCAGGGCGGTGGTCATCAGGTGCAGGGCCCGGCCCAGGAGTTCGTCGTACAGGGCGCGCAGGGCGGCTTCGCGGTCGGCGAAGTGCTCGTAGAAGTAGCGGTTGGTGAGGCGGGCCCGGGCGCAGATCGCGCCGACGGTGGTGGCGCGGAACCCGGCGGTGCCGAATTCCTCCAGGGCGGCGTCCAGCAGGCGGCGGCGCCGCTCCTGCTGGCGTTCGCGGGGGGTCATGCCCCGCCAGGGGCGCACCAGTTCCACCCGGGGTCGTGTCATGGGCTCACGGTAGCGGTCCGGTGGGGGTGCCGTCGCGGTCGAGCGGGAGATGAGGTGCCCCCTCGTGTGCGGGGCGGTGGGCCGGGGGTCTCAGGGGTCGACTCCGTGACGGGGCCGGACCAGGTGAGACTGAAAGGGACAATGACCCGTCCCGGCCATGTCGGTCTGCCCGCCGCCGGCGCGGGTAGGCCGTTTCCCGGTGGGCGCGCCCGGCGCCCCTGGAGAAGGGGGACCCCTCGTGCACGGTTCCAGCGACGAACAGGAGTGCCCCGTGGCCGGCGAAGCCTCCGACCTCACCGGTGGGCAGGTCCAGCTGCTCGCCTCGCACTTCGCCGGCCAGGCCGACCGGGTCGCGGGGATCGTCTCCATGCTCACCGAGTACGCGGGGGCCGGTGGTCGCAGCGCGTGGCCCATCGGGCGCTGAGCGCTGTGGGCCGCCGTTACCTGCGCTGGTGCGAGGTGTGCCGGATACGGCTGGCGACCCGGTCCGGCCCTCGGCACGGCCGGCGCCGTCCCGAACTCCAGGTGCTCTACATCGACGCACCCCCCACGTTCAGGGGATATGCGAGGGCCCATGCCCGCTATCTCTGTGACGGCTGCCGCGGCCGCAACGCCGAGGCCCGGGCCGCGCGCGAGGCGAGGCATCAAAGGGACACCGCCGCCGCGGTGGAGCGCTTTCGGCGGTGGCTGCGCGCGGCACCGGTCCTGTCCGTGCCGATCTCCTCCCTCAAGGGCTTTGAGGGCCGGTTGCCCGAGGACCCCTTCTTCTGGCACTTCGCCGAGGCCGAGCCCTTCGCGGAGATCATGAGCGTGGAGGAGCTCGTCCGCGACGTGAACCGAGAACCCCGCCATACCCGGTCGATCCGTCTGAACTCCGAGCACTTCGACTGGCGCATGCCGGAGCGCATGCCCGCCACCTACGAGGAGGCGGTCGAGTTCCACGACGGAGACGACGGGTACACGCTCGTCTGGAAGGGGTCGGTGTACCGCCTCGATGACGGCAGGATCGCCCTGCACCGGCGTCCGCTGGAGATGTTCCACCTCGACTGAGGCCGGCGCCCGGCCGGGGAGCCGGCGGACCGCGCCCAGGCCCACGGGCGGCCTGCCCGCCGCACGCTCCGGACGGTCCCGTTAGCGGTCCGCGTCCGGTGAGGGGTTCCGGCGATCGTGGCGCCACTGCTTCATGCCGAGCAGGCCCTCATCGCGGATCCGGCCCACGGCGCGGGGCACCCCCAGCAGGTGGGCCAGGAACACCACGGCGAACGGCACGAACCACAGGGAGCCGCCCGGCGGGGGCTGCATGCTCACCCACAGCAGGGTGCCGCCGCACGGGATCCCCATGAACAGCAGGAAGAGCAGATGGAAAAGCGGAGGGGTGTCCGACAGGGAGAACATGGTAAGAGGATGGCCGATCTTCCGGCGTTCGGACAGGCCCGCGGAGCCGTTCGGGATGGGCGGAGACCGAGCCGGTGCCGGACAAGCCCGGCACCGAGCGCGAGCCCGCCGACGGAGATCGCGCCGGGCAGGGCCGTGATGGCCGCATGACGAGGCGCGCAGGGGACACCCGTGTTCCGGTGGCCGGTGTCGAGGGGGCCGCGCGCTCGGCTTCAGGGGCCTGTGCGCCCTGATGTCCATGCTGCACATCGTCGCTCCGACGCACTGGACGAGGTTGGCGGCGCCGGTGCGGGTGGCGCGGGTTGGCGTGGCGGGTGTGCGGGCGCTCTGTCAGGGTTTCACGCTGTCCACCCCTCGGTTCAGCGGGGGCTGTACCCATCGCGTTCTCGTGCCCGTGCAGCGTCTGCCGGGCGGGGGCGCCAACGTTATCCGGGGGTTCTGTCCCACCTTTGTAGCAGTACAAGATGTACATCATTATAAGGCCCACTTATCGTGAGTCAGGATTCCGGGGTTCCCGGCGGCGTGGGGAGCCAACGCAATCCAATACGTTTTATTGCTAACGTTTTCAACGAAACGTTATTGCGCGGAGGGAGGCCGGGGCGCGAGGAACAACAGAATGGGATCGTGCGCTGAGCGTTCGCCCTGGTGGGCGGCGGGGCCGGCGGAACCACGCCGACCGCCCAACGGCTCGCACTGCTGGCCGTGCGCCCACCGGGACCGAGAGGCCACAACCCTGCCCCCAGGGGCTGCGCCCAGGATGGTCCTCCCCTGAGCACCCGGGCCCGGCCGGGGGCCGTGGTGGCCACGGGCATGAGGGCGTCCGGCCTCCTGCCCAACGGCCCCGAGGCAGGCCCGGGGTCCTGGAGCGGACGGACCCCGGAGAGCCGGAGCCCGATCAGGTCGGAGCCCGGCCAGGGAACGTCTGGGTGCCTCGCCGGGGGCGGGCACGGCGGCCCCCGCTGCCGGTCCGGTGGACCGTTCCCGCGGGACCCTCCCGGTGCTAACGCAGATGACCACGGTGAGTCGCCCCCTGGGTGCGGGGGGCCCGTCCGGGGCGGCACCGGGCTGCGGTGCCGTCACGGCGGGAAGGCCACGCCCCGTCGGCCTGCGTGAAGAGCGCTCAGCGCACGATCCCGCTCCGGTGTTCCTCACACTCCGGGCCCTCCGGAGCGCAGGGGGGTGCGCGGCCCCGGACGGTGGGGAGGCTCAGGCGCGGTGGGCGGCGACCCTCTCCTGGGCCCGGCGCACGATCTCGGCCAGGTGGGAGTGGTGGGCCCCCGGCCAGTACACCCGCTCGCAGCCCGGGCAGCGGGCGAACGCGTCGTGGGCGGCACGGGTGCCCGCCTCCAGGTCGCCGGTCACCTGCTGCTTGTCGGCGTGCACCAGTACGCCGTTGCAGGCCGGGCAGCGCGTCCAGGGGTCCAGGTCCGGGGCGAACCGGTCCAGGACCTCGCGCAGCTGGTCGTCGGGGCGGGTCTGGCGGACGTGGGCGCCCGCCCGCAGCCCGGACCGGCTGAGCAGGCCGCGGTCGCGGGTGAGCAGGACCCGTGCCTCGGCGTTGGCCTGCCGGAACAGCGAGGGGTCGTCGCGGTCGTTGTCGTAGGCGGTGTCCAGGCCCAGCAGGCGCAGGCGCCGGGCCAGCGTGCCCAGGTGCACGTCCAGCAGGAAGCGCAAGGGGAAGGGGACGGCCTGGGGCAGGGCCACGGGGGCGACGTCGACGACCTGTCCGGGGGCGGGGATGGTGCCGGGCCCGGCGGGCCGCCCGTCCAGGAGCAGGGTGCCGACCTCGGTCATGGGCACGCCGTGCGACTGGACCAGGTGGGCCAGGGTGGAGGTGGAGTCGGCGCCCGTGTGCAGGGTTCCGCCACGGTGGCGCGGGGCCAGGAAGAACCGGAGTTCGGGCGCGAAGCGCAGTTCCAGGGTGGGTTCCATCGGCTGAGTATGCCACCGCGCGGGCCGGGCCACCTTTCCTTTTCCGGCGGGGGCGGGCGGTGTCCGCACCCCGGTATTCCAGTACTAGGATGTTGGTGTGGAGACGATGCTGACACCCGCGGAGCTGACCGTCCTGGGCCTGGTCGTCGAGCGGCCCCGGCACGGATACGACCTGGAGCAGGTCATCGACCGGCGCGGGATCCGCCGCTGGGCCGACATCGGGTTCTCCTCGATCTACTACCTGCTGGGCAAGCTGGAGAGGCGGGGCCTGGTGCACGTGCCCCGGGCCCCGGCGGCGGCCACGTCCCGGCGGGTCTTCCACGCCACCGACGCCGGGCGGCGTGCCGCCCGGGAGGGTGTGCTCGCCCTCCTGCGCGACCCCGCGCCCGGTGCCCGCCCGCTGCTGGTGGGCATCGCCAACCTGGACCTGCTCACCCCGGCGGAGTACGCGCAGGCGCTGGGCGAGCGGCTGGCCGCGGTGGAGGAGAGCATCGCCGCCGTCCGGGTGGCCGAGGGAGCCCAGGGGCCGCTGCCGCGGGCGGCGCGCGAGGTGTTCTCCTACTCGTTGAGCCTCATGGAGGCGGAAAGGGCGTGGCTCGCCGAGCGGGCCCGGGTGCACGATGACGGATAAGGCCGACTTCAAGAGGACCTTGGACTGCTACCGCGCCGAGCGCGGCCGGTTCCGGGTCCTGGACGTCCCCGAACTGCGGTACCTGATGATCGACGGCCACGGAGACCCCAACGGTTCCGCTTTCGCCGCGGCCGTCGGGGCGCTGTACCCGGTGGCCTACAGGCTCAAGTTCGCGAGCAGGAGGGAGCTGGGCCGCGACTACGTCGTCATGCCCCTGGAGGGCCTGTGGTGGTCCGACGACATGGACGTGTTCACCGTCGCCCGCGACAAGTCCCGGTGGGACTGGACCCTGATGATCATGGTCCCGGAGTGGACCGGGGCGGACATGTTCGCCGCCGCCGTCGAGGCGGCCGGGGCGAAGAACCCGCCCGAGCGGCTGGGGGACGTGCGCCTGCAGGCCCTGGCCGAGGGCCGGTGCGTGCAGACCCTGCACGTGGGCCCCTTCGACGAGGAGGGTCCGCTGCTGGAGCGCATGCACCGCGGGTTCATCCCCGAGCAGGGGCTGCGCCCGGGCGGCCGCCACCACGAGGTCTACCTGAGCGACCTGCGCAGGGCCGCGCCGGAGAGGCTGCGCACCCTGCTGCGCCAGCCCGTGGTGGCGGCCGGGGCCTGAGGTGCGCCGGTCTCCGGGGTCGGTGACGGCGGTCCCGGTGTTCCGCCCGGCGGCGGGGTGTGGCTGATCGCCACCGGGCTTTGGGGGCGGCGGGGTTCCGTGCGGGGTGGGTGGCATCCACCTCCATGGTCGGTGCGGCCGGGGCCTGTCCGGCGGACGCCTTGGTCCGCTTCGGTGCCCGCGCCGGGTGGCACGGGCGGCCTCCGCGCCGCCTCCCGCGGGGCGGCGGGCGGAGTCGGCGCTGCGGGAGGCGGACCGGCTGGTCGCGGGGCGGAACGATCCGTCGGGTGCCCCTCAGTCCTCGGTGCGCTGGTGGCCGCGGCGGGCGTCGCGGTCGAAGATCCCCAGGATCTCGCAGGGGCCGCCCTGGGCGCCGATGGCGTGCGGGAGCATCGTCGGGAACTCCGCCGCCTGGTCGGTCTCCACCCGCAGGCGCCGGTCTCCCAGCAGCAGCACGGCCGTGCCCGAGAGCACGACCAGCCACTCGCGGCCCGGGTGGGCGCGCATGCGCGCGGGGTTGTCGGGCGGGGGTCCGGTCATGCGCTGGCGCACCACCGTCATGCCGGGCTCGGCCCTGATGGGCCAGCGCATGATCCCGTGGGCGGCGTCGATCACCGGGTTGGTGATGACGTCCTCGGTGTCGTTCTCCACGAGCCGGTCCAGTGAGGTGTCCAGGGCGCGGGCGATGGCGACCAGGCTGTCCAGGGCCAGGCGGCGGTGCCCGTTCTCGATGCGGCTCAGGGTGGACTGGCTGAGGTGGGCGCGGGCGGCCAGTTCCTCCAGTGACCAGCCCTGGGCCACGCGCAGGGCGCGGATCCTCTTGCGCACCAGGCCGTCGAGATCCTCATTGTTTTGCGTCATGGGCAAGAGCTTATGCCAGGGAGGCAAGGCGCGGTTAGCGTCGTTCCCGGCGCCGGATCCACGGGTCCGCGCGCCCGGTCACGTACGCACCTCCTGAGAGGAACCCATGAACACCGATCCCTCCCCGCGGGCGCAGGCCCCCGACGCGCGCCGGCTGCGCACGGTCCTGGCCGCCGTGTGCATCGCGCTGATGGCGGTCATCGCGTCGGTGTCCGGGCTCAACGTCGCCCAACCGGACCTGGCCGTGGAGTTCGGCGTCTCCCAGGGCACGGTCCTGTGGATGATCAACGTCTACACGCTGACCCTGGCGGCGCTGCTGCTGCCGCTGGGCGCGCTCGGCGACCGGGTGGGGCGCAGGCCCATGCTGGTGGCCGGGCTGGCGGTCTTCGGCGCGGCCGGTGCGGTGGCGGGCCTGGCCCCCAGCGCCGAGGTGATGATCGCCGCCCGCCTGCTCTCCGGTGTGGGCGGGGCGATGATCATGCCCGTCACCCTGGCGGTCATCACGTCGACGTTCCCGGACGGGGAGCGGGGCCGGGCGATCGGCGTCTGGACGGCGGTGGCCGGGGGCGGCGGCATTCTGGGCATGTTCCTGTCCGCGGCCCTGGTGGACGCGGCGAGCTGGCGGTGGCTGTTCGTGCTGCCCGTGGTCCTGGTCGCGGTGGCGCTGGTGATGACGCTGCGGTCGGTGCCCGACTCCCGGCAGGACTTCGCCCACCGTTTCGACACCGTGGGGGCGCTGGCCTCGGTGGTGGCCGTGGTCGGTTTCATCTTCGCGTTGCACGAGGGCCCGGTCCTGGGTTGGGGGGCGCCGCAGACCCTGGCCGGCCTCGTCGTCGGCGCCTTCGCGGCCGCGGGGTTCGCGGTCTGGGAGTGGAGGCGCGGTGACGCCGCGCTGCTGGACGTGCGGCTGTTCGCCGACCGCCGCCTGGCGAGCGGGTCGCTGACCCTGCTGGTGGTGTTCGGGGTGCAGGCGGGTGTGTTCGTGGTCCTGTTCCCCTTCCTGCAGGCCGTGCTGGGCTGGTCGGCGCTGGCCTCCACGCTGGCGATGATGCCGATGGCGGTGCTGATGATGGCGGCCTCGGGGCTGGCTCCCCGGGTGGCGGAGCGGTTCGGTGCGCGCGCGACCATGGTGGCGGGCGTGCTCCTGGCCGGTGCGGGTCTGGCCCTGATGGCGGGGATCGTCTCTGTGGAGGGCGGCTACCCCTCCATCCTGCCCGGCATGCTGGCCATGGGGGCGGGGATGGGGCTGTCCATGACGCCGTCCACGCAGGCCATCACCGACTCCCTGCCGCGGGAGCGGCAGGGGGTGGCCTCGGCGCTCAACGACGTCACCCGCGAGTTCGGCACCGCGCTGGGGGTGGCCCTGCTGGGGGCGCTGCTGTCGGCCGGGTACCGGGCGGCGGTCCAGGGCGGGCTGGACGGGGTGCCCGCGGGTGCGGCCGAGGCCGCCCGTCAGGGTGTGGCCAACGCGGTGGCGGCGGCGGACGCCGCCGGTCCCCGGGGCGGGGTGCTCGTCGAGGCCGCCCGGGAGGCCTTCGTGCAGGGCTGGCAGCAGGCGATGTGGGCGGGGGTCGCCGTGATGGCGGTCGTGGCGGTCGTCGTCCTGGTGCGGGGTCCGGTACGCGCACCGGGCGAGGGGCCCCGGACCGGCGACGGTCCGCGGGTGGGGGCGGGCGCCCCCTGAGGCGGGGCGGGGGTGTGCGGGCCGGGCCCGCACACCCCCGCCGGCCGGGCGGTCAGACCAGGGCCGGGGCGGTCAGCGGCAGGTGCGGCCAGGCCGCCGTGTCACGGAGCAGCTGCCGGTCGTGGGTGGCCACCACCACCGCGGCGGCCGTGGCGCCCAGGGCCTCGGTGAGCTCCTCCACCAGCGGGATCGACAGGTGGTTGGTGGGCTCGTCCAGCAGCAGCACGTGCGGGCGCTCGGCCAGGGCGAGGGCCAGGTCCAGGCGTCGCTGCTGGCCCATGGACAGCTCGCCCACCGGGCGCGAGGAGTCGGCCGCCGACAGCAGCCCCAGCGACGACAGCGACACCGCCTCCCCCGGGGCCAGGGCACCCCGGCTCACCAGGGTCCGGACGCGGTCGGCGAACACCTCGTGGGCGCGGTGCGCCCGTATCCGCGGCGACTCCTGGGCCAGCAGGCGCACCCGCGCCCGGCGGGCGGTGCGCACCGTGCCCGCCGTGGGTTCCAGGTGCCCGGCCAGGACCGCGAGCAGGGTGGACTTGCCCGCCCCGTTGGGTCCGGTGACCACCAGGCGGTCCCCCGACTCCAGGCGCACGTCCGCCGGGCGGTGCAGGCGGCCTGCCACCGCCACCCCTTCGGCGTCCAGCAGGGCCGCCCCCGCGAGGACGGGCAGGTCGGGCACGCGCAGCCGCAGCGGCGGCGGGGGCATCGTGACGGCGTGCGCCCGCAGGTCCTCGCGGCGGCGGTGGACGGCGCGCACCAGGCCCCCGGCGCGGGTGGCCCGCTGGTGCTTGCCGGTGCCCTTGTCGGGGCGCCAACCGCTGACGAGCCGGTTCTGCGCCTGGGAGAGGTCCTGGGTCAGGCGGGCGTGCTCGGCCTGCTGCTGTTCGTACTCCTCCTCCCAGCGGTCGCGTTCGGCGCGGCGGCCCTCCTGGTAGCCGGCGAAGCCGCCGCCGTGGACCCGGGGGCGGCCGTCGCGGCTGGGGTCCAGGTCCAGGACGGTGGTGGCCACGTCGGACAGCAGGGCGCGGTCGTGGCTGACCAGCACCACCCCGTTGCGGTGTTCGCGCAGGCGGGCGGTGAGGAAGTCGAGCCCGTCGGCGTCCAGGTGGTTGGTGGGCTCGTCCAGCAGCAGGAAGTCGTGTCCGGCGCCGAGCAGGGCGGCCAGGCGGACCCGGTAGCGCTGTCCCACGGACAGCCGGTCCAGGGGCCGGGTGCGGTCGGTGACGGCGCCCAGGTTCTCCAGGGCCAGGTCCACGCGCCGGTCGGCGTCCCAGGCGTCGAGGGTCTCGGCGGCGGCCAGGGCGGCGGCGTAGTCGTCCTGGGCGGTCGGGTCGTCCTGGGCCATGCGGGCCGCGGAGGCGTCCAGTGCCGCCAGGGCGGTGCGGGCGGCGGCGAGCTCGAGGTCGATGAGGTCGCCGACGGTGCGTCCGCCGGTGGTGTGCATCTCCTGTTCGGCGAAGCCGAGGGTGCCGATGCGGCGGACGGTGCCGCGGTCGGGTTCCAGTGCCCCGGTCAGGACGTGGAGCAGGGTGGATTTGCCGCGGCCGTTCTCTCCGACGACGCCCCACCGGGAGCGGGGTGTGACGGTCATGTCGACGCCGGTCAGGACGGGGCGCCCGCCGCGGGCGACGTGGACGTCGGCGGCGGTGATCTGGGCGCGCTCGCCCGCGGGCAGCGCGGGGGCGGGGTCCAGGGTGGGCATGTCTCTCCTCTGGTGGGGGCTCGACCCGCGTCGGCGGGGAGCCTCCCGGTTCCTCTGGCGGAGGACCTCGGGGGTCCGGGTACGCGTGGGGCACCCGCGGCCGCGCCGGGCGCGGGGCGGGTGCGCGTGTTCCCGTCAGAGGAAGTAGAGGTACTGCATGGGGTCCAGGGTAGGCGGGGGGTGCGGGCGGGGCCAGTGGTTTTTCCGCCCGGGGCCCCGTTGCGGCGCTCGCGGGCGCCGCAACGGGGGAGGGGTCACAGGGTGCGGGTGCGGGGGACCACGTCGCGGCCGCCGTCCAGCCAGGGCAGGGTCTGGCCGATGATGTCGGCGGGGTGGCCGAGCGGGATGCGGGAGGCCTCCTCGAGCCGTTCCAGTCCCTGCGGGGACAGGACGGTGTCGGCGGCGGGGAGCAGGTCGGTGAGCTGGTCGGCGGTGCGGGCGCCCAGGATGGGGTGGACGGGGTCGGGGCGTTGGAGCAGCCAGGCCAGGGCGGCGCGGGTGTCGCCGACGCCTTCGGCGGCGGCGACCTCGTGCAGGGTGCGGGCCAGGGTGCGTTCGCGGTCGGTGAGGCGGGCGGGGTCGACGCGGCCGGCGGCCGGGGCGTGGGGGCCGGCGAAGCGGCCGGACAGGAGGCCGCCGGCCAGGGGGCTGTAGGCGGCGGTGCTCAGGCCCAGGCTGTGGGCCATGGGCAGGAGCTCGCGTTCGACGTCGCGCCGGGCGAGGCTGTAGGGGACCTGGAGGGCGTGCAGGGGGGTGCGGTCGCGCAGGTCGGCGCCGGTGTTGGCGGCGGCCACCGTCCAGGCGGGCAGGTTGGAGGCGCCGGTGTACAGGACGGTTCCGGCGGTGACGGCGTCGTCCAGGGCGCGCATGGTCTCGTCGATGGGGGTGCGGGGGTCGTGGCAGTGCACCCACAGGAGGTCGATGTGGTCGGTGCGCAGGCGGCGCAGGCTGCGTTCCAGGGACAGGCGCAGGGCTTTGCGGTGGGATCCGGCGGTGAGCGGGTTGTCGGGGTCGGTGGGCAGGGTGAACTTGGTGGCCAGGACGAACCGGTCGCGGCGGGTGCCGTGCAGGATCTCGCCGAGGATGTCCTCGCTGTCCCCGTAGACGGGGGCGGTGTCGATGACGTTGCCGCCCGCGTCCTCGTAGTGGGCGATCATGCGGGCGGCCTCGTCGGTGGTGGAGAAGCCCATGGTGCCCAGGAACAGGTCGGAGACGCGCAGGCCGGTGCGGCCCAGGGTGCGCAGACGCATCAGGCCTCCCGGGGACGGTCGGTGGTGTGCATGGGGACAGTCTGGTGGGTGGGCGCCCGGGGCGGAAGTTCCGCGCGGGCGGGGGTTAGGGTGTTCGTCCGGATCTGTTCGGACGTGGAGGGGCGGTCGTCGGTGGGTGCGCTCGTGGAGTCGGTGAGCAGCAGTGCGGGGCACACGTTCGGCAAGCCGGTGCGGGAGGCCATCCGGTTGCTGGAGGGGCTGGGGGTGGAGGGGGACGCCCACATGGGGGTGACGGTCAAGCACCGCTCCAGGGTGGCGGTGGATCCCACGCAGCCCAACCTGCGGCAGGTGCACCTGATCCACGCCGAGCTGCTGGAGGAGCTGGCCGCCGACGGGTTCGCGGTGGGCGCGGGTGAGCTGGGGGAGAACGTCACGACGCGGGGGGTCGACCTGCTGGGGCTGGGGCGCGGGGCGGTGCTGTGCCTGGGGCCGGAGGCGCGGGTGGAGGTGACGGGGCTGCGCAATCCGTGCGTGCAGATCGACGCGTTCTCGCCCGGATTGCTGAAGAAGGTGGTGGGGCGCGGCCCGGGCAGTGGGGTGGTGCGGCGGGCCGGGGTCATGGGGGTGGTGCTGCGGGGCGGGCGGGTGGAGCCGGGGATGGCGGTCGAGGTGCTGCCCCCGGACGGTCCGCATGTGCCCCTGGAGCGTGTCTGAGCGGGCGGTCGGCGGCCGCGGACCCGGTGGGGGCCGCGGCCACCGGTGTGTTCAGGCCAGGGCGGCGAGCAGGTCGGGGTCGTAGCGGATGTCGATACGGGTGATGCGGCCGTCGGTGACGGTGAACAGCAGGAGCGCGGCGGGGCCCTGGGCGGACAGGGACGCGAAGCCCGGCAGCCCGTCGACCAGCAGGGGGCGGGCGCCCTTGGCCAGGCGGGAGAAGGTGAGGGCCTGGGCGGCCACCCGGTCGGCGCCGCGGGTCAGGGCCGGGACGCCGCGCAGGCGGGCGAAGACGTCGCCGCGGGCCTGGACGCCGGGGTCCAGCACGGCGAGGAGTCCGGCCAGGTCGCCGCCGCGGGCGGCGGACAGGAACGCCTCCACCGCCTGGTCGCGGTGGTCGGGGACCACGTCGGTGGTGGGTGCGGGGGTGCCGCGGAGGCGGCGGCGGGCGCGGCTGGCGAGCTGGCGGGTGGCGGCGGGGGTGCGCTCCACGATGGGGGCGATGTCGTCGAAGGGCACGGCGAACACGTCGTGCAGGACGAACGCGAGGCGTTCGGCGGGGGTGAGGGCGTCCAGGACCACCAGGAGGGCGTCGCCGACGGCGTCCGCGGTCAGGGCCCGGTGCTCGGGTCCGGGTGCGGGGTCGGGGAGTTCGGTGCCGGGGTGTTGTGCGGGGTCCTCGCGGCGGGCGGTGCGCGAGCGCAGCAGGTCCAGGCAGATGCGGCCGGTGACGGTGGTGAGCCATCCGGCGGGGTTGTCGATGTGGTGGGTGGTGCGGTGCAGGCGCAGCCAGGTCTCCTGGACGGCGTCCTCGGCCTCGGCGGTGGATCCGAGCATTCGGTGGGCGATGGACAGCAGCAGCGGCCGGTGTTCCTGGAACAGGGCGGCGCGGTCTTCGGTGAGCTTTTTCGTGTGCATCGGTCACATTCTCGCGGTCGGGTCCGTCGTGGGTTCGACGGTTCGCAGGGATGACCCGCGGGGGCCCGGCGATGTGACCGAGACGGGAGTTGTGCGGTGGGTTTCGAGGATCTGGGTTCTGTGGTGCGCGGTCGGGTGCTGGCCGGCGGGGACGCGGGGTTCGCGGCGGCGTCGAGGCCGTGGAACCTGGCGGTGGAGCAGCCCGTGGCGGCGGTGGTGGAGGCGGCCGATGCCGCCGATGTCGCGGCGGTGGTGCGGTGGGCGGGTGGGCGGGGTCTGTCGGTGGCGGCCCAGGCGACGGGGCACGGTGCCACGGGCAGCGCCGCGGGTGCGGTGCTGGTGCGCACCGCCGCTTTGGACGGGGTGGAGGTGGATCCGGTGCGGCGGGTGGCGCGGGTGGGCGCCGGGGTGTCGTGGGGGCGGGTGCAGGAGGCGGCGGCCGTGCACGGGCTGACGGGGCTGCCGGGCAGTTCTCCGGGTGTGGGGGTGGTCGGGTACACGCTGGGCGGGGGGCTGAGCTGGTTCGGGCGCCGCCACGGGTGGGCGGCCGACGCGGTGCGGGCGTGGGAGGTGGTGACCGCGCAGGGGGAGCGGGTGCGGGTGACGGCGTCGTCCGATCCGGACCTGTTCTGGGCGCTGTGCGGCGGGGGCGGTGACGTGGCGGTGGTGACCGCGGTGGAGCTGGGCCTGTTCGGGGCGCCGGAGCTGTACGGGGGTGCGCTGGTGTGGCCGGTGTCGCGGGCGGCGGCGGTGGCGGCGGCTTTCGCCGAGGTCACCGCGGGTGCGCCGGAGGAGTTGTCGGTGTGGTGGAGTCTGCACCGGTTCCCGGGGGCGAAGCCTTCGGTGTCGGTGCAGGCGGTGTCCCTGGGCGGGGTCGGGGCGGCGGAGAGGTCGTTGGCGCCGCTGGTGTCGGTGGGCGGTGCGGTGCGCGACACCCTGGGGGTGCTGGGGGTGGCGCAGTTGGGGTCGGTGTCGGGTGATCCGGTGGATCCGACGCCGGGTGTGGCCCGGACCGAGCTGTTGACGGGGGAGGTGGGGGAGTGGAGCGCGGCGCTGGCGGCCGAGCCGCTGGACCCGCTGTTCGGGGTGCAGGTGCGGCATCTGGGGGGTGCTCTGGCGGGGCCCTCGGCGACGCCGTTCGGGCCGTTGGAGGAGCCGTTCTACGCGTACGCGTTCGGGGCTCCGGTGGGTCCGGGCGGGGCGGGTGCGGTGCTCGGCCGGTTGGAGCGGCTGTTCTCGGGTGTGGCGGTGAGCGGGCGCAAGCCGCTCACGGCCCTGGCGGGCGGGGAGCCGGTGGGCCGGGTGTTCTCGCCGCGGGTGCTGGAGCGGCTGGGGCGGATCAAGCGTGAGCGGGACCCGCGCGGTGTGGTGCGGGCGGCGCACCCGGTGCTGGGGTGAGGGCGGGCGGGCCCCGGGCGGGGCCCGCCCGGGGTGGTCATCCGGTGCGGTCGGCGAGGCGGTCGTGGCGCTGGCGGGCGGCCTGGGCAGAGCCCAGGCCCAGGCCGAAGGCGATCTCCTGCCAGGTCATGCCGCGGCCTTTGGCCATGTGGAGCAGGCTGAGTTCGAGGCGGTCGAACTCGGCGCGTGCCAGGGGCAGCAGGGTGAGTGCGGCCAGCAGGTCCTCGTGGTCCACGTCGGGTTCGCCGGTGTCGGGTTCGATGCCGCCGGCGGCCAGGTCGGCGGTGCGTCGCAGGGCGTCCAGGGGCGCCATGGGCCGGGTGTCGGCCTCCCAGCGGGTGCGGTCCTGGCCGGTGGCGTGGCGCTGGGTGAGGCGGGCCAGTGCGGGGTAGGCGCGCTTCTTGCGGTCCTGTTCGGGGTCGGGCGGGGTGAGGCCGGGTGCGGTCATGGTCCCAGCATCACCCGGAAAACCCCGTGTTGTCAACGTAGTATTTTCAACAACTTGTTCAATCGTGGGTGAGGAAGTCCGTGAAGGTCACGGTGCCCACCGCCCGCTCCGGGGCCAGGTGCTCCCCCGCCCGGTAGGCCGCGAACACCCTCCCCGGCGGGCGTACCGCCACCGTGCGCCGGGGCGTGCCGCGCCGGCGCAGGTAGGCGTCCATCAGGTCGGCGAAGGACTCCACCGCCGGACCGCCCATGTTGGCCACCCGCCCCTGCGGCTCCCCCTGAGCCAGCTGTGCCAGCCGGGAGGCCGCCTCGCGCACGTCGACGGGCTGCACGTCCATCTCCGGGACCGGCACCGGCCCCACCGGCAGGCGGGACGCCCTCGCGCACAGCGACGCCACCAGGTCGTGGAACTGGGTGGTGCGCAGCACCGTCCACCCCAGCCCCGAGGCGGCCAGCGCCCGCTCGACCGTGTACTTGGCGCGGTAGTAGCCCAGCGGGACGCGGTCCACGCCCACGATCGAGATGTAGAGGAGGTGGCCCACCCCGGCCCGGCGGGCCCGGCCGATCAGGTGGGCGGCCGACCGCAGGTCCCCGCCGGCGGGCGTGGTGGCGCAGTGCACCACGGTGTCCACCCCCTCCAGCGCCCGGTCCAGGCCGGTGCCGCGGCGCAGGTCCACCGCCACCGAGAGCGCGTCGTGCGGGTCGGGGTGCCTGCTGAGCGGGTGCACCCGGTGCCCGGCCCGCCGCAACTCCTCCACCACCGGCCGCCCCAGCCTGCCGGTGCCGCCGGTGACCAGGATCCGAGCCATCGCCGCCTCCCCTCCCCGCGAGTGTCGCGGACGGTCAGACGCTAGCACCGCGTCGCCTCCGGGGCCGGGCACCGCGCGGGAGCGCGCCCCGGCCCCGGTCGCTAGGGTGCTGGTCAGCGCCGCCCGCCCCTGGGCGGCGCCGCGTACGGAGGAGGAGCGATGTCCATCGCCCAGAGGCTGGCCGCCGCGGTCGGCGCCGACCAGGTCGTCACCGACCCCGGGATCATGCGGGGCTACGCCCACGACGAGGCCGAGTGGGCGCCCCACGGCACGCCCGCGGCGCTGGTGCGGCCGCGCGACACCGCCGATGTGGCGGCGGTGGTGGCGCTGTGCGCCGAGCACCGCGTCCCGCTGGTGGGACGGGGCGCGGGGACCGGGCTGTCGGGCGCCGCCAACGCCGCCGACGGGTGGGTCGTGGTGTCCTTCGAGCGCATGGACCGGGTCCTGTCGGTGGACCCGGTGCAGCAGAGCGCCGTGGTCCAGCCCGGTGTGGTCAACGACGACCTGCGCCGCCGGGTGGCCCGGGACGGGCTGTGGTACCCGCCGGACCCGGCTTCGGCGCCCTGGTCGACGATCGGCGGCAACGTGGCCACCAACGCGGGCGGCCTGTGCTGCGTCAAGTACGGGGTGACCCGCGACTACGTGCTGGGCATGGAGGCGGTGGTGGGCACCGGGCAGGTGGTGCGGCTGGGCCGGAGCACCGCCAAGGGGGTGACGGGCTATGACCTGGCGGGACTGATGGTGGGCTCGGAGGGCACGCTGGGTCTGGTCACCGAGGTGACGCTGCGGATGCGGCCGCTGCGCACGGGGGTGGAGCACACGGTGGTGGGCTACTTCGGCTCGCTGACCGACGCCGGGCGGGCGGTGGCGGCGGTGGCGGCCTCGGGGGTGGTGCCCTCGGCGCTGGAGCTCATCGACCGGTTCTGCCTGCAGGCGGTGGACGGGTGGAAGAACATGGGCCTGTCCGCCGAGGGTGAGGTGCTGCTGCTGGCGCGCAGCGACCAGCCGGGGGAGGCCGGGGAGCAGGAGGCCGACACCATCCTGGGCTGCTTCGAGGGGCAGGGGGCGGTGTACGCGGTGCGCTCCACCGACGCCGAGGAGGCCGAGGCGCTGTTCGCGGCGCGGCGGCTGGCCTACCCGGCGCTGGAGCGGCTGGGGCCCCTGCTGACCGAGGACGTGTGCGTGCCCAAGGCGCAGGTGCCGCACATGCTGGCGCGGATCGAGGAGGCGGGGCGCCGGTTCGACACCCACATCGGCAACATCGCCCACGCCGGGGACGGCAACCTCCATCCGCTGTTCATCGTCCCGGCCGGGGACGAGGCCGCGAAGAAGCGGGCCAAGGAGGCGTTCGAGGTGATCGTGGACGAGGCCCTGGCGCTGGGCGGCACGGTGACCGGTGAGCACGGGGTGGGTCTGCTGAAGATGCGCGGGGCCGCCCGGGAGCTGGGCCCGGACGTGGTGGGGATGCACCGCGCGGTCAAGGGGGCCCTGGACCCGGCGGGGATCTTCAACCCCGGCAAGGTGTTCGCCTGACCCGTGCCCGCGGGGGCGTCACAGCCCCCGCGGGCCCAGTGTGGTCCGACCACTGTGCTGCCCGACCCCGGCGGGTCGGCCGGGGATCCAGAACCCGGCGGCGAGCAGTGCCACGACGGCCACCAGGACCCGCCACAGGGGGCCGAGCCGGTACACGCAGGTGTCGGCGATGCCGAACAGGGAGCTCCCGCACAGGCGGCGAGAGCCCGGGACCGACTGGAGGTGGACGATGGGTCCGCAGGCCAGGGCGCCGGCCGCCGACCGGCCCGGGCGCAGCCGCGCCCCCAGGGCCAGGGCGGACACGGCCAGGAGGCAGTGCCGCAGGAACAGGGGACGGCGGCCGCGGCGGCCGGGGGTGCCGTCCGGGTCATGGGGCGGGGGCGCAAGGGGACCCCACTCCTCGGCGGTCGAGGGGGGCGGGGCTCCTCCCCTGGGGCCCCGGGCGGGGGTGAAGGGTGCTCCCCGCCCGGGGTGGACCGCCTGCGGGGCCGGGTCAGATGCCGAACGGGGCGGCGTAGCGGATCGTCCCGGCGGGCGGCGTGTGCGCCGGGTCCAGGGACAGGACCATGAGGGCCTCGTCGGGGACCTCGATGCTCAGTCCGATCCCGTACGCGGAGGCGCGCTCGAAGCCGAACCTCGGGTAGTAGCCGGGGTGCCCCAGGACGGTGACGAAGCGCTCGCCCCGGGCGCGGGCGGCGTCCAGGACCGCGCGGATGGCGGCCGAACCGGCTCCGGTGCCCTGGTGGGCGGGCAGGACGGCGCACGGCGCCAGGCACAGGGCCGGGGTCCGGCCGATGTGGCAGCGGGTGAGCAGGGCGTACCCGGCGACGGTGCCCTCGCCGGTGACGGCGACCATGGACAGGCCTTCGATCCAGGCCGGGCCGGTGCGCAGGGCGTCGACGAGGTCGGCCTCGGCCGGGGTGTCGAACGCGGCGGCGTTGACGGCGTGGACGGCGGTGGTGTCGGCGTCGGTCTCGACGCGGGTGTTCCAGGAGGTGTTCACGGTGGTTCCCTGTGTGAGGGGGGTCCGGCCCGGTGCCCCCCCGCGCCCGTGGGGGGCGGTGCCCGCGCGGTCGGCGCCGCGGGCCCGGGGGCTGTTCAGGTGGGGACCCCGAAGGTGTGGACGTGGGGGGTACCGCGCGTGGTGGCGGTGTGCGCCCGGGTCATCGGTCCCACCTCCCCTGTGCCGTCTGTACCGTCGTTCGCAGCGCCGACCACGCTAACACGGTTCGCGGGGCGGCGGGGGTGGCGGAGAGGGAGGTCGCGGTGGTCGGGGAGCCGGCGGAGAGGGAGTTGCGGCCGGTGGACCTGGCGCGGGCGGTGGGGGTGTCGGCGCAGACGGTGCGCGACTGCGAGGCCTCGGGGGTGCTGCCGCCGGCGCGGCGCACGGCGTCGGGTCAGCGGCGGTTCACCGGGCGCCACCTGGCGGCGCTGGTGGCCTACCGGGCGCTGGCCGCGGGGATGGGGGTGGCGGCGGCCGGGCAGGTGCTGCGGACCCTGCACACGCGCGGGGAGGACGCGGCGCTGGAGCTGGTGGAGGAGGCGTTCGCGCGGGCGCACCGCGAGCGGGGGGCGGTGCGGGAGGCGGCACGGGCGCTGTCCGCGGTGGCCCGGGCCGCCGGCCCGGTGGAGCGCGAGGCCCCCGCGGTGCTGTCCGGGGTGGGGGCGCGGGGGAGGGGGGAGCCGCTGCGGATCGGCCGGGTGGCGCGCCTGGTGGGGGTGCGGGCCTCGGCGCTGCGGGTGTGGGAGCGGGCCGGTCTGGTGCGGCCGGTGCGGGATCCGCGGACGGGGTACCGGGTGTACGGGCCCGGGCAGGTGCGCGAGGCGCGGGTGGTGGCGGAGCTGCGCCGGGGCGGGTACGGGCTGGAGCAGATCGCGCCGGTGATGGAGGAGTTGCGGGCCTCGGGCGGCGGGAGGGCGCTGGAGGGGGCGCTGCGCCGCCGTGAGCAGGATGTGGCGGCCAGGGCCCGCGCCCTGGCCGCGGGGGTGGCACGGTTGCAGGACTACCTGGACCTGTCCGCGGCCCCGCGGCCCTGAGGGGACGGCCGTTCCGCGCCGGCCGGCGCCCGCCTCGGGGCGGTCTCACCCCCGGGCGTCCAGGCGCTCCTCCAGGCGCTCGATCCGCGCCAGCAGGGGGGACAGGCGGGCGTCGAGCGCGTCCTCCGGGGCGGGTGCCGCCCCTGAGGTGCCGTGGCGGGAACCCGGGTGGACGTGCCCGGTCAGGGCGGAGGCGACGGCGCGGCGGGTGCCGCGCTGGTCGGCGCCCAGGTCGCGCAGCAGGGCGCCGCCCGCTCCGTGCCCGTGGGCGACCAGGCCCAGGAGCAGGTGCTCGCAGTCCACGCGGTCGTGGCCCAGGGCGATGGCTTCGGTGAGCGCGGCCTCCAGTGCGGCGGCGGCCGGGGCGCTGAACGCGGGCGGGTCGCTGGGGCCGGGTTCCTCGGCGGTGTCGCGGTCGGCCAGGGCGGTGGTGATGCGGACCGGGTCGATCTCCAGGGTGCCCAGGACGCGCGGGACGGGGCCGGAGTCCTCGGAGACCAGGGCGGCGAGCAGGTCGGCGGTGGTGATGTGCGCGTCGGTGCCGCGGGCCCGGGCGGCGGTGCGCAGCACGGTGCGGGCCCGGGGGGTGAAGGCGGGGAAGAGGGTGTCGAAGGAGTCGGTGCGGGCCCGCCCGCGGACGGCCTCGCGGGCGGCGGCCAGGCGGCGCACCTCGTGCTCCAGGGCGCGCTGGCACACGGCCGAGACCGGGATGCCGCTGTCGCGGACGGCCTCGGCGAGGTCTTCGGGCAGGTAGACGTTGATCTTCGGCATCGGAACGCCCTTCCGAGGGGGTATGATGTAACCCCCTCCATACCCCCACTGGGATCCGACCTAACCCCCTTGCTCCCCCGGTGGGGGTCCTTCCTTCTCCGGGGGTCGAGGCTGTGGCAGATTGGCCGCCATGGACGACGAACTCGCCCCGGTGCTGGACGCGGTGGGCCCGCGTCTGCGGGAGCTGCGCCGGGACCGCGGCATCACCCTGTCCCGCCTGTCGGAGGCCACCGGGATCTCGGTGAGCACTCTGTCCCGCCTGGAGTCGGGCGGGCGCCGCCCCACTTTGGAGCTGCTGCTGCCGCTGGCCCGGGTGCACGGGGTGCCGCTGGACGAGCTGGTGGGCGCCGACACCGCCGACCCGCGGGTGCGGCTGCGCCCCTTCACCCGCGACGGTGTGGAGTACCTGCCGCTGTCGCGCAACCCCGGGGGCATCCAGGCGTTCCGCATCACCATCCCCCCGCCCCGGGGGCATGTGGAGGCCGAGCAGCGCAGCCACGAGGGGCACGACTGGGTGTACGTGCTGGAGGGGCGGCTGCGCCTGCTGCTGGGGCCGCATGACATGGTCCTCAAGCAGGGGGAGGTCGCCGAGTTCGACACCCGGATCCCGCACGGGTTCTACAACCCCGGGCCGGGCCCGGTGTCCTACCTGGGCCTGTTCGGGCCCCAGGGGGAGCGGGCGCACGTGCGGGTGCGGCCCACCGGGGGCGGGGGCGAAGGAGAGGCGGAACCTTCGGGCCGGTGATGGGCGTCTCACCGGTAAGTGCCGCCCGCCACAAGGAGACTCGCCGATGGACACCGTCGCCGTGGAGACCCTCGTCCTGGGGGTGGTGGTCCTGCTGGCCGCCGCCGTCGTCGTCGCCCGGGTCGCGGCGGCGGTCCCCGAGCGCAGGCGCGGCGAGCGGCTGGCGGCGTGGGCGCGCGAGCGGGGGTGGAGCCACGACCGCGAGCGCCCGGAGCTGGTCGACCGGTTCCAGGGGCACCCCTTCGTGGCGGGCCGCTCCAACGCCCGCGCCAGGCACGTGCTGTGCTCCCGGATGGGCGGCCACCGGGTGATGGCCTACGAGTACTCCTACACCTCCTCCCACCGCGACGGGCGGTCCGAGGCCACCACCGGGCACGTGCACACCGTCGTGGCGGTGGCCCTGCCCGGGCCGGTACCGGTCCTGCAGGTGCGGGCCCGCGACACCGGGGAACCGGGGGCGGCCGGGGCGCGCGAGGTGCGGGCGGGCGACGCCGCCTTCGACGAGCGGTTCCACGTCGCCGCCGCCGGGGAGGACTTCGCCCGCCGGGTCCTGGACGGGCGGGTGCGCTCCCTCCTGCTGGAGTCCGGTGCGCCGGTGCCGTTGCGGTTCGGCGGGGCCCACCTGGTGTCGTGGCAGGAGGGGGAGCTGGACCCCGAGTGGGCGGCCGGGCGCGCGCGGGCCCTGGTGGACCTGCTGGAGCGGGTGCCCGCCGGGGTGTGGGGGGACCGCCGCGACACCGTGGGCTGAGGACCCCCGCCGCGCCCGGGGCGTGTGTGGCGCGGGCCGCGTCGGGTAGCCGCCCCGGTGAGCGTGTGCGCCGACGGCGGCGCAGAGGAAGGGGGGAGACCATGGCGGACGAGGATCGCATCGCGGGTGCGCGGGCGTTCGACGACTACGACCGGGTGGCCCTGGTGACGGGCGCCGACAGCGGTATCGGGCGGGCGAGCGCGATCCGCCTGGCCCGGGACGGTTTCGACGTCGGCATCACCTACCACAGCGACGAGGAGGGGGTGCGGCGCACCGAGGCCGAGATCCGCGAGGCCGGGCGCCGGGTGTCGGTGCGCCGGCACGACCTGACCGACCCGGAGCGGGGCTCGCAGGCCGTCGCCGACCTGATCGACGACCTGGGGGGTGTGGGCGTACTGGTCAACAACGCGGGCACCGGGTCGGGTGAGGAACTGCTGGACACCGGCTACGACCGCTGGCGCCAGGTGCTGGCGGTGGACCTGGACGCGCCCTTCCTGTGTTCGAAGATCGCGGCCGGGCACATGCGCGAGGCCGGCCGCGGGGGCCGCATCATCAACATCACCAGCGTCCACGAGGAGTACCCGCGGGTGACGGCGGGCGCCTACTGCGTCGCCAAGGGCGGGTTGCGGATGCTCACCCGGGTCCTGGCGCTGGAGCTGGGCCTGCACGGGATCACCGTGAACGCGGTGGCGCCCGGGGAGATCGCCACGCCCATGACGGGCCAGCACGAGCAGGAGCCCCGCCTGGACTCCCGGGCCGGGTACCCGCTGGCCCGGCCGGGGCACGCCGAGGAGGTGGCCGACGCGGTGGCGTTCCTCGCCGGGCCGGGGTCGTCCTATGTCACCGGGGCCTCGCTCCTGGTGGACGGCGGGCTGACCCTGATGGGGCCCCAGGCAGCGGGGGCGCTGCAGGACGCCACCTGGCGGGCGGGCTGATCCGCCCCCGGGGCGCCGGTGCGGGTGATGGGCCGGTGCCGGTCGGGTAGGGGGTCGACGCGGTGCCGCGAGGGGCGGTACCGGGAACCGGAGAAGAAGAGGGGTGGAGAGCGATGACGGGTGTGCTCACCGGGCGCAGGGTGGCGTTCCTGGCCGCGGACGGTGTCGAGCAGGTGGAGTTGGAGCGGCCCCGCGGGGCGCTGGCCGAGGCCGGTGCCGAGACCGAGCTGCTCTCGCTCAAGGACGGTGAGATCCAGGCGATGAACGGGGACATCGAGCCGGCCGACCGGTTCCCGGTGGACCGGCGGGTGGGCGAGGCGTCGGTGGACGACTACGACGGCCTGGTCCTGCCCGGGGGCACCGTCAACCCCGACAACCTGCGCGCCGACGCCGACGCGGTGCGGTTCGTGCGGGAGTTCGCCGAGGCCGGCAAGCCGATCGCGGCGATCTGCCACGGCCCCTGGACGCTGGTGGAGGCGGACCTGGTGCGCGGGCGCAGGCTGACCGCCTACCCGAGCATCCGCACCGACGTGCGCAACGCCGGGGGCGAGGTGGTGGAGGCCGAGGTGGTGACCGACGGGGGGCTCACCACCAGCCGCAACCCGGATGACCTGCCCGCGTTCTGCGAGCGGATCATCGAGGAGTTCTCCCGGGCCTGACCCGGGCGGGAAGCCGCGGGGGCGGGGCCCGGTCCGGGCCCCGCCCCCTTTTCTTCGTGCGGTGTGCGTCGGGTCAGTCGTCCCCGGGCGCTTCGGGGTGGCGGCGCAGGTGCAGGACTGCGGCGGCCAGCCCTCCCCACAGCAGCACCATGGAGACGACCATCATGACGATCGCGATGGCGGACATCAGCGCTCACCCTCCTCGGTGTCGGCTGCGGTGTTCCGGGCGTCGGCTGCGGCCATCTCGTCGGCGCGCCTCCAGGGGATCAGGGCCATGATCGCGCCGAAGACGATGGCGCCGATGGCCACGCCCCATCCGGCGGTGAGCAGGAAGGCCTCGGAGTAGCCGCCGTAGTTCTCGGCGAGTTCGGCGCGCAGGCTGTCCCACATCATGAAGCCCAGCAGGACGGGGGTGAGGATGCCCAGGGTGATCCGCCACCAGGCGCCCAGGCGCAGGGAGGAGACGCTGTTGGCGTGCTTCTGGAAGACGGGCAGGCGGCGCAGGATCCACCCGAACACGAGGAGCATCACCAGGGCGGCCAGGGCGATGCCGTACTGGTTGATGAAGTGGTCGAACACGTCCAGGTAGTGCAGGCCCTGGTGGGTGGGGAAGATCAGGATGGACACCAGGGCGATGAGGCCGCCGACCAGCAGGGTGGACTGCACGCGTCCCATCCCGGTGCGGTCCCTGACCGCGGAGATGACGACTTCGACGATGCTGATCAGGGAGGACAGGCCCGCGATGACCAGGGACGCGAAGAACAGCACGCCGAACACCGATCCGCCCCAGGGCAGGGTGGAGATGATCTGCGGGAAGGCGATGAAGGCCAGGCCGATGCCGGAGGTGGCGACCTGGTCCACGGCGGTGCCCGCGGCGGTGGCCATGAAGCCCAGGGCGGCGAACACGCCGATGCCGGCCAGCAGCTCGAAGGAGCTGTTGGCGAAGCCCGCCACGAGGGCGGAGCCGGTCAGGTCGGCCTTGCGCTTGAGGTAGGAGGCGTAGGTGACCATGATGCCGAAGCCGATGGACAGGGAGAAGAAGATCTGGCCGTAGGCCGCCACCCAGACGCTCCCGTTGGCCATGGCGCTCCAGTCGGGGGTGAACAGGGCGTTCAGTCCGGTGGCGGAGCCGTCCAGGGTGAGTGCCTGGACGACCATGATGAGGAACAGGACGACCAGCAGCGGGATGAAGATGCGGTTGGCCTTCTCGATGCCCTTGCGCACGCCCAGGGCCAGGATGGCCAGGACGACGGCCCAGACGGCGATGAGGGGCCAGGCCACGGCGGGCACGTATCCGGTGATGCCGCCGGGTGCCTCGCTCATCTGGAGGTAGTCGCCGAAGAAGAAGCCGTTGGGGTCCTGCCCCCAGGCCTTGGTGAGGGAGAACCAGACGTAGGAGGCGCTCCAGGCGATGATCGCCCCGTAGTAGACGGCGATGACGAAGCAGATCGCCACCTGCCACCAGCCGATGGCCTCGGCGGGCCGGGCGATGCGCCGGTAGGACAGCGGGGCCGAGGACCGGTAGCGGTGGCCGATCGCGTACTCGAGGATGAGCAGCGGGATGCCGGCGGTGAGCAGGGCGACGAGGTAGGGCACCAGGAAGGCGCCGCCGCCGTTGTCGTAGGCGATGTAGGGGAATCGCCAGATGTTCCCGAGTCCGACGGCGGAACCGATCGCCGCCATCAGGAAGCCCGCGCGCGTCCCCCACTGCTCGCGAGTCTGTTGGACCATGGTGAGGTCTCCTAATCATGCCGTCGTTGCGCGCCCCGCACGCTAGCAGGATTTGGACGAAACGGCATGTTCCAGAACCCGATGTCGGCTGTTCGTCTTGCCTGGTCGGAGATCCGGCACTCTGATGTCCACACTTGTGGTGATTGTGCGGTGGGCGGTGAGCGCTCCTTAAGGCCGGTGTTCAGTCGCCCTCACGGGGGCGGTCCGGCGAGGACGGTCCAGGCGGGGCGGGGGCGCGGGCGGGCGTGGGGGCCGGGGGCGGGCGGGGTCGCGCCGCCGCGGACGCCTTCCCCGGCGGGGCGGGATCCGGGGTCGCCCGCACCGGTGCGGCGGCGCGGGGCGTCACCAGCGCATGTGGACGTGTTCGGCGAAGCCGGTGAGGCCGTCCACGGAGATCTCGGTGCCCTCGTCGGTGCGCACGGTGCCGGTGTAGTGGCCGAAGCACTGGCGGGTGTCGTTGACCAGGATCCCGGTGTCGATGCGGTCCAGGCGCCGGTGGAAGGGGGTGAACACCAGGTCCACCCGGTCGGATGAGGGGGTGCGGATCCACCAGGGGGAGGAGTCGTCGTCGGGGTCGTAGTCCCAGTGGAGTTCCTCGCCGACCTTGGTCAGGCGCCCGTCCACGCACAGGGCGTTCTCGGTCAGCCCGGTCCCCTGTGTCCACCGTCCGCCCAGTTGCAGGCCCAGGACGTGGCCGTCGGTGGTCCCGGCGGCGGCGCCCCAGTTCCAGAGGGTGTCGTAGGGCCACAGGCCGCGGCCGTGGTCCAGGACGCCCCAGCCGCCGGTGAAGTCCAGGGTGCGCCCGCCCAGGCGCAGGGTGCCGCGGGCGGGGCGGGCGGTGTGCTTGGAGGTGTACTGGAAGCGGGTCTCGCTCCAGGGGATGACCACGTTCATGGTCTCGTGGGCCGGGGGCAGGTCGACGGTGAGGTCGGCGTGCAGTCGGCCCCGGTCGGTGTCGCAGGCGAAGACCAGCCGGGTGCCGTCGGGGCCGGGGGTGATGCGGGCGCGGACGGGGCCCAGGGCGGCGGCGGGTCCGGCGTCCAGGGTGTCGGGCAGGCGCACGCCGTGTCCGAGCGGCCCCAGGGCGGTGCGGCCGGTCTCCACGCCCCCGTATTCCAGCAGGTAGACGGAGGCCAGGGACAGGTAGTCGAGGTCGGCGAGGGTGAGGGCGACCAGGTGTGTGGGGGTGAGGACGCACCAGTACTCCCACTTCTTGCGGCGCCCCCGGCCGCGGGGCAGGGCGGTGGTGTGCAGGGGGGTGCGCGACCAGCCCACGGCCCGGGGGTCCAGGTGGCCCCGGGGGGTGCACAGGTCGACGGGGGCGGTGATCTCGGGCTCGTGAGTAGGCATGACCGGCAGCATAGGGGGCACGGGCCGCCCTCGGGGGAAGGCCGGTCCCGCCGGGCGCGGGGCGTGGCCGGGTGAAAAGGCTTGGCGCCCGGCGCGGGGGGCGTGCGACGGTGGTCTCCCGCGGTGCCCCCGCCGCGGGGTGCGCGATGCGAGGGAGGGTTCCCGTGGACGGCGGCGGCTGCGTGTTCTGTGCGATCCGCGACGGGAGTGCGGCGGTCAGCACGGTCTACGAGGACGAGGCGGTGCTGGCGTTCATGGACCTGTTCCCCGTGACGCCGGGACACGTGCTGGTGGTGCCGCGGGTGCACGTGGCGGGGCTGGGCGACCTGGACGACGCGGTGGGCGCGCGGATGTGGAGCGTGGCCCGCCGGGTGGGGACGGCGCTGCGCGGCGGTGCGGTGCGCTGCGAGGGGGTGAACCTGTTCCTGGCCGACGGCGAGGCCGCCGGGCAGGAGGTCTTCCACGTGCACCTGCACGTCTTCCCGCGGTTCGCGGGGGACACGTTCTCCGTCCAGGCGGTGTGGGAGGAGGCCGACCGGGCGGTGCTGGACGGGCAGGCGGCGCGGCTGAGCTCCCTGCTGCCCGGCGGCTGACGGCGGGCCGGGCGGATCCCGCTTCCCGTGTTCCCGGCCTCTCGGGTCAGTGCGGCCGCGGGGCCGGGGCCAGGAAGGTGCGGGCCCCGCGCAGGCGGGTGCGCAGCACCGCCTGGGTGGCGGTGCAGTCCAGGCGCACGTCCAGCGGGCCGGGCGGACCGCTTTCGGCGCGCCGCCCGCGGGGCAGCCGGTCGGGGTCCAGGCCGTCGCGGCGGGCGATGAGGACGCCGAGTTCGTGGCGGCTCAGGGCGTCGGGTCCGGCGAGGTGGTGGATCCCGGTGCGGTCGGTGGCCGCCAGTTCCAGCAGGGCCCGGGCCAGGTCGCCGACGTGGACCGGGCAGCGGACGTCGTCGGTGAACAGGGCGCCGGCGGTGGCGCCCGAGGCCAGGTCGTGGACCAGGCGCTCGTGGGCGGAGCCGCCGTCGCCGACGATGAGGGAGGTGCGGGCGATGACCGCGTCGGGGTGCAGGGCCCTGACGGCGGTCTCGGCCGCGGCCTTGGCGGCGCCGTAGGGGTTGACGGGGTCGGGCGGGGCGGTCTCGGGGTAGGAGTCGGCGGCGCCGGAGAACACGGCGTCGCTGGAGACGTGGACCAGGCGGGCGCCGGCCGCGGCGGCGGCCAGGGCGGCGTGGGCGGCGCCGTCGGCGGTGACGGCCCAGTCTCCGTACCGGTAGGCGGTGTTGACGACCGTGTCCGGGCGCACCCGGCACAGCAGGTCGGTGACGGCGTCGCGGTCGCGCAGGTCCAGGGTGTGCCAGGCCGGGCCCGGGGCGCGGTGGGCGCGGCCGGTGGAGGTGGCGGCCACACGGTGGCCCGCGGCCAGGGCCCGGCGGACGACCTCGCCGCCCAGGTGTCCGCCGGCGCCGAGGACGAGAACGGTGGTCATGGACGGCCACGCTACCGGGCCGGGGTCCGCCGGGGGCGGTTTCTGAGTACGGGTGCTCAGCGGGGGTGAGTAGCCGTACCGATGCCGGAGGGGGCGGGGCTGCGTAGTTTCGGGCGCATGACCCTCCTCATCCTGCTGGCCGGGCACACGGCCGCGGCCCTGCACTTCGTGTTCTTCGCCTGTGTGGTCCTGGGCGGCTTCGCCGCGTGGTGGCGGCCCCGCCTGTTCTGGGTGCACCTGGGGGTGGCCGCCTACGCGCTGGGGATCGTGATCGTGGACTGGCCGTGCTTCCTGACCGAGATCGAGAACTGGTCGCGGGCGGCGACGGGGCGGCCGGTGATGGGGTCCGGTTTCATCGACCACTACCTGACCGGGACCCTGTACCCGCGCGAGCACCTGATGACCTCGCGGTACGTGATCGGGGCGCTCGTCGCCTGCTCGTGGGCGGGGGCCTGGTGGCTGTCGCGGCGGCGCACGGCCCGTGAGGGGGAGCCGTCGCCGGTGGGGTGAGCGCCGCGCGGCCCGCCGGGGGGCGGGCCGCGGGCCGGGGTCAGGCCAGGGCGGCGGGCCGGTCGGGGTCGGCGGGTGCCGCGGCGGGGGGTTCGGGGGTGCCCGGGACGGCGGTCTGGGCGATGAACGCCCCGGCGACGATGACGGCCGCGCCGAGGATCTGTACCGGGGTGAGGGCCTCGCCCAGCAGGATCCACGCCAGCACGATCGCGGTGACGACCTCCAGGTAGGCGACTCCTCCGGCGATCTGCGGGGACAGGCGGCGCACGGCGGCGATGCCGGTGAAGTAGGCGAGGACCGTGGACACCAGGCCCAGCCACAGCGCCAGGGACCAGCCGGGCAGCGGCAGCGGGCCCAGGGCGGTGGTGGCGGCGAGCAGCTCCCAGTCCAGGTTCCAGGGTCGGGCCAGGGGCAGCAGCAGGAGGGTGGCGGTGAGGGACCCGAAGGCGATGACGGCGAGGGGGTCGGCGTCCTCGCCGGTGCGGTCCGACAGTAGGAAGTAGGCGGCCTGGCCGGCGGCCGCGCCCAGGGCCAGGCCGACGCCGACGGCGTCCAGCCGCATGCCGGCCCACACCTCCAGGAGCAGGACCAGGCCGGTGACGGCCAGGACGACGCCGACGACGGCGGCCGGGGAGACCTTGGTGCGGCGCACCACGCGCAGCCAGAGCAGGACCAGGACGGGGCCGAGGAATTCGATGAGCAGGGCGATGCCGACGGGGATGCGGGCGATCGCGGCGAAGTACAGGGCCTGGACGCCGGCCATGGGGAACACGCCGTAGGCGAGGATGAGCAGGGGGCTGCGGGTCAGCAGGCGGCGGTGGCGCACGGCGACGGGCAGCAGCAGGAGGGCGGCGCCGGCCAGGCGCAGCCAGGTGACGTGGACGGAGTCCATGCCGGCGTCGAGCAGGGGGCGGGCGAAGACGCCCGAGCCGCCGAAGGCCAGGGCCGAGGCGAGGGCGAAGGCCAGGCCGGTGGGGCGGTGGCGGGCGGGTGCTGCGGGCACGGGCTCTCCCGGGGGACGGCGCGGTAAAGGTGGGATCTTTGAAGGATAGGGGGCCGCGGGGTCGGCCCTCCATCGGTTTCGCGCCGGCCGGGCGGCCCGGTCAGGGGGCGGTGAGGTCGAGTTCGGCCCAGGCGACGTCGTGCCAGGCACCGTGCTTGCGGCCGACCTTGTGCATGACGCCGACGTCGGTGAAGCCCAGGGCGCGGTGCAGGCCCAGGCTGGCGTCGTTGGGCAGGGTCATGCAGGCGATGGCGCGGGTCATGCCGCGCCGGGCCAGGCGGGGCAGCAGCGCCGTGTAGAGGGTGCGTCCGGCGCCGGTGCGGCGCAGGCCGCGGCGCAGGTAGACACTGACCTCGCAGCTGTGGTCGTAGGCGGCGCGGGTGCGGAAGGTGCCGCCGTAGGCGTAGCCCTGGACGGTGCCGTCGGCGTCCTCCAGGACGAGCCAGGCGTGGGCGCGCTGGGCGGTGGTGATGCGGGCGGCCATCTCCTGGGCGGTGGGGGGTTCGAGCTCGAAGGTGATGGCGGTGTCGGTCACGTAGGGCGCGTAGATCTCGGCGCAGGCGGCGGCGTCGGCCGAGGTGGCGTCACGCACGGTGTGGAGGGCGGGCATCGCGTTCATATTGAGGATGGTAAACGAATTCGTCCACTATGATGAACCCCATGAGCGATGACCTCTCTGTGGCCCTCGCCACCACCCTCCAGCGCCTGCGTGCCGACCGGGGCCTGACCGGCGCCGCCCTGGCCGACCGCTCCGGGGTCTCCCGGGCCATGATCAGCCGGATCGAGAACGGCGACGTCCAGCCCACCGCCTCCCTGCTGGGGCGGCTGTCGGCGGCGCTGGGCATCACCCTGTCGGAGCTGATCGCCAGTGCCGAACGCGGTGAGCGCCGCCTGGCCCGCCGAGACGAGCAGCCGGTGTGGACCGACCCCGACACCGGGTACACCCGCCGGGCGGTCTCGCCCGGCTCCGACGGCCGCCTCGAACTCGTGGAGGTGCACCTGCCGCCGGGGGCGCGGGTGGCCTTCCCCGCTGAGGCCTACGCCTTCACCCACCACCAGATCTGGGTGCTGGAGGGGGCGCTGGAGTTCCGGGAGGGGGAGACCGTGCACGCACTGGACAGGGGCGACTGCCTCCAGCTGGGCCCGGCCGCCCCGTGCGAGTTCCACAACCCCGGGCGCGCCGAGTGCCGCTACCTGGTGGCCGTCACCCGCCGCGCCCCCTGAGGGGGCCGCCGCCGGGTCCCGCCTCCGGGCCGCCCCCTGCCGTCCTGCGGCGGGCGGCCCGGAGACGGGCCCCTCAGGCGTCGGTGAGGGCGCGGACCAGGCGGGGGCGCTGCTCGGCCAGCCAGTCCCGGCGCCCGTCCCAGGGGGCCCAGCCGCCGCCGTCGGTGTGGGCGCGCACGAACGCCTCCTCGCCCGCCTCCAGGCGCCCGGCCACGAAGGCGCGGGCCACCGCCAGGTACTCCTCCACCGTCTGCGGCAGCAGCGCCCGGTCGGGGCCGGCCAGGCCGTAGGAGTCGGCGAGCAGGCGCAGGCGGCGGGCGGTGTCCAGGCCCTCCCACACCCTCCCCGCGGCGGCCTCGGGGGGCAGGGTGGGGCCCATGTAGTAGGCCAGGGCGGCCACGTCCCAGAGCGGGCGGCCCGGGGCGGCCAGGTCGAAGTCGATGAGGGCCGCCGCTCGGCGGCCGTCGAACACGAGGTTCTGCACGCACGGGTCGTTGTGGCACAGCAGCGGGCCGCCGCGGGGGTCGGCCAGGTCGGCGGGCCAGGGGGCGGCGGTGTCCACGGGGATCCGGGCGGCGGCGCCGTGGTAGCGGCGCAGCAGGCGCGCGGCCGAGGCCAGGACCGCGTCGTCGGCGATCCAGCCGGGGAAGGGGGGCAGGGCCACCTCTCCCTCGACGAAGCCCAGCTCCTCGTGGCCGTCGGGGTGCAGGGCCAGCGGGCGGGGGGCGCCGTCGAACCCGGCCGCAGGCAGGGCGCGCAGGTGGGTGTGCAGGGCGGCCGCGGTGGCGGGGGCGGTGCGCAGCACCCGGTCGCCGCGGCGGGTGACGGTGTTCATCATGCCGCCGGGCAGCGGCGTGGGGCGGGGGTCGTCCATGTGCCCAGCCTGGCACGGAGGGCCGGCCGGGGGCGGGAGCGGCGGGGGACCACGTCCGGAAGGGAGGCCCACGGCCCGTCACCGTTCTCCCGGGAGGAGAAGCCGCTGCCCCGCACCCGCGAACGGTACGGCGAGAACGGCAGGGCCTCGCGCGCGAACCCGACCCGCACCAGGATCGGGGTCTCGCGCCGCGACAGGCGCGCGCGGGCCGCGGCCCCGGCCGGGGCGCGCCACCGTCGGCCCCGGCGCGTCCGCTTCGCGGAGGGCCCCGGCATGCCGCCGGGAGGGCAGGGCGCCCGCCGGACCGCGTCCGCGCCGGCGCGCGGCCGGGGTCAGGGCAGCGGGACGGGGACCGGCCGCGACCCCTCGGCCAGGGAGCGGGCCCCGGCCACCCCGACCAGGGAGGCGGCCACCGCCTCGCGCACTCCGACCAGGGGCGGCGCCCCGTGTTCGACGGTGTCGCGCAGGCCGCGCAGGACCAGGACCGTCCCCTCCTCCCCGCGCGCCACGGGCGCACCGTCCACGAGCACCGGCGGCTCGGTGCGCTCCTCCTCGTGCGCCCTGCCGTCGCGGCGGGTCCAGCCCTCGTGGCGCACCCGCACCGACCAGGCGCGCTCCCCGGCGGCCCGGACCGATTCGGCCGCGGCGAGGGTGCCGTGCACCGACATCCGGCTCCAGTGGGCGTCGGACTCGCCCTGGAGGAAGCCGTTGCGGGTCAGGGCCAGCGCGCCGGTGGACAGGCGCACCGCCATCACGGCCGCCCCGCGCGGGTCGGCGGTGTCGACGGGGAAGGCGGTGACCTCCACCGGCAGCGCCCCGGTGACGGCCAGGATCGGGGACAGCGAGTGCGTGCAGTAGGCGGTGGACGCGATTCGGCCGCGCCAGTGCGCGGGGTCGCCGGTGAGGGCGCGGACCGCCTCTGGGGACATGCCGTGCAGGTAGTCGGCCTCGATGAGGTTGACGCGGCCGAGTTCTCCGTCGGCGACGATCCGCCGGAGCAGCCGCACGTGGGGGTGCAGCACGTAGTTCTCGGCGAAGGAGTAGGTGGTCGAGGCCGCCCGGGCGGCCTCGACCAGGGCGCGCCCCTGGTCGGCGTCGGCGCAGGCCGCGGTCTCCGACAGGACGTGGACGCCGCGTTCGAGGAAGGCCACGGCCGGGGCGGCGTGGGTGTCGAAGTCGTCGGCCAGGAGCACCGCGTCCAGGCCGGCGTCGAGCAGGTCGCGCCAGTGCCCGCCCAGCGGGACACCGGGCAGGTGGGCGCGGGCCCGCTCACGGGCTCCGGGGTCGGTGTCGCACGCGGCGGTCACGTCCATGCCGACCCTGCGGGCCCACCGCGCCAGGTGGAGGCCCTGGACCAGGCCGACCACCCCCAGCCGTACCGGGCTCACGGGCGGCCCTTCGCATGCACCGGGCCGGGCCCGCAGACGCGCACGGTGCGGTCCTCGGCCGGGGCGTGGCCGAGCAGGGGATGGCGGGAGGCCCCTTCCGGGTACATCAGGACCGGCCTGTGCGGGCGCCGCCCGATCGAGGACGGCAGGTCCCAGGAGCGGTCCGGGCGCTCCCGGCCCCGGAGTTCGCGCACGTGGACGCCGAAGCCGGTCTCCCCGGGGTTCGGGGAACGGGAGACCGCCGGGGCGCCGTGGGCGGAGTCGGCCCGCGGTCCGGGGCGTCCGGCGCCGGCCGGACGCGCGAGCACCGCCGCGGCCCGGGGCACCGGTCGCTCGTCGTCCCCCTCCGGGTGGCGGTGGGGCCGGCCGCGTTCCCGCACCGGGTCCAGAAGCCGACGCGGCCCTCCCCCGGTGGTGCCGTGGATGTACACGTCGGGCGGCGAACCCGCCGGGTCGGCGTCGAAGAGGTCGGACACCTCGGTCCGGAGCGGATCGTCCATGGCGCCCATGATGGCGCGGGACGGGGTGCGGGCGCGCGTTATTTTCCGGGCGGGGTGCGGGCGATGAGGACGGTGGCCAGAGGGGTCCAGCCCAGCGAGGTGTACAGGTGGCGTCCCTGCGGGGAGGCGACCAGCAGGCCTTCGGTGGCGCCCGCGCGGCGGGCGTGCCAGGCCAGGGCGGACATGACCGCCGCGCCCAGGCCGCGGCGGCGGTGGTCGGGTTCGGTGGTGATGGAGTCGGCGACGGCGTCGCCGTCGGTGATGCCCATGGCGCCGCTCGCCGCCTCCTCCCCTTCGTGTGTGGAGGCGCGCACCCTGATCACCGCGCGGGCGCGCCCGACCGTGACCCGGTAGGGGCGGGGCGGGTCCAGGATGGGGTGCTCGTCCAGGTCGATCCCCATGAGCGTCTCGGTGCCCGGGTCGACCTCGAGCCCCGCCTCCTCCAGCAGCAGCGCGGCCTTGTCCGGTGCGGTGGTGGGCACGGTCAGCCAGTCGGTGTGCGGGGAGGCCAGGGCGCGTTCGGCGGCGGTGCCGAGGGTGTGGGGGGCGCCGTCGGCGTCCAGCAGCACGTACTCGTCGTGGCGGTGCTCGAACCCGAAGTGCACGCGCAGCGCTCCGTCCTCCTCCACCGGGTCGGGCAGGGAGCGCGCCGTCCCCCAGCCGTGCTGCCAGCGGCGGACCAGGCCGGGCAGGGGTGCGGTGGTCGGGTTCGGCATGGGGTGTCCTTAGCGGGGCGCGGGGCGGGTGCGACCCCTGGGTCTGATGTCTGTATTCGATCACACCTCGGTGACATCCCCGGCCGGGGTGACCGTCGGCACACCCCGGGAGTGGGGATGCCCGACGGGGCGTGTGTAACGTCGATGACACGCCACCGAAACAGCCACGACAGCACCTTTGCCGCGGCCGCCCCACCCGGCGTCGGGGCGCCGCCACCGAGAGGACCGCGTTGCGCAAGTTCGACGTTCACGCCACCGGCCTGGCCGACCACCACCCCGCCGTGCGCGCCGCCTACGAGCGGGTGGTGCGCCGCGACCCCGACCAGCCGGAGTTCCGCCAAGCCGTCCTGGAGGTCCTGGAGACGCTCTCCCCGGTGCTGGTCCAGCACCCCGAGTACGTCGAGGCCGGGATCCTGGAGCGCCTGTGCGAGCCCGAGCGCCAGATCGTGTTCCGCGTCCCCTGGCGCGACGACCGCGGCCGCGTCCACGTCAACCGGGGTTTCCGGGTGGAGTTCAACGGTGCGCTGGGCCCCTACAAGGGCGGTCTGCGCTTCCACCCGAGCGTGGACCTGGGGGTGGTGAAGTTCCTCGGCTTCGAGCAGATCTTCAAGAACGCCCTGACCGGCATGAGCATCGGCGGCGGCAAGGGCGGCTCCGACTTCGACCCCAAGGGCCGTTCCGACGCCGAGGTCGAGCGGTTCTGCCAGTCGTTCATGACCGAGCTGTTCCGCCACCTGGGCGAGCACACCGACGTGCCCGCCGGGGACATCGGTGTGGGCGGCCGCGAGATCGGCTACCTGTTCGGCCAGTACCGGCGGCTGGCCAACCGCTGGGAGGCGGGGGTGCTCACCGGCAAGGGACTGGAGTGGGGCGGCTCGCGGGTGCGTACCGAGGCCACCGGGTACGGGGCGGTGCTGTTCGCCCAGCGGATGCTGGAGCGCCGGGGCCGGTCCCTGGAGGGCGCCCGCGTGGTGGTGTCGGGGGCGGGCAACGTCGCCCTGTACGCGGTGGAGAAGGCGCAGCAGCTGGGGGCCGTGGTGGTGGCCTGCTCCGACTCCGGCGGCTACGTGATCGACGACAAGGGCCTCGACCTGGAGCTGCTGAAGCAGATCAAGGAGGTGGAGCGGGGCCGGGTCGCCGACTACCCCGCCCGGCGCGGCGGGGACGCCCGGTACGTGGCGGGCGGCGATGTGTGGGACGTGCCGTGCGCGGTGGCGATCCCGTGCGCCACCCAGAACGAGCTGGACGTCGACGCCGCCCGCACCCTGGTGCGCAACGAGGTGGCGGCGGTGGTGGAGGGGGCCAACATGCCCACCACGCCCGAGGCGGTGCGGGTGCTGCGCGAGGCCGGTGTGCTGTTCGCCCCCGGCAAGGCGGCCAACGCGGGCGGGGTGGCCACCAGCGTCCTGGAGATGCGCCAGAACGCCCGCCGCGAGTCGTGGTCGTTCGAACACACCGAGACGGAGCTGGCGCGCATCATGGCCGACGTGCACGACCGCTGCGAGGCGGCGGCCGAGCGGCACGGCGCTCCGGGCGACTACGTGGTGGGGGCCAACGCCGCCGGGTTCGAGCGGGTGGCCGACGCCATGCTCGCCCAGGGGCTCATCTAGCCGGCCGCGAGGGCGGGGCGGGGGCGCGCGGACGGGGACCGGCTCCTGGGCGGCCGGGCGCCGGTTTGCGGTTGACGCAGCGTCAACCCCTACCGTCGGACGACATGACGATCACCGTTGTGGACACCCGTACCGGCATGGAGCGCGTACTGCGCGCCCCCGCCGCCGACCGCCGCCGCCTGCTGGGGGAGATGCTGGAACCCCTGCGGGGGATGTACCGTTTCGCGCCCGGGGAGGTCGACCTCGCCGACGTGCACCTGCGGGGCATGGGCTTCCCCCTGGACCGCGAGGAGGAGCGCTGCCTGGCGGCGCTGGAGGAGTTGGCGGGGGCCGACGCCTGGAACCGGGTGCACAAGGCCCTGGACGGCGCCGCCGCCGTGCTGGGCGGGGCGGTGCCGGGACTGGAGGTCCCCGACATCACGGTGCTGCTCGCCCTGGGCGACCCGGGTGACGCCCACTTCACGGACACCGCCCTGGGCGTGGCCGGTTTCGGTGGGATCTCCGGGTACGTCTCCATCACGCTGTGGCCGTTCCCGGAGAACCTGGAGCGGTTGGAGGCCACCGCCGTGCACGAGCTGCACCACAACCTGCGCTACGGTCCCGGCGGGGTGGTGTGGGACCCGGCGACGGTCACGGTCGGCGAGCACGTGGTGGGCGAGGGGCTGGCCGACGCGTTCGCCCGGCAGCTGTACGGCGACGAGCTGGGGCGCGCCCGCATCGGTGTGCCGCCCCTGCACGATGACGCCGCGTTCGACAAGGTGCTGTCGGGACTGGAGGTGACCGGTATGGAGAACTTCACGGCCTGGGTGCACGGCGACGAGAGCGCCAGGCGCTTCGGCACGGCTCCGGTGGGGCTGCCCCCCGGGGCCGGGTACGCGGCCGGGAACCGGCTGGTCGACGCCTACCTGGCGGAGACCGGGCTCAGCGCGGCACAGGCGCTGCGCGCGGACCATGCGGAGGTCGTCGCCACGGCGCTGGGCCGCCTGGGCCGGTGACGGGGGCGGCGGTGGAGTGGACGATCGGTGAGCTGGCGGCCCGGGCGGGCGTGAGCAGCCGTACCCTGCGCCACTACGACCAGGCGGGGCTGCTGGCCCCCGCCCGGACGGGGCCGGGGGGCCTGCGCCTCTACGGTCCCGTCCAGGTCGCCCGGTTGCAGCGGATCCTGCTGCTGCGCCGTACCGGGATGGGGCTGGCCGCCATCGGCCGGGTGCTGGCCGAGGAGGTCGACGAGGTCGAGGGACTGCGGGCGCACGTCACGGCGCTGGAGCAGGAGCGCGACCGGATCGACCAGCACCTGCGGGCGGTGCGGCGCACCCTGGAGGCGCGGGAGGCGGGGATGGACCCCGACCCGGACGTGCTGCTGGACGGGTTCAACGACCGGTACGAGGACGAGGTCGTGCGGCGCTGGGGCGGGGAGGCGTTCCGGGCGGCCAACGAGTGGTGGCACTCCAAGAGCCTGCGCGAGCAGCAGGAGTGGAAGCGCGGGGCCGAGGACCTGGTGGCCGGGTGGGCGGCGGCCTGGCGCGAGGGCGCGGCCCCGGACTCCGGGCGCGTCCGGAAGCTGGCCGTCCGGCACGTGGCGTGGCTGGCGGTCCCGGGCACCCCGATCCACGCGGGCGACCGCGAGCGGTCGATCGAGATGGTGCGGTGCCTGGCCGATGCTTACGTACAGGATCCCGCCTACGGCGGGATCTACGGGGACCGGGAGGTCGCGGCGTTCGTGCGCGAGGCACTGCACCTGCACGTCCGTGCCTGTGTTCGAGAGCCGGGGACTCTCCCGGGATATCGCCGGCCGGGGCCCGGGGCGCCTGCCGGGCCCACAATCACTTCGAGTGAAGTACTTTGAATGGAGTGATTTTATGCGGGAGCCCGTCTACTACGTCGCCGTCTCCCCGGGCGGGCGCATCGCGGGGCCCGGCGGGGAGTTCGACAACGGGGCGGCCGTCACCGAGTACGCCCGCGCCTGAGACCGGGGCGGGGCCCGGGATGCGCCGCGGGGCCTGGGCGGCACCGAATTTCGATGCTGCTCGTACAATGACCGCATGGACAACGAGCGCATTCCCCGCCACCCCGACGCCGCGTCCCTGACCCTGCAGCGGCTCCTGGAGGCGCTCGTGGACCCGGTGCGGCGCAGCATCGTCGAGCAGCTCTACGACGCACCGGCCGATATCGCCTGCGGGGGCTTCGACCTGCCGGTCAGCAAGTCCACCGCCACCCACCACTTCCGCATCCTGCGCGAGGCCGGGCTCATCCGGCAGTACTACGAGGGCACCTCGCGGATGAACACGCTGCGCCGCCCGGAGGTCGAGGCCGCCTTCCCCGGTCTGCTGGACGCGGTCGTGACCGCCGACCGGGCCGGGCGGGCCGCCGCGCGCTGAAGGCGCACCGCCGCGCGGGCTTGCCTTCGAGCGCGCTCGAAGGCCTGGCGTCGCCCCCATGACGACGACACCGACACGTACCCGGATCATCACCGGCGCCTCCCGCGGCCTGGGGCGCGCCCTGGCCGAGGCGGCCCTGGCGTCGGGCGGGCGCGTGGCGGCGGCCGTGCGCCGCCCCGAGGCCGTGTCCGACCTGGCGGCCGGTCACCCCGGCCGCTTCCCGGCCCTGGAGTACGACGCCCGCGACACCGCCGCGGCACCGCCCCTGGTGCGGGCGGTGCCGGACCGTTTCGGACGCATCGACGTGCTGGTCGACAACGCCGGCCGGGCCGGGTTCGGCCGTCCGAGCGCGGTCGGCGCGGCGGGAGGCGGCCCGACGGCCGCGACCCGGAACGATCCGCCGAACACCCTAGGGCCGCGGGGCGGCCAGCGGCCCGTCCTCGGAGAAGGCCAGCGCGGCGAACCGCTCGCCGATGCGGCGGTGGCCGGCGGTGTCCGGGTGCAGGGAGTCGGGCATGGGCAGTTCGGCCTCGTCGGCCCGCCCGTAAAGCTCCAGTCCGTCCAGGTGGTGCAGGTGCGGGTCGTGCGCCGCCCGCTCCTTCACGATGCGGGCCAGCTCGCGGCGGATGTCGGTGAGCGCCAGGCGCCCGGCCGCGCGCTCGGCCGGATCCCCCTGGGCCCGGTAGGACAGCCGTCCCCGGGCGAGGGCGGCCGTGTCCATCTGCGTGGGGCCGGGGACCTCCTCGTGGAGGGCGCAGTGCAGGGGGGAGACCACCAGCAGCGGGGTGTCGGGGTGGCCCTCGCGGACGGTGTCGAGGAACCCGTGCACGGCCGGGCCGAACGCGCGCAACCGCATGGCGTCCTGGTTGACGACGTTGATGCCGAGCTTGACGCTGATCGCGTCCGCCGCGATGCCGCGCAGGGTACGGGCGGTGAACGGGTCCACCACGGCGTTGCCGCTCAGCCCCAGGTTGACCAGCTCGACCCCGGCCCGGGCGGCGGCGACCGCGGGCCAGGTGGCGGTGGGGCTCGCCGCGTCCGAGCCGTGGCTGATGGAGCTGCCGTGGTGCAGCCACACCCGCCGCCCGCGGTCGGGTGCGGGGGCCACGGGCGCGTCGGTGCGCAGGGCGACCGGTGTGGTGGCCTCGTTGTGCGGCAGCCAGATCTCGACGTCCTTGTCGTGGTCGGGCAGGCCGGTGAAGCGCACGGTCGCGACGGGGCCGGGGCGGCGTTCGGTGTTCCCGGTGGCCAGGTCGATGACCAGGGTGTCGCCACCGTCGGCGGTGCCCTGGGCGGTGAGGCGCCCGTCGACGAGGAGGTCGTAGACGCCGGCGGGACGCGGCGGGGCGCCGGTGTAGGAGCGCTTGGTGGGCAGGGTGCGGAGTTCGATGCGGGTGGCGCGGGTGCGCAGGGCCAGGCGGACGCCGGAGGTCTGGGCGGCGAGGTCGTCCATCAGCGGGTCGGGGGCCTGGGCCAGCGCCCACCGGGGCAGGCGCACCGGGCGCGGTCCGTGTTCGGTGGGCTGGATCTCGACGGCGCCGCGCAGCAGGTCCGCGGTGACCGGGGTGGTGACGGGGTCCATGGGTGGTGTTCCTAGCGGTGGTCGGGTGCGGGCCGGTTCCGCAGCGGGGCTTCCAGGGCGTCGATGGTGCGGGGCCCGGCGGGCCCTACGCCTCCGGCCCGCGCTCGATGCGGTACTGCCCGGCGAGGTAGGGGTAATCCTGCGGGAGTGCCTCCACCAGGTGCGCCGGGCGGCCCAGGGCGGCCTCGATGCGCTCGGCGGCCGCGCGGGCCTCGGCGGCGGAGGCGTACAGGCCCACGACGAGGCTGTGCCCGGTGCCCACGGGGTCGGGCTCCTCCTCTTCCAGGCGCGAGCCCAGGCTCCAGGGGATCGGGCAGGGGCCCTCGTGCCCGGGTTCGGGGCACAGCAGGCGGGCGACGGAGTCGGACGCCTGCGAGACCTCCTCGTCGGTGCCGTGGCCGGGGACGAGGACCTCGAAGGTGCGGGGGCGATCGGTCGGCATGCCGTCCTTTCTCGGTGGCGACCCGTCGACGATAGTCCGACCGCCGGGGTTGTGCACCCGGTTTTTCCAGGTCAGGCGCTACGGGTGCGGGCGGCCAGCAGGGCGGCCCCCGCACAGGGGACCAGCAGCAGGGCGAAGGCGGCGGCGTACCCCGCAGGTGCGGCCGCCCCCAGGACCAGGGCCAGGCTGGAGACCGCCGCGGCGGCGCCCAGCACCATGACCTGCCCCAGGTTCTGGTTGATCTGCATCGCGCTGCCGGCGTACCCCTGCCGCCCCGGGCTGTGCGCCAGCGACAGCACGGTGAGCGAGGGGGCGAGCATCCCCATGCCCGCCGCGGCCACGAGCATGGAGGCCCCGGCCACCGGCGCGGGGACCGCCGGGAGCGCGCCGGTCACGGCCACGGCGACCGCCGCGACCATCACCGCCGCCCCGGCCGCCACCAGCCGGTGTCTGGGGACCTGTTCCAGCAGTCGGCCCTGGACCCAGGAGGCGGCCGCCCACAGGACCGCCGCCCCGGTGAAGAGCAGGCCGATCATCACCGGGGCGGCGTCGCGTTCGGCCACCAGCATCAGCGGCACCAGGGCCTCCAGGGTGAAGAAGGCCCCCGACCCCGCTCCGCACAGCAGCACCGTGGCCGGGAGTCCGCGCACCACCCGCCAGGTGCCCGGGGGCAGCAGCCGGGGTGCGAACACCGCGAGCAGGGCGATCCCTGCCGCCGCGAACGCCAGGTGGCGGGCGTCCCACCCCGAGATCCCGTACTGGCCCGCGGCGGCGCCCGCGCTGACCGCCGCGGCGACGAGCAGCGGCGGCCGCCGGGCGGGGTCCTCCGCCCGGACGGCACCGGACAGCGGGCGGGCGCGCAGCAGGAACGCCACCGCCAGGGCGGGGAGCAGGGTGAGCCCGGCCAGGCCCAGGAACACCGCGCGCCAGGTCCACAGCTCGGTCACCACGCCGGCCAGCGGCGGCCCCACCAGGGAGGGGATGACCCAGCAGGCGCTCATCAGCGCCAGGGCGCGCGGGCGCAGGCGTTCGGGGAAGGACTGGCCGATGGCGGTGTTCACCGACACCGCGACCATGCCGCCCGCCAGCCCGTCCAGGAACCGGCCCGCGGCCAGCGGGCGGTGCGCCCCGGCGCGGTCGGCCCAGTGGCCGCCCACCACCCCGCCGAGCAGGCTCGCGGACACGAAGCATCCGGCCACCAGCGGGTAGAGCGGCACCCCGTCCAGGTCGCGGGCGGCCGTGGGCAGGGTGGGGACCACCGCCAGCGCCGCCGGCCCGGTCAGGAACATCACCACCGCGAACCCGGTGGTGGCGGCCGCGTGGGGGCGGGAGAACAGGCCTTCGGCGGGAACCCGGCGAGTGTCGGTCACGTGCGCTCACGCTGGTTCGCGGACGCGGTCGGCGGCCACTGTTTTTCCCGTCGGCCCGGGGTCGGCGGCGGTGGTCCCGGCCCCGGTGGACACGCTCCCGCTCTTCGTCCTCCAGGGCCCCCGCCGGTGAAGCGGGGACGGCGCCTGCTTCCCCTGAGTTCTTTGAAGTTCCCCATATTGGCCAGAATAGGGAAGTTTAAGGTATGTTCCTGAGGTCTGTTGAGGAGTGATGCGCCCTCATGCGCACACCAGGGGGAGGAGACGTTCGATGGTCGCCATCTACCGGACCGAGGCCGGGGAACGGGAGGCCCTGAGGCGGTACCGCCGGGCGCTGGAGTCCTGGCCGGTGCCCGCCGAGCAGGTGCGGGTGCCCACCCGCGAGGGGGAGACGTTCGTCCTGGTCAGCGGCCCTCCGGAGGCGCCGCCCGTGGTACTGCTCCACGGCTCGGGCGCCAACTCCTCGGTGTGGGCGGGCGATGTCGCCTCCTGGTCGCGGCACCTGCGGGTGCACGCCGTGGACATCGTCGGCGAGCCCGGGCTGAGCGCCCCCTCCCGCCCCGCCCTGGCCTCCGACGCCGTCGCCCTGTGGCTGGACGACGTCATGGCCGGGCTCGGACTGTCCCGGGCGGCCTTCGTCGGCATGTCCCTGGGCGGGTGGACCGCCCTGGACCAGGCGGTCCGCCGTCCCGGCCGGGTCGAGAGGCTGGCCCTGGTGTGCCCCGGCGGCATCGGCCGCCAGACCCCCCTCCGCCTGGCCCGCGCCCTGGCCTGGAGCGCGTTCGGCCGACGGGGCAGGCTGCGGTCGGTGCGCGCCGTCCTGGGCCTGCACGCCCCCGAGCACGCACCGCTGGTGCGGGAGGTGGCCGCGACGTTCGGGGAGTTCCGGCCGCGCACCGAGACGCTGCCCGTGTTCTCCGACGCCGACCTGCGGAGTCTGGACATGCCGGTGCTGGCGGTCGTGGGCGGGCGCGACGTCATGATCGACTCGGCCGACACCGCGCGGCGGCTGCGCGCGCACGTTCCGCACGCCGCCGTCAGCGTGCTTCCCGGCGTGGGCCACGCCGTCGTCGGACAGGGCCCCGCGGTGCTGGACTTCCTACGGGCGTGAGCGCCCGGGGCCCGACAGGGACGCCTCCAGCGAGTCCAGGACCGAGGCCAGCCCCGCGCGGAACGTCTCGCGGGCCTCCTGCTCCAGGTAGGGCTCGGACTCGTTCTCGTTGGCGAACGCCCCGGCCTGCGCCATGAGGGTCAGTGTGGGAAAGCGCGCGTCGAAGTCCGGCGCGACCTCCTCCAGCAGGGACGACCGCTCGTGCCACCACACGTCCTCGGCGATCCCGGTGACCGCCTCGGCGCGGCGGGCCTCGGCGGCCACCCGCACCTGGCCGCGCACCAGGTTGAACAGGGTCCCGTAGGTGGTGCGGATGCGTACCGGTGCCAGGCCGGCCCGGTGCAGCACCGCCGCCAGCGCCTCGAAGAGCCGGTACTCGTTGGGTCCCAGCACCGGCCGTGCGGTGGAGACCTCCAGGGTCCAGGGATGGCGCAGGTAGAAGTCCCACAGGCGCACGGCCCAGGCCTCGGTCGCGGTGCGCCAGTCGGGGGAGCCGTCGGCCTCGGCGGCGTCGGCGGGCTCGCCGAAGACGTGGTCGTACATCAGCTCGACGAGTTCGTTCTTGCTGGCCACGTAGGTGTAGAGGGACATGGCGGTGCGGCCCAGGCGCTCCCCGACCGCCCGCATGGACAGCGCCTCCATCCCGTCGGCGTCGGCCACCTCCACGGCCGTGGCCACCACCAGGTCCACGGTGAGTTCGGGGCGGCGGCCGGCGGCGGCCCGGGGCGCGCCCTGCGGGGGCCGCCACAGCAGGGACATCGCGCGGCGTGCGTCACCGTGTCCGGGGTACACGACCAAGATTGTCCTCCTTATGGCATAAACTCGATCGGTCCGAAAGTTTATCGCATAAGCAAACCTGGAGCGCAGCGTGCGAACCGAGCATCCGGCCGACGGCCACGACACCATCCAGGTCCGCGGGGCCAGGGAGAACAACCTGGCGGGGGTCGACGTCGACATCCCCAAGCGCCGTCTGACCGTCTTCACCGGCCTGTCCGGGTCGGGCAAGTCCTCCCTGGTCTTCGGCACCATCGCCGCCGAGTCCCAGCGGCTCATCAACGAGACCTACACGACGTTCGTGCAGTCGTTCATGCCCAGCGTGGGCCGCCCCGAGGTGGACGGGCTGCGCAACCTCAGCGCCGCGATCATCGTCGACCAGGAGCGGATGGGCGCCAACTCCCGCTCCACGGTGGGCACCGCCACCGACGCCGCCGCCATGCTCCGGGTCGTCTTCAGCCGGGTGGGCACCCCGCGCCTGGAGCCCTCCAGCGCCTTCAGCTTCAACAGCGCCGAGGGAATGTGCCCCGGGTGCGAGGGCCTGGGCCGGGTCGACACCATCGACATCGGCGAGCTGGTCGACGCCGACCTGTCCCTGAACGAGGGCGCCATCACCGCCCCCGGCTACGGGGTGGGCACCTGGTACTGGCAGGTGTTCGCGTCCTCCGGGCTGCTGGACCCCGACAAGAAGGTGCGCGACTACACCGAACAGGAGCGCGAGACCTTCCTGTACCACCCGGGCACCAAGGTCAGGGTCGGCACCAACAACATCAGCTACGAGGGCCTGGTCCCCAAGATCAAGCGCACCTACCTGGCCAAGGACCGCGACAAGATGCAGGCGGGGCTGCGCGCGTTCGTCGACCGCGCCGTGACCTTCTCCACCTGCGCCGAGTGCGGGGGCACCCGCCTCAACGCCGCCGCCCGGTCGGTGAAGGTCGCCGGCCGCACCATCACCGAGTGCTCGGCGATGCAGGTCGACGAGCTGGCGGCGTTCGTGCGGAGCCTGGACGAGCCCTCGGTCAAGCCGCTGCTGGACAGCCTCGGCCACACCCTGGACTCCCTCGTGGAGGTGGGTCTGGGCTACCTCAGCCTGGACCGGGAGTCGGGCACGCTGTCGGGCGGGGAGTCCCAGCGGGTCAAGATGGTCCGCCACCTGGGCTCCAGCCTCAGCGATGTCACCTACGTGTTCGACGAGCCCACCGTCGGGCTGCACCCGCACGACATCGAGCGGATGAACAACCTGCTGCTGAGCCTGCGCGACAAGGGCAACACCGTGCTGGTGGTCGAGCACAAGCCCGAGACCATCGCCCTGGCCGACCACGTGGTCGACCTGGGCCCTGGTGCGGGACCGGCGGGCGGGCGCATCACCTACACCGGCGACGTGGCCGGGCTGCGCGCCTCGGGCACCCTCACCGGCGACCACCTGGACCACCGGGCGCGGCTGCGCGAGCGGGTGCGCACCCCCCGCGGGGTGCTGCCCATCACCGGGGCGACCTCCCACAACCTCAAGGACGTCAGCGTGGACATCCCCCTGGGGGTGCTCACCGTCGTCACCGGGGTGGCCGGGTCGGGCAAGAGCTCGCTCATCCACGGGGCGCTGCCGGGCCGCGAGGGCGTGGTCGTGGTCGACCAGTCGCCCATCAAGGGGTCCCGGCGCTCCAACCCCGCCACCTACACCGGGCTGCTGGACCCCGTCCGCACCGCTTTCGCCAAGGCCAACGGGGTCAAGGCGGCGCTGTTCAGCGCCAACTCCGAGGGCGCCTGCCCCGAGTGCAGGGGCGCCGGGGTCATCTACACCGACCTGGCGATGATGGCCGGGGTGGCCACCACCTGTGAGAAGTGCGAGGGCAAGCGGTTCCGCCCCGAGGTCCTCGTCCACACCCTGCGCGGCAAGGACATCAGCCAGGTCCTGGCCATGTCCGTGGTGGAGGCCCGGGAGTTCTTCCCCTCCGGCGGCGCCCGGGTGGTCCTGGACCGGCTGCACGACGTGGGACTGGGCTACCTGGGCCTGGGCCAGCCGCTGACCACGCTGTCGGGGGGTGAGCGCCAGCGCCTGAAGCTGGCGATCTCCATGGCCCGCCAGGGCGCGGTGTACGTGATGGACGAGCCCACCACCGGCCTGCACCTGGCCGACGTGGACCGGCTGCTGGCGCTGCTGGACCGGCTGGTGGACGACGGCAACACGGTGGTCGTGATCGAGCACCACCAGGCGGTGATGGCGCACGCCGACCACATCATCGACCTGGGTCCGGGCGCGGGGCACGAGGGCGGCCGGGTGGTGTTCGAGGGCTCCCCGGCCGAGCTGGTCGAGGAGTCCGACACCCTGACCGCCCGCCACCTGCGCACCTACCTGGGCCGGTGACCGCGTCCGGGGCGGGGGAGGATCAGCACGGGATTCAGCGGTAGCGCCGCGACCGGACGCCCCGCACCGCCGAACCCCGCCCCCGGATCCTTCCGGGGGCGGGGTTCTCATGTGCTCGGGGCCCGCGGCCCCGGGACCGACGTGTCCAGGGCCGCGGGGCCACCCCCGGCGCCCCTCCCGCACCACGGCGACCGCATGCCGCCACGAGTGGCGGACCTCCGCCCGGGGTTGTGTGTGCTGGTCGGGTCCCTTCCGGGGACAGCGGTGTTCACGACTTCACCGCCGGGGTCCGGCGCCACGGCGCCGGACCCCGCACAGGAGAGAGGTCAGGCGTCTCCGTTGAGCATGGCGGCGGTCAGGACGCCGCCGGCGACGCCCCAGCCGCCGTCGGCGACCTCGTCGACCAGCACGACGGTGGTGGGTCGGGCCCGCTCACCGTAGATCTCCGCGTACAGGTCGGTGGTGCGCTCGACGAGCTTCTTCTTGTCCTCGGCGGTGATGGTGCCCGCGGGGACCTTGAAGTTGGCGAAAGGCATGGGTGTTCCTCCTTGGATGGGTTCTCCCGTGATGCGGAAGCATGTGTCCGAGAACGTGTGGCCGCGGTGCCGTTCTCGGTTGGTGTAGGCGTTGGCGGATGCCGACGCGGGGGTCAGCGGTTCGTCGGTGCCGGGCCGTTGGCGGGACCGCACCCGGATCCGGGCGCACATGAGCGGCTTCACCTCGCCGCCGTCACGGCTGGGATCGATGCGTGCGTCAACGGTTGCGTCGGCGCGGGAGAAGCGGTCGGTACCGTTCGGTCGGGCGCCGGGGACGACGGGGTGGGGCGTTCGACCGTGGCGTCACACCATGCCCCCGTTGGCCCGAAGGATCTGGCCGTTCACCCAGTGCCCGGCCGGGCTGGTGAGGAAGGCGACCACCTGGGCGATGTCCTGCGGGGTGCCCAGCCTCTCCAGGGGCGCGGCCTTGGCGAGCCGGTCGACCTGCTCGGGCGTCTTGCCTTCGAGGAACATGTCCGTGGCCGTGGGGCCCGGGGCGACGGTGTTCACGGTGATGTCCTGCCCGCGCAGCTCACGGGCGAGGATCAGCGTGATCGACTCGACGGCCGCCTTGCTCGCCGCATACGCACCGTAGGCGGGGAAGCTGGTGCCGACCACGGAGGTCGAGAAGCCCACGAACGAGCCGCCCGCGCGCAGTCGCCGGGCGGCCTGCTGGGCGACGACGAAAGCGCCGCGGATGTTGGTGCGGTGCACGGCGTCGAGCACCGCCAGGTCGAGGTCGGCGACGGGCGACAGAGCGAGTCGGCCGGCGCAGTTCACCACGACGTCCACCTCGCCGAACACCTGCTCGGCCCGGTCGAACAGCCCGGCGACCGCCTGCTCGTCCGCCACGTCCGCCCGCACCGAGACCGCCCGCCCGCCGGCGGCGGTGATCGCCGCCACCACCTCCTCGGCGGCAGCCTCATCGCGGGCGTAGTTCACCACGACGGCGAGGCCGTCCTGGGCGAGCCTGAGGGCGACGGCCCGGCCGATGCCGCGTGATCCGCCGGTAACGACGGCGACGCGCGTGTCCGGTGAAGGGGTGGTCGTGGTGTGGTCCGTAGTCATGCCCTCCACGGTGCACGCCGCCGACCGGCGGAACCAGGGGATCCCGTCCCCTGGGTCGGCGGCCCGGCCGGGCGCAGAATGGATGGCATGGGTTCTGTGAGATACACCGAGCTGGGGGCTTTCCTGCGCTCGCGGCGTGAACGCATCCGTCCAGCCGATGTGGGACTTCCCCACGGGCTCCGCCGCCGGGTGCCCGGGCTGCGCCGCGAGGAGGTCGCCCAGCTCGCGGGCGCGTCGGTGGACTACTACAACGAACTCGAACGCGGCGCCGGATCCCAGCCCTCCGAGCAGATGGTCGCCGCGCTGGCGAGGGCTCTGCGCCTGACCGCTGACGAGCGCGACTACCTCTACCACCTGGCCGACCGGCCGGTGCCCGCGCACGGCGGACCGGCCTCGCACGTCCACCCCGGCATGCTCGACCTGCTCACCCGTCTGACGTCGACACCCGCGCAGGTCATCACCGACCTGCACGTCACCCTCGTACAGAACCCGCTGGCGGTGGCGCTGCTGGGGGACCACTCCGGCTTCCGCGGTGCTCGGGCCAGCTTCGTCCACCGGTGGTTCACCGACCCCGGCGCCCGGCGGATGTATCCCGAAGCCGACCACGAGGGCCAGTCCCGGGCCTTCGTCGCCGACCTGCGGGCAGCCGCCGCCAGACGAGACGCCAAGGACACCGAAGCCCGCTCGATGATCAGCTCGCTGGTCGACGCCTCTCCCGAATTCGCCGCCCTGTGGGCCGAACACGACGTGGCGTTCCGGCGCCACGACCGCAAACGCCTCGACCACCCCGTGCTCGGCCTGATCGAGGTCAACTGCCTCCACCTGTTCAGCGAGGACGGCCGACAGCGGCTGCTCTGGTTCACCCCCGCGGTCGGTACCGACAGCGCCGACCTCCTCGACCTGCTCGCCGTCCTGGGCACCCAGGAGGTCACCGGACCGGCACTCTGACAGCGCCTGGACCAGGCCGGGGCTGGAGATGCGGTCGGGTTCGGTGCGCAGCAGTTCCGGCTCGGAGAAGCGGGCGTCGTCATGCACCCGCAGCAGGTCGAGAAGGTCGGCGTGCACGGTGGTGGGGACGCGCCCGGCCAGGTGGGTGTGCGGGCGGGCGTTCTCCTCCCGCCGAGCCTGGCGCACCAGCCGGGAGAGCACGCTCAGGCCGGGCAGCAGGATCTGGTGCTCGTTCAGGTAGAGCACGGCCCGGTCGAACAGAGCCCGCGGCCCTTCCTCGCCGGCCCACACCCGGGCGGCCAGGTAGGCGCGCAGGTCCTCTTCCCCGGCGGCGAACCGGCGGTGGCCGAAGGTGTCGCGGATCTGCCAGGCGTGCTCGTAGGCGGTTTTCTCTCGGGACCGGTGCTCGGGCAGGCATCCCGGGTCGACGTCGAGCTGGTCGGCGACGAAGGCCACCGCGCGCTCGGGCGCCCGAGCGGGGTGGTCGGCCTGGAAGATGCCGAGCATGCGCGCGGTGCCCCACTGCACCGCCCACCCCAGCCGGGTGGCGGGTGTGTGTTTGCTGGAGGCCGGGGTGAGGGCCTCAGGGGTCAGGCGAGAGCACTGTTCCAGGTCGGCCATCGACGGTTCGTCGGGGCAGCGGCCGTAGCGGGCGATCCGGTCACCGGAGAGGTACTCGTGCGGCACGGCCACGAACGCGGGGGCCGCGAACAGGGCGGCCCGGCCCCACCGCCGAACCGTCGCCTAGGACACGGCTCTACCGCCGAATCCTGTGGTAATCCTCCACGATCCCCTTATTCCGCCCTGGAGAGCCGCCACAGCGGCAGGGTCCTGTCGGTCACCGGTGCGGACGCCGGCGACGAGCCCGTCCAGTGGACCGACAGAACAAGCCCCACCAGCGGTTCCTTCCGGGCCGGCCTCACTCCCGACAGCGGGCTCCCCGGCGTCCTCCGGCGGGGCCCGTCGCGTTCGCGCGGCCTGCGGGGTGAGATGGTCTCGGTCACGCACAAAGACGTCCTTCGGGCCCACCGGATCCGCCCGGCGCGGGCCTGCCGTACCGGCCCATACCCCCACCAGAACCCCGCCGCACACAGCACCTGTGCCGACACCGACCCGTTCTCCCCCCGCCGCACCGCCGTGCCCGTGAAGATGACGGTGCCACGGGGGGCGATCCGCGCCCGCCCGAGAAGTGGAAGGACGCGCGTGACCACCACGCCCACCGCGATCGACGGCAAGTTCGACCGTCTCTTCGACGCCCACGACACCGACAACGACGGCCACATCGACTGGTCCGACTACGACCGCCTGGTGAAGGCCTACCTGGACGCCGCCAAGGTGGACAGCGCCGACCGCAGGGCCCACGCCCTGAAGGCGACCTTCCAGATGTGGTGGATGGAGCTGCTGCGCCACGGCCGGGGCCAGGGCGGTCGACTCTCCCGTGAGGAGTACATCCAGGCGCTGCGGATGGTGATCATGGACATGAGCCGGTTCAACATGCTGGACGGCGTGCCGCACGCCATCTTCGACGTCCTGGACGCGGACGGCGACAACCAGATCAGCCGCGACGAGTTCCAGACCCTGCTCGGCGCCCTGAAAGTCCCGGGTCCCGAAGCCCGCGAGCGCTTCGACGTGATGGACATCGACGGCGACGGTGTCCTGTCCCGGCAGGAGGTGCTCCGCGCCTGGCGGGAGTTCTTCTACTCCCCGGACGAGCGCGGCGCCGGCGGGGTCCTCCTCGGGACGGTCTGACCCGCCGCAGGTCACGCCCCGGCCATGACGGCCTCCGTGCGACCACCTGGGGCGCACGGGGGCTTTTCCGTGTCCGAAGCGGGGCCGGGGAGAATGACCGCGGGATTCGGCGGCGGACCTTCACCTGTTCAGCGGTCGATGGTGAGCGCCTCCAGCACGCGGGTCCCGTCGGCCTCGCTCGGCAAGGTGCGGCGGCGGTCGGTGCCGAGGGTGCGGCGCAGCACGTGCGGCCCGAAGGCCTCGTCGTCGGCCGGGCCGATCCCCGCCGCGGTCCCAGGGCGCACACCACGGTGTTCGCGGTCCTCTCCGCCTACCCGCACGCCGCCCTCGCGGGGCCGACAGGCGGACATCGGCGACGTCCAGGGCGACGGTCCCGGCCGCGCGCAGGCCTGTGCAGGCGGTTCCCGGTGCGCTGCGCGAGGGGCGCCGGAACGGGATCAGCGGGGCGCGCGGGAGGCGCGGAAGGCCGAACGGTAGGCCAGGGGGCTCACCCCGACGGCCCGGTGGAAGTGGCGGCGCAGGGTGGTGGCCGTGCCCATGCCGCAGCGGGCGGCGATCTGCTCCACGGTGGCGTCGGTGCCCTCCAGCAGCTCCCTGGCCAGGCCCACGCGCTGGCGGTGCAGCCACTCCAGGGGTGCGGTCCCGGTCTCGGCGTGCATGCGCCGGGCCAGCTGGCGGGGGCTCAGTCCCGCCTGCCGGGCCAGGTCGGCCACGGTGAGCGGACGGTCCAGCCGGGCGCGGGCCCATTCCAGGGCCCGGCCCAGGCCGTCGCGGGTGCGCGGTACCGCCGGGGCAGCGATGAACTGGGCCTGCCCGCCGGGCCGGTGGGCGGGGGCCACCAGGCGGCGGGCCAGCCCGTTGGCGGCCGCGACCCCGTGGTCGGTGCGCACCAGGTGCAGGCACAGGTCCAGGGCCGCGGTCTTGCCCGCCGCGGTCAGGACCCGGCCGCCGTCGGTGTACAGGACGTCGGCGCGCACGTCCACACGCGGGTGGCGGCGGGCCAGCTCCGCGGCGTGCATCCAGTGCGTGGTGGCCGGGAGGCCGTCCAGCAGCCCCGCGGCGGCCAGCACGAACGCCCCCGTGCACAGCGAGACCACCCGCCGCCCGGCGGCGTGGGCGGCGCGCAGCGCCGCCAGGAACACCGGGTCGGGCTCCTCCAGCGGCCGGTGGGAGGCGGGCACGACCACGGTGTCCACCCCGGCCAGGTCCTCCCAGCGGCGGGCGGGCGCCCCCGGCAGCAGGGGAGCGGGAGCGCCGTCGGCGGTGTGCGCGCTCAGCCGGTACCAGTCGCCGTCGGCGGACAGGTCGGAGCGGTCCACCCCGAAGACCTCGGCGGCGATCGCCGTCTCGTAGGGCATCGTGTGCTCGTGCAGGGCGATCCCGACCGTGTGCATGTCCGAAAGTGTACGCAGGGCGTCGGATCGGACGCTGGCCGGTGCGCCCGGGGGGAGAGAAGGATGGGGGCCATGAACTCCTCGATGACGGTTCCGCCCGCGGGCGGCAAGGTGCTGGTGTACGGGTCCTACGGTCACACCGGCCGGTTCACGGTGGCCGAGCTGGTGCGGCGCGGGCTGGAGCCGGTGCTGTCCGGGCGCAGCGCGGAGCGGCTCGCCGGCCTGGCCCGGGAGTACCCGGGCCTGGAGGTGCGGCCGGCGGCGGACGCGCGGGCGCTGGCCGCGGCGGCGGAGGGGACGGCCGCGGTGGTCAACGCCGCCGGGCCGTTCCTGGACACGGCCGGACCGGTGGCGGCGGCCGCCGTGGCGGCCGGGGCCCACTACCTGGACGTCAGTGCCGAGCAGCCCGCGGCGGCGGCCGTCCACCGCGAGCACGGGCGGGCCGCCGCCGCGGCGGGGGTGGCGGTCCTGCCCGCGATGGCGTTCTACGGCGGGCTGGCCGACCTGCTGGCCACCGCCGCGGCCGACGGCGACCCGGTCCGGGAGGTCACCGTGGCCGTCGGCCTGGACGGGTGGCGGCCCACCGCGGGTACGCGCGTCACCGGTGAGCGCAACACGGCGCCCCGCCTGGTCGTGGACGGCGGGCGGCTGGTGCCGCTGGAGGGATCCGGCCGCGGCCGCCGCGACTGGGACTTCCCCGCACCGCTGGGGCGCCAGGCGGTCGTTCCGCTGCCCTTCTCCGAGATCGTGCTGATGCACCGCCACCTGGGGGCGGAGCGGATCACCTCCTATCTCAACGAGGCGCCCCTGGCCGAGCTGCGCGACCCGGCCACACCGGCGCCGGAGGCGGCCGACGGGACCGGGCGATCGGCCCAGCGGTTCGCCGTCGACGTGCGGGTGCGGGTGGACGGGGTCGAGCGGCGGGCCGCGGCCTCGGGCCGGGACATCTACGCGGTGACCGCGCCGCTGCTGGCCGAGGCGGTGGTGCGCCTGCTGGACGGGCGTTTCCGCGGGGTCGGGGCCCTGTCCCCGGGCGAGGCGTTCGACGCCGCCGGCTTCCTGGCGGCGCTGGCACCGGATCCGCTGGCCGTGGAGCTGCCCGCACGCGCCCCGGCGGACGCGGTGCGGTGAGTGCGGCGCCGTTCGGGAGCCGACCGCTCCCGAGCGGCGCGGCGCCGTCCGCCCGGCGCCACGGTTGCGGACCGGCCGGTGGCACGGGTGTGCGGGGAGGTGTCCGGCGAGAGGCGTCCGGGCTGGGAGGGAAAGGAGTGCGCAGGGGGCTCCGCGGCTTCACCGCCCGGCGCCGCCGGGGCGCTCAGCCCGTCCTGCGGAGCTCCTGCCTGACCGGTCCGTCCGGGTCGGACCGGAAGTACAGCGTGTCCTGGTCGCCTACATGGAGCTGGACCCCGGCGGTCATGCCGAGTCCGCCGTCCTCGACTCCCAGGTACACGAAACCGCTTGAGACGTCCGGGTCCTCGTACTCCCAGCTGCCGCCGAAATCGACCGGGTCCGCGCCCTCGCCCATCGTCACACCGGTGGCCGAGAACGTGCCGTCGGCCGAGAGCTCGATCTGCCCGCCGTCGTCGTTGCGGTACACGCCGGGCAGCTTCTCCGGGTCGACCGCCCCCGAGCACCCCGAGACGAGCACCGCGCAAGCGGCGAGCACGGCGAGGAGCCGTCGTCCACCCGTCCTCTTGTGCATCACGGGGCCAGCGTACCGCCCGTGGTGGGCGTCCCGCGGTCGGTGCCGTGCTCACCGGCGCCGCCGGAGAGCGCGGTCGGTGGGACGGGTGCCCGCGCGGCGGCCCGGGCAGGGGGAGCGGTGTTCCCGGTGCGGCCGTCCGTGGGACGGCCGCACCGGACCTGCGAGGGGCCAGGTCAGGAGGATGGCTCCAGCAGGGCCTTGAGGCGGCCCAGGTGTTCGCGCCAGAACTCCTTGGCCTCGGCGGCCGCCTCCTGGTCGGCCAGCCGGGACTGCTCCACCGCCACCGACACCCGGTCGGTGCCCCGGGCGGTGAGGTAGAGGACCACCCGGGTGCCGTCGTCCAGGTCGGCGGTGACCCGCCTGGGCGGGTTGTCCGAGAGCACCGTCAGCTCCGGGTCCGCCAGCCAGCGCTCGCGGACGGACTCCTCCACGAACGCCGCGAAGATCTCCTCCATCGGTGCCCGCACCGTCCTGGAGACGCCGGCCGAGTACCCGTCCTTGCGCTGGCCGGGGGCGCGCATGCCGCGCTCCTGCTCGTAGGCGACCGTCAGGGACTGGGCCCACCAGCCCGGGACCTCCAGGTCCTGCACCAGGTGGGCGGCGATCTCCTTGTGGGTGCGCTCGGTGGCGCCCCAGGCGTCCAGCCGGGCGAACCACTCGTCGTAGCCGTGCCCGGTGCGCTCGCGGACCGCCTCGGAGGACACCCGGGCGCGCATGGCGGCGGTGGGCCGGGCCGCGGGCCCGGGGGTGCGGTCCGGCTCGGGCGTCCCGGCCGGGTCGGGAGCGGGAGCGGGTGCGGCGGGGAGCAGGTGGGAGCGGGCCGCGGTGTAGCTCTCCCCGGTCTTGGCCATCCGGGTGCGCACCTGCTGCTTGAAGGACTTGTGCCTGGTCATGGCGGCTCCTCGGCGACGGCGACCCGACCCACGCTCGCCCGCCCCGCCGGTGGGGCGCATCAGACCGGCGTCCCGAGGACTCGAAGGTCCCCTTTGCCCCCTCTCAGCCGGCGGCGTGGGCACCGGAACCGGGGGTTGGGCGCGGGACCGCGCCGACCTCCAGGGTACTCCGCCCCCACCGGTTTCTCCAGGCCGGACCGGTCCTGTGCACGACCCCCGCACCCGGTGCCCGGTCAGGGGCGGCGGGCGCGGAACAGGGCGTGTCCGACCTCCCCTCGGGCACGAACTCCTCGTCCTGCACCACCAGCCCCGCCGCCGTGATCCACTCCCGGTAGTGGGCGGCGTCCCCGTGGCTCCACCGCATAGGGACGCCGCCGCCCAGCCAGTCCGGGTCCGTCCCGGTCCAGGCACGGTGCCCGGTGGTGACCAACAGCAGCCCGCCCGGGCGCAGCCACCGGCCGATCCGGCCCAGCAGCGCGGGCTGCTCGGCCAGCGGCAGGTGGATGAGCGCGTACAGGCACACCACCGCGTCCAGGGCGTGCTCGGGCAGGTCCAGGGCGGCGGCGCCGGCCCGGACGAACTCGGCGGCGGGCACCAGGGCGCGCGCCCGCTCGATCTGCACCCCGCTGATGTCCACCCCGCGCACCCGGTGCCCGGCCGCGGCCAGGTCGCGGGCCACCGGTACCCCGGTGCCGCAGCCCAGGCCCAGCACCTCGGCGGTCTCCGGCAGCCGGTCCAGCAGGTCGGCGATCCACGGCCCGTACTTGGTGTCGGTACCGAAGGCCTCGTCGTAGCGGTGGGACAGGGCGTCGTAGCCGCGCCGCACGGTCTCCCTGGGGTCGGTGTCCATGCCGGGGACGCCAGCCGCACGGCCGGGGCGGAGCGAGGGGTTCTCCGCACCCGGGTCCCGGGGGCGGACCGGGGACGGCTCAGGGGCATCCCCGATGGATTCCAGGCCGCCCGTGCTAGATTCTGGCCATGCGGTCAAAAAATGAGCCGAGCGGTCAGAAAAGGTCCTTCATCGAGGAGGCCCGGCGGAAGCAGATCATCGCGGCGGCGATCGAGGCCATCGCCGGGGCCGGATTCCCCAAGGCCTCCCTGGCCCGTATCGCGGCCACGGCGGGCGTCAGCAAGGGCGTCATCTCCTACCACTTCGCCGGAAAGGACGAGCTGATGGACCAGGTGGTCATCACGGTGTACACCGACATCGCCGAATCACTCCTGCCCCGGCTCACCGGGCAGGAGAACACCCTCGACGCCGTGCGCGCCCACGTCATGGGCGTGGCCGAGTACGGGCTGGCCCATCCGGACCGGCTGCGGGCGGTCACCGAGATCTTCATCCACGCCCGCGACGCCGACGGGGTCCCCCGCTACGGCGCCGTGGCCGCCGAGCCCCTGTACGAGTCCCTGGAGGGGCTGTACAGGCAGGGGCAGGAGGCCGGGGAGATGCGCCCCTTCGACGTCCGGGTCATGGCGGTCACCCAGCAGGCGGCCATCGACGCGATGTTCGGCTACTGGATCTCCCGGCCCGGGACCGACCTGCTCGCCCACGCCCGCGAGCTCGCAGACCTGTTGGTACGCGCGGTGCGGCCCGACTGAGCCGCACCCCCATCCCCTTGGACGAGGACACCATGTCACAGCACGCCCCACCCGACACGGCCGCCGGACCCGGCGGCGGGTCCCGCACCCGCCTGCACTACATCGACAACCTGCGGGTGGCGCTGACCGTCCTGGTCGTGCTCCACCACGCGGCCCTGACCTACAGCAACATCCCCGTGTGGTTCTACCTGGAACCGGTGGGGGACGCCTCCGCCGGGCTGCTGGACCTGTTCATCGTCCTCAACCAGACCTACTTCATGGGCCTGTTCTTCCTCCTGTCGGGCTACTTCACGCCGGGTTCGGCGGACCGCCGGGGCGGGCGCGGGTTCGTACGCGAGCGCCTGGTCCGCCTGGGGGTGCCGTTCCTGTTGTTCGTGCTGCTGGCGCGGCCGCTGCTGATGGTCCCGGCCTACCGGGGCGCGGTCGCCGAGGGCCTGGTGGGCGACCTGCCGTACTGGCTGTTCGTGCTCGTCTCCTACGACCCGGGGCCCATGTGGTTCGTGGAGGTGCTGCTGGTCTTCTGCCTGGCCTACGCGCTCGTCCGGCGGCTGCGCCGGGACCGCGCCCAGGCCCCGGCGCCCCGCCCGGCCGACGACGCGCCGCTGCGGTGGCTGTGGCCGGTGGTGGGGTTCACCCTGGCCCTGGCCGCGGTGTCGTTCCTGTGGCGGTGGGTCAACCCGGCCCCCTACTGGCCGGTCCTGGGCCTGCCCAGCCCCGACTACCTGCCGCAGTACGTCTCCCTGTTCGCGGTCGGCGTCCTCGCCTTCCGGCGCAACCTGTTCACCCGCCTGCCCGGCGCGGCCGGGTGGTACGGGGCGGGCACGGCGCTGGCGGCACTGGTCGTCTTCGCCCTGGCCCAGGGGGCCCTGGGCGGGCCGGAGATCACCGCGGGCACCCCGCAGGCGCTGGTCCTGCTGGTACTGGAGACCTTCCTGTCGGTCGGGACGATGCTGGCGCTGCTGGTGTTCTTCCGCCGGTTCGTCACCGGCGGCGGGCCCCTCGCCCGGTTCCTGTCCGCCAACGCGTTCGCCGTCTACGTCCTGCACCCGCTGGTGCTGGTCGCCGGCGGGGTGCTGCTGGCCGGGTGGGAGGCGCCCGCGGCGGTGAAGTTCCTGGCCCTGTCCGCGCTGGCGGTGCCCGGCTGCTGGGCGCTGGCCGCGGCGGTCCGGGCGGTCCCGGGTGCCGGGAAGGTCCTGTGACCTGATCCGGCGGGGCCGCCCCGTGCGGGGCGGCCCCGCTTTTTCCGGATGTCCGCGGGGAGGCGGGGAGGCTAGGGTGCGGGGGTCGACCATCCCTGGGAAAGGACCCGTGTGGCCAGTCAGAAGGAACGCATGCTCGCCGGTGAGCTCTACCGGTCCGACGACCCCGAGCTCCAGGCCGAGCTGATCCGCGCCGAGAAGCTCGCGCACCGCTACAACACCATGGAGCCGGACGACCCCGAGCGCCGCGAGGTGCTGTCCGAACTCCTCGGCGACCTGGGCGAGGACACCTGGATCCGGTCGCCGCTGCGGGTCGACTTCGGTTACCACATCACCATCGGCCCCCGCTCGTTCGTCAACTGCGGTGCGGTGATGCTGGACGTGGCGCCGATCCGGATCGGCGCGGACGTGCAGATCGGCCCCAACGTCCAGCTGCTCACGCCCACGCACCCGATCGAGCCGGGCCCGCGCCGCGACAAGTGGGAGGCGGCCGAGCCCATCACCATCGGCGACAACGTGTGGCTGGGCGGCGGCGCCATCGTCTGCCCGGGGGTGAGCATCGGCGAGAACACGGTGGTGGGCGCGGGCGCGGTGGTCACCCGCGACCTGCCCGCGAACGTGGTCGCGGTGGGCAACCCGGCCCGGGTGATCCGCGAGATCGACCCCGACTCCTGACCCCGCCCGACCCCTTCGCCGGGGGCCGCCCCGCCGCGGGGCGGCCCCCGGCGTCAGTTCTGCAGGCGCTCCATGTTCTCCTCGCCCCAGGTGCCCAGCGCGTTGGGCGCCGGGATGGGGGAGCGCCCGGAGGCGACCGTCAGGGGGCTCGGGCTCGCGGGCTCGGCACCGGCGAGGGCCTTCGCCCGCTCCGGCCGACCGACGACGGCGTGGAACCGCAGCCCCGGCAGGACCGTGCCCCTGGTGGCGGAGGGGGCTCCGAGCGCCGGGCCGGTCGGGGCCGCGGTCGCAGCGGGTCCGCTGGTCATGGCGTGCCTGTGCAGCTACGACGCCACATTCGAGGCGCTGTCCCCGGCCGCCTCCGAACCGCGGGGTGCGCCTCGGCCGCCCCGGGCCCGGCCCGGTCCGGCTGCCCCGTACGGGACGGCGGTCGGAGTGCCGCTGCCGCCGGCCCTGCTCGGGCGCTTCGGGGGTGCGGCCCCGGCACAGGACCGTCCCCCGGTGTGGCGCCACCGGGGGACGGGGTCGGCGGGGCCCTCAGTGGGCGGCGGGGGAGGTCTCCCCGGTCGCGAACTGGGTGCGGTACAGCTCCGCGTAGCGCCCGCCCAGGGCCAGCAGCGCGGCGTGGTCACCGCGTTCGACGATGCGCCCCTCCTCCACGACCAGGATGGTGTCGGCGGCGCGGACCGTGGCCAGCCGGTGGGCGATGACCAGGGCGGTGCGCCCCTCCAGTGCCTCGGCCAGGGCCGCCTGGACGGCGGCCTCGGAGGTGGAGTCCAGCGCGGAGGTGGCCTCGTCGAGGATGACGACCTCGGGGTCGCCCAGCAGGAGCCGGGCGATGGTCAGGCGCTGGCGCTCGCCTCCGGAGAACCGGTAGCCGCGTTCGCCGACGACGGTGTCCAGACCGTCGGGCAGGGACGCCACCAGCTCCTCCAGGCGGGCGCGGCGCAGGGCGTCCCAGATCTCCTCGTCGGTGGCGTCGGGGCGGTTCAGGGTCAGGTTGGCGCGGATGGACTCGTGGAACAGGTGCCCGTCCTGGGTGACCATGCCCAGCGCCGAGCGGATCGAGGAGAAGGAGAGCTCGCGCACGTCGCGCCCGCCCAGGCGGACGGTCCCGGAGTCGGCGTCGTACAGGCGCGGGGCGAGCTGGGCGATGGTGGACTTGCCCGCGCCGGAGGAGCCGACCAGGGCGACGGTGGTGCCGGGCTCGACGGTGAAGGACACATCGTGCAGGACCTGGCGCCCCTCGGCGGGCTCCAGGGTGGCGACCTCCTCCAGGGAGGCCAGGGACACCTTGTCGGCGGCGGGGTAGGCGAAGGAGACCCGGTCGAACTCCAGGGACAGCGGGCCGGGCGGCAGTTCGGCGGCGTCGGGGGCCTCGTGCACCAGGGGTCGCAGGTCCAGGATCTCGAAGACGCGGCTGAAGGCCACCAGGGCGCTCATGACCTCCACGCGGGCCCCGGCCAGGGCGGTGAGCGGTGCGTACAGGCGGGTCAGGAGCATGCCCAGGGCCACGACGGTGCCGGCGTCCAGGTTCCCGGCCAGCGCGTGGAATCCGCCCAGCCCGTAGACCAGGGCCAGTGCCAGGGCCGAGACCAGGGTCAGGGCGGTGAAGAACACCTCCTGGACCATGGCGGTGCGCACGCCGATGTCGCGGACGCGTCCGGCGCGGCGGGCGAACTCGGCGGACTCGCGGTCGGGGGAGCCGAAGAGCTTGACCAGGGTGGCGCCGGGGGCGGAGAAGCGCTCGGTCATCTGGGTGCTCATGGCGGAGTTGTGCTGGGTGCGCTCGCGTTCGATGCGGGCCAGGCGGGCGCCCATGCGGCGGGCGGGGTAGACGAACACGGGCAGCAGCACCAGGGCGGCCAGGGTGATCCACCAGGACAGGGTGAGCATCACGGCCAGGGCGAGGACGAGGGTGACCAGGTTGCTGACCACTCCGGACAGGACGCTGCTGAAGGCCCGCTGGGCGCCGATGACGTCGTTGTTGAGGCGGCTGACCAGGGCTCCGGTGCGGGTGCGGGTGAAGAACGCGACCGGCATGCGCTGGACGTGGTCGTAGACGGTGGTGCGCAGGTCCAGGATGAGGCCCTCGCCGAGCCCGGCCGACAGGCGCCGCACGATGAGGCCCAGGCCGGCCTCCAGCAGGGCGACGGCGGCGATGAGCCCGGCCAGGAGCAGGACGGTGTCGGGCGTCCCGCCCTTGACGATGGTGTCCACGACCCGGCCGGCCAGCAGCGGTGCGGCGACCGCCAGCACCGACACGGCCACGCTCAGGGCGAGGAACCAGGTCAGGACGCGGGTGTGGGGCCGGGCGAAGGCGGCGATGCGGCGTAGGACCGGTAGGGAGAAGGGGCGTTGGTCCTCACGGGCGTGCATGGCGTGGTAGATCGAGTTCCACGCGGCCATCTCCATGCTCATGTCGGGGTCACCGGTTCCGTTCTGGGTGGGGCGGACACACCGGGAACGCTATGACCTAAACTAATGTTGAGGTCAACCCGGGCGGCAGGACTCGGCCGGCGAAGGCCCCGAACCCCTCCAGGGCGCCGGTGAGCCACAGGCCCTGGCCTAGCACGAGGAGGCCGGCGATCCAGGGCGGCGCCCCGCACCCGTTCGCCTCCACCCCGGCCCGCCGCTTCTCCAGGCGGGGGCGCACCCGCTCTCCCGGCAGCCGGTGCCCCAGGTGGAGCAGGGCGCCGGGCGCGACCATGGCGGCGTCGTAGGCGGCGAGCGCCGGAAGCCAGGCGGCCGGGCACCGGGAGAAGGAGGGTGCCGACGAGGCCTGAGGGTTCCCCTTTTGCGCCTCCTGTGACCAAGGTCCGGATTTCGGGTGCCTGGTGCGGGCCGTTAGGGTGTGCGCAGCGACACCATCACGGGGGAGGCACGGGTGAGCACGGACAGCACGGAGAAGACCACCGGCCCGGAGTTGACCTACCGCCGAGCCGGGCGGGCCGACGTGCCCGCCCTGGTCGAGCTGGTCAACTCCTGCTACCGCGGCGACTCCTCCCGCGGGGGGTGGACCACCGAGGCCGACCTGCTGGAAGGCCAGCGCGTGGACGCCCAGGGGATGGCCGCGCTGCTGGAGCGCACCAACACCCTGGTCCTGATCGCCGAGGCCGGGGGCGACCTGGTGGCCTGCTGCGAACTCCAGCGCGGCGTCAACGGCGCCTACTTCGGGATGTTCTCGGTGCGCCCCGACATCCAGGGGGGCGGCCTGGGGCGGCGCGTCCTGGCCGAGGCCGAGCGCACCGCCTCCCGTGAGTGGGGCTGCCGCCTCATGCGCATGAAGGTCCTCAAGCAGCGCCCGGAGCTGATCGCCTGGTACGAGCGGCGCGGGTACACCAACACCGGCCGCACCGAGCCCTTCCCCTACGGCGACGAGGCATTCGGGCTTCCGCGCCGCGACGACCTGGCCTTCGTGGAGCTGACCCGGGAACTGCCCGCCTGAGCGGGTTCACCGGGCGTCGGGCCCGGCCTCCAGGTTGGCCGACATCCGCTCCAGGACGTCCACGGCGGTCCGGTACTCCTCGGCGCTGATACCGCGCGAGAGGCGCTCGCGGGCGCTGCCCACCTTGGCGAACAGGTCCTCGTGCGCCCGGCGGCCCGCGGCGGTCAGGTCCAGGGCGACCAGGCCCTCGAGCCAGCCGCGCCGGCGCAGCTCCTCCACGGCGGGGGCCACGCTCACCTCGGTCTCGTCCAGGAAGGCGGCGAGCCTGCGGTCCAGGTCGGCCAGGGTGCCGGGCTCCCCGTGCAGGGAGTGGAGCACCTGCCAGTGGCGGCGGGTCAGGGCCTCCGAGGCCAGGGTCCGGTCGAAGTCGTTCTCGATGAGCCGGTCCAGGTGCTTGAGCCAGTAGCCGATGGGCAGGTCGGACATGTTCTCCCCCTGGAGACGAACTCGTACTATCGACACCGCTGAAGATACATCTTTATCTTCCGGGTGTCTCTCCCCGCGGTGAGTGTCCTACCCGCCCGCTAACGTGCCCGGCATGTCCGACACCCCCGCCCCCCTGCGCGTCATCCGAGGCGACGCCACCAGCCCCCGGGCCGCCGGGCCCAAGATCATCGCCCACGTGTGCAACGACCGCGGCGGCTGGGGCAGGGGGTTCGTCCTGGCCCTGTCCCGGCGCTGGCCCGAACCCGAGCGCGACTACCGCGCCTGGCACCGCGACCGGGCCCGCAACGATTTCGGCCTGGGCGCGGTGCGCCTGGTCGAGGTCGCGCCCGATATCCGGGTGGCGAACATGGTCGGCCAGAACGGCACCAGGCGCGGCAGCGGCGGCCCGCCGGTGCGCTACGAGGCGATCGCCACCGCCCTGCGCACGGTGGCCGACCACGCCCTGGAGCTGGGCGCTACCGTGCACATGCCGCGCATCGGCTGCGGTCTGGCGGGCGGGAGGTGGGAGCGCGTGGAGCCGCTGGTCCGCGAGGCACTGTGCGCCCGTGGTGTGGCCGTCACCGTCTACGACGCCGACTAGGGGGCCTGCGGGACGCCGGGCCCCGCGAGCGGGAGATCCCGGGTTCCCCGCGTCCCCGCCGGGCCGCCCCGCTACGACGCCGGACCGGCCGCCTGGGACTCCAGCCACTCCTCGAAGGTCGTGGGTGCGATGCGCGCCCCCTCACCGGGCAGCAGCACCTCACCGGCCATGGCCGTGCCGAAGATCCCGGACCAGGTCGGCACCAGGCGCACCCGCCGCCCTTGGGCCTTCAGGGTGCGCCGGGCCATGTCGACCAGGTCCTGGGTCTCGGGACCCGCGATGTCGGCGTGGCGCCCCGCCGGCGCGCCCACCGCGACCTCGGCGAGGATCTCGGCGACGTCCCCGGGCGCGATCGGCTGCACCAGCAGCGGGGCGATGGCGGCCTCCCCGTCCTGTTCGGTCCACCCGGCCACCATCGCGGCGAAGTCGTGGAACTGGGTGGCGGGCACGATCGTCCAGGGCACCGGGCCGCTCTCCACCAGGCGCTCCTGCTCGCGCTTGCCCGCGTAGTGGGCGTTGCCCTCGACCCGGTGGATGCCCACGATCGAGAGCAGGACGTGGTGGCGCACACCGGCGCGCGCCTCGGCGGCGAGCAGGGTGCGGGTCAGTGCCGCGAAGCGCTCCACCGAGCCCTCGCGGTCGGCGGCCGCGATGTTGGTGGCGTCCACGACCGCCTCGACCCCGTGCAGGGCCTCGGCGAGCCCTTCGCCGGTGGCCAGGTCCACGCCCTGGGAGCGGCTGATCCCGACGACCTCGTGGCCCCGGCGGCGCAGGGCGGCGAGGGTGCGGGATCCGATGTTGCCGGTGGCCCCGGCGACGGCGACGCGCATGGTGCTTCCTTCTTCCGGTCGTTGTGGTGGTCGACGGAACGAACCTATCGTGGACTAAAAAGATCCACAATGTCTCCAGTAGAATGGCCCGATGAAGCTTCCCGCGAGCACCGAGTGGGTCCTGCACTGCGCCACCGCCCTGGCCCAGCTCGAACCCGGGGACACCGCGTCCACCGCACAGCTGTCCCTGTACTTCGACCTGCCCGCGCCGTACCTGGCCAAGCAGCTCAAGGCACTGGTCAAGGCCGGGGTGCTGAGCGCGACGCCGGGGCCGCGGGGCGGCTTCCGGCTGGCGCGCCCGGCCGGGGAGATCGACCTGCTCCAGATCGTCGAGGCCGTGGACGGCGCGTCCTCGCCCTACCTGTGCGCGGAGATCCGGCAGCGGGGGGCGGGGGCGCTTCCTCCCGAGGAGTGCCGGGACAGGTGCGTGCTGGCGCGGAAGATGGACGAGGCCCACCAGGCCTGGCGCCGGAGCCTGGCGGGGAGCACGCTCGCCGACATCCTGGCCGCCCTGCCCCCCGGCGCCCCCGCCCGCACCCGCTCCCGCCTGGCCGCCGCGCGCTGACGCGGGCGGGCGGGCGGCCGCCGGGAGGCGTCGCGGGACGCCCGGCCCACGGGACGCCCGGCCCAGCGGCACATGATCTCGGAGCCGGAGTCGCAGGCGGTCCGAAGGCCCGCCGCCCCGGCGGGCGGGTGCCTCGTGCTCCTTCTGCCGCCGCCGCGGCCCGGCCCTACCTCAGGTGCCGGGCGAGGAACCGGGCGGCCTCCTCGCCCGCGGACCGCGGGACGCCGGTGTGCCCGCCCATGTCGGCGTTCAGGGTCTTCTCCCCGGAGCCGAGGGCGTCGAACAGGTCCAGCGCCAGCCGTCGGTCGTTGTGCTCGTCGTCCCACTGCAGGAGTACGTGCAGCGGAACGGTGATCCGGCGGGCGTCGTCGAACATGGAACGGGGAACGAAGGTCCCGGCGAAGAGAACGGCGGCCGCGATACGCGGATCGACCGCCGCCAGCCGGATACCGAGGGAGATGATCCCGCCCGAGTACCCGACCGGGCCGCCGGGGTGGCCGAGCAGGACCAGCGGTGCAGGTGCGGAGGCCGAAGCGGATCGGGGCGTCCACAGGACGCCGGGGATGCCGTCGAGGGTGAACGCGCGCTCCAGGAGATCGTCGTCGAGGCGCTGTTCGGAGGTGAAGTGCATGGTCGTGTCCTTCGGGAGTGCTCGTGGACGGCGCTCCCGGACGACCTACCGCCCGACCGTGACCCCGCAGGAGAGCACCCGTGTCGATACTGCGTTCACGGGTACCACCTCCTCGGTCTCTCGCACGGCCTCCGAAAGGGTAGCCGGGGCCGGCGCCCCCGGCCGACCGGTTTTCCGCTCGCCGCGGCGGGGGCGTGCGGCGCGTGTCGGCATGGGAACGACGGGGCAGGGGCGTCGGCCCCCGGCACCGCCGGGCCGTGGGGCCCCGGAGCCCGACACCGCGGGAGGATCTCAGCCGTATCGCTCGACGAGCGCGCCGCCGATCGAGGCCAGGCGGTCCCGCACACCCGCGGGGCCGGTCACCTCGAGCCATTCGACCAGCCCGGCGAGCTCGCCGGCGAGCACGTACTCGTCGGAGCCGCGGATCACGACCTCGATGCGGCCGTCGGCCGCGGAGCCGCCCACGTCGAGCCGACCGCCGAACGCCATCCGGAGCACGTCCATCCCGCGGGGCACGCACACCGCCTGGACCTCGAGGGGCGTTCGCCTGCGGTCGACCTCGTCGGCGATCTCGCGCCAGCTCTCGGCGAGGTCGAAGTCCGCGGGACGGTGCACGGGATCTGAGGTCGGCTCGGCGGAGGACACGCGGTCGATCCGGAAGGTCCGCCGGCCGGCCTCGGTGTCGGAGACGAGGTACCACGACGGGCCTTTGGCGACGATGCCCAGCGGGTGGACGGTCCTCCCGGTCTCGGCGCCATCGCGGTCGACGTAGCCGAGCCGCACCTGGACTCCGCGGATCACCGCGTCCTGGAGTTCGCCGAGGAAGCGGGGCGGCCGGTGCCCGACCCGACTCGTCCCCCATCGTTCCGGGTCCGTGACCAACGACGACGCCGCCGCCTCGGCCTGCACCCGGAAGGGCTCCGGCAGGGCCTGGACGAGCTTGCGCAGGGCCGCCTTCACGGTCGGCGTCGTGGCCGAGGCCGGGCCGGCGACCAGGAACAGGGCGCGGGCCTCACCCGCGGTCAACCCGGACAGGTCGGTGCTGGCGCCGCCCACGAGGCGCCAGCCGCCGCCCCGGCCCTGCGTGGAGTACACGGGGACCCCGGCCATGGCCAGGGCGTCCAGGTCGCGGCGGGCGGTGCGCTCGGAGACCTCCAGCTCCCGGGCGACCTCCGCCGCCGTCACCTGCCCGCGCCGTTGCAGCAGGAGGAGGACGGCCACCAGCCGGTCGGTTCGCATGCCGACAACATTTTCATATGAAACCGGTCATGGGGTGACCGGTTTCGGTCGACAGGATGGAGACACGACCTGGCCGAGGGTCCCACCACCCGGGACCGTATCGGCCCCCGGTCTCCCAGGGGCGTGCGAAAGCCGTCCGCGGGCGCCTTCGCCGCCTGAGAACCCCGAGAAGATGAAGAGGGAACGCAATGTTCGATCCAAAGGACTTTCCCGAGCCCACCCTCATTCCGGTGAACGGTGTGGAACTCGAGGTGTTCGAAGCGGGCCGGGAGAACGCGGGGAAACCCATCGTGCTCTGCCACGGCTGGCCGGAGCATGCCTTCTCCTGGCGCCACCAGGTGCCCGCCCTCGCCGCAGCGGGCCACCACGTCATCGTCCCGAACCAGCGGGGCTACGGCGCCTCGTCCCGTCCGGCCGAGGTGACGGACTATGACATCGAGCACCTGACGGGCGACCTCGTCGCACTCCTCGACCACTACGGATACGAGGACGCCACCTTCGTCGGCCATGACTGGGGCGCGATGGTCGTCTGGGGGATGGCCCTGCTGCATCCGAAGCGCGTGGACAAGGTGGTCAACCTGAGCCTGCCCTACCTCGAGCGCGGAGAGAGGCCCTGGGTCGAGGTGATGGAGGAAACGCTCGGCGAGGACTTCTACTTCGTCCACTTCAACCGACGGCCGGGCGTCGCCGACGCCGTGTTCTCAGAGAACACGTCCCGGTTCCTCCGCAACCTGTACCGGAAGAACCAGCCCCCCGAAGAGCCTCGGCCGGGTATGGCGCTGATCGACCTCGCCAGAGCGGGGACACCGCTCGGTGAGCCCGTGATGAGCGAGGGCGAACTCGCCGTTTTCGTCTCCGCCTTCGAATCGACAGGATTCACGGGCAGCGTGAACTGGTACAGGAACGTCGACCGCAACTGGCATTTGCTGGCGGACGCGGACCCGGTCATCCGGCAGCCCACGCTCATGATCCACGGCACCCGGGATTCGATCCCCAAGTCCGAGAACCCGGCGGAGTTCGTGCCCGACGTGGAGGTGATCGAACTGGATTGCGGCCATTGGATCCAGCAGGAGAAGCCGGAGGAGACCAACCGGGCGATCCTGGCGTGGCTGGAACGCCAGGAGGCCGTCTGACCCCGGACTTCCACCGGAGGAGTGCGAAGCCGGCGACCGTCATCGGGACATGATCCGCTGTGGCCCGGCCGGGCCGCAGCGGCAGGGGAGAAGGGGGCAGGCGGGCACGGGGGGCGCCTGCCGGAGGAGGAGACCCCTGGTGCGCGGATCCAAGGCGGGCCCAGGTAGGTGGCGCCCCGCAGGTCGGCGTCGGCCGGGGCGGACGGCTGCGGCGCAGCCGGTACGGGTGAGGGCGGTGCAGCGCCTGCCACGCCCTGGACTATGCTCGGGCCGCCCCGGCCGCCCCCACCTGTCGGGGGCGGCCGCCGTGCCCTTCGAGGAGATCCGCATGCGGCATGCGTCCCCGCCCCGCCGGCCTCGGCGCCTGACCGCCGGTGGGGGAAAAGGGCATCGCCCCCCACCCTGGCGGGTCCGCGGACGTGGAAGACCATGCCCGCCCCGGCGGGCTCCTCCCGTACCGTCTGCATCGGACGGGGAGGGCGGATGGGACGACCTGCGGTGGGAGCCGAGCCGCGGCGGTGTGCCGGGTGCGGGGGATACGAGCACGGAGGAGCACCCGCGTGTGGCGTGTGCCGCGCCTCGGTGGACGGTGCGGTCGAGGAGGGGCGGGAGGAATTCGTCCGGGGCTTCGGCGGGGGCCGCCGCCGTGACCCGGGCGACGGTTCGGCGGTGGGGCCGGGCCGCCCTGTTCGCGGCCCCCGCGTTCGTGGCCGTGCCGCACGAGTACCTCTCCGGTGACCGGATCGCCCGCTACGGCCGCTGCCCCGACGAACCGTCGGTGGCCGACCTGGAACAGTACTTTCGACTGACCCCTGAGGCCCTCACCCCGGCCCGCACCATCCACCCACTGGAACAGATCGCCGGCACCGGCTGACCTGGTGACCGAGCATGACCACTGCCTGTGCGCACGACGAAGGGCCTCTGGCGACGGCGGATGGACCGGCGGCCGAACGCCGCGTCCGCTGAGGGTCGTTCTCCGAAGGCCCCGTTCCGGCCACTGGACGCTCACGCGCCCGGCGGCGCCGTCGCCGTCCCACGGTTCATGACGCTCCCCTTCTTCGGGCGAGCCGCCGAAGTTGCCCCGCGTGGATGTCGCTCACCCATTCCCAGCCGGGCTCGGGCGAGTCGACCCGCGGGTCGTCGGGAACACCGCCCTCACGCAGGGCGTGTACGTACGCGCGGTCCTGTTCGATCCGTGCGTGCACCTGATCGGCTCCGCAGACGGACCCGTGACCGGGGATGACGACATCGACGCCGCCCGCCACGCCCTCGAGCAGTCGCAGCCCGACGAGGTAGCCCTCGACCGGGTCATCGGTACCGTTGAAGTCGTCGAGCATCGGAACGAAGACATCGGACAGCATGTCGCCGGCGACGAGCACCCCGCGTTCCTCGACCAACAGCGCCGCATGGCCCGGGGCGTGCGCCGGATGCTCGATGATCCGGACTCCAGGGCCGTCCCAGGGGATCCGCACGGTTCCGGCGGGCAGACCGGTGATGAGGCCGTACAGGTCCAGCGGTGTCTCCTCGGCGATCTCCGGCGGTAGCCCCTCGGCGACGCGGGCCTTCCAGTCCGCGTCCGACCGCACGTCTCGCATGCCGGCCGCGCAGCGGGCCGTGCCGTAACGGGGCACTTCGCCGAGGTCGGCGTGCCAGAGCACGTGATCCCAGTCAGGATGCGTCGAGAAGCCTGCCACGACGGGCCGGCCCATCTCGGACAGGTCGTTCGCAAGGCAGGTCAGTTCGCCGCCGGTGAGCCCGGGGTCGATGAGCAACACGCCGGTCCGGCCTTGCACGACAACGGCGTTGTTCCGGAGCAACTCGCTCCGGTGGATCAGCACACCCTCCGCGACCTGTGTCAGCACGGCGGTCCTGCCTTTCTTCGCGGATTGGTCGAGCCGTTCGTGGACGGCTCGGTGAGGTCGGTGGTCGTGTGGTCGCCGCCGGCGTGCATCCGCCGGAGCCCGACCTGCTGCTCGGGGCCGAGCATCCGGTCAGGACGGCGGTTCGCCTTCGCCGAACCTCCCGCACCGGTCATCGCGCGCGCCCGGCTTCCACGACACGACCGCTGCCCGCATCGCCGCGAGCGCGGCGGTGAAGCCGGTGCCGACGAGTCGGCGGAGTCGGTGGGGACGGCCGGTCCGGCCGGCGGCCGCGGTCCCGGTTTCCTTCGTGCTGTTCATGCCGTTCCTCCGTCGTTGGGTCATGGGTGTACGGGGTGGCGTGACCGGAATGCGAGGCCCCCGGCTCCCGGGCGCAGTGATGACGCCCACCCTCGCCGTGCGGCGGCCCGGGTTCCGCAGCGCGCGGACGCCGGTGCCGCGGAGCCAGAACCCGGCACCGCGTTCGAGGACCGGGCCCGGCTCGCCATCGCGCAGCTCCAGCTGCACTCGGCCGCCGGTGACGAGGCAGAACGCGTCGTGCCACTCCGCCGCGACCACGGCGATACGCGCGCCGCCGCGCAGCGCGAGCGTCCGCACCGGGACTACTCCGTGCCGTCGGCCGGCAGGTGCTCCGGCAGCCCGAGCCGCGGGAACCGGTCGTCGTGGAACGTGACGATCCCGGTGATCGCCCCGCCGGTGACGCGCAGGACGTCGATCGTCAGCGGCAGGTACGCGCCCTCCTGCTGCCAGAGGTAGAAGGCGAGGGCGGGCTGCCGGTTCACGGTGGTCTGGACGGCGCGCAGGCCCTTCATGCCCTCGAAGCCGCTCTCGACCATGTAGTCCACCACCGTGTCGCGGCCGACGTACAGCCCCGGCGTGGGAGGCATCGAGAAACGGACGTCCTCGCGCAGCATCGAGGCGAGCGCCTTGACGTCCGTGGCCACGCTCGCCTCGGTGTAGCGGCGCACCAGCTCACGCGTCCCGGCGTCCTCCTCGCCGCCGGTCCAGTCCTGCCGCTCGGCGGGCAGGTGCTCCCGCATGCCGGCGCGGGCCCGCTGCAGCGCGCTGTTCACGGAGTTGACGGAGTCCCCCAGGATCTGCGCGACGTCCTTCGCCGGCCAGCCGAGCACATCCCGCAGGATCAGCACGGCCCGCGGGCGCGGCGCGAGGTGCTGGACTGCGACCAGGTAGGCCAGCTCGATGGTCTCCCGCGCGACGGCGACGGCCTCCGGTTCGTCGGCGTCGTCCGCGGGCAACTCGTCGAGCAGCCGGTCCGGGTAGGGTTGCAGCCACGGCACCTCACCGCCGGTCGCAGGCTCCGGACGGCGCTCGGCGAGCAGGTCCAGGCAGACGTTGGTGGCGATCCTGTACAACCAGGCCCGGAACGTCGACCGCCCCTCGAAGGTCTCCCGCCGCCGCCAGGCACGCATGAACGTCTCCTGCACGGTGTCCTCGGCGTCCTCGAACGACCCGAGCATCCGGTAGCAGTGCACGTGCAGCTCCCGCCGGTGCCGCTCCGCAAGTCCCGAGAACGCCGGCTCGTCGACCTCGCCCGGACCGCTCACGCCCATCTCCTCCAGCCGTGTGTCCGCACCCATCACGTCATCCTTCCGTCTCATCGTGTCCCCACGTGGTTATGACGGGTACGGGCGCGAAAACTCATCACCGGGGCCGGTCGCCATGCCTGGGTACGGCCTCGGTACCGGTGGGCTCCCCTGATCGGCTGTCGCCGGCTCCCCGGGGCGCCCACCCTGCCGGTGGCCTTCCGCGATCGGCGACCGCATCGACGCGACCCTCGAAGACCCCGCCGCCCCGGGCACGGCGGCGACCGTGCCGAACACCCTGGCCGGGACCGATCCCACGGTGGCCGCCGACCGCCGCAGCGTCGCCCCGCCGGGCGGCCGCTTGCGGCTCTCCGATGTCGTGCGCGAGCCCGACCGTGCCGGTCTCGTCCCACCGCCGGGCCTGCCGTTCACAACGCTGTCGAAGGCGTTCGTCCCGACCGGCGGAATGCCGGGCTGGTCGCGCTTCCTGGCCGACCGGAACCCGGTGAGCGCGCTCACCGCCGCCTCACGGGAGCCGTCCGGCGACCCGGGCGCACCGCCCGGAGACGTGGCCTGGCCACTCGAACATCCGGTGCCCGCCGTCCTGGTCCGGTCGGCCGCGCCGCCGGTCATCTCCGTCCCGCTGTCGCTGCGCGCCTACACGCGCAAGGGGCGCCGAACGCTCCGGGCGTCCGCCTCGCAGGCCGCGCGCCGCTCACCACCGGAGCGGCGCGCGGTGGAGACGAGCCGCCCCACCGGCCGCCGGGTTCCCGCAGGCCGGTCCTCCGCCGGTCCGGTCGTTACCCGTGCGCGGTTCTCCGGCGTAGGCGGGTCCCCCCTTCGGCTCGGCCCCGAAGGGCGGTCTCACCTCCGCCCAGAAGACCGTCTCACCGGTCTGCCGCCCCTTTCCGGCTCACCTTGTCCACCCCAGGGACGGGGAACCCCGGCACATGCGGGCCCCGCGCCGGTCCTCGGCGATGACGGCGGGCGGGGGACGGACGGTCGCGGCGCCTCGCGGGCCCGCGAAGGCCCTCCGGGGCCGTCCCAGGGACGGGAAGCCGGATTCAGACCCGGCACAGGACGGTGCCGCGGGGGACGACGTACACCGCGTCGGGGTCCCGGCTCCAGGCCGCCCAGCCGGCGGAGATGCGCTCCAGGTCGGCGCGGGTGGCGTAGCCCTCGTCCACGGCCTGGCGGGCCAGGTCCGACTCCAGGATGCGGCGCGACCACATGCCTCCCCACCAGGAGCGGCGCTCGGGGGAGGAGTGGTCCCACACCTCGGCGGCGTAGGTGATCCCCTCCTCCTCGAACCCGGCGGCGCGCGCCCAGGCGCGCAGGCGCCGTCCCGCGTCGGGTTCCCCGCCGTTGCCGCGGGCCACCCGCTGGTACAGGTCCATCCACTCGTCCAGCTCCGGCGGGCGCGGGTACCAGTACATGCCCGAGTAGTCGCTGTCGCAGGCCGCCACCACCCCGCCCGGGGCGGTCACCCGGCGCATCTCGGCCAGGGCCCGCACCGGGTCGGCCACGTGCTGCAGCACCTGGTGGGCGTGCACGACGTCGAACGAGTCATCGGGCAGGTCCAGGTCGTGGACGTCGCCGACCCGGAACTCGACGTTGTCCGCACCCTCCTTCTCGGCGGTGGCGCGGGCCAGTTCCACCGCCTCGGCGGAGGAGTCCAGCGCCACCACCCGCCCCGGGGCCACGCGCGCGGCCAGGTCGACGGTGATGGTGCCCGGCCCGCAGCCGATGTCCAGCAGGGATCGGCCCGGCGTCATCTCCGCCAGCGCGTACCCCGCCGAGTTGGCGGCGTTGCGCCAGCGGTAGGAGTCGGTGACCGAGGGGTGCTGGCCGTGGGTGTAGCGCGTCATCGTCGCCCTTTCCGTCGGGGACCGCCGTGTTCGCGGTAGCCCGACACTACACCCCGCGTCTCTAAAGATGAGATTTGAATATCAATATATGAGACGTCAGTCCCTGGTGGACATCTCCACCAGCTCCAACAGGGCCGCGGTGCCGGCCGCGTCCCCCAGGATCACCAGACGCAGACTGCCCGCCCCCGGATCGTGCACCGCCTGGACGTGCACCGGCGCCCCGCCCCGCCCCGGGTTCGCGGCCGCGGCGGTGACCAGCGTGGTCACCCGGTCGGCCCGCTGCCGGTCCACCCCCTCCAGGCGCACCACCGACGACACCTCCACGGCGACCGGCCCGGACGGCTCCCGCCCCGCCACCGGCCCGCCGCCGAACGCCTCCAGGTCCTCACGGCGGATCCGGTACTGCTTGCCGATGCGCGTCGCCGCCAGCCGCCCCTCGCGGATGTAGCCGCGCACGGTCTTCACGTGCAGCCCCAACAGCTCCGCCACCTGGTCCACCGAGTAGTACCGCTGCTCCACGAAACGCCCCTTCGACACCGGATATCCCCTGATCCTAGGGCGCCACAGCGGAGGATGAGGGAACCCGGGGAGCCGGAGAAGGGCCGGAGAAACCCTCGGGGAACGCGATGAGTTCCCGGCCCCGGCCGGGTCGGTACGGGTGACGGAGCAGCACACCCCGAAGGGACCACGACGATGGCCGTGAACAACAAGATCATCCCCTGCCTGTGGTTCGACACCCAGGCCGAGGAGGCCGCGAACTTCTACGTGGACGTGTTCGACGACGCCCGCATCCTCAAGGTCACCCACTACGGCCCCGGCATGCCCCGCCCCGAGGGCTCGGTCCTGACCGTCGACTTCGAGATCCAGGGCCAGCGGATCACCGCCCTCAACGGCGGACCGGAGTTCACCTTCACCGAGGCGTTCTCCCTCCAGGTCCTGTGCGAGGACCAGGCCGAGTCCGACCGCTACTGGTACGCCCTCATCGAGGGCGGCGGGCAGGAGAGCCAGTGCGGATGGCTCAAGGACCGCTACGGGTTCTCCTGGCAGGTCTTCCCGCGCGAACTCGACGAGCTGACCACCGATCCCGACCCCGCCCGCGCCGAGCGGGCCGTCAAGGCCATGCTCTCCATGCAGCGCATCGACATCGACGAGGTGCGCCGCGCCGCCGACGCGGGCTGACCGTCCCGGCCCGTGCGCCGGGCCCCGCCCGGCGCACGGGCGCCCCTCAGACCCGGACCAGGGTCAGGTAGGCCATGCCCATGGTCTCCCGCCAGCCCTCCACGCGGGCCACCCGGTGCCGGTCGGAGCGGGCGCGGACCTCCTCGGCGTCGGGGGAGCCGGGGTTCTCCAGCAACCACTCCTCCCATCCCCTGGCGTGCCGGTTCTCGAAGTCGTCCCACTCCTCCAGGGAGGCCTGCGACAGCGCCCCCAGCCGGAATCCGTACGACAGGGCCAGATCCACCAGGCCGCGCATCGTCCGGTACTGCCCGCGCGGTGTGTCGTACATGGCGGCGAGTTCGGCGTCGGTGGGCTCGCGCGTCCAGAAGCACTCCCCGAACAGCAGCCGCCCGCCCGGACGCAGCAGGGCCGAGAGCGCCTCCAGGGCGTTGGTCGTGTGCTCCACCGGGTCCCCGCCCCAGACGTGGGTGGAGCCGACGTTGAACACCACGTCGGCCCCGGGCCGGCCCTGGGCGGTGTCCCTCCCCCCGGACCACTCGCCGGCGTCACCGACCACCAGCTCCACCCGGTCCGCCAGACCGCGCGCCCGGGCGTTGGCGCGGCCGTGGGCGATGGAGTCCTCGCCGATGTCGATGCCGAACCCGGTGGCGGTCGGCGCCGCCTCCAGGGTGCGCAGCAGCAGTTCGGCCCACCCGCACCCCACGTCCACGATGTGCTCGCCCCCGAGGGGGCCGAGGGTGCCGATGAGCCGGGCGGCGTGCGCGTCCGAGAGCGGACCGTTGAAATCGCAGTCCCGGTGCAGGGGAGGAACAGCAGGAGTGACCATCCGGGCAGGCTCCCACCCACCGCGCCCGGTGTCACCCGGTTTTCCCGGCACCGGCCCGACACGGGGGATCACGGCGCGGACGCCTCCGCCGTCCCGGGCCCCGCGGCGGATCGCCCGCACACGGCACCCCGCGGCACCGCGGCCGGTCAGCCGCGCAGCCCGCGCCCCGGGCCGGCCAGCGCGCAGTCGCCGCAGTACCCGGAGCCGGGCACCCGGTAGTACAGGCAGCAGGTGGTGCGCCGGAACACCGCCGCCCCGCCGGCGTCACGGCCGGTGTGGGAGCCGGTCCCGGCCAGCGGCGGGTGCTCGGTCAGCAGCCGCACGACCTCCTCGGCCCGCACCCGCACCCCGGGCCGCTCCGCGCCCAGCGAGCGCGCGGCCCCCGCCAGCGCCGAGGCGGTGTTGCCGCGCAGCAGCCCCGGGGCCACCCGGCCCGTACCGGCGGGCGCAGCGCCCAGGGCCTCCGCCACCGGATCCAGGACCCCTTCCAGGACGGCGGCGGCGATGTGCCCGGCCACCGCCGCGGGCTCGCGCGCGACCGGGTCCGCCCACCGCTGGGAGGTGCGCAGCTCCACCGGCCCGGCGGCGTCCGGGTCCCGGTGGAAGGCGTCCGCCCGGAGAGCCGCCCCGTGGCACAGCGCCGCGGCCAGCACCGGCGACAGCAGCCGGGTGGCCAGCCCCTGCTGGAACAGCGAGGCGCCCACCCGCCACTCCACCGCCTCCGGCGCGACCCCGGCGAACCCCGCCAGGCGCTCGCGCACCCGCTCCACCTCCGCCGCCACCTCGGCCGGGGCCGGGGCGCCCAGGGCCCGCCAGCCGGGCCCGGGAGGACGCGGGTCCAGGGCGAACAGCATGTTGACCCGGCCGATGTCGACCAGCACCGGGGCCACCTCGATCCGCCCGCCGCCCATGCCCGCCCCTCTCCGGTCCCGCTGCCGCGTTCCGGGTAGTGCCACCACCACCGCGTGTCCACGTGCTGATGGCATCGTGTCCGCACCGGCCCCGAACCTAGATTGGGGTACGTGACCGGTCACAGTCCATCCATCGCACGGCCCGGCGGCCCGCCCGCGGCCCCTCCGGGGCTCGCGCGCACCGACGCGGCAGCCTACGGGGCGTCCTGGCGTACCCGGGCGGTCGAGGTCGCCCACCTGATGACCTCCCTCGCCCTGTCGCTGTTCTACCTGGTCCCCGCGCTCATGCTGGTCGTGGCCGCCTCCTGGCTGGGGTTCGCCATCACTCCGGGGGCGGACGACCCCTGGCAGGGGGGCCTGTGGGGCTTCGTCACCGAGGCGCTGGGCATGCTGGTCCTGCTGCCCGCCGTCGCGGCCCTGCTGGCCCGGCTGGCCTGCCGGGTGCAGCGCCACCGCCTGGGCACGGTGTTCGGGATCGTGGAGACCGCCCCGCCCGACCCGCTGGCCCCCGACGGCCGCTGGCCGCGGCTGTGGCGGTTCGTGTTCGGGCGCGAGACCTGGTCCATGGTCGTCTACACCACCGCCGCCGGGCTGCACGGGCTGCTGCTGGGCGGGGTCGTGGTGGTCCTGGTGGTGTGCGGTGCGGCGGTCGGCATCGGCGCCCTGGTCGGCATCGTGTTCATCCTGGTGCAGGGCCAGCCCTCGGACCTGGTCGGCCCGCTGGTCCAGGTGGTCCTGGGCCCGCTGGCCGCGCTGGTGGGGCTGCGCCTGGCGCCGTACACGGTGGCCACCGAGGTGACACTGCACCGGGCCCTGCTGTTCGACGCACCCGAGGTGCGCATGCGCCGACGCCTCTCACACGTCCAGGACAGCCGGCTGCGCATGGTGGACGCCGCGGAGGCCGAGAGGCGCCGTATCGAACGCGACCTGCACGACGGCGCCCAGCAGAGGCTGCTCGCCCTGACCCTGACGCTCACCCGGGCCCGTGCCCGCGTGGGCACCGACCCCGACGCGGCCCTGGAACTGATCACCGAGGCCCAGCGCGAGTCCCGCGAGGTCATGGAGGACCTGCGCGAGGTCGCCCGCGGCCTGCACCCGCGGGTGCTCACCGACCGCGGGCTGCCCGCCGCCCTTCCGGTGGCCGCCGGGCGCTCGCCCGTCCCGGTCAGGGTCGAGGTGGACCTGGCCGAGCGCCCCTCGGCGCGGGCCGAGGGCGTCGCCTACTACGTGGTGTGCGAGGCGCTCACCAACGTGGCCAAGCACTCCGGCGCCACCCGTGTCACCGTCTCCGCCCGGCGTGTGAGCGCCCGCCGCGGCGGCGACCTGCTGCGGGTGGCCGTCACCGACGACGGCAGGGGCGGCGCCGACCCCGAGTCCGGCAGCGGCCTGTACGGCCTGTGGGACCGGGTGGACGCCGTCGACGGCGTCCTGACCGTGCACAGCCCGGCCGGAGAGGGCACCGTCCTGACCGCCGACATCCCCTGGGAGGCATGAGAACCGTGTACCACGGCCACGACGCGCGACCGGTCCCCTACGGGGCCGCACAGGAGGGCGGCGCCCCGGACGGGGAGCCGCGGGTCATCATCGCCGAGGACTCGGTGCTGCTGCGCAGCGGCATGGCCCGGCTGCTGGAGGACGCCGGGGTGGAGGTGCTCGCCGAGGTCGGCGACGCCGACGCGCTGATGGGCGCGATCGGCGACCACCCGGACGTGGACCTGTGCCTGGTGGACATCCGCATGCCGCCCACCTACTCCGAGGAGGGCATCAAGGCGGGGATCCGCATTCGCGAGGAGCACCCCGAGGTGGCGGTGCTGCTGCTGTCCCAGCACGTGGTGGGCCGCTACGCCGCCGAACTGTTCGGCGGACGCGACATGTCCAGGGTCGGCTACCTGCTCAAGGACCGGGTGGCCGACATCGACGAGTTCCTGACCGTGCTGCGCCGGGTGGCCGGGGGAGGCGCGGCGATCGACCCCGAGGTGGTGTCGCAGTTGCTCAGCGGACACCGGGGCAGCGCCCTGGACCGGCTCACGCCCCGGGAGACCGAGGTGCTGGAGGTGATGGCCCAGGGGCTCAACAACGCGGGGATCGCGTCCCGGCTGACCGTCACCGAGCGCGCGGTGGAAAAGCACATCAGGTCGATCTTCACCAAGCTCGACCTGGGCCAGGACGACCACGACCACCGCAGGGTGCAGGCGGTCCTGCACTACCTGCGCGACCACGACCGGAACTGACCGGCACCGGAGTACGAGGGGGCGAGAGCCCGAACGGAGAGGAAGACAGTGACATTCAAGGCGCGGGGGCTGTACGCCTCGTCGAGCAAGGAGCCCCGCAGCGGGTTCCGCATCGGACCGTGGCTGGTGCTGGGCGGCGTCCTGGTGGCGGGCCTGGTCGTGGTGATCGCGTTCTCGGTGCTGGGGAACGTGGGAGTGGACCGGGGCGACAGGGCCGACTCCTTCGCCGCACCCGAACGCGTGGTCGTGGAGAACGAGACCGGCGGCCGGGTCTCCTTCACCTTCGCCGACGGCGACCGGGTCCAGGTGGACCGGGAACTGCGCGGCACCCCCCTGACCGATCCCGACGAGGACATCGAGACCGACGACGGGGAGCTGCGCATCGACGCCGACTGCTCGGGCGTGTGGTTCCTGGAGGGCTGCTCGGTGGACTACGACATCGCGGTGCCCGCCGGGGTGGAGGTGCAGGTGGAGACCGTCAGCGGCGAGGTCACCGTCACGGGCCTGGAGGGCGGGGTGGAGGCGTCCAGCGTGAACGGGCTGGTGGAGGTCACCGACGTCACCGGCGACGTGCGGGTCGAGACCACCTCCGGGCGGATCGAGGTCGCCGGGATCACCGGATCGGTGGACCTGGAGAGCACCAGCGGCTCCATCACCGCCGCCGGTGAGGGCGAGCGGCTGCACGCCTCCAGCACCTCCGGCGACGTGGACCTGACCGGGTTCACCGCCGGGTCGGTGGAGGCCGAGTCCACCAGCGGGCGGGTGTCGGTGGGCGGCGGCTTCGACACCGCGGAGGTCTCCTCGGTCTCCGGGAGTGTGGAGGTCGCCACCGAGGACGCCTTCCGGACGCTCGCGGTGGAGACGACCAGCGGCAGAGTGGACATCGACGTCCCGGCGGGCGCCTACGACGTGACCGGCGAGTCCGTCTCGGGCGGGCGCGACATCGGGGTGCAGGCCTCCTCCTCCGGCCCCCGCATCCAGGTGGACACCGTCAGCGGCGGGGTCCGGATCGGGGAGTCGTGAGGGTCAGGCGCGGGTGAAGCGCAGCGCCGCCCAGTCCGAGTCGATCGGCACCTGGGCGGCGGGGCGCCACCCGTCGTCGACCAGGACGCCCCAGCCCCGGTCGGGGCCCAGGTCGGTGATGATGGTGCCGCCGCGCTGGGGGTAGCACACCCAGGCGGCCGCGGACGGGGACAGGGTCTTGAGGATCGGGTGGACCTCGCGGGCCACCGTCCCCCGGTCCAGGGCGAACAGGTGCACCGAGTCGTACTCGGCGCCCTCGATGGGGCCCAGGTCGATCTGCACGTCGGGCGGCGGCTCCAGCAGCCCCAGGTACCGCTCGGGGGCGTTGAGCACGAGCAGCCGGTCGCCGGGGCGGACCCCGAGCCTGTGGGCGAGCGTCTCCGACATGTCCCCCTCCGATTCCGGTGGACGGGCCCCTTCCCGTCCTAGGGGCCACCGTACGGGCAGGGCGCCGGGAAACCGAGCACCTGCCCCCGCTCGACCCGGACATGACCGCTTTTTTAGGGTGCCCCGGGCCGGGGTCCCCGGCCCGGGGCCGGTGGGGCGCGAATCCGCCACGGGAAGGGCGATCTCGGTCCCCCGGGGACGGCCGGGGCGGATGCGCCCCCGGCTCCCGCCGCCCGGTCCGGGGCGTATCCGCCCCCTCTCGGACCCGCGTTTCCCGCAGGGCGCCGTCGTGCGATGTGTAGCCGGGGGCGGCACGGGTAGGCGCGGCCCCAACCGAGGAGACAACCGGCTTCGAGGAGGCTTGGTGATGCACTCGAACGAGGGAACGGGCGGGTCCGGAAAGGCCGGAGAGCTGGCCGGGACCGCCCGGGAGGCGGCCGGGGAGGTCGCGTCGACAGCGGGGGAGCAGGCGCGCTCCCTGAGCGCGGAGGCCCGTTCGGAGGCCGTGCACGTCGCGGAGGACGTCCGGTCGCGACTGCGCGAGGAGGCCCGGGAGCAGACCCGGCGGACCTCGCAGAACCTGCGCCAGTGGTCCGACGAGCTGTCCTCCATGGCCGACCAGGGGGTCCCCGGGTCCCCGGTGCGCGACGTCGTGCGCCAGGTGGCGCAGGGCGGACAGGGCGCCGCGGACTTCCTGGAGCGCCGGGGGATCGACGGCCTGATCGAGGAGACCAAGGACTTCGCCCGCCGCAGGCCGGTGGCCTTCCTGGCCGGTGCGGCGCTCGCCGGGTTCGTGGCCGGGCGCGTCCTCAAGGCGTCGTCCGACTTCACGGACCGGGGCGGTGACGAACAGCCCGAGGCGGCCGGCGCCGGTGAGCGGACGCCGAGGCCGCGCCGGGAGGACACCGGGCCCGACACCCCGGCCGAGTGGCTCAACCGCCGCGAGGAGGCGCGTCCCGGGGCGGCCGGCCACGAGCCGCCCGGATACGGCGCCCCGCAGCCGGACGAGGTCGCTCCGCCGCCCGCCGCCCCCGGTACGCCGGGGCGGCCCTACTGAGGGAGGCCGACATGGCGACAGTTCCGCAGCCGTCCCCGCGCGGGGAGGACGACGGGCACGACCCCTCCTTCTCCGAACTGCTCGGCGAGGTGACGGGCGACCTGCAGACCCTGTTCCGACAGGAGGTCGCCCTGGCCAAGGCCGAGGTCCGCGAGGAGGCGGTCAAGGCCGGCAAGGCCGCGGGCCTGCTCAGCGGCGCCGGGTTCTCCGCCTACATGGCACTGCTGCTGCTCAGCCTCGCCGCGGTGTTCGGGCTGGCGGTGTTGATCGGACCGGGCTGGGCCGCGCTGGCCGTGGCCCTGGTGTGGGCGATCGTCGCCCTGATCCTGTTCGTCACGGGCCGCAAGCGCATGCGCGAGGTCTCACCCAAGCCCGAACGGACCATCGAGACCCTGAAGGAGGATGTCCAATGGGCGAAACACCCGACGAGATAAGGCAGGACATCGACCGGACCCGCAGCGAACTGGTCCACGACACCGACCGGCTCGTGGACCGGGCCCGGCCCGGCAGCATCGCCGACCGCGGCACCCGGCGGATCCGGGACAGGGGCCGGCGGCTCAAGGACCGGGTCATGGGCGCCGCCCCCTCCCGCGACGAGGTGTCCGGGCGGGTCCGGCACACCGCCGACCAGGCCGCCGACCTGGCCAGATCGGTGCCCGAACAGGCCGTGCGGCAGACCCAGGGCAGCCCCGTCGCCGCCGGGCTGATCGCCTTCGGCGCCGGCTTGCTGGCCGCCTCGGTCCTCTCCGAGAGCCGTGCCGAGCAGCGTGCCGCCCAGCGCCTGGGCGAGCACGCCGGCGGGGCGGTCGAACCGGTCCGCCGTGCGGTGGCAGAGTCCGCCGAACACGTGAAGGAGCAGGCCGTGGAGTCCGCGCGGACCGCCGGCGAGCACGTCAGGGACAGCGCCGCCGAGGCCGCGCGCACCACCGGCGAGCACGCCCGGCACGAGGCCGGGGCGGCCGCCGAGGAGATGCGCGGTTCCTGACCCGCCCGCGCACGTTCCGTCGTGCCGCCCCGGGTCCCGGGGCGGCACGACGGGGCCGGAGGGGGCGGTGGAGGCCGGGCGGCCGCCCGGCCTCCACCGCCTCTCCCGGTCGGTGTGCGAGGACCCGGCGGCCGGGGACGAACGAGGAAGGAGCGGACGATGGTGGGACACGATCCCGAGGAAGCGCGTGCGCGGGGCTCCGCCCGTGAGGAGGCCGACGCGCCGACCGACATGCCCGCCTCCTCGTGGTGGGCCTCCCTGCGCCGGACCGTGACCGAGTTCCGCGCCGACGCCCTGACCGACCTCGCCGCCGGTCTCACCTACTACGCGATCCTGGCCGTCTTCCCGGCGCTGTTCGTGCTGGTGTCCCTGGTGGGCCTGGCCGGACCCGAGGCCACGCGGACCCTGACCGAGAACATCACGGGGACCGTGCCGGCCGACGCCGGCCGGCTCCTGACCACGGCGATCGAGAACCTGCAGGCCAACCAGGCGGCGGCCGGGATCTTCGGTCTGGTCAGCCTGGCCGTGGCCCTGTGGTCGGCCTCCGGCTACATCGCGGCCTTCATGCGCGCCTCCAACGTCGTCTACGACGTCCCCGAGGGACGGCCGATCTGGAAGACGCTGCCGATCCGTGTCGGCGTCACCCTGCTGATGGTCGTGCTGCTGACCCTGACCGTGGTCGGCGTCACCCTCACGGGGGGCGCGGCGGAGTGGCTCGGGAACCTGCTGGGGCTCGGGCCGACCGTGGTGACGGTCTGGGACATCGCCAAGTGGCCCGTGCTGCTGCTCATGGTGGTGTTCATGATCGCGCTCCTGTACTGGGCCTCGCCCAACGCCAGGCGCGGGTTCCGGTGGGTCAGCCCCGGGAGCGTGCTGGCGATCGTGCTGTGGATCCTGGCCTCGGCGGCCTTCGCCTTCTACGTGGCCAACTTCGCCTCCTACGGCAGGACCTACGGCAGCCTGGCGACGGTGGTGATCTTCCTGGTGTGGCTGTGGATCAGCAACATCGCGATCCTGCTCGGCGAGGAGTTCAACGCCGAGATCGAGCGCGGACGGGCCATCTCCGGGGGGCTCCCCGAGGACGCGGAGCCCTACGTCGAGATGCGCGACGATCCCGCGGACGGGCGCGGGCGCCGTCGGCGGGACCACGGGCACGAGGGGGGCGTCCCGCGCCAGGGGAGGTCCCGGGAGGACCACCCCCGGGAGCAGCACCGCTCCTGAGGTTCCCCGGCCCCGGCGCGCGAGGCGGTCCGCGCGCCGGGGCCCCGCCGTGCCCGGGCCCGCGGGGCGGTCGGGGCCGGATCCCGCTCCGCCGAACGGCCGGGACGGGGCCCGTGGGCCTTCCCCCGCTCGACCCGGACATGACCGGGTTTTTAGGATGTCCCCATGACAGATGAGAACGGCGTGATGCGCTGGGGCGTGCTCGGCACGGGCGGGATCGCCCACTCCTTCATGGAGGGCCTGCGGGCCACCCCCACGGCGCACGTCACCGCGGTCGGCTCGCGTACGTGGGAGCGCGCCCACGAGTTCGCGGCGGCCTGGGACGTCCCCCGGGCCCACGGCTCCTACGCCGACCTGGCCGCCGACCCCGACGTGGACGCGGTGTACGTGGCCACCCCCCACCCCTGGCACCACCCGCAGAGCCTGCTGTGCCTGAACGCCGGCAAGCACGTGCTGGTGGAGAAGCCGATGGCGATGAACGCCTTCCAGGCCGCGGAGATGGCGCAGGCCGCCCGTGACAACGGGGTGTTCCTCATGGAGGCGATGTGGACGCGCTTCCAGCCCGTCCACCGCCTGGTGCGCGACCTGGTCGCCGACGGCGCGGTCGGAGAGCTCACCCACGTGACCGCCGACTTCGGGGTCAACGCCCCCTACGACCCCGACCACCGGCTGTTCAACGCCGACCTGGGCGGCGGCGCCCTGCTGGACCTGGGCATCTACCCGCTGGCGCTGGCCTCGTGGTACCTGGGCGAGCTGACCCTGGTGGGCGCCACCCGGCGCCTGTCACCGGACAACATGGTGGATGTGCACACCGCGATGCTGGTGCGCGGGGAGCAGGGCGCCACGGCGGCCCTGGCCTGCGCGTCGCGCACATCCCTGCCCGGGACGGCGGTGCTGGCCGGGACGCTGGGACGGGTGGAGATCCCCCTGTTCTGGGCGGCCACCGAGGCGGTGCTGCACCGCGACGGCCGCGAACCGGAGGCGTTCCACCGCCCCTTCCGCGCCAACGGCTACGAGTACGAGGCCGAGGAGGTCGCCCGGTGCGTGGCCGCCGGGCTTTCCCAGAGTCCGGACATGACCTGGGACGAGAGCCTGCGACTGGCCTCGCTGATGGACAGGGTGCGCGACATGGGCGGGCTGGTGTACAGCGCGCCCACGGTCAAGGCCGTACCGCTGTGAGCAGCCCGACGGTGTCGGGGTGGAACGGCGCGGCGGGCGCACCGCCGCGCCGGGGCCGTCCGCCCAGGGCGGGCATGCGGCGCACCCGGGAGCGGGCGGCGCGGGCCAGGGCGCACCGGGCCAGCGCGGCGGCGTCCAGGTGCGCCACGACCATGAGGGCGTCCTTGGGGCCGACGGTGCGGGCGAAGAGGTCGTCGATGCCGCTGTGCCCGCTGCGCGGGCGCACGCCGTAGATGTCGCCCTCGAACACCCGGTAGGCGTCGCGCACCACCAGGGTGTCGGGTTCCAGGCCGGGGCCGTCGCCGAGCCAGTCGGCGGCCTCGGCCGCCACGCGCCGGACCCGAGCGGGGAGGGGCCGGCGCGTGTTGGGGAAGACCCGGTTGGGGCCCAGGTTGTGCAGCCACCCCGCGTAGACGGCGGGATGGCGGGTGCGCATGACCACGTCCATGCCGCGCAGCGGCCGGGTGCGGATCTCCCGGGTCAGGAAGTGCGTCATCAGCGACGAGACGGCCCCGGTGCGACGGTGGGCGGGCACCACGCCGGCGGCGTCCAGGTACAGGGCGGGGCGACCGGCCAGACGCAGCCGGTGGTAGCCGCCCCAGCCGACCGGGACTCCGCCGCCGTCCAGGATCAGGGCCAGGGAGGTGACGCGGTCGAAGAACCCGCTCTCGACGCGGGCGTGCCAGTAAGCGGAGTGGTCGGCGCCGAAGGCGCGGGCGGCCAGACCGCGCAGGACCGCGTGGAGCCGGTCGCGGCGGTCGGCCGACAGGGCGGCGGGGGAGTCCCAGCGGGCGATCCGGTAGCCGGGGCACAGGTCGCGGACGGTCGGCAGAGGGTCGAGGCCGGGTGACGGCCTGAGAACACGGGCGAGCACGCGAATCCCACTTTCATCACTCTGGGAAATTGAATGACTCCCCACAGTAGTTGCTCTGGGATGTCCGCGTGCGGGTTTCCCCCGGGGCGGTCAGTCGGCGGCGCGGCGCAGGCGGTCGGCGAGATCGGCCATCTCGGTGCGCAGCTCCGCGGGTTCCTCCACCCGCATCTCCACGTCCAGCATGGCCAGGTAACAGGCCATCACCTTCAGCGAGTCGCCCGCGACCTCCAGGCGGCAGGAGGTGTCGTCGACGGGCTCCAGCCGCCCGTACTCGCCGATGCCGCGCCCGGCGGCCTCCTCGGCGCCGATGAGCAGCCGCAGACGGGCCTTGTGGGGCCACATGTGGAAGTTCATCCGTTCGGCGAGGTAGGCGGCCACCCCCTGCTCGGGCGGGTCGCGCGGGGGTACCCGCGGTCCGGTGGGGGTGAGCGGGCGCATCCGGTCCACCCGGAAGGTGCGCCAGTCGTCGCGCTCGTTGTCCCAGGCCACCAGGTACCAGAGCCGCCCGCGCGAGACCAGGCGGTGGGGCTCGGTGACGCGGCGCGTGAGGGTGCCGTCGTGGCTCTCGTAGTCGAAGCGCAGCCGCTCACCGTCGCGGCACACGCCCGCCACCAGCGCCAGCACGTCGGCGTCCACGGTGGGTCCCCCGCCCGGCATGGGGACGGTGAAGGTGCCCAGGGCGTCCACCCGGCGGCGCAGCCGGGAGGGCAGCACCATGAGCAGCTTGGCCAGGGCGCGCACCGAGGTCTCCTCGATGCCGCTCACCCCGCCCTGGGCGGCGGTGCGCAGCCCCACCGCGACCGCGACGGCCTCGTCGTCGTCCAGCAGCAGCGGCGGCAGGGAGGCGCCCGCGCCGAGCTGGTAGCCGCCGCCGGTGCCCATGGAGGCCTGGATCGGGTAGCCCAGTTCGCGTAGGCGGTCCACGTCGCGGCGCACGGTGCGCGCACTCACCTCCAACCGGTCGGCGAGTTCGCTCCCGGGCCAGTCCTTGCGGGTCTGGAGCAGGGACAGCAGGCGTAGCAGGCGTGAGGACGTGGTGGTCGACATACCCGAAGTCTGCCAGGAGTGCAGGACAGATCGTGTCCGCTACCGGCGGGGGAGTAGAGCGGCGGCCAGGTGCAGGGCCGCAGCCGCACCCAGGCACACCGGGAGGGAGGCCTGCGCCAGCGGCCCGGCCAGGGCGGCGCCCGCCGCGAACGCCGAGATCTTCAGGCTCGCCCCGGTGGTGAACACCCGCGCCCTCAGCCGCTCGGGCGCCTCCCGGTGGCGGATCGCGAACAGGGCGCTCAGCTGGGGCCCCTCGGCCGCGCCCACCGCGGCCAGGGACACCAGCAGCGGGAGCACACCGCCCGTCCATGCGGCCACGGCCGTGCCCGCCGCCTGGACGCACACGCACACGCGCAGCAGGACGTCGGGGGAGACCGCTCCGGGGCGGCGGGCCAGTACCAGGTTGGCGGCCAGCGAGCACACCGCCATTCCCGACAGCAGCAGCGCCCCCTGCTCGGCGCCGCCCAGCAGGCGCATGCCCAGCAGCGGGGCGCACACCACGAGCATCCCGGTCCCGGCGATGGACAGCGAGGTGGCCGCGGTGGCCCACCGCAGCGCCCCCGGCGCCAGGACCGCCCGCACCCCCTCCCACAACTCGCGCAGGACGGGCCCGGCCGGGCTCCCCGGCGGGGCCGCGGGCAGGGCGAGCGCGGCCGGGACCGCCAGGGCGATGAGCACGGCCGCGACGGCGGCCGCCGCACCGGCCCCGGCCAGGGCTGCCACCGCCCCCGCCAGCGCCGGGCCCAGCAGGGAGGCGGCGCCGAAGGTCATCGCGTCCCAGACCTGCACCCGCGCCGACCGGGGCCCGGCCGCCACTCGGGGCAGCTGCGCGGTCCACCCGCCCGAGAGCACCGGGCCCAGCAGCCCCACCGCCACCGCCGCCCCGACCGCCCAGGGCAGCGGGACCCGGTCCAGCGCCAGGGCCAGGAGCCCGAACCCGGCCGCGTAGGCGCCCAGCGCCCACGCCAGCAGCGCCCCGGGCCGCCGGGAGCGGTCCAGCAGGGCCCCCACCAGCGGGCCGCCCACCGCCGCCGCCCCGGTCAGCCCCGCCAGCAGGGCCGAGCCCGCCACCACCTCGCCGGTCAGCGCCACCCCCAGCAGGAGCAGCGCGGGACCCGACATCTCATCGCCCGTCCGGGCGGCGGCCGCCCCGCCCAGGTACCTCACCACGTTACGCACGGGCCGGACGCTACGGGGTAACGCCACAAACCAGAAGAGGCGTTACAGTGGCGGCATGCCGACGCCCACCGTCCTGACCGGCCGATCGGTACGGGCGGTCGCCGCCCGCACCGCGGACCTCGTCAACGCCCTGGCCGAACCGGGCGCCGACCCGGCGCGGGTGGAGGCGGTGCTGCGCGCCCACGGGGAGGACGAGGCCGTCACCGGGGCCGACGTCGCGGCACTGCGCGGGGCCGCCGACCGCATCCGCCGGGTCCTGGAGGCGAGGACCACGTCCGCGGCCGCCGCCGAGGCCAACGCCCTGCTGGCCGCCGCGCACCGGCCCCGGCTCACCGACCACGGCGGCACCACGCACTGGCACGTCCACACCGACTCCCGAGACGACGCACCGCTGGACGAGTGGTTCGCCGCCTCGGCGGGGCTGGTGCTGGCGCTGCTGCTCACCGACCGCCAGCGCCCGCCGGGCGGGGTGTGCGGCGACGGCGGCTGCGGGCGGGTGTTCATCGACACCGGAAGCGGCAGCCCCCGCCGGTTCTGCTCCAGGCGGTGCGCCACCCGCTCGCGGGTGCGGGCGCACCGCGCCCGCGCCTGAGTTCAGCCGCTCCGGTCGACCCAGGCGGCGACGCGCTCCATGAGGAGTTCTCCGGTGGGGTCGCCGTCGAGGAGGGCGAGCAGGGAGAACCCGTGCGGCAGCCCCTCCAGCACGTCCACCCGCACCGGGGTGCCCGCCGCGTGCGCGGCCGCGGCACAGCGCAGGGTGTCGTCCAGCAGCGCCTCGGCCCCGCCGACCACCATGAGCAGCGGTGGCAGCCCCGACAGGTCGCCGTGCAGCGGCGACTGCGGGGCCGCGTCGCGCGCGGCCCCGCCCAGGTAGCGGCCGGTGAGGTCGGCGATGAGCGCGCGGTCCACCCCCGGGTCCCCCGGGGAGCCGGAGACCAGGGAGGGGCCGGACAGGGTCATGTCGGTGACGGCGGACTGTGTCACGACGGCGGCGGGCAGCGGATCGCCCGCCTCCCTGAGCACGAGCAGCGCCGACAGGGTCAGCGCCCCGCCGGAGGATTCGCCGACCACCGCGATGTGCTCGGGCGCGAACCCCTCGGCGAGCAGGTGCCGGTAGGCGGCGACCACGTCGTCCAGGGGCGCGGGGAAGGGGTGGTCGGGTGCCAGCCGGTGGTGCACCGCCAGGGCGGGGCGCCCGGTGGCCGCCGACAGGCGGCGGGCGGCCGCCGCGATCAGCCCCGGGTCGCGGTGCACGAACCCGCCGCCGTACACGTACAGCACCGCGCCGCGCTCGCGGGAGGCGCCGGGGGCGTTCAGCCACACGCCCCCGGGCGCGGGTTCGCCGCCGGGGCCGCGCAGGGGGGCGGGGTCGGTCAGGGAGGCCGCCACCCGGGCGGCGGCGCCGGGGTGGGCGGGAAGGCGGTCGATCTGCATGGGAACAGGTCTACCGCCCCCCTTTCGACCTGTCATCGGATTATCGGATCTCCTGTCCCGGACCGTGGGCCGCCCCCGGAGCGGGCTGCGGCCCGGCCGCTCAGCGCGCGGCGGCCACGGCGACGGCCTCCACCTCCACGAGCTGGTCGTCGTAGCCCAGGGCGGCCACGCCGAGCAGGGTGGAGGGCGCGTCGTGCTCGCCCATGTGGGCGCGCACCACCTCCCAGGCGGCGACGAGGTCCTCCTGGCGGGAGGAGGCGACGTAGACGGTGGTCTTGACGACGTCGGCGAGCGAGGCCCCGGCATCGGCCAGGGCGGTGCGCAGGTTGCGCATCACCTGTTCGGCCTGCCCCACGACGTCGCCCACCGCGACGGTGGCCCCCTGCTCGTCCAGGGGGCAGGCTCCGGCCGTCCACACGGCCCGCAGGGGCCCGGCGGCCGTGGCGGCGTAGGCGTAGTCGACGGTGTCGGTGAGGGTGGCGCTGCGGACGAGGCGGACGGCGGTCATGGTTCTCCTGATCTGTCGGCGGGTTCTCCTCCGGGGTCCGATGCCGCCGGGGCGGGTGCGGTTCGGGCTTCTGCCGCCAGCAGAGCCGTCAACATTTCTTGACGCTCAGATCATGTCAAGGTAACTTGACATCATGGAAGAGGGAACGCCGCTCGACGCCGCCACCGGCCTGACCGCCGTCGCCGCCCTGCGCAAACTCGCCGACCACCTGGAGGCCCTGCACGTGCGCGCCGCCCGCGAGCAGGGCCTGTCCTGGCAGGAGATCGCCGACCACCTGGGCGTGACCCGCCAGGCCGTCCACCAAAAGCACGCCCACCAGGAGTGACACCGTGTTCGAACGCTTCAGCCGCACCGCCCGCGCCATCGTCACCGACGCCGTCGCCACCGCCGCCGAGCACGGAGACGCCAAGGTCGGCCCCGCCCACCTGCTGCTCACCCTGGCCCGCTCCGAGGGCACCGGCGCCCGCATCCTCGCCGAGGCCGGGATCACCCCGGACATGCTCGCCGACCCGCCCACCGGCCCCGCCGGGCTCAACACCCGCGAACTCGACGCACTGCGCGCCGTCGGCATCGACACCGACGCCCTGTTCCGCCGCCTGGAGGAGGCCTTCGGTCCCCAGGCCCTGACCCCGCCCGCCGAGCCCGCCCCGCCCCGGCGGCGCGGACGCCTGGGCAGCCCCTTCGACGCCAGGGCCAGGAAGGTGCTGGAGCTGTCCCTGCGCGAGACCATCGCCGCCGGTCACCCCGCCATCGACTCCGCCCACCTCCTGCTGGCCCTGCTCCGCCAGGGTCCGCCCGAGCCCGCGGCCTCGGTGCTGGCCGAGCACGGCCTCACCCACGACACGGTCCTGCGCCGCACCCGCGAGCTCCTCGACGAGGCGGCCTGAGAAGAACCCGCTCCGGCCAGAGTGGAGGACAGAAACCGTCCTCCACTCTTTCTACTGTGGGACACATGAAGAACAGCGCGGCCATCCGCCCCTTCCGCATCGACATCCCCCGGGACCTGATCGAGGACCTGCACGCCCGGCTCGACGCCACCCGCTGGCCCGCGCAGCTCCCCGGCCGGGAGTGGAGCACCGGTGCCCCCACCGCCTGGCTGCGCGAGCTCGCCGACCACTGGCGCCACGGCTACGACTGGCGCGAGGCCGAGGCGGAGCTCAACGCCTTTCCGCAGTTCACCACCGAGATCGACGGCCAGAACATCCACTTCCTGCACGTCCGCTCGCCCGAGCCCGACGCGCTGCCCCTGCTGCTCACCCACGGCTGGCCCGGCTCGGTGGTGGAGTTCCTCGATCTCATCGGCCCCCTCACCGACCCCCGCTCCCACGGCGGCGACCCCGCCCACGCCTTCCACGCGGTCATCCCCTCGCTTCCCGGGTTCGGCTTCTCCGGCCCGGTCTCCGACACCGGCTGGAACTCCAAGCGCATCGCCCGCGCCTGGGCCGAGCTGATGGACCGCCTGGGCTACGAGCGCTTCGGCGTCCAGGGCGGCGACCTGGGCGCGGCCGTCTCGCCCGACGTCGCCCGATGCGTCCCCGAACGGGTGGTGGGCGTGCACGTCAACGGCGGCCTGGGCATGCCCCCCGAGGAGATGTCCGAAGAGGAACTGGCCTCCCTCACCGACCTGGAACGAGACCGCATCGCCCGCATCGGCGAGTTCATGACCGAGCAGTTCGGCTACATCTCCATCCAGGGCACCCGGCCCCAGACCCTGGGCTACGGTCTCAACGACTCGCCCGTCGGCCAACTCGCCTGGATCATGGAGAAGTTCCGCGAGTGGACCCACCCCCGCACCGCCCTGCCCGAGGAGGTCATCGACCGCGACCGGCTGCTCACCAACGTCATGCTCTACTGGCTGACCGGCACCGCGACCTCCGCCGCCTACGTCGGCTACGCCAACGAGATGGGCTGGGGCGAGGTCGACGAGGACTCCGGGGTGCCCACCGGCGTCATCGTGTTCGCCCACGACGTCGGCATCCGCCGCTACTCCGAGGCCGAGAACACCATCGTCCGCTGGACCGACGTCCAGGACCGCGGCGGGCACTTCGCCGCCCTGGAGGAGCCCGAACTGCTCCTGGACGACGTGCGCGCCTTCTTCGCCGACCTGCGCTGACCCGCGGGACCGACCGGCGGTGCCCCGCCCCCGGGGCCGGGGCACCGCCGTGTCAGGCCAGGACCGCCACGCCCAGCGCGGCCAGCGCGCCGAACCCGACACCCCACAGGACGATGGCCACCGCCTGCCAGAACACCACCGCGCCGCGGGGTGCGCCGAAGGAGACGGTCGCCGCCGCGGTGATCTGGCTGGGTAGCGCCAGCGGGCCCAGCAGGGCCACACCGGCCACGCCGTACCGGTCGAACTGCCTGCGCAGCTTGGCGCGGCGAGGGGAGGCCTCCTTCTCGGGCCGGTCCCCGCGGCCCGCGAGCACCTTGTCGCGCACCCGCACGGACATGGCCACCGAGAACAGCATGGACGCCAGGTTCCCGGCGACCGCCGCCGGGACCGCGACCCAGACCGGGAGGCCGGCCACCACCCCCAGCGCGGACCCGCTGTAGGACTCCACGAACGGGATCATCCCCAGCGCGATCACCACGACCCATTGCAGGGCCACGGGGAGCTGGGAGGTGAAGTCCTGGAGGAACTCGATCATCGGAGAAGCCCTTCGTCGTCGGCGGATCGATCAGGACCCCACCATCGCCCGAAGGCCCCCTCTCCCGGCAGTGCGCCCACGTCACCGACGGACCATGACATTCACACGGGTCCGACCGTGACGCCGTGTCACTGGTCGGCGCGCCCCGGCCCCGACAGACTGGGGGCGCGCCGCACTGGGGTCCGCGGGCGGGGCCGGGAACGGGGGATGCGCATGGCGTCGGAGCAGACCGAGGAGACGCAGGGACGGCTGCGCAGACTCAACATGGACATCGTGTCCGCGGCGATCGCCGCCGTCGGGGCACTGCTGATCGCGACCGACGCCCAGACCTTCCCCGAGGGCATCGCCATGGGCTCGGCCCTGGCCGCGGCCATGGCGGTCGTCAACCGGTGGGCCGCGGGCCGCGGCCCCCACCCCGCGCTCCTGTTCACCGCACTGGCCTTCGTCACCGCCGTGTGGATCACCGTGGTCCTGGCGGCCGACGCCGCCACCGCGGTCTACAGCGTCGCCGTCGTGGCCACCATCACCGTCTCCACGCTGGCGCGCCACCGGCGGGCGGCCGCCGCTGCGTTCATCGCCTCCGGCGCCGCCCTGGTGGCGGTCAAAACGGCGCTGGCACCCGAAGGCCCTCTGGAAACCGCGCTCCGGTACGGCGTGGCCACCGCGGCCGTCGCCGCGACCGGGGCCGTCCTCGTCTCGCTCGTCTTCGCGGTCCGCGACATCCTCGGAGAGCTGGAGCGGGCCCGCGAGCGCGAGGCGGAGATGGCGGTCATGCGCGAGCGCGTGCGCTTCGCCGGCGACCTGCACGACATCCAGGGCCACACCCTGCACGTGGTCAAGCTGAAGGTCGCACTCGCCCGCAAGCTCCTGGGCGCCGACACCGACCGGGCCGAACGGGAGCTGGGCGAGGTCTACGAGCTGGTCGGGGACACCATCGCCCGGACCCGGGACCTGGTCTACGCCCAGCGCAGGCTCAACCTGTCGGCGGAGCTGGAGAACGCCAAGAACCTGTTCGAGGCCGCGGGCATCGGCGTGGAGGTGGAGCGCGAGGGCGAGGTGCACGAGCGGGCGGCGGAACTGGTCGGCCAGGTGCTGCGGGAGACCACCACCAACATCCTGCGCCACGCCCAGGCCGGACGGGTGCGGATCACCCTGGTGGAGACGGGCATCATCATCACCAACGACGGCGCGGGGCAGGGCCCGGCCCCCGCCCTGCGCGGACTGGCCGCCCTGGGGGAGCGGGTGGCCGGTGCCGGGGGCACCCTGACGGCGCGGCGGGAGGACGGGCGGTTCCTGACCGCCGTGTCCTTCCCCGCCGCCGTCACCGACCGCTGACGATCCACGAAAGAGAGACCCGATGACGACCACCGTGGTGCTCGCCGACGACGAGGCCCTGCTGCGGTCGGCGCTGGCGGCGCTGCTGCCCCTGGAAGGGGACATCTCCGTGCTCGCCGAGGCCGCCGAGGGATCGGCGGCCGTGGAGGCGGTCCTGCTGCACGGGCCCGACGTGCTCGTCATCGACCTGGAGATGCCCGGCACCGACGGGCTGGAGGCCGTCACCCGGCTGCGCCGGGAGCGGCCCGACCAGGTGATCCTCATGCTGACCCGGCACGCCCGCCCCGGGGTGCTGCGCCGGGCGCTCAAACTCGGCGTCCAGGGCTTCGTGAGCAAGGCGGCCGACCCCGCGCACATCGCCGAGGTCATCGCGGCCCTGCACGGGGGCAAGCGGTGGATCGACCCGGACGTGTCCGCGCTGGCCGTCATCGACGACTCCCCGCTCACCGACCGGGAGGTCGACGTACTGCGCGAGACCCGCGAGGGGTACTCGGTCGCCGAGATCGCCGGGCGCCTGCACCTGGCCGAGGGCACCGTGCGCAACTACCTGTCCAACGCGATGCAGAAGACCCAGACGCGCACCCGGCACGAGGCCGCCCGCTACGCCCACCAGCACGACTGGCTCTGACCGGCCGGGGCGGGGAACTCCGACTTCCCCGCCCAGGCCCCGGCTCAGGTGCGGCGGCGGGCCCGCAGCACCGAATCGTGCAGGACGGCCCGGTGCCCGCCCCGGTCGACCTCGCGGTCGCGCGACTCGCTCACCAGCACCTCCCACTCCTTCGGGTCGAGCCCGGCCGCGACCTCCTCGGCGCCCACCCTGGAGTGCTCCAGCGACCCGTGGCCGTGGGCCCCGTGGTGGTCGTCCGCGTGGTCGTGGCCGACGACGAGCAGCGTGCCGCCCGGGGCCACCGCCGCCGCCAGCCGGTCGAAGAACGCCCGGTAGCCGCCGGTGGGGTGCGCGTAGTGGCTGCACACCAGGTCGAAGGCGCCCCCGCCGGGGATCTGCTCGGTCAGGTCCGCCCGCACCCACGCGATGCGCCCGGCCACCTGCGGGTCCAGGGCTCCGGCGCGTTCGCGGGCGGCGTCCAGGGCGGCCTGGGAGATGTCGGCCGCCGTCACCTCCCACCCCTGTCCGGCCAGCCACCGGGCCTCGGCGCCGGTGCCCGCCCCGGCGTCCAGCGCCCGGCCCGGGGCCAGTCCGGAGACCTCCGCCACCAGCTGCGGGTTGGGCGGCGCGTCGTGACCGTGGCCGTGGCCCCGGTAGCGCTCCTCCCAGTAGTCCCGGTCGAACTCCCGCCCCATGGGTCCCCCCTCGTCCGTCACAGCCCGTGGCGGCCCGGTCCGGCCACCGCCTCGTGCACCCGCACCTCCGAGGCGGCCGAGAACGGCTCCCCGGTTCGCATCCGCTCGACCGCGCGGTCCGTCTCCTCCGTGACCAGGTCGCCGTTGATCTGGGCGCCCGCCAGGGTGCCCGCGGCGGCGGCCGCGCCGACCTGGGCGGCCAGGTCGGTGACGTTGCCCGCGGCCCACACCCCCGGCACCCGCGTGCGGCCGCCGGCCTCCACCGGCACGTGCTCGCCCACCCCCATGGGGTGCTCCTCCACGGCCAGGCCCAGGTCGGCCAGGAAGGAGGCCCGCGCCACCATGCGGGTGGCGACCGCGACGGCATCGCGTTCCACCACCCGCCCGTCGGCCAGCCGCAGCCCGCTCAGGCGGTCGCCGTCGGTCTCCACCGCGGCGACCCCGCCCTCGACCACCGCGATGCCGCGCGCGGCCAGCCGTTCGCGGTCCTCCCCGCCCAGGGGCTGCGCGGTGTGGGCGAAGAACACCACGTCCTCGCTCAGCTGGCGCATCAGCAGCGCCTGGTGCACCGACATCGGCCCGCTGGAGAGCACGCCGATGCGCTGTCCGCGCACCTCCCAGCCGTGGCAGTAGGGGCAGTGGATCACATCGCGCCCCCACCGCTCCCGCAGTCCCGCCACATCGGGCAGCTCATCGGTCAGCCCGGTGGTCACCAGCAGGCGCCGCGAGCGCAGCACCCAGCCCCCGGACAGGGTCACGGAGAATCCGCCCTCCTGGCGGGCCGCCCCCACGACCAGGCCGGGGATCACCTCGCCGCCGTAGCCGAGCAGTTCCTCGCGGCCCTTGGCCAGCAGGTCGAGCGGGTCGACGCCCTCCCGGCCGAGCAGGACGTGCACACCCTCGGCGGGGGAGTTGCGGGGCTCGCCCGAGTCCACCACCGCCACCGAGCGGCGCGACCGGGCCAGGGACACCGCCCCGCTCAGCCCGGCCGCTCCGCCGCCGATCACCACCACGTCGTAGTCGTGGGCGCCGTTCTGTTCCGTCACCTCGATCACCTCCGCGACCAGCATGCGCCCCACCCCGCAAAAACCACAAAAATCTTTGCCGCAACGGCAAAACACGAGGCGGTGGGGCCGGTCACAGGTCGGGGACCAGCACGCTCAGGCAGGTCACGCACGCCTCCAGCTTCTCGAACTCGGAGATGTCCACCGGCAGCACCCGCCACCCCTGCCCGGCCAGCTCGTGCACGGTGCCGCGCGCCGCCGCGCTGATGAGCACGTCCCTGCCGCCCAAGGGCAGCACGTGCGCCCCGGGCTCCTCGGCCGGGCGGCGGATCGGCGGCAGCACCGAGGCGTCCACCAGCTCCTCCAGGCCGATGACGGTCCCGTCCTCCAGCGCCGTCACCGCCGACTTCAGGTGCAGCGCCCGGCCCAGAGCCACCCGCCGCACCTCCCTGCCCATCGGTTTGAGCAACCGCTCCAGCTGGTCGGCGCCCGCCTCGTCGGTGCGCCCGCCCACCCCCACGTACACGGTGGCGCCCACCTGCAGGACGTCGCCGCCGTCCATCGTCCCCGGGGCCTCGATCCGCGCCACCCGCAGACCCAGCCGCCGCACCGCGGCCTCCACCCCCTCGACCTCCCCGCGCCGCTCCGGCGCCCCCGAGCGGGTGAGCACCGCCAGGTCGCCGCAGACCACCACCGGGTCCTCCACGAACACCGAGTCGGGGTGCCCCGGCGCCGGGTCCACCTCGTACACCCGCCACCCCGCCGAGGCCAGCACCTCCTGGTAGATGGTGTACTGGCGGGCCGCCAGCACCGGGTCGACCTCCACCCGGTCGATGTGGGTGACGATGCCCTGCGCCAGGTCCGGCCCGGGACGCCGCATCAGTGCGACGCCGGGGGAGTACGTGCTCACGTGCCATTACCTCCGGGGAAAGGGTGCTCTTCGTTGACCGCACAACCTATCGCTGCTCCCTGCCCCGGCCCCGGAGGCGGCACGCGGGTCTTTCGGCCTGTTCACAGGCCCGTGGCGCGGCGGGACCGCCCGCCCCGACACGTGTCCGGGTGCTTGGAGGGCCCCTCCCCGGCGGCATAGGGTGGTCGACCGCGCGGGCGCCCCCGACCCGCCTCCACCCCGGCGGACCCCCTGGAGGATGCGATGGACGTGATCGTGGTCGGCGGCGGCGTCGTCGGCGCCAGTGCGGCGTTCCACCTGGCGGGCAGGGGCGTGTCCACCGTGCTGGTGGACGCCTCCCACACCGGTCAGGCCACCGCCGCCGGACAGGGCATCGTCTTCCCCTGGCCCTTCCCCTGGGAGGACCCGGGGCTGCAGGCCTTCAAACTGGGCGCCGCCGCCCACCTGCCCGCCCTCGTCGCCGAACTCGCCGAGGACGGCCAGGCCACCGGCTACGAGCGCGTCGGGGGCATGTCGGTGGACCTGGAGGGCGACGACGCCGGGTACGACCTGGTCTCCACCCTGGCCGCCATGCCCGGCTACGAGGGCATGGGCCGGGTGGAGCGCCTGGCCCCGGGGGAGCCCCGCGAGCACTTCCCCCTGCTGCCCGCCGCCTACCGGGGCGTGTACGTCCAGGGCATGGCCCGCGTGCACGGCCGCGTGCTGCGCGACGCCCTGTTCAACGCCGCCGAGGAGCGCGGCCTGCGCTACCGCAAGGGCGACGCGCACCTGCTGTGGAACGGCCACCGGGTCACCGGGGTGCGGGTGGGCGGCGAGGACCTGTCGGCCGCGACGGTCATCGTGGCGGCCGGGGCCTGGTCCGGGAGCCTGCTGTCGGTGGCCGGGGTGGAACTGCCGGTGTTCCCCGTCCGCGGCCAGATCACCCACTTCGCCCTGCCCGGCACCGACACCCGCCCCTGGCCGGTGGTGCGCTTCGGCGAGCGCGGGAGCCACGCCCTGGCCTTCGGCCCCGACCGGGTCGTCACCGGCGGCACCCGCGAGCCCGAGGCCGGGTTCGACGGCCGCGTCACCGCCAGGAGCCTGGCCGAGAACCTCTCGACCGCGCTGGAGCTGATGCCCGGCCTGGCCGAGGCCACAGTGGTCCGGACGCTGGTGGGCTTCCGTCCGGGTACCCGCGACGGGCTCCCGCTGCTGGGGACCCTGGAGCGGCTGCCCGGGGTGGTCGTGGCCACCGGCCTGGGCGGGGACGGCCTGTCCCTGGGCGCCTACCAGGGGGCGGTCGCGGCCCGCCTGGCGATGGGCGGCGAACCGGAGCAGGACCTGACGGCGCTGCGCCCGGACCGGCCCGCGCTCTGGGCCTGAACCGGCGGGGGCGCCGGCCGGTGGTTGAGTAGGCGTACTCAGGCGCCCCGGGCCGGCCCCGGGGACCATGGGGCCATGAACCCCTTCGCCCCCGCCCCCAGGTCCACCCCCCAGTTCTACCTCCAGTCCATGATCTCCTTCGCCGCCGCCTCCGTCGGCCTGGGCACGGGGATCGTCTTCCTCCCCGTCGACCTGTGGATCCGCGCCTTCCTCGGCATGGGCCTGCTGTACGCGATCACCTCGACCTTCACGCTCGCCAAGTGCGTGCGCGACCGCCAGGAGGACCAGGCCGCCGCCGAGGCCGCCCAGCAGTACCAGCAGTGGAACGGCGCCGAGCAGGTCCCCCAGCAGCGCTGAAGCGCGTTCGTCGGGTCCGCCCCGACGAACGCGCCGCGGGTCAGGTGTTGGGCGGCAGGACGGTGCCGGCGCCCCGGCGCCGCGGCCGCAGCAGCTCGGGGCGCTCCTCTCCGCCGGCGCCCCGGACCCCGCCCAGCACCTCGAACCCGGCGTCGGCGATCATCTCCAGGTCGGCCCGGCCCGCCTGTCCCTCGCTGGTGAGGTAGTCGCCCAGGAAGAGGGAGTCGGCGATGTGCAGGGCCAGCGGCTGCAGGGTGCGCAGGTGCAGCTCCCGGCCGCCCGCCACCCGCACCTCCACGTCGGGGAACACGAACCGGGCCGCCGCCAGGATGCGCAGGCACCGCTGCGGGGTCAGCTCCCAGGTACCCTCCAGCGGGGTGCCCTCGAAGGGCATGAGGAAGTTGACGGGCACCGAGTCCGGTTCCAGCCCGTGCAGCGCGTACAGGGTGTCGACGAGGTCCTCGTCGCTCTCGCGCATCCCCGCGATCAGCCCCGAGCAGGGGGAGAGCCCGGCGTGCCTGGCCTTCTCCACCGTCTCGACCCGGTCGGCGAACCCGTGGGTGGTGCAGATGTCGGCGTACCGCTCCCGGGAGGTGTTGAGGTTGTGGTTGTAGGCGTCCACGCCCGCCTCGCGCAGCCGCTCGGCCTGCCCCTCCGACAGCAGCCCCAGGCAGGCGCACACCTCCACCCCCGGGTGCTCCTGCTTGATGCCCTCGATGGTGGGGGCCAGCCGGTCCACGTCGCGGTCGGTGGGGCCGCGGCCCGAGGCCACCAGGCACACCCGGGTGGCACCGGCCCGCACGCCCTGTTCGACGACCTCGCGGGTCTGCTCGGGCCTGAGCCAGGTGTACTTGACGATCTCGGCCTGCGAGCCGAGCCGCTGGGAGCAGTAGGAGCAGTCCTCCGGGCACAGGCCGCTCTTCATGTTGACGAGGTAGTTGAGCTTGACGCGGCGGCCGAAGTGGCGCAGGCGCACCCGGAAGGCGGCGGCCACCAGGTCCATCAGGTCGTCGTCGGAGGAGCCCAGGACGGCCCGCAGCTCGTCGCGGGAGGGGAGCTCACGGCGCAGGGCCCTGTCGGCAAGGTTCTGAAAGGTCGTCACGGACACGATCCTGGGGCCCCCGCCCGGGCGACGCACCCCCCGGACCCGCCAAAGAACACCGGGGGAGTCTTGTCGGGGACCGGCCCTGCCCGGGCGCGCTCCCATACGGTACCGAGCGTGACCCCGCCGGTCCGCGGTGCGCCCGGCCCGGCGTCCGGAACGGCGCGGGCGGGCCTCGGAGGGTGCGCACGGGTCCCCCCTTCCGCGGGCGGCCCCCGGCCGCTCTGACCACACGCCTTCATCTCCGCCGGTGATGCTGTGATTACAGAAAGTTGCTTTCGTCCCTGTTCGGGTTCCTGTCATGTCTTTCGGAGAAATTTTCTCCGGCCTTGTTCCGACTCGTCGTGTCTTGTACGTGACTCACCGTTGCCTACGGGTTAACCCTGGGAGGAACGACCGTCAGAGGGAGAACGCGTGAGCAGTGTCAGCGGGGGAGCGGGCGAGGACGCCAACATCGTCCACGTCACCATGATCGCCGCGGCGGCGGCGATGGGCGGGTTCCTGTTCGGCTACGACAGCGCCGTCATCAACGGCGCCGTCGACGCCATCCAGGCCAGGTTCGAGGTCAACTCGGCGGTGCTGGGGTTCACCATCGCCGCCGCCCTGCTGGGCTGCGTGCTGGGCGCGGCCACCGCCGGGGCCCTGGCCGACCGGCTCGGGCGCATCCGCGTCATGCAGCTCGCGGGCGTGCTCTTCGGGATCAGCGCGATCGGGTCGGCGCTGCCCTTCGGCGTGTGGGACCTGACCGCCTGGCGCGTCCTGGGCGGCGTCGCCATCGGCATGGCCTCGGTCATCGCCCCCACCTACATCGCCGAAGTCTCACCCGCCGCCTACCGCGGCCGCCTGGGATCCCTCCAGCAGCTCGCCATCGTGCTGGGCATCGCGTGCTCGCAGCTGGTCAACTACGCCATCGCCCAGACCGCGGACGGCAGCGCCCAGAACATGATCGGCCCCCTCCAGGCCTGGCAGTGGATGCTGGGCGTGGAGGTCCTGCCCGCCCTGCTCTACCTGCTGCTGAGCCTGCTCATCCCCGAGTCCCCCCGCTACCTGGTCCGGGTGGGACGCCCCGACAAGGCCCGCACCATCCTGGCCGAGGTGGAGGGCGGCGGCCCCGAGCGGGTCGAGCGCCGCATCGCCGAGATCCGGGCGGCGCTGGGCTCGGAGGTGCGCCCCCGGCTGAGCGACCTGCGCGGCCCCTACCTGCTGCTGCCCATCGTGTGGATCGGCATGGCCCTGTCGGCCTTCCAGCAGCTGGTCGGCATCAACGTCATCTTCTACTACTCCTCGTCGCTGTGGCAGTCCGTGGGCATCGCCGAGTCCGACTCGCTGCTGCTGAGCCTGTTCACCTCCATCGTCAACATCCTCGGCACCGTCATCGCGATCATGTTGGTGGACCGGATCGGCCGCAAACCCCTGCTGCTGGTGGGCTCGGTGGGCATGACCATCGCCCTGGCCACCGCCTCCTACGCGTTCGGCCACGCCGTGGTCGACGGCGACGAGGTGAGCCTGCCGTTCCTGTGGGCGGCCGTGGCCCTGACGGCGGCCAGCGCTTTCGTGCTGTTCTTCGCCCTGTCCTGGGGTGTGGTCGTGTGGGTGCTGCTGGGCGAGATGTTCCCCCTGCGGATCCGCGCCGCCGCCATGGGCGTGGCCACCGCCACCCAGTGGCTCACCAACTGGCTCATCACCGTCAGCTTCCCGAGCCTGCGCGACTGGAACCTGAGCGGCGCCTACCTGATCTACGCCGGGTTCGCCCTGCTGTCCCTGCTGTTCGTGTGGAGGTTCGTCAAGGAGACCAAGGGCAAGACCCTGGAGGAGATGACCGGCTGACCCCGCCCCGCGGCGCTCCGGGCCAAAGCCCGGACATGATTCACCCCGGGTTCGACCGACCCGGGGTGTCGTGCGTCCGGGCACCGGGGAGCCGGCACCGACCCTGGCGGGGACCGGCGACGCATGTTCGCCGCAGAAGGGGGCGGGAGTGACCGGGAAAGGCAGCGCTGGGGCGACCGTGAACCCGGCCGAAGGCGGCGGCGACCTCGCGAAGGTGACCATGATCGCCGCGGCGGCGGCGATGGGCGGGTTCCTGTTCGGCTACGACAGCGCCGTCATCAACGGCGCCGTCGACGCCATCCAGGCCAGATTCCGGGTGGACTCGGCGACCCTGGGGTTCACCGTCGCCTCCGCCCTGATCGGCTCCGCCGTGGGCGCCGCCCTCACCGGCTCCCTCGCCGACCGCTACGGGCGCATCCGCACCATGCGCATCGCCGGTGTGCTGTTCGCGGTCAGCGCCGTGGGCATGGCGCTGCCGTTCGCGATCTGGGACCTCATCCTGTGGCGGGTGCTCAGCGGCATCGCCATCGGCATGGCCTCGGTCATCGCCCCCACCTACATCGCCGAGATCGCCCCGGCCGCCTACCGCGGCCGCCTGGGATCCCTCCAGCAGCTCGCCATCGTGCTGGGCATCGCCGTCTCCCAGCTCGCCGACTACCTCATCGCCCTGGCCGCCGGCGGCAGTGCCCAGAACATGCTCGGCCCGCTCCAGGCCTGGCAGTGGATGCTGGGCGCCGAGGTGGTCCCCGCCCTCGTCTACCTGCTGCTCACCCTCCTCATCCCCGAATCGCCCCGCTACCTGGTGCGGGTGGGCCGGACCGAGGAGGCCGCGAGGATCCTGGCCGCGGTCGAGGGCGGCGGCCCCGCCCGCCTGGAACGCCGCATCGCCGAGATCCGGGCGGCGCTGGGCTCGGAGACCCGGCCCCGGCTGGGCGACCTGCGCGGCCGGTTCGGGCTACTGCCCATCGTGTGGATCGGCATGGCCCTGTCGGCCTTCCAGCAGCTGGTCGGCATCAACGTCATCTTCTACTACTCGTCCTCGCTGTGGCAGTCGGTGGGCGTGCCCGAGGGCGACTCGCTGCTGCTGAGCCTGTTCACCTCCGTCATCAACATCGTCGGCACCCTGGCGGCCATCACCCTGGTCGACCGGGTGGGCCGCCGCCCCCTGCTGATGGTGGGCTCGACCGGCATGGCGCTGGCGCTGGCGGTGGCCGCCTACGCGTTCGGCCACGCCACCGCCGTCGGCGAGGAGGTGACCCTGAGCTTCGGCTGGGGCGTGGTGGCCCTGACCGCCGCCAGCGCTTTCGTACTGTTCTTCGCCCTGTCCTGGGGCGCCGTGGTGTGGGTGCTGCTGGGCGAGATGTTCCCCTTGCGGATCCGCGCCGCCGCCATGGGCGTGGCCACCGCCACCCAGTGGATCGCCAACTGGGCCGTCACCGTCACCTTCCCCAGCATGCGCGACTGGAGCCTGGGCGGCTCCTACCTGATCTACGCCGGGTTCGCGGTGCTCTCGCTGCTGTTCGTGTGGAGGTTCGTCAAGGAGACCAAGGGCAAGACCCTGGAGGAGATGACCGGCTGACCCGCCGGACCGCCGACCCGCGCGGGCCCGCTCTGTTAGCGTCGAAGGCATGGACGAGCCGGAGCGGGCCTGGGAGTTCGCCACCGCCCCCGCCGGAGCCGCCCCCGGGGTCGTGTCGATGGTCGGCTACCGGGCCCTGGCGGTCCCCGAGGCGATCCACCTGGGCCTGCCCTCGGCGACCGTCACCTTCATCGTCTGCCTCGACGAGGGCGTGCGCGCCGCACCCGACGCCCGCTCCCTGGCCACGGCCCGACCCGCCCCCGTCCTCCTGGGCGGACTCCACCTGAGCGCCTCCCACGTGCGCCAGCAGCCCGGCCAGGCCGGGGTGCAGCTGGCCCTGCACCCCCTGGCCGTGCGCTCCCTGTTCGGGGTCCCCTGCACCGAACTGGGCGTGGAGGACTACGACGGGCTCGCCCTGACCGGCCCGCGCGGCCGGGAACTGCACGAGCGCCTCACCGCCACCTCCACCTGGCAGGACGGGTTCGCGCTCATCGCGGACCACCTGCGCGACCGCTACCGCGACCGGCGTCCCCGCCCCGAACTCGTCCGCGCCTGGCGGCTGCTGGAGGAATCCGGCGGCCGGGCCCGCGTGGAGGACATCGCCCGGCAGGTGGGCCTGACCCCCCGCCACCTGGGCACCCTGTTCCACCGCGAGGTCGGCCGCCCGCCCAAGACCGTGGCCCGCCTCATGCGCTTCGACCACGCCCGCCGCCGCATCGCCGCAGGGATCCGCCGCAACGGGCACGCCGACCTGGCCGGCGCCGCCGCCGCGGCCGGGTACACCGACCAGGCCCACCTGAGCCGGGAGTTCGGCCGCTTCGCCGGGCTGCCCCCGGCCGCCTGGGCCGCCCGGGAGTTCCGGAACGTACAAGACGCCGCCCCCGACCCCGGGGGAGCCTGGGGCCATGAGCACACACGACACCACCACCCCGGCCACCGCGGCCCTGCGGCCGCGCGTATGGGCGACCCTGCAGGCGCGTGACGCCGCGGCGCTCATCGACTTCTACACCGGGGCCTTCGGATTCACCACCACCGCCCGCCACGAGGACGCCGACGGGCGGGTGGCCCACGCCGAACTCCTGTGGCCCGAGGGGGCCGGCGGGATCATGCTCGGCGACCACACCCCGGGCCGGGCGTGGTCGCGCGAGCCCGGCACCGCGGGCACCTACGTCGTCACCGCCGACCCCGACGCCCTGTACCGGCGGGCCGCCGGCCACGGCGCCGACATCGTCCGGCCGCTGGAGACCACCGACTACGGGGCCCGCGAGTTCACCGTCCGCGACCCCGAGGGCAACCTGTGGTCCTTCGGCGACTACCCCGGCGCATGACCGGGCGCGCCCCGCCGCGGGTGCGGCGGGGCGCACGGCGTCACTCCGCGTTCTCACCCGCCAGCAGGGCGCGCACCCCCTCGGCGGTGGTCTCCACCAGCTCCTCGCCCACGAACAGCCACCGGGTGATCCCGATCGAGTCCAGGAACGCCAGGTCGTGGCTGGCCACGACCAGCGCACCCTCGTAGGCCTCCAGCGCCCCCGTCAGCTGCCGGACGCTGGACACGTCCAGGTTGTTGGTCGGCTCGTCCAGCATCAGCAGCTGCGGCGCCGGGGAGGCCAGCATCAGGGCGGCCAGCGCCGCCCGGAACCGCTCACCGCCCGACAGGGTCCCGGCGACCTGGGCCGAGCGCGCGCCCCGGAACAGGAACCGGGCCAGCTGGGCGCGGATGCGCTGGTCCTCCACCCCCGGAGCCAGGCGCTCCACGTTCTCGGCCACCGTCAGGGCCTCGTCCAGCACGTCCAGCCGCTGGGGGAGGAACCGGGCCGGGACGAACACCCGCGCCGACCCCTCCCTCGGCTCCAGCTCCCCGAGCAGGGTGCGCAGCAGGGTGGTCTTGCCCGCCCCGTTGCGGCCCACCAGGGCGATCCGCTCGGGGCCGCGCACCACCAGGTCCGCACCCGACAGCGCCCCGTGCACCGGGGTCAGCCCCTCGGCCCTGAGCACCTCGCGCCCCGAGGGCACCGCCGTCTCGGGCAGCTCCACCCTGATCTCGGCGTCGCTGCGGACGGCCTCGGCGGCCTCCTCGCGGCGCTCGCGCGCCTCCTGCATCCGGTCCTCGTGGACCCCCTTGAGCTTGGCCGAGGACTCCTGGGACCACCGCTTGAGGTTGCCCGCGGCGATCTTGGGGATGCCGCCCTGGGCCTGCACCCTGCGGTTCTGCTTCAGACGGCGGGCCAGTTTGACCTGTGTCTCCTCCAGTTCGCGCTTCTGGCGCCTCATGTCGGCGTCGGCGGCGCGCAGGGCGCGCTCGGCGGCCTCCTGCTGCACCGCCAGCGCCTCCTGGTAGTCCGACCAGCCGCCCCCGTACCAGGTGACCGACCCCGAGCGCAGCTCGGCGATACGGTCCACGCGCTCCAGCAGGTCCAGGTCGTGGCTGACCACGATCAGGGTGCCGGTGCGCCAGGAGTCCACGGCGTCGTAGAGCCGTTTGCGGGCGAACAGGTCGAGGTTGTTGGTGGGCTCGTCCAGCAGCAGGACGTCGGGCCGCTCCAGCAGCAGGGCGGCCAGGCGCAGCAGCACCGCCTCGCCGCCGGAGATCTCCCCGACGGTGCGGTCCAGGTCGATGCCGTCCAGGCCGAGCACACCCAGGGTGGCCAGGGCGCGCTCCTCGACGTCCCAGTCGTCGCCGACCGTCTCGAAGTGCTCCTCGGACACCTCGCCCGCCTCGATCGCCGCCAGGGCGGCGCGGGTGTCGGCGATGCCCAGGGCCTGGTCGACGCGCAGGCCGGTGTCCAGGGTGATGTTCTGCGGCAGGTAGGCCAGGTGCCCCTGGACGGCGACCGAGCCCGAGGCGGGCCGCAGCGACCCGGCCAGCAGCCGCAGCAGAGTGGACTTGCCCGCGCCGTTGGTGCCGACCAGGCCGGTACGGCCCCGGCCCACGGTCAGGGACAGGTCCTCGAAGACGGGTGTGCCGTCGGCCCAGGAGAAGTCCAGGGCGGAAACCGTCACGGAGGCGCCGGCGACAGTGGGTTGAGACATGGTTCTCTCGCAATACGGAAGCGAAGTGACAGGGGCTTCGTATGCGAGCACCACGCGGCCGGGGCCGACAGGAGAGGTGAGAGGGTCCCGTTGGGGGACGGCTCGTGCACCGAGGTTCCATCCACGCGGTTCCACCGACGGCCCGGGGCCGGGGCGGGCGGCCGACGGGGGCCGTGCCGCGTGATGATCGCGAACCTCAGATGCGCAACGTCCACCTCATTCGTAGACAACAGGACGGGCGACACTGTACACGCCCGGCCACGTCCTGCCAACCATCGATCCGCGCTCCCGGCCCGGCGCGTCCGGCGCGGGGGTCACTCCAGGTCGATCCTGCGCTGGAGGTACTCCTCCCGGCCGATCTCCCCGCGCGCGTATCTCAGGCGCAGCTCCTCCTGGGCCCGGTCGACCTGCGGACGGTCCCGCTCGGGGGCGATCCTCCTGGCGTCCACCACGGCCGAGACCGTGACCACGAGGTAGACGCCCAGCGCCACCATGACCAGGATCACGACCGTGAAGAAGAAAGCGGTCACCGCGAACTCCCTTCCGCGAGGGGGAGGCCCCCACCCTTCCTGTCTACCCGGACCGCCCCGCCCGCACCAGGGCCGCCGCCCGACCTGTGGACGACCGTGCCCGCATCCGGCACTCGTATCCTGAAATGTCGCCATCCACAGGAAAAGGGGCGGGATGCGCGTTCTGCTCGTGGACAACCACGACTCCTACACCTACAACCTGTTCCAGCTGATCGCCGAGGTCGCCGGGACCGAGCCCGCCGTGCTCACCAACGACGACCCCGCCTGGGACCGGTTCGACCCCTCGGGGGCGGACGCCGTCGTCGTCTCACCCGGTCCGGGCCGCCCCCAGCACGCCCGCGACCTGGGCCGCGTCCCCGAGCTGCTGGCCGCCGCCCGCCTGCCGGTGCTGGGCGTGTGCCTGGGCCACCAGGCCATCGCCCACCTGGCCGGAGCCGACGTGGTCTCGGCCCCCCAGCCCCGCCACGGCCACCTCACCCGGGTCCGCCACACCGGTACCGGCCTGTTCGCGGGCCTGCCCCAGGACTTCACCGCCGTGCGCTACCACTCGCTGGCCGTCCCCGAACCCCTGCCCGCCGCCCTGACCGCCACCGCCTGGGCCGAGGACGGCGTGGTCATGGCCCTGGAACACCGCGACCTGCCCCGCTGGGGGGTGCAGTTCCACCCCGAGTCGATCGCGGGGGAGCACGGCGCCGCCCTCCTGGGCAACTTCCTGGACCTGGTCCGCCCCCGCCGTGTCCGCCAGGCCCCGCCGGCCCGCACCGCGCCCGCCCCCGTTCCCGCGTCCCCGGCCCCGCGCACCCGCGTCCTGGACACCGCCGTCGACACCGAGGCCGCCTTCGCCCGCCTGTACGGCGACGCCGAGTACGCGTTCTGGCTGGACAGCTCACGCCCCCAGGGCCCGGCCCGGTTCTCGTTCCTGGGCGCGGCCACCGGCGAGGTCCTCACCTACCGGGTGGGCGGACCCGTCCGCGTACGGCGCCCCGACGGCACCACCGCCACCGAGCCCGGCACCGTGTTCGACGCCCTGGAGCGCCGCCAGGGCCCGCGCACCCCCAGCCCGCTGCCCTTCGACTTCACCGGCGGGTACGTGGGCTACTTCGGCTACGAGCTCAAGGCCGACTGCGGCGGGGACAGGGCCCACACCGCGGCCACCCCCGACGCGGTGTGGCTGCGCTGCGACCGGTTCGTCGCCGTGGACCACCACACCGGCCGCACCCACCTGGTCTGCGCCGACGACGACCCCGGCGGCGACACCTGGCTGGCGGACACCGCGGCCGCGCTGTCCGCCCTCGAACCGCTGCCCGCCCCCGCCCCGGCCGCCGCCCCCCAGGACCCGGCCGGCCTGCTGGAGCGCCCCCGCGAGGGCTACATCGACGACGTCAAGGAGTGCCTGGGCCTGCTGGCGGCGGGGGAGAGCTACGAGATCTGCCTCACCGACCGCCTGCACACCACCTTCACCGGCACCGACCTGGACTTCTACCGTCGCCTGCGGGCCGCCTCCCCGGCCCCCTACGCCGCCCTGCTGCGCCTGGGGGGCACCAGCGTGCTCAGCGCCTCCCCCGAGCGCTTCCTGCGGGTGGACGGGGACGGCGGCGCCGAGAGCCGCCCCATCAAGGGCACCGCCCCCCGCCACCCCGACCCCGCCCAGGACGCCCGCGCCGCCGAGGAACTGCGCACCGGGGCCAAGACCCGCGCCGAGAACCTCATGATCGTCGACCTGCTCCGCAACGACCTGGGCCGGGTGTGCGAGATCGGCACCGTCGGGGTGCCCGCGTTCATGTACACCGAGTCCTACGCCACCGTCCACCAGCTGGTGTCCACCGTCCGCGGGCGGCTGCGCCCGCAGGTGTCGGCGGTGGGCGCGGTCCGCGCCTGCTTCCCCGGCGGGTCGATGACCGGCGCCCCCAAACGGCGCACCATGGAGATCATCGACGCCCTGGAGGGTTCGGCCCGCGGCGTCTACTCCGGCGCCCTGGGCTACCTGTCCCACACCGGCGCCGCCGACCTGAGCATCGTCATCCGCACCGCCGTGCGCCGGGGACGTGAGCTGACCGTCGGTGCGGGCGGCGCCGTCGTCCTGGACTCGGACCCCGAGGGCGAGTACCAGGAGATGCTCCTCAAGGCCTCCGTCCCCCTGCGCGGGCGCTGACCGGCACGGAAATCCGGTTGCGGGGACGGCACCGGTGCGGCCAGGGTGAACGCCGTGAGCAACGACGTCCCCCGCCACCAGATCCGCGCCCGGTACACCGACACCACGGTGACCGTGTACCAGGCCTACGCCCCCCGGCTGGGCCTGCCCGCCGCCCGCGACGGGCGCTTTCCCGCCGACTGGAAGCGCGGGCGCATGACCTGGGTCAAGCCCTCGTTCCTGTGGATGATGTACCGCTGCGGGTGGGCGCGCAAGGAGGACCAGGAGACGGTGCTGGCGGTGGAGATCACCCGCGGGGGCTTCGAGTGGGCGCTGCGCCGCGCCTGCCTGTCCCACTACAGGGCCGACGTGCACGCCGACCGCGACGCCTGGAAGCGGGAACTGGAGCAGGCGCCCGCCCGGGTGCAGTGGGACCCCGAGCGCGACCTGCACCTGAACCCCCTGGACCACCGCTCCCTCCAGCTGGGGCTGGCAGGGGAGGCCTCGGCCCGCTACGCCGACGAGTGGATCGTCTCCATCGACGACGTCACCCCCACCGCCCACCGCGTCCACGAGCTGGTGCTCCGGGGAGAGACGGAGGAGGCCGCCGCGCTCCTGCCCCCGGAGCGCCCCTACCCCGAGGTGCCCGGACTGCTGGACCGGCTGCGCCCGGCGAGCGGAGGCGCGGCATGACGATGACGGTGACCGTGCTGGGCACGGCCTCACCCGCCCCGCTGCCCGGCCGCCCCTGCTCGGGGTACCTGCTGCGGGCGGGGGAGCGGTCGGTGTGGGTGGACGCCGGCTTCGGGACCCTGGCGGCGCTGCGCGTCCACGCCGACCCCGCCACCCTGGACGCGGTGTGGATCTCCCACCTGCACGCCGACCACTGCGCCGACCTGGTCGCGGCGTTCTACGCCCTGCGCTACGGCGGCCCGGCCCCGGCCGGGCCGATCCCGGTGTACGCACCCGCGGGCCTGGCCGCGCGGCTGGCCGGGTTCTTCGGCCGCCCCGACACCGTGTTCCTCCAGGACACCTTCACCTTCCACGACCTGCACGACGGCCACCGGGTGCGCCTGGACGACCTGGTGCTGGAGTCGCGGTCGGTGGTGCACGACGTGGAGGCCTACGCGCTGCGCGCCTCCCACCGGGGCCGAACCCTGGCCTACAGCGGCGACAGCGCCCCCTGCCCGGGGCTGGTGGCGACCGCCCGCGGCGCCGACCTGCTGCTGTGCGAGGCCGACCACGACACGCCCCCACCGGGTCAGGAGCGGGCGCACCTGACCCCGGAGGAGGCCGCCGCCGCGGCCGCCGAGGCCGGAGCCGCCCGCCTCGTCCTGACCCACACCGGCCCGTCCCTGACCCCCGACTCGGCCGCCCGGCGGGCCGCGGCCGTCCTGGGCCGCCCGGTCGCCCACGCCCGGGAGGGCGAGGCGCTCCAGGTGTGACCCCCACGGAACTAGAACGCGTTCCATGACGGTGTTAGTTTCCGTGCATGCGAGTCGACGAATACCTGCAACACGATGCCGTGGGCCTGGCCGGCCTCATCGCCGCCGGAGAGGCGAGCGCCCCCGAGGTGCTGGAGGCCGCCATCACCCGCGCCGAGCAGGTCCAACCCCGCCTCAACGCCCTCGTCCTGAAGATGTACGACGAGGCCCGGCGCCGGGCCGCCATCCCCCCGCGGGGCCCCCTGGGCGGGGTCCCCTTCCTGCTCAAGGACCTCTCCCAGGACTACGCCGGATACCCCACCTCTGCCGGGAACCGCGCCCTGCGCCACGTGCCCGTCCCGCGGCACGCCGAGATCGTCGAGCGCTGGCTGAACGCCGGACTGGTGCCCTTCGCCAAGACCAACGTGCCCGAGTTCGGGGCCAAGGGCATCACCGAGTCCCGCGAGTTCGGCCCCGCCCGCAACCCCTGGAACACCGCCCACACCCCCGGCGGCTCCTCGGGGGGCTCGGCCGCGGCCGTCGCCGCCGGGGTCGTGCCGGCCGCCGGCGGCAACGACGGCGGCGGCTCGATCCGCATCCCCGCCGCCTGCTGCGGCCTGTTCGGCCTCAAGCCCGGCCGCGGCCGGGTCCCCTTCGGCCCCGCCCGGGGCGAACCCATGCACGGCGCCTCCGTCAACGGCGTCCTGACCCGCACCGTCCGCGACAGCGCCCTGCTCCTGGACGTCATGGCCGGACCCGAGCCCACCTCGCCCTACCCCATCGCCCCGCCCGAACGCCCCTACGCCGAGGAGGCGGGCCGCGACCCGGGGCGGCTGCGCATCGGCTTCACCGACCGCTCGCCCCTGGGCACCCGCGTCCACCCCGAGGCGGTACGCGCCGTCCGCGACGCCGCCGCACTGCTGGAGACCCTGGGCCACGACCTGGAGGAGGCCGAGCCCGCCATCGACGGCCGCGCCCTCACCGAGGACTTCCTCACCCTCTGGTACGGATCCATGGCCGCCCTGGTCGACGGCGTCAAGGCCGACACCGGCTGCACCGACGACGACTTCGAACCCGACACCCTCATCCTGGCCGCCATGGGACGCGCCCGCACCTGCGCCGACTACGTGCGCGGCCACGACCGCTGGAACGCCCACGTCCTGGCGCTGGCCGACTTCCACTCCCGGTACGACCTGCTGCTGACCCCCACCATCGCCGGGCCGCCGGTGACCGTCGGGCGCCTGGACCCGCCCGCCTGGCTGCGCACCGCCGAACGCCTGCTGGTGCGCACCCGTACCGAATGGCTGGTGACCCGCACCGACCTGGTCACCACGGAGATCATGAACAACCTGACCGCGACCCCCTTCACCCTGCTGGCCAACCTCACCGGCACCCCCGCCGCGTCCGTGCCCCTGCACTGGACCGACGCCGGGCTGCCGCTGGGCGTGCAGTTCATCGCCCCCGCCGCGGGGGAGGGCCTGCTGCTGCGCCTGGCCGCCCAACTGGAGCAGGCCCGGCCCTGGGCGCACCGCCGCCCCGCCGAGATCCCCTTCCCCCGGCCCCTCACGGCCTGACGGACGCCGAAAGGGGCCGCCCCCCGGGGGCGGCCCCGCCGTGCGGTCAGACCTCCAGCACCAGCTTGCCGGTCACGTGGCCGGTCTCGCCCAGCGCGTGCGCCCGGGCCGCCTCCGCGAGCGGGAACACCTCCTGCACGTGCGCCCGCAGCAGACCGCGTTCCACCAGGTCGGCGACCGCCGCCATACCGGCCTGGTCCGCCTCCACCAGCACACCCGCCACCCGCACCCCCAGCTCCTCGGCCCGGGCCCGGTGCTCGGGGGTCACCGCCAGGATCGACACCGCGATCCCGCCCGGGCGCAGCACCTCCAGCGACCGGCTCAGCACCTCGCCGGCGAACGGGTCCAGCACCACGTCCACGTCCCGGACCACCTCGGCGAAGTCCACCTCCCGGTAGTCCACCACCTCGTCGGCCCCCAGCTCCTTGAGCAGGCCGTGCTTGGCGGAGCTGGCGGTACCGACCACGTGCGCCCCGCGGGCCTTGGCGATCTGCACCGCCACGTGCCCCACCCCGCCCGCGGCGGCGTGCACCAGCACCCGCTGCCCGGGCCGCACGTCGGCGGTGTCCACCAGGGCCTGCCAGGCGGTCAGGGACACCAGCGGCAGCGCCCCGGCCTGGATGTGGTCCACACCGTCCGGGATGCGGACGAACGCCCGGGTCGGCCCCACCGCGTACTCGGCGTGCGAGCCGACCCCGTACGGGTAGGGCAGCATCCCGAAGACCTCGTCGCCCGGCTCGAACAGGGTGACCCCGTATCCGACCGCCTCCACGACACCGGCCACGTCCCAGCCCAGCACCACCGGCAGGCGGTTCACGAACCCCGAGAACGACCGGTGCTTCCAGTCGGTGGGGTTGACCCCGGCCGCGCGCACCCGCACCAGGATCTGGCTCGGTCCGGGCGCCGGCCGGGGCAGGCGCACCTCCTTCAACACCTCCGGGCCGCCGTACTCCTCCTGGGAGATCGCCCGCATCGTCGGTCCATCGCTCGTGTGACTCATGGGGACCAGCCTGCCCGGGACCGGACCGCCGCACAATGGCATGATCGCCATCTTTCGATAGGATCGTGCCATGAGCACGGATCCGCACCGCGTCGCCGTCCTGGCACTGGACGGCGTCTACCCCTTCGAGCTGGGCATCCCCTCCCGGGTGTTCGGCTCCGCCGACGGCCGCTACCTGGTGCGCACCTGTGCCCTGGACGGCCCCGCGGTGCGCACCAACGCCGACTTCTCCGTCACCGTCGACCACGGACCCGAGATCCTGGCCTGGGCCGACACCATCGTCATCCCGCCCTTCGACACCGTCCGCATCGCCCGCGACCCCTCACCCGCGCTGCTGGACGCCCTGACCGGCCTGCGCCCGGGCACCCGCCTGGTGTCCATCTGCACCGCCGCGTTCGTCCTGGCCGCCGCAGGCCTGCTCGACGGGCGCCGGGCCACCACCCACTGGGCCCTCACCGACGCCTTCCGCGCCTGGTACCCCCGCGTGGACCTGGACCCGGACGTGCTGTTCGTCGACGACGGCGACCTCCTGACCTCGGCCGGCGCCGCCTCGGGGGTGGACGTGTGCCTGCACCTGGTACGCCGCGACCACGGCAGCGAGGTCGCCAACCACGTCGCCCGGATGTGCGTCGTCCCGCCCTGGCGCGACGGCGGGCAGGCCCAGTACATCGAGCACCCGGTACCCGACCCCGACCGCGCCGGCACCGCCGCCACCCGCCAGTGGGCCCTGGAGCGCCTGGCCGAACCCCTGACCCTGGCGGACCTGGCCGCACACGCCGGAACGAGCCGGCGCACCTTCGTGCGCCGCTTCACCGAGGAGGTCGGCACCAGCCCGGGCCGCTGGCTCACCGCCCAGCGCGTCGAACGCGCCCGCCACCTGCTGGAGTCCACCGACCTGGCCGTGGACGAGGTGGCCTCCAGGGTCGGGTTCGCGACCGGCGCCTCACTGCGCCAGCACCTGCGCGCCACCCTGGGCGTCTCCCCGGCCGCCTACCGGCGCACCTTCCGCGGAGCCGTGCGGGCCATGTCCTGAGGCCCGGCTATTCCCGCCGGAACCATCGGATCGTTGATACCGGACACGGAAAATCCTCATTGGTCACCGGGCCGCCGCGGCCCTAGCGTCGAAGGCGCAACACCACTCGAGGAGAAAAGGGGACGGTCCCATGCGGATCGGCATCATCGGAGCGGGCAACATCGGCGGCAACCTCACCCGCGGACTCACCGCCCTGGGCCACGAGGTCCGGGTCGCCAACTCACGCGGCCCCGAAACCCTGGCCGACCTGGCCGCCGAGACCGGCGCCACCCCGGTCACCGCCGACGAGGCGGCCCGCGGGGCCGAGGTCGTCGTGGTCACCATCCCGCTCAAGAACATCCCCGACCTGCCCGACGGGCTGCTGGCACAGGCGGCCGAGGGCCTCGTCGTCATCGACACCAACAACTACTACCCGCGCGAGCGCGACGGCCGCATCAGCGCCATCGAGGACGGCGGGATCACCGAGAGCCGCTGGGTCCAGGAGCAGCTGGGGCACCCGGTCGTCAAGGTCTTCAACGGCACCTACGCCTCGGACCTGCTGGAGCGTCCGCGTCCGGCCGGGGACCCCGAGCGCATGGCCGTGCCGGTCGCCGCCGACGACGAGGCGGCCAAGAAGACCGTGCGCGACCTCGTCGACGCCCTGGGCTTCGACACCGTCGACGCCGGGGGCATCGACGACTCCTGGCGACAGCAGCCCGACACGCCCGTCTACGGCCTGCGCGGGGGAGTGGAGCAGGTCGAGGCCGCCCTGGCCGCCGCCTCCCCCGAGCGCCCCGCGGCCTTCCGCGGCTGAGCGGAGCGGGGCCGGGCGGCGCACCCCGCCGCCCGGCCCCGGCCCGGGGCACCCGGCCGGAGCGGCGCAGGGGCGGAGCCCCTCGTCCGGGGCCGACCGGTCACAGGGCCCGGGACGGCCCCGGCCACTGGCGCCCCTCACCCCCCGACGTACTCGGCCAGGTGCTCACCCGTCAGCGTCGACCGCGCCGCCACCAACTCCCTCGGCGTGCCCTCGAACACCACCCGGCCGCCCTCGTGCCCCGCGCCCGGACCCAGGTCGATGATGTGGTCGGCGTGCGCCATCACCGCCTGGTGGTGCTCGATCACGACCACCGACGTCCCCGAGTCCACCAACCGGTCCAGCAGCCCCAGCAACCGCTCCACATCGGCCAGGTGCAGACCGCTGGTCGGCTCGTCCAGCACGAACACCCCGCCCTCGGACCCCATGTGCACCGCCAGCTTCAACCGCTGGCGCTCACCCCCCGACAGCGTCGTCAGCGGCTGCCCCAGCGTCAGGTAGCCCAGACCCACCTCCCGCAGCCGAGTCAGGATCCGGTGAGCCGCGGGGATGCGCGCCTCACCCGCGGAGAAGAACCCCTCCGCCTCCGACACCGACATCGCCAGCACCTCGCCGATGTCGCGCCCGCCCAGCCTGTACTCCAGCACCGGCGCCTGGAACCGGCGGCCCTCGCACTCCTCGCACACCGAGGACACCCCGGCCATCATCCCCAGGTCCAGGTACACCACCCCGGCACCCCTGCACTCCGGGCACGCCCCCTCGGAGTTGGCGCTGAACAGCGCCGGCCTGACCCCGTTGGCCTTCGCGAACGCCTTGCGGACCGGCTCCAGCAGCCCCGTGTACGTCGCAGGGTTGGACCGCCGGGACCCCTTGATCGGCGCCTGGTCGACCACCACCACACCCTCGCGGCCCGCCACCGACCCGTGGACGAGCGAACTCTTGCCCGAGCCCGCCACCCCGGTCACCACCGTGAGCACCCCCAGCGGGATGTCCACGTCCACGTCCTTCAGGTTGTGCGTCGAGGCGCCCCGCACCTCCAGCACCCCCGAAGGCGTGCGCACCCCGTCCTTCAACGCCGCCCGGTCGTCCAGGTGGCGCCCGGTCACCGTCCCGCCGGCGCGCAGCCCCGCCACCGTGCCCTCGAAGCACACCGTGCCGCCCGCCGGCCCCGCCCCCGGGCCCAGGTCCACCACATGGTCGGCGATCTCGATCACCTCCGGCTTGTGCTCCACCACCAGCACCGTGTTGCCCTTGTCCCGCAACCGCAGCAGCAGGTCGTTCATCCGCCGCACATCGTGCGGGTGCAGCCCCGCCGTGGGCTCGTCGAACACATACGTCACGTCGGTCAGCGACGACCCCAGGTGCCGGATCATCTTCACCCGCTGGGCCTCACCGCCCGACAGCGTCCCGGAGGGGCGGTCCAGCGACAGGTAGCCCAGCCCGATCTCCACGAACGAGTCCAGCGTCCGCGACAGCGACTCCAGGAGCGGCCCCACCGACGGCTCGTCCAACCCGCGCACCCACTCCGCCAGGTCGGTGATCTGCATCGCGCACACGTCCGCGATGCTCAGCCCCGCGATCTTCGACGACCGCGCCCGCTCGCCCAACCGGCTGCCCCCGCACTCCGGGCAGGTCGTGAACGTCACCGCCCGGTCCACGAAAGCCCGGATGTGCGGCTGCATCGCCTCCCGGTCCTTGGCCAGGAACGACTTCCGGATCTTGGGGATCAACCCCTCATAGGTGAGGTTGACGCCCTCCACCCTGACCTTCGTCGGCTCCTTGTGCAGGAAATCCTGCATCTCCCGCTTCGAGAACTCACGGATCGGCTTGTCCGGGTCCAGGAACCCCGACTCCGCGTACAACCGCACCGTCCACCAGCTGTCCGACTTCCACCCCGGAATCGTGAACGCACCCTCCGAGATCGACTTCGTGTCGTCGTACAGCTGCGACAGGTCGATGTCCGACACCGAACCGCGCCCCTCACACCGCGGACACATCCCGCCCAACCGGTCGAACGTCGCCTTCACCGCCTTCCCGGCGCCCCGCTCCACCGTGATCGCACCGCTGGCCCGCACCGAGGGCACGTTGAACGCGAACGCCCCCGGGCCCCCGATGCGGGGCACACCCGACCGGCTGAACAGGATCCGCAGCATCGCGTTCGCATCCGTCACCGTGCCCACCGTCGACCGCGGATCCGCCCCCAACCGCTGCTGGTCCACGATGATCGCCGTCGTCAACCCCTCCAGCACATCCACCTCGGGACGCGACAACGACGGCATGAACCCCTGCACGAACGCGCTGTAGGTCTCATTGATCAGCCGCTGCGACTCCGCCGCGACCGTCCCGAACACCAGAGAACTCTTCCCCGACCCCGACACACCCGTGAACACCGTCAGCCGCCGCTTGGGCAACTCCACGTCCACACCCCGCAGGTTGTTCTCCCGCGCCCCGTGGACCCGGATCAGATCGTGCCCGTCCGCCACCGCACCCATCGCCTGTGCCCTTCACCCGACCCGCGCCGGCCCGCGGCCGCCGCCCGACACCACCACGGTAGAGACCCCCGCCCCGCCGGCGCTTCTTCGAAACCGACCGATCCCGTCGACCCCGCCGGCGCGGAACGGCCCCGGGCCCCGAACACGTCCCAGCGGGCCCGCACCCGGTCGTACACGGTCCGCACCCCCGGACCCGTCCGAACCGCAGCGGTACCCCGCGCACCGCTCCGGGACCAGCGCCGACCCGCGCGTATCTCCCGGCGCCGCCGCCTCCGCCTCACCCGCCTCACCCCGGGGCCGCCACGGGTCCACCCCACAGGTGCCCGGTGCCATCGACACCGGCGTCAGCACACCGTTACCCCACTTCCGGTGCGCGTGGTCGGGCAGCGCCACCCGCTCCACCGACGCGCTCAGCACCGTCCCGCACCCCGCGCCTCCGAACCGTCCGGCGGGACCCCCGCACCGCTTTCCGGTCCCGACACCGACTCACTCCGCACCACGGGGAACGGCCCGGGCCGCACCGCCCCGGCACCCATCGGCACGGACCGCACCTGCACGCCTCGACGGCCGCCCCCGGAACCGTCGACCGCCGGGCCGGGAACGCGCCGGCGGGGGAGGGCCGGCCGCGCCGCCCTCGGCTCCCGCGCCGCGCTCGCCGGCCGGATACCCGGCCCCGGAGACCAAGACCCGCACGGGATGCCACAGGTCACCGGGACACCGGCGAGCGCCCCGTCTCCGAACGGTGGGAGTGCCCCAGCTCCGGCCCGAGGCCGAAATAGTGCCGGAAACTGTAGACCAGCGGCCGCCAGCGCCCGGGATCGACGTGGTCGGTCCCGGGCACCACCACACCCTCCTGCGCGTGGACGCGCACCACCCCGGTCTCGACCACCACATGGGCGCCGGAGGCGTCCGGTCGCACATCGCGGACCACCGCCTCCAGCTGCAGGGGACACTCGGCAACGCGCGGCGGACCCACCAGGTCGGCCCCCCGGGCGGTCAGGCCCGCCGCACCGAACTCGTCCGCCTCGAACCGGCAGCCCGGCGGCTTCCCCTCCGGCACCGGGTCCCTGCCGGTCAGCGGCGCCAGCCGCTCGACCCGCTCCCACAGGTCGCACGAGGGCAGGTGCACCACCAGCTCGGGACGTTCCCCCAGGTTGCGGGCCGTCTGGCCGGTGGCGCCCAGGCCCAGCACGACCGTCATGCCCAGGGCCCACACCGAGGAGACGGGGGCCAGGTTCGGCGTCCCGTCGCCGTTGAGGGTCGAGATCAGGGCCACCGGCGTGCCGAAGTACAGGATGCGCGGTTCGATCCGAAGATGCTCGCCGGGGTTCGCCGATGGATACGTGTGCTCGTCGGAAGTCATGACACGTGACCCTAGGCAGCGGACACTTCGCCGCACGTCGAAGAATGGCGGACGGCCACCGAACCTGACGAGGCCCCCGCGCGACGCTCGGTCGCGCGGGGGCTCTCGCGGTTGCGCCACCCCGGTCCCCCGGCCGAGGCTTCGGCGCGGCCACGCGCTTCACCCCCCGATCGGCGCGCGGCCCGCACTCGCGCTCTCTGCGTCCCGGGACTAGTGGAAACCCAGCGGGACGGGGCTGCGAGTGCATCACCCCACTACCCGAACGCCCCCGGGCAAACGCCGCCTCCAGAGTGATCCACATCACCGAACGCGTGTACAACACCGGACAGCGGAGCAGGGGAGCGGCGCCCCGGGCCGTCGGCCGTGCGCCGGGGGAGGGGGCGGCCCTCTACCGCGGATGCGCAACGGTCCGCCGCGCGGCCGCTCTGTAGGGTGGTCGCGCGATCCGACGGAGGGAATCCGCGGTGCGGGCGGGACGCGCGTACCGCGACGCGGTACCCGGCCCTGAGACCGCTCGGGTGGCGGAACCGACCGGACCGGGAACGGACACGCCCCCGGTCGTCGCCGCGCCCCGAGACCGGGACACCGTACGGCCCGGCATCCCGAGGAGGCCCCCGATGCTGATCGACTTCGTTCCCGACGAGCACCTGTACCCCTTCGAGTCGCGCTGGTTCGACTCGTCCGCCGGCAGGGTCCACTACATCGACGAGGGGACCGGGCCGGCGATCCTGTTCTGCCACGGCGCTCCGGCGTGGAGCTTCCTCTACCGCCACATCGTGAAGGACCTGCGCGACCGGTACCGGTGCGTCGCCGTCGACCAGCTGGGCTTCGGACCGTCCGAACGCCCCGAGGGTTTCGGCTACACCATCGCCGAGCACACCGCGGTTCTCGGCGAGCTGATCGACCACCTGCGCCTCGACGGCTTCGTCCTGACCGGGTGAGGGGGGTCGTGCTGGGCAACACCGTCTTCTGGCCGGTCGAAGCGATGGCGAACCGGGCCTTCAGCGTGGTCATGGACAGCCGACCCGTGCAGCGGCTGATCCTCGAGCGGAATCTCCTCATCGAGCGCGTCCTGCTCCCGGAACTGGGGGACAGGCTCACCGAGGCCGAGGCCGACCACTACCGCGCGGTGCAGCCCACCGCGGAGGCCCGGCGCGGACTCGCCAGGACGCCCCGGGAGATCCGGGCCGCGCGCCCGCTGCTGGAGCGGCTCTCCCGGGACGTGCCCGCCCTGCTCGGGGACAAGCCGGCCCTGGCGGTGTGGGGAATGAAGGACATGGTGTTCCGTCCGCGCACCTCCATCCCGCGGATACGCGCCGCCTTCACCGACCTCGACGTGGTCGAGCTGCCCGGCGCGCGGCACTTCGTCCAGGAACACGCGCCGGACGCCATCACGGCGGCGATCGCGAAACGGTTCCCCTGAAGCACGGCGGCACCCGCCCCGGACACGGGGACCGCGGACCCCGCGGAGGGCACCGGGGGAGAGGCGGCCCGCCGCTCAGGCGTGCGGGCCCACCGTGACCGGCCCGAACGTCAGGCGCGGCACCGCCTCCAGGATCCCCCCGATCCGCTCCACCTGCTCCGCCACGGCCTCGCGCCGGGCCGCCGAGAGCGGCACCAGCGCCTCCACCGTCACCTCCAGCCGGCGCCCCGAACGCCGCTGGTGCCACACACCCGCGGCCAGCCCGTCCACGTACAGCACCGGGTGGTTGCCCGCCTGCCCGGCCGCCAGCGCCCGCCGGCGGGCCTCACCGGGAAAGACCGCCTCACGCGGGTGCGATCCCACCGTGTAGGCGTCGAAATAGGGGAGGAGCAGCACCTCCGGCACCGGCCCGGGCGCCTCCCCGGCGTCCCCGGCCACCTGGTGGGCGCTCACCCCCTCCACCTCCACCCGCTCGATCCGCCCCTCCAGCGACGCGAACAACGCCGTCGCCCACCGCCTGGGAGCCGCCATCCACTGCGCGAAGTGCTGCGGGGTCGCCGGACCGTAGGCACGCAGGTAGGAGAGCACCACGTGCTCCAGGGCCGCGTCGGTGTCGGCGGGGGCGAAGCCCGGCAGCAGGCGGCGCGGACTCGTGTAGGTCACCCTGCGCCCGCGCACGGGCCCGAAGCACAGGGCGCCCCGGTTGGCCAGGGTCTGCGTCGCGGCCCGCCAGCGCGGCCACCTGTCCTGGAAGGCGTCCATCACCCGGTCGGCCGCCCAGGGCCCCGCGTGGGCGGCCAGCGCCTCGGTGAGCTCGTCGACGGTCAGCTCCCGGTCGGCGAGGACCTCGGTGACGGCGCGCACCAGCTCCTCGGTCTGTTCCGGTGTGAGCAGGAACCGGTTCCCGCCCCGGGGGTTCCCCGCACCCTCCGCGGCGGTCAGCGCGGCGGTCCACAGGGGGAGTTCGCGGGCGGGCAGCAGGTGCACGGTCCCGCGCGGCCCGAAGGTCTTGACGAGCTCGTGCGTCTCCCACAGGGCGGACCGCACGTGCGTGCGGTCCGCGTCCTTCAGGCGCAGGCCCACGGAGAGCTCCGCCGCCGACATCACCTGGGCGTGCGCGCCGCACATGGCCGAGACGACGTCGGCCGCGCTGTCGTCGGGGGCGGCGAGGCCGTGCCGCCACAGGCGTCGCGCGGCCATGTCCTGCCAGGTGGTGGGGGTGCCCATGGTGCTCCTCGGAGGTGGTGCCGTGTCCGTGGCCCTCACTCTAGGAAGAGTGGAGGTCGGAAACCGTCCTCCACTTGCCCCGGGAACGAAATCGCCCTCAGGGAAGGGGCTCCCACGGTTTACTTGACATAATGTGCATTATCGGCGGTGCGTGGCAACAGCCCGAGAGGGGCGGGAACGCCCGTGCCCCAGGCGTTCCCGCGCGCGTCCGGACCTCCTGGGACCCGGGCTTCCTGGGACTTCAGTCGTCCCGGAGGCCCGCGGGCGGCAGAGCGCCGACGGGCCGCGGCAGAGCGTCCGGCGGCCCGCCGCCGCCCGGACGTCCGCCGAAATCCAGGCGGTGACCGCGGGTGACCACCGGCTCCGCGGGGTCACGTGCACAGAAACGGACACCGGAACGGCGTCCCGCCCGCCCGGCCGCCGCGGCATCCCGTCCACCGCCGCCCACCCCCGCCCATTCCGACGAGGACGCCGCGCCCGCGGTCCGGGCACCCGGTGCCCGGACCGAGCCCCCTCCCCGCCCCGGGCGGACCACCTCCCGGATCCCTGAAGTTTTGATGCATAACATGCTTTATGCATCATTTGCGTGTCTTTGGGGGCCAGGTCGCCGTATAGCCGTTAATGAGAAGTCTGACCGTTTCAGGTCCTCCTCTCCCGCCCTCCCCCGAAGGACACCGGCCCGGCTCGGCGTCTGGAGTTCGGCGATCCCCGGCGGTTACCGTGGCCCTGATCGACGTGCCCCTCCCCCCGACCGCGGAGGCCGCCGATCCCGCACTCCCCCGACCACACCATCCAGGGAGAAGACGCATGGGACTCGGCCAGGACGAAATCCAACGCATCGACGCCTACTGGCGCGCCGCCAACTACCTCTCTGTGGGCCAGATCTACCTCCTCGACAACCCCCTCCTCCGCGAGGAGCTGCGCCCCGAGCACATCAAGCCCCGCCTCCTGGGGCACTGGGGCACCACCCCCGGCCTCAACTTCTGCTACGCACACCTGAACCGGGTCATCAAGGCCCGCGACCTCGACATGATCTACATCATGGGCCCCGGCCACGGCGGCCCCGCCGCCGTCGCCAACGCCTGGCTGGAGGGCGGCTACAGCGAGGTCTACCGGGACGTCAGCCGGGACGGGCCGGGCATGAAGCGGCTGTTCCGCCGGTTCTCCTTCCCCGGCGGCGTCCCCAGCCACGTGGCCCCGGAGACCCCCGGGTCGATCCACGAGGGCGGCGAGCTGGGCTACGCGCTCGCGCACGCCTTCGGAGCGGCGTTCGACAACCCGGACCTGGTGGTCTCGTGCATCGTCGGCGACGGCGAGGCGGAGACCGGGCCGCTGGCGGGCAGCTGGGACTCCAACAAGTTCCTGGACCCCGTGCACGACGGCGCCGTGCTGCCGATCCTGCACCTGAACGGCTACAAGATCGCGAGCCCGACGGTGATGGCGCGCATCCCCGAGGACGAGCTGGTCAAGCGGTTCGAGGGGCACGGCTACCGCCCGATCATGGTGAGCGGCGACGACCCGGAGTACATGCACGGGCGGATGGCCGAGGCCCTGGACGAGGCGCTGGACATGATCGCCGACATCCAGCGGGTGGCGCGGACGTCGGGGCTGGAGCGGAGCCCGGTGTGGCCGATGATCATCCTGCGCTCCCCCAAGGGGTGGACGGGGCCCAGGGAGGTGGACGGGCTTCCGGTGGAGAACACCTGGCGGTCCCACCAGGTGCCGCTGGCGCAGGTGCGCTCCAACGCAGAGCACCGGCGGATGCTCCAGGAGTGGATGCTGTCGTACCGGCCCGGGGAGCTGTTCGACGAGGACGGCGCCCCGGTGGCGGAGCTGCTGGAGCTGCCGCCGGAGGGGGCGCGGCGGATGAGCGCCAATCCGCACGCCAACGGGGGTCTGCTGCTGAAGGATCTGCGGTTGCCGGACTTCCGGGAGTACGGGGTGGTGTTCGAGGGGCACGGCACCCATATCGGTGAGGCGACCCGGGTGCTGGGGCACTTCCTGCGCGACGTGATCCGCCGCAATCCGGACAACTTCCGGTTGGTGGGCCCCGATGAGACGGCGTCGAACCGGTTGTCGGCGGTGTACGAGACCACCGACAAGGTGTGGGGGGCTCAGCTCCTCCCCGTGGACGAGCACCTGGCCCGGCAGGGGCGGGTGATGGAGGTGCTGAGCGAGCACCTGTGCCAGGGGTGGCTGGAGGGTTACCTGCTGACGGGGCGGCACGGGCTGTTCAGCTGTTATGAGGCGTTCGTGCACATCGTGGACGCGATGTTCAACCAGCACGCGAAGTGGCTGAAGGTGACGCAGGAGCTGGCGTGGCGGCGGCCGATCTCGTCGTTGAACTACCTGTTGACGTCGCACGTGTGGCGTCAGGACCACAACGGGTTCACGCACCAGGATCCGGGGTTCCTGGACGTGGTGCTGAACAAGCCGTCGTCGGTGGTGCGGGTGTACCTGCCGCCGGACGCGAACACGCTGCTGTCGGTGGCCGACCACTGCCTGCGCTCCAGGGACTACGTGAACGTGGTGGTGGCGGGCAAGCAGGCCGCGCTGAACTACCTGTCGGTGGAGGAGGCCGTCCTGCACTGCACGCGCGGGATCGGGATCTGGGAGTGGGCGAGCACGGACGGGGGCGGTGATCCGGACGTGGTGCTGGCGTGCGCGGGTGATGTGCCGACGCTGGAGACGCTGGCGGCGGCGGATCTGCTGAGGCGGCTGTTCCCGGAGCTGCGGGTGCGGGTGGTGAACGTGGTGGATCTGATGCGGTTGCAGCCGGCGAGTGAGCATCCGCACGGGATGCCGGACGCGGAGTACGAGGCGCTGTTCACGTCGGACAAGCCGGTGATCTTCGCGTTCCACGGGTATCCGTGGCTGGTGCACCGGTTGGCGTACCGGCGTCGCAACCATCCGAACCTGCACGTGCGGGGGTACAAGGAGGAGGGTACGACGACGACGCCGTTCGACATGGTGATGCTCAACGACCTGGACCGGTTCCACCTGGTGATCGATGTGATCGACCGGGTTCCGGGGCTGGGCGAGCGGGCGGCGCACATCCGGCAGCGGATGGTGGACGAGCGGTTGCGGCACCGGCTCTACACGCGTGAGCACGGCGAGGACCCGGCGGACATCAGGGATTGGGTGTGGCCGTACTGATGCGTGTGCTGGTGGTCAACGCGGGGTCCTCGACGCTGAAGCTGAGCCTGCTGGACTCCGATGATTCGGTGCTGGGGTCGGAGACGATCGAGCTGGTGGCCGGCGGGTGGGATCCGGTGGCGGTGCGGCGTTTCCTGGAGGGGCTCCCCTCCCCCGGTGTCGTGGGGCACCGGGTGGTGCACGGGGGGCGGGAGTTCGCGGCGCCGGTGCGGTTGGACGCGGGGGTGGTGGATCGTCTGGGGGCGCTGACACCGCTGGCGCCGCTGCACCAGCCCAAGGCGCTGGCGGGGATCGAGGCGATCTCGGAGGTTCTGCCGGAGGTGGAGCAGGTGGCGTGTTTCGACACGTCGTTCCATGCGTCGCTGGGTCCGGAGGCGTTCACGTACGCGGTGCCGTCGGAGTGGCGGGAGCGGTTCGGGGTGCGGCGGTACGGGTTCCACGGGCTGTCGCACGAGTACGTGTCGGGGGTGGCGGCCGAGCGGACGGGCGGGCGTCGGGTCGTGACGGCGCATCTGGGTGCGGGTGCGTCGCTGGCGGCGGTGCTGGACGGGCGGTGTGTGGACACGACGATGGGGTTCACGCCGCTGGAGGGGCTGGTGATGGCGACGCGTTCGGGCGATGTGGATCCGGGGTTGGTGCTGTGGTTGCAGCGTGAGTGCGGTCTGGGTGCGGATGAGGTGGCGGAGGGGCTGGAGCGGGGCGGGGGTCTGAGGGGTCTGGCGGGGACCGCGGACATGCGGGAGGTGGTGGCGGGGGTCGGTCGGGGCGAGGCGTCGTCGGTGTTGGCGTTCGGGGTGTACGTGCACCGGTTGCGGGCGTCGGTGGCGGCGATGGCGGCGGCGTTGGGCGGGTTGGACGTGCTGGTGTTCACGGCGGGTGTGGGTGAGCGGTCGGCGCCGGTGCGGTGGGCGGTGGCGGAGGGGCTGGGTTTTCTGGGGGTGGTGGTGGACCGGGCTGCCAATGAGGGGGTGTCCGGGGAGGCGGAGGTCTCGGGTGCTGGGGCGTCGGTGCGGACGCTGGTGGTGCCCACGCGTGAGGATGTGCAGATCGCGCGGGGTGCGCGGGGGGTGGTGGGGGTGTAGACCCCCTCCCCCGGTGTGGCGGGCGCGGACCGGGGGGTTCGCGCCCGTTGTGGTGTGCGGGGGTCAGGTGGTCAGGCCGGGGAGGCCGTCGATGCCGGTGGCGTTGCGGTCGCGGTGGTAGTCGGTGAAGTAGTCGGGGTCGCGGCGCAGGTGGTCGCGGTCGAGGATGTCGCGGTCGGCGCGCAGGTCCATGAGGGGGACGGAGAAGCCGCAGGAGTCGGAGATGCGGTGGACGTCGACGACGATGACGGCGCGTTGGCCGAGGGTGCGTTCTTTGGGGAAGTGGGCGCGCAGGGTGGGGAAGTCGGGGTCGGCGGGGGTGACGGCGTGTCCGGTGCCGTGGAGGCGGACGATGTTGGGCGGTCCGGTGAAGGCGCAGAACATCAGGACGATGCGGCCGTTCTCGCGCAGGTGGGAGATGGTCTCGATGCCGGAGCCGGTGTAGTCGAGGTAGGCGACGCGGTGGGGGTCCAGGACGGCGAGGGTGCCGTCCATGCCTTTGGGTGAGACGTTGACGTGGCCGTCGTGGGCCAGGGGTGCGGTGCCGACGAAGAAGACGGGCTGGCCGAGGAGGAAGCGGGCCATGCGGTCGTCGATGGAGTCGTGGATCTTTGCCATGGCAGGAGTCTGGCAGTGCCCGGTGTGTGAGTCATGGGTTTTTTGTCGCATTCGACTGCGGGGGCTCCGGGCCCGCCGTGGTGTGCGGGCTCCCTGTGCCGGATCCGGCCTTGTCCGCGGCGGGAGGCGGGGGTACCGTCCGGGATCCATGCGTGTACGCGGGAGGTGGTGGGTGTGAGGTGCAGGATCCGGCCGCCCGGCCGGAGGGTCCGGGCTGCGGGCGGCGGGTTCCGGAAGGAACGAGATGTCCCGTACGGACGGCACCAAGCCCCTGTGGGTGCGCCGTGCCGAGCACCGGCCCGGGGCGGTCCACGATCACCGGTTCGGCCCGTGCGACCTGCCTGAGCGGCCTTCTCCGGAGGACCCGGGGACGCGGTGCCGGTGGGAGGACCCGGGTGTGATGCTGCTGGTCCGTACCTGCTGCTCGGGGTGCAACGACCGGGTGTGCAGGGCGGAGCGGCAGGCGATGGTGCGGGCCGCCGCCCGCAGGGAGCGTTATGAGGCCAGGCGCCGGCGCGCCGTCGCCTGGCCGGCCTGGAGACGGAGTGACGGGGGGTGAGGGCCCGCCCGCGGGGGCGGGCGGAGGGCTTTCGCGGCGGTGCCGCGGGGGCCCTTCTCCGCGTCCGGGGAACACGTGTTCCGCCCGTGGGCCGTGCTGTGTGGGCGGCGGGGGCCGGGATCGGGGATGCTGTGGGCATGAGCGAGCGTCTGGTGGATGCGGTGGAGGAGTATCTGGTGGCGCGGCGGGCGGCCAAGCCGTCGGAGCACACGGTGGCGGCCTATCGGCGGGATCTGCTGGGTGTGCTGGGGTGTGCGGCCCGGGAGCGGGGGGTGGAGGCCTCGGAGCTGCGGTGGGCGGATCTGGACGTGCCGACGCTGCGGGGGGCCTTCGCTGAGTTCGCGGCGTCGCGGGCGGCGTCGAGCGTGCTGCGGGCGTGGTCGACGTGGAACGGGTTCTTCGGGTTCTGGGTGTCCGAGCGGGTGGTGCCGGGGAATCCGATGTCGGCGGTGCCGCGGCCGCGGGTGCGGCCCTCGGGGCCCAAGCCGCTGCGGGGCGAGGACACCCCGGAGCGGCTGCTGGAGGCGTTGGCGCGGGGGGCGCGCAGGGCGCGGGACCCGTGGCCGGAGCGGGACCTGGCGGTGCTGGCGCTGGCGCTGCTGACGGGGATGCGGTCGGCGGAGATGCTGGCGTTGCGGGTGGATTCGGTGTCGGGCCGGTCGGGTGAGATGCGGGTGCGGGTGGTCGGCAAGGGGGGTGGTGAGCGGGTGCTGCCGATCGAGCGGCCGTTGGAGGTGTTGCTGGAGGCGTACCTGGCGACGCGGCGGGCTCGGTTCGGGGCGGTGGCGGGGTCGGATCCGCTGCTGGTGGACAACCGGGGCGAGGGGTTGCGCCGGGGCGGGCTGCAGTATCTGGTGCGGCAGTGCTACCGGCATGCGGGGGTGCACGACCGGGTGGCGCGGGGGTCTCTGGTGCACGCGCTGCGGCATACGTTCGCGACGCGGTTGGCCGAGGACGGGGCTTCGGTCACCGAGATCATGCACCTGCTGGGGCATGCGTCGGTGGCGTCGTCGCAGGCGTACATCGAGGTGACGGCGCGGGCGACGCGGGATGCGGCGTCCTCGAACCGGACGTACGGGGTGGTGCGGCGGTTGGTGGCCGGGGGTGATCGCGGTGAGGCGGGGGGTGGCGCTGGTTAGGCTGGGGGTGTGCAGCAGACGATGGTGATCTCGACGGTGAACGTGAACGGGTTGCGGGCCGCGGCGAAGAAGGAGCCGGGGTTCGTGGACTGGTTGTCGGCTTCGGCGGCCGATGTGGTGTGCCTCCAGGAGGTGCGGGCGGAGGCGGCGCAGCTGCCGGCGTCGGTGGTCTCTCCCCCGGGGTGGCATGTGGTGCTGGCGCCGGCCGCGGCCAGGGGCCGGGCCGGGGTGGCGGTGTACTCGCGGGTGGAGCCCGACGCGGTGCGGGTGGGGTTCGGCGAGGCGGAGTTCGAGGAGTCGGGCCGGTACCTGGAGGCGGACTTCGGGCGGGTGTCGGTGGCGAGCCTGTACCTGCCCTCGGGCGAGGTGGGGACCGAGCGCCAGGACGAGAAGGAGCGGTTCATGAAGGCGTTCCTGCCCTACCTGGTGCGGCGGCGTGCGGAGGTGGAGGCGCAGGGCCGGGAGCTGGTGGTGTGCGGGGACTGGAACATCGCGCACCGGGAGGCGGATCTGAAGAACTGGCGCCAGAATGTGAAGAAGGCGGGGTTCCTGCCCGAGGAGCGGGCGTGGATGGACCGGGTCTTCGGTGAGGCGGGGTACGTGGACGTGGTGCGGGGGCTGTTCCCGGACCGGGAGGGCCCGTACTCGTGGTGGTCCTACCGCGGGCGCGCCTTCGACAACGACACCGGTTGGCGCATCGACCTGGTATGTGCAACGCCGGGTATCGCGAACCGCGCGGTCAAGGCGCATGTCGAGCGTGCGGCGTCGCACGCGGAACGGTGGTCGGATCACGCGCCTGTGACGGTTGTTTTCGGCATGTAGGGCCTTCCTGTCCGAGCCGGTACGTGCCGGTGCCCCCGCGTCCGCACAGGGCGCGGGGGCGCTCACGCAGGGCTGGTGACCGCGACCCGTCGATGCTCGGGCGGGCCGCGCGTTCACGGCTCGTCCGGCTCCTTCCCCTCGGATTCCGCGGCTTCGGGTGCGGTGTGTGCGTCCACGGTGAACGCAAGTCGCTTCTCGTCCGGGCCTTTGAGCCGCTCGGCCCCTCCGCCCGAGCGCCCCTTGGTCACGGCCACTCGGGCCCCGGAGTCGCGGAGCAGCCGGCGGCGGCCGGTCACGTCGTGGCGCTCCCGGAACATCGCGTACGTCTCGCCGGTCCCGATGGCCTCGGTGCGGGCCTCGATGCGGGGTGCTGCCTCGAGGGCCTCGGCGCGGCGCTCCAGCGCGTCGATCTCCTCCTGCCAGATCTTTCGGCCTGTACGCGAACGGCGTGTGCCCTTGTCGGCGTACAGCGCGCGCAGTTCGTTCTCCACCTTGCCGAGTCCGGGTGTCGGGTCGTAGCCCTTGTGCGTGACGATCTCGGTCATCGGCATGGGGCCGAGGTGCTTCAAGAACCTGTCCGTGGTGTACGCATCCAGCCAGTCGGCGCGGACGCCGCCCGGTTCACGCCCCGCCTTGATCGCTTGGTGGCCGCGCGGGACCGGTGTACCGGCGTTGTTCAGTGCCATTGCCGCGGCGGTCAGTGATCGTCCGTCGAGCACGTCACGGATGATCCGGGCGAGCACCTTGACCGTTTCCGGGTCCGGGGCGAGCTTCCATCCGTCGCCGTTCGCGGCACGTTGACGGCTGATCGATGTGGTCTCGTCGGTCGATACCGGTGGGCGGATGGCACTCAGGGTGTGGAGCTGTCGGCTCACCTCCGGCATCGTACGGTCATATGGCTTGATCGGCTGGCGGATTGGGTACCATGTGGCCCCTCCGGAGTTGGGATCGGCGTGTGGAGCGGGTATCCCGTATCGTGCGGGGCGTTGGTCCGATCATGCGCCGGTGACGGTGCGCTACCAGGTGTGAGGGGTGGGGTGCGTGGGCGTTCCGGTGGGTGTTCCGATCGTTCTGGTGCACGGCCTGCGGGTGTCGGGGAGTATGTGGCGCCCGCAGGTGGATCTGCTGACCGAGCAGGGGCGGCGGGTGGTGACGCCGGATCTGCCGGGGCACGGGTCGCGCCGGGGTGAGGATTTCTCGCTGGGGCGTGCGGTGGACGCGGTGGTGGACGCGATCGACGGTGTGGGCGGTCGGGCCCTGGTGGTGGGCTTGAGCCTGGGCGGGTTCGTGTCGATCGCGACGGCCGCGGCGGCGCCGGGGAAGGTGGCGGGGCTGGTGGCGGCGAGCTGCACGGCCAAGCCCGTGCAGACGTTGGCGCAGGTGTACCGGATTCCGGCGGTGCTGATGGACCGGCTGCCGGACAAGGGTGCGACGTTGAACGAGCGTTTCCACCGGTTGACGCTGCGGGACACGGCGGCCGAGGCGGTGCTGGACGGCGGGTTGGCGGTGGAGGCGGCCACGGCGGTGATCGACGCCGTGTCGGAGATGGACGCGCTGGCGGCGCTGGGGCGGTATCCGGGGCCGGTGTGGCTGGTGAACGGGGCCCGGGACCATTTCCGGATCCATGAGCGGCAGTTCTTCGACGCGTGTGCGGAGGGTCGGCTGTTGAACGTGCCGCGGGCGGGGCACATGGTGAGCCTGGACCAGCCGGTGGACTTCACGCGGATCGTCTCGGATGCGGCGGACGTGGTGTGGGTGCGTGAGAGCGCGGCCGAGCGTGGGGGGCGTTCGCTGGAGTCGGATCCGGAGCCGGTTCCGGAGTCCGACGGGGTGTGATCCGCGGGGTGTGTGCGGGGGGTGGCCTGGGGCCGCCCCCCGTTTCGCGTGTCCGGGGTCAGGTGGTGGCGTGGGCGCGGGGCCGGGTGGTGGCGGGGGACGCGGGGTGGGGGCGGGTGGGCAGGTGGAAGAAGATCGCGGGGTCGGTGCGGGTGGGGTGCAGGGGCGGGTGGAGGCCGAGGTCGGTCTTGAGGTCGGTGAGGGCGCGGTGGGTGTGGGGGGCGCGGGCGGCGGAGGCGGTGAAGTAGCCGGTGGTGTTGTGGGCGAGCCAGGACAGGACGAGGGCGCCTTCGGTGAAGGGCGGGGTGTGGGGGTGGCGGAAGACGCCGTGGACGGCGATGGGGGTCTGGGGGGTGAGGGTGGGCAGGAGGTGGTGCAGGTACCAGCGGGCGAACCAGCCGCCGTGGGGGCTGTCGAGGACGAGCAGGTCGGTGTGGTGGGGCAGGTGGGTGAGTTTGGCGCGGACGTCGCCTTTGGTGTGGTGCCAGCGTTGGGGGTCCATGCCGGGTGGGAGGTGGTGGGGGTGGGGGTCGTGGGTGTCGAAGGTGTGCAGGTGGCCGGTGCCGTTGTGGTGGAGGGCGGTGAGGGTCCAGGCGGTGGCGGTGCTGTGGGCGGTGCCGATGCGGACGATGTGGTCGGGGGTGTGGTGGCGGATGAGGAGGTAGGTGATCTCGGCTTCGATGTCGTCGGGGGCGGGGTTGGGAGGGAGGTCGGTGGTGAGGGTGCCGATGTGGGCGCGGGCGCGGGCGAGGTCGTCGCGGTGGGTGCGGTAGAGGGTGCTGATGTGGTCCAGGTCGATGGTCGGCACGGTGCTGCTCCCGGTGGTGCGACGAAGTGTGATTGCCGAAAGTAGCAGCGTCTTCACTTCTTGTTCGGGCCGTGGTGGGCGTGTCGCGGTGCCGGGGGTGGCGGCGGGGTGGGTTCGTGGGGTTTCGCCCCGCTCCCCCGGCCCTCCTGTCGGGTGCGGTGTGCGGTGGGGTCAGCGGCGGGCCTGGACGAGGCCGGCGTCGTAGGCGGCGATGACGGCCTGGGTGCGGTCGCGGGCGCCGAGTTTGGTGAGGATGTTGGAGACGTGGGTCTTGACGGTCTCGGTGCCCAGGTGCAGGTGGTGGGCGATCTCGGTGTTGGTGAGGCCTTGGGCGATGAGGGTGAGGGTCTGGGATTCGCGGGGGGTGAGGGTGGCGACGGCGCGGGCGGCGGGGGTGGGCTGTGCGGGGCGGGTGGCGGCCAGGGCGCGCAGTGCGGTGGGGAAGAGCAGGGTGTCTCCGCGGTGGGCGATGCGGATGGCGGCGAGGATGTCCTCGGGCGGGGTGCGCTTGAGGAGGAAGCCGGTGGCTCCGGCGCGCAGGGCGTCCCAGACGTGGGCGTCGTTGTCGAAGGTGGTCAGGACCAGGACGCGGGGCGGGTGGGGGCGGGCGGTGAGGGTGCGGGTGGCCTGGATGCCGTCCAGGCGGGGCATGCGCACGTCCATGAGGACGAGGTCGGGGGTGGTGCGGGCCACCAGGTCGGGGACGCCGGCGCCGTCGTCGGTCTGGCCGGCGACCTCCATGTCGGGTTCGGCGGCGATGAGGGCGGCCAGTCCGGCGCGGATGAGGGCTTCGTCGTCGACGAGGGCGATCCGGATCATGGGGTGTCGGTGTCTTTCCAGTTCAGGGTGAGGTCGAGGGTCCAGTGAGTGGGTTCGGTGGCGGGGGTGGGTCCGGCGGTGAGGGTGCCGCCGAGCAGGTGGGCGCGTTCCTGCATGCCGGTGATGCCGCGGCCGCCGGTGCGGCGGCGGGTGAGGGGGCGGCGGGGAGGGAGGGGGTTGGTGGCGGTGAGGTGGAGGTGGTGGGGGGTGATGTGCAGGGTGAGCTCGAGGGGGTGGCCGGGTGCGTGGGTGAGGGCGTTGGTGAGGGCCTGTTGGGCGATGCGGTAGGTCTCGCGGGAGAGCAGGGCGGGGACGGTGCGGGGGTCGCCGGTCAGGGTCAGGTGCAGGGGTGTGCCGGTGTGGGAGGCGGTGTCGGCCAGGTGGGTGAGGTGGGTGAGGTCGGGGGGCGGCGCGGTGGGGGCGGGGGTGTCCTCGCGCAGGATGCCCAGGGCGTGGTCGAGGTCGGCGGTGGCGGTGCGGGCCTGGTCGGCGATGTGGGTGAGGGCCTGGCGGGCGAAGTCGGGGTCGGTGTCGATGAGGCGGGCGGCGGTGGCGGCCTGGAGGGTGACGACGGACAGGGCGTGGCCGAGGGAGTCGTGGAGTTCTCGGGCCAGGCGGTTGCGTTCGGCCAGGGCGCGGGCGCGGGCCTGGGCGTCGGCGAGCAGGCGGGCGGGTGAGGGGCCGAGCAGGCGGGGGGCGAGCAGGGCCAGGAGGTGGCCGGTGAGGGCGACGGCGGCGATGAGGGCCAGGAGCAGGGCCAGGCCCAGGAGGGGGCCGGCCAGGCGTTGGGCGGGGGTGAGGGGTCCGTGTCCCAGGAGGGTGAGGGGGCCCTGGGAGACGGTGTGGGCTTCCGCGGACAGGGGGGCGATGGCCAGGAGCGCGGATTCGGTGAGGCCGACCATGGTGGCCAGGCTGACGGCCAGGCCGGTGAAGGTGTGCAGGCACAGCCACAGGGCGGCGCGGGCGCCGGGTGCGGGGGGTGTGTCGGGGAGCCGGTCCAGGGGGCCGCGCAGGAGGGCGCGGGCGAGTTGGTGCTGGGCGGTGGCGACGCCGGGGATGCGGGCGGTGGCGGCCAGCGCGGCGAGGGTGATGAGCAGGCCCAGGGCCCAGGAGGCGGGGCTGGGCTGGTTCTGGGTGCCGCCCTGGGTGATGAGGCCTGCCAGGACGAGGCCGGCCACGGCGTAGGGGGTGAGCAGGGCGCCGCCGATGATGAGGTAGGCCCAGCGCCGGTAGGTGTGGGCGCTGGTGAAGGGGCGTGCCGCGGTGGCGAGCGGTCGGATGAGGTGGCGCACAGGGTGATCGTGGCACAGGGGGCGGGGGGTGTGCCTCCCCCGTGGTGGGGATGGCGGCCGCCGTCCGGGCACGGGGGCGGCGGGTGGCGTGGTCCGGTACGGACCGGCAGGGTGGCGGCCGTCACGGTTCGTGGTGGTGCGGGTCGCCGTTGTGTGTGGTGGCGGTCATGCTCATGAGGGTTGCTCAGGTTTTGCTGTGATCTGTCCCATATTGATGGGTTGATGGGCTGTTTTCGGTGGGGCCGGTGCCCGGCGGGGTGACGGCGTGCTCCTAGTGTTGGTGGGGTGACGAGCAGTACAACGCCGCCCAACCCCGCGGCGAGCACCCCAGAACAGTCCACCACCACCGGACTGGCCCACACCCTGCGGCGCCGCCACATGGCGCTCATCGCCATCGGCGGTTCGGTCGGGGCGGGCCTCTTCATCGGCTCGGGAGCGGTCATCCAGACGGCCGGTCCCGCCGCCGTGGTCTCCTACGCCATCGCCGGGGCCCTGGTCTTCCTGACCCTGCGCGCCCTGGGCGAGATGGTCGTCTCCGTGCCGGCCGGCGGTTCCTTCTCCGACTACGCGCGCCTGGCCTTCGGCCCGCGTGCGGGCTTCACCATCGGCTGGGTCTACTGGTGGATGTACGCGGTCCTGGTGGCCGCGGAGTCCGTGGCCGGGGCCACCATCCTGTCGGGGTGGATCCCCGGGGTCCCGGCCTGGGTCCTGGCCCTGGCCGTGCTGCTGTCGATGACGGCGGCCAACCTGGTCTCGGTGCGGGTCTTCGCCGAGACCGAGTCGTTCTTCTCCCTGGTCAAGGTCGCCACCATCGTGGCGTTCCTGTTCATCGGCGGCGCCTGGGCGCTGGGCCTGTGGCAGGGCGCGGGCGCGGACTCGATCGCCAACCTGTGGCAGCACGGCGGGTTCGCGCCGCAGGGGTGGACGGCCGTGCTGGCCGCCACCGTGGTGGTGCTGTTCGCCTTCGGCGGGGTGGAGATCATCACCGTCGCCGCCGGTGAGAGCGCCGAGCCCGAGCGGGGGGTGGCCTCGGCGGTCACCAACGTGCTGTGGCGCATCGGCCTGTTCTACGTGGCCTCGATCGTGGTCGTGGTGCTGGTCCTGCCCTGGAACACCGTGGAGCCGGGGGTCAGCCCGTTCGTGGCGGTCATGGAGCACGTGGGGATCCCCGGTGCGGCCCTGATCATGGAGATCGTGGTCTTCATCGCGGTGCTGAGCGTGCTCAACGCCGCGATGTACACCTCCTCGCGGATGCTGTTCACCCTCACCCGCCAGGGGGACGCCCCGCACGTGCTGCGCGGGACCAGCCGGCGCGGTGTGCCGGTGCGGGCGATCCTCCTGGGCACGGTGGTCGGGTACGTGGCCGCGGTGGCCGAGTACCTGTTCCCCGGGCACGTGTTCCCGTTCCTGGTGGCCTCCATCGGCGCGATCCTGCTGGTGCTGTTCCTGACGATCTGCGCCTCCCAGCTGGTGGTGGGGCGGCGGGTGCGCACGCGCGAGCCGGAGCGGCTGGGGTTCGCGATCTGGGCGTTCCCCTACCTGACGTGGGCGGCGCTGGTCGGACTGGTGGTGATCGGCGTGGCGATGCTGGTCATCCCCGAGCAGCGTCCGGCGCTGCTGGCGTCCCTGGGGGCGGTCGTGGTGGCGCTGGCGGCCTATGAGGTGCGGCGCCGGTTCGGCGGCCCGACCTCGGACCGGGTCCTGTCCCTGGACGGGCATGCCGGAGCGGACGGGCTGCGCCGGGACCCCGGCGCCCCCTGAGGGGTCTCCGGACCGGTCGCCGTCGCGGGCGCCGCACTCCCCCGCCGGAGGGGGTGCGGCGCCCGCCGCGTGTCCGGCGACCGGGCGGCCCGGTTTCGGATGTGCATTCGGTGGGGTTTTGTGGGCTGCCACCTGTTTTGTCGCTAAGGTGTCGCGCAACCCCTGAGAGGAGCACCCCCGTGCGACATTTCGTCGGCTTCCTGTCCGGTCTGATCCTTGCCCCCGTGCTGCTGCTGGCCTGCGGCTGGGCGTTCTCCCACCTGCGCACCCTGCACGCCGCGGAGCGCGGTGTCCTGGAGGGCACCGGCCCGCTGGTCCTGGCCGGGCTGGTGGGCGTCGGGGTCATCGTGGCGCTGATGGCCGTCCCCCCGCGGCTGACCCCGATGCTGCCGCTGTCGGTGGCCCTGGCGCTGGGCTCCGTGACGGCGGTGGCGCTGCTGCGCGGCAACCTGCTGGAGCGGCTGCCGGACGTGCCGGGTCTGGCGGGTGCGCTGGAGCTGCTGCCGCTGGGCGTGTTCGTTCCGGTGGCGCTGGTACTGGCGGCCGCGGTGTTCGTGGGCGGGCGCTGGCGGCGCCGCGAGGAGGACCGCGAGGTCACCGAGGAGGAGTACTTCGAGGGCCTGTACGAGGAGGACGAGCCGCAGGCGCGGACGCGTGCGGAGTCCGTCCCCGAGCCCCAGCACGTTCCCCGGCACCGGGCCTGACCGGCCCCTCCCCCGCACGTTCGTGGGCCCGCACCCGGGTGCGGGCCCACGAACGTGTCCGGTTCAGCGCCAGGTGGGGCCCCAGGCGGAGCTGTTGGAGACTCCCGGCGGCAGCGGCGGCAGGCCGGTGCCGGAGGGTTCGGCGGGCGGGCCGGGCCGCTGGGGTCGGGGTGCGGCCGCCGGGGGTGCGGGGTCCGGCTCCGGCGCGGGGGGCGCCTGGGGCTCGGGCCGCTGCTCCCGGGGCGCGGGTTCGGGTTCGGGGGCCAGGAAGCCGCGGACGCGGTCGGCGCCGGTGGCCTCCTCCGCCAGGACCGGTTCGGGGATGGGGGTGGCGTCCTCGGTGGGGTCGGGGATGGCCGGTTCGGCGGGGGCGACCCGCTTCCACCACAGGCCGGCCTCCTCGGGGGACAGCTCGACCTCGACCTCCAGCCAGCCGGTGACCATGGGGTGGCGGCGGCGGGCGTTCCAGGAGCGGGGGTAGGGCTGCTCGTCCAGGACCAGGACGTGTTCGCCCTCCAGGGTGGGGATCTCGGCGGGGACCCCCTCGTTCCACACCCAGGTGCCGTCGTGGGCGACCAGGTTCCACCAGCCGCGGACGGTGCGGGCGGCCGGGTCGGGGTCGGCGTCGCGGAAGGCGCGCACCCAGCGCGGGTCCGGGGGGTCCCCGGCCAGTCCCTGGCCGGAGGGGCCCACGAGTGCGTCGGCGAGCAGGGTGTGGAGCTGGAAGTTGTCGCCGATGCCGTCGAACAGGACGCGGAAGGCGCGGCCGGAGGCGCGGTCCAGGACCACCGCGGAGCCGGCCTCGGCCATGCGCAGCAGGGCCCGGACCTCCTGGAGGTCGGGCAGGTGGTCGCCGAGCTGGTTGGCGACGGCGACGAGTTCGGCGTGCAGGGTGGCGTCGCGGCGCACGTGGGAGCGGACGGTGGAGCGGGAGAGCATGGTCTTGGCGGCCAGGGCGTGGCGGGCGACGGTCCACCAGCACATGGTGGCGCCGGGGGCGTCGGCGCCCAGGTCGGTGGCGACGCGGTTCTCGTCGGCTGCGGTGACGGAGTCGGGGTCGGGCGGGTCGCCGCCGCCGGTGCGCTGCCAGGCGCGGACGAAGACGATGGCGCCGCGGCCGATGGCGCGCAGGCGGCGCAGGACCTCGGGTCCGGCGGGGCCGGGGTCGGTGCCGACCTCGACGAGGGCTCCGGCCACCACGCACAGGTCGGCGGTGATGCCGGGGGCGGCGTGGTCGCCGGTGAGGAGGGGGGCCAGCGCCTCCAGGGCGAGTTCGCGTTCGGAGGCGGGGATGCGGGGGGCCAGGACGAGGACCTGGTGGACCGCCGGCGGGAACTGGCGGGGGTCGGCGGACACCGATGCGTCGATCAGTTGTTGGAATGCCGCGCGGAATTCGTCGACCATGGGCCCGTCCCCTTTCTCACGCAACCAACCTAATGCGTCGTGAGTGAAGGATCGCACGTTAAGTGCGGTTTTCCGTCCTCACTGGTGGGTTTGTTGAAGATTCGAGACGAGGCCCCCACGCGGCGCCGCCTCACAGCCCCAGGCGGGTGACGGCGTTGTCGTCCAGCGGGTCCGCGCTGCGGATGTAGTCGTGCACCGTGCGCGGGTTGGTCCACCGCCCCTGCCGCATGATCTCACGGTCGGCGGCCCCGCCCAGTGCGGCCTGGGTGGCGAATCCGGCGCGCAGGGAGTGCCCGCCGAACGCCTCGGGGTCCAGTCCGGCGCGGGCGGCGTACTTTTTGACCACCTCCCCCACCGACTGCCCCGTCATGGCCCGGGGCCCCAGGGCGCCGTGGCGCGAGACCGGGACCAGCAGCGGGCGGGCCGTTCCGTCGGCCAGCGGTGCCAGGTCCTGCGGGGTCAGGCGTCCGCAGCGGTGGACGGAGGCGGGCGGCTCGGCGGCGGCCCCGGCGAGCAGGGCGCGCACCGCCTCGGCGCCGCCCGACAGGTGGCGGGCGCGCAGCTCGGCCCAGTCGGCCAGCGCGCACACCGGGCAGGTGTGCCGGTGGCGGCCCCGGGGCAGCGCCACGACGTGGCCGCGCCGTCCCTCCTGGTCGGTCTTGGTGGCGCCCAGTGCCACCAGCAGGGTGGTGGCCCCGCCCGCGGGGTCGGTGCGCACCGTGATGTCGTCGAAGGTGATGCCGGCCAGCTCCGAGCGGCGCAGCGCCCCCGCGAACCCGGTGAGCAGCAGCACGGTGTCGCGGCGGCGGGTGATGCCGCCGGGGTGGTCCGCGGGCGGGCGGTGGGCCAGCAGCGCCTCCAGGGTCGCCAGCACCACCGGGTCCTTGCGGCGGGGGCGGGCCCGGCGGGTGCGGCGGATACCGCGCAGGGTCAGGCGCACCACCTCGGCCCGGGTGGGCGAGGCCAGGCCGTGGGCGCCGTGGACGGCGGCGATGGCCGCGGCCCGGCGCTCGATGCTGGCCGGGGCCAGCGCAAGGCGCCCGTCGGGGGTGCGGGCCTCGGCGCAGGCGGCCAGGTAGACCGCGACGTCGACGGCGTCGGCCGGCAGGGACGTGCGCTCCTCGGCCAGGCACCAGGCGGTGAAGGCGCTCCAGTCGGTGCGGTAGGCGCGCAGGGTGTTGGGCGACTGGGCGTTGGCCAGGAACCGGGCCAGGGCGCGGGCCTGGTCGTCGTCGAAGCGCTCGCGGACCCGTTCCAGGGCCCGGGTGTCGACCAGGACGCTGTGCGTCCCCGCGGCCAGGCGGGTGCGCACGGCGTCGGGCAGGGCCACGGCGTTCTCGGGGGTGTCCACGGGCCGCTCCCGGCGGGTCAGCCGGCCAGGTGGGAGCGCAGGGCGTCCCACAGTTCGGCCGGGGGCATCGCCCAGAACACCAGGACCGCGGAGACCACCAGGGCGGCGGTGAAGCCGATGGCGGCGATCCTGCGGCGCAGGACCACGGCGGCGACGGCTGAGGCCGCGGGCACGAGCAGGGCCAGGACCAGCAGCCAGATCAGGGAGGTGCCGATGGAGTCCACCGCCTCCGCGGCGGCTCCGGGGTCGGCGGGGTCGACGGCGGCGGCGTCCAGGGTGGTGAACAGCAGCGCGGCCAGCGCCAGCGGGGAGCCCAGGCCCCAGACCAGGCCCAGGACCACCCACAGGGCGGTCAGGCGCCGGTCGGGCGGGTCGCCGACGACCACCGGGGTGCGCGAGATCCTGCCCGCGGCGGGAGCGGCGTCCCGGTTCCCGCCGGGGGTCTCCCGGGCTCGCCGGGGCGGGGATCCGTTGTCGGGACCGGGCCTGCGCTTCCTGCGTTTCTTGGGTGACACACCCGGAGCCTACCCGCCCAGGGGGGTGAAGTGGATCAGGGACACGAACACCAGCGGCCAGGCCAGCAGCACCAGCGACCACAGGGCGGCCCTGCGGTCCCCGGCGACGGTGGCCACGGCGGCGGCCAGCAGGGGGATGCCGACGAAGGCGCCGAAGGAGAGGGTGAACCATTCGGCGGCCGACCCGGCGTGGGATTCCGCGTTGGCGCCCATGAGGTATCCGGCCGGCCCCAGGGTGAGGGCCATCAGGGCCAGGACGAGGACGACGACGCGGATTCCGGTGGGGTGGCGGGTGTTGCGGCCACGGCCGGAGGCGGAGGGACTGTCGGACACGGGGGCCGGGGTGCCTTTCGGGAACGGGGCGGGGTGGGCCGTCGCGCACGCGCGGCGCACGGCCTCGCGGGGATGCGCGGACCGGCCGTGGCGGGGGCGTGCTCTGTAAAACGTACTCCACCCGGAGGGTGTCCGAAACCGGCGCCGGTGTGTCGTCACCGGTGGTCGGGCCAGGGGCGGGCGGCACCGGTCAGGCGGGTGAAGGACGCCAGCAGGCGCAGCTCCTCGATGCTGCGCGGGGCGGTCGCGGCCAGGTGCGGGGAGTGGACGAGCACGGCGATCAGCTGGGCCCGGGACAGGGCGACGTTGAGGCGGTTGCGGTCCAGGACGAAGGCGGTGCCGCGGCTGGTCTCGGCCGCGTCGGAGGTGGTCATGGAGCAGATGACGGCGGGTGCCTCCTGGCCCTGGAAGCGGTCGACGGTGCCGACGCGGACGCCCTCCAGGGCGGGGTCGGATTCGGCGGCGCGGGCCAGGGCGCGGCGCAGGGCCCGCACCTGGAGGTTGTAGGGGGCCACGACGAGGATGTCGTGGCCGGTCAGCGGCCGGGGCGGGGCGTCGGCGCCCAGGGTGGCCTTGTCGGCGACCAGGGCGGTGGCCGCGGCGACGACGGCCTCGACCTCCTCGGGGCTGTGGGTGGTGCGGCCGCGGTGGTCGACCGCGTGGGCGTACAGGCCGGGTTCGTGCAGGGCCAGGGTGCGCAGGGCGGTGGTGGGGTGGGCGTGCAGGCGGCCCTGGTAGGACAGGTCCGAGACGGGGGCGCACACGGCCGGGTGCATGCGCCGGGTCTGGTCCAGGAAGTAGCCGCGGGCGGGGTCGATGATCTGGCGGCCGCCCATGAGGTGCTGCAGGGCGGAGGCGTCGGCGCCCTCGCCGTGGGTGCCCTGGACGACCTGGGGCAGCTGCTGGGGGTCTCCGAGCAGGACCAGGTCGCGGGCGGCCGCGGACACGGCCAGGGTGTCGGCCAGGGCGAACTGCCCGGCCTCGTCGATGATGAGGACGTCCAGGGGGTCGGCGACCATGGAGGCGTTGGCCATGGCCCAGGCGGTGCCGCCGATGAGGACGGGGCGGCCCTCGGAGGTGTGCTTGGCGCGCCACCCGGCCAGCGCCTGGGGGGTGGTGGGCTGGTCCCAGGGCAGGTCGGGGTCGGCGTCCTTCCTGGACTTGGCGCGTTTGGCGGCCGGCAGGTCGACCCCGGCCTCCTCGGCGGCGCGCAGGGCGGCGGACATGACGTTCTCGACGGCCTTGTGGCTGGTGGAGCACACGCCCACGCTCTTGCCCCGGCGGGCCAGGTGGGTGATGAGGCGTCCGGCGAGGTAGGTCTTGCCGGCTCCGGGCGGGCCCTGGACGGCGAGGTAGGAGTGGTCCAGGCGGTCGACGGCTGCGATGGTGGCGGCGATGAGGTCGCCGCCGTGGTCGGCGGGGTCGGGCAGGGGGCCGGCGGGGGTCAGGCGCGGGGGGATGCGGCGCAGCAGGTCCAGTCCGGCGTGGCGGGGCCATTCGGGCAGGTCCTGGAGCGCCCGGCCGGCGACGGTCTCCAGGGCGCCGTCCTTGGGGGCGGGGTTGACCGGGGAGCCGGGCAGGACGGCGACGGGGTTGCGGAAGTGCAGGGCGTCGGCGTCGCAGGTCTCGACGATGGTGAGGCTGTCGGGGCGGGCCTCGGTGACCGTGGCGGTGGCGGCCAGGGCGGGCTGGCCGGGGGCGCCGGGGTAGAGCAGGTGGACGTCCTGGCCGGTGGTGAAGGGGTGGGGGTGGGAGGTGTCCAGGCGCATGAGGATCTCGCGGCGGGCCTTGCGCTGCCGGCCGGTGGGTTCGACCCACTCCCCCGCGCGGACCTGCCAGGGGACGGCGCAGTCGGTGTCGGTCTCCAGGTCGGTGAGGGGGGCGTTGGTGCGGCGGTAGTGCTCGCGCCAGGGCGGGAGGTTCTCGCGCTGGTAGTAGCCGACCAGGGCGGCCAGGGAGGCGCGGGCGGCGTCCTCCTCGGTGCGTTCGGCGGGGTCCTCGGGCACCCGCTCCAGGAGGGGTTCGGTGAGGGCCGCCTGGCGGGCCAGGCGTTCGGCGCGCCTGCGGGCGCGCTCGGCCTCGTCCTCGGTGAGTTCGAGCTGGACCAGGGGGCGGTCGGTGATGCCCTGGAGGGTGCGGTGCTCCTCCAGCCAGTCGCGCAGGCGGGCGGTGGAGTGGCAGTCGTCGCGGTTGTAGGCGGCGATGTCGGCCAGGACCTGGGCGGCGCGGTCGTGGTCGCCGGCCTCCAGTGCGGCCAGGTGGGCGGCGTAGGCGTCGATGCTGGAGGTGGCGGTGGTGACGCCGCCGGAGCGGGCGTCGGGCAGGTAGAGGGGTTCGAGGTACTTGATGGAGTAGGAGCGCTGGGACACGCGCAGGCTCTTGCGGACCACGGTGTACAGGTCCACCAGGCGGTGTTCGCGCAGGAGCCGGTTGACCTCCTCCTCGCGGGTGGCGAACTCGGAGCTGAGGTGTTTGAGGCGGTCGACCTCGTAGGAGGCGTAGTGGTAGATGTGCGCGCCGGGGTCGGCCTCGATGCGGGCGCAGGCGAAGTCGACGAAGTCCTCCAGTGCCTTCTTCTCCTGGACGCGGTCGTGGGCCCAGAAGGTGTGGAAGGTCTCGGTGCCGTCCTCGTCCTCGGTGGTGGCGCCGAAGAGGTACTCCAGGCCGCGGCCGCCCTCGCGGGAGTGGTAGGGGTAGCCCTCCATGTCGAAGAAGACGTCGCCGGGGCTGGGGGCGGGCAGGGAGGCCAGGCCGTCGGGGGCGAACACCTCGGCGGTGACGGTGCCCTGGGGGTTGTCGGGGGTGCGGGTGGTGTCCTGGCGGACCTGGAGGGAGGCCTGGGCGCGCAGCTGTTCGAAGGAGCGGCGGGGCAGGGAGGCGGGGCGCTGGTCGTCGCCGGCGCGGGCGAGGTCGTCGATGGTGCAGATGCCGGCGTCGATGAGTTTGGCGGCCTGGTCGGTGCGCAGGCCCGCGACCAGGGAGAGGTGGCGGGCGGCGGTGCGGCCCGAGGAGCACCAGGTGGAGTAGCCGCAGCCGTCGCAGGAGGGGCGGGGGGCGCCCCAGGTGGGGGCGGGCAGGGCGGGGTCGGCGGCCAGGGACGCCAGCAGCCGGTCGGTGACGGTGCCCAGGATGGGGGTGAAGTCGGTGGTGTCCAGGCTGTGGGTGTGGCCGTCGCCGGTGAGCAGGTGCATGCGGCGGGGGGTGCGGCCGGTGGCCACGGCGACGGCGTGGGCGTAGGCGGCGAGCTGGACGACGGCGCCGGGGCCGGGGCGGCGCGCGAGCTTGGTGTCCCAGGGTTCGTAGGTCCAGGGCTCGTCCGGGTCGGCTTCGGGGCGGGTGGTGCCGGTGGCGGGGTCCAGGTCGGCGCGGATGAGGAAGTCGGCGCGGCCGTGGAAGGCGACGGGGGCGGTGCCGCGGGCGGGCAGGGGGTGGTGGAAGCAGCCCTGGTAGATGACCGGGGCCCCCTCGGCCATGGCGCGGGCGGTGGCGGCGGCGGCCTCGGCCAGGGAGGTGTCGTCGGGGTGGGGGTCGGGGATGTGGACGACGTGGCCGAACAGTGCGGTGAGGCGTTCGAGTTCGGCCTGTTCGTGCAGGTGGCCGTGGTGGGCGACGAGGGGGTCGACGGGTTCGGGGGCGGGTGCGCCCTCGACCCGGGCGGCCAGGGCGGCCTTCAGGGCGCTGCGGTGGTCGCATTCGAGGGTGTCGACGAGGTCGGTGGGTGAGACGACCCAACCGGTGGTGGTGCGGAACAACGCCCCTGCTCCCTCGCGTGTCGGTGGCTGATCGTGCGAATGACGGGGATTGTGCCACGAGGTGGGGACGTGCGGGGGGTCACACGCGGATCCGGGAGTGCCGTGACGGCCGGGCGCCCCGCACCCCCGGGGAGGGTGCGGGGCGCCCGGGCGGGGTGCGGCGGGCTAGGAGACGACCTGCCACTGCACCTGGCCGACACCGGCCCCGGTGCCGATGATCTGGTCGAACGCGGCGGTGGACAGGTCCAGGCAGCGTCCGGCGATGAAGGGTCCGCGGTCGTTGATGCGCACGGTCACGGACTTGCCGTTGCCGGGGTTGGTGACCTGGACCATGGTGCCGAAGGGCAGGGTCTTGTGCGCGGCGGTCATCGCGTTGGGGTCGAAGGTCTCCCCGTTGGCGGTGGTGCGGCCCGCGAAGTCGGCGCCGTAGAAGGAGGCCTCGCAGGTGCCGCCCTCTCCGGTGGGCTCGCCGCCGCCGGTGGAGCCGCCTCCGGAGGTGCCCCCCTGCGGTTCGGGCTCGGGTTCGGGCTCCTTCTCGATGTCGGAGGCCTGGGCGCTGGTGGTCTGGGTGGCCCCGGTGACGGCGTCCCGGGCCCCCTGGGCGGCCTGTGCGTCCGGCTCGCCCTGTCCCTGGGCGGGGACGAGCGGGTCGGGGTCGGCCTCGGGGACCACGGTGGCGCTGGTGGCCGTTTCGGGGCCGGCGCCGGTGGCCACGACGGCGGCGGTGGCGGTGCCGCCCACGATCAGGGCCAGGCCCGCGGCACCGGCGATGATGAGGGTGCGCTTGCGGCGGGCGCGCTTGGCGGCGACCCGCGGGCCCGCGGGCGCGGGCCCGCGGGTGGTGTCGATGAGGGTGGTGTCCTCGTCGACCGGTGTGGTCTGGGGCTGGTGTTCGCCCACGTCGGAGTCCTTTGAACGGGAACAGGGCAGTGCGGGCCGCGGGGCGGTCCGCTCGCGACACCACCCCTGTGCGAGGGGGCGGGGGGCGTGTGCCGGGTGCGCGGTCCTCGCCGGTCTCCGGGCCGGGGCCCGGCTGCGGGGCCGGAGGGGACCACCGTGCGGCGTCACGCGGGGTCTGAGCGCAGAGCCTAAGGGGTAACGCCGGGGTAACGGTACCGGAAAGCGACGGTTTGTGGAACTTCTCACCGCGGGTTTGTGGACTGCCCCTATCCGGTGACGTGGGGGGCGGGCAGGTCGGCGCGGCGCGGGGGGACGCCGTCGGGGAACAGGGTGGCGGCCGGGTCGGTGATGTCGTGGCCGCTCAGGTGGGCGACGGCGCGGGCCAGGGCGGGGTTGTCCAGGTGGCCGCCGACGGTGCGGATGAGCAGGGTCAGTGCGGGCAGCACGGGGGCGCCCAGTCCGGCGGCGGCGTAGCGGGCGGCCACGGCAGGGGTGCGCGAGGCCCCGGCCCAGCAGTGCACCAGGACGCGTTTGCCCTCGGCGCGCAGGGCGGCGACCGCGGCGGCGGCCTCGTCCAGGGTGAAGTGCAGGTTGGTGTTGGCGCGCGGGTCGTCGTGGAGCCAGACGCGGATCCAGTCGGCCGGGGCCAGGTGGGGCGCGTCGCCGGGATGGGTGCGGCACAGCGACACCGCGGCGTCGACCGTCTCGGGGCGGGCGCGCAGGTGGTCGATGTTGCCGAGCAGGACACCGGGGTCCAGGGGGTGGGGGACGGCGAAGGGCGGCAGGCGGCGCGGGTGGTCGGCCAGGACGGAGGCGTGGGGCCACCGGTCGGTGCGGGGGCCGCGGACCAGGGTGAAGGTGTCGGTGACCAGGGTGTGGGGGTCGACGGTCCCGGACAGGACGCGCAGGGCCTGGAGGGGGACGGCGGACAGGCCCCAGCGGGCCCCGGCCAGGGCGCCGGTGTACATGGCGGCCAGGTCCCCGGAGGCGGTGTAGGCGGTCCAGACGGCGTCGACGAGGTGGGTGCAGGCGAAGGACCCGCGGTGGGGCGCGTGGCGGGGCACGGGGGTGCGGGTCAGGGCCCGCCAGGAGACGCCGCGGGGGTCGTCGGCGGCGGTGTGCTCCAGGTCCGGGGAGCGTTCGGGGGCGGCGCCGGTGCGGACCAGGGAGCGCAGGGCGTCGGTCCAGGCGCGGTCCAGGGGGTCGTCGGGCGGCGGGGTCCGGTGGTCCAGCGCGGTGCGCGCCAGGGCGGCCAGGCGGGCGGGCGGCGAGGGGGCCGGGGCCAGGAACCGGGCGGCCAGGGAGGGGTCGGCTCCGACCAGGGCGGTCGCTGCGGCGGCGCCGGCCAGGACTCCCAGGGCGCGGTCCCAGCCGGGTTCGCGGACGTCGTCGGTGGCGGGGGACGGGATGGGCATGGTCTGCCTCTCGTGGCCGAGGGGGCGGGTCCACCGGAGTGTCTTCCCCGTCGGCGGCGCGTGCGCACCCGGTTGCCGCATGTGGCCACCGCCCGCCCCGGGGGGGCGAGTCCGGGTCCCGGTCCGCGGGCGCCGCCCCGCGCCCCCGGCGGGGCGCCCCGCCCCGGGGCTCACACCGGCTGGGGGATCGCGGCCTCCTGGTAGCGGGCGGCGACGGCGTGGGCGATGGCCGGGTCCGGGCACAGGGGGTCGGCGACCACGTCCGCCCCGGCCCGGGCCAGGCGGCGCTGGAACAGGCCGGGGGCCAGCAGCCAGGAGGCCAGGGCGACACGGCGGTGCCCCCGGGCGCGCAGCTCGGCGACGCGGTCGGCGACGGTGGGCGCGGCCGTGGCGGCGAAGGCGAGGTGGACGGGGGTGTCCAGGCGGGCGGCCAGGGCGTCGGAGGCGCGGTGCAGGTCGGCCATGGCGCGGGGGTCGGAGGTCCCGGCGCAGCCCAGGACGACGGCGTCGCCGGGCCGGTACCCGGCCCGGTACAGGCGCCGCACCGCGGTGTCGCGCACGGCCGGGTGGTCGCCCAGGGCGGGGGTGACGACGGCGTCGGCGCGTCCGGCGCGGGCGAGCTGCTCGGGGATGTCGGCGCGCACGTGGTATCCGGCGGCCAGGAACGCGGGGACGACCACCAGGGGGCCGGGGCTGTCGGCGGCGACCTGTCCCACGGTGGGTTCCAGGACGTCGGCGAAGGCCAGGCGGGTGGGAACACGGGTCAGCTCGGCGGTGCGCAGGGCCAGGGAGTGGGCGACGGCGGTGCCGCGGGGGTCGCGGGTGCCGTGCAGGGCCAGCAGCAGGGTGGGGTGTCGGTGCACGGTCCTCACTCGCATCCGGGGGTGTCCAGGGCCAGCCGGTAGCCGCGCTTGACGACCGTCTGGATGATCTTGGGGTCGCCCAGGGCGGTGCGCAGGCGCGCCACGGCGGTCTCCACGGCGTGGGCGTCGGCGTCCTCCCCCAGGCAGGTGAGCAGGCGGGCGCGGTCCTGGACCTGGCCGGGGCGGTGCGCCAGGGCGCGCATGATCCGCATGAGGGTGGGCGAGAGGGTGTGGACGGTGCCGTCGACCAGGACGGCGTGGCCGCGCAGGCGCAGCCGGTGCCCGGCCACCGCCAGGGTGGGGAACCGGGCGGGCAGTTCCTCGGCCAGGGCCCGGACCTGGGCGCCGATGCGGGCGCGTTCGGGCCAGGCGGTGGGGATGTCGTGGGCCATGAGGGGTCGGGCGGTGACCGGGCCCACGCACATGGCCAGGACGTCGCGGCGCAGGGCGTGGACGAGGGCGTCGGCGTGCCCGGTGGTGCGGGCGCGGGCGAGCAGGCCTGCGGCGGCCGGGGCGCTGGTGAAGGTGACGGCGTCCACTCCCCCGGTGGTGACGGCCTCGATGAGGCGGTCCAGGGGCGCGGTCTGCTCGGGCAGGGTCCACCGGTAGACGGGGATCTCCACGACCTCGGCGCCGGCCAGACGCAGGGCGGCGGTGAAGTCGGGCAGGGGTTCGCCGTGCAGCTGGATGGCCACGCGCAGGCCCTGGACGCCGCGTTCCAGGAGGTAGTCCAGGACCTCGGCGGAGGACTCCGAGGGCGGTGACCACTCCTCGGTGAGTCCGGCGGCGCGGATGGCGCCCTTGGCCTTGGGGCCGCGGGCCAGCAGGCGGGAGGCGCCCAGGGACTCCAGGAGGCCGTCGACGGTGCCCCAGGTCTCGCAGGCCTCCACCCAGCCGCGGAAGCCGATGCCGGTGGTGGCGATGACGACGTCGGCGGGGCGGCGGACCAGGTCCTCCGAGACCGCGGCCAGGCGCTGGTCGTCGCTCAGGGGGACGATGCGCAGGGCGGGGGCGGCGATGACCTGGGCGCCCTTGCGGCGCAGCAGGGCGGAGAGCTCGTCGGCGCGGCGGGCGGCGGTGACGGCGACGGTGAATCCGGCCAGGGGCGCGGTCGTGGGCGGGGCGCTGCCCTCGCCGGTGCTCAGGGCGGTCGTCACGGGGCGCCCTCCATGCGGGTCGGGTTGCCGGTCCCGATGCGCACCGTGGTGCCGTCGTCGTGGACGGGCCAGGTGTCCAGGCGGATGCCGGGGTCGTCCAGGCTCAGGCCGGTGCGCAGGGAGAAGGCGTTCTTGAGCAGGGGCGAGGTGATGGTGGGCTCGCCGGCGCGGTCGCCGACGATGCCGCGGGACAGGACGGCGGCCCCGGTGAAGGGGTCGATGTTGTCGATGGCGTACAGGTCGCCGGTGCGGGTGCGGAACAGGGCGGCCTGGCGGCCGTCGGGCAGCAGGACGGCGACTCCGTCGTCGGTGCGCAGGCGGGTGCTGGGGCAGGCGACGGTCCAGGCGGCGTCGGGGGCCGGGGCGGCGGCTTCGGCGGCGTAGGTGGTCATCGTGCGTTCTCCCGGGTGCGCAGGGTCGGAATGCCCAGCCGGACGGGTGCGGCGGGGACGGGCTGGTCGCGGGTGGTGGTGAAGGCGATGGTGGGGTCGGGGGTGTCGGGTGCGTTGGCGAAGGACTGGAAGCGGGCGAGCTTGTCGGGGTCGGCCAGGACCGCGGCCCATTCGTCGGTGTAGGAGGCGACGTGGCGGTCCATGGCGGCCTCCAGGTCGGCGGCGATGCCCAGGGAGTCCTCCACGACGACCTCGCGCAGGTGGTCCAGGCCGCCGTCCATGGCCTCGATCCAGGCGGCGGTGCGCTGGAGGCGGTCGGCGGTGCGGATGTAGAACATCAGGAACCGGTCGATGTAGCGGATGAGGGTGGGCTCGTCCAGGTCGGAGGCGAGCAGGTCGGCGTGGCGGGGGGTGAAGCCGCCGTTGCCGCCGACGTAGAGGTTCCAGCCGTGGTCGGTGGCGATGATGCCGAAGTCCTTGCTGCGGGCCTCGGCGCATTCGCGGGCGCAGCCGGAGACGGCGGACTTGAGCTTGTGGGGTGAGCGCAGGCCCCGGTAGCGCTCCTCCAGGCGGATGGCCAGGCCGACGGAGTCCTGGACTCCGTAGCGGCACCAGGTGGTGCCCACACAGGACTTGACGGTGCGCAGGGACTTGCCGTAGGCGTGCCCGGACTCGAATCCGGCCTCGACCAGGCGGGTCCAGATGGCGGGCAGCTGCTCCAGGCGGGCGCCGAACAGGTCGATGCGCTGGCCGCCGGTGATCTTGGTGTAGAGGCCGAAGTCGCGGGCGACCTCGCCGATGACGATGAGCTTGTCGGGGGTGATCTCCCCGCCCGGGATGCGCGGGACGACGGAGTAGGTGCCGTTGCGCTGCATGTTGGCCAGGTGGCGGTCGTTGGTGTCCTGGAGGGCGGCCTGCTCCCCGTCCAGGATGTGGCCGTTGCCCAGGGAGGCCAGGATGGAGGCGACGGCGGGCTTGCAGATGTCGCAGCCGCTGCCGGTGCCGTGGTTGTCGATGAGGGCGGAGAACGTGGTGGTGCCGGTGGCGCGGACGATCTCCAGGAGTTCGGCCCGGGAGTGGGAGAAGTGCTCGCACAGGGCCTTGGACTGGACGATGCCGGCCTTGTCCAGGAGGCTCTTGAGCATGGGCACGCACGATCCGCAGCTGGTGCCGGCGCGGGTGCAGGCCTTCAGCGCGGGGACGTCGTGGTTGCCGTCGCAGATGGCCTGGTCGATGGCGCCCTTGGTGACGGCGTTGCAGGAGCAGATCTGGGCGCTGTCGGGCAGGGCGTCGGCGCCCAGGGGTTCGCCCTGGGGGGTGATGAGGGCCAGCGGGTCGCCGGGCAGGGGTGATCCGACCATGGGGCGCAGGGTGGCGTAGGCGGTGGCGTCGCCGACCAGGATGCCGCCCAGCAGGGTGGTGGCGTCGTCGGACAGGACGAGCTTGGCGTAGCGGCCGGTGGCGGCGTCGTTGACGACGACGTCCAGGCAGTTCTCGGTGCGGCCGTGGGCGTCGCCGAAGCTGGCCACGTCCACGCCCATGAGCTTGAGCTTGGTGGAGGTGTCGGCGCCGGTGAAGGTGGCCTGGCCGCCGACGAGCCGGTCGGCCAGGACCTCGGCCATGGCGTTGCCGGGGGCGATGAGCCCGTAGACGGTGCCGCGGTGGCAGGCGACCTCTCCGACGGCGTGGATGTGGGCGTCGGAGGTGGTGCAGGTGTCGTCGATGGTGACGCCGCCGCGGGCGCCGACCTCCAGTCCGGCCTGGCGGGCGAGTTCGTCGCGGGGGCGGATGCCGACGGAGAAGACGACCAGGTCGGTGTCCAGGTGGGTGCCGTCGGCCAGGAGCAGGCGGGCGGCGCGGCCGTCGGGTCCGGCCTCCACGGCGGTGGAGGCGGTGCCGGCGTGGACGTGCACGCCCAGGTCGGTGACGAGTCCGGCGAGCAGCGAGCCGGCGCCCTCGTCGACCTGGGCGGGCATCAGGTGGGGGGCGAGTTCGACGACGTGCGCCTCCAGGCCCAGCAGGCGCAGGGCGTTGGCGGCCTCCAGTCCCAGCAGGCCGCCGCCGATGACGACACCTGTGCGGGCCCCGCCGCGGGCGGCGGCGGTGATGGCGTCCAGGTCCTCGATGGTGCGGTAGACGTGGCAGCCGGGCAGGTCGTGTCCGGGGACGGGCGGCACGAACGGGGCGGAGCCGGTGGCCAGGACGAGCCGGTCGTAGGCCAGGGTGCGGCCGGTGGCGGTGGTGACGGTGCGCGTGGCGCGGTCGATGGCGGTGGCGCGTTCGCTGACGTGCACGTCCACGGCGGGGCCGGACAGGTCGCCCAGGGACAGGTCCTCGGCGGTGGCGCCGTCGAAGTAGGAGGACAGGGCGACGCGGTCGTAGGCGGCGCGGGGCTCCTCCCCCACGACGGTGATGTGCCAGTGGCCCGCGGCGTCGCGGTCGCGCAGGGCCTCGACGAGCCGGTGGCCGACCATGCCGTTGCCTATGACGACGAGTTCTTCCATGGGGGTGTTCCTCCCGGTGCGGTTGCGTTTCAGGCAACCGCCGAGGTGTTACCCGGGCGTTGGGCGATGGTGTCGGGCATGTTTCGTTGTGCTGTCACCGCAGGTGGGGGGCGAGTGATAGGGCGAATCCCGAGGACAGGGGCGGTATGCGCCCGGCTGGGACGTCGGTCACACGGCTCTCGTGCGGGTCCTGCGGCGCCCTCCCCGCGTTCCGGGGCGGTGGCGCTCCTCCGGAGGGCCCTGTGGACGCGGGCGGTGCTCCCGGGACAGGATGGCGGGCGATGAGCGCATCTTCCGAGCAAGCCCGGCGAGCCCTGTCCAGCCTGTCCGCCCTGGCGGTCGGCGACGCCTTCGGCTCCCTGTTCTTCGTCCCCGGCAACCGGTTCCGGCACCGCGCCCGGGAGCTGCCGCCCGGCCCGTGGCGGTGGACCGACGACACCGAGATGGCCGCGTCGGTGTACCGGGAGGTCGTCCGGTACGGGCGTGTGGACGCCGACCGGCTCGCCGCGTCCTTCGCCGACCACCACGACTTCGACCGCGGGTACGGGCCCTCGACGGGCCGCCTGCTGCGGCTGGTGCGCGAGGGGGCCGACCACCGGGACCTGGCGCGGGGTCTGTTCGACGGCGCCGGCTCCTGGGGGAACGGGGCCGCGATGCGGGTGGCCCCGCTGGGCGCGTTCTTCGCCGACGACCCGGAGTCGGCGGCCGGGTGGGCGGCGGTGAGCGCGCGTGTCACCCACACCCACCCCGAGGCGGTGGACGGGGCGGTCGCGGTGGCGGTGGCCGCGGCCCTGGTGGCGGGGGGCGGTGCGGGCGCGCCGGGGACGTTCCTGGGCCGGGTGGCCGACCACCTGCCGGAGGGGGCCCTGAGGGAGGGGGTGCGCGCCGCGCGGGCCCTGCTGATCGTGCCCGAGCCGGTCGGGGCCGCCCACCGCTTGGGGAACGGGTCCCGTGTGCGGGCCCTGGACACGGTGCCGTTCGCCCTGTGGGTGGCCGCCAAGCACCTGCGGGGGACGCTGGGGTCCGCGCTGTGGGCGGCGGTGGCGCCGGGGGGCGACATGGACACGGTGGCGGCGATCGTGGGCGGGGTGCTGGGGGCGGGCCCGTCCGGGGCGGTCGATCCGGAGTGGGGCGGTCGCACGGAGGCGCTGCCGGGGTGGGCACTGGGCTGACGGGGGCCGCCCCCGGGAGGCCTCGTTGATGCCCGTTCGGAGGGTTCCGGGTTCGCCGTCGCCTGTGGCCCGGGGCTGTACCGCGCCAGGGTTCCGAAAGGAGTTCAAGGCCACGATGGAAGGTACGGGCCGCCGACCGGGGTCCGTGGACCGACTGTGGGAGGCCGTGTGATGACGCCGGAGGAGATCGTCGGGTTCGTCGGGGAGCTGCCGCGGGTGCGCGTGGTGCGGGCCGGGCCGGAGATCGGGGCGCCCGAGGCGGCCTGGGGCGACGTGTTCTTCTACTTCGACCCCGAGGGGAACGCCTACGAGAGCGGGGGGATGCCGTTCGCGACGATCATCGTCAAGGACTACCCGGGGTTCGACACCGCCTCGCGGCTGGACCGGCCCGGGGTGTTCCGGGTGAACGCGGCGGTGGGGCGGCGCCTGTTCGAGGAGCTCGTCGGCCACTCCCCGGCCGCGCACCCCGAGCACGCCGGCGAGGTGGACCCGGCCGGGTTCGACCGGGTCATCGCCCACCCGGTGTACGCGGCCCAGGGGTGGGTGTCGGTGGTCTGTCCCGGTGAGGCGACCGCGGGACGGGTGCGGGAGATGCTGGCGGCCGCGCACGGGCGCGAGGCCGCCCGGTGGGGGCGGCGGACCGGGGCCGCCGGGGCGTGAGCGTCCTCAGCCGCCGGGCCGTCCGCCGTCGTGGCGTTCGCGGGCGGCCCGGATGTCGTCGCGGTGTTCGGCGGCCCACCGGTTCAGGGCGGTGAGGGGTTCGAGCAGGGTGCGCCCCAGCTCCGTGAGGGAGTACTCCACCCGCGGGGGGACGCTGGCGTGGGCGGTGCGCCGGACCAGGCCGTCGCGGACCAGGGCCCGCAGGGTGAGGGTGAGCATGCGCTGGCTGATGCCGTCGATGGTGCGGTGCAGCTCGCTGTAGCGGTGGGTGCGCCACCCGAGCAGCACGATGACGAGCACGCTCCACTTGTCGCCGATGCGGTCCAGCACCTCGCGGACGGGGCAGTCCTCGACGGCGACCTGCTCGGCGGAGGGAACATCCGTGTTCGTTCCGGACATCAATGTGCCTCCTTGTCCGCGGCCTGCGACTCCTCCATACTCACTGATAATGTGGCTACGCACAATAAGTAAGTGAGGGGGCGTCGTGGACGAGCGGAACCCGGAGCGGACCGCGCCGCAGGAGGCCGCCGACACCACCGGGGGGCGCGGGGACACCGCGGCCCCGGCACCGCCCCTGACCATGGTCACGGGCCTGGTGACGGTGGGGACCGAGGACGCGCCCGCGTGCTCGGACGGCGTGTGCCGGTGAGTGGGAGGTTCGTTCCGTGCAGGTGGAGATCTGGTCCGACATCGTCTGCCCGTGGTGCTACATCGGCAAGCGCCGCTTCGAGAAGGCGCTGGCCTCGTTCGAGCACGCCGACGAGGTCGAGGTCACCTGGCGCAGCTTCCAGCTCGACCCGGCCTTCCCCCGGGGTGAGAGCGTCCCGGTCTACGACGCGCTGTCCAAGAAGATGGGCGCCCCGCGCGAGCAGGTGCGCGCCATGACCGAGCAGGTCACGCAGGTGGCCGCCGAGGAGGGGCTGGAGTACGACTTCGCCTCCGGCGTCATGGCCAACACCTTCGACGCCCACCGGCTCGTGCACCTGGCGCAGAGCAGGGGGCTGGGCGACGCCGCCCACGAGGCGTTCATGAACGCCCAGCTGGTGCGGGCCGAGGACCTGTCCGACCCCGAGACGCTGGTGAAGGTCGCCGTGGAGATCGGGCTCGAGGAGGCCGAGGCCCGCGAGGTGCTGGCGGGGGACGCCTTCACCGCCGAGGTGGACGCCGACATCGACACCGCCCGGCGGCTGGGTGCGACGGGGGTGCCGTTCTTCGTGATGGACCGCGCCTTCGGGGTGTCGGGCGCCCAGCCGGTGGAGGTGTTCGCCTCCGCCCTGGAGAAGGCCCACCGGGCCTCCCGGGGCTGAGCCCTCCCCTCTCCCGCCGACGGCCCCGCGGCCCGGGCTCCCCGGGCGCGGGGCCGTCGCCGTACCGGGCTCCCCCGTCCGGGGGAGGCGTCTCCCCCACCGAGGTGAGGACCGGGCCCGGGGTGCCCCGACAGGCTTGGGGAGAAGACACCGAGAGCCCCTGAGGAGCCCGCCGTGAACACTCCAGCACCCCCCGCCACTCCCCCGGCCGTACCCGCCGCGCGGACGGCGCCGATCACCTGGGCCGTGCTGGCCTGGTCGGCGGTGGCCCTCGCCCTGGGCCTGGGCCAGGTCGCCGGCCTGCTGCCGGCGGCGGTCCCCGCCGAGGACGGGTTCGGGTCCCTGTACGGGCGCTGGGGCACCGGCACGGCAGCCTGGCTCACCCTGGCGCTGGGGGCCGCGGGCGGCGTGTGCGCCGTACTGATGATGCGCCCGGGCCGCGGCGGCCGCGCGGTGGCCTACACCGCCTGGGGGCTGTCGGCGGCCGCGGTGGTGCTGTTCGTCACCGGGAGCCTGCTGGCCTTCATGGGGTACACGATGATCATGCCGGTGGCGGCCTGGATCGTGCCCGGCCTGACCGCGCTGTGGGTGGCGGAGCTCGTCAAGCCCGAGACCCTGGGCCTGCTGTTCTTCACCGCGGGTGCGGCGCTGTGGGCGGTGGCGGGGCTGTCGGCCCTGCGGGCCGCGCGCGGAGCCTGCCCGCACTGCGGTCGCGCCCTCGGCTGGACGCCCCACACCGAGCACGCGACCCGGGTGGGGGCGCTGCGGGTGGGCCGGATCGCGGTCCTGGTCGCCTGCCTGAGCTCCCTGATGTACCCGGCGCTGCGCTTCCCCTGGCTGTTCGGGGTCGCCCCGGGCATGGGCGCCGACTTCTCCGACGAGCTCGCCGCGGACCCCGGGACCCTGGCCATCGGCCTGGGCCTGGGCACGGCGGCGGTGGTCGGCACCGTGCTGATGACGGGGCTGGTCCTGCGCTGGGGCGTGCGCTTCCCGTTCTGGACGGTCGGCCTGGTGGGCCGCCGGATCCCCGTGGCGCTGGCGGTGGTCCCGGCGTCGGTGGTGGCGGTGGCGCTGGTCGCGATGGGGCGCAGCATCATCGTGCAGATCGTCATGGGGCAGGACGGCCTGACCGTCGCCTCGGACCTGCACACCTGGGTGTTCCTGGGCATGGCGGTGTGGGGTGCGGCACTGGCGGTGGCCACGGCGGCCTACGCGGTGCGCCGCCGCGTCGAGTGCACCGAGTGCGGGCGCGGCCTGCCCGAGGCCGAGCCGCGCGACCTGCGCGCCCCGGCCTGACCGGTCCCCGGCCCCGGACCCCGTTCGCGGGGCCCGGGGCCTTCGCCGTCCTCAGCGGCCGTGCACGGCCATCCGCACCCCCAGGCCGACCAGCACGGTCCCGCTGACGGCGTCCGACCAGCGGCGGACGGCCGGGCGCCGGAACCAGGCCCCGGCGCGCCCGACCACGGCGGCCAGCGCCAGGTACAGGACGATCTCGACGGCGACCTGGAGCAGGGCCAGCAGTGCGGTGGTGGTGAACAGCGGCCGGTCCGCCGGGACGAACTGCGGGTAGAACGCGAGCATGAAGGCGGCGGCCTTGGGGTTGGCGAGCATCACCAGGGCCCCCTCCCCGAAGGCCCGCCACCAGGCCCGCCCGGGGTCCCGCGACGAGTGCGCGTCGACGGCCTCCGCCCCGGCGGGGGCTCCCGCGCGCCGGGCGGACAGCAACGCCTTCACCCCCAGGTAGAGCAGGAAGGCCGCGCCGACCACCCGCAGGACGAGGTAGGCGGTCTCGGAGGCGGCCACCACGGCGGCCAGGCCCGCGCCCACGCACAGCGCCCAGACGTACAGGCCCGCCTCCAGCCCCAGGACGGTGGGCACGGCGCCGGGCAGGCCCCGCAGCGCGGCCCGGCGCATGATCAGCACCATCGCGGGTCCGGGGGAGGCCGAGATCAGCACCACGGCGAGGAGGAACGCGGGCAGGGAGGTCACGAGGTCCATGGAGCCATACCAGCGCCTTCCGCCCCGCGGCACAATCCGGTCTCCCCACCGGGACCGTGTCGGGGGCCGGGTACGGCGGTTCCGAGGGCGCCTGCGGAGGGTGCCCCGAGGGCGCCGCACCGGGTCCGAGCCCGTCCAGGCCCGGCGGGACCGGTGCGGCGACCACGGCTCCCGCCCCGGGCGGCCGGCGGGTCAGGGGCGGGGGTCGTCGGCCAGGCGGGCGTACAGGTACAGGTCGCGGCGTTCGCCGCCGATCTCCTGCCACCGCCGCATCAGGCCCTCGCGGCGGAACCCGGCTCCCTCGGCCACCCGCAGCGAACCGGTGTTCCACGGCTCGATCGCCAGCTCCAGGCGGGGCACCCCGAGGGAGTCGTGCGCCCAGGCGGCGGCCAGGCGCAGGGCGCGGGCGGCGGCGCCGCGCCGCCGGTGGGCGGGCGCCACCCAGTACCCGAGGGAGGCGCGGCCCTCGGCCGCGTCGCGCAGCGACAGCGTGAGGCCGCCGACACCCCGCCCGGTGCCGGCGTCGGCGATCACCAGGGGGACGCCGGTCCCGCGGGAGAGCACCAGTGCCCGGTCGCCGATGTAGCGGCGGGCGGCGGCCTCGTCGCAGGGGTCGGGGAGCGTGGTGACGCTGACGGTGTAGGGGTCGGCGGCCGCCGCCACGACCAGGGGCAGGTCGGCCTCCTCCCACGGCCGCAGCAGGAAGGGCGCGTGCCCCGCGGGGCGCGGTGGGAGTCCGGGCGCGCCCGCGGGTCCCCGCGGTGGGCCGGTCAACTGAAGAAGCCCGCCACGCCCCGGCCGGCGGCGTCCGCGGTCCGGCACCACCCCATGCAGGCCTCCACCGCCTGGAGCACGTAGGGGTCGAGCCCGGCCCTGTCGGTGTCGGTGGCGGACTCCCACTGCTCGAGCGCCTTGCGGCACCGCTCCGGGCTCCACTCGCCGTAGCAGGGCAGGAAGTCGGGCGCCGGGATCGGCTCGGGGGCGTGACCGAGGCCGAAGTCCTCCACGTCGACCGCGGTCACCCCCAGTGCCCGCATCCCCTCGCCGACGGTCTCCAGCCACCCGGCCCTCATCGGGGAGAAGTCGCTGTTGTCCAGGAAGCGCCCGTGGAACTCGCAGATCCACCTGTACGCGTAGCCGTACATGGTGCCCTGCTCCGGGTCGAAGGGCCCGCCCTCGATGACCGCGCGGATCGCTTCGCGGACCGGGAGGAGGTCCGGGCCGGCGAACTGGCCGTCGAAGTGCTCCAGCTGCCGCTTGAAGCGGCCGCCGATCATCCGCCGCAGCCTGTCGTCCTCGGAGGCCACGGAGCGGTGCAGGACGTCGAGGTCGACCACGTAGGCCGTCAGCGCGTAACTCATGGCGGAACGCTATCGGCCGCCGACGACATCGCGGACCGGTCCGGGTGCCGGCCGGTGTGCACGGGTGGAGCCCGCCGGCGGGCCGCGGGCCCTGCGGTGTCAGCCGTCGGAGGCGGGTGCGGTCCTGTGGCGGCGGTAGTAGCGGGCGACGCGGGTGCGGTTGCCGCAGCGGGCGGGCGAGCACCAGCGGCGCCGGGGGTGGGCGGGTAGGAAGAGCATGACGCAGTCCTGCGCCTCGCACCGCCTGATCGCGGCCGCCTTGGGCCCGGTGAGCAGGTCCGCGGCGGCCTCGGCGAACACCGCCGCCAGTACCGCCCCGGCCGGGCCGGTGCGGCGGGTCGCGGACGCCACCGCAGCGCCGTCCCAGCGCAGTTCCCGGACCGGCGGGGCGCCGCGCTGGGCGGCGTTGAGGCCGTTCAGCGCCTCCCGCGGCGGAGCGGTGCCCTCCATCAGCGCCAGCACCACGGCCTCGGTGTCGGCGCGGACCGCGTGCAGCGCGGCCAGGTCGGCGGGGGCGGGTGCCAGGGCCGGGCCCCGGGCCTCGGCGGGCAGCCGGTCCGCCTCCAGGGCCAGCCAGGAGGCCAGGCCCGGGAGGGTGCCGATCAGGTCCGTGCGGTGGCCGTCGGGGTCGGCTGGCCGGGTGTTGACCAGGTCCAGGGGCAGGGGTTCACCGGTGAGGGGTCCGCGCTCATCCATGGGCTAATGCTACATGCACCGATTGACGCGTTAGAGGCACAGGGGTAGAACTAATGCATCTTCTCCCCAAGGAGGCATGTGACATGTCCGCTCCGGCCGCACCCCGCACCGCTCCCCCGCCCCTCGCCCTCCCGGGCCGCACCGCCCACCGCCGCGTCACCGTCGACGGGACCGACGTCTTCTACCGCGAGTCCCTGCCCGAGACCGGGGAGGCCCCGACCCTGCTCCTCCTGCACGGCTTCCCGTCCGGATCGCACCAGTTCCGCCGCCTGATCGACGTGCTGGGGCGCCGGTACCGGCTGATCGCACCGGACTACCCGGGGTTCGGGCGCACCAGGGAACCGGAGGGGTTCGCCCCCACCTTCGACCGCCTGGCCGAGACCGTGGACGGGTTCACCGACGCGCTGGGGTTGGAGCGGTACGCGCTCTACATGTTCGACTTCGGGGCGCCGGTGGGGTTCCGCCACGCCCTGCGCCGCCCCGAACGGATCACGGGCCTGGTGGTGCAGAACGGCAACGCCTACGAGGAGGGGCTGTCGCCGGGTGCGCGGGACTTCATCGCCCTCACCCCCGACACGCCCGGCGCCGAGGAGACCGTCCTGGGGCTGCTCACCCGGGAGGGCGTCCGGAGCCAGTACGAGACGGGCGTGGCCGCCCCGGAGCTGGTCGACCCCGACGGCCCCCTGCTCGACGGGGTCTTCCTCGACCGGCCGGGACGCACCCGGGCCCAGCTCGCGCTGGCCTACGACTACAAGAGCAACGTCGCGGCCTACCCGGCCTGGCAGGCGTGGCTGCGCGAGCACCGGCCGCCGGTGCTCATCACCTGGGGCGCCCGTGACCCCTTCTTCCCCGAACCGGGCGCGTTGGCCTACCTGCGGGACGTTCCCGACGCCGAGCTGCACCTGTTCGACACCGGGCACTTCGCACTGGAGGACCACCTGCCGGACATCGCACCGCTGGTCGCGGACTTCCTCGACCGGCTCCCCGCCTGAGCGTGCCCGGGTTCCGTGCACTGCGGACCGGCGCACGGAACCCGGGCCGGTGCCGCCGACCCCCGGCACGGAAGGTGTCGGCGTCCTCACAGGTCACAGCGGTGGAGGCCGGTCCTTCCCGGTGAAGGCGGCCCGCCCCGGCCGGGACGGGTCGGCGCGGGTGGAGACTGGCCGCATGGAATTCTTCTGCTACCACCGCGACCGGCGGGGTTCCCTGGCGCTGCGCATGGAACTGCTGGAGGCGCACTGGTCGTACATGGACCGGTTCGCGGACGCGATGGTCGCCCGCGGTCCCGCCTTCGACGAGGACGGGGAGACGCCGGTCGGCAGCGTGCACATCGTGGACCTGCCGGACGCGGCGGCGGCCCGCGCGTTCGCCTTCGACGAACCGGGCTACCAGGCGGGGGCGTACCGGGACGTGCTGCTGCGCCGGTGGCGCAACCTGCTGGGGCGCACGATGTGGGAGTTCCCCGGCGACGGCGGTACCCGTTACCTGGTCCTGGGACTGGGCCCGGAGGGCACGGCCGGGGCCGCGGTGCCGGACGACCGGGACGCGCTGGTCGCCTACGGGCCGCTGCTGTCCGACGACGGCTCCCTGCGGGTGGGGACGGCGGCGCTGGTGCAGGCCCCGGACGCCGACGCCGCGCGGGCCGTGCTCGGCGGGGAGCGGTACGCCGAGGTGGAGGTCCGCGAGTGGGAGTTCGGCGGACGGCGCTGACCCGGGCCCCGGTCGGGGCCCGACGGCCGGGTCGCGCGGGCCCCCCACCTCCGGGGAGCGGCCCGCGGCTCCGGCGGCGGGGCCGGAAACCAATGGTGTGGGCGCACGGTTCTCGGGCAGGCTGGGGGCGGCGAAACCGCTACCTCACCGGGAGATGACGACATGGCCAGCAAATTCACCGAGCTCGCGATCGACTGCGCCGACCCCGCGGGGCTGTCCCGCTTCTGGTGCGAGGTCCTGGACTACGAGGTGCAGAGCGAGGAGGACGACTTCATCGTCATCGGCTCGCCCGCCGCACCCGAGGGCAGGGAGCGGCCCGGCCCGGTGCCGCCGGTGCTGACGTTCGCGCGCGTGCCCGAGGGCAAGACCGTCAAGAACAGGCTGCACATCGACGTCAACCCCACCGACCGGGAGCAGGCGCAGGAGGTCGAGCGCCTGATCGGACTGGGTGCCCGGCACGCCGACGTCGGCCAGGGCGACGAGGGCAGCTGGGTGGTGCTGGCCGACCCGGAGGGGAACGAGTTCTGCGTCCTGTCACGGCGCTGCCCCTGAGCCCCCGGACACGGCGCCCCGGAGGCGCCGTCCGCTCTCCCGCCCCGGCCTGACACCGCAGAGGTGACGGCCCGCCGACCGGCGGGCCGTCACCGGTCGGGGCGTCAGGTGTCTTCACACCACCACACGGGAAGTCATCCGAAAAGGCGCGCGCGGCCGCGATGAGTTCCGGACCGGGAGTGTGTCCACCATGGTGAACGACGCACGGTGCCGTACGGCATCCGACGAACCACGGAGGACACCATGCCGACCGCTCCCGACACCACCCCGTCCGGCCGCCCTCCGGTCGTGGACACGGCCGCCTGGCGGGCCGCCCGCGACGAGCTCCTCGTCCGGGAGAAGGCCCACACCCGCGAGGGGGACGCCATCGCCGCGGCCCGCCGCCGGCTGCCCATGGTCGAGTTCGACGGCACCGTCGAGGTCACCGGCGCCGACGGCCCCGTCCCGTTCCTGGACCTGTTCCAGGGCCGCGAGGAACTCGCGGTGTACAAGCACATGTGGTGGGACGGCGCTCCCCACCAGGGCCAGTGCGAGGGCTGCACCTTCGTGGCCTGGCACCTCCAGGACGCCTCCTACCTCAACGCCCGCGGCGTCTCCTTCGCCGTCCTGACCGCCGGGGCCTGGGACGAGGTGGCGCCCTTCGTCGGTTTCATGGGCTACACCGTGCCCTGGTACTCGGTGCGCGGCCTGGACGAGCCGGTCGGCGGCGAGATGGGGTACCTCTCCTCGTTCCTGCGCGACGGCGACCGCGTGTTCCTGACCTACTCCACGACGGGCCGGGGCACCGAGCGGGTCAACGGCTCCCTCGGCCTGCTCGACATGACCCCCTACGGCCGCGGCGAGGCCTGGGAGGACAAGCCCGAGGGGTGGCCCGGGGGGCGGGGCCCGTGCTGGTACTGGCGCACGGACGCGGACGGCAACGCCACCTGGGGGCCGACCGGACGCCCCGCGGCGCAGTGGTCCCGCCCCGGGGCGGGACCGGTGGAGACCCTCGGCCGTGACGGCCACTGCCACTGACCCCCCGCGATCCGGGACCGCCCGGGGCGGGGCACGGTCGCGCCGCGCCCCGCCCCGGGACGGCTCACAGCAGCAGGAAGGAGAAGTCCCGCTGAGTCCTGCGGTTCAGCGGGACGTCGGCCTTGGCCCTGCGCAGGACCTCGGCGCGGCTGACGCCCAGCCCCCGGGCGATGAGCCGTTCGGGGCGGACCGGTACGGGGTCGTCGAAGACGACCGTGACCTCAACCGGCCACGGCCCCTCCGGCACCGGGGGCGCCTGGAGCTCCCAGCACCCGTCCCAGTCGAGCGCGAACCGGTTGCGCCGCGCGATCAGCGGGTCGAAGAGGACACCGGGGACGAGGGAGGCCGCGTTGGCCGTGTACCCGGCCAGCAGGTCTGCGGGCAGGGAGCGGACCGGGACGCGGTCGTGGACGGTGATCTTGCCGGTCCGGTCACAGGACACGCAGTTGACCAGCAGCCAGACGTCCAGGAGCTTGCCGTTGGCGTTGACGCGGAACCTGCTGTCGCCGACCGTGGCGTGTTCCGAGGCGCAGTCCGCGCAGCGGAGGGCGAGCAGGGGCAGGCGGGTGCGCCGCACGGCCCAGGGCAGCGCGGAATGAAGGTGTGAGGACAAACCTGATCTCTCTTGGGACCTGAGGAAGAGCACGGGAAAGAGAGCCGACGGTGTCCGTCGGCGACCGATGCACAGGTGAATCTCAGGTCTAGAGAGCAGGGGGCGTCATGCGCGCGATGTCCTCACGTAGGCGGCCGGGGCAGGCCCAAGTTAGAGGAGCGCCGTCCGCAGGTGCAAACCCTTTTCCCCAAGGGGGAGCCGGGACGAACACCACCGGAGGGGGTATGGGAGGAAGAAAGAGGAGAGACCCCATGCAGCGCTCCCCCCGGCGCATCACCCCCTCCGTCCTTCGTCTCGGCCGCCGAGGCCTGTGGGCGGCCAGGACCGCGGCCGCCCACGGTCTCGGTGTGTGGGCGGCCCTCGCGCTGGTGCCCGCACTGCGGCTTCCAGGCCCCGTCTCCCAACAGGCACTCGTCGTGCTCGTCGCTGTCGGTGTGTTCATTCCGGCCTCGCTCCTGCTGACCAGGGTGAGCCGCAGGCCGCTGGTCGGGCTCGCGCAGCGCAACGACCAGTCCTTTTTCGATGACGCGGACGCCTGGTCCTCCCAGTCCGCCTGGGAGTTCTTCGCGCCGATACGCCGACGGTTCTACATAGGCCTCGCGCTCGTGGCGGTCAAGGCGCTCGCCGTCCTCGCCACCGTCGCGGCGGTCGCGACACTGGTCTGGGGCTGGTACGCCGTCACCGGTTCGCCGATACGGCCGCCCGGGGCGGGGCCGGCCCTCGCCGCCACCGCGCTGGCCGCGGCCGTATCGACGACCACGACCACGGCCCTGGCCGTGTTCACGAAGCGCGGAAGGGCGAGGGGGGCCGTACGGGCCACGGCCCAGTACGTCCTGTGCGCGGGCGCGGTGCCGCTGGTGACGCTGCTCGACGGTGTCCGGCTCGGCGAGGGGCCGCTGTGGCAGCAGGGTCTCCTGGTGCTCGCCTTGGCGGCGCTGTTCAACCTCACGGTGGGTTCCCTGCGACTGTCCCTGCCCGTACCCGGAGCGGTGTCGGCGATCCTCGTCGCTTCCAACGCGCTGCGGCTGTGGCTGGTCGCCTGGCTCAGTACCTGGATGGTGCTCACCCTGGAGATCGGCGGCACCGGCACGTTCCTCCTCGCGCTGGCGATCATCACCGCCGTGATGGCTCCGGCGCGTATCGCGGCGCGCATCGCCGACGCCCGCCGCGAGGCCCGACACGGCACGCCCCGCCACCACATGCCCCACGACCCGTTCTGGGAGCACCACCAGCACCACCAGCACCCCATGGGCGGCTTCTGAGGTTCGGCGACCACCCGCCCCGCGTCCGAACGGTCACTCCTGCCCGGACCGTTCGAACCAGTGGTGGTCGCGCAGGTCCCCATCGCCGAGGAAGAGGTACATGCGCAGCTCACCGGACCCCCGGTCCAGGCCGAACCCCCATGAGCGGTCCCGGGGGATCCTCGGGGAGCCGCCGGGCCGGTGGTGGGGCGAGTCCGGGGGCTGCTCCTCGAACCCGGTGGCCTCGGCCATGCGGAGCAGAACCTGAGGACCGGTGTTCTCGGTCTCGTACACCTCCCGGGTCCCCGAACCGGTCGCGGACCGGTCATCGCCCATGCCTATGTGGTTGTTGTGCAGCCAGGAGAGGTGGGCGGTCCCGTCCTGGTGGAAGGTGACCTCGCTGGTACGCACCTCCTGCCAGGCGCCCACCCGGGTGCCCACGACCTCCTCCTGCTCGGCCTCGCGGACCTGGGGCACAGGTGTGCACCACAGCACGAACGAGGACGGGCACCCCGCCCCCGCAGCGACGGCCGCCACCGCCGTCAGAGCCATCGCACGCGGGGACCACTCCATGACCCCGTCCCCTGGCCCGACACGACGACGCCTTCGCCCCCTCTGGCAGGCCGGTCGGCCGGGGGCGGACATACGAAAGCCCCGTACTCCGGGAGTTCGGAGTACGGGGCCCGGTGGTGCGGCGGGCCAGGCGCCGGGCCGCAGGGACACGGCCTCGTCCATGCGGGCGGAGCAGGCGCCGCCCGTGCGCGGTTTCCCGACCGCCGTCGGCGCCGTGGTGTGCCCGGCCGGGCGGGGCACAGGAAGTCCCCGCCCCGGCGGGGAAGTCGCCGATGCCGTCGGCGGGGTGCCGGTCGGCAGGGAGCACGGCGGCATCCTCCCGGCCGTGCCCGGCCCCCGCCGGGCGGGGACCGGGCACGGCCGCTAGCGGGCGTCCCCGGCGAACAGGAGGCCGTCGACGGCGGTCAGGTGTCCGGGGTCCAGGGGGGCGTACCCGAACCAGGGGGACACGCGGGCGGCGGGCGCCGTACCGTCCAGTGCGGTGGCCAGGGCGCGGGGGTCGACGACGCAGCTCTCCTGCGGGAGCGCGTACAGCAGCCCCTCGACGGTGTCCGCGGGCGGGGTGCCCACGCCGTGGTGGCGGATCGTGCCGACGGCCGTGGCCACGAAGGCGTACTCCCGCCCCAGGCGGGCGTCGGCGAGTGAGCCGGCGCTCCACCACTCCACCTGCCCCTGCCACATCCCCACCGTGCTGCGACCGCGCTGGAAGTGGCTGTTGTGGCCGCTCGCCAGCACGGGCCCCCGTTCGGCGAGGGCGAGCAGGTTGGCGGCCATCATCGCGTCCCGCACGCCCAGCAGCCGGGCCATGCGCCCGGGCGAGGTGTCGGCCATCCAGTAGTGGTAGCGCAGCAGTCCGGTGGCGGTGCGCCCGTGCAGCCGGGCCCGTTCCCACTCCTGTGGCGAGGACGTCGCGATCAGCTGCGGTGCCTGCTCGTCGAGCAGTGCCGCCAGGTCGTCGGCGAGCAGCCGCAGCCGGGCGGCGTCGTCCGAACGGCCCACCGACCGGGCGGGGTCCATCATCGCGGCGGGCTCGGTCCACCGCTCGTCGGAGCCGAGCAGCTCCTCGAGGGTGTCGGCGGTGCAGGGGAGCAGGTCGGCGTCCACCCGGGCGGCGAGGTGGCCGTGGAGGGCGGTCAGGGCCTGTCGGGGGCTCGCCGCTCCGCTGATCTCCAGCGGGCCGTCGAATCCGGCGAAGCGGACCTGTTCGGCGGCGGGCCGTCCCTCGTTGTGGGCGCGCATCCAGCGCACCAGTTCACGGTTGCCCGGGAAGGCGCCCCATCCGTGGCCGAATCCGCGCTCCATGACGTCGTCCGGGGTGCCCGCACCCGAGACGACGTGGTCGTCCACGACCGTTGCCGACAGGCAGTCGCTCTCGATCGCGATCGTCCGGTAGCCCTCCTGCTCGACGAGTTGCCGGAAGAGGTCGTTGCGCAGGCGGAGGAGGGTGTCCTCGCCGTGGACGGGCTCGCCCAGGGCGAGCAGCCGCGGGCGTCCCTGGAGCAGGCCCATGACGGCGCACGCCCCGACGGCATGGACGGTGTCCTTGATGTCGATAGCCATGGCTTCAACGCTATCTTTGAAACTTCGGTTGAGACTTTTCGGCGAGAGGGCCAGGATTCAGACAGGAAACCCTCGAACCGGTATTGCTCAGTCGCCCCCGCCTCCTCCCCCTCCGTCGCCCGCGCCGCCGGAGGAACCTCCCCCCGCGTACCCGCCTCCGCCGTAGTAGTGGCCGCCGCCCGCACCACCGCGGGAGGACCTTCCCGGCCTGAGGACGAGAAAGCCCAGGACGGCGAGGATGCCCAGCGTGAACCACACCCCGGCGGGCGGCCCCGCGCCCTCCCGCTCCGGCTCGGGCTCCGGCTCGGGAAGTGCGACGTCCTGTGGGGAGAGGGTGAGGTCGATGCTCATCGCCTGCCCCGGTTCGACCAGGTCCTGGGTGAACTCCATGGTGTCGCCGACCTCACCGGTCGAGGTGCAGGCGTCCCGGGAGCCCTCCGGGCCGGCGTGGCAGGAGGCCGCTCGCGGTTCGCCCGGCAGCTCCGCCCGGGCGGTGACGTCGCGGACGGGGACCGTCCACTCGGTCCCCACGACGTTGAAGAAGAGCCGCGGGTCGCCCTGGTCGCCCGGAACCACCAGGTTCCGGTAGGCGTACTCGATCTCGAAGGTGCGGGTCCCGCCGAGCGGGTGGTCGGGGTCGCCGATGGTGACCTCGGTCCAGGCGCCGTCGCGGGCGACCTCCACGGGTCCCGCGTCGCCGTCGTCGGTCACCCGGACGTCCTCCAGGCCCAGGTCGCGCACCGGGGAGTCGGCCACGGTGCCGGTGTGCGGCAGACGGCGCACGGCCGGGGCGCCGTCGTCGGCGAAATCGTAGGTGAGGCGCTCGGTGACGCGGACGGTTCCGTCGGCACCGAGGCGGATCCGCGAGTGGAGCTCGGTCACCTCGCGTGTGGCGGCCGGTCCGGTCTCCTCCTTCGCGGTGCTTCGGATGTGGGCGGCGGCAGGGAGGAGCCCCGCGACGAGGACCAGGGCCGCGACCACGGTGGTGTGGGTGGCGTGGGTGAGCAGTGCGTCAACGGTGAGGCGGGCGGCTCGGCGGCCGCCCCGTCCCTTGGGGGTCATGTCCTCTGGGATGGGCGTTCCGGGGGCGGTGTTCCCGGGTCCGGTGGCCGGGTCGGGCCACCCGGCGGTGCGGGTGGCGGAACCGGTTCCGCCACCGTGCGAGGATCGCGGCATGATCTCCGTGGCCCGGATCGTCGCCCGCACCTCCGCTGCGGGCGCCATGCCCCTGCTGACCCTTGACGAGTTCTTCGACGGCAACGACGACGAGGAGTGCATCGCCCCCAACCAGTGGGGGTACGGCCGCCCTCCGCTGTCGGTCCTGGTCGGATGCCTGCGCGGGATCGAGAGCCGCGGCGACGTGGCGTGGGTGCGGGTCCAGCCCCACCCCGAGACCGTCGAGCTGGAGCAGCTGTCGGCGGAGGCCGTCGCGGTGTGCACCGCGGCCGACGAGGAGACCTGCACCGCCTGGGTCGAGGGCCTGGAATCGAGCGGTGTCGTCTCCGGCCTGGTGGACGGGTACCTGGACGTTCCGCCGGTGCCGCGGGGCATGTCCGTGTGGTCGGTGGTCTGGGACTGAGGACCCGCCCCCGTGACCCGTTCCGTGTGTGATCCTCCCGGGTGTCACAGCGGCCGGGAGCGCGGTGTCTCGTGGTCGACCCCTGGAAACGGAGGAGACACCATGAGTGAGAGAACCCGGGTCGTCGTCATCGGCGGCGGGTATGCGGGCGTCATGGCCGCCAACCGGCTGACGCAGCGCGACGACGTCGCCGTCACCCTGGTCAACCCGCGCCCGGACTTCGTCCAGCGCATCCGCCTGCACCAGCTGGTGGGCGGGTCCCACGACGCCGTCACCGATCTGGACGGGCTCCTGGCCGAACGCGTCGAACCGGTCGTCGGCACCGCCGAGCGGATCGACACGGCCGGGCGCACCGTCGGGCTGGCGGGCGGCGGCACGATCGGCTACGACCGCCTCGTCTACGCGGTGGGCAGCGCCGGCGCCGCCCCGGACGTCCCCGGGGCGGCCGAGCACGCCTTCCCCGTGGCCACCCTGGAGGAGGCCCGCGAACTGCGGAGCGCCCTCGACGACACCCCTCTGTCGGCCCCGGTGGTCGTCGTCGGCTCGGGCCCGACCGGCATGGAGGTCGCGGCCGAACTCGCCGAGGAGGGCCGCCCCGTGACCCTGGTCTGCGGCGGTGTGCTCGGCCCCTACCTGCACCCCCGGGTGCGGCCCGCGGCCTCGGCGCGGCTGACCGGACTCGGCGTGAGCGTGGTCGAGGGCCCCCGGACCAAGGTGACCGCCGTGGCCGCGGAGGGCGTCCGGCTCGCCGACGGCCGTGAACTGTCCGGTGCGGTCACCGTGTGGACCGCCGGGTTCGGCCTGCCCGACCTGGCGGCCCGCAGCGGCCTGAGCACCGACCCCGAGGGGCGCCTGCTCACCGACGAGACGCTGACGAGCGTCGACGACGCGCGCATCGTCGCGGCCGGGGACTGCGCCGCACCCTCCGGTATGCCGCTGCGGATGAGCTGCCAGTCCGCGATCCCGCTGGGCGCCCATGCGGCCGACACGGTGCTGGCGCACATGGCGGGCCGGGAGCCCGCGCCGATCGAGATCGGGTTCTTCGGCCAGTGCATCGGCCTGGGCGGCCGCGCCGCGGTGCTGCAGCTCGCCTCCAGGGACGACGTCGCCAACAGGTACCACATCGGCGGCCGGCTCGCCGCGGGGATCAAGGCGAGCGCGCTGAAGAACCTGACGAAGTACCTGGTGGACGAGGCGCGCAAGCCCGGCTCCTACTCCTGGATGTTCAGGGACGGCAGGCGCCGGGAGCGGGTGGCGGCCGCCGAACGCGGCGCCTCCCCGGTCCGCGGCTGACCGGCCCGCCCGCGGCCCTTCCCCGCTCCCGGATTCCCGTCCGCGGCCGGGAATCCGGGTGGTGGCGCCCACCCGGAGTCCCGGCCGCGGACGGGGCGGACGCACGGTCCACCGCTCGGCTGCCCTCGACCGGAGGCCTTCCATGGCGGAGCACACCGCCGAAGAACTCACCGGCTCGGGCGCGCTGACCGGCCGGGCCCGGCCGGTCAGCCGTGGGGCAGCACCGCGACGGGGACGCCGTTGAGGACCGCGTTGCCCGAGAGCGGATCCACCACCGAGGGGTCGGTGACGGCGTTGACGTTGACCCCCGGGTTCTGCGCGGCGACCGTCATACGGGTGCCGGGCAGGCCGTGTCCCCAGCCGTGCGGCAGGCTCACGACGCCGGGAGCGACGGTGTCGGTGAGCTCCACGGGGGCGTTCACCTCGCCGGAGGCGCTGCGCACGGTGGCCTCGGCTCCCTCGGACAGGCCCAGGCGGTCGGCGTCGTCGGGATGGACGTGCAGGGTGCAGGTGTTGCTGCCGCCGGTGAGCCGGGGGACGTTGTGCGACCAGCTGTTGTTCGAGCGCAGGTGGCGGCGGCCCACGAGCACCAGGGAGTGGCGGCGCACGGACAGGCCCTCGCTCAGGCGGGCGACGTCCTCGGCCAGGGGCGCGGGGCAGGCCTCGATGCGGCCGGAGGCGGTGGACAGGATCTCGGGGACGCGGGGGTCCAGCGGTCCCAGGTCGACGCCGTGCGGCGCGTCCAGCAGGCTCTGGAGGGTGAGGCCGTCGGGGCGGGCGCCGAAGGCATCGCCGTAGGAGCCCAGGCGCAGGAGCAGGTCGATCCGGCGTTCGGGCCAGGTGCCCGGGTACAGGGCCGCGGTCAGCTCGGCGGGGTCGCGTCCGTACACGGACGAGTCGGGGTCGGCGACGGCACGGGCCAGGATCCTGGTGGTCTCGGCCTCGTCCACCGCGTCGGGGTCGGCGTCCGGCCCCTGGCCGGCGGCGATCTGCACGAGCCGGCGCAGGATGAGCGACTCGTCGGCCTCCCCCTCGCCCAGGGGCAGGGGCGCGGGAGAGTAGCGGACGGTGTTGCGCACCGCCAGTTCGGCGAAGGCGAGGTCGAAGTGGGGGGTGCGGCTGGGCGGCGCGGGCGGGAGGATGACGTGCGCGTGCCGCGTGGTCTCGTTGAGGTACGGGTCCACGCTCACCATGAACTCCAGGCCGGCCAGCTCCCGGTCCAGGCGGTCGCCGCCGGGGGTGGACAGCACCGGGTTCCCGGCCACGGTGACCAGGGCCCGCACCTGCCCGGCACCGGGGGTGGCGATCTCGTCGACGAGGGTCACCGCGGGCAGTTCGCCCTTGGCCTCGGGCAGGCCGCGCACGCGGCTGCTCCAGCGCCCGAGCCGGAAGGGGCGGCTGCGGCCGGCGCCGGCCGGCCGGTGGGCGGGTCGGGGGAAGAGGGCGCCGCCGGGGCGGTCGAGGTTTCCGGTGATCAGGTTGAGCACGTCCACGAGCCAGCTGGTGAGGGTTCCGAACTCGGCGGTGGTGGTGCCCACGCGGGCGTAGACGGCGGCGGTGGGCGCCGCGGCCAGGTCGCGGGCCATGGCGCGGATGCGGTCGGCGTCCACACCGCAGACCGGTGCGACGGCCTCGGGTGTGAACTCCTTCGCCAGGGCGCGGACCTCCGCGAGGCCCTCGACGTGTCCGGCCAGGGCTCCCGGGTCCGCGAGCTCCTCGGCGAAGAGGGTCTGTGCCATGGCGAAGAGCAGGTAGGCGTCGGTTCCGGGCCGGATGGGGACGTGTTCGTCGGCGAGGTCGGCGGTGCGGGTGCGCCGGGGGTCGACCACGACCAGGCGGCCGCCGCGGGCGCGCAGCGCCTTGAGCCGGCCGGGGAAGTCGGGTGCGGTGCACAGGCTGCCGTTGGACTCGACCGGGTTGGCGCCGAGCATGAGCAGGTGGTCGGTGCGGTCCAGGTCCGGGACGGGGATGGCGAACGGGTCGCCGAACATCAGCCCGCAGGAGACGTGTTTGGGCATCTGGTCGACGGTGCTGGCGCTGTAGACGTTGGTGGTGCCCAGGGTGCGTGCGAGCAGGCCCGAGTACAGCTGTCCGGCCAGGGTGTGCACGTTGGGGTTGCCCAGGTAGGCGGCGACCGCGTCGCGGCCGTGGCGGCGCACGACCCCGGAGAGTCCGGCGTCGACGGCGGCGAAGGCCTCGGGCCAGTCGACCTCGCGCCAGTGCCCGCCCTCGCGCACCATGGGGCGGCGCAGGCGGTCCGGGTCGTTGTCGAGGGCGGGCAGGGTCGCCCCCTTGGGGCAGACGAACCCCGCGCTGAACACGTCCTGGCGGTCGCCGCGGGCGGCGGTCACCCGCCCGGTGTCGATGGTGAGGGTGAGGCCGCAGGTGGCTTCGCACAGCGGACAGATCCGAAGTGCCGTTTCCATGGAGGCTCCCGTTGACATACCGCCCGGTCGGTTTGGCATGACACTATATCCGCGCGCACCACGTGTACAGGTCGGGGCCCACTCCGCTCCGCCGTCGACGCCCTCCCACAGCGGCCCGGGGCCCGGTCCGGGTACAGGACGTCGACCCTCCGACCGCACCGGCGCCGGGCGCGCTCAGTGTTCCGTGCCCGGCGCCGGGTATCCGTTCTCCAGGTACACCGTCTCCCCCGCCGCGGCCGCGGCCAGCCCCGCACGGACCCGGCGGGCGGTGTGCGGGGCCAGCAGGGCGCCCATGCGGTCGGGAGCCGCCCACATCCACCCCGACAGCTCCTCCGGGGGCAGGCGCGGTTCGGCCCCCGGGGGCAGGTCGGCGGTGAAGAGCCAGTGCAGCGCGGTGGTGCGCACGCCCTCGCCCGGCACCCAGTCCACGGCCACCAGGCGCCGGACCGCGGCCCGGACCCCGAGCTCCTCCTCCAGTTCCCGGCGGCAGGCCGCCAGCGGGGACTCGTCGCGTTCGATGATCCCGCCCGGCAGGCCCCAGGGCTGGTCGGGCCGGTAGGGGCGTTCCACCAGCAGGACCCCGCCCGCCGGGGAGAGGATCAGCGCCCCGGCCGCACCCCGGGTGGCGGGCAGTCCCGCGAAGAACCGCCGCTCCTCTTCCTCGTCCACCGCACCGCCGTCGCTCACGGCCCCGAGCCTAGACCACGGCCGGGCCGGGGGCCGCGGTCACCACGGCACCGGCCCCTCCGCGGCGAAGAACCCGCCCCGAGCGTGGCCGGGTCGGTCACGTCCGGGGTGACCGCGTGCGCGCCGCCGCCCGCCACCCCGACGACCCCGGGGTGGCGTCACCGGCGGGGGACCTCCGTGCCGGGAGTACGGGGGTTCGCCCGGCTGCGGGACGCCCACGACTCGAGCCCCGTCCCCGGGCTGCGAAGACCATGGACCACCCGCTGGTCGGGCCCCCGGCCCTGGGCTGCGGCGTCCTGGACGTCGCCGACCGGGACCGGCGGGTGGTCATCTGCACGGCCGGGACCGACTCCCCGCCGGAGGGTGCGCCGCGGCTGCTCCCGGTGGTGGGGACACAGCGCCCGGACACACCGGGCCGAGCGGGACCCGGGCGGTCAGAACCGGGCGACGAGCTGCGCCACCATGTTGTGCACCAGGGAGCGCGGTTCCATCTGGTTGACGGTGGCCGCCACGAAGAGGTCCCGCTCCGGCATGTGGAACAGGGCGTTGCCGAAGGCGCCGGCGTGGCCGACCATCGCCGGGACCGGTGTGAACGGCGACAGCACGCGGGGCACCCGGAACCGCATCATCCCGGTTCCGTAGTCGATGGGGGCCAGGCGTGAGAAGACCGGGTTCCAGTGCGCGGTCATCTCGGCCAGGTAGTGCTCCGGGAACAGCTTCCCGGCGGTGAACGCCCGCAGGAACCGCAGCTGGTCGGCGGCGGTGGAGACCACCGCGCCGTCGGGCGGGAAGGAGGCGATCGCCCTGGGGATGTGCAGGGCGCGGCGGCGGTGCAGGACCGGGGCGACCTCACCGTAGCGGTCCAGGGTGTCGGGGGTGAGCATCCAGGTGTCGTGCAGGCCGAGCGGTCCGGTGATCCGGGTGCGCAGGGCGGCCTCCTGGGTGTCGGAGGTGGCGGTCTCGATGATGCGCCCGACCAGCTGGTAGTTGGTGTCGCTGTAGTAGGCCCGGCCGGGGCTCCCCGGGGCGAAGGGGCTCGGCAGGCCGCGGGCCATGTCGATGAGCTCGTCGGAGGTCCAGGCGGCGTCGGCGCGCAGCATGTCGGCCAGGAAGGTGGTGCCGTCGGGGCGCTTCTGCTCGAAGTAGTCGGGGATGCCGGAGGTCTGCGCCAGCAGGTGGCGGACGGTGATGCGCGGGCCGTGGTCGCTGCCGCCGTGGGTGTTGAGGCCGCGCACCGCCTCCGGGCCGAGGATGTCGGCGGCGGGGGTGTCCAGGGTCAGCGCGCCCTCCTCGCGCAGCTGCATGACGACCGCGACGGTGTACAGCTTGGTGATGCTGGCGATGAAGTAGGGGCGGTCGGTGTCTCCGTGGCTCCAGGAGAACCCGGTGGAGGGCTGCTCGATGGCGGCGGCCAGGGCGGACACGGTGGGCTTGGCGGCGTAGCGGGCGGCGATGCGGTGCAGGCGGGCCGCGGAGGGCGGGCTCATGGGGTGATCCGTTCGAGTCGTCGTTCGGTCGCGTCGAGCCAGGCGAGCTCGGCGCGGGCGTGGGCGATGCCGTTGTCGAGGGCGGCCAGGCGCAGCGTGTAGCCGGTCTCGGTGACGCCCGCGGGCAGGGTGGCGGGGTCCGGGATCTCGATCGCCTCCAGTTCGGCCAGTTCCGCGGCGATCTCTCGGCGGCGGGCGTCGAGGAGTTCGCGGATGCGCTCTGGCGGCAGGCGGTCGGCGAAGAACACCCGGGCCAGGAAGGCGTCGCGGGTGGGCGGGGTCTTCAGGGGCGAGGCGAGCCAGCGGTCGAGTTCGGCCAGGCCCGCCTCGGTGGCGGTGTGCGGGTGCAGGTTGGGGCGGCCCTCCTGCACGACGGTGCCGCGGGACGCCAGTCCTTCCTCCACCAGCGCGGAGAGGGTGCGGTAGATCTGCGACTGGTCGGCGGTCCAGAAGTGGCCGACGCTGGAGTCGATGGCCTTCTTGAGGTCGTAGCCGCTCATGGGCTTGACGGACAGGATCCCGAGGATGGCGTGCCGCAGAGACATGCATAGATGCTAGCTCATATATGTGTGTAGTCCAATATGAGCATGTTCATCTACGGTGCGGGGCGCCCACGGGGCGTGTTCCGTGGTGGCCTCCGTGGTCACCACGGAGGCGCCACGCGCTCCCGCCGGGAAGGATGGTGGTCACACGGGGCCGGGAGGATCCGGACCGGACACCACCCACGACGACGGGGAGAGACCATGGCGGACAAGGGCTACGAGGGGTTCAGCGCCGAGGAGCGGGCCGCGATGAAGGAGCACGCCCAGGAGCAGAAGAAGGCGGCGCGGCGGGCCACGCGTGAGGAGAAGGCGGCCGAGGCGGTGCGGGACGTCCTCGCCAAGATCGCCGAGATGCCGGACGAGGACCGGGTCCTGGCCGAGCGCGTGCACGCGATCGTCACCCGTGACGCGCCGGCGCTGGCGCCCAGGACCTGGTACGGGATGCCCGCCTACGCGCTGGACGGCAAGGTCGTCTGCTTCTTCCAGAGCGCGGCGAAGTTCAAGGCGCGCTACGCCACGCTCGGGTTCAACGACTCCGCGCGGCTGGACGAGGGCCCGATGTGGGCGACCGCGTTCGCCCTGACCGAGATCGACGACGAGGTGGAGAAGCGGATCTCCGAGCTGGTCGTGCGGGCCGCGGGCTGAGGTCCGGCGGTGGCCCGGGCGGGCCGCTCACGTTCCGGGGGCCAGCCCCAGGGCGGCGAACGCGGCCTCCCCCGCGGCGCGGTGCCCTCTCCCGGCGAGCACCAGGGTGCGGGCCGCCTGGTAGGGGCAGCCCGCCGCCTCGAAGGCGGCCACGGTCGCGAGCACGCCGGACGTGTCGCCCTCGAGCAGGGCCTGCGCCCGCTCCACCTGGGCGGAGGCGACCGGGTCGCCGACCACCGCGGCCCGGGCCGCGTCGACCAGTCCACGGGCGTCGGCGCGCCCGGCGAGCACCGCCGCCTCCGCCCGCAGTGCCGTGTACCAGTGCAGCCACACCCAGCACACCCACTTCCACACCCGCTCCGGCTCGGGGGCGACACGCTCGAACGCGGCGTCGGGGTCCGCGTGGTGGAGCAGGAGCAGGGCGTCGAAGACCGCGCCGTAGCCCAGGCGGTGGTCGTCCCCGGGCCCGGCCCGGTCGATGACCTCGAGCCAGTCCGCCCGGGCGTCGGGGTCGCCGCGCAGGCCGTGGACCATCGCCACCGCCGCCGCGGCCGGGCCCAGGGAGCGGGACCGCAGGCGGCCGCTCTGCCGCCAGGCCTCCCGGAACCTCTCGGCGCCCGCGAGCACACCCCCGACCTCGCCCGCGAGCGCGTTCGCGACCAGGAGCCAGGAGGTGGCGTGGTGCCCCGCCTCGGACAGCAGCGGGTGGTCGGCGATCCGCCGGCCCCACCGGCGGGCCCGGGGCAGGTCGCCGACGCCGATCGCGGTCGCCGCGGCCATGGCGAGGGCGTCCATCAGCTCGTGTGTGGCGGCGGGCGAGGGCGGCACGCGGTCCAGGATCTCGATCCGGCGCCGGGCCGCCTCGGCGGAGGCGAAGGAGTCCCCGGCCCAGCACTGGGCGCCGGAGAGCGCGTCCAGGGCGGCTGACTCGGCCAGCGGGTCCCCCGCCTCGCGGGCGAGGCGGACGGCGTGCCGGGCGCTGGCCACCGTCTCCGACGCGGGGTTGTCCGGCTCCCCCTGGAGCGCCCCGAAGGCGTCCGCGGCCACCGCGGCCTCGGCCAGGGCGAGCGCCGCCAGGGAGGCCGGGGAGTCGTCGGCCAGTTCGCGGGCGCGCGCGAGCGCCTCCGCCACCTCCTCTGCCGGGGGCAGGTGCGCGAACGACGTGGAGAAGCGGTAGGCGACCACGGCCGAGTCGAGCAGGTCCCGTGCGGCCGCGACGCCGTCCCCGGCGCGTTCCGCGGCCAGGGCGGCCCAGCGGTGCAGCCGGTAGGCGTCGCCGTCCAGGCCGCGGCACCCGGCCACCGCGGCGGCGCTGCGCAGGGCCGCGACGGCGGGGCCTCCCCTGTCGGCGAGCCCGGCCGCCTGCACGTACCGCTGCTGGGCCTCGCCGAGCAGGGTGCGGGTAAAGGCCAGGCCGCCCATGGCCAGGGCGAGCCGGTGGGCCCCGGCGCGGTGTTCGGGCCGGTCGGCGGCCCAGGTGAGGGCGGCGCGCAGGTCCTCGGCGCTGTCGTCGAAACGGCTGCGCCAGTCGGCTCCCCCGGGTTCTTCCAGGTCGGCGGCGCGGGCCAGGCACCAGTCCAGGTGCCGGGAGCGGACCCCGGCGTCCTCGTCCGTATCGGCCAGGAGCTCCGCCCCGTACTGGCGGATGGTCTCCAGCACGTGGTACCGGGTCCCGGTCGCGGAGGGGGCCACCGAGAGGAGACTGTGCTCGGCGAGCCTGCCGAGTCCGTCGACGACGGAGGCCGCGTCCAGCGGGTCGAACCCGGCGACCTCGGCGGCGGACTCCGGGGTGAAGGGCGCGACGAAGACCGAGACGCGGCGCAGCAGCGCCCGGTCCCGCGGCTCGAGCAGGCCGTGGCTCCAGTCCAGGACCGCGCGCACCGACCGGTGCCGGTCGTCGGCACGGGATCCGCCGGTGAGGATCCTCAACTGGTCGGCGAGGCCGGCCATGAGGCCGTCCGGGCCGAGCGTGGACCACCGGGCCGCCGCGAGTTCGATGGCCAGGGCCATTCCGCCGAGCCGCTCGCAGACGGCCGCGACCTGTGCGCCCACCGAGGTGCCGGGCGGCGGGCCGACCGCCGAGGCGCGCTCCATGAACAGGGCGGCCGCCTCCGAGTCCTCGCCGCCGTCCAGGGACAGCGGCGGGAGCGGGAAGGCCCGCTCGAAGGGCACCATCAGGCGGACGCGGCTGGTGACGACCACGTGCAGCCGCGGGCAGGCGCCCAGCAGCCGCTCCAGGAAGGGGGCGACCCCCTCGCGCACGTGCTCGCAGTTGTCCAGCACGAGCAGAGCCCGCCGGTCGGCCAGGGCGGCGCGGACCGCGTCGTCGAGGCTCTCGCCGGGGCGCTCGCCCACGCCGACCGCGGCGGCCACGGCCGCCCCCACCCGCCCGGCCTCGGTGAGCGGGACCAGGTCGGCGAACCACACCCCGTCGGGGAAGTCGTCGGCGGCCTGCGCGGCCACGGCCAGGGCCAGCCGGGTCTTGCCCACCCCGCCGGAGCCGACCACGGTGACCAGGCGGTGGCCGCGGATCTCCTCGGCCAGGGCGCGGCGCTCGCCGACGCGGCCGACGAACGTGGTCAGCGGCACGGGAAGGGCGGGGGCCGTCCGGCCCGGCCGCTCGGCGCGGGAGCGCTCGGCCGCGGTGCGGGCGAGCGCCCTGCGGTCGGGCAGGCCGAGTTTGCGCAGCAGCGAGGAGACGTGCGACTCGACGGTGCGCACGGAGATGACCAGCCGTGCGGCGATCTCCGCGTTGCTCAGGTGCTCGCCGAGCAGGGCGAGCACCTCCGCCTCCCGGGCCGAGATCTCTGTGGTGGTGGGCACCGGGCCATTATTCCGGCTTCTCGGGCGGGTTCGGCGTGAGCGCCCGCCCCCTAGGCCAAAATATTCCTTGACAGGAATATTCCCCTTCGTGAATACTGAGGCCATGCACGAACGACTGGAGGCACTGGGTGAGCCCGCCCGGCTGCGCATCGCCCGCATCCTGGCGGAACGCCCGCTGTCGGTGGGCGTGGTCGCCGAACGGGCGGGACTGCGACAGCCGCAGGCGACCAAGCACCTGCAGCGGCTGGAGCGGGCGGGCCTGGTGGCCTCGCACCGGTCCGGCAACCGGCGCATCTACGCGCTGGAGCCCGGCCCCCTGCGCGAACTCGCCGAACTCCTGGGCGGGCTCGCCGACTCGGCACAGGAGAACAGAGGGGCCTTCGACGCCTACACCTCCTCCCTGGCCGCCGAGGCGCGCGCCGCCGACCGGGAGCACTGGGCCGACGAGCGGGTCTTCTCCTTCCGGCGCCTGCTGGCCGCGCCGCGGGAGACCGTGTGGCGCCACCTCACCGAGCCGGACCTGCTCGCCCGCTGGTGGGCGCCGGACGACCTGGCCGTCACCGAGGCCGCGCTGGAGGCACGGCCCGGCGGGCGTGCGGTGCTGGTCTACCGCGACGCCGCCGACACCACCGGAGCGGACGGCGTCGTGGGCCGGGCCGAGGGGGTGGTGGACGAGGCCGCCGAGGGCGAGCGGATCGCGTTCCGGCTCTCCCCGCTGCTGCCCGGGGGCGGCGCCGCCTTCACCGGCCACTACCGGTTCGACCTCACCGACACCGACGGCGGGACCCGGCTGGGCGTGCGGCTGCGGATCACCGACAGCACCGTGGCCGCCGCCGACTTCGTCGCGGGCATCGGGGTCGGCTGGGAGCAGTCCCTGGACAGGCTCGCGGCCGCCGTCGCCCACGAAACCACGTGAACCCGCACCCCTTCCGACATACGACGGAGCAGAACATGACCGAGCACACCGGCCGCAGGGTCGTCGCCAACATCAGCCTCAGCCTCGACGGCAGGTACTGCGGCCCCGGCGGCCCGCAGGACCACATGTGGGTGGTTCCCTACGCCGTGACCGACCTCGCCCGCGACCACCTCACGGACCTGTGGCGCACCGCCACCACGGCGGTGATGGGCCGGGTCAACGCCGAGGGCTTCATGGGCTACTGGCCGCCGGTGGCCCACGACGAGTCGGCCGACCCCCGCGACCGGGGATTCGCGGACTGGCTCGCGAACACCGAGAAGGTGGTCCTCTCCGGCACCCTCGCCGACTCCCCGTGGGAGGGCGCGCGGATCGAGGACGCGCCCGCCGCCGAGGTGGTCGACGGGCTCAGGGCACAGGAGGGCGGGGACATCCTCGTGCTGTCGAGCGCGAGCGTCATCAGGGCGCTGCTCGCCGCCGACCGGGTCGACCGGCTGGCGCTGGTGCTCGTCCCCGAGTTCGTCGGCGGCGGGCCGCGGCTGTTCGAGGACGGCCTGCCCGCGGAGAAGTGGTCCCTGGCCTCCCACGCCGCGGGCGGGCACGGGGCGGTCACCCTGGTCTACGACCGCCTGCGCTGAAACGCCGCCGGGGCCCGCACCCTCCGGTGCGGGCCCCGGGCGGCCTCAGACGCGGGTCATGGTGGAGTCGTAGCCGCCCCCGCCGGGGTAGACCCACGCGCCGGTGACGGTGGAGCCGTCCGCGGAGAACTCCCCCCGGTAGTGGGCGGGCCCGCCCCGGGCCCCCGCCCAGATGGTCAGCGTGTCGCCGACGAGCTCGTAGACGTAGTCGAAGGTGTTGCCCCGCGCGTCGTAGAACCGGGACACCACGTCCGCGCCGACCGGCTCGCCGAACGGGTGCAGGTTGCCGATGACCTCCAGGCCGGTGACCGGCTCGCCGAACTGGCTCAGTTCCACGTGCTGGAGCAGGAAGAACCCGCCCTCCATCCACTCGTACCGCACGGTGCCCTCGGCGCCGCCGGTCACCGCCCAGGTGCCGACCAGCCGGTCCAGGGCCGTGACCGCTTCGCTCGGCCGGATGCTCTCGTCCATGTCGTCCTCCTCGATCGGGTTGCACGGACACCTCGGGGCCGCGGCCCGGACTTCGACACCTCCGAACTGTGACTCGCGTCACACTTCGTGGGTGTCGAGATCTCCGAGGCGGCCCCGAGGTAACGGCGAGAACCCACCGAGGAGGACACATGAGCACCGTCACCACCACCGCCCCCGTGACCGGCCGGCGGCCGGCCCGGCACCTGCTGACCGCCGGGGCCCTGGCCGGGCCCGTCTTCTTCACCTCGGCCCTCGCCCAGATCCTCACCCGCGAGGGCTTCGACCTCACCCGGCACCCCATCAGCCAACTGGCCACCGGCGACCTCGGCTGGATACAGATCGCCACGTTCGTGACCGCCGGGGTCGGCGTGCTGGCCCTGGCCGCGGGCACCGCCCGCACCCTCGCCGGGGGCCTCGGGCGGCGGGCGCTGCCGGTGCTGGTCGCCGTCTTCGGGGCCGGCCTCGTCGCCGCCGGGGTGTTCACCATGGACCCCGAGTACGGGTTCCCGGCCGGCACCCCCGACGGCCCGGTGGCACAGATGTCCTGGCACGGCATCGCCCACTCGGCGGCCGCCGCCGTCGCTTTCACCGCGCTGGCCGCGGCCGCCGCCGTGCTCGCCGTCCGCCACGCCCGCCGCCGGGCGGTGCTCCCCGCCGTACTCAGCGGGTCGGCCGCCCTCGTGCTGCTCATGCCGGTGTCCCCGGACCACATGAGCGTCCAGATCGCCCTCAACGGCCTGGTCGCCTTCGGCTGGACGACCGCCCTGGCCCTGTGGCTGCGCCGTGCCGCCTGATCGGCTACCTTGCCCGCACCAACGACGGAAACGAGGAACACCGTGAAGTACCTGCTCCTGGGCTACACCCCGGCCGACGCGTGGGACCCCGCGACCGCCGACACCCCCTCCGAGGACGCGCTCGCCGCGTTCGCCGCCTACCAGAGGCTCGAGAGGGAGCTGCTCGACAGCGGTGAACTCGTCGCGACCGAGGGGCTGGGGCACCCCGCCGTCAGCACCACCGTCCGCCGCTCCGCCGAGGGGGTGGTCGCGACGGACGGGCCGTTCGCCGAACTCAAGGAGGTGCTGGCCAGCTTCGCCGTGATCGAGGTGTCCGGCCACGAACGCGCCGTCGAGATCGCCTCCCGGATCGTGGAGGTGCTGGGGGAGCCCGTGGAGATCCGGCCGATCATGGGTGAGGACTTCACGGCATGAACCCCGACATCGAGCACCTGCTGCGCACCGAGGCGCCGCAGGTGCTCGGCGCCCTGGTGCGGCGTTTCGGGCGGTTCGACATCGCCGAGGACGCGGTGCAGGAGGCCCTGCTGGCCGCGAGCCGGGCCTGGTCCGAGGAGGGCGTCCCCCGGGAGCCGCGCTCCTGGCTCATCAGGGTCGGCTACCGCAGGATGGTCGACCTCCTGCGCTCCGACCAGGCGCGGCGCCTGCGCGAGCAGCGGACGGCCGAGGCGGTCCTGCGCGATCCCGGGATGTCCGCGCCCGCCGCGCCGGAGACCGACGACAGCCTCACCCTGCTCCTGCTGTGCTGCCACCCGGCGCTGAACCCGGCGGACCGGGCGGCCCTCACCCTGCGAGCGGTGGGCGGACTGACCACGGCCGAGATCGCGCACGCCCACGGCACGACCGAGGCGACCATGGGAACGCGCATCAGCCGCGCCAAACAGCGGCTGGTCCGCTCCGGGGCCCGGTTCACCCCGCCCACCGACGAGGACTTCGGACAGCGGCTGACGTCCGTGATGCAGGTGCTCTACCTGATCTTCAACGAGGGGTACACGGCCACGACCGGGGACTCGCTGACCCGCACGGACCTGTCCGGGGAGGCGATCCGGCTGGCCCGCATGCTCCGGGACCTGCGGCCGGACGACGGCGAGGCGGCCGGGCTCCTCGCGCTGATGCTGCTCACCGAGGCCAGACGGCCTGCGCGCACCGGACACGACGACGAGCTCCTGACCCTGGACGCCCAGGACCGGACCCGGTGGGACCGCGCCCTGATCCGGGAGGGGGCCGAGGTGCTCGACGCGGCCTGGGACCCCCAGGAGACGGGACCGTACCGGTTGCAGGCGGCCATCGCGGCCGTGCACGCCGCGGCCCCGTCCCCGGAGCTGACGGACTGGACCCGGATCGCGGTGCTGTACCTGTGGCTGGAGCGCCTCTCCCCCAGCGCCCCGGTGCGGCTGGCGCGGGTGGCGGCGGTCGCCCGCGCCTACGGAGCGGAGCGGGGGCTGGCCCTGCTCGCGGACCTGGACCGGCGCCACGGGCTGGCCGGGGATCCGTTGACGCGGCGGAGGTACCCGGCGGTGCGGGCCCACCTGCTGGAGGAGACCGGGGACGCGGCGGGCGCCGCCGCGGACTACCGCGCCGCGGCCGCCCTGGCGGCCAACCCGGTCGAGGAGAGGTACCTGCTCGACCGGGCGCGCCGCCTCGCCTGAGCCGTCCGGGCGGACCCCGGACGGAACCCGCTGAGGGGCGTCCCGCGGCGTCGCGGTCAGTCCAGCAGGGCCGTGGCCTCCAGTTCGACGAGCACGTCGGGCTCGAAGAGGTGGTCCACGCCGATGAGCGAGGCCGGGGGCATCGGGCTCGGCAGGCCCAGCTCCGCCGACGCCTTCTCGACGCCCTCCATGAAGGCACCGATCTTCTCCGGCTCCCAGTCGGTGACGTAGAAGGTCAGGCGCAGGACGTCCTTGAAGGTCGCGCCCGCCCCGGCCAGGCCGGTGGCGGTGTTGCGCAGGACGTGCGCGACCTGCCCGGCGAGGTCGCCGGGGGCCAGCGGGGAACCGTCGGCGGCGCGGGCGACCTGGCCGCTGACGTGCACGTGCCGGGTGCCGGTCCCGACGGCGACGTGGTGGTAGGGGGTGGGCTGCATCATGCCCTCGGGGGTGAAGTGGCGGACGGCCATGGAGGTCTCCTCGTGACGGTTGCCGAAGTGGTTTACCCTTGGTACCTGGTAGCCGAAGGAAACTTCAACGAGACCAGGTGTCATGACGGATACCGCCCCCCGGGCCCACGACGCCCTGGAGATCACCGCACCCCACCGCGAGCTCCTGGACCAGGTCCTGGACAAGTGGTCGCTGGAGGTGCTCGCCGCACTGTGCGAGCGCCCCTGCCGGTTCAACGAGCTGCGCCGCGCGATCCCCGCGGTCACACAGAAGTCGCTCACCGCCACCCTGCGCCGCCTGGAGCGCAACGGCATCGTGGAGCGGGAGGTGGTCGCCACCCGGCCGGTCGCCGTCGTGTACCGGATCACGCCCCTGGGCAAGTCGATGCGCGATCCGGTGGACGTTCTGCTCGGCTGGATCCGGGAGCACACCCCCGAGATCGAGCGGGCCCGCGAACGCTTCGACGGCGCCGAGAGCTGATCACCACCGTGGCCGCATAGAAACGGCCCCCGGCGTGGGAGCCAAGGGCCGTTCGTGTCCATAGAAGGGGGGTGTCAGCGTTCCGCGCGCAGCAGCGCCGCCCATTCGGCCGCGGGGAAGCTCAACGTCGACCGCTCCCTGTTCTGGGTGTCGCGGACGAGAGTGGCGGAGCCTTCCTTCACCTCGACGCAATGCGCGCCGTCGTTGCTGTACGAGCTCTTGTGGAAACCTTCAGGCAGGTCACGTACCAAGGACTCTACCGCCACGGTCTCCTCCGGCCTTTCCGCAAGGATGTTCCCGCCGAAATGGTCGGATGACGCCACCGCCTTGTCGAGTTTCTCCACATTGGCGCGGACCGGGAATTTGTAGCTGTTCTCCCATCGGGAGATTGTCGAAATCGCGAAGTTCGTGATGGATGCGAATTTCCTTAGCGTATGACCCGCTTGCCGACGCTCGTTCCGAAGATAAGAACCGAAGGCCAGAGGAATCGCGTCCACTTCCCGGGACGCCAGAGGTGGTCCGGTCACGTTCCCGAACTTATCGAGCTTGTTCCAGTGGGCGTCATGGCTTTTGCGATACATCTTCCTGACTGTGGAACACCGCTCACAGGGGGCACCTTGGAGGCATGAACAGCACTGAACAGAAGCAGCCTCGACAGGACGCCCTCGCCGTGGAACCGCCGCGGACCAAACTCGCAATCGCCGCAAATGCATTCCACAAGCGATCGCTCGACATGCGCCAGAACTGGCACCGGTTTCCGTGGACGCGAGGACCCGAGACAGAACCCTGCCTGATCGGGCCCGCGTACCTGGGGAACGTCATCATCAGCGTGACCGCCGACGGCATGTACACCTTCGAATCGCATTCCGAAGTATGGGAGGACGTCCACCCCGCCTACCCGGAATTCCTGGTGGACGCCGTCATAGAGGCCCGCGCCGGAAAAGTGTTCCCGCTGCCCCGACGGAAAGCCCGCGAGTAGCCCGGACTCCTCTACCGCGTGCGCGGGGACGGACCCGCAGGTGTTCCCGAGGCAGGCCGAACATCTCGGCCGCATGGCGGGATGCCCGGCACCGCAGGGCCTCGCGCACACGGCCGCCCCGCGCTAACGTCGCCGCATGCGAAACGCCCCCTCCCCCGCGGCCCTCGAACGCGGCCTGCTCGCCGCGGATGAAGCCGCCCCCGCCATGGCCCCCTTCGTGATCATCGCCATCGCCCTGGCCGCCGTGGTCGCGGTCGCGGCGCTCGTCGCGGTGCTGCGTTCCAGGGGTGGGTCCGCGTCCGGAGCGAAGGCGCCGCCGGGCGATCGTGTCCCACCCCCTCCGACGACACCCGCCCGACCCGCCGGAGACGCCGGGGGAGACATCTCGCGGGTCGGCCCCTACCGGTTGCACCGACGCCTGGGAGCCGGCGGCATGGGCCGGGTCTTCCTGGGCACCTCGCCGGGCGGACGCACCGTCGCGGTCAAGGTGGTCCACCCCGACCTGGCCGACGACCCGGCCTTCCGCCGCCGCTTCGCCACCGAGATCGCCGCCGCCCGCAAGGTCGGGGGCTTCTACACCGCGCAGGTCGTGGACGCCGACCCCGACGGAGACCCGCCCTGGCTGGCCACCGCCTACATCCCCGGCCCCTCCCTGCACGAAGCGGTGCGCGACCACGGCCCGCTGCCCCCGGACGCGGTCGCCGCACTGGGGGCCGGGCTGGCCGAGGGGCTGAAGGCCGTGCACTCCCAGGGCCTGGTCCACCGCGACCTCAAGCCCGGCAACGTCATCCTCGCCTCCGACGGACCCCGTCTCATCGACTTCGGCATCGCCCGCGCCCTGGACGCCACCTCCCACACCCGGACCCACACCGTGCTGGGAACCGCCGCGTTCATGGCCCCCGAACAGGTGAAGGGAGAGGAGACCGGACCGGCCTGCGACGTGTTCGCCCTGGGATGCGTGCTGGCCTTCGCCGCCACCGGGCGCAGCCCTTTCGGGGAGGGCTCCGCCCATGCGGTGACCCACCGCATCGTCTACGCCGAGCCCGACCTGTCCGGGCTGCCCGCTCCGCTGGCGGACCTGGTCGCCGCCTGCCTTGCCAAGGACCCGGCCGCCCGTCCCGCTCCCGACCGTGTGCTGGAGTGGGCAGCGACTACAACATCCCCGCCCGGTGCGGGAGGCGGCTGGCTTCCCGAGGCGGTCACCGAGGTCATCGCCCTGCGCACCACCCGGGTCCTGGAGACAGCGGCGCCCGAGCGGCTTCCGACCTCCATCGAAGCGGTTCCCGGGGGCGCCCCGCCCGTACGGACCAGTGGCAGAGCCGCCGGGACCGTGGCGGCGGCGCTGCTGAGCCTCGTCCTGCTCCCCGCCCTCATCATCTCCACCGGCCAAGCCATCGACGTCGGGTCGGTGGCGCCCGCCGAGGCGACGGTGTACGCGATGCTGGGCAGCGCCGCGGGGGTTCTGCTGGCGGTCGGCGCGGTGCTATTGCTCCTGCGCAATACGGCGGGACGGTGGCTGGTCGCGGTCGGCGGCACGGGGCTGGCCCTCCAGGCGGCCAACACCGCCCTGTTCACGGGGAACCTGGTCGGCCTGGTGTTCCAGGTCGCCCTCCCCGTGACCGTGGCCGTCGCGATCGCCACCGTCCTGCTCGCGCTGCTTCCCCTGGCCAGAGGTCGGCGCACCGGCTGACCCCGGTCGGCGACGGAGAATCGTCGCCGGGATCCCGTCACATCCGACGCGGGCGCGGTGTCTCCATGGGCGGAACAGAACCAGGAGAGGTATCCGTGAACACCGCACTGTGGATCGTCGCCGGACTGCTCGCCACCGCCTACTTCTTCGGCGGCGGCGGCAAGGTCGTCATGAACAAGGAGAAGATCTTCGCGGCCGGGGCCAGCGCCCACTGGGTCGAGGACTTCCGCCCCGGCACCGTGAAGGCCATCGGCGTCCTGGAGGTCCTGGGGGCCGTAGGCCTGGTCCTGCCCCCTCTGCTGGGCATCGCGCCGGTGCTGGCGCCCCTGGCCGCCGTCGGCCTGGCGCTGATCATGGTCGGCGCCGCGATCACGCGCCTGCGCCGACGCGAGTTCAGGCTGATGGCGCTCGACCTGGTCTATCTCGCTCTGAACTGCTTCGTGGCGTGGGGCCGCTTCGTCGCCGAGCCCTTCCCCGGCTGAGCCTGTGGCCGTGCGGTTCCCCGTGCCCGCCTCAGGTGCGGGGACCGCGCCGCTGCGTCCGGCGGCGGGCCGTGTCGATGAGGAGCGCCAGCAGGTCCGCCAGCCCCAGCGCGCCCTCGGGGTCGTCCGCGTACCGTGCCACCCGCCGTACCGGCCCCACCTGGTCGAGTGCGACGCCCTCGCGCGCCAGCAGGAACACCAGGGCCAGGAACGCCGCCCGCCCGTTGCCGTCCCCGAACGGGTGGAAGAAGCACACGTCCAGGTAGGCGCGGGCCGCCCGGGCGGTCAGCGGGGCCCCCGGTTCGGCGCCCTGCCCCAGGCACGCGTCGAGCCTCTCCCGCAGGTCCGGGAGCGCTCCGTAGCGCTCGCGCCCCGCCTTGGCGAAGGCCTCCCCGGTGCGCAGCGGGGCGGTCCCGCCCAGGACGTGCCGCTGCCACCCCTGGAGCAGGCCGAACGTCAGCGGCACCTCCGCGGCGGTGTCCGCGCGGACCCGTTCCAGTGCGGCGAGCATGCCCGCCGCCCGCTCCGGCGAGCGGGCGCGGTCGAAGGTGCGGATGTCGTGCGCCGCCCCGTCCCGGACCGGGACGAGCGGCCCGGCCACCGCGCGCGCCCGGCCCCAGGGCACCTCCTCGCGCACCGCCAGCCAGGTGAGCAGCGCGTCAGCCATCGTCGGCGAGCCGTTCTGCCAGGTCCAGGACCGCGCTGTCCCCCGGCCGGATCCAGCTCTCGAACCGCCCGCCGATCGCCGCGTGCACCTGCTCCCGCGCGGTCCCGGCGTCCGCACCCCACCGGGTCAGGTACCAGGTCAGCACCACGGCGCAGTGCCCGTACCAGGCGTCCCCCGCACCGGTGCGGTCCACCACCGCGTTCACCAGGTGGCCGACCGCCCGTTCCCGGTTGCGCCGCCGGTCCTCGGCGGAGGCGGCGTCCGGCGGGTACCGGTCGAACCGCTCCACCAGCTCCTCCAGCCAGGCCCGCCACTCGCACAGCGCCGCCGCGACCCTCTCCAGGGTCTCCTCCGGCGTGGTGACCGAATCGCTCGCGCAGCACCAGCCCGCGACCGGTCCGCCGCCCACGTCCGCCTCGTCGTTCCCCCACCGCCACCCCGTGGCCCAGCGCCCGTACCGAGCCACCAGGGCGGCGGTCATGTCGTCGATCCACACCCGGGCCACGTCGTGGGACCAGTCCGAGAACGCCGGGTCGGGGACGGACTCCCGCCGGGGCCGGGTCGGTGCCCGCGCCGCCGGCTCCAGCCCGCGCACCGCCTCCAGGGCGGCACCCGGGTCGAAGGGGTGCCGGGCCGGGTCGGCCTCCTCCCAGGTCAGGTCGTAGGGCAGCAGTGCGAGGTCCGCCATCGTCACTCCTCCTAGTGGATCGGGACGCCGGGGATCTCCCCGAACGCCCCCGCGTGCAGGGTCAGCGACTCCACGTCCGGCCCCGGCGCCGGGAACACCGCCAGCGCCAGGTACTCGTCCCCCGGCGCCAGCGTCAGGACCTCGTCCGCGAAGTCCTCGTAGCCGTCCCCGGTGAGGATGCGCACCACGTACCGCGTCGGCCCGCCCGGCTCCAGCAGCCGGAAGCCCCCCAGGGAGCCCTCGGTGACCCGGTCGGGTCCGCCCGGCACCCCCTCCCCCGCTCCCGGGTCCGCCTCCAGGTCCGACAGGGTGGAGTTGCCGAACCCGACCGTCTGGAACAGGTACGCGCCGTCCCGCACCAGCGGGTACACGTTCAGCTCCACGTCGCCGTGCCCGACCGTGGCCACCGCCTCCTGGTCCTCGAAGAACACCGCCGGTTCCGCCACGTGCCGGGCCGCGGAGTCCAGCCCCTCGTCGTCGCCCGCGGCGGCGGTGTCGGGCACCGTGTACACGAACTCCACCCGCCGGTTGCGGGCGCGCGCCTGCTCGTCGTCCTCCCCGCCCTCCTCGGCGAGCGGTTCCCGCGACCCGCGTCCCTGCACCGTGAGGGTGAAGCCCTCGCCCAGCTCCTCGGCGACCAGGTCGCGGACGGCCTCGGCGCGGCGCAGCGACAGCTCCTCGTTACGGGCGTCCGGGCCGCTGCCGTCGGTGTGTCCGACGATGGTGATCTCCCCCGGCCCCGGGTTCTCCCGCAGGGTGAGGGCGGCGCGCCGGATGGTCCCGGCGGCCTCGGCGGTGGGTTCGGCGGCGTCCACGTCGAACATCCGGTCGGCGTGCAGGGAGATGGTCTCCCGGTCCCCGGAGCGGGTGGTGGAGGACTCCGGGGTGTCCACGAAGCTCTCCAGGCCCTGGCGGAACGCGGACACGTCCAGCCCCGGCCCGGGGGCCCGTTCCGGGTAGTGCAGCTCCTCGGGCAGTTCGTCGGCGGTCTGCTCGGCGTACTCGTTGAAGTACTCGTGGACGTCGGGCTCGGGGGCGGGGGCGAACTCGTCCACGTACTCCACCGGCAGGCCCGGCACGTGCCCCAGGCCCGATCCGGTGAAGGTGAGGTGCCCGGCGTCGCGGGAGGGCGCCGGGAAGTACCGGCGGATGGTGGCGGGGACGCCCGGGTGGACGGGGGTGAGGCTGGATCCCTCGGTGAAGTAGGTGCCCAGGGACACGTCGGTCCCGGGGTCCCGGAGGGCGCTCAGCAGCTCGCCGGTGACCGGGTCGAGCAGTCGGACGGGTGCGGTGCGGTCGGTGGCGGTGCCGAAGGTGCGCAGGGGCTCCAGGAGTTCGTGGTCGACCTCGAGCATGAGGAACTCGCCGTTGTTCTGGAGCCTGCGGAAGGTGACCTCCAGCAGGACGTCGCTGCCGCCCTCGATGAACATGCGCCCCCGGCGGGTCAGGGGCAGCTCCTGGTGGGCCGGTTCGGCGGCGCCGGCCGGGGCGGAGGGGGGCGGGTCCTCGGCGGGGTCCCCGCCGCCCGGGCCGGGGATGATGCCGCAGGAGGCCGACAGCAGGCTCAGTGCCGCGGCGGCACAGGTCGTCGCGAGCGCTCGAACGGTCAACGGGTGCGGTCTCCTCGGGGGCGCGCACCGCCGCCGGGCCCGCGGGGGTGCGGGCCGGGGAGGGGGCGGCGTACGGTGCGGGGTTCTCAGTCGGGGGGAGGGGTCAGGTCGCGGCGCGACCGCAGCCCCAGCTTGGACAGGACGTTGGCCACGTGCGTCTCCACAGTACGCGGCGACAGGTGCAGCAGGGCGGCGATCTCCCGGTTGGTGCGGCCGCGTGCGGCCAGGTCGGCGATCTCGCCCTCGCGCGGGGAGAGCCGGCGGTCGTGGTGGGGCCGCCCCGGGGCGGCGGCGGTGCTCACGCCGTGGGAGCGCAGCAGGCGGCGCACCCGGGCCGCGTCCCAGGTGGCGCCCAGCTCCGCGTACTCCTCCAGGGCGGCGCGCAGGGCGGTGACGCCCGCGTCGGCGCCTCCGCCGCGGGGGCAGGCGAAGTGGACGCGGGCGGAGGCCTCGCGGACCTGGGCGGCGTCGTAGGGGCGGGGCATGGCGCGGTAGGCGTCCTCGGCCTCGGCGTACAGCAGCAGCGCCCTGTCGCGGCGGCCGTGGTGGCGGGCCAGGGCGGCCTCCAGGCGCAGCAGTGCGGTGGCGGCGGCCGGGGCGTCGGTGCCGCGCAGCCCCGCGCGCAGACGGGTGCACAGGTCGCGGGCGACGGCGGCGCGCCCGCACTCCGGCAGAGCCTCCATCCCGGGGACCAGGTCGGCGGCCCACACCCAGATGCCCTTGGCCGCGATGAGGGAGACCAGGTCCTCCACGTGCTCCCAGGCGCTGACGGGGTCGCCCTGGGCGATGGCAGTGCGCGCCAGGAGACCGGCGGCGAAGGCCCGCACCGGCACGGTGTACTCGGGCCGGGCCGCCCGGTCGGCGGACGCGGGCGCTTCGGCCTGCGGGGACCCCTCCGCGGCGCCGGGGCGGATGCGGGCCAGCAGTGTGCGCGCCAGGAGCGGATCGCCCTGCGCCAGGGCCAGGGCGGCACGCAGCAGGCCGAGTTCGGCGGTGACCGAGTGCAGGTGGGCCAGGCGGGGCGATTCCCGGTGGAGGTCGACCTCCTCGGCCAGGCCCTGCCAGCGGCCGCGCGTCCAGTCCAGGGTCAGGCGCAGGGCCCGCACGCTCTCGTGGATGTAGGGGGCGTCGTCGGCACCCGACCAGGCGGCGGCGTCATCGAGGTGGCGGTCGGCGCGCTCGTAGTGGCCGAGCATGACGGCGGCGTCGGCGAGGTTGAGCGAGCCCCGGGCGAACTCGCGGCGGCGGGCCAGGGAGTCGGGGGTCGGCGGGGTGCCGTGGGTGCCCGGGTCGGGCAGCTCGACCTTCCAGGCGGCCGGGTCGCCGATCTGGGCGAGCAGGGTGGCGTGGTTGACGGCGACGGTGTGGGCGACGGTGGTGTCGTGGCTGCGGTGGGCGGCGGCCAGGGCCTGCTCCATCCAGCGGCGGTGGGTGTCGACGGGGTCGGGGGTGCTGCGGGGTACGGCCAGCGCGCACATGGCCCGGGCGGCCAGGTCGGGGCGTTCGGCGAGTTCGGCGGCGGCGCGGACCAGTTCGCCGCGCGCGGTGCGGTTCTGGGCGGCCTGGTTGAGCAGGAGCAGGCCCAGTTCCATGCGCAGCTCGCCGCGTTCGGCGGTGGGCAGGCCGGTGGTGGCCAGGACGTCGCGGAGCTGGGCGATGGTGTGCTCGGCGGAGATGCCGGTCAGGGCGGCCCGGCCGAGTTTGAGGGCCAGGTCGCGGCGGCGCCGGGAGGTGAGGTCGGGGCGGGTCAGGGCGTCGCGCAGCAGGGTGACGGCGGCGCAGTCCTCGCCCTGCTCCAGGGCCTGGTCGGCGGCGCGTTCGGCGTGGTCGGTCCATTCGTCGAGCAGCCCCGCCTCGCGGGCGTGGTGGGCCAGCCGGGCGTGGGGCGGTTCGGCCAGGCGGGCCAGGGCCGCCAGGGCGACGCGGTGCAGTCGGCGGCGCTTGCCGTGCGGCAGGGAGGCGTGGCAGACGTGGGCGAGCAGCGGGGTGGCGGGAGCCAGGGTGGCCGGTGCGGTGGGGGTGAGCAGGCCGCTGCGGCAGGCGCGGGACAGGGCCTTGTCCGCGCGGGCGGGGGTGAGCTCGGCGACGTGGGCGAGCAGGGGTTCGGTGGCGGGTTCGGCCAGCACGCAGGCGGCGCGGACCAGGCGGCGGGCGTCGCCGTCCAGGGTGTGCAGGCGGTCCAGGATCCAGTCGCGCAGGGAGGGAGGCACGGGCGGGCGTTCGGGTACCGGCGGTCCGGGGTCGGGGTCTGCCTCGGGGTCGCCGCGGCGGGCGGCGAGGTGGTGCAGGGTCTCCACGGCTGCCAGGGGCAGGCCTGCGGTCCAGGAGTGCAGGCGGTGTGCGTCCTCGGGGGTGGGCGCGGAGCCGGGGAGGGCGTGCTCGGCCAGGGCGAGCAGGTCGCCGGGTGCCAGGGGACCCAGGGCGAGCTCGTGGTGGCCGGTGCCGGGGGGTGTGCGGGCGGCCAGTGCGGCCACCGGGAAGGAGCGGGGCAGGTCCTCGGGCCGGTAGGTGAGGACCAGGGCCAGGTGGGCGGGAAGGCGGGGGGTGAGGTAGGCGAGCAGGGCGCGGGTGGCCTGGTCGGCCCAGTGGACGTCCTCCAGGACCAGGACCGCCGGGCCCAGGGCGTCCAGGAGTTCGGTGAGGGCGCGGTAGAGGCGGTGCCGCCCGGAGGCGGGGTCGGCGGCCGGTTCCGGGGCCGGGGGGAGGCGGTCGGCGTGTTCGGGGAGCAGGGGGCGCAGGGCTCCGCACAGGGGGTTGAGTCGGTCGGGGAGGGGGGCCCGGCGCAGGGCTTCGATGAGCGGCGCGAAGGGGAACGGTTCGGCGCCCGGCGGGCAGTGGCCGGTCAGGACCGCGGTCCCGGGCAGGTCGTGCAGTTCACGGACCAGGCGGGTCTTGCCGGTTCCGGCGGCACCCGCCAGGAGGGTGACGGTCCCGGGGGTGGCCGCCGTGCGCAGTAGCCGTCGTTCCCGCTCGCGCCCCACGAGCGGGGAGGAGCACATTACCCGACGGTATAGTGACTCGGCCCTCCGGAAAAGGGGGGATATCGGTGACATTCCGTGGTCATATTCGTGTAACCGCGAAGAAAGGTGTCTCCGAGGCGGGGGCGCGGGCGGTTCTCCCGGTTCTTACAGGCTTTGAGGACATGGCCGCGGTGGTGCTCACGGGCGTACAATCCGCCCAGGTACTGCGAGCTTCGCGAAAAAAGAGCATGAGGTGGCCGGCTGATGGCGGACATGGTGTACACGGTGGTGCCGGTGCTGTCCGTGGTGTTGACGGGATTGTTCGCGGGCCTGTTCTTCGCTTTCTCGGTCGCGGTGATGCCGGGCCTCGGCCGGGCCGACGACCGCGTCATGATCGAGGCGATGCAGCGCATCAACGTCGCCATCCTCAATCCGTTGTTCGCGGTGGTGTTCATCGGCGCCCCGGTGGTGCTGCTGGGCTCGACACTGCTGCACTGGGCGGCGGGGGACACCGCCGGGGCCTGGTGGGCGGGGGCGGCGCTGGTGCTGCTGGTGGCGGTGCTGGCGGTGACGTTCGCGGTGAACGTGCCGCGCAACAACACCCTGGAGCGGGCCGGGACGGCGGCGCGGCTGGCCGACCCGGCGGCGGTGCGCGGCGACTTCGAGCCGGTGTGGGTGCGCTGGAACCACCTGCGGGCTCTGGCCTCGACCGCGGCCCTGCTGTGCACGGCCCTGGCCTCGGCCGCCGGCTGACCCGGGCCGGGCGCGACTCCCCCGGCGGATCCGCCCCACCGGTCGGCCGGTGCCGACCGGCTCGCCTTCGCGGGGCCGGTCGGTCTGTCCGGGTCACCCGCCGTATCCGGTCCGACGCACACCTGCCGGGGGTGCCCCCGCACCGGAGGCACCCCGAACAGGGCAGGACCGCGGGGACCCCCGCCCGACCGCCCCGGAGAGGGCCGCGGCGGGCGGCGGCCGCCTCAGCTCACCGGGGCCTTGGTGTCCCACCCCGACAGCAGGGCGTTGACGTCGCGCACGCACCCGCCGCAGCCCGTGGTCGCCCGGGTGGCGGCGGCGATCGACTCGCGGGTGCGCGCCCCGTCCAGCCAGGCCTGCTCCAGGTCGTCGCGGGTGACGGCGTTGCACCGGCACACCAGCGGCGAGCCCTTGCCTCCCGACCCCTCCTCATCGGCGGCCGCGGCGGGCAGGGTGCCCTGGAGCAGGGCCAGCCGGTCGGCGGGCACCGGGGCGCCGGAGTCGTGCAGCTGCGACAGCACCGCGGCCGCCTCCGGGAACCCCAGCAGCACCGCCCCCACCAGCCTCTCGGCGCGCACCACCAGCTTGGCGTAGCGGCCCCCGTGCGGGTCGCTGACGGTGAGCATCTCCAGGTCCTCGCCGTCCTTCTCGTCGGTGTGCACCTCGCCGAACGCGGTCAGCTCGATCCCCTCGGCCTTGAGGCGGGTCACCGGCCGCGCCCCGCCGTACTGCGCCTGCGGTTCGGCCCCGGTCAGCCGCCGGGCCAGCACCGACGCCTGCTCCCAGCCGGGCTGGACCAGGCCCGCGCCCCCGCCGGGGTGCTGGGCGCAGTCGCCGATGGCGTGCACGCGCGCGTCGGAGGTGGCCAGGGTGTCGTCCACGAGGATCCCGTGCTCCACCTCGATCCCGGCGTCCTTGGCCAGCTCGATGTTGCCGCGCACCCCCGCGGTCACCACCAGGGCGTCGCCCGGCAGCACCCGGCCGTCGTCCAGCTCCAGGCCGGTGCCGGGGATCCACCGCGAGGCCACCCGCCAGGAGTGCACCCTGATGCCCAGGGCGTCGTAGCGGCGACGCAGGATGTCGGCGGCCGCCCGGTCGATCTGGCGGCGCATGATCCACGGCGAGGACTCCACCACCGACACCCGGGCACCGCGGCTCTGCAGGCCGCGGGCGGCCTCCAGGCCCAGGACGCCGCCGCCCAGCACCACGACGGGTGCGCCCGGGCGCACCAGCGCCAGCAGGCGGCGGCAGTCGTCCAGGTCGCGCAGCGCGCACACGCCCTCCCCCGGGGCGCCGTCCGGGGCCGAGACCCCGGTGACGGGCGGGAACGCGGCGCGGGCCCCGGTGGCCAGGACCAGCTCGTCGTACTCCAGGGAGGTGCCGTCGTCCAGTGCGACCGTGCGCGCCGCGGCGTCCAGGGAGACGGCGGACAGACCGGTGCGCACGGTGACGCCCGGGGTGTCCGGGACGGGCAGCCGGATCTGCTCGGCGGTGTACTCGCCCGCCACCAGGCCCGACAGCAGGACCCGGTTGTAGGCGGGGTGGTGTTCGGCCCCCACCACGGTCACGTCGACGCGTTCGCCCGCCGGGTCCAGGCGGGCGACCTCCTCGGCGAAGCGGGCGCCGACCATTCCGTTGCCGACGACCACGATCCGGCGTGCACCCTGCACGGTGTTCAACTGCTGCCTCCTACGGGGTGGGGTGTCGCGCCGGACGGCGTCGGCCGGGCGGGGACGGGCACGGGGCGTACGCCGCGCGTGCTCGGGGCCTGCGGGGTCATGGGGCGGATTCCGGCGCGGCCCGCTCCAGCGGGGCGGGCTCCAGGCGCACGGTGCTCACCTTGAACTCGGGCATGCGGCTGACCGGGTCCAGGGCCGGGTTGGTGAGGTTGTTGGCGGCCTGCTCCCCGGCGTAGTGGAAGGGCAGGAAGAGGGTGTCGCGGCGGGCGGTGGGCTCCAGGCGCACCCGGGCACGGGTGGTGCCCCGGCGGGAGGTGACCAGCGCCGGGTCCCCCTCGCCCAGGCCGGCGCGGGCCGCGGTGTCGGGGTGGACCTCCACGTACACCTCCGGTTCGGCCGCGGCCAGCTCCGGCACCCGGCGGGTCTGGGCTCCGGACTGGTAGTGGCCCATCAGCCGCCCGGTGGTGGCGATGAGCGGGTAGGCCTCGTCGGCGGCCTCCGCGGGCGGGCGGTGGGCGACCGCGACCATACGGGCCCGCCCGTCGGGATGGGCGAAGGAGTCCAGGAACAGGCGCGGGGTGGGTTCGGCACCGGCCCGCACCGGCCAGTACAGGGCCTCTCCGGCGGCCAGCCGCTCGGGGGTGACCCCGGAGTAGTCGGCCGGGGCCCCGGCGGTGGCCCGCCCCAGTTCGGCCAGCACGGTGTCGGGGTCGGTGGGGAACCGGTCGGCGGGCTGGCCCAGCCGCACCGCCAGCCCCGCCAGCACCTCCAGGTCGGTGCGCACCCCCTCGGGCGGGGCGAAGGCGCGGCTGCGGCGCAGAACCCGGCCCTCCAGGTTGGTCATGGTGCCCGACTCCTCCGCCCACTGGGCGACCGGCAGCACCACGTCGCCCAGGGCGGCGGTCTCCGAGAGCACGAAGTCGGCGGTGACCAGCAGGTCCAGGGAGCCCAGCCGGGAGCGGACCCGGGCGCTGTCGGGGGCCGACACCACCGGGTTGGAGCCGAACAGCAGCAGGGCGCGGGCCCCGCCGCCCTCCCCCAGGGAGTCCAGCAGCTCGAACGCGGAGAGGCCCGGCCCGGGAAGGGAGGCGGGGTCCACCCCCCACACGGCGGCCACGTCGGCGCGGGCGGCGGGGTCGTCGATGCGGCGGTAGCCGGGCAGCTGGTCGGCCTTCTGGCCGTGCTCGCGCCCGCCCTGGCCGTTGCCCTGGCCGGTGATGCACCCGTACCCCGACCCCCGGCGGCCGGGCAGGCCCAGGGCCAGGGCCAGGTTGATCCAGGCGGTCACGGTGTCGGTGCCCTTGGCGTGCTGTTCGCTGCCGCGGCCGGTGAGGATGTAGGCGGAGCCGGCGCGGGCGGCGGCGCCCAGCACGTCGGCGGCCTCGCGCAGGTGCGCGGCGGGCACCCCGGTGACCTGTTCGGTGCGCTCGGGCCACCAGGCGGCGGCGTGCGCCCACGCGTCGTCGAACCCGGTGGTGCGCCCGTCCAGGTAGTCGCGGTCGATCCAGCCGCGCACCCCGGCCAGGTGCAGCAGCCCCAGGGCCAGCGCCAGGTCGGTGCCCGGGCGCGGGGCCAGGTGCAGGCCGCCGTTGTCCAGGGCCACCCGGGCGGTGGCCGAACGGCGCGGGTCCACGACGATCAGGCGCGGCGCCGACAGATGGCCCATCATCGGCGGCATGGTCTCGGCCGGGTTGGCGCCCGCCAGCAGGACGACCTCGGCGGCGCCGACGTCGGTGAGCGGGAACGGCATCCCGCGGTCCAGGCCGAACGCCCGGTTCCCGGCGGCGGCCGCCGAGGACATGCAGAACCGGCCGTTGTAGTCGATCTGGGAGGTCCCCAGGGCCAGGCGGGCGAACTTGCCCAGGGTGTAGGACTTCTCGTTGGTCAGCCCCCCGCTGCCGAACACGGCCACGGCGTCGGGGCCGTGCTCGGCGCGCAGCGCCAGCAGGCGCTCGGCGATGTGGTCCAGGGCGGTGTCCCAGTCGACCTCGGTGAACCCCCCGCCGCGGTCCTTGCGCAGCAGGGGGCGGGTGAGGCGGTCGGGGACCCCCAGGACCTCGGCGGAGGTCCACCCCTTGCGGCACAGCCCGCCACGGTTGGTGGGGAAGGGGGCCGGGCGGGCGGCGGGACGGCCGTCCGGTCCGGTCTCCAGGTGCATGGCGCACTGCAGCGCGCAGTAGGGGCAGTGGGTGGTGGTCATCGCTGAGCGGGCTCCACGGCGTCGGCGGTGCGGGTGGTGTCGGTGGCGGCGGTGCGGGGGCGGCGCAGGTACACGACCCGGGTGACGACCGCGCACAGCAGGTAGAACAGGCCGAACGCGGCGAACGCGGGGGCGGTGGTGCCGAACGCCGCGAACGACTCGCGAAAGCCCACGTTGATGCCGACCCCGCCCAGGGCGCCGACCGCCCCGATCAGGCCCAGCATGGAGGAGGAGATCCGCTTGGTGCGGGCCAGCGCCTCCTCGCGGGGCTCGCCGGCGGCGATGGCGTCCTCGGCCTTGGCCGCGTAGATGGACGGGATCATCTTGTAGGTGGACCCGTTGCCCAGGCCGGTGAGGGTGAACATCACCGCGAACGCGCCGATGAACAGGGCCAGCTGGGCGGCCTGCACGGCCAGGACCAGGACCCCGGCGCACACCGCCATCGCGCAGAACACCCACAGGGTGACGCGGGCGCCGCCCAGGGTGTCGGCCAGTCGGCCGCCCACCGGGCGGATCAGCGAACCGATGATCGGACCCAGCACCGCCACGCCCGCGGCCTGCACCGGGGCCAGCCCGAACTGGGACTGCAGCAGCAGCCCGAACGCGAACCCGGTGCCGATGAACGAACCGAACGTGCCGATGTACAGCAGCGACATGATCCAGAAGTGGCGGTCGCCGGTGGCGGCCAGCTGGCCGCGCACGTCGCTGCGCACCTGGGTGAGGTTGTTCATGGACCGCCACGACCACACCAGGGCCAGCAGGATCAGCGGCACGTAGAACAGCGGCACCAGGTACCCGGCGGAGGCGGTGAACAGGGCGATGACGGCCAGGCCCACGAGCTGGACGGTGGCGACGCCGATGTTGCCGCCCCCGGCGTTGAGGCCCAGCGCCCACCCCTTCTCCTTCTCGGGGAAGTAGGCGTTGATGTTGGCCATGGAGGAGGAGAAGTTGCCGCCGCCCAGGCCGGCGGTGGCGGCCAGCAGCACGAGCAGCCAGAACGGGGTGTCGGGGCTGCGGATGAGGAAGAAGGCGGCGGCCGTCGGGATGAGCAGCAGCGCGGTGGACACCAGGGTCCAGTTGCGCCCGCCGAAGGCCGGGACGGCCAGGGTGTAGGGGACGCGCAGGACGGCGCCGACCAGGGTCACCACCGACAGCAGGAGGAACTTCTGCTCCGGGGTGGCGGCGAACCCGTTCTCCGGGATCATGAACAGCACGAGCACCGACCAGAGGCTCCAGACGGAGAAGCCGATGTGCTCGGAGAGGATGGAGGCCCACAGGTTGCGGCGGGCCACGGTACGGCCCCGGCCGTTCCAGAAGGTCTCGTCCTCGGGGTCCCAGTGGGAGATCCAGCTCTTGCCCGTGCGCGGTGCGCGGCGGCCTGTCTCGGGGGTCACGACCGGGCCTTCCTGTTCGGTGGCGGCTGACGTTACCGAAGGTAGGAAGGCCGCGTTGCCTGGACATGTCGGGCCGTAACACAGGGGAAACAGTGGGCTCACCCGCGGGCCGCGGCCGCGGTGAGAACCCCTGTCAGCGCAGGTGAGCGGTGGCATCGAAGGATCGGGTGTGGCCTTCGACACCTCTTTCACCGCTTCCAGCGGACCTGGGCGGACTCCCGCCACAGCGACAGCGCGCGCCCGTCGCCGGAGAACACCCCGGGGCCGGGCTCGGCGCGGTTCCACAGTATGAGGTAGAGGTCTGCGGCGGGGGCGCGCAGGACGGCTCCGGCGTCCCCGCGGGCCACGGCCGCGACCGGCGGGCTCAGGGCCGTGGCCCGGCGGTGGGCGGTGGGCGTGGCGGCTGGCGCGCCGTGGCCTTCGCGGAACCAGGACGGCAGGCGGCCCCCGGGGGTCGGGGCGTCGATGCACCGAGGGGTGTCCATACCGACATCATGGCGGGTGCGCCGCCGGGGGCGGAACGCGGGGACTCAGGAGCCGGAGCCCCGGGTACGCGAGGAGGCCGCACCGAAGGCCAGGCCCATCGCCACGCCCAGGGCGATCCCCAGGGCGATGCTGTCGAAGAGCATGCCGAAGACGATGGCGAAGGCCACGGCGAGCGGCAGGGAGAAGGCGGCGTTCTTCGCGGTCATGCGGACCTCCACGGTGCGGGTTCCCTCCTGGGACGCGCCCGGTTCCTCCCCGGTTCCTTCCCGGTTCCGCCGGTCTCAGGGGAGGCGCGGGTGCAGGCGGACACTGAGCTGGGCGCCCAGGAAGCGGTAGCCCAGCCCGGCGGCCACCGCCTTCGACCGCGACGGGCGGGCCCGCCACTGCGGGAGCAGCCCCTCCCCCAGGGCCCGTGCGGTGGCCGCCGAGGCCACGAACCGGGCCAGGCCGCGACCGCGCAGCCCGGGGTCGGTGAGCACGCCCAGGTGGGCCGTGTCCTCGGCCCAGCGGCCGTACCCGGCGGCGGCCACCACGCGGCCGCCCTCCTCGACGGCCGACACGGGAGCGTCCATGTCCGCCAGACCGCTCTCCCCGGCCTCTTCGGAGCCCGTCCGGTCCAGCAGGGCGGCCAGGCGTGCGTCGCCGGGGTCGATGGTGGCCACCGGCACGCCCTCGTCGGCGGCCTCCCTCAGGGCGGCGGCGTCCACGTAGGCCAGCGAGGCCGGACCCAGCACCTCCGCCACGGCGAGCGCCCCGGTGCGCTCCAGGGCGCGGCCCACGGCTTCGGGGTCGGTGTGCTCCTTCGGGGCCAGGGTGGCCAGCGCGGAGCGCAGAGCGTCTGCGGCGCGGGCGTCGGGGGCGGTCGCCAGCGTGGCCTCCCCCAGGCGGACGATGCCGCACCAGCCGTCCGGGCACAGCCCCGATCCCTCGACGGCGGCCACCGTCAGCGGCGGGGTGAGGGGGACCGGGGTGCCGCGGGGGCCGGCCACGGCGGCCCAGCGCTCCATGGCCCGCTCGGCGAGGTCGCTCAACGGAACTCCTTGTCGTGGGTGGTCCCACCCTGCCCGCCCCCGGGCGCCCCCCGCACCCCCTTTTTCCGGCCGGCTCAGCCCGCTCCGGGCTCCAGAGGCTCGGCCACCGTCTTCAGGACGCTGTCGTAGATGATCTGGCTGCGAAAGCCCGCCACCTCACGGCGCTCGGTGAGCCGGTCGATGAGGAAGGAGTGCAGCGCGTCCAGCGACGGCGCCGACACGTGCACCAGGAAGTCGTGCTCCCCCGCGACCACGTACACCGCCGACACCTCCGGCAGGGCGTGCATCGCGGCTTTGAAGCCCTCGATGGCCCGGCGGCTGGGCGGGCGCAGCTGCACCGACACGAAGGCCTGCACCCGTCGGCCCAGCGCGTCCGGGTCGATGTCGGCGTGGTAGCCGCGGATGACCCCGCGGCGCTGCAGCAGGCGCACCCGCTCCAGGCAGGTGGAGGGCGCCACCCCCAGCCGGGCGGCCAGCGCCCGGTTCGTCTGCCGTGCATCGCGCTGGAGTTCGCGCACGATCGCCGAATCAAGTTCGTCCACGGATCGTCTCCCGCTCCTCGTTTCGAATGATGTTCGGCATTCGACCATTACTCCCGCTCTGTTGTCTAGCGTGAGGCAGGCACACCATTCGAATGAACGGAATACGGAAGCGAGGCGGACCATGGCAATGGCCGACAAGATCGTCGTCGTGCTGCACGAGGACCTGCCGCCCGGGCAGGCGGCCAACGCGGGCGCGGTGCTCGGGCTCGCGCTGGGCGGCAGGCTGGAGCACTCGGTGGCGGCCGACGGCAAGGATGCGGGCGGGCGGGTGCACGCCGGCCTCAACCCGCACCCGGTCCCCACCCTGACGGCCGACGGGGAGACGCTGCGCGAGATCAAGGAGGAGGCCGAGGACCGGGGGCTGCTGGTGGTCGGGTTCAACGAGGTGGCGCGCTGCTCACGCGACTACGTCGCCTACCTGGAGGCCCTCGCCGACACCGCGCCGGAGGAGGTGGAGTACACGGGCCTGGCCCTCATGGGGGCGCGGGGAGAGGTCAACCGGCTCACCAAACGGCTGCGACTGCTGCGCTGACCCGGCGTCCGTCCGGGACAGGAGTGGGGCCGGTGTGAAACGGTGGACGTGTGAGTCCTGTGGTGGAGGTCTTCGATCCCGTCACGGCCGCCCCCGCCGACCTGGCGGCCTGGAGCGCGGTCCACGTGGCGGGGCGACGCGAACTGTCCGGCAGCTCCCCCGAGGCCGAGGAGCTGGCCGAGCGGCTGGGGCGGGGGCACGGCGGCCGGGCCTGGCGGTGGGCGGGCCGGCTGAGCGGGCAGGGGCCGATCGTGGGCACCGCCGAGCTGCGGCGCCAGCCCCACGACGAGGGCATCGGGTTCCTGCGCCTGTTCGTGGACGCGCCCGCGCGCCGCAACGGCCTGGGCGCCCGGCTGCGCTCCGCGGCCGCCGAACAGGCGCGGGCCGAGGGCATGACCCGGTTGCAGAGCACCGTCCTGGCCGGACGCGCCGGGGAGGCGTTCGCGCGCACCAGCCCGCACCTGCGCACCCTGCTGCACCTGGAGCTGCAGGTGCAGACCTTCGACGAGGAGACCCTCCGGCTCTGCTGGCGGCTGGCGTCCTCACCCCGGCGCGGGTACCGGATCACCCACTGGGTGGGGTCGGCGCCCGCGCCGCTGCTGGTGTCGTTCGGGCGGGTGATGGACCACCTGCTGGACGCCCCCGGCGCCGTCTTCCAGGAGGAGCCGCGCCGGTGGGGGCCCGACGACGTGCGCGCCTGGGAGCGGCGGATGACCGACGACGGTTCGCGCCTGCTGGTGGGCGCGGTCATCGACCGCACCTCCGACCAGGTGGTGGCGGCCACGGTGTGCACGGTGAGCCGGGGCCCGGTCGCCGACCAGCACGACACCGCCGTGCTGCCCGCCCACCGGCGGCGCGGGCTGGCCAGCCGGGTCAAGGCCACCCAGACGCTGCGGGTGCACGAGAACTTCCCGCACGTGCAGGCGATGGCGGTGACCCTGAACCGGGAGAACAGCGCGATGCGCGAGGTCAACCGGTTGCTGGGCTACCGTACGACCGCCGAGCGCCTGCTCGTGGAGGACGACCTCACCTCAGAGGCCTAGATCGTTGATGGGAAAATGTGTCCTGGTCAGTGGTCGTAAGCGATCAGCGACCGCTTGACCGGGGCACCCACCAACCAGTTGTGCCAGATCGCCGCGTTCAGCGCCAGGATGCGCTGGCACACCCTGGCCCACAACCCCTCAGCGGTGCGAGCCCCGTGCCGCTCCAGACCGAGCTGGTTCTTCAACGTCCAGATGATCGCCTCCACCCGCTGGCGCAACCACCCCGGGAACGGGCGGGCCGGCTCGTCCTTGCGGGCCGGCCGCACCAGCACATGGCCGGCCCCGGCCATGGCCCTCTCGATCCCGGCCCCGGCGAACCCCTTGTCGCAGACCACCACCACCGGCCCACCCCCACCCCCGCCCTCTTCCTTCACCTCGGGAGTGGGGGTGGGGCCGGTCGCCTGGTGGGCGACCAGGTGCAGGGCCTGCTTGCGCTCGTCCAGCTCCTTGGGGTTGGCCAGGGAGAAGGACACCACCGTCCCGTCGGTGGTGGTGATCAGCATCAGCTTGGACCCCCAGTAGAACCGGTGGTGGGAGGCATCGCGCCCGTATCCGTACACCTCGCCCAGACCGGAGCGGTGCACGGTGGTGCGCGAGGCCCCGCACGGGACGGGGGTGCCGTCCATCAACCGGAGGTTGTCCCACCAGGTGGGGGTGTGGCGGGCCAGCCAGCCGATGGCGGTGAACATGACCGGGGCCAGGCGCATCAGGTGCCCGGTGTACTCGGACTGGCCGGGCAGGCGGCCGAAGAGATGGCCGATGAGCTTGGGGGCCAGGCGCAGCCAGCGGCGTTGGTCGTCGCAGCGCAGGAGTACCTGGGCGACGGCGACGCAGAGGAGTTCGGCGTCGGTGAGCAGGGGCGGGCGCCCGGGGCCGGTGCGGTGTTTCGCGGAAGGGATCACGTCGTCGTCCAGATGGACGTAGAGTGCTGTCAGAAGGGCGTCAAGGTCAGTCTTCACACACCGATTCTTGACGCCCTTCGCCGTGCCCGCAGGCGTTTCAGAGGTTTCCCATCAACGATCTAGGGTCTGTTTTTCGAGTGCCGTCCTGTTCCGCGGGGGTGTGTGAGGCGCCGGCGGGGTTCTGCAGGCCCGGAGGGGATGTCCGGGGAACGGGGGCGTTCCCGTGGGGCCGGGGGTTCCCGCCTTCCGGGGGCGCCGAACGCGAACCGAAGCGGAGCGGAGGTTCAAAAGAACACGGCCTGGCGCGGCGGGGCCGTGTGTCCGGTACGCCGGCCACGGGCCGCGGGGGGCCGGGGTCGCGCGGGTGCGTGCAGGAGGGGCCGCGCCGCGCCCACGGACATCCCGGTGCGCTCCCGGAAGAGACCTCCTCGACCGGCAGGACGCGGACCGGTGAGGCGCCGTAGCGGTGGCCGCTCACCGGGAGGCGGTGAGGCGGATGAGCTCGTCGAGGGAGGCCACCCGCTCGACCTCGGCGTCGGTGAGCTTGTCGATGAGGCGGCGGTGGGCCTGCGCCCGGGCGGTGGAGGGCATGCGGCCCGCGTACACCTCGGGCAGGGCGAGCTCCATCCCGCACACCGCGCGCGGCGGGTACCGGTGCGGGTGGCGGGCCACCGACCAGGCCACCCGGACCGCGTGCTCGTTGCGCGGCGGAACGTTCGGCCGGTCGATCTCGCGGGCGGCGTAGCGGTTGCCGTCGGCCAGGTCGCAGGGGGCGCAGCCGCGCTCCCCCGACCCCAGGGGTGCGGCGCAGTCGGGGCAGGTGAGCAGGTCCAGGGCGGCGTCCACGACCCGCCACTCGAACCGGTCCGGGGCCTCGGCGACCAGCCCGGCCAGGTCGCGCTCGGCCGGGGTGCCCGGGTCGGTGTGCCACTCGGCGAGGGTGCGGGCCCAGGCCCGGTCGGCCTCGGCGGCGATGTCCGCCACCGCCCGGGCCAGGGCGGGGCTGCGCCAGCGGGTACGGGTGATGTCCACCGTCGCACCGTAGCCCGTGGACGAGGGCCCGGGCCAGGGGTTTTCCCGGTCCCCGCCACGGGTGTGGGAGTATCCCGCCCATGGCGGACTGCGTGGTGACCGGGGCGACCGGCGGTATCGGCTCGGCCGTGGTGGAGGCGCTGTCCGCACGCGGCGACCGGGTGGTCGCCCTGGGCCGGGATCCCGGTCGGCTGGCCGCCCTGGCGGCGCTGCCCGGGGTGGAGGCGGTCGCCGTGGACCTGCGCGGGCCCGCGGGACCGGCCGTCGCGCTGGAGGGCGTCGCGGGTCCGGACGCCCTGGTGCACTGCGCCGGGATCGCCCCCGTCGCCGCGGTGGCCGACTCCTCCGCCGCGCTGTGGGAGGAGGTGCTGGCAGTGAACCTGGTGGCCGCCGCCGAGCTGACCCGGCTGGCGCTGCCCGCGCTGCGGGCCCGGCGCGGCCACGTCGTGTTCGTCAACGCCGCCCCCGACCTGCGCGGGGTGCCCGGCTGGTCGGCGTACACCGCGGCCAAGGCGGGGTTGCGCGGGTTCGCCGACGCGCTGCGCGCGGAGGAGGCGGGCCGCGGGGTGCGGGTGACGAGCGTGTACCCGGCGGGGACCGCCACCGAGCTGCTGCGGCGCACCCGGGCGGCGTTCGGGCGCGGCTACGACCCGGACGCGTGCATCCGGCCGGCGACGGTGGCCGCCGCGGTGTGCGGCGCTCTGGCGCTGCCGCCGGACGCCCAGGTCGGCGAGATCACGCTGCGTCCGGGCGGCTGAGCGGCCCCGCCCGTTCCCGGGCGGGGCCGCTCGCGCGTACTCAGCGGTTCTTGTCGTCGGAGGTGAAGACGTCCTTCACCTTCTCGCCGGCCTGCTTGAGCTTGGCCTTGTTCTGCTCGACCTTGCCCTCGGACTCCTGCTCCCGGTTGCCGGTGGCCTTCCCGAGCTCCTCCTTGGCCTTGCCCCGGACCTCGTCGAACTTGTTCGGGCCCTTGCGGTCCTCGGCCATGGCGGCCTCCTCGTGTGCTCTCGGCTGCGGTCCTGTGGCACTACTGACCGTTTTGCGAATTTTCATGCGTCCCGGGGAGCGCCGCCCGGAGGCGGAACCGACACTCCGGGTCGGTACCCTGCCTGCGCGATCCCGTTCTCTCCCGAAATCGAAGGACCCCCATGGACCCCCAGGCCGACCTCTCCGTCCCGCTCCCGCCGGGCGGGCCCGCCCTCGCCGAGGACGACACCCCCGTGCTGTGGATCAGCGACGCCCCCGCCCCGCAGGGGCTGTGGCAGCGGCTGCGCGCCGCCCACGCGGAGTCGGGGTGGTGGCCGCTGCTGCTGGCCTCGATGAGCGACGGGGACGGCGACCGCCCCTGGGAGTCCGGGGAGCTGTGCCCCTCCGCGGAGGGCTCGATCGCCGACCACGACCCCGAGCGGGTGCTGGCCCAGGCCTGGCACGGGGCCACCTCGGTGGCTCCCGGGGACGACCACCTCGTCCCCGCCGAGCGCCTGGCCGTCACCGCGCCCTTCGGGGAGGAATGGCCCGGCCTCGCGCCCGAGATCGCGTGGACGCACGACCCGGACGAGGTCGCCGACCGCCGTGCCGACCGGCTGGCGGCCCGGCCGAACCCGCGCCTGGGCCTGGTGCGGGCCGCCTCCGGGGCCGAGGCGCTGAGCGTCATCGGCTGGGAGGGCGCGGTCGACCACGGCCTGGACATCAAGGCGATCTCGGCGGTGCTGGCCGACTGGGAGCGGCGCTTCGGCGCCCGCCTGGTGATGGCCGGATTCGACACGCTGGTGCTGACCACCGCCGTCGAGATCTCCGACAAGGAGACGGCGCTGCGGGTGGCGGCCGAGCACTTCGCGCTGTGCCCGGACAACGTGTGGCAGGGGCCGGGCTCGCTGGACTCCTACTCCGAGACCCTGATGGGCGGCGCCGCCTGGGGTTTCTGGTGGGACTAGGAACGGAACCGCGGGCGGTCCGGGGCGGCCTCACCCGGCCGGCCCGGTCCTCCTTCCCGCGGCCAGGAGGTAGAGCAGGGCGCCGACGGTGGTGGCGCTGACCAGGTCGCCCCGGGCGACGAGGGCGGGGACCTCGGCCAGCGGCACCCAGTCCAGGCGCTCGGACTCCCAGGTGTCGGTGGGCTCGCCCACGCGCACCGCGTCGTCGCTGACGAACACGTGGTGCTCACTGTCGGTGAGTCCGCTGGAGGGCTGCACCCGCAGCAGCGGCTCCAGGGTGCGCGGGCGCCATCCCGTCTCCTCCTCCGCCTCCCTGGCGGCGGCATCGCGGGGGTCCTCACCCTCGTGCACCCCGCCCATGGGGATCTCGTAGCCCCAGGTGTCGGTGATGAACCGGTGCCGCCACAGCAGCAGCACCCGGCCGCCGTCGCGCAGGACCGCCCCCGCGCCGCGGGGGCGGCGGATCAGCCGGTGGTCCAACCGCCGGCCGTCGGGGAGTTCGACGTCGGCGGCGCGAACGTCCAGCCACGGGTCGGTGTAGAGGGAGCGCTCCGAGTGGACGGTCCAGCGCACGGGCGGCTCACTTTCCAGTGTTTTCAGGCTTTATGTGTATTTTCCGGTTGAACTGTGCACCGCGTCCGCTCCGACGCGCCACCCCTTTTCAACGCTCGGAACGCCAGACCAGGGAGTGCCGCCAGAACAGGTGCCGCCGCAGCCGCACCCCCGGCAGCACCCGGCCGGCCTCGCGGGCGATCTCCGGCAGGGTCATGGCGGCCGGGGCGGTGCGGGCCGTCATCGAGGCCGGGCGCGGCCGGCGCCCGCGCGCCCAGGCCACGGCGAGGTTGGCCGGGACCGCCGCGGCACCCAGCAGGTGGTCGGTGAACCGGGACGGCTCGTGCACGCCCAGCACCAGCAGGGTCCCGCCCGGGGCCAGTCGGTCGCGCAGCCGCTCCAGGGTCGGGGCGAACGGCAGGTGGTGCAGCACCGCCACGCAGGTGATGACGTCGAAGGGCCCCTCGGGCAGGTCCGCGGCGGCGTCGGCCACCCGGAAGGACACCCCCGGGCGCTCCCCCGCCGCGAGCCGGGCCAGTTCGACCACGCGCGGGTCGGCGTCCACGCCGACCACCTCCTCGGCCCGGTCGGCCAGGGCCCGGACCAGGTCTCCGGTGCCGCAGCCCACGTCCAGGGCGCGGCGCACACGGGCGGGCACCCGCGCCAGCAGCCACCGGTGGTAGTGGGCGTTGTGGTCCCAGGGGCGGGCGTCGTTGAACCGGTCGATGGCGGCCGGGAGTCGTCCGGGCATGTCTCCTCGTTCGGGACGGGGGCCGGGTGGGCACGTTAGGTTAGGTCACCACTGGGACGAGAGGAACGACCCGATGCACGCTGTCCGCTTCGCCGAGTACGGTGACCCGTCGGTACTGACGGTCGAGGAGGCCGACCGGCCCGTGCCGGGCCCCGGGCAGGTGCGGGTGGCGGTCAAGGCCGCCGGGGTCAACCCCTTCGACGTCAAGGTGCGCTCGGGCGCGGTGCGCTTCGGGACCCTGCCGCGCGGCCTGGGATCGGAGGTCGCCGGGACGGTGGACGCCCTGGGCGAGGGCGTCTCCGACACGGCGGTGGGCGAGGCGGTGGCGGGCTGGGCGGCGACCGCCGGGTACGCCGAGTACGCGCTGGTGGGGACCTACGCGGCCAAGCCCGAGGAACTGGACTGGGCGCAGGCCGCGGCACTGCCGGTGGCCGGCGAGGCGGCGCTGCGCGCGCTGCGGGAGCTGGCGCCCGCCCGGGGCGAGACGCTGCTGGTGCACGGGGCGTCGGGCACCGTCGGGTCGATCGCGGTGCAGTTCGCGGTCGCCGGAGGGGTGACCGTCGTCGGCACGGCCGGGCAGGCGAACCTGGAGCGGGTGCGGGGGATGGGCGCCGCCCCCATCGCCTACGGCGAGGGGCTGGCCGACCGGGTGCGCGAGGCCGCCCCGCAGGGGGTGGACGCGGTGCTGGACGCCGCCGGGCACGGGGTGCTGCCGGACGCGATCGCGCTGCGCGGCGGCACCACCGAGCGGATCCTCACCCTGGCCGACGGGGCCGCCCAGGAGCTGGGGGTGCGCTTCTCCTCCGGCGGGGCGAGGGGGCAGACCCCCGAGGTGCTGCGCACCCTGCTGGACGCACAGGCGCAGGGGCGGCTGGTGCTGCCCGAGCCGCGGCTGATGAGCCTGGTCAACGCCGCCCGGGCGCACGCCGAGCTGGAGGCGCACGGGTCGGGCAAGATCGTCCTCATCCCCTGAGCGGGGCGGCGCCCGGGACGGCAGGACGCGGCGCCCCCGGCCCCGCGACGCGGTGTCGCGGCACCGGGGACGCCGCAGCGGCGGTCGGGCTCAGCCGCGCTCCCGGCGGTCGGCGTTGGCCGCGAAGGCCTCGCGCAGGTAGCGGCTCAGCCCCGGCGCGTGGGCGTCGATGGTGGCGGTGAACCGCTCGTCGTCGACGTACAGGGCGCCCAGGCCGCGGTGGATCTCGGTGGTGCAGTCGTAGAACCAGCGGGTGATGTACCCGCGGTGGCGCTCGGCCAGGTCCATGGCCCGCTCGCCGTCGGCGGGCGCGCCCTCGGCCATGGCGGCGGCCAGGGCCAGGTAGATCTCCTCCCCCTCGGCCTGGTTCCGCTTCCAGTCCTCCTTGGTGTAGGCGCTCACCCTGCGCTGGGACTGCGCGTAGGAGTCGCAGCCGCCCCAGCGGCGCTCGGCCTCGGCGGAGTGGGACTCCACGTCGAAGTCGCCGAAGAGTTCGAGGCGTTCCTCGGGGGTGATGTTCAGGTCCATGGTGTGTGCCTCCAGCAGGCGTTCCAGGCTGCGGGCCAGGTTGCGCAGCCGTTCGATGCGGTCTGTCACCAGGTCGTGCTGCCGCAGCAGGTGGGAGCGGGTGTCGGCGGCGGGGTCGTCGAGGATCTCGGCGATCTCCTCCAGACCGAAGCCCAGTTCCCGGTAGGTGAGGATGCGGCGCAGCCGCTCCAGGTCCCCGTCGCTGTAGCTGCGGTAGCCGGAGGGGGTTCGCCCGGCCGGGACGAGCAGCCCGATACGGTCGTAGTGGTGCAGGGTGCGCACGGTCTGCCCGCTCAGGCGGGCGACCTCGCCCACGGTGCGGCCCATCGGCCCTCCTCGTATCCGCGCAGGTGACGGGGTTCTCCCGACGCCTTCGACGCTAGAGCCTGACCTTGCGTCAGGGTCAAGCCGTTTCCCGGCGGCGGCGCCCCGGGGCAACTTACCGGCCGGTAACATTGGCGGCATGAGCCTTGACCCCACCGCCGAGGAATACCAGTTCGACCGCGACACGCGCGTGGAGAAGCTGGCCGACGGCGAGTTCGCAGCCACCCTCACCGACGCCTGGACCACCTTCACCTCGCACCCCAACGGCGGGTACATCCTGGGCACCGCGCTCAACGCGCTGCGCCAGAACCTGGGGCAGCCCGACCCGCTGGCCGTCTCCGCGTTCTTCCTGCGCCCCGCCGCACCGGGCCCGGCGACCGCCCGCACCGAGGTGGTCCGCGAGGGCCGCCGCACCGCCACCGGCCAGGTGGTCCTGGAGCAGAACGGCAAGGAGGTCCTGCGCGCCACCGCCACCTACGGGGACCTCACCCCGGACCCGCGGGCCCGGGTGCTGACCCTGGACACCCCGCCCGACCTGCCCGCCCCCGAGGACTGCCCCGTCCCCGCGGAGTTCGCCAACAGGCCCGACGGGCTCGGCATCGCCCACAGCGTCGAGTACCGCTACCCCGCCCGGCCCGGATGGCTCGACGGCCGCAAGGACGGCCGCCCGCACGCCGAGTTCTGGATGCGCTTCGCCGACGGCCGCGAGCCCGACACCCACGCCCTGCCCGCCATGGTCGACTTCGCCCCGCCCGCGGTCCTGGAGATCGGCGAGTTCACGACCATCACCGTCGAACTGAGCGTCCACGTGCGCGCCCGGCCGGCTCCCGGGTGGCTGGCCTGCCGCGTCTTCACCAAGCACGTCGCCGGCGGCCTGCACGAGGAGGACATGGAGATCTGGGACTCCAGCGGCACCCTCGTCGCCCAGTGCCGCCAGCTCGCCATGCTCCTGTGACCCTCGGATCCGCCCGACCGGGCCCGGCGACTCCCCCGGCTCGCCTAGAATCCCAACGGGTCTGACGGCGCCCGGCCCGACCTGCCCGGAACCGTCGGACCGGGAGGAGACCCGATCAGGTCGCGCCTGCGCGACCACCGGTTCGGTCGGGGACCTTCCGCTCACCGGGGCCGCCACCGACTCGTGGCGGCCCCCACGTGCGCCCGGCCCCGGCCCGCGCGCTCAGGCCTCCGCCCCGGCCCGCATCACCGCGCGGAAGTGCGTGCTCAGCCGCTGGTCGTCGTCCAGCAGGTGGAAGGCCACCCCCGGCGGCTGCGTGCGGTCGATGACCGGCTCCCCCTCCCAGGGCATGCGCAGCGTCCACGTCACCCCGGGCGCCAGCAGCAGGGGCCGCCCCGCGAACATGGTGGCCCCGCCGGTGTGCATGTGGCCCACCAGGATGCCCGCGACCCGGGGGTGGGCGTGCAGCAGGCCGGCCAGGTCGTCGGCGTTGCCCAGCCGCATCGAGTCCGGCAGCGGGTGGTGCATGCGCACCGGCGGGTGGTGGAACGCCAGCAGCGCCGGAACACCCTCGGGCAGCCCGCTCAGCGTCTCGTTGATCCACACCAGCGTGGCCGTGTCCAGCCTCCCCCCGTCCTCGCCCGGGATGGTGGAGTCGCAGGCCAGCACGGCCGCCCCCGCCACGTGGTGCACCCGGTTGAACGGCTCCGCCGAGGCCTCCTCCCCCAGCAGGCCGGTGCGCAGCCCCGCCCGGTCGTCGTGGTTGCCCGGGCAGACGATCACCGGGAACGGCAGGTCCAGCAGCCGGGCGGCCTCCTCGTACTCCTCGCGCGCCGGGGTGTCGGCGATGTCCCCGCTGACCAGCAGCGCGTCCGGGGCCTGCGGCAGGTCGCGCAGGTAGGCCACGGTGCGCTCGGCGCGCTCGGTGGCACGTTCCGAACCGTCCAGGTGCAGGTCGCTGATGTGCGCGAGAAGAAGAGTCATCGGGGTCCCTTCCGGATTCACCGGAGACGAATTTCTAACGGATAAGTTAGTGTTAACCGTTAGAACGCTAGCCCGTGGGAAAGGATGCGGGCAAGTGGGGTTGCGGTGAACGAACGGGGGATCATGGACGGCCGACTCGCGCTGGAACTGGCCGGGACGATCCGCCACGACGGGTCCGGCGGGACCGCCGACGACCTGGACGGGGCCGACCGCACCGCGCACTGGCTGGCCGCCGTCGGCGACCTGCTGCCCGGCGGCGCGCTCCCGGAGGTCGACGAGGAGCTGCACGCACAGGTGGTGACGCTGCGCGGGGCTGTGCGCGCGCTGTTCGCCCGGGCGGTCGCCCCGACACCGCCCAGCTCCGCCGACCCCCACCTGCTGCCCCCGGCCCAGGAGGCGCTGGTCCTGCTCAACGCGGCCGCGGCCCGCCAACCGGTGGTGCCCCGGCTGCGCTGGGAGGGGCAGGACGTGCCCACGGTGGAGTTCGCGCCCGGCGGCGGCTGCCCGGACACGGTGGCGGCGCTGGCCCGCGCGGCCATCGCCTTCCTGGAGGGGCCCGACCGCGAGCGGCTGCGCGTGTGCACCGCCCCGCGCTGCGTGCGCTACTTCGTGCAGGCCCACGGGCGCCAGCAGTGGTGCGGCACCTCCTGCGGCAACCGCGCCAGGGCCGCCCGCCACTACCGCCGCCACGCCGCCGCCCGCCCCTGAGGACCCCGGGACCCGGCACGGGCCGCCGGATCCGCCCGCACGCCCGAATGTCTCGCGCATGCGCTGTACTGGCCCCATGCCGATCTACGACTACCTCGCGGCCGCCGACGACACCGCCGCCGCCTCCCTGCTGGAGGCCGACCTCGACGACGCCGGGGTGCCCTGGCTGTTCACCAAGGGCGTCGACCCCGCCGTCGAACCGAACGGGCTGGAGGCGGCCCTGGCCGGGCCGCCCGCCCCCGGGGCGGGCCCGGACCCGCGGGCGGCGGCACTGCTCACCGACCCCGGGCACGAGGGCAGGTGGATGCTCACCCTCACCGACCGGCTGCGCGACGCCCTGGCCGAAGCCTCCGCGCAGGACCTGGCGCGGGCCGCCGCCGTGTGGGCGGCGCGGGAGGACCTCTTCCCCGGCGGCGCCGACACCCCGGGGCCGGCGGACTTCGTCGAAGGGCTCGCCGGCCTGGCCCGCACCGCGGCCTCCCGCGGGCACCGCCTCTACTGCCGCGCGGTCCTCTGACCCGCGGCGGTCGCCGCCAGCCGGCGGCGACGGCGGCCCAGCACCCCGTGCAGCGGGGAGAAGAGGTAGGCCAGGGCGAACGCCGCCGCCTGCGCCAGCACCACGCACCCGCCGGTGGACACGTTCAGGTGGTAGCTGGTGAACACCCCCGCCACCGCCGCGACCACGGCCACCCCCACCGAGATCGCCAGCATCCGCTCGAACCGGTCGGTGAGCAGGTACGCGGTCGCGCCGGGGATGATCACCATGGCCACCACCAGGATGATCCCCACCGCCTGGAGCGCCACCACCACGGTCACCGAGAGCAGCCCCAGCAGCAGGGCCTCCAGCAGGCGCGGGTCGATCCCGAGGGCGTGGGCGTGCACCCGGTCGAACGCGTACAGGGTCAGGTCGCGGTGCTTGAACCACACCACGCCCAGCACCACCGCCGCCAGCACCAGGATCTGGAGGATGTCGGCGTCGGTCACCCCCAGCACGTTCCCGAACAGGATGTGTCCCAGGTCGGTCTGGCTGGGCACCGCCGACACCAGCACCAGCCCCAGCGCGAACATCGCGGTGAACACCACCCCGATGACCGCGTCCTCCTTGACCCGGGAGGTGCGGTTGACCAGCCCGATCAGCGCCACCGAGCCGGTGCCGAACACCAGGGCGCCCAGGGCGAAGGGCAGTCCGAACACGTACGACAGCACCACCCCCGGCAGTACCGCGTGGGAGACCGCGTCACCCATGAGGGACCAGCCCACCAGGGTCATCCAGCACGAGAGCACCGCGCACACCACGCCGGCCACCACGGCCACCAGCAGGGCCCGGCGGACGAAGTCGAACTGCATCGGCACCGCGAACCAGTCGTTGACGGCGATCAGCGCGTCCACGGCTCCCCCTCCTGGACGTGGACGCCGAAGGCCTCCATGACGGTCTCCGGGCGCAGCACCTCGTCGGGTGCGCCCCGGGCGATGACGCGCCGCTGCAGCAGCACCGCCTCGTCGCACAGCCCCGGCACCTGCGCCAGGTCGTGGGTGGACAGCAGCAGGGTGCGGCCCTCGTCGCGCAGCCTGCGCAGCAGAGCGGAGATGGTGGCCTCCGATCCCTTGTCCACCCCGGCGAAGGGCTCGTCGAGCAGCAGCACGTCCGCCCCCTGGGCCAGGGCGCGGGCCACGAAGGCGCGTTTGCGCTGGCCGCCCGAGAGCGCGCCGATGCGGCGTTCGGCCAGGCCGGTCAGGTCGGTGCGCTCCAGCGCCCGCTCCACGGCCTCGCGGTCGGCGGGGCGGGGACGGCGGCGCAGGCCCATGTGCCCGTAGCGGCCCATCATGACGACGTCGCGCACGCTCACCGGGAAGTCCCAGTCGACCTGCTCGGCCTGGGGCACGTACCCCACCAGGCCCCTGCGGCGGGCGGTGGCGCCGTCCAGGCCCAGCAGCCGCACCCGGCCCCGGTCGGCGCGGACCAGGCCCAGGACGGTCTTGAACAGGGTGGACTTGCCCGAGCCGTTGGTCCCCAGCAGTCCGCAGATCCGGCCCGTTCCCACGGTGAGGGAGACCCCGTCCAGGGCGAGCACGTCGCCGTAGTGGACGGTGGCGTCGACGACCTCGATGGCGGGCGCCCCCGGGGGCGCGCCGGCGCTCACGGCCGGGCCCCGGAGAGTCCGGCCACGATGGTCTCGGCGTCGTGGCGCAGCAGGTCCAGGTAGGTGGGCACGGGCCCGCCCTCCTCCGACAGGGAGTCCACGTACAGGGGGCCGGCGAGTTCGGCGCCGGTCTCGCGGGCGACCGAGCGCTGGGTGCCGTCGTTGACGGTGCTCTCGCAGAACACCGCGGGCACCCCGTTGTCCTCGACGAACCGGGTGACCTCGGCGATGCGCCGCGGGGTCGCCTCGCTCTCGGCGTTGACCGGCCAGAGGTACATCTCGGTGAGCCCGGCGTCCCTGGCCAGGTAGGAGAAGGCGCCCTCGCAGGTGACCAGGGCGCGGGCGGGCTCGGGAACGGCGGCCAGCTCCTGTCGCAGGTAGTCGCCGACCTCGGTGATCTCGGCCTTGTAGGCGTCGGCGGCGGCGGTGTAGTCGGCCTCCCCCGCGGGGTCGAGTCCGACCAGCGCGTCGCGGATGTTGTCGACGTAGACGAGGGCGTTGTCGGGGGACATCCAGGCGTGGGGGTTGGGCTCGCCCTCGTGGTCGCCGGAGGAGATGGGGATGGTCTCCACGCCTTCGGACAGGACGGCGGTGGGGGCGTCCACGCGCTCGGTGAACCGGGCGGACCAGGCCTCCAGGCCCAGGCCGTTCTCCAGGATGAGGTCGGCCCCCTGGCCTCGGACGAGGTCGTCGGGGACGGGCTCGTAGCCGTGGACCTCGGTTCCGGGGCGGGTCAGGGAGGCGACCCGGACACGGTCTCCGGCGACGTTCCCGGCCATGTCGGCCAGGACGGTGAAGGTGGTCAGGACCAGCGGGCGGCCGTCGTCGTCCGCACCGCCCGAGGACCCGGCGGAGGGGGTGCAGGCGGTCAGGGCCAGGACCAGGGCGAGCGATGCGGCGCCCCAGCTTTTCAAAGGCGTCCAATCTCCAAAGTTCGGCACACCTAACTTTTTACCATGTGCGAGGCGAACTATGCGTGGCGGCAGCGGCGAGCCTTCTTCCGGGACCGGGGCCTACGGCCGCGCGGCGCCCATGAGCACCAGGGGGACGGTGATCAGCAGCGCGACCACCGCCAGGAGACAGAGCACCGAAAGGAGGTACCATCCGCCGTCCCCCTCCCTCTCGGCCTCCCGGACGGTCGCCCGACAGCCCAGAGCGCAGGCCGCCGCCAGCGCCACGGGGCGGGCCACCTGCATCACCACCAGCTCCCGGGCCATCGGGGGTCCGGCGAGCATGAACGAGCCCAGGCCCAGGTCGGGCAGGACCGACACCGTCGCGCCCACCAGGGTCAGCGTGCACAGCACCGCGACACGCCCCCTGAACGGCGGCCCCTCCTCCTTGAAGCACGCGTACACCACGGCGCCGAACGCGATCGCGCCCAGCACGAAGGGGATGAACCCGCCCATGGCCACGAAGACCGCCATCCCGACCGACCACGACGGCCCGGACCGCGCGGCGGCGGGAAGGAAGAACAGGTAGGGCAGGGAGGCGGCCATGACCGAGAGCAGGGTCGTCGCGAGGAGGAGGCCCCCTCCCGGCGCCGAGCCGGCCGCCGGTCCCCCGGAGGGACCGGGGAGGGCAGGGGGTGTTCCGTCCGCCATGGGGATTCCTCCGGAGAGTCGGGGAGAGGGGCTCCGTCCCCTGCTTCGAAGCCGGCGCGGCGCCGCGGGTTCCGGGAAAGGCCGGAACCGGTCGGCGGCGCGGTCGGCACCGGTCCGGGCCGAGCGCGCATCTCAATAGAATCGTCACCCGGCCCGCCCCCCGTGCGCGCCGCTGTTCACGACGGTCCGCACCCGAGGGAGCCCCATGGGGTCCGAAGCCGAATCCGAGCGCCTGCTGCGCGAGCGCTACCGCCTCACCGAGGAACTCGGCCGGGGCGGGATGGGACGGGTCTGGAAGGCCCACGACGAAGGCCTCAACCGCACCGTCGCCATCAAGGAGATCCTGCCGGACCCCGGTCTGAGCGAGGACGAGCGGGCCCGCGCCGCCGCCCGCGCCCGCCGCGAGGCCCAGGCCGCCGCGATGGGGTCCCACCCCAACATCGTCACCGTCCACGACATCTTCGAGGAGGACGGCCGCCCCTGGATCGTCATGGAGTTCCTCACCGGCTGCTCCCTGTTCGATCTGGTCCGGCGCGAGGGCGTGCGCCCGGCACCGGAGATCGCCCGGTGGGGCCTGGACCTGGTCGGCGCCCTGGACACCGCCCACCGGCAGGGCATCACCCACCGCGACGTCAAGCCCGAGAACGTCATGGTGACCGACGACGGGCGGGTCGTGCTCACCGACTTCGGCATCGCGACCATCGCCGACACCGCCTCCCTCACCCAGACCGTCGGGATCATGGGCTCCCCCGCCTACCTGGCCCCCGAGCGGCTGTCGAACGGGCCCGCCACCCCCGCGGGCGACCTGTGGTCGCTGGGGGCGACCCTGTACCACGCGGCCACCGGCATCTCCCCGTTCCGCCGGGAGGGGGTCCCGGCGACCCTCAACGCCATCCTCAACCAGGAACCGGCGGAGCGGCTGGCGCCGGGGGCGCTGCGCGAGGCGGTCCACGGGCTGCTCACCAAGGATCCCGCGCGGCGCCTGGACGCCGAGCGGTGCCGGGCCCTGCTGTCGGCCGCGGCGGAGCCCCCCGCGCCGAGCGCCGCCCGGGCGCACCCCTCCGGCGCCCAGGCCTCCCCGGTGGCGCCGCAGGTGCCCCTCCCCGGGCCCACGGCACCGCGGGGCCCCCTGGGGCCCCTCCCGGCCGCGCCCCACCCGCCCGCGACGACACCGCCCGGGGGAGCGGTCCCCCGTCCCCTCCCGGCGGCCGCGGGCGCCGACGGCACCCGCCGGACAGCCCTCACCGACGCGTTCGTCCCGCCCCGGCCCGCCCGGCGCGGCGGCCGGCTGTCGTGGCCCATGGTGGTCCTGGCCCTGGGCCTGGCCCTCGTGGTGGCCGGGGCCACCCTGGTGGTCGTCATGGACCCCTGGAGCGCCCCCGCCGGGACGGCCCTGTCCGGCACGGGGAACGACGCCTCCGACGGGACACCCCGGGCGGATGCGTCCGCCGCCGGCGCGTCGGGCGAGGACGCGGCGGTCTCGCAGGAGCCGCAGGAGCCGCAGGGCCCGCCCGGGTACAGCGGCACGACCTGGAGCGAGGACCCCGAGGGGTTCACCGTCCTGGTGCCCGACGGGTGGATCCGGCGCGTGTCGGGGGCCAGCGTCTTCTACGACGCCCCGGACTCGGGCGCCTACCTCCAGGTCGACCGGACCGCGCACCCCACCGACGACGAGTACCGGCACGTCCTGGACCAGGAGCAGACGACGGACGGGCGGCTGGAGGAGTACGAGCGGATCCGGATCGAGGACGTCACCGACCGCACCCCCTTCCACTCGGCCGCCGACTGGGAGTTCTCCTGGACCACCGAGGGACGGGAGCGCCGGGTGCTGGCCCGCAACATCGCCGTCTCCCCCGGCGTGCACTACACCGTGGTCTGGGCCGCCCCCACCGACGTGTGGTTCGACCAGGGGGACATGCGCACGGCCGTCCTGGACTCCTTCGAGCCCGCCTGATCCACCGTCCCGGATTTCCGTCATTGCAGTCATGACTGCAATGACGGTAACGTGGTCGGATGAACGCCCCGACCGACGACGAGTCCGCCTTCGTGGACGAGGTCGCCGAATTCTTCGCCCGCGAGGGCCTGCCCCTCATCTCCGGCCGCGTGGTCGGCTGGCTGCTGATCTGCGATCCCCCCGAGCAGAGCCCGGCCCGGATCGCCGAGGCCCTCCAGGTCAGCCGCAGCTCCCTGAGCACCGCCGCCCGCCTGCTCACCCCGAGCGGCCTGGTCGAGACCGTGCGCAGGCCCGGCGACCGCAACGCCTACCTGCGCATCTCCCCCGACGGGTGGAGCCGCATGCTGGAGCGCCGCTACGCCCAGGCCGCCGGTTTCCGCGAGGTCACCGAACACGGGCTGCGCGTCCTGCGGGACGCCTCCCCCCAGCGCCGCGAGCGCCTGGCCAACGTCAACGAGCTGTACCGGTTCCTGGAGTCGGAGCTGCCCGACCTCTTCCGCCGCTGGCAGGAGACCAGGGGGAAGGACCCCGCACCGTGACCGGCGACCCCTTCCAGCGCACCGTCATCAACCGCCCCGAGGGGCCCCTCAGCGTCGCCGTCGCGGGCGAAGGGGGGACACCGGTCGTCCTGCTCAGCGGCGCCGGACAGGACAACGCCCTGCTGAGCTGGCGGCACCTGCTGCCCGCCCTGGCCCGGGACCGCCGGGTGCTCGCCCCCGACTGGCCCAAGCAGGGCCGCAGCCGCCCCTGGAGCGGCACCGCCGACCACGGTGCGCTGCTGGGTGTCATCGACACCGTCCTGGACCACTTCGCCCTGGAGCGGGTCGCCCTGGTCGGCCTCTCCCAGGGCGGCGCGCTCACCCTGTCCTACGCCGTCGAGCGCCCCGACCGGGTGGAGCGACTGGTGGCGATCGCGCCCGCCGGGACACTCTCCTTCCCGCCGGTGGTGCACCAGCTGCTGTGGCTCACCGCCCGCAGCCGGTTCCTCAACACGACCCTGCCGGGGCTGATGATGCGCTCGCGTTCAGGCGTGGAGCGGTTCGTGCGCTCCGCGCTGGTCCCCGGACCGGTGGAGGACTTCGACTCCATCGTCGACGAGGTCCTGGAGGAGGTCCGGGCCAACGGGGCGGGCTCCTCGGACTGGCAGAACGCCTCCATCGGCTTCACCCGCATGAACGTGGACCTGCGCCCGCGCCTGGGCGAGATCTCCTGCCCGGCGCTGTTCGTCCAGGGCGACCGCGACATCGGGGTGAGTCCCGGACGCACCGCCGAGGCGGCCGCCGCCGTGCCCGGCGCCCGGCTGGAGGTGATCGAGGGCGCGGGGCACTGGGTCACCCGCCAGTGCCCCGCCCGGGTGGAGGAGCTGGTCCGCGGCTTCCTGGGCTGAGGCCCGGCGCCCGGCCCCGCCGCACCGTCCGTTCGCGCCCCCGGGGGTCAGGGGCGGGCGGCGGGGTCTGCGGCCGGCTCGATCAGGGTCGAGTCCAGGAAGCACCACGCCCAGCCCTCCCCCGGCTCGACGGAGCGGGCGATGGGGTGGCCCGTGCCGTCGGCGTGCGAGCGCGCGTGCCGCCCCGGCGAGTCGTCGCAGCAGCCCACGAACCCGCAGAAGGTGCACATCCGCAGGTGCACCCAGTCGCGGCCGCCCCGCTGCAGGCACTCGGTGCAGCCCGCGCTCTTGGGCAGGACCGGCCGGACCGTGTCGATGTGCGCGCAGTCCGTTGCGGGGTCGGGGTCGAAGGTCTCGATGCCGGTCGGGTCGGGGCGCCCCGGTTCGACGTGCCCGATGCCCAGCAGGTCCAGGACGGCGCGCCCCAGCGGCTCGGTCACCGCCCGGTTGGTGTCCACGACCCTGGAGACCTCCGCGCCGTGCAGGCCGGGGACGTCCGGGGCGTCGGTCGGCCGCACCACGATCGGGACGCCGGGTGCGAAACCGCCCAGGATGTGGGCGATGTGGGTGCTCTCCTCGGCGGTGTTCTCGGCGATGACGATGAGCCGGACGTCGTCCATGCCGACCTCGTGCAGGACGCTCTCCTTGGTGGCCTCGCCGAGCACGACCGTGTGCCCGAAGGACTCGGCGTCGGCGGCGAGGTCGGGGTTGAGCGTGGTGACCGTGACCGGGACGTCGTTGACCACCAGGTAGTGGCCCAGGTTGCGGGCGGCGGGGCCCCAGCCGGCCAGCAGCACGCGGTCCCCGCCGCCGCTTCCGGCCGCGGTCGCGTCCGGGGCGGGAGCGCTCGACCGGGGGGCCGGGGCCAGCCGGCGGGCGAGGGCCTCCCCGAGCGCGCCGAGCGCGGGGGTGAGCGTCATCAGCACGACGGTCACGGCGACCAGCAGCTGGCCGCCCTGCTCGCCCAGACCCGCGGGGGTGAGCCCGTACTCCGCGCCCGCCTGCTGCAGGACGAAGGAGAACTCGCCGATCTGCGCCAGCAGGAACGCGGCGCTCACGGCGGTGGCCGCACCGGTCCCGAGCACCGCGACCGACACCGCGGCCGTCACCGCCTTGACCGCCACCACGGCCAGCGCCGCGAGCAGCACGACCCACCACAGCCGGACCAGCACGGACAGGTCGAGCAGCATCCCGATGGAGACGAAGAAGACCGCGCTGAAGATCATCTGGAGCGGCATGATCTCGCTGAGCGCGTGGGCGCTGTGCCGCGACTCGCTCAGCACCATGCCCGCGAGGAAGGCCCCCAGGGCGTTGCTGACCCCGGCCAGGGAGGTCAGGTAGGCCACACCCAGGGCGATCGCCACGATGGTCAGCAGGAAGACCTCCGGCGAGCACAGCCGCGCCACCCGCTCCAGCAGCGGCGGCATGACCTTGCGCGCGATGACGATGACGCCGACCAGGACCAGGGCGGCGGTCCCCAGAGCCCGGACGATGCCCGGGAGGCCGCTGTTCTCCCCGCCCAGGAGCGGGATCAGCAGCACCATGACGATGACGGCGAGGTCCTGGAGGATGAGCGTGCCCACGGCGGCCTGGCCGACGGGCCGACGGGTGAGGCCCTTGGCCGCGACCACCTTCAGCACGATCGCCGTGGAGGACAGTGCGACCAGGAAGCCGGTGAAGACCCCGGCCCGCCAGTCCACACCGAACAGGACGGCGAGCCCGGTCACGACCAGGGTCGTCAGCACCACCTGGGCGCTGCCCCCGCCCAGCACGAAGCGCCTGATCCGGGCCAGGCGCTCGACCGAGAACTCCACACCGATGGTGAAGAGCAGCAGCATCACGCCGATGTCGGCGGCGCTGCGGACGACCTCCTCGTCTGCGACGAACCCCAGCTGGTGGGGGCCGATGACGATGCCGGCCAGCAGGAAGCCCACGATGGGGACCACCCTGAGCCGGACGAACAGCGCGCCGATCAGTCCGGCCGCCACGAGCAGAGCCACGATCGGGCCGAGGTAGACCGGGGCTTCCCCCGCCGCGAGGATCAAGATGGGCCTTCTTTCGGAAGGGGAGGTCCGTTGGGACGACCACAGGAGGCGACAGGTCGTCATCGTAGTCGGGCGGCGGACGCGGGGGCGGGGAGGTCCCTCACCCCCGCCGCGCCCCGGGGAGAGGGGCCGTCAGGACGCGCGGTCGGACACCACCTGGCACAGGACCGCCCGGGTGGTGTGCTCGCGCCACCACTGCGCGGACCGGCCCAGGTGCACGGTGTACAGGGTGAACAGCTCGGGGGAGAGCAGGCCCAGCATGAGGTCGGCGGCCTCCTGCGCCCCCAGGCCCGGGCGCAGCGCGCCCCGGTCGGCCAGGGCGTCGGCGAAGACCCGCTGCACGGTGCGGCGCTGCTCGACGTTGGTGCGCCACAGCGCGGCCAGGTCGGGGTCGGCGGCGCCGCCCCGCACCGCCTCCAGCAGCCCCGCGACCCGCTCCATCACCGCGCCGGTCCCGGCCACCTGCGAGCGCACCTGCCCGGCGGTGTCGGGGGCGGCCAGGGCCTCGCGCACCCAGGGCCGCTCCAGGGTGGGGACGGGCTCGGCGTCCCCGGCCACGGCCTGGTCGACGGCCTCCCCGAGCACCGCCGCCTTGGTCCCGAACGTGTAGTACACCGTCTGCACGCCCACCCCGGCCTCGGCGGCGATCGCCTGGACGCTGGTGGCGGCGTACCCCCGGGCGGTGAACAGTCCGGCGGCGGCCCGGGCGATGCGGGCGCGGGTGGCCCGGGAACGGGCGGTGCGCCCGTCGACGGCGTGCGTGTCCATGGCCACGATCCTAGGACTTGACTGTAGTGCCGCTACACATATCTTTTTGGAGCATGACTACAAGAACTTTGCGGGTGCTGGTCCTGGGCGGCTACGGAGCCGTCGGCGCGCCCGCCACGGCCGCCCTGCGCGCGGCCGGGCACACCTGCCTGGCCGCCGGGCGCGACCCCCGCCGCGCCGACCTGCCCCTGGACCTGGCCCGCCACGACGACTACCGCGCCGCCCTGGCGGGGATCGACGTCGTGGTCAACGCCGCCGGCGCCGAGGACCCCGAGCTGGTGCGGATCGCCGCCGAACACGGAGCGGCCTTCGTCGACCCCACCGCCACCGCCGCCTACACCGCCCGGCTCGAACGCCTGGCCCCGCGCGCCCCGGTCCTGCTCAGCGTGGGCCTGGCCCCGGGGCTGACCACCCTGCTCGCCGCCGACCTGCACGCCGCCCACCCCGGCACCGCGCCGGTCGACGTGGCCGTGATCCTGGGCCGGGGGGAGGCGCACGGGGCGGCCGCCACCGCCTGGACGCTCGGCCTGCTCGGGCGCTCCTTCCCCGACCCGGGCACCGGGGATCCGGTGCGCAACCTGTCCAGGGGCGCCCTGGTCGACCTGCCCGGCCAGGGGCGGCGACGGCTGCTGCGCGCCGACTTCGCCGACCAGCACGTACTCACCCGCGACCTGGGCCGCCCGGTCCGCACCCACCTGGGGCTGGACTCCCCCGCGCTCACCCGGGGCCTGGGGCTGCTGGCCCGTCTGCCCGGGGCGGGCCGCCTGTCCGGGGTGCCGCACCTGCCGGGTTCGGACGCCTGGACGGTGGCCGCCCGCAGCGGACCCCATCTGCGCCGGGCCCGCGGCCGCGGACAGTCCCGGGCCACCGCCCTGGTGACCGCCCACGCCGCGGCCCTGGCAGCGGACCTGCCCCCGGGCGTGCACCACCTGCACCGCGTCACCGCCCTGGCCGACCTGCCCGCGCTGGCGGGCACCGCCCTGGACTCCTCCGACACCTGAGCGCTCACGGAGCGGGCGGCGCGGCCGCGGCGGCGACCAGGCGGTCCAGCAGGGCGGGGTCGCCCTCGACCGCCAGGCGGCCCGCGGCGACCGCGTCGGCCCGGGCCTCCTGCCGTCCCAGCACCCGCTGCCAGGTGTCCTTGTCGGTGCGCACGACGACGTCCGCCCCGCCGGCGTCCCCGCCCCGGGCCAGGTGCTCCAGGCGCCCCCGCTCGATCCGGATCCGGTAGCGCTCCCGCCCCAGCCACACGTCGTAGACCGCGGACCAGGGCTCCTGGTCCGGGGGCGGGGCGAAGAACGTGCGCAGGCCGAGCATGGTCGAGTCGGCGCTCACCCCGCCCGAGAGGGGAACGACCGGGGAGCGCACGCCCCAGCGGGCCAGCTCCCGGAAGACGGGCTCCAGCCCGGCCCCCCACTCGGTCAGCCCGTAGACCCGGGCCGCCGCCGGGGGCGCCAGCTCCCGGCGGTGCACCACGCCGGCGGCCTCCAGGTCCTTGAGCCGCTGGGAGAGCACGGTGGGCGCGATGCCGGGCAGGGCCTCCTGGAGGTCGCGGTAGCGGCGCGGGCCCAGCCGCAGCTCCCGCACCACGAGCAGCGCCCACCGCTCCCCGACGAGGTCCAGGGAGTGCGCGATGGGGCACCCCTCGCCGTAACTGCGCTTACCGGCCACTTGTACTCCTCTCGAAACTATGAAAATAATAGTAGCAGCTATTAATTTCGTAGTGGGGAGAGAGCCGTGACCACCGAACCCGCCCGCACCGGCGAACTGATGCTGCCCTCCGGAGACGCCCTGATCTGCGCGGAGGCCTTCGGCTCGGCCGGAGACCCGACCGTCCTGCTGATCGGCGGCGCGGCCTCGTCCATGGACTACTGGGAGGACGGCTTCTGCGCGCGGCTCGCCGCGACCGGGCGCCACGTGGTGCGGTACGACCTGCGCGACACCGGGCGCTCCACCTCCTGTCCGCCCGGAGCCCCCGACTACACCCGTGCGGACCTGGTGGCCGACGCCCTGGCCGTCCTCGACGGACTGCGCGTGCGCACCGCGCACCTGGTGGGGATCTCGATGGGCGCCGACATCGCCCAGCGGATCGCCCTCGCCCACCCCGAGCGGGTCGTGAGCCTGACCCTGCAGTCCACCACCCCGAACGGCACGGGCGGACCGGACCGGCCCGAGCTGCCGCCGATGGAGCCCCGCCTGGAGGCGGTGTTCGCCGACGAGGGCCCCGGACCGGACTGGACCGACCGGGAGGCCGCGATCGAGGCGATGGTCGAGGGCGAGCGGGTGTTCGCCGGAAGCCTCTTCGACCCCCGGCGCTCGCGCGCGACCTCCGAGCGGGTCCACGACCGCACCGCCGACATGGCCGCCATGCAGACCAACCACTGGATCCTGGAAGAGGACGCCTCGTCCGACCCCGACCCGGCGGACATCTCCGCTCCGACACTGGTCCTGCACGGCACCGAGGACCCGATGTTCCCGCTGCCCCACGGGGAGGCGCTGGCCCGCGAGATCCCCGGCGCCCGGCTGGTACCGCTGCCGGGCGCGGGCCACCAGTACCCGCCCGAGCCGCTGTGGGACCTGGTCGTCGCCGAGATCGCGGCGCACACCGACCGCTGACCGCGCCCGCCGCCCGGGGCGCCCCGGGCGGTGCGGCCTCCCGCCAGTCCCGGGTGCGGGGGGCCGCGCCGCCACCCCGGTACTGTAAGCGCTTTCCTTCACCGGGGATCCGCAGGCGGACCCCCGTGGGCCGCCCTGCCCTTCCGGAAATTCCCGCCCACCCGTTTTCCGACACCGGCCCCCGAGGGTGTCCGCCCAGCTCAGGGTGGTCGGTGGAAAGCCGGAAGAGGAAAGTTCGCCCCCCGGGACCGGCACCGGAGAAGCACCGGGCCATCGCCGGGGGCGGGGGAGATCCGGTGCGGCCCCCGCGCGGACGGGACTCCTGCACCCCCGCACCGCCGACCGCCCCCACCACCGTCGCCGCTGTTCGCCACTGGTGCGTTCCGGATCTTTGCCGTAAGGTGGAAAGCGCTTTCACAAGAGAGGTGGTCACAACCGATGAGCGATCGCGTACTGGGTATCGCCATGAACGGCGTCACCGGGCGCATGGGATACCGCCAGCACCTGACCAGGTCCATCCTGGCCATCAGGGAGGACGGCGGCATCACCCTGCCCGACGGCTCGCGCCTGCTCCCCGAGCCGATCCTGGTCGGCCGCTCCGAGCGCCGGCTCCGCGAGATCGCCGACCGTCACGGACTGGAGCGCTGGTCCACGGACCTGGACGCGGTCCTGTCCGACCCCGACGTGTCGGTCTACTTCGACGCGCAGATCACCCACGCCCGCGAGGCGGCCGTCCGCTCCGCCATCGCGGCGGGCAAGCACATCTACGTCGAGAAGCCCACCGCGTCCACCCTGGACGCGGCCCTGGAGCTGGCCAAGCTCGCCCAGGAGGCGGGCGTGCGCAACGGCGTCGTGCAGGACAAGCTCTTCCTGCCCGGCCTGCTCAAACTGCGCCGCCTGGTGGAGTCCGGCTTCTTCGGCGAGATCCTGTCCGTGCGGGGGGAGTTCGGCTACTGGGTCTTCGAGGGCGACTGGCAGCCCGCCCAGCGCCCCAGCTGGAACTACCGCGCCGAGGAGGGCGGCGGCATCGTCCTGGACATGTTCCCCCACTGGCACTACATCCTGGAGCACCTGTTCGGGCCGGTCCGCACCGTCACCGCCCGCACCGCCACCCACATCCCCCGGCGCTGGGACGAGAACGGCGAACCCTACGACGCCACCGCCGACGACGCCGCCTACGGCATCTTCGAGCTGGACAACGGCACCATCGCCCAGATCAACTCCTCCTGGAGCGTGCGGGTGGACCGAAACGAGCTCGTGGAGTTCCAGGTCGACGGCACCCACGGCAGCGCCGTGGCGGGACTGCGCTCCTGCCGGACCCAGCACCGGGCCCAGACCCCCAAGGCCGTGTGGGACCCCGACGCCGTCGACCAGGGCCGCTACCGCGACCAGTGGGAGCACGTCCCCGACAACACCGACTTCCCCAACGGGTTCCGCGCCCAGTGGGAGGACTTCCTGCGCCACGTCGCCACCGGCTCCCCCTTCCCCCACGACCTGCTGTCGGGGGCCCGCGGGCTGCAGATGGCCGAGGCCGGACTGGAATCGGCCCGCACCGGCCGCACCGTCGAACTGGGCGAGGTCTCCATCCGATGAGCACCCTGCTGCTGCCCGGGGGCGACGGCTCGCTCGCCCCCTTCACCCCCGTCGGCACCCCCGCCGACTCCTCCCCCCTGCCCCCCTCCCGCACCCGCACCGCCTACGCCGCCGCGCACGTGGTCGCCGACCCGCTGCGCCCCAACGCCCCCGGCGCCCCCGCCCGCCTGGACTGGGAGGCCACCCTCGCCTTCCGCCACCACCTGTGGGACCAGGGCCTGGGCGTGGCCGACGCGATGGACACCGCCCAGCGCGGCATGGGCCTGGACCCCGGCACGGTCGCCGAGCTGATCCGCCGCTCGGGCGCCGAGGCCGCCGCCCGCGGCGCCGCTCTGGCCTGCGGGGTGGGCACCGACGCCCTGGAACCCGCGCACGCCGACCTGGAAAGCGTTGTCACCGCCTACGGCGAACAACTCGACCTGGTCCACAAGGCCGGGGCCGTCCCCGTCCTGATGGCCTCGCGCGCCCTGGCCGCGGTCGCCACCGGACCCGACGACTACACCCGCGTCTACACCGCCCTGCTCGACCGCGCCCAGGGCCCGGTGATCCTGCACTGGCTGGGCGCGGTCTTCGACCCCGCCCTGGCCGGATACTGGGGCTTCGCCGACCCCGCCGACGCGATCGAACCCGTGGCCGCCCTCATCGCCGACCACGCCGACCGCGTCGAGGGCATCAAGGTGTCCCTGCTCGACGCCGGCCTGGAGGTGCGGCTGCGCCGCCTGCTGCCCGCCGGGGTGCGCCTGTACACCGGCGACGACTTCCACTACCCCGACCTCATCCTGGGCGACGACCACGGCCACTCCCACGCCCTGCTGGGCGTGTTCGCCGCCATCGCCCCGGCCGCCGCCCGCGCCCTGGCCGCCCTGGACGCCGGCGACACCGACCGCTACCGGGCCCTGCTCGACCCCACCGTCCCGCTGGCCCGCCACCTGTTCTCCGCCCCCACCCCCCACTACAAGACCGGCATCGCGTTCCTGGCCTGGCTCAACGGCCACCAGAACGGATTCCACATGGTCGGCGGCATGCAGTCCGCCCGCGACCTGCCCCACCTGGCCCGGACGCTGCAACTGGCCGACGCCGCCGGGGCCCTCACCGACCCCGACCTCGCGGTCGAGCGCATGCGCTCCCTGCTGCGCGTGGCGGGGGTGGAGCGGTGAACACGCCCGTCCCCACCGCCGTGGACGTCCCCACCGGACTCCCGGCCACCGTCCCCACCCCCGAACCCGGCGACCCCCGTCTGGCCCGGCTCTCCCTCAACCAGGCGACCGTGCGCCCCAGCACCCTCGTCCAGGCCGTCGACGGCTGCCTGCGCGCCGGCGTCCCCGCCATCGGGCTGTGGCGCGAACACGTCGCCGACCTGGGCCTGGACAAGGCGGCCGCGCTGGTGCGCCGCTCGGGCCTGCGGGTCAGCTCCTACTGCCGGGCCGGGTTCCTCACCGGACACGACCCGGCCCCCGCCCTGGACGACAACCGGCGCGCCATCGACGAGGCCGCCGCCCTGGGCGCCCCGGTCCTGGTCATGGTCGTGGGCGGCCTGCCCGCGGGCGACCGCGACCTGCCCGGGGCACGCGGCCGCGTCGCCGACGCCCTGGCGGTCCTGGCCCCCTACGCCGCCGAACGCGGCGTCCGGCTCGCCCTGGAACCCCTGCACCCGATGTTCTGCGCCGACCGGGCGGTGCTCTCCACCCTGGGCCAGGCCCTGGACATGGCCCGGGAGTTCCCCGCCGAGGCGGTCGGCGTCACCATCGACACCTACCACGTGTGGTGGGACCCCGAGGTGGAGGCCCAGATCGCCCGCGCCGGCCGGGAGGGGCGCATCGCCCTGTTCCAGGTCTGCGACTGGATCCTGCCGCTGCCCGCCGACGCCCTGCTGGGCCGGGGCATGGTCGGCGACGGGCACATCGATGTGCGCTCCCTGCGCGAGACGGTGGAGGCCGCAGGCCACACCGGCGACATCGAGGTCGAGATCTTCAACGCCGACATCTGGGCGGCCGACGTCGACGACGTCGTCGCCACCACGGCCCGCCGCCACATCGAACACGTCCTGTGACCCCCTCTTTCCCTCCGAGGAGAGCCATGCACTTCGACGGAATCCTCTTCTTCCCCCTCACCCCCTTCGGCCCCGACGGGGCCGTGGACACCGACGTGCTCGCCGAGCACGTCGCCTCCGGGGTCGCCCACGGCGCCGGCGGGGTGTTCACCGCCTGCGGCACCGGCGAGATCCACGCCCTGTCGGCCGCCGAGCACGCCGCCGTGGTCTCCCGCACGGTCGAGGCCGTCGCCGGGGCCGTACCGGTGGTGGCCGGGGCCGGCGGCAGCGTCGCCACCGCCGCCGAACAGGCCCGCGCCGCCCGCGGGGCCGGCGCCGACGCCATCCTGCTGCTGCCCCCCTACCTGGTGTCGGCCCCCCAGCGGGGGCTGGTGGAGTACGTGCGCACCGTCGCCGCCGCCGCGGACCTGCCGGTCATCGTCTACCAGCGCGGCACCATGGTCCTGACCCCCGAAACGGCCGCCGAGATCGCCGCCCTGCCCTCCGTGGCCGGCATCAAGGACGGCGTGGGCGACCTGGGGCTGATGCACCGCATCGTGCTCGCGGTACGCGCGGTGCGCGGCGAGGACTTCACGTTCTTCAACGGCCTGCCCACCGCCGAACTGACCGTCCCCGCCTACCGCGGCGTGGGGGTGCCCCTGTACTCCTCGGCGGCGTTCGCGTTCGTGCCCGAGGTCGCCGACGCCTTCCACAAGGCCGTCCAGGCCGGCGACCCGCTCGCCGACCGGCTGCTGGCGGAGTTCTTCGACCCCCTGGTGGCCCTGCGCGACCGCTCCCCCGGGTACGCGGTCTCCCTGGTCAAGGCCGGGGCCCGGCTGCGCGGCCTCCCCGTGGGCGGGGTGCGGGCACCGTTCGTGGACCCCACCCCCCAGGAGGAGGCCGAGCTGGCCGCGCTCATCGAGACCGGCCTGTCCCTGATCGGGAAGGGCTGATCCGATGCGCGTCACCGGGCTGCGCGCCCGCGCCCACCGGCTGCCCCTGCACCGGGCCTGGGACGGCGGGGTGGACCGCAACGACATCGTGGTGGTGGAGGTGGACACCGACACCGGGCTGTCGGGGACGGGGTTCTCCTGGACCCCGCTCATCGGCGCCCGCTCGGTGCTCGCGCTCATCGAGGACGACCTGCGGCCCGCCCTGGTGGGCGGGCCCGCCCACCCCGCCCGCTGGGACGAGCTGAGGTGGCACCTGCGCGAGGCCGGCACCTCCGGCCTCACCCTGATGGCGCTGGCCGCGGTCGACATCGCCCTGTGGGACCTGGCCGCCAGGGCCGCCGGCCTGCCCCTGGTGGAACTGCTGGGGCGGCGCCGGAAGACCGTGCCCGCCTACGGCAGCGGCGTCAACCTCGACTACTCCCTGCCCGACCTGCAAGACCAGGTGAAGGGGTGGCTGGCGGCCGGACACCGGGCGGTGAAGATCAAGGTCGGCTCGCCCGACCCGGCCCGCGACGCCGAACGGGTGGCAGCGGTGCGCGACCTGCTGGGCCCCGACGGGCTCCTCATGGTCGACGCCAACCAGCGCTGGGACGTGCCCGCCGCGGCCCGCGCCCTGGCGGCGCTGGCCGACCACGGCCCGCACTTCGTCGAGGAGCCGCTGCCCGCCGACGACCTGCGCTCCCACGTCCGGCTGCGCTCGCGCACGGAGGTGCCGTTCGCCCTGGGCGAGAACCTGCGCACCGTCGAGGAGTTCGAGCGCTACATCGACGCGGGGGTCTGCGACGTCGCCCAGCCCAACGTCGTGCGCGTCGGCGGCATCACCCCCTTCCTGCGCATCGCGGAGACGGCCGCCCGCCGGGGCGTGCCCGTCGCCCCCCACCTGCTGCCCGAGCTGTCCGGGCAGCTGGCACTGTGCCTGTCCCGACCCGCGATGGTCGAGGACATCGACCGCGCCTCCTTCGCCGAGCTGGGGGCATTGGCCGCCCCCAGCGGTGTGCGGGTGGAGCGCGGGGCGCTGTCGGCGGACACCGGCCTCGGGCACGGTGTGGTGTTCGCCGACACGCTCACTCCCCTCCCCTAGCACCGGACGGGAGGTGCCGCGGCGGACCGTCCGCACGGTCCGCCGCGGCACCCGGCACCAGCGCGATGGCCCGCCGCAGCCGCTCCCGGAACGCCCCGACCGCCGGAGCCGGGGCCCGACCCCGCGGCAGCGCCACGTACACCGGCCGCAGCGGCAGCTCACCCGGCGCCAGGGAGACCAGCGCGACATCGGGCCGCAGCGAGGCCGCCGCCAGAGCCGGCAGCAGCGTCACCCCCAGCCCGGCCGCCACGAACCCCTGCTTGGTGGCCCACTCCCCCACCACATGGGAGATACGGGGACGGAACCCCCGGGCGGCCGCCGGGGCGAGCAGGGTGTCCTCCGGCCTCTCCCTCCCGGCGATCCACGCCTCACCCTCCAACTCCTCCATCCGCACCCCCACGCGCCCGACCAGGCGGTGCCCGGCGGGCACCGCCAGCAGCAGCGGCTCGTCCATCAGCGGGTGCAGCTCCACCCGGGCCGGATCGGCCGGGGTGCCCACCACCGCAACGTCCAGCGCCCCCGCCTCCAACCGCGCCATCAGGTCGACGGTGAGCGCCTCGACATGGGTGACCTCCACCCGGGGGTGGAGCCGGGAGAACTCCGCCAGAGCCCGCGGCACCAGCGTCACCCCCGCACTGGGGAACGCACCCACCCGCAACCGCCCGCCGTCCAGGCGGCGCAGCGCCGCCAGCTCCGCCCTGGCGGCCGACAGGTGCCCGACCGCGGCACGGGCGTGCGGCAGCAGGGCCCGCCCCGCGGCGGTCAGCGCCACCCCACGGGGCAGGCGGTCGAACAGCACCGAATCCAGCTCCTGCTCCAGGGCCTGCACCTGGCGCGACACCGCCGACTGCGTGTACCCCAGCGCCCGCGCGGTCGCGGTCAGCGACCCGGTCTCGGCCACCGCCAGGAACACCTCGTACAAACCATGACGTTCCAGCATGCCGGCCATGCTGGACATTCGCTTGTGGCATGTCAACCGCGGGTCTAGCGTCGAAGCCATGCAAGAGATCGCCTTCATCGGCCTCGGCAACATGGGCCTGCCCATGGCCCGCCGCCTGCTGACCGCCGGACACCCCCTGACCGTCTGGAACCGCACCCCGGCCAAGGCCGACCCCCTGCGGGCCGAGGGCGCCCGCACCGCCCCCACGGCCGCCGCGGCCGCGGCCGCGGCACCGGTCCTCATCACCATGCTGGCCGACCCCGACGCCCTGGCCGCCGTCGCCCAGGAGGTACTCCCCCACCTGGCACCCGGAACGGTGTGGGTGGAGATGTCCTCGGTCGGCCCGCGCGCCGTCGCCGACCTGGCCGCCCGCCTGCCCGAGGACGTCTCCCTGGTGGACGCCCCCGTCATGGGCAGCGTCGGCCCGGCCGCCTCCGGCGGGCTCACCGTCCTGGCCGGCGGGGACACCGCCCCCGTGGAGAAGATCCTGGGCACCCTGGGCCGGGTCGTGCCCTGCGGCCCCGTCGGCTCCGGCGCCGCCCTCAAACTCGTCCTCATCGGCGCCGTCATCGGCGGCGTCGCCGTCGTCTCCGAGGCGATGCGCCTGGCCGCCGCACTGGGCGTGCCCGAACAGGCCGCCCGCGACGGCCTGCTCGCGGGCCCGCTGGCGGGAGCCGCCGGCCGGGCCTTCGCCCGCGACGCCCTCTACCCGGTGCGCCTCGCGGCCAAGGACGTCGCCCTGGCCACCGAGGCCGCCGACCTGCCCCTGCTCGCACAGGCGCACCGGCTCCTGACCGACCGCCCCGACCTCGCCGACCTGGACCTGTCGGCCGTCCTGCCCCGCGGGGCCTGACCCCCGCTCAGGGGGAGGCCGGCGGCGCGGTGCTCTCCCGCGCCACCACCTCCCCCGGCACGGTCACCACCCGGAAGTCGCCCTCGTGGTCCGGGTCCAGGGCCAGCTCCGCGGCCCTCTCCCCCATCTCCTCCAGCGGCAGCCGCACCGTGGTCAGCGCCGGCGTCAGGTCGCGCAGCGTCGGGATGTCGTCGAACCCGGCCACCGACAGGTCCCCCGGCACCTTCAGACCCAGGTCCCGCAGCGCCGCCATCGCCCCCGTCGCCATCACGTCGTTGACCGCGAACAGGCAGGTCGCGTCGGTACCCAGCGTCATCAGCCGCCGCGTCGACTCGTACCCGCCGTCCCGGGTGAACGCCCCGTGCATCACGTTGTTGTGGTCCAGCTCCAACCCCGCAGCCGACAGCGCCCCGTGGAACCCGTCCAGCCGCTCCCGGGCGGTGCGCAGATCGGTGGGCCCGGCCAGGATCGCGAACCGGCGGTGCCCCATCCCCACCAGGTGCCGCGCCAGGGCCGCCGCCCCCGACGCGTTGTCGGGACTGACCGTGTCCGCGGGCAGACCCGGCTGGGACACGCACGCCACCCGCCCGCCCTGACGGCGGAACGCCTCGATCTCCCGGGCCAGGCGGGCGTTGCTCTCCTCGTCGGTGGAGCGCGAACCCACCAGGATCACCGCCTTGGCCCGGTGCGAGCGCAGCGCCGCCAGGACCCGGCCCTCCTTCTGCGCCGACCGGCCCGTGGTACCCAGCACCAGCACCAGCCCCTGCTCCTCGGTGCACCGGGTGACCCCGGCCGCGATCGACGAGAAGTAGGGGTCGGAGATGTCGTGGACCAGCAGCCCCACCAGGGAGCTGCTGTTGCGCGCCAGCGTCTGGGCCGAGGCGTTGGCCAGGTACCCCAGCTCCTGCGCACTGGCCTTGACCCGGTCCCGCAGCCGCTGGCTGACCTGCCGGGTACTGCCGTTGATGACCCTGGAGGCGGTCGCCAGGGACACCCCGGCGTGCTCGGCCACCTGTTCCAGCGTTACGTAACCGGAGTCCACGCCCCTGGCCCTTCTCGTCCCACGTCCTGGAAAACTCTTTCCCAGGGTAGCCGAGCGGTCGGCGCCCCGACGCTGCACCGCTTCACCCCGCCCGGCCCGCGCGCAACCGCTCGCGCCAGGTCACCGACGGCGCCCAGCCCAGGTCCCGGCGCGCCTTGTCCGAGGAGAACACCGCCCGGCCGTCGGCCAGCACCCCGGCCACCGGAGCGGACCCCGGGTGCAGGCGCGCCATCAGGGCGTCCACCGGCCCCGGCGCCAGCGGATCGGCGGCCACCGCGTTGTACACCCCGCCGTGCTCCACCCGCCCGGGCTCCTCCACGATGCGGGCGAACAGGTCCGCCGCGTCGGCGGCGTCCACATAGTTGAACAGCGACACCCCCGCCAGCTCCGGATCGGCCGCCCGCTCCGCCATGGTGTGCCCCTGCTGCGTGGGCGCACCCTCCCACTCCTGCGGCGCCACCACGTACCCGGGCCGCACCGCGCACAGCACGCACTCCCCCGAGGTCCGCGCCAGCGCCCGCACCGTCTCCTCCACGATCGCCTTGCTCAACCCGTAGGCGTGCCAGGGCGCGACGGGGTGCTCCTCGTCCAGCGGCAGGTACCGCGGCCGCCACCCGGGGGTGTTGTAGCCGTACACGGTGGGACTGGAGGCGGCCACCGCCACCCGGGCGCCGTGCTCCACCGCGGCGCCCAGCACCGCCCAGGCCAGCCCCGTGTTGACCTGGAGGGTCTCCACGTCCGGGCGGGCGAACGGCACCGCGATCCCGGCCAGGTGCACCACCGCCTCGGGCCGGGCCGCGGCGAAGACCCCGGCCCGCGCCCCCGGGTCCAGCAGGTCCGCGACCAGCCCCGCCACCCCCGGCGGCTGTTCGGTCCCGGCCAGGTCCACCGAGGTCACCTCGTGTCCTCGGCCGGCCAGTGCGGCCACGACACTGCGGCCGAGCCGCCCCGAGCCTCCGGTGACGAGCACGCGCATGCGGTGCCCTCCTTCTCTCGTTCTCTTGATCGTCGACAGGGGTCAGGGCAGGGCGGTGACGGCCGCGGCCAGCGCGGACACGTCCCCGGGGTGGCCGTCGGCGACCGCGGTCCGCAGCCGCCGCACCACCGCCCCGCCCTCCGGGATCGCCAGCCGCGTATCCCAGGCCAGGGCCGGCCCGACCCCCGGGTACTCCTTCGCGCGCACGAACCAGGGGTCGGTGTGCCCGCCGGGCTGGTGGAACAGCAGCGTCCAGGGCGCCCCGGTGTCGCCGGCCAGCGCCAGCCACGCCGCCCGGGACCCGTGCAGCGCCTCCTCGCCCTCGGCGCCCCCGGGCCCCAGCACCCGCGGCGCCCCGGGACCGATCGGCGCCCGCCAGAACAGCCCCCCGTACCCGGCCCCGGGACGGCCGTTGGTCGCGGGGCTGCCCACGGACAGGTCCCGCCCGCTGGTGTTGCGCAGGACGCACTCCAGGTCCAGCACCCAGGTCCGGCCGTCCAGCCGGCGGGCCCGCCACCCGCGCTCCTCGCGCAGCAGCTCCGACCCGTCGGGGCCGGTCCAGGACACCTCCTCCACCAGCCCGCCCCCCGGGCGGGGGCGCAGACCGCCCGAGCTCTGGCGCCCGTGGTTGTCCAGCAGCACCGAGCCCCGGTCGGGCGTGAAGGTGCGCCCGCCCCAGAACGACGCGCCCGAGACGTCGGGAACGGCCACTCCCACCCCCAGGTGGTGCCGGTGGTCCTCGGGGACCACCTCGGTCACCACCGTCCCGGCCGGGGTCCGCACCGGGTGCAGGTACGGGCGCGGGGACAGCCGCGGCTCCACGTCCGCCCCGTCGTTCCAGACGGCCACCGCCGTACCGTCGATCTCCACGTTCACGGGTGCGCCTCCAGGGTCGTCCGCGCCCAGGGGACGTCCAGTTCGCGGAACAGGGACAGGGATTCGGCGGCACGGGCGACCAGGTCGGCGACGCCGTCCACGGTCCGGTGGACGACGCCGTCCTCCTCCCACACCCGCTGGTGCCCGGGGCCGATGGGCCGGGGGTCGGGCCCGGTGCGCACCGCCTCCAGGACGTGCATGAACCCGCGGGTGGCCGCCGGGGGCACCAGCAGCGGGGTCCCGTGCCGCAGGTGGTCCACCAGGTCGGCCACCAGGTGACGGCGCGGGTGGACCGCCGACCGCGGCGCCCGGCCCGGCCGGTGCACGGTGACCCGGTCCAGCGTGTACTCCAGCTCGATCCGGCCACGCTCGCCGTGCACCACGAGCACCGGCGGATCGCTGTGGGGGGCGCACAGGGTCACCGCCACCGACACCGTCGTCCCCCCGGCCGTGCGCAGGCGCAGCGCCGAGGTGTCGTCGCTCTCGATGGGGTGGGCCCGGTACAGGTCCAGCTCGATGCCGGCCGGCGCCTGGGCGCCGTCCCCGGTCAGGGCCAGCGCGGTGGCCGTGGCGTGCGCGAACGGGTTGGTGATCGCCCCGTCCACGACGTCGCGCCCGTCCAGGCGCCGCCGCCCCGCCCAGGGCGCCCGGCCGTAGTAGGCCGAGGTGCGCTTCCACGCCCCACGGCCGCCGATGCCGCGCACCCGGCCCACCGCGCCCTCGGCGATGAGGGCGCGCACCGCGTCCACGGCCGCCGACCCCAGGCTCTGGAACCCGACCTGGCAGGCCAGCCCGGAGGCGTCGACCGCCTCCACCAGCCGGTCCAGCTCCGCCAGGGTGGCGGTGGTGGGCTTCTCCAGCAGCAGGTGGGAGCCGTGCTCCAGGGCGGTCAGGGCCAGCGGAAGGTGGGTGTGGATGGGCGTCGCCAGGACGGTGACGCGCGCCCCCGTCCGCTTCAGGGCGGTGGGCAGGTCCTCGAAGTAGGGGACCTCGCCGTGCCCCTCCATGTCATCGCCCGCCGCCGGCGGCACCCGGTCGCACACCCCCGCCAGCCGCACCGTCCCCGCCCTGGCCAGGGGCAGCAGCGAGCGCAGGTGGGAGCGGCCGTGGCCGTGCAGGCCCACCAGCAGCAGCGGCACCGGAGCACCGGGCCCGGCGCTCACGCGTTCTTCCCGGCGAGCAGGTCGGCGACGCGCACCGGCGACCCCGAGGCCATGGAGGCGTTGGCGGCCAGCCCGGTGAGCAGGGCGTTGCCGCCGTCGGCGTGGTCGGGGCGGATGCCGTCGTCCAGCCGCCCCAGCAGGGCGTCGAGCATGGCGGTGTCGCCGCCGCCGTGGCCCCCGGTGCCGACCTCCACGGGGACCTCCTCGGGCTCGCTCCAGTGGCGGCGCAGCAGCAGCCGGGAGACGGTGTCCTCCTTGGGGGCGGGCATGCCGCGCACCGGGTTGTCCTCGGTGCGGCCGGGCACCGTCCGGTCGAACTCCACCATGTCCAGCTCCAGGCGGCCGCGGCTGCCGGTGATCGCCAACCGGTACCCCTCCCAGGGGGCGTAGGCGGTCAGATGGTAGCTCAGGCGCACCCCGGTGTCGTAGCGGACCAGGACCGACATGTCGTCCTCGATGGTGATGCCGGGGCCGAACACGTTGAGGTCGCGGCGGTAGCCGTCCTCGTGCTCGGCCTCCAGGTACAGGGCGCTCAGGTCGGGGCTGTCGGCCAGGTGCAGGGCGAAGGGGTCCCCGTCGGCCGCCGCCGAGCCGTGGCCGCGCTCGTAGTCGGCGGCCAGGCCGTGGCGGCGCCCGTTCTCCTCGCCGTAGAAGAACAGCCGCCCGGAGGCGTAGACCTCCTCGGGACGGGCGGCGATCCACCAGTTGACCAGGTCGAAGTGGTGGCTGGCCTTGTGCACGAGCAGGCCGCCGGAGTTGGCCTTGTCGCGGTGCCAGCGGCGGAAGTAGTCGGCGCCGTGGCGCAGGTCCAGCATCCACTCGAAGTGGACCGAGCCGACCTCGCCGACGGCGCCGTCGGCGATGAGCTCGCGGACGCGGCGGTGGACGGGGTTGTAGCGGTAGTTGAAGCCGACGGTGACCCGGCGGCCGGTGCGCTCGCGGGCCTCCTCGATGCGGCGCAGCCCGTCCAGGTCGGTGGTCATGGGCTTCTCGGTGATGACGTCGGCCCCGTGCTCCAGGGCGGCGACGATGTAGTCGGCGTGGGTGTGGTCGACGGTGCACACGATCACCTCGTCCACGGCCTGCTCGGTGAGCATGCGGGAGAAGGCGTCGGCGCCGTAGGCGGGCACGGGGTCCAGGCCGGCCTCGGCGATGATCCGGTTGTGCACGGCCATGCGGGTGGCGTTGGTGTCGCACAGGGCGACCAGCCCGCCGTGCCGGCGGTGGGCGCCGACCAGCGCCCGTGTGTACATCCGGGCCCGGGAACCGGTGCCGACGATCGCGTACCTGCGTTGCGTGGTGTGGTTCACACGAGGATGGTAAACGCTTTCCCAGGTCGATCACAATGCCCGGATGTATTTTCCAGAACGAATCGGATGGGGCGCATGGGGTGAAGAAGAGGATGAACCGTCCACAACCGGGCGGGCCTCGGCGGGCAAAACCGCACTCCCGCAGGCGTTCGCGAAGGTAACGATCCGGGCTGCGCTTGCCCCGCAACCGGAAACCGGGCGTTGACACCCATGTAACCCGGTGCTAGAAACTGATCATCCTAGTAGCTGGATAGCGCTTACCAACTCATAACCTGCGACTTTCCGCAGTGTTCTCGGACACAGGTTCTCCACACCCCTGTCCTCTCCACCCCTCCCCGATCAGATTGGCGGTCCGTGACCATGCACCCTGGTACGCGCGTCTCCACCTCACGGTCGGAGACCGCCCCCACAGGAGGCGGATCCCTGTGAGCGCGCTCCTGCAGCGCGGCACCCGCCCGGCGAAGGCACCCGCGGCCCCCGCCGCGGCCGGCCGGCGCACCGCGGCGCGCGGCACCGGCCGCCGCAAGCGCGAGAACCTCGCCGCCTACGGTTTCCTGGTCCCCTGGTTCGTGGGCCTGGCCCTCATCACCGCCGGTCCCCTGCTGGCCTCGCTGTACTTCTCCTTCACCGACTACAACCTCATCGGCGACCACGAGTTCGTGGGCTGGGCCAACTACGAGCGCATGCTCGACGACGCCCGCCTGCACAGCGCCCTGAAGGTCACCTTCGTCTACGTGTTCGTGTCGGTCCCGCTCCAGCTCGCCCTCGCCCTGGCCCTGGCGATGGTCCTGGACCGGGGGGTGCGGGGCCTGCCCCTGTACCGGTCGGTGTACTACCTGCCCTCCCTGCTGGGCGGCAGCGTCGCCATCGCCATCCTGTGGCGGCAGGTCTTCGGCGCAGAGGGGCTGATCAACCAGGTCCTGGCCCTGTTCGGCATCCAGGGCGAGGGCTGGGTCTCCCACCCCGACCACGCCCTGAGCACCCTCATCGTGCTCAACGTGTGGACCTTCGGCGCACCCATGGTCATCTTCCTGGCCGGGCTGCGCCAGATCCCCGCCATGTACTACGAGGCCGCCGCGGTGGACGGGGCCAGCCCCATACGCCGCTTCTGGCACATCACCGTCCCCATGCTCACCCCCATCATCTTCTTCAACCTGGTGCTGCAGATCATCAACGCCTTCCAGACCTTCACCCAGGCGTTCATCGTCAGCGGCGGCACCGGCGGCCCCTCCGACTCCACCCTCTTCTACACGCTCTACCTCTACCAACGCGGCTTCGGAGCGTTCGACATGGGCTACGCCTCGGCGATGGCCTGGCTCCTGCTGATGATCATCGGGGGGTTCACCGCCGTGAACTTCCTCGCCTCCAAGTTCTGGGTCTTCTATGGCGACTGACACCCGGCCCCCCGTGCGCACCAGCGGCGCCCGCGAGCGGTCCGAACGCACCCGACGGCTCCTCGTCCACATCGGCCTCATCGGCTTCGGCCTGGTGATGCTCTACCCGCTGCTGTGGATGCTGTCGAGCTCCTTCAAACCCACCGCGGAGATCTTCCGGGAACCGGGGCTGATCCCCTGGAACTTCACCCCGCAGAACTACTCCGAGGGCTGGACCGCGCTGGAGTACCCCTTCCAGCACTACCTGCTGAACTCCGCGATCGTGGTCGGCGGGTCCATCATCGGCAACCTCATCGGCTGCTCCATGGCCGCCTACGCCTTCGCCCGGCTGGAGTTCCGCGGAAAACGGCTGTTCTTCGCGATCATGCTCGCCACGATCATGCTGCCGATCCACGTCGTGATCGTCCCGCAGTACATCCTGTTCGCGGAACTGGGGTGGATCAACACCTTCTACCCGCTGATCGTGCCCAAGCTGCTGGCCACCGACGGCTTCTTCATCTTCCTCATGGTCCAGTTCATCCGCGGCCTGCCCAAGGACCTGGACGAGGCGGCCCGCATCGACGGCTGCGGCCACGTGCGGATCTTCCTGCGCATCATCCTGCCGCTGTCGGCGCCGGCCCTGGCCACCACCGCGATCTTCACCTTCATCTGGACCTGGAACGACTTCTTCAGCCAGCTCATCTTCCTCACCCGGCCCGACATGTACACGGTCCCGGTGGCGCTGCGCACCTTCGTCGACTCCAGCTCCCAGACCTCCTGGGGCCCCCTGTTCGCCATGTCCGTCGTGGCGCTGGGACCCGTGTTCGGTTTCTTCCTGGCCGGTCAGCGATACCTCGTCAAGGGCATCGCGACCACCGGGATCAAGTAACGAAAGGACCCACCCCCTATGTCCCCCGTGAACCCGCGCCGCGCCCGAGGCCCCCTGGCCCTCGCCGCCACGGCCACCGCACTGGCCCTGGCCGCCACCGCCTGCGGCGGCGGAGGATCCGAGTCCGAGGACGGCGTCGTCGAACTCCGCTACTCCTGGTGGGGCGCCGACGACCGGCACTCCACCATCCAGCAGGTCATCGACATCTTCGAGGCCCAGAACTCCGACATCCGGATCGTGCCGGACTACACCGACTGGGGCTCCTACTGGGACAAGCTCGCCACCGCCACCGCGGCCGGCGACGCCCCCGACATCATGATGCAGGAGGAGCGCTACCTGCGCGAGTACGGCGACCGCGGCGCCCTGGCCGACCTGTCCGGGCTCGAGGGCCTGGACCTGTCCAAGGTCGACCCGCTGGTCGCCGAGAGCGGCAACCTCGACGACGCCACCTACGGCATCGCCAGCGGCGTCAACGCCTACGCCATCCTGGCCGACCCCGAGGCGTTCGAGGCCGCCGGGGTGGACATGCCCGACGACGAGACCTGGACCTGGGAGGACTACATCGAACTGTCCGCCGAGATCACCGAGGCCTCCGGCGGCGACATCGTCGGCACCCAGAGCATGGGCTACAACGAGCAGGGCTTCCAGATCTTCGCCCGCCAGCACGGGGAACGCCTCTACAACGAGGACGGCTCCCTGGGCTTCTCCGAGGAGACCCTCACCGCCTGGTTCGAGATGAACAAGGAACTGCTGGACAACGGCGGCCAGCCCGGCGCCTCCCAGAGCGTGGAGATCGAGGCCGGCGGCCCCGACCAGTCGGTGCTCTCCACCGGCACCGGCGCCATGGCGCACTTCTGGACCAACCAGCTGGGCGGCATCACCGAGTCCTCCGGCCACGAGATCGAGCTGCTGCGCTACCCCGGCGAGAGCACCGCCGAGCGCACCGGCATGTTCTTCAAGCCCGCCATGTTCTACTCCGTCTCCGCCACCTCCGAGCACCCGGAGGAGGCCGCCCGGTTCGTCGACTTCATGCTCAACAGCAACGAGGCCGCCGAGCTGATCCTGTCCGACCTGGGCCTGCCCGCCAACGTGGACGTGCGCGGCCACATCCTGAGCTCCCTGCCCCCGGCCGACGAGCGCAGCGCGGTCTTCCTGTCCGAGATCGAGGGCGACATCGTGGACGGCAACCCGCCGCCGCCCATCGGCGCCGGCCAGGTCGTGGAGATCACCAAGCGCGTCACCGACTCCATGGCCTTCGGCGACCTCACCCCCGAGGAGGCCGCCCAGCAGTGGATCTCCGAGGTGGAGGCCGCCATCGGCGCCCAGTAGCGGCCCCGGAGTGAACGCGGGGCCGCGACCTCCCCGGTCGCGGCCCCGCCCCCGTGTCCGCGGATCACTCACCCAGGTAGCGCAGCACCGCCCGCACCCGGCGGCTGTGCCCGGTGCCGTGGTCCAGGCCCAACTTGTCGAAGATCGCGTTGACGTGCTTCTCCACCGCGCTCAGCGACACGTGCAACCGCCCGGCGATCGCCGGGTTGTTCCACCCCTGCGCCATCTGCTCCAGCACCTCGCGCTCGCGCGGGGTCAGCCGGGCCAGCGGGTCGGCGTGCGCGTGCGCCAGCAGCCGGCGCACCACCTCCGGGTCGAACGCCGCCCCGCCCGCCGCCACCCGCTCCAGCGCCGTCAGGAACTCCTCCACCTGGGACACCCGGTCCTTGAGCAGGTACCCCACCCCGCCCGGCGACCCCGCCAGCAGCTCGGTGGCATAGCGCCGCTCCACGTACTGCGACAGCACCAGCACCGCCACCCCCGGATGCTCGGCGCGGATGCCCAACGCCGCCCGCAACCCCTCGTCGGTGTGCGTGGGCGGCATCCGCACGTCCACCACCGCCGCGTCCGGCGCATGCCGGGCCACCTCGGCCACCAGAGCGTCGGCGTCCCCGACCGCCGCCACCACCTCGTGCCCCTCCTCCTCCAACAGGCGCACCAGCCCCTCCCGCAGCAGCACCGAGTCGTCGGCGATCACCAGGCGCATGGGCCCTCCACTCTCACTTTCCTCAACCCGACAGGACCGCGCGGACCGTGGTCGGCCCACCCGCGGGGCTGTCCACCGACAGTGTGCCGTCCAGGGCCGCGATCCGCCGCGCCAGCCCGGTCAACCCGCCCCCGGCCGGATCCGCACCGCCCCGCCCGTCATCCCACACCCGCAACTCCCAACCGCCCCCGGTACCGGTCAGGTGCACGGCGACCTGACCGGCACCGGAGTGCTTGACCGCGTTGGTGATGGCCTCGCGGGCCACGAAGTACAGCGCCGTCGCCACCACACCCCTGGGCGGGACCCGGGCGTCCACCCGCACCGCCACCGGCAGCGGGCACCGGTCGGCCACCTCGGTCAGCGCCGACTCCAACCCCAGGCTGTCCAGCGCGTTGGGATAGACCCGCCAGGCCACGTCGCGCAACTCCTCCAGCAGCACCAGAGCCTCGGTGTGGGCATCGCGCACCAGCCGCGCCGCCCGCTCCGCATCGCCCCCGCGCCGGGCCCGCCCCAGCAGCATCGACAGCGCCACCACCCGCTGCTGCACCCCGTCGTGCAGGTCGCGCTCGATACGGCGGCGCTCCTCGTCCACCGCCCGCACCACCTCCGAACGGGTACGGGTCAACTCCTCGATGCGCCGCGCCATCAGGTCCTGGGTGCTGGGCCCCACCAGGCGGCGGGCCAGCAGCACCTCCACCGCCCCGACCGCCTCGGTGCCCGCCCACAGCAGCAGCGCCGCACCCACCCCGAAGAGCGCCCCCAGGGACAGCGAGGACACGTGCATCCGCACCCCCGTCATCCGGATGTCCACCATGGAGGCACCACCGGTGAGGGCGTCCCACACCAGACCCACCGCGAACAGCACCGCCAGACCGCCCAGCACGAACAGCAGCAGCGCCGACACCGCCGCCACCGGCAACCGGGCCAGCAGATAGGCGACCCGCGGGCCCGCCCCCGGCCGGTCGGGATGGACCACCGTCCCGTACCAGCGGGCCAACCGGGCCAGGTCCCGGCCGGCGATCCGCACCGCCCACCCCGCCACCGCCGGGCGGGCCGCCGGCCACAGGGCCACCGGCGCCGCCAGCGCCCACACCCCCGTGGCCGCCGCCGTGGCCTGCCCCGCCAGCGCACCCCCCAGGGACCGCCCGCACCGGCGCACCGCCACCACGACCGGCTCCCACCAACGACCCGACACCACGCCCCCGCTCCTCAGGCGTCGCGGCGGGCGAGCAGCACCGCACCCGCCGCCAGCGCCGCCGCCGACCAGCACAGCAGTACCACGCCCGCCCAACCCGGGCCGATCCCCACCGGCCCCAACGCCAGGTCGGTGTCCATGAAGGCCGCCCCCGCCACGAACAGCGTCCGCTCGCCCAAGAACACCGCCGCCGGACCACCGATCATGACCAGCATCAACGGCAACCCGATCACCAGCATGAACACCGTGGTCAACGCCCCGGCCACCGACCGCAGCGCCGCACCCGCCCCCAGCGCCGCCACCGCGACCAGCGCCAGGTAGGCGCCCTGGCGCACCGCGTCCACAACCGCCTCACGCGGATCCAGCGTCCCGTACCCCGCCAGATAGGGATGGCTCATCACCGCCGCCGCCAGCAGCGTCCCGACCGCGGCGGCCACCACCCCCAGCACGAACGAGAAGGCCGCCACCACGACGGCCTTGGCCGCCAGCAGCCGCCACCGCACCGGCACCGCCCGCAGGGAGGCGTGCAGCGCCCGGGAGGAGTACTCGGTGGTGATCACCGGCAGCACCAGCCCGACCACCGCGAACTGCACCACCCACAAGGTGGCGTAGACCGCCGCCTCCGAGGCGGGCACCTCCGCCACCGGCACCGTCCCGTTCTGGGCGTTGGACACGGTCGAGACCGCCATCGACGGCGCCACCGCGCACATCAGCGCCAGCGCCGCCACCGCACCCCACCAGGTGGTGCGCACCGACCGCAGCCGCACCCACTCCGCGGACACCGCCGCCGCCAGGTCCGCCAGGGCACGGGCAAGCCCGGCGGGACGCTCGGCCACCGGGGAGAAGATCCTGTTCACGTGTTTTCTCCGTTCCCGGCGCCGTACTGCACGGCGTTCTCGGTCAGTTCCCGGTAGGCCTGCTCCAGGGAGGCGTCGCGGGTGCGCAGCTCGTGCACCACCACCCCCGACCGGTGGGCCAGCTCCCCCACCCGCGACGCCGACGGGCCGGTGACCACCAGCTCCGTGGGACCGGTCCGCTCCACCCCCGCACCCTCGGCCTCCAACGCCGCGACCAGATCCTCCGGGTGGGGGCTGCGCACCACCACCGCCGTCCACGCACTGTGCGCCAGCACCCGCGCCAGCGGCGCGTCGGTGATGAGCCGCCCCCGGCCCAGCACCACCAGGTGGTCGGCGGTCAGCTGCATCTCGCTCATCAGATGGCTGGAGACGAACACCGTACGGCCCTCACCGGCCAGCTCCCGCATCAGCTCACGGATCCACCGCACCCCGTCGGGGTCCAGCCCGTTGACGGGCTCGTCGAACAGCAGCACCCCCGGATCGCCCAGCAGCGCCTCGGCGATGCCCAGCCGCTGGCTCATCCCCAGCGAGAACGTGCCCGCCCGCCGCCCCGCCACCCGTGCCAGGCCCACCCGCTCCAGCACCTCCTCCACCCGCCGGTCGGGGATGCGGTGGGTACGCGCCAACGCCAGCAGGTGGGCGCGGGCGCTGCGCCCGGGGTGCACGGCGCGGGCGTCCAGCACCGCACCCACGTGGTGCAGCGGCCGGTCCAGCTCCCGGTAGGGGCGCCCGCCCACCAGCGCCCGCCCCGAGGTGGGGTGGTCCAGCCCCAGCACCATGCGCATCGTGGTGCTCTTACCCGCCCCGTTGGGCCCCAGGAACCCGGTGACCCGCCCAGGAAGCACCTCCAGGTCCAGCGAGTCCACGGCGAGCACGTCCCCGTAGCGTTTGGTCAGTCCCCGCAGGGTGATCATTGGCCCTCCAGCCCTCATTGCCGACTGGTGCCCATGCTGGCCGCCGCACCCCTGGCCGGACCATGGTGCGCCCCGCCGACCCGGGGTGCGGTTTTCCGCAGGACACCCCGGAGGCGTTCTGGTACGGTCGCACCATGCAGCGCGCACTGAGCACGACGACGCCGGAGATGCCACCGGCGCGCTAGCAGCTGTTCCCACGCAAGCCCCGGGGCGGACACCCCCGGGGCTTCGCGCATTCCGGCGGTCCGCCCCCGATCCCCTCGGGAGGACCCATGACCACCGCCGACCACCGCCGCCTGGGCCGCGACCTGGACCTGTACGGCACCGACCCCCTCATCGGCGCCGGGCTGCCGTTCTGGCTGCCCGACGGCGCCACCGTCCGCCACACCCTGGAGGAGTACGTGCGCGGCCTGGAACGCCACACCGGATACGTGCACGTGTACTCGCCCGTCCTGGGCAAACGCACCCTGTACGAGATCTCCGGGCACTGGTCGCACTACCGCGACGGCATGTTCCCGCCCCTGGACGACGGCGCGGGCCCCGACGGCGACCAGCTGGTGCTGCGCCCCAGCCTGTGCCCCCACCACGCCCTCGTCTACCGCTCCCGCGCCCGCAGCCACCGGGAGCTGCCCCTGCGCGTGGCCGAACTCGGCGACATGTACCGCCAGGAGCCCTCCGGGTCGCTGGGCGGGCTCACCCGGGTACGGTCCATCCGCCTCAACGACGCCCACATCTTCTGCACCCCCGACCAGGTGGTCGCCGAGACCGCCGCCGCCCTGGCCCTCATCGGCCGCGCCCACCGCGCCCTGGGCATCACCCCCGTCCGCCACCGGCTGTCCCTGCCCGGCCCCGGCGGCAAGTACGCGGGCGATCCGGCCGTGTGGGAACACGCCACCGACCTGCTGGTGGCGGCCCTGAAGGAAGCCGGCCTGGACTGGGAGGAGGGCCCCGGCGAGGCGGCGTTCTACGGGCCCAAGGTCGACGTGCAGATCGCCGACCCGGCCGGACGCGAGTCCACCCTGTCCACCGTCCAGGTCGACCTGCACCAGCCCGAGCGCTTCGACCTGCACTACACCGGCCCCGACGGGGCCCGCCACCGGCCCGTCATGGTCCACCGCAGCGTCATCGGCAGCATCGAACGCGTCGTCGCCCACCTCATCGAGGTGCACCGCGGCGCGTTCCCCGCCTGGCTGGCCCCACTCCAGGCGGTCGCGCTCCCCGTGGCCCCCGACCAGGAGCGGGCCGCCGCCGACCTGGCCGACCGGGCCCGGCGGCGCGGACTGCGCGCAGGCACCGCCCCCGCGGACGGCGGCGCCCTGGGCGCCCGCATCCGCGCACACCGGCTCGTGCCCTACCAGGCCGTCATCGGCGCCCGCGAGGCCGCCCGGGGCACCGTGTCGGTGCGCCTGCGCGACGGCCGCCGCCTGCCGCCCCTGCCCGCGGACGCCTTCCTGGACCGGGTCGACACCCTGGTCGCGGCGCACACCACCGACCTGTGGCGGGACTGACACCCCGTAGCGGGGGCCGCGGACCCGTCCGCGCCCCCGCCGCGGGAATACGGCGGTAGCCTCGACGCGTCACCACTGTGCGGGGAGGGAACCAAGGTGTCCGACAGCTGGACCGCGATCGACTTCGAGACCGCCAACCAGGACCGGGGCAGCGCCTGCGCCGTCGGCCTGGTCAAGGTCCGCGACGGGCAGATCACGGACCGCCACACCACACTGATCCGCCCGCCCGCCGGGATCGACTTCTTCTCCCGCCACAACATCGCCGTCCACGGCATCACCCCCGACGACGTCGCCGACGCCCCCACCTGGGAGGCCGTGCACGCCCGCATCGTGGAGTTCGCCGACGGAGACCCCCTGGTCGCCCACAACGCCCCCTTCGACATGGGCGTCCTGGCCCAGGCCTGCGCCCGCACCGGCCTGGCCGTCCCCGGCTGGGACTACGCCTGCACCCTGGCCCTGTCCCGCCGCACCTGGGCCGACCTGCCCGACCACCGGCTGCCCACCGTCAGCGCCCACATCGGCCACCGGGTCACCCACCACCACCGGGCCGACGCCGACGCCGAGGCCGCCGCCCGCATCGCCATCGCCGCCATGGAACGCCACGGCACCGCCTCCCTGGCCGACCTGGCCCGCACCGCAGGCGGCCTGCGCCGCCTGGACGCCACCACCGCCGCCGCCCCCGCACCGGTCCCGGTGCGCCAGACCCCCGGCGAGGACCGGTTCGCCCGCTGGCAGCGCGCCGCCCAGGCCGAACTGCCCGCCCCCTCACCCGACGCCGACCCCCACGGCCCCCTGTACGGCAAGGTCGTGTGCGTCTCCGGGGACCTGGAGTCCATGGACAAACCCGAGGTGTGGCGGCGCATCGCCGAGGCCGGGGGCACCCCCGCCAAGAACGTCACCAAGAAGACCGACGTCCTGGTCGTGGGCGGCCACGCCGGGTTCGGCAAGACCTCCAAGCACCGCCAGGCCGAGACCTACGCCGAACGCGGCCAGCGCATCGCCTTCGTCACCGAGGCCGACCTGCTCGTCCTGCTCGGCATGACCACCGGCGCCTGAACGAAGGGGGGCCGCCCGCACCGCGGACGGCCCCCCTTCCCACCCGTACGTCACCGCTCGGCGCGCTGGCGCGGGAACCGCAGGATCGCACCGCTGCCCTGGGCGGGCTCACCGTCGCGCAACACCTCCGCGAACCCGGCGTCGGACATCACCGCCGACCGCAGCATCAGCGCGCTGGCCGGCGCCCTGAACGCCGCATCCGGGTCGTCCAGCTCCTCGGGCCTGGCCGCCACCAGCACCGGCGCGGTCCGCGACCCCCACAGCTCGGGCTCCCCGTTGCGCTCGGCGCCCAACAGCAGGGTCCGCACCCGCGCCTCCGACAGCATCGGCAGCGTGGGCTCGGTGCCGCGCACCGCCTGGTCCTGGGCGAGCTTCTGCTCGAACTCCTCCAGCACCTCCTCGTGGGAGTCGAGCACGAACTCGTGCAGCGCCTGGGCCGCGGCCTGGTGCAGGCGCTCCTGCGCGTCGGGGCCGCCGCGGCCGCCGGGCACCACCCGGATCGGAATGGAGAGTTTGCGCTCCTGGATGTTCTCGCGCAGGTAGGCGATGGCCTCGTCGTCCCCGCCCACGATGATGATCCGGGCGTCGATCTCGGCCACCGCCTCGCGCACCATCTCGGCCAGCCGGGCGGTGTTCTCCCGCCACGTCTCCAGGTGGTACTGCTTGCGGACGAAGTTGCCGCCGTAGCCGCCCTCACTGCCCGGGCCGCCGCGCCCCATCGTGTCGATGTTGTGCAGGTCCGCACCGGTGAAGTCCCGCTCCGAGACCGGCCTGGGGTCGGGCTCGGCGGCGTAGGAGTACACCTTGGCCTTGACCCGGTCCAGGGCCACCAGCACGTACGGCATCAGGCGCCCCCGGTCCACCGCCACCGGCAGCGCGTCCGGCACCGGCGCCCACAGCGCCCGGTCCTGGTCGGGCGGCTCACTCAGGGTGTACGCCGCCAGCAGCTCACCGCCCGAGGCGTACAGGGCGTGCCCGTGCGGGCCGAAAGCGCGGGAGGTCTTGTCCCTGACCGCCTCCCCCAGCACCTCCAGGGTCGCCTCGTCCGCACCCCGGGCGGCCAGTTCCTCGCGCAGGTGCCGCCAGCGCAGCTCGATCTTCTTGTCCGCGTCGGTGGTGTCACGGCTGGTGTCCAAGAGCACCGAGGCCACCGGGGCGTCGTTGTCGTACAGCGGTCGCAGAAAACCAAGGTCCATGTATCCGCGGGACGCGGTCTCACCCCCGCCCCGCCCACCTCCTTCTCGCGGTCGGCCTGTCGGCCATCCTCGGGGGACGGTGCTGCCACCGTAACCGTCCACGGCGGGGGGGACGCAAGTCCTTGCCCAAGGATGTCCCGGCCTTGCCCGAAGACAAGCATCCGACCCGACACCACGCGCACACGCCGGATCGGGTCCCGCACCTGCGCGTTCCGTAACCTCGGAGGCGGACGAGAGGACGTGGACCGTGCTGGACCGACTGAACCGGGCACTGGAGCTGGTGGAGCAGGACACCTCCGGGCCGGTGGACACCGCGGCGATGGCCCGCGCGGCACTCACCTCCGAGTACCACCTGCGCCGCCTGTTCACCGCCCTGGCCGGGATGCCCCTGTCGGAGTACGTGCGCAGGAGGCGCCTGACACTGGCGGCGGTGGAGGTCGTCGACGGCGACGCCACCCTGCTGGACATCGCCGTCCGGTACGGGTACGGGTCGGCCGAGGCGTTCACCCGGGCCTTTCGCGCCCTGCACGGGGTGGGCCCCGGCCAGGCCCGGCGCACCGGCGCGGTCCTGACCTCCCAGCCGCGGATGACGTTCCGCCTGACCGTGGAAGGAGGTACCGCCGTGCGGTACCGGCTCGTGGACAAGGACGCCCTGCGCCTGGTGGGGTACAGGGCGCGGGTGCCCCTGGTGCACCAGGGGCACAACCCGGACATCGACGCGTTCGTCCGGGGCCTGGGCCAGGAGCACTGGAGGCGGCTCGCCGAACTGTCCGACGGCGAACCGGGCGGGGTGGTGTCGGCCACCGACGGCATCGAGCCCGACCGGGCCGAGGGCAGCCTGCTCGACTACTACCAGGCGGCGGTCACCACCGCACCCGCCCCCGAGGGGATGGACGTCCTGGAGGTGGCGGCGGGCACCTGGGCGGTGTTCCCCTTCGAGGCGATGCCCTTCCCCGAGGGCGTCCAGCGGGTGTGGGCCGACGCCTACGGCCTGTGGTTCCCCTCCCACCCCACCCACCGCAGCGCCCCGGGCCCGGAGATCCTCAAGGTCGACTACGACGAGGGCGGATCGACGGCCTCCGGCGAGCTCTGGCTGCCCGTCGAACACGTGTGATCGGCGGCGGCCTCGGCCGCGCGGATCGACCGCGTGGTCAGGCCGACCGCCGCCACCCCCACCAGGGCGGCGCTGACCGCCCCCGCCACCAGGAACGGGGCCGACAGCGCCCACACCCGCCCCACCACCGGCTCCAGGGCCGCGGCCAGACCGCCCGCCGCCAGCGCGCCGACCGGGGCGACACCCCAGCCGAGGGTGCGGTAGGCGGCCAGCACCCGTGACAGCAGGTGGTCGGGGATGATCCGCTGGCGCAGCGACACCGTCAGCACGTTCCACCAGACGGTGAAGAACCCGATCGCCACGAAGCACACCGCGAACACCCACACCTGCTGCGCCAGGCCCACCAGCAGGTAGCCGCCGCCCTGCACCGCCAGGGCGGCGGCGAGCACGACCCCGGGCGGGACCAGGGGGACGAGCCGGTGCACCACCTGGGCGCCCAGGATCATCCCGGCCGACACCGCGGTCAGCAGCAGCCCGAACCCGGCGGCGCCCATCCCCAGCACGTCCCGGGCGAACAGCACCAGGACCGCGGCGTTCATCGACGCCGCCAGGTTGGACAGGGCCAGCACCACCGCCAGGGTGCGCAGCAGCCGGTGCCGCCACAGCCACCGGGCGCCCTCGGCGACCATGGCCCCCAGCGACGGGGCCCGCCCCGCCGGTGCGGGGGCGGGTGAGAAGTCGCCGCGCAGGGTCAGCAAAGCCGCCGCCGCGCCGGCGATCAGCAGGGCCTGCACCCCGAAGGCCGCCGTGGCCGAGACCGCCACCAGCACCCCGGCCAGGGGCGCGCCCACGAACCGGCTCGCGATCTCCTCCACGCTCCACAGCATCCCGTTGGCGCGCTCCAACCGCTCGCGCGGCACCACCATCGGCATCAGGGACTGGGCGGTGTTGTCGAAGAACACCTCGCACACCCCGATGAGCAGGGCCGCGGCGACCACCACCGGCACCCCCGCCGCGCCCAGGGCGATGAGGGCGCACAGCACCACCAGCACCAGCGCCTTGCCCAGCCCGGCGCACACCATCAGGCGGCGCCGGTCCATCCGGTCGCCCACCGCTCCCGCCAACAGAGCCCCCAGCCAGGGCAGCCGCCCGGCCGCGGCCACCGCCGCCACCGCCACCGGGTCCCCGGTCAGGGTGGCGGTGTACCAGGGCAGCGCCACCAGGGCGATGCCGTCGCCCAGATTGCCCAGGACCGCGGCGCCCAACAGCCGCCGGTAGCCCGGGCCCAGCGGCGGGGACGGGGTGGAGGGGTGCGCCACGGGGCCTCGCTCGTTCGTCGCGGGTGCGGTGCGCGCCATCCTGGCACAGGCCGCCACCACGCAGAACACCCTTCTGCGCACCGCAGAACCCACCCCCACAGCCCCCGCGGGCACACCCTTGTGTACCGTCGTACATGTACATCTGTCCATGAACGCCCGGACCAGGAGGCCGACACCGTGCCCCACCCCGACGGCACCGGGCCCTCCCGCGCCCGCCGCGACCCCCAGGGCCGCCGCCGCGCCATCGTCCGGGCCGCCGCCGACGTCATCGTCAGCGACGGCCCCGACCACCTCACCCACCGGCGCGTGGCCTCCCGCGCCCGCGTCCCCCTGGGCTCGACCACGTACTACTTCGCCACCCTGGACGAACTCAAGGTCGCCGCCCTGCACCACCTCACCGCCCAGTGCGACGACTGGCTCGACCGGGCCCGCACCGCCCTGGCCGACCACGGCGGCGACCCGCGCGGCCTGTGCGACCTGCTCGCCGCCTACCTCGCCGACCGCGACCGGGTCCGCACCGACTTCGCCCTCACCTGGGCCGCCGTCGCCGACCCCGCCCTGCGTCCCCTCTCCCTGGCCTGGTTCGACGGCATGGTCGAGGTCCTCACCCGGCACACCGACCCCGCCGCCGCCCGCGCCGCCGCCGTGTTCATCGACGGCACCGTCGTGCACGCCCTGCTGCACGACACCCCCCTGGACGCCGACGCCCTGTACGCCCCCCTCGCCGCCCTGCTGCGGACCCACCACGGAAGGACCCCGTGACCACCCCACCCCGGACCACCGCCCCGACCCGGCGCCGCCGCTGGGCCGGGCTGGCCGTCCTGTCGGCCAGCCTGCTCGTGGTCGCCATGGACATGACCATCCTCAACGTGGCCCTGCCCGACCTGGCCGCGCACCTGCGCCCCACCGCCGCCCAGCAGCTGTGGATCATCGACGTCTACTCGCTGGTCCTGGCCGGGCTCCTGGTCCCCATGAGCGCCCTGGCCGACCGGTGGGGCCGCCGCCTCATCCTGCTCGCCGGGTTCACCGTGTTCGGCGGCGCCTCCCTGCTGGTCCTGCTCGCCGACACCCCCGCCGCCGTCATCGCCGTGCGGGCCCTGCTCGGCGCGGGCGGCGCCATGATCATGCCGACCACCCTGTCGATGATCCGCAGCCTGTTCCCCGACCCGCGCGAACGCGCCACCGCCCTGGGCGTGTGGGCCGCCACCTCCTCCCTGGGCATGGCGGTGGGACCCATCCTGGGCGGGCTGCTGCTGGAGCACTTCACCTGGCACGCCGCGTTCCTGGTCAACGTGCCCATCATGGCCGCCTCCCTGGTCGCGGGGCTGCTCATCCTGCCCGAGGTCCGCGACCCCGCCCCCGGCTCCTGGGACGCCCTGGCCACCGTGCAGGCCACCGCGGGGATGGTGGCCCTGGTGTGGGCGATCAAGCACTTCGCCAAGGTCGGCGCCGGCGACCCGGTGGGCTGGGCCGTGCTCGCCGCCGCCCTGGGCGTGCTCACCTGGTTCATGCTGCGCTGCCTGCGCCGCCCCGACCCGCTGCTGGACGTGCGCCTGTTCACCCGCCGCCCGTTCACCGCCGGAGTGCTGGCCGCACTGACCTCCATGATGGCCATGGCAGCCCTGCTGCTGCTCGTCGCCCAGTGGCTCCAACTGGTGCGCGGCCTGTCACCGTTCATGGCCGGGGTGTACCTGACCCCGATGGCGGCGGGCGCGGTCGTGGCCTCGCCCCTGGCGCCCTGGCTGGCAGACCGGATCGGGGCGCGCACCGCCCTGGCCGGCGGGCTGGCGGTGGCCGGGACCGGCTTCGCCCTGCTCTTCGCCGCCCCGCCCGTCGTCCCCGTGGTGCTGACGGCGCTGCTGCTGCTGGGCTGCGGGGCGGGGTCGCTCACCATCGCCTCGGCCATCATCATGTCCGGCACCCCGGCGGCCAAGGCGGGCAACGCGGCCGCCATCGAGGAGACCGCCTACGACCTGGGCAACGTCCTGGGAGTGGCGGTGCTGGGCTCCATCGCCGCCGCCGTCTACCGCGGCCACCTGGACACCTCCGGCCTCACCGGCCCCACCCCGGCCGAACTGGGCGCCGCCCGCGAGTCCCTGGGGGCGGCCCTGGAGATCGCCGAACGCACCGGCACCGCGGAACTCGCCGCCCGGGCGGGCGCGGCGTTCACCGACTCCCTGACACAGACCGGGCTCATCGGCGCGCTGGTGATGTTCGCGGCGGCCGCCGCGGTCTTCGCCCTGGTCCCGCGCAGCCTGGACCTGCACACCCAGCACCACTAGAGCGCGTGCGGCCCCCGGCCCCCGGCCCGGGGGCCTCAGATACGGGACCGGCTCAACCGGGTGCGCGAACGCTCCAGGAACCGGCGCAGCACCTCGTTGAACCGCTCGGGGCGCTCCAGGTTGGGCAGGTGCCCCGCACCCTCGATGATCTCCACCACCGAATCGGGGATGCGCACGTGCATGGCCTCGGTGAGGTCCGGCGGCGTGAACACGTCCTGGCGCCCCACCACCAGCAGCGTCGGCGCCGAGATCCGGCGCAGCAGCGGCAGGTGGTCGGGCCGCTCGGCCCGGCCCAGCAGCGCCGCCGCCGCACCCTCGGGCGGCGCCGCGTACATCATCGCGCGCACGTGGTCGGCCACCGCGGGCAGCGCCCGCACGTTGGCCTCGGTCATCATCCCCACGAGCATCTCGTCGGTGTACCCGCGCATGCCCTCCGAGCGCAGCCGCTCGGCCAGGGCCCGCCGCGACACCCGCCCCTGCTCGGTCTCGGCGTAGGGGTTGGTGGCGGCCAGGATCAGCGAGTCCACCCGGTCGGGGAAGAGCCGGCACAGCTCCAGAGCGATCTGGCCGCCCATCGACAGCCCCACCAGCCCCACCGTGTCCAGGCCCAGGTGCTCCAGCAGCGCCGCCTGGTCGCGGGCGAAATCGTCCATGGTGGTGACACCGGGCACGACCGTGGTGCGGCCGTAGCCGCGCAGGTCCGGCACGATCACCCGGTAGCCGCGCCCGGCCAGGGCCCTGACCTGCGGCTCCCACAGGGTGTGGTCGAAGGGGTGCCCGTGCACGAACAGCAGCGGATAGCCCACACCGCGGTCCACATAGTGGATATCGATACCGCGCACGCGGACTGTGCCCGTTCCGTCACCGTTCACCGGGTTCGTCTGATGTGCCACAAGAAACGATGCTATTCACCTGCGCAAGAGCATCGATCCGTGGGGTACCGCCCACACCACCACGAAAACAGGAAGGAGCCGCAGGCGGTCCCTCGACGCCTGCGGCCCCCACGCACCGCGACCGCCGTCCTCGGGCACGGTGCCCGCGTGGTGAAGACCACCACGCCCCCACCGGAGTCCAGGACAACCGGCTACGGGGGGAGACGCCCGGGGCACCGACAGGGTTCGGCCCCCGCGACGACTTCACCGCAGGGATCATGCCCCGGACATCTCACCGGTGAAACTTTCCTACCCCGCCGGAGCCCGCTCCGACCGCCCCCGCCCCAGAACACACGCGGCCACCAGATAGGGCGCCGCGAACACCGCGAACGCCCACCCGTGCCCGCTCAGCGCGAACACCACCGCGTACAGCGGATAGGCGGCCGTGGTCACCACATCCGTACCCAGGCCCGCCACCGAGGTGACCGTGGCCCGACTGGACCCGGTGATGCGCTCCTGCAACCGGGCGTCGGCCACCACACAGGCCGCCTGGCACGCACCGAAGCCCGCACCCAGCAGCACCCACCCCGCCGGACCGCCCAGCAGCGCCCCGGACGCCACGGCCACCGCCGCCGCACCCACCAGCACCGCGAACCCGCGGGCGGGCAGCCGCGCGGCCGCACCGGCCGCCAGACCACCCGCGGTCACCCCCGCCCACACCACCGCCAGCACCGCGGGCACCGCCTGCGCCGACACCCCGTGCCCGGCCACCAGCAGCGGCACGTACTCGTCCAGCATCCCCCAGAACGAGGTGACCACCACCAGCAGCACGACGGCACCGCGCACACCCCGGTTCCGGCGCGCCTCCGCCAGCCCCGCACGCAGGGCCGCCAGGTACTCCGCGACGGTGACGGGCTCATCCTCCTCGGGATCGGTCCCCGCCACGGCCGGGGCCGCGGGGTGCGCGGGCCGGTGCGGACCCGCGTGCGCGACCCCACCGCCCACGGCACCACCGGGAACGGGGGCGGGGGACCCCGGACGGTTCTCGGGCAGGGCCAGACCGGCCAGCGCGCACACCGCGCACACCGCCACACTGGCCGCGCCCACCGCCGCGTACCCGCCCCAGGCCATCACCGGCACCGCCACCAGCGTGGCCGCACCCACGGCCGCCACACCCAGGGCGCGGGCCACACCCATCACCCGCGCGTAGCGGTCGGCCGCACCCCGGTGGGCGAGGTCGTCATGGACCAGCGCCTCCAGGGAACCGGAAGCCAGCGAACCGCCCAGCCCCCACAGCACGAAACCCAGGGCGAACGCCCCGTACCCGGGGGCCAGCAGCCACAGCGCGAAACCGGCCCCGGTGAACACCGGGGCGGCCGCCAACAGGTACCGGCGCGGCACGACGTCGGCGAGCGCCCCGGCGGGCACCCCCGCCACCAGCCCCACCCCGGACCAGAGCATGAAAAGGGAGGCGATCTGCGCCACCGACAGGCCGTGGTCGGCGAACAGCAGTGCGTAGACCGGGTACAGGAGGACGAACTCCTCCGCCGCCGCGTACAGGTACAGCGGCCCGGTCAACCGGAACACGCGCGCCCGCGGGGCGCGCGAGGAATCGAGAGTCATGGAGGTCTTTCGGTCGAACGTGCAGGGACACCGGGAAGCGGTGCCGCCGGGCGGGGCCCGGGCACGGACCGAAGACCGTCGGAGGACTTAATGTCGCTTGCGCATGGCACCAGCATACGACGCCGGGGCCGGGCGGCGCATCCGGACCGGGCCCGGGGACGCGACGCCCCTCCCGCCCCGGGCCCACGGGCCCCGCCACCGGCACACCCCGCCGCCGCAGGCCCCGTCCCGGCCCCCACCGGCGGACAACGGCACGGACACACCGGGGCCGACCACCCGCTTCCCCCCGACCGTCACATAACGTAACCTTCCAGTCACCGAACAGCGGGCGATGTTCACCCCCGGATGGTTGGGGTGTTCGGCTCCCTGTGGCCGGATGGGTCGCGGTCCCGCCACCCCCGGCGGACACCGTCCCCGCACCGAGGAGCACCCATGCCGGGCACCCCCCGCGACCCGAACCCCACCCGCCGCACCGTCCTGGCCGGCGGCGCCGTCCTGGGCGCCGCGGCCCTGGTGGGCTCCTCCCCCTGGGGCACCCCCGCCGCCGCCGCACCCCGCCCCACCCCCGTCTCCGACCCCTTCACCCTGGGCGTCGCCTCCGGCGACCCCGACCACAACAGCGTCGTGCTGTGGACCCGCCTGGCCCCCGACCCGCTCGCCCCCGACGGCCGCGGCGGCATGCCCGACCAGACCGTCGACGTCCAGTGGCAGATCGCCGAGGACGAGCACTTCACCCGGATCACCGCCACCGGCACCGCCACCACCGGCCCCGACGACGCCCACACCGTCCACGTCGAAGCCCGCGGCCTGCGCCCCGCCGCCCACTACCACTACCGGTTCCGCACCGGCACCGAGATCAGCCCCACCGGACGCACCCGCACCACCCCCGCCCCCGGCACCCGCACCGACCGGTTCGCGTTCGCGTTCGCCAGCTGCCAGAGCCTCACCAGCGGCCACTACACCGCCCAACGCCACCTGGCCGACGAGGACCTCGACCTGGTCGCCTTCCTGGGCGACTACATCTACGAGACCGGCGAGACCGGAACAGCGGGCCGCCCCCACATCCCCGCCCGCGAAGTACAGACCCTGGCCGAATACCGGATCCGCCACGCCCAGTACAAGACCGACACCGACCTACAGGCCGCCCACGCCGCCTTCCCCTGGGCCGTCGTCTTCGACGACCACGAACTGGAGAACAACTGGGCCGACGACCACCCCTACGGCGGACAGCCCTCCGAAGCGTTCACCCGCCGCCGCGCCGACGCCCTCAAGGCCTACTACGAGCACATGCCGCTGCGCCCCGCCCAGCGCCCACAGGGCCCCGACCTGCACCTGTACCGGCGGCTGTCCTTCGGGAACCTGGCCCGCCTGCACCTGCTCGACACCCGCCAGTACCGCGACGTGCAGTCCCACCCCGACCGCGAGGACCCCCACCGCACCCTCCTGGGCGCCGACCAGAAACAGTGGCTGCTGGAAGAACTGTCCTCCTCCCGCGCACAGTGGAACGTGCTCGCCCAACAGGTGTTCTTCTCCCAGCGCGACTTCACCGCAGGAGAGCAGACCCGCTTCAGCGACGACGCCTGGGACAACTACAAGGCCGAACGCGACCAGATCCGCGACCACCTCGCCCGGGTGCGCAACCCCGTGGTCATCACCGGCGACGTGCACGCCAACTACGTCGTCGACATCAAGGCCGACTTCGACGACCCCGCCTCCGCCACCGTGGCCACCGAACTGGTGGGCACCTCCCTCACCAGCGGCGGCGACGGCACCGACCAGAACCCGGGCGACGCCGTACAGCTCGCCGAGAACCCCCACATCAAGTTCATCGACCGCAGGCGAGGCTACGTCCGCAACACGGTGACACCCACCGAGTGGACGGTCGACTACCGGACCGTGGACCGCGTCTCGGTACCGGGGGCGCCCATCACCGACCGGGCCCGCTTCACCATCGCCGACGGCACACCCGGAGCCGTCCCCCAGGGATGAGGACCCGCGCGGGCCCCGCCCCCGGCGGGCCCGCGCTCACACCTCCCCGGGAGAGATCCACAGCGCCTCGGCCGCGACCAGGCCCAGCGACCGGTCCCGGGCCGGGGCCTCCTCCCGGGAGCGCACGGCGATGCGCAACGACCCCGCGAAGGGCTGGCGCTCCACCACCCGCACCGTCATCCCGATGCCGATCTCGATGTCGGCCAGATAGCGCAACAGGTCGGGATCGGTGTCGTTGACCCGCACGATGGTGCCCTCCACCCCCTCCTCGGCCTCCGACAGCAGCACCGACGGCCGCTCCACGACACGGCCGTCGGTGGTGGGAATGGGGTCGCCGTGCGGGTCGACCACCGGGTCGCCCAGATAGGCGGCGATACGGTCGACGAACTTGTCCGACACCACGTGCTCCAGGATCTCGGCCTCGTCGTGCACCTCGTCCCAGGAGTAGCCCAGGGCCTCCACCAGGTAGGTCTCCAACAGCCGGTGGCGGCGCAGCACCGAAAGTGCGGCCTTGGTGCCCTGCTCGGTCAGGCGCACCGACCCGTAGCGGCGGTGGTCGACCAGCCCCAGCTCGCCGAGCTTGCGCAACATCCCCGACACGGAGGAATTGGACACCGACAGACGCTCGGCCATCCCGGAGATGGTGACCGGACCGGTGCCGCGCTCCTGGAGGTCGTAGATGACCTTCACGTAGTCCTCAACCGACGTGGACGGTCGTGTCGGGCTGTCGTTCATGGTCGTAACCGTATCGCGGACCACCCACACGCCACGATTTCCGCACCGCCCCCGCGGACCCGGGACAGGAGGCGCGGACGACCCCGGCCCCGCTCCGCGACCGGACAGAACCGCGACGCCCCGGCGACGACCCGCCGCCTCAGCCCCCGCCGAAGGACAGGCCGCGGGCGGCGAGCTCCTCCTCCAGGATGCGCACCGCCTTGGGACCCACCCCGTGGATCTTCAACAGGTCCCGCGCACCGACCCGGGTCAGGTGCTCATAGCGGGTGTAGCCGTGGGCGGCCAGCTCACGCGGGGCCACCCTGCCCATCCGCCGGGGGAACTCGGTGGGCGGCACACTCTCCTGCCCGTCCATGGAAACCCTCCCGCTCCGACGACACATCCTGCCGCGAGCCTAGACGCCGGCACCGACACCCGGCGGTCGGACCGGGCGCCCCACCCCCCTGCACCGGGTCGGGGCGCCCGCGCGAGACCACACGCACCCCCGCCGCACCCACCTCGCGGACCTGCAGGGAACCGCACGCACAACGCACCCACACGGTCAGCCCGGAGGCGGTGGCATGGCGGGACACCACACGGAAGGGCCGGACATCGGCCCGACCACAGTGCGGACAGGTACTCGTCATCGCTCTCGATCCTTCTCCTCGGGGCCGGACCCCACCAGACTCCCCCGAAAAACCCTCAACGTCCACGTTGAATCATCGGACCCGACCATGAAGCATGGACTACATGATCGACCTACGGCGCCTGCGCGTCCTACGCGCCGTCGCCCACTACGGAACCGTCACCGCCGCCGCCCAAGCCCTGCACATGACCACCTCGGCCGCCTCCCAGCAGATCCGACTGCTCGCCAGGGAACTCGACGTCCCCCTCCTGGAACCCCGGGGCCGCGGAGTCCGCCTGACCCCGGCCGCCCACGGCCTGCTCGCACACGCCGACGACATCACCGCCCGCTGGGAACGGGCCGAGACCGAGATCCGCGGACTGGGCACCGAACCCGCCGGACTGCTGCGGGTGGCCTGCTTCCCCGTGGCGCTCTCCCGCCTGCTCGCCCCCATGGCCGCACAACTGTCGGCCGCCCACCCCCGCCTGGACGTACGCCTGCTCGAAGCCGAACCCGAACACGCCCTGGACCTGCTCTTCCAGAACGAGGCGGACCTGGCCGTCATCGAGGCCTCCCCCGGCGTACCCCCGCCCACCGACACCCGCTTCGACCAGACCCCCCTACTGGACGACGCCCTGGACCTGGTGACCCCACACCACCACCCCCTGGCCCACCACCCCCGAGTCCACCTGTCCCAGGCCGCCGACCAGACCTGGGTACTGCCACCCCAAGGCACCACCTGCCACGCCCACACCCTGTCGGCCTGCGGCGCCGCCGGATTCACCCCCCACGGCCCCCACCAGGCCCGCGAATGGAGCACCATCGCCGCCCTGGTCGCCCACGGACTGGGCGTGGCCCTCATCCCCCGCCTGGCCGACCTGCCCCCACTGCCCATCACACGCATCCCCCTGCAGGGCAGCCCCACCCCCGCCCGGAAAATCCTCACCTGCACCCGCAAGGGCTCACGCGACCACCCCGCGGTCACCGCCGCCCTGACCCACCTCACCCGCCTGGCGGCCACCGCCACCGACCCCCACCGGCCCACCACCACACCCCCGACCCCATGAGCGCACACACCATCACCCCGGGCACCGACACCGACATCCCCGCCTGCGCCGACCTGTGGACCACCGCCGTCGCCCACCGCGACGGCACCGCCCCCGACCCCGCGGTCCGCGCCCGCGCCCACCGCAAACTCCTGCACACCCCCCGCCTGCTCCTGGTCCTGCGCGCCCCCGACCGCCCCCTGGACGGCTACACCCTCACCCACCTGCCCACCGGCACGGACCGCACCGCCCACCTGACCCACCTCGCCATCGACCCGGCCCTGCAGGGCGGCGGCTGGGGACGCCGCCTCCTGGACACCACCCTGGAACACCTGGCCGCGACCGCCGACGCCGTCACCCTGCAGGTGGTGCCCACCAACACCACCGCCCGCACCCTGTACGAGACCACCGGCTGGCACCCCCTGGGCCAGGACCGCTTCGACTCCGGCCGCCCCGCCCTCCGCTACCGCAGAACCCTCTGACCCCACCCACCCCACGACCGCCGCACCCCCACCGTGTCCACCGACCGTTCACACCGACCCGGTTCCCCCACGACACCGCCCCCGCTAACGTGTGTGGCTTCGCCCGCCCGCACACCCCCGGGAGAACCCCATGACGAAGGAGCCCGCCATCTCGCGACGCGGAGCCCTGGGCGGCCTGAGCGCCGCCGGAGCACTGGCCCTGGCAGGCTGGCCCACCCCCGCCGCCGCCTCCCCCGCACGCGAGGCCCTCATCACCGTGATGGGCACCTCCGACCTGCACGGCCACTGCCTCAACTGGGACTACTACAAGGACGCCGAGTACTCCGACACCCAGGGCGACCACATCGGCATCGCCAAGGCCGCCTCCCTGGTCCAACGGATCCGCACCGAACGCGGCCGCAACAACACCCTGCTCTTCGACTCCGGCGACACCATCCAGGGCTCCCCCCTGGCCACCTACCACAGCGTCGTGGAACCCATCACCGAAACCGGCCGCACCCACCCCATGGCCCTCGCCATGAACGCCCTGGACTACGACGCCGTCACCCTGGGAAACCACGAGTTCAACTACGGCCTGGACCACCTGGACACCTGGATCTCCCAGATGAAGGCCCCCGCCCTGGCCGCCAACGCCGTCCACCACACCACCACCGACCCCGCCTACAAGCCCTACGTCCTCAAACGCATGAAGGTCGACACCACCGACCGACCCGGCACCCGGCCCCTCACCGTCGGCGTCCTGGGCCTGACCAACCCCGGCTCGGCCATCTGGGACCGCCACCACGTCCAGGGCCGCCTGGACTTCCTCGACCTGGTCGAGACCGCCCGCCGCTGGGTACCCCTCATGCGCCGCGAGGGAGCCGACATCGTCATCGTCAGCGCCCACGCCGGAGACAACGGCTCCTCCTCCTACCAGGACGACCTGCCCGTGGAGAACGCCTCCGCCCTGGTCGCACAACAGGTCCCCGGCATCGACGCCATCCTCTTCGGCCACGCCCACCGCGAGGTCCCCGAACGCTTCGTCACCAACGAACAGACCGGCGAACAGGTCCTCATGACCATGCCCTCCTTCTGGGGGAGGCGCCTGTCCGTCATGGACCTGGCCCTGCGCCGCGAACGCGGCCGCTGGCGGGTGGTGGCCAAGAGCGCCCTGACCCTCAACACCAACACCGTCGAAGAGGACCCCCGCATCGCCGCCCTGGTCGCCGACCAGCACGCCGCCACCGTCGCCTACGTCAACCGGGTGGTCGCCACCAGCGCCCGCGAACTCAGCGCCGCCACCGCCTGCTGGACCGACACCGCCATCGTCGACTTCGTCCACAGGGTGCAGACCGACACCCTCACCGCCGCCCTCACCGGCACCCCCGAGGCCGACCTGCCGGTCCTGTCCATCGCCGCCCCCTTCAGCCGCTCGGCGGTCTTCCCCGCCGGCGACCTGAGCATCCGCGACATCGCCGCCCTGTACATCTACGACAACACCCTGCTGGGATCGGTGCTCACCGGCGCCCAACTCCGCGACTACCTGGAACACTCCGCCCGCTACTACAGGCAGGTCCCCGCCACCGGCACCGTCGACCCGGCCGACCTGACCAACGCCGACGGCATCCCCGACTACAACTGCGACCAGCTCGCCGGAGTCGACTACACCCTGGACGTGTCCCGCCCCGCCGGACAGCGCCTGACCTCCCTGACCCTGAACGGGACCCGGGTCACCGACGACCAGAGGTTCGTGGTGGCCGTCAACAACTACCGCCAGTCCGGCGGCGGCGCCTTCCCCCACATCACCGGCGCACCCGTGGTCCACAACGCCCAGCAGGAGATCCGCCAGGCCCTCATCGACCACGCCACCCAGGCCGGCGTCATCGACCCCGCCGACTTCCACACCCCCAACTGGCGACTGGTCCGCGAAGGAACCCCCCTGTTCCCCTGACCCCGGCGGGGGCCGGCCCACCGGCCCCCGCCCCGCAGGCCCCCGGACGACACCCTTGACCTCAACCATCATTCAGGTTGTCGAATGGTCGCGGCGGCCCCACCGGCCACCCCACCACCCGAGGGAGCACCCATGCCCGACACACCCCTGACCGCCGGCCCCATCACCCACACCGACCGCACCGACGCCATCGCCGCGGTCCACGCCCTGGAACACGCCTTCAACACCAACGACCCCCACGCCCTGGGAGCCCTCTACACCGACCAGGCCTCCTGGACCAACGCCGCCGGAACACGCCTGGACGGCCGCGACCAGATCACCGCCTTCGCCGCCAAGGCCATGACCGGCTTCCTCGCCCACTCCCGCGCCCGCTACGAGGTCGTCAAACTCCTGGCCCTGACCCCCGACGTCATCGCCGCCAACGTCCACCAGAACCCCGTGGACGCCACCGGCCGCCCCACCCAGGGCGCCCACGGCCGCGCCCTGTACATCCTCACCCGCACCCCCCGGGGCTGGCGCATCGCCGCAGGCCAGAACACCGCCATCGACCCCGCCTGACCACACCGGGCGGGGCCCGCCCGGGCCCCGCCCCCACGACCGGTGCGCGGACACCACCGGCCACGACGGCACCCCTCCCCGGCCTCCACACCCCCGCGGACACATGCCCCCGACCACCGGGCCACCGTGCGGTCCCGCCCGCCCCCACGACCGGGGAACACCATCGCCAGGTCCGCACCGTCGACCGTGGTGCCCCGGCCATGGTGCTCACACCGCCGAACACCGGCCCGCCCCGTGGACGCAGAAGACCACCGGCAGGATCCCGGCCGCCCCCGGCCGACCGCACACTCCGCACCCGAACCCGCCCGGCGGCCCCACGGCGACCCGCCCACCGATCACCCCGGCCCAGGACGCCCCCGCACCACCCGCGCCGACACACGTTTTACCGGCCCCAGACCCTGACCGCACAAGCCCACGGGTACAGGACCCGGCACGGACACCACCACCCACGAGGACACCCCATGAACCTCATCACCAGGGGCTTCCACGGACGCCGCGGCAACGACCCCACCCGCATCCCGCCCGGCCAGTACGAAACCCACGACTTCCCGGTCCTGACCGCAGGCCCCACCCCCCGCGTCGACACCGACACCTGGACCCTCACCATCACCACCGAGACCGGCACCCGCCACACCTGGACCTGGCGGGAACTCCTGGCCCTGCCCCAGCAGACCCCCCACGTGGACATCCACTGCGTCACCCGATGGAGCAAACTCGACACCGACTGGACCGGCGTCTCCCTGGACACCCTCCTGGAAGACGTCGAGACCACCGCCGAACACGCCCTGGCCCACTCCCACGGCGGCTACACCACCGGCCTGCCCCTGCAGGACCTCACCGACGGCCAGGCCTGGATCGCCCACACCCTCGACGGCGAACCCCTGACCCCCGAACACGGCGGCCCCGCCCGCCTGCTCGTCCCCCACCTCTACTTCTGGAAATCCGCCAAATGGATCAGCGGCCTGACCCTGCTCCACGACGACGAACCCGGATTCTGGGAACAGGCCGGATACCACCCCTACGGCGACCCCTGGCGCGAACAGCGCTACCAGGGAGACTGACCCGTGGCCCGCTGGCGCCCGGCCACCCTGCACACCGACCGGTGGGAGACCCCCACCGCCCGCACCCTGGTCCTGTCCGCCCCCGGCTGGACCGGACACCGCCCCGGACAGCACGTCGACGTACGCCTGACCGCACCCGACGGCTACACCGCCGAACGCTCCTACTCCATCGCCTCCGCCGCCACACCCGACCGCCTCGAACTCACCGTCCAGCTCGACCCCGACGGCGAGGTCTCCCCCTACCTCGTCCAGGACTTCCGACCCGGCGACCGGATCGAGATCCGCGGCCCCCTGGGCGGCTGGTTCGTCTGGAACACCACCGCACCCGACCCCGTCGTCCTCATCGGCGGCGGCTCGGGCATCGTCCCCCTGGCCTCCATGGTCCGCGAACGCCGCCGCACCGCCGCCAAAGCCCTGTTCCGCGTCCTGTACTCACTGCGCACCCCGGCCGACCGCTACTACCGCGCCGACCTCGGCGCCACCACCGACCCCGGCGTCGACGTGTTCCTCGCCCACACCCGCACCGCACCCCCGGGCTCCCGCCGCGAACCCGGACGGCTCGGCGCCGCCGACCTCGACACCCACGGCTTCCCACCCGACTTCGCCCCCACGTGCTTCGTGTGCGGACCCACCGGATTCGTCGAGACCGTCTCCGACGCCCTCCTCGCCCTGGGCCACGACCCCCGCCGGATCCGAACCGAACGCTACGGCAGCGGAGGCCGACGATGACCGAACCCGCCCACACCCCGACCCGCCCCACCCACCTCGACGGCAACGTCCTGGCCGGACCCCTCTCCGAGGTCTTCGCCGTGGACATCACCACCGCCGAACGCCACTGCGCCCACTGCGGCGACCGCGGCGCCTTCGCCCGCCTGCGCGTGTACACCGACGGCCCCGGCCTGGTGGCGCGCTGCCCCGCCTGCGAGGTCCTGGTCCTGCGCCTGGTGCGCACCCCCCGCGGCCTGGTCCTGGACCTGGGCGGCAGCGGCTGCATCACCCTGCCCCCACCCGACTGACCCCGCGGGCAAGACCGCGCCCCGCCACCCCCACCGCGCCCGCCGACCCCGACGGCACCTCCGCCGGATGCCTCGCCCCGCGCCCCGGACCCGACGCCCACCACCCCGAGCACCTCGACCCCGCCCCCACCCGCACGGACACGGCATCGGCACCACCGTCCGCCTCAACACCCTCCAGGGCAGCCCCGCCCGCCGCCGCCGCGAACGCCACGGCTTCACCCCCTGGACCGAGGACCCCGTCGACGCCCTCCTCACCCGACCAACCCGACCCCACCCCCAGTACAACAAAAGCCCCCACATCCGACATGAGGGCAAAGATCCCGTGTCATCCCCGCACCAGCCGGAACCGGGAACCTATCCTGCGCACATGCACATCCGCATCCTGTGCCGCACCTGCCTGGGCACCGGCCGCCGCGCCGTCGTCACCGCACGCCTCGAAGACGACAACACCCTCACCCAGGTCCTCCTCGCCCACCCCTGCACCGACTGCGACGCCCACGGCCACACCACCCAGACCGCCACCGTCCACCCCGGCCCGACCGACCCACCGGACACCGCGACCGACACCTGACCCCGACCCGCCGAACACCCCGCGACCACAACCCGCCCCCACCCCACCGACACCGCCTCCCCGCCCCCACGGCCGAGCACCACCGGCCCACCCACACGAAAAGGGGGCGCCGCCCCCGGACGACACCCCCACACCCCCGCACCCTCACTCCGGCAGCGGCAACCACCCCGTCCGCACCTGAAAACCCCCACCGGCCTCCAAACGCTCCACCACCGCACGCTCCAAACGCGTACCCCGCGGCGCCCCCGCCACATCCACCTCCGGCATCCCGAACACGAACCGGAACACATCCGACTCCCCCGGCACACCCGACCCCACCAACGTGAACCGCCGCTGGAACCCCACGATGTTGGACGACCCCCCCAACACCTCACCCCACTGCGGATCCAACAACCACGACGTACACGTCGCCACCACCGGATCCATCCCCAGATGCGCCCGCGCGAAAGGCCGCGCCCGCGCCAACGCATCCGACACCGACACCGGATCCAGCCCACCCGACGGAATATGCAACCGCAGCACCGGATCACCCACCGCCATCCCCGGCCCCAACCCCGCGGCCTCCTCCCGCGAATACCACTCCACCCCACCCTGGGAACCCAACACCGCAGGCTCCAACTGCAACCCGCCCACCCAGAACAACCGGCCCCGGAACTGCGCCGCCACCCACGCCGCCGTCTCCACACCCACCCGGCCGTACATCCGCCGCGAACGACCCACCTGCACACCCACATCGGCCAACGTCGCCCGCGTCACCGCCGGATCCACACCCAGCGCACCATGGGCCCCGTACTGCGCCGGCACCCGCGCCGCAAAAGCCACCAACGACGCCACCCGCACCCGCACATCCCCGTACGCCACCAGAGACGGCCAGTCCACCCACGTCCCCACGGGCAACCCCGCATCCGCCGACAGACGCCGGTACATCCCCTCCACCAGCGCCCACGCCTCCGCCGGCCACCCCTCGCCCAACGGCCCCGGCCACACCGCGGCCACCTCGGCACGATCCTCCGGCGCCAGACCGAACTCGTCCCACACCCGCTCGGCATCCCCGCCCTGGGGAACCCGCAACGGCTCCAACGGCTCGGGCAGCCCCCGAGCCGCGATCAACCAACGACGGTCGTCCTCCGCCAGACCCAACCGGTCGGCCACCATGTCTGCATTCACCCCGACATCATGGCCGAACCGCCCCCCACCGCGCGAGTGCCAGAACCAGCCCACCACGAACAAAAAGCACACAAGTGAACCCGAACCCGCACACCGAGCGTCCCAACCGGGGAAAACCCCCTTCACCCCCCGAAGAGGACCTGGACAGTGGGCATAGTGTTGACGATGTCCCGCCCACGACACCGCTCCAACCGAGACGAGGACGACCTTCGATGCCCCAACCGGCGCACCGTGTACGTGACTGGCTCACCGACTACGACTCCCCGACCACCTCGGTGTCCCACGTCCTCTGCGACCGGCACCACCCCGACCGCACCGCCATCACCCAGATCGGCCCCGACCTCACCCCCACCACCCTCACCTACGGCCAACTCCGCGACCGCTCCCGCGTCCTGGCCACCGGACTCGCCGCCCACGGCATCCGCCCCGGCGACCGCATCGCCACCCTCATCCCCAAGGGCATCGACCTCGCCGTCACCGCCCTCGCCGTCTGGCGCCTGGGAGCCGTCCTCGTCCCCCTCTTCTCCTCCTTCGCCCCCTCCGCCATCCGCGAACGCCTCACCTCCTCCCACGCCCGCCTCGTCGTCGTCGACGACCACAACCGCACCAAACTCGACACCGACGACACACCCCCCTGGACCATCGCCACCACCGGCGCCCACCCCCTCCGCGACGGCGACACCACCCTCACCGCACTCGCCGCCACCGACGCGCCCCCCGCCCCCGACACCGCCGTCGGCGGCGACGGCCTCCTCGCCATCGTCTACATCTCCGGACTCGTCGGCCCCCCGCGCGGCGTCCCCGTCCCCGTCCGCGCCCTCGCCGCCATGCACGCCTACCACCACTACGGCCTGGGCGTCCAGGACGACGACACCTACTGGAACACCGCCGACCCCGGCTCCGCCTTCGGCCTGTACCACGGCCTCATCTCACCCCTGCTCGCCGGACACCCCTCCATCGCCCTGCGCGCCGGATTCTTCGACCCCGAACTCACCCTCGACGTCCTGGGCATGTACGAGGTCACCAACCTCGCCGCCGACCCCACCACCTACCGCACCCTGCGCGCCGCCACCAAGACCCTGCCCCCCGAGGTGATCGTCCAGCGCCTCACCAGCTTCGGCGAACCCCTCGCCCCCGACGTCATCGACTGGGTCACCGACGTCTTCGGCATCCCCGTGCGCGACCACTTCGGCCAGACCGAACTCGGCTGGTGCGTGGGCGTCCCCAACGGCGACACCGGCCAGGACACCGGCGACCTCCCCCCGGGCGCCATCGGCCCCGCCCTGCCCGGCTGGAAGGTCACCGTCCTGGAGGCCATCTCCGACGAGCCCGCACCACTGGGCGCCTACGGCCGCATCGCCGTCGACCTCGCCCACAGCCCGCTCGCCTGGTTCACCGGCTACCTCGACAACGACTCCGCCTCCCAGGTCCGCTTCACCCCCGACAAGGCCTACTACCTCACGGGCGACACCGGCATCCTGGACCGCAGCGAGCGGCTGTACTTCTCCACCCGAGACGACGGCGCCATCCTCAGCCGCGGCTACCGCATCGGCCCCACCGAGGTGGAGGCGGTCCTCAACGAGCACCCGGCGGTGGACGAGTGCGGGGTGTACTCCATCCCCGACGAGCTGGCCGGACAGCTGATCGGCGCACGCGTCGTACTCGCTCCGGGCCACGAGGCCTCCGAGGAGCTGGCCGAGGAGCTCAGGGACTGGGTGGGAACCCGGTTCGCCACCCACGCCGCCCCGGACACGGTCGACTTCGTACCGGAGCTGCCGCGCACCGCCTCCGGCAAGATGCGCCGGTCCCGCCTGCGCTGACCGGGCCGGGTCCCCGGGCACCCGGGGCCCCGGTCACCGGGCTCCCGGACGTCGTTCTGAGTACCGGATCTCCACGTACCGCCCCTGACCTGCGCCTTCTCCATGAGAGGGCGCATTTTTCCGACCACTCGGACATGGGGTGCCGAGGATGGCCCCCGAAAGCACCCCGTGTCCGACGCTCAGCCCTGCGGCACCAGCTCGTCGATGCGGGCCGCCAGCGCCATGTCCTTCTCGGTGACCGCCCCGACCGAGTGCGTGGCCAGGGCCAGGTGCAGGGTGTCGTAGCGGATGTCGATGTCGGGGTGGTGGCCGGCCTGCTCCGCGGCCTGGGCTATGACGTTCACCAGGGAAACGGCGGCCGGGAAGTCCGCCAGCCTCAGGGTGCGTCGCAGCACGGGCACCTCCGGGTCCAGCTCCCAGCCGTCCAGACGGCCCAGGCCCTCACGGATCTGTTCCTCGGTGAGCTTCACGGTGGTCCTCACGGTCGTGTTCTGCGGTGCACGCCGTCCCTACCCGGCCCCGCGGGGCTCCAACCTCGGTTTTCAGAAGGAAGGGTGCGGCGTAGCCGCACTCCTCTTTCTGTTTTTGTTCTTCTGAGTAGTCAACAGAACCCCCGCCTTTACGACGTAGATTCTTAATAGGCGGACAGGAACCCCTCCCACTCCGTTACCAACCTGAGCCCCTACCCCTGACCAGCGACAACACCCCTCCCCGGCCTCCGGTGCCCCCCGTGCCCCTTGCACTCTCCCCCGGCGACCGGCTTCACTCTTGGGAATCCGGCCCCCATCCCCCTCCCACCGGCCCCGGAAGCGAGCCCATGCCCCCCATGAAGCGCCGGTCGCTTCGCGCCCGCATGATCACCCTGGTGCTCCTGCCCAGCGCCGTCCTGCTCCTGGTGTGGTCGCTGTTCACCGCCCTGCTCGTGGGCGACATCCGCGCGCTGCGCACCGAGACCGCCCTCACCCGCGAAATCGGCACCGCCGTCTCCCAGGTGATCGGAACACTCCAGGACGAACGCCTGGCCACCGCCGACTCCGCGGGCGGCACCCACAGCTCCGAGAGCGCCCTGGAGGACGCCCGCGCCGCGACCGACACCGCGGTGGCCGGCCTGGACCGCGCCCTGGAGGGCTTCGCCCCCGACACGCTGCCCGGCCACTCCCGGGCACTGCGGCACACCCTGGAGGGACTGGACCACCACCGCCGCATCGTCGACGCCCTCCCGCCCCACCGGCGCGACCTCGTACAGACCGCCACCGCCTACCACGAGATGATCGAGCAGGGCCTGCGCTTCTGGGACGCCCGCGTCGAGCACGCCGAACCCGCCCAGGTCCCCCGCCTGCGCTCCCTGGCCTCCCTCATGCGCGTGCGCGAACTCCTGGCCCGCCAGAACACCGTGTTCACCCACGCCGCGGCCACCGACACCTTCACCCCCGACGCCCACGCCGAGTTCGTCGCGGCCGCCGGCGCCCACCGCCACACCTGGAACCGCATCGGCGCCGAGCTCGACCCCGAGGACGTCCGCACCTACCGCCTCCTGGAGTACTACGAGTCCCTCCAGCGCGTCCACGACCTCCAGGACGAGGTCATCGCCGCGCCCCAGAACACCCGTCCCCCCGTCAACGCCAGCGCCTGGCGCGGCGCCGCCGAAGCCTCCGACCAGCGCATGCGCACCGTGGAACGCGGCCAACTCGACCTGCTGGCCGACTACGGCGACGCCCGCTCCGCCGACCTCGCCCGCACGGCCCTGCTCACCAGCCTGCCCGTCCTGGCCATCGCCCTGGCCTCCGCGGCCGTCGCGGTCACCGGTGCCGTCCGCATGGGCCGCCGCCTGGACCGCCTGCGCACCACCACGCTCGAGTACGCCCGCGTCGACCTGCCCCGCCTCACCGCCCGCCTGCGCGCCGGGGAGGAGGTCGACCCCGAGCCCGCGCCGGCCCGAACCCGCGGCGACGAGATCACCGACGTCGTCGACGCCTTCGCCGACGCCCGCCGCGCCGTCGTCACCGCGACCGTCCAGGAGGCGCGGCTGCGCGCCGGGGTGCGCGCCATGTTCGGCACCATCGCCCGCCGCACCCAGTCCCTGGTCCACCGCCAGCTCGCCCTCCTGGACCGGCTGGAGCGCGACGAGACCGACCCCGACGCCCTGGCCGCGCTGTTCCGTATCGACCACTTCAGCGCCCGCCTGCGCCGCAACGCCGAGAACCTCATGCTGCTCAGCGGCGGCGCCCCCGCCCGCCACCCGCGCTCCCCGATGCTGCTGCACGAGGTGGTGCGGGCCGCCGCCGGCGAGATCGAGGACTACACCCGCGTCCAGCCCCGCGACCTGCCCCCGGTGGCGATGCGCGGCGACGTGGCCGCCGACACCGCCCGGCTGCTGGCCGAACTGCTGGAGAACGCCACCGCGTTCTCCCCGCCCACCACCGAGGTCGAGGTCCGCGCCGGCGCCGACGGCGCCGGCTGCCGCATCGTCGTGGACGACCGGGGCCTGGGCATGACCGGCGCCGCCCTGGAGGAGGCCAACGCCCTGCTGGCCGACCCGCCCCGCTTCGACCTGGCCGGGCTGGTGGAGGACTCGCCGCTGGGCCTGTTCGTGGTCGCCACCCTGGCCGCCCGCCACGGACTGGGTGTCGAGCTGTCCGCCGGACCGGGCGGGAACGGGGTGCGCGCGACGGTGCGCGTACCCGCCGGCGCCCTGGCCGAGCCCGAACCGGCCCCCGCTCCCCCGCCGCCCGCCGCCGTCCCCGCGCCCGCGGTGCGCGCCGTGGCCGCCGCACCGGCCGGACCCGCGGGCGCGGACCCGGCCGGGCCGCGGGGGGACACCGACGCCGACCACTACAAGGGGCTCCCCCGCCGCCGGCGGCGCCCCGTCGGCCCGGCGCCCGAACCCGCCGCCACCGATGAGGACCACCGCTCCCCCGAACGGATCCGTTCGATGATGAGCGCCTTCCGGTCCGGGACCCTGCGCGCCCGCGCGGACGACCCCGGCCCGGACGGCGACCCCGAGGAAGGATGAGGACGATGTCCGCTCAGGCCGAGGAGAACGAGACCGGCACCCTGGACTGGCTGCTGGCCGACCTGGTCGAGAAGATCGCGCACGCCCGAAGCGCGCTGCTGCTGTCCGCCGACGGGCTGCCGCTGGCGGCCTCCCCCGGGGTGGGCCGCGAGCACGGCGAGCGCCTGGCCGCCATCGCCTCGGGGTTCGCATCCCTGGCGCGGGGGGCCCGCGCGCCCCTGGGCGCCGCCAGGGTGCACCAGACCGTGGTGGAGCTGGACACCGTGTTCTTCTTCGTGGTCGACGCCGGGGAGGGCGCCTCCCTGGCGCTGGCCGTGGGCACCGACTGCGACATGGGCCAGGCCGCCTTCGAGGTCAACCGGCTCGTGCGCCGGGTCGGCCCGCACCTGGCCGCGCTGCCGCGCCGGGGCGGACGCGGGTGACCCCCGACGACCACGCCGGGGGGCCGGACCTGATCCGCCCCTACGCGCTGACCGGGGGCCGGACCCGCCCCTCCCGGTCGGACCTGACCCTGACCACCTCCGTGGTGGCGGTGGCCGGGGTGGTCGAGGAGGACCCGGAGGCCCTGGAGATCCACGCCCTGTGCGCCCGACCGGTGACGGTGGCCGAGGTGGCCTCCCGGTCGGGGCTGCCCCTGGGGGTGGTCCGGGTCCTGCTGGCGGATCTGGTGGACCGCGGACACGTGCTGGCCCGCGCCTCCGAGCGGGAGCGGCGCCGTCCCGACGAGGCGACGCTGCGCGCGGTGCTGGCACGCATCAAGGAACTTTGAGGCCATGTGAACGGAACGACGACGATGGACGGACCGGGAGTGTTCGGGCCTGCGCCCGACACGCTCAAGATCGTGGTGGCCGGGGGCTTCGGCGCCGGCAAGACCACGATGGTGTCGGCGCTGAGCGAGGTCGAGGCGCTGCACACCGAGGAGGAGATGACCGTGGCCGGGACCGGCGTGGACGACCTGGAGGGGGTGGAGGCCAAGACCACCACCACCGTCGCCCTGGACTTCGGGCGCATCACCCTGGACGCCGCCACCGTGGTGTACCTGTTCGGCACACCCGGTCAGCGGCGCTTCTCCCACATGTGGGAGGAGCTGGTGGAGGGGGCGCTGGGCGCGGTCGTGCTCGCCGACACCCGGCGCCTCACCGACTGCTTCGACGTGATCGACTTCTTCGAGGCGCGCCGGGTGCCGTTCGTGGTGGCGGTGAACTGCTTCGACGGGCAGCGCTCGCACCGCGCCGAGGACGTGCGGGTGGCCCTGGACGTGGCCGACCCGGTGCCGGTGATGCTGTGCGACGCCCGTGACCGCGGCTCCGTCAAGGAGGTGGTGGTGGAGCTGGTCGAGCTGGTGCTGCGCCTGGAGATGTCGGGCGCCTGATCCGTACCCCGGGTGCGGGCGGGCCCCGCCCGCACCCGGGTCAGTTCCCGGTGCGGCGCCGGTCCACGGGGACGATGAGCGGGGTGTGCGTCTCGGGGTCGGGGATGATCCGCACCGGCAGCCCGAACACGTACTCCACCAGCTCGGCGGTGACGGTCCCGGCGGGCTCTCCCTCGGCGACGATCGCCCCGTCCTTCATCACGATGAGGTGGGAGGCGTACCGGCAGGCGTGGTTGAGGTCGTGCAGGACCGCCACCAGGGTGTGCCCGCCCTGGTCGTGCAGCCGGGCGCACAGGTCCAGCATGTCCATCTGGTGGGCGATGTCCAGGTAGGTGGTGGGCTCGTCCAGCAGCAGCAGCGGCGTCTGCTGGGCCAGCACCATCGCCAGCCACACCCGCTGGCGCTGGCCGCCGGACAGCTCGTCGACCGACCGGTCGGCCAGCTCGGCGACCCCGGTGGACTCCATCGCCTCGGCCACCACCCGCTCGTCCTCCTTGGACCACTGACGCAGGAACCCCTGGTGGGGGAAGCGGCCGCGGGCGACCAGGTCGGCCACGCCGATCCCGTCGGGGGCGATGGAGGCCTGGGGCAGCAGGCCCAGCCGCCGCGCCACCTCCTTGGCCGGATAGGAGGAGATCACCTGGCCGTCCAGCAGTACCCGTCCCCCGGCCGGCCTGAGGGTCCGCGACAGGGCGCGCAGCAGGGTGGACTTGCCGCAGGCGTTGGGTCCCACGATGACGGTGAAGGAGTTGTCGGGGATGGTGACGGCGAGGTCCCGGGAGATGACGCGCTGGTCGTAGGCGAGCGTCAGCTCCTGGCCGCTGAGGCGGTCGGTGTGGTGGATGGTCATGTCTTCCTCGGGATGGTGCGCGGGTCGGTCGGGCTCAGGCGCGGCCGCGCCGCCACTCGGTGTGCAGGAGCCGGATCAGGTAGCCGCCGCCGATGACGGCGGTGACCACGCCGACGGGCAGCTGGGTGGGGGCCAGGGCGCGCAGCGCCACCAGGTCGGCGACCGCCAGCAGGGCGGCGCCCATGAGGGCCGCGCCGACGAAGGTGGTACCGCCGGTGCGGGTGAGGCGGCGGGCCAGCTGCGGGGCGGCCAGGGCCACGAACCCGATGGGGCCCGACACCGCGATCGCGGCGCCGGTCAGGGCGCTGGCGGCGGCCAGCGCCGCCATCTGGACGGCCCGGGTGTCCACGCCCAGGGCTCGGGCGGTGTCGTCGCCCAGCTCCATGAACCGCAGTCGCCCGCCCAGGTACAGCAGGACCGGGCCCAGAACCGCCAGGGACGCCCACACCGCGGCCACCTCTCCCCAGCCGCGGGCGTTGAGGCTGCCGATCATCCAGATCTGGGCGCTCATGGCGTCGGTGAGCTCGGCGCGGGTCAGCAGGTAGTCGCGGAACGCGGTCAGCATCGCCGAGACGCCGATGCCCACCAGCACCAGCCGGTACCCCTGGACGCCGTTCTTCATGGCGAGCAGGTACACGACGGCGGCGGTGAGCAGGCCGCCCGCGACGGCGCCCATGGACACCACCAGCCGGCCGCCGCCCACCACGAGGATGACCGCGACGGCGCCGGTGGCCGCGCCGCTGGTGAAGCCGATGATGTCGGGGCTGCCCAGGGCGTTGCGGGACAGGCTCTGGAAGACCGCCCCGGCCAGGCCCAGGGCGGCGCCCACTCCCAGGGCGGTCAGCGCCCGGGGCAGGCGCACCCCCTGGACGAAGAACACGTCCAGGCGCTCGCCGGCGCCGGTGATGGCGGCGGGCACGGCGGCCAGGGGGATCTCGTAGTCGCCCACCGAGACCGACACGGCCAGTGCGGCCGCGGACAGGGCGATGAGCGCCACCGCCACGGCGAGCGTGCGCGGGCGCACCAGGAGCGAGTACCGGTCGCCGAGGCGCAGGGCGAAGGTTCCGCGCGGGGCGGTCCGGCCCCCGGTGCGGGGGCGCGGCCGGGTCGTGGTGCTCACAGGGCTGCCATCTTTCTGCTGCGGACCAGGGCGATGAACAGGGGGGCGCCGACGAACGCGGTGATGATGCCGACCTCCAGTTCGGCGCCGGGGGCGACGACCCGTCCCACCGTGTCGGCGGCGGTGAGCAGGATCGCGCCGAACACCGCGGAGTAGGGCAGCAGCCACCGCTGGTCGGGGCCGGTGACCAGGCGTGCCACGTGCGGGATGACCAGGCCCACGAACCAGATGGGTCCGGCGGCGGCGGTCGCCGACCCGCACAGCAGGATCACGGCGATGGCGCTCAGGGTGCGGATGGTGGGGATGCGCGCGCCCAGGGAGGCCGCCAGGTCGTCGCCCAGGGCGACGGCGTTGAGCGAGGGACCCAGCAGCAGGGTCAGCGCGACGCCGCCGACCAGGAACGGGGCGACCTGCCAGAAGATCTCCAGGTCGCGGCCGACCAGGGATCCCACCTGCCAGAAGCGGATGCGGTCGAACACGAAGTCGTTGAGGACGATGACGCCGAAGATCAGGCCCTGGAGTACGGCGGCCACCGCGGTGCCCGCCAGCGCCAGCCGCACGGGGGTGGCGCTGGCGGGCCCGCGCGAGCCCAGCATGTACACGGCCACCGAGGCCAGCGCGGCGCCGGCGAACGCGGGCCAGACCAGCGCCGCCCCGGAGGCGCCGAACGCGAACACCGCGACGACGACCGCGGCGGCGGCGCCGGAGTTGACGCCCAGGATGCCCGGCTCGGCCAGGGGGTTGCGGGTCAGCGCCTGCATGAGCGCCCCGGCCAGGCCCAGCGCGGCCCCCACGAACACCCCGATGACGGTGCGCGGCACACGCAGGGTGCGGATGACGTTGTGGTCGTAGGTCCCGTCGGGGTGGGCCAGGGCCGCCCAGACGTCGGCGACGGGGATGGGCTTGGCGCCGACCGTGATGCTGAGCAGGACGCACACCACCAGCGCCCCCAGCGCGGCGAGCAGGCCGAGGGGCCGGGTGATGCGCCGGGTGAGGCTGGGGGGTGCGAGGGCGGACGCGCGCAGGGCCACGGCTTCCCCGTTCGTCGTGTAGGCGGTCGTGGGCGTCGTCCGGGGTCTTCCGGCGGGGCGTTCCCACCACCGCGGACCGACCAGGACAGGTTAGCCTTACCTAGGTCGGCTTCGCACCGAAGGCCCCCTGTGCCCCGCCCCCGCCCCGGCGTCCGACCGCCGTCGGCGCGCGTGTCCGGCGCAACGGTCACCCTAGCGGCATCGGCGCCGGTCCCCGCCCCCGGGGGGCGCCGGTCGCACCGCCGCCGGGCCCGTCGGGGCGGGCCCGCCCGGGGCCGTCCCCGGGGCCGCCGGGGGCGCCGACTGCGCCGTCCGGGCGGCTCCCAGGGCCCGAGCGCACCGCGCCCTGTGGCGTCCGACACCGGCCGCAGTGATCCTGCCGGGCCGCCGCCCGGCGGCCGCCGCGGGCCCCGACCGGAGCCGCTGCCCGGGGCACGCCCCGTGGCGGTCCGCGGGTGCCGGGCGCGGCGCGCCCGGCACCCGGCGGTCAGTTGCCGCCGCGCGGGCTCACGTTGACGCCGCCGCCGTACGGGATGGGGACGAAGTCGACCTTCCCGTCCTTGAGGGCCTGGTAGAGGATGTACCCGTCGGGTCCGAGCACCTCCACCAGCGCCTCGATGGCCTCCAGCTCCTTCTCCACCCGCTCGTTCTCCTGCTCCTGGGCGGTGGTCATCTCCACCGCCTCCTGGGCCAGGGTCAGCGCGGTGCGGACCTCCTCGGGCGGGGTGGGCTGCTGGATGGTCAGCTGCGGGGTGCCGCACTCGTCGCCGCCGGTGTAGACGGGCGAGCAGAAGAACTCCCCGCCGCCCTGCTCGTCGATGTAGGCGGCGGTCAGGTCGCCGACCTTCTGCTCCCACTCGGCCTTGGCGTCGGCGCTGGTGTACAGGTCGCGCCAGGCGTACTCCTTGGTGGCGTCGTCCAGGGCCCGGTTGAGGGGCTGGCCGATGTAGTCCCGCAGCAGCTCCACCCACCCGGTGTCCTCGTAGGCGCCGTACTTCAGGCCCAGCCGCTCGTGGAACTCCTGGAGCTGCTCGCAGTCGATGTTGAGGCTGAACGTCACCAGCCCGGTGACGGTGAGTTCGAGGTCGTCCTGGGACACGACCGTGGAGGCGCCGATCTCGGCGGTCTCCGAGCCGGAGAACTCGAAGGTCCGCTGCCCGGCCGGGTACAGGTAGGTCTCGTCGCCGGGGCCGTGGTACTCGCGGTTGCCCGGGGAGATGCAGCTGTCGAAGGTGGTGGAGGAGAAGGGGCCCGCGTCGTACTCCAGGCCCGTCTGGTCGGGCCCGGCGTTGGCCGAGCAGGCGCTCAGCGCCAGGGCGGCGACGAGCGCGGCCGCGGCGACCCGCCCGCGGGGTCGGGGGGAGTTCGTGCGTGGGGGCATGGGCGTACCGTCCGTCTCAGGAGGGGGATCCTTCCTCACCTCTCGGACGCCCGCCGGACGGGTGCGGATCCCCCGTGGCCGCAGCCGGTCACGGGGGCCGGTACTCAGGCGAAGGTGTCCCAGCCCATGCGCAGCAGCAGGGCGGCGATGACCACCAGCAGCACCGCGCGGACGAACCCCGAGCCCCGCCGCAGGGCCATGCGCGCCCCGATCTGGGCGCCGATGACGGTGCACACCCCCAGCCCCAGGCCGAGCAGCCAGTCGACGTGGCCGCCGATCGCGAACACGATGAGGGCGCCCAGGTTGGTGCAGACGTTGACGATCTTGGCGGCGGCCGAGGCCGACACGAAGTCCATGCCCAGCACCGCGGTCAGGGAGATGATGAGGAACACGCCGGTGCCCGGGCCGATGAGCCCGTCGTAGAAGCCCACCCCCAGGCCGGCCAGCGCGATGGCGGCCAGCATCCGGTTGCGGGTGCGCAGGGCGGGGTCGGCGGCCGCGCCCATGGCGGGGCGCAGGTACACCAGCAGGGCCACCCCGGCCAGGACGACCATGATGATCGGTTTGAGGACGTCGGTGGTCAGGGCCGCGGCCAGGGCGGCGCCGCCGCCCGCGCCGAGCAGGGCCAGGGTCGCGGTGGGCACCACGACGGCCCGGTCCACGGGGACCTTGCGGGCGTAGGCGACGGCCGCCGAGGCGGTGCCGAAGATCGCGCCGAGCTTGTTGGTGCCCAGCAGGGTGGCCAGGGGGGTGGTGGGTGCGGCGACCAGCAGGGCGGGCAGGAGCAGCAGGCCGCCCCCGCCGACGACGGCGTCGACCCAGCCGGCGGCGACGCCGACCAGGAGCAGCAGGCCGAGGATCTCGGGGTCCACGGCTCACCGCCCCCGTACAGGAAGAGGGATGATCATGGGTTCTTTTCGAGGGCGATGTGCAGGTACAGGGGAAAAGTGGTGATCTGCAACGAAGTCTAGCGGGGCGGGCTCGCACGGGGACGAGCCCACCCCGCCGGAGGGCGGCGGCGCCCGGGTCAGGGGACGCCGCCGCGGTCTAGTGGGGGCCGTAGCGGCCCTCGAACCAGGCGCGGGCCCCCTCGGCCACCGCCGGGGGCACCTGGTGTCCGCCGGGGTGCTCCAGGACCTCCACCCGCGCCCCCAGTGCGGTGAGGTGGTCGGCGAGCAGCCGGGCCTGGTCGGGGGTGCTGATGGGGTCGGTCGCGCCCACGCCCAGGAACGCCGCCTTCCCGGACAGGTCGGCCCGGCCGGGCTCCCGGCCCTGGAGGGGGTACCCGCCGCCCAGCAGGACCGCCCCGTCCAGCAGGTCCGGGTGCAGGAGCATCAGGGCCGCGGCGGTGTTGGCGCCGTTGGAGAAGCCGGCCGCGACCACCGGGCCGCCCAGGCCGTGGTGTTCCAGTGCGACGGGCAGCCAGCCGGCCAGCTCGGCGGCGCGGGCGATGACGTCCTCCACGTCGAAGACGCCCTCGCGCAGCCGCCGGAACCAGCGGTTCATGCCGTTCTCGTCGACCCTGCCGCGCGGCGAGAGCAGGGCCGCGCCCGGCGCCAGCAGGCGCCCCAGCGGGAGCAGGTCGTGCTCGTCGGCGCCGGTGCCGTGGAGCAGCAGCAGGGTGGGCGCCTGGGGCCGGCGGGCGGGCTCGACGACGTGGACGAAGTCGGCGACCGCGCTCACCGGCCGGTCTCCAGGGGCGGCAGGGCCGCGGCGATGGCCTCGCGGTCGGGCTCCAGCCACGGCGGGAGCCGCAGGGAGCGGCCCAGTTCGAGCAGGGGCTCGTCGTAGTCGAACCCGGGCCCGTCGGTGGCGATCTCCAGCAGCACCCCGCCGGGTTCGCGGAAGTAGATGGAGGTGAAGTAGTTGCGGTCGCGGACCTCGGTGACGCCCACGCCCTGGGCGATGAGGTCCTCGCGCCAGGAGGCCTGGACGGGGCCGTCGGGGGCGCGGTAGGCGACGTGGTGGACGGTCCCGGCGGCCACGTGTCCGCGTTCGGCGGCCGGTCGCGCGAGCACGTCGACGATGGTGCCCACCGCCGCGCCGGCCGCGGAGGTGCGAAAGCGCGCCCGGTCGGCGGTCTCGTCCTCCAGCCGGAACCCCAGCTGGTCCGTGAGCATCGCGGCGGTGTCGTCCAGGCTGTGCTCGGTGAGGGTGACCGCCCGGATGCCGCGCACGGCGTGGTCGGCCGGGATGCCGCCGCCGTCCCAGGGGTCGGTGTCGTGGTGGTCGGGCGAGGCCGCCAGCTCGATGACCAGGCCGTCGGGGTCGCGCAGGGACAGCACGTCCTCGGCGCCGCGCTCGGCCGGCCGGGTGAACTCGACGTCCAGGGCCCCCAGGTGCTCGGCCCACCAGCCCAGCGACCCCTCCGGAACGGAGAAGGTCGTGACGGTGGCCTGTCCGGCGCCCAGGCGCCCGCGCGGGGCCCCCGGCCAGGGGAAGAACGTCATGACGGTGCCGGGGCTGCCCGCCCGGTCGCCGTAGTAGAGGTGGTAGGTGGTGGGGTCGTCGAAGTTGACGGTGCGCTTGACCAGGCGCATCCCCAGGACGTTGCGGTAGAAGTCGGCGTTGGCGGCCGGGTCCGTGGCGATGGCGGTCACATGGTGGATCCCCGCCGGGCGTACGTCCATTCGGCACCTCTCTCGCGACCGGGTGGTTGAATCTTAAACTATCCCGGGGGCTTCTCCCTCCCACGGTCCCCCGCGGCGGCCCCGGCGCCGGTCAAGGACACCCCCTCATCGGGCAAGGCCTCCTCCCGGGAACGCAGCCCCAGCCCCGACACCAGCGCCGCCGCGCACAGTGCCCCGGCGAACACCAGCGCCGCACCCCACCCCCAGCGGTCGTAGAACAGCCCGCCGGCCCAGCCCAGCAGGCTCGCCCCCACGTAGTAGGCCAGCGTGTACACCGACGACGCCTGTGCCCGGCCCGCACCGGCCCGGCGCGCCGCCCACGCCGAGGCGGTGGCGTGCGCGCAGAAGAACACGAACGTGAACACCACCAGCCCCGCCGCCACCACCGGCAGCCAGGGCGCGGCCAGCGCGCCGGCCGCCGCGGCCATCACCGCGGCCGAGACCGCCAGCACACGGTAGGGGCCCCACCGGGAACCGGCCCGGCCCGACCACGCCGACCCGGCCATCCCGGCGGTGTAGGCGACGAACAGCGACGACGCCACCGCCTGCGACAGGCCGAACGGCTCCCCCGTCAGCCGGAAGCCCAGCAGGTTGTACACCGTCATGAACGCGCCCATGAGCAGCAGCGCCTGCGCGTACAGCGCCGCCATGCCCGGGGTGGCCAGCGCGGCCCGCCACCGGGTGCGGCCGCCCGACCCGCCGCCCCCGGCCCGGGGGGCGCCGCGGGTGCGGCGCGGCAGCGCGCACACGAACACCAGCCAGGCCGCCACCCCCACGGCGGTGGAGGCGGCGACCCCCCACTGCCAGCCGCCCGCGGCGGCCGCCCACCCCGAGACCAGGCGCCCGCCCATCCCGCCCAGCGGGTTCCCGGCGATGTACACCCCGATCGCCCGGGCCGCGTCGGCCGGGTGCAGCACCTCGGCCAGGTGGGCCACCGCCGCCGCGGGCACCCCGCCCAGCGCGGCCCCCTGCACCGCCCGCAGGGCCACGAGCAGCCACAGGTCCCCGGCGAAGGGCGCCGCACAGCCGACCAGGGTGGCCACCGCGAGGGACACCGCGATCACCCGGGTGCGCCCGAACCGGTCCCCCAGCCCGCTCCACACCAGGGCGAACCCGGCCAGCGCGCCGGTGGCCGCCGACACCGTCAGCGACACCCGCGCGGCCGGCTCGCCCAGGTCGGCGGACAGCTCCGGCAGCACCGGCTGCACCGACCACAGCTGGGCGAAGGTCGCCACCGCCACGGCCACCATCGCCACCACGGTGCGCCGGTACCCGGGTGTCCCGGCCCGGGGGCGGTCGTCTGCGAGGGGCGCCGTGTCCATGCCCTCCACGCTAGAAACCATCGACCCATACGTCCAATGCATGGACATGTCCTGATCCATACTGGAATGCATGGAATCCGAGGACGCCGACCGCATCACCCGGCTGCTGGCCCCGCGCCTGCACATGCTGGCCGCCCTGGCCCGCACCGAGCACGTCACCCGCGCCGCCGAGGCCCTGGGCATGCCCCAGCCCACCCTGAGCAGGGCGGTCGCCCGCCTGCAGGAGGAGAGCGGGCTCACCCTGGTCGAGCGCACCGGGCGCGGGGTGCGGCTGACCCGCACCGGGCGCCTGCTGCTGCCGCACGTGGAGCGCGCCCTGGCCGACCTGGCCCGCGGCGTGGGCGAGCTCACCGACGCCGACCGCGGCCGCGTCGGCCTGACCTTCCTGCCGACGCTGGGCGTGGAGGTGGTCCCCGCCCTGCTCCGGGACTTCCGCCGCGCCCACCCGCAGGTGCGCTTCACCCTGGTCCAGGAGCCCTGGGCGGACTCCCTGCGCCGCCTGGCCGAGGGCGGCGCCGACCTGGCGCTGACCTCGCCGCTGCCCGCCGATCCGCGGCTGGTCTCCACCGTGCTGCACACCCAGGCGCTGCGCCTGGTGGTGCCCGAGCAGCACCGGCTGGCCGCCGCCGACCGGGAGATCGCGCTGGCCGAGGTCGCCGGGGAGGAGTTCGTGCTGCTCAAGCCCGGGCGGGGGGTGCGCCACCTGACCGACCTCATCACCGACCGGGCCGCCCTGACCCCCCGGGTCGCCTTCGAGGCCGACGACATCGCCACCGCGCGCGGGCTGGTCGGCGCCGGCCTGGGCGTGTCGGTGCTGCCCGCCCGCCCGCGCGGGCCGCTGCCGGGCACCGTGGAGCTGGCCCTGGCCGACCCCGGCACCGTGCGGCCCATCGGCGTGGTCCACCCGGCCGAGGGCTCGGGCGGCGGGTACACGTCCCCGGCGGTGGCGACGTTCCTGGAGCACGTGCGCCGCCACGGGCCGCGGCTGATCCCCGACCTGACCGGCTGAACGGCGAAATCCCGTTGCCGGGTGCACGGGGCCGCCACCACGATGGCCCCATGACACATACCGAGTCCTCCGCGAGGCCGGTGGCGCTGGTCACCGGCGCGGGCCGCAGCCGCGGCATCGGCACCGCCGTCGCGCTGCGCCTGGCCGGGGCCGGGTGGGACGTCGCCTTCACCCACTGGTCCCCCTACGACGCCCGCATGCCCTGGGGCGCCGAACCCGGGGCCGCCCGGGCCCTGGCCACCGGGCTGGAGGGGCTCGGCGCAGCCCACCTGGCCCTGGAGGCCGACTTCGCCGACCCCGCGGTGCCCGACCGGGTCGTGGAGGAGGTGAGCGCCGGACTAGGACCGCCCACCGCCCTGGTGCTGTGCCACTGCGAGTCGGTGGCCTCCTCGCTGCTGGACACCGGGGTGGAGTCCTTCGACCGGCACTTCGCGGTCAACGCCCGTGCCTCCTGGCTGCTGGTGCGCGCCTTCGCCCGCGCCTTCACCGGCCCCCGGGGCAGGGGGCGCATCGTGGCGCTGACCAGCGACCACACGGTCGGCAACCTGCCCTACGGGGCGAGCAAGGGGGCGCTGGACCGCATCGTCGTCGCCGCCGCCCGCGAGCTGGCCCACCTGGGGGTGAGCGCCAACGCGGTGAACCCCGGCCCGGTCGACACCGGCTGGATGAGCCCGCGGACACGGCGGGAGACGGCCGGCCACACCCCGCTGGGCCGCACCGGGACCCCCGAGGACACCGCCGACCTCGTCGAGTTCCTGTGCTCGCCGCGGGGAGGTTGGGTCAACGGCCAGCTCCTGAACGGCGACGGCGGGATCTCCGCCCCGTCCTGATCCGCAGCACGACGGCCGCCGCGTTCCGGATCAGGACGGTATCCGGACCGCGACGGCCGCGCGCCCCATAGTCGGCCCGAACTTGTCCGAATGTCAACAAAACGAAGGCGGGAAGGCGCCGTCCGCAACCGTACCGAGACCCGAACGGTTCTCACTTTCCACTGTGTGCGCCCTACACTTTCCCAGCACCCGACCACCCCGTCATCCGAGGAGGCGCATGCGCAGGGCCCGGCGGCGCGGGCTCGCCCACGAGGCGGCCGACCGTATCCGCGAGTCCATCCTCCAGGGCACCCTGCCCCCCGGCACACCGCTGCGCGAGGTCGACCTGGCCACCCGGCTGGACGTCAGCCGGGGCTCCGTCCGCGAGGGGCTGGCCCTGCTGGAGCGCGACGGCCTGGTCGTCAGCGAGTGGCACCGCGGCGCCCGCGTCATCGAACTCACCCCCGCCGACGTGGACGAGGTCTACACCGTGCGCGGCGCCCTGGAGCGCCTGGCCGCCCACCGCGCCGCCACCCGCGCCACCGCCTCCCACCTGGCCGAGCTGTCGGACCTGGTCGAGTCCCTGGACCGGGCGCTGGCCGACGACACCGCGGCCGCCGAGCTGCTCCGCCTGGACCTGGGCTTCCACGACCTCCTGTACGAGATCGCGGCCAACACCCGGCTGGTGCGCGCCTGGGAGGCGCTGCGCTCCCCGGTCCACCTGTTCCAGCTCACGCGCATCCGCCGCAGCCACCCGCACTACCGGCAAGCCTCGGTGGAGGAGCACCGCACCCTGGTCGACCTGCTGGCGCGGCGCGAGGCCGAGGCCGCCGCCCGCTGCGCCGAGGCCCACGTCGCCGCCTCACGCGACGCCCTCATCGACATGCTCGACACGGACCCCGGGGACGCCGGTGACGGCCTGGGTAGGCTAACCTAACCTCGAAGCGCGGCCGCGTCCGGGCACCTCCCGGGCGCCGCGCGCCCGCCTGCCCTCCTCCGCCTCGATTGGACCGACCCGTGCGCCTACCCACCGCCCCGGACGGCAGCCGGGGCTGCTCGGCCCTGGCCCGCTACACCGGCGAGCAGATCGCCGGAACGGCCGGACGCACCGTCGGATGGCTGCTCATCGAGCACCCCGGCCCCTGGCGCCACCCTGCCTTCACCAGCCCCGGACTGGACCGGGCCGTCGTCTCCGCCCTGGCCGCGCAGATCACCGGCCACGACGTCAAGCCCCAGCTCATCAAGCGCCCCGGCGCTCCGCGCGAGGGCGGGGGCCCGCGCCGCGCCTACCTGGCCCACGTCAGCCGCACCTCCCCCTGGGTGCGCCGCATCGACTTCACCGACCAGGCCGAACTGCTGGACATCGACGTCACCGCCGCCGAGCGCCCCGAACCGCCGGACTTCGGCACACCCGTGGACCACAGCCTCTACCTCGTGTGCACCCACGCCAAGAAGGACCCCTGCTGCGCCGTCCTGGGGCGCCCGGTGGCCGCCGCCCTGGCCGGCACCGACGCCGAGGTCTGGGAGACCACCCACGTGGGCGGCGACCGGTTCGCCGCCAACCTCGTCGCCCTGCCCCAGGGCGCCTACTTCGGCCGCCTGGACCCCGACTCGGCCGTGCGCACGGTCGCCGCCCTGGAACGGGGCCGCATCGTCCCCGACAACTTCCGCGGCCGGTGCAGCGACTCCTCCGCCGTCCAGGCCGCCGAAGCCGCCCTGCGCGCCCGCCTGGGCACCGTCGGCACCGACGAGGTCACCCACCTGGGCGAGGAGGACACCGCCGACGGCGTCCGCGTCACCCTGGGCCACGACCGGGGCCTGTACACCGTCTCCGTCGCCCGCGAGGAGGGGCCCGCCTGCCCCGCCACCTGCTCGGCGGCCGAGCCCAGCCGCCCCGTCCACCACCGCGTCACCGAGATCGAGGGCCTGCCCGCCCGCGTCTGACCGTGTGAGACACGACACACCCCTGGTCGGGGCGCCCCCGCCGACCGGGGGTTCTCGTGTTCCCGGGCCATCGCTCGAACACATGATGAAGTGAAGAATTCTTCAAGTGATCATAAGGTGAAGCCGACCGCCGCCGCCCACCCGAGGACCGCCCGTGCACCGCCCGCTCTACCAGGCCAAGGCCGATTTCTTCCGCATGCTCGGCCACCCCGTGCGCATCCGCGTACTGGAACTCCTCCAGGACGGCCCGCGCCCGGTGCGCGACCTGCTCGCCGACACCGAGGTCGAGGCCTCCAACCTCTCCCAGCAGCTCGCCGTGCTGCGCCGCTCGGGCATCGTCACCTCCCGCCGCGAGGGGCCCGGCGTCGTCTACGCCCTGGCCGGGCCCGACGTCGCCGACCTGCTGCGTACCGCCCGGCGTATCCTCACCGACCTCAACGACGAGCGCGCCCAGCTGCTCACCGGAACCGACCAGGGGGCCACCCGCCCATGACCGTGCCGCCGTCCCCGCGCCTGCGTTCGCTCCTGCCCCGGCGCGCCGATCTCGTCGCGATGCGCCGTGCCCCCGGCCGCGATCTGCTCGCCGGAGTCACCGTCGCCATCGTCGCCCTACCGCTGGCCCTGGGCTTCGGCATCTCCTCGGGGCTCGGCGCCCAGGCCGGTATCGTCACCGCGATCGTCGCCGGGTTCCTGGCCGCGCTCTTGGGCGGCTCCAACCTCCAGGTGTCGGGGCCCACCGGCGCCATGACCGTGGTCCTGGTCCCCATCGTCGCCGCCCACGGGCCCGGCGGCGTGCTCACCGTCGGTCTCATGGCCGGGCTCATCCTGCTGGGCCTGGCCTGGGCGCGCGGCGGCCGCTACATGCGGTACGTGCCCGCTCCCGTCATCGAGGGCTTCACCCTGGGCATCGCCGCCGTCATCGCCCTCCAGCAGATCCCCTTCGTGCTGGGCCTGCCCCAGCCCGAGGGCCACAGCGTGCTCGTCGGCGCCTGGCGCCTGGTCCGCGACTTCGCCGCCGACCCCGACTGGACCCCGTTGGGCATCGCGCTGGGCACCGCCGCCGTCATGCTGCTGGGCGCCCGTTGGAAGCCCACCGTCCCCTTCTCCCTGCTGGCGGTGGCCGGAGCCACCGCCCTGGTGCACCTGACCCCGCTCGAGGCGCCTGCCATCGGCGCGCTGCCCGCGGGCCTGCCCGCGCCGTCCCTGGCCTTCCTCGACCCGGCCGCCCTGGGCCCGCTGCTGGGCGCGGCCGTGGCCGTGGCCGCGCTGGCGGCCCTGGAATCACTGCTGTCGGCGACCGTCGCCGACGGCATGCGCGTGGACGAGCACCACGACCCCGACCGCGAGCTCTTCGGCCAGGGCATCGCCAACCTCGTCACCCCGATCTTCGGGGGCGTGCCCGCCACCGCCGCCATCGCCCGCACCGCCGTCAACGTCCGCTCCGGCGCGGTGAGCCGCCTGGCCGCCATGGTCCACGCCGCCGTACTGGCCGTGGTGGTCCTGGCCTTCGCGCCCCTGGTCGGCCTGGTCCCCCTGGCTGCACTGGGCGGCGTCCTGCTGGCCACGGCCGTGCGCATGGTCGAGGTCGGGTCGGTGCGCGTCATGATGCGTTCCACCCGCGGCGACGCCGCCGTCCTGGTCCTGACCGCGGTGGCCACCCTGGCCCTGGACCTGGTCATGGCCGTCCTGCTCGGCATGGCCGTGACCGCCGCGCTGGCCCTGCGCGCCGTGGCCCGCGACGCCCGCATGGACCGCATGGAACTGGCCGGGGACCTGCCCGGCGGCCACGACGCCGAGGAGCGCGCCCTGCTGGACGAGCACATCGTCGCCTACCGGCTGGACGGCCCGCTGTTCTTCGCCGCGGCCCACCGGTTCCTGCTGGAGCTGACCGAGGTCGCGGACGTGTCGGCGGTGGTCCTGCGCATGTCGCACCTGAGCGCGGTGGACGCCACCGGTGCAATGGTGCTGGGCGACGCCGTGCGCCGCCTGGAGCGGCGCGGCATCACGGTGCTGCTGTCGGGGGTGCGCCCCGACCACGAGCGGGCGCTGCGCTCCCAGGGGGCGATCGAGGACCTGTACGCCGGCGGGCTGGTCCTGGACACCACCCCGCGGGCGATCGCGCACGCCCACGCGCTGCTGCGCGAGCGCGGCACCCTACCGGCCTGAGGCACCCGCGCCGCGTTCATCCCCATGGGCATCCACGGCATCGCCTCGCTGCCCCGCTGGAGCCGCGGCCGCGTCGGCCTGCTGGGCGACGCCGCCCGCGCCATGACCCCCTCCAGCGGCCAGGGCGCCCCCCGAGCCCGGAAGACGCCCTGGTCCTGGCCTCGTGCCTGCGCGACATCGACGACCCCGCACAGGCCCTGACCACCTACAAAGCCCTGCGCCACGACCGTGTCGAAGGCGTCGTCGCCATCGGCCGCCGCCAGGGCTCCCTCAAGCTGGCCCGCAACCGGGCCGGCGCACTCCTGCGCGACCTCGCCCTGCCCCTGGTCTTCGCGGTCATCGCCCGCACCGCGAGGTGTCCACCCACCGCATCGACCCCGACCGGACCGTCCGGCCCGCCGGGGCCGCCCGCTGAGCGCCGCCCGGCCCCGCTCAGCCCCAGAAGCCGAAGCTGTACAGCAGCCCGTTGGTCGCCGCGATCACACCCAGCGCCAGCACCGCGCCGGTCACGAACGAGGTCCGCAGCGACCGCACCAGGAACTCCAGCGACACCAGGTTGTTGAGGATGAAGTAGCCCAGCATCGTCGCGTGCCAGAACCCGTCCATCGACAGGGGCTCGAAGAAGAAGGCCGAACCGTTCCACATGTCGGCCTCGGCGGTGAACCACGCCCACGCCAGTGCCGCCCCGTACCCCAGCGGGATCTGGATGAACGGCAGGATCAGCAGCGGCAGCAGCTTGGCGAAGCTCCACAGGCCCGGCCGCCCCGCCGCGCGGGCCTCGGCCTGCGCCCGCCGCGCCGCCTCCTGCTCGGCGCGCACCCGCTCGCGGTGGGCCCGGTCGGCCTCCTGGCGGCGCTGGTGCTCGATCTGCTCCTCGTGGCGGCGCCGCTGCTGGGCGGCGTACTCCTCCTGTCGGCGGCGCTCCTGCTCCTGGCGCTCCTGCTGGGCGCGCAGCTGCTCCTGGTGGCGTTCGTACTCGCGGCGGCGCAGCTCCTCGGCGTCGGCCCCGGGCGCCCCGCGCCGACCGCCGTACAGGTCGGCGTAGGGGTCGTCCCCGCCCGGCCCCTGCGCTCCGCCCCGGTCGGCGGAGGGGGCCTGCCGGGTGGCGTCGTAGCCCTGCTGCGCACCGAACTGCTGCGTGGGCGCGTAACCCGGCTGCGCCTGATCCGCCCCGTACTGCTGCGTGGGCGCATGGCCCTGCGCCTGCCCCTGTCCCAGGACCGAGGTCGCCCCGTGCTCCTGGGCGGCGGAGGGCGCCACCCGGGTGGCCTGGTCGTCGCCCCACGCCCCGGCCGCCGCACCCGCGGCGCCGCCGGCCACCGCGCCTGCCGCACCCGCGGCCGCGGCGGAGCCCCACACCCGCGTCGGGTCCTGGGCGCCCTCGCCGCGCCCGTGGGTGCCGGTCGGCTCCGCCGACGCCAGCGCCCGGTTCACCGTCGCCACCTGCTCCTGCACACCCGCCATCACCGCGGGCGGCAGCCACATCGACCCGGCGGGCACCTCGCCCAGGTAGTCCAGGATCTCGCCCGGCGAGGGGCGGCCCCGCACGTCCTTGCTCAGGCAGGCCGCCACCAGGTGCCGCAGCGGCTCCGGCACCCGCGACAGGTCCGGCTCGCGGCTGATGATCCGCATGACCATCGTCGGCATCGCACCCTCTCCGAAGGGCCCCGTGCCCCCGGCCGCGTACGCCAGCACCGCGCCGTAGGCGAACAGGTCGCTGGCCGGGGTCAGCGTCTCCCCCTGCACCTGCTCCGGGCTCATGAACCCCGGCGTGCCGATGACCGACTGCGTCGCCGCCGTCCCGTCCGTGGCCCGCGCGATCCCGAAGTCGATCACCCGCGGCCCGTCCTCGGCCAGCAGCACGTTGCCGGGCTTGAGGTCGCGGTGGATCAGCCCCACCCGGTGGATCTCCGCCAGCGCCTCGGCCAGCCCCGCCGCCAGCACCCTCACCGTGGCCTCCGGCAGCGGGCCGTGGGCCGCCACCGCGTCGTCCAGCGGCAGCGACGGCACGTAGGAGGTGACCAGCCACGGCACCTCGTCCTCGGGACCGGCGTCGATCACCGGCGCCGTGAACGCACCGCTCACCTGGCGGGCCGCGGCCACCTCCCGCGCGAACCGCTCCCGGAACGCCGTGTCGGCGGCCATGTGCGGGTGGATCCGCTTGATCGCCACCGCGCGCCCGCCGGCGGAACGGCCCAAGAACACCTGGCCCATACCGCCCGCCCCCAGGCGTGCGATCAGCCGGTACCGGCCGATGCGATCGGGATCGGTGCTCTCAAGGGGACCCAACGTCCTCAGTCCTTCCGCATTCGCCGAGCCTGATGGCGCCTCGCACACCACACGTGCACCAGACCCCAGCGATCGTAGCCAACCCGGCGGGCCCGGCGGACCCGCGGCGCCCCACCCCGTTCGACGCACCGCCCCACCCCGCCGGTTCACCCCCGCCGACGGTGCGCCGACAACGCCCCACCGCCCCGCGGAGTTCCCCCCTGGCCTGCATCGGCCAACTCCCGCGCCCGCCCCGCGCCCCCGGCCCCGTCGCCCCTAGGGTCGTACCGTCGAGAGGAGTGCCCCATGCAGGTCCTGAACTCCCTGAGGACCGACGCCCGACTGCGGGCGTTCCAGGCCCTCACCTGGGTCGCGGCCCGACGCGGGGACCACGTCTCCCGCCTGATGCACCGGCCCTGGCGGGACGACCCCTACCCCACCCACCGGCGTCTGCGGGCCCAGGGCGCCCTCGTGCGCAGCCGCTCGGGGTTCCGCACCGCCACCACCCACGCCCTCGTCCAACAGGTCCTGCGCGACCGGCACCTGGGCGTGCGGCCGCAGGACACCGACACCGCGCCGCCCGGACCCGACCTGCTCGACCTGTCCTTCCTCACCCGCAACCCGCCCGAGCACACCCGGCTGCGGGCCCTGGCCCGGCCCGCGTTCAGCCCGCGGCACCTGGAGCGGTACGCCGTCGAGATCGAGAAGATCGCACACGGCCTCCTCGACCGGGCCCTGGCCAAGGGGCGCTTCGACCTCATGGCCGACTTCGCCCAGCCGCTGCCCATCGCGGTCATCACCCGGCTGCTGGGCGTCCCCGACGACGACCACGCCGCGTTCGTGGAGATCGGCGCGGCCATCGGGTCCTCCCTGGACGGCGCGCGCTCCGCCCGCCACCTGCGCACCGTCCAGGACGCCTCGGGCCGCCTGGACGACCTGTTCGGCCACCTGGTGCGGCTGCGCCGCGCCGACCCGCGCGACGACGTCGTCTCCGCCCTGACCGCCGCCTCGGACGAGGGGGAGATCACCCCCGCGGAGATGGCCGCCATGTGCCGGCTGCTGCTCATCGCCGGGTTCGAGACCACCGTCAACCTCATCGGCAACGGCACCGCCGCCCTGCTGCGCCACCGCGACCAGTGGGACCGGCTCACCGCCGACCCCGGCCTGGCCGACAACGCCGTGGAGGAGGTCCTGCGCTACGACCCGCCGGTGCAGATGACCTCCCGCTGGGTGAACCAGGACACGAACATAATGGGACACGTGCTGCGAAAAGGCGGCTACATCCTGTGCTCGATCGCGTCCGCCGGGCGCGACCCCGACCACTTCACCGACCCGGACCGCTTCGACATCACCCGCGCCGACGCATCGGACCACCTCGCCTTCTCCGGTGGTATCCACTACTGCCTGGGGGCGCCTCTGGCACGGCTGGAGGGGCGCATCGCCCTGCGGGCGCTGGCGTCCAGGGCGCCGCAGCTGCGCCCCGCCGGACGGCCCGTCCACCGGCCCACCACGACCCTGCGCGGTCTGGCCGCGCTCCCCGTCACCGCCGGCGGGGGGTGAGGGGTGACCGCGCACCGCACCGGGGACGGCCGCGCCGTGCCCGTCAACGGAAAGGGGCTGCTGTTGACCGCCGCCGCCCTGTGCACCGTCATCCTGACCGTGACCGGCGTCCTCGTCGCCGTCCTGCCCGAACCCGAGCAGGAGGGCCACCTGCTGCCCGGGCTCGCCCGCGCCCACGGCATCGACCTGGGCGTCGCCCTGGCCGTCACCCCCCTCACCGAGGACCGCCGCTACCGCGGCATCGTCGAAGACCACTACACCTCGGTCACCGCCGAGAACACCATGAAGTGGGAGCACGTCCAGCCCGAACGGGGCGAGTTCGACTGGAGCGGCCCCGACACCGTCGTCGACTTCGCCACCGAGCGCGGCCTCAACGTGCGCGGCCACACCATGCTCTGGCACAACCAGCAGCCCGCCTGGCTCTCCCAGGGCGACTGGGACGCCGAATCCCTGAGCGGGGTCGTCCACGAGCACGTGACCACCGTCATGGAGCGCTACCGCGGCCGCGTCGGCGCCTGGGACATCATCAACGAGCCCCTGGAGGACGGCGGTCCGGAGATGCGCCGCAACCTCTGGTACGAGGTGCTGGGCCCCGACTACATCGCCCGGACCCTCTACAGCGCCCACACCGCCGACCCCGACGCCCGGCTCTACATCAACGAGTTCGGCATCGAGAGCGCCGGGCCCAAGGCGGACGCCCTCTACGGGCTGGTCGCCGACCTGGTCGAGCGCGGGGTCCCCCTGCACGGCATCGGCTTCCAGTCCCACTTCGTGCACGGCCACGTCTCCGACGACCTCGCCGAGCAGATGCGCCGCTACACCGACCTCGGCCTGGAGGTCGCCGTCACCGAGCTGGACGTGCGCATCCCCGAGCCCGTCACCGACGAGGCCCTGGCCGAGCAGCGACGGGAGTACCGCGACGTCCTGGCCGCCTGCCTGGAGGTCGACGGCTGCGTCAACGTGACCGTCTGGGGCGTCACCGACGCCCACTCCTGGATCCCCGAATGGTTCCCCGGCCACGACGCCGCCCTGCCCTTCGACGACGCCTACCGGCCCAAGCCCGCCCTGGCCGGCATGGTCGACGCCCTCTCCCGCCGCGGCCGCCGCCCCGGGCACCCCGCATGGCCCGCCCGCACGCCGCGCCGGGCTCCGACACGCCCCCACCGCCGCCCGCAGGGAGCCGCCCCGTGACCGTCGTCCGCCTGCCCGCCCGCGTCGCCGCGGCCCTCACCCGCTTCTGCGGGCCCGCGTGGGTCGCCGACCTGCCCCGCCGGGCCGCCGAGCGGCTCGACGCCTGGAACCTCACCCCCGCGGGCGGACCCATGCACGGAGCCGTCGCCCTCGTCCTGCCCGTCACCACCGCCGACGCCCGCCCCGCCGTGCTCAAGATCCAGCCCGTCGACGAGGAGACCCGCGGCGAGCCGGACGCCCTGCGCGCCTGGGACGGCCACGGCGCCGCCCGCCTGCTCGACCACGACCCCGCCACCGGCGACCTGCTCCTGGAGGCCCTGGACCACGGACGCGACCTGGACTCCACCATCGACGCCCACGGCCTCGACCAGGCCCTGGAGACCATCGCCGGGCTGCTCACCACCCTCAACGCACACCCGGGCCCGCCCGGGCTGCGCCACCTGCGCCCCATGACCGAGCGCCTGGTCGAACGGGCCCGCCGCCTGGCCGCCGCCGATCCGCCCGGCGAACAGGCCGCCGCCCTGGACCGGTGGTCGCGCACCGCCGCCGACATCGCCCCCGAGGCCGGGGACCGCCTGCTGCACTGGGACCTGCACTACCGGAACGTCCTGGCCCCGCTCCCGGGCACCGGCCGCGGCCCCTGGCTGGCCATCGACCCCAAGCCCCTGGTCGGCGACCCCGGGTACGAGCTGCTGCCCGCACTCTGGAACCGCCCGCCCCGGGGGCCCGGCGCGGAGCGGCTGCTGCGCCGCCGCTTCGACCTGCTCACCGAGGCCATGAGGCTGGACCGGGACCGGGCCCGCGCCTGGACCCTGGTCCGCGCCCTGGAGAACACCGTCTGGTCCCTGGAGGACGACGAACCCGACATCGGACACCGGATGCTCGCCATCGGCCGCGCCCTGGACTCCTGACCCCGCCGTACGGCGGGCACCACCCCGCCACCCGCCGCTACCGGCACGCCCGGCGGCACGCGCACAATGATGGCCCGCCCACCGACCCCCGGGAGAGCCTTCCGTGAGCACACCGCCGCCCCCGCCCTTCGACCCCGAACTCGCCGCCGCCCTGGCCCTGGTCGGCGAGCGGATCACCCCCTCCATCACCCCCGACCTCATCGACTCCGTCCGGGCCTCCCGCCTGGCCCTGCCGGTGGAGGGCGACTTCACCCACGGCGGCGACTTCACCGAGCACTCCCTCACCGCCGAGGGGCACGACGGCACGGACGTGCCCGTGCTGCTGTGGCGGCCCACCTGGACCACCGGGCCCACCGGGCTGCTGTACTGGATCCACGGCGGCGGCATGATCCTGGGCACCCACCGCGGCCCCGAGATCCCCGGCCTGCTCGCCACCGCCCGCGAACTGGACCTGGCGGTGGCCTCCGTCGGCTACCGCCTCGCCCCCGAGAACCCCCACCCGGCCCCGGTGGAGGACTGCTACGCCGGACTCGTCCACCTCGCGGGAGACGCCGCCGGCCACGGCCTGGACGCCGCCCGCGTCGTGGTGGGCGGGGCCAGTGCCGGGGGCGGGCTGGCCGCCGCCACCGCCCTGCTGGCGCGCGACCGCGGCGGTCCGGCCCTGGCCGCGCAGCTGCTGGTCTACCCGATGCTCGACGACCGCAACGACAGCGTCTCCGCCCACCAGATGGCGGGGCTGGGCGTGTGGGACCGCACCTCCAACGACACCGGCTGGAGCGCCCTGCTGGGAGAGGCCGCGGGCGGCCCCGACGTCTCCCCCTACGCCGCCCCCGCCCGCGCCACCGACCTGTCGGGACTGCCCCCGGCGTTCCTGGACGTGGGCTCGGCCGAGACCTTCCGCGACGAGGTCGTCGACTACGCCGGCCGCATCTGGCGGGCGGGCGGCGTCGCCGAACTCCACGTGTGGCCCGGCGCCTTCCACGGCTTCGACTCCTTCGCCCCGCACGCCGCCCTGTCCCGCCAGGCCACGGCCGCGCGTCTTCCCTGGCTTCGCCGCACACTCGGCATGTGAGGCAGGGCACACTGGTTCCATGAGGGAACTGCTCGGCCGCATCAGCGCGCTGGACCCCCAGGCCGGGGACGCCGTCAAGGTCATCGACTACTTCGACCGGCTGCACGGCACCGGCCTGGAACCCGTCGTGCGCGGCGCGGCCGCCCTGTCCGGCCACCCGGCCGCCCTCGCGGACCCCGACCGCGCCCTGTCCCTGCGCGCCCTGCCCGACGGCCGCCTCACCCGCACCCCGCTGCCGCCCCCGGACCCGGCCTGGCCGCACGCCGCCGCGGGCACCGCCCTGCTGTGGCTGGAGACCCCCGGTCCGGCCGGGCCGGTCCTGGGCATGGTGCTGGAGCGGGCCGCGGTCGCCGTCCGAGACCACCTGGACCGCGCCCCCGCCCCGGCCGCCGTACCCCTGGCGGTCCTGCTCACCGACCCCGCCCGGCCCGGGGACGAGCGCCTGGCCGCGGCCCGCCGCGCCGGGCTGCGCCCCGACACCCGCCGCGCGGCCCTGGCGCCCCGCGGCGGCCCGGTGCGGCTGCTCGCCCCCGGCGAGGACCCAGGAGCCGTCCGCGCCGGCCTGGGGCCGGCCGTGCCGGTGGCCGACCTGCCCGCCTCCCTGGCCGACGCCCGCCGCGCCCTGCGCTTCACCGCCGCCGGGACCGGCACCGACCCCGGCCCCCGCCTGGTCGCCGCCGTGGACCTGGGCGCCCTGCTGCCGCTCGCCGACACCGTCGCCCCCGGCGACGCGCCCCCGCCCGACGTGGCCGCCCTGGAGCGGCTGGCCCGCACCTCCACCGCGCTGATCGCCCTGGCCGACGCGGTGGCCGCCGCCCCCAGCGTTCGCGCCGCCGCCACCGCGCTGGGCCTGCACCACTCCACCACCCAGCAGGGCCTGGAGCGCCTCGAACGCCTCCTGGGCTGGAGCGTGCGCACCGTCACGGGGCGGCTGCGCCTCCAGGTGGCCCTATGCGTGCGCCGCCTCCACCTGCCCGGCTGAGCCCCGCGCGCCCCGGCGGTGGTCGCTCGGGGAGACCCCGCGCACCCGCTTGAACGCGGCGCTGAACGCGAACGCGTCGGCGTACCCCACACGGCGGGCGATCGCCCCCACCGTCTCCCCGGTGTCGCGCAGCAGGTCCGCCGCCAGGGTCATCCGCCACTCCGCCAGGTACGCCATCGGCGGCACCCCCACCAGCGCCGCGAAGTCCCGGGCCAGCGTGGCCCGCGAGACCCCGCACACCTCCGCCAGACGCGCCACCGTCCACGCCGCGTCGGGCCGGTTGTGCACCGCCCGCAGCGCCGCCCCCACCACCGGGTCGGCCAGCGCCGTGTACCAGGCGGGCGGGTCGGCCTCGGGCCGGTCGAACCAGGTCCGCAGGGTCGAGACCAGCGCCAGGTCCAGTAGCCGGTCCAGCACCACCTGCTGGCCCGGCACCTGGCAGTCCACCTCGTTGAGGATCATCTGCGTCAGCGGGTCGTGGCAGGCGTCGGCGGGCACCACCAGCACCTCCGGCAGTGCCGACAGCAGCCGCCGCCCCACCTCGCCGGTGACGTCGTAGCTCCCGCACAGCATCAGGTCCGGGGCGTCCATGGAGTGCCCGTAGGTGCGCAGGCCCAGCACGACGTCCTCGTCCATCGCCAGGCCGTCGGGCCCCAGGCACCCCTGCCCCGACACGACGGTCCCGGTGGTGGCGGCGTCGGCCGGGTGCGCGACGGTGTGCACGGCCGGGCCGCGCAGCACCGCGATGTCCCCGGGGGCCAGGGCGAGGGGCTCGCCCTGCTCGGGGACGATCCAGGACCGGCCGCGCACCATCGTGATCAGCGACAGGGGCAGGGAGTGGTCGAAGCACACCGACCACGGCGGCTCCATGAGCGAGCGGCTGAACAGGGCCCCGCGGGCCCGGACCCCGTCGAGGAGGTCGGAGAGAGCGTCCATGGCGTAGACGATCTCACATGCCGCTGAGCCTTGGGGCCATGGTTCGTCTCACCCGCGGCTGATGGACTTCCCCCATGACGAACAACGACCCCATCCTGGTCATCGGCGGCACCGGCACCACCGGACGCCGTGTCGCCCGCCTGCTCACCGAGCAGGGACGCGCCGTGCGCGTGGCCTCGCGCAGCTCGGCCCACCGCTTCGACTGGGCCGACCCCGCCACCTGGGACTCCGCACTGGAGGGGGTGCGCGCCGCCTACGTCGTCCCCAACGACGCCGACCCGCGCACCCCCGACCTCATCGCCGCCGCCCGCGACCGCGGCCTGGAGCGCCTGGTCCTGCTCTCGGCCCGCGGCAACGACGACCCCGACTACTACGCCGACCGCCCCAACACCGACAACGTCCACAGCCAGGGGGAGAAGGCCCTGGCCGACAGCGGCCTGGAGTGGACCGTGCTGCGTCCCACCTGGTTCACCCAGAACTTCACCGAGGGCCTGTTCGCGCCCATGGTGCAGGCCGGGGACCTGCGGCTGCCCCTCCAGGACGCCGCCTGCCCCTACATCGACACCGACGACATCGCCGAGGTCGCCGTCGCCGCCCTCACCCGCGACGGGCACCAGGGCCGCACCTACGAGATGTCCGGGCCCCACCCCCTCACCCTGGACGAGGTCGCCGAGGCCTTCACCGAGGCCGGCACACCCGTGACCCGCACGTCCGTCACCACGGAGGAGTTCGTGGCCGCGCAGGTGGCCGACGGGGTCCCCGAGGAGGTGGCCCTGATCTGGGCCGACGTCCTGGGTCCGCTGGCCCGCGGCCGCGAGTCCCACCTCTCGACCGGCGTGCAGGAGGCGCTCGGCCGCCCGCCCCGGAGCCTGGCCGAAACGCTCAGTCGGCGAGGGTGATCCCCAGGGCGCCCAGCAGCAGCCGCGCCTGCGCGGGGCCGATCACCGCCCCGCGCAGGTACCGCGCCTGCTCCAGGGTGGGCTCCCCCAGATCGGCGCCGCGCAGGTCCGCGCCCGCCAGCCTCGCCCCGACCAGCGAGGCGCCGCGCAGCCGGGACTCCACCCACACCGTCTCGCGCAGGTCCGCCGCCGCCAGGTCGGCCTCGTCCAGCCGCAGCCCCTCCAGCACCCGCCCCCGCAGGTCGATGCCCTTGCACCGGGCCAGCATCAGGTTGCAGTGGTCGAACGCGTACCCCACGCCGCGCAGCGAGGTCAGCCCGGCCCCCGTCATCCGGCACCCCGAGAACACCGCGTCGGTCAGCAGCGCCCCCTGCCACCGGGTGTTGGCCAGGTCCACCCGCTCGAACCGCGCCTCGGTGCACTCGGCCCCGCCGAACGCCGCACCGGCCGCGCCCCCTCCGACGAACCGGGCCCCCTCCAGCTCCGCACCGTCCAGCCGCGCCCCGTCCAGCCGGCAGTCCCGCAGCACCGCCTCGACCAGGTCCACCCCGCGCAGGTCGGCCTCGGACAGGTCGCACCCCACCAGCTCCCGGGGCGCACCCCCCGCGCTCCCCCACTCCTCGCGCAGATCGGCCCCCGCCAGATCCGCGCCCTCCAACCGCCCCTGAGAAACATCCATGCCCATGGGCGCGCACCCTACCGCCCCCCGCCGACACACCGCGGGCGGACCGCCTCAGTCGCGCAGCTTCAGCGCCAGGAACAGGTCCACCCGGTGCTCCAGGTTGCTCAGGTCCCGGCCGGTCAGCTCCTCCACCCGCCCGATCCGGTACCGCAGCGTGTTGACGTGCACGTGCATCGCCGCCGCACACCGCTGCCAGGACCCCGAGTGCTCCAGGAACCGCTCCAGCGTCTCCACCAGCTCCGACCGGTGGTCGCGGTCGTAGGCCACCAGCGGGCCCAGCAGCCGCTCCCGGTAGGAGCTCTGCACCTCCTCGGGCACCGACGCCAGCAGCAGCTCGTGGGAGTCGATCTCCGCCCCCGCGATGACCCGCCAGCGGCCCCCGCGCAGCTCCGCCAGCCGCCGCGCGTGCCGGGCCTCCACCGCCGCGCCCCGCAGCTCCGGAACCCCGCGCGCCGCCGAGGACGACCCCAGCGCCAACCGGTGGTCGAGCAGGCCGCCCTCCAGCACCCGCGCCCCGGCCACCAGCACCGAGCGCACCCGTTCGGCCGCCTCCCGCGCGTCGCCCCCGGCCGCCACCGGCACCAGCGCCAGCGTGTCGCCGTCGCCGTCGCCGGTCACCACCGTGCCCGGCAGGTCCGCCACCAGCTCGGCCACCACGTGCCGGGTCAGCTCGTCCGACCGCGGCGCGGGCAGCAGCACCGCGCTGACCACCACATGGTCCTCGCCCCCGCCCTGGGGGGTGCCGCCCAGCAGCGCCGCCACCTCGTCGAAGCGCTGCGCCGCCAGCAGCCGCGCCACCCCCTCCAGGTGCCGGGCCTCGGTGCTCCACCGGTCCTCCACCCGGCCCCGGGCCAGCACCGCCACCGACTCCAGCTCCGCGACCGTCTCGCGCTCCTCCTCCGACCACACCGCCTCGTCACCGGCGCACACCAGCAGCCACCGCGACAGCGGATGCGAACGGGACGTGGCCACCTCCCGCACCGTCACCACCGTCTCACCGGCACCCGCCACCCGGGTGGTGTGCGGCAGCAGCGGCCACGACAGCGCCCGGCCCGCCAGCCACTCCCGCTCGGCCGCCCCCAGCCCGCCGCCGTCGCCGGCCACCAGCCGGCCCGTCGGCGAGACCACCCAGGCGCGCACCCCCACCTGCGCCGACGCCCGCGCGAACACCTCGGCGAAATCCGCCCCGGCGGCCACCTCGGCCACCGCCTGGCGCAACCGGTCCCGGTGCCGCGCCAGCCCCGCGAACCGGCGCCGGGTGTGCGAGCCCAGCACCTCCTCGGTCACCGCCCCGAACGACGTCTCCGGCGGAACCTCCACCAGCGGCATCCCCCGCCGCCGGCACGCCTCCACCAGGTCCTCGGGCACCGAGCCCAGCGCCGTCCCCGCGGCGATCGCCACCGCGCCGGCCGACTCCACCGACGCCACGAACCGCTCGGAGTCCTGCGGCCCCTCGTGCCACATCATCCCCGTGAGCACCAGCTCGCCCCCGCGCAGATACCGCGCGGGCTCCAGCAGGTCGGTGGTGTAGGCCCACCCCGCCTCGCGGTCGGCCTGCTCCGCACCCGCCAGAAAGCGCAGGTGCAGCCGCTCGACCGCGATCAAATCGCCAAGACGCATGAACGTCCCTCTTGAGTCCGAGTGTCGATGATGGTCCCCGAGACCATACGGGACTTCCATAGTGGGGAAGTACGAACGCGCTCGCACCGGCCACTTGGAGGAAACGACCAACGATAACCGTTCGTTCCGCCACCACTTCATGTCATCGCCGCCTGGAACCCACGACACCAGAGTGCTGTACTTCACACAACCCACCGGTCAAGTCAACGCGAGGACCTCCACACATGCGATTCCTGAGCCCCTCCACCCTGCAGGAGGCGCTTGAGGCCAAGGCCGAGCACCCCGACGCCGTCCCGATCACCGGCGGCACCGACGTCATGGTCGAACTCAACTTCGACAAGCGCAGGCCCGACACCCTGCTCGACCTCACCCGCATCGCCGAGCTCTCCCGCTGGGAGAACACCGGCGACGGCGGCACACGCCTGGGCGCCGCTGTCCCCTACAGCCGCATCATCACCGAACTGCCCGCCCTGGCACCCGCCCTGGCCAAAGCCTCCAGGACCGTCGCCTCCCCGCAGATCCGCAACCGCGGCACCGTCGGCGGCAACCTCGGCGGCGCGTCCCCGGCCGGGGACGCCCACCCGCCGCTGCTCGCCACCGACGCCGTCATCGAACTCGCCTCCACCCGGGGCACCCGCCGCGTCAGGGCCCGCGACTTCTACCTCTCCTTCCGCACCACCGCCCGGCAGGAGGACGAGCTCATCACCGCGGTCGTGCTGCCCGCGCCCACCGGCCCCCAGCACTTCGCCAAGATCGGCACCCGCAACGCCATGGTCATCGCCGTCACCTCCTTCGCGCTGGCCCTGAACACCGACGACCGAACCGTCGGCACCGGCATCGGCTCCGCCGGCCCCACCCCGCTGCGCGCCGAGGCCGCCGAGGACTTCCTCGCCCAGGAGATCGACTGGGACGCACCCGCACTCCTGCCCGAGGCCACCGTCCGCCGCTTCGGCGAACTCGTCGCCGCGGCCGCACGACCCATCGACGACCAGCGCGGCAGCGCCGCCTACCGGCGCCACGCCCTGTCCGTCATGGCCCGCCGCACCCTCACCTGGTCCATCACCGACTACCGCAAGGAAGCCGCCCCATGCGCGTGAACATCAACGTCAACGGCCAGGACGTCACCGCCGACGACGTCTGGCCCGGCGAGAGCCTGCTCTACGTCCTGCGCGAGCGCCTGGGCCTGCCCGGCAGCAAGAACGCCTGCGAACAGGGCGAATGCGGTTCCTGCACCGTCTACCTCGACGACGTCACCGTCTGCTCCTGCATGGTCGCCGCAGGGCAGGCCGAAGGCCGCAGCGTCCGCACCGTCGAAGGCCTGGCCGAAGGCACCGGCAAGGGCGGCGACCGCCCCCTGAACACCGTGCAGCAGGCCTTCCTGGACGCCGGAGCCGTCCAGTGCGGCTTCTGCACCCCCGGCCTGCTCGTCCAGACCGACGACCTGCTCAACCGCACCGTCGACGCCGGACGGCCCGCACCCACCGACCCCGAGATCCGCGAAGCCCTCGCCGGCAACCTCTGCCGCTGCACCGGCTACGAGAAGATCCTCGACGCCGTCCGCCTGGCCGCCGCCCGCCGGGCCGACACCGACACCGCCGGGAGCCCCGCATGACCGACCACCGCTCCCTCGTCATCGAAGGCGCCCACATCGCCACCGTGGACGGCGCCGAACACCCCGACGGGCACATCATCGCCCGCGACGGCATCATCACCGCCGTCGGCGACGGGCCCGCACCCGCCCACCTGGTCCCCGACGACGCCACCCGCGTCGACGGCCGCGGCCACCTGGCCACCCCGGGCCTGGTCAACACCCACAACCACCTCTACCAGTGGGCCACCCAGGGCCTGTTCACCGACGGCACCCTCTTCGAATGGCTCGTCGGCTCCTACGAGATCTGGCACCGCCTCGACGCCCGGGTCGTCGCCGACACCACCACCGCCGGACTCGCCCACCTGGCCCTGTCCGGCTGCACCACCGCCTCCGACCACCACTACATCCACCCCTCCGGGCGCGGCGACATCGTCGACGCCCAGGTCCAGGCCGCCCTCGAGGTGGGGGTGCGTCTGGACCTGGCCCGCGGCTCCATGGACCGCGGCCACAGCCAGGGCGGCCTGCCCCCGGACAGCGTCGTGGAGACCCTCGACGGGGCCCTGGCCGGCACCGCCGAGGCCATCGACACCCACCACGACCCCTCGCCCGGGTCCATGACCCGCATCGCGGTCGCCCCCTGCTCACCCTTCTCCGTCAGCCGCGACCTCATGGTCCAGGCCGCGCAGCTGGCCCGTGACAAGGGCGTGCGCCTGCACACCCACCTCGCCGAGACCGTCGACGAGGAGGAGCAGTGCCGGGCCGAGTTCGGCTGCACCCCCGTCGAGTACGCCGAGAAGCTCGGCTGGCTCGGCCCCGACGTCTGGTTCGCCCACGCCGTCCACCTCTCCGACGACGCCATCGCCCGCATCGCCGCCACCGGCACCGGCGTCGCCCACTGTCCCACCTCCAACGCCCGCCTGGGCGCCGGCATCTGCCGCACCACCGAACTCCTCGCCGCCGGGGTCCCCGTCGGCCTGGGCGTGGACGGCCCCGCCTCCAGCGAGCTCACCTCCCTGGCCGGGGAGATGCACCAGGCCCTGCTCATGGCCCGCGCCCGCAGGGGCCCCCAGGCCCTCACCGCCCGCCAGGCCCTGCACATGGCCACCCTGGGCGGCGCCCGCGTCCTGGGCCGCGACGCCGAGCTCGGCTCCCTCACCGTCGGCAAGCTCGCCGACATCGCCCTGTGGCGTGTCGACGGCTTCGGCCACGACGTCATCGCCGACCCCGTCGTCGCCGCCGTCTTCGGCCCCACCCCGCCGCTGTCCCGCCTGTGGGTCGGCGCCCGCCCCGTCGTCACCGGCGGGGAACTCACCACCGTCACCCGCGAGGCCGCCGCCGCCCGCGGCCGCAACGCCCACGCGCGACTCACCCAGGAGGCGAACCGCTGATGTCAGCGACCACCGTCACCGACCTCACCAGCACCACCAGGGACGGCATCGGCGCCAGCCCGCAGCGCCCCGACGGCACCCTCAAGGTCACCGGCGAATTCGCCTACTCCTCCGACATGTGGATGGAGGACATGCTCTGGGGCGCCACCCTGCGCAGCCCCCACCCGCACGCCGAGATCCTCTCCGTCGACATCACCGAGGCCCTCAAGGTCCCCGGGGTCGAGGCCGTCCTCACCCACGAGGACGTCCCCGGATCCAAGCGGTACGGCCTGGAGTTCGAGGACCAGCCCGTCCTCGCCTACGGCAAGGTCCGCTACAAGGGCGAGCCGGTCGCCATCGTCGCCGCCGACCACCCCGAGACCGCCCGCCGCGCCATGGAGCGCATCCGCGTCGACTACCGGGTCCTGGAACCCATCACCGACCCGCGCCGCGCCGCCATGGACCCGCACTGCCCCCTCGTCCACGAGCCCGGCACGATCCCCGACCACCCCGAGTACAACCAGCGCGGCAACCGCCTGCGCCACCAGCCCATCCGCACCGGCGACTTCACCGGGGCCGACCCCGACGCCGCCCTGGAGGCCCTGCGCGCCCGCGCCGACGTCATCGTCGCCGACGAGTACGAGGTCGGCATGCAGGACCAGGCCTTCCTCGGCCCCGAGTCCGGCATGGCCGTCCCCGCCGAGGACGGCGGCGTCGACCTCTACGTCGCCACCCAGTGGATCCACGTCGACCAGCGCCAGATCGCCCCCGCCCTGGGCCTGCCCCAGGACAAGGTCCGCGTCACCCTGGCCGGCGTCGGCGGCGCCTTCGGCGCCCGCGAGGACCTGTCCATGCAGATCCACGCCTGCATGCTCGCCCTCCACACCCGCAAGCCCGTCAAGATCGTCTACAACCGCGAGGAGTCCTTCTACGGGCACGTCCACCGCCACCCGGCCAAGATGCGCTACGAACACGGCGCCCTGGCCGACGGCACCCTGCTCTACGCCACCGCCGAGGTCATCGTCGACGGCGGCGCCTACGCCTCGGCCACCCCCGCGGTCGTCGGCGTCGCCTCCTCCCTGGGCCTGGGCCCCTACGAGATCCCCCACGCCCGCGTCGACGCCTACGGCGTCTACACCAACAACCCGCCCTGCGGGGCCATGCGCGGCTTCGGCGCCGTCCAGGCCTGCTTCGCCTACGAGTCCCAGATGGACCGCCTCGCCGAGGAACTGGGCATGCACCCGGTCGACCTGCGCATCAAGAACGCCATGGCCCAGGGCTCGCGCATCATCACCGGTCAGGAGGTCGACATGCCCCTGCCCATGGCCGAGATGCTCGCCCGCGCCCGCGCCCTGCCCATGCCGCCCGAACGCGAGGCCCTGCCCGACCCCGCCGACCTGCGCACCCTGCCCGGCGGCGTCGCCGGGACCACCCACGGCGAAGGGGTCGTCCGCGGCGTCGGCTACGGCGTCGGCCTCAAGAACCTGTGCTTCTCCGAGGGCTTCGACGACTACTCCACCGCCCGCGTGCGCCTGGAGGTCGTCGGCGGCGAACCCGTCGCCCTCGTCCACACCGCCGCCGCCGAGGTCGGCCAGGGCCTGGTCACCATCAAGGGCCAGATCGCCCGCACCGAACTGGGCGTGGAGAAGGTCGTCATCGCCCCCTCCGACACCGCGGTCGGCTCGGCCGGGTCCTCCTCCGCCTCCCGCCAGACCTACATGACCGGCGGCGCCGTCCGCACGGCCTGCCTGGCCGTGCGCGAGGAGCTGTACGCCCTGGCCCGCGAGCGCGGCCACGTCCCCGACTCCGTCGGCGACGAGGACCTGTCGCTCACCGGCGGCAAGCTCGTCTCCCGGACCCTGGGCGCCCTGGTCTCGCTCACCGACCTGCTCGCCGACGGCACCGTCGTGGAGCAGACCCGCGAGTACCACCACCGCCCCACCGAGATGCTCGACCCCACCCTGGGGCAGGGCTCCTCCCACACCCAGTTCGGCATGTGCGTCCACCGCGCCGTCGTCGACGTCGACGTCGAGCTGGGCCTGGTCAAGGTCATCGCCCTGGACGCGGTCCAGGACGTCGGCAAGATCATGCACCCCCTCCAGCTCATCGGCCAGATCCAGGGCGGCTCCACCCAGGGCCTGGGCCTGGCCCTCATGGAGGAGATCCAGGTCGGCGACGGCCAGATCCGCAACCCGTCCTTCACCGACTACCTCATCCCCACCATCCTCGACACCCCGCCCATGCGCATCGAGGTCCTCGAACACCCCGACCCGCACTCGCCCTACGGCCTGCGCGGCGCCGGGGAACCGCCCACCCTGTCCTCCACGCCCGCCGTCGTGGCCGCGGTCCGCGCCGCCACCGGCAAGGCGCTCACGCACGCGCCCGTACGGCCCGAGGACATCGTCGGCATCCCCCTGTAAGACCACCGGCGGTGCGGCGGCCACCCCGCCGCACCGCCACCCTCCCTCACCCACCCGGTGAGCGGCCCGCCGGCGCGCGCCCATCAGCGCACGCGCGCCACCGCCCCGGGCTCCGGGGCCGACGACGTCCCCGCACGCCCACGGATGATCACTTTCCGTGATCACCTGAACACAACAGGCGACCCACGGCCGCCCCGTTTCCCTCCAGGAGGGGACATGACCGCACGCGACAGCGCCCCGCGCCCGCAGACCGCCCCCCGACAAGGTCGATCCTGGCTCGACCGCTACTTCTCCATCACCGACCGCGGATCCACCCCCGCCCGCGAACTCCGCGGCGGGCTCACCACCTTCATGGCGATGGCCTACATCATCGTCCTGAACCCCGTCATCCTCGGCGGCGCCACCGACATCAACGGCGACCGCCTCGACCCCGCCCAGCTCACCACCATGACCGCCCTGTCCGCGGGGCTCGTCACCATCATGATGGGGGTGGTCGGACGCGCCCCCATCGCCTGCGCCGCGGCCCTCGGGGTCATGGCGGTCGTCGCCTACCAGGCCGCGCCCAACATGACCTGGCCCGAAGCCATGGGCCTGGTGGTCTGGCAGGGCGTCATCATCATCGCCATGGTCGTCACCGGCGTCCGCACCGCCGTCATGAACGCCCTGCCCCGCAACCTCAAGATCGCCATCGGCGTCGGCATCGGCCTCTTCGTCAGCCTCATCGGCCTCAAGAACGCCGGGTTCGTCAGCCGAGGCGAGGGCGGCGGCCTCCTGCAGCTGGGCGCCGAGGCCGACGGCGGCCACCTGCTGGGCTGGCCCGTCCTCATCTTCGTCATCGGCCTCACCCTCGCCTCGATCCTGCTCGTGCGCGGCGTCCCCGGGGCCATCTTCTACGGCATCCTCGGCGCCACCGCCCTGGCCGTCGTCGTCCACTACGCCCTCGGGCTCGACGCCTCCCAGTGGGGCGGCGGCGCACCCGAGATCCCGGCCTCCCCGGTCGCCGTACCCGACTTCGGTCTCCTCTTCCAGGTCGACCTCCTGGGCGCCTGGACCACCGCCGGCCCCACCACCGCCGGAGTCATCCTCTTCACCCTCGTCCTGGCCGGGTTCTTCGACGCCGTCGGCACCATCCTCGCCATCGGCGCCAAGGCCGGGATCACCGACGACAGCGGCTCCATGCCCCGCGTCAACCAGATCCTCGTCACCGACGGAACCGGCGCCGTCGTCGGCGGCCTCACCAGCTCCTCGGCCACCCTCGTCTTCGTCGAGTCCACCGCCGGCGTCGGCGAGGGCGCCCGCACCGGGCTGTCCAGCGTCGTCACCGGAGCCCTGTTCCTCACCGCGATCGTCTTCGCCCCGGTCTTCTCCATCGTCCCCGCCCAGGCGGCCTCCGTGGCCATGGTCCTGGTGGGCGCGCTGATGATGACCCACGTCGCCGACATCGACTGGACCGACATGGGCGTGGCCGTCCCCGCCTTCCTCACCATCGCGATGATGCCCTTCGCGTTCGACATCGCCAGCGGCATCGGCATCGGCATCATCGCCCACACCGTCCTGCGCACCGCGCAGGGACGCGTCCGCGACGTCGGCTGGCTCATGTGGATCCTCACCGGCGTCTTCCTCTTCGACTTCTCCCTGCACGCCTTCGGGCTCTGACCTGCCCGTCGACCCGGGGACCGGTTCGCGCGGTATGCGGACCGGTCCCCCCGGTTGTCCGAAAAAAGTAAGGGGATTATTACCTTCAGGTCAGATCCCCACGGCTCGCGGTCCACGTCACAGTGAGCGATGGAGGCCGCAGCAGGCGGCTCCCCACCGACAGGGCGCGAACCATGACGACACCGCTCCTCCCCACCGACCCGGCCCGCATCGGCCCCTACACCGTCACCTCCCGCATCGACAGCGGGGGCCAGGGCACCGTCTACCTCGCCCGCGCCGCCGACGGCACCGAGGCCGCGGTCAAAGTACTGGGCCGCACCTGGGAGGGCGACTCCCGCCAGCGCGACCGCTTCGCACAGGAGCTCACCGCGGCACGCCGCGTCGCCCCCTTCTGCACCGCGGCCGTCCTGGACGCCGACATGGACGCCGACCCCCCCTACATCGCCAGCGAGTACGTCCCCGGCCCCACGCTGCGCGCCGCCATCGAGAAGGACGGCCCCCGCGGCGGCCCCGACCTGGACCGGCTGGCCATCGCCACCGTCACCGCCCTGGCCGCCGTGCACGAGGCCGGGGTCGTCCACCGCGACCTCAAGCCCGGCAACGTCATCCTGGGCCCCGACGGCCCCCGCGTCATCGACTTCGGCATCGCCCGCCTGGTCGACGCCACCCGGCAGACCACCACCGTCGCCGGAACCCCCGCCTACATGTCCCCCGAGCAGATCCGCGGCCACACCCTGGGCCCGGCCAGTGACATGTTCTCCTGGGCCGCCGTGATGGTCTACGCCGCCACCGGCCACCGCGCCTTCCACGGCGGGACCACCCTGGCCATCGTCGACCAGGTGCTGACCTCCCCGCCGGACCTGACCGACGTCCCCGAGCGGCTGCGGCCGGTGCTGGAGCGCTGCCTGGACAAGGACCCCGGGCGGCGGCCCGCCGCCATGGAGGTGCTGGCCGCGCTCATCGGCGGCGGCACCCTGCCCGAGGCGGCGCCCGCCACCCTGCTGCTGGAGCAGACCTCCACCGCGGTGGGCACCGGCACCGCCCGCATCCACGCCGTCCCGGAGGTGCCCGCGCCCCGCCGCGGGGAGCGGCGCCCGCCCGACAGCGGGCCCGCCACCGGCGCCCTGACCGCCCTGGACCCGGCCGCCGCCGGCGGAGCGGCGGCCGAGGCGACGGGCGGCCCCGGCGCCGCCGCGGGGCCCTGGCGCACCGGGCCGGACACGCCCGGGCGCGGGATCCCGCGCACCCGCCTCACCCCGCCGGTCGGCCCCGGACCCGCCGGGCCTCCGCCGGGCGGGCCTGTCGGCGGGGCCGCCCCGCCCGGCGGCTCCTCCCCCGCGCCGGGCGGGCGTTCCCGGCGCCGCCGCTCCCCGGCCGGCTGGGCGACGGTCGGAGCGCTGGTGGTGCTGGCGGCCCTGGGAGGCGTGCTCTTCTGGATCCACGGCCAGAACACCCCGCCGCCCGTGGAACCGGTCGGCAACACCCCCGCCACCGAGGAGGTCGTGGAGAACCCCTCCGTCGGGGAGGAGGCCCCGGTCGTGGAGGAGGAGAGCGGCGGGGGCGGGGAGACCGGCACCTGGACGCCGCCCGAGGAGGGCACGGAGCACACCGGCGGTGGAGGCGGCACCGAGCCGGACTGCCACACCGACCCGCACCACCCGGACTGCGTCGAGGTCGACCCGCCCGTCTGCGAGACCGACCCCGACGCCTGCTGGGACCCGGGCACCGGCGGTGAGGGCGGCGGCGGGACCGGCGAGGGCGGCACCGGCGGCGGCACCGAGGAAGGGGGGAGCGGTACTTCCGGCGGTCCGGACACCGAGGCACCGTGACCGCGGGTGTGCGATCGATAGAGGGAGTGATGTCCGGAACGGCCACCTTGACGATGTAGATCAATACCCGGACATCCCGGACATCGTCCCCGACGACCCGTTGACAGCCCGCGAGGACCCCCATAAGTTGTCATTGACAACATCCTCTTCGGGAAGAGCACCTGAGCAATGCACGCCCAAGTCAACGGCTCCCCCGCCCGAGTCCCCGACTCCCCCGCCACCAGCGCCGCCGCCCACCTGCGCGACGGCCTGGGCCTGACCGGAACCAAGATCGCCTGCGGCACCGGCGTGTGCGGCGCCTGCACGGTCCTCGTCGACGGCACCCCCACCGCCTCCTGCCTGCTGCCCGCCGACCGGCTCGCCGGGCGCAGCGTCACCACCGTGGAGGGCCTGGGCGGCGAACACCCCGTCCAGCGCGCCTTCGCCGCCCACGACGGACTCCAGTGCGGCTACTGCACCCCCGGGTTCGTCGTCGAGGCGTCGGTGTTCGTCGACACCTGGCGGGCCGGGCACGGCGACACCCGCCCCGGCCGCGACGACATCGCCGACGCCCTGGCCGGGCACCTGTGCCGCTGCGGCGCCTACGAGGGCATCTTCGCCGCGGTTGCCGCCGCCTGCGCCGGGGAGTTCGACACCGAGCCCGACCGGGACCCGCCCCGCGTGGACGCCCTCGACAAGGTCACCGGCCGCGCCCGCTACAGCGCCGACCAGGCCCCGCCCGGCACCTGGGAGGGCGTCATCGTCCGCTCGGCGCTCCCCCACGCCCGCATCCGCGCGGTACGCGCCGCCGACGGCGCGACCCCGCTGGTCGACCTGCTGCCCGCGGACCGCACCGTCCGCTACGTCGGCCAGCCGATCGCCGCCGTCGCCGCACCCGACCCCGCCGCGGCCCGGGCCGCGGCCGCCGCCGTGACCGTCGACTACGACCCCCTGCCCGCCGTCGCGGAGGTCGACGCCGCCCGCTCACCGGAGGCGCCCCTGGTCCACCCCACCAAGGCCGAGCGGGACGGCGCGCCCTCCTACGGCGAGGCGCCCACTCCCCCGGCGCCCTGGAACGGGAACCTGCGCGGCCCCGGAACCCTGAGCTGGCGCGGACCCGCCGCCGTCCGGCGGCTGCGCGCCGCCTCCGCGGCCGGCGACCCGCTGCTCGTGGCGCAGGAGTACACCACCGCCACCCAGCTGCACAGCCCCCTGGAACCGCACGCGTGCGTCGCCCACTGGCGCGGCGACGGGCTCGACCTGTTCGCCTCCACCCAGTCGGTGAGCAGGCTCGCCGACCGCGTCGCCGCCCACTGGGAGCTGGACCGCGACCGGGTGCGCGTCGTCACCGAGCACGTCGGCGGCGGCTTCGGGGCCAAGAACGGCATCTCCGTGGACATCCGGGCCGCCGTCGGCCTGTCCCGGGCCGCCGGGGTCCCGGTACGGGTCTCCTTCAGCCGGTCCGAGGAGCTCACCGACGCCGGGCACCGCCCCGGCACCCGGACCCGGGTGGCACTGCTCGCCGACCGCGACGGGGACCTGGCCGCGATGAGCGTCGACTCCTACGGCGACGGCGGCGTCTCGATCGGCTCCACCACCGCCACCCTGGCCTTCCTCATGTACGGGCGCGCACCCCGCCGGGTGCGCGACTTCGACGTCGTCACCCACCGCCCGCCCGGCCTGCCCATGCGCGGACCGGGCGGGCCTCCCATGGCCTGGGCGCTGGAGCAGGCCGTGGACGAGATGTCCCGCCGGCTCGGCGAGGACCCCCTCGCCCTGCGGCGGCGCTGGGACGGCAACCCCAAACGCCGCGCCCTCTACGAGCGGGCCGCCGGCACCGCCCTGTGGCGCGGGCGGCCCCGGGGAGCGCGCACCGGCCGCTTCCGGCGCGGGGTGGGCGTGGCCGCCTCCAACTGGCTGTACCTGTACGGCCCCAGGGCCCGGGTGGAACTGGTCGTCGAGGGCGGGGAGATCGTGGTCCGCGCGGCCACCCAGGACCTGGGCACCGGGGTCCGCACCGTGCTCTCCGACACCGTCTCCGACCGCCTGGGCCTGCCCGGCGGCGTGCGCGTGGAGATCGGGGACTCCGACGCGGTCCACGGCACGGGCTCCTACGGCAGCCGCACCACCCCCTCCATGGGGCCGGCCGCCGCCGACGCCGCGGACCGGCTGCGCGCCGCCCTGCGCGGGCACGACCCCCGGATCCCCGAACACGGCCCCGTCGACGAGTACATGCTCAAGGAGGCGCTGGCCGCCGCCGAGGGCCTGAGCGTGGTGGGCGGGCGTGCCCGCGACCGGTGGGGGGCGCTGACCCCCGAGATGTCGGAGGACCTGGTCATCGGTCGGGGAATGAGCGGCGCCGTCCACATCATGGAGGTGGAGGTGGACACCCTGCTGGGGCGGGTGCGGCCCACCCGCTGCTGGGCGGGGATCGCCGCCGGGCGGATCTACTCCGAGCGCACGGCCCGCAACCAGTGCGAGGGCGCGGTCGTGCAGGGCGTGGGCTACGCCCTGTTCGAGGAGCGCCGCCACGATCCGGGCACCGGGGCGGTGCTCACCGACGACCTGGAGGACTACCGCCTGCCGGGCATGGGCGACGTGCCCGAGACCGAGGTGTACTTCCACCGGGAGGGGTTCGAGCACGTCCCCGGCGGCGGGGTGGGCCTGGGCGAGGTGTCCGTGGTGGGCGTGGCCGCCGCCCTGGGCAACGCCGTCTTCGACGCCACCGGGTGGCGCCCCCGGGACCTGCCGCTGCGCCCGGACCGCCTGATCGAGGGGATCGACCGATGAGCACCGCAGTCCGACCCGACTCCCTGGACGGGGCGCTGGCCGCACTGGCCGAGGGGGCCCGGCCCCGGGCCGGGGGCATCGAACAGGCCGGCACCGCCCCGGTGGTGGACCTGACCGGCATCGCCGACCTGCACGGGATCACCGCGGGCGGGGACGGAACGGTCCGGGTGGGGGCGATGACCACCGTCGCCGCCCTGGCCGGGCTCGACGGCTATCCGGCGCTGGCCCCGGCCGCCGCGGCGCTGGCCACCCCGCAGGTGCGGGGCACCGCCACCGTGGGCGGCAACCTGCTCCAGCGCACCCGCTGCGCCTACCTGCGCAACCCCGTGTTCTCGTGCGCCCGCGCCGGCGGGCGGGGCTGCCCCTCCCGGGACGGCGACCACCTGCACGGGGTCGCGTTCGACACCGGGGGCTGCGCCGCCCCCAACCCGTCGTCGCTGGCGGTGGCGCTGCTGGCCCACGACGCGGCGGTGGAGGCCGTCGGCCCGTCCGGGCCGCGCACGCTCCCCGTCGGCGACCTGTACGAGCCGGCCGACCCGGCACGGGACCACCGGCTCTCCCCCGACGAGGTGCTGACGGCGGTGCTGCTGCCCGCCCCGGTCCCCGGAGAGCGGGCCGCGCACCGGCGCGTCTCCGGACGCTCGCGGGCGGAGTGGCCGCTGGTGGAGACGGTGGTCCGGCTGCTGCCGGGCCCGGACGGGACCGTGGAGCGGGCGGCGGTGGCCGCGGGCGCGGTGGCCCGGGTCCCGCTGCGGCTGCCGGAGGTGGAGGAGGCCCTGGCGGGGGCGGAGCCGGGCACCGCGCCCGGGCCGGCGGTGGAGGCCGCGCTGGACGCGGTCACCGCCCGCACCACCCCGCTGCCGGGCACCCGCTACAAGGCGTCCCTGCTGCGGGCCGCCCTGCTGGACACCGTCGAACGCGCCCTGGCCTGAGGGCGGCCGCCCTTGTGGCGGCGGCCCGGGCGTGGTGTCATCGGAGGGCGTCGGGCCGGTGACACGGGTCCGACCGGGCCGGTGGGCCGCCGTGGCGTGGCGGCCCACCGGCCCGCGCGTTCCGCCCTGGGCGCAAGCGCTCCCGGGCATCCGCGGGGCCGGGCCGGTGTTGAGAGGCACATGGACGCTGAGAAGAACACAGCGGAAACAGAACAGGACGCCCTCGACTCCTACAGTTCCACCGTCACGGCCGTCGCCGAGACGGTCCTGCCCAGCGTCGCCGCCCTGACCCTGCGCGGCCCCCGCGGCCCGGGCTCCGGCTCGGGCGTGGTCTTCACGCCCGACGGCCTGCTGCTCACGAGCGCGCACGTCGTCGACGGCGCCGACCGGGGCCGGGCCGCGTTCGGCGACGGCTCCGAGGCCGCGTTCACCGTGGTCGGCGCCGATCCCCTCTCGGACCTGGCGGTGCTGCGCACCGAGCGCGACCTCGCCCCGCCCGCGGCCCTGGGCGACGCCGACACCCTGACCGTGGGCCGCCTGGTGGTGGCCGTCGGCAACCCGTTCGGGCTGTCGGGCTCGGTCACCGCCGGGATCGTCTCCGGGCTGGGCCGGTCGCTGCCCGCCCGGGAGGGGCGGCACGTGCGGCTCATCGACGACGTCATCCAGACCGACGCCGCCCTCAACCCGGGCAACTCCGGGGGCGCGCTGGCCGACTCCCGGGGCCGGGTGGTGGGCGTCAACACCGCCGTCGCCGGGTACGGGCTGGGCCTGGCGGTACCGGTCAACTCCACGACCCGGGGGATCATCGGCGACCTGGTCTCCCGCGGCCGGGTACGGCGCGCCTGGCTGGGGGTGGCCGGGGTCCCGGCCCCGCTGCCGCCGGAGGTGGCCCGGCGCACCGGCCGCCGCAGGGGCCTGCGGGTGGTGGAGGTGGTGCCGGGCAGCCCCGCCGGGGAGGCCGGGATCCACCTGGGCGACATCGTGCTGCACGCCGCCGGGCGGCCCGTCCAGGACGGCCAGGGGTTGCAGCGGCTGATGCTGGGCCCGGCGATCGGAACGCGCATGCCCATCACCGTGCTGCGCAAGGGTGCGCTGGTGGACGTGGTGGCCGTCCCCGAGGAGCTGGCGCCGGCCCGCTGACCCGGACCGGACGGCACGGAGACGGAAAAAAGGGGGCCCGCCGTGCGGCGGGCCCCCTCCTCGCGCGGGTCAGCCGCGCAGCAGCGCCTGGTGGGCCAGCTCCCGGCACAGGACCGCGAAGTCCAGTCCGGCCGCGGCCGCGGCCATCGGGAAGGTGGAGGTCTCGGTCAGCCCGGGGGCGACGTTGGTCTCCAGGAAGATGACCTCGCCCCCGTCGGTGACGATGAGATCGGTGCGGGACAGGTCCCGCAGTCCCAGGGCCCGGTGCGCGGTCAGCGCCACCTCGCGGGCCGCCTCCAGGGTCTCCTCCGGCAGGCGGGCCGGGCAGAAGAACTCGGTGCGCCCGGCGGTGTAGCGGGCGGCGTAGTCGTAGACGCCGCCGTCGGGCACGATCTCCACCGGCGGCAGGGCCGTGGGGCCGTCACCGGTGTCGAGCACGCCCACCGCCAGTTCGGTGCCCTGCACCTGCTCCTCCACCAGGGCCGAGTCGCTGTAGGCGAAGCACGACACCAGGGCGGCGGACAGGTCCTGCACCCCGGTGACGGGGGTGGCGCCGAACGCCGAACCGCCCCGGTCGGGCTTGACGAACAGCGGCGAGCCCAGCCGGTCGGCCAGCCTGGCCAGCAGCGCCGGGGCTCCCAGGTCGTGGAAGGCGGACTTGGGCAGGACGGCGCCGCGCGGCACCCGCACCCCGCGGGCGGCCATGAGGGCCTTGGCCGTGGGCTTGGCGTAGGCCAGGCGGCAGGCGGCCGGGGCGGCCCCCACGTAGGGGACGCCGACGAGGTCCAGGACCTCGCGGATGGTGCCGTCCTCGCCGGCCGACCCGTGCAGCACGGGGAAGACCACCTGGGGCGGGTCCTCGGCGAGCCGGTCCAGCAGGGTGGCGTCGACGTCCGCGACCTGGACCTCCACGTCCAGGCGGCGCAGCGCCTCGGCGACGCTGCGCCCGGAGTGGACGCTCACCTCGTGTTCGGGGGACAGGCCCCCGGCGAGAACGAGAACACGGTCAAGGTCGGCCACGGCGCGGACCTCCTTCTGTACTGTCATGGTGCTCGTCGCCCCTCGGGGTCAGGGCATGTCGGGGGTGGGTGCCTGGTCGCCCAGGCCGGGCGGGACGAGGGTGGTGCCGAACGTATCACGCAGGTCCACCTCGCCCTCGATGGCTCCCACCAGGCGCCGGACGCCTTCGCGGATCTGCTCCGGGGTGGGGTAGCAGAAGCTCAGCCGCATGCTCTGGCGGCCGCGGCCGTCGGCGTAGAACCCGGTGCCGGGCACGTACGCGACGCGCTCGGAGACGGCGCGGGGCAGCATGGCCTTGGCGTCGATGCCCTCGGGCAGGGTGGCCCAGACGAAGAAGCCGCCCTCGGGGCGGGTCCAGGTGCAGCCCTGGGGCATCATCGCCGTCAGTGCGGAGAGCATGGCGTCGCGGCGCTCGCTGTACATGCCGTTGAACGCCTTGATCTGCTCCTTCCACGGGAACTTGCGGAAGTAGCGGCGCACCACCAGCTGGTTGAAGGTGGAGTGGCTGAGCATCGCCGACTCGGCGGCCAGGACGAGCTTGGCGCGGACCGCCGCCGGGGCCAGGGCCCAGCCGATGCGCAGGCCCGGGGACAGGGTCTTGGACAGCGAGCCCAGGTAGACGACGTTGCCCTCGCCCTGGGAGTACAGGGTGGGCTGCGGTTCGCCGTCGTAGCGGAGCAGGCCGTAGGGGTTGTCCTCGACGATGAGCACGCCGTGGCGGCGACAGGCCTCGACCACGGCGGTCCGGCGCCCGGCGCTCATGGTGATCCCGGCCGGGTTCTGGAAGTTGGGGATCGTGTAGAAGAACTTGACCGGCCGCCCGTCGAGTTCGGCGCGGACCAGCGCCTCCTCCAGCTCTTCGGGGATCACGCCCTGCTCGTCCATGCCCACGTGCCGGATGTCGGCCTGGAACGCGGCGAAGGTGTTGATGGCGGTGACGTAGGTGGGCGCCTCGGTGAGGACGACGTCCCCGGGGTCGACGAAGACCCGGGTGATGAGGTCCAGGGCCTGCTGGGAGCCGACGGTGACGATGACGTCGTCGGGGGCGGCGGCGATGCCCTCGAGTTTCATGTACTCGCACAGCTGCTCGCGCAGGACGGGGTCGCCCTGGGCGGAGCCGTACTGCAGGGCGGCCGCGCCCTCCTCGGCGACGACGTCCTTGACCAGCTCGCCGAGCGGCTCCAGCGGCAGCGCGCCGACGTTGGGCATGCCTCCGGCGAGGGAGACGACCTCCGGGCGCGATGCGACGGCGAAGAGTGCCCGGACCTCCGATGCGACCATGCCCTGTGCCCGGCGTGCGTAGCGGCCGATGTGCGGGTCGATGCGCGAGCCCTGGCGATCGGGCTGTTGCTCTCGGGGGTCAGTGGACACGATCCACCTCCGTTGGGAAGGACGGTCGGGCGGTCCGGCGCGGTGCCGCCGCCGGGATCATCGTTGGTCCTGGTTTCGACGCCCGCCACGGGCCGGTGGTTCACACGGGTCGCCTGTGGCGGCCGGGCCGGGGGCGGTGTCGGTGCGGCGGTCGGGCCGGATGAGCCGTGCGTGAACACGGTTCGGTAAATGCACCGAGTGTAGCCCAGGACACCGCTCCGCTCCCCACCGGCCAGGGGATTCGTGCTGTTCATCACGCTCACCCCCAAAGTCCGGATGATCCGTATTGTCCTTTCGGGGGTACCCACCCGGCCACCGCGACGCGCGCGGTGATAACCGATTCATGAAGGACTTTTCACCCTCGGTGACCGTGTCGGAGCGGAGCGGCCGCCGCCCCCTCGGCGACGGTGGGGGCGTGCCCACCGCCGCGGTGGGCGACCGGAGGAGGGGGAACTCATGGGAGTCCGCTCGACCGCGGCCCGTGCGCCGCTGGCGGTCCTGCTGGCGGGCGCGGCCTGGGCCGTCGTCTCGTGCTCGTCCGCGGCGGAGACCGATCCCGCCGCCGTGGAGCTGCGCCGGACCGCCGAGGCCCTGTCGGTGACGGTGCTGCGCCCCGGGGCCGAGCGCGCCTTCGCCCGCGAGGGCCATCCGCTGCAGGGCCCCCTGGAGTGCTCCGCGACCCCGCCCTCCGACGCCGCCTCCCCCTCCCGGGAGGCCGAGGCCGCCGAGCGCGGGGACGCCACCGTCGTCCACTGCACCGGCACCACCGAGGCGGGTGACACGGCGCGGTTCGAGGGCGAGCTGTCCCGGGAGGCGCTGATCGCCCGCCCCGCCGGGGACGACGGGCTGCCGGGGACGTTCGTGGGCACCGTGGGGGACGAGGAGGTGTTCCGGATGGACTGCCTCCAGTGCGCCCCGGCCGCCGGGGAGGGGGAGCAGAAGGGGACCGCCTCGGCCCGCACCGAGGACTGAGCCCCGGCACGGAAAGAGGCGGCGCCCCGGAGAGACCGTACCGGGGCGCCGCCGATGCGCGGACGGTCCGGGGACTCCCCCGAGGTCCCGAACCCACCTCCGGCCTGTGGACGCGCCCGCCGCACCCCGCGGACCCCCCTCAAGGTCCCGGAGACGGCGGGCGCTGGTACCGCTCCCGGTCATCGCGGTCGTCGCGCCCTCTCTTGCCCGACGACCGCCCCGGCAGGGGCCGCGCACCACCCATGAAACGCGTCCCGCACCCCACCCGCAACGGTTGCACTAGGTTGCGACCTCGACACCCAGAGGAATGGAGTGGTCACCCGCACCCATCCGGGACCGGAGTTCACGCACGCCGGGGGAGAGCGAACCGGGCAGCAGGTCCTGGGGGCGCTCGGGCAGCGTGAGGCGCACCACCACGTCCTCGCTGAACCGGTAGGGGCGGCTCTCCACGATGCCGCCCAGGTGGCGGCGGAGCCGGGACAGCTCGGCCCGGACCGTCACCACGTGCCCGACCGCCCCGAACACGTCCTGGGACAGCTGGGCCGCGGTGCGCCCGGAGCGGTTCACCGCCAGCAACAGCAGCAGTTCCGCGTGGCGGGGGGTGGGCCGGTGCGCCCAGCCGCCGCTGCCGCCCTCCACCGTCACCGCAGGCGAGGTCCCCGACAGGTCCAGGGTGACGGTGGTGGGCGAGGCCTGCTCGCCGGGCCGGGGGCGGATGAGCCAGCCTCCCGGCAGCGGCTCCAGGGAGCACTCCCCCAGGGCGGGCAGCCAGGCGGTGCCGCTCTCGTGGTGCGTGGGCAGCAGGACCCGGCGGACCGGCTCCATGTTGGCGGCCGCCGCGGTCCACCCGGCGTCGTCGACCACCAGGGCCCGCTCCCGCACCCCGGCCAGCAGCGGCGCGGCGACCGCCCGCAGCCGCTCCAGGTGGGTGTGGTGGATGCTCTGCAGGTGCGCCTCGGCCAGCTGGGCGACGGCGCTCACCAGGGCCAGGGTGGAGGGGTGCACGGTCGAGACCGGGCCGGTGACGTCGATGGCGCCCAGCAGCCGCCCGTCGCGCGGGTCGTGGATGGGGGCGCAGGCGCAGGTGAGGGCGTGCAGGTTGCGCACGAAGTGCTCGGCCGAGTACACCTGCACCGGCCGGCCCACCACGAGGGCGGTGCCGATGGCGTTGGTGCCGGTGCTGCCCTCGTTCCAGTAGGCTCCCTCGACCAGGCCCACCCGGTCGCCCAGGGTGCGGATGCGGTGCGAGCCGTCCCGCCACAGGACCTGCCCGGAGGCGTCGGTGACCAGCATGATGTGGTCGGCCTCGTCGGCGACGGACACCAGGGACCGGCGGATGAGCGGCAGGACCTCGGCGATCGGGGACTCCTCCCGGCGCCGGTGCAGCTCGTCGGGGGAGACCACACGGGGCGGCGGCCCGGCGTCGGGGTCGATGCCGAAGCGGCGCACCCGGTTCCAGGAGTCCTCGATGACCGGGCGCGGCCGGGCGGGTGCGGGCCGCCCGTTCAGGGACGCGTCGTGCATCCGGCGCAGCAGGAGGGCGTGCTCGCGGGCGTCGGCCCCCGCGGGCAGAGCCGTGTCCAGTAGGGGAAACGACATGTGGCTCCCTGACCTCGTGTTCACGGTGGCGTCCGTCCAGTGTCCTGCTTCGGATTCGGCGTCGCCGAGCGAACCGCGGCAGACGCGTGTTTCGGAGGTGGATCACGCTTTTCGCCTCCGTTTCCGAGAAACGTGTCGTGCGGCGGCCTCTCAGCTTCCCCCATCGCGCGGAGCGGGAACAGCGGACATGCAAGGGTTCGCACGCAATTGGCCGTAAACGGCCAGGAGGGTTTCCCGGCGGCGCGCGCCCGACGATTCCGGCACCGCGGCCCGCGGGCACCGCCCCTCCGCCACGGAAAGCGCGGCTCAGTCCCCGGCCAGGCGGGTGAGCGCGAACCACAGGCGCATCCGCTGCTCGGGATCGCCCAGGTCCGCGCCCAGTTCGCGTTCGATCCGGCCGATCCGGTAGCGGACGCTGTTGCGGTGCACCCCCAGGTCCGCCGCGGCCCGGTCCCAGCCGCCGTGCCGGGTCAGCCAGGCGCGCAGGGTGCGGCGCAGCGTCCGGGCGGTGTCGTCCCGCCCCGCGAGCGGACCCAGCACCCGGCGGGCGAACGCGTCGGCGGCGGCCGGGTCCAGCAGCTCCGCGAAGGGGTCGCCGCCCTCCTCCCACAGCAGGGGCGTCCCCGCGCTGCGGGCGCGGGCCAGCAGGGCGTCCGCCCGGCGGCCGGCGCCGGGCAGGTCGCCGGGTGGCACCGGCTCCCCGACCGCCCCGGTCCACCCGTGCAGGGCGAGCAGGTCCAGGTCGGCCCGGTGGGCGTCGGCGCCCCGGTCGGCCAGGACCGCGCGCAGGGTGCCGTCGGGCAGGGCGCCCGCGACGGCGGTGGGCAGCGGCGGGGCGGCGGACCCGGCGGACCCGGCGGCGGCCGGGGCCGCGCGCAGGACCCGGTAGCGGGTGGCCTGCGGGTCCCCGGCCAGCTCGGCCAGCAGAGGCGCGGCCGTCCCGCCCGGGTCGCCGTCCAGCAGCAGGGCGGCGATCAGGGCCCCGGGCACCGGGGGCGGTGCGGGGGCGGTCCGGGCCAGCAGGTCGAGCAGGGCGGTGGCGGTGCGCAGCACGGCGCGGTCGGTCACCCCCAGCGGGGCGGGGCGGCCCACCAGCAGCACCCCGTGCTCGCGGGGCGGGGTGCCGACGGTGTGCCAGAACACCTCGTCGCCCGCCAGCCGGGTCTTGGCGCTGCGCGGACCGGCCGGGGCGGTCAGGCGGCCCAGCAGCCCGGCGGCCTCCGGGCCGAGCCCGGCAGGGGCTCCGGGGGTGGCGTGCCCCACCGCCCCGTCGGACTCCGCGACCAGCGCCCAGGCCCCCAGGGCCGAGGCCAGCACCCGCAGGATGCGCTCGGCCGGATCGGGGGCCGAGACGGCGCGGGCCATGTCGCGGTGGGCCTCGCCCAGGCGGCGCAGGTCCCTCAGCCGCACCTCCTCCAGGGCCTCGGCCACGGCCCGGCCGACGGCGGCGAAGGGGGTGGGCCGGGGCACCTCGAACAGCGGCAGCCCGCTCAGGCGGCACTGCTCCACCAGCGCGGCCGGGACGATGTCGTGGACCGGGGTGACACCGAACCCGAGGGCGGCCACACCGGTCTCCACCAGCGCCGCGACGTAGGACCGCACCCCCGCGGTGTCGGCGGGCAGGCCGCTGCCCGCCGTCAGCAGCAGCTCGCCGCCGCGCAGGTAGGGGGTGGGGTCGGCGAGCTCGCTGGACACCGCCCAGGACACCGCCGGGTCGCCGGACACCGAGACCGGGCGCAGGTCCAGGTCGCGGCGGGCCAGCACCGCGCTCAGCGCGATGCCGTGGACCTCCTCGCGCTCCTCCCCCACCCGCATCCCCTCCCCGGTGTGTTCCTCCCCGATGACGCCCGGCGGCGCACACGGCGGTTCCTCTGGATGCTCCGGCCAGCAGAGCACACCCGATTGTACGTTTCGTCCACTGGAGAGGTCCCGTGTTCCCGCCTAACCTGACCGGAGCGCGTGTGACCTGCGCCAACGTCGTCGCCGGTCGCACGCCCGCGACCACCGCGCCGAGCGCGCCGACCACGAGAGGGACACGACCCACTGATGAGCGCACCGATCGGACCCACCGATTCCAGCCTCGTGCCGCGTTTCGCCGGACCGGCGACGTTCGCGCGGCTGCCCCGCATCGACCAGGTCGAGCGGGCCGACATCGCCGTGGTCGGCGTCCCCTTCGACAGCGGCGTCTCCTACCGCCCCGGCGCCCGCTTCGGCCCCTCGGCGATCCGCGAGGCCAGCCGCCTGCTGCGCCCCTACCACCCGGGTCTGGACGTGTCCCCGTTCGCCACCGCCCAGGTGGTCGACGGCGGCGACATCGCGGTCAACCCGTTCTCCATCGGCGACGCGGTGGAGACCATCGACGAGGCCGCCACCGCCTTCGTGCGGGCGGGCACCCGCCTGGTCACCCTGGGCGGCGACCACACCATCGCGCTGCCGCTGCTGCGCTCCCTGTACCGGGAGCACGGCCCGATCGCGATGCTGCACTTCGACGCCCACCTGGACACCTGGGACACCTACTTCGGCGAGCCCTACACCCACGGCACCCCGTTCCGGCGGGCCGTGGAGGAGGGCATCCTCGACACCGAGGCGATCAGCCACGTGGGCACCCGGGGCCCGCTGTACGGCAAGAAGGACCTGGAGGACGACCGGCGCTTCGGCTTCGGGATCGTCACCTCCGCCGACGTCATGCGCAGGGGCGTGGACGAGATCGCCGACGCCCTGCGCCAGCGCATCGGCGACCGCCCGCTGTACGTGTCGGTGGACATCGACGTGCTGGACCCGGCGCACGCGCCCGGCACCGGCACGCCCGAGGCGGGCGGGCTGACCAGCCGCGAGCTGCTGGAGATCCTGCGCGGGCTGTCGGCCTGCAACCTGGTGGGCGCCGACGTGGTGGAGGTCGCCCCGGCCTACGACCACGCGCAGATCACCTCGACCGCCGCCTCCCACGTCGCCTACGACCTGGTCAGCGTCCTGGCCCTGAACCACGGGCGCAGCGCCTAGGGTCTGTTTTTCGAGTGCCGTCCTGTTCCGCGGGGGGTGTGTGAGGCGCCGGCGGGGGTTCTGCAGGCCCGGAGGGGACGTCCGAGGAACGAGGACGTTCCCGTAGGGCCGAGGGTTCCCGCCTTCCACAGGCGCCGAACGCGAACCGAAGCGGAGCGGAGGTTCGAAAGAACACGGCCTAGGCCCCCCGGGGCCACGCGGCGACGGCGCCGCGCGGCCCCTTCACCGCTCCCCCCGCCCCCCGCACATCCCCATCCCCACCGCTCCGCCGACGGGTCGCGCCGTCCCGGGGCCCTTCCCTTCCGGGAGCACGCCGTGTCCGCACAGCAGCATCCATCACCCGTGGCGCCCGAAACGCCACAGAGGGTCACCGAGATCGAGACCTACGGGGTCGCGCCCATCCCCGTCCGGGCGCAGACCTCCCGGCCCTTCGACCTGTTCCGGCTCACCTTCGGCGGTGCCAACACCTTCGCCACCATCATCCTGGGCACCCTGCCCATCGCCTACGGCCTCGGGTTCGCCGCCGCGGCGGCCGCGACCGTGACCGGGGTGGTCGCCGGCGCGCTCATCCTGTCGCCCATGGCGCTGTTCGGCCCGCGCACCCGCACCAACAACGCCGTCTCCTCCGGGGCGCACTTCGGCGTGGTCGGCCGCTCCCTGGGATCGCTGCTGTCGCTGCTGACCGCGGTGGCGTTCTTCTCCATCTCGGTGTGGGTGAGCGGCGACGCCATCGTCGGCGCCGCCGCCCGGCTCGGCCACCAGGGCGGCGACGGGCTGCGCGCCGCGGCCTACGGGGTCATCGCGGTGGCCGTGTTCGCGGTGTGCGTGTACGGCTACCGGTTCATGCTCCTGATCAACAAGGTCGCGGTGGTCGCGGGCAGCGCCCTGATGCTGCTGGGCGTGTTCGCCTACGGCGGCTCCTTCGACCCCTCCTACGCGGGCGGCGGCGAGTACATCCTGGGCGGGTTCTGGCCCACCTGGGTGCTGGCGGTCCTGACCGTCATGGCCAACCCCGTGTCCTTCGGCGGGTTCCTGGGCGACTGGTCGCGCTACATCCCCGCCTCCCACTCCACCCGGTCCATGCTGGCCGCGCCCTTCCTGGCGCAGGTCGCGACCCTGCTGCCGTTCTTCTTCGGGCTGGCCACCGCCACCCTGGTCGCCGACCCCGGCGACTACGTGAGCGGCCTGTCCCAGGTCTCCCCCGCCTGGTACGCCCTGCCGCTGCTGCTGGTGGCCCTGATCGGCGGCCTGTCCACCGGGACGACCTCGCTGTACGGCACCGGCCTGGACTTCTCGTCCCTGGTGCCGCGGCTGAACCGGGTGCAGGGCACCGTGGTGGTGGGCTGCCTGGCGCTGGCGCTGATCTTCGTGGGCACGTTCCTGTTCGACGTGGTCGAGACCATCAACGCGTTCACGGTCCTCATCGTGCTGCTGACCTCGCCGTGGATGGCCATCCTCATGCTCGGCTACCTGTTCCGCCGCGGGTTCTACCTGGCCGAGGACCTCCAGGTGTTCAACGAGGGCCGCCGGGGCGGCGCCTACTGGTTCACCCGGGGCGTGAACTGGCGCGCGATGGCCGCCTGGCTGGCCGCCGCCGCGACGGGCCTGGCCTTCGCCAACACCCCGCTGCTGGTGGGCCCGCTGGGGAACCTGGCGGCGGGCATCGACCTGAGCCTGCCGGTCGCGCTGGCCACCGCGGCCGTGGTCTACCCGGTCGCCCTGGTGCTCTTCCCCGAGCCGCGGTCGGTGTTCGGCCCCGCCGGGCCCCGGCTGGTCCCGGCCGCCGGGGCCGGCCCCGAGCCCGACGCCGAGCCGCGGCGGGAGACCGTCGCGCCCTGACCGGAGGGGCGCGGGCCGGACCGGCGCCCCGGCCCGCGCCCCGCACCCCCGCGGCGCGCCACCGACGACGTACCACCCACCGACACGAGGACACATGCGCATCCACGAGTTCTCCACCCTGCCCGGCTTCGTCCACGGCGAGCCGCTGCCCGCCCCCGGGGGTCCCACCCTGGAACTGGTCGACCCCGCCACCGGCGAGGTCCACGGCCGCTCCGGGATCTTCGGCGCCGACGGGGTCGGGGCCGCCATGGACTCCGCCCGCCGCGCCTTCGCCACCTGGCGGCGGGCCACCCCCGCCCGCCGCCAGGACGCCCTGCTGGCGCTGGCCGACGCCCTGGCCGCGAACGCCGAGGCGTTCGCCGACGCCGAGTGCCGCGAGACCGGCAAGCCGCGCGCGGACGTCATCGACGAGGAGATCCCCTTCTGCGTGGACACCCTGCGGTTCTTCGCCGGGGCCGCCCGCCACCTGGAGGGCCGGGCCGCCGCCGAGTACACGGAGGGCCACACCTCCTGGGTCCGCCGCGAACCGCTGGGCGTGTGCGCGGGCATCACCCCGTGGAACTACCCGCTGATGATGGCGGTCTGGAAGATCGGCCCGGCGCTGGCCGCCGGGAACACCGTGGTGCTCAAGCCCGCCGAGACCACCCCCACCACCACCGTCATGCTCGCCGAGCTGGCCGCCGCCGTGCTGCCCGCCGGGGTGCTCAACACGGTGGTCGGCGACCGCGACACCGGCCGCCTGGTCGCCTCCCACCCGGCCGTGCGGCTGGTGTCGGTCACCGGCTCCACCCGCGCCGGGGTGCAGGTCGCCAGGTCCGCCTCCGAGGACCTGAAGGTGCTGCACCTGGAACTGGGCGGCAACGCCCCCGTCCTGGTGTTCGCCGACGCCGACCCGGCCGCGGCCGCCGAGGGCGTGCTGGCCGCGGGCCTGCTCAACGCGGGACAGGACTGCACCGCCGCCTCCCGGGTGCTGGTCCACGAGGACCTGCACGACGCGTTCGTCGCCGAGCTGGTGGCGCGGGCGAAGGAGAAGGTGACCGGTCGGCCCAGCCGCGAGGCGAGCGACTTCGGCCCGCTCAACAACGCCGACCAGTTCGCCCGCGTCCTGGGCCTGATCGAGCGGCTGCCCGCGCACGCGACGGTGGAGACCGGCGGGCACCGGGTGGGCGAGCGCGGGTTCTTCCTGGCGCCGACCGTGGTGACCGGTCTGCGCGCCGACGACGAGATCGTCCGCGAGGAGGTCTTCGGCCCGGTGCTCACGGTGCAGCGCTTCTCCACCGAGGAGGAGGCGCTCGCGCTGGCCAACGGGGTCGACCAGGGCCTGGCCTCGTCGGTGTGGACCGCCGACCACGCCCGGGCGCTGCGGGTGGGCGGCGAGCTGGACTTCGGCGCGGTGTGGATCAACACCCACGGGGCCCTGGTGTCGGAGATGCCGCACGGCGGGTTCAAGCACTCGGGCTACGGCAAGGACCTGTCGGCGTACAGCCTGGAGGACTACACCCGGGTCAAGCACATGATGAGCGCGATCGGCTGAGCCGGAGCGGCGGGGCGCTCCGGCGCACGGGGTGTCCCGCCGCTACGCCCGGGCCCCGGCCGGGGCTCCGCGCGTCTCCAGGTGGGACCAGGTCAGGGCCGTGACGTGGTCGGCCATGGCGTCGGGGCTCTCCTCGGGGTGGTCCAGCAGCCAGTCCGCGAAGGCGTCCGCGGTGCCCACCGCGATCCGCGCCAGCAGGGCGGCGTCGCGCTCGCGGACGGCCTCGCGCAGGCCGCCGCAGGTGGTGATGAGGTCGGTGACCTCGGCCAGCACGCGTTCGCGGGCCCGGGTCACCTCCGCGGCGAAGGGTCCGCCGCTGGCGGCGGCGCGCCGGTACAGGACGGTCCAGCTCTCGCGGTTGTCGACCACGAATCCGAAGAAGGCGCGGATTCCGCTGCGCAGGGGGTCCTCCCCCGTCCGGGAGTCGTGGACGGCGGCGCGCAGGGCGAGGATGAGGCGTTCGGACTCGCGCCGCACGCAGGCGTTGAAAATCCCTTCCTTCGAGCCCAGATAGTGGTACATCGTCGGCTTCGAGGTACCCGCGGCCCGGGCGATCTGCTCGACGCGCACCGTGTGGTAGTCGCTTCGGGAGAACGCCGTGACGGCGGCGTCGATCATCAGTTGTTCACGGATTCGACGCGGTAGTCTGCGCTGTTTGGTCTTCACTCTGCTGAACTTTATTGATTCGCGCGCTTTTGAACAGGGCCGGGCGGCACCGGTTTCCGCGGGGGTCCGCCTTCGGATTCCGTGGCGGACTCATGACCTGTGACTACGGGTGAGTCCACCTTCACCCGTGGTGGTGTATCCCACACCGTCCGAGGTTTGGGCGGCCGGATACCGCACAGGAGTGCGCGGTCCCCGGCCGCCCCTCGTCACCTCAGTGCTCCTTCGTAGCGGGGCGGGCGCAGCTCCAGCGTGCAGCACTTGGCGCCGCCGCCCGCCTTGCGCAGCTCGTCCATCTCCACCGGGTGGACCGTCAGTCCCAGAGCGCGCAACCGGTCCGCCAGGGCCGTGGCCTCGGCGGCGACGACCACGTTGCGGCCGTCGCAGACGGCGTTGAGGCCCAGGACGCGGGCGTCGTCCTCGGTGGCGGTGACCGCGTCCGGGAACAGGGCCTCCAGTACCTTGCGGCTCCCGGCGGAGAACGCTCCCGGGTAGTAGGCGACGCGGTCGCCCGACAGCGCGAACAGGGCCGTGTCCAGGTGGTAGAAGCGCGGGTCCACCAGTTGCAGGGTCACCACCGGGCGGCCCAGGAAGCGCTCGGCCTCCTGGTGCGCGGCCGCCTCCGTGCGGAATCCGGTACCGGCCAGGATCACGTCGTCCAGGGTGATGAAGTCCCCCTCCCCCTCGTTGACGTGTTTGGGTTCGCGGGTCTCGGAGTAGCCCGCGGCCCGGAACCACTCCAGGTAGGCGGGGCCCTCGGGGGTGCGCTCGGCACTGGCGAAGCGGGCGCCGTAGACCATGCCGTCCACCACCAGGGCGCCGTTGGCGGCGAACACCATGTCGGGCAGCCCGTCGATGGGCGTGATCTCGTGGACCTCGTGCCCCAGGTCCAGGTAGAGGTCGCGCAGCGCCTCCCACTGGCGGATCGCCCTGTCCCGGTCGACCCGGACCGCCGGGTCCATCCAGGGGTTGATCGCGTACTCGACCGCGAAGTAGGTGGGGCGGCACATGAGGTAGTGCCGGCGGACCGCCACCGGACCGTTCGGGTTCTTCATTGAACCTCCAGGAGACCGTTCGGAAACACGGGTCCCGAGGCGGTACGGGTTCCCATCACCCGGTGCCACCTCGTGGTGCGCCCGTTCGATGAGGGAATACCCGCACCGCGGCCGGGCCAAGGGGCACGGTTCGGTGAACACGGCCCCCGCGCCCGGGCGGGCGCGGGGGCGCGGTCCAGGGCTTGTTCGGCGGATGCTCTCGTGCGGCTCGGCGCCTGCGCCGGGTGCCGGGAGCGGTCGTCAGGCGACCTCCCGCGAGGCGACGAGCGCAGGCCGGCCCGGGTTCGGCCGTCCGAGCGCGGTCGGCGCGGCGGGAGGCGGCCCGACGGCCGCGACCCGGAACGGTCCGCCGAACACGCCCTAGCGGCCGCCCGCCCGGGCGACCGCCTCCTCCAGCTCCTCGCGGTTCATCTTGGAACGGCCCGGTACGTCCAGCTCCGAGGCGCGCCGGAGCAGTTCGCGCTTGGTCCGCCTGCCCTCGCCGCGGACGGGCGGGCGCGGGCCCGGCGCGCGCCCGTGCGGCAGGCTGCGGCGCAGCGCCTCCTGGAGCGCGTCGTCGCGGGAGCCCTCGGCCCGGTGCGGCCTGTCGTGCTCCCCGGGCCGGTGGGTGATGGTGCCGCCCTTGGCCTTGGCCCGCACCAGTTCGGTGAGGCGGTGGCCGTAGCTGTCCTGGTAGCGGTCCGGGTCCCAGTCGACGGACAGCGAGGAGACCAGTTCGCGGGCCAGCGCCAGCTCCTCCTTGCCCAGGGCGGCGTGCGGCACCGGCGGCATGACGTCGTCGGGGGTGCGGACCTCGTCGGGCCACCACAGGGTGGAGGCCGAGAGCACGCCCCGGGTCGGCTCGATGAGGACCGGGGACTCGCGGTCGCGCAGGACGACGGTGGCGGTCCCCGCCCGGCGGCTCCGGTCCAGGGCGGAGTAGAGCAGCTGGTAGGGCTGGGCGTCGGCGGGGTCGCGCGGGGCCATGTAGTAGGTGGAGGCGTACCACAGGGGCCCGACCGACCCCTCGGAGACGAAGCCGTCGATGCGCATGGTGCGCGAGCCGTACGGCAGCAGGCCCTCCAGCTCCTCGGGTTCCAGGACGACGTACTCGTCCTCGACGGCGGTGCGGGCGCCGCGCACGATCTTCTCGGCGGGGACCTCCTCGCCGGTGCGCTCGTTGACGCGGACGTAGCGGATGCGGTCGGCGGTGCCGCGTTCGAACTGGTGCAGGACCGGGCCGCGGCGCTCGCGGGCGCTGTAGAGGCGCACCCCGATCGGCACTTCGCCGAACATGAGGGTGCCCACCCAGACAGGATTGACCATGGTGCCTCCTTGCTCCCATGATCACCGGGGGCGGGCAAAATACCGGTCGAGAAGATCAAAGAACCGGTCAGGGGATATGTCCGACAGCCGAACCCCGTTCTGCGACCGACCGGTCGGTATCGCTAGGATCGCGGCAGTCCGCGATTGGAGTTCCTCCCATGAGTACGACCGTCAAGGCCGCCGTCTTCTCCTCCCAGGGGGCGCCCCCGGAGATCCGGGACCTGGTGCTGCCCGACCCCGGGCCCGGCCAGGTGCGGGTGCGCCTGGCCGCCGCCGGGGTGTGCCATTCCGACCTGTCCCTGTCCAACGGGACCCTGGCCCAGAAGTGGCCCGCCGTCCTGGGCCACGAGGGCACGGGGTCCGTGGAGGCCGTCGGCGAGGGGGTCACCTCCGTCAGCCCCGGCCAGCACGTCATCCTCAACTGGGCCCCGGCCTGCCGCGCCTGCTGGTTCTGCCGCAACGGCGAACCCTACCTGTGCGAGCACGCCCTGGACCGGTCCGCCGTCCCCTACGCCCACCTCACCGACGGCACCCCCGTCCACCCCGGCCTGGGCTGCGGCGCGTTCGCCGAGGCGACCGTCGTGGGGGCCGACGCCGTGGTCCCGCTGCCCGACGGCCTGGACCCGGCCGCCGCCGCCATCCTGGGGTGCGCGGTGCTCACCGGATGGGGCGCCGTCAACAACTCCGCCGCCGTGCGCCCGGGCCAGTCGGCCGTGGTCATGGGCCTGGGCGGGGTGGGCCTGTCGGTACTCCAGGCGGCCCGTATGGCCGGGGCCGACCCGGTGGTCGCCGTGGACGTCTCCCCCGACAAGGAGGAACTGGCCCGGTCGCTGGGGGCCACCGAGTTCCTGCTCGCCGACGAGCACCTGTCCAAGGCGGTGCGGGCGCTCACCGGCGGGCGCGGCGCCGACCACGTCTTCGAGGTGGTGGGCTCGGCGAAGGTGGTGCGCGCCGCCTGGAGGGCCAGCCGCCGCGGCGGCACCGTCACCGTGGTGGGCCTGGGATCGGTGAAGGACGAGGTGACGTTCAACGCCCTGGAGCTGTTCCACCAGGCCCGCACGCTGCGCGGCTGCGTGTTCGGGTCCAGCGACCCGGACCGCGACATCCCCGTCATCGCCGAGAGCGTGCGCTCGGGCGAGCTGCGGCTGGGGGCGATGGTGACCGACGAGATCCCGCTGTCGGGCGTGCCCGAGGCCTTCGAGCGGATGCGCCAGGGCAGGGGCGGGCGCTCGCTGATCCGCTTCGGAGCCTGACCCGGTGTCCGGGGGGCGCCGCGGCGCCCCCCGGGTCTCACAGCCGCCCGGAGCCCTCCACCGTCACCTCGCGGACCTCCAGGGGCGCCGTCTGCGGGATCCGCTCCTCCAGCGCCCGGCGGACCCGCCCGAAGAAGACCGCGCGGTGCACGCCCGCCCCGACCATGACCACCACCGCGGGGAGCGGGAAGCCGGGGAACCCGGCGGAGTAGACCATGGCCGCGAGGAGCCCGAAGAGAACGCTCGCGCCGACCCCGATGTCCACCGGGGAGCGCCACGCGCGCCAGCCCCACACCAGGCCCGCGGCCAGGACCGCCGCCCACGGGCCGGCCAGGGCCGTGACGGTGGGGTAGAGCACCAGGGCGAACACGAGCACCCCGGACAGCCCGCCGAGCACGGGGGCGGAGCACAGCAGCCGCCACCCGGCCGGGGTGCGCGGCAGGAACTCCTCGACGGGCGGCGCCGAGGGCCCCGGCCGTTCCCGGCGGTCCCACCACACCAGCGCGGCCAGCAGCGCGAATCCGCACAGCGCGACGCCGGTGGCCGGACCGAACCAGTGCCCGGCGCCCTCCGGCATCCACAGGTGCTCCGGCCCCACCGCCATCGGGTCCAGGCCGAGGGCGGCCGGGGTGGCCGAGCGCAGGGTGTAGAGGAAGGCCACGGCCAGGGCCGTCTCCGCCAGGACGAACCCCAGGTGGACGGCGGTCGTCTGTGCGAGGGGGGCGGGCGCCCCGGGGGCGGTCGAGTACACCCGCAGGGAGAACAGCGGGCGCAGCAGCGTCACGAGCAGCAGGGCGGCCGCGACGGCCAGGGCGATCGGCCCCGGATCGAAGCCCGGCGGGACGAAGTACACGTCAGCCCTCCCGCCGCCGCACCGGCTCCCCGTCCGCGTCCAGCACGGTGACCTCCAGTGCCGGTGTCGCGGGTTCCTGACCGAGGAAGGGCAGAAGGCATAGCACGTCCTGCAGGGCGTACACGGCCCAGAGTGCCACCGGAAGGAGCAGTGATCCGTCGCTGGCGAACATGAACGTCCCCGCCGCGCCCAGGCTCCCCAGGGCGAGAGTCACCTGCTTCCCCTGGGGGGACCAGGTCCAGTAGCCCAGGCACAGCAGCAGGAACAGCACCGTCAAGGGGTCGCCGGTCAGCGAGCACAGCAGGGGATAGAGCACCACGAAGTTGACCATGGGCAGCGTCAGTGCCGTGAGGGCGACGGGGAGGATGCGCGCCCTCTGTTCCCGGGCGGTACGCGGAACCAGCGAGAGCTGCTCCGGAGTGAGCGCCCCCTTGGGCAGCGGCCGGCCGGCGCGTTCGGCACGGGCGGCCCTCACGGACAGAACGTAGCCCAGGGCCGGGCTCAGCACCAAGAAGACGGAGAGGAGCAGCATCACGACCTGCCCCCGACCGGACGACTCGGTGATCATCACGGGCCAGAAGATGCCCAGGTCGACCGGGGTCACCACGGTGGCCGAGCCGACGAACACCATCACCATGACCAGCTGGACGAGGCACTCCCAGGCGCTGCGGCGATTCCATCGGGCCAGGGCGGAGTAATCACCACCCCGGGCCAGGGTGCGTGCCCGGCGCATCGGACGCCGGTAGAGCAACGGTGTCACGATCTGGTGGACCAACAGCACCAGGCCGACGGCGGCGGCGAGGGGGCCTGGCTCGAAGGTCGGCGGATGGAACAGGTACACGGGGGATCCTCGGTCGAAGGTCGGGCGAAGACCTGCGCGAACGCGGCCGAGCGGGGATCCGGCACACGCGGGCCGGATGATCATGCCGGATACCGCTCGGTTTGTCACCACCTGACAAAAGCTGTGGCGTACGGCACACACCGCCCTTGCCCCGTGCCCCGCGAAGGAGCACAGTCGTCACCATCGCGCACACCGTGCCGCGGGCACGGCCGACCGAGTCGAGGAGACGCACCCCCATGAGCAGCGCAGTGGAGCAGGCCGACGCGATCGTCGTCGGCGCGGGCCTGGCGGGCCTGGCGGCGGCGGCCGAACTGGCCGACGCGGGCAAGAACGTGGTCCTGCTCGACCAGGAGCCCGAGCAGTCCCTGGGCGGCCAGGCGTTCTGGTCCTTCGGCGGGCTGTTCTTCGTGGACTCCCCCGAACAGCGCCGCATGGGCATCCGCGACTCCAGGGAACTGGCCCTGCAGGACTGGATGGGCACCGCCGGCTTCGACCGCCCCGAGGACGCCTGGCCCCGCAAGTGGGCCGAGGCGTACGTGGACTTCGCCGCCGGGGAGAAGTACTCCTGGCTGCGCCGGATGGGCCTGCGGCTCTTCCCCGTCGTGGGCTGGGCCGAGCGCGGCGGCTACCTGGCCGACGGGCACGGCAACTCCGTCCCCCGGTTCCACATCACCTGGGGCACCGGCCCGGGCGTGGTCGCCCCGTTCGAGCGCCGGGTGCGCGCCGCCGCCGAGCGCGGGCTGATCTCCCTGCGGTTCCGCCACCGCGTCGACGAGCTGGTCGTGACCGGCGGGGCCGTGACGGGGGTGCGCGGCACCGTGCTGGCGCCCAGCGACATCGAGCGCGGCCAGGCCAGCAACCGCGACGCCGCCGGGGAGTTCGAGCTGTCCGCGCAGGCCGTCATCGTCACCTCCGGCGGCATCGGCGCCGACCACGACCTGGTGCGCAAGAACTGGCCCGAGCGGCTGGGCACCCCGCCCGAGCACATGCTGTCGGGCGTCCCCGCGCACGTGGACGGTCGCATGCTCGGCATCACCGAGCAGGCGGGCGCGCAGATCATCAACCCCGACCGCATGTGGCACTACACCGAGGGCATCCAGAACTGGGACCCGATCTGGGCGCGCCACGGCATCCGCATCCTGCCCGGCCCCTCGTCGCTGTGGCTGGACGCCACCGGCAAGCGGCTGCCCGCCCCGTACTTCCCCGGGTTCGACACCCTGGGCACGCTGGACCACATCATGAAGAGCGGCCACGACTACACGTGGTTCGTGCTCTCCCAGAAGATCATCGAGAAGGAGTTCGCGCTGTCGGGCTCGGAGCAGAACCCCGACCTGACCGGCAAGGACGTCAGGCTCCTGCTCAGGCGGGTGCTGCCGGGCGCGCCGGGTCCGGTGGAGGCGTTCAAGGAGAACGGGGTGGACTTCGCGGTCGCCGACCGGCTGCCCGCGCTCATCGCGAAGATGAAGGAGATCGCCGGGGACGGGGCGCTGGACGCCGACACCGTCACCCGCGAGGTGGTGGCCCGCGACCGGGAGATGGTCAACACGTTCACCAAGGACCTCCAGGTGACGGCCATCCGCGGAGCCCGCAACTACCGGGGCGACAGGCTGATCCGGGTGGCGTCCCCGCACCGGATCCTGGACCCCAAGGCGGGGCCGCTGATCGCGGTGCGCCTGCGCATCCTCACCCGCAAGACGCTGGGCGGGCTGCACACCGACCTGGACGCGCGCGTCCTGCGCGCCGACGGCACCCCGCTGCCGGGCGTGTACGCGGCGGGCGAGGTCGCCGGGTTCGGCGGCGGGGGCGTGCACGGCTACCGCGCCCTGGAGGGCACCTTCCTGGGCGGCTGCCTGTTCTCCGGCCGCACCGCCGGACGCGCCGCCGCGGCCGCCCTCTAGGGCGTGTCCGGTGGGTGCTCTCGTGTGGTCCGGCGCGTGCGCCGGCGCCGGGTGACGCGGGCGGCCTCCGGGCGGTCTCCCGCAGGAGGGCCGGCGAGGGCCGGCCCGGGTCCGGCCCTCCGAGCGCGGGCGGCGCGGCGGGAGGCGGCCCGGCGGCCGCGAGCCGGAACGATCCGCCGGACACGCCCCAGCGGCCCAGGCGGCGGAAGGCGCCGGGCACCCGTCGCGGGTGCCCGGCGCCTCGCCCGGGGGGTGTCAGGCTTCCTCCGAGCCCTCCTCGGACTTCTTCCTGCGGGGGCGCCCGCGGCGGGGGATGTCCTCGGCCTCCGCGGGCATGCGCCCCGCCTCGTTCAGGGCGCGTCGCAGGAGGAACTCGATCTGGGCGTTGGTGCTGCGCAGCTCCTGGCCCGCCCACCGCGCCAGGGCGTCGTGGACGGCGGGGTCGAGCCTCAGCAGTACCTTCTTGCGCTCCGGCACGGACACCTCGATCCCGTTACTGGTACAGCGTCCCCGTGTTGACGACCGGGCTGGCCGGGCGGTCCGAGCACAGTACGACCAGCAGGTTGCTGACCATGGTGGCCTTGCGCTCCTCGTCGAGCTCTACCACGTGCTCCTCGGACAGGCGGGCCAGCGCCCGGTCGACCATGCCCACGGCGCCCTCGACGATCTGCTGGCGTGCGGCGATCAGCGCGCCCGCCTGCTGGCGCTGGAGCATGGCCTGGGCGATCTCCGGGGCGTACGCCAGGTGGGTGAAGCGGGACTCCACGATGCGCACACCCGCGGCCTCGACCCGCTGGCCGACCTCCTCCGACAGGCGCTCGGTGATGGTGTCGGCGTTGTCGCGCAGCGACAGGGCGCCCTCGGCCTCGTAGGAGTCGTACGCGTAGTGGCCGGCGATGTGGCGCACGGCCGCCTCGGTCTGGATGGACACGAACTCCACGAAGTCGTCGACCTCGAAGGAGGCGCGGGCGGTGTCCTCCACCTGCCACACGACGACGGCGGCGATCTCGATGGGGCTGCCGGAGGCGTCGTTGACCTTCATGACGGAGGTCTCGTGGTTGCGGATGCGCGTGGAGACGGCGTTGCGGTCGGTCAGCGGGTTGACCCAGCGCAGACCGTCGGTGCGAACGCTGCCGACGTAGCGGCCGAAGAGCTGGAGGACGCGGGCCTCGTTGGGGGCGACCATGGTCAGCCCCAGCATGAGGAAGAGGCCGACGGCGGCGATGAGGGCCCCGGCCACGAGGGCCGCGACGAGCGGCACCGCCTCGATCAGGAAGGGCGCCCCGGCGACCGCGGCGCCGATGAGGACGACCAGCACGGCCAGCAGGAACACGGCGATGCCGTCGCGGCTCATGGCGGCGGTCTCCCGGTACTGCGGGGCCTCCCGGTAGCCGGGGGCGGGGGCGGTCGGTTCGGTCATGTGCGTTCCTTCTCTCTCAGGTGATGACTCGAGCATAGCATTATGATATCACTTTTTATAGAAGCCGGGCCGAAGGGGCCCTCCAGACCGAGAGGAGACGTCGACGCGATGACCACCGACACACCGCGCCTGCGCCCGCCGCACCACCGCGTGGACCCCCGGGCCGTCCGCTGGTGGACCACCCGATCCCTGGCGGTGACCGTCGTCCTGACCGCGGTCCCCCTCGTCCCCGCCCTGATCTGGGAGCCCGTCCGCTTCTGGTTCCTCGTCGCCACCGCGGTCGTCGGGGGCGTCGGCCTGCTGATCACCGTCGTCATGCCGCGGTGGCGCTACCGGGTCCACCGCTGGGAGGTCACCGACACCGCCGTCTACGCCTCCAGCGGCTGGTTCTGGCAGGAGTGGCGGGTGGCCCCCATGTCGCGCATCCAGACCGTGGACACCGCGCGCGGCCCGCTGCAGCGGGCGTTCGGGCTGTCCAGCGTGACCGTCACGACCGCCTCGGCCGCCGGGCCCATCGAGATCGCGGGCCTGGACCACGTCCTGGCGACCCGGATCGCCGACCAGCTCACCGAGACCACCCAGGCCGTCCCCGGAGACGCGACATGACCACCGCACAGCCCCCCGCGACCGACCGCCCGCTCGGCGAGTGGCAGGGCCTGAGCCCGCTCAGCGTGTGGGCGAACACCGCCGCCGTCGCCCTGTTCCTCCTCCCGGCCGCGGCCGTCGGCACCGTCGTCCTGGTCCTCGTCGGCCAGCCCTGGTGGGCGGCGGCCCCGCTGCCCGGGGCCCTGGCCCTCACCGCCGTCCTCACCGCGATCGACATGGCCGTCCTGAGGGCGGTCTCCTACCGCGTCACCGACGAGCGCATGGAGATGCGCTCGGGAGTGCTCGCCAAGGCCTACCGCTCGGTGCCGCGCGAACGCGTGCGCAGCGTCGACGTGGCCGCGCCGATCTACACCCGGCCCTTCGGCCTGTGCTCGGTCGCCATCGGCACCGGCGAGAAGGTCGGCTCCGGCTCGGACGAGCTCAAGCTCCAGTTCGTCACCGCCGCCCAGGGCGAGCGGCTGCGCCGCGAGCTTCTGTACCGGCGCCCCGCCGCGGACGCCGCCGCCCCCGGGGGCGGCGGACCGGACGGCGCCGAGGAGCCCACCGAGGTGGAACTGGCCCGCCTGGACCCGCGCTGGCTGGCCTACGCCCCCGCCACCACCGCCACCCTGGGCATCGGCCTCGGTGCCGTCGCCGCGCTGATCGGCGCCAACGCCCAGAGCGAGGGCTGGATCTACCGCTGGATCTCCGAGCAGGCCGGACTGCCCACCACCGCCGAGATCGGCGCGTTCGTGATGTCCCGGCTGCTCGTCGTCGTCCCCCTGTCCCTGCTCGCGTTGCTGGTCTCGGGCACGGTCGTGCTGGTGGCCGTGGCGGTGGAGACCTGGTGGAACTACCGCCTGACCCGGGAGGGCGACGGAACGGTGCGCCTGCGCCGCGGACTGCTCACCAGCGTGTCGCTGTCCGTGGAGGGGCGCCGCCTCAACGGCGTCGCCCTGCACGAACCCCTGGTGCTGCGCGCGGCGGGCGGCGCGGACGTGCGCGCGGTCGCCACCGGCCTGTCCGCCGGGGACGAGCAGAAGACCCAGGCCAGGAGCCGCCTGTCGCCCCCGATGCCGCGGGCCCGTGCCCGCGAGCTCGCCGCGGACCTGATGCGCACCCCCGAGTCCCCGCTGGACCTGCCGCTGACCCCGCACCCGCCGACCGCGCTGCGCCGCAGGCTCGTGCGCGCCGTCTGGGCCTCCCTGGCGGGCTTCGCCGCCGCGGCCGCGCTGGCGTGGCTGCACTCGCTGGCCACCGAGGCCTGGTGGGAGGTCGCCCACGAGATCGAGGAGCAGCTCAACCCGCTGCCGGTGGCCACGTACGCGGTGGAGGCCGCCCCGGTCTGGGGCTGGTGGCTGATGGGCGCCGTGTTCGCCGCGGTGGCGTTCTGGTACGCGGTCGGCTCCCACCGGGCGCTGGGGCACGGCCTGCACCCGCGCTACCTGGTGGTGCGCCGGGGCATGGCGGTGCGCGACACCGTGGCCCTGGAGCGGTCGGCGGTGATCGGCTGGCGGATCACCCGCACGCCGTTCCAGCGCCGGGCCGGGCTGGCGCACGTGTCGGCCACCACCGCCTCGGGCAAGGGCATGTACACCGCCGCCGACGTGGGCCTGGGCCAGGGGCTGGCCTGGGCGGACCTGGCGGTGCCCGAGCTGCTCTCCCAGTTCCTGGAGCGGGACGGCGAGCGCGGCTGAGGCCGTGGACGGGCTCTGGGGACCGGCCCCTGCACCCGCCGCCGTGCGGGAGCGGGGGCCGCCTCCTACCGGGGCCGCCTCCTACCGGGGGGCGCCGTGCTCTCCCGGGGGCTCCGCGGGCCGCGCCCCGCGCCGGGCGGTGCGGAAGCGGTCCCGGTAGGCCGAGGGGGTCAGCCCCAGGTGGCGCCAGAACACCCGGCGCAGCGACTCGCCGCTGCCCAGCCCGGAGCGCTCGGCCGCCCCCGCCACGCTCTCCCCGGCCTCCAGCAGGGCGCGCGCCGCCTCCAGCCGCACCGACTCCACGTGGGCGGCGGGCGTCTCGCCCAGGTGTTCGCGGAACAGCCTGCTCAGGTGGCGGGTGCTCATCCCCGCACGGGCCGCCATGGCCGGTGCCGAATGGTCGCCCGCCGGGTCGGCCGCCACCGCGTCCAGGACCGGGCGCAGGGCGTCGCGGGGCGGGCGGGGGGTGCGGGCGGCGACCGAGAACTGCGACTGCCCGCCCGGCCGCCGGAGGAAGACCACCAGGTCGCGGGCGACCTCGCGGGCCAGGTCGGACCCCTCGTCCTCCTCCACCAGCGCCAGGGACAGGTCCAGTCCCGCGCTGACCCCCGCCGAGGTCAGCACCCGGCCGTCGCGGACGTAGATCGCGTCCGGTTCGACCCGCACCCCGGGGAAGGCGCGCGCGAGCAGGGCCGCGTGGCGCCAGTGGGTGGTGGCCCGGCGGCCCTCCAGCAGCCCCGCGCCGGCCAGGACGAACGCGCCCGTGCACACCGACGCCACGCGCTCGCTGCGCCCCGCCAGCGCCTCGACCGCCGCCATCAGCCCCTCGGGCCAGGGCCGGCGGGGCAGGTCCGGGGAGCCGGGCACGACCAGGGTGTGCGCCCCGCGCACCTCGTGCGCGGCGGCGTCCACCCGCAGCCGCGTACCCGCCGAGGTGCGCACGTCCAGGCCGGACGGCGAGCACAGGGCCACCGTGTAGGACCCGCCCTGGCCTGCGGCCGTGGCGAACACCTCCAGGGGCGCGGTCACGTCCAGCAGCCGGACACCGTCGTAGGCCATCACCACGATGGCGCGTCCGCTCATGGCCCGAGCGTAGCGGCCGGACGTGTCCGAATGTGTGGGAACCCTGTCTTTGAGGACATGGCGGCGGGCCGCTCCGTACCGGCAGCCTGGACTCCGGGCCCCGCCCGGGACCGCCCGGGCGCCGACCGCCGCCCCGCGAGGAGACCGCCATGACCCGTCCGCCCCTGCCGCCCTTCACCGAGGCCGACGCCCGCGCCAAGGTGCAGGCCGCCGAGGACGCCTGGAACACCCGCGACCCCCACAGGGTGTCCCTGGCCTACACACCCGACTCCGTGTGGCGCAACCGCGACCGGTTCCTCACCGGACGGGAGGAGATCCGGGCCTTCCTGGCCGACAAGTGGGAGCGCGAGCTCGACTACGCCCTGCGCAAGGAGCTGTGGGCCTTCGGGGAGGACCGCATAGCCGTCCGCTTCCAGTACGAGTGGCACGACGCGCGGGGCCGCTGGTGGCGCAGCTACGGCAACGAACTGTGGGAGTTCGACCCCCGGGGGCTGATGCGGCGCCGGGAGGCCTCCATCAACGACGTGCCCATCGCCGCGGCCGAACGCCGCATCCGGGGCCCGCGCCCGCTGGAGGAGCACGGCGTCCCCTTCCCACTGGCCTGACACCGGCCGGGCGGAACGGCTGCACCCGCCCCGGCCGACACCGGGGCGGGTGTGCTCAGTGCGCGTCCGGCGCCGGGGCCGGAACGATCTCGAAGACCCGGTCCAGGCCCAGGATCCCCAGGACCCGGGAGACCACCGGGCGCGGCCGGGCCAGCACCAGCCGACCGCCCCGGGCGGTCATGGCCCGCCGGGCCGCCACCAGGGCGCCCACCCCGCTCGCGTCCAGGAAGCCGACGCCCGCCAGGTCCACGACCAGGCACTCGCAGGCCTCGTCCCGGGTCGCCACCGCCAACCGCGCGCGCAGACCGGGGACGGTGGCCAGGTCGACCTCGCCCTCCACGGACACCACCGCCACACCGGTGTGCGGGAGACATTCCTGGAACCGGACATCCCGTGCCACTCGAGGCCACCTCTCACCGGACGTAATCTTTCCACTACGCAACCGCGTACGAGATCGTAACCTCTCCAGAGAGGTTCTGGGAGGCTTTTTACGAGGAAACCCCCTGAAATCTCGCCGATGTGGCCGCGGGGACGGCACCGTCCGGCCCCCGGGCCGGCCACGTGACCCTCTCTCGGACACACCCGGACGCACCCCCGCACCGCGCCCCGCGGCCCCGGGTGCGGTAAAAGCGGTAGGGACACTCTGGTGTCCTCGAGGCTCCGGGCCGACGCACAGCGCACAGAAGGGAGGGAGCGGCGTTCCCCTTCCGCCCTGCCGGGCGGGACCGCGCCGCGCACCCCATGACCGAAACCGCCGAGACCCGACCCGGCTGGTTCTCAGCCCAGGAGCTGGAGAACATCCGCGGCCGTATGCCCCTGGTGTACGTGCAGGCCGTCCCCGTCCGGGTGGACGAGGCCGGCCAGGTCACCCGCGTCGGGCTGCTGATGCGGGCGACCCCCGACGGCCGGTTCCACCGGTCGCTGGTCTCGGGCCGGGTCCTGTACCACGAGCGGGTCCGCGACGCGCTGCTGCGCCACCTGGAGAAGGACCTGGGCCCGGTGGCGCTGCCCCGGATCCCCGCCTCGCCGCAGCCGTTCACGGTCGCCGAGTACTTCCCCACCCCGGGGGTGACGCCGTTCCACGACCCGCGCCAGCACGCGGTGGCACTGGCCTACATCGTGCCGGTCTCGGGCGACTGCCAGCCCCGCCAGGACGCCCTGGACCTGGTGTGGCTCACCCCCGAGGAGGCCGCGGACCCCTCGGTGGGCGCCGAGATGAACGACGGCCAGGACGTGCTGCTGCGCCAGGCGCTGGCCCACGTGGGGCACACCCCCTGACCCGTCCGGGCCCCGGGGGTCCTCCTCCGGGGCCCGCCCTCCGGCAGGGCGTAGGCTCGGCCCATGCCCGACGCCCTCGCCGCCCTCGTCGACGACACCCTGTCCCTGCTCCGCCCCCGGGGCCGCGTCCTGCTCGGCCTCACCGGCGCCCCCGGCGCGGGCAAGTCCACCCTGGCCCGGCGGCTGGTGGCCGAGGTCGACGCCCGCGCCGGCGCGGGCACCGCCGGCTACCTGCCCATGGACGGGTTCCACCTGTCCAACGCCCAGCTGGAGCGGCTGGGGCGGCTGGACCGCAAGGGCGCCCCCGACACCTTCGACGCGCACGGGTACGCGGCCCTGGTGCGGCGCCTGCTCGCCGAGACCGGCCACCCCGTCTACGTGCCCGACTACGACCGGCGGCTGCACGAGCCCGTCGCGGCCCGGCACGTGATCGAACCGGGCACCCGGCTCATCGTCACCGAGGGCAACTACCTGGCCTGGGACGCCGAGCCCTGGGGCGGGCTGCGCCCGCTGTTCGCCGAGCTCTGGTACGTGGAGGCCGACGACGCCGTGCGCGAGCGGCGCCTGCTCCGCCGCCAGCTGGCGGGCGGCCGGGACGAGGCGGCCGCCCGGGAGTGGGTCGAACGCAGCGACCGCGCCAACGGGGAGCTGGTCAAGCGCCTCCGGGACGCCTGCACCCGGATCGTGCCCACCGGGGCGGTGCCCCGCGGCGGCGCGGATGACGCGGGTGACGCGGAGGCCGCGGGCGGCTGAGGCCCGCGGCCCCGCGGCTCAGGCGGCCCGGCGCAGGAAGCGGCGGGCGGCCGCGCGCACGGCCCACAGGTAGCCCGCCGCCTGCCCCTGTCCCCCCGGCCCCCGGAGCCCGCCGTAGGCGGACGCCACGATCATCTCCTTGTACCGGGCGGCGAGGCGCCCGGTCAGGATGCTCCGCCCCGGGGAGTCGTCGGCGCGCACGAACTGGATGAGCCCGTCGCGCCGCCCCAGGCTGACGCACTGGTTCATGTAGCCGAACGGGGTGGCGTCCGGCTCGCGCCCGGCCAGCCGGGCGGCGAGGGCGTCGGCGGCCGCGGTCCCCATGGGCAGGCCCATCGCGCAGGACATGCGCAGCGCCGACCCGTCCGCGGCGTCGGCGTGGGCCGCGTCGCCCACCACGTACACGTCCGGGTGGGAGAGCGACCTCTGGGTGCCGTCGACGAGGGCGCGCCCGTCGCCGTCCACGGTCAGCCCGGCGTCGGCGGCCAGCGGGGAGACCGTGAAACCGGCGTTCCACACGGTGAGGTCGCTCTCCAGCAGGTCCCCGTCCTCCAGTTTGAGGTGGTCGGCCTCGACGGCGGCGACCCGCGTGTGCTCGCGCACGGCCACACCCATGCGGTCCAGGACGCGCAGGACGTGGGCCCGGCCCCGGGGGGAGAGCCCGGCTCCGACGGGTCCGGAGGTGACCAGGCGCACGTGCGGTCCGGGGTGGGCCTCGGCGAGCTCGGTGGCCGCCTCCAGGCCGGTCAGCCCGCCGCCGACGACGGTGAGGGTCCGGGGGCGCTCCTCGGCGATGCGGCGGGCCAGGGTGCGGGCGCCGTCGAGCCCGGCGAGGGTGGCGGCGTGCTCGGCGGCGCCGGGCACCGCGTCCACCGCCGCGGCGCTGCCCAGGGCGTACACGAGGGTGTCGTAGCGCAGGGTGCGGACCCGGTCCCCGGTGCGGACGTCGACGGTGCGCGCGTCGGCGTCGACGGACTCCACCCGGCCGACGACGAGGCCGACGGAGGGGTCCAGGGAGTCGGACAGGGGGTGGACGGCGGTGCCGCGCCCGGCGGCGACCTCGTGCAGGCGGACCCGCTCGACGAAGGTGTCGGTGGCGTTGACGAGGGTGACGCGCAGCCCCGTGCCGCTGCGGCGGGCGTGGTGGGCGGCGCGGCGGGCGGCGGAGAGCCCGGCGTATCCGGCGCCGAGGACGAGGAGTTCGTGTGCCATGGGGTGCCTCCCTTGTGGGGTGTTCCGTCTGCCCCATGGACGGAACGGCCCCCCGCGAACGTGACATGTCCGCACACACAATCCCCGAATGTGACACGGGACACGGGCAGCCCCGAACCCCCTGGTGTACAGAGTGTCCCGTGGGACGGCCGGGCCCCGGGGGCGGACTCACACCCCTCCACGTGTCCATATTCTGAGATAGATGTCCCACATGATATCCGGTGGGTCTACGATCCGGTCATCCTCTCTTTGTAGACCATCGCCCTGACCTGGAAAGAAGTCCCATGACGGACGTCGCCGAACAGCACCCCGCACCGGAGCGCGGCAGCCCCGCGCCGGTGAGCCCGCCGACCAACCCGCGACGCAAGGTGCTCACGGCGAGCCTTGTCGGCACATCCGTCGAGTTTTACGACTTTTACATCTATGCGACCGCAGCGGTCCTGGTATTTCCGGTTTTGTTCTTCCCCGAGGGCGACATGACGGCCGCCCGCCTGCAGTCGCTGGCCACCTTCGCCATCGCGTTCGTGGCCCGCCCCATCGGCTCCTGGGTGTTCGGCCACTTCGGCGACCGCGTCGGCCGCAAGGCCACCCTGGTCGCGTCCCTGCTCACCATGGGCATCGCCACCGTGGGCATCGGCGTACTGCCCACCTACGCCCAGGTCGGCGTCGCCGCCCCGCTGCTGCTGGCGCTGTGCCGGTTCGGCCAGGGCCTGGGGCTGGGCGGGGAGTGGGGCGGCGCCGCCCTGCTGGCCACCGAGAACGCGCCCAGGGGCAGGCGCGGCTTCTACGGCACGTTCCCGCAGCTGGGCGCGCCGATCGGTTTCTTCCTCGCCAACGGCGTGTTCCTGGTCCTGACCCGGGCCATGAGCGAGGAGACGTTCCTGGCGTGGGGCTGGCGGGTGCCGTTCCTGCTGTCGACGATCCTCATCGTCGTGGGCCTGTGGGTGCGCCTGAGCCTGCACGAGACCCCCGCGTTCGCCAGGGTCCTGGCCGCGGGCGAACAGGTGCGCACGCCCATCGTCGAGGTGTTCCGCCGCAACTGGGCGGCCCTGGTCCTGGGCACCCTGGTCATGGTCGCCACGTACGTGCTCTTCTACCTGATGACGGTGTTCTCCCTGGGCTTCGGCACCGACCCGGAGACCGGCCTGGGCTACGACCGCTCCCAGTTCCTGGTGTTCCTGCTGGTGGGCGTGGTGTTCTTCGGGATCTTCACCCCGGTCGCCGGACTGCTGTCCGACCGGTTCGGCCGCAAGCCGGTCCTGGTGGCGGTGACCGTCGCGATCATCGTGTTCGGGTTCGCCATGGGCCCGTTGCTGGGTTCGGGGACCGTCGGGGTCCTGGCCTTCCTCATCATCGGCCTGTCGCTGATGGGCCTGACCTTCGGCCCGATGGCGGCGGTGCTGCCCGAGCTGTTCCCGACCAACGTGCGCTACACCGGCGCCTCGGCCGCCTACAACCTGGCCGGGCTGCTGGGCGCGTCCTTCGCCCCCTACATCGCCACCTGGCTGGCGGGCACCTTCGGGATCGCCTGGGTGGGCGGGTACCTGGTGCTGGTCAGCGTGGTCACGCTGGTCGCGCTGCTGCTGACCCGCGAGACCCGGAACGACTCCCTGGACGACACCCCGGTGCGGGTCACCGTCCGCGGCTGAACCGGGCGGCGCAGGCGGCACCCACGGACGGGACGCGCCCCCCGGCGGGTTTTCCGCCGGGGAGCGCGTCATGTGGACCGGGGTCCGTCCGCGCCGCGGGGAAAGGCGCCCGGCGCGTTCTACAGGTGCGCCTCGAGGGCGGCCCGGCCGGTGAACACGTGCCCGGACATGCCCAGCGCCTCGGCGGCCGCGACGTTCTCCCCGCGGTCGTCCACGAACAGGGTGCCGCCCGGGGCGGCGCCCATCCGGTCCAGGCACCACAGGTAGACCTCGGGCTCGGGCTTGGCCAGCCCCAGTCGCCCGGAGAAGGCGCGCACCGAGAACGCGGCCAGCCACGGGTTGTCCTTCTCGAAGCGGTCGGCGAGCTCGGCCGGGATGTTGGACAGCAGGCCCACGGTGCGGCCCCGCGAGGCCAGGCGCTCCACCAGGGCGACCATGTCGGGGTCCACCGCCCGCCAGCTGTCGATGTCGGCGTCGACCAGCTCGGCGGCCAGGGCCGGGGAGACCGGGCGGCCCAGCCGTTCCCCCACCGCCCGCCAGTAGGCGGGACCGTCCAGGTCACCGCGGTCGTAGGACAGGCGCAGGTCCCAGTAGGCCCTCCAGAACGCGGCGGGGTCGGCGGTGTCCATGGTCGCGACCAGGCGCTGCTTTCCCTCCTCGGACTGGTGGCGGGCGATCACGCCGAACAGGTCGAAAAGGACGGCTCCGGATTCGGTCTCGGGCAAGGAGGTCTCCTCGGGGTCGGTGGGGCGGCTCCCCCCAGCCCTACCCGACGGCGCCGCTCCGCGCACGCGGACCGGACGAAACGGCCCGGGAAGAGGGCGGATCGGGCCTGTGGACGACCCGCCGGGGCGGGCCGGACCGGCCTACCCTGAAAGGGATGTCGCGGCGGTACGCCGCGGCGGTCCGCCCCCCGACCCCCTGGGAGTCACGTGTACGACGCCGCCCTCAAACTCGGCGTGGCCGTGGTCAAGGCCGCCTGCGGAATCTGGCTCGGCGACCCGATCGTCAACAGCGCCGCCACGACGGTGGTGGACCTGGTGCAGGCCCGGGTCACCGACCGGCGCGAGCAGAGACGCCTGGAGCGCAGGTTCGGGGAGATCGAGGAGGCGGTCGCCGACCGGATCCTGGAGCAGATGGAGCACGAGTTCCGCGGGCTGGCCGACAACGAGCGCGAGGCGGCGGTGCTGGCGGTGGCCGACTCCTTCGAGCGCGCCGGGCTGACCGACCGGGTGCTGTTCGAGCAGGACCTGGACCCGCTGTACCTGGAGCGGTACGTGCGCGGGAGGTCTCCGGGCGCCGCCCGGGACCTGGGCGCGGCCGGGAGGGCGCTGTACGACCGGCTGCTGCCGGAGGCGTGCGCGTACGTCATGGCCACGCTGACGACGCTGCCCCGGTTCCAGGCGGGGGCGTTCACCGAGCTGCTGCGGCGCGAGGGCCTCATCCTGCGGCGGCTGGAGGAGGTGCTGGACCGGCTGCCCCGCCGGGTCGAGGGCGGGGACGAGGACGGCGAGGCCGCGGCGGAGGCGGCGTTCGTGACGGCGTACCGGCGCAAGGCCGCCGAGCGCTGGGACGTGCTGGAGCTGTTCGGCACGGACGCGGGCACGCGCAGGTACCCGCTGACCCTGGCCTACCTCAGCCTGCGGGTGTCCCGGGAGCGGTGGGACCCGGACGAGTCGGGGTTCCTCCACGACCCCGACGAGGACCGCGTCGAACGGGCCCTGGGCACCTGTGCGCGGGTCTTCCTGCGCGGCCCGGCGGGCAGCGGCAAGACCACCCTGCTGCGGTGGATCGGCGTACGGGCCAGCCGGGGCGACTTCCCGGAGGAGATGGACTCCTGGAACGGCCTGGTGCCCTTCCTGGTCCCGCTCCGCCAGTACGTGGGCCGGGACCTGCCCGAACCCGCGGACTTCGTCGCGCACACCGGCCGCCACCTGGCCGACCGGGCCCCCGACGGGTGGGTCGGCCGGGTGCTGGCGCAGGGCCGGGGGGTCGTCCTGGTGGACGGGGTGGACGAGCTCCCGCCCGACCGGCGCGAGTCCGCCCGCCGCTGGCTCCGTGAACTGGTGGCGGACTTCCCCGACAGCCGGTACGTGGTCACCACCCGTCCGGGCGCCGCGGCCGGGTCCTGGCTGGACGGCGAGGGGTTCGTCGGCGCCGAGCTCCAGCCGCTGGGCGAGCAGGACGTGCGCGCGTTCGTCCACCACTGGCACGAGGCGGTGCGCAGCGAGACGGTCGACGCCGGCGAGCGCGAGCGCCTGACCCGGTACGAGGGGGAGCTGGGCCGCAAGCTCACCGGGCAGCGGCACCTGCTGGCGCTGGCCGCCACACCGCTGCTCTGCGCGCTGCTGTGCGCCCTGTACCGCGACCGGCACACGGCGCTGCCCCGGGACCGGATGGAGGTGTACGAGGCGGCCCTGTCCATGCTGCTCAAGGACCGCGACCTCCAGCGCGGGATCGACCACGGGGTGGACCTGTCCCGGAGCGAGATGGTGCTGCTGCTCCAAGAGCTGGCCAAGTGGCTGGTGATCAACGGGGCCTCCGACGCCCCCGTCGACACCGCGCGCCGCCGGACCGGGCGGGCGTTGGCGACGATGCACCGGGTGGAGTACCCGCCGGAGCGGGTGTTCGACCACCTGCTGGTGCGCAGCGGCCTGTTGCAGACGCCGGCGGTGGACCGGGTGAGCTTCCTGCACCGCACCTTCGAGGAGTACCTGGCGGCCAAGGCGCTGGTGGAGGACGACAGCCTGCCGCTACTGGTGCGCAACGCCCACGACGACCAGTGGCACGAGACGGTGGTCATGGCGGCCGGGCACGCCGCCCCGGCCCAGCGGGAGGAACTGGTCCGGGGGCTGCTGACCCGCTCCGACAGGGAGAGGCGCAACCGGGACCGATTGCTGCTGGTGGCCTTCGCCTGCCTGGAGACCTCGCCGCGGCTGTCGGAGGAGCTGCGGGAGGAGATCCACACCCGGGTGCGCGGACTGCTGCCGCCGCGGAACGCCACCCATGTCAGGGCCCTGTCCCTGGTCGGTGAGGCCGCGCTGCCCCTGCTGGCCGCCGCCCCGCCGGCCAACGCCCGCGAGGCCCGGTGGACCATCGAGGCCGCCGGGGCGATCGGCGGCCGCGGGAGCGCGGCGCTCATCGACCGGGCGCTGGACAATCCCGCGCACCAGGTCTTCCTGGCGGCCCAGCGGGTCTGGTGGGCGGACCAGGACGACGAGCTCGCCGAGGTCTTCCTGCCCCGGGCCGCGGCCCGGTACCCGGAGTACTACATCCCCGTCCCGGCCGAACGCATCGACCTGGCGTCCCGGCACATGCCGGGCGCTCCACGGCTGTCGGTGGAGGGCCGGACCGGGGACACCCTGGACGGCCTCGCCCTCGTGCCGCAGGTGCACCGGGTGCACCTGCGCAACCGCGAGGGCCACGCCTGGCACGGCATCGATCTGGATCCGGTGGGCGGCCTCGAGGGGCTGACCGGGTTCGAGGTCTACGCCAACGCGTACGCGGCCTCGGTGGCCCCGCTGCTCAGGACTCCGCTGGAGCGGCTGGCGCTGAGCCACGCCGACCGGACCGAGGACCTGGAGGCGCTGCGGGAGTTCCCCCGGCTGGCCTCGGTGGAGTTCACCGGCTCCCTGCCCCGCCTCCGCCTCGGCGCGCTGCTGGCGCCCACCGTGGAACGGCTCGCCTACATGAGCCTGGGAACCGAGGACCTCTCCTCCCTGGAGGACATCCCCGGCAGGCTCACCAGGCTGCGGGTCACGGTCTGCCGCAACCTCCGGTCCTTGAAGGGCATCGAGAGCCAGGCCGGGACGCTCGTCCAGTTCAGCCACCGGGCGTCGCATCCGGCGGAGGTCCTGGACCTGGCCCCGCTGACGGCGCTGCCCCGGCTGTCCCGGCTGCGACTGGCTCCGCACACCGCCTGGGGCAACATCGACCACATCACCCGGCTGACCGGTCTGCGCCTGCTGTTCCTGGAGATGTTCCGGGACGGCCGGAGCCACGACCTGTCCTGGGTCCGGGAGATCCCCGGTCTGGAGATCCTCTGTCTGGACCACCCGGGCACCCTGGACCTGACATCGTTGGCGGGGGCGCGCGACCTCGTCGTGCACGTCCGCCAGGGGCGCAGGGTGATCGGGGCGGACCTGCTGGGAGAGGGGTCCGCGGTGGTCCGGGGGTGGCCGGAGGAGATGTCGCCCTGGTGAGGGGAAAAGCGCGCTCCGCGGCTTTTCCGGAAAGAAAGCGACAGGGCAAGAGGAGAAAGTCCCGTACCTTCCGCCGAGAATGGCCCGATCCTTGTTCTCCCGGGGTGCGCGCGCCTCGGAAGCGCTGTGGCCTCGGGGGATGCGTCCGGGGCTCCGGCGATTCCGCATACCCGATACGGGTGGTGGAAAGGCCCCCCTAGACTCGAGGCGAACCCTCGGAGGAACAGTGAGAAGGGCGACCATGAGTGACGCTGGAAGCGCCGCCCCCGGCCAGGAGCGGCTCTCCCTGCCCTCCGTCCGGCTGGACGACCTGCTCGACGAGGTGCGGTCCCGGCTCAGCGAGATCTCCACGATCCAGGAGCGCATCCGGACCCTGCTGGAGGCGGTCGTCTCCATCGGCGAGGGCCTGGAGCTCGACCCCCTCCTGCTGCGCATCACCGAGACCGCGGCCAGCCTGGTCAACGCCCGCTACGGCGCCCTCGGCGTGATCGGCCCCGACGGGGAGATGAGCCGGTTCATCCCGGTGGGGCTGAGCGCGGACGAGATCTCCTGCATCGACCACTGGCCGCGGGGCGAGGGCATTCTGGGCCTGCTCATCAAGAAGCCCGAACCCCTGCGCCTGAACGACGTCTCCGACCACCCCGAGTCCGTGGGCTTCCCCGAGGGGCATCCGACCATGCGGACCTTCCTGGGCGTGCCCATCCGCATCCGCGACCAGGTGTTCGGCAACCTGTACATGACCGACAAGCGCGACGGCGGACACTTCACCGGCGACGACGAGCTGCTGCTGCGCGCGCTGGCCACGGCCGCGGGCACCGCCATCGAGAACGCCCAGCTGTTCTCCCAGACCCAGAGCCGGGAGACCTGGCTGGACGCCTCCGGGCAGATCACCACCCGGCTGCTGTCGGGCGCCCCGCCCGAGGAGGTGCTGCGCCTGGTGGCCCGGCGGGCGAGGATGATGGCGCAGGCCGACATCTCCGTCATCGCCATGCCGGGCGAGGAGGCCGCCACCCTCACGGTGCGGGTGTGGGACGCCCCGGAGGACGACGGCTCCCCGGAGGGGGCGGCGCGCTCCCGCCGCGGCGCCTCACTGGCGGCCGGCGTACGGGGCGCAACGCTCACCTGCGCCCAGGACACCCTGCTGGGACGGGTCTACCTCAGCGGTCACCCCATCTGCACCGACATCTCCGAGCACTGCGACCCGGACATGGAGTTCCTGGCCAGGCTGGGGCTGGGACCGATCCTGGTACTGCCGTTCGGGCCGCCGGACGGGGCCCGCGGGGTGCTGCTGCTGGCGCGCGGCACGGGCCGGGAGGAGTTCCCGACGGCGTGGATGGGCATGCTGGCCTCCTTCGCCGACCAGGCGGCGGTGGCCCTGGAGCTGGCGGAGGCGCGGCTGGACTCCGAGCGGCTGAGCGTCCTGGAGGACCGCGACCGCATCGCCCGCGACCTGCACGACACCGTCATCCAGCGGCTGTACGCCACCGCGATCACGCTCATGGGCACGGTCCGCCGGATCGACGACGGGGCCTCGGCCCAGCGGGTGCAGAACGCGGTGACCGACCTGGACGACACCATCCGGCAGATCCGCTCGACGATCTTCGCCCTGCAGAGCTCGGGCGAGGACTCCTCCTGGCTGCGCTCCCAGGTGCTGGACCTGGTCAACGGGGCCACCGAGTCGCTGGGGTTCGCGCCGCGGCTGCTCACCCAGGGGCCGGTGGACACCACCGTGGACGAGGCCACCGGCGCCCACCTGGTGGCGGTGCTGCGCGAGCTGCTGTCCAACGCGGCCCGGCACGCCCACGCCACGGCGGTGGACGTGGAGGTGTCGGTGGCCGAGGGCCGGGTGGTGCTGCGGGTCTCCGACGACGGGGCGGGGCTGCCCGAGGGGGCGCACCGCAGCGGGCTGCTCAACATCGCCTCCCGCGCCGAGGAGCTGGGCGGGTCGGTGGAGATCGACTCCGCCCCGGGCGGGGGCACCAGGGTGCGCTGGGCGGTCCCGGCCCGCGTCTCCGGCTGAGGCGCCCCTCCGCACGGACGGGCGGAGGGGCGCCCCGCCGTACGGCTAGGAGTTCTCCATCGACAGGCGGACCGCGTAGGCGGCCGCCTGGGTGCGGCGGGCCATGCCGAGCTTGGCGAGCACACGCGAGACGTAGTTCTTGACGGTCTTCTCCGCCAGGTACATGCGGGCGCCGATCTCCCGGTTGGTCAAGCCCTCGCCGATGAGCTCCAGCACCCGGCGCTCCTGGTCGGTGAGCTCGCTCAGCGGGTCCTTGCGGCCCGCCTCCTCGCGCAGCCGCTCCAGCATGCGCGTGGTGGACTCGGGGTCCAGCAGCGAGCGCCCCCGGGCGACCGTGCGCACCGCGCCGACCAGGTCGGTGCCGTGGATCTGCTTGAGGATGTACCCCGACGCCCCCGCCATGACGGCGCCGTACAGGGCCTCGTCGTCGGAGTAGGAGGTGAGCATGAGGATGCGCGTGCCGGGGAGCATGGAGCGGATCTCCCGGCAGACGGTGACCCCGTCACCGTCGGGCAGGCGCACGTCGAGCACCACCACGTCGGGGGACAGGGCGGGCACCCGGGCCAGCGCCTGGGCGGCGGTGCCGGCCTCGCCGACCACCTCGATGCCCTCCTCGCCGTCCAGCAGGGAGCCCACGCCCCGGCGGACGATCTCGTGGTCGTCCACCAGGAACACCCGGATCGTGTCGTCGCCGTCCATCAGGTGCGTACCTCTTCTCCTTCGCGGGCCGCCCCGGTCCCGGGCCGCCGTGCCCCCATTGTGGGGCACCGCGCCGCGGGTGCACACCGTCCGTACGGCGGCCGCGACGGTGCCACAGGTCCCGTTGTCCCAGCCTAGACAGCGGCCATTGTCGCTTTATGGGTCCAACGTCCCTTTTTGTTTGGGACATAGGGCCTCCGGGGTAGGCGCCGGAAAGGGACCTCCGCCATCGTCCCGGGGACTGTAGGACACCACGGCCTGCACCCTGAGCAGGGACAATGGCGGAGACCGAGAAAAACGGGGGAACCGATCCCGGGGGGTCGCAATGGTTCGAGAAAGCGGTGCCGGAACCGCACGGGGACAGGCGGCGGTGCCGCCGGGCCGGGCTTCCGACGAGGACCTGCTGTCCGGGACCCGCCGACTGGACGAGGACACCGAAATGCTCATGGGCACCGATCTCGCCGAAGGGCAGGCCGAGGCGACCCTGACCGTCCTGGACCGCCAGACCTGCTTCAACCTGGCGGCCACCCGCGACATCGGCAGGATCGCCTTCACCATCGACGGCGACGCCGCACCGACCGTGCTGCCGGTCAACTACGCCCTGCTCAACGACACCATCGTGCTGCGTACGAGCCTGGCGGGCACCATCATGCGCTACGCCCGCGGCTACGCCTCCTTCCAGGTGGACCACTTCGACGACGAGCGCCGTGAGGGGTGGAGCGCCCTGTTCACCGGACGCTGCCGGTGGGTGCGCGACACCGGGGAGCTCTCCCGCATCCCGCAGGGGCGGCTGCCGGTGCCCTGGGCGGAGGGGCCGCGGGACCAGGTCCTGCGGGTCGTCCCCGGCCGCGTCACCGGGCGCCGGATCCAGCGCCCCTGAGCCCCCGCGGGGGTGACGGACCCGTCACCTCCCGCGAACGATTCCACGAGCACACGCCGACGGCCCGACCGGCGAGCCTAAGCTGGGAACCCCTCGGTGCGCCGGGGCGTCTGACCCCGGTGACAAGGGAAGTCTCAGGGAGGGCACACGTGGGCCTGTTCGACGCCATCCGTGGCGAATTCATCGACATCATCGAGTGGACCGACGACGGTCGGGACACCATCGTCTGGCGTTTTCCGCGGCACGACAACGAGATCAAGATGGGCGCGCGGCTCACCGTGCGCGAATCCCAGATCGCGGTGTTCGTCAACGAGGGCCGCGTCGCCGACGTGTTCGCGCCCGGCATGTACACGCTGGAGACCCGCAACATCCCCGTCCTGAGCACCCTCAAGGGGTGGAAGCACGGCTTCGACTCGCCGTTCAAGGCCGAAGTGTACTTCGTCAACACCCGCCGGTTCAGCGACTTCAAGTGGGGCACCCAGAACCCGGTGATGGTGCGCGACCCCGAGTTCGGCCCGGTGCGGCTGCGCGCCTACGGCGGCTACTCGGTGCGGGTGGTCGACCCGCCGCGGTTCATCGCCGAGCTGGTGGGCACCGACCCGCAGTTCCGCACCGAGGAGGTGGAGGGCTACCTGCGGCAGATGGTCGTCAGCCGCCTGGGCAGCGCCCTGGCCACCGCCGCCCGCGACGTCGCGGTGCTGGACCTGGCGGTCCACCAGCACGACCTGGGGCAGCGCATGTCCGCGGCGCTGACCCGTGACATGGCGTCGGTGGGGCTGGAGGTCCCGGACTTCAACGTCGAGAGCATCACCCTGCCGCCGGAGGTGGAGAAGGCTCTGGACAAGCGCTCCCAGATGGGGGTGCTGGGCGACCTGGACCAGTACACGAAGTTCCAGACGGCGAACGCGGTCGGCGACGCCGCCAGGACGCCGGGCAGCGGCATGGGCGAGGCCATGGGCATGGGACTGGGACTGGCCGCCGCCCAGCAGATGGCCCAGAACATGAACCCGCAGGCGCAGCCGCAGCAGGCGCCCGGGCAGCCCCAGGCGCAGCCCGCCGCGGCCCCGCCGCCGCTGCCGCAGGCCGAGTGGTTCGTGGGCGTGGACGGGCAGCAGACCGGCCCCTTCGACGTCAACGCGCTGTCGCAGCAGGTCGGCGGCGGCCGCCTGACCCGCGACACCCTGGTCTGGAAGGCCGGCATGGCGCAGTGGACCGCGGCCGGACAGGTCCCGGAGCTGGCCGGGCTGTTCGCGAACACCCCTCCGCCCATGCCTCCCGCCTGACCGCACAGCCCCATCCCCCGACCCCAGAAGGCCGACATGTCCGATACCGTCGTTCCACCGCCGCCGACCTCACCCCGCGAGTTCCCCTGCGGGGGGTGCGGGGCCCGACTGGAGTACTCCGCCGGTGCGCGCCGGATGCGCTGCCCGTACTGCGGGAGCGAGGAGGAGGTCCCCGAGGCCACGCGCGAGGTGCGCGAGCACGCCGTGGAGACCCTCTTCGCCCGCAGGCCCGCCGCCCAGGTGGCCGAGCACCGGTTCGTCTGCCAGGGGTGCGGAGCCCACATCCAGGGCGACCACCTCGCGCAGACCTGCCAGTTCTGCACCGCCCCGCTGGTCACCGACGACTCCGCGGACGTCCAGGTCCCGCCGGAGGCGGTACTGCCCTTCACCGTGGAACGGCGGTCGGCCCACGACGCCCTGGCGAAGTGGACCGACAGCCGCTGGTTCGCGCCCAACAGCCTGAAGAAGGTCAACGAGGCCGAGCGCTTCAAGAGCACCTACCTGCCGCACTGGACCTTCGACGCCCGGACCGTGTCGGACTACCGGGGCCAGCGCGGCGAGTACTACTGGGTGACCGAGACCTACACCGCCCAGGAGGACGGCAAGACGGTCACCAGGACCCGCCAGGTCCGCAAGACCCGCTGGTACCCGGCCCGGGGCCGGGTGTCGCGGACCTTCGACGACGTGCTGGTCAACGGCACCACCCAGGTGGCGCCGGAGAAGGTGGACGCGCTCAAGCCGTGGCCGCTGGAGAAGGCGCGGCCCTACGCACACGAGTACCTGGCCGGGCACGAGGCGCTGCGCTACGACGTGGAGCCCGAGCAGGGCCTGGAGGCGGCCAAGCAGGTCATGGCCCGCACCATCGAACAGGACTGCAGGCGCGACATCGGCGGCGACGAGCAGCGGGTGACGTCGGTGGACACCGCCTACTCCGAGGTCACCGGCAAGCTGCTGCTGGTGCCGGTGTGGGCGGGTGCCTACCTGCACGGCGGCCGGACCTGGCAGATCGTCGTCAACGGGTGCACCGGCGAGGTACAGGGCGAGCGCCCCTACTCGGCGGCCAAGATCACGGCGGCCGTGCTGGTCGCGGTGCTCGTCATCGCCCTGGCGGTGTTCCTGTTCCTGCGGTACGGGGGCTGACCGGACGGGGGCCCGCGGTCACGGGGCGTCGGCGCCCGGGGCGCCGGCGCCCCGTTCGCCGTCCGGGCGCGCCCCGGCGGGCCGGTGCAGCATGAACATGCCGCTGTAGCGGGGGTGGTCCCTGCGCCGGTCGTCGGTGGCGACGAACTCGTCCAGGACGGCGACGATGCGCCGGTCGAGTTCGGCGAGGTCCTCGTCGGACAGGTGCAGGGCGAACCGGGAGAAGGTGCGCACGGACCCGGGTCCGGCCTCGTCGAGCTCGCGCCGGAAGGCCTGGACGGGGGCGTGCACGGCGGGGGGCGCGGCCTCCTGGAGCGGGCTCTCCAGCCACCAGGTCTCGCCGGTGGCCCGGTAGGGCTTCTCCAGGGCGCCGCTGGGGCCGGTGCGGGGGGTGCCGGGGACGAGGAAGCCCACGTCGACGAGGCGGCGCACGTGGTACAGGACGGTGCCGGGGCTGACGCCGAGGCGCTCGGCGAGCTCCTTGTTGGTGAGTTCGTCCAGGCACAGGCGCAGGATGCGCACCCGCAGCGGGTGGCCCAGCGCCTTGGTCTCCTCCGGGGTGGCGGGCCGCCGCCTGCGCCCGGGGGTCGGGGGCTCCGGTGCGGCCTGCTCTGCGTCTGCCATGGCCACAGCGTAACAATGATCGAGATTCATCGAATCGATTGAGTTTCCTCAATCACCCTGCCAGGATCGTCCCATGACCTCCACCACCCCCCGCTCCGCGGGCCTGGGGCGCCCGTTCTGGAGCCTGTGGACCTCTTCGTCCCTGTCCAACCTCGCCGACGGCGTCCTGAAGATCGCCCTGCCCCTGGCCGCCCTGCGCTTCACCGACGCGCCCATGCTCATCGCCGGCGTGTCCCTGGCCCTGTCCCTGCCCTGGCTGCTGTTCTCCCTGCCCGCGGGGGCCCTGGCCGACCGGCTGGACCGGCGCCGGGTGATGCTCGCCGCCAACACCGTCCGCGCCCTGCTCGCCACCCTGCTGGCCCTGTCCCTGCTCACCGGCCTGGGCGGCATCTGGGTGCTGTACGCCGTCGCCCTGGGCGTGGGCGTCACCGAGACCCTCTACGACACCTCGGCCCAGTCGATCCTGCCCCAGCTGGTCCCGCGCGGGCGGCTGGACCGCGCCAACGGCCGCCTGCACGCCACCGAGACGGCCATGAACCAGTTCGTCGGCCCGCCCCTGGGCGGCCTGCTGGTGGCGGCCGGGACGGCCCTGGCCCTGGCCGTCCCGGCCGCCCTGTGGCTGGTCGCCGTGGGGGCGCTCCTCCTGGTCCGGGGCCGGTTCCGGGTCGAACGCGAACGGACCGCCACCATGCGGTCCGACATCGTCGAAGGGCTGGCCTACCTGTGGCGGCACCGGCTGCTGCGCGCCTTCGCCGCGATGGTCGGCATCAGCAACTTCGCGAGCAGCGCGGCCTTCGCCGTGTTCGTGCTGTACGCGGTGGGCCCGGGCTCCCCCATGGGCATGGGCGAGCCCGCCTACGGCGTCCTGCTCACGACCAGCGCCCTGGGCGTCATCCTGGGTTCCCTGAACGCCGGACGCCTCGTCGGCCTGCTGGGCCGGTCCCTGTCGATGCGCGCCTCAGCGGTGGCCTTCGTCGTCCTGGTCGGGGTGCCCGCCCTCACCGCGGACCCCTTCCTCATCGGCGCCGGGTTCTTCGCCGGCGGGCTCGGCATCGCCGTGTGGAACGTGACCACGGTGTCGCTGCGCCAGCGCATCACCCCCGACCACATGCTCGGCCGGCTCAACAGCGGCTACCGGCTGCTGGCCTGGGGGACCATGCCCCTGGGCGCCGCCGCGGGCGGGGCCATCGCCCAGTTCGCCGGGCTGACCTGGGTCTTCGCCACCATGGCGGTGCTGAGTGCGGTGGTCCTGGTGTGGCTGCTGTTCATCGGCGACACCGACATGGACCGGGCCGAGGCCGCGGCCTCCGGATGAAAAACCCTGGCCTTCCGCGCGCTCACTCCACCACGATGGGCCCATGGCACCCACCACTCCCCCGCCGCACCACGACCCCGGCACCGAGGTCCTGCACGGCGGCAACACCTCCGGTCCCGTCCTGCGCGTGGGCGGCACCGTCCGCAAGCAGTGGCACCGGGCGGCACCCTCCGTCGTCCACCTGCTGCGGCACCTGGAGAGGCACGGCTACGAGGCGGCGCCCCGCTCCTACGGGCGCTCCCTGACCGGGGACCAGCTGCTGGAGTACGTCCCCGGGACCCCGGCCGAACAGGGCCCGCCGCTGACCGCCGCCGAGCTGCACCGGCTGGGCGGGCTGATCCGGCGCCTGCACGACCTCACCGCCTCCCACCGGCCCCGGCACCCGCAGCAGGCGGTGTGGGACGTGGCCGTCCCGGACCCGCGCCAGGAGGTCCTCTGCCACTACGACCTGGCCCCGTGGAACCTGGTGCGCGACGGCGACCGGTGGGTGTTCATCGACTGGGACGGTGCGGGCCCGGGCACCCGCATGGGCGACCTCGGCTACGCGGCCCACGGGTTCGTGCCCCTGCACGCGGGAGGCGACCCGCGAGCGGACGCGGCCCGGCTGCGCGCCCTGGCGGACGGCTACGGGTGCGACCGCGCCCAGCGCGAGGAGCTGCCCGACGCCGTCCACCACCGGGTGCGCGGCATGTACGACCTGCTGGTGGAGGGGGGCCGCACCGGCCGCGCCCCCTGGGCCGACCTGTACGCGCAGGGCCACGCCGACCACTGGGGCCCGGCGGCCGACTACGTCGCCGGCCACCGGGCCCTGTGGCTGGACGCGCTGCTCTCCTAGACCGCGCGCCAGGCGTAGGCGGCCGAGACCGGGTGGCCCCGGTACTTCTCCCACTTGGGCTTGGCCGCCACCCAGGCGTCGTCCACCACCCCCTCGACCATGTCCACCGGGGTCCACCCGGCCGCCAGGGCGGCGCGCAGCTGCTCGCTGACGAGGTGCACGTGGGTGGAGATCGCCACCGACTCCCCCGAGTCGTCGGTGTAGTGGGTGGGCATCCCCGACACCATCGCGAACTGCGGGTGGTAGGAGGCCAGCAGGAGCAGCCCGCCGGGGCGGACCAGGCGGCGCGCCTCGGCGTAGAAGGGCGCCAGGTCGGGCAGGTGCTCGTCGATGAGCGAGGACACCACCAGATCGTAGGCTCCGCCCGCCAGCCCCGTGTCGCGCACGTCCCCCTCGGCCAGGGTGGTGTGGGCGCCGCGCTTCCGGGCCAGTGCGAGCATGCCCGGGCTCAGGTCCACCCCGTCGATGCCGCCCGCCACCCCCCTGCCGCGCAGCCAGGCGGCGGTGCGCCCGGTGCCGCAGCCCAGGTCCGCGACGCGGCCCACCTCCGGCCAGTCGGGCTGGGGCAGGCGCTCCAGCAGCCCCAGGTCCATGGCGTCCAGTACCGAGTCCTCGTAGGTGGCCGACCAGCCGTCGTAGCCGGTGGCGACGTCGACGGTGCGGTAGTTGCGGGTGTCGTAGGCGGAGAAGTCGAGCATGACCCCGAGTATCACCGGCCCCGGCCGCCGGCCGCGAGCCATTAAAAAATGCGTTGCCCGACCGGCGTCCGCCCCTCTACGGTGAAGCCATGTCGGCCTTCTTCGGTGTGACCGACCGTGCCCAGGCCCGGTCCGTGCGCGCCCACGACCTCGAACTCCGGCCCCGCCCCTGCGGCCCGGGCCGGTGACCGGACCCCTCCGAGAGCACCGCCGTTCCCGTACCTTCCCCGGTGCGATGTCGGCGGTGCCAGGGGGTCCGCTCCTCTTCTGACGGCGCCCCGGTCCGGGCCCGATCGTGTCCCTGATTCTTCGGGGACGGGTCGCCCGGCCTCCTTCTCCACGCGTGCCCTCGGGCCGCTTCCCCGGCGTGCCACCCGTCCCCCGACGCCGCCCTCCCGGGCGGCCGAAAAGGACCTTTCGTGGTACGCACCGCACACCCGCGCCCGGGGAACGACCGCCGGCGCCTGTCCCAGAACTTCCTCACCGACCCCTCCACCGCCCGCCGCGTGGTGCGCCTGGCTGGGGTGGACCCCGACGGGCCGACCCTGGAGGTGGGCCCCGGCGACGGGGCGCTCACCCGCTTCCTGGCCCCGGCCGCGGGGCGGCTGACCGCCTACGAGATCGACCCCCGCCTCGCCGCCCGCCTCTCCCGCCGCCACCCGGACGTGCGGGTGGTGTGCGCCGACTTCACCCGGGTACGGCCCCCGCGCGAGCCGTTCGCCGTGGTCGGCAACATCCCCTACTCCCGCACCTCCGACATCGTGCGCTGGTGCCTGTCGGCGCCCGCCCTGACCGGGGCCACCCTCATCACCCAGTGGGAGTACGCGGCCAAGCGCACCGGCGGCCACGGCCGCTGGAGCAGGCTCACCGTGCGGACGTGGCCGACCTGGTCGTGGGAGTCGGCGGGCCGCATCCCCCGCCACCGCTTCCACCCCGTACCGCGGGTGGACGCCGGGGTGCTGCTGCTGCGCCGCCGGACCGCCCCGCTGCTCGACCCGGCCGACGCCGGGGACTACCGGGCCCTGGTGGAACTCGGCTTCTCCGGCGTGGGCGGATCACTGCGGGCGTCGCTGCGCCGCGCCCACCCCGCCCGGCGGGTCGACCGGGCGCTGGCGGCCGCGCGGGTTCCCGGCGACGCGCCCGTCGGGTTCGTCTCCCCCGACCAGTGGGTGACGGTGTTCGGACACCTGGGCCGCTGACGCCCGGAGGGGGGCGGTAGGGTCGCACCCATGAGACGTACCGCCCCCCTCGCACTCCTCCTGCTCCCCCTCGCGGCCGGCTGCGCCGGAGCGGGGGACCGGCACGTCTCCTTCGGTGAATCCGCCGAGATCTCCGTGCCCGTCGGCGCCTACGGGTCGGAGTTCTTTCCCGGCCGCAGCGCCGACGTGCGGTACACCGTCGACGAGGTCACCTCTTCCCGGCCGGGGGAGGTGGCCTTCACCCTCACCGTGGAGGTCCCCCGGGTGGGCCGGACCCTGGGCCTGGGCGACCTGGCCGCCGTGTGCGAGTCAGGCGGGCACAGAGGCGCCTCCCGCAGCGACGACCCGCCCGGAGAGGCCGACGAGGGCACCCACTCCTTCGCGATGGAGTGCGCCGTTCCGGAGGACGCCGGGGAGATCGTCATCGCGGTGGAGCACTACGGCCGGCGCCTGGAGTTCACCGGCACCCCCGCCTGAGGCCTCACAGCCGCAGGACCGCGAAGCACTCACCCGGCACCCGCACCCGCCGCCCGTCCACCTCCGGCACCCCGTTGGCCAGCAGCAGCTCGTGCGGGACGGCGTCCAGTTCCGCCACGGCGGCCTCCCCTCCCAGGTTGCACACCACCCGCAGCGTTCCGCGCACCAGCACCAGGCACCGCCCGTCCTCGGAGGCCGTCACCGCGAACCGGTCCAGCCGCGGGTCGGCCAGCTCCGGCTCGGCCCGGCGCAGCGCGATGAGCGCGCGGTAGGCCGCGAGGACGGGCGCGTGCGGTTCCCGGCCGGGCTGGGACCAGTCCAGCACCGCCCCGTCCCGGGTGGCCGGGTCCATGGGGTCGGGGATCTCCGAAGCGTCCCACCCCAGGGCGGCGAACTCCCGCCGCCGCCCGCTGCGCACCCCCTCCACCAGGTCGGGGTCGGTGAAGGACGCGAAGAACGGCCAGGGGGTGGTGGCCGCCCACTCCTCCCCCATGAAGATCATCGGCGTGTACGGCGAGCACAGCAGCAGCGCCGCCCCGCACACCAGCAACCCCGGGGACACGTGCTCGCCCATGCGGTCGCCGCGGGCCCGGTTGCCGATCTGGTCGTGCGTGGACAGGTACCCCAGGAACCGGTGCCCGGGCACGCGCGCGGTGTCCACCGGCCGCCCGTGGGTGCGGCCGCGGAACGACGAGTGCGTCCCGGCGTGCCGGAACACCCGGGTCAGCACGGCGGGAAGCACCTCGGGCCCGGCGAAGTCGGCGTAGTAGCCGTGGGTCTCGCCGGTGAGCGCCACGTGCAGCGCGTGGTGCAGGTCGTCGGACCACTGGGCGGTCATCCCGACCCCTCCCGCCTCCCGCGGCAGTACCGTGCGCGGGTCGTTGCGGTCGGACTCGGCGATCAGCGACAGCGGCCGCCCCAGCCCGGTGGCCAGGGCCTCCACCTCCGCGGACAGCTCCTCCAGGATCGGCACCGCCCGGTCGTCGCGCAGGGCGTGCACGGCGTCTAGCCGCAGCCCGTCCAGGCGGTAGTGGCGCAGCCACCCCAGGGCGTTGTCGACGATGTGGCGGCGCACCGGGTCGGAGTCGGGGCCGTCGAGGTTGAGGGAGGGCCCCCAGGCGTTCTCCCCGGAGAAGTAGGGGCCGAACCGGGGCAGGTAGGCGCCCGAGGGCCCCAGGTGGTTGTGGACCACGTCCAGCAGCACGGCCAGCCCCCGCCCGTGGCAGGCGTCCACGAACTCCTTGAGGGCGTCGGGCCCGCCGTAGGGTTCGTGCACCGCGTACCAGAGCACCCCGTCGTAGCCCCAGCCGTGGGTGCCGTCGAACGCGTTGACCGGCATCACCTCCACATGGGTGACCCCCAGGTCGACCAGGTGGTCCAGCCGGTCGATCGCCGACTTGAGGGTGCCCTCGGGGGTGAAGGTGCCCACGTGCATCTCATAGACCACCGCGCCCGCCAGGGGCCGCCCGGTCCACTCGGTCTCCCAGGCGAACGCCCCGTGGTCGTACACCCGGCTGGGGGCGTGCACCCCGTCGGGCTGGTGCAGGGAACGCGGGTCGGGCAGTGGGAGGGGGTCCTCGTCCAGGAGGTAGGCGTAGTCGGTGCCGGGCCCGGCCTCGTCGACCTGGGCGCGCCACCACCCGTCGGGGCCGCGCTCCATGTCCACCACCGGGGGCGCGGGGTCCCGGGCCGCCCCCAGACGCAGCCGGACCCGGTCCCGGTGCGGCGCCCACACCGCGAAGTCGCCGTCCACGCCCAGTCCCGGTGTGGGGGACCCGCTGGTCAAGATCTCCGATTCGCTCACAGGCAGGTGTCTACCCGAGGCGGGGCGCGACCACCCGCGCGACACACGGGTTCAGCGCGGCCGGTACAGGTGCAGGCGCACCGACGCGGTCACCGCGGCCGGCTCGGGCAGGGCGGCGACGCGCGCGGCCAGGTCGGCGGGGTCGAGGTGGCGGGCGCTGGGGCCCATGCCCACGACGGTGGCGACGTCCTCGCGGGCCAGGTCCATGGTGAACCGGAGAGGCTCGGTCCCGGCGGGCGCGAAGTGCCCGTGCAGGCCCCTCTCCAGGCGCTCGTCCTTGCGCGGGTCCACCGCGAGCAGCCCCAGCGGGGCCCGCAGCTCGGCGAGGTGGTCGGCGTCGGGCACGACCACCACCAGGACCCCGCCCGGCGCCAGGACCCGGGCGAACTCCGCGGCGTTGCGCGGGGCGAACACGTTGAGCAGGACGTCGGCGGTGGCGTCACGCAGCGGCAGGCCCCGCCAGGCGTCGGCGGTGACCGCCCCGGCCCGCGGGTGGGCCCTGGCGGCGCGGCGGGCGGCGAACTTGGACACGTCCACCGTCAGCCCGGTGGCGCCGGGGACCTCCTCCAGCACGTGCGCCAGGTAGTGGCCGGTGCCGCCGCCCACGTCCACGGCGAACGGGGCGTCGGCCGCCTCGCGGGCCACCGTGCGGGCCAGCGCCGCGCCGATGGGCGCGTAGTGCCCGGCCTGCTGGAACCGGACCCGGTCGGCGACCATCGCCCTGTCGTCGCCCGTGCCGGGCGGGGTGGCGCCGGTGAGCAGGCTGACGTAGCCCTCGCGGGCCACGTTGAACACGTGCCCGGCCCGGCACTCCACCCCCCGCCCGGTGGCGGCCAGGTCCGTGCCGCAGGCCGGGCAGGCCAGGGCGGAGAACGCGGTCCGGGGCATGCGCGGCCTCGGGCCGCCGGAGGTGTTCGTGCTCGTCATGATCGACGCCAGCCTACCGGCGCCCCGCCGCGGGCCCGCTCAGGAGCGGTGCAGCACCGCCACCGGGTAGCGGTCCAGCAGCTCCGCCAGCAGGGGCGCGGTGAGCCCGTCGGGGCCGGTGGGGGCGAACTCGCGGCCGGTCAGCAGGTCGCGCCACACCCCGGGTCCCGAGGGCAGTGGCAGCACCGTGTCGGCCCAGCCCCCGGCGTCGGCCAGGGTGAGCGGCAGCCGGGTCGCCGCCAGGGCCAGGTCCGGGCGGGAGGCGCCGCGCGAGGTGCGGGCGAACCCCAGGGCGTGCCGGGCCGCCGGGCCGCAGGCCTCCAGCGGCAGGTACCCGCGCGGCTCCAGGTCCCGGCGGGCGCGCAGGCAGGTGCGCACCAGGTGGAGTTTGGCCGCGCCGGTCTCGTCCACCGGGGGCAGCCACCCCTCCTCCAGGCGGGCCAGCAGCCTCTCGCGCAGCGCGTGGTCCACGGGGCGGCGGTTGTCGGGGTCCACCAGGGACAGGTCCCACAGCTCGGTGCCCTGGTAGACGTCGGGCACGCCGGGGCCGAGCAGCTGCGCGGCCTTCTGGCCCAGGGCGTTGGACCACCCGGCGGCGCGCACCGACTCCACCACCGACAGCACCTCGCCCAGCAGGACCCGGTCGTCCAGGACCCGGTCGGGCCAGGCGCGGACCCGGTCCTCGAAGTCGTGGTCGGGGGCGGTCCAGGAGGTGCCCAGCCTTGCCTCCCGGGCGGCCTTGAGCAGGTATTCGGCGAGCCGGTCGGCGTCGATGGGCCAGGCCCCCACCAGGGTCTGCCAGCCCAGCAGGTTCAGCGACGGCTCGGGCAGGGCGCACCGGCCGGTCCAGCGGCGCACCGCGCCGGTGAAGCCCTCCGACACCTCCGCCAGTGCCGCCAGGCGGGCGCGCACGTCCTCCGACCGCTTGGTGTCGTGGGTGGACAGCGCCGTCATGGTGTGCGGGGCGCCGGCCTCCCGGCGGGCGGCGTCGGTGTGGAACTCCCCGGGGGTGACGGCGAAGTCGGCCGGGTCGCCGCCCACCTCGTTCAGGGCGGCGAACCGGGTGGTCCGGTAGAACGCGGTGTTCTCGGTGCCCATGGCCACGACCATGCCGCTGGTCTGCTGGATGCGCCGGGCGAGCTCGCCGCGCGGGTCGGCGCGCACCCGGTCGTCGATCACCTCCAGGTGCGGTTCCAGGTCGGGGCGGCGGCGGACGGCGGTCTCCACCGCCCGCGCCCAGGCGTCCTCCCCCTCGGGCAGGTAGGAGCGGTACACGTCGAACGCGCACAGCAGCTCCACCACGGCGTCGGCGCGCCGCTCCCGGGCCACCGCGTCCGGGGCGCCGCCGTCCCGCGGCGGCCGGGGCGGCACCAGGGCGGCGATGCGGCGCACCTCTGCGGCGAGCAGGTCGGTGGCGGCGGCGTGGCGGGCGCGGGCGTCGGCCGCGGCCGTGTCCACCTCCACCCCGTGGTCGGCGGCCAGGGTGGTGAGGTCGCCCTCCCCGGAGGGGGAGACGAACACCCCGCAGGCCACCCGCAGCGCGTCGTAGCCGGTGGTGCCCGCCACCGGCCAGGACCGGGGCAGGTCCTCGCCGGGTGCGAGGATCTTCTCCACCACGATCCAGCCGGGGAAGCGGGCGGCCAGGGTGCGCAGGTAGCCGCCGGGGTCGGTGAGCCCGTCCACGTGGTCCACGCGCAGGCCGTCGATGCGGCCCAGGTCGGCCTGGCGCAGGATCTCGGCGTGCACGGCGTCGAACACGCCGGGGTCCTCCACCCGCACCGCGGCCAGGTCGCTGACGTCGAAGAACCGCCGGTAGGTGAGCTCGGAGTCGCCGCGCCGCCAGGACACCAGCCGGTAGTGCTGCCGGTCGTGGACGGCCGCCGGGTCCTCCCCGGGGGTGTAGGTGTCCCGGGCCAGGGGGTAGCGCTTGTCGTGGTAGGCGAGGCAGCCGTCGACGACGCGCAGGTCCGCCAGCGCGGCCCGGCCGCCGTCGCCGTCGTCGGCCAGCACGGGGATGAGGATCGGCCCGGCGGCGAAGTCGATGTCGAAGCAGCGCGCGTACGCCGACCCGCGGCCCCGCTCCAGCACGTCCCACCACCAGGGGTTGGCGTCGGCGCGGGCCACCGACATGTGGTTGGGGACGATGTCCACCACCACCGCCATCCCGGCCTCGTGCGCCTTGGCGGCCAGGGCCGCGAACGCCTCCTCCCCGCCCAGCTCGGCGGAGACGCGTGTGGGATCGACCACGTCGTAGCCGTGCGCGGAGCCGGGCGCGGCCTGCAGGATCGGCGACAGGTACAGGGCGCCCGCGGCGGTGCGCGCCAGCCGGTCCACCACCGCGGCGGCGTCGACCAGGGTGAACTCCGGACGCAGTTGCAGGCGGTAGGTTGACGTCACGGGGACGGTCGGGGTGCGGTGCGTGCTCATCACGCCCCTACCCGTGCCCAGCTCCCGCGCGTGTCATGCACGCCCCCGCCGAGGCCCCGCGGCCCGCCGGGGGCGGTGCACGGCGGCACGGCCGCCATGGTTGAATTCTTCGGCGGTGTTCCGTACACCTGCCACAACGCGCCCACGACGGGCGACGCGTCGGTGCACGCCATGGGGGTCACCGACACCGATGAAAGGGTGAGAAGCAAGTCGTGCTCCCGTCCAACAAGCGCTCCCGGACCCACGCCGCGGCCGGCGCCGCCCTCGCGGGGCTGCTGCTGGCGACCACCGCCTGCGGCAGCGACGACGCCGTGCGCGACGCCGCTCCGCCGGCCGTCCCCGACGACCTGGAGTGCTTCTCCGGCAGCCTGTCCGGGGCCGGGTCCAGCGCCCAGGAGAACGCGATGACGACCTGGATCGCCGGTTACCAGTCGGCGTGCGAGGGCGCGCGCGTCTACTACGACTCCATCGGTTCGGGCGGCGGCCGCAACCAGTTCATCGACGGCGCGGTGGTCTTCGCGGGCACCGACGCCGCGGTGGACCCGGAGGAGAACGCCGACGCCATGGAGCGCTGCGGCGGCTCGGACACCATCAACCTGCCCGCCTACACGGTGGCGATCGCGGTGGTGTTCAACCTGGAGGGCGTGGACTCGCTCAACCTGCGCCCGGCCACCCTGGCGAAGATCTTCGACCAGAAGATCACCCGCTGGGACGACCCGGAGATCGCCGCGGACAACCCCGACGTGGACCTGCCGGACCTGGAGATCACCCCGGTCAACCGCGCCGACGACTCGGGCACCACCGAGAACTTCACCCGGTACCTGGAGAAGGCCGCCCCCGACGCCTGGCCGCACGGGGCCGACGGGCAGTGGCCGATCACCCCGCGCGAGTCGGCGCAGGGCAACAGCGGCATCGCCGACACCGTCAAGCGCGCCGAGGGCTCCGTCGGCTACGTGGAGATGTCCCACGTGCACGGCATGTCCACCGTGGCGGTGGGCGTGGGCGACTCCTTCGTGGAGATCTCCCCCGAGGCCGCCGCGCAGGTCGTGGCCGACTCCCCGCGCAGCGAGGAGACCAACGGCGAGTACGACCTGGCGCTGGACCTGGACTACGGGACCACCGCCGAGGGCTCCTACCCGCTGGTGCTGGTGAGCTACGAGGCCGTGTGCCTGGACTACCCCGACGACGGCGAGGCCGAGCGGGTGAAGGCGTTCCTGCGCTACGTCGTCAGCCCGGAGGGCCAGGAGGCCGTCTCGGAGGAGACGGGGTCCACGCCGATCAACGACTCCCTGCGCGAGCGGGTGCTGGCGTCCATCGACCAGGTCTCCTGACACGGGGCCGGTCCGGGCGCGCCGCCATGCGGCGCGCCCGTCCGGCGCACCGCATCGGGTACCTTGGGTACCGGCACTGTCGCGACCGGTGACGAGAACGTGGTCGGCGTGCGCTCTCGAAGGGGCCCGGCCGCCTTCGGGCCGGTGTCTTCCCCCATCTGCCCGGCCGCGGCCGGCCCCGACGGACCGCCCCTCAGCCGCGTCTCCAGTGCCGTGCCAGCGCGGACAGCCGGTCGCGCCAGCGGGCGCCGGCGGCACCCTCCCGCTCCGCCCTCCCGTCCCGGGTCCCCTCCCGGGGGGCTCTGACGCCCCCGGTGCCGGCCGGCCTCCGCTCCCGCGCCTGTTCGAGCCGGGGTGCGGGACGCGGGGGCGGCGGCACCGACCGGTACAGCGACAGGTCGGTGAGGGTGTCCTCCCCGGCGTGGATGCGGTAGCGGCCGTGCAGCTCGGCCACCACGTCCCCCAGGTCCTCGCCGTCCCCGCCCACCCGCACGGCCCGGGCCAGGGCGCGGGTCCGCCACAGCCGCACCCCCGCGTCCCGGGTCGGCGAGGCCGCCGGGTACAGCTCGGTGAGCCCGGCCCGGGAGCGCTCGGCCCCGGCGAGCAGCCGCGACAGGGCGACCTGCCCCAGCCCCCAGGCCACCGGGACCTGGAGCAGGAACGGCGAGGGGAAGCCGGTGCGCGGCGCCCGGGAGGCGAAGGAGATCCTGGGCTCGCGCAGGTAGTTGGCCTGGACCAGGCGCAGGTCCAGGTGCGGTCCGGCCGGTGCTCCGGGGGCGGCTTCCGCGCCCTCCCAGTCGGCGACCAGGGTGATCGCCAGGTCGGTCTCGGCGCTGTCCAGCAGCCGGTCCACACACCCGCGGACCAGGTCGTAGGACGCCCCGGACACGTCGACGACGGCGTGCACCAGCGGGACGCGCCGCCGGTGGGCGGGGACGCGTTCGCGGTAGGCGTGCGGGTGGGGCATCAGCTCGGCCAGCACCTCGGTGCGGAACCGCTGGGACGGCAGCCGGGTGCGGGCGGTGCCCGCCGGGCCCACGTGCCAGGCGGTGGCGGCGGGCTCGGGGATCAGGACCGCGCCCGCCTGCCACAGCCGGTAGCCGAACTCGGTGTCCTGGCCCAGGTCCAGGTCGGGGTCCACGCCGCCGGCGGCCTCGTACAGGCTGCGCCGCACCGCCGCGGCCGACCCGAGGTAGGCGTGGAAGCCGAGGTGGTCGGCGTCGCGCAGCTCGTCGCTGTCGGCCAGGACGCGTTCGATCCACTCGTGGCGGCGCCCCGGGGCCATCTCCTGGTGCAGGGTCCCGGCGCGCACCTGGGCCAGCAGTTCGGCGGGGCTGTCGGGGGCGGAGTCGGCGAAGGCGACCCGCCCCAGGGTGACGGCCTCGGCGTGGACGTGGTGCCAGCGGGCCTGGGCCTCGATGAACTCCCGGCCCACGACGGCGTCGGCGTCCAGCCACACCAGGATGTCGCCGGTGCCGGCGTGGGCGCCGTAGGCGCGGGCGTACCCGGCGCCCCAGGCTCCGTCGGGCACGGTGAGCAGGCGGCACCGGCCGGGGCGCAGCTCGGGCAGGCGCAGGGGCGGACGGGAGCGGTCGTCGACGACCAGGACCTCCACGAGGTGCTCGGGGTAGGTCTGTCCGGCCAGTGCGGCCAGGGTCAGGTCGAGCCGGTCCTGGCCGCCGCGCGCCGGGATGACGACGCTGACGCTCAGGTCGGGGCTCCAGGCTCCGATGTCGGGGGGCGTCAGCGCGCTCCAGTCGTTGCGGAAGACGCGGGTGAGGACCCGCTCGACCCGTCCGCGGTGCGAGACCCCGTCGACATGAGACCCTACGTGCTTATTCAGTGACACAGAGTCACTATAGCCCTGTTTCGCGTCACCGTGGGGAGCCTTGCCCCGGTGTCCCCCGTCCGTTCCGCCCTCCCCCTATCGGCACGGAACCGCCCGTGAACGCACAAAGGCTTCCCGCGGCCGACGGGACCGCGGGAAGCCCGCGCGTTCGGGGCCGGTGCTCAGCGGCGCCGCTGCCCCCGCAGCATCGCCACGCCCAGCACGGCCAGGCCGACCACCAGCGCGATCATCAGCAGCCACACCAGCAGCCCGACCAGCAGCGACAGCACCCAGAAGAGCACCAGGGCGGCCGCGGCGCCGGCGGCGATCCTGAGCAGTAGACGTCCCATGGCGCAAAAGGATACGCGCCGGGTCAGCCGACCCGGACGGCGGCCGTGAACACACCGTCCCAGTACGCGGCCAGCGACACCTCTTCCAGCGGCTTGGACGGGTTGGAGCCGTGGATCATCCGGCCGTTGCCGGAGTAGATCCCCACGTGGCTGGGCGCCGACTCGCTGTAGAAGAACAGCAGGTCACCGGGCTGCACCTGGTCGCGGGAGATCCGCGTGCCCGCGTTCACCTGGTCGTAGGTGGTGCGCGGCAGGCTCACCCCGGCCCGGGCCCAGGCCGCCTGCACCAGACCCGAGCAGTCGTAGCCGTCGGGCCCCGTCCCGCCCCACACGTAGGGCTTGCCGATCTGGGCTCGGGCGAAGTCGAGCACCGCCTGCACGTCGCCCGAGGCGGCCACCGCGGCGCCACCGCCCGAGCCGGCCGTCTCCACCGAGGTGGGGTCCACCCCGCCCAGGCTCTCCAGCACCTCGGCCTGCTCCTCCAGGGCCTCCTCGCCGCGCTCCTGGGCGGCCTCCGCCTCCTCCAGCGCCTCGGCGGCCCGCTCCTCGGTCTCGGCGGCCTCCGCGTGCAGCCGCTCGCCGCGCTCGACCTCCTCGATGTACCCGGCCAGCACGTCCTGCTGGCCCTCGGAGAGGTAGTCCAGGTCGGCGACGTTCTGCAGAGCGGCGTCGGGGGCGCCTCCGAAGAGCACGGTGAACATGCTGTAGGGCGAACCGGTGTAGGCGACCTGGGCGATCCCGGCGACCTTGCCCGACATCGCCTCCAGCTCCCGCTCCGCCTCGGTCAGCCGCTCCTCCAGCTCCTCGAGCTCGGCCTGGGCCGCCTCGTGGTCCTCCTCGGCCTGGTTGAAGGTCTCGTTGAGCCCGGACAGCTCCTCCTGGAGCTGCTCGTACCGCTCCCGGGCCTCCTCCTCGGTGGGCTCGGCGGCGGCGACGCCGGACGAGAGCACGACCGCGCCCAGGGCGGCGAAGCCGACCGCGGCGAAGCGGCGGCGGGCGCCGACGGGTACAGGGTTGCGAGTCAAGGGACCGACTGCCTTCCTCCCACACCCGCCTACCGGCGCAGGGCACCCCGAGGGCACGCCGGAGCGGCGCGCAGGGGATGCGGGAGCGAGGGGGTCCCGGCGGCGGCACGCGAGGGGCGCGGGCGCCGGGCGTTCTGCGGCGGCCTCCGCTCCTGGGAAAAGGACTCGGGAGCGAGCGGAGTGCGGCGGCACCGGGCGCCGTCGCCCTGGTGGCGACTCACGGGGGCGACCCGGTCTGAGGGAACAGTAATCCACCCCCCGGACCGGACGCGACCCTTTCGTTACTTTTCCTTGGGCAACCTTCCGGCCTGCGGGGTTGCTCCCCGGGTGCGGCAATGCCCGCCCATGCGCGGGAACGGCCCTTCTGTATGCCCCCCGAAAGAGCACCAAAACAAGGTCAAAACACCCGAAAATGTGATGTGCATCATGCGAACCGGAAGGCGGGGGAGGCCGGCCTCCCCCGCCCCGCACGTCACAGGTGACGCGACCACCACTCCAGGATCGCCTCGAACCGCGCCACCCGGTGGCTGGGCAGCCCCGACCGCGACAGTTCGTGCCCCTCACCCGGGAACAGCAGCATCTCCGTCTCGGCCCCGCGCGCCTTCAGCGCCACGAACAGGCGCTGTGCCTGCTCCACAGGGCACCGCCAGTCCTCCTCCGAGTGGATGATCAGCACCGGGATGTCGATCCGGTCCGCGTAGGTGAGCGGGCTCTGCTCGGCCCACGTCTCCGGCGGCCCGTACAGCGGTTCGGGGAACAGCGATCCGATGTCGGAGGAGCCCCGGAAGCTGTCGATGGCGTTGACCGCCCGCTCGCTGATCGCCGCCCGGAACCGGTCGCCGTGGCGGCCCGCCATCCAGGTCGTCATGAACCCGCCGTGCGAGCCGCCCAGCACCCCCACCCGGGAGGCGTCCAGCCGATCGTCCTTCAGGGCCTCGTCCAGGAACGCCAGCAGGTCGGCGGCGCTCACCTCGCCCACCGCGCCGATGATCGCCCGGCCGTGCTCCTGGCCGTACCCCGAGGAGCCGCGCGGGTTGCACATCACCACCGCGTACCCCGCCGCCGCGTACACCTGGGTCTCGTCGAAGACCTGGTGGCCGTAGGGGGCGAAGGGGCCGCCGTGGATCATCAGCAGCACCGGGTGCGGGCCCTCGCCCTCGGGGACCGCCACCCAGCCGTGCACCGGGTACCCGTCGGCGGCGTGCGCCACCAGCTCCACCATCGGCAGCGGGTCCACTCCCGCGGCCAGCGACGTGAGAGGGCTCGCACCCTCCTCCGACACCGCGACCAGCTCGCCGCTGCTGCGCCCGTCGGCCACCGCGGCCACGGTCACCCCGGCCGCCGCGTCGAACGCCTGCACCTGCACCCTGCCGGCGAGCACCTCGCCGGGCTCCCCGCCACCGAACGGCACCAGCAGCAGGTCCACCGCCCCGCGCCGCTCGGCGGTGGCCAGCACGCCCTCCCCCGTCACCCTCAGGGAGCCGACGAAGCGGGGCTCCTCCTCCGGGGTGAGCCGGAGCGGGGCGGCCGAGCCGTCCGCGGGCACCGACCACACCGCCGTGGTCCGGCCGACGAAGTCGCGCAGGTCGTCGCCGAGCCGGTCGGCCAGGAAGAACACCGCGGAACCGTCCGCGGAGTACGCCGGCGCCCAGGCGTCCAGGGTCCCGTCGGTGACCCGCCGCGGCTCGGCCCCGGCCTCGGGCGCCACCGCCCACAGGTCCCGCACCAGGTCGGTGTCGCGCGTCTCGTGCCGGGAGGCGGCGAAGACCAGCTCGCCGCCGTCGGGGTGCCAGGCCACGTCGGAGTGGTCGAAGGGCCCCTCGGTCACCTGCACCGGCTCGCCCGCCTCCCCGGCCGGGTCCAGCGGCGCGGACACGAACACGTGGGCGGGCCGGTCGAGGAAGTAGCCCAGGCCGTCGAGCCTGTACTTGAGCTCGGTGATCCGCCGCGGCGGCTCCTTGCCCGGCTTGCCGTCGACGTACCGCTTCTCCTCGGGGATCCGCGCCGTGTACGCCAGCCGGGTCGAGTCCGGGCTCCACACCGGGTCCTGGGCTCCCAGCGGGTGCGCGGTGACCTTCCACGCCTCCCCGCCGCCGGCGGGCAGGACGTGGATCTGGGGGCGCTCGTCCGCGTCCGGGCGCAGGAACGCGATCCAGCGGCCGTCGGGGGAGAACACCGGCGACCGGTCCCGGTCGCCGCGGGTCAGCCGGACCGGCGCCGCCGACCCGTCGGCGGGCACCGACCACAGCGATCCGAGATAGGCGTCCTCCTCCAGGTCGGGGCGGACCACGGAGAACACCGCGCGCGAACCGTCGGGGGACAGGGTCGGCGCGCCGACGGTGTGCAGGTGAACGATGTCAGTTGGCTTCATACACATCGGCGTCCCGGCACGGGGCCCGGGACGCCCCTCCTCGCTCTTCGGGCGGCGGGCCCGCCGTTCGGGGCCGCCGCGTGCCGGACGCGGCCGCGGGGGCGCGGCCGGCCGTACGGGCCGGGGGCGGGTCCCGCCCCCTGGGGGAGGACCCTATCCGCGCCCTCCAGGGAATATCCAGGGCATTTCAGACACGAGCCGTCACAGGGAGCCGTCGGTCTCCAGCTCCGTGCACACCCACACCCCGTCCCGCCGGTGCGCCCGGAACGCGAACACCCGCGCCCGCAGGTCACAGGCGATCACCGCGCTGGCCTCCAGGCCCTCGCCCGCCCGCTGGTGGAACACCCGCTCCAGCCGCGGCGCCGACCGGCACGGCAGCGCGCCCCGCAGCCTGCGCAGCTGCTCGCGCACCGCGACGCCGACCCGGCCCCGCATCGCCTCGGGGGTGCGCCGCCCCACCAGGACCTCCGCCACCTGCTGGGCCAGCAGGTGGACCTCGCCCGGGGTGCGGTGCCCCTCCAGCGGAGCGTGGCGGCGGCCCGGCGGCACCCGTCGCGGCGGGGTGCGCCCCGGGGTCGCCGCCGGCCGGTACGGATTCGAGGCGGCCGGGCGCCCGGCGTGCCGGGCGTGCGGGGCCCGCTCCCCGGCGCAGACCGGGCGCGGACAGGGGTGACGGTCGGGCGAGTGGGACATGAACGTTTTCCTTCCCGGGGGACGACGTGCGGTCACAACCGACCACAGAGACCCCTCGTACGGGCCCGTTCCACCTGGAATGCCAGGTTTCGGTTCGGCCGCCGTCCGCCCCGCCGCCCCCCGCAGGCGGCATACTTCCTGATGTGACTCACCCGTACCTTTCATCCCCCGCCCCGCTGGCCCTCGCCCACCGGGGCGGGTGGATCGCCGACGACCGGGGTGTGCGCCGCACCGAGCTGGAGAACACCGCGGCCGCCTTCCAGCACGCCGTGGACCTGGGCTACACGTACCTGGAGACGGACGTGCACGCCACCGCCGACGGAGTCCTCACCGCGTTCCACGACGCCACCCTGGACCGCACCACCGACCGGGTCGGCGCCATCGCCGAGCTGCCCTACCGCGAGGTCGCGCGCGCCCGGGTGGGCGGGGTCGAGCCCGTCCCCCTGCTGGAGGACCTGCTCGGAAGCTGGCCGCACGCCAGGTTCAACATCGACCTGAAGGCCGACGGGGCCGTCCTGCCCCTCATCGACGTGCTGCGCCGCACCGGCGCCTGGGACCGGGTGTGCGTGGGCTCCTTCGACCAGCGCCGCCTGGACCGGGCCCGCCGCCTCCTGCCCCGGCCGGTCGCCACCTCCTGCGGCCCCCGCGACGTCGCCCGGCTGCGCGCCGCCTCACTGGCGCCGCCGCTGCTCCCCCTCGCCCCCCGCACCCCGGTGTGCGCGCAGATCCCCCTGCGGCACGGCTCGTTCCCGGTGCTGAGCCGCGACCTCGTCCGCACCGCCCACCGGCTCGGGATGCAGGTCCACGTGTGGACCGTCAACGAACCCGGGGTGATGGAGCGCCTGCTCGACGCGGGCGTCGACGGGATCGTCACCGACAACACCACCGCGCTGCGGGAGGTGCTGATCCGCCGCGGCCAGTGGACCGGCGCCGCCAGAGCGCACGAAGGATAGGAACCCCCCATGACCGACTCCGCCGAGGCCACCGCGCACTCCGGCCCCTCCCCCGACCCGGCGCAGCGCAGGCGCGAACAGCGCGGCTGGTACCTGTACGACTGGGCGAACTCGGTGTTCATCACCTCGGTGGTCACCGTGCTCATCGGCCCCTACCTGAGCGGCCTGGCCTGCTCCTCGGCCGGCGCCGACACCTCGGCCGCCTGCCTGGACCCCGGCCTGACCCTGGGGCTGTTCGGACTGCACCCCAACGCGCTCTACCCGGCGCTGACCACCACGGCCATCCTCATCCAGATCCTGCTGCTGCCGATGTTCGGGGCGCTGCTCGACCACTCGCAGCACAAGAAGCGGTGGCTGTTCTGGACGGCGTTCGGCGGGTCGGCCGCCACCCTCGGCCTGTACTTCGCCACCGACGGGTACCTGGCCGCCTCGGTGCTGTTCCTGCTGGCCAACCTGCTGTACGGCTTCTCGATCGTGGCCTACAACGCGTTCCTGCCCGAGATCGCCACCGCCGACGAACGCGACCGGGTCTCGGTGGCCGGGTGGGGCATCGGCTACCTCGGCGGGGCGCTGCTGCTGGTCGCGCACCTGCTGCTGGTGCTCAACGCCGACGCGCTGGGCATCGGCGCCGGCGACGCGGCCCGGATCGCGTTCGCCTCCTGCGGCATCTGGTGGCTGGGCTTCACGGTCCTGTCGCTGCGGCCGCTGCGCAACCGCTACGGCGCGCTGGCCACCGGCGGGCCGCCCCGGCTGGGCGCCTCGCTGAAGCAGTTCGGGCGCACGCTCAAGGACATGCGCAAGTACCCGAACACGATCCTGTTCCTGCTCGCGTTCATCTTCTTCAACGACGGGGTGCAGGCGGCCATCCGCTACGCCGCCCCCTTCGCCACCCAGGACCTGGGCCTGGACCAGGGCATCCTGATCACGACGATCCTCATCATCCAGTTCGTGGCCTTCGGCGGCGCCTTCGCCACCGGGTGGCTGTCCCGGCGCCTGGGGTCCAAGCAGACGGTCCTGGCGACCCTGGTGGTCTGGTGCGGCCTGGTCTCGGCGGCGTACTTCCTGCCCGCGGGCAACGTGCCGCTGTTCATCACCCTGGGCGTGGGCATCGGCCTGGTGCTGGGCGGTACCCAGTCGCTGGCCCGGTCGCTGTTCTCACAGCTCATCCCCAAGGGCCGGGAGGCGGAGTACTTCAGCCTCTACCAGATCTCCGACAAGGGGTCGACCTTCCTGGGGTCGCTGGCGGTGACCGTGGCGGTGTCGATCACCGGCGGCTACCGGGTGGCGGTCGTGTCGCTGATCGCGTTCTTCATCATCGGCGGCCTCCTGCTGTGGCGCACCCGCATGCGCGAGGGCATCATCGCCGTCGGCAACGAGGTCCCCGCCCGCCTCTGACCCGCTCCCGCAGCCCGCGCGGGGCCCCGGCACCCGCCGGGGCCCCGCGCCGCGTCAGCCCTCCAGGACCTCGGTGAAGTGGAAGGCGGGGATGACCATCCCGGCCGCCAGGTAGAACCGGTGGGCGTCGTGGCGGGCGGTGCCCGAGTCCAGGTGCACCTGGCCGCAGCCCTCCCTCCGGGCCCGGTCGCGCAGCCAGTCCAACAGGGCCCGGCCGTGCCCGCGGCCGCGCACCCCGGGCAGGCTCACCAGGTCGTCCACGTACAGGTACCGGCCCCAGGCCAGGGAGCGGCCCACCCGGAAACCCGCCACCGCCGTGGCGTGCCCCTCAGGGTCCTCGAACACCCCGGCCAGCCGGTAGCCGCCCGGCCGCAGCTCCCCGTCCACCAGCGCGGTGAACGCTTCCGCGTCGCCGATGCCCGGCCGCAGCTCGCGCATCGCCCGGTGCGCACGGCGGGCCTGTCCCGGCTCGATCTCCACTACCTTCACGTCCGGAATCCTAGGCGGCGGGCGGCGTGCCGCCGTTGTCCGGGGTGCCCGGGACGGTGGGCGGGTCCAGGCGGGTGCAGCGGTCGGTGCAGCGGGGTGCGGCGCCGCACGATCCCATGCCGGGCCGGTGCCGGGTGCGCTCGGCGCCGCACACGGCCGCCGTGCGGACACCGTCGGCGCGGAACCGGCTCGGGGCGGCCTCGTCGTCGGGGTCGGTCGCGGCGGCGGGCAGGGCGTGCAGCCGGTCCCGGTCCGGGGCGGTGGAGGCCCGCCGGCGGTGGCGGTTGGCGGCCGTCGGCATCGCGCTCATGGCACCGCAGGATAGCCCGGGTGTCGGTGGGGGGCGGGATACTGGGGCGCGATGTGAACGGGGGACGGATGCGGGTGCTGCACGGGGTGTGGGATCGGGACGCGCTGGTGGTGTGGGGCGAGGGCGAGACCCCCGGCGGCGCGCGGGCCGGGGGGCGGCCGCACCCGTTCGCGCTGGGGCACCGGGAACTGGCGGCGCTGACGGGCGAGGAGGGGGCGCCGACGGTGCTGGAGCTGCGGCTGCCCGGGACGACGTCCGCGCCGGACCGGTCCACGGAGGCGTCCGGGGAGCCCGCCGCGTTCCACACCTGGACGGTGCCCGGGCTGCGGCTGCCGCCCGCGGCCGCCGACCGGCTGCTGGGCGGCCTGCCCGGCGGGGCCGGGCCGTCCCTGCGGCACCTGGCCGCGGTGGACGCCTTCGCCCGGGCGCTGGTGGAGGCGGGGTGCGTGCTGCCCGACCTGGTGGGCGACCGGGCGCGGTGGCGGCCCGCGCCAACGGCGTGGGCCGAGGAGCACCTGGCCGCGCTCACCGCCTCGCTGCCCGCCTCGGCCCGCGCCCACCTGCCCGGGGCCGACGCCGACGCCGTGGCGCGGGCGTGTGTGCTGGCGCCCGTGGAGCTGCTCACCGACGCCGTGGCCCGGCGCACGGCACGGCCGCCGCGCACCCCGGACGCGCTGCTGGCGGCCGCCTTGACCGGGGAGGACGCCGCCCTGGACGCCGGGGTCGCCGCCCGGCTGCGCCCCGCTCTGAAGGAGTGGCGCTCCCGGGTGCGCGGCGCCGGGCGCGCCGCCCTGCTGTTCCTGCTGCGCGAACCCGAACGCGCCACTCCCTGGACCGTCGAGTTCTGGGTGCGCTCGGTCGCCGACCCCGGTCTGCGCCTGCCCCTGGAACAGGTGTGGTCGGGCGAGGGCGCCGCCTGGCTGCCCGCGGACGTGTCCGCCACCGCCCTGGCCGACCTGCGCCGCGCCGCCCGCCACCACCCGCTCATCGGCCGGGCCCTGCGCGACCTGGCCCCCTCCCGCCTGCTGCTGAGCGTGGAGGACGCCCAGCGGTTCGTCGCCGAGGCCGCCCCCGCGCTGACCGCCGCCGGGTTCGGCGTGGTCCTGCCCGAGCTGCGCAAGGGCCCCCGGGTGGGCCTGCGCATGACCGCCGAACCCGTCAAGGGCCGCAGGGGCACCGGCGGCATCGGCCCCTCCGACATCGTCCAGGTCTCCTTCGAGGCGGTCCTGCGCGGCGACCCCGACGGTGAGACCGAGCCCCTCACCGAGGAGGAGCTGGCCGAGCTCGCCGAACTCGCCCGCCTCAAACGCTCCCTGGTGCGGGTGCGCGGCCGCTGGACCCAGCTCGACCCCGAACGCCTCCAGGCCGCCCTGGAGTGGATCTCCACCCGCGGGCGCCGGATGCGCCCCGACGAGGCCGTGCGCACCGCCGTCGGAGCCGGCCAGGCCCCGCCGCTGCCGGTGGAGGAGGTCCTCGCCCCCGGCCCCCTGGGGGCCCTGTTCGACGGCTCGGCCGCCGCCGACCTGCGCCCGCTGGGCACCCCCGACGGGTTCAGGGCCCACCTGCGCCCCTACCAGGAACGCGGTGCCTCCTGGCTGCGGTTCCTCGGCGAGCTGGGCCTGGGCGCCGTCCTGGCCGACGACATGGGCCTGGGCAAGACCGTCCAGCTGCTGGCCCTGCTCGCCGACGCCCGCCCCCTGGACACCGGCCCCACCCTGCTGGTGTGCCCGGTGTCCCTGGTCGGCAACTGGCGGCGCGAGGCCGAACGCTTCGCCCCCGACCTGCGCGTCCACGTCCAGCACGGCCCCGACCGCCCGCACGGCAACGACCTGGCCCGCCTGGTCGGCCACTGCGACCTGGTCGTCACCACCTACGGGGTGGTCTCCCGCGACAGCGGCGAACTCGCGGGCCTGCCCTGGCAGCGCGTGGTCTGCGACGAGGCCCAGGCCCTGAAGAACCACGGCACCCTCCAGGCGAAGGCGGTGCGCTCCCTGCCCGCCCGCAACCGCATCGCGCTCACCGGCACCCCGGTCGAGAACGACCTGGAGGAGCTGTGGTCGATCATGGACTTCGCCAACCCGGGCCTGCTCGGCTCGGCCGCGGCGTTCCGGGAGGCCGTGGCCGGGGAGGACGGACCCGACACCGCCCGGGTCCGGCGGATGACCGGCCCGTTCGTGCTGCGCCGCCTCAAGACCGACCGGTCGATCATCGCCGACCTGCCCGAGAAGGTGGAGATGCGCACCTGGTGCACCCTCACCCCCGAGCAGGCGTCGCTGTACAAGGCGGTGGTGGAGGAGATGACCGAGCGCCTGCGCGAGGCCGACGAGCGCGAACGCAAGGGCCTGGTGCTGGCGACCATGACCCGCCTCAAACAGATCTGCAACCACCCAGCCCAGTTCCTGGGCGACGGCTCGGCGCTGGCGGGGCGCTCGGGCAAGCTGGAGCGGCTGGAGTCGATCCTGGGCGAGGCCGCCGCCGAGGGCGACAAGGCCCTGTGCTTCACCCAGTACGCCCGCTTCGGCGACCGGCTCGCCCCCTACCTGCGCTCACGGCTGGGGGTGCCGGTGCTGTGGCTGCACGGCGGCACCCCGCGCGCCGAACGCGAGGAGATGACCCGCCGCTTCCAGGGCATGGACGGCCCGGCCGTGTTCCTGCTCTCCCTCAAGGCCGCGGGCACCGGCCTCAACCTCACCGCCGCCAACCACGTCGTGCACGTCGACCGGTGGTGGAACCCGGCGGTGGAGGACCAGGCGACCGACCGGGCGTTCCGGATCGGGCAGCGGCGCGACGTGCAGGTCCGCAAGATGGTGTGCGTGGGCACCGTGGAGGAGCGGGTGGACGAGATGATCGAACGCAAGAGCGCCCTGGCCCGGGGGGCGGTGGCCACCGGCGAGGCGTGGCTGGCCGGGCTGTCGGTGGAGGACCTGCGCGAGGTGGTGCGCCTGGCGCCGGAGGCCGTGGCGTGAGCTGGTCGGAGCAGGTGGAGCAGTGGCTGGGCCCGCTGCGGCCGGGCCCGGTGGAGCGGCTGGCGGTGCGCCCGGGCGAGGTCACCGCCCGGGTCGGCGGGTTCGAGGTGAGCCTCATCCGCACGGTGCCCGAGGACGCCCGCTGGGAGCGGGTGTGCGCCGCCCTGGCCTCCCAGGAGGTGTTCCGGGCGAGGGTGCTGGCCGGGGAGCTGCCGCCGGCCGCGGCGCGGGTGTGCGCGATGTTCGGGGTCGACCTGGTGCCCCGGGGCTGGGAGGCCCTGGTGGCGACCTGCTCCTGCGACCGCTGGGACGCGGTGTGCGCGCACCTGCGCACGACGGCCGCCGCCCTGGGCGCCGGGGCCGACCGCGATCCTTTCTCGCTCACCCGGTGGGCGGGCCTGGACAAGGGGGCGCTGCGCACCCGGGTCATGGCCGCCGGGCGCATAAAAGGACCTTCGGTCCCAGAGGAGACAGCTCGGGATAATGCCTCCGAGGCGATAATCGAAGACGCCGCCGATCCCGCCGGTCACGCACCGGACTCCGCGGCGGTGTTCTGGTCGGCGCCTTCCCTGCCCGGGGCCGTGGATATACCCTCGGGATCCGGAGACCGCGTCAGGGCCGCGGCTCCGGGCGCGCTGGCCGACGAAATCCCGCCATTCCCGCGCCCGGCGACCTGAACCCGGGGCGATCGAATGCGTGATTTCTGATTTCCTCGGGAAAACGCCGGTGGGAAGGGTGCCGGACGGTTACGATTCGGCTGAAGATCACGTCGCACGGCGTGACGGATTCCCGTACAGGAAAACGGGAACCGGTTCCGGCGCGGACGCCGCCGCGCCGCACGAGCACAGGAGGTCGACGATGCCGGTCCGCAGCCCCGCACCGCGCGCCCTCCGTCCCTTCCTCCGGGCCCTCTCCTCCGTAGCGCCGCACCCGCAAGCGACGACCGCACCCACACGAAGAAGGAGGCAGGGGCGCCCTCTGCCCGGCACAGTCCGCCGGGTGCCGCCCCGGACCGCACATGGCCGACCGCTTCCCCCCCGACATCGACATGGAGACCCCCAGCGTCGCCCGCATGTACGACTACCTGCTGGGCGGCAAGGACAACTTCGAGGTGGACCGAAAGGCCTGTGACGTCCTCCTGGCACAGGTCCCGGAGCTGCTGACGCTCTCCAACCAGAACCGGGCCTTCCTGACCCGGGCGGTGGAGTACGCGGCCTCCCGGGGCATCGACCAGTTCCTCGACCTGGGCGCGGGGCTGCCCACCGCGGACAACACCCACCAGGTCGCCCAGCGCGTCGCACCGGGCGCCCGGGTGCTGTACGTGGACAACGACCCCATCGTCATCGCCCACGGCCGGGCCCTGCTGGCGGGCGGCCGGGGCGCGGATTTCCTGATGGCCGACATCTCCCAGGGGGTGGAGCCGGTCCTGACCGACCCCCGCACGCTCGACCTGCTGGACACCGACCGGCCGCTGGGCGTGATGCTGGTGTCGATGCTGCACTGCATCCCCGACAGCGCCGACCCGTTCGGCATGGTGGCCGGGCTGATGGAGCGGATGGCCCCGGGGTCGGTCCTGATCTACTCCCACATCGTGTCCGACGACCCCGGGACCGCCCGGTGGGTCACCGACAAGATGCTCTCCTTCGGCACCCCGTGGGGACGGGTGCGCTCCCCCCAGGAGGCCGCGGCGGCCTTCGACGGACTGGAGAAGGTGAGCGCCTGGGCCGACGACCGCGACGAGGAGCCGCGGGCCGTGGACTGCGCCAGCTGGCGCCACCCCGAGATCGCGCCGCGCACCCGGCCCGGCGACCTCACCGTGAAGCTGTGGGAGTACTCGGGGGTGGCGGTCAAACCCTGAGCCTCCTGCGGACACCGGGGCGCCGTCCCCGCCGGAGCGCTCCGGCGGGGACGGCGCCCCCTCAGCCCCGCGCCGAGAAGTGCCCCAGCAGCAGGGCGTTCACCTCGTCCGGGCGCTGCCGGGACACCAGGTGGGCGGTGTCGGGCAGCACGGTGTACTCCGCCCCCGGCAGCAGCCGGGCGATCACCCCGGCGTGGTCGGCGGCCGGCGTCGAGGGGTCCTCGGCCCCGGCCACCACCAGGGTCGCGACCCCGACTCCGGGCAGGTCCCCGCGCACGTCGTGGCCGGCGACGGCCTCGCAGCAGCCCGCGTACCCCTCCGGGTCGGTGGCGGCGACCTGGCCGCGCAGTTCGGCGACCTCGCCGGGGTGCTCCGCGGCGAAGCCGGGGGTCAGCCAGCGGCCCACCACCGTGTCGGCCACGGCACCGGTCCCCCGTTCGCGCACCAGGGCGGCCCGCTCCCGCCAGGGCCCGGCCGGGCCCGCGTAGGGCGAGGTGGCCAGCAGGGCCAGCCGGTCCAGGCGGTCGGGGCGGTGGACCGCCAGCCACTGGCCCACCATCCCGCCCAGGGACAGGCCCGCGTAGTGGGCCCGCCCGATGCCCAGCCGGTCCAGCAGGGCCACCACGTCCCCGCCCAGGTCCGCCATCGTGTAGGGGCCGGGCGGGACCGGGGAGCCGCCGTGGCCGCGGTGGTCGAAGCGGATCACCCGGAACCCGGTGGACAGCGCCGCCACCTGCGGCTCCCACATGGCGGTGGTGGTGCCCAGCGAACCGCCCAGCAGCAGCGGGGGTGCGTCGGCGGGGCCGTCCTCGACGTGGTGCAGGTCGACGCTCATGGTCCTGTCCCCTTCCGTTGCGGTATCCGGGTGCGGGCCCATCCTGCCAGCGGCGGCGCGCGCCCGGGCACCGGCGCACCGCCCGGCCCCCTCGTCGGTAAGCTCGACCCGGTACCGGAACCCGCCGGCACGGTCGGGCGACCTGGTCGCCCGGGGCCATGCCGCCCGCCCCGATCCGCCCGGCCCGACCGCCCCACTCCCAGGAAGCGCAGATGCCCACCGAAGACGAACCGGAACGCGGCCCCCATTTCGTGCAGTCCCTGGAGCGCGGCCTGCTGGTCATCCGGGCGTTCTCCGCCGAACGCCCCTCCATGACCCTGAGCGACGTGGCCCGGGAGACGCACCTGACCCGGGCGGCGGCCCGCCGCTTCCTGCTGACCCTGGCCGACCTGGGGTACGTGCGCACCGACGGGCGGCAGTTCTCCCTGACCCCGCGCGTCCTGGAACTTGGATACGCCTACGTGGCCTCGGCCGGGCTGCCCGACGTCGCCCAGCCGCACCTGGAGGACCTGTCCGCCCGGGTGCACGAGTCGGCGTCGGTGTCGGTGCTGGACGGCGACGACGTCCTGTACGTGGCGCGGGTGGCGACCTCGCGCATCATGACCGTCTCCATCCGGGTCGGCACCCGCTTCCCTGCCGTGGCCACGTCGATGGGCCGGGTGCTGCTGGCCGACCGCGACGACGCCGAACTCGACGACTTCCTCGCCCGGGTGCGCCTGGAGCCGCTGACCCGGTTCACCATCACCGACCCCGCGCGGTTGCGCGCCGAGCTGCACCGGGTGCGCGAGCAGGGGTACTCGATCGTGGACCAGGAGCTGGAGGAGGGGCTGCGGTCGCTGGCCGCCCCCGTCCGCGACACCACCGGCAGGGTGATAGCGGCCGCGAACGTGTCGGCGCAGGCCAACCGGTCCTCCATCGAGGACGTGCGCCGCGACCTGCTGCCCGCCCTGCTGGAGGCCACCGCCCGCATCGAGGCGGACCTGGCGTCGGTGTCGCGCCGCGACGCGGGCGTGTGACCCGGTCCGCGCCCGGCCCCGGGCGCGGCACTCCTCCCGGCCTGGACGGCCCCGGGCCTGCCGCCGACGGCCGCGGGCCGGGGATGCGCCCCGTCGGATGCCGCTCCGGCCCACGGCCGCGGGTTGTCCGTGGCACCGCCGCCGGTCCCGGCGGGGCGCCGGCACACGGGGCGGCGGCCGGGACACCCGGGCGCCGCCCCGCCCGGGGAGCGGCTCAGGAAAGCCAGCCGGGCCGCACCACGCCGCTCTCATAGGCGATGACCACCAACTGGGCCCGGTCCCGCGCCCCCAGCTTGGCCAGCACCCGGCTCACGTGCGTCTTGGCGGTGGCCGTGGAGACCACCAGCCGCCGGGCCAGCTCGTCGTTGCTGAGCCCCTCGGCGACACCGGCCAGGACCTCGCGCTCGCGCACCGTCAGGCTGTTGAGCCGCGTGGCCGGCGGAGGCTCCTTGATCCGGTCCGCGAACTCGGCGATCAACCTCCGGGTGACACCCGGCGACAGCAGGGAGTCGCCCCGCGCCGCCACCCGCACGCCGTGGATCAGCTCCATCGGCTCGGTGTCCTTGACCAGGAACCCGCTGGCCCCCGCCCGCAGCGCAGCATAAACGTACTCGTCCAGGTCGAATGTCGTGAGGATGACGATGCGCACCCCCTCCGAACGCGGGTCCGCCACGATCCGCCGGGTCGCCTCCAGACCGTCGATCCCCGGCATCCTGATGTCCATCAGCACCACGTCGGGGCGCTCGCGCAGGGCGGTCTCCACCGCCTCCAGACCGTCACCCGCCTCCGCGATGACGGAGATGTCGTCCTCACCGTCGAGGATCGACCGGAAACCCGCCCGGACCAGGGTCTGGTCGTCGGCGATCAGAACGTCGACCACATCTCGCCTTCCTTCCATCTCGTACCGCCTCCCACCGAAGAGCGCGGGGGCCGCTCACCGTCCTTCCACCGGGAAGCGCGCGTACACCTGGAACCCGCCCCCTGAACGGAAACCCGCCGAGAACTCACCGCCCAGCGCCAGGACGCGCTCACGCATCCCCCGCAGCCCGTTGCCCTCGGTCTGCGCCCCCGCCGCACCCCCGGGCCCGTTGTCGGCGACCCGCACCGAGAACGCCTGCGGCCCGTGCTCGACCGCCACCTCCACCCGGTCGGCCCCCGAGTGGCGGCGCACGTTGGTCAGCGCCTCCTGCACGATGCGGTAGGCCGCCGCACCCACCGGGGCGGGCGGCTCGGGGCCGGCGAACTCCTCGCTCTCGGCCCCGTCCACGGTCAGCACCGCCGTCAGCCCCGCCTCGCGCGCACCGCGCACCAGCTCGGGCAGCCTCCCCGCGGCGGGGACCGGCGCCCTCTCCCCGTCCTGCTCGTCCACCTGGCGCAGCACGCCCAGCGTCGTGCGCAGCTCCCGCAACGTTTCCTTGCTGGCGGTCTTGATCGCCTCCAGCGCCTCGAAGGCCCGTTCCGGGTCCCGGCGGTGCACCGCCGAGGACGCCTGCACGTTGATCAGGGAGATGTTGTGCGCGATCACGTCGTGCAGCTCCCGGGCGATGTGCAACCGCTCCTCGGTGGCACGGCGCCGTGCCTCCTCCTCCCGAGTCCGCTCGGCCTCGGCGGCGCGCTGCTCCACCGCACGCAGGTAGGCGGCCCGGTTGCGGATGATCTCCGCGGCGGCGACGATGACCGCCATCCACGCCAGGACGGCCGCCGACCGCCACGGGTCGAAGGCCGTGATCTCGGCAAGGGCGAAGAACCCCAGCGCGACGGCCACCGCGGCCACCGGCGCCGCCCGGCGGCCGTCGGCCGCCGACCGCACGACCGCCACGAACAGCATCAGCCACGCCACCCATGTGTCCTCGCTGCCCGTCACGTAGTACAGCGGCAGGCACAGGCCCACGGTGACGGATGCGGCCATGGGCCACCGGCCGATCAGGGCGATCGAGGCCGAGCCCACCAGGAGGATCGCCACGCTGAGCGGCTCGGGCCGCATCCCCCGGTCGAACGCGAACACCGTCTCGGCGATGACCAGGGCCACTGCCGTCACCACCGCGATGGCGGCGTCGGTGGCCGTCTCGGTCCGCCCGCCCGGCGCCGCCTCAGCCGGGCCCGGCTCCCCACCGGTCCACCCGTTCCCGCCGGGCCTCGAGGGCACCTGCGGTCACCTTCCCTTCCGCGTCACCAGCATGGGACCGCCCACCAAGCCGATGGCGGCGAACAGGACGATGACGAAACGCACCGAGGAGGCCCACGGGGGCAGTTCGCCCCCGCCCAGGAGCAGCAGGGCGATACCGATCAGCTCCGACACGACGAAGCCCACAACGATGCCCGCGAGCAGCCCCAGCACGGCGGCCCCCAGCATCTTCAGCCCGTTGCCCATGGCCCGGTCCTTTCGGATCAACTTCTATCACGGTGGATCCGTAGCCTAAGGAGCGGTCACCGGGCCCGTCGTCCGCCCACGGTGGACACCCGGTGTCCGCCCTGAGAGGTACGCGGGCGCCCGCGCACCGCCCGGGGCGGGCTCCCCGGGCCCGGGTGAGGCCCCTGCGCACGGTGCCGGACTCGGCGGTGCCGCTCGGCAGTCGGCCGTGCCGCCCCCGGCCCGGTCGTCGCGGCCATCGCCGCCTCCGCCACCGGCACAAAGCGCCGCCCCGGCCAGGAGCGGGGCGACCGCCGCTCCGGTGGCCCGCACCCACGCCGAGACGGTCATCCAGCTGAACGCCTGGCTCGCGGACCAGGGGGTGCGCCTGAACCTCTGACGCGGGCCCGGTGGCGGCGCACCGCGTCGCGGTTGCCGCAGGCCGGCGAGCAGTAGCGCTGGCGGCCGTTGCGGGAGAAGTCGGCGAAGACGCGGCCGCAGTCGTCCGCGGCGCACCGGCCCAGCCGGTCCATGCCCCGACCGGTCAGGTGCAGGGCCGTGCCCACCGAGACGAGCACGGCGATCTGGTGGTGGGCGGCCAGCCCGTCGGGGCGGTAGTGCAGGTGCCAGCCGTCGCCGGTGTGGTCGGTCAGGCGCGGAGCCGACGCGAACTCGGTGAGCAGCGGGTTCAGGCGGGCCGCCCGCTCACCGGGGCCGTCGGCGTCCACGACCCGCGTCCACCGCTCCAGGAAGGCGCGGACCCGCACCAGGTCGTCCGCGCCGACCGGCCGCTCCAGGACGAACCCGACCTCGGCGCAGCGCCGGGCCAGGTCCTCGGTGTCGCGCACGGGGCGGTTGACCAGGTCCACGGCCAGCCCCACCGGGTCCCGCCCGTAAGGGTTGATATGCATAATGCCATTACACCAGACTGGAGGCATGACCACCGAGCACCGACACCACTGGACCACCGACTCCGCCCACACCACCAGCGAGGGCCTGGTCTCCTACCAGCACTGCCCCTGCGGCCGCCGCCGCGTCACCCTGACCCCGCCCCTGGTCCTGGCAGCCCCCGCCGACCGCTGACCCGCGCCCGGCCCGGCCCGCGCACCGGGCCCCGTGGCGCCTTGCGGGTGTCCGCCACCGCCTGAGATCCTGCCCGCAGCACCGGCCGGGACCCGACGGCGGTGGCCGCACACGAAAGGGACATCCGTGACCGACCAGAACGCCGCGGCGGGCACCGCCGCACTCTCGGGGACCCTCGCCCTGGGAGGCGACCTGCCCGTCCACCGGCTCGGCTTCGGAGCCATGCGCATCGTCGGCGAAGGAGTCTGGGGCCCGCCCCGCGACCGCGACGAGGCCCTGGCGGTCCTGCGCAGAGCCGTCGAGCTGGGCGTCACCTTCATCGACACCGCCGACTCCTACGGCCCCCAGATCAGCGAACAGCTCATCCGGGAGGCCCTGCACCCCTATCCCGAGGGCCTCGTCATCGCCACCAAGGCCGGGTTCGTGCGCACCGGCCCGGGCCGCTGGCACCGCCTGGGCCGCCCCGAGTACCTGCGCCAGCAGGTGGAGATGAGCCTGCGCACCCTGGGCCTGGAACGCATCGACCTGTTCCAGCTCCACCGCATCGACCCCGAGGTGCCCCTGGCCGACCAGCTCGGCGAACTCGCCCGGCTGCGCGCCGAGGGCAAGATCGGCCACATCGGGCTCAGCGAGGTGAACGTGGACGAACTCTCCGCCGCCCGCGCCATCACCCCCATCGCCTCGGTCCAGAACCAGTACGCCCCCTCCTTCCGCCAGTCCGAGGACGTCCTGGAGCAGTGCGAGAAGGACGGCATCGCCTTCCTGCCCTGGGCCCCGGTGGACCGGGGCGCCCTGGCCGCGGCCGACTCCCCGCTGGCGGCCCTGGCCGCCGAACGCGGCGTCACCCCGGCCCAGCTCGCACTGGCCTGGCTGCTGCACCGCTCACCGGTGATGGTGCCGATCCCGGGCACCTCCCGGGTGGCGCACCTGGAGGAGAACGTCGCGGCCGCCGCCCTGCGGCTGTCGGAGGAGGAGGTCGACCGCATCGGCAGCCACCTCGGCTGAGGCGCCCGCGCCCGGCCGCCGCGCCGGGCGCGCCTCAGGCCGGCCGCAGCCGGAACACCTGCAGGGGCATGTCGTAGTACTTCTCCGTCTCGCCCACCCACTCCATGCCCAGTCGCCGGGCCACCGCGATGGCCCGCTCGTTGCGGGGCCGGGCGACCGCGAAGATCTCCTCGATGCCCTGCTCGAACGCCCACCCGATCACGGCCCGGCTGGCCTCGGTGGCGTACCCCCGCCCCCACACGTCCGGGCGCAGCGCCCAGGTGAGCTCGAAGTCCTCCTCATAGGGGGGCAGCAGCTTCAGGGACAGCCCGCCCACCAGCTCGTCGTCCTCCTTGCGCACGATGGCCCAGCGCCCGGCGGGGGGGATGAGGTTGGGTCCCGCCTCGATCCAGGCGTGCAGCACCGAGCGCATCGCGCCCGCGTCGTTCACCGGGTGCCATTCCGGCGTCAGCCAGTGCGCCACCTCAGCGGCCCCGTAGATCTTCAGGGCGGCTTCGGCGTCGTCCAGCTCCCACTCCCTGACCAGGAGTCGGTCGGTCGGCAGCTCAAGGCTCATACCACAACGGTAGCGGCCGCGCGAGCAGCCGCACAGGGGCGCGGGGACAAGAGTGGGCATCCGTTGGGGAAGCCGGGCGCGACCCGCACCGGACACCTCCTACCCCCCGCGCACCACGGCGGGGGAAACGGTTCGTCATCTGCTCTTTACCCAGGGTCTTCGGATCGCCTATCGTGGAACCCCCGGCTGGGAGCGCTCCCACTCCTGGAGGGCGCCGCGGTCGACTCCCCCGCCCCCCGGCCGGCACCCGCGCCCGGGCCCGCCGTGGGGGACGGGCTCGGGCGCTCCCCGCTCAGGCGGGTGCGCCCACCGCCGCCCGCACGTCCGCGGTGATCCGCGCCGCCGTCCCGCCGATGTCCCCCACGAAGTAGAAGTGGCCGCCGGGCAGGGTGTGCCGCACCACCGGCCCCGCCGCGTACTCCCGCCAGGCGTCCATGCGCGCGGGCGGCACCCCGGTGTCGCCGGCCCCGCCCAGCGCCGAGACCGCCACCGACGGCGGCAGCGGCGGGGTGCCCGGCACCGGGCGCCAGGTGTCCACCAGCTCCAGGTCGGCGCGGACCAGCGGCTCGGCCGCCCGCCACCGCTCCGGATCGGCCAGGACCGCCGACGGGGTCCCGCCCATCCGCGCCAGCCCCTCCCGCAGCCGGTCGCCGGGCAGCAGGTGCCGGGGCTCCTCCCGCTCCGGGCCCGGCGCCGGACTCCACGCCGACACCCCCAGCCACGCCGGCACCGGCCCGCCCTCGGCCAGGGCCAGCAGCGCGATCTCATAGGCGACCAGGGCGCCCATGCTGTGCCCGAACAACCCGAAGGGCCGGTCGTGGCCGCCGACGACCAGCGGGTACAGGAACCGGGCCAGCTCCCGCGCCCCGCGCAGCGGCCCGCCGCCGCCCGAGCCGCGCCCGGGCGCCTGGAGCAGGCACACGTCCCAGTCGGCGGGCAGGTGGCGCACCCAGGGCCGGTAGGCCTGCGCCGAGCCGCCCGCGTGGTGCAGGACGAACAGCCGAAAGCCCCACTCGGGCACCGGCCGGATCCGGATCAGGGCATCGGGCCGCACCGCACTCCCCCCAACGTCGAGGGCACGGCCCACCGCCGCACCAGCGGCAAAACTACCAGCCGGTAACACTGGTGGGTAACAAAAGGCCCCGGCGCCGCCCGCTACCCTTCACCCCATGGCGGTTCCCCGACCCACCCGGGCGCTCAACGAAGGCGTGCGCAAGAGCATGCGCGCCAACAGGGGCCGCGACACCGGCCCCGAACTGGCCCTGCGCCGGCTGGTCCACGCCGCCGGCCTGCGCTACCGCGTCTCGGCCCGCCCCCTGCCGGCCCTGCGCCGCACCGCCGACCTCGTCTTCACCCGCAGGCGCGTGGCGGTCTTCGTCGACGGCTGCTTCTGGCACGGCTGCCCCGAGCACCACACGCGGGCGCGCACCAACGCCGCCTACTGGGCCGACAAGGTCGCCGCCAACCGCGCACGCGACGCCGACACCGACCGCCGTCTGGCCGAGGCCGGGTGGACCGTGCTGCGCTTCTGGGAGCACGAGGACCCCGCCGCGGCCGCCGCGCGGGTGGTCGCCGCGGTGCGCGCGGCACCGCCGGCACCCCGCAGGTGACCGGATCCGGCCACATCCGGGTCAGTCCCGCCGGTCGCCTCCCCGCGCGAGCCCGGCCCGGGCCCGCGTACCCAGGGCGCGCAGGCGGTCCCGCACCCGGCCCGGCAGGGCCCTGGCCCACCCCGGCCCGGCCTGCGCCGGAACCTCCTGGTCACCGCCCCGCCCGTCCGCCCCGGCGGCCCCGGCGGCCTGCGCCGTGCGCTCCCGCAACCGGTCCCTGACCTGGTCGGGGGTGTAGGCGCGGCGCTGGCGCTCCGCACGGGCGATCGCCACGCCCGTGGCCGCCACACCCACGAAAGCCGCCGCTCCCAGTACTTTCCACCATCGCATGTGCCTAGGCTAACGGTGTGGCCGATAGCGAGATCTCTTTGGACCGGGCGCTGGAACTCACCCGTACCGGCGACGTGTGGGTGTTCCGCGGCACCAGTGCCGCCGACCGCGCCATCCAGCTCACCACCAACAGCCCCGTCAACCACGTGGGCATGTCCGTGGTCATCGACGACCTGCCCCCGCTGATGTGGCACGCCGAACTGGGCCGCTCCCTGCCCGACATGTGGACGGGCAGGCACCAGCGCGGCGTCCAGCTGCACGACCTGCGCGACGCCGTCCTGGTGTGGGGCCGCAAGTACGGCCAGCGCGGCTGGCTGCGCCAGATCGACCCCGAGGTCGACCGCCGGGCCGAGGACGCCGTCCTGCGCACCATCGCCCGCCTGGACGGCACCCCCTTCCCCTCCACCGCCCAGATGGCCGGCCGGTGGGCGCGCGGGCGCCTGCCGCTGCGCCGCCCCTCCTTCCTGCGCCGGGCCGGGGACGCCGACCAGGCCGAGCACGCCCTGGAGTCGGCCTACTGCGCCGAGGTCATCGCCCTGACCTACCAGGCCATGGGCCTGCTGCCGGGCGGACGCCGCCCCGGCTACTACGACCCGGGACGGTTCTGGAGCGGGGACCGCCTCAGGCTGGAGGGCGGCCACTCCCTGGGCGGCGAGATCGCCGTGACCCTGCCCCCGGCGTAGGGGTCAGCGCGGCGGCGGCGCGGTGCTGCCCCGCACCACCAGGGCCGTGGCCAGGTCCAGGCGCAGGTTGGCCGGGCGCCCCCCGCGCGCCAGCACCAGCGCCATCCGGGTGGCCTCCTCGGCCATCTCCGTCAGGGGCTGGCGGACCGTGGTCAGCGGCGGTCCCACCCACCGGGCCACCGGCAGGTCGTCGTAGCCCACCACGCTCAGGTCCTCGGGGATGCGCACCCCCAGCTCCCGGGCCGCCTCGTACAGCCCCATGGCCTGCAGGTCGCTGCCGGCGAACACCGCGGTGGGCGGATCGGCCAGGGACAGCAGCTCCCGCCCCCGGGCCCGCCCGCTCTCCACGTGGAAGTCCCCGTGCCGGATCAGGTCGGGGTCCACACCGATCCCGGCGGCGTCCAGGGCCGAGGTGTAGCCGTCGATGCGCGCCTTGCTGCACAGCACCTCGCGCGGCCCGCCGATGACGGCGATGCGCCGGTGCCCCAGCTCCAGCAGGTGGCGGGTGGCGGCCAGCCCCCCGCTCCAGTTCGCCGACCCCACCGCGGGCATGTCGGGCCCGGGGTCCCCCGCCGGGTCCACGACGACGAAGGGGATGCCGCGCGCCGTCAGCCGGGTGCGCTGCTCGGCGGCCAGGCCGGAGAAGACCAGGACGACGGCGGTGGGGCGGCGGGCCAGGACGGCGTCCATCCAGTCCTCGCGCGGGGTCGGGCCGCCCGACTCGGTGAGCACCACGCTCAGCCCCTCCTGGCGGGCGATGTTCTCCACCCCGCGCACCACCTCGATGGCCCACGCGCTGTCGAGTTCGTGGAACACCAGGTCGATGAGGGCCGAGCGGCCTCCCCCGGGGCCCCTGCGGCGCCGGTACCCGTGGGTGCGGATGAGCTCCTCCACGCGGGCCCGGGTGTCCTCGGCCACGTCGGCCCGCCCGTTGAGGACCTTGGAGACGGTCGGGACGGAGACCCCCGCGGCTTCCGCAATTTTCGCGATGGTCACCGGCCCGCTGATCGCGCCCCGGGGGGTTTCGTGGTTCGGCTGTGTACTCACGCCGCCAGATACTACGCGCCCGGCGCCTGTACGGCACCGCCGTCCGCGGCCACCGGTGATCTGAACCACAGCGGATATTGACGTGACCCACGCCGCGTCGTACATTCGGGCACCACAAGTTTCGGAACAAAGTCCGAAACTTTCGACCAAGGGATACGCGATGACCACCCCCCGAGTCGGCACGGCCGCCGCACTGGCCGCGCTCGCCCTGCTCACCGCCACCGCCTGCTCAGGAGGCACGGCCGCCTCCGACGACATGCACGTGTGGATGTACCAGGACACCCTCGTCGTCGTACAGGAAGGCGCCGTCGAGCGCTTCAACGCCGACCAGGGCGCCGACGGCGCACACGCCGTCATCGACCAGGTCCCCGGCGACAACTACGTCGAACGCCTGCGCACCGCCATGGGCTCCGCGCAGAAACCCGACGTGTTCTTCAACTGGGGCGCCGGCAGCATCGCCCCCTACGCCGAACAGGGCCTCCTCGAACCCCTCGACGACCTCCTCGCCCAGGACCCCGAATTCGCCGACGCCTTCCTGCCCTCCGTCCTGGAGTCGGGCAAGGTCGACGGCGTCCAGTACGGCATCCCCCTGCGCGGCACCCAGCCCGTCGTCCTCTTCTACAACCGGGCCGTCTTCGACGAGGTCGGCGTCGAACCCCCGCAGACCTGGGACGACCTGCTGACCCTCATCGACGAGTTCACCGAAGCCGGAGTCACCCCCTTCGCCCTGGCCGGCGCCGACCCCTGGACCGAGCAGATGTGGCTCCAGTACCTCGTCGACCGCATCGGCGGCCCCGAGGTGTTCGCCCGCATCGCCGAGGGCGACTCCGAGGGCTGGCGCGACCCCGCCGTCCTCCAGGCCGCCGAAACGGTCACCGACCTGGTCGAACGCGGCGCCTTCGGCGACAACTACGCCTCCGTCAGCTACACCGAGGGCGGCGCCTCCACCCTTCTCTCCGAAGGCCGCGCCGCCATGCACCTCATGGGCTCCTGGGAATACTCCACCCACCTGGACCAGGCCCGCGACTTCGCCGAGAACGACCTGGGCTACGTCCCCTTCCCGCCCGTTCCCGACGGCACCGGGGACCCCGCCAACATCGTCGGCAACCCCACCAACTACTTCTCCGTCACCGCCGACGGCCCCCACCTGGACCACGCCCTGGAGTTCCTCAAGTACACCGCCCAGGACGACTACGTCACCGACATGGTCGCCAACGGCGAAGTCCCCACCACCACCGACGCCGAAGACGTCCTCGCCGACAGCCCCAACCCCGAGTTCGCCACCTTCCAGTACGAACTGGTCCGCGACGCCCCCCACTTCCAGCTCTCCTGGGACCAGGCCCTGACCCCCGAGATCGCCACCCCCATGGTCACCGAGATCGAGGCCCTCTTCAACGGGCAGCGCACCCCCCAGGAATTCGTCGACGCCCTGGCCGCCCTGTGAGCGCCGGAGTCCAGAACCGGGCCGCCCCCCGCACCGGGCGGCCCGGGCCCCTGTGGGCCCTGCCCGGCGCCGCGTTCTTCGCCCTGTTCGCCGTCCTGCCCATGCTGCTCGTCGCCTACCTGTCCTTCACCCACTGGGGCGGCCTGGGCGACCCCGTCTTCGCCGGACTCGACAACTGGACCCGGCTCGCCGGAGACCCGCTCATGCACCGGGCCCTGGGCCTGAGCCTGCTGCTCACCGTCGCCAGCTGGGCCATCCAGACCCCCATCAGCCTGCTCCTGGGGGTGTGGTCGGCGGGCCGCCAGCACGGCCGCGCCGTCCTGTCCGCGATCTTCTTCCTGCCCCTGCTGCTGTCCTCCGCCGCCGTGGCCATCGTCTGGCGGGCCCTGCTGGACCCCAACTTCGGCCCCCTGGCCTGGGCCGGACCCGCCCTGGGCCTGGGCTCGCTCGACCCCCTGGGCCACGGCGGCAGCGCCTTCTGGGTGATCGTGTTCGTCGCCGCCTGGCAGTTCATCCCGCTGCACATGCTGCTCTACCAGGGCGGGGCCCGCCAGATCCCCGCGTCCCTCTACCAGGCCGCGCGCATCGACGGCGCCGGACGCCTGAGCATGTTCTGGCACATCACCCTGCCCCAGCTGCGCAACACCATCACCACCTCCTCGGTACTGATGGTCGTCGGCTCGCTGACCTACTTCGACACGGTGCTCATCATGACCGACGGCGGCCCGGGCACCGACACCACCATCGTCCCCTACCTGATGTTCCGGGCCGGCTTCCGCAGCTGGGAACTGGGCTACGCCAGCGCGATCGCGTTCACCCTCGTCCTCGCCGCCACCCTCATCGCCCTGGTGATGGTGCGCCTGACCGGCTTCGGCTCGATGCGCAGCACCAGGGAGGGCCTGTGAACACCCTGCAGGAGCACACCCCCGTGAAGGAACACCGCACCACCCCGCCCCCGCGCCCCCGGCGGCCCGCCCGCACCCGCCACCGCGGCGTCGGCGAACGCCCCAACACCCTGGGAGGACTGGGCGCCCTGGCCTGGCTGGCCGTGGTGGCCCTGCCCCTGTACGCCCTCGTCATCGCCACCTTCCAGCGCGGCGAGAACTACGTCCCCGAGGGCCCCCTGGCCCCGCCCTCGGACCCCACCCTGGGCAACTACGCCACCGCCGTCGACAAGGGCCTGCTCGGCTTCATCGGCAACACCGCCCTGGTCACCGCCGCCGTCGTCGCCCTGGTCGTGGTCCTGGCCGCCACCACCTCGTTCGCCATCGTGCGCTCCCGCACCCGGATCACCGACGCCGCGTTCCGCGTGTTCCTGCTGGGCCTGGCCATCCCCGCCCAGGCCGTCATCATCCCCGTCTACGTCATCATCGTCCGCCTGGAGCTGTACGACACCCTCACCGCCATCGTCCTGCCCACCGCCGCCTTCGCCCTGCCGGTGTGCGTCCTGATCCTGGTCGGCTCCATGCGCGACATCTCCGAGGAGCTGTACGAGGCGATGGCCCTGGACGGCGCCGGATCCATCCGCACCTTCCTGCGGCTGGTCGTCCCCATGTCCCGCTCGGCGCTGAGCACCGTCGCGATCTACTCCGCCCTCCAGGCGTGGAACGGCTTCCTCTTCCCCCTCATCCTCACCCAGTCCGCCGACCGGCGGGTCATCACCATGGGCCTGTACGAATTCCAGGGCGAGTACCGCGTCGACGTCCCCGGCCTGCTCACCGCCGTGGTCCTGTCCACCGTCCCCCTGTTCATCGTCTACCTCGTGGCCCGCCGCTCCCTCGCCGACGGCCTGATGGGGGTGGGCGGCAAGTGAACTCCGTGTTTCAGATCCCCGCCACAGGGGGAGGCGGCAGGTTATAACCGGGAGGGCCCGGGCGTGAACCGAACGGCTCCCCGCCCGCCACCCCCACAGACACGGCCCGAGGGGAACGGGATGGACCACCACGCACCGGCCGAGGCCGCCGAAGCCCACCTGGCGACCCGGTGGGGGCCCTTCCGCGCACTGGCCTTCCGCGACCCCGTCGACCGCACCGAACACCTGGCCCTGGTCCACGGCCCCGTCCACGGCCACGGCGACGTCCCCGTCCGCGTCCACTCCGAATGCCTCACCGGGGACGCCCTGGGAGCCCTGCGCTGCGAATGCGGCGACCAGCTCAACGCCGCCCTGCAGCGGATCACCGCCGCGGACCGCGGCGTCCTGGTCTACCTGCGCGGCCACGAGGGCCGGGGCATCGGCCTTCTCGACAAGGTCCGCACCCTGGCCCTCCAGGACACCCGCGGCCTGGACACCGTCGACTCGGCCACCGCCCTGGGCCTGCCCGTGGACGTCCGCGACTACGGCCCCGCCGCCCGCCTGCTGCACCACCTGGGCGTCGCCTCCGTACGCCTGCTGTCCAACAACCCCGCCAAGGCCCGCGCCCTGGAAGAACACGGCGTCGAGGTCACCGCCCGAGACCCCCTGGTCGCCCCCGTCCGCCCCGAGAACCTCCCCTACCTCCAGGCCAAGCGCGACCGGCTGGGACACGACCTGCCCCTGCCGGAGACCCCCGATGCCTGACCCCGCCCCCGCGTGCGCCCACCCGGTACGGCGCCCGCTCCACCGGGTCCTCGCCGGCGCGGCCGCCGGACAGCTCGCGGTGCTGCTGGCCCTGGACGCGGCCCCGGGCCTGGGCCCCGCCGGATGGGCCACCGCCACCGCCGTCGCCGTGGCCGGAGGAGCCCTGCTGGCCCGCGCCGCCGCCCGCGCCCGCCACCGGTTCGGCCCCGCCGACACCCTCACCCTGGCCCGCTGCACCCTCACCGCCGCCACCGCCGGCCTGCTCGCCGACGCCGCCCACCCCTGGGCGGCCGTCGCCACCGCCGCCACCGCCCTGGCCCTGGACCTGGCCGACGGCCCCGTGGCCCGCCGCACCGGCACCGCCTCGGAGTTCGGCGCCCGCTTCGACATGGAGGCCGACGCGTTCCTGCTGCTGGTCCTGAGCGCCGCCGCCGCACCCCTGCTGGGGCCCTGGACCCTCGCGATCGGCACCATGCGCTACGCGTTCGCGGCCGCCGCCCGGTGGGCGCCCTGGCTGTCGGCCCCCCTGCCCCCCTCCCGCGCCCGCAAGGCCGTCGCCGCCGTCCAGGGCACCGCCCTGGTCGCAGCCCTGGCACCCGCGACCCCGCACCCGCTCGCCGCCCTGCTCACCGCCGCCGCCCTGGCCCTGCTCACCTGGTCCTTCGGCCGCGACATCCGGTGGCTGCACCGCCACCGGACCTGACAGGGTGAAACAGGCCACGACGTCGACACGAAGGAGGACCATGGCAAGGACCGCACGGGCGTTCTGGACCCTCTCCCCCGGCCACGGACGGATCCGCGAACAGCCCCTGGCCGACCCCGGCCCCGACCAGGTCCTGGTCCGCACCCGCTACACCGGCATCAGCCGCGGCACCGAGACCCTCGTCTTCGGCGGCGGCGTCCCGCCCGGCCAGTACAACGTCATGCGCGCCCCCTTCCAGGAAGGCGACTTCCCCGGCCCCCTCAAATACGGCTACCTCAACGTCGGCACCGTCGAAGAGGGCCCCGCCCGCCTCCTGGGCCGCACCGTGTTCACCCTCCACCCCCACCAGGACCTGTTCACCGTCCCCGCCTCCGCCGTCTCCCCGGTGCCCGACGGCGTACCCGCCGCCCGCGCCGTCCTGGCCGGAACCGTCGAGACGGCCGTCAACGCCCTGTGGGACGCCTCCCCCCGCATCGGCGACCGCATCGCCGTCGTGGGCGCCGGCATGGTCGGCTGCTGCGTGGCCCGCCTGGCCGCACAGATCCCCGGGGTACGGGTGCAACTCGTCGACATCGACCCCGGCCGCGCCCGCACCGCCCACAGCCTGGGCGTGGACTTCGCCGCACCCGCCGACGCCGACACCGGCTGCGACCTCGTCTTCCACGCCAGCGCCACCGAGGCCGGCCTCACCCGCTCCCTCGAACTCCTCGCCGCCGAAGGCGAGGTCGTCGAACTCAGCTGGTACGGGGACCGGCAGGTCATCCTCCCCCTGGGCGGCGACTTCCACTCCCACCGGCTCACCGTCCGCGCCAGCCAGGTCGGCATGATCTCCCCCGCCCGCCGCTCCCGCTACGACCACGCCGAACGCCTCGCCCTGGCCCTGCGGCTGCTCACCGACCCCGCCTTCGACGCCCTGCTCACCGGGGAGAGCCCCTTCGAGGACCTGCCCTCGGTCCTGCCCCGCCTGGCCGACGGCTCCCTGCCCGCCCTGTGCCACCGCATCGTCTACTGAGAGGAGCACCCGTGTTCAGTGTCACGGTCCGCGACCACATGATGGTCGCCCACAGCTTCCGCGGCGAGGTCTTCGGCCCCGCACAGGCCCTGCACGGCGCGACCTTCACCGTGGACGCCACCGTGCACCGCCCCGAACTCGACCCCGACGGCATCGTCATCGACATCGGCGAACTCTCCCGGGCCCTGGCCGGGGTCGTGGGCGAGCTGAACCACCGCAACCTGGACGAGGTCCCCGAGTTCGCCGGGACCAACACCACCACCGAGTTCCTCGCCCGCACGGTCGCCGACCGGCTGGTGCAGCGCCTGGACGCCCCCGCCCGGGGTCTGACCAGGATCACCGTCACCCTGCACGAGTCCCACATCGCCTGGGCCTCCTACGAGCGGCACCTGTGACCCTGTTCGCCGTCCCCGAACCCGCCGCTCCCAGCGGCGGCCACACCTACGACCTGCGCCTGGCCCGGGCCCTTGGCCTGCACCGGGTCCAGGTGCCCGGGGCGTGGCCCCACCCCGACGCCGCCGCCCGGGCGGCCCTGCACCGGCTCCTGGCCGGCCTCCCCGACGGAGCCACCGTCCTGCTGGACGGGCTGCTGGCCTGCCCCGTACCGGAGGTGGTCCTGCCCCACGCCGCCCGGCTGCGCACCGTCGTCCTGGTCCACCTGCCCCTGGCCGACGAGACCGGACTGGACCCCGCCACCGCCGCCGACCTCCAGGCCCGCGAACGCCGGGTCCTGCACGCCGCGGCCGCCACCATCGCCACCAGCGCCACCGCCGCACACGACCTGGCCGCCCGCCACGGCCTGGCCGGGGTGGCCACCGCCCCGCCCGGGGCCGACCCCGCCCCCGAGACCGCCCCCGGCGACGGCACCCGCCTGCTGTGCCCGGCCTCCCCCACCCCGCGCAAAGGCCACGACGTCCTCTTCGCCGCCCTGCACCGCGTCCGCGACCTGCCCTGGACCTGCACCTGCCCCGGCCTGCCCGCCCGGGGCGGAACCCTCTGGACCGCCCGCCTGCAGGAGGCCGCCCGCAGCCTCGGCGACCGCGTCACCCTCCCCGGCCCCCTCACCGCCCCCCGGATGCACACCGCCTACACCGCCACCGACCTCCTCGTCCTGCCCACCCGCGCCGAAACCTACGGCATGGTCGTCACCGAGGCCCTGGCCCGCGCCGTCCCCGTCCTGGCCACCGGCGTGGGCGGCGTCCCCGAAGCCCTGGGCCACGACCCCACCGGCACACGCCCCGGCCTGCTCGTCCCCCCCGACGATCCGGACGCCCTGGCCCGCGCGCTGCGCCGATGGCTCACCGACCCGTCCCTGCGGGAACGGCTTCGGCGTTCGGCCCGCCGGCGCCGCCCCGACTTGGCAGGATGGGAACAGACGGCCCGCTCGGTGAGCGCCGTCCTGGACCGGGAGGAACCCCAGTGAGCACCACCCGCACCGAGGAGTTCACACCGCAGTGGCTCGCCGCCCGCGAGGACGCCGACGCCCGCGCCCGCTCCCGCGGCCCCCTGGCCGCCCTGGCCCCCCACGCCGAGGCCGTCGCCGACCTGGGCTGCGGTACAGGCGCCCTGGCCCGCTGGACCGCCCCCCGCCTGCCCGGCGTCCACCGCTGGATGCTCTTCGACCGCGACCCGCACCTGCTCGCCCTGGCGGGCGGCGGCACCCCCCTGCCCCGCGTGGAGACCCGCCTGCTGGACCTGACCCGGCTGCGCCCCGCCGACCTGGCCGGCGTCACCCTCGTCGCCGCCTCGGCCCTGCTGGACCTGCTCACCGAACCACAGATCCTCACCCTGGCCGACGCCGTGGCCGCCACCGCCCGCCCCGCCTGGTTCACCCTCTCCGTCGCCGGCCGGGTCGCCCTCACCCCCGAGGACCCCCTGGACGCCGCGGTCGCCGCCGCCTTCAACGCCCACCAGCGCCGCGACGGGCGTCTGGGCCCCGACGCCACCGACGCCGCCATCGACGCGTTCGCCCGCCGCCACTACCGGGCCACGACCTTCCCCAGCCCCTGGCGGCTGGGCCCCGACCCCGCACCCGTCACCCGCATGTGGCTCCGGGGCTGGGTGGGCGCCGCCGCCGAACAGGACCCGGACCTGCCCCTGCGCGACTACCTCGCCCGGCGCCTGCGGCAGCTGGACCAGGGGCGCCTGACCGCCGTCGTCCACCACGACGACCTGCTGCTCATGCCCGCCCGGGACCGGCCGTGACCCTGCACCGGGACCGCCCGCCCCCGGCCGGCGGCCTCCACACCGGCGACGGCCGCCCGGGTACCGGAACCCGCAACGGCCGCGGCGCCGCCCTGCGCACCTGCGCCGGCGCCCTCATCCTGGCCTGGGTGCTGTGGCGCCACCCCCTGGACGCGTTCACCGCCGCCCTGTCCGCTGTCGACACCGGCGCCGTCGCCGTCGCAGTGGCCCTGGGCGCCGCCACCACCGCCCTGTGCGCGGCCCGCTGGCGGGTGGTCGCCCACGCCGTGGGCCTGCGCCTGGCCCCCGGCCGGGCCCTGGCCGACTACTACCTCGCCCTGCTGCTGAACGCCGTCCTGCCCGCCGGGATCCTGGGCGACGCCCACCGGGCCCTCGGCCACGGGCGCGCCAGCGGCGACCCGGGCCGCGCCGTGCGCGCCGTCCTCCTGGAACGCCTGGCCGGACAGGTCGTCCTGGCCCTGGCCCTGGCCGCCCTGGCGCTGACCCTGCCCTCGGCGCTGTGGGGCGCGGGCTGGGCCACGGCCGCCGCCTCCCTGGCCCTGGTCGCGGCGGCCGCCGCCCTGGCCGCCGCCGCGGCGCGCCTCCCCCGGCTGTGCACCAGTCGGCCGGGCCGGTTCCTGGCCCGCGCCCTGGGCGACGCGCGCACCGCGCTGCTGGGGCGGGCCCCGGCGGTGCTGGCGCTGTCGGCGGCGGCCCTGGCCGGGCACGTGGCCCTGTTCCTGCTGGCCGCCCGCCTGGCGGGGGCGGACGTCCCGCTCCTGCGCCTGGTGCCGCTGGCGCTGCTGGCCCTGGCCGCGATGAGCCTGCCGGTGAACGTGGGCGGGTGGGGGCCGCGCGAGGCCGCCACCGCCGCGGCCTTCGGCGCGGCCGGCCTGGGCGCTGACCTGGGGCTGACGGTGTCGGTGGTGTACGGGCTGCTGGCCCTGGCCGCGGCGCTACCGGGCCTGCCCGTGCTGGCGGCGCGCCTGTTCCAGTGCGGCAAGGTGCCCGGCGGCCCGGTCGGTGAGGAACGCCAGCACGGCACGCCCCTTGGCGGCCCCGGCCCGTGAGGGCAGGCCCACCACCCCGTTGGCGGTGTAGGCGCCCAGCCCCAGGGTGCCCAGGTGGTCGCGCTCGGGGGCGCGGTGGTCGGCCCCCTCGTAGCCGGGCCGCACCAGGTGGGGGTGGGTGTGCAGCAGCACGGAGGTCTCCAGTTCCCCGGCGTGCATGTCCTGGTCGTTGGTGGTGGTGATCCCGGCGGCGGCGCGGGCGGCCTCCCACTCGCCGGGGCCGGGGAACAGGGCCATGCGCCCGCCCGCCTGCTGGACGGTGTTGGCGAGCACGTGGTTGCCGCCGTGTCCGTTGACGACCAGCAGCGGAACACCGCCCAGGGACGCTGCGACGTCGGTGACCAGGGCGTGCAGGGTGGTGGCCGAGACGCTGACGGTGCCGGGCCAGGCGGCGTGCTCGTGGGAGCAGCCGAACGCCAGCGGCGGCAGCAGCCGAAGGCCGTGGGCTCGGGCCACCTCCCCGGCCAGGGCGCAGGCGATGAGCGTGTCGGTGGTGAGCGGCAGGTGCGGGCCGTGCTGTTCCAGGCTGCCCACGGGCAGGACCGCGGCGACCGGGTCGCGCTCGCCCTCCTGGGGGCCGGTGGTCTCGGGCAGAACCGCGCGTTCGTCCATGCCCCCAGTATCAGGGCGGCGGGGCGGGGTCGGCGAAGGCTGCACCGGCCTCGTCCAGGACGCCCTCCAGCACCTCGCCCAGCGTCCCGGACCCCTCCTGGACCCACTCGTGCAGGCCGTGCACGAACGCCGACAGGAACACCGTCACCAGCAGGGCCGGCCGGCTCACCCCCGCGGGCAGCGCCCGCCCCGAAAGCTCCCCGGCGGCCTCCAGCAGCAGCCCCTGGCGGCCGGCCAGGCGCCGCCCCAGCAGCGCGGGGTGCTCGAACGCCAGGCGGGCGGCCTGCATCCGCTCCCGGTCCGGTGACGGCCCGTGCGAGGTGTGGACGGCGCGGCCGGCGGCGCGCAGCGCGGTCCAGGCCGGCTCGGGGGCGGGGCGGGCGCGCAGGGCGTCGAGGAACTCCCCGGCGGAGGCTGCGTCACCGTACAGGCAGGCGTCCTCCTTGCCCGCGAAGTAGTTGGAGAAGGTGCGCCGGGACACCTCGGCGCAGGCGGCGATCTCCTCGACGGTCACCGCGTCCAGGCCGCGTTCGGCCACCAGGCGCAGCGCCGCCCGGTGGATGCGCAGCCGTGTGCGCTCCTTCTTGAGTTCGCGCAGCCCCGGTGAGACGTCCATGGTGACATGTTACACGCAATGAAAAATTGCCCACTGGGCATCTTTGCGCGCACTGCATGTATGCTGGTGGGCGCCGGTCAACACCGTTCACTTTCACGCTTTCCAGGGGTCCACGTGAGCACAGCACGTCCGTTATCCGACACCGAGGCCCGCCCCACGGTCCTGCGGTCCCTCACCGGACTGCTCATGGTCCTGGGCGTCACCATGCTCAGCGGCACCATCGTCTCCGTCGCCCTCCCCCAGATCGTCGGCTCCCTCAACGGCACCCAGTCCCAGTACACCTGGGTCGTCACCGCCGCCCTCCTCGCCTCCACCGCCTCCACACCCGTCTGGGGCAAACTCGCCGACCTCTTCGACAAGAAGCGGCTCCTCCAGATCTCCATCCTCCTCTTCATCGCCGCCTCCCTCCTGTGCGGCCTCGCCCAGACCACCGGCCAGCTCATCGCCTTCCGCGCCGTCCAGGGACTCGGCATGGGCGCCTCCCAGGTCCTCGTCCAGGTCGTCATCGGCTCCCTGGTCAGCCCCAGGGAGCGCGGCAGGTTCAACGGCTACATCGGCGCCATCATGGCCGTGGCCACCGTCGGCGGCCCCCTCATCGGCGGCGCCATCACCGACATCTCCTGGCTCGGCTGGCGCTGGTGCTTCCTCATCGGCATCCCCTTCATGGCCGTCGCCATGATCGTCCTCTCCCGCACCCTGCACCTGGACGACATCCGCCGCCCCGACACCAGGGTCGACTACGCCGGAGCCGCCCTCATCGCCGCCGGGGTCAGCACCCTCCTGCTGTGGATCACCTTCGTCGGCAACGACTTCGCCTGGATCTCCTGGCAGAGCGCCGCCATGGTCGCCGCCGCCGCCCTCCTGCTCGGCCTGGCCGTCTGGGTCGAGTCCCGCGTCTCCCAGCCCGTCATCCCCCTGCACCTGGTCGCACGCCGCGAAACCGCCGTCGCCATCCTCGCCAGCGTCGCCGTCGGCATGGCCATGTTCGGCGGCGCCGTCTTCCTCGGCCAGTACTTCCAGCTCGCCCGCGGCTACTCGCCCACCGAGGCGGGACTCCTCACCATCCCCCTCATGCTCGGCGTCCTCGTCTCCTCCACCGTCTCCGGACGCATGGTCTCCCGCTCCGGCCGCGTCAAGTCCTACGTCATGACCGGCCTGACCACCCTCACCGTCGGGTTCTTCCTGCTCTCCACCATCGACGCCCACAGCCCGCTGCCCTACGTCGGCCTGGGCATGCTCCTGGTCGGCACCGGCGTGGGCCTGTCCATGCAGAACCTCGTCCTGGTCGTCCAGAACTCGGTGCCCCTGCGCGAACTCGGCGCCGCCAGCGGCGCCATCACCTTCTTCCGCTCCCTGGGCGGCACCATCGGCGTCTCCGTCCTGGGCGCCGTTCTGGCCAACCGGGTCTCCACCGACATCACCCGCGGCCTCACCGCCGCAGGCATCGACACCGACCGAGCCGCCGCCTCCGGCACCGGCACCCTCAACCTCGACGCCATGCCGCCCCTCATCCGCGGTATCGTCGCCGACGCCTACGGCACCGCCACCGGCGACATCTTCCTCGTCGCCACCGGCATCGCCGTCGTGGGCCTCCTCGTCGGCCTCCTGCTCCCCCGGGTCCGGCTGCGCGACAGCCTCGACCTGCCCGGGCCCGCCACCCGGGCCGAGGACACCGCCGGCCCCGCCCCGGCCCGGCCGGCCACCGACTGAAACCACCGCGGAGCGCCCCGTCCCCCGGGACGGGGTGCTCCGCCGTACGCAGAACCCCGCGGGCGGGGGGACACCCGCCCCGCTGCGCACAAGGCCTGACCGGCACCCTCCGGCGGCCGCCCGCCCTGTCGGAGGGCGGCGCTAGCGTGAGCCCGTACCCGGCGACCAGGACCGGGCACTTGAACCGCGGGAGTCCCCATGGCCGAACTCGTCCACTTCGTCCACCAGTCCCTGGACGGCTACATCGAAGGCCCCGACGGCGAATTCGACTGGCCCGTCATGGGACCCGAGATGTCCGAGGACTCCCGCGCCCTGGGCGAGCACGCCGACGCCTTCCTCTACGGCCGCGTCACCTGGGACATGATGTCGGGCTTCTGGCCCCACGCGGAGCGGTACTCCGACGATCCCCACGACCTCGCCTTCGCCCCCACCTGGCGGGACAAGCCCAAGATCGTGGTCTCCCGCACCCTGGACAAGGCCGACTGGAACACCCGCGTCGTCGACGACGCCGGGAAGATCGCCGACATCAAGGCCGCCGGGGAGAACCTCATCCTCTTCGGCGGCTCCGCCCTGGCCGCCGACCTCACCCGCCACCGCCTCATCGACGAGTACCGGGTCTTCGTCCACCCCGTCGTCCTGGGCGGCGGCAAGCCCGCCTTCCCCGCCCCCCTCGGACGCCTGGGACTGGCCCTGGTCGAATCCCGGGTCCTGGACTCCCAGGCCGTCCTGCTGCGCTACCGCCGCACCTGACCCGCCGGATGGCGCCGGGCGGCTCAGCCTCCCAGCGCCATCCGCACCCCCAGCACCAGCATCACCACCGCGATCACCCCGTCCAGCACCCGCCACGCCCCAGGGCGCGCGAACACCGGCCGCAGCAACCGCGCACCGAACCCCAAGGAGAAGAACCACAGGAAACTCGCCGAGACCGCCCCGGCCGCCCACCACCACCGCGCACCCTCGTACTGGTTGGCCAGGGACCCCAGGAACAGCACCGTGTCCAGGTACACGTGCGGGTTCAGCCAGGTCAGCACCACCGCCGTGGTGACCGCCGCACCCCGGCCCACCACCTCGGCCGTACCCGCCTCCAGCGCCTCCCCGCCCGGCCGCAGCGCCCGCCGGGCCGCCATCGCCCCGTACACCAGCAGGAACCCCGCCCCCAGCACGCGCACCACCGCGATCAGCCCCGGCAGCGCCGTGAGCACCGCACCGATACCCAGCACCCCCAACGTGATCAGCAGGGCATCGGACAGGGAGCACACCAGCACCACCGGCAGGACCGTGGCGGTACGCCCGGCGATGCCCAGCCGAAGGACGAAGGCGTTCTGGGCGCCGATGGCGATGATGAGGGCGAGCCCGGTCCCCAGACCGAGCACCGCGGGAAGAAGAGTCGCGTTCACCCGGGCAACGCTAGGCCCCGCCTCCACATGCAGTAAAGCTAAACTTTCTTAGAACCCCTAAGAGAGGCTTAACATGCCCTTCCAGTACGAACACCTGCGCACCCTCACCGCCCTCATCGACGAAGGCACCTTCGAAGCCGCCGCCCGCGCCCTGCACCTCACCCCCTCCGCCGTCTCCCAGCGCGTCAGGGCCATGGAACAGGCCGTCGGCAAAGTCCTCGTCCAACGCACCACACCCGTCACCACCACCCCCGCCGGCGACATCGTCCTCCGCCACGCCCGCCAGGTCCTCACCCTCGACCAGGACGCCCTGGCCGAACTCGGATCCGACGACGTCGACCACGTCCTCCCCCTCGCCGTCAACGCCGACAGCCTCTCCACCTGGTTCCTGGAAGCGCTGGCCGCCGTCACCGAGGAATTCGAGGTCGCCTTCGAGATCCACCGCGAAGACGAAGAGCACACCACATCCCTGCTCCGCTCCGGAACCGTCATGGCCGCCGTCACCTCCACCCCCGAGGCCGTCCAGGGCTGCACCGTCGAAGGCCTCGGCACCATGCGCTACCTCGCCGTCTGCACCCCCGAATTCAACACCCGACACCTCGACGGCCGCGGCGACCACCACCTCCTGGCGCACTCACCCGTACTGAACTTCGACCGGCGCGACGACCTCCAGGACCGCTTCCTGCGCGAAACCCTCGACGAAGAACCCCAAGGCCCCCGCCACTACATCCCCGCATCACAGGACTTCGCCCGCGCCGTCCACCTCGGCATGGGCTGGGGAGCAGTCCCCGAGGAACAGTGCCGGGACGCCCTCGCCACCGGAGAGCTCATCCCCCTGGCCCCCGACCACCCCATCGACGTCCGCCTCTACTGGCAGCGCTGGAACCTGCGCTCCCCCGCCCTGGACCGGCTCACCGAGATCGTCCGCCACCACGCCGCCGCCCACCTCCACCCCCTGTGACCGGCCGAACCCCGCTCACCCCGACCGCAACCGGTCCCGCAGCGTCCGCGCCACCCGCGCCATCAGTGCCTCCGCCCCCGGCTGGTGCACCGCCGGGACCCGCGACTCCGTCAACGCCGCCACCGCGAACACCGCGCCGTCGGCGTGCTCCACCACACCCACCTCATGGCGCAGGTTCAACAGGCTCCCCGTCTTGGACGACCACGTCGTCGCATCCGACACGAAATCCGGCGCCAACCGGTGCCGCAACACGTTGTGCCGCATCAACTCCCGCACCCGCGCCGCCACGTCCGCACGAATCCTCGACGGCACCCACAACGCCTGCAACAGATCCACGAACGCCCGCGCCGTCCCCGTGCTCGCCCGCGCCACGTCCAACTGCGGAATCCGGTGCCCACGCCCCGCCGTCCCCGCCTCGATGGCCAGACTGTGCGCCAGATGCCCCTCGTCCGGGTCCAACCGGTCCACCGGCGTGTGGTGCAGCTCCCCCATCGCGTGCCGCACGGTGATCCCCACGACCCCCGCCGCCCGCAGCGAAGCCGCCACCCGCTCCGGCGGCGTCAACCCCAACAGCGCGTCCGCGGCCGCACCGTCACTCAGGCACGTGCTCAGATACACCAGATCCTCCACGGCCACCCGCGACGGATGACGGAAACGCGAAATACCGATCGGCCCGAACGTCGTCACCCGCCCCGGCTCCACCAGCACCTGCTCCGCCGCGTCCAGCTCACCCGCCGCCACCCGCTCCAGCACCGCCACCGCCAACGGCACCTTCACCAACGACGCCGACGGGAACTCCACATCCGGCTCGATCCCGATCTCCTCGCCCGACCGCAGATCCCGCACCAGGAACGACCCCCGCAGGCCCCCCTCCTCCAACTCACGGCGCAACCCGCGCAACAGACCCGTGGTCGTGGCGACACTCACGAAACCCTCCCGGAACCGGAACCAGGGGCGGCGGGGGCAGGCGCCGCATCCAGACAATGGGCCAGGGCCGCCGACAACGGAGCACGCAACCACTCCGCCTCGTCCGGCCCCTCGGCCACAAGATCGTAACCACGTGCCACCACCGGCTCACCCAGCCCGCACCAGTACAACCCCAACTCCTCCGCCTGCCCCTCCGTGCACAACAGCAGGTCGCCACCCGCCAGAACCTCCGTCGCCGCATCCGCCAACGACGACGCCACCCCCACCTGCGCCGGCGCCAGCCCCAGCGCGTCCCGCGCCCTCAACAGCGGATCGCGCACGTGCGGCACATCGTCCTCCGGCTGGATCCACAACCGCCGCCCACCGCCCGCGCGCTCCCCCCGCCCCACCCGCAACGTCTCCACGAAGAACAACCGCACCCCCAGCCCCACCGCGGAACCCACCCCCAGCGGCACCGTCCACTCCGCGACCTCCGCGGGCACCGCCACCACCGCGGCCCGCACCTCCCGGTCCCGCAGCGCCGCCGCCCGCGCCTGCGGCGGAGCCTGCCGAAAATCCAACCGCAGCCCCGCGTCGCGCCCCGCCGCGCCCAGCGCCGCCAGGTCCCGCGTCGCGCACGTCTCCGGCACCGCCAACCGCAGAGGACTGTGCCGCGCCCGCTCCGCGTCGTACTCCAGCTCCTCCGCCAGCCGCACCAGGCGCCGCGCCGCGGGCAGCACCTCACGGCCGAACGGCGTCAACACCGCCCTGCGCGTCGAACGGTCGAACAACCGCCCACCCAGATGACGCTCCAGCGCCGCCACCCGACGGCTCGCCACCGGCTGCGGAATCCGCGCCGCCGCCGCGCCCTGGGTGAAACCACCCCGATCACTCACATGAACGAACGCCCGACACGCACCCACCAGATCCATGAGCCGAGATTATGTCGAAAACGCATGGAAACAGCGATCCGCGTCTTGGACGACATGACCCCCCGGACGCCAGACTGCCCACAGGGCCCGACACGGCCCCGCGTTCCCCGGCCCCGGCACGCCCGCACGCACACGAAAGGCACACCCATGCGCACTCTCACCGCCCCCGGCCTGCGACCGGCCGCGGCCACCCTCGCCCTCCTCGCCCTCACCGCCTGCGGCACCGCCGAGGCCGAACCCCAGGGCACACCGGCCGCACCATCGGCCACACCCACCGCCCACTCCGGATTCGCCGCCCTGGAGACCGAGCACGAAGCCCGCCTCGGCGTCTACGCCGTCGACACCGCCACCGGCGAGGAGATCGCCTACCGCGCCGACGAGCGCTTCGCCTACGCCTCCACCCACAAAGCGCTCTCCGCCGGAGCCCTCCTCGCCGAACACACCCTGGAGGAGATGGAGGAGGTCATCACCTACACCGAGGACGACCTCGTCGAGTACTCCCCCATCACCGAACAGCACGTCGACACCGGCATGACCCGCATGGAGATCATCGACGCCGCCGTCCGCTACAGCGACAACACCGCGGCCAACCTCATCCTCGACGAACTCGGCGGCATCGAGGGGTTCACCGAGGCCCTGCGCTCCATCGGCGACGAGGTCACCGAACCCGCCCGCTACGAGACCGAACTCAACGAGGCCACCCCCGGCGACACCCGCGACACCAGCACCCCGCAGGCCATGGCCGCCGGCCTGGAGGCCTACACCCTGGGCGACGCCCTGCCCGAGGAGAAGCAGGACGTGCTCATCGACCTGCTCATCCGCAACACCACCGGCGACGAGACCATCCGCGCCGGCGTCCCCGAGGGCTGGATCGTCGGCGACAAGACCGGCTCGGCCGGCTACGGCGGCCGCAACGACATCGGCCTGCTGTGGCCCGAGGAGGGCGCCGACCCGATCATCATCGCCGTCTACACCAGCCAGGACGCCCAGGACGCCGAGCCGATCAACGAGCTCGTCGCCCAGGCCACCGAGATCGTGGTCGACGAACTCGGCTGATCCCCGGGGGGCGCGGGGCGGCCGCAGCGGCCGCCCCGCGCCTTCACCCCGCCACCCTCCGAACACGAAAGGAACCCGTCCGTGACGAAGCGTTCTTTCCGGCGCCTGGCCCCGGCCGCTCTCGTGGCCCTGTTCCCCCTGGTCGGCTGCGGCACCGCCGCCCCGGAGGCCGCGGCCGCGCCCTCCCCGCAGCCGACCGCGTCCGCGGCGGCGCCCACCGTCGACGTCCCGGCGGAACTCGCCGCCCTGGAGGAGGAGTTCGACGCCCGCCTGGGGGTGTACGCGATCGACACCGGCACGGGGGCGGAGATCGCCCACCGCGCCGACGACCGGTTCGCCTACGCCTCCACCCACAAGGCCCTGTCGGCGGGGGCGATCCTGGAGCGCAACACCCTGGAGGAGATGGAGCGGGTCGTCACCTACACCGAGGACGACCTGGTGGGGTACACGCCCATCACCGAGCAGCACGTGGACACGGGGATGACCCTCCTGGAGGTCATCGACGCGGCGGTCCGCTACAGCGACAACACGGCGGCGAACCTGGCGCTGGAGGAGCTGGGCGGGCCGCAGGGGTTCGAGGACGCGCTGCGCGGGATCGGCGACGAGGTGATCGAGGCCGAGCGCTGGGAGCCGGACCTGAGCGAGCACACCCCGGGCGAGGTCCGCGACACCAGCACTCCGCGGGCGATGGCCACCAGCCTGCGGGCGTACACGCTGGGGGACGTGCTGCCGCAGGATCGGCGCGAGGTGCTGGTGGACATGCTGCTGCGCAACACGACCGGGGACAGGACCATCCGCGCGGGGGTTCCCGAGGGGTGGACCGTCGGGGACAAGACGGGGTCGGCGAACTACGGGACGCGCAACAACATCGGGCTGCTGTGGCCGCAGGAGGGCGACGAGCCGATCGTGCTGGCGATCATGTCCAGCCGCTCCGAGGAGGACGCCGAGCGCCGCGACGAGCTCATCGCGGCGGCGGCGGGGGTCGTGGCGGACGCCATGCGCTGAGGAAGGGGTGCGGTTGCGCGGCCCGGTGGGTACGGGCGGCGCAGCCGCACCTTTTCTGCTTTTCTCCCTTGGTTTTCCGAACCCTCGCCTTTACGACGTAGATTCACACAGGGTCGCCCGGATACTCGAACACGAATCCAGAGAACCGCCCCCGTCCTCCCCGGACAGCCCCTAGGATTCAGCCAGTGACCCCCCGTCACACGAAAACGGGGCCGCTCGGTGCTACCAACACCGCACGGCCCCTGACCGACCAACCTGCACAACCAGGAAGGCGGCTAGGAATGAATCCTAGTCCTCAGATCACGGCTGCCCAAAACCCGGGCCCCGGCTCCTCCCCCGCCCCGCGCCGGCGTCCGCCGGGCGCGATGAACGGCATCGGGTTCATCGCCGACATCTGGCTCAAAGAAGCCCTCAGGGACGGCCTGATCCCCACCGGCCGCGCGTACATCGCGGCCACCGTCATCGCCGACGCCGCCGACCGGGACGGGCGCTGGTGCTTCCTGCTCCAGAGCACCCTGGTCCACCGCGCCGGCAGGACCCTGAGCCACTCCACCGCCAAACGGGCCCTCAACGACCTGGTCCGGGTCGGCCTGCTGCGCAAGCTCCCCCGCGCACAGCTGCCCGCGTTCTTCGCCGCCGACATCGCCGCCCGGCGGCGCCGCGCCGACAACCTGCCCGACGTGCTGGAGCTGCTCATCCCGGCCAGCGCGTTCACCCGCCACGGCCCGGCCGTGCTGGAGGAGATCAACGCCGTCCGCGCCCGGCTGGGCGAGGAGCCCATCACCCCCGCCAACCGTCCCGACCCGCCGGCCTCCCGCACGGGGGGTCACGGTGAACCCCCGCGGCGGGCCACCGTGGACCCCCGCGACAGGTCGGATCGACCTGCAAACCCCTCCCCTGGCGACCCCTCCCCCGACGAACCCGATCCGGATCCGATCCGACGCCGGGTCACCACAGGGCGCCCGGCCCCGGCCGCGTCCGCGCGGGTGCCGCGCCCCCGCACCTCACCCGACCCGGCCCCGGAGCCGGAGTCCTCTCCTCCCCCGGCCTGGGCCGGGGAACTGCTCGCCCGGGTCCCCGACGCCGCGCTGCTCCGCCCCGGACGGGACCGCCGCCGCCTCGCCGCCCGCCTGGGCGAGCTGGCCGCAGCGGGTGTGGGGCGGGACGAACTCCGCCGCGCGCTGGAGGGGTGGGAGCACACCCGCAGCCCCTACGCCGCCCTCACCGCCCGGCTGGCCTCCCCCGAGGCCGTGCGCGCCTGGAACGCCAGGGCCTTCCTGCGGGCCCTGCCGCCGCCCCGCCAGGCCGAGGACGCCTTCGCCCACCGGCCGCGCTTCGCCGTGGACTCCCGCGGCAGGGCCACCGGCACCTGCCCCGCCCATCCGAGCCTGCGCAACACCCCGGGCGGCACCTGCGCCGCCTGCGGGTCCCTCTGCCGGACCCACCCCGGCGAGGTCGTCCACCCGCCCGGGAACACCGGCGGCGGAAGCGGCGTGCTCCAGCGCCTCTTCGGCCCGCCCGACATCGACGAGCAGTTCACCGCGCCCAAGTGCGACAGTGAACGGTGCAACGGCGACAGGTCCTCACCCCGCTACCGCACAGTCGTCCGCCTCGCCCCAGACGACCGGAGCATCACCGCCGTCCCCTGCCCTACTTGCGGACACCGCATCCGGCCTCCCGCCCACGCCGCCTAATGGGACTTGCCAGGTCGGTGAGACTTGGTGCCGTAGCCGCCAGCAGGTGAGCACTCCCGCCGCCGGAACCGTTGAGTTCTGAGGTCAGACCGTGCCCCTGCCGGTCGGCCGGGAGGCCAGACCGCTGATGGGGTGGCGTGCCCGCCCCTTTCGCGGGGGCGTGAGCACTGGATCCATTAGGCCGCGCGCCGCTTCCCGCAGGCTGCACCACCATCACCCGGACAAGGGAGGTCGAAGTTGCTACTGATCGGTGATGACTGGGCCGAGGACCACCACGACGTCGAGCTCCAGGACCAGACCGGCAAAAGACTGGCCGCGGCGCAACTACCCGAGGGCGTGGCCGGGATCGCGAAACTGCACGAGCTCGTCGCCCGGCACGGCGGCCAGGGCCTGGAGGCGTCGGAGGTGGCGGTCGGGATCGAGACCGACCGAGGTTCCTGGGTGCAGGCCCTGATCGCTTCCGGCTACCGGGTCTACGCCATCAACCCCCGTCAGGTCGCCCGCTTCAAGGAACGCTACGCAACCTCCGGTGCCAAGAGCGACAAGGGCGACGCCCACGCCCTGGCCGACATGGTCCGTATCGACCGCGCCCAGCTCCGACCGGTGGCCGGGGACAGTGACGCCGCCCAGGCCGTCAAGGTCGTTGCCCGCGCCCACCAGAGTCTGATCTGGGAGCGCACCCGCACCTTCCAACGGTTGCGCACCACGCTGCGCGAGTACTTCCCCGCGGCCCTGGACGCCTACGCCGACTTGGAGCTGACCAGCACCGACGCCCTGGAACTGCTGGTCAAGGCGCCCACCCCCGCCGCGGGGGCGAGACTGAACCGCGCCCAGATCACCGCCGTGCTGGCCCGCCACCGCCGCCGCTACCGCGACGCCAAGGCCGCCACCATCCAGACCGCCCTGCGCACCAAGCAGTTGGGCCTGCCCGAGCCGGTCACCGCCGCTTATGCGGCCACCGCCACCGCGCACGCGAAGCTGATCATCGCGCTCAACGAGCAGATCGCCGAGCTGGAGGAGCAGGTGAAGGCGCATTTTCTGAAGCACCCGGACGCTGAGATCTACCTGTCGATGCCCGACATCGGCCACATCACCGGCGCCCGGGTGCTCGCCGAGTTCGGGGACGACCCCGACCGCTACACCTCCGCCAAGGCCCGCAAGAACTATGCCGGCACCAGCCCCATCACCCGCGCCTCGGGCAAAAGCCACAGCGTGCAGGACCGCTACGTGCGCAACAACCGGCTGGCCGACGCTTTGCAGCGTCAGGCGTTCTCCGCGCTGCGGGTCTCGCCCGGGGCCCGCCGCTACTACGACAGGCAGCGGGCCCGCGAGGTCGGCTACAACCCGGCCCTGCGCCAGGTCGGCAACCGTCTGGTCGGCAACCGTCTGGTCGGCAACCGTCTGGTCGGCATCCTCCACGGCTGCCTCAAGACCCGCACCCTCTACGACGAAGCGACCGCTTGGTCGCACCACGCCCACATCCATACCGCTTGACACCAAACGACATGGGGTGTCTGACCCGCTCCACCCCCACGGCCTGGCCTCCATCCCCCTGCGCGGGGAGCACGGACGGCAAGCCCACTATGGGAATATTATACACCTAGGTACCCCCCAGGGGTACCTAGAAAACCCAAGTAGCAGGGAAGACAGGAACCGGAGGGGCGAAGTGAGTGAGGGACCTTATAACTCGACCGAGAACGAGGACTGGATCAAGGGGCGCTCGTGGGGGCTCGTCGGCGTCGAGACGCTGGCCGACCTGCTGACGGCCCTGGGGGTGGCGCACCGCCCCCGAGAGGCGCAGCGCGAGGAGCTGGCCCACTTCACCACGCTCCCCGCCTGACGCCCCGCGCCGGAGGGGCTCAAGCTGGAGGCGGCGGAGTTCCTGCGCGAGGGGGTGCGTCCCGGTGATGACGCCTGACGGGCCCAGGCCGAAGAACGCCGTCCTGTACTGCCGGGCCTCCGACGACAGGGACAAGAACAAGCGGAGCGTGTCCGCCCAGGAAACCGACGCCCACACGCGTGCCGTCTACCTCGGCTGGGAGTTGGGGCCGAGAGAGACGCACGTGATCATCAAGAACAGCGTCTCGGCATTCAAGCGCAAGAAGGTCAAGCAGCAGTTCGGGCGGCGGTGGCGGGACAGCACGCCCCTCCAGCTCCGCTGGATGCTGGACAACGGACACGACCTGGACACCGCCTACGGCCTGGTCCGTGTCCTGACCGCCGAACGTATCGCCATGTCCGCCGAGGAGGCCCGGACGGTCCGGGACAGCGGACAGGACACCCTCCCCGCCCGTCGGTCGGACACCCGGCGGGACAGGGTCACCCGGACACGCGAGATCCTGTCCGGCCCGGAGGACGGCGGACGGCTGTCCGCCATGTCCGCCGGGGACCTGGACAGGCACGTGGCGGAGGAGCTGGGGGTGTCCCTCAAGTCGGCCAGCCGCTACCGGCGGGACGCCGCCGAGGGCGCGGTTTAGGATCGACCCGACGCCGCCCGGTGCGGCGTCTCCCTTCAAGGGCCCCGACCCTGCGGCTTAGTCGACCGCGTCAAGGTCGGGGCCTTTCTCATGTCGGCCTCAGGAGCGCTCGCGCAGCTTGGCGCGCAGCTCCTCCACCGTCCGCGCGCTCACGGCGGGGAGCTCGCCCTCCACCTCCCGGCGCCGCCTCGCGTACAGCCGCTCGACGGTCCCGTTCCAGGGGTGGCACGGGCCGATCTCCCACGCCTCCCCGAACTCGACTTGGAGCTGGTCCACGTGGGGGCGCACCAGCTCCAGGGCCCGTTCCTGCTCGGGGGTCAGTGCGACGCCCGGCTTCCGTTCGGTCACAGCGCCACCTCCCCGTCTCGCAGGGGGCGGCCGATCCGGTGCGGCGGGTGCATGAGCAGCCGCTCCAGCGCGCTCGCGGAGTTGGCGTGAAGGGTGGGGTCGTAGGTGCTGCGGGGGTCAAGGTTGGTCGCGACCCAGCCGGAGGGGGTGCCGCCGTCGCGGCTGCGCCACACCCTCCAGCCCGGGTACTCGCGGTTGAGTCGGTCCAGCTCGTTCCGGTCACTCTGGGGAGTCGGATAGTCCATGGGAGCGATGGTGGATCCGTCAAGGGGGAGCACTGTTCCAAGTTGGAACACCGCGCCGAGTCGACAAAACCACCTGTCCGCAGTTGCCGGAATCTTGTCCGGCACACGGCGTGTTCCAGTCGCATACTCGGGCTATGTCGACTCCACCACGCACGCGGACCATTGAGGAACTGCTGCACAGGCGCAGCGACCTCTCCACCTTCCTCGTCCACCTGAGTCGCAACAACCAGGGAAAGGAGAATGACGCCCGCGACAACCTTCTCTCGATCCTGGTCAGTCGGAGGATCAGCGCGACCAGCTTCTTCGGGGTAGCTGAAGACCAAGCAAAACAGGTCCCAGAGGTGGCCGAGACTCAGCGCGTAGTCTGCTTCTCTGAGACTCCCATCGAGCACGTCTGGATGATGTGTGAGCAGATCCCCGGGCGAAGCGTGCAGCTCAAGGGCTACGGGCTGGCAATCACGAAGGTCTACGCTCGCTCTCGCGGGGTGAACCCCGTCTGGTACGTGGACCAGACCCCCTCATCCAACTCTCCGACATGGTTGACGAAGGCTTTCAAGGCTTTGGTCGAGCAAGCCGAAGTGCGAGCCCTCGTAGAGAAGGACACCTCCGACCAGAGCTACGGGGAGTTGCTCGCAGAGTCCCCGGTCCTGAAGCTCACACCCTTCATTGAGCCGATGGGCACCTACAACGTGGCACGGGAGTTCTGGTGGGAGCGAGAATGGAGGCACGTCGGAGACTTCAGGTTCCTCGCGCCCGAGGACATCATCGTCGCCTTCGTTCCGGAGGCGGACCAAGAAGCGTTCCGCCGAGACCTAACGGCCTTGATCAAAGATGAGCTTGAGGATGAGGAACCGTTTGACTGGGGTGTTGGGGAACCCCTTCGCCAAGACTATTACGAGCATCTGGTCTTCGTAGACGCCACCTGGAGCCTTGAGCACATGATCGCCTCCATCGCCGGAGCGAAGCACGCGTAACCTCCGCGTCATGGCTTAGGCCGTGGCGGCAGCGTCTTCACGGAGCTTCAGCAATCCGGCGCGCCTGCTCCTTGTCTCCCCAGTCAGGTGATCCGCATGCGCGTAACGAGGCCCCTGAGATCCTCGGAGAGGACCCTGTGACGGTCGTGGAGGTGGGTCGCGACGGTACGCGCGGACGGGTGGTAGCGGGTCATCTGGGGAGCGACTCGCTCCGCCGTCAGCAGCCGAGCGAGCGCCTGCTTGGAGCGGCCCTGCTCCATGTGCGCGCGCGACATGTCGATGAGGTGGTGGGCGCGGCGCTCGGCGGGGAGGGTGGAGAGCACGGGGGCGGTAATCTCCGCGTCCCGCCTCAGGGCCTCGTCGTAGTCGCCCATCTCCACCGCCACCGCCGCGCCGTGGATCTGCACGTTCGCGTCGTTGAACTGGAGCGCGTACCAGTCCTGCGCGCGCGCCGGGAGCTGGCGCGCCGTCTCGACGGCCTGCGCGTGGTGGTCCCACGCCTCGCTCGCGGTGGTGTCGCCGGTCTGGGTGCCGCGCGCGGACAGCACGGCCGACCGCAGGTGCAGGGCCCCGTGAACGGCCAGCGCCTGCGGGGTGTCCGGCTCGACGCCGCCGGCCGCTGCGCGCACCAGGCGCAACCCCGCCGTCCAGGACCCGTACATCATCATCATGAGCGCCCGGGAGAGCTGCGCCAGGGCGGGGAGGTTAGGGTCATCGGACCGGGCGGCGGACCGTGTGGCGTCCTTGATCGCGGAGGTCGCTAGGTCGGTGTAGCCCAGGCGCCTGGACAGGGACACCGCCAGCGCCTGCGCGGCGTTCAGCAGCCGCCACGCGCGCGGAGAGTCGGTGGTGTGCACGTGGACGGCCAGCTCCTCGATGAGGGCGGGCAGGTCGGTGCCGACCTGGAGGTGGCGGGCGTCCTTGGAGGCGAGCCGCAGCCGCTCGACCTCGCGGGCGAGCGCGTCCAGGGAGCGCGGCCTCACGTCCGGCTCGGGCGGCACGTCCAGGGCGTCGAGCGCGCGGCGCAGGTCGGGGATGGTGGCGTGGACCCGGTCCGTCGAGGGGGTCTCGCCCCGGTACGGCTGCCCGTACAGCTCGGTGGCGTCCACCTGGAGGCAGCGGGCGACGACGGCGATGAACGCGGGGGTGGCGGCCTTGTGCCCGGCCTCGACCTGGGCGATGTGCGAGCGGGCGTAGCTGGTGCGCTGGGCTAGGCCCTGCTGAGTAAGGCCGCGCCGCTTCCTGGCGCGAGCCACGCGGGCTCCGACCTCGCCGGAGCGCCTGGGGGGCTGGTTCTCGGTCACGTGCTCGCCCTCCGTTCAGGGGGTGGTGGTTCAAGGGTAGGCGGTGGGGCGCTCGGAGAAGAGGGCTTCTCGGTCACTCTCTCCCGGCCCTACGCGTCGGACCCGTGGTGTTCCATAGGGGCAGGCGGGGTCTACCCGCCCCTTGTGACTGAGCATCAGGGAGCGCCCGTGAACGAACGCGGCCCCGCCGTCCAGCACAAGAACCGTCTTCGGCTCGTCTGCGGGTGCCGCCCAGACAAGAAGCCGAAGAAGGTCGGGTGGCTGGTCGACAACAGGGACGCGGCCCCGACAGACGCCGCCATAGAGAAGATGAACGAGCACTTCGGCCACCTGTTGCCAGAGGGCGACAGGTTCGGCGCCGGACTCATGGGCACTGAGGAGGAGCGCCGGGCCGTCCACCAGCTCAGCCGAACGGGGCGGCTGACCCGCAAGGGGACCTGGCAGGAGCTGAGGGAGCCCGCTGTCTTCGTCACAACCCCCGACGGCACTCGCAAACTGCGCCTGCGGTGCTCCCGCTGCGGCAGGGATGAGCAGTTCAAGGAGGCCCGGGTGAACAAGCTCGCCGACGCGGTGAAGGGGCTGCCGGTCAGCATCAAGTACGGGGGCCTTGACATCAGGAACCTGAACCTCTATCTTGACAGTTCAGTAGCGGCTTACCGCTGATCCTGCCTCGGAGATCACCATCCGGAGCGTCCTGGCTCTCAGTAGGGGCCCTTGGTTGTCGATCCCAAGGAGCCCCTTTTCTCATGCTCACTCTCCTTGCCCTGGTGGCCTTCAAGGCCCTGGACGTCGTCGCGCAGTCCATCAGCAACTGGGGCATGACCATGCGCCTCAGTGTTCTCTTGGTCGTCGCCGCTGTGCCGGGTACCGCCGTCACCTTCGTCGTGCACATGCTGACGTAGGGCGACGTACGCGCCAGGCGCTCTCTCCCGGTCTATGAACCCGGGCCATGGGGAACCATGGCCCGGGTCTCGTACGTCTGCGGTGCAGGGCTCGAAACCACCTGGAGGACACGATGAGTCGCAAGCGAGAACCGGCTAGCCCTCTGGCAGCGTTCAAGTGCGCCAAGTTTGTGTGCGCGGGCCGCCATGGAGTCCCTCACCAGGAAAGGTTCCTCGCTAAGGTCGGCTTCCACGGTCGCGAGACCAGGAAGTTCATGATGCGCGACTACGAGTCGGCCCACGGCTATAAGGACGGCGAGAACCTGGGGTTCGACACTGAGGCACTCTTCCCCCTCTACACCGTGCTGGAGGAGCGCTACGACATCGTAGAGACCACCCCCAGCGGCTCACGCAAGATCCGGTTGAGGTGCGAACTTTGCAGCCTCGACCGTCAGTTCACAGAGCAGAGGTTCATGTTGATGCTGTACGGGTTCCATGAAGCTGCGCCCATAAAGCCCCTCCACCCGATCGACATCGCGTGCATCCCCGGCTGACCACCAGAGCCCCGCCAGCTTGGCGTTCGACACCTCACGGCTCAACGACTACCCTGGCGCTCAATAGCGGCAAACCCAGAAGCTAACCGCTGACGGCGCCGGTTGCGCGCGAGCAGCCGCTTAAGCCTCGCGTGTTCATTGCGACCCTGAGTAGGGGTCCTTGGTTGCCATGCCCAAGGAGCCCAACCGCTCATGTTCACGCACCTCGCGCTCGTCGCCTGCAAGGTCATCGACCTCGTTGAGAAGTCCACCCAGGACTGGGGGACGACCTTCCGCCTCATCACCCTCGTGACCGTGCTCGCCCTGGTGGGCGCCGCCGTCACCTGGGCCGTGACGCGCATGTAGCGGCGGAGAGTCGCCTCACTCAGGCGCCCTCTCCCGGCTTACGAGTCTGGGCCGATGGTTTCCATCGGCCCAGACTCCCCCGGCCGCTAGCCGATAGCCAGGATCGCCTCACCGGTCAGCGCGGACACCAGGACGCGGAACGCCTCCAGGCGGGTGGGGAACTCCTTGTCGTACCCCTCGACCCGCCATGTCTTCCCGTCCTCCGCGAGGATCACGTAGCCGACGCGCTGCCCCTCCGAGTCCTTCACGAGGAACCGGTCCAGGTGGCGGCTCGTGGTCTGGCCGGTCCACCCCTTCGACGTGCGCATGCCACCCCGCGACTCGCGGACGGTGACGACCTCGGAGGCGTCTGGCCTGAGCGTCGGCACCTCGTCCAGGTTGACGGCCGGGACCAGCGTCGGCGCGCTGGACGCTCGGCGTGCCGTGCGGCGGGCCGTCAGCTCCTTCTCCAGCGCCTCCACGCGGAGCCGCAGCTCGGCCATCTGGGCGTGCACGCGGTGTCCTGGGGAGTCTCGGGGAGGGCCCCTCCACGGCCTTGGCGCTCTCCGTGCGCTCGGGGGCCTGCACGGTCTTCTTGGCGGTCATTCGTCTGTCTTTTCCTGTCGTCGTGGGTCAGGACGACCACGAATCCGACTCTGGACCAAATGGGGTACCAGAGAGATAGTCGTCAACACCATCATCGTCCCCGGCCCCGGGGACCATCCCCGCGTGCGCGGGGAGCACTCGGCGCCGGCGAACAGCTTGTCCTTCCAGAAGGGACCATCCCCGCGTGCGCGGGGAGCACGCGCCCTGCCGAAGACGGCGGCCATCGCCCCGGGGACCATCCCCGCGTGCGCGGGGAGCACGGCTTCGACGGCTTCGGCGTTGACCCGCCACCGGGACCATCCCCGCGTGCGCGGGGAGCACGGCCCGCATCCCCGCGGCCAGGCGTTCCTTGTGGGGACCATCCCCGCGTGCGCGGGGAGCACAGGCTGTGGAACGCGAGCCCGCTGCCGTTGGGGGGACCATCCCCGCGTGCGCGGGGAGCACAGTAAATGACCTGCGGAGATTCCACTGGGAACCAAGCGATTTTCAAACTTCTCGAGAATCGGACAAAACGCCCGCTCTCCTCCATGGACTCCCGCCTTCATATCGGAACAGGCGGGCAAGGGCAATCACAGACAGCAGAACAGCGCCCTGCCAAGGGCCACAGGGCCGGGTCGAGAAACCGACCCGGGAATTCCTTTGCGCACCCGCCAGCAACGACAACGGCGACAGCGAAGAGTCCGCCGTCACGAGCATGCAGATGGACCGGGTGGTGGAGACGACCGGCACCGCGAACGACCACGGACCGCGACGCCCCGGGCGTGGACGACCGGCTCACCGCCGCCGCACGGCGGTACAGCGAAGACCCGGACGCCCGCGACCACATGGCGCACGAGGTCCGGCATACGGCTCCCATGAGCGGTGCGACGCTCGGGAACGGAGAAAGCCGCCGAAGGTCGGCAGGAGTCCCCACAGGTGGCCGGAACCTGGATGGGCGGCGCGGGCCACCGCGCGGACATCCCCGCCGGGCCCTGGCCGCGATCGGGGTCGGCGCTCCCGGCGACGCCCGGTGCCCCCTGACAGACCGGGAGCGGCGAAAGCGATCGGAACCGAGTGAAGGGGTGGGCCCCACCTCAGGCGGGACCCACCCCTTCAGTGTGTGAGGAGGGCACCGGGACTGGCATTCGATTAAGAGTCGAAGCCTCTACGAGGCCGAGAAGGAAGTCCCGGTATGGCCTCACGTGGGCGGAGGGCGCGACGGCTGGTACCAGTGTGAAAAGGGAGTCGAACCCTTAGAAGGAAGCCGTCGCATGGCCGCCCGAAGTGATCGCGGCGAGGAGTGCACGGGGACTGGTGTCCGGCCCACTCTCGTGGCCACCGGATCCGACTGTGAGGAGGAAGTCCCCGTATCGCCTCACCGCATCGAACCCTAGCGGGTCCGCTCGGACACCCGCCAGCCATTTCCTCGCGCGGACCGCGGAGGACCGGGCAAGGCCCGGTGGCCGCACCCGGGAGGGTAGGCCACCGGCACCGCGCGGCCGGTCAGTCCGGCAGGAGCGCGCCGAGTTCGCGTGCGGTGAACACCTCGGTGCCCTCCGGCAGCCCGTCCGGGCGCTCCAGCCCGACGTAGGCCCAGCGCTCCCCCTCGGGAACCGTCTCCTCGGCCATCTTCCCGGCGTCGAACGGCACCACCCGGGCGCCGGCCCTCTCGGTCATCCCCAGCAGGTCGTCCACCGTGAAGGCGGTGCGCTCCACGATGGCCCTGGCCAGCAGCCCCGCGGAGACACCGGTCTGCTCCACCCGGTTGAACGCCACCCTTCCCGACAGGAACAGGTGCAGCCACCGGGCAGTCCAGCCCCCGCCCTCGGTCCGGGAGAACACCAGCGGGAGCGCCACGCGTGCGGCCCCCCGCAGATCGGACTTGGCCCGCACGGTCCGCGGCTCGAACGGCATGCCCTGCTGTTCCCCGTCGCGGCTCATGAAGCCGAAGAAACTCTCGGCCAGTTCCATGAAGCCCTCACCGGAGTACAGCAGTACCTGCGGAACCACGTGCCGCACACGGGACGCGACCTTGGCGAGGTCCAGGTCGATCATCTCGGTGGCCCCCTCCGGGGCCTCCACGATGTCACCGGAGTGCACCATGCCCGTGCCCTTGAGGTTGGTCCACGACACCTGGCCCGCCGGGGAGAAGCCGCTGTCGAGCAGCTGCACCGACAGGTCCAGGTCCGTACGCCGGGCCGCCTGGCGCCAGTGCACGAAGAACCGCAGCCGCTCGCCGTCCACCGGCATCTCCGACCCGCGCGGCAGCACACCCACGCCCCCGGCCGCACCCTTGCCCGAGCGGGGCACCGCGACGGTGCGCACGGCCTCGTCCACCAGCACCCGGTCGAACCGGGGCAGGCGCCGGGCCAGGGCCGCGTCCAGCGCGCCGACCACCGGGTCGACGTGTTCGGCGGGCAGTCGCTCGCGCTCGTCCCGCTCGACCCAGGCACGGGCCCGCTGGTTGACGAACATCCGGGCGACCCCCCGCCGCCGCCGGGAGGCCAGGTGCTCGCGGGCCGACACCAGGACGCGGGGCGCGACCTCGTCGGCACGGGCGTCCACCACCTCCGCGACCCGGACGGCCTCCTCGGGCGAGGCCTGGCGCAGGACCCGGTCCAGACCCCGGACCAGCCGTCCGGGAGACGCGGCCAGCAGGTCGAGCACGCGGTCGGTGTCGCCGTCGACGAAGGCCGCCTCCACCCGCGCGTCGAAGCCGCGCACCCGGCTCTCGCCCCGGGCGACCGCGAACACCTCGCGGGCGCCCGCCAGGGCCGGGTACTCGTGCGGGTGCAGGCGCTCGCCGAGCCGCTTGAACCGTTCCCGGTGGCGGGCGACGTCGCCGAGCTTGGCCCGGCTGCCCGCCACCACCCCCTCCAGCGCGGCCATGAGGGCCCGGCGCTCGCTCCGCCGGAAGGACCGGAACCGGGTGGGCCGGTCGAGGGTGACGTCGCCGTCGGAGAGGGCGCAGGCCAGCCGCAGGACGTCGGTGACCGTGTCCACCAGCGGCGCGCGCCCCTCGGCCATGCGGGCACGGTTGACGACGGCCCGGTTCTCGCGTACGGGGATCCGCTCGGGCTGTTCCCCGTCGGCGCACTCGGCCGCCAGCAGCTCCAGCAGGACGAGGTCGTCCTCGTTCAGGGGCAGCGGGCCGCCGGCCAGCTCCAGGTACAGGGCCCGCGTCTCCTCGGCCAGGGTGCGCCCGAGGTGCAGGACGCGGAGGCGGTCCTTGGCGCCGGCGACGAACGGCTCGCGCGCCTGCACCAGGGCGTCGAAGTCGTGCTGGTAGCGGCCGTACCGGGGCAGCTCCAGCAGGTTCACCCCGTTGGACGTGAAGACGGCCTCCGGCCTGACAGCGGGGTCGGCGAGTGCATCGGCCAGGCACGCCAGCCAGAAGTCGACCGTGTCCGGCACGTTCTCGGGGAAGTCGGCGAAGTACACGTTGTGCTGAACGTGGTCGCCGACCGCGGTCCGGACGGCGGCCAGAACGGGTCCGGCCGCGGCCAGGACGTCCTCGGGCCGGAGCCCGGACAGGTGGCGCAGCAGGTCCGCGGAGCAGGTGAAGCCCACGGACAGCAGAGCGGCGTCGAACCGGCGCGTGGCGGCGGAACCGTCTCCGGGTTCCCCGGACGGCTCCGGCACGCGCAGGGTGCGCGTGATGATCTCGGAGGTCAGCATGCGCAGCATCGTCGCACCCCCGCGAAGCCCGCCGCCACGCCTTTTCCGTGCATACCGGACTTCTGTCCGGGCCGCCGTCATGTACCGCCCAGGTACTCCACGGAGTCCACGTGGATGCCGCCCCCGGCACACGAGACGCCGACCATGCGGCCGGTGAACCCCCCGGCCACCTCCGTGGACAGGTAGCGGCCGTCCAGCCTGCCCAGTTCGACCCCGCCCTCCGGGGTGCGGACCTCGGCGACGATGAGGTCCGGCCCCCGTTCCCTGCTGTACAGGGGGGCCGTCGGCGGGACCGCCCGCAGCTCGAGCACCGCCTCCGGCCGCAGGGGAAGCTCTCCGAGCACGCTGGTCAGCGGCCCGGCCTGCGCCACGGCGCGCACCCGGGTCCCGTCGACCTCCAGCGCGAACCGGTGGACGGGGTCGATCCGCACCTCCAGCGCGCCCACTCCCCCGTCCGCCGTGATGGCGGCCCGTGCGGTCATGGCCGTGTGCTCCTGGCGGCGGCCGACGAACACCCGGCCGGGGCCCGGCGGGGTCATCCGCCACCGGTCGCCCGACCACCGCAGCACCCGGCCGGGGAGGACACCGGCCCCGACCCACTCGGAACCGATCACGCCGTCGGCGAGCACCGACCGGACCGGCGCCCGCTCCGGCGGTTCGATCGGTCCGGCGACCACCGGCCAGCCGTCCTCCCATGCGACGTCCACCGCGAACGTCTCCCTGCCGAGCACGTGCCAGCCGGGGAAGGAGCCCTCGGGGCGTACCCCCAGGAACACCATCGCCCACGACCCGTCGGGGCGTTCGACCAGATCGGCGTGCCCTGTGTTCTGGACCGGCCCGGGGGTGCCCCGGGCGGTCAGCAGGGGGTTGTGCGGGCAGGGCTCGAACGGCCCCTCGGGGGAGGGGCCCCGGGCGACCGTGACGGCGTGCCCGGGACCGGTCCCGCCCTCGGCCACGACGAGGTACCACCACCGGCCGGTCCGGTACAGGTGCGGTCCTTCCGGGTCCCTCCCGCCGGTGCCGCTCCAGAGCGTGCGCGGCTCGGACAGCAGCGTGCCGGTGGCCGGGTCCAGGACGGCCTGGCGGATCCCACCGTCCGACCAGGTGAGGAGGCAGCGGCCGTCCTCATCCCACACCAGGTCGGGATCGATCCCGCCCGCATCCCGGATGCGAACGGGATCCGACCAGGAGCCCGCGGGGTCGGCCGCGGTCATCAGCAGGTGGCCGGGGCCGTCGGAGACGTTGGTGGTCACCAGGAAGAAGGTCCCGTCATGGTGGCGCAGGGTGGGGGCGTAGACGCCGCCGGAGGCGCCCGCCCCGGCCAGGTCCAGTTGTGCGGGACGGTCCATCACCGCGCCGATCGGCTCCCAGGTGACGAGGTCCCGGGACCGGTACAGCGGCACCCCCGGTGCGTACTCGAAACTGGAACACGCCAGGTAGAACACGTCACCGACCCGACAGACCGTGGGATCGGGGTGAAAGCCCCCGAGAACGGGGCGCGTCGGCAGGGCACCGGCCTGGGTGGGGGTCTCGGGCTCGATCACGCGATGAGTGTGGCATGTTCCCCGCACACCCGGAAGGGGACCGCCACGAGAACGCACCGCCCCGCACACGCGCCCCGGCCGGTCCCTGGTGCTCCATTCCGAGCCGACCGGGGGCGCCCGAACGTGGACCGGACCACGGTCCTAGAGCACGGGCAGGGTCGGGCCCCGGACCGAGTCCGGAACCGGTCCCTCTCCGACGCAGGTGGCGGTGTCGCCGGACGACGATGGCGGCATGGCTTCCACCCGCGCCACCCCTGCTACGCAGGGAGCACCTGACCCGGGTCAACGACATCCTCACCGCGACGGAACCATCCCCGCATGCGCGGGGAGCACGCTCCGTGGCCTCCGTCCGTCTGGCCCCGGACAGTTCCCTGGGACCATCCCCGCGTGCGCGGGGAGCACGACATGATCAAGCCGGTCCAGTTCGAGATCCGGGGACCATCCCCGCGTGCGCGGGGAGCACGACCGGTATTGGTCGGATCGGTTGCCGATGACGGGACCATCCCCGCGTGCGCGGGGAGCACCGGCGTTGCCAGGCTGTCGACGGTCACGCCGAGGGGACCATCCCCGCGTGCGCGGGGAGCACGGGTTGCGCAGGGTGGCCTACCCCGGGTAGGTGGGACCATCCCCGCGTGCGCGGGGAGCACCACCACTCCCAGCGCGCCGTGCCGCCGCCGTCGGGACCATCCCCGCGTGCGCGGGGAGCACATGCAGCAGCTCCTGACCTCGGTCAGGGCCCAGGGACCATCCCCGCGTGCGCGGGGAGCACGCGTCCTAATCGCGGTCGGCGCGGACCGGATCGAGACCATCCCCGCGTGCGCGGGGAGCACCGGTGGATCACCACTGCCGAGCATGGCGACCTGGGACCATCCCCGCGTGCGCGGGGAGCACGGACCCAGGAGGCTCCGATGAGCAACGTCGTTGGGACCATCCCCGCGTGCGCGGGGAGCACCCGCCACACCGCGGCCATGCGTAGGGCGTTCAGGGACCATCCCCGCGTGCGCGGGGAGCACTGGCCCTTCGTCTTCGTGGCCCGCAAGTACCGGGGACCATCCCCGCGTGCGCGGGGAGCACGGCTCGCGCCATCATCTCCCGGAAGTATCCCAGGGACCATCCCCGCGTGCGCGGGGAGCACAACCACAGCTCCGCGGCCCGGTCGCGCCACCAGGGACCATCCCCGCGTGCGCGGGGAGCACTCCAGCTCCGGAGGGGCCGGGGCGGCGGCGTCGGGACCATCCCCGCGTGCGCGGGGAGCACAACCACAGCTCCGCGGCCCGGTCGCGCCACCAGGGACCATCCCCGCGTGCGCGGGGAGCACTCCAGCTCCGGAGGGGCCGGGGCGGCGGCGTCGGGACCATCCCCGCGTGCGCGGGGAGCACAGTAAATGACCTGCGAAGATCCCACCGGGGAACAGCCGATTTTCAAACTTCTCGAGAATCGGACAAAACACCCGGGGCCCATCCCGACCTCCCCGAATTCCTAACAGAACACGAGGGGCGAGGCAATCACCCGGCCGCGGCGCCGAACCACCGCGACAGCGCCGCGGACAGTCCCTCCGACTCCTCCGGTCCCCCCACCCCCTCCCCCGCCCACACCACGTGGCCATCCGGCCGCAGCAGCACCGCCGCGGGCACACCCGCCTCCCCCGGCTCCGCCACCTCGTCGACGACGTGGTCCACCCGGTCCTCCCACCCCGTCACCGACAGCCGCCCGCCCCGGTCCAGCAGCAGCCCGCGGCCACCGTGCATCGACCCGTACAGGCGCCCGACCCGCTTCAGCCCCACATCCCGCAGACGCCTGCCGAGCAGAGCCCTCCCCTCCGCCGCCTCGACCGCTCCCCCACCGACGTCGTAGCGGATCCCCGTGGCGATGATCTTCTCGGTCAGGTACCGGTTCACCTCGTCCAGGTCCATCAGCTCCGACACCAGGCGGCGCACCGCCCGCGCCCCCGGCTCGGGCGACATCAGCTCCGTCTGCGCCCTGGTGTTGTCCAGCACCTGAGCCGCCACCGGGCGCCGCTCCGCCTCATAGGTGTCCAGCAGGGCCCCCGGCGCCCACCCGTTGACCTCCGCGGCCAGCTTCCACCCCAGGTTGAACGCGTCCTGGACCCCGAGGTTGAGCCCCTGCCCGCCCACCGGCGGATGGATGTGCGCCGCGTCCCCCGCCAGCAGTACCCGCCCGACCCGGTACCGCTCCGCCAACCGGGTGCTGTCGCCGAAGCGCGACATCCACCGGGGCGAGTGCACCCCGAAGTCGGTCCCCGCGTACTCCCGCAGCTGCCGCCTGAAGTCCTCCAGGGTCGGCGCGACCGTACGGTCCTCCGACACCCCCGCCGCGGGTACGAGCACCCGGTGCACCCCGTCCCCCACCGGCCCGATGCCGAACCACAGGTGGGTCCTGCGGACCTCGGCCACGGTGGCGGCCACCTCCTCCGGCGGCGCGGTCACCTCCATCTCCCCCAGCAGCGCCTCACGCCGAGCGGGCTCCCCGGGGAAACCGACCCCGAGCAGCCTGCGCACGGTGCTCCGGCCCCCGTCGCAGCCGACGAGGTAGCGCGAGCGCAGCCGGGTCCCGTCGGCCAGCTCCGCGGTGACGCCCTCCCCGTCCTGTTCCAGGCCGACCAGGCCGACGCCGCGCCGGATGTCGGCGCCGGCCTCGGCGGCGTGTTCCTCCAGCAGGCGGTCGATGGTGGTCTGCGGGATGCCGAGCACGTACCCGTGCGCCGTGTCGAGCCCGGTGGGCTCGGGCTTGGGGATGGCGGCGAAGAACCCGCCCAGGGGGTACTTCTGCCCGAGTTCCAGGAACCGCCCCAGCAGGCCGCGCTGGTCCATCACCTCGATGCTGCGCACGTGCAGCCCCAGCGCCCGCACGAACGGCGGCCGCTCGGCGTCCCTCTCCAGCATGACCACCCGCACACCGTGCAGCCGCAGCTCGGCGGCCAGCATCATCCCGGTCGGCCCCCCGCCGGCGATGAGCACGTCGATCATGTGTCCCCCTGGTTCCACGCAACGGAAAGAACGGCCCCACCCAGGTCGCGGATCCCCCGCAGGTGACGGCCGTGATCGACGATTCTGCGCCCTACCCCGGGTCTTGCCGCAAGCCCCGGGGTGCGCTATAGATTGAGAGTGGCAGGAGGTTCCCGGAACCCCTGCCTTTTCTCGTTCCTCCCCGCGGCCCTTCGGCCGATCCCGCCCGGCCCCGGCTCGGTCCCGCCCGATGCCGGGGCAGGTCCGGCGGCCGTCCCCGAAGACCGGCCCGCCGAACACGCTCCCCCGGAGCCCGCCGGCCTCCGTGTCCGGACACGGCGTCCTGCGCCCGCCCCGGCCCGCGCCGACGGATCCTTTCCGCCGGTCCCCGCCCCCGTGTCGCGGCGGCCGGCCCCGGACGGCTCCGCCGCGGACCCCGCGGGCACGGCCGGACGGCCGCCGCGCCGCCCTCCTCCTCGGCCTGTCTCCGGCCCGGTGGTTCTGGAAGGGTGGGAACGTGGTGCCCCCGAAGCGGAAAGGACCCCCGTGGCCCCCCAGCCCCCGCAGTCGCCCGTACCCGCTCCCCCGCCCGCCCCGAACCGCATCCGGCCGTGGCCGCTCGTCGCCGCGGCCGTCGCCCTCGCCCTCCTCCTCGCCGCGGGCGGCGCCACCGCCTGGCTGCTGTGGGCCGACCGGCCCGGGGGCGGCGAGACCGTGGAACTCCGCCTCGGGGACGGCACGGACACCGTCTCCCCCGGGACCGTCGACCGGGTCTCCGCGATCCTCCATCAGCGCGTCGCGTCCCTGGGGGCCGGCGAGCCGGTCGTCACCCCCCGGGACGACTCCACCGTCACCGTCGAGCTCCCTCCCGACACGGACGTCCGGGAGGCGGTCGCCCTCCTGGAGCGCCCCGGGGTCATGGCGGTCCACCCCGTGTTCGGCACCGCGGGCAGCACCGCCCAGAGCGCCTTCGAGGACGAGAAGGTCCTGGCCGACCCCGGTTCCTCCGAGGCGCTGCGGCTCGGCCCCGCCGGGCTCGGCAACGAACAGGTCGCCTCCGCCGGGGCCGGGTACAACTCCTCGTTCGGCCAGTGGGAGGTGCACGTGGAGTTCACCGAGGAGGGCGCCCGGGAATGGGCCCGGGTGACCGGTGAGGCCGCCTGCCGGCCCGCGGGCGACGCGGGCCGCCGAATCGCGATCGTGGTGGACGAGGAGATCGTCTCCGCCCCCGAGGTCGGCCCCGACGTGGACTGCGGGACCGGGCTCGGCGGCCGCACCACCGTCATCAGCGGCGACTTCGACCGCGCGGAGGCCGAGGCGCTGGCCGACCTCGTCGGCTCCGACCCGCTGCCCGTGGCCGTCTCCGCGGTGCCCTAGGGTGCCCGAACGGAACCGTCAGCGATTCGAGCCCAGGAGGCCCCGTGACCCCCACTCCCGATGTGGACGTGGTCGTTTTCGACATCCTCGGCACCATGGTCGACGAACCCGGCGGGATCGAGCGCGGTATCCGCTCGCTGGTCCCCGGCCTCGACGAGGCGCGGACGGGCGACCTCGTCGGACTCTGGCAGCGGCACGTCGACGAACAGCAGCGTGAGATCCTCTCGGGCGGTCGCCCCTACGCGGACAGCACGGTGCTCGACCGCGAGGCGGCGGAACGCGTCGCCGCCGAGGTCGGCGTCGGCGACCCGGAGGCGGTCCGTTCGCTGGCGGCCTCCGCGCAGCGCCTGGACCCGTGGCCGGACTCGGTGTCGGCCCTGGGCCGGATCGCCGCGCGCCTGCCGGTGACGGGCCTGTCGAACGCCGGCCGTTCGGCGCTCACCCGGATCAACGCGCACGCCGGGCTGCGCTGGCACCAGATCCTGTCCGCCGAGGACGTGCGCGGCTACAAACCCCGCGCCGACGTCTACCGGCTGGCGGTCGCCGACTCCGGCCTGGCCCCCGAGCGCCTGCTCATGGTCGCCGCCCACGCCTGGGACCTGCGGGGCGCGCAGGCGGTCGGGATGAGGACGGCCTACGTGGAACGCCCCGTCGGGGACCCGCCCCGGCCGGAGGACGCCTTCGACCTGGAGGTGGGGAGCCTCGACGGCCTGGCGGAGGTCCTCACCTCCTCCTGAGCTCCCGGGGCGGGCCTCGCGGGCCGACGCCGTGGCGGTCCCTCGTGGGCTCGGTGCGCTGCGGGCCGCACCGCACGGGGGCCGCGTGCGCCCGCCCCGTCCGCCGGAGCTCCGGGGCCCTCCCGGGCACCTCGCCCCGGGGTGGCCGGAAAAGGCCATGACCTGCACCGATGGCCGTCCGTGTGCAACGATCGGAAGTATCGCTCCGTCCTCGACGAAGGAGGAGAGTCCCGTGGGCAAGACCGCTGACCTCCAGCGCGCGTACTTCGATGCCATCCGGTCAGGGGACGTGGACGCCGTCCGTGCCCTCCTCCACCCCGAGTACGAGTTCACCGACGAGGAGGGCGTCACGCACGACGTGGACGGCTCCCTCGAGAAGGTCCGCACGTACACGTCCGCGTTCCCGGACATGGCGTTCGACATCCACCGCCAGCTCGAGCTGGGGGACGTCTGCGTGCTGGAGGCGACCATCACCGCCACGCACACCGGCGACTTCTCCGGCCTCCCGGCGACGGGCAGGCGCATCCACGCGGAGTACTGCAACGTCATCGAGGCCCGCGACGGCCTGATCCACCGCGAGCACGACTACAGCGACAACCTGTCGGTGATGCGTCAGCTCGGCGCGGTGCCCGCGTAGGTTCCGGCCCGGGCGGGCCGGAGCCCGGCCCCGTCCGCACACCTCCGTTCCCCGTGCCCCGGCCCCGACGGCCGGGGCACGGGGAACGGCGCGGCGGGTGTGCGCGGCGGCGCCGACCGCCCGGAGGGCGGAAGCGGACCGGGCCGTGACCGGGCCGGGCGCCCGTGGGTCGACCGCGGACGCGGTGCGCCGACCGGTGCCGGCGCGTCAGCCGATACGCCGGGGAACACCCGTATCGCCAGTTCTCGTCGGCATATCGGGGCGGAGGCCGGACATCTCCGCCCATCTCCGGTCCGGGACCTTGGTAGCCACTTCCGGAATATGCGCCGAGACGCCCACCGGCCTGATCTCCCGGAGGTACATTCGACGCTGCGAAGACACTCTGAAGGGTCCCATGCGCGCACTTCCGGACACGGCTCCGTCGGCCCTCCCCCCGAGGGCGAACGATCACAGAAACCCCTCCGCCCCCTCCCCGCACCACCCCCCGGCCGACCGGCCCTCCGGTCCCCCGTACGGGATCCCGTCGGAGACGGCGCCGGGGGACGGGCGCCGGAACCCCCGGCCCGCGTTCCGGGCCCTCCTGCTCGCCTGCGCGTCCGGCGCCGCGGCCGCCGCGCTGGTGGGTGTGCTGGTGCTGCCGCCGCTGCCGCAGGCGTTCGGCGAACCCGACGCCGGGCCCTGCCCGCACCTCCACGGCGGCCGACCGGTCCTGCCGTAGCGCGTACCGGGCGTATGCCCCCCGTTCGGCGCCCGCGCCACAGGACCCGAGCGGACGCACCCCGCCGTTCCCCGTCCCGCGCGGCCGGCGGCGCCCCGCCGCCGGGCCCGACGGACTCCGGCGAGGCGGTCGGCGGATCCGACCCGGGCGCGGCCGCCCGAACGCAGGGGACGGGGCAGCGGCCCCGCGGAGGCGGGGACCCGGCGGCGGCCCCGCGCGGTGCGCCCTCTTCCGGCCCCGTTCCCCGGACGTGCGCCGCCGGCTCGGCGTACCGCCGGCCCCGGCCGCCCGGTCGGCGGCCCGGGAGCGCACAGCAGCCCCTCCACGACGGCCGCCCGCCGCGGTGCGCGGCCGCACGCGGACCGCTCCGTCCCGCACCGCCCCGGGAGCGGGGCCCCGGTCAGCGGGTGCCCGCGCGCACGGCGCGGGTCCCCGGCCGTGCCGTGCTCCTGCGGATCGCCCACTCGGCGACGGCGAGGTTGATCAGCCACCCCGCCGCCATCAGCCCCGTCCTGGCGGCCTCGCCCGGCTCCCCCAGGAACACCGTCCAGGGCAGGTGGGTGAACACCTGGGTGCCCGCCCCCTGGCCGATCGCGTACCCCCGGATCATCCACGCCCGGTGTCCGGTGATGTCGCCGCGCCGGACGGCCGCGAACCCCACCAGGATCGCCGCCGCCATGGCGCTCCCGAACACCAGCCGCACCAGGGTCAGCGAGACGTTCTCCCCCTCGTTCAGGGGGTAGGACAGGCTCATCCACAGCCCGGTCAGGGCCGCGACGAGCCCCAGCGGGACCAGCACCCTCCCCGCGGCCCGGTGCCAGCGGCGGCGCCGCAGCCGGGGCGCGAACTGCAGTGTGCCCAGCAGGCAGTAGGGCACGGCGGCCACGATGTGCAGCACCACGGGCACGGGGTCGGCGAAGAACCGGGCGTTGTCCGGGGTGACCGGCCCGCCGCCGCCCAGGTCGCCCAGGCGCACGCCGCCCGCGATGACGGGGACGGCGCTGAGCAGGATCAGCAGAACGGGTACGGGCCACTCGCGTCGCGCGGAGGGGGTCAAGACGGGTCCTTTCGCTGCCGGGGCGGCACCGTGTCCGCCGCCGTGACCCGATCATGGCCGCCGGACCCGTGCCCGGGCATCGGCGTTCGGGCCGCGTCCGCCTCCCCCCTGGGGAGGAGGGCCGACTCACCCTTCCGGTCAGCGCCGGGTGTTCCCGGCGCGCCCGGTCTCGTAGGCCCACATCGCGGCCTCGACCCGGTTGCGGGCGCCGATCTTGGCCATGAGGCTGGCGATGTGGGTCTTGACCGTGCTGACCGCGATGTAGGTCTCGCGGGCGATCTCGTCGTTGGTCCGTCCCCGGGCCACGGCCTCCAGGATCTGCTCCTCCCGGTCCGTGAGCGCCTCGGCGGGCTGGACGGGCGGCCCGGCCGGGCGGCGTCCGGCGAAGGCGTCGAGCAGCCGCCGTGTGACGTTGGGGGCGATGAGGGCGTCGCCCGCAGCGGCGGCCCGCACGGCCTGGGCGAGCAGTTCGGTCCCGGCGTCCTTGAGCAGGAACCCGCGGGCCCCGGCCCTGAGGGCGGCGTACACGTACTCGTCGAGGTCGAACACGGTGATGACGACGACCGCGAGGGGGTCCTCGGCGTCCGGTCCGGCCAGCAGGCGCGTCGCCTCGATGCCGTCGGTGCCGGGCATCCGGATGTCGAACAGGCACACGTCGGGGCGCAGCCTGCGGGCCAGCTCGACGGCCGCGCGGCCGTCGGCGGCCTGGCCGACGACCGTGATGCCGGGCTGGGCGTCGAGGATCATCGTCAGGCCGGTGCGGACGATCTCCTGGTCGTCGGCGACGACGACCCGGATGTCCGGCGGCGTGTCCCCCGCGCTCATGCGGCGGCCCCGGACCGGGGCAGGTCGGCGGTGACGGTCCAGCCCCTGTCCGGGTTCGGGGCGGCCCGGCAGGTGCCGCCGAGCAGGTCGGCGCGCTCGGCCATGCCGACGAGGCCGTAGCCGGTCGAGCGCCGCGTCACGGGGTCGCCGTCGTCGCTGACCCGCAGGTGCACGGCCGCGGCGTCGGCGGTGACCCGCACGCGGATGCGGGTGGCGTTGCGGGCGTGCCTGCGGGCGTTGGTGACCGCCTCCCGGGCGAGGCGGTGGAGCGCGGCCGCCACCTCCGGGGGCAGGTCGTCGAGGCCGTCGGCGACCTCCACCTCCACGGCCGGCCCGCCGGCCCCGGCCTCCCCGGCGAGTTCGCGCAGGTCACCCGCCCGCGGGTGGGGCACCCGCCCCGCGGGGGAGGTGTCGTCCCGGCGCAGGACGCGGACCAGGGCGCGCATCTCGGTGAGGGCCCGGCCGGCCTCGGACTCGATGACCTGGAGCGCGTCCACCGCGGCGTCGGGACGGGACTGTGCGACCGCCAGCCCGGCCTGGGCGCGGATCGCCATCGCCGAGACGTGGTGGGCGACGGTGTCGTGCAGGTCGCGGGCGATCCGTTCGCGTTCGAGCAGCCGGGCGCGTTCGAACTCGCGCTCCTTGGCCCCGGCGCGGTACCGCGCGGCCGCGCCCAGGGCGCTGACCGAGAACACCACCGCGACTCCGCCCAGGGCGTCGCCCGCGGCCCCGGAGTCCGCCAGGGCGCCGACGGCGACCGCGCCGACGAGCACGGTCGAGCCCAGCGCGACCTCCCGGCCCGATCCCCACCGGAACAGCGCGTAGGGCAGCAGCAGGAAGCAGAGCGTCGTGTACAGCGAGGTGATCTGGCCGCCCGACACGGCGGTGGCCAGGGACGAGAGGCCGAAAACGAGCGCTACCGCCGCCAGCGGGCGGGTGCGGCGCAGCGGCAGCAGGGCGATCAGTCCGACGGTGAGGAGCACCGTCGGGATCCGCCACGGCAGGTCGGGGCGCAGGACGCCCTCGACGACCGCGGCGGCCGCGAACAGGGCCGCGAGCGCCGGGTCCCACCCCGCGCGCCGCGGTGGGCCGGGAGGCCGGGGTTCGTCCCACAGGGAGCGGAGGAGGCCGTGCACAGGGCCAGGGTACAGCGGGCTCAGCGGCCCATGGCGGGGTGGATCCAGTCCAGGGGTTCCTGGGCCAGGGCCGCCTCGGCGAGTGCCCGGCCGGCGGCCGTGGTGATGCGCTCCAGGCTGGAGTCGATCCATCTCTGCGCCGCGGCGTGCCCCTGCGCCCGGTACTCCATGGCCTGGAGGAGGCATTCGAGCTTGTCGGCGTCCTTGGCGCAGCGCGCCTCCGGCGAGTCCTGCTCCTCGTAGGCGGCGACCGCGGAGCGCACCATGGCGCCCACCGCCTCCGGCAGGCCCCGGGCCTGGTCGGCGGCGATGTCCCGGGCGTCGGGTTTGGACTCCAGGTACTTCTGGGCCAGGTGGTGCAGGTCGCCGGTGCGGGTCTCGCCGGTGTCGTGCCACACGGCGATCAGGGCGGCCCCGGCGGGGTCGGCGCCCTCCATCGACGCCAGCACCGACGCGATCAGCCCGGTCCGCCACGAGTGCTCGGCCACCGATTCGGGGTCGCGCACCCCGGCGACCCACCAGCCGGTGCGGCGCTGGTTCTTGAGCGTTCCGGCCTCGAACAGCAGGTGCGCGATGCGGGCCGGTCCGGTGTCGCCCATGGTTGTGTCCTTCCACGCCTGGGGGCGGCGGCTCCCGCCCCAGGCCATCCAACTACATCCGGGCCCGGACCGCCCGGTTCCCGGTTCCGGGCGGCGTACCGCAAAAGCGAAGATGCCGAAAATATCCCTATCACTCCCTATGTGGTTGCATCAAAGGGAAGTAAAGGGTACTTTCGACAGGCCAGATCAGCGCCGTCGGGCACCGCCCCGGCCGGTGGGAGGAGCGGAGCACGTGGACACGACACCCGGACACCACCCGGCGCGGGAGCTGCGCGCGCTGCTGCGCGCCGACCTGGTGGCGGCGATGAGGGCCCGCCGGCCCGAGGCCGTCTCCGCACTGCGCACCGCCCTCGCCGCCATCGAGAACGCCGAGGCCGTCGGCGTCCCCGCGGACACGGGGGCCGCCGCGGCCGAGCACGTCGCGGGCGCCCGCCGGGGGGTCGGCTCCACGGAGGCGGCCCGCCGCGTCCTGTCCGCCGAGGAGGTCCAAGGCCTGCTGCGCACCCAGGTCACCGAGCGGCGGGCCGAGGCCGAGCGCTACACCGCCCACGGCCGGGGCGACGCGGCCGAGCGGCTGCGCGCCGAGGCGGAGGTCCTCACCGCCTACCTGGCCTGAAATCCCGGGGCGGCACCGCCCCCGGGGCGGCACGGCCCCCGGGACGGACGCGGTGACGGGGGAGGCGGCCCTGCCGGGCGCTCGCGGGCGGGCTCACCCGTCCATGCGCCCGCGCAGCACCTCCACCCCGTCCCCGGACAGCTCGTCGAGGTGCGCCGGCCGGCCGGTCATCGCCATGATGAGGGCGAGCGTGCCGCCCGCGACCTCGGGCCCCTCCCCGGCCGCGAAGGGGCCGTCGGTGGCCTTCAGCCGCAACCCCTTCACCCGGCTCCCGGCGACGACGACCTGGTCCGTCCCGCGGTAGTACTCGGCGACGCGCGTCAGGACGGCGACGGGCCGGCCGCCCGAGATCCCCAGCGGGCGCCGGATGTCCTCGCCGTGCACGACGGCCTCGCCCAGCATGGCGATGACGGGCAGCGGCGGCGACACCTCGCTCGTCACGACCGCGCGGAAGCGGGCGAGGGTGTCGGCGCCGGAGTCCCCCATCTGCTCGGCCAGGCGCATCGCCACCTGGGCGTCGAAGTCGAAGCGGCAGCGCAGGACCCCCGCGAACCACCGGAGGGCGTTGAGGCTCGCCCCGGCGGTCAGGTGGGCCAGGACCTCGCGCACCGTCAGGCCCCCGCACAGCGACGGGGTCGCCCACTCCTCCTCGGACAGCCCGGCCAGGTCGTCGGCGAGGGCCGCGCGCTCGGCGTGGACCAGCGCCCACAGCTCCCGGCCCCGGCTCGGGGGCGGCGCCGCGGCGGAGCCGGGTCCGCCGGTGTCGTCGCCCTCGAACGATCGTGCCATCGGGTCCTCCTGGGGTGGTGGCCGGCTCCGGTCCTGCGGTCGGGGGCCATCGTCCACCCCGGCACCGACAGAACACCGCCCCGCGGGCCCCGGTGGCCGGCCCGGGCCGACCTGTGGGCGCCCTCCCTGCGTCACAGTGGGGATTCGAGGCTTTTCTCCGGGTATCCGGTATGCGCCGGAGGAGCCCGGACACGGCCCCCGTCCCGGCCCCGGGACCGACCACAGGAGGCGCACGCGTGGGTTACCTGCGGTTACTGCGGCAAGGGCGCGTGGCGGCGCTGTGGGCGGCCCAGCTCGTGGCCGTGGTGGGCGGCCGGCTGTACGCCCTGGCCGTGATGTGGCTGGTGTGGCAGGCCACCGAGTCCGCGTTCCTCATGGGCCTGGTCGCGGTGCTGGAGTCGGTCCCCTACATCCTCATGGGCGCCTTCGGCTGGCGGCTGACGGCCCGCCTGGCCACCTGGGGCCGACTGGCCCTCGTGCAGCTGGCGTACGCCGCCGTCGTGGCCGCGGTCCCCGTGGCCTGGGCCCTGCTGGACTCCTGGGCCGGGACGGCGCAGGCCGCGGACGCCGCCGCGCACCTGCGGGTGGTGCTGCTGCTGTCGGTGGCGCTGCTCGTGGGGACGGCCTCCTCCCTGCTCGAACCGCTGCTGCCCGCCCTGGCCCCCTCGCTGGTCGACGCCGACCGGGTGCGGCCGCTGATGGGGCTGCTGGACCTGGCCGGGCGGCTGGCCCGCATCCTGGGCCCGGGGGCCGCCGGGGCCCTGCTGCTGGTCGTGGACGAGGTCGGGTTCTACGGGGCGACCGCGGTGGGTTTCCTGGTGAGCGCGGCGGTGATCGCGGCCCTGGGCCGCGGGCCCGCGCGGCCGCGGCGGCGGAACGGACCGGCCGCCGGGACCGGATCCCGGACCCCCCTGCCGGTTCCGTCCCACCAGCTCCCGCCGCCTCCCCCGTCCCGTGTGTCCCAGCCCCGCGCGCCCGGCCCCCGCCCCTCCCGGTCCCCGGTCCCCCCGCGGCCGATCCGCCCCGGGGCCACCGCGGCGGGCTGGCGCATCCTGGTGCGCTCCCACCCCTCGGTGGCGGTCGCGGTGGTGCTCAACGGGGCCGGGCAGCTGGCGGGGACCGCCTCCGCCGTGGGCCTGCCGATCCTGCTCACCACCGTGCACGGGGAGGGCCTGGCCGTCTACGGCGCACTGACCGCGCTGGCGGCCGCGGGTGCGGTGGCGGGCAACCTGGCCGTGGGCAACCTGCGCCCGCGGGGGCCGTGGCTGCCGGTGTTCTGCGGTGCCTGGGCGGTGGCCGGGGTGCTGCTGGCCGCCATGGGGCTCGCGCCCACCGTGGGGCTGCTGGCGGTGGTCATGCTCCTGTCGGGGGCGGCCATGCCGTGGGCGAGCGTCACCCTGCAGGTGTCCATCGCGGACCGCTTCCCGGTGGCGGAACGGGTCGCGGTGCTGTCCGCGCACCACATGGTGGTGCGGCTGTGCGGGACGGCGGGGATGCTGGTGGTGCCGCTCCTGGTGGCCGCCGACCCGCCGACGGGCCTGGCCCTGACCGGCCTGGCGCTGGTCGCGGCGGCCCTGGCCGCCGGGGCCCTGGGCCGGCGCATCCCCGAGGCCGCGCCCGGGGGCTGAGGGGCCCGGGGCCCGGGCCCCCGCCCCCCGGGCCTACCTCGCGGGCAGGATCCGCCCGCTCACCTCGCCGAAGTGGACGACCGTCCCGTCGGGGCCCGGCGCGGTCGCGGTGATGACGACCTCGTCCCCGTCCTCGAGGAAGGTGCGCTCGGTCCCGTCCGGCAGCCGCAGGGGCTCCCTGCCGCTCCAGGTCAGCTCCAGGAGGCAGCCCCGCTGCTCCACCTCGGGGCCGCTGACCGTGCCCGACGCGTACACGTCGCCGGTGCGCAGCGACGCCCCGTTGACGGTCATGTGGGCGAGCTGCTGCGCGGCCGTCCAGTACATCTGCGAGAACGGCGGCCGCGACACCACGTGCCCGTTGATCCGCACCTCCAGCCGCAGGTCCAGGCCCCAGGGCCGGGCCCCGCGCAGGTAGGGCAGCGGTTCGGGGTCCTGGGGGGGCTGCTCCACCCGGGCGGCCTCCAGTGCGGCCAGCGGCACGATCCAGGGCGAGACCGAGGTGGCGAACGACTTGCCCAGGAAGGGGCCCAGCGGCACGTACTCCCAGGCCTGGAGGTCGCGCGAGGACCAGTCGTTGAGCAGGAACACGCCGAACACGTGGTCGGGGAAGCCGTCCACCGGCACCCGCTCCCCCATCGGGCTGGGCGTGCCGACCACGAAGCCGACCTCGGCCTCGATGTCCAGCCGGGCCGACGGCCCGAACACGGGGGCCTGCTCGGTGGGCGGCTTGCGCTGGCCGGTGGGGCGGACGATGTCGGTGCCCGACACCACGACGGTCCCGGAGCGGCCGTGGTACCCGATGGGCAGGTGCTTCCAGTTGGGGGTGAGCGGCGCCTGGTCGGGGCGGAAGATCCGGCCCACGTTGGTGGCGTGGTGCTCGGAGGCGTAGAAGTCCACGTAGTCGGCGACGGTGAACGGCAGGTGCAGCCGCACCGACGCCCGGTCCACCAGGTGGGGGCGCACCGCGGCCTCGTGGGCGGGGTCGGTGAGCCACTCCGACAGGTCGGCCCGCACCTGCTCCCACACGGGGCGCCCGGCGGCCAGCAGCGCGTCGAGGTTCGGGGTGCGGAGCAGGTCGGAGTGCGGCGAGCCGGTCGCGAGGGCGGCGCCGCCCAGGTCCAGGACGTGGTCGCCGACGGCGACGCCGATGCGGGTGCCGCGGCTGTCCTCCTCACCGGTGTCGTACACGCCGTAGGGCAGGGTGGCCAGGCCGAACTCGGTGTCCTGGGGCAGGTCGATCCAGCTGTCGGGCATGGAGTGTGCGCTTTCTGGGTGCGGCCCCGCGGCCGGACCGGGGGCACCGGTCCGGCCGCGGGGGTGGTGGCGGATCAGAGTGCGAGCGCCCCGAGGACGATGAGGTCCTCCAGCGGCTCGACGATGCTGCACGTGCCGAAGGAGCGGAACCCGGCCCGGACCGCGGCCGCCTCCTCGGCGGTGAGCCCTCCGGCTCGCTCGGCCAGGGACTTGCCGTCCCGGTCGGCCAGGACCGCCGCCGCCTCGGCGGCGCTCCCGCCCCTGACGAGGGAGTCGGTGGCCAGCAGGACGTTGAGGAAGCCGTGCTGCTCGAACCCCTCGGCGGTGGTGTGCCGGACGGCGTGGTGCAGCCCGGCGGTGCACTTGAAGGGAACCCCGAGGTCGACGGCGGTGTACAGGTGGACGGCCAGTTCGTCCTCGCCGGGGTGGGCCTCCCTCGTCGTCCCGCCGGTGCGGAACTTGGCGCTGCGGCCGGCGGCGGCGAGCGCCGCCAGGTCGGCGCGGACCCCCTCGGGGCCGCCCTGCCGGGACACCTCGACGTACCCGTCCGCGCGTTCGGCCGTCCCCGTCCCGTCGGGCAGGTGGGCGTCGAGCGCGGCGGCCGCCGCGGCGGCGCCGCCGGGCGGGGCCGCGACCTCCACGCCCCGCAGGCTCAGCGCGGGGTCGGCCAGGACCGCCTCGACGGCCGGGGCGACCCCGTCGGCCCCGCCGGGGACGGTGACCACGATCCCCAGGGGCGGGTGGTCCGCCTCCTCCCGGGACAGCACCGCGCGCAGCTCGGCCACGCGCGCGTCGGACACCAGGAAGGGGCCCACGTAGGCGGCCCGGGCCGAGGCCCGGTGCGCGCGGTGGGCGGGCAGTGCCTCGCCCATGGGGGCGTTGCCGGGCGGGAACAGGGCGGCGTCGTCGAACAGGGAGCGGTACAGGGTGTCCCCGGCCGCGGTCGTGTCGGCGCCGCTCACGACTCCCGCCTTCCCCCGGCCCAGGTCCAGGCGTAGGTGCCGTCGTCGGAGGCGAGGCCGCCCTCGCCCAGGTCCAGCGGCCGGAAGGTGTCCACCATGACGGCGAGCTCGTCGAACCGCTCGGCGCCGATGCTGCGCTCGTAGGCGCCGGGCTGCGGGCCGTGGGAGTGGCCGCCCGGGTGCAGGGAGATGGAGCCCTGGCCGATCCCGGAGCCCTTGCGGGCCTCGTAGTCGCCCCCGCAGTAGAACATGACCTCGTCGGAGTCCACGTTGGAGTGGTAGTACGGCACCGGGATGGCCCCGGGGTGGTAGTCCACCTTGCGCGGCACGAAGTTGCAGATGACGAAGTTGTGGCCCTCGAACACCTGGTGGACGGGCGGCGGCTGGTGCACCCGGCCGGTGATGGGCTGGAAGTCGTCGATGTTGAACGCGTACGGGTACAGGCACCCGTCCCAGCCGACCACGTCGAACGGGTGGGTGGGGTAGGTGTAGCGGGTGCCCGAGATGCCGCCGGGCCCGTTGCCGCGGTGCTTGATGAGCACGTCGACGTTCTCGCCCTCGGCCAGCAGCGGCTCGGAGGGGCCGCGCAGGTCGCGCTCGCAGTAGGGGGCGTGCTCCAGCAGCTGCCCGTACCGGGACAGGTACCGCTTGGGCGGCGCGATGTGGCTGTTGGCCTCGATGACATAGGCGCGCAGCGGCTCGTCGCCGGTGGGCACCCAGCGGTGGGTGGTGGCCCGGGGCAGGATGACGTAGTCGCCGCGGCCGACCTCCAGCAGGCCGAACACGGTCTCCACGCGGGCGCTGCCGGACTCGACGTACACGCACTCGTCGCCGATGCCGTTGCGGTACAGCTCCGAGGGCGCCCCGGCGACGACGTAGGAGATGCGCACGTCGTCGTTGCCCAGGACCAGGCGGCGCGACTCCACGACGTCGGCGGCCTTCCACTCCTGGTCGCCGAAGAGCGAGTGCAGCTTGAGGTGGCGCGGCACCATCGGCGCGTTGCGGGTTCGGCTCTGGTCGGGGACCTCCCACTCGGCGGCGTCGACGATGGCCGACGGGATGGCGCGGTGGTAGAGCAGCGAGGAGTCGGAGGAGAAGCCCTCCTCCCCCATCAGCTCCTCGTAGTAGAGGCCCCCCTCGGGGGTGCGGTGCTGGGTGTGGCGGGTGCGGGGCACCTCGCCGACCTGGCGGTAGTAGGCCATGGCGTGTCCTCCAGGTGGTCGTCGTCGGTGGGTCGCGGAGCTGGGTGCGCCGGCGTCAGAGCGCGGGCGCGGGTCGTTCGGGGGCGGCGGCCCGCCCCAGGCAGGTGCGCACGGCGGCGCCGACCGCGGCGGGGTCGGCGGTGTCGACCACGGCGGCGATGTGGGCGTCTGGGCGCAGCACCCACACCTGGCCGGGGTCGCCGTCCAGGGCCTTGGCGAGGGCGCCGGTGGCGTCGATGTCGGCGAGGTGGAACGCGGCGACGGGGGCGGGGGTGGCCTCCCGGGCGGCGGCCAGCGCGCGCCGGAGCAGGTCGTCGGCGTCCTCCCCGGCGGGGGCGGGGCCCAGCAGCAGGGTGACGCCCTCGCGCAGCAGGGGGCGCAGCCGGGTGGGCGCCGGGCCGTCGAACAGGCCGGCGGGCACCTCGACGGGGGCGTCGGGGGCGATCACGCCGGGGCAGGGGGCGGGCGCCAGGCCCCGGGGAGGGCGGCCGCCGAAGGGGCGCTGCGGACAGGGGGTGGTGAGGGGGGAGTCCACGTACCAGAAGGGTTCGGCGAGGCGGCCGGAGTCGACCCGGGCACGGGCGGCCTCGTCGGTGAGGGCCTGCTCCAGGACGGCGACCCGGGTGGCGTGCTCGGCATCGTCCTGGGGGACGAGGAAGCGCATGGTGGCGCTGGTGATCTCGACGTTCTCCAGGGCGGCGGCGTGGCGTTCGGTGTGGTAGGTCTCCAGGAACTCCTCGTCGGCCCAGCCGGCGCGGACGTAGGCGATCTTCCAGGCGGCGTTCTCGGCGTCCTGGACGCCGGAGTTGAGGCCGCGGGCGCCGAAGGGGGCGACCAGGTGGGCGTTGTCGCCGAGGAGCAGGATGCGGCCCGCGCGCATGCGGTCGGCCACGCGGGTGTGGAACCGGTACACCGAGTGCCAGACGATCTCGTAGGGCTCGTCGCCGATGATCCGCCGGATACGGGCGTCGAGGCGGCCGCTGGACTCCTCGGCCTCCAGGTCGAAGTCGGCGGGGACCTGCCAGTCGATGCGGAACACCGAGTCGGGGCAGGGGTGGATGAGGACCTGGCGGCCGGGGTTCCACTCGGGGTCGAAGTAGAAGCGGCGCTCCCGGGCCCAGTCGCCCAGGTCGGCGCGGATGTCGCAGATGAGGAACCGGTCGTCGAAGCTGGTGCCCTCGAACCCCAGGCCCAGGGCGCGGCGGACGACTCCGCCGTGGGCGCCCAGGCAGGACAGGGCGTGGGTGCCGTGGAGGCGGACCGGTCCGTCCGGGGTGTCGCAGGTGACGGTGACGCCGTCGCCGTCCTGCTCGATGCCGGTGACGGTGTGGTCCCAGGAGACCGTCACCCCGGCCTCGGCGAGGCGGCGGTCGAGGATCTCCTCGGTGCGGGACTGGGAGATGTTGACGAAGGGCGGCAGGGGGGAGGCGCCCGGGTCCGCCAGGCGGACGCTGAACAGCTCGCTGCCGCGGTAGAAGGTGCGGGCGGTGTCCCAGGTCAGGCCTTCCTCGGCGACCTCCCCGGCGCCCACCCAGTCCCACACGTCCAGGACGTCGCGCTGCTGGCAGATGGCCTTGGAGCCGACGGCGTCGCGCTCGGGCCGGGAGTCGACGATGCGGACGGGGACGCCGCGCCGGGCGAGCAGCAGGGCCGCGGTCTGGCCGACCGGGCCGGCTCCCAGGACCAGGACGGGCTCGGAGGAGGTGTCGGCGGGGGGTCGTGGCGCGGGAGGTCGCATGTCGGGCTCCTCGGCGTCGGCGCCCCGGTGGCGGGCGGGGCGCGCGCGGTGGTGGTCGGTGGCGGTGCCGGTCCGGTCCGCGGCCGGTCGGCGGCCCCGGCGGCGGGACGGGTGTCCGCCGCCGGGGCGTCGGTGACGGTCGGTCACCTGTAAGAGGGTTCCCCGCTGGCGGGGTCCCGGCCCTGGCCGGTCAGGCCTGGAGGAGGTCCCAGACCTCGCGGTCGCGCTCGGCCGTCCAGATGACGGGGCGCTCGATGCCGGAGAACTCGTCCCACAGGCGGGAGACGTCGAAGGGCAGGCAGTGCTCGAAGATCGGCCAGTGGCCGTAGTCGCCGACGAGGGCGGCGTGGGTGGCCTCGAACGCCTCCTTGAGGGTGCCGCCGCGCTCGTGGACGGCGCCGACCTCGCGGATCATCACGTTGAGGAAGTTGCGGGTCTGCTCGATGGCGGCGTCGACCTCGGCGCGGCCGCGGCTGACGGCGCCGCGCCCGCCGACGAGCATCTCGGCGCCCAGGGCCTTGACCCTGTCCAGGGTGGCCCCGGCCCAGTCCTTGTGGAAGGCGTCGCCGGTGTAGAGGGCGGCCTGGGCCTCGACGAGGTCTCCCGCGAAGAGGATCTTCTGCCGGGGCAGCCAGGCGACGATGTCGCCCTCGGTGTGGCCGCGGCCGAAGTACTCCAGGACGAGTTCGCCGCGGTCGCCGCCCAGGTCGATGGTGGTGCGGTCGGCGAAGGTCTGGGTGGGCCAGGTCAGGCCGGGCACGGAGTCGGCGTCCTTGGCCAGGCGGGGCATGCGGCCGAACTCGCTGGCCCAGTCCTCCTTGCCGCGCTCGCGGATCAGCTCGTGGGTCTTCTCGTGGGTGAGGATGATCTCGGCGTCGAAGGCGCTGGCGCCCAGGACGCGGACCGCGTGGTAGTGGGAGAGCACCAGGTAGCGGACGGGCTTGTCGGTGTGCTCGCGCAGCCTGGCCAGCCACTCGCGGGCCGCGGTGGGGGTGGCCAGGGCCTCGAACGCCACGAGGAAGTCCTCGCCCTCGATGGCGCCCACGTTGGGGTCGCCCTCGGCGGTGAGGGCGTAGACGCCGTCGGCCAGGACCTCCAGGGTCTGCTGCTTGGCCTCGGTGTCGGCGGACGAGGCGAACGGCTTGGCTGCCATGGTGGTCGGGACCCCTTCACTCGCTTCGGCGGCTGCCGCCGCCCCAAATGATCAAACGTTTGATGATTCAGACCATAACGTGCCCTGCGTCACTCCACCAAGAGGCGCGGGGCCACCTGATGAGTGATACAGATCACACTGTACGCCCTGCGGCCGACGACGGCAGCGCACCGACCTGCCCCGTTGTGTCTCCTCTTCCCCACCCTTCCCGCAGGCCGCGCGATGCCACCCCCGTCCCAGGGCGGGCCGCCGTCCCCTCCGGGACCGCAGCCGGGAAAGGCGTCGATATCACCCGGAAAGCACATTCGCCCTACTCCGGGCATGACCGGCGGAACGGCTCGCGGCGAAAGCACCATTCGCCTCCGAACGGACGCGGACCGTTATCCGGCCGCACACCGCCACGATCCGTTCACCCGGCATCACCGCTGGACGGCACGGCCGCGGAAAAGGAAAAGATCGGTAAACACGCCCCGGACCCCAGGTATTAGGCTGGCCCCGTGACCCATGACACCGCACCCCCCAGTGACCTCACCTTCTGGTCGTTCGTCGACTACGCGGTGCAGAAGGCCGAGCAGGAACTCCCCTCCGTCAACGCCGACGCCATGCGCATGGTGCTGACCCTCAACCGGGCCACGAGCATGGTCATCTACGACCTGGAGTCCACCGTCCACCGGCCGCGCGGGCTCACCTGGCCCGGATTCCGGGTGATCTTCGCGCTCTGGCTGGCCGGGCCGATGGAGGCCAAGACCACCGCCGAGATCTCCGGCATGAGCCGGGCCGCCCTGTCCGCGCTGCTCAACACCCTGGAGCGCGACGGGCTCATCCTGCGCGAGCGCGCCATCCACGACCGCCGCGCCCTCCAGCTCAGCCTGACCGAGGCGGGCTACCGCGCCATCCTCGGCGGCTTCCGCGCCCACAACCGCCGCGAGTCGGCCTGGGCCGAGGCCCTGGAACCCGAGGAGCGCCGCGAACTGGTGCGCCTGCTCAACAAGCTCATGGCGGGCTCCACCGACGCCCAGGCCAAGTTCCGCAACTGACGCCGCCCCGGCGCGCACCCCGCGCCGCCCCGCGCACGCGGCAAGGGGCCAATCCCGGCCGGATCGGCCCTTGAACACGGTCCTCCCGCACGGTGAGCATGGGGGCATGGACGACTCCGCCCGCATCGACGCCGCACGACGGCACTTCTCACCCGGGACCGTGTACCTCAACACGGCCACCCACGGCCTGCTCCCCGACACCGCGCTGGACGCGGTGCTCCGGCACACCCGCGAGGTGGCCGCCGGACTGTTCTCCCCGGCCGACGCCGACCCCGGGATCGAGCGCACCCGCGCCTCCTACGCCCGCCTGCTGGGCGTGCCGGTGGAGAACACCGCGATCGGCGCCCACACCGCGCAGTTCGTCGGCACGGTCGCCGCGGCGCTGCCGCCGGGCTCGGAGGTGCTCACCGCCGAGCGCGAGTTCAGCTCGGTGGTCCACCCCTTCCTCACCCGGGACGACCTCACCGTCCGGGAGGTGCCGCTGGAGCGCCTGGCCGACGAGGTCGGCCCGGCCACACGGCTCGTCGCGGTGTCGGCGGTGCAGTCCTCCGACGGGCGCATCGCCCCCCTGGAGGACCTGCTGGCGGCCCGGGACGCCCACGGGGCCCGGCTGCTGGTGGACGCCACCCAGGCCGCCGGGTGGCTGCCGCTGCCCGCGGACCGGATCGACTACACGGTGTGCAGCGCCTACAAGTGGCTGCTGGGGCCGCGCGGGTCGGCGTTCCTCACCGCGAGCGCGGAGGCGCTGGCCGGGACGGCCCCGCTGGCGGGCAACTGGTACGCCTCCCGGGACCCGTGGAACAACCTGTACGGCGCGCCGCTGAACCTGGCGGAGGGCGCCCGCGGGCTGGACCTGCCCCCGGTGTGGCCCGCGTGGGCCGGACTGGAGCACACCCTGGCGCTGCTGGAGGAGACCGGCCTCGACGCCGTGCACGCGCACGACGCGGCCCTGGGCGACCTGCTGCGCACCCGGCTGGACCTGGAGCCGACCGGCTCGGCGATCGTGTCGGTCCCGGCTCCGCCGGGCGGGGTGGAGCGGGTGCTGGCGGAGGGCATCGCGGTGGCCGCCCGCGACGGGCGGCTGCGCGCCTCGTTCCACCTGTACAACACCGAGGAGGACGTGGACCGTCTGGTCAAGGCCCTCACCGGCTGACCGGCGGGGCGGCCCGGGGTGCGCCCGGGCCGCCGCGCACGCTAGAAGATGGCGCCGTTGAAGGCCGCGTCCGGGCGGTACAGGGCCGCGTCCAGGCGGGCGACCGCCCCCGGGGTGTGCTCGGTGAGCAGCCCGGCGGCCGCGTACTCGGTGAGGCGGGTCTGCCCCAGGTAGGCCGCGCCCAGGTGGGACACGTCCAGCGAGACGTCCGGGGCCGCGTCGGTCGCCTCCACCCGGGCCCCCTCGGGGGCCGCCTTCAGCGACCAGGTTCCGGCGTTCCACGGCGCGTACCGGTCGGTGACCGCCAGCACCGCCTCCGCGGAGGCGGTGTAGGTGCGCTCGGACAGCGCGCCGGGGACGTCCACCAGCCGCACCCAGAGGCTGTTGAAGATCTCGCGCACGAGCCGGTCCCGGTTGGCGAGCAGGTGCACGAGCGGGTCGTCGACCGGCATGAACTCGAACTCGATGCGCGCCGTCAGGTCGCGGTCGAGCAGGTGCTCGTAGAGCAGCGTCCAGGCCGCGGGGACGGTGGCCCGCATCTCCTGGACGTGCACCGTCCCGGCGGCGCCCTCCGACTCCCACTTGCCCTGCGTGCTGTACAGGGCGTAGCCCACCGGGCCCTGTGGGCCGCGGACCACGACGGCCTGCTTGGGCCCCTTGCCGCCCCGGGTGTCGGGGGTGTCCCGCAGCGCGCGGTCCCACCAGTGGGCGGCGCGCGGCACCTGGCCCAGCCGGGTGGCGGCGGCCTCCTCGTGGACCCGCTCCAGGTCGGCGCGGAGCTCGGCGGCGTAGCCCAGGCGCAGGGACAGCCCGGGGTCGCGGGGCGCCTCGGGGCGCAGAGCGGCGTGGGGGCGGGCGATGGACGCCTCGGTCTCGGCGACCGCGGGGCCGTATCCGAAGCGGCCGTAGATGGAGCCCTCGGAAGCCCACAGCGCGGCGTACCTGGTACCCGACGCGTGGATGTCGGCGAGCTGGCGGCGCATGAGGGAGCTGAGCACGCCCCGGCGGCGGTGGGTGGGCCACACCCCCACCCCGGTCACCCCGGCCACGGTGCGCAGGCCGCCGGGCAGGTTCATCCGGAAGCGGAAGTCGTTGACGGCTCCGACGATGCGCTCCTCGCCGTCGATGTCGTCGACGGCGACGCGGACGCGGTCGTAGCCCTCGGCGTCGTGGAGGGGGCGCATCCGCTCCATGACGGTGTCCAGGTCGTCGCCCACCAGGAGGGCCTCGCCGATGACCCGGGCGGCCTGCGGGTACTCGTCCCGGTCGGTGCCGCGCACGGTCCACTCGGTGCGCGCGCTGTCGGATGTGGTCATTTCCTCGCCTTGTCGTCGGGTGCGGTCGGAACGGTGGGGGGACGGGACGGAGGTCAGAAGTCGACGCCGCAGTGCGGTTCCAGGGGTTCGTACAGGGCGGTGTCCAGGGCACGGGCGGCGCCGGGGGTGTGCTCGGTGAGCAGTCCGGCGGCGGCGAACCCGGTCAGGGGGCGCCGCCCGAAGTAGGCCGCGCCCAGGTGGGACACGTCCGCGGAGAGGTCGGCGGGGCCGGACGCGGGGGTACAGCTCGCGCCCTCGCCGTCGGCGACCAGCCGCCACACGCCCGCGTTCCAGGGAGCGGTCCGGTCGGTGACCGCCAGGACGACGTCGACCGGGGCGGCGTAGGAGCGCTCGGACAGCGCACCGGGCAGGTCCACCAGGCGGGTCCACAGGGCGTCGAAGGGGGCGACGGAGGCCTGCTTGCGGTCGGCGAGCAGGTCCGGGAGCACGTCGTCCAGCGGAAGGCCGTGGAAGACCGTCTCCTCGGTGAGGTCGCGGGAGAAGAGGTGCTCGTACAGGGCGGTCCGGGCGGCGGGGGTGGTCGAGGCGACCTCGTCGACCAGCACCCGGCCCCGGGGCATGTCCAGCTCCCAGGTGTTGCGGACCCGGTACAGGGCGTACCCCTGCGGTCCGTCCGGGCCGGAGGCGACGGCGGCCAGCAGGTGCCCGGCGCCGCGGCGGGCGTGCTCGTCGTCGCGCAGCAGGTGCGGCCACCACTTGTCGGCGCGGGCGAACCGGCCGTTGCGCTCGGCGAGGGTGCTCCGGTGCACCTCGGCCAGGGCGGGGCGGGCCCGGTCCGGGGTGAGCAGTTCGACGGTGAGGGCCGGGTCTCGGGGCGCGTCGGGGCGCAGTGCGGCGCGGGCGCGCGGCACCGTCACCCGGGCCTCCCGGGAGGAGAGGCCGTAGCCGTGGCGGCCGTAGATGCCGCCCTCGGACGCCCACAGCACGGCGAGGTTCTCGCCGCGGGCGCGGATGTCGGCGAGCTGGCGCCGCATGAGCGCGGTGAGGACCCCGCGGCGGCGGTGGGTGGGCCACACGCCCACCCCGGTCACCCCGGCCGCCGGGCGCGGCCCGCCCGGGACGGAGAGGGAGAACGCGTAGGAGGCCGCGGTGCCGACGACGCGGTCCCCGTCCAGCGCGACCAGGGTGCGCCCGTGCTCCGCCAGCGGGTTCCGGGACTCCTGTCCGACCAGGTCCTCGGCGGGGATGAGCAGTGCCTCGCCGACGACCCGGGCGACCTCGGGGTACTCGTCGGCGGTGGTGCCCCGTACGGTCCAGGCGGTGTGGTCGCGGGCGGTGTCGGCCATGGGGTCCGCTCCCTCAGAATCCGGTGTCGCAGCGGGGCGCCCGGGGGGTGTACAGGGCGGTGTCGAGGCGGGCGGCGGCGCCGGGCGTGTGCTCGGCGGCGGTGCCGGCGTCGACGTGGGTGGTCACCGGCCCCCGGCCCAGGTGGGCGGCGCCCAGGTGGGCCACGTCCAGGGACAGGTCGGGGTCGGCGTCGACGGCCTCCACCCGGGTGTGCTCCCCGTCGGTCTCCAGGTGCCAGCGCCCGGCGTTCCAGGGGGCGTGCCGGTCGGCGACCTCGATGACGGTGTCCAGGGGGGTGGCGTAGGTGCGCTCGGCCAGGGCGGCGGGCACGTCGACCAGGCGCAGCCACAGGCTTCCGCCGCCGCGGCGGACGGCCTGTGCGGGGTCGGCCAGCAGGGCGGGGAGGGGGTCGTCCTCGGGCAGGCCGACGACCTCGGTCTCCACGGTGAGGTCGGTGTCGAGGAGGTACTCGTACAGGGCGGTGCGGGCGGCCGGGGTGAGCGCGTTCATCTCCTGGACGGTGACCGTCCCGGTGGGCAGGCCGCCCTCGCCGTAGCCGGTGGTGACCCGGTGCAGGGCCGCGCCGACGGGGCGGCCCCGGGCGTCCCGGACGAGGACGGCGCGCAGGTCGGAGGTGTCGGGCCGGGGGCGGGAGAGCATCCACAGGCGCAGCTTCCACCAGTTGCCCTCGCGGGGGAACCCGCCGGGGCGTTCGGCCTGGGCGGCGCGGTGCAGCAGGTCCAGGTCGGGCAGGACGTCGGCGGGTTCGGCGAGTTCCAGGGTGAGGGAGGCGTCGCGGGGGGCGTCGGGGCGCAGGGCGGCCCGGGCCCGGCTCACCGAGAAGGTGGACTGGAGCAGTGCCCGCCCGTAGCCGTAGCGGCCGTAGATGCCGCCCTCGGACGCCCACAGGATCGCCAGGTGCTCCCCGCGCCGGCGCAGGTCGGCGAGCTGGTACCGCATGAGCGCGGTGAGGACCCCGCGGCGGCGGTGGGTGGGCCGCACGCCCACCCCGGTCACCCCGGCCGCCGGGCGCGGCCCGCCCGGGACGGAGAGGGAGAAGGGGTGGGAGTTGGCGGTGCCCACGACGCGGCCGCCCTCGCGGGCGACCACGAAGCGGTCGGGCTCGTTCACGGGGTGCTCGCGCTCGGTGTCGAGCAGGTCGGCGAGGGGGATGTTGATGGCGGTGGCGAACACGCGGGTGGCGTCGGGGATCTCGTCCTCCGTCGCCGTTCCGACCTCCCATCCGGGGTCGCCGGTACGGGTCGTCGAAGGGTTCTGCTCCACTGCCATGGGCCGACCCTCTCAGGACTGCCCCGAACACGCCACTGCTTTTCCGCGTGTCCGCGGAGCCGACCCGCCCGGCTACCGGGAGGGGTGTTCCCGGGCCGGATCGGCGGCCAGGGACCGCTGGATGCGGTCGGCGGCGGTGAACGCCCCCAGGACCACCAGGCGCACCAGGTCGGCGTCGGCGGTGCGGCCGGTGGCGGCCCGCCAGGCGGCGACGTCGGCGTCGGTGACCCGGTGCGGGGACAGGGCGGCGAGCACGGCCAGGCGCACGGCGGTCCGGTCGGGTGCGTCGAGCCCGTCGGCGTGCGCGCCCACGGGGTCCTCGAACAGGGCGGGCGGGCGCCCGTCCCAGTCGGTGACGGCGGCCCGGGTGCGGGCGCGGACGGTGTCGGGGACGTCCAGGGCGGCCACGGCCGCGGCCAGGGCGGCGTAGGCGGCGCCGACGGGCCCGTCGGCCCAGGCGGGCGGGGCGGTGGGGACGGCCGGCAGCAGGTCCAGGGAGCGACCGGGGGGCACGGAGCGGCCGGGGCCGCGGCGCACGGCCGCGCCCAGGACCCGGCGGACGGTCCGGGAGCGCTGGAGGTCGCCGGGCAGTAGGCGTTCGACGAGCAGGCAGGAGGTGACCCGGTTGATGATGTGCGAGGCCAGGGCGGTGCCGACGAAGGCGGCGGTGTGCTCGGCCGGGAAGGGCGGCTCGGGCCGGGGGTCGAGGGCGGGGTCCGCGGTGGCGGCGGCCCAGTCGGCGAGGGCTGCCAGGGCGGGGTCGCGGGGGCGGCCGCCCGCGCGGACGGCCTCGGCGGCGGCGTGGTCTCCCCCGGCATGGCTCAGGGTGGTGTGGGCGTCGACGCAGAAGGGGCACGTGTTGGCGGCCGAGACGGCGACGGCGACGAGTTCGCGTTCGGCGCGCGGGACCGGGCCGGCCAGTTCGGATTCGCGCAGCAGCGCCCAGACGCGGACGAGGAGTTCGGGAGCGCGGGACAGGGCCATGAGGGGGCCGTCGGCGAGCAGGAACTCTTCCTTGATCTGGGCGTAGACGGCGGCGACCGGTCCGGTGGCCTCCTTGGGGTCGACCGGTGAGGTGTAGCGGTAGATACCGGGCACTGGGGCCTCCTCGGGCCACGGGGCTCTATCGCAACTTTTTGTTGCAATAACCTCAGTATGCGTGCGCAGGCGCCCCGGGGCAAGGAAGAATCGGGGCGACCACGGGAGGACGATGACGCACGAACACTGCACGCGGCCCGGACGGCCGGTGGGGCGCGGGGCCAAGGTGCTGGCCGCCGTCCGCGACGCGACCCTGGCCGAGCTGGGCGAACACGGTTACTCCGGCCTCAGCGTCGAGTCCGTGGCCCGCCGCGCCGGCGTGCACAAGACCACCGTGTACCGGCGCTGGCGCGACCGGCAGGCCCTGGTGGTCGACGCCTTCGAGCACCTGGCCGCCACCGAGGTCCCCGCCCCCGACACCGGCACCCTGGCGGGCGACCTGCGGGCCCTGGCCCGCGGCCTGGTCGGGCTGCTCACCTCGCCGCGGGGGGCGGTGATGACCGCGATGCTCGCCGACGCCGCACGCATCCCCGAGATCGCCCGGGCGCGCGAACGCGTCTTCGCCGACCGCGTCGAGCACGTCCGGCCGGTGGTGGAGCGGGCCGTCGCCCGGGGCGAGGCCCCGCCCGGCACCGACCCGGCCCGGGTCGCCCGTGCGCTGGCCGCACCGCTCTACCTCCGGCTGCTGGTCAGCGGCGACCCGCTGGACGAGGAGGCCGCGGCGGAGGCCGCCGGGACGGCGTTGGCCGTGATCGGCCGCGGCCCGGACGAGTATTCCGCCCGAGGAGAGGGCAATCTCCCCCTGTGACACCTGTGACCTCCTCAACGAAGCGCTCCGAACACCCCCGCCTGGTGGTGGGGGTGGACGCGGGCGGCACCACCACCCGCGCCCTGGTCGCCACCCTGTCGGGTGAGCGGGTGGGGCAGGCCTGGGCGGGGGGCGCCAACCCCAACGCCCACGGGCCCGCCCGGGCGGGGCGGGAGCTGGCCCGGGCGGTCGGCGCGGCCCTGGACCGGGCCGGGCCGGGAGCCCGCGGGGGTGTGGCGGCCGGGATGGTGGGGCTGGCCGGGGTGTCCGCGCTGCGCGACGGGGAGGTGCGCGAGCGCCTGGTGGAGGAGCTGGTGCTGGTCGGCGTACCGGTGGACCGGATGGGGTTCGCCGGCGACGACGAGGTGGCCTTCGCCTCCGGCACCCCCGAACCCGACGGGACGGTGGTCATCGCGGGCACCGGCGCGATCGCCGCCCGGATCGAGGGGCGCCGGCGCAGCCGCTCCGCCGACGGGATGGGGTGGCTGATCGGCGACGAGGGCTCGGCCTTCTGGATCGGCCACCAGGCGGCGAGGGAGACCGCCCGCCAGCTGGCCCGGGGTACGGCGCTCAGCCCTCTGGCGCGGATGGTCGCCAAGCGGGTCATCCCCGGCAGGCGTCCGGCGGAGGGGGACGAGCACCTGTCCGAGGAGCACGCGCGCGCCTTCGCCCGCACGTTGACCGCACAGCCGCCGATCGGGCTGGCGGCCCTGGCCCCGCTGGTGTCGGAGGCGTTCGTGCAGGGGGACGAGGCGGCGGAGGTGATCGTGAACGCCGCCGCAGGGCACCTGGCGCATTCGGTGCACCAGGTGCGCTCGCCCGGGGAGCGGCGGCCGGTGGTGCTGGCCGGAGGTGTACTGCTGGGGTCGCGACCGGTGCGCGAGGCGCTCACCCGCAAGCTGGCGCTGGGAACGGCGGGCTCGCCGCTGTCGACGGCGGGGTGCACGGCGGGCGCGGCGGCCTGGCTGGCGGCGCTGGAGGCGGGCGCCCCGGCCGACGACCCCGACCTGCACGCGGCCTTCACCGCGCCGGCCCGCGACGACCGCAGCGACGCGGCCTAGGGTCTGTTTTTTGAGTGCCGTCCTGTTCCGCGGGGGGTGTGTGAGGCGCCGGCGGGGTTCGGCAGGCCCGGAGGGGATGTCCGAGGAACGAGGACGTTCCCGTAGGGCCGAGGGTTCCCGCCTTCCGGGGGCGCCGAACGCGAACCGAAGCGGAACGGAGGTTCAAAAAAACACAGCCTAGGGCCGGCCGTGCTCCCCCGGAGGGGTACTCTGACCCGGAGCCGTGTTAGGTTCACCTAACAAGCTGTGAGAAGGGGGCCGCCGTGGACGAGCGACGGGAACGACCGAAGAGGACCGTGCACGTGGGACGGGTGGAGGCGGTCCAGCACCTCACCCCGCACATGGTGCGGGTGGTGTTCGGCGGCGAGGGGCTCGCCGACTTCGCCACCGCCGGGCACACCGACTCCTACGTGAAGCTGCTCTTCCCGCCGCCCGCCCCGGGCGACCCCGAGCCCTACGACGTGCAGGCGATCCGCGAGAGCCGGCCGCGCGAGGAGTGGCCGGTCACCCGCACCTACACCGTGCGGGACTTCGACCCCGGGTCCCGGCGGTTGACCGTCGACTTCGTCCACCACGGCGACACCGGCCTGGCCGGCCCGTGGGCGGCCGCGGCCCGCCCCGGCGACACCCTGCGCATGCTCGGCCCGGGCGGCGGCTACTCCCCCGACCCGGACGCCGACTGGCACCTGCTGGCCGGGGACGAGAGCGCCCTCCCGGCGATCGCGGCGGCGGTGGAGCACCTGCCCGGGGGACGCCCGGCGCACGTGTTCGTCGAGGTCTCCGGGCCCGGGGAGGAGCAGAAGCTGCGGGCCCACGGCCTGGTGCGGACGCACTGGCTGCACCGGGGCGACCGGCCGGTGGGCGCCCTGCTCGCCGAGGCGGTGCGGTCCCTGGAGTTCCCCGCCGGGCGGGTGCACGCGTTCGTGCACGGCGAGGCCGGTTTCGTGCGCGACCTGCGGCGGCTGCTGCGCGTCGAGCGCGGCCTGCCCAAGGAGGACCTGTCGATCTCCGGGTACTGGCGGCTGGGCCGGGACGAGGACGGCTGGCAGTCCTCCAAGGCCGAGTGGAACCGGCGGGTGGAGGACGAGGAGGCCGCGGCCCTGGCCGACCGCGGCTGAGGGTCCCGGACCGCCCGCCTCCCCGACGGGACGCTCCCTAGAGGCCGAGCTGCTCCAGCGCGGCCACGTACCCCTCGTTGAACGTGGGGAACTGCGGTGTGGAGTCGATGAGGTACCCCACCGGGATCCGCGCGCGGATCGCCAGCGCCGCGGTGTTGATCCACTCCGAGACCATCGGTCCGAACGCCCACGCCCCCACCAGCACGCCCTCCTCCCGGTCGGCGACCACCCCCAGGGTGCCGCGCGGGTCGGTGGCGTGGGTCCAGGGCCGGGCCAGGGCCGCGGGCAGGTCGATCTCGGCGGTGGCCACGTCGATCCCCCGGTCCCGGGCCTGCCCGGAGGTGAGCCCCACCCCGGCGATCTCGGGGTGGGCGAACACCACCCGCGGCACCCCCGTGTAGTCGGCGCGGCGGTCCCCGCCCAGGATGTTGGCGGCCACCAGCCGCCCCTGGTACTTGGCGACGTGGGTGAACATGGCGCGGGCGGTGACGTCGCCGACCGCCCACAGCCCGGGGGCGACCCGGCAGCGGTCGTCGACGGGCAGGGCCCCGCGGTCGGGTTCCACCCCGAGCTCGGCCAGGCCGAGACCGCCGCCGTTCGGGCGGCGCCCCGCACCCAGCACGACGACGTCCGCGCGGACGCGCTCGCCCGAGCTCAGGACGGCGGCGACGCCGTCGCCGTCCGCGGCCACCGAGTCCACCTCGGTGCCCAGGCGGACGGTGACGCCGTCGCGCTCGAACTGCTCGGAGACCAGCTCGCACAGGCGCGGCTCCTCGCGGTCCAGCAGCCGGTCGCCGCGCTGGACGAGGGTCACCTGCGACCCCGTGCGGGCCAGGAACTGCCCGAGTTCGACGGCGACCGCGCCCCCGCCCACCACCAGGGCCCGGCCGGGGATCTCGGTGAGGGTCGTGGCCTCCCGGTTGGTCCACACCCGGTCCGGGCCCAGGGCGTCCAGTCCCTCGACGGGCGGGCGCACCGGCTCGGAGCCGGTGGCGACCACGACGTGGTCGGCGGTGTACTCGTCCCCGTCGACCGCGACCCGCCAGGGGTCGCGGCCGACGACGCGGGCGGTGCCCCTGAGGACCAGCGCCCCCTGCTCCCGGTAGCCCCGTGCCTGGGCGGAGTCGTCCAGGTGGCGGATCATCCGGTCGCGGTAGTCGCGCAGCGCGGGCCAGTCCAGCTCGGGGCGGCCCAGTCCGGCGGCCTCCGCGGCGCCCGCCCGGGCGTCGGGCGGGCGGATGAGGGTCTTGGTGGGGATGCAGGCGTAGTAGCCGCATTCACCGCCGATGAGCCGGCGCTCGACCACCGCCACCCGCCTCCCGGCCCCGAGGAGCCGGTCGGCGACGACCTCGCCGCCCGGTCCCATGCCGATGACGATGGCGTCCAGGTGCTCCATGGGGTCCTCCGCTCGCCGTGCCCGGTCCCCACGATGGTGGCTCCTCCCCGGCGGGACCGCCGCCCCGACACGCGGTCACCACCGGGGTTCGCGGGTCCAGATCCGGCCGGGGACACCGGTGACCAGGTCGCGGCCGCGCAGCACCCGGACGCGCCGGGGCTCGATGCGCAGCACGGCCAGCTCCGGGTCGTCGGGACCCTTCCAGAAGCGGGACGGGTCGTAGCCCGCCCCGGGCGGGCTGCCGTACCGGTAGAGGTCCCACACCCGGCGGCGCTCCCCCGGGTCCTCGGTCCAGGCGGCGGTGCCGTCGACGGACGCCGTGTTCTGGGTCGGGTTCCAGTAGGAGAAGGAGACGTTCGGGTTCTTCGCCAGGTGGGCGACCTTGACCGGGGTGGGGTAGGTGGCCAGCCAGCCGAGGGGTTCGTCGCCCTCGGTCTCCCAGACGGGGATGAGGACGCGGGTGCGGGGCCTGCCCGCGGCGTCGACGGTGACCATGGTGGCGTAGTTGACGACGCCGACGATGGCGTCGAAGTCCTCGCGGATGTCGGCGAAGGTGTGGACGCGTCCGCGGCGGCGGGTGGTGGTCTCATCGTTCATGGGACCACGGTGCGCCGCACGGCTCCGGGGATCCTCAGGACCGGCTCAGGACCCCTGCGGCACGAGGTCGGCGAGCAGCGCGTCCGCTCCTTCCGCGGCACCCCGCGCCGTCTCCCGGGCCAGGCCGTCCGGGCCCAGGGCACCGGTGAGGCGCCGCTCGGTCCGGGCGACGTCGTCGCGTTCGGCCCCGGGCAGCGGCGCCCCCGCCGAGCGGCGCAGGGCGTCGGCGGCGCCGAGGAGGCGGGCGGCACGCGCGGCCTCCCCCGCCAGGGAGCGGGCGCCGGCCAGGCCCTCCAGGGCCAGTGCCAGCGCCCGGGGGTCGCCGGTGCGGCGGGCCGCCTCCAGACCGCGCAGGTGCAGCTCCTCGGCTCCTGCGGCGTCGCCGTCCAGTTCGGCGGCGAAGCCCAGTTCGGCGAGGATGAGCGCCGCCCCGTGGTCGGAGCCCGACTCCAGGTGCCAGTCCAGCCAGGCGCCCAGGTGGGTGCGGGCTGCCGCCAGGTCGCCGCGGCGGCGGGCCACCAGGCCGAGCCCCAGCACCGCGGACTCCTCCCCCACCAGGTGGCCCTGCTCGACGGCCACCCGGCGGGCGCGCTCGTGGAGTTCGGCGCTGCGGTCCAGGTCGCGGCGGAGCAGGGCGATACGGCCCAGGGAGGTGAGGCGTTCCCCGACCTCGGTCCACAGGCCCAGGTCCTCGGCGGTGCCCAGGGCCTCGCGGTGGTGGCGTTCGGCGGTGTCGAGGTCCCCGACGGGTTCGGCCCGGGAGGCGAGCAGGAAGGAGGCCAGGGCCTGTCCCCAACGGTCGCCGAGGCCGGTGAACAGCTCGCGGGCGCGCTCCCCGCGGTGCAGGAGGGTGTCCAGGTCGCCGCGCACGAAGGCGGATCGGGCCAGGGACGCCGCGGCCGCGGCCTCGCCCCACCGGTCGCCGGTGCGCACGAAGTGGGCGTGCAGGTCCGTCAGGACGCCGTCGTCGGACCCACCGAACCCGGTGCGCACGTGGGCGAGGAACCAGCGGGCCCGCGCCTCGTCCGCGGCGGTCCCGTCCTCGGGGTCGGGGACCGGTCCGAAGTCGCGGCCCAGTCCGTGGCCCAGTGCGGCCCGCCACACCAGGGCGGTGCGGTGGGCCGGGTGCCCGGCGGCGCCGGGCAGGTCCAGGGCGGTGTCCAGGGCGCGCACACCCTCGGCCAGGCGGCCGCGCATCACCCGGTACCAGGCCAGGGCGTTGGCCAGGCGCAGGGCCGCGTCGGCGTCGCCCGCGGCGCGGGCGGTCTCCAGCGCCCGGCGCAGGTCGGCGCCCTCGGCGTCCAGGGTCTTCAGCCAGCGGTGCTGGGCGGCGGTGCGCAGGTGGGGGTCGGCCCGCTCGGCCAGGCCGAGGTGGTGGTCCAGGTGGCGGCGGCGGGCCCACTCCTCCTCCCCTGCCTCGCGCAGCCGCTCGGTGCCGTAGATCGCGACGGACTCCAGCAGCCGGTAGCGCGGGCGGGTGTCGCGGGACGCGGTGACCAGGGAGCGGTCGACCAGGCGGGCGAGCAGGTCGGGCACCGACTCCCGGGGGACGCCGCCGCCGGAGACCACCTCCTCCGCGGAGGCCAGGGAGGCGCCGTCGGCGTGCACGGCCAGGCGGCGCAGCACGGCGCGCTCGGGGCCGGTGAGCGGCTCCCAGCTCCAGTCCAGGGCGGCGCGCAGGGTGCGGTGCCGGTCGGGGGCGTCGCGGTAGCCGTCGGTGAGCAGGGCGAACCGGTCGTCGACGCGGTCGGCGAGCTCGTGGACGCCCAGGGACCGTACCCGGGTGGCGGCCAGCTCCAGGGCGAGGGGGACCCCGTCGAGGCGGCGGGCGATGGAGGCGACGGCCTCGGTGTTGTCGTCGGTGAGCGCGAACCCGGGGGCGGAGGCGGCGGCGCGGGCGGCGAACAGGCGCACCGCGTCGGCGACGGGCAGCGGCTCCACGGTGTGCAGGTGCTCGGCGGCCAGGCCCAGCGGAACCTGGCTGGTGACCAGGGCGCGCAGGCCCGGGGCGGCGGCCAGCAGGGCGGACAGGACCCGGGCGAGCGGGTCGGCGACGTGTTCGGCGTTGTCCAGCAGCACCAGGGTGTCGCGGGCGCGCAGGGCGTCGGCCAGCCGGGTCGTCCGGGTGCCGGGCGGTGCGGTGAAGGGGCTGGTCCCGGAGGAGTCGTCGCGCACCCCCAGTGCGGCGGACAGGGCCTCCACGACGGCGGCCTCGGCGCTGTCGCCGTCCGCACCGGGGCAGACCCCGGCCAGGTCGACGACGCGGGCTCCGCCGGGGGTGCCGGCCCGGGCGGCGGCGGCCAGGGCCAGGCGGGTCTTGCCGACGCCGCCGGGGCCGGTGAGGGTGACCACGCGCGCCCCGGCCAGCAGGGCGAGCACCCGGGCGATGTCGTCGTCGCGGCCGACCAGCGGGGTGGCGGGCGCGGTCGGGGCGGGCGGGGGCGGCAGCGGGTTCCCGTCGCCCGCGTGCCCGCCCCCTGCCGGTGCGGGGGGCGCGAGGATCCCGGGGAGGGTGTGCATCACCGGCGCGGCGGGGGTGGACACGGCGGGGGCGGGCGCCGCGGGGGCGTCCAGTTCCGGGTCCTGGGCCAGCACGGCCCGGTGCAGCGCGGCCAGCTCCGGGCCCGGGTCCAGGCCCATCTCCTCGGCCAGCAGGTCGCGCAGCCGGCGGTAGGACTCCAGTGCCGCGGTCTGGCGGCCGGACCGGTACAGGGCGAGCATGTGGGCGGCGCGCAGGCGCTCGCGCAGCGGGTGCGCCTCGACCAGGTCGCCGAGTCCGTCGGCGACGGCGGCGTGCTCCCCCAGCTCCAGGCGGGCCCGGGCCTGGTCCTCCAGGGCGGTGAGCCTGTGCTCCTCCCAGCGCAGGACGGCGGTGCGGACGAAGTCGTGGTCGGCGAGGTCGGTCAGGGCCGGTCCGCGCCAGAGCGCCAGGGCGTCGGCGAGCAGTCCCAGCCGCCCGGCCGGGTCCGCGGTGTCGCGGGCCCGCCCCAGCAGGTCCTCGAAGTCGCCGGCGTCCAGGCTCCCGGGGCCGGTGTCGAGCAGGTAGCCGGGGCGGCGGGAGACCAGCCGGGCGCGGCCGCCCGGCGCCGCCGCGTCCAGGACGCGGCGCAGCTGGGAGGCGCGGGTCTGGAGGGAGGCGGCGGGGTCGGCGGGCAGGTCCGCGCCCCACAGGTCGTCGACGAGCCGGTCGGCGGGCACGACCCGGCCCGGGTCGATGAGCAGCGCCGCCAGCAGCAGTCGGACCTTGAGCTCGGGCACCCGGACGGGCTCCCCGCGGTCGTCCCACACGGCCAGCGGCCCCAGCACCCCGAATCTCATGCCCCGAACTTTAGAGGTTCGCCGCCCTTCCGGGGCCTTCGGACCGGGCCGGCGGCGGCCCTGAGCCGGCCCGAAGGGTTTCCGGAGTGCGGGCCGCCACCGTGGGGGGTGTTCGATCCGCTCCTCGAAGAAGGCCACCATGCCACTCGATGCTCCTCCCCGGGCGACCGCCCGGACCTGGGCCGGTCTCGCGGTCCTGATGGCACCCACGGTGCTGCTGTTCCTGGCCATGACGGTGCTGTTCCTGGCCACCCCCTACATCGCCGCCGACCTCGGTCCCACCGGCGGTCAGCTGCTCTGGATCAACGACGTCTACGGGTTCGTGATGGCCGGGTTCCTGGTCACCATGGGCACGCTCGGCGACCGGGTGGGGCGGCGCCGCCTGCTGCTGGCGGGCGCGGCGCTGTTCGCGGTCGCCTCGGTGGCTGCCGCCTACGCCCCGAACCCGGAGCTCCTCATCGCCGCCCGCTCCCTGATGGGCCTGGGCGCGGCCGCGATCATGCCCGCCACCCTGTCCCTGGTCACGGTCATGTTCACCGATCCGCGCCAGCGCGGCACGGCGATCGGCCTGTGGGCGGCGTCGGTGTCGGCCGGTGTGGCGCTGGGCCCGCTGGTGGGCGGCCTGCTGCTGGAGGCCCTGTGGTGGGGCGCGGCGATGCTCATCGGCGTCCCGGTGATGGCGGTGGTGCTGGTGGCGGTGCCGTTCCTGGTGCCGGAGTACCGGGCCCCGAACGCCGGCCGGCTGGAGCCCCTGAGCGTGCTGCTGTCGCTGGCCGCGCTGCTGCCGTTCGTGTACGGGGTCAAGAAGCTCGCCGAGGAGGGTCCGGCGGCCGTCCCGGTCGCCGCGCTGGTCGCCGGTGTCGTCTTCGGGGTGCTGTTCGTACGGCGCCAGCTGCGGGCCGCCGACCCCCTGCTGGACGTGCGGCTGTTCACGAACCGCGTGTTCAGCGGATCGCTGCTGGTGTTCCTGCTGGCGGCCGTGGGCATCGGCGGCGTGTACCTGCTGTTCACCCAGTACCTCCAGCTGGTGGCGGAGCAGTCGCCGCTGCGGGCCGGGCTGTGGATCCTCCCGGCGGCCCTCCTGCTCGTGCTCGCCTCCACAGTGACGCCGGCGATCGCCCGCCGGGTGCGGCCCGCCTACGTGATCGCCGCCGGTATGGCGCTGTCCGCGGCCGGGTACCTGATGCTGACCGGGGTGGACGCCGCGGGCGGACTGCCGCTGCTGGTCGCCGCGTTCTACGTGCTCTACCCGGGTGTCGCCCCGGCGATGGCGCTGGTGCCGGGGCTGGTCGTGGGCGCGGCCCCGCCGGAGAAGGCCGGTGCGGCCTCGGCCGTCAACACGACCGCCAGCGACCTGGGCACCTCGCTGGGCGTGGCGCTGCTGGGCAGTGTCGGCACCCTGGTCTACCGGGCCGGGATGGCGGGCGCCGAGCCCGGGGCCGCCCGGACGCTGCCGGGCGCGCTGGAGACGGCGGCGGGCCTGCCGGAGGAGGCGGGGGCGGCGCTGGCGGAATCCGCGCGGACCGCGTTCACCGACGGGTTGAACACGGCGGCGTGGGCGGCCGCGGCGCTGGCCGCGCTGGGCGCGGTGCTGGCACTGGCCCTGCTGCGCCGGATCCCCGCCGCCGGGACCGCCGAGGCGGCGGATCCCGCCCCGGCCGGACCGGTGGAGAGGGAGGCGGCCGGGCGCTGACGGCGGGCCCGGGCCCGCCGCGGGAATCCCCCGCGGCGGGCCCGCCGCGCTCCCGGCGTGCGGCGGGTCACGCCGCAGACGGGCGCGGGGGCGTCCGGGCCCGTGGTGCAATGGCTGGTCGGCACACCGCTCTCACCAGGAACCCAGCCACCGGCCATGTCCACTCAGAACGTCCTCCTGATCCTCGACCTCGTCGGGATCTTCGCCTTCGCCGTCGACGGTGCCCTCACCGCCATCCGCACCGCCCGGGTGGACATCGTGGGCGTCCTGGTCCTGGGGCTGGTGACCGCCATCGGCGGCGGCATCATCCGGGACGTGCTGCTGGGGGTGACCCCCGCGACGTTCCAGGACTGGCGGTACGTGACCGTGGCCCTGCTGGGCGGGATGGTCGCGTTCTTCCTCGGCTCCCGGCTCACCCGGCTGGCCAAGCCCATCCTGCTGTTCGACGCCGCGGGCCTGAGCCTGTTCGTGGTGATCGGTGCGGCCAAGGCGATCGAGCTGGGCTTCGGCCCGCTCCAGGCGGTCCTGCTGGGGGCGATCACCGGGGTGGGCGGCGGCACCCTCCGCGACGTGCTCCTCAACCGGGTGCCGACGGTGCTCAGCGCCAACTCGCACCTGTACGCGATCCCGGCGCTGCTGGGCGCGGGAACGGTGTCGGTGGCGCACGTGTTCGGGTTCGACGCCGGGTGGGTGGCGGTGGTCGGCGCCCTGCTGTGCTTCACGATCCGGGTCCTGGCCCTGCGCTACCGGTGGAACGCGCCGCGCCCGCCGGGCGTCCCGCCGCTGTGACGGCCGGTCAGTACGGGGCGGGTGCCTCCTCCAGGGCGCGGGCGGCGACGCCGCGCAGGGTGGCGACCAGTTCGGGCAGCGGTTCGGGAGGCCTGCGCCGGTGCACGACGTACACCTCGCGGGCCAGTCTGCTCCCGCGCAGCGGACGGCTCACCCAGCCGCCGCGGCGGGCCGCGCCCAGGATGGTGGAGGGGACCAGCGCCACACCGACGCCCACCTCGATCAGGGCCAGGGCCACCTCGTAGTCGCGGGTCTCGTAGGCGACGGTCAGCCGCACCCCGGCGGCGGCCGCGGCGGCGTCCAGGGTGGTGCGGTTGGCGATGCCCGGGGCGCCGCAGATCCACTCCTCCCCCGCCAGGTCGGCCAGGGACGGGGACCGGTCGGCGATCGGGTGCCCGTCGGGGGCCACCACCATGAGCGGGTCCACGAGGATGCGCTCGCGGTGCAGGCCCGGGGCGCGCGGCAGCGGCACCGCCGGGTAGCGGTGGGTGACGAGCAGGTCGAGGTCCCCGGAGGTGACCAGGTCGTGGCCGCCGGGGGGCTCGATGTCGGCCAGGGACAGGCGCACGTGCGGGTGGTCGCGGCCGAACGCGGCCAGGGTCTGGGGCAGCAGGATCTTGCCCGCGCTGGCGAACGCCCCCACGGACAGGTGCTCGGGCGGGGTTCCGGCGTGGGCGCGGACGGCCGCCTCGGCGTCGCGCAGTTCGCCCAGGACGCGTTCTCCGTGTTCGAGCAGGATCCGCCCGGCGTCGGTGAGGGTGGCCCCGGTGCGGCCGCGTTCGACCAGGACGACGCCGAGTTCGCGTTCCAGCTTGGTGAGCTGCTGGGACAGCGCGGGCGGGGTGAAGGAGAGCCGCTGGGCGGCGGCGGCGATGGAACCGGCGTGCGCGATCTCCACGAGCACGCGCAGGCGGTTGGCGTCCAGCACGGCGTCCCCCGAACAGAAGTAGGCACAAAGTTCTGCTTAACGATCTTTAGCAGACCCGACTTTAAGTTAACCGTCGGTAGCGGCAGCATGGTCGCATGACGAGGATCGCGCACGCCGTGCCCACGGCCACCGACGTCCGTGCCGCCGCCGAACGCATCGCACCCCACGCCCGCCGCACCCCTGTGCTGCACACCGAGGTCGACGGCCGGCCCGTGGCCCTGAAGCTGGAGTACCTCCAGCTGACCGGCGCGTTCAAGCTGCGCGGCGCGCTCAACGCCCTGCTCGGCGGGGAGCCGACCGACCGGGTGGTCACCGCCTCGGGCGGCAACCACGGGCTGGGGGTGGCCACCGCCGCGCGCCTGCTCGGCGTGCGCGCCACCGTGTACGTGCCCGAGACGGTGCCCGAGGCCAAGGCGGCACCGCTGGCCGCCACGGGAGCCGAGGTCGTCCGGGTGGGCGAGCACTACGCCGTGGCCGCCGAGGCCGCCCGGGCGCACGCCGACCGGGAGGGCATCCGCTACCTGCACGCGTTCGACGACCCGCTGGTGGTCGCGGGCCAGGGCACGCTGGGCCTGGAGATCGCCGCCGACGCCCCCGAGTGCGACACCATCGCCGTGGCCGTGGGCGGCGGCGGCCTGGTCGCCGGGGTCCGGCTGGGCGCGGAGGGGCGCGAGGTCGTGGGCGTGGAGCCGCGGGGCTGCCAGAGCCTGCACGCCGCCATGGCCGCGGGCCGCCCGGTACGGACCCGGGTGGACTCGGTGGCGGCGTCCGCGCTGGGCGCGGCGACGCTGGGCCGGGTGCCGTTCGAGGTGCTGTGCGAGCACCCGGTCACCCGGGCGCTGGTGGACGACGCCGAGATCGTCGCCGCCCAGGACCGGCTGTGGTCGGAGTTCCGCATCGCCACCGAGCCCGCCGCGGCGGTGCCCTTCGCCGCCTGGCTGGCGGGCCGGGTGCCGGGCGAGCGGCCCTGCCTGGTGATCTGCGGAGCCAACGCCCGCTGGGACCGCGCGAACTGACCCGCGCCGGGGCCGCGCGCAAGCGCCCCCCGGGGCGGCGAACGGGCCGCGCGGGACGTGGGAGGCTTGCCGCATGGAGAACACACCCGTCGACCGGACCGCGGCCCTGCGCCTGTGGGAGGAGTACCGGGCGGCCCGGCCCGGATGGGCGACCGACCCCGAACCGCCGCCCGCGGAGTACTTCGGCGACCACCCCGAGCTGACCGACGAGCTGCTGGGACTGGTCCTGGCCGGGACCAAGCGGGCCACCTCCGCGCTGGTCGCCGAGTTCGCCGCCGCGGGCGACCCCCTGCCCCGGGTGGGAGGCCACTGGATCGCCTGCGACTCCGCGGGGCGGCCGCGCGCGGTCCTGCGCAGCACGGAGCTGCGCCTGGGCGGCGTCGGGAGCGCCGACGCGGCGTTCGCCCGGGACGAGGGCGAGGGCGACCTGTCGCTGGAGTACTGGCGCGAGGGGCACCTGCGCTACTGGAAGCGGGTGTGCCCGCGCCTGGGGCTGGAGTGGAGCGAGGATCTGGAGATCGTCTTCGAGCGGTTCGCGGTGGTCTGGCCCCCCGAGCACGCCGACGGCTGAGGGCCGGCGGGGCCGGCGGGCCCGACACGGGACCGCCGATAACGGTGATCGGACCTGACCGGAAAAGTGAAGAAAAGGCATTCGGCGGCACGCCCGGGAAAACCCCCTGAACAGAGCTCTTCCCCTCACGCGGGAGAACACCCAGGGGAATTCGGGCGCGCCCGTCGGACGACGTGCGCGAAGCCTGCCCCGGCGGCGTTCCCGGCACATGCGGAGAAGAGGATATCTCCGTAAAATTCCGATCCGAATGCACTGCGACCGCGTCCTACGCAGGGAATCGGCCCCACGGGCGTTCATCCCCCCGTTCCCGAGCAGAGAGAAGCACGCCGTGTCCTTCGAGATCGTCGGAACCGAAGGCGCCCTCTCCGGGCACCGCTTCCCCGTAGGCGACGCGCCGGTGACGTTCGGCCGCCACACCGGCAACACCGTGGTGGTCCCCGGCCGGGCCGCCTCCCGCTTCCACGCCGAGCTCCGCCGGGACGGGGAGAACCACGTCCTGTGCGACCGGAACAGCAGCAACGGCACCCTCGTCAACGGCGAGCGGGTCGCCGAGCACCTGCTGCTGCCCGGCGACCTCATCTCCATCGGCGAGGAGACCTTCCGCTGGGAGGCCGCCGAGACCCCGGGGGCGCCCGCGGACCTGCCGGTGACCCGGATGTTCGTCCGCCCCGAGGTGTTCTCCGGCCCGGTCCTGAACGTCGCCGTGTCCGGCGGCGGCCCCGTCGGCCTGTCCTTCGCCCTGCTGCTGGAGCACCTGCTGGGCCGCCAGGTGTCCGTGACGGTGTACGACGCCCGCTGGACCCGCGACGGCGACCGGGTCGTGTGGCGCGACGAGAAGCAGGGCAACGTCCGGCGGCGGCAGGTCGTGACCATCCAGAGCCGCCAGTTCCTCAACCTGTCCGAGGAGATGCAGGAACGGCTGTTCGCCCCCGGCGGGTACACCGAGATGTGGCCCTCGGGGGCCGACTCCGTCAGCGGCCTGGGCCCGCGCAACATCCCCATCGCGCGCGTCGAGGACGTGCTGCTGGAGATGTGCGGAGAGCGCCCCGACCGCATCCGGCTGGTCCCGGAGAGGTTCGACGCGGCGGCGCCCGGGGCCCTGGACGACCGGCACGTGCTCGCCGTCTGCGAGGGGTCGCGCTCGCGCACCCGCGAGCACTTCACCGACAAGTTCGGGCAGGCGGACCGCGGCATCTACTCGCTGGACAGCGAGCACGTCGAGGACGTCGTGCTGGGCCTGCGGGTGAGGTCGGCGCTGTCGGACCCGGCGACCGTGCTGCTGACCGTGGCCCAGAACCGCTTCCTGCTGAACTCGCTGCGCGGCGAGGGCTTCCTCAACATGCGCCTCACCGACGAGGAGGCGCAGGAGGTGGTGGGCATCGACCCGGTGAAGCGGTCGTTCGAGGAGTGCATCGGTTCGCGCCCCTGCGTCATGGACCGCGACGAGGACGGCGACTTCACCTGCTCCACCCACAGGACCCTGTTCCTGCCGGCCCTGGTCAGGGGGTCGAAGCTGTGGAAGCGCGTGCGGCAGGGGCTGGCGTTCTTCGGGGTGGAGGAGGGCGACCTGAGCGCCGTCACCGCGTTCCGGCTGAGCATGGTGCAGCGGCCGCGGTTCACCGCCCAGCTGCGGCCGGCCACGCCCGCCTCCCCGGGCACCTACGGGTTCCTGCTGGGGGACGCCGCCAACGCCATCCACTTCTGGCCCGGGCGCGGCCTCAACAGCGGGCTGGCCTCGGCGATCTCGCTGGCCCGGTCTCTGAGCAGCGCCTGGAGGGGGCGGCCCTTCCGGGACGCGGACTTCATCCGCCACGAGGCGGCGATGTCGATGCTCCAGTACCGGCACAAGAGCCGGGCCTGGAAGGCGATGGTGACCACCGACGCGGACGGTGTGACCAGCACCGTCAAGGCGGTGATCGCCCGGAGCCTGGCCGAGGGGGGCGCCGGCCGGGAGGCCGACACCGCCACGCTCATGGAGCGGCTGGGGTCGATCCGCTCCCGGCTGGAGAACCGGATCGAGGGCCTGCCCGACGACGAGGTCCTGCGCGGGCACCTGGCCGGGCTGACCGACGAGACGCTGCGGTCCCTGGTCGCCGGAGGGGCGTGGGACACCCTGACCGTGGGCGGCGAGGAGGTCGACATCGACATCTTCTACCGTGAGGAGGCGGCGCAGCCCGCGCGGGTGTGAGGCCGCGGGCGGGGCGGAGTGCCGGGCAGGGGCCGGGCGGGCGGCAGCGGGCCGGAATACAGCCGCATCGCGCGCTTCGTCCCAGTTCAGTGACGTGCGGCACTCTCTTTTCACCAACGGCTTATTACCCATGGGTCACCCTTACATTGGGTTCGATCATCATCCGGCGTGAGGGAGACCACGTGCTCTACGATGTGCTGCGGCAGACGGCGTCGCTCCTGGCCCGATCGCTGTGCCGCCCGACCGTCGAGGGCCGTGAGAACATCCCCGCGACCGGACCGGTGCTGCTGGCCAGCAACCACCTGTCCTTCGTGGACAGCGTGGTCATCCCGCTGTCGGTGACGCAGCGCCGGGTGCGCTTCCTCGCCAAGAGCGACTACTTCGAGGGCAAGGGGATCAAGGGCCGGGTCACCGGCACCGTGTTCGGCGCGCTGGGGGCGATCCCGGTGGAGCGCCGCAACGCCCGCGACGCCATGGCCGCCCTGGACCTGATGCTGGACCGGCTGCGCGAGGGCGAGGCCTGTGTGATCTACCCCGAGGGGACCCGTTCCAAGGACGGCCGCCTGTACCGGGGCCGCACCGGGGTGGCGCACCTGGCCCTGGAGTCCAAGGCGCCGGTGGTCCCGGTGGCGCTGTCGGGCACCGAGCAGGTCCAGCCCATCGGGGCGTCGATGCCGCGCCCCCGCCCCTTCACGGTGCGCTTCGGCGAACCGCTGGACTTCTCCACCGGCTACGACCACCTGGCCCCGGGCAAGGCCCGCCGGGAGATCACCGACCGCGTCATGGACGCCATCCACGCCCTGTCCGGGCAGGAGCGGGCGGACCACTACAACTCTCTGAGCGGCCGCTGAGCCCCGCGGGGCGGGACTGAGACCTGGAATCCCGGTTCTCGGGACGGGTTTCCCAGGAAACCTCGGACACGAGGTGCCCACCTGTGATGACATGGTGACCGCAAAAGCGCGGGACCGGTGTGCTCACCGGCCCCGGTCCGCGCACGTGCACGGCGGCCTTCCCGAGCCGACCTCCGACCCTCTCTCCGGAGGTCGGCCCCGCACCGGGCTCCTCCCCGTCTCCCCCGGGGGGAGGGGCCCGGTCATGCGCTCCGGCGCAGCCCCCGGGCCCGGCGGCGGGGGCGGGGGCGGGGGCGGGGGCGGGCCATCATGGCCAGGCCCACGGCCGCAGCGGCCATCGCCGTACCCGTCACCGCCCAGCCCCAGGCCCCGGCGGCCAGCACGAACGGCAGCAGCACCGCGGAGCCGACGATGCGCGCCACGGACCCCGCCATCCCGAACACCGCCTGGTGGCGGGCCTGGAGCTCGGCCGGCACGTCGCGCAGGGCCAGGTGCCAGGCGGGCGGGCCGCCCGCCACCTCTCCGAGGGTGAGCAGCACGATCCCCGCCAGGACCAGGACGGCCGCCCCGGCCGGACCGCCCGACCCGGCCGCCCCGAACAGCACGCACGCGCCCAGGAGCGCGCCGGCCGCCCACAGCGCCGACCGGGACGCCGAAGCGTCCGAGACCACGCGGTCGGCCCAGGGGCGCTGCACGGCCAGGACCAGCACCGTGTTCAGGCCCAGCGCGACCGCGGGCACCCACCCCGGGGCGCGGGTCCCCTGGACCGCCCACAGCGGCAGGATCACCGACAGCACCGGCAGGCACAGCTGCACCACCGAGGTCAGCGCGGTGACCGCCGACAGCCGGCGGCCGCCCGGGGCCGCCGCGAGCCCCCGGTCGCGGGCCGCCACCGGTGCCGGGTCGGCGGGCATCCCGGCCAGGACCAGCGCGCAGCCGAGCACCACCAGCGCCCCGCCCCCGTACAGGAGCGTGAACCCGGCGTCGGCGTCCGCGGCCAGCACCAGCGCGCCCAGCACCGCTCCGGCACCCATCCCCGCGTTGAGCAGGGTGTGCATGCGCCCCCGGGCGGCCACCCGCTCCGCCGGAGCCACCCGGGCGGCCACCACCGCCTGGCGGGAGGCGCCGAGCCCGGTCTGGGCCACCACGAACACGACCGCGCCCACCGCGTACGACCAGGGCCCCTCCGCCACCGTGTAGACGGCCAGGGACGCCCCGACCAGACAGGTGAAGCCCGTCGCCGCCCGCCGCGCCCCGACCGCGTCGGCCAGGGCGCCCAGCGGCACGGCGGCCGCCAGCGAGACCAGGTTGGCCGTGCCCAGGACCAGGCCGATCCAGGAGACCGGCAGCCCCACCCGGGTGCCGAAGTACAGCACCGCCGTGGCGAGCACCGCGCCGTCGACCACCGCCCCGACCGCCTGCGCGGTGTACACCCGCCCCAGTCCGGAGCCACCGCTGCCCCGGGCGGCGGTGGCCCCCGGGGGATTCGTTCCCGTGTTCACGGGTCGAGGCTAGGGAGCGGGTGGCCCATCGGTACAGTCCGATTCCATGGAGAGAACATGGGCCGTTTCCGGGATCGACCTGCACGTGGAGGTCACCGGGACGCGGGTGGCCCGCTCCCTGGAGCGGGCGCTGCGGGCCGCCGTGACCGAGGGCCGCCTGCCCGCCGGGACCCGGCTGCCGTCCTCGCGCACACTCGGTGCCGACCTGGGCGTGGCCCGCAACACGGTGGCCGAGGTGTACGGGCGGCTGGCCGCGGAGGGCTGGCTGGAGTCGCGGGTGGGAGCGGGGACCTGGGTGGCCCGCAGCCCCGGCCCGCCCTCCGCGGGCGCCGACGCCGAGCCACCGCCGCCGCCCGCCCTGGACCTGCGCGGCGGCATCCCCGACCCGTCGGCGTTCCCGCGCGGGGAGTGGACGGCGGCGCTGCGCCGGGCCATGGAGTCCGCGCCCGCCGACGCCCTCGCCTACCCCGACCCGCGCGGGGCGGCGCCGCTGCGCGAGGCCCTGGCCGGGTACACCGCCCGCGCCCGCGGGGTGCGCTCCCGGCCCGAGAACGTGCTGGTGGGCCATGGTTTCGGGGACCTGCTGGCGCTGCTGTGCCGGGCGCTGGCCCGGCGCGGGGCGCGGCGGATCGCGGTGGAGGAGTACGGGCACGGGCTGCACCGGCGCATCGCGGCCGCCCACGGGCTGGAGCCGGTACCGGTGCCGGTGGACGCCGACGGCGCGGACGTGGCGGCACTGGAGGGGCTGGGCGCCGGGGCGGTGCTGCTCACCCCGGCCCACCAGTTCCCGACCGGGGCGGTGCTCTCCTCCGAGCGGCGCCGGGCGGTGGTGCGCTGGGCCCGGGAGCGGGACGCCCTGGTGCTGGAGGACGACTACGACGGCGAGTTCCGCTACGACCGCCGGGCGGTGGGGGCGGTGCAGGCGCTGGCCCCCGACCACGTCGTCTACCTGGGCACGGCCAGCAAGTCGCTGGCCCCGGCGCTGGGGACGGCCTGGGCGGTGGCGCCCGCCGGCCTGGTGCCCGAGCTGGTGGAGCTGCGGGAGCTGTCCGGGGCGGGCCACCACGTCCCGGGGCAGCTGGCGCTGGCCGACCTCATCACGTCGCACCGCTACGACCTGGCGGTGCGCCGGGCCCGGGCCGTCCACAGGGAGCGGCGCCGGGCGGTGGCCGCGGCCGTCGCCGGGCTGCCCGGCTGCTTCCTGTCGGGGCCGGAGGCGGGGCTGCACTGTCCGCTGGAGCTGCCCTCGGGGGTGTCGGAGGCGGCGGTGTCGGCCGAGGCGGCCCGCCGGGGACTGGCCCTGGAGGGGCTGGGGTCGTTCGCCGCCGGTCCGCGGGACCGGGCGGGGAGGCCGGAGCGGGGGGCCGCGATGGTCATCGGGTACGGGGCGCCGCGCCCGCACCTGTTCGCCCCCGCGCTGGCGGCGGCCGTCGCCGCCGTGTCCGCCCACCTCCCCTGAGCCCCGCGCGCCCGGCGGACGCGCGGACGCTCCCGCGGGGCCGCCCGGCCCCGGCGGGTGTCCGGTCCCGGCGGGTGTCCGGCCTGCGCGGACACCGTTCCCGCGTCCGCGGTTCGGCGGGCCCGGACGGCCCGGCGGCGGCCGTGCGGACACCCCGCCCCGGCGGGCGCCCGGGGCGCGGGACCCCCGCGGGCACGGACGCCCCGCGCGACGGCCCGGCCCACCCGCACACCCCGGTGCGGACGGCCCGGCGGCGGACCGGGCTCTCCGGACCGCTTCACAGGGCGCGGCCGGTGAGGGCCAGCAGCCTCTCCTGCACCCCGGCCTCCTCCCCCACCTGCACCGGGGCGTCGAACATCGCGCCCGGCCCCAGGTCCTGCCGCCGCGCCCAGCCGTAGAGCTCGGCGACCAGGTCGGGGTCGAGGTTCTCGTCCGCGCCCAGCGCCCGGGCCAGGTCCCAGGCGTGGACCCCCAGGTCGAAGGTCATCTGCCACAGGTACAGCTCCGCCGGGGCGTCGCCGAACGACAGGTGGACCGTGCGCTTCCACGCGGAGGGCGCCAGCCAGGCGGCGCGCGCCTCGCGGGCCGCCACCTCCCAGACGGCGAGCGGCTCCTCGCCCAGGACGTCGCCCTCGAAGCGGTCGCCGACCTCCTCCAGGGTCAGTCCGTCCAGCAGGGGCGGCACCCACAGCTGTTCCTCGGTCAGGTGGCCGACCAGGTCGTGGACGTCCCAGTCGGCGCACGGCGTGGGCAGCGCCCAGTCGGTCATCCGGATCCGGCGCACCCGCCGGTCGAACTCCTCCAGGGCGATGCCGTGCAGGTCGATCAGCCGTTCCATCGCGTCCCTCTCGCTCGCTCGCTGCGGACCGCCTACCCGCTCTCCGACCGGACGAACACCCGGCGGCCGCCGGGCGCCCCGCCCTCAGCCCGTGAACCGGTCGAGGGTGATCGGCAGGTCCCGCACCCGTGTCCCGGTGGCGTGGTGGACGGCGTTGGCGACGGCCGCCGCGGTGCCGACGATGCCGATCTCCCCGACCCCGCGCAGCCCCAGGGGACCGGCCGCGGGGTCCTCGCCGTCCAGCCAGTCGGCCTCCACCTCGCCCACGTCGGCGTTGGCGGCCACGTGGTACTCGGCGAGGTCGGCGTTGACCATGTGCCCGAAGCGGGGGTCCATGACGGTGCGTTCGTGCAGCGCCATGGACAGCCCCATCACCATGCCGCCCACGAGCTGGGAGCGCGCGGTGCGCGGGTTGACGACCCGGCCCACCGAGAACAGCCCCAGCATGCGCGGCACCCGGACCTCCCCCGTGTCGGCGTCCACCCGAGCCTCGACGAAGTGGGCCCCGAAGGAGAACACCGCGCGGCCCTGCGCCACCGTGTCCTGCGGAGCGCCCGCGCGGGTCCGGGCCCCGGGCCGGGGTTCGGCCCCGTGCTCGTCGCGGAAGGCCGTCGCGGCGGCGAGAACGGCCGCCGACCAGGAGACGGTGCCGCTGGAACCCCCGGCGACCGTGGCCGGGGGCAGGTCGGTGTCGCCCAGGCGCAGCAGGACCTCCTCCACCGGCCGTCCCAGTGCCTGTGCGGCGACCTGGGTGAGCACGGTGCGGGCCCCGGTGCCGATGTCGGCGGCGCCGATGTCCACCGTGTAGCGGCCGCCGTCGTAGCCGATCTCGGCGACCGATCCGGGATTGAACAGGTGCGGGTAGACCGCGGCGGCCACACCGGTGCCCACCCTCCAGCGCCCCTCCCGCCGGGCTCCGGGAGCGGGGTCCCGGTCGGCCCAGCCGAACCGCTCGGCGCCCTCGCGCAGGCACTCGGCCAGCCGGCGTTCGGACCAGGGCTCCCCGGTGCGGGGGTCGACCGCCGGTTCGTTGCGCAGGCGCAGCTCCACGGGATCGAGCCCGCAGGCCTGGGCCAGCTCGTCCATGGCCGACTCCAGGGCGTACATGCCGGGCGTCTCGCCCGGGGCGCGCATCCAGAAGGGGACGGGCACGTCGAGGTCGGCCAGACGGTGCGTGGTGCGGCGGTGCAGCGCGGCGTACATCATGCGGGAGGTCGTCGCGCTGCGCTCGGCGAACTCCTTGACGGTGGAGGTGTGCTCCACCGAGTCGTGGACCAGTGCGCGGATGCGGCCGTCGCGTTCCGCGCCCAGGCGCACCCGCTGGATGGTCGGCGTCCGGTGCCCCGCCAGGGAGAACATCTGCCGGCGGGTGAGCGCGAACTTGACCGGCCGCCCCGGCAGCGCCCGGGCGGCCATGGCCGCGAGGACGTCGTGCGCGTGCGCCTCCCCCTTGGACCCGAACCCCCCGCCCACGTGCGGTGCCACCACCCGCACCCGGCCGGGGTCCAGGCCGAACACCCCGGAGACCGTCTCCCGGACCGTGTGGGGGCCCTGGGTGGAGTCGTAGAGGGTGAGCCTCCCGTCCCCCTCGTCCCACAGGGCGACGGTGGTGTGGGGCTCCATGGGGTTGTTGTGCTCCATGGGGGTCCGGTAGGTGCGGTCGACGACGACCGGGGCGCGGGCCAGCTCGGCGTCCGGGTCGCCCTGCTCGGTGTCGGCCGGGTCGTCCTCGTCCTGCTGCCGGTACAGGCGCGGGTGCTCCGCGGTGAGGACCACGTCGTGCGGCTCCGCCGCGTAGTCCACCCGGACCAGGTCGGCCGCCTCACGGGCCGTCTCGGGGGTGTCGGCGACGACGGCGGCGACGATCTGCCCGTGGAAGGCGACGCGGTCGGACTGCAGGACGGCGAACTCCCGGTCCCCGGTGTCGGCGAGGCGTTCGGCGTCCGTGTGCGTCAGGACCAGGCGCACCCCGGCCGTGCCGCGGGCGGCGGAGGCGTCGACGGCGGTGATCCGCCCCCGGGCGACGGTCGAGGTCACGGCGTGCAGGTACAGGGGGTCCGACAGCGGGTGCTCGTAGGCGTAGGGCGCCCGGCCAGTGGCCTTGTCGGCGGCCTCCACCCGTTCCAGGGGCAGGCCCAGGGCCCGTGTTCCGTCGCGCCCGCTCACCGGTCCCCCTCCGCCGCCAGGTCGCGCAGGACGGCGGTGACGGTGGAGACCGCCAGCGCCGGTTTGAAGGCGTTGTCGGGCCCGGTGCGGGCATCGGCGAGCTCGGCGCGGGCCGCCTCGCGGAAGGCCTCCTCGGTGGCGGGCGCGCCGGTCAGCGCCTCCTCGGCGCGCCGGGCCCGCCAGGGGGCGTGCGCCACCCCGCCCAGGGCCAGCCGGACGCGCCGCACCCGGCCGTCGGCGACCTCCAGGACGGCGGCCACCGACACCAGGGCGAACGCGAAGGAGGCCCGGTCCCGCACCTTGCGGTACGCCGAGCGCTCGCCGTCGGCCGGGGCGGGCAGGTCCACGGCGGTGATGAGTTCGCCGTGTTCCAGCACGGTGTCCCGGTGGGGCTCGTCGCCGGGCAGCCGGTGCAGCCCGGGCATGGGGACGACCCGCTCGCCGCGGGGGCCCAGGACGCGCACCCGCGCGTCGAGGGCGGTGAGCGCCACCGCCATGTCCGAGGGGTGGACGGCGACGCAGTGCCGGGAGGCCCCCAGGACGGCGTTGTGGCGGCCGTGTCCCTCCAGCGCGGAGCAGCCCGATCCGGGTTCGCGTTTGCCGCAGGGGGTGGTGGTGTCCCGGAAGTAGGGGCACCGGGTGCGCTGGAGCAGGTTGCCGCCGGTGGTGGCGACGTTGCGCAGCTGGCCGGAGGCCCCGGAGAGCAGCGCGGCCGACAGCACCGGGTGGCGCCGGCGGACCAGGGGGTGGGCGGCGAGGTCGGCGTTGGGCGTTCCGGCCCCGATCCGCAGACCACCTCCGGGCAGCTCCTCGACACCGTCGTCGAGCAGGGAGCCCAGGTCCACGAGCCGGCCGGGCCGGGCGACGCCGAGCCTGAGGTGGTCGACCAGGTTGGTGCCGCCCGCCAGGTAGGCGGCCTCGGGGTCGCCGGAGACCTCGGCCACCGCGGTGGCGGCGTCGGCGGGACGGCTGTAGGCGAAGGGCCTCATCGCGCCGCCTCCTCGACCGCCTCGACGATATGGGTGTAGGCCCCACAGCGGCACAGGTTGCCGCTCATGCGCTCGCGGATCTCCTCCCGGTCCAGCCGGACCGGGCCGTCGTCCGCAGTGCCGTCCGTGACGCGGCTGGGCCATCCGCGGGCCGCCTCGTCGAGCACGCCCACGGCCGAGCACACCTGGCCGGGGGTGCAGTAGCCGCACTGGAGGGCGTCGCGTTCGACGAAGGCGCGTGCCACCGGGTGCAGCCGGCCCGGCGGGGCCAGTCCGGCGGCGGTGGTGATCTCGGCCCCGTCGTGGGAGACGGCCAGCGCGAGGCAGGCCAGGGCGCGGCGGCCGTTCACCAGGACGGTGCAGGCGCCGCACTGCCCGTGGTCGCATCCCTTCTTGGGGGAGGTCGCCCCCAGCCGGTCGCGCAGGGCGTCCAGCAGGCCGGTGCGGGTGTCGACGGTGAGTTCGTGCTCCTGTCCGTCGACGTGCAGGGTGATCGTGGCGTCCACTGCGGGTGCCCCTTCCGTGTGGTCCCGTGGTCGGCGGCTTCCCACAGTCTGCTACGGAGCCGTCGCGGGGCCGCGCCGACACGGCGGGGCGGACGGGATCGGCGGACGGAGCACGGAAGCGGCCGGCCCCGGGGAGGGGGCCGGCCGCCGCACGGTCGGGGCGCGGACGCTAGTGGGCGGCCACGGCCGCCGGGGCGTCCTCCCCCGCGGGGACGCGGCGCACGAAGAACGTGGCCGCGAACGCCAGCACCGAGATCGAGGCGCCCAGCAGGAAGGCGACGTGGATGCCGCCCGACATGGCCTCGACCTCCGGCAGGCCGTCGCCCAGGAGGTTCGCGGTGGACATCGACATCACCGCGACGAACGCGGCCGTGCCCGCCGCCCCCGCGACCTGCTGCACGGTGCCCACGACCGCGCTGCCGTGCGAGTACAGCCGCGGCGCGAGCGAGCCCAGGGCCCCGGTGAGCAGCGGCGTGAACATGAGGCCCAGGCCGATGGTGAGCATGACGTGGGTGGCGATGATGAACCAGAGCTGGGTCTGGGTGTCGAACGTCGTCATGCTCCACAGGGTCGCCGACACCAGGGCCGAGCCCGGGATGATCAGCGGCCGCGGGCCGAGCCTGTCGTAGAGGCGGCCCACCAGCGGAGCGATCAGGCCCATGGCCAGACCGCCCGGCAGCAGGGTCAGGCCGGTGGTCAGGGTGTCGTGCATCAGCACGTTCTGCATGTACAGGGGCAGCAGGATCAGGGTGCCGAACAGCGCCATGAAGCTGATCGCGACCAGCCCGATGGAGATCGAGAACTGGGTGGAGCGGAACACGCGCAGGTCCAGCAGGGCGCGCTCGTCGCGCTGCAGGCGGATCTGCCGCCACACGAACACCACCAGTGCCACCGCGCCGACGCCGATCGCCGCCTGCGGGGGGACCGGGCCGCCGCCGTGGCCGCCCAGGCCGGAGAAGCCGTACACCAGGCCGCCGAACGCGAACGCCGACACCAGCACCGAGAACAGGTCGATGGTGGAGGGGCGGGGCTCGGTGACGTTGCGGATGAACAGGGCGCCCAGGGTCAGGCCGAGGATCGCGATGGGCAGCACCAGGCCGAACATCCAGCGCCAGTCCAGGACGCTGAGGATGAGTCCGGCCAGGGTCGGGCCGACGGCGGGCGCCACCGACATGACGATGGAGATGTTGCCCATGGTGCGGCCGCGCCGCTCGGCGGGCACGGTGTTGAGGATGGTGGTCATGAGCAGCGGCATCATGATCGCCGTGCCGGCGGCCTGGACGATGCGCCCCGTGAGCAGGAACGCGAAGCCCGGCGCCAGGAAGCACAGCAGGGTGCCCAGGGTGAACAGCGACATGGCGGCGATGAACACCTGCCGCACGTGGAAGCGCTGGAGCAGGTAGCCGGTCGCGGGGATCACCACGGCCATCACCAGCATGAAGGCGGAGGTGAGCCACTGCCCGGTGGAGACGGAGATGCCGAGGTCGGCGTTGAGCGCGGGCAGGGCCACGCCCATGATCGTCTCGTTGAGGATGACGACGAACGCCGAGACCAGGAGCAGTGGGATGACCAGGCGGTCTGCGCGCGGCTCCGGCCCGGTGTCGGCGGTGTCCGGCGCGCGCTCGGATGGTGTGGGTGTCCCGGTCACAGGTGTCCTTCGTCGTTGTGGGCTCAGGTGTGCACAGGGGGATGCAGGGAGTGCAAGGATTCTCTCCCGGAAAACACCTAACTTTCCACATGATTAGGACATTCCCAGATCAGGGACGTGTTCCGCGGCATCCTCGCGCGGAGCCGGGCGGTGGGCGGCGCCTCCGCGCCGGGGTTCCGCGCCGGGAACGAGCCGGGGCCCGCCGACGTTGTGGGAAGAGCCGCACGAAGAAAGGGTGGTCACAGATGACGACCGAGCGCGCAGTCCTGGCCGGGGGCTGTTTCTGGGGCATGCAGGACCTCATCCGCAGGCTCCCGGGGGTGGTCGACACCCGGGTGGGCTACACCGGGGGCGACGTCGAGAACGCGACGTACCGGAACCACGGGACGCACGCCGAGGGGATCGAGATCCACTTCGACCCGGAGCGGATCTCCTACCGGGAGCTGCTGGAGTTCTTCTTCCAGGTCCACGACCCGACGACCCTGAACCGCCAGGGCAACGACATCGGGACGAGCTACCGGTCGGCGATCTACTACGTGGACGAGGGCCAGAGGAAGGTCGCCGAGGACACCATCGCCGACGTGGACGCCTCCGGCCTGTGGCCGGGGCCGGTGGTCACCGAGGTCGAGCCGGCGGGTGCGTTCTGGGAGGCCGAGCCGGAGCACCAGGACTACCTGGAGAAGTACCCGAACGGGTACACCTGCCACTTCCCGCGCCCGAACTGGCGCCTGCCCCGGCGCGAGGCCACCGCGTGAGGACGTGACAGGGGGCCCGGCGGGCCCGGCCGGGGACGGCCGGGCCCGCCGGCGTTCCGGGCGGGCGGCGCACCGGGCCGCCGGCTTGCGTCTCAAGCGACCGGAGACGCCACAGTGGTCCCCATGAGCGACCACGAGCTGTACCCCATCGGAGACGCCGCCCGCCGCAGCGGTCTGAGCGTCAGCGCCGTCCGCCACTACGCCGACACCGGGATCGTCGAACCCACCCGCCTGAACGGGGCGGGCCACCGGATGTACGGCATCGACGCCATCGCCCGGCTGGAACTGGTCCGCACCCTGCGCGAGGTGGGCGCGGACCTGGCCGCGATCCGCGGCCTGCTCGCCGGGGAGCGGACCCTGCACGAGCTGCTCACCGCGCACCTGGAGGTCGTCGAGCAGCAGGAGCGCGCCCTGCGGGCCCGGCGGGCGGTGCTGCGCACCCTCATCAGGCAGGGCGCCACCACCGCCCAGGCCGGTCTCATGCACAAGCTCGTCTCGATGACCGACGAGGAGCGCGAGGAGGTCGTCGACGGGTTCTGGAACGACGTCGGCGAGGGGCTCGACGTCCCCGAGGGGTTCGTGGACCGGTTGCGTGCGGTGCGCCCGGTGCTGCCCGCGGAACCCTCGGCCGCCCAGTTGGAGGCCTGGATCGAACTGGCCGACCTGGTGGGCGATCCGGCGTTCCGCGACGCGGTCCGCACCCACCTGCGCCTGGCCTACTCATCCCCGGAGGCCCGGACCACGGCGACCGGGCCGTTCCAGGCGTTCATCCACGAGGGCTCCGCCCCGCTCACGGAGGAACTCCTGGCCGCGCACCGGGCCGGGGAGCACCCCCGGTCGCCCCGGGCGCAGCAGGCCGTCACGCGCTTCATGGAGGCGGTCACCGCCCTGTCCGGCGCATCCCTCACCCCCGAGGTCCGCGACCGGATGGCCCGGGGGTTCCGGATGCTCCCCGACCTCCGGCGCCGGATCGCCGAGGAGGAGGCCGCCGCCGAGGAGCCCGGCCACGACGAGACGCACGGCCGCTACCTGTCGCTGGTGGCGCGGATCAACGGCACGGCGGCCGAGGAGGACCACGGCGACCTGCCCCACCTGTGGATCGCCGAGGCGATGCGGGCCCCGGCCTCCGGCTCCTGAGGGCCGGGGCCGGGCCCGTGGGCGTTCCGGGCGGGCGGCGCGTCAGCGGGCGGCGAGCCCGGCCTCGGCCAGCACGGCGTGGATGTGCTCGGAGCAGAGCAGCAGCTCGCTCATCACCGCGGTGACCGAGGCGTCCGAGGAGGGCGGGATCTCGGTGACCAGGCCGCCCCACTCGGGCACGGGGACCACCAGCACCCACCAGGGGGACGACTTCGCCGTCTTCTGGTCGCGGTAGCGCAGCAGCAGGTGGTCGGGGCGCCCCAGCCCCTCCGGGCGGCTGAGGGAGGGCAGGGTGGTGCCCACACCGGTGGACAGGGAGGCGAGCATGTAGGAACTGGAGGCCGACTGCTCGGCGCGCGCCGTCGCGGCCTCGTCGGCGGGGTGCCCGGCATGGCCGAGGAGGACGCCGTCGAGGTCGAAGGCGGCGGTGTGCGCCGCCCCGGTGCGCGCTTCGAAGTCGGCCAGGAGTTCACCGACCTGGGCGGGGGACTCGCCTCGCACGAGGGGTCGCCCGTTCCGATTGTTGATCATGAGCGAACCTTAGAGTGACGGAAGGTGCGGGTGTGAACCCGATTCCCCCCAGCCACAGGGGTTCCCGACTCCCCCGCCGGGCCGAGCCCCCGCAAAAGCCCAGGCCGGAGCGCCTGTCACCACCGTGTCACCGCCCGAAACCACCCGGGACCGATTCTCCGGATTCATCATCATTTTCGGTCGTCCGTCAGGACCCGCCCCTGCCGCAGGCGCTCAGTCCCTGCGGGGCAGGCCCCGGGCGGCGGCCGCGGAGAGGGCGAGGGCCGCCGCGTCCTCGATGAGCGCCCCGGCGGTGTCGGAGCCGGTCCGGCCCCACGCCTCGCGCCAGGCCACCCCGGCCCGGGCGCCCACGGGGGCGGCCGCGCCCGCGATGATCGCGGCGGGCAGCGCGGAGGCGCCCGCGGAGCGGGCCAGCAGCGCGCCGCCGACGGCGGCGCTGGCGATCCGCGGTGTCAGCACCGCCCAGCTCAGACGGCTGGGGATGCCCGGGAGCTTGTCGCCGACGAACTCCGCGGCGACACCGAGCACCGCCAGCGTGGTGAGGGCGGGACCGCCCCACGGGACGGTGCGCAGCCCCGTCCCCACACCCAGGCTCGCCCGCGACCCGGCCGCCAGCCCCAGCAGGCAGGCCCGCACCGGAATACCTCTCCGCTTCCCCATGGTCTCCTCCTCCGTGTCGTGGTCTCCCCTCCGATCGTGCGCCATGACCGGCCCGAGCGCCGGTAACGCCCCGCCGACCCGGCCCGAAGACGGCGGGAAAGCCCCCGCTCGGGCACGACCCGTTCGCCTCCGGTGAACGGCGGCTCCGGCCGCGGCTCCGGCGGGCGCCGGGGCGGGTCAGCGGTCGCGCAGGGCCTCGATGACCGGGCGCTCCACCGGGGTGGGCCGTTGTGCGCCGAGGTCGAGTTCGCCCACGGGCAGCAGTGGCGGCTGGGCCATGAAGCGGGGGGCGGTGCCCCGGTGCGGCTGGGCGGAGTGCACGAGGAACGGGTGGCACAGGAACACGTCGCCGGCCGCGCCGGTGGCCAGGGCCTCGGGGCGGCCCTCGGTGGCCGCGACCGCCGCTCCGCACAGGTCCATGAACTCGCGCCCCTCCACGCCCGCGTCGGCCAGCAGCGGGGGGACGTCGCGGTGCGAGCCCACCCGGATGCGGGTGGGGGCGTCGTCGGGGCCGACGTCGGAGAACAGGAAGAGCATCAGCAGCGCCCGGCCTCGCGAGCGGAGGTTGACCCGGTACTCCCCCTGTCCGCCGGGGAACGACGCGTCGAGGTGCCACCCGGCGTCGCCGGGGTCCTCCTCGCTCGGGAACCGCACCGGGAAGGTGCCGAGCCCGCCCGGGCGCCGCCAGCGGCCCTCGCCCGCCAACCGGTCGTACGCGGCGAGCAGCGCGGGGGTGGTGGCCGCCTCCCGGAACGGCGGGGCGTGGTAGCCGCCGAGGCGGACGACCGGCCGGGTCCAGGTGGCGGGGTCGTCGGGGTCGCAGCCGAGGTCGGCCCAGAGCAGCTCCCGGCCTTGGTCGGCGAGTTCGCGGGGGAAGGCGCCGCGCAGGGCGACGAACCCGTCCTCGACGAACGCCTCGATGTCGTGCTCGGACAGCATGTACGTGCTCCTTCCACCGTGCGCCCCGGGCGGGCGCCCCCGTTCACCGGCAACGCTACGGAGCGCGCGGCGGTCCCACCCGACGGTCGAGGTGCGCGTTCTGTCGGGTGGGGCGGAGGCCGGGTGCGTCCCCCGCCCGGCCTCCGTCGCCTACCGGGGCACGGCCGCGCCGCCAGGGGTTTGGGGGTCCGGACGGCGGGGAGGCCGTGCGGGTCCCCACCGTCCAGCCACGGGGGTGCCCGCCGCCGGGCGGCGCGCAGGGGACGGCCGCGGCGAAGCGTTCGCGCCGCCCGTCGTCCGGGCGGGGCCCCGGGGCTCAGCGCACGGGCGGGGAGGTCGCGGCGAGGTCGCCGACCACGCGGCTGGGCTTGCCCGACATCGCCGATGCCACCCACCGGTCCACCCCCGGCAGGGCCGACAGCCGCAGGACCATGCGGCGCAGCCGGAGCCGGAGCGGGGTGTCGGGCAGGAACCAGGAGGTCCCGGTGAGGGCCGCGCGCTGGCGCTCCTCCACCACCGGGCGCCACCGCGACTCGTAGCGCTCCAGCCCCTCGCGCACCGTGGCCGCCCGGGCCAGCTCCTCGGCCAGCACGAACGCCCCGCCCACCCCCATCGAGGCGCCCTGCCCGGCCAGCAGCGACACCGCCTGGCAGGCGTCCCCCAGCAGCACCACCCGCCCCGCGGACCAGGAGTCCATCCGCACCTGGGCCACGTGGTCGTAGTAGACCTCCTCGGGGCCGGGGCACCGCTCCAGTGCGCGGGGCACCTCCCACCCCAGGCCCGCGCAGGCCTCGCGCAGGGCCCGGCGGGGGTCCCGGGGCAGGTCGGTGTCGCGGGTGCGGTGCACGGTGAAGACCGCCACCCGGTCCCCCGCCAGGGCGTAGAACCCCATCTGGGCGCCCAGGCTGTCGGTGAGCAGGAACCGCCCCCGGGTGCGGGCGTGCAGCTCGGCGTCCTCGAAGACGAAGGCGCCGGTGTGGAAGCCCAGGTGGAGCAGGTACTCCTCCTCGGGCCCGAAGACCAGGCGGCGCACGGTGGAGTGGATGCCGTCGGCCCCCGCGAGCAGGTCGGCCTCCAGGACCCGGCCGTCGGACAGCCGCACCCCGACCCCGTCCGTGCGCTCCTCCACCTCCGTCACCGCGGCCCCGTAGAGCAGCTCCACCCCGTCGGGCAGGGATTCGCGCAGGGCCAGTTCGAGGTCGGGGCGCATGATCGAGACCAGGGACCCGCCCAGGGCCTGGGCGAAGCGCTCGAACCCCATCGATGCGCGGCGCCGGCCCCGCTCGTCCACCAGGGCGGCCTCGGAGACCTCGTGGCCCAGCTCCCGCAGCCGGGGCAGGAGCCCCATGGCCCGGGCGGCGTCGAGTCCGGGCCCGAAGAAGTCGATCATGTAGCCCTGGGGGCGCGGCCCCGGGGCGCGTTCGGCGACGGTGACCCGCCAGCCGTGGTGGGCCAGGCGCCGGGCCAAGGCCAGGCCCGCGATCCCGGCACCGGCGATGACGGCGTGGGGTGTGTTCATCGTTGCTCCTCCACGGCTCCGGCGAGGAGCCTGCGCAGAACGGGGACGGCGGCCTCGGCGGTCAGGGAGGGGTCCAGGGGGCGGTGCAGCATGAGCCCGTCCATGGCCGCGGCCAGGACACGGGCGGTGGCGTCGGGGTCGGGGACCCCGGTGGCGCGCAGCCAGTCGGCGAGCAGGGTCCGGAAGTCCGCCAGGAGCCCGGTGAGCGCCCGGCGCAGTTCCTCGTCGCGGCCGGCGGCCAGGTACGCCTCGGTGAAGAGCACCGACGCGGGGTCGCCGCCGGAGTAGGCGTCCAGGGCGCCGATCAGGAGGTCGAGGCCCTCCTCGGCGGTGGCGTCCGGGAGGCGGGCGGCCCCCTCGTGGACGACGGCGGTCATGGCGCGCAGGGCGGCCTCGTTGAGCAGGGCGCGCAGTGAGGGGAAGTGGTAGTGGACCAGTCCGGGGCCCACCCCCGCCCGTTCGGCCAGGACCCGGGTGCTCACCCCCGTCCAGCCCCGCTCGGGGATGAGTTCGGCGGCGGCGGCGAGCAGTCGCTCGCGCACCTCCCGGGCGCGCTGTGCGGTCATGGGGCCCTTCCGGTCCGGAGTCGCGGCGGTCGCGCTGGACGATCGCCTTGGGCAACTGCCTTGGACGATCGCCTTGGACGGTCGCCCAAATCCGAGCATGCCACATCCCGAGGACCGCGTACAGCCCGCGCGCCTCCCGATCCGCCCGGGACGGAGCCCGCCGCGATGGCTCAGGGGCGGGGGTCGGGGACCGCGGCGGCGGACACGGCCGTCAGCCCTGCGGCGTTCGGCGCGTCCGGGCCCGGTGTGCGGCCGGCGGAACGCACCGGCCCGCCCTCAGGAGCGCTCCCCGCCCGTACGGGGAGCGGTCCTCTCCCCCGGCGCCGGACCGTGTTCCGCCGGCTCCCCTGGCGGGACACCCCCGCGGACCGCGGGTGCGTCGCGGCGTCCACCGCCGGAGCGCAGCGCGCCCGGAGCCCTCACGCACCCTCGAACCTCAGGTCCGCGATCCCCGCCAGGTCGATGCCGTACCGCGCGTACACCTTCGTGGTGTTCTCCCCCGTCAGTTCGGCCTCGGTGTACCCCAGCAGCCCCGCCACCCGCACCACCTCCTCCCGGCTGTCGGCCTCGATCTCCAGGTACGCCGGGATCCGGGGCCAGGAGTCGATCTCCAACCTGGCCCCGTCCAGGGTGAAACCGTGCCTGCGGTTCTCCTGGTACGCCTTGGGCACGTACCCCAGCTTGCCCAGCAGCGCGTTCGCCGTCTCGAAGTCGCCGACCCCGGTCTCCGTCTCACGGGTCCCGTCGATGGCGTCGGACCCGATCTCCTTGACCGCGAGCGTCACCCGCTCCCCCGTGTCGCGCAGCCGCACCCACCGGGAGGCGTCCCCCGGCTCGATGTCGTAGACGTACCGTCGCTGGAGCACCTCCCCCAGGTCCGTACCGCCCCTGTCGAGGATCAGCCCCGCCACCCGCACCGGATCGATGTCCAGCACCTTCGCCTCGTACTCGATCCCGCCCACGCTCTCGGCTCCCGCCATCAGTCCGCCGTCGCGTCCTTGACGAGCGGCGCGTCCCAGGTGAACTTGCGGAACCCCGCGCTGTAGTACAGCCCGCGCGCCGCCGGATGCCCCGGCGCCCCCAGGCAGGCGACCGTCGCGTGCACGGCCCCCGCCTCCCGCGCCAGCTGCATCCCGTGGAAGAGCACCGCCCGCGCCAGCCCCAGCCGCCGGTGGCCCGGATGCGTCCCCATCGGCTCGAACTCGACGGTCCGGTTCACCCCGTCCAGCCACATGATCCCTGAGGACGCCATCGTCCCGTCCGGTGCCTCCACCAGGATGTGCAGGTCACCGCGGTACCCCGGCGCTGTCCGCACGCCCTCGTAGGCTTCGAGCGAGTACGCCGAACGCTCCCAGGCGTCCAGGTGGGCCTGGACCGCCGCCTGCGGCCCCGCCTCGTCGGCGGTGCGGAACCGGTACCCGTCCGGGAGTCCCGGCGCCTCCAGGTCGGTGAGGTCCCGCTGGTTGAGCTGGGTCCAGGACCCGTCGTCCCCCAGGGAGTCGGGGTCGGTCCCGTACCCGTGCGCCGCCCACCGCTCCAGGGCGAACGTGTCCTGGGCACCCGGCAGCACCGTGCGCTCCAGCCCCGGCGCGGTGGCGTCGTACCAGTCGATCACCTCCTCGACCAGTTCCGCGTGGTCGGGGTGGACCTGGTAGGACAGGTAGGCGCCGGTGGCCTCCGCGAACGACCCGTCGCTGCGCCGCACCCGGCGCGGCAGCCGGACCCACCCCCACGCCACCGGTTCCCCGTCGGAGAACCACAGCCGGCGCCGCCACGCGTGCCCCTGGGACGCGTGCCCCGCGCCCCAGTTCCAGGCCAGCTCGCCGAACGAGGCGTCGCTGTTCACCAGCTCCGGGCGGATGGCGGTGACGCGCTGCGCCAGGCCCTGCATGAGCTCCACGTCCGCGGCGGTGAGATGCTCTGAGGTCGTCATGGCGCCCCACCGTGCCAGGAAACCGCGGGCCCGTCGAAGGGTTTTCCGGTCCCCTCCGTTCCCGGCCACCCCTCCGGGGGCCGCTGTGGACGGCCGTGTGGACGCGCCCGGTGTGGTCGTCGGGGGCGCCGGAGCACGCGCGCAGGCGCTCGGCGGTGCCCCCGGCCTCGGGGAGGGCGAGGGCGTCGCGCTCCCCCTGGCCGCGGAACCGGCTCGTCGACTACGTGGTGAAGAAGAGCCCGCACGCCGAGGAGCTGCGCCCGGCCCGGTTCGCGGACCCGGACCCGGTGGTGGCGGCCGCCGGGTGGGCACTGACCACCGAGCGCGTGGCGAAGCGGCCCGAGGGCCTGGACCCGGCCGGGCCGCTCGGCACCGTCGAGGCGCGGGTGAAGAACGCCCCGGACCGCTTGCGGTGGGCCGTGGACGAGTGCCCGGCCCGGATCGGGATCGAGCACGCCGAGTACCGGGAGCGCGCGGTCGGGATCGGGGAGCGCCTGGAGGTGCTCAGGGACCATCCCACTCCCCGGGCTGCACGTCCCCGTTCGCGCCCGTCCGGACCGCCGGGGCGGTGCGGCGGCAGGAGGGCGCGTAACCGGGTGGGACGTGCGGGCGGCGGTCCGGTCCCGTGTCCCGCCGCGGGTCGGGTCGCAGGTCTCGTCACGGGCACGGGTGCGGGTCGGGCCGCGCTCCGCCCTCCGGCGCACCGGAACGGACAGTAGGTGCGAAAACTCCCCTACGATGTTCGGGCCGACTTCCCGGGTCCCCGTATCCGCCAGTTCCGGGAAGCGGTCGACACCGAGGAGATCACTGATGGGCTACGCCATGCCCGGGCTGTGGGTCACCGAGCACACGGTCACCGTCCCGCTGGACTGGTCCGACCCCGGCGGGGAGCGGATCGGGCTCTTCGTCCGGGAGCTGGTCGCCCCCGAACGCAGGGGGGACGACCTCCCCCTGCTCGCCTTCCTCCAGGGCGGCCCCGGCGGCGCGAACCCCCGCCCGCTGGACACCTCCGGCTGGATCGGGGAGGCGATCGGGGAGTACCGGATCGTCCTCGTCGACCAGCGCGGCACCGGCCGCAGCACGCCGCTGGACGCGCGGGCGGTCGCCGAGCGCGGCGACGCCTCCGCCGGGGCCGACCACCTGGCGCGGTTCCGCGCCGACTCGATCGTGCGCGACATGGAGCACGTGCGCGAGACCGTGTACGGCGGCAGGCGCTGGACCACCCTCGCCCAGAGCTACGGCGGCTGGCTGACCCTCGCCTACCTCTCCCGCGCCCCCGAGGCGCTCAACGCCTGCTACATCTGCGGCGGCGTTCCCGGCATCCCCGCCGACGTGGAGGAGGTGTACCGGCGCACCTTCACACGGGTGGAGCGCAAGACCGCCGAGTACCGCCGCCGCTACCCGCAGGACGTGGAGGCCGTGGCGGCGATCGCCGACCACCTGGCCGGGAACGACGTGCGCCTGCCCGACGGCGACCGGCTCACCGTCCGACGGTTCCAGAGCCTGGGCAACGGGTTCGGCCACAAGTCCGGGTTCGAGCGGATGCACTGGCTGGTCGAGGGCGCGTTCATCCGGCCGGGGCGGCTGTCCGACGGCTTCCTCCAGGAGGTGCTGGTGCGCACCTCCAGCGCCGCGAACCCGCTGTACTGGACGCTCCAGGAGGCCATCTACGCCGACCGCCCCGGAGTCGCCACCGCCTGGGCGGCCCAGCACGAGCGGGACCGCCGCCCGGTGTTCGCCGAGGACGCCCGGCCGCTGATGTTCACCGGAGAGATGGCCTTCCCGTGGATGTTCGAGGAGGTGCGCCTGCTGCGCGGGCTGCGCCCGGCGGTGGAGGAACTGGCCCGGCGCACCGACTGGCCGGCGCTGTACGACGAGAAGCGCCTGGCCGCCAACGAGGTCCCGGTGGCCGCCGCCGTCTACCACGACGACCTGTACGTGGACGCGCAGCTCCAGCTGGACACCCTGGAGGGTGTGGGGAACTCGTGGGCGTGGGTGACCAACGAGTTCGAGCACGACGGCATCCACTCCGGCCGGGTGTTCGGCCGGCTGCGGGCGTCGATGCGCGACCGCGGAGGCGAGCCCCGCTGACCGGGAGCGCGTCCCGCTGACCGGACGCCGCCCGTCCGTGCGGCCCCGCCCCGGGGCGGGGCCGCACGGGTTCAGCGCAGGTCGGCGGCGCTGGGGACGACCACCCCGTACAGGTCGCCGATGGTGGCCAGCGCGGCGGCGTGCAGGTGTCCGGCGGGCACCTCGCCCGCGGAGGAGGGCAGGGTCCGGGTGGCGCAGGCGTCGGCGACGACGGTCGGCCGCAGCCCGTTGAGGAACGCGCCCTCGGAGCTGAAGGTGACGCACATGTGCGTCATGAACCCGGCGATGACGACGTCCGCCCCGCGTCCGGTCGCGGCCACGCGCTCGGCCAGGTCCGTGCCGACGAAGGCGTTGGGCGCGCCCTTGACGACCACCGGCTCGCCCTCGGCGGGCGCCACCCGGGGGTGGATCGCGCCGATGTCGTCGCGGACGTCGTAGGGGCTCCCCGGGCCGCCGTCGTGGACGACGTGGACGACCGGGGTCCCGACCGCCCGCGCCCGGGCCAGCAGGCCGGCGGCGGCGTCCAGGGCTTCCTCCCAGCCCTCCAGTTCCATCACGCCCCGGGTGTAGGTGTTCTGGTAGTCGATGAGGATGAGGGTCGCGTCGCCCAGGGCGGCCGGGGCCGGGTCCAGGCCGGTGACGTCGCGCAGGGTGGTGGAGGCCATCGGTGTGGTTCGTCCTTTCCGTGCCGCGCCGCGGGGTGCGGCGCGGGCGGTCCGCCCTCCGCGGGCGGCCACCGTCCACGCTAGGCTCGGGCCCCTGATGTCGGCAATGTCATGCGAACCGCAGATTCGGACATGCGACGCCGGGCCGCGGGCATCCGGGCGGCGCGGCCGCCGGGACCCGTCCGGGTGCCGGAACCGTACGCCCGCCCGGACGGTGGGGGGAAGGAGGCGCCGTGGACGAGCGGCTCGTGGTGGTGATGCTGTTCGACGGGGTGGACCTGCTGGACGTCACCGGCCCCGCCGAGGTGTTCTCGCTGCTGCGGCGGGAGCTGGGCGGACCCACCGGCTACGAGGTGGTGCTCACCGCGGCCACCACCGGACCGGTCACCACCTCGGCGGGGGTGCGGGTGCTGCCCGACGCCACGTTCGACGACATCGCCGGGCGGCGCATCGACACGCTGCTGGTCCCCGGCTCCGTCGAGTCCGACGGGGGCTCGGGGGTGCGCGCGGTCGCCGACCCCGCCGTCGTGGACCGGGTGCGGCTGCTGGCCCCCCGCGCGCGGCGCGTCGCCTCGGTGTGCGTGGGCGCGCACCTGCTGGCCGCCGCCGGGCTGCTGGAGGGCAGGCGCGCCACCACGCACTGGTCGACCGCGCGCCAGCTGGCCGCCGAGCACCCCGGGGTGGAGGTGGACGCGGACCCGATCTTCATCCGGGACGGCGACATCTGGACGGGCGCGGGGCTCAGCGCCTGCATCGACCTGTCACTGGCCCTGGTGGCGGACGACTTCGGACGCGGGCCCGCCCTGCGCGTGGCCCGGCAGCTGGTGGTGTACCTCAAGCGGCCGGGCGGGCAGAGCCAGTTCAGCGTCGCCCTGGACCCGGTGTCGACCACACGCCGCATCGAGGACCTGCGCCACCACATCGCCCGCGACCTCGGCGGGCCGCTCACCGTCCCCGACCTGGCGGCCCGCGCGCATGTGAGCGAGCGGCAGCTCACCCGGATCTTCAGGAGGGAGCTGGGGACGACCCCGGCCGCCTACGTCGAGGCCGCCCGGGTGGAGGCGGCCCGCCACCGGTTGGAGACCACCGACGACACGCTGGACCGGATCGCCTCGGCGTGCGGGTTCGGGGGCACCGACACCCTCACCCGTGCGTTCCGACGCGTGCTCGACACGACCCCGGGCCGGTACCGGGACCGCTTCCGGCTCGCCCCCGGGAGCGCTGGGTGAGCGCCGGGCCGGAGCGCGGCCGGCCTACCCGTGCCATTCGCAGAACAGCACCGTGGCGTCGTCGTGGAGCGTGTCGTGGTGGTACGACAGCACCTCGTGCACCAGGCGCCGCAGAGTCTCGGGGACCGGCAGGTTGCCCGCCTGGTGGCGGATGACGAAGTCCACGAACCGGTCGATGCCGAACTCGTTCCCGTCGGCGTCGCGGGCCTCGATGATGCCGTCGGTGTAGAGCAGCAGCCGGTCGCCCGGCTGGAGTTTCTCGCGGCACACGGTCACCGGCAGCCCCAGGTCCATGCCCAGCGGGTGGGAGGGTTCGCACTGCATCTCGCTCACCCGGCCGCCGCGGATGAGCACGGGCGGCAGGTGGCCGCAGTTGACCCACTCCAGTTCCCCGGTGACCAGGTCGAGCCGGGCCAGGATCGCGGTGGCGAAGCGGGTGCGCACGAACTCCTGGATGAGGGTGGCCTCCACCCCCTGGTGGATCTCGGACAGCGGGGTGCCCCGGCGGCGCTCGTTGCGGAAGGCCCCCACCGCCAGGTTGGCGATGAGCCCGGCGGCGTTGTCGTGGCCCATGGCGTCGAAGATCGCCAGGTGGGCGGTCTCCCCGACCAGGGCGTAGTCGAAGGAGTCCCCGGCGTTGTCGTAGGCGGGTTCGGTGGCGGCCGAGATCGTCACCCGCGCGTCCGCGAAGGTGCCCGGGGGCATCAGCGTCCACTGCATCTCGGCCGAGACCGACATGGGCTTGGTCCGGATCAACCGGGCGTAGGCGTCGCTGTTGGAGCGTTTGGCGATGACCAGCAGTCCCACGAGCGCGGCCAGGTCCCGCATGGCCGAGCGGTCGGGGTCGCCCTGCCAGGCCACGTGCAGGACGCCCAGGCGTTCGGCGCCCTCCAGGATCGGCACCCAGTAGCGGTGCCCGTCCTCGCTGCGCACGGTCACGCTGGTGATGTAGGCCTCACCCGCCGGGGAGCCGTCGATCGGCAGGTCCTCGCCTCCCCGGTGGGCGTCGGCTCCGTCGCCGGTGACCTCGCGCAGGACCTGCTGCTGGTGGTCCGCGAGGTAGAAGCGGGCCTCGGAGAGGTTCGCGGCATCGGCCTTCTTGGCCACGAGCGCGGGCAGTTCCTCGAAGGTGGCCAGGTGCCCGGCCCGCACCAGGGAGACCATCAGGTCGTTGGACGCGTGTTGTACGGGCATGGAAGCCCCCCTCATTCCCCCGAGGGCCTTTGGGCCCTCCCCGCCGCGGTGTGATGACGCCCGAACGTCCATGGTCGCACGTTCGGCACAACAGACACAGATACCCACATACCACTTATTTCGACCAAACCCTGACCACCAACCCCAAAACGAGTTGGGTCAGGCTCGCCTCACGAAGCAGTCACCTCGAGGAGGAACACGTGACCGGGGCACACGGGCGCACCGCCCGGCTCGGGGGTGTCGGGCGCCGCCCCGGCGGTGGCCGCGCACCCGGGGACGGCGTCGTCCCGCGACACACCGTGCCCGCCGCCATGCGGAACCGAAGGCCGCGGAACATGCGAATGTGAACGGCGTCCGATGATGGATCCGACCCCTTCCGGAAAGGCCCGGGCGGGTCGCGCGACCGGGGGGCGTGGTGCGGATGGCGGACGCGTACCGGCCCCGGATCCCGGAGGGAGCACCGTGATCTCCCGCTTCCTGCGCAGCGCGTGGCTGCGCGTGGCGCTCTCCGTCGCCGCGGGGTTCCTGGCCGGACCGGCCGTCGGCGCGGTGGTCAACCCCGCGTTCGGGGTCCTGGCGGGCATCGCCGCGACCGCGGTGTCCTTCCTCGTGCTCGGGGTGCTGGCGCTGTGGCCGATGGACCCCGGGCAGACCCGCGCCAACGCCCGCCGGGAGGACTTCCGGCCGGTGTTCGCGGAACTGTTCGTGGTGGCGGCGACTCTGTGCGGGCTGGCGGGGATCGTGCTGCTGCTGTTCCTGGGCCACTCCGGGACCCGGCACCCGGCGGCCGCGCTCGGCCTGGGCGGCGTGTTCGCGAACTGGGCGGTGCTGCACCTGATGTACACCACCCGCTACGCCCACCTGTACTACGCCGACCCGGTCGGCGGCATCGACTTCAACACCGCCGATCCCCCGCCGTCCTACCGGGACTTCTTCTACTTCAGTTTCAATCTCGGCATGACCTACCAGGTGTCGGACACCGACGTCTCCTCCTCCGGGATCCGCGCCGTGGTGCTGCGGCACTGCCTGCTGTCGTACGTGTTCGGCACGGTCATCCTCGCCGCGACCGTCAACCTCGTGGCCGGGATCGTCGCCGCCTGAGCCGGCCGCCCCGCCCGGCGTGCCCCGCCGGACCCCTCCGGAGGGGCACGCCGGGCGGGGTCCGGCCTCCGGATCCGTGCCGGTCCCGCCCGGCGCGGGAGGAGCAGGCCCGGCGGGCACCCGGGTGCGGCGCGGGTCAGCCGGTCCCGGCGTCGTGGTGGCGGCCGATGGGCAGCATCAGCGGCCGCCCCGACACCGGGTCGGTGATGATGCGGCTGCGCAGCCCGAACACCGCCCCGACCGTCTCGGGGGTGAGCACCTGCTCGGGGGTGCCCGCGGCGTGCAGCCGCCCGTCGGCCAGGGCGATGAGGTGGTCTGCGTAGCGGGCGGCCAGGTTGAGGTCGTGCAGCACCATCACGATGGTGGTGCCCAGCGACGCGTTGAGGTCGGTGAGCAGGTCCAGCACCTCCACCTGGTGGCTGACGTCCAGGAACGTCGTCGGCTCGTCGAGCAGCAGCAGGTCGGTGCGCTGGGCCAGCGCCATCGCGATCCACACCCTCTGGCGCTGGCCGCCGGACAGCTCGTCCACGGGCCGGTCGGCCAGCTCCAGCGTTCCGGTGGCCTCCAGGGCGGCGGCCACCGCCTCGTCGTCCTCCCGGCTCCACCGCGAGAACACCCCCTGGTGGGGGTGGCGGCCGCGGCCCACCAGGTCGCTGACCGCGATCCCCTCCGGGGCGATGGGCGACTGCGGCAGCAGCCCCAGGGTGCGCGCCACCTCCTTGGAGGGCATCCGGTGCACCTGCTTCCCGTTCAGCAGGACGTGCCCGCCCCGGGGGGACAGCAGCCGCGACATGGCCCGCAGCAGGGTCGACTTGCCGCAGGCGTTGGCGCCGACGATCACGGTGATGCGCCCCGGCGGCACCGCCAGGTCCAGGTCCTCGACGACGACCCGGTCCTGGTATCCGAGCGTCAGGTCCTCGACGAGGAGCGAGTGGGCCGTGGTCACAGGGAGCCTCCAGCGCGGTGGGTGCGGACGATCAGGTACACGAGGTAGGGGGCGCCCAGCACGCCGGTGACGACGCCGACGGGGTAGCGGGTGCCGAACAGGAACTGGCCGGCGAAGTCCGCGACCAGCACCAGCAGCGCGCCGACCAGGGCCGCCGGGAGCAGCAGGGAGCCGCCCGGGCCCACCAGGCGCGCCGCGATCGGCCCGGACAGGAACGCCACGAACGCGATCGGGCCCGCGGCGGCGGTCGCGAACGCGATGAGCCCCACCGCGGCGACGATGAGGACCAGCCGGGTGCGGTCCACCCGTACCCCCAGGGCGGCGGCGGTGTCGTCCCCCAGCCGCAGCGCGTCCAGGTCTCCGGCCCGGGCCAGCAGCACCGGGGCCAGCACCGCCAGGGCGGCCAGGACGGGCACGACCTCGCTCCAGGTGGTGCCGTTGAGGCTGCCGGTCAGCCAGCGCAGCGCCTCCTGCAGGTCCCACTGCGCGGCCCGGTCCAGGATGTGGTCGGTGACGCTCTGGAGCATCGCGGCGATGCCGATGCCCACCAGGACGAGCCGCCCCCCGGCCACCCCGTTCCGGTACGCCAGCAGGTACACCAGCAGCGCCACGGCCAGGCCGGACACGATGGCGAACACCGACACCCCGGCGCCCTCCAGCGAGAGCACCACGATCGCGAAGGTGGCGGCCGCGCCGGCGCCGGCGCTGATGCCGATGATGTCGGGGCTGGCCAGCGGGTTGCGCAGCATGGTCTGGAAGGTGACGCCCGCCAGGCCGAAGCACAGTCCGGCGGCCACGGCCAGCACCGCCCGGGGCAGCCGGAGCCGTCCCACGGTGAAGGAGGCGCCGGGCACGTCGCGGCCCAGGAGCACCCCGACGACGTCGGCGGGCGGGTAGAAGGTGCGCCCGACCATGAGGGTCACGGCGAACCCGGTGACGATGAGGGCGCCCAGGACCGCGATGACGGCGAGGCGCCGTCGCCCGCGGGCGCGCCTCCCCCGGGCGACGGCCGCCACGGCCGCGTCGTCGGGGGCGGGGGCCGGGGGCCGGGTGGTGTCGATGGCGGAACCGCTCACAGTGCACGGACCTTGTGTCGGCGGACGATGGAGATGAAGACGGGGGCGCCGATGAGCGCGGTCACGATGCCGACGTCGACCTCCGCGGGGCGGGCGACGATGCGGCCGAGCACGTCCGCGGCGGTCAGCAGGGCGGCACCGCCCAGGGCGGAGAACGGCAGCAGCCACCGGTGGTCGCCGCCGATGAGCATCCGGAACGCGTGCGGCACCACCAGGCCGACGAACGCGATGGGGCCGGTGACGGCGGTGGTCGCCCCGCACAGGACGACGGCGCCCAGGGACGCCCCGGCGCGGGCCGCGGCCACCCGGGTGCCCAGCCCGGCGGCGAGTTCGTCGCCCAGGGCGAGCAGGTCCAGTCCGCGCGCGGACAGCAGGCACACCAGGCCGCCGAGCACCAGGAAGGGCAGGACCTGGGAGACGGAGTCGAAGGTGCCGCCGCCCACACCGCCGATCTGCCAGGAGCGGATGCTCTCGGCGATGTCGCCGCGCGGCAGCGCCACGGCGGTGATGAACGACGCCAGCGCGGCCGAGGTGGCGGCCCCGGCCAGCGCGAGCTTGAGGGGGGTGGGGCCGCCGCGGCCCAGGGAGCCGACGACGTACACGGCGACGGCGGTGACGGCGGCCCCGGTGATCGCCACCCAGATCCGGGTGGTGGCCGAGGCCAGCCCGAAGTAGGCGATGCCGGTGACCACGGCCAGCGAGGCGCCCATGTTGACGCCCAGGATTCCGGGGTCGGCCAGCGGGTTGCGGGTGACGCCCTGCATGACCGCTCCGGACAGGCCCAGCGCGGCCCCGGCCAGCACCGCGAGCACCGTGCGCGGGATGCGCTTGGCGACGGCCGCGCGGTCGAAGCCGTCGGTGGCGCCGCCCAGGGCGGCGGCGATATCGGGCCAGGAGACGCTGCGCGAGCCCACCGTGACCGAGGCGAACATCAGGCCCAGGAGCACCGCGGTGAGCAGCAGCAGCCACAGGGCCTTGGCGCGCCGGGGGCGCCGCACGGCGGCGGCGCCCCCGGGCGTGGCGGTGTCGTGCACGGTCATTCGGCCTTGTCGGCGGCCTCGGTCAGCAGCGCCAGGTAGTCGTCCAGGACCCAGGAGATGGCCAGCGGGGTCGGGTTGGCGGCGGTGCCCAGGGGGTCGGCGCCGGGCAGGGTGACGACGGCGCCGTTCTCCACGGCGGGCATCTGGGACAGCAGCGGGTCGGCCTCCAGGGCCTCGATGAGCTCGTCGCCGCCGTAGGTGACGATGATGTCGACGTCGTCGAAGGCGTCGGCCTGCTCGGCGCTGTGGGTCAGGGAGAAGACGTCGGTCCCGGCGGAGGCGGCGGCGACGCTCCCGGGGGTGGACAGGCCCAGGTCCTCGAAGAAGAGGGCGCGGGTGTCGTGGGGGGTGTAGAAGCTGATCTCGCTCAGGTCGGCGGTGTCGACGTGGGTGAGGAACATCGTCGCCTTGCCCTCCAGGGAGGGGTGCTCGGCGGCGGCCGCGGCGATCTCCTCCTCCAGGTCGGCGATGAGCGCCTCGCCCTCCTCGGCCATGCCCATGGCCTGGCTGTTGAAGGCGATCATCTCCTGCCAGGGGGTGCCCCAGGCGGTCTCGGGGTAGGCGACGACGGGCGCGATCTCGCTGAGGGTGTCGTAGTCCTCCTGGGTGAGGCCGGAGTAGGCGGCCAGGATGACGTCGGGCTCGGTGTCGGCGACCGCCTCGAAGTCGATGCCGTCGGTCTCGTCGAACAGCACGGGGGTCTGGGCGCCGAGCTCGTCGAGCTTCTCGGAGACCCAGGGCAGGAGGCCGTCGCCGTCGTCGTCGCCGAAGTTGGCGGCGGCCATGCCGACGGGGACGACGCCCAGGGCCAGGGGGACCTCGTGGTTGGCCCAGTTGACGGTGGCGACGCGCTCGGGCTGGGACTCGATGACGGTGGTGCCCAGGGCGTGCTCGATGGTGATGGGGGTCCAGTCCCCGGAACCCTCGCCCTCCTGCCCGGCGGGGGCGTCGGTGGAGGCGCAGGCGGTGAGCCCGACGGTGAGCAGCGCGGCCGCGGCGACGGCGGCGGGCGTGAGAACGCGGGACATGGTGTCCTTCCGATCAGGGGACCGCTCCTCGGCGGCCGCGGCCGCGCCGCCCGCCGAGGCGCCGCGGCGGGCAGGGGAGCCCGCGGCGGCGAAAGCTAAGGATTGCCTAACCGAACTTAGGGTGCGTTTACCTTATGCGCAATCACACAGATGTGACAGCGTTTGTCGCAAAACGGACATCCGATGGCCGGATCGCCCTCACCGGGCCCGGAAACGCCCGGGACTGGTGCCCGTGACACGGCGGAACGCCGCGCCGAACGCGCTCGCCGAGTGATAGCCGACACACGCCGCCACGTCCTCGACGGCCTCCCCGCGCGCCAGCAGCGCGATCGCGTGCCGCACCCGGGCGGTGGCCGCCCAGCGGCTGAAGCCCAGCCCGGTCTCGGCCTGGAACGCCCGCGTGAGGGTGCGGGTGCTCACCCCGAGCCTGGCGGCCCAGGCCGCCAGGGTGGTGGTGTCGGCGGGGTCCTCCAGTACCGCCGAGACGATGGGCGCCAGCAGCGGGGACTCGGGGATCTGGAGCAGGATCTCGCCGCGGGCCGGGGCGATCAGGTCCAGGACCGTCGCCTCGGTGCGGGCGCGCTCGTCCCCGGCCAGCGACTCCCCCTCCAGCCGGTCCAGCAGCAGCCGCAGCAGCGGGGTGACCTGCACCGCCACCGCCCGGTCGGCGATCGCGGGCGCGGCGTGCACTCCGAAGTGCGCGGCCCGGTGCCGGGTCCCGGCGGGAGTCCACCCGCTGTGGCGCACCCCGGCGGGGATCCACAGGCCCACGGCGGAGGTGATGGTCCACACCCTCGTCCCGACCGTGGCCGACGAGGCGCCGCGCTCGTTCCACAGCAGCTCGTGGGTGGGGTGGGCGTGCTCCTCCCAGAAGGTGTCGCGGGCGATGAACTCGCCCGAGCCCCACACGACGAACGGCACGTCGATCTCCCCGGCCTCGTAGACGGGCAGCCGGCGGTTGTCGAAGCCCGGGTCCGCACCCGGCAGGACGTCTCTCATCACCACGCCGTCCAGCGTACGTTCCCCGATCCCGCAGCTCAGCGGCCGGTCGCCCGGAAGAACTCCCCCGCGGCGCCCCCGCCCCCGGCGCCGGGGCTTTCCCCGGCGCGGCTCCGGAGGTACACCTGTACGGGGCCGGGCGGCGGCCCGCACCGTTGCGACAGAGGAGTCACATGACGGCGTTCGACCTCGGCGCGTTCCGCGCGCAGTTCCCCTCCCTGGCCTCGGGGATCGCCCACTTCGACGGGCCCGGGGGCACCCAGACCCCCGCCCGGGTCGGTGAGGCGATCGCCCGCACGCTCACCGGCCCGCTGTCCAACCGGGGCGCGTCGGTCGCCTCCGAGGCCAACGCGGAGGCCGCCGTCGCGGGGTTCCGCCGCGCCTACGCCGACCTGCTGGGCTGCGCCCCCGAGGGCGTCGTGTACGGGCGCAGCGCCACCCAGATCACCTACGACTTCTCCCGGCACCTGTCCAGGGACTGGGGGCCCGGCGACGAGGTCGTCGTGAGCCGGCTGGACCACGACTCCAACATCCGCCCCTGGGTGCAGGCCGCCGAGCGCACCGGTGCCGCGGTGCGGTGGATCGACTTCGATCCCGGGACCGCCGAGCCCGACCTGTCCGACCTGGGCACCGTGGTCAACGGGCGCACCCGGCTGGTCGCCGTGGGGGCCGCCTCCAACCTGCTGGGCACCCGGGTCCCGGTGCGGGCGGTCGCCGACCGCGCCCACGCGGTCGGGGCGCTCGTGTACGTCGACGGTGTGCACCACGCCGCCCACGCGGACGTGGACCTGCGGGAGCTGGGCGCCGACTTCTACGTGTGCTCCCCCTACAAGTTCCTGGGTCCGCACTGCGCGGTCCTGGCCGCCGACCCCGCGCTGCTGGAGAGCATCGTCCCCGACAAGCTGGTGCCCTCCACCGACGCGGTACCCGAGCGGTTCGAGTTCGGCACCCTGCCCTACGAGACCATGGCGGGGGCCACCGAGGCGCTGGAGACCCTCGCCGACCTCGCCCCCGCCGGCGGCGACCGGCGCGGTCGGCTGGCCGCCGCCCGCCTCCTGCTGGAGGAGCACGAGACTGCGCTGCGCGACCGGGTCGAGGCGGCCCTGGCCGGGCTGGGCGGCGCGGTGGAGGTGCACTCGCGGGCGGCCGAGCGCACCCCGACGCTGTTCATGACCTTCCCCGGCCGCCGCAGCGCGGACGTCTCCCGCTTCCTCGCCGAACGCGGCGTGCTCGCCCCGGCGGGGAGCTTCTACGCCCACGAGGCGTTCGCCCGCCTGGGCGTCGACGACACCGCCGGGCTGCGCGTGGGCATGGCGCCCTACACCTCCGGGGAGGACGTCGACCGCCTGCTGTCCGCCCTGGCCGACGCCCTGGACGCCTGACCCGTGCGGGGCGGGGACGAGCCCGCCCCGCACGGGCCGTGCCGCCTGGAGGAGCATACGGAGCGGGTCCCGGCGGCCGCGCGCCACCCGGGAGCGCACCGTGCCCGGAGCGCATCGACGGCCCCGGCCGCCTCCGCGCAGGGCATCCCCTGGATCCGGGCCGGCACGAAGGCCGTCCTGCGGTCCTCGGCGAGCCCGTCCGGCGGACCCGGCGGCAGGCCCGGGAACAAGGCGCCGTGTCCGGGACCGGGCGCGTGCCCGCGCACGGACAGGATCGCGCACGGCAGGGCGGACACCCCGGCGCCCAGCGGGCGGCGGGCGGCGGGCGCAGTCCCCGTTCATCTCCCGGACACCGTCCCACCACCGTCCGCGGGGGCCGCGGCGGGTCCGGGTCGCTACGATCGAGGGGCCCCGCCGCACGGCGGGCCCCTGTTGCGATGACCCCCACCGCGGCCGCCCGGGCCGCGCACGCCGGAAGGGCGCACACGTGAGCGGACAGGACCCGCAGGCCCCCGCGACCGGCCGCGGGAGGGCCGGCGAGGTGTTCGGCGCCTTCCTGCTGCTGGGACTGACCTCGTTCGGCGGGCCGGTGGCGCACCTGGGCTACTTCCGGGAGGCCTTCGTGGTCCGCCGCGGCTGGCTCACCGAGGCCGCCTACGCCGACCTGGTGGCGCTGTGCCAGTTCCTCCCCGGCCCGGCCTCCAGCCAGGTCGGCATGGCCATCGGGCTGCGCCGGGCCGGGTACGCGGGGATGGCCGCGGCCTGGGCGGCGTTCACCCTGCCCTCGGCGGTGCTCCTGGTGGGCTTCGCCCTGGGGATGCGGGCCATCGGAGCCGACGCCGACGCCGGGTGGCTGCTGGGCCTGAAGGCGGCGGCGGTCGCCGTGGTCGCCCACGCCGTGGTGGGGATGGCCGGGACACTCGCCTCGGGCGCCCGCCGGGCCGCCGTCGCGGTGGCCGCACTGGTCCTGGTCCTGCTGCTGCCCACGGCCCTGAGCCAGGTGGCGGCCATCGTCCTGGGCGCCCTGGCCGGGGCCCTGTGGCTCTCCGCGGACGCGCCCGCCGCCGGCTCGGCCGACGGCGCCGGCGCGCCGGTGGGGCGCACCACCGCCCTGGCCTGCCTGGGGGTGTTCGCCGCGCTGCTGGCCGGGCTGCCCCTGCTGGCCGCGCTGGCCCAGAGCCCGGCCGTGGACACGGCGGACGGCTTCTACCGGGCCGGGGCACTGGTCTTCGGCGGCGGGCACGTGGTCCTTCCGCTGCTGGAGGCCGAGGTGGTGGCCGGCGGCGCGGTGGACCAGGGCTCGTTCCTGGCGGGGTACGGCGCCGCGCAGGCCGTGCCGGGGCCGCTGTTCACCTTCGCCGCCTACCTGGGGGCGCTCATGCCGGTGGCGGGCAGCCCCCTGCTGGGGGCGGCCCTCGCCCTGGCGGCGGTGTTCCTGCCGTCGGCGCTGCTGGTCGTGGGCGTACTGCCGTTCTGGGAGCGGCTGCGCGCCCACGACCGCGCCCGGCGCGCGCTGGCCGGGGCCGGGGCCGCGGTGGTGGGGATCCTGGCGGCGGCCCTGTACGACCCGGTCTTCGTCCGGGGGGTGGTCTCCGACGCGACGATGGCCGTGGCGGCGGTCGCGTTCGTGGCCCTGGCGGTGTGGCGGGTGCCCGCCTGGGCGGTGGTCGCGGCCGCGAGCGCGGTCGGCCTGCTCGTGCTGTAGTCCCCGTCAGCGGCGCGTCGCGCGCAGCAGCCGCCGTACGACGTGGCGGGCGTCGCGGCCGACACCGCGCAGGGTGGCGGAGGAGAAGCTCCGCTGGTACTCCAGGCCCGCGTACCCCAGCCCGGGGACGGTGGTGGAGACCCCGCCGCGGTGGAGCGGGCGCCCTGCGCGGTCCAGGGCTCCGGTCGGGGCGAGGTGGTCCAGCGCGGGCCGGTAGCCGGTGGCGAGCAGGACGGTGTCCGCCCTCTCCACGGTGCCGTCGGCCCAGGTGACCTTGTCGCCCTCCAGGCGGGTGAACATCTCGCGGCGGTCCGGGTCGCCGGTGGCGAACGCGGCCCGGTACCGGCCGTCGTCGTTGACCAGGACCGGGGCCCTCTCCCAGACCCGGCGCAGGGGCGCGGCGTCCAGGCCGCTGCGAACGAACCACCAGTGGATGTCCCGGCCCAGGGGGCGCTGCTCCGCCCAGGCGACCGGGGCCCGGGTGGCCAGGCTGACCCGGGCCGTCCCGGCGAGTTCGGCGGCGATCTGGACCCCCGAGTTGCCGCCGCCGACCACCACGATCCGCTGTCCGGCGAAGGGCGCGGGCGAGCGGTACTCGGCGGCGTGCAGCACGGTGCCGGTGAAGTCCGCCAGGCCCGGCAGGTCCGGGCGGTGGGGGCGGGTGAACCCGCCGGTGGCGGAGACGAGGGCGCGGGAGCGGACCCGTGAGCCGTCGGCGAGGCTGAGGGCGAAGGCGTCCCCGTCGCGTTCGACCCGCTCCACCCGGTGCCCGCAGCGCAGGTCGGCGTCCAGGCGGGCGGCGTAGTCGCGCAGGTAGGCCACCACCTCGTCGCGGCGCGGGTAGCGGTCGGGATCGCCGGGCAGCGGCAGGCCGGGCAGGGCGGAGAAGCGGGCGGGGGAGAACAGGGTCAGGCTGTCGTAGTAGTGCGGCCAGGAGCCGCCGGGCCGGTCGGAAGCCTCCAGGAGCAGGGGGCGCACGCCCGCACGGTTCGCGGCCCGCGCCGCGGCCAGTCCGGACTGGCCCGCTCCGATGACGGCGAGGGGGGTTTCTTCCATGAGGGGATCTCCTTCGTCGACGGGGCGCCCGCGGGAGGGGCGCCGGGGGTCAGGCGGGGGTCCGCCGGGGACGGGTGGCGGGGCTGATCAGCGCGCCGAGGGCGGCCAGCGCTCCCAGCGCCGCGAACACCGCCGGGTAGCCGCCCAGCGGTCCGGCCAGCGCGGTTCCGGCCCAGGGCGCCAGGGCGACGGCGAGCATGAGCGGGGTGTGCATGATGCCGTTGAGGACGGCGTAGTGCCCCATCCCCCACCGGTCGGACACCGCGGTGGCCTGGAGGAGGGTGAGGATCCCCCGCGCCATCCCGGCAAGCGCGGCGATGGCCAGGACCAGGGCCGGCGGTCCGGGCACCAGGGCCAGCAGGGCGGTGGTCGCCGCGCAGGCGCCGAGGACGGCCGCGGCGCGCGGGGCCGGACCGGTCCACCGCTCCAGGGGGGCGTAGGCCAGGCGGCCGAGCACCTGGCCCACCCCGCCGACGCCCAGGGCCCAGGCCGCCTCCGCCGTGCCGAACCCCCTCCCCTCCAGAAGGGGGACCAGGTTGACGACGACCGCATGGACGGCGAAGGATCCCAGGGCCAGGGCCGCGGTCAGGAGCCAGAACGCCCGGCTGCGCGCCACTGCGCGCACGCCCCCGGGGCCGCTCCCGCGCTCCCGGTCTCCGGGGGCCCACGCCCGGGGCAGCGCGAAGGCGTGCAGGGGCACCACCACGGCCAGGAGAACGCCCGCGAGGACCAGGTAGGCGCCGCGCCATCCCCACAGGCCCTCCAACAGGGCGGTCAGGGGGGCGAAGACGGTAGCGGCCAGTCCTGCGGCCAGGGTCAGCGCGGTCAGCGCCGGCACCTTGCCCGCCCCGTACCAGTGGGTCAGCGCGGCGAAGGCGGGCGGGTAGAACAGCCCGGCCATCGCGGCCCCCGCCACCAGCCAGGCCGCGGCGAAGACCCACAGGTCCCGGGAGGACGCGATGACCGCCACGGCGGGGACGGCGGTCAGGGACGCCGCCGTCATCACCGGACGCGGTCCCCGGGTCCGCACCCAGCGGCCCACGGGGATCCCTGCCAGCCCGGCCACGACCTGGGAGGCGGAGAACCAGGCGGTCACCGAGGCAGGAGACCACCCGGTGTCGGCGGCGATACCGGAGAGCAGAACGGGGAAGGCGTAGAACAGCACCCCGTAGCAGGTGGTGACGGTGACGCACAGGACCCACAGGCCCCGGCGCGCGCCGACCGCGTTCACGGGCGGACGCGCGCCGGGGGCCGCGTCGGAACGCGCTGTCACGGCACCCGGGCCGACTCGGCCGGCTCCGCCGTGCGCGAGGGCCCCCCGCAGCAGCCGCCGTCCGCGGACGCGGTCGGAGCGGTCGAGAGCAGCCGCAGCGGCGAGACGGCCAGGCCGCCGCCCCCGGTCGCGGCGGCCGGGGGCTCCTGTGACGCCTCGGGGGCGGGGCCGCAGCAGCCGCCCGCCTCGGCCTCGGCCGCGTCGGGTGCGTCGAACAGCCCGGCGCCGCCGCACACCCCGGTCTCGGGCAGGGTCAGCTCCACCCGGGCCGCGGACTCGTGGTCCCCGGCGAGGTGGGCGGCGATACTGCGGACCTGCTCGAAGCCGGTCAGGGCCAGGAACGTGGGGGCGCGCCCGTAGGACTTCATCCCCGCCAGGAAGAACCCCTCCTCCGGGTGGGACAGCTCCGCGGCCCCGTGCGGGTACACCGTCCCGCAGGAGTGCACGTTGGGGTCGATGAGCGGGGCCAGCCCGGCGGGGGCCTGGAGCGTGGCGTCCAGGTCCAGGCGGATCTCCGACAGGGGCGCCAGGTCCGGGCGGAACCCGGTCAGGGCGACCACCTCGTCGACCGGCTCCAGGGTGCGGCCGCCGTCGTCGACCAGGACCACCCGGTCACCGCCGGTGCGCACCTCGGCGGTGCGGAACCCGGTGACGACCCCGATGTGCCCGGCCTCCACCGCCGCCTTCGCACGCAGCCCCAGGGCCCCGCGGGCGGCGAGCCGGTCGGCGTCCCCTCCGCCGAAGGCGTCGCCCACGGCCCCGCGGCGCAGCACCCACAGCACCCTGGTGCCCGGGACCTCGTCGGCGAGTGCGGACAGGGCCACGAGCGCGGTCAGCGCCGAGTGCCCCCGGCCGACGACGGCCGTGGTCCGTCCTGCGTACCGGGCCCGCACGGCCGGGTCGGCGGTGTCGGGGACGCGGTGGGAGATCCGTTCGGCCGCCTCGGCCTCGCCCAGGGCGGGCAGGCCGTCGCCGCCCACCGGGTTGGGCGTGGCCCAGGTGCCGGAGGCGTCGATGACGGCTCGGGCGAGCAGGCGCTCCTCCCCCGCGGCGGTGCGCACCCGCACGGTGAACGGTGCCCCGGCGCGCCCGGCGTCCACCACGCGGTCCCGGCCCAGACGGCTCACCCCGGTCACCTCCGCGCCGAACCGCACCCGCCCGCCCAGGGCGGCGGCCAGCGGGGCGAGGTAGTCGCGGGCCCACTCGGCGCCCGTGGGATATCCGCCGTCGGCGGGGCGGACCCAGCCGGTGGCGGTGAGCAGCCTCTCCGCGGCCGGGTCGACCAGGTCGCGCCACATCGAGAAGAGGCGTACGTGCCCCCACTCGGACACGGCGGCCCCGGCCCGGTCGCCGCGCTCCAGCACCACGACCGGCAGGTCGCGCCCGACCAGTTCGGCGGCCGCGGCCAGGCCCACCGGGCCCGCTCCGATCACCACGACGGGAAGCACCTCGCCCATGACACACCCTTTCATCGATCAGTGTCTATGAACCGAGACTTTATAGATGTTCGTCGATGGACGCAACCATAGATCGTGGTCGATAATGAGGGCATGGCACCAGCACAGCTCGAACACGCCGAACCCGCCCTCCCCGCGCCCGAGGCCGAGACCTACGCCGCCTGGTTCGCCTGCCTGGCCGAGCCCATGCGCGTCCGGCTGCTCCACGCCATCGCCACCCGGCCGGGTTCGATCAGCGTGGGCGAACTGGCCGAGATGGTGGACGTGCGCCAGCCCACCGTCTCCCACCACCTGCGCAAACTCGCCGACGTCGGGTTCGTGACCCTCACCAGGGTGGGCACCTCCACCAGGGTCGCCGTCAACCCCGCCTGCTGCGTCGGCCTGCCGCACGCCGCCGACGCCGTCATGGGCCTGCTCGCAGCCCGCCCCTGCTGCCCCACCGACCTGCCCGCCGACGTGGACACCCGCCCCATGACCGATGCCGACCTGGAGCGGGTCCGCGAGATCCACGTCCAGGGCATCGCCACCGGCGACGCCACCTTCGAGACCGAGGCGCCCCCGGTCAGGGACCTCCAGGACAAGTGGATCCCCGGCCACCGCTGGGTCGCCGAACTTGACGGGGCCGTGGTCGGCTGGGCCACCGCCGCCCCGGTCTCGGCCCGCGAGGCATACGCCGGGGTCGCCGAGACCTCGGTCTACGTCGCCGAGGGCGCACGCGGCCGGGGCGTGGGCAAGGCACTGCTGTACCGGCAGGTCACCGAGGCCGACACCGGCGGCCTGTGGACGCTCCAGACCTCGGTCTTCCCCGAGAACCGGGCCTCCCTGTCCCTGCACCGCCAGGCGGGGTTCCGCACCGTCGGGGTGCGCGAGCGCATCGCCCGCCACCACGGCCGCTGGCGCGACACCGTCCTGCTGGAACGCCGCCGGGACCCGTCCGCCTGCGACGGGGACACCGGCTGCGCGGCCTGCTGACCCGGCGGGGGCGGAGCGCTGCGCGCGGGTCCGCCGCCCCGTGCCGGCCTGCGGTCCCGGCGGCCGGACCGAGAAGGGCGCCCCACCCCGGGGAGATGGCCGTGCGTCCAAGGTGCGCCGCGGCGGGCCGGTCGACCACCCCCGCGCGGCCCGCTCCCGGCGGGGAGCGGCCCCCGGTCAGGGCGCGGCCGGGCCCGTGGACCGGCGGATCACCAGGTGGGAGGCGAGCACCACCCGCTGCGGGGCGGGCTGGGAGCGCGACCGGGAGCCGCTGCGGGTGAGGAGTTCCACCGCCGCCCGGCCCGCCTCCTCCTGGAGCCCGGCGACCGTCGTCAGCGCGGGGACGCACAGGTCGGCGCCGAAGATGTCGTCGTAGCCGACCACGCTGACCTGCTCCGGGACCGGCACACCGCGTTCGGCCAGGCGCCGGAGCACCCCTATGGCGAGCAGGTCGTTGTGGGCCACCAGGGCGGTGGCCCCCACGCCCAGGCCGGCGTCGGCGGCCACCCCGCCGCCCTCGACCTTGGGCGGGAACGGGCCCAGCCGCCGCACGGCCAGCCCGTGCGCCTCGGCCGCCGCGCGCAGCGCCCGCCACCGCTGGGCCGCGGGCCAGGAGCGGTGCGGGCCGGAGAGGTGGACAACGGACCGGTGCCCCAGGGACGCCAGGTGCTCGATGATCCGGCGGCTGCCCGCGCCGTTGTCCACCACGGCACTGGGCAGCCCGTCCACCTGCCGGTCGACCAGGACCAGGTCGTGGTCGCGGGCGAGCTCCCGGGTGGTCTCCTCCCCCATGCGGCCGGCCGCGAGCACGAACCCGTCGACGGACCGGGACAGGCGCTCGATCTGGTTGCGCTCGTTGTCGGCCGACTCCTCGGTGTTGGCGAGGACGAAGGTCAGCCCCGCCTCGCCGGCGCGCTTCTCCGCACCCCGGATGGTGCCGAAGAAGTGGGGGTCGGCCATGTCGGGGACCAGCATGGCGATCGCCGCCTTGTGCCCCGACTGCAGGGCCGTCGCCAGGGGGTCGGGCCGGTACCCGAGGCGTTCGGCGACGGCGAGGATGTGCTCGCGGGTGGCGGGGCTGACCCGGCGGGGGTCGTTGAGGGCGCGCGAGACGGTGGAGGCGGCCACGCCCGCCTCACGGGCGACGTCGTAGATGGTGGTGCGGCGGGGGGAGCTCATGACTCCTGATTCCTACCGTGCCGCGGCGGCGTTGGGCAACCGCCTGCCGTTCGACCGGCCCGGAACTCCGGTCCGCGGACGCGCAGCGGCTGGGCATGGGACGCGCTCCGGTGGAGCCGTCACCGCCGGTGCCTCCTCGGCCGGGGCGGGTTCGGCGTGGCCGCGTCGGGCACCTGCTCGCTGCCGGTCACACCGGGCCGCTGCCCCGGGGGAGGTGTTCGACGACGTGTTCCGGACGGCCGCCCCGGGCGGACCGCGGCCGACGCGCTGCGCTCGCCCACCCTGATGGAGGACGCCCCGGCCCGCCGGGCGCCCGGCCACGGCGCTCGCCCGTCTGCCCGATCCGGAGGCCCTGTGGGGTTCCGGGTTCGTGGAGGTGGCCGCGACCGGGGGCGGCGGCCGCGATCCGGACCCTGGGACCGGGGCCGAGCGGCTCGGCTGCCCGGTGCCGGGCGGGGGTCAGGCGGGCGGGCGGCCGTCGCCGCCGTGCACGATGTCGACGATGTGCTCGGCTATGGCCATGCAGGACGTGGCCGCGGGCGAGGGCGCGTTGCGCACCGCGGTGACCCGGCCGAAGCGGTGCACCCGGAAGTCGTCGACCAGGGAACCGTCGCGGTCCAGGGCCTGGGCGCGCACACCCGCGCCCCCGCGCACCACGTCGTCCGCCCCGATGTCGGGGATGTAGCGGCGCGCCGCCCGCATGTAGGCGCGCTTGGACAAGGACCCGTACACCTCCGTGATCCCGGTGCGCCAATGACGCGACCCCATGGCCCAGAAACCGGGCCAGGCGAGGATCTCGCGCACATCGGAGAGGCTGACGTCGGAGAACCGGTAGCCCTCGCGGGCGAACGCGAGAACGGCGTTGGGGCCCACCTCCACGTCCCCGGAGACCCGGCGGGTGAAGTGCACGCCCAGGAACGGGTAGCGGGGGTCGGGCACCGGGTAGACCAGGCCGCGCACCAGGTGCGCCTTCTCCGGGCTCACCAGCATGTACTCCCCGCGGAACGGCACGATCCGCGGGGCGGCCCCGTCCCCGGCGGCCCGCGCCACCCGGTCCCCGTGCAGTCCCGCGCACACGACCAGCTCGTCCACACGCGTGTCCTCACCGCCCGCGAGGACCCGCAGCCCCTCCCCGTCGGGCCGCACCGCGGTGACCTCCGCACCGAGCCGGATCTCCCCTCCGGCGGCGGCGATGTCCCCGGCGAAGGACTCGCAGATCCGGGCGTAGTCGGTGATGGCGGTGCGCGGTGAGTGCAGGGCGGCCAGGCCCGTGGTGTGGGGCTCGATCCCGCGGATCTCCCCGGGCCCGATCCGGCGCAGCCCCGGGACGGCGTTGGTACCGGCCCGGGCGTGCAGGGCGTCCAGCCGGGCCACCTCCTGCGGGGTGACGGCGACGACGAGCTTGCCGCACTCCTCGTAGGGCAGGTCCCGGTCGGCGCAGTAGTCGCGCAGCAGGCCGCGGCCGCGCGTGCACAACCGGGCCTTGAGCCCGCCGGGCTCGTAGTAGATGCCGGCGTGCACCACCCCGGAGTTGTGGCCGGTCTGGTGGGCGGCGACCCGGTCCTCCTTCTCGAAGACCACGACCCGGGTCCCCGGGCGGCGCAGGCCGATCTCACGTCCCACCGCGAGCCCGACGATGCCCGCCCCGACGATGCCCACGACCCCCTCGGCCATCCTGCCTCCCCTGTTGCGGCCGCTGTGCTCCCACGGCCCTCGAACCCCGACGTCGACCGCGACCATCTTGGCGCGGGCGGAGGTGCCCGGGGACTCCGGCCCCCGGGTCCGGCGGGCGCGTCCGGGCCCGCCTAGCCGGCGGGCGCCGGGGCCCCGGCGCCTCCGGCGACCGCCGCCGGGGCGTCGCGGGCGGCTGTGCGCCCGGCGCGCACGCCGTTGGCGATGACCAGGACCTCGGCCAGTTCGTGGACGAGGATGACCGCGGCCAGGCCCAGCACCCCGAGCGCGGCCAGCGGGACGAGGACGAGCAGGATGCCCCCCGACAGCAGCAGGCTCTGGAGCATGATCCGCCGGGACCGGCGGGCGTGGGCCAGGGCCCGGGGCAGTGCCCGCAGGTCCTCGCCCATGAGGGCGACGTCGGCGGTCTCCACGGCCACGTCGGCGCCCATCGCGCCCATGGCGACGCCCGTGTCGGCGGCGGCCAGGGCGGGGGCGTCGTTGACGCCGTCGCCGACCATCGCCACCGGCCCGCGGCGCCGCAGGTCGGCGACCAGGGCCGCCTTGTCCTCGGGGCGCAGGTCCGCGTGGACCTCGTCGATGCCCGCCCGCGCGGCCAGGGCCCGGGCGGTGCGCTCGTTGTCGCCGGTCAGCATCACGGTGCGCACGCCCATGCGGTGCAGGGCGGCGACCGCCTCGGCGGCCTCCGGGCGCGGCTCGTCGCGGATCGCGACCGCCCCGACCACCTCTCCGTCGACCTCGACCAGGACGGTGGTGGCCCCCTGGTCCTGGAGGCGGGCCACGGCGGGGGCCAGCGGCCCCGGGTCGATGTGGCCGGGGCGGCCCAGCCGCAGGGGCCTTCCGTCCGGTGCGGTGCCGACCAGGCCGCTGCCGACCACCGCCACCACGTCCCGGGCGGGCACGGGGTCGGGGTGGGCGGCCAGGATCGCGGCGGCCAGGGGGTGCTCGCTGCGCGCCTCCAGCGCGGCGGCCGCGGCGAGGACCTCCTCGCGGGTGCGCCCGGGGAGGGGCTCGACGGCCACCACGGCCGGCCTGTTGCGGGTGAGGGTGCCGGTCTTGTCCAGGGCGACGACCCGCACGGTTCCGAACGCCTCCAGGGCGGCCCCGCCCTTGACCAGGACGCCCGTGCGGCTCGCGGCGCCGACCGCGGCGACCACGGTGACGGGGACCGAGATGGCGAAGGCGCAGGGGGAGGCGGCCACCAGCACCACCAGGGCGCGTTCGATCCACGTCCCGGGGTCGCCGAGCAGGGATCCGACGGCGGCGATCAGCGCCGCGGCGACGAGGACGCCCGGCACCAGGGGGCGGGCGATCCGTGCGGCCAGGCGCTGGGCGGCGCCCTTGCGGGCCTGCTCGCGCTCGACGATGTGCACGACACGGGACAGGGAGTTGTCGGCCACGTGGGCGGTGACCTCGACCTCCAGGGCGCCGCCGCCGTTGACCGTCCCGGCGAACACGGCTGTGCCGGGCACCGCCTCGACGGGGACCGACTCGCCGGTGACGGTCGAGGTGTCCAGGGTGGAGCGTCCGGAGCGGACCGTTCCGTCGGTGGCGACCCGCTCGCCGGGCCGGACCAGGAGCAGGTCGCCCACCCGCAGTCCGTCGGGGGCGATGATGTCCTCGCGGCCGCCGCGCAGCACGGTCGCCCGGGCCGGGACGAGGTCGAGCAGGGCCCGCAGCCCGCGGCGGGTGCGGGACACGGCGTGGTCCTCCAGCGCCTCGGCCAGGGAGAACAGGAAGGCGAGCATGGCGGCCTCGCCCACCTCCCCGAGCAGGACCGCACCGGTCATGGCCACGGTCATCAGGGTGCCCACGCCGAGCTTCCCGCGGGCCAGCGCCCGCAGGGTGGCGGGGACGAAGGTCCACCCGCCCGCGGCTACGGCGCCGGCGAACAGCGCGGTCGCGGCCGCGGGGACACCGGCCAGCCACTCGGTGAGCATCCCGGCCAGCCAGAACACGCCGGCGACCGCGGCCCAGCGCACGGCGGCCGAGTCCCACCACGCACCCGGTGCCCGCTCCGGATCCGGGGCAGGTGAGCCGCAGGTGGGGTCGCCGCACCCGTCGCCGCCGGCGGCCGCCTCGACGGGACCATGAGCGCGGCCATCGGCTGCGCAGCAGTCGTCGGCGTCCACGGCCAGGGCAGCGGCCGAACGGTCGCGGCCTCGGGCGTCACCGTCCGCGCAGCAGCGGCAGGCGACCTCAGCCGGCGCGCGAGACCCCGGGGCGGCGGCCGGGTTCGGCAGCGGGCGGCTCCGGGGCGGCTCGGGGGCGCCGTCGCCACCGCAGCACAGGTCGGACACTGCTCAGCCCCCGCTCACGGCGGGCGCGCGGCCGGGCTCGGGCAGCAGCAGGGACAGCAGCGCGCGGCCGGTGTCGGTGAGGCGGTACATGACGAGCTTGCCGTCGCGCCGGGAGGCGGCCAGCCCGGCGGCGCGCAGCTGCCGGGCGTGGTGGGAGACGAGGTTCTGGGCGGCGGAGCACACCCAGGCCAGGTCGCACACGCACAGTTCGTCGGCGGCCTGGAGGGCGCGGGCGATGCGCAGCCGGGTGGGGTCGGCCAGGGCGCGGGCCCGCTCGGCGGCGGGCCGGACGTCCTCGTCGGCGGGTACGAGGGCGCGGACCGCCTCGGCCTGGGGCAGGTCGAGGCAGAGGAGTTCACAGGAGTCGGATGACATACCAACAAACTAACGTCCGTTGGTTCGTTGGGTCAACGGGGGCCTCCGGAGCACCGGAGGCCCCGCCCGCGGGTCAGGGGGTGAGCAGGACCTTGGTAGCGCGGCGCTCGTCCATCGCCCGGTAGCCCTCGGCGGCCTCCTCGAGCGGCAGGGTGAGGTCGAAGACCGCCCCCGGGTCGATCTCGCCGCCCATGACGAGGTCGACCAGTTCGGGCAGGAACCTGCGCACCGGCGCGGGCCCGCCCAGCAGGCTCACCGTGGAGAAGAACAGGTCCAGGCCGTCCAGCTCGACCCCGTGCGAGACGCCCACGTAGCCGACGTGCCCGCCCGGGCGGGTGGAGTGGATGGCCTGGAGCATGGACTCCTGGGTGCCCACCGCCTCGATCGTGGAGTGGGCGCCGTGGCCGCCGGTCAGCTCCTTGACCCTGGCCGCCCCGGCCTCGCCGCGCTCCTCGACGATGTCGGTGGCGCCGAACCGCTTCGCCAGGGCCTGCCGGTCGGCGTGGCGGGACATGACGATGATCCGCTCCGCTCCCAGGCGCCGCGCCGCCAGGACGCCCAGCAGCCCCACCGCGCCGTCGCCGACCACCGCCACCGTCCTACCCGGGCCGGCCTCCGCGGCCACGGCGGCGAACCAGCCGGTGCCCAGCACGTCGGAGGCGGCCAGCAGGCCGCGTGCCTGCGCCTCGGTGGGCTCGCCGGGCACCCTGACCAGGGTGCCGTCGGCCAGCGGGATGCGGGCGTACTCGGCCTGGGTGCCGATGGCGCCCATCATGACCTGGTGGACGCAGCGGGACTGGAACCCCGCCCGGCAGATCTCGCAGGTGTTGTCGGAGGCCACGAACGAGCCGACGACGAAGTCGCCCACCGCGATGTCGCGGACCCCGGAGCCGGTCCGCTCGACCACGCCGATGTACTCGTGGCCCATCCGCGTCGGCCCGTTCACCTCCTCGACGCCGCGGTAGGGCCACAGGTCCGACCCGCAGATGCAGGTGGCGGTGACCCGGATGACCGCGTCGGTGGGCTCGACGATCTCCGCGTCGGCCACGTTCTCGACCCGGACGTCCCCGGGGGCGTGCATGACGACTGCGCGCATGGTGTCCTCGTCCTCGTTCTCTCGGCTACAGGTCGATGACACCACGCGCACCGCCGGTGAGGGAGTCCCGGTCGATGGGGGTACCGGCAGGGACTCCTTCACGCCCCGCTCCCGGACTACCGTGGGGGCATGGACAACCGAGCCGAGGTCCGGGAGTTCCTCACGACACGCCGCGCACGGGTGACCCCCGGGCAGGTCGGCCTGCCCGCAGGAGCGAACCGGCGGGTCGAGGGGCTGCGCCGCAGCGAGGTCGCCACCCTGGCCGGGGTGAGCGTGGAGTACTACACCCGGTTGGAGCGCGGATCCATCAGCGGCGCCTCCCCCGAGGTCCTCGACTCCCTGGCCCGGGCCCTGCGCCTGGACGACGCCGAGCGCGCGCACCTGTTCGACCTCGCCCACGCGGCCGGCCCCGTGGCCCGGCCGCGCAGGCGCCGCAACCCCAGGTCCTGGTCCCCGCACCCGAGCCTGCAGTGGGTGCTGGACGCCGTCACCGCCGGGCCCGCGTTCGTCCGCAACGGGCGCATGGACATCCTCGCCGCCAACGCGCTGGCCCGGGCGTTCTACCAGGACGTCTTCGCCATGCCGGGGACCCCGCCCAACATCGCCCGGTTCACGTTCCTGGACGGTCGGGCCCGCGACTTCTACCCCGACTGGGAGATGTTCGCCGAGGTGACCGTGGCGATCCTGCGCACCGAGGCCGGGCGCGACCCGCACAACAAGGAGCTGCACGACCTCGTCGGCGAGCTGTCCACCCGCAGCGAGGAGTTCCGCCGCCGGTGGGGGGCGCACAACGTCCGCAGCCACGGCACCGGCTTCAAGACCTTCCACCACCCGGTCGTCGGGGAGATGAGCCTGGCCTACGAGGGACTGGAGATGGAGGCCGAGCCCGGTCTGTCGCTCACGGTCTACGCCGCCGAGCCCGGCTCGCCCTCCGCCGAGCGGATGCGGCTGCTCGCCTCCTGGGCGGCGGGCGAACAGGGCGGCGCCGCTCCCCCGACAGAGCGGGAGCGCACCGGGCGCTGATCCGCCGGCGGCCGGGAGGCGCAGCGCCGACCGCTCCGGGCCGGGCGCACGGGCGGCGGGTCAGGCCAGGACGAGCCAGACGAAGACGGTCGACGACGCCAGGAACACCCCCCAGTGGACGAACTCCGAGGTCCGGTAGGCGTCGCGCAGCTGCGGCGCGGTCCTGGTCGAGAGCGTGAGGCTCCCCCCGGGCGGGTCCGCGACCACGGCGGCGCCGTCCCAGGTGTACACGGTGCCGTGGACCAGCAGGTGCGCTCCCGGCACGATGGCCCACTCGCGGTGGCAGCGGCCCGGCGTCATGGGCGGCGGCACGGGGTCCGCCCCTCCGGCGGGCACGGCGGGGGCCTCGTCGGCGTCGGCCGCGAAGAAGGCGTGGGTGAGGGGGACCCGGTCCGCCACGGCCTTCCGGGGGTAGCACCGGACGGTGCCGGTGCGGTCGCCGAGCACGAAGGGGGCGCTGCTCTGCTCCACCGAGACCAGGGTCGAGCGCAGGCCCTCGTACCGGCTCCCGGGGTCGGGCCTGTGCTCCCACACCTCGGCGCGGTACCACACGCACCCGGTCCCGGAGTGGGGGGCTCTGAGCAGGCCGAGCGGCCCGGCCCCGGCGGTCCCGCTCACCAGCACGGGCGTGCCCGCGTCAGGGAGGTCGCGCAGGGGCGGGCTCTCGGCCCTCCGCAGTTCCCTGAGCCGGGCCCGCGCCCGGAAGGAACGCCGGAGCAGGCACCCGCTGAGCACCGTCGCCAGCAGCGCGAGGAGCTGGAAGGCGGTCCGGGCGTCTCCGACGAACGCGTCGTCCATTTCTTCACCTCTTCGTCCGGCCCGGCGGCGGTCCGGGTCCGGGAGCGCGTCAGTCCTCGTGGGCAGGGTCGTTCGGGTCGGCCGCGGCGAGGGCGTCGTGCCGGGTCCGGGGGTCCGCGGGCGCCCCGGCCAGGTATCCGGCCCGGGCCAGGGCGTTGCCGCCGACCGCGGCGGTGGCCAGCTGCACGAGCAGGGCCAGGCCGATCTTGAGGGCGTTGCCCGGCGAGGGGAACCAGAGCAGGAGCGCGAGCAGCAGCAGGGCCGTCCCCAGGGAGGCCGCGACCGCGATCCCGTGCAGGCGCGCGTAGAAGTCGCGCAGGCGGACGAGGCCGAGGGCCCCCACCGCGAAGACGGCGGCCCCCGTGAGCGCGCAGGCGACGGAGAGCAGTTCGAGCGGTGTCATCGCTTGCCTCCGGAGACGAGCCGGGCCAGGGAGAGCGCGGCCAGGAAACCGACGAGGGTGCACACGAGCACGACGTCCACCATCAGTTCGGAGTCCAGGCGCAGCCCCAGGAGCACGAGGATGCCGACGAACCCGAAGAAGACCAGGTCGGATCCGGCCCCCCGGTCGGCCTTGGACGGGCCGATGAGGATCCGGCGGACGGCCACGGCCATGGACGCCCCCAGGAGCAGCAGTGCGATGTCGACGGGGTTCACGGGGACACCTCCGGTGTCTCGGTCCGCGCGGGTGCGCCGTGGGGTCGGGTGATGTCCAGCAGGTAGTCCTCCATCCGGTGGATGCCGTCGAGGAAGGCCTTCTCGTCGGCGGTGTACAGGCCGTGCACCCACAGGGTGGGCGGCCGCATCCGGGTGGCCACGGTGACCGACCCGGGGGTCAGGGAGACCATGTTGGCCACGGCCGTGACCTCCAGCTCGGTCCGGGCGTTCAGCGGCACCTCGACGAAGGCGGGTTCCACCGAGCGGCCTGGGCCGAGGGTGTCCCTGGCCACCCGGAAGGAGGAGGCCACCACCCTGGAGCCGTAGAAGAAGGGGAACCACGCGATCCGCGCGGTCCTGCGCAGGAGACCGGTCATCGGTCCGTCACCGCCTCGACGTAGGTGGAGGTGTCCAACAGGTGGGCCGCGGCCTGGCCGGCCAGGTCGAGAAGGACCTGGGCCCCCAGGCCGACGCACAGGGTCACGGCGGTCAGGGCCGCCGCGGGCAGGAGCAGGGAGGTCCGGATCCGGGGGGACGTCCGGGTGGCCGCGGCCGTCGCGCCGGCGCCGGGTCCCGCCGCGGGGACGGGTTCCGGCGCGGGGACGGGTTCGGGCGGGCGGGCCCAGAAGACGGCGCTCCAGATCTTCAGCATCGACATGAGCGTGATGAGGCTGACGGCGATGGCGACGGCGGCGACCGTCCACTGACCCGCCTCGAAGGCGGCGGCGACCAGGGTGAGTTTGGCGACGAAGCCGGAGAAGGGGGGAAGCCCGGCCAGGGACAGGGCCGCCCCCAGGAAGGCCAGGGCCAGCAGGGGCTCCCCGCGCGCGACTCCGCGCAACCGGTCCAGGTCGCCGGTGCCGTGGACGTGCTCCACCGCTCCGGTGGACAGGAAGAGGGAGGCCTTGACCACCATGTGGTGGACCAGGTAGAAGATCCCGGCCGTGAGGCCGAGCTCGGTGAACAGGGCGACGCCGAGCAGGATGTAGCCGATCTGGCTGACCATGTGGAACACCAGGATCGACCGGGTGGTGGTCTCGCCGACCGCGCCCAGGACGCCGACGGCCATGGTGGCCGTGAAGATGACGAGGCCGATCCACAGCAGCGAGGCCTGACCGTCGAAGACCACCGCGTACAGGCGGTAGATCGCGTAGATGGCGACCTTGGTGTGCAGGCCGGAGAACAGCGCCGTGACGGCGGGCGAGGGCGCGGTGTAGGTGCGGACCAGCCATCCGTGCACGGGCACGACCGCCGACTTGACCCCCATCGCCAGCAGGACCACGCCTGCGGCGACGGCGACGGTCGGCGACTCCCGTCCGGCTCCGGCCAGCTCGCCCAGGTTCACGGTGCCGGCCGTGCCGTACACCAGGGCGACCCCCGCGAGGAAGACGGTGGAAGTGAGCAGGTTGACGGTGACGTAGGTGCGGCCGCCCCGCAGGCCGCGCAGGGTACCGGCGACGGCCATCAGCCCGTAGGAGGGCAGCAGCATCACCTCGACGAACACGAACAGGTTGAACAGGTCGCCGGTGAGCAGCGCACCGTACACGCCCGCCGAGAGCACCAGGACCAGCGGGGCGGAGTAGCGCCGGTCGGCCTCTCCGGTGGCGATGGCGAAGAGCGAGCACACCAGGACCAGCAGGGCGGTCGTGGTCACCATCAGCGCGCTGAAGGTGTCGGCCGCGAACGGGATGGACACCCCGGCCGGCCACAGGCCCACCTGGTGGACGAGGATCCGCCCGTCGCCGGTGGCGCCGACCAGGGCCAGGCCCCCGGCCAGCCCGAGGGCGGCGGTGCCCGGCAGCAGGACCCGGACCGCCGTCCGCGAGGTGAGCACGGCGAGCAGCGCGGCGCTCACGAGGGGGGCCGCGACCAGGAGCGGCAGGAGCGCGGGGGTCATGAGGCGTCCTCCGTGTCGTCGCCCTCGCCGGTGGCGGCGAGGGTGAGCATGTAGATGGTGATGGAGAAGGCGATGACGATCGCGGTGAGCACGAACGCCTGCGGCAGCGGGTCGGCCAGGGCCTCGGTCGCCTCCTGTCCCAGCAGGGGCGCGCCGCGGTGGAAGACCCCTCCCGCCGACATCAGCAGGAGGTTGGCGGCGTGGCTGAGCAGGACGAAGCCCAGGACGATGCGGACCATGCCGCGTTGCAGGATCAGGTGGACGGCTCCGGCGGTCAGCACGCCGATCGTGATGGCCAGGGTCATCGGGCACCTCCGGTGGCCGTGGTGTTCCGGGCGGGCCCGGGGGCGCCGTGCCCGCCGGGGTCTTCGGGATCGCGGCCGGGCCGGGGCAGGCCGAGCTGGTTGAGCGCGGTGAGCAGGACGCCGACCACGGCCAGGTAGACGCCGACGTCGAAGACGAGGGCGGTGGTGAAGTGGTAGTGGCCGCCCCAGGGCAGGGGGACGTCGGCGTGCAGGGGCCGCAGGAACGAGCCCTCCGCGAACCCGAGCAGGCCGGAGGCGAGCGCGGTGAGGATCCCCGCGGCGATGACGGCCGGGTAGGCCAGGCGGATGCGGGCCACCGAGGCGCTGGGCGCCGCCAGGTAGGCCAGGGCGAACGCCGAGCCGCCGATGAGCCCGGCGATGAACCCGCCGCCGGGCGCGTTGTGCCCCCGCAGCAGCAGGTAGAGCGACCACACCACGAGCAGCGGGATGAGGATGCGGGCGACGGTGCGCGTGATGACGGTGTTGGAGTCGGCGTCCCAGACCGGGTTGGTGCGCGACGCCCGGGGACGGGTCCCGCCGGCGGCGGTCAGTCCGGCCGAGTGCAGGATCGCGATGATGATGAGCCCGGCCACCCCCAGGACGGTCAGCTCCCCGAGGGTGTCCAGCGCCCGGTAGTCGACGAGGACCGTGTTGACGACGTTGGTGCCGCCGGTGTCGGCGGGGGCGTTCTCCAGCAGGTGGGCGCTCACCGCCGAGGGCTCGCGGCGGCCGGTGAGCAGGTAGGCCCCCGCCGCCGCGGCCGCCCCCGCCGAGACCGCCACGGCCGCGGTGGCGGCGGTGCGCGCGGGTCGGACCCGGTGGAACTCGGCGGGGAGTCTGCGCAGGACCAGCACCGCCACCACGACGGTCAGGATCTCCACCAGGAGCTGGGTGAGCGCCACGTCCACGGCGCCCAGGAACACGAACCACACCGCGGTGGCGAGCCCGGCGAGTCCGACGAGCACGAGTGCGGCCATCTTCGACCGCGTCACCACGGCCGTGGCCACGGCGATGGTGACCAGCACGACGGGCAGCCAGTCCAGGGGGCGCGACGTGGGCCCCGCGACGGGTCCGTGGTCCGGTCCCACGAGGGCCACCGCGGCCGCGAACACGATGACCAGTCCGACGGGGGCGGCCAGGTGCCGGGCCGGGGCGTCGGAGCGGGTCGGGTCGCCCGCGCGCGCCCCGGCCGCGACGACGGCTGCGTGGATCCGCTCGAAGACGGCGGTGCCCCGGAAGGGGAGGGACAGGCCCGCAGGCCGGCCCGTACGGGAGGACCGGGCCAGGAGCACCCCCAGGAACAGGGCCGCCGCCGACAGGCCCACCGCCGGGGTGAGGCCGTGCCACAGCGCCAGGTGGGCGTCCGCCTCCCGGTGTGCGGCGTCGGAGGCGGCGCGTTCGGCCATGGGGTTCAGCAGGGGCGCGGCCGGGCCGAGGGCCAGGCCGGCCAGGGCCGTGACCGCCGGGGCCGCCAGGAGGAGGGCTCCCGCCTCCCGGGGGCGCCCGGCCGCGGGGCGGGGCGCCCGCCCTCCCCAGAAGGCGCCGTACACGAAGCGGAAGGAGTAGGCCACGGTCAGGGCGGCCACCGCCACCGCCGCGGTGGCGGCCAGGGGGCCGGCCCACGGCGGCCCCGGGAGGTACAGCAGGGCTTCAAACACGTTCTCCTTGCTGACGAACCCCAGCAGGGGCGGCACCCCGGCCATGGACAGCGCGGCCAGCGCGCTCACCGTCGCGGTGGCGGGCATGGCGCGTGCGAGACCGCCCAGTCTGCGCAGGTCGCGTGTACCGGTCTGGTGGTCGATCACGCCGACGGCCATGAACAGCGTGGCCTTGAACAGGGCGTGCGCCAGGGTGTGCACGGCGGCGGCGATGAGGGCCTGCGGGGTGCCCACGCCGATGACGGCGAGGAGGAACCCCAGTTGGCTGACCGTGGAGTAGGCGGCCAGTTCCTTGAGGTCGTCGCGGCGCAGGGCGGCCAGGGCGCCGATGAGCGCGGTGGTCAGACCGGCCACCACCAGCGTGGTGCCCCAGACCGCGTTGTCCGCGAAGGCCGGGGAGAAGCGCATCGCCAGGTAGACACCGGCCTTGACCATCGCCGCGGCGTGCAGGTAGGCGCTGACCGGGGTGCTGGCGGCCATGGCGTCGGGCAGCCAGTAGTGGAAGGGGAACTGGGCCGACTTGGTGAAGACGGCGACGATGACCAGGACGACGACGGCGGTGGTGAAGCCGCCGTCCCGGGCCCAGGACGTGTCCGCCAGGATCTCGCTGACGCGGGTGGTCCCGGTGCGCACCCACAGCAGCACGACCGCGGCCAGCAGGGCGAGCCCGCCCAGGGCGGTGAGCAGCAGGGTGCGGACCGCGGGCCGCGCGGCCGCGGGGCCGGACAGGCCGATCAGGTAGAAGGAGCAGATCGTGGTCAGCTCCCAGAAGACGAAGAGCAGGACGAGGTCGTCGGCGAGGACCAGACCCGTCATCGCCAGGGCGAAGGCGCTCATCAGGGTGTAGAAGCCGGTGCGGCGCCCCGGGGGGAAGTAGCGCGCGGAGTAGGCCGTCACGAGCGCGCCCACGCCCAGGACGAGGACGCAGAACAGCCAGGCCAGGCCGTCCATGCGCAGGTCCAGGCCCACCCCCAGGGAGGGCATCCAGGGGAGGGCGGCCGTCAGGGGCGGGGCCCCGCCCCACAGGGCCGGGCCCGCCGCCAGGACGGGAACGGTGAGCAGGGCGAACACCGCGGCCAGGGGCCACCCGGCCTCCCGGCCGAGGAGGCGGCCGGTCACCGGGACGAGCAGGGTGGTCACCGTCAGTGCGGACAGCAGGAAGAGCAGCAGCAAGCCGCCGGCCTTTCACGGTTCCTCGCCGGGTCCTCGGGCGTACCGGGGTACGCCGAGGACGGCCGTGCCGTCGGGCATGACACGGTCGGCGATCAGCGAACGAGGATGTCGGAGGGCACCGCGACGGTGCCGGGCGCACGGCAGGGCGGGACCCGCCCGCCGTGTCCGCTACGCGGGGCGCGCCGTCAGGGCACCGGAGTGCCCGGGGCGCACACGTGGGACACGGAGGCCGTGCGAAAGGAAGGAAGGACCCTCACTCGGAGGGAACAGGTCAGCGGCGTCCCGGCGGGCAGGCGCTGAGCTCACCGTGGGAGTTGGTGCCCCACGAGGTGGAGTAGCCGTTGGTGCCCAGGGGGCGGGGGTTGCGGACCACGATCGGGTACCGCTCGGCGAAGCGTCGGCGACCGCGGGGCGTGTACGCCGCGCGCGCGTGGGACGCGCCGTCGGGCCGTCCGCCGAAGGGGCGGCCGACGGGGAGGCCGGGCACCGGAAGCGGAGATCGTGCCATGGGCGCGCCTCCCCTTCTTCAGCGGTGTTCACCGGTCCTTCACCACGGTACCAAAGCCCGGCACGGGTGGGGAAGGAGGGCGGGCCCCGGGTCCCGGGCCGGAGGGGACCGGCCGCCGCCCGGGAGGGGGCGGCCCCCGGGCGGGTCAGCCGACGATCGGCCGCTCCTGGGGGAACTCGTACAGCCGCCCGTGCCGGCGCAGCGCCAGCGCCGACGCCAGGGTGATGGGGCCGATGCGGCCCGCGAACATGAGGAAGACCAGCACCGCCTGTCCGGCCGGGGGCAGGTCGGCGGTGATACCCGTGGACAGCCCCACCGTCCCGAACGCCGACGTCGCCTCGAACAGGAGCCGGTCCAGGGTGAACGGGCTCACCGTCATCAGCACCAGGGTCGCCCCCAGCACCAGTCCCAGCGCCAGCATCGCCACCGTGGTCGCCTGGGAGGCGGTGCCCTCGCTCAGCCGCCGGCCCGCCGCGTGGACCGTCGGCTCACCGCGCACGTTCGCGTAGGCCACCAGGATCAGCACGGCGAACGTGGTCACCTTGATCCCGCCCGCGGTTCCGGCGCTCCCTCCCCCGACGAACATCAGCATGTCGGTGACCAGCAGGGTCTGGGTCTGCATCGCGCCGAAGTCCAGGCTGTTGAAACCGGCGGTGCGCGGCATCACCGACTGGAAGAACGCCGTGAGCGCCTTCTCCCCCACGCCCAGCGGTCCCATGGTCGCCGGGTTGGTCCACTCCAGCGCCAGGAAGGCGGCGAAGCCGATCACCAGCAGGGCCGCCGTCATCCCCAGGGTGAACTTGGCGTGCAGCGTCCAGTGGCGTCTCTCCCCGCTCCGCCGGGTGAAGCGCCACAGCTCCACCCACACCGGGAAGCCGAGGCCTCCGGCGATCACCCCTAGGGCGACGGGCACGGTGATCCACGGGTCGGTGGCGTAGCCCATGAGGCTGTCGGAGTACAGCGAGAACCCGGCGTTGTTGAACGCGGAGACCGAGTGGAACACCCCCGTGTGCAGCGCCGCGGTGAAGGACAGGTCGTAGGCGGCCCACCAGCGCAGGGTGAGCAGGACCGCGAGGGCGCCCTCGAACACGAGGGTCACCCACAGCACGCCCAGCACCAGCCGGCGCACCTCGCCCAGGGACAGGGTCTTGGTCTCGGCCCCGGCGGTGACCGCCATGCGCAGGCCCACGCGCCGGCTCACCACCAGGGACAGCACGGTGGCCAGGGCCATGACCCCGAACCCGCCCACCTGGATCAGCACGAGGATCACGGCCTCGCCGAAGGGCGACCAGTGGTCGGCGGTGTCGACGACCACCAGCCCGGTCACGCTGGCCGCGGAGGTCGCCGTGAAGAGCGACGTCAGGAAGGGGGTGGCGTGCCCGTGGTCGGCCGCGGGCAGGGACAGCAGCACGGTGCCGACCAGGATGAGCGCGGCGAAGGCCGCCACCGTCACCAGCGGGGGCCGCCTCCACAGGCCGGAGCCGGGCCGGAGCCGGGCGGGCAGCGGTAGGAGCGGGCGGGCCGTCGGACGGGCGGGCCGGTCCGGGTACGGGCGCGGAGCCCTCACCGTGCCCCCTCGCCGCCGTCGGCCAGGAAGCGGTACCCCAGCCCGGGATCGGTGAGGAAGTAGCGCGGGCGCGGCGGATCGGGTTCCAGGCGCTGGCGGATCTTGGTCATGAACACGCGCAGGTAGTTGGTCTCCCGCTCGTACTCGGGCCCCCAGACCTCGTGCAGCAGCTCCCGCTGGGTCACCAGGCGCCCGCGGTTGCGCACCAGCACCTCGACGATGTGCCACTGGTGCGGCGTCAGCCGCACCGGTCCGCCGTCGCGGGTGACCTGCTTGGCGGCCAGGTCCACGGTGAAGTGCGCGGTGGCCACCACCGCCTCCGGCTCGGCGGCCGCGGCGGTGCGGCGCATGGCGGCCCGCACCCGTGCGAACAGCTCGTCCATGCCGAACGGCTTGACCACGTAGTCGTCGGCCCCCAGGTCCAGGGCCCGGACCTTCATCTGCTCGGTGTCCCGCCCGGACAGGACCACGACGGGGACCTGCGTCCAGCCGCGCAGCCCGCGCAGGACGTCCAGCCCGCTCATCCCGGGCAGGCCCAGGTCGAGCAGGACGAGTCCGGGGTGGTGGTGCGCGATGAGCTTGAGCGCGTGCTCGCCGCTGTCGGAGAGGTAGGCGGTGTATCCGCGGGCGCGCAGGTTCAGCTCCAGGGTCTTGCGCAGGCGGGGGTCGTCGTCGACGACGAGCACCGCGGGCGGTACGTCGTTCCCGTCCCTCATGGTCGGTCCGTTCTCGTGTGTCCGGTGCGGTGGGAGTGCGTCCCACCGCACCGATGGTAGGAAAGGGGCGGCCGGTCCCGTCCCGGGCGGCCGCCGGGTGCCGGGCCGGGCCGGGCGGCCCCGCCGGGCGCTCCGCCGCTGCGGGCGCGCCGGAACGACTGTGGGGCCGGGGCCGGGGGCGGAGCCGGGGGGATGACGCTCCGTTAGCGCGGAGGCCGCCGGATTTAGCGGACAATTAGCGGCGTACAGCATCAGAGCCCCCCTCGGCCGGTGAGAATGAACCCGGAGGAGGCGGTGCGGTGACGCGTGGCGAGTTGCGGGTGTACCTGGGCGCGGCCCCCGGGGTCGGCAAGACCTACCGGATGCTGGACGAGGCCCACCGGCGCCGGGACCGGGGCGCGGACGTCGTCATCGGGTTCGTGGAGTGCCACGGCCGGGTCCTGACCGAGGCCATGGTCGACGACCTGGAGACCGTTCCCCGCCGCCGGGTCCCCCACCGGGGCACCGTCCTCGAGGAGATGGACCTGGAGGCCGTTCTCCGGCGCCGTCCCCAGGTCGTGCTCGTCGACGAGCTCGCCCACACCAACGTCCCGGGCAGCGGCAACGCAGCGCGCTGGCAGGACATCGAGGTCCTGCTGGAGGCCGGCATCACGGTGCTGTCCACCCTCAACATCCAGCACCTGGAATCGCTCAGCGACGTCGTCGAGCAGATCACCGGCATCCGCCGGCGCGAGACCGTCCCGGACTCCTGGGTGCGCGGCGCCGACCAGATCGAGCTCGTCGACATGACCCCCGAGGCGCTGCGCCGCCGCCTGGCGCACGGCAACGTCTACGCCCCGGAGAAGATCGACGCCTCCCTGGGCGGCTACTTCCGGGTGGGCAACCTGTCGGCGCTGCGCGAACTGGCGCTGCTGTGGCTGGCCGGACGGGTGGACGCCGAGTTGGAGCGGTACCGCTCCGAGCACGGGGTGACCGACATCTGGGAGGCCCGTGAGCGGGTGGTGGTGGCCCTCACCGGCGGCCCCGAGGGGGAGGCGCTGATCAGGCGGGCCGCCCGGATCGCCCAGCGCGGCAGGGGCGCCGACCTGATGGCCGTGCACGTGGCCCGCAGGGACGGCCTCACCGGGGCCGACCCGGCGCTGCTGGCCCGCCAGCGCCTCCTGGTGGAGAGCCTGGGCGGCACCTACCACCAGGTCCTGGGCGAGGACGTGCCCCGCGCCCTCATCGCCTTCGCCCGCGGGGTCAACGCCACCCAGCTCGTCCTGGGAGCCGGCGGCCGGGGGCGGATCGCCCGCATGCTCTCACCGGGGGTCGGGGCCGCCACCACCGCCCTGTCCGGGGCGATCGACGTCCACCTGGTCACCCACGAGCACGCGGGGCCGCGCACGCGCGGGCACGCGGTGAGCCCGGTCTCGCGGCGCAGGCGCCTGGCCGCGTGCGCCCTGGCGCTGATGGCCCTGCTGTCCGTCGGCTTCGGCCTGGGGTTCAGCACCGACGAGGCCAACCTCGCCAGCGGCGTGGTCCTGGTCTTCGCCACGGTCACCGTGGTGGCCCTGGTCGGCGGGCTGTGGCCCGCGCTGCTGGCGTCGGTGTGCGGTTCCGCCCTGCTCAACCTCCTGTACACCGAGCCCTACTACACGCTGACGGTCGCCCATCCGCAGAGCCTGCTGGCCCTGGCGGGGTTCGTGGTCGTGGCGGTGGCGGTGAGCCTGGTGGTGGACCAGGCGGCCCGCCGCACCCGGGAGGCGGCGCAGGCCGGGGCCGAGGCCCAGATCCTGGCCACGGTGGCCGGGAACGTGCTGCGCGGATCGCGCCCGCTGGAGGCGCTCATGGAGAGGCTCCTGGAGACCTTCTCCTTCACCTCGGTCGCCCTGCTGGAGCGGCGCGCGGAGGCGGTGGGCGGCCCGGAGCACCGGCGCGACCCCCACGACTGGACGGTGGTCGCGTCCGCGGCCCGGGAGGGCGGGAGGTCCTGCCGGGCCCCGGCCGAAGGGGACATCGACGTGCCCGTGGACGACCGGCTCACCCTGGTGCTGCGGGGCCGCAGGCCCGAGGCGGGCGACCGCCGCGTCATCGAGGCGTTCGCGGCGCAGGCCGCCGTCGCCCTGCGCCAGGAGCGGCTGGCCCGGGAGGCCGCCGCGGCCAGGCCGCTGGCCGAGGCGGACCGGATGCGCACGGCCCTGCTGTCGGCGGTCAGCCACGACCTGCGCGCCCCGCTGGCCTCGGCCAAGGCGTCCGTCACCAGCCTGCGCAGCCGGGAGGTGAGCTTCAGCGAGGAGGACCGGGACGGCCTGCTGGCGATGGCCGACGAGTCCCTGGACCGCCTCACCCGGCTCGTGACCGACCTGCTGGACATGAGCCGCCTCCAGGCGGGGGTGCTGGGGGCGAGCCCGCAGCCGCTCTCCCTGCGCGGATCGGTGCTCACCGCGCTGGAGCAGCTGGGCGGGCACGCGGAGGGGGTCCGGGTGGCGGTGCCGGAGGGGCTGCCCGACGTACGGGCCGACCCCGGGCTGCTGGACCGGATCCTGGCCAACGTCATCGGCAACGCGCTGCGGTTCAGCCCCGACGGGCGGCCGCCCGCGGTGTCGGCCGCCTGGAACGGCGACACCGTGGAGGTGCTGGTCGTCGACCACGGGCCGGGCATCCCGGAGGAGGACCGCGAGCGGATGTTCGTGCCCTTCCAGCGGTTGGGGGACACCGACAACGAGTCGGGGCTGGGGCTGGGGCTGGCGCTCTCCCAGGGGTTCGCCGAGGCGATGGGCTGGTCGCTGTGCCCCGACTCCACACCCGGGGGCGGGCTGACCATGCGCCTGGTGCTGCGCACCGCGGCACAGGACGGCCCGCCCGCCGGGTGAGCGGCGCCGGTCAGCCGACGCCCTCGCGTTCCAGGACCTCCTCCATGATCCGCACCGTCTCCGCGGCCCCGTCCTCGGCGCGGACCAGCTCGCCCAGCTCGGCGGCGCGCGCGACGATCTCCGGGCCGTTGAGCGCCCGGTCCAGGGCGCCCGCCAGGGCGTCCTCGGTCAGGCGGCGGCCGTTCAGCGGGGCGGGGGCGGCCCCGGCGGCGTGGACGCGCTCGGCCCAGAAGGGCTGGTCGCCCCAGAAGGGGCAGGCGACCTGGGGGCGGCCCGAGGCGAGCGCGGCGCCGGTCGTCCCGGCCCCGGCGTGGTGGACCAGGGCCGAGCAGCGCGGGAAGAGCAGGCCGTGCGGGACCTGGTCGACGACCATGACGTCCTCGCCGTCGACGGCGGTGACGCCGCCGCGGCCGGAGGCGACGACCGCCCGGGCCCCCGCCCGCCGGACGGCCGCGGCGACCAGCCGCCCGGTGGCGGCCGGGTCCGCGGTGGGCAGGCTGCTGAACCCGATGAACACCGGCGGCTCCCCCGCGGCCAGGAACTCCTCCAGGCGGTCGGGCAGAGTCTCTCCCCCGTCCCCGGGGACGAACCAGAAGCCGGTGGTGCGCACCTGCGGGGGGTACCCGGCGTCGGCGGGCACCAGGTGGCGGCTGAAGGCGTGGACCACGGTGGCGGGGGCCCCGTCGGGGCGCCGCAGCGGGTCGTGTGCGCCGGGCCGGGACGCCAGTCCCAGGTTCCGGCGCAGGTCGTCGGCGACCTTGCGCTGGCCGCGCAGGGCCATCTCCGCCAGCCGGAAGCTCGACCGGTTGAAGCGGGCGGGCACCCACCCCGGCCAGGGCACGCCGGGGGCGGGGAAGGCGCCGGTGGGGACCCAGGAGGGTTGCAGCGCCACGGGGACGGCGGGCACGCCCAGGCGTTCGGCGATGTGCCCGCCCGGCATGCCGGGGATGTGGACGACGATGTCGGCGTCCGTGTCGGCGGCGGCGGCCATGTCGGTGTAGACCCGGCGCATGCGCGGGGTGATCTCCCGCAGCAGGGTGACGGTGTGCACGGCTCCGCGCAGCCCGCGCAGGCCGGTCTCGCGGATACCCGCCATGCCGGGGTCGTCCATGAGGGCGTTGGGGCCGTCGTCGACGGGGTGGTAGGCCACCCCGTGCCCGCGGGCGAGCGGGGCGTAGGACTCGGGTCCGGCGACCGTGGCGGTGTGCCCGGCGGCGGAGAGCGCCAGGGCCAGGGCCAGGAACGGCTGGACGTCGCCTCGGGTGCCGTGGGTGAGCAGGAGGGCGTGCACGTTCATTCCTTCCGTGCGGCGAGGCCGCGTGCGATGACGTCGATGAGCAGGTCGATGGTCTGGTCGTAGGCGGAGGGGTCGGCCAGCCGGTCGGCGTTCAGGGGCACGAGCATGACGACCTGGAGGACCCCCACCACGGCCGCGGGGGAGGCGGGGACCAGGTCGCCCCGTTCCAGCGCCGCGGCGACGAAGGCGGCCAGCCCGTTGGCCGGGTTGTCGGGGAAGGCGATCAGCCGTGCGGCGTCGGCCCGGCGCAGGACCGCGTCCATCTCCTCGGGGTGGGTCATCAGCCGCCGGTACAGGGGGTCGGTGTCCAGGACCTCCAGGGCGGCGCGCAGGAAGCGGCGCAGGGCCTCCTCGGTGTCGCCGGCGGAGGCCAGGGCCTCGTCGATGACGCGCTTCTTGACGTCGGCCATCCGGCCCAGCATCAGCTCCAGGTAGAGGTCCTCCTTGGAGCGGAAGAACACGTAGAAGCTGCTCTTGGCGATTCCGGCGGGGGCGACCAGGTCCTCCAGCGAGGTCTTGCGCAGGCCGCGCGCGGTGAACAGGTCGGCCCCCGCCTCCATCAGCAGGCCGGTGATGCGGCTCTTCTCCTGCTCGGTGAACGCCGGTGGCATGTGTGTCCTCTCCTCCAGGGTGGTGCGCCCCGTCACGGGGCGGCCGTCTCGGACCGCCCCTCCCGGGTGCGTCCGTCCGCGCGCCCGCCCGTCAGGGACAGGGGCAGGCCGCGGCGGCGGGCGACCAGGACGACGACGGCGGTCATGATCACCATGCCCGATCCCAGGGGCAGCAGGGTGGCCAGGCCGTCGGTGCCGGAGTTGGCGACGGTCCAGGCGATCTTGGCGGCCAGGCCGCCGTTGATGACGACCAGCCCCCAGCCCAGGGAGCGGTACCAGAACGCCGCGCACAGGGAGCCGAGCAGCAGGGGGATCATCGCCAGGCTGACCCAGGTGACCCAGGTGGGGTCGGCGAACAGCCGCTCCTCCATCTCCAGGACACCGGCCATGGCGGGGTCTACGGTCTCCGGTTCCGGGAACCAGAAGAAGCTCGACAGCAGGGCGGCGATGGTGACGGCCAGGGCCACCGGCCGGCGGGTCCAGCAGAAGTACGCCATGGGCAGGAAGAAGAGCGGCCGGATGTACCAGCTCAGCGGGTTGAGGTGGCGCGGCCAGGCCCAGGCGAGGAAGTCGGTGACGAGGTCCACGGGGGGTTCTTCCCTTCGGTCGATCGGCTGTTGAAAACATAGAAACAGTTTGGATATTTGTTTTCAAGCCGTCTTGGCGACCTCTTAGCGCTACATGTTCGTGTAGTCGACTACACGAACATGTAGCATCGGGTCATGGAAACGGAACGACCCGTCGAAGACCTCACCGGCCGGGCGCGCATCCGCGACGCCGCGCTGGAGGTCTTCGCCGCACGCGGGACCAAGGGCGCCACCGTGCAGCTCATCGCCGCCGCCGCGGGAGTCTCCACCGGACTCATCCGCCACCACTTCGGTTCCAAGGAGGGACTGCGCGAGGCCTGCGACGAATACGCCATCGGCACCCTGCTGGAGCAGGCCCGCCGCGCGCTGGAGGAGGACACCGCCGCCCCGGGGTTCACGGACTCGATGCACCGTGCGAGCGGTTCGAGCACGCGGTACCTGGCCCGCGCCCTGGTGGAGGGCTCCCCCGCGGCCGCCGAGCTCTTCGACGCCGGCGCCGAACTGGCCGAGCGGTTCCTGAGCGAACAGGACCCCGAGCGCTACCCGCCCGGTGCCGGGACGACCCGCGACACCGCCGCCGTCATGGGGGCGATGCAGTTGTCCACCCTCACCCTGCACACCCACCTGCACCGCCGGATGGGCGTCGACCCGCTCGATCCCGCCCACACCCCGCGGCTCGCCGCCGCCATGGTCGGGGTCTACACGGCCACGGTCGCGTTCCTGTCCGGCGAGCGGGGCCGACCGATCTCCGACGCCCTCACCACCCCCCGAGAGGAAGAGGAATGACGACCACCGAGGCGGTCCGCGTCAGCGGTCTCGTCAAGCGCTTCGGCCGCACCACCGCCCTGGACGGCCTCGACCTGGCCGTGCGCACCGGCGAGGTCCACGGCCTGCTCGGCCCCAACGGGGCCGGCAAGAGCACCGCCCTGCGCGTCCTGCTCGGACTGACCCGCGCCGACGCGGGCACCGCCGAACTGCTCGGCGGCGACCCCTGGCACGACGCGGCCGACCTGCACCGCCGCCTGGCCTACGTCCCCGGCGACGTCGCCCTGTGGCCCGGCCTGACCGGCGGCGAGACCCTGGACCTGCTCGGCCGCATGCGCGGCGGCACCGACGAGCGCAGGCTCGCCGAACTCGTGGACCGCTTCGCGCTGGACACCCGGGTCAGGGGCCGCGCCTACTCCAAGGGCAACCGGCAGAAGGTCGCCCTGGTGGCCGCGCTGGCCGCCGACACCGAACTCCTCGTGCTGGACGAGCCCACCTCCGGGCTGGACCCGCTCATGGAGGAGGTGTTCCGCCGCACCGTCGCCGAGGAGCGCGACCGGGGCCGCACCGTCCTGCTCTCCAGCCACATCCTGTCGGAGGTGGAGGCGCTCTGCGACCGGGTCTCGATCGTTCGCGCCGGACGCACCGTGGAGTCCGGCGCCCTGGACGAGCTGCGCCACCTGTCGCGCATCACCGTCACCGCCGTCCTCGCCTCGCCTCCCGCCGGGCTGGCGGAGCTGCCCGGCGTCCACGAGCCGCAGGTGGACGGGGACCGCGTCCGCCTGCACGTCGAACCCGGGGCGCTGACGGACCTGTGCGCCCGCCTGGCCGCGCTGGGGGTGCGCGACCTCACCGCGCGGCCGCCGTCCCTGGAGGAGTTGTTCCTGCGCCACTACGACGTCACCGCGGGAGGCGCGCGATGACGGGCACCGCCGTCCGCCCCCGCGGCGGACGCCTCCTGGGCGGCGGGCTCCTGGCCCGCGCGGTCCTGCGCCGGGACCGCGTCCTGGTCGCCGTGTGGTCGCTGTGCACGGTCGGCATCGTCCTGGGCGGCGTGGCCGCTGCCGGGACCACCTACCCGACCGCGGCCGACCGGGCGGAGCGCTGGGAGCAGCTCCGGCAGATCCCCATGTTCGTGCTGTTCCAGAGCCGGGCGTTCGCGGACACCGCCGAGGCGCTGGCCGCCCAGCAGGCGTTCGCGGCCGGGACCCTGTGCGCCGCGCTGGGAGCGGTGCTGGTGGTCGTGCGCGCCACCCGCGGGGAGGAGGGCTCCGGCAGGCGCGAGATGCTCGGCGGGCTCCCCCTGGGCCGGCACGCGGACCTGTCGGCCGCGCTGGCCGTGGCCCTGGGCACCGGGCTGCTGATCGGCGCCGTCATCGCCGCCGGCCTGGTCGCGGCCGGCGCGCCCGCCGCGGGGTCGGTGGCGCTGGGCGCGGTGACCGGTGCGGCCGTGTGGACGGGAGCGGGGCTGGCGGCCGTCGCCGTCCAGTTCACCACGCGCACCGGGACCGCGTTCGGGGCGGCCTTCGGGGCCTTCTACCTCCTGCACCTGGTGCGGGGGCTGGGGGCGATGGCCGGGGACACGGCCCTGTGGGTGACCTGGGCGGTGCCCAACGGATGGCTGGAGAACGTGCGCCCCTTCGCCGGGGAGCATTGGTGGGCCCTGCTCCCGGTGGCGGCATGGACCGCGGTGGCGGTGGCCGTGGCGTTCGCCCTGGCCGACCGCCGCGACCTGGGCTCGGGGCTGTTCCCGCCGCGCGGCGGCCCCGCCCGGGCGCCGCGCTCCCTGCGGTCGCCGTTCGCCCTGGCGCTGCGCGCGGAGCGGACCTCCCTGGCCCTGTGGGCGGGGGCGGTCGCTCTGACGGGCCTGGCGATGGGCGGCGTGGGCGCGGGCGCCATGGCGGAGTACGCCGACTCCCCGTGGGTGCGCGCGATGGCCGGCGCGATGAACGTGGCGCCCGAGGACGCCTTCTTCGTCTACGTCGTCTTCGTGTTCGTGTTCCCGATCGCCGCCCAGGCCGTGCTCTCCCTGCTGCGCGTACGCCGGGAGGAGGCGGCCGGGACCGGTGAGCTGCTGCTGTCGGCGCCGGTGGGGCGCGTGCGCTGGGCCCTGTCGCACCTGGCGGTGGCGTTCCTGGGCCCCGTGGTGCTGCTCGCGGCCCTGGGCGCCGCGGTCGGGGCGGGCTCGGTCCTGGGCGGCGGGGGCACGGCCGCCGGCGTCCTCCGGTTCACCGGCCTGACCCTGTCTCTGGTCCCGGCGGTCTGGGTGGTCGTCGCCATCGCCTTCCTCGCCTTCGGTGCGGTTCCGCGCCTGTGCGCCGCGGTGGGCTGGGCGGCGCTGGCCGTGGGGATCCTGGTGGAGATCGCGGTGAAGACCGGGGCGGTGCCCGAGGTCCTGTTCCTGCTCCTCTCCCCCTTCGCCCACGTCAACCCCTACTACCGGTCCTCGGAGGCGGCCCCGCTGCTGATGGCCGCCCTGGCCGTGGCGCTGTGCGCACTGGGGGCGTGGGCGCTGCGCCGCCGCGACGTGCCCGCCTGAGCGGCGGCGGGGCCGGGGCGCAACGGATCGGCTCGGCGCCGCCCGCCGCATCCGGGAGGGCGCCGCCGCGGGCGGAGCGCGCTCCCCGGAGGACACAGGCGGACCGGACACCAGGAAAACGACCATTCGGAAACCCCGCGCGGCGACACCGTGACCCTTGGTAGTTTTCCCTTGTCCGGCGGCCCCTGCGCCGATGGCCCCCAGAGAGACACGAGGAATCCCATGGGCACCGCCCGCGCGCAGATGGCGCACCACCTCCCCGACGCCTACACCGAACTGGTCCGCCTCGGCACGGTCCTGGACGGGGCCCTCGACGGCGGGCTGCACACCCTGGTCAAGCTCCGCACGTCCCTGGTCAACGGATGCGCGTTCTGCGTCGACCTGCACACCCGCGAGGCCCTGGAGGCTGGCGCCTCCCCGCAGCGCGTCGCCCTGGTGGCGGCCTGGCGCGAGGCGGGGGGACACTTCACCGAGGTGGAGCGCGCCGCCCTGGAGGTCGTGGACGCCCTCACCCGGCTCGACGGGCACGGCCTGCCGGACGACGTCTACGCCGCGGCCGCCGCGCACCTGTCGGAGCGGGAGATGGTCGCCCTCATCACCGCCGTCGGCCTCGCCAACCTCTACAACCGCCTGGGGATCGGCACCGGCATGACCCCGCCGGTGCGCTGACGGCGGGGAGCGCCGCACCGGACGGCGGCGCGCGGCCCCGGGGAGCCCGGACGCGAACGCCCGCCCGGGGCACCGGGCCCCGTCGGCCGGACGCCGGACGGGGCGGCCCCGCGGGGCCGCCCCGGCATGTCACAGGGGTTTGCGTCCCTGGACGGAGTAGACCGCGCAGGAGGAGGCGCGGAACCGGGGGTCGGCCAGCAGGTCCCGCACCCGGGCCAGGTCCCCGTCGGTCATCCCCTCCCGCACGAACGCGTCCCGCAGGTGGCGGGTGTGGTGGGAGATGAGGTGGACGCCGGGGGAACCCGCGTGCCACTGCTCCAGGTGCGGCAGCGGGTCCACCTCCACCAGCCCGGCCCGGTGCATCGCCTCGGCGGCGTTGCGCCCCCACGCCGGGTCGGCCCCGGCCCGGGCCATCAGCCTGGTCTTGGCCTCCAGGAACCGCTCGTACAGCTCGCGGGCCGCGGTGTCGGGCATGAGCAGGGACGGGCCGTAGGTGATGTCGAACTCGTCCAGCTGGAGGACTCCGCCCGGCTTGAGGGCGCGCACCAGCCGGTCCAGTACCCGGATGCGCTCGGGCAGGTGGAGCAGGACCAGCCGCGAGTGGACGAGGTCGAAGGCGGCCTCGGGCAGCGGGTCGCGGGTGATGTCGTGACGCAGCACCTCCAGGCCCGGGGCGGGGGCGATGTGGTCGGGTTTGACGTCGGTGGCGGTCACCGAGCCGCCCGGGGCGACCCGGGCTGCCAGCCAGTGGGCGACGCTGCCGCCGCCCGCGCCCACCTCCAGGCAGTGCCAGCCCGGCCCGACCCCGGTCGCGGCCAGTCTGGAGGTCGTCAGCGGGTCGTAGGCGGCGGCCAGGAAGCGGTGCTGGTCCCCGGCGTTCTCGTTGTGGTTGTCGAACACATAGCCGGGTTCGGCGGTGGCGGTCTCCGTCATCGCGGGCCTCCTGAAAGTACGGTCGGTCGGCCGCTGACCGCTTCGGCCGCCAGCCGGGTCAGGGTGGCGGTGCACACCTTCCCGGTGGGGCCCAGCGGCAGCGCGGGCAGGAACACCACGTGCTCGGGCAGGGCGCGCACGTCCACGCCGTGCCCGTCGCGCAGGTGGGAGATCAGCTCGCGGGCGGAGGGCGGCTCCACCCCGGGCAGCGGGCAGACGCAGGCGCAGACGCGCTCGCCCAGGTCGGGGTCGGGAACGGGCACGCACTGGGCCTCCGCCAGGGCGGGGTGGGCGGCCAGGGCGCGCTCCACCTCGGCGGGGAAGAGGGTGACGCCGCCGCGGATGACGGTGCGGCGCAGCCGGTCCACCACCCGCAGCGTTCCGTCGGCCCCGATCCGGCCCAGGTCCCCGGTGCGCACCCATCCGCCGGGGGCGCGCCCGCGCGCGTCGAGGCCGGGGTCCGCGACGTGGCACAGGGGGGTCATCGGCCCCCGGGCGACGATCTCCCCGGTCTCCCCCGGCGGCAGCGGCCGTCCCCGGGGGTCGTGGATCCGGATCTCGCAGACCGCCGGGTCGGGGCGTCCGGCCGTCCCGGGCTCCCAGGCGGCGGGGTCGCGCGCGGTGTGGCAGTTGACGCCGTCGGTGGACCCGTAGACGTTGACGACGGGGCGCCCGAAGCGGCGCTCGCACAGGTCGCGGACCTCGCGGTGCAGGGGTGCGCCGCTGGCCACCAGGGCCCGCAGCGAGGAGGTGTCGGCCTCCTGGTCGGACAGGGCGGCGCGCCGGAGCATGGTGGGGACGCCGGCCAGGTGGGTGGCCCGGTGCCGCTCCGCGAGGCGCAGCACCCGCGCCGGGTCGAACGGGCCCGGGACGATCAGTGCGGCGCCGAGCCGGATCAGGGCCACCAGGCCCAGGGAGCCGAAGGAGGAGGCCAGGGGGACCGGGATCAGCAGGCGGACCGGATCGTCTCCCAGGACCGCCCGGGCGTAGGCGCCCCGTCCCCCGGCCATGGCGTTGTGGCCGTAGGCGACCATGGCCGGTGCGCCCTCCGAGCCCGAGGAGACGAGGATGCGGGCGGGCGAGTCCGCGTCGGGGGCCGCCGGGTCGGGGACGCCCGCGTCGGCGAACGGGCCGTCCGGGTCCAGGGTCCCGGCCTCCAGGCGCAGTACGGGTGCGCCTTCGGCGTCGCCGCGGTCGGTGACCACGACGGCGGCCCGGGACCGGGTCAGCAGGGAGGAGACGTCGGCGCGGGAGCGGCCGTGCGGGACGGGCAGGGAGACGGCCCCCAGCGCCGCGGCGGCGAGTTCGACGGCGAGCGCGTCGCGGCCGTCGGGCAGCAGGATCCCGATGACGTCGCGCTCGCCGCACCCCCGGGCCCGCAGGAGTGCGGCGGCCCGGCCGGTCCGCGCGGCCAGTCCGGCGCGGTCCAGGCTCCCCCGCGCGTCCACGACCGCCTCGCGGTGCGGGGCCCGGCGCACCCGCTCCAGGAACAGGGTGTACAGGTCCCGTCCCGGGCACAGGCCGTCCCGGACCCAGCGGGCGCGCAGGGCCGCCGGGACGAGGTCGGCCAGCTCCAGTCCGGCCGAGGAGGTCCAGGTCATCGGGCGGCCTCCCGGTGGGCGGGGGTGAACGTCCACGGGGCGCGGGGCAGGGCGACCCCGTGGACCGTCGTGAAGGCCTCCGGGAAGGCCGCGGCGGCGGACGCCGGGTCCGCGGACCCGGGGGTGCCGGGACCCGGCCGGTGGGCGGAGCCCCGTCCGGCCGCGCGCAGCAGCCGGGCGGCGTCGACGAGCGCGGTGCGGGCGACCGCCCCGGTGCCCGCGCGGGCGCGCAGCAGCAGCCCGACCAGGGCGGCCTCCGCGGCGAGCAGCCCGCCGAGCACGTCGGTGAGGGTGATCAGGGACGGCGCGGGTTCGGCGCCGTCGGCCAGCAGGTGGGCGATCCCGCCGTGGGCCTGGACCGGGAAGTCGGTGGCGGGGGCCCCGGGGTGGGGTTCCTCCCCGGCCCACCCGTCGGCGTGGACGTGCACCAGGCCGGGCGCGCGGGCGGTGAGGTCCTTGGCGCCCAGGCCGAACCGCTCGGCCCGGCCGGGCGGCCAGTTGTGGAGGAACACGTGCCCGGTGGCGGCCATGTCGGCGGCGGCCCGGCGGCCGGCGGCGGTCCTGAGGTCGTGTTCGACCGCCCCCTTGCCCCGGTTGAGGGCGGTGAAGCGGGCCGAGAGCCCGCCCGCCAGGGGCGGGACACCGCGCATCGGGTCGCCGCCGGGCGGTTCGACGCGTACGGTGTCGGCGCCCAGCAGCGTGAGCAGCAGTCCGGCCAGCGGCCCCTGGACCCGGTTGGTGGCCTCCACCACCTGCAGCCCGGCCAGCGGCCCCTCCTGTCCGGGCGGCGGGGCCGGCAGGGCCGCCGCGGGCGCGGTGCCGCGCAGCCGCCAGTGCGAGCGCGGCCCCTGCTCCGCCACGTCCTGCGGCGGCCGCAGGGGGACCGCGCCCAGCCCGCACTCCCGGGCGGTGTCGCGGACGGAGGCGAACGGCAGCGCCTCCAGGGTCGCGGCCAGGGCGGCGGGCAGCGGGCACACCGCGGTGGCGAAGCGGCGCTGGAACGGGGCCCACCCGGCGGCGACCGCCTCCCTGGGCGCGCCCAGGGCGTCCCAGAAGCGCAGCCACGCCTCCGGGTCCAGGGTCTCCAGCTCGAAACGGACCCCGTCGGCGGAGCGGAACGGGGGCGGCTCCCCCGGACCGGGGGCGGGTGTGCGCCCCCCGTCGGCGGTGGCCGCGGCGGCGTAGGGGGCGACCGCGAGCAGTGCGGCTCCGGCCACCGACACCGACGCCCGCAGCGGGGGGCCGCCGCGCTCCAGGACCAGGGCGGCCGCCGCGACCGCCTGGGCGGCCAGCACTCCGGCGCACACCGACGCGTAGTCCACGGCCAGGAACCGGGGGCCGCCCCTGGCCCTTCCGTGCAGGTGGGCCAGGCCGCAGGCGGCCTGGACGTCGCGCTCGCCGGACAGGGCCGCGCCGGGGGCCGACCAGGCGAGGTCGCAGCCCGCGCCGCCGGTGCCCGCCAGGTCGATCCGGCCGGCACCGGGGGCTCCGCCGTCGGCGCGTTCGACCGTGCAGCCCATCGCCCGCAGCCGCGAGAGCGCGACGCGCAGCGCCGTGGTGTCGCCCGACCCCCGCACCGCGGTTCCGGCCAGCGGCAGGACCGCGGCCGCCGGCGGGGCGGCCGTCGCGCTCACGTCCACCGCCCCGTCCCCGCGTCGGTGCGGGGCAGGCCCAGGCGCTCGCGCAGCGCCGGCCGCCGGACCTTGCCGGTGCCGGTGCGCGGCAGGTCGTCCCAGCCCACGACCACCGGCTCGGCCATCTCCGGCAGGTCGGCGACCGCCTCCTTCCAGGCACCGGGGTCCAGCCCGCCGTCCTCCACGGCCACGACCGGGACGGGCGGCCCGCCGGGGACGCCCAGGACGACGCACTCCAGCACCTGGGGCAGGCGCTCGTCGACGACGTCCTCGATCTCCAGGCAGCCGCCCCGGGTGAGGGCGTCCACCTCGCGGTCCACCAGCCGGACCGCGCCGGTGCGGTCGATGGAGCCGAGGTCGCCGGTGTTCCACCAGGGGCCGATGAGCTTGTCGCGCCAGCGCCCCTCCTCGCCGACGTAGCCGGTGCACAGCGCGTCGGTGCGGCAGTAGAGGAGCCCGGTCTCCCCCGGCGGGAGGGGGCGCAGGGTGCGGGGGTCGACGGCGCGCAGGCGGGTGCGTCCCGGGACGGGGTGTCCCAGGTGGCGCGTGGTGGGGTCGACGCCCTGGCTGCGCGCCAGGGAGCGGCGGGTGAAGAACCGGAAGGTCAGCGGCCCGGTCTCGCTCTGCCCCCAGCCCTGCATCCACACGGGGGCGCGGCGCCCGCTGGCGTGGAGGAAGGCGCGGACGGTGGAGGGGTGGACGGCGTCGAAGGTACTGATGAACAGCCGCACCCGCGCGAACGCCCGTGCCTCCTCCTCCAGGTGCCGCTGCCAGAGGGCCAGGGTGGAGGGCTGGGCCTCCAGGGTGGTGGGCAGGTGCCGGTACAGCGCGGGCCCGGCCTCCTCCCAGTCCGGGGCGGTGATCACCGAGACGGCCGCGGGGAAGAGCCACAGCACGCTCGCCGTCCAGGCCAGGGCCCGGCCGTGGGCGAAGGAGATCGAGGAGGCGACGGTGTCGCCGCGGCGGCTGCCCAGGACCGGCCACCGGTGCGCCTCGAACCCGGCGAGCCTGCGCATGAGGGTGCAGGTGGTGTGCACGACCAGTTTGGGGGTGCCCGTGGTGCCGGAGGTGTGCATGACCGCCAGCGGTGCGTCCAGGTGCGGGCGGCGCGGCGGCGGCGCGGTGCCGCCGCGGACGTCGGCCGGGGACAGGACCCCGGGCACCGCACCGTCCACGACCAGGGTGCGGGAGGCCCGGCCGGAGAGGTCGCGGCCCGCCGCGCGGGCGGTGTGGAGCAGGTCGGCGTCGGTGACCAGCAGGGCCGGCCCCAGGCGGCGCAGCAGGGTGTCGAGGGTCTGGGGCGACAGGTGGGCCGACAGTGACGCGGGGACGGCGCCCAGGCGGGCCGCGGCGCAGGACAGCAGCACGTAGTCCCAGTGGTTGCGCTTGGCGATGGCGACCCGGTCGCCCGGGCGCACACCGGCCTCGGCGAACCATCCGGCGAACCGGCGGACCAGGTCGGCGGCGCCGGGGACGTCGAGTTCCAGGCCGGCCTCGGGGGCGGCGTCCAGCGGCCGGCTCAGCCGGATCGCGGTGGTGGAGCGGCGTGCGGCCAGGTCGTCGAAGAGGGTGCCCAGGTGGATGGGTTTGCTCGGTAGCATCATGCCTCGATCGGAAGGGGTTCGCGGGTGGCGGTGAGGAAGGCCGCCGTGCGCTCGGCGGCCGTGAACGCGGACGCCACCGCGCCCTCGCTGCACGGGCGCAGCGAGGTCCAGTCCCCGGCGTAGTCGACGGGCGCCGGAGGGCGGGCCGTGAAGGCGGGCCGGGCGGCCAGCGCCCGGGAGTCCGGCAGGGGCAGCCCGTGCGTGAAGCGGTGCACGACCGTCCCCCGCACGTGTGCGCCCAGCCCCGGCAGGATCCGCTCGGCCCGGGGCAGCAGGGCGTCGGCCACCTCCGCGTCGGGGGCGTCCAGCAGGGTGCCGGTCGCCTCCGGGCGGGTGATCAGGGAGATCAGCCCGCGGCCGCGGGGTGCCCGGCCGGGGTGCTTGGCGTGGTCGACGGTGACCACCCCCAGCACCGGGTCGCCGGGCACCAGGACGGCGAAGCCCCGGCGCGCCCCGCGCGGGGACAGCGGCGCGTCCAGCAGCACGGACAGCCGGAGCATGGGCGCGTACGCGCAGGCCGCCAGGTAGGCCCGCTCGGCCGGGGGCGCCCCGGGGTGGAGGCGGGCCGCGACGGGGGCGGGCACCGCCAGGACCGCGGCCCGGGCGGGCAGCGCGCCCCGGGGCGAGTCCACGCGCACGCCGTCCGGTCCGGGCGCCACCCCGGTGACGGGGTGGCCGGTGCGCACGTCGAGTCCCTCGGCCAGGGCCCGGGCGAGGGTGTCCATTCCGTCGCGGTAGGTGCGCCAGGTCGCGGTGCTGCCGGAGGAGGCGAGGTGGGCCGCGAAGGGCGCGGCGGCCGCCTCCCTCGGGGGCCAGCCGAAGAACCCGGCGGCCAGCGGGCCCAGCAGGCGCTCGCCCAGCTGCGGGTCGTAGGAGCCCAGCAGGTCGGCGACGGTCTTCTCCTCCGGCGCGGCACGCTCGGGGTGCTCGGGGTCCAGCCCGGCCCGGCCCAGCCGCAGTTGCAGGCGGACCAGGTCCAGCCGGGCGCGCGGGGACAGCCCCATGCCGGTGAGCAGCCCCAGGGGGCGGCCGGCGTGGCGGCGGGCCCGGCCGTTCCACCACACCGACAGGGCGTCGCGGACCGGGGGGACCGCCCCGGGGTCGGCGTCCAGCCCGGTGGCGCGGATGAGCCGCCAGGTGGCCGGATAGGCGTCGGCCGAGGGGATCATCTCCGCGCCGGTGTCGATGAGGTGGCCGCCGGTGCGCAGGGTGCGCATCCTTCCGCCCACGGCGTCGGCGGCCTCCAGCACCCGCACGGTGAGCCCGGCGCCGGCCAGCAGGTGCGCGGTGGCGAGTCCGGCCGGTCCCGCCCCCACCACGGCCACGTCGACCCGGGTCACCACAGCGTCTCCGGCAGGAGGGGGGCGGCCAGGTTGGCGGCGAGCAGGAGCACGACCGTGGCCCGGTGGGTGTGGATGGCCGTGCGGCGGGCGCGCAGGATGTCCCCGACGACGAACGCGGTGTGGAGCTGGTGGAGGCGCAGGGCGATGACCGGCAGCAGGGCGGCGGGGAACCACCAGGGGGCGATGCCGAGCAGGTGCGAGCCGGTGACGAGCAGGGTCTCCAGCGCGGTGACCCCGATGATGAACGCCGCGTTGGTGCGCCGGGAGACCGTCGCGGCGACGGTGATCCGCCCGGCGGAGCGGTCGCCGTCGGCGTCGTTGGTGTTGGAGTACAGGCCGAAGATCATCGGGCCGCCGCCGAAGATCAGCGCCTGGACGATGACGAACCCGTCGACGTGCCCGACGAGCAGCCCGTAGGGGACCAGGATCCAGCCGATGCCCAGCCCGGCCAGGAAGACCTCCTGGAAACCCCGGTAGCTGAGCTTGAGGCCCCAGGAGTACTGGACCGACGCGACCAGGCACACCGCGGCGCCGATGACGGCCCACAGCGGCCGGTGCGGGGCCAGCGCCACCACGGCCGTCCACAGGACGACGCTCGCGACGGTCGCCGCCCGGCCGAAGCGCAGCGCCTGCGCCTCGGTGAGGGTCCCGGCGACCAGGGGCTTGCGGGCCAGGCGGCGGCGGGCGGCGTCGGAGCCGTAGTTGGCGGCGTCGGAGCCGTCCCGGTATCCGGTGACGTCGTCGAAGGCGACCATGGCGGCCACCACGGCCACCTCGGCCAGGAGCACCAGCAGCAGGAACCCGAGGGTGTCGGCGCGCGGGCCGAGCAGGGGCAGGGTCATCGCGAACACCAGCGGCAGGCCGATGTAGTAGTCGACGATGTCGAGCTTGGCCAGCCGGGCGTAGGTGCCGACGGTGGGGCGCGGCGCCAGCGGGGCGGCCGGTGCGGGCGGTGCCGTCATGTGGTCGGTCATCGTTGTTTCCTCCCATGGGCGAACGCACGGACCGCGTCGACCACGTGCTCGACGCGGGCGTCGGTCAGGTGCGGGTACAGGGGCAGGGAGATGTTGCGGCCCGCGGCGGTGCGGGCCCGGGGCCAGTCCGCGCGGGCGGGGGCGCAGTGCGCGAAGGCCGGCTGCTCGGGCAGGATCCGCGGGTAGTAGACGTGGGTGTCCACCCCCGCGGCCGCCAGGTGGGCGCGCAGCCCGTCCCGGTCCTCGCACAGCAGGGTGTAGACGTAGGGGAAGCGGCCGTCGCCGCCCACCGGGGGCGCGGTGATCCCCGCCTCGGCGAGGTCCGCGAAGGCCGCGGAGTAGTGGTCGCAGATCGCGGTGCGGCGGGCGACGCGCTGCTCCAGGCCCGCCAGGCGGTGCAGCTGGAAGGAGGCCATCACCTCGTCGAAGCGGCTGTTGTGGCCGACGTGGTGGTGCAGGAACCGGTTGCGGCCGTCCTGGCCGTGGTTGCGCAGCATCCGCACCCGTCCGCCGAGTTCGGCGTCGTCGGTGAGGACGGCCCCGCCCTCCCCGGGCATCCCGAACACCTTGACCTGGACGAAGGAGTACACGCCGGCGTCCCCCCAGCACCCGGCGGGCCGGCCGCGGAGCACGCCGCCCTGGGCGAGCGCGGAGTCCTCGACCAGCCGCAGCCCGGCCCGGGCGGCCAGGTCGCGCAGGCGCGGCATGTCGGCCATGACGGAGAACATGTGCGCGGGCATCAGGACGCGGGTCCGGTCGGTGACCAGCTCCTCGGCGCGGGCCGGGTCCATGGTGAGGGTGACCGGGTCGATGTCGGCGAAGACCGGGACCGCGCCGCGCGCCAGGACGGTACTCGCCAGCGGGGCGCAGCCGAAGGCGGGGACGATCACCTCGTCGCCGGGGCCGACGCCCATGGCCGCCAGGACCAGGGTGAGCGCCGAGGTCCCGCTGGAGCAGGCGACGGCGTCGGCGGAGCCCAGGCGGGTCCGCAGCGCGTCCTCGAAGCGGGCGGTGCGCCGTCCCAGGATGAACTTCTGCTCGGGGTCGGTGCCGACCTCGTACAGCGCCTCCAGCAGGGCCTCGCGGTCGGCCTCGAACAGGTCGGGCGGGAAGAACGGGATGGCGGCGCGTTCGGCGGTCGCGGTCATCGGGACCCCCCGGAGCAGTGGCGCTCGATCTCGTCGCAGACCCGGTCGACGGCGTCCTCGGACAGGTCGGGGTACAGCGGCAGGGCCAGGGCCGAGCGGCACGCGGCCTCGGCCCGGGGCAGGTCGCCGGGCCGGTACCCCAGGTGGGAGAAGCAGGGCTGCAGGTGCAGGGGGCGCGGGTAGTAGACCTCGGTCCCGATGCCCGCGGCCGCCAGGCGGGCGGCGAGGCCGTCGCGGTCGTCCACCTCGATGAGGTGGACGTAGACCACCCGGTTCTCACCGGGCCGGACGGGGAGGTCCCCGGGGACCGAGCGCACCCCGGGCAGGCCGCGCAGCCGGTCGTCGTAGCGCCGCGACAGCGCGGCCCGGCGTTCGATGTCGGCGTCCAGGTGGGTGAGCCTGGTGAGGAGGACGGCGGCCTGAAGGTCGTCCATCTTGCTGTTGCAGCCGGTGACGACGGTCGGGTTGGAGATGCCGGGGAAGGCCGCCAGGGTGCGCCCGGAGCGGCCGTGGTGGCGCAGCATCCGGGCGGTCTCGGCGACGGTGTCGTCGTCGGTGAGCAGGGCCCCGGCGTCGCCGACCGCCCCCAGGGTCTTGGCGGGGAAGAAGGAGAGCACTCCCCCGGTGCCGAGCAGGCCGGCGTGCGTGCCGCCGGCGCGCATGCCGACGGCCTCGGCGCTGTCCTCCACCACCGTGAGGCCGCGGGCCCGGGCGAGGCGGTCCACGCCCTCCATGTCGGCGAGGCGGTCGAAGAGGTGGACGGGCATCACCATGCTCGTGCGGCCGGTGACGGCGGCCGCCGCCGAGTCGGGGTCGATGCCGTACCCGTGCTCCTCGATGTCGGCGAAGACGGGGACTCCCCCGGCGTGCACGACGGCGGTGGCGGTGGCGACGAAGGTGTAGGCGGGGACGATCACCTCGTCGCCGGGGCGCAGCCCGGCGGCGCGCAGCAGCAGGACCAGGGCGTCCGTACCGGAGTTGACGCCGACGGCGTGCCGGGCCCCGGTGTACCGCTCCAGTTCGCGCTCGAACGCGGCGACCGCCGACCCGTGCGAGAACTTTCCGTCGTCCAGGACCCGGACGCAGTTATCCCGGATCTGCGGCCAGGTTCTTCTGAACGTTTCCGACTGATCGAAAAAAGGTATGACGGAATTCCCCCCGCTCTTTTCTCTGAGAGCCGGGGAGGAGAGTGTCGACTTCATGTGCTCCGTTCCGTGGCGGGGCCCGGCCGCACCCGTGTGCGGCCGGGCCGGGAAGGGGTCGGCTCCGCGGGGGCGGGTCAGACGCCCAGGAGGGGGATGTCGTTCTTGCCGAGGTGGTAGTCACGCACCGCGGCGACCAGCTCTCCGACGCTGAGGACGCCGTCGCCGTCGGTGTCGATCTGCTCGAAGGCCGTCCGGGCCTGGTCGGGGCCCAGGCCGATGGCGGCGAACCACCGCTCCAGCTCGGCCGGGCTGATCTGGCCGTCGCCGTCGGTGTCGGCGATGCCCATGATCGCCTGGATGGTGGGCTGGAGCACCTCGGCGAAGCCGGCGTTGCCCCGGCTGACGATCTCGGCCTCGGCGGCCCGCAGGAAGTCCTCCTTGTCCATCCGGTCGGTGCCCGCGGCCTGCGCCAGCCGGTCGAACATGCCCAGGTAGGCGGCCCGCAGAGCGGCCGCGCCAGGGCTGGAGGCGTCGGCGCCGAAGCGGTCGAGGATGCCCTGGACCTCCTTCTCGAAGTCCGAGCGCTCGATCACGCCGTTGCCGTTGTGGTCCCAGAGGTGGAAGCGCTCTTCGAGGCGACCGCTGGCCTTGGTGGCGACACTCATGAATTCTCCCTGAAAAAGGAATTGAAAAGGAAAGGGGAATATCCCAAAGGACGTCCAGAAGATTTCCGGGCACTGGCCCGATCCCTTTTACATATTACCCCGCGAGCGGCTTTCGAAAAACCCCGGCAAGGGAAATCCCCGGGATCTCCGAAACTTTATATCGGACATTCTTCGACATTTTCTGCGAAGGGTGTGGAGAAGAGCTCGGCGACGGCCCGCGCGCTCCCCTGCCGGAAGACCACGCGCTCCTCCGGGCGCAGTCCCAGGTCACGGCCGGTGGGCACGGGGTCGGCGTGGATCAGCACGTTGTAGTGGTTGGGCGTGTGGCAGGCGTCGAACCCCAGTACCACGCCCACCCGCCGCGGGCCGATCCACACCTCGTCGCCTCGGTCCACGACGCCGGCCGCGGTGATCTCGGCGAAGCCGAGGAAGCCCACCCGGTCGATCCGCGCCCCCTCGGCGGTCTCGGTGTGGTCGGTGGCGACCAGCTCGTGGACCTCCCCCGCCCGCACACAGCGGCTGGCGAAGGGCTCCAGCCGCATGCCCCGGTCGGTCCTGCGGTGCACCAGCACCTTGACCAGTGCGGCGGCCACCTCCCGCTTGGCCCCGTCCTCGCGCGGGTTCACCGGCCCACCCGCTCTTCCCGGGCCGCCGCGCGGTAGGCGTCCGCGACCAGCCGCAGCGCCGACACCCCGGCACCGTCCTCGACCCGCCCCCGCCGCACCCGGGCGGCGAAGTCGGCGGCGACGCCCTCGTACTCGTGCCACAGCGACTCCTTGAAGGCGGGGCGCCCGGCCAGCAGGTCGGCCGTCCACACCCGCCCGTCGGCGGTGCGCACCTCGACGTCCTTGCACTCCCCGGGGTGGGACCAGTCCAGCAGCACCCGGGCCCGCGCGGCCCCGGCCGCCAGGGCGACGTCGGCCCGGCGGTCGACGCCCGCGCCGTCCCGCTCCACCCGCGCCCCGACCACCTCGGCCCGGCCCAGCAGGGCCTCCACCAGGTCGAAGGCGTTGGGCCCGTTGTCGGCCACACAGCCGCCGCCGCACCGGGCCGGATCCAGGTACCACGTGTCGTCGCCCGCGTGCTCCTCGATCCGCTCCAGGTAGCGCACGGTGACCTCGGCCACCGCCCGCCCGGCGATCCGCTCCCGCAGCGCGGCGAACTCGGAGTTGTAGCGGCGGTGGAACGCCGTGAACAGCGGCACCCCCCGCTCCCGCGCCAGGGCGGCCAGCGCCTCCCCCTCGGCGAGGTCCAGGGCCAGCGGCTTCTCCGCGCACACCGCCGCCCCCGCCGTGAGCGCGTCCGCGCAGATCCGGGCGTGCGCGTCGTTGGGCGCGGTGACCACGACCGCGTCCGGCCGCTCCCGCTCCAGCATCCGGACGTGGTCGGTGTACCCGGCGGCACCGGGCGGCGGGGCCGCGGCCCTGGCCGGGTCCAGGTCGCACACGGCGACCAGGTCCCAGTCCGGGGAGGCCGCCAGCGCCTCCAGGTGGAACCGGGAGATCACCCCCAGTCCCACGACTCCCACCCGCAGCGCCCTCATCGGCCCTCCCCCGGGATCGCGGGAGCGTCCGCTCCCGCATCCTCCGCCACCCGCATGCGTTCGCCGCACACCACCGCCCCCGGGCACGGCACCGCCACCGGCCTTCCCCCACAGACCCGGGAAGCGACCGGTCCGGCGCATGCCGCCGACCTCGCACACGACATCCTCATCAGCTCTCCCCACGGGTCGCGGGGGCGGGCAGCCCGGCCTGGTCCGCCACCCGTACGAGCTCGGCGTGCAGGTCGGCGGACAGGGGCACGCCCCGCTCGCGGCGCTCCCGCGCCCGGTGGTACTCGTGCCAGCCGGGGTAGCGCACCGGTGCGGCCGGGTCGACCGGCGGGCAGCCCAGCACCGTCCCGAACAGCTCCTCGGCGTCCCCGCGCGCGCCCTCGCGCAGCGCGTCGGGGGCCAGGGCCACCATGAGGAAGCCGATGTCGTCGTCCCGCCCGGCGGGGCGGCCGTCACCGGCCAGGGCCTGCGGGGCGGGCCCGCGCCCGGCGCCGGAGACCACGGCGGACAGCACCTCCACCAGCAGGCCGAGACCGAACCCCTTGTACCGGCCCGTCTCTCCTCCCAGCCACATCAGGTGCGCCCGCCCGGCGTCGAACGCGGCCGGGTCGGTGACCGGAGCGCCGCGGTCGTCGCACAGCAGCCCCTCCGGCACCGGCCGCCCCTCCCGGGCGGCCTGCCGGATGCGCCCGGTGGGCGCGGCCGTGGTGCTCATGTCCAGCACGAACGGCGGGTGCTCCCCGGCGGGGGCCGCGGCGCTGAGAGGGTTGGTGCCCAGCAGGGCCGCGGCGCCGCCCGGCGGCCGGGCGATGCGCTGGCCGCCGCAGTTGCTCGCGACCAGGCCGACCATGCCGCGTTCGACCGCCCGCAGCGCGTGGTACCCGGCGCAGCCCAGGTGGGTGGCACCGCGCACCGCCACCATCCCGACCCCGTGGCGGCCGGCGCGTTCGGCGGCCAGGTCCATCGCCTCCGAGGCCGCCCACAGCCCGAGGGCCCGGCGGGAGTCGAGCAGGACGGCCGCCCCCAGGTCGGTGACGACCCGGGGCTCGGCGCGGGGGTCGGCCCGCCCCTCGTCGAGCAGGGGCAGGTAGAGGCGGGTCAGGTTGGCGACGCCGTGGGAGTCCATCCCGGTGAGGTCGCCGTGGCACAGGGCGCTCGCCGAGGCGGCGGCCCGCTCCGGCGGCAGGCCCCGGCCGGCGAAGACGCCGGTGAGGAAGGACAGCAGGGAGTCGTGGTCGGCCAGGACCGTGGTCCGCGGAGGGGCGGAGCCGGGCGGTTCGGGAGAGAGGGTGGTCACTGGTCCCCGTTCGTCTCGTCGGTGAAGGCGGTCAGCAGACGGGCCACCGTGTCGGCGAACCCGTCGAGGTCGGACAGGCGGGCGTGCTCGGTGTCGCCGTGCGCCCCGTCGGCGGCCAGGTCCCCCGGGCCCAGCACGACCGTGCAGGCGTCGGGGACCCCGGCCATCCAGATCGCGTCGCAGGTGAAGGCGGGCTCGTCGGCGGGCCAGGGCGGCACCCCGGCCCGGCGCAGCAGCTCGTGGCCCCACCGGTCGCGGTCGTCCAGCACCGGCAGCCCGCGCTTGGGCCAGTCCAGGCGGGTGAGGCGGCGGGCGTCGGCGGCGGTGCGGGAGAACAGCGCGGTGCCGGCGAAGGAGGCGGCGAACTCCTCCAGGGCGGTGTCGAACGCCCCGGCGACCGCCCGCTCCAGGGCACGGCCCGCCGCGGCGTCGGCGTAGGAGAGGTTGAACAGCAGGTCGCCGGTGCCGTACACCCGGTTGTGCAGGGTCCCGGTGTGCAGCCCGGCCACGCACACCGCCCCGGTGCGGGCGTGCCGGTCCAGGGCCCGGCCCATCCGGTGGGCGAGGAACCCCAGCAGGACCGTGGCGTTGTGCCCGGTGTGGGGGCGGTCGTCGATGGCGTCGTCGCCGCGCACCGACACCCGGGCGGTCATCGAGGCGGTGGAGCGGGTGAGGAACCGTCCGGAGGTGGGCTCGCAGAACACGTTGAGGCGGCCGGTGTGTCCGCGGGCGACCAGCGGCCGGGTGCCCAGCACCCCCATGGCGCCGCCCTCCTCCCCCGCGACGGCCTGGACGAGCACCGCCGTGTCGCGGCCCAGGCGCGGCGAGCGCGCGCGGGCGGCGCGCACCCCGGCCAGCAGCGCCACCGCCGGGCCCTTGGCGTCGATGGCTCCCCGGCCCCGGACGAGGTCCCCCTCGCGGGAGACCGGCGGCCCGCCCGCGACGGTGTCGAGGTGCACGTTGAACATGACGGTGCGCTCGCTCGGCACGGTGTCGGGCCCCAGCCGCAGTACCAGGCTGGGCTGGCACTCCAGGAAGCCGGGGTCGGCGGCGGCCGCGCGCACGGCGGCGGGCACCCCGGGCAGGTCCAGGTCCGCGGGGTCGGCGGGGGCGTGGTGCACCGTGCGGAAGCCGACCGGCGCCGCGGCCCGGGCGTAGTCGTCCTGGGCCGAGCGCAGCCGGGGGCGCGGGCCGTCGCGGCCGACCTCCAGCGGACCGGCGGTGGGCGTCTCCAGCAGCCGCAGCAGCAGGGCGACGTCGTCCTCGGTGAGCGTCATCGGGCCCCCTCCACCGCCCAGACCCGGCGGACCGCGTCCTCCAGGCGCCGCCCGTACTCCACGAACGCGGCCGGGTCGCCCCGGCCGGGGTCCGTGCCGCGGGCCGCCAGGTGGGGGCGCAGGTGCAGGTGGGGTTCGATCGACAGGGCTCCCCGGTACCCGTGGGCGGCCAGGATCCGCAGGCACTCCTCCACCCCGGCGGTCCCCTCGCCGGGCGGGACGTAGGCGGTGCCGCCGTCGGGGGTGCGGACCGCGTCCTTGACGTGGACGTGCGCCACGTGGGCGGCGAGCTCGCGCAGTACGGCGGGGGCGTCGTAGCCGTGGGCGACCCCGTTGCCGGTGTCGAACAGCAGGCGCAGCGCCGGGCTGTCGGCGTGTGCGAGCAGGTCCAGGGCGCGCCCGGCGTCCTCGCCCGCCCATCCGGCGCAGTTCTCGTGCACCAGGAGCAGGCCGGCGTCCTCGGCGCGCCGCGCGAGTTCGCGCACGCGCGCACGGGCGGTGCGCCCCCACTCCGGTTCGGCCAGGCCGCCGGAGGGATAGGACATGATCCGCACGGTACGGGTGCCCAGGACGGCGCAGCGCCGGGCCAGCGCGTCGAGTTCGGCCAGGTCGAGGGCGAAGTCGCCGGTGGCGGGGCGGGACCAGTCGCCGATCTTGGCGGCGACCGCGACCACCGTCACCCCGGCGGCCCGGATCCGCTCGGCCGCCCGCGCCACCGCGTCCTCGGGCAGGGCCGCCACCGGCACGCCGTCCAGGGTGCGCAGTTCCAGCAGGTCCCAGCCGAGTGCGCGCAGGGCGGCCAGCTGGCCGTCCAGGCCGGGTGCGGCCTCGTCGCCGATGCCGGCCGGGCGGGGCGGTTCAGGCTCCGACGGCACTCTCCACCTCCTCGGTGTCCGGGGTCCGGGGGGAGCACATGTCCTTGGCCTCGGCCAGGAGGCGGACGGCCTCCACGTGGACGGGCAGGTCGCCCAGGTCGCGGCAGGGCGTGGCGTAGCGGGCGTAGCAGCGGTGCAGGAACGCGGTGAGGGCGTCGTCGGTGAAGACCGTCCGGGCGGGTCCGCGGCCGCGGACCGCCACGGTGAGCTGCGCGGTGTGGTCGGCGTCGCTGCACGGGTAGTGCCCGGTGAGGACGGCCTCGTCGAACTCGAGGACGATGCGGCGCTCGCGCAGCGGCGCGGTCAGGTCCGACTCGATGCGGGTGAGCACCCCGGTGTGGTGCACCAGGTCCATGCGGGCGGCGCCCAGCCCGGGCAGGCGGAGGCCGTCCACGGTCATGTCCTCGAGTCCGGCGGCGGCCACCTCGGCGTCCCCGGCGAGCGCGACCGCGACGGCCAGGGCGTGGGGCACCTCGATGTCGAAGGCGGTGGGGTGCCCGGGGGACTCCAGGGTCCGGGTGAACCGCGGCTTGTGCTGGAGGACGGTGAGGGCCCGCAGCCGTCCGAAGGCCGCGGAGCGGCGGGCCGCCAGCAGCCGCTCGCTCAGCGCGCTGGCCGTCCACGGCGTGGCCACGGTGAGGCGCAGGCCCCAGCGGCGGCGCAGCCGGGCGATGGCGGCCAGTTCGGCCAGGTCCAGGGCCAGCGGCTTCTCCACGATGACCATGCGGTAGCCCAGCCGGGCCAGCCGCTCCAGGGGTTCGGCCCTCAGGTGCGGCGGGGTGCACAGGTGGACCACGGTGCGGCGGGGCGGCCGGCGGCGCGCGGCCTCCTCCAGGGAGTCCACCACCGTCACCCCCTCGGCCCCCGGGCGGAGGGGGTCGTGCCCCAGCACCGGTCCCGGGACGAAGAGCCCGCGGGCCGCCGCCCGCGCTTTGGCGAGCGACGGCGCGTGCAGGCCCCGTCCCGATCTCCCCAGGCCGACGATGAGGGAGTGCAGCATGGAGGGAGGCACCTTTCCGTTCGCGGTCCCCGTCGTTCCGCGCCCCCTGTGGGAACACGGAACCACCGAACGGAAGATCAGACTGGACCGTTTCCGGTAAAGGCGTCAAGAAGGAGAACGGTTCCCCGGAGCCCGAATCCCGGGGCACCCCGTTCCACAACCAGGGCAGGAAATCCGACAAAGAACATCATCTTATGATGGGCGATTTTCGCCCATGAATGCCCGTGTTCATCCCAGAACTCAGGCGACCGAGAAACTGAACATCCCGCTGGGCGGGGCGTGCCAGCCGCGCTCCGGGGCCACCACCACGCCGGGGCCGAAGCATCCGCGCCCGGCGTGCATGCTCACCTCCGAGTCGGTGAGGTTGACCAGCACGTGAGCGGTCGGGGGAAGAGCCGTGCAGCTTCCCGAGGCGGGGTCCGGGAAGCGCATCAGGTCCTCGAACTCGGTGGTGAACACGACGACCTCGCCGGTCGCCGCGTGGGCCGGGACGGCCACCAGGGACACACCCGCCAACGCCAGCGCGAGCGCGGTGGACAGAACCCTCATTTCATCGACTCCTCTTCGTTTCATACACGTTTCACGGGAAAGACCCCTCCGTGCGCCAATGACACGGAAGGCCACAGGCATCAGTTTCATCGAAAGAATGGGACCCCGCAACCAGAACAAGGAGATTCCCCTTTTCGGACCACCGAAGCGAACCGAATGGACACTTTAAGACACGCCTCGAACAAAAAAGGGAACACGGCGCTTCGGCCCCGGGGACACCGCCCGCCCCCGACGCCGACACCGGAGGCCCCGTGCGCCCACCCTTCGAACCGGGGCGCCCGCACGGGGCCGACGGGGCGTCCGCACCCCGGTCGACCGGCCGGGCCCGGGGCCCACCACGGCGATCCACCCCGGCGAGTGACCCGCGTCACTCTGGGTTCCGGCCATCCGGCGCTCCGTCACCGAATGTCAGGAGAACCTCAATTCTTCGGCGGGAAGTGGACACACCCCCGCTGAAGTGCTCAACCTCCTTCAAAAAGGACACGACACCCACAGGACATCCGGTGGTGACCGGACGGAAACGGACGGGCGACAGGCGTCCGGACCACGACGGCGTCCCCCATCCCGCACAACGAAGGAATCCCATGGCTTCCCCCAACGAACAGAAGACGGACGGCGGCGCACCGGCCACGGGCGCCACCGCCGAGGGCGTGTTCACCCGCGCCCGCGTGATCGGCCTCATCGCCGGGCCCCTCGTGGGCCTGCTCGTCTACCTGCTCATGCCGGACATGCCGCTGCCCCTGGTGGAGGGCGAGGACGAGGCGGTCGTCTCGGCCAACGGCCGCACCGTCGCGGCGGTCACCGCGTTCATCGCCATCTGGTGGGCGACCGAGGCGATCCCCATTCCGGTCACCTCGCTGCTGCCGCTCGTGCTCTTCCCCGTGATGCTGGAGGGCACGCCGATCAAGGACGTGGCCTCCTCCTACGGCTCCGACACCATCTTCCTGTTCATGGGCGGGTTCATGCTCGCCCTGGCCATGCAGAAGTGGGACCTGCACAAGCGGATCGCACTGACCATCGTCTCCAAGGTGGGGTCCAACAGCGCGGGCCTGATCGGCGGCTTCATGCTCGCCACCGGCTTCATCACCATGTGGGTGAGCAACACCGCCACCGCCGTGATGATGCTGCCCGTGGGCCTGTCCGTGATCACCGTCCTCACGCAGTTCCGCAAGGGGCGCACCGACGCCAACTTCGCCACCGCGCTCATGCTCGGCATCGCCTACGCCGCCTCCATCGGCTCGGTCGCCACCATCATCGGCACGCCGCCCAACGTCCTGATGGTCGGCTACCTCTCCGACACCCACGGCATCACCATCGGCTTCGGGCAGTGGATGCTCGCCGGGGTCCCGCTGGCCGCGGTCTTCCTGCTGCTGGCGTGGTTCGTGCTCATCAAGGTGTTCCCGCCCCAGGCCAAGCGGGTCGAGGGCGCCCAGGAGACCATCCGCGCCGAGCTGGCCGGGATGGGATCCATGTCCCGGGGCGAGAAGGGCGTCTCGCTGGTCTTCGCGCTGGCCGCCCTGTCCTGGATCTTCATCCCGATCCTGGCCGGGACCGAGAGCGTCGGCGGAGCCCTGCCCTGGCTGGCGAACATCAGCGACGCCGGGATCGCGATGACGGTCGCCGTCGTGCTCTTCCTGGTCCCGGTGGACCGGCAGGGCACCCGCCTGCTCGACTGGGAGACCGCCGTCAGGCTCCCCTGGGGCGTGCTGCTGCTGTTCGGCGGCGGCCTGGCGATCTCCGCGCAGTTCACCGCCAGCGGCCTGAGCGCCTGGATCGGCGGCCAGGTCTCCGCGCTGGCCGGCGTCCCCGTCTGGGTGCTGATCCTGGTGGCCGCCGCACTGGTCCTCTTCCTGACCGAGCTGACCAGCAACACCGCGACCGCCGCCACGTTCCTGCCGATCCTGGGCGGCGTGGCGATGGGCATGGACATGGACGTCCTCACCCTGGTGGTGCCCGTGGCCCTGGCCGCGAGCATGGCGTTCATGCTCCCGGTCGCGACCCCGCCCAACGCGATCGTGTTCGGCACGGGCCACGTGCGGATCGGCGAGATGATCCGCGGCGGCCTGTGGCTGAACCTCATCGCCCTGGCCCTCGTGCTGGGCGCGATGTACGCCCTGTTCTCCTGGGCCCTGGGCATCACCCTGTAACGGGTCTCACGCGACGACGGCCGGGGGCGGAGCGCCGCCCCCGGCCGTCGTCGCGTCGGTCGCCGGCGCACCGGGGTGGCGCGGCGCCTCCGGACGCCTTATGTTAGTGACTAACACTCAACGGGACCGACGGGCGGGAACACCGTGGACCACAGGACGCGCGTCCGGCAGCGCAACCGCGCCGCCATCCAGAAGGCCGCCCTGCGGCTGTTCGCCGAGCAGGGCTACGAGGCCACCACGGTCGCGCAGATCGCCCGCGAGGCGGGGGTCTCGCACATGACGTTCTTCCGCTGCTTCCCCACCAAGGAGGACGTCGTCCTCGACGACGACTACGACCCGATGCTGGAGGAGCTGATCCGGGCCCGGCCGCCCGGGGAGGGCCTCGTGGAACGCGTCCACCGGGCCACCATGGCCGGGCTCGGGCAGGTCTACGGGCACGCGCGGGAGGAACTGCTGGGCAGGACGCGACTGCTGCTGTCGATTCCGGGCCTGCGCGCCCGCATCGGCGAGAACCTAGCCTCGGCGGGCACGGCCTTCGAGCGCGGACTGACCCCCGAGGGCGGGGAGGCCGGGGTCGAGGTGCGGGCCGTCGCGGCCGCGTGCGCCTCGGCGCTCTCCACCGCCGTCACCGCCTGGGCGGAGGGCGACGGGGAGGACGAGCTGCCCGACCTCGTCGACCGGGCCTTCCGGGCCCTGCGCGACCTGCCGGTCCGCGCTCCCGCCGAGGAGGCGGGCGCGTGAGCGCCGCCATCACCGTCGAGGGCCTCACCGTCCGCTACCCCGGCGCCGCAGCCCCTGCGGTCGACGGCATGGACTTCTCCGTCCGCCCGGGCGAGGTCTTCGGGTTCCTCGGACCCAGCGGGGCCGGCAAGTCCACCGCGCAGAAGGTGCTGACCCGGATGCTGCGCCGCCACGGGGGCGAGGTGGACGTCCTGGGCCGACCGCTGCGCTCCTGGGGGCGGGACTACTTCGAGCGGGTGGGGGTCGGCTTCGAGCTGCCCGCCGGGTTCGGCAGGCTCACCGCCCGGGAGAACCTCGCGGCGTTCGCGTCCCTGTACCGGGGGCCGGTCGAGGACCCCGACGCGCTGCTGGCCGCGGTGGACCTGGCCGACGCCGCCGACCGGCGCCTGTCGGAGCTGTCCAAGGGGATGCGCATGCGCCTCAACCTGGCCCGGGCACTGGTCAACCGGCCCGACGTGCTGTTCCTGGACGAGCCGACCTCCGGGCAGGACCCGGTGCGGGCGGCCCTGGTGCGCGACATCGTCCGCACGGCGGCCGACCGCGGCTGCGCGGTGTTCCTCACGACCCACGACATGGTCACCGCCGACCTGCTGTGCGACCGGGTGGCGTTCGTGGTCCGCGGGCGGATCGCCGCCGTCGACACCCCTCGCGGGTTCAGGCTCCGCCACGCGCGCCCGGGGCTGGTCGCCGAGCTGCGCGGCGGGGAGGTCCGGGAGCTGCCCGTGGCCTCGCTGGCCGACGACGCAGAGCTCCTGGGGCTGCTGCGGGAGGGCGCGGTGGAGACCCTGCACACGCGGGAGGCGTCGCTGGCCGACGTCTTCACCCTGGTCACCCGGGAGCGGCTGTGAGACGTCCGCCCACCGCCACCGCCCCGGACACCCGGGGGAGCACACCCCCGGGCGCCCCGGTCCGCACCGCCCGAGCGGCCGTGAACCGCCTGCTCGCCGCCACCGCCCTGGAGGCGCGGCTCCAGGCGAGGTACGGCATCGCGACCGTCGCCGCCGCGCTCGCGGCCGTGTGGACGCTGGCCCTGCTCGCCGTCCCGGCCGCATCGGCCGACGAGGTGGCGGCCCACCTGCTGTTCCTGGACACCGCGGGTTTCGGCGCGCTCTTCGGAGCTTTTCTGCTCCTCTTCGAACGGGTCGAGGGATCGCGGTGGGCCCTGGAGGCGAGCCCGCTGCGCCCCGCCGTGGGCGCGGCGGCCCGACTCGCGACGCTGACCGCCCTGGCCCTGCTCATCGCCCTGCCCATGACCGCGGCCGCGCTGCGGGACCGGCCCGCCGACCTGCCGTCCGCGCTCGCACCCGTCCTGGGCGGGGTGGCGCTCACCTCCGTCCTGCTGGCCGCGGCGTGCCTGGCCGCCGGGGCGCGCAGCCCGGACCTGCCGCGGTTCCTCCTCTCGCTGCCGCCGACGGTCGCGCCGCTCATCGCCGTCCCCCTGCTGCACGTGTCCGGGGTGTTCGCGCACCCGCTGCTGTACGCGGTCCCCACCACGGCGGGGGCGGAGCTCGTCCACTCCGGTCTGACCGGGGGCGCCGCCCCGCCGCCCGCGGCCCTGGCGTACGCGCTGGGGTGGGCGGTGCTCGGCCCCTTCCTCGTCCGCCCCGGGGCGGAGGCGCCGCCGGGGAGGACCCGCCCCGCCCGCGGCGGGAGGCGGCACCCGCTCCGGGCCGCCGGCCGGGGGCGGACCCCGGCGATCGCCCGGTTCGCCCGCGCGGACCTCTTCGGCACCGGCCGCGACCCGCTGCTCCTGCTGCTGCTCTGCTCCCCCGCGCTGCTGGCGCTGGGCCTGCGGCTGCTGTTCCCGCCGGTGTCCGGGTTCGTGCTCGACACCTTCGGGCTCGACCTGCGGGCGCACGCCCCGGCGGTGCTCGCGGCGCTGGTGCTGCTGCACGTGCCCCTGATGTTCGGGCTGGTCCAGGGGCTGCGGGTGGCCCAGGAGCTCGACAGCGGCGTCCTGCTGGTCCTGCGCGTCTCCCCCGTGTCCGTGCCCGCCTACCTGGCCTACCGGATGGCGCTGGCCGCCGCCGCGTCCCTGGCCGGGCTGCTGGTGGCGCTGCCGCTGAGCGGGCCGGACCTGGGCGGAGGGCCCCTGCCGGTGGCGGCCGTCCTCCTGGCCTGCCTCCAGGCCCCGCTGCTGGTGGCGCTCATGGCGGCGTTCGCGGGGAACACCGTGGAGGCGCTGGTCGTCGCCAAGGCCGCCGGGGCGGTCCTGGTCCTGTGCCCCGTCCTGGCCTGGGCCGCCCCCTTCCCGTGGAACCTGGCCGCGGCCGTCCTGCCCCCGGTCTGGGCGGCGCTGGCCCTGCCCGGCTACGACACCGGGCCGCTGAACGCGGGGTGGTGCCTGCTCGCCGGGCTGCTCTGGACCGCGGCGGCCGGGTGGCCGCCGGTGCGGCGCGGCCTCGCGCGCATCGAGAGCGCCTGACACCGGGCCCGCGGGGCATACGGCGGGGGCACCGGCCGCGGTGCGGCCGGTGCCCCCGTCCCGTCGCCTCCCGCGTCGCGGGAGCGGACCGTCTCAGGCCCTGGCGCCCGCCGCGGTCGCGCCGCCGGCCTCACCGGAGCGGACCTCGGCGTCGACCCGGTCGAAGTCGGCGGTCATCTGGTCGCTGACCCGGCCCAGGCCGTTGAACACGAAGATCGCGGCGAAGCTCAGGACCGCCGCCGGGACCATCGCGTACAGGCCGGTACCGAACACGGCCTTGTCCAGGATGTCCCACAGGATGGCGGTGCCGGCGCCGGCGACCATGCCCGCCAGCGCACCCGCCCAGGTCATCCGCTTCCAGAACACCGCGAGCAGCAGCACCGGGCCGAACCCGGCGCCGAACCCGGCCCAGGCGTAGCCGACCAGGCCCATGACCGACTGGTTCCCCCACAGGGCGATGCCCGCGGCGGCCAGGGCCACCGCGATGACGGCGCCGCGGCTGATCCACATCAGGGTCCTGGGGTCGGCGTCGCGGTTCACGAACGCCCGGTAGCCGTCCTCGGTCAGGGCCGAGGACGCCACCAGCAGCTGGGAGTCGGCGGTGCTCATGACCGCGGCCAGGATGGCGGCCAGCAGCAGCCCGGCGACCAGCGGGTGGGCCAGGGCCTCGATCAGGCGCGGGAACACCTGCTCGGGGGTGTCCAGCGGGGTGTCGAAGTAGGCGATGCCGATGAAGCCGACCAGGACGGCCAGGGCCATCGCGGTGACCGCCCAGGTGACGCTGATGGTGGCGGCGGCCGGGATGTCCTTCACCGAGCGGATGCCCATGTAGCGGGCCAGGATGTGGGGCTGGCCGAAGTAGCCCAGACCCCAGGCCAGACCGGAGACGATGACGACCCAGCCCAGGGCCTCGGTGGGCACCCACGCCCCGATCTCGCCGTCCAGGGAGGTGCCGCCCACGGCGGAGAGCAGGCCGTCGCTCTTGGCGGCGACCCCCTCGGCCAGGCCGGAGAAGCCGCCCAGGGCGGTGATGGCCAGGACCGGGACCGCGATGAGGGCCAGCCACATCATGGCGGCCTGGATGACGTCGGTGTAGGAGACGGCCAGGAATCCGCCCAGGACGGTGTAGAGCACCACGATGCCCACGCCGATGGCGATCGCCGGGGCCGGGTCCAGGCCGAAGACCTGGTCGAACAGCGCCGACATGGCCACCAGGCCGGAGGCGACGTAGAAGAAGTAGAAGACGATGATCAGCAGGGCCGATACACCGCGCAGCAGGCGGGTGGGGTCGTTGAACCGGTTCTCCAGGAAGGAGGACAGGGTCAGCGAGTCGGAGTCGCCGCCCACCCGGGCGTCGGTCACCCGCTGGGTGTAGACGCGCAGGCGCGGGGCCAGGACGATCCAGCTCCCGGCGAAGCCGGCCGCCAGGCCGACGGCGATCCAGGCCTCGCCCAGGCCGGAGACGTAGATGGCGCCGGGCAGGCCCAGCAGCAGCCAGCCGCTGAAGTCGCTGGCGTTGGCGCTGAGGCCCGCGACCCAGCTGTTGAGCTGGCGGCCGCCCAGGACGAAGTCGGACTGGGAGACGGTGCGCCGGTAGGCCCACAGGCCGACGGCGACCATGACGATGAGGTAGACGACGAAGGTGCCGATCGACCAGAGCATGGACTGTGTCAAGTCCACCCTCCTTCCTTGACGGCGCGCAACAGGACTCTTACGCGCTTCTTACGTGCACTAGTCCGGGATCATCACCCCTTGTTCACCAGGTCACAACACCCACGCTCGGAAAAACACCACTTTGAGACCTCGTTGAGTCTTTGACCAGCAACGATTGTCCCCTGGGCCATGTCCGGGCCCCCGGGTTCGTCCCCTGGGACAAACCGACCGAACACGATTCCGCCCCCGGTCCGCACCGGCCCGGCACCCCGCGGAGCGCGCCCCGCGGACCGGAGTCCGGCCGTCCGCCCCCGCGCCGGCCGGCGCACCCGTCCGGCGGGCCGGTCCGGAACCCGGCGCGGCCTACTCCCGCGGCAGCAGGCCGGCCTGGACGTACAGCGACCGCAGGAAGCGCCCGGCCTCCGCCTCGTCCAGGGGTTCGGGGCGGAGCACCCGGTAGATCACCGCGCCGACCACCATGTCCACCACGACCTCCAGGTCGGTGTGCGGCGGCAGCTCGCCGGCCTCCCGGGCCCGCTCGAGGAGGGCCAGGGTGGCCCGCCTGCGGGGCATGACGTGGTTCTCCCAGTAGGCGCGCATGATCAGGGGGTGGGTCTGCGCGGTGCCCAGGGTCTGGGCCAGCAGCGCCCGGAAGCCCGGGGCCGCCAGGGTCGCCGCGGCCCCCGGCAGCGCGCGCTCGACCACCTCGTGCAGAGGACCGTCCCCGGCGGCGGCGGTGTCGACACGGGCGGACTCGATCGCCTGGGCGATCAGCTCCTCCTTGCCGGACCAGCGCCGGTACACGGTCAGCTTGCCCACCCCCGCCCGGTCGGCGATGGCCTGCATGCTGGCCGCCTCCGCGCCGCCCTCGGTGAACAGCTCCAGGGCCGCCTCCAGGATGGCGCGGTCGGCCTCGGGGGAACGGGGGCGGCCGCGGCCGCGGGCGGGGGTGCTCACCCGGCCCCTCCCCGCAGCAGAGCGGCGAGCCGGATGCGCAGGTGCCGCGCATCCGTTCCCCTCCAGGCCAGGTGTCCGTCCGGTCGGACCAGCGACATCTCCCGTGTTCCCTTTCCCTCGGGGGCGAGCAGGGTCGTGCGTGCGCCCAGCAGGTCGTCGGCCGCGGCTCTCGCGTCGGCGTCGGCCCCGGGCGAGAGCAGGACCCAGCTCCCGCCCAGTTCCGCGTGCAGCCGCGTGCGCGTTCCATCTTCACGCACGCAGGGGAGGTCGGGGACCCGGTCGCCGAGGCGCGGCCGACGGGCGAGGGGGCCGCCGCCCCCCAGCGGCCCCCGGCGGTAGCCCACCCCCAGCTGCGAGGCCAGCAGGGTGGCCCGCCGCTGCACGGAGGGCAGCGCGATGATCCCCGGCATCACCCGTTCCCGGAGCATGCGGACCACCGGTCCCCCGCCGACCTGGAACCGGGTGTTCGCCGTGGTCGTGCGCAGGACCTCCGCCGCCAGGGGGCGGCGTTCGGCGCGGTAGGTGTCCAGGAGCCCGGTCCCGGCCCTGCCCCGCACGGCCAGGGCCAGCTTCCAGGCGAGGTTCTCCGCGTCGCCCAGCCCGGTCAGCATGCCCTGTCCGCCCATGGGGGAATGGATGTGGGCGGAGTCCCCGGCCAGCAGCACCCTGCCGTGCCGGTAGTCGTCCACCAGGCGGCGCTGGATCCGGAACACCGACGTCCAGACGGTGTCGAGGACCCGGACGCCGGAGATCCCCGTCCGCTCGGGCAGTTCCTTCCGCAGCAGGGCGAGCGCCTCCTCTCCGTCGATGCGCTCGCGGTCCAGGCCGGGCATGTAGAGCATCAGCCGCCACACGAGGCCTCCCCCCTCCTCGCGCATCGGCAGGGCGCCGGAGAGGCCGTCCCGGTGCAGCCACCCGTAGGAGCCCGTGGGCGCCAGGTCCCAGTCCACGTGGGCGTCCACGAGGAGCCAGGTGTCCTCGACCGGGGCCCCGGGGAAGGGGACGCCGAGCAGGCGGCGGGTGGTGGAGTGCGCGCCGTCGCAGCCGACCAGCCAGGCGGCCCGGGCCTCGGTCCCGTCGTCGAAGTGCGCCGTCACCCCTGTTCCGTCCTGCCGCATCTCCCGGAGCCCGCGCGACCAGTGGATCCGGCCGCCGAGCGAGGCGAACCGGTCCCGCAGGGCCGACTCGATCCGCGACTGGGGGAGCATCATCGGCGGAGCACTGGTGCGCAGGCCCGGGTCGCCGAACCTCACCGTCGCCATCGGGACTCCGCCGGTGTGGACCGTCAGGGTCAGGGCCCGGAGGGAGTTCTCCGGGAGGTCGCCCAGGGCCCCGATCCGGTCGAGCACCTCCGAGCCCCGGGCGTGCAGGAAGTTGGCCCGCGAGGTCGTCGCGGGACCCCCGGCCCGGTCGACGACGCGCACGCGCACCCCCTGCAGGAGGAGGGAACAGGCGGTGGCGAGGCCGGTGGGCCCCGCTCCGACGACGAGGACGTCCGTGGTGTCCATGGCGCTCCTTTTATTAACGGTACCGTACCGTTAATAAAATAGCCCGGAACCGGGGCGCAGGCCAGCCCCCGGCAGGGGCCGACGGGGCGCGCGGTCGGCGCGGCCGAGACCCCTTGACTCCCTTCGCTTTGTTCGAAATGATCCGAACAAAGCGAAGAAATGGGTGGCGATGGACGACACGGAGGCCTTCGTCGAGGAGGCCGGGATGTTCTACGAGCGGCTGGGGCTCAGCCGGACCGAGGGCCGCGTCATGGGGTGGCTGCTGAGCGCCCCCGAGGAGGACGCCGACGCCCCGCGGCTCTGCGAGGCCCTGGGCGTGGCCAAGAGCAGCATGAGCGTGTCCCTGCGCAGGCTGGAGCAGGCCGGGCTGGTGGAGCGGTTCCGGCGCACCGGCGAGCGCCGGGACCGGTACCGGCTCACCCGGGACGTCTTCCAGCGCGCCTTCCGCGCGAAGATGGCCGAGTTCGACCGCTTCCGGGCCCTGGCCGAACGCGGGCTGGCGGCGGTGGGCGACGACCCGGCCCGGCGCGAGCGGCTGGAGCTGATGCGGGACATGTACGGGTTCATGGCCGACCGCTTCCCCGGCCTGCTGGACGAGTGGGACCGGCTCCAGGAGGAGGGGCGGCGATGAGGGCGCTGATCGTCACCACCGGGAGCAGGGGCGACGTCCAGCCCTTCGTGGCCCTGGCCCTGGCGCTCGCCCGCGCGGGCCACGGCGCGGTGGTCGCCGCCCCCGGCCGCTTCTCGGCGCTCGCCGGGCGGTACGGGGTGGACTTCGTGCCGATGGACGACGGCCTGTTCGACCTCCAGGACGAACTCGCCCACCGCGGAACGCTGGCCGCCCTCACCTCGGCGCGCCGGGTCGGCCCGGCCATGCGCGCCTGGCTGGACGACGTGGCCGCACTGGCGCAGGCCGGCGGCGACGCCGTCGTCCACGCGCCCAAGGCGCTGGGGGCGGCCGACCTGGCGGACCGGCTGGGGGTGCCCGCGGTGCCGGTGATGGCGATCCCGCTGTACACGCCGACCTCCGCCTTCGCCTCCCCGCTGCTGCCCTTCCGGCCGCCGGGCGCCCTGAACCGGGCGAGCTGGCGGCTGGCCTCGGCGGTGGAGGCGCCCTACCGGGGGATGCTGCGCCGCTGGCGTGCGGAGAAGCTCGCCCTGGGCGGCCCGGTCCCGACCCTGGCGGAGCGCATCGCCTCCGGCGGCGCGGTGCACGCCTGGAGCCGCCACCTGCTGCCCGCCCCCGCGGACTGGCCGGCCTGGGCCGCTCCCGTGGGATCGCTGCACCTGCCGCCGGAGGACGGCCGCACCCTGCCGGAGGACCTGGCCCGCTTCCTCGCGGAGGGGGAGCCGCCGGTCTACGCGGGGTTCGGCAGCATGGTGTCCCGGGACCCGGACGAGCTCACCCGGACCGTCGTCGAGGGGGTGCGGCGCAGCGGGCACCGCGCGGTGCTGGCCACCGGCTGGGGCGCCCTCGCCCGCCGGGCGGACGCCTCGGACGACGTCCTGGTGGTGGACGAGGTCCCGCACGACCTGCTGCTGCCGCACGTGGCGGTCGCGGTGCACCACGGCGGCGCGGGGACCGCCGCGGCCGCGATGCGCGCCGGCGTCCCCCAGGTCGTTCGGCCCTTCCTCGGAGACCAGTGGTTCTGGGGCGACCGGGTCCACCGGGCGGGTGCGGGACCGGCCCCGCTGCGCGGCGCGCTGACCGCCGAGCGCCTGTCCGACGCGATCACCCGGGCCGCGGAACGCACCGGGCGCGCCCGGGCACTGGCCGAAGCCGTCCGCGAGGAGGAGCGCACGGCGGCCGACCGCGCCGTCGAACGCGTACTCACGGCGGTGCGCTGACCGCGGGGGGCGCACCGCCCCTGACCGCCCGACCCGCACCCACGGCGGCGGCCGGACACACGGAGACCGCCGCCCGGGCGGCGGCACGTGGAAGGAGCATCACACCGCGCGTACCCACGGCGGCGGACCGACCCCCTGGGTAGGTCGGCGCCCACCGGCGGACCCGCCGGTCAGCCGTCGGTCCTCCCGGCGGGACCGCACGGGGCCGCGACCACCGGCACCCGGCCGGCGCCCGCCGGCCCGTCTGCCGGGCGGGCGACCGGCTCTTCTCCCCGGCCGCCCGGTGAGCGGTCCGCCGGGAAGGTGTGCCATGGGCACCGCCGGGAGCGACGGTCCGCCCCCGGGCTCGCCCCAGGCCGGGCGCCCACGACCGCCTCCGTCTCCCCGCGGCATGAGCACCGCCGGGAGCGACGGCCCGACCGCCCCGGGTCCCGCCCCCGGCTCAGGTGGTCGCGGCCGCCTCCGCCTCCCACCGGGCGAGGGCGGCGGGGCCGGTGATCTCGTCGAAGCCCAGGGCGAGCGCCCCGCGGACCGGACCGCCGGTGCCGTGGACCGCGTCGGCCACCGGCGGCGGATCGGCGCGGTGGAGCGCCATGAGGCCGCTCCGGTACGCGTCGGCGAACACGTCCGGGGCGGCGGCCCGCAGCTCGGGCGCCAGCCCCGCGACGGTGACCACCTCGGGGTCGTGGAGGTTGACGAGCCCGGCCAGCCCCGCCCCGAGCGCCCGCGCGGTGCGCTCGACCGCCCGCCGGTCCGTGTCCGTCGCCGTTCCGGCGAGGACCCGTCCGACGACCTCGCGGCCGTGGGCGAACGGGTCCTCGGGCGCGGGGTCGCCCCGGTGGCGGGCCAGCGCGCGGCCGTCGACCATGAGGTCCCAGCAGCCCCCGGCCCCGCACGGGCAGGCCAGCTCCGGGTCGCCGAACGGCAGGTGCCCGTACTCTCCCCCGGCGCCGCGGGCCCCGGTCACGGGTCGGCCGTCGACCAGCAGCGCGCCTCCGACGCCCACCGCGACCAGGAGGTGCAGGGCGACGCGCGCACCGCGGGCCGCACCGCCCCGCGCCTCGGCGATCCCGCCCAGCGTCGCGTCGTTGCCGACCAGCAGGGGGGCACCGGAGCCGTCCGCCAGGACGCCCAGGCCGGCCCCGTGCCAGCCGCGGGTGGAGAACTGCAGCAGCCGGGTCCCGCTGACCGCGCCCGCCACCGCGGCGACCACCGCCCGGACCCGGCCGGGCTCGCCGCGCACGGCGGAGGCGACGGCCCCGGCCACCTCGGGCAGGAAGCCCGACGGGTCCCTGTCGCCGTAGGAGCCCGCGGCGACCTCGGTGACGGCACCGCCCAGGTCGCCCAGCAGCACGCGCCACCCCGCGGCCCGCAGGTCCACCACGGCGGCGAGCGGGCCCCGCGGGTGCGCACCCAGCACGGTGGTCGGGCGGCCGCGGCCGCCGCGGCCTGCCCTGTGCTCGGCCAGCAGCCGGGCGCCGCGCAGGCGCTCGACCAGCTCGGCGGCCGCACCGCTGGCCAGGGCCAGGCGCCCGCAGGCCTCGGTCCGGGTGATCCCGGGTTCGGTGTGCACCAGGCGCAGCAGCTCCGAGGCGGTGGACCAGCGCAGGCGCGCCGCACGGGACATCCGGTCTCCGGTCACGTCTGGTGGTCCTTCCGTCGGGGAAATATACTCGTGCTCCGAGTAAAAATACCGCAGGGAGGCCCGATGAACACGGACCCGTCCACCCGCACCACGGTCGAGGTCGACGCCGTGCTGTTCGACATGGACGGCACCCTGGTGGACTCGACCCGGGTGGTCGAGGACGTCTGGGCACGGTTCGCCGAGCGCCACGGCGTCGTACTCGCCGACCTGCTCGCGTACTCGCACGGCAGGCGCACCCGGGACACGCTCGCCCGCTTCCTGCCGCCGGGGCACGACCCGGACGCGGTGGCCGAGGCACTGGAGGACGAGGAGACCACCCGCACCGACGGCATCACCGAGATCCCCGGGGCGCGCCGCCTGATGGAGCGGCTGCGCGGCGCCCGCACCGCCGTGGTGACCTCCGCCTCGCGCCCGCTGGCCGCGGCCCGCCTGGCCGCCGCGGGGCTGCCGGTGCCCGACGTCCTCGTCACCGCCGAGGACGTGGCCGCCGGGAAACCCGACCCGGCCGGCTACCGCGAGGCGGCGCACCGCCTCGGCGTCGCCCCCGAGCGCTGCCTCGTCCTGGAGGACGCCGAGGCGGGCATCCGGGCGGGCGTCGCCTCGGGCGCGCGTACCCTCGTCGTCGGCGCACACAGCTCACCGAGCACGCGGGGCCTCGACCGCGTCCCGGACCTGCGGTCCCTCGACGCCACCGCCCTCCCCCACGGCGGCGCGGGCCTCGACTGGCCCCGCGCCCTCCGGTAGACCGCGTTCGGCACACCCGGTCACCGGACGTTCCCCTGGTGGTCACGGGAACCGCGCCCGGCGTTGCCCTCCTTGGGGTCGCATTGTCCCGGAGCCGGTGCACCGGCTCCGGGGGCTGAGCGCGCCGGGTCCCCCACCCGGAGCAGCGCCACCGCCCGCCCGCACCGCGCGGGCGGACTCCGCCCCCTGCCGGAGCGGGGGTGTCGGCCCCGCGGGGCGAGGCCCCCGCAGCACCCCGCGTCGGCGGACAGGAGGAAGGAACGGCCGTGACGGATATCGGGACCCCGCGAGGGCTGCGCGGAAGGTCGGTCAAGGCACTGGTGCCCGCACCGACGGTGTCGCTGGTCATCCCCGCTTACAACGAGGAGGCCACCATCGAGCGGTGCGTGCTCGCCGCGGTGCGGCAGACGCGCGCGCCCCGGGAGATCATCGTGGTCGACAACCGCTCGACCGACGGCACGGCGGCGATCGTCGAGCGCCTGGCTGCGGAGCACCCCAACTCGGGGATCCGGCTCCTGCGCCAGTTCGACGCCCAGGGGCTGGTCCCCACCAGGAACGCGGGGTTCGCCGCGGCCCGGGGCGAGGTCCTCGGGCGCATCGACGCGGACTCCGTCATCGCCCCGGACTGGGTGGAGAACGTCTCCCGGGTCATGAGCGACCCGACCGTGGGCGGCCTCACCGGCCCGGTCACCTACTACGACGTCCCCCTGTTCGGGTCCTCCCCCCTGTCCGACGACCTCGTGCGGCGCACCCTCTGGCACCTGGGGCGGCGCTGCCCGTTCCTGTACGGCAGCAACATGGCGATCCGGGCCGCGGCGTGGAAGGCCATCGAGCACACCGCCTGCCGGGACCACGACGACGTGCTGCACGAGGACATCGACCTGGCCGTGCACCTCAACCAGGCCGGCATCCGCGTCGCCTACTCCCGGCGGATGCGGGCGGGGGTCTCCGCCCGCCGCCTGGACTCCTCCCCGTCGTCGTTCCGCGCCTACACCCACCGATTCGACGCCACGTACACGAGCCACGGCCTCGACCACTGGACCCTCCGGGCGCCGCGCCACCTCCTCCAGGGGCTGTTCTGGGGGCTGTACTCGATGTCCTCCCTCACCCCCTCCCGCCGGGCCGCCCGTACCGCGGAGCGCACCGGCGCCGCCGGGCACGGACACGGCTGACCGGGGCGCCGGGCCGGGGCCGCCGGGCGGGCGTTCACAGCGCGCCGGTGAGGCCGCCCGCGTCCACGGTCAGTGTCGTTCCGCTGATGTAGCCGGACCTGTCCGACAGGAGGAAGACGACGGCCTCGGCGACCTCCCGCGGCGTGCCGATGCGGGCGGCCGGGTTCTTCCTGCGCAGGTCGGCCAGGAGCTCTTCGCGCATGCCGCCGAGCATGGGGGTGTCGATGACCCCGGGGCACACGGCGTTCACCCGGACGCCGTACGCGGCGTACTCCACGGCCAGGGCGCGGGAGAGGCCGACGACCGCGTGCTTGCTCATGGTGTAGGACGCGGACATGCTGTCGGCCGACCTCAGGCCCGCGACCGAGGAGCAGTTGACGATCGATCCGGACCCCTGCGCGGACATGATGGCCAGTTCGCCGCGCAGGCTGTGCCAGGTGCCCTTGAGGTTCGTCTCCACCACCCGGTCGAAGCCGTGCTCGTCGGCCTCGTGGAAGGGGACGCCGCGCAGCGGGCCGTCGCCTCCCGCGATCCCCGCGGAGTTGAACGCGCCGTGCAGCTCGCCGGGCAGTGCGCGTACGCGGTCGAACAGGGCGTCCATGTCGCGCCGGCGGGTGACGTCGGCGCGGACGAACACGGCGCGGTCGCGCCGGTCCGGCCCCAGGGAGGCGACGAGCTCCCTGGCGGACTCCTCGCTGCGGCCGCTGAAGACGACCGTGGCGCCGTCCAGTCCGGCCAGCAGGCGGACCGTTTCCGCTCCGATGCCGGAGGTTCCTCCGACGACCAGGTATTTCATCGCCGGTCGGCTCCTGTCCGCGGGTCGGTGGACACGGTCGCCCGGGAGCGCCCCTCGGGGGTCCCGACGGCCAGGGCGATCCGCTCGGCCAGGTGCGGCAGCGCTTCGGGGTCGTGGGCGGCGGTCACGGTGGTGCGCACGGCGCTGACGGTGCCGGACAGCGCGGGGGTGATGGGAAGGCCGAAGATCCCGGCGGACAGCAGCGCGCCGTGGTGTCGTTCGACCTCGGCGGGGTCCGCGAACAGGAGGGGTACGATCGCCGACCGCGCACTCCCGGTGTCCAGCCCGAGCCCGCGCAGCGACTCCCGCCAGACCCGGGAGTTGGTCCGGAGCCGCCCGACCAGCCTGCCGCCGTCGTCGGTCAGGACCCGGGCGGAGCGGTACGCCGTGAAGGCGTGGAAGGGGGTGAGCCCGGTCGAATAGGCGGCCCCGCGCTTGATCGGCATGCGGTCGAGGAGCTCCCTGGGGCCGGTGATGTAGCCGCCGCCGGAACCGAGCGCCTTGGACAGCGTTCCGGTGTGCAGGGTGTGAGCGGACACCGGACCGCCGAAGTGCTCGGACGCGCCGCGGCCGGTCGGACCGAGCTGCCCCAGGGAGTTGGCCTCGTCGAGCAGCATGAGGCACCCGTGCCGCTCGGCCGTCTCATGCAGGGAGGGCAGGTCGGGGATGTCGCCCTCGATGCCGAACAGCCCCTCGGTGACGATGATCCTGCGCCGGGCCGGGGTACGGGCCCGGAGCAGTCCTTCGAGGTCGCCGACGTCGTTGTGGCGGAAGAAGTCGATGCCCGCCCCGCTGAGGACGCACCCGTCCAGGAGCGACCGGTGCACGCTCTCGTCCACGAGCAGGTGGTCTCCGGGGCCGGCCAGGGCGGGCAGGGCGGTGGTGTTGGCGAGGTAGGCCGAGCTGAAGAGCAGCGCGGCCTCGGTCCCGTGCAGTTCGCACAGGGTGTCGGCCAGCCTCTGGTGCCAGACGGTGTGCGCGTTCACCTCGGAGGACCCGTGGGAGTGGAACGGCAGCCCGGAGGCCAGGAACTCCTCCGGCACCGCGGGATCGGCGTTGCGCGCGCCCAGGCCGAGGTAGTCGTTGGAGCAGCAGTGGGCGAGGGTGCGTTCACCGAAGGAGATCTCGGTACCGGTGACCCGCGTGACCGGGCCCAGCCCGGCGAGTGCCGCGGCGCTCGGGCGGACGGCGGGCGTTGCGGCCTCCGGACGGGCGGCGGGCGCGGAGAGCGCGGCGCGGAGCTCGCGCAGGGTCATCCCCGGGTGCGGTCCGGGGGTGCTCCACCCGAGGCGCCCGCCCGCGAGTCTGCTGGTGAGGGCGACGAACCGCAGCGACCCGATCCCCAGGCGGTCGAGGGGGACGTCCTCGGGGGGATCGGCGAGGCCGGTGTGGCGGCGGACGAACTCGACGGCCGTGTCCGTGCCGGACGCGGTGGCTCCCGGGCCGTCTGCGCGGAGCCGCTCCCGGGCCCGCCTGCGCAGGGCCTCCAGGTCGATCTTGTGGTTCGCGGTCAGCGGCAGGGCGCGGTGCGTGACGATGTGGTGGGGCACCGCGTGGCCGGGGAGCAGCTCCGCGAGGAAGGAGCGGAACCTCTCCGGGGAGAACTCCACGGTCTCGTCCCCGGGGACGACGTACGACACGAGCGTGGCGAGGCCGTCGATGTCGAGGGCGACGGTCGCGGCGTCGACCACCAGCGGGTGCGTCCTGCACGCGGCGCTCACCTCCGCCGTCTCCACCCGGTGACCGGAGATCTTGACCTGGCCGTCGGCCCGGCCGAGGCCGATCAACCCCAGGTCGGGCGTGCTGTGGCCCGTGTCCCCGGTCAGGTAGGCGCGGCGGGCCCGAAAGGCCCCGGGCAGGGAGTCGCGGAAGCGCTCGCGGTCCGTTTCCGAGGCGTTGAGGTAGCCCAGTGCGAGCTGGTCGCTGACCAGGGCGATCTCGCCGGTCTCGAAGGGGAGGCGGGGAGCGCCTCCGCCGTGTTCGACCACGAGGGCCTCGACGTCCTTCATCCCGTGTCCGAGCGGGATGACGGCGGGAAGCCCGGAGATCTCCTCCGGTGAGCGGGGGACCTCGAAGTAGGCGACGGCCCGCTGGGTCTCGGTGGAGCCGTAGAGGTTGAGGATCCGGGCGCGCGGTGCCGCGCGCCGCAGGCGCAGGGCCTGGTCCCGGGTGAGGGGGGAGCCGACGGACAGGTGCAGCCGCAGGTCGGGCAGGCCCCCGTCGCCGAGGTCCATCGCCGCGAGGAGGACCGGGTTGAGGCAGACGGCCCCGATGCGCTCGCGGCGCAGCCACTCGGCGAGCCCGGCCGGGCGGCCCGGCAGGTCCTCCTCCGGCACGACGACGGTACCGCCCAGGAACAGCGGTGTCATCACGTCCCGTTGCAGGGGGTCGTGGCCCAGAGCGGAGCACATGCCGAACCGGACGCCGGCCAGCGGCCCGAAGCGGCGGTCCATCCAGTCGTAGAAACGGGTGAGGGAGCCGTACCGGCCCGCCACGGCCTTGGGCTCGCCGGTGGTCCCGGAGGTGAAGGTGACGACGGCGCAGTCGTCGGGGGAGAACTCGTCCGCGACCTCACCGAACGGGGGCGCCGGGGCCGATTCCGCGGCCCCCACCTGTGCGGAGTCCATGACCGGGACGGCGTTCAGCGCCGCTCCGCGTCCGGCGAGGTCGATGACCAGGTCCGGGGAGAGGGCCTTCGCGCAGGCTCCGAGGTAGGGGTCGGGGTGGCGGGGATCGACCAGTGAGACCGCCGCCCCGGCCCTGAAGGCGGCGAGGAGGACCGCCACCAGGTGTTCGTCGCGCCGGGGAAGGACCAGGACCCGGGATCCTCTCCCGAGGCCCCGGTCGCGCAGCGCGGCGGAGAGCGCCGCGGCCCGCCCTGCGAGCTCTGCGTAGGTGAGGTCGGTACCGGGGGTGGACACCGCGAGCCGGTCGGGATGGCGGCGCGCCAACGTCCCGAAGCGTCCGACGAAGCCCTCCGCGGGACCGTCCCCGTCCGGCGGGACCGCAGCGGAGGAGGGCGCCGCGAAGGCCCTCCGCATCGCGGCCTCGCGCCTCCCCCGGTCGTCCAGTTCGTGCCGGGGCAGCCCGGCGAGTGCGCGCACGGCCCTCTCCACGACGCCGCCGAGTCCTCCCAGGACCCGCTCCGACGAGGGAACGCACACCTCCACACCCGTGCCCGCGGCCCCGGAGGAGAGAACGAAAGCGGTGCGCGGCGCCGCTCCGCCCGACGGCATCGCGGGATAACGGTCGGCGTCGATGATCAGGTGCGCCGCACCGGAATCGACCGCAGAGCCGCCTCCGTTCTCCCCCAGGACGGCCGTTCTCCCGGGAAAAGCACCGTCGAGGAGTTCGTGGAGTTCGCTGATGGCCCGCAGCACATCGCTCTTGCCCAGGTCGACGGAGAAATGGTATGAGTCGACGCCCTCCTCGGAACGGCCGCCTCCTGACACCCGAAATCCGGGACTCTGCGCCGGTTCGGATGACGGGGTTTCGGAGCCCCCCCGGATTTCCTCTTCAAGAAACGTACCGTCGTGCTGCACCCATCACTCCCTGACCAGATTCAACACACTTCTCCCCTGTGTCCACCCCGAAAAATATCCTCTTCCCGATCTGTTTGTAACCCTCCGAAAAGGGAAGATGATTCTCACTGCCACGCCCGGCATTTTGTCTGCGAGGTGACGGAACAGGTGCCCGAGGAGCCGAGGTCGCTGGACGAACACCGCAAGCTGAACACGGAGTTCACAGCCGTGGAGGAGCTCGAGAAGCGCATAGGTGAATCGGGTGTCGAGCACATCCACTACCAGACCGCAACGGTCAGCGGAAGGGTGGTGGGAAAAACCGTTCCCGTCCGCCACCTGAAACGCAGCCTGGAAACGGGAGTTCAGCTGATCAGGACCGTTCTCGCCGACCTGCGCACCGACGGCGCGGGTATTCCCCTCGGCGGCGGGGAGAACGCCCGGGAGTTCGTCGCCGTACCCGACCTGGACACCTTCGCGGTACTGCCGTGGGACACCGCCTCGGCCCGCTTCCTGTGCCGCCTGTACGAGCCGGAGCACGGGCCGGAGGAGACCGCCGGACGGCCGCTGCCCACCGACGCGCGCGGCAACCTGCTGCGCCTGCACGCCGGCTTCACGGCGCGCACGGGCCTGGAGATGCGCAGTGGCTGCGAACTGGAGTCCACCTGGGGCGGAGCCGGCGAGGAGGCGGAGTCCCGGGTGTCCCCGGCCTTCCACGCCGACTCCCTGGAGCGGCTGCGGCCGGTGTACCGGCGGATCGTCGCCTACGGCCAGGCGATGGGGCTGGACATGGTCGAGGGCGGCCACGAGGGGGACACCGGCCAGCTGGAGATGAACTGGGCCTACGACCGGGCCGAGCGCACCGCCGACCGGATGGTCTCCTACCGCCAGATCTGCCGACAGGTCGCCCGGGAACTCGGGACGGCCGTCACTTTCATGCCCAAGCCGCCGGGAAAGGGCCTGGGGAACGGCTGCCACCACAACGTCAGCCTGTGGCGGGGGGAGGAGAACGTTTTCTCCCACCGCGGGACGACGCGTCTCCACCTGACCGAGACGGCACGCCGCGCACTCGGTGGGGTCCTCCACCATTCCGCCGCGATGACGGCGGTCCTGTGTCCCACCGTGAATTCCTACAAGCGCCTCCTCCAGGGAAGCGATTTCACGCCTTCCCGGGTCGACTGGGGCCGGGAGACGAAGACCTGCGCCGTCCGGCTCCCCGCGAACGGCCGACTCGAGTTCCGGCTCCCGGACGCGCTGGCCAACCCTTACCTCTCCCATGCCGTACTGCTCGCCGCGATGGAGGACGGGATCAGCACGGGGATCGACCCCGGCCCCGCCAAGGGGGAAGGAAAGGGAACGAAGTCTTTCACTCCCCTTCCAGAGGACCTCGGACGGTCACTGGAACTTTTCTCAAAAAATCCCGTGATCACCGGAGCATTCGGCCCGGAGTTGTCCGGTCTCTTCCTTGAAGTGAAATCCGAAGAATGGCGGAGATTCCGCGCCTCCGTCACCGACTGGGAGACAGCCGAATACGTCGACGCGGGCTGCTGAGGTTTTCTCGGAGGCCGAGTTCAACGTCTCTGCGGACCAGGCGTGGAGTGGACCGCTCCGGGTACGCGCGGACTCCGCCGGTAGGGGGTCACGCCGGGTCCGGCAGGTCCATGAGCGCGAGTTCGGCCGGGTCGACCACAGCGGTCATCTCCGTGATGCGGCCGTCGGCGACGGTGAAGACGAGGAGGGAGAGCGGAGTGCCGTCCTCGCTCCAGGAGATGACGCCGGGGCGGCCGTTGATGCTTGCCGCGTGTCCTCGTGCCGCGCTGCCGGCCACTCGCGCGCGTGTGGCGACTTCGGTGGCGCCGAGCGTGACGAACGTGCCGTTCGGGGTGTGGACGGTGAACTTCACTTCGGGGTGGAGAACCTGCAGCAGCTGCTCGAACCGGCCATCGCGGGCTGCGGCCAGGAAGGCCTGGACCACCTCGCGTTGTCGTCGTCCGGCGCTTGCCGGCTGCTGGGCGGCCTGTACCTTCCTGCGGGCGCGGCTGGCGAGCATTTTGGTCGCGTCGGCGGATTTGCCGAGGATGGTGCTGATCTCGCCGAAGGGCACGGCGAACACGTCGTGCAGCACGAACGCCAGTCGTTCGTCGGGGCGCAGCGAGTCGAGGACTGTGAGAAGCGCTAGGCCGACGGAGTCCCCGAGTGCCACGAGGTCTTCCGGAGCGGGAGCGTCGTCGAGTGTCACGGTGAATTCGGACAGCCGGTCGTCGAAGGAGACCTCTGGGCGCGTCCGGCCCGACCGCAGGACGTCGAGGCTGATGCGGCCGACCACGGTGGTCAGCCAGCCGCCGAGGTTGTCGATGGTGTCGGTGTCCTGGCGGGAGAGCCGCAGCCACGCCTCTTGGACCACGTCCTCCGCATCGGCATGTGATCCGAGCACGCGGTGGGCGACGGCGCGCAGCCGGTCACGGTGGGACTCGAAGGCATCGACGATCGAGTCCGCGGGGTGGGTGTCGGCCATGGTGTTACCTCCCTGGAAGCTGCTCCGTCATAGGGATGACGCGCACAGGCGCCGCAACGTAACCCGATGAAGGAGAGCACTCCCACATGGAAAACCGGCTCAAGGACAAGAACACGAACAATCCCGATATGTGGACCGCGGTCCAGCACCTCCAGAAGGCGATCGCCGCCGGGGGTGTCGACCCGAAGCTGCTCTCGCTGGTCCACCTGCGCGCCAGCCAGATCAACGGCTGCTCGGCATGTGTCCACGCCGGTGTCTCCGGAGGGAAGAGGGCCGGTGACACCGAGGAGAGGCTGCACAATGTCGCAGCGTGGCGCGAGGCGCCGTTCTACACCGACGCGGAACGCTCGGCACTGGCGCTGGCCGAGGCCGCCACCCGGTTGCAGGATGGTGCGCCGGGTGTCACCGACGAGATCTGGGAAGAGGTCAACGCCCACTTCACCGAGGAGCAGATCGGCGCGATCAACCTGGAGATCGCGCTGACCAACTTCTTCAACCGGATCAACCGCACCATCAAGGAACCGGCCGGCAAGAGCTGGGGCTGAGCCCAGCGTGGCTCTCACCCGCCGAGGCTTCGCCAGTGGGTGGGAGCCACGGGGTCGGGCAGGCGTGAAGCCCTGGTAGGACCGCTCTGCCAAGATCATGTCCGCTCGAACCAGGGGCTTCACCTTGGTCACTTGTGCTGCCGCGCTCGACGTACCACGCCACGTCGTCGGGTTCCTCGCCCGGCCGCCGGCCGCCCGCCGGCGCAGGATCGGCACGCCGAAGCGCTCTCGCGCCCTGGGCCCGTTCCGCCGGGCGGTACCGGTGCTGCGCTGGTTCCGAGAACACGGCCGCGTGCACTGCCCGGTCCGGGATGCCGGGATCTCGTAGGCCACCGGCTACCGCTACCTCCATGAGGGCATCGGCGTGCCGGCCGCCCAAGCTCCTGATCTGCACGAGGTGTTGGACCTCTGCCTCACCGAGGGGATGACACACGTGGTGCTGGACGGCACGCCGATCGCCTGCGACCGGCTGGCCAGGGTCCGTGATAACGGCAACGACCTGTGGTTCTCCCAGAAGCACAAGAGCTTCGGCGGCAACATTCAGTTCCTGGCCGTACCGGACGGCACCCCGCTGTGGGTCTCCGGTGTCGAGTCGGGCTCCACTCCAGACATCACCGCAGCCCGTATCCACGTGCTGCCCGCGCTGTACAAGGCCGCCGCCGACGGGCTTCCCAAGCTCGCCGACAAGGGCTCCACTGAGCCTCGGCCTTGGTGGAAGCGGAGTCGGAAGCCCTCTCATTGCCTTCGATCTCGTTCACCCACCGGCCGACCATACCGGCTGGTGCGGATGTCTCCCTGGGCCATACAGACCTCCTTCCCAGGGCCCCCGGCCCCCGGCAGCATCCCGGGTGATAGGACAAAAGTCGTTGCCACGTCGCTGGGGTGAACACCGGTCGGTCAACCCGCTGGCTGACGGTCCAGGTCGGTGATTGCCTGGCCGCTAGGCGGCGGGGGCGAGTTGGCGTTCCATAGCCAACAGTGCGGCTCCGACCAATCCGGCCTGGGCGCCCAGCTCTGCGAAGACGATCGGGGGTAGGGTGCGCTGTGTTCCGGCGAAGACGTGTTTGCGGAAGCTGTCCTGGGTGGGAGGGTAGAGGTAGTCGCTGGTGGTGACCAGACCGCCACCGATGATGATGGTCTGCGGGTCGAAGACGTTGACCAGACAGGCCAGCCCGGCACCAAGCCAGTAGCCGAGTTCGTCGAACAGGTCGCGGGAGATGCGGTCTCCTCGCCGGGCTGCGGCGAACACCGTCTCTCCGGTGACGTTGTCGGCTCCGCCTGCGAGTGTGGCGAGCAGCCCGTCAGGGTTGTTGGAGGCGGCTTCACGTCCCCGGCGCCCCAGGGCTGTTCCTGAAGCGTGGGCTTCCAGGCAGCCCACGGATCCGCATCCGCAGGTGACCCCTCCGGCAGGGTTGATGGCCAGGTGGCCAACCTCGGCTCCGATGCCGCTCTGTCCGCGGAAGAGAGCACCGTCCAGGATCAGGCCCCCGCCCAGTCCCGTGCCCACGGTCACCGCTACGACGTTGCGGTATCCGACGCCACCCCCCAGACGGGCCTCGGCCCAGGCAGCAGCGTTGGCGTCGTTCTCCACCACGGTGGGCAGGCCGGTACGCCGACTGAGCAATTCTTGCAGGGGCAGGTCCCGGTAGGCATTGTTGGGTGCGGTGAGGATGTGGCCTGTGGGCCAGGAGATCATCCCGGCCGCTCCCACCCCCAGGGCTGTGACCTCGGGATGCAGGGCCCGCAGGCGGGCGACGAGGTCAGTGAGCGCAGCCAGGGTGGTATCAGCGCCTTCGTCTGAGGGACTGGGGACTTGGAGGCGATGCAGGATCCGGCCGGTCGAGTCGATGACACCTCCGGCGATCTTGGTTCCTCCCACGTCCAAGCCGATGGCGTAGGTGGTCTCAGGCGGTGCGGTCGCGGTCATGGTCGGTCGTCCTTTCTCTGTGTCGGCCGTGCCGGTCGACGGATACAGGGGTCAAAGATCCAAGTGGCCGGTGATCATGTCGTGCACGACCAAGGCCGCAGCCCCTCGGGCACCGTTCCATTCACCGGTCTCCTCGACCACCTCGACATGGCCGGGATCGATGCCGCTGCCGTAGACGTGTTCTTGAAGGGCCTCACGCATGGCCCGGTCGTAGCGTGGGTCGAAGACCACCGGGGCTGACTCACCGATTCGGGCGATGGCAGGGCCGGTCAGGACGATGCGGGAGGTGTCGAGCAAGTCGACCAGGACAGATAGCCCAGTGCCCAGGTAAGAGCCGGCCTGGGTCCATGCGCGAATGGCGCGTTCGTCGCCTTCGTCGGCGAGCTTGCGGGCCTCGCCCAGGCTGTGGGCCTTGGAATTCTCCAGAACGGCGTCGCGGGTCGCCATGGCCTCCAAGCAGCCTTTGTCACCGCACCGGCATGGGCGGCCGTCGGGCTTGGCCAGGGTGTTGCCCAGTTCCAGACTCTTACCGCTGGCGCCCCGGTAGAGCTCGTGGTCAATGAACTGTGCGGCACCGATACCCACTTCGGTCACCAGGACGACGGTGAACGGTGCGTTGTTGAAACACGCGCCGCCACCGTAGAGCTGGTAGGCCGCCGCCCGTCCATGGGCGTCGTTGTCCACCACGATGTTGTCGACACCGGTCACGTCCCTGACCCGCTGACTGAGAGGGACGGTGGGGCCCCGCTTGTCTCGTCTGCGCCTGGGAGTACCCCACCGCAGGTCGGGAGAGAACAGCACCTCACCGGTGTGGCGGTTGATGTGGCCTCCCAGAGACACCCCGATACCGACGACGGGGTCGATGCTCTGTTCCAGAGCATCGGGGTGGTGGTCGCGGATGCGTTCGAGGAGCTGCCGCTTGAGTGAGATGAACAGGTCCCGAATGGTGTCCACGACCCGGTCGGCGTTGACCCAGCCGTCCTTCGTCCAAGCTTCGGGCCCCAAGTCGGCGACCTGGAGCAGAACGACTCGGCCAGCCAGGTTCATGGCCACCCCGACCACTTTTTCGGCGGTGACCTCGAACCCGATGGTGTGGCGAGTGCGGTCATCGACCAGGACGGGTTTGGGCCTTCTGCCCTGGGACGCACCGCGTCCGGGGGCGGTGCGCACCATCTGACGGTCCTCCAGATGCTTCACCAGGCCGCTGACCGTGCTGGGGGACAACCCCAAGAGCTTGGCGATGTCTCGAGTGGAGGGCCTCTGCACCGTGACGATGGTGGAGAAGACCCGCTCCAGGTTGCGGGTCGTCACCCCCTTCTTCTTGGCGTGCGACCGGTAGCTCAGATGCTGGCTTCTATCGATCTGGTCTTGGGCCTGCTGCACGGTCAGGCGAGAGCCGTACTGGTCCGATGACATGCAAGTTTCCTTCCATACGGGGGTCACTGAAGCGGGGTGAAGCCGATACCCGAGGGGTGAGGGCGGGGATCGTCCGAGGCCATGAGGCGGCGAACCAGGAACGCCACCCGCTTTCCGGAGGGCCGACGCATAGGGGTGTAGGTGATCTGATCACCGCGGCGCAGGTGCCCACATCCGGACTCGGCTCCGGCCCTGCCGACAGTGGGGTGGGCGTGGTCCGACCGGCAGTGGGCGTAGCTCTTGGCATCACGCAACAGCAAGTCCAGCTCCACCTGTCTGACGCTCTCCGAAGCCGGGGTGCGGACAACCCCCGGCGTCTCCTTGTAGGGCATGTGCACCACCACACCGGGCCTGCGGTCAGAGATGGTCAGAGGAACGGCGACCTTCCAACGCGACGCGATGTCCTCACGAGACGCAAGGCCGGCGCAGGCCAGAACCTCTTCGCCCAGGGCCGGTGCCAGGTGGCGTCGCAGCATCACCGCACGCCATTGGGCTGCGCGCAGAACAGACGGTGAGGGCACAGTCTCCGGCGCCAGGAGTACGTACCTGCTCTTCATGATCCCGAGCGCCCACATCGCCTCGATCACCGAAGTGTGCGCCTGGACGACGAAAAAGCGCAGCTCATTGGCCAAAACCATCGCGTACAGGTCCTGGCTCACAGCGTCGAGGTCGATGGGAAGGTGTCCGTCGAATTCCTGAACGATCTTGTTGAGTTCATGGAAGCCGATGACTGCGATCTTCGCGATGTCGTGGTTGCCAGTGCACATGATCGGAGCTCACTCCCCGTTGAACAAGCCATGGTTAGGAGGGGTTGTGGTGCAACGGACAGTGGCCGGGACCCGCTTGATTCGCGGGTCCCGGCCACCAGTGCTTCGGTCGGGACCCCCACCGCTCAGGTGGGAGTGGGGTCAGGGGCGCCTTCGGCGGGGTCCTGCTGGGGCAGCGAAGTGGAACGTGCCGTCTTGAACAGCAAGAACACGGTGGTGTAGGTAGTGAGGGCGCCGACGTCGTATGCGCTGGGGAAGAGCTGGCAGACGAACCCCAGGGGAGCGATGTGCAGCGCGATCAGGTAGGCGCGGGTCCGGACCATAGCGGGCGCACGCCACAGCAGAGTGAAACCGTGTGCCAGGTAGGTGACCGCCATGACCAGGCGGTTGTTGTCGACGGGTCCCAACGTCATGAGAAAAACTCCTTCGATGGACGCAGACGTGGATGAATACGTGTCCACCGAAAACCGGAGATGACCCAGACGTGCCTTGGGTGAGAGCTCTTGACGCTCGCTTGCCTCTCACTTGACCACCAAGGTAAGGAGAACTGGCCAGTAAGGCAAGCCATTGCCAAAGGAAGATCGTTCGGTTAACGAACATTAAGTTACCTTCGGAGGGGGTTGCTCACTCGGAGGCTTTCTCCAAGCCGGGGAAGCCAACCGCCCAGAAATTGCTTTTCCGCAGTTCAGAGGCACCGCGAGTCGAACTCCGCAGTCGAGATCCGCTGCATGGGCAGAACCCCCCGCCGCATCCGACGGGACTGAAGAAGCAGAGAAGCGGTCAGACCCTTCGACTACTCGGGCGGTCGATACCGCCCGGCGTGTCACTGCGGGCCCTATCATGCGTCAGACGTTGCACCAAGGCGGTCCGGACACGCAAAAAGCCCCCGCGCAACGCTCGGTTGCACGGGGACCGTCGTGATATCAGCGTGACCTTAGCCGGACCTGCGGTTGGCGCTCGACTTCTCCTGCACCGGCTCGGGTCCGTCATGGCCAGGCCGTGGTCCCGCCTGGAGGCCAGACCCCCCGAAGAAGACCCGGCAGGCACCCTCACCTCTGGTGAGTAGAAGAACTCCCGCCAAGCGTGGATCACTTCCTGTCAGCACCGGCTTCCAGGAACCCGGTCCTGTCCGTGTCCGGTCACGTCCACCGAACCTGCCCGAGCAGACCCCCCGCCCCGCCCCGCTCCGCTCCGAAGAACAGTGCCCGGGACGCGGCGAACCCAGGGGGCGGGCCGGCCCGCCCCCTGGCCGGGCGCGGTCAGGGGGCCTCGGCGAGCCCGCACCACTGGGCGATGAACAGGGCGATGGACTTGGTGATCCGCCGCACGGACTCCACGTCGACGCGCTCGTCGTACCCGTGGATGGCCTCGGAGACCGGGCCGTAGACCAGCGCCGGGACCCCCTGGTACAGGGCGTAGACACGGCCGTCGAGGTAGCCGGGGGTGGTGAAGGTGCGCAGCTCGTCCTTGAAGACGGTCTCGTGGGCGCTCCGCAGCACGTTCTCGGCGTCCGTGCCCTCGGGCAGGACGTAACCCTGGGCGTAGAAGCCGGTCCGCTCGCCCACGGCCTCGATGGGGTGGCCCGCGTCGTCGGTGGTGGTGTCGCGCAGCACCGCCTGGATCTGCTCCCAGGCGTCGTCGGCGCTCACCCCGGGGTAGATGGCGGCCCGGACCTGGAGCTCGCACCAGGCGGGGACGCTGGACGGCCAGTCGCCGCCGGTGATACCGCCGAGGTTGAAGTTGATGGGGTGGTCCAGGTCCTCGAAGTAGGGGTGCTCCTCCTTCTCGTCGTTCCAGCGCTGTTCGAGCTCGCGCAGCCTGCCCATCACGTGGTGCGCCGCGTCGATCGCGTTGAACCCCGCCGACATCTCCCTGGGGTGTGTCGGGTGGCCCGCCACGCGGACGGTGAACCAGATGACGCCGACGTTGGCGCGGACGAGCATGTCCTCCTCGGGTTCGGGGATCAGTACGGCGTCGGCGGTGTACCCGCGCTGGATCGTCGCGAGCGCGCCGTTGCCGGTGCACTCCTCCTCGGCCACGGACTGGAAGTGGATGCGCCCGGCGGGGGCGAACCCGGCGGCGAGCAGGGCGTCGTAGGCGAAGAGGTTGGCCGCCAGCCCCGCCTTCATGTCGCCGCTGCCCCGGCCGTGGAGCCAGCCGTCGATGATCGGGGCGTCCCAGGGCGACCGGGACCACTCCTCCGGGGGGCCTTCGGGGACGACGTCGATGTGGCCGTTGAGGATGAGCGAGCGTCCGCCGCCCGCGGCCGGGGTGTAGGTGCCCACGACGTTCTCGACGCCCTCGTAGGAGACCTTGATCTTTCCGGCGCCGGGGTGGGCGGCGATCTCCTCGGGGTCGAGTTCCCAGCGGTCCATGGCCAGCCCCCTGCTCACCATGGCCTCGTACATCAGGTCCTGCGCGGAGGCCTCCCGGGTGCGCAGGGAGGGGTGGCGCACGAGTTCCTGTGTGAAGGCCAGCTGGGCTTCGAAGGCGTCGTCGACCGCCGCTTCGATACGCGCGATGACGTCGGGTGCGAGGTTCACGGAGTTCTCCTGTCGTCGGGTCTGTCGTCGGTGCGGGCGCTTCACACCGCGGTGCGCGTGTCCGCCGCGGCGCGGGTGTCCTTGACCCGGATGCGCTCACCGGCCGCGCCGCCGAGCGCGGTGACGGCGCAGATGCCGATCAGGACCAGTACCGCGGGCCAGGACGCGCCGTCGTCCACGACCAGGAGCGCGGTGGCGATGAGCGGGAGGAACCCGCTGAGGGTTCCGGCGAGGTTGTATCCCAGGGAGACGCCGCTGTAGCGGAGCCGGGGCGGGAAGAGGTCGGCCAGCAGGGTGCCGGTGACGGCGTAGGCCAGGGTGATGAGGCAGATGCCGGTGGTCACCGCGACGGTGATCGCCCAGGGGGCGCCCGTGTCGATGAGCCGGAAGAGGGGGAAGGCCGCCGCACCCGTGGCCACGGCGCCGATCACCGTCATCCGGCCCGGGCCGAAGCGCTCGGCCACGCGCCCGGCGACCAGGGTCGTGGCGATCTGGAGGACGGCGGCGACCAGGGTCGCATTCACGACGACCTGGCGGTCGACCTCCAGGACGGTGGAGGCGTAGGAGACCACGAAGGTCGTCATCATGTAGAACCCGCCGACTCCCAGCAGGGCGGCGGCGACCGCCACGGCCAGGCGGCCCCCGGCCTCGCGGAACAGGGCCAGGGCGGGTACCTTGGCGCGGTCCTCCATCTCCACGAGTTCCTGGAAGACCGGGGACTCCTCCACCTTGAGGCGGATGTAGAGGGCGACGCCGAGCAGCGGGAAGGCCGCGAGGAACGGCAGGCGCCAGCCCCAGGCGTCGAACTCGGCCGCGGGCAGCATCAGCACGGCCGCGAAGGCGGCGGAGGAGATGAGCGTGCCGACCGGGGATCCGACCTGGACCAGGGCGGCGTACCGGGCACGCTGGCGCTCGGGGGCGTGCTCGATGGCGATGGTGATGGCACCGCCCCATTCGCCGCCCACGGCCAGCCCCTGGAGGAGCCGCAGGACCGCGAGCAACAGCGGCGCGGCGATCCCGATCGCGAGGTAGTCGGGGAGCACCCCGATGAGCCCGGTGGCGCAGCCGATCATGACGATGGTCGTCAGCAGGGCGGGCCGCCGGCCGTAGCGGTCGCCGACGTAGCCGAAGATCAGCGCCCCGATCGGCCGGGCGGCGAAACCCACGCCGAAGGTCGCCAGGGACGCCATGAGGCCCGCGCCCGGGTCCATGTCGGTGAAGAACAGGCGGTTGAAGACCAGGGCGGCGGCCGTGCCGAACAGGAAGTAGTCGTACCACTCCAGGGCGGTCCCGACGAAGGCGGCGAAGGCGATCCGCCTGGCGTCGGCCGCGTTCACCTTCGGCCCTCGCCCGGGCGCGGCGGGGTCGGGTTGTGACATGTGATCCTCCGGGAGATGTGCACCGGTCGGACGGAACGTGAACGACCAGGTGTGATACCGATCATCGTCTTGGAAAGAACAGGCCTCAACAAGCGCGGATCGCAACGGAACTCCCCCGTAGAATGTGCACATGCACAAATCCGGACGGTCGGACGTCATCCGCCGCGCCGCGGAGGCGTGTCTGGAGGAGCTCGACTCCACCGCCGACGCCTACGTCCGCAGGGTTCGCGAGCTCCCCGGGTACGGCGAGACCGTCATCGACGACACGGAGCTGTACGGCACGGCCCGGGCCACACTCGAACTCCTGCTGGAACTGCTGCGGGGCCGGGACCGCTACGAGGAGCTGCGGGCCCACTCCGTCGAGGTGGGGCGCTCGCGCGCCCGCCGCGGGATCCCCCTGGAGTCATTGCTGCGCGCCGTGCGCATGGACTTCCGCTTCCTGTGGGAGGCGATGCGCGCCCATGTCCCCGGGTCCGACGTCCTCGCCTTCTCCGAGGACGTCATCTCCATCTGGGAGGCGGTGGAGGTGCACACGACGCACGTGCAGACCGGGTACACCGACGAGATCGCGCGGGTGCGCGCGGAACTGGAGCTGGAGCACGCTTTCCTCCTCCGGCACCTGCTGAGCGGTTCCAGCACGGATGAGCGCCTGCACGCACAGGCGGCTCAGGCCCTGGGCCTGAGCACCGACGGCGCCCACATCGTCGTGGTGGCCGACGGGGACCACGCGCGCGGCTTCAGGGACCGGATCCGCGGGATCCTGCCCGGCGCGGTCCTGCTCCGCTCGGACGGGGTCGAGTTCGCCCTCGTCCCCGCGGCGGACGTCACGGGCGCCGCCAGGGCAGCGCTGTCGCGGAACCCCGTGGGGATCTCCCCGAGCGCCCGCGGCCTCGGGGAGATCGCCCGGATGTGGCGGGTCGCCTGCGAGCTGGCGCCCTGGGCGCGGGAGGGTGCGGCGGCGACGGTCGAGAGCCACTGGACCCGGCTGGCGGGTGCGCGTCTGGGCGCGGTCGCCGAGGCTTTTTCCAGGGACGTCGGGGAAGCGCTCGGGAGGTTCTCCGAGCGGGAGAGGAACCTCCAGATCGAGACGGTCGAGAACTACTTCAGGACCGGTTCGGTCACCGAGGTCGCGCAGCGGATGTTCTGCCACCGCAACACGGTCATCAACCGCCTGCGCAGGTTCGCCGACGCCACCGGCCTCGACGTCTCCCGGCCGGTGGACGCGTCCGCGGCCCACCTGGCCCTGACGGGCCTGTCGGGCCTGCGTTAGGGCCTGTTCCGGGTTCGGGCCACGGTGGGGCGGGCAGTGCGACCGCGGCGGGGCCCGGCGGCGTGGGCGTCAGAGTCCGGCGGGCCCCTGAGGCGTGGGGGCCGGGCCGTCCTGGCGCGGAGCGTCCGGTCCTCCCGGGACGGCGCGGCGGCGCCGCGTCAGGAGGACGAACACCCCGACGGTGGCGGCCAGGGACAGCGCCGCCACCCCCCAGGAGGTCAGGTCCCAGGCCGCGGTGAGGTGGTCGGCCAGGACCCCGGGCTCGGAGTCGCCCAGGTCGCCGGCGGTCACCCGCGCGGCGACCTCCGACGAACCGGTGCGCGCGGCGACGATGCTGCTCAGCGCCGCTCCGAAGACCGCGATGACCAGGGCTTCGGCACCGCCGCGCAGCGTGTTGAGGAAACCCGCCGCCATGCCCGCCTTCTCGGGCCGGACGACGCTCATGGCCTGGCCGTCGGTGATGCCGAACGACAGGCCCATGCCGACCCCGATCAGGACCAGCGGGGCGGCCAGCCCCCACGCGCCGATGCCGGGGTGGAGCACGGTCAGCAGCGCGTTGCCCCCGGCCACGGACAGCAGCGCCGCCACGATCAGCAGGCGGGCCGACACGCCCCTGGTCACCAGCCACCCGCCGAGGGAGGGCGCCACCAGTACCGGCGCGGTGAGCATCAGCATCATCAGGCCGGCCGTCTGGGCGGACACCCCCTGCACCCCCTGGAGGTAGGTGGGCAGGAAGACCAGCACGCCGAGGAAGCCGACCGAGGTGGTCAGGGTCGACAGGCACCAGGCCATGAAACGGCCGTCCCGGACCAGGTCCAGGTCCAGCACCGGTCGGGCGGCCCGCGCCTCGATGGCGAGGAAGAGCGCCATCAGCAGCGCACCGGCCGCCAGGGCGCCGATCACCGTCGGGCTCCCCCAGCCGGTTTCGGGCGCTTCGATGACCGCGTACATCACCAGGGTCAGGCTGAGCACGAAGGTCACCGCGCCGCCCCAGTCCACGCGGGGACGCTCGGGTGCGCGCGACTCGGCCATGAAGGCGGATGCGGCCAGGACGAGCAGACCGACCACGGCGTAGGCCAGGAACGCCGCCCGCCAGCCCACCGCGCCCACCAGCAGGCCCGACAGGGTCGGCCCCACGGCGATGCCCACCCCGGCCATGGTGCCCATGGCCGCGAAGGCCCTGGTGCGCGCGGCGCCGTCGAAGGTGGTGGCCAGCAGGGCCCCGCCGCTGGCCATGATCGCGGCACCGCCCACACCGGTCGCCAGCCGGGCCGCGTCCAGGAGCAGGATGCCGCCGGCCAGGGCGCTGGCCACGTTGCCGGCGGAGAAGACGAGGGCCCCGATGACGAACAGCAGCCTGCGCCCGAACAGGTCGGACAGGGACCCGCAGACCAGGGTGCACGCGGCGAAGGTGAGGTTGTACCCGGCCACGACCCAGTGCAGGGGAGCGCCCGAGGCCTCCAGTTCCCTGCCGATGCCCGGGACGGCGACCGCTGTCCCGGAGATCGACATGGCCACGACCAGCACCCCCAGCATGACGCCGGCGAGCAGTATCCCCGGATGTGTTCTGCGCGCGGGCCGGGTACGGGTCGTGTTCACGTGTCTCTCCTCCGTGTCGGAAACCGTCACGGACATCCTTCAATCTCAACCAATGTTGAGGTCAAGTGGTGAGCGAGCCCCCTCCGATGCGGGCATCGGCGCAGGTGGGCGTACCTGCTCGGGGGCCTCGGCTGCTTCGTCAGGTGCGGCCCCGGCCCGGTCGGCTCCTCGGGGACGCGGGTGGGGTCGGAGCGCCGCCCCACCCGTCGGCGCAGCGGTTCCGGTCCGACCGGGATCCCGGCCCGGGCGTACCGCCGTCCCGGCCGCCCGGGGACGACGGCGGGCGCCCGGCCGCCCGCCGCGGAGATCCCGTGGCCGCGGGTTCCCGGTGGAAGCCGCCGGGGCGGCGGGCCCGGGTCAGGCCGGGCGACGGCGGACGCGTCGTCGGCGCTGCGCCCCTCGTGCGGGCGGGCGGCGGCGCGCCCCGCCCCCGGGCACCGTGCCGGGGGCGGGCGGGGTCAGCCGCCGTTGGACTGGCGGATGCCCTCGGCGAGCGCCTCGAAGGTGTGGATGAATCCGCCCGCCTCGCCGCTGACCGTCATGTAGGCGTCGGTCGTGCCCGGTCGGATGGCGACGTTGGTCGCCGAGTCCAGCCCCTCGGCGGCGTCGGCGGGCACACCGACCGTCGCCAGGTGCTCGCCGAGCGGGCTGTACACGAAGATCCTCGGCTGGCCGTGAACGGCCTGGTAGAGGTTCCCCGCGGCGTCGACCGCGTTGGAGTCCACCCGGCTCGTGCCGCCGTCGAAGTGCAGCGCGGTGTGGGCCGACTCCACCGCGGTGCCGTCCCCGCTGAGCGCCAGGTGGTCGACGCGGTTCGCCCCGTACTGGCTCACCCACAGCCCCGTGAAGTCCTCGGTGAAGGAGATGCCGTTCGGCGCGGGGAGGCCCCCCGCCAGGACGGTCGCCTCCGCCGTGTCCCCGTCGATCCGGACCACCCGGCCCCGGGCCTCCCGGAACGGCCCGTCGAACCCGGTGGAGTCGCTGACGTACAGGTTCCCGGCCTCGTCGAAGGCCAGGTCGTCCGGCTGCATCACCGCCCCGTCGACCTCGCCGGAGAAGAACACGGTGCGGTCCTCCCCCTCGGCGGTGACGCTGTCGATCCTCCCGCCCGCGAAGTCGGTCAGGTAGAGGCGCCCGTCGGACGGGCTGAACTGGGCGGAGGTGTACGCGCCGTCCCCGTCGGTGAGGACGGCGTCCACCTCGCCGGAGCCGGTGTCCACCCGCAGCACCTTCGGCTCCCCCGCCGGGGCGGTGACGTCGACGACCAGCAGTCCTCCGTCCGGAGCGAGGACGGGTCCCTCCAGCAGGGTCATCCCCGTCGCCTCGTGGACGGACGTCACCTGGACGAGGAGTTCGGCCTCCGTCTCCGTTCCCCGGTCCGGGACCGGGTCCGAAGGCCCGGCGGCCGAGCAGGCCGTCGCCGCGCTCAGCAGGACGGGCACCGCGAGCGCCCGGGCCGCCGCCGCGCGCCGCCCGCCGAAGGGGTGCTGTTGCATGGGCTTCCTCCTCTGTTCGATGGCGCGGGCCGCCGGTACCGGGGCCGCGCGGGTCCACGGAGTGTCCGGGTCCGGTCCCGACCGGGCCGGAGCCGGGGCCGGGGCCGCGTCAGGGCGTCAGCGCCGGGGCCTCAGGACCTCGTGGAGACGGTCCTCGCGCCACCGCCTGAGCAGCCGGTGGAAGGCCACCGGACCGGGGCTGTAGGAGGAGCCGGCGTGGACGCCGGCGCCCTCGCGGTTGTAGTAGCCGGGTGTGCACTCGGCCTGGAACGCGGAGTTGTCGTACGCGGTCTCGCGCACCTCCCGTCCCCACGCCTCGGCCGCCTCCTGCGGGGGTTCGACCACCACGTCCCCGGCCTTGCGGGCCGCGGCGACGACGGCGGCGATGTGCTCGGCCTGCTCCAGCAGGATGTGCGCGAAGTTCACGGAGTTGGCGTTCTGCAGCGCCCCCAGGTGGAAGAGGTTCGGGAAGCCGGGGCTGTAGAAGCCGTGCAGGGTGACGGGTCCGCGGCTCCAGGACGCGAGGAGCTCCCGGCCCCCGCGGCCGCGCACCGGGAGCGCGCCGGACAGCACCCCGGAGACGCCGACGTCGAACCCGGTGGCGAAGATGACGCAGTCGACCGGGTACTCGGTGTCGCCGACCACGACCGCGTCCCCGGTCATGCGGGTGATGCCGCCGTGGTCGGCGGTGTCGACCAGGGTGACGTCGGGCCGGTTGAAGGTCTGGAGGTAGTGGTCGCTGAAGCAGGGCCGCTTGCACATGTACCGGTACCAGGGTTTGAGCAGCTCGGCCGTGGCCGGGTCGTCGACCATCTCGTCCACGCGTGCCCGGATCCGGTTCATCGTCTGCGCGTCCGCGAGTTCGTCGAGCCGCTCGCGCTCCTGCGGGGGGACGCTCGTGTCCAGAGCGCCGGAGACCACCTTGCGCTGGAGCCTCGCGGTGGAGGTCCAGCCGTCCCGGGTCAGGTCGGTCTCCACCGGCTCGCCGGAGACGACGGCGAGGAAGTTCTCCATGCGCTCGCGCTGCCAGCCGGGCCGCAGGGAGGCCGCCCACTCCGGGTCGGTGGGGCGGTTGTCGCGGACGTCCACCGACGAGGGCGTGCGCTGGAAGACGTACAGGTGCCCCGCGTCGCGCGCCACGTGCGGGATGACCTGCACGCCGGTGGCCCCCGTGCCCACGACCGCGACCCTCTTGTCGGCCAGGCCGTCGAGGCCGCCGTTCTGGTCGCCGCCGGTGTAGCCGTAGTCCCACCGGCTGGTGTGGAAGGTGTGGCCCCCGAAGTCCTCGATCCCCGGGATGCCCGGCAGCTTGGGCCGGGTCAGCGTGCCGGAGGAGGTGATGACGAACCGGGCGCGCATCCGGTCGCCGCGGTCGGTCTCCACCACCCACCCGTCCGCCCGGGAGTCCCAGTCCAGGGCGGTGACCCGGGTGTGGAACAGCGCGTCGCGGTACAGGTCGAAGGTCTCGGCGAGGGCCACGGCGTGGCGGCGGATCTCCTCGCCGGGTGCGTAGCGCCACTCCGGTACGTACCCGACCTCCTCCAGGAGCGGCATGTAGGAGTAGGACTCGATGTCGCAGTGGATGCCCGGGTAGCGGTTCCAGTACCAGGTCCCGCCGAAGTCCCCGGCCTCGTCCGTCATCCGGATCGACTCCACGCCCGCCTGGCGCAGCCGGGCCCCGGTGACGAGGCCGCCGAACCCGCCGCCGATCACGAGCACCTCCACGGTGTCGGTCAGCGGTTCGCGCTCCCGGCGCGGGGTGTAGGGGTCCGTGGCGTAGTAGCCGAACTCGCCGGCGGCCGGACGGTACCGGACCGCCCCGTCGGGGCGCAGGCGGCGGTCCCGTTCGCGGGCGTACCTGGCCCGCAGGGCTTCGAGGTCGGTCTCGGGGGCGTGGTCCGCGGCTGACATGTGGTTTCCTCTCGGTTTCTCTCCGTGGCGCCGGACGGGTACGGCGGCGCCCAGGGGCCCCGCCCCGAACCGGGTCCGGGGCGGGCGGAGGGGGATGCGCCGGGGTCGGGCTCAGCGGTCCCCGGCGGTGGGGACGGCGGCTCCGGCTCCCGGAGACGGGGCCGGGGCCGGGGCCGGTTCGGCGGTCCTGCCGGGCAGGAAGGCGGCGATGGCGAGGGCGAGCAGAGCGGTCAGCCCGCCGAGGCCCATGAGCAGGGTGAAGGCCTCGCGGGCGGGGAAGACCTGCCCGCCCGCGGACATCGTGAGGCCGGCGATGACCACACCCGCGACCGCGCCGGCCACCGAGGTGCCGATGGAGCGCATCAGGGTGTTGAGGCTGTTGGCCGCCGCGGTCTCCGAGCGGGGGACGGCGGCCATCACCAGCGCGGGCATGGCCCCGTAGGCCAGGCCCACACCGGCTCCGATGACGGTGGAGGCGATCACCAGCTGCCAGATCCGGGCCATGAAGAACAGGCCCAGCCCGTAGCCGAGCGCGACCAGCGCGGCCCCGGCCAGCAGGGTCGTCTTGGGGCCGAAGGCCCGCGAGATTCGCGCCGAGACCGGCGACATCGCCATCATGACCAGGCCGTTCGGCGCCATCACCAGTCCCGCGACCAGGATCGACCGCTCGAATCCGTAGCCGGTGGCCTGCGGGAGCTGGAGCAGCTGGGGCACGGTCAGGGACATCGCGAACATCGAGAAGCCGAACACCAGGGACGCGGTGTTGGTGAGCAGTACCTGGAGCCGCACGCTGACGCGCAGGTCGACCAGGGGCCGGGGAGTGCGCAGCTCCCACCAGGCCCAGGCCAGGAGGACCACGGCCGCGGCGACGAGCATGCCCTCGGGGATGCCGCTCCCCCATCCCCAGTCGGATCCCTTGGAGACCGCCAGCAGCAGGAGGAGCAGTGCGACGGACAGCCCCACCGAGCCGGGCAGGTCGAACCGGCCGCCGGTGCGCTCCCCGGAGTCGGGGATCAGCGACCGCACCAGCACCGCGACCACCGCGGCCAGGCCGGCGGCGGCCCAGAACAGCAGGTGCCAGTCGGCCTGCTGCACGACGAACGCGGCGGCCGGCAGCCCGAGCGCTCCCCCGACGCCGAGCGAGGCGCTCATCAGGGCGGTCGCCCCGCCGAGGCGTTCGGGCGGCAGCACGTCCCGCATGATGCTGATGCCGAGGGGGACGACCCCGGCGGCCAGCCCCTGGAGGGCGCGGCCGACCACCATGGGGACCAGGCCGGTGGCCAGGGCGCAGGTCACCGAACCGGCGACGAGCACGGCCAGGCTGAACAGCAGCATGCGCCGCTTGCCGTACATGTCCCCCAGGCGGCCGACCGTGGGCGTGGCGACCGCGGCGGCGAGCAGGGTGGCGGTGATCGTCCAGGCCGTGTCCGCGACGGTCGCCCCCAGGAGGGCGGGCAGCAGGGGGACGAGCGGGATGACCAGGGTCTGCATGAGAGAGACGACGATCCCGCCGGCGGCCAGGACCAGGACGACCACGTTGGGCCGTACGGGTCGTGGCCCGGCGGGCGCCCGGGTACGGACACTGCTCATGAGGGTACCCCCGTCTCCTGACGTGCACCGGCACAAATTTAAGTCAGTTGCCTGACTTAATATAACGGTGCGTACCGGACCGAATGCCCTTTCGGCCGGGGAGGGGGGACGAGAGGGACCGCTACGGCGCCGCCAGCTGGGCCGGAGGACCACCGGTGTGGCCACCGTCACCCCCGCGGCCGACCGCGCCGCCTCCCGCCGGAGCGGACCCGGCGGACGGGATCGGTACGGTGGTCCCCATGAACGGCAGGCGGACGAGATCAGACCGTGTCGTCACCACACGGGAGGCGATCCTGGCGGCGGCGGAGCGGCTCTTCGCCGAGCACGGGATCTCCGGCGTCTCCAACCGCCAGATCGGCCAGGCGGCCGGCCAGGGGAACAACACGGCGGTCACGTACCACTTCGGCTCCAGGGAGGGCCTGGTACGCGCCATCGTGCGCAGACACACCGACCGGATCGAGGAGATACGCCACCGCATGGTGCTGCGGGCCGAGGGGTCCGACGACGTCCGGGACTGGATCGCCTGCATGGTGGTGCCCCTCGCCCGGCACCTGGCGGACCTGGGCGTCCCCTCCTGGTTCGGGCGTTTCAGCGCCCAGGTCATGGCCGACCCCGCCTACCGCGACATCATGGCGCTGGAGGCCCTCGACTCCGCCTCCCTGGCCCGTGCGGGCCGGGAGCTGTTCCGGTGCCTTCCCGACCTGCCCGAGGAGGTCCGCGAGGAGCGCCAGGAGATGGTCCGCCTCCTCATGGTCCACATGATCGCCGAGCGGGAACGCGCCCTGGCCGAAGGCGCGCCCACCGCGCACGACTCCTGGGAGCGGGCCGCGTCCGGCCTGGCCGACGCCCTCGCCGGCCTGTGGACCGCCCCGGTGGGGCCGCCCCGGCCGTGACCACCCACCGCTTCGTGGTGCCGGTGCGTCCCGTGTTCTCCGGAGTCGGATCTCCAAAGGCCGGGTCCACGCGACCCCTGGAGGGGGGCGTCGCGGGACGTCGTGGACGTCCGGCCGGGTCCCGCCCCGAGGTCTCCGGGCCGGGCGCAGCGCCGCGGACACGGCACGCGATCCGGGCGGCGGCACCGGGACGGACCGGGCCCGGTCGGCACCGGAAGGAGCGAACCGGTCCCGGTGGACACGCGCATCGCCCGACCGGAGGCGGTTCCGGCTCCGCGGGACTCCCCCGCCCGGCCCCCTCCGCCGGCCCGGGGGCGCGGGGCCGCGCCGATGCGGTGGACGGCCTCCGGCCCGGGGCTCCCGCACGGGAGCCCCGGGCCGTTCGGGCCTGCCCCGGTCAGGCCGGCGGGATGTCCGTGGTGACGGCGAGGGCCCGCGAGGCGTCGATGTCCGCCCGGAGTGCCTCGACCCGCGCGTCGGCGAGGCCGAGCGAGTCGGAGCCGAGCACCTGGTGCAGCGGGGCGGTACCGGTGTCCACGACCGCGATGATCGCGTCGGCGGCCCTGCCGGGGTCGCCCAGCTGCGTTCCGGGCATCGCCCGGTGCGCCTCGGTCATCTCCCTGATCCCGGGATAGGCGTCGAGTACGGCGTCCGGCAGGCCGAGCGACTGCGGCCTGAGGAAGTCGGTGCGCATGTACCCGGGCTCGATGAGGTTCACCCTGATGCCGAAGTCGGCGACCTCGGCGGCCAGCGACTCCGTGAGCCCTTCGAGCGCGTACTTGCCCGCGCAGTACAGGCCCCAGCCGGGGAACGAGGTGAGCCCGAGGATCGACGACACGTTGACGATGTGGCCGCCGCGCTTCTCGCGCATGCCCGGCAGCACGGCGCGCAGCACGTTCCAGGCGCCGAAGACCTGCACGTCGAACATCTCCCGCGCCCGGGCGTCGGTGACCTCCTCGACCGCGGCGAGGAAGCCGTAACCGGCGTTGTTGACGACGACGTCCAGCCCTCCGAAGCGCTCCTGCGCCGCCGCGACCGCGTCGCGGACCCGCCGCTCGTCGGCCAGGTCCACCTCGAGCGGCAGCAGCCTGCCCGTGTCGGCGCCGTCCAGGGCGGCGACCAGGCGGTCGGTGGAGCGGGTCGTGGCGGCGACGGCGTCGCCGCGCGCCAGCAGCCGGGTGACCAGCTCGAGGCCGAGGCCGCGCGAGGCTCCCGTGACGAACCAGGTCGTCGCGCCGGTGGTGGGGTGGGCCATGGTGCGTTCTCCTTCGGTGTCCGCCGGCCCGGAAGGCCGACACGTCCAGGCTGGTCCACGCGGCGCGGCCCGGGAGGCCGATATCAGGCCCTCTCCCGCCTAGGACTCACGGACCCGGGCACCGCGGCGCGTCCCGGGGGATCATGGGGGCATGACCGATCCCCACCGAGAACTCGCGGACTTCCTGCGCCGCGCCCGGGCCGCGGGGGATCCGCACCGCTCGGGGCTGCCCTCCGACGGGCGGATCCGCCGGGTCGCCGGGCTGCGCCGCGAGGAGGTCGCGTTCCTGGCCGGCGTTTCGACCGACTACTACACGCGGCTGGAGCAGGGCCGCAGGATCGTCCCGTCCGGCCAGGTGCTCGACGCGCTCGCACGGGCGCTCGACCTCGACGACGCCGGCCGCGCCCACCTGCACGACCTCGTCAACGCGGTCGGTGCGCCGCCCCGCCGGACGCGCACGGCCGCCGGGCGTCAGGTCCGGCCCGGCCTGCGCCGGCTCCTCGACGCCCTCGACGCCCAGCCCGCGCTCGTCCTGGGGCACCGCACCGACGTGCTGGCCGCGAACCGGATGGCGGCGGCCCTGTTCGCCGACTTCGAGCGGATGCGCCCCCGCGAGCGCAACTACGCCCGCTGGATGCTCCTCTCCGACGAGGCGCGGTCGCTGTTCCTGGACTGGGAGCGGCAGGCCCGCAACGCCGTCGAGAGCCTGCGCCTGGACGCCGGGCGCACCCCCGGCGATCCGCAGACCCGGGAGCTCGTCGGGGAGCTCTGCCTGGCCAGCCCGGAGTTCCGCCGGTGGTGGTCGGAGCACCAGGTCCACCGCAGGACCTTCGGTGACAAGCGGCTCCGCCACCCCGTGGTGGGCGAACTGACGGTGGGCTTCGAGACGCTCATGCTCCCCGGCGACGACGACCAGGTCCTGTACGTCTACACGGCCGCGCCCGACCCCGCCTCGCAGGAGGCGCTCGGCCTGCTCGCCGAGCGGACGCGCTCCCGCGCAGCAGCGGTGGCCCGCGCCCTGCAGCACCCCTCGGACTGACGACCGGCGGAGAGGGGCGGCCCGGCAACGGGGCCCGTCGGCGGATCAGGGCGGGGAGGCGTCCCCGGCCAGGCATGCTGTGGTCGAGGACATGGCGCACACGCCTCCGCCGCAGGCGGTCCAGGCCCCGGGCCGGTGGCAGGGCGATGTCACCCGTGCCGGCGGCCTGCGCCTGGGGCGGATCCGGTCCCCCGAGGCCATCGGTCCCCGACCCCGACGGCGGCGGGCGCCTGGTGCACGCTCACCGGTGGCGGCCGGACCGGGCCGCATGAGAACTCTCCGCCTGACGCTCTCCACCGCCTCCACGATGCCGGAGGAGACCGGCCCCGGCCGGGTCCGCCTGCTCCGGGCGAGGGGTGGTCGGTCACCGTCCCGTGCACGCCGGCGGTCGCCCGACTCCACGGCCCGGCCGAGCTGGAGGAGCTGACCGGCGGGCCGGTCCGCGCGGACTCCGCCTTCCCGGCACCGGGGCGGGCCCGCCCCTGGTCGTTCGGCTCCACCGACAGGGCGGTCCTCGGACCGACGGACACGTTCGCCGTCGCGCTCGTGTGCGGGATGACCGGGCACGGCGTCCCCGCACTCCTCCTGCCCGGGAGCGGCACCGGACTCACCGGCGATCCCGCCTGGCGGCGCAGCCGCCGCATGCCGGAGGAGGTCCCCGACCTGACCCTGTTGCGCGGCGCCTCCCACGGCCTCTCCCGGAGGGGTGCGTCGGCCGGACGTCCCGGGACGGGACGCCGGGGTCGCGGAGGGGCCGGACCGGCGTGAGTCGCACGCCACACCGCCCCCGCACGCGCGGCTGTCACAGGTTCAGGGCGGTGTGTGTCCTGTGGGCGAAACCCTCAAGGCAAGGAGTCCACATGGAAGCCCGACTCGACCTCATGGCCGACCCCGTCTTCGGAAGGTTCATGAAGCACATGGTGGCGGCCCACCGGTCCCTCGGGGACGCGACGGTGCCCGAGTCCACCCTGGAGCTGGTGCGGATCCGGGCCAGCCAGATCAACGGCTGCGGCGTCTGCACCGACATGCACACCAAGGACGCCGCGCACGCCGGTGAGAGCGCGGTCCGGATCAACCTCGTCGCCGCCTGGCGGGAGGCCACGGTCTTCACCGAGGCCGAGCGGGCCGCCCTCGAACTGGCCGAGCAGGGCACCCGCATCGCCGACGCCTCCGGCGGCGTGACCGCCGAGGCCTGGGAGAACGCCGTGAAGCACTACGACGAGGGCCGGCTCGTCGCCCTGGTCGCCACCATCGCCCTCATCAACGCCGCCAACCGGATCAACGTCATGAACATGACCCCCGCCGGCGGCTACGAGCCCGGCCGGTTCCACTGAGCACCCGGTCCGGCCCGCCGCCGCTCCCCGCGGCGGGCCGGACCGTCCGGGCCCGCACGGGGCCGGGCGGCACCGGGACTTGCACTTGACACCGGTGTCACGACCTAGCGTTCCCCGGTGGCGGCGCGCTCCCGACAGGGGCGCCCCGCCCCGGGTCGGCACGGAAGTCCGGTCCGGACGGGAAAGAAGAAGTCCACCGGGGAGATCCGTGAACCGCAGACCGCCGCTATGGCTGTTCCTCCTCTTCGTCGTCCTCCTCGCGACGGCCACCGACGAGTTCATCATCGCCGGGATCCTGCCCTCCCTCGCCTCGGACCTCGGCGTCTCCGTCTCCGCCTCCGGGCAGCTGGTCACCGTCTTCGCCGTGGTCTACGCCGCGGGCGCCCCGACCACGGCCGTCGCCCTGGAGCGGTACCCGCGGCGCACGGTCATGGTCGCCGGGCTGGCCGTCTTCGCGCTGGCCAACACGGCCGCGGCTCTCGCCCCGGGGTACTGGCCGCTGATGGCCACCCGGGCCGTGGCCGCCCTGGCGGCGGCCGTGGTCACGGCGGCCGCCTTCGCCACCGCGGCGGCCCGCGCCCCCGAGGGGCGGCAGGGCCGCTACCTGGGCGTGGTCACGGCGGGGATGACGGTCGCCCTCATCACCGGTGTCCCGCTCGGCGCCTGGCTGGGCGGCACGGTCGGCTGGCGCGCCACGTTCGCGCTCATCGCCGCCGTGGGCGCGGCCGCGGCCGCGGGCCTGCTGTTCGCGGCCCCGGCGGTCCCCGGCAGCGCGCCCGCCCCGCTGCGGGAGCGGCTGCGCCCGCTGTCCAGCCCCGCCGTGCTGCGCTATGTGCTCGTCACCTTCCTCGCGGCCGCCGGGGGCCTGATGTTCTACAGCTACCTTTCGGTGTACACCGCGCAGGTCGCCTCCGGCTCCCACACCCTGCTGACCGCCCTGCTGTTCGTCGTGGGGGCCGCCGGGCTCGCGGGGGCCCTGGTGGGAGGGCGCTGGGCCGACTCGATGGGTCCGCAGCGGGCGCTGAGCGCCGTCGTCGGCGGGCACGCGGCCGCGCTGGTCCTGCTCGCCGCCCTGGCGTTCAGCGGCCTGGGGAACGCCCTCGTCCTCGGTGCGCTCGTCGCGCTGTGGGCGGTGTTCGCCTGGGGCCTCAACCCGCCCGTCCAGGGCAGCGTCCTGGCCGCGGCGGGGCCGGGGCACGGGATGACCGCGCTGGCGGTGAACATCGCGGGCCTGTACCTCGGCACGGGGGTGGCCGGGGCCCTGGGGGGCGTCGTCATCGAGCTGGCCGGGGCCGCCTGGCTGCCGGCGGCCTCCGCCGTTCTCATGCTCGGCTCGGCGCTGCTCACACTGCGCCCCGCGCGTGAGAACCCCCGCGCCGTTACCCTGGCCGGGTGAGGATCGGAGAGCTCGCCGAGCGCACGGGTGTCAGCCGAAGGTCGCTGAGGTACTACGAGCAGCACGGTCTGCTGCGTTCGCGCAGGACCGACAAGGACTGGCGCGAGTACGACGACACCGCCGTCGTCCGGGTCCGCAACATCCGCGGCCTGCTGGAGGCCGGCCTGACCATGGCCGACCTCCAGCCCATCGCGCCCTGTCTGGACCAAAAGCTCGACCCCGAGCACTGCCACCGGGCCCTGGAGATCTACAACAAGCGCCTGGGCGAGCTGGACCGCCGGATCTCCGAGCTGGCCGGCAACCGCGAACGGCTGCTGGAGCGGATGCGCGGCTGATCCGGATCCTCCCGGAGCCCGCGCATCCGCGCCCCCGTCACCCGCCGACGATCGCCCCGAGCGTCACGTACAGCAGCGACGGTCCGAGCAGGCAGCCCACGCCCGTGTAGAAGGTGGCGGTCATGGCGCCGTAGGGCACCAGGCGCCTGTCGGTGGCCGCCAGCCCGCCCGCCACACCGGAGGTGGTGCCCATCAGGCCGCCGTAGGCCATCGCGGACTTGGGGTTGTTCAGCCCGATCAGCGGGGCGATCAGCGGCGTCCCCACCATCACCACCACGGACTTGACGAGCCCGGCTGCCACGGACAGCGCGATCACCTCCGAGCCCGCCCCCACCGCGGTCCCGGTCACCGGGCCGACGATGTAGGTGGCCGCGCCGGCGCCGATGGTCGCCATCGACGCGGCGTCCGTGTAGCCGAAGGCGGCGGCGATCGCCGCCCCGACGGCGAACGAGACCAGTACGCCGAGCACGATCGACAGCCCGCCGACCAGCCCGGCGCGCCTGATCTCCCGCAGGTCCACGCCGTAGGCGGTGGAGACGATCGCGAAGTCCCTCAGCATCGCGCCGCCCATGAGGCCCAGCCCGGAGAAGACCGCGATGTCGGCCAGTCCGTGCTCGCCGCCGGACACCCACCCGCCCCAGTACGCCAGCACCAGGCCGAGGATGATGGCGATGGCCGAGCCGTGCAGCCAGCCGCGGGTGAGCTTCGCGGACAGCCATCCGGAGACGGCCATCAGGCCGCCGACCACCACGAAGGCGACGAGCAGGTCGTTGCTCTGGAAGACGTCGGTGATCCGCTCCATGTCAGGCCTCCCTGCGCTCTTCCTCGGCCAGCGGCGGCAGCGGTTCCGCCGGTTCGCCGATCCGTGCCAGGACGGGCACCAGGGCGGCCCCCGCGGCGAGCGCCCCCAGGCCCGCGGTGATCGCCATCGGACCGCCCGCGATCGCCTTGGCCACGTTCTGGGTGGAGGCCATGGCGATGACGACCGGGATGTACATCGCGCTCCAGAAGAGCACGCCCTGCTCGGTGGCCTCGGGGAGTTTCCCGTTCCTGCGCAGCCGGTCGGAGACGAGCACCAGCATGATCATGGCGAAGCCGACTCCGCCGACGTTGGCGTCGACGCCGACCGCGGCGCCGAGGAGTTCGCCCACGAGCGCGCCCGCGAGCAGGCACACCGCCAGGGCTGCCACTCCGTAGAGGACCATCGTTCTCTCCTTGATTCGGGGGGTGGCCGGCGGAGGTGCCGGAAGTGGTCGGCGGGGACGCCGGGAGCGACCGGCGGTCAGGCGTCCGCGCCGGTGAACAGGTCCGCGTAGCGCCTGCGCAGTTCGGCCTTCTGCACCTTCCCCATGACGTTGCGGGGCAGTGCCTCGACGACGCACACCGCGCGCGGCCGCTTGAACCGGGCGAGGTCCCCGGCGATGGACTCCAGCAGCTCCCCGGCCCGGACCTCCTCTCCCCGCCGGGGGACGACGACGGCCGCCACGGCCTCCCCCAGGTCCGGGTGGGGGACGCCGATCACGGCGGACTCCAGGACCGCGGGGTGCGCGTCGAGGAGCTCCTCGACCTCCTTGGGGTAGATGTTGTAGCCGCCGGAGATCACGAGGTCCTTGTCCCGGCCGACGATGCACAGGTGGCCGTCCTCGTCGACGCGGCCCAGGTCGCCGGTGACGAAGAAGCCGTCCGCGCGGAACTCGGCTGCGGTCTTCTCGGGCATCCGCCAGTAGCCGGAGAAGACGTTGGGGCCCCGGACCTCGATGACGCCGACCTCGCCGTCGGGGAGTTCCCGCCCCGTCTCCCGGTCCGCCACCCGGATCTCGACGCCGGGGAGGGGCCGGCCGACCGTGCCGGGCTTGCGCGGCCCCTCGTAGGGGTTGGTGGTGTTCATGCCGGTCTCGGTCATCCCGTAGCGCTCGAGGATGGCGTGGCCGGTGCGGGCCCGGAAGGCCTCGGCGTCGCTCGCGAGCAGCGGGGCCGAGCCGGAGACGAACAGCCTCATCGAGGCGCAGGACTCCGGGGTCAGCCGGTCGCTCCTCAGCAGGCGGGTGTAGAAGGTGGGGACGCCCATGAGCACGGTGGCGCGGGGCAGCAGGTCGATGACCGCGTCGGCGTCGAACCCGGGCAGGTAGTGCATGGAGGCGCCCGCCGCCAGGGTCATGTTGACCGCAACGAAGAGCCCGTGGACGTGGAAGATCGGCAGGGCGTGGATCAGCCGGTCCTCGGAGGTGTACCGCCAGGCCTCGAGCAGCGCCCGGCAGTTGGAGGCGAGGTTGCCGTGGGTGAGCACGGCCCCCTTGGACCGCCCGGTGGTGCCGGAGGTGTACAGGATGGCCGCCGGGTCGTCGGCCGAGGCGTCGTGGTCCCCGTCGTGGCGGTCGTCCCCCTCCAGGAGGGTGCCGTCGCCGGAGGTGCCGAGGGTCTCGACGACGGGCCCCCCGGCCGTGCGGGGGGCGTGCCCGGCCCGGCCGCCGGGTGGGCGGACGAGCACGCGGGGCTGTGCGTCTCCGAGGAAGTACGCCATCTCGGCGTCGGTGTAGGCGGTGTTGAGCGGGAGGAAGACACCGCCGACGCGCAGGGTCGCCAGGTACAGCGCGACGGCCTCCGGGGACTTCTCCACCTGCATCGCGACCCGGTCGCCGGGGGTGACGCCGTCGGCGAGGAGGCGGGCGGCGATCCGCCGCACGGTCTCCTCGGTCTCCCCGTAGGTGATGCTCCTGCCGCCGGGCAGCTCGAACAGCGTCCGGTCCGGTCGCCGCCGCGCCTGCTCGGCGAAGGACCGGTGAATGGCCGTGAATGGCGCCATCGGTGGTGTTCCTCTTTCTCCTCGTTCGGTGCGGGGGGCGTGTCTCAGGTGTCGGAGCCAGGGGTGTGCGGCCACGCGTCCCGCAGGGGTCCGTCGAGCGCCACGGTGCGGCGGCGGACGAAGTCCTCGTGGCGGCGTTCGAGCTCCTCCGGCTCGTAGCGGTAGTTGACCATCGCGCCGTAGGACTGCCGCCAGGCCTGCTCCGAGGTGTTCGCCGGCCAGTTGAGCCTCCACGCGGCGGCCCCGTTGCCCAGGTGGAAGCGGGCGACCGGGTCCAGGGGGCGCCCGTCGTCGCGCTTCTCGGCCGCGATGTACCGGGCCAGGACGGGCAGGAGCCGGGAGCGGATCCGCGCGGTGTCCGCCGGGTCGAGGCCGGCCGGGCCGCCCGCGGCCCCCAGGTCCCGGACGAGCTCCCGCAGGTCGGCGTCGCTCCCGGCCCGCTCGTCGAGCCAGCGCCGGAACCCCGGGATGGGCGAGAGCGTGACGAAGTGCGCCAGGTGCGGCAGCCGGTCGCGCACCTGCTCGATGACCTGCTTGATGAGGAGGCTGCCGAAGGAGATCCCGGTCAGGCCGTCCAGCGCGTTGTTGATCGAGTAGAGCGCCGCCGTGTCGGCCTCCCGGGGGTCCAGGGCGGGGCCGGGCTCCAGCAGGGGGGCGATGTCCCCCGGTGTCCCCCGTACCAGGGCGACCTCCACGAAGATCAGCGGCACGTCTCCGGTGGCCGGGTGGAAGAAGGCGTGGATGCGGCGGTCGGCGGGTTTCAGGCGGCGGCGGAGTTCGGCGCGGTCCGCCATCGGGTGGACCTTCTCGTAGCGCAGCAGGTGGTCGTGCAGCCGCCGGGGCGAATCCGAGGTGACCTCCGCCAGGCGCAGGAAGCCGCGGTTGAACCAGGAGGCGAGCAGGTGGTGGAGGTCGTGGTCCAGGGGCCGCAGCTCCGGGTGGCGGCGCATCAGCCGGCGCAGGTCCGCGCGCATCCCGACCAGGGCGAGCGTGGCGTCGGGCGCGTGGTTCATCCGGCGGAGCAGCCGCTGGCGTGCCGGCTCGACCGCGTCGAAGAGCCCGACCAGCTCCTCCTCGGCCCCCGATCCGGCGTTCCTGGCCTCGTCCCAGCGGTGGAAGGCGGCGCGGACCCGGTCGGGGTCGACGCCGTGGTCCCGGATGACGTGGGTGAAGAAGGCCGACCTGCCGGAGTCGTCGAGCCCGCCGTAGGCGGCCAGGGCCCGCGCCGCGACCGCCCGGATGGAGGCCTCGCCCACGTCGCCCATGAGGACCTCGCAGTCGGTGAGCAGGCGGTCCAGGGCGGACGGCTCCGGCACGTCGGCCGCCCGGGGGCCGCCTCCGCGGCCCTGTTCCGCCGGTCGGGCCGGATCGGTCTCGCGCGCTCCGTCGGGCCGCATCTCCGCTCCTTAGGTAACATACATCACTCGGCGTGATATATATAACAGGGAACGTAGGGTATGGAACAGCGGAGCGCAACCCCCGCAGCCGGTCGGCTAGTCTGGGCGCGGAGGTGGCGATGGCTCGGGTTCCGGAATCCCAGCGCGTACGGGACGCGCTGGAGAACGCCGTCGTCGAGGGCCGCTACCGGCCGGGCGAGCGCCTGGACCCGGCGGAGCTCGAGCGCGAGTTCGGGTGCTCGCGCACACCGGTCCGGGAGGCGCTCCAGGCCCTGGAGCGGTCCGGGCTGGTGCAGATCCGCCCCAAGCAGGGCACGTACGTCACCGAGCTCGGCGTCTCCGAACTGGCCGAGCGCTTCGAGGTCATGGCCGAGCTCGAGGGGATGGCGGCGCGGCTCTGCGCACGCCGCATCGAGCGGGAGTCGATGGACCGGCTCGAGCACACGCTGCGCGAGTGCGAGCGGCACGCCGCGGCGGGCGACGCCGACGGCTACTACTACGCCAACGCCGATTTCCACGGCGTCGTCTACGAGGCGTGCGGCAACGAGTACCTCCGGCAGCAGGCCCACGCGCTCAAACGGGCCCTCCAGCCGTACCGGAGGCTCCAGCTCCGGGTGCCGGACCGCATGCGGCGCTCCCTGGCCGAGCACCGTGCCATCGCCGACGCCATCGTCGCCGGGGACGCCGAGGCCGCGGAGAACGCCGCCCGCGAGCACGTGCTCGTGCAGGTCAAGGAGTTCAGCCAGCTCGTACGGACCTGGCGGCACCTCACCGCCTCGGCACGCGGCACCGCCTGAGGACCGGGCGCGGACGGCCGACCCGCCCGGCAGCGCCCGCCGCCCCCTCGCCCTCGCCGACGGCCCCGGGCGGTGACGGCCCCGGACGCCCGCCCTGCGCCGGGGCGCCCCACCCGCGCCGCCGGGACCGGTGCCGGCCGCGCGCCGTGCCCGCTCGGGGCGGGCCGCCGGGGACGGCGGATCCGGGGCGGCTACGCTCGTGCGCGGGGAGGGACGCGGACCTGCGACGGACCCGGTCCGTCGCGCTCCGCGGCGCGCCTCCGCGAGCCCGACGATCAGTGAGGTGGACGGCCATGGACAAGCCGCGTGGAAAAGACTCGTTCTCGTTGCTGTACAGGGCGGGCTTCCGTATCAACTACACGCTCCTGCACGTCATGGGACCGGCGGCCCTGTCACCCGAGGCCGATCCGCAGCGGCGCGCGAAGAAGGAGTACGAGCGCCGGCGCGAACTCCACAGGGCGTGGAAGGCGCACCGGCGGTCCGCGTAGCACGACCGCGGATGGCGCGCCCGCGCCGTGCGCCCCGGGCGGGGCGCACGGCGCGGGCGGTCACAGGAGGTAGAGGTAGGCGGTCAGGCACAGGCCGGCGACGGCGATCGCCCAGGTGTAGGGCAGGGTGGAGAGCATGGAGCGCTCCGGGCGCACCCCCGCGTACTGGGAGCTCCACACGGTCTGCGTGCTGGTCGGGTCGGACACGCCCAGGACCTGGCCGTAGGAGGCCATGAGGCCCACCACGGCCGGGGCGGGGTAGATGCCCCCGGCCACCAGCACCCCGGCCACACCCGCGCCGAGACCGAAGATGTTCATCGGCCCCCGGTACAGGGCCAGCGGGACCAGCAGCGCGAACACCAGCACGAACAGCGCGACGTGCCCCGGGCTGATGGCGACCACGATCGGGCTCAGGGCCGCGACCGCGCCGGGCAGGTTCACCGCGGCCAGCAGCATGCCGATGGCGATGAACAGCACGATGGGCGGCGCCGCCACGTCGAAGGCCCGGTACAGGGTGCGCAGCGCCGTGGTCGTCACCTCCCGCCAGGGCACGGCGGTGGCCAGGGCGTAGACCACGCCGGCCAGCAGCGAGGGGACGATGGGGATGTCCAGCCCCAGGGCCAGGACGATCGGCACCAGCGGGGTGACGAGGGCGTACCAGGGGGCGTCCCCGCGGCGGCGCCGTCGCGCGGCCCGCTCCCGGCGGGTGCCCCCGCCCCCGGCCGCGCCGGTGCCCGCCCGCACCGCCCAGGTGTGCCGCACGCCCTTGCGGCGCATCTCGACGAGGATGTAGGCCAGGCCGCCGAGCAGGGCGATCGGGAACATGCGCAGCTGGAAGTGCTGGACGGTGGACACCGGCACCCCGATGGCGTCGGACAGGAACTGCCAGTTGATGAGCTCCAGCGGCAGCCCGGCGGCGATGCCGACCAGGACCGTGCCCGCCGCGACGGTGGGCGTCACCCCCACGGCGATCATCGCGGGGATGCCGACCACCCCGGCGAGCATCGCCGCCGGGGCCGAGCCGGTGATGCTCCCGCACAGGATCGCCACCAGGAAGATGCCGACCGCGACCAGGGAGGGGCGCTCCCCGCCGAACTCCACGATCTTGCGGACGAGGGTGGAGGCGATGCCGGTCTCGGACAGGAGCGTGCCCAGCCAGCTGCCCAGGAGGATGGCGACCATGGTCGCGGCCAGGCGCGGCGCCCCCTCCTGGACGACGGTCCCGACCACGCTCTCCTCCTCCCCGGTGAGCGGCGTACCGGCGATGAGGGCGATGGCGACGGCGAGCAGGACGAGGGCGAAGGCGGTGGGCAGGCGGCGCGTCAGCATGAGGCCGACGCCCACCGCCATGGCGAGAAGGATTCCCAGGGCGGTCACGGGCGGTCTCCGAGGGGTGTTCGGGGGCCCGGTCCGCCGGGAGCGGTCCCCTGGTGTTCGAGGGTCGCGGCGATGGCCGCGGTGAGGGCGAGCGGGCTGCGCCGCAGGCCGCAGCGGACGCGGGCATAGGCGTGGGCGGCGATCTCGTCGGCGCCGGCGACGTGGCCGCGCAGGCGCAGGGGGCCCAGCCGCAGCAGGTCGTGGCCGAGCCGGTCGCGCAGGGCGCGGCCGCGGCCGCCGTGCAGCATCCGGTGGGCCTCCTCGTGGGCCAGGGCGGCCTCGCGCACGGCCCGGGGCGGGAAGTCCCGGCCCCAGCCCGCGGCTCGGGCCACCCGGTGGGCGTAGTCGAGGGCGTCGGTGTGGACGACGATCCGGTCGCCGGAGGGCCGGTGCAGGTACTCGGCCAGCAGCACCTCCCCGGGGGAGAGCCCGCGGGCCTCCTCCACCACCCGCGGCGCGTCGGCGTCCGCGTCCGGGGCCCGCTCGGCGAGTTCGCGGCCGAAGTCCAGGGCGCGGGCGGCCCACTCCTTCAGCGTCCCGGGGTCGCGGCCCTCGTGCAGGGGCAGCAGGGACAGCAGGCCGGCGGCGAGGTCGACCTCGTCCGCGGCACCGATGCGGGCGTACTCCCCGTGCGGCGCTCCGGGGCCGCCGGGGTCCGGCGGGCGGTTCACCGGCGCCGCTCCGTGATCACGACGACCTCCTCGTCGGGGGCGCGCCTGGCGATCTCGGTCCCGGCCAGGGCCAGCAGGTGGCCGGCGTCCATGACCCCCGACAGGTCGGCGATCTTGGGGCCGAGCAGCAGCCGGACGGCGGGGGGGACGGCCCCGCCGTCGCCGTAGGAGGTGCGCTCCTCGACCAGGTCCTTGAGGCGGCCCTCGGCCTGCCCGGCGACGAGGGTGTCGATCTCGGCGTCGGCGCTGTGCAGGCGCACGACCCCGTCTCCGTCGACGACCCGGATGTGCCTGCGCTCGCGGGAGAGGCGCCCCAGCGGGCCGGAGGGCCTGCGGACCAGGCCGAGCACGCGGTAGCGGCCGGTGGCGGCGTACTCGGTGAGGTCGGCGGGGTCGGCGCCGAGGCTGTCGGCGGCCGCGGTCCGGGCCTCCTCCCCGGTGACGGCGGCGGTACGGTCCCTGGTGCGCAGCTCGGTGGCGCCGGTGGCCACGGCGGTGACGAGGTTGCGCCGCGGGTCGACGGTGACGTCGACCTCCACCCCGCCGGGGTCGGCGCCCTGGGCGACCACGGCCTCCTCGGCCTGGGCGCGCACCGCCAGGACGTCGGCGTGGGTCGCCCCGGGGATGATGCGCTCCACGGACTCGCGGACCAGGGCCAGGGCGACGCCCAGCGGGCTGATCACCTCGCTGTGGGCGGCGATGCGGGCCCGGATCCCCATGCGCTCGCCCAGGTGGGGGGTGACGGTGGCGGCGCCTCCCCCGCCCCCGACCAGCGCGGCCACCGACCGGTCCAGGCCGTAGTCGGCGATCAGGGCCTCCACCACGGCCTCGACCCGGTCGGTCGCCCGGTCCAGGACGGCGCGGGCGGCCCCCTCGACGTCGGTGCCCAGGGCGCGGGCCAGCGGTTCCAGTGCGGCGCGGGCGGCCCGGGGGTCGGCCCGCGCGTGGTCGCCCTCGGGGACCCGGCCCAGGGCGTTGGCCGCGCAGGTGACGGTGAGGGCGAAGCGCCGGGTGCCGTTGTCCAGGACCGCGTGGTCGGCGGTGTCGGACTCCAGGGGCGCCACCCGGACGAGCCGGGCGCCCCGGAGTTCGTCGGGGTCGGCGAAGCAGGCGTAGAGCAGCCCGGCGATGTGCGCGCTGCGCGGGCCCACGTCGGACAGGACGGCGGCGCCGTCCCCCTCCCCGCCGCCCAGCCGGACGACGGAGCCGCCGCCGACGCCGACGGTGCGCACGTCCAGGGCCGACAGGTAGGTCTCCCTGCCTCCGAGTTCGGCGTGCCTGATCTGGACGCGGCCGCGGCGGATGACGCTGATGTCGGTGGAGGTGCCGCCGGTCTCCAGGAAGACCCCCTCGCTGACGCGCTCGCCCATGAGGGCGCCCGCGACCCCGGCGGCGGGCCCGGACAGGACGGTGAGCAGGGGGCGGCTGCGCATCTCCCCCAGGGACATCACGCCGCCGTCGCAGCGCATGACCATGAGCGGGGCGGTGATCCCGGCCTTGACGATGCTGCTCTCGACCAGGTCGGCGGTCTGGAGCATGCGCGGCATGACCCCGGCGTTGAGCGCGGCGGTGCGGGCGCGCTTGGTGAGGCCGTAGAGCCGGGTGATCTCGTGGGTGGCGGTGGCCGGGATCCCGCGGGCGGCCGCCGCCTCCAGGACCGCCCGCTCGCCCTCGGCGTCGTCGACGCTGAAGGGTTCGGCGGCGACGATGACGTCGGCGCCCCGGGCCGCCACCGAGTCGACGGCGGCCAGTGCGGCCGCCGGGTCCTCGGGGCGGCGCAGGGCCGCGTAGCGGACGGGCAGCCGGTGCCCCGAGTCCAGTCGCAGCCGGCCCAGAGAGCGCAGCCGCCCGACGGCGAACGCGTCGTAGCCGGAGCCGACGCCCACGATGCCGATGGTCGCCACGTCGCCCTCCAGCAGGGCGTTGGTGGCCTGGGTGGTGCCGTGGGCGAGGAAGCCGACGTCGTCGGCGTCCACGCCGACCTCCGCCAGCAGGCGTTCGAGGGCGGTCATGATGCCGTGCGCGACCCCGTCCTCGTGGTCGTGGCTGGTGGGCACCTTGACCTGGCCCAGGAGCTCGAAGGTCGTGGCGCTGACCGCCACCGCGTCGGTGAAGGTGCCGCCGACGTCGATGCCGACGCGTACGGGGTCGCGTGCCGACCTCGTGGCCGGGTCGCTCATGGTGGTGTCCCTTCGTGGGAGGGGTCGGGGGGATGGGAGGGAGGGCTCAGTAGCCGCGGACGTCGGGCCAGTGGCGCTCGACGCCGGTGCGGTCCAGCAGTGCGGTGAACCGCTCCAGGAGCTCGTCCTCGGCGTGCACCGCGTGCGGGGTGGTGCCGTGGTCCAGGGCGAAGGCGGCCAGCCGCCCGGCGGCCTCGCCGATGTTCCACTCCACCGGGTGCAGGCGGAAGCAGCCGTTGGTGATGTGGGTGGTGCCGATGTTCTTGGCGGCGGGCAGCAGGTTGGTCTCCTGCCGGGGCAGCAGAGCCCCCAGCGGGATCTCGAAGGGGACGCTGGCGATGTCGATGTAGGTGTCGCCGCCGGTGGAGGGGTGCAGGTCGATCCGGTAGCTGCCGACGCCCACGGAGTCGTGGCGGCGGACGATGCCGCGGGGGCCCCGGATGTCCAGGGAGACGTCGTGCTCGGTGACCGTGGTGACCGCCCGGATCCTGCGGGACTCGCGGACGTAGGCGGCCTTGGCCAGGCCGAGTTCGGCGCCGGTGACGTCGGGGCGGGGCCGCAGCCCCGGGAACCCGGTGCCGCCGTCCGTGCGCGGGGCCTCGGTCTGGAGCCAGTACAGGACCGACAGGGACAGCTGGCGGGCCTCCTCGTGGGCCCGGCGGACGGTGGCGGCGTCCACCAGCCCCTCGATCTCCAGGGCCGGGGTGAGCCAGTAGTCGTTGAGCGGCCAGTTGGCGAGGGTGATGTCGGAGTCGAAGGCGCCGGGCCGGTGCAGCCCGCGGGCGAGGATGCGGCGGAACCCCCACAGCTCCTTGTCCCCGGCGTCGGCGCTCTGGTCGGCGTCCACCGCCAGCGGGTCGGTGGCGGGGTTGGGCGCGAACCTGCGGGCGACGGGTTCCAGGGTGCGCGGGTCCGGGGCCTGGAACCCGAGCAGCGGGCCGGGCCAGAAGTCCGGCCGGTAGGACCGCCAGAAGTCGTACGTCTCCGGGCGGTCGATGGTGTGGTCCTCCCCCTCGTGGTGGGAGACCGCGAAGCAGTAGGTGATGCCCTGGAGGTTGGCGGGGTCGGCGGTCTCCGGGGCGTGCGGCTCGCCGTGCTCGGAGCGGGCCTCGGCGCCGGTGACGTGGTCGATCCCGGCCATGGGGAGCAGGTCGCCGTTCTCGGTGGCGTCCAGGACGTAGTCCGCGTGGACCGTGTGCTCGCCGCCCTCGCGGTCGTGCAGGGTCACGGCGAGCACCCGCCCGCCGTCGGTGAGCGCCGCGACCGGCCGGTACCGCTCCAGGACGGTGATCCGGCCCGCGGAGCGGTGCGGGGCGAGCATCTCCTCCAGGACGGCCAGGGCGACGCGCGGCTCGTGGCAGAGCTTGCTGACGCGGCCCGCCCCGGGGTTGAGGGTGCGCGCGGCGGCGGCCTCGGCGCGCAGCGGGTAGACGCGGCGGTAGTGGTCGCGGATGCCCTCGCGCAGGCGCCGGTAGGAGGCGGTGGCGCCGAACATCTCGATCCAGGGGTGCTCGTCCGGGGGGACGGCCTGGGAGGTGAGCTGCCCGCCGATCCAGTCGGTCTCCTCGGTGAGGACGACGTTGCGGCCGGAGTCGGCGGCCGCCAGGGCGGCTGCGACGCCGCCCAGTCCCGCGCCGACGACGAGGATCTCGGTTCTGCTCTGGGTCATCCGGGTGTTCGGGCACGGCGCCCCGGCCCGCGGGGCGGTGCCCTTCTCCTTTCTTCGCTTCGCACCTGGCGGTGCGGCTCGTACGGTGGTCGCGGGGGTCAGCGCGGGGGCGGGGCTGCGACGGTGCCGCCCGCGACCGGTTCGCAGGGCAGCAGGCGCCGGGTCTCCAGCCCCTCCTCGCCCGCGATGAGGCGCAGCAGCAGGCGGACCGCGTCGCGGCCCATCCCGCGCATCGGCACGTCGAACCCGCTGAACACCGCGCCTCCCCCGGGCGCGCGGCCGCGGGCGCCGACCGGCGCCCCGAGCACGGCCAGGGACAGGTCGTGCGGGCAGCGCAGCCCGGCGCGTTCGATGGCGGCGCCCAGCCCGGACAGGGCGGCGCCGGTGTCGGTCTGCTCGACGACGACCGCCGTGACGCCCTCGGCCAGCCAGTCGGCCAGCAGCGCGTCGAGGTCGGTGCCGTCGGTGCGCACCACCAGTCCGGCGGTGCCGGTCCCGGTGGCGCGGGCGCCGCGCAGGACGCCCTCCTCCCGGTCGTCGGAGGCGGGGGCCTGGTCGTGTTCGCGCAGGTAGCGGATGTTCCGGTGCCCGGCGGCGGCGAGCCGGGCCAGCACCTCGGCGGAGGCCGAGACGTAGTCGGCGCCCACGTAGGGGACGTCCGGCTCGTTGCGGCGGCCGATGTAGACGAAGGGGAAGCCGTCCTCGACCAGGCGCCGGATCGGTTCGTCGGGGACGTGGCGGCCGAAGAACAGGCAGCCGTCGGCGACCCGCACCCGCCGCACCGAGGCGGGGTCGCCCGCCCCGGCACCGGTGCGGGCGGACCCCGTGAACAGGATGAGGTCCTGGCCCTGGGCGGCGGCCTCCTCCTCGACGCCGACCAGGATCGGGTAGTAGGAGTGCGCCACGTCGGTGGGGAAGGTGGCGCTGAAGGTGTAGAGCCCGAGCATGGCGTTGTCGGCCGAGGCCAGGCGGGTGGCGACGGGGTCGGGCACGTACCCGAGCCGCTCGGCGGCGTCCAGGACCCGCTGGCGCGTCTCCCGGGCCAGGGACATCCCCACGGTGGTGCCGCGCAGGACGAGGGAGACCGTGGTCTGGGAGACGCCGGCCGCCCGTGCGATGTCGGACTGGCGCGGCCTGCGGCGCCCCCGGCCACTCGGTTGTCGCGTGCTCTCCACCGGTTCTCCTCCGATTCGGCGTTCTAATGCGCATTAGTCCATGACTGTGAGCCGGGTCTCAGGCCTGCGTCAAGAGGTGCGGCGGAGATTTCCGGCCGGTGACCGGGGAGTTTCGTTAATACGTATTAGAACCTTGACCAGGGCGTCGGGCCTGGTCGAGACTCGGAGGCCATCGGTGCATCCCCGCCCCCGCCCGAAGGGAACCGCCATGACCGCCCCCCGCCCCCGAACGCCCGGGATCGACCGCCGGACCGCCCTGCTGGGCACCGGCGCCCTGACCGCGGGCGCCCTGCTCGCCGGTGCCGCACCGGCCGCGGCCGCCGCCCCCGCGGCCCCCTCCGCCGCCGCGGCGAACGTGCTGCCGGCCTACCGGTTCGTGCGCGAGGCACTCGACACCGCGAACCTGGCCTACAACCCCACCGGGGAGCTGATCTTCCCGTGCCTGCGCGGGACGGTGGGCCGCCTGTCCGACGCCCCCGGCCGCTTCCTGCTCTACTACGCCCCGCACGACGCGCCCGGCGGCATCTGCCTGGCCTACGCGAACAGCCCGGAGGGGCCGTTCACCGAGCACCCGGGCAACCCGATCGTGTCCCGGAACTGGTCGCCGCACTACTCGGTGAGCCACGTGTCCTCGCCGCACGTGATGTGGAACGCCGAGCGCCGCGAGATGTGGCTGTACTTCCACGGCGAGAACACCACCACCCGGCTGGCCCGCTCGCGCAACGGGATCGACTTCACCTACGAGGGGGTGGTGCTGAACACCGCGATGGTGCCGGGCACCACCGAGGCCTCCTACGCGCGCGTCTTCGACCACCCGCTGCCGGACCGCGGGGCGCGCTACGTCATGGTCTTCATGCGCAACGGGACGAACGACCGCCGCGACATCGGGTGGGGGTGGTCGGCGGACGGCATCACCTTCGACTTCGCCCGCGACCCGCTGGTCCGGCACTCCGACGTGGGCGTCTCGAACCTGTCCGGCCCGCACCTGGTGGTGCGCGGCGGGCGCACCCTGGTCGTGTACCACACCGGCGCCGGGGACATCCGGGCGACGGAGGTGGGCGCGGACTTCTCCCGGCGCGACCACCTGGGGGTGGTCCACACGCCGATGGCCGGACCCCCGGACTCGGGGAGGTCGGCGGCGCCGTCCTTCGGCTCCGACGGCGGCGTGCAGTACATGTTCTACGAGGCGGGGCACCGCCTGGGCGCGACCATCGCCATCGCCCGCGCCGGCTGACGGCCCCCGGCCTGCCGCGAGGCCCCCGTCCCGGTCCCCGGACGGGGGCCGGAACCCGTCCGCCGCGCCTGCGGGGTTCGGCGGGGAGGCCCCGCGATACTCGACCCATGCTCGGTGGAATCCTCGGACGCGTCCTGCCCGCGTCACAGCTGCGCGCCCACGAGGACCTGGTCCAGGACCTCGACCTGTCCTCGGGGGACAGCGGGGCCAAGAAGTCGGCCTTCTGGACGATGCTGGCGCTGTCGGGGCTCATCGCCGCCGGGGGCGTGCTCACCGACTCCACCGCGACGGTGATCGGGGCGATGATCATCGCGCCGCTGTCCACCCCCATCATGGGGATCGCCCTGGGCATCGTCCGCCAGCGGCGCACGGACGCGGTCCGGACCGTCGTCCTGGGGTGCCTGCTGGTGATCGGCATCGGGGTGGTGTTCTCCGCGGTCGTGCCGGGGAGCTACGACCTGGTGAAGAACACCCAGGTGGCCGGGCGCACCTCCCCCGGCCTGCTGGACCTCGTCTCCGCCCTGGCGACCGGCGCGGCCGGGGCGGTGGGCCTGTCCCGCCGCGACGTCGCCGCCGTCCTGCCCGGGGTGGCCATCGCGATCTCGCTGGTCCCGCCCCTGGTGGTGGTGGGCGTGTGCCTGGGCCAGGGCGCGCTGTGGCTGTCGGCCGGGGCGGCGGTGCTGTTCCTGTCCAACCTGCTCGCACTGGTCTTCGCCGGCATGGTGGTGTTCGCGGCCTCCGGCCACGGCGTCCCGGACGGGGAGCGGGACACGCGGGCGGGGCGGCGGGCGCGCCTGGTCCTGGGCGGGCTGTTCACCTTCGTGTTCGCCCTGCTGGCCGCCAACACGGCCGCCACCGTCATGATCGCGGTGTGGACGCACCGGGTGGAGGAGGCCGCCGGCCGCTGGGTCTCGGAGCAGCCGAACGCCTCGGTGACCCGGGTGTACACGGCCTCGCGGACGATGCACGTGGAGGTGCGCGTCCAGGAGGAGCCGCCCCCGGTGGACGCCCTGCTGTCGGACCTGCGGGGGCGGGTCCCCGACCCGCTCAGGGTCGTGGTGGAGACGACCCGCGGCGAACGCGTCGAGGCGGGCCGGGTCGGGGGCTGACCCCGGATACGGCGGCGGCCGGGAGCGGGCGTCCCGCTCCCGGCCGCCGCCGGGCCGGCTCAGGGGGTGACGATCGGGAAGTCGGGCCGGGGCTCGTCCAGGACGGCCATCAGCCGCCGCAGGACGTCCGGGTCCCCCTCGTACTCCACCCCGTCCAGGTCCCCGCCGCCCAGGAGTCCCAGCAGCTGCTGCTTGGAGAGGGCCAGGGTCAGGTCGGCCCCGCCCCCCTTGGGGTCCGGGTGGTGGATGAGCACCCCGTTGGAGAGCATCGCCCGATAGCGCTCACCGCTGTCGGTCATGTGCAGGTCCAGGGTCAGCTCCTCCTTCCAGGCGCGCGGCCCGTCGACGCGGATGGCGACCGAGTCGAGCATCTGGGTGACGCTGAGCGCCGAGGCCATGCTCTCGGCCAGGGCGATGGCCGTCGGCGGCACGCCCCCGCGCAGTTCCTTCGCCCCGACCAGGAAGAAGTTGCGCCAGGTGGCGCACTCGGCTCCGTGGCCGAGCCTGGTCAGCACGTCCGCCAGCAGCTCCTTGGCGTCGGCGTTGTCGGGCTCGGCGAAGACGGCGTGCGAGGCCAGCTCGGCGGCGAAGCGCAGGTCGCCCCCGTCGGCGAAGGAGCGGGCCCGGTCCAGCAGGACGTCGACGCCGCCCATGGCCCGGGCGTAGCGCTCCCCCTGCGCCCGGGGCGGGTGCTGCCACAGGTGGGCCGGGTTGCCGTCGAACCAGCCCATGTAGCGCTGGTAGACGGCCTTGATGTTGTGCGAGATGGAGCCGTAGTAGCCGCGGGTGCTCCAGGCCGCCTCCAGCCCCGGCGGCATCGCCAGCTCCTCGGCGATCTCGATCCCGGTGGAGCCCCTGTTCATCATCCGGAGCGTCTGGTCGTGCAGGTAGGCGTAGATGTCGCGCTGCTCGGCGAGGAACCCGCGGAGCTCCTCGGTGCCCCAGGTCGGCCAGTGGTGGGAGGCGAAGACGACGTCGGAGTCGTCGGCGAACAGCTCGATGGTCTCGTTGAGGTAGCGCGACCACATGCGGGCGTCGCGGACCTGCGCCCCGCGCAGGGTGAGCAGGTTGTGCAGGGTGTGGCAGGCGTTCTCGGCGGTGCACAGGGCGCGCTTCTCGGGGAGGTGGAAGTTCATCTCCGCGGGGGCCTCGGTGCCCGGGGTCATCTGGAAGACGAACCGGACCCCGTCCAGGGTCTCCTCCTGGCCGGTGCGGGTGATCTCCAGGGTCGGCGGGATCAGCCCCACCTTCCCCTGGGAGGTGCCGGGGCCCAGGCCCACGCCCACGAAGCCCTCGGGGTCGGTCTCCAGGCCGAAGGCGGTGAAGTACATGCCGCGCCGGATCATGGCGGTGCCGGCGTAGACGTTCTCGGAGACCGCGTGCTCCATGAAGTGCTCCGGCGCCACGATCGGCACCTTCCCGGAGGCGACGTCGGCCTCGTCCACCACGCCGGCCACGCCGCCGAAGTGGTCCAGGTGGGGGTGGGTGTAGACGACGGCGGTGACGGGGCGGTCGCCGCGGTGCTCTCGGTACAGCTCCAGACCCGCGGCGGCGACCTCCTCCGACACCAGGGGGTCGATGACGACCACGCCGGTGTCGCCCTCGATGAGGGTCATGTTGGACAGGTCCATGCCGCGGATCTGGTAGACCCCCTCGACGACCTCGAACAGGCCGTTCAGGGCGGTCAGCCTGCTCTGCCTCCACAGGTGGGGGTGGACGGTGGGCGGGGCGTTCTCGTCGCCGTCGAGGAGGAAGGAGTGGTCGCGCAGGTCCCAGACGGTCCTGCCGTCCTCATCGGTGACGTGCTGCGGCGCGGGGGCGATGAACCCCCGCCGGGCGTTGTCGAAGTCTGTGGTGTCGTCCGGCGAGGGGCCGGCCGTGCCCGCGTGGTCGTCCCCCGACCTGGTGGGGCGGGGGACGCCCGCGGTCCTGTTGCCGGTCTCGGTGGCACGCGCCATGGAGCCCCTCCAGGGGTGTGCTGTTCGGCCGGGCCCGGTGCCGTCGGCCGGAGTTCCGGCTCGGACCTACCCGGCGCACATCCGGGCTAGGGACAAAAGGCGGTCAACATTCCCTTTGTCGGGAATGCTTCCGCGGGGTTCACCCGCCCTTCGCCGCCCTGCGCCTCCTGCGCTCCGAGGGGCGCAGGAGGAGGCCGATGACCACGCCGACGCCGACGGCGACGGCGAGGGTGGCCCACAGCGGCGCCACCAGGGCGAGGAACAGGACCTGGATCTCGGTGGAGTCGCGGTTCTGCGCCACGAAGAGGACCGCGACGACGAGCAGGACCAGGGCGACCCACACCCGGGGCGGGACCGAGCCCGCGGAGAAGCCCTTCTCCGGTGTGCCGGAGCCGCTCACGGCATCGCCGGACGGTGGAGGAGCGGTCATCGAATCGCCTCCTGTGTCGAAGACGGCACCGCCGGAACGGAACCGCGGGGACCGGCGTCACCGGTTCCGCGGCTCCACGGCGGACCGTGTGCGGATACGGCATTCCCCGGCGCCGGCACCGCCGAAGGCAGGAGAACCCCAACTCTTCCCCCCGATTCGGCGGGCGCCGCCGCGCACCGGCGGCGGCGGGACGGGTCCGTCGCCGCCCTTCGGAGGGGAGGCGCCATGGCCTGAGGACCGCAGAGGGAACATCCGTGGTGGACGCCGCCGGGCCTGGACGGCCCACTGCGGCGCTCGGTACGCGGCGGCGTTCACCGCCGCTCCCGCAGCCGGCCGGTCGACGACGGAACCGCCACCCCCGAGTGCGCCGTCCGTCTTCGGCGGCGGGTTCGCGGCCGAGGGGTTCGAGGCCCTGCCGGGCCGGGGCGCCCGGCGGACCCGGGAGCGGCGGCGGTGTCCCGGCCGGGGCACCGCCGCCTCCCCTACTTCGCCCCGGCTCCCGACGGCAGGGAGACCTCGACGCGGTCGCGGGTCCCCCACCGGGCGATGCGCCCGCAGGTGAGCATTGCGTACAGGTACAGCGGCCGCAGGAAGAGCAGCCGCCACGCCGTGGCCACCGGCGCCAGCAGGAACAGCAGGAACCGCTGGAGCACCGTCTCGTCCGACCGCACGATCGTGAAGATCCGCAGCGAGATGAGGTAGCCGACGGCCGTTCCGATCACCAGCGCCGCCAGGGCGATCTCCCCGGCCTGGGCGCGCAGGCCCGGGTGCGCCAGGATCATCAGGGGGATGGCGTACCCCAGGAAGAGGTGCAGGTACTCCAGCACCGTTCCCCAGAACACCACCCCCCGCACCGGCATGTAGCGCAGCCACCACAGGTGCCGCACCGTCGTGCCCCGCATCCAGCGCAGCTGCTGGCCGAAGTAGTGGCCGGCCCGCTCGGGGACCAGGGTGAACACCAGCGACGAGGGCTGGTGCACCGTGTCCCCTTCGAGGAGCGCGTAGAAGGTGAGCATCGAGTCGTCGTTCATCTGCATGGGGCGGCCCATGAAGGTCTCGTGCTCGTAGACCCCCGCCCGGTCCCGGACCAGGCGGGCCCGGTAGAAGGCGAGGGTGCCCGAGTTGATCGTGACCCTGCGCAGGACCGACTGGGCGCTGCGCAGCCCCCGGGTGAACGGCAGGTACAGCAGGCCGGTCAGCCGGGTGAGCACGTTCGCGTCGCGGTTGAGCACGATGACGTGGCCGGCGACCGACTGCACCCGCGGGTCGGCGAAGGGCACGAGCCCCTCCCGCACGGCGTGCCGGTCCATCACCGAGTCGCTGTCCAGGGTGACGAAGACGTCGGCGTCGTCGTCGGCCAGGACGTGCATCTGGGCGTAGCGCTTGCCCCGGTTCGGGGTGCGGTCCCAGGTGGCCTGGACCCCGACCGCGGCCGCCCGGTCCAGGAACCGGTCCCGGATGTCGGCGTAGTCGACCACCGCACCGGTGTCGGGGTCGGTGGACCCGTCGTCGACGACCCTGACCCGGTCGACCGGCCGGCTCTGCTCGAGCACCGACCGCAGGCACATCTCCAGCACCCGCGGATCCTCGTTGTAGACGGGGATCTGCACCGTGACGAACAGCCGGTCGAGCTCGGCGGCCTGGTCAGGGGTGGCCCGCAGGGGCCGCTCCAGCCAGGCCAGCGGCACCCACCACAGCAGTGCGAAGCACACGAACCACACCAACCCCAGGCCGGTCTCGGCCCCGAGGCCGTGGCGGACCATCGCCACGAGGTGCACGACCCCCCAGGCGAAGAACCCGCTCAGGGACAGCGCCGCGAGCGCCGCCACGACCCCTGGGCGCACGCACCGGGCGGTCGGGAGCTCCTCGGAACCGGGGTCCGTCACTCCGTCGGCCCCCTGTCCGCGCGGAACGAGAACCTGATGAGCACCGCACCGGCCAGCGTGAGCACCAGACCGATGGCGATGAGCCACACATGGCCGGTGGCGATTCCCGTGACCGCCAGCGTGGCACCCGAACCCGTCGATGACCCGTAGGGCATGTCCCTCCCCTTCATGCGTTCCGTTGGGACACCGCCACCTTGCCATCACCCGATTAGGGACCAAGGGCCCGAAATGGAAAACCTGAGATCAAGGCAGAACAAAGAAAATGCCAATCGGTCTTTCACGGGACAAAGCGGCGGCCTCCCCGGGCGCCGGCGATGCGCGCCGAGCGGCTTCAGGGATCCATGCGCCGCAGGCCGTCGAGGACCTGCGACCATTCCGCGATACACCGGGACAGGGCGTCGGGATCGGTCGCCGCCACCGCCCGCTTGCACTCCCGGAGGTCGATGACGCGCTCGAGCCAGCACTGCCTCTCGTAGCCGTCCGGGGCCCCGTCGTGCAGGGCGACGTAGCGCCGGGCGAGCTCGTCGCCCACGGTGGCGAACGCGCCCTGGAGGAGGGCGAGGTCGGTGCTTCGGGGGTGGCCCACGGTGGTCGTCCCGTCGTGTCGGCGAGGCTCCGGCAACGGCCGGTTCCTTACTTCCGCTCGGACGACGCCGGGAGGGGTGCACCGGACCACCCGGATCCTACCCTTACGTCAGGTTAGACATAAGCCCCCGGGGCGGGATTCCGCACCGGACCGGGGACGGGAGGAGCGTTCCGGGCTCCGCGGCCGACCTTCCGTGGGAGAGTCGGCCGAGGCGGGGCGATCGGCCCCACCAGGACCGACGATCAGGAGACAGCATGGGTTCCCGTTTCGAGGAGTTGGCGTGGCGGACGACCCCGCTGGGCGATCTCAGCCTCCGCCGCCGGTACGACCCCCTCTTCCGGAAGGACGTCTACGAGATCAAACTCGACGAGGAGTTCCTCATGTCGAGCCTGTTCACCGCGGCCGAGGTCGAACTCGCGCGGCTGGGCCTGGCCGGACTGGCGGGCTCGGACGGCCTGCGCGTCGCGGTGGGCGGCCTGGGGCTGGGGTACACCGCGCAGGCGGTGCTCGACTCCCCGGGCGTGGCCGAACTCGTCGTCGTCGACGCTCTCGCCGAGGTCATCGACTGGCACCGCGAGGGGCTGATCCCCTCCGGCGCGGGGCTGGTCACCGACCCCCGCTGCCGCCTGGCGCACGGGGACTTCTTCGCCCTGGTCGGCGCCGGGACGGGGACCGCCCCGCAGGTGGGCGCGGAACCGTTCCACGCCGTCCTGGTCGACATCGACCACTCCCCGCGCCACCTGCTCCACCCCGCCCACGCGGGCCTGTACACGGAGGCCGGGCTGCGCCGGCTCTCCGAGCGCCTCCTCGTGCCGGGCGGGGTGTTCGCGCTGTGGTCCAACGACGCACCGGACGAGGAGTTCACCGCCCTGCTGGGAGAGGTCTTCGCCCGGGCCCGCGCCGAGGTCGTCCGCTTCCCCAACCCGCTCCAGGGACGCGACGCGTCCAACACGGTCTACGTCGCCGTGTCCTGAGTGCTTCCGCGCGGGGCCCCGGAGAGCGGCCGACGGCCCCGCACCTCCCGCGGACCCGGCACTCCGCCGCCACCGAACTCCTCGGAGCGCAGGTCGTCGGGGCGCTGGAACGGGCCGCACGTCCCGGCGGCCGCCGGGACGTGCGTCCGCGCCCGGTCGCGGACGCGGCACCGCCGCCGTGCGCCAGGAGAGCGGGCGCCGGTTCCGGGGGAACCGCGTCGCGGAGCGTACCGGGGACGGCGAGCCCCCGGCCCGCGAGGTCGTCGCGGCGTTCGAGGCCCCGCCCGGCGCCGTCGGCCCGGCGCCGTCGGCGGAAGGGCCGGCCTCCCCTCGTGGACGGGAGGAGGCCGACCGGGTCATTCCTCCGGGACGCTGTCGGCGGACCGGTCCCGCCGCGCGCTCCGCCCCCGGTGGAGCAGGACCCCCGCCGCGGCGGCCGCCATGAGCACCGCCAGGGCCAGCGCGACCGGGCCCGCCCCGGTCTGCTGGAGCAGGCGGGAGAGTTCGGCCTGCCAGGCCACCACGGTGCCCACGACCGGGTCGCTGCCGGCCGCACCGGCCAGCACCCGCAGCTCGAACCACCCGTAGTAGGCCACGTAGGCCCCGGCCGGCACGAGCAGCGCCCCGCCCGCCCGGGTCACGTACGGCAGGGCCGACCGCAGCCGGACGGCCACCGACTCACGGGCCAGGGCCACCGCGACGGTCAGGGTGCCCACCACCAGGCCCATCCCCGCGGCGTAGGCCAGGAACACCCCCACCATCCCCAGGGCGCTGGTGGAGCGCAGGGCGCTGGTGGTCAGCGCCAGGAACGGCCCGATGGTGCAGGACAGGGACGCGACGGCGTAGGTGACGCCGTACACCAGCGCCCAGCGCAGCGACCTCACCGGCCGGCCCGGCGAGGGCCGCGGCAGCAGGAAGCCGGCCTTGCGCCCGGCCAGCAGCCACCCGCCCAGCCCCACCAGCAGCAGGCCGATGGCCACGGTCGCCCACGGCAGGTGGCGCTCCAGCGACAGCGCCAGCGGCACCGCCACCAGCCCGAAGAGCGCGAACACGGCGGTGAACCCGGCCGTCACCGCGAGCGTGGTGGCCAGGGCGCGCCCCAGCGGACGCCACCCGCCCGGCGTGTCCCCGTCGGAGGCGACCAGCAGGGCCAGGTAGCCGGGGAGCATGGCGAACCCGCACGGGTTCAGGGCCGCCAGCATGCCCGCCACCAGCGCGATCGCGTACGGCAGCTGGCTCATCCGGCCAGCGGCCCGTCGTTCACGTAGGCGTCCAGGTCCTCGTCGGCCAGGGTGCCCGGCACGGTCTCGAACGTCCCGTCCGGTTCGACGAACGCGAACGCGGGCTGGCCCACGACGCCGAAGTCGGACCAGATGGTGCCGTCCTCGTCCACGATGTGCCGCAGGTGGCCGGTGCCGGTGTCGGAGGCGAAGGCGTGCATGTCCCCGACCTCGCCCAGACCGGCCACGCCGATGAACTCCACCCGTCCGTCGTAGCGCTCGGCGGCCTCGGCGATACCGGCGGCCTCGCCCCGGCACACGCTGCACCACGGCGCCCAGAACCACAGCACCACGGGCTCGCCCGCCAGTTCCGTGGAGGACAGGCCCTCGCCGTCCAGGGTCTGCGCGTCGAACGCGGGCAGCGCCGACTCAACCGCTCCGGCCCCGTTCTCGGATCCGTTCCCGGACCCGGTCTCCGACTCGGTCTGCGTCTGCTCGGCCGCCTCGGGTTCGGGTTCGGGCGGCGATCCGGCTCCGGGCGCGGAGCACGCCGCCAGGCCCAGGGCCGCCACCAGGGCGGCCGCCGCAGCGGGAACACGCGGAATCGTTCTCATCGGCACCTCGAGGTCTCGGTTTCGGGGGGGGAAAGCCACCCAAGGGAACCAGAATGCGTCCCCGCGGTCGACCGGTCCTGGTTCGCGGCCCGCCGGTCGGCGCGCCACAGGCCTTCCCCGTTCGTTCACCACCGGATTCGGAGCAGGGGGGTGCGAGGAGACCCCGTCCGCGACTCCGTGATGCTTTCGTTGCGGAAGCCGTGTCGCCTCCGGCCGGTCCACGCCGGGGCGGGCTCGTCGCCGGACCGACCGCGACGGGCCCCCGGCGGACCGCCGGAAGGCGCACGACGCCCCGTACGCTCCCGGGCGCGCTAGCGTTGCCCGCTACGGGACCGGCACGGAGAGGCCGACTCCGACGTTGGACCTACATACAGCAGACGAGGAGCGCAGAGATGCCCGAAGCGGGTCACATGCAGATCGGCGAGGTCGCCGAGCAGACCGGCCTGTCCCTGCGGACCATCCGCTACTACGGGGAGGTCGGCCTGGTCGAGCCCTCGGCCCGCTCGCGCGGGGGCTTCCGCCTCTACACCCAGGAGGACGTCGACCGGCTGAACCTCATCAAGCGGATGAAGCCGCTGGACTTCAGCCTGGAGGAGACCCGCGACCTGCTGGAGACCCTGGACCGGCTCAACGCCCCCGGGACGGAGCAGGGCGAACGCGAGGAGCTGAGCGGGCGCCTCGACGCCTTCGAGGCCGCCATCGCCGCCCGCTGCGAGGCGCTGCGCGGCCAGCTGGCCATGGCCGAGGAGTTCGCCGGGCGGCTGCGCGAACAGCGGGAGCGCGACAACGCGTCCACGTGAACACTCCGTGGCCGCCCCCGAAGACCACGGTGGGTCGTCCTCCCCGGTCACGGCCCTCGCCCCCACCACAGCCGTGAACCGGATGAATCCCCTGCACCGCGCGGTTGTGACGGTCGCCTCAGTCGCTCTGGGCGACTCGAACCCTAACGTAAGGGTAAGTTCGTTCCAGGCCGTCGTCCGCGCCTGAGCGCGGAACGGCCGCGCGCTTCCCGGTCCGTCCCAGGGACGGGTCCGGGTCCGCGGCGACGGGGCCGCACTCCGGGGCACCACGAGTGCCGCACCGGACCGGGCGTCCGAGCGCACCGCGGCCCTCCGAGCCGCAGGAGCGCCCGTCCGCGCCGTCGCCGAACACCCGACCCGAACACCGCGGTCCTCGTCGTGGGCTGCCCGAAACCTGATGGGTTCCATGAATCTGCTCGCGAAGACCCCCCGGACGCTGAGGTCGAGGATCCCCTCGCCCGCCCAGATCCGCGCCGACGTCCTCGCCGGACTGGTCGTCGCCCTGGCCCTGATCCCCGAGGCCATCGCCTTCTCCCTCATCGCGGGGGTCGACCCCCGGGTGGGCCTGTACGCCTCCTTCGTCATGGCCGTGTCCATCGCCTTCCTGGGCGGGCGCCCGGCGATGATCTCCGCCGCCACCGGCGCCATGGCCCTGGTCGCCGCACCGCTGTCCATCGGGTACGGCGTCGACCACCTCATCGCAGCGACCCTGCTGGCTGGCCTCATCCAGATCGGGTTGGGCCTGGCCGGGGTGGCGAAACTGATGCGGTTCGTGCCGCCCAGCGTGATGACCGGGTTCATCAACGCCCTGGCCATCCTCATCTTCCTGTCCCAGATGCCCTACCTGGCGGACTTCGACGTCCCCGTCTACCTGATGGTCGCCATCGGCCTGGGCATCATCTTCGGCCTGCCGTACCTGACCAGGGTCGTGCCCGCGCCGCTGGTCGCGATCGTCGTGCTCACCGTCGCCACGGTCACCATGGGGATCTCCACCCGGACCGTGGGCGACGAGGGCGAACTGCCCGACGCCTTCCCCGTCCCGCTGGTCCCGGACGTGCCCCTCGACCTGGACACCCTGGTCCTCATCGCGCCCTACTCCCTCACCCTGGCCCTGGTCGGCCTCATGGAGTCGCTGATGACCGCCAAGGTCGTCGACGACCGCACCGAGACCGCCTCGGACCACGGCCGCGAGGCCCGCGGCCAGGGCATCGCCAACATCCTCGTCGGCGTGTTCGGCGGCATGGCCGGGTGCGCGATGATCGGGCAGACCATGATCAACGTCTCCTCCGGCGCCCGCACCCGCATCTCCACCTTCCTGGCGGGCGTGTTCCTGATGATCCTGTGCGTGGGGCTGGGCGACATCGTCGGCCTCATCCCCATGGCGGCCCTGGTCGCGGTGATGATCTTCGTGTCCGCCGTGACCTTCGACTGGCACAGCATCGCCCCGTCCACACTGCGGCGCATGCCCTGGAGCGAGACCCTGGTCATGGTCGTCACCGTGGTCGTCGTCGTGGCCACGCACAACCTGGCGCTGGGCGTGATCGCCGGAGTCGTGGTGTCGATGGTGCTGTTCGCCGGCAGGGCCGCCATGCAGGCCGACGTCACCAGCGTCCTGGACCCCGAGGGCGGCACCCGGGTGTACTCGGTCAGCGGCGAGGTCTTCTTCGCCTCCACCGGCGAGCTGGTCGACCGGTTCGACTACACCGAGCAGGGCCTGGAGAAGGTCGTGGTGGACATGTCGGGGGCCCACGTGTGGGACTCCTCCGCCGTCGCCGCCCTGGACCGCGTGAGCGAGCGCTTCCGCGGCCACGGCGTGGAGGTCGAGGTCACCGGCCTGAACGGGCCCAGCAGCAAGCTGCACAGGGAGCTGTCGGGCTCCCTGCCCGGCGGGCACTGACACCGGCGCCCCGGCGGGCGGGCCCCGGATCGCTCCGGGGCCCGCCCGCTTCCGCGTCCGCCCCCAGGCACTGCTTTCCGGAAGTGGGAGCAGAGCAGGGTCCGCCCTGGCAGGGCGGGTGAGCGTGCCCGGACGCCGTGAATCCACCGATGCCGAGTGGGCCGGAGGGTTCGCGGCCTTCCGCCCGGCAACTCGCCTCAGCGTGTGTGCGCCGATCGGGGCGCTCAGCGGCTCAGTGCTCGCCGTTGGTACCGGGGCGGGGTGCTTGCGCACTCGACCAGGTTGCGATGCAGGGTGGGCGCACGGCGGCCGCCGGGACGCGGGTTCCGCCGGTGTACCCGCATCAACCGGCGACGACACCCCTCCACCCGCGAGGTGGCCGAGAAGATCGTCGACGTCGTCCTGGTCGGCATCCACGCCACCACGCCGTGGGGCCCTGTCGGCTACACGAGCGAATGAAGGGGTGCCCGCCGAGAGCGAGAACCGCCTCCCCCAGCGCCTCGTTCTCGAGGGTGAGCGAGACCTCGAGGGTATGTACTGACAGGTGTCTGCCTCGGGCGGGCATGGTCCGGGATGCTCGTGGCATGACGAGAAAGAGCGTTCCGATCACCGTCTTCGCCCGCACGGCGTCCAGCCCCGCCCACACCCACCGGGCCATCGTGCCGATCGACCTCTCCCAGGTGTTCAAACCATGGGGGCCGTTCCCCGGCGTCGCGGAGGTGCGCGACCAGACCGGCACCTGGGACCGGCCGGGAACCTCGCGCCAGACCTGGTTCACCGACGGCTCCAGGGCCGACGAGCGGCTCACCGAGGTCGTGGACGGGCACGGGTTCGCCTACGAGCTCAGCGGCTTCACCAACGTACTGGCCAAGCTGGTCTCCGGGGTGCGTGGCGAGTGGTCGTTCCTCCCCGACGGCACCGGCACGTCGATCCGGTGGACCTACGACTTCCAGCCGCTGCCCGGCCGCCGCTGGATCGTCGCCGGGCCGTTCAAGCCGCTCTGGACCCGCTACATGCGCGCCGCGCTCGCCCGGATGGTGACCGTGGTGCAGAGCACCCCCGGTGCGATCATGAAGGAGTGAGCGATCTGAGCTTCGGTGCCCTGATGCGTGGCTGGCGCGACCGCCTCGACCCGGCCGATGCCGGCTACTCCCGGTCGGTTCGCCGGCGCGCCCCCGGCCTGCGCCGCGAGGAGCTCGCCGAGCTCGCCGGCCTCTCCCACGAGTACGTGCTGCGGCTGGAGCAGGGCCGGGCCACCAACCCGTCCGCCCAGGTGGTCTCGGCCCTGGCCCGCGCGCTGCGGCTCTCCCCTGCCGAACGCGACCAGCTCTTCCGTGCTGCGGGCCTGCTCGCGCCCCGCGACCAGACCGTCGGCACCCACGTGCCGCCGAGCATCCGCCGCCTCGTCGACCGCCTCGGCGATCTCCCGATCGGCGTGTTCGCCGCTGATTGGAGCCTGCTGTGGTGGAACGACATGTGGACGGCTTTGCACGGCGATCCGTCCGGCCTGCCGCCCGCCGAACGCAACCTCGCCCGCGCCCTCTTCGGCGCGGGCGAGAGCCGCTGGCACCTGCGCCCGGTCACCTCGGCAGCCGGACCGCACGCCTTCGAGACCGCGATCGTCGCGGACCTGCGCGAAACGGTCTCCCGCTACCCGGCCGACGCGGAACTGGCGGAGCTCGTGGACGGCCTGCGGGCGGCCTCGCCCTTCTTCGGCGAGCTGTGGTCCGTGGCGGGCATGGGACAGCTCACCGGCGATCTCAAGACGATCGGCCATCCCCGGCTGGGTGGCATCACTGTGGACTGCGACGTGCTGACCGTGCCCGGCGCCGACCTGCGCATCGTCACCTACACGGCGGCCCCGGGGACCAGCGGCGCCGACCAGCTCGACCTCCTGCGTGCGTCCCGGCTCAGCGAGGCTCGCTGACGACCGGGCCGGCGGGGGACCGGGCCGACGACACCAGCTCGTTCGACAGCACCGGCACCGAGAGCGGGGCGGTGGCGTGGTCCCCCAGGCTGAGGCCATCCACGGTGTTGAGCGTGGTGGCCTCCCACCCGGTCGTTCAGGTCGAGTGCTCCAGGCAAGGATGCGATGAACCGCTTCAACGGCCTTGACCTCAAAAGTACGGCCTCCGCTCATCAGGAGGACGTTCCTACGTCCGGACCAGGAATCCCATGTCGGCGTCCGACGGGCTTGCGCGCGGCGTCGACGATGCCGCTGCGGGAGGGGGCAACGCTTCCCGGAGCACGGGAGCAGACGGCATGCGGACCTCTGGGGTGCCGATACGTACCACCGGAGCGGCAAGCCGACCGAAGTGTGTTTCGCTGATCCGCGCCGCGACCTCTGCCCCGGGGCCGGCCGAGACGGCGGCCTCGTGGGCTACGACGGCCCGCCCGCTCGTGGCAGCGACGACCCGTGCGATCGACTCGTCGTCGAGCGGACGGAGCCCGGACGCGGAAGCTCGGAGCTGTGAGGGTGTGGCGGGCGCCTTCTCCTTCGGGTGCGTCTCAACGAGGTCGGTAGAACTAGTGCAGATGGGCGAACGCGCGTTCCACGCCCCAGCGTTGGGTGCCAGGCCCGGAACACCGCCCCCGCGTACAAGGGGCTGTGCAGGTAACCGGGCGCCAGGGCGGGGGAGGCGGCCTGGACGGGCCGTGCCCGGGTCTCGATGTTCATGAGCGGTCGGCCCACTCCGGGGTGGGCTTGCCGGACTTGGCCATCCGCCACGCGGAGATGATCTTTCCCTCGGCGTCCAGGAGCCGGTCCAGCTGCTGGGCACTGTTTTTCGAACGGGCCGGGTCACGGAGCCGGATCCGGATCGGGGCGACCTGCACGGTCCCGTCGAAGATCAGGCCCGCTCGTCACAGCGGGTCGCGACCGCCCGGCTCTGCTCGAGCAGATCGACGCACCGCTCCACCGTGCCGCGCTCCCGGTAGGCCGACCGGTCCGAGACCGGGGCCCACCGCCCGCCGACCCCTGGCGTTCACGGCGCTCGCACTGGTCACGGGACTGAGGGATGGTCGCTTCGACCCTGCGGCGCCTCAGATGCTCCCGGCCGGCGGCTGCAGTAGGCCTTGCCGCCCAGCACCCGGTCCGGGCGGGTGCGCGGCCGCCCGGTGCGGCGAGGCAGCCGCAGAGCACCCGTCAACGGCTCGAACACCAGGCTGTCCCCGCGCTGGCCCGGGGTCGTGGCCGGCGCCAACGGGCGCCGGTACCGATCGGCGAGCAGGTGGATCTTGGTGGTCGGCCCGCCCCGGGAGCGGCCGAGTGCTTCGGCCCCGCCCGGCGCCCCCCGGACCCGGTCCCCTTTTTCGCCTCCCCGGCGGCGTGCTGAGGGGCCCGCACCGTGGTCGGGTCGACGCCCGCGATGAGCTCTTCGCCGCTGGCGGCGTCGATCCGCAGCCGGTCGGCGATCCTCGGCCAGGTGCCGTCGTTGCACCAGCGGCGGTGGCGTCCGGCGGCGGTCTCCCAGGGCCCGTGGCGTTCGGGCGGGTCCCGCCAGGGGATGCCGGTGCGGGTGCGCGACAGGACCGCGTTGATGATCTTGCGGTGGTCGGCCCACTCCTCGCCCTTGCGGGGGTCGGCGGGCATGAGCGGGGCGGGCAGGGCCCACCCGGCATCGGTGGGTTCACGGCGTCCGGGCACGCTCACCCACCCTGCCAGGGCGGACCCTGCTCTGCTCCCACTCCCGAGAACAGTGCCTAGCGGCGCAGCAGGGCGCGGATCGCGCCGGTGACCTCCTCCGGGGCGGACTCGGCCATGAAGTGGCCGGCGTCCAGGGTGCGGTGCTCCAGGTCGGGGGCCCACTCGCCCCACAGGCCCGCGGCGTCATAGCCGAGCCGGGCGCCCCAGTCCTGCTGGATCACGGTGACGGGCATCGCGAGGGTGCGCCCGGCCGCGCGGTCGGCGCGGTCGTGCTCCAGGTCGATCCCGGCCGAGGCCCGGTAGTCTGCGACGATCGAGGGGACGGCCTCGCGCGAGGCCCGCAGGTACTCGGCCCGGACCTCGACGGGGATCGCCTTCCCGTCGGCGCCCCAGCCGTCGATGAACCCGGCGAAGAAGTCGTCGGCGACCGCGGCGATCATGCGCTCGGGCAGTCCGGGCGGCTGGGCCATGAGGTACAGGTGGAACGCCACGCGGGCGTCGGCGCCGCGCAGCACGCCCCACATGTCCAGGGTCGGCAGGACGTCCAGCGACAGCAGGTGCGTGACGGCGCCGGGGTGGTCGAGCCCGGCGCGGAAGGCGACCAGCGCGCCCCGGTCGTGCCCGGCGAGCGCGAAGCGCTCGTGCCCCAGGGCGGCGGCCAGCGCGACGGTGTCGGCGGCCATCGTGCGCTTGGAGTAGGTGTCGGGACCGGCCTCCGCGGGTTTGCCGCTGGCCCCGTAGCCGCGCAGGTCGGGGCAGATGACGGTGTGGTCGGCGGCCAGGGCCGGGGCCACGTGCCGCCACATGAGGCGGGTCTGCGGGAAGCCGTGGAGCAGGACGACGGCGGGGCCGGAGCCCAGGACCTCGGCGCTGATCCGGACGCCGGGGGCCGTCTCGACGGTGACGGTCTCGGAGCCGGGGATGGTGAGGGACACGGGTGCCCTTTCTCTGTGCGTGGAACCTGACACGGACGAGCATCGCGGGCGCCGATCAGCGTTCGATCAGTGCTGCTAACGTCGCGGTGGTGTGCACATGGGAGCTGCGTGTCCTCGGACCGGTGGGGGTCGTCGCCGGGGACGGGCGGCCGGTCGCCCTGGGCGGTCGGCGCCAGCGCGAACTGCTCTGCCTGCTGCTGATCGCCCGCGGCCGGGTCGTGGGGCTGGAGCGGCTGGTCGACGACCTGTGGCCGGACGATCCGCCGCCGCGCGCCCGGGGGTCGGTCCGCACCTTCGTCTCCGACCTGCGGCGGGCGCTGGAGGTCGACCGGGGACGGCCGCGCGTGCTGGTCACCGAGGGGGCGGGGTACGCGCTGCGGCCGCCCGAGGACGGCGTGGACGTCCGCCGGGTGGAGCGGTGGGTGGAGGAGTCCCGCGACGCCCCGCCGGAGGAGGCGGCGCGGCTGCTGGGCGACGCCCTGGCCCAGTGGCGCGGGGAGCCCTTCGAGGAGTTCGCCGACGCCGGGTGGGCGCAGGGTGAGCGGGCACGGCTGGCGGAGCTTCGCGTCCGGACGGCGGAGAGGCTCGCGCAGGCGCGGCTGGAGACCGGGCGGACCGACGAGGCGGTCGCCGCGCTGCGCGCCCTGGTGGACACCCACCCGTGGCGGGAGGAGGCGTGGCGGCTGCTCGCCCTGGGGCTGTACCGGGGCGGCCGGCGCTCGGACGCCCTGGCGGTGCTGGCCCGGGCCCGCTCCCGGCTGGTCGAGGAGCTGGGGCTGGACCCCGACCCCCGGCTGGCGGAGCTGGAGGTGGGAATCCTGCGCGGCGACCCGGGGCTGCGGGCGCCGTCGTCGACACAGGACGTGTGGTCGAGCGCCACGGCGGCGTACGCGGCGGCCCCCGCGCGCAGCCGGTTGGAGACGACGGCCGCGCTCATCTCGGACCTGGCGGTGTCGGGGGCGGTGGCCGCCGCGTCCGAGCAGCGGCTGGAGGCGATCGCGGCGGCGGAGCGGTTCGGCGACCCGGAGCTGACGGCGCGGGTGATCGGGCGGTTCGACGTTCCGGGGGTGTGGACGCGCTCGGACGACCCGGCGGGCGCGGCGGCGGTCGTGGCCGCGGCGGAGCGGACCCTGGAGCGGCTCGGCGGCGGGAGCCGGGCGGGGCGGGCCCGGCTGCTGGCGACCGTCGCGATGGAGAGCCGGGGGACCGCGGACCGGGGCGCGCAGGCGCGCGAGGCCGAGCGGATCGCCCGGGAGCTGGGGGATCCGCGGCTGCTGTGCTCCGCCCTGGCGGGGCGGCTCATGCAGGAGTTCGGACGCACGGGGCTGGCCCCCGAGCGCCTGGGGCTCGCGGCGGAGATCGTCGGGGTGGCGGTGGACCACGACCTGTCGACCTTCGAGGTCCACGGGCGGATCAGCCGCATGCAGGCGCTCAGCGCGCTGGGGCGGTTCGGGGAGGCGGACGCGGACGCCGCCCGGGTGGACGCCCTGGCCGAGGGGTTCGACCGGCCGCTCGCCAAAGTCTTCACGGCCCTCTACCGCCGAATGCGCAGCGGCGGGCCGCCTGCCGAGGCCGCCGGGGTCCTCGCCCGCTCGGGCATGGCGGGCCTGGCCGGGGGCACCGCCGCCCTCATCGGGGTCACCGCCCTCCCCGAGGGGGAGCCGGTGCCCGACCCGGTTCCGGACCCGGGCCCGTACGCCCCCTGGGTCCGCCCCTGGCTCGCCGCCCGCGCCGGCGACCACGCCCGTGCCCGGGCCCTGCTGGACGCGCTCCCCACTCCCCCGCGCGACCTGCTCCAGGAGGCATTGTGGCTGCTGGCCCTCCAGGCGGCCCTGCGCGCGGGCCACCCCGGGGCGGTGCGCCGTGCCGCGGACGCCCTGCGCCCCGCCGCGGCCGAGCGCGCGGCGGGCAGCGCCGTCGTGGACCTGGGCCCCGTCGCCCCCTGGCTCCACCGCGCCGACGCCGGATGAACCCGGCAGGCGCCCTCCCACCGCCCGCACCGGTGTGCCGTCTCGGCGGCGGCGTGGGGCCGCTCCCGCAGGAGGGGCCGGTGGCGGGAAGGCGACCACCCGCCCCGGCGAGGGCCGGGAGGCCGCCCGGCACGGGAGGAGGGAGGGCTCCCGGGCACCGCGGACCGCCACCGGGCCGCTGGGGGCCGGGCACGCCTCCACCCGGGTCCGGGCCGACCCGACGCTCTGCGCGGCCGGCCCGCCTACCGGGCGCTCCGGTGGACGCCCGGCGGCTCCGCCTCCACGTCCGGGCCGCCATCTCACGGCCGGGGCCCGGCCCGCCCGGCACGGCCGTGGGAGCGGGCCGGGGCGGGGCGGCCGCGGGCCCGGGTCAGAAGCCGATGGGCAGGCCCGCGTAGTTCTCCGCCAGGCCCGTGGCGCCCGCCTCGCTGGTGGCGACCCAGCGCAGCTGGGACAGCTGCAACCGGGTGTCGAAGGGGTCCTCGCCGGTGTGCAGCATCGTGGTCATCCACCAGGAGAAGTGGGTGCACCGCCACACCCGGCGCAGCGCCGTGTCGGAGTAGGCGTCGGCCAGCCGGGTGTCGCCGCCCCGCACCAGGTCGGCCAGGGCCGGGGCGAGCAGTGCCACGTCGGCGACGGCCAGGTTCAGGCCCTTGGCCCCGGTGGGCGGAACGATGTGCGCGGCGTCCCCCGCCAGGAACAGGCGGCCGTCCCGCATCGGCGCCTGCACGTAGGAGCGCATCGGCAGGACGCTCCTGTCGGTGATCGGCCCCGGGGCGAGCTCCCACCCGTCCTGCCCGTGCCCGAGCCGGGCGGCCAGCGCGTCCCAGATCCGGTCGTCGCTCCACTCGTCCGCGGAGGTGCCGTTGGGGACCTGGAGGTAGAACCGGCTGACGGAGGCCGAGCGCATGGAGTGCAGGGCGAACCCGTCGGGGTGCCAGGCGTAGATGAGCTCGTCGGTGGAGGGGGCGACGTCGGCCAGCACCCCCAGCCAGGAATAGGGGTAGACCCGCTCCCAGGTGTCGCGCAGGTCGGCGCCCACGGCCCCCCGGCTGGGCCCGAAGGACCCGTCGCAGCCCGCCACCGCGCGCGCCCGCACCCGGTGCCGGGTGCCGTCGGGGGCGGTGAAGGTGACCGAGGGGGCGTCGGTGCGCAGGTCGTGCGGGGCCACGTCGGCGGACTCGTAGTGCACCTGCTGCCCGGCGGCGGCGCGGGCGGCGATGAGGTCCTTCTGCACCTCGGTCTGCCCGTACACCCACACGCTGCGGCCGGTGAGGTCGACGAAGTCCAGGTGGTGCCGCTCCCCCGGCCACTGCAGGTGGATGCCCCGGTGCTCGTCGCCCTCCGCCTCCAGCCGGTCGGCCAGGCCGGCCGAGCGCAGCAGCTCGACGGTGGAGTGCTCCAGCACCCCGGCGCGGATGCGGGAGGCCACGTACTCCTCCGAGCGGGCCTCGATGACGACGGACTCGACCCCGCGGGCGGCGAGCAGGTGGGAGAGCAGCATGCCGGCGGGTCCGGCGCCGATGATGGCCACGTCGGTGGTGGTGATCTGGGTCATGCCCGCCATTGGACCGCGCCACGGCCCCGAACGCGGAACCGGCCCTTCCGCTCAGCGGAAGAGCACGGGTCACAACTTTCTCGAGATCCCCTGCGCCGCCACCTGGAGCGCCGTGACGAGCCGCCCCCGGTCGCGCTTGAGCGTGGGCACCACGACCGCGATCGCCGCCGCCACCTCCTCGCCGCGCCGCACCGGCACCGCCACCGAGCACGCCCCCAGCGTCATCTCCTCCACGGTGGTCGCGTACCCCTCGCGGCGGACCCGCTCCAGCTGGCGCAGCAGGGCGCCCGGCTGGGTGATCGTGTACGGGGTGATCCGCCGCATCGACCCCAGCACCCGGGAGCGCACGTCCTCGGGGGCGTGCGCCAGCAGCACCTTGCCGACCCCGGTGCAGTACATGGGCAGCGTGGACCCCACGCTGCTGACCACCGGCACCGACGCCCGGCCCGCCATCCGCTCCAGGTACAGCACCTCGTCGCCGTCGCGCACCGCCAGGTGCACGGTGGCCAGGGTGGTGGCGTACACGTCGTGCAGGAAGGGGGAGGCGGCCTCGCGCAGCGTGGTCTGCACCGGCGCCAGCAGCCCGATGTCCCACAGCCGGCGGCCCACCACGTAGGACCCGTCGTCGCGGGCCAGCGCCCCGTGCCGCACCAGCTCGCCGACCAGCCGGTGGACGGTGGGCGGCGGCAGCTGCGCGCGCCGCGCGATGGCCGACAGCGACAGCCGCCGGTGGTGCTCGTCGAAGGCCCCCAGGACCGCCATGACCCGTCCGGCCACGGTCGCCCCGGGCGTACCGGTGTTCCCCGCCATGACGGGCATTCTCCCACCTCCGCCCGTCCGGTGTTCCGCTGAGCGGAAAGGAGGCCTGCACCACTCCCGGCCCCGGCCGTAGCCTCCCGCCATGAACAGCACCCCGGTCCCGGCCTCCGGCCTGGAGCCCCAGTCGGCGCTCAGCGAGGAGATCGCCGCCATCGAGAAGGCCCACCGCGCCCAGGGCGCGGACCGGGCCCAGCCCGCCCTCGACTACCCGCCCTACCGAAGCAGCGCGCTGCGCCACCCCACCAAGGACCTGCACCACGCCGACCCCGAGACCATCGAGCGCTGGGCCCCCTGCTTCGGCGAACGCGACGTGGACCCGCTGGAGGCCGACCTGACCATCGGCGGCACCGGCGAGCCCATCGGCGAGCGCATGGTGGTCACCGGCCGCGTCACCGACGCCCACGGGCGGCCGGTCCGCCGCCAGCTGGTGGAGATCTGGCAGGCCAACGCGGGCGGCCGCTACGTGCACAGGCGCGACCGCCACCCGGCCCCGCTGGACCCCAACTTCACCGGCGCGGGACGGTGCCTGACCGACGACGACGGGTACTACCGGTTCCAGACGATCAAACCGGGGCCCTACCCGTGGCGCAACCACCACAACGCCTGGCGCCCCGCCCACATCCACTTCTCGCTGTTCGGGACCGAGTTCACCCAGCGGCTGGTCACCCAGATGTACTTCCCGGGCGACCCGCTGTTCGCGCTGGACCCGATCATGCAGACCGTCACCGACCCGCGGGACCGGGCGCTGCTCGTGGCGTCCTACGACCACGACGTGACCACCCACGAGTGGGCGACCGGCTACCGGTGGGACATCGTCCTGGGCGGCGCGCGCGGAACGCTCATGGAGAACGAGGAAGGAGACGAGGCGTGACCAGCACCCCCGCGGGGACGCCCCCGCTGCGCACCACCCCCGGCCAGACGGTCGGCCCGTTCTTCCACTACGGCCTGCCCTACGACGGCGACCGCGACCTGGTGCCCCCGGGCTCGGCCGGCGCGGTCCGCCTGTGCGGACGCGTCACCGACGGCGCCGGGAACGGCCTCCAGGACGCCCTGGTGGAGATCTGGCAGGCCCGTCCCGACGGCACCGTCCCGCGCGAGCCCGGTTCGCTGCGCCGCGACGGGTGGACCTTCACCGGGTTCGGGCGCGCCTCCACCGGCCGCGACGGCCGGTACGCGTTCAGCACCCTGGAGCCGGGCCCCACCGAGCCGGGCGCGGCAGCGTTCTTCGCCGTCACCGTGTTCGGCCGCGGCCTGACGGACCGGCTGTTCACCCGCGCCTACCTGCCCGACGACGCCGCCGCGCTGGCGGCCGACCCGCTGCTGGCCTCCCTGCCCGCCGGACGCCGCTCCACCCTCGTCGCCCACCGCGACGCGCGGGGGCTGGTGTTCGACATCCGCCTCCAAGGCGAGGGCGAGACCGTGTTCCTCGACCTGGGCGGGTACCGGACGCGATGACCGACCTGTTCTGGCCCGGCGACGAGCGCGCCGGGGACCTGTTCACCGAGGACGCCTGGCTGGCGGCCATGGTCGCCGTCGAGCAGGCCTGGCTGGACGCGCTGGCCGGGGCGGGTGCCGCCCCGGCCTCCGCCGACCTCACCGGCCTGGCCGGGCCCGGCGACCTGCCCGCCCTGGCCCGTGCCGCGGAGGGCGGCGGCAACCCCGTCATCGCCCTGGTGGGGCTGCTGCGCGAACGCGCCGACGGCCCCGCCGCCCCCTGGGTGCACCGGGGCCTGACCAGCCAGGACGTGGTGGACACCGCCCTGGTGCTGTGCGCCCGCGACACCGTCGACCGGGTGCGCGGGGACCTGCGCGGCCAGGTCGGGGCCCTGGCCGCTCTGGCCCGCGCCCACCGGGGCACGGTGATGGCGGGGCGCACCCTGACCCAGCACGCCGTGCCCACGACCTTCGGGCTCAAGGCCGCCGGGTGGCTGGGCGGGGTCCTGGACGCCGCCGGCGCCCTGGACCGGCTGCGGTTCCCCGTGCAGGTCGGCGGTGCCGCCGGGACCCGCTCGGCCGCCGTCGACCTGCTGCGCGCCCGAGGCGCCGCGGACCCGGTCGCCGCCGCGTCGGCGCTGGTCGCGGACACCGCGCACCGGCTGGGCCTGGAGGCGGCCCCGCCCTGGCACACCTCGCGCGGCACCGTCACCGCCCTGGGCGACGCCCTGGTGGCCTGCACCGACGCCTGGGGGCGCCTGGCCGCCGACACCGCCACCCTGTCCCGGCCCGAGATCGCCGAGGTCACCGAACCCGCCGCCGACGGGCGCGGCGGCTCCTCGACCATGCCGCACAAGCGCAACCCGGTGCTGTCGGTGCTGGTCCGGCGGGCGGCCGTGGCCGCTCCCCCGCTGGCCTCGACCCTGCACCTGGCGTCGGCGCTCGCCGTGGACGAGCGCCCCGACGGGGCCTGGCACACCGAGTGGGCGACCCTGCGCACCCTGGCCCGCCGCACCGCCACCGCGGCCTCCCAGACCCGGGAGCTGCTGGCGGGACTGGTGGTGGACGCCGACCGGATGGCGGCCACGGCGGCCCGCGCCCGGGAGGAGCTGACCGCCGAGGCCCGCGCCGTCGCCGCGTTCACCGGCACCGAACCCGCGGAGGGGACGCCGCCCCCGGGGGCGGCCGACGCCCTCGTCGACACCGTCCTGGACCGCGCCGACCGTTTCCTGGAGACCGATTCATGACCATCCCGCGCATCACCGGAGCCGAACTCGCCGGGGGCCCCGACCGGCCGCTGCTGCTCGTGGGCCCCTCCCTGGGCACCTCGGCGGCGGCGCTGTGGTCGTCCACCGCCGACCGGCTCGGCGACGCCTTCCACGTCGTGGGCTGGGACCTGCCCGGGCACGGCGGCGCCCCGTCCGCGGACGGGCCGTTCACCATGGCGGAGCTCGCCCGGGGGGTGCTGGCGTTCGCCCGGGGCGTCACCGCCGCCCGTGCCGGGCGGGACGGCGGAGGCGGGGGCGCCGACCGCTCCTTCTTCTACGCGGGCGACTCCGTCGGCGGGGCCGTGGGCCTGCAGCTGCTGCTGGACTCCCCCGAGGCGGTCCGGGCGGCGGCGCTGCTGTGCACGGGGGCGCGCATCGGCGAACCCGCGGGGTGGCGCGAACGGGCCGCGACGGTCCGCGCCTCGGGCACCCCGGCAGTGGTGGAGGGGTCGGCGAAGCGGTGGTTCGCCCCCGGCTTCGTGGAGCGCGAGCCGGCGACCGCCGCCGCCCTGCTGCACGTCCTCCAGGACGCCGACCCCGAGGGCTACGCGCTGACCTGCGAGGCCCTGGCGGGGTTCGACGTGCGCGACCGGCTCGGCGAGGTCACCGCGCCGGTGCTCGCCGTGGCGGGCTCCGAGGACGGGCCCACCCCGCCCGCATCGCTGGAGCTCGTCGCCCGCGGGGTGCGCCGGGGCCGCGCCGAGGTCCTGGACGGGGTGGCCCACCTGGCCCCGGCCGAGGCCCCCGACCGGGTCGCCGCCCTGCTGCGCGGGCACTTCGCCGACCCGGGCGCGCTGACCCAGGAGCAGGTGCGCGGGGCGGGCATGGCGGTGCGCCGCGAGGTGCTGGGCGACGCCCACGTGGACCGGGCGGTCGCCGCGACCACGGACTTCACCGCCGACTTCCAGGAGTTCATCACCCGCTACGCCTGGGGCACCGTGTGGACCCGGCCGGGCCTGGACCGGCGCAGCCGGTCCATGGTCACCCTGACGGCGCTCATCGCCCGCGGCCACCACGAGGAGCTGGCCATGCACGTGCGGGCGGCGCTGCGCAACGGGCTGACCGTGGAGGAGATCAGGGAGGTCGTGCTGCAGAGCGCGATCTACTGCGGTGTCCCCGACGCCAACTCGGCGTTCCGCGTCGCCCAGGGGGTCCTGGCCGAGGAGGGCCGCGCCTGAGGACCGCCGACCGCGGTGTTCCCGCGCGGCGCGGACGAGCGGATAATGGCCGTTCCGAGAACGGGAAGGCGGCGCGGGCATGGGACTGGGAAAGTGGCTCGGGAAGAGGTTCGGCGGGGGCGGGGAACCCCCTGCCCACGGTTCCCCGCAGGAGCTCGCCGAGCTGGAACGGCGGGAGCTGGCGGCCGTGCAGCGCGAGTGCGACAGGATCCACGCCGGCCTCGTGGAGATGTACTCCCTGCTGCCCGCCGACCGCCGGCCCGACCTCGCCCCGGAGCCGCCGAGGTTCGCGAGCCGCGAGGAGGCCCAGGCGTACATGGAACGGATGCGGACCCTGCTGAAGCGGCGCTGAGGCCCCGCGGGAGCGGCCCGGCCTCGCACGGGGGACCGTTCACACCCCGCCGGACCGGGCCGTGCGGAGACGGCGGGCGGAGCGGGCGGCCGGAAAGGCCGCCCTCGCCCGCCGGGCCCCGGCGGTGCTCCGGGGCCCGCCCCCGCCCGCGGCTCAGAGCAGTTCGCGCAGGGTGTCGGCGATCGGCGTGGTCGGGCGCCCGGTCAGGCGGCGCAGGCCGCCGGTGGGCTCGTCCAGGGCACCGTCGCGGATGTTCCCGTCCAGGGCCGCCGCGAACCCGGCCGTGCCCTCGTCCAGGCCCGCCTCGACCAGGGCGGCGACGTGCTCGGCGGTGGACAGGTCCTTGTAGACGACGTCCCGGCCCAGCACCTCCGAGAGGGTCCCGGCGAGCTCGTCGTAGGTCCAGGCGGTGTCGCCGGTGAGCTCGTACACGGCGTCCGCGTGGGCGGCCGGGTCGGCCAGGACCGTGGCGGCGGCCGCCGCGAAGTCGCGGCGGGCGGCGCTGGGCACCCGGCCCCGCCCCGCGCTGCCGATGAACACGCCGTGGTCGCGGGCCTGGTGCAGCGTCGCCGCGTAGTTCTCGTTGTACCAGTTGTTGCGCAGGACGGTGCGGGTGATGCCCGAGCCCGCCAGCATCTCCTCGGTGGCCCTGTGGTCGGGGGCCAGTACCAGCGGGGTGTCGTCGGCCCCGGGGGCGCTGGTGTAGACGATGTGACCGATCCCGGCGGCGGACGCGGCCTCGATCGCGGCCCGGTGCTGGGGCACCCGGCGGCCCGGCTCGCCGGTGGAGATCAGCAGCAGGGTGTCGGCCCCCGCGAAGGCGGGTTCCAGGGTGGCGGGCTCGTCGAGGTCGATGCGCGCCGTGCGCACCCCCCGGTCCGCAAGCGCGGCGAGGCGGTCGGTGTCGCGGCCCGTCGCGACGATCTCCGCGGCCGGGGTCCCCCGCTCCAGCAGCTCCTCCACGACGAGACGGCCCAGGTGGCCGGTGGCACCCACGATGACGACGGACATGAGCGATGGTCCTTCCCTTGTGGGCCGGGACCTCCCCGGCCACTGCCACGCGTCAACCGCGCAGGTGGGGGGCACATTCCAGATGGCGTGTACCCACCTTTTTGTCAGGTACCCACCTTTGTGTGAGCCAACAGCTCAGGGCGTTGCGGGGTCCGCTACTCCTTCTCGCCGGAGTCGTCGCCGTTGCCCGGCCGCCCGCCCGCTGGACCGTCCGCCGACCCGCCCGCGGACTCGTCCCCGGCCCCGCCCGCGGCCTCCGAGGCGGTGGCCCCGCCCTCCCCCGGCGGCGGCTCCTCCGCCTCGCTCAGCAGCGGGTGCCCGGCCACCTCGTAGCGCCGGATGTAGCTCCCCAGGAACGCCTGGAGGCTCGCCCCCATCGGGAGTGCGAGCAGCGCGCCCGGCGCCCCCATGATCGCCACACCCGCCAGGACCGACCCGAAGGCCACCGCCGGGTGCATGTCCAGCGTTCTGGCGGTGATGCGCGGCTGGAGCACGTAGTTCTCGAACTGCTGGTAGACGACCACGAACACCAGCACCCACAGCGCCGCCCAGGGCCCCTGCAGCAGCGCCACCAGCACCGGCACGAGCCCGCCGATGTAGGTGCCGACGGTGGGGATGAACTGCGACAGCACCCCCACCCACAGGGCCAGCGCGAACGCGAACGGCACGTCCAGCGCCACCAGCACCAGGTAGTGCGCGACCGCCGAGACCAGGGCCAGCAGCGCACGCGAGTACAGGTAACCGCCGGTCTTCTCGATCGCGATCTCCCAGGCCCGCAGCACCTCGCGCTGGGTCCGCGGCGGCAGCACCGAGCAGATCACCCGCCGGAAGCGGGGGCCGTCCGAGCACAGGTAGAACGTGAACAGCGCGATCGCCAGCGCGTTGAAGAGCAGTCCCAGCAGGGTCGTGCCCGCCCCCAGCGCGTTGTCGGCGATCCGGGAGGCGTACTGCTGGACCACCCCGCTGGCACTGGTGACCTGCTCCATCAGGGTGGTCGGCGAGTAGTCGGTACCGAAGGAGGCGTTGGCCCACACCAGCCCCGCCCGCAGCATCCGCGGCGTCTCGGCGGCCAGGGCCAGCACCTGCCCGATCAGCATGGAGCCGAGCATGCTCAGGAACACCCCGGTCGCCAGCACCACCAGGAACATGACCGCTCCGGTGGCCGGGCCGCGGGGCCAGCCGCGCCGGTGCAGCCAGTTGACGGCGGGCTCCAGGGCCAGTGCCAGGAACAGGGAGATCAGCAGCAGGACGATGAGCCCCTGCAGCTGGAGGAACAGCCACAGGGCCACACCGAAGGCCGTGACGGTCCACATCACCATCAGGACCGCCCGGGGCAGCCACGGGGGCATGCCCGCCCTGCGGTCGGTGCTCGGGTCCTGGGGCGCCGGGGTGTTCGTCTGCAAGCCGGGGTTTCCTTCTCTGTGCGGCCCGCAGCCGGACTGCGCCGCGGGTCCGGGACTGTTCCCGCCTACCGGACGATAGCCGCACCCGGGACCTGCGGGGGCCGCGCCGCACGGCCCGGCCCGCGGCCGGCCTGCGGGTAGGTTGGAGGACGTGAGCATTGCACGGGGTTCTCCGCAGGGCGAGGTGTTCAGCGCCGACTGCCCGTCCCGCCGCGTCCTGGGCGAGGTGACCTCCAAGTGGGGCGTCCTGGTCCTGGTGGCCCTGGACGGGGGTCCGATGCGCTGGAGCGAGCTGCTGCGCCGCATCGGGGGCGTCAGCGAGAAGATGCTCGCCCGCACCCTGCGCGCCTTCGAGGCCGAGGGCCTGGTGCTGCGCGACGCCCGCCCGGTGGTCCCCCCGCACGTGGAGTACAGCCTCACCGAGGCCGGGCGCGAGGTCACCGCCCGCCTCGTCCCGCTGGTCGCCTGGGCCGAGGAGCACGCCGCCCGGCCCCGGCCCGCCGCCGGGCCGGACGGGTCCGGCTGAGCCCTCCGCCACACCTTCGCCCCGGCACCGTTCGCAGCCGCGGAATAGGGCAGACTCCTTCCCAGAGGGTGAAGCCGAGGAGAGAGGTGCGCGATGGGCGACGAGCAGGGGCACGCACCCGCGGTGGTGGCGGGTGTCGACGGTTCCCCCGAGGCGCGGTCGGCGCTGGCCTGGGCGGCGGCCGAGGCCGAGCGCCGGGGCCTGCCGCTGAAGGTGGTGCACGCCCTGTCGATGCCGGTGGTGGTGAGCGTCTACGCGGGCCGCACCCGCTTCCCCCCGAGTGAGGAGATCTCCGAGCAGGGGCGGCGCATCCTGGCGCAGGAGGCGGAGTACGCCCGCGGGCTGCGCCCCGGCCTGGAGGTCCTCACCGAGCTGGCCCTGGAGGAGCCACCGGTGGCGCTGCTGCGCCGCACCGGGCCCGGCGACGTGATCGTCGTGGGCTCGCGCGGTTTCGGCCCGGTGCGCACCGCCCTGGCCGGCGCCGCGGGGGTCCGCCTGGCCTCCCGCGCCGTCTGCCCCGTCGCGGTGGTGCCCGTCCCCGCCGGGATCATGGACCCCGTGGAGCCCCGCACCCCCCGCAGGATCGTGGTCGGCGTGGACGGGTCCATGGACTCCCAGCGCGCCCTGGACTTCGCCCTGCACGAGGCGGCCCGCATCGAGGGGGCCACCGTGACGGTCGTCAACAGCTGGGAGGCGCCCACCCCGTTCGCCTCCCAGGCCCTCATCGCCTCGGGGTGGACGCCGCCCGAGGACTTCCTGGACCGGCAGTCGGAGGAGATCGTCGCCGGGGTGCTGGCGGAGGTTATGGACGAGGAGGTCGAGGACGTCGACATCTCCGTGGTGCGCACCCGCAAGGACCCGGTCACGGCCCTGGTCGAGGCGGGCGCCGAGGCCGACCTGATCGTGGTCGGGTCCCGCGGTCGCGGCGGGGTGAGCGGCCTGTTCCTGGGGTCGGTCAGCCAGGGCGTCCTGCACAGCGCCGCCGTCCCGGTCGTGGTCCTGCCCCACCACACCGAGTCCGAGCGGTGAGCCGGTGGGCGACACGAGCACGGAGGCGCACCTCACCCTGACGCGGATGCTGTTCGGCGGGATGGCCGCCCACCTGGTCGGCGGGGCGGTCCGGCTGGGCCTGCCCGCCGCCCTGGGCGAGGAGGGGTCCACCGCCGCCGACCTGGCCCGCGCCCTGGACGCCCGCACCGACACCGTCCAGCGGCTGCTGCGGGCGCTGGCGGCCCTGGGCCTGGTCGAGGAGGGGCCCGGGGGCCGCTACACTCCCACCCCCGCCGGCCGACTGCTGCACCCGGACCACCCCGATTCCCTTGCGGCCGCGGCGCGCTTCTACACCGACCCCATGCTGATGGACTCCTGGCGCGGGCTGGAGGGGAGCGTGCGCGACGGGTCGGTGGCCTTCGACCGCCTGCACGGGGAGTCGTTCTTCGAGCACCTGGACCGCGACGCGGACCGGGCGGAGCTGTTCCACTCCGCGATGGCGGACCGGACCCGGGGCACCGGGCGGGTACTGCCCGGCGCCTACGACTTCGGGCCGTTCGGCACGGTCGTGGACGTGGGCGGCGGCGACGGCACGCTGCTGTCGGCGGTGCTGGCCCGCCACCGGCACCTGGACGGCGTACTGTTCGACGCGCCCGGGGGCGCTGCCCGCGCGCCCGCGGTGCTGGAACGGGCCGGGGTCGCCGACCGGTGCCGGGTGGTGGCCGGCGACTTCTTCCGCTCCGTCCCGGCCGGGGACGTGCTGCTGCTCAAGAGCATCGTGCACGACTGGGACGACGAGCGGGCCGCGGCGATCCTGTCCCGCTGCCGGGAGGCGGTGGCCGACGGCGGGCGGCTGCTGCTGGTGGAGCCGATGCTCCCGGAGGGGTCCGGGCCGGACGTGTCGCCGGTCCCGTTCCTGAGCGACCTGAACATGCTGGTCAACACCGGCGGCCGGGAGCGCACCCGCGCCGACTTCGAGGACCTGTGCGCCCGCTCCGGGTTCACGGTGGCGTCGGTGCGCGTCCTGCCTCCGCCGTCGGGGTTCGCCCTGGTGGAGGCGGTCCCCGTGTGACCCGGCCCGGCGGCCGCGGCCGGCCGCCGGGCACCGGTTCTCACGCGCGGAAGGCGTCGGCGTTCTCGCGGGCCCAGCGCGCGAAGGTGAGCGCGGGCCGCCCGGTGACCTCCTCCACGGTGGGCAGCACCCGCCCGGCGATCCCGGGCGGGTCGGTGGCCAGGGCGATGCCGAACTCGACGTACTCCTCGGGGAGCCCCCGGGCACGCAGGCGCTCCCGCTCCTGCTCCTCGGTCAGGCGCACCCAGGGGACCTCGCGCCCCAGGGCCTCCCCGATCGCCCGCGCCCGGTCGGCGGGGGTGAGGGCCTGCGGACCGGTCAGGGTCAGGTCGCGGCCGCCGTGGCCGCCCCCGGTGAGGACGACGCCCGCGACGGCGGCGATGTCGGCCTCGTGGACCGCGGCGCTGGGCCACTCGGCCAGGGTGCGCACCGCGCCCGCCTCCCGCACGTCGGGGGCCCACTCCAGGGCGCCGGACATGAACTCCAGCGGGACCAGGACCGTCCACTCCAGGCGGTCTGTGCGCACGGCCTCCTCCAGGGGGCTGCCGCCGAAGGCGCCCAGGACGGTGGTACGCCGCACCCCGGAGGCGACGGCCAGCTCGACGATGCCGGAGGCGTCGGCCAGTTCGGCCCCGTCGTCGCCGCCGAAGGTGATGAGATGGGCGCCGTCCACCCCGGCGAAGACCTCCTCCAGGGTGGCGGTGTCGGTGAGGTCGCCGCCCACCACCTCCACCCCGGGGCCGAGGTCGGCACGGTCGGGGCGGCGGGTCAGCGCGCGGACCGGGTGCCCCCGGTCGGCGAGCCACCGCACCAGGTGGCGCCCGACGGTGCCCGTCGCACCGGTCACCAGAATGGTCATGGTCGTCCCTCGTCTCTTCCGTCCCGGTCGGGTCGCCCCACTCTTTCGACGGTGGAGGTCACCCGGTGTCCTCCACCCGAACGCTCTTTCCGGCTTCCGGCCCTGGCACCGGACGGGCCGTTCGCGGTCCAATGGGGCGATGAGCACCTCTCCCACCGCCGCAGAGTTCCTGGCCCGCCTCGACGGGCACCGCAGCGACGAGCAGCTGCGCAAGTACCAGCGGTACTTCCGCTTCGACGCCGACGACCAGGACCCGGACGACTACTTCATCGGGGTGCGCATGGGCACGGTGTTCGCGCTGGCCAAGGAGTTCCGGGCGATGGGCACGGACGAGATCGAGAAGCTCATGGACAGCCCGGTCCACGAGGCCCGCGCGGGGGCCATGAGCATCATGGAGAAGAAGGCGCGGGACAGGCGGGCCACCCCCGAGGAGGTCGGCGAGCTGGCGGAGCTGTACCTCCGCCGTCACGACCGGGTCGACGACTGGGACCTGGTGGACCTGGCGGCGCACCACGTGGTCGGCCGCCACCTGCGCGAACGCCCGCGCGACGTGCTGTACACCCTGGCGCGCTCGCGGAACCCGTGGGAGCGGCGCACCGCGATCGTGGCGACGGCGCACTTCATCGCGCACGGGGACCTGGACGACGCCTTCGCCCTGTCGGAGATCCTGCTGGAGGACGACCACGAACTCGTCCAGAAGGCGGTGGGCTGGATGCTGCGGGCGGCCGGGGAGGTCGACCGCGACCGGCTGCTGGCGTTCCTGGACGCGCACGCGGCCGGGGCGCCGCGGCCGCTGCTGCGGGCCGCGATCGAGAAGCTGCCGCCGGACGTGCGCGCCCACTACCGGTCGCTGAAGCCGTGAGCGGGGCGGCGCCCGCCCACACGGGCCGGGCGCCGGTGCGGCGCACCCGTACGGGTCCGGGAGGGAGGCCCCGGAGCGCCGGGCCCCTCCTCCGTGCGGGACGGCGGCCGCCCCGCGCGGCCACGGCGCGGCCCGGCCGCCCGGCGGCCCGCACCGGGGCCCGGGGCCGGGCTCACACGGGCGAGCGGTGCTCCCTGACGTGCCGCGGGACCCCGATGCCCGGCCGCAGCAGCGGGTCCGGTTCCGGTTCGCCGAACACCTGGCGGACCGGGACGACCCCCGCCCAGACGTCCAGCCCCATGTCCTCCTCCTCGTCCCCCGGGGGTCCGGTCCGGACCTTCACCGACGCCTCGGCCAGCGGCAGCGCCAGCACCAGGGTGGCCGCCATCTCCTTGCGGGTGGGCTCGCGCACCGCCTCCCACCGGCCCGGGGCGATCTGCTCGGTCAGGGCCCGCAGCCCGGCCGTGCGCTCGTCCTCGTCGGTCACCACCCGGGGGCTGCCGTAGATCACCGCCGACCGGTGGTTGACCGAGTGGTGGAACGCCGACCGGGCCAGCACCAGGCCGTCGACCAGGGTGACCGTCACGCACACCTCGCCACCGGCGTTCAGCGACCGCGCCCCCGTGGATCCGTGCAGGTAGAGGGTGTCGCCGATGCGCCCGTAGGCGGTGGGCATCACGCGCGGGGCGCCGTCCACGACCACGCCCAGGTGGCAGAACAGCCCCTCGTCGAGCAGGGCGTACAGCTCGGCGCGGTCCTCGCGCTGCTTGTGCCTGCCCCGGCGCAGGCGGGTCCGGTCCGTGGCCGAGAGGGGGGCGGAGGAGGCGTCCGGGACGTGCGTGGTTTCGGTGGTCGAGAGCATGCCCCAACGCTAGGGGCCGGGTGGTCCCCCGAACAGGGCCACTTCCGCCCCGGAACGCACGACCACTTGCGCGGTCTCACGCGGTGGTGTCGACGACCACCTTGCCGCGCACGCCCCCGGCCTCCAGCGCCCGGTGCGCCCCGGCCACGTCCGAGAGGGGGAACACCCGGTCCACCACCGGCCGCAGGTGGCCCGCCTCGACCAGGCGCGCCACCTCCTCCAGCAGGTCCCGGCGCGGGTCGCCGCTGAAGAACCGCACCCGGCGGCGGCCGAACACCGACGAGCCCAGGATGTGGCCCAGGGAGCGGAACGGGCGGCCCGGGTCGAAGGCCACCGCGACCATCCGCCCGCCCGGGGCCAGCAGCCGCCGGTAGGCGGGCAGGTCGGTGCCGACCGTGTCCAGGACGACGTCGAAACGGCCCAGGTCGGCCGGGCCGGTGGTGCGGTAGTCGAAGGCCTCGTCGGCGCCCAGCCCGCGGGCCGCGTCCAGGTTCTCGGCGCGGGCCAGTGCGGTGACGTGCGCCCCGTAGGCCTTGCCCAGCTGCACACCGCCCACGCCCACACCGCCGGTGGCGCCGCGCACCAGCAGCCGCTCGCCCGGGCGCAGCCGCGCCTTGTCGCGCAGGGCGGTGACGGCCGTGGTGGCGACCGGGATCGCCACCGCCTGGACCGGGTCCATCCCCGGCGGGACCGCGGCGATGCGGTCCGGGGACGCCGCGACGTACTCGGCCATGGCGCCGAAGCCCCGCAGCAGGCCCCACACCCGCTCGCCGACCGCGACACCGCGCACGTCCGCCCCGACCGCGACCACGTCGCCGACGAAGTCCATGCCCACCGCCTTGGGGAACCGGCCCATGACCAGGCCGCCCAGCGGCCCCAGCGCACCGGACCGGCCGTACAGCTCGCCGCCGTTGACACTGGAGGCCAGCGCCCGCACCAGGACCCGGTCGTTCCCGTGGTCGGGCACGGGGCGGCGCCCCTCGTAGATCACCTCCGGCGGTCCGTACCGGTCGAACACCGCCGCGCGCATCTCCTGTGCCATCCGTCTCCCCCGTTCGGTTCCCCGGCGCCGGACCGGCCCTCGGTCCGCGCCACCTGAACGGTAACCAGGGAAACGGAGGGCACCGCCCACTTCGCGGTAATGTGAGACACATGCCCGGTGATCCCTCTCAGATGGCCGCGTCGGCGCCGCTGCGCACCGACGCGCTGCGCAACCGCGCACGCATCCTGCGCGCCGCCCGCGAGGCGTTCGCCGTCCACGGGATCGACGTGCCCATGGCCACCGTCGCCCGCCGCGCCGGGGTGGGCACGGCGACCCTCTACCGCCGCTTCCCCACCCGCGACGCCCTGGTGGCCGAGGCGTTCGCCGACCAGGCCGCCGCCTGCGCCGGCGTCGTCGACGACGCCGCGGCCGACCCCGACCCCTGGCGCGGGTTCGCCGACGCCCTGCACCGGATCGCCGCCATGCAGGTCGCCGACCGGGGGTTCACCGCCGCGTTCCTGCGCGACTCCCCCCTGTCCCCCGGGCTGGAGGCGCGCCGCGTCCGGGCCGAGAGGGGCATGGCGGCGCTGATCGGCCGCGCCAAGGCCGCCGGGGTGCTGCGCCCCGAGTTCGACCGCACCGACCTCACCCTGGTCCTCATGGCCGTCGACGGCATCCGCGCCGACACCGCCGAGGCGGCCCGCGCCGCCGCCCGCCGCCTGGTCGCCCACCTGCTGCGGTCCTTCCGCGCCGTCCCCGACCCCGCTCCGCTGCCGCCGCCCGCCCCGGTCGGCCTGTACCACTTCCGGCCCCGGCGCTAGGAAGCGCGCACCCGTGACCCGACAGCACGCCGAACCGGCCCTGCACCTGGACCGCTCCGGCGGCGCACCGCTCACCGTCCAGCTGGCCGCCGCCCTGCGCGCCGCCGTGACCGACGGCTCCCTCGCCCCGGGGGAGCGCCTGCCCTCCAGCCGGGCCCTGGCCGCCCAGCTGGGGGTCGGCCGCACCGTCGTCACCGACGCCTACCAGCAGCTGTACGCCGAGGGGTGGCTGGAAGGACGCCACGGGTCGGGCACCTACGTCGCCCCGGGCGCCGCGCCCGCACCCGCCGCGCCCGCACCCATCGAACCGGCCTGGCGCACCGCCGCCGCCCGCAGCGGCCGCACCGCCCCGTCCGAGGAGCGCCCCTCCCGCTCCCGGCTGCGCGAACGCGGCCTCGTCGACCTGCGCCCGGGCGCCCCCTGGGTGCGGTCGGTGGACCAGGCCGCCTGGCGGCGGGCCTGGCGCCGCGCCGCCGACCTGCCCCAGACCGACGACCCCGACCCGCGCGGCCTTCCGAAGCTGCGCGGCCTGCTCGCCGAGCACCTGCGCCGGGCCCGCGGCATCGCCGTGGGGCCGGAGAACATCCTGGTCACCCGCGGGACCGGCAACGGCCTCGACCTGGTGGGGGCGGCCCTGATCGCCCCGGGCGACCGGGCGGGGGTGGAGGAGCCGGGCTACGGGAAGGCCCGCACCGTCCTGGCCGCCCGCGGAGCCCGCGTCGTCCCCTGCCCGGTGGACCGCGACGGCCTGGTCGTGGACGCGCTCCCCGACGACCTGGGCCTGGTGTACACCACCCCGGCGCACCAGTACCCGCTGGGCGGACGGCTGCCCGTCCCCCGCCGCGAGCTCCTCATCGCCTGGGCCCGCGCGACGGGGGCGCTGGTGGTCGAGGACGACTACGACGCCGAGTTCCGCTACGACGTGGCCCCGCTGCCCGCCCTGTACGGGATGGACCCGGGGCGGGTGGTGCTGCTGGGCACCCTGTCCAAGACCCTCACCCCGGACCTGGGCGTGGGGTGGGTCGTCGCCGAACCCGACCTGGTGGAGCACCTGGCGCGGGTGCGCGCCGGCCTGACCGACCGCACCCCGGGGCCGGTGCAGGCCGCCACGGCGGTGCTGCTGGAGCGCGGCGACCTGGACCGGCACCTGCGGCGGATGCGCGCCGAGTACGCGCGCCGCCGCGCCCTGCTCATCGAGTACCTGGGGCCGCGGCTGACCGGAGACACGGCGGGGCTGCACGCGATGCTGCCGCTGCCCGCCGAGGCGGTGGCCCCGGTGGTCGCCGAGGCCGCCGCCCGCGGGGTGGTGGTGGACGACACCGGCCGCACCAGCCACGGCACGCCGACCGTGTACGGCCTGGTACTGGGGTACGGGTCGGCGTCCGTCGCCGACCTGCGGCGCGGGTGCGCGGTGCTGGCCGCCCTCCTGGACCGCCGCCTGGGCCCCGCCTGAACCCGCCCCGGCGGGCCGGGGCTCAGGACGACACGGCCTCCCACGCCCGGCGGACCCGCTCCAGCCGGGCCCGGTTCTCCTGCGGCCAGTCCTCGCGGACCTCGACGGGCACCCGCACCTCCACCTGGGTGGAGGGCGTGTCGTGCACGGTGATCGTGAAGGGGTCGTCGGGGACCACCGACAGCCAGGCGCTCCGGTCCGAGGGGGGCCACTCCACGGCCCGGTCGGCCGCCAGGTCGTCCAGCCGCCGCTCCCAGTCGTCCAGGTCGGCGCCGGTGACGGCCAGGCGGAGCCGACCGCGCACGAAGTCGCTCTCCACCACCAGTTCGCCGTCCATGTACCCGGCGCCGGGGGTGTCGGGAACGGTGACCGTCACGGCGACCGCCCGGTGGGGGTCGTGGAAGCGGAACAGGTCGAGGGCGGGGGGACCGCCGGAGGGGGTGGACGACATCGGGGGGCCTTCCTGGGCTCTGGGCGGAACCGGGAGTTCCGCGCAGAACCCAACGAACCCGCCCCCCGGCCGGTTCCGCGGAACACCGGCGACCCTCGGACGCCCGGGACCGCCCGCGCCCGCCGCACCCGTGCGGACCACGGCGGGGGCGCCTCAGGGGACGAGGTCCTCCAGCGGGGCGGCGGCGCCCTCGCGGACGGCCGCGTCCGCGACGGCCCCGCCCAGGGCGGCGCGGACCGCCTGCTCGGCGCGGTCGGCGTCGGCGCGTTCGGCGGCGGGCAACGGCGCCCCCGAGGCGTCGCGCAGCGCGCGGGCCGCACCCAGCAGCCGCCCCGCCCAGCGGTGCCGTCCGACGGCCGCACCCGCGGACGCCAGGGCTTCCAGCACCAGCGCGACCGCACGCGGGTCGCCGCTCTCCCCGGCCGCCTCCCAGGCCTGGAACCGATGGGCCAGGGCGGCTTCCACGTCGCCGCGCTCCTGGGCGACGTACCCCAGCTCGACGGCCACCAGCGCCGCCGTCCCCCTGTCCTGGGCGGACAGCCGTCCGCGGAGGTCCAGCAGCCGGTCCTGCGCCTCCTCGAGGTCACCCGCGCGCCGGGCCACCAGGGCCGACCCCAGGTCCGCGAACAGCAGCCCCGGGTGGTCGTCATGCTCGCGGGCCGTCCTCGCCGCCCGCGCGTGGTACTCGCGGGCCCCCGGGAGGTCTCCTTCCAGCAGGGCGATCCGCCCCAGCCCCGCCAGCTTCCACGGCACGTCGTGCCACAGTCCCAGCTGCTCGGCGGTCCGCAGTCCTTCGGAGTGGAGCCGCCGGGCCCGCCCCAGGTCCCCCCGGGCCTGGGCCACCGCCGCCGCCACGTCCCCCGCCTGCACCAGCCCCCACCGGTCCCCCAGGTCGGCGAACAACCGCAGGCTCTCCTGCGCGTCGGCCCCCGCCTGTGCCACCTCCCCGCCCGTCAGCCGGTGCCAGGCCCGCTGCACGAGAGCCGCCGCCGTCCCCCACCTGTCGCCCGCTCCGGCGAAACCGTCCAGTGCCCGCTCCAGCACCTGTACCGCGCGCTCCCCCGCCGTGAACAGGCACACCGCCAGGAACCAGCGCGCCCGCGCCAGGTCCCGGGCCGTGCACCGCTGTTCGCAGCCGGCGAGCACCCGCCCGGCCAGGCCGACCGGGTCGTCGGCCTCGCCCGCCAGGATCCGCAGGCCCGCCGCCAGCGCCTCCCACCGGGCCCGCGTCCCGCCGGGGACCGCGACCCCCGCCTCCAGCACGCGTTCCAGGTCGCGGCGGCACTCCCGGTGGCGCCCGCGCAGGTACCGGTACCAGGCCAGGGCGTCCACCAGCCGCACCGCCCGCTCCCCGTCGCCGGTGCGCAGCGCCGTGTCCACGGCGACCCGCAGGTCGGCGGACTCGGCGTCCAGGCGCAGCAGTGCGGTGCGCTGCCCGGGCCCGTACAGCAGCGGCGCCGTCCGCTCGGCCAGGTCGGTGAAGAACGCGGAGTGCCGGGCCGCGACCCGCTCCGCCTCGCCCGCCTCGGCCAGCCGCTCGGCGCAGTACAGCGCCACCGACTCCGCCAGCCGGTAGCGGGGACCCGCCGCCTCCTCCACCGGCGCCACCCACGAGCGCGACACCAGCCGCTCCAGCAGTTCCACGGCGTCCTCGTCCGGTTCCGCGCACACCGCCTGCACCGCCTCCAGGGAGCAGCCGTCGGCGTGCACGGCCAACCGGCGCAGCACCCGCCGCTCGGCCCCGCCCAGCAGGTCCCAGCTCCAGTCCAGTGTGGCGCGCAGGGTCCGCTGCCGGGCCGGGGTGCGGCGCGGTCCGCCGTCCAGCAGCCGCAACCGGTCGTCCAGCCGCTCGGCCAGCGCCCGCACCCCCAGGGACCGGACCCGGGTGGCGGCCAGCTCCAGTGCCAGCGGGAGGCCGTCCAGCCGGCGGCACAGCGCGGCCACCGCCTCCAGGTCCTCCTCCCGCACCCGCGGGGCCCGGCTCAGGAACAGTGCCACCGCCCCGGCCGCCCGGATCGTCTCGGTGTCCGCACCGGGCGGGGGCACCTCCAGGGGCGGCACCACGTACACGTGTTCCCCGGGAACCCCCAGGGGTTCGCGCCCGGTGGCCAGGACGCACAGGCCCGGTGCCCGTCCCAGCACGCGCCCGACCAGGTCGGCGGCCCCGTCCAGGACGCGTTCGCACCCGTCGAGCACCAGCAGGCCCCGGGATCCCGCCAGTGCCCGGGCGACCCGGTCGGCGGTGTCGCCCACGGGATCGCCCGGGGCGGGGTCGCGCAGGCCAACGGCGTCGGCGACCGCACGCGCGACGGTTCCGGTCCCGGCCCGCGGACGGGACGAACCGGGAGGGCCGGGGTCGGCCTCGACCCACCACACCCCGTCGGGGAACGGCTCCCCGGCGGTACGGGCCGCCTCCAGGGCCAGTCGGGTCTTGCCGATGCCGCCGGGACCGGTCAGGGTGACCAGGCGTTCGCGGACCAGCACCGCACGCACCGACTCGGCCCGGCCCTCCCGGCCCACGAGGGCGCCGACCGGGGCGGGCGGCCCGGCCCGGGAGGGCACGGGAAGCGGAGCGCGCAGGCCGGGGTCGTCGGCCAGGATCGCCCGGTACAGGGCGGCCAGCTCCCGCCCCACCTCCACTCCGGCCTCCTCGTGCAGCAGGTGGGCGGTGCGCGCGTAGCCCTCCAAGGCCTCGCCGCGGCGGCCGGACCGGTACAGGGCGAGCATGTGGGCGGCGCGGGCGCGTTCGCGCAGCGGATGGGCGTCCACCAGCGCGGCCAGGTCGGCGGCGACCGCGTCGTGTGCGCCCAGTTCCAGGTGCGCCCGGGCCTGTTCCTCCTGCGCCGCCAGGCGCGCCTCCTCCAGTCGGAGGGCCGTCGGCCGGGCGAACGCCTCCCCGGCGAAGTCGGCCAGGGCCGGTCCCCGCCACAGGTCGAGGGCGTCGCCCAGCAGGGCGGCCCGGGTGCGCGGGTCCCCCGCGGTGCGGGCGCGTTCCACCAGGGCCTCGAACCGGTCGGCGTCCACCGCGCCGGGTGCGTGCCCGAGACGGTAGCCGCCGTGCTCGGAGACCACCGCGGCGCGGCCGCCGGCGGCCGCGCCGTCCAGGGCCCGGCGCAGCTGGGACACCTTGGCCCTCAGTGCGGAGCGGGGCCGGGTCGGCGGCCGCTCGTCCCAGAGCACGTCGATGAGGCGGTCCGCGGGCACCGTCCTGCCGCGGGCGGTGAGCAGGACGGCCAGCAGCCGCCGCACCTTGAGTTCGGGCACGCGGACGGGGGCGTCGCGCGCGGTGCGCACCTGCACCGGGCCCAGGACACGGAATCGCATGGTCGGCGCCGCCGGACCTCCTCGCTCGCGGCCGGTGCCCCGCCGGGGGCGCGGCGGGGCACCACAGGGTTTCCCGGGCGGGGGTGCCGGGAAACCCCGGCCCGGTCCCGGGCGGTCCGCGGCCCCCGCCCTCAGTCCCGGACGGTCCGCGGCTCCCGGGCCGCGGCGTCCGCCGTCCGGGGCCCCAGGGGCGGGACCCGGCCCAGCAGGACGAGCACCAGCACCGCGGTGGCGGCGGTGACCACCGCCCCGGACGCCATCACGGCGCCCATCCCGGCGGTGAACGCCTCCCTGCCGGCGGCCAGCAGCCCCCCTGCCAGCGGTTCGGGCAGCCCCTCGGCGGCGGAGAGCAGTCCGCCGGAACCGGCCCGCACGCTCTCCTCCACCGGGCCGGGCAGCCCCTCGGGCAGCAGGCCGCCGATCCGGGCGCCGTAGACGGCCGCCCCCAGGGACCCGAAGACCGCGATGCCCAGCGCCGCCCCGAACTCCGCTCCGGTCTCCGCCATGCCCGAGGCCGTCCCGGTGCGTTCGGGCGGCGCCGACGCCACCACCAGGTCCGTGCTCAGGGCCAGCAGGGGCTGGGCCCCCAGCACCATGACCACCGACCCCGTCATGAACAGCGCCATCCCGCCCCCGGGTCCCACGAACGCCAGGGCGGCGAAGCCCGACGCGCACACCGCCATCCCCGCCGCGATCACCCGCGCGGGCGGGAACCGGGCGGCCAGCGGCGGCGCCGCCGACGCCCCGACGACCGCCGCCACCCCCAGCGGCACGAACCACAGACCCGCCGCGAACGGGGACAGGCCGGCCACCAGCTGGAGGAACTGGGTGAAGTGGAAGGTGAACGAATAGAACACCACCTGCCCCAGCAGCAGCGCGAGGAGGGCTCCGGTGAACGCACGGCCCCGGAACAGGTCCAGGTCCAGCAGCGGGTGCTCCAGCCGCCGCTGGCGGCGCACGAACAGCACCCCCGCCGCGAGGCCCGCCGCCACCGCCGCCACCGCGGACACGCGGAGGCCGTCGGCGGCGACCTCCTTGAGCCCGTACACCAACGGCAGGATCGCCCCCAGCGACAGCAGCACGCTGAGCGGGTCCATCCGCCCGGCCGAGGCGTCGCGGTACTCGGGCAGCAGCACCGGCCCGGCCGCCAGCAGCACCGCCATCACCGGCACGGCCAACAGGAACACCGAGCCCCACCAGAAGAACTCCAGCAGGGCCCCGCCCACCGCCGGGCCGATCACGCCGCCCAGGGTGAAGGACATCAGCCACACCGCGACCGCCGTCGAACGCTGCCGGGGGTCGGGGAACATGACGGTGATCAGGGACAGGGTGGGCGGCATCAGCATCGCCCCGGCCACCCCGAGCAGGCCGCGGGCGGCGACGAGCACGGCTGTGCTCCCCGAGAACGCGGCCAGCACCGAGGCGGCGCCGAAGGCGGCCGCGCCGATGAGGAGCAGTCGGCGGCGGCCGATGCGGTCGCCCAGGGTCCCCATGGTGACGAGCAGCCCGGCGACCATGAACCCGTAGATGTCCATGATCCACAGCAGGCCGGGCCCGTCGGCGCCCAGGTCCGCGGCCAGGTGCGGGATCGCCATGTACAGGACGGTCAGGTCCAGGGCCAGCAGCGCTGTGGGCAGGGCCAGCACCGCCAGCCCGGCCCAGTCGCGGGGTGTGGCGCGTGCGGGGGCGGTGCGGGGTCGCTGGGCGGGCATGGCGGGCCTCTCCGTGTCGTCGGCGGCGGACACGGGACAGTGTGGGCGCGCGGGGTTCGGGAAACGTTCGGGGCGGGGTGCGGCACCCGGGTCGACGGGTGGGGGTTGGTAAGGCTAACCTCAGGGAGGTTCGTGTCCGTTCGCCCCGTCCCGAGAAGAGTGTCCCGTGCGTGTCGAGAACCCCGCCCACCGCGCGATCATGCGCGCCCGCGTCGTGCGCACCGAACGGGTCACCGAGCACTTCGTCAACGTGACCCTGGGCGGGGAGGACCTCGCGGGGTTCGAGTTCCTGGGCCGCGACCAGTTCGTGCGCCTGTTCCTGGCCCGCCCGGGCCAGGAGGCCCTGGCCCTGCCCACCGAGACCGACCGCCGCTGGGTGGCGCAGCTCTACGACATGCCCGAGGAGCGCCGCCCCCACGTGCGCAACTACTCGGTGCGCCGCTTCGACGCGGCCGCCCTGGAGATGGACATCGAGTTCGTCGACCACGGCGAGGGCGGACCGGCCTCGGCCTGGGCCCGCAACGCCCGGCCCGGCGACGAGATCGGCCTGCTCACCGACGGCGTCTACTACCTGCCCTCCCCCGGCGCGCAGGCGCAGCTGCTGGTGGGCGACGAGAGCGCGCTCCCGGCGATCGTGTCGATCCTGGAGCAGGCCCCCGAGACGCTGCGCGCCCACGTGTACCTGGAGGTGCCCTCGGACGGCGACGTGCGCCCGCTGCGGCCCCTGCCGGGTGTGGAGGTGCACTGGCTGGCGCGCACCGACCCGCACGGCGTGCCCGGCCGCCTGGCCCTGGAGGCGGTGCGCGCCGCCGACCTGCCGCCGGGGCACCTGTACTGCTTCGTCGCCGGGGAGAACGCGCTGCCCACCGAGCTGCGCCGCCACCTGGTCCGCGAACGGGGCATCGCCAAGGACGACATCACCTTCATCGGGTACTGGAAGCACGGCCAGGCCGTCGCCGACTGAGTCGGGGCGCAGGGCACGGGAGGGCGGATCGGTTTACCCGCGAAAGGTAAAATTATTCTCCCACGGGCCTCTGCGTGTCCGAAATGTTATCCAATGACCTACTCTGATCCCTGGTGCGCCGCCCGGCGCCCCCAGCCAGGTCCCGAGGAGGTCATGTGGCATCCGGTCGACACAGCGCCCGCCCCGCCCCCCGCCCCTACCGCAGGTGGGCCGCCTTCGGCGTCGCCGCCGCGGTGATCGCCGCGGGATACGCGGTCGCGGGCGCCGCCGACACCCCCGCCCCCGGCCCCGGATCCGCCCAGTGCCGGGCCGCCGACGACAAGCGGCAGATGCGCGGCGCCTGGCTCACCACCGTCGGCAACATCGACTGGCCCTCCGAGCCCGGCCTGTCCGCCGAGGAGCAGCAGGCCGAGCTGGACGCCCGCCTGGACGAGGCCGCCGACCTGGGCCTGAACACCGTTTTCCTGCACGTGCGCCCCACCACCGACGCCGTGTACGAGTCCGACCTGGAACCCTGGTCGCGCTACCTCACCGGCGAGCAGGGCGGCGACCCCGGCTACGACCCCCTCGAGTACGCCGTCGCCGGAGCCCACGAGCGCGGCCTGGAGCTGCACGCCTGGTTCAACCCCTACAGGGTCGGCATCTCCTCCGACCTGGAGACCCTCGCCGACGACCACCCCGTCAAGGAGCACCCCGACTGGATGGTCCGCTACGGCGGTGAGGGGTTCCTCGACCCCGGGAACCCCGAGGTGCGGGCCTGGGTCACCGACGTGATCATGGACGTCGTGGACCGCTACGACATCGACGGTGTCCACTTCGACGACTTCTTCTACCCCTACCCCAAGGAGGGCGAGGAGTTCGGCGACGACACCTCGTGGGAGGCCCACGGCGGCGACTTCGACGACCGCGACGACTGGCGCCGCGACAACGTCGACCGGTTCGTCGCCGGAATCCACGAGCGCATCCAGGACACCAAGCCCTGGGTCCGGTTCGGGATCTCCCCGTTCGGCATCTGGCGCAACGCCGGCAGCGACCCCGCCGGATCGGACACCGACGGCCTGGAGTCCTACGCCGCCCAGCACGCCGACACCCGCACCTGGATCCAGGACGGCACCATCGACTACGTCGTTCCCCAGCTGTACTGGGAGCGAGGATTCGGCCCCGCCGACTACGAGGTCCTCACCGACTGGTGGGCCGGGCAGGTGGAGGGCACCGGCGTGGACCTGTACATCGGCCAGGCCGCCTACCGGGTGGGCGAGCCGGGCTGGGGCGAGAGCTCCCTCACCGACCAGCTCGACTACTCCGACGGCGTCGAGCAGGTCGGCGGCGACGTCTACTTCTCCTTCACCTCGCTCACCGAGGAGGCCGACGACGCCTTCGCCCGCCTGCGCGAGGAGTACTACGCCGACCCGGCGCTGCCGCCCCTGGGCGACGTGGCCGCCGACACCGACCCCGAGGTCGGGGAGGTGCGCGGCCTGACCGCCGACACCGGCGACGGGAAGACCGAGCTGTCCTGGGACGCGCTGGAGGGCGCCCGCTCCTACGCGGTCTACCGAATCGACTCCGAGCAGGCGGAGGCGGTCGCCTCCGGAGACGCCGAGGACGCCTGCGAGGTGCTGACCGCCGACGCCCTGCTCGGGGTCACCGGCACCACCTCATGGACCGACGGCTCCGGGGAGGAGGGCGCCTACGTGGTCACCGCCCTGGACCGGTACCGGGTCGAGGGCGCGGCCGCGCCGGCGGTGGACCCGCGGTCATAGTCGCCCCGCCAGGTCGCGGACGAGGATCCGCAGCACCTCGGCGCGGTGGCGCAGCGGGAAGAAGTGGCCGCCGGGCAGCACCTCCAGGACGTGCCCGCGCGTGGTGAACCCGCCCCAGCGGTCCACCTCCGCGGGGGCGGCCGCGGGGTCGTCGGCCCCGGCCAACGCGGTGACCGGCACGTCCAGGGGCGCGGGGTCCACGGGCCGGTAGGCGTCGAGGAGCCGGTAGTCGCCGCGCACCGGGGGCAGCGCCAGCGACCGCAGGTAGGGATCGTCCAGCAGGCCGGGCGGTGTGCCGCCGAGCTTCTCGATGACGGCGACCAGCCGGTCGTCGTCCAACAGGTGCGTCCCCGTGGCGGGCCCCTCCGACCCGGGGGCGGGCCGCGCCGACACGAACAGGCGCACCGGCGGCCCCAGCGGACCGGCCGCCAGGCGGTGGGCGGTCTCATAGGCGACCAGTGCCCCCATGCTGTGCCCGAACAGGGCGTAGGGGCCGGCCAGGTGACCCTCCAGGGCCGCGGCGGCACCCTCGGCCAGGTCCTCCAGCCGCTCGGGCAGGGGCTCGTCCGGCCGGGTCTCCCTGCCGGGGTACTGCACGGCGACCAGCGCGTACTCCTCGGGCAGGTCCGCCGACCAGTCCCGGTAGAAGTTCGCCGTCCCGCCCGCGTGGGGGAACAGCACCACCGTGAGCCGGGCTCGGGGCCTGGTGTGGAAACGGCGCAGCCAGGGCGTCCCCGTCCCGGGAGCGGTCATCGCGGTCCACCGACCTCTCGTTCCGTCGTTCCCGGGGCCGGTCCCCGGGGCCCGTCCAGCCTGCCATCCGTCGCCCGGCCGCCCGCCGCCGCCCCTGCGGCCCCGGGCGGGTCCGCGGCCGCGGACCCGCCCGTGTGCGAACGGCCCGCGGCCCGTTCCCCGACCGTACCCGCGACAGGGTTCCCCGCCGATCCGCGGCCGGTCGGCGGAGGCGGGGTGCCGACGGGCCGCCAGGAGGAGTGCGCCGGTCGGCCCCCCGCGAACGGCCGGGCCCGTCCCACCCGGTCGGCCCGGCCCGCGCCGCTCCCCCTCACCGCCGCTCCGCCCGCGTTCCGGTGAGCGCGCACGGCGGCGGGGCCGGTGCCCGCGACGGGTTCCCCGCCGGCCGGCCCCGCCGGTCCGCAGCCGGCCGGCGGCCCCCGCCGTCGGCGATCGGGCGGCGACGGAGGCCCGCCAGGGCCCCGGGCCGTGGCGTCCGGGCACGGCCCGGGGCCCCCCGTGCGGGTGCGGGACGGGGCGCCGTCGACGGACCGGCGGCGACCGTCCCGCTCCTCCCACCGACGCGGCCCGGTGGGCATGAGCGGGCGGGGCCGCGCGTCAGGCCCTGCCGGTGGCACCCAGGAAGGTGAGCACGGCGCGGACACGCCGGTTGCCGTCCTCGTCGGCCTCGATGCCGAGCTTGGCGAAGATCGCGGTGGTGTGCTTGCTGATCGCCCCCTCGCTGAGGAAGAGTCGCCGGGCGATGGCCTGGTTCGACAACCCCTCGGCCATCAGCGCGATGACGTCGCGCTCGCGGGCGGTGAGGGCGTCGAGCGGCGAGGCGGCGCCCGCGTTCATGATCTTCGCGACGACCGCCGGGTCGAGGGAGGTACCGCCCCGGGCGACCCGTTCCACCGCCTCGATGAACTGGTCGGCGTCGAAGACCCGGTCCTTCAGGAGGTAACCCACGCCGCTGCCGCCCGCGGCGAGCAGCTCGCGCGCGTAGAGCTGCTCGATGTGCTGGGACAGGATGAGCACGGGCAGGTCCGGCTGTCCGCGGCGCGCCTCGAGGGCGACCTGGAGCCCCTCGTCGGAGAAGGTGGGCGGCAGCCTGACATCGACCACGGCCACGTCCGGCCTGTGCTCGGCGAGCAGCCTCAGCGCGCTCGGGCCCTCCCCCGCGGAGGCCACGACCTCGTGGCCGTAGGCCTCCAGCAGCCGGACCAGCCCGTCCCGCAGGAGGTAGAGGTCCTCCACTACGACGATGCGCACGGCACCTCCACGGTGATACGGGTGGGTCCGCCGGGCGGACTGTCGATCCGGAGGACGCCGTCGAAGGCGTTGAGGCGGGTCCTGAGGCCCGCCAGGCCCGATCCGGCACCGAAGCGGGCCCCTCCGTGCCCGTCGTCGGCGACGGTGACGGCGACGCCCCCGCGGGTGCGGTCGATGGTGATGTCGATGGCCGACCCGTGCGAGTGCTTCGCGGCGTTGGCGACGAGTTCGGCGGTGGCGAAGTACAGGCTGGACTCGATCGGTGTCTCCAACCGGTGCTCCAGCGTGGAACGGACCTCGGTCCGCAGGGGCGAGTCCAGGGCGAGCGCGCGGACCGCGTCGACGAGCCCGCGTTCCACCAGGACCGGCGGGGCGATCCCCTGCGCGAGCTCCCGGAGTTCGCGCAGAGCGGCCAGCGAGTTCTCCCGGGTCTGCCTCAGCAGCGCCCTGACCTCGGTCTGGTCCTCGCCCAGCAGCCGTTCGGCCGCGCTGAGCGAGAGGCCGATGGAGACGAGCCGCGCCTGGGCGCCGTCGTGGAGGTCGCGTTCGATCCGGCGCAGCTCGGCCTCCTGCGCGTGGGTGAGGTCGGCCCGCCCCTGGACCAGCGTCGCGATCCTCGCGGCGGACCGCACGGGGGCGGACGGACCGAGGAGGCGCCGGGCCGCGAGGACGGCGACCCGCCACCCCACCGGCAGCAGGAGCACTCCGAGGACCGCCGACAGCACGGCGACGGGCCCCCTCGCCCCGTCCGGCACCGGCAGGGGCAGCAGCCCCGGCCGCACCGACTCGGCGACGCCTCCCGCCAGCAGTGCCAGGGGGAGCGCCGCGGCCGCTCCGGCGGTGAGCGGTGCGACCGGGATCCAGAGCATGTCCCGCCAGGCCGCGGGGTCGTACACCCGCGCCAGGATCCACCGGTGGACCACCGAGACCCAGCGGAACGGCTGGTAGTCGTATCCGTTCCACCAGTAGCCCGTCGCCATCCTGGTCACCGGCACGGGGGGCCGGTAGGAGTCGGGGATCTCCGTGCCGGTCCAGCGCAGGACCAGCGACCGTACGGCGTCGCAGACCGAGCGCGAGAACACCACCGCGCAGGGGACCGCCACACCGAACACGCACCAGAAGGTCCCGACCGCGCTGCCGGTCAGTTCGAGGAGGCAGAACGCGGCGACCGCCCACGTCCCGGGCAGGAGTGCGGCGAGCGCGAGGAGCACGCAGGAGCGCACCGCTCCCTCGGCGAGCGGGCGCGCGACGGCGATGAGGGGTCCACCGGGGGGCCGGTACATGCTCTTCTCCTCCGGTTCGCGGCCGAGGGACGCGGGTCCCGCCGCGGCCGTGGACGGGGGTGCTTCTCGGGGGCGGACGGTCCCGGCCCGGCCGCCGCCCTGGGCGGCGCGGCGCGCCCCGGGCCGCCCGCCCCCATTCTCCCGGTCGGCCCCGGCCGCGCGCACCGGTCCGGCACAAGTGTGGGTCCAGACCCACCCCGGCCGTGGGTCCGGACGGATTCCCGCGCGGCCGGGCGGTTCCTAGCCTCGTCGGAGGGCCGCGGGAGACCCCCGGGCCCACGCTCCCCGGTCCCGGTGCGCCGGTGCGTACGGCGGTGCCCCTCCACGGTGCCCGCGGCGCCGCGCGCCGGCTACGGACCGCCGCTCCCGCCTTCGGACCGCCCGACCCGACCGCCGTGGAGAACCGCCCGCGGACCGGGACGGCCCCTCCCGTGCACCGACCCCCGAGGAGAAACGAACCATGTCCCCGTCCACCGGTCCTTCGACCGAACGGCCCACGGGCCTCCCGCGGCTGTTCCACCTCGACAACCTGCGCACCGCCCTGACGGTGCTGGTGGTGCTGCACCATGCCGCCATCGCCTACAGCAACGTCCCGCGCTGGTACTACCTGGAGACGGCGACCGACCCCTCCGGGACACTCCTGGACCTGGTGCTGGTGCTCAACCAGGCGTTCTTCATGGGTGCGTTCTTCCTCATCGCGGGCCTCTTCGTCCCGGGCTCCCACGACCGCAAGGGCGGGCGGCGCTTCCTCCGGGAACGCCTGCTGCGCCTGGGGGTCCCGCTGCTGGTCTGGCTGCTGGCGCTCCGCCCCCTGGTGACCGTGGGCGACTATGCGCAGGCGAGGGAGGCGGCCGCCCGGGAGGGGGCCGCGCTGCCCTACTGGGAGTACTACCTGACCTCCTTCACCCCGGGACCGATGTGGTTCGTGGAGGTGCTGTTCGTGTTCAGCGCCCTCTACGTCCTGTGGCGGTACCTGGCCGGCGGGGGCCGGGGCGCGGACCGGCCGTCTCCGGCCGCGGGGCGGGCGCCCGGCCTGGCCGCCGTCACCGGGTTCGTCCTCGGACTGGCCCTGGTCGTCCACGTGTGGCGGATCCTGTTGCCGATGGACGCAGAGTTCCTGGGCCTGCCCTCGGCCGCCTACCTGCCGCAGTACGCGGCGCTGTTCGCCGTCGGGGTGGTCGCGGCCCGGCGCGACCTGCTGGGGGGCCTCTCCAGGAGGGCGGGCCGGGCGGGGTTCGCCGCGGCGGGCGCGGCCACGGTGGCGATCCTCCTCCTCGTCGTCGGCTCCTCCGGGGGGACGGAGTTCCTGGGCGGTGGGACCTGGCAGTCCCTGGTGATGGCGGTCTCGGAGTCGGTCCTGGCGGTCGGGATCACCGTGGGGCTGCTGGTGCTGTTCCGGGAGCGCCTGGACCGCCAGGGGCCCCTCGGGCGGTTCCTGTCGGGCCACGCCTTCACCGTGTACCTGATCCACCCGGTCGTGCTGGTGGCCCTGGGCTACGCGCTCAGCGGGGTGCAGGCGCCGGCCGTGGTGAAGTTCGCGCTCGTGGCGGCCCTGGCGCTGCCGCTCTGCTGGCTGCTGGCCTTTCCCGTACACGCCCTGCCGGGGGCCCGGAAGGTGCTCTGAGCCCGCCGCCCGGCCCCGGCGGGCACGGACTCGCGCCGGGATCCCCCGGGGGCCCTCACCGCGAACGGCCGTCCCCGTGCCCGGACATGCCGGACGGCACCGGGGGCGGCCGCCGGGGAGGGCCTGCCCGCGGCGCAGCCCCCGACGGCCGCCCGTCCCGTCCCGGTCCCGCGCCGGCCCGCGCACCCGCCCGCCCCCGCCGGGGCCCGGGCCGGGGCGGTGCGGTGCGCCGTCGCCGGATCGCCCGGACCGGGCCCCGGCACGACCCGCGGCCTCGGCCCCCCGCGTACGGCCCGCGCGGCCCCCGGAGCACGGAGGAGAGGCCCTCCCCCGCGCGAACGGCCCGCGCCGCACTCGACGCGCGGTCATGGTCGACCTCCAAGGCCCTCCACCCGCGTACGTCCCCCTTCCCCGCCTGCCCGGGCGGCCAGCCGGGCGGGCGGGCGGGCGGCCGGGCGGGCGGCCGGGTTTTCCACAGATCGCGGATTCCCCCGGCGCGGCCGCCCCCGAACAGCGAGAATGGGACCGAACGCGAACGACACCCCGCACCGACGCGGGGCGCGACGGGGGGACGCCGTGGTGCACGCATCCGAGGAGCCGACGTACGAGGCGCGCAGCCGCGCCGCCGCCCTGCTGCCCCGCCTGGTGGCCGCCGAGTCCGAACACCGTCTTCCACCGGTCGAATGGCTGCTGGACCGCGACGGGGGCCTGCACGGCACCGCCTCCCAGGGCGGCGCGGAGGCCGCCTACGCCTGGGTCGACTTCTTCGGCAGCTCCGTGCGCGAGGGCGACCCCGCCGGTGTGCACGGGCGCCCGGCCCTGCTCACCGGCCTGGACGACTACCGGGGGGTGCGGATCGTCGTGCGCACCCACCACTGACCGCCCGGGGGCCGCGGGCCCGCGTCGGGCCTCCGCTCGCGGAGCGCACCGCGGGGGCCGCGCGGCCGCCGCGCCCGCCCGCAACCGGCCGGGGCACCGGCGCGTGCCCCCACCGGGGCCGGCGGCACCGCCGGGAGCACCCGCCACCGGCGGGCGGCGTTCGGCGACCGCAACGGGTCCGGACGGCAACGGCCGTGCCCCCGGGCACGGACCCCGCACGGCCGACCGGTGCGGTGACCGCCGGACCGTGCGCTCAGGCGGCCCCCTGCCAGCTGCGCCACAGTGCCGCGTAGCGGCCCCCTGCCGCCACCAGCTCCTCGTGCGGGCCCTGCTCGACGATGCGGCCCCGGTCCATCACCACGACCCGGTCGGCGGCCTGTGCCTGGGTGAGCCGGTGCGCCACCACCAGGGTGGTACGCCCCTCGGTGGCCGCCAGGGAGGCCCGCTCCAGGCGCCGGGCACCGGCACTGCCCGCCTCCGCGGTGGCCTCGTCCAGCACCGCCACCGGCGGGTCCGCCAGCACCGTGCGCGCCAGCGCCAGGTGCTGGGCCTGCTCGGCGGTCAGGGCGTGGCCGCCCTCGCCGACGACGGTGTCCAGCCCCTCTGGCAGCGCGCGCACCCATCCGAGCGCGCCGACCCGCTCCAGGGCCGCCTCCGCCTCGGCGGTACCGGCCTGCGGGCGGGCCAGCCTCAGGTCCTCCAGGAGGGGCCCGGCGAACACGTGCGTCTCCTGGCTGACCAGGTACACGTGCCCGCGCAGCAGGCGCTCGCCCAGGTCCGGCAGCGGCACACCGCCCAGGTACACCTCGCCGGTGTCGGGGAGGCGCAGACCGGTGATCACCGCCGCCAGCGTGCTCTTGCCCGCGCCGCTGGCGCCCACCAGAGCCACCCGCTCCCCGGGGGCGATCTCCAACGACACCCCGTCCAGGGCGGGCGGGGTGTCGGGGCCGTACCGGTGCCCGACCCCCTTGACCCGCACCGAGGCGTCCTGCGGCCGACGCGGGTTCTCGGGCTCGGGCGCCCCGGGCAGGTCCACCACCCCGGCCAGCCGGGCCAGGCTCGCCCCGGCCGACTGCACCTCGTTGAAGTTCATGACCAGGAACATCATCGGCCCGAACAGCCGGTGGAAGTACAGGGCGGCGGCGGTCACCGCGCCCACCGTCACGATCTCGCCGCGCACCAGCCAGAAGCCCGCGACCAGCACCATCGTCAGCCCCACGCACTCGGCCGCGTTGAGCCGCGACCCGAACCGGGTCAGCAGCCGGAACACCGACACGGTGATGTCCATCGCCGCCAGGGACCGATCGGAGACCCGTTCCTCGTGCTCCCCCTCGCGCCGGTAGGCGCGCACCGCCGACCGCCCGCGCAGAGCTCCCATCATGGCGTGCGACCGCTCGCCCATCGCGACCCGCTCGCGGGCGTAGTACGGGCCCGAGATCGGCAGGTACCAGCGGGCCGCCCACACGTACACCGGCAGGGCGCACAGCCCGGCCAGGCCCAGCCGCCAGTCCAGGGCCGTCATCCCGGCCGCCGTCGTCAGCACCATGGCCAGCGCGACCACCACGTCGGGGCCGTTGCGGGCGATGCCGGTGGTGACCACGGCGACGTCGTCGCCCACCCGGGACAGCAGGTCGCCGATGCGCACCCGCTCCACCTGCGCGGCGGGCATGTGCAGGACCCGGTCCATGACGCGCTCGCGCAGCTGCGCCAGGATCCGCTCCCCGGCCCGGGTCACCAGCCAGGCGCCCGCCCCGGTGAACAGGCCCCCGGCCAGGGCGGCCGCGGCGATGACCGCGGCCGCGCGCAGCACGGCGTCCAGCCCGGCCCCGGCGGAGATATCGTCGACCATGGTGCCGAGCGTCCAGGGGGCGACCAGGCCGACCACACTGCCCGCCAGCACCACGGCCAGGGACACGGGCGTGCCCCAGCCGCTGCGCCGCACCCCGTCGCCGAGCACCGCCCAGGTGCGGCGGGCCGACGCGGTGGGCAGCAGCTCCGCGTGTTCGTCGGTCGCGCTCACGCGGTCACCGTCCTTTCCGTCCCGGGCGCACCCGCGCCCGCCACCGCCGTCCCCGCACCCGAGGAGGCTCCCACCGCGTCGCACTTCCCCCGGCCGTCCGCGCCGCCGCCCGGTACCGCTCCCCGCAGGAGGCGGCGCACGCACCCGCCGGCCCCCCGCGGCGCGCCACCACCGGACCCCCGGCCCGGACCCGCCTGCGCCCCGCCGTGCCGGAACCGGTCGGGATCGGGCAGCGCGGCACGGCGGCGCACCCGCCCCCCGGGCGGGCCACCGCCCGGGAGGCCGGTGGGAGCACCGGCGGGGCCCGGCACGGAGCCCGCCGGGGCACCGGCCCGGCACCGCCGGGACACGGACGCGTCCGGGACGGAACCGGTCGGCGGACCCGCGGGGGCACCCGCGAAGGACGGAGCCGGGCTCACCGCAGCACCGCCTCGGCGTAGCCGGGGTCCTCGCGGACCAGGTCGGTGTGGGTGCCCAGCGCGCGGACCCGGCCCTGCTCGAGCACCACCACCCGGTCGGCGCGGGCCAGCAGCGCCGGGCTGGCGGCCACCACCAGGGTGGCCCCCGCCGGGGTGCGGTCCGCGCGCGCCCGGGTCAGGCCGCGGGCGATCGCCTCCTCGGTGACGGCGTCCACCGCGGTGGTGGGGTCGTGCAGCACCAGCACCGGCGGGTCCGCGGCCAGGGCGCGCGCCAGGGCGGCGCGCTGGCGCTGACCGCCGGACAGGTTCGCGGCCCGGTCGGCGATGGGCCGGTCCAGGCCCTGGGCATGCCCGGTGACCAGGTCCTCGGCACCGGCGGCGCGCAGTGCCTCGCGCAGGTGCGCCTCGCCGTGGTCGGTGCCGGTGGCCAGGTTGGTGCGCAGCGTGCCCTCGAACAGCACGGCCCCGTGCTCCTCCACCAGGACGGCGGCGCGCAGCGCGGCCAGGTCGAGTTCGTGGACGGGCACCCCGCCCACGGTGGCGGTGCCCTGTTCCACCTCCTCGGGGGCGGCCCGGCCCGACAGCAGCTCCAGCAGCGCCTCGGCGTCGCGGGGGTCGGTGGCCAGCACGCCCACGGTCTCACCGGGGGACAGCGTCAGGTCGACGCCGCGCAGGGTGCGGTAGGCGACCCCGGTCAGCTCCACCACGGGCTCGGCCCGCACCGGCAGCCCGCCGGGGGTGACGGCGGCCGGGGCGGTCAGCAGCCGCACCAGGCGGCGGGCCGAGGCGCGCGAGGTCGCGAAGATCTGGCCGACCATGCCCAGCCCCTGGACGGGTTCGGACAGGAACTGGGCCAGGCCCACCACGGTGATGAGCTCGCCGATGCTCAACCGGCCCCGGAGTGCCATCCACCCGGCGACGGCGGCCACGCATGCCAGGAACAGCACGCCCGCGGCCGACACCATGCCGCGGTACACGCCGTTGCTGGCCGCCGCCGACACCGACGCCCTCAGGGCGTCGCCGCTGGCGTCGCGGTAGCGGTCGGCCGCGGCCCGGCGGGCGCCCATGCCCATGAGCACGCGCAGCCCCCCGACCAGGTCGGTGGCCAGCGCGGTGGCCCCGGCGGCGGTGGCCTGCTTGGCCTCGCTGCGCCGGGTGATGCGCGCGGCGGGGACACGCAGCAGGAGCATCATCAGCGGCACCCCGACCAGGACCCCGATCCCCAGGGGGACGTCGATGGCCAGCAGGGCGACGGTGGTGGCGGCGATCGCGGTGCCCATGGCGATGAGCCCGATCCAGGCGCGGACGTACATGGAGGCCTGCTCGGCGTCGGAGGTGGCCACCGACAGCAGCTCCCCGGCGCGCAGCCCGCTGCGCTCCCCGCGCGGGTCCAGCGCACGGCGGGCGGCCTCCACCCGCAGCAGGTGGGCCTCGTTCTCGGCGGCGCGGACGGTGAACCGGGCTCCGGTGCGGTAGGCGAGCGCCAGCACCGTGAACAGGACGGCCATGCCCAGCACGCACAGCGCCAGGGCGCCCACGTCGCCGGTGACCACGGCCCGGTCGATGGTGACGCCGATGGCGACGGGGACCAGGGCCTCGGAGAGCTGGTGCAGGGAGTGCAGGACGGTGGCGCAGGCGACGTCGCGGCGGTTGCGGCGCAGGGTGCGCCGCCCCAGGCCGCGCACGTCGAGGGGTGCGGGGGCGCTCACGCGGCCGTCCGGCCCGGGCCGGGGCGCACGCCCGCCCTTGAACATGTGGTCATCCGATCGTCCCATTCCCTGTCGTCGTGCCGCGAACAGGCTAGCCAGGCGGGTGCACCACCGCGAACGCGCCCCCGGCCCGGGCCGCCGGGACGAACGGCCGCCCACCCGAAGTGACTCCCCTCACGTCGGCACCGCCTTCCACACCGAGGACGACCCGCCGCTGGGGCATCTCCGCCCGCGGACACCCCGGCGCACCCTTCGACCCGGTTTGCACCCGCACCCGGAGTCCACCACTATGGTTCTGCTTAGGCAAGCCTAAGCTGACCCGGACCTTCCCGAGAATGAGGCTCCATGAACCGTGGCCCGCTGACCCGCGGCGGCGCGATCGCCGCCGGCGCGCTCTCCGTTCTGATGCTCGCCGCCTGCGGCGGCCAGGCCACCGACGGCTCCTCCGCCCCCTCCGGCGGGACCGCCGAGGGCTACCCCGTGACCGTCGAGACCCTCTTCGGCGACGTGACCGTCGAGGACCGCCCCGAGAACGTCGTGGCCACGGGCTGGTCCGACGCCGAGACCGCGCTCGCCCTGGGCGTGCAGCCCGTCGGCGTCGCCGACTGGCAGGGCTACGGCTCCCCCGGCGTCGGCCCCTGGGCCGCCGACCTGTTCGACTCCGAGCCCGCCCAGCTGGCCACCCTGGAGCCGAACCTGGAGGAGATCGCCACCCTGGAGCCCGACGTCATCCTCGACACCCGCTCCGACAACTCCCAGGAGCGCCACGACCTGCTCTCCCCCCTCGCCCCGGTGGTCGGCCCGCCGCCCGGCGTGGAGGTCACCTACGGCACCACCTGGCAGGAGCAGACCCGCCAGGTCGCCGCGGTCCTCGGCGAGGGCGAGCGCGGCGAGGAGCTCATCGCCGAGCTCGAGGAGGAGTTCGCGACCCTGCGCGCGGAGAACCCCGGATTCGCCGACCTCACCATCGCCGTGGGCGCCTACTTCGACGGCCGGTACGGGGCCTACGTGCCCGGCGACAGCCGCGCCGACCTGCTCCAGGACCTGGGCTTCCAGTACAAGTCCGAGATCACCGACATGGCCGACGGCGCCTTCTACGTCGACCTCAGCCCGGAGCTGGTGGAGGTCCTGGACGCCGACCTGACCGTCGTCTTCCCGATCGGCGACACCGCCGAGGCCCTGCACGAGGACCCGGTCCTGCAGGGCATCGGCTCCGCCCAGGACGGCCACCTCATCATCATGGACGACCCGGAGCTGGCCAACGCCTTCTCCAGCGGCTCCACCCTGGGCGTCTCCTACGCCCTGGACGGCATCGTCCCCCTCATCCACGAGGCGCTCGGCCAGGAGTAGCCGGCCCGCCCCGGGACCCCGGAGCACCGGCTCCGGGGCCCGGCCCGGGCGGTCCGTCCACAGGGAGCGCCGGACCGGCGGTACGCTCCATCCGGCCCGGCGGCCGCCGGCGTCAGCCACCGGCCCCGCCCGCACGGCGGCCGCACCGTCACACGCCCGGCCTGGGGCGGGATCCGCGGTGCCGCCCCCGGTCGAACGGACCACGGCCCGCCGTCGCGGTACCGGGCCAGGGCCCGCACCCGCACCGGCTGCACCGGTGCGTCCTGCCCCACCGCCCTCCGGTCCCCGACCGGCCGCGCCCCCCGCTCCACCGCCCCGCCCGGGCACCGGCCGGTCCCGGGCGGGCCCCGGCGCGACCTTCCTCAGCCGGCCCCGGGCCGGTGCGCCGCCAGCCGGACCAGCAGCTCGTCCACCAGGGCCGCCTCGCCGGGGGTGAGCACCCCCCCGGCCCCGCCCCGGGACAGCAGCACCCGCAGGGCGTTGGCGTGCGCGGACATCCCGGTGTCCGCGCCCTCCCGCACCGCCTCGGGGCCGGTGACCACGGCGGCCAGCACGGCCTCGCGCACCGCCTCCGACAGCCGCGGGTCGTCCCCGCCCCGCTCGATGAGGCGCAGGACCACCCCGGTGCAGGCGCTGTGGATCATCTCCGCGGCGGTCTCGGCGTCGACCGCCAGCCGCCCGGCCTCGGCGACCCGGCCGACCAGCCCCAGCAGGATCTCCCGGGCCCGGGCCGCCGCCCCCCCGCCGTCGCGGGCAACGCCGGGGGCGTACATCAGCACGTAGTGGGCGGGGTTGTCCACCCCGAACCGCACGTGCAGGTCCCACCCGGCGCGCAGGTCCCCGACCGGGTCCCCGGAGGGCTCCTGGGCCCTCTTGCCCGCCAGGTAGCGCTCGAACCCGTCGGCGGCCACGGCGTCGAGCAGCCCCGCCATGTCCCCGAAGATCCGGTAGAGGGCGGGCGGCTGCACCCCTGCGGCGGCGCTCACCGAACGCGTGGTGACCGCCTCGCGCCCCTGGCGGGTGAGGATGTCCGCGGCGGCGTCGATGACGCGCCGCCGGGTGTCCTGCCTGTCTCCCATGCACCCCACGTTATCAGCGGTAACAGATCCGCGTTATCCCGTCCCCGCCGCGCCGGGCCGGGCTCCCCCCACCCGGACACCCCACCCGGGCCGGCCCCGACCCGGCGGGCACCGCGACCACGGGCACCGAAACCCCAGGTAGTAACCTCAGGGCGGTCCATTCGCCCCACGAAACAGGGACATCCGTGCGCGACATCGTCATCTTCTCCGGCAGCGCCCACCCCGAGATCGCCCGGGAGATCTGCCACGACCTCGGCAAGCCGCTCTCCCCCACCCGCGTCTCCCGGTTCGCCAACGACTGCCTGGAGATCCAGCTCCAGGACAACTGCCGTGAACGCGACGTGTTCATCATCCAGCCGCTGGTCCCCCCGGTCCAGGAGAACCTGGTGGAACTGCTGCTGATGCTCGACGCCGCCCGCGGGGCCTCCGCCGCCCGCACCACCGTGGTCATGCCGCACTTCGCCTACGCCCGCTCCGACAAGAAGGACGCTCCCCGCATCTCCATCGGCGCCCGCCTGGTCGCCGACCTCCTCTCCACCGCCGGAGCCGACCGCGTCCTCACCATGACGATGCACTCCCCCCAGGTCCACGGGTTCTTCAGCGTCCCCGTCGACCACCTGCACGCCCTGGGCGAGCTCGCCGCCCACTTCCGCGGCGACGACCTGTCCGACACCGTCGTCGTCTCCCCCGACTTCGGCAACGCCAAGGCCGCCTCCGCGTTCGCCCGCCGCCTGGGCACCCCGGTCGCCGCGGGCGCCAAACAGCGCTTCAGCGACGACAAGGTCAGCATCACCTCCGTCATCGGCGACGTCACCGGACGCGACGTCATCATCCTCGACGACGAGGTCGCCAAGGGCAGCACCGTCGTGGAACTCATCGAGCGGCTGCGCGAACGCCGGGTCCGCTCCATCCGGGTCGCCTGCACCCACGGCCTGTTCACCGACGGCGCCCTGGACCGGCTCACCGCCATGGACGACGTCACCGAGATCGTGTGCACCAACACCGTGCCCCTGGCCCCGGAGAAGGCCACCCCCAAACTGAGCGTGCTGTCGATCGCCCCCGCCCTGGCCGAGGCCATCCGCCGCATCCACAACGGCGAGTCCGTCAGCGCCCTGTTCGACACCCCCTGACCCCTCCGCACCGGTACGGCCCCGCCCGCGCGACCGCCGGGCGGCGGCCCCCGCCCCCGCGCGAACACGGTGTGCACGGGCCGCCGGCCCCCGAACGTGGAGAACCCGCCGGAGCGGTGGGAGAATACGCCCATGAGAAGCCACCGCCCCGTACCTGCGGACACTCCCCAGGACACCCCCCGTGTCACCCCGCCCAAGGACGCCGCCGCCGGCCTGCCCGCGGTCCTCAACAGCGTCCGCCAGGTCGGAGAGAACGCCGGGGTACGGCGCGGTCTGCCCGCCATGCTCGCCGTCAACCAGAAGCGCGGCTTCGACTGCCCCGGCTGCGCCTGGCCCGAGGGCGACCGGCGCCACCGCGCCGAGTTCTGCGAGAACGGCGCCAAGGCCGTCGCCGAGGAGGCCACCTCCCGCCCCCTCACCCCGGCCTTCTTCGCCGAGCACCCCGTCAGCGAACTGGCACAGCGCTCCGGCTACTGGCTCGGGCAGCAAGGCCGCCTGACCCACCCCCTCCACCTCGCCGAGGGCGCCGACCACTACACCCCCATCACCTGGGACGACGCCCTGGAGCTCATCGCCGACGAGCTGCGCACCCTGGACACCCCCGACCAGGCCGTCTTCTACACCTCCGGGCGCACGAGCAACGAGGCCGCCTTCGCCTACCAGCTGCTGGCCCGCCAACTGGGCACCAACAACCTGCCCGACTGCTCCAACATGTGCCACGAGTCCTCGGGGGCGGCCCTCACCGAGACCCTGGGCGTGGGCAAGGGCAGCGTCTCCCTGGACGACCTCCACCGGGCCGACCTCATCATCGTGGCGGGACAGAACCCGGGCACCAACCACCCCCGCATGCTCACCGCCCTGGAACGCGCCAAGAAGAACGGCGCCCGCATCGTCACGGTCAACCCCCTGCCCGAGGCCGGGATGCGCGAGTTCCGCAACCCCCAGCACCCCGGCGGGCTGCTGGGCCGCGGCACCCCCCTCACCGACGTGTTCGCCCAGATCCGACTGGGCGGAGACCTCGCCCTCTTCTCCGCGGTCAACCGCATCCTCCTGGAGGCCGACCGCGACGGCGCCCCCGTCCTGGACCGCGACTTCATCGACGCCCACACCCACGGCTTCGACCTGTTCGCCAAGGAGCTCCTGGACGAACCCGCCGACGCCTTCTGGACCCGGGTGGAACGCGACACCGGCCTGGAACGGCCCCTCATCGAGGAGATCGCCGCCCTGGTCGCCGCCTCCGAGCGCACCGTCGTGTGCTGGGCCATGGGCCTCACCCAGCACAAGCACTCCGTGCCCACCATCCGCGAGGTCGTCAACCTCCTGCTGCTGCGCGGCAACGTCGGCCGCCCCGGCGCCGGAGTGTGCCCGGTGCGCGGCCACTCCAACGTCCAGGGCGACCGCACCATGGGCATCCTCGAACGCCCGGCCCCCGCCTTCCTCGACGCCCTGGCCGCAGAGTTCGGCTTCACCCCGCCCCGCGGGCACGGCCACGACACCGTCAACGCCATCCGCTCCATGGCCCGCGGCGACGTCCGCGTCTTCTTCGCCATGGGCGGCAACTTCGTCGCGGCCACCCCCGACACCCACGTCACCGAGGACGCCATGCGCCGGGTGCGCCTGACGGTCCACGTGTCCACCAAGCTCAACCGCTCCCACGTGGTCACCGGCACCCGCGCCCTCATCCTGCCCGCCCTGGCCCGCAGCGACCGCGACCTGCACGGGGAGCGGCCCCGGTGGGTCACCGTCGAGGACTCCATGAGCCGCGTCCACGCCTCCCACGGCGTACTGGAGCCCCTCTCCCAGGAGATGCGCTCGGAGGTCGACATCGTCCGGGGACTGGGCGCCCGCCTCTTCGGACAGACCCCGGTGGCCTGGGACGGCTTCGCCGACTACGACCGCATCCGCGACCACATCGCCGCCGTCATCCCCGGCTTCGACGACTTCAACGCCAGGGCCCGCCGACGCGACGGGTTCACCCTGCCCCACGCCCCCCGCGACCACCGCCGCTTCCCCACCGCCACCGGCAGGGCCAACTTCACCGTCAACGGCACCCACGCGCCCCGGGCCCCCGAGGGCCGCCTGCTGCTCCAGACCCTGCGCTCCCACGACCAGTACAACACCACCGTCTACGGCCTGGACGACCGCTACCGCGGCATCACCGACGGGCGCCGCGTGGTCCTGGTCAACCCCGAGGACGCCGCCGGGCTCGGCCTGGCCGACGGCTCCTACACCGACCTGGTGAGCGAGTGGCCCGACGGCCGCGAACGCCGCGCGCCGCACTTCCGCGTCGTCCACTACCCGACCGCCCGCGGCTGCGCCGCCTCCTACTTCCCCGAGACCAACGTCCTGGTACCCCTGGACTCCACCGCCGACATCAGCAACACCCCCACCTCCAAATCGGTGGTGGTCCGCTTCGAACCCGACACCGGCCTGTGACCCGCCGCGGCGGCCCCGCCCCGGGGCCGCCGCCCGACACGAGAGCACCGATGCTGCCCGCCGCACCCGCGCCCATCACCTCCTGGTCCTGGGAGGCCTCCTCCGACACCGACGGCCTCACCCTCGCCGACGCCTGCACCCGGCTGCACACCGCCGCCGACGTCCTGGCCGACGAGGGCCTGTGCACCCCGCACACCCTGCGGGTGTCCTGGCTGCGCCCCGGCGAGGGCTACTCGGGGTTCGCCTCCGTCATGGACCTCGACCCGGCCGCCGGATCCACCGCCGACGCCCTGGCCGACCGGGTGCCCGTGGGCCGCCCGTCCGGGCTGCCCGACGCCGAACCCCAGGCCCTGACCCTGGCCGGACCGGGCACCTGGATCGACGCCGGGGGCGGGGAACGGCGCGCCCACGGCCTGGTGGACGCCTCGGTGTACCTGGCCCCGTGGTTCCTGGAGGTCACCGTGGGGGTGCGCCACGACATCTGGCTGCGCAACGGCTTCTCCGGGTCCCCCCACCCGCAGGTGTACCGCCGCAACGCCCCGCGGCTGGCCCGCGCCCTGGAGGGCATCGAGAAGGCCCTGGACCTGGAGACCGTCCCCGGCGAGCCCACCCCGCACGGCGTCCCCGACAAGTACGGGATCAACTGACCCGGCCCCGCGGGCGCACCATGGACCGTGCGGCGCGCAGGCGCGCCTGCGTCCTCCGCTCCCGGGCCGACGGCGCGGCCGATCCGCCATACTCGGGGCGAAGCCCGGGGAACCCCCGGCCGCACGGAAGGAGTCTCGCCGATGCGGGACGTGGTGCTCTACCGGCTGCTGTCGCTCGACGGGGTGGCCGAGGAACCGGGCGACCGGTTCTCCGACCCCGGACAGGAGGTCATCGACAACCCCGGCCGGGTCATCGCCGGACAGGACACGGTCCTGATGGGCCGCGGCACGCACGACCACTGGGTCGACCACTGGCCCACCTCCGACTTCGAACCGTTCGCGACGTTCGTGAACCGGACGGACAAGGTCGTGTCCAGCTCGGAGACCCCCGAGCGGCGGTGGGAGCACTCTGACCTTCGTGTCCGCCCCGGCGGCCGACCACGTCACCCGGCTCGAACAGCAGGAGGGCGGCGACATCGGCATCCACGGGAGCATCCGGCTGGCCCGCTCGCTCTGGCGGGCGGGACTCGTCGACGTCCTGGAACCGGTCATCGCACCGACGGTCGCCGGGCGCGACCGGCGACCGTTCGAGGACGGCTCGCCCTCCGGGCGCCTGGCACTGGCCGACCTCTCCCGGTCGGCGGCGGGGACCCTGTTCCTCACCTACCGACGCGCGTAGCGGCCCCGGCACTGCAACGGCCCCACCGCAAGGAACGGCGGAACCGTCCCGCACCGACCGCCCGGGAGATCCGGCGGCCGGAACACCGTACTCCTCCGGCCCTGACGGCCTCCGGGCGGCGCATCGCACCCTGATCGCCCCTTTCCCCATCCGGCCGGGACCCGAGCGGACACGGGGACAGAGCGGAAACCGCCCCCGTCCGGTACGGCGCCCCCGGCGAGCACCGCGCACACCGACCCGAGGATCCATGACCCCCCACCCCGACACCGCCGTCCTCAGCCGCACCCCGCTGTCGGGCGGCACCTACAACACCGTCCACCTGCTCACCCACACCGACGGCACCGAGACCGTCCTCAAGACCGAGCCCCCGGCCGGACAGCCGCGCATGACCTACGAGCACCGCCTGCTGCACACCGAGGCCCGCGTCTGGGAGCTGGCCCGGCCCGTCCTGGGCCCGCTCGTCCCCGAGCCCCTGCACCTGGGACCCGTGCCCGACCGGCCCGGGCAGCACCGGCTGCTCCTGACCCGGCTGCCGGGGGTGCCCCTGGAGGGCGTGCGCGGCGACCTGGTGCCGGGCGGACCGGCCGCGGTCCGCCGCGCCCTGGGCGGTGCGGTCGCCGCCCTGCACACCCTCACCGGCACCGCCTTCGGCTACCCGGACCGCCCCGAGCTGACCGCGGCCACCTGGCCCGACGCCTTCGCCGCCATGGTCGACGCACTGCTGGCCGACGCCGAGCGCACGGGGGTCGCCCTCCCCCGGCCGCCCGACCTCGTCCGACGCGTGGTCGAGGACCACCGCGACCTGTTGGGGGCGGTGCGCAGCCCGGCCCTGGTCCACTTCGACCTGTGGGACGGCAACATCCTCGTGGACGGCGCCCCGACACGCCCGTCCTGGGCGGGATCATCGACGCCGAGCGCGCCTTCTGGGGCGACCCCGTCGCCGACCTGGCCTCCCTCGCCCTGTTCGGCGACATCCGGGAGGACACCCCGTTCCTGGACGGGTACCGCGGGGCGGGCGGGGAACTGGAGTTCACCCCGGACCTGCTGCGCCGCCTGGCCCTGTACCGGACGTACCTGTACCTGATCATGTACGTCGAGCCCGCCACCCGGGGCGTCCCGGCCGACCGCGCCGAGCGCCTGCGCGCCTTCCTGCGCCCGCACCTGGAGACCGGACTCGCCGCCCTCACCGACCGACCGCCCCGGCGAGCCCCGGACACCGCCTCCGACACGGCCCGCGGGCCCGCCCCGGGCGGCCGTTCCGGGTACGCGTACTCAGGCGCACCGCCGCCGCGGACACCAGGCTGGGAGCACCCGCAAGAAGGAGACTCCGATGAAACGCTTCCTGGCCCCCGCCGTGGACAACCTCCCCTCACGGATCTATCTGGTCGCGGCGGGCCTCTTCCTGAGCTGGGCCGCCTACATCCACCTGGGCCCCGGATACCCCGAGAACTCCATGCCCGAGATCGGCCTGACCCTGTACCTGCTCCCCGGCAGCGCGGTCTCCATGACGGCGTTCTCCCTGATCCCCGAGAGCCTTCCGGCCCACGGCGGCTACGAGGTGCTGTGGTTCCTGCTCGTCCTGGGGGCACTGCTCAACGCCCTGCTCATCGGCGCCGCCGTGCGCCTGCTGCGGCATATGCGGCGCCGTCGCACCGCCGAGAACTGAGACCGCGCCGCCGGCGGCGGAACCCCGCCCGCGGCGGCGGTCAACGGGCGGTCAGCGGCGGGACCCGGCCTCGGCCCCGGGGGCCGGGTCGGCTCCGGCCGCGGCGGCCGGGCGCTCGACCGCGAACACCGCCAGGCCGCCGACCAGGCCGACCAGCGCGAAGATGTAGAACCCCCACGGGTAGGCCAGCCCGGCGGTGAGCAGCACTCCGCCGATGATCGGGCCGGTGATCGCGCCCAGCCGCCCCACGCCCGCCGACCAGCCCAGGGCCGTCGCCCGGTTGGCCGGCGGGAACATGCGGCCGATGTAGGCGTAGACCAGCACCTGCGAGCTGAACACGAAGCACCCGGCCAGGAACACCGCCACGTACGCGCCCGCCCCGGGGAGCTTGATGCTCAGCGCCGCCAGCATCAGCGCCGACACCCCGAACCACGCCAGCGCCGCCCGGCGCGGGCCGACCCGGTCGGCCACCGACCCGGCGACCAGCAGGCCCACGACCGCACCGGCGTTCAGCGCCAGCAGCAGGCCCAGCGCCGCGTCCAGCTCGTACCCGGCCTCGCGCATGATCTGCGGCAGCCACGTGTTCAACCCGTAGACCAGCAGCAGGCCGGTGAAGGACGCCAGCCAGAACGCCAGGGTGGAGCGGACGAACCCGCCCTGGAACAGCGACTTGACGGACGCCACGCCCGCTCCCACGCCGCCGCTGCCGCCACCCGCGGGGGCGGAGACGCCGAACGAGCGCGACTCGGGCAGGTAACGGATCATCAGCGGCACCAGCACCAGGGCGGGCAGCGCGCCGATGACGTACATGGCCCGCCAGCCCAGGGAGGGCAGCACGACGATGCCGAGCAGGGCGGTGAGCACGGCGCCCACGTGGTAGCCGGTCATCAGGGTGGTGGTGGCGCTGCCGCCCCTGCCGTTGCGGGCGTACTCGGTGGCCAGCGCGATCGCGGTGGGCAGACAGCCGCCCAGGCCGACACCGGCGAGGAAGCGCAGCAGGCCGAACACGAACAGCGTGGGGGCCACGGCGCACAGCGCGGTGAAGAGGGAGAAGCTCGCGACCGCGAAGATCAGCACCTTGCGGCGGCCGACGACGTCGGTGACGGTGCCGATGCACAGCGCGCCGACGGCCATACCGGCCAGGCCCGCGGTCGACACGGCCGAGCCGCTGTTGGGGGTGATGCCCCACTGCCCCTCGTCGAGCAGGGTGGGCAGCGTGGTGCCGAGCACCACCATGTCGAAGCCGTCGAGCATGACGGCGATCCAGCACAGGGGCATGAGCCACCCGGTGTGGCGGGCGGTCTGGGGCACGGTGCGCCTCCTCCGGTGTTCCTTGCGCGCGGGGGGAACCCGACTGCGGACGTGTGTCGCGGGTGTGACGCAGGACAGGCCACCGCGTGAAGCACGACACGGAGAGACATAGTGGCACTGTTTCATAGAACGCACAAGTGTTCATATAGCGAACACAAAAGGGTGTGAAGGCCCCGGACCGGGAGACCCGCCGACACCGAACCCGGGGAGAGGGCTCGGGGCTCCCCGGCGGCGGACGGCACAGCACCCCGGGGAGACGGGCGGGGCGGACATGGCCGGAAGCGGCACGAACCCCCGCCCCAGGCCGGTTTCTGGAATCATCGGTGCCGACCCGTGAACCCCGGCGGAAACGGTGCCACGACCGCCACCCCGCACGACGGCGGCCCGCGGCCGTACGCACGCACGGCTCCGCGCCGGAACGGGAAGGCGACCGCCGGCCCCGCCACGGACGGGGCCCCGCGGACCGACCCGGCCCGGACCCGCCCCCGGCGACGCTCCGCCGACGGCCCCGGGCCCCGCAACGAAAGGCAGGCGACCTTGACCGCGCACACCACCGCCCCCGGGGGCGTCCACGTCTGGGAGACCGCCGGGCCGCCCCGGGCCCTGGTCCAGCTCCAGCACGGATACTCCGAGTACTCCGAGCGGTACGTCACCCTCTACGGCGGCCTCATCCCGCACCTGGTCGAACTCGGCTTCGAGGTGTGGGCCCAGGACCTGGAAGGACACGGGGACGCCCCCGGCCGGCCCGGCTCACCCGACGTGCGCCGCTCCGTCATCGACCACGTGCTCACGCGGCGGCGCATGCGCGAGCGCGGCCTGCCGGTCCTGCTCTTCGGCCACTCCCTGGGCGGGCTGGTCACGGCCGGGTCGGTGACCGTCGACCCGCAGGACGTGGCCGGAGTGGTCCTGACCTCCCCCGCCCTGGTGCCGCTGCCGCCGCCACCGGTGGTCGCCGCCCTGAGGCTGGTGGGGCTGCTGTTCCCCGCGCTCCCGGCACCGCTGCCCCGGAGGGAGCCCGCCCGGCTCACCCGCGTCGCGGAGTACGTCGAGGCGGGCGAGCGGGACACCCGCGTCTTCCGGGGGCGCATGCCGATGCGCACCGCGGCGAGCGTGGTGGAGGTCAACGCGGGCGTCCGCCGCAGGATCGCGCACTGGCACACCCCTTGCCTGGTGGTGCACGGCACCGGGGACAACGTCACCGACCCCGAGCAGAGCCGCCTGTTCGTGGAGTCCCTGCCCGTGGAGGACAAGGAGTTCCACCCGGTGGAGGGCGGCTACCACGAACTCCTGCACGACACCGACGGGGAGCGGGTCCTGGACCTGGTCACCGCCTGGCTGGAGCGCCACACCCGCCGGTGACGGACCCGCCGGGGCCGGGGCCCGGCCCGGCACGCCCGTGTGCGCGGCCCCGCCCACCGCCCACGGGCCCGGCAGACCTCAGCCGTCCGGGTCCCTGCGGCCCAGACCCCACAGGCCCGGGGCCGCCAGGGCGCATGCGAGCACGGTCGGCCCACCGTCGGCAGGAGCGCCGGATCCCCCACCGGCACACGGTCGTAGGGCGAGGTCGCCGCCAGGGCGTCGGCCGGCCCGGGTCGGGGCGGAGAAGCGCAGGCGGACGCCGCAGGCCGCCACCGCCCACACCGCGGCGAACACCCGGCAGCACCGCGGCCGACCCCGCCGCCGGCAGCACCCCCGGAGCCCGCACGAACACCATCGACACCGTCAGATGGAGCCGTCGTCCATCGCACCGGCCAGGGCGCCGCGGTGGACACCGCCGGAATCATCTGAATGGAAGGGTCTGCTCCGGATGGACCCGCGCACGGAGTCCTACCGGGGTTCGGGTTCACAAGAGCAGTGACTTTACGACGTAGATTACTTGGGGATTCCATTGTGCGGACGGACCCCCGGGCACTGCCCGCCGAAGCCACACGAATGCCCGGCGACCGCCGCCTGCCCGGGGTCACCGCAGAAGCGAACGTGTTCGGCCACGTGCGGATCGCCCGTTCGACCCAGCGTGCACGACCGGGCGGCGGACCAATGGGCGTCCTCGGGCGGGCACATGTTCCCGAACACGACTCCCGGACAGCCTGGAGCGGGACGTCATCGACGGAGACCGCAGAACACGAGCGCACCGGCCCGTGCGGACAGGGGCGCTCGCGCGTATCGGTCACTCCTCCACAAGAATCGCCGCATGATCCGGTGCGTCCCACGATGCCGTCAGCAGCGCCATCTCCACCTCGGTACCCTCCCCCACCTCGAACGGGAACGGCACCACCGCCGACCCGCCCGGGTTCACCTCGGTGTACATCACGTCATCGTCGTCCAACGCGAAGACCGCGTCCATGTCGTACGCGTACCGGTTCCCGTCCACGTCGACCAGCTCGGACCCGTCGATCTCCGGGAACTGCGGACCCTGCGAGGCATTCGTCAGCTCCACGGTCAGGACCACGAACTCGCGGCCGTCCGCTGCGGTCGCGTTGGAATAGGAGCCGTTGATCTGCGTCGTCCGTTCGACGCCGGTTATGGCCATGTCCCAGATGCCGTCCGACGCGGACTCCGACATCGGCACCGCGTCGGGGATCTCCTCTTCCGGCTCGGCGGCCGCGCCGGGGTCGTCCTCGTGGCCCTCCATCGCCTCCATGTCCTCGGGAACGTCGAGGGACTCCTCCATGTCCGCACCGATGTCCTCGAACGCGGCGTTCAGCGAGGCACGGATGTACGCCTGGTTGCCGAACCAGCCGATGGTGAAGCCCAACAACAGCGCGACCACGGCGCTGACCGAGGTGGCGATCCAGCCGGTTCTGTTCATGGTTGCTCCTCGCGCGAGGCCACGGGACGGAGCGGGCGTACTCGTGGGATGAGTGCAGATTACGCCTGAAGGCAAGCAGTGCGGGCGACGCCCCGTGGCCGGTTCTGGTCGCATGTCACCGATATGAGACCTGTACGGCTTTGCGCTCACACCCAGCATGTCGACTGCGATGCATTCATGTCATGGGAATCGGATTCCCGATAGACAGGGCACATGGGTTCCGGGCACAGAGGTGTGCTCGCACTTCGCCGCCAAGGCGGCGCTTTCACCTGCCCGGTCCCGAAGGCCACCGTCCACGCAGGTGTCCTCGAGCAGACCGCATCCGGGTGGGGCTCCGGAATGAGGACTTCGCTTTCGGCACCTGGAACCGCGGCGGAGCCTTCGTCCGCCCAGGCGCAATCGAACCCATCACCGACATGGAGCCCGGTTCCCCCACCTGATGCGCCAGGGCGAGAATGACGATCGCTGTCCCCGGCCCGCCCCCATGCAGGTGACCGTGTCGCCCTGCTGGAGGAGAACCGCCTACTGCGCAGCCGACCGGAGCGTGCCGAGGGTGGGACCGAGGACCTGAACGGCCGGGCCCGTTCGACCGGCGGTGCTGCGGTGCCCGTGCTCGGGGCGCCGCCGCTTCGTCCGAGGATCTCGGCCGGACGCGGGTATACCGCGCAGATGACGGGTTTCTTCAGGGTGCACGCGGATTATGTCGGGCGCGTGGGCGTCGAGGTGGGGATCTTCGTGGCGGTCGATCACCTCAGGCGTGCGGGCATGTTGTCCGACTCCGAGGAAGAGCTCTACTTCGACATCGACGACTGGTTCCGGAGCGCCCTGCCCGTCCCGCCCCTGTACACGGACGGCAACACGCTGGGAGCGGTGACGTGGTTCCGGAGTTCGGTGCGCACCCGAACCGATTTCGTCGAACGCCTCGACGCCTTGCGGGGTCTCCTGTTCGCCCACGGTGTGGCCCATCGGGAGAGCACCTCCGATGACCCGGGCCGGATCGTTTACGAGGACGGCTACCAGGTCGGTGCCGTCCCCCGTGTCCGCCGGCCGGCCGACCCCCTTCCCTTCCCGCCGGGGACCGTGCTGGGGCCGACAACGGCGGGCTCCAAACGGCACCTGGCCCGGCGGGCGGCACGGTCGGAGGGCTCCTGTGGGCTGGATGGAGGGGGCGGAGGCCGGACGGTCGGGTGAAGCACGGAACCACCCCCGGCCCCGAGTGCCGTATCCCGTGGGGGTTCGACCCTGCGATCACCGGCCAACGGCGCCCGTACACACCCGCCGAACCGTCCGAGCCCGGACAGCAGCTCCAGGCGGGGCTGTCCGGCGTCCCGGCAGGCCAGGCCTGCGGGTGCGCCCACGTCTCGCACATGGTGTGGGGTCGGTAGGGGCCGGGGCCATCGTCATGAGCGGCCCATCCCCGCGTGCGCGAGGCTCACGGTCGGGGCGGTCATCCGGTCTGGTCCTCCTTCGGCCCATCCCCGCGTGCGCGGGGCTCACACCCCCGCCCGCGCCAGCAGCTCCTGGGCCAACGGTCCATCCCTGCGTGCGCGGGGCTCACAACGCGATCTGGTCGTGGCTGAGGACGCGGACCGGTCCATCCCCGCGTGCGCGGGGCTCACGACGAGGCCCGATTCACCGGCGGCAAGATGGACGGTCCATCCCCGCGTGCGCGGGGCTCACCACGAGGCCACGGTGAAGCGGCACCTGAAGACCGGTCCATCCCCGCGTGCGCGGGGCTCACTCGCACAGGGCCTTAAGCTCCGCGCGCCGGTCGGTCCATCCCCGCGTGCGCGGGGCTCACGCAGGTCGCGGGATGTTTTCCCTGATGAGGAGCGGTCCATCCCCGCGTGCGCGGGGCTCACTGAGACTATCGACGTCGATAGGTTTCCGCTACCGGTCCATCCCCGCGTGCGCGGGGCTCACTGCGCGAAGGCGCCGCCGATCTGGGTCCCGTCCGGTCCATCCCCGCGTGCGCGGGGCTCACGCCCGCGACGCGGTCGGGGTGCAGCACAACCACGGTCCATCCCCGCGTGCGCGGGGCTCACGAGGTCCGCCGCAACCCGGAGCTCGGGACTGCGGTCCATCCCCGCGTGCGCGGGGCTCACGTCCGCCGCTCGCTCACCGACCCGCTCACCGGCGGTCCATCCCCGCGTGCGCGGGGCTCACCCAGCCCGCTACTCGAACAGGTCGGGGTGCGCCGGTCCATCCCCGCGTGCGCGGGGCTCACGGCGTGTGGGTCGAGCACGGCTTCGGGTTCCGGGGTCCATCCCCGCGTGCGCGGGGCTCACAGTTCGCGACCTGGACAAACGCGGCGCGTTATCTCCGCGTTATGTTAGGGCGGCAGGCGTCGGTCCGGGTCCCACGCCGGGGGCAGGAAAGGGGCCTTCGCGCTCTCCGCGGTCCGACCCGACCCGCCCCCGGGCCCGGCACCCTAGGTCGGGTTCTCGTCCAGCTTGCGCCGCTCCTTGCGGTTGGGATGGCGGATGACCACTCCCCCTATGCCGCCGGAACCGGTGAGCCGGATCAGCGGCGTGCCCGGAAGGCGGTCCGGGGTCGTCTTGTCCTTGAGGCCGCCGATGCCGGGGTCCATGCCCGCGGTGTCGGCGGCCCAGCCGTCGGGGATGACGACCGTGACACCGGAGGTCTCCCCGTAGGCCTCCACCAGGATCTCCCGGAGACGGCTCTGGACCCGGCTGAAGTCGATCTTCACGCCGCCCACACCGCCGTGGGCGACCACGTGGGAGGGCGGCTCCCACCGCCCGGGGCCGCGTACGGCGCCGCTCATCCCGCCCCTGAGCACCAGCGGCGGCAGCTGCTGCTCGGTGGCCTGCGGCGCGGGCAGGTCGGCGGTCAGGGCGGCCAGCTCGGCGTGGGTCTTGGACTTCAGCGCCCGCTCCAGGCGCTCGTCCAGCTCGTCGTAGTCGATGCGTCCCTCGGCAGCCGCGTCGCGCAGCTGTTCCACCACCGCGTCCCGTTCTTGATGGGAGGCGCGCAGCTGCCCGGCCGGAGCGGAATGCGCGGGGAGAGGAGGGCTGTGGTCGTTCATGCCCATGAGCGTATATCCGCACCGGGAGAACACCTCGGGAACACAGAAGCCCCTTCCTTCAGGAGATCGGTCGTGCACCAGGTCAGCGGACACCGCCCGGCTTGGGCAGCGGCCTCGCCCGCCGCACCGGGAGGGGCTTGGGCTGTTGGTCGCGACCCCTGCGGCGGGAGCGGGGCCGCTGCGGCGGGGTGAAGGGGGCGGCGGCGCGCGGGTGGGCCTCGGCGGACAGCAGGACGGTCAGGTCCAGACGGGGGGTATCGGCATGCATGGGATCACCTGTCAGATCTACTCAGAATTAAGTACTTCGCTTGCAGTGGTATAAACATAGTACTACGTCTGAAGTGGTGTCAACCTCGTTCCGAGAGTGCTCCGCCATGCGGCAGATTCCGGCCCGCCGGGCGACCCTGCCCGTCTCGGCCGCCCCAACGGCGCGGCGTCACCTACTCCGACGACCGAGGTGACCTGCTCGTCCAGGTCGACCACCGCTTCCAAGAGCACGCGGACCCCGAGGGCAACGTGATCGCCGCCGCTCGGGCGGGGCGGCGCCACCGGGGCAGGGCCATCGAACCGGTGCATGCGGGAACACCACTTCCGAGCCGGGAGAACCCGTCTCATGGCACGGCTCGACACGTTCGACGGCTTCCGACCGTGCAGGGGCACCCGCTCATCCACCGGGACGCGGGTCCAGGCGGACGGTGGCCACCACGGGGACACGCACGCCCTGCTCGATCGCTACCTCGCAGACGAAGGCCATCAGCCACCCCATCGCTTCACAGGACCACTCCGCCAGGTGCACCTCGAAGGTGGCGCGGTGACCCTGCGACTCCACGGCCGGGAAGCCGGGGATCCCGGGAGTCAGCCCGCGGGCCGCGTCCTGCCCGGGTGCGGCGGTGATATCGGGGAAGACCCGCTGGCGGATCTCGCGCAGCCGGTCCCCCATCGCCGGGGCGGCGTCGGCGACCTCCGTGCCGGTTCCGGAGTCCAGACCGACCACAACGGCGGTACGGTGCTCGACGCCGAGGGATCTCGGATCGAGGTCGGGAGGCGGCAGTGATCTGCGAGAACGCTGCGCTGCGCGTGTCTGCGGTCGCCGGTGGTCAGCCCGCGCTCGTCGGCGCAGGAGATGACGGCCGCGCCCGCACGGCGCAGCTCTGAGGCGATGCTGTGGGCGCGTTCCTCGGGTCGGCGGGCCTCCTGCTCGGTGCGTTGTTAGGGCTGGGCACTGTGGTGATGTCGCACGGCTGCTCATCGGACATGGCCGCGATGCTGTCGGGGGTACTGCGGTTCCACGGCGGCGCTGACTGCGGGGCGGCCCTGCCGGCCGGAGCCTGCGGGGGCGGAGCCCCGTGCCCACCGGGCGGCGCGCCTGGTCTTCCTCGGTGCTTCGGGCGGGGGGCTCTCTCCCGATCCCTGTTCGGACAGGCGGTACGCGGTCGCCGTCCTAGGGGTGATGCAGGCGGCCCTGGAACGACCCCTCCGTCCCGCCTCCACACATTGCGGCCGGGGCGTGGTCCGGGCCTGCGGCTCTGCCCGCAGCAGAAAGGACATTCCCGTTCGGTGGAGCCCTCATACGGTGGAGGGCCCAGCCCCTGAAAGCCGTAGGAGTGCGTATGGATGCGATCACCGGTACAGCAGCAGGCGTGCCGTTCACGGCCCTCCCCCCGTCCGGGGGCGATACCGACCCTGCGCCGTTGATCGTGACCTGGCACATGTTGGACGCACCGCGCACGGATGCGGCCTTCGCGGCGGCGCTGCCCATGGCCGGTGTTCCCGCCTGGCGGGTACACCTGGGCATGCCGCTGTGCGGCTCGCGTATGGTCGACGGCCGCCTGGACAGACACATCGAACTCGCTCGCAAGGACATACTCCTGGCGTACCTCGGCCCGATCATCCGCCAGGCGGTCGAGGAGTTCCCGGCCGCGCTGGCAGAGCTGCGCCGCCGGCTCCCGATCGACGACCAGCCGATCAGCATCCTCGGTGCGTCACTCGGCGGTGCGGTGGCTCTGCAAGTGCTCACAGCGCCGCCCAGTCCGATCGGGGCGGTCGCGCTCGTCAATCCGGCTGTACGGGTGAGCGCGGCCGTCGAACTTCTCGCGGCCGGACTCGGCCAGCCCTACGGTTGGACCGCTGAATCCCGCAAGGTCGCCGACGAACTGGACTTCGTCGGCCGCGCCGAGAGTCTTGCAGGGGAGCCACCGCTGCTACTGGTCAGTGGCGAGCAGGACCACCCGGCGCTGCGGGAGGACGCGGTTTCCCTGGTAGGGGCGCTACGCGAGCGGTACGCGCATCCGCACGACATCGAACTGGCGACCGTGCCGGGCTTGGCCCACCCGCTAGCCGATGAGCCCGGCCTGGAACCGGGCCCCCGGTCGCCCGCCGCAGTGGCGGCTGACGAGATCCTGACCCAGTGGTTCCTCCGGCGGCTCGCGACGCAGTGAGCATTGCTCGGTGGGCTTACCAGGGCCGGTGACGACGGTCCCTCCGAGGCACATCGATGCTTCGCAGAGGAAGCCCGTCCGCGCGAAGCGCGGGCGGGCTACTGGTCCTGTGGGGAGAATCGTCACTGGTGTGCGCCGGTGCCGCACTGGTCCACGGTGCGCCCGTGGCGTGGAGCTGTTCCGGCTCTACGCGGTGACCCCCACGGCCCTGCCTACTCCGGGCGCTCATCCTGGGGAACCCGTTGCTGCGGAACGGTCAGAAGGGTGCCGAGTTCTCAGCGGTCGATGACGGCTCCGGAGCGGGCTCGTTCGCCGGTGCGGACCTCGGGACGCATCCCCGCGTGCGCGGGGCTCACACCGGGCCAAGCTCTCTGTAATCCAAACCTGACGGTCCATCCCCGCGTGCGCGGGGCTCACACGGTGTGTTCGGTGATGTCCATGTCGGTCTCCGGCCCATCCCCGCGTGCGCGGGGCTCACTCCTCCTCGTCCTGGGTGCCCCACAGCGCGGCCGGTCCATCCCCGCGTGCGCGGGGCTCACCAGGGAGCCGCGGGGGGCGCGCAGCGTCTCAACGGTCCATCCCCGCGTGCGCGGGGCTCACCACAGGTCGTCTGGCGGGTCTGCGAATAGGACCGGTCCATCCCCGCGTGCGCGGGGCTCACGACGCGAACCGATCGACGTGGCCGGCGGACCGCGGTCCATCCCCGCGTGCGCGGGGCTCACAGCTGCGTGAGGGCCTGGAGCCGGCCAGCTGCCGGTCCATCCCCGCGTGCGCGGGGCTCACTCGACTGTTGCGCTGGCAATGACTAGCCGTCGCGGTCCATCCCCGCGTGCGCGGGGCTCACGACGGGGTGCTGTGGGAAATGCTCATGGGTGCCGGTCCATCCCCGCGTGCGCGGGGCTCACCCGGCCAGGGCCTCGGTGAGCGCGTTCACCCGCGGTCCATCCCCGCGTGCGCGGGGCTCACAGTTCGCGACCTGGGAAAACGCGGGGCGTTATCTCCGCGTTATGAGCGATCGGGGGCCCCAGTCTCTACCTCTGGACACTTTGGCACGGCGGGAAGTACGGGCTCAAGGCCCGGGACGGAGCTTTCCCGAGCGGCACCTCCGGCGGGTACATGCTTTTCTCCCCCTCTTTCATTTCAAGTCTTCGGGGCCGGGGTGGGTTCGGCTTCCTTCGTTTCATCCCTCGTGATGTCAGAAAGCGAGCAGGATCAGGGCAGGGCCGCCACGACAAGCGGTCACCGTTTCCCCGGGCGTGGAACGCCCATCCGATTCCAGCCGAGCCTGCGCGGCTACGCCAAACCGCGACACCGTCGTCACGGCCGTGCGCCACCTGTCCCCCGTGGCGCCCCCAGGGGCCGCCGACCTCCGGGAGCGTGGATTCCGCAGCCGCCGCGAAAAGGACCGTTCACGCCCTCGAACAGCTCTGCGCCCCCTAGACTGCACCCACAACGTGACCCCGCGTCACACAAAAAAGCGGGGCCGCCCGGTGCTACCAACACCGAACGGCCCCTGACCGACCTACCTGTCAAGACCAGGAAGGCGGCTAGGCATGAATCCTAGTCCCAGGGCGCCCCGCGCCCGGAACGGGGACGCGCCCCATGTCCCCGTTCACCGCAAACGTCCACCCGGGTCGATGGGCGTGCAGGGTTTCTCCCCCGCCGTCTGGACCACCCTCGCCCTCAAGGCCGGGGTGTTCCCCACCTCCAGGTCGCACATCGTGGCCGCGCTCATCGCCGACGCCGTCGACCGCGACGGACGCTGGTGCTTCATGTCCCAGTCCACCCTGGTCGAGCGCGCCGGAACCCTGCTGAGCCTGTCCACCGCCAAGCGCGCCCTCGACGACCTCCTCGCCGCGAACATCGTCCGCAAGCTCCCGCGCGAGCAGGTCCACGGGTTCTTCGCCGCCGACCTGGCCGCCGGGAACATGCGCGCCGACAACCTCCCCGACGTGCTGGAACTGCTCGTCCCCGCCAGCGCCTACACCGACGCGGCGCTGGAGCGGATCAACGAGGCGCGCGCCCTACTCGGTGAGGAGCCCCTGACCCCGCAGAACCGGCCCGACCTGCCCACGGCAGGTCGTTCTGGCCTGTCGCGACCGGTCAGGGCGATCCCCCGCGACAGGTCAGAACGGCCTACAGACCCCTACCCCTCCGACCCCCGCCCCCATGACCCCTCTCCGGATCCCGTCCGCGGGCGGGTCACCACAGGGTCGGTGGTCCCGCGCCCGCGCTCCGCGCCCGACGCACGCGGCCCCGGTTCCGGGTCGCCCGGGGCGGAGGCGGGGAACGCGCTGCCGGTTCCGCCCCGAACGCCGGTGGAGGTGACCGGACCCGGGAGGCGTGTCCCGGAGCCCGTACCGGGAACCACGAGGCCCACCCCGACGAGAGCTTTCCAGACGGAGGCGCCCATACCGGCACGCAGGCCCGGGGCGGGGGCGCATGCCTCGGCGGGGACATCCGGCGCCGCAGGACACGCCACGGCGAACATGCCCGGGATCGCGGCGCACACCCCGGCGCGGGTGCCCGAGGCCGGAGAACGCATCCCAGCTCGCACGTCCGGAACCACGGTGCCCACCCCGGCGGGGCTGTCCCCGGCTGAGACGCACACCCCCCGGCGGACTCCGCCCGCCTGGGCGCTGGACCTGCTCCGGCTCATCCCCGACGCGGCCCTGCGCCACCCCGCGCGCGACCGCGCCGTGCTCGCCGGGCGGCTGTCCGACCTGCATGCGGAGGGCGTCGGGGAGGCGGAACTCCGTGACGCCCTGGCGGGCTGGCAGGACACCGCACGGCCCTTCGCCGCCCTGCGCGCCCGGCTCGCCTCCCCCGACACCGTGCGTGCGTGGAACGCCCGCGCGCTGCTGCGGGAGCTCCCGAGCCCGTCACCGCCCCCGGACGCCTTCTCCCGGCGCCCGGTCTTCCCCGTGGACGGACAGGGGCGGGCCACCGGCACCTGCCCCGTGCACCCGAGCGTGCGCAACGTCCCCGGCGGAACCTGTTCCCTGTGCGGCGGCCCCTGCCGCAGCGAACCCGGGGAGGTGCCCCATCCTCCATCGGCCGGTGGCGACGCGCTCCCGTCGTGGCTCGGCCCACCCGGAGTCGACGCAGGGTTCGCGGTCCCCAAGTGCGACGACGAACGCTGCAACCCCGACCGGGAGTCGCCCCGCTACCGGACCGTGCCGCGCCTGACCCCCGACGGCCGGGACGTCATCGCCGTCCCCTGTCCCGTCTGCGGGCGGCGTGCCGGTGGTGGGTCACCGGTGGCCGCGTGACCGCGCCTCGGCGTCGGGCGTGCCCAGGAGACGGAGAAGCCCCCGCGGTGGCGCGGGGGCGAAGGAGGTGAGGGGCAGGGTCACCCGCGGATGCGGACCCCGGTGATCAGCGCGGACCACTCGGCCCGGTCGAAGGTGAGGTGCCCGGCCTCGCGGTTCTGGGTGTCCCGGACATCGGCTCCGTGGACATCCTCACGCGCCTCGACGCAGTTGTGCCCATTGGCGCTGTAGCTACTCTTGTGCCACTCGGCGGGGGTGCTCATGTGAGGCTCTCCAAGTACTCCAGTGAGGACGTGACGGGCATGGCGTCGGTCAGTGCTGCTGTGACCACGGCGTCCACACGATCCGCCACGTCGGCGGTTAGCACTACGGTACCTTCCGCGTGATCACTGGCGATGATGCGTTCGCCGGACCGCAGACGGTAGATCATCAGGGGCGCCACGGGTACCAACATGGCAGTCCCGGGCGGAGCCAAGGTGAGGGTGACACGTCCCGTGTCGACCCAGGACAACAGGTGCTTCGCCTGTGTGCGCCGCAGATCCGACGGCAGCCCTCCGACGGCTGTGGCAGGGAAGACCGCAGCCACCCGCAGGTCCGGAAGTTCCGCAAGCCGTTCACAGCGGAGCGCGACCAGGCGCACCAAGTCCTCCTCCTTTGCTGCCGGTCGCCCCGCGAGGAACATGGCACGCGCGTACTCGGGCGCCTGGAGCATGCCCGGCACCCCCGAGGAGGTGAGCAGGGTCGCGTGCCGGGATGCGGGCTCGATCGCCGCGAGGTCGCGTGCCCATTCCGGCAGCCCCGACCGCGAGGTGTACGCCCGCCAGACGACCAGGAGTTTCCCACCGGCCTCGCACGCCTCGTCCAATTTCTCAGCATTGTCGCGTTTTGGAGGAGAATGTCCGTGCTCCCACCTGTTCACCGAGGAAACGGACACACCTGCCCGCTTGGCGAGCTGGGTTTGCGTCAGCCCTGCGATTTCCCGGAATTGCGTGAGAGCCTCTGCGAAGGGGTTCAAAGGCATACCTATAGCATGCCCATCCATTTCCGCCACCGCACTGGTTTTCCCCGAGTTTTCTGATCACTGGGAAACCGGCGTCCGTCCGCCCACCATGGGCGCATGGACGACACACGAACCCCCACCGCACCCGAAACCGAGACCGCGGTCCTCGCCCTTTGCTCGGCGCTGCGGCGCCGTGGCGTGGCCGCGGCCCGCGGCGACCTGCCCGGATCCGTGCGCGCGGAGTACGCCGGACGCCGGGTGACCGTCCGCCTCCTGGACCGCCGGTGGTGGCGGCCGATGCCGGGCGGCCCCCACACCACCGTCGCCGTCGCCCGTTCCGGCGACGAGGACTCCCTCGGCCGCGACCTGGCCGCCGAACTCCTGGAGCGGCCGTGACCTCCCGTGATCCGCTCACCTGGGACGAATTCGCCCGTCTGACCCGGCCTCGGGCCCGCTCCGCCGCAACGGCCCCTCCAGCACCGACTTCTCGGAAGGAACCCGTGACACTCGACCGGCGGCGCACCGCCCGCCCCGTGACCGCCGCCCAGCGGGAGAGGGCCGACGAGCTCTTCGACCGCCTGTCCTCACTACTGCGCGACGCCGCCGACCCGACCGCCGTGCTGCGCCGGGCGGACAAGGCGTTCGACGTCCTCCACCGGCACCTCCGGGACGGCGGGGCGCTGCCCAGTCCCTGGCTCGACGCCCGGCGTTAGGGCCTGTTCCAGCGCATCGGCCCGTGTCACCGGCAGGCCTGGGAGGCGCGGACGGAGTCCCGCAGGCCCGGAGCGGACGCCCTCCGCCCGGGTCCGCGCCCGCGGGCCGCCCGGTACCGGCCTGGCGGGGCTTCACCCGACGAGAGGAGCGGGCCCGGAGAACACGACCTGCCGCGGAGGGTGGTCCGCCGGGGTGGAAGGGTGCGGTCCCCACCACGGAAACCGGAGCGCCTGTGCGGATGCGGCCGACCTCGGTCACCCTCGACTGCGCCGCCCCCCTGGAACCGGCCGCGTTCCACGGGCGGGCGACCGGCCTGTCCCTGGGCGCGCTCTCCACCGCCGGGTTCGCCGCCCTGGCCCCCGAGAACGGGTTCGCCCTCGTCTTCCGGCGGGTCGGCGGGTACCGCCCGCCGCACCGGCCCGTGCAGGAGGTGTTCCAGCAGGTCCACCTGGGCTTAGGGGTCGACGACCTCGACGCGGCGCAGGCGGAACTCCCGGACCTCGGGGCGACCGCACCTGCCGAGGAGCCGAACGCGGAACGGTGGCGGATGCCGCTGGACCCCGCGGGACACCCGTTCTGCTGGGCCCGGCGCTGACCGACCGGGCGGACGGGCGAGCCGCAGGAGGTTCCCGGAGGGCCGCCGCCTGTTCCCCACGGAGGAACGCTCCGGCCTCCGGCCACCACCCCGGGATCGAGGCGGAGCGGTGAGTTCGGCCGCCCCCTTCCCCGGCAGTGCCGGGGACCTCTCAGGCCCGGTGGTTCCGCCCGGATCCGAAAAGCCGCGCACTGGACCGAACAGCGGGGGCAGGAGGCCCGGGACCCTCTGTCGGCCGCGCACGTACCACCCGGACCCCGTGCGTCACGGGCCGAGTGGCGGGCGGACAGGGCGGTTACCGCCCCCTCTCAGCCGAGCACGTACAGTCCGGCCCCGCACGTCGCGGGCCGGACGGCAGGGCCGGACGACCCGAAGCCCACTGCTGACCGCGCACATACCCGGCGGGGCCGGATGGCGGGGCGGGCGGCCCAGAACTCCTGCCAGCCGGGCACCCACAAGCCCACCCCGCACACACCACCGGCCGCACAGCACAAGGTGAACGGCCCAGACCCCCAGCTGGCCGCGCACGCACCCGGCGAGGCCGAGCGGCGGGGACAGGCAGCCCAGAACTCCTACCAGCCGGGCACCCACAAGCCCACCCCGCACACACCACCGGCCGCACAACAGAGGGCGAACGCCCCAAATCCCCGTCAGCCGCGCACGTGCAGCCCGAACCCCGTGCGCCCCGCGGGCTCCAGCCCCTCCTTCAGCCGCAGCGAGGGGATCTCGTAGTCGCCGGAGTTCTGCCGCCGGAACGCGATCGGCTCGGTCGACTCCAGGGTGAGCAGGCGCTGCTCCCAGGCCTTGGCGACGTCCGGGTAGTCCTCGGCGGTCATCCGGTCGGCGCCGTACACCACGAACGGCGGCAGCACCTCCAGCCCCGGGTAGTACAGGATGCCGTGGTGGATCGGGAACAGCAGGTCGTCGATGGGACCGTTGACCCCCCGGTCGGAGTAGTGCGGCTCCAGTCCGCCGATGGTCACCGACAGCATCGCCCTGCGGCCCGCGAGGGTGCCCTCGCCGAACCGCTCGCCGTACCGGGTGTCGCTGTGCTCTCCGACGCCGTACGCGAAGCGGTAGGTGAACACCCGGTCCACCCAGCCCTTGAGGATCGCGGGCATCGTGTACCACCACAGCGGGAACTGGAGGACGACCGTGTCGGCCCACAGCAGCTTCTCCTGCTCGGCGCGCACGTCCGGGGTGAGGTCCCCGGCGTCGAAGGCCCGGCCCGAGTCCGTGACGACCCTCAGCGGCCGTGAGGCGTGGGGGCCGTAGTCCGCGGCGTCGGCGGTCGCCTTCCAGTCCATCGCGTACAGGTCGCTCACCCGCACCTCGTGGCCTGCGGACTCCAGGGTGGAGACCGCGAGGTCCTTCAGCGAGCCGTTGAGCGAGGCCGGCTCCGGGTGGGCGTGGACGATCAGCGTCTTCACGGGGACTCCTTCGGTTCGGATGCCTCCGATTCTGGGAGCCGCGGCGCCCGCTGTTCAGGGACGCCCCTTCCGTCGGACCGGACTTCCTGGTAACGACAGGACCACCCTCGCGGGCGGTGCGGCGGCCATACTGGGGGCATGGACGATCTCGCCGGTTTCCTCAGGACCCGGCGGTCCCGGGTCGACCCGGCGACCGTCGGCATCCCCGTCGACCGCCGCCGCCGGGTGGAGGGGCTGCGCCGCGAGGAGGTCGCGCACCTGTCCGGCGTCAGCGTCGACTACTACGTGCGGCTGGAGCAGGGCCGCGCGACCCAGCCCTCCGATCAGGTGCTCGACGCGCTCGCCCGGGTCTTCGGCCTGGACGAGACCGAGCGCGGGCACCTGGACCGGCTGGCGCGGCAGTGCCGCCGCCGGGCCAGGACTCCGGGCGGGCGGCGGGTCCGCCCGGAGCTGCTGCGCGTCCTGGACCTGGTCGTGGGCGCGCCCGCGGTGGTCATGAACCACCGCATGGACGTGCTCGCCGGGAACCGCCTCGCCCGGCTCCTCTACGGCCGGCCGCTGCAGGGGCTGAACACCGCCCGGCACATCTTCCTGGAGGAGGACGAGCGCGGCCTGTACGCGGAGTGGGAGACCTGCACCCTCGACGCGGTCGGACACCTGCGCCTGGCCGCGGGCCGCTACCCCGACGACCCCCGGCTGGCGTCGCTGGTCGGGGAGCTGGCGGTGGGCAGTGAGCGCTTCCGCCGGCTGTGGGCCCGTGCGGACGTGCGCGCCCGCACACACGGCCCCAAGGTGTACCGGCACCCGCTGGTCGGCCTGCTGGAACTGCACCAGGAGAACTTCTCCCTGCCGGACGGGTCGGGCATGGAGCTGCTGGTGCTGTCCGCCGCCCCCGGCAGCCGCACCGAGGACGGGCTGCGCCTGCTCGCGAGCCTGGAGGCGGACGGCGGCGACACGCCCTCCAGGGAGCGGGCCCGGACCCGCGAGTAGCAGGCGCTCCGGCCCGGCCGCACCGCTCGACCGGAGCGCGGATCGCACGTCCCGGCGCGGACCCGCGGCTCCCCCACACCGTCCCGGGGCGGGACCGGCCGACGCTCCGGCGCGTCCGCCCCCGCCCCGCCCCGCGGCCGTCCGCTCCGGGGCGACCGCACCCGGAGGAGACCCACGTCACTCCGAAATCCGTCACAACGCGCGTGCCCGCGCCGTCTTGAAGGGTGGAAGCGAACAGCGGACGAGAAGGAGCACACGATGGAAGCGCGTCTGGACCTCTTCGGCAGCCCGGTCCTGGGCAAGACCCTCAAGCACCTCATCGCGGCCGGCAAGGCCGTCGCGGACTCACCGCTCTCCCCCACCACCCGGGAGCTGGTGCTGCTCCGGGCCAGCCAGATCAACGGCTGCGGGTTCTGCGTCGACATGCACGCCAAGGACGCCGCGCACGCGGGCGAGACCGCCGACCGCCTCCACATGGTCGCGGCCTGGCGCGAGGCCACGGTGTTCACCGACGCCGAGCGCGCCGCCCTGGAACTGGTGGAGGAGGGAACCCGCATCGCCGACGCGGCGGGCGGGGTCTCCGACGAGGTGTGGGAGAACGCCGCGAAGCACCACGGCGAGGACGGGCTGGCCGCCCTGGTGTCGACCATCGCCGTCATCAACGCCTTCAACCGGCTGAACGTCATGACGCGCCAGCCCGCGGGGCACTACCGGCCGGGCATGTTCGGCTGAGCGCCGGGCCGTGCGCCCCGCCCCTCCGGGAGCGGGGCGCGGGGCGCGGCCGTCAGGCGTGGCGGCCGGAGAGGGCGACGACGCCGCCGAGGCCGATCATCGCCACTCCCCCGCCGACGGACAGGTCGGCCAGGCGGCGCGGGGAGCGCGCGAACCAGTGGCGCGCGCGGCCCGCGCCCAGCGCCCACAGGGCGTCGCACAGCAGGGCGATGGCGACGAACACCCCGCCCAGCACCAGGATCTGCGCGGGCACCGCCCCCGCGGCCGGGTCCGCGAACTGCGGCAGGACGGCGACGAAGAACACGAGGGTCTTGGGGTTGGTCGCCCCCACCGTGAACCCCTGGGTGAGCAGCCGCAGCGGCCGGGACGCCGTGTCCGCCGGCGCCTGCGGCCCGGCGGCCCGGTGGCGGTGGCGGATCGCCGAGACACCGAGCCAGACCAGGTAGGCGGCCCCGGCGAGCTTGAGGACGGTGAACGCGACCGCGGAGGCGGCGACGACCGCGCCGACCCCGCAGGCGACCGCGGCGATGAGGGGCAGGTTGCCCAGGGCGTTGCCGAGCACGCTGAGCAGGCCGTCGCGCCGCCCGAGCGCGAGGGAGCGGCCGATCACGAAGAGGACGCTCGGCCCGGGCACCAGGACCAGGACGAGGGCGACGGGAACGAAGGCGAGGAGGTTCTCCAGGGGCACCATGCCCGCACGCTACTCCCCCGCGGCCCGGGCCCGCCCCCGGTTTTCCGGCGGGCCGCCCGGGCGGGATGAGCGCCCCGGGAGCGGGTACATTCCGGGGGCCGCACTCCCCCGGCGGTGTCCGGCCACGGGCGGGGCGGGGGCCCGCCGCGACCTCAGGGAAGAGGCCATGGAGTACGAGAACACGCCCGCGCCAGGCGGTACCGACTACATCGTGGTGGGCACCGGCCCCGGCGGCTCCCCCGTGGTCCGGCGGCTGGTCGACGCGGGACACCGGGTGACCGTCCTGGAGGCCGGGCCCACCGACACCCGGCCCGAGATCGACGACCCGCGCGGCGCGTTCGCCCTGTTCGGCTCCGAGGTCGACTGGGCGCTGCTCAGCGAGCCGCAGGAGCACCTCGGCGGGCGGGTCCTCTACCAGCCGCGCGGCCGGACCCTGGGCGGGACCAGCATCCTCAACGGCATGGTCTACAACCGCGGCGCGGCCGCCGACTTCGACGCCTGGGCGGCCTCCGGGGCGGTCGGCTGGGCGTGGCCGGACGTCGAACCGTACTTCCGGAGGCTGGAGGACTTCGGTCCCGGGGCCGGGCCCGCACGCGGGGTCGGCGGCCCGCTGTCCGTCCGGCGCAACCCCGCACCCGACCCCGCGGCCACCGCGTTCGTGGAGGCGGCGGTGGGCGCCGGGCACCCGTTCAACGACGACTACAACGACGGCGAGAGCCGCGGGGCGAGCTTCACCCAGGCCACGCTGGTCGACGGCGCCCGCGTCACCGCCTGGCGGGCGTACGTGGCGCCGGTGCTGGCGTCGCCGCTGCTGACGGTCGTCACCGAGGCGCACGTGACCCGGGTGCTCGTCGAGGGCGGCCGGGCCGTCGGCGTGGAGTACCGGGGCCCGGACGGGGAGGTGCGGACGGTGCGGGCCCGGCGCGAGGTGGTGCTGGCCGCGGGGGTGTTCGGCACCCCGCAGATCCTGCTGCTGTCGGGGGTGGGGCCCGCCGGGCACCTGCACGAGCACGGCGTCACCGTGGTCGCCGACCTGCCGGGCGTGGGCGAGAACCTGCGCGACCACGCGGTGGTCCCGGTGGTCTGGGCGCGGGCCGGGGCGGCCCCCGACTCCCGGGGCATCGGGGTGGAGGCCCAGCTCATCGCCGACGGCCCCGACACCGCGATGATCCGCCCGGACCGGCAGGACATCCTCATCCCCTACGTCTACTCGACCCTGCAGGAGGGCCTGCCCGAGTCGGGGTTCACCACGGTCGCGGTGCTGCTGCACCCGTACAGCTCGGGCACGGTGCGGCTGCGCTCGGCCGATCCCGCCGCCCCGCCGCTGATCGACCCCGCGCTGCTGTCCGACCCCCGGGACGTGCGGGCCCTGGTGGAGGAGGTCGCGGCACTCCGGGAGCTGGGGCGGCGCCCGGAGCTGGCCGCCCATGCCGAATCCGAGGTGTACCCGGGGGAGGCCGACCTGTGGGAGTACGTCCGGGCGGCGGCGGACGCGGGGCACCACCAGGTGGGGACCGCGCGGATGGGGACGGACGCGCTCGCGGTGGTGGACCCGGAGCTGCGGGTGCGGGGGGTGTCGGGGCTGCGGGTCGCGGACGCGTCGGTCATGCCGTTCACCCCGGCGGGCAACTCGGCAGCTCCGGTGTTCATGATCGGCGAGCGCGCGGCGGACCTGCTCCTCGCGGAGGCCGACGGGGACTGATCCGGGTCGGCGGGTCCGGCCCTCCCTTGTTCCGCCAATCGAATTTCGATAGCTTGTTGTTGTTATTCGATTCCCCAAGGTTTTCCGGGGACCGCGGGCGCGGTGGTACCGGGCGCCGGTGCGGTGCCGTTCGGTATCGTCGGCCGGGCCCGACCGGACGCGGGCGGAAACGGAAGAGGGGCGCTGGATGCCGATCGTCGTCGACATCGACGTGATGCTGGCCAGGCGGAAGATGTCCGTCGGCGAACTGGCACGGCGCGTCGGCATCACCCCCGCCAACCTCGCCGTCCTCAAGAACGGCCGGGCCAAGGCCGTGCGGTTCACGACCCTGGAGGCGCTCTGCGAGGTCCTCGGCTGCCAGCCCGGCGACCTGCTGCGCTGGGAACCGGGGGCGGAGGAGGCCGGGGGGCCCGGCGGCCCCGGACCGGCCGGGGCGGGCAGGACGGGCAGGGCCGGCTGAGACCGCCGCCCGCGCCGGTGCGGCGTGCGTCCGGCCGCGTTCGCGCGGGCTCCGCTCCCGGGCCCGTCCGCGGGGCCTCCCCCTGGTCCGGGCCCGGTCAGGCCGGGACGGTACGGGCGAACAGGTGGGCCAGCGCCCGGTCCAGGTAGGAGTGGCGGAAGCGGTGCTCCGCCGCCAGCAGGCGGGCGGGGACCACCCGCTGGTCCGCCAGCGCGACCTCGTCCGCGCCCTCCCGGCCCAGCAGGACCGCCGGGGCCCAGCCCGGCACGGGGAGCAGCGCGGGGCGGCGCAGGGTGCGGGCGAGCAGGCGCGCGTACTCGGCACCCCGCACCGGGTGCGGGGCCACCCCGTTGACCGGGCCGGACAGGCCGCCGTCGAGGATGGCGCGCACGTAGATGTCGGACAGGTCGTCGGCCCCGATCCAGGACATCCACTGCCGGCCGTTGCCGATCCTGCCGCCCAGGCCCGCCGCGAACAGCGGGTACTGGAGCCCCAGCACCCCGCCGGCCGGGGTCTGCACGATGCCGGTGCGCACCTGCACGCACCGCGCCCCCGCCGCGGCGGCCGGTTCGGTCGCCGCCTCCCAGTCGGCCACCAGTTCCGCCAGGAACCCGTCGCCGCGCGGGCTGTCCTCGGTGAGCACCTCGTCCCCGCGGTCGGGCCCGTAGTAGCCGATCGCCGACGCCGACACGAACACACCCGGGCCGCCCCGCCCCGCTCCGGCGGCGACCAGTTCCGCCAGTGCCCGCGTGGGCCCCACCCGGCTGCCGCGCAGCGCGTCCTTGTGCTCCCGGTCGAACCGGCCCAGGATGGGCTCCCCCGCCAGGTGGACCAGGGCGTCCACCCCGTCGAGCAGGTCGGGGGCGGGCGCGTCGGGGTCCCAGCGGCGCTCGTCGGGACCGCCCGGGTCGCGCCGCACCAGCCGGACCACCCGGTGGCCGGAGGTGGTGAGCAGTGCGCACAGGTTGCGGCCCACCAGGCCGCTCGCCCCGGTGACGGCGACCGTCACCTTCCGGTCCGACCAGGCGCGGGAGCGTTCGAGGGCGGCCAGGTCCTCGGCGAGCTGGGCGTGCCGGTAGGCGAACATCGGCCGCAGCACCGCGTCGGGCACGGAGGTGGCGACCCGGTCGACGACCCGGGTGCCTCCGCCCCCGGCCTCCTCGAAGTCGTGGGCGTGCGTCCACGCCAGCACCGCCGACAGCGGGCGGTTCACCAGCCGGTCCGCGAAGCGACGCGGCGGGTCGTAGCGTTCGGGCAGGTGGGCGGCGACCCAGCGCACCCCGCCGGGGAGGGCGAGCACCGCCGTCCCGTCCCTCAGGGAGTCGGCCTCGCTGTGCAGCCGGACAGGCTGCCAGGGCGGGGTGAGGCGGGTGAACGCCCCGGCCCGCCCGTGCCAGGCGAACACCTCGTCCCGCGGCGCGGGCACCACACTCGCGTACCGGAAGACCATGCCCCTCCTCCGTCGTTCCCTCGCTTGCCTGTGGCCACGCTAGCGCGGCGGCGGGCGCTGTCCAGCGGACGGGCCGGGCGGAGGCCGGTCCCCCGCCCGGCCCTCGGTCCGGCCTCGGTCCCCGGCCCTCGGTCTCCGGACCTCAGTCCCGGGCCAGGAAGGCGGTGACGCTCTCTGCGAGGGCGCGGTGGGCGTCGGTGTCGCTGATCACGGCGGTGCCGTCGCCGGACTGGTCGCCGTAGGCGCCGAACTGGGCGTGGTTCATGCCCTCGATCTCCACCAGTTCCGCGTTCGGGGGCAGGTACGCCCGGTGCTCGTCGATCGCCGCCGGGTCGGACAGGCCGTCCTCGCTGCCGGAGACCGACAGCACCCGCAGGTCGGAGCGGTCGGCCAGGCCTGCGCCCTCGGTGGCGTAGGAGCCCCACAGCACCAGTCCGGCCAGCGGCAGGTCCGGGTCGCCGCCGCCGTGGGAGGCTGCCATGGCCCCGCCCAGGGAGTGCCCGCCCAGGTACCAGCGGTCCACGCCGCCGCCGTGGGCGGCCGCCGCCTCGTCGGCGCGGCCGGGGGCCAGGACCGCGAAGTTGAGGGGCATCCGCGGGATGACCACGGTGACCCCGGCGTCCCGGACGATCGGCGCCCAGGGTGCGGCGTAGGCCTCGGCCTCCACGCGGGCGCCGGGGTAGAAGACCACGCCGGTGCCGTCGCCGCCGTCGGCGGGGGCGAGGACGACGGCGTCGTCGGCGATCTCGACGCGCACCCCGGGCAGGGCGAGGGCCTCGCCCAGGGGTGCGGGCTCGGCGCGGTAGGCGTTGAGCCCCCAGGCGGCGAACGCCCCGACCGCGGCGGCGAGCAGGGCCAGGACGACCGCCGCCGCGATGAGCGCCCGGCGGAGCGCGGTGCCGCGTGCGGGGCTCACCGGGGCGTTCCGGTCGCGGGAAGAAGCGGGGAAGCGGTTGCTGCCCGTGATCGAGGTATCGCTTTTCGTGGATTTCTCACGGAATCCAAGATACTTTCTTGTTGGGACTTCCGGTGACGGCACCCGCCGCACCGGCGCGCACCACGACTCGGGGGGTCGACCATGGGAGCCACCGCGCACCGCGACGCACGCACCACGCCTTCCCTGCCCGCGCAGGCCGCGGCCCTGGCGGTCCTGCTCGCCCTGGCCTTCGGCAGCGCCCTGATCGGGGTGCTGGCCAGCCCCGACACCGCGGGCGAGTACGCGCGCCTGACACGGCCGGACTGGGCCCCGACACCGTCCGTGTTCGGCCCGGTGTGGACCGTGCTGTACGCCCTGATCGCGCTGTCGGGGTGGCTGGTGTGGCGGCGCGGGGGCCTGCGCGGCACCGCCCTGGCGCTCTTCGCCGGGCAGCTGGTCCTCAACGCCCTGTGGACGCCGCTGTTCTTCGCCGCCGGGATGCGCGGCACGGCACTGGTGGACATCGTGCTGCTGCTGGCTCTGATCACCGCGACCGCCGCGGTCTTCCTCCGCACCTCGCGCACCGCCGCCCTGCTCCTGGTGCCCTACTGGGCGTGGGTGGCCTTCGCCACCGCGCTCAACGCGGCGGTCTGGTGGCTCAACCGCGGAGCGTGACGCCGGGGGGCGGGGCCGGCGGCCCCGCCCCCCGGGTTCAGCGGGAGTCGCCGGCGGCGGGCAGCGGCGCGTCCGCCCGCGCGCCCGCCTCCGCACCGGACCGGCGCGGGAGCGGCTCCCCCGCGCCCTCGGCCGGTGCCAGCGCGAGCAGTACCGGGACCAGGAAGATGAGCGCCAGTCCGGCCCAGCCCGCGCCGGACAGCGCCTCCCCCACCACCAGGACCGCCAGGACCGCCGCGACCCCCGGTTCGCTCAGCGTCACCGTCGTGGCCGTGCTCGCCGGGACCCGGGTCAGCCCGAACCCGAAGAGGAGATAGCCCAGGAACATGGGCACCAGCGCCATGTACGCGGCCACCGCGAAGGCCTCCGGGGAGGCGACCAGGGGGGCGCCGGTGACCGCGAGCACCGGCATCAGCAGCAGGCCGCCCGCACCGAAGACGGCGCCCATGGACGCCGCCCGGCCGACGCCGCGGCCCATGAGGGTGTGGACCGCCCACGAGTACGCGGCGTAGGCGGCGCCCGCCACCAGCCCGAGCACGACGCCGGCCGCCGTCCCGCCGGGCGGACCGGCGGGTCCGGCCGTCGTGGACACGCACAGCAGCACACCGCCCAGGATGCCCAGCAGCGCGGTCGGCACCCACCACCGGCTCAGCGGCCTGCGCTGGACCACCAGCTCCAGCAGCCCGGAGGCCAGAGGCGCCGACGCCAGGGACACCACGGTGCCCACCGCCACCCCCGCCAGGTGCATCGACCCGTAGAACGCCAGGGGGTAGACGCCCACGGAGAGGGCTCCCACCGCCACCAGGGGCAGGTTCTCCCGCAGCCGGGGACGGGCCGCCGCGAGCGCGGGCAGGGCGACCAGCGCCTGGAGCAGCCCGCCGACGCCCAGCGCGGCCGAGCCGATGGCCAGGGGTCCGGCCTGCGGTGCGAAGGTGGCCGCCGTACCGGTGGTACCCCACAGGACCGAGGCCAGGGTGATCGCCGCCACGCCCGCCGCGCGGTGGCGGCTCACAGCGCGTCCACCAGGGCCGCGGCGATCCCGCGCGCCTCCAGGAGCCGGTCCGGCGCGCCCTCCAGCCCGGCCCGGGCCATGGACCCCTCCAGCAGGAACGAGCAGTGCCGGGCGGTGCGCGCCGCCGTGTCGGGGTCGGTGACCTTCTCCAGGTGCCCGGCCACGAGCGCCTCCACCTGCTCCTTGTGCTCGCGCACCCGCGCCCGGCCCGGGGCCCCGGCCGGGAGCTCGGCCGCGGCGTTGAGCAGCCCGCAGCCGCGGAACCCGTGCTCGTAGGCCGCCGAGGCGTGGTCGATGTAGGCGTCGAACACGGCGAGGACCCCGTCCCGGGGGGTGGCGGCCCCCTCCGCGCGGCGCCGGTAGAGGTCGAGCCACTCCCGGTGCCGCTCCTGGAGGTAGGCCAGCGTCAGCTCCTCCTTGGAGGAGAAGTTGTTGTACAGGCTCATCTTGGCCACGCCCGCCTCGGCGGTGATCGTGTCGATGCCCGTCGCGGTCATGCCGTGGGCGTAGAAGAGCCGCGAGGCGGCCCCGAGCAGTCTGGCGCGGGCCGATCCCGCGCGGGGCCGGCCGGCCCCGGTGTCCGTCATCACTTGCCTCCGGCGGTCGACTGGGTAGACCAGTCTACCCAGAACCGGACGGCGCCCGGCCACGCGCCCTCCCCGCGCCGGTCCGGCCGGGTCGGTGGGCGACACCGGCGCGGACCGCTGCCAGACTGGGCGGCGCAGCGCGACGACGACCGACCCGGGGAGCCCACGGTGGAACGCGACCACGACCTCGTCCTGTTCGGCGCGACCGGGTACACCGGCGCGCTGACCGCCGCCTACCTGGCCGGGCACGTACCCGCCGGGACCCGGTGGGCGCTGGCCGGGCGCAACCGGGACAAGCTCGCCGGGCTGCGCGAACGGCTGGCCGCGCAGGCCCCCGGGAGCCCCCTGCCCGACCTGCTGGTGGCCGACGCGGACGACCCGGGATCGCTGCGCGCCCTGGCCGCGTCGGCACGGGTGGTGGCCGGCACCGTCGGCCCCTACTCCGAGCGCGGCGGGCCGCTGGTGGCCGCCTGCGCCGCCGAGGGCACCGACTACCTCGACCTGTGCGGGGAGCCGGAGTTCGTGGACCGCATGTACCTGGAGCACCACGCCACGGCCGTCGGGAGCGGGGCGCGGCTCGTGCACGCCTGCGGGTTCGACTCCGTCCCGCACGACCTGGGGGCGCGGTTCACCGTGCAGCAACTGCCCGAGGGGGTGCCGCTGCACGTCGAGGGGTTCGTGCGGGCCCGGGGGACCGCCTCCGGGGGCACCCTCCACTCGCTGATGGGGGCGTTCGCCGAACCCGGGAGGACCCTGGCCGCGGGCCGGGCGCGGCGCGCGGCGGAGCCGCGGCCCGCGGGACGGCGGGTGCGGGTCGACCGGCGGGGCGTGCCGCGCACCCGGCTGGCCCGGGGGTGGACACTGCCGCTGCCCTCCCTGGACCCGCAGGTGGTGGTGCGGTCGGCCGCCGCCTCGGAGCGGTACGGGCCGGACTTCACGTACGGGCACTACGCGGCGTTCCTGCACCCGACCAGCGCGGCCGCCGCGCTCGTGGGCGCCGGCGGGCTGCTGGCGGCGGCGCAGGTGCCCGCGCTGCGCGAGCGGCTGCTGGCGCTGCGCGCCCCCGGCGAGGGGCCCACGCCCGAGCAGCTGGCCGAGGGCTGGTTCACCGTGCACTTCGCGGGCCGGGGCGGCGGGCGCCGGGTGTACACGCGGGTGTCGGGGCCCGAGCCCGGGTACGCGGGGACGGCGGTCATGCTCGCCGAGTCGGCGCTGTGCCTGCTGCACGACGACCTGCCCGAGACCAGCGGCCAGGTGACCCCGGCGACGGCCATGGGCGACGCGCTCATCGGGCGGCTGCGGGCGGCCGGGTTCGGGTTCGAGGTGCTGGGCACCGCCGCGGACTGAGGCGAACCCGGGTGCGGGGGCCGCGGGGCGCACTCGTACTCTGGGGCGATGCCGAGCATCTACCTCATCCGCCACGGCAAGGCATCGCCGGAGGCGGAGGACTACGACGAGTTGAGTCCCACCGGATACGAGCAGGCGCGGCTGCTGGGCGCCGAGCTCAAGCGCCGGGGCCTGCCCCCGGGCCCCGTGCTGACGGGGTCGCTGCGCAGACAGCGCCAGACCGCGGCGACCGCGCTGGCCGAGGCCGGGATCGACGCCGAACCGGTGGTCGACGAGCGCTGGAACGAGTACGGGCACCTGGAGCTGCTGGCCCGGGACCCCCGCGCCGAGGGCTCCCTCCAGGAGCGGCTGGACGCCGGGCTGAGGGCGTGGATGGCCGCCGGGGGCGAGGGGCCGGGCAGCTGGGAGGGGTTCCGCGGCGGGGTGCTGGCCGCGCTGGAGGAGACGGCCGCCGGACTGGGCCGGGGCGGGACGGCACTGGTGTTCACGTCGGCGGGCGTGATCGCGACGGTGTGCGCGGCGCTGCTCCGGGCTCCCGCGCACGGGTTCCTGGAGCTGAACCGGATCGTGGTGAACGGGTCGGTCACCAAGGTGATGCACGGTCGCGGCGGCACCAGGCTGCTGTCGTTCAACGACCACGCGCACCTGGAACAGGGCGGGACGGAGCTGATGACCTTCCGCTGACGCCGGAACGGACGCGCACCCGTGCGCCCGGGGGAAACCGACCGGTCGGTACCCACAGGGCGCACGGGCACGGATCCGCGGCGGAACCGGACCGGGACCGCGGCGGGCGCGGCGGCCGGGCACGGCCCGGCCGCCGCCGGGGCTCAGCCCAGGGTGCCGCGCTCGGCGGCCCGGCCCAGGACCGCGCGCAGGGCCAGCTCGTAGCCGAGCACCCCGCACCCGGCGATGTACCCGGCCGCCACGGGGGCGGTGACCGAGGTGTGCCGGAACTCCTCGCGGGCGTACACGTTGGAGATGTGCACCTCCACCACCGGCGCCTCGATGGCGTCGACCGCGTCGCGCAGCGCGATGCTGTAGTGGGCGTAGGCGCCGGGGTTCATCACCACCCCGGCCCAGCCGCGGGCGGCGTGCAGCCGGTCGACCATCCCGCCCTCGCCGTTGCTCTGCGCGCAGACGACCTCCACGCCCAGCTCCCTGCCGAGTCCGGCCACCCGGTTCTCGACCTCGGCCAGGGTGGTGGTGCCGTACTGGGCGGGGTCGCGGGTGCCGAGCAGGTCGAGGTTGGGCCCGTTGAGCAGCAGGACGGTGCGGGACGGTTCGGCGGGAGTGGGCACGGCGTTCCTTGTCGTGGTGCGGGGTCGGATGTGCACGACCAGCGTAGGACCCGGCCCCGGTGGCCCCCGCCACGGGCGGGGTGCACCGGAGGGGTACCATACCGACCAGTCGGTCAATCACTTCGAGGAGGCGACCCCGTGGCGTCCACCCTGCTGTCCGCCCGAGACCTGCGATTCCTGCTCTACGAGTGGCTCGACGCGGAGGCGCTCACCCGGCGCCCCCACTACGCCGACCACTCCCGCGAGACCCTCGACGGCGCCCTGGAGCTGGCCGAGCGCGTCGCCACCGACCACTTCGCCCCGCACAACAAGGCCAACGACGCCGGCGAGCCCCGGTTCGACGGCGAGCGCGTCCACGTCATCCCCGAGGTCGGGAAGGCCCTGGAGGTCATGGCCGAGACCGGCCTCAACGCGGTCGGGCTGCCCGCCTCCGTCGGCGGCGGCCAGATCCCGCAGGTGGTGGCCAGCGCGTGCAGCGCCTGGTTCCAGGCCGCCAACCTGGGCACCTCCGCCTACCCCTTCCTCGCCATGGGCAACGCCCGGCTGCTGCTCGCCCACGGCACCCCCGAGCAGGTCGACACCTACGTGCGGCCCATGGTGGAGGGCCGGTTCACGGGCACCATGTGCCTGTCCGAGCCGCAGGCGGGCAGCTCCCTGGCCGACATCACCACCCGCGCCGAGGACGCCGGGGACGGCACCCACCGGCTGTTCGGCAACAAGATGTGGATCTCCGCGGGCGACCACGAGCTCACCGAGAACATCGTCCACCTGGTGCTGGCCAAGATCCCCGGCGGCCCGCCCGGGGTCAAGGGCATCTCGCTGTTCATCGTGCCCAAGTACCTGGTGGGCCCGGACGGGACCGTCGGCGAGCGCAACGACGTCGTGCCCGCGGGCCTCAACCACAAGATGGGCTACCGCGGCACCGTCAACGCCCTGCTCAACTTCGGCGAGGGGCGGTACACCCCCGGCGGGCGGCCCGGCGCGGTCGGGTACCTGGTCGGCGAGCCCCACCAGGGGCTGCGGTACATGTTCCACATGATGAACGGCGCCCGGATCGGCGTGGGCGCGGGCGCCACCGCCGTCGGCTACACCGGGTACCTGAAGTCGCTGGCGTACGCGCGCGAGCGCCTCCAGGGGCGCCCGCTCGGCGACAAGGACCCCTCCCGGCCGCCGGTGCCGATCATCGAGCACACCGACGTGCGGCGGATGCTGCTGGCGCAGAAGAGCTACGTGGAGGGGGCGATGGCCCTGGTCCTGTACTGCGCCCGGCTGGTGGACGAGGCCGCCACCGCCGACGACGAGGCGGCGCGCGTGCGCGCCGACGCGCTGCTGGACGTGCTCACCCCGATCGTCAAGAGCTGGCCCTCGCAGTGGTGCCTGGAGGCCAACAGCCTGGCGATCCAGGTGCACGGCGGGTACGGGTACACGCGCGAGTACGACGTGGAGCAGCACTACCGGGACAACCGGCTCAACGCGATCCACGAGGGCACCCACGGCATCCAGGCACTGGACCTGCTGGGCCGCAAGGCGGTGCAGGACGGCGGGGCCGGGCTGGGGCTGCTGGTGGAGACCGCGCGCGCCACCGTGGAGCGGGCCCGCGGCCTGGGCGGGGCGGAGGCCGGGTTCGCCGAGCAGCTGGACGCCGCCCTGGAACGGGTCGTGAAGACCACCGCGGAGGCCTGGGCCGGGGGCGACCCGGCCGAGGCGCTGGCCAACGCCACCCCCTACATGGAGGCGGTCGGGCACGTGGTGGTGGCGTGGATGTGGCTGGAGCAGCTGGTGGCCGTGCACGGCCGGGAGGATGTCGGGGAGGAGGCGTTCTACGCGGGCAAGCGGGCGGCGGCCGCGTACTTCTTCCGGCACGAGCTGCCGCGCACCGGGCCGCAGTTCGACCTGGTCGCCTCCCGCGACCGCACCGTCCTGGACACCCCGCCCGACGTCCTCTGACCGCCCGCCCGCGGGGCCGGCCGGGCCCCGGGGCGGCTTCCGGGCCGCGCCGCCGGAAGCCGCCCCGGGGCACCGCGGCCCGGGCCGGGACGTGCTCCGCCGTTGCGCCGCGGCGGGGCGCGTCCCCTCCCGGGCCGCGCCGGTCGGGCGACGTGCTCGGCTCGGGCACCTGCGGCAACGGCGGCTGCACGGCGGAGCCGTGGGGTCGGCACGGGCGGCGCGGGCCCGCTCCGCTGCGCCCCGGGGACATGGTGGCCCCGACGGTGGAGGACATCGGATCGGTGTCCGACACGGTCGTCCCGGAGCGGGAGCCGGCGCCCGCGCCCCGGGCGCACAGGAGGCCCCGCGACCGCCCCTGAGACCGGTGCCGGGGCGCTCCGCCCGGCGGCGCGTCGCGGCACCGGCCGCGAGGAGGAGGGCGGCCGCCCCTCGGGAGCGGCCCGGCCCGGCACCGGAACCCGCGATCGGGCCCACCGGGCGTCCCACCGTGCGGGGGACACGGTCACCTCACCCGGCACAGGGGCCCGTCCGCCGTAGCGGCGGCCCCGGCTGACACGGCGGCCCCGGGAGCCCGGCGGCGGGACCCGGCGGCCGCCCGCCGGAGGCCCCGGGCGTTTCCCGGCCCGTTTCCGGGGCATCCGCACGGGGTAGCGGTGCGGCACCGACGACCGGAGGGACGGGGATGAGCGCTGCCGATGCGGGGTTCCTGGTCCTGGGGTCGCTCATCGTCCTGCTGGTCGCGGGCGACGCGATCGTCACCATCCTGCACTCCGACCTCACCGGCCCGCTCGCCAAGGGCGTGCAGCACGCCGTCTGGCGCGTCCTCCTCCTGGCCGCCCGGCGGATCCGGAGGGGCCGCAGGGCACTGCTGGCGTCCGCGGCCCCGGTCCTGGTGGTCGCCACCCTCGGCATGTGGGTCTGCACGATGGTGCTCGGCTTCTCCCTGGTCTTCTACGCCGGGGGCGACGGCTACCTGATCGACGGGCGGCCGGGCTCGCTCACCTTCGACGACGCCCTCTACTACGCCGGCGGAACGGTGGCGATCCTCGGCTTCGGCGACATCACCCCGCAGGACACCCTCCAGCGCATGCTCTCGTCCGCGGCGGCCGCGATGGGCTTCGCCCTGTTCACCGGGACGGTCACCTACCTGATCGAGCTGACGGAGAGCATCGGGGAGCGTCACCGGCTGACCTCGATGGCGTACACCGAGAGCGAGGAGGCCGGCCGGGGATCAGCGCTCGTGCGGGCGGCGCTGGACATCGAGGACCCCGTCCACCTGCGCGACCGCGTCGAGGCGCTGACCTCCCACGTGCACGACCTGCGCGACCGCATCCACCGCTACACGGTCGTGGTCCTGCTGCACCGGTCCAGGGACCCGGTCTACGACCTGGAACCGGCCCTGCAGATCTGCGCGGAGGTCGCCGCCGCCGGGCACCTCACCACCTCCTCGGGCGCCTGGCGCACCGCGGCTCCGGCCGTGCGGCACCTCGACCGGGCCCTGGGCCGGCTGGCGGACACCACGGCCGCGGCGCACCTGGGCCGCCGCGCGGGCGAGGAGATCGCCCGCGCGGAGCCGGGCGCGGCCGAGCGGGAACGGCTCGAGGTGCTGCGCTCCGACCTCGGTGCCGGCGGGGAGGGACGCGAGGGCGAGGAGGCCGCACTGGCGGTCCTCGCCCGCACCGGGCGCTTCCTGGAGGAGCTGGACCGGCTCACGGCCTGGCGGTCCGCCGGGCGGTCCGCCGACCCCCGGTGAGCGGCCGGTCCCGGGAGCCCGGGACCGGCCCGGAGACGCTAGGCCGGGCGCAGCCGACCCGGTTCGGGGACCTCCAGGGTGAGGACGTGCCCCAGGTCCGCCCCCTCGTATCCGAAGTCCGCGCAGGCCACCCGCATCCGGTCCGGCCCCACCTCAACGATCCGCGCGGTGACCGGCTCGGCCCGCCCGGGGAGCTCCAGCAGCCAGGGGTCGGCCAGGTGGGCGAGCCCGCGGGCGTCGAGGGCGGCCCGGGCGTCGGCCTCGGCGCCCGGTCCCCCCACCGGGTGGCCGAACGGGGTCATCGGGGTACAGGCCCCTCCCCCGCCGGGGCGAGGTAGCCCAGGACCTCACCGTCCTCCTCCCGGCGGTGCGGTGTCCACTCGGGCGGGATCACGCCTCCTCCCCGCGGGTGTCGAGGCGGGCCAGGGCGTAGGCGGCCATGGCCTCGCACTGGTAGTCGGCCAGCCCCGGCGCGACCGCCTCGTACACCTCCCGCCAGGGCCCCTCCTCGGCGTACACCCGGCCCAGGTGGATGAAGGCGTCGGCGTCGGGCGTCCACATGCGGGTGATCCCCAGGTAGTGCTCGTGCACCTCCGCCTGCACCGCCGGGTCGTCGACCGGACGCCCCGCCGCCAGGTGGGCGGCCATCCGCTCCAGCTGGGCGGCCAGCCCGGCCCTGTCCGCCTCCCAGGCGGCGGGGTCGCGCCCGGCGGCGGCCCGGCCCGCCTGCCGCCACGCCTCGGGCCACTGCGTGCGGGCACGCTCGGTGTAGGCGGCGGTGTCGAATCCGGCGAAGAGCGTCTCGGGGTCGAGGGCGCCCATGGTCCCCTCCTCCTCCAGTGCGTCCAGGGTGCGGCGCACGGTGGTGACGAGGGTGTCGATGCGGTCGCGCTCGGCCAGCAGGTCGCGCAGGTGGGTGCGCAGAGCCCCGGCGGGGTCGCGGTCGGCGTCGAGCACGGCGGCGATGCCGGCCAGGGACAGCCCGAGCCCCCGCATGAGCAGGATGCGCTGGAGCCTCAGCAGCTCGGCTCGGCCGTAGTGGCGCACCCCGCCGGGGCCCACCCGGGCGGGCCGCAGCAGCCCGATGCGGTGGTAGTACCGCAGGGTGCGCGAGCTGACGCCGGTCATCCGGCACACCTGTCCGCTGGACCAGGACGGCATGACCGCTCCCCTCGTCGGACCGGTCCTTCCGGTCCGGTGGCCACGCTAGGCGTTGACCTCGCGTCAACCGCAACCCCGTGGGGCGGGGCCGGCCCTCGGTCCCGCCGAGCGGTCCGGTGGGCACGGGCACGGGGCCCGCCGCACCGTGCCGCCGTCCGCTCCCCGCGCCGCCGCTCCCCCGCCGGGCGCCTCCGGGTACGGCGCCGCCCCACGGCGGGGGTGTCCCGCGCGGCCCGGGCCCGCGGGGCGGTTCAGCGGGGTGGTCCCGGGCGGCGGCGCCCGAACCGGCGCGGCCCCCCGCCCGGCCCGCGCGTCCCCGGCCCCCACCGTCCGAAGCGGTCCCACTCCGGGCGCCAGCGGGGCCGCCAGCGCAGCCACGGCAGCCACGGAACCCCCGGCGGCGGCGGGATCCGCGGGTCCTCCAGGCCGCCCTGGAGCACCTCCTCCACCTCCTCGAACCGGATCCCCGCGAACAGCATGATGTCGGTGGCCACCATCTCCACCGCCAGGTGGGTGGCCTGGGTGACCTGGTCGTCCTCGGGCCGCCCCGGCCCGTACATGCGGGCGGTCATCAGCGCCTGCTCCACCGCCTGCTCGCGGGCCTCCCGGCTGCTGAGGTCGTCGGCCAGGGTGGCCAGCACGTCGGCCATACCGAAGACGATCGGCACCAGCTCTCGGCGTTCGTGGGCGCCCATGGCGGCGGTGCTGCGGCACAGGAACAGGCAGCTCTCCGCCAGCAGGATGAGGCGTTCGATGATCTCGTCCTCGTCCAGGACCGGCTGCGGGTCGCCCCAGCGGATCGTGGACAGCCGGATGGTGGTCATGCTGCTCTCCCGTGCACGGCTCAGCTCCGCCATCGGCCTGCTGAGGTCGCCGAGCCGGTTCACCATCTGCTGGCTGGAGACGTCGCCCTCCTCGTCCAGGGCCCGGGCCACCCCCGCGAGCATGCCCGACATCTCGGTGAGGGCGTCCACCTCGATGCGGCGCAGCAGGGCCACCAGCCGGGCGGGGAACAGCAGCTGGCTGAACACCAGGGCGACCCCCGCCCCGAGGAGTGCGTCGACGAGCCGGTCGATGCCGGGGCTGCCGTCGGAGATGAAGATGGTGGTGAGGATGGCGCTGGCCCCGGCCTGCCCGATGACGATGCGCTGGGCGTTGACGGCCACGGCGACGAGCATGGCCAGCAGGGTGCCCAGGGCCATGGTGAGGGTCTGGTCCAGCACGGGCACCAGGGCGAGTTCGCCCGCGCCGATGCCGATGAACACACCGGTGAGCAGTTTGAGGGCGTTGGATCCGCGTTCGCCGCCGGAGGCGTTGAGGGCGATGACGGCGGCGATGGGCGCGAAGAACGGGCTGTGGTCCTGGATGAGGCCGCCCGCGACGGTCCAGGCGATCACCGCGGCGAGGACGGCCTGCACCATCGACCAGGTGTGCGCGGTGAGGCGGTCGCCCACCACCTCCGCGGTCTCCCCGATCCGCCGCCGCAGGTCGCGGACGCGCACCCGAAGCCCAGCCATGGACCACCTCTCCTCACCTCGCCGGAGTCCGGACGCGTGGCGGGGGGTGCGCGTGCTCGCGGTTCCATTCATAGCGGTACGGGCGGGGAGAGTGCGGGTTCTGCGTGGTCGGCGCGTTTCGCGCGGGGGCGTACCGGGACCGGACCCACCAGGGGACACCAGAGTGGCCAAAAGCGACCAAAGGCCCACGGAGCGAACTTCGGGACACCTCTTGCCGGTCGGCGTCAGACGGTGCGGTGGACGACGGGAGACACCGGCGGGCGCATCGAACACGGATTCGGATCGCCCCTTTCGCGGCCGGGACCGGGCACCGGCCCGGCGCCCGGTCCCGGCCGGGCGCGCGGGTCCGACCCGCTGGGCGCGGCGGCGGACGCCCCGCGGGTGGATGCGGTCGGTCCGCAATCGGTCGCCCCCTCCCTGAGAACGGGTCCGGACCGTCATGATCGGCCTGTCCCCGCCACGGAAACGGAGAGGAATCCCCGTTGCGCGCCCATGACGCCGACACCACCGCCGACCACGGCACGGAGAACGACGCGGACGGCGACACCACCGCCGACCCGCCGACGTCCTCCCCCGGAAACGCCGACGTCCCCGGCCGGAAGGAGAAGGGGGAGGCGCGGGGGTCCGGTGACGAGGACTCCGACGACGACCCCGAGGCCCTCGCCTCCTACCGGCACCGGATGCTCGACGACCGGGCCCGCGAGGCCACCTGGTGGGCGATGGCCCGCCGGATGCCCGTCCTGGTCGCCCGCGCCCTGGCCACGGGGTGGCGGGCCGGGCCCGGTGACCTGGCCGCCACCGCCGTGTTCGGGCTGGGGATGGGCGCGGCCACCGCCTGGGCCCTGGTGGCGACCAACGCCGTCCTGGAGGAGGTGTTCGCGGCCGCCCCCACCCCCGACCGGGTGCAGGCGGCCCTGCCCTCCCTGCTCCTGCTGGCCGCGGCGCTGGTCGTCCGCGGCGGCTGCGGGGCGCTCGCCGGGCGCGCCCAGGCCCGGCTGGAACCCCGGGTGGTGCTGGCCGCCGAGCGGCGCTTCAACGAGGCGGTCACCGGGGTGGAGGTGGCCGCGTTCGACGACAGCGCGTTCAACGACCACGTGTTCCGCGGGTACGCGACCGGCTGCGACCAGACGGGTGTGCTGGTCCGCAGCAGCGTGGACGTGCTCACCGGCCTGGTGGGGATCGCGGCGGCCGCGGGCGTGCTGGGTGCACTGCACCCGGTGCTGCTCCCGCTGATCCTGGTGGCGATGGTCCCGCAGTGGTGGAGTTCGGCGGCCTCGGCCCGGCTGCGGTACCGGCTGACGCTCAGGCTCACCGGGATCATGCGCCGCAAGTTCATGCTCCAGCAGCTGATGATCGACCGGCGCACCGCAGCCGAGCTGCGCTCCTACACGATGGGTCCGCGGCTGCGCGCCGAGTTCGACCGGTTCGCCGACCGGGAGCTGCAGGCCCGGCTGCGGCTGGCCACGCGGATGGCGCTCATCCGGGTGGCGGGCGGGGCCCTGGGCGGGGCGGCCACGGCCGTGGTGTTCACGGCGCTGGGGGTGCTGCTGGTCCAGGGGGTGGTGCCGATCGCGGCGGCCGGCGCGGCGGTGGTGGCGGTGCGGGTCGCGCAGGGGGCGCTGGGCACCGTCCTGTCCTCGGTGAACCAGGTGTACGAGGCGGGGCTGTACGTCGCCGACCTGGCGGAGCTGGAGGAGACCGCCCGGGCCCGCACCCCCCGCCCGGGGCCGGCGCCCGCACCGGACGGGTTCGGGGAGATCCGGCTGGAGGGCGTGACGTTCTCCTACCCGCGGGCGGCCGGCGAGGACGGGGGCGGCGACCCGGGCCCGGCGCTGTCGGAGGTGGACCTGGTGCTGCCCCGGGGGCGGACGGTGGCGCTGGTCGGGGAGAACGGGTCGGGCAAGAGCACCCTGGCCAAGCTGCTGTCGGGACTGTACGCGCCCGACTCCGGACGGGTGTGCTGGGACGGGACCGACCTGGCGGGAGTGGACGCCGACGACCTGCGCTCGCGGATCGCGGTGATCGCCCAGGACCACACGCACTGGCCGATGACGGCGCGCGGCAACGTGGTGATGAGCGGCCCGGAGGGCGACGCGGAGCGGTTGGCGCGGGCGGCGGCGGCCTCGCACGCGGACACGGTGGTGGCCGGCCTGCCGCTGGGGTGGGAGACGCTGCTGGACAAGCGGTTCGCGCACGGGCACGAGCCCTCGGGCGGGCAGTGGCAGCGGCTGGCGGCGGCGCGGGGGTTCCACCGGGGCGACGACGGGGCGGCGGTGCCGCTGCTGATCGCGGACGAGCCGACCTCGGCGCTGGACGCCCGGGCCGAGCACCGGTTCTTCGCCTCGCTGCACGCGCACGCGGGGCGGACGGGGGCGACGGTGGTGCTCATCACGCACCGGCTGGCGTCGGTGCGGATGGCCGACCTGATCGTGGTGCTGGAGCGGGGGCGGATCGTCGCCCGCGGGACGCACGGCGAGCTGATGGGGCAGGGGGGCGTGTACCGGGAGCTGTGGGACCTCCAGGCGCAGGCCTACCGGGAGCACGCCGGGGAGTCCGACCGCGCGGACTGACCCGGTGTCCGGGGCCGGGAGGGCCCGCGGGCCGGGGACCCCGGGACCGGAGGTGCCCGGCGGGGCGGGGGTGTTCTGGGGCGGGGTGCCCTGGGGGCAGGGGTGCCCGGGGCCGTGGGGGACCGGGAGCAGCGCGGTGGGACGGGTCGGCGACCCGGGCGGCGCTCCGCCGTCCGGGCCCCGCCGACCGGGGCCCGCCGACCGGGACCGTGCGCCCCGCCGTGCCCGCGGCGGAGGCGGTCCGGCCCCCTGCCGACCGGCCGCGCGGCACCCGCCGGGTCCCCGGGCACGGGTCCCCGGGCGTCCGCCGTCGGATCCGTCCTCGCCCCGGCCCGCGCCGGGCCCGCCAGCCGCGCGTTCCGCTCCGGACCGGAACCCGGCGCGGCGGCACCGCCCGGGAACCGGCGGCCGCGCGGCGCCCTCCGCACCCTCCGCCCCAGGACGGATGCCCGCCCTGCGATCCGCTCCCGACAGGCATCCGGTGCGGCGGCACCACCCGGCGACCGGCGACCGCGCGGCACCCTCCGCGCGGTCCGCCCCGGTCCGGGCACTGTTTGGCCGGGTCGGGTACCGGGTAGCCGCGTCCCTACACCGCGACTCAGCAGGACACGGGAGGGAGTGAGGGTCGATGCAGCACAGGAACGCACCCCCGATCGAGGGCTACGAGGGCATGCCGGTCGGTACGCTCCAGCACCGCATCAGGTCCCTGGACGCCGAGCAGGTGCGCGAGCTCATCGGCTACGAGGAGGAGCACGCCCACCGGACCGCGGTCCTGGAGCTGCTCCGCCACCGGCTGCAGTCCCTGGAGGACGGCGCGGAGCCCTCGTCCGGCTCCCAGGACTTCCAGCCCGAGCGGCCCGGGCCGCCCTCGGGCGGCTCCCCGGTGGGCACCGACACGCAGGCGCCGGTGACCAACCCGCCGCCGCACGGGGTCCCGTCCCAGCCGACCAAGCCACGCGGGGGCCGGCGGCCGAGCGGGTGAGCGCCCCAGGGTCAAGCCGCTCCGAGAGGAGGAGGACCGTGCAGCACGACGCTTTCATCGGTCAGGTCCAGGCCCGGGCGCAACTGCACAGCCGAGGCGCCGCCGAGGAGGCGACCCGGGCGACGCTGGAGACCCTCGCCGAACGGATCGACCCCGGCCTCGGCGAGGGACTGGCCGCCCAGCTGCCGCGCGGGATCGGCGAGAACATCCACCGGGTGACCAAGGAGACCGGGCTGGGCCCGGGCGCGGAGGACTTCGACCTCGAGGAGTTCCTCAGCCGGGTGGCGCAGCGCTCGCACAGCGACACGGCGCACGCCTCGCACAGCGCCCGCGCCGTGTTCGAGGTGCTGGAGGACGCCACCACGGGGGACGTCATGGACCGCGTCCGGCGGTCCCTGCCCGAGGACCTGCGGGAGTTCGCACCGTAGGGGACGACCGGCCGCGCGGGGTGCGCGGACACGGAGGAGACGCGAAGGAGGAGACCGGTGACGAAGGCGAAGACCGTCCTGGTCCCGGCCCTGGCGGCCCGGGCGGTGTCCCGGCTCCGCCGGGACGGGCCCGGGTCCGCGCGGCGGCGCCGACGCGGCGGGGTGCTGCCCTGGGCCGTGGCGGGGGCCGCACTGGGCACCGGTGCGGCGGCGCTGGCACCGCGGCCGCACACCACCCGGCTGACCGGGAGGGTCGCGCTGGTCACCGGCGGCTCCCGCGGACTCGGCCTGGCGATGGCCCGGGAGTTCGGTGAGCGCGGCGCGTCCGTGGTGGTCTGCGCGCGCGACGCCGACGAGCTGGACCGGGCCGTGGCCGACCTGGAGGCGCGCGGCATTCCGGCACGCGGGTTCCCGTGCGACGTGCGCGACCCCGGGGAGGCCGAGCGCCTGGTGGAGAAGGCCGAGGCGGCCTTCGGCCACCTGGACTTCGTCGTCAACAACGCCGGCATCATCCAGGTCGGGCCTCAGGAGGTGCTCACGGAGGAGCACTTCCGCGAGGCGATGGAGACGATGTTCTGGGCGCCGCTGCGCATCTCCCGGGCCGCGGTCGGGCCGCTGTCGCGGACCGGCGGTTCGCTGGTGACCATCACGTCGATCGGCGGGCACCTCAGTGTTCCGCACCTGCTGCCCTACTCCTGTGCCAAGTTCGCCGAGGTCGCCCTGTCGGAGGGGCTGGGCGCCGAGCTGGCTCGCCGGGGGGTGCGGGTCACCACGGTGGTGCCGGGGCTGATGCGCACGGGTTCGCACCGGGCGGCGGTGTTCTCGGGGAACGCCGAGCGCGAGTACAGCTGGTTCGCCCTGGGCGCCGGGCTGCCGCTGGTGTCGTCGGACGCCGGGCACGCCGCACGCAGGATCGTGGAGGCGGCCGCGCGGGGGCGCCCGTACCTGGTGATCACGCCGCTGGCCGCGGCGGTCGTCGCGGCGCGGGGGCTGTGCCCGTCCCTGGTGCAGCGGCTCATGCGGGTCATGGCCGGGATCCTGCCGGGCCCGCCGGAGGAGCCCCGGGAGATGCGGGGCGCCGAGGCGGACGCCGGCCTGGTCAACGAAGCGGTGCGGACGGCCGCGGTGCTCAACGAGCGGGCCGCCGACGGCCTCAACCAGGAGCCGCGCCGGAAGGACTGATCCGGTCGAGGGCGGCCGTGTTCCGGGGATCCGGAGCACGGCCGCCGTGTTCTGTCCCCTCCGGCCGCGGGGCCCGGTGGACGGCGCCGGGGAGCCGACGGGCGGGCGGAGGGACCGGACCCGGAGCCCGTCCGGACCGGTGCGCCGCACAGGCCGGGTGTGCGAGGTGGGCCGGGGCGGCAGAGCACGCGGAACACGGCGGACGGGCGGGAAGAACGGCGCAGGACGGGCGGGGTGCGGGGCCACGGGTGCGCTGACGGGGAGGGCCGGGGCGGAGTGTGGGCCGGGCCGTGCGGGCCGGGTCAGACGACCTCCGACATCTCGGACTGGAGCTCGGTGGCCTTGCGCAGCAGGCCGCGCAAAAGGACGAGCAGCAGGGCGAAGGCGACGCCTCCGGCTGTGATGGTGAAGGCGGCGCCCAGGGCGCCGATCAGCTCCATGCCGTCGGCGGGCGAGGGGATGTCGGCGAACAGCAGGTGCACGGTGACCCCGCCGGTGAGCAGGGACGCCGCGAGGGTGGCGCCGATGATGACGTCCAGCCAGCGGAAGGCCCTGGGGGTGAAGATCGCGTCGCGTTCGACCATCGCGAGCAGCGCCCACACCGCGACCAGGGCGACCTGCACGCAGGCGACGCCGAGGATCGCCAGGACCACGTAGGGGAGCTCGAAGGGGGCGTAGGGAGGGAAGCGCGCGACCTCCTCGGCGGCGGCGCCCGGGATGACGACGGCCTGACCGAAGAGGCCGACGAGGATCGCCAGGGCGACAGCGGCGCGCAGGACCAGGGTGATGTAGCTGTGCATGCATTGATTCTCGATAGGTTCATATCGAAAGTCAATAGGTCATGTGTTCTCCGTCCACCCGTAGTGGACAGCAGTCCGGGCCCCGCGGTTCTCCCGGGTTCCGATGGGGGTCCGCCCGGCCCCTCTCTCCCCCGGCGGGCCCCTCCCGACACCGGAGTGCTCCGCCGGCGCGATCCCGGCCGCGGGCACCTCCCCGGTCCGCGTCCTCCCGCCCATCCCCTACTGGATCCCCCGCTCGAGCGCCTGCTCGGCCGCCGCGCGCGGACCGCCGGTGAAGGGGTCGCCGTGGCCGGGCAGCACCACCGCCTCCTCCCCCAGCTCCGCGATGCGCCCCAGGGAGGCCAGCGCCCGGTCCCCCTGGTGCGTGGACATCCGGCTGACCGTGGTCGGGCCCCGGCGGCCGGTGGTGGGGTCGTAGGTGACCAGCGCGTCCCCGGTGAACACCACGCCGCGGTCGGGCCAGACGAACGCTGCACTGCCGGGGGTGTGCCCCGGCACCCCGACCACCCGCGGGGCCCCGGGCACCTCCTCCAGGACCTGCCCGTGCACGAAGGTGGAGTACTCGGGCACCGGCGGCGCGTTGAACGCCCCCGACCCCTCCAGGTGGGCGAGCAGCCGTGCGGCCCTGGGCCGGCGCAGCAGGTAGGGCAGCATCGAGCGCTCGGGCGGAGCGTGCACTATCGCCTGGGCGGGGCCGCCGCCGAGCAGCGGCGCGTCGGCCTCGTGGATCCACACCGCGGTCCGGGAGTGGTCCATGGCGCGGGCGGCCAGGCCGATGTGGTCGGGGTGGCCGTGGGTGAGCAGGATCGCCCGCAGCCGCCCCTCCAGCCGGGACACCGCGTCCAGGAAGGCGGAGCTGTGCGTGGGCAGGCCCGCGTCGACCAGGACCAGGCCCTCGTGGGTGTCCACCAGGTAGAAGTTGACCACCTCGTCGCCGAGGCGGAAGACACCGGGAGCGACCTTGTCGGGAAGATGACCCATGGATTCCTCTCGGCGGACGAAAGAGTGCGCCGCCCACCTGCGGCGTTCTCCCTTTCTCTACCCGAGCGGCCGCCGCGGACCGGGGAGCGACACCCTCAGCCGGCCCCGGGGACGGTGGTGATGCGGGCCACTGCGTCCGCGGTCAGGGCGCGGTCGTGGGGCTCCAGCTCCAGGGCGCGGTGGATGGTCAGACCCTCGATGAGCGCGTCCACCTGGCGGGCGGTCAGCGGGTCGAAGTGCCGCTCCAGGGCGCGCCGGCTGCGGAGCATCCACGCCCGGGTGAGCTCCCGGTAGGCGGGACGGCGGGCGGCCAGGGTGTACAGCTCGTGGGTGAGGACGAGCTCGCGCGGGGAGGCCATCAGCTCGTCGTGGACCAGGGCGGTGACGGCCTCGCGCGCCTCATCCGGGGTCTTCGCCTCGACCAGGCGGCGCTCGAACCGGAGGCTGAGCTCCTGGGCGAAGCGGGAGAAGACCTCGCGCAGCAGCTCGTCCATGCCCGCGAAGTGGTAGGTCATCGAGCCCAGCGGGACCCCGGCCCGGGCCGCGACCTTGCGGTGGGAGGTCCCGGCGACGCCCTCCTCGGCGATGAGGTCGGTTGCGGCGTCGATGATGCGCCCCCTGCGCTCGGGGTCCACCCGTCCGGTCGCCACCCTCGCCCCTCTCCGCCGCGGTCCACCGGGGCCATTCTTGCGGATCCCCGGGAGTGTACGATCGTACGCGCCGGGTGTACGGTCGTACGCCTCGGCCGTCCGCCCTGGAGGAATCGCCATGACCGCGCCGGACTCCCCCGCCGCCCCCGCCCCGGCCCCCGCGGGGCGCGCGCCCGCGGACCGCGGCGTCCGCCGCGCCCGCGCCGCGGTGTCCCTGCTGTTCCTCACCAACGGCGCCCTCTACGCCAACCTCGTCCCCCGCTACCCCGAGATCAAGGCGGCGCTGGAGCTGGGCAACACCCAGTACGGGCTGGCCATCGCCGCCTTCCCGGCCGGTGCGCTGGTCGCGGGCATGGCGGCGGGGCCGGTCATCCGCCGGTTCCGGTCGGCCCGGGTGGCGGCGTTCGGAACGGTGCTGACGGCGCTGTGCATGCTCGGCGCGGCGGTGGGACCGACGTGGGCGGCGCTGGCGGGCGCCCTGCTCCTGGCGGGGGCGTTCGACGCGGTCGTGGACGTGGCCCAGAACGCGCACGGGCTGCGGGTGCAGCGGCTCTACCGGCGGTCGGTGCTCAACTCGTTCCACGCGCTGTGGAGCGTGGGCGCGGTGACCGGCGGGCTGATGGGGGCGGCGGCCACGGGGCTGGGGGTGTCCCCGGGCGTCCACCTGGCGGTCGCGGCGGTGCTGCTGTCGGCGGTGGCGCTCACGGCGTACCGGTGGACCCTGCCGGGCCCGGACCGCGAGGAGGCCGCGCAGGCGGAGCCCGAGCCCCGGCCCGGCGCGAGCGGCGCGGCCTGGACGAAGTACGCGGTCCTGGCGGCACTGGCGGTCATCTCCATCGCGGGGATCATGGTGGAGGACGCGGGCAGCACCTGGGGCGCGGTGTACCTGTCCGACCACCTGGGGGCGCCGGTGTCGCTGGCGGCGTTCGGCTACATCGCCCTGGTGGGGGCGCAGTTCGTCGGCCGCCTGGCGGGCGACGGGCTCACCGACCGGTTCGGGCAGCGCGCGGTGGCACGGGCGGGCGGGGCGATCACCGTGCTGGGACTGGGCGCGGCGCTGCTGTTCCCGAGCGTTCCGGGGACCGTCCTCGGCTTCGCGGCCGCGGGGTTCGGCGTGGCCACGCTCATCCCCTCGGCCATGCACGCCGCCGACGAGCTGCGCGGGCTGCGTCCGGGGACGGGGCTGGCGTTGGTGAGCTGGCTGATGCGGGTGGGGTTCCTGTGCTCGCCCCCGGTGGTGGGCGCCATCGCGGACGCGACGTCGCTGCGGGCGGGATTGATGGTGGTGCCGCTGGCCGGTGTCGCGGTGGTCGTGCTCGCGGGAGTGCTGGCCGACCGGTCGGGGCGGGCGCCCGGAGGGCCTCGGGCGCCCCGGGTGTCCGCGGAGGTCCGGCCGAACGACACCGCGGGCGCCGGGCCCTGCTCGGGGTAGCGGTGGCCGGACGGGCCCCGGGCGGCTCAGGTGTCCGGGGAGGCGCCCGCACCCCAGCCCACGACGAGCGGCGCCGAGCCCTCGGCCAGGTAGAAGTGCCCGGGGAGGTAATCGATGTGGAGGTGGTGACAGGGGTCGCCCTCCTCGGCCGCGAAGCCTTCGACGTTCTCGGCCAGGACGGCGAGGGACTCGGGGCCGCCCTCGACCACCAGGACTCCGCCGTCAACGGACACCCGGGCCTTGCCCGACGTTCGCCGCTGAACGCGGACCCCCGCCAGCGCCCGGTCGTAGGGCGCCGGATCCGCCACCGGGGCGAGGGCGAGGTCGGCGCCGCCGTTCCGGAGCACCCCGGCCAGGGCGAGCAGGACCGCGCCCGGTTGCAGAGGACCGCGCGGCCGCCGGCGTGCAGCACGGCGAGGCCGTGGCCGAGGCTGTCCAGCGCGGACACCCCGGCGGCGACCGCGACGGCCACCACGACGGCGACGGCCGGCGCGGGCCCCACCACCGACAACTCGGACTCGCCCATGGCTCCCCTTCGAGCGGCGGCCTTCCGCAAGCGAGCGTCGCACACGGGCGCCCCCGGGGGACGCGGCCGCGGGCGGTGCCGGAAGGACACCGCCCGCAGCGACCCCGGTCATCAGGAGACCTCCCCGGCACCCGGGTTCAGAGCCAGGTAGGCGAGGATCCGGTCGGCCGGCTCGGCGAACTCGCCCTGGTCCGTGGCCGGGGGCGCGGCCGGGTAGTCCTCCGGCTCCGCCGGGCGCGGCCGGGGGACGAGGTCCAGGCAGGGGCGGACCAGGGCTCCGGCGATCCGGTCGGGGCCGGTGTCCGTCCGGTCGCTCGGGCCGGTGTAGGCCTGTTCCCGGCGGGCGGATGCACCGGAGGCTCCGGCGGCCCGGGTGTTCCGGTCGGAGGATCCGGACGGGTCGGCGAGCAGGTCACCGGCGATCCTCGACACCGCTTCGGCGATGCCGGACGAGATACCCGTCGCCGCGGTCACCCTGAACGAGCTCGGCCGCCGGGTGGGCCTGGCCGAGCCGAACGTGCTGCCCTACTTCGGGTCCCGTGAGGCGGTGCTGCTCGAACTGCTCGACCGCTGCCTGCGGGAGCGGCCGGGGAGCCGGCCGCCGGCGTCGACGGGGACCTGCCCATGGCCGACCGGACGACGGCGGTGGCCGGGGTCCTCAGCCGCTCGCTGTCCGGCCGGGTGGTGCTGTGCGGCCTCTTCGGCGCCCAGGCCGCCGTCCTGGAGCACAACGTCTCCGTCGAGGTTGTGGCGCGCTACAAGCGCGCCTCCCTGGACCGCCTGGCCACCATGGCCGCCCTGGTCCGGAAGCACCTGCCGGAGCTGGGCGAGAGCGCGGCCCTGTTCGTCTGCAGACCATGGCCATGGCCGGTACGTTCTCGGCGTACAGCGCTCACCCGCCCGGCCTCCGGGCGGCCTACCGGGCCGAGCCCGACCTGGCCCGCTTTCACCTGGGCCTGGAGGACTCCCTCAGGCTGGCCCTGAACGCGACCTTCCTGGGCGTGCTGCCCCGCGACCGCCCCTGACCGGACGCCGCCCCGCACCGGACCCCTCGGAGCGGTGCGGTGTCCCCTGTGTTTCCCGGGGGCCGGATCACCGGGCTCCGGGTTCCTGTCACCCCGGGAGGGCATCATGGGACGTCGTGGCCCCTCCGCGTTCCGCCGCGAGCGGCCGTCCCCGGCCCGGGGACGGGCCCACCGGACCGCCGGTGGTGAACCGGGGCACGCCGCCGCAGCCGGGTACCTGGAAGGAACGCGCGCCGTGAAGTACACCAACTCGATCGAGATCGCCCTGCCCCGGGAGAGGGTGGCGCAGCTGCTGGCCGACCCGGCGCACCTGCCGATGTGGCTGCGGGACCTGGTGGTGCACGAGCCGCTGAACGGGGTGCACGGAGAGCTCGGCACCGAGTCTCGGGTCGTGATGCGGTCGGGGAAGCAGGAACTCGAATGCGTCGAGACGATCACCCGCCGGGAGCCGGCGGACCTGCACGCGATCCCCGAGGGGACCGTCGTCCACTTCGACCGCGAGATCGTCGGCGCGGGCATGTGGAGCGTCGTGCGCGATTCGCTGACCGAGGCCGGCCCGGAGAAGACGCTCTGGGAGAGCGAGAGCGAGAGCGAGTACCGGTTCAGCGGCCTGCTGATGCGGCTGGTGGCGCTCCTCATGCCCGGTGCCTTCCACAAGCAGTCGCAGCGGCACATGGAGGACTTCAAGGCGTTCGCCGAGCAGGGGAGGGACGTCCGCGAGGAGAGGGGCTGACCGACCGCCGCCCGGCGCGGCCACGCCCTGCCGGAGGCGGTGGTGGCGCGGGTCGCAGTCGTGGCGGCCGCACCCGGGCCGCCCCGGTTCACGCGCGGGCGTATTCGGTGACGGTCACCCCGTTGTCGAACGCCTGCCGGTCCACGACGGTGAACAGCCCCGGATCGAACCCGCCCTCGACCAGGGGGACGCCCGCCCCGGCCAGCACCGGGTAGCTCTTGAGCACCAGGCGGTCGATCTCCGGCAGCAGGGCGCCCGCGAGCCTCCCACCGCCGCACAGCCAGATGTCCAGGTCGGAGTCCTCCTCCTTGAGCACCCGCACCAGGCCGACGGGGTCGCGGTCCACGACGGTGACCTCCGGGGCCGAGACCGGCCCCAGGGTCGTGGAGAGCACGTACTGGCGCAGGTGGGCGTAGGGGCTCTCGATGCCGTGGTCGTAGGCGGCCCGGTAGGTGCCCAGTCCCATGACCACCGTGTCGAAGCGGACGTTGGGGGCGTCGGCCAGTCCGGATGTCGCGCGGCCGGCGGTGGGGGTGGCCTCGGGATAGTGGGCGTCGACCCAGGCGTTGTAGGCGGCCGAGCGCTCCTCATCGGCCAGCGGGGCGAAGAAGAAGTCGAACTCGCCCGCGGGTCCGGCGATGCGCCCGTCGAGGGAGACGGCGGCGTAGTAGACGAGTTCACGCATGAAATCACTCCAACCAAAGTACTTCACTTACAGTGGTCATGACTGTAGCAGAACCTCCGATCCGCCGACAGCCGACGGCCGGTGACACCCGCCCACGGGCGCGGGCGCGCGGAGCGGAGCGGCCGGGCGCCGTCGCGGGCCCGGCGGCACGGGAGCGGACACACGGTGCCGGAGCCGCGTTGTGCCGCGCCGTCCGGGTGGGCGAGGATGCCCGGTATGCCGGACCCGCCCGAAGCCCACGCCGCGCCCTCTCCCGCCCGACCCGGATGAACGACCACGACCACCTGGCCGCGGGCTACGACTCCGAGAACGCGTCCAGCATCATGAACGCCTACCACGAACGGCCCGCGATCCTGGCCCTGGCCGGGGACGCCGCCGACCGCCGGGTCCTCGACGCCGGCTGCGGTTCCGGCCCGCTGTTCGCCGCGCTGCGCGACCGGGGCGCCCTCGTGAGCGGCATCGACCTCAGCCCCGGGATGCTCACGTTGGCCGAGCGGAGGCTGGGCGGGGAGGCGGACCTGCGGGTGGCGGACCTGCGCGACCCGCTCCCCTTTCCCGACGGCGCGTTCGACGACGTCGTGGCGTCGCTGGTGCTGCACCACCTCCGGGACTGGGGCCCGACACCGGCCGAGTTCCGGCGCGTGCTGACGGCCGGAGGCCGACTGATCGTGTCCGTCGACCACCCCTTCGCCGTCCATGCCGTCCAGCGGGCGGCCGGGAAGAAGACCGACTACTTCGCGACCCACCACTGGACCGAGGAGCGGACCATGGGCGGCCTGACCGCGGCCATGGGCTTCTGGAACCGGCCGCTGCACGCCATGACGGACGCCTTCACCGCGGCCGGCTTCCGCATCTCCGCCATCAGCGAACCGCTGCCCGACCCGGCCGCCCGCGAACTGTTCCCCGACGACTTCCGCGTCCTGTCCACCAGCCCGGTCTTCCTGTTCTTCGTCCTGGAGGCCGCCTGACGGCCCCCGTCCCCGGCACCGGCGGTGGAAAAGGACGGCAGCCCCGGCCGGAACGGCCCGGCCAGGTTGGCCCCATGACAAGCCTCGCGCACCCGCAGCTGTCCGGACTCGGGCGGAATCCCGCGGCGCCCCGGGACGTCCTGGTGCGCCTGGCCGCGCACCGGGCCGGCAGAAGCGGCCTGACCCGGCGCCCCGGGCGGCTGGAGGACGCCGTCGTCGAAGCCCTGCTGACGCACGGCGACCGCCGGAGCTCGGTGACCCTGTACGGGGACCGGGTCTCCCCGGAGATGCGCCGGAGGGTCGCAGAACACCCCGACCCCGAGATCCGTGACGCGTACCCGGACTTCGTCCGCGACATGGTGGAGCGCGGGGTGCCGCTCGGCCTCGACGACCTGGAACGGGTCTACGCCCGTCCCCTCGACGCGTTCGCCCGCGCGGAGGACCCGAACCTGCGCGCCGCCATCGCGGACCTCTGGCACGACCGCCCTCCGGCCGTGCAGGCCGAACTGCTCGCCGATCCCGACCCCCGGGTCCGGACGGCCGCCACCCGGCACGAGCGGCCCGGCATCCCGCCCGAATGGTGGGAGCGCTGCCTCGCCGACCCCGCCGTGCGCGCCAACGCGGCCCGCAGCGTCCCGCTCACGGCGGAGCAGTTCGAGCGGCTGGTGAGCAGCGGAGACGAGGAGGTCCTCACGGCCGTCGCCGACAACCCCCACCTCTCCGCGGAGATGGTCGCCCGGCTGGCGGACGTCGACCACCCGCACGTGCGGATCGCGGCGGCGCTGAGCCGCCACGTGGACGCCGCGACCCGGGACCGGCTGTACGCGCTCCTCGAGGCCGAGTACGCGAACGGGAGCGTCGAGGCGGAGGTAGCCCTGTACTGGTACCCCGCCGAGCCCGACTGGCTGCGCGAGGCCCCTCTCGACGAGCGGCTGGCCTACCTCGACTGCCCGCACACGGTGTTCCGGCGCGCCCTGGCCTCCTGCAACGACCTTCCCGAAGAGGCCTGGCGTCGGCTGGACGACGACCCCGACCCCCAGGTCCGCCGCATCGCCGCCCGCCGCCCGGACACACCGCCGGACGTCCTGGAACGCCTGGTACGCGAACACGGCGATGCCCGCCGCCCCCGGCCATTGCTCGTGGACCACCCCAACTTCCCCCGGCACGCACTGCGCACGTTCGTCGACGACCCGGATCCGCGAGTGCGCCGCCTGGCCCTGCACGATCCGGAGCTCCCCGCGCGGGACCTCGAACGGCTCGCCGCCGACCCCTCCCTGTGCAGCGGGGTGGCCGAGCACCCCAACGTCACGGACGCGCTGCTGGACCGGCTGCTCTCCGATCCCGACCACAACGTCGCCGACAACGCCGCCGCCAACCCCGCCCTGCCCCTGGACCGGATGTACCGCATCCTCGCCGCCGCCGGTCTGTGACCCCGCCGGGCACGCGGAGTACACGGAGCCGGGGCCGACGGGAACGGGGTTCCCCGGCGGCCCCTGCCCCTCCCCCGGCCCACCGGCACGATTTTCCCCCTCCCGGGACGTCGGCCCGCACCCTCAAAAACCCCTGCCGCCTCTGGGAAACCGGTCCGCGCCGCGTCGACGCCGACCCGTCCGAACGCCCCGTCCGGTGTTCGAACCACTCGACAGCTGTTCGAAAACATGTTCGAATCACAGGCATGCGCTGGGAGAACCTGAGAGAGGGAACCACCACCGTCGAACAGACCGCGCTGTTCGACCACACGCCGCCCCCGGTCCGGGGCACCGGGCGGGCGGGGCTGCACACGGCCGGGCCCGGGCCGGTACGGGCGGGGCAGGACGGCGAACCCGTCGCGATCGAGGTCCGGGCCCGGTCCATCATCAACCGGGTCCCCGGCGACTCCCCCCTGTTCCGCTGGAGCGTGAACCCCTACCGCGGCTGTTCGCACGCCTGCGTGTACTGCTTCGCCCGGCGCACCCACGAGTACCTGGACCTGGACAGCGGCCACGATTTCGACACCCGCATCGTCGTCAAGGTCAACGCCGGCGAACGGCTGCGCGCCGAGCTCGCCCGCCCCTCCTGGCGCGGGGAGCACATCGCGATGGGCACCAACACCGACCCCTACCAGCGCGCCGAGGGCCGTTACCGGCTCATGCCGCAGATCATCGCCGCCCTGCGCGACGCCGCCAACCCCTTCTCGATCCTCACCAAGGGCACCCTGGTCCTGCGCGACCTGGACCTGCTCGAACAGGCGGCCCGGGTCACCGAGGTCGGCATGGCGGTCTCGGTGGGCTCCGTGGACGAGGCCGTGTGGCGCACGGTGGAGCCGGGGACCCCGAGCCCGCGGGCGCGCCTGGACGTGGTGCGCCGCCTGGCCGAACGCGGCCTGGAGTGCTCGGTGCTGATGGCCCCGATCCTGCCCGGCCTGACCGACTCGGCCGAGCAGATCGAGGAGACCGTGACCGCCATCGCCGAGGCGGGGGCCACCCGCGTCACCCCGATCGTGCTGCACCTGAGGCCGGGCGCCCGCGAGTGGTACCGGGCCTGGCTCGCCCGCGAGCACCCGCGGCTGCTGCCGCTGTACGGCAGGCTGTACGGCCGGGGCTCCTACACACCCGACTCCTACCAGCGGATCGTCACCGCGGCCGTGCGCGAGCTCGCCGAACGCCACGGTCTGAACCGCCCGGGGTCCGCCCGCCGCACGCAGGCCCCGGGAAGATCCGCCGAGACCCCCCGCGACCACCGCCCCGAACAGCTCACCCTCGGCTTCCCCGGGTAGGCCCTCGTCCGGGCGCCGTCCTGGTGCTCGGTCCCGGCGCCCCGGGCCCGGCAGGTGAACCTCAGCGCGCCGTGCGCGCCCGGCGCCGCCCCGGGCACCGCCGAACCGGAGACACCGCCCTGTCCTTCCTGTCCAGCGGGACCGCCGGGCCGCCGAAGCCGCTCGCCGCCGACCGCTGAAGGAGCCGGAGAAGCCGGGCTTCTCTGCGGGCGGCGGGCACACGGGACGAGGACCGGGCTACGCCCCCTCCTGGTCGTGGCAGCGGCGCCGGTAGTCCCTCGGAGCGATCCCGTGGGCGGCCCGGAAGGCCCGGCTGAACACGGCCGGATGGCTGAAGCCCCAGCGTTCCGCGATGAGGCGGATCGGCACCGCGGACAGCGCGGGATCGGCCAGGTCGCGGCGGGCGCGTTCCAACCGCTGTTCCCGGATCCAGGCGGAGACCGTGACATCGTCCTCCTGGAAGAGCCGGTGCAGGTAGCCGACGGAGATGTGGTGCGCCGCGGCGACGGCGCCCGGCGTCAGCTCCGGCTCGTGCAGGTGCTCGTGGATGAACGCCCGGATACGCAGCGACAGGGTCCGCCCGCGGCTCTCCGTCACGAGGGCGTTCCCGGCCTCCAGGGTGTGGGCGAACAGCGCCGACACCAGGTCGCTCAGGGTCAGCGCCAGCCGGGGTCCGTCGGAGTCCGAGAAGGCCTCGGGGGTCTCGGTCAGCCGGGTCAGGAAACCGCCGAGGAGGGCCCCGATCCCCTCGTGTCCCGGCAGTCGGAGGCCGGCCATCCGGTCGGCCTGCCGCCGGGGCAGGAACAGCAGTTTCTTGGGGATCTCCACCCCGACGAGAGTGACGGGTTCCCCGCCACCCGGCGCCTGGAGGTCGAAAGGACTGGAGGAGTCGTTGACGTGTATGTCGTCCGGGCCACAGGTCTCCTGCCGCCCGTCCGAGCCGCAGTTCAGCGAGCCGCTCTGGAGCAGGCAGATGTTGTACGCCTCCGGATCCGAGCATCTGATCAGCCGCGGCGTCCGGCGGACGGTCAGCGCACGGAACCCCATCTTCCACACGCGCACCGTGTCCAGGTGCAGGTCGCGCTGGTACACCCGGAAGTCAGCGACCCGGTCGCTGGTCGCATCCATCGGTGTCGGTGCCCGGGCCATGTGGTGGCGCCACGCGTCGAAGCGTTCCGTGGTGGGCAGGTCGTCGGTGTCGAACTCGAATACGTTCACCGTGTCCGTCCTTGGCGCTCGGCTGCCCGCTGACAGGGCTCCTCCGATGTCTCATCGAATGCGCAGGATCACTGACTGTGCTTTCGGTGGCCTTTCATCGCAGGCCCCTTCCGTTATCGCCCTTCGGGCCGGTGCGGGTTCGGGGCGCGGGCGGCCGACGCGGCGGTGCGGCCCTCTGCTCGGTGCCCACGGACGCGGATCCGGATCCGCACATCCGGGACCCCCGCGCAGCGGATTCCCTCTCAGACCGGCATCCGGCCGCCGAAGCGGTGCGCCCCCGTCCCGCGCACCCACCGCGGTCGCACGGTGCACTCTCCGTCAAGAATCCGGTCACGGAACGCCAACGACACCGGGGCCCGGCTCGGCGATGCTTCTGGGTGGCGGCCGCCCGCGGATCCGACCGCCGACATCACCCCATCGACAACCGGGAGATCCCCATGACCGGAAAGTTCGCCAAGATCGGGTTCGCCGCGGCCATCACGCTCGGCGCCCTCGGCTTCGCCGCCGGGCCCGCCGCGGCGGCGGTGAACGGCACGTGCGCGAGCGGTGAGTTCTGCCTCTACGAGAACAACGACTTCAACAGGGGCAACACCAACAACGTCTACCAGTGGACCGGCAACGACAGCGACTACAACAACAACCGCTGGTACAACGCCACCGCCGGGGACTTCACCAACGACGTCCTGGACAACGAGGCCAGCTCCGTCCGGAACCGGATGACGTGCCGGGTCGTCCTCTACCAGCACGTCGGCTACGGCGGCGCCAACTCCTCCTTCGCCCCGGGCGCGGAGGACGGCTACCTCGCCAACAACAGCATCGGCGACAACCGGGCCAGCGCGCACGCGCGCCGTTGCTAGCACCGCCGGGCGCGCCGGGCCCTGAGCGCGTCGGGTCCTGAGACGGCCCGGGCGGGTCGGGTGCCGTGGACGCACGCGGCGCCCGCCCCGCGCGAACGACCCTCCGACCGAAGGTGAAGCGCAGCATGACCTCCTCGGGCAACCGCCCCCGCGACCCCATCCCCTTCCTCGCGGCGGTCGCCGCCCTCACCGCGGCGACGGCCTGCGGAGTGTCGGCCGCCGATGGTGTCAGCATCGAAGAACAGGCCGCCGCACTCGTCATCGAGCTCCCCATGGACGACTACCGGCTGGACTCCCGGGAGGAGGCCGACTACTTCCGCGCGCAGGACCTGCTGGTCGACACCTGCATGGAGGAGGCGGGCTTCGACTGGCCGGTGGCGGAGGAGGCGGCACCGGCCGCCGAGACCCAGCGTCCCCACCGGCGCCGCTACGGAGTGGTCGACCCGGACGTGGCCGAGGAGCTCGGCTACCACTGGACGCCGTCCCCGGAGGACGAGCGCGTCGCCGAGGAGCGCACGGAGCTGCTGGAGGACGCGGAGGCAGCCACGGCCTACGAGGGACTCGGCGAAGGGGAAGCGGCGGCCGGCGCGGACGCCGCCGACACCGCGGCGACGGGGAACGGACCGAAGAACGAGGGGTCCGGCTGCCTCGGCCTCGCCGTCCGGGAGCTGTCCCGCGGAGCCGACGAGGGTGCCGACTACGAGCTCTTCACGCAGCTCGACTGGGAGTCGCTGGAGCGGTCGGAGCGGCATCCCGACGTCGTGGCGGCGATGGAGGCGTGGAGCTCCTGCATGGCCGACCGGGGCCACTCCTACCCCGACGTGTGGTCGGCGATGGAGGACCGGCGCTGGAACCTCGACGCCCCGGAGGCCAACGAGGCCGAGCGGGCGACCGCCGTCACCGACGTCGCATGCAAGTACCAGACCGGTCTGCTGGACACCTGGATCGCCGCCGAGGGCGAGATCCAGCGGGAGATGGTCGAGGACCACGCCGCGGAGCTGGAGACCATCCGCGACGCGAACACGGCCTACGCGCGCAACGCTGAGGCCGTCCTCACCGAAAGCGCACAGTGACCGAGGCCCATCCGCCCCCCGCGTCGCAAGAGCGCGGGGGGCGGATGCACACGTGCGTGCGGACGACGAGCACTCACACCTGGATGTTGGGGAACAGGCCGGTACTGACTATGGCGATGTCCACCGGGCGCAGGACACCCTGGTAGGTGTGGACATCGTCGATGTCACCCGACCAGTGGTGACCGTTCGCACCTTGGTTCAGGGCTCCACCGATGCGCAGCCCGCCCTCGGCGTGCCAGGCGTGGTCCACGCCCAGCCGGGCCTCTTCGATGCCGTTGACGTACAGGACCATCTCCTTGCGGGTGTGGTCATAGACGCCCGCCAGGTGGGTCCATTCCCCCGACCGGACCGGGCTGGTCGAGTAGACGGCGGTTCCTTCGGAGCCGGGAGTCGAGTCGTCCTGGGATGAGAATTCAAAGGACCAACGATCGTTGGATCCCTGGTAGCCCAGGTGGAATGCGCTCTGGGACCGACCGGTCTGGCTGACGGCGGTGGCCTGCGAACCCCTGGCCGTCTCCTCCAGGCTCACCCAGGCGGCGACGCTGAAGCTGCGGTCGGTGCGCAGGGCGGGCCCCAGGGTCTCGATGTACTCGTCCTGCCCGTTGAGACGCACGCCGGGCGAATCGGTGAAATGGTTCTCCGCGAAATTCCAGGCGGTGAGCGGATCACCGTGCAGGACGGCGTCCAGCCCGTGGTCGGTGCCGTCCGCCACCGCGGTGCCGTCGTACTCGTCCAGAAGCCAACGCCCCTGGGGGGCGACAGGGCGGTTCGCCAGGCGCCATACCTCGTTGCCGAACTCGCGCTCTCTCACCGGCTCGTCCTGGACCATGCGGTTCCACACGCGAACGTCGTCGATGGACCCCGGCCAGTGGAAGTCGTCGGTGCCCTGGAACAGGCCGCGCCCCACGGTCAGCGGTCCGGTCGCGTTCCACGCGCCGGTGTGGGTGGCCCCGCCCTGCTCGACACCGTCGACGTACAGGGTGAGCTCCCCGGTCACGGAATCGAAAGTGCCGAGCAGATGGGTCCACACACCGGTCTCGGCCGGCTCCGCGGACACGGCCGCCGCCCACGGGCTCGACCCGTCCCAGTGCTCGTCCTCCGGCGCCATCGTGAACACCCACCGACCGCTGTCACCCTGGTAACCGAGATGGAAGGCGCTCTGCGAGCTCCCTTCCTGGGCCACCGCCGTGTGGTCGGCGTCGGCACTGTCCAGGTTCACCCAGGCCGACACCGAGAACGTGCCGGAGGTGTCCACGGCGGGGTGGTCGGCGGTGATCTCGTCGTGGGAGCCCGGAGTACCGCCGGTGTGCACAGCGGTGCCGGTCATGCGCGGCATGGGGTTCGTGTTGGGGTTCTCGGTGGCACCGATGCGCCCGTGCACCCAGTCGACGCCCTCGGAGAGGGTCGCCCCCCGGTCGGGATCGAGGAGGTCAACGGCCCGGTTCCCCTGCCCCTCGTTGAACTCGAGGTGGACGACCGGCCAGCTGAGCGAGGCCACCGAGAAGGAGTAGGCCGGCACGCAGTCGGAGGAGTTGCCGAAGGCGTCCACCGTACGGGCGTAGATCCAGTTGGGTCCTTCCCTGCCGGGGGTGAGGGTCACCGTGACCTCGCCGCCCGGCGTGGCCGGAGTGACCTTGGTGGTGCAGGAGTCGTCGTTGAACCCGTAGTGGTACTCCCGGGCGGTCTCGTCACCGTTACCGCTGAAGGTGAACTCGCCCGGCCTGCCGGGGGAGCCGTAGGCCATTTCGTCGGACGGGTAGTCGGTGGAGGTCACCTCCGGCCCCCGCGAGGGACGGGAGGTGTTGACCATCAGGTGGCACTCCTGGGACCAGCCCGACCACGAGGTACCGTCGTGGGCACGCGCCCGGTAGGTGATCAGTACGCCCTCGGGCAGGTCGGCGGCCTCGGCGGACTGGAAGGAGCCCGATGGCCAGGCGGCGACGTCGGTGGCCGGGCTCTCCGCGCTGCCGACCTGCGAGCCGTCGACCGACCAGCTGAACTCGGTCCTGACCTTCTCCGGCGCGCCCGGGACGGAGTCGCGGTCGCGGACGTGGGCGTTGAGGGTGGGCGCGGTCTCGTTGATCAGCCGCGGGGCGGCGGGGTCGGTGGAACAGGCGCCGCCGTGGGAGTCCGAGAGCTCGGTGGGGGCTTTGGGCGGCCTGTTGTGATCGCCGTGGAGGACCGGGAGGGCCCTGTCGTCGGCGTAGGCGTCCGAGGCGTATCCGGCGGACACCGCCGGAGCGCTTTCGGGTTCCTGCTCCGCGTGGGCGGGCGTGGACAGGGCGGGCAGCAGGAGCACGGGGGCCAGTACGGCGGCACCCCACGCCCGAGCACGGCGGGACATGGCGGGGCTCTTTCTCTCCCAGGACCGAGGGGGGATCACCGAGCAGGGGTGCCGCACCATCCGGGTGCGACCGGCAGTGGTCGTCCTGGGACGGAACGGGACATTAGCAACCACGAGTGAACATGTGAACAGTGGCCCAGATCACAAGAATCGCGTTCCAGCGTGCACATGGTGCAGCTTTGACGGAGCAGGAGAACAGAGACGGTTCCTGTCCGAATCAGGCCACACAAGCGAGGTTTGAGGTCTCGTGAGGAATGGGGAGACAAGAGGGCTTTTCTGGGCGCAGAGGAACCCCGGCCCCCGACAGGACCCCCTATGTTCGGCGGACGTTCACCGGCGGCCGGGCGGCGCCCTCAGCCGGAGCGGTGCGGGTGGATCGGATCCACAGGCGTGGTGCCGCAAGTCCGGCCCCGCGCCGGGGGGGTGCGGGGAGGCCGGGCGTCCGGTGGGGGTGAGGGGCACCGGGTGTACGTCTGGACCGTGGTGGGGGCCGTCGCCGGGGCGGTGAGCGCCGCGGTGGCCGTGGTGGCGTTCACCCGGTCCGTGCTGGCCCGGGCGGCCGAACCGCCGGGCGACCCGGCCGGCGGCACGTCGGTGCAGGTCACCTGCCAGGAGGCCGGGCGGCCGGTGCCCTCCCCGGGGACGGGGAGGGCACCGGTGCGGGGGGCCGGAGAGGACGGGCCGGTCACCGTCCCCGACTCGCGGGCGGACAGGGACGGCGGCGGTCTCGGCTGCCGCGAGCAGGAGGCGGTGGCCCCGGCCCGCGGGCCGGGGCCACCATGGCCGCGGGTCAGCGGCGTTCGGCGAGGAGCCAGCGGCGCTCCAGCTCCGGGGCGAGGGTGCGCATGAAGGTGCTGCCGATGTGCCCCGAGTCCCAGTACACGAGCACGTTGCCGATGACCGGCCGGCACACCTGCGGCCCGCAGAAGAGGTCGGTGAGGTCCAGCGCCGTCACGTTCGCGGGCAGCACGGCCTCCTCCAGCGGGGACACCGGCGCCAGCGAGTGCGAGCGGGCGACGGTGCAGGCCCGCGGGTCGTCCGGGTCCGCGCCCGCCAGGCACTCGGGCACGTCGAACCCGAAGCGGGGGGTGTCGCGCACCGCGACCACCTCGATCCCCCACTCCCCCAGCTCGCGCCAGCGCTCCACGTAGCCCTCCACCACCTGCTCCTCCCCGAACCCTGCGGAGGTGTCCAGGCTGGTGGTGGTGCCCGTGGTGAACACCGTGTCGGGCCGCAGCCGCCGCAGCTCGGCCATCACCCCCCGGTTCCACTCCGCGCAGGAGGTGTACGGCTCCCCCTGTAGGTCTGCGGGGCGTCGGTGAACAGGCAGGCGCCCTTGACGATGTTCACCACCTGCCAGTCGCGCTCCAGGGCGATGGCCTCCAGGGCCGGGAACCAGTGTGCGGCGTGGGACCCGCCCACCAGCGCCACCGTGCGCTCGGGGTCGGCGGACCCGTACTCGCAGACGAGGACCTCGGAGTCCATGGTGGTCTGGTTGCAGCCGTCGGCGTAGGTGGCGGGCGCGTCCTCGGACGCCAGCGCCGGGGGCGGGTAGACCGGCAGGTCGGACGGGGCCGCGGCGCCGTGGCCGACGGCGGCACCCGGGTAGTCCCCGCCGTCCGCGAGCAGGGCGTCCCAGCGGGCGCGCTCGGCGGCCTGGGCGCCCGCCCAGCCGCCGGCCGCGCCCAGGGCCGGGAGGAGGAAGGCCAGCGCCACCGCCGTGCCGCGCAGTGCCGCGCGGCGCCCCGAGCCCCGCCCCAGGGCCGCGACGCGGTCGGCGAGCGGGGTGGTCGCGGCGGCCGCCAGCACCGACACCGCCAGGACCGCGGCCCCGCCCGGCAGGGTGGCCAGGTCGCGGCCGGTGGCGGCCAGGTAGAAGACGAGGACCGGCCAGTGCCACAGGTACAGGGCGTAGGAGATGGCCCCCAGGTAGCGCAGCGGCCGCGACGACAACAGCCGGTCGGCCCCCGTGGGCGGGCCGTCGGCGGCCGGTGCGCACGCGGTGATGACGGCCGCCGCGGCCAGCGTGGGCCACAGCGCCGCGTACCCCGGGAAGGCCGTCGACACCTGGAGCAGCACCCCGCACAGCACCAGCGCCGCCAGCCCCGCCCACCCCAGGAGCAGCCGGGTGAGGCGGCCCGGGCGCAGCCCCGGCAGCAGCAGGGCGACCAGCCCGCCCAGGGCGAACTCCCACAGCCGGGCGCCGGTGTCGAAGTAGGCCCAGGGCTGGTTCAGGCGGGTGGCGGCCACCGAGTAGGCGAGGGACAGCGCGAGGACCGCCGTCAGCGCCCAGAACAGCGGCCGCCGCGGGTCGCGCCCGGCCCGCCGGGCGAGCAGGACGGTGCCCGCGACGAGCGCCGGCCACAGCAGGTAGAACTGCCACTGCACCGACAGCGACCAGAAGTGCTGGAGCGGGTCCAGGACACCGCCCCGGGCGAGGTAGTCGACCGAGTCCAGCGCCAGGTGCCAGTTGGTGTGCCCGAGCAGGGCCGCGACCGCTCCCGCGGGTGCGTCGCGCCACTGCGTCTGCGGCAGGAACAGCCACGTTCCGGCGAGGGTGACCAGGACGACCAGGGCGGCGGTGGGCAGCAGGCGGGCGGCGAGCCGGGCGAGGAAGGCGCCGTAGCGGACACCCCCTCCGGTGGCGGAGCGCAGCAGGGAGGCGGTGACGAGCAGGCCCGTGAGCATGAGGAACACGTCGACGCCGCCGGAGACCCGGCCGAGCCAGATGTGGTAGGCGGCGACCAGGAGCACGGCCACGGCGCGCAGGCCGTCGATGCCGGGCCGGTGGCCGCCGGTGCCGACCTCGACCGGTCGGGCGCCGCCGGTCCCCGCGGGGGATGTGGGAGGGGGCACGGGTGCTCGCTTTCCGGGGTGCAGGGGAGGCGAACATCCTGCCCGACCGGGGTGACCTGGTGGGATACCCCGGTTGAACGCCCTGTCACCTCCGTGTCACGGTGTTCGCACCCGGGGGTCCGGCGCTGGGGGCGTTCGGGTCGCCGCAGGCCATCAGGGCGCGGTGGCGGCGCCGGGGCGGGCGCCTGTGCATGCCGGGAGGGGACGGGGCCGAGCGGGGCGAAGCGGGGTAGGGCGAACGAGGCGGGGCGGGGGCGGGCCCGGCGGGGCAGCGACTCTCGCCGGGGGCGCCGGTCCCCTGCGCACGCCGAAGCCATCCCGGAGGCGGGCCGGGTCACCCCGTGCGGAGCAAGCGGCCCGGAGGCGAGCCGGTTCGCTCCGCACGGCTCGGCCGCCGGGAGGGAAGGTCGGCGCACCCCGTACGGTGTGACTCCCTGGAGACGCACCGGCTTGCGCTGCGCGCTCCGCGGTCGGTTCGGCCTCGGATCGGCGCACGGGCTCGGCCGCGCGACCCCGCGCCCGGACCGTCCGGACATCCGGGGCCCGGGCGCGCCGAGGTCGGCGGGGGAAGGTCAGGGCTTGCGGGCCAGGCCGCAGTACTGGTCGACGTGGGCGGGTCCGCCGACCTCGGCGCCGTCCGGCCGCCACAGGGAGGCCGAGACCACGCCCGGCTCCACGAGTTCCAGCCCGTCGAAGAACCCGGCGATCTGCTCCGGGGTGCGCAGGTGGTAGGGGAGCGCCGCGGTGTCGTTCCACCGGCGGGCCGCCTCCACCATGGGCTCGCTGGTGTCGGTGCCGTCGCACAGGGCGAAGAAGCTCCCCGACGGCAGGGCGTCGACGTAGGCGCGGGTGAGCGCGTAGGCGGCGGCCGTGTCCTCGGTGTGCCCCATGGTGCCCAGGATGGTGAGGCCGACGGGGCGGGTGAGGTCGAGGTGTTCGCGGGCGGCGGCCAGGACCTCGTCCGGTTCGCGCAGGTCGGCGTCGACGTAGTGGACGCCGCCCGTGTCGGAGGCGGTGAGCAGCGCCCGGGCGTGGGTCAGGACCATGGGGTCGTTGTCGACGTAGACGACGGTGGCGTCCGGGTCCACGCGCTGGGCGACCTCGTGGGTGTTGTCGTGGGTGGGCAGGCCGGTGCCGATGTCGAGGAACTGGCGGACGCCCTCCTCGCGGGCCAGGTGGGTGACGGCACGGACGAGGAAGCCGCGGTCGGCACGGGCCGCCTCGACCATCTCCGGGTAGGCGGCGAGGACGTGGTCGCCGACCTCGCGGTCCACCGGGTAGTTGTCCTTGCCGCCGAGCCAGTAGTTCCAGACCCGGGCCGAGTGGGCGGTGGTGGTGTCGATGGGGGGCTGCTCGGTCATGGGGCGCGTTCCCTCCGTTGCCGTGAGACACGGGCATTCTTGCCGTCGGCGGGCACCCGCGCAACGGGAAGCCTTGCGGGGAAGGGGTTCCGGCACCTCGGAGCAGCCACGGAGCAGCCGCGGAGCGGGTGCGGGACCGGTGTATCCGACCGGACGGGCGGTCGCTGGGCGGGGGCGGCGGGTGCTGACGGCGGGCGGAGGGGAATGCGGACGGACGACCGGGCGGGTGGCCGCTGAGCGGGCGTCAGGTGAGCGGGGACGGGCGGGTGAGCGAGCGAGCGGCGGGTGAGCGGGTGGGGGTGTGCGGGGGCGGACGGGTGGGCGGGCGGCGCGGGTTCCCCGGATGGGCCGGGCGGGCCGCGCGGAGCGTCGCCGGGGCCGGGGCCGGGCACCGGGCCCGCGCCCCCCCCGGATGGGACCTGCACAGCGCCGGGCACCCCTCCGACCCGACCCGCACGGCGCGGGCGACCGGGGCGGAAACCGGCGCCGAGGCCCTGGCCCGGCCGGGCACCGGGCCCGCGCTCCCTCCGGATGGGACCTGCACGACGCCGGGCACCCCTCCGGTCCGGCCCGCGCGGCGCGGGCAACCGGGGCGGGAACCGGCTCCGGGACCGGTTCCCGACCGCGCGGATCGCCTGTCCCCCAGGGGTTCGCGACCGCCCGGGCATCGGAGGGTGCGCCCGCGGTGACGGGCGGGCGAACAGTTCGGGAAGGACCGCACAGGGACCGTCCCGGGACGCCGAACCGTCCTAGGATCGTCGCGTTCGCCGGGCCTCTACGGCGGGCGGCGACCGGCGGCGGAAGAACGACTCGGGGCGGGAGCGCGCATGGGGATGGAGATCCCCGACGAACTGGCCAACCTCTTCTACGGGCTCACCGGCACCAAGTGGCCGGACGTGGACGAGGACCGGCTGCGGGACCTCTCCGACATGTACGCCACGGTCGAGTACATCCTCGCCACCGAGCTCCCCGAACTGGTGCTGGTGCTGCGCCGCAAGGTGCGGTCGACGTTCGACGGGCGCACCACCGAGTACTTCGAGAACTCCCTCGCCCAGTTCACCGCCGGGGAGCGGGACTACGTCGGCGAGGCCGCGAAGCTGGCCGGGGACATCCGGACGTACGCCAGGGACGCCGCCAACCAGGTCGAGTACGCCAAGTGGATGATCATCGGCCAGCTCGTGCAGCTGGCCATCGAGATCGCGTGGGCGATCGCGATGGCGAAGTTCACCTTCGGGGCGTCGCTGGCGTGGATCTCGATGTTCAGGTTCATCCGCAGCCAGGCCATCCGGCGCATCCTCAACTGGCTGGTGTGGAACCTGCTGAGCCACCTGTTCGTGGCGCAGCTGTTCGGCACCACCATGGACCTGCTCATCCAGCGCATCCAGATGGACCAGGGCAACCGGGACTCGTGGGACAAGGAGCTCACCCGGATGGCCGCCGCGGGCGCGTTCGTGGAGGGGCTGCTCGGCGCGGGCCTCTCCCTCGGGGCGGACATGTTCCTCAGCAAGCAGCTGGGGAAGCTGTTCGGCGACAACCTGCCCGGGCCGCCCACCCCGCCGCCCGTCCGCGACATCGCCGAACCGCCGCCCGTCCCGCCGGGGCGCGGGCCCGACCCGGCCCCGGAGCCGCCGCCGTTGCGGGACGTTCCCGATACGACCCCGGCCCCCGGGCCGCGGACCCCGGACCCCGACCCCCTGGGCCCGCCGCCCGTCCGCGACGACGTGTCCGGTCCCCCCGGGCCTCCGAACGACCCGCCGGGGCCGCCGCCGGGCGACGGCCCGGGACGTGATGTGCCGGGCCGTGACGGGCCGGCGCGCGACGTCACCCCGGACCCGCTGCCGCCCGGGAGCGTCACCCCGGAGTTCAACCGGGACCTGGTGACCCTGTTCGGCCGCAACGCCAACGAGTTCCTCGGACCGGCGCAGCGGCCCGACACCGCGAGCAGCGGCATCGGGCACGGCCAGCGGTTCGTCGACGGGGCGGGGACCGTGTTCGCCCGCCACTTCGGCGGCGAGATGGGAGAGGACGCCGCCCGGAGGCTGGGCCGCGAGTACGCGGAGACCCTGCTGCGGACGTGGAACACCCCGCGCATGCCCTCGGCGCTCGACGAGGTGCTGAGCGGTGCGCCGCTGCCGCAGAGCACCCGCGACCACCTGTCGCGCGACGTGCCGGACGCCTTCGGCCGGACGGTGTCGGAGTTCGGGACCCGGTGGAGCGACCGGTTGACCGCCCTGGGGATCGGGGCGGGCTCCGGCGCGCTGGAGGGCTACCTGGGCGAGGGTCTGACGAACCTGGCCTTCTCACCGGAGCAGCAGTGGGAGGCGTCGGGCATGTCGGCGGTGGCGGGGGCCGCCGGGGCGGTGGTGCAGAACCTGGCCGTCGGCGGGGGGCTGGCCGCCATCGACGCCCTCAACGACCTGCGCGAGCTCAACAACACCCCCGCGCCGCTCCCGGATCCGGACGGGTCCGGGTTGCGGGGGCCGCTGCCGGACGACGGCGGGGGCGCCGACGGCCGTCCCCTCCCCCCGGGGCGGGGGCAGGGGGACGGTGGGTGGCCTGGGTCCTCGTCGGGGAACGGGGAGGAGCCGGTCCTGCGGCTGCGGGGCGGGGGCGGGGACGACCTGTCCTTCGACTTCGGGTCGGAGTACGGGGACGGGTACGGGGACTACGAATCGACGTACACCCCGTCGGAGTTCGGCGGGGAGGACGAGGCGGACGCCGGGGGCGCGTCGGACGCCGGGGGCGCGGCGGGCGGTCGCGGCTGGTCGGGGACCGATGTCACGGCGGGGCCGTCCGGGCACGGGGGGACGGGCGGCGAACGCTCCGCTCCCCCGGCGGAGGCGGGCGGGACGCGGGAGACGCCGCGCACCGAGAGCACGGGCCCCGGGGCGCAGTACGCGCCTCCGGCGGGCATGGGCGCGGGCGCGGAGAGCGGGCGGGGCACGGGCGCCGGTTCGGCCGGATCCGGCTCCGGGAGCGGGTCCGGGGGCGGCCCCGGGGCCGGGCGGGGCGGCGAACGGGGCGGCGGCGCCGCGGAGCCGGGCCTTTCCGGTGGCGAGCGCGGCGGGGACACGACCGCCACCGGGGGCGACGGTGGTACCGGGGGGACGACCGCGAACCCCGGGGAAGGGAGTGTCACCCGCACCGAGAGCTCGGCGGGCTCGGAGGAGAACGGCGGGAACAGCGGGAACGGCGGGAACGGCGGGAACGACGGACGGGACGCTGCGGCCACGGAGAACGGCCGTCCGGCGACGGAGACGGACTCCGGCGCCCCGGAAGGCGACCGGAGCACCGGCGGCAACGACGCCACCGCGCCCCACGGGGCCGACCGCGGAGCGACCGGCACCGGAGGCCCGGGCATCTCCGGTCCCGCCGGGAACGGGAACGCCGACGGACAGGACACCGGCGCCCCGGGGGGCGACCGGAGCGACACCGGCACCGGGCGGGAGGGCGACCGCGAACCGATCCCGAACGGCGGCACCGGGGGTACCGGTGACCCGTCGCCGACTGGCGAGGGCGACGGGCAGGACCTCGCGGACACGGAGACCGGCTCCCCCGGAGGCGACCGGGGGAACGGCACCGACACCGACGGCACCGACACCCGCACGCCCCACGGCGGAGCCGGGGGCCTGGCGGGCGACACGGGCGGCACCGGCGGGCAGGGCACCGGCGCGTCCGAGGGCGGCCGGGACGACACGGGCGGTGGCCCCGAACGGATCCCGACCGGCGGCGGCCCCGAGGGCACATCCGCGAACCGCGGGGAGGACGGCGCTGCCCGGGGCCGGGGCTCGGAGGGTGCGGGCCAGGACGACCCGGCCGCCGCCGGCCCGCCCGGTGGGAACGGCGGACAGGGCCCCGACGGACAGGACACCACAGCACCCGGCGACGGGCAGAACCGCACGACCACCGAGAACGACCACCACACGACCGGCACCGAGGCCCCGGCCGGCGGCCACACCCCCACGCCCGCAGACCCCAGCGGACAGGGCACCACCGCACCCGGCAATGGGCAGGACCCCGCGGGCACAGGGGGCGAGCGCCACACGGCCGACACCGAAACCCCGGCCGGCGGCCACACCACCGCACCCGACGACGGCCAGAACCGAGCGACCACCGCGAACGACGGCCGCACCGAGAACACCGGTACCGGCGACCCCGCCTCCACGAATCCACCGCCCGGGGAGGACGGCGGCCGGGGAACCACGGACCCGGGGAACATCCGCCACACGTCCGAGGCGGGCACCGGCACCCCGGCAGGAGACCGGGGGGACGCCACCGTCGAGGCCGGGAACGAGGCGGGCGTCCCCGGCGGTTCCGCCGGTACCTCCACGCCGGAGGGCGGCCGGGGCGACGCGGACAACGACGCCCCCGCGGGCGAGCGCCGACACGGCCCCGCCGACTCCGGGTTCCCGGACCACCAGGCCGCGCCCCCCGCCGGATACGCCCCGCCCCCCGGAGAGGCCGCCGGTCCGCGGGACTCCGCCGGATCGGCCCGGAACAACCCCTCCCCGCCCCGGGCCGGGGGCGAAGCCTCCCGGAACGGCACACCGCCCCGCGCCCCCTCCAGCGACGGACCGTCCCACGGGGAGAGCCGCGGCACCGGGGTGGACGGGACGGGGGGCTCCCCGCCCCGCGCCCCGGGCGACGACGCCTCCGGCCTGGCGGCGGAGGGCCCGGCCGCCCCCTCGACGCGCCTCGGGGACGGCGCCGACCTGGACCTCTTCTTCCGGTCGCTGACCCCCTCGGCGGAGTCGACCGCCTCCGACGGCACCTCCCGGGAGCGGCGCGACCCGTCCCGGGAAGGCCGACCGGAAGAGGAGGGCGTCCCGGAGCCGAAGCCCTCCGTGGAGACCGCCACCGACACCGGGGCCGACGGCGGGAGGAGGTCCGCACCCTCCGCCGTCGAGTCCGACCCCCTCGCCCCCTCGGCCGAGGGGGGCCGGCCGCCGCGCCTGGAGAGCGGGGCGGACTCCGGGGACGACATCGCCGCCCCCTCCTCCGGGACACCCGAGACGCCGCCCCCGCCACCGCGGGACGAGGAGGCGGACACGCACACCCCCGCGCCCTCCGACGGGAAGGCGGGCACGCCTTCGGACGAGCGCGGTGGAGGCGACGCGCGCACCGGGGGGACCGGGGAACGGCCGCAGCCCACCGACACCCGCGAAGAGAACGGCGAAGGGCCTCCGTCTCCCCCCGAGGAGGGCAACGGGGACAGCGACGTCCTGCCTCCACCAACTGTGGAAGAGGACGAAGGCAGCGCCCCTCCGCCCCCGCCCCGCGAGGAAGACGGGAACGGTGACGTCCCCCTGCCGCCACCGCCCGTGAAAGAGAACGGGGGTGACACCCGTCCACCTCCGCCCGTGGAGGAGAACGAGGGCGGCGGCCCTCCCCTGCCGCCACCGCCCGTGGAGGAGGACACGCGTCCCGCACCGCCGGAGCAGCCCCCTCCCGCGCCCGTGGGCGAGGGCACGGACGCCATCACCCCGGTCGTCCAGCCCTCCGAGCAACCGCCCGACCCCACCGGGACCGAGACGGCGCCCCCGCTGCGGCTCAACTACCTGATCGATTCGCGCTGGGTGGAGTCCTACGGCGTCCGCGTCGACCCCGACGCCGTCCTGGGCACCCGCCCGGACCTGCCCGCGGACGTGCGCGACTCCTTCCGGTCGAAGCTCGGCACCGACCCCCGGGAGTTCTTCTCCCGCGACGGTGTCAGCGAGACCTCCGCCGACGGCACCGCCTTCACCCTGCGCCTGCGCTCCGACGACGACTGGCACCAGGGGGGCCGGAACCGCGGAGGTGCCGAGAAGGCCAAGTACAAGGGCCTGCACGACATCCAGACGCAGGAGTCGCGGGGCGAGTCGGGGTCGGTCGGCTCCGCGCGCCGCCCGGTCGTGGGATTCCAGGCCAACCTGCTGGGCGGCCCGGGCCTGCCCGCCCCCGCCGTGGGCTTCCGGGCGTCGGCCTTCGGCGGCTCCGCGGTCCAGCAGCAGTCCGGGGACTCCGGACAGACCCGGATCCTCACCACGGAGATGACCGGGTCCGGGACCACCTACAGCAGCGACCTCACCGCCGAGTGGACCCCGCACACCTCCCGGCCGCCGGCCACCGCGCCCCGGGACACCGCCCCCGCCGAGGGCACGGACCTGGGCCCGGTGCGGTCCGAGGCCCGCGTCGACGGCGGTGTGGAGCTCGTCCTCATGGGCGGGCTGCAGCGGCGTGACGACCTTCCCGCGCAGATCACGTTCACCGACCCCTTCCACCGCCCGCCCCCGGCCGCCCCCGCGGACGGCACCGGCGACACCGACGGCACCGGGAACACCTCCGGCGACACCGCCGGGGACGGCACCCCGCCGCCCGGCGACCGGAACCGCACCGAGACCGCCCCCGCGCGGTACGGCGGCTACCTGGCCAACTCCCACCCGATCTCGATCGGGTCCATCACCCGCCGCGCCGGCGGCTCCGACACGGGCACCGGCACGGACACCCCCACGGGCGCCGACACCGGCGCCTCTCGCGACGGCCGCCCACGGCGGTGGCGGGACACGCTGACCCCCCGGAGGTCCCGCGCCGACGAGACGTCCGAGCCGCCCGCGAACCTCAATTCCTGGGTCGCCGAGCGCCTCGGCTTCGAGGCGCCCGGCGAGGGCTCCAACACCCGCCGCCTGCTCCACCGCCCGCGTCCGGGCAGCGACGAGCCCAAGGTGGTGACCCGGCCCAACTCGGGGTCGCGGGCGATGCGGCGCGAGCTGGACCGGCGCGGCGTCCTGGAGGTGTTCACCGACGACATCGTCATGACCCAGCTGCCCACGATGACGGACGAGCCCCGCACCGTGCGCGTCCCCGACGCCGGGGGCGGGACGCGCCTGCTGACCATCTGGGCGCCGCCGACCTCCATGGAACTGGTCCCGGAGACGCCCAAGGACTTCAACATGAAGTTCACGGACCGGTTCGCCCACGGCGCCTCGGTGCTCGCCAACCGGCTCAAGGGCTTCTTCGTGGCGGTGTCCGGCGGCATGGTGACCCGGGTGCCGGGCGACATGTTCCGGGTCGACGCGCCCTACTTCGAGACGCGCTTCCAGAAGGTGTGGGCCAAGGGGCGGGGCCGTTCGGACAACGCGTGGGACGCCCGACTGTTCCACAGCACGGACACGGCCGTGTACCGGACCCGGCGGACGATCGCCGTGTGGCTCGACGGGGACACCGAGCCCACGCTCTTCGACGCCTCCGGGCTGGAGGCCGTCACGGCCGACGACGCCCGCCGCCTCGGCGGGGACCGCCCCGACACGAGGGAGGTGGAGGAGACCGGCGACCCGTTCCTGGACCGGGACGGCGGGCCCACCCACCTGGGCGACGCCCTGGTCCGCGACGTGACGCACGAAGACGGCTCCGAGGCGCGGACCGGGGACGGGGAGGGGGACCTCCCCCGGTCCTTCTTCCGGGACTTCGCGCACCAGGTCCTGCTGCAGATCGACCGGGACTACCCCGGCCTGGTGCTGCCGCACCTGGCCGTTCCCGGAGCGCCGGAGCCCCGGCGCTCGCACGCGGGCTGGAACCACCGGCGCAACCGCAGGACCGCCGAGCTGAACACCGAGACGGTCCTGTCCAAGATCAACTCCTCCTCCTTCCGGGCCGACCGCGACGCCTGGCTGTCCGGCCAGGTGGAGATCAAGCTGGTGGAGACGAAGTTCCTGCCGTTCGGCAACGAGCTGCGGGAGCGCAGGTTCACCGTTCCGGACCACATCTCCGTGTGGCCGCGGGCCAGGGTCGTCGGCTACTCCAAGGCCACCGATCCCCTGCCGAAGTCGCACACCGGGACCACCACCGGTTCCTCGTCGGGCATCGGGCGCAAGTCCGACAGGATCACGTCGGTCACCGCGGAGGGCCGGACCGGCCTGACCGTACGCGGTGTCTCCGGGGGTGTGGACTCCTTCGGTGCGCCCAACAACGCGGGCGGCGTGTACTTCCGGGCCGCCAACGAGTTCCGTACCCGGACGCAGAGCGAGTACGGCGTCTCGGCGACGGCGGAGACCAACGTCAAGGACAAGAGCGGGAGCAGGGTCCTGTTCGCGGACGTGGAGTTCTCTGCCTGGATGGGGCCGGACGACTCCCTGGTGCCCCGGTCCTCCCGGTGGGAGGCGCCCTCCCGCATCGGCCTGGGGCGCGAGCTGTTCGGCGGGGGCGAGGGGGCCCCGGCCCCCGTGCGGGCCAAGGTCGAGCTGCACACACCGCGGAACGGGGAGCGCTTCGCCCTTGACGCGCCGCCCGAGCGGACCCCCGAGCCGCCCCGGTACCTGTCGCCGTCCCAGGCGAAGCGGCTGTTCGACCGGGGACCCTCGGCGTTCCTCTCCGAGAACCTCCCCCCGCGGCTCCCGCCGCTGCAGGCGCCGCCGCGGCTGGAGACCATCACCGAGGTCGACGAGGGTGCCGGGACCGGGGCCGAGGTGGGTGGGACCGAAGGGACCGGGAGGACCGGTGGACCGCCCCGGGCACAGGCGCCCGACGTGGAGGGGGCGCCCCCCGCGGACCGCACGGCCGACGGGGCACCGCCCCCCGCGGAGGAGGGCACCGGTACCTCCACCCGGCAGGACACCGGGGGGGCACCTCCCGCGGAGCAGAACACCCGCGCCCCGGCACAGCAGAACACCGACGGGACACCGCCCGCGGAACAGAACACCGACGCCCCGGCACGGCGCGGCGGCCGCCGCACCCCTGAGCCGGAACCGGAGCTGCGGATCGACCGGACGGACCGGGCGCGCCGCCTGTCGCAGCTGTTCTCCAGCACCCAGGCCTTCAACCCGGCCCTCATGCGCCGCGGTTCCGAGGTCATCACCGTGACCACGCTGACCTACGCGAGCCTGGATCGGAACCACTGGTCGTTCTCCCGCACCGCCTCCTCCCGGGAGGGCGCGGCCGAGGTCATCGCCGGCCGGACGTCATCGCAGTCGCTCGCCGCCTCACCCGGGCTCCAGCAGGACGGCGGCTCCCGCTTCCGGGTGCAGCTCGACGACGGCATCGCCCCGACGCGGACCCGGCCGACCACGGTGACCTGGTACATGCCCACCCACGTCGCGTCGGTGCTCCTGCGCGAGTCCGCGGTGATGGAGCCCAACCAGGTCAAGGAGATCTCCTACGGGTTCGGCAAGTCCCGCGACTCCGTCTTCAGCGTGACCCTGATCGGCCGGGGGATGTTCTCCTCCCAGCCGACGGCGGCCACCCCGGACCAGGCCCCGCGCGGCTCCGGCGGGCCCATCTTCCAGCCGGGCGTGGAGCTGCGGTACACCCCCTACGGGCACGGGCACGGCGAGTCGTCCTCCGTGAGCTTCCGGACCCGCCGGGAGGTCAAGTTCACCGGGTCCACCTTCGAGTTCGTCACCCACGGCGTGGTCCTCCAGGCCACCGAGCACAAGCAGGACTTCGACTTCCTGTTCTCCGTCCCGCGCTCCCCCGGGACGAACGACCACTCGGCGTGGGCGGCCGAGGTCCGCGACGCGCAGAAGACGATGGTCCCCTCGCTGTGGGTCTTCGCCGACGGGCTCGTCGACGACAGCCTGACCTGGGGGCCGGACGGCCGGGTCACCAAGGGCGCCCACCCGCCGCCGCAGGGCCCGCACCTGGACCTCGTGCTCAAGCCGGACCTGGCCGGGAAGGGCTACGACTCCCGCCCCGTGCACGTCCCCTCCCTCATCTCGGAACTGGAGCAGCGGCTGCGGCGGGGCGGCTGGCAGCTGACCACGCACTCGCGGGAGGACCTCGTCCAGACGGTGACCTCGCACCTGAACCGCGGGATGACCAACCTGTCGGGGGTCGAGGTGCGCGTGGTCCCGACCGGCACGCGGTGGGAGTCGTCCGAGTGGACACCGCAGGTCAAGGACCGCTCGCGGGTGGCGACCCTCGACCTCGACCTCTTCCCCATGGCGCCCCGCGTGGAGCAGATCGGCGGGCGGATGGAGTTCGTCGACCGCAACGTCAAGGTGACCTCCACCTCCGAGTCGGACACCACGTTCCGCGGGTACGGCGGGGGCGCCGCCCTGGACATCCTGGCTCCGATCGGCAACCGCGAGGACCCGGAAACGGGCAGGCAGGTGGGCGCCGTCAACGCCGGCGGCACCCCCGGGTACCGCGGACAGACGCTGCTGGAGAACTCGTCCTCGGAGAACCGCGCCCGCGAGGAGACCCAGGAGCGGGTCGTGTTCACGCCCTTCGCCGTGGTGACGACGCCGACCCGGGTGGACGCGAGCCTGCGGATCGGCGACCGGGTCTACACCGCCTCCGTCCTGGACCAGCACGCGGAGTCCGTCTACCCGCTCCCCTACCTGGAGACGCTCGGCGGCGACAACAGGGTCGACCCCCCGGGCACGCGGTACCGGCCCGCGGAGTTCGAGCGCACCGAGGACGGCTCGTACCCGGACGACTGGGCGGCGCTGCACCGCGGGCCGGAGGGGCGCGGGTACCAGGACGGCACGGCGGGGATCGACTCCGTCCCCCTGGCGGTCGAGAAGAACGGGCGCGAGATCCTCGACGCGGCGGTGGTCAACGCCGCACGCCTCGCCGGGTGGTCGCGCACGGGGACCGGCGACCTCACTCCGGCCGAGGTCGACGCGGCGGCCCGGTTCCTGGACCGGCGGATCACGGACATCGAGCGGGCGGCCGGGATCACCGTCCGCAAGCAGGAGATGCTGCTGCTGTCCCTGACCCCCGAGGCCACCGAGGACGCCGTGTCGATCGCCGAGTACGGCGGCACGGTGGTCAGGACGCGGGCGCTGCTGAACACCGACGGCGCCGTGATCGAGGCGGTCAGCGGTGAGAGCCGGGCCCGCGACTCCGACCAGGAGGGCGCGCGCCGCTCGCAGAACACGTCGGAGAACCGGGCGCGGAACGCCGGCCTGGGCGGCCAGGTCACCGAGACCGCGCGCCCGGGCGACCGCCTCCGGGAGAACCTCGACGCCGACAACGCGGCGCTGAGCGGGGCCAAGGACGGGGTGTCCTCCGGCCAGCGCGAGGGCGCGGTGGCCGAGGGGCCGGGGACCAAGCGGATGTTCCTGGTGCGGATCCCGGCCCGGTGGCTGGTGTGGGCGCAGAACTCCGACGGGAGCGGGGCGCCGGTGGGGAGCGAGTCGGACTCCTCGGTGCTGCGGTGGGTCGACGAGGACCAGGCGCGGGCCTGGGGGCTGGCGACCGACGCGCCGGAGATCGGGCGGTACTCGGACGCGGAGGCGGCCTTCACGAAGGCGGACGCGGCCTATCTCAAGGCGCGCGGGGAGCTGTTCGAGTTCGTGAACCGGGTCGACCCGGACAGCGCCGATGCCACGCTGCGCGAGGAGTACCGGCAGCGGGAGGCGAAGTACGCCGAGCTGGAGGAGGCCCGGAACCGGGCGATGCGGGAGATGGTCGACGCCCTGGGCGACCTCCGCGCGCTCGGCCCGCGGACGGCGCCCCCGGTCGAGACCCCGACCACCGCGACGGACAGCGGGGAGACCCACCCGGCACCGATCGGGGAGGAGTCCCCGGCACCGATCAGAACGGCGCCCCCGGTCGGAACCCCGACCACCACAACGGACAGCGGGGGAACCCACCCGGCACCGATCAGAACGGCGCCCCCGGTCGGAACCCCGACCACCACAACGGACAGCGGGGGAACCCACCCGGCACCGATCGGGGAGGAGTCCCCGGCACCCATCGGAACAGCACCCCCGGTCGGGACCCCGACCACCGCAACGGACGGCGGGGGGACCAGCCCGGCGCCGACCGGGGAGAACCACCCGGCACCGGTGATCACTCCCGGCGGGGAGTCGGCGGACACCCCCGTGGGAGACCCGCCGCACCAGCCCGCGGAGGAGCGCACACCCACCCCCGCACCAGGCGGGGAGAGCAGCCGCACCACCGGCGGGGAGTCGGCCGACGTCCCCGCGGCAGACCCGCCGCACGGGCCCGCCGACCTCCGCACCGGCCGGGACCCGCTCACGCGCACCGGGGAGGAGGACGGCAGCCGGGCGCCGGGTGGGGAGAGAGCGGACGGGCCGGTGGGGGACGCCGCGTCCGACTCCCTCCGGGAACGCGCCCCCCGGGACACGCCCACCCGTACACCGGGAGGGGACGGCGGCCGCGCATCCGTCGGGGAGCCGGCGCACACGCCGGTTAGCGACCCGCCCTCCGGATCCCCCCGGGAGCGCGCAGGCACCCCGGCCCCCTCGGCCGATCGGGAGGGCGACGGGTTCGGCGACCCCCACGTCATCCGCGACGAGGACGACTTCTTCGTCACCGACCGGGATCCCCGTGCCCCGGCCCCCACCGATTTCCTGATGACCCCGGCCCTGCCCGCCGAACAGCCGCTCGGCCGGGGCGACGACGGGTTCGACGACCTCTACGACGCCACGCCGCCGCGGTCGCCCCTCGTGTCCCCCACCGCACCCGACCCGCGCGCCGGATCCCCGTCCCCGTCGGCCGACCACGCATCCGGGGGCACCACCCGCTCCGGGGAGGGGGCCCCGCCGCTCCCGGCGCCCGTCGGGACACCCGCCACCGGGTCGGGGGACGTCCTGTCCCCGCCGGTCGGGGAGGGCGCTCCCGTGCAGGAGCGCCCGGCCGGGGGCGGGCTCCCCCGCGAAGGCGCGGAGGAGCGGGCCGGGAACGGTGTCCTGGAACCGGCCCCCGGGACCTCCGCCGGAACGGACACCCGGCACGGGCTCGAAACCCCGCCGGGTGCTCCCGCCGAGACCGGCGACGCACGCCAGTCCGCGTTGAACACCGCCTTCCTCGAGGCCCTGACCGCGCCGCTCCCGCCGCCCGGCAACCCCGTGCGCACCGGTCCCGGCACCGCACCGCACTCCCGGGGGGACGGGGACGGGACGGCCGGAGTCCCCGGTGTTCCGCCGCCGGGCGGATCGGCCCTCCCCGGAGGGGACCTCGCCGTCGGCGCAGAGGGGGACTTCTCCCCGCAGCCCCGGGGCGGCGGCTCCGAGGGCGTGTCCTCCTCCCCGTCGACGGCGGTCGCGGACACGCCACAGGTTCCGCGTACCTCCTCCGCGTCCCCGCACACCACCGGCGCGGACGGCGGCCGGAGACGCACCGAGGCGGGCGACGGTCCCGGGGGCGGCAGCCGGGGACGCACCGAGGCAGGCGACGGTCCCGGGGGCGGCGCACTCGACCGCCCGCGCACCGGCTCCGGGTCCTCAGCGGCGGGCGTGGAGGGCGGTGCATCCCGGATCGGGGCATCCCTCCCGGAGGAGGCGAAGCCGTCGGCGGCGGAGGGCACACCCGGACCGGAGGCCGCCTCCCCGGGCGAGGGCGACGGCCGGGGTGGGGAGGACACGGGATCGGATGCCCGGAACACGGTGGAGGACCGCAGGGGATCGGCGGAGGACGTTCCGGCGCCCGAGGGCGATCGGAGCGGCCCCGGTGACGACGTCCCCTCCCGCCCCGCCCTCGACTTCAGTGACATCCCCCGTTCCTCCGCCGAGGACGGCTTCCCCCTCCCACAGAGCACCGACCGCGGCCAGATCTACCAGGAGATCGCCGAGGAGCGCATCGAACGGGACGGAAACGGGCTCATCACCCGCGTCGACGGCAGGCCCGCGGCGGACTTCCTCACGGAACTGATCACCGTCCGGGCGCAGGAGGCGATCAGGGAGAGGGTCAACAGCCCGGACCCCGCGAGGAGGATCCCGCAGAGCGTCGTCGGCGGATGGACCGGTGTGAACGCCCTGGTACTGGACCTGCGCTCGGGCGTCGTGGCCGAGGGCGTCAACGGCAACAAGGCCTCGGTCATCCCGCCCGACCGCGTCCACCCGGTCCTGCGGGCGCGGATCGACGCCATGTACCGGGACCCGGCGGTGGACGGGTACCCCCAGTTCGACAGGAGGACGGGACAGGTCCTGCCGAAGAGGACGCCCTACCCCGGCGCCGACAAACCCCTCAGGCACGCCGAGGTCAAAGCCATCAACGAACTGCTCTGGGCCCGCGGGGAGAACGCCGGGGAGGACGCCCTCGGGGACTTCATGATCTACAACACCTTCCCGCTCCTCTCGGAGGGGATCTCCACCTCCAGGTGCTGCCCGAACTGCACGAAGATACTCTGGGGCGCGCAGAGCGCCGCGGGCTGGAGCCACTTCACCCCCGGCGACCCGGACGGACCGCAGCACACCGACCACCACATCCTCCTCCCCGACGACGGAAGGGAAAGGGGCCGATGACACGCATCCGCGACGAGGAGGCCGACGGGGACGCGGACGGCACCCTTCTCCTCAACGGCGTCCCCTTCACCGGGGAGGTCGCCGCCTTCTGGTCCGACGACACGATGCAGTCCCTGACGACCTACGAGAACGGCGTCGAGCACGGCCCCTACCTGGAATGGCACCCGAACGGCGCCCTGCGCGTCCAGGGCCGGAGCGATCTGCTCCACGGGGCGGTGGGGACCTGGCGTGAGTGGGACGAGAACGGCGGCCTGGTCTCGGAGAAGGTTTTCGGCGAGGACGGGGAACTCGCCGCGGTGCGCCGGTGGGACGGGGACGGGAACCTGCTGGAGGAGAAGGTCTTCCGGTCGGCGTGACCCGGGCCGCCGGGACCGGGGCCGGACGGCTTCCACCCGGGGCGCCTGACCACGGCCGGAGGGCGTCGGGCGGCCACGTACAGGTCCTCGAACAGGTCCGCGAACCGGCGGACCCCTCAGGCCTGGGGACGAGCCACCCCTCCCCCAGGGGGTGAGCAGGTGGGTGGCCGTGCGCACCGGTCCGAGGGCCGGGAGCCGGAAGGGCCCCAGCGGTCAGGGGTGCTCGGCCGCGTCGGCCGGGATGGTCTGGAGACCGGTGCTCTCAATACTCCTGTGCCGCCGGCATGCGCACACCCCCGGACGCAATCTCGAGCAAGCGCATTGTCCCGGGCCCGGCCACCGGGCTTCCATGGATCCGGGAGGCCGCTGACGGTCCTGGACGGACGACGACCTCTCACAGCGCACCCGCCACGCGAAGCGAGGAGAGCACCGTGAACGACGACGGCGACAACTGACCCCGAGAAGCGACAGCGGGGCGGCCCTGGTCCAGGGCCGCCCCGCGCCTGTTCCCCCGACGCCTGCGGCACCGGGTTCCGCCGTCACCGCCCTGCTCGTCTGATCCGGTCGGCGACATGCGCCAGCCACCCGTCGTCAGCCCGTTCGTGGTCGTGCGTGGACAGGTACCCCTGGTACCGGTCGAAGTAGCCCTCTACGGTCGAGGCCACCTCCCGCCAGCCCTCGCCTGCGTTGCCCGCCGTGCCGTGCATGGGGAAGAGCTTGGCGTGGGCGTGGTCCACCCCGTACCCCTCGTACATGATCCCGGTGCGCGCCACGTCGGCGAAGGCCGCGTCCAACAGCCGCGCCACCTCACGGGCCGCCAGGTGCAGCGCGGCGTACTCCCCCGGGTCCAGGTCCACCACGTAGCTGGTCCTGTGCGCCTTGGGGACCACCACCGAGAACCCCTCGGTGTTGGGGAAGATCGACAGGAACGCCAGGTGGTCGGCGTCCTCCCAGATCCGGTGGGCCGAGTCCTGCCCGGCCGCGATCCGGCAGAACACGCACTCGGCTTCGAAGTCGGCGATCATCGGACTCCTTCACGGGAGGGAACAGCGTCGGCGCAGGTGGGGCAGCCGGGATCGCGTTCCGCACTCTGTCCGTCGAGCGTGAGGTCGTGAGACCACACGCCCACCCGGCGGTTCAGCGACGCCGGGATACCGAAGCCCCCCAGGTACCGAAGTGCGTCCAGGGCTGCGAGCGAGGAGGCGAGCATGTTCACCGGGCCGTTGGAGGGTGCCTGGTAGCGGGCGTTGATCCCGGCCATCAGCCGGGACAGCTCGGGATCTCCTTCGGGAACACCGGCGGTCAGTGGTCGGCAGTCCCAACAGCCGGCCTCTCCTGGCACCACCAGAGGTCCCCACACAGCGATGTCGTTGACATAGCAGGCGTTCATCCACGGCGTTCCGCTCCGGACGCAGTGGGCGTTGACCATACCCGTCAGTCCCGGGGAGTCCGCCGAGACCACGAGCAGGTCGCAGGTCGGCAGGTGCCCCAGATCCTCCTCGTCCCCGACATCGCGGACCACGGGAAGCACCCGGCAGTCACGGTTGCGCCGCCGCAGTTCCCTGGCGAGCACTTCGGCCTTGGGCAGTCCGATGTCGGCCTCGGTGAACAGGAACTGCCGGGTCAGGTTGCTCAGCTCCACATGGTCGGCGTCCACGAGGAGCAGTTCGCCGACCCCGGCGGTGGCCAGGGTGACCGCCACCAGGCCGCCGATCCCGCCGCAGCCCAACAGCACGACCCGGGCTCGGGCCAGGCGGAGCTGGACCTGCACCGCATCGGCACCGGAGAGTTCGTAGAACAGGGCGTGGCGGCTGTAGCGGTCGGCCGGGGCGTAGGTGTGCGCGGGGATCAGATGGTTCCCGTCTTCGAGCAGCCGCATCACCGCATCGGCCCGGTGGGCGTCCCCCTCGCAGAGATCGTCCAGGAAGGAGCGGGCCTCGGCCCGGGTACGTGGTTTGCGGAAGTGGTCGGCCAGCCGCAGCAGGGGCTCCCACAGTGCCCGGTCGTGCACGGGCCGACGTATCGACCCGAACCCGAGGAACAGCGTCCCGTCCTGGAAACCGACGCGGACGTAAGGGGCCAAGACCCGAGGTCCATCAAGGCGGGGATCCACCGATCGCACGAGGTCTCCTTCGTCGGTAGGGTCGGCGTACCGACGAACGTAAGCCTGGGTTCGGGTCGCAAGGTCGAGAATTGCTCGGAATTGCTCGCGCGGTACCGAGGACACCCTGGCGGGCGCAGAACCGAGTCGGTGAAACTAGGTTCCCACCCCGAAGGGAGCCTCTGTGAAACTCCGCAAAATAGGCACGACCTCCCAGGACGGCGGATGCCCGACCCTGTACGAAACCGACACTGGTGACATCGTGGTCCAGGGTGACCGGCTGACGGACCCCGAAGCGCTGGAGCAGTTGAGCGATGTCCTCGAAGGGGAGGAGTTCGTCGTGGTTCCCCGGGCCCTGCTGACGCGCTTCGCCCCCAAGGAGTGAGATGGCCGACCTGGTCACCGGAACTGATTTCACCGACCTCTTCCGGCGGTACCGCCACATCGCCTGGCGGTTGGAGACTCGCACCCACTACGGCAAGGCCAACGAGGACCGGCCTTTCCAGGAATGGCTGACCGGTAAGGAGCCCGACCTGGAGTGGTTCACTCCGTGGCTGCGCATGGTGCGCGAGGAGACCGCCACCGGCAAGCGCATGGAACGGGTACGGCTCATCGACGACCCGCCCTCGGACTACCTGCGCTGGGAGCTGTGGGGCACCCCCTACAATCTCGGTGCCGGTGAGGACATCCGCTACCTGCCCCGCGCCCACCCGGTCGTCGCCGAGCTGCCCGACCACGACTTCTGGGTGTTCGACAGCCGCACCGTCGCCCGGTTGGCATTCGATGGAGACCGGTTCCTCGGCGTCCACCTCAGCGAGGAACCGACCGAGGTCCTGGCCGCCCTCCAGGCCCGTGACGCCGCCTGGCACCACGCGTTGACCTTCACGGAGTACATGGCCACCCGCGCCCTATGACCGACTACCAGACCGCCCGCGCCTCCCTCGGCGTCCGCCTGCGCGAACTCCGGGAGGAGGCCGGGCTGTCCGGGAGGGAACTGGCCGCCCGCCTGGGCTGGCACCCCTCCAAAGTGTCGAAACTGGAGCACGGCAAGCAGACAGCGGGTCTGGAGGACCTCCGCTCGTGGGCGCGGGTATGCGGACGCCCCGAAGCGGCAGAGGGGTTGACCGCGCAGTTGCGGTCGTTGGAGACGCACTATGCGAGTTGGCGACGGCGTCTCGCCGGGGGACATGAACCGCTCCAGCGCTCCTACTCCCCGCTGGACGCCGCGACTCGTCACTTCCGTATCCTCGAAACCGCGTGTGTGCCGGGCCTGCTCCAGACACCGGAGTACGCGGCGTTCATGTTCCGCCGAGGAGTGCGCCACCACCGCACCCCCGAGGACATCGACAAGGCGGTCCTCGCCCGCATGGACCGTCAAAACATCCTGGACGCTCCCGGCAAGCGGTTCGAGATCCTGCTCTGGGAGCCGGCCCTACGGATCAGGTTGGGGCCGGACCCGGTCATGGCCGGGCAGCTGTCCCGCATCGCCTCGGAGATCTCCCGGCCTAGAGCCGAGGTTGGCATCATCCCCCTGGGGGCGAGCATGGACGTGGTCCCCTCCCACGGGTTCTGGATCTTCGATGAGAAGCAGGTCCTGGTGGAGACCATCGGCGCCGAACTGTGCTTGACCGAAGATCTCGCGACCGAGCCCTACCGGCGTGTGTTCGCGGAACTCTCCGCCGCAGCCCTGCGCGGTCCCCGCGCCGTGCAGCTCGTCCGGAGCATCGGCCGGGATCTGCGGACATGAGCCACATGTCGGCGCTTTCCCTGCGGTCGGAGGCCCGCGCCCCATGACCGACGGCCGGACCGCCCGCGCCTCCCTCGGCGTCCGCCTGCGCGAACTCCCGGAACAGGAGGGCCCTGGCCTGGACGACCACGCCATGGCCGGAGAGGCCGAGCGCGGCCGCGGCCTGCTCCTCATCGACGCCCTGGCCACCTGCTGGGGGGACCCGGGCCGTGGTGGACTTCCCCTTCTGCGCGGGGCTGGGCACCGCGGTCTGGGCCGAGTTCACCCTCCCCGGCCAGGCCGGGGGCGTCGCCCGAACCGTCCGCGCAGCCACCGCAGACCCCGGCACCGCCGCCGCACCGCCTGGCGCCTGACCGCCTACACCCTCGCCGCCCTGGCCGGCGCCCTCGCCCACCACCTGGCCGCGCCCCTGTTATAGCCACCGCACCCGGTGCCGGAGCGGGTGGGCCCACCCGCCCCGGCACCGGCCAGAAGGAGAACGGGGGCAGCGGGCCGACAGAGGTCGCCGCCGGACCGGAGGGGCACGGCTTCCGCCCCGGAACGCGACCTCGCGCGTACACCCCCGTGTCGACGGCCGCACGCGCTCCCGTCACCGGACGGCACTAGAACGTGACCGGGGATGCCTGCGGTTCCGGCCAGGCGGGACGGCTCCCCGCACGGGAAGGAACGCCGATGTCCGACGACCGTTTGACAGTGCTCCCCGAAGAGATGGCGCGGGCCGGTGAGGACCTGCGCGAACCCGGGCGGCTCGTCCGCGAGGCCTTCGCCCGGCTGCGGACGGCGCGCCAGTCCCTCGGAGCGGTGTGGGGTTCGGGTGACGACATCTCGGATTCGCTCGTCAAGAACCTCAAGCCGATGATCGAGGCGCTGGACGAGTACGGCGAGGCTCTGCCCAAGGCGTTCGACCAGGCCGCGGACAGGACGCTCCAGATGTCCCGCCGCTACCAGGTCTCGGACGAGTACGCGTTCGACGTCAGCAGCGGCCTGGGCTCGGCGACGGGCCGGGGCGGCGGCGGTGGCGGAGGGCGCTACTGACGGAGCGGCCGGCACGGACACGAACGGTGCGGAGCGGTCCCCGGCGGGGACCGCTCCGCACCGTTCCGGGCCGGGGCGCGGGTCAGGCGTCGTCGCGCGGCCTCCAGGTGCGGCCCCGGCCCGCCTTACGGGGCTTGGCGGGCTGGGGGCGGTAGGCGGGCGAGGCCTCCCCCTCGTCCACCGGGACGGGGACCGTCTCCCGCTGGGGCGCCGCGTCGCGGACGGCCTCCTCCCGGCGCGGCCGGGCGGGGGCCGCCGCCGAGGCGCGGGCGGCCCGGCCGCTGCGGGCTTCGGCCGGGCGCGCGGGGGTCGGCCCGGCGGGGGGTTCGGCCTCCCCGGGCACCGGGCGGTCCACGCGGACGACGCGGACCCGGCCGGCCTTGCGGCCGGGGACGCGCTCGTGGCGGACCCGGGTCCGCTGCTCCTCCGCAGGAGCGGCGGGCTTCGCGGGGCGGGCGGGGGCCGCGGCGGACCCCCCGCCTCCGGGGCGCCCGCCCGGGACGGCCGCGGGGGCACCGGCGGAAGAGGTGCCGGGCGCGGGGCTGCCGCTCGAAGCGGTGCCGGGCTCCGCGTCGGGCGTGGGTGCCGCCCCAGAGGCGGGGCCGCCACCGGTCGGCCCCGTCACCCGCGCGTCCCCGGTCAGGGCGGCGAAGGCGTCCCCGACCCCGGCGGAGGGGGCGGCGGGCCCGGGGGACACGGCACCGGTCGCGGATCCGGGGTGTTCATCCCGCGCGGCACGGCCGTCGGCGGACGCGTCCGCGCTCCCGGCGTCCGGGGTCTCCTCGTGCGCACCGGCCGGAGCGGTGGCGGGCTCCCCCGGGGCGCCGACGGGGACGGCAGCGCCCTCGGGCTCCGGCGAAGCGGCACCCCCGGCGGGCCCGTCCGAGTCCGCGGAGTCCCCGCCGCCACGGGCAGCGGTCACGGGCGCGGCCGCCGCATCCGGGGTTTCCTCGTGCGCACCGGCCGGGCTGGCGGCGGGTCCCCCGGCGTCACCGGCCGGGGCGGCGGCGGTGTCCTCCCCCACCGCCCCGGCGGACGCGGCCGTGCCCCCTGCGTCCGGGGTCGCTCCGTGCGCACCGGCCGGGGCGTCGACTGCTCCCCCGGTGCCGCCGTCGGGGACGGCGGACGCCTCCGCGGCGCCCACGGACCCGCTCGGCTCCGCGGAATCCCCGCCGTCCCGGGCGGCGGGCACGGGCGCACCCGCCGCGTCCGGGGTCTCCCCGCCGGGACCGGCCGGAGCGGCATCGCCCTCGCTCCGGGCGGGTTCCGGGGGGACCGCGCGGCGGGTCGCCTCCCCGGAGGCCGCTTCCGGCGCCGCAGGGCGGTGCCGGACGGCGCCCTCGGGTTCCGGTGCCGCCGCGGTGTCCGTGCCCGCCGCCTGGGAAGCCGCGCTGTCGGCTTCCGAGACCGCCCCCTCACCGGTGGACGCGCGGTCCGCGGGTGCGCCGCGACCGGAGTCGGTGCCCGGGGTCTCCGCGACGGGCGTCTCGTCCCACCAGGAGTCGTCGTGGTCTTCCGCTCCGATCCGTTCCGCCTCCGGCAGGTGTGCCGTGCCCTCGGCGCCGGTGGGGCCGTACTCCCCCTCGCGCAGAGCGCGGAAGGCCGCGTCGACCGAGGACCCGTCGTCCGGTGCGGCCTCCGGCTCCTGCGCACCGTGGAAGCCGCCGAACTCCTCGTCGCCGGGCCCGGCCTCCTCCTCCCAGGCGCGGGTCAGCCGATCCCAGGCGGCGGCGTCGCCCACGCTCACGAAGGCGTCGTCATCGTCCCAGTCCTCGGCGACCAGCACCGGGCGCCGCTCGGCGCTCCCCCGGCTCCGGGAGGGCGCGGCCGGCCGCTCGGAGGCCGAGTGGTCCGCCGCGTGGTGGGCGCGCACGGCCTCGTGCACCTCCTCGGCCGTCGACCCCGGCCAGGAGCAGTGGAACAGGGTGGCCAGCGGCTGGCTGGTCTGCGAGATGAGCCCGTCCTCGTCCACCGCGCAGCTGCCGCCCAGCGGCCAGCTGCCCAGGACGACCGCGGTGATGCCGCGGTGCTGCCCGTGCAGCAGCAGGCCGGACAGGGCGTGCTCGTGCCGGGCGTCGGGCGCCGAGATGATCAGGGCGAGCGGTGCCCGGTCCTCCTCGGCCATGGTGTGCAGCTCGGCGGCCAGCACCGCCAGCGCGTCCTCGGTCGTGGGGACCAGGGTGACCGGCTCGCACGGATGGTCGCGCAGCAGGTCGCGGCCGGTCCCGCCGAGCAGCCGGACGGCCTCGTCCTCGGTGATGAGGACGCGCACCGCGAGGGGCTCGGACGGGTCCAGCGCGTTGGCGATCAGGCGCCGGGCGGCTCCGTCCGCGCCCTTGCCGGTGAGGCCCAGGCCGGGGACGTGGTCGAGTTCGACGGTGACGCGCTCGTCGATGTCGTCGCCGGGTTCGGGCCGCGGCGGGACCGGCGGCAGCGCGAGCCGGCGCGGGCGGCCGGTGATGCGCCGCGGCAGGCTGAGCGCCATCCGGGGCACGAACGAGCCGCGCTTGCCCAGCAGGTATCCCCCGGCGAGCCCGGCGAACCCCACGACCCCGGCGACCGCGCCGTCGGGGATCTCCAGGACGACCACCCGGGGGCCGTCCTCCTCGACGGAGGCGGCGTTCTCCACGGTGATGACGGACCGGGCCGCCTCCTGCGCGATCGCAGCGCCGTCGCCGCCGTCCGCGGTCGCCCCGGCCTCCTCCGGGCCGTCCCCGGCCTGCGATTGCGGGGCCGCCGCCGGGGCGGGGGCGAGGGTGTAGGCGATCTCGACGCGGCGCTGGCTCTCGGCGGGCCCCTCCACCGGCTGGTCGGAGCCCCGGCCCTCGACCTCGGTGTCCGGGGCGTCCTCGCCGAGTTCCTCCTCCAGGTAGTCGGCCACCGCCTGGGCCCGCTCCTGGGACAGCTCTTGGTTGCGGTCGGCGTTGCCGCTGGGGTCGGTGTGACCGGTGATCGTGACGGGGACGTTCTCGTCCCAGTGCTCCCCGAGCATCTCCACGGTGGGGGCGAGGTCCTCCCGCATGCGCTCGGTGAGTTCGGCGGACCCGACCGCGAACCCGCTGACGGTGCGGGTGCGCTCCACCGGCCCCTGCTCCGCGCGCGGGGCGTCCGGGGCACCGCCCTCCCGGTCCGGTGCCTGCTCCTCCCGGGTCCCGTCCTCCTGCACGACGGTGTCGGCGAAGGCCGCCGCCGGGGCGGCGGCGGTGGCCGCGACCGCGGTGGCGGCGATCGCCTGGAGCGGCCCGAACGGGCGCAGCCGCAGGGGGACGCCGCGCAGGCGGGCCACCGTCTCGGCGGCGAGCGCCAGGGCGAACAGCCCCCACAGGGCCCACAGCGCGGTGATCAGCGCGGCGGCGGCCACGCCCGGCGGCAGCCGCCATCCGCGCAGGTGCGCCAGGGCGATCTCCCAGGACGGGAGCGTCTCGGGCCAGGCTGCGTGCCACAGCAGGGCGTAGGGGACGCCGATGAGGAGGGCGAGCGCGAACACGGCCGCGCCGAGCCTGTTCAGAGGGTGCATGTCCGCCTCACAAAAGTGCTCAGGGTGTCGACTGCTGTGTGTAGGGACGCGCGGTGGCGGTCGTCTCGACCGTGGTCGATCCGGCCGGGACCAGGGTGAAGGAGTAGGACATCGTGCAGGTGACGGTGACGGTGCTCCCGGAGACGCTGACGGTCCCGGTGGCTCCGGCGGAGGAGAGGAAGGCCTGCGCGGCGGCGGACGCGGCGGCCGGGTCCAGGGGGACCTCGTCGGCACCCTCCCGGTAGGCGTTCCAGTCGAGCTGCTGGGCGCCGACACGGGCGGCCTCCTGGGCGAGCGTCGCCGTCTGGTGCCGCGCCTGGAGGAGTTCCCCGCCCTCGTAGACCAGGCCCAGGCACAGGATGAAGGCGGTCGCCATCACCGCCACGAAGGCGCTGACCTGGCCGCGGTCGTCCCGCGTCGCGGCGGCGGCGGTGTTGGGCGTCGTCGTGTTCACGGCTGCCCCCGGAAGGTGTCCACGGCGACGGTGGCGCCGCCCTCGATGCTCTGGCTGCCGGGGAAGGCGACCCCGAACAGGTCGGAGAAGTCGACCGTGCACCGGACGGTGACGGAGACCGCCCCTCCGGCGGTGAGGCCGCCGTGGTCGACGGTGGTGGTGTGGTCGGAGCAGGCCAGGCCCTGCTCCTGGAGCGCCGCCGCGGCGATGGAGGTCGCCGCCGCGGCGGCCTCTCCCGGCGAACGCTCCAGGGAGGCCGCGCGGGCCGCGGCGTGGGCGACCTCGCCGACCGTGGCCCGCGCGTCGACGACGCGTCCGGCGAAGACCATGAGCATGGCGAAGGTCAGCAGGGCGGGCGCGAGGAGCGCCAGCTCCACCGAGGCCGAGCCGCGGTCGCGGTTCCTCACGGTGCCTCACTTCCGGGGACGAAGCGTTCGACGGGGGCGACGGACACGTGCCGCACGTTCCAGGAGATCCCGGGGACGAGGCTGGGGACCGAGCCGGTGACGGTGACGGTGACCTCCTCGGCCCCGCGGTCGACGGCGACGTCGATGTCGTTCAGGACGGAGCCGGAGGGCGCGGCCGCCGGAGCGGCCGCGCCCTCCACCGTGCGCGACTGCTCGGCCGTCCGGCGTGCGATGTCGGCGGCGACGTGCTCGCCGTGCATCCACAGGGCGGCCTGGACGACCAGCATGACCAGGAGGAGGAGCGCCGGGGCGGCGACCGCCAGTTCGGCGCTGCCCCGGTCGTCGTTGTGCTGTCGCAATGGTGGCTCCTACGGGGTGGCGCCGAAAGTGCCGATCTGTTCGGCGACGAAGGCGCCGATGCCGCCGACCGCCGCGATACCGACACCGATGAGCAGGGCGGTGACCACCACCGTCTCCGTCGAGTAGCCGTCGTCGTCCTTGGGCAGGGTCAGTGCGGTGATGATGCGGGAGTAGAGCTGTTTCATGGTGTTCCTTCAGGAAGGGGATCAGGTGCTGAGGAGGATCAGGCTCATGGCCGGGTACCCCAGGAGACCGAGGAACCCGGCGAATAGGAGGACAACGGGCAGGCTCATCCGCTCCGTGGAGGCTTGGGCCTCGGCCTCCATCTCCGCGAGGAACTGCACCCGCAGGGTCTTGGCCTTGGCCGACAGGGAGCTGCGCACGCGGGCGCCGTCCGTCCCCGCCAGGTGCAGGCTCGCGGACAGCTCGGCGAACTCGGGGGTGTCGTACCGCTCGCCCAGGTCGCGCATGGCCTGCCAGACCGGGACGCGGGTGAGGGAGGCCTCGCGCAGGGCGTCGCGGATGGCGGCCATCGCCCAGCCGCCGCCGTTGGCGGAGGCGTCGGTGAGGGCGCCGCTGACGCCCGCGCCCCCCGCCAGGGAGACCACCACGAGGTCCGCGAAGCCCGAGAGGGTACGGCGCATCTCCTCCCGGCGCTTGGTCGCCTCGTCGTTGAGGGACAGGTCCGGGGCGAACCACATGAGGACGGCGAAGCCGACCCACAGGGCCAGGGAGAGGAACGGCGCGGGCAGCGCCCCGAAGGAGGCCAGGAGCAGCCCCACCACCGGCGGGAACAGCAGCCCCACCACCACCCCCGCCGCCTTCTCCGCGAGGTAGCCGCCCGGGTCCCGGTCGCAGATGCGCAGGTTGCGCACGGCGCGCCTGCCGGGCAGCCCGGCGGCGTGCAGCAGCGGGACGCCGACCTTACCGATCCGGGTCAGGATCCCGGTCTCGGAGGGGCGCAGCGAGAGCCGTGCCGGGGGCCGGGGGCCGGACAGGCGCTCGGCCAGGGTCGGGCGGGCCCAGCGTGCGGCGGCCAGCGCCCACAGGGCCAGGCCCAGGGCGGCGCCGGCCAGGGCCGCCGCCATCAGGGGGGTCACAGTGCGGCCTCCTTGGAGAGGTCCGGGGTGAGGACGCGCGGCCCGAGCGAGAAGCGGGACATGCGGGTCAGCCACACCACGGCCGTGGCCCAGATGCCGCCGATGGCCGCCAGGACGATCTGTCCCAGCGCACCGTCGAACGGCTCCAGGTACTCGGGGTTGAACAGGAGCATGAGCGCCGCCATCCCCAGCGTCGCGCCCATGATGATCCGCGAGGACGTGCGCAGCCGCGCCCGGCTGGCCGACACCTTGACCAGCATGGCGGCCTGGTCGCGGGCGGACTCGGCCAGGGCGCCGAGCAGGACGCCCAGGTCGGTGGCGTGCCGGGTGGCGGCCATGGCCAGGGCGGAGGCGACCAGGTCGCCGGTGGGGTTGTCGACGGTCCGGGCGAAGGTGTGCAGCGCGTCGCGGGGTTCGCGTCCGCGCCGCATGTCGTCGGCCAGCCGCTGGACGGCCTCGCGCAGCGGTTCGGGGGCGATGGGCGCGGTGGCAGCGACCGCCTGGTGCAGGCCCGAGGACCCGGCCATGAGGTCGCGCAGCATCTCGGTCCAGGCGGCGACGGCCTCGACGCCCTCGACCTGCTCCCTGTGCTCGGCGTCGCTGCCCAGGACCTGCGGGGCCCACCAGACCGCGGCGGCGGCCAGCGCCCCGGCCACCGGCCAGCCGGTGAGGAGCCACACGCCGACGGCGGCGGCGACCGCGAAGGCGATCCTGCCCGGGCGCGGCAGCGGCCGGGGCCGGCCACGGCGGACGCGGTCGGCCAGCAGCGGCACGGCCCAGACGAACAGGAGGAAGACGCCCAGGCCGGCGGCACCGCCGGCGGTGGCGAGCAGGAGGGTGTCCGTGTTCACCGGGCCCACCCCGTCATCTCGGCCTGGAGGGCGGCCGGGTCGAAGCCGTGTTCCACGAGCGCGTCCAGGGTGTCGGGGCTGGGCGGGGCGGCGGGCAGCCGGCCCTGGCGCGGCGAGTGGCGGTAGATCTCGTTGGAGACCACGTTCTGCCCCTCCGCGCCCACGACCTCGCGCACGCTGGTCACGCGGCGCTCGCCGGTGGGCAGCGCGGAGACGTGGACGACCAGGTGGACGGCGGAGGCCACCAGCGACGCGGTCGCCTCCAGCGGCAGGCGCTCGGCGGACTGGGCGGCGTAGGCGCCCAGCTTGGTGAACGCCCCCGCGGACCCGGCCGCGTGCAGGGTGGTGAGGCTGCCGTCGTTGCCCTGGCTCATGGCGTTGAGCAGGGGGACGGTCTCGCTTCCGCGGGTCTCCCCCACGATGACGCGGTCGGGGGACATGCGCAGCGCGGTGCGGACCAGGTCGGCGATGGTGATCTCGCCGACGCCCTCGATGTTGGCGGGTCGGGCCTGGAGGGCGACGCAGTCGGGGTGGGCCTCGCGGTCGCGGTCCAGGCCGAGCTCGAAGACGTCCTCGATGGTGACCAGGCGCTCGGTCGGGGGGATCTCCGAGGCCAGGGCGCGCAGCAGGGTGGTCTTGCCCGCCCCGGTTCCGCCGGTGACGACCATGTTGCGGCGGGCGCGCACGGCCGCCCGGAAGAGGGACACCAGCGCCGGGTCGAGCGTGCCGAGCTTCTCCAGGCGGCGCAGCGACGACTGGGCGTACCGGTGGCGGCGGATCGACACCGAGGGCTGGCGGGAGACCTCCATGACCGCGTTGAGTCGCTCCCCGCCGGGGAGCTGGAGGTCGAGGATGGGCGCCCCGGGGTCGAACCGGCGCTCGCCGCTGGCCGACTCCGCGGCCAGGCGGCGGACCAGGGCGATGACGTCGTCGGTGTCGGCGAACAGGCCCGCGTGCAGGCGCCGGCCGCCGTCCGCCAGCCGCACCCAGGCGTCGACGCCGTTGATGTTGATGTTCTCGATCTCGGGGTCGTCGAGCAGGGGCTGGAGGGGGCCGACGCCGGTGACCTGGGCCAGCGAGGCGGAGGCGATGGCGGCCTCGGCCTCGGGCGCCAGCAGGGGACGGCCCTCGGCCAGGGCGGCGCGGGCGGCCTCGTCGAGGATGTTGGCGATGATCCGGTCGGCGCGGGCCCGGTGCTCCTGCGGGGTGTCCGGGTCCTCGCCGCGGGTCTCCTCGCTGATGCGCCGGCCCGCCTCGGCGGACACGTAGGCGACCCACTGGGCCTCCACCCGGTCGGCCTCGGGGTCGAGGAAGCGGGAGACCGCGTGGTCGGAGTGCTCGTCGGGCAGGCTCACGCGTTCACCCCCGGGGGCAGCGGCGCGTACACCGGGGGTTCGGTGCGGACGTCCGCGGCGAGCGTGCGGGCCAGCCGGTCGGCCGCCCTGAACAGGGGGCGGCGCTGGGGCCGGGCCAGGTCGCGTTCGCCCCGGAGGAACTGCGCGGAGCGGGGGTCGTCGGGCACCCGCCCCCACACGGCGGAGCCGAGGGCGCCGGTGATCTCGCCGACGCCGCCGCGGCCGCCGCAGACCACGACCCGCAGGTCGCGGGCGGGGAAGGACGGGGCGAGGAGGTGTTCGCGGGCGCGGCGCAGCTCGGTGAGGCGTTCGGAGACCACGAGGACGGCGTGGTCGACCCTGGCGACCAGGGCGCGGGCCGGGGAGGAGGCGGTCAGGCGCCCGAGGTCCAGGACGGCGACGGGCGCCGCCATCGCGGAGAGCGGCAGGGGGTGCTGGCCCAGCAGGCGCACCGCCCCCTCGGCGGGGTCGCCGGTGACGGGCGCCGGGCAGACCCGGAGCCCGCCGGGCAGGGTCTGGGTGTGGGCGTCGGGGTCACCGCCGCCGCCGCGGCGCATGGCGGCGGCCAGGCTGGTCAGACCGGGTTCGGCGGGGATGCGGCGCCAGACCGCGACCGCGCCTCCGGAGGGGTCGGCCTCGACCAGCACCCCGGGCGAGTCCCCGGGCCAGACCGCGGCGAGGGCCATGCCCACGCTGGTCACGCCCGGGGCGCCGCCCAGGGAGAAGACGGCGACCGTTCTCGTCATCACGCCCCTCCGCGCGGGTGGACCTGCACGAGGCTGACCTGGCCGGCGGAGGCGGCCGCGGCGATGCGGGCGGCGTCGGCGGAGGAGACCAGCAGCTCGACGGTGACGGCGCCCTCGACCCCGGGGTCGGGGGTGAGGGTGCGCACCAGGGCGAGGTAGGCCTGGGGGGCGCCGTCCTCCTGCTCGCCGCCGCTCACGACCACGGACACGTTGGCGCCCGCGCCCAGGGAGGCGGGGAAGCGCCCGGGCTGGAGGGTCGCGCCGACCAGGGCCCGGTCGGACTCGGGGAAGGCCGCGTCGGTGCCCAGGGCCGCCTCGGGAAGGACCGCGCCGCGGACCACCGGGAGGGTGAGGGTGAGGCCGACGACCTCCTCCAGGCGGGCGGCGTCCACGAAGGAGAGGTCTCCGGCGACCGACATCTCCGAGACGCGCAGGTCCTCCATGGTGAGGACGTGCCCCGCCGGGAGGTCGCCGTCGGCGACGACCACACCGGTGCGGTCGTCGAGGCGCTCCAGGGCGATGACCCCGCTGAGGGCGCCGGCCGTCGTCAGGGTGAGGGCCAGCACCAGCCACCGCCAGCGCCGGGGGCCGCCGCCGGAGAGCCGCACGGCGGGGGGCTGCTGCGTCTGCCGCCCCGCCCCGGGGGGCGGAGCAGTCGTCGTCTCGACCACGTCTGTCTCAGTTCTTCTCGGTGTCAGTGGGTGTCCGTGACGAGTCCGTGGGACTCGCGGACGGTGAGTTCGACCTCGGAGGCGCTGGTGAGCTGGTCGAGGGTGCCGCCGCCACCGCCGGAGAAGCTCCAGGAGGTGTCCCAGAGCACGCGGACGGTGACGGTGCGGGTGGCCTCGGCCCCGGAGGCGGAGGTGTAGACGTGCCCGCAGTCGGGGGAGGCGGAGGCGGCGTCGTGGACGGCCGGGTCGAAGGGGGTTCCGGGCCCCTCGCACTCCACGGTGGTCCCGTCGCCCATGGTCCAGAGGGTGCGGGCGGGGGTGGCGGTCACGGTGAGGGAGGACTCCCCCAGCTGGGCGGAGGTGGACTCGGCGTCCCAGCCCTCGGGTTCGACCCACAGCCACAGGGGGGTGTTGACCAGGACGAGGGAGCCGGTCCCCGGGGAGGTGGCGATCTGCGGCTCGGGGAGCTGGAAGGCGGCCATGGCCTCCTCGATGGTGGTGAGGGGGTCGGTGCCCTCCCCGCCCTGGGCGGCCTCGGCGAAGACCTCCTCCCAGTCGATGGAGTCCCAGTCGATGTCGTTCTCCCAGTCGATCAGGTTCTCCCAGTCGATGGCGTCCCAGTCGACGTCGGCGTACTCGTCGGGGGCCCCGGCGCCGCCGGTCCCGCCCGTGCCGCCGGTCCCGGGTGTGCCGGGGAACCCGGGGACGCCGCCCCGCTCCAGCAGCCAGCGCAGCAGGATCTGGCAGCCGTTGCCGCCGCCGGTGCCGCACTCGACGCTGCCCAGGAAGGAGCCGTCGTCGGCGTGCGCGGGAGCGGCGCCCGCGAGGGCGAGCACCAGCCCGGCGGCGGCCGCCGCGGCGGCGGGGGGTAGGGGTCTCAGCATGATCCGGCCTCCCAGATGCGCAGTTCGGACACGCGCCAGGCGAGTCCGTCGTGGATGAGTGTGGCGTCGACCCTGCGGCGGCCCTCGGTTCCCGCCGTTCCCCCGGTCCGCCAGGCGGAGTCGTCCACGCAGTCGTCGACGACCGCGAGTTCGGGGCTCTCGACGGTGACCGAGGGCTCCAGGACGGGTTCGCCCTGGGCCGCCCCGCCCGCGGCCGCCTCGTCGAGCGCGGTCCGCATGAGTTCGCGGGCGGCCCCGACGGCGTGGTCGTCGAGGGCGCGCGAGGCGTCCCCGTCGCCGTGGGAGGCCGCGACCACCGCGTCCCACATCCCGGTGTAGGCGGCCAGCGCGGCATCCTCGTCGCCGGTGGGGGCCGCGGAGGGCCGCGGGGAGGGTTCGGAGGCGGCCTCGCCCGTTCCGGCCGCGGGGTCGGAACAGCCCGCGGCGGCCAGGAGGGCGCAGGCGGCCAACGCCAGGCGGGTCGAGCCGGATCGCATCGCGGCTGGTTCCCTTCGGTGTGCTCCGCCCGGACGGGACGGGGTCGGGTGGGGGGTGGAACCGGCTTGCGGGCGCGGGTCCGTGGAGGGAGGTGACACCAAGAGATGTGGTTTTGCGTGTGTTTCACGCTTTCACAGCGTGAGGATAGCGACACCACACAGCAGCCAACAACCCCTGCAGCAAGAAATAAGCCTTTACACGAAGGGGATTCGAGGCGACCGAAACGCCAACGACAGCCTTGAACACACGCAAACGGGCAGTCCGTTCCCGAGCGCTCGGGACTCCGAGGCCGTTCCGGGCCCTCGGACCGGAAGGACCGGGCCGGGTGCCCGCGCTCCCGCCCCCTCCCCCGACCACAGGATGGAACACCCGCCCCACCGGCAGGGTGGTACCAGGTGAACCCCGGGGGATCGCACGGCGAAGCCTGGAGCGCCGGGACCGGCGGGAACGGGACCGAACGAGCGAACACCAACGTTTTCATGACATCCCCACAGGGACACAAACCTGAAAACCACCACTTCCACATCCGTCCGCATGGTGCTAACGTGACCGCTCTCCGAGGGAAGGACGAGGAGGAGGGGGTTCGGGCGTGCCGCTGGATCCCCACATGTCCGACTCCCAGCGCAAGGCCATCCAGGTCCTGACCGGCATCGAGGTGCCCACGGCGAGCCCTCCGGCGATGCGCGCGGCGGCCGAGATCTACGACGGCCTCTCGGTGAAGCTGAGCGAGGACCTCACCGCGTTGATGAACACGGTGCGCGGCCGCGTTCGCCGGAACTTCGGCGGACGGACATCGGAGTTCTACGACCGGTCCCTCAACCAGTTCACCCAGGGCGAGAACGACTACCTCGGGTCGGCGGCGGCCATCTCCCGGTCCCTGTCGGTGGAGCTGCGCAAGGGCGCGGCCAACGCCGAGTACATGTCCGCGATGGTGCTGGTGCAGTTCGCCCAGCTCCTGGTGGAGATCGCCTGGGCGATCGCCACCGCCAAGTTCACCTTCGGCGCGACGCTGAAGTACATCCCCATCTTCAAGATGATCCGCAGCCTGGCCATGCAGCGGATCCTCGCCTGGTTCCTCATCACCGTGCCCGGGCACCAGATCATCAGCCAGCTCTTCGCGAGCATGGACAGCGTCATCCAGCGCATCCAGATCGCCAACGGCACCCGCGACACCTGGGACCACGAACTCACCAAGGGAGCCCACGTCGGCGGGGTGATGGAGGGCCTGGTCTCGGCCGGGCTGTCCGGGCTGGTCGGTGCCGCGTTCGACAAACAGATCACCAACCTCATCACCAACCGGATCGACGTGCTGCGGGGGCTGCCCGACCCCGTGCCCGTCCCGCCGCCGGGCAGGGGCGTGCCCGACCCGGTCCCCCCGCCGGCCCCCCTGCGTGACATCGACGACACCGTCCCGAACCCCGCGGGGACCGGGCGGCCCGACCCCGTGCCCGTGGCCCCGCCGGACGGGCCGCCCCCTCGGCCGGACGTCCCCCCGGTCCGGACCGACCCGGACGGGCCGCCGCCCCCGCCGCCCGGGGGGCGCCCCGACCCCGACCCGGTGCCGCGGCCCGACCCGGCGCCGGCCGGCGGTCCGGTGCCCGTGCCCGGGGGCGGGACCGGCGGGCGCGGCCTCAACCGCGACCTCGCCGACGTGTTCTCCCGGCACCGGGACGAGATGGCGGTGCCGTTCGGCTCCAACGCCCCGCCCGGGGCGACCGCCTGGAACAACGCCGCCAACCGGTCCCGGTTCCGCGAGGACGTGGCGGGCGTGTTCGAGCGCAACTTCGGCGCCTCGCTGGGAGCCGACCGGGCCCGGCGGCTGGGCTCCGACTACGCCGACACGCTGGTGCGCACATGGAACACGCCGGACGCGGGGGCTCAGCTGTCGCGGACGCTGGGCGACCACCTGCCGCCTCCCGTGCGCGAGCACCTGTCGCGGCTGCCGCAGGACATGCTGGACCCGGTGTACCGGCACTTCCAGAGCAAGGGGGCCTGGCTGTCCCGGCTGGGTGTCGGGGCGGGCTCGGGCGCGGCCGAGGGCTACCTGGGCGAGGGCCTGGGCAGCGCGGCCATGGGCGAGGGCTTCAAGGCGTCGGTGTACTCGGCCACGTCCGGCGCGAGCATGAACACCGTGCAGCAGGTGTCCACGGACGGCGCCCTGGCGGGGATCGACGCCCTGAGCGGCCCGCCGAAGCTCCCCCCGGTGGAGGTGCCTCCGCCCGGGGAGGACGCCGGGCCGGGGGCGGAGCCGGTCGACGGACGGGCGCCGGACACGGTGCCGACGCGGTCCGCCGACGGGGCGGGCCCGGACCGGCCGTCCGGGCCGGGGCGCGGCCCCGGACGGGACGGGACGGACGCCGTGGTGGACGTCGACCGGACGGACCGGTCGGGCGGCCCGGATCCCGACGGCGGCGCCGGAGCGGCCCGGAGCGAGGGGGGACGGCACACGGACGACGAGGACGGGTACGTCCGCCCGCCGGCGGGCGGGGCGACCGCCCCGCCCGGGACCGGAGGCCCGGCGCGGGTACCGGAACCGGCCGGTCCCCTGCCGGATCCCGGGGGTCGGGAGTCCGGCCAGGCCCCCGTGCCGCCCGCGCCCGGGGAACCGGAACGCACACCGGAACCGACCGGTTCGCTGCGGCGGACCGGGGAGGAGGACGCCCCGGAGGGGGCGGAAGGGTCCCCCGGAGGTCCGGTGCGGAACGCCGGAGAGGACCGCGCCCGGGAGGTGCGCGGAGAAGCGCCTGCGCAGGCGGGGACCGCAGGTCCGGAACGGGCGCCGGAGGCGGCCGGCCCGCCGCGGCACACCGGGGAGGGGGGCGCCGCCAAGGCGCCCGGAGAGATCCCCGGGGCATCGGCGTCCCAGGCTCCGGCGCGCGTGCCGGAGGCGGCCGGTCCGCCGCGGCACACCGGGGGCGAGGGGTCCGACGCGATCCCCGCGCCGCCTTTCACCGGCCTGCCCGACCCCTCCGGGAACGACCTCCGCACCGCCGGCCCCGAGGAGGGCGGCGGCGAGGGGTCCGCGCACCGTCCCCCCGGGACGGAGAGTGCGGCGCACCCGGGCGCGGACGAGCGCGGCGGGGGACCGACGGCGGTCGCGGCACCGCCGCCCGCGGCGTCCCCGGAACGCGGGGCGGCCCAGTCCCCGGGCGGTCAGAGCGGTCAGGGGAACGACACCCGCCCGGCGCGGACCGGGCCCGAGGCGGGTTCCGGCGTGCGCTCCGGAGGGGCGGAGCGGGAGACGGCTCCGGTCGGCCCGCACGCATCCGCCGAGCAGGAACGACCTGCGGCACGGACCGGGAACGAGGGAGTGGGGACGCCCCCGCCCACCGAGAGCACGGGGGACCGCGAGGCGTCACCGGTGCCGGGAGCCCAGGCTCCGCCGCCCACCGAGAGCGCCGACCTCCCAGGTGCGGAGGACCGGGGCGGCCCCCGCGACCCGTCCGGCCCGGACCGACCGGACAACGCGGACAGCCCGGACAGCCCGGAAGAGGCGCCGAGCGGCGGCTCCGACCGCCCCGGAGTCCGGGATGCGGAGGAGGGGTTCCGGCCGGACGGCCCCGCCGTTCCGAGCGACCCGCCCCCGGCGTACTCGTTCGAAGCCCAACTCAACCCGGGCAGCGGCCGCACGGACCCGCCGGTGTCCGACACCCCGGACTCGGCCGACCCGCTGTCCGCGACGGACTCCGCGGACGCCCCGGCGACCTCCGGGCCGGAAACACCGGACCCGGGCCCGACCGCACAGGCACCCGCGGAAAGCTCCACGGACGAAGACTCCACGGACGCACCGGCTCCCCCGGTGGCAGCGGCACCGGGCCCGGACCCGACCGCCCCGGCACCCGGGCAGGGCTCCACGGACGGCCGGCCCGCCCGGGAATCGGCGAACCCCGGGCCGGAGGCGTCGCACACGCCCCCGACCGGCCCCGCGCCCTCGCAGAACGGCGCCACGGACGGCGTGTCCGCCAGGGGTCCGGAGCAGGTGCGCGCCGACGAGGCCGCCCTGTTCGACGACACGGAGCACGGTGAGGCGCCGCCCGCCTACGAGGACGAGCGGTCGTCCCCGCCGGCGTACCCGTACAGCGACCTGGTCGGCGCCCCCGGGACCAAGGACGCCAAGCCGCCCGCGCCGTCGCCCGCGGTGGCCGGGGACCTCAAGTGGCTGCTGAACCCGCACGCCGTCCTGCCCCCGCCCGTGGCGGCACCGATCCAGGTCTTCACCGCGGAGGTCCCCCTGGTGCGGCTCGACAGGGACGGCCGTCCGGTCCCGCCGGGCTCCGACTCCGGCACGGACCGCGACGTGGAATCCGAGCGGTCCGACGACGGCACGGCGGAGCACGCGTCCGGAAAGGGGCCGGAATCCGTCGTCGCCGACGATGGTCCTCCCGTCGTGCCGGTGGGGACCGGGACCGGGGTCCCCGTCACCGAGTCCGGCGACCCCGCCCGGGACGCCTCCGCCCGGGAGGCGTCCACCGACCCGGCGCCCGACGGCGAGAACAGGAGCCTCGACGGCCAGGACACCTCCGCCCCGCGACGCGGCACCGACGACACCCCCGCACACCGGGCGCCCAGCGCCCCGACGGCCGAGGACGGGGACCGGCGGCCCGCGGACGGGGACGGGGACGGGGACGGGGACGGCCGCACCTCGCAGCACGACCGCGCCGTCGACGGCACCTCCGACGACGACACCGCTCCGGCCCCGCCCTCCGGGGACCGGGACTCCGGGCCCATCGCCCTGGACTACCTCGTCTCCTCCCGCTTCATCGACCTGAACGGCGTGCACGTCGACGCCGCCCGGGTGCGCGCGGCGATCGCCGACTCCGTGAACGCCCGGGGCGTCCGCGTCCCCCGGGCGGTGCGCGACCGGGCCCTGGCCCACTTCGAGGCGGAGCTGGGGCGCGGCCCCGGCGCCCGCGCGTTCTTCGGCCGCGACGGGGCCGCCCACACCGTCCGGGACGGCTCCGGCGCCTGGCACTTCCGGGTACGGCTGAGCGGCGACGGGAGCGGCTACCGCCGGGCGACCGTCACCGGGGACGGCGAGGTGCGGACGCCGACCGTGCGCACCCACGGCGCGGCCCACGAGGGCGCGGTCGGGGGCTCCTCCTCCCAGGGGACCAGGAAGGGCCTCAGCGCCAAGTTCAACGTCAACCCCCTCTTCCTCTCCGCCACCCCCGACGGCTGGGCCTTCGGCCCCGTGCTGTCCGTCGGAGCCGGTGCGGGCCTGGGCCTGCGGACCATGACGTTCGGCGGGTCCGACAAGGGCTCCACCGCCCTGGAGGTCAAGGGCAAGGGCGCCCCCGAGGTCTACACCGCCGACCTGCGCGTCGACGTGGACGTCACCCCGCCCCCGGGCGCCTCCCCCCTCCCCGCGCCGCCCGCGGACGCTCCGGAGCGCACCCCCGCCCCGGTGCCCCGCGGCGTCGCCCTGGTCGTGCCCGGCGAGGTCAGGCCCCTGCCCGCCGGGGCTCCGGACCGCATGAGCTTCCGGCCGCCGCCGGACGGGTCCGGTCCGGCCGGCGGCGCCGCGCCGCGCAGGCCCCGGCTGGAGCACGGCGGCCTGCCGGTCACCGTCTCCTCCGTCACCCCCCGGGGTCCCCGGCCCGGGGGCGGCAGGACGTACGACGACCTCGGCTCCTGGCTGGCCGACCGGATGCTGCCTCCGCGCACCGACGGCGGCGGACGGCCCGCGACCGGCAGGCGGGCCGACGCCGAGCGGGCATGGCGGGAGGCGTTCGCGGCCACGCTGGACAACGAGTCCATCAAGCAGTACCTGCCCGCCATGGACCAGGGGCCGATCAGGATCACGGCGGTCCTGCCCGACGGCCGCGAGCGGGTCGTGCACATCTCCTCCCCCGCCATGGACTACCGGGCCAGGGGGCACAGCCCCCGCGTCGACGAGTTCGTCCGCCACGACGGCACCGAGGAGTCGCGGACCGACGGGCAGGGACGCACCTCCAAGGCGGGCTTCACCGTGGGCGGCGGCTTCGGCATCGAGATCCGCCTGCCCGCGGGCCGGGTCCGGGTGGACGCCCCGGTCCTGGAGTACGGCTACACCAGGACGTGGTCCTCCAAGACGCAGAGCTCCGCCAAGTCCGGTGTCCGGGACACCTTCGCCATGGCGACCTCGGACACCGACGACTTCGCCGCCTACACCGTCGACCGCGACCTGGTGGTGCGGCTGGACGGAGAGACCGAACGGCACGAGTTCACCGCCGACACCGTCGAGCTCCTCTCCCTGCGCGACGCCCGGACCCTGGACGCGGCCGCGCGGGGCCTGCCGGACCCGCACACCGCGACCCGGCCGGACGCTCCGGCGCCGCCCTTCGGGCACCTGCGCGGGGACCGCGTCACCCGGTTCCACGGGGCCCGGCTGGACGGCTTCTCCTGGCCGGACCCGCCCGCCGCAGCCGCCGACGGCGGCCCCGCGACCGGGCAGGACCCCGCGCCCGGCGGGGCTCCCCGGCACGCGGACCCGGTCACCGAACACCTGATCCAGGAGGTCCTGACCGGGCTGGCCCGGGAACTCCCCGGCATCGTGGTCCCGGAGCTCTCCCGGACGCACGCCGACTACGCGCGCCGCCCCGGCAGGGAGAGGGCGCCGTACCTCGACCGCTCCCCGCGCGAGCACCGGGGCCTGCGCCGCAACCGCCGGGTGGCCAGGCAGAACACCGAGCGGGTCGAGAGGATGCTGCGGGAGGAGTTCCTCAACAACCACGGCGAGGCGCTGGCCTCCCGCGACGGCCTGGCCATCCACCTCGACGAGAAGGCGGTCATCGACCCCGGGCGGATCGCCACCGGCAGGGAGGCCCACCGGCCGGACACGGTCACCGTCCGGGTGAAGGCGCGGTTCGGCGCGCTCACCCACCAGGGGTCCAAGGACGGCAGGACGGGCATCCACGTCGGCGGGGGCGCGAAGCTGGAGTCGGGCCGGGGCAAGGGCGCCTCGCACTCGGGAACGCTCACGGCGGGCCCGGGCCTGGTCCGAGGCAACCCCGAGGACGCCCGCGGCATGGCCAAGGCCATGGGCAGCGGGGGCCTGGCGGCGAGCATCTCCCGCGCCTGGAACAGCAGCCGCTCGCACGGGACGGAGCACAAGTCCGACCGGCTGCTGCTCTTCCCCGACGGCTCCGACACCTGGCGCGGCAGGGTCGAGATCGACGCGCGGCTGCACGAGTACGACGCCTCGGAACAGGTGAAGGGCACCGACGAGAGTGTTCCGCTGCTGTCCGCACCGATCGTGGCGGACTACTCGGTGACCACCCCCAGGATGCTCGCGGGCCCGGCTCCCGTGGCGCCCCGCGCCTCGGACGGCGAGGTCCGGACCCTGAGCTCGGACGACGCGCGCAGGCTGGTCCAGGGTGCCCTGGCGCCCCCTCCGCCCTCCGCACCGGCCGCGCCGGACGGGGGCGCCCCGCGGGCCGAAGGGCGCGGGGACGGCACCCCGCAGACCGACGCGCAGCAAAGCGACGGCACCCGCCGGGAGACCGGGGAACGGACCGACGCCACCGGGCGCGACGACGGACGACGGGACGGCGCCACCGAGCACGACGACGGAGGACGGCAGGACGACCGCGCCGAACAGAACGGCGACGGCACCCGCACGCCCGAGCGGCGGCGCCGGGAACACGCGGAGCAGGAGCAGGCCCGCCGGGCGCGCGCCCTCGTCGACAACGGCGTCGTCGAACGCGTCAACAACGACCTGGGCGGCGACCGCGGCGACCTGGGCGGGCGGGCCCGCCGCCTCCTCGCCGACCCCGTGTCCCCCCTCCAGATCGCGGCCGAGCGCAAACTCCTCCACTTCCTCGACACCCGCGGCGGCCGGTCGTTCTTCGAGCGCATCTTCTCCCCGACCGGCATGGCCGGCGATCCCGCCACCTTCTCCCCCGGCGGCCAGCGCGACCGCATGGACATGACCGGCGGCCTGCTCTCGCCCAACGACGGGCGGGCCGACCTCGTCACCCGCGCCGAACCCGACCGGGTCGAGCAGATGCAGCCCACCAGGATGCAGCCCGTCCTGCACGCCGAGACCTCGGTGAGCGCCGGGAGCTCGCACAGCGTCACCTACAGCGGGAACGCCCGGATCGGCGCCAACGCGGGCGGCACCACCAACCCGGACAAGGCGAACGCCGACGGCCCCGACGACCTCACCCCGGCGGCCGCCCGCGGCCCCATCCCCCTCACCGGCCTCTCCGACACCTGGAACTTCTTCCGTTCGGGCCGGACCGCCGAGGCGCGCGCCACCTTCACCTCGTCGCTGACGATCGTGCCGAAGGCCGCGCTGGGCTACGCCTTCCAGGTCGGCGGAACGCTCACCCAGGCCGTCGAGCTGATGAAGGGCTGGGGCCTGGCCGTCCCCGGCCTGTGGTCGACGCGGTACCGGGGCTGGCAGGCGGCGCTCTCGGACCTGGCGTCCGGCTACATCTCCGCCCGCGACGCGCGCCAGGCCGACATCGTCATGGACCGCCTGCGCGAGAACGGGGACGGGACGCTGGAGGAGAGCGCCCAGCCGAACCCGAAGACCGTCGGGGGCGTCAGGGTCCGCGAGGGGTTCGAGCACACGGGGCAGCAGATCCGCCCCGCCGACCCCACCGCCGCGCTGGAGTCCCTGGTCCGGCAGCTCCACGAGAAGGGGTACGAGCTCACCGGGAACAGCCGCAAGCGGCTGTTCGACAAACTGACCACGCAGCTGGGCAAGGGCCCGGGCGCGAACGCACCGGTCGCCGTCAACGTGCGGCGCAGGGGCGCCCCGGTCGGGCACGCGTCGTCGCCGGGCGTCGTCCGGGTGAACCTGCGCACGACCGACCCCCGGGTGGAGTACCTGGCCTCGACCGACGAGATCGTGGAGTCGCACACCTGGAAGTCCGAGGGGGTGCGGAGCAGGTCGCGGGGCGGCGGGAACACCGTCGGCGCCGACCACACCCACCTGGTGCCCGCCCCGTTCGAGGGCCAGGACCGGGGGCCCGACGACCAGCCCGGGCACCGTCCGCTGTTCATGACCCCCGGCGGGGCGACGGGCCACACGACCTCGCAGGACACGGCGCACTCCGACACCGTGGAGCGGACCCGCACCGCGCAGCTGGAGACCGCGGGCCCCTACGCCAAGGTCGTCCAGCGGGGGACGCTCGAACTGACCATGGAGTTCGACACCCCCAGCACCGTCACCCGGGGCGAGGTGCACGTCCCCTTCACGGACAGGACGGTCGTCACCCTCGACGCCCGGGGCGACGCGGGAACGGTCCAGACGCTGTACCCCTACGCCTACCTGGACTTCTCGGGGGTGCGGGCGCCGCGGACCGAGTCGGCGGAGGGCACCGGAGCGGAGACCGGCACCGACGGCACCGACGGCGGCGACCGCAGGATCGACGACGGCCCGGCCGACGGCCACCCCGACCTGGCGAGCGCGATGGACGAGCGCACGTCGCGGCGCTACACCGCGGGAGAGGCCACCGCGTTCGACGAAGGCGTCGTCCTCATGCCGACCGCCGTCGGCGGGCACGGGGACCACGTCCGCGACACCGCGGTCGTCACCATCGCCAGGGCCCTGGGGTGGCGGCCCGGTTCCGGCGGCCGGACCGGGGGCGTCTACTCGGCGCAGGACATCTCCTCCGCGCGCGCCCACATGGCCGACGCGCTGGGGCTGGACCCCCGGTACACGCCGGTGGACGCCGTCCTGGACGCGATCGCCCTCAAGTCGCTGTTCTCCGAGGCGGCCGGGGTGACCGAGGGCGTCCCGCTGATGAAGATCGGCTCCCTGGACTGGCGGCTGGGGGTGGCGCCCGACCTGCGCGGCGCCCGCGTCCTGGAGGTACTGCCCGAATCGCGGTTGACCTGGAGCGACAGCGAGGAGCACGCGTCCGGGGACGGGCTCGGGCACAGCGCGGGGGCGATCGCCGAGGGCGGGTTCCGGCCGACGGGGCTCAACACCGAGCACCGCTCCTTCGACGACCACGCCGCCGTGATGACCGGCGCGCCGAACGTGTCCGCGGCCTCCCCCGCGAACACCGCCTCCGACGGGGGCGGCGCCGGGACGGAGACGCCCCCGTCCGCGCAGCGGGAGAAGCGGGGCCCGGTCTACCTCATCGAGTTCGACACCACCTGGACGGTGGGAGCCCGCTCCGAACAGGGGCTTCCCTTCCTGAAGCGGGCGGCCCACCAGCACGTCGCCGACACGCGCGGCAGGATGAGCGCCTGGGTGTCCCAGGAGGACGCGATCAGGCTCGGCATCGTCACCGCGGACCACGCCCGCGGCCTGGCCGCCAAGGCGGAGGAGGCGCGTGCGGCCGCGGAGGCGATGGGCCGGGACGAGCTGGCGTACGACGAGGCCCGGGGCCTGCTCGCGGATCCGGTCGCCGCCTACCGGGAGGCGCACGCCGCCCACGTGGCCGCGCGCACCGCGGACGGGGCCGCCGAGGCCTCCCGCGCGGCCGACGAGCGGCTGCGGGCCGCGCGGGAGGCGTACCGGGAGCAGGAGGCGAAGGCGGAGGCCGGCCGGGACGCCTACGAGCGGAGCACCCGGAGCTGGGTGGAGACGGTGTCCTCCGCCCGCGCGGCGTTCGACGCCCCGCGGGCGCTGTTCGAGTCGAGGGTCAGGCAGGACGCCGCGACGGCCGAAGCCCTGCACGCGCGCGGCGAACAGGTCAGGGCCCGGATGGACGCCGCGGCGGAGGCCGCCGACCGGGCGCGGGCGGTGCTCGACGCGCACACACCGGACCGGAGCGCCCTGCTCGACCGGGAGGGTGTCGAGGCGCACCACGCACGTGTGCGGGACCTGCGGTCGGACGTCGGGGCGTTCCTGGACGGTCCGGGCGGCCCGGAGGCGGCGGACGGCCGGGGCCCGGATGGGCCCGCCGCCCGGAACGAGCGGCGCGACGCCCTGCTGGACCGGGTGGAGCTACTCCTCGGCGAGGCCCGGGACCGGGGCGCGCGCCTGGCGGAGGCGGCCGACCGGGCGGGCGCCGCGGTCGGGGAGGCCCTGCGCCTGGCCGAGTCCTCCCGGGGGGACGCCGAACGGGCGCTCGGCGACCTCGCGGGGCTGCGGACCGCGCGGGCGGACGCGGCGGTCGAGCACGGCCGGCTGGTGGAGGACGCACGCTCCCTGTCCCCGGCCGGGGAGCCCGCCGCCGAGGGGGCGGCTCCGCCGGACGGCCCCCGCCCGGACCCCCGCCTCGACGCCGCCGGGCGGACCCTGGAGTCGCTGGACGCCGCCGCGCGCACACTGGGCGGGGCCGGGGGCGAGCTGCGGGACCGGGCCGCCGACCTGCTGTCCCGTACGGACGGGCTGGCCCGCGACGAGCTGATCCCCTCCCGGGACCAGGAGCGCTTCCACCGGGACCTGGAGCGGGAGCTCACCGGCCTGGGCGGGCGGCTGGTCGACGCGGCGGCGGCCGGGGTCGAACGGGACACCGGACCTTCGCGGACCGAGCTCGGCCGGGAGCGGCACGGCACCGCCCTGGAGGAGGCGACCGGCCTGCTGGACGGGCACGCGAACGCGCACGCCCCGCTGCCGCCGCGCGGGAACGGCTTCACGACGCCCGAGCAGGTGTCCGGCCTGGAGGGGCGGGTCGAGGCCTTCGAGCGGGACCTGCGGGAGTTCGCGGCGCTCCCCGAGCGCGGTCCGTCCGAGGTCGGGGCCATGGAGCGGCGGCGGCAGGAGCTGGTCTCCGAAGCGGACCGGCTCACCGCTCCGGTGGCCGGGCGCGAGGCCGAGGTCGGGGCCCGCCTGGACTCCGGCCGCGCCGCGGCGGCGGCCGCGGCCGAACGCCTCGGCCCCGTCCGTGCCGCGGTGGACGACGCGGACACGCGGCTCGGGGACCTGGACACCGGGATCGGGGAGATCGCCCGGCGCTCCGGTGCGCTCTTCCCCGACGCCCCGGTCCGGGACGCCCTCGACGGGGCCCGGTCCGCCGTCGCGGCCCTGCGGGACCTCAGGAACGACCTGGCCGGACGCCTGGACGGTCCCGAGTCCCGCCACCGGGACCTCACCCGGACCGAGATCCCGGCCCTGGAGGCCGAGGCGGCCGACCTCGGCGCCCTGCGGGGCGGCCTGGACGGGCTGCGCACACGGCTGGACGGCGCCGGGGTCCCGGGCCCGACGACACGCGGGAACGACGGCTCCGACGACGACGGCGCGCCCCCGCCCGGGGACGGCCGCCGTGACGGGGACGGCACGACGCGGCGGGCGGGTCCCGGCGGGGACCGCCCGGACGGGCACCGCGGTCCGCCGCCGGACGACGGCCGGGGCGGCGACCGGCGGGACGACGACCGGCGGAACGGACGGGACAGGCAGGACGGGCAGGACGAACGGGACAGGCAGGACGGACGGGACGGCGACCGGAACGCCCCGGGCGACGGGTCCGGCGCGACCCGGGTACCGGCGGCCGGGCCCCCGGGCACCGGGGCCGACGGCGTCCCCGCCGACCGCTCCCCCTCCCCGCGCGGCCCGTTCGACGCCCGGTCCGCGGCCCCCGGCGACGGTCCCCCGTCGGTGTCGGACGCCGACAGCGCCTTCGGCGTGCTCCCGGACGGCTCCCCCGGGGACGGGCCCGGCGCCTTCGACGGCACCGGCGACGACCGGGGTGAGCCGCCCGCCTACGACGGCCCGGCCCCCGGCGCGCAGGACGCCGGCGCCGTGCGCGAGGAGGCGCCGCCCGCCTACGACGCCGAGGAGTCCCCGCCGCACTACCCCTACACCGAACTGCTCGAGGCCCTGAACTCCAAGGGTCCCGAGGGGGCGCCCGACCCGTACCCCCTCGGCGGCCTGAAGTGGCCGCACGACGGACGGTCCCTCCTGCCCCCGCCCGGCTCCACCGACGTCCGGGTGTTCGCCGCCACGGTCCACCCCCCGGACACCCCGGGGCCGGACGGACGCGCCCCGGCCGGGGAGACGGGAGAGGGTTCGGGGACGCACCGCGCCCCCGGGCGGGACACGGCGCGCGACGACGACCCGGACGACCCCGGCGACGACGGCTCCGGGGCCGAGAGCACCGACGACGAGGACGGCGGGGAACCGGGCCCGTACGTCCTGGACGGTTCGCTCGCCGTCGACCGCGACGGCGAGGCCCACGACCTCGACTACCTCGTGGGCTCCCGGATGGTGGGGCCCGGACGGCTGCGCACCGACGGCGTCCCCGACGCGGTCGAGCGCTCCCTGCGCGACATGCGCCCGCGCATGCCCCGCGCCCTGCGGGAGCGGGTGCTGGCCGAGGTCGACCGCATCGCGCGCGAGCAGGGCATGGACCCGTTCTTCACCGGGAGCGGCCCCGAGATCACCATCGGCCCCGACGGGAACCGGTGGAAGGTCCGCCTCAGGCTGTCCTCCGACCGGACCGACGGAGGCGACCCGCCCGCCTACCGGCACGTGCCCCTGCGGGAGGGCGAGGGCACCGACGCCGCGATCATCGGCGGCCAGGAGCGCACCCGCACGGTCTCCTCCGGCGACACCCTCACACGGGGGGCCCGCCGGGGCGTCAGCGTCAAGTTCACCGCCAACCCGCTGTACTTCGGCCCGACCTTCCTCGGCGACCCGGTCGGCCCCAGTCTCACCGTGGGCGCCTCCGGCGGCACCCGGCTGCGCGGCGGGGCGAGCGGCGGCTCCTCGAAGTCCACCGCCGTGCAGGCGATGGACAACAGCGGACCGGCCGAGGTCTACACCACCGACCTGCGCGTGGACCTGGGCGCCACCACGCCCTCAGGCCCGCCGGCCCGGGCGCCCCGCCCCGCGGTGGTGCGCGACGGCCTGGCCCTGGTCCTGTCCGGCAGGGCCGAGAAGCGCCCGGAGGACGCCCCCGAGCACATCAGCCTCCCCCGGCCGCCCGCCGGGGAGGCCGCGGACGACTCCTCCCCCGGGTCCGCGGCGCCCGCACCCCGCCGCAACCCCCGGACACTGCACGGGGGGCTGCCCATCAAGATCGAGCGGATCGTCCCCCACGGCGGCGGGGAGGGGACCGCCCCCACCCACACCGACCTGGGCTCCTGGCTCGCCGACCGCCTCGTGCCGGACGGCGCCGGGGGCGCCGCCGGCAGGGGCGCCCGGGGGTCCGGGGGCGAGGCCGCCCGCGACCTGCACCGCGCGATCCGGGCCCTGTTCGACAACGACTCCCTCCAGGAGTACCTGCCCCACCTGGACCGGGGGCCGGTCACCCTCAAGCTCTTCCGGGGGGACGGCACGTCCGGGATGGTGCGCCTGGCGTCCTCGGCCACCGAGTACCGCGCCTTCGGACACACCCCCCACCTGGGCGAGCTCACCCGCCACGACGGCTCCGAGCACACCGTCGCCTCCTCCGGCAGCCGCAGCAGGGCCTTCGGCCTCAGCATCGGCGGCGGTGTGAACATCGAGCTGTCGCTCCCCGGCGGCGGCATGACCCGCATCGACGTGCCCACCCTGGAGTACGCCTACTCGCGCACCCTGGACTCCGAGGGGCACTCCTCCTCCCGGACCGGGTCCCGCCGCACCATCGCCCGCGACATCGCCGGCACCGAGGACTTCCTCGCCTACCGCGTCGAACGCGACCTCTTCGTGCACATCGAGGGGGAGCCCGCGCCGCACGTCTTCACCGGCGAGACCGTCGAGATCCTCTCCCACCGCGACGCGGACACCCTCCACGACGCCGCCGGCGGCGGGCCGCGCGGGCGCGACCACGGCGAGGCCCCCCGGCCTCCCCTGGCCCACCTGCGCGGGGACACCGTCACCGACCTCAGCGGCACGACCCTGGTCGGCTTCGACCGGCCCGGACCCGCCCCCGACGCGGAGGACGCGGACGACGGTTCCACGGTGTACGAGCGCCTCCAGCGGGAGGTGCTGGAGGCCGTCGCCCGCGAGCACCCGGGCATGGTCATCCCGGACATGGCCCGCGACCGGGCGAACTACGCGCGGCGCCCCGGCAACGAGGAGGCCCCGCGCGGCGAGCGCACCTGGCGCGAGAGGTACGGCACCCGCCGCAACTACGACGTGGCTCGCGAGAACACCCTGCGCGTCCTGGACGCCCTCACCCCCGGCGCGCTGCACGGCCGCACCGGGGAGCTGACATCGGACCGGGGCCTGATGGTCCACCTCTCCGAGAACGCCCTCGTGGACCCCTCCCTGACGGCCAGGGGCAGGGAGGTCCTGCGCCCGGACAGCGTCACCGTGCACGTCCACGCGGAGTTCGGCGCGCTGGCCTTCGACGGGCGCACGCCCACCGAGACCGGGGTGCGCCTGGGCGGCGACGCCAGGAGCGGCGACTCACGCGGCAGGGGCTCCTCGCACACGCTCAACCTGACGGCCGGCGCCGGGCTGCTCCGGTCCCGGGAGGCCGACGCCAGGGGCATGGGCCGCCGGATGGGCGGTGCGAGCGCCACCCTGAGCGGTTCCCGCGCCCACTCCTCGGACACCTCGCGCGCCGTCACCCACACGTCCGACGAGACCGTCTTCTTCCCCGGCGGCTCCGACGTCTGGCGGGGCCCCGTCGCGTTCACGGCGCGCATGAGCGACTACGAGGGCTCCGACCAGGCCCGCGGCACCGACCAGGGCACGGACCTGCTCACCGGCCCGATCCGGGCGGACTACTCGGTGATCACCCCCCGGGTCCTCACCGAGACGGCGTCCCCGCCTCCCCGGGAGGGCGGTGAGGAGCACCGGAACCTGACCGAGGAGCAGGCGCGCGCCCTGATCGAGGGCCCCTTCTCGGCGCGGACCGCCCCGGCGGGCGGCGACGGCCCCCGGTCCGGGAGCGGCGGGGCCGGGGGCTCCGGGCGGGCCCCCCGGGACGGCGGCGTCCGGGAGGGGGAGACCCCCGGGCAGGCGCGCGAACGCCGCCGGGCCGAGGACCTCGTCCGCGTCGGCGGCTCCGTCGAGCGGATCGGCATCGGCTCCGCGAGCCGCACCTTCGAGCTGTTCTCCGGCTTCCGGCGCGGCCTGTTCCAGGGGTTCGAGCGCAAACTGCGCGCCTATCTCGGCACCACCGGCGGCCGCACCCACTTCCAGGAGCTCCTCTCCCCCACCGGGATGGCCGACGACCCCTCCACCACGGCTCCGAGCGGACGGCGCTCACGCCCGGAGATGAGCGGCGGCCTCCTCTCGCCCCGCGACCTGCGCGCCACCACGGCGACCCGGGTGGAGCCCGACCGGATCGCGGAGTTCCAGCAGGTCGAGATGCAGACGATCGCGCACGGCGAGACCAGCGTGGAGATCGGCACCTCCGACACCGTCACCAGGAGCGGCACCTTCCGCGTGGGCGCCACGGGCGGCGGCACCGGCAACCGGATCGTCGACGAGGCCGACCAGAAGGACCCGGCCAGGGCCGTCCCGGCGAGGGACGCCACCGGGCCGACCCCGGTGGGCGGGCTCAACAACGCCTGGAACTTCTTCCGGTCCGTGGACGGCACCTCCGCCAAGGCCTCCTTCACCGCGTCCACGACCATCGTCCCCAAGGCCGCACTGGGCTACGCGTACCGGCTGGCGGGCCGGGCGACCCAGGCGGTGGCGCTGCTGCACGAACGGGGCCCCGGGCTCGCCAGGGAGTACCACCGCGGGTGGACGGCGCGCTTCCAGGACCTGATGTCGGGCTACATCCCGGCCCGGGACGCCCAGGAGGCGGGCATCGTCCTGGACCGGGTCACCGAGAACGAGGACGGCACCCTCGAGCTGTCCCCCCAGGACGACCCCGCCGACATCACCGACGTGAGGGTCCGGCCCGGCTTCGAGGACTCCGGCAGGCGTGTGCGCCCCGCCGACCCCACCGCGGCGCTCGCCTCGCTCGTGGCCGACCTGCGCCGCCAGAAGTACGAACTGACCGACGGAGGCCGCGAGCGGCTGTTCGAGGCGCTCACCACCCGGTTGGGCAACACGTCCGGCACCAGCGAGCCGGTGTCGGTGCGCGTGCGCAGGACCTCCGGCTCCGACGGGCCCAACCACGGGGGCTTCGCCCAGGACGCCCTGGTGCACCTGGACCTGCGCACCAGGGAGCGCAAGGTCGAGTACCTGGCCTCCAGCGACGCGATCATCGAGTCCCACACCTGGACCGCCTCCACCGGGAGCAGCCGTTCCGGCGGGAGCGGCGACACCGTCGGCGGCGAGGGGGTCCTCCTCCAGCCCACGCGCTTCGACGGGGACGCGAACCCGCCCGGGAAGGAACCGGACAGCCGGCCGCTGTTCCTCTCCCCGGCCGTCTCGGGCGGCGCCTCCACCTCCGACACGCGCACCCGGGAGCGGTCCGACGAGCTCACCCACACCGTGCAGCTGGAGATGGGCGGCCCCTACGCCAAGGTCGAACAGGACAGCGAACTGGTGCTGCGCCTGAGCGGGCCGAAGGACCTGACGGCCACGGGCCGGGGGGAGTCCGGGCCGATCCACACCTACTACCCCGCCTCCTACCTGGACTTCTCGCCCCGCCCCACGGCGTCGGAGGGTGCGTCCGGCCCCGGTGCGGGCCGCGTCCTCGGCGACACGGTGTCCGAGGTCCGGGGCCGCTCCCTCGACCGGGCGGTGGCCGAGCGCGCCGGGGCCGAGTTCGGCGGCGGCCGCGCGACCCGCCTGCCCGACGACCTCGTCATGATGCCGACCGCCGTGCAGGACGGCGGACGCGACGTCCGCGACACCGCGGCCGTCGTGGTCGCCAGGTCGCTGGGCTGGAAGCCCGGGGAGGGCGACCGGGACGGGGACGGGAACTTCACCCCCGCCGGGCTGCGCCACGCCCGCGGGCACGTCGCCGACGCCCTGCACCTGGACCGCCGCCACTCCCCCGTCGACAGCGGGCTGGAGTCCGTCGCCCTCAAGGCGCTGTTCTCCCGGACCGCCGGGCACGGGGACGGGGTCGCCCTGACGGACCTGGGTTCGACGCGGTGGAGGCTGACCGCCCTGCCCGACCTGTCCGGGGCCCGGATCCTGGACGTGGTGGCCGGGGCCCGCCTGAACACCACGACCAGCCGCGGGTTCGGGACCTCCGACTCCTCCGGGCACGGATCGGGGACGGCGGTCGACCCCTCGGTGCGCCCCGCCGGCCTGACCACCGACAAGGACGTCTACGACAGGCACACCGGCGTCCTGGCGAGCGCGCTCAACACCCAGCTGGGGTCCACCTCGGCCACCGCCGCCGACGGACGCGGGATCGCCACGGCGGGTCCGGAGCTCTCCGAGACCCAGCGCCTGGGGCCCGCCTACCTCGTCGAGATCGACACCACCTGGATCGTCGGCGCCTCCTCGGGCGGGGACTCCCACACGGGACGGACCCGGGGCACCGTGAGCGTGTGGATCTCCCAGGACGACGCCGTGCGGGCGGGCATCGTCACCCCCGAGGAGGCCGCACGGCTCAGCGCCGGGGCCGAGCGCGTCCACGGCGCCGCGGAGACCATGGGCGACGACGAGCGCTCCTACGGCCGCGAGCGCGGCCGTCTGGAGGAGCCCGTCCGCGACTACCTGCGCGCCCACGAGGCCCACCGGCGGGCGGAGGAGGACCGGGCCGGCCGCTCCCCGCGCGAGCCCCGGGACGGGTCCTCGCAGACCTCGGAATGGGCGGCGGAGCGCCTCCACGACGCCCGGGAGGCCTACCTCGCCCAGGAGGAGAGGTACCGGCGGAGCCTGCGCCAGTACGAGCGGAGCACCGGTACCTGGGTGGACACCCTCAACGCCGCGCGACGGGACCTGCGCCTCCCCGCGGCCGGCGGCGACGCGCCCGCCGCCGCACCGGGGGCCGTCCGCGAGGTCCCGGGCCCGTCCGGGACCACCCTGCTCGACACCCTGCGCACCGAACTCGACCCCCGTGCCGGGGACCCGGCCGACCCCGTGGCCGACCTGCGCAGGAAGGCCGAGGGGATCGACGACACCGTCACCGACCTGCTCCGGCGGGAACGCATGGCGCGCTCGGACGTGGACGGTGCCGCGTCGCTGGTCCGGGCCGCGGACGCCCTGCTGGCCGGGCGCCCGGACCCGGCGGCTCCTCCGGAGGGTGCGGCGGGCCCCGCCCCCGACCCGGCCGCCGTGGCGGACCTGCGCACCAGGATCGACGCCCACCGCCGCGACCTGGCCGCTCTGACCGGGGACGAGGACTCCGCCGACACCGACGCGCTCCACGCACGGCGCGACGCCCTGCTGGAGGAGACGCGCACCCTCCTCGACCGGGCCGGGGAGCACGGGGCGCTGGCGCGGGAGCAGGCCCGCGCCGGCCGTGTGGCGCGGGAGCGGGTCGTGGGCCGCATGAACCGCACCCGCGCGCTGATGGAGTCCGCGGGCGACCGTGTCAGCCGGATGCGCACCGAGACCCTGAACACGCAGGCGCGGCACCGGCCCCTGCTCCGGGAGGCGCGGGACTCCGGGGACGCCGCGGTGCGCGACGTGGTCCGGCGCCTGGGCGACGACCTGGACACCCTGTACGACCGGGGGCGGGACCTGGCCGCGCGCAGCAACGCGACGCGGCGGGAGATCGAACGGGTCCTCGCCGAGGCCGACGGGGCCCTCCTGCGGGATCCGCCCCGGTTCGAGGAGCGTGCGCGGATCCAGCAGGGCCTGGCCTCCGACCTCGCCGGACTGGGCGGACCGCTGGTCGCCGATGCGATCGACGACGTGCGGACCGAGAGTGCCCGGGGGCGTCGGGCCTTCGACGGGGCCGCGGCCTCCCTGGACCGGGCGGAGGGGCTGCTGGACGCCCGCGCAGCCGACGCCGCGCGGGTGCCCCCGCCGGACCCCGGCCTCACCACCCGCGCGCAGGTCGCCGACCTGGCCCGGCGGATCGCGGCCTTCGAGGCCGACCTGTCCGCCTTCACCGCCCGGCCCGAACGCGGCGGGGCCGAGGTCCGGGAGATGCGGCAGCGGCGCGAGGCGCTCCTGGAGGAGGCCGAGCGGCTCGACGGCCCGGTGGCCGAGCGGGGCCGGGCGGTCTCGGGTGAACGCGGCGCCACAGAGACGGCGCTCACCCGGGTGGGCGAGGAGGCCGGCCCCGTCCGCTCCCTGGTGGACCGCTCAGGAGAGCACCTGGCCGGTCTCCGGGCGCGGACCGACCGGATCGCCGAGCAGCACGCCCCCTTCCTCGATCCGCGACCGGACCTGCGGACCGCACTGGAGGGGGTGCGGACGGCGCTGGACCTCCTGGGCTCCGACAGGGCCGCCCTGGAGGCGCGCCTGGAGGACCTGGGGGCCCGGACCCGCCGCCTCGCCGAGACCGAACTGCCCCGCCTGCGCGCCCTGGAGGACGGGCTGCGCGGGCTGCACCGCGACCTGGACGACCTGCACACCCGGGTCGAGGACCTGGAGGTGCCCGGGGCGGCACCGCGCACGGGGGACGACTCCGGGGGCTCCGACTCCGACTCCGAGGACGACGGCACCCCTCCCCCCGGCACCGGGCGGGCCGGGCGGGAGCCCTCCGGCTCCGGCGGGGGCGACGGGTCCGGGGAGGTCCGGGACGGCCGCGCGCCCGCCGGGCGGGGAGGCGGCGGAACGCCGGACTCCACCGGGGGCGGGACACCGGGATCGCGCTCCCGCCCGGCGCCGGCCGGGGCCGGGGTGCGGGCCGCACCGGAACCCGTCCGCGTGCCCGTCTCCTCCGACTCCCCCGGGGACGGAAGCGGCGGGCACCGGCTCGCGGACGTCCTCGACGGCGCCGGGGAGGCGGACCGGCAGGAGGCCCCGCCCGCCTACGGTGCGGAGCCGGCGCCCCCGCCCTACCCCTACTCCGAGCTGCCCGACCGCCCCGGCGGCGGGGAGGGGAAGGACCCCCTCGCGCCGACCGGGAAGGGCGCCGGGGGCGGCGGCGCGAAGGACACCCTGTTCCGGCTCTTCGACGCCGAACTCAATCCGGGCGCCGCAGGGGGGACGGCTCCGCCCGGGACGGGCGCGGGCGACCTGTCGTGGCTGTTCGACGCCACGGCGGCGGTGCCTCCCCTGCTGCGTGCGGACATCACGGTGTTCACCGCCGGGGTGCCCGGGTACGCGGCCGAGGGGGCGGCGGGGTCCGGCGACCACGGCCTGGGCCGCCGGGACGCCGACGGGATCCTCCGCTTCCCCGGCGAGGCGGGCCTCGTCGACTACGGCGACCTCCTGCACGACCCCGGCTTCAACGCCAACACCCACGACGCGCTCCCGCCGCGGACGCGGAGGTACGTCCGCGCCTACACGGCCGACGGCTGGATCGCCGAGTTCTCCCGGCTCCGGCCGCTGGACGAGGAGACCGTGCAGGCCGAACTCGACCGCCGCCGGGAGCAGAGCCGCACGCGCCCGGGATGGCTGCTCTACGAGGCCAACGGCGGCCGGTGGCCGGCCCTGGAGATCCTGCCGCACCTGCTGAACAGCGGCAGGCTCACCCCGGAGCAGGCGGAGGCCGTCCGGAGCGTCGTCGACTCCCGCCACCCCGAGGGCGCCCTGGAGAACCTGCGCCACGACGCGGGCCCCGCGGGCCTGATCGCCGAGAGCCTGCCCGACAAGAGGGGGCGGGGGGCCTATCCGGACGCACAGGACGTCCTGGACGTCATCGGGCGGCTGGACGACGCGACCGCGCACAGCCTGCCGGAGGGGGTCGAGGCGGTGCGCGGTGTGTACGGCTTCGAGCACCTGGCCCCGGGCTCCACCGCCGACCCCTCGTCCCTGGTCGGCCGGACCTTCACGGACCCGGGCTTCATGTCCGTCTCCCTGGGCCCGCGCCCCGGCGCGGCCGGGGGCTCCCCGACCGACATCATCCGCTTCACACTCCCGCCGGGCACGCCGGGCCTGTGGGTCGGCGACCGGAGCCTACACCCCGGCGAGCGCGAGATCATCCTCGCCCGGGGCACCTCCTACCGGATCCTCTCCGTCGAACCGTGGGGGCGCCGGGGGTACGTGCTGTACGCCGAGGTCGTTCCGCCCCCGGACGCCGGGGCCGGGGCGTGAGCGCCGCCCGGGGCGAGACGGACACCACTCCCGGGCGCGGGGCCCAGCCGTTAGGGTGTGTTGCGCGTCCGGCGCGGCGCCGCGGCCCCCGTCCCGGTGGAGCCCCGCCGCCGACCGCGCCCCTCCCCCTCCCTCCCGGCGCCCCGGACGCCGCCGCCCCACCCCCCTTCGACAGGAGAGCCCGTTGAGACCCACCCCGGCTCCCGGCACCGCGCGCGTCCGGGCGGCCGGCCGCGCCGCGGCCGCGTTCCTCCTCGTCCTGGGCCCCGTGGCGGGTCCGGCCGCCGCGTCGGCCGACACCGCTGGCGACGAGCCGCCTCCGCCCCTGCCCCAGGTCTTCGAGTTCAAGGGCGAGCAGCAGCCCTGCTCCGTCCCGGGCACCGATGTCGTGGAGCAGGAGCCCTGGACCCGCTCCTTCCTGGGCCTGGACCGGGCGCACCGGCTGAGCACGGGTTCGGGCACCGAGATCGCCGTCCTGGCCCCCGAGCTCGACGCCGCGGGCCCGGCGCTCGCCGACGCCGTCCAGGGCGGGGGCACCGCGGACTGCCTCGGGTACGGCACCTTCCTGGCCGGGATCGCCGGGGGCCGGGCGGTGGAGGACAGCGGGGCCCTGGGGGTGGCGCCCGACGTCTCGCTGAGGTTCGTGCAGGCAGGCGACCCGAACACCGGGGTGACCCCGCCCGGCCGGATCGCGTCCGGCATCGCCGAGGCGACGGCGGCGGGCTCCGACGTCATCCTCGTGAGCACCGCGGCCTGGGAGAACAGCACCGACCTGGACGAGGCCGTGGCGGCGGCCACGGAGGCGGGCTCCCTGGTGGTGGCCCCGGCGACGGTGAACACGGTGCGCGGCCCGCTGGCCGGATACCCCGCCCAGCACCCCGACGCGCTGAGCGTGGCGGCGCACGACCCCGAGGGCGCGCCCGTGATCGCCTCCCCGCTGCTGCGCGCCGACGGCGAACTGGTGCGGGTCGACCTCCTCGCCCCGGGCGACCTCACCGCGGGGCCCGGCCCCGGGGGCGGGCACGTGATCGGCTCGGGTCCGGGAGTGGCGGCGGCCTTCGCGGCGGGGGCGGCGGCCCTGCTCGCCGCACGCGAGCCCGACCTCGCCCCCGGGGAGCTGCGGCAGCGGCTCGTCTCGACCGCCTACCGGTCCCCCTCGGGCGACCGGGACCCGGTGAGCGGAGGCGGCCGGGTCGACCCCGTGGCGGCGCTGGTCACCGGGCCGGCGGGCGGGACGGCGGCGGTGGCCGGGGAGCGGTTCGTGCCCGACCCCTCGCCGCTGGGCTCGCTGGACGCCCTGCCGACCTGGGCCGTGGTGGGTGGCACCGGGCTCCTGATCGTGATGTGCGTGCTGGCGGCCGCCGTGGTCCGCAACGGCCGCTCCCGCGGCTGGCGCCCGGCGGTTCCGGGCGAGCCCGTGCCCATCGGGCCTGTGTCCGAATCCGGGCCGCGGCAGGACTGAGGCCGGCCCCGCCCGCACCCGCACCCCCCGGGGCGCGCCCCGCGCCGGGGGTACCCAGGGGTGACGCCGCCGGCGCCCAGGAGGACGGCACAGTCCGCACCGGCGCGCCCCGCCGGGGCGTGCCCCGCGCCGGGAAGCCCAGGGACGACGCCGGGTGCTCCCGCGGGGACGGCACCGCCCACACCCCTACTCCCCATCGGGGCGCGCCCCGCGCCGGGGGAGGCCCGGAGACGGCGCCGGTCCCGCGGGGACGGCGCCGCCCGGCCCCGGGGGTCCGGGACCGGGCGGCGGACCGTGTCCCCGCGGGACCGGGTCAGGCGCCCTCCTCCTCCGCGAGGGCCAGCTGGACCTCCACCGGTTCGCGGCGGGAGATCCACAGGGCCCGCCCCGGCGGCATGCGGCGGGCGCGGATGCTGCCGAACAGCATGCCCTCCGAGGGAGGCGAGGACAGCAGGATGCTCGGGGTGTTGAGGTCGATCAGCGAGCGGATGAACGGGTCCCCGCTCGCCCGCCCGAACCCGCCCGCGGCGTGCACGAGGATGACGTGCATGCCGATCTCCGCACCCTGCGCGAGCATGGGGGCCAGCGGGGACATGGGGCTGGGCCCGCTGCCCGCGACGAGCTCGAAGTCGTCCACGATGACGAACAGCTCCGGCCCGCTCCACCAGTCGCGCAGCCGGATGCGGTCGGGGGTGATCTCGGGCCCGGGCATGCGGACCTGCATCGCCTGGGCCGCCGCCTGCATCATCTCCCGGACGCTGTCCCCCGTGACCGCGTACCCCAGCTGCATCTCCTTGGGGACGGCGTCGTAGAGCCGGCGGCGCTGGTCTCCCAGGACCACCCGCGCCTGCTGGGGGCCGTAGTGGCTCCGGATGGCGTTGGTGATGTGCCGGACGAGGTTGGTCTTGCCCGACTCGGTGTCGCCCACCACCAGCAGGTGCGGAGTGGCCCCGAAGTCGTGCCAGAACGGCTGCATGCGCCGGCTCTCCAGGCCCAGCGGCACGCGCAGGACGCCGCTGGTCCCCTCCAGGTCGGAGGCGGGCAGCTCCGCGGCCCGGAGCATCGCGGGCAGAGTGCGCACGGGCGGGGCGACCGGGCCGTCCCAGGCGTCCTTCACCCGGGCGATCAGCTCGCCGATGCCCGCGGACACCGTCACCGGGTCCGGGTTCCCGTCGGCCCGGGGCAGGCCGGTGAGGAAGTGGTGCTTGTCGTCGGTGATGCCGCGGCCCGGGATGCGCGGCACCGCCTGGGCGGCCCGCATGTGGACGAGCGAGTCGACCGGGTCGCCCAGGCGAAGCTCGAAGCGGCTGCCCATGAGGTCGCGGACGCTGGTGTTGAAGTCGGCCCAGCGGGGCGAGGCCACCATGACGTGGATGCCGTAGTTGAGGCCGCGCTGCACGAGCTGGACGATGGAGGCGACCAGGTCCATGTTGTCCTGCCGGATGGTGGCCCAGCCGTCCACCACCAGGAACACGTCTCCGTGGCGCTCGTCGGCGAACTCGCCCGCCGCCCGCCGGGCCCGGTACGTGGTCATGGAGTCGATCCCGTGCTCGGCGAAGAACGTCTCGCGGTGGGTGAGGATCTCGTGCATCTCCATGACCGTCCGCACGACGCGCCGCTCGTCGGTGCGCGCCGCGACGCTGCCCACGTGCGGGAGGCCCTTGAGCGCCTGGAGCAGGCCGCCGCCGCAGTCGATGCCGTAGAACTGCACCTGGGCGGGTGTGTTGCGCAGTGCCAGCCCCAGGATGAACGACGCCAGGAGCGTGCTCTTGCCGCTCTGCGGCCCGCCCGCGACGCCGATGTGGCCGCCGGCGCCGGTGAGGTCGGCGAACAGGGGCCTGCGCTGGTGCTCGAAGGGCCGGTCCACGACGCCGACGGCGATCCGCAGCGAGCCGTGGTCGTCCCAGAGCACCCCGCCCTCGGGGATCTCGCTCCCGGTCATGCGGTGCAGCTCGTCCAGGAGAGGCGGCACGCCCAGCGGGGGCAGCCACACCTCGCGGGCGGCGGGCCCGTGCCCGGACAGGCGGTCCAGGGCGATCTCCAGCAGGGAGGTCTGCGCGTCCTGCGGCTGCTCCTCCACGACCTGCTCGACGACGGCCTCGGCCGCCTGCACGGGCGCGTCCGTGAACAGGACCGTGGCGGTCTCCGGCGCGCCGCTGACGCGGACGGCCCGCGGGCTCACCCGGTAGGGCCCCGAGACGTAGGCCGCCTTGAAGCGCGTCAGCGTCTCGGTGTCGGTCTTGAGGAACCCGTTGCCCGGCGCCGACGGCAGCCGGTGCGCGTCGGGCACCCCCAGCACGCCCCGGCTCTCGATCGCGGAGAACGTGCGCAGGGCGATCCGGTAGGAGAGGTGGCTCTCCAGCTGGTGCATCCGCCCCTCGTCCAGCCGCTGGGAGGCCAGCAGCAGGTGGACGCCCAGGCTCCGCCCCAGCCGGCCGATCATGACGAACAGGTCCATGAAGTCGCGGTGCGCGGCCAGCAGCTCGCTGAACTCGTCCACCACCACGAACAGGGTCGGCATCGGCTCCATCGAGGGGTCCGACTCGCGCGCCCGCTCGTACTCGTACACCGAGCTGTAGCTGCCCGCCGCCCGCAGGTGCTCCTGGCGGCGCACCAGCTCGCCGTGCAGCGCGTCCTGCATGCGCTCCACCAGGATCGCCTCGTCGGCGAGGTTGGTGATGAGTGCCGAGGTGTGCCGCAGCCCGTCCAGGCCGATGAAGGTCGCGCCGCCCTTGAAGTCCACCAGGATGAAGTTGAGGGTGTCCGGGGTGTGCGTCAGCGCCAGCCCGAGCACGAGGGTGCGCAGCAGTTCGCTCTTGCCCGAACCGGTCGCGCCGATCAGCATGCCGTGCGGGCCCATGCCGCCCAGCGCCGACTCCTTCAGGTCCAGTTCCAGGGGCGCCCCGTCCGAGGTCATGCCGATGGGCACCCGCAGCCTGTTCTTGGGGTGCAGCTCCCCCCACATCCGCTCCGGGTCGTGCGAGCGCAGGTCACGGATGCCCAGCAGGGAGGTCAGCTCGAAGTCCGTGGTCAGCGGCTCCGTCACCTCCGCGGCGGCGCCGCTGGCCCGGTAGGGGGCGAGCAGGCGCGCCAGGGCGTCGGCCCGGGGCCGGCCCAGGGCGTCGGGGCGGCCCAGGTCCTCCTCGGTGTCGCGGCCGGTGTTGTCCCTGCCCAGCATGACCAGCCGGGACGGCTCCACCCGCAGCGCGAGGGTGTAGGGGTCGTCCTCCGGAGGCATCGGGTCGGCCACGTCCACGACCACGGCGTTGCGGTACCCGCCGCCGAGCAGCCGGGACCCGGGCGGGATGCTGCCGCCGTCGACGACCACGACGACGAAGGGCTCCTCCCGGCTCGGCACGGCGGCGGGGTCGAAGCGGGGCCGGTCGGCGATCTCCTCCCCGAGGAGCTGTTCGAGCTCGATCGCGCCGGTGCAGAGCAGGCGCGCCGGACCGGCGCCGTCGCGGACCGTGGGGTGCTGGTTGTGCGGCAGCCACTTCACCCAGGACCAGTTCGGCATGGCGGCGGCCGAGGCGCACACGGCGATGCGCAGCTCGTCGTGGGAGTGGAAGACGGCGAGCTGTCCGAGGAGGGCCCGGGTGAGGGCCCGGGAGGCCGCGAGGTCGCCGCGCAGGGTCACCCGGGCGTAGCCGCGCAGGTAGACCTGCACGGGCTGGTCCTCGACGGTGCCGTAGGCGCGGATGAATCGGCGCAGGGCGTGCGCGCTGAGGGGTTCGAGGTCCTCCACCGGCTTGGACGAGACCGGGGAGATCTTCATGGAGAGCGCCTGCTCGCCGACCGCGACGCGGACCTCGCCGAAGTCCTCGTCGTCGGCCCGGCGCTCCCACAGGCGCGAGGTGCGCACGATGGACCACAGGGCGTCGGGGTGGGGGGCGCGCCAGAGCATGGCGTCGCGCTGCTCGGTGACGACCTGGCGCAGCCGGGTCCGCATCTGCCGCAGGTAGCGCAGGTAGTCCCGCCGGTCGTCGTTGAGCTTGCGGCGCCGTTCCAGGAGTGCGCGCAGGTACTGACCGCCGAGCATCAGGACGGCGCCGGCGAGCATCATGCCGCCGGCGATGAAGGGCATCGCGCTGTTGCCCATGCTGCCGGGGCGGATGAACATCATGAGCATGGCGAGTGAAGTGAACGCCATCGGCATGTACATGAAGACCGAGGACATGCTGGACTGCTGCTCGGTCAGCTCCGGCGGCTCCTGGAGGGAGATCTCCCCCGCGGGCAGGTCGGGGCCGGGACGCCTCGGTGGACGCCGTACGCGGATGGTGCTCACGGGGGTGGGACCTCCTTGGTGGGGGGCCGGACGGGTTCGCTCTCCGGTGCCGCAACGAGGAGACCACGGTCCGGTGAGCGGTAGACCACGAGAAAAGCTACCGTTGACAAACAAGGTCACAAATTCGGATACATAAACCAACACAACCCCAGAAACCGATATCTGAGTGTTAGTGTCTGTGCCGTTCCGTAGCCCCCCGTCGAACGGCCCCGGATGAACGATTCGTCTGCCGTCGACCCCTGCCGCCTCATGATCCGCGCCCCCCAGCGCGCGTTCGAGATCGCGGCCCCGGTCGAGGTCCCCTTGTCCGAGATCATCCCCACCCTCGTGCTGTACGCCGAGGGGGACGACGGCGAGGACCTGGACGAGAGCGGCCTCGAACACGACGGCTGGGTCCTCCAACAGCTGGGGGACGAGCCCCTGGACGAGGATGAGACGCTCGCGTCCCTGGGCCTGTGCCACGGGGAGACCCTCTACCTGCGCCCCCGGCGCGAGCAGCTCCCCCCGGTCCACTTCGACGACATCGTCGACGGTGTCGCCAAGGGCATGGCGGAGAGGCCCGACCGCTGGTCCCCCGCGCACACCCGCGTCCTGCTCCAGGTCCTGGGGCTCGCGGTCCTGCTGGTCGGACTGGGCGTGCTCACCGGCGGCGGCCGCAACCTGTTCACCGTGCTGGGCGCGGCCGTCTCGGCGGTCCTCATGCTGCTGTCGGCCTGGGCCGCCTCGCGCGCCATGGCCGACCTGTTCGCGGCCACCGGCCTGGCCGGGTGCGCCACCCTGGCCATGGGGCTGGCGGGCGCGCTGATCCCCTCCGGGGAGCCCGGAACGCTGTTCACCGGCGCGGTGATCCTGACCGCCTCGGTGACGGCGGCGGGCGCCAGCGTGCTCGGGGTCGCGGCGGTGGCGGGCTCGATCCCCTTCTTCGCCGGGCTGTTCGTCGTCGAGGTGCTGGGCGTGCTGGCCGGGCTCCTCCTCATGTTCCTGCCGGGCACCTCCGTCCCGGACGCCGCCGCCCTGGTGGCGCTGCTGGCGCTGTTCACCGGCACCTACGCCCCCCAGCTGGCCTTCCGGCTCTCCGGGCTGCGGCTCCCGGCGCTGCCGGCCAGCCCCGAACAGCTCCAGGAGGAGATCGACCCCCTCCCCGCCCGGCGGGTGCTGGACCGGACGGCCCTGGCCGACCGCTTCCAGACGGCCCTGTACGCCTCCACCGGGGCCGTGCTCACGGTGTGCGCGGGCGTCCTCGCCCTGACCCAGGGCTGGATCCCCAAGACCCTCGTCGTGATCCTGTGCCTGGTGATGCTGCTCCAGTCCCGCGGGCTCGGCAGCGCCTGGCAGCGCGCGCTGATGGTCGCACCCGCCTGGACCGCCCTGGGCGTACTGGCCGTCGCGCTGTCCTGGGGCGCGGACCCGCTGGGCCGCCTGCTGGCGGTGCTGGGCCTGTTCGCCGCCACGACGATCCTGGCCGTGGTGTCCTGGAGCCTGCCCGGGCGGCGGGCCCTGCCGCACTGGGGGCGGGCCGCGGAGATCATCCAGCTGATCCTGTCCGTGGCCCTCGTGCCGCTGGTGCTGGCCCAGTTCGGGGTGTTCGGCCTGCTCCGCGGGATCGGGGGTTGACGTGCAGTCACGACGCGACCGGGTGATGGCCCACAACTTCACCGTGGGCCGGCTGGGGACGGCGATGCTCGAGGCCGACCCCGACGCGGTGGACGCGCCGATGCGCCGCACCCGCAACGGCACCTACGTCGGCCTGGGGCTCGGCGCGCTGCTGTGCGTCGGCTTCCTCGTCTTCGGCCTGCTGTTCCCCGGCGGGGCCACCTCCTGGCGCCAGGAGGGCCGGATCGTCATCGACCGCGACGGCGGCGCCACCTACCTGTACTCGGACGGGGTGCTGCGCCCCGTGGCCAACCTCGCGTCGGCGCGCCTGGTGCTGGGCGAGCAGGCCACCGCGGGCCTGGTCGCCCCGCGCTCCCTGGAGGGCGAGACGGTGGGCGGGCCGGTGGGGATCGCCGGTGCCCCCGACGCCCTGCCCGAGGCCGGCACCGCGGGGACGTGGAGGCTCTGCGCCGTGGAACCCGTCGGGGAGGAGGACGCGCCGCGCGGCAGGACCGCCCTGGTCGTGGGCGAGGCGCCGCCGCCCTGGGTCCTCGGCTCCGGCGACGGCGTCCTGGTCTCCGGCCCGGACGGCACCGCGTACCTGCTGTGGCAGGGAACGCGGCTGCGCCTGGACGAGGAGGCCGGGGGCGTGCAGGCCCTCGGCTACGGGACGACCCCGGCGCTGCCGGTGGACTCCGCGTTCCTCAACACCGTCCCCGAGGGCCCGGACCTGGTCGCCCCGGCCGTGGACGGGGCCGGGGAGCAGGGCCTCGAGCTGGCGGGCGCCGACCGGGCGGTGGGCCAGGTGTTCGCCGTCTCCGCGCCCGGCCAGGAGGACCAGCACTACCTCCTCACCCGGGAGGGGCTGGCGCCCCTGACGCTCACCCAGGCGCTGCTGCTGCTCGGCGACACCGCCGTCTCCGGGCCCGCGTACGGCGGGGCGCCCCCCGAGCCCGTCGCCCTGCCCTCGGCCGAGGTGCACGCCGCCCTCGCCCCGGAGCCGGAGACGCCCGACGCGGCCCGGGGCCTGCCCCCGGTCCCGCCCACCGCGCTGGAGGTGGGCCCCGGCGTCCCCTGCCTGCGCTGGGAGGCGGACGGGTCGATGACCATGACCATGGACGCCCCCGAGGGGATCCGCGCGTGGCCGGTCCAGGAGCGCCCGTTCGTGGAGGCCGGGTGCCCCACCCCCGCCCTCGTGGGCATCCCCGCCGGCCAGGGCGGCGCGGTGCGCGCGCGGCCCGTGGCGGGCACCGACGCCTCCCCCACCTACTACGTCGTGACGGACGCCGCGGCCAAGTACCCGGTCGCGGACACCGCCGCGCTGAAGGCCCTGGGCTACACGGAGGACGAGGCGGTACCCCTGCCGACGTCGCTGCTCCGGGTACTGCCCACCGGGCCGCTGCTGAGCCAGGAGGCCGCCTCGCTCCCCTTGGCGTCCTCCCCCCGAGGCGGGGGCGGCTCCTGCCCCTGACGCCCGATCACAGAGGAGATGCACATGTCCAGAACACGGAGTACCGATGAGGCCAACCGGCTCGCCCAGGAGGCGATGCAGGAGGCCTACGACCAGTGCAACAACATCTACAAGAACGTCGACGACACCCGCGACGGCCTGCGCGGGTCCTGGCAGGGCGCGGCCTCCAACCGCTACAGCGAGGCGATGGTGGGCTGGCTGGAGGAGCTGCGGCTCATCACCAACGACATGAACCAGATGATCGGCACCTTCGGCGGCACCGTGCAGGCCATGAACGCCGTCGAGGACCAGGCCATCCTCACCGGTTCCCGGTGGATGGACGACCTGAACCCGAACCAGTCCTGACCCGGGTCGGCGGGCCCGCCCGGGACCCCGCGCCCCCTCCACGCACCCCTACGACGGCAAGGCGGAACCATGAACGGATTCGACGTCAGCTACGGCCATGTCGACGACGCGACGATGCGTCTGGGCCAGCAGACCGAGGCGGTCGCCCGGCAGATCGAGATGCTCGACGCCAAGATGCAGAAGCTCCTCGCCGACCTCGAAGGTGAGACCAAGCAGAACTACGAGGCGAAGGTGAAGGCCTGGCGCCTCAACGTCGCCGACATGCGCACCCTGCTGGGCAAGGCGCAGAACGCCCTGAACGACATCCGCAACAACTACTCGGGCACGGACCGCCGCGAGGCCATGAACTGGGCCGCGCTGCTCTGAACCGGCTCCGGCCCGAGCCGGTCGGGCGGGGCGGCGCGGCCGCCCCGCCTCCGGGGTCGGACCCGTCCGTCCACGGGTCCGGCCCGCCCCTCTTCCCACGTTCGGATGACGCCCCCGTACGGGCGGCAAGGAGACCGAGAAAGTGTCCGAATCGCTGTACGACTTTCGCGCCGCCCTCTCCGGCGAGCCGGAGACCCCCGTCGAGGGTGACGAGGAGCAGGCGGAACTCTTCACCGCGGTGTCGACCCAGGAGACCACCTCGACCTCCGGGTCGGGAGGGGCGCCCCTCAGCCTGAACCTGGCGACCGGCCTGCTCATGATGACCAACCGGTCCGGCACGGTCGAGGTGGACACGGCGGACGAGCGGGTGCTGATCGACCCCGAGTCGACCTCCTCCGTGGGGCGGCGCGACGGGGAGCTCGTCCTCGGTGCCACCGCGGAGGGGACGCCGCTGCTCGCGGCCCGGGCCGTGCGGGGCGAGGTGCTCGAACCGGTGCACCAGGGCGTCCCCGCCTCCCGGGAGGGGTCCGCCGAGGGCGTGGTCACCGAACCGTCGTCCGAACTCTTCGAGGCGCCGGTGCACGTGGTGTCGGTCCGCGCACCCGAGCAGTCGGCGGGTACGGAGGTGACCCCGGCGTCGGACGGGGTGCCCCTGTCATCGTTCGAGTCCGCCCGCATGGAGCCCGTCATGGCGGGCGTCCCGACGGTCGAGGCCGAGCCGGTGTCCGCACCGGTCGAGGATGTCCCCGTGAGCGCCCCGGCCGGTGACGACGGCGTCGTCACCGGCCCCGTGGTCACCGTGGACCCGGAGACGGGCGAGACCGTCATCCTCGCCGAGGACCTGCGGATCACCGTCGGCCCCGAGAACGGCCAGGTCCGGATCGAGCCGTCGGAGGAGAACGTCCCGCTCGGCCCCGACTCGCCCCCGGTCACCGTCGAGGCCGGCGGCCTGACCATGGTGATCGACCCGGCCACGGGCACCCTCGAAGTCAACCCGATCAAGGGCGAGTTCGCGGACGTCACCGTGGAGATCGGCGACCTGCGCATCGTCATGGACGGGGAGACCGGTGAGATCTCGGTCGACCCCGGGGACGGCGCCGTCTCGGTCGATCCCGAGACCGGCCTGATCACCATCGAGCCGGTGGAGCAGGAGGAGGACGAGGACTCCGGCGGGGAGGAGCCGGACGGGGAGGGCGACCGTCCCGGCGGTGACGGGGAGGGCGAAGAGGAGGAAGGGGACGGCGACCGCCCCGGTGGTGACGGGGAGGGCGTCACCCACGAGGGCGACCACGAGCACGGGGGCGGCCGGCACCACCCCGACGACGAGGACCGCCCCGGCGGCGAACGGGACGAGGACGACCGGGACCGCCCGGGCGGCGAGGACGAGCACGAGGGCGTGAACGGCCGCCCCGACCGGGGTCCCGACAGCGGTCCCGGAACGGTCCCGGGCGGCTCGGGCACACCCGTTGGATCGGGCGGCGGCGAGGACGACGAGGTCCCCGACCACATCGACACCGACGGCATGTACGGACCCTCCCCCGACACCCCCGACACCACCGAGGACGGCCCGGTCCTGGTCGAGGACCGCACACCCCGAGAGGACCCCCCGGGACAAGGCGAAGAGGACGGAGAACACGGCTCCACAGACCAGGGCTCCACCACCGGCGGAGAAACCCCCCACGAGAACCCCGGCCAGAACCCCGACCCCACCAACAGCGAAGGCCTCTACGGACCCTCCCCCGACACCCCCGACACCACCGAGGACGGCCCGGTCCTGGTCGAGGACCGCACACCCCGAGAGGACCCCCCGGGACAAGGCGAAGAGGACGGAGAACACGGCTCCACAGACCAGGGCTCCACCACCGGCGGAGAAACCCCCCACGAAGACTCCGGCCAGAACCCCGACAGCGTTCTCGATCCCATCACCGGCGAAGGCCTCTACGGACCGGCTCCGGACCCGACCCCCGGGCCGTCCCAGGTCAGGACCAGCACCGTCTCCACGGACGAGGAGGACGAGGAGGACGAGGAGGAGGGCGAGGAGACGGACGAGGACGAGGAGGACGAAGAGGGCGAGGAGGGCGAGGAGACGGACGAGGACGAAGAGGACGAAGACGAAGACGAGGACGAAGATTCCAGCGGGAACGGTGACGGCTCCGGCGGGAACGGCGAGGGCTCCGGAGGGAACGGCGACGGTCCCAAGGAGGGCCAGGGCACGAAGATCGACGTGGACCGCCTGCGCTCCTTCCAGTCGGAGTACGTGGGCAAGCTCGACACCGCCCTGGACGAGCACGACGACAACTACTCCCGGTACGGCAGTGGGGGCACCGAGAACCGGTCCGGAGGGACCACCCTCCTCGGCAACCCGGCCAGGCTGCCCAGCGCCGGCCTCCTCGCGGGCAGCGTCGACCAGTCCATGAGCAACCTCTTCGGGATCATCAAGGGCATCCGCAAGGAACTCGACGACATCAAGGACCGCCTGGAGGTCAACATCGCGGAGTTCGAGCAGCTGGAGGAGGGCCAGGTGCTCAACGCGAGCCAGGTGGTCTACCTGATCGGCAGCCCGCCCGGCGCGACCGGCGGCGGCCCCACCCCGACCCCCTGACAGCACCACCGCGACCCGTTGCGACCCCGAGGAGGTCGGAGGAAGAGTGCCAGCACTGCACGAGATCATGAACGTCGTCGCCGACGCCGAGGACGGGGGGAACCACCCCCCGATGCCCAGTGTCGACACGATCATCGGCAGCGGCGTCAACTGGGTGGACCACGGCCGGTACCACTTCGCCAAGGACACCAAGCCGTTCATCGGCTTCGAGTTCGACTACGGCGGCCACGAGATGAACCGCTGGTGGCGCATGCGCAAGCCCGGCCACCAGTACATCTCGTCGGGCTACTACACGTACCAGGTGCCCAACGGCTGGGACTACGCCGGCTACACGATGATCGAGGAGCTGTGGACCGGTCCCGACTCGGTCGAGTCGAAGTTCCGCAACGCCCTCTCCAACCTGGCCGGCGTCATCCCCAACTCCATGACGGGGACCGGTTCGACCAGCTTCCACGGCGAGCCGGTGAAGACCCTGGTGAGCAACCTGGCCCTGCTGAGCGAGGTCCTCGACACGCAGAGCGAGAAGATGCGCACCGCGTACAACGAGCTCGACGTGCCCGAGGGCCCGATGACGGGCTCGGCGGCGTCGGCCTACGCGGCCCGGCTCTACGACTTCGCGCTGCGCCTGCGGGACCTCAGGCGCCAGGTCGACAACAACCACGAAGCGCTCAAGGACATCCTGGAGCCGATCCGGGTCAAGGCGGTCGAGCTGCAGTCGGCGGTGACGAACACCCTGAACTCCCCGAGCAGCGGCATGCGCCGGATCCTGGACGACTGGTATTTCGGGGTGACCACCGGCCGCGAGCAGTGGAACAGCGCCCGCGGCCAGTTCCAGATCCCCATCCACGCGGACCCGCCGGTCTACGGGATCGTCGGCGACGACATCACGGACAGCAACGTCAACAACGAGCTGAAGAACCGGTGGCGCAAGCAGTTCGAAAGCGTCTTCACGGCCGCGACCGCGCTGTACAACAAGATGGACGAGCTGTACACCCGGGCGCACACCGACCTCAACGTCATCGAGGACCCCAAGGGCGGTCTGCCGCTGAGCATGATCCCCGACATCAACGACACGAACAACCCGTACGACGATCTGTTCGGGGGCGGTGACGGGCCCGGCGGTCCCCAGGAGATCAAGATCGACTGGGGCGACGGGCCGCCCGGCGGCGACGGACCCGAGATCCCCGACTGGCTGAACGACCCCCCGCCCGGCTACGGGGGTCCGGAGGACCTCAACTACGAGGGCCCCGGCGACGGCCCGGGAGCCTACCAGGGCGGCCCGGACGGCGGCGGGAACTACGGCGGTGGCGGCGGCCCGGAGCTGAACTACGAGGGCGGCCCCGACGGTATCGGCGGCCCGGGCGCGGACGGCACCGGCGGCCCGGGGAACGAGCACCTGTTCCAGCGCGTCGAGGGTCCTCCGGACCCGGGCACCGACTTCCCCGGAACGGGCGGCGGCCCGTTCGGCGGCGAGGTGCCCCCTCCCGGCGGTGTGGCACCGCCGCCTCCGCTCGGGTTCAACGGCCCGGGGACGGGAGAGGGCCTCGGAACGGGCGGCGGGATCCCGACGCCTCCCCCCGGCCTGGGCACCGACTTCCCCGGAACGGGCACCGACTTCCCCGGGTCGGGCGGATTCGGTCCGGGCGGCGTGATCCCCCCGCCCCCTCTGGGACTGAACGGCCCCGGTTCGGGCGGAAACGGCGACCGCCGCCCCAACAGCGGCGCCGGCACGAATCTCCCGCCGCCCACCGGTCTGCCGATCGACCCGGCGACGGGCCTGCCCATCAACCCGGACACCGGGCGGCCCTTCCCCGTCGACCCCGGGACCGGGCTGCCCTTCGACCCGGACACCGGCCTGCCCATCAACTTCGACCCGGAGACGGGCCGGGTCACGCCGATCGACCCGGTCACCGGCGAACCGATCACCAGTGGCGGCAGCCGCCTCGAACTCGACCCGGACACCGGGCTGCCCATCAACCCCGAAACCGGGCGGCCCTTCCCCGTCGACCCGGCGACGGGCCTGCCGTTCAACCCCGACACGGGCCTGCCCATCAACTTCGACCCCGACACGGGCGAAGTGACACCCATCGACCCCGTCACCGGCGAACCCATCACCGGCGGCGGCAGCCGCCTCGAACTCGACCCGGACACCGGGCTGCCCATCAACCCCGAAACCGGGCGACCCTTCCCCGTCGACCCCGAAACCGGACTCCCCTTCGACCCGGACACGGGCCTGCCCATCAACTTCGACCCCGACACGGGCGAAGTGACACCCATCGACCCCGTCACCGGCGAACCGATCACCAGTGGCGGCAGCCGCCTCGAACTCGACCCGGACACCGGGCTGCCCATCAACCCCGAAACCGGACAGCCCTTCCCCGTCGACCCGGCGACGGGCCTGCCGTTCAACCCCGACACCGGCCTGCCCATCAACTTCGACCCCGACACGGGCGAGGTCGCTCCCATCGACCCCGTGACCGGGCGACCGGTGGACCCCGACGCCGGGCTGCCCATCACCTACGACCCCGACACCGGGCTCCCGCTACCGATCGACCCCGTCACCGGGGAGCCCGTCACCGGCGGGGGGACACGGCTGGACATGGACCCGGCGACGGGCCTGCCCGTCGACCCCGACACCGGACGGCCCTTCCCCGTCGACCCCGGAACCGGACTCCCCTACAACCCGGACACCGGCCTGCCCATCGACTACGACCCGGTGACCGGGCTCCCGGCACCGATCGACCCCGTCACCGGGCAGCCGCTGCCGCCCGACTCCTTCACCCCGCCCCCGATCGACCCGGGTCTGGACACCGACTTCCCCTCCAGCGGGGACGACGTCCCGATCAACCCGGTCACCGGGGAGCCCGCGGAGGTCGACCCGATCACCGGGCTGCCCTACCCCGTCGACCCGGACACGGGTGAGGCGATCAAGGGCGGGTTCGACGCACCGCCCGAGAGCGTGAACTACCCGCCGCCGCGCTTCGAGAGCGGCGGCCCGGACGGGCTCAACTACGGCGGCTACGGCGGGGGCGACGGGACGTCGGGCTCCGGCGGAGCCCCCGGCACCGCCGACCGCACCTCCATGTTCGCCGCGCCCACCGGCGCGGGCGGGGGGCAGGTGCAGGTCGACGGCGGCGCGGGCGGGGCGGCGGGCGCGGGCGGTGCGGGCGCCGCAGGCCCCGGTGCCGCCGGCGCGGGCGCGCCCATGATGCCTCCGATGATGCCGCCCATGGGCGGTATGGGCGGCGGCGGAGGCGGCGAGAACCGCGACCGCAACCGGACCACCTGGCTCTCCGAGGACGAGAAGGTCTGGGGAACCGACAAGAACCGGCAGCGGGCCGTGCTCGGACGGCCCGTGCCCGGCCAGCAGAAGAAGGGGGCCACGCGCCATGAGTTCGTCGATGCGGGAGCAGATGGAGGCCGAACTGGAACGGCTTCACACGACGATGAGGGAACTCTCGGACGCAAGCGCAAGCCTGGAGTCGGCAACCGAAGAGGCCGTGGCCAAGAACAGGCTGGTGGCGGCGACGGTGGACGGGACGGGTCGGCTGACTGAGCTCAAGTTCCACACCGACGGCTACCGGAGCATGGCGCCGGCCGAACTGTCCGCGGCGATCGTCGAGGTGGTCGGCCGCGCCCAGCGGCAGATGGCCGCCCGCGTCGCCCGGGTCTACGAGGCCTTCACCCCCGAGGGCGTCGACCCCCAGGCGGCGATGCGCGGCGACCTCGACCCCGAGGAGACCCTGCGGCGCATGGGCGTCTCCCTGGACGACCTCCGGTAGGGGCCCCGCGCCGACGACCACGGATCGCAGGAGGAACGGGATGACACCAGGACAGGGCCTGTCGGCCTTTCCCGAAGGCATGACCAGGGACGGGTCGCGGATCCACGACGCGGCCGACTACACCGACGAGCTCGTGGCGCGCACCCGCGCCGCGCGCGAACCCCTCGGGGTCCCCTGGGGGGAGAAGGGCGAGTACGCCGAGCAGATGCAGAAGGCCATCGGCGAGGCCGAGGAGGTCCTCTACACCCTGCTGGACCACATCGCCGTGGCCCAGCGCCAGGCCGCCGACGGAACGGTGCGGACGGCCTCGGGCTTCCAGGGGGCCGAGGACGCCAACGTCGACATCATCGGGAACTTCGGCGGGACCACACCGGGAGGACGCAGATGAACGCCCAGTCCCCGACCGGGGACGCCGTCCCCGAGGAGGCGCCGGGCACCGCCGCCCGGACCGCCCCGGCCTCCGCGGCGCCCCCCGCCGCCGAGGACTTCGGCACGGCCCTCAACACCGGTGACCCCGCCGCGGGGGCCGGGGCGGTCCCCGCGGCCGCACCGGAGGAGGAGCCGCTGCCGCAGGAGGCGCCGGAACCCGGGACCCCGGCCCGCCGGGTCGGGTCGGTGGTCGGCGCCGAGCGGGAGGAAGCCGAGGCGGAGCCCGCCCTGGACCGGCCCGGGGCACCGGTGCTGGCCGGGGCCGCCATCGCCGGGCTGATCCTCGTCGCGGCGCCCTTCGCCGTGGTGACGGGCACCGGCGGGGGACCCGTGTCCCTGGACGTGATGGCGGGCGGGGAGCAGGTGCCCGGCACCCTCTCCGGCCAGGGGCAGAACAGCGTGCAGCCCGGCGGCCAGGGCGGCGGCGAGGCCGGGACCGGCTCGACGGTCCCGGCGGGCGGTGAGGGCGGCGGGTCACCGGTCACCGACACCGTCCCGGACACCGGCTACGTCCCCGAGGTCCGGCCGGACCTGTCGGCGCCCACCATGCCCGACCCCGGTGAGGCGATGGGCGGCTCCCCCGTGCAGACGTCCTCCCCCGCCCGGGAGACCGGGCCCGGCACCGAACCCCCCGCCGGACAGGGCGGGGAGACGGCCACCGGCGACGTGTCCGCGGCCGGCGGCACCCCCGGGGCCGAGGGCGTCGTGCCGGACCCGGACACCGGGGCGGCGGCACCGGACGCGGACACGGGCACGGCCACCGGAACGGAGACGGACGCCGGAGCGGGAACCGACACCCCCGCCGGGCAGGACGGCGGCGCAACGGCGGATGGCAGCGGGGCCCCCGAGGGGGCTCCGGCCCGGAACGACGGCGCGTCGGGCGAGGCGGCCGCGGGTTCCGGGGAGGGCCGCGGCGACGAGACCGCGGCGGAGGCGCTGTCCGACACCGGTGCGGGCACCGACCAGGCCGCCCCGGAGGGCGCGGCCGCGGGCGCCCGACAGGACGGCACCCCGGCCAGCTCCGACGCCGGACCGCAGGACCCGTCGGTCCCCCAGGACCCGCCCGTCGCCGACGGCGGCGGGGACTCCTCCATCCTGGGCGGCGTCGCCGAGCGCTTCGGCCCCGCCGACGGGTCCTACCTCGCCGTGACCGGGCCCGGCTGCCCGGCCGTCCCCGGCGCCTCCTACGGCAGCGGGGGCCGCTGGGACGACGCGGAGGGGGCGGACGGCTGGGCCACCAGGCCCGGCGGCTACGGCGGCGAGGGGTGCGCGGGCGAGTACGACGCCCTCCCGGTGTCCGGCGACCCCGAAGAGGGGGACGGGCGGTACGCCGTGTGGTCCTTCGCACCCGGACGCGAGGGCGTCTCCTGCGAGCTGTACGTCCACGTCCCCGACGACGAGAGCCCCCGGTGGGTGGCGCCGGGCGAGGCCCGGTACCTGATCCGGCCGGGCACCGGCACCGAGCAGGCGCCCGTGGCCGTGTTCGGGTTCGACCAGTCGCAGGTCCGCGGCGGCTGGGTCCAGGTCACCGGGTTCGTCACCCCGGCCGAGGAGTTCACCGTCGAGCTGACCAACGCGGGCGCCGACCCCCTCGCGGCCGAGGAGGGCGCGAGCGCCCACCTCGCAGCGTCGGCCGTGCGCGCCTCCTGCTCCTGACCCCCGGCGGGGCGGCCCGGTCGGCCGCCCCGCCTCTCCCCCACCCCGGCCGCGGTGCGGCCGGACGAACAAGGAAGGCAACGATGAGCAGGCAGCTCCTCACCGTCGACCCGGGCGCCCAAGGAGCGCACGAGACGATCACCGCGGCGCTGGAGGAGGCCTCCGGCGGCGCGCTGATCACCATCGCGCCCGGCAGGTACGAGGAGAGCCTCGTCCTACGGGAGGTCGTCACCCTGGTCGCGCGCGACGGCCGCGGGAGCGTGGAGGTGATCGGCTCGTCGGGGAGCACCGTGCTCTCCGGCGCGGAGGCGGTCAAGCTCTCGGGCCTGGTCCTGCGGGGCCGCGACGAGGAGCGCCCCACGGTGGACATCCCCGCGGGCCAGGTCGAGATGGCCGACTGCGAGGTGGTCGGCGCGGCGTGGGCCGCGGTGTCGGTGCGCGGGACGGGGGCCGTCGCCATGCGCGACAGCCGGGTGAGCTGCAGCGAGGGGGCGGGGGTGGTCATCGTCTCCCCCGGGCTCAGCCTCATCGAGGAGTGCGTGGTGGAGGACGTCGGCACCAGCGCCCTGGTCATCGGCGAGCGGGGGCGGCCCGTGGTCCGCTCCTGCGTGTTCCGCGACGCCCGGGGCAACGGGCTCTTCGCCAGCGGCGAGGCCGCCGGGACCCTGGAGGGCTGCGAGATCACGGCGACCGGCAAGCCCGGCGTCGCCCTGGAGGACGGGGCCGCGACGACCCTGCGCGGCCTGCACGTGCACCGCACCGAGAAGGACGGCATCGCCCTGTCCAGCCAGGCACGGCCGGTGGTCGAGGACTGCACCGTCGAGGAGGTCGGCGGGGACGGGGTCGTGGTCCGCGGCAGCTGCGACCCCCAGGTGTCCCGGACCCGCGCGGTGCGCGTCAAGGGCGCCGGGTTCCACGTCACCGAGCGGGCCCGCGGCGTGTTCACCGACTGCGCGGTGGAGGACTCCGAGGGGGACGCGGTGCGCTCCGGCGGTCGGGCGTCCACCGCGTTCCTGGGCCTGCAGGTGCGGGGCGGCCGCGGCCTGCTGCTGGCCGAGGACAGCGTCGTGGAGTTCGACCGCGGCGAGATCGGCGGCACCGGGAGCCACGGCATCGTCATCACCGGCGGGGCGCCGTTCCTGCGGGGCATGGCGGTGGCCGACACCGGGGGGCACGGGGCCCTGCTGGAGGGGTCGGCCCGCGGCCGCCTGGAGGGGATGACCTTCGAGCGGACCCGCAACGCCTCCGTCGCGGTGCGCGAGGGCGGCCGCCTGGAACTGGAGGGGGCGCGCATCGTGGACGGCCGCGACGCGGGCGTCGCGGTGGGTCCGGACGGCGAGGCGGACCTGCGCGACTGCGAGATCTCCTCCTGCGCGGGCGACGGGCTGTCGGTGCGCAGCGGAAGCCGGGCCACGGTGCTGCGCACCCGGGTACGGGAGGGCAGGCGCAACGGCGTGCTGCTGGCCGCCGGGGCGCGGGCGACCCTGCGCCGGTGCGAGGTGTTCGGCAACCGCGCCGACGGCGTCCTGGTCCACTCCACCGAGGAGGTGGTGGTCGAGGACTGCACGGTTCGCGACAACGGGCGCTCGGGCCTGCGGCAGACCGTGGCCAGCGAACAGGCCCGCACCGAGGACCTGTACAGCCAGGGCAACGGCTCGCCCGACGCGTTCGGCGAGCAGGCGGGCACGCCCGTGCCGCTGGCACCGCTGCCGGAGGAGGAGGGCGGGGACGGGGACGACGGCGCCGCCGGGCCGATGCTGGAGCTGGACTCCCTGATCGGCCTGGGCAACGTCAAGCAGGAGGTGCGGACGCTGATCACCCGCAACCAGATGGCGCAGCGGCGCGCGGAGATGGGGCTGCCCACACCGCCGATGAGCCGCCACCTGGTCTTCGGCGGCGCGCCCGGCACCGGCAAGACGACGGTCGCGCGGCTGTACGGCCGCATCCTCTCCGAGCTCGGGGTGCTGCGCTACGGCCACGTGGTGGAGGTGGCCCGCGCCGACCTGGTGTCGCAGTACGTGGGCGGGACCGCCATCAAGACCACCGAGGTGTTCGAGCAGGCCAAGGGGGGCGTCCTGTTCATCGACGAGGCGTACACCCTCTCCAGCGGCGGCGAGTCCGGCAAGGGGCCCGACTTCGGCCGGGAGGCCATCGACACCCTGGTCAAGCTGATGGAGGACCACCGGGACGAGGTGGCGGTGATCGTCGCCGGCTACACCGAGGACATGGAGCGCTTCCTGGCGGCCAACCCCGGGCTGGCGTCGCGGTTCAGCAAGACCATCGAGTTCGTCAACTACGAGGTGGACGAGCTGGTGGAGATCGTGCGCAGGCTCTGCGAGGGGCACAGCTACCGGATGGCCCCGGAGACGGAGACCGCCCTGGCGGGGCTGTTCGAGCGGATGCCCAAGGGGCCCGCGTTCGGCAACGCCCGCGAGGCGCGCAAGGTGTTCGAGGAGATGATCGACCGCCAGGCGAACCGCCTGGGCGGTTCCTCCCCCGAGGACCACGACTCGCTGACCCTGCTGCTGCCGGAGGACCTGGGGGCGGGGGCCGTGGAGGAGGGCACCCCGGCCGACCGCGACCGGCAGATCACCGAGCTGCGCGGGGAGCTGGACGCCCTGGTGGGTCTGGCGCAGGTCAAGGACACCGTGAACGACCTCGCCAACCTGCTGCTCATGGCGGAGCAGCGCAAGGCCATGGGGCTGCCCGTCTCCTCGATGAGCCACCACCTGGTCTTCACCGGTCCCCCCGGTACCGGTAAGACCACGGTGGCGCGCCTGTACGGGAAGCTGCTGCACACGCTGGGGGTGCTGCCGGGCGACCACGTCGTGGAGGCCGCCCGGTCGGACCTGGTCGGTCGCTACGTGGGCCACACCGCCCAGCTCACCGCGGAGGTGTTCGAGCGGGCCCGGGGCGGCGTGCTGTTCGTCGACGAGGCCTACACCCTCACGCCCAAGGGCGAGGGGAACGACTTCGGCCAGGAGGCGGTGGACACCCTGCTGAAGCTGATGGAGGACCACCGGGACGAGGTGGCGGTGATCGTCGCCGGCTACCCGGTGGAGATGGACCGCTTCATGGACTCCAACCCCGGTCTGGCCTCGCGGTTCAACCACCGGGTCGAGTTCCCCTCCTACAGCGACGAGGAGCTGGTCACCATCGTGGTCCGCATGGCGGCGTCCTCGGGGTACGAGTGCGGGGCCGAGACCCTGGCGGCGCTGGCGGCGCACTTCTCCACGGTGGAGCGGGACGGCTCGTTCGGCAACGCCCGGTACGCCCGCCAGGTACTGGAGCGGATGATCACCCGGCAGGCGGGGCGGCTGGTGGGACTGGGCGCCTCGGCGACCCGGGAGGACTTCACCGCGCTGCTGCCCGCAGACGTGCCCTGACCCGCACGGCACCGCCCCGGCGCACCGCCCGCGCCGGGGCGGTCGCGTGTTCCGCGCCCCGCGCGAGGGCCCCGGACCCGCCCGGCGGGCGGAGGCGCGGTCCGCTACGGCGTGCCCGCCTCCACCCGCCGCCGGCGGAGCCGCCACAGGCGGGCGGCGGCCACGGCGGTGCAGGCGAGGGCCGCCGTGACGAGCAGGACGACCTCGGCCGGGGCTCCGTGGAACCGCTGGAGCAGGGTGCCCTCCCGGCCGCCCATGGCGAACGTCGCCGCCGGGTCGAAGGCGGCCAGGGCCAGCGGCGGCAGGGCGTAGGGGGCCAGGCGGACCGCCGTCCGCCACCGGGGGCGGTCCGTGCGGGTGGCCGCCCAGGCCGGGGCGCGCAGCACGCCGCGCACCCCGAGTCCGGCCGCCGCGAGGGTCACCGCGCCCAGTGCCGCGTCCACCTTCCACAGGGAGGAGTCCCGCGGGGCGGGCGCGCGCCCCTCGGTGAGGTCGACGAGCCCCTCGGCCAGGCCCCAGGTGTCCTCCTCGGTGAGTGCGATGCCGACGTTGGTCAGGACGGCCACGCCGTACCCGGTCTCCGGGACGAGGACCTGGTAGGCGGTGTGCGTGGAGTTCGTGCCGCCGTGCCAGACCTGGACGTGCGACGCGCCGTCGGCGGGCCCCCGGCGCATCCATCCGAGCCCGGTGCGCCCGTTGGGCGCCGAGGGCGTGTGCGCCTCCGCCACCGTCTCCGGCCCGACGACGCGGGGACCGCCCGGGACGGCGCCGCCGTTGAGGTGGAGCAGCAGCCAGCGGGCCAGGTCGTCGGCGGTGGAGACCATGTCGCCCGACCCGGTGGCGAAGCGTGCGGGCTCGGCCACGGGCAGGTTCAGGCCGTAGGCGCGGAAGTGGCCGGGCGCCGTCCGGGCCCCGTCGGAGGCCGACCGGGTGTCGGCCATCCCGGCCGGGCGCAGGACCTCCCGCTCCAGGTACCCGGTGAAGGGCTCGCCGGCGACGGTCTCCACCAGGCGGGCGGCGACGTGGTAGTTGGGGTTGTGGTAGTTCCACTCCCGTCCCGGGGCGGCGGCGAGCCGGGCGCCGGACAGGCGGTCCACGGCCTCGGCGAGGGTGGCGGGTTCGGGTCCTCCGTCGGGCAGGCCCCGGTCGTGCAGCCCCGAGCTCTGGTCGAGGACCTGGCGGACGGTGATGTGCGCGCCGCGGGGGTCGGCGGTGGCGAACCCGGGCAGGTGGTCGCGCACCGGGTCGTCGAGGTCCAGGGCCCCCTCCTCGACCAGGCTCAGGACGGCCAGCGCCGTCATGGACTTGCTCAGCGAGGCGACCGGCATCGGGCTGTCGGTGCGCAGCGGGCGGCCGTCGCCGTCGTGCCCGTGGGCGCCGGTGTGCACGATCCGGTCGCCGTGGACCACCGCGAAGGCCGCGTCGGGCAGGCCGGTGCGTTCCAGGTGGTCGGCGACGAAGGCGTCCAGCTCGGCGGGGGCGGGCTCCGCCCGGGCCGCGGCCGCGGGTGCCGCCGGGCCGAGGACGGCCGAAGCCGCCAGGAGTGCGGCGAGGAGGGCGGGGGCCCGTGCGGGGCGGGCTGCGGGGTGCGGTGCCATGGAGGTCTCCTGTCGTGTCGGTCCGGGCCAGGGGAACGGTAGGTTCCGGGACCGGGCGCGGGCCTCACCCGGACGGGTGCGAAAGGCGGCGCGGACCGGCACTTCCGGGTGAGGCGGCCGGGCGCGGGCCGCGCGTAGCCTGGGTCGGTGCGCAGACGAAGAGGGCCCGACGCGGTTCGGGCGGGACTGCTGGCCGCGGCGGCCGCGGCCGCGTGCGCCTCCCCGGTGGCGGACCCGTCCGCCCTGCCCTGGCCCGCGCTCGCGGTGGCGGCGGCCGCCGCGGCGGTGGGCCGGTGGGGCCCGTACGGACGGCCCGGGGCGCTGCTCGCGGGGGTGTGCGCGGCGGCCCTGCCGGCGGTGGCGCTCGCGCGTTGGGGCGAACCGACGCCCGCGGCCGTGCAGGCCGTGTTCGCGGTGCTGTGCGCTGTGCTGCCGTGGCTGGTGGGGCGTGCGCTGCGGTACCGCTCGGAGGTCACCGACCTGGGCTGGCGCCGCGCCGAGCTGCTCGAACGCGAACGCGCCCTGGTGGCCGCCCGGGAGCGGGCCCGCACCCGGGAGCGGATCGCGGCGAACATGCACGACTCCCTGGGGCACGACCTCAGTCTGCTGGCGGTGCGCGCCGGGGCGCTGGAGGTGGCCGAGGGGCTGTCCCCGCAGGACTACCGGCGCGGTGCCGCCGAGCTGGGTGCCGGGGCCATCGCGGCGGTCGAGCGGTTGCAGGAGATCATCGGCCTGCTCGACCGGCCCGACGAGGACTCCGGCGCTCTGGAGGAACTGCTGGCCCGGGCCCGCGGCGCGTCGGTGGAGGTGTCCGCGACGGGTGGGGAGGTGTGGGAGGGAATGGCTCCCCCGGTGCGCGCCCTGGCGTACGCGGTGGTGCGCGAGGCCCTGACCAACGCGGTCAGGCACGCGCCCGGAGCTGCCGTGGCCGTGGACACCGCCCGGTCTGCGGACGGCGGGTACACCGTCGCGGTGCGCAGCGGCCCCGGCCGGGGCGGTACGGCGCCGGTGTCGGGAGGGCGGGGGCTGTCCTCGCTGCGCACCCGGGTGTCGGCGGCGGACGGCGTGTTCGAGTCGGGGCCCGACGGCGACGGCGGGTTCCGGGTACTGGTCCGGCTGCCCGCCCGGGCCCCCGCGGCCGGGGCGGCCTCCGAGCCGGACCGCAGGCGCGCCGCCGCCCGCCGCGCCCGGCGGGCGGCGGTGCGGGCCGCGGCCGTCCCCGCGGCGCTGCTGCTGACCGTGGTCCTGGCCTGGGCCGGGTACTACGCGTCCGCCTCGGCGCGCTCGGTGCTGCCCCCGCCGGTCTACGCGGGGCTGGAGGTCGGCGCGCCGCGCTCCGCGGTGGAGCCGCTGCTGCCGGCGCGGACCATGCTCGACCCGCCGGCGGCGCCCGCCGGCCGGGAGTGCGTCCACTACCGCTCCGGTACGGGGTGGCCCGGGGCGCCGGGGCACGCGTACCGGCTGTGCTTCGCGCAGGACCGGCTCACCGCCAAGGACGAGGTACCGCTCAACGGGGAGGGGACACGGTGATCCGGGTCCTGCTGGCCGACGACGAATCGCTGATCAGGGCGGGCATCGCGGCGATCCTGGGCTCCGATCCGGGGATCGCCGTGGTGGGCGAGGCCGCCGACGGCCGGGAGGCGGCCGACCTGGCGGCGCGGGAGCGGCCGGACGTGGCTCTGCTGGACATCCAGATGCCGGGGGTGGACGGGTTCGCCGCGATCGAGGCGGTCCGGGCGGCCTCCCCGGCCACGGCGGTCGCGATGCTCACGACCTTCGGACGGGACGAGTACGTGGCCCGGGCGCTGGACGGCGGGGCGAACGGGTTCCTGCTCAAGGCCTCTCCCCCTCGCGAGCTGCTGGCCGGGGTGCGGGCGGTGGCGGCGGGCGGCGCCGTGCTGTCGCCCAGGGTGACCGGCCGGGTCGTCGAGGGCTTCCGGCGGCGCCGGGGCGCGGACTCCGGTGCCCGGCTCGACGCCCTCAGCCCGCGGGAGCGCCAGGTGCTGGCGCTGGTGGGCTCGGGAGCGTCCAACGCCGAGATCGCCCGCACCCTGCACCTGGCCGAGGACACGGTCAAGACGCACGTCAGCGCGGTCCTGGCCCGCCTGGGGGTGCGCAACCGGGTGCAGGCGGCGATCATCGCCCACGACGCCGGGCTGACGGAGAGCGGGCCCGTCCACGGCCGCGGCCACGGGGACGGGGACGGTCCGCCGTCATGGCGGCACGGGTGACATCGCCGCCGCGATCGCGGCCGTGGACCGGGAGGGCCGCCCGGCCCCGACGGGTACCACCGCGCGGCCGGGCCGGGTCCCGCCCTGCCGGCCCCGGCCCGGACTCCGGGAGCGGTGGCGGCTGACGAAGCCGCGGCCGTCCTGGGCGGCGGCGTGGCCGTGCACGGGCACGGCGCGGGTCAGCCCCGGGTCGCGGGGACGACGCTGCCGCCGAACTCCTCCTCGATGAACGCCGCGGTCTCGGCCGAGGTGAGCAGTTCCACCAGGGCGGCGATGCGCGGGTCGTCGGCGTTGTCGGCGCGGGCGGCCAGGATGTTCACGTACGGGTTGTCCTCGAAGCCCTCCAGCAGGATGGAGTCCTCCCGGAAGTCCAGCCCCGCCTCCTGGGCGTAGTTGTTGTTGACGATGGCGGCGTCCACATCGTCCAGCGAGCGCGGCAGCTGGGCCGCCTCGACCTCGCGGAACACCAGGTCCTTGGGGTTGTCCTCGACGTCGTCCAGCGAGAAGGTCGCGGCGTCGGCGTCCTCGGACAGGGTGATGAGGCCCCCCTCCTGGAGCAGGAGCAGGGCGCGGAACCCGTTGGTGGGGTCGTTGGGCAGTGCGACCTCGGCGCCCTCGGGCAGGTCGTCGACCGCGTCGACGGTGCGGGAGTACAGCCCCAGCGGCGGCAGGTAGACCTGCTCGACGGCGACCAGGTCGGTGCCGTTGCCCTCGTTGTACTCCAGCAGGAACGGCTCGTGCTGGTACAGGTTGACATCCAGCCGCCCCTCGGCCAGGGCGGCGTTGGGCGCGATGTAGTCGGAGTACTCGACGATCTCCAGGTCGAGCCCGGCGTCCGCGGCGAGCTCGGTGTCGACGAACCCGAGGATGTCACCCGCGGGGACCGCGGTGGCGCCGACGGTGAGGACCTCGGTGCCCTCCGCGGGGGCGGCCGCGTTCTCGGAGGGTGCACCGCAGGCGGCCACCGCCAGGACGACGGCGGCGGGGGCGGCGAGGGTGAGGCGGCGCATTGTCGGAGTCCTTTGCACGGTGCGGGGCGGGTATTTCCTAGTTAATCGACCTTAAATCAGGATTAACTGCTGCCGCGACCACGTATGGACATCTGTGACAAACCGCATGAAACATGACTTTTTCGGCGTTCTCCAGGTTGCCGACCGCTCAGACGGCCTCCCGGCGCTGGAGGTAGGAGAACGCCCCCCAGCCCGGCAGCACCGGGAACCAGAACGTCAGCACCCGGAACAGCAGCACCGCAGGCAGTGCCACCGCCGCCGGGACCCCCGCCACCGTGGTGAGCCCGCCGATGAGCGCGGCCTCCACCGCGCCGAGCCCGCCCGGGGTCGGCGCGGCCGAGCCGATGGCGTTCCCGGCCAGGAACACCACGGCCACCGCGACCAGGCTCACCCCGGCGGCGTCCGGGGCGAACGCCAGCACCGAGAAGTACAGGCACAGCACGAACGCCACCGTCAGCAGCACGGTCCCGCCCAGCCCCATCGCCAGGGAGGCGGGCCGCTGGAGGGTGTCCAGCAGCCGGGGCAGCACCCCGCGCAGGTAGGGGCGGGTCCGGTCGGCGATCACCCGGCGCAGCCGCGGCGACAGCAGCACCGCCGCGACGACCAGGGTGACGGCGATCGCGATGGTCACGACCGTCGGCGAGGGCGTGAACCCGGTCCAGTAGGAGGTCCCGGTCAGGTAGGCGCACACCAGCAGCAGCGGTACGTGCACCATCAGCCCGACCAGCTGGCCGAGCCCGACCCCGGACAGCGCCAGCGGGGCGGACGCCCCGGCCCTGATCGCGAACCGGGTGTTGACGGCGATCGACCCCAGACCGGCGGGGGCGGCGATGCGCACGAACGACGCCGCGTACTGCACCAGGACGCTGCGCCACCAGGGCAGCCGGACCGGGACGAACCCGATGAGCACCATGGCCGCGGCGACCATGCAGACCGTGGCCATCGCGAACGCGGCCAGCGCCCACCCGGGGTCGGCCCGGCCGACGGCGCTCAGGTCCACGCCGGTGAGCTGGTAGAGCAGCACCAGGCCGACGGCGGTGGCGACGATGACGCTGACCACGGTGCGCGGCCGCATCCGCTCCACCCGAGCCGGCTCGGCGGGGGCCTCGGGGGCGACCTCGACCACCGCCGCGCGCAGCCGCCCGATCAGCCCCTTGCGGTCCCGCAGGGCGCGGCGCAGCGGGTAGGGCAGGCCGGGCGGCTGCAGGAACGGCAGGATCGCGGCGGCGGCGGGCACCCCGAGGACGCGCACGGCCGAGGCGACGGAGCGCTCGGCGCCGACCCGGGTGGCCAGCAGGGCGAGCATGGCGGCGGCGTCGAGGGACACGGTCAGGGGCGGCGCGGCCACCGAGCCCCGGCCCACACCGGTGAGGACGATCTCCCCGGTGTCCAGGTCCGTGCCGACGGTGGCCCCGTGCAGGTGGCCGTGGGCGACGCGGCGCCGGTGCAGGAGCCCCAGGGCCCGCCAGCACCGGTCGAGCAGGTCGTCGGTGAACTCCTCCTCGGACAGGTCGTCCAGGGGACGGACCTCGGGGAGCTCGCGCACCAGCAGGACGGTGCCGGGGCGGGGCTCGCCGACGGCGAGCACCCGGGGGGTGGCCACCCCGGCGTCGCGCACGGAGTGGGCCATGAGGGCGGTGTGCTCGGCGCGGCGGCGCACCCCGTAGAGCATGCGGGGGGCGAAGGGCCCGCGCAGCAGGAGCAGGTCGCGCAGCCGCCGCCAGAACCCGGCGGTGTTCTCGGAGCCGAGCACGACGGCCTCGGCCCGCCCGCCGTCGGCCAGTTCGACCAGGTGGCGCGGGTCCCCCTCGGGGTCGGTCCCGGCCGGGACGACGGCGGCGGGCTCCAGGCCGAACCGGCTCAGTTCGGTGCGCAGCAGTTCGTCGGCGGGGGGCGGCGTGCCCGTGCCGACGGCGTAGCCGAGCAGTCCGGCGCAGGTCACGCCGACGATGACGGTGAGCAGCAGGGCGGGCAGGCTGGTGACCCCGGCCAGCAGGGCGCAGGCGGCGGCGGTGGCGGTGGCGGCACCCAGCAGGGAGCGCACGCGGGGCTGCCCGCCGGGCATGGCCAGGAGGTAGGCCAGGGCGGCGGCGACGTAGCCGAGGGTGGCGCCGGTGAACAGGTCGCCGGGGGCGCCGGGCAGGGCGACGGGGACCCGTCCGGGGCCGATGAGGGCGTACAGGACCACGTTGACCAGGGACGTGAGGGCGTAGGCGGTGACGGCGGCGGCGCCCGACCGGAGCAGGTCGCGCAGGGCCCCGGTGAAGAGGGTGATCAGGGCGGAGGAGCAGACCAGGAGGACGAGGGCGAGGTTGGCGCCCAGCGCGGCGAGGAAGAGCGGTCCGGCGGGCAGCAGGGTGCGCAGGGCGCCGAGGCCGACCTGGCCCTCCGTGGACGCGCGGGCGGCGAACAGGAGGAGCGCGATCAGGCACAGCCCGCCGATCCCCACGAAGAGGTCGACGGGTCTGCGCGGGGCGCGCACGGCGGCGGGGCCGGGGGACGGGGTCCCGGTAGCGGTTCTCGTCACCCCACCAGCCTGCCCGACCGCGGGAGTGGCCGGGCACCGGAGCGGGGGCGTTTCGCGGGGTCCGGCCGCGCCTGCCGGTCCCCGGACACGGGAACGGGGACGCCGGCCGGCGTCCCCGTGGTCGGTGCGGCGTCAGGCCGGCGGGGGCAGCAGTCCGCGGCGGTAGGCCGGGACCAGGTTGCGCGGCACGAGGTACTCGCGTCCTGCCAGCGTCAGGGGCACCAGGTCGGGGGCCTGGGCCCGCCACTGCGAGCGGCGCTTGCGGGTGTTGGCGCGCGACATCCTGCGCTTGGGTACGGCCATCGTGTCCTGTCCTCAGCGGGTCGGCGGCGGGGCCTGCGGCCCCGCCGTCACCGTCGTTCGTGCTCTTACTGCTTGCTGTAGCGGCGCTTGAAGCGCTCGACGCGGCCGGCCGTGTCCACGACGCGGGCGTTGCCGGTGTAGAACGGGTGGCTCGCGCTGGAGATCTCGACGTCGATCACCGGGTAGGTGTTGCCGTCCTCCCACTCGACGGTCTTGTCGCTGGTCCGGGTGGACCGGGTGAGGATGGCGAAGTCGCCGGCGCGGTCGCGGAAGACGACCGGGCGGTAGTCGGGGTGGATGCCCTGCTTCATGTCCGTGTGCCCTTTCCGGGTTCGGGGTGTGCGGTGGCGGCCGGGGTGCGGCGCGGTGTCAGCGCTCTTCCCTGAAGTCGACGTGGCGGCGGACCACCGGGTCGTACTTGCGCAGGGTGAGGCGGTCGGGGTCGTTGCGCCGGTTCTTGCGCGTCACGTAGGTGTAGCCGGTCCCGGCCGTGGACCTGAGCTTGATGATGGGGCGGACTTCGTTGCGCGCCATGGGTCTCTCCTTCGCCGGTGGACTGCCGTGCCGCTCTACGACAGCAAGAAGAGAATGATAACCGTTTTTATTTCCTGCTCGCGACGCGGACCGCGCCTGCGGGCAATTGCTCACTCTGTGTGTTTATCTGATCACCATTAGAGAGATTCGTCGCCCCCGCGACACACCCCGGAGGGGACCATGACCGACCGCATCCGGCCCGAGCCGCCTCCGGGTGCCCGTCCGCCCGCCGTGACCCGGCGCCGACTGCTGTGCTCCGCGGGTGCGGGGACCCTGGCCGCCGTCCTGGCGGGCCTGCCGCCCGGCGCCGCCCTGGCCTCCCCCGACGACGGCTCCCTCGACGGCACCCCGGGGTTCACCGAGGTCCCCGTGACGCGCACCGACCGGGTCACCGTCCCGCCCGGGTACACCGCCCGCGTCCTACTGCCCTGGGGCGCGCCGATCTCCCCGGGCGGGCCCGCCTGGCGGCCCGACGCCGCGAACACCGCCGAGCAGGCCCGGCGCCAGGTCGGCACCGGGCACGGCGGCCTGCGCTACCTGCCGCTGGGCCCCTCGCGCACGGGCACCCGCAACGGCCTGCTGGTACTCGGGCACGCGGACCTGGACCCGGTGCTGCTGCACGCCGACGGCGGCCGCGCCGACACCGCGGAGCGCGCCGCCAAGGAGATCGCCTCCCTGGGGGCGACCGTGGTGCGGGTCGAGCTGTTCGACGGGCGCTGGCGGATGGCGCGCGACGAGCTCAACCGCAGGATCACCGCCGACACCCCCGTGGTGTTCTCCGGGCCGCTGGCCGGGCACCCCGCCCTGGACACCGGGGCCGACCCGCTGGGCACCACCGGCGGGTCCGCCCACGCGGCCACCCCCTGGCACACCTACCTGACCGGCGAGGACTCCTTCGCCGACGCCTTCGGGACCCGGGAGCGCTCCTGGCGCCCGCGGCCCGCCCACGACGCCTACGGGCTGACCGCGGACTCCGCCCGCGGCTGGCACCGCCACCTGGACCGGTTCGACCTGGCCCGCACGCCCAAGGAGGCGGACCGGTTCGGCTGGGTGGTGGAGATCGACCCGTTCGACCCGCAGGCCCCGCCGGTCAAGCGCACCGCGCTGGGGCGGCTCGGGCACACCGGGCTGGCCCTGGCCCGGTCGCGGGGGCGCCCGGTGGTGTACATGACCGACACCGCACACGTGTACAAGTTCGTCGCCGCACGCCCCTGGGAGGAGGTGCGCGGCCCGCGGACGAGCCCGCTGGACGAGGGCGCGCTGTACGCGCTGCGGCTGGACGGCGGCGGCCGGGGAACGTGGCTGCCGCTGGCGCACGGCCGCGCCGGGCTCACCGCCCGGGACGGGTTCGCCGACCAGGCGGCCGTGCTGCTGGAGGCCCGCCGTGCGGCCGCCGCGGTGGGGGCGACCGCGTTCAGGGGGCCGGGGGGTCCGGCGGTCCACCCCGACACCGGGGAGGTGTACCTGCCCGAGGCCGACGGCAGCGGCGGCGGGCGGCTGCTGGTCTGGACCGAGGGGGCGCGCGACCACGCCGCCACCCTCCTGGCCTGGCGGGAGTTCACCCGGGCGGACGCGGGGCAGGGCGCGGTGTTCGCCTCGCCGGGCGGGGTGTTCTCCGGGGCGGACGGGCGGTTGTGGATCACCACCGACGTGGCCGGCCTGGGCCGGGAGGCCGGCCGCGAGCGGCTGGGCAACAGCTCCCTGCTGTGCGCCGACCCGCGGACAGGCGGGGTGCGTCGCTTCCTGACCGGGCCGCGCGGGTGCGGGATCACCGGGGTGGGCGCCACGCCCGACCAGCGCACGCTGTTCGTGGCGGTGCACGGCCCGGGATCCGCCGACGCCCGCTGGGGCGAGCCCACTGCGGAGAACCCGCGGGCGGTCGGCAACTGGCCCGGGTCCGATCCCCGGGGCCGTCCCCGCTGCGCGGTGGTGGCGGTGCGCAAGGACGACGGCGGGATCGTCGGCACCTGACCGGACCGGGTCCCGCGCCGGGGCGGCCGCGGGGCCGGCACCGTCCCCGGCGGCCGGTGTCAGGCCCCGCGGCCGGGCAGGGGCCGCCAGTACTGGCGGTGCTCCCGGTCGCGCACGACCAGGCCCCGCCCGGCCAGTTCGGTCCGCAGCTCGGCGGCGTCCGCGGCGTCCTTCTTCTCCAGGGCCTCCTGGCGGGTGCGCAGCAGGGCCTGCGTGTGCGCGTCCAGGTCGGGGGTGCCGTCCAGCCAGCGCCGGAAGGCGTCGGCGTGCGGGTCGCCCTCGGACCAGGCGTAGCCGTGCGCCCCGAAGGCGGCGCGCAGCCGCCCCGCGTCGTGGTCGGTGGCCGTGCGCACCGCCTCGGCGGTGTCGGTGTCCAGGACGACCAGCTCCCCGCCGTCGAGGAAGGCCGTGCCGAAGCGCCCGCGCGGCACCTCGACGGTCTTCCCGCCCGCGGTGACGCGCACGGCGTCCTCACCCACCTCGACGGCGATCATCTCGTCGTAGGCGGTGAGCGCGAGGAACCCGCCGCCCAGCACACCGACCGCCACCAGTACGGCGGTGAGGACCGGCCCGCTGAGCCCGTCCAGGATCTCCAGCCTGTCCCGTCCGGGCACGAACGGCAGGAGCAGCACCCAGTCGGGCAGGGCGAGCAGCCACCCGGGGACCATGGACAGCAGCCAGCCCGCGGCCGCTCCGAGCGGCGGGAGGACCCCCCACAGGAACAGGTGGTGGCCCGCGCCGGGGCGGACGACGGTGGCGGCGGGCGGCGGCTGGGCGGTCACGGTTCCTCTTTCGGGGGTGTTCACGGTGGCTCTCCTCGGGGATCTCGAAGTCATCGGCGTCCCGGGCGGACGACCGGGCGGCCGTCCCTCAGGACCAGGGCGACCTGGTGCAGGGAGTCGGGTTCGGTGCCCGGGTCGCCGCGCACGGCCAACAGGTCCGCGGGGGCGCCGGGGACGAGCGCCGCCCCGGCGCCCAGGGTGCGCGCGGGTCCGGTGGTGGCGGCCGCCAGGGCCTCACGCGGGCCCAGTCCGCAGGCGGCCAGCAGCCCGATCTCGCGGACCAGGCCCGCGCCCGGGCGCACGGCGGGCATGCCGCTGTCGCTGCCCGCCAGCACGGTGCCGCCCGCCTCGTGGAACTCCAGGACCCGGCGGCGCAGGGTCCTGGCGGTGTCGGCGTCCAGCAGGGCCTCGGTGACGGCCAGGGTGGGGGCGAGGGTGACCCCGCGCGCCACCGCGGCCTCCAGCAGGCCGGAGGGCCAGCCCGCCAGCGGTCCCCGCGGTTCCAGGTGCTGGAGGTGGTCCACCCCGGCCTCCAGGAGTTCGGCCAGGTCCGTCAGGGTCCCCCAGTGGGCGACCACGGGGACGCCGTGCCGGTGGGCCTCGTCCGCGATGGCGGTCAGCACCGGCGGGGCGATCGGTTCGAGGGGGCGCCGGGCGGGGTCGCCCCGGTCCTGGACGACCTTGACCGCGTCGACCGGGTCCTCTCCCCCGGCCAGCGCGAGGACCTGTTCGCGGGCCTGGTCGGGACTGCGCGGGACGCGGACCCAGTCCTCGTCCGGGGAGGCGCCGACGGTGGCGACCGGGTGGCCGCCCGGCGCGGTGAAGAGCGGTCCGGCGATGCGCACGCGCGGGCCGCGCAGGGCGCCCTCCGCGGTGCGGCGGCGAAGGTCGTGGACCCAGGTGTTCTCGTCCCCCAGGCTGCACACGGTGGTGACGCCGTGGGCGAGGAAGGCCCGCCGCCTGCCCGGCTGGAAGCGCAGGTGGCCGACGAGCGCCCGGACCGGGGCCAGCGGGCCGCGGCCGTCGGGGGCGCCCAGGTGGACGTGGGTGTCCACCAGGCCGGGCAGCACGGTGCACCCGGGCAGCGGCACCTCCCGGGCCCCGGCCGGGACGGGGACCGCGCCGGCGGCGGCGATCCGGCCGCCCTCGATGACCACCGTGCCGTCGACCGGCTCGAGGTCGGCACCGGCCAGCGCGGTGACCTGTGTCAGTGCCACGGTCCCGGGTTCCAAGGCTCCTCCCCCCTGCGGTGGACTCTCTCCTAGTTGAGCATATAGGATCCTGTACATGCAACCAGGAACCGGCCCGGAGGAGTCCGGGGAGACGTTCGTGGAGGCCGCCCGGCGCGACCAGATCGTGCGCGCCGCCATCGCGGCCATCGCGGAGGAGGGGTACGCCAGGGCGTCGTTCGTGCGCATCGCGCAGCGGGCCTCGATCAGCCCGGGCCTCATCACCTACCACTTCAGGACCAAGGAGAGGCTGATCCGGCGCGTCCTGGCCGACATCGACGCCCGGCTCGACAAGGCCATGGAGGGCGGGGAGGAGCCGCTGGAGGGGTTCGAGGACGGCCTGCGCCGGATCGTCACCGGGCACGTGGACCACTGCGCCCGCAACCCCGAGGAGATGGCGGCCCGGCGGGAGATCATGTCCGCCGCCACCCTGCCGGAGAGTCTGCGCTCCTCCATCGCCGAGGGCGAGCGCGCCGGCCGGGCCGAGTTCACGGGCTTCCTGGCCGAGGGGCAGCGGCACGGGGAGTTCCGGCCCTTCGACACCGAGGTCTTCACCGACGCCGTGTTCGCCGCGATGAGCGCGGCGCCGGGCATCCTGCGCGGGCGCCCCGGCACCTCCGCCGCCTCCTACGGCCGCGAGCTGGCCGACCTCTTCTGCGCCGCGGCCACCGGGCGCCCGCCCGCGGGCGCTCCCTGAGCCGGACACCCGCCCGGGGGGGCGCACGGAGCGGGCTCCGCCCCCGTTCGCCGCAGGCCCCGCGCCCTGCCTCCCCCGCCGGAGGAGCCGGTCCGCCCGACCGGTGTTCCGCCGGGCGGACCGGGTGAACGCCGAGGGGGCCGGCCCGCGGATCGCGGACCGGCCCCCTCGTGAACCGGCGGTGCCGGGGCGTGTTCGGCGGAGCGTTCCGGGTCGCGGCACTCGGCGCAGGCGCCGAGCCACACGAAGGCATCCGCCGGACGGGTCCTAGACGGCCCGGGCGCGCAGCGCCTCGCGCTCGGCGCGCTGGCTGCGGGCCTCGTCCGGGTCGAGCAGCGGAGCGGCCGCCAGCAGCTGGCGGGTGTAGTCGCTCTGCGGGTTCTCGTAGATGGAGTCGCTGTCGCCCAGCTCGACCACCTCGCCCTTGCGCATGACCGCGACCCGGTCGCTCACCTGGCGCACGACCGCCAGGTCGTGGGCGACGAAGATGTAGGTCAACCCGAAGTCGTCCTGCAGCTCCGACAGCAGACGCAGCACCTGGTCCTGCGTGGACACGTCCAGCGCCGACACCGGCTCGTCGCAGATGATCAGCTTGGGCTTGAGGATCAGCGCCCGGGCGATCGCGATCCGCTGGCGCTGACCACCGGAGAACGCGTGCGGGAAACGGTTGTAGTGATTGGGCTGCAGCCCGACCCGCTCCAGCAGCGCCTGCACCTCGCGCTTGATCTTCCCGGTGTCGCGCTCGCCCTGCACCCGCAGCGCGGTACCGATCGCATCGCCCACGGTCACCCGCGGGTTCAGCGACGAGTACGGGTTCTGGAACACCATCTGCACATCACGCCGCAACGGACGCAGCGCGCGCTCGGACATGTGCGTGATGTCCTGGCCCTCGAAGACCACCCGGCCCCGGGTGGGCTCCAGCAGGCGCATGACCATCCGCGACAGCGTGCTCTTGCCCGAGCCCGACTCGCCCACGATGCCCAGCGTCTCCCCCTTGTAGAGGTCGAAGGAGACACCGTTGACGGCCCAGAAGTCGGTGGAACGGCCCCACGCCCCGCCGCGCACCTTGAAGCGCTGGGCGACGTCGTCCACCGTGAGCAGCGGCTCGCCGCCGCCGGAGACGGGCGTGAACGCCTCGAACTTGGCGGGGTCGGTGACGGTGCCCTCGCGCTTCTCCTTCTCCAGGCGGTCCGCGCGGTCCTGGGCGCGGCGCTGGGCCCGCGAGACCTCCACCCGCGGCACCGCCGCCAGCAGCGCACGCGTGTACGGGTGCTCGGGCGCCGACAGCACCGTGCGCACATCACCCCGCTCCACCGCCACACCGTGGCGCATCACCACCACCTCGTCCACCGACCCCGCCACCACGGCCAGATCGTGCGAGACCAGGATCAACGCCATCCCCAGATCCCGGCGCAACTCATCCAAAAGATCCAGGATCCGCGCCTGCACCGTCACGTCCAGCGCCGTCGTCGGCTCGTCCGCCAACAGCACCTTCGGATCGCACATCAACCCCATCGCGATCACCACACGCTGGCGCATACCACCCGAGAACTCGTGCGGATAGGAGTTGACCCGCTTCTCCGGCTGCGGAATCCCCACCCGCTCCAACGCCTCCACCGCACGCTTGAGGGCGACGGCCTTGGAGGCCTTGGGGTGGTGGACCCGGTAGGCCTCGACGAGCTGGTTGCCGATGGTGTACTGGGGGTGCAGCGACTGCATCGGGTCCTGGAAGACCATCGCGATGTCGTTGCCGCGCATCGCCCGCAGCCGCCTGTCCGTGGCCGTCACCACGTTCTTGCCGGCCACCTCGATGGCACCGGTGATCTTCGCCCGGCTGCCGCGGTGCAGACCCATCAGGGCCAGCGAGGTCACGCTCTTGCCCGAGCCCGACTCGCCCACGATGCCGAGGGCACCCCCGGCGGGCACCTCGAAGGACAGTCCGTCCACCGCCCGGACGTCGCCGTCCATGGTCGGGAACGTCACCCGCAGGTCGTCCACCCGGACGACGGGCTCGGTCGAGGCCATGTCACATTCCTTCACTAGAGCTGATCGGTACCGGCGCGGGGGTCAGCCCGCGATCCGCACCCGCGGGTCGACGAGCGGGTACAGCAGGTCGACGACCAGGTTGCAGACGACGATGAAGACGGCGCCCAGAAGCGTCACGCCGAGCACGACCGGCAGGTCCTTGCCGATGATCGCGTCGATGGCGTAGGCACCGATGCCCTTGAGGGAGAACACCTTCTCGGTGAGGATGGCGCCGCCCAGGACCAGGCCGAGGTCCAGGCCGAAGATCGTCAGGATGGGCGTCAGGGCGGGGCGCAGGGCGTGCTTGAAGATCACCTTGCGCTCGCTCAGGCCCTTGGCCCGGGCGGTGCGGATGTAGTCCTCGCTCAGCACCTCCAGCATGCCCGCGCGGGTCTGGCGCGCGTACTGGGCGGCGTGCAGGAACGCCAGGGTGATCCAGGGCAGCAGCATCGCCATGAACCAGGCGCCCGGGTTCTCGGTCAGCGGCGTGTAGCGCGGGACCGGCAGGATCTTCCACTCGTGGACGACGAACGCCAGGGCCAGCAGGCCGGTGAAGTAGATCGGCAGGGACACGCCCACCAGGGCGGTGCCCATGGCCAGGCGGTCGAAGATGCTGCCCTTCCTGACCGCGGACAGCACGCCGACGGCCACGCCGCCGATGAGCCAGATCACGGCCGCGCCCAGGGCCAGGGACACGGTGATCGGCAGGCGGGCGAGCAGCTGCTCCAGCACGGGGCTGTTGGTGGTGAAGGAGTAGCCCAGGCAGGGGGCCGCGCACTCCACCGTCTCCCGGCCGAACTGGAACTGGTCGCCGAAGACCAGGGACCGGATGAAGTCGAAGAACTGCACGATGACGGGCTTGTCCAGGCCCAGCCGCTCCACCGTGGCGTCGAGCGCCTCGGGGGTCGGGGCCTTGCCCACGTACATCGCGGCCATCCCGCGCGGGGTCACGCCCGCCCACTTGGGCAGGACGTAGAAGATCCAGAAGGTCACCGCCGTGACGACGGCGAGCAGCAGCAGTCCCGCACCGAGGCGGCGAAGAATATAGTTCAGCATCGCGGTCGGCGGCGGGGGTCCACGGGGCCGTGGACCCCCGCCGCGTTCACCTGCCTTCTCGTACTAGTTCAGGCCGGTAGGGGTACTAGCCCCGGTTCACGCCGAGCGCCATGAAGTCGTACATGGCGTAGGACGACGTGTAGTAGACGTTGGTCAGCTCGTCCGAGCGGTAGAACATCGCGCGGTCGAACACGACGGGCAGGATGGCGGCCTGCTCCATCACCAGCGTGTCGATCTGGCCGTAGATGTCGGCGCGCTCCTCCGGGTCCTCGGTGGTGAGGGCCTGCTCCCAGAGGGCGTTGACCTCCTGGTCGTCCAGCTCGGAGGTGTTGTAGTTACCGGTCGCCTGGATGGCGTCGCCCGAGGTGATCTTGTAGCCGAAGCCGTAGCCGCTGGCCCAGTCCGGGATCCAGCCGGAGACGCTCAGGCCGATGTTGTTCTCGCGGACGTAGTCCTGGGAACCGGCGTACTGACCGAAGAAGTCCTCGGCCGGGAACGTCTTGATCTCCAGCTCGATGTTGACGCGCTTGAGCGACTCCTGCAGCGACTCGGCGGTGGCCAGGTCGTTGGGACGGCCCTCGCGGACGGCGATGTTGGTCTTGAAGCCGTCGGGCTCGCCGCACTCCTCGAGCTTCTCCTGCGCGGCCTCGATGTCGCCCTTGTTGCCCTCGGAGGGGTACAGGTTGGACTCGGGGTCGGAGCCGGGGATGGTCGGCGGGAGCAGGTTGGTGGCCAGGTCGCCACCGGTGTCGCCGCCCCAGGCGCGGTGCAGGCTGTCGCGGTCGGCCGCGTAGGCGATCGCCTGGCGGCAGGCCGTGTCGAGGATCGGGGTGTGGATGTTGACGTAGCGCAGGGCACCGGACAGCGGGTTGTCCAGGTTGGCCTCGTACGTCTCCAGGTCCTGGAGGAACTGGCTCTTCATGGTCGGGCCGACACCGGTGCCGGAGAGGTCGACGTCCAGCTCGCCGTTGACGAGGCGCTGGTCGATCTCCTCCTGGGCGACGCCGATCTCGACGGTGACCTCGTCCGGCAGGGCCGGGCGGATCGGGTCGGTCGAGGCGTCCCAGTGCTCGTTGCGGACCAGGTCCAGCTTGACGCCGGGCTCGTACTTGCCGTCGAACTTGTACGGGCCGGAGGAGAGGACGTTCTCCCGGTACAGCGCGCCGCGGTCGGCCTCCTCGGGGACCGGGGCGGTCTGCGGCTGGGTCAGGATGTAGGGGAACTCCGAGAAGCTCTCCTTGAGGTGGAAGACCAGCGTGTAGTCGTCCGGGGTCTCGACCGCGGTGAACTCCGCCATCGGGTCCGAGGACTCGTAGACGTTGAAGGGCTCCTGGTCGAGGCTGGACTCGAAGTAGCGCGGGCCGTTGGGCAGCTCGCCGCCGTTGTAGTTGGAGCGGGCGATCGCGTACTTGATGTCCTGGGCGGTGATCTCGGAGCCGTCCTCGTACTTGAGGCCCTCCTGGATCTTGACCGTCCACTCGGTGAAGTCCTCGTTCGGCTCCGGCATGGAGGCGGCGAGGTCGGTGGTCAGCTCGGTGGACGCCTCGGCCGGGGCCGGGGTGAACGCCAGCAGCGTACGGGCGTAGTAGCGGGTGAAGTTCCAGCTGAAGCCGTAGTACGTGTCGCCCGGGTCCGTGGAGTCGAAGTCCGACGAGATGGCGTAGCGCAGGGTGCCGCCGGTCTGGTCGGACGCGTTCACGACGGAGGTGGAACCGGCGTCGAAGCCGGCCGCGGCCTCGCTGCCGCCGTTCTCTCCGGAGTCGCCGCTGCCGCATGCGCTAAGGAAGATGGACGCCGCCGCGCCGAGTGCGACGAAGCCGAGGGTGCGTTTCCTCAAGGAACTGCCTCTCTTGCGAACCTGATGTGGGGATGGGTCGACCGTCCTGGGTACCGTGCGCCCCTGTGGTGGTGCGGGCCGAGCGGGTGTGCCGCGCACCGGGGGCACGGTCCTAGTCGGAGGTCTTGGGGTCGAAAGCGTCTCGGAGGCCGTCACCGAACAGGTTGAACGCGAGCACGGTGATGAAGATGGCCAGGCCGGGGAAGATGATGAAGTAGGGGGCCGTGCCGTAGTGCGGCACCGCCTCGGAGAGCATCTTGCCCCAGCTGGGAGTGGGCGGGTTGATGCCGACGCCCAGGAAGCTCAGGGCCGCCTCGAACAGGATGTTCGTGGGGATGAGCAGGGTGGAGTAGACCAGGATCGGCGTGATGAGGTTCGGCAGGATCTCCCTGAACAGGATGTGCCGGTTGCTCGCGCCCAGGCTCCGGGCCGCCTCGACGAACTCGCGCTCGCGCAGCGAGAGGGTCTGGCCGCGCACGATGCGGGCGATGTAGGGCCAGTTGAAGAACCCGATGATGAACACGATGACGCCGATGCGCAGGCCGTTGCCCTCCAGGCCCAGGAAGCCGTTGGGGATGACGCCGACCAGGGCGATCGCGAAGAGCATCAGCGGGAAGGCCAGGAAGATGTCCATGGCCCGGCTGATGACGGTGTCGACCCAGCCGCCCTTGTAGCCGGCGATGATGCCGAGCAGGGTGCCCAGGAAGACGCACACGACGGTGGACAGGAACGCCACCAGCAGGGAGATCTGGGCACCGTAGACGATGCGGCTGAACAGGTCGCGGCCGGTCTTGGGCTCCAGGCCCAGCAGGTGGTCGCCGCTGATGCCGCCCCAGTTGTCGACCTCGGGGATCAGGCCGCCGACGGGCTCGGTGTTGTTCGGGTCCGCGTACGGGAGCCCCGTGTTGGGCTCGATCAGGTCCTGGTTGAACTGGGTGGGCGGCTGCCCGAACCACTTGGCCAGGAGGGGCGCGAAGATCGCGGCCAGGATGAGCAGCACGACGATCACGCCGGACACCATCGCGACCTTGTCCTTGCGCAGGCGCTGCCAGGCGATCTGGCGCAGGGACCGGTTGTCGGCGTCGCCGCGCCCACCCGGCACCTTGACGGCCGCGGCCGCAGCCTCGGGCTGCTCCGCCGACTCTGGGGCATGCGAGGGCGCGCTCATCAGGCCACCACTCTCCACTCATACGCTTCTGGCCGAGGGGGGACGGATCCCACACGTGAGGCCTGTGGGGGTGACCCGTACGGGTCTCACGGTGGGGCCGGCCGGTTCTCGACGCTGGCTGGCGTGGGCGCCGGGCCTGCGGTGCGGGGGGTGTCCCGTCCACCGCGAGCCCCGCCCGCGGACGTGCCCGGAGTCATACGAGGTTTTGGACACATCCACAGGGCGTTCCGCCCGGGTTGTTACACAGCGACAAACCTACTCGCCCTCAGGGGGCATATCGTCCAATCTCTGGCCATGTAGCTAAATCGTGACAAAAGCTTAGAAAAGTTACATATAACGACAAATGTCACGATAGTTCGCATTCATCGGATGACTGGCCCGAGCTGGGGAGACGCCGGTATATCGCCGGGCCCACCTTACGTGCGCAATGCGCCCGGGTCACCACCGAGCGGGACAAGCTATGGCAAGTGCTATGAGTCCCAGCGGGTCGATATGGATCCGTTACTGCACGGAGTCCTTCCTGTTGGAGAAGACCCTGACGCGCACGGGTTTCGGACACGCACTGTGATCACGGTCGGACCCTGGGGCGCCGGGACGCGGTCGGCACACGCTACGGATCCGCCCCGGACACACGGAGGGGCCGCCCCGCGCGCGGCGGAGCGGCCCCGTGACGACGGACCGGCGGCCCTACTCGATTCCGTGCTTGCGGAGCAGGTCCTCGATGTCGCCGAAGTCGGACAGGTCGTCATCCTTCTTCTTGCCGCCCTTGGGGGCGGCGCCGCCCACCTGGCCCTTGGGTGCGGGCGGCGCTCCGGCCGCGGGAGGCGCGGCCTGGCCCTCCTTGGGGGCCCTGGGCTCCTTGGCCCGCCCCTGGGTCCCCACACCGCGGGCGCTCATGAACCCGGAGACGACGTAGAGCACCACGGCCAGACCGGCCAGGGCCACCCCCGCCCACACCATCGGGTTGAAGATCAGCCCCAGCAGGATGCCCAGGATGCTGAGCATGAACTGCCAGACGGCGTTCATCAGCCCCAGCAGCCCCGCGGCCAGCGGCAGCAGGGACCAGGCCACACCGCGCAGGCCGGCGGCCGGGCCCTTGGCCCGCCACACCAGGAAGCTGATGACGAGGCCCACGAGGGTGAGGCCGCCGCCCAGGATCACACCGGTCATCGTCGTCAGAGTCTCAGGCATGACACCAGTCTCCCATCCGGCACCGCGGCGCACATCGGGCCGATCCCCTAGGGCCGTACCCCGATCCGGGGTCCGCCCCGGCGCCCCTCACCGTCCACCGTACCCACGGAGAGGGGGCCGCGGCGGGGCGGCGCGCCCCGGGGTCAGCGGTCGGCGACCAGGGACTCCAGCCACTCCAGGTCCACGCCCACCAGGTCGTCGCGGAACACCACGCCCTCGCGCGGCGGGATCACCACGTGGTCGGGCACCGCGACCGTGACGCACCCGGCGTCGGCCGCCGCGGTCACGCCCACCACCGAGTCCTCGAAGGCGACGCAGCGCCGCGGGTCCACGCCCAGGCGGCGGGCCGCCCGCAGGTAGGGGTCGGGGTGGGGCTTGTTGGCCTCCACCTCGTCGCCGGCCACCGAGTCGTCGAAGCTCTCCAGGCCGATGCCGCCGATGGCGGCGGCCACCAGCTCCCGCTCGGTGGAGGTCACCAGCGACACCGGGACCCCGGCCGCCGTCAGCATGCGCACCAGTTCCTTGGCCCCCGGGCGAAGCCGGGCGCCGCCCGCGAGCCTGGCGCGGAAGCGCGCGTACAGCCGGTCGGCGACGTCGCGCGGGGTGAGGTGGTGCGCGCCGGTCAGCTCGATGATGTAGCGGCCCACGGGCTCGGCGGCGTTGCCGACGTTGACCTCGTGGTCGCGTTCGGTCCACCGCCCGCCGAGTTCGGCGACCGTCTCGGCCTCCGCGTCGTTCCACAGGTGCTCGCTCTCGATGAGCGTGCCGTCCATGTCCAGGAGCACCGCCTGCAGGCGGCGTTCGGCGGTCGGGTGCGGAGTGCTGGTCTCGGTCATGCGCTGGGCGGCGGGCCGGGCGGTGCGGGCGCGCCGCGCTCTCCCCTCGGGTGCGGTGGGCTGGAGCGGCGGTCGGCCCTCCATTGTGGCGGAGCGGGGGTGTCCGTCCGTGAAGTCGGGCTGACGCCGCCCTTTCCACCGTACGAACTCTCGGCCGGTCGCGGGGGGACGAAAGGTACGTATCCACCGAGAGCTGTCCCACACCGCGGGCCCCCGCGCCCGGGGCCGGGCCCGCGGCCCGCCGTGCGCCGACGCCGTCCCCCGGTTCCGGCCCGGACACGGCGGCGGCCGGGCCCGGGGGCCCGGCCGCGCCGCGTGCGGTGGTACGGATCAGACGTTGAAGTACGTCGCCTCCGGGTGGTGGACCACGATCGCGTCGGTGGCCTGCTCCGGCACCAGCTGGAACTCCTCCGACAGGGTCACGCCCACCCGCTCCGGCTCCAGCAGGCGCATGATCTTGGCCCGGTCCTCCAGGTTCGGGCAGGCGCCGTAGCCCAGCGAGAAGCGGGCGCCCCGGTACCCGAGCTTGAAGAACGCCTCCAGCTCGGCCGGGTCCTCGCCGCCGAAGCCCAGCTCGGCGCGGACCCGCGTGTGCCAGTACTCGGCCAGGGCCTCGGTGAGCTGCACCGACAGGCCGTGCAGTTCGAGGTAGTCGCGGTAGGCGTTCTTCTCGAACAGCGCGGCCGTGGCCCGGCTGATCGCCGAGCCCACGGTGACCACCTGGAAGGAGACCACGTCCAGCTCCCCCGACTCCTTGGGCCGGAAGTAGTCGGCCAGGCACAGGTGCCGGTCGCGGCGCTGGCGCGGGAACGTGAACCGGGTGCGCTCGGTCCTGCCCTCCTCGTCCAGCACCACCAGGTCGTTCCCCTCGCTGTAGCAGGGGAAGTGGCCGTGCACGACGGCGGCCTCCAGCAGGCCGTCGGTCTGGATGCGGTCCAGCCACATCCGCATGCGCGGCCGGCCCTCGGTCTCCACCAGCTCCTCGTAGGAGGGCCCCTCTCCGCCGCGGGCGGCCTTGAGGCCCCACTGGCCCATGAAGGTGGCGCGCTCGTCGAGGAACGCGGCGTAGTCCGCCAGCGGGATGCCCTTGCTGATCCGGTCGCCGAAGAACGGCGGGACCGGCACCCGGTTGTCGGTGGCCACGTCGCTGCGGGCGGGCATCTCCTCGGGCTCGGTGACCTTCAGGGAGGCCCCCCGCTTGACCCTGCGCTGGCGCAGCTCGGGCAGGGCCGCGCCCTCCTCGCCGCGCTTGACCGCCATGAACGCGTCCATCAGGCGCAGGCCCTCGAAGGCGTCCTTGGCGTAGCGGACATGGCCGTCGAACACCTCGGCCAGGTCCTGCTCCACGTAGGAGCGGGTGAGCGCGGCGCCGCCCAGCAGGACGGGGAACCGCTCGGAGAGGCCCCGGGAGTTCATCTCCTCCAGGTTCTCCTTCATGATCACCGTGGACTTGACCAGCAGCCCGGACATCCCGATGACGTCCGCGCGCTCGGTCTCGGCCGCCTCCAGGATCGCCGACACCGGCTGCTTGATGCCGATGTTGACGACGTCGTAGCCGTTGTTGGACAGGATGATGTCGACGAGGTTCTTGCCGATGTCGTGGACGTCGCCCTTGACCGTGGCCAGGACGATGCGGCCCTTGCCGTCGGCGTCGGTCTTCTCCATGTGGGGTTCGAGGTAGGCGACCGCGGCCTTCATGACCTCGGCGGACTTGAGCACGAACGGCAGCTGCATCCTGCCCGAGCCGAACAGCTCGCCGACCGTCTTCATGCCCGAGAGCAGGGTGTCGTTGACGATCGCCAGGGCCGGGCGCTCCCGCAGGGCCTCGTCGAGGTCGGCCTCGATGCCGGTGAGCTCGCCGTCGATGATGCGCCGCTCCAGGCGCTCCCACAGCGGCAGGGCGGCCAGCTCCTCGGCGCGCGAGGCCTTCATGGACTTGGCGTCCACGCCCTCGAACATCTCCATGAACCGGGAGAGCGGGTCGTAGTCGCCCTCGCGGCGGTCGTGGACGAGGTCCAGGGCGACCTCGAGCTGGTCCTCGGGGATCTGGTTGATCGGCACGATCTTGGAGGCGTGCACGATCGCCGAGTCCAGGCCCGCCTGGACCGCCTCGTGGAGGAACACCGAGTTCAGCACGATGCGGGCGGCGGGGTTGAGGCCGAAGGACAGGTTGGACAGGCCCAGGGTGGTCTGCACCTCGGGGTAGCGGCGCTTGAGCTCGCGGATGGCCTCCAGCGTCTCGATGCCGTCGCGCCGGGTCTCCTCCTGGCCGGTGGTGATGGGGAAGGTGAGGCAGTCGATGATGATGTCGCTGGTCCGCAGCCCCCACTCGCCGGTGATCTGGTCGATGAGGCGGGAGGCCACCCGGACCTTCCACTCGGCGGTGCGGGCCTGGCCCTCCTCGTCGATGCACAGGCCCACGACGGCGGCGCCGTGCTCCTTGACCAGCGTCATGATGCGGGTGAACCGGGAGTCGGGGCCGTCGCCGTCCTCGTAGTTGACGGAGTTGACGACGGCGCGTCCGCCCAGCGCCTCCAGCCCGGCCTCCAGCACCGGCGGCTCGGTGGAGTCGAGCATGATCGGCAGGGTGGAGGAGGTGGCCAGCCGGGAGGCGAGCTCGCGCATGTCGCGCACGCCGTCGCGGCCCACGTAGTCGATGTTGAGGTCGAGCAGGTGGGCGCCGTCGCGGATCTGGTCGCGGGCCATCTCCACGCAGCCGTCCCAGTCCTCGGCGAGCATCGCCTCGCGGAACTTCTTGGAGCCGTTGGCGTTGGTGCGCTCGCCGATGGCCAGGTAGCTGGCGTCCTGGCGGAAGGGCACGCTCTGGTAGAGGGAGGAGGCCGCGGCCTCCAGGACGGGTTTGCGGTTCTTGACGCCGCGGCCCTGCACCCGCTCCACGACCCGGCGCAGGTGCTCGGGGGTGGTGCCGCAGCAGCCGCCGACCAGGTTCAGGCCGAACTCGGAGGTGAAGGTGTCGTGGGCGTCGGCCAGCTCCTCGGGGGTGAGCGGGTAGACGGCGCCGTCGGGGCCGAGCTGGGGCAGGCCCGCGTTGGGCATGCAGGAGATGGGCAGCCGCGAGTAGTGCGACAGGTAGCGCAGGTGCTCGCTCATCTCGACCGGGCCGGTGGCGCAGTTGAGGCCGATGAGGTCGATGCCCAGCGGTTCCAGGGAGGTCAGCGCGGCGCCGATCTCCGAGCCCATGAGCATGGTGCCGGTGGTCTCGATGGTGACCTGGGCGATGACCGGGACGTCGCGGCCCAGGGCCCTGCGCGCCCGGTTGGCACCGACCACGGCGGCCTTGACCTGGAGCAGGTCCTGGCAGGTCTCGATCAGGACCGCGTCGGCGCCGCCGTCGATGAGGCCGCGGGCGCACTGCTCGTAGTGGTCGCGCAGGAGGGAGTAGGGCGCGTGCCCCAGGGTGGGCAGCTTGGTGCCCGGGCCCACCGAGCCCAGGACGTAGCGCGGCTGGTCGGGGGTGGAGTAGGAGTCGGCGGCCTCGCGGGCGATGCGGGCTCCGGCCTCCGCGATCTCGTAGGTGCGGTCTTCGATGCCGTATTCGGACAGACCGCCGTAGTTCGCGGAGAAGGTGTTGGTCTCGACGCAGTCCGACCCCACGGCGAGGAAGGCGGCGTGAGTGTCGTGGACGATGTCCGGGCGGGTCACGTTGAGGATGTCGTTGCACCCCTCGTGCCCCTGGAACTGGTCCAGGTCGAGATCGTGCGCCTGGAGCATGGTCCCCATCGCGCCGTCCGCCACGACGACTCGCTGGGAAAGTGCTTCACGGAAGGTCAGGCGAGCTTTCATATTCCGCAACTCTAATCTCGGGGCACCCGGAGGGCCCGGTGCTCGACCCCCCGTTTCCCCGTGCGTGCACAGTGGGTGCGGGGCGCCCGTGCCGGTGCAGTCCGGCTCTCCCCGTCCCGTGGGCGCCCTCCGAGCAGTGGCGGGCTCGGTCGGACCCGTGGAGCGGTGGCGGCGATGCCGCCGGGCTGGTCGCTCACTGGACCCGTCCGCGGTGCGGTCGGGTCGATGCGGCCGGGGACAACGGTGTCCGGATCAGTCGCTTGCACCGAGGCTACAACATCGGCCGTTTCGCAGCGTGAGACGGGTGTCTTACAGGGTGTTCGCGGGTAGGGCACGGGCGGTGCCCGGCCGGGTGCGCGCCGAGTCGGGATATCCGTTCCCTCCGCGGGGCACCACCCCATAGGGTGGATGCGTTCGTGTGCAGGAAGGGGCCGCCGAATGACCAAGCTCACCCGGGAACTCGTGGACCCGGTGCTGGTGGCTGCGTTCGAGGGCTGGAACGACGCCGGCGAGGCCGCGAGCCTGGCCGTGGAACACCTGGCAGGGGAGTGGGACGCGCAGGAGCTGTGCTCCCTCACACCCGACGACTACTACGACTTCCAGGTGACCCGGCCCCGGCTGACCGTCGTGGACGGGCAGGTCGGCCCGGTCGAGTGGCCCACCACCCGGGTACGCGTGGCCCGCATGCCCGGCGGGCGCGACGTGGTCCTGGTCACCGGGCCGGAGCCGAACATGCGGTGGCGGTCCTACGCGGCCGACCTGCTGTCGATCGCCCGGGAGTTGGGCGTGAGGCGTGCGGTGATGGTGGGGTCGCTGCTGGCCGACGCCCCGCACACGCGGCCGATTCCGGTCACCGGCATGGCGTCGCCGCGCGAGGTGGGCTCGGAGATGGGCCTGGAGGCCACCACCTACTCGGGGCCGACGGGCATCGTCGGAGTGGTGCACGAGGCGTTCTCGGCGGCGGGGATCGAGGCGGTGTCGCTGTGGGCGGCCATCCCCCACTACGTGGCGCAGCCGCCGTGCCCCAAGGCGACTCTGGCGTTGCTGGCCTGGGTGGAGGACTTCCTCGGGACCAAGGTGCCGCTGGGGTCGCTGCCCGAGGACGCGGTGTCGTGGGAGGCGGGGGTCAACGACCTGACCGCCGAGGACGAGGAGATCGCCGCCTACGTGCGGGGCCTGGAGGAGGCCAAGGACACGGCGGAGCTGCCGGAGGCGTCGGGCGACGCGATCGCCCGGGAGTTCGAGCGCTACCTGCGCCGCCACGACGACGAGTGAGTTCCGCGAGGGGGCGGACGGGACGCGGTCCCGCCCGCCCCCTCGCCGTTCCGGGGCGTTCACCTGAGGACGTACAGCATCCGGATGTTCGGCGGGCCGACGATGAGGGGGGTGCAGCGGTAGGCGGTCCACTCCCCCGCCTCCACGCCCTCCCGTCCGGCCCGGTCGCAGTCGCCCCGGGCTGCGAAGAGGTCGGAGTAGGAGCCCACGTACTCCCACACCGGTTCGGTCCGCCGGTCCGGTTCGGCCCATGCCGGGGCGCTCTCCGCGAGGAGGGCCAGTGGGAGGACGAGCGCGAGCGCGGCGCGGCGGGCGAGGGGAAGGGACACGGGGATCCTCCTGGGTGCGGTGGACGGCCGCCCGGGTCCGTCCCGGCGGCCCGCCCTCCAGGCTCCGCCGCCGCCCTCACGTCCGGCTCGCAGCCGTTCACACGGGCCCGTGAACATTCCGCATGTGCCGCTCTCCGCGCCGGAACCCCGCCGCCCCCGCGGGGTCGACCGCGCAGGCGATGCCGCCCCGGACCGGTGCGGGGAACGGCCCCGAACCCCGCCGGTGACGGGATCCGGGCTGGTTTCCTTCGGACCTCCGCTCCGGCCCGACGGCCGGGGCCCCGCCCGGTCCGGCGCCCCCGGAGCGCGGGAACGGGTCCGAGGGGCACAGCGGCCCCTCGGGGACGTCCTCGCCCGCCCCGGGGACCGGGAGCTCCTCCGCGGACGGCCTGCGACCGCGGGCCTCCCCCCGAGGACACCCCCGTCGGGCCGGAGGTTCCCGCCCCCCGAGGGCGCCGGATGCGGACCGAAGCGGAGCGGAGGTTCGAAAAGCGCGTCCTAGCCGCGCAGGTGGCGCCATTCGCCGGTGGCGAGCACGGCCGCCCAGGCGCCGGCGATGCGGGCCAGGCCGCGGCGGACCTCGTCCACGACGGCGGGGGCCAGCTGCTCGCGGGAGGGCTGGAGGCGCACGGTGACGCGCAGGCCGTCGAGCACCTTCTGGCCGCGGGCCAGCGCCTCCTGGTCGGGTTCGGCGGCCTGCTCCAGGACCGCGCGGATGCCCTCGCGCAGGGCGATGGCCTCGTCCAGGTCGGCCAGGGTGATGGGAATGGCCCCCTCGGCGGCCAGGCGGTGCGCGCGCAGGAAGTGCGCCAGGTCGGCCCGGTCGCCCAGGGCGGAGCCGGTGGAGACGAACGCGGCGACGAGTTCGGCCGCGGGGCTGAGTCGTACGGGGGTCTGGGTGTTCATGGGGGGTATCCCACCACGCTTCGGTAGCGGATTCCGGGGAACGGCGCAGTCGGTGGCCACAGGTGGTCACCGTGCACACGCACATCGCTGCGAAAACGGACGAACACCCACGGACGGCCCGAGATGTCCGTGGTTTTACCCCGGCCCGAAACCGGGTTCCCGGCCCGCCCGTTCAGTCGCCGCGGCGGTCCTCCGCCAGGGCCCGCAGCGCGTCGCGGTCGGTCGGCAGGCCGAGCCGTTCCAGCACCTCGCCGAGCCCGTCGGCCCGGGTCCCCGTCCGGGGCCGCACGGTGTCGGCGAGCACGCGCAGGTACTCCCGCTGGACCCCGCCGGGACGGGCGGGCGCCCCCTCCGGGAACGCCGCCCGCAGCACCGGCCCCAGCCGGTCCCGGACCCGGTGGGGGTCGGCGGCCTCCGACACCAGCCCGCGGAACAGCGGCAGCATCCGCTCGGCGTCGCCGGGCCCGCAGCGGTGGACCGCCGCGCGCACCAGTGCGGACCGCACCTGTCGGTGGTCGCCGAAGTAGGCGGGGCACCGTGTGAACCACGACTCGGCGGCCTCCGGGTCGCGGGCGGCCTCCACCAGTTCGGTGAGCGCGGCCGGGTCGTCCCGCAGGCCCGGGGCCAGCGCCGCGCAGGCGCGGATCGCCGGGTCGGCGTGGGTGAGGAACTCGGCGGTGTCCCCGCCGGCCTCCCCCAGCGCCAGGACGATGACCGCGCCCTCGTCCCGGGTCTCGGCCATGTCGGCGGCCCCCGACAGGTCCGGGGCCAGGCCGCCCAGGCGGGCGACGGCCCCCGCCGCCTCCACCGCGTGGATGCGGACGAGTGCGTCGGGGTGGGTGAGGTGGGGGTGCACCGCCGCGTACAGCTCCGGGGCGGCCTCGCGCAGGGCGACGCCCGCCTCGTGGTACATGAGGGAGTCGAACGCCTCGTCCTCCCAGATGTCGACGGCCTCGTCCTCGTCCTCGGAGCCGAGGGCGGCGTACAGCCGGTCGCGCTCGGCCTCCCCCAGCGGCGGGGGCGCGGGATCGGCCGCGCACCCGGCGCCCCCCTCGGCCGCGTCGCGCAGGAAGCGCAGCAGGTCCGTCCGCAGGGTGCCGTCCGGCCGGGGGTCGGCCAGCAGGCCCGCCGCGAACCGGGCGGCCGGGACGGTCGCCGGGTAGACGCTGCCCTGGTGGATGATCGCGGAGTAGAGGTGGTCCATGGCCCGGGCGCGGTCCTGCGGGTCGTCGGAGAGCAGGAGGGACAGGTGCTCGGGCACGTCGGTGCCCAGCCCGTAGGCGTGGAAGGTCCGTTTCCAATCAGTGGCGGCGAGGACGTCGTTTCCTGTGCTCATGCCTGGATCGTGGCAGCGGCCACCGACGTTTCCCCGTGCCCGGCGCCCGGTAGGCCGGATACGGACACGGCCGGACGCTCCGCCCCGCCGTCCCGGCCGCGGGGCCGGGGCCGCTCCCCGCCCCTCTTCCTCCGGGGCCCTCCGGCCCCGATCCCCCGGCCGCCGCCCGGGTTCCCGGGTGCCGGGCCCGGCGGGGACCGCCCTCCGGCCCCGGACGGACCGGGGCCGCGGAAACGGCCGGGGCCGCCGGACGCGGTGCGGTCGGCGGCCCCGGGGACGGCGGTGCTACAGGGCGACGCCCAGCAGGGTGTCGACGGTGGTGCGGGCCAGGGCCGGCGCGGCGGTGTCGGTGCCGCCCTCGGTGAGCGCGGCCCGCGCCCAGGCGTCCACCGCGGCCAGGGCGCCGGGGGCGTCCAGGTCCTCGGCCAGGGCGGCGCGCACCGCGGCCAGCATCGGGGCGGCGTCGGGGGCGGCGCCCAGGGCGAACGCGGCCCGCCAGCGCTCGGCGCGGGTGTGGGCCTCGGGCAGGTGGGCGTCGGTCCACTCCCAGGCGCCCCGGTAGTGGTGGGTGAGCATGGCCAGGCGGATCACCGCCGGCTCCACGCCCTGCTCGCGGAGCTTGGACACGAACACCAGGTTCCCCAGCGACTTGGACATCTTCTCGCCGTCCAGGCCGACCATGCCCACGTGCAGGTGGGCGCGGGCGTTGGGGCCGCCGGTGACACAGCGGGTCTCGGCGGCGCCCATCTCGTGGTGGGGGAAGACCAGGTCGTTGCCGCCGCCGTTGAGGTCGAAGTTCGGCCCGAGCCGGTCCAGGGCGATGGCGCTGCACTCGATGTGCCAGCCGGGGCGGCCGCGGCCCAGCGGGCTCTCCCAGGCGGGCTCGCCGGGGCGCTCGGCGCGCCACAGCAGCCAGTCGAGCGGGTCCTTCTTGCCGGTGCGGCCGGGGTCGCCGCCGCGCTGCCCGAACAGCTCCAGCATCTCGGCGCGGTCCAGGTGGCCGATCTCGCCGAAGTTCCCGGCCTCGGCGACGGAGAAGTACAGGTCGCCCTCGAGCTCGTAGGCGGCGCCGCTGTCGCGGATGCGGGCGGCCAGGTCGCTGATGAGGTCGACCGACTCGACCACGCCGACGTAGGAGGTCGGGGGGATGATGCGCAGGGCCGCCATGTCGTCCCGGAAGACGTCGATCTCGCGGTGGGCGAGGTCGCGCCAGTCGACGCCGATGGCCTCGGCACGCTCCAGCAGCGGGTCGTCGATGTCGGTGGTGTTCTGCACGTAGTCCACCTCGTGACCGGCGTCGCGCCAGACCCGGTTGACCAGGTCGAAGGTCAGGTAGGTGAAGGCGTGGCCGAGGTGTGCCGCGTCGTAGGGGGTGATGCCGCAGGCGTACATCCCCGCCCGGGGCCCGGGGGTGGTCTCCCGTATCCGGCCGGCGGCCGTGTCGTGGAGACGCAGGGGGCCGCCGGTACCCGGCAGGGGGACGATGTCAGGCGCAGACCAAGAACGCATACCGGGAAGACTATCCGGACACCGGGTGACCGAACGCCCAGGGAGGGGCGGTGTCGGCGGTGATGATCACCCCAGGAGGACGGGGAATCGGCGGCGGGCCGACGGGGTTCGTCCGGGGCGGCCCGGGGTCCCCGCCGGGCCGCGGTGTGTCCGCGGCCGGTGCGGGGCTGCCGGTCAGCGGGCCTCGGTGAGGTCGTCCCGGTGCCGGGCCGCGATGAACAGCGCCGCCAGGACGGCGGCCGCTCCGCAGATCGCCGCCAGTACGTCGTTGCCCAGCCTCCAGTGCATCAGGGCACCGGAGACGGAGACCACGTAGAGGAGCCAGTAGGCCCCGGTCTCCATGAGGACGCCGCCGCGTCCCTCCATCGCGTTCCCCTCCTGCCTGCGCACGTCGTTCATGGTGCGCGCGTGACGGTGACGGCACCGTCTCTGACAGAGACGCACCGGTCACACAGGGGGTTGACACGACGGGGCGCCCAGGAACGTGACACCGGTCATTGGCACGGAGTACCTGCTGAAACCTGTATGTCCCGTCTGTCCTTTTCCGTGAACAGAGTGACGAATGCAGAAGAAGGCACCGGGCCCGGCCGGCACCCTCCCGACAGGAGGCCCGGGGGCCGGACTGTCCGAAACCCGCTGCGGGGAGCCGTGCCGCCCGCCTCGGAATGCGCCTGTTCCGAGCGGGCGGGGCCGTCCGGCTCAGGGCCGGGCCGCGGCCTCCAGCTCCAGGAGGTCCAGGTCGTCGCAGACCCTGGCCAGGGCCGGGTCGTCCGGGGAGCCGAACTCGGCCAGGTCGGCCCGCTCCGCGCGCAGCCTGCGGCGGGCCGAGCGCAGGTCGGCCGGGTCGGTCAGCGGACGGGCCGTCAGCGGGCCCCGGCCCGGGACCACTCCCTCGGAGGTGTGCAGCTCCCATTCCCAGCCGCCGGCACCGCCCGTGCGGCGGGCGCGGCCGAGGACTCCGACGGAGGCGGCGGAGCCGTGGCCGAGGCGGACCCAGCGGCCGACCAGGGCGGCGGGGTCGGCGGGGCGCTGGTAGGGCTGGTCGGGGGTGGGGATGGCGCTCATCGGCGGTCCTTCCATAGGCGGACGGCTGACTCGGGTGTGCGGTGCACTCGTCGTGCGGGTTGACGCAGCACCCGGGTTTTCGGTTCACCCTCAACACGTTCCTGCGGGTCGCCTATGACGCGGTTTCGGAATTCTTTCGGGGGTTTTGGGGCGACCCACCGGCGGGTTCCTTACCGCTTCCCCGGATGCCCCTCCCCAAAACACCGGGCCCGACGTTGGATAGGCTAACCTAACCAAAACCGGGCGCCCTCGGAGGCCCGGACCCCCGCCCCACTCCCTCCCCGGAGAAGAGAGAACCGCCCGTGAAGATCCGCAACCCCGAACGCCGTGCCATGGTCCGCGCCCGGGTGGTCCGCACGGAGCGGACCACCCCGAACTTCGTCACCGTGACCCTGGGCGGCGAGGAGCTCGCCGACTTCGAGTTCCTGGGCCTGGACCAGTGCGCCCGGCTGTTCCTGCCGCGCGCCGGACAGGACCGGCTGCGCCTGCCCAACGCCGCGGGCAACGGCTGGATCGCCAGGTACTACCTCATGCCCTCCGCCGAGCGGCCGCTCTTTCGCAACTACACGCCCCGCCGGTTCGACGCCGGACGCCGGGAGCTGGACATCGAGTTCGCGCTGCACGGCGAGGAGGCGCCCGCCTCGGGGTGGGCGCTGAACGCCAAGGAGGGCGACGAGGTCGGCCTGTTCGCCGAGGGCCACTACTACCTGCCGCCCGAGGACGCCGACTGGCAGCTGCTGGTGGGAGACGAGAGCGCGGTCCCGGCGCTGCTGTCGATCGTGGAGGCGGCTCCGCGGGACCTGCGGGCGGAGGTGTTCCTGGAGGTCCCCGAGTCCTCCGACATCCGGGAGGTGGAGGTGCCCGGGGGCGTGAACCTGCACTGGCTGCCGCGGGACGGCGGCGGTGGCGTGCCCGGCGAACTGGCGCTGCGGACGGTACTGGCGGCGGAACCGCCCGAGGGGAGGCCGTACTGCTTCGTGGCCGGGGAGCGGGCCCTGCCGACCGGGCTGCGCCGGGAGCTGGTGCGCGGGCGCGGGGTGCCCAGGACGCACATCTCTTTCATCGGGTACTGGCGGCACGGGGCGGCCGCCTACAAGTGACGGGCGGCCGGCGGGTCGGGGCTCCCCCGGCTGCCGCCCCGGGGCGGGGCCCGCGCTTCGGCCGGGTCCGGACCGGAGCCGGCGCACGGGACCACGGCGGGTGCGGCCCGCGCGGAGAGCCGGGCCCCGGGGGAACACCCGAGCGGCCCGGAGCCGGCGCACGGGGTCGGGGCACGGGGTCGCGTCCGGCGAACACACCGGTCAGGGCGCGGACGACGCGGCGGGCGGGGCGACCGGGCCCGCCCCCGGGAGAGGGCACGCCGGAAGAGACCGGGCTCCACCCCTTGCGCCCATTGGTTAACGAACATAAAGTCACGTACCGATTCGGCGGGTGACCAGGCGACCGCACCCGGTCGCCGCGGCCGCGTCCGCCGCCCCGGCGGCGCGACCGCTCCGTCCGCTCCCCGCCCTCGGGCGGGACTACCCCCGGAGTACAGCATGCGCACCGAACGCAGAATCCGTACGCCCCTGTCCGTCGCGGCCGCCCTCGCCGCCCTGCCCCTCCTCGCCTACGGCGTCGTCACGGCGGTCTCCGCTCCCGCCGCGCCCGCCGGGGCGGAACCGGTCTCCGCCGAGACCGAACAGGCCGCGCTCATCTGGTCCGACGAGTTCGACGGGCCCTCTGGGAGCGCTCCCTCGGCCGCGAACTGGAACCACGAGACCGGGAACCACGGCTGGGGCAACAACGAGCTCCAGAACTACACGAACAGCCGCGCCAACTCGGCCCTGGACGGCAACGGCAACCTCGTCATCACCGCGCGCCAGGAGGCCGACGGCTCCTACACCTCGGCGCGCATGACCACCCAGAACAAGGTCCAGCCCCGGTACGGGCGGGTCGAGGCCCGCATCAAGATCCCGCGCGGCCAAGGGGTCTGGCCGGCCTTCTGGATGCTCGGCTCGGGCTTCCCCGACACGCCCTGGCCCGACTCCGGCGAGATCGACATCATGGAGAACATCGGCCGTGAGCCCCACCTGGTCCACGGCAGCCTCCACGGCCCCGGCTACTCCGGCGGGAACCCGCTGACCGGCTCCTACATGCACCCGCAGGGCTGGTCGTTCGCCGACGACTTCCACACCTTCGCCGTCGACTGGGCGCCGGGGTCGGTCACCTGGTCGGTGGACGGCAACGCCTACCAGACGTACACCTCCGCCGACACCGGCGGGAACCCGTGGGTGTACGACCAGCCGTTCTTCATGATCCTCAACGTGGCCGTCGGCGGGAACTGGCCCGGCTACCCCGACGGGACCACGCAGTTCCCGCAGGAGATGGTCGTGGACTACGTGCGGGTGTACTCGCTCGACGGCCAGGGTTCCGTGTAGGACCGGTCCGGGGCGGTTCCGGCGCCCCGGACCCACGACCGCCGCACACCGGACCCGCCGAATCAGCCCGCCCGCCGGTCCCCGACCGGTGGGCGGGCCGCGTTCCGGAGCGGGGCGGCCGCCCGGAGGGCACCGGGTGGTGCCCCGTGCGGGGCCGCGGGGACGGAACGCCGAACAGGGCGGAAAGGCGCACCGGAAGAGATGGGGTTCCACCTCTTGTCCTGACAGCTGACTAAACGTAAAGTCACTTTACGATTCATTGGGTTACCCCGCGACCGCGTTCGGTCGCCACGGCCGTGCCCGCCGCCCGGCGGCGCGGCCACTCCGTCCGTTCCCCGCCCGCCGGGCGGGACCATCCCCCGGAGTACGCCCATGCGCACCACACGATTCCGCATCCCCCTCACCGTGGCGGCCGCCGTCGCCGCCCTGGCCCTGCTGGCTCCCGGCACCTCCGCCGCGGCGCCCGCCCCTGCCCCCGCGGAGGCCGAGCCCGCCGCCGCCCAGGCCGCCCTGGTCTGGTCCGACGAGTTCGACGGGCCCTCTGGGAGCGCTCCCTCGGCCGCGAACTGGAACCACGAGACCGGGAACCACGGCTGGGGCAACAACGAGCTCCAGAACTACACGAACAGCCGCGCCAACTCCGCGCTGGACGGCAACGGCAACCTCGTCATCACCGCGCGCCGCGAGTCCAACGGGACCTACACCTCCGCGCGCATGACCACCCAGAACAAGGTCCAGCCCCAGTACGGACGGGTCGAGGCCCGCATCAAGATCCCGCGCGGCCAGGGCATCTGGCCCGCGTTCTGGATGCTCGGCTCGGGCTTCCCCAACACCCCGTGGCCGAACTCCGGCGAGATCGACATCATGGAGAACATCGGCCGCGAGCCCCACCTGGTCCACGGCACCGTCCACGGCCCCGGCTACTCCGGCGGCGGCGGGATCGGCGGCTCCTACATGCACCCGCAGGGCTGGTCCTTCGCCGACGACTTCCACACCTTCGCCGTCGACTGGCGGCCCGGCTCCATCACCTGGTCGGTCAACGGCAACGTCTACCACTCGGTCACCCGGGCCAGCACGGGCGGCAACCCCTACGTGTTCGACCAGCCGTTCTTCATGATCCTCAACGTGGCCGTCGGCGGGGACTGGCCCGGCTACCCCGACGGGACCACGCAGTTCCCGCAGCAGATGCTCGTGGACTACGTGCGGGTGTACTCGCTCGATGGCGCGGGCGGCGGCACCGGCACCATCACCGCCTCCAACGGGATCTGCCTGGACGTGGCCGGCGCCGCGAACGCCGACGGCACGCCGATCCAGCTCGCCCACTGCAACGGAAGCCAGGCCCAGCAGTGGACGGTGGGCTCCGACGGCACCGTCCGCGCCTACGGCCGCTGCCTGGACGTGTCGGGCGGCGGCACCGCCGCGGGCACCCGGGTCCAGCTGTGGACCTGCAACGGGACCGGTGCACAGCAGTGGACGCGCACCGGGCAGCAGGGGCTGCGCAACCCGCAGTCGGGACGGTGCCTGCAGCCGGTCGGCCGGGTGCAGACCGACGGGACCCGCACCGAGATCGCGAACTGCGACGGCAGCGCGGTCCAGCGCTGGAACCTGCCCTGACGGTCTGAGCCGCACCCCCGGGTGACCCGCTGAGTCGGTCGGCCCGCCGGTCTTCCCCACCGGCGGGCCGCTCCTCCTCCCCCGGGCCCCGGCGCCCCTCGGGGTGCCGGGGCCCGGCCAGCGGGAGAGGCCGGCGATGAGGGGGAGGGGCGCGCACCCTCCCGGGGGATCCGGGAGAACCCCGGGGAGAAAGGAACGAACCGGTCGTCGACCGTCCAGGCCCGCCAGGACCGCGTCTGCCAGGACCGACCCCCCGGCCGCCGACCCCCACGGGTCCGCGACGCGCTCCGCCCGCAGCTCCCCGATGTCGGCCGAGGACTCCGCGCCCCGGCCGACCGCGGCCGCACGCTACCCCCGCAGGGACCGGAGGAGGCCGTGCGGCCCGTGGCCGGGCCCGGAGAACCCCGCGGCGGTCAGGGGCGTGCGCGGGCGGCCCGCGTCCGCCGCCGCCCCGGAGCCCGCCCCGACCGGGGCCGCCGACGGTTCCACCCGGCCGCCGGGACCGGTCCGCAGGGGCGCGGGGTGCAGCGGGATCCGGTGGGGCCCGCCGGGAGCGGTCCGTGCACGGCCACGGCGGCCGCCGCCGCGCGGGCGGAGAGGACGTCCCCGCCGAGATCGGCGACGATCCCGGACACGGTCGCCGCGGTCCGCTCCCCCTCCGCTCCGGGAGGGCGCCGCTCACCTTCCCTGCCGGCCCCGGCTCGGGTCCGTCCTCATGGTCCCCTCATGCGCGGACGCGTCCGTACCCCGCTCCCGCCCCGGGCGGCGGACCGGACCGGCCGGGCGGTACGGCGTCGTCGCCCGGTGCAGCCGGACCTCCCGGGCGCCCCGCCGAGGCGGAGCGGCACGGCCCGGACGTCTCCCCCGGTGTTCCGCGGCGGGCCCTCGCCGCCTCCACCGGCGGCGCCCCCCGCGTCCCGGGTCGGACGGCGAGTCGGACATCACACCCGCCACCAGGCGGTTACCGGGAAGTAGAACGACCCGGGTGCCGGTTGTGCCAGTGTCGCCGGATGTCCGGACCCGGCGGCCCCGGGCGACGGAGCCCGCACCCCCGCACCGCACAGACGCCACCCCCCGGTCCACTCCACAGCCGTCAGAGAGGCCCGTTCACCATGCCCTTGGCCCTGCTCGCCCTCGCCGTGGGCGCCTTCGCGATCGGAACCACCGAGTTCGTCATCATGGGCCTGCTGCCGGAGGTCGCCGAGGGGCTCGGCGTGAGCATCTCCCACGCCGGGTACCTCATCTCCGCGTACGCCCTCGGCGTCGTCGTCGGCGCCCCTCTGCTCACCGCCATGGCCACCCGGCTGCCTCGCAAGACCGTCCTGCTCCTGTTCATGGGCCTGTTCGCCGTGGGCAACCTGGCCACGGTGCTGGCCCCCACCTACGAGACCGTGTTCGCCTCCCGGGTGATCGCCGGGCTCCCGCACGGCGCGTTCTTCGGCGCCGGGGCGCTGGCCGCCGCCCAGATGGCCGGGCCCGCCCGGCAGGGGCGCGCGGTGGCCCGCATGTTCCTGGGCCTGACCGTCGCCAACATCATCGGTGTCCCCGTGGGCACCCTGCTCGGCCAGGAGCTGGGCTGGCGGGCCGCCTTCCTGGTGGTGACCGCGATCGCGGTGGTGGCCGTGGCCGGCATCGCCGTGTTCGTGCCGCGGCTGGAGCGCGTCGGCAGCGGGCGGCTCATGCCCGAGGTGCGGGCACTGGGGAACACCCAGGTGGTCCTGGGACTGCTGGCGGCGGTGTTCGGGTTCGCCGGGGTGTTCGCCGTGTACAGCTACATCGCGCCGATGATGACCGGGCTGGCCGGACTGGGCGACCGGGGCGTGACCGTGGTGCTGGCGCTGTTCGGTATCGGCATGACCCTGGGGTCGCTGGTCGTCGGCCCGCTGGCCGACCGGGCGCTGCGGCCCACCATCTACGGTGCGCTGGGATCCCTGGCGGTGGTGCTGGCCCTGTTCACGTTCACCGTGCACAACCCCTGGACGGCGATGGTGTCCGTGGTGGTGCTGGGCGCGGTCGGGTTCGGGGTGACCACCCCCTTGCAGCTGCTGGTGATGAACAGGGCGGGGGCTGCGCCGACACTGGCGTCGGCCGCCAACCACTCGGCGTTCAACCTCGCCAACGCGGGCGGGGCCTGGCTGGGCGGCGTGGGCATCTCCCTGGGCCTGGGACTGTCCTCCCCGGCGGCGATCGGCGCCGTGCTGGCGGTGGCGGGGCTGGGGATCGCGGTGACGGCCGGGTTCCTGGACCGGGGCGCGAAGGGACCCTTCGGGGGTGCGGCGCAGTCCGCGGACGCGCCCGCGCGCGAGGCCTCCGGGGCCACGGCGGCGCGCTGAGCCGCCCGGCGGGGCGGGGGGCGCACCGCGCCTGCCCGCTCCTTCCTTCCGAAGAGGGGACGAGGGTCGGGGGCGCACCGACGGCCTTCTGTGCGAGCACCCTGCACGGCCCGGGCCCGAGAGCAGGAGCGGGAGCGGGACCGCGCCCTCGGCGGACGGCCGCCCCGCCCGCGCTGTTCACAAGGAGCGCGGTCAGCGCGGAACGGGCTCGCCGCGGGACCCCTCTGAGTCCTGGCGCGGCACGGTGGGCAGGCGGCCGGCCACCGCGGTCCCGTCAGAGGCCGACCGCGGCGCCCAGGCGGGCGACGGCCTCGCGCAGGCGCGCGGGGCCGTGGCCCGCGTACGAGATGACCAGCCCCGGCGGCCCGGGGGCGGTGCGGTGCCGCGACAGCGGCTGCACCGCCACCCCGGCGCGTTCGGCGCGCGCGACCGCCTCGCGGTCGTCGAAGCCGTCCGGCAGCAGCACCAGCAGGTGCAGTCCCGCGGCCACCCCCAGGATCGGGCAGCCGGGCAGGTGTGCGCGGACCGCGGCCACGGCGGCGTCCCGCCGGGTGCGGTGGCGCGCCCGCATGGTGCGCAGGTGGCGGGCGATGGTGCCGTCGCGCAGCAGCAGGGCCAGGGCCAGCTGGGGCAGGGAGGGTGAGCCCAGGTCGGCGGCCCAGCGCGCCTCCACGACCTCCGCCAGCAGGTGCGGGGGCGGGACCAGCCAGCCCGCGCGCAGGGCGGGGGCGAGGGTCTTGGACAGGCTGGAGGTGTACGCGACCAGGTTCGGGTCCAGGCCGTGCAGGGCGCCGACGGGTGAGCGGTCGTAGCGGTACTCGGCGTCGTAGTCGTCCTCGATCACCAGGCCTCCGCGTTCGCGGGCCCAGGCCAGCAGGGCGCGGCGGCGCTCCGGGGACAGCACCACGCCGGTCGGGAACTGGTGGGCGGGGGTGACCAGGGCGACGCGTGTGTCGGTGGCGGCCAGGGCGTCGGTGTCGATGCCGTCCCCGTCCACGGGGACGGGAACGGTGCCGCCGCTGGTCCAGTGGTCGAGGATGGAGCGGTTGCCGTCGGCGCCCGGGTCCTCGCGGGCGATGGTGTGCAGGCCGCGGGAGTGCAGGACCCGGGACAGGATGCTCAGGGCGCCGGTGACCCCGGCGGTGACGACGATCCGCCCGGGGTCGGCGCGCACGCCGCGGGACCGGGCCAGCCAGGCGGAGAGTTCGGCGCGCAGCTCCGGAGTGCCCTGGGGCGGGGCGTAGCCGAGGGAGCGGGCGGTGGCGGTCGACAGGACCTCGCGTTCGGCGCGCAGCCAGGCGGCGCGGGGGAAGGCCGCCAGGTCGGGGATGCCGGTGGCGAGGTCGACGGTGTCGGCGGCGAAGACCGGCGGCTGCCAGGTGCCGGTGGCGCGGGAGGCGGGGGTGTCCACGGGGCGGGCGGCCACGGCCGTCCCGGCGCCGCGGGCGGCGGTGAGCAGGCCCTCCTCGGTGAGGCGCTGGTAGGCCTCGACCACCGTGCCGCGGGCCACGCCGAGTTCGGCGGCCAGGGCGCGGGTGGGCGGGAGCCGGGTGCCCAGGGGGAGGACGTCGGAGGCGATGGCGGAGCGCAGGGCGGCGGCCAGCCACTCGGTGCGCTCGCCGCGGGGGACGGCGGAGGCGTCGAGTTGCAGGAAGTCCGAGCCCTGAGCCGCCATGTCTCTCCCCGCTCTGGTTTGGTCCGGTCGGAACCGATGTGTTTGGTCCTGTTCGTCGGACCATAGCGGGTCCAGGGTGGAGACGTGCAAAAGACTTCTTCCCTGACTCCTTCCTCTCCCTCTCCCGCCTCCGCGCCGCCCTCCCTGGTGTGGGGCCTGTGGCCCGCGCTGGGCGGGATGGCCCTGATGGGCAGCAGCGTGGCCGTGATCGGGGCGACGGCGGACATGCCCGCGTTCGTCGTCCAGGCGGCCCGGTACGCGGTGGCCGCGGTGGCGGTCGTCGTGCTGGCCCGGCTGTTCGCGCAGAAGGTGCCGCTGCCGCGTGGCCGGGACGTCCTGTGGGTGGTGGCGGGGGCGCTGTCGGGACTGGTGGGGTTCAACCTGGCGCTGATCGTGGGGACGGCGCACGCGGAACCGGCGGTGCTCGCGGCGGCGGTGGCGTGCATCCCGATCGTGCTGTCGGTGGCGGGGCCGCTGGCCCGGGGGCAGCGGCCGTCGGGGCGGATCGTGGCGGGGGCGCTGGTGGTGAGCGTCGGCGCGGTCGCGGTGACGGGCTGGGGTCATGCGGACGCCGTCGGGGTGCTGATGGCTCTGGCGCTGATCGCGCTGGAGGCGGGGTTCACGCTGTTCGGGGCGCCCGCGCTGCCGCGGATGGGCGCGTGGGGGTACACGGCGGCGACGACGGTGACGGCCGCGGTGGTGTTCGGGGTGCTGTCGTTGTTCGTGAACCCGGCGGGGTGGGCGATGGTCGCCGACCCGGCGGTGCTGGGGGCGGTGGTCTACCTGGGGGCGATCGCGACGGCGCTGTCGTTCGTGCTGTGGTTCAGGGGGGTCGAGCGCATCGGCGCGGGTGCGGCGAGCCTGGCCGCGGGGGTGGCGGCTCCGACGGCGGCCCTGGTGGCGACGGCGCTGGGCGCCCCGATGCCCTCCCTCGGCACGTGGATCGGCATGGCGGTGATCGGGATCGGGCTGATGGTCGGCTTCGCCCCCGTGCCCGGCCGGTCCCGGTCGGCGGCGCCGGTCGCCTGAGCGGCCGCCGTTCCGGGTGCGCATCCCGGCGGCGAGGGGCACGCAGGTGGTTCCGCGCACCAGATGTGCCCGGTCCCGTGCGGCGATGGCCGCGGCCGCCCAGACGGCGCACCCGGGTGTGCCGTCCGGCCCGTCACGACGCCCGGTGACCGGGCGGCGCGGCCGGGCGGCGGACTGCGCCGAATGGAGCGCGCCGGACCCCGCCGCCGTACGGTCGGGCGGTCCGGCGCGCGGGGTCGTTCCGCTCGCCGCCGCAGCAGCAGTGCGCCCTTCAGGGACTGCTGGAACAAGCCGTCGTCCGTTCGCGGGCCGGCACCGACGTCCCCGTTTTCAGCGGCCCGCCCACGGTTCGCGGAGCCCACCCGGCCCCGGCGCCTCCCCGGACCTGGGCCCGGGGTGCAGCGCACCTGGGAAATTGCTCCCGGCGAACATGGACGAGGCCCCGGCTGACAGCCGGGGCCTCAGCCCTGTACAGGTGTCACCCGCGAACAGCGACCTTCAGCAGGGCGGTCCACTCGACGGCTTCGAAGATCAGGTGTCCGGCCTCTGGGTGCTTGGAATCGCGCATGGCGGCGGCGGAAGGGAGATCCGCGACCTCGACACAGTCCTGGGTCTGGCCGCCGCTGTAACTGCTCTTGCGGAACGTCACGGGGTGGGGTGCTTCTGACATGGCTGCTTTCTCAGAGGACTGACAGTCGGGCACGGATCAGCTCACGCGACTCTTCCACGGACAAGGCGGATGCCTGTACGAAGTCGAATCGGCGCTTGTACTGGCGCACTCGCTCCTCGGACTCCAGGTAGAGCTCTTCGGACACGGCTTCCAAGTACACGAGCGGTGGGTCCGGCATCGGGAACTCCATGATGACGAAGTGGCCCGTCATGGCCGCATGGGGGCCGTGAGCGACCGGGAGGACCTGGATGCCGACGTTCGGACGGGTACCGACCTCGAGGAGGTGCTGCAACTGGTCACGCAACTCCGGCGTGATGTGAAGCAGCGCGGCCTCATCGATGACGGTCCAGAACGCCGGTGGATCGGCCCGGCTGAAAACCGCCTTGCGGAGCATGCGCGCCTCCACCCGGCGATCCACATCGTCCGTTTCGCCCATGGCGCTCGCGACCGCCATCGCACGCGCGTAGGACTCGGTCTGCAAGAGCCCGGGAACGGTCATCGACTGGTAGGAACGGATGGAGGACGCCTCCGCTTCCAAGCCGATGAGCTGGCCGGTGCCCAGCACGTTCTCATAGGTGGCCCACCAGCCCTTCTGGCTGGCTTCCTTCACCAAACCGGCGTAGGCCCTGCGCTCCGCCTCGCTCGTCACTCCATAGATGTCGAGGAGGAGATGCACGTCGTCAACGGAGAGCCGCTTCCAGTCGCCGGTCTCCAACCGGTTGACCTTGGACTCCGACCACCCGCGCGCTTTGCCGCTGCGGCGCTTGGCTTCCGCCGCGACCGCCTTCGCGGTGAGCCCGGAGCGTTCACGTTGCTGGAACAGGAGGCGGCTGAGGCGACGCCGACGCAGGGTCGGGCTGACCACGGCGAAGTCCTTCCTCCGAGAACCCGAATCGTGGGCTGATCCTATTCCGACCTCGACACAATCCGACATTTAACGCCTCTCGCAACATAACTTGCCAGCTGCTGAAGAACTTACAAGTCCACTGTAAAACTTGGGGCTTGCAAGTTTCTATGGGAGCAGTGAATATGGAGGTGGCCAGAAGCAGCCGAGCCTCCCACTCGGCATCCCTACCGGAGGTGTGCGCGTATGGCGCGATACCGCTACCTGAACTGTTCCGAACTCGTGGCCGTCCGCTGGTTGGCAGGCGAAGCCCTCCGCTGGCGACGACCCCATCGAGCAGCCCGAGCCCGTATGTACGTCACCCACCCGGCGCGGGACCTCGCCCCGCTGACCCTCGCGGTCCGGCGGTGGCTCTCGGCGAGCACCCAGCCCCTCCCGCCGAGCCCGGTCGGCGGCACCGTTCCCCTGCTGCCGCGGGTTCCGGAGCCGCGCACGAGCCCGGAGACCTCCCCGGAAGCCTCCACTTCGGCCTCGCCCCCGGCCTTGCCTCCGGCCTCGCCGCCGAATCCCGTCCCGGTTCAGAGCCCGGTTCGGGGCCCGGCGCCGGTCCCGGCCTCCGGCTTCACCGCCGCCCTCGCGGCCCGACCCCGTATCCACGCCCTCCGCGCGGGGAAGCGCACCCGCACGGAATCCGACCCGGCCGGGCACGAACCCCCCGCCCACAAGGCCCCCGCACGCCTGCGCGCCCGCATGACCGCGCACCGCAACAACGCCATGCGACCGGCGGAACCGGCTCCGGTACCGGCACCGGAGCGTTCCGCGGCCTGGCTGGACGCACGGGCCGCCTCGCGCATCCTGGCCTGGAACCTGGGGAGGGCGGCCTGATGCACCACGTGTGCGACATCCGCGAGTTCCCCTCGATCCAGGCCCTCGGGCTCTGGGCCCACGACCACAACGTTCCGCTCCGCTACCTCGGCCCGAACCTCGAAGGCCACGCCGTCTACGCCGCCACCCACGGCCACACCACCCGGGTCGCGGTCACCTCCGGACGCGCCCCCCACCCCACCCCGCTCATCTGGCGCAGCCCCCTGGAGGACCTGTGACCGCCGGCACCCCGGACCCGACCCTCCGGATGCTGGACGACCTCATCCACGGCCGGTGGGTCCTCACCCTCGAACCCGCTCTCAACGGCGGCACCGAGGTCGTCGCCTACCGGCCCATCGGCTGGACCGGTCCCGGCGACCCGCACGAGCGCCTCGCCGCACCCGACCACGCCGCCATGCGGGACCTGCTGACCCGCCGCCACACCACCGGAACGACCGACACAGCGGAGCAGACCATGACCGATTCCGAACCCGGCCCCGGTTCCACCGGCCCGATGAGCGACCTGGCGAACGACCCGATCCCGGACGACCTCACCGACGAGGAGAAGGACGCCGTCCGCCGCCAGGGCGACGTCATCGCCCACCAGCGCGCCCTGCGCGCACCCCTCATCGGCGAACAGAACCGCCGCTACGCCCACGGCGACTGACCCGTCCGCCCGTCGGAGCATGCGTGCCCGGGCCCCGGTGGGGCCCGGGCGCGCGTGCTCCGATCCGGCGGTGCCGACATACGGCACGCCGCACCAAAAAGGGGGTACAGGGCCATGTCGATGGAGCACCCGCACACCCCGGCTCGGCGGATCCCCCGCGCCTCCAGTGGTCGACCTGGACCGCCTCCGGTCGGGTCCGACCGCCTCTCGACCGAACTCGACCACTGGTCCGTGTTCTCTCCCCTGTACGCAGGGCTGCCGGACCGATCGGACTTCCGGCCGCCGGAGTCACCACCGGCCTCAGCAGGAAGGCCGTTCCCACCCGCCCTCTCCACCGCCCAACGGACGGACATGGGGACCGCCCCGACGAAGACGACCGGGTACCCGATCCCCCGCGTGAACTCCCGGCCGACATCCGCCCGGTCCCGGAACACGCCTTCCGGGACCCCAAGAACACCCCGTCCGGTGCTGATGACAGGGCGCCGCGCGCCCTCCCCCGCTTCTTCTCCCGCCGCTCCCCACCGCACGGGCGTGCACCGTCCACGGACCGGCGGCCGGGCCCGACCCCGCCCCTCTCCCCCACACGGTCGTGCGGCGGCCGAGCACGCCCACCGCGGCCGGTGGCTTCCCTCCTCACAGCGGCGACGGCGGTTCCACGGTGCCGGACGCCGACGTGCTCCTCACCGCCGCACCGGCCGCCGGTCCGGCGGCCGGTGCGGTCCCGGGCGGACCGCCGCCCGGCGTGGTTCCGAACCGGCACCCGTACCCGCCCCGGCCGTGGCCCGTGGGCCGTGCCCCTCACCGTCTCCGCGGTCGAACCATCCCAGCGCGGCCGGGCCCGCTGTTCCACCCCGGGCCCCGGACCATCCACGCCCCCTTCCACCTGTGCGAACGCACCGCCCCTCCCCCGCCCCCTCATGAACGAAGGCTGTCCCGCGAACGGCCGGGACCACCCCGCCCGTACCCCCTGCGCCGCGACCGGCGGCGGATGCGCTACTTCTTGTCCGAGAAACGAACTCGGTCCCACCGACCCCCTTTGGAGCCATTGATGATGGGCACGAGCCATGCCGCGACCGGTGTACTGACCGGCGCGGCCGTCGGCACACTGCTGGGTTCGCATGCCTCCGACCCGTTCATCTGCGCCGCCGTCGGCGCGGGCGCGGCGCTGCTCCCGGACCTCGACGAGCCGGGGTCCACGGTGGGCCGCTCGCTGGGCGCGGTGACGGAGGGGATCGCCAGGCTGCTGTGTTCGGCGTCCCGTGCGGTGTACAAGGCGACCGCCACGCCCTACGAGTTGCAGGCCGGCAAGGACGGCGGGCACCGGTACCTCACCCACACGGTTCCCGCGGTACTCGTGTTCGGGGCGCTGGCATGGGGGCTCGCCGCGGTGGCTCCGCTGGGGCTGGGCCTGGTGGTGTTCTGCATGGCGGCGCTCGGGCTGGGAACGGTGGCCCGGGCCATGAGGAAGGCCGGGCCGCTGCGGAGGCGCAAGCTGGCCGCGTCGCTGATCGCGGTCCTCGCCGCCGCGGGTGCGGTGTTCGCGGACGGCGGCGCCGCATGGCTGGTGGGGCTGACGGTGGCCACGGGGGCCCTGACGCACGTCCTCGGGGACTGGCTCACCCGCAGCGGAGTACCGCTCGCGTGGCCGTTCGTGGTCCGCGGGAAGCGCTGGTGGATGTTCCACAGTCCGGTCACGTTCCAGACCGGAAAGAGCCGGGTGGAGCCGGTGATCATGTGGGGGTCGGTGGCCGTGTCCGGAATGACCCTGGCACTGGGGCTGCCGACGCTGCCGAGCGCCTGAGGGCCGGGCCGGGCGGCCGGGCCGACAGGCGGTCAGGCGGCCGGGCCGCCGGGCCGCCACCGATGGCGACGGGCGGGCCCCACGCGAACCCCCGCCTCACCGGGCGTCCGGCCGGAACCGGCCCCGGCCCGGCGCCCGCTCGGGCGCGGTCCGTTCGCGGGTCGGCCGGCGCCCCGCTCCGGCCGAACGGACCCGGCACAGCGCGGCGGGCGCCCACCCGGGGCCGGAAAGCCGTTCGTCAGCGGTGCCCCAGGACGTTGACCACCCGGCCGTCGGGGTCGCGGACGAAGAACCGGCGCACGCCCCACTCCTCGTCCTGCAACGGGTGGACGATCTCCGCGCCGCTCTCCCGCACCGCCTCATAGGCCGCGTCCACGTCGTCCACCTCGACGCTCATGTCCGGCGCGACCGGCGCGGTCCTGTCGTCGGCCATGAAGCTGACCTGCGCCGCCGGGCTGGACGGGGAGGCGAGCGTTATGATCCAGCCGTGGTTCATGACCTCCTCGAAACCGAGCAGACCGTAGAACTCGCGGTTCTCGCTCATGGCCTCCGACCGGACATTGGGCACGACACGGCGAACGGTCATCGATGGCTCCGATCGAGGAACGGCATTTCCCCCAGGAGTACCACCTCACGCCCGTTCCCCCGCGAGCAGTCCCACCCCGTGCCGGACCGGCGGTCCGCCCTCCCGCATCCGTGGGCCCCGCCATCGCGGTGCCACCGGTCGCGGCTCTCCCCCGGCCGGGCAGGGACGCCCCGGCCTCTTCGAAAGTCCTCTCCGGAGAGAAAAGTCCTCTCCGGAGAGAGGAGCCCGAACCCTTCGCCTGGCACCGGGGCGGCCGGGCGGCTCCCTCGGTTCCCGGTCGTCCCGGGCTGCCGATTCCTCCCGCTCCCCGCAGAGGCCCCACGGCCGCACGGCGCTCCGTCTCCTCGCCGTCCTTCCGCTGTCGGCGGTGTTCCCGTTCGCGTCCACCGACGCCCACACCGATCCGACGCCGGAACGCGCCCGGATACGATGCCACGGCCACAGCGCGTTCGGCGCCGAGAACACCGCCCGGAGCCCCCCGCTCCCGCCGGGACCCGGGTGTCAGGGATCTGTGGGCGGCCGTCCCCGGTCGCCCCGAGAAGAAGAGAGGCACCACCTCGTGAAGGTCTTCTACGACACCGAATTCGTCGAACGCGGGCCCGAGCACCCCATCCACTTCATCTCCATCGGCATGGTCGCCGAGGACGGCCGGGAACTGTACGGGGTCAACGCCGACATGGACCAGGACCTGGTGCGCACCCACCCCTGGGTCGGCAAGCACGTATGGCCCCACCTGCCCCTGGTCGAAGCCCGGCAGGGCGTGCGCGGCGGATCCCGACGGCGCCTGGACACCGACCACCCCGACGTGCGCCCGCACGCGCAGATCTCCCGCCTCGTCTCCGATTTCCTGGCGTCCGTACCCGACGTGGAGCTGTGGGCCTGGTACGGGGGCTACGACCACGTGGTCCTGGCCCAGCGCTGGGGCACGATGGTGCAGGTCCCCAGCCATGTGCCGAGGTGGACCAACGACCTCAGGCAGGAGGCCCACCGGCAGGGCAACCCCCGGCTGCCCGAACAGCCCGGCGACGAACACCACGCGCTCGCCGACGCCCGCCACAACCTCACCCGCGCCCGCGCCCTCGGCCTCCTGGACCGCGCACGGTGAGCATCAGCAGCCCGGCCCGTACCCGCCCCGCGTGCGCGGGGCTCATGTGGTGCGGGCGTGGGGGTCGGGTGAGTTGCCGGTCCATCCCCGCGTGCGCGGGGCTCACCCAAGACGAACCGCCGCTTCGACCCCCACAACCGGTCCATCCCCGCGTGCGCGGGGCTCACGGTGCGAGACAAAGCGGCTCCCCCCAGGGCCGCGGTCCATCCCCGCGTGCGCGGGGCTCACACCGATGGTCGCGCCACGGATGCGGCCTTCGGCGGTCCATCCCCGCGTGCGCGGGGCTCACGATTCGGGGGTGCCCAGGGATTTGCGCGGGTTCGGTCCATCCCCGCGTGCGCGGGGCTCACCGAAGGCCCCGGGCCTATTCGGCTGCCGGGGCCGGTCCATCCCCGCGTGCGCGGGGCTCACTCGATCGGGATGATCGGGTCGGTGCTGCCGGCCGGTCCATCCCCGCGTGCGCGGGGCTCACCTCGGCCCCGTCATCGACGATGCGTCGGACGCCGGTCCATCCCCGCGTGCGCGGGGCTCACGCGGCGCGCTCCTGGCGGGCGACCTTGCGGGCCGGTCCATCCCCGCGTGCGCGGGGCTCACGAGGTGGTCGAACACGTCGCGGTAGTCCGCGACGGTCCATCCCCGCGTGCGCGGGGCTCACACAGGCGGGCTAATCAGAGGGCGCACGACCTACGGTCCATCCCCGCGTGCGCGGGGCTCACGCAGGGGACGGCCTGGAGACCATCGCGAAAGACGGTCCATCCCCGCGTGCGCGGGGCTCACTCGGCCAGGCTGGTGGGCATGGGCCCTCCTTACGGTCCATCCCCGCGTGCGCGGGGCTCACGCAGGGGACGGCCTGGAGACCATCGCGAAAGACGGTCCATCCCCGCGTGCGCGGGGCTCACTCGGCCAGGCTGGTGGGCATGGGCCCTCCTTACGGTCCATCCCCGCGTGCGCGGGGCTCACAGTTCACGACCTGGGAAAACGCGAGGCGTTATCTCCGCGTTATCTTCATTGAAAGGAGCCAGAGCTACCCCATTATCCACTTTTGTGCGAGCCGCGAAGCGGTCTCGGTGCTCGCGGCTCTCATAGGCCACGAAAAGCGCATCTGGGATGCCCGTCCCCCTGCCGAACGATCAAGAACCCGACCAGCCCCTGACGCATGATCGGTGTGCGAGACACTCCCCGGACGGAACCAACACGGCCCCCGCAGCACCGCCGGTTCGGCGGCATCCGACCCACTCCCGCACACAGGGGCCCGCCGGGAAGCCAGCCTGGACAAATCACCCAAACCGCGAATCGCGCACCGCAGATCAGTTCCCTGTGAGAACATACAGACGCCCTCACAACCTCCTTCATAAGGAGATATGAAGTGAGCTTTCGCCCTCGGACCGCCTCACCCCCCACGACCCGTGCCGACAGCCGAACCTGCGCGTTCGACCAGCATTCGCGCAGGTCCGCCGACATCGGGCACGAAAGCCCCTCCCACGGCGAGGGACGCGACGGCGAAAAGAAGTAATCCGCTTTTCGGTTCGTGCGCAAAAGGAGTTTTCAGTGAGCCCTCACCCCCCCTCCCCTGACCAGCCGTATCTCGCAGCGGGAGCCCCTGACCCGGATGGCCCGATTCGGGTCATGGTGGTGGACGACCACGCCCTCTTCCGCCGCGGACTGGTGTCCGTCCTGGACGAGGAGGCCGACATCGACGTGGTCGGCGAGGCCGGGGACGGTGACGAGGCCGTTCGGCTCGCCGCCGGATCGCGCCCCGACGTGGTCCTCATGGACGTCTGGATGCCGCACGCCCGCGGCATCGAGGCCTGCCCGCGCATCCGCGAGGCCGTGCCGCACACCAAATTCATCATGCTCACCATGAGCGACGAGGAGGCCGACCTCTTCGACGCGCTCAAGGTCGGCGCCAGCGGCTACCTCCTCAAGCAGATCGCCGTCACCGACATCTCGGAGACCATCCGCACCATCGCCGCGGGCCGCCCCTCGATCAACCCCAGCATGGCCACCAAGCTCATCGGCGAGTTCGCCGAACTGGCCAAGCAGGAGAGCACCCCGCAGGCGCCCGTGGTGCTCCCCCAGCTCACCCCCCGCGAGGCCGAGGTCCTGAAGCTCGTGGCCCGGTCGCTCAACAACCGGACCATCGGCGAGCGCCTGTTCATCACCGAGAACACCGTGAAGAACCACGTCCGCAACATCCTGGAGAAACTCCAGGTCCACTCCCGCACCGAGGCCGCGATCTACGCGGTGCGCGCCGGATACCTGTGACCCTCCTCCCCTGTCCCGCGCCCCGTCCCCGCCGTGGCCGGGGCGCGGGGCAGGGATTCCGTTCGGCACGGGCTTCCGGCTGCTCGGCGGACACTTCCCGTCCGGCGCGCGCTGCCGCGGAGACACCGGCGGCCGACCTCTCCGCTCCTCCCACTCCGGTCCCCGCAGGCGAAGGAGCCCGGAGACGGTGAGCGGTTCCTGACGCCGGTGTTCGGGAGCCCCCGAAGATCGACGGTGCGGGACGGCCCGTCCCCAAGCCTCAGAAAGAAACATGGCCGCCCGGTGTTTACGCGCCTCCACACGGGTAGACGGAGGAGTGTGCACCTGCGCACCCCTCGGGCCACGGGGGAGGCCTTCACGGCTCTACGGTCCGAGGAGAAGGCGCGGGTGCCGGGTCGGCGCCCACGGGGGGTGAGCGCGTCCGACCCGAACCGGACCGCCGCTATCGGGGGATTCGCAGGGTCCGGTGGGGAACACGGAGGCCCCCGCGCGACCGAGCGTTGCGCGGGGGCCCCGTCATGTCCGCAGAGGAACACGGGCCTCCTGGCACGGGAAAGGCCGCGGCACGCGCACCGGGCCGGGGCGACGGCGGCCGTGCCCGGAGAAGACCACCGCCCCCCGCACCTCCCCGCAGCGGCTCAGTCCGTTCCGCGCCGCCGATCGGGCAGAGCCTCAGCCGGCCGCCGTCCTCCGCCGGACGACACCGCCGGGGCGGGTTCCCCCAGCCGGATGAGGGCGATGCAGGCGAGCGCGGGCAGGACGATCAGGGGCGCGAGCGCGTACCGCAGCCCGACGGTGTCGGCCAGAGCACCGATCACCGGGGAGGCGAGCCCTCCGACGGACACCGCCAGACCCAGGGTGACCCCCGAGGCGGTGCCCATGTGCCGGGGCAGGTAGTCCTGTCCGAGGCTGACGTGCAGCGAGAACGGCACGTACAGCAGGAGCGAGGCCAGCGCGACGAAGACGAACACCCCCGGCCCGGGGAACAGCACCAGGCAGGCGAGGACCGGCACCGCCGCCCCGTAGGCCCAGCGCAGAATGCGGGTGCGCTCCCACCGCCGGGCGAGATGGCCGCCCAGCGCGGTCCCGAAGGCGCCGCCGAGGTAGAACACGAACAGCGCCGCGGTGCCGCCCGGCTCGCCGATCCCGCCGTACCGGTGCACGAACAGCACCAGGAAGGAGCCGATTCCGACGAACACGATGGAGCGGCAGACGATCGCGCAGCTCAGGAGCACGAACGAGCGCCAGTCGTCGCGGCCGCCGCCGTCGACCCCGGGCGCGCGTGCGACCCGCACCGCCGCGCCCCCGGAGGGCGTGGTGCGGGCGGCCCAGGCCAGGGCGAGGAGGCCGGTGAGGGCGGGGGCCATCAGCAGCGGGCCTGCGCCCAGACCCAGGACGCCCACGGTCGCGGCGACCACGAGCGGTGCGGCGGCGAAGCCGAGGTTCCCGCCCAGCGAGAACCAGGACATCACCACGTGGTCGTCACCGCTGATCTCCCGCGCCCGACGCGCGGCGGCGGGGTGGTAGGCGGCGACCCCCGTGCCGGACAGCGCGACGAAGGCGGCGGTGACCCAGAAGGAGTCGGACACGGCGATCGCCGCGATGCCCCCTCCGGCCGCGACGAGGCCCACCGGGATCAGCCAGCGCATCGGCCACCGGTCGCCCAGCGCCCCGAACAGCGGCTGGACGACGGAGGAGGACAGCGAACCGGCGAGCACGATCCCGGCCGCGGCAGCGTAGCCGTAACCGCGGTCCAGGACCAGGAACGGCACCAGGGCGGCCAGGGCGCCCTGGTAGAAGTCGACGGTCGCGTGGGAGTACGCCAGGAGGCGGGCGCCGGTGCGGCCGGCGCGGGGAACGGAGGAGGGCATGGGCCCAGTCTCCGGTCCGCCGGGGATGGCGCGCTTTCTATAATCCGCCGAGTGATGTCGAACATCCGCCACACGCCGACCGCTCCCACGGACACCCGCGTGCTCGCCTCCGGCGCGGAGGTGGATCTGCACTTCCACGACGACCACCAGCTCATCTACGCCGGATCCGGCGTACTGGAGGTGGTGGTGGAGGACGGTACGTGGTTCACCCCGTCCACACGCGCGGTGTGGGTGCCCGCCGGGACCGTGCACCACTGGCAGGTCCACGGCGCGGCGACCGTGCACCTGGTCGGCGTGCCGGTTCGCGGCGGAGGGGCTCCGTCCGGTGCGCCTGTGCTGGTGGAGGTGCGGCCGCTGCTGCGGGAGCTGGTGATCGCGTGCTCGGCGGCGGGCCCGGCCACCACCCCGGCCGAGCGGCGCATGCTCGGCGTGCTCGTCGACCAGGTGCGGCCCGCAGAGGAACCGCCGACGGTGCTGCCCCTCCTGCGCGATCCGCGGCTGCGCGAGGTGCAGGCCCTCGTGGAGGCGGACATGTCGGCCGCGCCGACCCTGGCCGAACTCGGCAGGCGGGTCGGGGCGTCGGAGCGCACGCTGTCGCGGCTCTTCCGCGACGGCGTCGGCATGGGGTTCACCGTCTGGCGCAACCAGCTCCGGCTGCACCGGGCCACCCTGCTGCTGGCGCAGGGGTGGACCGTGACGCGGGTCGCCGCCGCATGCGGGTACTCCTCGCCAAGCGCGTTCATCTCCGCTTTCCGCGCGGCCTTCGGTCGCACCCCCGGCTCGCTGTACCGGTGAAACCCGGCCAAGGGGTCGCGGCGGCAGGGGCGGGGAGGCGGGGCTCGGAGGCGGGAGCCCGGCGCTTGGGGTGGAGGGCGCCGGCGGCCGTGGCCGCCCGGACACGGGCGCGGCCCCGGAGCGAGCGCTCCGGGGCCGCGGTCACCGGGCCGGGCGGCCGGTGGTCAGTAACCGCAGGAACCCGCCGGGTTCCAGGGGCTGAACAGGCCGCTCGGGTTGTGCTGCCAGAGCCACACGTGCAGCGTGTAGTTGACCGGCAGGCCGGGCTCCTGGCCCTCGTCGGGCCCGTCGAACGGCTGCCCGAACAGGGAGGGGCGGTCGTCGTCGGTCTCCACGTCCTGGTCGGCGTCGACGTAGTAGTACTCCAGCGCCACGAGCTTGCGGCCGCCGTACCCGTCCGGCTGGTAGACCAGCACCTCGGGGGTGCGGATGTCCAGCTTGCGGTCGATCAGGTACGGGTTGGCGTAGTGGTAGCCCATCACGCCGTCAGGGCTCTGCGCGCACTGGTCGGTCGGCAGGTAGCCGTCGGCGATCGCCTCGGCCTCGTCCTGGTACTTGGCGGTGGCCGCCTTGGCGACGGCCAGGTCCTTCTCCACCGTGCTGTGCGCGCTCGCGCCCACCGGCGCGAGCAGCGCCAGTGCGGTCCCTGCCACCGCGGCCGCGGTGAGGCGTGTGGCACTTAGCGACATCGTGTCTCCCTGAGCTTCGAGCACCCTCGCGAACCGCCCACCCGGCCGCTGAGCCGGGTCCGGCACCGACCTCGGGAGCGGTGCCGGGCGCACGGGCCCCTGCGGGCCGGGGTGCTTGTCCGGGAACAGACTGCATGCATCTGTGCTGGTCAGAGCGCCGAACACCGCGCGGGCAGAACCAAAGCCGACCCAAGCTTGACCTTGAAGGGGTGGCGCCGCACCCCGTACGGCCCCATAAACGACAAAGCGCACGCCCGTCTGTGGGACACGGCCGGCGAGCGGTGACACGGGAGCAGGCGGGAGGGGGCAGGCGGCATCCGAACACGGCCACCTGTGTCGGCTTGTGGCAGCCCCGACCGGCCCGAGTACGAACCCGGCTCACCCCCGCGTGCGCGGGGCTCACACCGCGTTGGCTTCGACCTGCACGACCAGCGCCGGCCCATCCCCGCGTGCGCGGGGCTCACCTCACCATCGAGGAGATCCAGCGGGCCATGGCCGGTCCATCCCCGCGTGCGCGGGGCTCACCCGCCGCCGGGACCACCCGCGGCCGTTGAGCGCGGTCCATCCCCGCGTGCGCGGGGCTCACTCGATCCAGATCAGGACCAGCGGCATCCGCATCGGTCCATCCCCGCGTGCGCGGGGCTCACAACCTGTCGCTGCTTGTCGCGGAGCTGATCGACGGTCCATCCCCGCGTGCGCGGGGCTCACTACCTCGGCGGCCGGGATCTGGCGTTCACGTTCGGTCCATCCCCGCGTGCGCGGGGCTCACGTGCACACGGCCAGCTGGCGGAACAGGGTGGTCGGTCCATCCCCGCGTGCGCGGGGCTCACCCGAAGTGCTGGGACTGGAACCGGGCCACGAGCGGTCCATCCCCGCGTGCGCGGGGCTCACCCGAAGTGCTGGGACTGGAACCGGGCCACGAGCGGTCCATCCCCGCGTGCGCGGGGCTCACAGCAGCTCCTGGTCGGGGATGCTCGCCAGGGTCGGTCCATCCCCGCGTGCGCGGGGCTCACGTTGACCCCGCGATGAGGGGGCTGGCCTGCGACGGTCCATCCCCGCGTGCGCGGGGCTCACACCATCTACCTGGTCGCGGACGGGTGGGCGAACGGTCCATCCCCGCGTGCGCGGGGCTCACCTCGCGGGCCGCGGCCTGGCGCTGGCGGGTGACGGTCCATCCCCGCGTGCGCGGGGCTCACGCCACCTCGCGCGTGTCACAGATAGCCGCCGCCGGTCCATCCCCGCGTGCGCGGGGCTCACCAGCCCTTCCTGTTCGGCGAGTGCAAAGACCTCGGTCCATCCCCGCGTGCGCGGGGCTCACCGCATCTCCTCGGGGACGTCGGCCTCGTCCAGCGGTCCATCCCCGCGTGCGCGGGGCTCACGCCGGGGTGCTCCCGAGCGGTAGCGGCGGCCTCGGTCCATCCCCGCGTGCGCGGGGCTCACAGCGGGAACGCGTAGGGCGGGGTGGTCCCGGGCGGTCCATCCCCGCGTGCGCGGGGCTCACCGGGTACCGTCGGGGACCTCGACCGAGGCGGCCGGTCCATCCCCGCGTGCGCGGGGCTCACCCCCGGCACCGGTACGCCGACGACCGCGGCGGCGGTCCATCCCCGCGTGCGCGGGGCTCACGGTTAACGACCTGGGAAAACGCAGAGCGTTATCTCCGCGTTATGTGCGCTTATGGGACGGCAACCGTCCCGGTCACTGTCGCATGAGGGGCCCGGCGGGCTCAAGGCCGGGTTCCCCTCGGCATTGGGCCCGCCCGGCCCCGGCGGGGTTCCATGGCGTCCGGGACGCCACCGCCGGTGCCGGGCGGGCTTCCGCATCCCGCTTACCCGCGGGAGCGGGCCGCTGGACCACGACCTCCTAGCTGCGGATGTTGATGTCCACGCAGGCGTAGAAGGCGTTGGCCGTGTCGGCGACGTTCCAGCGGGCCAGCAGCTTGTGCCGCCCGCTGTACCCCGACAGGTCCACGGTGTGGGTGAACGACCACGGCGGGCGGGCCCCGTTGTCGTTGAACACGGCCACCCGGTGGTTCCCGATGAAGTACTCCCACGTGGAGGTCGAGTGGGCCGCCGTGATGGTCCAGGTGAAGCTCTGCACGCGGCTGACGTCGGTCACCCGCCACCCCCGGCTGTCATCGTTCAGCTCGGAGAAGCGGCCGACGCCGCCGTCGCACCGCATGAGCCCCTTGGGCCCCTCGACGCTCTGCGGCTCCCACTGGATACCGCCGCACTGGACGATCCCCGCGGCGCACTGGGCCTGGCGGCTCATCGGGTTGGAGATGTAGCCGTGGGCGTTGGCCGTGCCCGCGGGCATGAGGCCGAGGAAGAGGGTGGTGGCGGCCGCCAGCGCGGCCGCGGCACGGAGTCGGTGGGTCTTACGGGGGCGGGGGGAATCGGACTTACGGATCGACATGTGCGGGTCCTTCGGTCATGGATCACGTCCCGGCGTTGCAAGGGCCGGGCGGGTAGCGGGAATCCGTTGGGGGAGTCCCGGGCCGGTACCGGCCCGGGGCGAAGGCGAGCGCTCGGGGGATGCGGGGAGGACCTGCTTCGGCGCCTCCCCTGTGCACCAGGGATTCCCCCTCCCCGAACCGCGGTAACCGACCCATGACCGAACGTCGGAACCGCTGGTGGGGCAGGGTCCGCACCGGGGACCGGACCGCGCGCAGGACCAGTGGCGGCCGCCTGTTCCCCGGTACGGGGCCGCCGCTGCGGCGGCGCGGAACGGGAACTGGGAGAACCCGGGGCCGGGGCGGCGGTGGTCCGCCCCTCCCCCGGGTGGACCAATCCCCGCATACCTGACAGAAGGCATTAGACCTGACCGGAAGGCCACTGTTCCCTTCCCCCGGTGCGGGACCGCCCCCCGATCCGTCATGGCGCGGCCCGGGCACCGGGCCCGCAGCCGGGCCGTGCCGTCCAGCGTCAGAAGGCGGGTTCGGTCTCCACGACCTCGTCCGGGCACCCCTCTGCGAGAGCGAGGAGCGCGTCCTTCTCGGCAGCGTCCACCGACAGGCTCCACCTGGTCTTGACCGCGGTCCACTCGGCGGCGTACCGGCAGTGCACCCCCTCGTCGGAGGGCAGCCACTCGGCCGGGTCCCGGTCCGCCTTGGCCCGGTTCTCGCGCGCGGTGACGGCGACCAGCGCCACCGGCTCCCCCAGGTCGTTGGCGAAGTCGCGGCGCCGCGCCGTGCTCCACTGCGAGGCACCGGAGTCCCACGCCTCCGCGAGCGGCACCATGTGGTCGATGTCCAGCAGACGGGCCTCGGCCACGGTCGCCCCGTCGTAGTAGGAGAACCACTCACCGCCGGAGATCCGGCACCCCTCCCCGACCGCGGGCGCGGTCACCGCTTCCTCCAGCAGGACCTCGGCCCGGGTGCTGCACCCGTCACGGTCGGCGTCCACCCAGTGGGGGAAGAGCGAGCGGTCGTAGCCCGCCCGGCCCTCCTCGGCGACGGGAAGCGCGGAGACCGCCTCCGCCAGGGGGACCGGGGCGGCGGCGCCCCGGTCCTGGACCTCTGCCTGGGCCTGGAAGGGGAACGCCACGGTCGCCGCGAGGACGGCCGTGGCGAGGAAGGAGAAGCGCGTGAACAGGGACACGGATGGCCTTTCCAGAAAACTTCGTCACACCATGTGATCGCGCCGTGATTCTCCGACGTATCCTCGGGCGGATGGGAACGGCACGCGGGGCGCAGGAGGAACGTCCCGATATGCCGTACCGTCACCCGGCATGCAGAACAGCCCCTGATCGGAGCCCGAACCGGGCGGACACCGCGCACGGGACGGGCGGGCCGGAGGGGCCGGGGCACAGGAGGAACGGGTGGGCCGGGCCGACGTGGTGACGGCCGACGGCCGGGTGTGGCGCCGGAGCGAAGGGGTAGTCGCGCACCATGGCGGAGACGAGACCGGATTTCGTTGAGCACGACGGCCTGCCCGTGGCCCGGGACCTGCGAGCCCTGGCAGTGCTCGTGTCGGACCCCCGACCGCTCTACCTGCGCTACTCCGAGGGGCCCGAGCGGGACGCGTCCGTGGTCAGCAAGGACTACGAGAGCGGCCTCGAGCTGCCCGGGCTGTCGGTGACCCCGCTGACGCCGGAGCCCTGGTGGACCCGTCCACTGGAGGACTGGCTCGCCCGCCAGGTGCGCAAGTACGCCTCCCTGGCCGAGGAGGACACCGACCGCTACGGATGGGCCCTGCACGGGCGCGTCGTCGCCCGCGGCCCCGACCACGAGCCCCTGCTGGACCGGGTCGAACCGGTCGCGCGCCTGGGCACCGCCGTCATGGACGAAGCGCTGGAGAGGTACCGTCGGCGGTTCGAGGCCGGGCGCGGCCCCACCGACGACTGAGGCGGGCACCCCGGCGCCGAGGCGCTCCTCGGCGTCCGTGCGCCCCTCGTCCCGGTGCCGAAGAGGCCGTCCCACGGTCGGGGCGGAAGCCCCGTCCGTGCATCGCTCGGTTGTTCGGGCGCCCCTCCTGCTCCTCGGCGCCCGCCCTGGTGATGGGGACGGCCGCTGCCATAGGGGCGGGTGTTCCAACTGTTCGGCGCCCCCTGGTGGCGGGAGGGTGGAGGGGCGGCCGTTCTCCGACCGCCCCTCTCCCCCGCGGCCACTCGGACCGGACGCCCCTGCCGATCGCGGAGACCGGTCCGCGGCGCGGACCCGCGGTCCGTCCGCGCCTCCCGCCACGCTCCGCGACCCGCTTGCCCGCCCGCGCGCACACCCGCGCGCCCACCGGTTCCTCTCCCGGGTCAGGTGTCGTCGTCGCGCCAGCGGCGGGGCAGCGAGGTGTGCTCCACCCCGATCTCGACCCGGTCCTCCCGCAGCGCCACCACGTCCTTCCACTCCACGTAGCGTTCGTGCCGGCGCAGCCAGCCCAGCAGGTGCGACCACGGCGTCGGCGGTTCCAGGGAGTCCCCGTAGCCGAAGCGCCCGGCGACCGCCGAACGCCCCACCACCAGCCCCAGGACCGTGTAGGACCCCTCCCGGTGGCGCACCACGATGTCCTGGACCGAGCCCGCCTCCTGCCCGTTGCGGTCCACGACCCGCAGGCCGATCAGCTCACCGGCGCGCAGCCGCCTCACCGCCGACCTCCCGGGATCCGGCCGATGAGGTGCTCTGCGACCCAGGCCTCCAGGGGGCGCATGCCCCGCGGAGCGGACGTGTTCAGGACCGTGGTGGGTGTGAACTCCTCCACGTTCTCGAGCGGGATGCGGGTGGGCTCCCCGTCCGGTGGCCGGAGCCTGTCCAGGACCGTCTCCCAGAACAGCCCCAAGCGCCCCGCGATCCTGGGGCCCAGTGCGGCGGTGTCACCGACCAGCGCCGTCATGGCGGGCGGCTCCCCCTCGGACCACGTGAACTCGACATCGTCGACCTTGCCGACGTCGCCGCCCTCCGCGTCGACGATCTGGCGGTCCAGGACCGTGAAACCGATCCGGAACACGGTCCCGTTCACACCGTCGGACATCTCATTGCCCCGCTTTCGTGTAGACCATCAGGGGGATGGCGGCCACCGACACCGCGCACAGCAGCACCAGGTAGACCGAGCCGAGGATGTTGGTGAAGCGTGAGTTGACCTGGTCCCCGAGATAACCGCGGTCGTTGGCGACGACGAAGATCGGCAGGTAGGTGAGCGGCAGGGCCGCCGCCGACAGCACGAGGCTGTACTCGGTGACGGTGATCGGGTCGACGCCGGTGAGGATGAAGAGCACCCCGCCCAGCAGACTCGCCATGAGGACGAGGTGGAAGTAGGGCGCCTCCACCGGTGCCGCGGCCTTGCCCCAGCGCCAGCCGAAGTACTGGGAGACCGCGTACCCGGCGGCCAGCCCCGACTCCAGGGCCGCGCCGAACGTGGCGGCGAAGAAGCCCAGGATCACCACGATCAGTCCCACCCGGCCCAGGGCCGAGACGACGGGCAGCGCGACCTGGCCCAGGTCGGACACCTGGATGCCGGAGGGCATGAGCACCACCGCCGCGCAGCCCATGACGGTCAGGGACAGCAGCCCGCCCAGGGGGAGGCCGAGGAAGACGTTGACGCGCGCGGTGGCCAGGTCCTTGGGCGTCCACTTCTCCTCCACCCCGCCGGAGGAGAAGAAGAGAACGGCGTAGGGGGTCATCGCCGCCCCGAAGAGGGCGATGGCGTAGTACCACCAGACGGCCGGCCCCTCGTTCGCGGGCGGGGTGAAGGAGACCGCGTCCTCCAGCAGGACGCCCCAGTCGGGGCCCAGCCGCCACAGCGCGACACCGAACACCACCAGGGCCAGGCCGAGCAGGCCGTAGGTCTTCTCCATGCGGTCGAAGGGCAGGCGCCACAGCACGATCCAGACGAGGGCGCCGGCGACCGGGACCCACAGCAGGTAGTGGATGCCGCTGGCCAGTTCGAGGGCCAGGGCGATGCCGCCCATCTGCGCGGAGAAGGTGAGCAGGGTGATGAAGTACGACGCCAGCAGGTTGGCGAGGCCGGCCCGGGGGCCGAGCCGTTCGCGCACCAGGTCGAAGGTGGCCCGGCCGGTGGTGGCGGTCACGCGGGCGGACATCTCCGTGAACAGCATGAGGCCCACCACCCCGACGGGGACCACCCAGGCCAGGGTCATGCCGAACCGGGAGCCGACCACCGAGTTCGCCACCAGGTCGCCGATGTCGAGGAAGCCGCCGACGGCGGTGAGCATTCCCAGGGTGAAGGCCGTCAGCCATCTCATGACAGCTCCCCCTGGAGGCGGGTGAGGGCGTCCGCGTTCTCCCTCAGCAGGCGCTCGGCCTCGGCCACCCCTTCGGCGTCGTCACGGCGCAGGGCGATGCGCAGGTCGGCGAGCGCGTTCACGGCCTCGTCGCACAGGGGGGTCAGGCGGGCGCGGAGGAGGTCGCCCTCGGGGGTGGGCGGCTGGAGGACGCCGAAGGTGTCGGCGATGGAGCGGGCCGCGTCCTCGGAGTCGCCGGCGGTCGTCTCCAGGTAGGGGGAGAAGGCCTTTCCGTCACTGTGGGCCTCGGCGACCAGGATGCCGGTGTTGACGGAGGAGAGGAGGTCGACGACGGTCTGCTCGGCGGCGTCCCGGTGGCTGTCGGCGGTGGGGGTCGGGGCCACGCAGCCGGTGAGCGCGAGCACGGTGAGGAGGAGGGGGACGAGCACGGCGAGCAGCGGGCGGTCGCTCGTGGGCGGGACCGGAGCCGGGGACCGACCGGGGACGTGCTCCCAGGTCGTGGGAGTTTCTGGCACCCTCCTACCATAACTCTCAGTAACTATTTAGTTGCTCATTGCAGCACCATGGCCGGTCGGTTCCGGCGCCCCGCCCGCGCCCCCGGGAGGAGGCCGCACAGGACCCCTTGTCCTCCGGGCCGAGGGGTCGGCGCGTACGCCCAAGGCGACTCGGGGCCCTGGCCGGCATCGACCCGTGGCGCACCCGGGGAGACCGGCCGCCCGGTCCCGGTCCCGGCCCCGCGGTCCTGCGAGATGTGCGGGGCGAAGTCCGAGGGGATGCGGTCCTCGTCCTGCTCGCGGTGCTCCACGGGAACGAAGGACGGACCGGGCGGTGCCTGGTGGGGGGCGGGCCCGGGCCGACCTCCTCCACCCACGGTGGGACCGGCACGGCGCCCTCGTCGGTGCCGTGGAGCCCGGTCCGGTCCGGCGCTTCGGCCCGCCGGCCACCGGTCTCCGGGTACCCGGTGGCCGTGCGTCCTGATGGCGGTCGAGTACCGGCGCAGCGCCATGGATGCACCTTTCGGTCACCCGGATCCGGGCCGGGGCACCGTCGGCCCGGCGGAACGGCCGCCGGCCCCCGGCAGCCGACGGCCGTTCCGGCCCGTGCGGGGTCGGGCCGTTCGATCCTGCGGGACACCGGCGGAATCCGGCCCCTCCCCGGTCGGCACGGAGCCGGGAACACCGCAGGGGACGCGGTGCCCGGCGCGGGGACCAAAAAGGACGCATCGACGGATCCAGGACACGCCGACCGCGTTCCGGGACCTCGCGCAACGAGGCGCTTACGGTGGGCGGGCCCGAGCCGTCCCGGAAGTGTGCGAGGCCTCATGCCGGGGCAGGGCCCTGGTACGCGGCCGACCGCCGGGGCCCGGTCGGGGCCCGTGCGGTCCGGGCGCGGTCGGAGGACGACCCGCGCGGCGCGCACCGTGGCTCCGGGTCCGGGGGCGTTCCCGGAGCCACATCACACCCGAGCAATGTTTACTCGGAAAAAGTTGTCGTCCGACAAGAAAAAGTTCTCGATCGTGCATCAGAAGGGTTTTCCCGGGCATGGTCAGGCGCGCCGGATCCCCCTTTGACCTCACACGTCACATGGGTGATGGGTGCGGTCGAGGGGGGCACCGACCGGCACCTTGCACTTGCAAGAACGAGGTTCACGCAGGACAGAACACCGGGGGTTTTCTTGTTCCCGACCGCAGCGCACGACGCTTCACCCACCGCGGCCAAGGGTCTGATCCCTCGCCCGCGCAAGCCCGTGGAATACGAGGCCTTCGAGAAGGACTCCGCCGAGGACCTTCTCACCCGGCTCCACTCCCTCGAGGAGGGCGATCCGCGAGCCCGGCACCTGTGGGAGCAGATCGTGGAGGAGTTCGAACCGCTGGTGGCCAGGATGGCCGGCGACTACCGCGGCAAGGGGGAGCCGCTCGAGGACGTGATGCAGACCGCCATGGTCGGCCTGGTCAAGGCCGTCCGCGGCTTCGACCCCTCCCGGGGCACGCCCTTCATGGCCTATCTGCGGCCCACCGTCACCGGTGAGATCAAGCGCCACTTCCGTGACCGCACATGGGCCGTGCACGTCCCCCGCTCCCACCAGGAGAACCGGATCAAGCTGCGCCGGGTCCTGGCGGACTTCGAGCAGGACCACGCGCGCCGTCCCACCACGGCCGAACTCGCCCGACGGATGGGGTTGTCCGAGAAGGAGGCGAGCGAACTCCTCCAGGCCTCCGAGGCGTACCGGTGCCTGTCCCTGGACAAGCCCGAGACCAGCGAGGACGACAGCGGCGAGGGCATCCGCCTGGAGGACCGGCTGGGCGAGGAGGAGACCGCCTTCGAGCAGGTCCTGGAGCGCGAGACGCTCAAGCCCGCGCTGGCCGACCTGGACGAACGGGCGCGCACCATCCTGCACCTGCGGTTCTTCGACGACTGCACCCAGGCGGAGATAGGCGAGCACGTGGGCTGCTCCCAGATGCACGTCTCCCGGCTCCTGAGAGAGGTGCTGGACCGGCTCCGCGAGAGGGTCGACGCGCCGAGCCGACAGCCTTCCCAGGGGTAGCGGCGGCTTTTGACTTTAGTGGGGGACCGGCGGCAGGAAGGGCCTCCGCGGGTTCAGCGGTGGAACACCTCCCGCCACGGCCGGGGCCGGAGCGAGCCCCGTGTGCCGCAGGAGCCGTTGTCTTCCCGTGAGCGCCCGAGAGCGGGTGGCCCGCCTCCCGGCACGTGTGGGCCTCCACCAGGGCGGAGGCCGCCCGGAGGGACGGCGCTGTGGCCCACCCCCGCAGGTGTGAGGCTCGCCGTTGCCCTTGGGCACGGGGTCACCCCTCCCCCGGCCCGCCCCCGCACGCGAGGCGCACCAGGCGGACGGACGCGCCGCCCCGGCGTCGCCCGACCCCCATGTATGCAGGGCCCCGCCCCTGCCACCGTGACGGTGGCGGGGGGCGGGGCCCTCCTTCCATCTCAGCCTGCGCGGGGCTCACCATCTTCAGCTCGACGCCTTGCATGCGCTCGTCGGTCCATCCCCGCGTGCGCGGGGCTCACGACGGCAACGGCTACCGGGCAACGTTCGGGGTCGGTCCATCCCCGCGTGCGCGGGGCTCACGGCCAGAGGGTGGCGTGCGTCCACCGGCCGACCGGTCCATCCCCGCGTGCGCGGGGCTCACTACGCGGTTCTGTCGACCCGGTGCCGCCCCGACGGTCCATCCCCGCGTGCGCGGGGCTCACGGATGTCGCGTTCGAACGCGGCGATCACGACCGGTCCATCCCCGCGTGCGCGGGGCTCACTTGCGGTCGGCGCCGAACCCGGTCGTCTGGGACGGCCCATCCCCGCGTGCGCGGGGCTCACTGCAGGTAGTCCTCGTTGGCCTGCTGCTTGGTCGGTCCATCCCCGCGTGCGCGGGGCTCACTCACGCGCCGTGCAAGCCGGGGTGTGTGGTCGCGGTCCATCCCCGCGTGCGCGGGGCTCACGCGCGGCAGGACGGGCAGGGCGAACCGGCCGCGGTCCATCCCCGCGTGCGCGGGGCTCACGTGGACGTCCTGGCCCTGGTGTCCGCCGCCGACGGTCCATCCCCGCGTGCGCGGGGCTCACGCGATTGCGTCGGCGGCCTCGCACGCCACGCCCGGTCCATCCCCGCGTGCGCGGGGCTCACGCACGCGCGGCCGGGCAGATGGTCAAGACCGGCGGTCCATCCCCGCGTGCGCGGGGCTCACAGGAGGGCGATGAGGACGCGGTCGGGCATGGTCGGTCCATCCCCGCGTGCGCGGGGCTCACATCACCGAGGACAACCTGGGCGAGATCGAGAGCGGTCCATCCCCGCGTGCGCGGGGCTCACTCCGCGCCGCCCGCACGCGACCCGCCCCCCGCCGGTCCATCCCCGCGTGCGCGGGGCTCACGAGGGCGGCTGACTGGAGGACCTGCTGCCCGACGGTCCATCCCCGCGTGCGCGGGGCTCACCGCCCCTACCCTGCCCTCATGGAACACATGGAAGGTCCATCCCCGCGTGCGCGGGGCTCACAGTTACCGACCTGCATAAACGCGGGCCGTTATCTCCGCGAGACCTACTAGCGAGTTAAGAAAATGGCCCGATTCGGCCATTTCCCCGAAATCCCTGCGGAGCATCCCAGTCCGGCGCTAACTTCATCGCACACCATGCTCTCATGACCGCTGGAGCACCTCCGGATGACGCCCCCTCCTTCCGATCCCTCCGATGACCCCACCTATATCGACCTCGGCCTGTGGGCCAAGGAGCGCCACCTGCACGGCAGGCACTACCCCTACATCCTCCACGCGCTCGACGCCACCGCCGCTGCCCTGATCCTCTGGGACCTCGTCCTCTCCCCCGGCCTGAAACGCAGCATCGCCGCCGGTCTCGGAGGGGACGAATCCCACGCCCGCGCGCTGGTCGCCTTCTGGGCGGGATGCCACGACATCGGGAAACTCATCCGGGAATTCCAGGAACAGATCCCCCTCGACCTCTCCTCCTACCCCCGTGAACAACCCCCCGGCGACCGCACCGGCCATTCCTTCGTCACCCACCAGTGGCTCACCGCCGCCCTCCCCCGGTTCGGCTACCCCCACGAGGACGAATACATTTCCGACCTCGTCGCCCAGCTCCTCGGCGGCCACCATGGCGTCTACCCCGACTCCCTGGACGAGTACACGACGCACCGTTTCGCGGAAGGCCCCTGGGAGGAACAGCGCGAGCGCTGCACCCTCCTGGTCCACGAAGCCGCAGGCGCCCCCGAACCCCCATATGTCTGGAAGCCTCGATCGCCCCCCTGGTCTGCGGTCTCGTCATCCTCGCCGACTGGCTCGTCAGCCAGGAGCACTTTCTCCTGGACCGTCTGAAGACTCCCCCCGCCGACGGCAGCCGTCCCGTCCTCCTCGCCCACTTCCACGCTTCACTCCCCGCGATCACCGGTCTGGTGGACGACGCCGGCCTTCGCCCCCTCACCGTCTCCCCCTCCTCGTTCGCGGACTCCTTCCCGAAGATCGAGCACCCCAACGGCCTCCAGTCCTCGATCGCCCGCCACCTCCCGGATCTGTGCGCCGAGGGCGGCCTGGTGCTCATCACCGCCCCGCCCGGCGAGGGTAAGACCGAGGCCGCCCTGCACGCCGCCGACCTTCTGGGCGCCGCCACCGGTCACCACGGCCGATTCCTCGCCCTGCCCACCATGGCCACCGCCGACCAGATGTACGGCCGTCTGCGCGAGTACGCCGGGCACCGAGCCAACACCGGCTCCCCTCTCGCCCTGTTGCACTCCATGGCCTGGCTCAACCCTGAGTACGCACCCGCCGACACGGGGTCCCCGGCACCGGACGCTCTGGCCCCCACCACCTGGCTGATGAAGGCCAAACGCGGCCTGCTCGCCTCCTGGTCCACCGGCACCATCGACCAGGCCCTCATGGCGGCCCTTCCCGCACGCCACAACGCGGTCCGTATGTTCGGCCTGGCAGGCAAGGTCGTGATCGTAGACGAGGTCCACGCGGTGGACCCGTATATGCAGATGCTCCTGGAACGCCTCCTGCACTGGCTCGGTGTCTACCGGACCCCCGTCGTGCTTCTGTCGGCCACCCTGCACCACTCGGTGGCGAATTCCCTGGTCAAGGCCTACGTCTCCGGGTCCAAGGGCAGGGTGAAGCGGTCTGCGCCGCCGTTCGTCGAGAAAATCGCCTACCCCGGTTGGCTGCACGTCCACCCCGGGACCGGCGGGGTCGCCGCCAACCCTGACCCTTTTCCCACCACCGAGCGGGATCCGCTGAAGGTGGACCTGGTCCCCATCGGCCTCGAGAGGGGCCGACCCGACCGGGAACCGGCCCTGCGCGAACTCCTGTCTCCCCTGGTCGCCGAGGGGGGCTGCGCCGCCGTCATCTGCACCACCGTCGCCGAGGCCCAGCAGACCCGGGACCTGCTGGCCGCATGGTTCGCCCAGCTGGACACCCCGCCGGACCTGTCCCTGCTGCACTCCCGATTCCCCCAGGACCAGAGGACCGCGATCACCGCCGAGCTCACCCGGCGGCTGGGCAAGGAGGGCGCGAAGAACGGGGACCGACCCGAACGAGCGGTCATCGTGGCCACTCAGGTCATCGAGCAGTCCCTGGACCTCGATCTGGACCTGCTCATCACCGACCTGGCCCCCGTCGGCCTGCTGCTGCAACGCGCGGGCCGTTGTTGGCGGCACCAGCACCTGAAGAGCGTCAAGCGCCCTTCCTGGGCCACCGAACCCCGGATGGCGGTCCTGGTCCCGCGGGAACAGCAGAGCAGCGGACACGTTCCCCGCTCCTGGCAGTACGTGTACCCCCTGTCCCTGCTGCTGCGCACCCACGCCCTGCTGGACCGGCGGGGCAGTGCGCCTATAGCCGTTCCCGAGGACATCCAGCCCCTGGTGGACGGCGTGTACGACGACCCCGACCTCCTGGAGGACGTGGCCGCCGACGTCAAACGCATGGGCGAGGAGTTGGCCCTGCGCACCCACGGCCGCAACGCGGTGATTCCCACCAGGCGGGACCTGTACGGGGATCTGTCTCCGCTCACCAAAGCCGACTTCGACATCGGCGAACACTTCCTGGCCACCCGCTTCGGCGCCGACTCGGTACGGGTCCTGTGCTGCTACCGCGATGCGAACGGCGGGCTGTGGCTGGACGAGGCGCTGACCCACCGGCTGCCCCGGACCGATACCGAGGGCGGTATGGGCATGGACGCTCTACGCGCGGTGATCGCCCGCACCATCCCCATGCGCGCCACCCCTGCCACGCAGCCGCCCCTGCCGGAGGCCAACCGGGTCCCCGAGGGATGGGAGAAGAACTACCACCTCCACGACCTGGTGCTCCTCGTCCACCCGGTGGACGGCGACGGCAGGGTCGGCGAGGCCCGCCTGGGCGACAAGCGCCTGTTCCTCCACCCCGCCAACGGACTGGAGGAGCACACCTGATCCGCGCCCGGCTCCCCGGACGCCCTCCCCATCCGACCGACCCTCCCACGGAGCGACGGTGACCCCTCCCTCTTACGACCTGACGGTGCGGCCCTGGCTGCCCGTCCGCGCGGCCGACGGCACCCCCGCGCCGCCGGTCGGACTGCGCGAACTGCTGTACCGCGCCCACGAGTTCTCCGACATCGAACTCCCGATCCCTCCCGCCTCCGCTCAGTTGTGGCGGGTCCTGACCCTGCTGGCCGCACGTGTCACCGGCCTGGACACCCTCGGTGACAATGCCGAGCAGTGGTACCGGGCGCGCCGAAGGGTCCTCGACTCAGGCGGTTTCGACCGGTCCCGCGTGGACGCCTACTTCGCCGCCCTCCCCGACCGCTTCGACCTGTTCCACCCCGAACATCCCTGGTCCCAGGACCCCCGCCTGCGCGAGCAGTGCGCCAAGACGTCCGGGGTCAACAAGCTCGCCTGGGGACGCACCGCAGGGCAGAACCAGGTGTGGCTGGGCGGCCATCACCACGACCTGGCCCCGGTCCCCCTGTCCCCCGACGAGGCCGCCTGGCACCTGCTCGCGACCCTCGGCTACGGCCCCTCCGGGCGCTGTACCTCCCGTACCGTCGACGGTCGCTCCGAGGCCAACAGCACCGCGGGACCGCTGCGTGGAACGGTGTCCTTCCACCCCCTGGGCGAGAACCTGTTCCAGAGCCTGGTCCTCAACATCCCTTTCGACGGCGACAGCGAGGACGAGCCCGGCGACGTGGAGCCCGCGCCCTGGGAACGGGACGGACTCCCCGACCCGCTGGGTGCGCCCCAGGAGTCCACCGGCCTGGCCGGAACCCTGCTGAACCAGGCTTCGCACGCGGTCCTGCTGCTCCCCGACCCCGGCGGGGACAAGGTCGTGGACGCCTATGTCACCTGGGCGCGCCGGGACCGGCCGGTCCCTCCCACCGATCCCTACCTCATACACCAGACCAGCAAGGAGGGCCGACGCTACGCTCGCCCCGCGGACGCGACGCGGGCGGTCTGGCGCGACCTGGACTCGCTGCTGTCGGAGGACCTGCAGAACGAGTACCGGCCGGAACTGTTCACCCGCCTCGCCAAGCCCACGCACCTGCCCGAGGGACTGCGCAGGGCCATGCGGTTGCGGGCCTTCGGGTTCGACCAGGACGGGCAGACCCGCGACCGCCAGTGGTTCACCGCCACGACGCCGGCGGTGCTGCGCTGGCTGGAGGACTCCGCCGACACCTCGGAGGAGGCGGTCAGGGCGCGGATCCGCATCCGAACCGCCCGGCGCTCCGCCGAATCCCTGGGCTACCGACTCCAGAAAGCACTGACGGACGCCTGGAAGGAGGGCAACAGCCCCTCCGGAGGGTCCTCGCGCACCGACACCGGAACCGGCCCCTGGTTGCGGCGCGGCCTGTCCCGCTACTGGTCCACCGCCGAGCAGGAGTTCTGGCGGATCGCCCTGGACGAGGAGGCCCAGGGCCCCGGCATCGCCTTCTCCCGCCTGGCGGTCGCCGCCTACGACGAGGTGACCGGCCCCTACTGCTCCCGCCCCCGGGTGGCGGCTGTGGTGGAGCACCACCGGCGGCACCTGTTCCTTCGGAATCCCACCCGCCGCACCGACCGAGGAGAGACGCCTTGAGCGCTGAATCCGTGATCTTCGCAGCCGCCGAGCGCATGGTGGAGAACCTGGGGGAAAGGGTGCGCGACGAGCCCGCCGTGCGGGCCGTCCTGCGCCGGGCGGTCGGCAAACGGGTGGAGGACCCCGGGGTCCTTCCTGTGCACACCTTCGTCGCCCGCTACCTGAACGGTCCGCTGGCCTACCTCGAAGGCGTCTCCGACAGCCGGTGGAGGCCGCCGGAGCAGGACGTGGAACGCGCCTTCTACGGGGTCGCGGCGATGATCGCCGCCCAGCCGCGCCAGGCCCGTGAGCGAAAGGCCTCCGAAGAGGACGGCGGCACCGGCGAGGACACCGCCCGGGCCCAGGTTCCGGAAAGCGCCCCCGGTGCGGAACCGGACGGGTCCGAAGTCCCGCAGGAGACCGCGCAGAAGGGCCCCGATCCGCTGTGCAGGAGGGCCAACCTCGGTGCGCTCCTCGGCAGGGCCGTGACCGAGGGCAGGCTCAACGCCGACACGACCGAGGCCCGCCTGCATCTGCTGTGCCGCCAGTCCGCCGACAGCGTGCACTCCCACCTCCCCCGGCTGGTCCTGTACGCCCGTGACAAGGACGTCGACATCCACTGGAGCCGCCTGGTCCTGGACCTGTCCCGCTGGGGCGGTGACCGGGACACCGTCGCCAAGGAGTGGGTGCAGTCCTACCACCGCGTCATCGAGACCGAGAGGGCCCGCCGGGAGAACGCCTCCCAGAACCAGAACCCCGCCACCGACGACACCGACGAGGACCACGCCGCATGAGCACCCCCAAGTTCCTGGACGTCCATGTCCTGCACACCCTCCCCTACTCCAACGTCAACCGCGACGACCTCGGCTCCCCCAAGACCGTTGTCTACGGCGGCACCGAGCGCACCCGCGTCTCCAGCCAGAGCTGGAAGCGGGTGGTCCGCCACCGGGTCGAGGAACGGCTGGGCGACCCGGCGGTGCGCACCCGCCGCATCGTCGGGGAGATCGCCCAGCGCCTCACCGCGCTCGGCTGGGAGGCACCCCTGGCGGAGCAGGGCGGCAACCAGGTCGTCCTGTCCGCGGCCAAGGGCGGGATCAAACTGGAGAAGGAGAAGGAGGGCGAGTCCCGGGTCACCTCCGTCCTCTTCTACCTTCCCGTCTCCGCCATCGACGCCCTGGCCGCCATCGCCCACGAGCACAGGGACGCCGTCGCCAAGGAGTCCGCGAAGAAGACCCCCAAGGGCGTCCTGCCGACCGACGACATCGTGGCGGTGCTGCGCTCGCGCAACGCCACCGTCAACCTGTTCGGCCGGATGCTCGCCGAACTGCCCTCCACGGAGGTGGACGGCGCCGTACAGTTCGCGCACGCCTTCACCACCCACGGCACCAGCGTGGAGGTGGACTTCTTCACCGCCGTCGACGACGTCCCCAAGGCGAACGACCACGGCAGCGGACACATGAACGTCGGGCAGTTCAGCACCGGCACCTTCTACCGCTATGCCAACATCGACCTGGTCGGACTGCTGCGCAACCTCGACGGGGACACCGGCACCGCCCGCGAACTGGTCTCGGAGTTCCTGCGGGCCTTCCTGGGCACCGTCCCCTCCGGCAAGCAGAACGCGACCGCCGCGATGACCGTGCCCGACCTGGCCCATGTGGTGGTGCGCTCGGACAGGCCGGTGTCGTACGCCCCCGCCTTCGAGGCGGCGGTGCGCGGAACCGAGGGGTTCGGGGCCGCGTCCGTCTCCCGGCTGAGCGGCTACGCCGAGAAGATCGGCGGGCTCTGGTGGCCGGACACCGTCCTGGCCTCCGCCCACGCCGGGGTCGACGACAAGGCCGTGCAGCACCTCGGGGACCGGGTCTCCGGCTACCCGGAGCTGGTCGGCACCGCCGTGACCGCCGCCTACCCCGGGGACGGGTCGTGACCGGACTGCTGCTGCGGCTGGCCGGGCCGATGCAGAGCTGGGGGGAGCACAGCGTGTTCGGCGAGCGCGACACCCTGTCCTTCCCCACGCGGTCCGGGCTGGTGGGGATGTTCGCCGCCGCGCAGGGGGTGGGCCGGGGTGAGTCCCTGGAACGGTACGACGGGTTGCGGCTGACCGTGCGCGTCGACTCCCCCGGGATCCGCATGACCGACTTCCACACGGTCGGCGGCGGGCTTCCCCGGGAGCTGACGGTGCCCACCGCCGAGGGAAAGCGCCGGCCCGAGGGCGCCACGACGGTCGTCACCCGCAGGTCGTACCTGGCCGACGCGGTGTTCACCGTGGCCGTGAGCGGACCGGGAGCCGAGGAGATCGGGCGAGCGCTGCTCTCCCCGCACTGGCAGCCCTACCTGGGGCGGCGCTCCTTCGTTCCCGACCCCCTGCTGGTGCTGCGCGTCGGGGCGCCCGACCCCGAGCACGAGCTGCGCGCCGCGGTCCCGCTGCCGCGCCGCCGGATCCCCGAGGGGGACACGACCGTCAGGGTGGACGTGGTCGAAGAAGGCACAGGCCCCGGAACACGGACCGTGCTCAACGACGTCCCCCGTTCCTTCGCTTCGGCCCACCGCCGCTACACGGGCCGGGAGGTACGGGTGAAGGAGGCGGAACTGCCCGCGGACCTGGTCGCCACCGATCGCGGTGACTACCGGGAACGCCTGTTGGCCTACGTCGAGGAGCACCGTTGACCTGGCTCACCAAGATCACCCCCGACCTGTCGTCGCGGCGGGCCCGCGCCGCCTTCGCCAACGCCGGGGAGCTGCACCGGCTGCTCATCGCCCTGGCCTCCGAGCACTTGGGCGAGGAGCCGATGGACTCCCCTCGGCAGCACGCCGGGCTGCTGTTCCGGGTGGACGAGGGGCGGACCGGTCCCGTGCTGCTCGCCCAGAGCCACGGCCGGCTCGCCCTGGACAGGCTCGGTGCCGGGTTCGGACAGACCGCCGAACGGGACCTCAGCCCCTTCCTGGAGGGGCTGGAAAAGGGGCTGGAGGTCCGGTACCGGCTGGCCGCCGCCCCCTGCAAGCGGCTCGGCAAGTCGGAGAAGAACACCGAGCGCCTCGGTGAGCGGGCCAGGCCGGGCGTGCACGCCTACACCCGGCCGCTGTACGGGGCCGATGCCGAGCAGTGGTGGCGTGAACGCGCGGGGCGGTACGGCCTGGAACCGCACGAGGTGCTGAGCACCGGAATGGGCCCTGCCCTGGACCCGGGCAGGAGCGGAAGGCGCAACGTGCGTCTGCACATGACGCGGTTCGACGGATTCGCGGTCGTCAACGACCCCGAGGCGGTGCGCCGAGCAGTGGTGGAGGGCGTCGGGCGGGGCAAATCGTTCGGCTGCGGGATGCTCAGCCTGGCCCCGGCGGAGTGGTGAGGCCGGTGACCGCGACGAACGAGGCGAAGGCGCGCAAGAACCTCGCCCGGCCGACTCTGGCGATGCTGCCGAAGGTGTCGGACAACCTGTCGTTCCTGTACGCCGACATCTGCCGCATCGTGCAGACCGACACGGGGGTGTGCGCGGAGGTCGCCGCGGGGGCGGGATCGGTGCACCGGGTGCCGATCCCCACAGCGTCGCTGGCCTGCCTGCTGCTGGGGCCCGGCACATCCATCACGTCACCGGCGCTGGCCACGTTCATGAGGCACGGGACCACCGTGGTCTCGTGCGGGTCGGGCGGCATTCTGCACTACGGGAGTCTCTTGCCCGAGGGCCGCACGACGCTGTGGCTGGACCGGCAGGCCAGGGCGTACACCGATGGCTCGGCGCGACTGGCGGTGGCCCGGCGGATGTACGAGATGCGGTTCGGGGAGGAGGTGGAGGAGGGCGTCGGCATCGAGCGGCTGCGGTCGCTGGAGGGGCAGCGGATGAAGGCGCTGTACAGGAGTCTGGCGACCAAGCACCGGGTGAAGCCGTTCAAACGCAACTACGACCCCGCGGAGTGGGACGAGCAGAGCCCGGTCAACAAGGCGCTGTCGGCGGGGAACGCGGCGCTGTACGGGGTGGTGCACTCGGTGGTCGCTCACCTGGGCTGCTCTCCCGCGATGGGGTTCGTGCATTCGGGGAAGCAGCAGTCGTTCGTGTACGACATCGCGGACCTGTACAAGGCGAAGACGACGATCCCCCTGGCTTTCTCGCTGCACGACTCGGAGAACCCGGAGGGGCGGGCACGGACCCTGCTGCGGACGGAGCTGAAGTTGTACCGGATGATCCCGCGGATGGTGCGGGACATCCAGGTACTGCTCGACCCGGAGGCGGAGGATGAGGAGGACGACGAGGTTGCGGTGCCGAGCCGGTGGCGGGTGGTCGACCTGTGGGACCCCGTCCTGGGCTCGGTCTCCGGTGGGGTGAACTACGCGGGAGAGGCCGGCTGATGGGGTCGATGGTGGTGATCTCCACGACCGCGGTACCTGACCGGGTGCGCGGGGCGCTGTCCCGGTGGATGATCGAGCCGGACACGGGTCTGTACGTGGGCACGATGAACGCCCGGGTGCGCGAGAAGCTGTGGGCGGCGGTGAGCGGAGCCCTGGGGGACGACGGTGCGGCCGTGTGCCTGCACACGGTCGACAACGAGCAGGGGTACGTCGTCCTGACGGCAGGCGAACGGCGAAGGCAGGTGGTGGATTTCGACGGCCTGCAACTGATGAGGTTCACCGCGGAAGCGGAAGAGGCAGAGGAAGGTTCCGTCTGGCTTCCCGAAGCTCCGGAAGAACCGGAGGACCGGAGGACGCTGGAAGCACCCGAGCCATCAGTCGGACCAGAGGGTGAGGAAAGGGGGAGGACTCCGGAGGAGGGCCTCTTCTAGGAGAACTCGCGGAGGTGAGCCCCGATCTGCGAGCACGCGGTGCCACATCGCCCGCCTCACGTGCCCGGGGCTCACCGGCAACCCGGGGCGGGGGCAGATGGCTAGACCTTGCCGTTCGCGTTGCCCTGCCCGTGCCGACCCGGCGCGACCATGGCGGTATCAATTTCTCCTATCCCATGGCCGACACGGTGCTCTCCAACACCATTTCGTTCCGGGAGGACGCGCACGACCACCTCGAGTGGGATGCGGAAAAGCTGATGGAACAGGAGGGCGAGGAAGTCATAGCGGAGGCGAGGCCTGCCCATAGCGGCAGGGCGGTCACCCTGAAACCGGAGCGTCATCACCAGCTTGAGCATGGGGTGGGTCTGTACCTCTGCGATGCCTTTGACTGAGGCGCCCGTGCGGGTCGGGCGCCCCGTCACTCCTCGGTCGCCCCCAGGTTCTCCAGCCACCGCTTCATTTTCTCCTCCTGGATTTTGAGGGCGGTCGTCCCAGCGGGTGCTTTCTCCCACCCTTTACCGGGGATGTGTTGCCAGGTGGTGCCGTCGGGGGTGGTGTAGGCGCCTTCCCATTGGCCGCCTTCGAGGGGCCAGTCGAAGCCGTCCATATGTCCTCCTTGAGTGGCCAACCGGTCAGCCCTTCTCACCGTGCTCGAATCGCGCTGAACGAGCAACGGTGTAAGCCTGCTCCAACCTGTCGGTGTGGTGAGCGAACCGGGGGTACAGCCCCTCGTCCACCCAGTCCCCCACATGGTGCTCTGGGCAGACCCGAGCTGGCCGTGCTGCGGTCCATCCCCGCGTGCGCGGGGCTCACGCCTCGAGCGCAGACGTGGCGATGCCCTTGAGCGGTCCATCCCCGCGTGCGCGGGGCTCACCCGATCGACGTGCCCACGGCGGGGTCGAAAACCGGTCCATCCCCGCGTGCGCGGGGCTCACTGGCAGTCAGCAAACAACTCCGCTACGAGATCGGTCCATCCCCGCGTGCGCGGGGCTCACAGGGTCTGGCGGACGCTGGTGTGCGCGTCGCGCGGTCCATCCCCGCGTGCGCGGGGCTCACAGTACTTCGCACCATCCGGCGCCACAATGGGGAGGTCCATCCCCGCGTGCGCGGGGCTCACTGGGTGGTCGACCACGACGGGGACCCGGTGGGCGGTCCATCCCCGCGTGCGCGGGGCTCACGTGTGGGCGGAGCGCTACGACCGCGCCGTTGCCGGTCCATCCCGGCGTGCGCGGGGCTCACCGGTTAACGACCTGGGCGAACGCGGGGCGTTATCTCCGCGTTATGAAGTTTTCTTCGGGGGCCGACCGCCTTTCCTGTCACTTCGGCATGGGGGACCGCGCCTGCTCAAGGTCCGGCAGGGTCAGCCGGCCAGGGTCGGATAGTCGAGGTAGCCCCGGTCGTCGCCGCCGTAGTAGGTGGCGCGGTCGGGCCGGTTGTACGGGCCCTTCGCCGCCAGGCGGGCGGGCAGGTCCGGGTTGGCCAGGAAGGCCGAGGCGAAGGAGACCAGGTCGGCCCCCGCGTCCTCCAGGGCGTCGGCGCCCGCCTCGTGCGGGGGCATCGGCTCCCTGTCCCGGTGCGGGTTGAGGACCAGGGTGTGCGGCCAGGCCGCGCGCAGCGCCCGGGTCAGGCCCCGGTGGCCCGGGGCCTCGACGACGTGCAGGTAGGCCAGCGGGAGCTCCCGCAGCTCCGCGAGCAGGGCCGCGTACAGCTCCCCGGGGTCGCCCTCGTCGATCCCGTGCGAGGTGCCCGCCGGGGACACGCGCAGCGCGGCCCGCCCCGGCCCCAGTGCGTCCGCCAGGGCCCGCATGAGCTCGACCGCGAACCTGATCCGGCCCGCCGCCGGGCCGCCCCACGCGTCCGTGCGCCGGTTGGCGCTCACCGACAGGAACTGCTGGGTCAGGTAGCCGTTGGCGCCGTGCACCTCGACACCGTCGAAGCCCGCCGCGAGGGCGTTGCGGGCCGCCTCGACGTGCTCCCCGATGACCTCCCGGATCTCCCCTCCGGTGAGCTCGCGCGGCACCACGGGCTCCTTGCGACCGGTGGGGGTGTAGATCACCCCCGGCGCCGCCACCGCGGACGGCCCGACCGGCCGGATCCCCCGGACGTCCGGGTGGCCGACGCGTCCGGCGTGCATCAGCTGGGCGAAGAACAGCGCGCCGTCGGCCCGGGCCGCCTTGACGACCGGCTTCCAGCTCTCGACCTGGTCGGGGGTGTGCAGCCCCGGCGTGTCGGGGTAGCCCTGGCCGGTGGTGCTCGGCTGGACGCCCTCGGTGACGATCAGGCCCGCGGTCGAGCGCTGGCCGTAGTACCGGGCCATGGAATCGGTCGCACGGCCTTCGGCGGTGGCCCGGCTGCGGGTCATGGGCGCCATGGCGATCCGGTTGGTCGTCCGGGCCGACCCGACGGCCGCCGCTTCGAAGAGGGTCCGCATGTTCTCCTGGTCTCCTGCGTGCAGAGGGGGGTGCGCCCCGCCGCCGGGCGGCGGGTGCGTTCCTGTCGACCCCTGGGTACGCCCTCGCGGCCGCGGGCGCAAACTCCGCCGGGCGGCGCCCGCCCCTACCGCCGAACGGGAACGGTGGTGGACATCGCGGGGCAGGTGGACCAGGGTGGCGTTACCGCGGGCACGCCCGCGGGACGCGCACCGTCCGAGAGGAGACGATCTCCGTGTCACAACGAGTCCGGGGCGTGGTGGCCCGCGCCAAGGGCCAGCCCGTCGAACTCACGACCGTCGTGGTACCCGACCCCGGCCCCGGCGAGGCCGTGGTCGCCGTCCGCACCTGCGGGGTCTGCCACACCGACCTGCACTACCGCGAGGGCGGGATCAACGACGACTTCCCCTTCCTGCTGGGGCACGAGGCCGCCGGGGTGGTGGAGTCGGTCGGCGAGGGCGTGTCCGACCTGCGGCCCGGCGACTTCGTCGTCCTCAACTGGCGGGCGGTGTGCGGCCGCTGCCGCGCCTGTCTGCGGGGCCGCCCCCAGTACTGCTTCGACACCCACAACGCGGAACAGCGGATGACCCTGGAGGACGGCACCGAGCTGTCCCCCGCCCTGGGCATCGGGGCGTTCGCGGACAAGACCCTGGTGGCCGCCGGCCAGTGCACCAGGGTGGACCCGAAGGCCGCCCCCGCGGCGGTGGGACTGCTGGGCTGCGGCGTCATGGCCGGGATCGGCGCGGCGGTCAACACCGGGGGCGTCGCCCGCGGCGACTCGGTGGCGGTGATCGGCTGCGGCGGCGTGGGCAACGCGGCGATCGCCGGGGCGAGCCTGGTGGGCGCGCACCGGATCATCGCGGTGGACGTGGAGGAGCGCAAGCTGCGGTGGGCGCGGGACTTCGGCGCGCACCACACGGTGAACGCCGCCGAGACCGACACCGTGCAGGCGATCCGCGACCTCACCGGCGGTTTCGGCGCGGACGTGGTGATCGACGCGGTGGGCACGCCGCGGACCTACGAGCAGGCGTTCTACGCCCGCGACCTGGCCGGGACGGTGGTGCTGGTGGGGGTGCCCACCCCCGACATGCGGCTGGACCTGCCGCTGCTGGACGTGTTCGGCCGGGGCGGCGCCCTGAAGTCGTCGTGGTACGGCGACTGCCTGCCCTCGCGGGACTTCCCGGTGCTGGTGGACCTCTACCTCCAGGGGAGGCTGGACCTGGACGGGTTCGTGAGTGAGAAGATCGCGCTGGACGGGGTGGAGGAGGCCTTCGCCCGGATGGAACGCGGTGAGGTGCTGAGGTCGGTGGTGGAGCTGTGAGCGGCGCGCGGGTGGAACACCTGGTCACCTCCGGGGTCTTCGCCCTGGACGGCGGCGAGTGGGAGGTCGACAACAACGTCTGGCTGGTCGGTGACGACACCGAGGTGCTGGTGGTGGACGCCCCGCACGACGCCGACGCGATCGCGAAGGCGGTCGGCGGGCGCCGGGTGGTGGCGATCGTGTGCACGCACGCGCACAACGACCACGTGGACGCGGCGCCCGCGCTGGCGGACGCGGTGGGGGCGCCGGTGCTGCTGCACCCCGAGGACCGGGTGCTGTGGGACATGGCCCACCCCGGCCGGGAGCCCGACGGGGCGCTGGCCGACGGGCGGGAGATCCCGGTGGCCGGGACGGTGCTGCGGGTGCTGCACACCCCCGGGCACACGCCCGGCGCAGTGTCCCTGTACGCGCCCGGGCTGGGGACGGTGTTCAGCGGGGACACGCTGTTCCGGGGCGGCCCCGGGGCGACCGGGAGGTCGTTCTCGGACTTCCCGACCATCATCGGCTCGATCCGCGAGCGACTGCTGACGCTGCCGCCGGAGACGGTGGTGCGCACCGGCCACGGCGACTCCACGACGGTCGGCGAGGAGGCTCCGCACCTGCAGGAGTGGATCGACCGCGGGCACTGACCTCCGGGGGTCCCGTACTCCGGAGCCCCCGTCCGCCGGCGGTGCCGGTCACCGGCACCGCCGGCGGACGGCGCGCGGTCGGCGCAGGGCGCCGAGGACCGCGGAGCGCACCTCCGGCCGGTCCGGCACGGCCCCGCCGCCTGCCGTCAGACGGGGGCGGTGTCCACCATGGCCCAGCCGTCCGGATCGGCCGGGTCGGAGGTGAAGGCGTAGCGGACCGTTTCCCGGTCCATCGCCAGCAGCGTCACCGACCCCGTCGCCCAGACCTTCCCCCCGCCCAGGTCGGCGTGGGCGATGAGGCCGCTCGGGTCGCCGCTGTCGTCCAGCCCCGCCGAACGCGGGGCCTCGTGGGCGGCCTCGGTGAGCAGCCGCGGCCACTCCCCCCAGATCTCCTTGGGGGTGCGGGCCGCCGACAGGTCCGGGTCCGGGCGGGTGCGCCCGAACACGGGCGTGTGGCGGGCCGCACGCGGGTCGGCCGGGTCCAGGCCGGTGTTGACGATGACGCTCACCCCCGCCGGGAGCCGCCGGGTGTCCAGGCAGCGCCCGTCCCAGCTGTACAGGTCGGCGTGGTGGGCGTCCGCGTCCAGCAGGTGGAACGGCGCGTACAGGGTGGGGTCCTCCCCCTGGAGCGGATCGCGGGAGGAGTGGGACAGGGCGCGCAGCGGCAGTTCGCCCCGGCTGGCCGGGTAGGTGCCCTCCCAGGGCATCCTCCCGTCCCAGGGCCACCCGTTGAGGAGCGCGGCGGTGCGGGGGCGGCGCGGATCCACCGCCATCCAGGTCCCGCCCGCCAGGCGGTCGCGTCCGCCGACGAGCCCCGGCCGCTCGGGCCAGTGGTATCCGGGGCCGTCCCAGGGGCGGTCGCGCATCTCGTCCCTGATCGCGGCGATGACCAGGGGTGTGTCGGCGTCGGGATCGAATCCGACGATGACGGTGCACATGTGGACCTCTACCTAACCTGTCTCTCCCGGTCCCCTCGGTGGGACCCTCGGGAGGTGGGAACACGGTACCCGGACTCGCCCGCGCCGTACACGGCGACTCCCGCACCGGGTCCGTACCCGCGTTCGCCGCCCGGCACCGGCCCGCTCCCGCACCGCGCTCCGGTCCCCACCCCGGCCCGCCGTGGTGCCCTCCCCACCGGGGTCCGGGGGCGGGCACGCCTGCACCCGGTGACCGGGATCTTCTAGTCTTGTGTCCCTCCTTACCCTTGAGGCGTCACCCCGGCGCGCCCCGGGCCGCGGACCGGCCCCTTCCGCGCCACGGGGGACGCACCCCGCCACTGTCATCCGCAGGAGCACGTGTGCCCGAACACCACGACCGTCCCGACGGCGCGGAGGCCGCCCCGGTACGGCCGGCCCCGACCGCGACCGCGACCGGCCCCGCGCGACCGCCGGAGGAACCCGGGCTGTCACCGTCCCAGGTCGCCGAGCGCGTGGCCGCGGGCCGGACCAACGACGTCCCCGTCCGGGCCAGCCGGACCGTCGCGCAGATCATCCGCGGCAACGTGTTCACCCGGATCAACGCGATGATCGCGGTGCTGTTCGCGATCATCGCCGTGATCGGCCCCGTCCAGGACGGGCTGTTCGCGATGGTCATCCTCATCAACACGCTGATCGGCATCGTGCAGGAGCTGCGCGCCAAGCGCACCCTGGACAGGCTGGCCATCGTCAACGCGGCCCGGCCCCGGGTGGTGCGCGGCGGCGCGGTGGTGCGGGTGGCCGCCCAGGAGATCGTCCTGGACGAGGTCCTGGAGGTGGGGGTCGGCGACCAGGTCGTGGTCGACGGCACCGTCACCTGGGCGGGCGGCCTGGAAATCGACGAGTCGCTGCTGACCGGCGAGGCCGACCCGGTGCTCAAGAAGCCCGGCGACACGGTGATGTCGGGCAGTTTCGTGGTGGCGGGCACCGGCCGGTTCCGCGCCACGAAGGTCGGCAGGCACGCGTACGCGGCGCGGTTGGCCGAGGAGGCGAGCCGGTTCTCGCTGGTGCACTCGGAGCTGCGTTCGGGTATCAACCGGATCCTCACCTGGATCACCTACGCCCTGTTCCCCATCGGCGGCCTGCTGGTCTACAGCCAGCTGTTCATGGGCGGGCACGTCACCCTGGACGAGGGCGCCGCGGGCGGGCAGATCTCCGGGCCGCTGGCGGACGCGCTGCGCGGTATGGTCGCCGCCCTGGTGTCGATGATCCCCGAGGGGCTCATCCTGCTCACCAGCATCGCGTTCGCGGTGGGGGTGATCCGGCTGGGCCGGTACCAGTGCCTGGTGCAGGAGCTGCCCGCGATCGAGGGGCTGGCCCGGGTCGACGTGGTGTGCACGGACAAGACCGGGACGCTGACCGAGGTCGGCATGAAGATGGCGGAGATCCGCGACCTGGGCGGCGGCGCGGGGGGCGGGCCCGCCCCGACGGAGGTGCTGGCGGCGCTGGCCGCCCACGATCCCGACCCCAACGCGAGCATGGCGGCGATCGCCCGGGGCGTGGAGGCCGGCGGCCACCGGGCCCCCGGGTGGGAGCCGGTGGCGCAGGCGGCGTTCTCGTCGGCGCGCAAGTGGAGCGGTATGGGGTTCCGCACTCCCGAGGGGGACGCGAACTGGGTGCTGGGGGCGGCCGACGTGCTCGCACCGGGGCATCCGGCGGAGGCCGAGGCGGCCCGGCTGGGCGCGCAGGGGCTGCGGGTGCTGCTGCTGGGCCGGTCCGCGCTGGCGGTGGACGACCCGCTGGCGCCCGGCCCGGTGGAGCCGGTGGCGCTGGTGGTGCTGGACCAGAGGGTGCGCGCGGACGCCGCGCCCACCCTGGACTACTTCGCCGGCCAGGGCGTGGACGTCAAGATCGTGTCCGGCGACCACGCCGCCTCGGTGGGCGCGGTGGGGCGGGGGCTGGGTCTGCCCGGCGCGGACCGGCCGGTGGACGCCCGTGAGCTGCCCGAGGACCCGGTGGAGCTGGGGCGGCGGGTGGACGGGCACTCGGCGTTCGGCCGGGTGACCCCCGAGCGCAAGCGCGACATGGTGCGGGGGCTGCGCGGTCGGGGGCACACGGTGGCGATGACCGGCGACGGGGTCAACGACGTGCTGGCGCTGAAGGAGGCCGACATCGGCGTGGCGATGGGCTCGGGCAGCCCGGCGTCGCGGGCGGTGGCGCAGCTGGTGCTGCTGGACGACCGGTTCGCGGTGCTGCCGCGGGTGGTGGCCGAGGGGCGCCGGGTGATCGGCAACATCGAGCGGGTGGCGAGCCTGTTCCTCACCAAGACCGTGTACACGATGGTGCTGGCGACGGTCGTGGGGCTGCTGGCGGTGTCGTACCCGTTCTTCCCGCGCCACGCGACGCTGATCAACGCGGTGACGTTCGGAATCCCGTCGTTCTTCCTGGCGCTGGCGCCCAACACCGACATCGCCCGGCCGGGGTTCGTGGCGCGGACGCTGCGGCTGGCGGTGCCGTCGGGCATGGTGGCGGGTCTGGCCGCGGTGACCACCTACCTGCTGGTGCTGGGCGGGCGGACGGTGCCCGACCCGGCGGACCGGACGGCGGTGGTGATCACGCTGTGCGCGACGACGCTGTGGGTGCTGCTGCTGGTGGCCAAGCCGTACGTGTGGTGGAAGGTCGTGCTGGTGGGGTCCATGGTGGGGCTGCTGACCCTGGCGATGGTGACCCCGCTGGGACGGTGGTTCTTCGACCTGGACGTGAGCGATCCGGCCAAGGTCCTGACCGGCCTGGCGGTGGCGGGTGCGGCGATCGCGGTGATCACGGTGATCCGGGTGGTGGACGACCGGGCGATCGCCCGCGCGGACGCCCGGGCCGCCCGGGAGGAGGACCGGGAGCCGACCCCGGTCTGAGGGGTGCGGACGGCCGTGCGGCCCGGTGGGGGCGGCACGGCCGTCGGTGTGTGCACAATCGGGTGGGGCGCTCCGCCGCCGTCCCCGCGGGCGGTGGCCGCGCGGTTCCCGGCCGGGGGCCGGAGCGCCCCGGCGGGCGGCGGCTTAGCAAAGGACCGCCCGGGGCGGGAGGCGGGGTGCTCTCCGTCTCCCCGGTCCACCGATCCACTCACGGAGGAAGCGATGAACGAGACCGACCTGCGGCACCTGCGCCGGGCGGTGGAGCTGGCCGGGGAGGCCCTGGACAAGGGTGACGAGCCGTTCGGGTCGGTGCTGGTGGGGGCCGACGGGGCGGTGCTGTTCGAGGGGCACAACGAGGTCTCCGGCGGCGACGGCACCCGCCACCCGGAGCTGGCCATCGCGCAGTGGGCGGCGGCCCGCCTGCCGCTGGAGGAGCGGGCGGCGGCGACGGTGTACACCTCGGGCGAGCACTGCCCCATGTGCGCGGCGGCGCACGCCTGGGCGGGACTGGGCCGGATCGTGTACGCGAGCTCGTCGGCGCAGCTCACCGCGTGGCGCACCTCCTGGGGGCTGGCACCCGGGCCGGTGCGGCCGCTGCCGGTCACCGAGGTCGCCCCGGACGTGCCCGTGGAGGGCCCGGTGCCCGGGCTCGCCGAGGCCGTCCGCGCCCTCCAGGCCCGCTTCCACGGCCGCGCCTGACCTCAGGCCGCGGAAGGGTCCCGGCCGCCGTGGTGCGGGGTGAAGCGGAAGGTGGAGGCGTCACCGTCCAGGTCGATCGTCAGCGACGCCTCCAGCGCTTCGGCCGGCCGGGTGAGCAGGGGGATGGTCGGGACGGAGTCCCCGCCCTCGATGTCGGAGTTCTGCGGCTGGGTCATGCCCGCCCGCCGTGCGGTCTCGGCCTGGGACAGGCCGAGCTCCGTGCGCCGGTCGTACACCGCCCGGCCCAGGGCGAAGGCGTGTCCTGCCTCCACACAGGCCGGGGGCTCCTCGACCCGCTCACCGAGCAGTGCCCGGCTCCGGCGGGTCCTCCATGCGGAGTGGTCCACGCTCCCCCCTGATCCTTTCGTGGTCGTGCTCGGCGGGTCCGTGCAACGCCTCGCGCTCCTTCTGGGCCCGGTAGGCCCGGTCGACCTCCGCCCTCCCACGCCACCGTGTCCTGCGGAACACCGTCAACAGGACGATCCGGCGCTCGGGAGCAAGCCGGTGGGTGATGCGGACCGCGCTCCCATCCAGGACGAAGCGCGGTTCGCTGAGTTCTCCGCCGAGGTGGCGGGAATAGGGCTCGCCCAGGGTGGCCGGTCGGGCGGCCGGCATGCCGGCCGCCCGTTCCGCCTTGTCGTGGTGCGGGTCCGGGAGCGGTCCCGGCCACTGTCGGACCTCCGGCTCGGTCTCGGTCCACCAGGACCCGCCCCCGGAACGAACATACGGAGATCCATACGGCCGTGTCCTGGAATCCGTGAAAGGACAGGGGTCAGACGACGGGTGGGCGGTCCACGGCGAGGATGTCGACGCCCTCGGCCTCCAGGAGTTCCTCGAAGGCCTCCAGGCCCTCCGTGAGGACCACCTCGGCCTCGGCGGCGTGGACGGGCATCAGCCACAGGTAGCGGACGCCGCCGGGGGCCTGCTCCAGCAGCGGGCCGTAGGGGTAGGGCGGACTCACCAGCAGGTGCTCCATGCGGGAGCCGCCCGCCCAGGGGCGGCCCAGGTCCAGCACCGAGCCGGCGTCCACCCGGTGCTCCTCGAAGGAGTTGTGGTGGGCGACCGCGGCGAGCGTCTCGGCGTGGTCGTCGGCCCCCTGGGGCGCCATGAGCACGAACTCCAGGCCGCCGCGGGCGGAGGCGCCCACGGTGGCGTAGTTCCATCCGCGCCCGGGGCCCTGGGCGACGCGGTAGGCGGCGAACTCCGGGAGCCGCTCCAGGACCGGCCCGCCCGCCCGGGTGACCGGCTCCAGCTCCCGTCCCGGCCAGAACCCGCGCAGGTGCTCCTCCAGCTCCGCCGTCCCCGCCCCTGCGTCCACCGCTGCTCCCGCCGTCGTGCTCCATCGGACCGGTGCCGTTCTACCGCGCCCCGCGCCCCTTGTCACACCGGCGGGTCCCCGGGTCCGGGAGGGCGCGGCCGTCCCGCGGGGCGGCGCGGGACGGCCGCGGCGGTCACCCCTCGCGGATGGTCATGCGGGTGATGGTGTCGCCGTCGACGGCGAACGTGAAGGCGCTGGGCCCGTTGGCGTGGTCGGACCGCCAGTCCCCCACCACCCGGATCCCGTCCGGGGTCCGCTCGACGGACTCCACGGCCAGCACCCCCCGGGAGCCGATGAACTCCTGGGCGCTCCAGGCCTCGATCTCCTCCCGGCCCAGGAACTCCCGGCCCCGGTCGTCCACCACGGCGTCGTCGGCGAAGGCGTCCAGGGCGCCCTCGTCGTGGGCGTTGACGCGGTCGAAGAACGTCGCCACCGGCTCGGGGATCCGCATGCTCACATCGTCTCCTTCGTGGTGCGCCCCGGTCGGGCGCGGCCGCCGGGTCCTCGGTCCCTGGATGCTCGCACCGCCGGGGCCGGGGCCGCGTCCGCCCGGTGCCGAGGTCGGGTAGAACAGCGGCCCCGGGCTCCGGTGGCCGGTTCCGGTCAGACCGATCGCTCGCTGTCGAGGAGCGCCATCTGGGCGGCCGCGTAGCGGTCGCCCGCGGCCGCCCCCGCCGGGACGGCGGCCTCGATGGCGGCCAGGTCCCCGGCGGACAGGGCCAGGCCCTCCGCACCCAGGGACTCGGCCAGGCGGTCGCGGCGCCGGGCGCCCACGAGCGGGACGATGTCCTCGCCGCGGGAGGCGACCCAGGCGATGGCGACCTGGGCGACGGTCGCGCCGATCCCCTCGGCGACCTTCCGCAGCGCCTCGGCCAGGCGCAGGTTGGCGGCCAGGGCCTCCCCCCGGAAGCGGGGGCCGGCGCCGCGGAAGTCGCCGGCGGCCAGGGCGCGGTCGGGGCTCCAGTGCCCGGAGAGCAGGCCGCGGGAGAGCACCCCGTAGGCGGTGATGCCGATCCCGAGTTCGCGGGCGGTGGGCAGGATGTCGGCCTCGATGCCGCGGGAGAGCAGGGAGTACTCGATCTGCAGGTCGGCGATCGGGTGGACGGCGGCGGCCCGGCGCAGGGTGTGCGCGCCCACCTCGGACAGGCCGATGTGGCGCACGTACCCCGCCCGGACCATCTCGGCGATGGCTCCGACGGTGTCCTCGATGGGGACGTCCGGGTCCAGCCGGGCGGGCCGGTAGATGTCGACGTGGTCGGTGCCCAGGCGGCGCAGCGTGTAGGCGAGCCGGTCCCTCACCCCCACCGGCGTGGTGTCGTAGGGCCCGTGCTGGAAGGCGCCGCCGGGCTGCTTGCGGGCGCCGAACTTGACGCTGATGACGACGTCCTCGCGGGCGCGGGTGCGCAGGGCGTCGCGGATGAGGAGTTCGTTGTGGCCCTCGCCGTAGAAGTCGGCGGTGTCGAGCAGGGTGATCCCGGCGTCCAGTGCGGCGTGGATCGTGGCGATGCTCTCGGCCTCGTCGGCGGGTCCGTAGAGGTCGGACATGCCCATGGTGCCCAGGCCGAGGGCGGAGACGGCGGGGCCGGTGGCTCCGAGCGTGCGCTCGTTCATGTGCTTCCCTTCGGTCGCACAGCGATCCGTTGGTATCGCTGATAACAAGCTGATCGTATCAGCGTTTTCAATCAAGGGAAACAAATTTTCGTTATCATCGATACCAACAGGGTGCGCACACGAAGAAGGGGCCCGCCGGGGGGACGGACCCCCGGCGGGCCCCTCGGCTCCCGGGCGCCCGGGAGGAGGAGTGGCCGCGCTCAGGCCTTGTCGTCGTCGACCGGCTCGAAGTGCCCCTGGATGACCCGGCCGCGCGAGGCGGAGGGGGCGGGGCCCTCGTCGTCGCGGGCTGCCCCGGCGCCGCCGAAGGGCGCCTGTCCGGGGACGCGCATCCCCTGGGCGAGGAGCTCGGCCTCCATCCGGTCCCGCATGCGGCGCATCCGGCGCTGCGCCCAGCCGGTGAACGCCCAGCGCAGCAGAGGCCGGGTGAACGGCAGCACCAGCAGCAGGCCCACCGCCGCGGTGAGGAAGCCCGGGACCACCAGCAGGATGCCGCCGGCCATGAGCATGAGCGGGTCGAGCAGGCCGCCGCGCGGCTGCTCCCCCGAACGCAGCGCCTCGTCGGCGTCGCGGAAGGCCCTGGTCCCGGCCCGGCGCAGCACCGCCACGCCCAGCACCATGAGCGCGGCCAGCGCCGCCAGCGTCCAGGGGGCGCCGATCCGCCCGCCGACGACGATCATGAGCCACACCTCGACGAAGGGCAGCGCCATGAGTGCGAGCACTGTCAGGATCGGCATGCGGAACCATCCTCGGGTCGTACGGGCCGTTGAGGTCCTCCCTCACCGGGAAGAACGCCCCACCGCCCCCCATGGTTCCCCGCGGGGCGCCGTTCACGCGTCGGCGGCCGTCCCGCGGGCCCGGCGTGAGGCGACCACCGCGGCGGCCGCGGCCGCCAGCCCGACGGCGGCCATCAGCGCCTCGGGGGCCGCGCCCAGGCGGGTGGCCACCGTGGGCCCTTCGGCGGCGGTGAGCTCGGCGATGTGGATGTCGGCCTCGGCCTCCGGCGACCGGTAGGCGACGGTGCCGTCGGGGCCGACCACCGCGCTGATACCGCTGGTGGAGACCACCACGGCGGAGCGGCCGTGCTCGACGGCGCGCAGCCGGGTGATGGCGAGCTGCTGGTCGGACTGGCCGGTGAAGTTGTAGTTGGCGTTGTTGGTGGGGATGACGATGATCCCGCCGCCCGCTGCCACGGACTCGCGCACCGGCGCGTCGAAGGCCACGTCGAAGCAGATGCCCACGGCCAGCGTGGTGCCGCCGATCTCCAGGGCGCCGGGCTCGGTGCCGGGGACGGCGTCGGAGCTGACCTGCTCCAGGCGCTGCACGAACCGGGTGAAGAGGTCGCGGTAGGGGATGTACTCGCCGAAGGGCACCAGGAAGCGCTTGTCGTACATCTCCCCCGGGCCCGTCTCCGGGTCCCACACCACGCTGCTGACGTACCGGGTGCCGTCGTCGTTGTAGCGGCTCATGCCCCACAGCAGGGGCACCCCGGCGTCGGCCGCGGCGCCGTCGATGATCTCGCGGGCGACGGGGTCGCGGAAGGGGTCGATGTCGCTGGCGTTCTCCGGCAGCACGACCAGGTCCAGCCCGACGCCGTCCGCGCGGGCGGCGGCGGCCAGCTCGTGCACGCCCTCGGCGTGGTTCCGCAGCACCTCCATGCGCTCGCCGGCGACCGACATCTCGCCGACGTTGGGCACGTTGCCCTGCACCATTCCCAGGGTGACGGTGTCCCCGGCCGCGGGGCGGCCCACCGCGGGGGCCAGGGAGCCGCAGGCGACCACGGCGGCGGCCGCGGCCAGGGCCAGCGCGGCGGCGGGAGCGCCCGGGCGCGGGCCGCGGAAGGCGACGCGCAGGACCGCCCACAGCAGCAGGCCGCCGGTGAGGGCGACGGCGAAGCTCACCAGGGCGGAGGAGCCCAGAGCGGCGTACCCGGCGAAGGGCGTGTCGGGCTGGGCGAAGGCGAGCTTGCCCCAGGGGAAGCCGCCCAGCGGCCAGCGGGCGCGCACGGCCTCCTGGGCGACCCACAGGGCCGCGGTCCACACCGGCCAGCCGGGCAGCCGGACGGCCAGGGCGATTCCCATGGCCATGGGCAGGTAGTAGACGCTCTCGGCGGCGGCGATGAGCAGCCACACGTCCGTGCCGAACACGTCCTGCCAGCGCACGAGGGGGACCATGAGGGCGGCCCCGGCCAGGGCGCCCAGCCAGGCGGCGCGGCGCATCCGGGCCCCGGCGACGGCGAAGAGGAGCAGGGCGGCGCTCAGCGGCCCCAGCCACCACAGTCCGTGGGGCGGAAGGGCGAACAGCTGGGCCAGACCCGAACCCGCGGCCGCGGCGGGACGCCACAGGAGGTCGAACCGCCCCCAGCGGTGACCGAGGGGGAGAACGGTGGCCGTGCGGCCCGTCACGGGTGCCGCGGGCTCCCGGGGGCCGGCGGCGGCGGGGGCCTCGCCCCGCTCCGTGTGTTCGGTGACCACGTGGGTCTCGCTTTCCGCAGGTGTGGTGAGGGTGTGCGGTCAGCATATTGGGGGGACGCGGAAAAGGCCCGAGCCACCCTTCGGACCGGCTCCGTCCCGTCGGCGGCGAGCTCGGAAGACCGTTGTCTACTGGATGTTCGGGCCTTTTCCGGGTCCAACCCCCCGCCCGGTCGCGGTACTCCGCCCTTCACCCGATCCCGGCTGCACCTGGCGCGTGATGCAGCGTCCGATCGGACGAGTGGGGGCCGCACAACCGGTCCGTCCAGTGCTGGACTGGTCGTTAGGTTACCCAGACTCCCCAACCGGATGCCTCAACCCGGCCGCCGTGTCGTGGCGGCCCCGCCGAGTGTCCGATGGGGAGGAAGTGGTGAACCGTCGGACAGGCTAACGCACCTGGGGCCGCCATGCCAGTCGAGCACTCCGGGTTTCAGTCCGACCGCAATCAGATCGAGTTCGCTCCGACTCTGGACTTTTCAATCAGATTCCTGTCTCATATGATCAGCAAAACGGTCCGGTTCGATCAAGTTCAGCGCGAACCGGTCCGGGTGACCCGGGTCTACGGCCACGAGATCCCCGTCACCCCCGACCCGATGCAGCGGAGACAGAACATGGCGGAGATCGTCCTCGAGGGCGTCGACAAGATCTACGGAGGCGGCGTCAAGGCCGTCAACGACCTGAACCTGCGGATCGAGGACGGCGAGTTCATGGTCCTCGTCGGCCCGTCCGGCTGCGGCAAGTCCACCGCGCTGCGCATGATCGCGGGCCTGGAGGAGATCTCCGCGGGCACCCTGGTCATCGGCGACGAGATCGTCAACGACCGCCCGCCCAAGGACCGCGACATCGCGATGGTCTTCCAGAACTACGCGCTCTACCCGCACATGACCGTCGAGCAGAACCTCGCCTTCGGCCTGAAGCTGCGCAAGGTCGCCAAGCCCGAGATCGCGCGCCGCGTCCAGGAGGCGGCCGAGATGCTGGGCCTGGAGCCCTACCTCAAGCGCAAGCCGGGCGCACTCTCCGGCGGCCAGCGCCAGCGCGTGGCCATGGGCCGCGCCATCGTCCGCGAGCCGCAGGCCTTCCTCATGGACGAGCCGCTGTCCAACCTGGACGCCAAGCTCCGCGTCCAGATGCGCGCCTCCCTCAACCAGCTGCACGAGCGCCTGGGCGTCACCACCGTCTACGTGACCCACGACCAGATCGAGGCCATGACCCTGGGCGACCGGGTCGCGGTGCTGCGCGACGGCCGCCTCCAGCAGGTGGACACCCCCAAGCGCCTCTTCGACTCCCCGGTCAACCTGTTCGTCGCCGGGTTCATCGGCTCCCCGGCCATGAACTTCGTGGACGCCTCCCTGGCCGCGGAGGGCACCGGCGCGGTGCTGAAGTTCGCCGAGCACACCCTGCCGGTCCCCGCCTCCGTCCTGGACTCCCGCCCGCACCTGCGCGAGTACCTGGGCCGCGACATCATCCTGGGCATCCGCCCCTCGGACTTCAACGACGCCGAGTTCGACGGCAACGGCGACCCGCGCATCGAGGTCACCGCGGACGTCACCGAGGAGCTGGGCACCGAGATCAACGTCATCTTCACGGTGGACGCCCCGCCGGTGCGCCACGAGGACGCCGCCGCCCTGGCCAAGGACGCCGCCGGCGAGGGCGAGGACGACGCGCTGCCGCTGGGCGCGAACCGCTCGCTGTTCACCGCCCGGGTGAGCCCGCGCAGCCAGGTCCGGCCGGGCCGCACGATCACGCTCTCGGTGGACGTCAGCCAGCTGCACTTCTTCGACCAGGAGAGCGGCCTGGCCATCGGCCACCCGGACAACTCCTGACGGAGGACGGCGTCCTCGGGGGTGCCGACTCCCGAGGCGACCGGGCGGCCGCCCACCGCGGCCGCCCGCGCCTGGCACCCCCTCCCCCGCGGCGCCCCGCTCCGAGCGGGGCGCCGCCTCGCGTGGGGGTCCGCGGGCCCCGTCCCGCCCTGCCGCCGCGGGCGGCCGGACGGTACCGGCCCTCCTCACCCCCACGGGCGCCCCTTTCGCCGGTGGAAAGGGACCGTCCGAATCCCGCGGGCCGCGGTCCGTCCCCCTCCCGGCCTGCGGACCTCACCTCTGGGCAAGGTTCGTATCACCGATGAGCGAGACTGTTCTTTCTTGACCGTCGGAACGGCGGCCCGAACGATGTGAGGGTGCGCAACCGAGCCCCCGGAGACGCCCCCGTCCGCGGACCCTCGTCCGCCGTGGACACCCTGCACGGCCGCCCCGTGCCCGACCCCTACCGCTGGCTGGAGTCCGCCGACGACCCCCGGACCCTGCGGTGGCTGGAGGAGCGCTCCCGCGACCACGAGCGCGAGGCCGCCGACTGGACACTGCGCGACCGGCTCGCCGCGCGCATCCGGTTCCACCTGGACGCGGACCTGTGGTCGGCGCCGGTGCACCGCCCCGGGGCGCTCCTGGCCACCGTGCGCCCCGCCGGGGCCGAGCACCCGCGGCTGGTCGCCTTCGACGGCGGAGGCGCCCCGCCGGACGCCGTGCACGCCGACCGGGCCCGGGTGGTCTACGACCCTGCGGCGGCCGACCCCACCGGCCGCACCACCCTGGACGCCTGGGAACCCGACCCCACGGGCCGCCTGGTCGCGGTGCAGACCTCCACCGGAGGGGTGGAGCGGGGCGTCCTGCGGGTGCTGCGCGTCGCCGACGGCCGCCCGGTCGGCCCCCCGGTGCACGGGGTCCGCTACTCCCACGTGGCGTGGACGCCCCAGGGGCCGCCCGCCTTCTACTACGTGCGGCGCGACGACGGGCACGGCGGCCGCGGGGTGTGGCTGCGGCGGGCCGCCGACGGCACCGAGGTGTTCGTGCGGTCCTGCTCCGGGCCCGGGACCGTCCCGGGGGTGCGGATCCTGGGCGGGCGCCTGCTGCTGTTCACCGAGAGCCACGGCACCGGGCACCGCACCGACTTGTGGCTGGCCGACCTGGAGGCGGGCCCGCTCCAGGCTCCGGACCTGCGGCCGGTCCAGGTGGGCGTGGAGGCCGAGACCGAGGCCGCCCTGGGCCCGGACGGGCTGCTGTACCTGCGCACGACCCTGGACGCCCCCTGGCGGCGGATCTGCTCCGCGCGCCCCGACCGGCCCGGACCGGAGCACTGGCGGGAGGTGGTCCCCCAGCGGGAGGGGGAGACGCTGGACGCCTTCACCCCCTGCGGCGGCGCCGACTCCCCCGCGCTCCTGGTGGTGCGCACCCGGCTGGGCATCGATTCCGCCGCCGTGCACGACGCCCGCACCGGAGCCCTCGAACGCACCGTGGACCTGCCCGGCGAGGGCATGGTGAGCGACCCGGCCACCGCCCCGGACGGGGCCGTGTTCCTGGCCTACGCCGACGTCACCGCCCAGCAGCGGGTGCTGCGCCTGGCCCCGGGCTCGTCCCGCCCGCTGCCATGGCCGGCCGGGGCCGCCGCCCCGCCGCCCGCCCCCGCGGTGGAGCGGACCGTGCTGTGGTGCCGGTCGGCCGACGGCACCCGGGTCCCCGTCACCGTCCTGACCGCGCGCGGCACCGGCGCGGCGCGCCCGGGTGCACCGCCCCCGGACCCGGCGCGGACCCCGCCCGCGGAGCCGCTGCCGACCCTGCTGCACGCCTACGGGGGGTTCGGCCGCCCCCGCCGGTTCGGGTTCAGCGCGACCGTGCTGGCCTGGCTGGGCCTGGGCGGGCGCTACGCGGTGGCGCACGTGCGCGGCGGCGGCGACATCGGGCGCGAGTGGCACCTGGCCGGGGCCGGGCGCGGCAAGCCGCGCGCGGTGGAGGACCTGGTCGCGGCCGCCGACGCCCTGGTCGCGGCGGGCCTGTGCGTCCGCCCGGGGCTGTGCCTTTCGGGCGGCTCGGCGGGCGGGCTGCTGGTGCTCGCCGCCGCGGCGGCCCGGCCCGACCTGTGCTCGGCGGTGATCGCGTCGGCCCCGCTGGCCGACATGGCCCGGTTCGAGCGCCTGGGCCTGGGGCGGATGTGGACCCGCGAGTTCGGGACCGCCTCCGACCCCGACGACTTCGCCGCCCTGATGTCCTACTCGCCCTACCACCGGGTGCTGGAGGACGCGGGGCGCACGCCGGGGCCGCGGTACCCGGACGTGCTGCTCACCGGGTTCGCCGGGGACACCCGGACCGACGCCGCCCACCCGCGCAAGATGTGCGCGGCGCTGCTGGCGGCGGGCCGGTCCGAGGACGGGCGGCCACCGGCCCTGCTGCGGTACGAGCGCGACGTCGGGCACGGCCCGCGCGCGGTCGGCCGGGCGGTGGGGCTGGCCGCGGACGCGCACGCGTTCGCGGCCCACCGAACGGGGTTGTCGCCGCGCCGCCCGGCGCGGGGCCGGCCCTGGTCCTAGAGGAAACCACCACACGGAAGGCGAGGTGCGGCGTATGGACCCCATCGAGGTCGAGGTCGAGGAACTGGCCGAGGTGACCTCCCGCGACATCACCGCGGGCGGCGACAGCGACGGTACCGACTCCAGCTCCGACTTCATCTGATCCCATCCGCGCCCGCCCGGCCCGGCACCGTCCGGGCCGGGCGGGTCCCTCGTCCGAAAGGCGGGAACCCCCTGTGACCGAGCCCGGCCACCTGTTCAGTGAAGGGCTGTGCGCAGCCGTGGGCCGGGAGGCCCTGACCGCGCGGCTGTCGGAGGAGTTCGTGTTCGCCGACCTGGGCGCGGACGCGGTGCGCTCCCTCGTGACGTTCGACGACCTCAACGCGCTGCTGGCGGCGTGCGCGCCCGAGCCGCCGCGGCTGCGGCTGCACCGGGACGGCTCCCCGGTCCCGGTCGACCGGTACACCGAGGTGGGCACCGCCTCCCGGGTGGCCCGCAGGGTGGTGCGGCCCGAGGCGCTGTACCGGGAGCTGCGGGCCGGGGCGAGCCTGGTGTTGGACGGGCTGGACCGGATGCACCCGCCGGTGGCGGCCGCGGCCGACGACCTGATGCGGCTGGTGCGCGAGCGCGTGCAGGCCAACATGTACCTGATCTGGGGGGAGTCGCGCGGGTTCGACACCCACTGGGACGACCACGACACGGTGATCGTCCAGGTGGAGGGGACCAAGCACTGGCAGGTCCACGGCCCCGGGTCGCGGCCGTACCCGATGAAGGACGACGTGGACCACGGCCACACGCCGCCGCGGGACGCCGACGGCGGGCTCCAGGTGGTGTGGGAGGGCGTGCTGCGGCCCGGGCAGGTGCTGCACGTGCCCCGGGGCTGGTGGCACACGGTGACCGGCACCGGCGAGGTGAGCCTGCACCTGACGTTCGGGTTCACCCGGGCGACCGGGGTGGACTGGGCGCAGGCGCTGGTGCGGCGGCTGTTCGAGGAGGAGGCGTTCCGGCGGGACCTGCCGCGGTTCGCCGACCCGGACGTGCGGCGCAAGCGCCGGCGGGAGCTGGCGGCGCGGCTGGCGGAACTGGCCGAGGAGGCCGACCTGGACGCGTTCCTGGCCGAGCGGGACGCGCGGTTCCCGCGGCGCACGTCGTTCGCGCTGCCCTGGCCGGTGGAGGAGGGCGCGCCGGGGCCCGGCGCCCGGGTGGAGTTCGTGCCGATCCTGCCGCCGCCGCTGGCCCGGGAGGGCGACAGGGTGGCGCTGTCGGTGGGCGGCCGCCGGTACCGGTTCCCCGCCGAGGTGGGCGACGTGCTGGGGGTGCTCGCCGAGCGGCGGTCGCTGACGGTGGCGGAGCTGGCCGAGGCCGCGGGCGCGGCGCCCGACCGTACCGCCGAGGTGGTGTCGGTGCTGGCCCGCCACCACCTGGTGCTCATCCGCGGCTGACCCGCGGGCTCCGGGCGGGCCCGCGGCAGCGGGGGCCGGGGCCGCGGGGCGGCGCTCCGCCCCGCGCTCCCCCGCCGGCCGCCCCGGGGCGCTCCGGGTCCGGCCGGCCCGGGCGGCGGGTCGGGTCGGGTCGGGTCGGGTCGGGTCGGGTCGGGTCGGGTCGGGTCGGGTCGGCGGCAGGCTACGCCCCCGTCCCGGGCGCCTTCGCGCCCTTGCCCCGGACGTAGACCTCGATGCCGTCCAGGATGCGGTTGATCCCGAAGCCGAGCTCCTCCGCGGGGCCGCCGATGCGGTCGTGCTCCTCCCCCGCCTCGTCCTCCAGGACATGCGCGTCGAGCATGCGGGCGATGGTGGGGAACTCCTCGGCGGTGACGACGCGCCGCAGGCCCCGGCTGTAGTCGCGCTCGGTCTCCACCATGGTGCCCCCCGTGGCCTGGGCGGCGCGGGTCATGTCCGCCTCGATGCGGGCGGTCTCGCGCGTGATGGCCGAGAGCAGCGTCAGCATCTGGAGCGCCTCGCCGATGTCCAGGCCCGCGGCGACCAGCTCGCGCAGGCCGGCCTCCATCCAGCGCAGGCCGTTGGGACCGCTGGGAGGGCCGGAGAGCGCGATGTTCACCGACCACGGGTGGGAGCGGGACATGTCGATGGCGCGGTAGCACCACTCCTCCAGCCCGGCGCGCCAGTCCCCGTCCTCGCGGGGACCGGGCGGGTCGGCGTCCATGGAGGCGTCGATCATGAGGGCGAGCATGTCCTCCTTGCTGTCCACGTGCCGGTACAGGGACATGGTCGTGTAGCCGAGCTCCTTGGCCACGCGCTGCATCGACACCGCCTCGATGCCCTCGGCGTCAGCGACCGCGACCGCCGCGCGGACCACGGCGTCGCGGCTGAGGCGGGGCTTGGGCCCCCGTTTGGCGGGCGCGGCGTCCAGTCCCCAGAGCAGTTCCACTTCCCGCGCCATCCGGCTCTTGGGTGCGTCCTCGGTCGTCATGGGCCACCAGTCATCGGAGTCGTCGTTGACACCATCCTAGAACTGTGTATTACTTACACCAATGCGTGTGCGACATAAACAGTTTAGGAGATACACGCCATGTCCGAGTCACCCCCCGCGGTCCGGGCCCGCGGGTTGCGCAAGAACTACGGCGGGACCGCCGCACTGGACGGGCTCGACCTGGACGTGCCCGCCGGAACCGTGTTCGGGCTGCTGGGCCCCAACGGGGCGGGCAAGACCACCGCCGTCCGCGTGCTCGCCACCCTCCTGCGGCCCGACGCGGGGCACGCCGAGGTGGTCGGGGCCGACGTCGTGCGCGAACCCGACCGGGTGCGCGCCGCCATCGGCCTGACCGGGCAGTACGCCTCCGTCGACGAACTGCTCACCGGCCGGGAGAACCTCGTGATGTTCTCCCGCCTCTACGGCCTGGGACCGGGCGCCGCCCGCACGCGGGCCGAGGAGCTGCTGGAGCACTTCGACCTCACCGACGCCGCCGACCGCCGCTCGGACGGCTACTCCGGCGGGATGCGCCGCCGCCTGGACCTGGCCGTCAGCCTCATCCAGCGCCCGCGGGTGCTCTTCCTCGACGAGCCCACCACCGGCCTGGACCCGCGCAGCCGGCTGGGGGTGTGGGAGTCGGTGCGGGCCCTGGTCGAGGCCGGGACCACCGTCGTGCTCACCACCCAGTACCTGGAGGAGGCCGACCGGCTCGCCGACACCGTCGCCGTCATCGACCACGGGCGCACCATCGCCGAGGGCACCCCCGACGCGCTGCGCTCCCGGGTGGGCGGCGACCGCATCGACGTGGTCGTGCGCGACCCCGCCGACCTGTCCGCCGTGGCCGGCCTGCTGGGCGCCGCCCTGGCCGCGCCCGCCACCGTGCACCGCGAGGAGCAGCGCGTCAGCCTGCCCGCCCCCGACCGCATGGCGGCCCTCACCGGGGCCGTACGCGCCCTGGAGGGCTCGGCCCCGGCCATCGCCGACATCGGGGTGCGCAGGCCCAGCCTCGACGAGGTGTTCCTGTCCCTGACCGGACACGGCACCGACGCCTCCCGGCCCGCCGCCTGAACCCCCGGCCACCCGCGACCCCTTCCGGAGTGATCCACGATGAACGTCCTCCCCGACGCCGCCCCCGGCACCGGGACCGCCCCGGCGGGACCGCCCGCCGCCCGCCCCGGCAAGGCCCTGTCCGACACCCTGGTCCTGACCCGCCGCAACCTCCTGCACATGGTGCGCGACCCCTTCGAGCCGGCCATCGCCCTGGTCATGCCCGTCGTGATGGTCCTGCTGTTCGGCTTCCTCTTCGACGAGGTCATGTCCGGGCACGCGGCCGGGAACTACCGCGAGTTCCTCATCCCGGCGATGCTGGCGATGGTCATGGTCTACGGCGTGGCCGGGAGCGCCTCGGGCATGGCCCGCGACGCGTCCCGCGAGGTGATGGGCCGCTTCCGGTCCATGCCCATGTCGCCGGTGTCCCTGCTCACCGCCCGCACCGCGGCCGACATGGTGCGCGCCTGCCTGGAGGTGGCGCTCCTGGTCCCGGTGGGCCTGCTGCTGGGCTGGCGGGCCGAGAACGGGCTCGCCGGCGCCGCGCTGGCGATCGGACTGCTGCTGTTCTTCCGGCTGTCCCTGGTGTGGCTGGGAGTGCTCATGGGATTGCTGATGCCCGACCCGGACGCGTCGAGCATGATCGTCTACCCGCTGGCCTTCCCGCTCACCATGCTCTCGACCGCCTTCCTGCCCGCGGAGGCCATGCCCTCCTGGCTGGCGCCCGTCGCCGAGTGGAACCCGCTGTCGGCGGTCGTCTCCACCCTGCGCGACCTCTTCGGCAACGCGGGCGTGCCCGCCGGATCCTGGCCCGCCGACCACGCCGGACTCCTGGCCGTGGGCCTGCCCGCCGTCCTGCTCGCCGTCTGCGCCCCGCTGGCGGCGCGCCGCTTCCGCTCCCTGAGCCGCTGACCCGGCCGCTTCCGGCCACCGGTGGTGTGCGCACCACCGGCCGCCGGGAACCGTCTCCCCCAAGGGGAGGCGCAGCACCACCCGCGGCCGGGTGGGCGCACCCTCGTGCCCGTCCGCCGCCGCGACCAGACTCGTGGCGGACCCGCCACCGCACCACCCGGCCGGACCGGGCCCCGACCCGCGGGGCCGACGGACCCGCCCGGCCGCCGACCCGCCCCCACGACCCGAAGGAGGACCCCCATGGCGCCCCCCGCCACGACCACCGCACCGCGGCCCCGGCCGGCCCCGGCTCCCGTCCGCTGGTGGCAGCGGCCCTGGATCCTGCCGCTGGCCCTGTTCAGCCTCACCTTCCTACTCTACTCCGTACCGCCCTACCTCTCCCTCGACCCCGCCGACGCCCGCCTGCCCGTCCCGGAGACCCCCGCCTGGTACTTCCCGGTGATGCTCACGCACATCTTCGGCGGCACCCTGCTGACCCTGCTGGTGATCCTCCAGGTGTGGCCCTGGCTGCGCACGCGGTACCCGGCCGTGCACCGCTGGAGCGGCCGGACCTACGTCCTGGCGGGGATCCCCCTGGTCGGGATCCCGGCGCTGCTCATCGCGCCATTCAGCAGCACCGGGTTCGGCACCCAGGTCAGCAACACCATCTGGGCGTTGCTGTGGCTGACCTTCACCGTCCTGGGCTACGTGATGGCCCGCCGCAGGAGGTTCGCCCACCACCGCGAGTGGATGCTGCGCAGCTTCGCCCTCATCTACGGCATCGCGTTCAACCGGGTCGTCATCGCCCTGCTGATCCCCTTCGTGCTCGTACAGGTGCAGGCCGGGACCATCCCGGACGACGAGCAGGCCATCGCCATGGCGGTCGCCCCGGCCTCGAGCTTCCTGTCCTGGGTGGTACCGCTGCTGTTCGTCGAGTGGTGGATCAAGTACCGCAGGCCGCGCCGGAGCCGCCGGCAGGCCGCCGCCTGACCCGGGTGCGCCCCGGCCCCGGCGCACCCCCGCGGACGTCCCGGGCGAACCCGGACGAAACCTTGGACCGGCCGCGACCTGCGGCTTCCCCGTCCGGGGAAGGATTCCGATCACAGCGGGGATCATTGCGGGGTGATCCGTCATTAGGGTAGCCTCACTTAACGAGGCGCAGACGTTCCACCCGCCCCACCGGCGTCCTGCGACCGCGACCGCCGGACACGACGGCTCCGCTGCGACGAAGGGCAGGTTCCACACGGTGACCCAGGTGACCCCTGATCCGCTCGAGGCCCTCCGCGACGCCTGCGCGCCCCTGCGCTTCTCGCCGCTCCCCGAGCTGCTCACCGCCGCGGAGCTGCGCGAGCGCCCCACCGGGACCGTGCAGTGGCACCCCGTCTCCGCCCTGGCCGCCGACGGCTGGGTACCGGTCCTGTTCGACAAGCTCCGCACCGAGCACGGTCCGGGCCACCGGCTGCCCGCCGCCACCAACTTCCTGCGGGTCACCCTGCGCGAGCCGATCTTCATGGTGTCGGCGTCGCTGTACCTGACCGGCCGCGCCCCCCTGCTCGACCCCGACGCGCTGTACCTGCCCTGGGACACCGCCGCCGCCCGGTTCGGCACCCCGGTCTCGGTGGACACCTGCTTCGCGGTCCTGCCGGGCGACCCGGCGGCGGGCCTGCCCGGAACCGTGACGGCCCGCGACACCGACGAACAGGTCGCACTGGCCGGCCGGGCCCTGTTCGCGACGTTCGGGCCCCTCGTCGACGCCCTGCACGAGCACTCGCGGGCGGGCGGTCGCACCCTGTGGGGCTGGATCCTCGACACCCTGCACTTCTACATGCTCAACCCGGCCCGCTACCTGGCCCGGGACGCCGAGGCCGCCTGGGAGCTGGCCGGGCGGCTGGCCGACGCCGTGGTGGCGGCCGGCGCCGTCACCCGCAGGAGCCCCCGGCTGTTCCCCTTCGCCCCCGGCCACCCGCAGGGGACCTGGGCGGTGCGCGGCACCTGCTGCTTCGACTACAAGGGCGATCCCGACCACGGGTACTGCACCACGTGCCCGCTCAAGTGCGACGCCGACCGCCGGGAGAGCCTGGCGGAGTGGCTGCGCGACCCGGCGCTGGCCCCCTGACCCGCCGGGGTCCGGCACCGCCCGGTACCGGACTCCGCGCACCGGCGGGGCCGGTCACAGCACCGGGCTCTCCACCGGCTCCCCGTAGTACGGCTCGAACACGACGCGGTCGGCCTCCACCAGCCCCTGCACGGTGATCACCCCGGACGTGCTCTGCCCCGGGACGAGGGTGCCCGCGTCCAGCTCCCGCGCGTCCATCCCGATCGCCTCGGCGGTGCTGTGCAGCGCCCCGGAGGCGTCGATGACGCTGAAGTACAGGGGGTTGACGTCCAGGGAGCCCTCCCCCTCGTTGCGCACCGACACGTCGACGCTGGTGTAGTCCCCCGAGGTGTACAGCGGCCCCGGCTCGAACTCGGTGCGCCCTGCCGTCACCTCCGCCTCGACCGGCTCCTCCTCGTACCGCAGGGGCCCGGAGTCGTCCGTCCCGGGCGCGCCCATCGTCGGCGGGCGGCTCTGCGCCATGAACAGGCCGACGGCGGTGCAGCCGCCGCCGACCAGGAGCAGGAGCAGGAGCACACCGCAGCCGATGCCGAGGATCCTGCCCCAGCGGGTCCGGCTCTCCTGCGGCTGCCCGTACACCGCCTGCGCCCCGTGGCCGCCGGGCGGCCCCCCGCCCGCCGCCCCGTAGCCCGCCCCGTAGGCGGAGCCGGGGTCGGACGGCGCGCCCTGCCCCCCGTGCCCCGGTCCGGGCTGCGCCCCGCCCCGGTACGGCGGCCCCGGGTGGCTGCCCGCGCCCGCGCCCGGCGCGTCCGCCTCCCCGTAGCCGGGTGCGTATCCGGCGTGCTCGTACCCCGCCTGGGCGGGACCGCTGGGCCCCTCCGAGAGCTCCCCGCCCACAGGCTCGGGCGGCGCACCCGTGGGGTGGCCGCCGGGCGGCGGGCTCATGGGCGGGCCGCCCGGCGGAGGGCCCTGCGGCGGCTGTCGCGGCCCCCCGGGCCCGGCACCCGTTCCCTGGTCCCCCAGGGGCGGCGGAGCCCAGTTCGGACCGGGCGGGGGCGGCAGGTGGCCGCCCTCCTCCGGCGGCCCCGGCCGGTCCAGGGACGCTTCCCCGCGGTGGGGGAAGGCGTGCGGGGGCTCGCCCGGCGGCTGCGGCCCGCCCTCCATGGGGTCCTCGGGGTCCCCGGGCCGCCACTCCTCCGGCGGGTGGTGGTTCACCGGGTCGCCCGGCGGTTCCTGCGGCCGCTGCTGCGGCCCTTCCTCGGGTTCCCGATCGGTCACGTGAGAACACCCCTCCAGTGGCGTCGGCCCACCGAGGGCGGTGGGCGCCCCAGATCTGCACGGTAACCGCGCGGACCCGGGGACCAAAGGAACCGATGGGGCGTTTCCGGTAAAGGCCGGGATGTTCTTCAGCGGCCCGCGCGCGCCGCGCGCAGCGCGAGCACGAACACCGGGACGGTGAACAGCGCGGCGAACAGGTTGAGGCCGCCGAAGCCCGTCTGGGCCAGGACCGCCCCGGACAGGCCGCCCGCCGCGGCCCCGCCCAGGTTCATCAGCAGGTCGCTGACCCCCTGGGCGCGGGGGCGCACGCCGACCTCCAGGGACCCGGCGAGCAGCGCGGTGCCCGACACCAGGCTGAACGACCAGCCCAGGCCCAGCAGGAACAGGCCCAGGGCCACCCGCGCCTCGTCGTGCCCGGCGGTGCCCGCGACCGCGGTCGCCGCCAGCAGCACCGCCTGTCCGGTCAGCAGCACCGGGACCCGGCCCAGGCGGTCGCTGAGCCAGCCCACCACCGGGGAGAGCGCGTACATGCCCGCGATGTGCAGTGAGATGGTCAGGCCGATCACGGTCAGGGCGGCACCGTGGTGCGACATGTGCACCGGCGTCATGGTCATGACCGCGACCATCACCGTGTGGGCGCAGACGATGCCGACCACGGCCAGCAGCGCGCCGGGGGAGGCTGCCACGGCCTTCAGGACCGCGCCCACCGACGGCTTCGACGGGGCCGGCGCCGCGGGGTCGGCCGAGGCCGCGGCCGCGGCGCGGACGGCGGTGAGCAGCGGGTCCGGGCGCAGCAGCGCGAAGGTGAGCAGGGCGCCCAGGACGAACCCGGTGGTGGTGAACAGCACCGGTCCGAGCAGCTCGGGCAGGCCGACCAGGGCGGCGACCCGGCCGCCGGGGCCGGTGAGGTTGGGTCCCAGCACCGAACCGACGGTGGTCGCCCACACCACCAGGGACAGGTCGCGGCCCCGGCTGCGGTCCGAGGACAGGTCGGCGGCGGCGTGGCGGGCCTGGAGGTTGGTGGCGGTCCCGGCTCCGATGAGGCCCATGCCCAGCAGGAACAGCGGGAACAGGCCGGACACGGTGGCGGCGATGACGACGAGTCCGCCGACCGCGCCCATCGCCCAGCCCAGCCCCAGGCCGGGGCGGCGGCCGCGGCTGGACGCCAGCGAGGCCAGCGGCAGCGCGAACACGGCGGCGCCCAGGGTGATCATGGTGGTGGCCATGCCCGACCAGGCGTCGGAACCGGTGAGGTCCAGGGCGATGAGCGAACCCACCGCGATCATCGCGCCCATGCCGACGCCGCCCACCACCTGGGTGAGCATGAGAGCCGCGACGGTACGGCGCTGAAGGCGCAGGCGCGTCTCCTCCGGCAGGACGCCGGGAACGGCATGAGTGGACACGCGACCTACTCTCAGATTCATCCGGTCAACGGGGGAATCGTAACGTCGAGTGCACATTGTCCGCCATGTCGGAATACATACGGTTCCGGACACCTCAGCGGCGGCGGTGCCGCCAGCCGAGGTAGTCGTGCTCGCGCTCGACCTGGCGCATCCCCGAGTAGAGGTCGTCGGGATCGACCGCGCTGATCACCACGCCCTGGTCGGGGACCACCGGCCAGCAGGCGAACGCCCAGTAGCGGCGGGTGTGGACGCCCCAGAGCACGACCCAGGCACCCTGCTTCTGCCACTGGATGTGCTCGGCGATGCGACGCTGCTCGGCGTCCCGCGTGTCGTCCATTCCGCCCCGGGGTGTACCCGGCGCCGACCCCGCCGACCAGACCGGAACCGGCCACGAGCCCGGGATTTTCGGCCCTTTTCGGACACGACGGCGCCCGCGCGTCCGTGCGCGCGGGCGCCCGGTGACCGCTGGGCGCCGACGGGGTCCCGCAGGCCGTGGAGGAGCGGCCCTCCGGGGGGCCGCGGCCGGAGGTCCTCCCGGGGACGCCGAGCCGGGTGCGGACAGGGCGGAGCGGAGGACCGCGGAACACAGGTCAGCGGCCGGAGACGAGCTCCGGGTCGCCGGGGACCGGCTCGGCGGGGTCGGCGCCCAGCGCCACGATCCTGTTGTCCCGGTCCACGTGCACGATGTGCGGGACGTGCTCGGCGCGCTCGGCCTCGGTCATCTGCGCGTAGGAGATGATGATGACCAGGTCGCCGGGGCTGACCAGGCGGGCTGCCGCGCCGTTGATCCCGATGACGCCGCTGCCGCGCTCGCCGGTGATCGCGTAGGTGACGAGCCGTGCGCCGTTGTCGATGTCGACGATGTGGACCTGCTCGCCGTCGACGATGTCGGCGGCGTCCAGCAGGTCGGCGTCGATGGTCACCGAGCCCACGTAGTGCAGGTCGGCCTGGGTGACGGTGGCGCGGTGGATCTTGCCGTTGATGAGGGTGCGCAGCACTGCTCGGTCCTCGTTTCAGGTGTCTTGCGGACTACAGGCCCCTCGCGGGGTCCCGTGCCCCTCCATGATGGACTCCGCCCCGACCGCTTTCGACCACGGGGGTGCCCATCGCGCCCAACGCCCCTTTCGGGCCCCCTGTTCCCGGCCGCCGCCCGGAGCCTGCGGAACAATGGGACCGCTCCGGTCGCGTGACGGCGTCCGAGGCTCGGTCCGGTCGTCGTGAGAAGAGAAGATGCGGGTGTCGGTGAACCACAGCGGCGGCCCTCGGGCCGCGTCCGAACCGGTGCGCAGGGCCACCATGCGCGACGTCGCCGCCCTGTCCGGGGTGAGCATCAAGACCGTCTCGCGCGTCATCAACGGCGTGCCCTCGGTCTCCGAGGAACTGCGCGACCGCGTCACCCGGGCCATCGCCCGGCTGGACTTCCAGCCCAACCTGGCGGCCAGCAGCCTGCGCCGCACCGACGGGGCCACCCGCCAGATCGCCCTGCTGCTGGAGGACGTCGCCAACCCGTTCTCGGCCACGCTGAGCCGGGCCGTGGAGGACGCGGCGCGCGAACACGGCACCCTGGTGTTCGCGGGCAGCCTCGACGAGGACCCGCAGCGGGAGATGGAGCTGGTGCGCGCGGCCACCCTGCACCGGGTGGACGGCATCCTGCTGGTCCCGTCCGGGCCGGACCACGGCTACCTGCACCGGGAGGTCCGCAACGGGACCCCGGTGGTGTTCGCCGACCGGCCCCCGCGCGGCCTGGCCGCCGACGCGGTGCTGGCCACCAACGCCGAGGGGGCGAGGGAGGCGGTGCTGCACCTGGCCGACCACGGGCACACCGAGATCGCGTTCCTGGGCGACGAGCACCGCATCAGCACCGTGGTCGAGCGCCTGGCCGGGTACCGGGCCGCGCTGGCGGAGCGGGGGCTGCCCGAGCGCCCCGGCCGCGTGGTGTGGGACCTGCCCGACCAGGAGAGCGCCGGCCGGGCGGTGGCGGCCCTGCTGGACTCCGGCGACCCGCCCACCGCCCTGTTCACGGCGCAGAACCTGGTGACGATCGGGGCCATCCGGGCCCTCCAGGCCCGCGGCCTGCACCGCGAGGTCGCGGTGGTGGGCTTCGACGACTTCCCGATGGCCGACCTGCTGACCCCCCGGGTGACGGTGGTCGCCCAGGACGTGACGGGCATCGGCGGGCTCGCGGTGCGCCGCCTGTTCGAGCGCATCGCGGGCGACACCTCCCCGCCCCGGGAGGAGCGGGTGCCCACCTCCCTCATCGTCCGCGGCTCCGGCGAGATCCCCCCGCCGCACCGCTGACCGCCGTGGCTCGGGTCCCGCGCCGCCCGGCGGCGGACGGCGCGGGGACAGGGCGCCCTGGGCTGTGTTCTTTTGAACCTCCGCTCCGCTTCGGTTCGCGTTCGGCGCCCCCGGAAGGCGGGAACCTTCGGCCCTACGGGAACGTCCTCGTTCCTCGGACATCCCCTCCGGGCCTCCAGAACCCCGCCGGCGCCTCACACACCCCCCGCGGAACAGGACGGCACTCGAAAAACAGACCCTAGGTGAGGGAGGAGTAGGCGACCACGCCGCGGCGCACCAGGTCGGTGGCCTTGCGGGCGGTGGAGCGCACACCCTCGTCGCCGGTGGCCCCGGCGATCTGGCCGAGCATGTCCACCAGCATCTTGGCGGTGCGCACGAAGTCGCCCGCGGGCATGTCGGCCTGGCGCAGGATCGCGTCCAGCCGGTCCCCGCGCGCCCACCGGTGCGCCGTCCACACGAACCCCAGGTCGGGGCGGCGCAGGAAGGTCACCCGGTGGCGGGCCTCCACCTCGTTCAGCTCCCCCCACAGCCGCACCATCTCGGCCAGGGTGTCGTCCACCCGGCCGCCGGGCAGCCGGGGGTAGGCCTCCTCGTTGCGGCGCGCCTCGTAGACCAGGGACGCCGCGCAGGACGCCAGCTCCACAGGGGTCAGGTCCTTCCACAGCCCCCGGCGCAGGCACTCGGCGACCAGCAGGTCCAGCTCCGAGTACACCTTGGCCAGGCGCGCCCCGTCGTCGGAGACGTCGTCGCCGTCCAGGTACCCCAGGTCCTCCAGCACCCCGCACACCCGGTCGAAGGTGCGGGCGATGACGTGCGAGCGGCCCTCCACCCGGCGGCGCAGCGACTCCGTCTCGCGCTGGAGCCGGTGGTAGCGCTCCGCCCAGCGGGCGTGGTCCTCCCGTTCGGCGCACCCGTGGCAGGGGTGCTCGCGCAGCGCGGCGCGCAGCCGGAGCACCTCGGAGTCCTCCCCCGTGTTGCGCGGCGCCCGCTCGTAGACGGGGTCGGTCCCCTGCTCCTGGAGCTTGTTGCGCAGCGTGGAGGCCAGGTCCTGGCGCGAGCGCGGCGACTTGGCCGAGAACGACTTGGGGATGCGCATCCGCCCCGAGGGGTGCACCGGCACCGGGAAGTCCGTGGCGTTGATCCGCTTGACCTGCTTGTCCACGGTGAGCACCAGCGGCGCGGGCAGGTCGTGGCGCAGCCCCGGGTCCAGTACGACGGCGTGCCCCGTGTGGCGGCCCGCGGGGATGCGGATGATGTCGCCCGGGCGGAGCCGCTCCAGGCTCTCCAGCGCCTCCTCCCGCCGCCGCACCGAGCGGCTCTTGGACAGCATCGCCTCGCGGTCGCTCAGCTCCCGCCGCAGCCGGGCGTACTCCATGAAGTCGCCCAGGTGGCACTCGGCGGACGCCGCGTACCCCTCCAGCGCCTCCTCGTGCTTGCGCAGCTGCCTGACCAGGCCCACCACCGCGCGGTCGGCCTGGAACTGGGCGAAGGACTCCTCCAGCATCGTGCGGCTGCGCCGCCGCCCCACCTGGCCGACGAGGTTGACGGCCATGTTGTAGGAGGGCTGGAAGCTGGAGTTGAGCGGGTAGGTGCGGGTGCCCGCCAGCCCGGCGATGGTCTCGGGGTCGCTGCCCGCCTGCCAGACGACGACCGCGTGCCCCTCCACGTCGATGCCGCGCCGCCCGGCCCGCCCGGTGAGCTGCGTGTACTCGCCGGGGGTGAGCTGGACGTGGGCCTCGCCGTTCCACTTGTCGATCTTCTCGATGACCACGGTGCGGGCCGGCATGTTGATGCCCAGCGCCAGGGTCTCGGTGGCGAACACCGCGCGGATCAGCCCGCGTGAGAACAGGTGCTCGACGATCTCCTTGAACGTGGGCAGCATCCCCGCGTGGTGGGCGGCGATGCCGCACTCCAGGGCGCGCAGCCACTGGTCGAACCCCAGGACGGCCAGGTCCGCGCCGGGGATGTCCGCGCAGCGCGTCTCCGCGTACTCGCGGATGACCTCGGCCTCCTCGGGGGTGGTCAGGACCAGCCCCGAGGACAGGCACTGGCGGACGGCGTCGTCGCACCCGGCCCGGCTGAAGATGAACGTGATGGCGGGCAGCAGCCCCAGGTCGTCGAGCTCCTCGATGATCGCGGGGCGCGAGGGCGGCGCGAACCGGCTCCGCGGGCGCACCTTCCCGCGCGAGCGCGACTGCGGGTGCCGCCTGCGGTGGGCCAGCTGGGTCAGCCGGGAGTCCTCCTCGGCGATGCGCGACAGCCGCGGGTTGATCCGCAGCGTCCGCCCGCCCACGTGGATCTCCCGGGGCTGCCAGCCGCGGTCGCGTTTGCGCTTCTTGCCGCCGCGGCGGTCCCGGCCCCGCTCCCCGCCCTCCTCACCGGAGTCGCCGTCCGCGGTGCCGGCCTCCTCCGCGCCGTCCAGGTCGACGAACAGGTCGTGGATGCGGTCGCCCACCATGACGTGCTGCCACAGCGGGACGGGGCGCTTCTCGTCGACGATGACGGTGGTGTCGCCGCGCACCTGCTGCAACCAGTCGCCGAACTCCTCGGCGTTGGAGACGGTGGCCGAGAGGGCGACCATGCGCACCGACTCCGGAAGGTGGATGATCACCTCCTCCCAGACCGCGCCGCGGAACCGGTCGGCGAGGTAGTGGACCTCGTCCATCACCACGTAGGCGAGCCCGCCGAGGGTCGCCGACCCCTCGTAGAGCATGTTGCGCAGCACCTCGGTGGTCATCACGACCACCGGGGCGTCCCCGTTGACGCTGTTGTCGCCGGTCAGCAGGCCGACCCGGTCGGCACCGTAGCGCGCCACCAGGTCGTTGAACTTCTGGTTGGACAGCGCCTTGATGGGCGTGGTGTAGAAGCACTTGGTGCCCTCGGCCAGGGCCAGGTGGACGGCGAACTCGCCGACCACCGTCTTGCCCGAGCCGGTCGGGGCGGCCACCAGCACCCCGTGGCCGTTCTCCAGGGCCTTGCAGGCCCGGACCTGGAACGGGTCGAAGTCGAACCCGTACAGCCCCTGGAACGCCTCGATGGCGGGGCTGGAGGCGCCCTGGCGCCGACGGAAGGCGGCGTACCGCTCAGCGTGACTACTCATATGGCTCCCAGCCTATGAGGTCAGCTCCAACATCTCGACCGACTTCGGCACCACTTCGCACACCAGCGGCGGTTCTCCCAGCCGTTCGCCGTCCGCGTAGACGGGCACGCCCTCGGCCCGGATGGTCACGGTGCGTCCGCGTTCGACGATGATCTCGGGCCGGTCGAGGTGCCCGCCGGTGAAGACCAGGGGGAACAGGAGCAGGAAGCGGGCCAGCGGAGTCTCCCGGCCGAAGACCACGTCGATGAGGCCGTCGTCGGGCTCGGCGGCGGCGCACACCCTCATGCCGCCGCCGTAGGAGGAGGTGTTGCCGACGGCGACGAGCATGCCCGGCTCGTCCACGACCCGGCCGTCGACGTCGATCTCGTAGCGGGCGGCCCTGAAGGACCCCAGTTCGGCGACGACGCCCGCCAGGTATCCGGCCCGGCCGATCTTGAACCGGAACCCGTTGACCCGCTCGTTGACGCGCGCGTCGAACCCGCAGGCGAGCACGCTGAGGAAGTGGCGGCGGGTCCCGTCGGCCAGCTTCACCCGCACGCAGTCGACCGAGCGGGTGCGTCCGCGCAGGATGGCGGCGGCCACGTCGCGCAGCGACCCGCGCGGGCGGCCGAAGGCCCGGGCGATGTCGTTGCCGGTGCCGGTGGGCACCACGGCCAGGGGCACCCCGGTGCCGACCACGCCCTGCAGGGCCTGGTGGACCAGCCCGTCGCCGCCCACGGCGACCAGGGCGTGCGGGCGGTCGGCGGCGGCCAGGCGGGCCAGGCGGCGGCTGTCGGCGGCCGACCCGCCGCTGTAGACGTGGACGCGCGCCCCGGCCTCCCGCAGAGCCTCCTTGAGGCGGACGGCGGTGACGGCGGCGCGGCGCCGGCCGGACCTGGGGTTGACCAGCAGGGCGATGTCAGGGGAGGGCATGGGGGGTCCTTCGCTACCCGGGGGCGGGGAGGGTGTACGGACGGCGCGGGGACGCCCGCACACCCGCGCGCCCGGGTGTGCGCGGACGGTTCAGGAGGCGTCGGTCTCCTGGCCGGCCGCGGCGGCCTCCTCGCGCTGACGGCGATGGTACTCCTCCATCGCCCGGGGGCTGTTGAGCGGGGAGGGCACCCACCCGACCTCCACGTCGACCTCGCCGCGCTGGATCCTCGCCTCCTCCTCGGTGAGGTACTCCTCCGGGATGTCGAACTCGCCGTCCCGGGCGCCCAGGACGAACGCCTCCCACTCCGCGGGGGTGAAGAACAGGGTGCCCTTCTCCGGGGACTTCCCGTCGCGGACCGCGCGGAAGCCGTCGTCGAAGGTGGCGACCTCCACGATCGCCTCCGAGTCGGGGTTGGACAGGGAGGAGCGCATCCACACCGCGTCGGTGGTGTCGTGCCACTTCTCGTTGCCCATGGCCTCCGGCGGGAGCTCCCGCTTGGTCTCGGTCTGCTCGCTCATCGATGTCCTCTTCACACGGCCGGGGACGCCGGCCGGGGCGGAAGGCCGGTCGGCGCCGGGGGCCCGGCGGCCCCCGACGCCGACCCTAGCGCGTGCGGAAGGGGCTCAGGAGCGCTTGCCCGCTTCCTCCTCCAGGTCCGGATCGTCCAGGGAGGAGGGGGTGTCGTCCAGTTCGGAGGCCTCGTCGTCGGACAGGTCGCCGTAGGGGTCGTGGCGCTTCCTGCGGCGGTCGTTGAGGAACGCGAAGAGCTCGGCCACCTCGAACAGGAGCACCAGCGGGACGGCCAGCGCGAGCATGGAGATCGGCTCGGCCGGGGTGACCACGGCGGCGAGGACGACCGAGGAGAAGATGATGACCCGGCGCCACTTGGCGATGGCGGCGTGCGGCAGGACCCCGATGATGTTGAGCAGCGCGATCAGCAGCGGCAGCACGAAGCCCAGGCCGAACATCGTCATCATGATGAGCATGTAGCTCAGGTACTCGCCGATGGTGAGGAAGGGTTCGGCGTCGTCGGGCAGGAAGCCGAACAGGACCTGCAGCGCGTAGGACGTGATGAAGTACGCCAGCGCGGCGCCCGCGATGAACAGCACTCCCGCCAGCGGGGCGAAGATGTAGGCGTAACGCTTCTCCCGGGTGTGCAGCGCGGGGGCGACGAACGCCCACAGCTGGTAGAGCCAGAAGGGCGCCGAGACGATCGCGCCGACGAACAGCCACACCTTGAACGCGACGAAGAACGCGTCGAAGGGGCCGGTGACGATCAGGGAGCAGCCGTCCTGGGCCGCGACCTTGGACTCCGGAAGCGAGCAGTACGGGGCCTTGAGGAACTCCCACACGTAGTCGTAGGCGAGGTAGCCGACGACGCAACCGAGGGCGAGCGCGATCGCCGCCTTCACCACGCGGCCGCGCAGCTCGCGCAGGTGCTCCATGAGCGGCATCCGGGCGTCCGGGTTGGCCGCCCGGCGTGGGGCCCTCATCCTGTGGTCACTCTTCTCTCCATCGGGGCCGCGCGCCCTGCGGCGCGGCCGTCGGCGAAGGCGCGGCGCACCGGCACCGCGTCCGGCCACCGCGGCCCGGCGGGCCGTACGGGCCCGCCGCTACTGCTGGTTGTTGTAGGGCTGGGGCTCGCCGGCCTCGTTGACGATGCGCTGGCCGGGCGGCAGCTGCGGGTAGGAGGCCTGCGGCTGCTGCGGCTGGGGCGCGGGCTGCGGCTGCGCCGGGGCCTGCGGCTGCTGGTTCTGCGGCTGCGCCTGCTGGTTCTGCTCGTCCTCGGTCTCCACCAGGCCCTTGCTCTCGGCCTTGAGGATGCGCGCACTGCGGCCCAGGGAGCGGGCCAGGTCCGGGAGCTTCTTGGCCCCGAACAGCAGCAGTGCGATCACCAGGAGGATCAGGATCTCACGTGCCCCGATACCCATCCTTCTCACTTCCTTTCGCGGCGCGACCAGGCGCCTTCGATGGTACGCGCACCGGACACGGGGTGCTCACCCGTCCCCGCCACGGCGGAGGGGGAGCGCCGGCGCCCCCTCGGTCCGGTGCTCGCCCGACGCCCGCGCCACCTGTCGGGCCAGCGCGTCCGCAGCCCGGCGCACCCTCAGCGCGAGGGCACCGATGAGGACGACTCCCGCGAGAAACGCACCGAACAGGACAGTCAGGACGATCACGCTTGTACCTTATCCCCTCCGGTCCGGCCTACACCCGGACCCCGGGTGAACAACCGTGGCTCACTCAGGAGACGAATCGGTCTCGGCCGCTCCCCGGCGGGCTCACTCGGAGCGGTAGAGCTCCAGGGTGCGGCGCGCCTCCGCCCGCGCCTGCCCGGCCAGCGCCTCGGGGGCGGCGATCCGCCCGCGCGGGCCCAGCCGCAGGGCCAGCCGCACCACCCAGGCGGGCGCCGGGGTGCGCAGCACGGCCCGGACCCCTCCCCCGGGCAGCTCCGTCACCGACTCGCACACGTAGTCCTCGGTGACCCACCGGGCGGGGGACTCCAGGTCCAGGGTGACCAGCGCGTCCCGGTCGGAGAGCTGGAGCAGCCCCCCGGACAGGTCGCGGCGGCCCACCCCCTCGGGGACCTCCGCCGGGTAGGGCAGGACGGTGAGCTCCAGCACCCGGTCCAGCCGGAACAGGCGCACGTCCTCGCGCAGCCGGCAGTACCCCTCCAGGAAGGTGTGGCCGTCCTGGACGACCAGGCCCATGGGGTCCACCTCGCGCTCGGTGACCTGGTCCAGGTACCCCGACAGGTAGCGCAGGTGCAGGCGCTGGCCCGACTCCAGGGCCTGGGCGCAGCGCCGCCGGGTCTGCTCGACCTGCGCGTCGCCGGAGTCCTCCAGGCGCACCTGTACCGAGTCGGCCAGGGAGCCCAGGGCGGTGCCCGCGGCCGTGCGCAGCTTCTCCGAGACCCGCTTGAGGGCGCCCGTCTCCAGCCCCTCGGCCTCGGGCAGCGCCTCCAGCAGCGACAGGCCCACCACCAGGCTGGCTGCCTCGTCGGCGGTCAGCCGCAGCGGCTGGGCCAGCGTCTCGGCGTTGGCGATGATGATCTCGCCGGTCTCCTTGGCCGCGTCCAGGTCCACGTCGATGAGGTCGCCGGGGGTGTACCCGGGCAGGCCGCACATCCACAGCAGGCTCAGGTCGGCGACCACCTGCTTCTCGGTGAGGCCGAAGTGCGCGGCCACCTCCGGCACCCGCACGTCCCGGCCCAGGGCGTAGGGCACGAGCATGAGCAGGCGGCGCAGCTGGTCGGCGGAGCGGGGCCCGCGGGCCGGACCGCTGTCCTCCGCCACCGGGGCGGCCGGGGCCGGGTCCCGGGGGGACGGGGCGGCGTCCGCGATCGCCGACAGGTGCTCGACCACGGCGGCCCTGGCCTCGGCGGGTTCGACGATGACGGCGTTGGCGCCGTAGGAGGCGACGTGCTCGACCAGGTCGGGGACGTCGACGTAGGGGACGGTGAGGACGTCCCAGCCGCCGTCGGCGCCCTCGCGCTCACCCGGCACCGCGCGCAGCGCCCCGCGCCGCAGGGCGTGGGCGGTGTCGGGGCGCACCCGGACGGTGGCGGTCGCCTCCGGCTCGGCCCGGTGCCCGGCCGCCACCGACCGCAGGTCCACCCCCTCGGGGACGACCACGTCGGGACCGCCGCGCAGGACCTCCACCTCGCCGCGGATACGGCCCAGGCGGAACACCCGGCGGGCGTCGCGCCGCCGGTCGTGGCCCACCACGTACCAGTGCCCGCGCAGGTTGACGATGCCCCACGGCTCGATCTCGCGCCGCTCGGGCGCGGACTGGCCGGGCTTGCGGTAGTCGAAGGCGATGGGCCGCCGGTCGCGCACCGCCTGCCACACCGGCCCGAACGCGGGCTCGTCGGTGCGCATGGCCGGGGTCAGGCCCGGGGCGGCCTCGGTGTCCACCGGCACACCGGCCGAGCGCAGTTTGAACAGGGCGTTGGCCGCGGCCTCGCCCAGGGAGGCGTGCCGCCAGGCCCGGGCGGCCAGGCCGAGGACCACGGCCTCGTCGGGCAGGAGCTCGATCTCGGGCAGCTCGTAGTCGGCCCGGGAGATCCGGTACCCCTCCTCGCCGCTGATCGCGTCACCGGTGCCCACCTGGATGGGGATGCCGCTGTCGCGCAGCTCCCGCTTGTCCCGCTCGAACATGCGCTTGAACGCCTGCTCGCTCTCGGCCTCGGCGTATCCGTACACCGTGCGCCGGATCTCCTGGGCCGTCAGGTGGCGGCGCGTGGACAACAGGCAGATGACCAGGTTCAACTGCCGTTCCGTCTTCCTGCGCGACATCGCCTGCACCCTCTTCTCGCCCGCTGGTGGAATGCTCCCGGCGGCGGGGCGCGTCGTCCCCGTACCGGTCTGGCAACGACGGTACCGTGCCTGGCATGATCCGGTGGCGCCGTGGTGAAGTCCGTGAACTCCTCCCCTCCTGGCCCGGGGTGCGCGTGTGCCTGGCCGCCGTCCCCGACGGCGCGGGCGGGGAGGCGTCCTGCCGGGCGGTCGCCTACACCGGCCTGGTCGGCGACCCCCGCCCCGGGGACGCGGTACTGCTCAACACCGGGGCCCTGGACCTCGGGTTGGGCACGGGCGGGTACGCGATGGTGGTGGCGCTGCCCGACCGGCTGCCGCCCGACCGGGAGGGGCCCGGGCACCTCGTCAAGGCGCGGTACACACCGCTGCAGGCCGTGGTCGAGGGCGCCGACGAGCAGGACTCGCCGCACCACTCGACACTGCGCGACGCGGCCGGGGTGGGGGGCATGCCGGTGGTGGTCGCCGACCTGCACTCGTCCCTGCCCGCGGTGCTGGCCGGGATCCTGCACGAGCGGCCCGGGGCGCGGGTCGTCAACGTCATGACCGACGGCGGGGCGCTGCCCGCCGCGTTCTCCCGCACCCTGGGGGTGCTGCGGGAGGAGGGGCTGCTGGCGGGGTGCGTGACCACCGGCCAGGCGTTCGGCGGCGACCTGGAGGCGGTGACGGTCCACTCGGGGCTGCTGGCCGCCCGGCACGTGCTGGGCGCCGACGTCGCGGTGGTCTGCCAGGGGCCGGGCAACCTGGGCACGGGGACGCCGTGGGGGTTCTCCGGGGTGTCCTGCGGCGAGGCGGTCAACGCGGCGGCCGTGCTGGGCGGGCGCCCGGTGGCGGCGCTGCGGGTCAGCGAGGCCGACCCCCGCCCCCGGCACCGGGGGGTGTCCCACCACAGCCTGACGGCCTACGGGCGGGTGGCGCTGGCCCGCGCCGACGTGGTGGTCCCGCTGCTGCCGGGCGTGTTCGGGGAGCGGGTGCGCGCCCAGGCCGCGCCGCTGGGCGACCGGCACACGCTGGTGGAGGTCGGTGTGGAGGGTTTGGAGGAGGCGCTGCTGGCGCTGCCGGTGAAGCCGTCCACCATGGGCCGGGGGCTGGAGGAGGACCGGGCGGCGTTCCTGAGCGCGGCGGCCGCGGGCCGCCACGCCGCCCGCGGCTGACGCCTCCGGCACAGGTCCCTCCCGGTGCGGTCCGGCCCCGCCCTCAGCGGACGGGCTCCGACCCCAGCCCCTCCTTCAACAGGCGTTCGGAGCCGGGGACCGGGCCGGGCGCCGGGACCGGGCGGGCCGGGCTGAGGGCGTGCGGCGAGGGCTCGTCGAAGAACGCCCCGGCCCGGAACATGGCCAGGGACGCCGGGTCGGCGCGCACCCCCTCGTCCACCCGGATCACCTCCGGCACGAACACCTCCCCGTCCCCGCAGGCCACCCCCCAGGCGCGGCCCGTCCCCACCGCGACCACCTCGCCCGGGGCACCGCCCCGGACCCTCCCGTCCAGCGCTCCCCCGCACAGGGTGATGCGGCTGCCGCCGAACATCGCGAAGGCGCCCGGGTAGGGGTGGGCCAGGGCCCGCACCAGGCGGTCCACGTCGCGGCCGGAGGCGGTGAAGTCGATGCGCCCGTCGCTGGGGCGGCGGCGCGGCCACACCGACGCGTGCCCGCGCTGGGGCCGCCGGGGCGCGGTGCCCGCCAGCAGTTCGTCGATGCGGGCCGTCAGCAGCTCGGCCTGGCGGCGGGCCACCCGGTCGTACAGGCCGGTGGCGGTGATGTCGGGTTCGACGTCGAACCAGGCCTGGTCGACGATGTCACCGGTGCCGTCGCCGCCGTCCAGGTGCAGCAGGGTGACGGCGCTGGCGCGCATGTCGCGCAGGATCGTCCACGGGATGGGGGCCCGGCCCCGGCCGACCGGCAGCGGCGCCGGGTACAGGCCGAACCCGCCCTGCGGGAGCGCCGACAGCAGGGAGCCGGGGACCGGGCCGGACCACCCGGCGACGACCAGCAGGGTGGCACCGTGGGTCAGGAGGGCGTCGCGGACCTCGTCGGAGCCCAGGTCGGCGGCGCGCAGGTGCGGCAGGCCGTGGCGGCGGGTGACGGCCTCGTAGTCGACGTAGCCGGAGCGGTGGGCGAGCTCGGCCGGGTAGGAGACGACCAGTGACGGCGGGCGCCCCCGGGCGCACAGTTCCTCCAGGGCGGGGACCCCCAGGCCCAGCCCCGACACGTAGCAGTAGCGCCGCCGGTCCACCACGGCATCCCCCTCCGCTCGGCCCAACCTCGGCACGACTCTACGCAGCGCGGCGGCGGGGCGGCCGGAAGCGGCCGCCGCTCTGCGTGTCCGCCCACGCGAAGGGGGCGCCCCCGCGGTGTCCCGCGGGGGCGCCCCCTGTACGGGGACCGGGGCCCGGTGGCTACTCGGTCGGCTCCTCCGAGGCCTCCGCGTCCTCGGGGGCCTCCTCGCCGCCGTCCTCTGCGCCCTCGGAGGCCTCCTCCTCGGCCGGCGGCGGGTTGTCGAACGCGCCCAGGAGGTCCACCACGAAGACCAGGGTGCCCGCCGGGGCGCCCATCGCCTCCTCCTCGGTCTCGCCGTAGGCCATGTCGCCGGGAACGACCAGGAGCAGGCGGCTGCCGACCTTCTGGCCGACCATGCCCTCGTCCCAGCCCTGGATCACCGAGCCGGCACCGATGGTGGTGTCGAAGGGGGCGCCGCCGCGGCTCCAGGTGGAGTCGAAGGAGGGGTGCTCGCCGTCCTCGTCGGCCTCCCAGCGCACACCGGTGTACTGGACGATGACCTGCTGGCCCGACTCGACCTCGTCGCCCGTGCCCTCGATGAGCGGGACGACCTCCAGCTCCTCGGGGGCGTCGCCCTCGGGGATCTCGATCGTGGGCTCGCTGTGGCCCTCCTGGACCACGGTCGGCAGGCCGTCGCCGCCGTCGGTGGTCTGCTCGCCCGGCACCACCGAGCCCATGCCGAAGCGGTCCACGATGTCGACGATGAGGACGCTGGCGCCCACCTGGGGCGCCTGGCCCATGGCCTCGGCCTGGGCCTGCTCCTCCTCGGTCAGCGGCGGGAAGACGTACACCGCGCGGCTGCCCACGGCCTGGTTGACCAGGACCGAGCTGATCTGCTCGGGCATCTGGTCCATGCGGATGAGGTCGGGGGCACCGGTCTCGTAGCTGGACTGGCCCTCGACCGGCTCGCCCTCGCCGGGCCCGGTCCACTGGAACTGGGTGACGTTGGCGACGACGAGGTCGTCGGCGCGGACCAGCTCCTCCTCGCTCGGACCCTGGTCCACGACACCGGACAGCTCCTCCTCGGGAGGCTCGATGTCGGGGAAGTCGACCCGGGGCTCCTCGCCGACGTCTCCGGTGACGGTGGGCAGCCGCGAGTCGAGCTGGTCGCCGTTCATCCGCATGAAGGCGGGCGTGCGCCACTCCTCGGGGATGTTTCCGCAGCTTGAGACCGTCAAAGCGATGACGGTCAGGGGCACCGCGAGGGCGGCGGCACGTCGGTGCATGGGTCACTACCTCTGTTTTCCGGCTCGGGACAGGGTCACACTACCGAAAAGCGCGACCGCCACCACCTCCCCCAGAGGCGGAACATCGGTAACAAAAGGTCACCCGTCCCCGATCCGGAACCCTCACAGGGCGTTCCGGGTGGGGACCGCAGGGCGACGCGGCGGGGCCCCGGAGGCGGTTCTCCGCCTCCGGGGCCCCGCGGGACGGCCGGTCACATCCCGGCGATGAGCTTCTCCACCCGCTCGTCCACCGACTTGAAGGGGTCCTTGCACAGCACGGTGCGCTGCGCCTGGTCGTTGAGCTTGAGGTGCACCCAGTCGACGGTGAAGTCGCGGCGCTGCTCCTGGGCGCGGCGGATGAACTCGCCGCGCAGCCGGGCCCGCGTGGTCTGCGGGGGGACCGACTTGGCCTCGAAGATCTTCAGGTCGCCGACCACGCGCTCCATCTGGCCGCGGTTCTGCATCAGGTAGAACAGGCCGCGGTCGCGGTGGATGTCGTGGTAGGTGAGGTCGAGCTGGGCGATCCGGGGCGAGGACAGGGACAGGTCGTGCTTGGCGCGGTAGCGCTCCAGCAGCATGTACTTGGCGACCCAGTCGATCTCCCGGGACACCGACTCCAGGTTCTGCGACTCCACCGCCTCCAGGGTGCGCTGCCACAGCTCCAGGACCCGCTTGCCGGTGGCGTCGGTGCCGTGCCGGTCGACGTAGCTCTGCACCTTCTCCAGGTACTCGCGCTGGATCTCCAGCGCGCCCGCCTCGCGCCCGTTGGCCAGGCGCACCTTGCGGCGGCCGGTCATGTCGTGGCTGACCTCCCGGATCGCCCGGATGGGGTTCTCCAGGGTGTAGTCGCGCATGACCACGCCCGCCTCGATCATCCGCAGCACCAGGTCGGTGGAGCCCAGCTTGAGCAGGGTGGTGGTCTCGCTCATGTTGGAGTCGCCGACGATGACGTGCAGGCGGCGGAAGCGCTCGGCGTCCGCGTGCGGCTCGTCGCGGGTGTTGATGATCGGCCGGGAGCGGGTGGTGGCGGAGGAGACGCCCTCCCAGATGTGCTCGGCCCGCTGGCTGACGCAGTACAGGGCGCCGCGGGGGGTCTGCAGGACCTTGCCGGCCCCGCAGATGATCTGCCGGGTGACCAGGAAGGGGATGAGCACGTCCGCCAGGCGCCCGAACTCCCCGTGCCGCCCCACGAGGTAGTTCTCGTGGCAGCCGTAGGAGTTGCCCGCGGAGTCGGTGTTGTTCTTGAACAGGTAGATGTCCCCGGCGATGCCCTCCTCGTGCAGGCGCTGCTCGGCGTCGACCTGCAGCCCCTCCAGGATGCGCTCGCCGGCCTTGTCGTGCGCCACCAGGTCCACGAGGCTGTCGCACTCGGGGGTGGCGTACTCGGGGTGGCTGCCCACGTCCAGGTAGAGGCGGGCGCCGTTGCGCAGGAACACGTTGCTGCTGCGCCCCCAGGAGACCACCCTCCGGAAGAGGTAGCGGGCGACCTCGTCCGGGGACAGCCGGCGCTGCCCCCGGAAGGTGCACGTGACCCCGTACTCGTTCTCCAGCCCGAAGATCCGTCGTTCCACGCGGCCTCACCAACTTCCCGTCACCGTCGGCCCGGGACGACGGGGCCGCGTCGTCCGCCGGCCGGTGCGGCGCCTCGGCGGCGCCGCACCGCTTCTGCTATGCGTCGTCCTCGGTGGTGGTCCCGGCGGCGGCACCGCCGCGCCCCTCCTCCAGGAGGGAGACCAGGCGCCTGCCCTGGATGCGGCGGAACTTGCGGTGCTCCCTGGACCGCTCCAGGACGGCGACCTCCAGGTTGGCCGCCTCCAGCTCGCGCTCCTCGCCGTTCTCCCTGGCCAGCGCGTGGGTGGCGGCGTTGATCGCGGCGGCGAGGGAGGCGTCGGCGGCGAAGCGGTCCTTGAGGGTCTGGGAGACCTGCTCGGAGGAGCCGCCCACGGCGACGAACCCCTGCTCGTCGACGATGGAGCCGTCGAAGGTGATGCGGTAGATCTCGTCCCCGTCGACGGTGTCGCCGACCTCGGCGACGACGATCTCCACCTCCCAGGGCTTGAGGCTCTCGCTGAACACGGTGCCCAGGGTCTGGGCGTAGATGTTGGCGAGCTGGCGGCCGCTGACGTCGCGGCGGTCGTACTGGTACCCGCGCACGTCCGCGAAGCGCACGCCCATCAGGCGCAGGTTCTCGAACTCGGGGTAGCGGCCGACCGCGGCGAAGGCGATGCGGTCGTACAGCTCGCTGATCTTGTGGAGGGTGCGGGAGACGTTGTCCGCAACCAGCAGGATCCCGCCCTCGTACTGCAGGACGACGGCGCTGCGGCCGCGCGCGATGCCCTTGCGCGCGTAGTCCGCCTTGTCCTTCATCTGCTGTTCGGGGGCGACGTAGAACGGCATCGACACCGCGGATCGTTTCCTTACCTAGAAGAGGTCAATGGGGCGGGATGGCTCAGCTGAGAGGGGCGGTGGGGCCGTCCGGACGGGCGGCGCGCCCCTGGACCACCTCGGTCGCCAGGCGGGCGACCTCGTCGGTGGTCAGGCGGCGGTGGCCGTCCTCGGTGATGACGTCGACCAGGGGGAAGATCTTGCGGTGCAGGTCGGGGCCGCCGGTGGCGGAGTCGTCGTCGGCCGCGTCGTAGAGGGCCTCCAGGGCGACCTTGACGGCCTCGGTCTCGCTCAGGTCGTCGCGGTAGAGCTTCTTGACGGAGCCCCTGGCGAAGACCGAGCCGGAGCCGACGGAGTAGTAGCGCTGCTCCTCGTAGCGGCCGCCGGTCGCGTCGTAGCTGAAGACGCGGCCCCGGTCCTCGTTCTCGTCGTAGCCGACGAAGAGGGGGACGACCACGAAGCCCTGGAGGGCCATGCCGAGGTTGCCGCGGACCATCTGGGAGAGCTTGTTGGCCTTACCTTCGAGGGAGAGCGAGCGGCCCTCCATCTTTTCGTAGTGCTCCAGTTCCACCTGGTAGAGACGGGCCAGTTCGATACCGATCCCGGCGGAGCCGGCAATGGCCACCGCGGAGAATTCGTCCGTTCGGAAGAGTTTTTCCATGTCGCGGTTGGCGATCACGTTGCCCTGGGTGGCGCGCCGGTCGCCCGCGATCAGCACACCCCCCGGGAAGGTCAGCGCGACGATCGTCGTCGCGTCGGGGGTGAGGTGCTCGGCCGCGCCCCCGTGCGCCGGCAGTCCGTGGCCGGGCAGCAGTTCGGGCCTGACCTCACGGAGAAACTCGGTGAAGGACGAGGTCCCCGCACTCATGAAAGCGGCGGGCAACCCCTTGCCCTCGAACCCTTCGAACACGCGACTCCCTCCACTCGCGCCCCGCCCCGACGCGGGCGGGACGCCTCGTCTGTCTTTTCGGAATGACCCTAGCCGGATCCGCGGCGGTGCCGACGGCACCGCCGGTGCGCTGTCAGCGAACCGCCGCGGGGTCGGGGCGGCGGACCCGCCCTACTGGCCACCCTTCTGCACGAACTGCCGGACGAAGTCCTCGGCGTTGCTCTCCAGCACGTCGTCGATCTCGTCGAGGATGTCGTCGACGTCCTCGTCCAGCTGGTCCTTGCGCTCCTGAACGTCGGCGGAGGCCTCGACCTCCTCGACCTCTTCGTCGCGGCGCGACGCGTGTTTCTGGCCGCCGGTGTCCTTCGCCATACCTGCTACCTCCCGTTCGGGGCTCTCGCCCTTATCTTGGCCCAACACCGGGCACCTCAACCCACTTCCCGTGGCCCGATACCGGCCGGTTACCTCGGCCGGCGGGCCGCCCGGACGGGCGGGAGCGCCGCGACCGGGTCCCGCGGAGGCCGGCCCGCCCCCGGGCGGAGGAGGTCCCGCGCGCCCCCGCTCCCGGGCGTGTCGTCGGGCGGCGGGGAAGCGCCGCGGAAGTTACCGACCGGTCACAGCCCTGACCTCGCCCGTTGCGTTCACGTGTTCGAATGGTCACTGTCGGCACCCGATCCCGGTGGCCGCATCCGGCCACGGAACCCCCCTTGACATCCGGACCGTCCGCGATCCGCCGCGTGCGAGCCGCCCGAAAAACACAGCTCACCGAACCCGTCACTTTCCGTAGCGGCTTTCCATTCATCCGCTGTCCCCATGACCGGATTTCCGGATTTCCCCACCGGGGTTCCCCTCCTCCGCGCGAACACCTAGGGTGTGGACTCGTTTACCGAACGTCTCAAAGCATGACTTTCGGTAGACATCACCCCCATCCACAACAAAAGGAGAGTTCAGGGTCCATGAGACCTTTCCCCGCCATCTCCGCGATAGGGACCGGCGCCCTGGCCCTCGGGCTGGTGTTCGCGCCCGGCGCGAGCGCCGCGCCCGTCCCGGCCTCACCGGAACCCCAGGGTGAGGAGACCATGCTGGACGCCCTCGCCAGGGACCTCGGCCTCACCCCGCTCGGGGCCGAGACCCTGCTGGAGGCCCAAGAAGAGGCGTTGGAGACCGACGCCGCCGCGGCCCGGGCCGCGGGAGACGCCTACGGCGGCTCCCTGTTCGACACCCGGACGCACGACCTGACGGTCCTGGTCACCGACGCCGACGCCGCCTCCGCGGTCGAGGCGGCCGGGGCCCGGGCCGAGGTGGTCGAGCACGGTGCCGAGGGCCTGGCCGAGATCGTCGAGGCCCTCGACGCCGAGGGCGCCCCCGAGGGCGTCACCGGCTGGTATCCGGACATCGCCGGCGACACGGTCGTCGTCGAGGTCCTGGAGGGCGCCGACGCCGCCGGGCTCCTGGAGTCCGCCGGTGTCGACCCGGCCTCGGTCGAGGTCGTCACCACCGACGAGGCGCCCGAGCCCTACGCCGACATCGTCGGCGGGGTCGCCTACCACATGGGCGGCGGCCGCTGCTCCATCGGCTTCCCGGCCACGGACTCCTCGGGCAACCCGGGCTTCGTCACCGCGGGCCACTGCGGCACCGTGGGCACGTCGGCGCAGAGCTCCGACGGCAGCGGGTCCGGCGTCTTCGACCGCTCGGTGTTCCCGGGCAGTGACTCCGCCTTCGTGCGGGCCACCTCGGGATGGAGCCTGACCAGCCTGGTCAGCCGCTACGACGGCACGCACCAGACCGTCTCCGGCTCCTCCCAGGCGCCGATCGGTTCGGCGGTGTGCCGCTCCGGCTCCACCACCGGCTGGCACTGCGGGACCATCCAGGCCCGCGGCCAGACGGTGAGCTACCCGCAGGGCACCGTGCAGAACCTGACCCGCACCGACGTGTGCGCCGAGCCCGGCGACTCCGGCGGCTCGTTCATCTCCGGCTCCCAGGCGCAGGGCGTCACCTCCGGTGGCTCCGGCAACTGCTCCTCGGGCGGGACGACCTACTACCAGGAGGTCACCCCGATGCTGAGCTCGTGGGGCCTGAGCCTCTCGACCGGCTGACCCGGAGGTCACCGACAGGACGCCCCCGTCCCCCGGCGGGGGCGTCCCCCTTTTCCGGGGGCGTTCGTCCCGCCGACGCATCCGGTCTCCGGTACCCGGGCCCTGCCCGGGCCTCCCCGGACGGCTCTCCGCCCAGCCCCGGGGTTTCGGACAGCCCGTCGCGTCCGGAAACCGGGTGGAGCGCACCGTGCCCCCGGCGGCCCGCACCATCCGGGACGAAATGCACCGCGGTCGGCCCGGCGTCCGATCCGCCGCCGATACGGGAATCCATCCCCGTCGCCGGTCGAGACGCTTTACCGGCGGGTCGGGACTCCTACAGAAAAGCAGGGCGGCCGTCCGTTATCGGGCGGCCGCCCTGTTCTTTTCCGTGGCCGATCGTCTTGGGAGCGTTCCCGGCCCACGGACGGGACCCCGTCGCGGGAGGGCCCCGGTCCCGCGGAAGGAGGCGCCGCCACCTCGCTTGTTACCGGCGTGTAGCCGACCGGTCACGACAGGGACCGCGTTCCGTGGCCGCATCCGGCCACGTTACCCCCCTTGAAATCCGCGCCTTTACTCGAAGTGTGACCGGGCGACTCCGGAGAAATACAAGGTCGTTCAACATTCGACTACCAACAGCCACGGCGGTACCGGGTTTCATCGGATCATCCGCTGCCGCCTTGGGCGCTTTCCCCGGAAAGCAGGTCTTTCGCTCGCCAAAATGCCCACTTATGGTTTGGAATCGTTTACTGAACGTCTCGGTGAACTTCGCCGGACGGAGCAATCCCGTCCGACGAAAGGGACATCCGCTCCCACCGGAACGGAATCCCATTCCCCCGTCAATCCCCCTGGAGAGTAGGGATCATGCGACCCTCCCCCGTCATCTCCGCCGTTGGAACGGGAGCACTGGCCTTCGGCCTCGTGCTCGCCATGTCCCCCGGCGCCTACGCGGCCACCGCACCGCAGGCCCCCGTCGCCGACGACAACAGCGCCACCATGCTGGAGGCACTGGCCCGCGACCTCGACCTCACCAAGGCCGAGGCCACCGGCCTTCTCGACGCGCAGGAAGCCGCCATGGAGGTGGACGCCGAGGCCGCCGAGGCCGCAGGCGACGCCTACGGCGGTTCCCTGTTCGACATCGAGACCCAGGAGCTCACCGTCCTGGTCACCGACGCCGCCGCCGTCTCCGCGGTCGAGGCCGCCGGCGCCGAGGCCGAGGTCGTCGAGTACGGCACCGAGGGCCTGGCCGAGGTCGTCGAGGCCCTCGACGCCGCCGACGCCCCCGACGGTGTCCTGGGCTGGTACCCGGACGTCGCCGGCGACACCGTCGTCCTGGAGGTCCTGGAGGGCGCCGACGTCGCGGCCCTGCTGGCCGACGCCGACGTCGACGCCTCCGCCGTCGAGGTCGTCACCACCGACGAGACCCCGCAGCTGTACGCGGACATCATCGGCGGCCTGGCCTACACCATGGGCGGCCGCTGCTCGGTGGGCTTCGCCGCCACCAACAGCGCCGGCCAGCCCGGGTTCGTGACCGCGGGCCACTGCGGCACGGTGGGCACCTCCGTGACCATCGGCAACGGCCGCGGCGTGTTCGAGCGCTCGGTCTTCCCCGGCAACGACGCCGCGTTCGTCCGGGGCACCTCGAACTTCACCCTCACCAACCTGGTGTCCCGCTACAACACCGGCGGCTACCAGTCGGTGACCGGCACCACCCAGGCCCCCATCGGCTCGGCGATCTGCCGCTCCGGCTCCACCACCGGCTGGCGCTGCGGCAGCATCCAGGCCCGCAACCAGACGGTCCGCTACCCGCAGGGCACCGTCAACGCGCTCACCCGCACCAACGTGTGCGCCGAGCCCGGCGACTCCGGCGGCTCGTTCATCTCCGGCTCCCAGGCGCAGGGCGTCACCTCCGGTGGCTCCGGCAACTGCTCCTCCGGTGGCACGACCTACTACCAGGAGGTCCTGCCGATGGTGAACTCGTGGGGCGTGCGGATCCGCACCAGCTAACACCCCCTCACACAGGTGTCCCCGCCCGCGCCCGCCGCGCGGGCGGGGACACCCCCGTTTCAGGCCCGGTGGACGACCTCTCCGTCCAGGACGGTCAGCCAGGCGTCGACGGAGCGCAGCCCGTCCGGGTCCAGCCCCTCGACGTCGCGGTCCAGGACCACCACGTCGGCCAGGTACCCCGGCTTGAGGGCACCGAGCCGGTCCTCCACCCCCAGCGCGTGGGCGGCGTCCAGGGTGTGCGCCCGCAGCGCCTCGTGCAGGGTGACCGCCTGGTCGACGCCGATCCCGTCCCCCTCGCGGGTCGTGCGGCCCACCGCGTTGGCGATGGTGTCCATCGGGCGCAGGCTGGAGACGAACGCGTCGCTGGACAGCGCCGGGCGCAGCCCCAGGTCGATCTCCTCCCGCATCGGCTGGAGCCGGTGGGCCCGGTCGCCCAGACGGCGCAGGAAGTCTCGCCCGCTGTCGTAGAGGAAGTTGGGCTGGTTGACCGGGATGACCCCGTACTCGGTGAACCGCTTGGCCTGCTCCACCGTCGGGTACCCGCAGTGCTCCACCCGCGGCCGCGGATCGGGCCCCGACACCTTCGCCGCCGAGGCGATCGCGGCCAGGGTGTGCTCCATGGCGGCGTCGCCCTGGGTGTGGATCGCCACCTGCCAGCCCTCGCGGGCGGCCCGGGTGACCAGGTCCACCAGCTGGTCGGGGTGGTGGTACAGGCTCCCGGCGAACTGGCCGTGCTCCCCGTAGGGGACGGTGAACTTGGCGGTGCCGCCCAGCAGGGTGCCGTCGGAGTAGAACTTCATGCCGGTCAGGCGCAGCCAGTCGTCCCCGAAGGGGGAGGCCAGACCCGCCCGGGTGAGGGCGTCCAGCTGGTGGGACAGCGGCATGCCGAAGGTGCGCAGCGGCAGTGTCCCCGCGGCCCGGGCCGCCCGGTACACGCGCAGTTCCCGCGCCGACACCTGCGGGTCGCACACGGTGGTCACCCCGGCGGACAGGTAGGGGCGGGCGGCGTCGGCCAGCCAGCCCAGCAGGTGCTCGGCGGGCAGGTCGGTGTGGAAGTTGGGCCCGTGGCAGCCGATGTCCACGGCCAGCGGCAGCAGCAGCTCCATGGCGGCGTCGGTGACCATGCCGGTGAGCCGCCCGCCCTCGTCGCGCACGAACGAGCCGCCCGCCGGGTCGGGCACGTCCTCGCCGATGCCGCTCCAGGCCAGCGCCGCGGAGTTGACGACGGCCTGGTGCCCGGACACGTGGTAGACGATGACGGGGTGCTCGGTGGTGGCCGTGTCCAGGTCGCGGCGGGTGGGGCGCCCCTCCGGGTACTTGGCGTCGTCCATGGAGAAGGCGCGGATCCACTGTCCCGCCGGGGTGCGGGCGGCCTCGGCGGCGATGGCCTCCACCAGGTCGGCGGCGCTTCCCACCCCGGGGTAGCGGGCGTCGACGGCGGCCAGGGACTCGGCCGTGGACAGCAGGTGGTTGTGCGGGTCGATGAACCCGGGCAGGACGGTGCGCCCGCCCGCGTCGACCTCGGTGGCGCCGGGCCCGGCGGCGGCACGCGCCTGCTCGGCCGTGCCCGCCAGGAGCACGCGCCCGTCGCGCACGGCCAGGGCCCGGGCACGGGGGCGGGAGTCGTCCATGGTGAGGACGGCGGCGTTGTGGATGAGCAGGCCGGGCACGGCTTCCTCCTGGTTCGGTACGGGTGGGGCCCCGGGACGGTCCGGTGGACGGCCGGTCCGCCCCGGGGGGACTGAAAGCGGGTTCGGGTCGCGCGGGGTCCGGTGGTACCGGCGACCCGCCGCGGCGGGCTCCGGGGCCGCCGGTCAGGCCGGGGCGGAGTCGAGCAGGTCGGCGTCGCGGTACCGGGGCGCGTTGGCCAGGCAGACGATGCTGACCAGGGCCATCGCCATGAGCAGGCCCGCCACCGGGAGGATGCTGCCGGTCGCCGCGTACAGCGCGGTGCTGACCAGCGGCGAGAGCCCGCCGAAGATCGCACCGGCGACCTGGTAGGCGATGGAGATGCTGGTGTAGCGGGCCCGCGGCGGGTACATCTGGGCGAGCACCCGGGCGATCGGCCCGTAGACCGCGGCCATGGCCAGGCGCATCACGCACAGCGCCAGGAAGATCAGGCCGACGCTGCCGGTGTCCAGGACCAGGAACTGCGGGACCGCCATGACGATGACGCCGACCAGGCCGATGGTGACCACGCGGACGGTGCCGTAGCGGTCGCCCAGCCAGGACACCGCCAGGGTGGCGACGAGTTCCACGAACGCGGCCAGGCTCAGGCCGTTGAGGATGACCTGCTCGCTGATGCCCGCCTCGGTGACCCCGTACCCCTGGAGGAACGTGGTGACGATGTAGTAGCCGCCGACCGCGACCGGCAGGATGCCGATGCCCAGCAGCAGCGGCCGCCAGGAGGTGCGCAGCGCTTCGCGGACCGGCAGCTCGGCGGGCTCGTCCCGCCCCTGCACCGCCTCGAAGACCGGGGACTCCTCGACCTTGAGGCGGATGAGCAGGCCGACCAGGACCAGCAGCACCGACGCCAGGAACGGCAGGCGCCAGCCCCAGTCGTGCAGTACCGCGGAGTCCCAGGCGGCGATGAGGCCGAAGGAGCCGGTGGCCAGCAGTGCGCCCGCCGGGTTGCCGAGCTGGGCGAAGGACCCGTAGAAGGTCTTGCGCTCCTCCGGCGCGTGCTCGACCGCCATGAGGACGGCGCCGCCCCACTCGCCGCCCACGGCGATGCCCTGCACGAAGCGCAGCACCACCAGGAGCAGCGGGGCGACGAAGCCGACCTGCTCGTAGGTGGGCAGCAGGCCGACGCAGAAGGTGGCCACGCCCATCATGAGCAGGGTGACGACCAGCGCCGACTTGCGGCCGAGCCGGTCGCCGTAGTGGCCGAACACCAGGCCGCCCAGCGGGCGGGCGAAGAAGCCGACGGAGAAGGTCGCGAAGGAGGCCATGAGGCCCACGACCGGGTCCGTCCCGGCGGGGAAGAACTGGGTGCCGAACACCAGGGCCGCGGCCGTGGCGTAGACGTAGAAGTCGAACCACTCGATGGTGGTGCCGACGAAGGCCGCCACGGCCGCACGCGCGGGGTGCGAGGACGTGGGGGCGGTCCGCTCTGACATGGGAACTCCGGTTGCGCGTGACGTGGTCGTCGGGTGCTGCTCGGGTGTTGTTGTGACCGTAGACACTCCCCCGCCATCCGCGCCGGGATGATCCGCACAGGGCGTACCGTGACAAAAGTGCGGGATGCACGGTCAACGGTGTCCCGCGGCGCACGGACCTGGAGGAGCAGTGAGCATCACCGTCCGCGACATCACCGCGGCACCGCACCTGGAGGTGAACGCCGCGGCCGGGTCGCCGGGCCTGGACCGGGTGGTGCGCTGGGCGCACGTCACCGAGCTGCCCGACCCGGTGCGCTGGCTGCGCGGGGGCGAGCTGGTGCTCACCGTCGGCCTGGGCCTGGGGACCGGCGAGCGGGAGCGGCGCGCCTACGTGCGCCGGCTGCACGGGGCGGGGTGCGCCGGGCTGGCCTTCGCCATCGACGTGTGGCTGGGCGGGGAGATCCCGCCCGAGGTCCTGGACGAGGGCGACCGGCTCGGCTTCCCGGTGCTGCGGGTGGAGGGGGAGACGTCGTTCATCGCCGTGGTGGAGGCCGTCGCCGACCACTACGCCGCCGAACGCAACCGGGAGCAGGGGCGGGTACTGGCCGCCCAGGACGCGATGGCGCGGGCGGCACTGCGCTCGGGCCCCGCCGGGGTGATGCGCGAGCTGGTGTCGGCGACGTCCGGAGAGTGCCTGCTCCTGGACCGCAACGGCATGACCAGCCGGGCCGTCCCGGACGCCGAACCCGCCTGGCACGCACCGGTGCGCGCCGCGGTGGCCGGGCCCGCGCACACCCCCGGCATGCGGGTCCTGGCCGGGGACGGCACGGCCGACGGGGACGGCGGGGACGGGGCGGTCCTGCTCCAGACGCTGGGCACCACCGGCCGCACCCTGGGGTGGCTGGCGCTGCGCTGCGCCGACCCCTCGGCGAGCGTGCGGGTGCTCGCCAACCATGCGGCCTCGCTGCTGGCGGTGGACCTGCTGCACTCGCGCGAAGCCCGGCGGGCTGTCTTCCGCGAGCGGGCCCCGCTGCTGCGGGCGACCGCGCTCGGCGGTGCGCCGGGGGTGGCGCCGACGCTGCCGCCCCCGCCCTGGGAGGTGGTCTGCTACCGGCTCGGCGGCGGGCCCGGGCCCGGCCCGGGCGGCGCGGAGGCGCTGGAGGCGGCGGCCGACGCCCTGGTGGACGTGTTCGGGGACACCGGTGCCGGAGAGAGCGCGGGCCTGTGCGTCCTGGAGGGGGTGCTGGTGGCGGTCCTGCCCGACACGGGGCGGCCGCACGCCGGGGAGCGGCTGCTCGCCCTGCTCCCGGGGGTGCCCGCGGCGGGGGCGTGCCGGGCCCGCGGGCCGGGCGACCTGGCCTCGGCGGTGTCCCGGGCGCGCGGGGCGGTCCCGCCGCAGGGGTACCGGCACGCGGACGAGGCGGACGCCTGGGCGCTGCTGCGCGCGGCGGTCCCCGAGAGCGGGTCGCGGGCGTTCACCGGGGCCGTGCTGGGGCCGCTGCTGGAGCACGACGCGCGCAACGGCACGGACCTCGCGCACACCCTGCGGCACTACCTGGACCGCGGCGGGCAGGTGGAGGGGGCGGCCCGGGACCTGGGGGTGCACCGCAACACGCTGCGGGCGCGGCTGCGCACCGCCGAGCGGGTGCTGGGACGCCCGCTGTCCGATCCGCGCGCCCGGCTGGAGCTGTGGACGGCGCTGAGCCTGCACCCGCTGCGCTGCACCGACGGCACCTGGCACGACTGAGCCGACGGCCGTCGGGGCCGCGGGGGACGGCGGGTCGAAGGGCGCGGCCCGGGCCGCCGGGGCGGGTGCACCGGCGGTCCTCCCCGCCGCACGTGGGGAGGACCGCCGGCGGTCAGGCCGCGGCGACGGTGTACAGCCGCCCCGCGTGGGCGTCGGTCTCGATCTCGTCCACGAGCGCGACCGCGTAGTCGGCGTGGCTGAGCGTGCTGCGCCCGAACTCGTCGGTCAGGATGACGTCCTCGCCGACGCGGTAGCGCCCGGTCCGCTCGCCGTCGCTGACGAGCTCGACCGGCGGGGCCAGGTAGGTCCACCGCAGGTCGAGGCTGATCTTGTACAGGAAGTAGGCGCGTTCGAGGGAGCGCGCCAGGTTGCGCAGGGGCCCGCGGGCCATCCTGCTCTGCCAGTAGGTGGCGGTGCGCGAGTCGTCGGTGAACAGGTGCCCGGCGCTGCCGACCACCAGGAGCCGTACCCGGGTCCCGGTCAGCAGGGAGATCAGGTGCCGGTCGACCTCCAGGTGGTCGCGCTCGCGCCCGGGCTGCGCCTGGTGGGCGTTGACCAGTACGTCCAGGTCGTCGAGCTCGCCGTATTCGAGGTCCAGGGCGTCGCGCCGGATGACGCACACGCTGTGTCCCCGGGACTCGGCCTCGGCCGCGATGCGCGCCCCGATGCCGCCGGTCGCGCCGATGACACCGATCCGTAGGGGAGTGACGTTGTCTTGCATGGCGGGTCCTTCGGAAGCAGGTGCTCGTCCTGGTGCGGGGCCGTCGAACCGGAGGGAGGCCCCGCCGCAGGGAGGAATGAAGTGGCGGAGAGGTCTCCGCCACGTACACCGAACTTACCGGAGAGGTCTCCGCCACGCAATCGTGTGGATCTGTGACGCCGCCCTCAGGAGGCGGCGTTAACACCGTCTGAACAGGGATGACAGGAATTCGACGGATCGGCTAACCTATGGCGGAGAGATCTCCGCTAACGAAGGACCGCGACCGTGTCGACCAAGCGCGCCGAGCAGCTGCACGCCCAGGGCGTCCGCACGCGCGCCCACCTGCTGGAGACCGCCCGCGAGGCGTTCTCCACGTGCAGTGACGCCTCCCTGAACTCCATCGCCAAGAAGGCCGGTGTCGGCATCGGCACGCTGTACCGGCACTTCCCCACCCGCGAGGACCTGGTCTTCGAGCTGTACCGCGCCGAGGTGCAGCAGATGGCGCAGGCCGCCGACGAGCTGCTCGAGGAGCACCCGCCGCTGGACGCCTTCCGGCTGTGGCTCAACCGGTTCGCCCGCTACGCCATGACCAAGTCCGGGCTCATCGGGGCCCTGCAGAGCGCCACGAGCCACGGCCGGTTCGCCCAGGAGGCCCGCGGTCCGCTCACCGGGGCCCTCCGGAAGCTGCTCGACGCCAACCGCGAGGCGGGCACCCTGCGCCGGGCCGACCTGACCCCGGACGACGTCCTGCTGTCCATGGCCGGGCTGTACCAGATCGACCCCGGCGGCGACTGGGAGCCGCGGGCGCGCCGGGTCCTGGACATCGCGCTCAACGGCCTGTGCCCCTCCTCCCGGGAGGGGACGGCGTCCCGCTGACCGCCGCCGGCTCCCCCGGCGGACCGGGCGCCGGAGCCGGGGCGGGGACGGCCCCCGCGCGTCCGGCGGTCAGGGCAGGATCGAGTCCACGTAGCCGCCGTCCACCCGCAGTGCGCCGCCGGTGGTGGCCGAGGCCAGGGGCGAGGCCAGGTAGACGACCATGTTCGCGATCTCCTCCGGCTCGATCAGCCGCTGGATCAGGGACGCCGGGCGGTGCTCGCGCATGAACACCCGCTGCGCCTCGTCCCAGGGCAGGTCCCCGTCCACCAGCTCGTAGACGAAGTCCTCGACCCCTCCGGTGTGCGTGGGGCCGGCGATCACGGAGTTGACGGTGACGCCGGTCCCGGCGGCCTCCTTGGCGAAGCCCCGCGTGACCGAGAGCAGCGCCGTCTTGGTCATGCCGTAGTGGATCATCTCGGCGGGGACGACCACGGCGGAGTCGCTGGCGATGTTGAGGACGCGGCCCCAGGAGCGGCCCACCATGCCGGGCAGGTAGGCGCGGGTGGTGCGCACGGCGGTCAGCACGTTGGTCTCGAAGTAGCGGCGCCACTCCTCGTCGGTGATCTCCAGGGCGGGACGGGCCCCGAAGACGCCGAGGTTGTTGACCAGGACGTCCGCCGAGGGGACCGCGTCCAGGACGCGCCGCAGCCCGCCGTCGTCAGTGAGGTCGCCGGGGGCGGCGACCAGGTCGGCGCCGGGGTGGTCGGCGGCGATGCGCTCCAGTGCGCGGTCCACGGACTCCGGGGAGCGCCCGTTGACCGCGACCCGTGCCCCGGCGCGGGCCAGGCCGGTCGCGATCGCCGCGCCGATGCCCTGGGTGGAACCGGTGACCAGCGCCGTCTTCCCGGAGAGGTCGATGTGCATGGTGCGCCCTTCGTCGGAGGCCGGTGGTGACGAAGATAGTTGCACACGCGCCTTAATCGCAAGGACACTCAACCGGCGTGTCGTACGGTCACGCGCGGACGGCGGCGACCGCCTCGTCCCACAGGTCCTCCAGGGGGACCGCGCCGTCGACCCGGAGCCAGGTGTCCGTGGCGACGTCGAGGCAGGTGAGCGCGGTGGCGATGATCGCGGCGGCCCGGTGGTCGGCGGCCACCTCGTCCAGGCCCCGCGCCTCGCGCAGCCGCCGGGCGAGCTCGGGGACGAGGAGCCTCTGCCAGGAGAGGTGCTTCTCCAGGCTGCGGGCGCGCAGGGACGGCGCCCGGTGCATCATCCGGCCGATCCGCAGCTCGGCGCCGGGGTCGGGCGGGGACTCCTCGCGCAGTGCCAGCAGCGCGGCCCGGACCGCCTCCCAGGGCTCCTCGCCGGGGGGCCTGGCGGCCAGCGCGGCGCGGATCCGGTGCCCCCGGTCGATCATGTCGCCGAGGACCACGTCCTCCTTGGTCGCGAAGTAGCGGAAGAAGGAGCGGCGGGAGATCCCGGCGGCCTCGGCGATCTGCTCGACGGTCGTCTCCTCGAAACCCTGCTCCAGGAAGAGGGCCATCCCGGCCTCGGCGATCTCGCGGTGGACCGCGCGCCGGGTGCGCTCCCGCAGGCCGGGGGTCGGTTCTCCAGTGGTCACCCCGCCAGCATACCGGGATCGTCACACGGGAGCGAAGTTGACACCAAGTGTCAGAAGTGGCGTACAGTGTTGGCATGACGATCGACCACTCCTCCCAGACCACACTCATCACCGGGGCCGGTTCCGGCATCGGAGCGGCCCTGGCCCGCGGACTCGCCGCACGCGGTTCGGGCCTGGTGCTCGTCGCCCGCCGCACCGAACGGCTGGAGGCCCTGGCCGCCGAACTGCACGGGACCCACGGCGTCCCCGTGACCCCCCTCTCCGCCGACCTCGCACGCCCGGGGGCGGGTCGGGACCTGGCCGCGGAGGTCGACCGCCGCGGCATCCGCGTGACGAGCCTCGTCAACAACGCCGGGACCGGCGCGGACGGCGCATTCGCCGACCAGGACCCCGCCGGACTGGAGCGCCTGATCGCACTCAACGTGACCGCCCTGGTGGACGTGTCACGGGCGTTCGTCGGACGGCTGGACCCGGACGGCTACCTGGTCAACGTCGCGAGCATGGCCGCCTACCAGCCGGTCCCGGGGATGGCGGTGTACGCGGCGAGCAAGGCGTTCGTGCTGAGCTTCACCGAGGCGCTGTGGTGGGAGACGCGAGAGGGCGGGCCGCACACCCTGGCGTTCTCACCGGGGCTGACCCGCACGGAGTTCTTCGACGGGATCGGCACCGAGGGGTACGCGGGGCGGTTCCGGACACCCGACGAGGTCGCCGCGGCGCTGGTACGGGCCCTGGACCGGCCGGGACCGAGCGCGGTGTCGCGGGCGGGCGACGCCGCCGCCCCGGTGCTGGGCCGGGTGCTCGGCCGCCGGGCGACCGTGCTGGCCACGGCCCGCCTGGCCGGCTCCGCGGAGCTGGTGCGCAAGAACCGCCCGGCGCAGGTGTGAGGCCGGAAGCGGTCACGCCCGGAGGGCCGGGCCCCCTCGGCCGAGTTCCGTCCGGAGGCGGGCGAGCCACTCCGCGCCCATCCTGCGCCCGTCGGGGAACTCGTCGTCCCGGTCCCAGCGCCACGTCGCGACGACCGCCGTCACGAGGATCCGGCACACGCGCAGCAGTTCCCGGTCGACCCCCGGATAGCGGGCACCGACCTCCTCGGGTGCGTGGGCGAGGTCGAACTCGACGGGGCCGCGGCAGCACGTCTCGAAGTCGATGAACAGCGGGCCGTCCCCCGTGGCGAGGAGGTTGCCCGGGTGCGGCTCGCCGTGCAGCAGCTGCTCGGGGGCGCCGCATCCGTCCAGCGTCCGCCGCAGGCCGCGCAGCGTGTCGCCGAGCAGGGCCCGGTCGGCGTCGGCGAGCGCGGGGGTGCGGTCCCGGTCCGCCACGAGCCGCCGGGCCTGCTCGACGCGCTCCGTGAAGTGCGGCGCCGGGAGGTCGAGCCCGCGCATGCCGGCGTGCAGCCGCCGCAGCGCGTCGGCGTACCCGGCCGGCTCGACCCGCGGCGCCACGGGTTCGTAGTGGGTCCACAGCGTGACCGCGAAGCCGTCGCGCTCGTGGACGCGCGGTTCCACCCGGGGGTCGAGGGCGGCCACCGGGCTCCCGGCGGCGGCGAGCAGCCGGGCGATGTCGATCTCGAACCGCGCGACCTGCTGATCCGCCGGAGCCACGCGGGCCAGCACGTCACAGGGCAGCAGCCGCAGGGTGAGCTTGTTCGAGTCGTGGAGGACGACCGCGTCCTCGGCGGCCAGGCCGCACGACGAGGCGGCCGCCACGGCCGCGGCCGCCGCCCGCCGGGCCTCGGATGCCCGCACGCCCGCCCCTCTCCCCCACCGCCCCCACCCGGGACGCCACGCGCACCCTACCGACCGCCCACGGCGCGGGCGAGTCCTTTTCACACCCGGGGGGCGGCGGTCCGCGCGGGAGCGGGGTCAGTCCCGGGGCGCCCGGTCGGCGGGGAAGCCGCCGGTGGCGATCGGGCCCCAGCGCTCCGGGGTCACCCGGATGAGGGCCTTGCCCTGGCGGCGCATCGCCTCCCGGTACTCCTCCCAGTCCGGGTGCTCGCCCGCGATCACCCGGAAGTACTCCACCAGCGGTTCCACGGCCTCCTCGCCGCCGATGACCTCGGCCTCCCCGTCCACCTGCATCCAGGCGCCGCCGAAGTCGTCGGACAGCACCACCACGCTCACCCGCGGGTCGCGCACGGCGTTGCGGGCCTTGGCCCGCTCCGGGTAGGTGGAGACGACGATCCGCCCCAGTCCGTCCACCCCGCAGGTCACCGGGGAGGCCTGCGGACCGCCGTCGCCGCGGCGGGTGATCAGCAGCGCGTTGTGCCTGGGCCGCACGAACTCCAGCAGCCCGGCCAGGTCGACGGTGGTGTTGGTCGCGATCGAAGGACTCATGGGCCTCTCTCTCCTCGGCGGGAACCGGCCCAGCCTATCCCCGTCCGGCCGCCCCGGACTCTGCGAACCCGCGCTAGGGTCGGCTGCGTGCTTCCCGTCGTGTGGCTGCTCGGCGCCTCGGGGGTGGGCAAGTCCACCGTCGGGTACCGCATGCTGTCCGCATCGGCGGATGCGGGCGTGACGGCCGCGTTCGTGGACGCCGACCAGCTCCGTCTGGCCGACGGGGTGGCGGCCACGGAGACGGAGCTGATCGCCTCCGCCCTCCCCGCCCTGGCCCGCGGGTACCGCGCACACGGCGCACAGGTCCTGGTCGTGGCCGGCCTGGCCGAGGACCGCGGCCACCTCGCGCGGCTGCTGTCCGAGGTCCCGCGCGACGGGGTCCTGGCCGTGCACCTGGACGCGGACCCGGACACCGTCCGGGACCGGGTACGGCGCCGCGGATGGCTCGTCGGGCTCGCCGACGAAGCCGCCGCCCACGCCGCCCGGCTCGACCCGGGCATCGCCGACGTGCGCGTGGACACGACCGGCCGCTCCCCCGCCGACATCGCCGCACAGGTCACCGCCGCGACGCTCGCCCGGACGAACCGGATGCCCGCCGCCGAGAGCGCCGCGGCAGCGGCGGCGGCAGCGGCGGCAGCGGCGGCAGCGGCGGTGCCGCGACGCGCCGTCGTGGTCACCGGCCCCGGAGGGGTCGGCCTCTCCACGGCCGGGTTCGGGGCGTTCTCCCGGATCGCACGCGCCGGCGCAGCCGTGGGATACCTCGACGCCCACCAACTCGGGTTCCTCGGAACGCACACCCGCGCGGACCACCTCGCGCCCATGCGCGCGGCGAACACCCGCGCGGCCGCCGCGAACCTGGTCCGCGGCGGAGCGGAGACCGTCCTGGTCGGCTGCGACCCCGGCACGGCGCGACTCCTCCACGACCTGTCGGCACCCGGGGCCGTGACGGTGTTCTGGCTGCACGCGTCCCCCGCCGCGCTCGCCGAGCGCATCACCCGGCGCGCCCGCGGCGACGGACCCGCCATCCCGGGCGACCACCGCGTCGGACTGGACGGCCCCGCCCTGGCCGAAGCGATCGACGCCGCGATCCGGGAGAGCGAGCGGCCGGAACTCCGGCCCGCCGGCGCCCGCGTCATCGACACCGGCGGCCTGGACCCCGCGCAGGTCGCCGCCGTCATCGCCGCGGCCCTCCCCCGCCCCTGACGGTGGCGGCACACCCGCCGCGTCACGCCCCGGCCCCCCGGACCGCGGAGGGCACGGGGCGCCGTCACGGGAGCGGAGGGCGCCGCCCTCCCGCAGCGGGCACCGCGGGTCCGTCCCCGCCCGCGCGGGGCGGGGCGCCGGGCGCCCGGCGGATCAGCGGTTACCGGACAGCACCGCGACCAGGTCGGCGGCCGTCGGCGAGGCGTCCAGCAGCGCGCCCACGTGCTCCTTCGTCCCGCGGCGGGGCTCCAGGGTCGGTACCCGCTGGAGGGAGTCGTAGCCCGGCAGGTCGAATATCACCGAGTCCCACGACGCCGCCGCCACCGAGTCCGCGTACTTGGCCAGGCAGCGCCCGCGGAAGTACGCCCGGGTGTCCTCCGGCGGCTCCGTGACGGCCCGCTGCACCTCCTGCTCCTCCAGCAGCCGACTGATCCGCCCGCGCGCCGCCAGCCGGTTGTAGATCCCCTTGTCCGGACGCACGTCCGAGTACTGCAGGTCCACCAGTTGCAGGCGCGGGTGCGACCAGTCCAGCCCGTCCCTGGAGCGGTACCCCTCCAGGACCTTCAGCTTGGCCACCCAGTCCAGCTCCTCGGCCAGGTCCATCGGGTCCGAGCCCAGCCGGGCCAGCACCGACTCCCAGCGGTCCAGCACGTCCGCGGTGTCGGGGTCCACGTCCGTCCCGAAGCGGTCCTCCACGTACTTGCGCGCCTGGTCCAGGTACTCGCCCTGCAACTCCAGCGCGGTCATCCGCCGCCCGTCGCGCAGCCGCACCCGGTGCTCCAGCGTCGGGTCGTGGGACACCGCCCGCAGGTCGGCGACGGGGGTCTCCAGCGACAGGTCGACGCTGATGAACCCGTCCTCGATCATCGCCAGCACCAGCGACGTCGTCCCCAGCTTGAGGTAGGTGGAGATCTCGCTCATGTTGGCGTCGCCGATGATGACGTGCAGCCGCCGGTACTTGTCCGGATCGGCGTGGGGTTCGTCCCGCGTGTTGATGATGGGACGCTTCAGCGTGGTCTCCAGCCCCACCTCGACCTCGAAGAAGTCGGCGCGCTGGGAGAGCTGGAAGCCGGTCCCCTGCCCGTCGGAGCCGATGCCCACCTTGCCCGCGCCCACCACCACCTGGCGCGACACGAAGAACGGGATGAGGTGGCGGACGATGTCGCCGAACGGCGTCGACCGCCGCATCAGGTAGTTCTCGTGGCAGCCGTAGGAGGCGCCCTTGTTGTCCGTGTTGTTCTTGTACAGCTGGATGGGCTCGATCCCCGGCGTGGCCCCGGCCCGGGCGGCGGCGTCGGCCATGACCCGCTCGCCGGCCTTGTCCCACAGCACCGCGTCGCGCGGGTTGGTGACCTCGGGCGCCGAGTACTCGGGGTGGGCGTGGTCCACGTACAGCCGTGCCCCGTTGGTGAGGATGACGTTGGCCAGCCCCAGGTCCTCGTCGGTGAGCTGCGTGGGGTCGGCCACCTCACGCGCCAGGTCGAAGCCGCGCGCGTCGCGCAGCGGGTTCTCCTCCTCGAAGTCCCACCGGGCCCGTCGCGCCCGGGCCGCCGAGGCGGCCAGATAGGCGTTGACCACCTGGGTCGAGGTGACCATCGCGTTGGCCCCGGGGTTGCCAGGCACGGAGATCCCGTACTCGGTCTCGATACCCATAATCCGCCGCACACTCATGGTGAGAGGTTATCCACCGGGGACCGGTCTTGAACGCTTCCGCGTCGATTGTGGCCCAAGCGCCGTCTTCCCGGGAGTTCCCGACCCCCCGGCGCGCCGTTGTCATCGCAGGTGGGGCGGGCTTTCCCGGGACGGGGGAACCCCTCCCCCGTTCTCCGGAAAAAGTCCCCGGACCGCCGTCGGCCCCCTGCGCCCGCGTGTCCCGCGCGCTCCGCCCCCGGGCTCCGGCCGGGCCCGGGGGCGAAGCGGGTTCACCAGTCGTGCACCGTGCCGTCCAGGCGCCGGTTGACCGGCAGGTGGCGGGGCTCGTAGGGGTACCGGGCGGCGGCCTCCTCGTCGAACTCCACCCCCAGGCCCGGGGCGTCGCCGGGGTGCATGTACCCGTCGGAGAACGTGTAGGAGGTGCGGAAGACCTCCCCCACCGGCCCGGTGTGGCCCATGTACTCCTGGATGCCGAAGTTGGGGATGGTCAGGTCCACGTGCAGGGCGGCGGCCATGGCGACCGGCGACAGGTCCCCCGCGCCGTGGGAGCCCGAGCGCACCCCGTACAGCTCCGCCAGGGAGAACACCCGGCGCAGGTGGGTGATGCCGCCGGTGTGCGAGACCGAGGTGCGGATGTAGTCGATGAGCCGTTCGGTGATGAGCTGCTGGCAGTCCCAGATCGAGTTGAACACCTCGCCCACCGCCAGCGGCGTGGTGGTGTGCCGCCGGATCAGCCGGAACGCCGCCTGGTCCTCGGCCGGCGTCGGGTCCTCCATCCAGAAGGGGCGGTAGGGCTCCAGCGCCGCGCCCAGGCGCCCGGCCTCGCCCGGGGTGAGCCGGTGGTGCACGTCGTGCAGCACGTGGGTGCCGTAGCCGAACTCCTCGCGGACGCGGGCCAGCACCGTCGGGGCGAAGTCGAGGTAGAGCGGGGTCTCCCAGAGGTCCTCCCGGGGGCGGGGGCCGTCGGCGGGCTCGTAGACCGCGCCGCGCTCCCCCGGGATGCCGTAGGTGCCCTCCAGGCCGGGAACCGCCGCCTGGACCCGGACGGCCCGGTAGCCCAGGCCGAGGTGGCGCTGGAAGTCCTCGCACAGCTCGTCCAGGGTGCCGCCGCTGGCGTGCCCGTAGACCAGGACCCCGTCGCGGGCCGGACCGCCGAGCAGCTGGTGGACGGGCATCCCGGCGGTTCTGCCCTTGATGTCCCACAGGGCGACGTCGACGGCCGCGATGGCGGTCATCGTCACCGGTCCGCGCCGCCAGTAGGCGCCCTTGTAGAGGTAGTGCCAGGTGTCCTCGATACGGCGGGCGTCGCGGCCGAGGAGCAGGGGGCACACGTGGTCGCGCAGGTAGGACGCGACGGCGAGTTCGCGGCCGTTGAGGGTGGCGTCGCCGACGCCGATCACCCCGTCCTCCGTCTCGATGACCAGGGTGACGTAGTTGCGGCCGGGCGACGAGACGACGACGCGGGCGTCGGTGATCCTCACGGGGGGCCTTTCCGTTGCCGGGTGGACAGGCGGGACCGCGCCAGCATACTTGCATACAAGTTGTCCTGCCAGACCCCGCCCAGGCCGGGCCGAGCCGGGAGGAGCGGTCAGGCGAAGTAGCCGGGGTGGGAGGCCGCGACCCGGTCCACCGCCTCCAGGACCAGCCGCAGGTGGCCCGTCAGGACCGCGTCCCCGCCCTCGGCGTCGCCCTCCGCGACGGCCTCCACCAGGGCGCGGTGCTCCTCCAGCAGCGTGTCGAACCCGGTGGTGTCGGGCAGGGCGAGCCGCCGCACCCGGTCCATCTGGGGCCGCGCCCGGCGTGCGACACGGCCCGCACCCGGATGCCCGGCGGCGTCGAAGAACAGCTGGTGGAAGCGCTGGTCGAGGTCGAAGAACCCCTCGATGTCCCCGCGGTCGCGCGCCCGCTCCTGCGACCGCAGGTTCTCCCGCATCGCCTCCAGGTCCCGCGGCCCGGACCCGCCCACGGCTTCGCGGAAGGCGGCGCGCTCCAGCGCCTCACGGACGAACTGGGCGTCGGCCACCCCCTGCCGGTCGATGCGGGCCACGAAGGTGCCCCGCTGGGGGAAGACGTCGACGAGCCCCTCCTCGGCCAGGCGGTACAGCGCGTCGCGCACGGGCGTGCGGCTGACGCCGAGCTCGGCGGCCAGCTCGTTCTCCGACAGGCGGCGGGCGGGCTCCAGCCGAACGCTGACGATGGCCTCGTAGAGCCAGTCGTACACCTGGGCGGACAGGCCGCGGGAGTACCCGCGGAAGGCGGGGGCGGCGCCCGGAGTCGGTTTCGCGGCGGTCATGACCGGCATGCTTCCACATCCCCGGCGGGGGCGCCCGCGCACCCGCCCCCCGCCGCGTCCACCGCGCGCCCCGGGGGACGCGGCGGGGCCGGCCGGGAGTCCCGGCCGGCCCCGCCCGTGCCGTCGTTACAGGTACTGGCCGGTGTTGGCCACCGTGTCGATGCTCCGCCCGGAGTCCGCGCCCTTCTTGCCCGTGACGAGGGTCCGGATGTAGACGATGCGCTCGCCCTTCTTGCCGGAGATCCGCGCCCAGTCGTCGGGGTTGGTGGTGTTGGGCAGGTCCTCGTTCTCGCTGAACTCGTCGACGCACGCCTGGAGCAGGTGCGAGACCCGGATCCCCTTGGAGTCGTGGTCGATGAAGTCCTTGATGGCCATCTTCTTGGCCCTCGAGACGATGTTCTCGATCATGGCGCCGGAGTTGAAGTCCTTGAAGTACAGGACCTCCTTGTCACCGTTGGCGTAGGTGACCTCCAGGAACCGGTTCTCCTCGCCCTCGGTGTACATCCGCTCCACGACCGTCTGGATCATGGCGTCCACCGTGGCCTTGGCCGAGCCGCCGTGCTCGGCGACGTCCTCCTCGTGCAGCGGGAGGTCCTCGGTGATGTACTTGGCGAAGATGTCCCGGGCCGCCTCGGCGTCGGGCCGCTCGATCTTGATCTTGACGTCCAGCCGGCCGGGCCGCAGGATCGCCGGGTCGATCATGTCCTCGCGGTTGGAGGCGCCGATGACGATGACGTTCTCCAGGCCCTCGACACCGTCGATCTCGCTGAGCAGCTGCGGCACGATCGTGTTCTCCACGTCGGAGGACACCCCCGAGCCGCGGGTGCGGAAGATCGAGTCCATCTCGTCGAAGAACACGATGACCGGGGTGCCCTCGGAGGCTTTCTCCCGGGCCCGCTGGAAGACCAGGCGGATGTGCCGCTCGGTCTCACCGACGTACTTGTTGAGCAGCTCCGGGCCCTTGATGTTGAGGAAGAAGCTCTTGCCGACGTCGCGGCCGGTGCGCTCGGCGACCTGTTTGGCCAGCGAGTTGGCGACCGCCTTGGCGATGAGCGTCTTGCCGCAGCCGGGCGGGCCGTACAGCAGCACGCCCTTGGGCGCGCGCAGCCTGTGCTCCCGGAACAGGTCCTTGTGCAGGTAGGGCAGCTCGACCGCGTCGCGGATGAGCTCGATCTGGCCGGACAGGCCGCCGATGTCGGTGTAGGCGATGTCGGGGACCTCCTCGAGGATGAGCTCCTCGACCTCCGACTTGGGAATGCGCTCGTACACGTACCCCGAGCGCGGCTCCAGCAGCAGGGAGTCGCCGGGGCGGACGGGCTCGTCGCGCAGCGGGTCCGCCAGGCGGACGATGCGCTCCTCGTCGTGGTGGGAGATCACGAGGGCGCGTTCGCCGTCCTCGAGGATCTCCTTGAGCATGACGACCTCGCCGACCGTCTCGAAGGACTCCACCTCGACGACGTTGAAGGCCTCGTTGAGCATGACCTCCTGGCCGGGGCGCAGGGAGTCCAGGTCCACCGAGGGGCTCACGTTGACCCGCATCTTGCGGCCGTTGGTGAAGATCTCGACGGTCTCGTCGTCGCGCCCGCCCAGGAAGACCCCGAAGCCGGACGGCGGCTGGGCCAGCCGGTCGACCTCCTCCTTGAGCGCCACGATCTGCTCGCGGGCCTCCTTGAGTGTGGAGACCAGCCGCTCGTTCTGGCCGTTGGCCGCCGCGAGGTTGGCCTGGGCCTCCCTGAGCCGCTCCTCCAGAAGACGTACATGTCGGGGCGAATCGGCGAGCTTGCGCCGAACCACGCTGAGTTCCTTTTCCATGTAGGAGACCTGGGCCGTGAGTTCAGCGACTTCACGGTCCCGGTCGCTCTGACGCTCGTCGTCGCGCTCGGCCACGTCCGCCACCTCCCTTTGAGAAGGACGACTACTCGGGAGCGTACCTACCCCTGCCCTATTCCTAACCTCCCAGCCTCGACGAGTGTCGTAGGCCTCATTTGAGGACCTTGCGTCATCGCAGGTCACAGTGCTACAGCATGACCCGGCGTAATGAGAAAGTAACCTCCGGGGCGAGGCGGGGTCACGCTTGGGCCCCTTGACGGCGCGTCGGCGACGTGCACGTCACAGGGGATGAAACGGACATGTTTACGCTACTCGAAGAGCGGGGAGCGTGTCTGCCCCGATCCGGGGACCCCCGAACGCGGCAGCCCGCCCGGACACGGGTTCCGGACGGGCTGCTCATCGTTTTCGGTCGTGCTCCCCGCCGGGGGCGGCGGGGAGCCCCGTGGCCGGTGCGGGCCACGGGTCCGGGCGGGTCACTCCGCGGCGGTCTCCGGCGCGCTGGTCTCCGGCGCGGCGGTCTCCGCCTCCTCCCGCACCGGGGCCTCCACGGCCGCCCCGGGGGCGGCCTCCGCGGTCGGGCGGGCCGGGGCGGCGGCGCCCGCGGCGACGCGGGAGGCCTCGTAGTCCTGGCCGTAGGCGCCCTTGGCCGGACGACGGCGGCGCTCGGGCGCCTCCACCCCGTCGGCCAGGCGGCGGGCCACCACCAGGAACCCGGTGTGCCCGATCATCCGGTGGTCGGGGCGCACCGCCAGGCCCTCCACGTGCCAGGTCCGCAGCATGGTCTCCCACGAGCGCGGCTCGTAGAACCGCTCGTCCTCGCGCAGCTCCTCCACCACCCGGGACAGCTGGGTGGTGGTGGCGACGTAGCAGCACAGCAGGCCGCCGGGGATGAGCGCCCCGGCGACGGCGTCCAGGCACTCCCAGGGGGCCAGCATGTCCAGGAACACCCGGTCCACGTCGGTCTCGTCGAGCTCCTCGACCAGGTCGCCGACGGTCAGCTTCCAGGCGGGGTGCGGGCCTCCGTAGAACCGCTCGACGTTCTTGCGGGCGATCTCGGCGAAGTCGGCGCGGCGCTCGTAGGAGTGCACCATGCCCTTCTCCCCCACCGCGCGCAGCAGCCAGCTGGACATGGCGCCGGACCCGGCGCCGGCCTCCACGACCCGGGCGCCGGGGAAGATGTCGGCCTCCACCAGCACCTGGGCGGCGTCCTTGGGGTAGACGATGGTCGCCCCGCGCTTCATGGACAGGGTGTAGTCGATGAGCAGGGGGCGCAGCGCCACATAGGCGGTACCGGTGTTGGAGCGCACGACACTGCCCTCGGGCCGGCCGATGAGGTCGGAGTGCTCGACCTTGCCCTTGTGGGAGTGGAAGGTGCCCCCCTCGTGGAGGGTGATCGTGTGCATGCGCCCCTTGGGGTCGGTCAACTGCACGGTGTCACCGTCGGTGAAGGGTCCGCGGCGGCCATGAATACCGGTCAACGTCGCTCTCGTCTTCCAAGGTTCGGTTCGGTCGGGGCGATCGTCCAGCGTATCGGTCCGGCGGCACCACCCGTGCACGCACGCGCCGCGGCCGCGGGCCGTCCGCCGGGGGCCGCGGGAGGGCGGCGGAGGGGCGGACACACTCCCCGGCATCCCGGCCGGGCGTGCGAAGCCGCGCCGGGACGGGCAGTATCAGCCCTGCGGGCCGATCACCCGCCGAACCACGCACACGGAGACGAGGACCCATGTCACAGCCGACCACCGGCCTGGGGATCGACATCGGCGGCAGCGGCATCAAGGGGGCACCGGTCGACCTGACCACCGGGGAGTTCCTCAAGGACCGCCTGAAGATCCTCACACCCCACCACGCGGGGCCCGAGGAGGTCGCCGAGATCGTCGGCGAGATCGCCGGGCACTTCCCCGAGGCGGCCGACCTGCCCCTGGGCATCACCTTCCCGGGCGTGGTGCAGAACGGGGTGGTGCGCACCGCCGCCAACCTGGACAAGAGCTGGATCGGCACGGACGCGCGGGCGCTGTTCGCCCGGGTCACCGGGCGGCCGGTGCGGCTGCTCAACGACGCCGACGCCGCGGCCGTGGCCGAGGCCCGCTACGGGGCCGCCGAGGGGGTCTCGGGCGTGGTGCTGATGACCACCCTGGGCACCGGGATCGGCACGGCGCTGGTGGTGGACGGGAACCTCGTGCCCAACACCGAGTTCGGCCACCTGGAGATCGACGGCCACGACGCCGAGACCAGGGCGTCCTCGGGCGCCAAGGAGCGCGAGGGCCTGTCGTACCACGAGTGGGCCCACAAGCGCCTGCAGCGGTACTACCGGGTGGTGGAGGACCTGCTGTGGCCGGACCTGATCGTGGTGGGGGGCGGGGTGAGCCGCAAGTCGGAGAAGTTCCTGCCGCTGCTGGACATCCGCACCCCGATCGTCCCGGCCGAGCTGCGCAACACGGCGGGCATCGTGGGCGCGGCGCTGGCGGCGTACGGGCCGGGCGCGGCGATGCCGGGCGCCTGACGCCCGGGGCCGCAGGGACCGCGGGCGACGGAGGCGCGCCCCGGCCGCAAGAGGGAAGGGGCCGGGACGCGCCCCGTCGACGCCGCCCGGGGGCGCGGGGCGGGACCGGCGCGGCACGGGGGACCGTGCCGGCGGTCGCCGCGCCCCGACCGCGGGGGAGGTGCGGCCGGAGCACGGACCGGAGGCGGCCCGGCCACGGAGGGAGTGCGGTCGGGACGTTTCCGGTTCCCGCCGGACCGGGCCCGAGGAGAGGGCCGGTGGCGGGACGGTCGGGCGGACGGGGCCGGAGGCCCCGTACAGAGGGAGTCTGGGTCTCGGGGATGCCCGTACCCCGTCCGCCCCGGGGCGCGGGCCGGGCCCGTGCCCCGTCAGAAGCGCGGTGGGGGCCGCGCGGCCTCAGGTGCGCTCCAGGGCTCCCAGGATGCGCCGGACGGCCTCGGAGGTCCGGGTGGCCGGGGAGAGCGGCACGCCCGCCAGCGGCCGGGGTTCGCCCGGCCACCGCATCCACCACCACAGGTCTCCCCGGTGCGGCCGGAGCAGCGCGTGCTGCGCTCCGGCGTGCACGATCCCGTGCACCCCGTCCTCGCGGGCCTCCACCCCGTGCGAGCGGAGCTCCGCGGCCAACCCGCTCAGCACGAGGTCGACTCGGCCCGGACGGCGCATGTCCGGATCACCCGCCGGTGGGGTATCGACGGTCACTCAGGCCTCCCAGTGGTCTCCAACGACGTTCCTCACTCTGCCGCACCGCCGGGACCGCGGAAGCACGCCTATGCGGATCACGCATGAGCTGTTATGCGCGCCCTTTCGCGGGCAATGGGCCCACCCCGAAAAAACACCACCGACCACAATGAAAGCTAACAGAAAGGGCTTATCGCCCTTATCTCGACATCCCTCCCCACAAGGTGTTCAACCTTCACCTAACCCGCTTCGAACGGCCTTGTGAGAAGCCACGAAAAACCGCGAACCCGGGCTTTCCCCGGCACTGTCGTGGCCGACAAGGCCACCGACCGCATCGCGAATCCCTAATCTGAACACCATGTCCCAACTTCCACCGGACCTGTGGTCCCGGCCGCGCATCGCGACCGCTCTGGCCACCTGCGACATGGCGACCGTCATCGAGGGGGTGCGCACCGCCCGCGGCTGGTCCCAGGGCGACCTGGCACGCGCCGTCGCCTACTCGCAGAGCTGGGTCTCCCGGGTCGTCAACGGCCAGCAGTCGCTCACCGTCACCCAGGTGCACGACCTCGCCCGCCGGCTGGACATCCCGCTGCACCTGCTGCGCTTCGACGGCACCCTGCCGCCCGACGCCGACGAGGTCCCGGCGGCGCCCGCCCCGGAGCCGGCCCGCACCGCCCCGGCCGGCACCCCCGACGCCCCGACCGGGGCCGGCCACCTCACCGTCGACGAGACGACCGCGCCCGCCCTGCGCTCCATCACCGGCGGCCAGCGCCGGATGGACTCCACCTCGCCCGCCCGCGACCTGCTGCCCAGCGCCGTGGCCCACGTGCACCTGGCCGAGCGGATGCTCCTCAAGGCGCGCGGCACCGCCCACCACTCCGCCGTCAGCGCCGCCGCCAGCGAGGCCTCCGGCTTCGCCGCCTGGCTGCACGCCGACCAGGGCGACATGGGGTCGGCCCGCATGCACTACCGCACCGCCGTCATCCGCGCCCGCCAGGCCGGGATGCGCCTGCTCGACGTGTACATGCTCGGCTCCCTGGCGGCCTTCGAGATCGACACCGCCGAGGACCCCGAACTCGGCCTGGGCCTGGTCCAGGAGGCCGAGCACGTCCTGGGCCCCTCCGCCCACCCCACCGCCCGCGCCTGGCTGGCCTGCGTGGGGGCGCTGGCCCACGCCGGGATCGGCGACCGCTCCGCGGCCGCCCACGCCATCGGCCGCGCCGAGAAGGAGATCTCCCGCTCGGGCAACACCAACCCGCCCTGGCCCTGGGTGTTCGCCTTCGACCAGGCCAAGATCGCCGGGTACCGGGCACTGGTGGGAGTGCGCCTGCGCCACCCGCACGACGCCCGCAGCGCCTTCGCCGAGGCCTCCGGACCGCACGGCCGGGGCGCCAAGCAGTCCGCCGTCCTCAAGGTCGAACTGGCCGCGGCGCACGCCGAGGCGGGCGACGTCGACGAGGCCTTCCGGTTGGCCGTGGAGGCCCTGGAGACCGGGACCCGGTTCGGGTCGGCCCGGGTCGTGGACCGCGTCCGCTCCTTCAGACGCCGCTACAGAGGCCCCGAGGCGGCATGTGTCCGAGAGCTCGACGACCGCCTCGCCTCCCTCGTGAGCGTCCTCCCCGTGTCTGGGTACAAAGGCGGCTAAACGAACAGCGGGGAGGATGACGTGATCCACATCGGCATCACCGGCCATCGCAACCTGACCCCCGATGTGGGCCGCGCCGTCACCGGTCTCATCGAAGCCCACCTGGAACCCCACGGCTGCGACATGGTGGGCCTCTCCTGCCTGGCGGACGGGGCCGACGCCCTGTTCGCCGCGGCGGTCGTCGACGCCGGAGCCCCGCTGGAGGTGGTGGTCCCCGCCCGGGACTACCGCGACGGGCTCCCCGCCGACCACCACCCGCTCTACGACCGCCTGCTCTCCCAGGCCGTCCTCGTCCACGAGTTACCGCACGTGGAGTCCACCCCCCGGGCCCACCTGGAGGCCGGCCGCCTCCTGGTCGACCGCTGCGACCAGCTCGTCGCCGTGTGGGACGGCGAGCCCGCCCGCGGCCCCGGCGGGACCGCCGACATCGTCGCCTACGCCCGCTCCCTGCACCGGCCCGTGTCCGTCCTGTGGCCGGAGGGCGCCCGCAGATGACCGCCCCGGGGAGGGCGCCGCGGGGCGAGGGCCCCGGGTGGCGGACAGGCCCCGGACAAGGAAACCGGAAAACCGAAAGCACGCGGCCGGGCGCTACTCCCCGCCCGACATCGCCGCGTTGACGTCGGCGGCGCGCAGCACCCCGTGCACCGCGCCGTCGGCGTCCACCACCAGGTACTCCGGCAGCGGGTGCGAGGTCAGGCGCCGGAGCATCTCCTCGCCCTCCAGGTCCAGCGGCACCAACGAGTGCGGGGTCAGCGCCCGCGCCACCTCCGTCACCGGCACCCACGCCCGGCGCCCCGGCACCACCTCGGCGGCCATTCCGGGGTGCACCACCGCCGTCGGCGTGCCGTCCGAGTCCGTCACCACCACCGCCGTCGCCCCGATCACCTCCGCCCGCCGCTCGGCCTCGGCCAGCGGCGTGTCCGCCGGAACCGCCACCGCCGCCTGCGCCAGGTCCCGGACCCGCAGCCCCGGCACCCGCGAACGCACCCGGGCCGCCCGCAGGGAGTCCGTGGCGCCCATCCACATGAACCCGCCCAGCACCAGCCCCCACACGGTGCCCCACGGGTTCAGGGCGCCGTTCAGCCAGCCCAGCAGCAGGGGCAACGCCACCACCGCCAGCGCCAGCACCCGGCCGCCCCAGGCCGCCGCCACACTGCCCGCGAGCGGCCGCCCGGTCAGCTTCCACACCGCCGCCCGCACCAGCCGCCCGCCGTCCAGCGGCAGACCCGGCAGCAGGTTGAACACGCCCACCAGCAGGTTGGCCACCCACAGCTGGAACAGCAGCTCGCCCACCACCGTGTACGGGTCCGCCAGCAGGAAGAGCCCGAACGCGCCCGCCGCGATCAGCAGGGAGAACAGCGGGCCCACGAAAGCGATCCAGAACTCCCGCCCCGGCGTCGGGGCCTCCTCCTCGATCTCGGAGACCCCGCCCAGCACGTACAGCACGATCCGGCGCACCGGCAGCCCGTACCGGCGCGCCACCACCGAATGCGCCAGCTCGTGCACCAGCACCGACGCGTACAGCAGCAGGGCGAACACGAACGCCATCGCGTACGACAGCACCGGCCACAGCGCCAGCCGGTCCTGCACGATCCCGCCGTACACCAGGGTGATCAGTACCGCCACCACCCACCATGACGCGGTGACGTACACGGGGACCCCGAAGGGTCGACCCAGGAGGAGGCCGCTGGAGCGGTCGCGGGGCGCGGGGCGGTCGTTGCCGGTGGTCACGCCCCCAGGTTAAGGGGCGGCGCCGCATCCGGCCCCCAGGGGTCCCCGGGCACGGGTGTCGCCTGTCACGGCCTTCTCATAGGCTCGGAGGTATGACCACCGCGCTCCTTCCGTCCGCCCTCTCGCCCTCGCGGGCCGCCGACTTCCTCCAGTGCCCGCTGCTCTTCCGGTTCCGCACCATCGACCGGCTCCCGGAGGCCCCGAGCGCGGCGGCCCTGCGCGGCACCCTGGTCCACGCCTGCCTGGAACGCCTCTACGAACTGCCCGCCGAGACCCGCACCCCCCGCACCGCGGTCGCCCTCGTCGACCCCCAGTGGGCCCGGCTGCGGGACAGGCGCCCCGAGGTCGAGGAGCTGTTCGCCGACGACGCCGCCCGCGACGCCTGGCTGGAGTCGGCCCGCGACCTGGTGCGCCGCTACTTCGACCTGGAGAACCCCACCGCCCTGGAACCGCGCGAGCGCGAGATGCGCATCGAGGTGGAGCTGCCCACCGGGCTGCGGCTGCGCGGCTACGTCGACCGGCTCGACGTCGCCCCCGACGGGCGCATCCGCGTCGTCGACTACAAGACCGGAAAGTCCCCCTCCCCCCGCTTCGAGGACAAGGCCCGGTTCCAGATCTTCTTCTACGCGGTGATGATCTGGCGCGACCTGGGCGTGGTCCCCACCCGGCTGCAACTGGTCTACCTCGGCGGGGACGGCGCCGTCCGCTGGTACGACCCCACCGAGGACGAACTGCGCGCCGCCGAGGCGGAGATCGCCGACATCTGGGCCCGCATCGAGGCCGCCGGCCGCGCCGGGGTCTGGGAGCCCCGCAAGAGCAGGCTGTGCGACTGGTGCGAGCACCAGGCGGTCTGCCCGGCCTTCGGCGGCACCCCGCCGCCGCTGCCCACCGCCCTCCCTCCCGGCGCCTGACCCCGGGCTCCGCCCCGCGGACGCCCGCCGATGCGGCACAATCGGCCTGTGCCCGTCTCAGTCCTGCTGGTCGACGACCAGCCCCTCGTCCGCGCCGGCTTCCGGATGATCCTGGAGGCCGCCCCGGACCTGTCCGTGGTCGGCGAGGCCTCCGACGGGCGCGAGGCGGTGGAGGCGGCCCGCCGACTGCTGCCCGACGTCGTCCTCATGGACGTGCGCATGCCCGGCATGGACGGCGTCGAGGCCACCCGCCGCATCGTCGAGCGCTCCCGGGCCCTGGACCAGGCCGTCAGGGTGCTGGTGCTCACCACCTTCGACCTCGACGAGTACGCCGTGGGCACCCTGCGGGCGGGCGCCCACGGATTCCTGCTCAAGGACTCCCCGCCCGAGGAACTGGTCGCGGCGGTGGAGACCGTCGCCTCCGGCGGCGCGGTCGTCACCCCCCAGGTGCTGGAGCGGCTGCTGGCCAGGTTCGCCCCGCTGCTGCCCGACGTCGAAGGAGCCGGGGAGACCGCCGCCGACCCCCTCACCGAACGCGAGCGCGAGGTCCTGCGCCTGGTGGCGCGCGGCTGGTCCAACTCCGAGATCGCCGCCCACCTGGTCGTCGGGGAGTCCACCGTCAAGTCGCACGTGGGCCGCATCCTCACCAAGCTCGGCCTGCGCGACCGCGTGCAGGCCGTGGTGCACGCCTACGAGAGCGGGCTGGTGCGCCCCGGGGAGCGCGACGGGTGAGGCGCCCGATCCCCCGCGCCGGCCCCGGCGCGTTCCCCCGTCCGGCACCGCCCGGCTTGGCAGGATGATCCGGTGATCGAACTCACCGGCACCCGGTCCCCGGGCGGGCGAACCCGAGCCGAGGGGGCCGCGTCCCCCTCTGGGATCGTGAACAGCGCGTCGACCGCCGCGGGGACCGGCGGGGAGGGGAGGACGGACATGGGGGACAAGCGGGGGCGCCCGCCGTCGGGGGAGGACCGCATGCTCAGCCGCATGCGGGACTGGCGCGCCCGGCACGAACGCGACCTGGCCCCGGACGAGGAGGACGAGGAGCGCCCGCTCCCCGACGCCCGGGCCATCGACCTGGTCCTGCGCGTCGGTGAGCTGATGCTCGCCAGCGGGGAGGGCACCGAGGCCGTCAGCGAGGCGATGCTCAGCCTGTCGGTGGCCTTCAACCTGCCCCGCTCGGAGGTGTCCGTCACCTTCACCACCATCACCCTGTCCACGCACCCTGGCGGCGACCAGCCGCCCATCACCGGCGAGCGGGTGGTGCGCCGCCGCTCCCTGGACTACTTCCGGGTCAACGAACTGCACACGCTGGTGCAGCAGGCGGCCCTGGGCCTGCTGGAGATGGAGGACGCCGCCGCCCGGCTGGAGCACATCCGGCGGGCCCGCATGCCCTACCCCAACTGGGTGATCGTCGTCGGCTTCGGGCTGATCGCCTCCAGCGCCAGTGTGATGATGGGCGGCGGCGCCATCGTGGCGACGGTGGCGTTCCTGGCCGCGGTGCTGGGCGACCGGACGTCGGTGTTCCTGGCCCGGCGCGGGGTCGCCGAGTTCTACCAGATGGCCGCGGCGGCGATGGTCGCGGCGACCATCGGCGTGGCGCTGCTGTGGGTGAGCACCGAGATGGACCTGGGACTCCAGGCGGGCGCGATCATCACCGGCAACATCATGGCGCTGCTGCCGGGACGGCCGCTGGTGGCCAGCCTCCAGGACGGGATCAGCGGCAGCTACGTGTCGTCGGCGGCCCGGCTGCTGGAGACGTTCTTCATCCTGGGCGCGATCGTGTCGGGGGTGGGCGCGGTGGCGTACGCGGCGGTGCGCCTGGGGGTGTCCATCGACCTGGACAGGCTGCCCTCGGCGGGCACCTCCATGGAGGTGCCGGTGCTGCTGGGCGCGGCCGGGATCGCGATCGCGTTCGCGGTGTCGCTGGCGGTGCCGCCCCGGATGCTGGTGACCATCGGCCTGCTCGGCGTGATGATCTGGGTCATCTACGCCGGCATGCGGGCGCTGTTCGAGGTACCGCCCGTGGTGGGAACCGTCGTGGGCGCGGTGGCGGTCGGGGTGGTGGGCCACTGGCTGGCCCGGCGCACCCGCCGCCCGGTGCTGCCCTACCTGGTGCCCTCGATCGCGCCGCTGCTGCCCGGCAGCCTGCTGTACCGGGGGCTGATCGAGTTCACCCAGGGCACCGCGGTGTCGGGCCTGCTCTCGCTGGTGGAGGCGGTCATGGTGGGCCTGGCGCTGGGCGCCGGGGTGAACCTGGGCGGTGAGCTGGTGCGCGCGTTCCAGCGCGGCGGACTGGCCGGGGCCGGGATGCGCAGCCGCCCCGCGGCACGCCGAACGCGGGGCGGGTACTGAACTCCGCACGCGGATCCGAGAAGGTGGTGCGAACCACATGCCGCCTGCGGGTATCTCACGGTGTGAGAGCGGACGACGACACCGACGCCGTGTTTTCGCCCCGAAACGCGACAAGCATGTGATGTCAGCCACTATTCTTGGCGTCAGCTCAACGAAGAGCCTCTAGTGAAAGGCCGATCCCATGTGCAGTCACCAGCCTCCCTGCCCGTCCTTCGAGGACACCGACCGCGAGGCCGCGCGCGTCGTCTCCAGCCATCCGGAACAGGGATGGAGTCTGCTCTGCAACGGTGTCGTCCTTTTCGAGGACACCGGTGAGCTGCTGCCCGACGGCGCCGTCGTGGCACCGCACCGCCCCCGCGTCCTGGCCGCCTGACGCCGGGAACCACCGTCCCCACCGGTCCCCCGACGGGCCGGACGACCCCGCCCGGGAGCCGAGCCCCGGGCGGCGGCATGTGCGGCCCGCCCGGCCTCAGAGCCGCTCGGGCCAGTCCTCGGGCAGCAGGTCGCCCTCCCCGTCGTCCCCCGCCAGCCGGCGCCGCAGGTCGGCGTGCAGTCCCGGCCCCCACACGAGCTCGTCGGGGGTGCGCACCGCCTCGACCAGGGCCCGCCGCAGCACCGCCGGCCGCGCCTCCCCCTCCAGTGCGGGCAGCGCCGCCAGGGCGTGCATCCGGGTCAGCACCGCGAACAGCTCCGCCGCCAGCGCCGGAGTGCTGGCCGTGGCCACCGCCTCCTCCAGGTAGGGCTCCCACCAGGCGCCCTCCTCTCCGCCGGGGGCGAATCCGCGCCGCAGTCGGGCGCCGACCTCCTCGGCGGTGGCCTCACCGTGCCCGCGCAGCCCGCTGTGCCACACGTCGGCCGCCCCGTCGGTGTCCCCGCGCAGGGCCAGCAGCCCGGCCAGCAGCTCCACCGCGGCCCCGGCGGTCTCCGGCTCGACGGGCTCCTCCCCCTCCGCGGGCGGTTCGGCGACGGCGGCCAGATCGGCGATGGCGTGCTCCAGGTGGGCGGCGGCCCGCAGCAGGCGCAGCCGCGGGTCCTCGGCCGCGGACAGCCCCCGGTCGGCGGCGCTCAGCGCGGCGCCCGGCGCGCCCCGGCCCAGCAGCCGCCCGGCCAGGTCGCGGGCGGCCTCCGCCACGGTCTCGGCGTGCAGCCGGTCGGGGCGGCCGGCCGGCGGCGCCAGGGCCGCCTCCCAGTGCTCCCGCGCGGCCTCGGCGTCGCCGCGCTCCTCGGCGGCACGGGCCAGCCCGTAGTGGGCCACGGCCGTGCGGCCGGGCCCGCCGTCCAGGTCGAGAAGCCGCCGCCAGACGCGTTCGGCCTCGGCCCGCTCGCCGTCCTGCTCCAGGGACAGCGCGAGGTGGTGGGCGGCGCGGGGCGCGTGCCGGGCGTCACCGGTGGCCAGGGCCCGGCGGGCGGCGTCGCGGGCGGCGGCGGTGTCGCCGCGCCCGTCCTCGACCACGGCCAGGCCCAGCAGGGCGCGGGCCAGCACCTCCGGGGGCGGGTCGGCGTCGGCCGCACGGCGGTAGAGCTCGGCGGCGCGGTCCAGGTGTCCGTTCTCGGCCAGGTCCCGGGCCTGGTCGCACAGTCCGGGGGCCTCCTCCGCCGAGGGCGCGGGCCCGGTCGGCAGATCCCGGGGGTCGACGGCCCGCGGCCGCGGTTCGGCGGGGCCGCCGGAGCGTGCGGAGGATCCGGAGGTCGTGGTCATGCTGGGCGCTTTCCGGTGGGGGTCCGCGCGGTGGGGCACGCGGGTGTCGCCGCAACTCTAACGCGCGCGGCGGTGACCGGAGGGGGCCGCGGGGTCCGGTGTCGCCGCCCGGGGCTCATGTGCCTGGTGAGGACACGGACGCCCTACCTTTATGTCGTAGATTTTCTAAATGTCCGAATAAGGGGCTCCGTCCGGATCCGGACGGAGCCCCGGGGTCCCCGCGAGCCCGCGGAACCGCTCCCCTACAGCTCGAAGGCCTCGGGCGGCGGGCAGGAGCACACCAGGTTCCGGTCACCGTAGGCCTGGTCGATCCGGCCCACCGGCGGCCAGTACTTGTCGCGGCGCAGCGACGGCACCGGGTAGGCGGCGACCGCGCGGCCGTAGCCGTGGGTCCACTCGTCGGCCGTGACCTCCTCCGCGGTGTGCGGGGCGTTGCGCAGCGGGTTGTCCTGGGCGTCCCACTCCCCCGACGCGACCTTGTCGATCTCGCCGCGGATGGCGATCATCGCCTCGATGAACCGCTCCAGCTCCGCCAGGTCCTCGCTCTCGGTCGGCTCCACCATGAGCGTCCCGGCCACCGGGAACGACATCGTCGGGGCGTGGAAGCCGTAGTCCATCAGCCGCTTGGCCACGTCCTCGTTGCTGATGCCGCTCGCCTTCTGCAGCGGGCGGATGTCGATGATGCACTCGTGCGCGACCAGGCCGTCGGCACCGGTGTAGAGCACGGGGTAGTACGGCTCCAGCCGCTTGGCCACGTAGTTCGCCGACAGCACGGCGACCTCGGTGGCCCTGCGCAGCCCCTCGCCGCCCATCATCCGGACGTACGCCCAGGAGATCGGCAGGATGCCCGCCGAGCCGAACGGCGCCGCCGACACCGGGCCCACGCCCGTGTGCGGGCCCGCCTCGGGCCGGCCCGGGTGGTTGGGCAGGAACGCCGCCAGGTGCGAGCGGACCGCGACCGGGCCCACGCCCGGACCGCCGCCGCCGTGCGGGATGCAGAAGGTCTTGTGCAGGTTCAGGTGGCTGACGTCGGCCCCGAACTCGCCCGGCTTGGCCCAGCCCACCAGCGCGTTCAGGTTGGCGCCGTCGACGTAGACCTGGCCCCCGGCCTCGTGGACCAGGCGGCACACCTCGGTGATGGTGTCCTCGTACACGCCGTGCGTGGACGGGTAGGTCACCATGATCGCGGCCAGCGCGTCGGCGTGCTTCCCGATCTTGGCGCGGAGGTCGTCCAGGTCGATGTTGCCGCCCTCGTCGCAGGCCACGACGGCCACGCGCATGCCCGCCATCACCGCGCTCGCGGCGTTGGTGCCGTGCGCGGAGCTGGGGATCAGGCACACGTCGCGGTGGTCGTCGCCGCGCGAGCGGTGGTAGCCGCGGATGGCCAGCAGGCCCGCGAACTCGCCCTGGGAGCCGGCGTTGGGCTGCAGGGACACCGCGTCGTAGCCGGTGATCTCGGCGAGCCAGGCCTCCAGGTCGCGGATGAGCGCCACCGTGCCGGCCGCCTGGTCCAGCGGGGCCAGCGGGTGCAGGCCCGCGAACTCCGGCCAGGTGACCGCCTCCATCTCGGCGGTGGCGTTGAGCTTCATGGTGCACGAGCCCAGCGGGATCATCGTGCGGTCCAGCGCCAGGTCGCGGTCCGACAGCCTCCGCATGTAGCGCAGCAGCGAGGTCTCGCTGCGGTGCGTGTTGAACACCGGGTGGTCGAGGTAGTCCACCCCGCGCGCCAGGCCCTCGGGCAGGCGGTCGGCGCTCTCGTCCACGGACACGGCGGTCCTGCCGGAGCCGCGTCCGGCCTCGCCGAACGCCCCGGCCAGCGCGGTCAGGTCGGCGACGGTGGTGGTCTCGTCCAGGCTGACCCCGACGGTGGAGGCGTCCACGCGCAGCAGGTTGAACCCGGCGGCCAGGGCGTCCTCCACGACCCGGTCAGCGCTGGGCACCCGCACCCGCAGGGTGTCGAAGTAGGAGCCGTGGACGATCTCGAAACCGCGCTCGGCCAGGGCGTCGGCCAGCGCCGCGGTGCGGGTGTGCACCTGGCGGGCGATCGCGCGCAGGCCGTGGGGGCCGTGGTAGACGGCGTACATCCCGGCCATGACGGCCAGCAGCACCTGGGCGGTGCAGATGTTGCTGGTGGCCTTCTCGCGGCGGATGTGCTGCTCGCGGGTCTGGAGGGCCAGGCGGTAGGCCGGGCGGCCCGCGTCGTCCACCGAGACCCCGACCAGGCGGCCGGGGATCTGGCGGCGCAGCTTCTCGGTGACGGACATGTAGCCGGCGTGCGGGCCGCCGAAGCCCAGCGGGACGCCGAAGCGCTGGGTGGAGCCGACCGCGATGTCCGCGCCCAGGGCGCCGGGGCTGCGCAGCAGGGTCAGCGCCAGGATGTCGGCGGCGACCACGGCCAGGGCACCGCGCTCGTGGGCGGCGGCGATGACCGCGCCCGGGTCGCGGACCGCGCCGCTGGAGGCCGGGTACTGGACCAGGACGCCGAAGGCGTCGCCCTCGGGCAGTCCCCGGGACAGGTCGGCGACGACGATCTCGATGCCCAGCGGTTCGGCGCGGGTGCGCAGGACCTGGAGGGTCTGCGGGTGGACGTCGGAGTCGATGACGAAGACGTCCGCCCCGCTCCTGGAGGCGCGGCGGGACAGGGTCATGGCCTCTGCCGCGGCGGTGGCCTCGTCCAGCAGGGAGGCGCCGGCGACGGGCAGGCCGGTGAGGTCGCAGACCATGGTCTGGAAGTTGAGGAGGGCCTCGAGCCGGCCCTGGGAGATCTCCGGCTGGTAGGGCGTGTACGCCGTGTACCAGGCGGGGTTCTCCATGATGTTGCGCAGGATCACCGGCGGGGTGAGGGTGCCGTGGTAGCCCAGGCCGATCAGGGGCTTGACGACGGTGTTGCGCTCGGCGAGCGTACGCAGCTCCGCGAGCGCCTCGGCCTCGCCGACGGCCTCGGGCAGGTCCAGCGGGGCGCTCTGGCCGGGGGCGCTGAGGATGGACGCGGGGACGGCGGCGGCCATGAGCTCGGCGGTGGAGCCGTAGCCGACGGTCTTGAGCATCTCCTCGACGGCGCCGGGGGCGGGTCCGACGTGACGGTCGGCGAACACCCGGGCGGGTGCGCCGGGGGCGTTCACGGGCTGGTCGGACACGGAGACCTCCTGGTGACAGGGCCGATGCGGATCGGCGGTGTTCCTCACGGTCTCCCCCTCTGTCACCGGGCACGCCCAGGCTTCAGAGCGGCCTCCTCCGCGCGGTCCGTGGTGCCTGAGAGGTTACTGGGGAGTATTGCCCCGTCGGCGCCCCTGGCTCAGGGGTCTCTCCCGCGCGGTATCGACAGCCTGCTGACGCAGTGTTCACTTGTACGGACAGGGCGAATGTCGGTTTTCATCCCTGTTGTGGTTACGACCGTACTCGATTACGCGCTCCGGGACCGAGTCACCCCGTGCGTTCCGCGTGCCACACCCCGTCCCGTGGACCCCGGGCGCGGCGAGGGCCCGTGCGGCCGTCCCTCCGCACGGACCCTCTCCACCGTCCTCTCTCGGACGGTCCCGGGGACTCCCGGCCCCGCTCCCCTCTCTCGGACACCCGCGCCGGGGAACGCGCCCCTCCTCCGCCGCGTCCCGTGAGGGCCCTACGACTCCGAAGGACACACCGTGCGCCGTATCACGACCCCCGCCCTGCTCACCGCACTCCTCCTGGCCGCCTGTACCGGCGGCCCCGGGTCCGACGAGGTCGTCGTCCTGGAGGGCGACCCCCGCCTCCTCGTCCACGGCTTCACCTCGGGCATGGAGGCCCGGATGGTCGGGGAGCTGGAATACCGGCCCGGCGGGCGCTGCCTGGTCCTGGCCTCCCGGGACGGGGCGACCGGGGAGGTCGTCCAGCGGGCCGAGATCGTGTGGCCCGCCGGGGTGGAGCCCCTGGAGGACGGCCGCGCGGGTGTCACCGTCCCCGGGTTCGGCGAGATCGCGGCCGGGGACCCCCTCGACGCCGCGGGCGGCCACGCCCCCGCCGGGGCGTGGATGGAGGAGTACGGCGTTCCCGGGCCCTGCGTCCCCGGGGAGGAGGGCTTCGCCATGCTCAACGCCGACTCCTTCACCCGCTGACCGGCCGCCGGGACCGGAAGAGGGCGGAGCCCGCGCGGCCGTCCCCCGCACGGGCTCCTCTCCCGTCCCTCTCGGACAGGCTCTGTGGAGAGGTTCGCGCGGCCGTCCTCCGCGCGAACCCCTCGTCCCTCACTCTGTCATCCCTCTCGGACGATCCGCAGCCACACCGCCGTGTCGCACGGAGATCGGTCGCCCTCCGGCGGCCCGCCGCCGGGCCGGCGCGCCCGTGGCCCAGCGCCCGCAGGCGGGTCGCGGCCTGCTCGACGGCGAGCGCATCGTCGCAGGCCATCCGGGGAAGTCCAGGGATCCGACGGCGTCGGCGGGTACCGGGGGCGGGCCGGGCCCATGCAGGTCCGCGTGGTGGCCGGGCGGCGTCGGCCCGGGTGTGGGGCCCGCCGACGGAGATGGTCCCGAGACCTGCCGGGAGAGCGGCAGCGCGACGCGGCCGGCCCCGGTGGTCCCGCCGGCCCCGGCCTTCCCGGCGGCCTCCGCGGGTCGGCGTTCCACGCCCCGGCGTACGGCGGGCGGCGCGAGCCGCCTGCATCCGCCTGCGGGAGCCGTCATCGGCTCGTGGTGGTCCGCGCCCCGCGGGTCTACCCGATGCGGCGCTCCCGGCGCCGCCGGGCCAGCTCGTCCACCGGGGCCGCGGGGGGCGCCGGGGGCAGGTCGCCGCGCTCCTCGGCCGGGACGACGCCCAGGGCCTCCTCCAGCTCCCGCCAGACGTTGGCCAGCGCCAGGCCGAACATGCCCTGGCCGCGCTGCATGAGGTCCACGACCTCCTCCGGGGAGGTGCACTCGTAGACGCTGACGCCGTCGCTCATGAGGGTGATACGGGCCAGCTCGGGGGCCGGGCGCCCGCGCAGGTGGTCGACCGCGGTACGGATCTGCTGGAGGGATATCCCGGTGTCCAGCAGCCGCTTGGCGATCTTGAGCATCAGGACGTCGGGGAGGCTGTACAGGGGGGCGTTGTGGGCACCGGTGCGCACGCTCGGTTCCACCAGGCCGGTTCTGGCCCAGTAGTCGAGCTGGCGGTAGGTGATCCCGGCGGCCGTACAGGCCGCGGGGCCCCGATACCCGACGTCCATAGGCAGCGCCACGTCCTCTTCGCACGGTAGGCCCTGCTGCCCCGCTAGCCGCAGCGCGGACCGCCTGTCATGGGGTTCCCGCTTGCCGCTCGCTACCGCCACGCCGACCTCCGGCTTCTCGTCCCGCGGCGGTCTCGACAGGGGATGTCCACAGAGGGAACGGGTGCGCCGCGGGTTCCACTGCACCGACCGTAGGACGACCGGAGGGCAGCGTCAACGACACCCCCCGGCGCGTCGCCAAGTGCGCGCGCCCGGGTGCCGCGGAGCCGCGGCGGCCGCGCGTGCGCCGTTTTTCGGCCCCGACCACGACGATCACTTCCCCGTCCCCAATCTAACACCGGCGACCCGGAACGAAGCCGCAGGTCGCAGCCGTGTTCCGGGTCGGTTCCCGGGTGTCCGCCACCGGTTCACTCCGTACGGCGCCCGAAGTCCTCGGGCGAGATGTTGTCGAGGAATTCGCGGAAGGCCTCGACCTGGTCCTCCTGCTCGTCCGGAATGGGCATCCCGGCCTCGTCGATCACGTCCTCGTGCGCGTAGATCGGGGTACCGGTCCGCAGCGCCAGGGCGATGGAGTCCGAGGGCCGGGCGCTGACCTCGGCGCCGTTGCTGAACACGAGCTCGGCGTAGAAGATGCCGTCGTTCAGCCCCGTGATGTTCACCGTGGTGAGCCGGGTCCCCAGCGCGTCCAGCACGTCCCGGAACAGGTCGTGGGTGAGCGGCCGGGCCGGGACCACGCCCTGCTGTGCGAGCGCGATCGCGGTCGCCTCCACCCCGCCGATCCAGATCGTGAGGTAGCGGTCCCCGTCGGATTCCTTGAGCAGGACTATCGGTTGGTTCGAGGGCATCTCAACCCGGACGCCGACGAACTCCATGTGCTTCACAGCGGCTCCGTCCCACGAGTCGTCATGCCGGATGGGCGCTCGTCCCTGTTCCCCCGTTGGACCAGGACCCGAGGGCGAAATCGGCACCCTTCGTTACAAAGCTGTCCGGCGGCGGGGGGCCGCAAACCTTCCCGGCCCCGGCCGCCGCCGTCAATGGTGTCCGTACAAGTCCGACACCGCTCCTCAGCGGCGCGGTTTGGTCAGCAGCACCATCCGGAACTTGCCGATCTGGATCTCGTCGCCGCCGCCCAGCTCGGCCTCGTCCACCGGCTCCCGGTTGACGTAGGTGCCGTTGAGGCTGCCCACGTCGCGGACGCCGAAACCGTTGCCGCGGCGGAAGAACTCGACGTGCCGCCGTGAGACGGTGACGTCGTCGAGGAAGATGTCGCTGTTGGGGTGGCGCCCGGCGGTCGTGACGTCGTTCTCCAGCAGGAAGCGACTGCCGGCGTTGGGGCCCCGCTTCACCACCAGCAGAGCCGTACCCGCGGGCAGGGCGTCGACATTGGTGGGGTCGACACCTCCCGCTTCGTCACCGGAGTCCTCCTCCTCCAGGGCCTGTATGCCGGAGATGGAGATGGTGGACGTGACGTCTCCGGCGGACTCCCCGCTCCCGGCGGGCCGTGGGCCCGGCTGTCCGTCCCTGCGGACGGGGGTCCCACAGTGGGAGCAGAAACGGGCATCATCCGCAACGGCGTGACCGCACTGCGTGCAGTAAACGCTCGACATAGGTCGGCTCGGCCTCCTACCGCACGGGGCGGTGCTTGATTCGGCTGGTCGGTGGCACGCTCCGGCCGTCGCGCGGGCGAGGGGCCCGCACAGCGTCCGGAACGCGGCGAGACGGTCCGCTGTCGCGGCAGCGGCGCACCTCGCACGGTCGGTCGCTAGGTCTCATCCCCCATGTTGTACTCCTTGTCACCCCCGGCGGGTCCCCCCGTTGCGGAAAGGCCCGTGCGGTAGGCGACGCGGCGCCCCAGGGAACACTCGACTTTAAACCATATCCCTGTCCGGGAAGGGTTTCGCTCCCCGTCGGCCTGCCGTGAACACCCCGCCGCGCGAGCGGCGGGGGGAACGGGGGATCCGGTGCCCGGAGCACCGACTCCACCGGTGGACGGCTCCGACGAGGAGAGGCACCTGTTCTGGTACCGATGCCCGTCCGGGGGTTTTGGTTCGCTCCTGCGCCCCACGGATTCACCTCGACGCCGCCGTACCGCCACGACCTGTCGTTATGTCCAGTTTAGCCAGGGGGCACGGCTTGGCCAGCGCCCCTGAGGACTCCTGTTTCCGCCGTACACCCGCGGGGGGTGCGGGCCGCGTGGCCCGCACCCCGCTCGTGCGCGGAGGTCAGCCCTCAGCGCGTTCCACGACACTCGCCCACTCGGCGACCAGGCGGTGCGCCGTGTCCGGGTCGGGACCTTCGGCCCAAAGATGGGTCACGGCCTCGGCCGTGTCCGGGAGCACCAGCGCCCAGCTGCCGTCGGGCTCCAGGACCCTCACGCCGTCGGTCGTGTCGAGCTCGCGGTCGCCCGCGGCCTCCACGACGGCCCGCATGACGCTGCCCTTGACCGCCCACGGGGTGGGCACCGACCGGCGCAGCAGGTGCGCCTGGGGGATGCCCCCCTCGATCCGGCTCAGGGGGCTGCGGGTCCGCGCCACCAGGCCCAGCAGCCGGACGAAGGCCGCGATGCCGTCGCTGGTCGGGCTGAACTCGGGGATGACGAAGCCGCCCCGGCCGTCCCCGGCCAGGATGACGTCCTCCCCCTGCTGCACCGCCTTGGTGAGCTCGTTGGTGGCCGTGGCCGTCCACAGCACCTCGACGCCGTGGGCCCGCGCCACCTGCTCGGCGATGCGGGTGGTGGTCACCGGCAGCGCCACGCTGCCGCCCTTGCGCTCGGCGCACACCAGCTCCAGGACCGCGAGCAGGGCGCGCTCGTCGTCGACCAGCCCGCCCTTCTCGTCCACGATCGAGAGCCGCTCGGCCACCGGGTCGAAGCGGACCCCGAAGTCGGCCCCCGAGCCGGAGACCAGCTCGCCCAGCCGCTCCAGGTCCCGGTTGCGCTTGGCCGCGGTGTCGGTCGGCGAGGCCTCGTCGAGCCGGTTGTTGACGGTCAGCACGTCCACGCCGATCCGGCCCAGCAGCGAGGGCAGGATGAGCGACCCGCTGCCGCCCGCGCAGTCCACCACGACCTTCGGGTCCGCCTCCGCGATCCCGGAGGTGTCCACCGCGCGCAGCAGGTCGTGGGCGTAGTTCTCCACGTTGCGCGAGGGGAAGGTGAGCTCGCCGATCTCGCCGGGGAAGGCCCGGCGGTACTCGGCGCGGGAGAACACCCGGTCGAGCTTGCGCTGGGCCGCCGGGGACAGGTCGGCGCCGTCGGAGTCCAGGAACAGGATGTCCACCGACTCCGGGTCGCCCGGGGTGGTGCGCACGGTGATGCCGCCGCTGACCCCGCTCTGGGAGGTGTGGAAGCGGGCCACCGGCAGCGGTACGACCTCCAGGTCGCGGACCTCGATGGCCGCGGCCGTCAGGGCGCTGATGATCGCCCGCTTGAGGGTGCGGGCCGCGCGCGAGACGTCGCGCGAGGTGGTGACGATCGCGCCCTTCTTGAGCGTGGTGGCGTAGGCGTTGGCGAGCCGCACCGCCAGTTCGGGGGTGATCTCCACGTTGATCAGCCCCGAGACGCCGCGCGGCCCGAACAGCGACCGCTGCCCGCGCGACTCCCAGATGACGTTGGTGCTGACGACCGCGCCGGCCTCGATGGTCTTGAACGGGTAGACCTTGACGTCGTTGTGCAGGTAGGCCTCGGACTCGATGACGCAGTCCTCGCCGACGACCGCGCCCTCCTCGATCCGGGCCGCCGCCATGACGTCGGTGTTCTTGCCGATGACCGCGCCGCGCAGGTTGGCCCCGCGGCCGATGAAGACGTTGTCGTGGAGCACGGTGCGGTGCGCGAAGGCCTCGGCGCGCACCACGGCGTTGCTGCCCACCACCGTGAACTCGCGCAGCTCGGCCCCGGCCTCCACCTTGGCGTAGTCGCCGATGTAGAGCGGGCCCTTGAGCACCGCCTCGGCGGAGACCTGGGCGCCCTCGCCCACCCACACGCCCGGGGAGACCTCGAACCCGTCGATCTCCACGTCGACCTTGCCCGACAGGACGTCGGCCTGGGCGCTGAGGTAGCTCTCGTGGGTGCCCACGTCCTCCCAGTAGCCGTCGGCGATGTAGCCGTAGAGGGGCTCGCCCTCCTCCAGCAGCTCGGGGAAGACGTCGCCGGACCAGTCGACGACCTCGCCCGCGGCGACCCGGTCCAGGACCTCCGGCTCCATGATGTAGATGCCGGTGTTGACGGTGTCGGAGAAGACCTGGCCCCAGGTGGGCTTCTCCAGGAAGCGCTGGATGCGCCCCTGCTCGTCGACGATGATGATGCCGAACTCCAGCGGGTTGGGGACCCGCTTGAGGGCGATGGTGACCTTGGCGCCCTTCTCCCGGTGGAAGCGCACCATGTCGGTGAGGTCGATGTCGGTGAGCGCGTCGCCGGAGATGACGATGAACGGCTCGCCGCGCAGGTGGTCCTCGGCGTTCTTGACACTGCCGGCGGTGCCGAGCGGGACCTCCTCCGCGACGTAGTGGAGCTTCATCCCGAGCTCCTCGCCGTCGCCGAAGTAGTTGCGGATCAAAGTGGCCAGGAACTGGACGGTGACCACCGTCTCGGTGAAGCCGTGCCTGCGCAGCAACCGCAGCACGTGCTCCATGATGGGTTTGTTGACCACCGGCAGCAGGGGCTTGGGCTGGTTGGCGGTCATGGGGCGCAGGCGGGTGCCCTCGCCCCCGGCCATGACGACGGCCTTCATGCTCGGTGAGGGCGTCGGGGCCTCTTCTTCGCGGCCGGTCATCGGGAGCACCTCCGCCGGGTGCGGGCGGAGGGTACCGCGGGGGGCCGGTGTTCGGAGCGCACGATCGATCGCGCGGTGGGACATGTTCTCATGGTGGAGACGACACTCCCTTTCGTTCCGACAGGACTCTCGGTGAGCCGGTCCGTCGGCGCGTCAGGTGCCGCTCCGCCCCGGGTCCCGCAGGCCGGGACCGTCGGCGTCCGCACCGGGTTCTCCGTCGGCGGCCGCCTGCGCGGTCGGATCGGGTCGACCCGGATCAAGTCCGCGACCGGGGTCGCCGTCCTCGGCGGCCCGGTGGCCGTCGGAGCGATCGGCGCGTTCGTCGCGGCGGGTCTGGGCGATCAGGCGCAGCCCCTGAACGGCGTACAGCAGTCCGGCCCACCAATAAAGAGCCGTTCCCCAGAGCGCGAAGGCCCAACCCATAATCCGCGCCACATCTCCGGCGATGTTGGCGTAACCCGCGATGAACAGCAGGGGGAAGGCGTAGAGAAGGCACAGGGTGGCGGCCTTGCCCGCGAAGTTGACCGGCAGGGGGCCGTAGCCGAAATACCGCAGCAGCGGCAGGGCGCCCAGGATGAGCACGTCGCGCAGGACGAGGATGGCCATGAGCCACCAGGGGACGATGTCGCGCACGACCAGTCCCAGCAGGGCGGCGAAGATGTAGAGGCGGTCGGCCAGCGGGTCGAGGACGGCGCCCAGCCGGGAGGTCTGGTTCCAGGCGCGGGCGATCTTGCCGTCGAGCCAGTCGCTGAGTCCGGCGAAGGCGAGCACGGCCAGCGCCCACCAGTCGGCCTGCGGCACCAGCACGAGCCACAGGAAGAGCGGGACGCCCAGCAGCCGGAGCATACTCAGCAGATTGGGGACCGTCCAGATACGGTCACCGACCGCCGGACCTGCCACAGCGCCCCCCGCCTCGTCTCTGCCGTCTTCCGCGGATCGCCCCATGACGCCAACGATAACGGGCCGAAGTGTCGTTTCCCGCCATCGCGGGGCCCTGTCTCCCCCATGGCACGGCAGGCGGCCGCCCGCCCATCGTACCCTGCGGTATACCGACGCTTTTGCCTGATATGTCGGTTTTTCTCGGGCTGCTCCATCACATGGAACGAAGGAGGGGCCCGCGCGGTTCCCGCCTCACCCCGGCAGGTGGGCGGCCAGGGCGCGCAGCCGCTCCGGCCCGGTGGGCTCCCGGTCCTGGAGCGGGACCTCCACCACCCCCGGGTCCGCGAAGCGCCGCCGGATCTCGTCCAGGACCTCCACCCCCTCCGGGCCGGCGGCCCCCGCCGGCGGGACCTGGTTGACGACCACGGTGTCCAGGGGGAACCCCGCCCCGGTGAGGGAGTCCAGCGCCCGCGCGCTCTCGGCCAGCACCATGCGGCGCGGCACCGTCACCAGGCAGACCCGGCTGGACGAGCGCAGCAGGCCGGCGGCCCCCTCCAGGCGGTGCCGCCGCTCGTGCAGCCGCACCAGCAGGGGGTCCTCCTCCGGCGCGGCCACCACCGCGTCGGCGAACGCCTCGGCGCTGCGCGCGCGTTCGCGCCGCCGGGTCAGCCCCTCCACCCAGGGGGTGAGCAGGGTCGGCAGCGCCAGCAGGCGCAGCAGGTGCCCGGTGGGCGCGCTGTCCACGACCAGCCGGTCCCACCGGTCGCCGACCTCCTCCATCCGCTCCATGAGCAGGTCGGCCAGCGCGGACTCGGCCATGCCCGGGGCCGCCCCGGCGTGGTCGAGGTGGCGCCGGACCGCGGGCATGATCTCGGCGGGCAGGGCCCGCTCCGCGTCCCGGACGACCCGGTCGATCCTGCGCCGGACGGCGGTGTCGGCGTCGGGCTCGGCCGCCCACAGGCCCGGCTCGACCTCGGCGGGCCGGTCGCCCAGCGGGCGTTCCAGGACGTCGCCCAGGGAGTGCGCGGGATCGGTGGACATGAGCAGGACCCGGTGCCCCGCGTCCGCCAGCGCGAGGGCGCGGGCGGCCGCCACCGTGGTCTTGCCGACGCCTCCCTTGCCCCCCACGAAGAGGATCGGCGCGCCGGCGGCGGATGGGGTGTTCAGCAGCAGCCTCCCGGGGCTCCGAAGTCGTCCCGCCCCATTCTCAGGTGCCACTCGTGCAGGTCGGCGACCATGTAGGGGAGAAGGTCCAAGGTCTCATAGGCGACGGGGTTGTCCACGCCCAGGCTCTCCAGCATGAGCAGGGCGCGCAGGGTGTCCTGCTGCGTCCGGGCCTGCCGCCGCCGGTCGTACCCCCAGCGCGCGTCGAAGACCTGCTGGTGGAAGTCCTCGACGCGGCGCCAGGCGGCGACGGCACGGTGCCAGGCCCTCCCGGGGGAGGACCCGGCACCGTCACTGCGCTCGGTCACGGTCGACCGCTCAGGACTTGTCGTCCGTGCCGGCGGTCTCCTCCGCGGCGGCCCCGGCGTCCGCGCCGGAGGCGGGCGCGGTGCCGTCCCGGCGGGCCGCGAAGGCCTTGCGCAGGGCGAGCACGGCCTCGACCGTCATCCACACGGCCAGTCCGAAGATGATCGCGTCCAGCGGACCCAGCAGGTACCGCTGGAGGCTGTCCTCGGAGCCGAGGAAGCCCAGGAGCTGCACGATGAGCGCCCAGGAGGTCATCACGACCAGGAAGACCAGGGGCACCAGCACCGCGAGGGGGTTGCGGCCCTGCTTGGTGACCCACACGGCGATGACGGCCAGCGCCAGCCCGGCGGTGAGCTGGTTGGTGGTGCCGAACAGCTGCCACAGCGTCCCGGCCGCGAAGTTGCCGGGGATCAGGGCCAGGGCGAAGGGCACCAGCACCGCGATCAGGGTCGCGACGGTGATGTTGCGGGCCAGGAAGGAGAAGGTCTTCTCCAGGGCACCGCCCTCGGTGGCGCGGTCCCGGATGATGACGCTGATCTCCTGGATGGTGTAGCGCTGGAGCCGGACCGCGGTGTCGAGGCTGGTGGCGGCGAAGCTGATGACCACCAGGGAGGCGAAGACCAGGCCCATGCTCTCGGGGATGCCCACGTTGGCGGCGAACCCGGCCACGCCCTGGACGAAGCGGCCCGCCGGGTTGGTGCCCGCGGCCGCCCAGTCGACGTAGATCTCGGACCAGTCCATGCCCTGGTTGGCGCTGAAGACCACGATGCCCGCGGTGCAGGCCAGGATGGAGCACACCGCCAGCGTGCCCTCGCCCAGGGAGCTGAGGTAGCCGACGTACCGGGCGTCGGTCTCCTTGTCGAGCTGCTTGGAGGTCGTGCCCGAGGCCACGAGGCTGTGGAACCCGGAGACCGCGCCGCAGGCGATGGTGATGAACAGCAGCGGGAAGATCGACGGGGAGCCCTCGGGCAGGTCGCCCCGCAGCAGCGGCGCCTCGATCGTGTTCATGCCGACGGTGATGCCGGCGATGATGACCACCAGGGCCAGCACCATCTGCTGCTGGTTGATGTAGTCGCGCGGCTGGAGGAGCATCCAGACCGGCAGGCGCGAGGCGAAGAAGGTGTAGGTGAAGATGAACACCAGCCACACGAAGGACGCCTCCACGCCCAGCGCGTTCGCGATCGGGTCGACGGTGACGGGGAACATCTGGCCGAGCGGGATGCACGCGTAGACCGCGATCAGCGAGATGACCGAGGGCAGCAGGGCCGCGGTGCGGCGGCGGTAGACGACCTGGCCGACGCCGATGGCCAGGGGGATCGTGACCAGGACGGGCAGGACCGCCTCGGGGTTGGCGACGAAGAGGCCGGTGATGATGACCGCGAACACCGCGTTCACCATGGTCACCAGGAAGAAGATGATCAGCAGGAACAGGATCCGGGCCCGCCCGCTGATGACGTCGCCGGCCAGGGCGCCGATGCCCTTGGCCTTGTGCCGCACCGAGACGGCGATCGCGCCGAAGTCGTGGGCGCCCGAGGCGAAGATCGTGCCGAGCACGACCCACACCAGCGCGGGGCCCCAGCCCCAGAAGACGGCGATGGCGGGTCCGACGATGGGCGCGGCCCCGGCCACCGAGATGAAGTGGTGGGCGAAGACGATGTGCTTGTTGGTGGGGACGAAGTCGACGCCGTCCTTGTAGGTGTGCGCCGGGGTCGTGTACGCGGGGTCGAGGGCGTAGACCTTTTTCGCCAGGTAGCTGGAGTAGAAGCGGTAGCCGAGCGCGAACAGCGCCAGTGCCCCGAGTAGGACGACCACAGCTGGCATGGGGGGAGTTCCTCACTTTCGAGCGCTTTCGCACTCTGCGTTGTGCATCGGGCCGGGGTGTCGAGTACAGTCCCGAGAAATTAACATGAGTCACACGTCACACCCAAGGAAGAAAAGTGCACGATCCGGCCACGGTCTGGCGCCGCTCCCCCGTCGGCGAACTGTGCTGGTCGGGCGGATCGGGCCCCCAGGCGATCCCGGTCGTCCCCCTCCTGGCGGACGGGACGCCCTGCGTCGCCCTGCCCCTGGCCCACCTGCACCTCATCGCCTCGCTGGGCCGGCACGCCGCCTTCTGCGTGAGCGCGCCCGCCGCCGAGGGGGAGCCGACCCTGGCCGCCGTCGGCCGCGTGGAGGTGTCGCTGGACCCCCGGGGCGAGGCCTTCGCCGACCTGGTCGAACAGGAGGCCGCCAAGCACCCGCCCACCCGGCTGCGGGCGGGGAGCCTCATGGCGCGCCGGGAGAACTGGTGGTGGATGGGCCGGGCCATCGTGCGCCTGGTCGACGTGGAGCGGGTCGTCCCGCTGCCCCCGCGCGACCGGCCCCGGGACGCGCTGCTGGTCCGCGGCCGCGGGGGCGGCGTCCGGATCGACGTGGTCACCGCCCCCGAGTGGCCGGACGCGCCCGGGACCCCGGTGGAGCTGTGGGGCCGCTCCGGCGACGACCCCGCGGGCACCGGGGAGGAGGCCCTGGCCATGGGCCACCGGGCCAGCCCCGACTTCGAGCGCTGGGAGCGCTGGACCCGCCGGGGCGCCCTGACCGGGCAGCTCCTGGAGCCGACCGAGGCCGTCGGCGGCCCGGACGAGGCACCCCGGCCCTTCAACCTGCTGGAGCGCTGGAGCAACCACCGCCGGGTGCGACGCGCCTGCGTGGCGGGAGTGGCCGAAGCGGAGAGGCGTCTGCGAGGCTGAGGGGAGCACAGCCTCATCGAACCGGGAGGACCCCATGCTCGTCGCCTTCTCAGTCAGCCCGCTCGGCACCGGGGAATCCGTCGCGCCGGCGGTGGCCAGGGCCGTCAAGGTCGTCCGCGACAGCGGGCTGCCGCACCGCACCGACGCGATGTTCACGACCGTCGAGGGCGAGTGGGACGAGGTCATGGCCGTGGTGAAGGCCGCCACAGAGGCCGCGGGCGAGGGCGCCGGACGGGTGTCCCTGGTGCTCAAGGCCGACATCCGGCCCGGAGTCACCGGGGCGCTGGACGGCAAGGTCGAAGCGGTCGAGCGGGAGCTGCGCGACCTCTGACCCGGCCCCGCGGACCCGCCGCGGCGGGTCCGCGCCTCACTCCTGGGACTCCAGGACCATGTCCGCGGCGCGCAGCCCCGACAGCAGGGCCCCGTGCACCGTGGCGATGTGCTCGATCTCGGTGGCCTCCCCCGCGAAGAACAGCCGGTCCTCCACCGACGCGCGCAGCGCCACCCTGTCCCCGTCGCCGGAGCCGACCGCGTTGTAGGAGAACGCGCCCCGGGCGAACGGATCGTCGGCCCAGTGGCTGAGGTAGTGGTCGGTCGGGTCCGGGGCCTTGCGGAACATGGTGCGCAGGGACGCCATCGCGTGCTCCACCACCTCGCCCTCCGACATCTCCGCCAGGAAGCGGGCCGGGGCCCCGCCGTTGCGGGACACCAGCACCGGCACTCCCAGCACCCGCTGGCCCGCGTACCAGTGGAACCAGGCGCCTTGGTCGGTGCCCAGGTGCACGATCACCTCGGCGTCCCCCCAGAACACCTCGTCGAAGCGCAGGAACAGCTTCTCCAGGCGGCCGTTGCCCAGGCGCTCCACCGCCAGCCGCTTGTCCTCGGGCAGCTGCGGCCGGAAGTCCACCCGGCCCGCCTTGAGCACGCCCAGCGGCAGGGTCACCACGGCCCGGTCCGCGGTGAGGGTCCTCTCCCCGCCGGGGGCGTCCACCCGCACCGACACCCCGTCCGCGCCGTGCGCGACCCCCAGGACGACGTGCTCCAGGCGCACGTCCAGGCCGCGGGCCAGGTGGTCGGTGACCTGGCCCATGCCGTCGGGGAAGACGACGTCGTCGCCGCTGAACTCGTGCTGGGCGCCCACCGCCTCGAAGGAGACCTCCGTGGCGTCGGCTCCGTGGTCGCCCTCGACCATGCGGTACACGATCTCCTTGGCGTCGCGGGCGCGGGCGCGCACCAGGTTCGCGTCGTAGAGCGCCTGGTCGATGCCCTGCTCCATGGACTCCTGGGAGCCCGCGCCGATGTTGGCCCAGTACATCTGCTCGTGCAGGAGGTTGACGTCCTCCATGTTGCGGCGGTGCCGGTCGAAGAGCAGCCGCCGCCCCTTGGGGTCGTAGGCGGTCTCGGTGGAGCGGTTGAACACGGCGGTGCGCAGTCCCAGGGACCTGACCAGCTCGGCCAGGGGGTTGTTCTCCTCGCCGCGCATCCAGGAGGCCCCGGCGTCCAGGGTGGTGCCGTTCCACTCGCGGATCGAGTGGATACGCCCGCCGATGCGGGCCCGGCCCTCCAGGACGGTGACGCGCTCCCCGGCCCCGGCCAGGCGGTCGGCGGCGGCCAGTCCGGCCATGCCCGCCCCGATGACGATGGTGTGCCCCCGTCCGGGCGCGGCCTCCCGGCCCCGCGGCTCGGGGGCGGTGTCCTCCGCCCCGCCCGCGGCGGGCTCCTCGGTGTTCTCCGCGCCGACGTCCTCCTGCATGGCACTCCCCTCCACCGGTGACCGACAGTGCGACTTTATGTGCCCTTCGTGTCGACCGCGGGGATGACACCCCGGCGGGACATAACGGCCGCGGCCCGAGGAACCGGAACCGGATCGACCGCTTTCACCAACGATTCGCGTTCTTGTGGTTACACTCCGGATGTCCTCCTCCCGTCTTCCGAGAGGTTCACCGTGCGCGTCCTCGCCGTCACCATCGCTTCGGCGGTCGTCCTCGCCTGTGCCACCACCGCCTCGGCGCACACCGCCCCCGCGGCGTCCGTCGTCCTGGCCCCGGTCGTGGAGCTGTCGGCCGACCGGCTGGCCGTCGCCGAGCTGGTCGCGGCGGCCAAGTGGCACAGCGGCGACCCCGTCGAGGCGCCCGAGCGGGAGGCGACGGTGCTGGCCCGGACGGAGCGGTCCGCCCTCGCCCTGGGCGGCGACCCGGCCGCGGCGCTGGCGGTGATGCGCGACCAGATCGAGGCCAACAAGGTGATCCAGCGGAGCCGGCACGCCGACTGGTACGCCCACCCGGACCGGAGCCCGGCCACCGCCCCGGACCTGGCCGGGGCCCGCGCCGAGCTGGACCGGATCACCCCGGCCCTGGTGGGCGCGCTCACCGAGGCCGGGGCCGGACCGGCCGCCCCGGGCTGCGAGGCGGAGCTGTCCCGCACGGCCCGCCGGGTCGCGGCCGAGCGCGGCCTGGACCTCCCGGGCCGCACCGCCCTGGCCGTGTCCCTGTCCTCGGTGTGCGGCTGACCCGCGTCATCCGGCCAGGTAGGCCTCCGCCTCCTCCGGGAGCCGGTCCCACAGGGACCAGGCGAGCATGCGGTGCAGCCCGTCCAGGTGGGTGACGGCGTCGCGCCGCTCGACACGCTCGTAGTAGGGGTGGTCGATGGCGCCCGCGCTCAGGAACAGCGGCGAGTACGGGGCCGCGGCCTGCCGGGACAGCTTGCTCCAGCAGTCGGGGTTGGTGTCGGCGTAGTCGCGGCGCCACTCCCGCAGGACGCGGACCGCCTCGGCGACGGTGGCACCGGCCGGGGGCACCGGCTCGCGCTCCCCGTACTCGCCGACGTGCCAGGGCAGCAGGATCGCGGCGACGTCGTCCCCGGTCAGGGCGACCCGGTGCCACCGGCCGCCGCGCTGCTCCCCGGCCAGCCGCAGGACCCCCTCGGCGTACTCGTTGCACGCCCGGGAGGCGGGGTCGGGCGCCGGGTGGGTGTCCCGGAACCGCCGGACGACGTCGTCGGTGGTGAGGGCTTCGAAGGTGCGCACGGGGGTGGGTCCTCGTCTGACGGCCGCGGGACGGCATCCACCCTAGACGTCCCGGCCCCGGGAGGGCATCCCGGTGCCCGCACACGAGCCGCTCGGGAAGTGTCCATGCCGCGCCGCCGTCCCGGATCCCTCCGGGCCGCCGTCCCGACCCGCCGCCGCCATCGCCTCGGCGGCGGGTTCCCCGTACCCGGGCTGTCCGGGGCGGCCGGCGCCGAGATCGCCGTCATCGAGCAGCAGCGCTGCGACCTGTACCCCGGCGGGGTCGCCGAGATGTTCGGCCAGTGGGCGTGGTTCGTCCGCCTCCCCCGGCGCCGCCTGTGGGATCCCTCCTCGGGTCCCCCTTCCACGACCCGTGGCAGGCCCGCTCCCTGCTGGACGCCGTGGCCTGCGCCATGACCCCCCACCGCGCCGGGGAGCTCCGGGCACGGCTGCGGGAACTCGACGCCCTCTACCGACGCGGCGGCGGCCGCCCGGGGAGCCCGGGCGGCCGCCGCGGCGGGTGTCAGCGCCCGCCCGTGGTGTCGTCGCCGTCCTCGAACTCGATGCGCTCGGAGCGGCGCTCGCCCTCGACGTGCTCCTCGTGGGTCACCTCGCGCTTGCGCACGTGGATCTCCTCCACCGGCACCTGCCGCTTGGAGACCACCGGGCGCTCCTCGTAGAGGGTGAAGGTCTCCTCCCCCTCCTCCATGGAGTGCGCGTCCGTGACGTCGGCGGGGTCGGTGATCGGGCGGCGCTCGACCTCCAGCTCCTCGTGGCCGACCGGGACGGTCTCGTCGAACCGCTCCGTGTCGACGTGGCGCCTCATGCGGGCCTGCCCGGCCTCGCGGCGCTCCACGCCGATGTCGACCTCCTCCTCGGAGCGGATGATGACCTCGTCGTCGGCGCCCCTGTCCGCCGCGGGCGCGCCGGTGCCCGCGGGACCGGTCGCGCGGGGCGGCGCCCCGGTCGGCTCGGCCCACCCCTCGGACTCCGCGCCGGGCCGCCCGGTGGCGTTCGGGTCCACCGTGCCCGGGGTGCGCCCCTGGGCGGTCGGCGCGTGCGCCGCGTAGTAGTCGCGGACCTCCCGCTCCTCACTGGGCGAGATGTGGTCCTTGGCGTCGATGTTGGGGGCGTCCTTCACGGTGGACTTGTCGTAGGGGACCTGGATGTCCTCCTGGACGGGACGCGCCCCCTGGAGGGGGACCAGCGTCTCCCTCATGCCGAACAGTCCGGTGTGGACGGAGGCCCAGGTCGCGTCGCCGGTGCGGTCGTCCAGGTACACCCGGGCGATCTTCCCGATGTTGTTGCCCTCCTCGTCCAACACGTGGTGTCCCACGAACCTCTCCGCGCGGTGGCCTGCCATGGTCTCTCCCCCTTCACCGGTCGACGGACGGGACGCCCGCCCTACATCACGCGGCTCTACCCGATCTGAACAGTGAAAACGCCGTTTTTCCCGAATCAGGGAAGAGATGGTCAGGGTTTGGCCCTGTTTGGCGGTCCGTCGACCCCGCCTTGACCGCCCCGTGCACGCGCGGCGCCGGGGCGGGCCGTGTGCGGCGGCCCGCCCCGGCCGGGTTCAGCAGCTGTTGTCGCGGCTGTTCACCCAGGTGATGTCGCGGACGACGGTGCCGACCGCGCACGGGTTCTCGTTGAGGACGGTGTCGACCAGGCGCAGGTTCCGCAGGGTCACCCCAGAGGTGTTGGCGAACCCGGACCGGGCGGCGATCCGGATGTCGCCCGGTCCGGCGATGGTCCCCCCGGCGAGGGTGACGTTGTGGCAGTTCTCCACCAGGACGGCGTTGCTCCCCGTGCGGGAGACGTCCACGCGGTCGACGACCAGGCCGCCGCTCTCGGAGACGCAGAAGATGCCCCGGCCGCCGCCGCGGGCACGGACCTCCCCGACCCTGATGTTGGTCGGGTAGCCGCTGCCGACGCGGCCGTTGCGGTTGGCCGTGCGGAAGGCGGCGTACCCCGTCCCGGTCCCGGCGTCCACCGCGTCGACCAGGCCGACCGTGGCGTTGACGGTGTCGTTGAGCAGCAGGCCGGAGTAGCCGGTGCCGCGGGCGGTGACCGTGCCGATGGTCAGCCCGTCGACGCCGTAGGTCTCCACGCCGTGGTTGTCGGTGCCGGAGACGTACACGTCGTCGATGCGGATGTCGCGGGCCTCGCGGACGGCGTCGTTGTCGCGGCTGTCGACCCGCACGCCCAGGCCGCCCGACAGGCGCAGGTCGAGCCGCCCCAGGTGGACGTTGCTGGAGGTGCGCACCCACACGCCGAAGTACGGGCGCCCGGTGAGGGACAGGTGGGGAACGGCGACGTCCCGGGCGTGGCGGATCCGGACCGCCGCGTTGCCGCCGGTGGGCGTGCCGGTGACGTTGATGGTGCCGCAGACCTCCAGGGAGGTGTGGCTGGGCAGGTCGAGGGAGGCGTTGGCGGGCATGGAGCCGGAGGCGCGCACCACGACGCGCTCGCGCCAGGTGCGGCCCGGGGTGAGCCCGTTGACCGCGGCGCGCATGGCCGCGAGCATGTCGCCGCCCTGGTAGAGGGTGGTGCCTCCGGCGCGGGCGGTGTAGGTGGAGCCGTTCTGGGTGACCTCGGTGTGGGAGCCGCCGTCGCCGCAGGCGGCGGAGGCCTGCCGGACGGCGGGTTCCGCGGCGGCGGCGAGGGCTGCGGGTTCGGGGCCGGGGTCGGCGAGGACCGCCGCGCCGACGGCCAGGGCCGCGGCGAGGGCGGCGCCGAGCAGGGCGCGGCGCCGGGTTCGGGGGGTCGGGGGTCTCATGGGAAGGGCCTTTCTCCTTCGCACGGCCGCGATTCCTCGCGGAACGTGAGCGGGTGGTGACAGGAGCGCTCCCGGAATCCGGAACCTAACACGGAAAGCGCATTCCCGATACCCCGCCGAATCGCCGCGCCATCCTGGAGGCGCCCCCGGATCCGGGGCCCCGACGCCTTCCACCTGCGGCGGTCCCGCCGCTCCGCCCTCCCCTCCGCGCGGCATGCGCGGTGCCGGACGGACCGCGACCCTCCCGGCACCGCGGACCGTCCCGCCCGAGCGCGCTCTGCCCCGCGGCCCTCCCCACACCGCGGGGCCCGGCCCTCTCCGGGAGGCGGCCGGGCCCCGCGCCCGCGGCCTCCCGGCCGAGGTCGCGCCCGGAACGGTGCACCCGCCCGGAGGGCGCGCCCGGGTCAGACGAGGGATCCGTCCCGGGCTACCACGCGCCCCGCCCGCACCACCAGGTTCCGCGGCGGCAGGTCCACCACCACCTGGGGCGTGCACTCGCCCTCCACCAGGACGAAGTCCGCCGGGGCGCCGGGGGCGAAGTCCGCCGCGGGCAGCCCCATGACGGCCGCCCCGCCGTGGGCGGCGGTGTCCAGGGCCGCTTCCAGCTGCCCGTCGGTCCGGGCCCGCGAGACCCTGGCGAGCTGGTGGGCGCGGTGCAGCATGTCCGCGTCGCCGAACGGGCTCCAGGCGTCGCGGACCCCGTCCGAGCCCAGTCCCACGAGCACCCCGTGTCGGCGCAGCCGCTCCACCGGCAGCACCCGCGCGGGGTCGGAGGCGACGGTGGTCAGGGCCACCCCGGCCGCGCCCAGGGCCGCGGCCAGCGCGTCGAGCCCGTCCCCGGCGGCGGGAACCGCGAAGGCGTGGCCGACCGTCACCCTCCCGCCCAGGTCCAGGGCGCGGGTGCGCTCGGCGATGGCGTACAGGGTGCGGACCCCGCTCTCCCCGTCCTCGTGCAGGTGGATGTCGACCCCGGCGCCGTACCGGTCGGCCAGGCCGAACACCAGGTCGAGCTGGCCCTCGGGGTCCCCGTCGAACCCGGTGGGGTCGATGCCGCCGACGAGGTCCGCGGCCCCGGTGCGCAGCGCCTCCTCCATCAGCTCCGCCGTGCCGGGCGCCCGCCGCACCCCGTGCTGGGGGAACGCGACGACCTGCACGTCCAGGGCGTGGGCGAGGTTGCGCGCGGCGGCCCGCACACCCTCGACCCCGGCCAGCCCGTAGGCGGGGGCGATGTCGGCGTGGGCGCGCATCGCCCGGGTGCCGCGGGTGACGGCGTGGCCCATCAGGCGTTCGGCGCGCACCCCCACGGGGGTGGGCAGGGAGGCGAACACCTCGGCGTCCTGCTCCCCCAGCTCGGCGATGCCGCGCGCCGGACGGCGCGAGTACCAGGGCTCGCCCCAGGTGGTCTTGTCCGGGTGGATGTGCGCGTCGACCAGGGTCGGCAGCGCGACGCGGCCGCCGCAGTCGACGACCTCGGCCCCGTCGGCGGGTCCGGCCGGCCCGGCGGCCACGCGGCCGTCGACCACGGTGAGGTCGAGGGGGGCGCCGCCCAGGGGGCGCAGGTTCCGGAAGATCGTGGTGCGGGGGTGTGCGGTCACGTGGGGTCCCTCCCGGGTCGGCGCGGCGGGCCCCGGGTGGCGGGCGTCCCCGCGCGAGAGATCGGCCGTCGGCTCATCCCGACGATCAACGGTATACCACTAATCTCCCCGTGCACACGCCGACGGCGCGGGGCTTCGTGCCCCGCGCCGCCGCGGTGGTCCCTCGGGGAACGGTCAGACCTTGCGCCACTGGGGCACCCAGGCGCCGTCCTCCACGGTGTAGTCGCCGAACAGCGCCGGGGCCTCCTCCTGGAGGGTCTCGCCGATGCGGTGGAAGAGCAGCCGGATCTCCTCCTCCGCACCGGGCGCGGTGCGGGCCTCCAGTGTGTGGCGCAGGGTGCGCACGTTGGCGGTCCACACCAGCCCGGTGGCCACGCCCTCGGGGGCGAAGCGGCGCATGAAGGAGGTCTTGTGCTTCTTCTCCGCGAACTTCACGCCCTCGTCGTCGAGGCCGAAGTGGTCGGCCATCCAGAGCTGGAACTCCTCCATCTGCGCCAGCATGGCCTCGGCGCGCTCCATCAGCTCCGGGTCGTCCTGGGCCCACTCCGGGAACCAGAACGGCAGGTCGGTCAGGCGCACGAACCGCAGCGACTCCTGCGAGATCGCCACACCCGGCCGGTGCCGGATCAGCTCGTGGGTGAGCACCCGGGACACGTTGTGCAGCACGAACCCGAAGTTCACGTGCTCCAGGACCGAGCCGTGCAGGCTGGCCAGGATGTTGCCCAGGTAGGCGTCCTGGTCGGTGCGCACCCGCGTGACGTTGGGGTTCAGGCCCGGCTCCCAGGAGCGGTAGCACAGCCGCCCGGCGAACTCGGCGAGGTTCTGCGGGTCGTTGAGGTGCTCGTCCAGCTCACCCCGGTCGAAGCGCCCCAGCCAGGACTCCCCGCCGACCTCCTTGAGGTACTCGGCGATCGCGTCGTAGTCCAGTTGCGGACGCGAGATCAGTCGGACCTGCGGCTCGACCCTCTTCACTGCACTGCCTCCCGTGTCATGGCCCCGGACCCCGGGCACGCGTGAGCGCCGTGACCTGGGGGTTTCGGGGGCACGGGGCGTGTGACAGGAGTGGGGGCCGATCAGCCTCCCACGAGGGTACACGCCCCGGGAGCACGGGCGGCGGCCGCACGCGGCGGGTGACCGGGGCCGGTCTGCCGGGCGCCGGCGCCCGGTGCGGCCGGGAACACCGCCCCCGCCGCGGATCCCGCACCTGGAGCCCTGGAACCCCGGGCGCCCGACGCGCCTCCGGGAAGGTCCTGCCGCCCGCGACGGCCGGTGGCCCGACGCCGCACGCATCCCGGGGCCGGTGCCCGGAGGCCCCGGGCGGGGGGACGGAGGCGGTCCGCGCCGCCGTCGCCCCGGGCCGGTGCCCCCGGATGCGGGACCGCGTCCGTCACGGGAGGCCGGGCGCGCCTGGGGAGGGACGGCCGGGCGCCGTTCGGGGCGGCGTGTGCGCGGCGGCCGGGGGCGGGCTCCCCGGGAGCCGGACGGGCTCGGGGGACCACCCGGTCCACCGGGCACTTCTTCCGCTGGTTCCGGGTACGGGAGAACCGCGCGGCCCCGCGGTGCGACCGCTGGTCGCACCGCGGGGCCGCGCGGCAGGGTGGCGGGTGACGCGCCGTGGCGGCGCGCCACCCGGGTCAGGGCCGGTGTCAGATACCGAAGAAGTAACCGGGCGTGAGGAACAGGCCGAGCACGATGGCGATGATGCCCCACAGGAGCTGACCGCGGACCACGCCCAGGACGCCGGCGATGAGAAGGATGATTCCGAGGATTGTCAGCAAAATACCCATGCACAACCACTGACCGATAACGAAACGATCAAACGTTCCGGTGTGGCACAAATGCCGACACACCCTGGAACCGGGCACTTCCTCGCAGGCGAGCGGGGCCGAGAGTGAACCGGGTCACATAACATCCCGCTTCACCGGGCCCCGCCGCGGGCGAGCCGCAGCGCCCGGGCCACGATCTCCTCGCCGACCGAGGCGGTGAGGATCGACTCCGGGTGGAACTGCACGGCGTAGCGCCGGTTCTCCCGGTCCTCCACCGCCATCACCACCGGCTCCTCCCCCTCGGCCTCGATGACGGCGGTGACCTCGTAGTTCTTCACCTGGTCCGGCAGCGCGTAGGTGGAGTGGTAGCGCGCCGCCTGGAACACCCCGTCCTCGCCCAGTTCCGCCACGAGCTCCCCGCCCAGCGCCCGCACCCGGCCCGGCTTGCCGTGCACCGGCTCGTCCAGGGTGCGCAGCTCGCCGCCCGCGTGCTCCACCATGCCCTGCAGGCCCAGGCACACCCCGAACACCGGCAGGCGGCGGGTGTGCAGCTCGTCGAGCAGCCCCGCCATCCCGAAGTCGGCGGGCAGGCCCGGCCCGGGCGAGAGCACCACCAGGTCCGGGGCCAGCCGGTCCAGCAGCTCCGGATCGAACCCGTAGCGGACCGTGGTGACCTCCGCCCCGTGGCGGCGCACGTAGTCGGCCAGGGTGTTGACGAAGGAGTCCTCGTGGTCCACGAGCAGCACCCTCATCCCCTCGCCCGGGCGCTCCGCGGCGGCCCGCTCCGGGGCCGGTGCCTGGGCCTGCGCGCCGGCGGCCGGAGCCTGCTCGCTCAGGGCCAGCGTCTCCAGCAGGGCGCGCGCCTTGAGGAAGGTCTCGCGCTCCTCGGCCTCGGGGTCGGAGTCGTAGAGCAGGGTGGCCCCCACCCGCACCGCCGCGACGCCGTCCCGGATGTGGGCGGTGCGCAGGGTCAGGCCGGTGTTCATCGACCCGTCGAAGTTGATCACCCCGACGGCGCCACCGTACCAGCGGCGGGGGCTGGTCTCGTTCTGCTCGATGAACCGCATCGCCCAGGTCTTGGGGGCGCCGGTGACGGTGACCGCCCACATGTGGGTGAGGAAGGCGTCCAGGGCGTCGAACTCCCGGCGCAGGGTGCCCTCGATGTGGTCGACGGTGTGGATGAGCCGCGAGTACATCTCGATCTGGCGGCGGCCGATCACCCGGACACTGCCCGGTTCGCACACCCGTGACTTGTCGTTGCGGTCGACGTCGGTGCACATGGTGAGCTCGGACTTCTCCTTGACGGAGGAGAGCAGCTCCTGGATGTTCTCGGCGTCGCCCAGGGCGTCCTCGCCGCGGCGGATGGTGCCGGAGATGGGGCAGGTCTCCACCCGCTGGCCCCGGCCGGGCTCGCCGCTGACCCGAACGAACATCTCCGGGGAGGCGCCGACCAGGTACTCGCCCCCGCCCAGGTTGAAGAAGAACTCGTAGGGGGCGGGGTTGCGCTCGCGCAGGAGCTCGTAGAAGCGGGCGGGCGAGGAGCAGCGGGCGTAGGTGCGGTGGCCGGGGACGACCTCGAACAGGTCGCCGCGGCGGAACTTCTCCTTGGCGCGGGCCACCACCTCGGCGTAGGAGCCGGGCTCGGGGCCGTCGGGCACCTCGGCGGCGACCACCGCGGGGGTGGGGTCGGTGGTGCGCTCCAGCCCGCGGGTGTCGCCCCCGTCCCGGCCCCCGGCGGCCGGGACGGTGAAGTCGTAGGTGTAGCGGACGCACGTCTCGCGCTTGCGGTCGCGCACGATGATCGCGTCGGGCAGGTGCAGGACGAGGTCGCGGTCGTCGGGGTCGCGGTCGATGTGCCGCTCGATGGGCTCGAACTGGAAGGCCAGGTCGTAGCCGAAGGCGCCGTACAGGCCCAGATTGGGGTCCTCCGGGGCGCTCAGGACGTCGATGACGGCGCGCAGCGCGGTGAAGACGCTGGGGCGGCGGCTGCGCTCCTCCTCCGTGAAGAACACGCCCGGGTCGGGCTCGGGGACGGTGACCGCGGCGTGGCCGGGTCCGCGCTCGAAGTCCGTCCCGGTGGGCTCCAGGGCGTCGGCGACGACGGGGAGCAGTACGCGGCCGCGCTCGTTGAGGGCGGTGGCGGTGACCCGGCGCCCGCGGGCGGTCAGCTCCAGGCACGGGTCCACGTACCCCAGGTGCCAGCGGTCGTAGCGGCCCGGGTACTCCATGCCGGAGGAGAGGACGCCGCCGCGGCGGGTCTCGACGTCGCGGACGAGGTCGGTGAGGACCTCCGGGTCGCAGGGCGCGGACCCGCGGTGGACGGTCACTCCGCCCCGGGTGCGGTACGTGGTGGTCTGTGCGTCGCTGGGTGTCACGGCCGGTCCTTCGGGCGCTGGTCGGGCGGGGTGGGCTGCGCCGGCCGGGGCCGTGAACGAGAGAACGACCGCCGGTCCGGGGCGGTCGCTGCGAGAGATACGCGAAACGTCGGCGCCGCCTAGGAGCGGCGCCACCACTGGGCCTGAACGGAGGTGTTTCGCATGGGGCAGAGTGTAGCGGGCCCGCGGACCGCTGAGGAGCCCTCCGGGGAAATCCGCCGGGAACGTGTCGCGGGCCGGGGCCGCCCGGCGGGCGCGGGTGGTATGCCCGGAGCGCCGCGTGCTACGGTAGGGGACTCCGCGTAGAGAAAATCAAGAACAGTCTTGATATCAACGCCTATTTTACCAGAAGGATCCCAGTGAGTCAAACCGCTCCCGCAGCACGGTCGTCCGAACGGGAGGCCCTGGCCGCCGAGCAGGCCCGGGTCACCGCGATGTACGAGCGGCTGGACGAACTGCGCGCCCGTACCGCGCGGCGGCTCTCCGACGCCCACCTCCAGGACCGCACCGGCTACGCCGCCCTGGTGGAGCGGGAGACCCGCGCCTACGAGCACGCCCGGGAGCGCGCCCGCCTGGGCGCGGTCGAGGAGGGCCTGTGCTTCGGCCGGATCGACCTCGCCCACGACGACGGCCCCGAGGCCCGCTACATCGGGCGGATCGGCCTGCGCGACGCCGAGCACGAGACCATCCTGGTGGACTGGCGGGCCCCGGCCGCCCGCCCCTTCTACGCCGCCACCCCCGGCGACCCGCACGGTGTGACCCGCCGCCGCCACCTGCGGGTGCGCCGCCGCCGGGTGGTCGGCCTGGACGACGAGGTGTTCGACGCCGACCGGCTCAGCGACACCGACCGCCGCCAGCTCGTCGGCGAGGCGGCCCTGCTCGCCGCGCTGCGCGGCGGCCGCACCGGGCGCATGGGCGACATCGTCGCCACCATCCAGACCGAGCAGGACCGGGTGATCCGGGCCCGGCTCGACGGGGTGCTCGTGGTCCAGGGCGGGCCCGGCACCGGCAAGACCGTGGCCGCCCTGCACCGCGCCGCCTACCTGCTCTACACCCACCGCGCCGTGCTGGAGCGGCGCGGCGTCCTGGTGGTGGGGCCCAACCCCGCGTTCCTGCGCTACATCGGCGACGTCCTGCCCTCCCTGGGCGAGACCGACGTGGTCATGCGCACCGTCGGCGGCCTCTTCCCCGGTGTGTCCGCGGTCCGCCACGACCCCTACGGGGTCGCCGCCCTCAAGGGCGACACCCGCATCGCCGGCCTGGTCCGCGCCGCCGTCCGGGACCGCCAGCGCACGCCGCGCGAGGCGTTCGGCACCGGCGACCTGGTGGTGGAGACCGACGCCGGGGCGCTGACCGTGCCCGAGCAGGCCTGCGAGCGCATCGTGCGCACCGCGCGGGGCCTGCGCCTGGCCCACAACGTCGCCCGCAAGTACGCCGTCAACGCGTTCCTGGAGGAGCTGGCCCGGGCCGAGGCCGCGCTGCTGGGCCGCCCCCTGGCCGAGGAGGACGTGCGGTTCGTCGGCGAGCGCCTGTGGCACGAGGACCCGGTGCGCGAGGCCCTGGATGCGCTGTGGCCGGACCTGACCCCGCAGCGGCTGCTGCGGGAGCTCTTCGCCGACCCCGCCGCCCTGGCCCGGGCCGGTGCGGAGGCCGGGTACCCCCCCGACCGGACCGCCCTGCTCCACCGCGCCGCCGACGGTCCGCGGGACTGGACCGTGCAGGACGTGCCCCTGCTCGACGAGGCCGCCGAGCTGCTGGGCCGCGACGACTCGGGGCGCCGGGCCCGGGCGCGCCGGGCCGCCGCCGAGCGCGACGCCGAGGAGCGCTACGCCCAGGGCGTGCTGGAGTACACCGGCCTGGCCGAGGACGGGATGATGAGCGCCGCCGACCTGGCCGCCCGCCACCGCGACGGCGGGCCCGACCGCACCACCGCCGAGCTCGCCGCGGGCGACCGGGAGTGGACCTACGGGCACGTCATCGTCGACGAGGCCCAGGAGCTGTCGCCGATGGCCTGGCGCACGGTGATGCGCCGGGTGCCCACCCGCTCCCTCACCGTCGTGGGAGACCTCGCCCAGACCGGCAGCGCCGCGGGCGCGTCCTCCTGGACCGACGTCCTGGAGCCGTACGCCCCCGGCAAGGTGCACGTGGAGCGGCTGCGGGTGAACTACCGCACGCCCGCGCCGATCATGGCCGTGGCCGCCGACGTGCTGCGCGACGCCGCGCCGGACGAGGAGCCCCCGGAGTCGGTGCGCGAGGACGGCGCCCCGCCGCGGGCCGTGCCGCTGCCGGCCGACCTGGCGGGCCTTGCCGCCCTGGTGGAGGCCGAGCGGGAGGAGACGGGCGGGGGCAAGGTCGCGGTGATCACCGCCGACGACCGGATCGCGGCGGTGCGGGCCGCCCTGCCGGGGGCCGCCCGCGCCGAGGACCTGGAGCAGGACGCGGTGGCGCTGACCGCCACCGAGGCCAAGGGGCTGGAGTTCGACGCCGTGGTGGTCGTGGACCCCGACGCCCTGCTGGCGGCGCCGCGCGGCGCCAACGACCTGTACGTGGCCCTGACCCGCGCCACCCGTCGCCTGGCCGTCGCGCACACCGCCCCGCTCCCGCCCGTGCTGTCCCGGCTGGAGGGGTGAGGCGGAGGGTCCCCGGGTGCGGGGCCGTGCGGACCGGCGGGACGCCCCGGCGGCGACGCCCCTCACCCGCGGACACGCCCTGCCGGGCGGCGGAACGGTCCGGGCCGCGGGCACGGCGGCCCGGGCACGGCGGGGAACAGGGCGACGGCGGCGGTGTGCGCCCGGGCACGGCGGGCCGTGCCCGGGTCCGGGCACGGCCCTCACGGGCAGGACCGGGAGGCGGGGCCGCGGCACGGCCCCGCGGCCGGGCGGTACCGGGTCCGCGCCCGGCTACCAGCCCGCTCCGGGCGCCAGCTCCCGCAGCCGCGGGCGGGCGGCGTCCCAGACCGTGGCGAACCACACCGAGAACGGCTCTGCGGCGCGCAGCCGCTCCAGCTCGTCGGGGCCCACCGCCCGGACCTCCTCGACCTCCGCCGGGTCGGGGTCGGCCGGGCGGTCCAGACGGCCGACGAAGAGGTGGTTGAACTCGTGCTCCACCAGACCCGACGCCGGGTCGGGGTGGCGGTAGGTCACCGTGCCCGCCTCGCGCAGCAGGGCGGGCGCCGCCCCCAGCTCCTCCCCCACCCGGCGCACGGCGGCGATGAGCGGCCGCTCCTGCGGGTAGGGGTGGCCGCAGCAGGTGTTGGACCACACCCCGGGCGAGTGGTACTTGCCGCGGGCGCGGCGCTGGAGCAGCAGGCGGCCGTCCGCGTCCACGAGGAAGACGGAGAACGCCCGGTGCAGCATCCCCGGGGAGCGGTGGGCCGACAGCTTCTCCGCGACACCGGTGGTGGTCCCGTGCTCGTCCACCAGTTCCAGCAGGATCGGGTCCGGGCCCGCGCCCGCGGTGTCGGGGGGCGCGGCCGGGTGCTCGTGGGGTGCGGTGCTCGGGGAGTGGGGCATGGCCGTCCTCGGGTTCGGTGCGGATGCGGGGCCGCGCCCGCCGGAGGGCGGGCACGGCGGTGCGCCGGGGTCCGGGGCGCTCCGCCCGGAGGCGGCCGGGGCCGCTCCGGGCTGCGGGAGGTGTCCGGGCGGCGGGGCGGCGCTCCCCGCGGCCCGGACGCCTCAGATGCGGTCGGCGGCGATGAGCAGGTAGTGGAAGCTGCGCTCGCGGTAGGCGGTCAGGAACGGCTCCTCGACACCGGTGGCGACGGAGGAGCGGGCGCGCAGCTCCCAGTAGGGGATGGTGGCGTCGGTCAGGTCCACCACGGAGATGGGGACCAGGCCGTTGGCGGCCATCGCCTTGAAGTAGGCGCTGCGCGGGTGGATGTTGCAGGTGTAGTGCTCGTCGATCCGGCTGACCGCCTTGGACCGGCCGCCGGTCACGTCGTTGTAGCAGCCGGTGATCGTCACGTAGCGGCCGCCGTGGCGGAGCAGGCGGGCGTGCTCGGCGAAGAGCTCGTACAGGTCCACGTACATGGTGGACTCGTTGTTCCAGCTGGCGCTGAGCGAGCCGGTCTCGAAGCCGGTGTCGAGCATGTTGCGGAAGTGGAAGCGCACCCTGTCGTCCACCCCGCGCTCGCGGGCCTGGTCGTTGGCGAAGTCCACCTGCTTGCGCGAGATGCTCACCCCGTCCACGCTGCAGCCGAACCGGGCGTTGGCCATGAAGCTCGTCCCGCCGCGGCCCGAGCCGGTGTCCATGATCCGGTCCTGGGGGCCCAGCGGGCCCAGGTGGTCGAGCAGCAGGTCGGCCTGGGCGGTCTCCAGGCGGTGCATCTCCTCGATGATGCGCCGGTCCCGGGTCTCCTCCGGCCCCTCCAGGACGGAGGGGTCGTAGTCCCCCACCCCGTAGTGGTGGTGGAAGAGGCCGTCCACCTCGCCGAGGCGGATGTTGACCGGGTCCTGCTCGGCGTTCCAGTAGGCGGCCACCGACTCCTGGTAGGCGGTGCGCAGGACCTTCTCCGGGGTCGAGGGCGCGCTCGAGGGCGCGGGCATGGTGTCGGTCATCGGGAGGGAACTCCTTGTCGTGGTGGTGTTCCGGGGCGGGGCCCCGGTGCGTGCGGAAAACGTGTGCGGCGCGGTCCTGGCGGTCGTGGCGGTGGCGCCGGCGTCAGGCCGGGGCGGCCTCGGCGGGCCGGTGGTAGCGGGCGGTGCTGGCGTGCCACTCGCGGCTGCCGCCCATCCAGGCCCACAGGCCCCACAGGAACCGGCCGAGTTCGGGCGGGCCGGTGGCGGCCAGCGCGGCGGCCTCGGCCTCGAAGGTGTGCATGAGCTCGTCGTGGATCTCGACGGTGCGCACCATCGCCTCCCGGGCCGAGCAGCCGTCCTCGGTCTCGATGAGCCGGGGCAGGCTGAAGTCGTCGACGTCCTCCTTGCCCATGGAGTAGAGGTCGTTGACGATGACACTGGCCGACCCCGCCAGGGTGAACGCCCGGCGCACCTCGGGTCGGCCGAACTGCTCGGCGGGCAGCTCGTACCCGGCCACCGGGTCGATGAGGGCCATGCAGGGCACGAAGCTGTTCTCGTGCCGGTGCATGAGGAACTCCCACACCGGCGGGCGCTGGCCGGTCGTGTACCAGACGCCCTCCTGGTTGTAGGCGACGAACATGATGGCCAGCTCGTGCCGGAGCCTGCGCACCTGCTGCCAGGTGGCGTACCGGCCCAGGTTCTCGATGCTGGAGCGCAGGGCCACCGCCACCGGGTCGGCCCGCACCACGCGCTCCAGCTCGGGCGCGTAGCGGCGCGGCAGGTGGGCCTGGTCGATCACCGAGTGGGCGATGGCCAGGCGCTGCCCGAGCAGGTCGTGCCGGGCCTCCTCGACCTCGCCGTCGACGTAGTGGTCGTCCACCGACCACTCGGCCAGGGCGCACTTGGCGGCCGCCAGCAGGCGGTCGGGGTCGTCGGTCTCGGGGTGGGCGAGCATGATGAGCCGCCCGAACCCGGCCGAGCGCACCCGGTCGAGCTGGCCCGGGTAGACCCCGACCTCCTCGGCCCACTCCACGAGCCGGTCGTCGACCTCGTCCCCCAGGGCGGGGTCGTCGCGCATCGCCGGAGGGCAGTACAGGACGGGGACGGGGTCGTTCTCTCCGCCCGCGACCCGGGTCACGGACCCCGCAGGCCCGGACGGCGCGGGAGCCGGCCCGGGCGCGGCCGCACCCGCCGGGGCCAGGCCCGGCGGGTGGACCGGCAGCGAGAGCCCGCCGGCGCCGCGGCCGCCCGGTGCCGCGTCCCGCAGCGGCAGCTCGGCGGGGCCGGGGCGTCTGGGGTCGCGCAGCAGCGCGTCCACCAGCGCCGCCGTCTCGGACGCGGCGGGTGCCGCGAACATCCTGGACAGCGAGGACACCGTCTCACCCCTCCTTCGTCGGTGTCGTCCGCGGCGATGCCGGCGGCATCGCCCGCGCCGGCCATGCCGGCCGGGTCGGTGAGGCGTCAGGCACGCGGCTTGACCTCGATGTTCTCCAGGATCCCGACGGCGTCGGGCACCAGGATCGCGGCGGAGTAGTAGGTGCTGACCAGGTAGGAGATGACGGCCCTGTCGTCGATGCCCATGAACCGGGCGCTGAGCCCCGGCTCCACCTCGTCGGGCAGCCCGGTCTGGTGCAGGCCGATGACGCCCTCGTTGTCCTCGCCCGTACGCACGGCGATGATCGAGGAGGTCCGGTGCTCGGTGACCGGGATCTTGCCGCAGGGCAGCAGCGGGATGCCCCGCCAGGCGGGGACCCGGTGGCCGTTCATCTCGACGCTGTCCATGGACAGGCCGCGCTTGTTGCACTCCTTGGCGAACGCCGCGATCGCCTTGGGGTGCGCGTACATGAACTGGGTGTTGCGGCGCATCGTGATGAGGTCGTCCAGGTCGTCCGGGGTGGGCGGTCCCTGGTGCGCCTGAATGCGCTGGCCGAAGTCGGCGTTGTTGAGCAGGCCGAAGTCCTTGTTGTTGACCAGCTCGTGCTCCTGGCGCTCGCGCAGCGCCTCGATGGTCAGCCGCAGCTGGTGCTCGGTCTGGTTCATCGGCTTGTTGTAGAGGTCGGCGACCCGGCTGTGGATGCGCAGCACGGTCTGGGCGACGCTGAGCTCGTACTCGCGCGGCTTGAGCTCGTAGTCGACGAAGGTCTGCGGCAGCTCGAACTCGCCCTCGTGGCCCGAGGCCAGCTCGATCTCGGCCTCGCCGTGCTTGTTCTGGCGCTTCTGGGGCAGGTCGCGGAACAGCTCGACGTGGAAGCGCAGCAGCTCGGAGCGCTCCTGCGCCTCGTCGAAGTCCTGCCGGGTCAGGCAGAGGAGCACGCCGGCGGTCTCGGCCTTGGCGGTGAAGCCCCAGGCCGGGGATTCCTCCACCAGGTACGGCTCGCCGAACTGGTCGCCGTCGGCGAGCACGTCGAGGCGGTCGGTGCTGCCGTAGCGGCCGGTGGCGACGCGGCTCACCCGGCCGTGCACGATCAGGTACAGGCGGTCGGCGGGGGAGCCCTCGGTGACCAGGACCTCTCCCGGCTCGAACTCCTGCATGGTGAACCGGTCGGCGAGCTCGGTGAGCACCTCCTCGTCGTCGAAGCCGCGCAGCACGGCGAGCTCGCCGAGCTCGCGCGGGATGACCTGCACCTGCGATCCGGTCTGGTGGAACTCGATCCGGCCGTCGCCGAGGGTGTAGCTCATGCGGCGGTTGACCCGGTAGACACCGCCCTCGGTCTGCACCCAGGGCAGGGTCCTGAGCACCCAGCGGGAGCTCTTGCCCTGCATCTGCGGGGCGGATTTGGTGGTCGTGGCCAGATTCCGCGCGGCGGCGGTGCTCAGGCTCTTCTGCTGACCGCTACGCACCTCGGGGGCTTCGGTCGACATCGGCCGTCTCTCTCCTGTGTCGTGTGAGGGTCCCCGCTCCGCACCCGACGAAAGGGACACCGGAACAGGAATGAAAAAGGTTCGATTCGGTCGCTCACGGCAGGGCCGGAGGCGTCGCGCCGATGCGCACACCCGACCCCGAAAGCGCTGATCACGCTAGAGGAGAGGCGCCGGAACCCGCAAGAGAACGACGATTTTTCCCCACGAATAGCCGGACTCCGGGATCCCATAAACCAAATCTACGAAGTCCCTTAAAATAAACCCCTGCGACCTTTTACGAGACCCGCATATCACACACATCAGAAAGATCACGACATAACGCCACCCGATCCCTGATTACCACCGGAGAGCAAAATACCCAAGGCACACAAAAGCCGCGCCCCCGCCATGGGGGCGCGGCCGGGCCCTCGGGTCTAGGTCCTCCCCCGGCCCGGGATTCCGGTCACCGGTGAGCGGCGCTCACGTACCCCGGATGGCCCCGCACTCCTCCAGGTCCCGCCCGGCGTCGATGTCGTAGGGGTCGTCCTCGACGAACCCCCTGGGACGCTCCCCCCGCGGCATCTCGTCGGCGTAGGCGGGGGTGATCGTGACCTGGTCGTTCAGGCAGTGCACGGGGCCGACCGTGCGCCACCAGTTCGGCTGCACCTGCCAGCCGCCCTCGCCGTCCCCGTAGAAGGAGACCTCGCCGTAGTGCGAGGCGACCAGCCGTACCGACACCTTCTCCCCGGGCCGGGCGACCGGGCGCACGATCGTGTACTCGGTGTGGACGGCCAGGTACTTCCACCCGTTCGCGTCCTCGGCGGTCTGCGCCCGCATGTGGCCGTCCACCTTCACCACGTCGCCGATCGGCTCGGCGGAGCCGGGCGTCAGGTGGAAGAGCAGGCCCCGGGTGTCCATCACGGGGTCCTCGTGCCCGGCGTGCTCGTCGTACCACTCGCGGGTGCGGCGGTCGAGCAGCGACCGGAAGCGCGAGTCGTCGCCCTCGAACACCGCCGCCTCGTCCAGGTACACCGCCTCCAGCAGGTCCCCGGTGATGTCGTAGGCGAGCTGGACCCGGTCGGCGGGGTACTCCCCGATCCCGGCCGCCTCGGGGACCTCGAACGCCTCGGCGTAGTCCTGCGCCTCGGTCCCGCCGAACGGGTCGTCGCGGTCGACCTCGTCGAACGAGAGCGGGTATCCGGTCACGTCCCGCACGACGTCGTCCAGCAGCCGCTCGGCGGGCGCACAGCCGGTGAGGGCGGTCGCCGCGACCGCCGCCGCGCACAGCACCGCGGCCGACCTCAGGGGCACGGGGTTCAGGGGCATGGGGGAATCCTGTCTTCACTTATCGGGGGATATGCGAACTTCGCACAGTTTTATCCCATCCCCCCGACACTCCCCCACCCCACCCGCCCCACCGCGAACGGACGCGCCGCCCCGCCACCTACACCCGCCATGAGCTTTCACTCCGCGTTACCCGGAAAACGCATAACGAGGTTTCCTGCCGTCCGGCAGCCATAGGATCGCTTCCCCGCTCACCCGAGAATCCCCCGGAGACGACATCCCGTGGCCCGATCCGACCCCTCCCCCGAAAACGCGCCCGCCGTCGACCCGTTCACCGTCGACACGGAGGCCCACTCCCGCAGCGAGGCCACCCGGCTGCTGTGCGCGGGAGCCTACCTCGACTCCGGGTTCCGGGACACCGTACTCACCGAGCTCGTCGAGCACCCCGAGCACACGGTCCCCCCGTCCCTGGGCTACGACGTCGCGACCGTGCTGCGGCACTGCCTGCGGGCCCGCGGACTGGAGGTGCGGGCCGCAGGCCTGGTGCTGGTCGTCCTGGCCTCCGGAATCCTGACGGCCCTGATCGGTCTGGCCGGCGACACCGGACCGGACTCGTCGACCATGGGAGTGACCGTGCTCTCCTCCCTCGGCCTGTTCGCCGTCACCGGCCTGATGTCCTGGGGGCGGCGGACCCTCCTGGGCCAGGGCGGCTCGCTCCTGACGGCCGGCCGCGCGAAGACACGACCGCTCGGCCGGGGCCGCCGGGCCCTCGCCGTGCCATGGGGCCTGGCCAACCTCGCCCTGGCGGTGGTCTGGGCCCTCCCCGGGCTCGCCCTTGTCCTGGAAGGCAGCCCTCTCGGAGGCCTGGCCGCCCTCGTCCCGCCGGTGCTCCTCACCGCGATCGGGGTGTGGCACCGCCTCAACCTCTCCCGGGTCCTGTGGACGGAACTGGCCCACAGCTCCTTCACCGGCCGGGCACCGACCACCCCGGACGCGGGCCCGCGCGCGGACACCCTGGCCGCGATCGACCGGGAGCAGTTCTCCCGTCTGGTCCTCTACAACGAGGACACGCCCTTCCTCGGCGCGGGAACACCCTACAAACCCTGGTCCCTGGCGTTGGAGCTCAAGCGCCGGCCCGACGCGCCGCAGGGCCCCGGTCTGGACGGCCGCCGCGTCCTGGACCTGATCGCCCCGCAGTTGGCCAAGCTCGCCGAGGCCTCCTCGCGAACCAGCCGGGACCGGCTCAAGGACCTGGAACTCCAGGAGTGCGTCTTCCTGCCCGCGGACTTCCCCGAGGGCATGCGGCGTACCGCCCTCCCCTACGACGACACCTCCGTGCGCGAGCACATCGCGCAGGCGGCGGGAGAGGGGGCCGAGCAGCGGCGGCACTTCCTGCGCATCAGGGTGGGCGGCTGGGAGGAGGAGATCGTCACCACCGTGTTCGTTCGCGTGCACACCCAGGGCGACCTCCTCATCCTGGAGGTGCTGCCCTATGTCCTGCCCCCGCTGCTCGGCGGCTTCCACGAGGTGGACGCCCTCACCGCGCGTTCGGCCCGCTTCCACGCGTCGGCCCTGGTGACCGCGCCCGCGGTGACGATGGCGGCCCTGGCCGCGGGAGTGGGCGCCGCCGGGTCGAGGTGGCGCGAATGGCGCGGCTCAGGGGAGGAGACCGCCGCGCAGGCGCCCCGGCTGAGCATCCGCGAACTGGGAGCGCGCGACACCTGGTCGGTGTTCCAGGAGATGGACATCGCCCGCTACGTGCGGACCATCCAGGACCGCATCACCTCCGGTACCCACCAGGCACTCGCCGACGCGGGCTACATGACCGACGAGTTCCAGCAGCAGATCATCACCATCAACCGCGGAGGCGTCTTCATCGGCGGGTCCATGGCCGGCGCGATCGCCACCGGCGACGGCGCCCGGGCCCACGCCGACGTCGCCGCCGCGGAAAGCACGAAGAACGAAGGAAGCCGATCATGACCCACGACCGCACCGCGCCCGGCGACGCCGGGAACCGCACCTCGGGCTCCGTCAGCATCGGCGGCGACGCCCGGGGGGTGGCGATCTCCACCGGGGACCACGCCACCGCCCGGGTCGAGGTCTCCGCCGAGCCTGCCGTACAGGACGAGCGGTACCGGGAGCTGCTGGAGCAGATCCGCCTCCTGCGCGGGCAGCTGCCCCTGTTCGCCGGGGCCGAGGGGGTGGCCGAGGCGGAGGCCGGACTCCTCGAGGCGGAGGAGGAGATCGCCCGCACCGGCACCGCAGCGCCCGGCCTGCTACGCGGGCTGTGGGAGCGGCTGTCCGGGGCGAACACGGCGCTGGGGGCACTCGCCTCAGCCGTCGCACTGACGGAGACACTGCGGAAACTGATCGGCTGAGGGGACGAGGATGCCCGACCGCACCAAGGTGCGCTGGGACGCCGACCTCCAGCGCTGGGCCGCTCCGCCGCGCCCCGGACCGCCCCCGGAGGGGCCGGGGCGGGCGGTGCTGCCCACTGTGGTCCTGACGGTGTTGGCCGTCCTGCTCCTCGCGGCGGCCATCGGTGTCCACACGGACGCCTCCGGCACGGACGCGGCGGACTCCACCGACACCCACGAGGGCGGTGACGCGGAGTACGACGACGGGGAACCGTACGAGGAGGACCCGATCGACGACGAGGAGGACCGGGGCCTGTTCCCCGGCGAACCGGACGAGGAGACCCCGGAGGAGGTCACGGCACCCGCCGGATACGAGCTGAGCGAGGACCCCGCGGGGTTCTCGCTGTACGTCCCCGAAGACTGGGGGCGTCAGGACGACGGCCCGCCCCAGGGCGTCTTCTACACCGGCGACGGGCGGCGCAACCTCCTCCAGATCATGGACTTCGCGGGCGATCACGACTCCCCGCAGGAGGCCATGGACGCCCTGGTCGCCGGAGTGTCGGGGAACGCCGGGTATTCCGACCACGGGCGGTGGGAGCTGGACGGAGGGGCGGTGGAACTCAACTACGTCTACGACCACGCCGGGTTCGGCCCCCGGGACGTGTACGTACGCGCCTTCCTCGGCCAGGACGGCGAGGTCTACGCCGTCCTGGCCGCCGCCGGAGGACGACTGGGAGCTCACCGAGGAACGGTACGAGACCGCGGCCGACTCCTTCTGCCTGATCGGCCACCCCTGCCCCCGCTGACCAGGCCCGGGAGCGGCCCTGCCGTTCCCGGGCACCGCCCTCACCGGGAGGCGGCCGCGCGCACCCTCTCCACGTACTCCGGGACGACCCGGGCCGGGTCCCCGGCCACCGCGTCCGGTTCCGTCTCCAGCAGCCGCGCGTCCTGCGCGCCGACCTCCGGCAGCGGGCGCCGCAGCCGGACCGCCCACGCGCCGGGCCGCCCGTCCGGGAGACCCTCGGCCAGGTCACCAGCGGGACCGGCCCCACCCCCGTCCGGTAGGGCTCGGCCCTCTCCAGGCGCAGATCGCAGCCCCGGGTGAAGTCCCGCCCGGCGATGTCCACCGGCTCGTCGTACGCGCGCACCGGCGAGGCGGCCTCGGCGGTACCGATGACGCGCGTCCGGTTCCGGGTGGGGTCCTGCCGGCAGCCCCGGGTGGTGAGCAGCAGCATCCGGTCCCCGACCTCCAACCGGTCCACCTCCGCCCGCCGGGTCGCCGGAAAGGCCGTCCGCGCGGTGTCCAGCACCCAGGACACGGCCTCCCGCTCGCCGAGGATCAGCAGGTAGGTGCCGAGGGGTTCCTTTCTCTGCCATGGCCGCCCCGGAATCCCATGCCCCGCCGGAACCCCGATCCGTCCCACGGACCGCGCCCACCGTGGTGTCATAGGTGCCATGGCCTCCCTCACCCGTGCAACCCTCCGCGAACTCGCCGGGCCCAGGTCCTTCGACCGCGGCCTCGACCACCTGGGGCGCGTCTCCGGCCTCCTCCGCCGGGGCGACAGCGTGCGGGCCACCGTCTCGGGCACCCGCCGCTACCGGGTGGAGCTGCGCACCGGAGGGCGGTTCTCCTGGGACTGCACCTGCCCGTGGGCCCAGGAGGGCAACTGCTGCAAGCACGTGGTCGCGGTCGCCCTGGTGCACCTGTACGAACAGGAGCACGGGCCGACGACGCCTGCGGTACCCGACCCCGAGGCCTACCTGCGCTCCCTGGATCGGGAGGAACTCCTCTCCCTCCTCCTGGCCGAGACCGACCGCTCCCCCGCCCTCGCCCTGGACCTCCAGGTGCGGGCCGCCGCCTCCGCCGGGGACACCGAAGCCCTACGCGTCCTCCTCGACGAGGCCCTGCGCCTCACCGGACCGCTCCCCTTCGACCAGGCCGCCGACTACGCCCGCGCCGTGCGCAGCGCGGCCGACGCCATCGGTCTCCTTGCGGACTCCGGCCGTGTTGAGGAGGCCATGGAACTGGCCGACCGCCTCCACTCCCTCACCGAAGAGGCCGAGGACATGGTCGAGGACCCCGAAGGCGACGTGCTCGCGGCCCTGGAGCACCTCCGCGGGTTCGGCGGGTTCTGAGCCAGGACGTCACAGCCGTCCTCGCCTCACCGGCGAACGGTCTCCCCGCAGATCCGCGACTGGGGGCGTCGGCTATGCCAGTTCGGCCGCCACCGCCCCGGGTTCCACCAGGCACCGCCAGGCGGGCACCCGCACCGTCCGCATTCCCGAGACGGCGGCGAACAGCCCCACCCGGTCCACCGTGCGCTCCAGTGCCCGGCCCGGGACCGGGGAGCCGGTGGTGTCCGGCTCCGCTCCGTCCAGGATGACGGCCGTGGCCCCGTCCGGACCGGGTATCACCAGGTCGCACCGGTAGCCGCCGACGACGTGCCCGACCCGGGGTTCGTGCCCCCTCTCCAGGAGGGCCTCGAACAGCAGGCTTCCCGCCGCGTCCAGGGCGGCCCCGTGTCCGGGGTCGCGGGCGGTGGCGAGGTCGGCGAGCAGCCCACCCTTCTCCTCCCAGTAGCGCCGGTCGCCCACGATGTACAGGCGCGACCGGGCCCGTGTCGCCGCGACGTTCCACAGGTTCTGCTGGCTCAGAGCCCACTGCCCGGCGTTCCGGTGCACGCCGGTGGCCGCCGTCGGCGAGATCACGACCACGTCCCGCTCGCCTCCCTGGAAACGGTGGGCCGTGCCCACGCGGATCCTCTCGGCCGCCTGTCCGCCCAGGTTCTCCTCGAACCAGCGGACCTGGGCGGCGAACGGCGACACGACGCCGATGCCCGCATCCGGGGGGAGGGTCCGCCAGAGCTCCCGCAGCAGCGCGAGTACCTCCTCCCCCTCCTTCCGGTTGAGGCACGATCCCGACCGGGGCCGCTCGCAGCTCCCTTGTACGTCGATCCACCGGACGGCCGGCTCCATCGGCGCAGCCAGGGCCGCGGTGTCGGTGCGCACCGACAGGCGGTCGCCGTAGAACCGCCGGTTCACCGGGGCGATGATGTCAGGGTGGCAGCGGTAGTGCTCGTCCAGCCAGAGCACCTCCCCGCCCCCTTCGACGAGTGCGGACGCGGCGGCGTGGTAGGCGGAGGCGCCGGTGAGACCGAGCGAGCGCTCCTCCAGCAGGGTGCGGTCCAGTCCGTGCACCGCCTGCAGGCGGTGGTCGTCCTCCGGATCGAGCGGGTCGACCGGCTGGAGCTGGTGGGGGTCCCCGATGACGAGGGCGCGCCGCGCCCGGTAGAGCAGAGGAACGAGATCGGCCACGGTGCACTGGGTGGCCTCGTCCACCACCACGAGGTCGAACAGGCCGGGGTCCGGGGGGAAGACGCCGCGCACCGACCGGGAGGTGGTGGCCCACGCCCGCACCGTGCGCACCAGGGCCCGCATGCCCTTCCAGGACTTCTGTTTCGACGCCAGGTCGCGCAGGCGGCCCTCGATGACACCCCGGCCCCGGCGGAGCGCCTCCGCCGTCCGGCCCATCAGGTACTCTTCGGCGGCCGCACGGCGCTCGGCCCGGATACCGCGGATGCGGGCGACCGTGTCCTCCGGGCTCGGCGCCGCGGAGGAGGACGCGCGCAGAGCCCGCCATTCGTGTTCGACCTCGAGGAACGACAGGACCGCCGCCAGTTCCGCCTCCGTACCGTCGATCCCCAGGAGCCGCCGGGTCCGCCACCGATGCCACCAGCCGGTCCACCTGGCCTCCATCGCCGCACCCGCCCGGTGCCTCCAGGCGCTCAGGTCCGGGGCGTCGCCGAAGGACTCGGCGGTGACCTGCGGGGGCAGACCGCCGAGCAGGCGTCGGCGCGTTCCGGCGATCAGGGCCGACCGCCGTTCGCGCTGCTCCGCGTCGGCCAGTTCCCTCCGGGCCTCTCCGAGGGCACGCGCGTGGACGGCCAGCCGGGCCCCCGCGGTGGCGGCGTCGGCCTCCGTCCGGGACGCGGCCAGCAGCGAGGTGAGGACCTCGGGTTCGGCCGCCCGCCGCTCCCGGTTCCCGGTGCGCACCATGAGGGCCGCGCCGCCGCCGATCCGGTTGACTCGGCCGACCACCTCGTCGACGGCGGTGTTGTTGGTGGAGGCGACCAGGACCGACTGCCCGGCGGCGACGGCGGTGGTGACGACGGAGGTGATGAGTTCGCTCTTGCCCGTGCCCGGGGCGCCCGTCGCAACGGTGAGCGTGCGGTTCATCGCCGAGGACAGGATGGCCTCCTGCGCCGAGTTCCCGTGACCGGTCACCACGGCGGGGACGTCCACACCGTGTTCGCGCGTCGCCTCAGCGGGGTGGGACAGCACTCCCAGTGCCGTCCCTGGGATGGAACCGATCCTGATGCCGTTGTTGCCCTCACGGTGGTCGAGGTCGCCGACGAGCTGTTTGACCGCTGTGGCGGCGGAGTCCCCGCGGTAGAGGAGGGCGGCGTTGTGCGCCCCGCGCCGGGCCCCGGCCCGCAGGTCCAGGGTCTCCCGTAGGGCACCGGCCGCCAGGTCGTCCACCATGGCCAGGCCGAGGCGCCCGCAGACGGTGCGCGCCTTGTCCGACAGGGCCGCGACACCGTCCCCGGGCCGGTCCGACTCGAACCAGGTGAGCAGTTCCTCGATGTCCTCCTCGGCCACGGCCTCGGCGGAGAGCAGTAGTTCCCGGTTGAGCTCGGGCTCGCCGACCGGAACGAGGAACCGGCCCTCGGCCTCCTCCACCATCTCCACGTCCATGACGATGAGGGGGGCGATCCTGGGCCGGCCCGCCCTACGGCCCCGGCGGCCCGGGTCGAACAGCACCGTGGGGTATCCGTAGCGGAGGGGGCGCCCGTCCTTGGCCGCCTCCCTGGCCAGGTCGTCGGCCCGGCCCGTCAGGGCCCACCTTTCCCGGACACGGCTGAGGAGGGCCTCCGAGCCCATGTCGCAGACCGCGGTGTCCCGGCCGCCGACGTCGGGCAGTTGCTGGAGGAGGCTCTGCCGCATGAGCCCGTCGCGCAGGTAGTCGAGATAGGAAGTCCACGACCACGCGCCCGGTGCCGGTGGCGGCGATCCCGTCCGGACGCCCGGGCCCCGGGACGCACTCCGCGTCCCACGCGCCCCGGTGCCGTCCGCCCCTGCGTCCGGGGCTCCCGCCCCGCCGGTGCGGCCCGGCAGACCGGTCGCCGTGACCGCGCCGGTGTGGCGGGCCAGGATCAGCGCTCCGCGTACCCCGAGCGAGGACACCGTGACGCGCTGCCCGTCCACCTCGTCCACCTCCCGGTGGACGTGCTGGTAGAGGTCGACCGCGTCGATCCACCCGTCGCCGTCGGCGTCGGAGGCCGCGCCCGCCAGCCCGCGGATGACCGCACTGGAGAAGGGAGAGGGCCGGACGCCCTCGCCGCCATCGCCGTCGCGCGCCCGTTCCAGGGCTCCGGAGGCGGCGATCACGTAGATCCCGGCACCGTCGCTGAGCTGGCGCTCGAGGTCGAGGGGTTCATCGTCCTCCGTGCCGCGCGTGGCGAATCCGTCCGCGAAGGCGCCGCCGTAGCAGCAGTCCAGCAGGAGCACCCGGCTGCGCATCCTGGAGTCCTCCAGGAGCCGCTTGAGCACCTCCGACGAGATCGCCGTGGTCTCGAGCCGTCTGCGCCGCGTGTCCCGGAGGGCCAGGTGCAGGCGCCCCCGCTTGTCCTTGAGACCGTGCCCGGAGAAGGAGATCAGGAGGAGGTCCCTGGGGCCGGCGTCGGCGAGGGCCGCCTCGAGGGCCTCCATGGCCTCGTTCCGGACGGGGTCCAGGAGCGTCTGGACCCGGTCGTAGTGGCCGTTGGCCTTGAGCACCCGTTCCAGGGCGAGGACGTCGGCGTGCGGCGAGCGCAGGTCGTCGAGTTCCTCGTAGCCGTTGACGCCGATGAGGATGGCGGTGCGTTTCACGCTCCGGTCCCCTCCGTCTCCGCGTCCTCCCCGGCCCCGCCGGCGTGCAGGGCCTTCACGTAGGCCTCGACGTCGGCGGGGTCGACCCGCCCCTGCACCGTCACCCTGTTGCCGCCGACCTCCACGGTGACCGACCTCTGCCCGCTCTGTTCGAGCCAGGTTCCGGCCAGCGAGACCAGCGCGGCGAGGACCGGTTTGAACAGGACGCCGACGACCACCAGCGCTCCGGCGACGGCGGCCGGGTCGGCGGACCGGGTTCCGGTGGGAGGCACCTCCTCCTCGGCCGTTCGGACCTCGTCGACGTCGAGGCGCTCCAGTCGGAGCAGCAGGTCGCGGGTGTACCGGTCGGCCTCCTCCTCGGTGACGTCCTCCTGGAAACCGATACTGACCAGCGACTCGACCAGCGGCACCCGCGCACGCTCCTGTTCACCGAACGGGACCGATCTCTCACGGCCCGCGACCAACCTGACACGCACGTTTTACCAATCGAACGGAAGGCAGGGAGGCGTTTTCGTGCTGATGACCGGTTCCGGCCAAACGAATGATGGTCATGGATCCTGTCCGGACCGCCCTCAGGCAGGGAGAACCGCGGACCTGGCGCCTGTCAGGTTTCTCCAGCGGGTCCGGTAGTGGGCGCGTGCCTCATCGACCCGCGCGAACCAGAACTCCTCTTTCCGCTCCGGGAGGCACCGGCATCCGACAGGCCCTTCTCGACCGCCAGGTCGTGGAAGCCGGGCCCGGGGTCGTTCATGCCCTGCCGGACCATGATCGCCGAGACCATCACGCCCGCCTCGGGAAGCGTCCGATCGACGGCCCGCCCCGGCAGCTCGCCCGGCACCACCCGGTCTTCGAACCGGGAGAAGTCCAGAGGCGGCAGGCCCGACCGCTCCACGAGCGCGCGGTCGAGCTCCCGGCAGGCCACGGACCCGTCCGTCTCAACAGCCCGCTCCCCGGGGAAGGACGCGACCGCACCGGCCGACCGTTCTCGTCCTCTTCACCCCTGCCGTACACGCTGCCTTCCCTGAAACGGCCACCGTCCGCGGCGCCGGCCACGCGGTGTGACGAACCCGGCCGAGCCCCGCGGCGGCTCCCAGGGGAAGAAGTCCGGATCACGGCAAAACTCCCGGGCGCCGCTCATGCGCCCCCGCGGGAGTCCACCGCACGTTGATGAGCCGCTCGCGGTCCCGACGCACACATGGCCCCGGCACCCCCGCCTCCAGGTCGTCTCAGAATCTCAGGCCCACGGGGCACCGTTCCACCCCAACCGGGGCAGCCGGACGGACACACCGTCTGCCCTGCCCCTCCGGACCAGGAAGTCCATGCTGGAGCGCATGTCGTCGAAGAGGAGGGGCAACGGTCTCAGCGTCCGGTGCAGCGGGCGCAGGAAGTCGTCCCAGTGGATCGGGAGGACCCGCCGCGCCCCGGGTGCGGTCACGGTGTGCTCCCAGTACCGCTCGCGGAAGTCCTCGCTCTGCCCGCCCAGGGCCCCGATGCCCAGGTAGACGGTCTCTGCGCGGTACCCGTCGAGTGCTCCGGGCACACTGTTGGCACTGGCTTGTACGAGGAGTGCGCGCCCGCCGTGGCGCACGTGCAGTGCGTAACAGTCCCCGGTCCTGTAGTCAGAGGCGCGGGCCGGGGGCCGCAGCGGCGCCCGTATGCGGCCCGGGGCCCGGTCCCCGGGGCTGTGGGCGGCGGGAAGCGCAGTGAGCTCGAAGCCTCCCACCTCCACCGTCCGGCCTGTCACCACCTCCCGGAACCGGTGTTCGGGAAAGCCCTGGCCCAGAGCGATGTTCCGGGTCGAGGCCGACCCCATCAGGGTCGCCCCGGTCATGGCGGCCACCGTGGCGGAGTCCAGGGCGTGGTCGTAGTGGGAGTGCGTCACGAAGAGCGCGTCGACCCGGTCGATGCCGTACCGCCGCAGGCACGCCCTGATCCGCGCACGGTCGGGGGCCACCCTGCCCAGGCCCACTCGCAGCATGGAAGGCCGGCTGAAGAAACCGTCGGTGAGGACGGCGTGCTCCCCGTCGTGGAGCAGCAGTGTGGACACCCCGAGGAACCTCACCCGCAGCGCTCCGGGCTCCGGTGGCGCCGCTTCCTGCCACAGTCCGTCCCATACGGCGAGGTCGGGGGCCTTCAGCACGGCGAGTGGTCGGCGGCACACGGTCATACGGGGCCCCGACCCCGGGCCCGGCCGCACTGTGAGCCGACACGGGAATCCATGGTTTCTCCCTCGGACAGAGGAACGTGGCGGTGAGGGCGTCCACCGCGGTGTCACACCCCGGCGGGGGCACCGGCGGCGGTCCTCTCACGGCCGGACAGGGCTCGGCGGGTTCGCGGTTTCCGACCGCCGGTGGCGGCGCACCCGCACGTACCGGCGGGCCGACACCGGGATGCACCTCCTGAGTCCGCGGCCGACCGTCAGCGGTAACGGTAGTGGGCGTAGACCCGGTTCACCTGCCCGGTCCAGAAGTCCAGTTTCTGCGCGGGGGAGGCGTTCGGGGTCAGCAACCCCTCCTCCACCGCCAGGGTGTAGAACCCGGGGCCGGGGTCGTTCCCGCCCTGGTGGAGGGTGATGGCCGAGATCATGGCACCGACCTCGGGAAGGGTCCGTTTCACCGCCTCACCGAGCAGGCGGCCCACCGCGGCCCGGTCGGCCTCCCGGGAGAAGTCCAGGGCCCGCTGCCCGGTCCGCACCACGAGGACGTTGTTCAACTCGGTGTAGGTCGCGACCGAGCCCGCCCGGGCGCGCTCCTCCAGGAAACCGATGGTCTCGGCGACCAGCTGCTCCCACTCGACGTCGGTCCTTCCGTACACGACCCCTCCCCCATGGCGACGCCTCCGCAGGCCGCCCGCCCGCGGAGACCGGACGGCCGCCGCCCTGCCGGGCCGACCGCGCGGTGGAGAGAAACTATCCGGGCCTGTGGAACCGCCACAGAGTCTTAGGTCCGGAAAACGGCGAAAGCCCCGTGCGACACGGCGTTCAGCGCGTTCCCGGCCGACCCGAGCACCACCGGCCGGTGTCCGGATGCGCCGCCGCGGCCACGGCCCCGACCGCGACAACCGCGCTCACCAGACCGAAGGCGACGGCGATCAGTGCCACGGCCCACGGACCTCCCAGGAAGAAGACCTGAACCATGATGCCCGCCCCGTGCACGGCCGACGCGGCACCCGCCCCGATGACCATCCGCCTCCCGGCCTCCCGCCGCCGGGACAGCCACCGTGAGCCCAGGACGAGCAGGGGCACCTCGACGAGACCGGCCACCAGGTTCGCCACCAGCGCCCAGGTCGGTGCACCGGGAGTGGGAAGATTCAGGAGGGCGAGCAGCACGATGGGCAGGATCCCGAGAACACAGGACCGGGCCAGGGTCACCGCCCTCCTGGCGGTGCGCCCGTCGGGCTCCGTTCCCACCCCGGGTCCGGGAGTCCGGGTGTCCACGCCCCCGGCCGCCGTCCCGACCGCCGTCGGCCGCAGTGCCCCGCCCGGGATGACGACCTCGGTCGGGTCCTCCGGCCGCCACCCGCCGACGTTCCCGCCGCCGGCCGGCGCCAGCGCGGCCAGCCGGGCGATGAGCGCACCGGGGCCGGGCCTCTTGTCCGAGTCCTTGGCCAGGCAGTCCCGCACCACCGCCGCCGGTTCCCGGGGCAGGCCCGACAGGTCCGGCTCCTCGTGCACGATCCGGTAGGCGACCGCATGGCCGGGCCCCTCCCCGAAGGGTCCGTGCCCGGTCGCGGCGAAGACCAGCAGACAGCCGAGCGAGAAGACGTCCGACGCGGGGCCGACCCGCTCCGCCCGCACCTGTTCGGGGGACATGAACGCGGCGGTGCCCAGCACGGTGGCGGTCCGGGTGTACGACGTCGTGTCCAGGGCCCGCGCGATCCCGAAGTCGATCAGCCTCGGCCCCTCCGCGGACAGCAGCACGTTGGCGGGCTTGAGGTCGCGGTGCACGATCCCCTGCGCGTGGACGGCCGCCAGCCCCTCCGCCAGGCCCGCCCCGAGGGCTGCGACCTCCTCCACCGGCAGCGGGCCGCGGTCGGCCACCGCCCGGTGCAGGGACGGACCGGGCACGTAGGCGGTGGCCAGCCACGGCGGATCACCCTCAGGGTCGGCGTCGACCACCGGCGCGGTGTAGAACCCGCCGACCCGGCGGGCGGCCTCGACCTCGGTGGCGAAGCGGCGCCGGAAGTCCCCGTCCTCCGCCAGCTCGGGCCGCACGACCTTGACGGCGACCCGGTGCCCGCCCGGCGACCGGCCCAGGAACACCTGTCCCATCCCGCCGCCACCCAGCCTCCCCTCCAGCCGGTAGGGGCCGATCCGGTCCGGGTCGCCGTCGCGCAGGGGGTCTGCCATGGCACCGCTTTCGCGTAGGGGGTCCGCTCCTCGGTCGCCCCGATGATCCCAGAATCCCCGCCGACAGGGCATCCCCGCGCCGCATCCGGCCACCGCCCAATGGCCCGACGGAACGCCAGAAAAGCCATAATTCGCTCCATGAAGGCATATGTCGGAGTCACCGACCGTCCCTGGGCCGAATTCCTCGCGCAGCGCCCCCACCTGAAGGAGATCAACTTCTGGCGCCCCTCGTCGGAGCAGGTCTTCAAGCGCATCGGCACCGGCGACCTCTTCCTCTTCAAGACCCGGTACCCGCACAACAGGATCGTGGGCGGGGCCGTGTTCAGCGAGTTCGCCCGGGTCCCCCTGTCCATGGCCTGGGAGGCGTTCGGCGAGGGCAACGGCCGAAAGCACCCGGACGAGCTCAGGGACGCGCTCAACCGGTACCGGGCCAAGGAGGGCAATCCCGAGATCGCCCCCGGCGAGGACCCCCTGATCGGCTGCATCATGCTGCGCGACCCGGTGTTCTTCGAGGAGGGCTCGACCTTTCCGGCGCCCCCGGGCTTCGCGAAGAGCCTGGTCCAGGGCAAGGGCTACGACGACATCCTCGGCGACGAACAGCACTCCGACTACTTCGCCCCGATCGCGGAACGCGTCCTGGCCGCCACCGGCGACCCCGTCGGCGGCACACCTGAGGACACCGCCACCTGGGAGCACCACGGCCCGACCCTGGGCGGCTACGGCCGGTCCCGCCGACGCCTCGGCCAGCAGGCGTTCAAGCTGGCCCTCCTGGAGGCCTACGGGGGCAGGTGCGCCGTCACCGGCCTCGACCTGCCGCCCGCCCTGGACGCGGCCCACATCCATCCGGTCGCGGACGGCGGCCTGCACCGCCTGGACAACGGCCTGCTGCTCCGCGCCGACCTGCACAGGCTCTTCGACGCGGGCTACATCACCGTCTCCCCCGGCTTCACCGTCCGCGTGAGCCCCCGGCTGCACGGCGAGGCGGCCGCGGAGTACGCGGCCCTCGAAGGCACAAGGGTCCGCCTTCCCGAACGCAAGGCCGACCGCCCCGCCGCGGACGCCCTGAGATACCACGCGGAAACGGTCTTCCTCCATGAGGAGCCGAATCTGCCCGGCACCGGGAACACCTGAGCGGAGACCCCGGCCGCCGGGGCGGAGCCGACCCGGACCGGCCGAGCGGGCTTCGTGCACACGCGCGGACGCCCCCGGAGGCGGAGGAGTCCTCCGTGAGCCACCCGGACCGGAACGCACCCCATCGGAGGATTCCGGCGGGGTCGGTGAAGAGCGCCGGTCCGCAGGGCCGGTGGCCGCGCCGGAGCGGAGTGCCCAACGGGACCGGCCCCGGCGCGGGGGCCGCCCGGCTGCCGGGGCCCGGTCTCGGGTCTGCGGCAGAACAGGGCGCCGAAGAGGCACACCCTGCGGGCCTACTCCCCGGTGTCCCTGGGGCCGGGGTCGCTTCCGGTCCTGGCCAGCTCCGCCAGGCGCCAGGCGGCGTCGTTCTTCCACAGAGAGCAGACGGTCAGGAGGGAGCCGAGTGAGTAGCGCAGATCCTGTTCCGCGGCCGTACGCGGAAGGTCCGTGCGAATCCACTCCACGGAGCGCCGGTGCCTGGTGCCGTCAGGGGCGTCCGCGACGAACACGTAGTCCCCGGTCACCCGTCCGATCGCCAGCTCCGACGCCCTTCTGAGCGGCATGACGACCAGGTCCCCGACCTGGACCTTGCCGCGGAAGGCCCACAGCTGACCCGCGTGGTTGCCGATGGTCCGCGGATTCTCGCCCTTGTAGGCCTCCTCGGCGACCTCGACCATCCGGGCCCGGTCGTCGACGGCGGTCAGATCCCCCATGCGGTGGAAGCCGATGCCGATCATCCCGGTTTCCAGCGCCCACGCCTCGAACCTGCCCTGGCGGCCGCCCCTGACCATCCAGGCAGGGGCCTCTGCGGATACCTCCGCCTGTTCGGGGACGGCTGACAGGATGGCGGCGATCTGCCCGGCCACGCCCTCGATCCACTCCAGGGCGGCCTCGACGTCCGAAGCGGTCATGGGGGTGCGCCGGCCGTCCGGTCCCAGGTCCGCCTGGTGGGCGATGCGGTTGCGGCGTTCGACCACGGAGTCCTGCCGGTCACGGGCCTGGGCCGCCGTGACCCCGAGCCCCGCAGCGATGCGTTCCCAGATCTCCTGGGCGTTCAGGTGGGTGACGAGCCGCAGGCCCTCGCTGATGCCCCTGCTGCGCTGGTAGGTGTCCCGCCGGATCTCCTCGGTGACGAACTCGCCGAAGACCGAGCCCAGGGGGTTGTCCGCCATCTGCTCGACGGTGGCCAGGGGCAGCTTCAGCTTGGAGAGGCGGTCGGGGAGCGGCCGCTCCTCCGAACGGACCAGCGCGACCGCCCGCTTGTGGACCTCCTGGTGCAGCCAGTGGTCCAGTGCCGACACCGCCTGTGACCAGGCCGCCCGGTACAGGTCCTCGGGGTGGGCCGCGGCCAGGTCTCCGTAGTTGGCACCGATGCCGCGCAGGCCCTCCAGGGCCCGCCCTCCGGTCACCATGTTGCGCGCGTAGGAGAGGTTGCTTTCGAACTGTTCGTAGGGGGAGGTCACGTGTGTCCATTCAGTCCGTTCGTGGCCCTGAGCGGGGAAGCCGGACGAACGCGGTCGATTGAGCCCACGTTATAGGAAATGTTCACACGACCGCATGGAGATTTCCGGACGTGTGAACAGGCGACACGAAATGTCGGGCGGCCGCTCCCGAACAGCATGGACCGATCGGGTGGACACCGTTCTCGGATCCCCTCTCCTCTCGGTTCCATCGGGCTTGGCGGTCATGGCGCTCCTCCCTCTCGGAGAGTCACCCGAATCGACCACGGGCCGTGCCCTTCCCAGGGTGCGGACAGCGGTGTGCGGCCGCGCCTGGGACGCGGCCGCACGGTGTCACTTCGTACGGGGTCAGCGCCCGACCTGGAGCGGGCCCAGGAGCCGGGTGAGGGTGTCGGTGTCGGGGACCTCTGCGAGACCGGCGAAGGAGGCGACCCAGTAGGAGCCGGTGGCCTCGCCGAACCAGATGACCAGGTGCGGGTGCCGGACCTGGAGGGTGGCGGCGCGGCGGTGCTCGCGCAGGTACTCGGCGCGGTGCCCGCCCAGGAGGGGGAGGTTCCGGGCGCGGAGCCGGCGGCAGGACGGGGGCTCGCAGGCCTGGCAGTGCGGGCCACGAGCGCCCCGGCGCTTGGCCAGGGGTTCGAGCGGGGTCCGGGGGCGCGGGATAGGATGCGTCATCGATCCTGCTTTCTTACGTCTCGCAGCGTGGATTCCGGGATTGCGAGGGCCTGGGAAGAGCGTTGCCGCGCTCTCCTGGGCCCGTTTCGCGTTGTGGCGTGTGAAGACGGTTGTTCAGGCTGCCGGTGCGGCGGTGGTCCAGGGGTTGTCGGTCAGGTCATAGGCGAGGAAGAACCACACCTGTCGGTGGTCGGCGATGCCGTTGTCGCCCCAGGAGGTGGCCAGGGCGTCCACCAGGGCCAGGCCTCGCCCGGATTCGGCGGTGGTGTCCAGGCCGGCCGGGTCGGCGATCAGGTGGTCGCGCCGCCCGGCGGGGGTGGTGCGCCCGTCCGGGTGACCCTGGTCGATACAGGTCAGGTGCAGGCCGGTGCGGCGCCGCTCGCAGCGCAGCGTGAAGGCGCCGAACGGCCGCCCCGAGCGGGAGTGGGTGAGCGCGTTCGCGGCCGGCTCCGAACCGAGCAGAGTGAACAGGTACCGGTGGTCGGTGTCGCGTTCGGCGGCGCTGGTGCCCAGGAACGCGCGGACCAGCGGCATCAACTGCGGCGAGGATCCGAACTCATAGGAGCGGACCTTGTAGTGCGGCCGGTGGGCATGGGGTTTGCAGTAATGGCGGCACCGCCGCGGCACCAGCTCCCCCAGGGGGAGGGTCACCTCAGGCAACGGAGGCATCGGCATGGGCAGGTCCAACCTGAGCAAGATCGAACAGGCCGAGTCCAGGACCGTCTCCTCAGCCACCCTCGACAAGCTCTTGGACCTGTACGGCGTGGACGACCCCGCCGTCCGAGCCTCCCTACACGAGCTGGCCAAGCTCGCCGGGGAGAAGGGCTGGTGGGTCCGGTACAAGGACCTCATGCCGCAGATGCTCGCCGATTTCGAGGCCGAGGCGTGCCCTGCGCACCTACGAAGCCCAGGTGATTCCGGGTCTACTGCAAACCCCCGCCTACGCCGACGCGATCTTTCGCGCCAACCAAATCCGCGAGGAGACGAGATCGCCCAACGGGTAGCCGTCCGCATCAAACGCCAGGAGATCCTGCACCGGGTCGACCCGCCCACCTACATGGCGATCCTGGACGAGGCCGTCCTGCACCGCCGGCTCGGATCGCCCGAGGTGATGCGTGAGCAGCTACGCCACCTGGTGCACCTGGCCGCCCGGCACAATATCGACCTCTACGTGCTGCCGTTCTCCGCCGGAGCCCACCCCGCCACCGAGGGAAGCTTTGTGGTCATGGATTTCCTCGACCCCAGGGACGCCAGCATCGCCTATCTGGAAACACCCGTCACTAGCATGTATCCGGAAGAAGACCGTCAGGTCCGACTGTTCAACGACATGTTCGGCAGCGCGCAGAGCTGTTCGATGACCGCTGCGCAGTCCCTGACATTCATCGACCGCCGTCTCCACGACCTAGAAGAGTGGCTACAGTGACCGACCAGATGGTGTGGCGCAAGAGCAGCTACAGCGGTGTCAACGGCAATTGCGTCGAGGTCGCACACCTTCCCCCGGACTTCCGGAAGAGCAGTCACAGCGGCCAAGGGCCTGACTGCGTGGAGGTCGCGGACCTGCCCTGCGGGGCTGCCGTCCGGGACTCCAAGCAGCCGGCCGCCAGGCACCTTCCTTTTTCCTCCCCCGAGTGGACCGCCTTCCTCGCCTCCGCCCGCACCTCGCAGCCGTGATCCACGAACTGCCCGAGTCAGCGTCCCGTGTCCCGACCGGACGTTGGTGTTTTCGCAGCATGTTCACTTCGGGGAAGGCATGTTGTACTCGCGCCCGACCACGACGCCCCCGGAAAGACACTGCTATGACCGCCACCACGCGCCTCCGCACCCACACCGTTCGTGAGGGCCTGCCCGACGAGTGAGTCCGGCGCTGGAAGAGGAGATCGTTCCGCTACTCCTGGAGTTCGGGCTCTCCCTCGGCGGCGCCTGGATCGGCCGGGAGCGCGGCCACTTCGTCTGGGAGATCTCCTATGACGGCCCCGAGGGCTTCGCCGAGCACAACCGCGCCTACTGGGACTCCCCCGAACGGGAGGCCATGGCCCTGGACCCGAAGGACTACCTGGTCTCCACCGAGATCCTTGAGGTCACCCGGGTCCACTGACCCCGCACCCGCCCCTCCTCCTCGCCGACCGTGAGCAGGTGCGTACGACTCCCCTCTGAGGCCCGGACCCCGAAGGTACGCCGCCGCCCCGCGCGGCACAGGCGCCCGTGTTCCGCTCCGGTCGCCGGTCAGACCCACCGGGGCTGCCTGCGCAGCGGTTCAGCAGGCGCTGTCTCCGGGCGGGCAGCCTTACGCCGAACACAGACGGCGGCGGTGGCCGGGGAACCGCTCCCCGGCCACCGCCGCCGGCGCCTTCATCTCAGAGCAGGGCGCCCGGGGGCTTGAACAGGCCATCGCCCATTCCGCCCTCCGATTCCTCTTCCACCGCTCCGGCCGCGACCCGGGCCGCGGCGGCGTCCCTCGTTCCCGCCTCGAGCGCACGCGCGGGCAGCAGTACGCTCGGCTCCCCGTGCCAGGACACCGTCAGCGAGTCCCTGGCGCGGGTGGACGCCACGAACAGCAGCGACCGCGCCTTCTGCACCTCCTGCCGGTACCGCGGCGCGTCGACCTCCCGCAGCCGTTCCTTGTCCGCGCGCGGCACCAGCCCGTCGCTCACCGCCGCGATCGCCATGTGCTGGTATTCCAGCCCCTTGAACCGGTGCAGCGTCCCCACGTGCACCGCGTCCTCGAACCCCGGGGGCGCGCCCTCCTTGCCCAGCGCGGCGGCCCGCACCCCCGCCTTCCCCAGAGCCCACTGGACGTCGTTGACCTCGTTCTTGGTGGGCGCGGCCACCGCGATCGACGGCACGGTCCCCTCCGGCGCGTTCTTCAGCAGGTCCCGGGCCCAGGCACCGATGGCCTCGCACTCGGCCGCCCAGGTCGGGCTGCTCCGGAACGTGGGCCTCGGGCCGCGCAGCACCGACCGGTACCCGTCCAGAGTGTCGACGCCCTCGTCCAGGTCGTCCCAGCTCTCGTCGCCCAGCAGCCCCAGAGCCGACCCCAGGATCTCCCGGGTGGTGCGGTAGCTGAGCGTCAGCTTGGACGAGCGTCCCCTGATGTCGATGCCGAGCGCACCCAGCGAGACCCGGTTGTCGTAGATCCGCTGGTGGGTGTCGCCGACCAGGAAGATGTCGTTCTCCGTCCGGTCCACCACTGCCCGCAGCAGGCTCCAGTGCGCCGAGCTCAGGTCCTGGGCCTCGTCCACGACCACGTGCTCGTAGCGGTGCCGCAGCGTGAAGTACGACTGCTCCTGACGGTGCAGCATCTGCCCGCCCTTGTCGGACTCCCGCCTGCGGTTCTCCTCGATCTTGGCGGCCCGTTCGGCCTCCACCTGGGCGGCGGCCTCGGCGATCTGGCGGTAGGTCCACACGCCCTTCTCCTCCAGGCGCATGGCCAGCCGCTCCACCAGCTGCCAGATCTCGGCGCGCTGCGCCCGGCTGATCCGCTGTCCGCGCCCGGCCCGGCGGGCCCGGAAGTACTCGCCCCGGGAGCGGATGCCCTGGCCGAGGATGACCTGGTTCCACTCGTCGTCGAGGAACTCGGCGCTCCACCGCTGCTCTCCCAGCTCGACCAGCATGCTCCGCCACTCGCGCAGCACCTGGTCGTCGCCGATGGGACTGCGGCCCCGCCCGCCCCGGCCGCTCTCGTTGACGATCCGCACCGAGAGCTTGTCGATGTTGAGGATGTCGACCCGGTCGACGACCTCCTGGCCGGCCAGGTCCAGCAGGCGGTGGCGCAGGTCGGCGGCGAGATTGGTGTTGTAGGTGGTGAGCAGGACCGCCTTGTTCCGCCCCGGGGGCAGCTGCTCGACGAGGTGCTTGACCCGGTGCAGGGCGACGATGGTCTTGCCGGTCCCCGGGCCGCCGCTGACGCGGGCCGGGCCGCGGTAGTGGCGCTTGACCAGCTTCCTCTGGGTGGGGTGCAGGAACACCTTCCATGCGGCGAAGTCGTCCTCCAGGACCTCGCGCAGGTCGGTGTCGGAGGTGGTGACCCGGGTGGTGGATCGGGCGAGCGCGGCCGAGAAGTCGGTGGTGTCGACAGGGTTCTCGGCCGCGACCGGCCGGGTGATCTCGGCCATCACCTGGTCGAAGGTCTGCCCGTCGGCGAGTGCGAGCAGCACCTCCTCGGTGTGCGCGGGGGCGCCGTAGACCAGCTTCAGCAGCCGACCCTCGCTGGTCACGGACAGGGCCTCGTCGATCAGGCCCTCGGCGACGCCGAGCTCGCGGAGCTGGTCGGCGGTGTAGTCGGCGAAGATCGGGACCCCGAACCCGGACTCCTGTTCGGGTTCCGGTTCCGCCTGCGGGGTCGGCTCCGGCGCGGGCCGCGGTTCCGGGGTGGCGGAGGGTTCCGCGCTCTCGACCGCCTCGGCGGTCTCCACCGCCTCCTCCGCGGCCGGGGGCGCCTCCTCGGTCACCTCCCGGGACTCGACGATGCCGAAGATCTCCAGCGCACCGGTGACCTTGTTGACCTCGTACCGGAACCGGTCGAGGTGGTCGTACACGTGCTGTCGCGCCCTCACCCCGACGAGGATGTAGTCGCTGTCGCCCACGTGAAACAGCAGCGCCCGGTAGTCCTTGTTCACCCGGGCCGAGTACAGCCGGTCATGGCCTTCGAGCGCCTTGAACCGCAGTCCGGTCCCGTGGGGGTTCTCCCGGAACTTGTACTGGAAGTCGTAGAGGGCCCCCTTGACGTTCTGGGGGAGTTTGCGGATCTCCTTGCCGGCCTTGTCCAGCAGCCGCAGTGTGGTCTTGCCCTGCACGCTCATCCCTTCGCCACCGTCGTCGGCGCCGTCATCGCCGTCGTCTTCGTCGCCGTCATCCGCGCCGCTCCCCGCCGGTCGGGGTCGGCGTTCCCTCCTCGGCCGCATCGGCAGCGGCACCGGTCAGTATCCGGAGCAGCTCGGACACTTCCCACCCGGTGGCCTCCCGGACGTCCCAGCCCTGGGCGGCGTACGCCTCGCCGCCGCGCTCGCGGTCCTCCTCGCCCACCAGGTCGGCGGGCAGCACGACGGCCGCTCTGTGGTCCGGCCAGGCCAGCTCGGCGGGCCATAGGCCGCCGTGGAGCTCGTAGCCGACCTCGGGCACCGGGGCTCCGCCCAGAGCGAGGGCCTCGGCCAGTTCCACCAGGCCGGGGGCCTCGGTGTCCACCAGTCCGAGCGCCTCCGTCCAGGCCGGGGGGACCTCCACGGCCGCGGGCTCCCCGGTGTGGGAACCTCCGGTGGAGGAGGTGACCAGGACCGGTGTGACCGTGTCGGACACGGTGCGGGTGAGGCGGGTGGCGGCCAGGGTGTCGCCGAACAGCTCTTCCTTCTCCCGCTCGTCCATGGGCCGCTGGAAGACGCTCTCGTCCAGGCCGACACCGCCGAAGGCGGCGAGCGCGGCGGCATCGAAGGCGCCCAGTCCGCTCAGGGCGAACTGGCCGCCGTCCATACCCTGCGCGGACAGGAACTGGAGCAGGTTGCCCCAGTACAGCCATGCCTTCCATCGCCGCCTGTGCGCCTTCTCGTCGGCGGTGATGACCTCGTTCCGGTCATCGAGGACCACGAACCCGCTCGGCACCAATGAGAAACGGGTACGAACCGCCAGCACCCGGCAGCCCGCGTCGTCGTCGCCGCGCAGGATCGCGCAGTCCCCGCCCTTGACCGGTGCGGGCATCGCGTCTCCTGCGAGGATGTCGGCGACGCGCGGGGCGAGCACGGCGGCGCTGCCCCTCGCCTGTTCGACGCCGGGGAACCCGCCGACCCCGAACACCGCCGCCGCCACCCGCGTGCCCCACGCCCCGTCGTCGGGGTCGGTGAGGTAGTCCAGCAGCATGCGCGCGGGGCTGACCCACACCCGCCGCTCCAGGTCCCGGGGGTCGCCGCCGGCGGCCAGCTTGCGGAACGCCTGCTGGGCGACCATCCGCCCCTTGGCCCCGTAGGGCTCCCACACGGGTGCGTCGAAGGACTTCTTGTCCTCCAGGACGTCCATGTCGTCCCAGGTGAGCTGGAAGACCGTGATTCCGTGGGCGCGCAGCCGGGCCCGCTTGTCCGCGTCCCCGGCGATCCGGTTGTGCTTGCGGGAGGCGTGGTACTCGTACCCGTCCAGGTAGACGGCCACCTGGTGGCCGCCGCCGTCGAGTCTGCGGAACACCGCGTCGGGGCGGGTGCCGTCGATGGTGTTCTGGAGGACGACCTCCCACTTGAGGATGCCGTGCCGCTCGGTGTCCAGGCGCAGCAGACCCTTCTTGCGGCCCTTCTCCTCCCCCTCCCTCCGGAAGGAGCGGTTCTCGTCCCCGGCGGCCCAGCGCTCCAGCGCCCGAAGGAACCGGCCTTCCAGCTCGCTCTCCACTTGGTCCCACAGGGAGATGAGCCCGGTGTGGGCGACGCTGTCGGTACGCCAGTCGTCGAGCAGGTCGTCGAGCATCTCCTTGGCGATGAGCCGGTCCGCCAGCGGGAACTCGCGGTCCTCGTCCACGTGGGCGAGCAGGCAGCGGTGGCAGGCGGCCCGGTTCGACAACTCCTCGCCGCAGGTGCAGTCCTGGAGGGCCTCGCGGGCGGCGGTGAGGACGGCGTGGATGCCCTCGGCCCCGGATCGGGGGTCGAGGTAGCCGCTGCCGCCGGGCAGGGTGTCGTAGACGACCAGGTAGCGGCGCCGGTGGCCGGTCTGCTCGTCGGGCATGGTGGCGATGACGGCGTCCAGGTGGTCCAGGGCGCCGCCGTACACGCGCGCGAAGCCGGCCATGAGCGCGGCCTTGAAGCTGACCATCCGCTCGGCGGTGTGCACGGTGGCGACGGGCAGCAGGATGCGCAGCGCCTCAGTGTGCAGGGTGTGCGCCAGGATCAGCGGGACGTGGTCGACGGCGTCGCCGCGCCGCTGCGGGCACCAGGGCCGGTGGTAGCCGGGCCGGGCGTCGTAGCGGCTGCCGAGCAGGTCGCTGACGGGTTCGGTGGGGTCGTCGGGAGTGGCGCCGCCGCAGGACCGGCACACCTGGAACGGGTTGACCGGCAACTGCTCCCCGGCGAAGGCGACCTGGGCGGCCCGGCTCCCGGCCCGCTGTCGGCCCAGGTTGAAGTGGCGCACCACCGCGTCGCGGGTGAACTCCACACCGAACGTCTTGGCCGCGTGCCGCCACGCCCCCGGGGCGATCTTGTCCTGGGGGATGTCCACGGCCACCGCCACCTGGTAGAACTCCCGGCGGCGGTCGTCGTGGTCGTCGCGGATGAGGGCGTCGTCGCGGCGGTCGCGGGCGCGCACCCGGGTGGGTTCGAGCACCTGGTGCAGGCAGCTGTGGTCGCCGATGAACGGGTCGCCGCAGCGCGGGCAGGGCGAGGTGTCGTTGGCGGCGTTGGAGGTGCGCACGTAGCCGCAGCCGGGGCAGACCCGCCAGGGGTGGAAGGCCTGCCGGGCACGGGAGCCGATGTCCAGGCCGTCCACGGTGTGCTGGAAGCCGCGCACGTAGTAGTGGTTGCCGGGGGCCAATTCGGTGAGGGCGACCCGGGCGGGCCGCTTGTACTCGCGCACCTCGGAGCGGTGGACGCGGTCGCCGTCGGGGCCCTCCTCGTCCCAGGTGAGGGTGGCCTCCAGTTCGGTGGCGCCGTCGATGAGGGAGTAATTGGGCAGCACCCCGTGCTCGACCAGGGCGCCGTGGGCTGCGGTACGGCCGATCTCGCCGATGCGCCGCTGCACGGCGGCGCGCTCGGCCTGGAGTTCGCGGCGGCGGCGCTTCTGGACGGGGTCGGACTCCACCTGGCCCAGGCGTCGGATCTCCTCGCCGACCACGTCGACGCGTTCGCGCAGGTCGGCGAGGCGTTCGTGCCAAGCCTGCTCGACCAGGTCGATCTTCTCCTTGATGCCGACGGCGGCGAAGTCCCGCAGCCGTCCGGCGGCCACGTCGTCCACTCCCTGCCCCGCCCCGGTGAACAGGGCGAGGAAGCCCTCCACCACATGGGGGCCGTGGGACAGGGCCGCGGAGGTGAACCCGCGCAACCACCCCAGCTCGCCGAACAGGTCGGCGGCGCGGCCGGGCAGCGCGGGCACACCGGGCAGCTCGCCGCGGGCGGCCAGGTCGAGCAGGTGGGCGACGTACTGGCGGCGCAGGATCTCCACCGCAGAGGGGAAGCTGCCGGGCGGTTCGATGCGCCCGGCGATCATGTCGAGGGGCTCTTGCAGGTAGTAGCGTTCGCGGGCGCGGCGGCCGACGATGGTGAGCAGGAAGGCGTTCCCGGCGTTGCGGCCGGTGCGTCCGGCCCGGCCGGCGCGCTGCACGTAGTTGGCGGGGCCGTGCGGGAGCGAGGCGAGGATGACGGCGGACAGGTCGCCGATGTCGATGCCCAGTTCCAGGGTGGGGGTGGCCGACAGGACGTTGGGGTCGTTGTACCGCTCCCCCTCCTTGAAGGCCTTCTCCACGCGTTCGCGCTGGGCTCGGGTGAGCTGCCCGGTGTGCTCTGCGGCGGTGATCCGGAACGGGTCGGCGTACAGGTACAGCTTGCGGTAGTAGTCGTTGCGGAACCGCGGGTCCTCGTCGACGCCCAGGGTGCCGCCGCAGCGGTAGCGGGGGCAACGGGCCCGCTCCCAGTCGGCCTGGTGCTCCACGGGCACGGTCTGGCGCCAGTTGCACACCGGGCAGCTCAGCCCGGCCTGGGGCGCGGTGTCGGCGTGCACGCCCTGGACGCTGATGTGCCCGGGGGTGAACCCGTAGACGCGGGTGGTGTTGTCGTCGGTGGAGAACCGGCCGATGACGCCCTCGTCGTGCAGCATCTCCAGCAGGCGGCCCAGGTAGCGGGTGGCGTCGTCGGCGGACACGCCCAGGCAGCGGGTGGTCCAGTCCTGGTACCAGGTGCCCTTTCCGGCGATGGAGTCGAACTCGCTGTTCTTCTTGGGCCGGTCCAGTAGGAAGCGCGGCGCGGGCAGCGCGGCCCCGCCCCAGGGCTTGGGGAAGGCGGGCATGCCGTCGGGGCGCTTGCCCCAGATGGTGCCGTAGCGCTTGGTCCCGGCGCAGGCGATCCACTTCTCCAGCCAGTGGTGGCTGATACCGCCGCGGGTGCGGACCCGGTCCAGCAGGCCGCGCAGGTAGCCGCGGAACACGGCGGTGTCGGGCACCCCGGTCAGCGCCTCGTTACCGTGCAGGAGCAGGTCGCGGGCGAGCCCGGCGATCCGGTCGGCGTCCCCGGGCCGGTCGGGGTCGCCCAGGCGCACGTGCGCTGCGGCGGTGCGGGTGAGTTCGAGGGTGCGGCCCTGGCGGGAGCGGAGCCCGAACTCCATGACGGCGGTGAAGGCGAGGCGTTCGCCGACCATCGTCCACTGTTTGTCGGTGCCGGTGCTCGTCCCGGAGAGGAGTTCGTCGATGCCCGGCTGGTCGTGGAGGTCGGGCGGGACCACGCAGGCCAGGAAGGCCGGGTCGTCGGCGCGTTCGACGGTGTCGGCGATGAGGTCGTTGAGGTCCTGGGCGAGCAGCGGGACCTTGTCGGTGAACTCGCGCCCTGTGTGGTCGGTGTCGGGGACGTCGGTGTAGAGCCGCTCGGCGAGCAGGGCGCGCGCCGAGAAGGTGTAGGAGCGGTTGGAGACGAACCCGGCCCGGTGGGCGGCGTCCTGCACCGAGTCGCTGAAGATCAGCGTCTTGGCCTTCGTGCCGCCGCGGGAGAGCTGGCCGCCGGTGAACAGCTCGGTGACGGCCACCGAGGCCAGGGCCGCCAGGCCCGAACCGAGGAACCGGGTGCCCTGGTCGGCGTCGCAGACGGGGCAGCGGTCGTTCTCGGCGTCGCGGAACGCCTCCTTGTCGTGGCGCACGTCGGTGAGGACGAACACCCCGTCGAGCTCCCCGGCGCTGTAGGCGGCGATGTCGGCGGGGGTGACCGGCCGGACGTGGGTGCCGGAAGAGTGCAGGACCCGCACCGTCTGGTCGGCGGTGGTCTCCGTCGCCTCCTTGAGGGTGGCGTGCATGAGCGGGCGCAGGTACCGCTTCTCGGTGACGGCCTTGTGGTAGATCTTCTCCGGCTGGGACACCAGGTCGCTGGGGGTGGACTCGGGCGAGACCGCCGCCCAGCCGGACCGGCCGCAGTGGCGGCAGTACACGGCGGGCAGGTGGGCGCGGCCCAGGGTGCCGGTGACGGTCTCACCGCCGGCGGGGGCGGCGGCCTCGCCGTGCCAGGTGAACGCGGGGCGATCGGAGACCGCGCGTAGCAGCCGGGAGACGGAGCGGACCCACAGGTGGGTCTCGACGGTGACCAGCGGGCGGTCGCGCTCCCCGTCGGGGACGTCGGGGTCGCGGGCGATGGAGAGCAGGGCGACGTAGCGGGACAGCGCCTCGGCGGTGAGCTCCGGGGTGCCGCGCAGGGCGCGGCCCCAGTCATAGGCGCCGTGGCGGGGCAGGCCCTCCAGGACCTCGTCCAGGGAGCGGACGGTGCCGTCGAGGATCTCCAGGACGGCGCGGGTGAGGATGTGCTTGCGGAGCAGGTCGCCGAGCTGCCTGGGGGTGAGGTCGTCGCGTTCGGTGAAGGCCCGCATGACGGGCTTCATCGCGTCGGGGTCGCTGTGCGGGTCGGGGAGATTGGCGACCCGGACGGGGTTGGGGAGGGGGAGGCCGTAGTCGAGTTCGTCCATGAACTCGTCGAGGTCGAGGCGATCCTCCCCGACGACGGAGTCCGGGCCGAAGTCCGTGGCGAAGACGGTGGCGGCGACCTCGCGGATGGCCCGGCCGGGGTCAGAGTCCTCAGTATCGTCCTGGCCGAGGGTGGCACTGGTGGCCACGGGGCAGATGTTGCCCAGGGGGCGGCCGGGGCGGGCGTTGCCGGTGGCGGAGGCCAGGCGGCGCAGCAGCATGGCGACGTCGGTGCCCTGGGCGCCGTCGTAGGTGTGGAACTCGTCGACGACGACGTAGGTGAGCGCGCTGTCGCGCCACAGCCGCAGGTCCTCGGAGCGCTGGAGGAGCAGGTCCAGCATCTTGTAGTTGGTGATGAGAATGTCGGGGCGCAGGCGGCGGATCTCTCCCCGGGAGGTCGCGACGCGGTCGTAGCCGGTGGCCGGGGTGTCGCCGATGTACAGGCCCGCGGTGACCTGGGAGAGGGCCGGGTCGGACTTGAGGTAGTTGTCGATGCGCTCGGCCTGGTCGGTGGCCAGGGCGTTCATGGGGTAGAGCAGGATCGCCTTGACGCCGGGGGTGCCGTTGAGGCGGGCGCGGCGGCAGTGGTCGAGGACGGGGATGAGGAAGGACTCGGTCTTGCCGGAGCCGGTGCCGGTGGTGATGAGGGTGGGCTGCGGGAGCTTGTCGAGGGAGGACAGGCGGGTGAAGGACTTGGCCTGGTGGAGGAAGGGCTTGAACCCGGCCGGGTGCCACTCCAGGTGCTGCTTCCAGGAGTCGGTGGAGGTACGGAAGGGCGTGCGGACGCGGAGGTAGGGGCCGCGGAAGATGCCCTGGGCGGGGTCGTTGAAGAAGGTCTCCAGGCCTTCACGGACGGGTTTATCGGCGAGCGCGAAGGTGGTGGTGAGGTACTGGGTGATGTTCCGGCGGACCTCGGCGGCGGCGAGGGTGGGTTGCACGGTCAGTCCTCCCCGGGGGCGGAGATGGCAGAGGCATCCGGGGCGACGGATGCGGGTCGCTCGGGCTCGGTCCAGGTGCCGTCACGCTTAGCGCGCTCCACGATCTCGGTGAAGTAGGCGTGCGCCTCGCGGTACTCACGCTCCCGGTCGGCCTTGTAGAAGGGCGCGGAGTAGCCGGCGGGGATGTCGGCAGGATCCTTGGTTCCCAGGTACTTCTGGAGCTGGAGGTAGTCCTCCTTCGTCTGCCCATAGCCGTAGGTGTTGTGATTCTTGGCGATCTTGCGCCCGTTAGCGTCGAACCACATCTCGGCCTCGTAATCGAACAGAACCGGAAAGCGGGAACGGTAAACGATGGCAAGCTGGTCGGCCGTGATCCCGAGCCAGACGGAGACGAGCGCGTCGAGTTCGACGAGGGCGGCACGCCGCTCGCGCTCAGTGCGAAGCGGTGAGGCGTACTCCCACTCAGGGGTGACCTCGCCAAGCGGGGCGAGATCCTCCCAGTCGACGGCCCAGGTCTGCTGCCGCCAGGAATCGTCGTACAACTCCTCCCACAGTGGCGCGTAGGCGTTGGTCAGGGAGTTCAGCCGCATTGTGCGCACAAGCAGCGCGGTTTCCAGGGGATGCCCAGGGGCCGGTGCGGGCATCTTGCTCGCCTCGGCAACCTGAAGATGCGAGCGCCCGGTGATACGTAGCAGATAATCGAGCGGCAGGGATGCCCAAAAACCAGCGTTCAGCACCGTGGTGCGGTTATCCTTCACCCACATCGAATGGACTGCATGCACGTGCGCAGGTCCAGGTGGGATCAGGGCAGCAAACAAACTCCTTTCAGTATTGAAAGGAACCATCACCCGCCAAGCCAAGCGATAAAACTTAGAATACCTCTCCCCATTCCACAAGTCTTGCATCGAGAGAAATTTTTCCACACTTGAAGCTCTCTTATAGTTACATGGTGGAACCTCGCCCTCACCCAGCTCAGAGATATTCCAAGGGGTCCAATCCTGCTGACTCCTGCATGGCACATTTGGAGACTTCGAATACGGATTCAACTGAGAGAAGTGAGGCCCTTGGATCACCACATCAGACCACGACTCCGGATTAAACGACTCCCATTCAATGAGCCCTTCTCTTTTGGCCACCATTTCATGGTAACCACTTGAAACGAAAGGACCAAAGCTCCCCAGGCGTACATCAACTCTGGCAATCGACTCAATCAGTGAGTCCTCACCAATGGAAACCGGATAAAGCAGAGGAGTGGACTCCGAGCGAGACTCCGAACCCTCGATCAGCGCGCTCCAGGACCTGAGCTTCTCACTGTCCACTCGAATAATCCTCCCCCCATGAGGGCGCAGATCCCACGACCCACCAATCCTCATGCCAGGAACAGGGCCACACCCATCATGATCAAGAGAAGGAACGACAACATTAGCACCGAAAAGCCAGTTCATGCTATCAAATTCCACATCCTTCGGGGCTCCGTAGATATGCACACCGAATTCCGCAGTTCGACTGATCGGAACATCAAAAGCCCAGTTCGAGACATTCATAAAATGAGCATGAAAGCGAAGCCTCAAATAAGACTCGTGCCTCAGGGAGGCCTCCCTGGAGCCACCAAAATGTGTGTCGGGATGAATTAGACCGGAAACCTTCGAATTGCCCCACGAGCGACACATGAAAGCCCTATAGAGATCAGGCTGCGTGCCAGCCAAAAGCGTATATGATTCGACTCCAGAGAGAAAGCCAGAGAGAGCAGAAATCGATGCCAATTCTCCCAGGCAGGAAGAAACCGCCCGAGGCGACTTGAGAATCATTTCCCTTCTCTTACCCAGCAAGGAACCGCCCACTAGCACAAACCATGGATCCACCTCAGCAAGTACAGCGCCTTCCTCCCACTTCGGTCTCACCCATGGCGGATTTCCAACCTGGATGTCGAATCCTTCCCCGACTTTAAAAAGGTGAGCGAACTGGAGTTCCCAGTGGAAGAACCCGTGGCCACGGGCAAGCCTCTCCACTTCGTGTAGCCAGGGAAACCTCTCCCCCAGCAGCTCTGTCTTCATGGCCCCCAGAGCCCCGGGCAAGTTCTCTTCTTGCAGGTCCAGATCCTGGAGAGAGGTGATCTTCTCAGCGAAAAGCGAATCCTTGCCCGCATCGTGCGAACCCAGAACCGCCTCGGCAAAGGCAAGCCACCCCTCCAGGTCCGCCATGTTCATGCTCTTCGGAGCCGCAACTTTCTGGGCATTCCCGGCCGAGCTGGCCTCCAGAGAACGGTCCAACCCCTTATAGACATCGTCACTGCCGTCCAACAGCCCGGCTTCCTGCACCGGCCAGAACCACAGCGCACACCACGCATCCATCACCGTCTTCAGCCGCCAGTACGGCTTCCCGACGGCTTCGAGGTTCTCCCGCACCTGCTCCCTGGAGATGGGGTTCTCGGGCTCGTCAATCCACTCGGCTCCGTACACCTTGATCCACCGACTGATCTCCCGCTCGGAGAGCTCCAGCCTCCGCACGACGAAGTCCCACCAGTACTCCACCCTCCGCGACAGCGCCTGCAATCGCTTGAGCTGGGTCGCCTTCCCATTCCCGGCCTTGGGGCGCTTGCGGATCGACCTACGCCAGGCGTTGAGCTTCGCAGTGTCCTCCGGCGCCAGCTCCTTCGCCACCTTCTCACCCGCGACGCTCCCCCACCCCTGCGCGGGCAGCAGGAAGTGGTGGATGTACCCCTCCGGGATCTCCCCGTCCCGGAACGGCACGTCCTTCGGAGCGCTCTTCAGCCACTCCCCGCTCTTCACCTGCTCCGGCGAGTACAGTCGCCGCCCCGCCCCCACCAGCGAGTTCCCCCGCCGCAGGTGCAGCCCGAACCACGGTGCCTGCAACCCCGGGTGCATCACGTTCAGCCACAGCGACACCTCCGCCAGCTCCACGGCGGTCTCGTTGAGGTCCACCCCGTAGGCCCGGTGCAGGGCGATGTACGCCTTCACCTTCTGAAGCTCCAGCGCGTAGCGCTCCGGGTCCAGTTCCTCCCCGCGCTCCTCCTGCGCCCGCTTCAGGTACTCCGCCGCGACCTGGTTGATCGCCTCGTTGAGGAACGCCCCCGAGCCCAACGCGGGCTCGCAGATCGTCCACTCCAGCAGCTCCCGCGCCGGGGTCCGCTCCCCGTTCTGGTCCAGCCGCTCCCGCAACGTCAGCTGCACCGTCAGCCGGGTCAGCGACTCCGGCGTGTAGTACGACGCGCTCGTCTCCCGGTCGCGCCCCGCCAGCCGGTACACGAACTGCCCGGCCCGATACTTGCGCCGGTCCTCCGTCGGCCGCCCGTCCTCGTCCAGTTCGGGCACCCACACGTCACTCGGGTAGTCGTCGACCTTGGACTCGGGCACCAGCCACGACCCGTCCCTCGGGTCGCCGTTCTTGGCCGCCTCGTACAGGGTCTCCTCGGCGATGCGCCCGGTGTAGGACATCAGCCCCTCGTACACCGCGCCCAGCTGGTTGATGCCGAGCTGCGCGTAGGAGATGAACCCGCCGCGTCCCTTCTTGCTGCCCCGGGACAGCATGAGCATCCGCAGCACCCGGTGCAGCGCCGCGTTCCGCAGCCGGGTGTCCAACCGCGGCATCTCGGGCTCGTCGGGGTCGTCGTCCGGGTGGACCAGGCTCTTCCCGATCAGGTGGGTGCGCGCCGGGTCGAACAGGTCGGCCTTGAGCGGCTCGAACCGCAGCCCCTCCCCCTCCGACAGCCCGGCGGCCTCCTCCTCCGACAGCACGTACCCGCGCTGGTTGTGCCCCTCGTTGACCATCCGGAACAGCAGGTCCAGCGACTCGTACAGGTGCGTGCTGAGCCGGGCCTCCTCCCCCTGGAGGTCGTTGACGACCAGGTCCCCGAGCCGCGCCATGCTGTACCCGCGCACGTACGCCTCGTCCTTGGCGGGCACCACGCCCAGCTCCGGACGGGCCTCCGCATACAGCAGGAACAGGATCCGGTACAGGTAGCGCAGCGACTGTCGGGCCAGCTCGTCGGCGAAGGTGCGCCCGGTGCCGGTGTCGATGGCGTGCGGGCTCACCTTCTGCTCGCGCAGCCGGTCCAGCACCTCGTTGGCGATGATCTCCACCGAGCGCTGCAGGCCCTGCCGCAGCTCCTTGGACACCCCCACGGCGTGCTGGTGGCTGGACTCCACCAGTCCCGCCAGCGCATCGCCGCTGCCGTCCTCCGAGGGCAGCAGCGCCTCCGCGCCCAGCAGGGCCGCGATGGTGCCCAGCTCGTCCCGATCATTGCGGCCCAGCGCGGTGTCCAGGCTGACGCCCAGGTACCGACCCTCACCCCACACCGCGCGGTCGGCGAGGATCACCACGCCGCCGACCAGCACCAGCACGTAGCGCAGGCCCTCCTCCCGCGCGAACAGCCACGACACCAGCTTGGCGCCCAGGTCGACCGACTCGCTCCCGCTCAGCCGCACCGGGTCGAGCAACCACCCGGCCCCCGCCGGGTCCATGGCGGCGTCGACGTCCGGCGCCCAGCCGCACTCGATCGCGGCGACGGTCGGCTCGTGCAGCGCCAGTCGCACCTCCACCGTGTCCTCGCCGTGGGCGAAGTGCGCGGTGAGCGGCTCGTCCTTGGGGCTGTAGCCCAGGGCGGTCAGCAGCTCGCGGTGCAGCCGGTGCAGGCGCTCGGCGTGTTCGGCCGCCTCGCCGTCGCGCAGCCGTTCCCCGCCTTCCAGGCGTTCGGCGACCTCCGCCAGTGCCGGGCGCTCGTCGAAGTACGCCGTCCGGTAGCCGATCAGCCCGGCCCGCGGGGTGACCCGTCGCCGCCGGCGCTCCTCCTCGGTGGCGTTCGGGTTCTCGCGGGCGGCGGTGACCCGGCGGGTCTCCTCGGCCTCGCGCTCGCCCCACTCCTTGAAGACGCCCTTCCTGAGGGTGGCGGGCAGCACTTCGGCCAGGTAGTGGTCGGAGAAGTACTCTCCCCGGTTGATCACGGAATCGAAGCCCATGTTCACTCGCCGCCCTTCACCACGGCCAGGACGCGCAGCAGGGGTTCCCCCACGGTCCGCATCTTCTCCACCAGCCTGCGCTGCTGATCCGCGGTGTCGCGCACCGCTCCACGCTTGTTCTGAGCCCGGGGGTCCTCGCCCAGCCCCTCCAGGGCGAGCTGTTCCCACTGCTCGACCCGGTTCTCCGAGGCCGCCAGGTCAGCTTCGATCCGGGCCGCGTACTCGCCCTGCCGCTGCTCCAGGTGGGCGGCGGCTGTGCGGACCGCCGCCGGGACCAGGGCCTGAACGTCCGCCAGGTCTCCGCCCCGTCCGGTGTTGACCATGCCCGGTCCCACTCCGGCGGTCTCCAGCACCGCGAACATGTCCAGTACACGCGGTGTGTCGGGCAGGCCGGTCACGGCCATCCACTCCACCACCGTGGGCTGGCCCAGCGCGTTGGAACAGGTGCCCTGGATGAGGAATACCGGCTGGTCCACCTTTCCCACCAGCACTGGCGCCCGGCCGCGCGGCATGCGCACCTGCACCTTGTCGACCAGCCATTCCACCAGTGGGTGCAGGTCGGTGACGTACCCGGTGTCGGGCCAGGTGGTCCTGGTGGCGCGGGCCTCGTCGAGCCTGCGCTGCGCGTGCGGAGCGTCGAAGGTCACCCGCAGGCGCTCCATGACCTTGTGGGTGCGCAGGTAGTCGGCGGGCAGCGCCTTCAGCCGCTGTTTGAGGTCCTGGGGCGGGGTGAACGCCAGCACCTTCTCGTCGCCGCCCAGGTCCAGGCCGGTCCCGACGACATCCAGGGCCGAGCGGACGAACTCCTCGGTGGAGCCGAACAGGCGCGGCACCGGGGCGGTTTCCGGCGGCCCGGAGCCGTCGTCGACGAAGTCCCCGAAGAACACGTCGTCGTCCCAGCCGTCGCCTGAGTCCTCCCGGTGGGAGGCGTCGATGGACTCGTCCACGGTGCGTCCGGCCAGCAGGTCCAGGACCAGTCGGTCTTCCTCCTTGTCCGCGCTGTACAGGCCGGTCTCGGCCTGGGCGGTGCCGAGGTTGCGGTGCACCTCGGCCTCGCGCTCCAGCAGGCGTTCGGTGACCTTGGTGTCGTCCACGGCACCGTCGGTGGCGGAGGTGAGGATGAGGGCGCGGAACTGCGGCTCGTGCTCCTGGCCGTAGCGGTCGATGCGGCCGTTGCGCTGTTCGATGCGGATCAGCGACCACGGCAGGTCGTAGTGCACGATGTGGTGGCACTGGCGGTGCAGGTTGACGCCCTCGGAGGCGACGTCGCCGGTGATAAGGACGCGGACCTTGCTCTCAGACAGGGCGAAGTCGGCGATGACCTCCTGCTGCCGGGTGTCGGACAGGCCGCCGTGCATGAGGGCGACCTGTTCTCTGCCCAGGCCCAGGGCGGCGGGCAGGTGCTCGTGCAGCCAGGTGAGGGTGGGCACCGACTCGGAGAAGACCACGACGCGGGTGGGGCTCTTCTTGGCCACCCCGATCTCCTTGAGCTGGGCGACGAGGCCCTGGAACTTGGCGGAGGAGGAGGTGTCGATCTTCTCGGCCAGGTTCTTCAGGGTGGTCAGGGCCGTGTACTCGCGGTCCTCGCGCCCGGGGCCGGTGGTCCCGTCCGCCCCGCCCCCGTTCCCCGCCGCAGCGGCGCGCTTGCGGTCCAGGGTCTTGAGCCGGTTGCCCGCGGTGGCGGCCAGCGCCCGGTGCGAGGACAGGAACGCCTTGAGCAGGGTGTACGGGAACAGCCGGTCCTTCTTGGTGACCACCGGGCCGTCCTGGCGGGCGTCGCCGGCCAGCCACACCTGGGCGAGTTCGGCGAACACCGCCTCCTCGGCCGGGGTGGCGGCCACCCGCACCGGTACCGACGGGCCCCGGTCGGGCCACTTGTCGCCCATCTCCGCTCGCACCTCGGGGTTGACCTTGGTGCGGCGGATGTAGAGGTGGCCGATCTGCTCGGCGGTGTAGGCGGTGGGGTCGGCGATCGCCGCCGGGTCGAGCAGGTCGATGAGCTGGGCGAAGGAGGCGGCATCACCGTTGTGCGGGGTGGCCGAGGCCAGCAGCAGCGCGTCGGTGTGCTCCGAGAGCAGGCGGGCGAGCCGGTTGCGCAGGTTGCCCTCGTTGATGAGGTTGTGGGACTCGTCGATGACGACGGCGTCCCAGTGCATGCTGCGCAGGTGCTGGCCGTACTTGCCCTCGTTCTTGAGGGTGTCGATGGAGATGATGACCCGCTTGAAGAACAGGAACGGGTTGCGTCCGGCGGGGATGTCGCGCTGGATGCGCTCCAGGCCCACCGAGTCCAGGCGCACCAGGGGGATGGCGAACCGGGTCCACAGCTCCTGTTGGAACTGCTCCAGCACCTGCTGCGGGGTGACGACCAGGATGCGCTCGCCGCGGCCGCGGCGGATGAGCTCGGCCAGGGTCAGGCCGATCTCCAGGGTCTTGCCGAGGCCGACCACGTCGGCGATGAGCACGCGCGGGCGCAGGCCCTTCAGGGCGAGTTCGGCGGGGCGGCGCTGGTAGACCTTGTCGTCGAGGAGGAACCCGCCGGCCATGGCCAGGCGGCGCTCCGACTGCGGCAGCGGGGTGCGGCGCAGCACCGACTCCAGGTAGAGGCGGGCGTCGGCGTACCCGGAGGAGGTGTCGTGGACCAGCTCGGTCTCCTCCGGGAGCAGCGTGGTCACCTCGTCTATGCCGGTGAAGAAGAACGCCTCCTCTCCCCGGACGAACTCGGACACGCCCACCACGCGCAGCAGGTAGCCGTCGTTCTCGGTGGGGGTGCAGGTGCGCACCATCCACTCGGCGTCGCGGACCACGACCCGCGCCCCGGCGGCGTAGGGGGTGTCCGCGCCGTGGTCTGCGCTGTCTGTGGTCACTGCACGGGCCTCATTCTGTTCACGGTGTTCACGGTCGTTCTGTCGCGTGTGTCCTCTGTGTCCTCACAGATCACACGCGCCGCTCCAAGAGACGGTTGACACACCCGGCGCGGGTTCGCGGCGGGCCGGGCCGGCCGGGCCTCAGGCGGCGGGGCGGGCGTACCCGCGGCGCAACCGGGCGGCCACCGCCGCGGCGCGGCGAACGCCCGTCCCGACCCGGGTGGGGGCCGCGGTCGGCGCGGGCCGCTGTGTGCGGCGCTCCTTCGGTTCCCTGCCCGCCACGTCGGGGATCTCCGCACCGGGAAGGTGAGTGCGCTCCGCGACGAGGCGGCGCGCCCCGCCCGGGGTCAGTCCCAGCACGGCCAGGCGTTCGGTGAGCTGGAGTCGCACCTGGACGAGCGGAGGCCGGTCCTCGGGGTCGACGGACAGCAGCGCCCGCAGCAGCGGGGCCAGCTCCGCGGGCACCCCCTCCAGGTCGGGGGCGACCTCGGGGTCACAGATCGCGTGGCGGACGGCGTGGTCGGTCGGTCCGGTGTAGGGGTGGCGCCCGGTCAGGGTGTAGGCCAGTACCGCGCCCAGGGCGTAGACGTCGGCCGCCTCGGTGACCTTGTCCGCGGCCCCGAACTGCTCGGGTGCCATGAACAGCGGGGTGCCCATGTGGGCGCCGGTCACGGTGAGCTCCCCGCCCGCTCCGCCCATGGCCACCAGCCCGAAGTCGATCACCAGGGGGCCGGTGGGACCGAGCATGATGTTGGACGGCTTGAAGTCGCGGTGCAGCAGTCCGGCGGCGTGGATCGAAGCGAGTGCGTCGGTCACGCAGAACGCGAGCGCGGTCCCGGTCATGGCGTCCAGCGGGCCCTCACCCTTGACGTAGGCCGACAGGTCCAGCCCGGACACGTACTCCATGGCCAGCCACTGCGGGTCGTCCCCGGGCACGGAGTGCGACACCAGGCCGGCGGTGCCGGGGCCCTGCACCATGGCCAGGGCAGCGGCCTCGCGATCGAAGCGCTCACGCAGTTCGGACTGGTCGCTGAGGGCCTCGCGCATGGTCTTGACGGCGACCGCCGTCCCGTCCGCGGTGCGCCCCGCGTAGACGATGCCCATGCCGCCGGTGCCGAGTCTGCCCAGGATCGCGATGTCGCCCAGGGTCCGTGGGTCGTGGTCTTTCAAGGGTTGCACTCGGAACCTGCCTTCGCACCGGTGGGCCGCGGGTTCGGGGGCTGCGGGAACGGCCGGAAGGCCCAGCGTAGCGCCGCCCCCGGGGACCCCGTACCGGGACCAAAGTCCCCTTCCGGGCGCAGGTGGCGAAGCCCGGTGCGGGAAGCTCCTCTGTCCCTCATCTGAAGGCCTCCCCCAGCCGGCGGGACAGGCCGATCGCCTCGGGCCACCCGGCATGGACGAACACCCCGATGACTTCGCGCAGAGCGGTGAGCGAGTCCGGTTCATCCATGATGTCCTCCCAGAATTCCGCGAGGTAGCGGGCGCACAGGGCGATCGTCTCCCGCTGTGCCAGCGAGTCGTAGGCGTAGGGATCACCGACGTGGACCGTACCGCGCAGGCAGCCCAGAACCGCGCGCGGGTCCTGAGGGGCGAGGCAGGCGAGGGTCTTCACGATGTCGTGCACGATCGAGGGTTCACGGAAACCGGTCAGCCCGCGCAGGATCGGGAGCACGTGCGAGAGCAGCCCCTCAGGCGGCTCGGAAACCCGTGTATGCGGATCGCGGTGGCCCTCCGCCGCCAGGTGGACGGTCGTGCAGATCTCCGAGGCCGTGAGAAAGGCCTTGCGTAACTCCTCGGAGCCCGGCTCGGCCTCCAGCCGGAGCCGCTCCACGGCGGCGGTGGCCGTCAAGAGCAGCCCTGCGGCCCTTTCCCGGACCTCCGCGTCGCCACCCGCGAGAAAATCCCTGACCAGCAGGAGAGCACGGTCGCACACCTGAGATTCAGTCGGTTCCCCGAACCATGACGAGGCCAGGGACCGCGCGTTCGGGGTTCCTCTGTGCAGGGCCAGGAAGAGAACGATTTGAACGAAGCCGTCTATGAACATGATGTCCACCTGGGCGCCCTCGTCGTCGAGGGGCTCCAACCACGGACCGAAGGCGGCGTCGTAGACGACTTGGTCGACCAAGCTCGGGAATTCGTTGACGAAACGGCCGAGCTGCACCGCCAGGGTCCCCCCAACCTCGAACACCGGTTCTTCCTTCAACCGCCTGTGGATCATGTCGAGTGCTCTGGCCGGATCGGGGTCCAGCAGGGATGCCACCTGGGCGGCGAACAGGCGGCACGCATCGTCCCGGTCGGCCGAGAAAGGGAACAGGTCGGCTCTGAGCCGTTCTCCTTCGGCCGACCGCCAGGCGTCACACCCCAGAAGGACGGCCAGGCCTTCCACCGCATTGCGCCGGGACGTGTTCGACCACGACATCACGGGCTTTCTCCCTCCCTACCCGACGCTGATCCGATGACCTGCCGGAACACCTCACAGATCCGACGACCGAGTTCCGTCTCCGGAGCGACGCCACCGGAACCGGCCAGTGCACGGGCGGCTCCCACCACCACTTCCGCGGCCGGGTCGTCCCGATCCGGGAACATGCGCTCCATGAGAGAACGATCCCGAAGCGCTTCGGAGAGCAGCTCGATGAGTTCCGCGAGCCACGCCTCATCCCTCTCAGCCTCAGACCGAGCGCGGAGGCCGTCGAGACGCTCCACCAGTACCAGCCGCTCCGGACCGAGCTGAGCGCATACGTCCTCGCCGAACTTCTCCTGCGGAGTCAGCGACCTGAATCCAGTGGTGATCTTCCAGGAGGACACCTCGGGCGGTTCGTCCAAGTGATCCACGATCTCCCGGCGTTCGGCCAGCGAAGGGTTGGTCAGCCTCGTCCCACCCAGGTACAGAACGAGTTCGTCCAGGACCCGTAGCAGGTCAGGGCCGCCGTCAGGAGCCGCAGTCTCGGCAGCCGCCTCCACGGCCTCCTCCAGACACCGATGCTCGTCATCCGTGGCCTTCGGGCTCACCGCCCCCAGGAGTGCCGCGGCCTCGCGGCGCGTCACCGTGTTGGCGAGCAGGCCTCCGGAAGAGAGCAGTATGACCGCGGCAGTGCTCCACAGGTCCACGCGTTCCCGCATACGGATCATCGTCCGGTTCCAGACGTCAGGGTGCCGGACGTGGCGGACCAGAAACCGAACCGTGGTGTGCGTACCGTCGACACCCGTCCGCTCGGCCCAGTCAAGCAGGGCGTCGGTCATGTTCCCGGCGGCGCCGTACCCGCCGGAGTGGCGCAGAGAGGCGAGACCCACCAGCACCAGCCCCTCTTCCCCCTCGGCGAGCAACCGGTAACGGCACTGCTTCTCGGCTTCGGTGAAGTACGCCTCCCGCGTGGCCGTCGCCAGGACACGGCAGGCCGCCTCGATCCCGATGAGGGGGATGAGCCTGGGGAAGACCTCGCCGACCTGGTATCGGACCCGGGTGAAATCCTGCTCCAGGTTGCTGCTGAGAGAGAGGACGCCCGTCAGCAGGGGTGTCATCTCGTTACGGTCCCCGGTCAGCCCCCATACGGTCTCCACGAGTTCGGCCGCGATGGCCGGAGCGGCATGTGCGATGTCCGCGGCTCCGACCACACACCAGTAGAAGACGTCGGGGTTGTGTTCGCGGGTATGCGGATCGTGCATGATCCGTCGCACCAGGTCGCCATGGCCACTATCAACGGCTACCGCGACGGGCAGGCTCTGGGATGCCGCCGCGGCGAGGCGGGCACGGCCCGCCGTGTCCTCAAGGGCCGTGGTCATCAGGGCCGCGACGCATGACGCCCGCTCGTGCGCCCGGACCGCATCGGGGCTCAGGGGTTCCAGTCCGTCCAGAGTCCGTAGGATCCTCTGGAGCAGGTTGACCGTTCGAGGGCGGAAGCCCCCGTCCAACCGCTCTGCGAGGACGACGGCCATCGAGGTCCAGATCTCGACCGATCGCTTGCGGATGTGCGGTTCCCCTCCGGTGTCCTCACCGAGGACACCGATCACCAGGCCGATGCCCTCAGCGTCCCCGGGAGCCTCCTCCGACGTCAACCAGGCGATGTCCGCCTCCGACCGGGACCGGACCACCACGACCGCTGCGGCCGCGACCCCGACAAGGATGTTCTCCGACCGGACGAGTCGTCGGAACAGTCGGGCGAACTCCTCCCGTGTGGGGTCGATGTCCCAGGTCTGGGCCAGGTGCAGGTCGATGGCGGGGCGGGCGATGAAGACCAGGTTGGGCTCCGCGTCGAGCAGCTCCGCCAGTACGGACCCCTCCTCGCCTACGAAGACCAGCTGCGCGACCGCGTAGTCGAAGAGGATGTGGTGGGGGAAGGCCACCGAGGGGACGGCATGGGCGTAGCGCGAGGGGATCGGTCGCAGGACCCCGTTCCCGGAGAGTTCGGCCATCGCCTCGCCGTGACCGGAGGGCAGGTCCGCGGCGCTGATCTGGAGCCGGCGCCGGTCCAGCATCAGGCTGCACACGTCCTTCAGCAGCCGGATCCGGTCGAGGCCGCCGTCGTTCGCGACGCGCGCGCCCCAGTACCGTTCGAGCAGCACAAGCTGGTCGGAGGGCTCGGCGGCGCCCTGGTCCCAGGTGCCTTCCGCGAGCAGGTCACAGGTCAGGTAGAGGTTGAAGGGGTTGGCCAGCAGCTCCCGGAAAGGCGGGGCCGCTTGCGCGAGCACGGTCCCCAGGCCCGGGATCCGGCCCGCGGCGTCCTCCAGTTCGGCCGCGGTGAACCCGTCGGCCAGGAAGTGCCGCACCCCTTTGAGCGCCTCGACCCGGTGCCGGGGGTCCGAGGAGACAGGCGTGCCCTTGAAGGCCGTCTTCCAGCGTTCGTTGTGGGAGATGTCGTACAGGCGGGCACTGGCGACGACCCGCCAGCGGGTGCCGTCCAGCCGGGCGACGATGTCGGACAGCCAGCCCAGCGCCTCCCCCCGTTCCCCGTCCAGTGAGTCGATCATCAGGTGGGCCGGCTCCTCTCCCGTCCACTCCCTGAGAACGGTGTGCAGCGACCGAGCGAGCTTGCCGGCGACGTGCCCGGCGAACGATCCGGCGTCCAGCAGCACCACGTCCTGCCCCCGGTCGCGGTAATGCCGGGCCAGGCCGCGCATCAGCGCGGTCTTGCCGATGCCGGGTTCTCCGGTGAGCAGGAAGCCCTGTTCGGCCCGGACCAGTTCGGGGAAGAGCGCCCGCTCCACGGTGACCCCGCCCTCCGGTGAGGGCAGGGACAGGTGGCGGGCCATCAGGTCGAGGTTGGCCTCGGTCTCCGCGCGCAGTAGGGCCGTATCGAGTTCCCGGGAGCCGGGTGCGACGTTGACATCACCGTTGACCGTGCCCACCTGCAATGCCGTGCCGTGGTTCACGCCTATGGAATTCGTGACCGGTCCGCTGTGCCTTCGGTGCGCTCCGCCTGGCCCCGTGTGGATCCGCCCATCACTGCTCATGCGCTCGGCCACCTCTCGCGCAGCCGGTCCGCCAGGTCCTGGTGGTCGAAGTTCTCCAACATCTGGACCAGGGTCTTGAGGATCGCATCCCTCTCGTAGTCCTGTGCCTCGACCAGGAGCGCGTCCAGAATCGGATCGACGACAGCCGACCGTCCTCCGTCCTCCGCGTCGACCGCGTCACCGGTGGTGATCATCAGGTCGAGAGCCTCCCCCGCGCGGGCCACCTCGCCGAGGCGGTCCCGGTGCTGCTCGAACCACCACACCCGGGCGACGATCGGATCGCACAGCACATCCCGGCGCAGCTCATCGACACGCCCCATGCACGCCTCGTGCTGGGCCCGATGCACCTCGGCCCGGTGCCCGAGGCGTTCGCGCTCCCGTTCCAGGGCCAGATCCTCGGAGTCGGCGGAGAGCTTCACGACCACGGCGATCTCACGGACCGCCTCCTGGCCGAATACCCCGTTCTCGATCAAAGCGCAGGCGATATCCGCCTCCGCCCGCCCCTTGTCACCCAGGACGTACCCCGCCGAGTGATCGGAGGCCGATCGGATGATCTCGCGTTCGATCCGGGCCAGAGACCGCACCCGCCGGGCCCTGTCCGGGCTCTTCCACGAAACCGTCACTTCGAAGGTCGCCTCGAACCACATCCCATCGGTACAACTGGGCAGACGGACCTCGAAGGTGTGCGTCTCAGCGGGCTCTTTGAAAGCGATGCTCCAGGAGGGGATCTCGTTTCCCATCCGTCGACGCAGACGCCCTATCACCATGTTCCTCACTCCCGGTTCCGGTCCTCGATCAGGGCCCGGTGCATCTCCTCGACCACCTCGACCCCTGGGGGATGTGTACTCCGCCAACGGCGCAGCGAGCGGTCCAAGGCGTGGGCGAACCCGGCGTCGTTGCGAGCCGCCCACAGCAGGACGACCGCGGCGTGGGCGTCGGCGAGCGCCACCTCGGCCAGGGCGTCCGTCCAGCGCCACAAGGCGCGTCCTGCCGAGGACGGGTCAGTGGCGAGGGCGCACCAGGCCCGGGCCACCGTCCCGACATCGACCTTCTTCGAGAGCAGCTCCTCCCATAGAAGGAGGCGCTGGTCGTCCTCACGGCACAGGATTCGTTCCAGGACCTGCAGTGCCAGAGCCGAACGTCCCCGGCCCTCCTCCGTCGAGGTCCACTCGATCAGCGTTTCCATCACCGATGTGAGGTCGTCGGTGTGGGCGGCGATGTCGTCCACGGCATGACGCAGCGAACCCTCCCAGGTAGGCCACGCCTTGTCCGCGATGTGCCCCAGACGGGTCAGGGCCGTTCGGGGCTGCACCCGGCCGTAGACGCGGCACACCTCCATGACCATGCGATCGGCCGGAGTGGTCCGCGGGGAGATGGCGATCCGGTACAGCCGGGAGCGCACGGCCGCGCCCAGCTCGGGAGTGACCGCGGCCTCTGCGATCGCCGAAACGGCCGCCAAGCTCAGGGCGGCGTCGTTCGCCCAGCGGTCGATCAGTGCCTCGACCGGCCGCGGGTCCCGCTGGCGGACCGCCAGCGCACACCACCTCTCGGCCACCCGGGTCCGCTCGTACCATGGCAGTTCCCGGGCCGCCTCCCCGGACCACTCCTGGAAGTCGGCGCGGGCGTCAGGGTATTCGCACCACAGGTGGTCCAGGGCCGCCGCGGATCTGTCCCTGTGCACGAAACGGACGCGGTCACCCCTGGTGTGCGCTCCGATCTCCTTGAGGTGGGCGCCGAGCCCGTCTCCGGATATGGGGGTCCGCCACACGGAGGGCACCCGCCACCGTTCGGCGAGGCGCTGCGCGGCGCGGACGACGTTCGCCCGTGTCGCCCCTTCCAGGACCGCCACCGCCTCCAGGAGCACGCGGCGGAACTCCGTCTCCGTGTCGTTCGCGTCGAACAGACCGCGCACCTCCACACCGGTGTCGGAGTGCTCTTCGAGGGTGTACCCGATCCACTCGGACACCTCCTCCTCGGTCGAAGTCCCCGCCCTCTCCGCTGTGCGGACCGCGACCCGGAACAGCGCGACGGCGTGTTCGGGGCCGACCTCCTCCAGGGCTTTGCGGACCCGTAGATCATCGAGCCACCGTACGGTCAGGCTCGCGCCGTAGTGTCCGGTCATGGCCCGGCGGAAGACGTCCACGGCCCGGGCAGGCGCCTCGATGCGCAGGTGGGCATGGTGCTCATGTTGTTCGTCCGTCCACTCCCCCGGGCGTGCGATGACGACCAGCAGGGAACCGCTCGACCGCACGTCCTCGACCAGCCCCCGGACGGCCGTCCGCTGGAGGTGGCTCGGTCTGCGCAGGTGGGTCAGGTCGAGCAAGCGGGAGCATGCCGCTCCCGCGGCCGGGCCGACCAGTCCAGCCAGTCCGGCGTCGGAGGCGTCGGGATCGGCGACCACCTCCTGGACGGGAACACCCCGCCTCAGCGTGGCCAGGGCGTGGATGGCCGATGTGGCCCGGCCGGTCCCCGGCTCTCCGGTGATGATCCCGGTGCCGTGGCGGTCGAGATCGGTGGTGAAGACCCGGTACCGGTGCGGGTCCTCGGGGTGGAAGGCGGACAGGACGAACTCGACCCGGCTCGGACCCACACGGGTGGCCTTGCGCAGGCGCCGGGTGGCGGCCTCGCCGGTGTACTCGCGGTATTCGTGGAGGTGGACACCACCGTTGACGGTTGCGGCCTGGACCGCCTGCCCCTGGTTGGTGGAGATGTGGTGGTCGCCGCCCGAATCCGAGGGCTGCGAATCCCCCTCGGGAGGAAGGGTCTCTTCCGAGGCCTCGGGCCATTCCTCGAACGGCAGCGGCTGCTCAGCCGCCATTGGCACCGCCTCCGAAGTTCACACCGCCGTTGACCGTCCCCATCTGAAAAGCCTGGCCGTCATTGCGGCCGACGCTGAAACTCGGGCCCGGGCCGTCGGTGCCGGAGGCGTCCGCTGAGCGCTCCGGGGAGCCACCGGTGCCTTCACCCTCCCGTTCCTGCTCCCCGTCGCGGTTCACGGAGTCGGGGTTCCACGAGGGAGTGGGCACGAAGAGGTATCCCTCGGCCTGGAAGCCCTTGCTCTGGACGGTCGCGGTCACCGGCTTCCACCGGCGGGGGTTGACGGTGGTGAAGCCGCCCAGGACGACATCCTCGAAGACGCGCCGGGAGATGATCGCGGCCAGCAGGGTGGTGTCGGGGTCGGAGTCCTTGAGCTCCTGGCGCACAGGCTCGGAGTCGAGAAGGCGGTGGGTGTCGATCATGGCCTGGCCCATGGCGTCGATGCCGCTGCCGTCGCCGAGGTCGGGCAGTGGACCGACGTCGATGCTCAACCGAAACCGCATGCGCAGGTTCCGGTCGCGGGCGGCCAGGTCCGGCTGGACCTCCTCCAGGACCGTCTGCAGGTTCGACAGCAGGGGGCTGATGAGGAAGGGCAGGTGATGGGGTTCCGTCCCCAGGACGAAACCGTCTCCGCCGTGCCGGGGGAACCTGCGGTCCGTCCAGACCGACTCCAGGTCCGAGCGCTTGAAGGCCTCCTCCAGTACCCGGGGGATCAGCACCCCGATGGTCTGCTGGTTCACGGCTTCGGTGGCGCTGAACCGCTCCATGTCCACGGCCAGGACGGCGCGGTAGGGCGGCAGCGGGGTGCTTCCCCCAGAGCTGGGCCTGCTGTTCTCCATGAGTTCCATCGGGTCTCCTCGTCATGCGCGCGGCCATCCTCCGATCGGCCGTCGCCAGCTTCCCGGTTCCGGAAGCCGCGTACTGTTCACTTCCGAACATTCGAGGCCATGAGTGACGGGCGCCACCCCGCTCCGGTCACTCGGGGTCCTCGCCGTAGGCCAGGGCCTCCAACGCGCCCAGATCGAGAATGGCCACGTACCGGTGTCCGGTGCGGATCAGGTTCCGCTCCTTCAAACGGGTGTAGGCGTGGTGGACCGAAGTGCGGGACAGACCGACGAAGTCGGCGATCTCCTGCTGGGGGAGGGGGACCCGCAGGAGCCGCCCCTCACCGGGGGTCTCCGGGGCGTCGGTGAGGGCGGCCGGGGTCGGTTCGCCCAGCATGCTCGCCAGCTGGACCAGGGCCGCGGGCAGCCTGCGGTCGGCGGGGAGGGTCGCCTGCTGCACCCGCAGCCGGTCGCTCTCGCCCTGGCGCTGGAGAACGCTCTGCCACAGAGCGCCCTCCAGGTCGAGCTCCCGCAGCCTGTCCCGGAAGACCCGGGCCGGCAGGTAGGCCGTGGCGCCGGTGCACAGGGCCGTCACCGTGGCACTACGGGTGTTCTCCTCCCCGCCCAGTACCGACTCGCCGAGCACCTCACCACAGGCCCGGAAGGCGAGGGGCACGGAAGAGCCGTCGGCTCGCACCACGACCACCCGGACCCGACCGGTGAGTACGAGATGGACCCCGCTCGCGTCATCGCCTTGGTGCAGGAGGGTTTGCCCTTCCACGAAGGGGATCCTGCTCGCGGTGGAGACGAGTGCGTTCCACTGCCCATCGGTGAGCAGTCCTCCGAATCCGCGCCTGTGCATGCGGGTCTCCTTTTCACGAACGTGTACTGCCGCCCATCGGCCTGTCCGGATTCTCCTGGAGCTACGGCCGAGGAGTGGCCGAATGCCCGGAATCGGCCACTCCCGAAGGGATTCGGGGAAGTACGTGCGGGCCGGACATGCGGCCGTGAAAAGGGATCATCCAGAGGGCATCGCCCCGAGCCATTCACCGCACTCATGCAGATCGTGTATATCGCCAACCACATAACGATATCCAAGCTCACAAAACCGAAAGCTCCGTGTTCCTCTCCGGACCGGGCAAAGCACGTTCCTGGGAGGCGCCGAGATGGGTGTTTCAGGTGCCGCTCGGAGGAATTCCTGTGGGACCCGCCGTCCGCATAGTTGGGGTGAACAGGGGCACCAGCAACTTCGCGATCTGGGCGTACACCGACACCGGCCGGGATCTGCTGGTCAACGCGATCGGCGCCTACAGTGGACAGGCACGCCTCGCGGAGGGGACCATGCTGCCGGCCATCACGGCCGAGGGCGGGGGTCCCTGGCCCGGTGACGTCGGCGGATCGGGAATCGAGGGCGGCCGGGTGTTCCCACGCCCTGGCACCGCAGGACCGCCGGGGCTCCAGAGGTCCGCGGGATCACCCGGGTCCACCCGTCCTTCCTCCTCACCGACCGCGGGCAGGTGCGTGCGGAGCTCCTCCGGGTCCGGCGCCCGGAAGGTGTGCCGCCAGCCATGCGCGTCGGCTCCGCCAACAGCCTGTCGGCGTCCCACGGGCACGCAGGAGAGACTGAAGTGTCCTTTCCGAGGTGTCCGACGGGTGCGTCGGAGCATCCGGGTAGGTGCCGGAAATCCGAGAACGACAGGGGCACGATGCGGGAGATCCGTCTACTGGGCGAGGGGTGGGGCAGGGCCCGCCTCCAGTTGGTCCAGGACACCTTGCTGGTCACCGTGGAGGACGAACACGCATCCGGCCCTCTCAGCGACGACCACCTCGCGATCGCCTTCGACCTGCCGAGCCGCCGCCCCCTGGGCCCCGCGGCCTCCTTCGCCTCCCCGGTCCACCTGGCCGAACTTCCCTCATTCGGCTCCGCCCCGGTCCTGGCGTCCCTCACCTCCAAGACCCTGGTGATCAACGACGTGCGCGATGGTTCCGTCCTGGAGACCTTCCCCCTGCCCGGCGTAGGGACGGGGGAAGGGTTCCAGGACGCGTGTCATCTGGCCGTGGGCCACCACGGTGGCCGTGACCTGCTCTTCCTGCACGAGGGCGGCGGGGGTCCCTACCACCGTTCGGTGTCCGCCGTGGACCTGGCCACCGGCGAACCGCTCCCGGCCCTGGGGGACGACCACTTCCGTTACCGGGAGGTCAGCGAGTGCCTCACCCTGCGGCACGGCTACCTGGCATGGCCCGGCACCGAGGAGGTCGTCGAGTTCTGGGCCGACGGCTTCGACGTCGTCGACAAGCCCTTCGTCTACGTACAGCGGGCGGACGACGGCGCCCGGGTGGGCAAAGTCGGGCTCGACCACGGGGTCCCCGAAGACCGGGCAGTGGAGATCGCTCACGCGGCCGGGTGCACCTACCTCGCCGAGGCCGGGGACATCTTCACCCTGCCAGGCCTGGAGCCGGTGTTCCCCGAGGGAGACCCGTGGACTGTGGTGTCGCGGGTGACCGAGTGGGACGGACGACCGGTCGCCGTCCTCGTCCGGGAGCAGGGGCATCCGCAGGAACTTCCAGGGCGGTTGTACCACCTGTTCCTGGACACGGACACGCCGAGGAAGGTCGCCCTCCCCTGGTCTCTCCCGCCGCGGGTACACGACCTTGCGGCCGCCACCGACGGCACGATCGTGGTCTCCTCGGCCGAGGGTGTCCACGCGTTCGACGTGGATCCCGCAGCGGCCGCCCGCACCGATCCACCGGATTGAGCCGGTCGGTATCGGAGCGGGTCCGGTCCCCACCCGAACGGCCGAGGGTGCTCCGGTCTCCCCACCCGGGGGACACGACACGGCGCTGTACCCGGAGGCGGCCGAGCCGGCCCGGAAGGTGTACCGACTGTAGGAGCGCCTGGGGCGGGTGGAGGAGGGACGGGCATTCGTCGACGGGCCGCAGAGCGGGCACCGGTGCAGGCTGCGGTTCATGGCCGAACTCGACCGGGTGGGCCTCGAACGGTGACGGCGCCCGTGCCGGTCAGGGGAGGGCGGGGGTGCCGCAGCACTTCTTGTACTTGCGGGTGGAGCCGCACCAGCAGGGCTCGTTGCGGCCGGGCGGCCAGGGTGACAGGCGCGGGGAGTCGGCGGGGGTCACCTCCTCGGCCCATTCCTCCAGGAGGTCGTCGCAGTCCAGGTCGGGATGTGCGCGGGCGAGGGGGGAGATCTCGGCGGGGTCTGCGAGGAGCGTGAAGAGGCGGGCGTCGGGATGGGCGCGCTTGGCCTCGCGGAGCTCGCGCTCGGCGGTGGTGTGGTGGTGGGCGGCCTCCCCCGCGCGCAGGAGGCGCGCGTCCTGGGCGGCGGCCAGGGAGTCGCGGGAGAAGACCGGGCGGACGACCTCGGGGACGAAGGGGGCATCGGGGCCCTCCGCGGTGTCCCGGTCGTCTGGGGCGGTCAGGGCGACGCGGTCGTGGCCGTCCGGTGCCGGCCCCGGGCGTTCGCGCATCCGGGCCCGGCCCCGGAGCGGCATGAGGTCGAAGGGGTGGGCGCCGGCGGCCTGCTCGGCCGGGCCGGCGAGCAGGTGGCGGCAGGCGAGGTTGTAGCAGTGCAGGGCCTTGTCGTGTTCCCCGGCCTCCTCGAACTCCTCGGCGAGCAGGTGGGCCGGTCCGGGGGCCGGGTGCCGGTCGCGCAGGAGGGAGTCGACCAGGGCGCCCGCCCGGTGGGGTTCCCCGTCCCTGCGGAGCAGGTCGGCCGGGGAGTAGGGCGCGTACCGGCGGACCGCCGGTTCGGGGGCGTGCTCGCGGACCGCCTCGAGCAGGTGCCGCGGCCGCTCCCCGTCTCCGGTCCGGTCCGGGTGCTCGGCGGCGTCCAGGAGGAGGTCCAGGGCCTGGTCGGGGTGGCGGTCGAGGTCGGCGCGGTCGGCTTCGGTCAGCCCCGCCCGTTCCAGAGCGGCCCACAGCGGTGCGGGAACGACCCCGTCGAGGCCTGTCGGAGGGTTCTCGGTGTCCATGTTCCGAACCTAGAAGATCCGCGGAGGGCGCGCCGGGTGTTCGCGCGGGTTGTGGACGGCGGGCCCGGGATGGGGATTCGGTCGTCCGGCGGGTGGGATCTCGACGGGTACATGCCTGCCGGGCAAAGGGCGGTGCGAGGGGTTTTCGGGCGGCTGGGCGGGGTGCGGGCGGGTTGTTTCGGGGGTGCGGGCGGGATAGGGGCGGACCGTTGTGGAAAGTGGCTTCCGGTTGCACGAAACCGCCCCCGGTGCGGGCGCTCAGACGATAGAACGGTGGTCGTTGCACGCGGTGAGGTGGTCGTCGCGGACGGTGCGGTGAGAGCGGGGAACGGCAATGGTGTGCGCGGGTGCGGACGGCGGTGGGCCGGACCGGCCGCGGGTCGTCCCGGAGGACGGGGGCCCCTCGGCCGCGGAGGCGGGGGCTGATGCCGTCGCGGAGGACGGGGACGGGCTCCCCGCCGGCTGCCCGGTACGGGCTCTGGTGTTCGAGCGGGAGTACGGGCACTTCGAGGAGTCCCTGCCGATGTCGGGGTGGGGCATGGGCGGACGCGCCTCCTTCGCCCCGCCGAGCGAGGCGTCGCTGGCCGGGGCGGCGGCGGAGACCGTGCCGCTGCGCGACCTGCTGGGGCTGGCCCGGTGGGTCGCACCGGAGAAGCCGCTGACCCCGGACGGGGCGCTCGGCCCCGACGACGTGCGCGCCGCCGTGGAGGAGCTGGGGCTGTGGCCCGCCGTGTCGGAGGAGGCCGCCGCCGAGCGCGCCGACCGGCTGCGGCGGCTGCGCGGCGCCCGGGACCTGCCCGAGTTCGCCGCGCTGTGGCGTGCCGCGGTCGACCTGGAGGTCATCGAGGCCGATTCCGGGACGGCACGACCCGCCGCCGGGATCGCGGGCGGGGACCCCGAGGAGCTCCTGGACGTGTGGGAGGCCCTGTTCCTGTCGGCCGTCGAGGGGGACGAGCTCCCCGGCAGGGAGGTCGGCGGGGAGGAGGTCCTGTCGGCGGCCCTGTGCATGCTGCAGGAGATGCCCCGGGGAGCCGAGGTGCCGCTGATGGACCTGGTCGACCTGGCGCGGGACCTGAGGCGAGACCGGGACCCGGCGGAACCCGAGCACCTGGCCTATCCCGCGGTGATCGAGGCGATGTACGCCGGGGTGGTGCGGCTGGCCAGGGCCGGTGCGGTCCGGCTGGTCGGGCGCTCCCCCGCCGGGCTGCTGGTCCCGCACCGGCTGGGCCGCGGGCGGGCGCCCCGGCCGCTGTGGCCCGGCGCCCAGGAGACGATGTCGACCGAGCCGGTCGACGGCGCGGTGGCGCTCACCGCGCTGGGCCGCTACGGGGCGCGGCTGCTGCTGCCCGAGGGCGGACCGCCGCTGGGCGGGGTGCCCGCACCGCGCGTCGGGGAGTCCTTCGGCGGCGGGGAGTCCGGGGCCGAAGGCGGTGGGGAGCCGGGGGCGGACGGTGCCGCCCGGCTCCTGGACTCGCTGAGCGCCCTCCCCCTGCAGTGGCACGCGGCCGAGGTGGGGCCGTGGCTGGCCGGGCGGACGGACGCCGAGGCGGTGCGGGAGATCGCGGCCGCCACGGGGGACCCGACCCCGCTGGGGGCGCTGCGCCGCACCATCGGGGTGTCGGTGCTGTCCATGGTGGGCGACGGGGCGGCGCCGGAGCTGCGCGCCCTGCTCGCCTCCGGGCGCCCGGAGGCGTCCGGCCTGGCGGCCGGGGCCCTGATGGCCCTGCCCGGGACCCCGCCCGAGGAACACCGGAGGCTGCTCACCGAGTACGGCCCCTGGTGGGCGATCGACACGGTGTCCGGGCTGCTGGCCCTGGGCGAGGAGCACCTCGCGGAACTGCTCGACCCCGGGAACGAGGAGGGGACCGATCCCCTCGGCGAACTCCTGCTGTCCGGGGAGGAGCGGGTGGGGCGGGTCGACCACCCCGCGGCGCTGCCGGTGCTGGACGCGCTGGGGCGCCTGCACCCGGACGAGGAGGTCGCGGCGGCCGCGCGCCAGGCGGCCGACAGGGTTCGCGCCCGTCGGGGCTGACGGGGACGAGCGTCCCGGGCGGGCCGTTCTCCCCCGCCCGCCCGGGGCATCCCGCGCGCCCCGGGTCGTTGCCGGTCCGGGGCACGCGGCCCGGTGGCCGGTCTCATGGCCGGTTCCCGCCGGGTGGTGTGATGGCTCGGGGACGCGCCGACGGCGGGCCTGCGGCAGGTGTCGGGGCGTCGTCTCGGGGGTTCCGGGGTCGAACGGGGCCGAGCCGGTCGGGAACCGTGCTCACGCCGGGGAGGCCCGCCGCCGAGCGGGTCGGCCCGCTGCGCGGCGGAGGGCGATCAGCCGTCGCAGCAACAGCAGCAGTGGTCGCAGTTGCAGTTGCAGTCCGGGCAGTCGCAGCCGTCGCACCAGGCACTGCGCCGTTTTCCCGACCAGGGCCCCGGGTGGGGGTCGCGGCAGCAGAGCTGGCACGTGCAGCACATGAAGAGCGCCACCGCGCAGCCGGTGAGGGGTCCCCGGCGCTTGGGCGGGTGGTGCAGTTCCGGGGTGTTGCAGGAGCAGGAGCCGCAGCAGCCGCCTTCGGAGCCGCGGCCGCCGCCCCCGCCGCCGTGGGAGTCGTACCCTCCGCCCCCGGAGGCGCCGCCGTCGTCGCGGCGCCGCTTCCGTTTCCGGTCCGGGTGCCCCTGTCCGTGGGGGTGGTGCGGGCCTGCGGGCGGGTACTGGTCGGGGTGCGGGTGCCCGTGGAGATGACCGTGCGGGTGCGGGTGGCCGTGGCCGGGCTGGTGGTGGCCCGCCTTGGAGAAGGTGCGGTCGACGGCGCGGCCGAGTTCGCGCACCAGCAGGGCGCGCACCAGGCGGTCGTCGGTGAACACGGCCTCCGCCAGGGCCAGGCGGACTCCCAGCACCGCGCCGTCGCACAGTTCGCGGGCCCGGTCCAGGCCGGTACCGGTGGCGGTGAGCGGGTTCCAGGCGCCCCGGGCCCGGTCCTCCTCCAGGTCCTCGACGGCGTCGAGGAGGTGGGCGACGCGGCCGAACAGGCGGCCCGCCTCGCGCAGCGGCTCGGCGTTGGTCGGGCACCCCGCCAGGACGGCGGTGTGCGCGAACGCCTCGCCGGTGGCCTCCTCCGCGGGGGCGGTGACGGTGAGGACGTCGGTGCCGGGTCCGGCCGAGAGTTCGAGTTCGCGCTGGCGGTCGATGACCGCGAGCAGGGTGGAGCCGTCGATCCCGAGGCCGTCGCCGGAGGCGGTGGCGCCGCGCCGCCAGCGTTCGGCCACCCGGCCCGCGAAGGCGCGCACCCCGGGGCGGGCGTAGATGCCGTCGCCGTCCTCGATGTGGTCGGCGATCTTGGCGGAGGCCAGCAACAGGGACACCGCCGCGGCCAGGCGGGCTCCGGCGCCGTCGGCGGCCCGCGCCCCGCGCATGCCGCGCAGGGGGCAGCGGCCGGCCTCGCGGGTTCCGGCCTGCTCCGGCGCCTGGGCGGCGGTCAGGACGGAGATGACGAGGCCGTCGTAGTTGGTGGCGATCCTGGAGGCCTGGCCGTGGTCGTCCCGCAGGGCCAGGCACAGTCCGCACATGTGGGCCATCCACTCGTCGGCCAGGCCTTCGGGCAGGGTGTGCCGGCAGGGACGCAGGATTCCGAACACGGGGCGCCGCCTCACTTCGGGTCGTCACGATGTCATGGACGACGGTTCGATGCGCGGTACGGCCTCCGGGTTCCGGCCTTCGGTCCGGTGTGCGGGGCGGCGTACGGAACGCTTCGTCCCCGGACCGGGTGCGTCCGGTCCGGGGACGTGCGGGAGGGCGGCGCGGCGGGTGCGGGGTCAGCGCAGGGAGGCGGAACCGCAGCACTTCTTGTACTTGCGGCCGGAACCGCACCAGCAGGCCTGGTTGCGCTCGGGCGGCCAGGGGGCGACGTCCGGGGAGTCCGGCGCAGGGACCGCCGAGACCCAGGCCCGGAGGGTGCCCGGGTCGGCCGGGTCGAGTCCGTGTTCGGCGGCGAAGTCCGCGATCTCGTCCGGGGTGACCGCGATCGTGCCCAGGTGGACGCCCGGGAATCCGCGGGCCTGGGCGCGCAGGGTGCGCTCGATGCCGTGGTGGTGGGCGGCCGGGTCGTCGGCGTCGGCGGGCAGCAGGCCTCGCTCGCGGGCCCGGTCCAGGGCGGGGCGGGGGTAGAAGGCGTGGTTCTCGCGCACGGTCTCGGGGACCGGGCGGGGGGCGTCGGCCGTCTGCGGGGCGCCGGTGAAGGCCTCGGGGAGGGGGCCGTCGAACAGGGACGGGGCCCGGTCCGGGGCGTCGCCCGCCAGGCGGCGGAGTTCGGCGGCGGCGTCGGGCAGGTGGCGGTCGGCCTCGCGTGCGGCCAGGTCGTGGCCGTCGGGGGCGAGGCCGAGGCGTTCGCGGACCGCGGCCCGGCCCAGGAGGGGCATGAGGCCGATGCGGTTGAGGTCGGCGACGGTCTCGGCCAGGCCGGACAGGATGCTGCGACAGGCGATGTTGTAGCAGTTCAGGGCGCGTTCCAGGGCGCCGTCGGCGGCGAACTCCTCGGCGAGGAGGAGGGCGAGGACCCGGTCGAGGCGGCCGGAGTCCAGGAGGCCGGCGACGAGCCGGTCGGCGGTGTCCGTGTCGCCCCCGCGGCGCAGGAGGACGGCGAGGGCGTGGGTGGCGTACTGGCGGTGCGCCTCCTGCGGGGCGTGGGCGCGCAGGGCGTCGAGGAGGGCGCGGGCGCCGTCCGGGTCGGTTTCGCCGAGGTCCACGGCCGCGTCGAGGAGGATGTGGGCGTCCGCGGCGGCCGCGAGGGCGGTGCGCCGGTGCTCGGGAAGGGGGAGGGCGTGGACCGCCTCCAGCAGCGGTCGCGGGAGGGCGGCGGGGACCGGCGGTGTTCCTGTCATCCCTCCAGGTTAGGAGCGGGCGCCGCCCCCACGCGCCGGTCTCGGGGAGGGAGGGGAAAGGCCGGGGAAGGTCACAGGAGGCCGGGGTGGGAGCCGAGGCGGGTGGGCGGAGGTGGCCGGGGGCGTCCGGGGCGGGTGGGCCGGCCGGGGTGCCCCTTCAGGCCGACCGGGACGCCCTTCGGGCTCACTCAGCGGACGGGCCCACCGGGGTGCTTCGGAGCCGCCCGGCAGGCGGGCCCACCGGGGTGCTTCGGAGCCGCCCGGCAGGCGGGCCCACCGGGGTGCTTCGGAGCCGCCCGGCAGGCGGGCCCACCGGGGTGCTTCGGAGCCGCCCGGCAGGCGGGCTCACCGGGAACACTCTTCGGAACCGCCCCGTGGGCGGACCCACGGGGCGCCCTTCGTGCTCGTTCCGTCGGCGGGGCCGGAACACCGCCGTGATGCGGGCACGCGGGCGCCGGCGGCCGGGGAACCCGGAGAGGTGTGACGTTCTCGCGGTCTCGGTCTCGGTCCCGGTCCCGCGGCTCATCCCGGTGATCGGCCGGAGCCGGTCGGCCGCCGCGTCCTCCCGGCCCGCCGACCGACCGGCGCGAACGCGCCGCCGGGACGGGGAGCCGCCGTCACCGGACAAGCCGTCTCCACCCGGCGGGACGCCCCCGTGGGGGCGTCCCGGCCTGGGGGCGAAGGCCTGTCCCGGCCGCGGGGCGAAGGGCACCGGGGCACACCTGAGCGGGGCGGGGCCACGACCCCTCCGGAGCCGGACGGGAGCGCGCCGGGACCGCCCGCCGGGGTGGAGGTGCCGGGAGGTGCCGGGTGGCGCCGGGGGCGGGTTCGGGCGGACGGGTCAGAACGGCCACCAGGAGGCACCGGCGAGGAGGTCGAGGGCGCCGACGCCGAAGCGGGCCCCGGCCTCCAGGCCGGTGGCGAGGAAGGCGAACAGGAGCAGCAGCACCAGCACGCGCCCCGGCCACCGCCGCCGTCCGGCGGCCGGGGCGGGGGGTTCGTCGTCGTCCTCGCGGTCGATCCAGGAGCGGTCCAGGCGGGCGACCTCGCGGCGGGAGTCCTGGAGTTCGGCGTGGTAGTGGTCGCGCTCCTCACGGACGCGCCGGAGCTCGGAGCGTTCGGCCCGCACGGCGGCACGGGCGTCGACCAGGTCGATACGGGCCTCCTCGGGGCCGTACTTGGTGAGCCAGCGCTCCAGGCGGTCCAGGGGGAGGTCGGCGTACTGGGTGGGCCAGTTGTCCTCGGGCGCGATGGGGTCGGCGGAGCCGGGGGCGGTCTCGGTGGCGTAGTCGGGGGCGGAGGGGGGTTCCGGGTCGCTGACGGGTGCCTCGCCGGGAGCGGAGGCCGTGTCGGCGGCGGAGTCGGCGCCGGGAACGCCGTTGTCGGGCTCGGAGGACGGGAAGAGGGGCGGGGCCTCCTCCGGGGTGCGCTCCGCCGCGGCCGGGTACTCGTCGGGGCCGGGCGGTTCCGGTGTCGAACGCGTCGGACGGCCGCCGAAGGCGCCCTCGGCGAGCGCGCGGACCCGGCCGTCGGAGCGCTGTGCCTCCGGCTCCGGGGCGCGGGGGGTGCCGGTGGCGGGGGTGTCGCGGCGGCTGTTCCGCTTGCGGAAGAGGCCGGTGCGGATGGGTGAGGGGGAACGCCGGGGCGGGACGGTGGTGGAGGCGGGGACGGGAGGCTCGGTCTCCTGCTGGGGGCGCGGGTCGTCGGCGGGGGCGATGCGGGGACGGCGCGGCTCGTGCGGTTCGGGGGCGTCGAAGATGCGCGGCGGTCGCGGAAGGCGCTCTTCGCCGGGCCAGGAGGTGGTCGAGGTGGGGGACTCGGGGTCGGGGCCGGCGGTCGGCTCTGCGCGGGCCGGAGCGATGCGGGGACGGCGGAGTTCGGCCGCGCCGCTTTCGTCCAGGCCGGTGGAGGGGGAAGAGGGGGTGTCGGAAGCGGTGCTGCCGGAGGCGGGCGGGGCGGAGGGCCACAGCGCCTCGTCCAGGTCCTTGCCTCCGGGGGCGAAGGCGGGAGCGCCGGGCCACAGGGGTTCGTCGGACCCGGGCCCGGGGTCCGGGTCTGGTGCGGGACCGGGGTCCGGTGTCTCCACGGCGGTCCGGCCGCTGGGGGCCGCGGGCTCGGGGGGAGCCTGCGGGCCTGTCTCCTCGGCGCCCGGGGGGTCGGCCTCGGGCAGTGCGGAGGCGGCTTCGGCGTGGGCCTCCCGGGAGGCCCACGCCCGGGCGGGAGCGTCGTCGGAGAGGTCCCTGGCGCGGGTCGCGCCGGGGAAGGGAGAGGAGAAGGAGGAGGCACCGGTGTCGCCGGGGAGGGGTTCGACCTCGGGCAGGTCGTCTCCGGGGTCCTCGACGTCCACGGGAGCCGGGGCGGCCGTGCGGCGGTCCGGGGCGGTGGGGCCCGACGGGAGGTCCTCGGCCTCGGGCAGGTCGTCGCCGGGGTCCGTGGGGAAGGAGGGGCCGCCGGGGCCGCCTCGCTCGTGGGCCGCGGTGGTGGGAGGGTCCGCCTGCCCGGTGTCCCAGGGACGGGTGGGGGCGACGGGGCCGCTGTCACGTGTGGGAGCCGCGGGCCGGTCCGGGCTGTCGGTGCCCGTGGGGACGGTGGCGCGGCCGGGACCCGGGGCGCCCGAAGGCCCGGTGCGCTCGGCAGGACCGGCAGGACCGGCGGGATCGGCGGGATCGGTGCGGCGCACAGGTTCTGTGAGCCCGCGGGGACGGCCGGTGCCCGAGGCGCGGGCGGGGCCGGTGGGGCTGCTGCCAGGTATGGGCACCGCGGGCCGATCCGGGCCATCGGTGGTGGGGTCGGCAGGGTGTTCAGAGGAGGAGCCGGCACCCGGGTTCCCGCCGGTGCTCGCGGGACCCGCGGGACGTGGGGCCGCGGTGTGGCGGGTGGTGTCGGTGAAGCCCGCGGTGAGGGGCTCGGCCCGGCGCGGCTTCTCCTCGTGCTCTTCGAGGGCCGTGGGGCTCGTGGTGTCGGCGGGCCGATCGGGGTCGGCCGAGCCCACCGGAAGGGCTTCGGCCTCGGACGGGTCCTCCGTGGCATGGGTGGGGCGACCGGTGGAGGAGGTCCCGGTCGGATCCGCGGATGCCGGGGAACGGGGGGAGCCGATCGGGTCTCCGGTGACCGCGGGTCGTGAGTGACCGGTGGGGTCGGGGTCGCGGGCGGTGTCGGTCTCACCCGGGGGAAGGGGTTCCGCCTGGGGCAGGTCGTCCCCGTCGTCCTCCGGGTCCCCCACGGCCGTGGGATAGGAGGTGTCGGTGCCGTACACGGGGTCGGTGGAGGCGTTGGGGAGGGGCTCGGCCGTCGGGCGGTCTTCCCCGGTCTCTTCGGTGGAGGTGGGGGCCGTGGCGCCGGTGGGACGGGCGGGATCGGCAGAGGCGGTGGAGAGGGGCTCGGCCCCGGGCAGGTCGTCCCCGGTGTCCCCCGACTCTTCGGGGTCCCCGGGGTTGGTGGGATCGGAAGTACGGGCGAGACCCCGGGAGTCCATGAAAAGAGGCTCCGCCGCAGGCAGGTCGTCCTCGACCTCCCCCAGGTCATCGGAGACCGTGGAACGGGCGACCGCGGAATGGCGGGCGGTGTCACCCTCACCCGAGGAAAGCGGCTCCGCCGCAGGCAGGTCGTCCCCGACAGCTCCCAGGTCATCAAAAGCCGCGGTTCGGGTGGCGGCGGTGTGACGGATGGAGCCGGTGGAATCCGCGGGAAGCGACTCGGCCTCGGGCAGGTCGTCCCCGACAGCCCTGGAGCCGCCGGGGCTCTCTGGGGCCGAGGGGCGGAAGGGTACGGCGTCGGTGACGAAGGGGCGGGTGCGGGCGGCGCCCTCCGGGGACCCCGCCCGGGTGCGGGGGCCGTCCGCGCCCGGCCGCAGGGGCCGGTCCCGGCCGGACTCCCGCGGGAGCCGGGACCCCTCCGGTCCGCTCTCGGCGGTCGACGGCCGGTCGGCCTGCGGCTCGGCGTCCCCTGTCCGGGGGCTCGGCTGTGCCGGACGGGGGTCCAGCCAGTCCACCAGGAGCCCGCGGCGCTCCTCGAACGTCGGCGCGTCCGGGACGCCCCGCTCCGCCAGGTGGTCGCCGAGCGGGTCCCCGCCCTCATCGCGCAGCACGCCCACCAGGCGCTCGGCCGTCCTCCGGAACTCCGTCCCCGGCATCCGCAGCAACGGCCCCGCCGCGTCCGTCGGCGGCCCGAAGACGATGTGCTGGCCGCTCTCCTCCAGCACCGGGTCGTACGTGGACAGCGACCAGTCCCAGCCCGGTGCCGGGCTGGTCCCGCGCGGGGTGAGCACCTCGTACAGGCTCCGGTGCATCCCCCACAGGAACCGCAGCTGCACCGCGTTCCACAGGTCGGCCAGCCCCGGCTCCAGGAACACCCGCACCGGCAGGTCCGGCCGCTCCAGCGCCGCGGCGACCCCCAGCACCAGGAGTTCCTCCCCGCCCGCGGCGGTGAGGTCGGCCGCGCGGCGGTCGCGGGCGCGCACCGCGCCCGGCGCCGCCGACCGCTCCCAGGGCTCCGGGGTGTCCAGGACCGGCATCGTGCCCCACCCCGGCCTGGGCGGGCGGGTGCGGTGCGGCCGGGTGTTGGGGTTCTCGTGCAGGCTCAGGACCCGCGGCAGGGTGAGCCCGTCGGCCGGGCCGACGATGGCCCAGGCGTGCGCGGTCCCGACATCGCCCGGCCAGCGGTAGACCAGCGCCGCCTGCCCGTCGTCGTAGGCGCGCGCCCACAGGGTCTCGGGGTGGTCGGCCGGATCGGGCAGGCAGACCCGGTAGTCGACGGTGAGCGCGGGCTGGAGCCGGTTGCGCCAGGCGCGCAGGGCGAGGCGGTCGACCTCGGTGAGGGAGGAGGCCGCGGGGCCGGGGCCGACGCGCCCCAGCAGGGTGGGTTCGGCCCAGGCGAAGTGGATCTGGTGGTACGTGCTGTCGGGCAAGTGCCCCTCCCCGCGGTTCGCCTGGACGGTGGGATCCGACCGCCGCCTCTAGGGAAGGTATCCGGTCAAAGGCCGGTAAAAACCGTGTTCGCGAACATGTGCACGACGCGTGTCCGCGTTTGCTCACCGGTCACTCGTGTCCCGGGAGTCTCCGGCCGCCCCCGGGCGGCGGCCCCGACCTGGCCGGATCCGTGTGCGGCGCGGATCGGCGGCGGTGTACGGGGGCGGCGGATGTCCGATTCCGGCCGTGCCCCGCCGCGCCGGGGCGGGCCGCCCCGGCCGCCGGACCGGCCGCGTCCGGTGGAGGGGGCGGAACGGGCGGAACCGGTCGGCTCAGTGGGCCCCGTCGAGGACCTCCCGCTGCTCCGGGGTGAGCTCCAGGTCGGTCGCCTCCACCGCCTCGTCGAGCTGACCGGGTTCGCTGACCCCGACCACGGGGACGATCCCGCCGCCGATGAGCCAGGACAGCACCACCTGGTTGCGGGTGGCGCCCGTGTCCCGGGCGACCGCGTCGAGTGCCGCCATCCGGTTGCGGGTGCCCGGGTGGTCGTAGGCGGGACCGAGCCGGTCGGTGCGTTCGGGGCGGGTGTAGGCGCCGCCGAGCAGCGAGGTGTACGCGACCACGGCCAGGTCGCGGCCGGCGGCGTTCTCCGATGCCACGTAGTCGAGGAGGTCGGGCGTGACGTGGGTGAACGCGTTGGACTCCAGCTGCACCTCGTGCCGGGGCTGGAGGTAGCTGTAGCGGTACTGCAGGACGGTGACCCGGTGGCCGTGGGCCTGGAGGGCGGCCCGGGCCCGCTCCAGCCGCCAGGTGCGGTGGTTGCTCATGCCCAGCTGGTCGACCGCGCCCTCGTCGACGAGGCGGGCGAAGGCCGCCATCGTCTCCTCCAGCGGGGTGTTCGGGTCCTCCTTGTGCGTGTACAGCAGGTCGATGCGGTCCACGCCCAGGCGTCGGCGGCTGCGTTCGACGGCGGTGGTGACGGCCTGCTCGGACAGCCCCTCCCACGCCTCCGGCCCGCCGCCCGGGACGGTGGGCTGGGCGCCGACCTTGGTGGCGATGACGGCCTCGTCGGTGATGCCGCGCTCGCGCCGCCAACGGCCCAGGAAGGTCTCGCTCTCGTGGCCCTCGAAGCCGTCCACCCAGTACTGGTAGCAGTCGGCGGTGTCGATGAAGGTGCCGCCGGCCTCCAGGAACCGGTCCAGCAGGGCGGCGGACTCGGCGTCGCCGGTCTGGCTGCCGAACTTCATGGCGCCCAGGCACAGGGCGCTGACCTTGCGGCCGCCGATCTCGGTGTAACGCATCAGTTTCCGTCCTTGAGGGTGTGGGCGGTCTCCGCGGCGCGCTCGGAGAGGACGCCGAGGTAGTAGTCGATCTTGTGCTCGATGGCGTCCTGCCGGTCGACGAGTTCGGCGATGCGCGCGTCGAGGCGGTTCTTGTGCTCCTGGAGCACGTCCAGGCGCTCGGGGATGGTGTGGTCGCCGGCGCGGACGAGCTCGGCGAACTCGCGCAGGCGCGTGATGGGCATGTCGGTGTCGCGCAGGCAGCGGATGAGGTGGAGGAGCTCGACGTCGTCGGTGCGGTAGCGGCGGTGGCCGCTGGGGGCGCGGTCGACCCGGCGCAGCAGCCCGGCCTTCTCGTAGTAGCGCAGGGTGTCGAGGGTGAGATCGAAGCGCTCGGCGATCTCACCGGGGGTGTAGTAGTCCTTCATGGGAAAAGCATGGGACCTGGAGTGCACTCCAGGTCAAGGGGGACGGCCGAACGGGGGCACATCCGTGGAGCGGGGCCGCCCGGGCCGGGTCCGCCGTCGACGCCCGTGCGGGGGCGTCAGCGCAGGTCGCTGCTGCCCTGGACGGCGCCGACCACCGCGGCGGTGAGGTTGTCGATGACCTCCTCCTCGCCGACCTCGGGGTGCTCCAGCCACCACTCCCCCGCCGCCTGGACCATCCCGACGACGGCGTGCGCGGCGATCTGGGCGCGCAGCCGCCCGCCGATGCGGCCCTCGCCGACCAGGAGCTCGGCCAGCTCCTCGCCCATGCGGCGCACCATCATGCCCAGGTCGCTGCGGGTGCGCTGGTCCTCGGAGGTGGCCCGGTCCATGAGGAAGCGGTAGAGGTTGAGGTTCTGGGAGATCATCGACAGGTAGGCGCCGACGGTGGCCCTGGCGCGGACCTCGAACGCGGTGTGCCGGTGCAGCTCGTCGCGGATGCGCTCGATGAGGGGGTCGACGTGGCGGGCGGCGAGCGCGCGGTACAGGCCGCTCTTGTCGCCGAAGTGCCGGTAGAGGATGGGTTTGCTGATCCCGGCCTCGGCGGCGATGGCGAGCATGGAGGCGTCGGGGCCGTCGCGCTGGATGACCCGGTCGGCGGCGTCGAGGATGGTGCGGCGGCGCTCGGGGTCGCGGCCGCGTCCGCTCCCGCGCCCGCCGCGGGCGCGGGGTGCGGGGAGGGTGTCCGACGCGGGCCCCGTGCCGGGTGCGTCGTCGCTGTCGTTCATGGGGGTCCGCCGCGGGTCTTCGTCTGCCACAACGTTTCACCTTAGAGGTTGCGGGGCGCGGCGGTGCCCGCGCCGGAGGCGGCCTCCGCCGGGCGGAGGCGGGAGGGGCCGCCGCAGCGGCCCGGTGCCGGGGGGAGGCGCGCCCGCGCCGTCCGGGGCGGGCGGCCCGGCGTCCGGGCGCCTCCGCGGTCCGCACCGGGACGGGGCGGAGGCGGGGCCGCTTTCGCGGCCCCGCACCCCCGCGGAGTCCCGGCCTCAGCCGCGCAGGGCGATCCAGGTGGCCCACGCCTGGGCGAGGACCTGCCCGTCGGCGTCGTACAGGGCGCTGCCGGTGCGGATCTTGCGGCCGTCCACGGAGTCCAGGTACCCGGCCACGACGTGCGTTCCACCGATGCGGGGCGCGCGCAGGGCCTGGACGGTGATGCGGCCCAGGACGGCGGGGCGCCCGGCGACATCGCTGGACCAGCCGCCGGGGCAGTCCAGGGCGGCCCACAGGTCGGGCAGGCCGACGGTCCCGCAGCCGTCGTCCAGGGCGGGGTGCGGGGTCCAGGTGCAGGCGACGGTGTTGCCGGCCCCGTCGGGGCCCTCCCCCGCGCGGACCTGTCCGGCGAACAGGCGCAGGCCCTCGCCCTCGGCGCGCTCGGGCCCGCAGCTGTAGCAGCGGGGGAAGGGGTGCAGGGCCAGGCCGGCGAAGCGGCTCTCGGCGTCCCGGGCGGTGGCCGGGTCGACGGGCGCGCCGGGGACGGCGGGGGTGTCGGGGGCGGTGACGGTCTCGGCCTCGGCGACGAGCCGGGCCTTGGCGTCGGTGGCCCGGGGGTCGGTGAGCCGCACGGCGGCCCCGGCGTCCTCTTCGACGGTGAGCGGGCGGCCCAGGGGCGGCGGGACGCGCAGGGTGACCTGCACGGCCGGGCCGCCGACGGCGGTGAGGCGGGCGGCCAGCAGCCCGGCGCTGTAGCCGCCGTTGCCGGAGCCGTCGGGGCCGTTGTGCGTGGTGGGGATGGTGATGGTGGGGGCGTCGTTGCCCGTGGTGGCGTGCATGGCCCCAGGGTAGGGGTGGGACGTTTCACGGTGCCAGGACGCCTCGGTCGTCCTTTCCGGGGAAACGGTCGCCGGGCGGCCGGACCACGGGCGGTGCCTCCCCGCCCCGCCGCCGGGACGGACGCCCGCGGGACCGACCGGGACACCGCCCCGGTGCCCCGGTGCGCGGGAACCGCACCGCGCGGCCCGCCGGGCGCCCGCACGAGCTCGCGGCCGGGGACGGGTGCCGCTTCGGCGGCACGGGACCGGAGCCGGTGCGCGGGCTCGGCGGAAGCGGCCCGCGAGTACGGTGCCATCCCCGGGAGCATGATGACCGGGACCCGCATCGTGAAGGGCCCGAACCCGGGAACGGCGGTCCCGGGCGTCAGCCCTCTTCGGGGAGGGCGGCGGCCGTGCGGGCGGGCGGCCACCCCTCCAGGCTCCGGAAGTCGGCGTCGAGCAGTCCGATCCGTGGGTCCACCCGGTGCAGCAGGGCCGGGCCCGGGTGGTGGCGGCGCACCCAGTCGGCGTCGTGGCCGGTGATCATGTCGTCGACCCAGGCGAAGGGCCTGCCTGCGGCGTACTCGACCAGGGCCGCGGTCTTGAAGCAGAGCCCGCCGGTGGCGCTGGACCAGTGCGGCAGTTCCACCACGGGCAGTTCGGGCAGGCCCAGGACGGGGCCGATCATCGTGTTGGCGTCGTGCTCCCAGGTGGTGGCCCAGACCAGGGTGTAGGGAAGGGAGAGCAGGCGTTCGCCGTGGTCGGGCCGCAGCCACACGCGCAGGGGCTTGGGAGCCTCCGCCCAGCCCTCGGGGCGCAGGCGGTGGGTGGTGTAACCGTCGGGCCGGTGTCGGCCGGAGGCACGGAACGGGTTGAGGGGGCCGTCGACGTCCAGGAACAGCAGGGGCGGCTGGGACACGGATCTCCTGTGGGGGGTCGGGGGGAGCGCCGCCGCCCATCCTAGGTACGGGACGTCTCCGTTCCCAGGGGACCAGGATGCCGTTCGCCGACGCGCACGGCCGCCGCGCGCAGCAGCCGGACGTAGGGGCTCCACCGGGCGGGGTCGCGGACGGTGCCGGTGAGGATCCGCTCGGCGCGGTCCAGGGCGTCCTCCAGGAGCGCGTCGTGCAGGGGCCGGAACACCAGGGGCCAGGTGAGCAGGGCCGGGCCGTGGGCCCGGATGGCCAGCAGGTGGCGCAGCACGGTGCCGCCTCCCTCGCCGGGCTCCACGGTGAACTCGTGGAACCCGTCGAACCCGCGCGGCGCCGAGAAGCGGAAGCGCACGTGGCGCCCCGGCGTGTGGGCGACGACGGTGTAGCGGACGGGGCCGTGTCCGCCCGCCGCGCCGACCCCCAGGGGCCGGTCCAGGCGCAGGGCGGGCCAGCGGTCGGCCGGCCAGAGGGCGTCGGCGGGCGAGGCGAGCCCGTCGAGCAGGGCGCCGGCCCGGTCGGGGGGAGCCGCGAGGTGGCGCAGGTGCAGGTTCCGGACGCGCATCGGGGTACGCTCCCATCGTTTTAGAGGCTTCTCTCTAAAACAGAGTTCATCATAAGGTCGCCCCCATGGGAAGACCCGCGCGCTTCGATTCCGACGCCCTCGTGGCGGCCGCCACCGCACTGGCGGCCCGCGGCGGGCCCGCTGCGGTGACCATGGCGGCCGTGGCCCGGGAGGCGGGGGCGCCCAGCGGGTCGGTCTACCACCGGTTCTCCGGGCGGCCCGCGCTGCTGGCGGCCGTCCGGCTGGGCGCGCTGGCCGACTTCCAGGAGGGGTGCCACGAGGCGCTGTCCGCGCCGGACCCGCTGGCGGCGGCCGTCGGCGCGGCCCGGCACGTGCCGGCCTGGAGCCGGGGCGCCCCCGAGCGGGCGCGGGTCCTGCTGTACTCGGACGCCGACTTCGAGGCGGAGCGGTGGCCGCCCGCCGAGCGGGAGAGGCGGGACCGGGGGAACGCCCGGCTGAGGGCTGCGGTCGTGGCGGTCGCCGCCGGGCTGCGCGCCCCCGGGGAGGCGCCCGAGGCGGCCCTGGAACGGGTGCGGACGGCGGTGGTGGACCTGCCCCTGGCCCTGGTCCGCCGTCACCTGGCGGAAGGCGGAGCGGTCCCGGCCCGGGCGGTGGAGGCGGCCGGGGAGGCGGCGCACCGGCTGCTCGCGCCCCGCTCCTGAGACGGCTTCCCGGGATCCTGGTCAGGACCAGCGGGCCCGGACCTCCAGGGCCCCGTCCGCCGCGACCAGGGTGGCGCGGCCGTCGTGGTCGTCGATGGTGCGGGGCCGCAGGGTTCCGCGGAACGCCGGCGTGGACACCCGCACCCGGTCGGGCGTGCGGGCGTTGAGGATCCGCAGCCGCCAGGGCGCCCCCGGATCGGCGGCGTCGGCGGGGACCGCCAGGTGGACGGTGGCGTGGGAGAGCGGTGTGCCGCCCTCCCACGACCCTCCGGCGGTGTAGGAGACGAGGCGCAGGGCGGCCGCGGAGGGCACGTCGGCGATCTCCCGCTCCGGGGAGGCCGGCGGCACCGGGGCCCCGCCCTGTCCGCGCAGTTCGCGGGCGAGCCGCCGGACCTCCTCCAGCGCGTCGAAGCCCAGGGCGCGCGACACCCGGTCCAGCCCCCGGTCGAAGTGCTCGGCCGTCTCGGGTCCGCCGCGGCGGACCCAGGACAGGGCCAGTTCGCGGAAGGCCCGCTCGCGCCGTCCCCGGGTGAGGTGCGACCCCGCGGCGGCGATCTCCGAGCCGGCCCCGGCCAGGGCCCGGCACAGGGCGGACACGGGGACCCCTGTGGACTCGGGCCTGCGGCCGGACGAGCGGATCCTGGCCATGGTCCACACGAGCAGGGTGCAGACGGCACGGGCGGCGGGCCCGTGGATCTCGCCGGCGGCGGGGGCCGTGTCGCGGTCCCGGCCCCGTCCTCGGACAGGCTCGGGCGGGGGCGACCAGCTCCGGGAGGCCGCCGGCAGGTGGACGCCCGTGGAGGCGTCGCGGACCTCCAGGGTGGCGCCGGGGCCGCGCAGCACCCCGTCGCCGAAGGACACCGCGACCTCGGAGCGGTCGCAGGAGAGGCGGGCGCCGGGGGCGGCGCGGGTGTCGAAGCGCACCTCGTCCACCTCGGGCAGGTGCACGACCAGTTCGACCGGGCCGCCGTCCCCGCCGTCCTGCTCCGATCCGTCCCCCTCCGCTCCGGCCGGCTCCCGGCCCGGCTCACCCGGGTCCCGGCGGGCGCGTTCCACCGTGAGGGCCACCCGGGCCGTGAGCCGGGTGCCCCGGCGCTCCACCGACAGGGTGCCGACCGTGGCCGTGTCCAGCCGGTGGGCGGCGGCCAGCCCCTCGGCGACGCCGCCGGTCAGCGGGACGGCCCCGGGGCCGCCGCCGGACTCGCGGGCCGGCGGCAGCAGCGGCCCGAGGTCGTACCCCGCCTCTGCGGCGCTCGCCGCCATCCAGGCCCGGCGCCCGGGCCCGAGGTCGGCCATCCACCCTAGTGCCCGGCGGGCGCGCCGGTCCCGGGCACGGCGGGTGCGGCCCAGCGCGGACACGAAGAGGGCGTGGGTGTTGTCGTCCCAGACGTCGGCTGCGGTGCGAACGGTCTCCCGGTCGTAGAACCGGGCGTCGGCGGTGGCGTCCTCGATCTGAACGAGTGTGCGGTCCAGAAGCGCGCTCAGAACGGCGAGAGCGGACGGCGGGCGCGGGTCGGCGGGGGGTGCGGTGCCGGGCATACCCGGAATCCTGGCACATCCGCGCCCCGGGCACGAAGCGGAGAGGACCGCGCCCGGCGACGCCCTCGGAACGGGGCCGGCCCGCCCGGCTGCGGGGCGGTCCCGGCGGCGGGGAGAACCGCCGCGGCCGCCCCGCGGCCGTACGACCCGGCGGGGCCGGGGACCGCGGTCCCCGTCGGAGCGCCCCGCCGGGCCGGTCCGGAGGCGCCCCCCGTCACCGGCACCGGGAACACCCCACTCCCCTGCGGGGGGGCGGTGCCCGTCCCCGGGCGCCGGGACGGGCCGGCGGGTGCGGGTGGCCGACCGGTCACGCACCCCGGCCCAGGGGCCCGCCCGGGGTGCGTGGCCGGCGGGGGCGTCAGCGGATCGGCAGGCCCGTGATGGTGCGGCCGATGATGAGCTTCTGGATCTCGCTGGCGCCCTCGAAGATCGTGAAGATCGTGGCGTCGCGGTGCCAGCGCTCCACGGGGTACTCCCTCGTGTAGCCGTTCCCGCCGAGGATGCGCACCGCGTTCTGGGTCACGAAGGTCGCGGTCTCGCTGGCGTAGAGCTTGCTCATGGAGCCCTGCGCGCTGTCGAAGTCCTTGCCGTTGCGGGCCATCCACGCGGCCCGCCACACCAGCAGGCGGGCGGCGTCGATTCGGGTGGCCATCTCGGCGAGGAGGAACGCCACGCCCTGGTTGTCGCCGATGGGCTTGCCGAACTGCTCGCGCTGGGTGGCGTACTCCAGGGCGTACTCGTAGGCGGCGCGGGCGCAGCCCACGGCCATGGCGCCGACGGTGGGGCGGGAGGCCTCGAAGGTCTTCATCGCGGCCTGGCCCTTGGAGCGCTGCCCCTCGCGGGCGCGGGCGAGGCGCTCGTCGAGCTTCTCCTTGCCGCCCAGCAGGCAGGAGCCGGGGATGCGCACGTCGTCGAGGACGACCTCGGCGGTGTGCGAGGCGCGGATGCCGTGCTTGGCGAACTTCTGGCCCTGGCTCAGGCCGGGGGTGTTCGGCGGGACGATGAAGGTGGCCTGGCCGCGCGAGCCCAGCTCGGGCTCGACGGAGGCGACGACCACGTGGACGTCGGCGATGCCGCCGTTGGTGGCCCAGGTCTTGGTGCCGTTGAGGACCCACTCGTCCTTGGCTGCGTCGTACACGGCGCGGGTCCTGATGGCGGAGACGTCACTGCCCGCGTCGGGCTCGGAGGAGCAGAACGCGGCGAGCTTGATGTCGTCGGCGGTGCCGAACATCTGCGGCGTCCACTCGAAGATCTGCTCCTGGGTGCCGTTGGCGGCGACGGAGACGGCGGCCAGGCCGGTGCCGGTGATGGCCAGCGCGATACCCGGGTCGCCCCAGTAGAGCTCCTCGAAGGCGACCGGGATACCGAGGCCGCTGGGCTCCAGCCACTGGTTGGCGAAGAAGTCGAGGGAGTACAGGCCGATCTTGGCGGCCTCCTGGATGATCGGCCAGGGGGTCTCCTCCCGCTCGTCCCACTCTGCGGCGGCGGGGCGGATGACGTCGGCGGCGAACCCGTGGGCCCAGTCCCGGACCTCGCGGATGTCCTCGCTCGGTTCCAGGCTGAAGGCGGGCGCGGTGGCCTCACTCATGCGCTTACATCCTTTGTCGGACCCTCCGGGGGAGGAGGGGGATTCTGCTCGTGTTACCCACGGTAACACCAAGGGCGGCCGGAAACAATCGCCGCCCCCGGCGAACCGGGGAAGGCCGTGGGAAGGGAGATCGAAGGAAAGAGGAAGCGGAGGAGAAGAAGGGGCGGAGCACACCGCCCGCCACCGGCGCCCCCGGCCGCACCACCGCGGCGCCCGTCGACGGACGGCCCGGCCCCGCACACGGCACCCGCCGCCGGGACGGACGGGGCCGCCACCGCACCGGCAGCACGACCGCGGGAACACCGGACGCCCCGGCGGCCACCATTCCACCGGACCCCGCCACCCGCCGCACCGGTCAGGGCGGGGCCGCCGTGTGCTCCGCCGCTACCCGCCCAGGTGCCCGACCACCCTGGACCGGGCGAGCGCGTGGGCCTCCTCGTCGAAACCGGGGGACCCCCGCTCGGCGAACCAGTGGCCCGCTCCCCCGTAGACGTGGCGGCGCGGTTCCACACCCGCCCGCCGGAAGCCCCCGACGGTCTCCGCCACCTCCTCCCCGGTGAAGTACGGGTCGTCCGGTACCAGGTGCAGCTCCACCCGCCCGGTGCGCTCCACCTCTCCCCCGGGCGACCACCCGCCGTAGAAGAGCACGAGGTCGTCCGGTCCGGCCGCGCCGCGCCCGGCCAGCCGGGCGGCGAAGAACGCGCCCAGCGAGAAGCCCACCGCCGCCCAGGGGCGGCCCCGTGCGGCCAGTCCGTCCGCGACCGCGCCCAGCCGTCCGAGCACGGCCGCGTGGTCCAGCCCCCCGGCCAGGGCCTCGGCCTCCCCGACGGTGTCGACGACCCGCCCGCCGTACAGGTCCGGGACCACCACCCGGCGGCCCGCGGCGGCCAGCGCCCCGGCCCACTCCAGCACCGCCGGGGTGACCCCCCACCACGGGTGCAGCAGCAGCACCGGCCGCCCCTCCTCCGGCCCGGTCTCCGTCACGTCGATGCCCTCGTCGGTACCGTCCACCGTGTTCCTCCCGTTCTCCGGCCCCATCCTCACCGACGCCGCCGACGGTCCGGGGATCCGCGCGGTGGCGGCGCCCCCGGCGGGGTGCGCCGGGCCCGGTCCCGGACCGGCCGCGCGGACGGGGCCGGGCCCCGTGCCCGTTCCGCGCCCGGCGCCCGTGTGTCCGGGGCACAGCGGCGGCGCACGCGGGCTACCTTGACCGGGTGGAGGTTCTGACCCTGCTGTTCTCGCTGGTCGCCGCCGCGGCCGGCATCGTCCTGTGGCGCCTGGAGTGGCTCAAGGCCCCGCGGCACGCCTGGCGGGTGCGCCGCCACCTCACCCCGCCCGCCCCGGCCACCGCGACCGGGCCCGCCCGTCCGGGCCGGGCGGACGTCCACGTCCTGCACGAGGGCCGCGACACCGTCTACAGCGTGGTCTGCACCCTGCGCGGCGCCTCGGCCGCGGGGCTGCGCCCGCGGGTCCGCAGGAGCCGGGTCTCCCCCGACTCCGAGCCGCTGCACCTGTCGGTCACCCTGCCCGACCCCGACCCGGGCGACCTGTGGGTGGAGATCACCTGGGTCACCTTCCGGCCCAGCCTGCACCACGGGGAGCGCATCAACGCGCACACCGGCGAGTTCCTGCGCTGGCGGTGGTCCTGGACCTCGCTGCGGCTGGGCCGCCGCCCCGGCGAGGGCTGGGAGAGCGCGCGCCTGTACCGCTCCCGGGGGCGGTGGGTCCACCACTCGGCCCGCCCACTGGCCCTCATCCCCGACGACCGCTGACCCCTCCCCGGGACACGGCGGGTTCTCCGGGAACCGATGAGTTCCGCGCCCCGGACGGGTCGTACCGGGAGAACGCCGCCCGGAGGAGTCCCACTGAAGCCGTCAAGCCGCCGAGGGGACCGGTGGGGGGCGGCCACTCCTTCGGAGCCACGGACGACAAGCCCACATCCGCCGCACCCGGCCCTCCCGGGCCGCTCGACAACTCACGGAGCACCCATGACCGAGGACGAACGCCTCATCACGGAACTCGTCGAACGCTGGATGTCCGCGGTCGCCGCCGGGGATCTGGCGGGTGTGCTCGCCGACCACACCGACGACATCGTCATGTTCGACGTCCCGCCGCCCCACGGGGGCGTGCGCGGCGCGGCCGCCTACCGGGACGTCTGGCCCGACTTCCTGGCCTGGCAGTCCGCCGACGGGGTCTTCGAACCGGTGGAGCTGGCGGTGACCGCGGGCGACCGGGTCGCCTTCGCCCACGCCCTGCTGCGCTGCGGCACCCCCGAGGGCCTGGCGGCCGAGCCCGGACGGCGGCTGCGCCTGACCCTGGGGCTGCGCAAGGAGGACGGCCGGTGGGCCGTGTCCCACGAGCACCACTCCTTCTGCACCGGGGACTGACCCTCCCGGCTCCCGCCGGGGCCGCGGGACCGGCGGAACACGGAAGGGGGCCGCGGCGTGCGCCGCGGCCCCTCGGCTCCGGTCCGGGGTCAGTCCTCGTGGGCGTACTTCTCCAGGAACGTGTAGACGTCGTGCTCGTCCACCCCGGGGAAGGTCCCCGAGGGCAGTGCCGACAGCACGTGCGAGTGGGCGCGCGCCGACGGCCACACGTTGCCCTCCCAGCGGGCGGCCATCTCCGCGGGCGGGCGCACGCAGCACTCGCCGTTGGGGCAGTTGGACTTGGTCCGGTTGGTGGTCTCCCGCCCCCGGAACCAGCGCGACTCCTTGTAGGGAACGCCCAGGGTGATGGCGAAGTTGCGCTCCCGGCTGGGGTCGACGTGGGCCACGCACCAGTGGGTGCCGTTGGGCTTGTCGGTGTACTGGTAGTAGATCGAGTACCGGTCCGGGGAGGCGAACACCTGGCGGCCCGACCACTGGCGGCACATGCGCTGGCCCTCGATGGCGCCGGTCTCGTCGGTGGGGAAGACGAGCCCGTCGTTCTCGTAGGCCTTGTAGATGATGCCGGTCTCGTCGTTGCGGATGAAGTGGCAGACCAGGTCGAGGTGGCGATAGGCCAGGTTGGTGAACCGGTGGGCGGCCATCTCGTAGGACACCGAGTAGACGTCCCGCAGGTCCTCGACGGACAGGTCGCGGGCGTGCTTGGCCTCCTGGAGGTAGGTGACCGCGGTGCTCTCGGGGATGAGGACGGCCGCCGCGAAGTAGTTGGCCTCCACCCGCTGGCGCAGGAAGTCGCCGAAGTCCGCGGGCCGCTGGTGGCCCAGCACCACATGGCCCAGGGTCTGGAGCAGGATGGTGCGCGGGCTGTGCATGCCCAGGGTGGTCTCGCGCTTGAGGTAGATGCGCCGGTTGACGTGGTCGGTGAGGGAGCGCACCGAGCGGGGCAGGTCCTGGACGTAGCGGAGGCTGAACCCGTGGTGGGTGGCGATGGCGAGGATCTGGCCCTGGGAGAGGGCGCCGGCGCTGTAGTTGACGGCGTCGAGGGTCTCGGCGGCGGCCTTCTCGATGTGCTCGAAGTAGTTGCCGCGCTCGCGCATCTGGCGGCGCAGGTCCGCGTTGGCCCGGCGGGCCTCCTCGGGGGTGGCGGTGGGCTTGGCGCTGCGGCGCTTGAGCTCGTCGTACAGGCCGACGATGTGCTCGAGCACGTCGTTGGGGACGCGCTTGCCGACCTTGAGGTGGGGGAGGTTGAGGGTCTGGTAGACGGGGTCGCGCTGGGCCTCCTCGACCGCGATCTCCAGCTGCGCGCGCCGGCTGGGGGGCTGCTTGGAGAGGAGTTCCTCGACGGAGACGCCGAGGGCGGAGGCAAGGGATGTGAGAAGGGAGAGCTTGGGCTCGCGTTTGCCGTTCTCCAGCAGGGAGAGCTGGGAGGGCGCCCTGCCCACACGTTCCCCCAGGTCAGAGAGGGTCATGCCGCGCGCCCGACGAAGATGACGGAGCCGCTGCCCGAAGGTGACGAGATCTAGGTCACCTGTCAAAGACGGTATTTCTTCAGCACTAAAGTACGCCATGCGTTCATGGTACGGAAAGAAACGACGATCTTCACCCGATTTCGAGTGGAAAAGCCTTGGATCTTCCCCAAGAATCATAGTTACCGGCGGGGAACTTACCGCCCAGGGCTCACCCCCTGGCCCCGGGCAGGGCCTCCCCTCGACCGGTGCGAACACCTTGGGGACTACACGTAAGGCGGGAACGGACATGAGCACCAGCGCTCGACGACAGGAAGCCAGCGCGGCACTCCAGCGGGAGTGGGAGACCGACCCCCGGTGGGCCGGGATCGAGCGCACCTACTCCGCCGACCAGGTGGTCAAGCTCCGCGGCTCGGTCACCGAAGAGCACACGCTGGCCCGTCTCGGTGCCGAGCGCCTGTGGAACCTCCTGCACACCGAGGACTACGTCAACAGCCTCGGCGCCCTCACCGGCAACCAGGCCGTCCAGCAGGTCCGCGCGGGCCTCAAGGCCATCTACCTCTCCGGGTGGCAGGTCGCGGCCGACGCCAACCTGTCGGGCAACACCTACCCGGACCAGAGCCTCTACCCGGCCAACTCCGTCCCGGCCGTCGTCCGCCGCATCAACAACGCCCTGATGCGCGCCGACCAGATCACCTGGGCCGAGGGCGACGACAGCGCCCCGCACTGGCTCGCCCCGATCGTCGCCGACGCCGAGGCCGGCTTCGGCGGTGTCCTCAACGCCTACGAGCTCATGCGCGGCATGATCGCCTCCGGCGCGGCGGGCGTGCACTGGGAGGACCAGCTGGCCTCCGAGAAGAAGTGCGGCCACCTGGGCGGCAAGGTCCTCATCCCCACGGGCCAGCACGTCAAGACGCTGAACGCCGCCCGCCTGGCCGCCGACGTCGCCGGTGTCCCCTCGCTGGTCATCGCCCGCACCGACGCGCAGGCCGCCACGCTGATCACCAGCGACATCGACGAGCGCGACCAGCCCTTCGTCACCGGTGAGCGCACCGCCGAGGGCTTCTACCGCTTCCGCAACGGCGTCGACGCCTGCGTCGCCCGCGGCCTGGCCTACGCCCCGCACTCCGACCTGCTCTGGATGGAGACCGCGACCCCGGACCTGGAGGTCGCCCGCGACTTCGCCGAGCGCATCAAGGCCGAGTACCCGGACCAGATGCTGGCCTACAACTGCTCGCCGTCCTTCAACTGGAAGCGGCACCTGGACGACGCGACCATCGCGAAGTTCCAGCGCGAGCTGGGCCACATGGGCTACAAGTTCCAGTTCATCACCCTGGCGGGCTTCCACTCGCTCAACTACTCGATGTTCAACCTGGCCAAGGGCTACGCCCAGAACGGGATGACCTCGTACGTCGAGCTGCAGGAGGCCGAGTTCGCGGCGGAGGCCGACGGCTACACCGCGACCCGCCACCAGCGCGAGGTCGGCACCGGCTACTTCGACACCATCAGCACGACCATCGCCCCCGAGGCCAGCACCACGGCTCTCACCGGCTCCACCGAGGAAGACCAGTTCTCAGCGGCTCACTGACCCTGGTCTTCTCTTCCCCGGCGGTCGTCCCTCCCCGCTTTCGTGGCTGGGGCGGGGCGGGACGACCGCCACCCCCTAGCCGTCGGCCATGCGCGATCCGTGTCACACGCGCATGGCCGGCGGCTTTTCCTGCGGTCGTTCCCCGTCCCCCGGGGAACGGCCGCCGCCGTGTGCGGGGCACCGCGGCCCCCTCGGGCGCACCGCCGCGCTCGGCCGGGCCGCGGACCCGGCCGACCGGACCCGGCCGGGTCCCCCTCCCGGCAGGGGGCGCGCGCCTAGGCTGGACGCCGCACGGGCCGGTCCCGGCCCGGCGGAGACGATACGGAGGGACCCGTGACACTTCCCGAGAACCCGCGCCCGTGGTGGGCGTCGCTGCGCGCACTGCTGGCCGCCCTGACGCTGGCGGGCGCCGTGACGATGGGGGCGACGGCCTGCGAGCTCGGCGGCGGGGACGGCGATGACGCCGAGCAGGGCGAGGAGGACGGCGGCTACGGCGGCGGCCGGGACGGCGACGAGGGCGACGACGAGGACGGCGGCCAGGACGGCGGCGAGGAGGACGACGACTGACGCGCGCCCGGGCCGCGGGGCGGCGCGTCCGTCCGCCCGTCCCGCGCCCGCGGCGGCCCCGGCGGGCGGGCACGGCGCAGGTCCGCGCCCGGTGCCGGGGCGCACGCGGGCCGCGCGCCGGTGCCCGGCCTCCGGCGGAGCCGGGCACCGGCTCCCCGCTCCCTCGCGGGCGTCCGCCGCGGCGGTCCGGGCGAAGCCGCCCGTCGGCGAAGGCCCGTGGCGGGGGCCGCGAAGGGCGCGGGGCCTGCGGAGACCCCCGACCGGCGCCCGCCGCCCGCGGACGCCGGGGGCGCGCGGGGCGCGTAGATTGCGTTGCGTGAGAGACGAGATCCACGCCGACCGGCGGCCGCCCGAGGACGACCCGGCCCCCCGCGGCCCCCGGCCCCCGGCGGCCGCGCACCCGACCACCGCCCCCGGCCTCCCCGGGGCCGCCACGCTGCGCTGGGAGATCCTGTGCCTGCTGGCGCTGTCCCTGGGCGCATCCGCGGTGTCGGCGGTCATCTCCTTCCTCGGCGTGCTCACCGCGCCCGAGGCGCTGGCCGAGCACACCGCCAGCCTGGTGCGCCCCCAGGCCGACCAGCGGCCGTGGCTGGACCTGTCCTGGCAGCTGTACCGGGTGGCGGTGGGCCTGGCCCCGGTGCTGCTGGCCGGGTACCTGCTGCACCGCTCCGCCGAGTCGATGCGCACCATCGGGTTCGACCTGCGCCGCCCGGGGTTCGACCTGGGGTCGGGCGCCGTGCTGGCGGCCCTGATCGGGACGGGCGGCCTGGTCGTCTACGTGGTGTCGTGGCGGCTGGGCATGACCGTCACCATCGCCCCCAGCGCCCTGGAGGGCAACTGGTGGGACGTCCCCGTGCTCGTCCTCCAGGCGGCCAAGAACGGGATCCTGGAGGAGGTCATCGTCGTCGGCTACCTGCTGCACCGGCTGGGGCAGCTGGGCTGGACGCCGTGGAAGGCCGTGCTGGCGAGCTCGGTGCTGCGCGCCTTCTACCACCTGTACCAGGGCGTGGGGATGTTCTTCGGCAACCTGGTCATGGGCCTGGTGTTCGGCTGGTTCTACCACCGCTACGGCCGGGTGATGCCGCTGGTGGTGGCGCACACCGTCATCGACGTGGTGGCGTTCGTCGGCTCGGTGTACCTCGTCGGCCGCCTGGACTGGCTGCCCTCCTAGGCGGGCGGCCCTCCTCCGGCCCCTCCGGACGGCTCCGCCGGGGTCAGGGGAACGGGGTCCGTGTCGCGCACCGGTCGGACGCTCTCCGCGGCGGATGATGGGCACGGGGCACGGGCCCCGGCTCCTCCGGGCGGCCGGGGCGGCGGCCCCCACCCGACCCGTCGCCCCGGAACGGAGCACCCATGGCGGCCGCCAGAGTCCTGTTCGCCTCCGCCCTCGCCGCCGCGCTCGTCTCCGGCGCGCCGGATCCGGCCCTCCCGGCCCCTGAGGACCCGTCACCGTCCTCGTACCGGCACAACACCTTCGAGCGCCTGCCCGCGGGCAGCGCCTACACCCTGGCGGAGTGGGAGAGGGACGGCTGGGTCGCGGACCGCGGGGTGGGTCTGGACGAGCGCACCCTCATCGACGACTCGGTGCCCGCCCGCGGAGGTGAGAAGTCGCTGCGCGTGTTCTATCCCGCGGGAAAGATCGGCGCGGCCGAGTCCGGCGCGCTGGCGCGGTTCCGGCTCGACCCCGGGCGCGAGTACCACCTGTCCTTCTGGGCCCGCTTCAGCGAGGACTTCAGCTGGGGGACCACCTCGTTCGGCGGGAAGGTGGGCTTCGGGCTGAGCGGGGGCGCGGGGTGTTCGGGCAGGAAGACCTGCGACGGCCACAACGGCTACAGCTCGCGGGTGGTCTGGGGGCGCGACGGCGCGGCGGCGCTGTACTACTACCACATGGACAAGAAGGGCCAGGCCGGTGACAGCGTGCCCCTGCGCGCCGACGGCGAGGCCATCCACCACCCCCGGGGCGAGTGGGTGCACATCGCGCAGCGGCTCCGGGTGAACACGGTGACCGACGGCGAGGCCAACCCCGACGGGGAGATCGAGGCCTTCTACAACGGCAGGTCGGCCGCGCTGGTCACCGGTCTGCGCCTGGTGGCCAACGACGACCTGGTGGACGGCTCGCCCCTCTCCACCTTCTTCGGCGGCTCGACCGAGGGGTTCGCTCCGGCCCACGACAGCTACATCTGGTACGACGACCTGAAGGTGTCCACCTCACGCGAGGACATCTGCGAGCTCGGCACCTGCCCGTGACCGCCCGGCGGCACGGCGCCGGGGGCCGGGGTCAGGACCGTCCGGCGGACGCGCGGCGGGCGTCGCGCTCGGCGAGGGCGTCCTCCAGGTAGCGGGGCCGTCCCAGCAGCCACCCGGTCACGATGTTGGTCAGGACCAGGGCCAGGACCAGCAGGAGCGGCGCGTGCCAGCCGCCGGACAGCTCGTGGAGCAGCCCGAACAGGAAGGGCCCCGCGCCGGCCATGAGGTAGCCCAGGCTCTGGCTGGTGGCCGACAGGGCCGCCGCGCCCTCGCCGGTGCGGGTGCGCACCGCGAACAGGGTGAGGGCGTAGACGAAGCTGCCCATGCCGATGCCGATGAAGGTGGTCCACACCCACACGCCCGCCATCGGAGCGACCCACAGGCCCGCGATCCCGACCAGGTAGGTGAGGGCGAACACCACCACGACCGGCCGGTGGTCGCGCATCCGGGTCAGCACGGTCGGCAGCACCAGGGACATGGGGATGCCGAGCAGGGTCAGGTACGACAGGGCCAGTCCGGCTCCCTGGGCGCTCATGCCCTGGTCCCGCAGCATCTGCGCGTACCAGCCGAACATGATGTAGGCGATCGACGACTGGGTGCCGAAGTACAGCATCGACTGGAGTCCGACGCCTGTGGACAGGACCCGCAGGAAGCCCGGCGCGCGGGCGCCCGCGCCCCCGGTGGAGCGGTGGCGCAGGGTGAGCAGCCAGGGCAGGACGGCGACCAGGCCGAACAGGGCGTAGGAGCCCAGGGCGATCCGCCACTGCCCGGTGGACTCGTACATGGGCACGGTGGCGGCCGCGGCGATGGTGGTGCCCAGCGCCAGGGCCGTGGTGTACACGGTGGTCATCAGCCCGACCCGGTGCGGGAAGTACTGCTTGACCAGGGCGGGGAGGATCACGTTGCCGACCGCGCCGCCGGACAGGGCCAGCACGCTCAGCCCCAGGAACGGGAGCGGGGAGTCGACCAGGGCGCGCCCGGCCAGGCCGACGGTGACGGCGCCCAGGGCGAGCAGCAGGAGCCGGTGCGATCCGAGCCGGCGGGCCAGTGCGGGGGTGAGTCCGCCGAAGAGGGCGAAGCTCAGCACGGGCAGGGTGGTGAGCACCCCGGCGCCCACGGCGGTCATGCCCAGGCCGGCGGTGACCTCGTCGAGGAGGGGGCCCACGCTGGTGATGGCCGTGCGCAGGTTGAGGGCGGCCAGGGCGATGCCCGCGGCGATGAGGAGGAGCGCCCCGGCACCGGGGCGGGAGGTGGCGGTCTCGTCCTGCGGAGAAGGGTTCATCTCGCTGTTCCGGGGAACGACTCGGGTGCTCATGTAGGGCGGCTCACATATTCATAGGATGACCCGATGTACTGCATGAGGATAACGCATTGACGTCCGAGGCCGATTCCCGCGCGGGTCTGGTCTAAGCTCCGGCTTTAACCGACCGCACCCGTACGCTGGCCCTGTCATCCGGCGACCCGCCCCTAGGAGGTATAAGCGTGCCCCTCGCCTCGACACGCCGGACCGGTCTCGTGGACCAGGTCATCAGTCAGTTACGAGCCCAGATCGACTCGGGTGAATGGGGCATCGGCGACCGCATCCCCACCGAGTCGGAGCTGTCGGAGCAGCTGGAGGTGGGGCGCAACACGGTACGCGAGGCCGTGCGCGCCCTCGCCCACGCGGGCCTGCTGGAGATCCGCCAGGGGGCGGGCACGTTCGTGCGCGCCTCCAGCGAGCTCGGCGGCGCCCTGCGCCGCCGCCTGGAGCGCTCGCGCCTGCGCGAGAACCTGGAGGTGCGCCGCGCCCTGGAGGTGGAGGCGGCCCGCCTGGCGGCGCTGCGGCACACCGAGGAGGACATGGCCGACATCGACCGGGCCATGGCCCTGCGCGAGTCGACCTGGCGCGAGCGGGACATGAGCGCGTTCGTGGAGGCCGACTTCGCGTTCCACCGCGCGGTCGTCAACGCCACCCACAACACCCTGCTCATCGACCTGTACGACGACATCGCCCAGGTGGTGTACGCGAGCATCGCGCACACGGCCTACGAGCAGAACGGCGGGGAGTCGGCCGACCCCACCCCCTCGGGGGACGGTATCGACCACTCCAAGCTCACCGAGGCCCTGCGGGCCTCCGATCCGGTGGCCGCGGCCCGCGAGGCCACCTGCTACATCGACGAGCTGCTGTCCCTCACCGAGGACTGAGGGGCCTCCCTCCGCCGCGCGCACCGCGGCCCCGGGCCCGGGGACACCCGGCCCGGGGCCGCTCCGCGCCCGTCCCGAACGCCTGGGATCGGTGGGACGCAAGTTTTTTGCGTGACCGGTGGGGCTGGTGGTGCCCGACCGCCTCAGTCGCGGTAGGAGTCGCCGACCGCGGGGCGCGACGGCAGCCTCGACCGGGACTGGTCGCCCGCGGCTCCGCGGGCAGGAGCCTCGCGCCGGGGCCCCAGGGTCCGGGGGCGCGCCCGGCGGCCCCGGGGGTCGGCCCCGCCCTCCCAGCCGCTGACCCGGGACGGGTCCAGGCCGAGCAGGTCCAGGGTGCTCTCCCCCGCGCACACGGCGTCGATGATCTCCTGTTCGCGGGTGATGCTGTCCATCGTCTCGGCGATGATGGCGCTGACCTGCCCCCGAGGCAGGCACACGACGCCGTCGTCGTCGGCCACGATCCAGTCGCCGCGGCGCACCGCGAGCGGTACCGGCCCGGCGGCCGTCATGGTGATCTGGCCGCCGACCGCGCCGCCCGCCTCGGGGCGGGCCTCGCGCACCGCCACGCCCGCGCCGAACACGGGCAGCTCGCACCGGGCGATCGCCGCGACATCGCGCACGCACCCGTCCAGGACGATGCCGCGCACCCCGCGGGCCCGGGCCGCCACCGCGAGGATCTCGTCGACGTAGCCGTACTCCGCCTCCCCGGAGACGTCGACGACCAGGGCCGACCCCGGGGGCGCCTGGGCGACGGCCACGTGGAGGGCGAGGTTGTCTCCGGGCACGCAGCGCACCGGGAAGGCGGTCGCGGCGAAGGACGCCCCGGGCCAGACGGAGAAGAGGTGCGTACCGAAGGGGCGGCCGCCGCACCTGGCCAGTGCCACCGTTCCCACAGCAGTCAGTGTGTCCGCAAGCGCCACGTCAGCCTCCCACTACACCCGCGCCCGGTGTGGCCGATTCGGACCGGCCCCTTCCATACTCACGGGTAACTTAAGCGTGATGCAAGGCATACGGGACGGAAACACGTAAAAATGCTACCGCTGGTTACATTTCTTTCGACTCCCTAGAGTGAGCGGTCCGGGGCGTGCACCGCTCCCCGCCGCGGGCCCCGCGCCCCCTACCCGGGGATCCACTCCAGCAGCCGGTCCCCCTCCCTGCGCTCCTTGCGGACCGACAGGTGCTCCCACGTCTCCACATGGGCCACCCCCTGCGCGGAGCGGACCGCCTCCAGCCCCTCCACCAGCCGGCAGCGGTCCGGCGCGGTGAGCGTCCCGACGACGTCGTAGCGGCCGAACCCGCTGGCCAGGAACGACACCCGGGGCATGTTCGCCAGGACCGCCCCCAGCGCCTCGGCGTCCCCCCGGCAGCGCAGGCCGAACCCGAGCTGCTCGTTGGCGCCCAGCGCCGTCGGCTCCACGATCGCGGTCACGTGGATCACCCCCGAGTCCAGCAGGCGCACCACCCGCGACCGGGCCGCCGCCTGGGACAGGCCCACCTGGCGGGCCAGGTCCGCGTACGAGGCCCGGCCGTCGCGCAGCAGCCTGCGAACCAGCCGCCAGTCCAGGGCGTCCAACTCCACGTCGCGCAGTTCGCGCACACTGCTGTGGGCGTCCTTGAACACCGAGTTGGCCCGGAACACCTCCGCGCCGTCCACCCCCGGCAGTGCGCGCAGCTCGGCGAGCTCCTTGGTCAGGGCGGCGTCATCGGCCACCCGGACCTGGGCCACGGCCGGGAACCTGCCCGCCGACTGCGCGGCGAAGGTCACCGCCTCGCGCTCACCCAGAGCGTCCAGCAGGGGCCCGACCGGGCCGGTGACACGGAACGACACGTGGCCGAGGACCTCCATGCCCACCACCCCGGCGTGCAGGACGCCGACGATCCTGATCGCCCCCGACTGGACCAGCTGGCGCACGCGGGCGCGCACCGCCGTACGTGAGAGGCCGACCCCGTCGGCCAGCGCCTGGAACGTCGCTCTGCCGTCCCCCTGCAACGCGCGCATCAGCGCCGCGTCAACCGCATCGAGCACAATGGTGCCTTTCGTTCCCATGACGCCGCCCTTCCCCCGGACGGCGCCCCCTCCTGCGGCCAGATCATCGCAGCTGCGACGCCGCCATCACTACCGATCGAGAAAGAAATCGGCTGATTCACCCCTTTGAGTGGCCGGAGGGCCCTGGGCAATACCCCATCGAAGGCGTCAGCACCACATAACAGACTTGTATAGAACATCCCTAATGAGGGGGTAGCCGTGCACACAACTCCGGCAAAGCGCCACACTGATCTCACGTGTCGGCGCGACACCCCCGGGGACACCCCGCGCCCCGCGGCGGAAGCGGCCGGCCCCGACGTTGTGGTCCGGTTCGGCGCAGATCCGAGCACGACCTCCCGGACACCGCCGTCGGGGAGTGCGAACCTGTTCGTCAGCGGTGCTCCATGATCGCGAACGGTCCGACGGCGGGGAACAATGGACAGCACGGGGCCGGAACGCCGTCCCCTGGAGAGGAAGCGTCGGTGGCAGCGGAGGACGAGCAACAGGACGGGGCACCCGCACGGCCGAGCACGGCCGGGGCCCTGTTGTGGACCGCCGCGGCGGTCCCCCTTCCGGGCATCGCCCACCTGCGGATGCGCCGCAGGGCGGCGGGCGCGGTCATCCTGGGTGTGTACCTGGCCGGGCTCGCGGCCCTGGCGGTATGGGCGGTGAGCCTCGGCCGCTCCGACGCGGACACCCTCACCTCGGTGGCGAGCCTGGCACTGCGCAGCAGCTGGCTGATGACCGCGATGGCCCTCGTGTTCGTCGTGGCGGTGCTGTGGCTGGCCGTCATCGTGCACTCGTGGGTCATCACCCGTCCGCAGGGGGCGCCGATGGGCGCCCGGCTGCTCAGCGGCGCCGTGGTGGTGCTGCTGTGCCTGACGGTGGCCGCGCCCTCGGCGCTGGCCCTGCACGGCGGGTACACCGCCTACGAGGCGCTCAACAACATCTTCGGCGGACCCGAGCGGGACGACCTGCCCCCGCACGACGCCGCCGACCCCTGGAACGGCGCGGACCGGGTCAACGTCCTGCTGATCGGCTCGGACTCGGCCGACAACCGGTACGGCGTGCGCACGGACACGATGATCGTCGCCAGCCTGGACCCGCACACCGGCGAGGCCGTGCTGATCGGCCTGCCGCGCAACCTGGAGGACGTGCGCTTCCCCGAGGGCACGGCGCTGGCCGAGCGCTACCCCGAGCCGTACGGGTTCGACCTGCTGCTCAACGACGTCTACCAGACGGTGGCCGAGGAGCCGGACGAGCTGGCGGTCAACCCGCACGTGCCCGACCCGTCGGCCGACACCCTCAAGGCGGTCATCGGCCACAACCTCGGCCTGGACATCTCCTACTACGCGATGGTCGACATGCGGGGCTTCCGGGACCTCATCGACGCCATCGGCGGCATCCGGGTGACCATCGAGGAGCCCATCCCCTACGGCGTGCACGGCGGAGTCCTGGAGCCCGGGGTGCGGGTGCTCGACGGCCACGAGGCGCTCTGGTACGGGCGCTCCCGGGTGAACAGCGACGACTACGGGCGGATGGGGCGGCAGGGCTGCCTCATCAAGTACGTGACCGAGCAGGTGGAGCCCACCACCATCCTCACCAGCTACCGGGAGCTGGCCGGCGCCACCCAGCGGACGCTGAGCACGGACATCCCGCAGTCGAAGGTGCCCTCCTTCGTGGAGCTGGCGGACCTGGTGACCGACACCGGCCGGATGAGCACACTGCAGCTCTCCCCGCCGCAGGTCAACACCGCCAGCCCGGACTGGGACGCGGTCCGGGCGCTGGTCGCCGAGGCGATCGGGGCCGAGGCGACGGGCGACGAGCTGCCCGCCGCCACCCCGAGCCCGTCGGACGCGGCCGTGCCGGAGGAGGAGGGCGACCGCACCGAGTGGCAGGAGTACACCGGCCTGGACGAGCCGTCCCCGGCCGACCCGGGCCGCCAGGTGGGCGAGGAGCCCAGCGACCTGAACGCTCTCTGCCCCTGAGCTCCCGCGAGGGCGCCGACCGGTCCCGGTCGGCGCCCTCCGGCGTTGCCCGCTCGGACCGGGCGTGAAACCGCGGGCACTCCAGGTGACCGGCACCGGTCAGCCCGCGGCGACCCGTTGCCCGCTCCCCGGGCCCGTGTGAACCTGACGCCGTGACCTCCGCTCAGCTTCTGACCCTCGTCGCGTTGGGCGCCTTCCACGGTCTGCACCCGGGTATGGGGTGGATGCTGGCGGTGGCGCGGGGACTCCAGGAGGGCGGCCGCGGCGCGGTGCTGCGCGCGCTGCCCCCGATCGCCGCCGGCCACGCGGTGAGCGTCGCGGTGGCCGCGGTGGCGATCACCGTCACCGGGTCGGTGACCGCGTCCGTGCTCTTCCCCGTGGCCGGAGGCGGGGTGATCGTGCTGGTGGGGCTGGCGATGCTGCTGTGGCGGCGCCACACCCACCGGGCGGAGATCCGGCTGCCGCCCTGGCAGCTGGCGGCCTGGTCGTTCGTCATGGCGTCCGCGCACGGCTCGGGGCTGATGCTCATGCCGGTCCTGGCGGGGCGGCCGACCTTCCACGGCATGGACCACGGCGCCCACACGGCGGCGCCCTCCCCCGAGCCCGGGGTGTGGGACTCCGCCCTCACCGGCCTGCTCGCCGCGGGGGTGCACACGGCGGCGATGCTGGCGGCCTGCGCCGCGGCGGCCCTGGTCGCGTACGACCACCTCGGGGTCCACGCACTGCGCTGGAAGGGGGTCACCATGGACCGGATCTGGGCCGTGACCCTGGTGGCGGGCGGCCTGCTGGTGCTCTGGTCGCTGCGCTGAGCGGGAGTGGACACACGACATGTGGGAAAAATGTCCCTTGTGTCGGAAATCTGAGCATCCCCTGGGGGGTTGTCCACTCTGGAACCCGCAAGCGAAGGGCACGAGGGGCATGGCACACAGACCCGCACCACCGCCGCGACGACGCTGGAACGGACTCCTGCTGGCCCTGGGCGTCCTCATCGTCCTGGGCGTCCTGGCCGCCCTGGGAACCCGCTGGGTCGCCCAGCGCGACGCCCCCCTGCCGATCTCCACGCCCTGGGGCCCCGAGTGCTCCGTGTGGACCGGCGAGGAGACCGTCCGCCTCGAACGCGACCAGGCCCGGCGGGCCACCACGGCGGCCGCCGTCATCGACCAGGGCGAGGCCGCCCCCGTCGATGCCCCCGACACCGACGACATCCCCGACGCCGTGATGGACGTGCTGGCCAACGGCCCCGAGGACGACGCCGGCCCCTCACTGACCTGCCGTTCCGTCAAGAACGGCGACCTGCTCGTGGAACCCGACCTGGAGCCCTCGGGGCTGACCCCCCGGGCCCAGAAGCTGAAGGACGGGGTGGAGGAGTACTTCGCCGAACCGAGCCTGGGCGGTTTCGTGCCCGGCGGCTACGACACCGGCCACGGCGAGAGATCGGCGCACTACGAGGGGCGGGCGCTCGACATCTTCTACCGCCCGGTCAACGAGGAGAACCGGCGCGCGGGCTGGATCATGGCGCACTGGCTGATCGCCCACGCGCCCGACTACGACGTCGACGTCATCATCTTCGACGACCGCATCTGGAGCACCTACTACCCGTCGCTGGGGTGGCGCCACTACGAGGCCGACCCCGACAACGAGATCCTGCGGCACCTGGACCACGTGCACGTCGACGTGCAGCGCGGACAGGACGCCCAGGAGCGCTGACGGGGGGCCTCCCCGCCAACGCCCGGGGAGACCCCTAGTCCTCCGGCTCCTCCAGCCGGAAACCGACCTTGAGCCCCACCTGGAAGTGCGCGATGGCGCCGTCCTCGATGTGGCCGCGGACCTCGGTGACCTCGAACCAGTCGAGCCCGCGAAGCGTGCTCGACGCCCGATCGATCCCGTTGTTGATCGCCTCGGTGATGCCCTCGGGCGACGTGCCGACGATCTCCGTGACCCGGTAGGTATGGGACATGTGGACCCCCTCTGATCGGTTGCGCTCGGCCCGGCGGGCCGTCCCGATCACCTGCCTCCCCACATTCCCGGCCCGTCACACCGGCCCCGCCCCGTCCGCGGTTCCGAGGAAGGGATCGGAGGCGACGCTTGACCCGGTACGGATAAGGACTTTGGACCCTGTTGGGATTTCCGTTACCAGGAGGGCACGGACGTCTCCTACGTCACGCTTCCGAACACCCCAGAAAATAGACACATAAGGCCTGACCTGGGACTTAATCCCTTCATCCGCCGGGACTCTCCCGAGACAACCTCGTAACTGACTCTTGACGTACCCCCGGGGGTGGCGGTGTACATTGGGTCTTGGCGCTCCGGTCCCCCGTCGGAGCGCGGGACGATGTTTCGAGCCCCCGTCGGAACATCGCATGCGACGCCGGGTGGTTTGCCCCCGTAGCCACCCGGCGTCGCCTTTGTCTTTTCCAGACTCTTTCCCACGGGGAGTTCCTCATGTCCGACACCGAAACCGTGGTCTGCTCCCGGCGCGACTGCCGCGAGCCCGCGACCTGGGCCCTGGTGTGGAACAACCCGAAGCTGCACACCCCGGACCGCCGCAAGGTGTGGACGGCCTGCGACGAGCACCGCACCTACCTGGAGAACTTCCTCGCCCTCCGCGGCTTCCACCGCGAAACCCTCCCCCTCTCCGACCTCAAGGACTGACCCACCACAGCCGGAGAACCTCGCCCGCCCCCCGCCCAGCCCCAAAGGGATCGAGGGAGAGAGAACCAGGCCCCGCCCCGGGGGGTGAAGGCCACCGGAAGACTTCCACCCCGACCCCAGGGGGTTGAGCAAGGAAGAACCGCGACCCCCGCCCCAGGGGGTGAAAGCGGGGGAGAACCTCGGCCCGCACCCCAGGGGGGTAGGCGGACTTGGAGGTTTCCAAGACGGTCACCCGTTGGAAAGGGCGGTCTGTGGGGGCGCCCGACAGCAGGCGTTGGCCTCCAAAAGCCCAGCCGCCTGGAAAGGCACAGACCGCGGAGCGCGGGCCCGCCCCGCCGCAGTCGGCGCCCGGCAGACCACCAGGCCGGTGCGCTGGGCGCACATCGACAGTGGTGGGGGCTTACGGGGCGGGTGCGCGCGAGGCCTGCCCCGCCCGGCCCCGGACCCACGGAGGAAGGGTCCGCCTGCAAACGGACGGGCCTGTCCGACCCCGCTTGTAACACCAGCCCCCGCCGGGGTGACCCCAGCCGTACGTGCCCTCCCGCACCACAGAGGAACGAACCCGAACAAGCGCCCACCCCGCCCGCCCCACGGGTGAAGGCCGCGCAGAACCTCCCGCACCCCCGCCCCGACCCTGTGGGGCCGGGGCGGGAGGGACCACCGACCTCCACCCACCCTCGAGCCGAAGCGCTCAGTCCGCCGCCACCCGCCAAGCGGCGGCCCGCAGGCCCGGGTCCCCCAGCTCGGCGACCCGGGCGAGCATCCCGGGCCAGGGCTCCTTCCACCCGCGGTCCCGGACGGCCCGCTCCACCAGGCCCAGCACCACACGCCCGATCCGCACCCGTATGACCGGATCGGCATCCGCCTCGGCCTCCGCCTTCGCCTTCACCTCGGCCTCAGCCAGAAGGCGTTCGCACACCTCCGGCCGGTCGTCCACCCCGTTCCCCAGCATCCGCACCAGGTTCCTGTCCGGGTATCGGACCGCACCCTCCGAACGCAGATACCGCAACGCCAGCGGCACCAGCGCCTCCGACCGGTCCTCCCCTTCATCGAGCAGGCGACGCATCCGCCCCATCAGCAGATCGGCGGCCTCGGTCGCGTACTCCTGTCGCTCCCCCAACAGCCCCACGACCCGGTCGACCACGGCATCGTCCTCCGGAGTCCGCACCGCCCCGCCGAAGTCCGCGACCACCCGGAGCAGCCGCCGGTGCGGGGTGTCCTCCGCCTCCGGCACCGGCCTCGGCACCGGCACGCTCCCGTCCGCCCGCGGAACACCGGCCAGCAGGCGCTCCACCGCCTCCGGCGCACGCTCCAGTCCGATCCCCCGCTCCCACAGGGCGCGAACCCCGACGAGCGACCGGCCGAAGACCTCGCCCGACCCGACCAGCCCGTCGAACAGGGAACCGACATCACCCGCCGCGTTCCACGGCAGCCAGCGCGCCCCCCACGGACCCAGCCTCCAGTGCCGGGTGTCCGCCTCCGGCAGGTCACCCACCACTCCGGCCATCGCCTCCCTCCGCCCGGGCGGGCAGCGCCACGGGCCGGGCGCCAACAGGGCCAGGTGCAGCTCCACCTCCTCGAAGGACCGGACCTGGCCGGCCAGTGCCACGAGCGCCTCCGGATCGTCCAGGCACCGGACCAGGGACCCGACCACGGCGGCGCGCACATCGCGGTGCAGACCCTCGATGGCCAGCGCCCGGGCCAGAGTCCCCACCGCTCCCGGCGGCCGGTGGTGTGCGAGCAGACGGGCCGCCGTCTTGCGCACGGTGACCTTGGCCGGGCCCAGCAGCGTGTCGGCCAGGAGCGGTCCCAGCTCCGTCGGCGGGGTGACCAGGGCCTGGCGTGACAGTGCCGGCCCGGCGGCCCGCGACTGCGGGCCGTCCGCACCCCGCAGGACCGTGCCCAGTGTGCGGTCCCGGCTGCGGCCCAGGGCGGACAGCGCCGCCTCGCGCAGAACGATGTCGTCACCGTCCAGGAAGGTCCGCAGCCGGTGTGCCGTCCGAGGCAGGTCGCCCAGCCGCAGCAGGGCCCTCTCCCGGACGTCGGCCCCGGCGGCAGGGTCGGCCGCCAGGTCCGCCAGGCGGTCGGCCAGGGCGGAGGTCAGGCGGACCGGCCAGCGGCGGGCCGCCCGCCGGTCCACCTCGGGAATCCAGTCGCGGTCCGCCGCGGCCAGGACCGCCAGGACGACGTCGGTGGGCTGCTCGCGCACCAGCAGGGGCCAGACCTTCGGCAACCGGACGGCGCCGGGCTCGGCCGCGACCAGCTCCCGCGCGTGCTCCGCCCGGGTCGCCGGGATCAACGGGGCCGCAGGAACAGCCCGGGGTGCCCCTGCCAGGTACATCCGGGCCGCCGTCTCCGCCACCTCCCGCGTTCGCGCCGTCCCTCTCGTCTCCACCCCGAGCGCCGCCGAACGCAGCCGCGCCCGCAATCCCGGCAGGTTCCGGATCCGGCGCCCGACCTCCCGGGACACCGCCACGGCGGGCGCGTGGTCGCCGCGCGCCCGGGCCTCATCCAGCACCGGAGCCAGCCGCCGGTACAGCTCCGTCTCCTCCCCGACCGGCAGCACCTGGTCCAGATACGGTTCGAGGGCGGTCACCGCGACCCACCGGCCCCGGGCCGCCCACCAGGGCGGGTCGGCGCGGGGGCGCCCGGCCTGCCCCAGACCGTCCACACCGAACCGCCCGACCAGGCGCACGTACACGTCCAGGGCCCAGGAGCGGGCCCGCTCCCCGGTCGCGGGATGGCGCAGCAGGCGGATCGCGATGGCCCGCAGGGCCCCGCGGGTCTCCGCGCCCGCGTCGCGGCTCTGCACGGTGTCGGCGAGCAGCCGCTCCAGCGCCGGCAGCGCCGCGACGAGCAGCGGCACCGGCAGGTCGCCGGCCGAACGCAGCAGCGCACAGCGCACCGGGTCGCGCTCGGCACCGGCCCGTTCGGCCCGGCTCAGCAGGACCTCGGCGACCACCTCGGGGTCCCCGGTGCGCCCGGCCGCCGTGACCAGGGCGGCCAGACCGCGGGTCCGGCGCCGGGCGTCGCCGGAGGAGGCCGCGTCGGCGAGGGTGTCCGCGACCTCCGCGTAGGGCAGGAACGCCAGGGCGTCCAGATCCAGGTGGGGGTCTCCGTAGCGGTGCTGCCAGCGCTGGATGCGGTGGATCTCCTCCAGTGCGGACCGCGCCTCCCGTTCAGCCGTGGCCGGTGGCATCAGGGGCAGGTAGCGCAGGACGAAGGGTATGACCCGTTCGCGTTTCTCGAGGAAGCGGTCCAGGTAGCGGGCGCGCACGTCCGGCTCCATCGCCCGCAGGACACGGAGCGCGTCGGCGGGGTGGCTGCGCATGGCGCGCAGCAGAGCACGGACCCGGCGGCCGCCGTAGGCGGTGGGCGGGTACCGCGTCGGGTAACCGTGCTCGGCGCCCCCGCCCTCCTCGCTCGCGCGGGTGGCGTGCGGGTAGCGGTTCAGCCGCCACGGCTCCCGGCCGGGGGCGAGTTCGGCGACCGCTGCCGGGCGGACCGGGTCGAGGGCGCTCAGCGCCCGCTGGACCGGCTCGTCGTCCAGGGTGCGCAGGTACCCGACGAGGGTGTCGGGGTGGCGGCGGGCGAGCCGCCGCCAGGACCGGACCGCGTGGGCGAGGTCCGGCAGGTGGGCGGCGACGGCCCGCGCCGAGCAGGCGGGCAGGAGGGCGGCGGCCTCGGGGTCGCCGTGGTCGCGGCGGACCTCGGGCAGGAGCCGGTCTGCCAGCGGTGCGCGGCGGGCGTGGAAAAGGGTGCGGTAGAGCGTGCGCCGCAGCTCGGTGGGGGCGTCGCGCAGGACGGGGAGCACCGCCTCGTCGGGGACCGGGAGTGCGCGGACGGCGCGCAGGGCGACGCGACGCAGGTCCGGATGGGGCGAGGCGAGGTGGCGGGCGACCGCGTTGAGGTCGCGGGACACCAGGGCCAGATGGGAGGCGAACTCCCGTTGGGCGTGGGGGGCGAACCCGGTTCCCCGGACGGAGTCCTCCAGGTCGTGAATGATCCCGGAGAGTTCGGGGGTTCCCTCGTGTCCCCGGGCGAAGTCCGCCAGGGCGCGCATCCGCGCGGCGCAGGAGAGGGGTTCGATGGTGGACAGAAGCCGGTGGGCCGACGCGTGCGCCGGCTCGGTGGGGCTCAACGGCCCGGGCGGAGACCGCCCTTCCTGATCGTCATGGCGCGAGCGTACACGGATCCCCGAGAAAGACGAAACCCCCTGCGAACCAGGGGGCGGGGCCGAACGGGCGGAGGAGCGCCGGCCGGTACGGACTCCGGTGAGAAGCACGCACCACTCGTTCGGCTCTCCTCGCCCCTCCCCGGGGCCGGCGATCCCACGTCCGGCCCGACCACCGAACCCACGTCCGGCCCGGCCGCCGGCCCGCGCCGCGCGGTCAGGGCCTCCGACCCCTCCGACCTCCTCCGAACCCCTCCGGCTCCCTCCGCCGCCACCTCCGGCGCGGCGGCGCGGAGGCACTCCCCGGCCCTGGCACGACGCCCACCGCCGCCCCCGCCCGGAACACCCGCGCCGCCTGCTCTGACCGCACCGCCCGGAACACCCGTACCACCTCGGGCACGCCGGTCAGCCCTGCAGACGGCGGGCGGCGCGCTCCAGGTCCTCGGGGGTGTCGCAGTCGGCGACGGCGTCCGCGTCCGGTGCCGGGACGAGCCGGGGGCCCAGCGGGCCGAGCAGCCCGTACAGGGACCGCCCCCGGTACCCGGCAAGGGCGGCGCGCACGGCGGCGGTGTCCCACACCCCGGTGAGCCACTGTTCGCGACCGCCACCGTCCACGAACACGGCGTTCGGTCCGCCGAGCAGCGCCAGGTGCCCCCCGGTCAGGTGCGGCAGGTCGGCGGCGAGCAGCGCGAACCGGTCCGCGGCCACGTGCGGCAACCCGGTGCGCAGGGCGGGGACCGGCCCCGAGCCCGGCGGGTCCTCCCGCACGTACAGGGCGTCCGGCGACTCCCGTTCGGGACCCACGACGACGATCCGCGCTCCGGGGGCATGGTCGCGGACCGCCGCCGCGACACGTTCCAGCAGGGTGCGGCCGCCGACCGCCAGGCCCGGCTTGTCGACGCCGCCCATACGGGTGCCCGCCCCGCCCGCGAGGATCACCGCGTCCAGAGTGCTCATACCTCCAGCATGCCCTCCCGGGCCCGCTCCCGGTTCTCCGGCCCGGGCACCCGTTTCCACACCGGCGAGAGCACCCTCACCGCTCACCACAGCGCGCCCGGGCCCACCCGCCACCGGGACGGCCCGGAAGCACAGCGCCCCGGGACCCCAGCGCCCCGGGACCACAGCAACCCGAGACCCCAGCGCCCCGGGACCACAGCAGCCCCGGAACCCGACGCACCCGAACACGGAAAAGGGCCCCGCCGCCCGGCGCCGTGCCGAACGCCGGGGCCCCGGCGGCTCACCCCTTGACGCAGACCACCTGGCGCAGGTGCGCGACCACGCGCACCAGGTCGGTCTGGGCGGCGATGACCGACTCCAGGTCCTTGTACGCGGCGGGGATCTCGTCCACGACGCCCGCGTCCTTGCGGCACTCCACGCCCTCGGTCTGGGCGGCCAGGTCCGCCGCGGTGAACGTCTTGCGGGCCTTGGTACGGCTCATCCGGCGTCCCGCCCCGTGCGAGGCGGAGTTGAACGAGGCCTCGTTGCCCAGCCCCTTCACGATGTACGTCCCGGTCGCCATGCTGCCGGGGATGATGCCGTACTCCCCCGCGCCCGCACGGATCGCGCCCTTGCGGGTGACCAGCACGTCCACGCCGTCGTAGGTCTCCTCCGCCACGTAGTTGTGGTGGCAGGAGATCCACTGCCCGAAACCGGTCCCGGGCACCTGCTCGGCCAGGACCTTGCAGGCCAGCCCCATCATGATGTCGCGGTTGCGGCGCGCGTAGTCCTGGGCCCAGAACAGGTCGCGGCGGTAGGCGTCCATCTCCGGCGTCCCGCTGAGGAACACCGCCAGGTCGCGGTCGGGCAGGTCCTGGTTGTGCGGCAGGGCGCGGGCCTGGCCGATGTGGTGGTCGGCCAGCTCCTTGCCGATGTTGCGCGAACCCGAGTGCAGCACCAGCCACACCGCGTCCTCGTCGTCCAGGCACACCTCCAGGAAGTGGTTGCCGCCGCCGAGGGTGCCCATCTGGCGCAGGGCCCGCTCACGGCGCGGGCGCACGGCCTCGGCCAGGTCGTCGAAGCCCTGCCAGAACGTGTCCCAGCGCGTGCTGCGCAGGCCCGGGACGGTGGCGGGGTCGACGGCCTCGTCGTGGAAGTGGAAGCCGACGGGGATCGCGGCCTCCAGGGCCGAGCGCAGCTTTCCGAGGTCGTCGGGCAGGCGGGAGGCGGTGAGGTCGGTGCGCACGGCGGTCATGCCGCAGCCGATGTCCACGCCGACGGCGGCGGGGCTGACGGCGTCGCGCATGGCGATGACCGAGCCGACGGTGGCGCCCTTTCCGTAGTGGACGTCGGGCATCACGGCCAGGCCGTGCACCCAGGGCATGCCGCTGACGTTGCGCAGCTGGTTCAGCGCGGCGTCCTCGACCTCCTCGGGGCGGGCCCACATGCGGATGGGGATCCGGGTACCGGGGATCTCGGTATAGGACATGACAGGCCACCTCCCTTTCACGAACGGCCTGTTCTCACGGGTCGGGCGCGATCGCGCCCCGCCACATTGATTCGCAAAAGGGGCGGATCGTCCACTGGTTTTCGGTTGTACGGCCGCTCCGGCCCGGCCGACGGCTCACATCGCCGCAACGGCTCCGACGGCACTCGCCGGTCCCGCCGGTCCCGCCCGTCCTACCACTCCCACCGGTCCTACCACTCTCAGCGGTCCTGCTACTCCCACCACTCCCACTGGCCCCACCGCTCCCGTCTCTCCCGCCGCCCTCGCCGCTCCGCTCTGCCAGGCCGCTCCGACCGGGCTCGCCGCTCCCGCCACAGCACCCCCTCCGACCACCGCGCTCCCTTCAGTCGCCGCTCCCCCTCCGACCTCCGGGGCCGTCCGCGCCGACACGGTCCCGTGGACCATCGCGCCCGACCCGGCGGTCGCACCCACGACCGTGACCGCAACGTCGCCGTCACCGTCACCGCCAGCGCTACCGGCGACCACGACCTCCCCGAACTCCACTGCGACCACGGCGGCGCCCCGCCCCGTCAGCCGCCGATCGCGGACATGGGCCGCGCGGGCTGGAGGAACCCCGGGTCGTCGATGCCGTGGCCGGGGAACTTGCGGGCGACCGCCGCCGTCCAGCGCTCCGCGATCTCGGCGTCGGTGGCACCCTCCCGCAGGGGGGTGCGCAGGTCGGACTCCTCCCGGGCGAACAGGCAGTTGCGGATCTGGCCGTCGGCGGTGAGCCGCACCCGGTCGCAGGTCCCGCAGAACGGCCGGGTGACCGAGCCGATCACGCCGACGGTGGCCTCGCGGCCGTCGGGGAAGGTGTGCCCGACGACCCGGAAGAGCTCGGCCGGGGCGCTGCCGCGCGCCCCGGGGTCGGCCTCGGCGAGTTCGAAGGCGGCCTCCAGGCGGCCCAGGATCTCGTCGGCGGTGATCATGTTCTCGCGGCTCCAGCCGTGCTGGGCGTCCAGCGGCATCTGCTCGATGAAGCGCAGCTCGTAGCCGCGCTCGACGCAGTAGCGCAGCAGGTCGGCGGCCTCGCCGTCGTTGACGCCGCGCATGAGGACCGCGTTCACCTTGACGGGGGTGAGCCCGGCCTCGGCGGCCGCGGCCAGGCCCTCGATGACGTCGTCGAACCGGCGGCGCCGCGCCAGGGTCTCGAACACGTCCGGGCGCAGGGTGTCCAGGGAGACGTTGACGCGGTCCAGGCCCGCCTCGGCCAGGGCGGGGGCCATCCGGGCCAGGCCGATGCCGTTGGTGGTGAGGGCGGTGTGGGGGCGGGGGCTCAGGGCGGTGGTCCCGGCGATGATTGCGGGCAGGCCGCGGCGCAGCAGGGGTTCTCCGCCGGTGAAGCGGACCTCGGTGATACCCAGGCGGGTGACGCCGATGTCGATGAGGCGGAGGAGTTCCTCATCGGTGAGGAGTTCGGGTTTGGGCAGCCATTCCAGGCCTTCGGGGGGCATGCAGTAGGTGCAGCGCAGGTTGCAACGGTCGGTGAGCGAGACCCGCAGGTCCGTCGCCACTCGCCCATAGGAGTCGGCCAGCACGGGCGTCACCCTCTCCAGTCGAAGTCGTCGAGCAGAACGCCACTCGCACCCACTCGCGGGATATCCGGTGGGATACCCACCTGTTCAGCCTAGAAGATTCGCTTTCTCCGCCAGTAGACCCGATCACACCCTTTGGCATATTTCGTCGACGCACACGAGAGAACGACCCCTGTTCGGGAGCATCCTCCGGACACGAACCCCGTGCTCCTCCCCCGCAGGTCCCCCCTTGATCCCCCACCGGTTCCCCCTGATCCCCCACCGGTTCCCCGCTGGTCCCCTGCTCCTCGCCCGTCCCTCCCCCGCCCCCGTGCGCCCGGTTCCGCGCGAACGCCGCCGGGCGATGTTCTAGGGTGTCCCTCGCCACAGGCGACCATCTGCGCGATCGTCGCAGACGCGCACCCCGACGAGGAGGCAGGACACGGTGATCACCACACGCGAATGGGGACTGGCCGGCGGGCCCAACGGCTCGGAGAGGCTGGCGGCCCGGGCGTGGGCCCCGGCCGAGGGGGAGCCCTCCTGGATGGCGGTCCTGGTCCACGGCTACGGCGAGCACCTGGGGCGGTACGAGCAGGTCGCCGCCGACCTGGTGGCCGCCGGCGCGGTGGTCTACGGCGCGGACCACCGGGGGCACGGCGGCTCCTCCGGCGAACGGGTCCTCATCGAGGACTACGCGGAGGTGGTCGAGGACGTGCACCGGCTCATCACCCAGGCCCGCACCGCCTACCGCTCGCTGCCCCTGATCCTGATCGGCCACTCCATGGGCGGTCTCATCGCCTCCCGGTACGCCCAGACGCACCCCGAGGAGCTGACCGCCCTGGTGCTGTCGGGGCCCGTGCTGGGCCGGTGGGAGGTCCTGGAGGCGCTGGCCGCCGCCGAGGAGATCCCCGACGTCCCCATCGACCCCGCCACCCTCTCCCGCGACCCGGCCGTCGGCGAGGCCTACGTGGCCGACGAGCTGGTCTGGCACGGCCCGTTCAAGCGCGCCACGGTGAAGGCGATGCTGACCGAGATCGACCGGGGCCTCCAGGCCGGTTCGCTGGGTCCCCTGCCCCTGCTCTGGGTGCACGGCTCCGACGACCGCCTGGTGCCGATCGCCGGGACCGTCAAGGGGATCGAGGCACTGCTCGGGTCGGACTTCACCGCCCGGATCTTCCCCGGCGCCCGCCACGAGGTGTTCAACGAGACCGACCGCGACGAGGTGATCGGCGAGGTCGTGCGCTTCGCCCGCCGGTTCGCCCCCTGACCGACCGGACGCCCGGCCCGGCCCCGGGGGGGCGCCCCGCCCTCGCCCCGGCACCGCCCTCGACGCGGTCGGGCCCGCCCCGCGGCAACGGTCGGGCCCGTCCGCGCGGTGCGAAGCCCGCTCCCCGGGGCGGACACCCCGCGGCACGGGGCCCGCACCCGGGGCGAGGCCCGAACCCGCCGGGACGAACACCGGTCGCACGGGGCCCGTATCCCGCAGCGGTCGGGCCCGCGTCCCGCAGGAGCGAGCCCCGCACCCCCGGGGACTGGGGACCACATCCCGCAGGAGCGAGGCCCACGCCTTCAGAGGCGAGGCCCGCATCCCGCGGGAGCGTGACCGACCTCCCACGGGGGCTGGGCCCGGCACCCCCAGGTGCGAGGCCCACGCCCTGTAGGAACGGGGCCCACAGCCCGCCGTACGGGGTCCGCACCCCGCCCGCCCCGGACGTACGGCCTCCCGACCCGGACATGCGGCCGCCCGGCTCAGACGTACAGCCTCCCGTGCGGCTGGGCCGGGTGGGCCAGGGTCTCGGCGTAGGCGGCGGCCAGCCGGTCCACAGCGTCGGAGAGCACCTCCGGCGGCCGGGTGTAGGACAGCCGCAGGTACCGCTCCAGGGTCCCGTCCGACCCGAACACCGGCCCCGCCGCCGGGTGGACGCCGTGCCGGACCGCCGCCGCCGACAGCGCGCTCGCCACCGGCTGCGGCAGCGCCGCCCACAGCACCAGGCCGCCACCGGGCACGTTGGGCCGCCAGTCGGGCAGCCGGTCGCGCAGCGCCGCCAGCAGGGCGTCCCGGTTGCGGCGCAGCCACCGGCTGCGCTCGGCCCGGATGCGCATCACGTCGGCGAGCAGGTGGGTGGTGGTGAGCTGGTCCAGCACCGCCCCGGCCAGGTCGAAGCGCTGGCGCACCGCCATCAGCCGGGCCACCATCGGCGGGGTGGTGCGCACCCAGCCCACCCGCAGCCCGCCCCACAGCAGCTTGCCCACCGAACCGACCGTGATGACCCGGCCGTCGGTGTCGTGGGCGGCCACCGGCGCGGGCAGGTCGCCGGAGTCGATGGCCAGCTCGGCCACCGACTCGTCGACCACCAGGTGGGCCCCGGCCCGGCGCGCCTCGCGCACCAGAACCCGCCGCTCGTCGTCGTCCATGAGGGCGCCGGTGGGATTGTGGAAGTCGGGGATGAGGTAGGCCAGCGACGGCCGCCACTGGCGGAAGGCGTCCACCAGGTACTCCATGTCCCACCCCTGCGGGGTCACGCCGACCGTGCGCACCCGCGCCCCGCTGCGGCGTACGGCGTCCAGGGCGTGCGGGTAGGTGGGTGACTCCACCAGGACCTCGTCGCCGGGCTGGACCAGCAGGTCCAGGAGCAGGGACACGCCCTGCTGGGCGCCGTTGGTGACGAAGATCTGCTCGGGGGTGGTGGGCAGTCCGCGTTCGACGTAGCGGCGGGCGATGGCGTGGCGCAGCTCGGGCAGGCCGTGGGGGTAGTAGCCGAGCCCGCCCACGTGCGCGGCCAGCTGCTCGGCGGCCCGGAAGGCGGCGTCGCGCAGCCCCTCCACCGCCGGGGGCCCGGCCACGCCCAGGTCGATGTGTTCGGCGGACCCGGAAAGGAACGGTGAGGGGGAGGGCTCCCCGGCCCCGGCGTCGGGGAGCACGGTCCAGCTGCCCGCGCCCTGGCGGCTGTCCAGGAACCGGTTGTCGCGCAGCCAGGCGTAGGCGGCCGTGACGGTGTTCCGGCTGACGCCCAGGGCCGTGGCCAGGTCGCGTTCGGCGGGCAGGCGGGTGTTGGTCGGCACCCGGCCGTCCAGCACCAGGCCGCTGACGGCGCGGCCGATGGACAGGTAGTAGGGGCGTTCCACCGGGGCCTCGCCGATGAGGCGGGCCAGCAGCCGTCCGTTGATCCGGCGGGTGCCGCCCCCCGCCGTGGAGCGCTCCGCGGTGCGGACCGCGCCGCCCTGTCGTGTCGCCATACCGCCGCTCCCCTCGGACCCGCGCACCCTCGCGGGGCCACTTCTTGGAATTGGCACTTTGAGTACGGTGCCACATGGGCCAGGATACCGAGGTGGCACCACTGCACTACGGGGGATGGCGGTGTCGCCCGGGCGACGTCCCCGTCGTCCGATCCGATGATCCCCCCTTTCCTCTGAAAGGACGGGTCCATGGACGAACGGCGCGACCCCCGCCCCGACGAGTTCGGCCCCGGTCAGGCCGCAGAAGCCACTGGTGCCACAGACACCGCAGAAGCCACCGTCATCCCAGGAGCCACCGGTACCACAGGAGCCATCGGCACCCCGGGCACCGCGGATGACCCGGGCACCGCAGGCGGACCGGGCACCGTGAGCAGCCCAGGCACCGCAGGTGAATCAGACACCACAGGCGGCCCAGACACCGCAGGCGACCCCGACGCCCCGGCCCCCACGGCCCCCGCGGACGCCCCAGAGCCCCTGAACCTCCCGCACCCCACCGCCTCCGCCGACAGGCCCCCGGCCCCGGCCTCCAACCCCCGCGCCTCCCTCCTCAGCCGGGTGATGATCACCCCGGCCCTGCCCCGCCCCCGGCTGCGCCGCCTGGTGCGGCTCTACATCGGCCTGGCCCTGTACGGGCTCAGCATCGCCCTGCTCATCGAGTCCGACCTGGGCGCCATGCCCTGGGCCGTGCTCGACCAGGGACTGGCCCTGCGCACGGGGCTGTCCATCGGCACCTGGACCATCATCATCGGGGCGCTGCTGATGCTGCTGTGGATCCCGCTGCGGCAGAAGCCCGGGATCGGCACCCTGAGCAACGTGGTCATGGTCGGCGCGACCGCGGACCTCTTCCTCTGGCTGCTGCCCGGCACGGGGGTGCTGTGGATCCGCGTCGCCGAACTGGCGCTGGGCATCCTGGTGTGCGCGCTGGCCACCGGCTACTACATCGGCGCCGCGCTGGGGCCGGGTCCGCGCGACGGGATCATGACCGGCCTGGCGGCCCGGGGGCTGTCGGTGCGCACGGCCCGCACCGTGATCGAGGTGACCGTGGTCATCACCGGATTCCTGCTGGGCGGCACTGTCGGTGTGGGGACACTGGTGTTCGCGGTGGCGATCGGACCGCTCAGCCAGATCTTCCTCCCCCTGTTCCGGATGTCCGAGAACCACCCGGAAACACCGATCCGATCTGGGAGTCGGTGCCCCCGATTCAATTAGTTGATCACCACGACATAACTTCTGCCCTGACAAACTCCCCCAATTGCAGACATACCACTCTGCACTCTCCGATGCACGTGCAATTGCGGGTGGCGCGCCCCCCCGGCGAAGGGGGAAGATGGGGAACCGCGGTGAACGGAAGGACCGTTTCGGACCGGCTCTCCCGAGCCGACCTTTGTGGCCGCCCCTACCTGGGCACATACCCGGGTACAGGGGCAGGCGGCAGCTGGTCGCGAGGGGAGGGGCCGTGACCCGAACGGCGCCCCTGCCCGCGGTGGGCACCGCCCCGCCGGAACGGGCCGGGAGAAGCACCCCGACGGGGCGTGCACACGGGCGTGCGCGCAGCGGGCCGCCATGGGGCACCGCACCACCCCCCGTCCGGAGGCGAGAGTGCCCGCGCCGACCGCTAGAACTCGTGACGACGTGATGGGGGTGAGCCGCGTGCCCGGCTGGATTGAAGACTACGCAATGATCGGCGACATGCAGACAGCCGCGCTGGTCGGACGCGACGGTTCCATCGACTGGGCGTGCCTGCCCGACTTCGACTCCTCCGCCTGCTTCGCCGCGCTGCTGGGCGACGAGCAGAACGGCAACTGGATCCTGCGCCCCGCCGACGGCGACCCCCGGGCCACCCGGCGGCGCTACCGGGGCGACACCCTCATCCTGGAGTCGGAGTGGGACACCGCCACCGGGTCGGTGCGGGTCATCGACTTCATGCCGCCCCGCGGCGGCGCGCCGCACATCGTGCGCATCGTGGAGGGGATCAGCGGCACCGTCACCATGAGCACCGTCCTGCGCCTGCGGTTCGACTACGGCCACGTGGTCCCGTGGATGCACCGGGCCGGGACCGAACTGGTGGCGATAGCCGGGCCCGACGCGGTCTGGCTCAGCACCCCCGTCAGCCTCCAGGGCCACAACTTCACCCACGACGCGACCTTCAACGTCAGCGCCGGGCAGCGGGTCCCCTTCGTCATGACCTGGCACCCCTCCCAGGTGGAGGAGTCCGACCACCTCGACGCCGAGAAGGCGCTGTCGCGCACCGAGCGGTTCTGGGGGAAGTGGGTGGACCAGTGCACCTACGAGGGCCCCTACCGCGAGGCGGTCATCCGCTCGCTCATCGTGCTCAAGGCCCTCACCTACCGGCCCACCGGCGGGATCGTCGCCGCGCCCACCACCTCCCTGCCCGAGGAGATCGGCGGCGTCCGCAACTGGGACTACCGGTACTGCTGGCTGCGGGACGCCACCATCACCCTGGAGGCGCTCATCCGCTCCGGGTACAAGGACGAGGCCCTGGCCTGGCGCGAGTGGCTGGTGCGGGCGGTCGCGGGCGAACCCCAGCTCATGCAGATCATGTACGGCATCCGGGGCGAGCGGCGGCTCACCGAGTGGGAGGCCGACTGGCTGCCCGGGTACGAGGCGTCGCGGCCGGTGCGCATCGGCAACGCCGCCGTCGGCCAGTACCAGCTGGACGTGTACGGCGAGGTCATGGACGTGCTGCACCTGGCGCGGCGCACCGGCATCCGGGGCGGCGACTACCTGTGGGGGTTGCAGCGGTCCCTGGTCAACTACCTGGAGTGGTGCTGGGACGAACCCGACGAGGGCCTGTGGGAGGTGCGCGGGCCGCGCCAGCACTTCGTGCACTCCAAGGTGATGGCGTGGGTGGCGGCCGACCGGGCGGTGCGCAGCATCGAGGAGTTCGGCAAGGAGGGCCCCATCGAGCGGTGGAAGGCCCTGCGCGACACCATCCACGCCGAGGTGTGCGAGTACGGGTACGACCCGCAGCGCAACACGTTCACGCAGTACTACGGCAGCAAGGAGCTGGACGCGGCGCTGCTGCTCATCCCCGAGGTGGGGTTCCTGCCCTATGACGACCCGCGGGTGATCGGGACCATCGAGGCGGTGCGCAAGGACCTGATGGTGGAGGGGTTCGTGCTGCGGTACCGCACGGACCTGGAGAACTCCGCCGACCAGCTGCCGGGCGACGAGGGTGCGTTCCTGGCGTGCAGCTTCTGGATGGCGAACGCGCTGCTGTCCATCGGGCGCCAGGAGGAGGCCCGGGAGCTGTTCGAGCGGCTGCTGGCGCTGCGCAACGACGTGGGGCTGCTGGCCGAGGAGTGGGACCCGCGGCTGGGGCGGCAGGTGGGGAACTTCCCGCAGGCGTTCAGTCACGTGCCGCTGGTGACGACGGCGCTGAACCTGGCCGACCGCCAGGGCGGCTGGCGCGCCGAGTAGGAGTGCGCGGAGGTGCCCCGCGGCCGGCCGGTGCCGGGGGCGGGGCACCGGTGCGCGGGGACGGGTGGGCCGCACCTCAGCGGTCCGGTCCCCCGCCCCCGGCCTCCCGGCCGACCCGCAGGGGGCACGGGTCGGCCACCGAGAGCTCCGGCGGCCGCCGGGCCCCGCGGTCGCGGCGCGGAGGCGCCCGCCCGCCGACGGCACCGGGCCCACCGGTCCGGCGGCTCCCGTCAGGCGGTGAGGGTGGGGTCGGCCCAGACGGGGAGGACTCCGTCGTCGTCGCTCTCCACCTGGATGCGCAGGCGCAGGACGTCGCGCACGTCGACCTCGATGTCCAGGGTCTCGCCCAGCCGGAGGGTCTCGGTGACCTCGGGCTCGCCGTCCAGGAGGACGGTGAAGGTGGTGGTGGCCGAGGCGCTGGAGGTGTCGTCGACGCCGATGGTGGCGGTGAAGGCGGACCACTTGCGGCCGAGGTTGTACTCGGCCCAGCCGGTGCAGGGGTTGTAGCCGTCACCGCAGCCGGTGGAGACGAGCGCCCGGGTGTGGGCCTCGCCGTTCAGCTCGGCCCGGCCGGTGTCGGGGAGCCAGTACTGCGCGTGGTTGTCGACGATGGCCAGCTGCGTGAGCAGGGTGGTGTCCCCGGGTGCGGGGGCGCCGGGGTCGCCGGAGCCGGTGTCGGGCGCGGAGGCGTCGCCCTTGGGGGACTCGCCGGGGGCGGCGGCCATCGGCGGGGCCTCCTCCTCGGCCTCGGCGGCGGGCGGCTCGTCGGAGGCGTCGGCGGCGACCTGTCGGGGGCCGTCCGACAGGAAGGGCAGGCCGCGGTCCATCACCACGTAGGTGAGGGCGGAGCCGCCGATCATGCAGAGGACGGCGAAGGCGGCCAGCCCGACGAACAGGGGCTTGCGCGATTTCCTCCTCTCGGCGGGCGGCTCGGGGGCGGGCGGGTGCCCGTAGGCGGGGAAGGCGCCGGTGGACCCGGGGGGAGGCGGCGGCCCCCAGGCGGGCCGGGACTGCACGGGCGGCGGACCGTAGGCGGGGCCGGAGTGCGCCGGGCCGGAGCGCAGGGGTGCGGATCCGGGCCGCGGCATCGGCGGGCGCGCCATGCCGCCGGGCGGCGTGGGTCCGACGGGGCGGCGGGGCTGAGGGGCGGAGGGGGCGGGCGGGGTGCCCGGCTGGGCGGGAGCCGGGTCGGGGCGCTGCTGGGCGGGGCGCCCGCGCATTCCGCCGACCGGGCGGTGCGGCATGTCCTCGACCCCGGGGCCGTCCCCGGGAAGGACGGCGGTGGCCTCCGTGTCGGAGGGTTCCCGCCCGCCCGCCGAAGGCGTCCCGGCCGCAGGTGTCCCGGCCCCCGGGTCCGGGGGCAGGACGGCGGTCGCGCCGGGGTCCCGGGCGCCGTCCGCAGCCGCCGAAGAGTTCTGCGGTGCGTCGGAGTCGGCGTTCCCCTCCGGGGAACCCGGTGCCGCCGCGCCGCCGGAGGCGGCCGTGCCATGAGAGGCGGGGGCGGCGCCCGGGGCGCCGAAGGACACCGCGCCAGAGGAGTCGGGAGAGGAGTCACCCGAGGCCTGCGGGTCACCGGGAACAGGTGCGCCGGCACCGGACGGCGGCGGCAGGACGACCGTCGCGTCCGTGTCCCCACCGGCGGCGGTGCCCGGGACGGATGCTCCGTCCGGACCACCAGCGGCACCGGCGGACACCGCACCCGGCACACCGGAAGCACCATCACCCGGGACCGGCGCGCCGGCACCGGACGGCGGCGACAGGACGACCGTCGCGTCCGTGCCACCGGCCTCGGCGGACGGGGCGGACCCGTCGCCGGTACCGCCGGAGGCGGGTGCGCGGTCCGGGACGGGGAGGCTCTCCGGCGGAGGGCCCGCGACGGCCGGGCCCTGCGGGAGGACCGAGGAGCCGGACCCGGTGGTGGCGCCGGTGTCCTGCTCGGGAACGGGGTCGGCGGACGGTGCGGCGCCGGTGAACAGGGACGCCGCGAACACGGCGGAGGTGCCCGGGTCCCCCGCGGCCACGGCCGGCTCCCCTCCCGGCCCCGTCCACGGCACGGACGTGGCCAGCGTGCGCAGCGCCCGCACCCACTCCGAGGCCTCCGGCCGCTCGGACGGCTCGGCCGAGAACATCGACGCCACCAGGGCACGGGTGCGCTCCTCGGCCCCGGCGAGCAGCGGCAGCGCCGTGAAGCGCTCGCGCAGCTGCTCCGGGGCGGTCGGCGGGTCCTCCCCCGTCAGGGCGTAGAACGCGACCGCGCCGAACGCGTAGCGGTCCGTGGCGGGGCTGTACTCCCCGCTGAAGATCTCCGGCGCCGCGTACCCCGGCGTGAACCACGGCCGCGCCGTCATGTGCCGCGCCGCGATCCGGCTCAGCCCGAAGTCCACCAGGGTCGCCTGGCCGTCCGCGTCGATCATGACGTTGCCCGGTGACAGGTCGCCGTGCACCACCGGCCGTCTGGACGGCGTGGCCCGCCCCGCGTGCAGCATGTCCAGCACCTGGGCGACCTGCTCCAGGTACCGCAGCACCTCCCGCTGCCCGCGCACCCCCTCCCGGGCGTGCTCGGCCCGCCAGTCGCGCAGGTCCAGCCCGTCGATGTGGTTCATCACCAGGTACAGGCAGCGGTCGGACCGCTCCCCCGCGTGCCCCTGCGGGTGCTCCGGCGCGCCCTCGAAGTGTTCGCGGACCCCCACGACCCCGAGCCGGTTGATGAAGCGCAGCAGCTCGGCCTGTTCGGCCCAGCGGGCGCTCAGCTCGGAGAACTGCGCGGAGTCGGCGGTGATGTCGGCGTTCAGCGCCTTGACCACGACCGGTTCCGTCTGCCCCGCCAGGGTCACCTCCGCCAGGTAGAGGGTCGCCTCACCGCCGCGCCCCACGGAGCGGACCAGGCGGTACTTGTCCGGCTGGGAGTCCGGACCGACGTAGAGACTCAGGCTCACGGCTGTGGTACTCGATTCCACATGGGGGCTGCGACACCGCCCGCGACGGCGGGGGTTCGGCCCGCGGGCACAGGGGACCACATTAACGCGGACAACTGTACTCTTACGCCCTGTACGGCCCCTATGGCCGTGAACGGCCGTGGGAGCGGCGAGCGGACCGGGACGGTGAGGGACGGGCATGGCCGACGTACGGGTGCTGGGGGGCCGCTACCGTCTGCTCTCCCTCCTGGGCCGGGGCGGCATGGGCGAGGTGTGGCGGGGCGTCGACGACCTCCTGGACCGCCCGGTCGCGGTCAAGCTGGTGCGCGCCGGGCGGGGCGGCTCCGACGAGGCCGCCGCCCGGTTCCGCCGGGAGGCGCGGGTGACCGCGCGCCTGGCCGGCCACCCGAACATCGTCATCCTGCACGACTTCGGCCAGGAGTCCGACGGCTCGGTGTACACGGTGATGGAGCTGGTCGCCGGACGCCCGCTCGCGGACGTGCTGCGCGGGGCCTCCACCTTCCCCATCGAACGCGCCGCCGACCTGGTGTCCCAGGCCGCCGCCGGGCTGGGCGCCGCGCACTCCGCGGGGATCGTGCACCGCGACGTCAAACCCGCCAACCTCATGGTGGTCGGCGAGCCCGAACAGCTGCACGGCGGCACCCTGAAGGTCCTGGACTTCGGGATCGCGGCGCTCACGGCGTCGGAGCAGAGCCGCCGCCTCACCCAGACGGGCCGGGTGCTGGGCACCCCCCTGTACATGGCCCCCGAACAGGTGCGGGGCGAGCGGGTGGGCCGGGCGGGCGACCTGTACTCGCTGGGCGCGATCCTGTACCAGATGCTCACCGGCGAGCCCCCCTTCTCCGGCGACGACCCGCTGGCGGTGCTGCGCAGGCACCTGAGGGAGAACCCCCGTCCCGTGGCGTCCGTGAACCCGGAGCTGCCCGGCCCGCTGGCCGAGCTGGTGGACGCGCTGCTCGCCAAGCGGCCGGAGGACCGCCCGGCCTCCGCCGAGGAGGTGCGCGAGCGGCTGGCCCCCTTCGCGGTGCCCCGGCCCTCGCGCCCCGCGGTCGGCCCCGACACCGGGGGATCCCTGCCGGTCCCCAGGACCCGCCCCTACACGCAGGAGGCGGAGGCGCCCCGGCCGCGCGCCGCCCGCGGCGAGGACCGGTCCGAGCTGCGGCTCCTGGTGGAGCGGGCCCAGGAGACCGCGGGCGAGGGCCGGTACGCGGAGGCGGCGGCGCAGCTGCGTCCGCTGCTGCCCCGGCTGCGCGCGGTGTTCGGCCCCGACGACCCCGAGACGCTGCGGGCCCGGCGCCGGGAGGCGTACCTGACGGGCAAGGGCGGCGCGCACGCGCGGGCGGCGGACTCGATGGAGGCGCTGCTGCCGGACATCCTGCGGGTGCACGGCCCCCGGCACCCGGAGACGCTGACGGTGCGCTACTACCTGGCGACCAACGCGGGCCGGGCGGGCGACCACGCCAGGGCCGCCCGGGTGCACGCCGAGCTGGTGCCGGACCTGGCCGCCGTGTACGGCCCCGACGCCGAGCGGGTGCTCACCACCCGGCTGTACCTGGCGTTCGAGACCGGGGAGGCGGGCGATCCGGGCCGGGCGGTGGAGGTGCTCGACGAGCTGGTCCCGGAGCTGGAGCGGGTGCTGGGCGCCGACCACCCGACGACGCTGCGGGCCTGCCACTACCAGGCGGCCTACCTGGGGCATGCGGGCGATCCCGCGGAGGCGGCCCGCCGGTACCGGAAGCTGGTGGCGCGGCACGTGCGGGTGTTCGGCGAGGAGTCCCCCGAGACCGTGCGCGTGGCCGCCCACCTGCGCCGCTGGCACGGCCTGGCCAAACGGGACCGGCCCAGGGCCTGACCCCCTGCGCATCCGTGGCCGGGGATGCCAGTCCGCATGAGGAGATCGTGCCGTTCCGCCCCCGGTCGACGCCCTACGTCTCTATCGTCGGTTCACATGAAACGCGATATGGCCATGTCGCCGCCGGATCTCGTGCTGCTCCTGGGAGTCGAAGTAGGCCTGGACGGGGATGTCCTCTCGATCAGGGATCCCGCCCTGCGCGCTCTCACCGTCACACGTCTGCCGACGACGGTCGACCTGGGAGCCGCGCTCATTCCTGTTGCTGCCGCAACGCTCGCCGGGAAGGACGAGGACGACCATCTCAGACTGGAAGTCCTGCGCCCTTCGGGGAGTTCGGCGCTGAGTCTGAGCGATGCGCTCACCGGATCGGCTCCCCATGGGAATCGGCTTTGGGCCCGCACTCTACGAGTGGTCATCGATGAGGTCGGCACCTGGCGGGTCGTCGCCAGGGTCGGAGCAGCACAGGCGCACCGGCCGCTCAGTGTGACGGCGGAGGACGAGAGCTGATGCCGCCGCGTTTCACAGATCACCTGCGCGCGAGGATGCGACGAAGGGGTATCACCGAGGAGGACGTCCGGACCGTTCTCCAACGTCCGATGGACGAGGTCTACGACCCCGAGAACCGTTCCTACAAGTTGTACGGACGGACCACGGACGGGCGCAAGATCTATATCGCTGTCAAGGACACGACCTTGGGGACGGAGAACCCTGTGATCAAGAGTGTGGTGGAGGTAGGTTGACTTGCATGGCAAGGGACACGGACCGGAATATCACCATCGACCAGGAAGCCGATGCCGGGTATCTGACCCTCGATGACATCCAGGTGGAGAAGACCGTCGATCACGGGGGCTTTCTCATCGATCACTCCTCCGACGGCCGCCCTGTCGGCGTCGAGGTACTCACCCTCCAGCGTCCCCTCGACACCGAGGCCGTGCTGGAGGCGCTCACCGAGGAGGGAGCGGTGGCGGACGCACAGATCCGGCCCTGGGTCGAGTCGTTCGCCGCTCAGATCCAGGACCTGGACGATCGGGTTCCGGCACCGGTACCGACGCTGGGCGATCGGCCCGCGCGACCGCGACCGGATTCCCGGCCCCCGCTGGAAGCGGTCCGGTTTCTGACCGTCGCCGAGGTCGCCGCCATCATGCGAGTGTCGAAAATGACGGTGTACCGCATGGTGCACAGCGGTGTACTGCCCGCCGTCAGGGTCGGCCGTTCCTACCGTGTGCCTGAAAGAGCGGTCCACGACTACCTCCGGGAAGCGAGTGCCGATCTGCGGGCCCTCGGCTGAGCGCCCCGTCCGCGACCCGGCGTACTCCGGCCGTCCGCTCGGGGCCGGTCGACCGGAAGGGCCGTGGATGTCGCCGCCGAGCGCTAGTGTTCTGGCCATGGCCACCAAGGACCTCAACGAAATCATGGAAGCCGGGTGGGCGAAGGCCCTGGAGCCGGTCGCGCCGCAGATCACCGCCATGGGTGACTTCCTCCGCAAGGAGGTCGCCGAGGGGCGCACGTACCTGCCCGCCGGCGAACACGTCCTGCGCGCGTTCCAGCAGCCGTTCGACGACGTGCGCGTGCTCATCGTGGGCCAGGACCCCTACCCCACGCCCGGCAACCCGGTGGGGCTGAGCTTCTCCGTCGCCCCCGGGGTGCGCCCGCCCGCGAGCCTGAAGAACATCTACAAGGAGATGCACGACGACCTGGGTCTGGAGATCCCGAGCACGGGGGACCTCACCCCGTGGACGGAGCAGGGCGTGCTTCTGCTCAACAGGGTCCTGACGGTGCAGCCCGGTTCGCCCGCCTCCCACAAGGGCAAGGGCTGGGAGGCCATCACCGACCAGGCCATCCGGGCGCTGGCCGAGCGCGGCGGGCCGCTGGTGGCCATCCTGTGGGGCCGCCAGGCGCGCGACCTGCGCCCGCTGATGCCGGGCGTTCCGTGCGTGGAGTCGGCGCACCCCAGCCCGATGTCGGCGCGCAACGGGTTCTTCGGCTCCAAGCCGTTCAGCCGCACCAACGAGATGCTGAAGGAGCAGGGCGCCGACCCGGTGGACTGGAGCCTGACCTAGGCCCCGCCGCCCGCGCCCCCTCGCGTACATCCCCCACAACCCGTACCCCTGTCGACCTGCGGACTCGGCACCGACCCCCGGTGCCGGGTCCGACCCGTGTTCCGCCCCCCGACGACGGAAAGGTCCCCCGGACGTGGCCAAGCAGCTGTCCTATGCGGATGCCCTGAAGATCCTGGGAAAGAACGACTCCGAGGTCCTGGACATGGCCGAGAAACTGGCCGACGGAGGACTGAGGGCGCTGGGGGTGCCGGACCTGTTCGGCATCAGGAGCATGGTGGTGGGCGGGGGCCGCAGGGCGCTGGAGGGGGTGCGGGGCAAGCTCAGGGGCGAGAGCCGGTCGTCCCGGACGGAGAAGATCCTGGCCGCCGAGCGGATCCTGGTCGTCGTCTCCTTCTTCGAGGCGGTGGAGGAGGCCTGGGAGCAGGCCGGGATGCCGTTCCCGTTCTCGGACCTGGAGATCACCGCCGAGGAACAGGCCGCCTTCTCCGAGCGGGCTCTGGGCCGCTCGTCCGCACCCGTCGTGCTGCGGACCTCTCCCGAACCGGAACCCGGGGTGGAGTTCGACTACTCCGGGTACACGTCCCTGAAGAACCTCATCCGCTTCGAGGCGCTGCGGGACGACTTCCTGTCGATGGTCGTGGGCCTGTCCGTGTCCGAGGCCCACGGGATCACCGACGTGAACCACGGCGGCCTCCGTTTCCTTAAGGCGCACCTGGCCCGGGCGACCGAACTCCGCTACAGAGAGCACCGCAGGGCGCTCACGGCCGACATACCCGAGTTCGCGATGTGGGCGCACGAGCTGGAACACACCCGTACCCGGGACAGGCTGGACACCGGCCTGGCCGAGGTGGGCCGCCTGCTGGAGTCGATCGCCTCGGACCGCCCGGTGGAGCGGCGGCGGGCGGAACTCTCCGCCCTCTACCGGAGCGTCCTGCACCGGCCGGTCCTGCCCTCGGACGGCGGACCCGCCAGGGGCCTGGTCCTGCCCACGCTCGCGGACGCGTACATCCCGCCGCGCGGCCGCATCACCGTGGACGGGGGCGACGCGGTCCCCTCCTCCGAGAAGTGGTGGTCGGACATCGACGTCACGGACGACATCGCGGGGTTCATCTCCGCCCGCCTCGTCCACCCGCGCGGCACGGAGGCCCCGACCGTCATCCTCGGGCACCCGGGTTCCGGAAAGTCCAAGTTCACCGAGATGCTCGCCGCGCAGCTGCCGCCGTCGGACTTCCTGCCGATCAGGGTGGAGCTGCGCTCCGTCCCGCCCAACGCCCCGATCCCCCGGCAGATCGAGGAGGGCCTGGCCGCGTCCCTGCACACCCGGGTGTCGTGGCGGGAGCTGGCGGACTCCGCCGACGGGGCGCTGCCGGTGATCATCCTGGACGGCTTCGACGAACTCCTCCAGGCCACCGGCGTCGACCGCTCCGACTACCTCGAACAGGTCCAGGAGTTCCAGCGGTACCAGGAGGCCATGGGCCTGCCCGTGGTCGTCATCGTCACCAGCCGCACCGTGGTCGCCGACCGCGCCCGCTTCCCCCACAGGACCGCGGTCATCAAGCTCGAACCCTTCGACGAAGTCCAGATCGACCGGTTCCTCCAGGCGTGGAGGACGGCGAACACCCGGCCCGGAGGCCCCCTGGAGGCGCTGACCACCGAGGTGCTCCTGCGCTACCGCGACCTGGCCGAGCAGCCGCTGCTCCTGGCGATGCTGCTCCTCTACGAGGCCGAGGACGGCGCGCTGCGCCGCGCCGACCGGCACCTCACGCAGGGAGAGCTGTACGAGCGGCTGCTCACCGCGTTCTCCGAACGCGAGGTGCGCAAGCACCGGGCCTCGCTCGACCGGGACGGTTTCGACCGGGCGGTCGAGGAGGAGCTGCGCCGCCTGGAGGTCACGGCGCTGGCGATGTTCACCCGGCGCAGGCAGCACGTGACCGCCGGGGAACTGAACCGGGACCTGGAGGTCCTGATGCCGGGGGGCGTCCACCACGCGGCCGCCCCCGGCCTGCACGGCCGGATCGACCCGGCCCACCAGGTGCTCGGCCGGTTCTTCTTCGTCCACGAGGCACGGGCCCGGACCGGGGACGGGACGGCGAGCGTGTTCGAGTTCCTGCACGCCACCTTCGGCGAGTACCTGGTGGCCCGCGCCGTGGTCGCGGCGCTGGACTACCTGACCGAGACCCGGTCGCTCGCGCGGCGCCGGCGCGGATCGGCGCAGGGGGCCGACGACGGGGAGCTGTACGCGCTGCTGTCGTTCGCGTGCCTGCCCGGCCGGGAGAAGATCACGGACTTCCTGGCCGAGGAGCTGGAGAAGAGGTTCCCGCGGGGGACGGAAGCACGGTCGGGCTGTGCCCGGCTGCTCACCGACCTGTTCCGCGAGGCCCCGTTCCCCCCGGTCGACCGCTCCCACGGCGACTACGCGCCCCAGCGGCTGCCGGTCACCATCCGGCAGGCGAACTACACGGCGAACCTCGTCGTGCTGCTGACCCTGGTGCGCGAGGAGCCGACCGACCTGCGTGAACTGTTCCCGGAAGCGTCCAATCCCCTGGCGGAATGGCGCAACGCGGCGAACCTGTGGCGCACGCTGCAGAGCCCGGAATGGTTCGCCTTCCTCCGTTCGGTGCGGGTGAAGCACCTGGACTCCTGGGACGGGGACCGGCGGCGCACGGTCGTCGTCCGTGATGAGGGTGAGGAGGTGAACGCCGGGGAGTGCATCGGCTTCGAGCTGTACACGGACGTGGACCTGCCGCCGGACGTGCTCGACCCCTACCGGGTGACCGTTCCGTTCGCCTCGACCGCGTCGCGGATGCTGCGCTCCATCTCCATGCGCGTCAACGGCACCAACGCACGCACGGTCCTGGGAGCCCTCCCCTACCTCGCCCGGATCTCCGGGGACCCGGGCGATTGGCTCGTGGACCCGAAGGACGGGCGGTCGTGGCTCGAGATGCACGAGACACTCCGACTGCGCCTGGAAACACCGGAATCGGACCCGAAGGCCCGACTGGTCGGCTACCGCAGGCTGCTCTCCACTCGTTCACTCGGGCGGCTCGAACTCCTCCTGCTGCGTCAGGCCGCCGAAGACGCGTGGTGGTCCGTCCGGGGCGGCATGGACACCGAGCCGCTGCGCCGCACGATCGTGGGCTATCTGAACGGTGTCCGCTCTGTCTCCTCCGAGATCCCCGTGTCATGGGAATCCATGCGGTGGGTCCTGGAATCGTTCCCCGTACCCTTCCTCCCGAGCGAGACGGTGGAACACATCCTCGAGCTCACGAGCGCCCCTCTCATGGCGGCGAGGCTGCGGGGCCAAGGCGGCACGCACACCGTCACCGCTTCTCCCGGCGGCGGGGAGCGCTGACCCGCCGGCCCGCACCCCCACCGCCCCGCTGTTCCACCCCGACGACGGAAGGTCCCCGAACGTGGCGAAGAAGCTCTCCTACGCGGACGCACTGAAGATCCTCGGCAAGAAGGACTCCGACGCCTGGGACCTGGCCGAGCGGATCGCCGACGGCGGCCTGGGCATGCTCGGCGTCCCCGACCTGTTCGGGCTGCGGAGCCTGCTGGTGAGCAAGGGACGCGAGGCCGTGCAGGGCATCCGCGACCACCTCCGGGGCGAGAGCCGCCTGACCCGGACCGAGCGCATCCTCGCCGCCGAGCGCATCCTCGCGGCGGTCGCCTTCCTGGAGGCCCTGGACGAGGTGTGGGAGGCCGCCGACGCCCCGCTCTCCCTGGACGAACTCGGGTTCTCCGCCCAGGACCGGGCGGGCCTGTTCGAGCCCCTGCTGTCGCCCGGTCAGCCAGGCCGGGCCGCCCTTCCCGACCACTGGAACCTCGGCTCCCCCCGGCCGGCCCTGGAGGCCGCGGGCGCCGGGGCGGGGGCCGGGGCGGGGCCTGAGGCCGCCGGGGCGCCCGCGCCCGCGCTCCAGGCGGAGGAACTCGCCCGCCAGGAGTACTTCCACGGCCTGGCCGAGGCCTTCCAGAACGCGGTGCCGCGGGTGGCCGCGGCCCGCGGGCACGGCCTCGACTCCCCCGCCCATCCCCTGCTGGCGGCCGTGGGCGGGGAGCTGGGCCGCCGGTCGGCCGAGCGCTACGGGGAGCTGCACCGCACCCTCGCCGCCGAGGTCCCCGAGTTCGCCCTGTGGGCGCACGAGCGCGAGCACGAGCGCACCCGCGCCGCCGTCGACGAGGGGCTGGGCGAGCTGCGCCGCCTGCTGGCCACCGTCGCCTCGGAGCGCACCGTGGACCGGCGCCGCGAGGAGCTGTTCGCCGCCCACCGGGCGGTGCTGGAGCGCCCCGTGCTGCGAGCCTCCGACGTCCCCGCCGGGCTGGTGCTGCCCTCGCTGGCCGACGCCTACGTCCCCCCGCGAGGGCGCGTCGCGGTCATCACCGCGAACGCCGTCCCCTCCTCCGAGGACTGGTGGGGGCTGCACCCGCCGGTCGACGACCTGGGGGCGTTCATCGCCGCCCACCTGACCCACCCCGACGCCACCGACCGGCCCACCGTGGTGCTCGGCCACCCCGGCGCGGGCAAGTCCAAGTTCACGGAGGTGCTGGCCGCCCGGCTGCCCGCCGCCGACTTCCTGCCCGTGCGGGTGGAGCTGCGCGCGGTGAGCCCCAACTCGCCCATCCACATGCAGATCGAGGAGGGCCTGGCCGCGTCCCTGCACACCCGGGTGTCGTGGCGGGAGCTGGCGGACTCCGCCGACGGGGCGCTGCCGGTGATCATCCTGGACGGCTTCGACGAACTCCTCCAGGCCACCGGCGTCGACCGCTCCGACTACCTCGAACGCGTCCAGGAGTTCCAGCAGCAGCAGGAGGCCATGGGCCTGCCCGTGGTCGTCATCGTCACCACCCGCACCGTCGTCGCCGACCGCGCCCGCTTCCCCCGGGGCACCACGGTCATCAGGCTCGAACCCTTCGACGAGGCGCGGATCGGCCGCCTGGTGGGGACGTGGAACCGGGCCAACGCCCGGCACGCGGGCGCGGACGGGGCGCTGACCACCGAGGCGGTGCTGCGCTACCGCGACCTCGCCGAACAGCCGCTGCTGCTGATGATGCTGCTCATCTACGACGCCGAGGACGGCGCGCTGCGCCGCACCGACCGGCACCTCACGCAGGGGGAGCTGTACGAGCGGCTGCTCGCCATGTTCGCCCGCAGGGAGGTGGACAAGCACCACTCGGGACTGGGCCGGGAGGACCTCGCCGAGGCGGTGGAGGGCGAGCTGCGCCGCCTGGAGGTGGCGGCGCTGGCGATGTTCACCCGGCGGCGGCAGCACGTGAGCGCCGAGGAGCTGGAGCGCGACCTGGAGGTGCTGTTGCCCGACGCCGCCCTGGACCCCGACGACGCGGGGCTGCACGGCCGGATCGACCCGGCCCACCAGGTGCTCGGCCGGTTCTTCTTCGTCCACGAGGCACGGGCCCGGTCCGGGGACGGGACGGCGAGCGTGTTCGAGTTCCTGCACGCCACCTTCGGCGAGTACCTGGTGGCCCGCGCCGTGGTGGCCGCCCTGGAGGAGCTGGACGCCTCCCGTTCGCGGGTCTCGCGGCGGCGCGGACGGGCCAGGCGCGTCGACGACGGGGAGCTGTACGCGCTGCTGTCGTTCGCGTGCCTGCCCGGCCGGGAGAAGGTCCCGGACTTCCTTCTGGAGCTGCTGGAGCGGCGGTTCGCCGACGACCCGGGGCTGCGCGGGGACTACGCGGACCTGCTCGTGGAGCTGTTCCGGGAGGCGCCGTTCCCGGCGGCCAACCGCTCCTACGCCGACTTCGAGCCCGAGCGCCTGCCGGTCACGGTCAGGCAGGCCAACTACACGGCGAACCTCATCGTGCTGCTGGTCCTGGTGCGCGAGGTCGACGACCCGGTGGACCTGCGGGAGCTGTTCCCGGCCCCGGCGGAGCCGCTCCAGGAGTGGCGCAACGCGGTGGGGGTCTGGCGCTCGCTGCAGAACCCGGAGTGGTTCAGCGTGCTGGACACCGTGCGGCTGCGCCACCTGGAGTCCTGGTCCCGGAAGGACAGCCGCAGCGTGCTGTGCCGGGAGGAGGGCGACCCGGTGAACGTCGGCGAGTGCGTCGGGTACGAGCTGCACACCGACGTGGAGGTCGCCCCCGACGTCTACGACCCCTACAGGATGACCATCTCGTTCGACCGGGCGGTCTCCCGGATGCTGCGCTCCGCCTCCATGCGCGTCAACGGCGGCGGGGCCCGCCTGGTCCTGGGCCTGCTCCCCTACCTCGGCGAGGTGCACGGCGACCTGGGGGCCTGGTTCCTGGACCCCGACGGCGGCAGCGCCTGGCTGGAGCCGCACGAGATCCTGAAGCTGCGCCTGTCCCCGCCCCACGTCGACCCCGAGGGCCGCATGGACGCCTACCGGCGCCTGCTCACCTCGACCCAGCTGGGCCGCATGGAGCTGCTGGTGCTGCGGCAGGCCGCCGAGGACCTGCGCTGGCCCGGCACGGCGGACGACGCGGAGTACTCGCCCCTGCGGCGCGTGGTCCGGGAGTACCTGGAGGGGGTCGGCTCCGTGGTCTCGGGGAACCGGCTGGCGAAGGACACCGTCTCGCCCGTGCTGGAGATGTTCCCGCCGGGCTTCCTCCCGGACGGGACGGTGCGGCGGATCGTCGCCATCGTCGACCAGGAGAACCCGGTGCGGGGCAGGCGCACACGGGTGCACGCCCACCTGCGCTGAGCCCTGCCCGGCGGAGCGGCCCGGCTCGCGGTCACCGGGCCCCGCGGCACCGCGCGGCGGCCGGACCCGGGTCCGGCCGTCGCCGGTCGTCCCCGGGAAACCGCCGGGCCGCCGCCGCGTCTCCGCCGCGCCTGCGCGGCGGAGCACAGCAGGGGGCGCGGAGCGCGGCACTGCGGGCGCGGGCGCCGGACCGCGCGGGCGCCCGCCGGACGCGCCCCGGCGGGCGGCCGCCCCGTGCGCCCGCCGGCCGGCCGGGTCAGCGGGACGCGGCCGCCGTCACCCGCGCCACCAGGGCGGGCAGCACCCTCCCGATGGAGTCGTGCACGACCGCCGAGGCGAAGTCGTCGTAGGGCGTCTCCTCGCCGTTGACGATGACCAGCGAGGCCCCCGCCATCATCGCCATGTCGCACAGCCCCGCCACCGGGTGGACCGTCAGCGACGTGCCGACCGCCAGGAACACGTCGCAGTCGCGGGTGGCGTGCGTCGCCGCCAGGATGACGTCGGGGTCCAGGTTCTGGCCGAAGGAGATCGTGTCCGACTTCTGGATGCCGCCGCACTCCACGCACCGCGGGTCGGACTCCTCGTCCAGCCGGGCCAGCACCTCGGGGGTGGGGGTGCGCAGCCCGCAGGACATGCACCGCACCCACAGCATCGTCCCGTGGACCTCCACCACACGCTCGTCGGACACCCCGCCGCGCTGGTGCAGGCCGTCGATGTTCTGGGTGATGAGCGCGCGCAGCCGCCCGGTGCGCTCCAGGTCGGCCAGGGCGCGGTGGGCGGCGTTGGGCTCGGCGTCCCACACCCGGTGGGCCCGGCGCTGGGACCACACCCGGCGGCGGACGTCCACGTCGCCCATGTAGATGGTGATGTCGGACTGGGCCTGGGCGTCGGGGTCGGTGGTCCACAGGCCGTGGGGCCCGCGGAAGTCGGGGATGCCGGAGTCGGTGGACACGCCCGCGCCGGTGAGGACCGTGATACGGTCCGCGGCCTCCAGGAGTTCGGCGGCCCGCTCGAACGCCTGGGGATCGGCGAACGCTGGGGAGTCTGTCGTCATCGCGGCCCTACCTCGATCTTGCGGCGACTTGGTGTCGGCTTTCCTTCGGCTTGGTGGTGGGCGGCCCCGTGCACCCCCTGAACACCCTAGCCTCGGAAAGCACGCGAAGGCGCGCAGGTCCGACACCCTCCGATGCACACGAGAAGGGCAAAGGGTGCGAAAATCAGCACGATCATGAAGCAGCCGTCCTACATCCTCGTGGTCAACGGGACCAAGGTGCAGCGCCCCGTCTTCCTTCTGGGCGCTCCCCACTCCGGTGTCCCCGAGATCGCCCGCGCCCTGTCCCGTGCTCCCGGGTTCCACATGAGCGCGGGCTCCTCCGGCGTGCTCAACGCCGTGTACGCCGTCGCCCGAAGACCCTCGCTGGCCCTGGAGAAGGTCTCGGGCACGGCCAGCCTCCTGCGCGAGGCCTGCGCCGAGTCCTGGCAGCTGACCCCGCTGACCTGCCCGCGCTGCGCGGGGCGCTGGGAGCGGGTGCCGGCCCGGGCCGCAGCCGAGCCGTGCGAGCACAGCCCGCAGGTGACCCGCTACGGTGACGCCAGCCCGGACCTGCTGTTCAGCGCCCGGGCCCTGCAGGCGGCCTTCCCCGACGCCCTGTTCGTACAGCTCATCAGGGACGGGCGGGACGTCATCGCGGAGATGCTGGACGACGAGCGGTCGCTGGCCTGGCTCAAGCCGAGCTTCGCGAAGCTGGACCACGAGTTCCCCAACCACTTCTTCGGGCTGGAGGACCCCTCCGACCTGGAGGCGTTCGGGGAGGGCTCGGTGGAGGCCAAGTGCGCGATGCGCTGGCGGGGCGCGGTGCGCATGTCGGCGGCGCTGCGGCGCGGCATCGACACCGACCGGCTGCTGACGCTGCGCTACGAGGACCTGCACGGCGGCGAGGTGCAGACCGCCAAGCGGCTGCGGGAGTTCACCGGGGTCCGGGTGTCGGCGACGGAACTGCTGATCGAGCGCTCCTGGCGGGTGGGGGTGTGGCGGGAGCGGCTGTCCCGGGACCAGCACGCGGACGTGGTGGAGGCGGCGGGACTGGAGCTGTCCCGCCTGGGATACCTCTGACCCGGTCCCGGCCCGCCCCGGATCAGGGCGCCCCGTGGGCGGTGAGCAGGGTGTCGGCGGCGGCCCGGGCGGTGCGGACGGCGTCGGGCACGCCGGTGACGGTGCGGGTGAGGACGGCCCCCTCGTGCAGCATGGCCAGGCTGTCGCCGAGCCTGCCGGGCTCGCGGGCGTCCGCCTGCCGTGCGAGGTCGGCGTACAGGGCGCGCAGCCACCGCTTCTGCTCCTCGGCCACGGCCCGGCCGGGGTGCTCTGGGTCGGCGAGTTCGGCGTAGGCGTTGACCATGGAGCAGCCGCGCGGGCTCTCCGCCTCGACCCATTCCTCCAGGGCGTCGAAGGTGGCCGCGACGCGCTCGCGCGGGGATGCCGCGGGTGCCAGGCGGGACTCCAGGTGGGCGCGCCAGCGGGCGTCGCGGGCTCGCAGGTAGCGGGCGACCAGGGCGGCCTTGGAGCCGAACCGGTCGTAGACGGTCTTCTTGGTGACCCCGGCGCGTTCGGCGATGAGCTCCATGCCGACGGTGTTGATGCCGCGCGTGTAGAACAGCTCCTCGGCGACGTCGAGCACGCGGCGGGCGGCGGGGGTGAGCGGACGGTCGGCGCGGTCGGCCGGGCGGGCCCCGGTGGCGGTCATGGCCTTCCTCCTCCGGACGGGCGGGCACTACATCGCGAGTATACCGACCGGTGTGTTTACCTGAGGGCCGACGGACGCACACGGACACGACGGAGGTCGGAGGATGCGGTACCCGTTCGCCCCGGTCCTGCTCGCCGCGGGCCTGGTCGTGATGTGGAGCTCGGGGTTCGTGGGTGCCGAGCTCGGCACCCGGTACGCCCCGGCGGAGACCCTGCTCGCCTGGCGGTTCCTGGCGGTCGCCGGCCCGCTGGCCGCCTGGGGCCTGTGGACCCGCCTGCGCCCGCGGGACACACGGCCGCGGCGGGCGCCGCGCGGGGGGCCGCGGTGCGTGCGGCCGGAGGAGGCGGGCCCGCCGGACGGGAGCCCGCGGGACGGGCGCCTGCCCGGCGGGGCGTCCGGGAGCCCCCGGGAGGAGGACCCGCGATCCCGGGCCGGGCGGTCCGCGCGCGGACGGATGACCGGACGGGACGCGGCCGGGCACGCCGTGCTCGGTGCGCTGGCCCAGGCCGGGTACCTGTACGGGGTCTATGCCGCGGCCGGGGCCGGGGTGGCCGCGGGCACGGTCGCGCTGATCGCCGCGCTGCAACCGCTGGCCGCCACGGCCCTGGCGGTGCCCCTGCTCGGGGAGCGGGTCCGGCCCCGCCAGGTCGCGGGGCTGGCGGTGGGGCTGGCCGGGGTCGCCCTGGTGGTGGGCGCGGACCTGCGCGCCCCCGGCGCGGCCCCCTGGTGGGCGTACGCGCTGCCGCTGGGCGCGATGCTGTCGCTGGTGGCGGCGACCCTGCTGGAGCGGCGGCTGCGCCCGGGCGGGACGCCCGTACAGGCGCTGGCCGTGCAGTGCTGTGTGAGCGCCGTGCTGTTCACCGCCCTGGCCGCGGGGACCGGGAGGCTCGTCCCGCCCGCCGACCCCGGGTTCTGGGTGGCCGTCGCCTGGGTGGTGGTGCTGTCGACGCTGGGCGGTTACGGCCTGTACTGGGCGGGCCTGGCGCGGTTCGGCGTGGCCCGGGTGTCGGCGCTGCTGTACCTGACGCCGCCCACGACCCTGCTGTGGAGCCTGCTCATGTTCGGCGAGCCGGTCGGCGCGGGGGCCCTGGCGGGCATGGCGGTCTGCGCGGTCGCGGTCGCCCTGGTGACGGGCGGCACGGCGGGCGGCGACGGCCCCACGGGGCGGTCGGGGCTCAGGCGGGCGGGACTCAGGCGGGCGAGCGCTCACGCAGGTCGTCCGGGCCCCCCGCGTCGGGAGCCGCGGTGACGGCGGGCCCGGACGACTCCTCGATGCCCTCCAGCATCTCCCGGGTCTCGTCGTCCTCCTCCGGCTCGGCCTGGTCGCGGACGTCCGGGACGACCGCGGTGCACACGATCTCCACCAGGGCCTCGGGCTCCATGAGATCGGTCACCCCGACCACGGTCATCGGCGGGTAGTGGCGGCCCATGTGGCGGCGGTACACCGACCCCAGGGTGTTGCTGCTGACCCGGTAGGAGCGCATGGCGGTGGTGTAGATGCGCATGTCGACCACGTGGCCGGGCTCGGCCCCGGCGACGCGCAGCGCCTCCACGACGTTGCCGAGCGCGCGGTCGAACTGCTGGACCACGCCGTCACCGGCCACCACCCCGTCGGTGCGGCGGGCGACCTGGCCGCCGATGTGGACGACCTTCCCCGGTGTCACCACCAGGGCGTGGGCGAATCCCACCGGGTCGGCGAGAGTGAGCGGATTGACGATCTGGTGCGGTGTGCGGTCCACCGGCAGGCCCTTCCGGTCGCGGGGAGGCCCAGCGCCGACCGCGTTCGGACGTCCTCTCGGGGGACCCTCCGTGCGGGCGGCTACGATGAGCCCATGTCGATCACTTTCCTGCTGTCCGCGCTCGCCCTCGTCGCGGTGCTCGCCCTGGTCGCCGCTATCTTCATCGGCGGCGTCGTCTACGTCCTGCGCATGAAGCGCCAGGGCACCGAAGCGACCCTGGCGGGCGCGCGCAAGCGCCGCGATCTGCGGCAGGGCTAGCGTCCGCGGGGCGGCGCGCGGTCAGTCGCCGTCGAACGCGTCGGGGTCGGGCCCCGTCCTGACCCCGGAGTCGAGCGCGCCGATGCGGTCCATCTCCTGCTCGGTGAGCTCGAAGTCGAAGATGTCGAAGTTGGCGCGGATGCGCTCGGGCGTCACCGACTTGGGGATCGCCACGTTGCCGACCTGGATGTGCCAGCGCAGCAGGACCTGGGCGGGTGTGCGCTCGTGCTCCTCGGCGATCCCCAGGATGGTGCGGTCGCCCAGCAGCCGGCCGTGGCCGAGCGGGCTCCACGCCTCGGTGACGATGGAGTGCCGCCGGTCGAACTCCCGCAGCGTCGGCTGGGCCAGCATCGGGTGCAGCTCGACCTGGTTGACCATGGGCGTGATGCCGCCCTCCTCCATGACCCGCTCCAGGTGCGAGATCTGGAAGTTCGACACGCCGATGGCGCGGACCCGGCCCTCGGCGTACAGGTGCTCCAGCGCCTTCCAGGTGGGGACGTACAGGTCGCGGGCGGGCAGCGGCCAGTGGACCAGGTACAGGTCCAGGGTCTCCAGGCCAAGGCGTTCGAGGCTCGCGTCGAAGGCCCGCAGGGTGGAGTCGAACCCCTGGTCGGGGTTGGCGAGCTTGGACGTGACGAACAGGTCGTCGCGCTCGATGCCCGAGCGGCGCAGCGCCTCGCCGACACCGCGCTCGTTGCCGTAGGCCGCGGCCGTGTCGAAACTGCGGTAGCCGACCTCCAGCGCGGTGGTCACCACGTCGACGACCTGCTCGTCGGGGACCTGCCACACCCCCAGGCCCAGCTGCGGGATCCGCAGCCCGTTGTTGAGCGTGAGCTCGGGAACCGTCATCGTTCTCATCGTCGTCATCCCCCGTCGGCCCGTGGCACTCTCGCCGCCCGCCGATGGGCCGTCGGCGGGCCCGCGGCCTCCCCCAGGCCGCACACTTGGCATACTGCCACGACGGACCGTCCCCGCTCTGGTGGCTGCACCGCCGCCCTACGTGCTTTTTACCCGGAGGGCCGGGGTCGGCGCCGCCGATCCGGCGGTCGAGAGGGGTGGACATGGTGCGGGAGCGGCGGGCCGCGGTGGGCGCCGAACTGATGCGGGACCGCGCCGCGCTGGTGGAGCGGATCGTGGCCGAGGTGCACGCGGAGGTGCCCGCCTACCGGGCGCTCCACGGGTCGCAGCTGGCCGAGGTGCGGGCGATCACGGCGTGGCTGGTGACCCGGTCCCTGGAGTTGTGGGCGGCGGGGGAGACCCGGTTGACCGGGGAGGACGTGGAGCGGCTGCGCGGCATCGGCCGCAGCCGGGCGGCCGACGGCCGGTCGATCGGCGCGGTGGTGAGGGCCCACCGGGTGGGGTCGGTGGCGGCGATGCGGGCGGTGGCCGAGTACGCGGGCGACCGGGTCGGCACCGCCGACGTGTTCGCTCTGAGCGAACTGTGGATGACCTCGCTCGACCAGATCTCCGAGAGCCTGGCCGCCGGGCACGCCGAGACCGCCCGCCGGATGGACGCCGACCTGGAGCGGGCGCGGCGCACCTTCCTGGACGACCTGCTCATCGGACGCCAGGCCTCGCGCGGCGCCATCCGGGACCGGGCCCGCACGCTGGGCATCACCCCGCCGGACCCCGGGGTGCTGGTGGTGGCCGAGGGGGGCGGGGCGCCGGTGACGGTGTCGGGCGCCCTGGAGCTGGCGGCGCGGGTGGAGCCCGCCTGCGGCGAACCCCTGGTGACGACGCGGTCGGGGCGGGCGGTGCTGCTGTTGTCGCCCGACGACGCCGGCCGGGCGGCGCGGGCGCTGGACGGCGTCGCCTGGCGGGGGTGCGTCCCGGCGGCGCGGGCGCTGGCGGACATGTCGGCGGCCTACCGGCTGGCGGACGGGGCGCTGGAGACGGCGCCCCCGCACGCGTTCGGGGAGGGCGGGCTGCTGGGCGAGGCCGACGCCTGCGTGCTGGCCCTGCTCAACGGCGGTCCGGTCACCCCGGACGAGGTGCGCCGGGCCGTGCTGGGACCGCTGCTCGCCGAGTCGGGCGCGCACCTGCTCGAGACGCTGCGGGCGTACTTCCGGGAGGGCGCGGCGACCGCGGCCGCCGACGCCCTGCACGTCCACGCCCAGACGCTGCGCTACCGGCTGCGCCGGGTACGGGAGCTGACCGGCCACGACCCGCACCGCCCGTGGTCGCGGTTCGTCCTGGAGACGGCCTGCGCCATCGCCCCCTGAGCCGGGATCACTCCCCGGGCCGCCCGACGACCCGGTCCCGGTAGGCCTGGAACTCCTCCCAGGAGTCCCCGTCCCCCTCGTCGGAGAGGAACCCGCCGTCGGAGCAGTCGAGGGCGCGGCAGTCCAGCAGGCGGGCCAGCCGCAGCGCGGTGGTCACGACGTCCCCGCCGCCGCGGATGTGCAGCATGATGCTCTCGACCGGGTCCTCGGCGCCGATGCCCAGCTCCATCGACCACCCCTCCTCCTCGTCCCGGAGAACGCCCCAGGTGGGATCGGACAGGTCCGCGCCGGGGAAGGCCGCACGGATCCGGTCCAGCACCTCGGCCGCCGGGCCGACGGGCGGCGGCGCGTCTTCCTCGGACAGGTCGGCCACCGACACGGCGTCGTCCGGAAAGCGCATCAGCAGCACGTCCCAGCTCACGGGTCCTCCTTCGACGGGGGTACGGACGGGGACGACGGTAGCGGCCGGGTACGACGGACCGGGTGTCCGGAACCGGCCGCGGGGTGGGCGCGCGAGCGGGTAGGACTCAGGGGTCCCCGCCGGAACACCTGAAAGGCCCCCGGTATGCCCGTCTCCCCTCCGCAACTGCACGGCCCCGAGTTCGAGGCCGACCCGCACCCCGCCTACCGGTGGCTGCGCGAGCACTCCCCCGTGCACCGCGTGGACCTGCCCGGCGGGGCGTGGGCGTGGATCGTCACCCGCCACGAGGACGCCAGGGCGGTGCTCGCCGACCCGGACATGCTCAAGAGCCCGCACGCGGGCAACGAGGTCTGGCGCAGGGCCGGGCTGGGCCTGCCCTACGACCACCGGCCCTCGCTGATGCTCAGCATGGTCAACGTGGACGCCCCCGACCACGCCCGGCTGCGCAGGGCGGCGGGCGCCGCGTTCACCCCGCGCCGGGTGAGGACCCTGGTGGAGCGGGCCGAGCGCATCACCGCGGACCTGCTGGACCGCATCACCGCGGACGGCACGGGCGAGGCCGACCTGGTGCGGGACCTGGCCTATCCGCTGCCCATCGCGATCATCTGCGACCTCCTGGGCGTGCCCGAGGCGGACCGGGCGGAGTTCCACCGACGGGCGGCGGTGATCGACTCGTCGTCCTACGAGGAGATGGAGGCGATCGCCGCCACCACCGACTGGTTCGACTCCTACCTGGGCTCCCTGGTGGACGCCCGGCTGGCCGAGCCCTCCGACGACCTGCTGGGAGACCTGGTGGAGGCGCACCGGCGCGGGGAGATGAGCCGCGACGAGGTCACCTCCTCGGCGTTCCTGCTGCTGGTCGCCGGGCACGAGACCACGGTGGCGCTCATCGGCAACCTGTTCCACCTGCTGCTGGGCCACCCGGAGCAGCTGGAGCGGCTGCGCGCCGACCGCGGGCTGGTGGGCCCGGCGATCGAGGAGGCGCTGCGGATGGAGAGCCCCCTGCAGAACGCCACCTGGCGGTTCCCCCGCCGGGCGACCACGGTGGGCGGGGTGGCGCTGGAGGCGGGCGAGCCGGTGCTGGTGTCGCTGCTGGCGGCCGGGCGCGACCCGGCGCGGTACGAGGACCCCGACTCCTTCGTCCCCGAGCGGGGCGGCTCCCACCTGTCGTTCGGGCACGGCGCCCACTTCTGCATCGGGGCACAGCTGGCCCGGATGGAGGCGAAGGTGGCGGTGAACGCCGTGCTGGACCGGCTGCCCGGGCTGCGGTCCGCCACCGGCGGGGAGGGCCTGCGCTGGTGGCCGAGCATGATCATGCACGGGCTGTTCGCACTCCCTGTCCGGTTCGACCTCGACTGACCGGCCGGGCGGGTCCGGGCCCCGGGCCCCGCCCGGGGCCGGGAAGGAGCGGAGAAGCACGGAAAACTTACTCCGGACCGGCCTGTTATGCGGACTGATCAGGCGGGTAGGGGCGGAGACTGGCAGGCGGAGCCCGACCGTGGGGGAGGGCTCCGGCCGCGAACACGCGTCACATCGACTGGAGGGGGACCAGAGGTGACGACCGCAGACAACAAGTCCGGGACGGCGTCCGAGTCCGGGAGCAGCCAGCCCTGGCTGCACCAGAAGGGCAAGGAGATCCAGGAGTTCGGCACGGTCCGCCAGCTCCCGGTGGGGCTGTCCCACGACGCGCGCATGTACTCGTGCCAGCGGCTCAACCAGGTGCTGTGCGACACGCGCATCCTGCACGACCTGTACAAGAAGCACCACTGGCTGATGCGCGGCCAGACCTTCTACCAGCTGCACCTGCTCATGGACAAGCACGCCGAGGAGCAGCTGGAGCTGGTCGACGCCCTCGCCGAGCGCATCCAGACCCTGGGCGGCGTGGCGGCCGGCGACCCCCGGCACGTCGCCGAGATCACCAACATCCCGCGCCCGCCGAACGGCGTCGAGGAGGTCCCGGCGATGCTCTCGCGCCTGTTGGAGGCGCACGAGACCATCCTGGAGGAGGCCCACGACGCGGCCGCCAAGACGCAGGAGCTGGGCGACGACGGCACCAACGACCTGCTGGTGTCGGACGTCATCCGCAAGAACGAGCTGGAGGCGTGGTTCGTCGCCGAGCACCTGGTGGACACGCCGCTGGTGCGTTCCTAACGGACGGTGTGCGGGGCCGGGTGGCGCGGGGCCCGCGTTCGCTCGGCGCCGGGCCGCCGCCGGTCAGCGCAGGGTGAGGACGATCTTGCCGGTGGTGCGGCCCTCCTGGCCCAGCCGGTGGGCGTCGGCGGCCTTCTCCAGCGGGAAGGCGGCGGCGACCAGCGGACGCAGCAGGCCCTGCTCGGCGAGGTCGGTGATCCGCTCCAGGGCGGCGTGGTCGGGGGCGACCATGACGGTGGTGCCGCGCACCCCGCGGGCCGCGGCGGCCGCGGCGATCTCCGGCAGGGCGAAGGGGTTCTGGAGCCCGATGTAGAGGCCGCCGGGGCGCAGGACGCCCAGTGAGCGCTCCAGGTAGTCGTCGCCGACGCCGTCCAGGACCACGTCCACCCCGGACACCGCCTCGGTGAAGTCCACGGTGGTGTGGTCGACGAGTTCGTCGGCACCCAGGCCGTACAGGGTCTCGTGCTTGGCGGCGCGGGCGGTGCCGATGACGTGCGCGCCCCGCGCCCTGGCGATCTGCACTGCCAGGTGTCCCACTCCCCCGGCGGCGGCGTGGACCAGGACCCGCTGCCCGGCTTCGACGCGGGCGGTGTCCACCAGCGCCTGCCAGGCGGTGAGTGCGGCCAGCGGCAGCGCGGCGGCGTCCACGTGGTCGAGCCCGGCCGGCTTGCGGGCGAAGTGCTGGGCGGGGGCGACGACCTCGTCGGCGTACGCGCCGGGGGTGTCGGGGAAGTTCGGCATCCCGTACACCTCGTCGCCGACGGCGAACCGGGTGACGCCGGGGGCGACGGCGGTGACCACACCGGAGACGTCCCAGCCCTGCCCGAAGGGCGGGGTGTGCCAGTACCCGCTCTCGCGCATCTTCCAGTCGGTGGGGTTGACCCCGGCCGCGTGCACCCGGACCCGGATCCGGATCGGCCCGGGGTCGGGGACGGGCACCTCGACGAGGTCGAGGACCTCCGGTCCGCCCAGGGAGGACTGGCGTACGGCGCGCATCCGCTCTGTCATGCGGCCAGGTTTCCAGTTACGGTATCCCCTGTACAGAAGGCACTTTGGAGAGCTGTAGGTACCTCGTGTATACCACTCCCGACCTGCGTGGACATGGTGGGGCCAACGCCTACCTGCGTGATTGCGCCTCGCGCAGCGCCCTGGACCTGCTGGCGAACAAGTGGGTGTGCCTGGTGGTGGGCGCGCTCGCCCGGAGCCCGATGCGGTTCGGCGCGCTGCGCCGCCTGCTGGACGGGATCACCCAGAAGATGCTCACCCGGACCCTGCGCGACCTGGAGCGGGCGGGGCTGGTGGACCGCGCCGTCTATCCCACGACGCCGCCGCAGGTGGAGTACTCCCTGACGCCGCTGGGCGAAAGCCTGGGCACGCTGATGAGCTCCATCCGCGGCTGGGCGGAGGAGCACATGGGCGATGTGGAGGCGGCCCGCGCCCGCTACGACGAGCGCGCCGCCCGCCCGGTCGAGCCGCTGGATCCGGGAACCGCCCCGGCGTCGCGACGCCGGTAGGCCGGTCGCCGGGGTCCGTACGAAGAGCGCGCCGCCCGCCCGGCCCAGGAACCGGACCCGTCCCGCATCCGCGGCGGCGCGGGACGGGTGTGCCCGGCTTCGCAGGCCGGCGCACCGCCGGCGTGTGGAGCCGGTGGCCCCCGCGGTCACCGCACCCGTACGGCGGCGCCGGACCGGCGGGCCCGCCGTCCGATCGCGCCGCCGCCCGAGGGTGCCCCGGCGCCGGTCGGAGCGGCGGGGCGGAGTGTCAGTCCGCGACGGGCAGGGCGGCCGCGACGAGGTCGCGCTCCCTGCGGCCCAGTCCGCCGAAGACGAGGCGCAGCCCCTGGTCGCCGCCGGGGTGGGAGACCACGAAGGACGAGTTCAGGATGCGGTCCCTGACCGGTGTGCGGACCAGTCCGGCGCGCGGGACGGTCATCAGGTGCGCCCGGGGACGGGAGAACAACGGGTCGGCCTGGAAGATGTACAGGTTGAGGTCGGTGACCGCCAGGTACATCGGCGTGGGGACGGGGATCACGGCCATCCCGCCGCTCAGGGCCGCGGAGGCGGCGGCGAACGCGGCCGTCCGGGCGACGGGGACGGAGCTCAGGTTGACGATGGTCGTCACCTCGACCCGCTCCCCGGGGGCGAGCACGGGGTCGAGGGTCTCCAGCAGCAGGCGGCGGCGTCGGCCGTTCATAGGGGTGCTCCTGAGGGGAGTGCCGACCGGAGGGGTGTTCTCGCTCCGGTGTGGGGGGTCCGGTCCGGAGCACCGTGTGCGCACCCCGGGAAGCGGGCCGGGACGTGGGACTGCGCGTGCGGGGACAGGGGACCGTCAGAACATACTTTTGCACACATAACGGACATCTTTCGCTGTTCTCGGCATTCCCTGCGTCACGCCCGGGGACGGACGCGGCGCTACATTGGTGGACCCTCGAACCGCGACCCCGGAGGATCACGTGGCCCGCATCGGCATCACCGGACACAGCGACCTCGGTGAGGAGACGGCCGCCCTGGTGCGGCGGGCCCTGGACCGGGAACTGGCGGCGTTCGGCGGCGGCCCCGGCCTGGTCGGGGTGTCCTGCCTGGCCCGGGGCGCCGACCAGGTGTTCGCCGAGGCGGTCTGGGAGGCGCGCGGGACCCTGGAGGTGGTCCTGCCGTCGGTGGACTACCGGGAGGCGAAGGTCGGGGAGGCGGAGCGGCACCGGTTCGACGGGCTGCTCATGCGCGCCGCCTCGGTGCGCTTCATGCCCTTCCGCACCGCCGACGAGGAGGCGTACGCGGCGGCCAACACCGCGGTGCTGGCCCGGGTGGAGCGGCTGTTCGCGGTCTGGGACGGCGAGCCCGGGACCGGGAGGGGCGGAACCGCCGACGCGGTGGCCGCCGCCCGGCGCCACGGGGTCCCGGTGCACGTGGTCTGGCCCGAGGGCGCCGTGCGCGGATAGCCCCGGCGGGCGGGCGCGGGCCCGCTGTGCCGGGGCCGTCGGGCGCGGTGAGGGCGAGATCGCCCGTCAGGGCAGGACGGACCGGTGGTCCGGCGATCGGACCACAGCCCGCCGGTCCCGGTTCACCCCGCCATCTCGGTACGGGACGCCCACTCGTAGACGGAGACCCGTCCCTCCGCGGTGTCGGCCTGTCGCGGCGTCGGAACGAAGTGCTCGTACCCGTTGTGGAACGGCAGCTTGAGCTCGTCGCCGGGCCGGTCGACGGGCACGATCCGCTCGTTGAGCTCCTCGGGCCCGCCTTCGAGCAGTACCTTGTCTTCGGTGTCCATGACCGCAGGTTCTCACGGCACACCGGCCTTGACCAGGGTCGACACCCCCTGTGGACGGACCGTTCGGGCCCGGCCCGCAGCGCGCGCCTCCCGGGGCGGCAGGGGCGCGGCCTCACATCCGGGATCTCAGCACGTCGACCTCGCAGCCCGGTGCCCACGGGTCGAAGCCGTGCTCGGCCAGCCAGCGGACCGCCGACAGGCTGCGCAGTGACCACCAGGCGCGGATGACGTCGAGGTCGACGTCGGCCCCGTATCCGGCGACGACGTCGCCGAGGTGCTCCTCGAACCCGAGGGTCAGGATGGCGAGGTCGAACAGGGCGTCGCCCCCGCCCGCCTCGGACCAGTCGATCACGCCGGTGACCTCGTCACCGTCGACGAACACGTGCGAGGGCTGGAGGTCACCGTGGGTGAAGACCGGTGTCCACGGCCGCAGCGCGGCCTCGGCGACCCGGCGGTTGCGGGAGACCAGGTCGGCGGGGAGGAGGCCGGTGGCGACGAGCCTCTCGCATTCGGCGTCGAGGTCCGAAGCGAGCCCGTCGGGGCTCCTGCCGGGCCAGGGCGGCAGCGGGGCCTCGTGCAGCGTCCGCACGGCGGCACCGGCCGCGGCCCACGCCGCGGGCGACGCGCTCGACGGCTCGCCCAGGCGGCCCAGAGCCCTCCCGGGGAGGGCGGCGAGCGCGAGCACGGACGGCTTCCGCCACAGGACCTCCGGGGTCGGGACCGGCGCCCTGGCCATCGCCTCGACCTCCGCCCCGATGCGCGTCCGGTCGGCGTCGACCTTCAGGAACACGTCGCCCACGCGCAGCGTCGTCCGCTCGCTGTGGGCGACGACCACCTCGACCTTCTCCACGTCCTCCACGCCGGCCATTCTCACCGAACGCCCCCCGCATCCCAAGGGGTCTTCGCGGGCGGCACGGTCTCAGGCGCCGGGGTCGGCCACCCTGCGGACGCGGGTGCCGGTGTCGTCCAGGGGTGTGCCGTCGGCGCCGGCGAGGACGAGCGGGGGGACCGGGGCGCCGGTGGCGAGGTCGAGGAGTTCGGAGTGCTCCTCCCCCGGTGCGAAAGCGTGGCGCTCCCCCCACTGGCGCAGGGCCACGACGACGGTGAACAGGTCCCGGCCCCTGTCGGTGAGGACGTACTCGCTGCGGGCGCCGCGGTCGTTGGGCCGCTGTTCCAGGATCCCGGCGGCGGTGAGCGCGCGCAGGCGGTCGCTCAGGATGTTCCGGGCGATGCCCAGTCCGCGCCGGAAGTCGCTGAACCTGCGGACCCCGTCGAAGGCGTCGCGCACGATCAGCAGCGACCAGCGGTCGCCGAGGAGGTCGACGGTCCGGGCGACCGGGCAGTGCGGGTCGGTCCACTCCGGGTCGGGCATGCGGGCCTCCATCTTTTGGTTGCCTTTTGAAACCGAAAAGCCGTAGCCTCTGATTGGTTTCAAACTACTACCGAAAACCATCGAAGGTGGGCGTGTATGGCGGCGTGTACGGCGGAGTGCGCCGGTTCCGGGTCCGCGCAGGCGGACGCGGCGCCGGAGGGCGGGGCCGGGATGACCGGGGCGGCGCGGTGGCTGCTCGCGGTCCTGTGCGCGGTGGCGGTGGCGAACATCTACTACGCGCAGCCGCTGCTGGAGCGGATCGGAGCCGACCTGGGGATCCCCGACACCGGACTGGGGGCGGTGGTGGCCGCGGCCCAGGCCGGCTACCTGGTCGGGCTGGTAGTGCTGGTACCCCTGGGGGACCTGGTGGACCGGAGAACGCTCATCACGGCCCAGACGGCGGCGGCCGCCGTCGGGTGTGCGGCGGTGGCCGTCGCGGGCGGGGGCGCCGTGCTGCTGGCGGGGATGGCCGCGGTCGGGCTGTTCTCGGCGGTGGTGCAGGTCGCCGTGGCGCATGTGGCGGCGGTGAGCGGACCGGCCGAGCGCGGCCGCAACGTGGGGGCGGTGACCAGCGGGGTGGTGGTCGGCATCATCCTGGCCCGGACGGTGTCCGGGGCGGTCGCCGACCTGGCCGACTGGCGGTGGGTGTACGCGGGTTCGGCGGCGCTGGTGCTGGTGCTGGCCGCGGCGGTCCCGGTCCTGCTGCCCGCGCCGACGGCCCCCGGACGCGGGTCGGGGGGCGATTACAGGCGGGCGGTGGCCTCGGTGTTCACCCTGACCGCGACCGACCGGGTGTTCCGGGTCCGCGCACTGGTCTGCCTGTTCCTGTTCGCGTCGTTCGGGGTGCTGTGGAGCGGGATGGCGCTGCCGCTGGGCGCCGGGCCGTGGCACCTGTCGACGGCGCAGATCGGACTGTTCGGGCTGGCGGGGCTGGCGGGAGCGCTGGGCGCCGCACGGGCCGGGCGGTGGGCCGACCGGGGGCGGGGCGAGGCCGTCACCGGATGGTCGCTGGCGGCGTTGGTGGTCTCGTGGGCGTTCGTCGGGCAGGCCGCGCACTCGCTCGTGTGGTTCGCGGTGGGGGTGGTGGTGCTGGACTTCGCCGTGCAGGCCGTGCACGTGACGGGCCAGCACCGCATCGTCGCGGCCGACCCGGCGTCGAGCGGCCGGATCATCGGGGCGTACATGGTGTTCTACTCGCTGGGCAGCGCCCTGGGCGCGGTCACCGCCGCGTGGGTGTACGCGCAGGCGGGGTGGGGCGCCGTCAGCGTGCTGGGCGCGGCGTACGGCGGGGCCGCACTGGCGGTGTGGTCGGCGGACCGGTGGCTCCCGGGACGCGACCCCTATTTTCGACTTAAACGGTAGGATTTACCGGGTGGAACTCCTCGTGGCCGCTCTGGCCGGATTCGCCGTCGCCGCGTGCACCGCCCCCGTCGGCGTCTCCGGGGCCGTCCTCCTGCTGCCCGTGCAGATCGGGGCCCTGGGCATGCACGGCCCACAGGTGAGCGCCACCAACCTGCTCTACAACGTGGTGGCCGCCCCGGCGGGCATCGCCCGGCTCGCCCGGTCCGCGCACGGGAACGGCGCGGAGGTGCTCGCCGTGACGGCGGCCGCCGTGCCCTGCGCGGTCGCCGGCGCGGCGGTGCGGGTCACCTGGCTGTCGGACCCGCTGCTGTTCCGCGCCCTGCTCGGCGTGCTCCTGTTCGGTACGGGGGTGCGGCTGCTGTCCCCCTCCCGCCGGGGGCCCGCTCCCCCGCGCCCCGAACGCGGAGGCCGCCGTCTGCTCGCGGCCGCGGCCGGCGGCGCGTCCCTCCTGGGCGCGGCGGTGGGCATCGGCGGCGGCTCCCTGCTGTCACCGCTGCTCATCGGGGTGGCGGGCTGGGCCACCGCACGGGCCGCGGTGGTGGCGCTGACCACCACGTTCACCACCTCGGTCGTGGGACTGACCGCCTACACGGCCTTCGACCGTCTCGGCTTCGGCGCCGCCCCGGCCGCCCCGGACTGGGAGACCGGCCTGGCCCTGGGCGCGGGCGGGGCGCTCGGCTCCCTGGTGGGCATCGCCCTGTCCCGCCGGGTGGACGAGCGGCCGCTGCGCCTCCTGCTGGGCGCCCTCGTCTGCCTCACCGGTGCGGTCCACCTGGCGGGCCTGCTCTCCTGAGCGTCCCCGGAACACGCGTGGGCCGCCCCGGGGGTCCCGGGGCGGCCCGCGGCGCGGTCACGCGGTGATGCCCCAGCGGCGGAGCAGGGCGCGGTCGGCCCAGTTGAAGAACACGTCGATCATGATGCCGATGACCAGCACGATGATGATGTACGCGAGCAGCCGGTCGGCGTCGTTGAGCTGGCGGGCCTGGCTGAGCGCCCAGCCGATGGAGTTCTGCTGGTTGATGATCACCAGCAGCTCGCCCGCCATGAGCGAGCGCCAGGCGAACGCCCACCCCTGCTTGAGCCCGGTGACGAACATCGGCAGCGCCGCCGGGATGATCAGCAGCGAGTACCGCTGCACCCCGCGCAGCCCCATCACCTGTCCCGCGCGCAGCAGCGTCGGCGAGACGTAGTCGATGCCCGACACGAGTCCGCCCGCGATGGACGGGGCGGCGCCCAGCACGATGACGAACATGATCGCCGACTCGCTGATGCCGTACAGCAGCATCGCGAACGGGAACCACACGATCGACGGCATGGTCTGCAGGCCGGTGATGAGCGACCCGATGGCCGCCCGCAGCGGTTTGAACTGCGACACCGCCAGCCCGACGACCACGCCCACGGCCAGGGCCAGCGCGAACCCGGCGAGGGCGCGGCGCATGGTCACCTGGACCGCCGTCCAGAACTCCGGCGTGGTGACCTCGGCGAACAGGGTCGGCAGCACCCGGTCCGGGCCGGGGAAGACGAACTCGGTGCGCCACCCCGACCACACCACGGCCTGCCAGGCGGCCAGCACCAGCACGACCGCGACCAGCTTGGGCCAGGTCGCCGACCACAGCACGCGGGCCCTCGCCCCGAAACCGGTCTCTCCGGCCCCGCGCGCGGGCTGGAGCTCCAGGGCGTCGAGCCCGTGGACCTCGCGGTCCCGGTCCCTCACGTCGCTGTCAGGCATGGCGGGAGACCTCCTGGCGGAGCCGGTCGGTGATGGCGGCGGCCTGGGCCGCGATGGTGGCGGAGTCGATGCGGCGGGGCCGCTCGCCCTCCACCGCGAACTCGGAGATGACCCGGCCCGGACGGCTGGAGAGCAGTACGACCCGGTCGCCCAGGCGCACGGCCTCGCGCACGTTGTGGGTGACGAAGAGGACGGTCAGGCCCTTCTCCTGCCAGATCCGCTCCAGTTCGTCGTGGAGGATGTCGCGGGTCATGGCGTCCAGGGCCCCGAAGGGCTCGTCCATGAGCAGCACGTCGGCGTCCTGGGCCAGGGCCCTGGCCAGGGCGACGCGCTGGCGCATACCGCCGGACAGCTCGTGGGGCTGCTTGCGCTCGAACCCGCTCAGGCGCACCAGGTCGAGGAGTTCGCCGACCCGCCGCCGGCGCTCGGCCCTGGGCACCCTGTTGACCTTCATCGGCACCTCGATGTTGGCGCCGACGCTCAGCCACGGGAACAGCGCGGCCTCCTGGAACATCATGGAGACCCGGTGGCCCCCGACGTCCACGGTGCCGGAGGTGGGCCGGTCGAGCCCGGCCACGAGGGAGAGCAGGGTGCTCTTGCCGCAGCCGGAGGCCCCCACGATGGCCAGGAACTCCCCGGCTCCGACGGTGATGGACATCCCGTCGATGGCGGTCACGGCGCCCTTGCCGTGGCCGAACACCTTGGAGATGCCGTCGATCTCCACGGCGGCGGTCCGCGGGGGCGTGTCGGTGATGGCGGTCATCAGGGCGCCTACCCTTCCAGCCCGGCGACCGGCTCTCGGCCGTCCTCGGCGAGGAGGGCGTTGAGCGGGTCCAGGGCGTAGATTCCGGTCAGGTCGACGGGGTCGAGCAGGCCGATGGCCTCGGCTCTGTCGGCTCCGGTGAGCAGTGAGGACGCGGCGGGGTCGACGGTGAAGGCGATGTTGCCGAGCGCCGCGGCGGTGAGGTCGGGGTCGGGAGTGCTCCCGGTGAGTTCTTCCAGACGGGCGGAGGCGGCGCGCAGGGCGGTGTCCGGGTCGTCGTCGAGCAGGTCGACCGCCTCGAGGTGTCCGCGCAGCAGGTCCTCGACGCGTTCGGGGTGCTCGCGCAGGAGTTCGGCGGAGACGACCAGGTGGGTGGTGACGTACTCGCCGCCGGGCCACAGGTCGGCCTCGTCGACGAGCAGGTGCGCCCCGTCCTCGGCGAGCAGGCGGCTGAGGAAGGGTTCGGGGACCCATGCCCCGTCGATCTCGCCGAGGGCGAAGGCCTCGACGGCCTCGGGGTTCTCCTGGGGCAGGATCGACAGGTCTCCGCCGCCTGCGGTGTCCACCTCCCAGCCCCGTTCGAGGGCGAACCAGCGCAGGGCCACGTCCTGGGTGCCGCCGAGCTGGGGGGTGGCCAGGGTGGTGCCGGCCAGGTCGCCGACGTCGTCGATGCCCTCGCGGACCACCAGGCCGGTGCCGCGGGTGGCGGCCCCGGCGACGATGTGCAGGGCCCGCCCCTCGGACTGGTACCAGCCGTTGACCGTCGGGCTGGGGCCCAGGTAGGCGGCGTCGACCTCGCCGGAGAAGAGGGCGTTGACCGCGTCCGGGCCGCCGTTGAAGGTGCGGGTGTCGAAGGCGGTGTCCCCCAGGGCGTCGGCGAAGATCCCGTTCTCCACCCCGACCAGGGCCGGGGCGTGGGTGAGGTTGGGGAAGTAGCCGAGGGTCAGCGTGTCCTCCTCCGCGGCGTCGGCGGCGCACCCGGTGACGGCGAGCCCCAGGGCCAGGGCCACGGCGGGGATCCGCCGGGGCGGGGCGGGAACACGCATGGGAGGGGTCCCTTTCCGGTGCGGTCTGCGAACGAGGAAAACTCTACTTAATAAGTAGGATTTGTGAAAGTCGACGCGCACCCCCCGGTCCGGAGGCGGATCCCGGGCGGGGGCGGGACCAGGGGCCCCGCCCCCGCCCCCGGTGCACAGCCCCCGGGAAAAGCGCAGCTCAGAGCGGTGCCGTCCGGAAAGCTCCCTCGTCGGGGGCGCCGCGCGCCCCGGGGGCTGCGCCCGAGTGATCCAGACCACTTTCCGTGACGGGCGGGCGGCGGGCCCCCGGGAGTCCGCCGCCCGCCGGCTCAGAAGCCGGCGACCTCGTCGCGCCCCAGCTCGGTCAGTACGCCGTTGAGCAGGTCGAGCGCGTAGATACCCTCCAGGTCGACCGGTTCCAGCAGACCGACCGCCTCGGCGTGCTCGGCACCGCCGCGCAGGGACTCGGAGACCGGGTCGACGGTGAACGACGTGTTCTCGAAGGCCGAGGCCACCAGCTCGGGGGCGAGCTCGCCGCCGGTCAGCGACTCCAGGTGGGCGGTGGCCGCCGCCTGGGCGTCCTCGGGGTTGTCGTTGATCCAGTCGACCGTCTCCACGTGCCCGCGCAGCAGGTCCTCGACGACCTCGGGCTCCGCCTCGAGGAAATCGGAGTTGACGATGAGGTGGGTGGTGACGAATTCGCCGCCGGTCCCGGGCCACAGGTCGGCCTCGTCGAGCAGCAGGCGGCCGCCGCCCTCCTCGACGAGCCGGCTCAGGTGGGGCTCGGGGACCCACGCGCCGTCGATCTCGCCCAGCAGGAAGGCGTCGATGATCTCGGAGTTCTCCTGGGGCAGGATCGACAGGTCGCCGCCGCCCTCGGTGTCGGCCTCCCAGCCCTGTTCCCGGGCGAACCAGCGCAGCGCCACGTCCTGGGTGTTGCCCAGCTGCGGGGTGGAGAGGGTGGTTCCGGGCAGGTCCTCCACGCTGTCGATGCCCTCGCGGACCACCAGGCCCGCACCGCCCGACGTGGACCCGGCGATGATGCGCAGGGCCGTCCCGCCCGACTGCGACCAGCCGTTGATGGCCGGGTTGGGGCCGATGAAGGTCGCGTCGACCTCGCCGGCGAACAGGGCGTTGATGGCGTCGGGCCCGGCGTTGAAGGTCTGGGTCCGCAGCTCGACGTCGCCCAGCGCCTCGGCCAGGGTGCCGTTCTCCACCCCGACCAGGGCGGGGGCGTGGGTGAGGTTGGGGAAGTAGCCGAGGGTCAGAGCGCCGGCGTCCCCGGATCCGCCGTCGCCGTCCGGACCGCCGCACGCGGCCGTGGCCAGGCTGAGAGCCAGGACGGCCGCGGCGGAGGAGAGCACGGGGGTGTGCTTGCTCATCATCGTTTCCTTTGCACGACGCAGGGGAGGTCGGAGCGACCACCAAAACCATACTTAATCAGTAGGATTTATAGGAAGTCAGCCCACAGTGATGCGGATCACATCGGAGGCGGGGGCGGAGCCGCCCCGCGAACGCCGGAGGGCGGTGGAGCGCACGGCTCCACCGCCCTCGCGGTGCACTGGGTCCCGCACCGCCGGCGGGGCCGGGGCGGCGCGGGGTACTGCTGCGGCGACGGGGCCCGCGGGCCCCGCCCGGGTCCTACTCGGCGGTCTCGACGACGTTGCCGTCGGCGTCCACGGCCAGGACGACGCCCTTCCAGGACTCCTTCACGAACTCCAGGACGCGCTCGTCGTGCAGCAGGTCGGCGAGGAGCCGCACGCGCTCGTCGTCGGCGTTCTCCTCCAGGGCCACCAGGCCGTTGGCGTAGGCCTCGACGTAGTCGTCGCCCTCGGGCTCCCAGGCCAGGACGTTGCTCTCCTCGGGCAGGTTCGCCTCGATGGCGTAGTTGCCGTTGACGACCGCGGCGTCCACGTCGGCGATGGCGCGCGGCAGCTGCGCGGCCTCCAGCGGCGTGACGGTGATGTCCCTGGGGTTCTCGGTGATGTCCTTCTCGGTGGCCAGCCCGCCGGCCTCCGGGTCGACCTCGATCAGGCCCTCCTCCTGGAGGATGCCCAGGGCGCGGTTGAGGTTGGCCGGGTCGTTGGGCACGGCGATCTCGGCGCCCTCGGGCAGGTCGCCCACGCTCTCGACGCTCTCGGAGTACAGGCCGAGCCGCTCGATGTGCACGTCGGTGACGTACGTGAAGTCGGCGTCGGGGCCGTTGGCCGCCCACTCGGCGAGGTAGGTGCGGTGCTGGAAGTAGTTCGCGTCCAGTTCGCCCTCGACCAGCAGGGTGTTGGGGGTGTTGTAGTCGGAGATCTCCACGATCTCCAGGTCCAGCCCGGCCTCCTCGGCGAGGTTCTCGTCGATGAAGGCGAGGATGTCGCCGTGCGGAACGGGGCTGACGCCCACGCGGAGCACCTCCGAAGCGCCCTCTCCCCCGCTCTCGGCGGCCTGCTCGCTGGGGGCGCCGCAGGCGGTGAGCGCCAGGGTGACAGCGGCGGCGGCACCGATGACGGCTGAGGTCGTGCGCATGTGCGCTCCTTCGTGATCGTGAGGGTGGAGGATCGCGGGGGGCTCCGGCGCGCCGGTGCGGCACCGGGGGCCGGAAGGGATCGGAGGGCCGTGTGGGACATCCGATGATCTGACCAAAGACTACCCCACCTTGTTGGTAGGAAATTCGCTTTCCGACCCCGGGAGACGTGGCGTCCACCACATGCGGCCATATTACCCACTAATACGGTAGCTAATATCTGAAATAGGTCGCATCATGGAGCCATGCCCACCGCACACACCGCCACAGCCGCCACCGAAGCCCGGCCCACCCGCCCGGCCCCGACCGCCGTGCCCGGCCCCCGGGCAACCCCCGGCGCCGTCGGCATCGCCTCCGCCACCGGGTCGGGCGAGCACCCCCTCCTGGGCGTGCTGCCCCTGCCCGGAGGCGGAAAGTACATGCTGGTGTACGGGGTCATCGTGGACGAGCCCCACACCCGGGGCCGCCCCCTGCCGCCCGCGGGAGGCCTGCTCCTGGACCGCGACGCCCGCCGGGTGTGGTCGGACGGGCGCGAGGTGGAGCTGACCTACCAGGAGTACGAGCTGCTGGAGTGCCTGACCGGCGCCCCCGGCCGTGCGATCACCCGCACCGAGCTGATGCAGCGGGTGTGGGGCGCCGCGGAGGGGATGCACTCGCGCACCATCGACGTGCACATCCACCGGCTGCGCCGCAAGCTCGGTCCGGCGGGGGACCTCATCGCCACCGTGCGCAGGGTCGGGTACACCTACCGGGGCCCGAGCACACACTCCCCCGAGCCCTGAGACCCGGCGCCCGGGCGGACCGGCCCGCGGCGCGGTCCGCCCGGCCCGGCACCGGTCCCGGCATCAGCCCCGCCCGCGCACCCGGCGTTCCGGGCTGCGCGTGGGCGTGTCCCGCGCCAGGCGCTCCACCACCTTCTCGGCGATGTCGCCGAGCACCCGGAGCTCCTCCTCCGTGAGCAGGTCGATGAAGTGCTCGCGCACGGAGGCCACGTGGGCGGGCGCGGCCGCCTCCAGCACCTCCCGCCCGTGGTCGGTGAGCGCGATCTCGCTGCCCCGGGCGTCCTCCTCCGCCTCCAGCCGCCGGACCAGGCCGCGCTTCTCCATGCGCGAGACGTGGTGGGACAGCCGGGAGGTGGACCAGAGCATGCGCGCGGCCATCTCGCGGGTGCGCAGCCGGTTCCCGGGGGTCTCGCCCAGGTTGGACAGCACGTCGTAGTCGGCGTCCGACAGGCCGTCCTCGGCGAAGTCGCGGGTGATCCGCAGGTCGAGCAGCGCGCGCATGCGCCGGTAGCCGCGCCAGGCGCGGGCCTCGGGGGCGGTGAGCCAGCGTGGTGGTTCCATGCCCCCGACCCTAGCGTTGACGCGTCACCAATACTCCGCCTATATTGGTGACACGTCACCGGAGCATCGGATTCTTGGTGACACGTCACCAAAGGAACGCCATGTCCCCCCTCCCCCTCCGGTACACCGCCCTCACCGCCGGCCTGGCGCTGTTCGGCCTCGGAATCGCCCTGATGGTCCGGTCGGACCTGGGGATGTCCTCCTGGGACGTGCTCCACCAGGGCCTGGCCTGCCGCACCGGACTGCCGCTGGGCGGGGTCGTCATCGGGGTCGGCGTGCTGGTGCTGCTGCTCTGGCTCCCCCTGCGGCAGCGGCCGGGCCCCGGCACGGTCGCCAACGTGCTGCTGGTCGGCCCGGCCGTGGAGCTCTCCCTGGCCCTGCTCCCCGACCCGCAGACCCTCGTCTGGCGCTGGGTCCTGCTCGCGGCGGGCATCGTGCTCACCGCCGCGGCCACCGCCCTCTACGTCGGCGCGGGGCTGGGCCCGGGCCCCCGGGACGGGCTGATGACCGGTCTGGCCGCCCACGGCCCGAGCATCGCCCGGGCGCGCACCGCGGTCGAACTGTCCGTCCTCGTCCTGGGCTGGCTGCTCGGCGGCTCGGTCGGCGTCGGCACCGTGCTCTTCGCCCTCGCCATCGGCCCGCTCACCCAGGCGTTCCTGTCAGTGCTCAGCACCGGGGAACCCCTCCCCGCCCCCGCTCCCGCCCACTCGGAAACGAAGAACTGAGGAAGTACCCCATGCCCCGCCTGATGGTCCTCTCCGCCAGCACCCGTCCCACCAGCCCCGGCCCGTCCATCGCCTCCTGGGTGACCGACCGCGTGCTGCGGGAGGGCGTGTTCACCCCGTTCACCGTCGACCTGGCCGCACTGTCGCTGCCCTTCCTGGACGAGCCGGGCTCGCCCTCCGAGGACGGGCCCGTGCACCCGCACACCAAGGCCTGGAGCGCGGTGGTCGACTCCGCCGACGCCTTCGTCTTCGTGATGCCCGAGTACAACCACTCGTTCACCGCCCCGCTCAAGAACGCGGTCGACTTCCTCTTCCACGAGTGGCGGCGCAAGCCCGTCGGGTTCGTGGGCTACGGGATGTCCTCGCGGGGAATGCGCGCGGTGGAGGCGTTCCAGCCGGTGGCGGCGGCCCTGGGCCTGGTCCCGGCGGCCCCGGTCGTCACGGTCGGGCTGCGCGCCGACCTGGACGAGCACGGGGTGTTCCGCCCCGGCGCGCACCTGGACTCCGCGGCCGACGCCATGCTCGGCGAGCTGGGCGCACTGGAGCGGGCGCTGTCCGGGCTGCGCACCCCCGCGGCGGCAGGCTGACCCGGCGAACCCCGGGCTGCGTGCGCCCGGGCGGTTCAGTCCCGGGGTCCGAGGACCGGCAGGCCCTCGGACCGCCAGGCCCGGAAGCCGCCGACGAGGTCGGTGGCCCGGCTCAGGCCCAGCTCCTGGAGCTGGGCGGCGGCCAGGCTGGAGGCGTAGCCCTCGTTGCAGAACAGCACGATGTGCCGGTCGGCGGAGTCGGCCTCGGGCACCCGGTGAGGGCTGGTCGGGTCCAGCCGCCACTCCAGGACGTTGCGGTCGATGACCAGGGCCCCGGGGATCTCCCCCTCGGCCTCGCGGTCGGCCACGGGCCGGGTGTCGACCAGCAGGGCTCCGGCGCCCTGGGCCTCCAGGGCCTGGGCGGGCGACAGCCGCTCCAGGCGGGCGCGCCTGCTGTGGAGGAGGCGGTCGACGGCGCTCACCGGGCCTCCCCGCGGGCCGGGACGCCGCCCAGCGTGGGCGCGTCGGGCTCGGGGTCGGTGGTGAGGATGCTGTCGGTGCGGCGCAGCGCGCCGTCGCCGCCGACCTCGTAGTAGTGCATGGCGGTCAGCGGCGGGGAGTAGGCGTGCACGCTGACGGCGGGCGCGCCGGAGGTGTTGACGACGTCGTGGACGTGGCCGAGCGGGAAGCGGCCTCCCCCGCCGTCGGCGAGGGTGCGTTCGCGCAGCCCTCCGGCCCAGTAGTGCTCGACCAGTTCGCCGGCGACCACGGTCAGGGCGCCCAGGGAGCCCGCGTGGTCGTGCAGCCGGGTGGACTGGTCGGGGGTCCAGGAGATGAGCCAGACGTCGGTGTGGTCGTCGGCGTGCAGGCGCACCGACCAGCGGTCCTCGGCGTCGAAGTGGATCTCGTGCAGGCCCCGGCGGACCTCTTCGGCCACCTCGGCGGTCAGCGCGGCCAGGCGGTCCAGGGTGAGCGGTGTCGGGGCGCTGGGGACGGTGGCGTCGACGGTCATGGGCTTCGTCTTCTTCTCGGTGCTGCGGTGGTCCGGGGCACGGGCGGGGTGCGGTCGGCGCGGCGCGCCGGCCGCTCAACGGCAGCGTTCGTCGAAGGTGAGGGTTCTCCGCCAGGTCCGCAGGTGTACGGGAGTGCCGACTGCCATGCGACCCAGTAAACCACATTTCCTACAGGTTCAGTAGGAAGAACGCCGCGCCTCCGGCCCGCCGACGCCGGACCGGCCGCCCGGCCCGGAGGAGGTGCCGCCGCCGGACGGCGCAGTGGCGCACCTGGCGTGCGGGCACTCGGGCACCCGACCGGCCGGCGGTGAGCCGGGTGGCGCACACCCCGGCACCGGAGACCCCCGTCACCGCCGCCGCGGCGCGTTCGCCCGGGTGGCGCCGCCGAAGCGACCCGGGGCGCCGCGACCGGGATCCGCCCGTGACAGAACGGGCGGCGCGGACTAAATTCGTTGGGAGCCCCGACTAATTCCCTCACCGCGGAGTCACGATGCCCCTCGTCGCCGGAATCGACAGTTCGACCCAGTCCTGCAAGATCGTGGTCTGCGACGCCGAGGACGGGAAGGTGGTACGCGAGGCCCGCGCCCCGCACCCCGACGGCACGGAGGTCCACCCGCGCGCCTGGTGGGCGGCGCTGGAGGAGGCCTCGGCCGGACTGCTGGAGGGGGTGGCGGCGATCGCCGTGGCCGGGCAGCAGCACGGCATGGTGACCGTCGACGAGGACGGCGAGGTGGTGCGCGAGGCGCTGCTGTGGAACGACACCCGCTCGGCCGGGGCCGCCGAGGACCTCATCGCCGAGCTGGACGGCCCGGACGCCTGGGCACAGGCCGTGGACAACATCCCCGGGGCCTCGCTGACGGTGTCCAAGCTGCGCTGGTTCGCCGAGCACGAACCGGAGAAGGCCGCACGGGCGGTGGGCGTGATGCTGCCGCACGACTGGCTGACCTGGCGGCTGGCGGGCGGCGAAGGCGCACCCGCCACGGACCGGGGCGACGCCTCCGGGACCGGGTACTGGTCGCCGAGCAGCGGGGAGTACCGGGCGGACCTGCTCGGGCGGGCGTTCGGGCGGGAGCTGGAGGTGCCGCGGGTGGCGGCGCCGGGTGAGACGGTCGGGTACACGCCGGGCGGGGCGGTGATCGCCCCCGGGACCGGGGACAACATGGGCGCCGCGCTGGGGCTGGGTCTGGGCCCGGGTGACGCGGTGGTGTCGCTGGGGACGAGCGGGACGGTGTTCGCGGTGAGCGAGACGCCGGTGCGCGACGCCTCCGGGATCGTGTGCGGGTTCGCCGACGCGACCGGCCGGTACCTGCCGCTGGTGTGCACGCTCAACGCCGCCCGGGTGCTGACCGCGACCGCGGGGCTGCTGGGCACCGACCCGGCCGGGCTGGACGCGCTGGCGCTGGCGGCGGAACCGGGTGCGGGCGGGCTGGTGATGCTGCCCTACCTGGACGGGGAGCGCACCCCGGCGCTGCCCACGGCCGCGGGCTCGCTGCACGGGATGCGCCGGGACAACATGACCGCCGCCCACCTGGCGCGGGCCGCGGTGGAGGGGATGCTCTGCGGCCTGGCCGACGGGTTGTCGGCGCTCACCGACCGGGGCGTGCCGGTGCGGCGGGTGCTGCTGGTGGGCGGCGGCGCGCGGTCGGAGGCGGTGCGCCGGGTGGCGGCGACCGTGCTGGACGCGCCGGTGGTGGTGCCCGAGCCCGCCGAGTACGTGGCCCTGGGCGCCGCCCGCCAGGCCGCCTGGGCGCTGGCGGGCACCGCCGCCCCGCCGGAGTGGAGCACCGGCGGCGTCGCGGAGGAGGTGGCGGCGGCCCCTGCCCCGCGGGTGCGCGAGCGCTACGCCGAGGTGCGCCGCGCCTCCCACGGGGTGTGAGTCGGGGCCCGGGGCGGCGGCACCGCGAAAACCCCCTCCGGGGCCGCGGACCGGCACCGGGCCGGAATGCGCCGCACGGAGGTCCGCCGTCATCGGCGCAGGGGGCCGGGTCGGGCTCGGACGCGTCGGGCACTCCCCCGGGGCGGGCTCCGCGCGGCACCGTCAGCGAGGCCGGCGGTGGCGGTGGCCGGGGCCGCCCACAGCAGGGGCTCGGCCGCCGGGTCGCCGGCGGGTCCGCTGAGAGGTCCCGGGCCGGCCCCGGCGCCCGCTGGCCCGCGCACGCCGGAGGCGGCCGCCCGGCTGTGCGGCCGGGCGGGCGGGTCCTGGTCGAAAGGCGGAGGGTGCCCTAGCCTGTGCGCGGCACCATCCGCCTTCCTGGAACCTGGTGAACATGAACGACGTCAAGCCCCGTTCCCTCGGCGGCTCCGACCTGCGCGTCTCCCGGCTGTGCCTGGGCGGGAACGTGTTCGGGTGGACCGCGGACGAGCCGACCTCCTTCCGCGTCCTCGACGCCTTCGTCGCGGGCGGAGGCACCTTCGTCGACACCGCCGACTCCTACTCCGCCTGGGCCCCCGGCCACCGGGGAGGGGAGTCCGAGACGGTCATCGGCCGCTGGCTGGCCGACCGGGGCCGCCCCGACGGCCTCGTGGTGGCCACCAAGGTCAGCCGGCACCCGGAGTTCCCGGGTCTGTCCGCGGCCAACGTCCACGCCGCCGCGGAGGCCTCCCTCAGGCGCCTGGGCGTGGAGGCCATCGACCTGTACTACGCGCACTTCGACGACCCCGACACCCCGCTGGAGGAGAGCGCCCGCGCCTTCTCCGAGCTGGTGGAGGCGGGCCGGGTCCGCGCCGTGGGCCTGTCCAACCACGCGCCCGACCGCATCCGCGCCTGGCTGGACATCTGCGCGGACCGGGGCCTGCACGCCCCGGTCTGCGTGCAGCCGCACTACAACCTGGTGCACCGGGACATCGAGGCCGGCCTCGTGCCCCTGGCGCGGGAGCGCGGCCTGTCCCTGCTGCCCTACTTCGGGTTGGCGCGGGGCTTCCTCACCGGCAAGTACCGGCCGGGCGGCCCGGGCGTGGACAGCCCGCGCGCGAGCCAGGTGACGCGGCTGGTGGAGGACGAGCGGGCCCTGCGCGTCCTCGACGCCCTGGACACCGTGGCCGAGCGGCTGGGCGTCGCACAGGCGGCGGTGGCACTGGCCTGGCTGGCCGACCGGCCGGGGGTGGACTCGGTGCTGGCCAGCGCCCGCGACCCCGAGCAGCTGGCGGACCTGCTGCCGGTCAACTCGCTGGTGCTGGACGCCGACTCCACCGCCCTGCTCACCGAGGCCTCCGCCCCCTGATCCGTGCGGGGGCGGCGTCACCGCGCCGCCTCCGCCGGGGTCCGTACCGTTCCGCCCGGGGCGGCGGGACGGCTCCTTCCGCCACCGCCCCACGCCGGTTCCCCCTCCCGGGAACCGGACACTTCATCACTTAGGGTTATGAAGTCACTGCACTTTCGCCCGGGGGATGAACACCATGACCACCGACCTTCCCGACGACGGCGACCGCTCGTTCGACGAGATGCTGGCCCGCTTCCTGGGCTCCTCCCGCGGCCAGGTGCGCCGCGTGGACATGTCCAAGCTCATGAGCCCCGAGGCCCGCCAGGTCTCCGACGCCGCCGTCCAGCGCGCCCTGGAGAGCGGCGGCGACATCGACAGCGTCCACCTGCTCTGGGCACTGCTGCACCACCAGCCCACCCGGGAACTCGTCGAGCGCACCGCGGACACGGCCGGACGGCTGGCGGAGCTGGTCGACCAGGCGGTCGCCCACGCGCCCCGGTCGGTGCGCGCCTCGGCCCGGCTCACCCCGTCCGCCAAGCGCAGCCTGCTGGACGCCTTCCAGATCGCCCGCGCCACCGGCAGCTCCAGCATCACCCCCGAACACCTGCTGTTCGCGCTCGCCGTCAACCCCGACAGCCCCGTCGGCCGGCTGCTGCGCGACTCCGGGGTCACCCCGCAGAGCCTCCAGCAGGCCGCCGGCCCCGCCGCCGCGGAGCCCGCCGAGGAGGAGCCGTCCACCACCCCCACCCTGGACGAGTTCGGCACCGACATGACCGCGCTGGCGCGCGAGGGCCGCCTGGACCCGGTGGTGGGCCGCGACGACGAGGTCGACCAGTGCATCGAGGTGCTGGCCCGGCGCCGCAAGAACAACCCCGTCCTCATCGGCGACCCCGGCGTCGGCAAGACCGCCATCGTCGAGGGCATCGCCCAGCGCATCGCCGACGACGACATCCCCGAGACGCTGCGCGGACGACGGCTGGTCCAGGTCGACCTGGCCGGGATGGTCGCCGGGACCCGGTACCGGGGCGACTTCGAGGAGCGCCTCACCAAGCTCGTCGACGAGGTCCGCTCCCAGTCCGAGCGGCTGCTCCTCTTCGTCGACGAGATCCACACCATCGTCGGCGCCGGTGCCGCCGAGGGCTCGATGAACGCCGGGAACATGCTCAAGCCCGCCCTGGCGCGCGGTGAGCTGCACATCATCGGCGCCACCACCGTCGACGAGTACCGCAAGAACATCGAGAAGGACGCCGCCCTGGAGCGCCGGTTCCAGCCGATCCTGGTGCCCGAGCCCTCGGTCGAGGACACCATCGAGATCCTGCGCGGCCTCCAGGACCGCTACGAGGCCCACCACCAGGTGCGCTTCAGCGACGAGAGCCTGGTGGCGGCCGCCGAGCTGTCCGACCGCTACGTCGCCGACCGGTTCCTGCCCGACAAGGCCATCGACCTGGTCGACCAGGCGGGCGCCCGGGTCCGGCTGCGGATCAGGGCCTCCAGCTCGGCCCTGCGCGAGCTGGAGGAGAGGCTCCGCACCCTGGAGGAGCAGAAGGAGAAGGCCGTCCAGGACGAGGACTACGAGCGGGCCTCGGCGCTGCGCGACGAGATCGGCGCCGCCCGCGACTCCGTCCACCAGGCGCGCGGTACCGGTTCGGCGGTGCCGGAGGTGACCGCCGAGGACATCGCCGAGGTGGTCTCGCGCGGCACCGGCATCCCCGTCTCCCAGCTCACCCGGGAGGAGCGCGAGCGCCTGGTCGACCTGGAGGGCGTGCTGCACGAGCGGGTCATCGGCCAGGACGAGGCGGTCACCGCGGTGGCCGAGGCCATCCGCCGCTCCCGCGCCGGGCTGGGCGACCCGGACCGGCCGGTGGGCAGCTTCCTGTTCCTGGGCCCGACCGGCGTGGGCAAGACGGAACTGGCCAAGGCGCTGGCGGTGGCGCTGTTCGGCTCCGAGGACGCGCTGGTGCGCATCGACATGAGCGAGTTCCAGGAGCGGCACACCGCCAGCCGCCTGACCGGCGCCCCGCCCGGGTTCGTCGGGTACGAGGAGGCGGGCCAGCTGACCGAGGCGGTGCGCCGCCACCCGTACTCGGTGCTGCTGCTGGACGAGGTCGAGAAGGCCCACCCCGACGTGTTCAACCTGCTGCTGCAGCTGCTCGACGACGGGCGGCTCACCGACGGGCAGGGGCGGACCGTGGACTTCCGCAACACGGTGGTGATCATGACCAGCAACCTGGGGTCGGAGGCGATCACCGGCGGCGGCCCGATGGGGTTCACGGGCGACGGGCAGATGGACCCCGACACCGAGCAGCGGGTGATGCGGCGGCTGCGGGAGGAGTTCCGCCCGGAGTTCATCAACCGCATCGACGAGATCGTGGTGTTCCGCCAGCTGGACCGCGAGGAGCTGGACCGCATCACCCGGCTGATGCTGGCCGGGACGGAGCGGAGGCTCAGGGCGCAGGGGGTCACGGTCCGGTTCACCGACGAGGCGGTGGGGTGGCTGTCGCAGCAGGGGTACCAGCCCGCCTACGGGGCGCGGCCGCTGGCCCGCACCATCCAGCGCAACGTGGGGAACCGGATGTCGCGGATGCTGCTGGACGGGCAGATCGCCGAGGGCGACGACGTGGTCGTGGACGTGGGCGGGGACGGGGACCTGCGGATCTCCACCGCGCGCGCGACCTGAGCGGCGCGGCCGCCCGCCGGGCCTCACCGGAGGCCTGCGCGCGGTGGATGCGGCGCCGGGCGGCGCGGGCGCCCGCCGGGAGGTCGGCCGGGACCGGCGGCCCGTCCCGCCGGGGGATCGCGGAGGGCGGCCGGAGCCGGCGCCACCGGTGCCCGGTGACGCCCGTGTCCGGAGGAGCCGGCGTGCGGCGCCGGACCCGCCCGGCCGGGGGACCGGGCGGGTCCGGCACGCGGGGACCGGTCAGGCCGCCGTCCCGCTCTCCCGGATGCGGTCCCTGATCCACTCGCCCGCGGGCTTGAGCGAGGTCCAGTCGCCCGAGGCGCACGCGCCGGTCCGGAACACGGCGCCCGAGCGGAAGTCGTCGGAGAAGTTCCAGTTGACCCAGCTGATCCGCTCCTCCTCCATCAGGTCGAGGTAGGCCTGGGCGGAGGCGAAGTCGTCGGGCCCGTCCCCCGTGTACTCCTGGGTTCCGAACTCGGTGACGAACAGCGGAAGCTCCTGCGCGGCGGCGCGGAACCCCTCCCGGTGGAAGGACGTGTGCGAGGCCGCGTAGAAGTGGAAGACGTACATGATGTTGTCGGCGTCGACCGGGTCCGCCGTGATCTCCCGGTGGTCCGCGCCCTCGGAGAGCCCCAGCGAGGACCACCCGCGGGTGCCGACCAGCACGACCGCCTCGGGGTCCTCGGCCCGGATCACCGGGATCACCTGCTCGGCGTAGCTCCTGATGGACGACCAGGGCACGCCGCTGGGCTCGTTGGCGATCTCGTACAGCACGTTGTCCTTGTCGGCGTGCACGTCGGCGATCTCGGCGAAGAAGGTGCGGGCGGCGGCGAGGTTGTGGTCGGGGTCGCCCGGGCTGAGCATGTGCCAGTCGACGATGACGTACATGCCGCGCTCGGTGGCCTCCTCGATGAGCCCGTGGACCCGGTCGGTGAAGCCGCGCGGGTCGGTCTCGTAGCCGCCCTCCTGGATGTACATGGACACGCGCAGCACGTCGGCGTTCCAGTCGTGGGCCAGGGTGTCCAGGGAGGCGTCGGTGAGGCAGTGGGAGAACCACTGGAGGCCGTGGGAGCTCATGCCGGTGAGCTGGACCCGGCGTCCGTTCTCGTCGCAGAGCTTGAGGCCGCACACCCGCAGCCGGCCGTGCTCGCCGACGGGGGTGGCCGCGCCGGTCCGCGAGGAGTCGGCGACGGTGGCGGCGGGGACGGCGGAGGCGGCGGCCTGGCCGTGCACGGTGAACGCGGCGGTCACGAGCAGGCCGAGGCCGAGCAGTACGGACCCGGCACGGGCGAGGCGCGGGGCCCGGGGGGCGCGGGCGTGAGGGGGCGAGGGGTGGGGCACGGCATCCTCCGGCGGGGGTGGCGGTCCGATGCGGCCGGGGCCTGGGCCGCACCGAACCGGAAGGAGTCCTTCCGGTACCGCAACCTATGATCCCGTCACGCTGGGGTCAATCCCCCTTACGGAACGAATTCACCCGAGTCGGCGTCCGACCCTCCGGGCACCCGTGCGGACGGGTGCCCGCCGTGGGCGCGGCCCGGGCCGCGCCCGGCCTCAGGCCGGTGCGGGCTCGGGCTCCGGCGAGGGCGGCTCGGGGAAGGGACCGGGGCCCGGCGGTTCGGGGTCCGGCCCCGGCCCGGGCGGCGTGGGCGGGACGGGCTGGGGCGGGAACGGGTCCGGCGGCATCGGCGGGTCCGGCGCCGGGTCGGGGTAGCGCGCCCGCTGCGGCTCCTGTTCGCGCTCGTACGGACGGTGTGGTCGCTGCACAGTGCGCATGTCTCCTCCGTGCTCTCGGGAGGGCGGCGCGGGCGGCGCCCCGCCCGCGGCGGACCGCCGGAACGCGGTGCCGCCGCCCGCCGTCCGCCCCGTGCTGGTCGTGTCCGGATCTTGGGGTCGGAGGGATGTGTACACGGCTACCCGGGGCGGCGTCGCGGAAAACAGGCGTGACGGCACGGGGGCGCGCCCGGCGGGCCGTCCGCCTCCCGTCCCGCGCGCGGCCCCGCACTCCACCCCGTGCGCCGGCCCCGGCGGCGACCGCCGGGAGGGCCGGGGTCACGCTGAGCGAAGACCGAGGTCACGGGCGCTGGAACCGCTCCCGGACCATTGCCCGCGCCCGCACGCCGGGGTAACGTGCGGCGGGTGAACTCCCCCCTTTACACCGGGCGCGGTCATGTCGACCGCCCCGGCTCCCCCTCCCCCGAGGAGGACCGCCTCCCCCGCGCCTCCCTCCCCTGTGCTCCCCTCCCCTGGACCTCCCCCCGCCGGGCCCGCCCCTTCGGCGGGCGCGTATGACCGGCGCCCCGCTCCCCCGCGCACGGCTCCTCACCTACGGGATCGGATCCGTCGGCACCGGCGTCTTCTCCGCCCTGCCCGGCCTGCTGCTGCTCTACTACCTCACCGACGTGCTCGGCGTCGCCGCCGGGATCGCCGGGCTCGTGCTGGTCCTGCCCAAGGTCTGGGACATGCTCGTCGACCCCGCCATCGGGGTCCTCAGCGACCGGGAGGCCGTGCGGACCGGCCGCCGCTCCCGGCTGATGCTCACCGGCGCACTCCTCCTGCCGCTGCTGTTCGCCGCCATGTTCGCGGCCCCCGTCCGGTCCCCGGCCTGGTCCGCGCTCTGGGTGGGCGCCGCGTTCCTGCTGGCCACCACCGCCTTCAACCTCTTCCAGGTGCCCTACGTCGCGCTGCCCGCGGAGATCTCGCCGCGCCGCGACCAGCGGGCCCGCGCCATGTCCTGGCGGGTGGTGTGCCTGACCCTGGGCATCCTGGCCGCGGGCGGACTCGCCCCCGTCGTCGTGGAGGCCGCGGGCGGCGGGCGGCCCGGCCACCTGGCCATGGGGGTCGTCATCGGGGCGGTGCTGTGCGCGGCGCTGCTGACCGCCACCCTGGGCACCCGGTGGATCCGCGGCGGACCCGGCCCGAACACGCTCGGGCCGGTCGCCGCGTTCCGGGCGGCCCGCGGCAACCGTCCGTTCTTCGCGCTGGCCGCCGCGTTCTCGACCCAGTCCCTGGCGGTGTCGGTGATGCTGGCGGGGGCGCCCTACGTGGCCGCCCACCGGCTGGACGACTACGGGCTCACCTCCGCCATGTTCGTGTGCGTGGTCGGCCCCAGCCTGGTGGCCGTGCCCGCCTGGTCGGCACTGGCCCGGCGGTTCGGCACGGTGGAGTGCTACCTGGCGGCTCTGGCCGCGATGACCGCCACGGCCGCCCTGCTGTTCCCCGCGGTCCTCACCGAGAACGCCGCCGCGGTGCTGGCCGTGACCGGCCTGGCGGGGTTCTTCTACACCGGTCTGCAGCTGCTGCCGCTGTCCCTGCTACCCGAGACCGTGCGCGACGACGCCGGCCGCAGCGGGCAGGCCCAGGCGGGCACGTTCACCGGGCTGTGGACCGGCCTGGAGACGGGGGCCATGGCGCTGGGGCCGGGGCTGTTCTCGGCCGTGCTGGCCGCGACGGCGTTCCGCTCCTCGGACGCGGCCGGGGCCGTCGCCCAGCCGGAGAGCGCACTGATGGGCCTGAGCTGGGGCTTCACCCTGATGCCCGCCGCGCTGTTCCTGGTGAGCCTGGCACCGCTGCTGGCGTTCCGAAAGCTGACCGCCGCAAGGCGCGAGAGTGTCGTGGGAGACGAGAATGCTGCCTGAGGACGGATGTTCCACCGAGGACCTGCTCGCCGAGCTGGCCCGCCTCAAGGAGGGCGACCTGCCGGTGCGCGAGGGCCGGGTCGCCGCCTACGTGTACGACCCGGGACGGCCGCACGTCCGCGAGGCCGGGCACCGGGCCTACCTGGAGATGCTGGAGGTCAACGGACTCGACCCGACGGCGTTCCCCAGCACCGTCGCCCTGGAGAAGCAGGTGGTGGGCGCGGTCGCCGCCGCCCTGGGCGGGGGCGCGGGCACGCCCGGCATCTTCACCAGCGGCGGGACCGAGTCCATCATGCTGGCGGTCAAGGCGGCCCGCGACTCCGGGGGCGGGCGCGAGGTGGTGCTGCCGGTGACCGCGCACCCGGCGTTCCGCAAGGCCTGCCACTACCTGGGGCTGGTGCCCGTCACCGTGCCCGTCGACCCCGCGACCCTGCGGGCGGTCCCGTCGGCGGTCGCCGCCGCCCTCGGACCGGACACGGCGCTGGTGGTGGCGTCGGCGCCGTCGTACCCGCACGGGGTGGTGGACCCGGTGCCCGAGATCGCCGCGCTGGCGGCCGGACACGGGGTGCCCTGCCACGTGGACGCCTGCGTGGGCGGCTGGGTGCTGCCGTGGCTGGAGGAGGCTCCGCCGTTCGACCTGTCCGTACCGGGGGTCACCTCCCTCTCCTGTGACCTGCACAAGTACGGATACGCGCCCAAGGGGGCGTCCGTGGTGCTGTTCGCGTCGGAGCGGCTGCGGCGGGCGGCCTACTACGCCAGCGCCGACTGGCCGGGGTACACCGTCATCAACCCCACGGTGCAGAGCAGCAAGGGGGCGGGGCCGCTGGCGGGGGCGTGGGCCACCCTGCGGGCGCTGGGCGCGTCGGGGTACCGGGAACTGGCCGCCGAGGCGATGTCCGCGGCCGCGCGGCTGCGCGAGGGGGTCGCGGAGATCCCGGAGCTGCGGGTGCTGGGCGAGCCGGACGCGCCGCTGGTGGCCCTGGCCTCGGCCGACCCGGCGGTGGACGTGTTCGTGCTGGCCGACGAGGTCGCGAGGTCGGGCTGGTTCCTCCAGGTCCAGCTGTCGTACGCGGGCATCCCGCCCAACCTGCACCTGACGCTGACGGGGGTGTCGCTGGCGGGCGTGGACGCGCTGCTGGAGGTGCTGGCCGACGCGGTCGCGGCGGTGCGCGGTGCGCGCCCGGACCTGCCCGCGGGCCTGGTGGAGGCGGTGGCGGGCCTGGACCTGGAGACGGTCGACGACCGCGCCTTCGTGGAGCTGCTGTCGGCGGTCGGCGTCTCCCTCGGCGGACCGGGCGGATCGCCGATGGCCGCGGTGAACACGATCCTCGACGGACTCGCCCCCGCCACCCGGGAGGCGCTGCTGGTCCGCTTCCTGTCCGCCCTCAACTCCCCGCACACCGATTGAGGGTGGGCTCTTCGGGTAGTCGCCCTCCCACATCCCCCGTCCCCCGGTCGTCCGAGCAGGAACGGCGGGCGCGGGGCGGGGCACGACCGGAGAAACGGGAGGTCCCATGCCACGGAAGAACGTCTTCATCCCCGGCCTGGACGAGCGCAACCGCGAGATCCTCGCGAGGACGCCCACCGGACGGGAGTGCGACTTCCATCCCCTGTCCACACTGGAGAACCTCAGATCCGAACACCTTGACATCGAGAAGACCATCGCCGAGGCCCAGAGCACCATGGACGGGTTCGACGGCTCCGTCGACGCCATCGCGGGCTTCTGGGACTTCCCCATCACCCTGCTGGTGCCGATCCTGGCCGCCCCCCGCGGTCTCCCCTCCCCCACCCTGGAATCCGTCGTCCGGTGCGAGCACAAGTACTGGAGCCGCCTGCTCCAGAGCGAGGTCATCGACGAGTACCCCGACTTCGCCCTCGTGGACCTGAACGACCCGACCCCGCCGTCGAAGCCCGGGTACCCCCTCTGGCTCAAGCCCGTGAAGTCGGCCTCCTCCGAGCTCGCCTTCCGGGTGGAGAACGACGAGGAGTTCTACCGGGCGGTCGACAGGCTGCGCGAGGGGATCGGCAAGATCGGGCGCCCCTTCGAGGAGATCCTGCGGCGCGTCGACCTCCCGCCGGAGATCGCCGAGGCCGGCGGCACGTCCTGCCTGGCCGAGGCCGCCCTGCACGGGGTCCAGGTGGCCGTCGAGGGTTACGTCCACCAGGGCGAGTGCGTCGTCTACGCCACCCTGGACTCGGTCGACTACCCGGCCAGCCCGGTCTTCCTGCGCCACCAGTACCCCTCCACCCTGCCCGAGGGCGTCCGGCGGCGGCTGGCGACGATCTCCGAGCGGGTGATGGGCAAGCTGGGGCTGGACAACTCGACGTTCAGCATCGAGTTCTTCTACGACCCCGTCGAGGACGACATCCGGGTCCTGGAGGTCAACCCCCGCCACTCCCAGGCGCACGCCTCGCTGTTCGAACTGGTCGACGGGGCCGCCAACCACGAGCGGATGCTCAGGCTCGCCCTGGGCCGGGAGCCCGTGCTCCCCGAGGGGCTCAAGGGGGAGTACGGCATCGCCGCGGAGTGGTACCTGCGCCGCTTCTCCGACGGCCTGGTCACCCGGGTCCCCACCCCCGAGGAGGTACGCCGCCTGGAGGAGAGCCTGCCGGGGGTGCGGATCGTGATCGTGCCGGAGGAGGGGCAGCGGCTCTCCGCGCTCGAGGCGCAGGACAGCTACAGCTTCGAGCTCGCCAAGATCGTCATCGGCGGCGCCGACGAGACGGAGATGCGCGCCAAGTACGAGCGCTGCGCCGAGGAGCTCTCCTTCGAGTTCGAGGACGTCTCCGACGACGACCGCTGACGGCCGGCATCCGACGGAAAGGAGCCTTCATGCGGGTGATCGAGACCCTGCCGTACGAGGTCCGGACCGAGGACCACTTCTGGATCCCCATGTCCGACGGGGTGCGCCTGGCCGGACGCGCCTGGCTTCCGGTGTCCGCCGAGCTGGAGCCGGTCCCGGCGGTGCTGGAGTACATCCCCTACCGCAGGCGGGACCTCACCGCGGTGCGCGACTCGACCCACCACCCCTACATCGCCGGGCACGGCTACGCCTGCGTCCGCGTGGACATGCGCGGCAGCGGCGACTCCGAAGGGGTCCTCACCGACGAGTACCTGGAGCGCGAGCAGCAGGACGCCGAGGAGGTCCTGGCCTGGCTCGCCGAACAGCCCTGGTGCGACGGCTCGACCGCCATGATGGGCCTGTCCTGGGGCGGGTTCGCCGCCCTCCAGGTGGCGGCCCGGCGGCCGCCGAGCCTGGGCGCCATCGCCATCGCGTCCTTCACCGACGACCGCTACAACGACGACTTCCACTACATGGGCGGCTGCCTGCTCTCGGACAACCTCGCCGAGTCCGGGACCACGTTCGCGTTCGGGACCTGCCCGCCCGACCCGATGACGGTGGGCGACCGGTGGCGGGACATGTGGCTGGAGCGGCTGGAGGCCAACCGCCCCTGGATCATCAAGTGGCTGCACCACCAGCGCAGGGACGACTACTGGCGGCACGCCTCGGTGATCGAGAACCCCGAGCGGGTGGCCTGCCCCGTGCTCGCCGCCGGCGGCTGGGCCGACGGCTACTCCAACGCGGTCCTGCGCGTCCTGGAGCACCTGGAGGCGCCGCGCCGGGGGCTCATCGGCCCCTGGTCGCACCGCTACCCCCACCTGGGCCTGCCCGGACCCGCCATCGGCTATCTCCAGGAGGTCGTGGCCTGGTTCGACCGCTGGCTCAAGGGCGAGCGGAACGGCGCGGACGAGGGGCCCGCGCTGTGGGCCTGGATGCAGGACTCCGTGCCGCCCGCCACCTCCTACGAGGACCGACCCGGCCGGTGGGTGAGCGCGGACCGGTGGCCCTCCCCCGACGTCGAGCGGACGCGCTTCGCCCTGGGGCCGCACCGCCTGTTCGCCTCCGAGGAGTTCACCCCTCCCGAGGACGAGGACCCGGGCGGGCCCCTGACCATCTCCTCGCCCCTGACCGTGGGCCAGTTCGCGGGCAAGTGGGCCTCGTACAACGCGCCGCCCGACCTGCCCTACGACCAGCGGGAGGAGGACGGCGGCTCCCTGGTCTTCGAGACCGAGGCCCTGCGGGAGCCGGTGGAGATCCTCGGGGCCCCCGTGGTGGACCTGGAGGTGTCCGTCGACGAGCCGGTGGCCATGGTGGCGGCGCGGCTGAGCGACATCGCCCCCGACGGGTCCGCCACGCGCGTCACCTTCGGACTGCTCAACCTCACCCACCGGAACGGGCACGGCGAGCCGGAGGAGATGCCGCCGGGTGAGCGCCGCCGGGTGCGGATCGTCCTCAACGGGGTCGCCCAGAGGTTCCCCGCGGGCCACCGCATCCGGCTGTCGCTGTCCACCTCGTACTGGCCGCTGGCCTGGCCGCCGCCCCGGCCGGTCCTGCTGTCCGTCCACCCCGCCGGCAGCGCCCTGGACCTGCCGGTCCGGCCGGTGCCCGAGGGCGAGGACGCGAACGCCCGGCCCTTCGGCGAACCCGAGACGACGCCGGAGACCCCCACCTTCCGGAAGGAGCTGCCCGACCACCGGTGGGAGGTGCACCGCGACCTGGTGGACACCCGGTCGTCGCTGGAGATCGTCAAGGACGGCGGCATCATGCACCTGGAGGAGATCGACCTGGACGTGGGCCGCCGCGCCCACGAGCACTACGAGTCGGTGGCCGGGGACGTCACCTCGGCCCGCGGCGAGACCAGCTGGACCATGCGCTTCTCCCGCGGGGACTGGCACACGCGCACCGAGACGCACACCGCGCTGGAGTGCACCGAGGCCGTGTTCAAGGTGTACGGAACGCTCGACGCCTACGAGAACGGCGAGCGGATCTTCTCCCGGCAGTGGAGCGAGACGATCCCGCGCGACCACGTGTGAACGCGCGGCCGGACGCGCCGGCCGCGGAACCGTACGGGAACCGACAGAAGGAGGGGGAGGCCATGAGCACGGTCGGACGGATGCTGTACACCCACCCGGACGACCCGGAGGGCGTCGGGGAGAAGATCCGGGCCTGTGTCGAGGCCTGCGGCGAGTGCGCCCAGGTGTGCACCGTCTGCGCGGACGCCTGCCTGGGCGAGGACGAGCGGGACGACCTCGTCGAGTGCGTGCGCTCGGACCTGGACTGCGCGGACCTGTGCGAGACGACGTACCGGGTGCTGGTCCGCCGCACGGGGAACGACGACGACCTGGTCAAGGCGGTCCTGGACGCCTGCGCGCGGGCCTGCCGCCGGTGCGGCGACGAGTGCGAGCGGCACGCCGGGCACCACGAGCACTGCCGGGTGTGCGCCCAGGTGTGCCGCCGCTGCGAGGAGGCGTGCCGCGACCTCCTCGCCGCCCTGTGAGGGCCGCGCCGACGCCGGGGGTGAACGATGGAGGACCCGATGTCCGCAGAACCGCTGATGGCCGTCGCGTTCGTGGCGGTCCCCGTGGTGGTGATCCTGTTCGTGGTCTGGGTGCTGCGCCGGGACGTCGCCCGCAAGCAGAGGGCCCTGCGCTCTCCGGACGACTACTGGAGGGAGCGGCCCGACGGCCGCACGTACCCGACCGGGTGGGACCAGAGCCCCGGCGCCGGGAGCGCCCGCCGGGAGCCGGAGGAGGGTCCGGCCGACGGCGACCTGCCGCCGCCGGAGGGCGGCGACCCGCCGGTCAGGTGACCCCGGGCGGCCCCGCCCCGGAACAGGGCCGCCGCGGTCGGCAGCGGAGCCGCCATGTTCCCTTCCCCGGCCTGCGGGTAGTCGCCCTGGTGCGCACCGGTGGTGCGCGTTCGCAACCCGGAGTGAACGGAAGGCGGTGAGGACGATGGGCACGATGCTCACGGATCCGGGCCCCGATCTGCTGGAGAGGGCGCGCCTGCTCCCGCTGCTGTCCACACTGGTCGCCCGCGGGGTGATCGTGCGGCGGCCGCTGTGGGAGGGGGTGGCCGCGGCCCTGGACACCGACCGGCGACTGGCCGGGCTGCTGCGCGAGCTGCGCGAACGGTACGGGGACGAACCGCTGCCGCTGACCGTGGCGGGCCGCCCCCTCGCCCTGGTGCTGGCTCCCGAGGACGTGCGCAGCGTCCTGGAGGGGACGCCGGACCCGTTCTCACCGGGCGGCCGGGAGAAGCGCGGCGCGCTGGCGCACTTCCAGCCGCACGGGGTGCTGGCGTCCGACATCGACGCGCGCGGGCCCCGGCGTGAGGCCAACGAGGAGGCCCTGGCGCCCGGACGGCTCCACCCCGACACCGGGGTGCTGGACGCCCACGCCGACGAGGAGGCCGCGGTCCTGCGCCACGCTCTGGGCGGGTCCGGAGTGCTGGACTGGCCGAGGTTCTCGGCGTCGTTCGACGCTCTGGCCCGCAGGCTGGTCTTCGGGACGTGGGCCGCCGGGGACCACCTCACCACCGTGCTGCTCCGCCACCTGCGTTCACGCGCCGACTGGTCGTACGCGCTCCCGGTGGACCGGCGCACCCGGGAGGAGTTCCTCGACCGGGTGAGGGCCGGGATCGAGCGGGCCGAGCCGGGAAGCCTGGCCGCGCGGCTGCCCCAGGACGACCGGGTGCGGCCCGAGGACCAGGTGGCGCACTGGCTGTTCGCCTTCGACGCGGCGGCCATCGCCTCCTTCCGGGCCCTGGCGCTGCTCACCGCGTGGGACGCCGACGCCGGCGAGGAGGCCGGGGACCCGGCCCGGCTGGCGGCGACGGTCCAGGAGTCGGTGCGGCTGTGGCCGACCACGATGGTGATCCTGCGGGAGACGGTGCGGGAGACGGCGCTGCGGGGCCGGGTGTTCCCGGAGGGCACGGCGTTCGTCGTGGTGAGCTCCTACTTCCACCGCGACCCGCGGCTGCCGTACGCGGACACGTACGCCCCGGAGATCTGGCAGGACGGGCGGGCCCGGGCCGAACCGGGGCTGGTGCCGTTCAGCCACGGACCCGCCGGCTGCCCGGGCCGGGACGTGGTGCTGTCGAGCGCGTCTCGGTTCCTGGGGGCGCTCACCGCCGGAGGCCTGCCGGTCCGCGCGGACTCCGCCCCGCTGTCGGCCGGCGACCTGCCGGCGACGCTGGACCACACGGCACTGCGGTTCTCCCTGGCGGGGGCGCCGTGAGCGGGCGCGGGCGGCGGCGTGGACGAGGGCCGGGGCCGCCGACCCCCGGCCGCACTGCGAACCGACAGAACCCCGAATCTGAGAGGTGAAGGACATGGAATGGGCATGGGTGGTGGCCGTGGTGATGGTCGTGGCGATCATCCTGGGCGTGGTCCTGGTGCTCCGGCGCAACACCGCCGACGACCGGCGCGTACCCGGCAAGGGGGCGCCCGCCCGCAAGCGGCGCGCCTATCCGACCGGCTGGAACCGCAGCACCGGCGAGATGCGCACCTCCGATGACGAGGGGGAGCCTCCCGCTCCCCGCCGCGACGGCTGACCCTCCCCGCACCCGCGGGGAGGAACCGGCCGGGGACCGTCCCGGCCGGCCACGGGGCACCGCGCCCGCCCGGGCGCGGTGCCCCGTCGTGCGTCGCGGCCGGGTCCGCGGGCGGAACCGGGGGCCACCGGGCGGGCGCGGGCTCGGGGCGGCTCCCCAAGTGCGCCGGGCCCGCTCCCCGAGTGCGCCGGGCCCGCTCCCGGCGGAGCGCGCCGGTGTGCGGCCCGGACGGGGGCAGGGCCCGAGACCACCCGGCCGGGGCGGCCGGCCGGACCCGGCGCGGGTACGGACCCGGGTCGCGGGGCCCGGGTCGCGGGGCGGGCATCGCCGGGGCCGGAGGCGCGTCGGCCGCCCCCCGGGGCGGGGTCGGGCGGGATCCGGGCCCGCGCCCCCGGAGCCGAGAGGGGGTTGACATTCTGAAATGTTAGCGCGAACAATATTACTTGGATCACATTTCGGACCCCGACCCTCGGACCATCCGCCCCCTGAAACCGACAACCCCCCACTTCAGGGGACCATTCACCCGATACCCCCCAATCTCCCCATCTCCGAAGGAAGCGTCCTTGCCCGAGAATGTTAGCGCGCACAAAAGCCCACCGGCGGAGTCCGTGGTCGTCGGCGTCGACTTCGGGACCCTCTCCGGCCGCGCCGTCGTCGTGCGGGTCTCCGACGGCGCCGAACTGGGCACGGCCGAACACGCCTACCCCCACGGTGTCCTCACCGACCACCTCCCAGGCGGCAAGGAGGCGCTGGAACCGGAGACCGCCCTCCAGCACCCCGGGGACTACCTGGAGGTACTGCGCACCGCCGTCCCCGAGGCCCTGCGCCGCGCCGGCGTCCGCCCCGGGCAGGTCGCCGGGATCGGCACCGACTTCACCTCCTGCACCTTCCTGCCCGTCACCGCCGACGGCACACCCCTGTGCCTGCTGCCCGGGCTCGCCGACCGCCCGCACGCCTGGCCCAAACTCTGGCGCCACCACGCCGCCCAACCCGAGGCCGACGAGATCACCGCCCTGGCCGCCGAGCGCGGCGAGCCCTGGCTGTCCCGCTACGGCGGCCGCATCTCCTCGGAGTGGCAGTTCGCCAAGGCCCTCCAGGTCCTGCGCGACGACCCCGGGGTGTACGCGCGCGCCGACCGCTGGATCGAGGCCGCCGACTGGATCGTGTGGCGGCTCTGCGGCCGCGAGACCCGCAACACCTCCACCGCCGGGTACAAGGGCCTGTACCAGGACGGCCGCTGGCCGTCCCGGGAGTACCTGGCCGCCCTCGACCCGGGGCTGGCCGACTTCGCCCGGGACCGGCTCGACCTCCCCCTCTCCCCGCCCGGCACGCGCGCGGGCGGCCTCACCGCCGAGGCCGCCGCGTGGACCGGCCTGCCCGAGGGCACCCCGGTCGCGGTGGGCGCCATCGACGCCCACGTGACCGCGGCCGCCGCCGGGACCACCGGCCCGGGCCGGATGCTCGCCATCATGGGGACGAGCACCTGCCTGGTGATGAACTCCGACGTCCGCGCCGACGTGCCCGGCATGTGCGGCCTGGTCCGGGACGGCATCACCCCGGACGCCTGGGGGTACGAGGCCGGGCAGAGCGGGGTCGGCGACATCTTCGGCTGGTTCGTCGACACCCACGTCCCCCCGGCCTGCCACGACGAGGCCCGCGCCCTCGGGGTCTCCGTCCACGAACTGCTCTCGCGCAGGGCCGCGGAGGCCCCGGTCGGGGCGCACGGCCTCGTCGCCCTGGACTGGCACAGCGGCAACCGCTCGGTCCTGGTCGACCACTCGCTCTCCGGCCTGATCGCCGGGACCACCCTGGCCACCCGCCCGGAGGAGGTGTACCGGGCCCTGGTGGAGGCCACCGCGTTCGGCGCCCGCACCATCGTCGAGGCGTTCACCGGCGCCGGGGTCCCGGTCCGCGACCTCACGGTCGCCGGGGGCATGGTGCGCAACCCCTTCGTCCTCCAGGTCTACGCGGACGTCCTGGGCCTGCCCCTGCGGATCGCGGCCACCGAGCACGGAAGCGCCCTGGGGGCGGCGATCCACGCGGCGGTCGCCGCCGGGCTGTACCCCGACCTGCACACCGCCTCGGCCGCCATGGGCCGGGTCCGCGACGAACCCGTCGAACCGGACCCCGCCGCGACCGCCGCCTACGGCGAGCTCTTCGCCGTCTACACCGAGCTCCACGACCACTTCGGCCGGGGCGGCAGCGACGCCCTGCACCGGCTGCGCGCCCTGCGCAACCGCGCCCGCACCCCCGGCACGCCCGACGAAGGAGAGGGACCGCGATGACCGCCCCGACACCCGCCGCCGCGCTGTCCGCCCACCGCGACGCGGTGGAGGGCCTGCGCGCCCGGGTCAGCGCCCTGCACGCCGAACTGCCCCGCTGGAACCTGGTCACCTGGACCAGCGGCAACGTCTCCGCCCGGGTGCCCGGCGCCGACCTCATGGTCATCAAGCCCAGCGGCGTCTCCTACGACGACCTGGGCCCCGAGGACATGGTCGTCTGCGACCTGCGCGGAAACGTGGTCGAGGGGCGGCACCGGCCCTCCAGCGACACCTTCGCCCACGCCCACATCTACCGGGAGCGCCCCGACATCGGCGGGGTCGTGCACACCCACAGCCCCTACGCCACCGCCTGGGCCGCCCGCGGCGAGCCCGTCCCCTGCGTGATCACCGCCATGGCCGACGAGTTCGGCGGCGACATCCCGGTGGGCCCGTTCGCACTCATCGGCGACGACGCCATCGGCCGCGGCGTGCTCGACACCCTGGCGGGCCACCGCTCCCCGGCCGTCCTCATGCGCGGCCACGGCGTGTTCACCGTCGGCCCCACCGCCGCCGCCGCGGTCAAGGCCGCGGTGATGTGCGAGGACGCGGCCCGCACCGTGCACATCGCCCGGCAGGCCGGGCCCGTCGAGCGGCTGCCCCAGGAGCACATCGACGCGCTCCACGAGCGCTACCGCAACGCCTACGGCCAGTGACCCCCACCGACAGCGAGGAGAACCCGATGCCCGCACCCTCCCCCGTGCCCCCCGCCCCGTCCTCCCCGAACCCCGCCGTGCAGGACCGCCTGCCGCGCATCGGCCTGCTCGGCATCATGCAGCCGCTCTACGACGACATGATCCCCGGCATCACCGAGCACCAGGCGCGGTACGCCGCCCGGGTCGCGGACCGGCTCTCCGGGACCGCCGAGTGGACCGTCGCCCCGCCGGTGCGCGGGCGCGAGGACGCCGAGCGGGCGGTGCGGGAGTTCGAGGAGGCCGGCCTCGACGGGGTCCTGGTGGTCATGCTGACCTACGGTCCGTCACTGCGGGTGACCCGGGCCCTGGCCGGGGCGCGGCTGCCTCTGGCGCTGGCCAACATCCAGCCGGAACCCGCCGTGAGCACGTCCTGGGACATGGCCGACATGACCTACAACCAGGGCATCCACGGCGCCCAGGACACCGCCAACGCGCTGGTCCGCGCGCAGGTGCCGTTCGAGGTCGTCACCGGCGACTGGGAGAGCCCGGAGTTCGCCGACCGGGTCGGCCGCTGGGCCCGGGCCGCCCGCGCCGTGTGCGCACTGCGGCGGCTGCGGGTCGGCGTGTTCGGCTACCCCATGAACGGCATGGGCGACGCGCGGGTCGACGAGACCGCGCTGCTGCGCGTGGTCGGCCCCGAGGTCCACGTCATCGCCCCGGGCGCCCTGCACCGCACCATGGCCGAGCTGCCCGAGGAACCCGTCCGCGAGCTCATGTCCTGGGAGGACACGGTGTTCGACGTGGACGGACGCCTCTCCAAGGAGGAGCGGGAGGACCACGCCCGCATGCAGCTGGGCATCGAACGGCTGCTGGAGGCGTCCGGCTGCGGGGCCTACTCCACGCACTTCGACGCGATCGGCGAGGACGGCCGCTTCACCCGGCTGCCCATGGCCGCCGCCTCCACGCTGATGGCCAAGGGGTACGGGTTCGCGGGCGAGGGCGACGTGCTCGCCGCCTCGGTCGTCTACGCGGGCCACCGCCTGGCGGGGGACGGCCACTTCACCGAGATGTACGCGATGGACTTCCCCGGCGACTCCATCCTCATGAGCCACATGGGCGAGGGCAACTGGCGGCTGGCCAGGGAGGACGAACCCGTGCGCCTCATCAAGCGCCCCCTGGGCATCGGCGGCCTGGCCGACCCGCCCACCGTGCTGTTCCGGTACCGGCCCGGCCCGGCGACCCTGGCCTCCCTGGTCGCCCTGGGCGGCGACCGCTTCCGGCTGGTCGTCGCCGAGGGGGAGGTCCTCGACGCCCCCGCGCTCCCCGCGCTGGAGATGCCCTACGGGCACTTCCGGCCCGACACCGGCGTGCGGGGGTGCATGGACGCCTGGCTGCGGGCGGGCGGCACCCACCACATGGTCATGAACACCGGCCACCGCGCCGAGGACTGGCACGTCCTGTGCCGGCTGACCGGCATCGAGTACGTCCGGGTCTGACACCGGCCCCGCCCGGCCCGGCCGCCGCGGCGCTCCTGCGGACGTCGCGGCGGCCCTCCCCCGCCCACCTCCCATCCGCACCGACACGAAAGCGAACCCCATGCCGCACAGCTCACGCACGGCCGGCACCGCGCTGCTCGCCGTATCGGCCCTCCTGCTCACCGCCTGCAACGGTGTCGGCGACGCCGCCCGCTCCGAGGGCGAGAACGGCCTCGTCGGCATCTCGATGCCCACCCAGTCCTCCGAGCGGTGGATCAACGACGGCCAGAACATGGTCGCCGAGTTCGAGGCCCGCGGTTTCGGCACCGACCTCCAGTACGCCGAGGACGTCGTCCCCGACCAGATCTCGCAGATCGAGAACATGATCACCCGGGGCGCGGACGTCCTCGTCATCGCCGCGATCGACGGCGAGGCCCTGGGCGACGTGCTCGACACCGCCGCCGACAGCGGCATCCCCGTGATCGCCTACGACCGGCTCATCATGGGCAGCGAGAACGTCGACTACTACGCCACCTTCGACAACTTCGAGGTCGGTGTGCTCCAGGCCGAGTACATCGTCGACTCGCTCGGGCTGGAGGACGGCGAGGAGGGCCCGTTCAACCTGGAGGTGTTCGGCGGCTCCCCCGACGACAACAACGCCTACTTCTTCAACGACGGGTCGATGTCGGTGCTCCAGCCGTACCTCGACGACGGGACCCTGGAGATCCCCAGCGGGCAGACGGAGATGGAGCAGATCGCCACCCAGCGCTGGGACGGGGCCATCGCCCAGTCCCGGATGGACAACCTGCTCAGCGCCCACTACTCCGACGAGGAGCTGCACGCCGTGCTCTCCCCGTTCGACGGCATCAGCCTGGGCGTCATCGAGTCGCTGCGCGCCGTCGGCTACGGCACCGGCGACCTGCCCCTGCCCGTCGTCACCGGGCAGGACGCCGAGCTGTCGTCGGTCCGCTCCATCATCGCCGGGGAGCAGACCCAGACCGTGTTCAAGGACACCCGGGCCCTGGCCGCCCAGACCGTCGACATGGTCGAGGCGCTGCTCGCCGGGGAGGAGGTGCCCGTCAACGACACCGAGACCTACGACAACGACGTCAAGACGGTCCCCGCCTACCTCCTGGAGCCCGTGTCCGTCGACATCGACAACTACCGCGAGGTGCTCGTCGAGAGCGGCTACTACGAGGAGTCGGAGCTGTGACCGGCGCTCCGGAGCCGGGCGCCCGCGGTCCGGGCGCCCCGCCGGAGCCGCTGCTGAGCATGCGGGGCATCCGCAAGGAGTTCCCCGGGATGGTGGCCCTGGACGAGGTCTCGCTGGAGGTGGGCGAAGGCCGCATCCACGCCCTCATGGGCGAGAACGGGGCGGGCAAGTCCACCCTCGTCAAGGTGCTCAGCGGGGTCCACCCCGCCGGCACGTACACCGGGGACATCGTCCTGGACGGGGTACCCTGCGCGTTCACCGGCGTGGCCGACAGCGAGCGGGCGGGCATCGCCATCATCCACCAGGAGCTGGCCCTCATCCCGCAGCTGTCCATCGCCGAGAACGTCCTGCTGGGGCACGAGGTCACCCGGTTCGGAGTCCTGGACCGGGACGCCACCCACGCCCGCGCCCGCGAGCTGCTGCTCCGGGTGGGCCTGGACGAGAACCCGGACGTGCCGGTGTCGGCGCTCGGCATCGGGGCCCAGCAGCTCGTGGAGATCGCCAAGGCGCTGGCCAAGCGGGTCCGCCTGCTCATCCTGGACGAGCCCACCTCCGCGCTGAACGAGACCGAGAGCCTGCGGCTGCTGGACCTGCTCCGCGAACTGCGCGACCAGGGCGTCACCTGCATCCTCATCTCGCACAAGCTCGGCGAGGTGGTGGACGTCAGCGACGAGATCACCATCCTGCGGGACGGGCGCACCATCGAGACGCTCACCGTGGACCGCGACTCCGACGGGACCCCTTCGGTGGACGAGGACCGGATCATCCGCGGCATGGTCGGGCGCTCCCTGGACCGCCTCTACCCCGAACCCGTCGGAGAGGTCGGCCCCGTCAGGTTCCAGGTGCGCGACTGGACCGTCGACCACCCCACCCAGCCGGGGCGGCGCATGGTCGACGGCGTCGACATCGACCTGCGCGCGGGCGAGATCGTCGGGCTGGCCGGACTCATGGGGGCCGGGCGCACCGAGTTCGCGATGAGCCTGTTCGGCCGCTCCTACGGGAGGTACGTGCGGGGCACGCTGCTCAAGGACGGCGAGCCGCTGCCCGTCCCCGACGTCGCCGCGGCCGTCCGCGGCGGCCTGGCCTACGTGCCCGAGGACCGCAAGACCCTCGGGCTGCTGCTCGACGAGGACATCCGGCGCAACACCACCCTGGCCGGGCTGCACCGCGTCTCGCGCCACGGGGTCATCGACCAGGCGCGGGAGACCGTCGAGGCCCGGCGGATGAGCGAGGAGCTGCACGTGCGCGGGAACGTCGCCGCCGGGACCGTGCGCACGCTCAGCGGCGGCAACCAGCAGAAGGTCGTCCTGGCCAAGTGGATGTTCACCCGCCCCGAGCTGCTGATCCTGGACGAGCCGACCCGCGGCATCGACGTCGGCGCCAAGTACGAGATCCACCTGATCATCCGCAGGCTGGCCGCCGAGGGCGCCGCCGTCCTGCTCATCTCCTCGGAGCTGGCCGAGGTGCTGGGCATGTGCGACCGCGTCCACACCATGTGCGAGGGCCGCCTCACCGGCGAGGTGCCCGCCGCCGCGGCCGACCAGGAGACCCTGATGAGACTGATGACGAGAACCGGGGACCGGCCATGAAGCACACGACCACCGGACGGGCCGGGCTCGCGACCCTGCTCCGCGGCGACACCCGCCGGTACGGGATGGCGGTGGCGCTGGTCGCCATCATCATCCTCTTCCAGATCCTCACGGGCGGGCTGCTGCTGACCCCGCTCAACATCACCAACCTGATCCTCCAGAACTCCTACATCCTCATCCTGGCCATCGGGATGATGCTGGTGATCGTCACCGGGCACATCGACCTGTCGGTCGGCTCGGTGGTGGCCTTCACCGGCGCCGTGTCGGCGATCATGCTCACCTCGTGGGGGCTGCCGACCGTCGCGGTGGTGCCCCTGGCGCTGCTGCTGGGTGCGGCCATCGGCGCCTGGCAGGGGTTCTGGATCGCGTACGTGCGGGTTCCGGCGTTCATCGTCACCCTCGCCGGGATGCTCGTGTTCCGCGGTGCCACCCTGGCCGTCCTGGGCGGCGAGTCCATCGCCCACCTGCCCTCGTCCCTGCGGCAGATCGCGGGCGGCTTCCTCCCCGGCCAGAGCGAGGGCCCGCACCTGCCGACCCTGCTGCTGGGGGCGGCGGGCGCGGCCGTCGTGGTGTGGATCCAGTGGCGCGCCCGGGCCAGGACCCGGGCGCACGGGCTGCCGGTGCAGCCCGCGGCGGTGACGGCGGCCGCCTCGGCGGTGCTCGTGGCGGCGATCCTGGCGTTCGCGTTCGCGCTGGCCGCCCGCAACGGCCTGCCCCTGGTGGGGCTGCTGCTGGTGGCCCTGATCGCCGGGTACTCGTTCGTGACCCGCTCCACGACCCTGGGGCGGCGGATCTACGCGGTGGGCGGCAACGAGCGGGCGGCGGCCCTGTCGGGCATCCGCACGCAGCGGACCACCTTCTGGGTGTTCGTCAACATGGGGGCGCTGTCGGCGCTGGCGGGGCTGGTGTTCACGGCACGGCTCAACGCGGCCACCCCGGGTGCGGGCACCATGTTCGAGCTCGACGCCATCGCGGCCGCGTTCATCGGGGGCGCGTCGGCGTCCGGCGGGGTGGGCACGGTGGTGGGGGCCGTCATCGGCGCCCTGGTCATGGGCGTCCTCAACAACGGGATGTCCCTGATCGGGCTCGGCGTGGACTGGCAGCAGCTCATCAAGGGGCTGGTGCTGCTGCTGGCGGTGGCCTTCGACATCTACAACAAGCAGCGGGTCGGCGCGGGCGGGGCGGTGTTCGGCCTGCGCATCCGCCGGGACGGGCCAGGGGAGGGCGGGCCGGCGCCCGCCCCGGGGGCCCGGGAGCCGGCCTCGGCCTGACCGGTGCGGCCGCCCCGCCTACCCGGGCGGGGCGGCCACGCTGTCGCGCTCCACGAGCGTGGGCGTGATCGTCCTGCGGGTGGAGGCCGTGGGCTCACCGGACATGCAGGACAGCAGCACGTCCAGGGTCTCGGCGGCGACCGTGGCGAAGTCGGGGCGCACGGTCGTCAGGGGCGGGATGAAGTAGGCGGCCTCGGGGACGTCGTCGAAGCCGACGACGCTCACGTCGCCGGGAACGGCCCGGCCCCGCTCCGACAGCGCCCGCAGCAGGCCCAGGGCCAGGTGGTCGTTGGCGGCGAACACCGCGGTGACCTCGGGCATGCGGGCGAGCATCAGCCCGGCCCGGTAGCCGGAGGCGGCGCTCCAGTCGGCGGGGCTCACCGGCGGCACCTCCGCGCCGGCCTCCTCCAGGGTCCGCCGCCAGCCCCGCTCGCGGTCGGCGGCGTCGAACCACTCGGAGGGCCCGGCGACGTGCCAGACGGTGCGGTGCCCGGCGTCCAGCAGGTGGCGGGTGGCCAGCCGGGCACCGGCCTGCTGGTCCACCGTCACCAGGGTGTCGCCGCGCGCGGGGTCGCCGTCCACGGCGACCAGCGGGATGTCCGGCGGGACGGCGGCCAGCGCCTCGTCGGCGGCGGCGGTGGGGGCGATCACCACGATCCCGGCGGCACGCTGCTCCAGGTGGTGGTCGACGGCCTCCGCGATGGAGCCCCGGTCCAGCACCCGGACCCGGCGGACGCTGACGACGAAGCCCCGGGCGGCGGCGGCCAGCTCGAAGGCCGCCAGCAGCGAGGAGGGGCCGAACAGGGTCGAGTTCTGGGCCACGACACCGATGAGCTGCGACCTGCCGGTCGCCAGGGCGCGGGCCGCGCGGTTGGGCCGGTAGCCGAGCTGCTCGATGGCGGCGCGCACCCGCAGGCGGGTCTGCTCGCGGACGTTGGGGTGGCCGTTGAGGACACGGGACACCGTCTGGTGGGACACTCCGGCCAGGCGGGCGACGTCGGTCATCGCCGGTTCCCGGGCGGCGCCGGGGGTCGATGGGGTCTGGGCCACCCGAAGCTCCTTCACAGCCGATGCGGTCGCGTGCCCGGTGAACGCCCGCCGGGCGCCGAGCAGACCGGTGGGCGCTAACATATCCCATCCGGTCCATACCGCGAAAGCCCTCCTCACATAGGAAAACGCTTCCAAAACCCCTTTGTTAGCGCTCTCAACCAACCTCTGCGCTCCCGGGCCGCCGCTCCCTCTCGAACCCCGGGGAGGGCGGTCCGCCGGAACCCCGGCCCGGGGCCCCGGAAGTTCCTCGCCGAACTGGTATTGACAGGTCTAGACCACTCTTGTTCAGTTGACGGCACCCCCTGGCGGCGCGGTCGGACACCGCGCCGCATCCAAGGAGTGTGACCACGTGTTCCGACGTCTCTTGAGCCAGCTGGCCGCGCTCGGCGCGCTCGCCACCGTGCTCATCGTCGTCCCCGCAGCCGCCGCCCAGGCCGCCGTCTGCGCCCCCGCCTGGAACGCCTCGGCCGTCTACACCGGAGGCGGCGAAGCCTCCTACAACGGCCGCAACTACACCGCCAGGTGGTGGACGCAGAACGAGCGTCCCGGCGCCTCGGACGTCTGGGCCGACAAGGGCGCCTGCGGAGGCGGCGAGGAGCCGAACCCCAGCGGCTTCGTCGTCAGCGAGGCCCAGTTCAACCAGATGTTCCCGAACCGGAACCCCTTCTACACCTACAGCGGCCTGACCGCCGCCCTCAGCTCCTACCCCGCGTTCGCCAACACCGGCAGCACCGAGGTGCGCAAGCGCGAGGCGGCCGCCTTCCTCGCCAACGTCAGCCACGAGACCGGCGGGCTGGTGCACGTCAGGGAGACCAACGAGGCGAACTACCCGCACTACTGCGACTGGAGCCAGCCCTACGGCTGCCCCGCCGGACAGGCCGCCTACTACGGCCGCGGCCCGATCCAGCTCAGCTGGAACTTCAACTACAAGGCCGCCGGTGACGCGCTCGGCATCGACCTGCTGAACAACCCCTACCTGGTCGAGCAGAACGCCTCGGTCGCCTGGCGGACCGCCCTCTGGTACTGGAACACCCAGAACGGCCCCGGCACGATGACGCCCCACAACGCCATCGTCAACGGCCACGGTTTCGGCCAGACGATCCGCTCGATCAACGGCGCGATGGAGTGCGACGGCCGCAACCCGGCGCAGGTCCAGAGCCGCATCAACAAGTTCACGCAGTTCACCCAGATCCTCGGCACCACCACCGGCTCGAACCTGAGCTGCTGATCCCCGACCCCGCACACCGCGACCGAGCGGGGGTGCTCCCGGCCGCTGCCGCCGGGAGCACCCCCGCTCCCCCGGCCCCCGGGCCGCCCCTCCGGGGAGCACTCCCTGTTCCGCCGTCCCGACGGCCTGGTGTGGGGACTCCCGTATGTGCAAGGAGAACCCCCTGTCTCCGCGACCTCGCCCACCCCCTGCGCGCGAGGAGAAGCCTCCTCGTGACTCCGAAGGCGCCACATCTCCGATCAGGATCCGCAGAGCATCAGGTTATGGCGGCTTGACTCGATGCCCACATGTGGCAAGGCGGTGCCGTCATCGATCGCGTAGATCACGCGATGGTCACCGATGCGGATACGGTAGACGTCCCGAGCTTTGAGTTTCTTGCAATCATCAGGACAAGGATCCTTGGCGAGTTCGGCAATCGCTCGGACAACACGTTTACGCACCAAAGCATCAAGTTCGCGCATTTCCTTCTGCGCCGACGTGGTGGCCTCGACCATGCAACGGCTCACGCGTAGTCCTCGACCCGAAAAGGGGCGGTATCCTCGTCGGCATGAGCCTCGATCGCCGCACTATCGGCGATGTCCTCGAGCTCTTCCAGGTAGGCAGCGGGTACCAGCACTAGTCCACGATCGGCCAGAGCCTCAGCCAACTCCGTTACCATGTCGTGCGGTTCGACCGGTTCAGCTGCCATGATTTCTTCTCCCGAACTATATCCGTCCACGGTGTTCATTCTCGTCTGCCATCGGACGCCAAAGGATCCGGGTGTCAGGTTTGCATATGAATGCCCCTTATAAGCCCTTGCCATCAATCTCCGGATGTGGGAAACGCATTAGGGAGACATCCGGCCAAAGCAATTCCCAGGGAGCATCCCCGCGTGCGCGGGGAGCACCACCCCGCCGCCGTGGTCGCGACCGCCTTTCCGGGACCATCCCCGCGTGCGCGGGGAGCACAGGGCGGTGTTGCAACCACCGATTGAATCCGGTCAGTCGATGACCTGCGGAGATCCCACTGAGAACCAGGTGATTTTCAAACTTCTTGAGAATCGGACAAAGCTCTCGAACCATTACTTTATACGCAGGACGGGTGCGCGGGCGGGAAAACCGGGTGAAAGCAAAAACCCCGGGGATGCGGAGCACCCCCGGGGCCTGTCGGTGTGTGAAAGTTCCAGGAAGGGAACACCGACGACTTCATTGTGCACCACGTCGGGGCTCTGCGTACACGGTCGGTAGCGATCCCTGCGCTTTCCGAACGCCGCGGGGTCGGCGGTACCGGCGGGCGTGAGCGGAATGTCCGCACTTGGGAGCCGCTTTTCCCGGGGATCGGCAATGAAAACGTGACCATCGGGCACGCTTACCGTCCGTTATCGACAGGTCTCGTACAAGTACCCCTCGGCACCGTCGGGCACCAGGTCGAGGTCGCGCAGGATGGTGCGCGGCGGGGTGTCCGGGTCCGCGCACACATCGGCGAAGGTCAGCCCCCGCTCCCGGAGCGTGTCCGGGTACTCGATGTCGAGCACGCCCTGGGCCCCGTACACGGACGTGTAGGACTCGCACTCGCCCCAGGCCGCGCAGGACTCGGCGACCGCGAAGTCGAAGCCCGCCTCCCGGGCGCGTTCGGTCTCCCCCGCGGTGTTCTTCTGCGCCGCGAGCATCCCCTCGTCGTGGGCGACCGCGACCAGCTCCTCGGCGAGGGCGAGGTTGTCCTCGGCGGTGAGCGCCCCGTCCGAGCGCGTGTAAGAGTCCAGGTTGTCGAACTCCACCGCCGCGAAGCCCGCCTCCGCGCACCCCGCGACGGTCTCCGCCAGCAGTTCCGCGATCCGCTCGCGCCCGGCCGGGTCGGAGGTGTCCAGCAGCAGCTCGTCCGGCCAGCCGGGGTCGGCCACCGGCTCCCCCTCCCCGTCTAGCAGGACCAGCCCCTCGTCGAGCCACCGCCCCTCCTCGCCCGGCTGGGTCTGGAACCCGTTGACGTAGCAGACCGGGTACGAGCCCGGGGCCGGCTCCTCCGTGGAGTCGAGCACCACGACCTCCACACCCGCGGGCGGCCTGTAGCCCCCGCCGAGCTGGTAGTCGAACCCGCCCTCGGGCAGCGTCCCCGCCGCGGGCGCGCACGCCGTCGCGAGGACTGCCAGCGCCGCGGCGGCCGGAAGCGTTGTGAGCCGGGAGACCATGAACCGGAGCCTAGCGGCGGGCCGGGCGGTGACCCCACCCGGCCCGCCCGGTGTCACGGAGCCAGGGCCGCGAACCAGCGGTCGGCGATCTTGCGGTCGCCGCTCGCCGACGGGTGCACCCCGTCGTAGGTGTCCTCGTCGGTGTCGAACCCGGTCCACTGGTCGACGACGGTGACCGGCGACTCCGCGGTCGTGTTGGCCGCCGCCCAGGCCGGGATCGCCGCGTTGAGGTCCTGGACCCCCTGCCCGCAGGTCGCGCAGCTGCGGTCGGGGTCCATCGGGATGATCTGCGCGACCAGCACCCGCATACCCGGGTCGTGCGCCCGCATCTGCGCCAGCAGGGTGTCGTAGGCCGCCAGGATGTCGGCCGTGGGAATCCCGCTCCAGACGTCGTTGGTGCCGAAGTGCATGAGCACCGTGTCCGGGTCGCTCCGCTCCAGCCAGCCGGTGAGCAGCCCCTGCGCCGCCACGTTGGTGACCAGGTGGCCCCCGTGCCCCTCGTGCTCGCCGTCGTAGGCGAACCCGCAGCCGTCACCCGGCAGGGTGCCGACGAAGTCCACCTCGTGGCCCGCGTCCACGAGGTCCTTCCACAGCAGCGCCCGCCAGCATCCCGGCGAGCCCGTGATGGAGTCCCCCAGCGGCATGATCCGCACCGCGTCCCCCTCTTCATCTTCGTTGCCTTCGTCCCCGAACGCGCAGGCCAGTCCGGTGAACTCGACCTCCCCGCCGGTGGTGGTCCCCTGCACCCCGAACTCGGCGGAGGCGCCGGGCGCGAGGCCGGCGTTCCATGCGACGCTGCGGGCGGTGACCGCGTTCCCGTCGTGCTCGAACCCGGCGTTCCAGCCCGCGGTGACGGCCTGCCCCGCCGGGTGCGTCCAGGTGGCGGACCAGCTCGGGACCGGGGCGTCCCCGGTGTTGGTCACGGTGACCAGCGCGACGAAGCCGCTCCCCCAGGAGGAGGTCACGGATGCTCGGGCCGCGCAGTTCTCGGAGGCCGCCGCCGGAACCGGGGCGAGGGCGACCAGGGCGAGCGCGGCGGTGAGTGCCGCGCGCAGGAGGGTGCGTAACACGTTCTGCTCCTTCCGTCGGATTCTGGGAGCGCTCCCAGACGAGCGCACGCTATCCCGCCGCCGCCCCCGCGGAAACCCCCCTTCCACCGGACCGCCCGGAAGGCGCCGTCACACGATCGCCCCCCCGGCGGAGCCGCGCCGCCCTGCCTTCCGCGGACGCCGGGCCGTGGCGGCCCCACGCCGCAGGCACTCCACGGGGCCGCGGTCGAAGGCCCTGAACCCCTCCGTGTCGACCGCGTGCCCCGCCCATCGCACCACGGCCGCGGAGGCCCTCGGGTTCGGGGCGGCCGAGGCCGCCGCGTGCTCCGCGGGCCGGACCGCGCTCCGCTCCCCCGCCACGAAGAGCGCCGGCACGTCCGCGCCCGCGATCGCCACGCGCCGGTCGCGGCCGGCGCGGTCGTTCAGCGGCTCCCTCTCCTGCTCCCTGGGGGCGGGGTCGGTGCCCCGGACGACCCGGAGCAGCCGTACGGCGGACGTCCCGCCCCGCCGGAGCGGCGCCCCGCGCCCGGTGCCGGGGGTCCCGTCGCGGAAGTACGTGTCCGCGTTCTCCTCGATGTACCCGTAGGACCCGCGGGGCCGGTCCGGGGCGTCGGGCACCTCCGGGGTCCGGTGGGCGACCACGACCCGCGCCACGCGGCCGGTGCCGAACCGCTCGATGTGGGACCACAGCGCGTCGCCGCCCGTCGACCCGTCCACGAGGCGGGCCCGGCCGGTGACGGCCGCCGTGGGGAGGCGGGTCGCGCCCGCGCACGTCCCTGCGGGTGCCCTCCGGCAGGGCGGTGCCCCGTGCCCGGGGAGGGGCCCGAACCGGGGAGCGGCGTCACGTGCCGGTTCCGGGGCCGCCGGCGCGGCTCGACTCGCGGACGATGAGCCGGGGCCCCACCCGGACCTGCCGGGCCTCCTCCTCCCGGCCCCGGACCAGGTCCAGCATGATCCGGGCGGCGGAGCGGCCTCGCTCGGCCGACCCGAGGGAGACGCTGGTCAGGGCCGGCTGGAAGATCCGTCCCAGCTCGGTGTCGTCCATGCCGGTCACCGCGAGGTCCCCCGGGACCGACAGGCCGCGCTCCCGCGCGACGGAGATGGCCGCGATCGCCAGCAGGTCGTCGGCGGCGACCACCGCGTCGAGCGGTTCCCCGTCCGCGGCGGCCCGGTCGAGGAGGCGCCGGGCCGCGACCGTGCCCGCCGCGACGGTGAAGTCCTCGGCGGTCTCGACGGGGGCGCGGAGGGCGCCGTCGCCTCCGACGGCCGCCTCGAAGCCGCGCAGGCGCACCTCGCCGCGGGCGCTGTCGGGAGGGCCGCCGAGGAAGCCGATGCGGCGGCGGCCGGTCTCCCGCAGGTGCAGGACCGCCTGGCCGATACCGGCGGCGGAGTCGCTGGAGACGGAGTCGATGCCGTGGTCGCCGAGCAGGCGGCCGACCACCACCACCGGCACGTCGCACTGCCGGAGGGAGTCGATGAGCAGGTCGTCGGTGCGCGGGGGGACGAGGACCATCCCGTCGACGAAGCCTCCGCCGAGGCTGCGGACCAGCTCGGCGGTGGAGGCCGCGGTGGCGCCGGTCGTCAGGACGACGACGCGGTACCCGTGCGGGGCCAGCACCTCGTGGATCGCGGTCATCATCTCGACGTGGACGCGGTCGCCGATGTCGGCGACGGCGAAGGCGATCTGGAAGGTCTTCTTCATCCGCAGCGAGCGGCCGCTCGCGTCCGGGCTGTAGCCGAGCTCCTCGGCGGCCGCGCGCACGCGTTCGACCATGGCCGCGCTGGCGCCGCTCCCGTGCAGGGCCCGGGAGGTGGAGGCCAGGGAGACCCCCGCCCGTTCCGCCACCTGGATGAGGGTGGCGCGTGAAGACGTCATCGAAGCTCCGGTCACGCGATGCCCGAGGTCGGAAACATTTCCAGACCGCCTGAAGGCGAGACGCGGACCATAGCAGAAACGCTTCCGGACGCTAGAGCCGCCGACTTCGCCCCGGCAAGAAGGATATGTGCGGAATGCGGGACCGGGGCGACCGGCCCCGTGACAGCGGAGGGTTCAGAGTCGGTCGGGGAGTCCGAAGCGGGCGAACAGCGAGGTGTCGAAGAACATCGCCGTGTGCCGCACGCCCCTCGGCTCCAGGTCCAGCACCTGGAGCCCGAACGCCCGGTGGACGCCCTCCGCGTCGCGCATGTACAGCCCGAACCCGGGCTGCCCGTTGGCCCGGACCGGCACCAGCGCCATGTCCCCGGCGGCCGCGGCCGGGCAGTGCACGGAGATCAGCTCCGCGATGTGCGCGCCGCCCTGGACCCAGGTGAGGAACGGCGGCATCTCGAACACCGCGTCCTCGGTGAACACCGCGGTGATCGCCGAGGCGTCGTAGGTCTCGAACGCCGCCACGTAGCGGGCCAGGATCTCCTTGGCGTCGGCCGGCTCGACGATCTCCTCCTCCACGGGGGCGTTGCGGGACAGCTGCGCCCGGGCCCGCTGGAGCAGGCTGTTGACCGCCGGGACGGAGGTCTCCAGGATGTCGGCGACCTCGGCGGCCGACAGCCGCAGTACGTCGCGCAGTACCAGCACGGCGCGCTGGCGCGGCTGGAGGTACTGGAGTGCGGCCACCAGGGCCAGGCGCACCCCGGTGCGGGCGGCGACCACGGTGCCCGGGTCGTCGGCACCGACCAGGGAGTCGGGCACCGGCTCCAGCCAGGGCACCTCGGCCCCGTCGGCCAGTTCGGCCGAGGGGTCGGCGGCGGGCCCGCCCAGTCCGGTGGGCAGGGGCCGCCGCCGTCTGCGCTCCAGCGCGGTGAGGCAGGCCGTGGTGGCGATGCGGTGCAGCCAGGTGCGCAGGCTGGACCGGCCCTCGAACCGGTCGTAGGCCTTCCACGCGCGCAGGTACGTCTCCTGCACCAGGTCCTCGGCGTCGTGCACCGAGCCGAGCATCCGGTAGCAGTGGGCGTACAGCTCGCGCCGATAGGGGTCGGCGAGCCGCGCGAAGTCCTGGTCCGTCGTCTGTTCCACCACGACCGACACGCTACGCCTCCTGTATGACAGAAACCACGTTTCCGGCCGGATCGGCGAACCACGCGACGGACGGCTCACCGTGCGCGATCCCCTTCTCGTCCTGGTCGAAGCCCGGGTAGCGCAGGGTGCGAACGCCGCGGGCGGCGAGCTCGTCCACCGCGGCCCCGATGTCGTCCACGACGAGGTTGAGGACGGTGTACGCGGCGGGCACGTGGTCGGGCTTGGGGTACACGAGGATGCCGTGGCCGGCGGAGAGCCCGATCCGGATCAGCCCCTCCTCCTCCATGCCCGGGACCGGTCGCACGTCCAGCCCCAGGGTCCCCCCGTAGAACTCCCGCGCCCGGTCGGTGTCCGGTACCGCGAAGGACCCGAAGGCCCGGCTGCCGTCGAACATGCCCCCTCCTAGGAATCGGTCTCGGCCGCGGCCATGGCCGCGCGGTGCTCGGCGCCGAGCTGGATGAGCTGGACGTAGTTGCCGTCGGGGTCGGCCGCGGTGGCGAACAGGCTGCCGTCGCGGTCCTCCAGCGGGGCGATCCACCTGGTGCCCAGGGCGTCCATCCGCGCGGCGACGGCGCGGGCGTCCTCCACGTCGAAGTTGATGATCATGCGCGCGGCGTCGGCGGCCTGGGGGCCCACGTCCTCGCGCCGGTCGATGAGCAGGTGGAAGTGGCCGAACCGCAGCACCCGGTAGGAGTCGACGTCGTCGTCGGAGTGCGGCTCCAGTGCGGTGGCGTACCAGTCGTGCAGGCGGTCGGGGTCGGTGCTGGCCAGCAGCATGCTGTCGAGATTCGCCATGGTCTCTCCTCGTGGTCCGGGGTCTCAGCGCTTCACCCGTACCGACCCGGCCGGAGCCCCGGACTCATCGGGCCCGGCGGATCTCTCCGGGGAGCGCAGCAGGAACAGGGCGGCCGCACCGAACACGGCCATCGCGACGGCGCCGACGGCACCGGCCAGGTTGAGTCCGGAGGTGAACGCCTCGCGGGCCGGGCCGAGCAGGGCGGCGGCCGTGGCGTCGGGCAGGGTGCGGGCGATGTCGACGGCCTGGGCCAGGGTGCTCCCGGCCTCCTCGGGGACGCCGGGGGGCGGGGTCACCCCGGCGCGGTAGACGGCGGCGGAGAGGCTGCCGATGAGGGCGATGCCCAGGGCGATGCCGAGTTCTCCGCTGGTCTCGGAGAGGGAGGCGGCGGCACCGGCGCGTTCGGGGGGAGCCGACCCGATGACGATGTCGGCGACCAGTGCGGCGCCGGGGCCGAGCCCCATCGAGGCGAGCAGCAGTCCGGCCATGACGGCGGGCGCCCCGTCCTGGGCGGGGGCCAGGGCCAGGACGGCGAAGCCCGCGGCGGTGACGAACATGCCGCCGCCGATGACGGCGGCGCGGCCGACCCGGGCGGCCAGGGGCGGGGCCGCCAGGGTGGCGGCGATCATCGCCAGCGACGGGGGCACCAGCCACAGGCCCGCGGTGAGCGGCGGGTACCCGGCGACGAGCTGGAAGTACTGGCTGATGAGCAGGAAGGTGCCGCCCATGGCGAGGGCGCCGACCGCCATCACGCCCAGGGCGGCGCCGAAGGAGGGCACCCGGAACAGGCGCAGGTCCAGGAGCGGGTCGGCCAGGCGGAGCTGGCGGCGGACGAACAGCGTCCCGGCGGCCAGCCCGGCGGCGGCGGTGAGCAGGGGGACCGCCGGGTCGTGGCCGTCGGCGAGCGACTTGAGCCCGTGGACGACGGGCAGCACGGCGGCCAGCGAGAGGGCGACGCTGACCAGGTCGAGGCGGCCGGGGTGGTCGGAGCGCTGCTCGGGCAGCAGCAGCGGCCCGCACACCAGGAGCAGGGCCATGACGGGCACCCCGAGCAGGAACACCGAGCCCCACCAGAACCAGTGCAGGAGCACGCCGCCGACCACGGGGCCCAGGGCGGTGCCGCCCATGAAGCAGCTGCTCCAGACGGCGATGGCGGCGGCCCGGTGGCGCGGGTCGGGGAACATGCCGCCGATGAGGCCGAGCGTGGAGGGCATGAGGGTGGCCCCGGCGACGCCCATGAGGGCCCGGGTGGCGATGAGGACCTCGACGGTGGGCGCGAACGCCGCCGCGGCGGAGGCCGCGCCGAAGGCGGCGGCCCCGATGAGCAGCAGTCGGCGGCGGCCGATGCGGTCGCCCAGGGTGCCCATGGTGACGAGGAACCCGGCGATCATGAAGCCGTAGGCGTCCACCGCCCACAGCAGCTGCGGCCCGGTGGGGTCCAGGTCGGCGGCCAGGTGGGGCAGCGCCAGGTGCAGGACGCTCATGTCGACGGACAGCAGCAGGGTGGGCAGGGCCAGCACGGCCAGGCCGAGCAGGGCCCGGCGGTCGGGGCGGGCAGCCGGCGCGGCTGCGGGTTCGGGTGCGGTCACGGTGTCCTCCGGATCCGGACGGGTTCGTTCACCCGTACGGACCCTCGGGGGCCGCAGGACTCATCGCGCCGCGTCGGGGTGTTCCCTCCAGGCCCGCGCATCCCGGGGGCCGGGGCCGGTCAGGCGGTGCGGTCCGCCCGGGCCCGGGCCTGGTGGCGGGCGGCCTTGGCGCGGTTGCCGCAGCCCGCCATGGAGCACCAGCGGCGGGTGCCGTTCTTGGAGGTGTCGAAGAAGTACAGGACGCAGTCGGGGTGGCCGCAGCGGCGGATGCGGTCCGGGGCCCGGAGCAGGTCGAGGTAGTCGGCGGCGGCCGCCCAGGCGGGCCCCCAGGAGGGGTCGTCGAGGTCCACGGCGGTGTCGGGGCCCCGTTCGCCCAGGACCCGGCGCACACTGCCGCGGGCCAGGACGGCGTTGAGCTCGGCGGCCGCGGCGGGGGACCCGGGGTCGGCGACGAGGGCGGCGAGGGCGGTCCGGACGCGCAGGAGCGGGGGCAGGACGGCCTCGTCTGCGGGGAAGCGGCCGGTCAGGCCGTTGTCGGCGAGCCACCGCTCCAGGCCGCCTGGGGCCCGGAGGAGGTCGTGGTGGGCCCCGCCCGCGATCCAGCGGGTGTTGAGCAGGTCCATCGCGAGCGGTTCGCCCAGGAGCGGTCGGTCGAGCACCGGTCCCGCACCCCCTTCCTCCGTCTGCGGCCCCGCGGCGGGAGTCCGCGGTGGCCGGATGGTACCAGCCACCTGCGATAACCATCTAAATGGATTTTACAGGTTGACTCCTTCGTCGTCTAACCCCTAAAGTCACTTTCACCGGTTACACCCGACGATCCAAGGAGTTGCAGTCATGGCACCGACCGCCCTCGCCACCGGGCACGTGGGCCTGAACGTCACCGACCTCGGCCGTTCGCGCGACTTCTACGTGCGGGTCTTCGGCTTCGAGGTCCTGGGAGAGGGCGAGGAGGAGGGGCGCGAGTTCGCCTTCCTGGGCCGGGAGGGCAAGCTGCTCCTCACCCTGTGGCGGCAGGCCCGGACGCCCTTCGACCGGGCCGCTTCCGGGCTGCACCACCTCTCCTTCCAGGTGGAGGACATCGAGGAGGTCCGGGCCGCCGAGAGTGTGCTGCTGGAGCTGGCCGTGGAGTTCGCCTACGACGGCGTGGTCCCCCACGGCGAGGGCGCCGCATCCGGCGGGATCTTCTTCCACGACCCGGACGGGATCCGCCTGGAGATCTACGCGCCCACCGGCGCCGAGTCCGCCCCGGCCCCCTCCGGTGCCGCCCCCACCTGCGGTTTCTTCTAGACCCGCGACCGACCCCGGCGGGCGCCCGGAGGCGCCCGCCGCACCGCCCCGGACCGGCTTCGCCGTCCGGGGCCCCGCGACCCGAGCCCCCCAGACCCGAGGAGAGACCATGGGCACCCGGTACCACCCCGGCGAGCGCGCCGTCCAGGAACGGGCGGGACTGGCCGACCAGGCCGCGTTCTCCGACGGGGCGATCCGCACGGAGATCCCCGACGTCGCCGTCGCCTTCCTCGCCGAGCGGACCTCGCTGGCCGTCGGCGCCGTCGACGGGAACGGGGACCCGTGGTGCTCCCTGCTCGGCGGCCCGGCCGGGTTCCTGCGCGCCACCGGCCCCCGCACCCTGGAGGTGGACGCCCTGCCCGGCGCGGGCGACCCCCTGGACGGAACCCTGGGAGGCGCTCCCGCCCGCGTCGGACTCCTGGCCATCGACCCCGCCACCCGGCGGCGGATGAGGATCAACGGCGTCGCGCACCCCCGGCCCGGAGGGCTGCGCGTCACCACCGACCAGGTCTACTCCAACTGCCCCAAGTACATCCAGAAGCGCGTCCCGCACCCGGCCCCGGCCGACCGCCGGGGCGCGGCCGCCACCGGGGACCGCCTGTCCCCGCGGCAGCGGGACCTGGTGGGCGCCGCGGACACCTTCTTCATCGCCACCGCGGCCCCCGGCGGCGACGCCGACGCCAGCCACCGCGGCGGCTCCCCGGGGTTCGTGCGGGTCCACTCCCCCACCCGGCTCTCCTGGCCCGACTACGTCGGCAACGCCATGTTCAACACCCTGGGCAACCTGTGGGAGCGGCCGCGGGCGGGCCTGCTGTTCCCCGACTGGGAGACCGGCGCCGTCCTCCAGCTCACCGGTGCCGCCCGCATCCGGTGGGACGGCACCGACCGCACGGTCGAGTTCGGGGTCGAGCGCACCGTGTCGCTCCCCGGCGCCGGCCTGCTGTCCCCCGGAACACCCCTGTACTCCAGGTTCAACCCGCCGACCGCCCCTGCCACCCCCAACGGAGACCACCGATGAGGATCCACGTCGACCGCGCCGTGTGCGACAACAACGGCCGCTGCGTCTTCGCCGCCCCCGACGTCTTCTCCTTCGACGACGACGAGAACCTCGTGTACGACCCCGCCCCGGCCCCGGAGACGGCCCGGTCGGCCCTCCGGGCGGCCGCGGACTGCCCGCTGCGGGCCATCACGGTCCGGGGGGCGGAGCAGTGAGCCGCACCCCCGACCCGATCGTCGTCGTGGGGGCGGGACTGGCCGGGCTGCGGGCCGCGACCGCCCTGCGCGGGCTGGGGTACACGGGGCGCCTGGTCCTCGTCGGCGACGAACCCGATCCGCCCTACGACCGCCCGCCGCTGTCCAAGGAGGTGCTGACCGGGCGGGTGCCGGTGTCCGCCACCGAGCTGCCGGTCCCCGCCGACCTGGACGCCCGCCTGGTCCTGGGGCGCGCCGCCGTCCGGCTGGACCGGGCCGGCCGCACGGTCCTGCTGGACGACGGGACCGCGCTGCGCTACGGGGGGCTGGTGATCGCCACCGGCTCCTCGGCCGCCCCCTGGCCCGGCCCGGGCGCCCTCCCCGAGCGGGGCGTCCACCTGCTGCGCGGGCGCCGCGACGCGGCCGCGCTGCGCGAGGCGCTGCTCGCAGGGGGCCCGGTGCTGGTGGCCGGCGCGGGCTTCCTGGGCGGCGAGGTCGCCTCCGCGGCCCGGTCGATGGGGCTGCCGGTCACCCTGGCGGACCCCGCCGGATCCCCCCTGGAGGCGGCCGTCGGCCCGATGGCGGGGTCCTTCGTGGCCGCCGTGCAGGCCGCCGCGGGGGTGGACCTGCGCATGGGCGCCACCGTGGCGGAGCTGCCGGACCGCGACGGCTCGGCCCTGCTGTCGGACGGGAGCCGGGTGGCGGCCCGCACCGTCGTGCTCGCCCTGGGGGCCCGCCCCAACACGGCGTGGCTGCGGGACTCCGGGCTCGGCCTGGCCCCGGGCGGCGCACTGCTGTGCGACGGACGCAGGAGGGCGCTGGACCACCGCGGCTCGGCCGTGCCGGACATCGTGGCCCTGGGCGACGTGGCGGCGCCGCCGCACCCCTTCCCGGGGCCGGGGGCGCCCGCCCACCTCGCGCTCGGGCACTGGAGCGAGGCGGTGGACCACGCCGCCGCCGCGGCGGCCGCCCTGCTGGGCGGGGCGCCGCCGCGGGAGCCCGCGGTCCCGTCCTTCTGGTCCGACCAGTTCGGGCTGCGCATCCGGTCGGTGGGGCTGCCCCGGGCGGCGGACCTGGCCGAGGTTCTCGAACACGACCTCCCCGACCGGCGGCTGGAGGTCGTCTACCGCCGGGGAGGCCGGACGGTCGGCGCGCTGACCGTCAACCGGACCTCCCGCCTGGCCGCCCACCGGCGTCGGATCGCCCGGGGCCTCACGGGTCAAGAAGTACGGACCGATTCCGGAATCGCCATTGGCCGACTGCCCTGACCTGTGTTGATAGCGTCGAGCGGTCGACCGGGTGCCCAAAGTGACGCCGGTGCGCCCGGTGCCGCCGAACCGTCGACAGGCAGGAGAACACCCGATGCGAGCCGTGGTCTTCGAGAACTACGAGCAGTTCCCGTCGCTGACCGACGTCCCGAAGCCGAAACCCGGTCCGGGCGAGGTGCTGCTGCGGGTGGCGGGCGCCGGCGCCTGCCACTCGGACGTGAGCGTCTACCGACACTTCAAGGAGGGCTCGCCGGGCGCGCAGAGGCCGCCGTTCGTGCTGGGCCACGAGAACTCCGGCTGGGTCGAGGAACTCGGCGAGGGCGTGAGCGAGCGCGTCGAGGTCGGCGCCGCCTACCTGGCGTACGGGCCGATCGGCTGCGGCCACTGCCGCGAGTGCGCGCGCGGGCAGGACACCTACTGCGAGAACGCGGCGACGATGCCCTACCTGGCGACGGGGCTGGGCCGCGACGGCGGCATGGCGGAGTTCATGACGGTGCCCGCCCACCACCTGGTGCCCCTGGGCGACGCCGACCCGGTGGACGCCGCCCCGCTGGCGGACGCCGGGCTCACCCCCTACCACGCGGTGAAACAGGCGCTTCCGCACCTGGCCGGCGGCGGCCGCCACGCCCTGGTGATCGGCCTGGGCGGGCTGGGGCAGATCGGCGTGCAGATCCTCAGGGCCCTGACCGGTGCCACCGTGATCGCCACCGACGTCAAGCCCGAGGCCCTGGCCCGGGCCGAGGAGAACGGCGCGGTGGCCGTCGCGGGCGGCGACCGGCAGGCGGAGCGGATCCGCGAGATCACCGGCGGCCGGGGCGTGGACGCGGCGTTCGACTTCGTGGGGATCACCCCGACCATCGCGACGGCGGCGGCCTCGATGGCGCAGGGCGGTCGGCTGACGGTGGTCGGCATCGCGGGCGGCACCCACGAGTTCTCCTTCTTCACCAACCCCTACGAGTCCTACATCACCAACACCTACTGGGGGACGGTGGAGGACCTGTGGGAGGTCGTGGACATGTACCGGGCCGGGCAGATCCGCCCGGAGGTGGAGCGGTTCGGTATGGAGGACGCCCTGGAGGCGTACCGGCGGCTGGAGGCCGGGGAGGTCTCCGGCCGCGCCGTGGTGGTGCCGAACGGGAGGTGAACCTGCCGGAACGCCCGGGAGCGCCGCGGTCCCGGGCGTTCCGCACGCGCGCCGTTCTCGGTAGAGTGCGCCCGACCGATACCGGGCCGGGAAGGCGGAACAGGTGGATCTGGGGATCGCGGGGAAGACCGCGCTGGTGACCGCGGCGAGTTCGGGGCTGGGGCGGGCGATCGCCGTGGCCCTGGCCGCCGAGGGTGTGAACGTGGCGGTGACCGGGCGCGACAAGGAGCGGCTGACCAGCGTCGTCGAGGACTGCGACGCGCACGGGACGTCGGCGCTGTCGGTGGAGTGGGACCTGGCCGACCACGACCGCGCCGCCGAGGTCGCCGCGTACGTGGCGGACCGGCTGGGCCGGGTGGACATCCTGGTCAACAACACCGGCGGCCCGCCGCCGACCCCGGCGCTGGGGCAGGACGCCGGGCTGTGGGAGGACATGTACGGGGCCATGGTGCTGCCGGTGATCCGGCTGACGGACGCCGTGATCGGGGGGATGCGCGAACGCGGCTGGGGCCGGGTCATCACCAGCACCTCCGCCGGGCCGATCGCCCCCATCCCGAACCTGGGGGTGTCCAACACACTGCGGGCGTCGCTGCACTCCTGGTCCAAGACGGTGTCGAACGAGGTGGCGGCCGACGGGGTGACGGTGAACGTCATCGTCCCGGGCAGGATCGCCACCGCCCGCACCGACTCCCTGGACCGGGCGCGCGCCGAGCGGGAGGGGCGCAGTGTGGTGGAGGTCCAGCGCCAGGCCGCGGCGTCGATCCCGGTCGGCCGGTACGGCCGGGCCGAGGAGTACGGGGCGGTGGCCGCGTTCCTGGCGAGCGAGCAGGCGGCCTATGTGACCGGCTCGGTCGTCCGGGTGGACGGCGGCGCGGTCCCCACCGTCTGACCCGGGTGCACGGGACGGCGCCGGGCGCCGGGGGACCCGCCCCGGCGCCCGGGCCCGGGCGCGCGGCCCCCGGCGGAAGGCCGTGCGACCGGGCGGCTCCCCGGTGCCCGCGCCGGGGACCCGGGTCAGCCCCGGGGCTCCACCGGCAGCGCGCCGAACACCCCGGCGTCCAGCAGCAGGCCGCCGGCAGCGCCCTCCGGGGCGGCGAAGGACAGCTCCCCGAAGGTCCTGGGCGGGTCGTCGGTCAGCCGGGGCCAGGCGATCGTCCACAGCGGCTCCGACTCCCCCTCGGGGTCTCCCACCCGCAGTTCGGGCACGACCGCCCCGGTGGCCGGGTCGAGCAGCGCGATCCCCCCGGGGAACAGGTCGGGGCGGCGCGCCGGCGCTTCTCCGTCCTCCGCCTCCAGCCGGTACTCCAGGTGGAGGACGCCGTCCTCCACCTCGTAGCCGGCCACGGACAGGAACCACGCCCGACCGCCCTCCTGCGCGCGCGCCCGACCCCTCTCGTCGACCTCGGCCGCGGCCGGGACCGGGTTCACCGGCTCGGGGGCGGGCGGGGCGAACACCTCCGTGTACCCGGGCACCCCGGCCCCCGGCTCCGAAGCGGTGAAGGGGAGTACGACCGTCTCCGGTGTCCCCCCGTCCTCCGCGCCCTCCTCCGCGGCCTCCGGAGTCCACAGCGGTCGGGCGTCCCCCGACCCGTCCCGCACCCCGATGCCCCTGATCCGGAACTCCCCCCGGGGCCCGCGCAGCTCCACCTCCCCGGTACCCGGCTCCAGCGGCGCGGAGAACAGGACGATGTCGTGGTGCGTGCGCGGCTCCCACACCACCTCGTCCCCGGTGACCGTGCCCAGGCCGGCCTGGTTCGCGTACAGGCGTCCGGTCGCGGGGTCCCAGATCCGGAACCCGTCGCCCGGCGCCGCGCCGCCGGTGAAGTAGGCCGGGTCGAAGGCCTCGGCCTCCTCCCCCGTGTGGGAGAACCTCAGGACGGTGCGCGTGTACCCGTCCACGGCCGCCACCTCGACGACCTCCAGGCGGGAGTGCGCGCCACCGTCCCCCGGGACGAGCGCCCCGTATCCGACGTCGAGCCCGGCGTCGGGGTTCTCACACCCGCACGCCGTGCTCCGGTCGAGCAGCACGACCGCCGCCGCCCCGCCGACCACCAGGGCCGCCGCAGCGGCGCCCGCCGCCCACATCCACCCGCGCCGCCCGCGCGCCCCTCGGACCTTCTCCGCCACAGCGCACCCCTTTCGTCCCCGGGTCCGATGCCCCGGAGGGGCCGCGGGTTCGGGGATCCACGGCCGCCGGAGCGACAGGGGTACAGAAGAGCCGATATAAGGCATCCAGGGCCGGGCGGGCTGCGGCCCCGGAGAAATCGGTGACCCGGGCCACAGGGCCACGAGAGCACCGGAACGACGATGGTTCTGGACATCGGGGGATCACGGCGGCACCGTGGACGGATGCGTGCACTACGAGCGATCGACCGTCTGGACCGCAGAGTCCACCGCTTCGTGACCGGCCTGGGCACTCCCGCCCTGGACCCCTACACACCGAAGTTCGTACAGGCCACGGACAACATGGCGCCCTGGTTCCTGGTCTCGGCGACGCTGGCCGCGGCCGGCGGGCCCCGGCTGCGGCGCACCGCACTGCGCGCCATGGCCGCCGCGGCGGCGGCCAACGCCGTCTCCGCCGGGGTCAAACACCTGACGGCCCGCACCCGACCGGACCTGTCGCGGGTGCCTCGGACACGGATCCCCTACCGCGACTACGGCAGCTCCTCCTTCCCGTCCGGGCACACCGCGGCGGCCGTCGGGTACGCGACGGGGGTCGCCGCCGACGCCCCGCGCCCGCTGGCGGCGCTGGTGGCGGTGCTGGCCGGGGCGGTGGCGGTCTCCCGGGTGCACAGCGGCGTCCACTACCCGGGGGACGTGCTGGGCGGTGCGGCCATCGGACTGGCGGCGGGACTGGCGCTGCGCGTGGCGGTCCCGCCCCGGCCGGAGCTGGTGCACGGGGCCCGGACCCTGCCCGGGGGCGTCCACCAGGAGCCCGTCCCGGGCGCGGACGCGCTCTCCACCGGAGCGCTGCCCGGCAGCGGCGTGACGGTGGTGGTCAACCCCCGCTCCGCCGACCTGCTGCCCGCGGCGGTGGCCGAGGGGCTGCCCGGCCCGGCGGTCGGGGGCACCCCGGCGCGGGTCGCCAGGGCGCTGCCGGGCGCGACGATCGTCGCCCTGTCCGAGGACGACGACATCGCCGAGGTGATGGACAAGGCCGCCAGGGCGGGTGAGGTGCTGGCGGTGGCGGGCGGCGACGGCACCGTCAACGCGGGGGCGCGCGCCGCCCTGGAGCACGACCGGCCGCTGCTGGTGCTCCCCGACGGAACGCTGAACAACTTCGCCCGGACACTGGGCCTGACCTCGGTGGACGTGGCGCTGCGCGCCTACTCCGCAGGCCGTCTGGCCCGGGTGGACGTGGGTGAGGTCGACGGTCGGCTGTTCCTCAACACCGCGTCGTTCGGCTCCTATCCGCGCATGGTGGAGCGGCGCGACCGCTGGGCCCCGCGGATCGGCAAGTGGCCCGCGTTCTGCTGGGCCCTGTGGCGCGACCTGCGGGAGGTCGACCCCGTCCCCGCCGTGGTGGACGGGCGGCCGACCAGGGTGTGGTGGGCGTTCGTGGGCAACTGCCGGTACCGCACGCACGCCCGGGTCCCCGCACTGCGCGAGAGCCTGGTGGACGGGCGCCTGGACGTGCGGGTGCTGGGCGCCCGCTCCCCCTTCCCCCGGATGCGGGCGGCCCTGGACGTGCTCCTGGGCCGCCACTGGCGGGGCGAGGGGTACCACGAGCGGACCGCGCGGGAGCTGCTGCTGACCCTGCCCGGGGAACAGCGGCTGCTGGCCGTGGACGGGGAGGTGATCGAGGGCCCGCGGACGGTGCGGTTCACCAAGCGTCCGGCGGCGCTGCGGGTGTTCGTCCCCGCCGACCGGGGCTGAGCCCGGTCAGCGGCGGTCGCGACCGCCGACGAGCAGCGCCAGCCCGGCGCCGACCAGCCAGGAGTCCTTGGCGATGGGGATGCCGTCGGGGGTGGGCCGCAGTCCGCCGGGGCGGCGCAGGCCCGGCGTGCGCAGGTACATGCCGAACAGGCCGGCGCCGAACGCGGTGAGCCCGGCGCCCGCGAGCCGGCTGGGCACCAGCGGCACCAGCAGCGCGGTGCCCAGTGCGATCTCCCCGGCGGACAGGAGCTTGACGAACGTGACGGGGTCGAGGTCCTTGAGGAAGGGGTAGGTGCCGACGGCCATGCCGTGCATGCCCCGGGCGGCCTCCTCGTCGACGTCGCGCTTGTCCAGCCCGGAGTTGAGGATGAACGCGCCGGTGGCCAGGCGCAGGGGGATGTCGCTGATTCGCAGGGGCAGTCGCATGTCGTCTCCGTGGAACGGGCCGTGGATGACTCAGGGCGATTCGCATGCTACCCACCGCAGTGACCGGAGGCGGGGAGACCCGCCGTCGCGGCCCGGGCCGGAGTCAGAGACGGGCGACGATCTCCTCCATGGCCCGCCACGCCTGCCCGGTGTCGCGGTCGGCGGTGTGGGGCCGGGAGAAGGCGTCGGCGAACTCGGCGACGTCCTGCAGGTCCCAGCGCAGCCGGTACAGGTCCAGCCGGTCGGGGTCCACGGTGTACCCGGAGGCCTCGGTGTAGCGCTCCAGGTCGGCGTCGTCGACCGCCACCAGCCACAGGTCGCGTTCGGGGGCGGCGGTCCCCACGGTGTCCCAGTCGACCAGCAGCGGGCGGGGGCCGCGCCAGATCACGTTGCCGGGGTGGGGCTCGCCGTGGGTGACCACGACGGGGGCCTCGGCGAGCCGGGCGGCCCGGCGGTCGTACTCCTCCAGCCGGGTGCGCACCCGCTTGGTGTGCTCGGCGAGCAGCCGGGCCGCGGGCCCGGAGTAGGGTCCGTGCGATCCGAGCAGGGAGGGGTCCTCCAGCACGGCGTCCAGGTGGGCGCGGTGCCCGATCTCCACGGGCGCCCGGGGCACCCCGCGCACCGGGGCGGTCCGGTGCAGCCGGGCCAGGGCGTCCAGCAGCAGCCCGCGCAGGTACGGGGTCAGGGGGCGGCCGAACTCCCCGGAGGCCCCCTCCACGTACGGGAAGAGGCTGAGCACGAGGTCGCGGCCCACCGCCCGGACGGTCCGCCCCTCGGGGGTGCGCAGGGGGGCCACGACGAACCCCAGCCCGGAGTCGTCGTGCAGCCGGGCCGCGGTGTCCATGGCCGCGGCCAGACGCTCCCGCGCGTGCGCCGGGGTCGGGTGGGCCTTGCGGGAGAGGTCGGCGACGGTGGCGAACCAGCGCCGCCCCGAGGTGTCGGTGACCCGCCAGTGGTGGTCGGCGAAACCGAGGGGGACGTGGGTGAGCGCGACCGGGCGGATCCCCCAGGCGCCCAGGGCTTGTCCGATCCGGTCCTCGTGGAGGTCTGGCAACTCCCGCATGCGGCGAAGCTACCAGGGCGCCCGGGGCGGCGCAGGGGTTTTCCGGCGGTCGGTCCCCCGCTCAGGCCACCAGTCCGTGCAGCCGGACCGCGTCCCCGTCCCGGGCCAGGGTGACCAGGGCGCCGGGGACGGCCACGGCCCGGTGCCCGCCGCCGGGGCCGAGCGGCAGCGGCCGGGCCCGGCCGGGCGGGTCCAGGACCAGGAGCCGGGGGTCGCCGTCGAAGGGGACAGACCACAGCACCGGGACGCCGCCCTCCTGCCCGGGGTCGGTGCCGGGCGCGCCGAAGGGCACCGCGACCGCGCCGGACAGGGCCACGGCCGATCCCGGGCCGGGCGCCTCTCCGGCGGCCACGGCGGCGGTCCCGGCTATCTCCCCCTCCGGGGTCACCCGGTGGAACAGCAGCCTGTCGGCGGCCTGCTCGGCGACGACCGCGCCGGAGGTGTCGGCGTGCACCAGCACGGACCGGCCGTCCGTCCAGGGCTCGTCGGTGATCCTCACCGCGTGCGATCCGTCCTCGGGATCCAGGACCGCGGGTGCCCCCTCTCCCGCGGGGGAGCCGACCACCACGGCGGGACGTGCGTCGGTGTCCGCGGCCGTGCCGCCGGCGTGCAGCCGCGGGGGCCCCTCCGCCTCCGGCAGCGCACGGGTCCAGCGCACCCGCCCGTCGCTCGGGTCCAGGGCGGTGACCACCACGTGGGCGCCGGTGGGGCCGGGGGCCTCCGCGAGGGGGGTGCCGCGCGGCGGATCCCCGGGAACGCAGGTGTGGGCGACCAGGAACAGGCCGGCCGTGCGCAGGGTGTTGTCGGTGTTCCACTCCGGCCGGGGCCCGCAGACGCGGCCGGGTTCCTCCGGGGCGGTGAACGACCAGGACTCCCGGAAGGAGGCGGTGTCGCGGGCGCTGATCCGGGACGGACCGCCGTGCTCGCTCCAGGAGTACAGCAGGGTGCCCGGCCCGGCGGCCAGGACCCGGGCGTCCACCCCCTCGGGCGGGGGCGGGGTGGTGAACTCCTCCACGGTGCCGCCGCGGGCGGTGTCCAGCTCCACCCAGGCCAGGGGGCCGGCGTGCCCGGGGTCATCGGGGTCGCCGTGGGCGACGTGCACCCGGGTACCGCCGCCGTGGACGGCGGCACGGGCGTCGGCGCCGTGCAGCCGGTAGCGCCACAGCTCCCCGCCGGTGCCGCCGTCCAGGGCCACGACCCCGTCGTCGAGGACGACGATCGGGCCCAGGGTCCCGGGCAGCACGTCCTCCACCGTCCCGTCCGCGGGCGGCGTCCACGACCACGCGATGCGGGAGACCTGTGCGGGGACCGGGGGCGCGGTCCCCGGAGCGGTCGCGGCGACGGTGTGGTCCACCGCCAGGGACAGGGCCAGGGCGCGGACCCCGAACCCGGCGACCAGGGCCAGCGCCAGCCCGGCCGCGACCGGGGGCAGGGAGTGGCGCGCCGGGCGCGCCCTCATCCGGCGCCGCCCGACGGCGAGCAGCAGCAGGCCGGTCCCCGCCGCGGACACCGCCGCCCACCAGGGGATCTCGGGGGCCGGCGCCAGCACCGCCCCGCCCAGGCACAGTCCGGCGCCGCACCAGCCCGCCGGGCCGCGCACGGAGGTGTCCCCGGTGTCCCGGCCGGCCGTCCGGTCCTCGACCACGCGAACCTCCCCTCGCCCGGCGCGGGCGCGCCGACCATACGACGCGCGGGCGGCGCGTTCGGTTTTCCGGGACGGTCCGGGATGGTCCGGGAGGAAATGTCCGGGGTCCGGGGTTCACTGGGCGGGCCCGCCCCCGTACCCCTGGAGCCGCCGTGGACGCCCTCGACCTGGACCCGACCGCCGTGCGCCGGCTGGCCGTGCGCAGCCAGCGCCTGTCCGGCCCCCGCCCCGCCCCCGGCCCCGAGGGGCTGCGCGAGGTACTGCGCGCCCTGCGCTGCCTCCAGATCGACCCGGTCGGGGTGGTCGCCCGCAGCCACCTTCTGGTGCTGTGGAGCAGGCTGGGCCGGTTCGATCCGGCCGACCTGGAGGCGCTGCTGTGGGAGGAGCGCTGGCTCTTCGAGTACTGGGCGCACGCGGCGTCCATGGTGCTCACCGAGGACCTGCCGCTGCACCGGCGGCTGATGCGCCGCCACCCGGGCGAGGGTTCCCGCCTGGCGGTGTGGGCCGAGGCCAACGCGGAGCTGCGCGAGTACGTCCTGTGCCGGCTGGCCGACGCCGGGCCGCTGCCCACCGACGGGTTCGAGGACCGGGCGGCGGTGCCCTGGGAGTCCACCGGGTGGACGGCCGGGCGCAACGTGGAGCGGATGCTGGAGCTGCTGTGGTTCCAGGGGCGGATCATGGTGGCCGGTCGGCGCGGCCGCACCCGGCTGTGGGACCTGGCGGAGCGGCGGCTGCCGCCGTGGGCCGACCTGTCGGATCCGCCCGACGCCGAGGTCGAGGAGCGGTCGGCCGAGCACGCGCTGCGTGCGCTGGGCGCCGGACGGGCCCGGGACGTGCGGCGGCACTTCGTGCGCGAGCGGTACGGGGACACGGTCGCGACCCTGGAGCGGCTGGTGGCGGCGGGCCGGGCGGTGCGGGCCCGGGTGGCGGGCGGCGCCGAGCCGTGGTTCGTGCACGTCGACGCGCTGCCGCTGGTGGAGGAGGCCGCGGGTGCCGGGTGGGAGGGGCGCACGACGCTGCTGTCGCCGTTCGACAACCTGCTGTGCGACCGGGAGCGGACGTCCCTGCTGTGGGGGTTCGACTACGTCAACGAGATGTACACGCCCCGGGCGAGGCGGCGGTTCGGGTACTACGTGCTGCCGGTCCTGCACGGGGACCGGCTGGTGGGGCGGGTGGCGGCCCGGGCGGACCGGCGGCGCGGGGTGCTGGAGCTGGAGGGCGTGTACGCCGAGGAGTGGGTGGCGGACGAGGCCGCCGCGCCGGGGCTGGCGGAGGCGCTCGGGGACCTGGCCGGGTTCACCGGGGTGGGCTCGGTGGCCTGCACCGGGCCGGTGCCGGGGGTGTGGCGCTCGGCGCTGGCCGCCCTGGGCTGAGCCGCGCCCGCCCGGCCGGGCCCCGGGTCCGCGGGGCGGGTGATGCTCCGCCGGGGTTCCAAAGACCCGGCGGGGGCTTCGAGGAGGGGTCCGCGGCCCCGGGCCGTCCGTCGGGGACCCCCCGCCCCTCGGCGGGCGGGCCGGGGTGGGGGTCCGGAGGAACACGCCTACAGGTCGAAGACCAGGCAGGTGGAGGAGGCGGTGGCGACGACCCTGCCCGAACCGTCGCGGACCTCGCCCTCGGCGAAGGCGACGCGGCGGCCCGGCTTGGTCACCCACCCGCGGGCGGTCAGGGCGGTCCCGGCCGTGACGGGGCGCAGGTAGTTGACCTTGATCTCGATCGAGGTGTACCCGGACCCGGCGGGCAGGGTGGTCTGCACGGCGCAGCCCGCGACCGTGTCGAGCAGGGTGCACACGTAGCCGCCGTGGACGATGCCGAGCGGGTTGTACACCGAGTCGTCGGGGGTACCGCCGAAGACGACCTCGCCCTCTTCCACGGACACGACGCCGAAGCCCATCAGCCGCCCGATGGGCGGCGGGGGCAGCTCGCCGCCGGCCATGGCGCGCAGGTGGCCGAGGCCGGTGAGGCCCTCCCGCCCGGCGGCGACGACCTCGGGGTCGTGCCAGGTGACGGTCTTCTCGCGCGGTTCGCCCCAGGCCCCCGGGGCGGGTGTGCTCTCGGTCATGGACGCACCCTAGCAGGTCGGTTTGTTTTCCAAACTCTCCCGGGTGTGCCATTCTGGGGGCATGGCGCAGAGCGAGTCGAGCAGGCCCAACCCGACCGTGCCGGGACGCCCCTGCCCGGCGGCGGGCGCGCTGCGGCTCGTCGGCGAGAAGTGGTCCCTGCTGGTCGTGCGCGAACTCCTCTTCGGCGTGCGCCGGTTCGACGCCATCGCCCGCAACACCGGCGCCCCGCGCGACCGGCTCACCGCCCGCCTGCGCGCCCTGGAGGAGGCCGGCGTCGTCGAGCGCCGCGCCTACAGCGAGCACCCGCCGCGGCACGAGTACCACCTGACCGCCGCCGGACGCGACCTCGCCCCGGTCGTCACCGCCCTCGCCCACTGGGGCTCCACCTGGCTCTACGACGAGCCCCCGCTGGTGTTCCACCACGGCGACCACGTCGCCGAACTGGACACCACCCCCACCTGCACCGCCTGCGGTTCCCCCGCCGACCGCCTCACCCCCCACCCCCACTCCTGAGCCCCCGCACCCGGCCGCGGGCAGGGGAAGTGTTTACACGGGCGGGCGCGGCGGAGGGGGGTCCGCTGGGGAGGTAAGGGGCAGGGACGGCGCGAGGGGGCGAGATGCGGGCGCTGCGATTGCACGGGCCCCGCGACCTGCGGGTGGACGAGGTGCCCGAGCCGCGGGTCGTGCCCGGATCGGTGAAGATCCGGGTCGGGTGGAACGGAATCTGCGGGTTCGACGTGCGCAACTACCTCGACCCCGTGCTGCCCGACGAGTACCTCCACCCCGTGCTGCGCACCCACGGCCCCCACGTGCAGGGGCACGAGTTCTCCGGACGGGTCGTCGAGACGGCCGCCGACGTGCGCGGCCTGTCCCCGGGGGCGGTGGTGGCCGTGGAGCCGCTGGTGTTCGACGGCAGCTGCGCCGCCTGCCGCCGGCGCGAGTACAACCTGTGCGAGAACTACGGGTTCATCGGCCTCATGGGCGGTGGCGGCGGCATGGCCGAGTACGCGGTGGTGCCCGCCGACCGGGTCCATCCGATGCCCGAGGGCGTGTCCCCCACCGTCGCCGCGCTGGTCGAACCCCTTGCGGTGGCCTGGCACGCGGTGCGCCGGTCCGGGATGCGCCGCGGCGACTCCGTGCTCGTCATCGGCGCCGGCCCGGTGGGACTGGGGCTGCTCATGGCCGCCAGGGCGCGCGGCGCCGGGCGCGTGAGCGTGAGCGAGGTGTCCGCGCTGCGCCGCCGGGTCGCCGCCGACCTGGGTGCCGACCTGGTGCTCGACCCCACGGAGACGGACGTGGTCGCGGCCGTCCGCGAGCGCGCGACGCTGGGGGCCGACATCTCCTTCGAGACCTCCGGCGCCGGAACGGACGCGATGGCCTCGCTCCTGGGCGCGCTGCGCAAGGGCGGCCGGGCGGTCACCGTCTCCGAGGGGCCGCCGGTGGTGCTGGACCCCGCGGTGCTGGCGTTCACGGAGATCGACCTGGTGGGCAGTTTCGGCTACGGACCCGGTGACTTCCCCGAGGTCATCGCGGCGATCGCCGCGGGCTCCCTGCGCCCCAAACCGCTGGTCACCGACCGGCTCACCCTGGAGAAGGCGCGGGAGAAGGGCTACGAGGAGCTGATCGCGCACGGCGACGACCACGTGAAGATCCTCGTCCACCCCTGAGCGGCACCGACACTCGCCCAGGAACCGGTGAAATCCCCGTCAACATGCGCCAAGTCCCCGCTCTTCCGGCGGCACGCGCACCCGCGGGTGCTTCCCTTGTCCGGACAGAGCATCACCAGGAGTGACGAAAGGGGCGCCATGGGACAGCCGAGCGGCACGGCGCCGATGACGGCCCGCAACCGCTGGATACCTCTGGGGATCGCCACGGCCGTGGCGATCCTGCTGCTCCTCGTCTGGACGCTGCTCAACGCGCTGCTGCCGGGGATCGAACGGCTCCGCGCCGGGGACGAGATCACCATCGGCGTGGGCGGCGGCTACCGGGCGTCCCTGACCCTGCCCCAGGACGGGTGGAGCCTCGACGTCGGGACCAGCCGGGCCGGGCAGTCCTACCGCTTCCAGCGCGGGACCGTCGACCTGACCGTGGTCACGGTGACGCCCGTCGGCGACCCCCGGCCCGACGCGGAACGGCTCTGGGAGGGCATGGGCGACATCGCCCGCGCCGGGGACCCCACCTCCCGGCTGGGCGAGCCCGCCGTGATCACCTCCGAGCAGGGCGCCCAGGGCCTGACCGGTGTCCTGCGGAGCCGGACGCAGGAGGGCGCCGCCGTCCTGTACCCCTCGCCCGACGGGGCCTTCGCAGTGGAGATGACCCTGGGCGGCGAGGACGCCACCACCGCCGACCTGGAGGCCGTCGCCGACGTCGCCCGCGCCGTCGCGTTCACCGAGGAGGGCGGACGATGAGCCAGGCTCCCAACGACCCCCGCGTGCCCGACACCGCCTCCGGGACGGTGCCCGCCCAGCGCCACTCGCACTCCGACGCACCCGGGCCGCAGCGGGTCCCGGCGCCCCGCGCGCCCGAGCGGACCGTGCTGGGGTACCGCCTGCCCTCACTCGCCGCGATGGTCGTCATCGGCGTCCTGTGCCTGTTCGGGCTGGGCGCCCTGGTGCTCCGGTTCGCCGGGAGCGTCCGGGTGTTCTTCGCCGAGGCCGCCCTGGCGCTGGTCTTCGCCGCGGCGACGCTGCTGTTCGGGTTCTGGCTGTTCCGCCGTATCCGGCCGGTGCGGGCCCCCGACCCGACCGCCTCCCTGGTGGCCGTGGCCTGGGGGCTGACGGCTGCGACCGGCTGTGCCCTGCTCGCCAACGCGGCGCTGACCGGGATCTGGTCCAAGACCATGGGCCTGGTGTTCGCCGAGGTCTGGGGCGCGGCGCTGACGGCGCCGCTCAACGAGGAGCTGTTCAAGCTCGTCGGGATCGTCCTGGTGGCGGTGGCCTTCCCGCGCGCCGTGCGCGGGCCCGTGGACGGGTTCGTCATCGGCGCCCTGGTCGGCCTGGGCTTCGAGGTGACCGAGAACCTCGTCTACGCGGTCAACGCGGTGTTCCAGGCGGGCGGGGTGAACGGGGGCGAGGCCGTGGTGCAGGCCACGGTCGTCCGGATCGTGCTCACCGGCCTGGGCTCGCACTGGGCCATGTCGGCGGTGGCGGGCACCGCCGTGGGCCTGCTCGCCGCCGCGGGGTGGCTGCCGGGCCGCCGCCGGGCGCTCGGGGCGCTGCTGCTGGTGCTGACGGCGATGGCGATGCACTGGCTGTTCGACGCCCCGCTGCTCGGCGACCTCCTCGGTGTGGTCGTCAAGGTGCTGCTCAACTTCGCGGTCGCCATGGCGGTGTACTTCACCGCCCGCCACGTCCACCGGCGCCGGGTCCGCAGGGCGCTGGTGCAGGAGAGCGAGGAGGTGGGGATGCGCCGTTCGGCGGCGGTGGCCCTGGCCCGGCGGCGGGCGCGCCGCAGGGCGCTGCACGAGGTGCCCGAGGCCGAACGCGCCGAGGCCGGGCGCGTCCAGGCCCTGCTGGTGGAGACCGCCGAGGACCGCGCCTTCGACCGCACGGTCTGACCGGGCGCCACCGGGGAGGCCGGGCCGCGGGCGGCGGGCGGCGGCCGGCGGCGGCCGCCGGCCGCTCCCGGAGCGCGTCCACGCGTCCTCCTACGGGGTGGGGCGGACGAAGCGGTGCAGGAGGGTGCCCTCCGACTCCAGGAGGAGGCGGGGCAGCAGCTCCAGCCCGGCCGGGACCCCCGACGCGATCCGGCGGGCGTCCCCGCCCGCCAGCAGCGGCACCGTGGTCAGGCACAGTTCGTCCAGCAGCCCCGCGGCGGCCACGTGCGCCAGCAGCGACGGCCCGCCCTCGCACAGCACCCGTGACAGCCCCCGGTCGGCGAGGTCGGCCAGGGCCGCGCCCAGGTCCACCTCCGCGTACCCGTGCACCAGCACCCGGTCGGCGCCCAGCAGGGCGCGGGCGCGGTCCAGCGCCTCCTCCCCCGCCGCGGCGCGGGTGATCATCCACGCCCCGCCGCGGTCCGGGGCCGGGGCGGCCAGGCCCGGGGGCACCAGCGCCGTACGGCTCACCACCGCCACGTCCGGGCAGGGGGTGCGGCCGGGCCGCACGCGCGGCCCCGGGCGCCGGTACCCCTCGGCGCGGGCGGTGCCCGCGCCCACCAGGACGACGTCCGCCAGGTCCCGCAGCAGCCGGTAGACCTCGTGGTCGGCCGGGGTGTTGATGGACCCGGTCAGCCCGTCCGCGCCGTTGCCCGCCCCGTCCAGTGTGGAGACCATGTTCGCCCGCGTCCACCGCTCCGGGTGGGCGTAGAGCACCGCCAGCGCCTCGTCCGAGACCGTCGCGCCCGGGACCGCCAGGCGCGGGGCGATCTCGTTGAGCAGGACCCTCACCGCCGCACCCCCGGCCAGAGCGCCACCAGGTACAGCACCCCGAAGGGGTCGTCGGCGTAGAGCAGCCGGGGTCCGGCGACCGGTGTCCCGGCCAGGGCGTGCGCCATGGCCTGGAGGGCGGAGCGGCCGCCGATGAGCAGGTCCGCGCACAGTTCCGGGTCCAGTTCCAGCAGCGCCCCGGTGTCCCCGGCGGCCAGCGCGGCGCGGATCGCCTCGTCGACCGGGAAGGTGCGCTCGTCCAGGTGGCCGGGGGCGCGCGGGCCGCGCCGTGCGCCCGCGTCGGCCATGACCAGCAGCCCCACCCGGCCGGGGCGGCCGGCGAGCGCCCGGCCCCGCCGGGCGGTCTCGTCCGGGTCCGCGGCCGCGGCCACGGTGCCCATCTCCACCGGCACCCGCACGCCCAGGTCGTCCAGCAGGCGGCGGGCCACCGCCAGTGAGGTCGGCAGCGCCCCGGCCGCGGGGACGCGCTCCCCGGGCACCCCGAACGCCGACAGCGGGATGCGGCCCGCGACCCGTTCGGCGGAGCGCTCGTCGGCGCCCAGCACCACGATCTCGTCCGGATCGGCGGCGAGCAGCGCCCCGACCGCCTCCTCGCAGGCCTTGCGCAGGTCGGCGGCCACGTCCTGCCCGCCGGTCAGCTCCCGCAGGAGCAGCGGCGGCGACGGGCACACGGCGGTGGCGACGATCAACGGTCCCCCCTCCCGGGACGGCGGCCCCTCACGCCAGTCCCCGCACGGTCCGCGCGGGGGGCCGGACCCCGCGGATCGAGGCGACCATGTCCAGCACCTGCCGGGTCTGCGCCACCTCGTGCACCCGGTAGACCCGGGCGCCGTGCCAGGCGCACACGGCGGTGGCCGCCAGCGTCCCGGTCAGGCGCTCCCCCACCGGCAGGTCCAGGGTCTCGCCGACGAAGTCCTTGTTGGACAGCGACACGAGCACCGGCCACCCGGTGGCGGTCATCTCGTCCAGGCGCCGGGTCACCTCCAGGGAGTGCCAGGTGTTCTTGGCGAAGTCGTGTGCGGGGTCGATGAGCACCGACGCCGGGTCCACCCCCAGCGCCACCGCCCGCTCGGCCAGGGCGACGGTGGAGGAGACGGCGTCGGCGACCACGTCCTCGTAGCGCACCCGGTGCGGCCGGGTGCGCGGGGTGGCCCCCGCGGTGTGGGTGCACACCAGGGCGGCCCCGAACTCGGCGGCGACCTCCGCCAGCCCCGGGTCGTAGCCGCCCCAGGCGTCGTTGAGCAGGTCGGCCCCGGCCTCGCAGACCGCGCGTCCCACCGAGGCCCGCCAGGTGTCGACGCTGATGACGAGCTCCGGGAACTCGGCCCGGACGGCGGCGACGAAGTCGACCACGCGCCGTTTCTCCTCGTCGGCCCCGATCTCCTCACCCGGCGCGGCCTTGATCCCGCCGATGTCCACGATGTCGGCGCCCTCGGCGACGACCCTGCGCACCCGTTCGAAGGCGGGCCCGTCGTCCCAGGTGGCACCCCTGTCGTAGAAGGAGTCGGGGGTCCGGTTGACGATCGCCATCACCAGCGCCTCGTGCTCACCGAACTCCCGGCCCCGCAGCCTCATCACCGACCGACCGCTCCTCCCAGCACCCGGGTGCGCTCCGCCCCGACCCCGACGGCCGGCGGGCGCTCCACCGTACTGACGGTACCGGTGTGCGGCTGCCCGCGTCCGTCGGAGGCGTCGAACCAGCGGACCGGCACCTCGGCGCCGTGCTCGATCCCGTACCGCCGGTCGGCGACGGCGAGCAGCTCGGTGGCCATCGCGCCCAGGCCGCGCAGCGACTGGTGCCGGTGGGCGCGCCGCCCCAGGTCCACCTGGGCCACCGCGTCCACACCGCACCGCAGGTGGGTGTCGATGAGCACGGCGAGTTCGACGCCGTACCCCGTGGGCACCGACAGCTGCTCGAAGAGGTCCCGGCGGATCGCCCACTCGCCCGACAGCGGCTGGACCACCCCGGCCAGGGCGGGCCAGCGCAGGGCCAGGGTGGGGCGGGCGACCAGCTCGGTGACGCGTCCGCCCTCGCGGCTGATCCGGTTCCCCCCGGGCAGGTCCAGCAGCCGGTCGTAGAAGCCCTTGACCAGCCGCACCCCGGGTTCGGTGAACAGCGGCCCCAGCAGGGCGGACACGAAGTGGGTGTCCCACTCGACGAGGTCGGCGTCGAGGAAGGCGATGACGTCCCCGGAGGTGACGAACTGCGACTTCCACATCGCCTCGCCCTTGCCGCGCCGGTGCCCCAGGTCGGGCCGGACGTCGACGACCCGGTGGACGACCGCCCCCGCCTCGGCGGCGACCCGGCCGGTGGCGTCGGTGGAGTCGGAGTCCATGACGACGATCTCGTCGAGCAGGGGCGTGCGCTCCACCAGGGCCGCCCTGACCCGGGAGACGATGCCCCCGACCGTCGCCTCCTCGTTCCGGGCCGGTATGACCAGGCTGACGGTCAGGCCCCGCCGTCGCTTGAGATCGAGCAGCCTCCGCGGCGTCCAGTCGGTATGCCGATAGGTGCGGTCCTCGAACCAGGTGTCGCTCATAACCCCTCCCCCGTGCCCTCCCAGCGGCCAAGACTACGGCCCACTGTGCAACGCGAAGCGGGCGGTGTGTGTTTCGTAAATCATGATTTCTGGTGAAATACCCATCACCGCCGGTCACGGGTCCGGACGTGCGGGAGGACCGGGAACCCCGAGGCCGTAGGGTGAACCGCAACGGCGGATCGCTCGTCCCAGAGCACGGAGACCCGTCCCCGCCCCGACGCAGAAGGACCCCGAGCCCGTGCAGCCCCTGGATCCGACAGACCCCGAACGCATCGGCCGCTACCGGCTGACCCACCGCCTGGGCGCGGGCGGCATGGGACGGGTGTACCTGGGGCGCACCGCCGCGGGCCGCAAGGTCGTGGTGAAGGTCATCCTGCCCCAGTACGCGGGCGATCCCGAGTTCCGCGGGCGGTTCGCCCGGGAGGCCGCGGCCGCCGCCCGGGTGGGCGGGTTCCACACCGCGCCGGTGGTGGACGCCGACCCCGACGGGAACCCGCCGTGGATCGTCAGCGCGTTCATCCCCGGCCCGTCCCTGCACGAGGTGCTGGCCGGGCGGGGACCGCTGCCGCACGGGGCGCTGCGGGTGCTGGCCGTGGGCCTGGCCGAGGGGTTGGAGGCGATCCACGACGCCGGGCTGACCCACCGCGACCTCAAGCCCGCCAACGTGCTGATGGCCTCGGACGGGCCGCGCATCATCGACTTCGGCATCGCCCGGCCCAGCGGGGACTCCTCCGGGCTGACCCGCACCGGGGCCACCCTGGGGACCCCGCTGTACATGTCGCCCGAGCAGGTGGACGCGCTGGAGGTGGGCCCGGCGTCGGACATGTTCTCGCTGGGCACGGTGCTGGCCCACGCGGCGGTGGGGCGCAATCCGTTCGACGCCCCCACCCTGGCCGGGATCGTGCGCAACCTGATCGGCCCGCCGCCGGAGGTCCCCGGAGAGGTCCCGGCGGAGCTGCGGGCGGTCATCGCCCGCTGCTGGCAGCACGACCCGGTGCGGCGGCCCACGCCGTACGAGGTCGCGGAGATGGTCGGGGACGTGGACCCCGAGGCGGACTGGCCGGCCTTCGGGGGCGGCCCCGCGGACGGCGCGGGCACCTCCGCGGGCGGGGGCGCCCCGGTGCCCGCGGCGTCCGTGCCCGGGACCCCGGCGGGCACACCGGCCGGGCTCCCGTCGGGCGGCATCCCGGCCTACGGCACCGGTGCCCCCGCGTACGGGGTGCCGACGGGGCCCGCGGTGACGGCGGGCCCGGCCTCCCCGGCCTCCCGCGCCCCCGGGTCCGAGGAGTCGCTGCGCATGGAGTCGGTGGTGTTCGACCGGATGCGCGAGGACGGGGACCCCGCCTCGGCCCTGGCCGGGTACGAGCGGCTGCTGCCCCGCCTGCGCGGGTCCCTGGGCCCCGACCACCCGCGGGCGCTGAAGCTGAGGGCCCGGATCGCGGCCTGCAAGGAGGAGCTGGGGGACCACCGGGCCGCCCTGGACGAGTACCGCTCCCTGCTGCGCGACCAGACCGCGATCCTGGGCCAGGACCACATCGACACCCTGGGCACCCGCTTCCAGATCGCCTACCAGCTGGGCGAACTCGACGACCACGAGGCGGCGCTGGCCGCCTACCGAGCCGTCCTGCCGGACCTGGCCCGGGTGCTGGGCCCCGGCCACGACCACACCCTCACCGCCCGGGAGAACACCGCCGACCACCTCTCGGCCCTGGGCGACCACCGGGCGGCCCTGGCCGAGCACCGACACCTGCTCGGCGACCGCATCCGGCTGCTGGGCCCCGACCACCCCGACACGCTCTCGACCCGCGGGGCCGTCGCCAAGGCCCTGGGCGACCTGGGCGACGACGCCGCCTCGCTGGCCGAGCACCGCAGGCTGCTGCCCGACCGCACCCGGGTGCTGGGGCCCGACCACCCGGACACGCTCACCACCCGGTTCGAGATCGTCCACCGGCTGGGCGAGCTGGGCGACAACGGGGCGGCGCTGTGGGAGGCGCTGGTGCTGCTGCCGGACCTGACCCGGGCCCTGGGCGCCGACGACCCCCGTACCCTGGCGTTCCGCCTGGAGGTCGCCCGGCTGCACCGGCTCCAGGGCAACCCGTCGGCGGCGGAGGCCACCCTGCGCTCCCTGTCCGCGGACCTGGACCGGCTGCCGCAGGGCCGGGGCGCGGACTCGCTGCGCACCCGGGTACGGGTGGAGTCGGAGGTCCTGCGGGAGTGGACGCTGCCGCGCGCCCCGCAGAGCGGCCCCTGGCCCTACCCGGCCTGACCCGGCCACCCCTCCTCCAACGCGGCTGCGGCCAGCCGGTCCAGCGTCGCGGGGTCGGCGAACGCGGTGTGGGTCCCCTCGGTGGTGCAGGTGAACGCCCCGGCGACGGCCCCGGCCAGCACGCACTCCTCCACCGCGGCGCCGTCGAGGCGGCGGAGCAGGAACCCGGAGACGAAGGCGTCCCCCGCCCCGTTGGCGTCCACCACCGGGTGCTCGGGCGCCACCGCGGGGAAGTGCCGGGGCCGGTCGCGACCGCGCTCCAGGACCCGGCACCCGGCGGCCCCGTCGGTGGCCACGGCCAGTTCGGCACGGCCGCGCTCCAGCACCCCGGCCAGGATCTCGTCGACCCGGCCGGGTGCCCCGGCGGCGCTCATGAACACCACGTCCGAGCCCAGGGCGTAGTCGAGGTGGTGCGGGTTCCCGCCGTCCCAGTCGTGCAGGTCGGCGGAGACGGTGGCGTCCAGTCCGGCCAGGTCCCGGTACAGGTCGCGGTTGTGGCCGACGATCGACATGTGCACGTGGCGGGCGCGCTCCAGGAACGGCAGTGCGAACTCCCGCGGCAGGCGCAGGTCGGCGGGGTGGCGGGCGTCGTAGAAGGAGAACCGCCGCCCCCGGTCGTCGACGAGGTTGACGCCGCGGGGCGTGCCGTTGGGGGCCGGCAGGTGGGAGAAGGCCAGTCCCTCCCGGGCGTAGCGGTCCAGGACCATGCGCCCCTGGAGGTCGTCTCCGAGGAAGTCGATGAACTCCACGGCCAGGCCCAGGCGGTGCAGGCCCAGGGCGACGCCGTTGCCGGTGTGCCCCACGTGGTCCAGGACCGGGGGCACCTGGGCGGAGTCGCCCGCGGGAACGGCGAGCTCGGGGACGCGGACGACGGTGTCCACGCCGGTCCCTCCCACCACGAGAACGTCGGTACGGGGGCCGGTCATGCGGAGTCCTCCGGGAGGGGATCGGGGGGCGGCGGTCCGGGCGGCAGGCCCAGGGCCGTGTAGGCGGCGGCCAGGGCGGCCTCGCGCAGCTCGTCCGCGGGCCGGTCGCCGAGCATGACCACGCAGTCGCCCAGGCCTCCGAGCACCAGGGTGACCCGGGCGAGCTCGCCGAGGCCGGCGCCGGGTCCGGCGAGCATCGCGGTGATGCGGCGCCGCCAGTCCAGGACCCGGCCGCCCAGGTCGAGTTCGGCCAGCGTGGCGGCGTCGCGGAACACCACCCGGTTGATCTCCCGGTGGCGCATGCTCACGTCGAAGTACCGGGCCAGCAGGACCCGCGGGTCGGCCGCCGCGCCGGAGGCCTCGTCGGCCGCGACGGCGTCCTCGTAGTCGTCGAGCATGGGGCGGACCAGGGAGCGCAACAGGTCCTCGCGCGAGGCGAAGTGGTAGTAGAGCGCGGGTTTGGTGATGCCGACCCGGTCGGCGATGTCGCGCATGCTGACCTGCTGGACGCCCCGCTCCCGGAACAGCTCCAGGGCCGCGGCCCGGATCCGGTCCTTGGTCCGGGTCGATCGTGCTCGGGGCACCCCTCACCTCACTTCTCGGCCACCGTTGTGTCACCAGTCTGGACCATGGGGGCCTTGCCCTCACCGGGTTTTTTTGTTTACCTACCGGTAAGTCTACGAAAGGGGACACGCCATGGCCACCGTGCTCGTCTCCGGCGCGGGCATCGCCGGACCGGTTCTGGCACACCGCCTCGTCCGGCTGGGGATGGAACCCGTGCTCGTGGAGCGCGCGCCCGCGGGCGGCGGGGGCTTCGGGGTGGACCTGTTCGAGCCCGCCGTGGAGATCGCGACGCGCATGGGCCTCATCGACCGGATCCGCGAGGCCGCCACCGGCAACACCCGCATCCGCCTGGAACGGCCGGGGCGCCGTCCGGTCGACGTCGACCTGGGCGCCCTGGCGGAGATCGCCACCGACGACCGGCACGTGGAGGTGGTGCGCGGCGACCTGGCCCGCATCCTGCACGAGGCCGTCCGCGACGACGTCGAGTACCTGTCCGGGGACTCCATCACGTCCCTGCACGACGACGGGGCCGGGGTCGAGGTGGCCTTCGAGCGCGCCGCCCCGCGCCGGTTCGACCTGGTGGTGGGGGCCGACGGGCTGCATTCGACCGTCCGGCGCCTGGCCTTCGGCCCCGAGGAGGGGTACCGGCGGTTCCTGGGCGGGCACATCGCCGTGTTCACCCTGCCCGAGCCGGAGGAGGGCGGGGGCCGTGTGGTGCTCTACCAGTCCGCCGGCCGGACGGCCGCGGTCCTCCCGGTACCGGGCACCGGCCGGGCCCGGGGCGCGCTGCTGTCCCGGGACGCCGAGGAGTACACCGGGCACCACCGGGACCTGGACGCCCAGCGCCGGTTCCTGCGCGAGGGGTTCGCCGGGGAGGGCTGGCGGGTGCCCGAGCTGCTGGACGCCGCCGACCGGGACGGGGACCTGTACTTCGACTCCATCAGCCGAATCGCCATGGACTCCTGGACCCGCGGCCGGGTGGCGCTGGTCGGCGACGCCGGGTACTGTCCGGGCGCCGCGGTGGGCGGCGGCACCACGCTGGCGGTGGTGGGCGCCTACACCCTCGCCCACCACCTCGGGGAGGACCCGCGGACCGGACCCGCCCGGTACGAGGCGGCCCTGGCCGACTATGTGCGGCGGGTCGGCGGGGTGGGGCCTGCCTCGATGCGCACGCTCATCCCGCGCACCCGGGCCGGGGCGGAGCTGCGGGCGGCGGCGCTGCGGGCCCTGCCGCGGCTGCCCCGGCCGCTGCTGCGCAGGGCGGTGAACTCGGACTCGCGGGCCGCCCGGGTGCTGTCGTCGGTCGTACTGCCGCCCGCCGTGTGAGCCGGGCGGGCAGGCCCGGCGGACGGGTGCCCGCCTCCGGATACCGCCGCGCACCGGGGGCGGGCGGCCCGGGCGCGGCGCGTGGCGGGCGGACACCCGGGGGCGTCGGGGCCCCTGGCTTCCCCTCCCGTCCCCGGAAACTCTTTCTCCTCGCTCGTCCCGGGCTCACCACACCTCTTGCCTGATACTCGATTACGGTCTACCTTGATCTTGATGTCAGATACCGAACATGAACACGCGCCCCGGGACCTGGTGGAAGCGGCGCTCCGCGCCGCGGACCGGACGGGAAAGGACGTGGCCGACGTGCCCCTCGTCGAGATCGCACGGGAGGCGGGGGTCTCCCGCAGCACCCTCCTGCGCCGCCTCGGAGGCAGGCGCGGGGCCCTGGACGCCGCGGTCCGCGCGGCCGGGGTGGACCCCGGCGGACGCCCGCCCGTCCGCGAACGCGCCGTGGAGGCCGGAGCGCGCCTGCTGGGCGAGGTGGGCCTGGCGGCCACCACCCTGGAGGCCGTCGCGGCCGCCGCCGACTGCTCGGTGCACAGCCTGTACGCCGCCTTCGGGTCGCGCGACACCCTGCTGGCGGAGATCTTCGAGCGGTACAGCCCGCTGCCGGCCCTGGAGGAGCACCTCGCCGATCCCGGCGAGGACCTGGCGGCCGTGGTCCTGGGCGTCCACCTGGCACTGGCACGGGCGTTCACCCGCGAACCCCGGGTGATGCCCGCGCTGCTGGCCGACGTGTTCGCCCGGCCCTCGGGCCCCACCCGCGACCTGCTGGCGACCCGGTTCTTCCCCCGTGCCCTGGCCACCGTGGGCGGATGGCTGCAACGGGAGGTCGCCGCCGGGCGGGTGCGCGACCTGCCGCTCCCCCTGCTGGTCCAGCTGCTGATCGCCCCCGTCGTCATCCACTTCGTGCTGCGCCCCGGCCTGACCGGGGTGCCCGGTATCGACTTCCCCGACATGGAGGAGACCTGCGCCGTCCTCGGCGACGCCTTCCTCCGATCCGCGGCGACCGATCCGCCGCGCTGGACAGGGGGCGGCACCGCCCCCGGAACAGGAGCCCCCCGATGACCGAGAAGACGACCTGCCTGATCTCCGGCGGCGGCCCCGCCGGCATGGTGCTCGGCCTGCTGCTCGCCCGCGCCGGAGTGGAGGTGACCGTCCTGGAGAAGCACGACGACTTCCTGCGCGACTTCCGGGGCGACACCGTCCACCCCTCCACGGTGCGGCTGATGGACGAGCTCGGCCTGGGCGAGCGGTTCGCCGCCCTGCCGCAGACCCCCCTGGACCGCGTCGCCTTCCCCGTCGGCGGCACACGGGTCGTGACCATCGCGGACTTCCGGCGCCTGCCCGCGCCCTACCGGCACATCGCGATGGTGCCCCAGTGGGACCTGCTGAACCTGCTCGCCGAGGCGGGCGCGGAGGAGCCGGCCTTCACCCTGCGGATGGGTACGGAGGTCACCGGCCTGGTGCGCGAGAACGGGCGGGTCGTCGGAGCCCGTTACCGCGGTCCGGACGGCGGGGGCGAGATCCGCGCCGACCTCACCGTGGGCTGCGACGGCCGCTGGTCCCTGGTCCGCCGCGAGGCGGGGCTCGTCCCCAGGGAGCTCCCGGTCGGGATCGACGCCTGGTGGCTCCGCCTGCCCGCCGGCCCGGAGGAGACCATGGCGCTCACCCCCCGGGGCGGACGGAACCGCTTCGTCATCGTCATCCCCCGCGAGGGCTACCTCCAGATCGCCTACATCGGCCGCAAGGGCACCGACGCCGAACTGCGCGCCCGGGGGGTGGAGGCGCTCCGCGCCGACATCGCCGAACTCATCCCGGAGCTGGCCGACCGGGTCGGCGCCCTGGAGTCCATGGACGACGTCAAGCACCTGGACATCCGGCTCAACCGGCTGCACCGCTGGCACGCCGAGGGCGTCCTCTGCATCGGCGACGCCGCGCACGCGATGTCCCCGCTCGGCGGGGTCGGCATCAACCTCGCCGTGCAGGACGCGGTGGCCGCCGCGACCCTGCTCGCCGTGCCGCTGCGCGCGGGCACCGTCGACGGACGGGCCCTGGACCGGGTGCGCGAACGCCGGCTGCTGCCGACCGTCGTCGTCCAGCGCATGCAGCGCACCATGGAGAAGTTCCTGGCCGAGCCCATGATCCAGGGTCGCCGCGTGGGGCCGCCCGCGCCGCTGGTGGCCGCCATGGAGCACCTGCCGTTCCTGTCGGCGGTGCCCGCCCGCCTCATCGGCCTGGGGCTGCGCTCGGAGCACGCCCCGGAGTTCGCCCGCCGCTGACCCCCTCTCCCGGGCCCCCGCCCCCGGCCCGGGAGCGGCCGCCGCCCAGGGCGGTCAGCGCGACACCGCCCACCAGCAGCACCGCGGCGAGCAGGTTGGGCGGAGTGATCTCCTCGCCCAGGAACACGAGCGCGGAGACCATCCCGAACACCGGGACGAGCAGGGTGAACGGGGCGACGGCCGAGGCGTCGTACTCGCGCAGCAGGAACCCCCACACGCCGAACCCGAACACGGTGGCCACCCAGGCGATGAACAGCAGCGCGCCCACCCCGGCGGGGTCCAGGCCGCGCAGTGCCGCCAGGCCCGCCTGCGGCCCCTCCACCAGCAGGGACAGCGCGAACAGCGGCAGCGGCGGCACCAGGCTCACCCACACCATCCACGACAGGGCGTCCGGCGGGGCCGCCCGGCGGGTGATGACGTTGGCCAGCCCCCAGAACGCGGCGGCCGCGATGATCATCGAGAACGCCGCGAGCGGCCCCGAGGCCCCCTGGGCCCAGGCGGCGACACCGATCCCGGCCAGCGCCACCGCCATGCCCAGGTAGCGGAGCGGACGCAGCCGCTCCCCCAGGAACACCACCGCGAAGACCGCCGTGAACACCGCCTGCACCTGGAGCACCAGCGAGGTGAGCCCGGCCGGCATGCCCAGGTGCATGCCGGTGAAGACCAGTCCGAACTTGGCGACCCCCAGGGTCAGCCCGACCAGGACGATCCACCCCAGCGCGACCCCGGGCCGCCTGACGAGGAAGACCGCGGGCACGGCCGCCACCAGGAAGCGCAGGGCGGTGAAGAGCAGGGGCGGGAAGTGATCGAGGCCGACGTCGATGACGACGAAGTTGACACCCCAGATCGCCGCGACGAGCACGGCCAGGAACAGGTGGAGGGGACGCATGGGTTCGATGATGGCGGCCCCGTGGATTAAGCACCAGCGAAGATTTCTACCGGATCGGATTCACTGATGCTACATAATCAGAGGAGTCCTCCCGGAAGGAGCCCCGTGCTCGACCTGTCCCGCCTGCGCGCCCTGCACGCCGTCCACGTCCACGGCTCCGTCGCGGCCGCCGCCAAGGCCCTGGGCTACACCCCCTCGGCGGTCTCCCAGCAGATCGGCAAGCTCGAACGCGAGACCGGGACCCCGCTGCTGGAGCGGCGGGGGCGCGGCGTGGTGCTCACCGACGCCGCCGCGATGCTCGTGGGCACCGCCGGACGGGTGCTGGCACTGGTCGAGGAGGCGGAGGTGTGCCTGGAGGAGCGGCGCGGCCGCCCCCACGGGCGGCTGACCATCGCCTCCTTCTCCACCGCCGCGCGCGGGCTGCTGCCCGGGGTGCTCGCCCGGCTGGCCGCCGAGCACCCCGCCCTGGACGTGCGGCTGTTCGAGGAGGACCCGCACGCCACCCCGCACATGGTCGCCCAGGGCACCGTCGACCTGGCCGTGGTGCACGACTGGGACATCGCCCCGATGAGCGTTCCCGAGGGGGTGGCGCGTGAGCGCATCGGCGAGGACCGCTGCGACGTCCTGCTGCCGCCCGACCACCCGCTCACCGGCCGGGACGCCCTGACCCGCGCCGACATCGCCGGAGAGCGGTGGATCTGCCAGCCCCCGGGGACGGTGTGCCACGACTGGCTGACCCGGACGGTGCGCGCCATCGGCACCGAGCCCGACATCGCCCACTACGTGGCCGAGTACCAGACCCAGCTGGCGCTGGTGGCCGCCGGGCTGGGCATCGCCGTGGTCCCGCGGCTGGGGCGGGGCCCGGTCCCCGCCGAGGTCGCGGTGCGCCCGGTGGACCCGGCGCCGGTGCGGGGCGTCTCGGTGCTGTGGCGCGAGGGCACCTCCCGCCGGCCGGCGGTCACCGAGGCGGTGCGTGTCCTGCGCGAGCACGCCGCCCGGCTCTGAGGCCGGGCGGGCGGTGCCGGGCCCGGCCGGGCGGCCGGGAGACGGGTCAGTCCGCGATGTCGGGGACCCGCTCCCCCGCCGGGGCGGGGCCGGGCGCGGTGCCCCCACCGAAGGGCGATCCCCCCTGCTCCCCGCGCCCGTGCGGTTCGAGCCAGCCCGCCGGGTCGGGTCCGGCGGCGACGACCCGCGTCGGGTTGATGCCGGTGTGGACCCAGTAGTAGTGGATCCGGATGTGGTCGAAGTGGGTGGTGTCGCCGAACCCCGGCGTCTGGAACAGGTCACGGGCGTACGCCCACAGCGCCGGGTACTCGATGAGCTTGGCGATGTTGCACTTGAAGTGGCCGTGGTAGACCGCGTCGAAGCGCACCAGGGTGGTGAAGAGCCGGATGTCGGCCATCGTCAGGGTCTCCCCCACCAGGTAGCGGCGGGTGGACAGGCGCGCCTCCAGGTCGTCCAGGCGGGCGAACACCCCGGCCACCGCCCGGTCGTAGTGCGCCTGGTCGGGGGCGAACCCGGCCCGGTACACCCCGTTGTTGAGGTCCCGGTAGATCTCCGCCCCGACCTCCTCGATCTCCTCGCGCAGCGGCTCCGGGTACAGGTCCGGGGCGCCCTCCCGGGCCAGCGGCCCCCACTCGGTGGCCAGGTCCAGGCAGAGCCGGTCGTAGTCGTTGGTGACCAGGTGGCCGGTGGCGGTGTCGACCAGGCCGGGCACGCTCACCCCGCCGTCGTAGCCGGGGTCGCGGGCCAGGTAGGCCTCGCGCAGGGCGTGGATGCCCAGCACCGGGTCGAGGCCGCCGGGGCTGCCGGTCTCCTCGGTGAACACCCAGTGCGGGTCGCCGTCGATGACCTCCTGCCGGGGGTCGGTGACCGCGAGCGAGACGGCGTCCTCCAGACCCATGAGGCGGCGGACGATGACGGTCCGGTGCGCCCACGGGCAGGCCCGGCTGACCACCAGCCGGTAGCGTCCGGGCTCGGCGGCGCGGCCGAAGCGGCCGTCCGCGGTGACCCGGTCGGCGAAGGCCGCCGGATCGCGTGCGATCTCCTCCGTGGGAAGCTCGTTGGCCCGCATCCCGCTTCTCCTTCCGACGACGGCACTACCGACGCATCGTATCCCCGTGCCCGGGGCCCGTCCGGAATCCGCGCTACGGTGGTACCGCCATGGACGACACGACGCCGGAACCGGTCGGGCCCCTGGCGGGCGCCCGCGGCGGCAGGCTGCGCTACGGGCGCGGCGCCCCGGGGATCGAGCGGCTGGCGGTGTCGTTCTCCTCCGGGGGCTTCGCCCCGCACCGGCACGACGTGTACGCCGTCGGCGTCACCCTGGCCGGGGTGCAGGGGTTCGGCTACCGCGGCGGGCGGCACCACTGCCTGCCCGGACAGGCCCATGTGCTGCACCCGGACGAGGAGCACGACGGGGCGGCCGGGACCGAGGAGGGGTTCGGCTACCGGATCGTCCACATCGACCCCGCTCTGGTCCAGGGGGCGCTGGGCGGGGTGCCGCTGCCGTTCGTGGCCGATCCCGTGGTGTCCGCCGACCGGGTGCCCCGGGCCCTGCTGCGGTGGCTGCGCACCATGGACGACCCCCTGGACGGTCTGGCAGGCGCGGAGCTGGCCGCGTCCCTGGCCGACCTGCTCCTGGCCTGGTCGGGTCGGGGAGGCCCGGACGGGTCCCGTGGCGGCCCCCTGCCGCTGGCGGCGCTGGCCCGTGCGCGCGACCTCATCGCCGACGACCCGGCGGCCGTGCACTCCGCCGAGGAACTCGAAAGGGTCTGCGGGCTGGACCGGTGGACGGTCGCGCGCCGGTTCCGCGAGGCGTTCGGCACCAGCCCGACCCGGTTCCGCTCCATGCGGCGGCTGGACCGGGCCCGTCGGCTGATCGCCTCGGGTGTTCCCCTGGCCGCGGCGGCGGCGGAGGCCGGATTCGCCGACCAGAGCCACCTCACCCGCGTCTTCAAGGGCGCCTACGGGCTCACCCCCGGCCGCTGGGCGGCGGCGCTGGAACGGACGCCCGCTCCGGAACGGGTTCGGGGTCGGCCGCCCGCAGCGCCTCGATGACGGCGGCCATGTCCCGTCCGCCGTGGCCGGAGCGGTCGGCGTCGGCGAACGCCCGCAGGCACACCTCCATCAGCGGCGCCGCCCCGCCCGCCGCACGCGCGGCCCCGACGACCAGACGGCTGTTCTTGAACACGTCGGTGATCGCCGCCTGCGGTGCGAAGTCCCCGGAGACGAGCTTGTCCGCCTTGGCCCGTGAAACCGCGCTGGCCATGGGACCGGCGTCCAGGACACGGGCCAGCAGGCCCGGGTCCAGACCCTGGCGCTCGGCGAAGTGGAACGCCTCGGCCAGCCCGGTGACCATGGTGATGAGGAAGGTGTTCACCGCGAGCTTGAGGGTGAGGGCGGCGGGCACCGGTCCGCACACCACCCGGTCGGCGCACAGCGGCGCGATGATCCGGGCGGCCTCCGCCACCGGCTCCGGGTCGCCCGCGAGCATCGCCACCAGGGTCCCCTCCTCGGCCGGTCCGCGCGAGCCCGAGACCGGGGCCTCCACGTAGCGGCCGCCCGCCGCCCCGATGTCCGCGCCCAGAGCGCGGGAGGCCGCGGGGGCGATCGTGCCCATGTGGACGACCGTGCGCCCGGCGACGCCCACGGTCACCCCACCCCCCGCCGTGCGGCCCAGCACGGAGTCGGCGGCCTCCTCGTCGGAGAGCATGAGGATCACCGCGGAGCAGGAGGCGAACACCTCGGCCGGGTCCGCGGCGATCCGCGCCCCGGCCCGTTCCAGGGGCTCGCACCGGTGCCGGGACCGGTTCCACACCACGAGGTCGGTACCCGCGCGCAGCAGCCGCAGCGCCATGGGGGTCCCCATGATCCCCAGCCCGATGAAACCGATCGCCATGTCCTCGTCTCCTCCCGGGGGCACCGTGCGGGCGCCGGACGGAGCCCGCACGTATCGGAACACCACCGGGGCGGCCGCGTCTTGAACGATCGTGCGGCGGCGAAAACGGCGTGCGGCGGCCGGCCCGCAGACCTTAGGGTGGCGCGCGTGGAAGGGCTGGGCGGTGCGGGCACCGCGATCCTCGTCGAGGGCGAGAGCGATCGCGCCGCCCTGCTGGCCCTGGCGCGGCGGCGCGGGCTGGACCCGTCGGCCCGGGGTACCGCGATCGTGCCGATGGGCGGTGCCACCAACATCGGCCGCTTCGTGTCCCTGCTGGGCCCGCGGGGCGCCGGGCTGCGCCTGGTGGGGCTGTGCGACGCCGCGGAGGAGCGGCACTTCGCGCGGGCGTTCGCCGGGGCGGGTCTGGGCCGCGACTTCCACGTGTGCGTGGACGACCTGGAGGACGAGCTGATCCGGGCGCTGGGCGTGGCCGGGGTGGAGCGGGTGATCGCCGGGCAGGGCCGGGAGCGTTCGCTGCGGATCTACCGCAGGCAGCCCGCGCACCGGGGGCGCCCCGCGGACCGGCAGCTGCACGGGTTCATGAGCAACCACAAGGAGCGCTACGCGCGGGCGATGGCGGAGGCCCTGGAGCCCGACCGGGTGCCGGAGCCGCTGGCGGCGGTCCTGGCGGCCCTGGAGGCTGCGGCCGGGACCGGGTGAGGCGGGCCCCGGGGCCGGTCAGGCGGCGGCCGGGGTGCGCAGGTACTCCGCCACCTGCCGGGCGACGGTCCGCCCCGCCCGGTTGGCACCGATGGTGCTGGCCTGCGGGCCGTACCCGGCCAGGAACACGCGCGGGTCGCGCACCGACCTCCCCTGCTCCACCTGCACGCCTCCCCCGGGTTCGCGCAGCCCGAGCGGGGCCAGGTGGGTGAGCTCGGAGCGGAAGCCCGTGGCCCAGATGATCGCGTCCACGGGCTCGAAGGAGCCGTCTGCCCAGCGCAGCCCGTCCGGCTCGACGGCGGTGAACATGGGGCGGGCCACCAGGAGCCCGCGTTCGACGGCGGCCAGGTTGCGCGGGGTGGCGGGCAGGCCCGTGCCGCTGGAGATGCTCGGCAGCGGCTGACCGGCGCGGGCCGCCTCGTCGGCCCGCCGCACCGCGGTGACCCCCGCCCCGGGGTCGTCGGTGAACCGCACCGGGCGGCGGGTCACCCAGACCGTGGCGGCGGCCACGCCCTCCAGCTCGTGCAGGAACCCGGTGGCGGAGGTGCCCCCGCCCACCACGGCCACCCGCAGCCCCGCGAAGTCCCGCGCGGACCGGTACTGCGGGGTGGAGACCTGCACGCCCCGGAAGTCCGCGGCGCCCGCGAAGTAGGGCCGGAAGGGGCGGGCCCAGGTGCCGCTCGCGTTCACCAGCGCCCGGGTGAGCAGTACGCCGCGGTCGGTCTCCACCCGCAGGCGGCCGTCCCCGGCCTCGCGCACCGCCGCGACCTCCACCGGGCGGCGCACCCGCAGGTCGAAGGCGCGCTCGTAGCGGTCGTAGTACTCGCGGACGATGTCGCGGGCCGGGCGGGTACCGTCGGCGGTGGCGAAGCTCAGCCCGATCTCCCGCATGCCGGGCAGGTCGTCGACCTTGTGGGCGTCGTCCAAGCGCAGGGCCTCCCAGCGGAACTGCCAGGCCCCGCCGGGGGCGGGCCCCCGGTCCAGCACCACCGCGTCGGCGCCCGGCGCCAGGCCCAGGCGGCGCAGGTGCCAGGCCACCGACAGGCCGGCCTGGCCCGCGCCCACCACGACCGCCTCGGTCTCCTGCGGCTCCTCCGGTGCGGTGCCCGTCATCGCGTCCCCCTCCACGTCCTCGCCCATGGGCAACAACGCGCGGCGGGGTTTCTTCCCCGCAGGTCGCGGACGGGGTCAGGCCCCGTCCGCGAACTCCTGGATGAGGGTGTCCGAGGCGTGCACGCACATGATGCGCAGCCGTCCGGTGCCCGAGTTGACGAACCCGTGCCACACGTGCGGGCCGACCACCGCCGTGTCCCCGGCCCGGGCCACCAGGCGCTCCCCGCCGACGGTGATGGTCGCCTCGCCCTCCAGGACGGTCCAGGTCTCGCTGTAGGGGTGGCGGTGCAGGCCGGGGCCCTGGCCGGGCTCGTTGTCGACGAGGAAGAAGCTGATGCCGGAGCCGTACCTGCGGCCCTCGAAGAGCGCGGTGCGGCGGGTCTCGCCGATGGCGATCTCGTCGAACGGGATGGCGCGGGGGGCGGTGGTCTCCATGGGGTTCTCCTCCTGTTCCGGCGGGCGCCGCGGCCGGTGCCGACCGGCGTCCCGCTGATGGGTCCACACTGGCCGCCGGGATCGGTGGGGCTCTACTGTTTCGGCATGGATCGAAAGAGCGCCCGGTTCCACATCGGTGCGGACGACGTTTCGGCCATCCGGTTCGGGGTGTCCCCCGGCCACGAGCTGGCGCACGCCGTGCGCGTCCTGCTGAACCCGCAGCGGCACCCGCTCCAGTGGGGGTGGCTGCGGTCGGTGCGGGCGTCGGTTCCGGGTGCGGCCCTGGAGCGGCTGACCGCGGTCATCCGCCGGGAGGGGTACTTCCCGGACTTCCTCACCGCCGCTCCGACGTGGGACATGACCCCGCAGGAGGAGATCGCGCGGCTGCGCTCGGTGTCGCCGGACGCGGTGCGGGCGGACCTGGGCAAGGTGCTGGTCCGGTCCGAGGGGCGGGCCCGGGCGCTGGTGGCGGGCATGGTCGAGCGCCCGCGGCGGACCCGGGACATGATCGCCGACGCCTGGGAGCAGGTGTGGGAGGCGACCATGGCCCCGCACTGGCCGCAGATCCGCCGTCTGATGGGCGCCGACATCGACCTGCGGATGCGGCGGATGGGCGCGGGCGGGGTCGGCGCGATGGTGGCGACCCTGCACGAGACGGTGCGCTGGCACCGCAACACCATCGAGGTGTCGCTGCGCCTGCACGACGAGGACGTGCGGTGCGAGGGCAGCGGGGTGGTGCTCGCCCCGTCGGTGATGGGCACCGCCCGGTGCGCGGTGCTCACCGAGCCGCCGGTGCAGCCGACCCTGTTCTACCCGGTGGACGGGCTGGCGGAGACCTGGATCCACGGTGCGGCCGCAGAGGGGGCGCTGGCCGACCTGCTGGGAGCGGGCCGGGCCCGGGTGCTGGCCTGCCTGGACGGGCCCCGGACCACCTCGGAGGCGGGGGCGGCGTGCGCGATGGCGGTGTCCACGGCCTCCCACCACCTGGCGGTGCTGCGCCGCTCGGGCCTGGTGCACGCCCGCCGCGAGGGGAACCGGGTCCTGCACACCCGCACCCCGCTGGGCGAGGCCCTGCTGGGGCGCGGCTGATTTCCCGGCGGCGCCCTTCCGTATTCGGCCACCGGGTCCGGAAAGGACGTGCGGGCACCACCGGAAGGGCATTCCCCGGGAACACTCCCCCGGCCGGACCGGGACCGCGGGCGGGGCGGAGGCGGTCAGCGTCCCCCGGTGAGGGCGTGGCTCAGGACCGCGTGCAGGTGGTCGACGTCGGCGCCGCCGTCACCCAGCAGGACGGAGGCGCACAGGCCGTCGGAGGCGGCGACCAGGGCCTCGACGGCCGCCGGGTCGTCGGTGCGGGCCCGGGCCAGTTCGGCCACGTTCTCCCGCCAGCGCCGGGCCAGGGGGCGCAGCGCGGGCCGCCGGGCCGCCAGGGTGGACAGCTCCCGTTCGGCGAGCGCGCGCTCGCGCCCGGGGCCGGCGGACTCGGCGATGAGCTCCGCCAGGCCCCGCAGGGTGTCCCCGCCCGCCTCGATGACGGTGCGGACCCGCTCGGTGTAGTGGTCGGCGACGGTGGCCAGGGCGGCGACGAGGAGGTCGTCCAGGGTGGCGAAGTAGTACGTGGTCAGACTGGCGGTCACCCCGGCCTCCCGGGCGACGGTGCGGTGGGTGACGCCGGAGGCGCCGTCCCGGCGCACGACCCGCAGGGTCGCCTCGATGATCTCGGCCCGGCGGCGCTCCCCCCGGATCCTGCGCCCGTCGGTGACCGCGGTCGTCTCGCCCATGGTGCCTCCCTCACCGCCCAGGCTAGCGGTCTCCGGACACCGCGGCCCCGAGGGGGCGGACGTGCCGCAGGGCGACACCGCAGACCACCGCGAGCACCGCGATGACCGCTCCGGTGGCGAGGGCGGCCATGTTCAGCCCGGCGATGAACGCGTCCACAGCGCTCTGCACGGTCGCCTCGGGCAGCCGGTGCGCCACGGACCGCACCCCCGGCAGCCCCTCCCCGACCCGGGCGGCCACGTCGGCCGGCACCCCCTCCGGAGGCGCGACCCTGGCCCGGTGGACGGCTCCGGCCAGTCCGCCCAGCAGCACCACGCCGACCGCCAGCCCCAGTTCCTGCACGGTCTCGGACACGGCCGCCGCCGACCCCGCCTTCGCCGCCGGAGCCGCCCCCACGACGATGTCGGTGCCCAGCGCGGCGATCGCCCCCAGGCCGAGGTAGACCAGGGTGAACCCGAGCACCACGTGGAACCGCTCGCCCGGACCGGCGGACGCCAGCAGGCCGTAGCCGACCAGGGAGGCGGCCAGGGTCGCCGCCATGACGGTGCCGGGCCGGATCCGGCGGGCGACCAGGGGCGAGCCCACCGCGGCGGCGAGCATGGCCAGGGCGGGCGGCCCCATCCACAGTCCGGCTTCGGTCGCGGAGAGGCCCTCGACCAGTTGCAGGTACTGGGTGACCAGGAACATCGCCCCGCCGACGCCGACCAGACCGACGAGCAGCACGAGCAGGGCGGCGGTGAAGGCCCGGTCGGCGAACAGCGACACGTCCAGCAGCGGCGCCGGGGAGCGGAGTTGGCGGCGGACGAACAGCACCGCGCAGACGGTGCCCGCCAGGGCGGCGCCCAGGGACCACGGGTCGGGCCCGTCGACGGCGATGTGCTTGACGGCGTGGACCAGCGGGAGCAGCGCTCCCAGGGACAGCGCCACACCCGGGAGGTCGAACCCGCCCTCGCGCGGGGCCCGGTACTCGGGCAGCAGCACGGGGGCGGCCGCCACCACGACCAGGGCCACCGGGACGGCGACGAGGAACACCGTCCCCCAGGGCAGGTGCGCCAGCACGGCACCGCCCACCACCGGGCCGGCGGCCATGCCCAGGGCGAACATCGTGGCCCAGATCCCGATGGCCAGCGCGCGCCGCCGGGGCTCGGGGAACAGCGTGCCGATGAGCGCCAGCGTGGAGGGCATGAGCGTGGCCCCCGCGACGCCGAGCAGCGCCCGGGCCGCGATCAGCCACTCCGCGGTGGGTGCGAACGCGGCCAGCACCGAGAACAGGCCGAACGCGGCGACGCCGACCACCAGGAGCCTGCGGCGGCCGATGCGGTCCCCCAGGCTCCCCATGGTGATGAGGAACCCGGCGATGAGGAGCCCGTAGGCGTCCATGATCCACAGCGTCTGGGCGGCCGTGGGTTCCAGGTCCGCCGCCAGGCTCGGCATGACCAGGTAGAGCACCGTCACGTCCAGGCCGAGCAGCACCGTCGGCAGCGACAGCAGCGCGAGGCCGGCCCAGGCGCGCACTCCGGAGGGTTCCAAGGCTCTCCCCCTTCTCACGAGAACAAGTTGAACGATGGTACAAGTTGTACCATCGTTCAAGTTTTTGGGGAAGCGGGGGCCCGCAAGACCGGCGGCGCGGGCGGGCGGCCCGCATTGGGGGCGGGTGGGGGCCGGTCGGCACCGGTACGACCGGGACCTCCCCCGTCCTGCACGGCACGTTCACCGTCCCCTTCACGCTGGGCGCCGCCCCCGGGCGGGTGTTCGCCGCGTTCTCCGACGAGTCCCTGCGCCGCCGGTGGTCCCGCATGCCGGAGCCGTCCGCGACGTCCTCCCAGGACGTCGCCCACCTGGAGGACGCCACCCGGGTGCGCCTCGACGGCCTGGCCGCCCTGGTCGAGGGCCCCCGCCGAAGGGTCCGCTCACCCGGCCGCGCCGGTGGCCCCGGCGCGGATCACCGGTCGCCGGTCCACGCCTCCCCGGCCGTCCGCCGCCCGGAGGCCGCACCCCCGACCGCCGACAGGACGGGCGTGGGCGTACCGGGGGCTCCTGCGGAGATCGGGGCGGGTGCCGGGTCCGGAAGGCGCCCCCGGGCGGACGGTGGCCGGAACCGGCCGTGCGGACCGTACGCCTCAGCCCCGGCCGCGGAGGATCTCCGCGCCCGGGCCGCGCAGGCCGTCGAGCGCCGCCCCGCGCCCCGAGGCGGCGAGGAGCAGGTCCAGTGCGGTTCCGGAGACCACCGGCCCATCGCCCAGGACCGCCCCTCCACCGGCGGCCTCCAGCCGCAGCCCGGCCACCCTCTCCTTCGCGCCGCCGTAGGCCACCGGTGTGCGCGCCTGGAGGCGGAGCGCACGGACCACGGCCTCCTGCGGGTACGCGCGCACGATGCCCAGCGGGCGCCGGATGTCCTCGCCGTGGACGACCTCCTCCACGAGGCGGGTGTCCAGGGGCGCGGGCGGCGCCGTCGTCCGCGGCGCGACCTCCCGCAGCCGGCGCAGGGTGTCCGCGGGCCCCGCCCCCCGCTCCCGGGCGACACCGAGCCCGTTGAGCCGGTCGAAGTCCAGCCGTGCCCGCAGCATGCCGACGACGAAGCCGAGGCGGGTCGTCCTCGCCGAGTCGACCAGGTGCGCCGCCACGTCGTGGACGGTCCAGTCGCCGCAGAGCGAGGGCAGCGCCCACCGGTCCGGCTCCACGCCGGCCAGGTCCTCGACGAGGGCGAGGCGCTCGGCGTGCACGAGTTCCCAGACCCCGGTCGCCGTGCTCCCCGCCCCGTCCGGGGCGGGGGACGCGGCTCCGGTCACGGGGACACCGCCGCGACGCTCACGCGCACGCGGTCCCCCGCCTGCTTGCCGAGCGCCTTGCGCGTCGCCGCCTTGACCGAGCCCATGTGGCCGCCGCTCCCGGTGGGCATGAGCGTGATCTGCACGGGCACCTCGTCGATGGTCCCGTGGACGCGCACGGGCCGCCGGGTGCCGAAGTGGGCCGCGGAGCCGGGCACGTCGAAGACGGTCCAGGACCCGGCCTCCGGGCCGCTGCGCAGTTCGGCCTCGAAGACGAGTGGTGTGTCGGCGGACATGGCGACCTCGATTTCTGGACTGACGAGTCTTACTTCTCTGAGACTAGACTTACGAGTATGATTTCCGCAAGAGAAGAGGCGGAGGAGTGAACGCGTGCGCCCCAGTTCGATCCGGAAGCGGGAGGCCGCCCTCGCGGCGGCCGAGCGCCAGTTCCTGGCCACCGGGTACGAGTCGGTGACCATGGACTCGATCGCGAACGAGTCGGGCGTCGCCAAGCAGACGCTGTACAGCCACTTCGGCAGCAAGCGCGCGCTGTTCCTGGAGCTGGTCACCTCCAAGACCGTGGCGGCCAGCGAGCACGTGCTCGCCGAACCCCCGCGGCTGCGGCACGACTCCGATCCGCGCGCCGTCCTCGGCGAGATCCTCCGCGCCCAGCTCGCGACGGTGCTGGACCCGGCGATCCTCGGCCTGCGGCGGCTGGTGATCGGCGAGGCGACCCGGTCCCCGGAGCTGGCCGCCGCACTGTACGAGCACGGCCCCCGCAGGGCGATCACCTCGCTGGCCGCGACCCTGCGCGCCTTCGCCGACCTCGCGGTCCTGCGGGTGCCCGACCCCGAACTCGCCGCGACCCAGCTGAACTGGCTCACCATGGGCGAGCCGGTCAACCGCGCCATGCTGCTCGGCGACGGGGCCGCCCGGCTGAGCCGGGCCGAGATCGAACGGCAGGTCGAGGCGGCGCTCGACACGTTCCTCCCGAGCGTGCTCGGGCCGCCGGGGGCGGACTCCGGGTCGGACCGGTAGCCCGCCCCGGGGCGGAGTGTCACATCGGTGCGCCGGGATCCGTCGTCAGGTGCGAACGTTCACCGACGCACCGAAGGACTCCGCATGCTCCTCCACCTCGCCGCCTCGCTGCCCGCCGCGGTCCTCTGCGCGGCCGCGGCCGCCGCCAACCTGACCGGCCACCGGTACCCGCGCCGGGAGGCGGACCGGCTGGGCGTACCCCGCTCGTGGATCCCGTTCCTGGGCACCCTGCTCGGCGCGGGCGCCCTGGGGCTCCTGGTCGGCCCGGCCGTGCCCGCGGTGGGCCTGGCCGCGTCGGCGGGGCTCGTGCTCTACTTCACCGGCGGCCTCGTCGCCCACCTGCGCGTCGGGGACCTGCACCTGGGCGCCTGGGCGGTGTTCTTCGGGGCGTCCGCGGCGGCGTTCACCGCCTACCTGCTCTGGTGAGCTCCGCCCTCCCCGGCCAGGCGCGCGAGCAGGCCCAGGAGCACCGTGCGCTCGGCCGCCGACAGCGGGGCCAGGAAGCGGTCCTGGACCCCGTCGAGCACGGCGTCGAGCCGGTGCAGCTCGGCGCGGCCCGCCGGGGTGATCGAGACGCGGTTGCGCCTGCGGTGGGCGGGGTCGGGCTCGCGCACGGCGAAGCCGGCCCGGCCCAGGACGTCGAGCGAGGTCGCGACGTCGCTGCGGTCCAGGCCCACGCGCCGTCCCAGCTCGGCCTGGCTCAGCGGGCCGGACTCCTCCAGCGCCGCGAGCAGCCGGTAGTGGTACGGGCGCGCGCCGGCCTCGGCGAACGCCTCCTGGAGGAGCCGGTGGGAGTGCAGGTACGCCCGGCCCACCAGCCAGGTCGCCCGATCGTCGAGTCGCCGAACCATGGCGCCCACCCTATCCCTTGTTGGTTGAGCCAACGATCAAGTAGTGTTGGCTCCACCAACAATCAAGGAGACCGGCATGATCCCGTTCGGCGCCCGCCTCATCGGTCAGACCGAGAAGACCCTCAACGCCCTCCTCGCCTCCGTCCTCGCAGGCAGCGGCCTGTCCGAGCCGCACTGGGTCGCCCTGCGCCTCACCGAGCGCTTCGACGGCCCCGGCGACCTGTCCGAGCACATTCGCGACCGGTCGCGCCTCCCCGACCCCGGCGGGCTCCTGGAGGACCTGGCCGCCCGCGGCCTCGTCTCCGGAGACCGGCTCACCGACTCCGGCCGCGCGTTCCTCGGCCTGACCGGCCGCCGCATCGACGAGCTCACCGCGCCGATCTGGAAGGAGGTCTCCCCCGACGACGCGGCGGCCGCCGAGCGCGCCCTCAACACCGTCCTGGAGCGCGCCCGCGCCGTCATCGCGACCCTGCCCTGACCGCGCCGCCGAGGAGCCCGACCGCCAGTGCGGCCAGGGCCAGGCCCGCCGAACCCCACAGCAGCGGGGCGGTGCCCGCGGCGTCGACGACGGCCCCGCCGACGAAGGCGCCCAGCGCGATCGAGGCGGTGAAGACCCCGACGTAGAGACCGGTGACGTGCTCGACCCGATCCGGCGCGGCCCCGGTCATCCAGAGCTGCCCGGCCACGGAGAGCCCGCCGTAGGCCGCCCCCCACAGCACCACCGCCGCGGCCGCCGCGACCGCGGCCGTCCCGGAGAGCACCAGGGCCGCGACCGCCACGGCGATCCCGGCCGCCAGCCCCAGGACCGTCGGCCGCGGGCGCCGGGCCGCGAGGGCGCCCGCGGCGAAGTTCCCGACGACGCCGGAGGCCCCGTACAGGAGCAGGAGCAGGGCGATCGACCCCGCCGGGAACCCCGCCCGGTCCTCCAGGACCGGGCGGACGTACGTGTAGGCGGCGAAGTGCGCGGTGACCAGCAGCACCACCACGGCCAGGCCGGTGACCACCGCCGGGCGGAGCAGGCGGGACGGCCCGGCGGCGTCGGCCGCACCGGCGGTCTCCGGGCGCGGCAGCCGGGGCAGTGCGGCGGCCAGCGCGGCCGCCAGCAGCAGGGCCAGGGCGGCGAACACCGCGAACGCGGCCCGCCAGCCGAACAGACCGCCGACCAGGGTGCCCAGCGGCACTCCCAGGACGGAGGCGGCGGCCACGCCTCCGACGGTGAGCGAGACGGCCAGGGCGGCGTTGCGCGGGGCGACCAGGCGGACGGCGACCGCCGCCGCCGAGCCCCACACCGTCCCCATGCCGATCCCGAGGACGACCCGTGAGACGACGAGCAGACCGAACCCTCCGGACAGGGCGGTCAGCAGGTCTCCCAGGGCCAGGACGGCCATCGCCGCCGCGAGCACGGCGCGGCGGTCAAGGCCGCCCACCAGGCGGGGGACCACCAGGGCGGTCACCGCCCCGACCAGCCCGGTGACCGTCAGGCTTGCGCCGGCGGCACCCGGGGAGATCCCCAGGTCGGCCGCCATCGGGGTCAGCACCCCGACCGGGAGCATCTCGGAGGTCACCACGGTGAACGTGCTCGCCGTCAGGACGGCGACCGCCGTCCAGCCGCCGGGAGAGGTCCGCGCGCGCCCGTGGGCGGCGGAGGAAGCAGAAGAGGTGGGATGTTCCATGGCATCCACCCCACCGCTCCACGGGCCGGGGAACAACGGCGATCTGCTCAAAGACCGATGAGCTAGGCTCATCGATATGCCGGACGCTCCCCCCACGATGAACCAGGTGCACCTACAGCAGGTCGAGTGCCTGCTCACCCTGGCCGAGGAACTGCACTTCGGCCGGACCGCGGCGCGGCTGGGCTACTCCCAGTCCCGGGCCAGCCAGCTCATCGCCTCGCTGGAGAGCCGCGTCGGCGCACGGCTGGTGGAACGCACCAGTCGGCGGGTGGCGCTCACCCGCCTGGGCTCGCAGTTCGTCGAGGAGGTCCGACCCGCCTACCGGTCGTTGGCGGCCGCGTTCTCCCGGGCGCGCGAACGCGCCGTGCGGGGTGCTCTGCGGGAACTGCGCGTCGGGTTCACCGGCATGGTGTACGAGGAGGTCACCCTGACCTTCCGTGCCCTGAGGGAGGAGCACGGGGTCTCGGTGCGCACCCGCGACCTGCCTCTGGGCTCTCCCTTCACGGCCGTGCTGGAGGGCGAGGTGGACGCCGCGATCGCCGAGCTCCCCGTCCACGAGCCGGCGCTGACGGTCGGGTACCACTTCCCGCCCCAGGACCGGCTGCTCGCCCTCGCCCGGCACCACCCGTGGGCGGAGCGGGAGGAGGTCGCCCTGGAGGACCTCGCCGGGACCGACCTGCTGCACCGGCTGGGCGACGCCCCGGACTACTGGAGGGCCGCCCACACCCCGCCGGCCACCCCGGCGGGCCGCCCCATCCCCTCCACCGTGGGGGTCGCCACCGTCCAGGAAGGGCTCGCGCTGGCCGCCTCGGGAGACCATGCGATGCTGGTCTGCCGTCCCCTGAGCGAGCACAGCACCCGCACGGACCTGCGGTTCCTCCCGGTCCGCGGCCTGGAGGGGACCAGCCGCCTCGGACTGGCCTGGCGGACCGACCGCACCGTCCCCCCGCTCACCGCCCTGGCCCGCCTGCTGGAGGAGACCCACGGGACCGCCGCTCCCCCCGTGTGACCCCCGGGAACGAGGAGAAGGGCCCACCGAACGGTGGACCCTTCTCCGACCTGCTACTTCTCTGTCGGGACGGCGGGATTTGAACCCACGACCCCTTGACCCCCAGGCACCCCCGGCGTAGCCGCCGGGGATCAAGGAAGGTCACCCCACAACACGAACCCACAGGCCAGGGCCGCCCGCCCCGGCCACCGAGCAACGGGACCGGTCACCGAGGGGCGCCCAAGGGCGCCCCTCCCCCAACCCCACCTCCACCCCACCCACCCTTCACTTCCATCCACAAGGGAAAACCAAGAAGAGAAGGAAGCAAACCCCCATGGCACCAAAAATAAAACAAAGAAAAGAATTAAATCGAAACCACAAGGCTATTCTTTACTTGAGAGATTCCCGAATTTTTAGATATAGCATTTAGCATGAACAGGAAAGAGATCGTTCAGTCGCACAAGAAACAAGGAGATATCCATGAATCGCGTCAGCAAGCCAAGAGCCCACCAGACGGAAAACCAAACTCCCTGCTTGAAGACGTCGCCGTCCGTACAATTGCAGCCGAAAGTTCTCTCAACCGATAGCGACCTCGACTCATCCACGCACTATTGGAAAAATCGACCCTGCCCGAAATGGTGCAACGAAAATCACGAAACAGACAGAACCGTATCAGATGTAATCCACCATAGCGGCTACATTCTCAACATCATCCTCTCAACAGAAGACTTAATCTTTGATTCTGAATCAGAATATCCCCGTTGGATAATGGGCTGCCTTTGGCAACCGCACCTTGACCGGGAGCCGAGCCTACTCCTCTGCGTCGACACAGACGAAGGCGGTGAAGACGAATTTAACCTAACCGCATTCGAGGGATTGGCACTGACTAAAAGCATCAAAAAATTGATCAGGCTGGCAGAAAACGACAAAAACATAAACAAGCGGCAGTCGGAGCTAGTGACCCCGGGAAGGCTTGACAGAAAGCGACCCTACTGGCAGACCACCCCCTGCCCAGAGTGGTGCACCCGATCCCACGGCCGCCTGAATAGCATAGACGAAGCAGTCCACGCCAGCAGACAAGAAGCCGAGTTCATCCTATCCACCCAAAAATCCGAAATAAAGAAAACTGGCCACCTGACAACCATCCCCCCGATTGAAATATCAACGAGCCTAAGGAAGAATCATTTCGAGGCTGAACCCCGGATTGTCATGACCATATCAAGCGACTGGAAAAAGGTGCTAGAACGGAGCCTATCAATCCCCGAGGCGAAAAAACTCAAGAAAGATCTAAAGAAGCTGACCATAATGGCAGCCTCAGAAATTCAAAAGGGACAAGGGGCTCGGAAATAAAAATCCGCGAGATATCGACTCAACGAGTTCTGCCAGCGAAAGCAGCTGCGGCACATGTCGGGCAACCCACCGACCAGGGTGCAACATCCTTTGATCAGGGGAAACACATCCGCAAGAGTACACCCGTCATACGGGCTACCCGGATGATGCACCGATCGACGCCCCCATGGGCCCTCTCGGTTACCGGATCCGAATGGATCTGCGGATAGAAGTGGCTATGCTGCGCCGAGGACATCGCGCACCTCGGGGACGTCGTGGAAACGCTCCAGAGCCCTTCTGACAACCCGGGCGCGTTCGTTGGTGCGCTCGCTGCCCAGACCGTTGGCGATCTCCAGCATGCGGCGAGCGACTTCGGCTGCGGCCTCGGGTTCGTTGGCGTCCGCGTACGCGACCGCGAGCCAGGACAGGTACAGCGCCAGTTCCCGGCCATGAGTGGTGTCGTATCGGGACAGCACGTCGTTGAGCAGCGGCACCGCCCGCAAAGGCCGGTGAAGCTCGGTGTACGCGCGAGCCTCCATGATCTGGAGTTCGCCTTCATCGACCCAGTACAACCAGGCCGGTTCTTCCTCATCACCATGGCGGGCCAGGGCTTCGGACGCCTCTCCCAAGGCACGCATGGCCGCGCGCGCGTCCCCGGCCTTGGTGTGCGCCCATGCAACCCGGTCCCAGAACAACGCCCGAGCCCGCACAGGAGCACCGGGTCCGGCCTCCGCAAGAGCGGCCTCCGCCAGTTCCACCGCTTCGCGTTCCCGACCGATGTTGGCCCACTGGTACGCCAAAGACCCCGCGAGCTGACCGGCCAGCGTTGCATCCTCCGCCTCACGCGCCGCCGACAACCCGAGCCGGTAGATTCCCTCCGCCTGCTCATGCCGCCCCGCATCGGAGGCGATCCATCCGGCGATCTGTGCCAGCTCCCCCACCGCCACACGCAGGGCCCGGCCGACCTCTTCGGTGTGCGTACTCTCCCTGAGCATTGCAACGGAGGCATCGAGTTCACGAACCGCAGGCCCGATGAGGTCCTGCCCCGCGATCACATCATCGGCCAACCGCAAGGCGTGCACACGCGAGGCGAGATCACTCGCCGTCGATCGCCCGACCCGGCGTCCCCGTCCGGTGAGCACCACCGGTGCGTCACCCGAAACTTCGCACAGCGTCTCGGCCAACTGCTGTTGCGACCAGCCGCGTTCGCAGCAGGGACGCCTGGGCAGCCCTTCGGGAAAGAACTCTGTCGGCACTCCCTCATAGTCGCCTATAAGAGAAAGAGCAGTAAGTGCCCACATGCAAAACCCCTTCCACCGGGGAATCGGTGGAAGGGATTGAGGGTTCCGGGCCGCGTGAGGTCAGAGGTAACGCTTGGGCAGGTCGTCCCTCCGCAGCTCTGAAAAAGTGATCATCTTCTGTCCGGGGCGGATGAGCACCGCGCCGCCGTTGGCGAAGAAGAGCGTGCCCCGCTTCTTGAGGTTGAGCAGCCCGACCGCCGAGCACAGGACCTGTCGGCGGGTGACCTTCTCGACCCCTTCGGTCTCCGCGAGGGTGTCAGCGACCTCGGGCGGGACCTCCGCGAGGTAGCGGGGGAACTCGTGCGAGGTCATGTCACCTTCTCCCCCGCCTCGGCGATCTCCAGCACCGCCAGCACCCGGCGCACCATGTCCCGCTCCTGCCCCATGGGCAGACCCTTCTCCGTCTCCCACACATCCTGCTCGGTACGGAACGGCTCCCAGAGCCAGAACCAGAACCAACCGCCCTCCACCCTGGACAGGCGGACGTGCTGACTCTGCTTCCCCTTCTTCAACTCGACCACCTGGCCGGGATGCGGCAGCGCCTTCAGGCCGTTCTCATCCGCCCAGTGGCACAGACGCTTCGCGGCCTCCCTGGTTTCACTCATGTCCCTTATCTCCCGAAAAGCTATTGAATTCCCTCGTTCACCGGACCGAACTTCGAGGGGCTACAGGAAGATCTTCCGAGAGGAAGGAAAGACAACCTAGGGCGCCTGAACAGGTGAGAACATCGGATAAGGCCGGTTGCCTGTTGTTGATGCTTGGTGGAATTTGGTGGTGTCATGGCGAAACGCAAGGTCAGGCCACATGCAAAGGAGTGGGGAACCGAACTCAAGGTTCTCCGGGCCAAGGCCAACAGAACACAGAAGTCCGTCGCCACTGCCGTGCGATGCTCGGACACGCTGATCTGCGGATTCGAGCAGGGAACGCACTGGCCGGGCCGTGACATGGCGGTGAAGCTGGCCGAGGCCCTCCCTGAAGGAAAGTCCCTGGTCACCCTCTGGGACAGGCTCAACTCCAAGAAGTCCTACCCCGACTGGGCCTCGGATCTGGTCAAGGCCGAAGGCCGCACCTTCCTTATGAGGGAGTTCGAGACCACGGTGGTTCCCGGGTTGGTCCAGACGGAGGACTACGCACGGACGCTGATCAAGGCGAACAACTCACTGGGCCCTGCCAGGGACATCGAGGAGCTGGTGTCCGGCCGGATGGACCGGCAGGAGGTCTGGAACCGCGAAGATCCTCCCCGGATGATCCTCATCCTCAACGAAGCGGTGTTGATGTGCTGCACCGGCGGACCTCACGTGATGTCAGCCCAGATCACCCACCTGATGGAAATGGTGGAGCGCGATCTCATCAGGGTGCACATCATCCCCATGAAGACCAGGCGGCCGCCCTCCACTATGAGTTTCACCCTCCTCAGCTTCAACGGTGAGGCCGATGCCCTGTACGTGGAAGACGGGGTGACGGGCAGGATGGTGAACGAAGAGTCAGAGGTCAGCAGGATGGATAGGATTTTCAGCGATCTCCTGGGAGTCGCTCTCTCACCGGAGGAGTCCCTCAAACTCCTCAACCTCCATCGAAGGAAGCATGAAGATGAGTCTCAAGACTGAGTGGGGGACGTCAACCTACTCCCACGGCAATGGTGGACAGTGTGTGGAGGCCAGACGCACATCCGCCGGTGCCGCCATCCGAGACACCCAGAACCGGGAGCTGGCGCTCCTGGAAACCCCCTCCGCTGAGTGGTCCGCCCTCCTCCGTGTTGTGAAGAGTGAGAGCGCCTGACCTCTCCGGACAGGAAGGAGTTCCGCGATGGAACTCACCAAGAAATGGCGTAAGTCTTCCTACAGCGGAGGAAACGGCGGCCACTGTGTAGAGGCCAAGCGAACCTCTGACGGCGCCGCCCTCCGTGACACCCAGAACCGTTCCCTCGGCCAGGTCGAAGCATCGCGGCTGGAGTGGGGAGCACTCCTCACGGCCGTCAAGGGTCCGGCCGCATAGAGCCGCCTCCTCCCCCACACACCACCCCACCAGTGGCATGAGCGCAACGGATCTCTGTTCTTCTGCGGGCCCTGCCGCTTCTAGCGGTAGGGCCCGCAGTGCGTACGCACGCCTTCCGCACCCCACCTGAACCCGATCAGGCCCCCCGATCGCGACCAGAAAGTGAAACCCGCCCGCAAGAAGGGACCCCGGTGTGGAACACAAGGTCGCGTACTCCATCCAGGAAACCGCCCGAGCGCTCAGCCTGGGCACCACCACCGTCAAGAAGCTCATCGCCACCGGACAGCTCCCCTCCGTCCGCATCGGCCGGCGACGCCTCGTCCCCCGCTCCGCCCTGGAGACCTACATCAACCACCTCGTAGAGGAGCAGGCACAGGCCTAGGCTGGACGGGACCGTTCCCGGGAAAGACGAGGAGTGGTGCCCAGAACACCACGCAAGCCCACCAGGACAGACCTGGCCGACCGACCCGACGTGTCGGTCTACCTCGACAAGGCACGCAAACTCTGGCGTGCGGAGATCCGCCTCCGCCAGGACCCGCACACCGGCCGCTGCCAGGTCAAGAAGGTCAGCAGCAAGAGCAAGCACACCCTCTACGACAAACTCGCCCAAGTCCTGGAAGAGCTGGACCAGGGGGTCAACTCCCCCGCCCGCTACACCGTCGCCGACTGCGTGGCGGAGTTCCTGCGGGACCAGACCACAGACCTGGCACCCACCACACGCGACAACTACACACGGCTCGCGCGTACGCACATCACCCCCTACCTCGGCCGGTACCTCCTCGCTGAGTTGCGGGTGGCCGATGTGCTCGCCTGGCTCCGGGGCCGCAAACCGCACCTGTCCTCGCGGACGCTGCGGCTGGTGCTCAACCTGTTGGAGCGCGCCATCCGCTACGCACAGGTCCAAGAGATGGTGGCCCGCAACGTCGCCGAACTCGCACGGCTGGACCAGCGCGGCAGGCTCAAAGGCGACAAGCCCGGACGGCCCTCCAAGTCCATGACGCTGGAACAGGCCATGGCGGTGCTCAAGGCGGCGGAAGGCACTCGGTGGTACGCCTACCTGGTGCTCTCCATCGTCACCGGAGCCCGAACCGAGGAAATCCGAGCGCTGACGTGGGAACAGATCGACACCGACAACACGGTCCCCACGATCCACGTGTGGACCTCGGTGCGAAGTGACGGGGACACCAAGACCCGACGGTCACGGCGCTCCCTGGAACTGCCCCGCATCGCCGTCAAAGCGATCACCGCCCACAAGGCGATGCAGGCCCGAGAGCGACTCGCGGCCGCCGAGCTGTGGCAGGACAACGACCTCGTGTTCTGCACCAGGCGCGGAACACCGCTGGACCACCACAACGTCCTACGGGACCTGCGCACCATCATGAGAAAGGCAGAACTCGACCAGAGCGAATGGACCGCGCGCGAGCTGCGCCACACCTTCGTGTCGCTGCTGTCGGACCACGGTGTGAGCATCGAGGAGATCTCGCTCCTCGTGGGCCACGACGGCACCGACACCACAGAGCGCGTCTACCGCCACCAACTGAGGCCGGTACGCCGGTCAGCAGCCAAAGCGATGGACGCCATCCTGCACGACGTGGGCTGACGGCCCACCCGACCCCGGTTCAACCCCACCCCGACCCCACCGGAGACGAAGAAAGAGGCCCGCCATCCGGCGAACCTCTCTCCGACCTGCTACTTCTCTGTCGGGACGGCGGGATTTGAACCCACGACCCCTTGACCCCCAGTCAAGTGCGCTGCCAAACTGCGCTACGTCCCGCAGGCGGCCGCCGTGGCGGCGCCAACAGGTGAAACCCTATCGCATTCCGGGAGCCGCCGGGAACAACGGGACGCGGGCGCCCCGGAGCCGTCAGCCCCCGGCGCAGACGTAGTAGTTGTTGAACCGGTCGGTGTCGACCTCCTCGACCCGCACCCGGCCGAACCCCGCCTCGGCCAGCATGGCCAGCGCCCTCTGCTCCCCCCAGGCCGACCCCAGGCCGTCGCCGCCCAGGGCCAGGGACACCGTCATGCAGTGCATGAGGGAGACCGTGTAGAGGAAGGTCGCCCAGGGCAGGGCCTCGTTCTCGTGCAGGTCGCTGGACGCCTTGACGTCCACCATGAGGAACCGGCCGCCGGGCCGCAGCGCCCGGTGGATCCCCGCGAGCACCCGGGCGGGGTGCGCCTGGTCGTGGACGGTGTCGAAGGCGGTGATGAAGTCGTAGCCGTCCTCGACGTCCAGCGTCGCGACGTCCCGTAGCTCGAACCGCACGTTGGACAGCCGCATCGCGTCGGCCTCCCCCTGGGCGTACGCGACGGCCTGCGGGGAGAAGTCGTAGCCGACGAACCGGCTGCGCGGATAGGTCAGGCCCATGACGTTGACGGCCCGGCCGCGCCCGCAGCCGACGTCGGCCACGTCGATGCCCAGGGCCAGCCGCTCGGTGATGCCCTCCACCAGCGGCAGCACCCTGTGGACGAGTGCGGCGTCCACCAGCACACCGCCGTCCTCGGCCACGGACTCCTGGAAGCTCTCGTAGGCGCTGTAGGGCACGCCGCCGCCGTGGCGGAACGCCTCCTCCACCTGGTCGTCCACACGCGCCAGCATGGACATGACCGTCATGAGCCGGGCGATGTTGTCGGGGCCGGCCGTCCGGGTCAGGCAGGCGGCGTGCTCGGGGGTGAGCAGGTAGGTACGGGCCTGCGGGTCGTACTCGACCACCCGGGCCATGGTCACGCCGGCCAGCCACTCGCGCACGTACCGCTCGTTCAGGCCGGCCGCCCGGGCCACCTCGGGGGCGGTCATCGGGCCCCGTCCCGCCATGGTGTCGAAGAGGCCGAGCCGGTGCCCGAGGCCGCACAGCAGGGCGGCGCTGCCGGATTCCATGAAGCCGATCAGCCGGTCGGAGAACCCTTCCACCGCTTCCCGGTCCGGTGCTCGCCCTGTGGTCTGCGTGGTCATTCGCGGACTCCTCGCTCGGGGGCGGTCCGCCCGCCGCGAAGGCGGGCGGTCGGCGTGCCGGTACCCGTGGCCACAGGACGCTTCACGGCTCCCCCGGTGCACAGGGCGCATCAGCCGCCACTCGCTGATCAGCCATTTTACGCTTTTCACCCCTGGATTCCGGGTGCGCCCGAAACTCGGCCACCTGTGGCCACGCCCCGTCCTCCGCCCGGCGGGCGGGCCGGTGGCCCCGGCACGCCCCGCCCCGCTCCGGCGACGGATCGTGCGGAAACCCTCCCGGAGCGTGCGCGGCGCCCCTAGCCTGGTGCCGTCCGCCGACACTGCGGACGGCACGGGCCGCCGCGGCGGCGCATCGGGAAGGACTCCGCATGGCCTTCGACGGCATCGGGGAGATCGAGGAAACCGCCGGCTCCGAGCTCCCCTTCGGCACCCGCCTCAAACTCCACCGCGTCCGCAGAGGGCTGACCCGCGAGGTCCTGGGCGGACTGGTGGGCCGCTCCGCCTCCTGGGTGAAGGCCCTGGAGACCGGCCGCCTGGGCACCCCCAAGCTCCCGCTGCTGCTCAAACTGGCGCAGGCCCTGCGGGTGCGCGACCTGGCCGAGCTGACCGGGGCCGGGTCGATCCCGGTCGAGCCGTTCAGCGGCCCCGGGCACCGGAGGCTGCCCGCCGTGCGGGCGGCGGTCAACGCCTTCGCACCCGCCGCCGACCGCCCCGCCCCGGACCCGTCCCTGCTGCGCGCCCGGCTGCGCGGCGCCTGGCGGGCCCGGCACGCGGCCCCCGACCACCGCGAGGTCCTGGGCGCCCTGCTGCCGGAACTGATCGCGGACGCGCAGGCGGCGGTGCACCGGGCGACGCAGGAGTCCGACCGGCGGGCTGCCCGCGCGGTGCTGTCGGAGGTGTACTCGCTGGCACAGTTCTTCATCGCCTACCAGCCCGCGCAGAGCCTGCTGTGGCGGGTGTGCGAGCGCGCCGTGGTGACCGCCCGCGAGGCCGACGACCCGCGGGCCCTGGGCATCGCCGCCTGGCTGATGGTGCAGGCCCACCGCGACGCCGGCGACTGGGACGCCGCGGACGCGGTGGCCGAGGGGGCGCTGGCGCACCTGGGCGGGCACCTGGAGGACCGCGACTCCGACGAGCTGCTGTCGCTGTGGGGCGCCCTGCAGTTCGAGGCGGGCCACACCGCCGCCCGGCGCGGTGAGGGCGGCGCCGCCTGGCACCGCTGGGACACGGCCCGGCGGGCCGCCGAACGGCTCCCGGACGGGTTCTACCACCCCGTCACCTCGTTCTCCCGTGCCGTCCTGGGCGCGCACGCGGTGACGGTGGCGGTGGAACTGCGCAACGGTGGCGAGGGCGTGCGCCAGGCGCTGCGCTCCGAGGCGCACACCATTCCGTCGCGGCCGCGGCGGGCCCGCCACCGGATCGAGCAGGCCCGGGCGCACCGGCTGGACGGGCGGGAGGGCGAGGCGCTGCGGCTGCTGGCGCAGGCGCACGCCTGCGCTCCCGAGACCATCCGTTACAACGGCCACGCCCGCGCCATGATCGCGGAGGGCCTGAGCTCGCGCGAGCACCGCGCGCAGGCGGCCGCGCTGGCCGACCGGGTGGGCGTCCCGGGCTGACCGGCGCCGTCCGCGCGCCCCGGCCCGGTCTTTGCCGACCAGGGGGCACATTCCGTGCCCCCCGTGCCGGACACGGCGGGTTACCGTCGGTGGGTTCCCGGACCGGGAGGGGGCCGGGAACCCACCGACGGTTTCGAGGACACCGACGATGATGCGGATCGGCACCCGCCCGCGGCGGGGTGGTCGCGGGTGAACGGCGGGGCGGTGACGCCCGCTCCCGGTGAGACGCCCGCCCCCGGTGGCAGGAGGGCGCGCGGGCGGACGCAGGGGGGCGGGCCGGACACCGCGCGGGCGGCGGGGGGAGCGGGGGCGGCGGACGCCGCGGAGCCGGGGAGGCCGGTGAGGGTCCTGGTCGTCCGCGACCGGGCGGGGATCGAGGCGTGGGCGCGGGCCCGGGGAGCCGTCGTCCGGCAGGTGGACGAGGACTGGGAGTCCATCACCTACGAGGCGGAGGCGGCGGGTCCGGACGGGGCCCGGACCCGCTGCCGGTACCGCTACCCGATCCCGCGGGCGGCGGCGATGCGGCGGTTGGCCCGCACCTACGTGGTCGGGATGGTGCACGAGGTGGGGCGGGCGCGCTGCCACCACGTGCGCCGGGTGATCCCGGCGGGTTCGACCGAGGCCGAGTCGCGCCGCAACGCCGTTCTCGTCGCCTCGGCCCTGGTCGACCTGGAGCGCCACGGGCGCTGCGGGGCCAGTGTGGCCACCCTGACCCCGTACATGGTGGTGCCGGCCCTGGAGTGGGACGGCTGACCCCGGCTCCACACGGCGCCCGGGGGCGGACCGCGCCCCTCGTATGACGCACGCCACTCCCGGCCGGAGGGCGGGGCGTGCTAGGTTCCGTATTGGAACGAACGGTTCAGAACAGCCCCCGTTCCCGGCCCCGCCCCCGCCTCCCCCGCACCCCCTTCGACCACGGATCGGAAGACCAACGACATGAGCAACCCCCTCGACGGCAAGCGGGCCCTCGTGACCGGCGGCGGCCGCGGCATCGGCGCGGCCATCGCCCTGCGGCTGGCCCGGGACGGAGCGGCGGTGGCCATCGGCTACACCTCCGACCGGGAATCGGCCGAGGCCACGGCTGCGCGCGCCACCGGGCAGGCCGGAGTGAAGGCGGTGGCCGTCCGGGCCGACACCGGGCTCCCCGCCGAGGCCGAACGCCTCGTGGAGGAGACCGTGCACCTCCTGGGCGGCCTCGACATCCTGGTCAACAACGCCGGGATCATCGCGACCGGCCCCATCGGCGAACTGGAACCGGAGACGGTCGCCCGGGTCATCGACGTCAACGTGCTCGGCCCCCTGCTCGTCGCCCGCGCCGCCACCCGGCACCTGGGCGAGGGCGGACGGATCGTCAACATCGGCTCCTCCCTGGGCGAGCGCGCACCCTTCCCCGGCCTGTCCGCCTACTCCGCGTCCAAGGCCGCGATCACCGGACTGACCAAGGCCCTGGCCCGCGAGCTGGGTCCGCGCGGCATCACCGTCAACGAGGTCGCACCGGGCTCCACCGACACCGACATGAACCCGCAGGACGGCCCGGGCGCCGAGGGGCAGAAACAGGGCAGCTCCCTGGGCCGCTTCGCCGCCCCGGAGGAGATCGCCGAGGCGGTCGCCCACCTGGCCTCGCCCCTGGCCGGGTTCACCACCGGCACCCGCCTGGGGGTGGACGGGGGGTCCAACGCCTGAGCCCCGCCCGCGCCCCTCCCCCGGCCCGCGCACCGGTTCTGGTCCGAACGTTCCACAAGCCGGTAGCGTGACACCCATGGGAAGACCGCGGGGATTCGACGAGGAGCGGGTGGTCGAGGCCGCCCGGGACGTGTTCTGGGCGAAGGGGTTCGACGGAGCCTCCACGGCCGACCTGTGCGCGGCCACCGGACTGAACCGCAGCAGCCTCTACAACACGTTCCGGTCCAAGGAACACCTGTTCCAGCGGTCCCTGGCGCACTACATCGCGACCGCGACGGACGGCCAGGTGAAGATCCTGGAGGACGAGGGGCGCAGCGGCCTGGAGCGCATCCGCGCGCTGCTCGCCGACGTCGTGGACGACGCGGCGCGGATCCGGGAGGAGGGACCCTCGGGGTGCTTCGTGGTCAACACGACCACCTCCCCCGCCTCGCACGACCCCGCGGTCGCCCGGGTGCTCGCCGCCGACCTGGACCGGCGCCTGGCGGCGCTGCGCCTGGCCGTCCTGGCGGGCCATGCCGACGGGTCGGTCCGCCGGGACCGCGACCCCGCGGCGACGGCCTGGTACGTCGTCTCGGTGATCTCCGGGATCCGCATCGCGGAGCAGTCGGGGGCCGGGCGCGCGGTCCTGGAGTCCGTCGCCGAGACCGCGGTCGAGGCGCTGCGGGCCTGACCCCGGCCGACCCCCGCCACCCGGCCCCGCACGCCCAAATTTTGAAACGACCAGTTCAGAACAACGGAGGAGACCCCCGTGCCCCCTGCCGTGCCCCTCCTGGCACTCGGCCTGTTCACCATGGTCACCAGTGAGTTCCTCGTCGGCGGCCTCATGCCGCAGATGGCCGAGGACCTGGGGACCACCGTCACCCGCATCGGACACCTCATCACCGCGTTCGCCGCGGCCATGGCCCTGGGCGGGCCGGCCGCCGCCCTGGCGGTCCGCCGCCTGCGCCCCGACCGCGCACTGCTCGTGCTGTTCGCCCTCTTCCTGCTGGGCAACACCCTGGCCGCCCTCGCCTGGTCCTACCCGGCCATGCTCGTCGCCCGGGTCCTCACCGGGGCGGCCGCCGGGGGCTTCTTCGGGGTGGCCGTGTCCACCGCCTCCCGCCTGGTCCCCGAGCACCTGCGCGGGCGCGCCATCGGCACGGCCCTGCAGGGGGTGATGGTGGGCACCCTGTTGGGACTGCCGCTGTCGACGCTCCTGGGCGGGCAGTTCGGCTGGCGGGTCGCCTTCGCCGCCGTGGGCGTCCTCACCGTCGCGGTGGCCGCCGCCACCGCGCGGTACCTGCCCCGGCTGGAGCCGACCGGTGCGGGCGGCGGAGGAGGCGGGCGCGGTGAGTCCGCGGCGTTCCGCGACCCCCGCCTGTGGGCGGTCATGGCGACCTCCACCCTGATCATCGGCGCGACCTTCAGCGCGTTCTCCTACTTCACCCCGATCCTCACCGAGGTCACCGGACTGCCCCGGGACCTGGTCCCCCTGCTGCTGTTCGGCTACGGGGCGGCCACCGTCGCCGGCACCGCCGTGGTCGGCCGGCTGGCCTCCTCCCACACGGTCACCGTCATCGTGGCGGGGCTGGCGCTCAACACCTTGTTCCTGGCCGGGTTCGGCCTGTTCGCCGCGCTGCCGGTCCCGGCTCTGGCCGCCATGGCGGGCATCGGCCTGGTCGGCATCACCCTCAACCCGGCGATGGTCACCCGCGTGCAGCGGCTGGGCGGGGCCGGGACCATGGTCAACACCGCGCACACCTCGTTCATCACCCTGGGGGTGGTGCTCGGCTCCTGGGCGGGCGGTGCGGGCATCGAGGCCTTCGGGCTGCGCGCGCCCCTGTGGATCGGCGCCGCGCTGGCCCTGCTCGCCCTGGCCGCGGTGGTCCCGGCGCTCCCGGCCGCCCGGCGCCGCGTCCGTTCCGCCCCGGTGGCCGCCTCCGACCGGGCCTGACGGACCTGTGTCAGTCCCGCACCCCCGCGCGCTCGGCGTTCGCGATGATCGCCTCCCGCAGCCACTCGGCGGCACCGGGCGCGGTGTTCTCCTCGATGCCCTGCCGGAACCGCCCGTCCTGGACGTAGAGTTCGCTCTTGCGCACGTGGAACCCGTGGTCCATCTCGTAGAACCACCGCGACACGTGGAGCCGGGCCGCCTCCGCGACGTCCATCGCCTCCGCGCCACGCGGGTCCGCCCCGGCGGCCATGAGTTCGCGGATCCGCGCCTCGATCGCGGCGTTGTCGCGGTTGATCCGCTCCCACTCGGCCCTGCCGTACCCCGCGACGCGGCGGGCGGAGTCGGCGTACGCCTCGGAGCCGCCCCACCGCTGCTCGACCTCGCCGAGGTACTCCTCCTCGCGGTCCGCGAAACCGCCCCAGAGCTCCCGCCTGTCCTCGTCCGACAGCGGAGAACGCGTCTTTCGTCGTGTCATGCCGCCACGCTAGGGCCCGACGCCGCGTCAGGGTCAAGCTCCGCCCGGCGGGGGCGGGGCCCTCCCCGCCGGGCGGCGCGGCGGCGCCCGTGTCGTCTAGGGTGGGGCCACGAGAACCCCGCCGCGGCCGGGCTTTGCGGCGTCCGGCCGCCGACGGCCCACCCCCGCGGCGAACCCCCTGAACACCGAGGTGGATGCCCCGTAACGGGATCCCCCGTCTGAAAGCGGGAGCTTTCGACCCCCTGGGTTGAGGGCAGCCGTTACCAGACCCAGCCATCACCCATAGGGAGATGACCTTGATGGCTACGTTCCGCACAGGACAGCAGACCCACCAGGCTGTGCTTCCTCAGCAGCCTGCTCTGGAATCCGCGTCAGCAGACACTCCCCGGATCGGGAACGAAACGGGACGCGGACACCGCCGCACGACGGTGGTACCCGGTGCGGGACATGGTCGAGGGGAGACCACCGGCACCTCACCTGGTGCCGGTGGCGTCACCCTCGAGCCCTCCGGGGCCGGGGAGCAGGGCCGTGAGGCCCACGGCAACACCACCAGAACCACCCACCCGTACGTGTTCGTCCTCGACAGGCACGGCGCACCGCTTCAACCCTGTCCACCGGCCCGGGCTCGCAAGCTCCTGGCCAAGGGCCGGGCCGTCGTGGCCCGCCACACCCCGTTCACGATCCGCCTCAAGGACCGCACCATCGCACAGTCCCAGGTGGACGGGGTCGAGATCGGCGTCGACCCCGGATCGAAGCACACCGGCATCGCCGTGTTCACCGCCCAGGGCGGTGAGCGGCGGGGCCGGTACGCGATCCGGCTCGACCACCGCGGGGATCGGATCCGTAAGAAGATGGGGCAGCGGTCCGCCTACCGGCGGCGCCGACGGACGGCGAACCTGCGCCACCGCGCCCCGCGCTTCCTCAACCGCACCCGGCCCCCAGGGTGGCTCGCCCCGTCCCTGCGCCACCGGGTGGAGACCACCGTCTCGTGGGTGGACCGGCTCGCCCGGTGGGCACCGGTGCGGGCGGTGCACGTGGAGCGGGTCGCGTTCGACACCCACGCCCTGTCCGCCGGCAAACTCCTGGAAGGGGCCGAGTACCAGCGGGGCGCCCTGCACGGCTACGAGGTCCGCGAGTACCTGCTGGCCAAGTTCGGCCGTACCTGCGCCTACTGCGGCGCCACCGGTGTGCCGTTGAACATCGACCACGTACGCCCGCGCTCCCGGGGCGGCTCGGACCGGGTCTCCAACCTGGTCCTGGCGTGCGTGCCGTGCAACCAGGCCAAGGCCGACCGGCCGGTCGAGGAGTTCGTCACCGATCCCGGGGCCCTCGCCAGGATCAAGGCCCGGGCCGAGACGCCGCTGAAGGATGCCGCCGCCGTCAACGCCACGCGATGGGGACTGTGGCGGGCCCTGGACGCTCGCCTGCCCACCCGCGTGGGTTCGGGCGGGCGCACCAGGTGGAACCGGGTCCGCTCGGGTCTGCCGAAGTCCCACACCCTGGACGCGCTGGTCGTCGGGAAGGCCGTTACGGTCACCGAGACGGTGGCCCGGGTGCTGGTCGCCGGGTGTGCGGGGCGCGGGTCCTACGCCCGTACCCGGCCCGACCGACACGGGTTCCCCCGGCTGCGGCTGCCGCGCACCAAGCGGTTCTTCGGGTTCGCCACCGGGGATCTGGTCCGAGCTGTGGTCCCCGCGGGGAAGAACGCCGGAACCCATAGTGGTCGGGTCGCGGTGCGCTCGACCGGCAGCCACACCGTCTCCACCCGGTACGGGCCGGTGAAGACCTCGCACAAGAACCTTCGGCTCCTGCAACGGGCCGACGGCTACACCTACACCATCCAGAAGGAGGCAGGGGTTTCCTCCCCGGCCTGAAGGCCGGGAGGAAACCCCACAAATCCGATGACAGACGCCCCGTCCCCGTCCTCCCCCGCGGGCTCCGACCGCCCCCCGCTCATCGACACCACCCGGACGCACTCCGCCCGCATCTGGAACTACTGGATGGGCGGCAAGGACCACTACCCGATCGACCGGATCGCGGGCGACGCGGTGGCCGAGGGCTTCCCGGAGATCGTGGACCTGGCCCGCACCAGCCGCAAGTTCCTCATCCGGGTCGTCACCCACCTGACGCGCGAGGCGGGCATCCGCCAGTTCCTCGACATCGGGACCGGGATGCCCACCGCGAACAACACCCACGAGGTCGCCCAGGAGATCGCCCCCGAGACCCGAGTGGTGTACGTGGACAACGACCCCCTGGTGCTCGCGCACGCGCGCGCCCTGCTGGTGGGCAGCCCGGAGGGCGCCACCGACTACATCGACGCCGACCTGCGCGACCCCGACACGATCCTGGAGCGCGCCGCCGGGACCCTGGACTTCGACCGGCCCGTCGCGCTCATGCTCATGGGGATCCTGGGACACATCCCCGAGGACGACGTGCAGCCGATCGTGCGCCGCCTGCTGGACGCCCTGCCCTCCGGCAGCTACCTGGCCAGCTACGACGGCGCCAACACCAGCGAGGCCTACAACCGGGCCATCGAGGCCGGCAACGAGCAGGGCGACGTCCCGTACCTGCTGCGCAGCCCGGAGTTCATCGCCGCCCGGTTCGAGGGGCTGGAACTGCTGGACCCCGGCGTGGTGCCCTGCCCGCGCTGGCGCCCGGCACCCCTGGAGGCCCACACCAGGCGCGGCCTGGACCAGTACGGCGGTGTGGGCCGCAAGCCCTGACCGCGGAACGGCCGGGGCGGCACCGGTCACCGCGTCGGTGCGGTGCCGCCTGTCCGGACCGGGGGCGGAACGTCCGTCGGGGAGCCCGCGCTGTCCGCGTGACGAACGGAGCGGACGTGGCCGTGGCCAGGCTGCGGCGTTCGCACGCCGGAGCGGCGGAGCGGCCCCGGCGCCGGAGGCCGCGGAGGGGTGGATGCGGTCCCTACGCCCCGCGGAGTGCCCGGCGGACGGCGGTGACGGACCGCGGGCGCCCGCGGCCACCGGGCGGGGCGAGGAGGCCCCCGCACGGTCTCGTCGCCTCCGCCGACGGCGCCCTCCTGCACGCGGACGCCACCGAGCCGCCACTGCCCGTCGACGACCGCCTGCTGCTCTTCGCCGTGCCCGCGGTCGGCTTCACGGGGCGCCGCGAGGACGCGGTGCGGTACGCGCCCGCCGGGACGACGACGGCCGGGCCCCCGCCGACGGGGCCCGGCGGCCCCGCGCCCCGGACCGGGTGCTCACCTGCGTGGACGTGTGGGCCCCGTGGTGCGGTCCGGTGCCCCGGACACGCAGAAAGAGGCCCACCTGATGGTGGACCCCTCGCTGACCTGCTACTGCTCTGTCGGGACGGCGGGATTTGAACCCACGACCCCTTGACCCCCAGTCAAGTGCGCTGCCAAACTGCGCTACGTCCCGTCGGGCCGGGCCGCTGGCCTGGCCGACGGAGAAGACTCTATCGCATTCCCGGCGGCTCTCGCACCGCCATTGGCAGGGCGCGGCCCCGCACCCCCTCAGTCCCCGCGGGCGCCCATCAGGCGGGAGAACCACGCCGAGGCGGCCCGGGCCACCTCCTCCAGCGCGCCCTCCTCCTCGAACAGGTGCCCCGCGCCCGGGACCACGTGGATCCGGCCGGGGCCGCCCAGCTCGCCGAGCGCCCGCTCGTTGAGCTCCAGCACGCGCGTGTCCGCGCCGCCGACGACGAGCAGCACCGGTGCGCGCACCCGCCGCAGGGTCTCGGTGCCCGCCAGGTCGGGGCGGCCGCCGCGGGAGACCACGCCGACCACCTCCCCCGGGTGTTCGGCCGCGCAGCGCAGCGCCGCGGCGGCCCCCGTGCTGGCGCCGAACAGCCCGACCGGCAGCCCCGCCGTCCCCTCCCACTCCGCCAGCCGGTCCACAGCCCCGGTGAGGCGCCGGGCCAGCAGCCCGATGTCGAAGCGCAGCCCGGCCGTGGCCCGGTCGACGCGCTCCTCCTCCGCCGTGAGCAGGTCGAACAGCAGAGTCGCGATCCCCGCGTCCCGCAGCGCCCCGGCGACGGCCCGGTTGCGGGGGCTGTTCCGGGAGCTGCCGCTGCCGTGGGCGAACGCCGCCACGCCGACGGCGCCCGGCGGCAGGTCCAGGTTCCCCTCGAGTACGGCGTCCGCGGTGCGCACCGTCACCTCGCGCCCGGTCATGGCGGTCCCCTCCCCGGCACGGTCCTCGGAAGGTGCCGCTACCCGCGCGGCCGCGGCGCACACCGCCGACGCCCCTCCTCACCCGCCCAGGGTCCCGTCGAGCCGCTCCACCAGGCAGAACTCGTTCCCCTCGGGGTCGGCCAGGACCGCCAGCCGGTGCCCGTCCTCCTCGAAGGCGGGTCGCAGCACCCGCGCGCCCAGGGCGCGGACCCGCTCGGTCTCGGCCTCCAGGTCGTGGACGACCATGTCCAGGTGCATCCGGTTCTTGCCCGCCTTGGGCTCGGGCACCTTCTGCAGCAGGAGGTCGGGCCACCTCCCGCCGGGGTCGCGCAGGCCCAGGTAGACGGGACCCTCCTCCTGCCGCTCGAAGCCGAGCGCCGCACACCAGAAGTCGGCCGCGGCCCGCAGGTCGTTGGTGTCGAGTACGCAGACCAGTCGCATGTTCTCCTCCGTGTCCGCCGCGGGGCCGGGGCGGGCACCCCGGCCGGATGCGCCACACCCTACGCCTGAGCCGCCCCGCCGTCCCGGCACGCGGGTGCGCAAGAACGGTCAAGCGCCGCCCTCCGCGGCGCGAACATACTGGTCCCATGACCGAACCCACCACCGGCCGGGACCGGCTCCGCGAACTGCTCGACGCGGTCCTGGCGGACGAGGACGGCGGCGGGGGCACCGGCCTGGCCGCCATGGCCGAACGGGCCTACAGCTCCCCGTTCCACTTCTCCCGGCGGCTCAGCCGCGACACCGGGGAGTCCCCGGTCGCGCTGCGCCGCCGGGTGCTGCTGGAGCGGGCCGCCTGGCAGATCCGGCAGGGGTCCAGCGTCACCGACGCCGCGTTCGCCGCGGGCTACCGGTCGGTGGAGGGGTTCATCCGCGCGTTCGGGCGGGCCTTCGGGCACCCGCCGGGGGCGACGACCTCCGGCAGCGGCACCTGGCTGCCCGCGCCGAACGGCATCCACTTCCACCCGCCGGTCCACCTGTGGATCGAGTCGCCCCCCGAGGAGCGCCCCGCCATGGATCCCGTGTCCCTGCAGGTCCACCACGACATCGCCGACACCGGGCGGCTGATCGAGGCCGCGGCCGGGCTCTCGGAGGAGGCCTACCGCAGGGTGCACGCCCCCGGGCGGACCGTCCTGTCCTGGGACGGCCCCGAGGAGTCGGTCGCCGCCGTCCTGGAGCACCTGGTGTGGTCCAAGGAGATGTGGTGCGCCTCCATCGACGGAGAGGACTTCCCCGAGCGCGGAGGTGACGATCCGGAGGCGCTGGCCGAGCGGCACCGGGAGGTCGGCCCGCACTGGATCGCGACGGTCGAGGGCATCGGCCGCCGCGGCGCCTGGAGCGACCGGCTGGTCGACGCCCTGTGCGACCCGCCGGAGAGCTTCGTGCTGGGCTCGGTGGTCGCGCACGTCCTGACGTACGCGGCGCACCGCAGGCAGCTGGTGCGGCACATGCTGCGCGCCGAGGGGCTGGAAGTGGACCACGGGGATCCCATCGAATGGCTGCAGGACCGACACGGAGGCACGACATGACCAGGACCGTCTACAACACCGCCACCAGCCTGGACGGCTTCATCGCGACCGAGGACCATTCGCTGGAGTGGCTGTTCGCCGCAGACGCCGAGGCCGCGGCGCGGGGGGAGAGCGCCGAGAACGAGGTCGAGGAGTTCATGAAGGGGGTCGGCGCGGTCCTCATGGGCGCCTCCACCTACGAGTGGGTGCACCGGCACGAGGGCGACAAGGACTGGGCCTACGACATGCCGTCCTGGGTGCTGACCCACCGGGAGCTGCCGCCGTTCGGGGGCGGCACCGACATCCGGTTCGCCTCCGCCGACTCCGACGACGAGCTGCGCGTCCTGCACGCGAAGGTGGCGGAGTCGGCGGGCGGCAAGGACCTGTGGCTCCTCGGCGGCGGCGGGATCGCCGCGGACCTGGCCCGGCTGGGCCTGCTGGACGAGGTGATCGTCTCCATCGCCCCGGTGACGCTGGGGTCGGGCGCCCCCCTGCTGGCGGGCAGGGTGGACCTCGAGCTGCTGGACGTGCACCGGACCGGGGCGTTCGCCTGCGCCCGCTACGAGGTCGTGCGCTCCTGAGCCCGGCCGCCGTCGGCGCCCCGCAGGCGGGCGTCGGCGGCGGCGATCCCGTGCTCGTTGAACACCGCGATGCCGTGCCCGGACAGCAGGTGGGCGGTCACCCCGCTGCCGGCCAGCTTGCGCCCGGTGAACGTGCCGTCGTAGACCTCGTGGAGTCCGCAGGAGGGGCTGGACTCCTTCAGTACGGCCACGGTCACCCCCCGGTCGCGGGCGAACGCCAGGGCGGCCCGGGCCCCCGCCACGAAGGGCGCGGTGACGTCGTCGCCGCCGGGGGTGAGGATGCGGGCCCGGCCCGCGAGCACGTCGGCCGCGGTGGCGCCGGGCTCGATCTCGGCGGGCGGCCGCGGTACGGGCAGTCCGCCGGCGACCTCGGGGCAGTGCACGACCAGGCGGCCCTCGAGCCGCCAGCGGTCGAGCAGTGCGTCGCCGACGGGTTTGGCGCGGCCGTCGTAGCGCACCGGGCGGCCCACCAGACACGCACTGACCAGGACCTTGTCCATGCCCCTCCTTCTCCCGGCCGACACCGACCACGCTACCGCCCGCCTCCGGTCGGGGGACACATGGCGACACGGACGGAGTATGCCCTCAATCCAGGCGATGTGACGGAAAGTCGCTATCGTGTTCCTTTGAGTGATTTCACCGAGGGGGACACGTGAGCGAGAACCCGACCGGGCCGCGGCCCGGGGACCAGCCGGGCGGAACGCCGGGAACGCTGGTCACCGAGCGCCGCACCACCCGCAAGGCCGTCACCGCCGCCGCCATCGGCAACGCCACCGAATGGTACGACTTCGGCGTCTACAGCTACCTCGCCGTCACCATCGGTCTGGTGTTCTACCCGGCGCAGTCCCAGGGCGTACAGCTCATCGCCACCTTCACCACCTTCGCGGCGGCCTTCCTGGTCCGCCCGCTCGGCGGCCTGTTCTTCGGCCCCCTGGGCGACCGCATCGGCCGCAAGCACGTCCTCGCCCTCACCATGCTGCTCATGGCCGTCAGCACCTTCTGCATCGGCCTCATCCCCCCGGCCGCCGCCATCGGCACCGCCGCACCGGTCCTGCTGCTGGTCGCCCGCATGCTCCAGGGCTTCTCCACCGGCGGCGAGTACGGCGGCGCCACCACCTTCATCGCCGAGTACGCCCCCGACAAGCGCCGCGGCTTCCTCGCCTCCTGGCTGGAGTTCGGCACCGTCAGCGGGTACGTGGGCGGCGCCACCGTCGTCACCGCCATGACCCTGCTGCTGGGCTCGGACGCCATGCTCGCCTGGGGCTGGCGCATCCCGTTCCTGCTCGCCCTGCCGCTCGGCGCCGTCGGCCTCTACCTGCGGGTCAAGCTCGACGAGACACCCGTGTTCACCGAGAACACCCAGGGCTTCGCCAAGGACTCCGAGGGCCGCCGCCGCAGGGGTCAGCTGCGCGCGACCATCGTCGGCCAGTGGCGGAACATACTGCTGTGCGTGGGCCTGGTCCTCGTGTTCAACGTCAACAACTACACGGTGACCGCCTACATGCCCACCTACCTGGAGGCGGAGCTGGGCTACGGCTCCACCACCGCCCTGCTGCTCACACTGGGGGCGATGGCGCTCATGCTGGCCGCCGTCACCGGGTTCGGGCGGCTCAGCGACCGGGTGGGGCGCAGACCGGTGCTGCTGTCGGGCAGCCTGTGCTCCATCGTGCTGACACTGCCCGCGTTCTGGCTGCTGCAGACCGGCAGCGTGGTGGCGGTCGCCCTGGGCATCATGGTGCTGGCGGTCACCCTGGTGCACTTCTCCGGCAGCGCCCCGGCGGCGCTCCCGGCGTTCTTCCCGACCAGTGTCCGCTACGGCGCACTGGCGATCGGCTTCAACATCTCCGTCGCGCTGTTCGGCGGCACCACCCCGCTGATGGCGGAGGCGCTCGTGCAGTCCACCGGCGACCTGTACTCGCCCGCCTGGCTGGTGATGGCCGCGGGCGCCGTCGGCCTGGTCGTGGTGTGGCGGATGAAGGAGAGCGCCGGCCGGCCGCTGCCGGGCGCGCCCGCCATGCCCCTGCCCGAGTACGGGCCCGGCGGCGTCCGGCTGCCCTACCCGCGCCCCGGCGGGGAGGGGACCGGCTACGTGCCGCCCAGCAACGTGCGCCGCCTGCCCTCCGGCCCCTGACGCCCGCCCGCACCGCGCCCGGCGCCCCGGACACGAAGGGGGCGCCCCCCGGTCGGGAGGCGCCCCCTCGGCACGTCGTGGTCAGCGCACGGTCCGGAGCCTGTTTTTCGGATATCTGCTTGTTCCGCAGGGGGTGCGTGAGGCGCCGGCGGGGTTCTGGAGACCCGGAGGAGACGTCCGAGGAACGAGGACGTCTCCTCCGGGACGGAGGTTCCCGCCCTCTAAGGGCGCCGAACACGAACCGAAGCGGAGGTTCAAAAAAACACGGCCTAGGAGCGGCGGCGGCGCTGGCGGTCCGGGCGCACACTGCCCTTGGACGCCTTGCCCACGGCCCCGCCCTTCTTCTCCCGGATCCGCATGCTGATGTGGATCGGCGAGCCCTCGAACCCGAAGTCCTCGCGCAGGCGCCGCTCGATGAACCGCCGGTAGTTGTCCTCCAGGAACCCGGTGGTGAACAGCACGAACTGCGGCGGCTTGGCCCCCGCCTGCGTCGCGAACAGGATCTTGGGCTGCTTGCCGCCGCGCACCGGCGGCGGTGTCGCCGCCACCAGCTCCTTGAGCCAGTTGTTCAGCTGCCCCGTGGGGATGCGCTGGGACCAGCCCGCCAGGCTCGTCTCGATCGCCGGGACCAGCTTCTCCATGTGGCGGCCGGTCCTGGCGGAGATGTTCACCCGCGGCGCCCAGGCGACCCGGGCCAGCTGGCGGTCGATCTCCTTCTCCAGGTAGACGCGGCGGTCCTCGTCCAGGACGTCCCACTTGTTGAACGCCAGCACCAGGCCGCGGCCGGCCTCCACCACCTGCTCGACCACGCGGATGTCCTGCTCGGCCAGCGGCTCGCTGACGTCCATCAGGACCACCGCGACCTCGGCCCGCTCCAGGGCGGTGCCGGTGCGCATCGTGGCGTAGTAGTCGGCGCCCTGCAGCGCCCGGAACCGGCGGCGGATACCCGCGGTGTCGATGAACTTCCAGGTCTTGCCGCCCAGCTCGATCAGCTCGTCGACGGCGTCGCGGGTGGTGCCCGCCACCGAGTCCACGACCACGCGGTCCTCGCCGGCGAGCCGGTTGAGGAGGCTGGACTTGCCCACGTTCGGGCGGCCCAGCAGGGCCACCCGCGGCGGGCCGTCCTCGGTCTCGGGAGCCTCGGCGTCCCGGGCCTGCTCGGGGAAGGCCCCCACCACCGCGTCCAGCAGGTCGCCGGTGCCGCGGCCGTGCAGGGCGCTGATGGGGTAGGGCTCGCCCACACCCAGGTTCCACAGCTCCAGCGCGTCGGACTCCTGCATGCTGCCGTCCACCTTGTTGGCGGCCAGCACCACCGGGCGGTTGGTGGCCCGCAGCACCCGGGTGACGGCCTCGTCCGCGTCGGTGATGCCCACGGTGGCGTCCACCACGAACAGGATCACGTCGGCGGTCTGCGCCGCGTACTCGGCCTGGCGGGCCACCATCGCGGCCAGCCCGCTGACACTGGTCTCCCAGCCGCCGGTGTCCACCAGGGTGAACTGGGTGCTCTGCCACTCGGCGTCGTAGGCGACCCGGTCCCGGGTCACCCCCGGCACGTCCTCCACCACGGCCTCACGGCGGCCGATGATGCGGTTGACCAGGCTTGACTTGCCCACGTTGGGGCGTCCCACCACGGCCACCACCGGCAGGGGGACGGCCGGCCCGTCCTCCACGCCGATGTCGGCGGTGTCGAAGTCGTCACTCATGTACTGCTCCCGGTTCTGGAGTCCCCGCGCGCCCAGGATGCGTGCCGCGAGGAGTGCGAAAACGAACCGGCCGCTCCCGTACGACACGGGGCGGCCCGCTCGGAGCGGACGCCGACGGCGTCCGCCCGTGTACCGCGAAGGGCAACCTCCGCGGGAGTCGATGTGTTCCCCCGGGTGTCCGACATCACCCGCGGCGGCGGGGGCGGACGGGCCCGGGAGGGGCGGCCGGTCGGGCCGCCCGGTGTCAGGCGCGGGCCGCCTCGGCGGCCTCGTCGACCAGCTTGACGACCAGGGCGATGACCTCGTCCAGGGTCAGGCCGGTGGTGTCCAGCTCGGCGGTGTCGGCGGTCAGCGTCAGCGGCGAGTGGGCGCGGCTGGAGTCCAGCCGGTCCCGGCGCTCCAGGTCCGCCTGGGTGGCGGCCACGTCGCCGGTGCGGATCTCCTTGCTGCGGCGCTGCGCGCGGGCCTCGGGGCTGGCGGTGATGAACAGCTTCACCGGGGCGTCCGGGGCGACCACCGTGGTGATGTCGCGGCCCTCCACCACGATGCCCGCGCTCTCGCGCCGGGCCGCGGCGATGACCTCCCGCTGGGTGCGCACCAGCAGCTCACGGGCCTGCGGCACCGCGGACACCGCGGACACGCTGCCGGTGACCTCCTTGCCGCGGATCTCGACGGCCACGTCGCGGCCGTCGACGGACACCGTCGGGGCCGCCGGGTCGGTGCCCATCTCGATGACGGGGCGCTCCACGGCGGCGGCCACCGCTGCGGCGTCGTGCACGTCCACCCCGTTGTCGAGCATCCACCAGGTCAGCGCGCGGTACATGGCGCCGGTGTCGAGGTAGCGCAGGCCCCGCGCCTTGGCCACACCCTTGGAGGTGCTCGACTTGCCCGACCCGGAGGGACCGTCGATCGCGATGACGATGCCCTCGGTGCTGCCCTGCCCGCTCACGTGATCCTGCCTCTGCCGCTCGTCGTACTGCCGACGCCCCAGCCTACCGGTGCGGAGTACTGCGGAGTACGCACGCAGGAGGTGCGCAGGGGCGCGCGGAGCGCGCCGCTCAGGCGCCCGGGTGCACCGACCAGCCGTCGGCGGCCAGCGACCGGGTGAGCGTGTCCACCCCCGCGGGCAGCACGTACAGCTGCGCCACACCCAGCGGCAGCCCCGGGGTGTGCTCGATGCGCACGTCCTCGATGTTCACCCCGGCGTCGGCGGCCGCGGCGAACAGGCGGCCCAGGGTGCCCGGCTCGTCCGGGATCACCACCGGGATGACCGTGTAGTCCGGCAGCGTCGCCTCGCCGTGCTTGCCGGGGATGCGGCCGTGCCCCTCCCGGCCCCGGACCAGCAGGTCCCGCACCGGCTCCGCGTCCTCGTCCCGCCCCGCCAGCGCGTCGGCCGCCCGGGCCAGGTCGTCGGCGACCGCCCGCAGCACCTCGGCCACCGGGGCGGCGTTGCAGGTGAGGATCTCCGTCCACAGCGACGGGTCGCCGCCCGCCACCCGGGTGACGTCGCGGACGCCCTGTCCGGCCAGGGTCAGGGCGTCCTCGCCCGCACCGACCAGCCGGGCCGCCACCGCGGAGGAGGCCACGTGCGGAACGTGCGACACCAGCGCCACCGCCCGGTCGTGCGCCGCGGCGTCGATGACCAGCGGGTCGGCCCCGCACATGCGGGCCAGCTCGGCGACCCGCTCCACCGCGCCCGGGTCGGCCTTGCCGGTGGGGCACAGCGCCCACGAGCGCCCCAGGAACAGGTCCGCGCGGGCCGCGCCCGGCCCCCGCTTCTCCCGGCCGCCCATGGGGTGCCCGGGGACGAAGGTCGCCAGGTCGCAGCCCAGGTCCTCGGCGGCCGCCACCACGCTCGCCTTCACACTGGCCGCGTCCGTGTACACGTGCGCCAGTCCCCGGTCCTGGGCCTGGCGCAGCACCCGCGGGACCACCCCGGGCGGGGCGGCGATCACCGCCACGTCGGCGGGGAGGCCGCCGGAGCCCTCCAGCGGGTCCCCGGCGCCCAGGTCGCAGGCCAGCCGCAGAGCGGTCGCGTCCGGGTCCGACAGCAGGACCTCGACACCGCGCGCACGCAGGGCCAGGGCGATCGACGTGCCGATCAGACCGGCACCCAGCACCACGACCCGGCCCACCGACGTCCCCCCGTCGCGCGTTCCGGCGTCCCCGCTCCCGCTCACGGTGCTCCCCCGCCCCCTGCGTTCACTTCCGTGCTCCCCAGATTAGGGGCGCACCGGTACTACTGCGCGATGTCCAGGCGCAGCGCCTGCGCGCCGCGCAGGTAGACGTGCTGCAGCTCCGCGCGCGGGCGGTCGGTCTCCACGTGCGCCATCAGCCGCACCACGCGCGGCAGGGCGTGCGGGACGCCGATCTCGGTGGCGCACATCAGCGGCACGTCGACGAAGCCGAGCCTGCGCGCGGCCAGAGCCGGGAACTCGCTGGTCAGGTCCGGGGTGGCGGTGAAGAGCACGCTGATGACGTCCTCCGGGGCCAGCCCGTTGCGCCGCATCACCTCGGAGACGAGTTCGGCCGTGGCCTCCAGCACCTGGTCGCGTTCGTCCGCGTCGACCTGCACCGCTCCGCGAATGGCCCGTACCGCCACGTCGATCCCGCCTTGTCCGTCGTTCCGCTCGGCCCGCCCCCGGCCGGGGAGACGGGAACGGCGGCCGCGACCCGTGGTCGCGACCGCCGTCAACTGTATAGCCCGCCGGGGTCTACAGCCCCGCCGCCTTGTAGAGTTCGCTGACCTCGCGGGAGGTCAGGGCCCGCATGGTGCCCAGCTTCAGGGCGTTCAGGTCGATCGGGCCGACCTGGGTGCGGGCGAGGTCCGCCACCGGGTGGCCGACGGCCTCCATGAGGCGGCGCACGATGTGCTTGCGGCCCTCGTGCAGGCGGATCTCCACCAGCGCCTTGGGGCCGTCGTTGTCGACCACGCGGAAGGAGTCGACCTCGACCGGGCCGTCCTCCAGCTCCACACCCGCGCGCAGCTGCTTGACGACGCTGTGCGGGACGGGCCCGGGCACCTTGGCGATGTAGGTCTTGACGACCTTGTACCGCGGGTGGGTGAGCCGGTTGGACAGCTCTCCGTCGTTGGTGAGCAGGATGAGGCCCTCGGTCTCGGTGTCGAGCCGGCCGACGTGGAAGATCCGCTCCTCGGTCTGGCCGGTGTAGTCGGCCAGGGTGGGGCGGCCCTCGGGGTCCCACATGGTGCTGACGACGCCGCGCGGCTTGTTGAGCGCGAAGTAGAGCTTGTCCGGGGAGGTGACGACGCGCATGCCGTCGACACGGATCTCGGACTTCTCCGGGTCCACCCGGGCGCCGAAGCGGCGGACGGTCTCGCCGTCCACGCTGACGCGGCCGGCGGCGATCATCTCCTCGCTGGCGCGGCGGCTGGCGACACCGGCGGCGGCGAGGGCCTTCTGCAGGCGGATGCCGCCCTCGACGTCGGTGTAGTTGTCGCGGCCCTCCTCGGGACGGTCCTCGTCCTTGGGGTCGTACTCCGAGCGCAGCGCGTTGAGGCGCTCGCGGGCGGCCTTGGAGAGCTGGTTCTCGCTCTTGATGTCGCCCATGGGGACCTTGCGGCCGCCGGGGAGCTCGGCGGAGTGGTCGACCTTGTGCCGCTTGGGGCGCTTGGCCTGGGAGTCGCGGTCGCCGCCGAACGAACGGCGGTCGTCGCCGTCGCGCCCGCCCCGGTAACCGCCCTGACCACGGGAGTCACGGTCGTCACGGGAACCGCGGTAGCCACCGCGGTCGTCACGCGCCCCCGCGAAGGAACGCCCGCCACGGTCGTCACGCGAACCGTGACCACCGCGGCCCTGACCGCCACCACGCGAGTCACGGTCACCACCGAACGAACGGCGGTCGTCGCCGTCACGGGAACCGCGGTAGCCGCCGCGGTCGTCACGCGCTCCGGCGAAGGAACGCCCGCCACGGGAGTCGCGGTCGCCGCCGAACGAACGACGGTCATCACCGTCGCGCCCACCCCGGTAACCGCCCTGACCACGGGAGTCACGGGAACCCTGGTAGCCACCACGGCCACCACCCTCACGCGAACCGCCGAAGGAACGCCCGCCGCGCGAGTCACGGTCACCGCCGAACGAACGACGGTCATCACCGTCACGCCCGCCCCGGTAGCCACCCTGACCACGGGAGTCACGGTCGTCACGGGAACCGCGGTAGCCACTGCGGTCGTCACGCGCCCCCGCGAAGGAACGCCCGCCACGGGAGTCGCGGTCACCACCGAACGAACGACGGTCATCACCGTCACGCCCACCCCGGTAGCCACCCTGACCACGGGAGTCACGGTCGTCACGGGAACCGCGGTAGCCACCGCGGTCGTCACGCGCCCCCGCGAAGGAACGCCCGCCACGGGAGTCGCGGTCACCACCGAACGAACGGCCGCCGCGCGAGTCACGGTCACCACCGAACGAACGACGGTCATCACCGTCACGCCCACCCCGGTAACCGCCCTGGCCACGGGAGTCACGGGAACCCTGGTAGCCACCACGGCCACCACCCTCACGCGAACCGCCGAAGGAACGTCCACCGCGCGGGTCACGGTCGCCGAACGAACGTCGGTCGTCACCATCACGGGAACCGCGGTAGCCTCCGCGGTCACCGCCGTCACGAGAACCACTCACGGAACGCCCCTCACCTGCACCACGGAAATCACGGCCGCCGTTGGAGGAGCGACCCTCACCCGAACCTCGGAAGTCGCGTCCGCCACGGGAGTCCCCACCGTAGGAGCGGCCGCCGGGGCCTCGGTCATCGCGGCCCCGCGGGCCGCGGTCGTCCCCGCCTCGGGGGGACCGGTCGTCGCGGCGTCCTCGTCCGCCGCGGTCGTCGTATCGTTCGCCGCGCTCACCGCGCGGGGCGTCGTCCCGCGCACCGCGGGAACTTTCGTTAGGTGTGCTCACCGGTGTCGTCTAGACCTTCGATGTCGTCGGGCAGGAACGGTGCCAGATCCGGCAGCTCGTCGAGGCTGCGCAGGCCGAGCCGTTCCAGGAAATAGGAGGTGGTCCGATACAGCAGGGCACCGGACTCCGGGTCGTGTCCGGCCTCTTCGATCAGCCCCCTCAGTACGAGGGTACGCATGACGCCGTCACAGTTGACACCGCGGACCGCGGAGACCCTGCCACGGGAGACCGGCTGGCGGTAGGCCACCACCGCCATCGTCTCCAGCGCGGCCTGTGTCAGCCGCACCTCCTGCCCTTCCTTGAGGAAGTGCTCCACGATGTCGGCGCACTCCGGCCGCGTGTACACACGCCAGCCGTCGGCCACCGCCCGAAGGTCGAAACCCCTGCCCTGCTCCGTGTATTCCCGCGACAGCGACTCCAGGGTCCGCACGACCACCGCCACCGGCACCCCCAGCGCCCTGGCCAGGTCGTACTCCGAAACCGGCTGGTCCACCACCATCAGCACCGCCTCCAGGTCACGGCGCAGGGTCGGCCGCACCCCGGCGGCCTCCTCGGCGGTCTCCTCCACGGTCACCGGTCCTCCCCCGTCTCCTCGTCCGCCGGATCGGCGTCGTACTCGCTGTCCACCTCGACGTCGCCGTCGCCGCCGGTCCAGGTGACGAGCAGTTCCCCGAGCGGTTCGGGCTGCTCGAAACCCACGTTCGCGGCCCGGTACAGCTCCAGCAGGGCCAGGAACCGGGCGATGACCTCGAAGGTACCGTCGCACCCGGCCGCCAGCTCCGCGAACGTCATACTCCCGCGCTCGCGCAGCACCGCCACCATCAGCTCGCCCTGCTCCTTGACGGAGGTCTTGGGCTGGTGGATGTGGGTGACCGGGACGCTCGGCGGTTCTTTGGGGGTGAACACCATCCCGGCCAGCGCCGCGAACTCCTGCGGGCCCAGCCTGAACAGCACCTCCGGGCGCAGCGCCTCGAACCGCTCCTCCAGCGGCACGGCGCGGGCGTAGCGGCGGCCCTGGGCGGCCATCCGGCCGCGCAGGAACGCGGCGACCTCCTTGTACGCCCGGTACTGCAGCAGCCGCGCGAACAGCAGGTCGCGGGCCTCCAGCAGCGCCAGGTCCTCCTCGTCCTCGACGTCGCCGCGCGGCAGCAGCCGGGCCGCCTTCAGATCCAGCAGGGTGGCCGCCACCAGCAGGAAGTTGCTGGCCTGGTCCAGGTCCCAGGCCTCCCCGTGGGCTCGGATGTGCGCGATGAACTCGTCGGTGACCTTCGACAGCGACACCTCGGTGATGTCCAGCTTGTGCTTGGCGATGAGCGCCAGCAGCAGGTCGAAGGGGCCCTCGAAGTTGTCGAGGTGCACCTGGAAGGAGCCCTCGGCCTCCTCCTCCGCCGCCCCGTCCGGGGCCGGTTCGGCCGTCATGCTCGCGGCCCCTCGTCGTCGTAACCCATACGCACAAGGGTGTCACCGGCCTGAACCCGCCGGTGACACCCGCCCCGTCCGCGTCCCCCGGTACCCCCTCCGACACCGGGCGGACGCTGTTCACTCCTCGCGCAGCCGCCGCACCAGCATGCTGGCGGACCCGTGCTCGTCGAAGTCGGCGAGCAGCACGGCGACGGCCTCACGGACCAGGCGGCCCCGGTCGGCGGTCAGCCCGTGCTCGGCGCGCAGCGACAGCCGGGTCTGCTCCAGGGCCAGCAGCTCCGGCCCGGAGATGTAGACGGTGATCTTCTCGTCGTGGCGCTGACGGCCGCTCGGTTTGGGCGCGCCGTCGACCACCCTGGTGGAACCCTTGGCGCGGGCCGGGCGCGACGTCGCCTCGCTCCTGCGCTGTTCCGGTGCCGTGTACTGGCGTTCGGTCTCCGTGTCGGGCACCGCGTCCACCTCGGTGCCGCTGGGGCGGAAGAACAGCTCGTCCGCCCCGGGTAGGGTCACGCGCCGTGACCGCTGAGAGGCCACCTCGCCAGCACCTCCTTGGCCAGATCCCGATAGGCGTTGGCGCCGGCCGAGGACGAGTCGAACCTGGTGATGGGCTCACCCGCCACGGTGGCGTCCGGGAAGCGCACGGTGCGGTTGATGACCGTGCCGTAGACCTTGTCGCCGAAGCCGTCGATGATGGTGGACAGGACCTCGCGGGCGTGGAGCGTGCGCGGGTCGTACATCGTGCCCAGGAACCCGTCGATGACCAGGCGCTCGTTGAGCCGCTCCTGGACCTTCTGGATGGTGTCCATGAGCAGCGCCACCCCGCGCAGCGCGAAGAACTCGCACTCCAGCGGCACGATGACGCCGTCGGCGGCGGTGAGCGCGTTGACGGTGAGCAGGCCCAGCGAGGGCTGGCAGTCGATGAGGACGACGTCGTAGTCGTCGATCACCGGGCGCAGCGCCCGGCCGAGCATCTGCTCCCGGGCCACCTCCCCGACCAGCTGCACCTCGGCGGCCGACAGGTCGATGTTGCTCGGGATCAGGTCGAGGCCGTCGATGTCCGTCTTGAGCAGGACGTCCTCGACCGTCACGTCCCGCTGCATGAGCAGGTTGTAGACGGTCAGGTCGAGCTCGCGCGGATCGAGCCGGCCCAGGCCGACGGACAGGGCGCCCTGCGGGTCGAAGTCGACCAGGAGCACCCGCCTGCCGTATTCGGCGATGGCGGCGCCGAGGTTGATGGTGGTGGTGGTCTTGCCGACCCCACCCTTCTGGTTACAGAGTGCTACAATCCGTGCCGGGCCGTGTTCGTCTACGGGCTCTGGCACCGGATAGGTACGCTCAGGTCTTGACGCGTGCAGATCGGCCCCCGTGTTGCGTGTCGTGCCCCAGGGGTTGGTCACCGGGTCGGCGATCTCCTGCTCGCCGACGGCCGCATCCTGCGCGACGGCGTCGTTCTCCGACCAGTTCACAACCCTGGACCTCCCCTACGGACCGGCCACGGCCCGAAGGGATGCCGTGCCCCTGGAGCCTGGCGGCCGTCGGAAACTCAATATGTCGACAGCAACGTACCTCTGTGCGGCGACTCTAGAACGCCGACACGACGCACTTCAACGAAACCCGAGTGTAGAATCCCACGTCTTCGCCCCGGGGGGAAACCGAACGCGAAGACCCGCACGCGCCCGATCCCCTGCCCCTACGGGCTTTTCCGCAGGTCGGAACCGCTCCGGCGGTGCGCGCGCGGGTGACTGGACGCATACACCTCGCGCAGCCGGTCGACTGTCACAAGTGTGTAGACCTGGGTCGTGGTGACCGAACTGTGCCCCAGGAGTTCCTGCACGACCCGGATGTCCGCGCCGCCGTCGAGCAGGTGGGTGGCGAACGAGTGCCGCAGGGTGTGCGGCGACACCCCCTCCACCCCGGCGCGCCCGGCCACCGCCCCCAGCACACCCCAGGCGCCCTGCCGCGTGAGCCTGCCGCCGCGCGCGTTGAGGAACAGCGCCGCCCCGCCCCGCCCGCGGCCGGCGCGGGCCAGCACCGGCCGGGCCCGCACCAGGTAGGCGGCCAGCGCCCGCCGGGCGTGCGAACCCACCGGGACCAGCCGCTCCTTGCCGCCCTTGCCGGTGATCCGCACCAGGCCCACGTGGTCCTCGGGCACGGGGGCGTCCAGGCCGACGGCGTCGGCCACATCGTCCACGTCCGCGCCGACCGCCTCGGAGATGCGCGCCCCGGTCCCGTACAGCAGCTCCAGCAGCGCCCGGTCGCGCAGCGCCAGCAGGGCGCCCCGGTCCCCGGCGGCGGGGGCCTCCACCGGTCCGGCAGCCGCCAGCAGGCGCTCGACCGCCTCCACCGGGACCGCCTTGGGCAGCCGCATCGGGACGGCCGGCGGGGCCAGGTCCGCGGTCGGATCGGCGGCGGCCCGGCCCTCGCGCACCGCGAACCGGTGCAGGCCGCGCACGGCGGCCAGGGTGCGCGCCGCCGACGCCGCCGCCAGCGGCGCCCGTTCCGGACCGCCCTCGCGCAGGGTCCGCGCGAAGGAGCCCACCACCGCGGGGGTGACCCCGTCCACGGAGTCCACCCCCGCCTCGGCCAGGAACTCCCGGTAGCGGCGCAGGTCGCCGCGGTAGGCCGCCAGCGTGTTGCCGGCCAGGGCCCGCTCGGCGCTCAGATGGTCCAGGAAGGCCGCGCACACGCCCTCCACCCCGCCGGGCTCCCCCGCGCCCGTCACGGGTCGGAGGGCTCGCGCAGGCCGGTGAAGCCGTCGCGGGAGGCGGCGTGAGCGGCCAGGACCCCGATCACCGTCGCCCCGTTGTGCAGCCGTCCCGCCAGGACCAGGCGCACCGCCTCCTCCAGCGGCACCCACTCGGCGACCAGCCCGGCCTCCTCGTGCTCGCGCTCGAAGTCGATCTCCTCGGCGGGCACCTCCGACAGTCCGCGCGCCAGGAACACGTGGATGCGCTCGTTGGAGAACCCGGGGCTGGGGAAGAAGTCGGCGAGCTCGTGCCAGGTGTCGGCGCGCAGCCCCGCCTCCTCCACCAGTTCGCGGCGGGCGGTGGCCAGCGGCCCCTCCCCCTCGCCGTCGATGATCCCCGCGGGCAGCTCCCACAGCGCGTGCCGCGTGGCGTGCCGGTACTGGCGCTGCAGCAGCACCCGTCCGGCGTCGTCCAGGGCCAGCGCGGCGGCCGCACCCGGGTGGTCCATGTAGTCGCGGGCGGCGACGCTCGTACCGCGGCCCCCCGGGCCGGGCATCTCCACCCAGTCGGTCCGCATGCCCACCAGTCGGCTGCGGAAGCGGTCCTCGGACCGCTCCACCGCCCACGACTCGGGGGCGTCCGCGATCTTCGCGTCCGCCCCCGAGCCCTCGGTTCCGGCCGGGCGGGTCTGGCTCATGTGCTCTCGCCTCTCAGAGTCGTGCCCCGCCCGGCCCCACCGTCAGGACTTCTTGTTCTCCAGGGCCGCCGCGATCAGGCCGCGGAACATCGGGTTGGCCTTGGTCGGCCGGGAACGCAGTTCCGGGTGCGCCTGCGTGGCGATGTAGAACGGGTGGACGTCCCGGGGCAGTTCGACGTACTCCACCAGCTTGCCATCCGGGGAGAGGCCGGAGAACACCAGGCCCGCCTCCTCCAGCGCGGGCCGGTAGGCGTTGTTGACCTCGAACCGGTGGCGGTGGCGCTCGGAGGCCTGCTCCCGCCCTTCGTACAGCTCCCGGGCCAGGGTGCCCTCGCCCAGGTCCGCCGGGTACAGGCCCAGCCGCATGGTGCCGCCCATGTCGCGGTCGCCGGAGACCACGTCCTCCTGGTCCGCCATGGTGGCGATGACCGGGTCGGCCGCCTTGTCGTCGAACTCGGTGCTGTTGGCGCCCTCCAGGCCCAGCACGTTGCGCGCGTACTCGATGACGATCGCCTGCAGGCCCAGGCAGATGCCCAGCAGCGGGACGCGGTTCTCGCGGGCGTAGCGGATGGCGCCGATCTTGCCCTCGATGCCGCGCACCCCGAACCCGCCGGGGATGAGGATGGCGTCCACGCCGTCCAGCTCGGCGGCCGCACCCGAGGGGCTGGCGCAGTTGTCGCTGGCGACCCAGCGGATGTTCACCCGGGTGTCGGTGGCGAACCCGCCCGCGCGCAGCGCCTCGCTCACCGACAGGTAGGCGTCGGGCAGGTCGATGTACTTGCCGACCATGGCGACGGTGACCTCGTGGTCGGGCTGGTGCACGCGGCGCAGCAGCGAGTCCCACTCGGTCCAGTCCACGTCGCGGAACGGCATGCCCAGGCGGCGCACGACGTAGGCGTCCAGGCCCTCGCGGTGCAGGACCTTGGGGATGTCGTAGATGGACGGGGCGTCGGGGGTGGAGACCACGCCCGCCTCGTCCACGTCGCACATGAGGCTGATCTTGGACTTCAGGCTCTGGGTGATGGGCCGGTCCGAGCGGCACACGATGGCGTCGGGCTGGATGCCGATGCTGCGCAGGGCCGCGACCGAGTGCTGGGTCGGCTTGGTCTTCATCTCGCCCGCCGGGCCCAGGAACGGGATCAGCGAGACGTGCAGGAAGAAGCAGTTGTCGCGGCCGATCTCGTGCCGGATCTGCCGGACCGCCTCCAGGAACGGCTGCGACTCGATGTCGCCGACCGTGCCGCCGATCTCGGTGATGACGATGTCGACCTCGGGGTCGTCCATCGCGTAGATGCGCGACTTGATCTCGTTGGTGATGTGCGGGATGACCTGCACGGTGTCACCGAGGTAGGCGCCCTGCCGCTCCTTGGCGATGACGCTGGAGTAGATCTGCCCGGTGGTGACGTTGGCGGTCGCCGACAGCTCCGTGTCGAGGAAGCGCTCGTAGTGGCCCACGTCCAGGTCGGTCTCGGCGCCGTCGTCGGTGACGAACACCTCGCCGTGCTGGAAGGGGTTCATCGTGCCCGGGTCCACGTTGAGGTACGGGTCCAGCTTCTGCATGGTGACCCGCAGACCGCGCGACTTCAGGAGCCGCCCCAGGCTGGACGCGGTGAGGCCTTTGCCAAGACTGGAGGCGACGCCGCCAGTAACGAAAAGGTGCTTGGTACTCGCGGCGGATGCCAAAGTGTTGCTCCCGTGGGTTGAGTGGCTACGGCGGGCTCGGACGAGCCAAGAGCGGCCGTGCGGCGGTCCGGTTCCGAGGCGGTGGGATCATCGCTCGGTCCGCCGGACATCCACGGGGCACCAGGATAACAGGCCCCCGCGGAACCACATTCGCAGAACGCCTCTCCCGGGGCCGCTGTTCCCGCGGCGGCCTGCGGGGACCCCTGGAACTTCGGGGACGCGCGCCCGGGCGGGGCGGTGTGTCGCGTGCGTCACGGCCCCGGAAGCGGCCACCGGACCGGGCCGCGGGCGCCGGGCCGTACGCGACCGACACCACAGCGGTCCCCTCCGCCCCGGTATCCCCGCCCCGGCATCCCCGCCGCGGGACGGCCGCCGGGTCGGACCGGATGGACCCGGCCCCCGAACGACCGGTACCCCCGCCCGTGGGACGGCCGCGCCGCCCCGCCGGCGTGCGGCCGTCGGCGGGGCCGCGTGCCCGGGCGCCGGGCCGTCCCGGCGGGGCTGCTCAGGCGGGGAAGTCCCCGGCGCGGCCCAGGTAGGCGGGGGGCGCCTTGTCCAGGCGCCCGCCCGTCCAGTCGCCCAGGGCTGCCGCCGCCGACAGGCTCACACCCGTGTGCAGCCCGCTGCGGTGCAGCAGGTACAGCAGGTCCTCGGTGGCGATGTTGCCGGTCGCGGCGGGAGCGAACGGGCAGCCGCCGAACCCGCCCACGCTGGAGTCGAGCACCCGCACCCCGGCCTCCACCGCGGCCCAGGCGTTGGCGTAACCGGTGTTGCGGGTGTTGTGGAAGTGGCAGCGCAGGGCGCGCCCGCCGGAGACCGCGGACACCGCGCCCACCAGTTCGGTGACCTGGCGGGGCACGCCCACGCCGATGGTGTCGGCCAGGGCGATCTCCACCGCCGCGGTGTCGGCGATGCGCCGCACCACCTCCACCACCCGAGCCGTGGACACCTCTCCGTCGAAGGGGCAGCCGAACGCCGTCGACACCGTGACGCTCAGCGGGATGCCGGTGCCCTCCAGGGCCCGGTCGATGTCGGCCAGCGCGTCGAGCATCTCGTCGACGGTGCAGCCCTGGTTGCGCACGCAGAACCCGTCGGTGGCGGGGACCGCCACGTTCACCTCCGACACCGCGGCCTCCACCGCGCGGTCCAGGCCGCGCCGGTTGAGGACCAGGCCGATGTGGGAGACCTCCGGGGCGCGCCGCACGCCCTTCATGATCTCCTCGGCGCCGGCCATCTGCGGGACCCGCCTGGGGTTGACGAAGCTGACCGCCTCGATCCGGCGCACACCCGCCTCGACGGCGCGGTCGATCATCGCGATCCGGTCCTCGACCGGGAGCACCTTCGCCTCGTTCTGCAACCCGTCGCGCGGCCCCACCTCGACGATCTCGACGTGCTCGCCGCCCACCGGTCCCCGGTCGTCCACGGTCATGGTCCGTCCCCTCCCACGCGCCCTTGCGTTCGCGCACAGGCTAGCCGAGCGGCCCGCCGCACCCCGGCGGCGGGGCCGCTCAGCGCAGGGCGAGTGCGGGCCGGATCTCCCAGGTCGTCCACACCGGGCGGTAGCCCATCCGGTGCCAGAACGGCCCCGACAGCGGGTTCATCGCCGCGTAGTTGAGCACCGAGACACCCACCCCGTGGCTGTCCAGCGCCTGGTGGGCCTGGCCGACCAGGGCGGTGCCGATGCCGTTGCCGCGCTCGGCGGCGGTGACCACCCCGTAGCCGATGTGCGCGATCGGACGGGCCTTGACCAGGGACTTGGCCCAGCGGGACCGCTCGGGCGGGGACACCCACAGCAGGCCGACGGCGCGGCCGCGGCGCTCGGCCATCCAGATCCAGGAGCGGGACCGCTCCAGGGCCCGGGCCGCCACCTTGCGGGTCTGCTCGGCGGTGTCGGGCTGGAGGAACACTCCGCCGAAGTGCTGCTCGTAGCGGTGCTCCTCCATGAGCAGCCCCACCACCTGGGTGAGGTCGCTGCGGTCGGCCAGCCGGATCGTGACGTCGCGCGGCGGAAGCGACGGGGGCACGCCCCGGCGCCGCTGGCGGGCGGCGAGCACGGTGTAGGGCTGCAGGCCGTGGCGCTGGAGCGGGATGATGCCGCACACGTCGCGGGCGGGCCAGCTCACCAGGGCCGCCGACTCCGAGCCGGTGCCGGTGGGCAGGTCCTCCAGCTGGTCGCGCCAGCTGGTGAGCAGGGAGTCCAGGGCGCGGGAGGGCTCGGGGCCGCCGACGATGGGGGTCAGCCAGTGCTGGTCGGGCACGCCCCAGATCCGACCGACCTCGCCGGGCTGGTACCAGGTGTAGTGCATGGCGCCCGCCGCGACCGTGCGGCCGTCCTCGTCGCTGACGGTCAGCAGGGGGTAGGAGTCGGCGGCGAAGCTCACCGGTTCGGGCAGCAGAGGGTCCGCGGCCGCCCAGCGCTGAGCGGCGGACCGCACCAGCGGATCGAGGCCCGCATCGCCTCCGGGCGACTCATCATGTCGCACCCGGGCGACATAACCGCTCATCCACCCCTCCCCTAGCGGGTCTCACGTGTCCACCCCCGCCATCGTGCCGCCTCGACGACGAGCGGGACGAAACGACCGTACCGCCTCAGAGTCGGGCGGGGGAACGATACAGCCGACCGAAACCGAAAGTTCACCCTCGGTGGTGGCGTCCGCCCGATCTGCCGCCCCCGTCCGCGTTGACACGGATGAGGACGGTGACCACCGTAACCGATCCAAGGTCACTCTCAGGTGGCGGGGCGGTCAATCCACCGACACGGAGATCCCCCAGGGGGCGGGAATCCTCCGCCAGGGTCACTGCTCGGCGACACCGCCCTCGGCGACGGTGGTGTTGCGGCCCTGGTTGACGATCTTGGGGTCGCCGCCCGCGAAGGAGACGGTGTTGTCCACTCCGACCAGCACGATCTTGTCGGCCGAGCCCACGTCGACGGTGGATCCGCGGCCGGTGGTGCGGACGACCCCGCAGGTCCCGTCCAGCACCACGACGGCGTCGTCGGCCGAGACCACGACCTCGCGGCCCTCGCAGGCCTCGTGGATCTCCGAGCCGTCGTCGACGACGATGAGCACGTCGGCGGCGTCCACGTTCTCCTCGGGGATCGTGACGGCGTCGGTGCCCGGGGGCAGGTCGGGCCCCTCGATCTGCTCGCGGCCGAGGGCCGGCCCGCACCCGGCCAGCGCGGCGGCCAGCAGCACGGCGCCACCGGCGGCCACCTGGAGTCGAGCCCTCATCATTTCCCCCACATCCGGATCCATCCGGCATTTGCGACATACATCTTGCGCAAGTCCAAGATTATGTCACGCGGAGGTAACTACGCGACCCTATCGTTGTGCCACCGTTTCCGCACCGAGACCGAACCGGAGGGGAAACCCCACGGGTCAAGGGGTTCCGGCCGCATCCATGCCCCGCAATTCGCGCTTGAGCTCCCCGATCTCGTCACGCAGCCGGGCCGCCAGCTCGAACCGCAGGTCCGCCGCCGCCTGGTGCATCTGCCCGCTCAGCTGGTCGATGAGCCCCGCCAGCTCGGCCCGCGGCATGTTCGCCGCGTCCACACCCCGCTCCCCCAGCGCCGGGACCGGAGCCTTGGCCGAACCCGCACCGCGGTACCCGCTCGCCATCAGCGTCTCGGTGTCCACGTCCTCCCGGTTCAGCGAGTCCAGGATGTCCGCGATCTGCTTGCGCAGCGGCTGCGGGTCGATCCCGTGCTCGGCGTTGTACGCCAGCTGCTTGTCCCGGCGCCGGGTCGTCTCCTCGATCGCCGCCCGCATCGAATCGGTGACGTTGTCCGCGTACATGTGCACCTGCCCGGCGACGTTGCGCGCCGCCCGGCCGATCGTCTGGATCAGCGAGGTCTCCGAGCGCAGGAACCCCTCCTTGTCGGCGTCCAGGATCGCCACCAGCGACACCTCGGGCAGGTCCAGGCCCTCCCGCAGCAGGTTGATACCGACCAGCACGTCGAACTCGCCGACCCGCAGCTCCCGCAGCAGCTCCACCCGGCGCAGCGTGTCCACCTCGCTGTGCAGGTACCGCACCCGGATGCCCAGCTCCGCGAAGTAGTCCGTGAGGTCCTCGGCCATCTTCTTGGTGAGCGTGGTGACCAGCACCCGCTCCGACCGCTCGGTCCGCACCCGGATCTCGTGCACCAGGTCGTCGATCTGCCCCTCGGTGGGCTTGACCAGCACCTCCGGGTCCACCAGCCCCGTCGGCCGGATGACCTGCTCCACCACGTCGCCGCCGCTCTGGCGCAGCTCGTAGCGGCCCGGGGTCGCCGACAGGTACACCGTCTGCCCGATCCGCTTCACGAACTCCTCCCACTTCAGCGGCCGGTTGTCCAGCGCCGAGGGGAGCCGGAACCCGTGGTCCACCAGCGTCCGCTTGCGGGAGGCGTCGCCCTCGTACATCGCGCCGATCTGCGGGACCGTCACGTGCGACTCGTCCAGCACGAGCAGGAAATCGTCGGGGAAGTAGTCCAGCAGCGTGTTCGGGGCGCTGCCGGGCGGGCGCTCGTCGAAGTGCCGCGAATAGTTCTCGATCCCCGAGCACGTCCCCAGCTGCCGGATCATCTCCAGGTCGTGGGTGGTGCGCATGCGCAGCCGCTGCGCCTCCAGGAGCTTGCCCTGCCCCTCCAGCTCGGCCAGCCGCTCGCCCAGCTCCGCCTCGATCGTCTCCACGGCCCGGGCGGTGCGCTCCTCACCGGCCACGTAGTGCGAGGCCGGGAAGATGAACATCTCCTCGCTCTCCCCCAGCACCTCGCCGGTCAGCGGGTGCAGGGTGAGCAGCCGCTCGATCTCGTCACCGAACATCTCGATGCGGATCGCCAGCTCCTCGTACACCGGGATGATCTCGATCGTGTCGCCGCGCACCCGGAACGTGCCCCGGGTGAACGCCATGTCGTTGCGGCTGTACTGCATCTCCACCAGGCGGCGCAGCAGGTCGTCGCGGTCCACCTCCATGCCCACCGACAGCTGCGCCATCCGGTCCACGTACTCCTGCGGCGTGCCCAGGCCGTAGATGCACGACACCGACGCCACCACGATCGTGTCCCGCCGGGTGAGCAGCGAATTGGTCGCCGAATGGCGCAGCCGCTCCACCTCGTCGTTGATCGAGGAGTCCTTCTCGATGTAGGTGTCGCTCTGCGGGACGTACGCCTCGGGCTGGTAGTAGTCGTAGTACGACACGAAGTACTCGACGGCGTTGTTGGGGAGCATCTGCCGCAGCTCGTTGGCGAACTGCGCGGCCAGCGTCTTGTTGGGCTGCATCACCAGGGTCGGCCGCTGCAGCCGCTCCACCGTCCAGGCGACCGTGGCCGTCTTGCCGGTACCGGTAGCGCCCAGCAGCACCGTGTGCTCGTCGCCCTCCCGCACCCGCCGGGTGATCTCCTCGATCGCCTTGGGCTGGTCACCCGCCGGACGCATGTCCGAGACCACCTCGAACGGGTTCTCACTGCGCTTGATCTCGGTGACCGGTCGCACGTCGTCCTCATCCCCTCGTCGCCCGGGGCCCGACCCCGCGCACAGGCCCCGTCGACCTAACGCTACCCACCCCCCACGACATCCCGCGGCCGGGAGCGGACGCACCCCGGCCCGTCGGTGCGCCGCCGCCCGCCCCGGAGCGGAGACGGCACGGGCCCGAGAAGGCGGACGGCCCCAGGACCGCCCCCGGCCGATCCTGCGCCCCCGCTCCGCCCCGGGAGCCCGGCCCGCGGCCGCGGGCTCGCCGCGGGCACCGCCCCCGGCGCGGCCGGGACGGCGGCCGTCCACAGCCCGCCGAAGACCCCTGACCGGGCAGGGGCACCGGAGTTACCATCGAGACCAGCGCACTGCGCCCCCGGAATAGAGGTGCCAGCCGTGTCCCATCCCTCCAGACCCACCTTCGATCCGAGCCTGCCGCCCCGGACGCTCGCCCGCCTGCGCGCCCACCCCGAGCGGCTGCTGCCCGACTCGGTCGGCCCCTCCTCACGGCTCACCTGGCGCCGCGGCGCCGCCCTCACAGCCGCCGGCGGCACCTCCCTGGCCGCCCTCGCCCTCCTCGTGCCCGGCGCGGCCACCCCCCTCATCGCCCTGCTCTGCCTCATCGTCACCGCCGCCGTCCTGGGCCTGGTCTCCGACCGGGGCTCCCTCTCCGACGACTGGGCCGACCTGCTCATGCACGGCTTCTGGGCACTGCCGCTGTCCGCGGCCGCCGTCCTGACCGGCAGCGCGGTCCTGGGCGGCGCCCTGGAGCCCCTGTCCGCCGCCGTCCCCGGCAGCGCCTCCGCCGCCGCCCTCTACCTCGCCGTCGCCGGAGGCGGCGCGGGCGCCGTCATGCGCCCCGGCATGCTGCCCCGGCTGGCCTCCGAGAACCGCCACCGGTACGTCCTGCCCGAGGACTTCGGCCGCCCCTACAGCCACGCCACCCGGCACGAGGAGCCCGAGGCCCACCTGTTCGCCCGTCTGCAACAGGCCACCGACCGGGTCGAGGAGGGCACCCGGGTCCTGGGCGAGTCCTTCGACGCCGCCCACACCCTGCCCCTGCTCCGCGAGGAGGAGTGGCGCATGTCCCAGGAGCTGCTGCGCCTGCGCGCCCTGCGCCGCGAACTCCTCCAGCGCAAACGCGAGGCGGTCTCCCCACAGGTCACCCGGGCCCTGCAACCGCAGGAGGAGGCGGTCGCCCGCGCCCACACCGCCCTGGCCGAGCGCATCGCCGTCCTGGCCGACTACGGCGGGCGCGTTCACGCCGCGGTGACCGCCCACCGGGAGTGGGAGCAGTGCCAGGCGATCGCCGACCGCGCCGCCGAATACGCCGACCTGGCCCTGACCACCGCGCGCGGCACCATGCACACCGACGAGATCGACGACAGCCTGCTGAGCGTGCAGGCCGCCCACTCCGTCCGCGAGGAGCTGGTACGCGAGGCCGTGGACGCCGGATCCTCGCTGTCGTCCGCACTGCACTCCGAGGCCGAGGGCCCCGCACGCGAGAACCCGGACATCCCCCGACCACGGCCGGCCCGGCCCTCCGAGAGCGCGGCTCCGAGCCCCGCGTCCACGGAGGACTGAGGCCCCGCACACGGACGCCCCGCCCCGGGACCGGATACGGCCGGGGCCACCGCACCGGTGCGCGCTCAGGACGCCCGGGCCAGCAGCTCCTCCCACACCTGGGCGACCCGCTCCGTGAGACGCTCGCGGGAACCGGAGTTGTCCACCACCAGGTCCGCCGCCGCCAGCCGGGTCTCCCGGTCGGCCTGCGCCCGGATCCGCGCCCACACCTGCCCGGGTTCCATGCCCCGGCTCTCCGCCACCCGGCGCACCCGCACCTCGTCGGGGGTGTCCACGACCACCACCACGTCGTACAGCGACTCCAGGCCGTTCTCCACCAGCAGCGGCACGTCGTACACCACCACCGGGGCGCCCTCCGCCTCGGCGCGCGCCATCAGCTCCGCGCTGCGCTCGCCCACCAGCGGGTGCACGATGGCGTTGAGCCGCGCCAGCTTCGCCTCGTCGGCGAACACGATCTCCCCCAACCGGGCCCGGTCCAGGCTTCCGTCCGGGGCGAGCACACCCTCCCCGAACTCCTCGACCACCGCCGCCAGGCCCGGTGTGCCCGGCTCCACCACCTCGCGGGCGATCGCGTCGGCGTCGATCACCACCGCCCCGTGCCCGGCCAGTTCCGCGGAGACCGCGCTCTTGCCCGAGCCGATCCCGCCTGTGAGTCCCACTTTCAGCATGTCACGACCCTAGTGACCGCCGCCCCCTCCACGTCCCCCGCCCCCCGGACCCGACCCGTACGCGGCGGAGGCCGCCGCCCCGGCGCCCCTCGCCCGCGCGGCCCTCCGAGCCCGCCGGGCCGTCCTCACCGCCCCGACCGGTGTGCTCTCTCCCGGTCGAGCGCGACGAGCGCCCGCGCAGGCTCCACCCGCGGATGGCGCGCATCCCGTGATGGAACCCGCCGCGCCCCGCGGGGCCCGCACGGTACGGGCCCGTCCGCAGCTCCACCCGAGGAGGGGAAGGCGGCACTCGGCGCACCCGGGCCGCACCGCCGGGCTCCGCCGCGGGAGTGGCGCCGGCCCTCTCCCCTGAGCTCCTCGTCTGGGCCAGTGTGCGCTGCCGGGGGTGCGTCGGCGCCGCACCGGGGGCGGTCGCTGCGGGGCCTGCGGGGTCCTCCCCGGCGGGCCGCATCATCGCCCCACCGGCCTGGGAGCGGTACACGCCGTGGGGGGGTGGGCGCGTCGTGGGTCGCGCCCGGGTTCTTCGTCGCCCCACCGGCCTTGGCGCTCGCGTTCCCCTGCCGGTTCCCGGCCGCGACCGGGCGGGGACGCGTCTCCTCAGCCGGGGGCGACCGCCGCCAGCTCCTTGCGCATGTGCACCATCACCAGGTGGTCGGCGACCCGCTCCCGGTGGGTCACCGCGTACCCCGCACGCCGGTACAGGAGCTGGTTCTGTGCGCTCTGCGCCCCGGTGAACAGGGTCAGCGCCGCCAGGTCGGGCCGCCGGTCCCGCAGTTCCTCCTCCACCCGCCCCAGCAGCGCGGCCGCCACCCCGCGCCGCCGCCGGTCCGGGGCCACCGCAAGCCGGCCCACCACCCCGGTGGTACCGGTGACCTGCGCGCGCACCGCACCGATGATCCGGTGCCCCTCGACGGCCTTGAGCACCAGGGACGCGGGGTCGGCCAGCAGCCGCTCCACCCGCTCCAGGGTCTCGGTCAGCGGCAGGATGAACGGGTCACCGTAGGCCTGGGCCTCGTCGACGAACGCCGCCCGCTGCAGGGTGTGGATCTCCCCCGCGTCGGCGGAGGTGGCCGGGTGGATCTCGAACACGCCGTCTCCTCACACGCCCCGCCCGCCGGAGCGCCACGGCACGAGACTAGTCCGATCGGCCGCGGCACGGCATGGTGTCGGGCGTGGCGTCCAGGGGCCGACCGCGCCACTTCCGCAGGGAGCCCCGTTGCGGGACCTGCCGGTCATCGCCGCCACCCGCGGCCCCGCCCTCCGGCCCCGGACACGGCGAAGGGCCGCCCCCTGGTGGGGACGGCCCTTCGTCGGACTGTCGGATCCCGCGAACGGGACCGGCCTAGCGGCTCACCGAGCCGGTCAGGCCTCGCCGCCGGCGAGCTTCTCGCGCAGGGCGGCCAGGGCCTCGTCGGAGGCCAGGGCGCCGCTGGAGGAGGACTCCGCACCGGCGCCGGAGCTCTGGGCCCCGCCGGTGTAGTCCTCTTCCTCGGCCTCGGCCGGGGCGTTGGCCGCCTCGGCCTCGGCCGCGCGGGCCTCCTCGACCTGCTTGCGGTGCGCCTCGAACCGGGCCTGGGCCTCGGCGTAGCTGCGCTCCCACTCGTCGCGCTGGGCCTCGTAACCCTCGAGCCACTCGCCGGTGTCGGCGTCGAAGCCCTCGGGGTACTTGTAGTTGCCCTGCTCGTCGTACTCGGCGGCCATGCCGTACAGGGTGGGGTCGAAGTCCACCTGGTCCGGGGAGACGCTCTCGTTGGCCTGCTTCAGCGAGAGGCTGATGCGGCGGCGGTCGAGGTCGATGTCGATGATCTTCACGAAGATCTCGGTGCCGACCTGGACGACCTGCTCCGGCACCTCGACGTGGCGCTCGGCCAGCTCGGAGATGTGGACCAGACCCTCGATGCCCTCCTCGACGCGGACGAACGCGCCGAACGGGACGAGCTTGGTGACCTTACCCGGGACGACCTGACCGATCTGGTGGGTCCGGGCGAACTGCTGCCACGGGTCCTCCTGGGTCGCCTTCAGCGACAGGGAGACGCGCTCGCGCTCCATGTCGACGTCCAGGACCTCGACGGTGACCTCCTGGCCCACCTCGACGACCTCGCTCGGGTGGTCGATGTGCTTCCAGGACAGCTCGGAGACGTGCACCAGGCCGTCGACGCCGCCCAGGTCCACGAACGCACCGAAGTTGACGATCGAGGAGACCACACCCTTGCGGATCTGGCCCTTCTGGAGGGTGTTGAGGAAGGTCTGGCGGACCTCCGACTGGGTCTGCTCGAGCCAGGCACGGCGGGACAGGACCACGTTGTTGCGGTTCTTGTCCAGCTCGATGATCTTGGCCTCGAGCTCGCGGCCGACGTACGGCTGCAGGTCGCGGACGCGGCGCATCTCGACCAGGGAGGCGGGCAGGAAGCCGCGCAGGCCGATGTCGAGGATGAGACCACCCTTGACGACCTCGATGACGGTGCCGGTGACGACGCCGTCCTCCTCCTTGATCTTCTCGATCGTGCCCCAGGCGCGCTCGTACTGGGCGCGCTTCTTGGACAGGATCAGACGGCCTTCCTTGTCCTCCTTCTGGAGGACCAGGGCCTCGACCTGGTCGCCGACGGCGACGACCTCACCGGGGTCGACGTCGTGCTTGATCGAGAGTTCCCGGGAAGGGATCACACCCTCGGTCTTGTAGCCGATGTCGAGCAAGACCTCGTCTCGATCGACCTTCACGATGGTGCCCTCGACAATGTCACCGTCGTTGAAGTACTTGATGGTCTCGTCGATCGCCGCGAGGAAGGCTTCCTCGGACCCGATGTCGTTGACCGCTACCTGGGGTGTCGAGGTGGCCTCGGTGCTGCTCGTCATTTGTGGGTGGACTCCGGATACGGACAGATTCAGAAGATGGGCACGCCGCAGATCCGAGCCCGCCGATCCATCGTCCTTAAGGAGAGGAACGGTGCCACCGCGGAAAGGAGCCTTCCGCAGCGACCGACCGCCGGGTCCAGAAGCGTGGACCTAGGTGGTGCCGCCCCTCGGCCCCCCTGGCGGGAGACATCAGACGGCGCACGGACCCACAACGCTCCGGCCAGCATATGAGACAAGGGCGTCCTGGTCAATCGGAACCCTCGAACGCCAACCCGGCGAAGATCGCAATGGCGGCAATGTACCCGAGTGCACAAGGAAGATCAACTGCATGATATCGGTACCCGTGAACTGGGGGAACTCCCCCGTACGACGGGCCCGCCCACCCCCCGGGACCGACCGGTGCGATCCGTGCGGGAACGGTCACACCGCATCACCGAACACCACCCGCACCGGTTCCGGTCAGTCCGAGGTCGGCCGAGAACGTGACCGTTTGATGTCCCCGCGCCGCTTCTTCGCGTCCAGCCGGCGCTGCCGGGCCGCCCGGCCCGGCCGCGTCGCCCGGCGCTCACGCGGCGGCGGCGCCGTGGCCTCCGCCAGCAGGGCGGCCATCCGCTCCCGCGCCTCCGCCCGGTTGCGGACCTGGGACCGGTGCGTCTGCACCGACACCGTCAGCACCCCGCCCACCAGCCGCCCCGCCAGCCGCTCCAGGGCCCGCTCCCGCCGGGTCCGCCCCAGCGCCGCGCACCCCGCGACGTCCAACGACAGCGACACCCGGGTGTCGGAGGTGTTGACGTGCTGCCCGCCCGGCCCCGACGAGCGGGAGAACCGCCACACCAGGGCGTCGGCGGGGACGGTGACCCCGCCCACGACCAGACCGCCGTCCTCGGCGGCACCCGCGTTCATGTCACCCTCCCCGCTCCGCCGCTAGTGCGCGGCGTCGTGCCAGCTGCGTCCGCCGCCGACCGACACGGCCAGCGGAACACGCAGATCATAGGCGGTGCTCATCTCGTGGCGCACGAGGTTTTCCACCGGCTCCCGCTCACCCGGCGCCACCTCCACCACCAGCTCGTCGTGCACCTGCAGCAGCACCCGGGACGCGAACCCGCCCTCGGCCAGCGCCGAGTCCACCTGCAGCATCGCCACCTTGATGATGTCGGCCGCCGACCCCTGGATCGGCGCGTTCAGCGCCATCCGCTCGGCCATCTCACGCCGCTGCCGGTTGTCGCTGGTCAGGTCCGGCAGGTACCGGCGCCGGCCCAGGATCGTCTCGGTGTAGCCCACCTTGCGGGCCTCCTCCACCACCGCGTTCAGGTAGTCGCGCACACCGCCGAACTCCGCGAAGTAGTCCTCCATGAGCTTCTTCGCCTCCTCCGGGGTGATACCCAGCTGCTGCGACAGCCCGTAGGCGCTCAACCCGTACGCCAGCCCGTAGCTCATGGCCTTGATCCGCGACCGGTCCTCGCCGGTGACCTCCTCCACCTCCCGGCCGAACACCTGCGCGGCCATCTGCGCGTGGAAGTCGTAACCGCTGTTGAACGCGTCGATCAGCGCCTTCTCCTGCGACAGGTGCGCCATGATCCGCAGCTCGATCTGGCTGTAGTCCGCGGTGAGCAGCTCCTGGTACCCCTCCCCCACCACGAACGCCCGCCGGATACGCCGACCCACGTCGGTGCGCACCGGGATGTTCTGCAGGTTCGGGTCGGTGGAGCTCAACCGCCCGGTCGCCGCCACCGTCTGGTTGAACGTGGTGTGGATGCGCCCGTCGTCGGCGACCGTCTTGATGAGCCCCTCGACCGTGGTGCGCAGCTTGGTCTGGTCGCGGTGGTGCAGCAGCACCCCCGGCAGCTCGTTGTCGGACTGGGCCGCCAGCCACGTCAACGCGTCCGCGTCGGTGGTGTACCCCGTCTTGATCTTCTTCGTCCTGGGCAACCCCAGGTCCTCGAAGAGCACCTGCTGCAGCTGCTTGGGCGAACCCAGGTTGAACTCCCGGCCCACGATCTCGTGCGCCCGCTCCACCGCCGCCCGCGCCGCCGAGGCGAACTCCCCCTGCAGCTCCTCCAGGTAGGCGCGGTCGGCCCCGATCCCGGCCCGCTCCATCCGCGCCAGCACCGGCACCAGCGGCAGCTCCACCCCGCTCAGCAGGTGCGTCCCGCCCCGCTTGTCCACCTCCGCCGCCAGCACGGCCGCCAGGTCCCGGGTGGCCGCCGCCCGCACCGCCAGCGCGTGCCAGCGGCCCGAGACGCCCTCCCCGCCGTCCAGGTCCAGCGCCAGCTGGTCGCCGGAGGCCTCCTCCAGCTCCCGCCCCAGGTACTTGCGGCACAGGTCCACCAGGTCGAAACGGCGCTGTCCCGGCTGCACCAGGTACGCGGCCAGCGCGGTGTCGCTCACCACCCCGCCCAGATCCCAGCCGTGGGCGCCCAGCGCCAGCAGCGCCCCCTTGTACTCGTGCACCGCCACCGGCCGCTCCGGGTCGGCCAGGAACGCCGCCAGCGCCTCGGTGTCGGCGGCGTCCAGCAGCGACGGGTCCACCGACACCGCCGCACCCGAGGCCACGGCGACGGACAGCCCGTCCACCCGCCCCGTCCCGGCGCCCCACACGCCGTCCAGGGCCAGCCCGGCCGGAGCCGCCGCGGTCACGTCGTCGGCGGACGCGTGCTCGGTCAGCCAGGCCGCCAGCTCCCCTGTCCCGGCCACCGTCAGGTCGACCTCGACCGCCTCGCCCGCCGGGACCGCGGCACCCGCGCCCTCCTCCAGGTTCACCACCGCGTACAGGCGCTCGCGCAGGCTGGAGGCGAACTCCAGGTTGTCGAACAGGGCGTCCACCCCCGCCCGGTCCGCCCGGCCCAGCAGCAGGTCGTCCAGACCCACCCCCAGGTCCACGTCGGTGGCCAGCAGGTTGAGCCGCTGGTTGCGCAGCACGTCGTCCAGGTGGTCGCGCAGGTTCTGCCCGGCCTTGCCGCCGATCTCGTCGATGTGCTCGACCAGACCGTCCAGCGACCCGTACTTGACGATCCACTTGGCCGCCGTCTTGGGCCCCACCCCCGGTACACCCGGCAGGTTGTCGGCCTTCTCCCCCACCAGCGCCGCCAGGTCGCGGTACCGCGGCGGCGTCACCCCGTACTTCTCCTCGACCGCGGCCGGGTCCATCCGGCGCAGGTCCGACAGGCTCTTACCCGGGTACAGCACCGTGCACGACTCGGTGACCAGCTGGAACGCGTCCCGGTCACCGGAGGCGATGAGCACCTCCGCGCCCGCCTCCCCGCCCAGCCGCGCCAGCGTCGCGATGACGTCGTCGGCCTCGAAGCCCGGCGCCGACAGGTTGGCCACCCCGATGAGCCGCATCAGCTCCTGGGTGAGCGGCACCTGGGAGGGGAACTCCGGCGGCGTCTCCGACCGCCCGTCCTTGTACTCGGCGTACTCCTCGTGCCGGAACGTCGGGCCCGACAGGTCCCACGCCACCGCGACATGGGTGGGTTCCTCGTCTCTGAGCAGCTTCACCAGCATCGACGCGAAGCCGTACACGGCGTTGGTCGACTGTCCGGTGCTGGTGCCGAACTTCTCCGCCGGCAGCGCGAAGAACGCGCGGAAGGCCATCGAGTGGCCGTCCAGGAGGAGAAGGCGGGGGCGCCCGCCGGCCTGCGATGTCTCGGGGGTCTCACGATTGGTCACCACAGATGAATCCTAGGATGCGACGCGGACACTTCGCGGCCACGCGAGCACGAAAGACCCGAGAGGCGGAACACCATGACGACGGACCCCGAGGGCCTGCGCGACCTCCTTGACAGCGGCGCCCTCACCGGCGGCCTGAGCGAGCGCATGGGCATCGAGATCACCGAGGCCTCCGCCGAACGCGTCGTCGGCCGCATGCCCGTCAAGGGCAACACCCAGCCCTTCGGCCTGCTGCACGGCGGCGCCTCCTGCGTCCTGGCCGAATCCCTGGGCTCCATCGGCGCGACCATCCACGCCCACCGCTACGGCCGCGTCGCGGTCGGCATCGAGATCAACGCCACCCACCACCGCTCGGCCACCGACGGCCACGTCACCGGCGTCGCCACCCCCGTGCACCTCGGCCGCACCCTGGCCACCTGGGACATCACCATCACCGACGACCAGGACCGCAAGGTCTGCACCTCCCGCCTCACCTGCATGCTGCGCGAACTACCCGCCAGCTGAGCAGAAACGGAACGAATACTTCGTCCATTGACGGACAACCGGAAACAGGCCCCCTTCACAACCCTGTGAAGTCACCCTGTGACACCACCACGGCCCGACCGCCGGACCTCGACGGTCGGGCCCCCTCACATCCACGACCGCGACACTTTGTCACCCCACGGCCACCGAACCGGGACGACCGTCCAGGTCAAACGCCCCCGATGCCCCAGATGACTACAGAGCCATAACAGCATGACGGCGAGTCGGCACCAACGCGCATTTCCCGCTTTCGAACGACGAACTTCCGTGATTAAGCTCCGCTAACGCCCCCGATTAAGTCATGCCACACATCGCGGGCATCAGGGCGCAAGAGCACCATCCGGCACGGCTGCACCACGCAGTCCGTGCTCGCCGGTTGAACGGAGTGACCACATCATGGCAAGCAAGAAGGTCCTAGGCCTCACTGCCGCAACCGCGGCCCTGGTACTGGGGCTCACCGCGTGTGGCGACAGCGGCGGCGAAGGGAACGGTGGCGGCGGCGAGGGCGGCGGCGAAGCCTTCCAGTTCGGCATCCTCTACCCGCAGACCGGCAGCCTCGCCTTCCTCGGCCCGCCCCAGCTCTCCGGCGCCGAGTACGCCATCTCCGAGATCAACGCCGCGGGCGGCATCCTCGGCACCGAGGTCCCCGACCTCGTCGAGGGCGACGAGGCCGGCGACGCGGCCCAGGCCAACGAGGCCGCCAACTCGCTCGTCTCCGACGGCGTCCACGCCGTCATCGGCGCCGCCGCCTCCAGCATGACCCAGGCGTCCTACGACACCATCACCGGCTCGCAGATCGTCCAGTGCTCGGGGTCCAACACCGCCCCCGACCTGACCAACATCGACGACGGCGGCTACTACTTCCGCACCGCTCCCAGCGACCTGCTCTCCGGCCCCGTCATGGCCCGCAAGATCGTCGAGGACGGCCACCAGAGCGTCGCCATCGTCGCCCGCGCCGACGACTACGGGGCGGGCTACGCCGGCGGCCTCCAGGACGAGCTCGAGGCCCTGGGCGCCGAGGTCGTGGCCAACGAGACCTACGACCCCGACACCACCACCTTCTCCTCCGTGGTCAGCGGCGTGAACGACGCCGAGCCCGACGCCATCGCGCTCATCTCCTTCGAGGAGGGCGCCCAGGTCATCGCCGAGCTGCTGGAGACCGGCGCCGAGGGCGACCAGCTCTACATCACCGACGGCCTCAACAGCCCCGAGCTGGGCACCACCGTCAACGAGAGCGACCCCGAGAGCGTCAACGGCATCACCGGTGTCGCGCCCGGCGCCGACAACGAGGCCTTCAACGACGGCCTCGCCGAGTTCGCCCCGGACCTGGAGACCTTCCAGTTCGGCCCGCAGGTCTTCGACTGCGTCACCGTGATCGCCCTGGCCGCCGAGGCCGCCGGCAGCGTCACCCCGGCCGACTACGTCGCCGAGCTGCCCAACGTCAGCGCCCCGGACGGCACCGAGTGCTCCACCTTCGCCGAGTGCCGCGACCTGCTCGCGGACGGCGAGGAGATCAACTACCAGGGCGTCAGCGGCAACATCGACTTCGATGACAACGGCGACCCGACCTCCGCGACCTTCCAGATCTTCCACTTCGGAGACGACGGATACGAGACCCTCGGCTTCGAGGAGTACTCGGTCAACGAGTAACCACCCGATCGGCCCCACCGATCACCACCCGAAGCGCCCCGGGACCCCGTCCCGGGGCGCTTCGCCGTCCCCTCCCCCCGGAACCCCAACCGGATGACATCGCCCAGCCCCACCCCAGGGGGTGAAGCCACGGGTGGGTTTCCCGCCCCGCCCCCAGGGGCTTGGGGAAGAAGGAAACCGGGACCCCCACCCCGGGGGTGAAAGCCGCGGGCGGGTTTCCCACCCCACCCCCAGAGGGTGAGAGAGAGGGAACCGGGAGCCCCGCCCCAGGGGGTGAAAGCGGGGAAGAACCTCGGCCCGTACCCCAGGGGGGTAGGCGGACTTGGAGGTCTCCAAAACGTGCACCACCTGGAAAGGGCGGTCTGTGGTCGCTCCCGACAGCAAGCGTTGGTCTCCAAAAGCCCAGCCGCCTGGAAAGGCACAGACCGCGGAGCGCGGGCCCGCCCCGCCGCAGTCGGCGCCCGGCAGACCACCGGACCTGGGCGTTCGACGGGCGGGCAGGGTGGTGGGGGCTTACGGGGCGGGTGCGCGCGAGGCCTGCCCCGCCCGGCCACACATGTCCACGGAGGAAGGGTCCGCCCGCAAACGGACGGGCTTGTCCGACCCCGCTTGTAACACCGACCACAGACGCCGTAACCCGCACCCACCCGCCCTCCCCCACCCCACCAAACCCACCCCACCAAAAAGGGGCGGGACCCAAAGGCCCCGCCCCCTCCCGAGAACACCCAGGTCAATCCCGACCCAGCGTCCCCAGATACAACTCGATCACATTCGGGTCGTTCAACAGATCCGCACCCGACCCCGTGTAAGCGTTGCGCCCCTGGTCCAGCACGTACCCGCGGTCACAGATCTGCAGGCACCGGCGAGCGTTCTGCTCCACCATGATCACCGAGACACCCGCCTCGTTGACCTGCTTCACCCGTTGGAAGACCTCCTCCTGGTACAACGGCGACAACCCCGCCGTCGGCTCGTCCAGCAGCAGCACCGACGGATCCATCATCAGGGCCCGGCCCATCGCCACCATCTGGCGCTCACCGCCCGACAGCGAACCCGCCTTCGCCTTGCGCCGCTCCCCCAGCAACGGGAACAGCTCCGACACGAACCCGAACCGCTCCGTGAACGCCTTCGGCCTCAGATACGCCCCCATCTGGAGGTTCTCCTCGATCGTCAGCGACGGGAACACGTTCTGCGTCTGCGGGACGTAACCCACACCCCGCTCCACCAGGCTGTGCGCCGGCAGACCCGCGATGCTCGTACCCCGCAGCGTCAACCCGCCCTCACGCACCGGGATCAGCCCGAAGATCGTCTTGATCAGCGTCGACTTCCCGGCCCCGTTCGGACCGATGATCGCCACGACCTCGCCCTCGGTCAGCGTCAGCGTGCACCCGTTGAGGATGTTCACCCCCGGCACGTACCCGGCCACCAGATCCTTGGCCAGCACCAGGTAGTCCTCGGGCGGACCCACCTCCGACACGACCTCGCCCGCGTGCTCCAGCAGCTCCTCACGGTGCTCCTGCGCGACCAAGGCCTCCTCCGCCGCCTCCGGGATCTCCTCCGGAGCCGGCTTCAGGTCCCCGTTCTCACTCATGGTCAGTCCTCCTCACGGGAACCCAGATAGGCATCGATGACCTGCTGGTTGGAGCGGATGTCCGCAGGACGCCCCTCGGCGATGACCTGCCCCTGGGCGAGCACCACGATCCAGTCGCTGATGCCCATGATCACGTCCATGTCGTGCTCGACGAACAGCACCGTCTTGCCCTCGTCGCGCAACGACGTGATGTGGCCCAGCAGCGACTGCACCAGCGCCGGGTTCACACCCGCCATCGGCTCGTCCAGCATGATCATGTCCGGGTCCGTCATCAGCGCACGGGCCATCTCCAGCAGCTTGCGCTGCCCGCCCGACAGCGAACCCGCCATGTCATCACGCTTGGCGATCAGCTTGAAACGCTCCAGCAGCTCCAGCGCACGCTCGGTGTTCGCCTGCTCCTGGCGCTTCCACAGCGGACGCGCGAACGCACCCGCCATCCGCTCACCGGTCTGGCCCTTCGCTCCCAGCAGCATGTTGTCCAGCACCGACAGGCGCGTCAGCGCCTTCGTCAACTGGAACGTGCGCACCATCCCGGCCCGGGCCACCTGGTGGCCCCGCTTGCCGCTGATCCGCTGCCCCTGGAACGACCACGTCCCCTGGTCCACCCGGTCGAAACCGGTCAGCAGGTTGAACAGGGTCGACTTGCCCGCACCGTTCGGACCGATCAACGCCGTGATCGTCCCGCGCTGCACCTCCAGGTGCTCCACGTCCACCGCGGTCAGACCGCCGAACGAACGCCGCACACCGTCGACCACCAGGATCGGATCGGCCTTCTTCGAACCGGGCACCGTCTCGGTGCCCACCATCCGGTCGACCACCGTCTCGTCACTTGACATTGATCAGCATCTCCTTGCGGTCCCCGATCAGGCCCTGCGGACGGAACACGATCAGCACCACCAGCAGCAGACCCGCGAACGCCAGCTGCAGCGCACCGTAGTCCGGCCCGTCGAAGAAGGGCAGCAGCCCCAGATCGCGACCGACGTACTTCAGCAGACCGTCGGTGAAGTTCATCAGGAACCAGAACGCCATCGCGCCCAGCACCGGACCGAACACCCGGCCCGCGCCGCCCAGCAGCAGGATCGCCCACAGGAAGAACGTCACCTGCGGCTTGAACTGGTCCGGCGCGATCGACGCCTGGTGCACCGCCATCATGCAGCCCGCCAGCGCACCGATCAGACCGCCCAGCACCAGGATCTGCATCTTGTACGCGAACACGTTCTTGCCCAGGCTGCGGACCGCGTCCTCGTCCTCACGGATGCCCTTGATCACACGGCCCCACGGGCTGTGGATCAGCAGCCACGTCAGACCCGCCATCAGCAGCACCAGCGACCAGGTCACCACCATCGTCCACAGGTGCGTACCCGTGTACGTCAGATCACCGAAGCCGTACCGCGTACCCGGCTCGAACGGGTTCAGCGCCCGGAAGTCGCCCGCCAGGTTCTGCAGACCGTACACACCACCGGTCAGCGGCTCCGCGAACCCCGCCCGGTACACCAACCGCACCACTTCCGCGGCGGCGATCGTCGTGATCGACAGGTAGTCCGCCCGCAACCGCAGCGTCGGGATGCCCAGCAGCAGCGCCAGCACCAGCGCGCTCAGCAGACCGACACCGAAACCCACCAGCAACGGCAGCTCGAACACCGCCACACTGATACCGACGCCGTACGCGCCCACCAGCATGAAGCCGACCTGGCCGAAGTTCAGCAGACCCGTGTACCCGAAGTGCAGGTTCAGACCGATCGCCGCAAGGGCGTAGATCGCCGCGATCGGGCCGAAGGCCGACCGGACCGACTCGACCAGGATAGAAAGGATGTCCATCGTCTTCTCCCCTAGCCGACCCGCTCAGCACGCCCGAGCAGACCCTGGGGCCTGACCAGCAGCATGAGGATCATCAACGCCAGCGCCCACGCCTGCATCAGCTGCGACGGGAACCACAGGGTGGACAGCATCGCCACCAGGCCGACGGCGATACCGCCGACCATCGCACCGTAGGCCGTGCCCAGACCGCCCAGGATCACCGCGGCGAACATCAGCAGCAGCAGACGGAAGCCCATCTCGTACTGCACCACCTGGTTGAGGCCGTAGAGCACACCGCCCAGAGCGGCCAGACCGCCGCCCAGGCCCCACACGTACAGCGTCACCCGGTCCACGTCGATACCGGACGACTCCGCCAGGTCCCGGTTGTCCGAGACGGCGCGCATCGCCTTGCCGATCCGCGTGAACTGCAGCAGGCACGCCACCGCGACCAGCACCAGCACCGCCACACCCATGATCACCAGGTCGCGCGGGGGCATCGCGATCGGCCCCAGGCGCACCACCTCCTGGATCTGGAAACCCGCGTAACGGCTGCGGTCCGCACCGAACAGCACCAGGATCACGTGCCGCAGGATCAGCGCCAGGCCGATCGACACGATGAACATCTGGATCAGCGCCACGTGGCGGCGACGCAGGGGACGCCAGATGTACCGCTCCATGGAGGCGCCCAGCACCGCACCCATCACCACGGCGATCCCCGCCGCGATCCACAGCGGAACCTTCCAGCCCACCGAGTCGCCCAGCACACCCAGCACCGTCGCCAGCGCGATGCCCGCCACGATCGACGACCACTGGGCGACGATCATCGCCGTACGCGACAGCCTCGTCTCCAGCAGCGCGCCGATGAGGACCGCACCCCCCAGACCCGCGAACACCGCGAGCAGTGAGTTGCCCATCCCCGCCGCACCGCTGCTGAACACCAGCGCGACCATCGCACCGAAGGTGACCATGTCACCGTGCGCGAAGTTGATCATCTTCGTCGAACCGAAGATCAGCGACAGGCCGATCGCGGAGATCGCGATCACCAGGCCGAAGAGGAGACCCGCGGCCGTCAGCTGGATGACCCGGTTCCCGAAGGACCCGCCGGTCGAGGGGGCGACGTCGCCCTCCTCCGCCGCGGCATCGCCGTCCGCCGGAGTCTCGGAGTCGGCGTCGCTCGGCGACTGCGTCCCCGACGGCTCATCTCCCCCGCCGGCCGACTCCAGGGCGACGATCAGGGGACGCCGATCGTCCGCCTCGACCTCCACCTCGGTCTCGCCGTCGACGAGGATGGCCGTCTCTCGTACGGCGAACTCTGCGGGGACGGACTCCTGGTCCACCACGACGCGGTAGGTGCCCGGTCCGGGCAGCTCCACTTCCCAATTTCCATCAGAGTCGGTTTCGGCTGCCCCGATCTCGTCCTCACCATCGAACACCTGGATCCTGATGCCTTCGACACCCTGATCCCGGTCGTCCGGGTTGCGGATCTGACCCTGCAGCGCTTCACCGCCCTGTTCGTCCGCCGTCGCCGCCGGCCCGGGGATCACCAGGAGTGCGGTGATCAGGGCGAGCAGCACGGTCACGAGGCGTGTGCGCACGCGCGCTCCTTGCGCATCTGAGGGTAACGGTGCCGCATGCGCGCATTCGACACCGTTGTCCATTGCTGTTCGGTGCGGTGAGTTTAGCCCGGTTTAGCCTGGTCATTCAGCTTCGCTTAAACCACGTGACCCAAACGTCACCCCATCGTGCACAAACGAGACCCAACCGTCACAGGGACCCCCTTGACGCTGGACACCTGTCTCGTTTCCCACGCGCTGAGTGATCGATCTGCACATTTCCCACATGCCTCCGGCACCTCCCGGACAAGACGAAGGGGCCGCACCCGGACGGGTGCGGCCCCTGTTCAGTCCGCCTGCGAGGGGTTCGTTAGGCCTGCTTGCCTCCGAGCGTCTCCACGACCGTCTCGGCCACCTTGCGCATGGTCAGGCGGCGGTCCATGGAGTTCTTCTGGATCCAGCGGAACGCCTCGGGCTCGCTCATGCCGTGCCTGCTCTGGAGCAGGCCCTTGGCCTGCTCCACCAGCTTGCGGGTCTCCAGGCGCTCCTGGAGGCTGCCGACCTCGGCCTCCAGCGCCGCCAGCTCGGCGTACCGGGAGGTCGCCATCTCGATGGCGGGCACCAGGTCGGCCTTGCTGAACGGCTTGACCAGGTAGGCCATGGCACCCGCGTCGCGGGCCCGCTCCACCAGTTCGCGCTGGGAGAACGCCGTCAGGATCACCACGGGGGCGATCCGCTCCCCGGCGATCCGCTCGGCGGCGGAGAGGCCGTCGAGCACGGGCATCTTGATATCGGTGATCACCAGGTCCGGTTTGAGCTCGCGAGCGAGCCGGATGGCGGTCTCCCCGTCTCCGGCCTCGCCGACGACGGCGTAGCCGTCCTCTTCGAGCATCTCCTTGAGGTCCAGGCGGATCAGGGCCTCATCTTCCGCGATCACCACGCGGCTCTGCGTCCTCGTCACGTACATGAGGTTACCGAGATCGGCTAGGATGCTGACCGTCGGGACCGGCAATGCCGGCCAATCGTGACACCAACGTTGGCCGACCGCCACCGGATCGGACACTCACAACCGCAAGCCCCGATGTCCGGTTTGCGACAAAAAAAGCCCCGGTAGTCCAATTGGCAGCAGACAATGGTCTCAAACACCATACAGTGTGGGTTCGAATCCCACCCGGGGTACAAGCAGACGAAAGCCGCCCACGGGGCGGTTTTCGACTTTCCAGACATAATGCCTCTGACCTGGGACGACCTCCTCGTTTTGTCGCAGGCGTGAGCAAGCCTTCACAGCATGTACTCACGTGACATCGTCGACAAAGCCCTCCGACTCCACTCCCAGGGACACAGCGACCAGGCCGTCGCCAACGCCTGCGGCGTCTCCATCCAAGCGGTCCGTCACTGGCGGTACGGCAGCCGCCGCTCCCCCGCATCCGAAGCACGTCATGCGGAACGCGTCGACTACTGTCCTACGTGCGGTGGCGGGCACCTGGATCCGCAGGCCTATGCCTACCTGCTCGGCCTCTACCTCGGTGACGGCTACATCGGCTGGATCCGCAACGGGGTCGACTACCTCGGGATCTTCTGCTGTGACACCTGGCCCGGCTTGATAGACGAGTGCGAACAGGCCATCGCTCAGGTCTTCCCGGTCAAGGTGTTCCGCGTCCAGCGCAAGGGATGCACCGAGGTCAAGGCGACATCCAAGCACTGGCGCTGCATCTTCCCCCAGCATGGGAAGGGTATGAAACACACGCGCAGGATCGCCTTGGAGCCTTGGCAGCAGGAGATCGTGAACGCAGAACCCGAACGGTTCCTCCGAGGCCTCATCCACTCAGACGGCTGCCGGGTCGTCAACAAGGTGCGCAAGATGGTCAAAGGCGAGTGGAAGTACTACGAGTACCCGCGGTACTTCTTCACCAACGTCTCCAAGGACATCGCCGACCTGTTCACAGCCTCGCTGGACCGCCTCGGCATCCCCTGGAAGTGCCAGACGAAGCCCCGCCCTCCGCACCAGGACATCATGGTCGTGTCGATCGCCCAGAAGGACGCCGTCGCCCGCCTCGACGAGTTCGTCGGCCCCAAGAGCTGACGCCCGCCCCGCACGCGCCCGCCCGGTTCCCTCCCCAGGGGCCGGGCCCGCCGCCCCCGCCCTCCCTCTCCCACCCCGTAGAGGTTTGCCCCCTGCTGTTCCGGGTGGGCGGTTCTGGCCGGGCGGAACCCCTGTAACTACCCGGCCGGTTCGGCATAAAAAGGGCCTTTTGTCACTTCATGGCCGGGCAAGGCGGGTCTAACCGGTCACATCACGGCCACAACCTGAGTACAACCCGTGAGTTCGGTTCCCGCCGCCGGTCGGATTCGATGATCCTTGAGAATCGGAGGCGAGTTCTCGGGAGAGGAGCAGCGGGTGCTGACCGTGGTGGCCGGGGTGTTCGGCGCACTGGTGATCGGAGCCTGGGTCGTCGTGGCCTGGGGGTCCGGCCGGCGCCGCCCGTGGCTGCTGACCCCGCTCGCGCTGCTCGTCGCCGCCCTGGTCGCGGTGGCCCCGGGCTGGGCGTTCCTGCCCGCGGTGGCACTGGCGGCGGGCTCCTTCGTGGAACTGGTGCTGGGGTCGCGCGAGTCGCCCGCGCTGCGCACCAGGGACGCCGACGCACCCCTGAGCACCGAGCGGTGGGCGGCCGCCGCGGCCGCCCCGTTCCGGGTGGCGCTGGCCGAGCCCTGGGACGTGGTGGCGCGGCCGACGCTGCGCCGCCAGTACCGGCGGCTGCTGGAGCGGCAGTGGGGCGTGACGGACCGGGAGTCGCTGCTGGCGGCGGTCGAGCGCCAGATGGACGAGCTGCACAGGGGTCCCAGCCTGGACATGGTGGTCGACCTGGCGGCGGGGGTGGCGCGTTCGCGGCTGCCGCGCGAGCAGGGCGGCCACTCCACGGGCGAGCAGGTGCGCCTGACGCCGGAGCAGGTGGAGCGGCTGCGGATGGTGACCGGCGTGGCCGAGGGCGACGAGACGGTGATCATCGGCGCCTACCAGTGGTGGAAGTCGGTGCACGTGATCCGGCTGGTGTGCGGGGGCGCGACCCTGGACTGGCTGAGCCCGGTGGAGTCGCAGACGACGCTGCGGCGGGTGGCCTCGGACCTGCAGCGCCGTTATTCGTCGTGGCAGCAGTTGTCGATGGCGTTCCACGCGGGCTACCTGCTGTGGCCGGAGAAGGGCGTGGAGGGCGATCACGGCGGTACGGACCGGGTGTGGGCGGCGCTGGGGCTGCTGACGGAGGATCCGCGCAGTCCGTGGAACCTGCTGCCGTGGGACATGCCGCTGGAGCGGGTGCTGCCGGAGTCGGGTGGTCAGGAGCAGGAGAGCCACCGCTGACCGGTTCCGGGGCGGCCTCCGGCGGTCGGCTCGGACCGTGGCCGGGGGCTCGGAGGCCGGACTGCGGCCCGCGGGGCCGGGGCCACGGCCGGGGCTCGGGCCCGGCTCGCGGGTCCGCGTCGGTTCCCTGTTCGACCGTGGTCCGGGTCTTGGAGGTCCGGGCCTCGGACCGGATCGGCGGTCCGACCTGATCCCGGGCTCTGCGGCCGTGTCGGCCGGACCTTCGGCCCTACGGCCGGGCCGGTCGGTCTCTCGGTCTCCTCCCGGCCCCGCGGGCGGACCGGTCGGCCTCTCGGTTCGGTGGCCTTGCCGGCCGGGCCCCGGGCCCCGGGCGGGCCGTGTCGGCCGCCGGGTCCGGCCCCGGTCCGCGGGCGCGGCTCATACGCCCCGGACCGGTAACCGGACGGTTTCCGCGTCAGCTGCCGTCCAGGGCGACGGTGTCGCCGAGGCGGTGGACGCGCAGGGAGTTGGTGGAACCGGTGGTTCCGGGCGGGCTGCCCGCCACGATGACGACCTTGTCCCCCTTGGTGTAGTCGCCGAGGCGGAGCAGTTCGCTCTCGACCTGGCGCACCATGTCGTCGGTGTTGTCGACCCAGGGGACGAGGTTGGTCTCCACGCCCCAGGTCAGGGAGAGGCGTCCGCGGGTGGCGGTCTCGGTGGTGAACGCCAGCAGCGGGATGGGCGAGCGGTAGCGCGCCAGGCGTCGGGCGGTCTCGCCGGACATGGTGAAGGCGACCAGGGCCTTGGCGCCGATGGTGGCGCCGATCTCCGCGGCGGCGCGGGCGATGGCCCCGCCGGTGGTCTCGGGCACCCGGTTGAGGATGTGCGAGGCGCGCAGGGATTCCTGTTCGGCGGCGCCGATGATGCGGGCCATGGTCTCGACGGTCTCGACGGGGTAGCGGCCGACGCTGGTCTCTCCGGAGAGCATGACGGCGTCGGCGCCGTCGAGGACGGCGTTGGCGACGTCGGAGGTCTCGGCGCGGGTGGGCCGGGGTGCTCCGATCATCGATTCGAGCATCTGCGTGGCGACGATGACGGGTTTGGCCTTGTCGCGGCAGCGTTCGATGGCGCGCTTCTGCACCATGGGGACGTTCTCGAGGGGGAGTTCGACGCCGAGGTCGCCGCGGGCGACCATGACGGCGTCGAAGACCTCGATGATGTCCTGGAGGCGTTCGACGGCCTGGGGCTTCTCGATCTTGGCGATGAGGGGGACGGTGAGTCCCTCCTCGTCCATGATGCGGTGGCACTCCTCGGCGTCGGCGGGGCTGCGCACGAAGGACAGCGCGACCATGTCGACGCCGTTGCGCAGGGCCCAGCGCAGGTCTTCCTCGTCCTTCTCGGTGAGGGCGGGGACGCTGACGGCGACGCCGGGGAGGTTGAGTCCCTTGTGGTTGGAGACGGTGCCGCCGTAGATGACCCGGGTGTGGACGTCGGTGCTGGTGGTCTTGGTGCATTCCAGCACGATGCGGCCGTCGTCGATGAGGACGCGGTCGCCGGGGCGGACGTCTCCGGGCAGCCCCTTGTAGGTGGTGGAGACGCGGTCGGCGTTTCCGGGGATGTCGTCGGTGGTGATGGTGAACTCGTCACCGACGTTGAGTTCGACGGGTCCGTCGGCGAAGGTGCCGACGCGGATCTTGGGGCCTTGGAGGTCGGCGAGGACGCCTACCGCTCGTCCGACTTCCTCGGCGGCGGCTCGCAGGTTCGCGAGGTTGGCGCTGTGGTCGTCGTGGGTTCCGTGGCTGAGGTTGAGTCGGGCGACGTCCAGTCCGGCGTGGACGAGCTTGCGGAGGATCTCCGGGCTCGAGGTGGCGGGACCGAGGGTCGCGACGATCTTTGCTCGACGTGTCACGGGTAACACTTTAGAGCGTTCGGGGGATGGAGTGGTCTAAACCAGGTTGCGAATGGACGTATCTCGGGCTGCGCGAAGACGAATTGCGGCTGTGCACGAGTGTGTCGCGGCGGTGGTCGTGGTGATGCTCACGGGGCGTCGCGGAGGTGTCGTGGCGGTGGCGCGGCGGCGTCTGCGAGGTCGGTTACGGGGTCCGGTCGCGGGGTCCGGTCGCCGGGGTGTCGGAGGTGGGTCAGCGGTCGCGCCGGGGTGCGGGGATGCCGGGTTCGAGGCGTCCGTAGGCGCGGAGGATGCGCAGGCGCTGGATGGTGCGGATGCCCTGGAGTTCGAGGGTGGCGGTGGTGTCCCAGTGCTCCCAGTCGGTGTTCCAGCCGCCGTCGGGGCGCTGTGTCTTCTCCAGGTGGTCGAGGTTGGCGTCGATCTCGGCGTCGGTGAACATGGGCCGGGCGATGCAGGAGGGGTCGGGTGCCAGGTCCAGGGGGGTGTGGACGTGGTGGCGGGGGGCGGCGGCGGTGCGGGCCTCGGGGACGGTGACGCCGTCGGGCTGGATGCGGACGACGGCGCGGATCATGGTGGAGAGGCGGTTGACGGTGGCGAGGGCGCGGGGGCGGTCGGGGGCGTGCTGGAGGAAGGTGCAGATGCCGACGGCCTCGTGGGGGTCGGTCCAGTGGAGGGCGTCGATGTGCTTCCAGCAGTAGGCGGTGGCGCGGTCGCGCCAGGGGTGGGTGATGTTGTGCTTGTGGAGGCGGCCGGTGACGGAGGCGGTGAGGGCGAGGTCGGGGGTGTGGGGGTGTTCGCGCCACCAGGGTGCGGCCTCGGTGTGGCGGACGGCGGGGGTGACGGGGGGCAGGCCGCCGTCGGGTGAGGCGGTGGTGGCGAGGTGGCGGCAGATGCCCTGGCCGAGGTCCTGGGGGATGGGGCCGAGTTCGTCGAGGTAGCGCAGGGCGGTGTCGGCGGCGAGGGGTTGGCTGGCGTGTCCGCGCAGGTCGGGGTCGAGGGCGTTGCCGTAGCCGCCGTCGATGTTGCGGTAGGCGGCCAGTGCGGAGCGGATGGGCGCGGTGGGGCCGGCCTGGAAGTGGTAGGCGAAGCGGTGCCGGTCGATGAGCCGGGCGGTGCGCATGGTGAAGTGTTCGGCGGCGCGGAAGGAGTCCCAGGTCACAACGCTCATGTGGGAACGGTACCCGGAGGGGCGGGCGGGGGAAGCGTGCCCGCGGCCAATCCATCCGTGTTCTTTACGTGGGTGCGCGGGGTGCGCTTCGGCGGTGTCGCAGGGCGCGGGTGAGGGGGACGGTCCAGGTGAGGAGGATGAGGACGGCGGCGGCGAGGCGGACGGTGCCGAGGTGTTCTTCCGGGTAGACGACGCCGGTGAGGTAGTGGTCGATGAAGCCGGTGGGGGGCAGTCCTTCTTGTCCGGCCTGGTCGCGGGCCCACCGTTCGACGTGGGTGAGTGGGCATTCCCAGCCGACGAGGGTGATGCCGAGGGCGTAGAGGGCGGCGGCGAGGTGGGGCCACAGGGCGCGGGGCCGCTTCCAGGCGGGGAGTCCGCCGAGCAGGACGTAGGCGATGAACACCATGTGGAGGAGCATGGCGGTGTCGGCGAGGAGCCGGTGGGCCATGGCCCCATGGTAGGCGGGGTGTTGGGGGCGGGTCAGGTGGTGGGGGTGGCCTGGCGGGTGCGGCGCAGGGCGGTGAGGACGGCGAGGCCGATCCAGGACAGGACGACGACCACGCCGACGCCGACCTGGACCTCGCGGAGGCTGTCGGCGGGGTAGATGACACCGGTGAGGTAGTGGTCGATGAAGCCCTCCTCGGTGAGTCCGGCCTGTCCGGCGTTCCGGCGGCCCCAGTTCTCGACGTAGGTGAGGGGGCAGGTCCAGGCGAAGATGCTGATGGAGAGGCCGTAGACAGCGACGGCGAGGTGGGCCCAGAGGGTGCGGGGCCACTTCCAGGCGAGGAAGCCGCCGAGGGCGATGTAGAGGATGAAGGTGAAGTGGAAGAGCATGGCGGCGTCGCCGATGATCCGGTAGACCATGGTCGGTGCTCCCCTCGGGGGGTGGTGGCGCCGGGGGCGGGGGCCGTGTCCTCCAGTGTTCTCGGGGCGGGTCGGGGGGACGACACGGCGGGGTCACCGGTGTGCAACGTCACGGTGCGCGCAGGCGGACGGGCGCAGGGTGCTCGCCGCCCCGGGAGCGCACAGCGTCCCTTGGGCGTGCACCGCACCGCGGGCACGCTTCCACCCCCGGCCGTGCACCTCCCGGACGAGTGCGCGCCGCCTCCGGACACGTGCCCTCCCTTGGAGGTGCACCACCCCGCGGGTACGTACCCGCCCCATGGGCGTGCCTCTCCCCCGGACAGGTGCCACCCCCTGGAGGTGCGCCTCCCTGGACACGTGCCGTCCCCCGGGCGTGCACCGCACCGCGGGCACGCGCCTGTGCGGAGGTGCGCCGGGCGCGCGCGGGGGCGCGCAGGGTGTCCCTGCGCGCCCCCTGTGCGTCCGGGGCCGGGTGCCGGTCCCGGGTCGGGCGGTGGCCCCCGGTCAGACCAGCGGTCGTGCGGTGGGCGGGATGGCGACGGGCAGGTCGCTGTGCCCGCTGGTGAGGTGGCGGTCGACTCCGGCGGCGGCGGAGCGGCCCTCGGCGATGGCCCAGACGATCAGCGACTGGCCGCGGCCCATGTCGCCGGCGCAGTAGACGCCTTCGACGCTGGTGCGGTAGTCCGCGTCGCGGACGACGTTGCCGCGTCCGTCGAGTTCGACGCCGAGCTGGTCGATCAGGCCCTCCTTCTGGGGGCCGACGAAGCCCATGGCGAGGGTGACGAGATCGGCGGGGATCTCGCGTTCGGTGCCCTCGACGGGTTCGAAGCCGTTGGCGGTGCGCCGGACCTCGACGAGCTTGAGGGCGCGGACGTTGCCGTGCTCGTCGCCGAGGAACTCCAGGGTGTTGACGGAGTAGACGCGCCGGCCGCCCTCCTCGTGGGCGCTGGTGACCTTGTACAGCATCGGCATGGTGGGCCAGGGCTGGGAGTCGGGGCGCTCGGCGGGCGGCTTGGGCATGATCTCGAGCTGGGTGACGCCGGCGGCCCCCTGCCGGTGGGCGGTGCCGACGCAGTCGGCGCCGGTGTCGCCGCCGCCGATGACGACGACGTGCTTGCCCTCGGCGTTGATGGGTGCGCGGTCGTAGTCGCCGAACTGGACGCGGTTGGCCTGGGGCAGGTACTCCATGGCCTGGTGCACGCCGTTGAGTTCGCGGCCGGGGACGGGCAGGTCGCGCCAGGCGGTGGCGCCGCCGGTGAGGACGACGGCGTCGTGGTCGGCGCGCAGCTGTTCGGCGGTGATGTCGACGCCGACGTCGACGCCGGTGCGGAAGGTGGTGCCCTCGGCGGTCATCTGGGCGATGCGGCGGTCGATGTGCCGCTTCTCCATCTTGAACTCGGGGATGCCGTAGCGGAGGAGTCCGCCGATGCGGTCGGCGCGTTCGTAGACGGTGACGTCGTGGCCGGCGCGGGTGAGCTGCTGTGCGGCGGCGAGTCCGGCGGGGCCGGAGCCGACGACGGCGACGGTCTTACCGGTGCGCACGGCGGGGGGCAGGGGCTTGACCCAGCCCTCCTCCCAGGCGCGGTCGATGATGGAGACCTCGACGTTCTTGATGGTGACGGCGGGCTGGTTGATGCCGAGCACACAGGCGGATTCGCAGGGTGCGGGGCAGAGCCGGCCGGTGAATTCGGGGAAGTTGTTGGTGGCGTGGAGCCGTTCGATCGCCTCGGCCCAGTCGTGGGAGTGGACGAGGCTGTTCCACTCGGGGATGAGGTTGCCCAGGGGGCAGCCGTTGTGGCAGAAGGGGATGCCGCAGTCCATGCAGCGGGACGCCTGCTTGGTGACGGTTCCTCGGTCGAAGTCCTCGTAGACCTCGCGCCAGTCCTGGATCCGGATGTCCACCGGGCGGTGCTTCGGGAGTTCGCGCTCGGTGATCTTCAGGAAGCCCTTGGGGTCGGCCATGATTGTTCCTCCTCTCGTGTGTGCTGACGCTCAGGACTGCGCGGAGGCCATGACGGCCTCGTTGACGTCGCGGCCCTCGCGTTCGGCCTCGGCCTGGGCGAGCAGGACCCGCTTGTAGTCGCGCGGCATGATCTTGGCGATGCGGTCGAGTCCGGCGTCCCCCGCGGCGAGGAGGCGCTGGGCGACGGCGGAGCCGGTCTCGGCGTGGTGGCGGGCGAGCACGTCGGTGAGGAACGCGCGGTCCTCGTCGTCGGGTGCTTCGATCTCCACCATTTCGGTGTTGACGCGGTGGGCGTCGAGGTCGAGGACGTAGGCGATGCCGCCGGACATGCCGGCCGCGAAGTTGCGGCCGGTGCGTCCGAGGATGACGGCGCGGCCGCCGGTCATGTACTCGCAGCCGTGGTCGCCGATGCCTTCGACGACGGCGAGGGCGCCGGAGTTGCGGACGCAGAAGCGTTCGCCGACGATGCCGCGGAGGAAGATCTCGCCGGAGGTGGCTCCGTAGCCGATGACGTTGCCGGCGATGATGTGGTCCTCGGCGACGAGGGTGGAGGTGTCGGCGGGCCGGACGATGACGCGGCCGCCGGAGAGGCCCTTGCCCACGTAGTCGTTGGCGTCGCCGTTGAGGCGCAGGGTGATGCCCTTGGGCAGGAAAGCGCCGAAGGACTGGCCTGCGGATCCGGTGAAGGTGACGTCGATCGTGTCGGTGGGCAGGCCGTCGGCGCCGTAGCGCTTGGTGACCTCGTGTCCGAGCATGGTGCCGACGGTGCGGTTGACGTTGCGGACGGGCAGTTCGAGCTTGACGGGCTGCCCGAAGTCGAGTGCGCCTTCGGCGAGCTGGATGAGGGTGTTGTCCAGGGCCTTCTCCAGGCCGTGGTCCTGGGTGCGGGTGCGGACGCGGTGGTCGCCGGCCCAGGGTTCGACCTCGTGGAGGATCGGGGACAGGTCCAGTCCCTTGGCCTTCCAGTGCTCGACGGCGTCGGTGGTGTCGAGCAGGTCGACGGCGCCGATGGCCTCGTCGAGGCTGCGGAAGCCGAGCGCGGCGAGGTACTCGCGGACCTCCTGGGCGATGAACTCGAAGAAGTTCACGACGTACTCGGCCTTGCCGGAGAACCGTTCGCGCAGGACGGGGTTCTGGGTGGCGACGCCGACGGGGCAGGTGTCGAGGTGGCAGACGCGCATCATGACGCAGCCGGAGACGACGAGGGGCGCGGTGGCGAAGCCGTACTCCTCGGCGCCCAGGAGGGCGGCGATGATGACGTCGCGGCCGGTCTTCATCTGGCCGTCGGCCTGGACGACGATGCGGTCGCGCAGGCCGTTGAGCAGCAGGGTCTGCTGGGTTTCGGCGAGGCCGAGCTCCCAGGGGGTGCCCGCGTGCTTGAGGGAGGTGAGCGGCGAGGCGCCGGTGCCTCCGTCGTGGCCGGAGATGAGGACGACGTCGGCGTGGGCCTTGGAGACGCCGGCGGCGACGGTGCCCACACCGGCCTCGGAGACCAGCTTGACGTGGACCCGGGCGGAGGGGTTGGCGTTCTTGAGGTCGTGGATGAGCTGGGCGAGGTCCTCGATGGAGTAGATGTCGTGGTGGGGCGGCGGGGAGATGAGCCCGACGCCGGGGGTGGAGTGGCGGGTGTCGGCCACCCACGGGTAGACCTTGTGGCCGGGCAGCTGGCCGCCCTCGCCGGGCTTGGCGCCCTGGGCCATCTTGATCTGGATGTCGTCGGCGTTGGTGAGGTAGTGGGAGGTGACGCCGAAGCGGCCGGAGGCGACCTGCTTGATGGCGCTGCGCCGCAGGTCCCCGTTGGCGTCGGGGGTGAAGCGGGCGGGGTCCTCGCCGCCCTCGCCGGTGTTGGACTTGCCGCCGAGGCGGTTCATGGCGATGGCGAGGGTCTCGTGGGCCTCGGCGGAGATGGAGCCGTAGGACATGGCGCCGGTGGAGAACCGCTTGACGATCGCGGAGACGGGCTCGACCTCGTCGATGGGGACGGGTTCGCGGACGCCCTCCTTGAGGCGGAAGAGGCCGCGCAGGGTCATGAGGCCGGCCGCCTGGTCGTCGATCTTGTTGGTGTACTCCTTGAAGATCTCGTACCGGCGGGTGCGGGTGGAGTGCTGGAGCTTGAAGACGGTCTCGGGGTTGAACAGGTGGGGTTCGCCCTCGCGGCGCCACTGGTACTCGCCGCCGATCTCCAGGCGGCGGTGGGCGCCGGAGACCGGGTTGTGGGTGTGGGCGCGGCGGTGCCGCAGGGCGACCTCTTCGGCGAGGACGTCGAAGCCGACGCCGCCCAGGCGGGAGGTGGTGCCGGTGAAGCAGCGGTCGATGACCTCCTGCCCCAGGCCCAGGGCCTCGAAGATCTGGGCTCCGGTGTAGGAGCTGACGGTGGAGACGCCGATCTTGGACATGATCTTCAGGACGCCCTTGCCGAACGCCTTGACGGTGTTGCGGACGGCGGTGTCGGCTTCGATGCCGTCGATGGTGCCGCGCTGGACCAGGTCCCGGACGGTGGCCAGGGCGAGGTAGGGGTTGACGGCGGAGGCGCCGTAGCCGATGAGCAGCGCGACGTGGTGGCATTCGCGGACGTCGGCGGCCTCGACGACGAGTCCGACCTCGGTGCGGGTCTTCTCGCGGACGAGGTGGTGGTGGACGGAGCCGGTGAGCAGCAGCGACGGGATGGGGGCGCGGGTGGCGTCGGCGCCGCGGTCGCTGAGGACGAGGATGTGGGCGCCGTCGGCGATGGCGGCGTCGATCTCGGTGTTGAGCTCGGTGAGGCGGGCGGCGAGGGCTTCGCCGCCGCCGTCGACGGGGTAGGTGCCGTCGACGGTGAAGGTCGCCAGGGCGGGTTCGGTGCGTCCGGCCTCGGTGATGGCGGCGAGTTCGTCCTGGTCGATGACCGGGGTGGGCAGGACGAGGCGGCGGGTGTCGCCGGGCTCGGCCGTGAGGATGTTGTGCTCGGCGCCCAGGAGGGTGGAGAGGCTGGTGACCATTTCCTCGCGGATGGCGTCCAGGGGCGGGTTGGTGACCTGGGCGAAGTTCTGCGAGAAGTAGTCGAAGAGCTGGCGGGAGCGCTCGGAGAGCGCGGCCACCGGGGTGTCGGTGCCCATGGAGCCGATGGGTTCGGCGCCGGTGCGGGCCATGGGGGTGAGGATGACCCGGAGTTCCTCCTCGGTGTAGCCGAAGACCTGCTGGGCGCGGTTGAGCTCGGTCACGGGGACGGGCTCGGCGGCGGGCAGGTCGGCCAGGCGCAGGAGGCCGGAGTCGGTCCACTCCCGGTAGGGGTGCTGGGCGGCGAGTTCGGCCTTGATCTCCTCGTCCTCGATGATCCGCCCCTGGGCGGTGTCGACGACGAAGATGCGGCCGGGCTGGAGCCGGCCCTTGCGGACGACGGTGGCGGGGTCGATGTCCAGGACGCCGGCCTCGGAGGCGAGGACGACGAGGCCGTCCTCGGTGACCCAGTAGCGTCCGGGGCGCAGGCCGTTGCGGTCCAGGACCGCGCCGACGAGGGTGCCGTCGCTGAAGGAGACGGACGCGGGGCCGTCCCAGGGCTCCATGAGGGTGGAGTGGTACTCGTAGAAGGCCCGGACGTCCGGGTCCATCTCGGTGTGGTTCTCCCAGGGCTCGGGGATCATCATGAGTACCGCGTGGGGCAGGGAGCGGCCGCCGAGGTGGAGGAGCTCCAGGGCGTCGTCGAAGGACGCGGTGTCGGAGTCGTCGGGGTCGACGATGGGGAAGATCCGGTCCAGGTCGCCGGGGATGAGGTCGGTGGCGAGCTTGGCCTCGCGGGCGCGCATCATGTTCCGGTTGCCCTTGACGGTGTTGATCTCACCGTTGTGGGCGACGTAGCGGAAGGGGTGGGCCAGGGGCCAGGACGGGAAGGTGTTGGTGGAGAACCGGGAGTGGACCAGGGCCAGGCCGGAGGCGTAGCGCCGGTCGGACAGGTCGGGGAAGAACGGTTCGAGCTGGGGGGTGGTGAGCATGCCCTTGTAGACGATGGTGCGCGGGGACAGGCTCGGGAAGTAGACGTCGGCTTCGTGTTCGGCGCGCTTGCGGACGCAGTAGGCGTAGCGCTCCAGGTCGATGCCGGTGAGGCCTTCGGTGGCGGTGCCGGGGGTGCCGGTGATGAAGAGCTGCCCGAAGTAGGGCATGGCCTGGCGGGCGGCGGGGCCGCTGTACTGGGGCTCGAAGGGCAGGTCGCGCCAGCCCAGGAGGGTGAGGCCCTCCTCGGTCACGATGCGGCCGATCGCGGCGGTGGCGCGGGCGCGGTCGGCGGCGTCGGCGGGGAGGAAGGCGATGCCGGCGGCGTAGGCGCCGGCGGCGGGCAGCTCGAAGTCGCAGACCTCGGTGAACAGCTCGTGCGGGATCTGGGTGAGGATGCCCGCGCCGTCGCCGTCGTCGGGGTCGGCGCCGGAGGCGCCGCGGTGGTCGAGGTTGCGCAGCACGGTGAGCGCCTTCTGCACGATGTCGTGGCCGCGGCGACCGGTGAGGTCGGCGACGAAGCCCACACCGCAGGCGTCGTGCTCGAAGGCGGGGTCGTACAGGCCCTGAGAAGTGGAGATCGCGTTCGCTCGGACGGACGAACGCCGCACCTGACCAGCGGGCATCTACCCTCCTGTCGTCTTTCGTCGGCTTTGTGAAAAAGCGCATCCGGGACGACATTGGCCCTGCTGCGTGCGTGGAGTTGTGGGTGCTCGGCCTGTGGACGCCGTGTGGTCCGCCACCGTACCGCGGCCACGTCCTCGTGGTGCGGATGGCGGATGGTCGCCCGCTGCGAGCGGTCTCTCTTGTACCCGTGGATCCAGCCGCGACGCAAGTCGCAGGTCTAGACCATGGGGTGCCGCGGTGCACCCCGGGTCGCGTGCTGCGGCACCTTGTGGACGGTACCGCGGTTCCCTGGACGGGGGTTCCCCGTCGGGAGTGTGCCTAGCCGGTTTTTCCACGAGGGAATGCCGGTAAACCTCCCAAAGCGGATAAAACCCGACGGGTGGTCGTGTTCTTCGCTTCGGGCACGCGAACGCCGTGCGCCGCACCCCCACATTACCCCGGCGTTAACACTCCTCCCAAGAGGGACCCGATCGAGTGTCCGAGTGATATGTCACTCATTGCGACGGGGCGCCCTGACCTGGGCACACACCTTCGGCCCCGGGCCGTGGGACGATCGGTCCATGGCAGTAGACCCCACGAACCCCGAAGGGAGCGGCACTCCCGGCACCCCGCCCGCGCCCCTCCCGTCCCCTCCTCCCCCGCCCCTGCCCGAGGCGGCACAGCGGGCCCTGCGCGCCCACGGGGTGGACGCTCCCCGGCTGCGCGCCGTGCTCGCCGCGCTCTCCGACGGCCGGTACCGGAGGACCGACGACCTGGTGCGGGACACCGCCGTGGCCCGCGTCCTGGTGGTGGCGCTGCTGGAGCACCTGGTGGAGGCCGGGGAGGCGGTGCGCGAACCCGATGGCGACCGGGTGCGGCTGGCCCGCCCCGACGACTACGCCGGCGCGGCCGGGGACGCCCTCGCCGACCCGGTGGCGCACCTGGCGCCCCGGTACACGCACGCCGCGGCGGAGATCGCCCGCGCCATCGCCCAGGGGCCCGCCGCCGACCTGGACCTGGACCACGTCACCGCGACCGCCGACACCGCACTGCGCCGGGCGCTGTTCCTGGCCACCCGGTTCGACCTCGTCGACCGGACCGTGCTGTGCGTGGGCGACCACGACCTCACCTCGGTCGCCCTGGCCCTGGTGCGCCCGGGAGCACACGTCCGCGTGGTCGACATCGACGAGCGGGTGCTCGCCCACATCGACGCCGTCTCCGAACGGCTGGGGCTGGACGTGCGCACCCACCACGCCGACCTGCGGCTGGGCCTGCCGCCGGGGCTGCGGGGCGGCGCCGACCTGGTGTTCACCGACCCGCCCTACACCCCCGACGGGGTGGAGCTGTTCGTCCGCCGCGGCCTGGAGGGGATGGCCGACCCGCGCAGGGGCCGGGTGCTGGTCGCCTACGGGGTCGCCGAGACCACGCCCCGGCTGGCCGCCGCCACCCAGGCGCGGCTGCTGCGGATGGACCTGGCCCTGGAGGCCGTGTGGCCGGACTTCCACCGCTACGACGGCGCCGAGTCCATCGGGGCCGCCTCGGACCTGTACGTGCTGCGGCCGCTGACGCGCACTCCCGCCCCGGCCGCGGAGAGCGGCGCCCGCGTCTACAGCCAGGGCGTCAACGCCAAGGAGGCCAGGGGGGTCCTGGACGAGGAGCGGGCCCGCGCCGCGCTGGAGCGGGCGGCCGACGACTCCGGGACGGCGCCGGTACCGGTGGGCGCCTGGCCTCCGGCGGTGCTGCCCGGGTCGGGGCGGGTGCGGCTGGCCACGTGGCTGGAGGCGCCGGTACCGCTGTCGGGGCCGCCGGTGGTGGACCTGACCGGCGGCTGGGAGCGGATCGCGGCGCGCGCGGCACTGGCCTGCCCCGGTGGGGGCGGGTACCTGCTGGTGCCGTCATCGGCGGCGTGCGTGCGCGACGAGCGCGGCCAGGCGGAGCTGCGGGCGCTGGTGGAGCCGCGGTTCCGGGTGCGGTTCCTGCGCGGTTTCGGCGACCCGTCGCTGACCGCGGTGCGGCTGTCCGCGGCGCCCCGGGCCCAGGATCCGGTGGAGCGGCTGCTGGTGCACGTCCAGGAGCACGCCCACGGGACGCTGACGTCGGTGCTGCGCGCCGGGGCGCTCCGGGTGGGCCGGGAGGAGGGGCTCCCGGTGAACAAGCGGACGGCCCGGCTGGCGGTGTCCGAGGCCCCCGCGTGGGTGGCCGGCCACACCCTGCTGGACCTGCCCGGGCACCGGTTCGCCGAGCTGCGGGAAGCGGCCGCGGCGGTGTGGGCGGCCCTGGGGTGAGGCGTGCCCGGGGCCGCGCACGGCGCGGCCCCGGGCGCGGGTCAGCTCCCGGGCACCGCTTCCTCGGTGCCCGTGTCCGTGCCGGTGCCGGCGGTGGGCTCGTCCTCGCGGAGGTTGACCAGGCGCCGGTACAGCGGGTCGCGGAAGTTGCTCAGCGTCACGATGGGGCTGGCCAGGCTCACCCGCTGGTCCACGGACTCCGAGTCGGTGGGCTGCACCCACACCACCACCAGGTAGTGGCCGCTGACCGTGGCCTCCGCGGAGCTGTAGCCCGAGCCCAGGCGGTCGAACGGGTCGGCGCCCGAGGGCGGGATCACGAAACCGGGCCGGGGGGCGTCGGCGGGCGGCTCCTCCCCCGCGGGGGTGTCGGGCTCGGCCATGGACGCGGCCACGGCGCGGCTGCCCTCGACGTCGTCGAGGTTGAAGATCGCCGTCACCCCGAAGTAGGAGTCGCCGACGTAGGTGGCCCGGCCGACCTGGGTGCAGCCTGCGTCGGCGAGGGCCCGGACGACCTCCTCGCCCCACACGGCGGCGGCGCAGTCCTCCGAGAGCTCGGAGTCGCGCAGGGTGAACTCCAGGCCCCGGCTGGAGATCTCGGCGCTGCGGTCGCCGAACAGCTCGCCCTCGTTGAGGGGGCGGCCGTCGAGTTCGCGGGTGCCCAGGACCGTGTTCATGTCGTTGTCCCCGACGTCCTCGACGCTGTAGGTGACCGGCCGGGTCTGCGGCGGGGGCCCGTCCGCGGCACCCCCGTCCGCCCGGTCGAGGTAGAGGACGACGCCCAGGCCGACGAGGGCGGCCACGAGGACGCCCGCGACGATGCCGATGAGCCGGCCCGACCGCTTGGGCTCCTGCTTGCGGCGCCCTCCGGCGCGGCGGCGGCTCGCGCCCGCGCGGGAGGCGCGCCCGGTGTCGTCGGGTTCGCTGTTCTTCCTCCGGCGTCCCGCTGTTCCGGACGCCGACGCTTCAGAAGGGGACACCCAGTGGACCTTTCCTCGGATGACGGTCCCGCGTGTGCGCGGTGGACCCGATTGCGCTCGGCGGGGGCGCGGCGGGGGCCGGGGAGCGCCCCGGGAGCGGTGCGCGCGCCCCGCTCGGCCCGGCCGTGGCAGGGCCGGTCGATCTGTCCGAGATCCTATCGGGACGTCCGGGGAGCGCGAACGGCCGTGCTGGAGGCACGGCCGTTCGCCTGAGGGTGTCGCGCGGGGGTGGTCCCCCGCGGCTACTCCTGCTGCGCCTGGGCGGCGATCACCTCGTTGTAGACGTAGGGGACCGCGTTCATGGACGCCACGCTGACCGTCGCCAGGTCGGTGTCGTCCCCGGGCGGGCTGCCGTCGGTGCGGGCCACCCAGAACACCGCCAGGTAGTGGCCCATGACCTGGGCGGTCGCCTCGCTGTAGCCCTCCTGGAGGCCGGGGATCTCGTCGTTGGTGCGGCTGAGCAGGAACCCGGCGCCGGTCTCGGCGTTGGTCGGGTCCAGGGCGGTCTCGACCTCGGCGGCGGCGGCGGCGTCGGCCAGGTCGAACAGGGTGACCTGGGCGACGTGGTCCTCGTCGGCGTCGGTGTAGACGCCCGAGGCGGCGTTGACGCAGCCGCCGTCGATGAGGCTCTGGCCCAGGTCGTCGCCCCACACCAGGGAGGTGCAGGAGTCGGTGACCGTGCCGTCGCGCAGCTCCAGTTTCATGTCGTCCAGTTCGATCTCCTGGACGGGGCCGAACACCGCCTCCTGGGTCATCGGCTCCAGGCCCTCGGGGCGCTCGTCGATGGGGCCGAACACGTCCTCCCGGTTGGGGTTGGACATGTACAGCTGCGGGCTGAGGGTGCTGTGGCCCTCGGGCGGGGCGACGACGGTGCTGTCGCCTCCGGACGCCGTGCCGCCCGCGCCGGTGAAGAGCTGGTAGGACAGCAGTCCCAGCAGCGCCAGCAGGGCGAGGGCGAAGGCGCCGCTGAGGACGCCCAGCACCACGGTGCCGCGTTTGCGCTTGCTCTGTTCGGCGAGGGTGTACACGATCTGGTTGGGCCGGTCGCCCAGGACCGACACCTTCTTGATCGCGGAGGCGGAGAACGCGGACACGCGTTTGACCCCGCCCTTCCCGGCGTCCCCGGCCGCGGCGGCCCGGCGGGCGCCCCGGCGGCGTCCCCGGCCGCGGCCGGCCCGTTCGCCGGTCTCCTCGGCGGGCCCGGTGTCCTCGACGGGGGTGTGACCGTACTCGGCGGAGTAGTCCTCCTCCGGGTCGTAGTCGTACTCCTCGTCGTGGCCGTAGTCGTCGGCGCGGTCTCGGATGGGGCCGGTGTCGGCGCGGCGGGTGCCGCCGCGTCGGCCTCTACGGCCGGATCCGGACTCGGCTCTGCTCACGGTCTTTCTCAATCGTCAACCCGTGGTCTGCTCGAAAGGTACGGGGGCACGTGCGGGCACGTCGTCACCCTCGTGGGTGTGGATGTGGATGTCGTGCGCGGGCGCCGCACCCGCCCAGGTGGCGGGCATGCGTCCTGTCCCCGTGTCTACTCGGGCTTCGCCCCGGAATCGGTTCCCTCATCGTTCGAGGTCGAGCCCTCGCTACTAGATCGCTCCGGGCTCGGGTGGTATTCCGTCCCCGCGTCGCCTCCCGAGGTCCCGAGGTCGGAATCCCCCGTGTCGGCGGTGCTGTAGACGGTGCTGTCGTTACCCATCTCACCGTCGGCGGTGGGCCCGAACACCTGGGTTCCGGCGTCGGCGCCGTGGGGCACGACCGCGGTGGAGAAGGAGTCCAGGCGGCGGCCCGCCCAGACGAAGTAGGCCAGGGCGCCGAGGAAGACCAGGACGGAGGTCCAGTTGTTCAGGCGCAGGCCGAGGAAGTCGTTGGCGGGGTCGACGCGCAGGTACTCGATCCAGAACCGGCCGACGCAGTAGCCCATGATGTACAGGGCGAACAGGCGCCCGCCCTGGAGGGAGGCCTCGAAGCGGCGTCCGGCCCAGACGAGCAGGGCCGCCAGGCCCAGGCACCACAGGGACTCGTAGAGGAAGGTCGGGTGGTAGGTGCTGACGCCGAACTCCATGCCGGGGCGCAGGTGGCCCTCGGGGTAGGGGGAGATCTCCACGGCCCAGGGGAGGTCGGTGGGGCGGCCGAACAGCTCCTGGTTGAAGTAGTTGCCCCAGCGGCCGATGGCCTGGGCCAGCGGGATGGTGGGGGCGATGGCGAAGGAGAGCTTGGACATCGACAGGCCGCGCTTGCGGGCGACCAGCCACACGCCGAGGGCGCCCATCGGGATGGCGCCCCAGATGCCCAGGCCGCCCTCCCACACGTAGAGGGCGCGGATGGGTTCGCGGCCCTCGGCGAAGTACAGCTGCGCGTCGCTGATGACGTGGTAGAGGCGGCCTCCGACGAGGCCGAGGATGACCGCCCACACCGCCATGTCGAGGATGGTGCCGGGCTCGCCGCCCATCGCCTTCCAGCGGCGTTCGCTCCACAGGACGGCGACGATGACGCCGGCCAGGATGCACAGTGCGTAGAAGTGGATCTCCAGGGGCCCGATCGGGATCGAGTTCACCTGCGGGCTGGGGATGGCCGCGAGGGCGCGGCCGGTGGTGGCCGCGCCCTCGATGGCTGTCGACGACAGTGTCACTGCTCTGCTCTCGGGTTCGCCCCGCGTGCGGGGGGTGTCTTCAGGGGTGCTACTGCACGTCACCCCCGTCGCCCAACGGCTGGGTCTCGACCTTACCGGGGTCGGCCGAGGCGATGGCCTCGGAGAGCCCCCGGACCGTCATGGCGGTGTTGTTGTCGAGCAGGACGCCGTTGAGGTAGACGGAGGGGGTGCCGCGGAAGGCGTTGTCTCCGCTGTAGCGAGTGTAGGCGTCGCCGGTGGCGTCGATGAGTTCGCCGGTGTAGGTGCCGTCGAGGAACGACGGGTCGTGGCCGTTGTCTGCGCCCCAGGCCAGCAGGTCGGTGAGGACCATGGTGCCCAGGGTCTCCTGGCCGATCTGGTCCACGGCGTCCTCGGTGAGGGCGGGCAGGAACTCCTCGGTGAACTCCGTGACGACGGCGTCCTCCTCCTCCAGCCGCGCGCCGAACTCCTCCTGCTGCCCGGCGGTGGTGTCCAGGTCGGCGAACCACCGCCGGAGCTCGTCGGTGGAGAAGCCCTCGCGACCCTCGGTGGGCTGGTTCTCGAACAATAGGTCGTTGTACTCGACGAAGACGCCGTGGTCGGCGGCGATGCGGGCGGCGGCGCCGCCGCGCAGGGAGTTGCTGCTGATGGGGACCTGCTGCTGGGCGAAGATGCTCACCGGGCGGAAGTGGACGATGGCCTCGCCCTCGGCGGAGCGCTGTTTGAGCAGGTCGCCGTTGGTGAGCTCGAACTGGCGGCAGGCGGGGCACTGGTAGTCGGCGTAGACCTCGACGACGGGCGCCTCGACTCCGTCGTCGGCCATGACGACGCTGCCGTCCTCCTGGACCGTCTGGGCCGCCAGGGGGCCGGTGTAGCCCTCGCCGCGGTCGGAGTTGAGGACGGCGTAGCCGATTCCGACGATGAGGACGATGACGGCGGCGGCGGCGCCGACGACGATGAGGTTCCGGCGCCGGGCGGCGGCCTTCTTCTCCTTGGCCCGCTGTTCCTTGAGCCGTTCACGGGCGCGTTTGCGCGCTTCGCTCCCCATGGTGGTGTTCCTTCTGTTCCTGGTCGGGGTGGTCGTGGGCCGCGGCTCAGCGGAAGAGGCCGAGCGGGCGGTCCAGGGCGAGGGGTGAGCGGGGCCACAGGGCGATGAAGGCCCCCAGGGCGGCGAAGCCGATGTCTCGGGCGATGGAGAGGCCGTAGGTGGTCTCGCCGGGGTCGACGGCGCCGCCGCCTCCGAAGCAGCCGCAGTCGATGCTCAGGCCGCGGGCCATGGCCGAGAGGATCCCGGCGATGAAGGCGACCATGAGCAGCGCGGTGACGGCTCCGGTGAAGCGGGTGGCCAGGCCCAGCAGGAGCAGGACGGCCAGGGCGAGCTCGAAGAGGGGGAGGGTGTAGCCGATGAGGCGGGCGATCTCGTGGGGGAAGAGGTCGTAGGCCTCCACTGCCTGGACGGAGAGCGCGGGCGGGTACTTGGAGACGGCCGCGTAGATGAGGATCCCCGCGAGGGCGAGGCGGCAGGCGAGGGTGATCCAGGGCTGGGCGGCGGCCCAGCGCGCCCGGGGGGCGGAGGCCGAAGCGGGGGCGGGGGTTTCGTCGGTTGTGTCCATAGGGGTGGGCCTTCGGGGTTCGGGGGCTGGATTGTCGCACTCCGCGCCTGAGAAATCGCTCTCAGTGACCACGCAGATCCTACCGGCTGTGATCACCCGATGACCCCGGGCGCTGGGACCGGGGTGAGCGGCGCGCGGACCCCGGCGTCCGTCACCTCCCCATCACACCACCGCGAGGCCCGCGCGCGCGGCGTTTCCGGGCGATCCGGGGCCCCTTCTCACCCGATTCTCACCGGCTTAACCTTCTTAACCCGGTCCTTGACCGGTGAGAACGCGGAACGGGCCGCCCCCGTGCAGGGGACGGCCCGCGGCCGGTGCCCGAAGGCCCCCGGGCCGTGCCCAAGGGCCCGGTCAGCGGGACCGGACGCCCGCCGCCAGCTCCTCGGCGAACGACGTCACCGCGATGAGCCCCGTCTCCAGGTCCGGGGCGTCCAGCACCCGCTGGCAGAACCCGGCGCCGACGATCACCCCGTCCGCGTAGGCGGCCACCTCCGCGGCCTGTGCCCCCGTGGAGATGCCCAGGCCCACACAGATCGGCAGCCCCGACTCGCGGGTGGCCTCGCGGGTGCGCCGCACCAGCGCCTCCGCGGTGTCGGCCACCTGGGTGCGCGTCCCCGTCACCCCCATCAGCGACGCCGCGTACACGAACCCGCTGCACGCCCGCGTGGTCAGCGCCAGCCGCCGGTCGGTGGAGGACGGCGCCACCAGGAAGATCCGGTCCAGGCCGGCGGTGTCGGAGGCCGCCGTCCACTCCTGTGCCTCCTCGGGGATCAGGTCGGGGGTGATGACCCCCGCCCCGCCCGCCTTGGCGAGGTTCCCGGCGAAGCGCTCCACTCCGTAGCGCTCGATCGGGTTCCAGTACGACATGACCACGGCCGCCGCCCCCGTCGCCGCGGTCGCCTCCACCACCCGGAACACGTCGTCGGTGGTGGTCCCCGCCGCCAGGGCGGCGTCGGCTGCCCGCTGGATGGTGGGGCCGTCCATCATCGGGTCGGAGTAGGGCAGGCCCACCTCGATGACGTCGCAGCCGCCCTCGACCATGGCCCCGATGACCCTGATCGAGGACTCCACGTCGGGGAACCCGGCCGGGAGGTAGCCGATGAGGGCGGCCCGGCCCTGGGCGCGGGCCTGGGCGAGCTTGCTCTGCAGGGTCGTCATCACGCCTCGTCCTTACCGTCGATCAGGCCGAAGTAGGCGGCCGCGGTGTCCACGTCCTTGTCGCCGCGCCCGGAGAGGTTCACCAGGACCACCGCGTCGGGGCCCAGCCGCTCCCCCAGCCTGCGGGCCCCGGCCAGGGCGTGGGCGCTCTCGATGGCCGGGATGATGCCCTCGGTGCGGCACAGCAGCCGGAAGGCCTCCATGGCCTCGGCGTCGGTGACCGCCTCGTAGTTCGCCCGGCCGGTGTCGGCGAGGTGGGCGTGCTCGGGGCCCACCGCCGGGTAGTCCAGGCCGGCGGAGATGGAGTGGCTGGGCAGGGTCTGCCCGTACTCGTCCTGGAGGACGAAGGTGCGGGCGCCGTGGAACACGCCCGGGCTGCCGGAGCTGATGGAGGCGGCGGTCCGCGGGGTGTCGGCGCCGTCGCCGCCCGCCTCGAACCCGTACAGGGCCACCGAGGCGTCGGGGATGAACGCCGCGAAGATCGCCATGGCGTTGGAGCCGCCGCCCACGCAGGCGGCCACCGCGTCGGGCAGCCGGCCGATCCTCTCCAGGACCTGCTCGCGGGCCTCCGCGCCCACCACGAAGTGCAGGTCGCGGACCAGCTTCGGGAACGGGTGGGGACCGGCGACCGTACCGAACAGGTAGTGGGTGCGGTCCACGTTCGCGACCCAGTCGCGGAACGCCTCGTTGATGGCGTCCTTGAGGGTGCGGCTGCCGATGGTCACCGGGACGACCTCGGCGCCGAGCATCCGCATCCGGGCGACGTTGAGGGCCTGGCGGCGGGTGTCCTCCTCGCCCATGTAGATGACGCACTCCAGGCCCATCAGGGCACAGGCGGTGGCGGTGGCCACCCCGTGCTGGCCGGCGCCGGTCTCGGCGATGACGCGGGTCTTGCCCATGCGCTTGGTGAGCAGGGCCTGGCCCAGCACGTTGTTGATCTTGTGCGAGCCGGTGTGGTTGAGGTCCTCGCGCTTGAGCAGGATGCGGGCGCCGCCGCAGTGCTCGGAGAAGTTGCGCGCCTCGCTGAGGGCGCTGGGGCGGCCGGTGTAGTCCTTGAGGAGTGCGGCCAGCTCGGCCTGGAAGGCCGGGTCCTGGCGGGCCTTCTCCCACTCGGTCTCGACCTCGTCGAGGGCGGCGATGAGCGCCTCGGGGGCGAAGCGGCCGCCGAAGCGGCCGTAGTGCCCGCGCTCGTCGGGCAGCTGCGGATCGTGGCTCATGGGACTGTCCTTCGGGATGCGGGGCCGACGGCCCACCCCCCGTCGTGCGGCGCACGGGAGGGGTGCGCGCGTCGACCGTTCCGTGCGCCGCGGCGTGTCCTGGGCCCGCGGCGCGTTTCTGACGTGGGTCAACGCGGCGACGGGAACCCGCGGGCGCGCACGGTGCGCGGCGGGTTCCCTAGAGCCATCGCCATCGGCGGCCGGTACGGGCCGTGATGGCGGTGTGCGCCGTCGTTCCTCCCATGGAGCCGTCCGTCCCCTAGTTCCGGTCCCGCAGGGCGGGGTGGGCCCCCGCGGTGACCAGGTCGGCGACGGCTTCGCGCGGGTTGCGGCCGCGCACCAGGCTCTCGCCGACGAGGACGGCTCCGGCGCCGGCACCGGCGTAGGCCAGCAGGTCGTGCGGCCCGCGGATGCCGGACTCGGCGATCTTGACGATGTCGGAGGGGATGCGGGGGGCGATCCGGGCGAAGGTGTCCCGGTCGACCTCCAGGGTCTTGAGGTTGCGGGCGTTGACGCCGATGACGGTGGCGCCGGCGGCCAGGGCGCGGTCCACCTCGTCCTCGTCGTGGACCTCCACCAGCGGCATCAGGCCCAGGGAGCGGGCCCGCTCGACCAGGGAGACCAGGGCCTCCTGGGGCAGGGCGGCGACGATGAGCAGGACCGCGGAGGCGCCGAAGGCGCGGGCCTCCCACAGCTGGTAGGAGCTGACGACGAAGTCCTTGCGCAGCAGCGGGGTGTCGACGGCGCGGGCGACGGCGCGCAGGTCGGCGAGGCTGCCGTTGAAGCGGCGCTGCTCGGTGAGGACGCTGATGAGGGCGGCGCCGCCCGCCTCGTAGTCGCGGGCCAGGGCGGCGGGGTCGGTGATGGCCGCCAGCGGGCCCTTGGAGGGGCTGGCGCGCTTGACCTCGGCGATGACGTGGACGCCGGGACGGCGCAGGGCGGCTTCGGCGTCCTTCGGGGTGGGCGCCGACGCGGCCTGCTCCTTGAGCTCGTCCAGGGGCAGGGTCTCCTGCCGCTCGGCCAGGTCGGCGCGTACTCCGTCGAGGATCTCGTCGAGCACGCTCACGTGGTTACCGCTCCCTATCGTCGTGGCCGGTCGCGGCGCTCGCACCGCAGGGCGGGCCGCGGGGTGCGGGCGGCCGTGCCGCCGTCGCACCGTGTGCGCTCATCGTATCGACCCCCCGGGCCGGGAACGCCCTCGCCCCCGCGCACACGGCGTGTGGCGGGGGCGGAGGATGCGTCCGGCGGGGAGGGCGCCGCGCTGCTCGTCCGGTTACGTACGGGAACGCGCGGGCGGTACCCCGGCGGTCAGTAGGTGGAGTACTCGGCGGTGCCGATCATCGCGAATCCGATGATCATGAGGATCACGTAGAACACGACCACCAGGATCATGAGGATGAAGCCGATCAGGCTGATGATGCCCATGATCTTGGCGACCTTGGCCGACTCCTCGGCGCCCGCGTAGTCCCCCGACTGCCACTTGCTGTTCACCTGCAGGGAGAAGATGAGGCCGATGACACCGATGATCGTGCAGCCGAAGATGCCGAGGATATTGTGGACCATGTAGTTCTTCGGCGGGCCGGAGGGCGGGGGCTGGGCCGGGCCGCCGTATCCACCGGGGGGCGGTCCGTAACCTCCGGTGGGCGGGCCGTAGCCGCCGGACGGTGGGTAGCTCATGTGGTGGGCCTTTCGACTCTGGTGTGAGGAAGGAGTCCGGACGGGTGCCGGTCACCATCCGGGGAACAGCGGTGTCCCCGGGGCGAGGAAGGAGAACCAGGGCAGGTTCCGGGCCACCCAGTAGACCGTGATGGTGATCGTGAGTGCCCACAGGAACCAGAGCGGTGTGGGTCTGGGGGGCGCCTTGGGGGGGCGGATCGTGGCGGCGATCCAGCGGACGTACGCCCACAGGATGTAGGGGACGAGCAGGGCCAGCAGGGGGTTCATGCTGACGGCTCCCAGGATGTCCCCGTGGGTGGTGAGCGCGATGGCCCGCATGGTCCCGCAGCCGGGGCAGAACGTGCCGGTCAGCATCAGCCAGGGGCAGGTGGGGTAGTTGCCCGGCTCGTTCGGGCTCACGAAGTGGAGCAGGGTGGCCCCGGCGAGGAAGGCGGCTCCCGCACCCAGGGGCCAGAGGGGTGCCGGGACGCGGTGGAGCCGGCCCAGGATCCGCTGCCCGCGGGAGGGCTGCGCGTGTCCGGCGGCTCCCGGCTCTCCGGGGCTGTGGTCGGTCTGTTCGGGCTGCACGTGAACCAGCTTAGGCGTCGCTCGGGGTGGGGAGGCGAGTCCGCCCCTGGGCGCACGGGGCGCACAGGGGCGGAAGGGGATGCGAGGTGACGGGACTACTAGTAGTAGCTCGGCGTGGAGGCGGCGGCCCCGATGCCGATGATCATCACGACGATCACGTAGAGCACCCAGAGGGCGACCCAGATGCCGCCGAGGATGAAGGCGATCTTGGTCCACTTCTTGGCCTGGGCCTGGGCCTCCATAGCGCCGGCCTGGTCGCCGCGGTTCCACAGGTCGTTGACCTTGTTGGCGTTGATGATCGCCGGGATGGCGAACGGCCAGCAGCAGAAGATGGCGACGATGGCCCAGGTGAGGCCGTTGTCGGGCGGGGTGGAGCCGGGGGGCGGGCCGTAGCCGCCGCCACCGGGGGGCGGGCCGTAGCCGCCGGGGCCTGCGGGGGGCGGGGGACCATAGCTCATGGGAACAACTTTCCAGAATGAGGACAAGGGTTTTTCGGCTCGCGGCGTGCGGCAGGGCACACGGGGCCCGACGATTGGCAGGGTCGGAGCACCGACGCGGTCACGCCGCGGGCGACTTCGCATGTTGCCAGACCGGGGGGACGTTCCACCAGTCGGCCTGGACGGCTGTCACGGCCGGTGAAGTGAATCTACCCGCCCCATGGGACCTTCGTCCATTTTCCGTTACTCAGTCGTTGTGAGCTGGGGATTCTCCGGTTCTGTCCGGATGTGGCCGAAAGGCCCCGCGGGGCGGGGCGTGCACGGGGGCATGCGGAGGGCTGGGCCGTGTTCTTTCGAACCTCCGCTCCGCGTCGGTTCGCGTTCGGCGCCCCTGGAAGGCGGGAACCTTCGGCCCTACGGGGACATCCCCTCCGGGCCTCCAGAACCCCGCCGGCGCCTCGCACACCCCCGCGGAGCGGGACGGCATCCAGAGAACGCCTAGGCGTCGACCTTCTTGGCGGCGCTCTCCCACTCCTCGCGGGTCGGCGGCACCGGGCGCGGCTCCTTGCGGCCCAGGCCCGCCTTCTTCATCACACCGGCCACCACGGCCAGGACCACGCTGGCGCCCAGGCCGATCGCGGTCCAGGTGATGAGGTCGCCGCCGAAGATGATGGCGGCGGCCGCCACCGTCCAGGCCACGATCCAGGAGACGGTGAGGAACCAGGCGGACACGGTGTTGCCGTGGTCGTCGTGGTGTTCGTCAGCGGACATCAGGGCTTCTCCTTCGAGTCGGCCGACCCCTCGGTCGGCGGTGCGGGTTCGGTGCCGTCCCCGGTCGCGGCACCGCCCGCGGACCGGGCGGGAGCCGTGGCGCCACCGGGGGCGTCGAGTGTGGGGTCGTCACCCGCGTCCAGCGATTTCCACAGGTCGGCGGGTGTGCCGGTGGGGTTCGCGCGCGGTGCGGCGTCCCGATCGTACCGGGTGCCCATACCGGGCCAGGCAGGGGACCGCACCAGCGCCAGTACTCCGGCCAGCAGGATCAGGGCGGCGCCCGCGGCCGCCATGGCCGGGCCGGCCGCGAGCAGGTCGGGCGTCCCGGCGGCGCGGGCGGTGCCCGCGGCGGCGGCCGTGTCGGCGGCCCCGGTCAGCGCCCCGGGGCGCACGGCGGCGGCGACGGCGGCCAGGGCGTAGCCGCCGCCCAGCGCGAGCAGGGCGCCGACGAGGCGGCGCGCCCACCCGCGGGCGGCGTAGAGCCCGGCGATGCCCGCCAGGGCGGCCCAGCCGATCCCGGCGAGGGCGCCCGTGAGGTCGCCGCCGGTGATCTCGACGGGCGCGGGCGCGACCGGTCCGGCGGCGGTGAGGTCGCCGGCGGCCCAGACGCGCCCGGCGGAGGCGAGCAGCAGCCCGGCCCCCGCGGCCAGGCCGAGGGCGGCCGCGGCGAACTCGCGCCCGGCGCGCCGGGCGGCCGGGGCGGCGGGCGCCGCGGTGGCCTCCTGCGGGCCGTCGGCGGACCGCTGGTCCGGCGTGTGCGGGGTCACAGCAGGCGCCCCGCGTCGAAACAGGTGCGGTCGCCGGTGTGGCAGGCCGCGCCGGTCTGGTCCACCGCGACCAGCAGGGTGTCGCCGTCACAGTCCAGCGCGACCGACACCACACGCTGGGTGTTGCCTGAGGTGGCGCCCTTGACCCAGTACTCGCCGCGGCTGCGCGACCAGTAGGTGGCCGCCCCGGTGGTGAGGGTGCGGTGCAGGGCCTCGTCGTCCATCCAGGCGAGCATGAGGACCTCGCCCGTGTCGTGCTGCTGCACGACGGCGGGGACGAGTCCGTCCTCGGTTCGTTTGAGGCGGGCGGCGATGGCCGGGTCGAGGCTGGTGACGCTCATGCCCCCCAGGTTATGGCCGCCCGTCGGCCCCGTGTAACCGGGGCGTGTCCAGTGCGGGCCGCGGGTGGCCTAGAGTGCGTGGCCGGAGCCGCCCGGCCGGGCGGCGCGAGCACACGAACGGATGTGGGGGTTCCCGTGACGGCCCAGGCCCTGTCCGCCGACCTGGCGGGGATGCCCGCCGCCCTGAACGCGCTGGCCGAGCGGTTCCCCCGGTGGGACCCCTTCGCGGCGCTGCCGGTACTGCTGGACGACGAACCCGCCGCCGTGCGCTTCCTGGGGATCGGGGCGGCCCGGGGCGTGTGCGAGGTGGCGGCGGCCCGGCTGCGGCTGGCGGGCATCGGCGCGGTCGCGGACTCCTCGGCGTCCGCCCAGGAGCCGCCGGCCGGCCCGGAGACCCTGGTGGTGGGCGTGAGCCTGGGCGGCGGGCAGCGCGAGCTGTGCACGGTCCTGGACCGGTACGTGGGCCGCTCCCCCGTGGTGGTGCTGGCGGCCGGGGCCGACGCGGTGGTGGCGCGCTACGCGGACCTGCTGGTGCCGCTGCACGCCGGACCCGAGCAGGCCGGGCTGGGCTGCCGCGCCTACCAGCACGCGCTGGGGCTGGCGCTGCTGCTGGGCCACCGGCTGGGGGCGCCGGTGGTGGGCGACAGCCGCAACCTGCCCAGCCTGCTGCGCCGGTCGGCCAACGCGGTGGAGGCGCTGCTGTCGTCCGCGCACACCTGGGTGCCCGAGGCGGCGCGGGCGCTGGCGTCCCCGCACGGCGTGCACCTGGTGGCGCCCGCCGAACGCACGGCGTCGGCGGTGCAGGGCGCCCAGCTGCTGCGCAAGGGCCCGGTGGCGGTGGCGCACACCTGCGAGACCGGGGAGTGGTCGCACACCGACCGGTACCTGGCCGCGGTCACCGACTACCGGGCGCTGCTGTTCGCCGGGTCCGCCTACGACGAGCGGTTCTCCGAGCACCTGGGGCAGCTGCGGGGCCGGTTCGTCGCGGTGGGCCCCACCCCCGGGCGCGAGAGCGTGCCGGGGGCGGAGCTGACCGTGCGCTACCCGGGCGACACCGACCCCGACGTCGCCCTCCTCGCGGAGACCGCGGTCCCCGGCCTGGTCGCCGCCCACCTGTGGCGGGAGTCCGGCCGGTGACCGCGGGGTGCGGCGGTGCTCACGCCGAGGAGTGCACCCAGGAGGCGTACAGGTCGGCGTAGACGCCCGGGCGGGACACCAGCTCGGTGTGGGAGCCGCTCTGCACGATGCGTCCGTCGTCGAACACCAGGACCCGGTCGGCGGCCTCGGCCGTGGACAGGCGGTGGGCGATCGCCACGGAGGTGCGGCCCCGGGTGAGCCGGTCCAGGGCGCGCTGGATGCGCATCTCGGTGTGCGGGTCGACCGCCGAGGTGGCCTCGTCCAGGACCAGCAGGTCGGGGTCGGCGACGTAGGCGCGGATGAGGGCGACGAGCTGGCGCTCCCCCGCGGACAGCGACTCGCCGCGCTGGCCCACCGGGGTGTCCAGGCCGTGGGCGAGGCTGTCCAGCCACTCGTCCAGGCCCAGGTCGGCGATGGCGGTGCGCAGTTCGGTGTCGGTGCTCTCGGGGCGGGCGAAGCGGATGTTGTCGCCCAGGGAGCTGTCGAAGAGGAACCCCTCCTGGGGGACCATGACGACCCGGCCGCGCAGGGACGAGAACGCGATCTCGCGCAGGTCCGTGCCGTCGAGCAGGACGGTGCCCCGGTCGGGGTCCATCAGCCGGGTGAGGAGCTTGACGAACGTGGTCTTGCCGGACCCGGTCTCCCCGACGACGGCGATCCGGGTGCCCGGCTCGACCGTCACCGACACGTCGTCCAGGACGACGGGCCCGTCCGGGTAGGAGTAGGTGACCCGGTCGAAGTCGACGCGCACCGGCCCGCGCGGCAGCACCGTCCCGGCCTCGCCCGGGTCGGAGATGTCGGGGACGGTGTCGAGCACGCCCAGGACGCGGCGCCAGCCCGCGATGGCGTTCTGCGCCTCGTTGAAGATCTCGGTGGCCATCATCATCGGCTGGATGAACAGGGTCATCAGGAACAGGAACGCGATGAGGCGGCCGGCGGTGAGGTCCCCGTCCAGGCCCAGCCACACGCCGAGCAGGACCACGGCGGTGTTGCCGACGGCCGAGACGATCTCCGCGAAGGGGGACACCGCCACCGACAGCCGCTGGGCGCGCACCTGGGAGCGGCGGGTCGCCGTCACGCTGGTGTCGATGCGGCGGGCGGTGCGCTCCTCGGTGCCGTGGGCGCGGATGACGGCGGCGCCCATGACGGTCTCGCCGATCACGCCGAGCATGTCGCCGGTGTTCTCGCGGACCTTCAGGTAGGCCCTGGACAGCAGCCTCTGGAGCCAGCGCACCCCGAACAGCAGCGGCAGGAAGCACACCCACACCACGATGGTCAGCTGCCAGGAGTAGACCGCCATGAGGGTGGTGGCGATGAGCAGCTGCCCGGCGCTGACGATGAGGAGCATGCCTCCCCACTGCATGAACGTGCTGATCTGGTCGACGTCGCTGGTGACGCGGGAGACCAGGGCGCCCTTGCGCTCGCTGTTCTGGGTGAGGACGGACAGGTCGTGGACGTGCCGGAAGGCCTTGCGCCGCAGGGTCGCCAGCCCCGACTCGGTGGCCTTGTACAGGCGCACGTTCATCAGGTACGAGCAGACCATGGTGACGAGCAGCAGGCCCGCGCAGACGGTGACCATGCGGGTGACGAAGCCCAGGTCGGGGCCGCCCGCGGAGGTGATGCCGTTGTCGATGATCTGCTGGACGGCGATGGGCACGACGACCTTGCCGACGGTGGCGACCACCGCGAAGGCCAGGGTGAGCCAGAGTCCTCTGGCGAACTCCGGGGACAGGCTCAGGCCGCGCCTGAGGGTGTCCATGGCCGAGCCGGTGGACCGGTGCAGGGACACCGAGGAGTCGGCGCGGCCGGATGCCTCGGCGGGGCCCGCCGGTTCCCGTTCGTCCTCTCGGGTGGGTGCGGGTGCGCTCATCGACTCGTCTCCTCGGTGAGGTCGTCGCCGCGGACCGCGGCTCGGCGGGTGGGGTCGACGGGGGCCGGGCCCTCCGGGACGGGTGCGCGCGCGGCGTCGTTCTCGGCGGAGGCGCGCTCGTAGGCGGTCACGAGCCGGTTGTAGCCGGGCGAGGTCTCCAGGAGTTCGGTGTGGGTGCCGCGGGCCAGGACGCGGCCGCGTTCGAGGTAGACGACCTCGTCGGCGAGCTCGATGGTGGCGCGGCGGTAGGCGACGACGAGGACGGTGGCGGAGGTGTCGCGTTCGCGCAGCCCGGCGAGGATCTGGGCCTCGATCTGGGGGTCGACGGCGGAGGTGGCGTCGTCCAGGATGAGCAGCCGCGGGTCGCGGACCACGGCGCGGGCCAGGGCCAGGCGCTGGCGCTGGCCTCCGGACAGGGTGGTGCCCTTCTCCCCCAGGGGCGCGTCCAGGCCGCCGTCGAGTTCGGCGACGAACCCGTCGGCGCGGGCCAGGCGCAGGGCCTCCCACACGCGTTCGTCGCCGATGTCCTCGCCCAGGGTGATGTTGCCGCGGACGGTGTCCTCGAACACGAAGGTGCTCTGCGGGACGAGGGCGGCGTTGCGGGGGATCTGGTCGCGGGCCAGGTCACGGACGTCGACGCCGTCGTAGGAGACGGTGCCCCGGTCGGGGTCGACCAGGCGCATGAGGACGGTGGTGAGCGTGGACTTGCCCGAACCGGTGGGTCCGACCAGGGCGACCGTGCGGCCGGGGGCGATGTCCAGGTCGACGCCGTTGAGGACGGTGGTGCGGGGGGAGTCGGTGTCGCCGGACATGAGGTCGCGGCCGTCGCTGTCGTAGGAGTCGGCGTAGGAGAAGACGACGCCGCGGGCGGCCAGGGCGATCCCGTCGGCGCGGTCCTCCAGGGTGCGGTCGCCGTGCCCCATGGAGCCCTCCGAGCGCAGCACCGACTGGACGCGGTCCCAGCCGACGACGCTGCGGGGCAGGTCGCCGAGGATCCAGCCGAAGGAGCGGATGGGCAGGGAGAGCAGGGTGAACAGGAAGGCGATCTGGACGAGGTCGCCGGGGGCGATGTCGCCGGTGGACAGCCGCCACATGCCCAGCAGCAGGACGGCCAGGACGCCGAAGTTGGGCAGGGACTCCATGACGGGGTCGAACACGGAGCGCATGCGGCCGACCTGGATGAGGGCGTCGCGCAGGCGGTGGGCGGACTCGGTGAAGCGCTCGGTCTCGGTGTCCTCCCGGCCCAGGGTCTTGACGACCAGGGCGCCGTCGAAGGACTCGTGGGCGACGCCGCTGACCTCGGCGCGCAGCGCCTGGGCGCGGGAGGCCATGGGCGAGACCCGGCGCTGGAAGACCACGTTGACGACGACCAGCAGCGGGAAGACGACGAAGGCGACCATGGCGAGCAGCGGGTCGGTGACGAGCATCGCGACCGCGGCGATGACGAGCATGAAGACGCTGCCCACGGCCATGGGCAGCGGGGCGAGCGGCTGCCAGGCGGCCTCGACGTCGGCGTTGGCGTTGGACAGCAGCTGTCCGGTGGGGTGGCGGTGGTGCCAGGACAGCGGCAGTTCGAGGTACTTGCGGGCGACCGCGCGGCGGTAGCGGGCCTGGAGCCGGAACTGCATGAGGGCGGCGAGCATGCGGCGCATGGCGATGCCGACGGCCTTGCCCAGGCCGACCGCCATGAGCAGGGCGGCGGCGCCGACCAGGGCCGCGGTGGTGGTGGCGCCCTGGTCGAAGGCGGGGATGATGGTGTGGTCGGTGAGGTATCCGAGGACGGAGGCCGAGCCGACGGTGACGGCGGCGTGCAGCATGGCGCCGATGACGGCGACGGAGAAGATCCAGGGTTCGGCGCGGGCCGCGGTCCACAAGACCTTCATTCCCCGGCCGAACACCCCCCGGTGGGCGGCGGTCGAAGCGTCGGTCTCCTCCTCGTTCCCTGTTGCCGCGGTTGCCGTGCCCTGCGCCATGCGCTCCCCGTTCTCCTTGCGCGCCGCAGGGCGCCCCCTGGGAGGGCTTCCCGGCGCGGATCGTCCACAGCGCCCCGCCTCCGGGCATGCCGAAGGGCACGGGGCGCGTGCCGTGCCAACCTATCCAGCGGCACCGACAGGTTCCACCGGTTTGTTTCAGCGCGCCGCCGATCGGTGCTATTCCGTCCAGCGTGTGAGGAAGCGGACAGGGACCCGGCCCCGAGAGGGCGCGGATGTCCCGGGAGGCCCGGAGAACGGAGGGGCCCGGCGCGGGCGCGCCGGGCCCCTCACGGGTACCCGCGTCTAGCGGACGGGGTGGCCCGCCGCTCGCAGGCTCTCCTTGACGTCGGCGATGGTGAACTCGCCGAAGTGGAACACCGTGGCGGCCAGCACCGCGTCGGCGCCCGCCTCCACGGCCGGGACGAAGTGCTCCACCGCGCCCGCGCCGCCCGAGGCGATCAGCGGGACGTCCACACGGGCCCGCACCGCCCGGATCAGCTCCAGGTCGAAGCCCCGCTTGGTGCCGTCGGCGTCCATCGAGTTCAGCAGGATCTCCCCCGCGCCCAGTTCGGCCGCGCGCTCGCACCACTCCAGGGCGTCGGTGCCCGTGCCCGTGCGCCCCCCGTGCGTGGTCACCTCGAACCCGCTCGGTGTGGGCGCACCGCCCTCCCGCACCCGTCGCACGTCCGCCGACAGCACCAGGACCTGGCGGCCGAACCGCTCGGCGATCTCCCCGATCAGCTCCGGCCGGGCGATCGCCGCGGTGTTCACACCGACCTTGTCGGCGCCCGCACGCAGCAGCCGGTCCACGTCCTCGGTGGTGCGCACCCCACCGCCCACGGTCAGCGGGATGAACACCTCGTCGGCGGTGCGGCGCACCACGTCGTAGGTGGTCTCCCGGGCGCCGCTGGAAGCGGTCACGTCCAGGAAGGTCAGCTCGTCGGCGCCCCCCGCGTCGTAGGTCCCGGCCAGCTCCACCGGGTCGCCCGCGTCGCGCAGGTTCTCGAAGTTGACGCCCTTGACCACCCGCCCGGCGTCCACGTCCAGGCAGGGGATGACACGGACCGCGACGCTCATCGGTCGGCCGCCACGGTCGCCAGCGCGTCCTGGAGCGTGAACGCGCCCTCGTACAGGGCGGTGCCCATGATGGCGCCCTCCACGCCCAGCGGCACCAGGCCCGCGATGGCGCGCAGGTCCTCCAGGCTGGACACGCCGCCGCTGGCCACCACCGGCTTGTCGGTGCGCTCGCACACGGTGCGCAGCAGGTCCAGGTTGGGGCCCTTCAGGGTGCCGTCCTTGTTGACGTCGGTGACGACGTAGCGGGCGCACCCCTGCGCCTCCAGGCGCTCCAGGGTCTCGAAGAGGTCGCCGCCGTCGCGGGTCCAGCCGCGGGCCGCCAGGGTCGTGCCGCGCACGTCCAGGCCGATCGCGATCTTCTCGCCGTGCTCGGCGATGATCTTCGCGCACCAGTCCGGGTCCTCCAGGGCCGCGGTGCCGATGTTGACCCGGGTGCAGCCCGTGGCCAGGGCGGCCGCCAGCGACTCGTCGTCGCGGATGCCGCCGGACATCTCCACCTTGACGTCGAGGCGGTCCACGATGCCGCGCAGCAGGTCGCGGTTGTGGCCGCGGCCGAAGGCGGCGTCCAGGTCCACCAGGTGGATCCACTCGGCGCCCGCCTCCTGCCAGGCCAGCGCGGCCACGAAGGGGTCGCCGTACTGTCCGCCCGACCCGGCCCTGCCCTGGACGAGCTGGACGGCCTGGCCGCCGGCCACGTCCACGGCGGGCAGGAGTTCGAGTGCGGGCGGGTTGGTCTCGCCGGTCATGGGGCCCTCTTGTGCTCGTTGGTCCGAAAACTATGCCTGCGGAAGGGTGGCGACCCAGTTGGCCAGGATGCGGGCCCCGGTGTCGCCGGACTTCTCCGGGTGGAACTGGGTGGCCCACAGCGGGCCGTTCTCGACCGCCGCCACGAACGGCTCGCCGTGCTCGGCCCAGGTCACCTTGGGCGGGGCCAGGCGCGGGTTCTGGAAGGTGAGCTCCCAGCTGCGCACCGCGTAGGAGTGCACGAAGTAGAAGCGGTCCTGCGGTGTGATGCCGGCGAACAGCCGGGAGTCCTGCGGTGCGCGCACGGTGTTCCAGCCCATGTGCGGCAGGATCGGCGCGTGCAGGCGCTCCACCGTGCCGGGCCACTCCCCGCACCCCTCGGTGACCTCGTCCTCGGACTGCGGGCCCGCGCGCTCCACACCCTTGTCGAACAGCACCTGCATGCCCACGCAGATGCCCAGCACCGGGCGTCCGCCGGCCAGGCGGCGGCCGATGATCCGGTCTCCGTGCGCCTGCCTGAGCCCGGCCATGCAGGCGCTGAAGGCGCCCACCCCCGGGACGACCAGCCCGTCGGCGTCCAGCGCGGCGTGCGGGTCGGAGGTGACGGTGACGTCGGCGCCGGTGCGCTCCATGGCGCGCTGGGCCGAGCGCAGGTTGCCCGACCCGTAGTCGAACACGACCACGCGTGGCGGCATGGTGTTCCTCCCCTTAGAAGTAGCCCAGGCGCAGGGCGCCCGAGGCCACGGCGAGCACCGTGCACCCGGCCAGGGCGACGGCGATGGGCTTGTTGACCTTCCACATGGCGTAGGCGCCCCCGCCGAGGAAGCCGCCCAGCACGATCAGGGCCAGGCCCCACAGATCGGTGTCCATCTACAGGGCGCCCTTGGTGGAGGGGATCCCGGTGACGCGGGGGTCCTTCTCGGTCGCGAAGCGCAGTGCCCGCGCCAGCGCCTTGAACTGGCACTCGACGATGTGGTGGGCGTTGCGGCCGTAGGGCACGTGGACGTGCAGGGCGACCCGGGCCTGGGCGACGAACGACTCCAGGATGTGCCGGGTCATGGTGGTGTCGTAGTCGCGGCCGATGAGCGGGGCCATGCCCTCGGGCTCGCTGTGCACCAGGTAGGGGCGGCCCGACACGTCGACCGTCACCTCGGCCAGCGCCTCGTCCAGGGGCACCTTGGCGTCCGCGAAGCGGCGGATGCCCGCCTTGTCGCCCAGGGCCTCGCGGAAGGCGGCGCCCAGGGCCAGGGCGGTGTCCTCCATGGTGTGGTGGGAGTCGATGTGCAGGTCGCCCTCGGTGCGCACGGTGAGGTCGAACAGGCCGTGCTTGGCGAGCTGGTCGAGCATGTGGTCGAAGAAGCCGACGCCGGTGGAGACGTCGGCGACGCCGCTGCCGTCCAGGTCGATCTCGACCAGGACCTTGGTCTCCTTGGTGGCGCGCTCCACGCGTCCGATGCGGCTCATGGTGGGTCCTCCTGTTGGGAAAGGGGCGGGTCAGCGTCCGGTGACGCGCAGCAGGGAGTCGCGGAAGACGGCCATCTCCTGCGGGGTGCCGACGGTGACGCGCAGCCAGCCGGGCGGGCCGACCTCGCGGATGAGGACCTGGTGGCCGAGCAGGGCCTCCCACACCTCGGTGCGGTCCTCGAACTCGCCGAACAGGACGAAGTTGGCGTCGGAGTCGGCGACGGTGAACCCGTGGGCGCGCAGCCACCCCACCAGGGAGTCGCGTTCGGCGCGCAGGTCGGCGACGGCTCCCAGCAGCTCGTCGGCGTGGTCCAGGGCGACCAGGGCGACGGTCTGGGTGACGGCCGACAGGTGGTAGGGGAGGCGGACCAGCTGGAGGGCGTCCACCACGGCGGGGTGCGCGGCCAGGTAGCCCAGCCGGGCCCCGGCCAGCGCGAACGCCTTGGACATGGTGCGCGTGACGATCAGGCGCGGGTGGTCGGCCAGCAGCCCCAGGGCGCTGGGGGTGCCCTCGCGGCGGAACTCGGCGTAGGCCTCGTCCACGACCACCACGCCCGGTGCGGCGGCTGCGATCCTCTCGATGTCGGCGAGGGGAAGCGCCGTGCCGGTCGGGTTGTTGGGCGAGGTCAGGAAGACGACGCTGGGCGCGTGCTCGGCGATGGCGGCCAGGGCGGCGTCCACGTCGACGCGGAAGTCGGCGCCCCGGGGCACCGACGTCCAGGCGGTGCCGGTGCCGCGGGAGATGATGGGGTGCATCGAGTAGGACGGCTCGAAGCCCATCGCGGTGCGGCCCGGCCCGCCGAAGGCCTGCAGGATCTGCTGGAGGATCTCGTTGGACCCGTTGGCCGCCCACACGTTCGCGGTGGTCAGGCCGTGGCCGAGGTAGTCGGCCAGGCCCCGGCGCAGGCGCACGGCGTCGCGGTCGGGGTAGCGGTTCAGGCCCAGCGCGGTCTCGGCGACGGCGTCGGCCAGGGCGCGGGCCAGCCGCTCCGACGGCGGGTGCGGGTTCTCGTTGGTGTTGAGGACCACCGGCACGTCGATCTGCGGGGCCCCGTAGGGCGAGCGGCCGCGCAGGTCGTCGCGCAGGGGCAGGTCGTTCAGAGTGAAGCTCACGGGTGTCACGCTCATGGTCGGTCGTGGTCGGTGCGGCGCACGGGACCCGCGCGAACGCGGGCCGGACCCGGGCGGGGTCCGGGGCGCCGCCGCACCGTCCGGTCGGTCGCGGCTCAGGCCGTGGGGAACCGCGCGGCGACGGCCTCGCCGTGGGCGGGCAGGTCCTCGGCCTCGGCGAGGGTGATGACGTGGTGGGCCACGTCGGCCAGCGCGTCGCGGTCGTACTCGACCACGTGCACCCCGCGCAGGAAGGTCTGCACGCTCAGGCCCCCGCTGTGGCAGGCGCACCCGCCGGTGGGCAGCACGTGGTTGGACCCCGCGGCGTAGTCGCCCAGGGAGACCGGGGAGTGGGCGCCGACGAAGATCGCCCCGGCGTTGCGCACGCGGGCCGCGAGGGCGGCGGCGTCGGCGGTCATGACCTCCAGGTGTTCTGCGGCGTAGGCGTTGACGACGTCGAGGCCGTGGTCGAGGTCGTCGACCAGGACGATGCCGGACTGCGGCCCGGACAGGGCCTCGCGGACGCGGTCGGCGTGCCGGGTGGCGGCGGCGCGGACGCGCAGGCGGTCGACGACGGCGTCGGCCAGGGCCTCGTCCGGGGTGACCAGGACGGAGGCGGCCACCACGTCGTGCTCGGCCTGGCTGACGAGGTCGGCGGCGACGTGGTCGGGGTCGGCGGTGGCGTCGGCCAGGATCGCGATCTCGGTCGGGCCCGCCTCGGCGTCGATGCCGACGACCCCCTTGAGGAGGCGCTTGGCGGCGGCGACCCAGATGTTGCCGGGGCCGGTGACCAGGTCGGCGCGGGCGCACTCCCCGGCGCCGTAGGCGAACATGGCGATGGCCTGCGCCCCGCCGACGGCGTAGACCTCGTCGACCCCGAGCAGGGCGCAGGCGGCGAGGATGGTGGGGTGCGGCAGGCCTCCGAACTCCTTCTGCGGCGGCGAGGTGACCGCCAGGGAGCGCACCTGCGCCTCCTGGGCGGGGACGACGTTCATGACGACGCTGGAGGGGTAGACGGCGCGGCCGCCCGGCACGTAGAGGCCGACCCGGTCGACGGGGATCCAGCGCTCGGTGACGGTCCCGCCGGGGACGACCTGCGTGGTGTGGTCGGTGCGGCGCTGGTCGCGGTGGACCCTGCGGGCGCGGCGGATGGACTCCTCCAGCGCGGCGCGCACGGCCGGGTCGAGGCCGGCCAGGGCGGCGTCGATCGCGTCCTTGGGGACGCGGATGTCGGTGAGCCGGACCCCGTCGAAGCGCTCGGTGAGCTCGATCAGCGCCTCGACACCGCGATGGCGGACGTCCTCGCACAGCGGGCGCACGCGCTCGGCGGCGTCCGCCACGTCCATGGCCGCGCGCGGGAGGGCGTCGCGGGGGTCGTCCTGGCTGCCTCGGAGGTCGATTCGACTGATCACGCCCCCAGTCTAGGGGGCGGCGCCCGAGCGGTGGGCTCGGACGTCCGGATGGTGGACACCACATCGGCGGCGATGGGGCGAGAAGTGTGCTCCGGGGCATTCGCCACCAGGGGGAACGAAAACGCGGAATAAGCTCCGCCTTACTTTGGCATACCTTACCTAAACGATGTTCAGAAAGGCTTGCCTAACGAATTCTCGAAGGCTCGGTTGATTTCGGATAATTGCTTTGCATGCGTTATTGTAGAGGCATGACTTTCAACAAGAGCAGCGATAGCGGACTTTCCAAGCTCCACCGCCTCCTCGTCGACCAGGTACGGCACGAGTTCACGGCCTCGCACCAGTACGTGGCCCTCGCGACCTGGTTCGACGCGCAGGACCTCCCCCAGCTGGCCCGGGTGTTCTACGAGCAGTCCCTGGAGGAGCGCGACCACGCCATGATGCTGGTGCGCTACCTCGTCGACCGCGACGTCGACTTCTCCCTGCCGGGCGTGGACGAGATCGAGACCGACTTCGCCGCCCCGCGCGACCTGGTCGCCCTGGCCCTGCGCCAGGAGCGCGAGGTGTCCGACCAGTTCCAGCGCCTGGCCAAGGTCGCCCGCGACGAGGAGGACTACACCGGCGAGCAGTTCCTCCAGTGGTTCATCCAGGAGCAGGTGGAGGAGGTCGCCAAGATGTCCACCCTGCTGAACGTGGTGGACCGCGCCAACGGGAATCTGTTCGACGTGGAGACCTTCGTGGCGCGCGACATGCCCAGCGAGGGCGCCGGCAGCCAGGACGCGCCGGACACCGCCGGCCCGGCCGTCTCCTAGAAGCGGCCGCCGCGCCCGGGAATACGGAGGGCACCGCGGCGGGCCGTCGGCCGTCCTTTTCGGGGGCGGCGGCCGACGGCGGACGGGCGGTGCCGGGAAAAGGCACCGCCCGAAGTCTTTTTCCGCGGGGCCGCAACGCCGGCCCGGCGCACCGGAAGGCACCCGGCCGGGGCCGCGCTCCCCGTCCGGGTGTGCCGAACCCGGCCGGCCGTGACGAAAGGCATACTGGGGCCATGGCCCAGGCTCTGCCGATCTTTCCGTTGAACACCGTTCTGTTCCCCGGTGTGAACGTCCCTCTGCACGTCTTCGAACCGCGCTACCGGCGGCTGGTCTCCGAACTGCTCGGCCCCACCCTCACCCGCGGCGAACTCGCCGGGCGCGACCGCTCCCCCCGGCGCTTCGGGGTGGTGTGGATCGAGCTGGGGCACGAGGTGGCGGCCACCTCCTCGGCGCAGTCCTCCGAGAACCCCGTCGGGGCGCCCACCCTGGGCGGAGACGTCCGGCTGCCCTGGGTGAGCGGCACCGGCTGCACCGCGCTGGTGCGCAACGTGCGCACCTACGACGACGGCCGCTACGACCTGGTGGTGGAGGGCGGCACCCGGTTCACCGTCGAGGACCTGTCGGAGGTCGACGCCTCCTCCTCCGAGGTCTACCCCACCGCGTCGGTGTCGTTCCTGCCCGAGGCCGCCGGGCCCGACGCCGAGGAGCACGCCGAGCGGGTGCGGACGCTGTTCGAGGTCTACCGGGAGCGGCTGTCCGCCGCCGGGCTGAGCCCCGGGACGTTCGTGGACCCGCCCAAGGACCCCATCCCGCTGTCCTACGCCCTGTCCGAGGCGGTGGTGCTCGACCAGGCCGAGAAGCAGCGGCTGCTGGAGGCCGAGGACGCCGCGACCCGGCTGGCGGTGCTGGCCCGGTTCCTGCGCAGGGAGAACCGCATCGTGCACACCCCGACCCTCAACACGCTGCCCGCCGGACCGTTCCTCAACAACGGGGTCTCCTTCAACTGACGGCGGTTCCCGGCGGGGCGGCGGCGCCACGGGGCCTCCGCCGCCCCGGTCCGGGCGCTGCGGGGCGCCGGGTTCGTTAGCCTGCCCCTACGACCAGGCGTCCGGATCCGGGCGCGCCCTCGATGAGGAACCGGGGAACCGATGAGCGGAAAGGCCACGCCCGCCACCGTGGCGGCCGGACGGACCAAGACCACCTACACCCTGCACCCCTACGAGGCGGACGGCGGGGACGGCCACTCCTACGGCACGGACGCCGCCGACGCGCTCGGGATCCCCCGCGAGCAGGTGTTCAAGACACTGGTGGCCGAGGTGGACGGGGTCCTGACGGTGGGGGTGGTGCCGGTGAGCACCACGCTGGACCTCAAGGCGCTGGCCGCCGCCGTGGGCGGCAAGAGGGCCGTGATGGCCGACCCGGCCAGGGCGGAGAAGGCCACCGGGTACGTGCGCGGCGGGATCAGCCCGCTGGGGCAGCGCAAGCGGCTGCGCACGGTCGTCGACGCGTCCGTCCGGGAGCAGCGGACGGTGTACGTGTCGGCGGGGCGGCGCGGACTGCAGATGGAGCTGGCGCCCGGCGACCTCATCGCCCTCACCGAGGCGGTCGTCGCGCCCATCGGCGCGCCCTGACCCGGCGGGGGCGCGGTGCCGGGGGCGGCGAAGGAGCGGAGGGGGAGGGCACGGCGGGACCGGACGAGGGGCACCCGTCCCGGGAACGGATGCCCGCAAGGCCGGTCACAAGGGGACATCGGCTGTTGCCGCCCCCACTACCCGAGGGTAGCTTTGTGACATGGGTAACACTTCATCCCCCTTCTCGTCGGTTCCGGACATGTTCGCATCCCGTGTCGCCGAGAGCGGCGACACCACCGCGTTCACCTACCCCGTCCCCAACACCACCGGTGCTCCCGAGACCTGGGAGACCCTGACCTGGTCGCAGACCCGCGACCGGGTCCGCGACCTCGCCCTGGGCCTGCACTCCCTGGGGGTCACCCCCCAGGCGCGCTGCGCCATCGCCTCCTCCACCAGGATCGAGTGGATCCTGGCCGACCTGGCGATCCTCTGCGCGGGCGGCGCCTCCACCACCGTCTACCCGTCCTCCACCGCCGCCGACTCGGCGTACATCATCTCCGACTCCGGCAGCATGCTGGTCTTCGCCGAGAACGCCGAACAGGTCGCCAAGCTCGTCGGCCAGCGGGCCCGGATCCCCGGCGTCTCCAAGGTCGTCGTCTTCGACGGCGAGGGCGGCGAGGACGGCTGGGTCATCACCCTGGACGAACTGGCCGCCACGGGCGCCGCCCTGCACGGTGAACAGCCCGACCTGTTCGACGACCTCGTCAAGTCCGTCGAACCCGACCACCTCGCCACCCTGATCTACACCTCCGGCAGCACCGGCCGCCCCAAGGGCGTCCGGCTCGACCACGCCAACTGGCTCTACGAGGCCAAGGCCCTGGAGGACCTGGACAGGGAACTGCGCGGTCAGGGCTGGGAACTGCTCGGCCCCGACGACGTCCAGTACCTGTGGCTGCCGCTGTCCCACGTGTTCGGCAAGCTCATGCAGGTCAACCAGTTGCAGATCGGGTTCGCCACGGCGGTGGACGGGCGGGTCGACAAGATCGTCGACAACCTCTCGGTCGTCCGGCCCACCTTCATGGCGGCCGCCCCCCGCATCTTCGAGAAGGTGTACAACCGGGTCGTCATGCAGGCCAAGGAGGGCGGTGCCGCCAAGTACCGCATCTTCAGGTGGGCCGTGGGCGTGGGCGAGCGGGTGGCCCGGCTCAAGGAGGACGGCAAGGAGCCCACCGGCGCCCTGGCCGTCCAGCACAAGGTGGCCGACCGGCTCGTCTTCTCCAAGCTGCGCGCCCGCTTCGGCGACCGGCTGAAGTTCTTCATCTCCGGCAGCGCACCGCTGGCCCCCGAGATCGGCCGGTTCTTCTACGGCGCCGGAATCGTCATCCTGGAGGGCTACGGGCTCACCGAGACCAGCGCCGGGTCCTTCCTCAACCGGCCCGGAGGCATCCGGTTCGGCACCGTGGGCATGCCGATGCCCGGCACCGAGGTGAAGATCGCCGAGGACGGCGAGATCCTGCTGCGCGGCGGCGGCGTCATGCGCGGCTACCACAACCTGTCGGGCGCCACCGAGGAGGTCATCGACCAGGACGGCTGGTTCGCCACCGGGGACATCGGCGTCCTGGAGGACGGCAGGCTCCGCATCACCGACCGCAAGAAGGAGCTCATCAAGACCGCCAACGGCAAGTACGTGGCGCCCCAGCACCTGGAGAGCCGGTTCAAGGCGCTGTGCCCCTACGCCAGCAACCTGGTGGTGCACGGCGACCGCCGCTCCTACTGCGTGGGCCTGGTCGCCCTGGACCCCGAGGCCATCACGGCCTGGGCCCGCGAGAACGGCCTGGAGCACCTCGACTACGCCGGGCTCACCCGGGCGCCGGAGGTGCGCGCACTGGTCCAGGAGTCCGTCGACCGGCTCAACGCCGACCTGCCCCGGCACGAGACGGTCAAGAAGTTCGCGATCCTGCCCAACGACCTGACCGTGGAGGGCGGCGAGATCACCCCGAGCCTGAAGATGCGGCGCCGGGCGGTCGAAGCCAAATACCAGGGCATCCTGGACGGTATGTACGAGGACGACGTCCAGCGCCTCTGATCCGGGTCAGGACGCCGGCCGGTCCGGCCCCTCGCCCACCGGGAAGGGGCCGGGCCGCGGCGCGGGCGGGGCGTCCGCGGGCGGGGCGGCACCCGCGGGGGCGCTCCGCGGCACGCCCGGCAGGTCCCGGCGGACCATGCTGATCAGGTCCAGCAGGGCGTACTGGAGCACGAAGACGAAGGGCCAGGCGACCAGGAACGCCGTGGCGTCCAGGCGCAGCCCCACGGTGACCTCGTCCCCGGGCCGGGCCCGCGCCAGCGCGGTGTGCAGCGGCGCGTCCAGCAGCATCCCCACCCGCCAGGTCAGCAGGGTGCCGGCCACCGAGCCCAGGAACCCCGCCAGCAGGCACCACAGGCGCAGGTCGCGCGGGCGCCCGCGGGTCAGGGGGAACTGCACCATGTACACGGCGTAACCGCTGAGGAGCCCCGCCAGGGCGGTGATGAGGACGAAACTCCCCTCCCCCGCGAACAGGGCCTCGGTGGTGCCGGTGAAGACCTCCCCGTCGCCCAGCGCCGTGCCCCGTGCCCGGTCCGGTGCCAGAAGCCACCAGAGCGGGCCGAGCAGCGCCCCCGCCAGGGCCAGCGCCCCGAACACCAGGGCGCCCACGGCCACCGGTCGCGGCCCGCGCGGTGCGTCCGCGCCCTTCCGGTCGTCCATCAGCGGCCTTCTCCTCGCCCCTCGTGCCCCCACCACGGAAAACCGGTGGCTCGGCGGCATGACCGGAACGGAGAATACCGGCATGAGCGACAAGAACAGCACTCTGCACCTGCCCCTGACCGCCCGTGTCGACCCGCCGATGGCAGCCGACGAGCGCACCATGCTCACCTCCTGGCTGGACTGGCACCGCGCCACGGTCCACGCCAAGTGCGCGGGCCTGGACCCGTCCCTGTCCTCGGCCTCGCCGCTGCCGACCTCACCGCTGATGACCGTGGGCGGTGTGGTCTGTCATCTGCGGTGGGTGGAGGCGTTCTGGTTCGAGAGCGTGATGCTGGACCAGCCGGACCTGGCCCCCTACAGCGAGGAGGATCCCGACGCCGAGTGGCGCCTGGGTTCAGAGGTCCCGCTGGGGACCCTGCTGGAGGAGTACGAGGCCCAGTGCGCGCGGTCGCGGGAGATCACCGCCAAACTCGAACTCGGGTCGTCCTCGCGCAGGGTCCTGCGGTCCCGGGGCCGCACCACCCTGCGCTGGGTCCTGCTCCACATGGTCGAGGAGACCGCCCGCCACAACGGGCACCTGGACCTCCTGCGCGAACTCGCCGACGGCACCACCGGGGAGTGAGCACGGGACGCGGAGGAACGGAAAACGACGTGGAGAGCGTCGGTCCGGACCGACATGATGGGGACATGACGGAACACACCCTCCCGGCCGCACCCGACCGCATCGACCCGCCGATGGACGCCGACGAGCGCACCATGCTCACCACCTGGCTGGACTGGCACCGCGCCACGGTCCACGCCAAGTGCGCGGGTATCACCGCCGCGCACGCGACGGCCACCCCGCTGCCCACGTCACCGCTGATGAGCGTGGGCGCGATCGTGTCCCACCTGCGCTGGGTGGAGCACGCCTGGTTCGAATGGATCCTGCTGGGACTGCCCGAGCAAGGGTACGCCACCCCGGAGGACCCGGACGCCGAGTGGCGGCGCGGCAACGAGGTGCCGCTGGGGGTGCTGCTGGAGGAGTACGAGCAGCAGTGCGAGCGCTCCCGGGAGATCACCGCGGAGCTGGAGCTGGACACCGAGGCCCTGCACCGGCGCGAGGGCGAGGAGGCCACGACGCTGCGCTGGGTACTGGTCCACATGATCGAGGAGACCGCCCGCCACAACGGGCACCTGGACCTCCTGCGCGAACTCGCCGACGGCACCACCGGGGAGTAGGGGACCGGCGGGACGACGGACGGGGCCCGCCGCGCGATCGCGCGGCGGGCCCCGTCGTGTCCCCTCCCGGAGCCGGTCCGGGGGTGTCAGTCCCGGTCGTGGTCGGCGGCCGACCCGTCCCCGGGCGCGGTCTCGTCCTCGGCGAGGATGCGGTACAGGCCGCGCTTGCCCTCGGCCAGCAGCCGCTTGGCGCGTTCCACCTGGTCGGGCGTCCCGGCCTGGGCCACCTGGAAGGCGGCGGCACCGAGCTGGGCCGCCAGTGCACCGATCTCCTCGTAGCGGGAGCGGTCGTCGGAGTAGGCGTCGGCGGCGGCCTCCCACGGCGGGGTCAGGTCGGCGCCGTGCTCCTCGAGGTGGTCGATGCCCTCCTCGGTGAGCTTGTAGGGGCGGCGGCGCCCCTCGCCCTGCTGCTGGGCGATGAGCCCCTCGTCCTCCAGCTGCTGGAGCATCGGGTAGATGGAGCCGGGGCTGGGGCGCCAGGCCCCGCCACTGCGCTCACGGCCCTCCCGGATGATCTCGTAGCCGCTGCGGGGCTCCTCGGCCAGCAGCATCAGGATGCCGGTGCGGACGTCGCCGCGCCGGGCCCGGGGGCCGCCGCGCCGGTGCCCCCCGGGGCCCGCGCCGTGTCCCGGGCCGAACCCGCCGAAGGGCCCGAAGGGGCCGAAATGACCGGGTCCCCAGCCACCGGGCCCGCCCGGGGGCATGGGCGGCACGGGGGGTTCGGGCGGTACCGGACCGAAGCCGGCGCGGGGACCGCCGCCGTGGTGTTCGCCGCGGCGGCGTCCGCCCCCGCGGCGCCCCTCGGAGAAGTGGCGCCGGCGGTCGGAGCGCGCCCCGCCGAAGCGGCGCGGGCGGTCGGCGCGGTCGTCGTTCCAGTCCCAGGGGCCGGGAAGTGCCATGGCGGTCATGGTGTTCTCCTTCGAGTGGATACAGAGCGACTGTCATGCTCTTTTCTGATAGCTCAAAGATATATCTCTAACTTCGGACTGACAAGTCCGGGCACGAAAAATCCCCGTGTGCCGGGCCACGGCACACGGGGACGGGGTCGCACCGCGGTCAGTAGTCGACCGCGTACGCCCCCAGCAGGCTCTTCATCTCACCGTTGAACTCCGGGGAGATCCGCACCGAGTAGCGGTCCACCGCGAAGACCTTGGAGCGCACCGGGTTGTCCACCCGGATCCGCACCGGGGTCTCCCCCTTGTGGGAGCTCAGCACCTGGCGCAGCTCCTCCACCAGCTCGGGGGTGAGCCGTTTCTCGTCCACGGTGAGCAGCACCGGGGGCTCGCCCTCGGTGATGTGCGAGATGTCCAGGATGGACATCTCCGAGGCGAACATCGACCAGGTGCCGTCCCGGTCGTTGAGGCGGCCCTTGACCGTCACCGCGGTGTCCTCGACGAGGGCGTCCACGTACAGCGGGAACGTCTTGGGGAAGAACAGCACCTCCATCGAGGCGTCCAGGTCCTCCACGGTGGCGATCGCCCACTGGTTGCCCGCCTTGTTCACCCGCTTCTCCACCTTGGAGATCAGCCCGGCGATGCGCAGCTCGTTGCGTTCGCGGCTCATCTCCCCGGCGACGATCTGGGCGATGGAGGTGTCGCGCGAGCGGGCCAGCACCCGCTCGGCCCCGGCCAGCGGGTGGCTGGACACGTACAGGCCGAGCATCTCGCGCTCGAAGGCCAGCTTGGTCTTGCGGTCCCACTCCTCGTCGCCCCACTGGATGTTGAGGCCGATGGGGGTGGAGTCGCCGTCGGGGTCCGCGCCGCCGAACAGGTCGAACTGGCCGTGGGCCTCCTGCTTCTTGGAGCTGATCATGCCGTCGACGGCGGTCTCGTGGTGGCGGTACAGCTCGCGGCGGGGCTGCCCCAGGGAGTCGAAGGCGCCGGCCTTGATGAGGGACTCGATGACGCGCTTGTTGCAGGCGGCCAGCTCGATCTTGGACAGGAAGTCCGTGAAGGACGTGAACTCGCCCTTCTCCGTACGGGTCTTGATGATCGAGTTGACCACGTTGGCGCCCACGTTGCGCACCGCGCCCATGCCGAAGCGGATGTCCTTGCCCACCGGGGTGAAGCGCAGACCGGACTCGTTGACGTCGGGCGGCAGCACCTTGATGCCCTGGGCGCGGCACTCGGCCAGGTAGACCGCCATCTTGTCCTTGTCGTCGCTGACCGAGGTCAGCAGCGCGGCCATGTACGCGGCGGGGTGGTTGGCCTTGAGGTAGGCGGTCCAGTAGGAGACCAGGGCGTAGCCCGCGGCGTGCGACTTGTTGAACGCGTAGCCGGCGAACGGCAGCATGACGTCCCACAGCGCCTGCACGGCCTCCCGGGAGAAGCCGCGCTCCATGGCTCCGGGGAAGAACTTGGCCTCCTCCGCCTCCAGGGCCTCCTTCTTCTTCTTGCCCATCGCGCGGCGCATCAGGTCGGCGCCGCCCAGCGTGTAGCCGGCCAGCTGCTGGGCGATGGCCATGATCTGCTCCTGGTACACGAGCAGGTGGAAGGTCTCCCCCAGGATCGGCTCCAGGACGTCCTTGAGCTCGGGGTGGATGGGGGTGACCTCCTGGCGGCCGTTCGACCGGTCGGCGTAGTCGTTGTGGGCGTTGGCCGCCATCGGACCGGGCCGGTACAGGGACAGCACGGCCGCGATGTCGCCGAACTTCTTCGGCTCCATCCGCTTGAGGAGGTTGCGCATGGCGCCGCCGTCCAGCTGGAAGACGCCCAGGGTGTCGCCGCGGGAGAGCAGCTGGTAGGTCTTCTTGTCGTCCAGGGGGAGCTTCGCGAGGTCGATGTCGAGGCCCTCGGCCTCCTTGATGGACTTGACCGCGTCGTCCATGATCGTGAGGTTGCGCAGGCCCAGGAAGTCCATCTTGAGCAGCCCCATGTCCTCGCACTGGGGATAGGGGAAGCCGGTGATGATGGCCCCGTCGGCGTCGCGCATGTGCAGCGGGATGACGTCGAGCAGGGGCTCCTTGGACAGGATGACTCCGGCCGCGTGCACACCGGTGCCGCGGGTCAGGCCCTCGATACCGCGTGCGGTCTCCATGACCTTGGCGACCTGCGGGTCGTTGTCGACCAGGTTGCGCAGCTCGGTGGTCTCGCTGTAGCGCTCGTGCTCGGGATTGAACACCGCGTCGAGCGGGATCTCCTTGCCGCCCACGGCCGCGGGGAAGGCCTTGGTGATCTGGTCGCCCACGGAGTAGGGCATGCCCAGGATGCGGGTGGAGTCCTTGACCGCGGCCTTGGCCTTGATGGTGCCGAAGGTGAGGATCTGCGCGACGCGTTCGGCGCCGTACAGGCGGGTGACGTACTCGATCATCTCGCCGCGGCGGCGCTCGTCGAAGTCGAGGTCGATATCGGGCATGGACACGCGCTCGGGGTTGAGGAACCGCTCGAACAGCAGGCCGTGCTCCAGCGGGTCCAGGTCGGTGATGCCCAGGACGTAGGCGATCATCGAACCGGCCGCGGAACCGCGGCCGGGGCCCAGGGCGATGCCCTCCTTGCGGGCGTACTGGCAGATGTCGGAGACCACCAGGAAGTAGGCCGGGAAGCCCATCTCGTTGATGATGCCGAGCTCGAAGTCGACGCGGCGGCGCACCTCGTCGGTCACGCCGTCCGGGTAACGCGTCTTGAGGAGGCGCTCGACCTCCTTGGCCAGCCAGGAGGCCTGGGTCTCGCCCTCGGGGACGGGGAACTCGGGCATGAGGTCGCGGTGGGCGAAGACCTCGTCGTAGGCGCCCGGGTCGATCCGCTCGGCGATGAGGAGGGTGTTCCTGCAGCCCTCCTGCCATTCGTCGAAGGTGAGCAGGCCGCGCATCTCCTCCGCGGTCTTGAGGTAGTAGCCGGAGCCGTTGAACCGGAACCGGGTGGGGTCGTCCAGGTTCTTGCCCACGCCCACGGCGAGGAGGGCGTCGTGGGCGTCGGCCTGCGACTCGTAGACGTAGTGGGAGTCGTTGGTGACCAGCGGCGGGATCCCGAGCTCCCGGCCGACCTTGAGGAGGCCGTCGCGGACCTCCTTCTCGATGGGCACGCCGTGGTCCATGAGCTCCAGGAAGACGTTCTCCCTGCCGAAGATGTCCTGGAGCCCGGCGGCGTACTCGATGGCCTCCTTCTCCTGGCCCAGCCGCAGGCGGGTCTGCACGCCGCCGGAGGGGCAGCCGGTGGAGACGATGATGCCCTCGCTGTTCTCCGACATCAGCTCCAGGTCCATGCGGGGCTTGGTGTAGTACCCCTCGAAGGACGCGAGCGAGGACATCTTGAACAGGTTGCGCAGGCCGGTCGCGTTGCGCGCCAGCATCGTCATGTGGAGGAACCGGCCGCCGCCGGAGATGTCCTTTGCGCCTTCCGCTGCGGCGTCGTCCGAGCCGCTCGCCCGCCCCCAGAACACGCGTTTCTTGTGGAAGCGGGACTCCGGCGCCACGTAGGCCTCGATGCCGATGATCGGCTTGACCCCGGTGCCCTTGGACTGCTGGTAGAACTCGTACGCCCCGAACATGTTGCCGTGGTCGGTCATCGCCACGGCGGGCATGTTCAGTCTGGCCGCCTCCTTGAAGAGGGGCTTGAGCTTGGCCGCACCGTCGAGCATGGAGTACTCGGTGTGGACATGCAGGTGGGCGAAGGAGTCTGCCATGGGCGGAGTGCTCCCCTGTGGGTGGACGGACGGGTGGTGTCTCCCGAGCCTACGCTTTTCCCACGACGTTCGCGGCGCCCGCGCCGGGGTCGGTGGGGAACAGGACCGGGTCCCGCCTCGGAGGACACGGGACCCGGAATGACGGCGATGGGCTAGATCACCATGTCGTTCTCACGGACGTAGTGGCGAACGAAGGCCTCGACCTCCGCCCTCGTGAAGCGGAGGGCCTCCAGGCCGGGGCTCTTGGAGTCCCGCAGAGCCACCAGGTCGGGCGTCTGCGCGACGAGGACACAGGACTCCTCGTCGCCGTTCTCGTCGCTGTTGCCACCGCAGGGCTTCACCCACGGGGTCCCGCTCAAGTCGATGCGGTACAGGTCGTCGGTCATGCGCACTCCTCCTGAGGTGCTCCGGGCCAGGGCTGCCGCAACGCCGGGCCCCGAACAGGTCACCGTGGGGGTCCGGACTCGCGACTGATACAGCGATGCCCGTGCCCGGAGCGCTCGACACCGGTCGGGCGCTCACAACAAAAGCCCTGTGACCACAGGCGATCACAGGGCTTCCCATCATCTCGCCCTCCTGCTCACAGGGCATCTGTGGCCGGGACGGAGTCAGTCGCGCACGGTCGCGGTGAGGAAGGTGCCCCACTCCTCCTGGCGGAAGGACAGGTGACCCAGCCCGGGGTTCCTGGAATCCCTCAGGTGCATGTGGAGGTGGTCTCCGGCCACCTCCACACAGTTGCCGCCTTGGCTGCCGCTGTAGGAGGACTTCCGCCACCGGAGGTGATTCGTGTTGCGCATCTCAGTCATAGTTCCCTCATGATGGCAGCCAGCAGCCCCGAAGACTCCTGCGGAGACAGGCCTTGTGCGCACAGGGTCATGAAACTCTGCAAGACAGGGGTGACGTCCTGCCTCAGGTTCGTCATGGCGGCGGTGCGGCGCCCCTCCACATAGAGCAGCGGCTCATCCTCGGCGAAGGCGAGGATGCTGAACGAGCCGTCCAGCGCCGCGTGTTCCTCCACCTCACTCGGCACGATGACGAACGTGACGTACGAACGCTGTGCGACTTCGGCCAGGTGTTCCAGCTGCCGTTTGAGCACCTCCCGGCCACCGATCGGCCTGCGGACGACGATCTCGTCCACGGCGACCCACATGAACGGCGGTCGCTCCCGCCCGAAGACCCCTTGCCTCCGTATTCGAGCAGCCAACTGATTCTCAACCTTGTCGGGCCCGATCGACGGGGTCCCACAGCTCAACACGGCCCGTGCGTATTCCTCGGTCTGAAGAAGGCCCGGGATGGTCTGAGTCTCATACTCGTAAATGGCCGTGGCTTCGGCCTCCAACTGCGCGTAGGGCCGGAACCATGGCGGGTACGGGTCGTTGGTGCTGTCCAGTAGAGGCAGTATCCGGCCGAGGGCTCCCCCGGTTTTCAGCACGTCATCGCAGAATTCGGTGAACCTGGAGGAGACCTTGCCTTCCTCGCGGGCGTCCAGGGGCGACCGCTTGGCGGTCTCCACCATCGAGATCATGGACTTCGAGTAAGGGATGAGATTCGCGAGCTGGGCCTGGGTCAGTCCGGCGGCCTCGCGATGGCGCTTGAGTTCGGTTGCGTAGTACCTCAGCGCCAGCGACGCCGCACGCGGCTCGGGTTCGGGTGCCTCTTCCGGGACGATACGCAGTTCGGTCATGGCGAGCGCTCCGGCGGGGGATGGGATGGCCACGGGGCCGGTCACCGCCGACCGGCCTTTCCAGCGTAGTTCCGTGTTCACTCCTGGTACGGGTTTTCGCAGACCTGCTCCGGTCGCCTGGACACGAGTTCTCGGCGTTGCCCACAGGGAACGCCGTCCACTCACAGCGGTCCACGGGTCGGACCGGCATTTCGGACGTGGATCCACGGATCGCGCGGTGAACAGGAATCGGTGGCGGGAGGCGGAACCGACGGCCCGGCCTCGGAGCACGGAGGACAACGCCGCGCCCAAGTCCGGTACATCGGACGTCACCCTTGGAGGACGGCGGGCCGGAAGGGCGGGACCCGGTGGCGGGGGCCTTGGTGGATCGGATTTCCCATGGCCTGCGAACCGGCCGGAGGGTGTCGATCCGCCGGGGTGCCGGCCGGGCATCCGTTCTTTCGGGTCTTCGGGCGTTCCGGGTATCAGTGGTGGAGTCGGAAAAAATTCCGGGAATCCTTGCGGGCGGATGTCGAGAACCGGCCCTCGGCTCCGTCCCAGGGGCAGGAGCGGCCGCCGGGCCGCCCGGCGGCACCGACGAAGGAGCGATCACATGCGACCGAGCGAGATCACCGAGGTCCTGGACCGGCCCCTCGGCCGGGAGCTCCTGGCCCGCGACCTGACCCGGCTGGCCTACACCGCCACGGACGGCACACCGCGCTGCATCCCGATCGGGTTCACCTGGAACGGCTCGGAGATCGTGATGTGCACCAGCACGAACGCCCCGAAGCTGACCTCGCTGCGCAGGAACCCGATGGTCGCCCTGACCATCGACACCGAGGTCCACCCGCCCAAGATCCTGCTCATCCGGGGGAGGGCCGAACTGGACACGGTCGACGGCATCCCGGACGAGTACCTCCGGATGAACGGCAGCTACAGGATGACGCCGGAGCAGCGCGTCGAGTGGGAGGCCGGGGTCCGCTCGCTCTACGACGCCATGGTACGGATCGTCGTCACCCCGACCTGGGCGAAACTCATCGACTTCGAGACGACCCTGCCCACCGCGGTCGAGGAGCTGGTCCGGCGGCGGGCCGAGCGCGGGAACGCCTGAGACCCGGCACCGGGAACGACCACCCCCAAGGAGAGAACGATGGCCAAGTACCTGCTGCTCAAGCACTACCGGGGCGCCCCCGCGTCGGTCAACGACGTGCCGATGGACCGGTGGACACCGGAGGAGATCACCGCCCACGTCCGGTACATGGAGGATTTCGCCGAGCGGCTCCAGAACACCGGCGAGTTCGTGGACAGCCAGGCGCTGTCCCCGCAGGGCACGTTCGTCCGCTCGGACGGCGAGGGCCGCCCGCCGGTCACCGACGGGCCGTTCGCGGAGACCAAGGACCTGATCGCCGGGTGGATGGTGATCGACGTCGACACCCACGAGCGCGCGCTCGAACTGGCCGCCGAGCTGTCCGCGGCGCCCGGCGCGGGCGGGCGGCCGGTCCAGGAGTGGCTGGAGGTGCGGCCGTTCTTCACCGCGACGCCCACGGTGACCGAGTGAACGAGGAACTGCTCCGGAAACTGGTGCCGGAGGTGATCGGCGTCCTCGTCCGGCGCGGGGCCGACTTCGCGTCGGCCGAGGACGCCGTGCAGGAGGCCCTGGTCCGCGCGCTGGGCGGCCGTCCGGAGGACCCGCCGCGCGACGCGAAGGCCTGGCTGGTCACGGTGGCCTGGCGCAGGTTCCTGGACGCCGCCCGGGCCGACTCCTCCCGGCGCGGGCGGGAGCTCGCCGTGGAGGCGGAGCCGCCGTCCGGTCCGGTGCCGGGTGCGGACGACTCGCTGTGGCTGTACTTCCTGTGCGCGCACCCGTCACTGTCCCCGTCCTCGGCGGTCGCACTGACCCTGCGCGCGGTCGGCGGCCTGACGACACGGCAGATCGCGGCGGCGTACCTGGTGCCCGAGGCGACCATGGCGCAGCGGATCAGCCGGGCCAAGCGGCGTATCGCGGGTTCGCCGCTGGACCGGCCCGGTGATCCGGCGACGGTGCTGCGCGTCCTCTACCTCGTCTTCAACGAGGGCTACGGCGGGGATGTGGACCTGGCGGCCGAAGCGATCCGCCTGACCCGGCAGCTGGCCGGTTCCAGCGACGACCCCGAGGTGGCGGGCCTGCTGGCGCTCATGCTGCTGCACCATGCGCGGCGCGCGTCCCGGGTCGGCCCGGACGGCCGGCTGGTGCCGCTCGCCGAGCAGGACCGGTCCCGGTGGGACACGGGCCTGATCTCGGAGGGGGTGGGGGTTCTGCAGGCGGCCCTGGCCCGGGACCGGCTGGGCGAGTACCAGGCGCAGGCGGCGATCGCCGCCCTGCACGCGGACGCCCCGAGCGCCCAGGAGACCGACTGGGTGCAGATCGTGGAGTGGTACGACGAGCTGCTGCGCTTGACGGACAGCCCGGTGGTGGGGCTCAACCGGGCGGTGGCGGTCGGGGAGGCCGACGGGCCGGGGGCCGGTCTGGCGGCGCTGGAGGGGGTGGATCCGGGGCTGCCGCGCTACGCGGCGGCCCGGGCCCACCTTTCGGAGCGGGCCGGTGACCTGGAGCGGGCGGCCGGGCTGTACGCGGAGGCCGCCGACTCGGCCGCGAGCCTGGCCGAGCGCGACCACCTCGCCCGGGAGGCGGCGCGGGTGCGGCGGCTGCTGGGCCGGTGAGCACCGCGGGACCGGTCGGCTCAGGGGCGGATGTCGTGGGCGAGGGTGCGCAGCCAGGGCTCGCGGAAGGCGGGCTCGGCGGTGAGGACCTCGCGGAAGCGGGCGCGGACCTCAGGGGTCCGCCCCTTCTCGTAGAGCCCCAGTGCCAGGGACAGCGCCGCGCGGGTCTTCTCGTCGCGCCCCGGCCGGGTCACCTCCGGGTCGGCCCAGCGGGTGCGTCGGAAGGAGGGCCCGGTCTTGGGCTGGTGGTCGCCCAGGAGGCTCCACAGCCATCCCGGGACCGACACGTTGCGCACGGCGCGGGCGGGCAGCTCCTCCACCCACTCCGCGTGCTGCTGCCAGCGCCAGGCGTTGGGGCCGGTCTTCCCGCGCGCGACGACGCCCAGGTAGCCGAGGCGGCGGCGGATCCGGTTCCGGTCCGCGTGCTCGTCCGCGATCCAGGCGCGGAGCTCGCGGTGCAGGTTCTCGAACGTGGTGCCCCCGTGGACGAGGTCGCAGAACACCAGGGCCCGTCCCCCGCCCTCCAGCCTCGCCGGGGTGACGCCCTGGGCGGTCAGGTTGGCGCGCAGCTGGGCCCGCTCGGCCGGGGTGAGGGACCCGCCGTCGGCCCCGTACAGGGACAGCGGCAGCCGGTGGACCCGGTCCCGGTGCGGGGTGTCGGCCAGGACGCCGCGCAGCAGGTCGTACAGGCTGTCCGGGGAGCGGCCGACGAAGTACAGGTCGCGGTCGCCGCCGCGGGCCAGCACCTTGGCGGAGCACTCGGTGAGGGCGTCCACGTAGTGCCGCTCCGGGCGGGCGGGCTCGGCGAGGGAGCCGACATGGTCGCGCTCCACGTCCCAGCGGAAGGGCAGGTTGGGTTCGGGCATGTGCCCAGGGAAGCGGGGCGTCCCGACCCCGCGCAAGGGCTTTTCCCCGGGGGCGGGAGGATGTCCGGGTGAACCCTCTCCCGCCCGCCTCCACCGCCACGCTGGTCCTCGCCGCCGGGGACGCGCCCGTCCGGGCCCCGGCCGTCGACGTGTCGCCGTCGGTGCCGCCGCCCGTGCCCGCCGGGTCGGTGCGGTTCGCGACGTTCAACACGGCGCTGTCGCGGAACCGGCCCGGGGCCATGCTGTCCGCACTGGCCTCCGGTGAGTGGGGCAGGGCGCGCGCGGTCGCCGAGACGGTGCAGTGGGTGCGCCCCGACGTGCTGCTGCTCAACGAGTTCGACCACGACCCGTCGGGGCGGGCCCTGGAGCTGTTCTGCCGCGAGTACCTGGAGCGGGGGTGGGGCGGCGCCGAGGGCATCGTGTACCCGTACGCCTTCACGGCGCCGGTGAACACCGGAGTGGCGTCGGGTGCCGACCTCGACGGCGACGGCCGGGTGGTGAGCGAGCCCGGGAGCGCCGCCTACGCGGGGGACGCGTTCGGGTTCGGGCTCTTCCCGGGCCAGTACGGGATGGCGGTGCTGTCGCGGTACCCGCTGGACGGGGAGCGGGCGCGCACGTTCCGGCTGCTGCGCCGGGCGGCGATGCCCGGGGCGCTGGAGCCGGAGGACCCGCGGACCGGGAGGCCGTTCCTGTCCCCGAAGGCGTGGGCGGTGGCGCGGCTGTCGTCCAAGAGCCACTGGGACCTTCCGGTCGACGTCGGGTGGGACCGCCCGGTGCACCTGCTGGCGTCGCACCCCACTCCGCCCGCCTTCGACGGCCCCGAACGCCGCAACGTGCTGCGCAACCACGACGAGATCCGGTTCTGGGCGGACTACCTGACCCCCGGTGCGGACGGCTACATCCGGGACGACGCCGGGACCCGGGGCGGGGCGGACCCGGAGGCGCCGTTCGTGGTGGCCGGGGACCTCAACGCCGACCCGCGCGAGGGGGCGTCGCTGCCCGGGGCGGTCGACAGGCTGCTGGGGCACCCCCGGGTGGTGGACCCGCTCCCCCACTCCCAGGGCGGCCGCGGCCGTGCCGGGAGCGCGGCGGGCGCGCCCGGGCACGGGGAGGGGTTCACGGAGGAGACCCCGCGGGGGCACCTGCGGGTGGACTACGTGCTGCCGTCGCGGGACCTGGCGCCGGGCGCCCGGGGGGTGTTCTGGCCCGCACCGGACGACCCGCTGGCGCGGCTCGCGGGCACGGGCCGCCCGTTCCCGGCCTCCGACCACCGGCTGGTGTGGGTGGACGTGTCCCCCTGATCCCGGCCGGGCGGTCAGCGGCCGCGGGCGGCCTCCTCCTGGGCGGCGGCCAGGCCGGCGGTGATGACGCTGTCCATGATGGCGGCGAGCCGGTCGGCGCCCAGGCGGGGCGCGTGTTCGGCCATCCGCTCGACGAGGCGGCGCTCGCGGTCCATGTCGCGCCCGGCGAAGTAGCCGACGGGCTTGAGGCGCTGGACGCGGGCGGCGACGAGGGCGCGCTGTTCGAGGAGTTCGGCGAGGCGGGCGTCCATGGCGTCGATGTGTTCGCGCAGGCGGGCGATCTCGCTGGTGGTGGACGTCTGGTCGTGCACGGTGGCCTCCGGTCGCGGTGGGTGCGGCCGTACGGGTCCCGCCGGGGGTGTCGGCCGCCTGGAAAGCGAAAGAGCACCGGGGCCGCAAGGCCCGAGTGCTCTGTTGCCGACGTTCCCGTTTCCGCCTACGTGTCGGCGGCCGACGGGAGCGTCGGCTCGCTAAACACGGAATAGCGGTGGGTCATGTGCGTGATCGTAGCGTGTCCGCGGCGGGAGTGCACGTGTGCGCCCCTCATTCGGGGATCTCGACGCGCACCATGATGGCTCGCGCTTCGGCGGTGACCTCGCCGTTGACGCGGATGCGGCCGTTGACGTAGACCTTGCGCCGCTCGGTGCGCTCGACCTCGGCGGTGATCTCCAGCGGGTTGAACAGCGGGGTGGGGCGGCGGAAGTCCACCTCGAGTCTGGCGGTGAGGCCGGGCGAGGTGGCCAGGGAGGAGGCGGTGCCGACGGCCTGGTCGAGGAGGGCGGCGATCCAGCCGCCGTGGACCAGTCCGGGCGGGCCCTGGTAGACGGTGTCGAGGGTGACCTCGCCGCGCACGCCGCCGTCGGCGGCGGGGACCAGGGACAGCGGCGGAGCGGCGGGGTTGGTGTCGCCGGCGACGATGTTGGTGATGGTGCCGTACTCGCTTTCGCCGCCGGGGAGGTCACGGCGGACCATGGTGCCGATCTGGCGGCGGGCGACGTTGAGGCGGCCGGTGAGTTCCTCGACGGTGGCGGCGGCCTCGGCGAGGGTGTCGGTGTCGGCCCCGGTGTTGGCGACGGCCTCGATGAGGCCGTGGACGCGGGACACGAGGGTGCGCAGTTCGGCGGGGAGCTCGGCCTGTTCGACCACGGGGAGGCCGAAGAGTCGCGGGTCGGGGCGTTCGGTGGCCGGCTGCGTGTTGACCGTCATGTGTTCCTCGTCGGCTCGGCGTGTGCGCTGGTGATGGGGGCACCACCCGAAACCGAATCCTACTCGGTCGTATTCCGGCCGCCCCGCCGCCGGGTGTGCGCTCCCCGTCACACCGGCGGGGGACGGGGAGCACCCGCGGGTGTCAGTCCAGGTCGCGGACCATGTGCCGGTGCGGGATCCCGGCGTCGAGGAACTCCTCCCCGTGCGCGGTGTAGCCGAGCCGCTCGTAGAAGCCCAGGGCGTGGGTCTGGGCGTGCAGTTCCATGGAGGTGAGCCCGCGCCCGCGCGCCAGGTCCTCGGCGGCCCGGACCAGGGCGGCGCCCAGGCCGGTGCCGCGGCGTTCGGGCAGCACGGCCATGCGGCCCAGCAGCCCCGCTCCCCCCTCCTGCTCCACCACGCGGACGGTGCCCGCGGGCACCCCGTCGACGAGGGCGATGACGTGGAGGGCCGCGGGGTCGCGCTCGTCCCACTCCTCGGCGATGGGCACCTTCTGCTCGGCGACGAAGACGGCGCCCCGGATGACGAACACTGCGGCGCGGTCGCGGTCGTCGCGCACCGGCCTGATCTCGGTCGTGGTCATCCCCGCAGGGTAGTACCGGCTCGGCCCGGGGGCCGAACGGAGATTAACCTGGGCGTATGGGCATGCCGAGCACGGTCCACCCCGCCGTCGACGATCCGCGCGCCGAACACGCGCGCTACTGGCGTTTCTCCGGTCTGCCGGACACCGAGATGCTCACCGCCCGGTTCGTGACCACCCACTTCACCCGGCACACGCACCCCACGTACACGTTCGGGGTCATCACCGGCGGCATCGAGGAGTACGCCCACCCCGGCGGGACCTCCCGGGTGGGGCCGGGCGGGCTGGCCGTGGTCGGCCCGGGCGAGGTGCACACCGGGCACGCGGGCGTCCCGGAGGGCTGGACCTACCGGGTGTTCTACCCCGAGCCGCAGGTGGTGACGGATATCGCGCGGGAGCTGGGACTGCGGGGCACCCCGGCGTTCAGCGAGTCGGGCATCGACGCGCCCGAGGCGTCCCGGCTCCTGCACGGGGCGCACCTGGCGGCCGAACGCGGCGACCGGCTGGGCTCCTCCTCGCTGGTGCGGCGCGGGATCGCGGTGCTGCTGCGCACCCACGGCCGCGAGCGGCCGCCGCAGGTCCGCGGGCTCGCGGCCCGCCCCCAGGCGGCGCGGGCGCGGGAGGCCCTGGCGTCCCGGCTGACCGACCCGCCGACCCTGGAGGAGCTGGCCGCCGAGGTGGGGCTGGGCCCGTTCGCGCTGACGAGGGCGTTCTCGGCGGCGTACGGCCTGCCCCCGCACGCCTACCTCAACCAGTTGCGGGTGGACCGCGCCCGGGGGCTGCTCGCGGCCGGGCGGGCGCCGTCGGAGGTGGCCGTGGAGGTGGGGTTCACCGACCAGGCGCACCTGAGCAGGCACTTCCGGCGCCACCTGGGGGTGCCGCCGGGGGCGTACCGGCGGGCGTTGGCCGGGCGCTGAGGCCGGGGCGGGGCGCAGGAACGTACAAGACGGAGGCGGCCCCGACCCCTAGCGTGGGCGGACGTGAAAGCCATATCCCTTCTCCGTTCTCCCGCGGTGCGCGACAGCCTCGGGATCGGCGTCGCCGTGGGCGCCGCCGGCCTGGCCTTCGGCACCGCCGCCGTGACCGCCGGGCTGTCACCGGCCCAGGCCGTGTTCAGCAGTGCGTTCATGTTCACCGGCGCGTCCCAGTTCGCGCTGATCGGTGTGGTCGCCGGTGGCGGCAACCTGGTCGCCGGGGCGCTGGGCGCCCTGCTGCTGGGCGCCCGCAACACCCTGTACGGCCTGCGGCTGGCCGATGTCCTGGGGTGGCGGGGCGGGCTCCGGCGGATGGTGGCCGCGCACGGGGTCATCGACGAGACCACGGCGGTCACCCTGGCCCAGCCGGACCGCCCCTCGGCCCGGCTGGCGTTCACGACCACCTACGCGGTGCTGGGGACCTCGTGGGTGCTCACGACGCTGGTGGGGGCGCTGGCCACCGAGCGGGTGAGCGACATCGGCGCGCTGGGGCTGGACGCGGTCGGTCCGTCGATCTTCCTGGCCCTGTTGTGGCCGCGGCTGCGCGGGGGCGGCGCCCGCACCTGGCTGATCGCCGGGCTGGGGGCGGGGCTGGCGCTGGCGGCCACGCCGCTGCTGCCGCCGGGGGTGCCGGTGCTGCTGGCCGCCGCGGCGGCGCTCATCGCCCTGGTCGGCCCGGAGATGCCGGCGGCCGGGCCCGCGGACGCCGCCGACGGCGCGGCCCGCGAGGACAGGGAGCAGGAGGAGAAGGAAGAGGGGGTGCGGCCGTGACGCTGTGGATCGTGCTGGCCGCCACGGCGGTCGGGTGCTACCTGCTCAAGTTCGCCGGGCTGGCGGCGCCGCGGCGCCTGCTGGACAACGTGTGGCTGCGCCGGTTCGCGACGGCGGTGCCGCTGGCGCTGCTGGCCGCGCTGATCGCGGTGGAGGCGCTGCGCGGCGAGGGCCGGGCGCTGGACTGGGACACCGCCCGGATGGGCGGGGTGGCCGCGGCGGTGGCGGCGCTGGTGCTGCGCGCCCCGTTCCTGGTGGTGGTCCTGGCCGCGGCGGCCGTCACCGCCGGGTTGCGGGCCCTGGGGCTGTGAACGCGGGGCGGGGGCGGCCCGGCGCCGCCTCCGCCCCGACCGGCGGCCCGCGGCGCGACCGCCGCGGCCCGGATCAGCCGGGAGGTGCCGGGCGGTCGTCCACAGGCGCGCGGGGCGAACCTTGACCCGGCTTCGCGGGGCCTGGAAAAGTCGGCAGCGGGCGCCCGGCCGATCCCGGGCGCACCGAGTGGACCTTGCGACGATGGAAGGGACCCCACCCCCATGGCCACAGCCGACCAGCGCACCACGCCCCCCGACCGCACCGCCGCGCAGGCGGTGGTCGACGTCCTGGCCGCCGCGGGCGTCCGCCGCTGCTACACCGTTCCCGGTGAGAGCTTTCTGGAGCTCGCCGACGCGATCGACCGCCACCCCGACATGCGCCTGGTCTCCACCCGGCACGAGGGCGGCGCCGGGTTCATGGCCGAGGCCGACGCCAAACTCACCGGTGTCCCGGCGGTGGCGGCCGCCACCCGGGGGCCGGGCGCGGCCAACCTGGCGGTCGCGGTGCACACCGCACACCAGGACTCCACGCCGATGATCGTGTTCCTGGGCCAGGCCGAGACGGACCGGCTGGGCCGGGAGGCGTTCCAGGAGGTGGACCTCACCGCGTTCTACGCGCCCATCACCAAGTGGTCGACCACCGTGCACCGGGCCGACCGGCTGGCCGAGGTGACCGCCGAGGCGCTGCGGGTGGCGTGTTCGGGCCGCCCGGGGCCGGTGTCCGTCGCGGTGCCGGGCGACCTGTTCGGGGAGGAGGTGGGGGCGGCGCGGACCCCGCGCCCGCCGGAGCCGCCACGGCCGCCGCTGGGCGACGCCGAGCGCGACCGGCTGGCGGCGTGGCTGACCCGGGCGGTGCGGCCGGTGGTCGTGGCGGGCGGCGGCGCCCGGGCCGCCCGGGAGGACCTGGTGCGGGTGGCCGAGCGGTTCGGCGCCGGGGTGTACGCCTCCTGGCGCAGGCAGGACGTGTTCCCCAACGACCACCCGCTGTACCTGGGGCACCTGGGGCTGGGGACGCCGCCCGCGACGCTGACGGCGCTGGCGGAGGCCGACGCGGTGCTGGTGGTGGGGTGCCGGCTGGGCGAGACCACCACCCAGGGGTACCGGCTGCCGGACACGGGGCGGGCCAGGGTGGCGCGGATCGACATCGACCCGGGGCGGCCGGGGTCTCACGCGGACCTGTGGGTATCGGTGGTGGCCGACGCCTCCGAGGCGCTGCGGGAACTGGCCGGTGCCCCGTTCCAGGCCCCCTACCGGGACTGGAGTGCGGCCCGGCGGGCGTGGGTGGAGTCGGCGACCGTCCCGGCGGAGTCGCAGGTGCACGAGGGGCCGGGGATGCACCCCTGGCAGGTGGTCGCGGGGATGCGGGAGGCGCTGCCCGAGGACGCGGTCGTCACCAACGACGCGGGGAACTTCGCGTCGTTCCTGCACCGGGGCTGGTGGTTCCGGCATCCGCGCACGCAGTTGGCGCCGACCAGCGGGGCGATGGGGTACGCGGTGCCGGCGGCGGTGGCCGCCAAGCTGGCCGAGCCGGAACGCACGGTGGTGGCGGTGGCGGGGGACGGCGGCGCGCTCATGACCGGGCAGGAGCTGGAGACGGCGGTGCGCGAGGGCGCGGCGGTCACGGTGGTGGTGTTCCAGAACGGGCTGTACGGCACGATCGCCATGCACCAGGCCCGTGAGATGGGCAGGCTGGCGGGGACGCGGATCGGCGGCCCGCTGGACCTGGCCGGGTACGCCCGTTCGCTGGGGGCGCGCGGGGCGACCGTGCACACCCGGGACGAGCTGGTCAAGGCCCTGGGCGAGGCGGTGGCGGCGGACCTGCCGACGCTGGTGGACGTGCGCACTGACCCGGAGGTGATCAGCCCGGCGGCGACGCTGTCGGAGCTGTTGGGGGCGCCGCGCTGACCCCCGGTGTCGCGCCCGCCCCCGGGGTCCGGGGGCGGGCGCCGCCCCGGGGCGGGCGCGGCGCGCGGGCCCGGGGTCAGGCGGGGACGGGGCGGGTGTCGTAGGCGGCGGCCGCCTCGCGCAGGGCGCGGACGCCGGCGCGGATGGCCGGACGGCGGGAGGCGTCGGTGCGCCAGAACGCGTACACCTGGCGGACCAGGGCGGGCTGGACCGGCACCACCCGCACCCCGTCGGGGAGGGGCCCGCGGCCCAGCCGGGGCATGACGGCGGCTCCGATCCCGGCGGCGATGAGGGCCAGCTTGGTCTGGTGCTCCTCCACGTTGTGGATGACGTTGGGTTCGCCGCCGCGGGAGCGGATCATGTCGTGGAGCCAGTCGTTGCAGATGGAGCCGCGCGACCAGCTGATCCAGGGCAGGTCGAGGATCTCGTCGATGGCGAGGATCTCCCGGTGGGCGAGGGGGTGGTCGGCGGGCAGGGCGATGTCGCCGATGTCCTCCATGAGGGGGGCGCGGCTCATGCCCTCGGGGAGGGTGATCGGGGAGCCCAGCCAGTCGATGACCATGCACAGGTCCACCTCGCCGCGGACCATGGACTGCAGGCTCTCGTGGGGCTCCTCCTCGAAGAGCTCGACCCGCAGCCGGGGGTGGGCCTCGCGCAGGGCGTTGAGGGCCTGGGGCAGGATGCCGCGCACGGCGGTGGGGGTCCCGGACAGGCGCAGGTGCCCGGTGACGTGGTCGCGGTGGGCCTCGAGTTCGGCCTCGGCGCGCTGGACCAGGGAGAGGATGCGCGAGGCGTGCTCGACGAGGAGCTCGGCGGCGTCGGTGAGGCGCACACCGCGGCCGTTGCGTTCGACGAGGGGCTGGCCGACCTCGCGTTCGAGTTTGGCGAGTTGCTGGGAGACGGCGGAGTTGGTGACGTGCAGGGCCTCTGCGGCGGCGCTGAGGGAGCCGTGGGCCGCGATGGCGTGGAGGACGCGGAGGCGGTCGACGCTGAGCATGTAAGCAACACTAACCCGGACGTTAAGAAATATGAAGTGGACCTAACACCTCGGGGCGCGGTACAAACGTCCCATGTCCGTGCTCTCCCCGTCTCCGGCCGCATCCGCCGGGGTCCGCCGCCTCACCTCCGACTGGCGGCTCAAGTTCGCACTCCTGGCCCTGATCTGGGGCATGAGCTTCGTTTTCATCAGGGTCGCGGCCCAGTCCCTGGAGCCGATGCAGCTCTCCCTGGGCCGGATCGTCGCGGGCGCCCTGCCGCTGCTGGCGGTGGTGCTGCTGCGCGGCGGCCGCCTGCCGGGCTCGCCGCGGCTGCTGGCGCACATGTTCGTCGCCGCGCTGCTGCTCAACACGATCCCGTTCACCCTGTTCGGGTACGCGGGACAGCTCATCCCGTCGGCGGTGATGGGCATCGTCAACGCCGCGACACCGCTGTTCGGGGTGGTGTTCTCGATGCTGCTGCTGGCCGACGAGCGCAGGCCCGACCGCGACCGGCTGCTGGGACTGGCCGTCGGCTTCCTGGGCGTGCTCGTGGTGTTCGGGGTGTGGAACTCCCTGGGCGAGGTGAGCGTCGACGACCGGGACGCGATGGTCGGCATGGGGTTCGTGGTGGCGGCGACCGCCTGCTACGGGATCGGCACGCCGTACCTGCGCCGGTTCGTGGCCGGGACCTCCCACGGCGCCCTGGAGCTCTCCGCGCTGCAGCTGCTGCTGGCCGCCGTGCCGCTGGCCGTGCTGGTCCCGGTGGCCACCGACGTCCCCACCGGCGTGACCTGGCAGGTGGTGGGCTCGGTCCTGGTGCTGGGGGTGATGGGCACGGGTGTCGCCTACGTGCTCCAGTACGCGGTGCTGCGGGAGGCGGGGGCGACCGTCGCCACCACCGTCACCTACGTGGCGCCGGTGGTGTCGATCGCGGCGGGGATCGTCCTCATGGGCGAGAGCCTGTCCTGGAACCAGCCGCTGGGGGCGCTGGTCATCATCGTCGGCGCGGCCCTGTGCCAGGGGCTGGTGCGAACCCGGCCCGTGGTGGCGCGCCGGGGCTGACCGGGAGGATGCGGGGGGCCGCCGGACGGGTGTCCGGCGGCCCCCGCGTGTTCGGGCCCCTCGGGTGTCCGGGCTCAGTCCTCGCGCAGGATCTCCATGGCCCGCTCCAGGTCCTCGGGGTAGGGGCTGGAGAACTCCACCGGCCGGTGCTCGGTGGGGTGGTCGAAGCCGAGCCGCACCGCGTGCAGCCACTGGCGGCGCACCCCCAGGCGCTCGGCGATGGTGGGGTCGGCCCCGTAGAGCATGTCGCCCACGCAGGGGTGGCGCAGCGCCGCCATGTGCACCCGGATCTGGTGGGTGCGCCCGGTCTCCAGCTTGATCTCCAGCAGGCTGGCGGCCCGGAACGCCTCCTGGGTGTCGTAGTGGGTGACCGAGGGGCGCCCGCCCGCGACCACGGCCCAGCGGCCGTCGCCCGCCGGGTGGCGGTCGATGGGGGCGTCGACGGTGCCGCGCAGCGGGTCGGGGTGCCCCTGGACGAGGGTGTGGTAGCGCTTGTCGACCGTGCGCTCCTTGAAGGCGCGCTTGAGGACGCTGTAGGCGATCTCGCTCTTGGCGACCACCATGAGCCCGGTGGTGTTGGCGTCCAGGCGGTGCACGATGCCCTGGCGTTCGGCGGCACCGCTGGTGGCCACCTGCACCCCGGCGGCCAGCAGGCCCTCCAGGACGCTGGGGCCGGTCCAGCCGACGGTGGGGTGGGCGACGACCCCGACGGGCTTGTCGACCACGATGATGTCGGCGTCCTCGTGCACGATCCGCATGCCCGGGACCGGCTCGGGGCGGGGCACCGGGGCGGTGGGCGGCGGCGGGAGGGTGATCTCCAGCCAGGCGCCGGCGCGGACGCGGTCGGACTTGCCGGCTTCGGCGCCGTCGACCAGGACGCTGCCGTCGACGATGAGTTCGGCGGCGCGGGTGCGGGACAGCCCGAAGAGGCGGGCGATCGCCGCGTCGAGCCGGTCGCCCTCCAGGCCGTCGGGCACGGGCAGGCTGCGGGTGTCGCTCACTGGCCCTTCCCTTCGGTGGTGGTGTCGTCGTCGGGGGCGGTGTCGTCCCCGGACCGGTCGCCGTCGGTTCCGGTGTCCTCGTCCCGGGAGACCAGGCTGCCGTCCAGCTCGAGGCCCTTGAAGGTCAGCGCCACGACCAGGCAGGCGCCGACCACCACGCAGGAGTCGGCGACGTTGAACACCGGGAAGTCCATCACCTTGATGAAGTCCACGACGGCGCCGTGGAACGGCTCGGGTTCGCGGAAGATCCGGTCCACGAGGTTCCCGGCGGCCCCGCCCATCATCAGGCCCAGGGTCACGGCCCACCAGACGCTGCGCACCCGCAGCCCGATGTAGGCGATGACGAGGACGACGATGCTGGCGATGGTCGTGAAGACCCAGGTGTGGTCGGTGCCCATGGAGAACGCGGCACCGGTGTTGTACACGAGGGTGAACTGGACGATCTCGCCGATGACGTCGAGGCGTTCGCCCTCCCGGAAGGCCGCCAGGACCGCTTCCTTGGTGAGGAGGTCGACACCGATGGCGGCGAGGGCGACGAGTACCAGCAGCAGGTACCTGCGCGGGCGCGCCCCCGGCGTCGTACGGGCGGTGGTCATGTTGCTGTCCCCGGAGGGCTCTACCTCAGTCAGCGGCGCTCCTCGCGCTGTTTGCAGGTGACGCACAGGGTGGCCCGGGGGAACGCCTGGAGGCGCGCCTTGCCGATGGGCCGTCCGCACACGTCGCAGACCCCGTAGGTCCCCGCGTCGATCCGTTCGATCGCCCGCTCACCGGCGGCGAGCAGGTCACGAGTATTGTAGGCCAACGCCAGCTCGTGTTCGCGTTCGAAGGCCTTGGCCCCGGTGTCGGCGGGATCGTCCCCGGCCCCCTCGACGGGGTCCTCCAGGCGCCGGTCGATCTGCTCCCGGAGCCGGCTCAGCTCCCCGCGCGCGACGGCGATGTCGTTGTCCAGGCGCTCCCGGACCCGGGCGAGCTCCTGCGGGGTCCACGACTCCTCGCCGGGCAGCACCGGCAGATCCGCCGCCTTGGTGGCCTTCATCGCACCGACCTCCCGACCGTGCGGTCCGCCCGTACCCCGCCGACCTGCGGGATCACCCCCCGTGGGCGGTGCCGCGAGTGGTGCCGGGAAGCCTAGGCGAGCTCCGCCGCCTTGGCAACGACCCGGACGCCGCCGGGCCCCCGGCCTCACCGGTCCCCTGTGCTCACAGGTCGCGCGTCCACCGGCCGCGTGCGCTCGCGGCGCGGGCCTCCGTCGGCCGGGGGCGTTCGCAGCTCGCGCGTTCACCAGGCCTGCGCTCACAGGTCGCGCCGGTACAGCACCGTGGGCACCACCAGGGCCCCGCCCAGGAGCGGGGCGGGGGTGGCCGCGCCGGTGTCCCGCCACCCGGTGGCGGCGTAGAAGCCGCGGGCGCGGGCGTTGCCCTCCAGCGCCCACAGCACGCCGTGGCCGGTACCGGCCGCGGCCATGGCGGCCCGGCTCCCCTCCCACAGGAGGCGGTTGACGCCGGTGCCCCACACCTCGGGAAGCGAGTAGAGGGTCTCCAGGTCGGTGACGGTGCCGGTCGGCGTCGTCGGGGTCGGCGGCCGGGGCGAACCCGGCGTAGGCGACGATGCCGCCCGGCCCCCGGGCCGCTCGGCCACCAGGAAGCCCGCGCCCGGACGGACCAGGTGGCCGCGCAGCCGGCCTGCCCGGATCCCGGTCAGGCGTTCGGTGTCCAGGCTCTCCAGGTGCTCCCGGGCGATGAGGCCGCGGTAGGCGGCGCGCCAGGAGGCGACGTTGACGGCCGCGATGGCGGCGGCGTCGGCGGGAGCCGCGCGGCGGATCCGGACGGGTTCCACCACGGCGGTCATTCGGCTGCGGCGAAGCCGCCGTAGTCCTCGGCCAGGGCCGCCAGGTGGGGCTCGTCGAACACCGCCGGGCCGCCGTGCGGGCCGGTGCGCACCTCGATCACCCAGTCGGCGTCCTCGGCGTCGTCCTCCCCGGCGAGCATGTCCCGGTGCACCAGGCACGGTTCGTAGCCCTGCTCCAGGAGCTGTTCGGCCAGCTCCTCGGCGTCGTCCCGGTCCGCGAGCGTGACCAGGACGGTGCCGCGCACGTTCTCCGCCACCCGCGACCGCCCTCCCCCGTCGAAAAAGCGCGAGGCGCCGCCCCGCGCTGCGTTATCCTGTGCCAAGGTGTCGATGGGGACGAGTAGTGCCGGCCCCGACCGGACGGACACAGCTTAGAAGCGTTCGATGCGTCCGAGCGACCCGGGGGTGGTGGGAGCCCGGGGGCACGACCGGCACGAAGATCACCCCGGAGCCGCCGGAAGAACGGTGCGCGTGGCCCGCGCCCCCAGTAGAACCGGCAGACGTGAACGAAGTGGGAGCCGCCCCGGCCGCCGTCGTGCGGGCCGGACCGCGGTGTCCAAGGAGGGTGGTACCGCGGGGCCCCGGCCTCGTCCCTCCGTCAGGAACGACCCTGATGGAAAGGTACGACGGTGGCCAACGAGTCCCGGCCGAGCGCGTCCCGCGCCCTCCCCCAGCTGCCCGCGCAGATCGACCTGCCCGCGATGGAGCGCGAGATCCTCGACCGCTGGTCGAAGGAGAACGTGTTCCAGCGTTCCCTGGACCAGACCCGCGGTGGGCCCAACTGGGTGTTCTACGAGGGTCCCCCCACCGCCAACGGCCAGCCCGGCGTGCACCACGTCGAGGCCCGCGCGTTCAAGGACGTCTTCCCGCGCTTTCGCACCATGCGCGGCTACCACGTCGACCGCAAGGCCGGGTGGGACTGCCACGGCCTGCCCGTCGAGGTGGCCGTGGAGAAGGAGCTCGGCCTGTCCGGGAAGAAGGACATCGAGGCCTTCGGCATCGCCGAGTTCAACGCCCGCTGCCGCGAGTCGGTGCTGCGCAACGTCGACGCGTTCACCGCGATGACCGAGCGCATGGGCTACTGGGTGAACATGGACGACGCCTACCGCACCATGGACCCCCGGTACGTGGAGTCGGTGTGGTGGGCGCTCAAGCAGATCTGGGAGAAGGGCCTGCTGGTCCGCGACTTCCGGATCAGCCCCTACTGCCCGCGCTGCGGCACCACCCTGTCCGACCACGAGCTGGCCCAGGGCTACGAGACCGTCACCGACCCGTCGGTGTACGTGCGGTTCCCGGTGACGTCCGATCCGCTGGCCTCGCCCGAGCACCCCACCTCGCTGCTGGTGTGGACGACCACCCCGTGGACCCTGGTGTCCAACACCGCGGTGGCGGTCCACCCCGACGTGGAGTACGTGGTGGCCACGGACGGCGACGAGCGCCTGCTGGTGGCCCGGCCCCTGTTCGAGAAGGTCCTGGGCGAGGGCTGGGAGCTGACCGGGGAGTCCTTCGAGGGCGACGAGATGGAGCGCTGGACCTACCAGCGCCCGTTCGAGCTGGTGGCCTTCGACGAGCCCGCCCACTACGTGGTGCTCGCCGACTACGTCACCGTCGAGGACGGCACCGGCCTGGTGCACCAGTCGCCCGCGTTCGGTGCCGACGACATGGCGGTGTGCCGCGCCTACGGGCTGCCCCTGGTGAACCCGGTGCGCCCCGACGGCACCTTCGAGGCCGACCTGGACCTGGTCGGCGGGGTGTTCTTCAAGGAGGCCGACAAGACCCTGACCCGCGACCTCAAGGACCGGGGCCTGCTGTTCCGGCACCTGGACTACGAGCACTCCTACCCGCACTGCTGGCGCTGCCACACCGCCCTGCTGTACTACGCGGTGCCGTCCTGGTACATCCGCACGACCGCGGTCAAGGACGAGCTGCTGGCGCAGAACCAGGCCACCAACTGGGTTCCGGAGAACGTCAAGGAGGGCCGCTTCGGCGAGTGGCTGCGCAACAACGTCGACTGGGCGCTGTCGCGCAACCGCTACTGGGGCACCCCGCTGCCGATCTGGGAGTTCCCCGACGGGCGCCGGATCTGCGTGGGCTCCCTGGAGGAGCTGGGCGAGCTCAGCGGGCAGGACCTGTCGAACCTGGACCCGCACCGGCCCTTCGTGGACGACATCGTCATCCCCGACCCGGACGCCGACCCGTCGCTGCCCGAGGAGGAGCGGGTGGCGCGGCGCGTGCCCGAGGTGATCGACGCCTGGTTCGACTCGGGGTCGATGCCGTTCGCCCAGTGGGGTGCTCCGCACGTCGACGAGGAGGTGTTCCGGGAGAACTTCCCGGCGCAGTACATCTCCGAGGCGATCGACCAGACCCGCGGCTGGTTCTACTCGCTGCTGGCGGTCAACACGCTGGTGCACGGGCGCAACTCGTTCGAGAACGTGGTCGTGCTCGGCCACATCCTCGCCGAGGACGGCCGCAAGATGAGCAAGCACCTGGGCAACGTCATGGAGCCCATCCCGGTGATGGACCGGCACGGCGCCGACGCGCTGCGGTGGTTCATGCTGGCCAGCGGTTCGCCGTGGACGGCCCGCCGCGTGGGGCACGCGGCGCTGGAGGAGATCGTCCGCAAGGTGCTCCTGACGTACTACAGCACCGTGTCGTTCTTCACCCTGTACGCGAACGCGGGCGGGGGCTGGGACCACTCCCGGCTGGCCGACGCCCCGGCGCCGCAGGACCGGCCGCTGCTGGACCGGTGGCTGCTGTCGGAGCTCAACGAGGTGGTCCGCGACGTCACCGAGGCGCTGGACGCCTTCGACACGACGACGGCGGGCCGCCGCCTGACGGCGTTCGTCGACGACGTCTCGAACTGGTACGTGCGCCGGTCGCGGCGCAGGTTCTGGGGGGGCGCCGACACCCCCGAAGGCGCGGCGGCGTTCGCGACGCTGTTCGAGGTGCTGGAGACGGTGACCCTGCTGATGGCGCCGATCGTGCCGTTCCTGACCGACCACGTGTGGTCGGCGCTGCGGCGGCCGGACGCCCCGGAGTCGGTGCACCTGGCCTCGTGGCCGCAGGTGCGCGAGGACCTGGTCGACCCGGAGCTGTCGGCGCACATGGCGCTGACCCGCCGCCTGGTGGAGCTGGGCCGCTCGGCCCGGGTGGACTCGGCGGTGCGCACCCGCCAGCCGCTGGCGCGGGCCCTGGTGGGCGCCCCCGGTTTCGCGGGCCTGCCCGCGCAGCTGCGCGACCAGATCTCCGACGAGCTGAACGTGGCGTCGCTGGAGTCCTTGTCGACGGTGGGCGGCGACCTGGTCGACTACCTGGTCAAGCCGAACTTCCGGGCGCTGGGCAAGCGGTTCGCCAAGCGGACTCCGCTGGTGGCCCGGGCCGTCCAGGAGGCGGACCCGGCGGAGCTGGTGCGCCAGGTGCGCGGCACCGGGTGGGCGCAGGTCCGGGTGGAGGGCGAGCCGGTGGAGGTCAGCGCCGACGAGGTGCTGGTCACCGAGCAGCCCCGCGAGGGCTGGGCGGTCGCCTCGGAGTCGGGCGAGACGGTGGCGCTGGACCTGGAGCTGACGCCGGAGCTGCGCCGGGCGGGTCTGGCCCGCGAGATGGTGCGCATGCTCCAGGAGGCCCGCAAGCAGAGCGGCCTGGACGTGTCGGACCGGATCCGGGTGTGGTGGGCGGCCTCCGACGAGGCCGCCGCGCAGACGCTGGCCGAGCACGGTGCGGCGATCGCCGGCGAGGTGCTGGCCGACGCGTTCACCGCGGGTGAGATCGGTGCGGACCTGCACCGCGCCGAGTCGGAGGAGTTCGGGGTGGCCTTCGGGTTCCGCCGGGCCTGACCCGGCCGCGGCGGGCGCCGTCCCCCTCGGGGGCGGCGCCCGCCGTCGTCTCCGGTCCCGGCCGCACGCGGTCACCTCGGGGACCGCCGTGCCCGCCGGAAGGCGGTGGCACCCCCGGGGCCGGGGGTCAGTCGCGGGTGAAGACGGCGGTGGAGTCGGGGTCCTCGTCGCCCTGGGGCCTGCGGTAGGAGAACGCGGCCGTCGCGTCGGGGTCCTCGTCCTTGTTGCGCCGGGGGATGCTGTAGGAGAAGGGCCGGGCGTCGCCGTCGGCGGCCTCCTGCGGGGCGTCCTCCTCGGAGGGGGCGGCGCCCTCGTCCTCGTGCGCCCGCACCGGCCCGGCCTCCTCGGCGGATCCGGGGTCCCCCGCCTGCCCGGTGCCGACGGGCTCGCCCCGCTCGTCGGTGTCGGTGTCGGCGTCGTTCCCGGTGGACCGGGTGGCACGGGAGCCGTCCCCGTCGTCCCCGGCGTCGCCCTGGTCCCGGGAGTCGTCGCCCTCGGGGGCCGCGGCGGTGTCATCGGTCGCCGCGGGCTCGTCCCCGGCAGGGGCGTCGGAGCGCGCGGAGGCCTCAGGGGCCCGCGTGGGCGCCCCTTCCTCGTCCTCTCCCCGGACGTCCGCGTCTTCGCCGTCCCGCTGCGGTGCGGGCTCCCCGTCCTCGGACGGGGAGGCGGCGTCGTCGGCCTCCTCCGTCTCCGGCGCTTCCCGTGCCTCCACCGCATCGTCAAAGGCCTCGCCCCTGTCGGACCGCGGGGGCTCGGAGCCGTTCTCGTCGGCCTCGTCGGTGTCGGGGAGGTCGTCCTCGGCGGCCGGCTCGGGACCGGCCGCGGGGGCCTGCGCGTCGTCGTCGGCAGCGTCGTCGGCGTCGCTCCGGTCGAACCAGGAGAGGCCGGTGCCGGCCGCGGAGTCGGTGCCCTCGTCCTCGGCGGCGCGCTCGGCCTCGCGCCTGGCGAACCACGAGAGCTCGGCGCCCTCCCCGGCCCCGGAGCCGGTGGCGGAGTGCTCGTCCACGGCGGACAGTGCGGACTCCGCCTCCCCGTCGCCGCGCTCGGCGAACCACGAGAGCTCGGCGTCGCCCTCGGATCCGGAGCCGGTGGCGGAGTGCTCGTCCACGGCGGACGGTGCGGACTCCGCCTCCCCTGCCGCGGAGGCGGCACCGGGAGCGGCGGATCCCCGGACGGGCTCGGCGGGCCGGGCCTCGCGCCCGGCGGACCACGGGAGCGCGGTGTCGTCGGTCTCGCCCGAGGCGGGTCCCTCCGCCTCGTGCGTCCGGAGGGTCTGTGCGGCCTCGGGTGCCGCGGGGGTCCGGTCCTCGGCCGGTTCGGCGGTCCGGTGGGTGGACCAGGAGTACTCGGGGACGGGTTCCCCGTCGCGGGAGCCGGGCTCGACCGCTGATGGGGACGGGGCGGGGGCAGGCGCCACCGTGTCCGGTTCCGGCCATTCTCCGGCCGTGGGTGTCTGCCAGCGGGGCAGGTCGTACTCCGGCTCCCCCGAGCCGGATTCCTCTCCCCAGGCGCGGGCTTCCCGCACCGGCTCGGAAGCCGGTGCGGGTACGCGCCCGGAGTGCTCCGGCGCCGTGTGCGCGACCGCGGGAACGGACGACTTCCCCAAACCGTCCGTTCGCCCCGCTCCGGTCCTCCCCTGGATGAGCGCTCCCACCAGGAGCAGCACGCTCACGCCGGCCAGTCCCAGGGCGATGAACACCAGGGTGGTCTCGGCGAACACCAGGGCTGCCGCGATGACGGCGATGGCCGCCAGCACCGCGACGGATGCGAGGACGCTGAGGATCACGGGTCGACCAGGACCTTTACACGTTGCCGGAGTCTTCAGTTGTGGAGCCTACCGCCGACCGGGGTCAGCGGCGCTCGTGCGGGGCCTCGCCCGGGTGGAAACCACCGTGCTGGACGGGCTCGGGCTGGCCGAACGGGTTGCCGCCGGGGCCGTGCTGCAGCGCCGGAGTCGGGCCGCTCGGCGGGGCCATCGTCTGGAAGCCGCCCGTGGTGTTCGGGTTGGGCTGCTCGATGCCGGCGCCCTCCTCCAGCTCGCGCAGCTGGCGCTCGAAGTAGTCCTTCAGGCGGCTGCGGTACTCGCGCTCGAAGTCCTTGAGCACGTTGACCTTGTGCTCCAGCTCCTCGCGCTGCTGGACGAGGCTGCCCATGACCTGGCGGTGGCGCTCCTGGGCGTCGCGGTCGAGGTTCTCCGAGCGGACACGGGCCTCGCCGATGATCTGGTCCGCCTGGCGGCGGGCCTTGCCGAGGATGTCCTCGGACTCGTGGCGGGCGCGGCCCAGGGTCTCGTCGGCCTCGCGGCGCGCGTCGGAGATGGCCTGGTCGGCGGTCTGCTGGGCGAGGGCCAGGACGCGGGCCGCCGTGTCCATGTTCTCCTCGCCGCCCATGCCCATGTGCATCGGGGCCGGAGGCTGGGGCTCGGCGACGGCCTGAGGCGGCTGGACGGGCTCGGGGCGGGGCGGCTCGGGCTGCTCCTGGGGCTGCTGGAAGTCCTGCATCCCGGCGTTGGGCACCTTGCCGCGCAGGCACTCGGCGAGCTTGCCGCGCAGTTCCTCGTTCTCCTGGATCAGTCGGTCCAGCTCGGACTCGACCTCGTCGAGAAAGGCATCGACCTCTTCTTCGTCGTACCCCGGCCGGAGCCGGGTCGTGCTGAACTGCTTGTTCCGCACATCAGCGGGTGTCAGCGGCATGTTCGTCTCCTTGGCGCGCTTGGAGTCCATCCGTAGGGACGCTACCTGATCGTGACCTTACGGCAATCCGGATCATGACCAAGACCACATAACGGAACCCGGGGCGATTTTTTTCGCCCTGATCCCGTCGCTATGCGACCGAGAACGCCAGGCCCCGCAGGAGGCTCGAAGCGACCGACAGGCCCAGGAACAGCACCAGGACGCTCAGGTCGAGCGCGATGCTGCCGAGCCGGACGGGCTTGATGAACCTTCGCAGGAAGCGCAGCGGCGGGTCGGTGATCGTGTACACGATCTCGGCGATCACGAGCAGGAACCCCGATGGGCGCCAGTCCCTGGAGAAGGACTGCACCATCTCCAGCACCACACGCACCAGCAGCACGATCACGTACACCTGGAGCGCGAAGGCCAGTAGGGACAGGACGGTACTCACGGTCTAATCGACCCAATCTCTGGACGAATCTGATGGTCTAGCTCTGATTGAAGAACCCTCGCTCAGCGATCCGCGCCTTGTCCTCCGCGGTCACCTCGACGTTGGCCGGGGACAGTAGGAACACCTTGTTGGTCACGCGCTCGATACTGCCATGCAGACCGAAGATCAGACCAGCCGCGAAGTCGACGAGACGCTTGGCGTCGCTGTCGACCATCTCGGTCAGGTTCATGATCACCGGTGTGCCCTCCCGGAAGTGTTCTCCGATCGTACGCGCCTCGTTGTAGGTGCGCGGATGGAGCGTGGTGATCCTCGCGAGGTCGGCGGTGGAAGAGGTCGTGGTCGTGCCGCCGCGTCGCTCACCCGTACCCGAGTGGTCGCCGGTGTCGCTCACGTCCTCGCCCCGCGTTCCCTCGCCGTGCGCGGGTTCGGCACCGCGTTCGCGGTGCTCCTCCACGCCCTCGTCGAAATCGTCGAACTCATCATATTCGTCCGCATAGCGGTGATCGTAACGGTCGTCCTCCACGAGGCCGAGGTAGACCGCCATCTTGCGCATCGCGCCGGCCATCTCATGTCCTCCGTCGTCCCCGCGGCCTGCACCGCAGCCGACTCCTCCGTACCGTCCCGTCTTCCCTAGTCCAACGGGGTGGGACGCCCTTTCGGGCGAACTCCACAGACGGGTTCCAAGGTCTATGTGGGGACATTACCCCACGATCGGTCCGCGATCGCCGAGCAACGCCGCACCGAGCCGAAGGTGTGTCGCACCACGTTCGACCGCCGCCTCCAGGTCCCCGCTCATACCCGCGGAGATCGCCGTCGCCCGAGGATAACGATCACGGATGCGACACGCGACCTCATAAAGGCGCCCGAAAGCCTCATGGGGGTCGCCGTCGCGGGGCGCCACCGCCATGACACCGCCGAGCTCGAGCGCCTCCTGCTCCCCGATCCGGTCGGCCAGCTCCAGCGCGTCGGCGGGGTCGACGCCGCCGCGGGGGCCCAGCACTCCGGCCTGCGAGTCGTCGTCGAGGTTGACCTGGACCAGGCAGGTGAGGCGGCGTTCGGCCGCCGCGGCCCGCTCTCCCAGCGCACGGGCGAGCCGGGCCCGGTCCACGGAGTGGACGACGTCGGCGTAGGAGGCCACCGACCTGGCCTTGTTGGTCTGCAACTGGCCGATGAAGTGCCAGGTCAGGTCGAGGTCGGCGGTGGCGGCGGCCTTGGGTGCGGCCTCCTGGTCGCGGTTCTCCCCGACGTCGGTGACACCGAGGGAGGCGAGGATGCGCACGTCCTCGGCGGGGCGGGTCTTGGTGACCGCGATCAGGGACACCCCGGCGGGGTCCCGGTCGGCCTTGTGGCAGGCCGCCTCGATACGGGCGCGGGTCGCCGCGAGGTTCTCCTTGATCCGCTCGACGCGGGCCGGGTCGTGTGACACGTCTTCCTTATCTGTGGATCTGTGGGACCTGTGCTGCCTGTGGTGTCCGTGTGTTCCGCGGGTGTGCGCGGCGGTTCATTCCCGTGCGCGCCAGATGAACGACGCGAACCTGCCGGTGGGGGCGCCGCCGCGGTGCGAGAACAGTTCCGGGCTCTCCAGGGTGCAGCGGCCGTCGGCGCGGATGTCGGTGACCCCGGCACGGCGCAGCTGGGCGGTGACGGCGGCGACCATGTCCACGCCGGTGGTGCCCCGCCGGGTGGTGGAGGCGGCCTCGGGGGTGTCGCGGGCGGTCTCGGCCTGGAGTCCGGGCGGGACCTCGTAGCACTTGCCGCAGATGGCGGGGCCCAGCAGGACGGTGGTGTGCTCCGGGCGGGCTCCGCGGTCGGCCATGGCGGCGATGAGGTTGACGGCCACGCCGTGGGCGGTGCCCAGGCGGCCGGAGTGGGCGGCGCCCAGGACGCCCCGTTCGCCGTCGGCGGCCAGGACGGGCAGGCAGTCCGCGGACAGGGAGGCCAGGACCAGGTCGGGGCGGGTGGTGACGACGCCGTCGCAGGTGCCGACCCCGCCGGGGGCGTCGGCGACCAGGATGTCGGCGCTGTGCACCTGGTCCATCCAGACGGTGCGGTCGGCGTCGAACCCGAGGCTCTCGGCGGCGGTGCGCCGGTTGGCCAGGACCGTCTCCCGGTCGTCACCCGTTCCCAGGCCCAGGTTGAGCGAGTCGTAGGGCGGGGCGCTGGTCCCGCCGCGGCGTTCGGTGACGGCGGCACGGACCCCGTGCCCGAGGTCGACGATGTTGCCCATCCCTGCGCCCGCTGTCCTTCCGTGGGCCCGGGCGCGGCGGCGCGTTCGGCGCCGGGCCCGGAGCGGCGACGGCCCCGCCCGCTCGGGTCGGGGCCGCTGACACGTCGATGGTACCGGGGTGTCGGTGCGCGCTACTTCAGGAAGTCGGGGATGTCCAGGTCGTCGGGTTCCTCGAAGACGACCCGGCGCCGGGGCGTGGGGACGTCCGCGCGCCGTTCGGCGACCGACTCCGAGACCACGTGGACGGGCCGGGGCTCCTCGGCGACGGGCTCCTCGCGGACCGGGGCCGGCTCGGGCTCGGCCGGGGCGGCCTCGGCGAACCGCTCCGGGGCCGGGGCCTGCGCTTCGGGCTCGGGCTGCGGCTCGGGCTCGGCCGCGGCCACCGGTTCGGGCTCGGTCCGCGGGGCCGGGTCCGGGTGGACCGGCTGCGGGGCGGGCGGGGTCTGCTGCGCACGGGCCGGCTCGGCGCTGTGACGGCCGCCGAGCCACGGCAGTTTCTCGGCCGACGCCCCGTCCGCGGCGGCGGCGGGGGTCGCGGACGACCCCTGTCCACCGGACGCGGCGCCCGCCGTGGGGGCGACGGCCTTAGGAGGGTCCACCGGCTCGCGCCTGTGCAGCGTGGGCCCGGTGACCTCGGGTTCGTCGAAGCCCGCGGCGATGACGGTCACCCGGACCTCGTCGCCCAGGGCGTCGTCGATGACGGCGCCGAAGATGATGTTGGCCTCGGGGGCCGCCGAGTTGGAGACCAGCTGGGCCGCCTCGTTGATCTCGAACAGGCCCAGGTCGGATCCGCCCTGGATGGACAGCAGGACGCCGTGGGCGCCGTCGATGCTGGCCTCCAGCAGCGGGGAGGAGATGGCCATCTCCGCGGCCGCCACCGCCCGGTCGTCGCCGCGTGCGGAGCCGATGCCCATGAGGGCCGACCCGGCACCGGACATGACCGACTTGACGTCGGCGAAGTCCAGGTTGATGAGGCCGGGCGTGGTGATGAGGTCGGTGATGCCCTGGACACCGGAGAGCAGGACCTGGTCGGCCGCCTTGAAGGCGTCCAGGACGCTGACCTGGCGGTCGGAGATGGAGAGCAGGCGGTCGTTGGGGATGACGATGAGCGTGTCGACCTCCTCGCGGAGCATCGCTATCCCCGACTCGGCCTGGGTCGCGCGCCGCTTGCCCTCGAAGCCGAAGGGGCGGGTGACCACACCGATGGTGAGGGCGCCCAGGGAACGGGCGATGTTGGCGACCACGGGCGCGCCGCCGGTGCCGGTGCCACCGCCCTCCCCGGCGGTGACGAAGACCATGTCGGCCCCCTTGAGGACCTCCTCGATCTCCTCCCGGTGGTCCTCGGCGGCCTTGCGGCCGACGTCCGGGTTGGCTCCGGCTCCCAGGCCGCGGGTGAGTTCACGGCCGACGTCCAGTTTGACGTCGGCGTCACTCATCAGCAGCGCCTGGGCATCGGTATTGATCGCGATGAACTCGACGCCCTTGAGCCCCTCTTCGATCATTCGGTTGACGGCGTTGACACCGCCGCCGCCGATACCGACGACTTTGATGACCGCGAGGTAGTTCTGCGGTGCTGCCACGACGAGGGGCCTTTCCGCTCGCATACGCCGTTCCCGTCCGTCCGGCGGCGGTCGCCGCCGGGCCGGTGGGTCCGGCATCCGGTTCTACAGTGTGCGTTTCGGGTTCTCCGACAAGGCGTTCACGGACGCCGGGGCGGGGGACCCGGGGCCGCGTGAACCGCGGGATGCCGGTCCGGGGGGACCGACGCCTCCCCCTGGCTCGGCGGGAGAAATACGGTTCCCGCGTACCCCGAAAAGCGTGTTCTGTACTTTGTTGACGGTGGTCGTGACTCTCGACAGTAAGCCGACCGCCCACCACCGGCAACCGATGACGGCCTCAGCCTAACGTCGTATAACACGAGGAAGCGATGTGCTGACTCGGCGCGTCGCGTCTGGAATGTCCCCGCGTCGTGTCCGTGACCCCTCCCGCGGGGCCCGCGGAGCCCCTGGAGGGGGGTTCCGGTCCGGCTTCGTCCGTCTTTGCCTGCCTTTGCTCGCGCCTGGCCCCCGTTTCACCGGACGATGGCCAGGTCGGGGGTGGACAGGTCGTACACGGTCCCGTCCGCGGGCGGGTGCTCGCGCATCAGCACGCGCAGAATATCGCTTTTGTCACCCGTGGCCTCGGCCTTCCCCCACTCGATGACGGCGCCCTCCGTGATCTCGATGCGGATGGCGTCGGTGTCGGTGGCGTCGATGAGGCTGATGCGGGCCAGCAGGGAGGCCGGGGCCGCCTCGATGATCGCGGCGGCGGCCCGGACCGCTTCGTTGCCCTCGACCTCCCCGGTGACCCGGACCAGCGGGTGCGTGCCGGGCCGGGTCGGGGAGTCCTCGATGCGGACGCCGTCGCGGTCCACGAGCCGGTACTCCTCCCCCACCCGCACCGCGAGCAGGGGCCGGCGCTCGACGACCTCCACCTTCAGGGTGGCGGGCCAGCCGCGGCTGACCGTGGCCGACTCGACCAGGGGGAGGTCGCCGACGCGGTCGGCCCCCGCCTCCAGGTCCACCCGGACGAGGGGGGTCCCGGTGGGGACGTCGACGGCGGCGACGACCTCTTCACGGCCGACCCGGTCCAGGCCGGTCACCGCGACGTCGCGCACGACGAGCAGGCGTGAGCCCAGGAGGATCCAGGTGACGACGCAGACGAGGGCGACCACCAGGAGCGCCACGAAGGCGACCTTCCAGGGGTCGGAGCGCCCACCCACCGCTCCGGCGGCGGGTCGCTCCCCGGTCGCGGCGCCGGTGTCGCGGTCCGCTCCGTCGTGGTCTGCCCTCACCCGTGTCCTCCGGCGTCAGTCCTGGTCCCGTCCGCCGCGGTGGCCGAGGGACCCGGCCACCTCCTCCACCTCGGCGACCTCGGCGAGCCGGTCCACGATGAGCGGGCCCAGCTCGGTGACGTCGCCCGCGCCCATCGTCAGGACGATGTCGCCCGGGCGCGCCAGCTCGGCGGCCAGGCGGACGGCGTCGCCGCGGTCGGGCACGTGGTGGACCCGGTCGTGGCCCACCTGGGAGGTGATCAGTTCGGCGGTGACCCCGGGCTCGGGGTCCTCTCGGGCGGCGTAGATCTCCAGCACCACGACCTCGTCGGCCAGGGTGAGGGCGGCCCCGAACTCCTTGGCGAAGATCCGGGTGCGGCTGAACAGGTGGGGCTGGAACACGGCGATGATGCGGCCCGGCGCCTGCTCCTCCCCGGCCTCGCGCGCCTCCTCGGCGAACGATGCCAGGGCGCCGCGGGTGGCGTGCAGGTCGGCTTCGAGCTCGGTGGGGTGGTGGGCGTAGCTGTCGTAGACGCCCACTCCCCCGGCGGCGCCCTTGGGTTCGAAGCGGCGGGCGGCGCCTCCGAAGTCGGCGATGCCCTCGACCGCGACCTCCAGGTCGTGGCCGAGCTCGTCGGCGACGGCGACCGCGGCAGCGGCGTTGAGCACGTTGTGGCGGCCGGGGACGGCGACGGTCCCCTCGATCTCGCCTTCGGTGGTGGCGAGGGTGAACTCGGTGGTGAAGCCGCGGGGACGGATGCGGGTGATCCGGTAGTCGGCCTCGGGCGCCTCGCCGTAGGTGAGGACCTTCCTGCCGCGTTCACGGGCGGTCTCGGCGACCCGGCGGGCGCCCTCGTCGTCGATGCCGACGATGAGGGTGCGCTCGACCCGGTCGACGAACGCGTCGAAGTTGGCGTGGATCTCCTCGATGCCGCTGTAGTTGTCGAGGTGGTCGGCCTCGACGTTGGTGACCACGGCGATCTTCGGGGAGAGCATGAGGAAGGAGCCGTCGCTCTCGTCCGCCTCGACGGCGATGGGGCCGCCGATGCCGGCGTCGGCGCCCAGGCCGGTGGTGACCAGCTTGCCGCCGATGACGTAGCCGGGGTCCACCCCCAGGTGCTGGAGGACGACGGTGACCATCGAGGTGGTGGTGGTCTTGCCGTGGGTCCCGGCGATGGCGACGCCCTCGCGGCCCAGCAGCAGGGCGCCCAGGGCGGCGGCCCGCGGCAGGACGCGCAGGGAGCGGCGGCGGGCCTCGGCGAGTTCGGGGTTGTCCTCCCGGACGGCGGAGGAGACGACGACGGTCTCGGCGTCGCCGAGGTGTTCGGCGGCGTGGCCGACGTGGACGCGGGCGCCCATCTCCTCCAGCTCGCGCAGGGTGTCGCTGTCGCGGGCGTCGCTGCCGGAGACCTCGACGCCCGACTGGAGCAGCACGCGGGCGATGCCGGACATGCCGGCGCCGCCCAGGCCGATGAAGTGGGTGCGCCCCAGTTCGTCGACGGGGACCGGGTCGGTCGGTCGCACCAGGCTCATCGGGCGTCCTTCCCGTCGTCGTAGTAGGCGTCGTCGCCGTCGTCGTCGGGCACGGGCAGCTCCGGCGTGGGCCGGTCGCCGCGGGCGATGGCCATGACCTCGCGGGCCAGTTCCATGTCGGCGTCGCGCCGGCCCATGCGGGCGGCGGCCTCGGACATGGCGACGACCCGGTCGGTGTCGGTGAGCAGCGGGATGAGCGTGCCGGTGATCCACTCGACGGAGATGTCGGCGTTGTTCACCATGAGGCCGCCGCCGGCCTGGACGATGGGCTCGGCGTTGAGGGCCTGCTCCCCGTTGCCGATGGCCAGCGGCACGAACGCGCCGGGCAGGCCGACGGCGGTGAGTTCGGCGCAGGTCATCGCGCCGGAGCGGCACATGGCCACGTCGGCCGCGGCGTAGGCCATGTCCATGCGGTCGACGTAGGGGACGGCGACGTAGGGGATCCCGTCCTGGGTGAGGTCCTGGGGCTCGTCCGCGTTCTTGGGGCCGACGACGTGCAGGACCTGGACACCGCGGTCGCGGAAGGCGTCGCGGGAGGCGAAGGCGGTCTCGTTGATGCGCTGGGCGCCCTGGGAGCCGCCGAAGATCAGCAGGGTGGGCAGGTCGGGGCGCAGGCCGAAGTAGGTGCGGGCCTTGTCGCCCATGGCCAGCCGGTCCAGGGTGGTGATCTGCTGGCGCAGGGGGATGCCGACGAACCGGCCGTTGCGGATCTGGGTGTGGGGGTGCCCGGTGAAGACGTGGGGGGTCAGCCGGGCGCCCAGGCGGTTGGCCAGCCCGGGCAGGGGGTTGGCCTCGTGGACGACGATGGGGACCCGCCGCCGCCGGGCCGCCAGGTAGCCGGGGGTGGCGACGTAGCCGCCGAAGCCGACGATGACGTCGGCCTGGAGCCGGTCCAGGTGGTCGCCCGCGGCGCTGAGGGCCCCGGCGAGTTTGCCGGGGACGCTGAGCAGTTGCGGGGTGATCCTGCGGGGCAGGGGGACCGCGGGGATCAGCCCCAGCTCGTATCCGCGCATGGGCACGAGGCGGGTCTCCAGTCCCCGCTCGGTGCCCAGGCAGAGGATCTCCGTGGTGGGGTCGATGCGCCGCAGCGCGTCCGCAAGGGAGAGCGCGGGCTCGATGTGCCCGGCCGTGCCGCCTCCGGCGAGGGCTACCCTCATCGTCGCCGATTCCTCCTCGACCGGTCCCCGGTGGGGGCCGGTCCGCTGTCGTAAGTGGCCTTCGTCCTGCCGCTCCGGGGGGCCGCGCTGCGCGGGCCCCGCCCGGTGGCGGCGCGCCCGGGAGACGGGGTGCCGCCGCGGCCGGGGGCCGGGGCGGTGGCGTTCTCCAGGCCCAGCCAGCTTAGAGCCCTTTGCACCCGGCCGGGACCCCGGGCCGCCAGGGCCCGCTGCGCCTGGGGCTCGGCCTTGGCCAGGGACAGCAGCACGCCCAGGGCCACCATGGTGGTGATCAGAGACGAACCCCCGTACGAGACCAGGGGCAGCGGGACGCCGGTGACGGGGAGCAGCCCGATGACGGCGCCGATGTTGATCATGGTCTGGCCCATGACCCAGGTCACGATGGCGAAGGCGGCCAGGCGGGGGAAGGGCTCCTTGACCCGGGAGGCGACGCGCAGCCCGGCGCAGCCCAGGACGCCGAAGAGCGCCAGGACGAGCAGGGTGCCGATGAGGCCGAACTCCTCCCCGATGATGGCGAACACGAAGTCGGACTCGGCGAAGGGCAGGAAGCCCCACTTCTCGCGGCTGGCGCCGATGCCGACGCCGAGGATGCCGCCGGTGCCCAGGGCGTAGAGCCCGTGCAGCGACTGCATGTTGTCGCCGAGCGGGTCGGCGGTGGGGTCGAACAGGGCTGTGACGCGGGCCATGCGGTAGGGCTCGATGGCGATGGCGATGACCGCCAGGCCCAGGACGAGGCCGAACATGGCGACGAAGAGCTTGCCGGGCGCCCCGATCATCCACAGCAGGCCCAGGAAGGTGACGAGGAACACCAGGGCGGTGGACAGGTTGGAGCCGAGCAGGACGAGCAGGACGAGCAGCCCGCAGCCGGGCAGCAGCGGGAAGAGGAGGTGCCGCCACTCGGTGAGTTCGCCGAGTTCGTCCTTGCGGGCCAGGATGCCGGCGCCCCACAGGACGAAGGCGAGCTTGGCGGGCTCGGAGGGCTGCACGACCAGGCCGCCGATGTCGAGCCAGCGGGTGGCGCCGTTGACCTCCACCCCCTGGAAGACGGTGAGGAGCAGGAGCGCGGCCGACACGATCATGGCGGGGTAGCCGATCAGCCGGAAGATCTGCTGGGGCAGGTGGGAGGCGAGGATCATCAGGGGCAGGCCGACGGCGGCCGACACCAGCTGCTTCTGGAAGAGGGAGAAGGAGGACCCGGTCTCGCTGATGGACTTGACCATGGTGGAGGAGAGCACCATGACCAGGCCCAGGGCGATGAGCAGCACCGCCGTGCCCAGGATCAGGTAGTAGGAGGTCAGGGGCCGGTCCAGGGCCCCGACCCATTCCCTCCACAGGGCGCGCTCGCGCCCCTTGGCCGCCGTCGTGCCCCGTGTTCGGGCCACCCCGGGAATCGTCGTCGTCGCCATCCGCACCCACCCTCCGCACCTGCGCGCCTCAATAGTGGCGAACCGCGGGGCGGGAACCGTGGACATTTCCCGCGTGTTGGCCATCTTCGACGCGGAAAGGCGTGGTGCTGCGCACACCGATCACCGCCCGCGCGCATGTGATCACGCAGGGCGGTGACCGGGTGGTTCAGCTCAGTCGGCGGACCGCTTCGGCGAACAGGCGTCCGCGTTCGGGGTAGTTGGCGAACATGTCCATGGACGCCGCGGCCGGGGCCAGCAGCACGGTGTCGCCCTCCCGGGCCAGGCCGGCGGCGGCGGCGACGACCGCGTCCATGACGGTGTGCCCCTCGGGCGCGCCGGGGGCGGGGCCGTCGACCTCCACCACCGGGACGTCGGGGGCTTGCTCGGCCAGGGCCTCGCGGAGGCGGGCCCGGTCGGCGCCGATGAGCACCGCCCCGCGCAGCCGTCCGGCGGCCGCTGCCACCAGTTCGCCGACCTCGGCGCCCTTGAGCAGGCCCCCGGCGATCCACACCACCGTTTCGTAGGCGCTCAGGGAGGCCGCGGCGGCGTGCGGGTTGGTGGCCTTGGAGTCGTCGACGTAGTCGACCCCGGCCACCGAGGCCACGTACGCGATGCGGTGCGGCTCGGGGGCGAACGCCGCCAGCCCGGCCCGGACGGCTGCGGGTGCGACGCCGACCGACCGGGCCAGGGCGGCCGCGGCCAGGGCGTTGGCGACGTTGTGCGGGGCGGGCGGGCGCACGTCGGCCAGGCCCGCCAGCTCCTCGGCGCTGGACACCGGGTCGTCGACGAACGCCCGGTCCACCAGCAGGTCCTCGACGACGCCGAGCTCGCCCGGGCGCGGGGTGCTCAGGCCGAAGCCGACCAGCGGGGCGTGCGGGTCGCCGTCCTCCTCCGCCAGGCGCACCGACCAGGGGTCGGCGAGGTTGACGACCCGGATGGTGCCGGGGGCGAACACCGCGCCCTTGGCGCGGGCGTAGGGTTCCAGGCCGCCGTGCCAGTCCAGGTGGTCGGGGGCGACGTTGAGGATGGTGGCGGCGTGCGGGCGCAGGCTGGAGGACCAGTGCAGCTGGAAGCTGGACAGCTCCACGGCCAGCACCCGGGGGTGGCGGCCGTCGGCGTCGGGGCGGACCGCGTCGACCACGGGGGTGCCGACGTTGCCGACGGCGAGCGCGTCGCGCCCGTCGGCGCGCAGCATCGCCTCCAGCATGCGCACGGTGGTGGTCTTGCCGTTGGTGCCGGTGACGGCCAGCCACAGCTGGTCGGCGGGTTTGATCCGCCAGGCCAGTTCGACGTCTCCGATGACCTCGATGCCCGCCTCGACGGCGGCGACGAGCAGCGGAGCGTCGGGGCGCCAGCCGGGCGAGGTGACGACGAGGTCGCACTCCCCGGGCAGCGGGGTGGCGCCCAGGACGACCTCGGCCCCGGCCTCGGTGAGCTCGGCGGCCACCGGGCGGACGGTGTCGTCGTCGCGGCCGTCGACCACGGTGACGCGGGCCCCGTGCTCCAGCAGGAGCCGGACCACGGGGGGGCCGGAGACGCCCAGGCCGGCGACGCAGACCCGCAGGCCGGTGAAGGGGGTGGAGGTGGCGGGGTGGTGGGGCATCGGGGTTACCTCGGCATCCATTCGAGGTAGAACAGTCCGATGGCGACGGCCACGAACAGGCCCTGGATGATCCAGAAGCGGATGACGATGGTCGGTTCGGCCCATCCCTTGAGCTCGAAGTGGTGCTGGAGCGGTGCCATCCGGAACACGCGTTTGCCGGTGAGGCGGAACGAGGTGATCTGGATCATCACGGACATGGTGATGATGACGAACAGGCCGCCGATGAGCAGCAGCAGGAGCTGGGTGCGGGTGGTGATGGCCAGGCCCACGATGAGGCCGCCCAGGGCCAGGGAGCCGGTGTCGCCCATGAAGACCTTGGCGGGCGGGGCGTTGAACCAGAGGAAGGCGATGCAGGAGCCGAGCACCGCCGAGGCGACGACGGCCAGGTCCAGGGGGTCGCGGACCGTGTAGCAGTTGGTCGACAGGTAGGACACGCAGGACTGGCGCAGCTGCCAGTTCCCGATGATCACGTAGGCGACCAGCGACAGGATGGTGGCCCCGGTGGCCAGGCCGTCGAGGCCGTCGGTGAGGTTGACGGCGTTGGAGAACCCGACGATGAGGAACAGCGCCCAGATGACGAACACGACGATCATCAGCGGGGGGCCGAAGTCGCGGAGGAAGGACAGGCTGGGGGCGGCGGGGGTGTAGCCGTAGCCGTTGGGGAACATGGTGACGCCGTAGGCGAAGCCGACGCCGACGACGGCCTGTCCGACCATCTTGGCACCGCTGCGCAGGCCCAGGCTGCGGCGCTTGTAGATCTTGATGAAGTCGTCCAGGAAGCCGACGCAGCCCATGCCGACGAACAGGAACATCACCAGCAGGCCGGAGGCGGTGGGGCCGGTGGCGGAGGGCTGCACCAGCGACAGCACCAGGTGGGAGCCGAAGTAGCCGATCACCGCGCCGAGGATGATGACGATGCCGCCCATGGTGGGCGTGCCCTGCTTGGTCTTGTGGCCCTCGGGGCCGTCGTCGCGGACCTCCTGGCCGAACTTGAAGCGGTACAGCAGTTTGATCAGCGGCGGCATCAGCGCCATGGAGACGATCAGCGACAGCGCCGCCGCGATGGAGATGCCGATCACCGGACATCACCTTCGGTGATGAGGTCGATAACCTTTTCGAGTGCTGCCACCCGTGATCCCTTCACAATGACGACGTCTCCTGCGCGCATCCGTGCGCGCAGGGCCGCGGCGGCCGCCGCGGCGTCCGCGACCCGGACGGTCTCGCCCGCCCACTGTCCCTCTCGGCCGGTGCGTTCGGCTCCGGCGGCGATGCCCTCGGCCTGGTCGCCGACCACGATCAGGTGGGACACTCCGGTCAGTGCGGCGAGTTCGCCGATCTTCTCGTGTTCGATGCGCCCCTCGCCGCCCAGTTCGGCCATGTGGCCCAGGACGGCGATGGGGCGGCGGCCCCGGGCGAGGGCGCCCAGGGTGGTCAGTGCGGCCCGCATGGACTCGGGGTTGGCGTTGTAGGCGTCGTTGACGAGGGTGACACCGTCGTGCTCGGTGACCTCCATCCGCCAGCGGCTGACCGGGGAGGCCGCGCCCAGGGCGGCGGCGATGCCGGGGGCGTCCATGCCGAGTTCGCGGGCGACGGCGGCGGCGGCGAGCGCGTTGTGGACCTGGTGGGCGCCGACGAGGGCGAGCTTCACCGGGGCCGTCGTGCCGTCCAGGTGCAGGGTGAAGGAGGCGGCGCCGTCGTCGCCGATGACGACGTCGGCGGCGCGCACGTCGGTGTCCTCGCCGGTCCCGTAGAACACGGTGCGCGCGGCGGTGCGGGCGGCCATGGCCTTGACCCGGGGGTCGTCCGCGTTGAGGACGGCGACGCCGCCGCGGCCGGGCGCGTCCGCGCCCGGGGGCAGCGCCTCGACGAGTTCGCCCTTGGCCTTGGCGATGGCGTCGCGGTCGCCGAACTCGCCCATGTGGGCGCTGCCGACGTTGAGGACCACGCCGATGCGGGGCGGGGCGACCCGGCACAGGTGGGCGATGTGGCCGATGCCGCGGGCGGCGACCTCCAGCACCAGGTGGCGGGTGCCGGTGTCGGCGCGCAGCACGGTGAGGGGGTGGCCGATCTCGTTGTTGAACGAGCCGGCCGGGGCGACGGTGGGGCCCAGACGCGTGAGGACCTGGGCGATGAGGTCCTTGGTGGTGGTCTTGCCGGAGGAGCCGGTGATCCCGACGATCTGGGCGGCCTCGGCCCCGCGGGCGGGGTCGGTGAGGGTGTCGGCGGTGTACCGGGCGAGCCGGGCCAGGGCCGCCACGACGGCGGTGTCACCGCCCTCGACCAGCAGGTGGGGCGCGTCGACGGGGCGGGAGGCCAGGACGGCGACCGCCCCCGCCTCGACCGCGGCCCGCGCGTAGTCGTGGCCGTCGACCCGCTCGCCGCCCAGGGCGACGAACAGGGATCCGGGTCCCACCAGCCGCGAGTCGACGACGACGGGGCCGTCGACCGCGGCGTCCGGGCGTGCGGATCCGCCCAGGGCGGTTCCGGTGATCTCGGCGATCCGATCGAGCGTGAGCGCGATCAAATCCACTCCTCAGGTCAGGCCCGACCCGCGGCGACCACGGGATGACGGGAGGCCACCCGGTCAAAGGACTCGGGTCGGGGGATGGCACCGCGGGCGAGCGCGCACGAGGTGCCGCGCCGTGTCCCATCGCGGTGGTGACGGGGGGCGGCCACATCCATGGCGCCACCGGTGGGCGGCGGGTGTTCGGGCTGCGATTGCCGCACCCACCTTAGAACATGTTGGGGTGTCCGGGGTCCCGGCAGGGCCCGTGGTCGGCAATATCCGCCACTTCGTGACCGTCGGCGGCGCCCCGTTCGCACAGCGCACGGGGCGGGGCCGGCACCGGCGCGGACCGCGGTGGCGGTCCGCGCCGGAGGGCCCTCAGGTTCCGTCGGCGGGCTTGTGGACGTCCAGCAGGGCGACGCCCAGGCGCTCGCGCACGTCCACGGACAGGTGCTCCTCGATGGCGGCGCGGAGCACCTCGCGGTCGTCGAAGGGCAGGACCTCGCCCTTGACGTACTGGCCGGTCTCGTGGCCCTTGCCGGCGACCACGATGACGTCGCCGGTCCGGGCGCGGGCGACGGCCAGGCGGATGGCGTCGGCCCGGTCGAGCTCGACGGTGATCCGGGCGCGCTCGTCCTCGGGGACGCGGGTGACGCCCTCCAGCATCGCGGCGGCGATGGCGACGGGGTCCTCCGTGCGCGGGTTGTCGTTGGTGATGACGACCTGGTCGGCGAGCCGGGCGGCGGCCTCGCCCATGAGGGGGCGCTTGGCGCGGTCGCGGTCCCCGCCGCACCCCAGGACGATGGTGACGTCGCCCTCGGCGATGGAGCGGACCGAGGACAGGACGGCCTCGACGGCGCCGGGTTTGTGGGAGTAGTCGACCAGGGCGGTGAAGTCCTGGAAGGAGGGGGGCGCCTCGCGGGCGAGGACCTTCTCCATGCGCCCGGGGACGCCGGGGGCGGCGGCCACGCCCTCGATGGCGGTCTCCAGTGGCAGTCCGGCCTCGACCAGGCCGACGATGGCGGCCATGGCGTTGGAGACGTTGAAGGGACCGGGCAGGCCGACGGAGGCCTGCGCCTCCATGCCGCCGGGGCCGACGATGCGGAAGGTGCTGCCCGCCGCGCCCAGGCGCACGTCGACGGCGTTCCAGTCGGCGGCCAGGGCGGTTTCGGGGTCGGCGTCGGAGAAGCCCTCCACGCCGAAGGTGGTGACGGGCACCTTGCCCCCGGCCTGCACCATGTCCACGAGCGCGCGGCCGAAGCGGTCGTCGGCGTTGACGACGGCGATGTCGCAGTACTCGGGGGTGAACAGGCGCGCCTTGGTCTCGAAGTAGTCGCGCAGGTCGCTGTGGAAGTCCAGGTGGTCCTGGGACAGGTTGGTGAAGACCGCGACGTCGAAGCGCGCGCCGCCGACCCGGCCCAGGGCGAGGGCGTGGCTGGAGACCTCCATGGCGGCGGCGGTGGCGCCCCGCTCGCGCATGAGGGCGAACAGGCCGTGCAGGTCGGTCGCCTCGGGGGTGGTGAGGGAGGAGTCGACGCGCTCGTCGCCGACCCGCATCTCGACCGTGCCGATGAGGCCGGTGCCCATGCCGGCCCGGCGCAGCCCCGACTCCACCAGGTAGGAGACGGTGGTCTTGCCGCTGGTGCCGGTGGTGCCGATGAGCAGCAGGTCGCCGGAGGGGTCCTTGAAGACCCAGGAGGCGACGGTGCCCAGGGCGGCGCGCACGTCGGGGACGACGAGCGTGGGCAGGCCGGTGGTGGTGGCCCGGTCGGCGCCCTCGGGGTCGGTGAGGATCGCGGCGGCGCCGGCCAGGGCGACCTGGTCGGCGAACTCGGCGCCGTGGACGCGGGTACCGGGCAGGGCCGCGTACAGGTCTCCGGGGCCCGCCTGCCGGGAGTCGTGTGTGATGCCGCGCACCTGGACCTCACGGGCCGGGACCGGGTGGTCCGGGGCCAGGTCCGGGCGCAGCAGGACGGCGTCCGGGCCGAGCAGCGGCACGAGGTCGGACAGGGGTCGCAGTGGCGTGTGTTCAGGTCGCATTACCGGTGGCACCTGTGGAGGGTAACCGTTGGAACGGATCGGCCGGTAATTTCCACGCTGGGGCGGAGCCGATCCGGCCCGTGTCCGAATACCGTGGTGGGCGGGGGTGGGGCCGATGGACCGGGTGGCGGAGGCGGTCGCGGGAGGGCGGCCGGTGGTGCTCGACGGCGGGTCGGCGACCCGGTTGGAGGAGTACGGGTACGACCTGTCGGGCGGGCTGTGGTCGGCGCGGCTGCTGGCCGAGGACCCCGACGCGATCCGGCGGGTGCACCGCGACTACTTCGCGGCGGGCGCGGAGGTGGCCACGGCGGTGGGCTACCAGGCGGCGGTTCCGGTGCTGGTGGCGCGGGGCCGGTCGCGGTCGGAGGCGCTGGGGCTGGTGCGCCGGTCGGTGGAGCTGGCGCGGGCCGAGCGGGACGCGTTCGGGTCGGGGCTGGTGGCCGCGGGGGTGGGCCCCTACGGTGCGGCGCTGGCGGACGGCTCGGAGTACACCGGCGCCTACGACCTGGACGAGGACGGGCTGTACGCCTGGCACCGGGAGCGCTGGCGGGTGCTGGTCGACTCGGGGGCGGACCTGGTGGCCTGCGAGACGGTGCCGTCGGCGGCGGAGGCGCGGGCGCTGGCGCGGCTGGTCGCCGAGACACCGGGGGTGCGTGCGTGGCTGAGCCTGTCCTGCCGTGACGGGGAGCGGCTGGGGGACGGCACGCCGCTGCGGGCGCTGGCCGCCGAGCTGGCGGCGTCCCCGGCGGCCGCGGGGCTGGTGGCGGTGGGGGTGAACTGCACGGCGCCGCGGTTCGTGCCGGAGCTGGTGGGGGCGGTGGTGGCGGCCGGGTTCGCGGCGGTGGCCTACCCCAACTCCGGTGAGGTGTGGGACGCCCGCTCGCAGCGGTGGACGGGGGTGTCGGACCCGGAGGAGTTCGGTGCGGCGGCGGTGGCCTGGCACCGGGCCGGGGCGGTGCTGGTGGGCGGGTGCTGCCGCACCGGCCCGGAGCACATCCGGTCGGTGCGGCGGCACCTGCACGGCGGGGGCGCCCGGCCGGGCTCCGGAGGTCCCTGAGGAGACGTCCCCGGGGAATGGACCGCCGGCCGCCGGGCCGTCCGTTGAGGGCGGTGGCGGGTGACGGGCAGGAAAGGAGTCGGCCACCGGGCCGTCCGTTGAGGGCGGTGGCGGGTGACGGGCAGGAAAGGAGTCGGCCACCGGGCCGTCCGTTGAGGGCGGTGGCGGGTGACGGGCAGGAAAGGAGTCGGCCACCGGGCCGTCCGTTGAGGGCGGTGGCGGGTGACGGGCGGGAAAGGAGTCGGCCGTCGGGCCGTCCGTTGAGGGCGGTGGCGGGTGACGGGCAGGAAAGGAGTCGGCCACCGGGCCGTCCGTTGAGGGCGGTGGCGGGTGACGGGCGGGAGGAGCGGAGGCCCGAAGGGGTTCGGCCGCCGCCCCGTGCCCCCGGTCATTCGCCGTCCTCCTCCTCGAAGAGCCGGATGGCGGGCGGGTCGGTGTCGGTCGGTGGGACCTTCAGTGTCTTGAGCGCGAACGACATGATGTCGTTGAAGACGGGCCCGGCCGCCTCGCCGCCGTAGTAGGTGCCCTGGGGGTTGTGCAGGACCACCTGGACGACCACCTCGGGCGCGTCGGCGGGCGCGAACCCGGCGAAGGTCGCGGTGTAGCCGCCGCCCTCGTAGGTGCCCGTCTCGGGGTTGACCCGGTTGGCCGTGCCGGTCTTGCCCGCCACCCGGTAGCCGTCGATGCGGGCCTGGGGCGCGGTGCCCTCGTCGCTGGTGACCGCCTCCAGCATGAGTGCCAGGTCGGCGGCCGTCTCCTCGCTGATCACGCGGGCGCGCCCGGCCTCGTCGGCGGGGGTGAAGTCGCCCTCGGTGTCGACGGTCCCGGCGACCACGCGCGGTTCCACCCGGACGCCGCCGTTGGCGACGGTGGCGTAGACCGACGCCATCTGGACGGCGTTGACGGTGACGCTGTGGCCGATGGACACCGACGGCAGCTGGGTGCCCCACCAGTCCTCGGGGTCGCTGAGGACACCGGTCTCCTCGCCGGGCAGGGCCAGTCCGGTGGGCTGGCCGAGCCCGAACTCGGTCATGTAGCGGTGCAGGACCCCGGCTCCCACCTGGTCGGCGATCTTGATGGTGCCGACGTTGCTGGACTGGGCCATGATGCCGTTGACCGTGAGGCGCTGGGTGCCGTTGTTGCTGGAGTTGCGGAAGGTCTGGTCGTAGTACTGGAGGGCGTAGGGGACGGTGTAGACCGTCTCCGGGGTGGTCAGTCCCTCCTCCAGGGCGGAGCCCACGGTGATGACCTTGTTGGTGCTGCCGGGTTCGAAGGTCTCGGCGACCGCGCCGTTGGACCACTGCTCGGGGCCGCTGGAGGAGATGTCCGAGGGCGAGTAGGTGGGGTAGTCGGCCATCGCGATGATCTCGCCGGTGTCGGGGATCATGACGATGGCGCTGCCGCCGTCGGCCTTGAGCTCCTCGACCCGGGCGGCCAGGGTCTGGGCGACGTACCACTGCACGTCCCGGTCCAGGGTCAGGCGCACGTCCTGTCCCGGGACGGGGTCCTTGACCAGGCCGCCCGCCATGGGGATCTGGGTGCCGTCGACGCCGACCTCGACCTGGCGCTTGCCGGCCTCGCCGGCCAGGACCCCGTCCATGTAGGCCTCCAGCCCCTCCAGGCCGTGGCCCTCGCTGCCGACGAAGCCGACCAGGTCGGCGGCGCCGGTCTCCTCGGGGTAGACGCGCTGGTAGTCGACCTCGGCGCCCAGCCCGCGCAGTTCCATGTCGCGCAGTTCCCGCCACTCGCCGGGCGGGACCTTGCGGGCGACCACCTGGTAGCGGCTCGGCTTGGCGTCGACCTTGGCGGCGACCTCCTCCTCCTCGAGGCCGAAGCGGGCGACGAGTTCGTCGATGATCTCCTGGCGCTGGTCCTCGCGGACCTCCTCTGGGTCGACGAAGACGGTGCGCATCTCCATGGACAGGGCGAAGGGTTCGCCGGAGGCGTCGGTGATCGCTCCGCGCAGGGTGGGGATGTCGATGGTCTGCAGGCGCAGGTCGGAGGCCGCCTCGGCGTACCGTTCGGCCTCCACGCCCTGGATCTGCACCAGGCGTCCGGCGAACAGCACGAGTACGGCCAGGATCAGGGCTCCGCCGAACCGGATGCGCTTGCCCGGGTCTCCGCGCCGGAAGGTGCGGCGCAGCAGCGGTGGGGGCGGAGGCGGCGGCGCGGGGCGGCGGCGCCGGCGTTCGGCGGGCGCGGTACGGGCCTCGCGCGGCGACCGGCGTTCGCCGCCGGACCGGGCCCCGCCGCGCGGGGTGCCGTCCTGGGCGGCGGCGCGGGCCGGGCGGGACCCGGATTTCCCGGTGCCGCCGGGCCTGCGGGGGTCGCGGGGGCGTCGGGGAGTGCTCAACCGTCGCTCCCGCCCTCGGCGGTGTCCCCGGTCCCCCCGCTGACCTCGCCGCGGCCGGGGTCCAGGAACAGGGGTGCGTCGCCCTGTTCCATGCCCATCCCCTCGGCCTCCTCGGCGATGCGCTCGGATGTCTCCAGGTGGGCGACGGACCCGCGCAGGCGCTGCTCCTCGTAGGACAGCTCGCGGTTCTGGCTCTGCAGGCTGGAGATGGCGAACGCCTCCTGGGCGATGACGCCGCGCAGCAGCAGGAGGCTGACCAGGGCCCCGCCGAGCAGGCACAGGACGAGCAGGACGAACGGGATCCGGGGTGCGCGCGAGCGTGTCGCGGCGGCGGGGCGCCGGGCGGGTGCGCGTTCGGCCCCGGCCGCCGACCGTGCGGCGGAGCGCCGGGGCGCGGGCGGCCTGCGCTCACCGGCGCGGCGGGTGTCCGTCCTGGTCGTGCTCATGTGTTCTCCCTACTGCCGCGCGGGCCGCACCCGTTCGGCCGCGCGGAGGCGGGCCGACTGGGCGCGGGGGTTGCGTTCGTTCTCTTCGTCCGTGGGGAGTTCCGCCCCACGGGTGAGGAGCCTGAGTTCGGGCTGCCGGTCCGGGAGGGGGACGGGCAGGTCGGCGGGTGTGGTGTCGGTGGCCAGGGCGGCGAACGCCTTCTTGGTGAGGCGGTCCTCCAGGGAGTGGTAGGACAGCACGGCGATGCGGCCGCCGACGGCCAGCCGGGACAGGGCCGCCGGCAGGGTGCGTTCGAGGATGGACAGTTCGGCGTTGACCTCGATGCGCAGCCCCTGGAAGGTGCGTTTGGCCGGGTGCCCGCCGGTGCGGCGGGTGGCGGCGGGGATGGCGTCGCGGACCAGTTCGGCGAGCTCGCGGGTGGAGTCGATGGGGCCCTGGGCGCGGCGGCGCTCGATGGCGCGGGCGACCCGGGAGGCGAACCGCTCCTCGCCGTAGGTGCGCAGGACTCGGGTGAGCTCCGAGACCGGGTAGGTGTTGACGACCTCGGCGGCGGTGAGCCGCTGGGTGCGGTCCATGCGCATGTCCAGCGGCGCGTCGTGGGCGTAGGCGAAGCCGCGGTCGGTCTCGTCGAGCTGGGGAGAGGAGACGCCCAGGTCGAGCAGGACGGCGTCGGCGTGGGCCGCTCCGGCCTCGTCGAGGGCGCGGGGGATCTCGGAGTAGACCGCGTGGACGAGGTGGACGCGGTCGGCGTGGGGGGCCAGGCGGGCGGCGCTGCGCTCCAGTGCGGTGGTGTCGCGGTCGACCCCGACCAGGCGGGCGCCGGGGCAGGCGCGCAGGAGCGCCTCGGAGTGGCCGCCCAGGCCCAGTGTGCCGTCGACGAGAACGGCGCCGGGCCTCTGGAGTGCCGGTGCGAGTATCTCCACGATGCGGTCGAGCATGACCGGGACATGCAGGGGGTCGGCCCCCGTGCGGGCGGCCGCGACGCGGTCGCCGCCGGTGCCCCCGTCCCCGTCCCCGCGGGTCTGCCCCATGCGCTGCCGTTCCTCCACGCTGTCGCGCTCCCCCTCGTTTCGCCGCGGTCGCGCCCGGATGTGGTGCGCTCCGCGGTGTGGCGTGGCCGCACCGGGTTCCGGCGGGCCTCCGGACACGGCCGCTATTGTCCTCCTTCCGGAGGACCCGCGTTGACGGTCTGGCACCGGGGAAGTCGCGCCAGCTCGTGTCGCCGCGCCCGGAGACCGTCGCCGGACCCCGGCTGCGAGGGTGTGGACTCGCTGGTGCCGTGGGTTCCGGGGGTGTCCGGACTCACAGCACTCCGGGCAGCACCTCCTCGGACAGGTTCGCGAACTCGCGTTCGCGTTCCGCCTCGTACTCCGCCCAGGCCCGGGCCTCCCAGATCTCCAACCGGGTGTTGGCCCCGATGACGGCGCAGTCGCGGGTGAGCCCGGCGTAGGCGCGCAGGGGGGCCGGGACGGTGACCCGCCCCTGGTTGTCGCAGGTCTGGTCGGAGGCGCCGGCGAAGAGGACGCGGCTGTAGTCGCGGACGGTGCGGTCGGTGACGGGGGCCTGGGCGAGGGAGTCGGTGATGCGCACGAACTCCTTGACCGGAAAGACGTAGAGGCAGCGCTCCTGGCCCTTCGTGATCACCACACCCCCCGACAGCTCGTCGCGGTACTTCGCGGGAAGGAACAGGCGCCCCTTCTGGTCGAGGCGGGGCGTGTGGGTGCCGAGGAACACACTCCCGACCTCCTCCCCGAAGTGGAGAATTCGCCCTCTCCACGATGCTCCACCTTACTCCACTCTTCCCCACCGTCAACAGCTCCGATGCGGGCACAACGGCTGATCGTGCGGGGAATCCGCAGGTCACAGCGGTGGTGTGCGAGTGGGGGCGGGAGGGGGCCCCGGGCGTGCCGCACGGACGGGCCGCATCGGCCCGCGGGAGGCCGTCCGGGAAAGCCGCGGTGGGCACTTTGCCCTCCTTATTCACATCCGCCCCGTTCGTCTTCCCGGGGGTTCCAAGAATGATCAGAAGAGCCATTCCCCCTCTTCCGTGCACTTTCGTAGCCCGCGGCCGCATTCGACGACCGATTCCGGCACTTTGGTTTGCAATCGGTCTGATTGGGCCTAGCCTCGGTTCCGAACACCGGCACATGCAGCGGGAGGGGTCTCGTGTCACTCGGCACACACCACGGCGGCCACGGGGGCGGCGTCCAGGCGGACGTCGGAGAGGTCGTCGCCGTGGCCGACCGCATCCGCGGCGCCATCGAAACGGTCATCGAGGGCAAGCCGGAGGTCCTGCGCATCGCGCTGACCGTCCTGCTCGCCGAAGGCCACCTGCTCGTCGAGGACGTCCCCGGTGTCGGAAAGACCATGCTGGCCAAGGCGCTGGGGCGGGCGGTGGACTGCTCCGTGCAGCGCATCCAGTTCACCCCGGACCTGCTGCCCGGCGACATCACCGGGGTCAGCGTCTACCACCAGGAGCGGCGCGAGTTCGAGTTCAACCCCGGTCCGGTCTTCGCCAACATCGTGCTGGGCGACGAGATCAACCGGGCCTCCCCCAAGACCCAGGCCGCCCTGCTGGAGTGCATGGAGGAGCGGCAGGTCAGCGTGGACGGCCGCACCCGCCCCCTGGAGCGGCCGTTCATGGTCGTGGCCACCCAGAACCCGGCGGACATGGAGGGCACCTACGCCCTGCCCGAGGCCCAGCGGGACCGCTTCATGGCCCGCGTCTCCGTGGGCTACCCCTCCCCCCAGGCCGAACTCGACATGATCGACTCGCACGGCTCCCACTCGCCCCTGGAGGCCCTGGCCGCCGTCACCGACGCCGGGACCGTGCGCCGCCTGGCCGACCTGGTCCGCGGCGTGCACGTGGCCCCCGGCATGCGCCGCTACATCGTGGACCTGGTCGGTTCCACCCGGACCAGCCCCGAGCTGGACCTGGGCGCCTCCCCCCGGGCCACCCTGCACCTGGTGCGGGCCTCCCGCGCCCACGCCGCCCTGGAGGGCCGCCACTACGTCGTCCCCGACGACGTGCAGAACCTGGCCGTGCCCGTCCTGGCCCACCGCCTGCTGCCCGGACCCCAGGCGCAGATGGAACGGCTGACCGCCGAGCAGATCGTCGCCAAGCTGGTCGCCCGGTTGCCGGTCCCCGCCCCCCGTTGACCCCGCCTCACGAGAGAGGGCCCATGCGCCCGCGACGAACCCTCACCGCCCGCGGCGTGTGCATGCTGATCCTGGGCCTGGCGGCGCTCGTCGCCGGGTTCGTCGTCGGCCAGCGCGAACTGGTGGTCCTGGGGGTGCTGGCCGCGGCGCTGCCGCCGCTGGCCGCCCTGGTCCTGCTGGGAGCGGCCGGGCGGGTGGTGCACAGCCGCAGCGTCACGCCCTCCCGGGTCCGGGCCGGGCACGACGCCCGCGTCATGATCCGGGTCGGCAACTCCTCGCACACCTGGCCGGTGACGGCGGTGTCGGTCAGCGACACCCTGCCCACCCCGCTGGGCCACGAGCCCCGCTACTCCATCGGCTTCCTGGGCCCGCGCGCCGTCCGCGACCTGGCGTACCTGGTCCGTCCCGCCGTGCGCGGCAACTACCCGCTGGGCCCGCTGTGGGTCGCGGTCACCGACCCCCTGGGGCTGGTCCGGATCGAGCAGCGCCCCGGCGCCCCCGAGCACCTGCTCGTCACCCCCGCCACCGTGCCGCTGGGTCGGGCCGGCTCCGCCGACGGCTCCCAGGGGGACGACTCCCCCCGCCGCTCCCTGAGCGGGATCGGCGAGCAGGACCCGGTCCCCCGCGGGTACCGGTACGGCGACGAGCTGCGCCGGGTCCACTGGCGGTCCACCGCCAAGTACGGCGAGCTGATGGTGCGCCGCGACGAGCAGCACCGGCGCGAGTACGGCACCGTGCTGCTCGACACCCGCAGGGCCGCGCACACCGGCCACGGACGCGGCGACTCCCTGGAGACCGCCGTGGCCGCCGCCGCGTCCGTCGCCCTGCACCTGCTCGACCAGAACCACGAGGTGCGCCTGCACACCGACCGGGGCCGGATGCCCTCGGCCGTACCCGCCGCCGTGCTGGACGGACTGGCCGTCCTGGAGGCCTCCGACTCCGCCGCCCTGCCCGTCCCCTCCACCTCCGGGTCCTCTCTGACGGTGGCGGTGCTGGGTGCGCTCACCGCCGAGGAGGCCGCCGCACTGGCCCGCGGCCGCGGCGGGAACCGGGTGGCCGTGCTGTGCGCCCTGGCCGCCTGGCCCTCGGAGCGGGCACGCGCCGGGGCGGGCGAGATCCTGGCCTCCGCAGGGTGGCGGGTCCTGCACCTGTCCTCCCTCTCCGAACTGCCCCCGCTGTGGCGCGACGCAGCAACCTTCGGGAAGGTCCCGCGTTGAAAGCCCTGATGCCCCTGGCCACGCTGATCTGCCTGCTGTGCGCCCTCCCCCTCGTGGCCCCCCTGGTACGCGGCGAGGAGTGGTGGCTGCCCGCGGTCCTGCTCATGGGCACGGCCACCGCCGTGTCCGTCCTGTACCGGCTGCTGACCGGGTGGATCGGCCTGCTCGTCCCCGTCCTGCAGCTCGCCGTCGTCGCGCTGCTCGTCGTGCCGCTGTTCGCCGGGCACCTGGCCCCCCTGGGCGTGGTGCCCTCCGGGGCCGCGGTGGAGCACGTGGCCACGGTGTTCTCCCAGGGGCTGGAGACCATCGACGCCAACCGGCCGCCGGTGACGGCGACCGCCGGGGTGATGCTGATCATCGCCCTGGCTTTCACGCTGTTCCTCGTCGCGGCCGACTTCCTGGCCGTCACCGCCCGCTGCCCCGGCATGGTCGGCGGACTGCTGCTGGCCCTGGCCGTGGTGCCGCTGGTGGTCGAGGAGACGGGGATCGGCGCCGGGGCGCTCATCGCGTGCGTCTTCGGGTTCCTCCAGCTGCTGGCCGTGGACATGTGGGTGCGCGGCCGCGAGTGGGGGGTGGCGGTGCCCACCCCGCCGCTGGGCGTCGTCCAGCACGGGCTCACCGCGGCCCTGGCCGCCGCCGCGGCCGTCGTGCTGGCCCTGGCCCTGCCCGCGGCGGTGCCGGGCCTGCGCACCGACGCCTTCCACTCCATGGCCGAGGGCACCTACGTCGGCCGCCAGAACGACGTCATCACCACCACGCACCCGCTGGTGTCCCTGCGCCGGGAGCTGCTGTCGGACTCCGACCGCACCGTGCTGACCTACCGCACCGACGCCGAGGAGCCCGGGTACCTGCGCCGTTACGTGCTCGACGAGTTCGACGGCGTCAACTGGACGATGAGCCCGGTGGACGCCTCCGGCGACACCCGCCTCGAGGGCGAGCTGCCGCTGCCCACGGGATGGCCGTCCCTCTCGCGCGAGGACACCGTGGTGACCCGGGTGTCGCTGGACTCGGACGTGGCGGGCATGGACTTCCTGCCGCTGCCGTACTGGGCGCGGTCGGTCGACGTCTCCGGCGACTGGTACGTGCACCCCGACAGCCTCATGGTGTTCACGACCGAGCAGCCGCCCACGGGCCTGAACTTCACCGTTGAGACCACCGAGCGGGAGGTGACCGCCGAGGCGCTGGCCGGGGCGCCCCGGGCGCCGCGGTCGCTGCCGGGCGACTTCCGGACCGTGCCCTCGGACCTGGGCCCGCAGGTGCGGGACCTGACCGAGGAGGTCACCGGCCACATCGACGCGCCCTACCTCAAGGCGGTGGCGCTCCAGGAGTTCTTCACCTCGGGCGACTTCACCTACAGCCTGCGCCCGCCGGAGGTGCCCGCCGACGCCGACCCGCTGGTGCACTTCCTGACCGCGGACCGGACCGGCTACTGCCAGCAGTTCGCCGGGGCGATGGCGGTGATGGCCCGGCAGGCGGGCATCCCCGCCCGGGTGGCGGTCGGCTACACCGCGGGCGAGCGCCTGGGGGACGGCCGCTGGTCGGTGAGCACCGGCGACGCCCACGCCTGGCCGGAACTGTACTTCGAGGGCGCCGGATGGGTGCGGTTCGAGCCGACCCCGGCCGGGGTGGGCGGCCAGGGGTCCGCGACCGAGCCCGAGTACACCTCGGGGGGCGGGGCCGACCCGGAGCGGCCCGAGCCCGAGCCCACGCCCGGCACCACGGAGGCCGAGCCGACCCCCGTGGAGGAGGAGCCGGAGGCGTCGCCGTCGCCGTCCGCGTCCCCGTCCGAAGAGGAGTCCGCCGAGGAGGTCGCGGCGACCCCCGTCGACGCCGGACGCGGGGCCCCGGACCTGTCGTGGCTGCCCGTCGCGGCGGCCGTGGCGGGCGCCCTGCTGCTGCCCTTCCTGCCCGCCGCACTGCGCCTGGCGGTGCGCCGCTCCCGGCTGGGCCGCCCGGGGGCGGCCTGGCGGGAGCTGCGCGACACCTGCGTGGACCTGGGCCTGGACTGGGACCTGGCGGAGAGCCCCCGCGGGACGGCCGCCCGCCTGGGCGCCCTGCGCGACGCGGCGCAGGTCCCGCTGCCCGAGGGGGTGCGCGCGGCCCTGGACCGGCTGGCCCTGGCCGAGGAGCGCGACCGGTACGCCCCGGCCGCCTCCTGGAGCGAGGAGGCCGGCGCGGACCTGCTCACCCTCGTGCGCGGCCTGCCGACGGTGCTGCCCCGGCGGGTGCGCCTGCGTGCGGTGCTGCTGCCGCGCTCCCTGTGGGACCGTCCCCGCCGCCCGGCCTCGGACCCCACGCCGCAGAACGCCTGACCGCGGCCCCGGGGTCCCGGCCCTCGGCCCCCGGTCCTCACCGGACCGGGGCGGCCCCGGGGCCGGTGCCCTGCGGGCGTGCCGGTGCGTTCGGGGTGTCCCGGTGGCGTCCGTGCCCCCGGGGCCGGCACGGCGCCGACCGGGACCGGCCCCGGAGGAACGACGAGGGCCCCGCACACAGGTGCGGGGCCCGAGGCGTCGCCGGGTCAGGGTGACGAGGTCACTCGTCGCCCTGCTGGCGGCGGCGCCAGCGCTCCTCGAAGCGGTTCATCATGCCGGGGCGGTCGCCCTTGCGGCGTTTGGGCTCGGCGGGCGCGGCCTCCGCGCCGCCGATCCCGGCCCGGCGCCAGGCGTTGAGCCCCCACAGCAGGCAGGCCAGCATCACGAGGAAGCCGCCTACGCTGACGGTGACACCCACCGCCATACCGATGCTGCTGCCGAGCAGCAGACCCGTCAGCATCAGCACGAGGCCGAGGACGAACCCGAGCCCGGCCTTGATGATCCGGCGCTTGTGATGGACCACGGGGTTCGTCTGCCGAACGGTGTTCGCGAACTTCGGGTCCTCGGCATACAGCGCCTGCTCGATCTGGTCGAGCATGCGCTGCTCGTGTTCAGAGAGCGGCACGGCGCCTCCCTACGACAGTCCCCGGTTGGGGTGACGGGTACTGATCAACAGTCTCTTGGTCAGTGGTATGCCCAGAATACGATGCGCTAGCGCACCGTGGAAGGAAAAGCTGCGTGCGTACCTGACCGACCAAGGCCACGATACCCCCGCGCTGTCTCGGAAACACCGGCTTCCATGCCTCTCTGTCTACCCTGACTCCGGTCCTACTCTTACAACGCCGAAAGCAGTCCGGAAGTTGCGGCATCATACGTCGTTTTCGTCACGCTTGGCCAATACCGCCGACTGTATCGCGCCGGGCCCGAATCGTTCCGCCACCCGGTCCATGACCCGTTCGACGTCCCGCCACCCCGTTTCCTGCTCGTCCAGGGCCAGCTGGCGGTGCACCCCCGCGGCGGGAAGGATCCCTTCCATACGAACGCCGACGAGGCGCAGCGGGGTTCCCGCCAGACCGGATTCGGTGTAGAGAGTCCGGGCGACGGCGTTGATCTCCCGGCCGACGTCGGTCGCGTCGGGCAGCGTGCGGGCCCGGGTGATGGTCGAGAAATCGCCGCGGCGGAGCTTGATGCTCACCGTGCGCCCCATCAGCCCCGAGGCTCGCAGGCGCCTGGCCACCTTCTCGGAGAGCCGCAGCAGCTCCCTGCGCACCGCCTCGGGCTCGGCCACGTCGGTGTCGAAGGTCTCCTCGGCCCCGATGCTCTTGTCCTCGCTCTCGGGCTCCACCGGGCTGTCGTCGATGCCGTGGGAGAGGTCGGCCAGCCGCGTCCCGAGTTTGTCGCCCAGCTCCATGCGCAGCAGGTCGCGGTCGTAGCGGGCCAGGGCGCCCACGGTGCGCACGCCCATCCGGGCCAGGGTCTGCTCGGTCCGGTCCCCCACACCGGGCAGGGCCCCGACGGGCAGCGGGTCGAGGAAGGATCGGACTCCGGCGGTGGGCACCAGGAGCAGCCCGTCGGGTTTGCAGTGGGTGGAGCCGAGCTTGGCGGTGAACCGGGTGGCGGCCACCCCCACCGAGCAGGTGAGCCCCTGCTCGCGGCGCACCCGCTCGCGGATCATCGCGGCGATCCGCACCGGCCCGCCCAGGCGGCGGCGCGCGCCGGACACGTCGAGGAACGCCTCGTCCAGGGACAGCGGCTGTACCAGCGGGGTGACCGAGCGCAGGATCTCCATGACCGCCCGGGACGCCTCCCGGTAGGCGCGCCCGTCGGGCGGGAACACGGCGGCGCCGGGGCACAGGCGCAGGGCCCGGGCCATCGGCATCGCGGAGTGCACGCCGCGGGCCCGGGCCCGGTAGTCCGCGGAGGAGACGACGCTGCGCGGACCGGTGCCGCCGACGATGACCGGCCGGTCCCCCAGCCCGGGGTTGCGCAGCCGCTCGACGCTGGCGAAGAAGGCGTCCATGTCCAGGTGGAGGATGGCGCAGTCGGCGTCCGGGCCCGTCCCGTCGGGCGGGAAGTCCGCGCCCAGCGGGACGATGCCGTGCGGGGAGACCATGCCCCGCAGGGCGGCCCCGCGCTCCAGTTGACGTCGGCTCATACGGCCAGGCTACGCGCCCGCGGGGACGGTCTCAGGGCCGGTGGGCGGTGATGTGCAGCTGGGTGGCGATGCCCAGCAGCTCGGGGTGCTCGGCGGCGGCCTTCTCCAGCTCCAGGAGGTGGCGTCCGGCGTGGGCGTCGCCCTCCCAGGCGTGGCCGGGGACCAGGTCGGTGAACACGCGCACGCCGCGCACGCGCTCGCCGGTGAGCCCGGCGGCGCCGATCAGCTCCAGGACGCCCCGGCGGGTGAACCGCCGCGGAACGGGGTCGCCCGGGCCCCAGCGGCCCTCGGCGTCCTCCAGCAGGGTGCGGGCGTCGGTGAGGTGTCCGGCGAGGGCGCGGTGCAGCGCCCCGGCGACGGCGTTGGTGACCAGGAGGCTGACCGCGCCGCCGGGCCGGGTGATGCCGACCACCTCGCGCAGGGCGGCCACGGGGTCGTCGACGTACTCCAGCACGTTGTGGACCAGGACCAGGTCGGTGCCGCCCCCGGGGAAGAGGGAGGCCAGGTCCCCGGTGTCGCCCTGCACGCCGCGCACCCGGACGCCGCGCTCGGCGGCGCGGCGCTCCAGGGCGGCCAGGGAGTCGGGGCTGGGTTCGACCACGGTGACCCGGTGGCCGAGTTCGGCGAGCGGGACGGCGGCCCCGCCGGTGCCGCCCCCGGCGTCGACGATGTCCAGGGGGGAGCCGCCGCCGAGGCGGTCCAGCAGCCCGGCCAGGGCCTCCCACACGACCGCGGTCCGGGCCGCGTTGGCCGCCCGGCCCGGGCCGCCGGCCCCGCCCTCGCCCGCACCGCCCGCGGCCGTGCCGGTCGTCGTCCTGTCACCCACCTGGTCCCCCATATACGCAGTGCTCGCGCCCGGCGCCCGTTCCGGTGCCCGGTCCGCCGTCGGCCCGGACCCCGGCCCCGTCTACAGGGCGAGCGTCGACTTGTTCTCCATGAGCCTGGACAGCAGCCCGTTGACGAAGTTGGGAGACTCGTCGGTGGACAGCTCCTTGGCCACCCCCACGGCCTCGGCGATCGCCACCGCGTCGGGGATGTCCTCGGCCCACAGCAGCTCGTAGGCGCCCATCCGCAGGATGTTGCGGTCCACGACCGGCATCCGCTCCAGGGTCCAGCCGATGGCGTAGGTGTCGAGGAGTTCGTCGATGCGGTGGCGGCGCTCGTCGACGGAGCGGGCCAGCTGCTCGGTGAACTCGTTGATCGGCGGTTCGGGCTGGGCCCGGCGGCGCTTGATGACCTCTTCGACCGAGATGCCGCGCACCTCGGCCTCGTAGAGGACCTCGACCGCGCGCCGCCGCGCCTTGCGCCGTGCTCCGCTCATCAGTTGACTCGCCCGAGGTAGTCGCCCGTACGGGTGTCGACCTTGACGCGCTCGCCGGTGGAGATGAACAGGGGCACCTGGATGGTGGCGCCGGTCTGGACGGTGGCGGGCTTGGTGCCGCCGGTGGAGCGGTCGCCCTGGACGCCGGGGTCGGTGTGGGTGATCTCCAGCTCGACGGCGGCGGGCAGCTCGATGTAGAGCGGGTTGCCCTCGTTGGTGGCCACCGTGACCTTGGTGTTCTCCAGCAGGAAGTTCCTGTCGTCGCCCACGACGGCCTCGGGGACCGGGAGCTGGTCGTAGGTCTGGGTGTCCATGAAGATGAAGGACTCGCCGTCGTGGTACAGGTACTCCATGTCGCGGCGGTCGACGTTGGCGAACTCGATCTTGGCGCCGGCGTTGAAGGTCCGGTCCACGATCTTGCCGGTGAGGACGTTCTTCAGCTTGGTACGGACGAACGCGCCGCCCTTGCCCGGCTTGACGTGCTGGAACTCGAGGACGTTCCACAGGACGCCGTCGATCCGCAGGGTCGTGCCGTTCTTGATGTCGTTCGTCGTGGCCACTTCGGTCGTCTCTCCCAGGGGTCTGGCACGTCGGGGGCCGGGCCGCGGGGCCCGGTCCGGTGGTTCGGTGGGATCGGCCGCGGGCGCCCCGGGAGCCGTCCCGGGCGCGCCTGTGCCGCAGGCCGCCTGGCTGCCAGTCTAGTGGCTTCCCGGAACCGGGGCGTCGCCGGCGACGGCGGTGTAGGCCGCGTCGAGGAGCTCCGGTGCGGGCCCGGCCAGGATGGCGGGTTCGGCGAGGCCGTCCAGGACGACGAAGCGCAGGGTGGCGCCGCGGGCCTTCTTGTCCACGCTCATGGTGTCGCGCAGCCCCGGCCAGGCGGCCGCGCCGTAGGAGACGGGCAGCCCCACGGAGGTGAGCAGCGCCCGGTGGCGGTCCACGAGGGCGGTGTCGATGCGGCCGTCGAGCCGGGCGAGTTCGGCGGCGAAGACCATGCCGATGGAGACGGCGTACCCGTGCCGGAACGTGTAGTTCTCGGCGCGTTCGATGGCGTGTCCCAGGGTGTGGCCGTAGTTGAGGATCTCGCGGCGGCCGCTCTCCCTGAGGTCGCCGGACACCACCTCGGCCTTGACCCGGATGGCGCGTTCGATGAGCTCGCGGGTGTGGCGGCCCTCGGGCAGGGTCGCGCCCTCGGGGTCCTGCTCGACCAGGTCGCAGATGACGGGGTCCGCGATGAACCCGGCCTTGATGATCTCGGCCAGCCCGCCGATGTAGTCGGCTCCGGGCAGGGTGGGCAGGGTCGCCAGGTCGCAGAGCACCCCGGCCGGGGGGTGGAAGGCGCCGACGAGGTTCTTGCCCTCGGGCGTGTTGATGCCGGTCTTGCCGCCGACGGCGGCGTCGACCATGCCGAGCAGGGTGGTGGGGACCAGGACGGCGCGCACGCCGCGCAGCCAGGTGGCGGCGACGAACCCGGCCAGGTCGGTGGTGGCGCCCCCGCCCACGCCCACGACGGTGTCGGTGCGGGTGAACCCGTGCCGTCCCAGCCGCGACCACAGGTCGGCGGCGACGGTGGAGTTCTTGGCGGCCTCGCCGTCGGGGACCGGCATCGGGTGGACCGTGTACCCGGCGGCCTCCAGGGCCCAAGTGACCGGGCGGGCGACGGCGTCCAGGCCCCGGGGGTGGATGACGGCGACGCGGGAGGCCTCTCCGACCAGGCAGGGCAGCTCGGCGAGGACACCGCTGCCCACGACGACGTCGTAGCGGCCGGTGTCGTCGCCGACGCGGATGCGGGTGGCGGTCACGGGGCGGCCTTCCCGGCGTCCAGGGTGGGCACGATGGCGTCGACGATCTCCTCGGGGTGGTACCCGGTGGTGGGGACCGTCACCGTGGCCAGGGACTCGTAGACCGGCAGCCGCTCGTCGAGGAGCCTGCGCAGCCGGGCCCGGGGGTTGCCGGCCAGCAGCGGCCGGGCTGCGTCCATGCCGACGCGCTTGGCGGCCTCGGCGAACTCCACCTGGAGGTAGACGACGTGGTGCCCGGCCAGGTCGCGGCGGGTGTCCTCGTGCAGGACGGCGCCGCCGCCGACGGCGATGACGCCCTCCCAGGAGCGCAGGCCCTCGGCGACGACCTCGCGCTCCAGCGCCCGGAAGCGCTCCTCGCCCTCCTCCAGGAAGATGTCGCCGACGGACTTGCCGGCGCGCTTCTCGATCTCGGTGTCGGTGCACAGCAGGTCGGTGCCCAGGCGCCGGGCCAGGGCCTCACCGACCGTGGACTTGCCCGAGCCGGGCGACCCGATCAGGACCGCGATCGCTCGTGACACGCTCTTCCCACCTTCGTCTCGGTCCTCGCGGGCCCGCCGCGCGGCGGGCCCGGACGGGTCAGCGGATCTCCAGGGAGTCCAGGTAGCCCCGGAGGTTGCGGGCGGTCTCGGTGACCGAGTCGCCGCCGAACTTCTCGATGGCGGCCTCGGCGATGACGAGGGCGACCATGGATTCGGCGACCACGCCGGCGGCCGGGACCGCGGTGACGTCGCTGCGCTGGTGGTGGGCCTGGGCGGGCTCACCGGTCTCGGTGTCGATGGTGTCCAGGGCCCGCGGCACGGTGGCGATGGGCTTCATGGCGGCGCGGACCCGCAGCGGGTCGCCGGTGCTCATGCCGCCCTCGACGCCGCCGGCGCGGTTGGTGCGGCGGCGCACGCCGTCGGGTCCGGGCTCGATCTCGTCGTGGGCCTGCGAGCCGCGGCGGGCGGCGGTGCGGAACCCGTCGCCGACCTCGACGCCCTTGATGGCCTGGATGCCCATGAGGGCCGCCGCCAGCCGGGCGTCCAGGCGGCGGTCCCAGTGGACGTGGGTGCCCAGGCCGGGGGGCAGCCCGTAGGCGAGCACCTCGACGACGCCGCCGAGGGTGTCCCCGGACTTCTTGGTGTCGTCGACCTCCTCGACCATGCGGGCGCTGGTCTGCGGGTCGAAGCAGCGCAGCGGGTCGGCGTCGACCGCGGCCAGGTCCTGCGGGCGCGGTTCGGGCGCGTCCTCGGGCACCGAGACCGGGCCCATGGACACGACGTGGCTGAGGATCTCCACCCCCAGCGCCTGGCGGCAGAAGCGCCGGGCGACCTCGCCGATGGCGACGCGGGCCGCGGTCTCCCGGGCGCTGGCGCGCTCCAGGATGGGCCGCGCCTCGGTGTGCCCGTACTTCTGCATGCCGACGAGGTCGGCGTGGCCGGGCCGGGGCCGGGTGAGCGGCGCGTTGCGGGCGATGCCGTCCAGCACCTCGGCGGGCACCGGGTCGGGGGACATCACCTGCTCCCATTTGGGCCACTCGGTGTTCCCGACCTCGATCGCGACCGGCCCCCCGAGGGTGCGGCCGTGCCGGATGCCTCCGATGACGGAGACCTGATCCTGTTCGAACTTCATCCGGGCGCCACGACCGTACCCGGCGCGGCGGCGGAGCAGCGCGGCGGCGATGTCGTCAGAGGTGACGGACACACCGGCCGGGAGGCCCTCCAGAATCGCGACGAGTGCCGGCCCGTGGGATTCTCCAGCGGTCAGCCAACGCAACATGGGACCGATCTTTTCACGGATCGGTCCGAGGGGTGGCATCCGGTCTCACAGTTCGGGCAGCAGGGGGCGGGCGGCCAGGACGGCGGCGAGGGTGCCGGCGAGCATGAACGGTCCCAGGGGGAAGGCGGAGCCGGGGGTGGCGCGGCGCAGTGCGAGCAGGACCAGCCCCACCGCGGAGAAGGCCGCGAAGGCCCAGAACACGGCGGTCAGGGCGCCCAGGGGCCCTGCCGCCCACCCGGAGTACAGGCCGGTCAGGCCGGACAGGCGGACGTCGCCCAGGCCCATGCCCCGGGGATGGATTCGCCACAGCAGCCAGTACAGGACCGTGACGAGGACCATGCCCAGGAGGGCGTCCAGGAGCCGCCCGGGCGCCGGTCCGCCCGGCGGGGTGAGTGCGGCCAGGGCGATGAGTGCGGCGGCCACCGGGTAGGCGGGCCGGACCAGGGCGTCGGGCAGGCGCTGGACCCGCAGGTCGACGACGGACAGGGGGGCGCCCACGGCCACCAGCCAGAGCACCGCGGGCAGCCACAGGGGCGTCCAGTCGGGGTTCAGCACGGCGGCGGCCCCGGCCAGGGCGGCGGCGGGTGCGGCCAGCAGGGCGGCACCGGGGTGGGAGCGGACCACCTGTTCGCAGTGCGGGCAGCTGCCGCGGCTGCGGAAGGCGCGGTCGGAGACCAGGGGGAACCAGTGCCAGAAGCGGAGTTCGGCCCGGCAGTGCGGGCAGCGCGGCGGCGGCGGCCCCTCCTCGCCGGGGGCGGAGTCCGCTTCCGGCGCGCCCTGTTCCGGCGTGTCCGCGGCACCGCCGGGAGCGGCGTCGCCGGTGACGGCCGCTTCGACGCGGGGGCGGGCCGGGCCGAACAGGGGGACCAGGCGGCCGCCGACGTGTCCGGCGAGCAGCCCGGTCAGGGCCGTGGCCGCGACGAGGGCGACCGCCCAGGGTTCGGCGAGCGGCACGAGTGCCGAGGGGGTGGGCATGATGCGAAGCTACCCGGCGGCGGGCCGCGCCGACAGGCCCGGAAGGGGCCTGTGGAAAAAGTCCGCCGCCCTCATTCGTCGTCGCGGTGGGCGCGTACGACCGCGCTGAGCTCGATGCCGCCGGGCAGGACGTGGCGGAGTTCGGCGGCCAGGCGCTCGGCGACGCGGCGCAGGGACTCGTCGTCGCGCTCCTCCAGTTCGAGGCGGATGCCGAGGTCGGCCCGCTGGGAGGGGTGGATGCGCACGCGCTCGATGCCGAACTCGGTGTGGGTGACCCGGTAGACGAGGGCGAGGACCTGGGGGTCGTCCTTGGGGTCGGGGACGGCGCCCCGTTCGGCGAGCATGGTGAGGAAGCGGCCCTGGACGGTGTAGGGCACGGGCCCGGACACGTCGAGGACCAGGGCGTCGGCGCCCTCCTCCACGGCGGCCTGGCAGGCGTCCCTGGTGGAGAAGGGGACGGGGCGGGCGTCGGGGCGCCAGCGGCGGACGGCGTCGACGGAGGTGAAGGCGAGCACGCCGCGGCGGCCGTCCTTGCCGGTCATGACGGGGACGGCGACCTCGCTGTTCTTGTCCTTGGTGAGCCCGCCGACGCCCGCCCCGGTCTCGGTGGCCACGGCCACCACGGGGATGAGGACCCGGGAGGTGCTCAGGGCGGCCAGCACCTGGCGGTCGCCGATCTCGCCCGCGGCGTGGGCGCGCAGGCGGGATTCGACCTCGGGGTCGGCGCTCCCGTCGTCGTCGCGGAAGTTCTGGGCACCGATGATCGTTGGTCTGCTCACGACCCCCGACTCTACCCGGGACGGGGTCCGTGCGGGCCTGTGCCGGGCTCAGCGGCCGCCGATGGCGGCCCGGCCGTCACCGGCCGGTCGCCCGCCGGCGGCCGGGGCGTCACCGTGCGCCTCCAGCGCGGCGAGGACGTCCTCCAGGGCGTCGGTGCGCCGCGGGCCCAGGCGGTCGAACACCGAGGCGCGGACGCGGGCGGCGTGGCCGGGGGCGACCTCGTCCAGCAGGCGCGACCCGGCGTCGGTGAGGACGGCCCACAGTCCGCGGCGGTCGTCGGTGCACTCCTGCTTGCGGACCAGGCCGTCGCGTTCCAGGCGGGCGACCTGGTGGGAGAGGCGGCTCTTGGAGACGATGACGCCGTCGGCCAGTGCGCGCATGCGCATGCGCCGGCCGGGGGCCTCGGACAGGTGCACGAGGATGCCGTACTCGATGAGGCTCAGGCCGCCGCGTTCGCGCAGGTCGCGTTCGAGTTCGTCGTAGATCGCCGCGTTGACGCGCAGGAAGGCCCGCCAGACCCGCTGTTCGTCGGCGTCGAGCCATGCCGGGTTCTCCATGCGGCCGATTCTAGTGGCGGGGGTTGCGGTCGGGGCGACATCCGCCTAAGCTTCTTCCTGGGAAGATATTTCTCAGGTACTTTGTTCCTAGAAAACAGACGGGCCCGAATCCCGGGTCCCCCGCCCGCGACAGGGAGATGCAGCGAGATGGCAGCGCAGGAACTGAAGGCCGGCATCTGGAAGATCGACGCCGCCCACAGCACCGTCGGGTTCTCGGTCCGCCACATGATGGTGAGCAAGGTCCGCGGCCGCTTCGAGAAGTTCGACGCCACCCTGACGGTGCCCGAGGACCCGACCGGGGCCTCCGTCGAGGCCACGATCGACGCGTCCTCGATCAACACCGACAACGCCGACCGTGACAACCACATCCGCTCGGCCGACTTCTTCCACGTGGAGGAGCACCCCGAGTTCTCCTTCCGCTCGACCGGCCTGGCCGCCGACGGCGAGGACTTCGTCCTCAAGGGCGACCTGACCGTCAAGGGCAACACCCGGCCCGTCGAGCTGAAGCTCGAGTTCAACGGCTCCACCCTCGACCCCTACGGCCTGGACCGCGCGGGCTTCTCCGCCACCACCCAGATCAGCCGCAAGGAGTTCGGCGTCGACATCGAGATGCCGATGGACGGCGGCGGCGTGGTCGTCGGCGACAAGATCACCATCACCATCGACGCCGAGTTCACGCACCAGGCCTGACCGGCCGGCGCCAGCGCGTCCTCCCGCCCCCCGGGGGCGGGGCGGGAGGCGGCCGGCGGCGCCCCCGGGACACCGTCCGCCCCGGGGGCGCCGCCTTTTGACGACACACCGTCACCACCTGCGGGAGTGCTCGGCTATCGTCGGCGGGGGGAGGGGCGCACGCCCCTCCCCCCGCCCCTTTCCGTCCGCGCACCCGTGCCCGCCAGGAGGACACCGTGGCCAGCCCCTTCCCCGCCGAGGTCGTCGCCGCCGTCACCGCCCACATGAACGGCGACCACCCCGAGGACACCCTGCTCATCTGCCGCGCCCTGGGCGGCCGCCCCGACGCCACCGCGGCCCGTATGACCGGCCTGGACGGCGAGGCCGGGGAGTACGCCGTCACCGTCGGCGGAACCGAGCACGCCGTGCGCATCCCCTGGTCCGAGCCGCTCACCGAGCGCGCCCAGATCCGCAGGGAGGTCGTGCGCATGTACCAGGAGGCCTGCACCGAACTCGGCGTCACCCCGCGCGGCCACTGAACCGGCCCGCGCCCCGCCGGGCGGGGCACGGCCCCGGACCGCCCGCGGACGACCGGTCCCGTCCTGCGGGAACCCGGAGGCCGCGACCGGAGTCCTACACAGTGAAGGACGGGGAGGGGCGCCGCACCGTCGACGGGGGTCACGGGCGCACGGCCGGCACCGGCCGCCGCGGGGCGCCCGATCGGCAGCGGTCCGCTCCTCCCGGTCACGACACCCACGCAACCGAAGGACGGCACCGACCTCCATGGTCACGCCCCACACCGGTGACGACAACGCGCCGACGCAACGGATCGAACCCACCGCGCCCACCGCGCAGGCGGGTCCCACCCGGGGGGCCACCCGGTGGGTCACCCGTGTCCTGCGACCGGGCTCCGGCCGCGACGCGGCCCCGCCCACCCGGGTCCAGGGCCCCAGGGCGGCCGCCCCGCCGACCCGGGTCGACCGGCCGGCCGGCACGGCCCGGACCCCCGGGACCGCGGCCCCCGGCGGCGGGCCCGCACCCTGGTGGCGCACCCTGCTCGGCCCCCTCCTGGACTGGCTGGCCCGCCTCACCTCCCGGGTCGTCGTCGGCCCCGCCAGCGACCTCGACTACGCCGTCCCCGCCGAGCTGCGCCGCCGCTACCAGGTCCTGGACCGGATCGGGGCGGGCGGCGAGGCCGTCGTCTACCTCGTCGAGCCCGCCGACTCCCCCGGCCGCCGCCTGGCCCTGAAGGTGTACCGGCCCGGCCACGACATCAACCGCGAGCTCCTGGACCGGCTGCGCGCCCGCGGCACCGCCTCCCCGCACACCCCGGCGGTCCAGGGCTACGGCCACGCCACCAGCTCCTGGGGGGAGGACCTCGCCTGGGAGGCCCAGGAGTACTTCGGGCACGGCTCCCTGCGCGCCGTCATCGACCGGGCGCCGCTGGACGACGCCCGCGCCCGCGCCGTCGTCTCCGCCGTCGCCGAGTGCCTGCGCCACTGGCAGGAGGACCTCCAGCACAACCACACCGACGTCAAGCCCGAGAACCTGCTGGTCCGCTCCCTGGACCCGCCGGTGCTGGCGCTCACCGACTTCGGCGGCGCCGTCCGCGCCACCATGAGCCGCGTCTACGGCGGCCTGGCCATCACCGAGGACTACGCCGCCCCCGAGGTCGTCGAGGGCCGCCGCGAGGCCCCGGCCGCCTGGTGGTCCCTGGGCGTGATGGCGCACGAACTGGTCACCGGCCGCCGCCCCGACCGCGGCGGCAACTGGCTCACCGCCCGCAACACCGAGGTGGACATCTCCGCCGTCGCCGACGAGCACTGGCGCCTGCTGGTGCGCGGCCTGCTCGCCCCCTCCCCCTCCGCCCGCTGGGGGTACGCCGAGGTCGCCCAGTGGCTGGCCGGAGAGCGGCCCGCCCTGCGCACCGCCCGGCGGCTGCGCCCCCTGGTGTTCGCCGGAGCCTCCCACGAGGACCCGCCCAGCCTGGCCTTCGACCTGCTGGACCGCTCCGAGACCGGCGCCCTGTGGCTGCGCACCCACTGGTCGGAGCTGCGCACGTGGCTGGACCGCGAGGTCAAGGACCACACCTTCGACCGCGCCTACCTCACCGGCCTGGAGGGCCACCCCGAACGCGCCCACATCGCCATCAGCGCCCTGGCCGCCCGCTACGTGCCGGGCATGCCTCCGCGCTACCGCGGCCACGAGATCAGCGCCGACGGCCTGCTGGAGCTGGCCACCGGCGAGGCCAGCAGGCACGCCGTGGTGCGCGAGGCCCTGGAGTCGGGGGCGGTGGGCCTGGCCGCCCAGCACTGGTGCCCCCACCCGGGCTGCCGCAGCGACGGCTCGGGCCGCTGCGTCCTGCTCGAACGCGTCCAGCACGAGGTCCCCCTGCTCATGGGCCGGGTGAACGAGACCCTGGACCGCGTCACCGGACCCGGACGGGAGCGGCCCGACCGGCCCGCCGCCCACGAGGTCGACACCACCTGGGCGCGCGCCGTGGAACTGGTCCTGGCGCCCGACACCGCCTCCCGGCACCGCGCCCTGCTGCGCCGCCAGTCCTGGCACCCCGCCCAGCGCAGCCCCGCCCCGCACGCCCCGTGGTGGACCGAGCAGCGCCGCATCGGCCTGCGCGACGGCGGCGGGGACCCGCTCGCCCCGCGCGCCGCCCTGCTCACCGCCGTGCTCCTGCTCCCGGAGGCGGTCCGCATCGGCGGCTCCATCGCCGCCCGCGAGCGCGCCGACGGCCGGGCCCGCCGCCAGGACCGGTGGGCGGCCCTGACCGGGTCGGCGCGGGCCCGCTGGGACGAGACCCGCACCCGGGTCTCCGACGCCCGGCGCCGCCGGGCCGAGGCCGCCACCGGCGACACACCGGTGGTCGGCGGCACCGCGCCGCAGGACACCGCCCGCCCCCACTGGAACCGGTGGGGTGCCGCGCAGCGGCCCGACGCGCAGGACCCCGCGGCGACCCGAAGGCAGCAGGAGCGCGCCTCCCGGCGGGTCCAGCGCACCATGAACCAGATCCAGAAGGCGATGGCGGCGGGCAGGTGCCGCCGCTTCGCCTACCCGGCCGCCCTGCTGGGCCTGGTCGACGGGCTGGGCCGGGCGCTGCGCCCGGCGGAGGGCTTCTACCCGGAGAGCGCGTTCGTCACCGACGCCTACAGCGGGCTGCTGGAGGCCGCCCACGGGCCGGTGCTGGGCCCGCTGGCCGACATCACCGGCGCCGTCACCGGGCTGCTGCCCGGGGAGGCGGGCGCCTCGTGGTGGCTGCCGGTGCTGCTGTCGGTCGCGCTCGTCGCGATGGGCCGCACCGCCGCGAGCAAGAAGGACACCTCCCGGGCCCGCCGCCGCCTGGCCGCGTTCCGCATGGCCGTGGCCGGATCGGTGCTCATGCTGCTGGTGCTGCTGTCCACCGGGCTGCTGGCCCTGGGCTCGGGTGTGCTCATCCCCCTGGACGGCCTGCTGGGCTGACCCCCGCCAGCCCCGACAGGCGGCCCAGGGTCCACCCCCTCCCGCTCGGGTCCGCCCCGCGGGAGGCCAGCACGAGCAGGCGCTCGGCGCGCTCGTAGGACAGCCGCCGCCGCCCCGTGTCCGGGCACAGGTCCCGCGCCCCGGGGGTGCGGGCCGGGCCGGGGCGGCGGTCGGACAGGAACACGGGGCCGCGGGTGCGGTCGCCCACCAGCTCCGGCAGCAGCCGGGCGGTGCCCGAACGCCAGGTCACCGGGGTGGTGCCGACCACCGCCGACCGGTCGTCGAGGTCCAGGTCCTCGACGTCGAGGGCCAGGGCGGTGCGCGCCGGGACACCGGACTCGTACAACAGGCACCACAGGGTGCGTTCGCGCAGCGGGGCCCCCTCCCCCTCCCACAGGGCGCGCACCGCGCCCGGGTCCGTCTCCGGCGGCGCGACCGCGGGTTCGGGCCGCCGTTCCAGCGCCGCGTCGATCCCCTCCAGGCCCGTTCGGGCGGCGAACGAGCGCACCGCCGACCGGTGCCGGTTCCAGGTGCGGGCGGCGGACCCGCCCCAGGCCGCGGCGAACACCCCGGCCACCCGTTCCGCGGTCAGCTCGGCCACCGGCAGCCCCGCCCCCAGGGAGCGGCACAGGCGGTCCAGGGTCCGCCCGTAGGAGCGGGCGGCCTGCTCCCCCAGGTCGTCGCGGGCGAGGAAGGCGCGCACGGCCTCCCCCAGGAGGGGTCCGGCCGGGGCGGCGGGAAGGTCGGCGGCCAGGCCCAGCAGGAAGGCGCGTTCGGCCCGGTTGCCGGTGAGGCCGGCGGCCCGCTCGAACTCGACCCTGGCCTCGGCGGAGCGGCCCGACCGGAGCAGCAGGTCCCCGCGCACGCTGGGCAGCAGGTGGTAGTCGCGCAGCGCCGGCTCCGCGGCCAGGGCGTCCACCAGTTCCAGGCCCCGGCCCGGGCCGTACGCCCGCCCCACCGCCACCGCCCGGTTGAGCAGCACCACCGGGGTCGGGGCCAGGTCCGCCAGCCGGTCGTACAGGGCCGCGATCCGGGCCCAGTCGGTGGACTCGGCGTCGGGTGCCTGCGCGTGGCAGACCGCGATGGCGGCCTGGAGCGTGTAGGGGCCGCGCGGGCCGCCCGCGTCGCGGGCGCGCAGCATCGCTGTGAACCCGCGCCGGATCGCCCCGGTGTCCCACCGGCTCCGGTCCTGTTCGTGCAGGCGCAGGAGTTCGCCCGAGGGGCCGGTGCGGGCGGCCGACCGCGACCGCTGGAGTTCCATCAGGGCGACCAGGGCGTGCGCCTCGGCCCGGTCGGGGACCAGTTCGGCGAGCATCCGGCCGGTGCGCAGCGCCTCCGCGCACAGGCGCGGCCGCATCAGCCCTGGTCCGGCGGTGGCGGTGTAGCCCTCGTTGAAGACGAGGTAGACCACGTCCAGGACGGCGGGCAGCCGTTCGGCGGCCTCCTCCGGTCCGGGCGGCTCCAGAGCGGCGCCCTGCTCGGCGAGCGTGCGCTTGGCGGCGGCGACCCGCCGGGTGATCTCGTGTTCGGGGGTGAGCAGGGCGCGCGCGATCTCGTTGTCGGTGAGGCCGGTGACCAGGCGCAGGGTGAGGGCGACGCGCTCGCCGACCGACAGGGCCGGGTGGCAGGTGAGCAGGAGCAGCCGCAGCACGTCCCCCGGCTCCCCGTCCGGTTCCCCGGGAGGGTCCGGAGTCCGTTCGAGGTCGCGGGCGATGCGCTCGTGTTCGCGTTCCAGGCGCTGTTCACGGCGGACCCGGTCCAGGGCCCGGCGTTTGGCCGCGGTGGTGATCCAGGCGGCGGGGTTGTCGGGCACCCCCTCGTGCGGCCACTGGCGCAGCGCGGCGACCAGCGCGTCCTGGGCGCACTCCTCGGCGGTGCCGATGTCGCGCACGATCCGGGTGAGCACGGCGACGACACGCGCCGACTCGGCCTTCCAGACGGCGTCGACGACGTCGTGGACCTCACTCACACCGTCGATGACAGCACCGCCCCGGGCGCGGGCGCAACCCGGGGCGGAACCGTGCGGCGCGGTCAGGAGAAGACCTGCTGGATGACGCTCTCCCCGTCGCCGACGATCCGGCGGAACCGGCGGGCCAGCTCCAGCGCCTCCTCCCTGGTGGCGACGTCGACCAGCGCGAACCCGGCCACGGCCTCCTTGCTCTCGGTGAAGGGACCGTCGGTGACGGTGATCTCGTCCCCCTCGGAGACCATCCGGACCCCGCCGGGCTCCAGACCCCCGGTGGCCACCAGGACCCCGGCGGCGGTCAGTTCCTCCACGAACGCCGCCATCTCCACGTACAGGCCCTCGTCGGTGCGGGCGTTCTCCGAGGGACGGCTCATCATCAGGAATCGCACGGGGGTGCTCCTCATCTCGTGATCTCTTGCGTGTCGGCTGTCGACACTTCCACATCGTTCGGGCGATGTGACAGGGAACGCCGCCGTTCCCTGTCACATCGGCGGTTCGACGTGGGGGTGAGAACGCCACCGCACCGGAAGGACGCCGATCATGACCGCCGCCCCGAGCCCCACCGGCACCACCCGCCCGACCGGCGCACGGCCGGACACCCGTTCCCTGCTCCTCTGCGCCGCCGTCGCCGGACCGCTGTGGAGCGCCGTCTCCCTGGCCCAGGCCGTCGGCCGGGAGGGGTTCGACCTCACCCGCCACCCGCTGAGCGCCCTGGGCAACGGCGACCTCGGCTGGCTCCAGATCGCGAACTTCGCCGTCGCCGGCCTGCTGGCCCTCGCGGGGGCGGTCGGGCTGCGCCGCGCCATGGCCGGCTCCCCCGGCGGCGTCTGGGTGCCCCGGCTCGTCGCGGCCTACGGCGCGGGAATGGTCGCGGCCGGCGTGTTCGTCATGGAACCGGCCGACGGATTCCCCGTCGGCACCCCCGAGGGCGTGCCCGCCGCGCTGGGATGGACGTCCTTCGCGCACATGGCCGCCGGTTCGCTCTCCTTCGCCGCCCTGATCGCCGCCTGCTACGTCCTGGCCCGCCGCTTCGCCCGCACCGGCGACCGCACCCGCGCCGTGCTCTCCGCGGCCGCCGGCACCGCTCTGCTCCTGGGCGACGGCTGGGCGATGACCGGCGGCGCCCTCGGCTCGCTGACCCTGGCCGCCGGGGCGATCACCGCGATGCTGTGGGTCTCCGCCGTCGCCGTCCGCCTCCTGCGCACCGCCTGAACGGTCCGGGAACCCCTCCCACCGGCCCCGTCCGCACCGTGCGGGCGGGGCCGGTGGGCTAAGATCTCCCGGTTCGGCAAAGGACCGGACCGTGGTGGGGAACCGGGTACGAGGGAAGGGCCGCACGTGGGAGAGAGCATCGAACTGCGCTCGGGGGACTTCGGGGCGCGCATCGCGGCCGGGGGAGCCGCGCTCCAGGCGCTCACATGGCGGGGGGAGGACCTGGTGTGGCCCTACACCGGCGCGCCCACCGCGTTCCAGGGGCAGGTGCTCGCCCCCTGGCCCAACCGGATCGGCGACGGCCGCTACCGGTTCGGCGGCACCGAACACCGGCTCGACACCAACGACCCGGCCACCGGCTCGGCCATCCACGGCCTGGTCCACGACAGGGCCTGGATCCCGGTGCGGACCACCGAGGACACCGTGGAGCTGCACCTGGACCTGCCCGCGTCCGCCGGGTACCCCTTCCCGCTGGCGCTGGACCTCACCTACCGGCTCGGCGATGACGGCCTCACCGTCACCACCGTTGTCCGCAACACCGGCGACGCCCCCGCCCCGTTCGGGCTGGGCTTCCACCCCTACCTCGACCTGGGCGAACCCCTGCGGGACCTGGCCGCGCGCGGCGCGCTCACCCTGAGCGCCCCCGTGGAGGACCGCCTGCCGGTCGACGACCGGCTGCTGCCCGCCGGGGACCCCGTCGCGGTGGACGGCACCGACCTGGACTTCCGCCCGCCCGGCCGGGGGCCGGGCGGCACCGTGCTCGACACCGCGTTCACCATCGGCGGGCGCGACACCGACGGCCGCGCCTGGACCCACGTCGACGGGCCCCACCGCCGGGTGTCGGTGTGGTGCGACGAGAGCTTCGGGTACCTCCAGCTGTTCAGCTCCGACACCCTCGCCGGCGCCGACCGCCGCGCCCACCTCGCGGTCGAGCCGATGACCTGCCCGGCGGACGCGTTCAACACCGGCACCGGCCTCCTCGTCCTGGAACCCGGGGCGACCACCCGGCACGTGTTCGGCATCACCGCCTCCCCGGCCCGCGCCTGACGCCCCGCGCGGCCTCAGCGGCCGATGAGGTCGCGCAGGCGCAGCAGGTCCTCTTCGGTGTCGATGTCCTCGGGGCTGGCGACGTCGTCACAGGCCACGGGGGTGACCACGTGGGAGTAGGCGCGCAGGAACGGGCGCGCCCCCACGTCGTCCACGGCCATGGCGTGCACCGTGGACCAGTGCTCGCGGCCGATGAGCACCGGGTTGCGCTGGTTGCCCCGGTAGGTGGCCACCGCCGCGCGGGCGCCCTCGGCGTGCGCCGCGACCAGGCGGGCCACCGCCTCGGGGGTGACCAGCGGCTGGTCGGCCAGCGAGATCAGGACCGCGTCGACCCCGTCGGGCAGGGCGTCGATCCCGGACCGCACCGACGATCCCATCCCCGAGGACCAGTCCGGATTGAGCACCGTCCACGCGCCCGGGACCGCCGTGTCCGCCGCGCCCAGCACCACCACGACCGGTTCGCAGCCGCCGGCGCGCAGTGTGCGCACCCCCCGGTCGACCAGGCGCTCACCGCCGAGCTCGACCAGCGCCTTGGGCCGTCCCAGCCTGCTCCCCGACCCGGCCGCCAGCAGCATGCCCGCCACCCGGCCGCGTTCCCCGTCACGGCTTCCCATGGGGCGATGATGCCACGCGCGGGCACCGCGCACCGGCCACCCGGGGAACCCCGTTCCCCGCTCTGCCCGGGACCGGCGCGCCACGCCGTCATGACCTGCGGATTTCCCGGCCCCCGGGTTTCGGTTCACCTGTCGACGTGACCGAATCCGGCCGGAACAAAGGGCTCCGCGGGGACGTCCCGATGGATCCGGCCCGAGGTCTCGCTCAGCGCCCGTCCGCTGCCGCCCCACCGGCTCCGCACCAGCTCCGCGGCGATCGACACCGCCGTCTCCTCCGGGGTGCGCGCCCCCAGGTCCAGGCCGATCGGCGAGTGCAGACGTGCCAGCTGCTCCTCCGTGACGCCCGCCTCGCGCAGCCGCGCCATCCGGTCCTCGTGGGTGCGCCGCGACCCCATCGCGCCGATGTACCCGGCCCGGGTGCGCAGCGCCGCCGTCAGCACCGGCACGTCGAACTTGGGGTCGTGGGTGAGCACGCAGACCGCCGTGCGCTCGTCGATGAGGTCGGCCACCTCGTCCAGGTACACGTGCGGCCACTTGACCACCACCTCCTCGGCGGCGGGGAAGCGCTTGGCGGTGGCGAACACCGGGCGGGCGTCGCACACCGTCACCCGGTAGCCCAGGAACGCGCCCATCCGGGCGACGGCGGCCGCGAAGTCGATGGCGCCGAACACCAGCATCCGCGGCGGCGGGGCGAACGACTGAACGAACACCTCCAGCTCGTCACCGCGCCGCTGTCCGTCCGCGCCGTAGCGCAGCAGGCCCGTGCTGCCCTGCGCCAGCATGCCGCGCACGTCGTCGTCCAGGGCGTCGGTCAGCCGGGCTCCGCCCGCGTCGCCCTCGGCGTGCCCCGGCCACACGATGCGGCGCCGCCCCGTCCGGCCCCCGCCGGAGGGGTCCGACACCACCGTGGCCACCGCCACCGGCTGGTGCTCCTCGATCGCCCCCAGCACCGAGCCCAGCGAGGGGTACCGCTCGCGGTCCACCGGCTCCACGAACACGTGCAGGGTACCGCCGCAGGTCAGGCCCACACCGAAGGCCTCCTCGTCGGCGACCCCGTAGGTCCGGCGCAACGGCACCCCGGTGCGGATCGCCTCCATCGCCTCCTCGTAGACCGCGCCCTCGACGCAGCCGCCCGACAGGCTCCCGAAGACCTCGCCCGAGGCGCTCACCGCCATCGCCGCCCCGGCGGGCCGCGGCGCGCTCCTGAAGGTGTCGATCACCGTCGCGACGGCGAACGCCTCCCCCGAGGCGTACAGCTCCGCCACGGCCTCTCGGATATCACGCACGCGGCACCCCGCCCCCCGTCGCCCTCCACCTGTGTGGCCCTCACCACCAAACTACGCGCTCCGCACAGCACGACGGGAGCCCACGTTCCGTCAAGAAACGCGGGCCCCCGTTGGACGTTCACACAAAAGCACCCGAAGGGCAGAAAGCGGACGCGGACCTCAGTCCCGGTCCGGCTCGGAGGCCTCGCCGCGACGGCGCAGCAGCTCCCGGAACTCCTCCAGCGCGACCCGGGACCGGTCGCCGTCAGCGCTCTGGATCCCCATCACCGCCAGCGTCGTCCCGTCGGACAGGTCCACCGACGGCCACGGCTCGCCCTCGGGCATCCGCACGTCCACGATCTCCGCCCACGACAGCACGTGCGTGCGGATGCTGTTGACCACCGTCACGCCGTCCGGCCCGGCCACCAGCCGGGGCCGGGCCAGCAGGTGCAGGGTCGCGGCGATCACCAGGCCCATGCCCACGAGCAGGACCCGGTCCATGACCCGCCAGTCGCCCGGCAGGATCAACGCCAGTACCGCCATCGTGGCCACGATCAGCAGCCCCAGCCCGTACGCGACCGCGCGCACCGCCCGGGGCCGCCAGACCCGGGGCGGCTCCGGCCGCTGCGACGCCTCGTCCACGGTCTGTTCCCTCGCCCGCACCCGTACTCCCATTCCCCCGACGGCCGCCCGGCGGCCCGCGTCAGCTCCGCAGTCCGCGCAGGACCGCCGCCGCCTCCAGGGCGGCCAGGGCCGCCTCGGCGCCCTTGTCCTCCATGCTGCCCGGCAGCCCGGCACGGTCCCGCGCCTGTTCCAGGGTGTCACAGGTCAGCACACCGTTGCCCACGGGGGTGGACTGGCGCAGCGCCACGTCGGTGAGCCCCTGCGTCACCGACTGGCACACGTACTCGAAGTGCGGGGTACCGCCGCGGATGACCGCGCCCAGAGCGATCACCGCGTCATGGCGGCGGGCCAGCTCCTGGGCCACCACCGGGAGCTCGACCGCCCCGGCCACCCGGACCACCACCGGCTCCGCGGCGCCCGCCTCCTTCACCACCGCCAGCGCGTTGGCCAGCATCGGCTCCACGATCGGCGCGTTCCACCGGGTCACCACGATGCCCACCGACATGCCGGAGGCGTCGATCCGCTGCCCCTGCGGGCGTCCTTCACCGCTCATCGCTTCTTGTCTCCCAGTCGTCTCGTGCTCGATCAGTCGGTGGCGACGGACAGGTCGTGCCCCATCCGGTCTCGCTTGGTCCGCAGGTAGGCGGCGTTGTCGGGGGTGAGGAACGCGGGCATGAGCACCCGCTCCTTGACCCGCACCCCGTGCCGCTCCAGGCCCCGGGCCTTGTCCGGGTTGTTGGACAGCAGCCGCACCGAGGAGACCCCCAGGTCGATGAGGATCTGCGCCCCCGCGCCGAACTCACGGGCGTCGGCCGGCAGCCCCAGCCGCAGGTTGGCGTCGACGGTGTCGACACCCTCGTCCTGGAGGGCGTAGGCGCGCAGCTTGTGCAGCAGCCCGATACCGCGGCCCTCGTGGCCGCCCAGGTAGACGAGCACCCCGCGGCCCTCGCGGGCGATGTCGGCCATGGCCGCGTCCAGCTGGGGGCCGCAGTCGCAGCGGTGCGACCCGAACGCGTCGCCGGTCAGGCACTCCGAGTGCAGCCGCACCAGCACGTCCGTGCCCTCGCCCAGGTCGCCCATGACCAGGGCCACGTGCTCGGCGCCGTCGGTCGCCCCCTTGAACCCGATCGCGCGCCACTCGCCGTGCCGGTTGGGCATGCGGGTCTCCACCAGGCGGGTCACCAGCGGCGGGTGCGCCTCGTCCTCGGTGAGGGACTCGCCCAGCGCCAGCCGGTGGGCGGCCAGCTGCTCCACCGACACCAGCTTCAGGCGGTGCTCGTCGGCGAACTCGCGCAGCCGCGGCAGCCGGGCCATGGTGCCGTCGTCGTCGACCACCTCGGCCAGCACCCCGGCGGGGCGCAGCCCGGCCAGCCGGGCGAAGTCCACCGACGCCTCGGTGTGGCCGCGCCGGGCCAGTACGCCGCCCGGGCGGGCGCGCAGCGGCAGGATGTGGCCGGGGCGCACGAAGTCGGTGGGGCGGCTGCCCTCCGCGGCCAGCAGGCGGATCGTGTGGGCCCGGTCGGCGGCGGAGATGCCGGTGCTGACGCCCTCGCGGGCGTCCACCGTGACGGTGTAGGCGGTGCGCAGGCTCTCCTCGTTGCGCGCCGTCATCAGCGGCAGGTCGAGCCGGTCCAGGTCCGGGCCCTCCATGGGCACGCAGACCACGCCGGAGGTGTGGCGGATCATGAACGCCAGCAGCTCGGGGGTGGCGAGTTCCGCCGCGAAGATGATGTCGCCCTCGTTCTCACGGTCCTCGTCGTCCACCACCACGATGGCGCGTCCGGCGGCGAAATCGGCGATGGCGTCCTCGATCGGGTCGAGGACCACGGGCCGCTCGGCGTCGGTCGCGGCCGGGGTGGTGTCGGTGACGGTCATTCCCGCTCCAGGTGTCGGTGGGTGGTGTGGGATCGGTGGCGGCCGCACGGGTCCGCCCCGGAAGGGATCAGGCGCGGTCCCGGACCGCCGCCACGGCGGTGATGCGCTCGACGTACTTGGCGACGACGTCGACCTCGATGTTCACGGTGGCGCCGACGGCCAGGGAGCCCAGGGTGGTGGCGCGCAGGGTCTCCGGGATGAGGCTGACCTCGAAGAACTCCTCGGCGGCGCCCGGGTCGCTGACGGCCGACACGGTCAGGCTGGTGCCGTCGACCGTGATCGAACCCTTCTCGACCACGTACCGGGACAGCCCGGCGGGCAGGTCGAACCGTAGAACGTCCCAGTTGTCGCCCGGATTCCGGGAGAGCAGGCGGGCGGTGCCGTCCACGTGGCCCTGCACGATGTGCCCGCCCAGGCGCGAGTCGACGCGGGCGGCGCGCTCGAGGTTGACCGGGGAGCCGGGGGCCAGGGAGCCCAGGGAGGAGCGGTCCAGGGACTCCTTCATGACGTCGGCGGTGAAGGTGCCCTCGCCGCGGTCGACGACGGTCAGGCACACGCCGTTGACGGAGATGGAGTCGCCGTGGCCGGCGTCGGAGGAGACCAGGGGGCCGCGCACGGTGAGCAGTACGGCCTCGCCCGCGGGACCCGCGGGGGTGAGGGAGACGACCTCGCCGAGCTCTTCCACGATTCCTGTGAACACGCCCTTGCCTTCCTTCGCCGGGTAAGGCTCCGGGGCGTGTGCGGAACATGCGTCCACGGCGGGTCGGCGAAGGGCCGCGGGCACGGGGCACCACGGCGCACAGACCGTCCCGACGCGTGCTGCCTCCCATCCGGACTTTAACCGTCGGTACCGGAATTCCACCGGTTCAGCCGGCCGATGGACTCGGCCGGGTCGCGGACTGTCACCGCCGGTTCGGACTTTCACCGACCCCGGAGCACGCATTCTCAACTGATGTCTGAGACGCCAACGATCTTAACGCCGCAGTAGCGACAGCGCATAGTTCGTGTGATGGGGATCATGCCCCGGGCAGGTCGTCCAGCCGCTCCCGCGCGTGTCCTCCCTGGCCGGGGGGCGTGCCGGGGCGCTCCGCCAGCCCGCTGCGCACGAACAGCTCCGGCGCGCCGAAGGTGATCCAGAACAGGATCGCGCCGGAGGCGGCGAAGGAGGCGACGGCGTCGGCCATCCCGGTGAGCGGCCCGGACAGCAGCCGGGAGAGGGCCTCGATGCACAGGACCACGGACAGGCCCAGGACGAACCGGGCGGCGCGCGCGCCGATCCGCCCCCGGGCCGAGTACCAGCCGCGGCGGTCCAGCAGCGTGAGCCCGACGAGGACGGCCAGCAGCGCGCCCGACGTGGAGTAGACACCGGAGAGGGTGTACCCGGCCGGGTCGGGCGGGACGGCCCCGATCCACTCGTCGGGGACGGTCCAGTCACCGCGGGCGGTGTAGCGCCACAGGGTGGCCAGGGCGCAGGGCACCAGCGCCGCCGCGACCGCGAGGGACGCCCAGCGCGCCGTCGGCAGCCCGCGCCACCAGGCCAGGACGCGGTCCTCCCAGCGCAGGAACGCCCACAGGATCAGCGCCCCCAGCAGGACGCCGACGACGACGTCGCTGATGAAGTGCGCGCCCAGGTGGACGCGGGAGAAGCAGATGAGGGCGGCCAGCGCGAGCGCGGCCCACAGCGGCCCGCGACGGCCGGACCTGATCCCCGTGTACCCCAGGACCACCGTGGCGCCCTGGGCGTGCCCCGAGGGCATGCCGAAGCTCGACTCGCTCGTGTGCTGGGCGATCTGCGCGCTGTACCAGGAGGGGCGCGACCCGTGGACGAAGAGCTTGAGCAGGTGGTTGACCACCGACGAGGAGATGGCCAGGACCAGCAGCCGACCGCCCAGGCCGGGACTGACGCACCAGAAGACCAGGGCCAGCAGGGGGATGACGACCGCCTGGGCACCGAGGCCGGTGACGGCGGTCAACGGCAGGACCGGCCAGTCGGCCAGGCCCTGGAGCCACTCGATGGGCGCGGTCTCCGCGTCCCACAGCACGTCCATGATCACAGCGCGCACCCCAGGTGTCCGCGCTTGGCTACGTGCTCACGCCGCGCCGCTCCCCCAGACCGCCGGCGCGGGGGGAAGACGGAGCCGCGACCAAGCTGAATCGACGACTACGGTGCGCCAGCCTAGGGGGTGCGGCGGGGCGGTGGCCAGTCGGGGCCCCGGCCGCACCGGGATCGTTATCCCCGGGCGGCGGCCTCGACGGCCTGGGCGCGCAGGGAGTCGATCGCCTTGGCGGGGTCCTGGGCGCCGTAGACGGCGGACCCGGCGACGAAGACGTCGGCCCCGGCCTCGGCGGCGCGTTCGATGGTCTCGTCGCTGACACCGCCGTCGACCTGGAGCCAGACGGAGGCCTCGCGGCCGTCGAGGATCTCACGGGCCCGGCGGATCTTGGGCAGGACCAGGTCGAGGAACTTCTGGCCGCCGAAGCCGGGCTCGACGGTCATGAGCAGGAGCATGTCCATCTCGCCCACGAGGTCGGCGTAGGGCTCGACCGGCTCGGCGGGATTGAGGGCCAGCCCGGCGCGGGCGCCCAGGCGGCGGATCTCGCGCAGGGTGCGCACGGGGGCGCTCGCGGCCTTGGCGTGGATGGTGACGCTGCCCGCCCCGGCCTCGGCGTAGGCGGGCGCCCAGCGGTCGGGGTCCTCGATCATGAGGTGGCAGTCCAGGGGGGTGTCGGTCGCCTTGAGCAGGGACTCGACGATGGGCAGGCCGAGCGTGAGGTTGGGGACGAAGTGCCCGTCCATCACGTCGACGTGCAGCCAGTCGGCGTTGGGGACGGCGGCGGCCTCGTCGGCCAGGCGCGCGAAGTCGGCGCTGAGGATGCTGGGTGAGATCTGGATTGCCACGCCTGGCAGTGTAGCCAGGGGGCCGCGGCGGCGGTGCCGGGCACCCCGCCGGAGCTGGTGGTTCCTCGAAAGGGCACGACCTTGACGGTGTAGATCATGGTTTGTCCGGTTCTGCCGGAGATGCCCGCGCGGCGCTCCCGAACGGAGCGCCGCGCCCGCGGGTCAGCCGCGGCGCAGCAGGGCCAGGAACATGGCGTCGGTGCCGTGCCGGTGCGGCCAGAACTGCACGTACCGGCCCTCCTCCCCCGCGGCCAGGCCGGGCACCTCGTCCAGCAGGTCCGCGGCGCGCAGCAGGGAGAGGTCGTCGCGCTCGGCCAGCACCCGGCGCACGACGCCGTCGGTCTCGTCCAGGTGCGGCGAGCACGTCACGTACGCGACCACGCCGCCCGGACGCACCGACTCCACCGCGTTCAGCAGCAGGTCGTGCTGGAGCGGGGCGAGCTCGGCCGCCGAGTCCGCGGTGCGCCGCCAGCGCGACTCGGGGCGGCGGCGCAGCGCTCCCAGCCCGGTGCAGGGCACGTCCACCAGGACCCGGTCGAACGTTCCGGGACGCCAGGCGGGCCGGGTGCCGTCGGCGGCGATCGCCCGCCCGGCGTCGCGCGGGGCGCGGCGCACCGCGCCGGCCACCAGTCCGGCCCGGGCGGGCTGGACCTCCGAGGCCACCAGGCGCGCCTCGCCCCGCCCGGCCAGGGAGGCGAGCAGCCCCGCCTTGCCGCCGGGGCCCGCGCACATGTCCAGCCACAGTCCGTCGCGGCCCGGGACGTCGACCCGGGTCAGGGCGAGCGCCACCAGCTGGCTGGCCTCGTCCTGGACGGCGGCGCGGCCCTGGCGGACCTCGCGGATCGCCGCCGGGTCGCCCTCGGGCAGCCGCGCGCCGAACGGCGAGTACGGGGTGGGCTCGGCCCCGGCCGCGACCAGGTCGGCGACGGTGGCGCGGCCCGGCTTGGCCACCAGGGTCACCTTGGGGCGCTCGTTGTGGGCAATGAGCAGGCGCTCGGTCTCCTCCAGGCCGGTCCTGGCCCGCTCCCCCAGGGCGCGGGCCAGCTCCTTGACGATCCAGCGCGGGTGGCTGTACACCACCGACAGGTACCCGCTGGGGTCGACGGAGCGGTCCGGGGCGATGACCCCGATCCACTCGTCCAGGTCGCGGGCGGACACCTTGCGCAGGATCGCGTTGGCGAACCGGGCCCGGTGCTGCCCCACCACCCGGCGGGCCAGGTCCACGGTGGCGCTGACCGCGGCGTGCGGCGGGATCTTGGTGGACAGCAGCTGGTGGGCGCCCAGCCGCAGCAGCGGCAGCACCTCGGCGTCCACGGAGGCCAGCGTGCGGTCCACGCACGTCTCCATGATCGCGTCGTAGGTGCCCTGGCGGCGCAGGGTGCCGTAGGTCAGCTCGGTGGCCAGGGCCGCGTCGCGGCCGGAGATGCCGCGCTCGTTGAGCAGGGCGGGGAGCAGCAGGTTGGCGTAGGCGTCGCGCTGGTCGACCGCGCGCAGGACGTCGTAGGCGACCCGGCGGGCCGGGTCGCGGGGCGCGCCCGGCTTGGCGGCACCGCCCTGGGCCCCGCCGGACCGTGCCCCGCCGGAGTGGGGCCCGCGGCGGGGACGGCGGTACGGGGATCGGGACTGCTCGCTCAACGTGTGCTGCTCCTGGACCTGAAGGACGTGACCGGGTGGGGGCCGGCCCCCACCCGGTCGAGCCTACGGCAGCTCAGTCGCCCAGGCGGTCATCTCCGGTGGGACGCACGCCACGGGCCCAGTCCACGGCGTTCATGGCGCGCTTGCCCTGGGGCTGCACCTCGCCCAGCAGTACCGGGTGGGTGGCGGTGCCGGCCAGGACCCGCTTCTTGTCGGCGTACAGGCGGCCCGGGTCCAGGGCGGGGGTGTCGGCGTCGGTGACGGGGGCGACCGGGCCGAGCTTCAGGCGGGTGCCTCGGAAGGTCGTCCAGGCGCCGGGGGCGGGCGTGCAGGCGCGCACCAGCCGGTCGACGCGCTGGGCCGGGGCGGTGAAGTCGACCTCGGCGTCGGCGGGCTCCAGCTTGGAGGCGTAGGAGACCTCGGCGTCGGGCTGCGGGACCGGGGACAGCTCCCCCGAGGCGATGCCGTCGATCGTGCGGACCAGCAGCCCGGCCCCCGCCACGGACAGCCGGTCCAGCAGCCCGCCGCTGGTGTCGGTGGGGCGGACGGCCTCGGTGAGGGTGCCGTAGACGGGACCGGCGTCCAGTTCCTTGACGATCCGGAAGGTGGAGGCCCCGGTGACGTCGTCGCCGTGCAGGACGGCGTGCTGGACGGGGGCGGCGCCCCGCCAGGCGGGCAGCAGGGAGAAGTGCAGGTTGACCCAGCCGTGGCGGGGGATGTCCAGGGCGGACTGGGGCAGCAGGGCGCCGTAGGCCACCACCGGGCAGCAGTCGGGGGCGATCTCGGCCAGGCGGGCCAGGAAGTCCGGGTCGCCCGCCTTGAGGGGCTTGAGGACCTCGATGCCCGCCTCCTCGGCGAGTTCGGCGACCGGGCTGGGGGCCACCCTGCGCCCGCGCCCGGAGCGGGCGTCGGGGCGGGTGACGACGGCGGCGACCTCGTGGTCGGAGCCGATCAGTGCCTGTAGGGACGGAACCGCCACCTGCGGTGTTCCGGCGAAGACGAGTTTCAAGCGGGTCCCCCCTGGCTGTGCGCGGTCCGCGGCCCACCGCCGCGGCTCCCAGTTGTACCAGCCCGCCAGGGCGTCCCACGGCCGGTGTCGCCGGGTTCTGGTACACCAGAGGGGTTGACTTCCTCCCTCGCCTGCGAAGGCAGGGGGGTCCGGCGGTCGCCCGCCGGGGTTCCTGTTTCGTCGACGACCGCCCCGCAGGAAGAAGCTCCCGTTGAGGTCTTACGTCATCTCCGCAGGCGAGCACCGCCGGCCCGGCGGCTTCCGAGGTCCTGGCCGCGTCCACATCGCGGTCGTGCACGGCCCCGCACACGCACGTCCAGGTGCGGACGTGAAGCGACAGGGGTTCGGTGACCCGGTCGCGGTCCGCGCAGGTGCGCGAGGAGGGGAAGAACCGGTCCACGACGACCAGGTCCCGCCCGTACCGGGCGCACTTGTACTCCAGCATGGACCGCGGCTCCCGCCACGCCGCGTCGGAAATGGCGCGGGCCGGGTATCGGTTCTCGGCCATGTCGCGGACGATGAGGTCCTCGATCACGGCCGCTTGGTTCCCGCGGGCGAGCCGAGTGGTGAGCTTGCGCAGGAAGTCCCGGCGCCGGTCGACGGTCCGCGCATGGACGCGCCCCGCTTCGCGTCGGGCCCCGGCCCGGTTCGCCGACCCCTTCTGCTTACGGGCGAGCTCCCGCTGTGCCTTGGCCGACCGCTTCCGGTCGCGGTGCTCGTGGTGGGGGTCGTCGATCCTCTCCCCGGTGGACAGGGGCACCGGGGAGGTCGGTCCCGCGTCCACCCCCACCACGGGGCGGGGTGCGGGAACGGACTCGACGGTGTCCTCGCACAGCAGGGACACGAACCACCTTCCCGCCGCATCCCTGCTCACGGTCACCGTCGAGGGCACCGCTCCCTCGGGCAGCGGCCGCGACCACACGGTGTCCAAGGGCTCGGCCATCTCGGCCGGGAACAACCGCCCGTCGCGGTAGCGGAAGGCGCTGGCGGTGTACTCCGCCGACGCCCGCGACCGCTTGCGCGATTCGAACCGCGGATACCGCGCACGCTTGGCGAAGAAGTTCGCGAATCCCGGCTGGAGGTGACGCGGTGCCTGCTGCAACGGCACCGACGACACCTCGGCCAGGAACGCGTACTCCTCGGTCTTCTTCCAGGCGGTGAGCATCGCCGACGTGTCGTTGTGGGACACCCGGCGCCCCTCGGCGCGCCATGCCTCCGACCGGGAGTCCGATGCGAGGTCGTGGACCAGGCGCACACAACACCCCAAGGTGCGCGACAGCAGCGCCGCCTGCACACCCGTGGGATGGAAGCGATACTTGAAGGCCCGCTTCACAGCTCTCCCGGCCATGGTTCGTACGTTGGTGAGACCGATACACCCTCGTGAGGAAGACCAGGAAAGAAACTCGTCGAAACACGAACGAGAGGAGCAAGGGTGCTTCCTCCCCGTTCCGGGGACGGATCTCCGCACCCTGATCAGATGACATCCCAGCCCACCGGACCCGAGGGGGTCCTCTTCGAGCTTCCCGCCGCGCCCCCGGCGGAGAAGAAGCAGGAGAAGAAACGCTCCGGCCGCCCGGCCCCGCGCACGCCCGCCGAGCGGCTGCCGGTCGCGCGCGTGGTGGTGGACACCCCGCTGCCGCACCTGGACCGGTACTTCGACTACCGGGTGCCCGCCGACATGGACGAGGCGGCGGTGCCGGGCTGCCGGGTGCGGGTGCGCTTCAACAACCGGAAGCTGACCGGGTTCCTGGCCGAGCGGGTGGAGGCGTCGGAGTTCGCCGGACGGCTGGCCTACCTGGACTCGGTGGTCTCCTCCGAGCCGGTGCTCACCCCCGAGATCCTGGGGCTGTCCCGCGCGGTCGCGGACCGGTACGCGGGCACCCTGAGCGACGTGCTGCGGCTGGCGGTGCCGCCCCGGCACGCCCGGGCCGAGAAGGAGGATCCGGACGGGGACGCCGGGGAGGACTTCTCCGCGCCGGGTGCGGGGCCGTGGCAGGACTACCCGGACGGCCCGGCGTTCCTGGCGGAGCTGGCCGCGGGCCGGGCGCCCCGGGCGGTGTGGAACGCACTGCCGGGCCCGGACTGGCCCGAGGCGGTCGCCGTGGCGGCGGGTACGGCGCTGGCCGCCGGGCGGGGCACCGTGATCGTGGTGCCCGACGGTCGCGACGTCGAACGGGTGGACGCGGCGCTGACCGGGGTGCTGGGCCCGGACCGGCACGTGGCTCTGACCGCCGGGCTGGGGCCGGAGAAGCGCTACCGGCGGTGGCTGTCCGTGCTGCGCGGCCGGGTGCGGGTGGTGGTCGGCACCCGGGCCGCGGCGTTCGCCCCGGTGCGCGACGTGGGCCTGGTGGTGCTGTGGGACGACGGCGACGACGTGCACGCCGACCCGCACGCGCCCTACCCGCACACGCGCACGGTGCTGTCGATGCGCGCCCACCGGGCGGAGGCGGGGGCCCTCATCGGGGGGCACACCCGGACCACCGACGCCCAGATGCTGGTGGACTCGGGGTGGGCGGGGCAGATCACGGCCGACCGGGCGGTGCTGCGGCGGCGCGCCCCGGTGGTGCGGGTGGCCGGTGACGACCGCGAGCTGGAGCGGGACGGGGCGGCGCGCACGGCGCGGCTGCCCGGGCTGGCGCTCCGCGTGGCCCGGCAGGCCTCCCGGGAGGGCGCGGTGCTGTTCCAGGTGCCGCGGCGCGGCTACCTGGCGACGCTGGCCTGCGCGGGCTGCCGCGAGCCGGCGCGCTGCGACGCCTGCCACGGGCCGCTGGCGGTGCGCAGCTCGCACGCCGTGCCCTCCTGCGGCTGGTGCGGCCGGGTGGCGGGCGCGTGGGCGTGCCCCGAGTGCGGGGCGAACCGGATGCGCGCCGTGGTGGTGGGCGACCGGCGCACCGCCGAGGAGCTGGGCCGGGCGTTCCCCTCGGTGGTGGTGCGCACCTCCGGCCGCGACGAGGTGCTGTCCGCGGTGCCGGGGTCGCCCTCGCTGGTGGTGGCCACCCCCGGCGCCGAGCCGGTGGCCGAGGGCGGGTACGCGGCGGCGGTGCTGCTGGACGGCTGGGCGCTGCTCAACCGGCTGGACCTCCGGGCGGCCGAGGAGGCGCTGCGGCGCTGGCTGGGCGCTGCGGCGCTGGTGCGCCCGGGCGGCACGGTGGTGGTGTGCGCCGAGGCGTCGTCGCCGGTGGTGCAGTCGCTGGTGCGCTGGGACCCGGCGGGGTTCGCCGAGCGCGAGCTGGCCGACCGCCGCGAGCTGGGGTTCCCCCCGGCGGTGTCGATGGCGTCGGTGACCGGCGGCCCCGAGCACGTGCGCGAGCTGCTGGACCAGGTGGAGCTGCCCGACGGTGTGGAGCTGCTGGGCCCGGTGCCCGTCGGCCCCGACCGCGAGGGCCCGACCGGGCCGGGCGGGACGAACACCACCGAGCGGGCGCTGCTGCGGGTGCCGCGGGAGGGGGTGGGCGCGCTGGCCCGCGCCCTCAAGGTCGCCGCCGCTGCCCGCAGCGCCCGCCGCGAGGAGCACCAGGCCCAGATCCGCGTCGACCCCCTCCAGGTCATCTAGGGCCTGTTTTTTGGATGCCGTCCTGCTCCGCGGGTGTGTGAGGCGCCGGCGGGGTTCTGCAGGCCCCGAGGGGGTGTCCGGGGAACGGGGATGTTCCCGTGGGGCCGAAGGCTGCCGACTTCCGGGGGCGCCGAACGCGGACCGGAGCGGAGCGGAGGTTCGAAGAACACGGCTCAGCGCGCGGCGCGGTAGAGGTCGCGCAGGAGGGAGACCTCGGCGCTGTGGTGGATGACCTCGCGCTGGACGTGCAGGACCAGGGCGACCATGGGGAAGTCCGCCCATTCGGGGGACTCGGCGCCGCCGACGGGGGCGGCCAGGCCCTCCTCGTCGAGTGAGCGGACGTGGTCGGACCAGGAGAGGTAGGCCAGGCGCAGGCGTTCGCGGGCGGTGTCGGCGGTGCCGGGCCATTCGACGCCGTGCCGGGTGCCGTGGCCGAAGTGGCGGTCGTCGCGCAGTTCCAGGACCTCGACGACGATGTGGCCCAGCCTCCAGGCGATGGTGGTGACCGGCGGCGGGTCGGGCTCGGGCGTGGTGCGGTCGGGGCGGAAGCGCCCGTCGGGTCCCGGGCGCACGCCCCAGGCGCCGGGGGCGGGCTCCCAGTGGAACTCGGCGTCGGTGAGTCCCTCCAGCCGGGGCCACAGCGAGTAATCCCAGTAGAACTGCAGCTGGGCCAGGATCTCGCCGGTCCAGTTCAGCGTCGCCATCGGCCCCCGCCCCCTCCTCGCGCGGGCGCGCGGCCGAGCGCGCCCAGGACTCCGGTTCCGGCCGCGGCCACGTCCTCGTCGGGGTAGGGCCACCACATGAGGTCGGCGGCTCCGGGTTCGACGGGGTGGAAGGGTGCCAGGGCCCGTAGCAGGGCGGGGTGGGGGGCGGTGGAGGACAGGGCGAGGTAGCCGCCGCCGCGCAGCAGGCCGTGCAGGTCGGCGATGCCCTCGGGCGGGGCGTCGGCCGGGAAGGGCCGGGTCATGAGAACGGCGACGGGCTCGTCGAGGTCGACGAGCCCGGAGGTGGCGAGGCGGTGCAGGGCGGCGGAGGGGCCCCCGTCGCCGGAGACGACGGAGCCGTCGGAGGCGGTGAGGGTCCCGGCGACCCCGGGCGGGGAGACGTGGACCAGGCGGGCGCCGGGCCGGTGGGAGCGGACGAGGTCCGCGAGGCCGGGCACCGGGCAGCCCCAGTCGACGAACTGGCCGATCCGGGCGTCGGTGCACAGGTAGGCCGTGACCCGGTCGAGGAAGGCGGCGTGGCGGCGGGCGGCCTCGTCGGGCTCGGGGGTCGGCCGCGGGGTCCTGCCGGGCAGGCCGACGACGCGGGAGCGGCGTCCGGGGCGGCGCACCGGTTCCCGGTGGGCACCCGTGAGCGGTCCCGCCTCGTTGCCTCGGACGTCCGTCACGATCACGCTCCCCCAGCCGGTCCGCTCGTGGGAGGCAGGGTGCGCCGCCGGCAGGACCGGTCGGGTCCGCGGCATCGCGCCATGCCATCAGGGCCTGATGCTACCCCTTGGAAAAGTGATTCCCCGCACATCCCTGTGTGCTATGTGCCCTATTTCGTCGTTTGTCGTGCCTTGTGCCCTCAAGGTTTTCGAGGCGTAGGTCCCGAAACGCGCATCGGGGGCGCCGCCGACGGGCGGCGCCCCCGTGGGGGTCTCCCGGCCGGGGGACGGGCCGGGAGGGCCGCCCCGCCGCAGGGGGCCCGGCGGGGTGACGGTCAGCGGGGGTCGGGGACCGGGGCCAGGCGCCCGTCGGCCTCGGCGTACTCCCAGCGCGGGCCGTGCGCGACCAGGTCGGCGACCGCGCCGACGAGCCGGTCCACGTGCTCCGTGGTGGTGCCGATGCCCAGGCTGGCCCGGACCGCCTGGCCGTGCCCCCGCGGCAGCAGGTGGCGGGTGAGCGGGTGCGCGCAGAACAGGCCGTCGCGGACCCCGATCCCGTACTCGGCCGACAGCGCCGCCGCCAGCAGGTCGGCGGGGAGGCCGTCCACGACGAACGACAGGATCCCCACCCGGGGGTGGTCCTCGCCCCACAGGGACAGCTCGTGGACGCCCCCGACCTCGGCCAGTCCCGAGCGCAGCCGTTCCACCAGCGCGGACTCGCGGATGTGCAGCAGCTCCTGCACCCCCGGGACGAGGGTGTCGCAGGCCGCGGCCAGGGCGACCGCGCCCAGCACGTTGGGGCTGCCCGCCTCGTGCCGGGCAGGCAGGTCGTTCCACACCACGTCGTGCTCGGTGACCAGTCGCGTGGCGCCGCCGCCGGACAGGTAGGGCGTCGCCTCGGCCAGCCAGTCGGCGCGCCCGGCCAGCACGCCCGAGCCGAACGGCGCGTAAAGCTTGTGCGCGGACAGGGCCACGTAGTCGGCCCCGGTGGCGGACAGGCTGAACGGCAGGTGCGGGGCGTACTGGGCGGCGTCCACCACCACGCGGGCGTCCTCGGCGTGCGCGGCCGCCACCAGTTCCTCCACCGGCCAGATCTCGCCGGTGACGTTGGAGGCCGCGGTGACGCAGAGCAGGCGCGGGCCCCGGGGGGCGGCGGCCAGGGCGGCGCGGGCCGCCTCCACCGCCGCGTCCGGGGACTCCGGCAGCGGCAGTCGCACGACCGACCCGGCACGGGAGGCCGGGTGCTCCCAGGGCAGCAGGCTCGCGTGGTGCTCGGACTCGAACACCACCACCGTGCAGCCCGGCGGCACCGCGCGGGCCAGCAGGTTGAGGGCGTCGGTGGTGCCGCGCACGAAGACCACCGCGTCGGCCGGCCGGGTGCGCACCCCCAGGAACCGGGCCACCGAGCGGCGGGCCCGCTCGTAGGCGTCGGTGCTGACCTGGGAGTGGTGCCCGGCGCCGCGGTGCACGCTGGCGTAGTAGGGCAGGGCCGCCGACAGGGCCTCGGCGACCGGGGTCAGGCAGGGGGCGCTGGCCGCGTAGTCCAGGTTGGCGTACTCGACGCGCCCGCCGGTGACCAGGGGGACGCCCTCCTCGGCGGCGACGATCGTGCACCGGTCCAGGTCGGGCCGGGCGGAACGGGCGGAGCCGATGGGAGTGACGACGGTCATGGGACACCTCTCACGTGGGTCGTGGGACCCACGGGTGCCGGTCAGACAGCGCCAGGGGTCCGCGCTTGCTCCGACACGGTCGTGTCGGGACCTGGTCCTCACCCGGGGCACCCCACCGCGGAAGGAGGGTTGCCGACCAGCAAGCCGGGGCTTCGCGCTGGTACTCGTGACCTGGCACGCAGGTTAACACAGGGGAACGGGGCACGGCAGGCCGGGCCCCGTGTGGCCCGGGACACGCTTTTCGCCGCCCCCACTCGACAGCCGGGGAGCGGGGAGGCCATACTTGTCCCCGCCTGCCCTCACGTCGCGGGTGTCCGGTTCCCCCCGGCCGCCTACCAGGCGCGAGACTCCAGAGCGTTGGAGTTCTCGCATGCCCGCGATCGAAGAGGTGACGTACGTGCACGACCGTATGCAGCAGGTCTTCCGCAACCCCCGGGTCGTTCTGATCTCCGGCTACGCACGCCTGCCCGACTCCGTGGCCAGCCACTCCCAGTACCAGCGCCTGGGCGTCGTCCTGGCCGTGGACACCGCCGACGGCCGGATCGTGGCCGCCGACACCACACTGCTCACCGACCTGGCACGGGACTTCTTCCGCGCCCTGGTCGAGGGCTCGTCGGTCACCGAGGACATCGCCGAGCTGGTGAACCGGGTGCAGACCCGCTACGCCGGCCAGTCCGGCGCCGCCCTCACCACCGCGCTGCGCCGCTGCCTGGAGAGCTACTACCAGCTCAGGGACGACCACCAGACACCGAGCGGCGAGGAGTGAAGCCGTGTCCGAACCCCTGCCCCTGACCGGGGTGCGCGTCGCCGACCTGTCCCGGGTCCTGGCCGGGCCCTACGCCACCATGCTCCTGGCGGACATGGGAGCGGAGGTGGTCAAGGTGGAGCAGCCCGGCCGGGGCGACGACACCCGCGCCTGGGGCCCGCCCTGGGCCGGCGGCGAGGCCGCCTACTTCCTGTCGGTGAACCGCAACAAGCGCAGCCTGGCCGTGGACCTGAAGGACCCCGACGGGCTGGCCGCCGTGCAGGAGCTGTGCGCGGGCGCCGACGTGGTGGTGCAGAACTTCCGGCCCGGCGTCGTCGACAGGCTCGGCCTGGGGTACGCCGCCGTCAGCGCCCGCAACCCGGCCGTCGTGTACTGCTCGGTGAGCGGGTTCGGCCCCGAGCACGAACCCGCGGGCCGCCCCGGCTTCGACATCGTGGTGCAGGCGGAGAGCGGCCTGATGGGCACCACCGGCCCCGCCGAGGGCCCGGCCAGCAAGGTCGGGGTGGCCCTCACCGACGTGCTCACCGGGCTCAACGCCGCCGTGGGGATCCTGGGCGCGCTGATGCGGGCCCGCGCCACCGGCCGGGGCGAGGAGATCAGCGCGTCCCTGATCAACTCCACCCTGTCCGGGCTGGTCAACCTCACCCAGCAGGCGCTGGTCACCGGCGCCGAGCCCGCCCGGGTCGGCAACGCCCACACCACGATCGTGCCCTACCAGGCGTTCCCCACCGCGGACGCCGACCTCGTCATCGCCGCCGGGAACGACGCGCTCTACCAGCGGATGTGCGAGGCGCTGGAGCGCCCCGACCTGGCCCGGGACCCGCGCTACGCCACCAACCCGGACCGGGTGGCGCACCGCGGGGAGCTGGTCGGGGAGATCACCGCCACCCTGCGCACCCGGTCCGCCGACCACTGGGCCGAGCGGCTCCTGGCGGCGGGCGTGCCCGTGGGCCGGGTGCGCGGGGTACTGGACGCGCTGCGCACCGCCGACGCCCGCGGCGACGACGTGCTGCGCACCGTCGAACACCCCACCGCCGGTCTCCTGGAGCAGGTCCGCGCCGGGTTCCGGCTGGAGAACACGCCTCCCCCGCTGACCCCGCCGCCCCTGCTGGGGCAGCACTCCCGGGAGATCCTCACCGAACTGGGCCTGGCCGCCGACCGGATCGACGCGATGGTCGAACGCGGCGCCGTCCAGCAGCACCTGAAAGGAAACCGATGAGCGAGCACAAGGCACCCGCCCCGGACCCCCGCGACTTCCTGGCCGTGGACGCCGACCTGGACGACACCGAGCGCGACGTGCGCGACGCGGTCCGGGCGTTCGCCACCCGTGAACTGCTGCCCAACGTGGCGGAGTGGTTCGAGGCCGGCACCCTGCCCGACCCGCGCGGGCTGGCCAGGGCGTTCGGCGACCTGGGCGTGCTCGGCATGCACCTGGAGGGGTACGGCTGCGGCGGCTCCAGCGCCGTCGCCTACGGCGTGGCCTGCCGCGAGCTGGAGGCGGTGGACTCGGGGCTGCGCAGCTTCGTGTCCGTGCAGGGCTCGCTGGCCATGGCCGCGATCCACAAGTACGGCTCCGAGGAGCAGAAGGAGCAGTGGCTGCCCCGCATGGCCGCGGGCGAGGCCATCGGCTGCTTCGGCCTCACCGAGCCCGACTCCGGGTCCGACCCGGGCTCCATGCGCACCCGCGCCCGCCGGGACGGCTCCGACTGGGTGCTGGACGGCACCAAGATGTGGATCACCAACGGGTCCGTGGCCGACGTCGCCGTGGTGTGGGCGGCCACCGACGAGGGCATCCGCGGGTTCGTGGTCCCCGCCGGCACCCCGGGGTTCACCGCCAACGTCATCCACCGGAAGCTGTCGCTGCGCGCCTCCATCACCTCCGAGCTGGTGCTGGAGGGGGTCCGGCTGCCCGCCGACGCGGTCCTGCCGGGCTCGCGGGGGCTGGGGTCGCCGCTGTCCTGCCTGAACGAGGCCCGCTACGGGATCGTGTGGGGTGTGGCCGGCGCGGCCCGCGCCTGCTATGAGGCGGCGCTGGAGTACGCGGGCACCCGCGAGCAGTTCGGGCGGCCCATCGGCGGGTTCCAGCTGACCCAGCGCAAGCTCGCCGACATGGTCGTGGACGTCAACCACGCCAACCTCACCGCCCTGCGGATCGGGCGGCTCAAGGACCGGGGGCTGGCCCACCACAACCACGTCAGCTTCGGCAAGTTCGCCAACGTCGCGGCAGCCCAGAGGGTGGCCGCCGCGGCCCGGTCGGTGCACGGGGCCAACGGGATCACGCTGGAGTACCCGGTGATGCGGCACATGGTGAACCTGGAGACGGTGGCCACCTACGAGGGCACGGAGGAGATCCACGCGCTGAGCATCGGGCAGGCGGTGACCGGCATCTCCGCGTTCCGGTGACCTCCGGCCCGGCGTTCCCGGGCCGCAACCACCACAATGGGGGTCAAGCGATCGAGGGAGTTGTCAGATGGTGGACGAACCGGCGAAGCGGTTCGAGATGACGCGGGCCCGTCGGGTGCTCAACGCGACGCTCGGCGGCCTCGTCAAGTACGGGGTGTGCCCGCCCGACACGTACCTGCTCACGACGCGGGGGCGCAGGACGGGCTTCCTGCGCACCGTCCCGATCAGCCTCGTGGACAACGACCAGGGCCGGTTCCTGGTCGCCCCCTACGGGGAGGTCGGCTGGGTGCGCAACCTCCGCGCGGACGGGTTCGCGACGCTGCGCAAGGGCGGCTGGATCGAACTGGTCAGCGTGCGCGAGCTGGACGCCGCGGAGGCGGCCCCGGTGCTGCGCGAGTACGTGGACCACCCGCGCGCGCTGGTGGTGGCCCCGTACTTCGACGCCCCGCCGGACGCCCCGGCCGAGGCTTTCGAGGCGGAGGCGCACCGGCATCCCGTGTTCGGGATCGTGCGGTCGACGACGATCCGCATCTGAGCGTGCGGCCCCGGTCCCCGGGCCGGGGCCGCACGCCGGCCGGTTCGCGTCCGGGGTTGACAGGAACGCCTTATGAGTGTGTACTCACTTACATGAGTGCGACCGATGCAAGCCGTTCCACGGCGGAGGCCCGCAGGGCCGCGATCCTGCGCCAGGCGGTGCCCGTGTTCGCCCGGAGCGGGTACCACGCCACCCCGGTGACCGAGATCGCCGACGCGGCCGGGATCTCGCAGGCCTACGTCTTCCGGCTGTTCGGGAGCAAGCTCGGCCTGTTCACGGCCACGCTGGAACGCTGCTTCGGGCTCATCGAGCAGGCGCTGCGCGAGGGCGCGGAGAAGTCGGCCGGCGCCCCCGCGCCCCAGATCCTGGCCGCGATGGGCGACTCCTACGCGGCCCTGATCGCCGACCGCGACCTGCTCATGCTCCAGGTGCACGCGCAGAGCGCGACCGACGTCCCCGAGATCCGGGACTGCATGCGGCGCGGCTACGCCTCGGCGGTGACCCTGGTGCACGAGCTGTCCGGGGGCACCCGGGACCAGGTCCAGTACTTCATGGCCATGGGCCTGATGTGCCACCTGATCACCGCCCTGGACCTGGACGGGGTCGACGAGCCCTGGGCGCTGACCCTGGTCAACGGCATGACCGTCCACGGGCGGCACGCCGGGCGGTGAGAGAGCGCCCACCCTGAGGGTGGGCGTTTTTTCTGCCCCGAAAAGTGAGTGACCAGTCACTAATAACCCTCTGCCGCAGGAAGGCACGACCATGACCGAGATCCGTGAAGCCCCCACCCCGACCGACCGGCCGCAGCGGCCCGCCGTGGCCCCGTTCGCCGCCACGGCGACCCTGGCGGCCACCACCCTGCTCTCCGCCCTCGTGACCGGCGGAGCCCCGAACCCCGCCACGGCCTCGGTCGCGGTCCTGCCGCTGATCGCCGCCTTCGGGTACCTGCGTCCGGCCCGCTGGGCCGCGGTCCCCGCGGTCCTGTCCGTCGTCGCCCTGCTGACGATGCGCACCGCCGACCTGTCCCACGACCTGGTCCGACCGGGCGAGGTCCTGCCGTTCCTGGTGGCCGCGGCGACCGTCCTGGCCTCGGGCGTCGTCCTCATCGCCGCGGTGCCCGGCCTGCCCGGCCGCGGGCGGGCCCCGGTGGTCGGCCTCCCCCTGGGCGCGGTGCTGGGGCTGGGCCTGGTACTGGTCTCCCCGCAGCTCGACGACACCGGCGAACTGACACCGGAGCAGGTCGCCGCCCTGCCGACCGTCGCCATGGTGGACTTCAGGTTCGAGCCCGGACAGCTCACCGTCGCCGAGGGGAGGCCGGTCGCGTTCCGCTTCGCCAACGACACCGACGGCGCGCACAGCTTCGCCGTCGAGTCCCTGGGCATCGACGTCACCGTTCCCGCAGGCCGGACCCGCACGGTGGTCGTGGACCTGGAGCCGGGCACCTACCCCTTCGTCTGCTCCGTGGGCGACCACGAGGAGGACGGCATGGTCGGCCGCCTCACCGTGGTGGGCGACGGCCGTGCCGCCGGGCACGCTGAGGAGACCGGTACCGGGGCGGAGGGCGCCGGCCATGACCACTGAGGCCCCGTACCGTTCGCCGCTGGGACGGCGCGCCTTCCTGGCGGCGGCCGGTGCGGCGGTCGCCGCCGCGGCCGCCGTCCCCGCGGTCCGCGCCCTCACCGGCCCGGACCTGCCCGCCGACCGCCCCGGGCTGCCCGGCCTTCCCGAGCTGGCGACCACCGACACCGACGGCCTGCGGGTCGCCGCGCTGGCCGCCGCCTCCTCCGGCCCCGGGCTCGTCTACAACGGGTCCAGCCCCGGACCGCTGCTGCGCCTGCGCGAGGGCGACCGGGTGCGGGTCGACTTCACCAACGACACCGACGCCCCCAGCAGCCTGCACCTGCACGGGCTGCCGCTGACCCCCGACGCCGACCGGCCGCTGGAGCACGTGCCGCCGGGCGGGTCCTCCTCCCACGAGTTCACGGTGGTCCCGGGCTGCGCGGGCACCTACTGGTACCACCCGCACGCCCACGGCGACGTGGAGCGCCAGCTGCTGGCCGGGCTGGCCGGGCCGGTCGTCGTGGCGGGCCCCGCCGACGAGGAGCCGGGGCTGCGCGAGGCCGACGACCGGCTGGTGATGTTCACCGTGTCCGGACGCGACATCCTGGTCAACGGGGCACGGCGGCCGGGGACGACCGTCCGCTCCGGGATCACCCGGCTGCGGCTGCTCAACGCCACCGCGGGCGACCACCTGCTGCTGGGGTGCGTGCGCCGGGACCGGAGCCGACCGCCCCTGCACCTCATCGCCACCGACGCCGGGCTCATCGGGCGCCCCCGGGAGGTCCAGGAGATCCTGCTGGCCCCGGGAGAGCGCGCCGAGGTGCTGGTGGAGACCGCCGAGGCGGGCCCCATCGGCCTGGTGCGCCTGCCGTACTCGGTCCACGGCCCCGGCGGGGGCGCGGCCGGCGACGAGGAGACCCTGCTCGTCCTGGACGTCCCCGAGGGGCACGCCCCGGTGGCGCCGCCCGGGCGCCTGGCCCCGGTCGAGGAGCTCGACCCGGCCGACGCGGTCCGCACCCGGCGCGTGGTCTTCGACGCCGCCCCGGACGGCGCCTTCACCATCGACGGGCGGGTCTTCGACATGGACCGGGTCGACGCACGGGCCAGGGCGGACACCCTGGAGATCTGGGAGATCGCCAACGACCACTCCGCCGACCACCCGTTCCACCTGCACAGCCACCCGGTCCAGGTGCTCGACCGCGACGGCGTGCCCGAGCCCTTCCGGGCCTGGCGCGACACGGTGAACGTGCCCGCCGGGTCGACCGTGCGACTGCTGGTGCCGTTCCGCCACGGCGTGGGCCGGACCGTGTACCACTGCCACATCCTCAACCACGAGGACCTGGGCATGATGGGCGTCCTGGAGGTGGTCCGGTGACCTCCGGGTCAGTTGCGGACGCGGTAGACGTCGTACACGCCGTCCACGCCGCGGACCGCCCGCAGCACGCTGCCCAGGTGCGCCGGGTCGGCCATCTCGAACGTGAACCGGCTCTGGGCGACCCGGTCCCGGCTGGTCTGCACCGTCGCCGACAGGATGTTGACGTGCTGGTCCGACAGCACCCGGGTGATGTCCGACAGCAGCCGGGACCGGTCCAGCGCCTCCACCTGCAGCGCCACCAGGAACAGCGAGTCCTCCGTCGGCGACCAGTCCACCCGCACCTTGCGCTCGGGGTCCAGGGTGGCGACGTTCACGCAGTCGGCGCGGTGCACCGACACCCCGTTGCCGCGGGTCACGAAACCGACGATGTCGTCCCCGGGCACCGGCGTACAGCACTTGGACAGGCGCGCCCACACGTCGGCGTCGCCCTCCACGACCACGCCCGGGTTCCCGGGCTGGCGCTGGCGGGGAGCCTTGGCCGGCAGTGCCGACTCGGCGATGTCCCCGGTGTGGCCGTCGACCGCGCCCATGGAGTCGACGAGCTTGGTGACCACGTTCTGGGCGCTGACCTGCCGCTCCCCCACCGCCGCGTACAGGGCGTCCACGTCGGGGTAGCGCAGCTCGTCGGCCAGGGCGATGATGGCCTCTCCGCTGAACAGGCGCTTGACCGGGAGCTCCTGCTTGCGCATGACCTTCGCGATCTCCTCCTTGCCCTGCTCGATCGCGGCCTCGCGGCGCTCCTTGGTGAACCAGTGCCGGATCTTGTTGCGGGCGCGGGCGCTCTTGACGAAGTCGAGCCAGTCCCGGTTGGGCCCGGCATCGGGGTCCTTGGAGGTGATGATCTCGACGGTCTCGCCGTTGTGGAGCTCGGTCTCCAGCGACACCAGGCGGCCGTTGACCCGGGCACCGACGGTGCGGTGGCCGACCTCGGTGTGCACGGCGTAGGCGAAGTCGACGGCGGTGGCGCCCTGCGGCAGCGAGATGACGTCGCCCTGCGGGGTGAAGACGAACACCTCCTGCACCGACAGGTCGAAGCGCAGCGACTCCAGGAACTCGCCCGGGTCCTTGGTCTCCTGCTGCCAGTCGATGAGCTGGCGCAGCCAGGCCATGTCGGCGCCGCCCTTGGGCGCGGGGGCGCCGCCGCTGTTGCGGTCCTCCTTGTACTTCCAGTGGGCCGCGATGCCGTACTCGGCGCGCCGGTGCATGGCGCGGGTGCGGATCTGGAGCTCGACCGGGTTGCCCGAGGGCCCGATGACCGTCGTGTGCAGCGACTGGTACATGTTGAACTTGGGCATCGCGATGTAGTCCTTGAACCGCCCGGGCACGGGGTTCCACCTGGCGTGGATGGTCCCCAGGGCCGCGTAGCAGTCGCGGACGCTGTCCACCAGGACCCGCACGGCGATGAGGTCGTAGATCTCGTCGAAGCCGACGTTGCGGGCGATCATCTTCTGGTAGATCGAGTAGTAGTGCTTGGGGCGGCCCTTGACGGTGGCCTTGATCTTGGCCTCGCGCAGGTCGCCGGAGACCGCCTCGATGACCTCCTGGAGGTACACGTCGCGGCGGGGGGCGCGCTCGGACACCAGGCGGGCGATCTCGTCGAACCGCTTGGGGTAGAGGGTGGCGAAGGCCAGGTCCTCCAGCTCCCACTTGATGGTGTTCATGCCCAGGCGGTGGGCGAGCGGCGCGAAGATCTCCAGGGTCTCGCGGGCCTTCTTCTCCCGCTTGGCGACCGAGGGCAGGTAGCGCAGGGTGCGCATGTTGTGCAGCCGGTCGCAGAGCTTGATGACCAGGACGCGGATGTCGCGGGCCATGGCCACGACCATCTTGCGGACGGTCTCGGCCTGGGTGGCCTCGCCGTACTTGACCTTGTCGAGCTTGGTGACGCCGTCGACGAGCTCGGCGATCTCGTCGCCGAAGTCGGTGCGCAGCTCCGCGAGCGTGTACTCGGTGTCCTCGACCGTGTCGTGCAGCAGGGCGGCGGCCAGGGTGGCCTCCTGCATGCCGAGCTCGGCGAGGATGGTGGCGACGGCGAGCGGGTGGGTGATGTAGGGGTCGCCGCTCTTGCGCTTCTGGTCCCGGTGGTGGTGGGCGGCCACCTCGTAGGCGCGCTCGATGAGCCGCACGTCCACCTTGGGGTGGGTGGCGCGCACGGTCTTGATCAGTGGTTCCAGCACCGGGTTCATCGTCACTCCCCGCTGGGCGCCGAGTCGGGCGAGTCTTCTGCGGACTCGCACGGTGGAGGGCGTGGATGCGGCGGAGGGCGCCGCCGCGGCGGCGCCCTCCGGGCGGTCGTCGGTCGTGGGGCGTTCGCGGCCCGCGGGGGCGCGCCCGTCGGCCCCGGTGCGGGAGGCGTCCTCCGGCGTCCCGTGCCCGGACACCGTCCCGGTCGAGACCACTTCGCCTGGCATGCCTACCTCCCGCGGTTCCGCCCGGATCGTACGGGCGGTCGGCGTCGCCCGGCTCCACCGGTGCACGTGCGTATCTGTCGGGGCCGGTCGCCCGTCACGGCCGCCGCGGTGCCGCTCCCGCCACCAGTCTAGTGGCCCCGGCCCCCGGCCCACCGGCACGGACACCCGGTCCGGCGGCCCGGGCCGCTCGGTCGGGCGCCCCGGCGCCCGGGCCGGGCGGACGGCGCTCCGGGTACGCCGGAGGACCGGACCGTGCGGGGGTGCGTGCGGGCCCTCAGACCGAGAGGAGGGCGTGCGGCTCCACGTCGGACAGCCTCTCCCGCCCGTGGAGAGCGGTGAGCTCCATCAGGACGGAGAATCCCACGACCGTACCACCCGCCTTGCGGACCAGGTCCACCGCGGCCCGCCCGGTGCCCCCGGTCGCCAGGACGTCGTCGACGATGAGCACGCGGGAGCCCTCGGTGATCGCGTCGGCGTGGATCTCCACGCTCGCGGTCCCGTACTCCAGATCATAGGGCTGCTCGATCACGGACGCGGGCAGTTTCCCGGCTTTGCGCGCGGGGACGAACCCGGCCCCCAGCGCCAGGGCCACCGGGGCGCCGAAGATGAAGCCGCGGGCCTCCAGCCCGACCACGTGGTCCACCCCCGCGCCCTCGAAGGGGCCGGCCAGCCCGGCGACGGTCGCGGCCAGCGCCGCGGGGTCGTTGAGCAGCGGCGTGATGTCCTTGAACAGGATGCCGGGCTTGGGGAAGTCGGGGATGTCGCGGATGCGCGCCAGGAGGGCGTCCCGGTCGGCGGCGGTGTCCGCGGGTGCGTTGTCGTGGGCCATGGTGCGGTGTGGACCTTACTGGTGTTCCGGTGTGTCTGTTCCGGCGGGGCGGCGGGGGCCGGACACGCCGGTACCGGCCCCGGGCGGGGGCCGGTACCGGCGGATCCGTGCTTCGGCGCGCGGGACGCCCGCCCCGGGGCGGTTCACCACGGGGTGCGGGCGGCGTCCGTCAGTTGTTGGGCTTGGGGTCGTCGTCGCCGAAGTCGGGGCGGTCCTCGACCGGCGTGTCGTCGGCCTGCGGCGTGATGATCTCACCGATGCCCGGCTTGAGCATGCGGATGCGGGTGCCGGGCGAGATCTCGAGGATCACGTCGGTCTCCTGGACCTCCACGACGGTGCCGTAGATACCCGCCTTGGTCATGACCTCGACCCCCGGGACGAGGGCGCTCTGCATCTGCGTCTCCTGCTGGCGACGCTTCTGGTTGGGCCGCCAGATCAGCAGCCAGAACACCAGGAGGATGAGGGCGATCATGGGGAGCGAGGAGAGGAGTCCTCCGCCCGCCGGGGCTGCTCCGTCGGCGAGTTGGTAAAGGCCCTGCACGGGGCGTCCTTCCTGAAGTCTTCGTCTGTGGCCGACGGATCGGTCGACGACCACCTTGTTCGTGCCGTCCGGACCGTTCGGCCCGCTCGGCACCCGGTCACTACAACGTTCCGGGGGGCCGAGGCGTTCCTTCGGTGCCGAACGGCACTCCCGGGCGGGGTACGGGACCCCGCCGTCGGTCGGTTCGACCCAGCTTACGTGGCGCCGGTCACCGTTCCCCCACCGGCGGAGATCGGAGTGTTAACGGTTGCGCCCCGGGACCGTGAACGGCCGCGGGGCGCACCGTGCGCTCAGGGGGCGCCCGGCGTCCCGTTGCCGTTGGCGCCGTTGGCGCCCGGGGAGCCGCCCTGGGCGGCGGTCTGGGCGGCGGTCTGGGCGGCTGCACCGAAGGCGGCGTCGGGCGGGGGCGTGATGCCCAGGTGCGCCCAGGCGAGCGGGGTGGCGACCCGGCCCCGCGGGGTGCGGGCCAGGAACCCGGAGCGGACCAGGAAGGGCTCGGCCACGACCTCGACGGTCTCGGCCTCCTCCCCCACCGACACCGCCAGGGTGGACAGGCCCACCGGGCCGCCGCGGAAGCGGTTGAGCAGCACGTCGAGGATGGCGCGGTCGAGGCGGTCCAGGCCCAGGGCGTCCACCTCGTACAGCTCCAGGGTGGCGCGGGCGGTCTCCAGGGACATGATGCCGTCGCCGCGCACCTCGGCGTAGTCGCGGACCCGGCGCAGCAGCCGGTTGGCGATGCGGGGCGTGCCGCGCGAGCGCCCGGCGATCTCGCGGGCGGCGTCCTCGGCCAGCGGGACGCCGAGCAGCCCGGCCGAGCGGTGCAGGATGAGCTCCAGCTCCTGGGCCGTGTAGAAGTCCATGTGGGCGGTGAAGCCGAACCGGTCGCGCAGCGGTGCGGGCAGCATCCCGGCCCGGGTGGTGGCGCCGACCAGGGTGAACGGGGCGATGTCGAGCGGGATGGCGGTGGCGCCCGGGCCCTTGCCGACGACCACGTCGACCCGGAAGTCCTCCATGGCGACGTAGAGCATCTCCTCGGCGGGGCGGGCCATCCGGTGGATCTCGTCCAGGAACAGCACCTCGCCCTCCTGGAGGGTGGACAGCACCGCGGCCAGGTCGCCGGAGCGTTCGATGGCGGGTCCGGAGGTGATCCGCAGGGGCGCGCCCAGCTCGGCGGCGATGATCATGGCCAGGGTGGTCTTGCCCAGGCCGGGGCCGCCGGACATGAGGACGTGGTCGGGGGCGCGGTTGCGCTTGCGGGCGCTGTCCAGGACCAGGGAGAGCTGCTCGCGCACCCGCTCCTGGCCGACGAAGTCGTCGAGCGAGCGCGGCCGCAGGGCGCCCTCGATCTGACGCTCGTCCGCCGCGGCCTCGGGTGAGACCGCCTCGCGGGCGTAGGGGTCGGCGGGGCCCGTCGGGCGGTCGTCGTGGTCGTACACGGGATGCTCCTAGGCGCGGCTGAGGGTGCGCAGGGCGCTGCGCAGCAGGACGGCGACGTCGGTGGTCTCCTCGGCCTGGGGGGCGACGGCGGCGGCCGCGGCCTCGGCGTCCTTGGCGGACCAGCCGAGGTTGACCAGGCCGGAGACCACCTGGGTGCGCCAGGCTCCGCCCGCCCCGCCCCCGGCGCCGCCCTGTGCGGGCGGCAGGGTGCCGTCGGTGAAGACGGGCGGGTCGAGTTTGCCGCGCAGCTCCAGGACGATGCGCTGGGCGCCCTTCTTGCCGATGCCCGGGACCCGGACCAGGGCGTTGGTGTCCTCGGTGGCCACGGCGTGGCGCAGGGAGTCGGGGCTGTGGACCGACAGCATGGCCAGGGCCAGCCGGGGGCCGACCCCGGACGCGGTCTGGAGCTGCTCGAACAGGTGCTTCTCGTCGTCGTCGGCGAACCCGAAGAGGGTGAGCGACTCCTCGCGCACGACGAGGCTGGTGGCGACGGTGCCGGTCTCCCCGACGTGCAGGCGGGACAGGGCGCTCGGGGTGCACTGCACGAACATGCCGACCCCGCCGACGTCGATGACGGCGCTGCCCGCGCCGCGTGCGGCCACCCGGCCGGTGAGGAACGCGATCATGTCAAGGCGGGCAGCGGGTGCCCTTCTCCTTCCTTAGGGGCGGGTGCCGCGGGCGCGTCGGGCCAGTTCCACCCGGCGGGCGAAGTCCTGTTGCGCCTGGGCCACCCGGGCCTGGGCCCCGCCGCGCCAGATGTGGCAGATGGCCAGCGCCACCGCGTCGGCGGCGTCGGCGGGACGGGGCGGGCCGTCGAGTCCGAGGATACGCGCGACCATGGTGCCGACCTGCGCCTTGTCGGCGCGTCCGCTGCCGGTGATGGCGGCCTTGGCCTCGCTGGGGGTGTGCAGGGCGACGGGCAGGCCGCGGCGGGCGGCGCAGACCAGGGCGATGCCGCTGGCCTGGGCGGTGCCCATGACGGTGCTGAGGTTGTGCTGGGCGAAGACCCGCTCGACGGCGACGGCGTCGGGGCGGATCTCGTCGAGCCACCGCTCGATGCCGCGCTCGACGCCGAGCAGGCGCTGGGGCAGGTCCTCGTCGGGGCTGGTGCGGATGGCGTCGGCGCCGATGAGGCTCAGCGGGCGGCCGATGGCGCCTTCCACGGCGCCGACGCCGCACCGGGTGAGCCCCGGGTCGATCCCCAACACGCGCACGCGCCCCACACCTTTCTCGAACGTCCGTTCGCACCATGCTAGCGCTGCGGGACGACAGGGGCCCCGCGCGCGGCCCGGCGTGTCGCCGGGACCGTGCCGGTCGAGCGTACCGGTGCGCGGGGGCGGGGCGGGGGCGGTCAGGGGCGCCCGGCGCCCCACAGGTCGGCCAGGGCGGCACGGCGCTCGGCGCGGGACAGTCCGCGCAGGTCGGCGACGCCGCGTTCGGTGACCACCACCTCCACGTCCTGGGAGGGGGTGGTGACCGGCCGGGAGAGGCGTTCGACCAGGGTGGACCTGCCGCGGTGGCGGGTGGGGACGGCGATGACGCTGAGGCCGCCGACGGAGCGGGTGGCGGCCGCGGCGTAGTCGGCGTGGCCGCCGATGCCGCCGAGCACGCCCCGGGCGGTGCCCTCGACGTTGACCTGGCCGTCGTGGTCGATCTCCACGGCGGTGTTGACCGCGACGAAGGGGTCGGCGGACAGGCGGCCGGGGTCCAGGACGTGGTCGACGGGGTGCAGCAGGGGGCGGCCGTCGGCCCAGGCGTGCAGACGGGGGCCGCCGACGAGGTACATGCCGACGGGGTCGCCCAGCAGCAGGCCGCGCTCGTCGAGGTCGACCACGGCCTCGGGCAGGGGGCCGGAGTCGATGCGCACGGGGACGTCCAGCTCCGCGGCCAGGGCGGCGGGCACTGCGCCGAAGCCGAGCTGGAGGCGGGCGCCCTCGGGGATGAGGGGCGCCAGGTGGCGGGCGATGGCGGTCTGGTCGGGGCCGCTGGGCGAGGGGCGCAGGGTCCCGGCGGTGCGGTCGCTCTCCCCGATGACGACGACCCGGTCTGCGGGCAGCGGGGGCCCGGCGTCGGCGCGGGGCAGTCGCGGGGAGACCACCCCGGCGACGAGGGCGCCCGCGTCGACGGCGGTGCGCAGCCAGCCCACCTCGCTGCCGAACGCGTGGCCGCCGGGCACCGGGACCAGGGAGGCGACGAGGAGGTCGGGGCGCCAGGGCCCGTGCAGCAGGGCGGGCACGGCGGACATGCGCACCGGCGGGTGGGCGACGCGGCCGCCGTCGACGTGGTCGCGCAGGCCCCAGCCGGGCATGACGGTGCGGGCGTCGGCGAACGCCGCGGGGTCGAGCGCCGGGTCGGCCTCGGGGACCCAGCCCAGGACGAGGCGCACCCCGCCGGCCCGCGCGGCGGCCGCGCACAGCTCGGCGGTGGCGCTCCGCGGCGCGCCGAAGCCGTCGCCCAGGGCCACGGTCGATCCGGGTCCCACCAGGTCGGTCAGGCTCTCCATGTTCCCTCCCCCTTCGCCGGACCGACCGTACCGGACGCCCCCGCGACGGCGGTGCGCGGTACCTCCTCGGAGTCCGCCTCCCGCCGGGCGGCCCGTGGCGGCGGTGCGCGCCGCGGAAATGGGGTGGACTCCTCCCGGGAGGCGTGCTAAGTTCTCCTCAGATCGAGAAAAACTCACTCTGAGAAGAACTGGACGGGCCATGGTGGACGACGGGATGCGGCGGGATGCGGACGAGAGGGAGTTCCTGGCCGCCTACGATCCGCGCGCCTACGCCCCCGCGGCGGTGACCGTCGACGTCGTGGCGATGACGATCCGCGCCGGGGAGCCGCTGGTGCTGCTGGTCCGGCGCGGCGCCAGCCCGCAGAAGGGCCGGTGGGCGCTGCCCGGCGGCTTCGTCCGGGCCCAGGACGGCCCCGACGGGCCCGCCGACCCCGACCTGCCCGACGCGGCGCTGCGCGTCCTGGCCGAGAAGACCGCGCTGCCCGCGACCCTGCACCTGGAGCAGCTGGGCACCTACGGCGCCCGCGACCGCGACCCCCGCATGCGGGTGTTCTCCGTTGCGTACATGCTGCTGGCCCCCGACCTGCCCGATCCCGAGCAGGGCCGCGACACCGCGGAGGCCGCCTGGATCCCCTGGCGCGACCTCGGGCACGGCGGGTCCGCGCGGTACGAACCCGCCTTCGACCACGCCCGCATCGTCGCCGACGCCGTCGAGCGGGCCCGCGCCAAGCTGGAGTACACCTCCCTGGCCACCGCGTTCCTGCCGCCGGTGTTCACCATCACCGACCTGCGCGAGGTGTACGAGGCCGTGTGGGACCGGCCCCTGCACGCCGCCAACTTCCACCGCAAGATCCTCGCCGCCCCCGGGTTCGTCGAGGACACCGGCGAGCTCGCCGGGCGCGGCGGCCCCGGCGGCGGCCGCCGCGCCCGCCTGTACCGGGCGGGCGGCACCGCCGCCCTGTACCCCCCGCTGCTGCGGAGCACCCAGTGACCCCCGTGGAGGCCCCCATGACCGTGGAGGAGGCGGCCCGCGCCGTCCTCACCGCCCGCGACCCGTCCGACCTGTTCGGCCCCCTGCCCGCCGACGGCGGCGTGCCCGCCGCGGCCTCGGCCGCCCACCGGCGGCTCGCCCGCCTGCTGCACCCCGACACACCCGCGGGCGACGCCGCGCTGTTCACCCGGCTGGCCGGGATGTGGACGCGTTACCGGGAGGCCGTCCGGGGCCGGGTCGGATTCGACGACCACGTGGTGGTCACCGCCACCCGCGGCTACCACGTGGGGTCCTCCCCCCTCGCCTCGGGCGACGTCGCCGACCTGTACCCCGTCCGCTACCGGGACGGCGACTGGCACGGCGCGGTGCTCAAGGTGCCCCGGTCCCCGCGCGACAACGACCTCATGGAGGCCGAGGCCACCGCCCTGGAGCGGATCCGCGAGCGCGGGCCGCGCGAGGCGCGGGCGTTCTTCCCCCGGCTGCTGGAGTCGATCCGCCACCGCGACGCCGCGACCGGGGTCGAGCGCAGGGCCAACGTGCTGGCCCGGCTGGACGGCTTCCACAGCCTGGCCGACGTGCGCCGCGCCCACCCCGGCGGCGTCGACCCGCGCGACGCCGCGTGGATGTGGCGCCGCCTGCTGGTGGCGGTCGACGCGGCCTCCCGGGCCGGGGTGGTGCACGGGGCGGTGGTGCCCGAACACGTGCTGATCCACCCCGGGGAGCACGGACTGGTCCTGGTCGACTGGTGCTACTCGGTCACCGGGCACGCCCCGCGCACCGCCCCCCACATCCCCGCGATGGTCCCCCACCGCAAGGACTTCTACCCGCCCGAGGTGGCCGAACGGGGCCCGGCCTCGGTGCGGACCGACATCTACATGGCGACCCGGTGCATCGAGTACGTCACCGCCGGACGCCTGCCCCGGGAGCTGCGCTCGTTCGCCAGGGGCTGCGCCCTGCCGTCGGCCGCGCAGCGTCCCGCCGACGGGTTCGCCCTGCTGGTCGAACTCGACGAGGTCCTGGAGCGGCTCTACGGGCCGCGCCGGTTCCGCCCCTTCGCCATGCCCGACCCCCGCTGAACCCCGCCCCACCGAACAAGGAGAACCCGCCATGGGAAGCAGCCACTGGTCCACCGACGCCTACCACGCCCGCAAGGCCTTCAACGCGGCGGCCGGGCGCAGCGACTTCGGCTACACCGACGACGTCCTGTCCTCGGTGCCCCGCAGCAAGTGGAAGGTCCACGAGAAGCTCGACCCCAAGGGCGTCGCCGTCCGCGAGAGCCGCGACTCCGACGAGCACCCCGAGTCCCTGGCCATCTCGGTGCTGTTCGACGTCACCGGCTCGATGGGCCGCGTCCCCCGCGTGCTCCAGAGCAAGCTGCCCGCCCTGTTCGGCCTGCTGCTGCGCAAGGGCTACGTCGAGCACCCGCAGATCCTGTTCGGCGGCATCGGCGACGCCACCTGCGACCGGGCCCCGCTCCAGGTCGGCCAGTTCGAGTCCGGCAACGAGCTGGAGGAGGACCTCGGCAACATCCTGCTGGAGGGCGGTGGCGGCGGGCAGGTCACCGAGTCCTACGAGCTGGCCATGTACTTCATGGCCCGGCACACCGCCATGGACTGCCTGGAGAAGCGCGGCCGCAAGGGCTACCTGTTCCTCATCGGCGACGAGAAGGCCTACGGGAAGGTCAAGGCCCGCGAGGTGCGCGAGGTCATCGGCGACGACCTGGCCGAGGACATCCCGTTCCCGCGGATCCTGGAGGAGCTGCGGCGCAGCTTCGAGGTGTACTTCATCATGCCGAGCGGCAGCAGCCACTACACCAACGACGAGGTCCGGGGCTTCTGGGACACCCACCTGGGCCAGAACGTCATCCACCTGGACGACCTGGGCGCGGTGTCGGAGACCATCGCGGTGACCGTCGGCCTGGCCGAGGAGGCCGTCGACCTGGAGGAGGGGCTGGCCGACCTCGCCGACGCCGGGTCCGACGCGGGCGGCGTGGTCGGCAAGGCGCTGCGGCCGCTGGCCGGGCCGCGCGGCTCGATCGTGCGCTCGGACGCACTGCCCGGCACCGACCTCTCGGCCCCCGGGACGGAGCGGCTGTGACCGGCCTGCCGTGGGCCGACGCCTCCGCCGTCGTCGTGGACCTGGGGTTCGGCGACGCGGGCAAGGGGGCGACGGTCGACCTGCTGTGCGCACGGCGGCGCTACGGCGCCGTCGTGCGCGCCAACGGGGGCGCCCAGGCCGCCCACAACGTGGTGGCCCCCGACGGGCGCCACCACACGTTCTCCCAGTTCGGCGCGGGGACCCTGGCCCCGGGCGGGCCGGTGCCCACGCACCTGTCCCGGCTGATGGTGGTGGACCCCTTCGCGCTGGCCGCGGAGGGCGCCCACCTGGCGTCCCTGGGCGTGGCCGATCCGTTCGCCCTGGTCACGGTGGACGGGCGGGCGCTGATCGCCACCCCCTGGCACCAGGAGGCCAACCGGGTCCGCGAACGCGCCCGGGGCGGAGGCCGCCACGGATCGTGCGGGATGGGCGTGGGCGAGGCGATGGCCTACGCCCTGGCCCGCCCCGGGGACGCGCCCACCGTCGGCGACTGCCGCGCGCCCGCGGTGCTGCGCCGCAAGCTGCGCCGGCTGGCCGACCACCTGGAGGCGCTCCGCCGCGAACTGGGCGGCGGCGCCCGCGAGGCCCCGGACGTCGAGGACTGCGTCGCGGCGTACGGGGGGTTCGCCGACCGGGTCCGCATCGTGGACGAGGCGTACCTGCCGGGCCTGCTGGCCCGCACCCCGGTCGTGTTCGAGGGCGCCCAGGGGGTGCTGCTGGACGAGTGGCACGGCTTCCACCCCCACACGACCTGGTCCACGACGACCACCGCGAACCCGCTGGCGCTGCTGGCGGAGGCCGGCCGCCCCGGCGACGCCCGCCGGATCGGGGTGGTGCGCGCCTACACCACCCGGCACGGGGCCGGGCCCTTCCCCACCGAGGACCCGGCGCTGGCCCCCCTGCTGCCCGAGCCGCACAACGGAACGCACCCCTGGCAGGGGGCGTTCCGGGTGGGCCACCTGGACCTGGCCGCCCACCGGTACGCGCTGGCCGCCACCGGCGGGGTGGACTCCCTGGTGGTGACGCACGCCGACAGCGCCGCCGCGGCGGGCGACCGGCTGCGCCGCTGCACCGGCTACACCGACCCGGCGGGACGGCCGCTGGAGATCACCCCGGGCGAGGCCCCGGCGCCCAGCCACCCGCTGCACCCGGCCCCGGGCCGCCTCGACGCCCGCGCCGACGCCCACCTGCGCCGCCAGGAGGCGCTGGCCGGCGCCCTCGCCACGGCCCGGCCCGTCCTGGCCGACGGCCCCACCCCGCCCGAGGCCCTCGCCGAGGCCCTGGGCGCCCCGCTGGAGGCGGTGTTCTCAGGCCCCACGCGCGCCGACGCCCGGATCCTCGCCCCGGCCTGATTGTGGGTTTCTGACAGAATCGCCCCTCCCTGTTGTCCGATACGGACAATCCCTCTCGTCCGGACACAGGCCATGGTGGGGTCCGACGGTCATGAGGGGGAAGAGGGCGGAGATGACGGACACGGGGCGTGCGGTCCGGCACGTGCTGGTGGTGGGGGCCGGAGTCGTCGGGCTGTCCACCGCGTGGTTCCTCCAGGAGCACGGCGTACGGGTCACCGTCGTGGACCGGGAGGGGGCCGGCGGCGGCGCCTCCTGGGGCAACGCCGGATGGCTCTCCCCAGGCCTGGCGATCCCGCTGAACGAACCCGGCGTGCTGCTCCAGGGGCCGCGGTCCCTGGTGGACCCCGATGCCCCGCTGTCGATCCCGCCGACGGTGTCCCCCGCCCTGTGGTCGTTCCTGCTCCGGTTCGCGGCACACTGCCGGTGGCCCTCGTGGGAGCGCGCGGTCCGCGCGAACCTGCCGCTGAACACCGACTGCCTGGAGGCGTTCGACGAACTGGAGAAGGCGGGCGTGGGCACCACCGCCGTCTCCTCCCCCATCACGGCGCTGTTCCGCTCCACGCGGGCGGCGGCCGCCCTGGTGCGCGAACTCGACCGGATCGGCTCCTCCGGCCTGGAAGTGGAGTACACCGCCCTCGCCGGGGACGACGCACGCTCCGCCGCGCCGCAGGCGGCCGCATCGATCCGCGCCGCGGTGCGGCTGTCCGGGCAGCGCTACGTCGACCCGGGCGAACTGGTCCGCAACATGGCCTCCTCGGTGCGCGAACGCGGCGGCACGGTCCGCGGCGGGTTCGAGGCGGCCTCCGTGCACCGCTCGGGCTCGACGGTCACCGTGGTCTCCGGTGCCGGCGAACCACTGCGCGCCGACGCCGCGGTGGTGTGCTCCGGCGCCTGGTCCGACCGGCTCCTGCGTCCCCTGGGGGTACGGGTCCCGGTACGGGCGGGCCGCGGCTACTCCTTCACCGTGCCCGTCGACGCCCCCGTCACGGGGCCGGTCTACCTGCCCGAGGCCCGTGTGGCGTGCACTCCCTACCGGGGCGGGCTGCGGGTGGCGGGGACCATGGAGTTCCGCGGACCGGACGACGCCCTGCGGCCCCGCCGCGTCGAGGCCATCGTGCGCTCGGCCAGGCCCTTCCTGAAAGGTGTGCGCTGGGACGAGCGGAGCGACGTGTGGGTGGGCCCGCGCCCGGTCACCCCGGACGGCAGACCCCTGGTCGGCGCCACCCGCCTCCCCGGCGTGTACACCGCCGGGGGCCACGGCATGTGGGGGCTCACCCACGGCCCCGTCACCGGCCGCCTCCTGGCGGAGCGGATCGCCACGGGAAAGGCCCCGGCGGCCTTGGCCGCGTTCGACCCCCTGCGCTGAGAGATCCCCGGCTCGGGGCCGGGACACCGCCGAACGGTGTCCCGGTCCCGAGCCGTGTGCGCGGCACCCGCGCGAACCCGAGCGATCCGAGGAAGAGTGATGAGTCCGCTGTCCGTGACGCCGGTGCGTCAGGCCCGGTCCGTGTACCGTTCGGCGGTCGGCGAGGTCGTCGTGCGCGCGTGGTGCGAGGCGGCCCTGGCCCGGGAGCCCGGGCTCAGGTCCTCCCTGGTGACCGCCTCGGGCCGCACCGCCGGGGTCCACGTGCTGCCGGGCGGTCCGGCGACACCGGTCCTGCTGCTGTCCGGGGAACTCCTGGGAACGGCCAACCTGGTCCCCGCCCTGCGCTCCCTGGCCGAGGACCGGACCGTGGTCTCCGCCGACCTGCCCGGGCTGCCGGGGACCGGCGACGCCTCCCGCTCGGCGCTGCACCGCGCCGGCGCCCTGGGCGTCTGGCTCGACGACCTGTTACCCCGGGTCACCGAGACTCCGGTGATCGTGCTGGGCCACGGGATCGGCGCGGTCGCGGCCCTGACCGCGACACCCTCGCCGCTGGTCGCCGCCCTGGTCCTGGTCGGCCCGGACGGCCTGGCCGCCCCCGTCCCCGACCTCGGAAGGACCCGTGCCGCCTGGGCGTGGCGGCTGTCCCCGAACGCCCGGACCGCGGCCGGCCTGCTCGACGCCCTGGGCACCCCGCCGGATCGGTCCGGACACCACCCGCTGTCGGTGTGGACGGCGCTGGTGGGGCGGCACTGCCGGGCCGAACCGGTGCCCGGGCTGCTGCGCGGGGAGGAGTTCCGGGACTGGTCCCGTACGCCGGTGACCGTCGCGGCCGGGGAGCACGACCGGGTGCTCACGCCCTCCCTGCTGAGCGGACCGGCGCGCCGCCTGCTCGGCACGGGGGTGCGCGTCCTGCGGGGCGCCGGGCACCTCGCGCTCCACGACGCCCCGGAGGCGGTCCGGCGCCTGCTCCGCGAGGCCGATCCGCACCGTTGACGGAGCGGGCGGGCACCGGGGCCCGTGCGCACCGCGACCGCGATCGCCGCCCGGGGCACGGGTGGGGACAGGGCCCGGGAGTGCGGCCGCCGCGCGGGTCAGACGCCCTTGGCGCGGCGCAGCGCGGACAGGTCGTCGCCGATGCGGAGCAGCACCAGGACCAGTTCCAGCGCGATCCGGGTGACCAGCACGGCCAGCGCGCCGCCGACGAGGCTCTCGAAGAGCCCCAGTACCCCGGCGACGGGGCTGTGCGGCATGGCGCCGATGGAGCCGACGACACCGGACAGTGCCGAGAGCCCGATCACGACGAGCCCCACGATGTACAGGACCTTGATGATCCGGGGGGCGACCGACTCCCTGAAGGTGAAGTCGAAGAGCGAGCCGAGGATCCCCGGGGCGGCGGGGGCGGCCGGGGGCGCCTGGCCGCCGGCCGGCACCTGGTACCCCGGCGGGACCTGGGCCCCCGTCTGGTACGGCTGCTGGTGGCCGTAGGGCTGCTGCGGCTGCTGCGGCTGCCCGTACTGCGGGTGGTCGCCGCCGTACTGGGAGGGGTCGTAGGGGTTCTCCGGAGGAGTGCTCATGGGGGGTCCTCACCAAGGGATTCCAGGGTCGCCCCCACCCTACTGCGCCGCGGATCACCCGGCGGAACGCCGGTGGCCGCACTCCCGGGCGGGGGTGCGGCCACCGGCGTTGCGACGGTCCGCCTCAGCCGATCTCGGCCATGACCTCGTCGGGGATGTCGGCGTTGGTGAAGACGTTCTGCACGTCGTCGGAGTCCTCCAGGACGTCCACCACGCGCAGGACCTTCTTGGCGGTCTCGGCGTCCACCGGGACCTCCATGGTCGGCAGGAAGCTGGACTCGGCCGACTCGTAGTCGATGCCCGCCTCCTGGAGCGCGGTGCGCACCGCCACCAGGTCGGTGGCCTCGCAGACGATCTCGAAGGCCTCGCCGATGTCCTCGACCTCCTCGGCACCGGCCTCCAGGACCGCGAGGGTGACCTCGTCCTCGGTGGTGCCCTCCTTGGGCACGATCACGACGCCCTTGCGGTTGAACAGGTACGACACCGAACCGGCGTCGGCCATGTTGCCGCCGTTGCGGGTGACCGCCACGCGCACCTCGGAGGCCGCGCGGTTGCGGTTGTCGGTGAGGCACTCCACCAGCAGGGCGACGCCGCCGGGGGCGTAGCCCTCGTACATGATGGTCTGCCACTCGGCGCCGCCGGCCTCCTCGCCGGAGCCGCGCTTGCGGGCGCGCTCGATGTTGTCGAGCGGGACCGAGTTCTTGCGGGCCTTCTGGATGGCGTCGTAGAGCGTGGGGTTCCCGTCGGGGTCACCGCCACCGGTCCGCGCGGCCACCTCGATGTTCTTGATCAGCTTGGCGAAGAGCTTGCCGCGCTTGGCATCGATGACGGCTTTCTTGTGCTTGGTGGTGGCCCACTTGGAGTGGCCGCTCATGCGAGTCCTTTCACGATGTCGACGAAGTGGCGGTGGATGCGCGCGTCGCCGGTCAGTTCGGGATGGAAGGACGTGGCCATCAGGACGCCCTGTCGTACGGCGACGATCCTACCGGCCTCACCGGGACCGGGGACGGTGCCGAGCACGGCGACGTCGGGACCGACGGCCTCCACCCACGGCGCCCGGATGAACACCGCGTCGAACGGCCCCCCGTCCAGTCCGTCGATGCGGACGCCCGTCTCGAACGACTCCGTCTGGCGGCCGAAGGCGTTGCGGCGCACCGTCATGTCGATCCCGCCGATCGTCTCCTGGTCGGCGGTGCCCCCCAGGATACGGTCGGCCAGCATGATCATCCCCGCGCACGTGCCGTAGGCGGGCATCCCGGCGCGCACGCGCTTGCGCAGCGGCTCCAGCAGCCCGTAGCGGACGGCCAGCTTGGACATGGTGGTGGACTCGCCGCCGGGGATCACCAGGCCGTCGACGGTGTCGAGGTGCTCGGGCGAGAGGACCCTGGCGGTGTGGACGTCGAGGGTCTCGAGGACGCGCTGGTGCTCGGCGACGTCCCCCTGGAGGGCCAGGACGCCGATGGTGGGTCTGTGGGTCACGTACGGCCTCACTCTGTACTGCCTGTTCGCCCGGACCGGACCGGGACGGAGGGGTCGGGCGGGACCCGGGCGGCGCGGCGGCCGCCCGGGACGGGTTCCGCTACCAGCCGCGCCCGGCGTAGCGCTGGGAGTCGGACAGCTCCTCCAGGTTGATGCCGACCATGGCCTCGCCCAGACCGCGCGAGACGCGCGCGATGACGGCGGGGTCCTCGTAGTGGAGGGTGGCCTGCACGATGGCGTCGGCGCGCTTGGCCGGGTCGCCGGACTTGAAGATGCCCGAGCCGACGAACACGCTCTCCGCGCCGAGCTGGCGCATGAGGGCGGCGTCGGCGGGGGTGGCCACGCCGCCCGCGGAGAACAGCGGGACGGGCAGCTTGCCCAGCTCGGCCACCTCCTTGACGATCTCGTAGGGCGCGCGGAGCTCCTTGGCGGCGCCGAACAGCTCGGCCTCGTCCAGGGTGCCCAGGCGCTTGATCGCCGAGCGGATGGACCGCATGTGGCGGGTGGCCTCGACGACGTTGCCGGTCCCGGCCTCGCCCTTGGAGCGGATCATGGCCGCGCCCTCGGCGATGCGGCGCAGGGCCTCGCCCAGCTCGGTGGCACCGCAGACGAACGGCACGGTGAAGGCCCACTTGTCGATGTGGTACGCCTCGTCGGCGGGGGTGAGGACCTCGGACTCGTCGATGAAGTCGACGCCCAGACTCTGCAGGACCTGCGCCTCGACGAAGTGGCCGATGCGGACCTTGGCCATGACCGGGATCGAGACGGCCTCGATGATCCCGTCGATCATGTCCGGGTCGGACATGCGGGCCACCCCGCCGTCCTTGCGGATGTCGGCGGGGACGCGCTCCAGGGCCATGACGGCGACGGCACCGGCGTCTTCGGCGATCTTGGCCTGCTCGGGCGTGACGACGTCCATGATGACGCCGTTCTTGAGCTGCTCGGCCATGCCGCGCTTGACGCGTTGGGTACCGACGGCGTTGTCGGAGGTGGTCGATGCGTTGTCAGCCACGGTGGTGGACTCCCGTCCCATCAAGTGTTTCCAGGGGATTGGTCGTTCCCGGACGGCGGCCGGCGCTCGCACGTTGGGGGCGCGCTGACGCCTCGGCGCCGCGCACCCCGGGACTCCCGGACCACCATGCTAGTTCCTCCCCTTCCGGGAGGCTTTGGCCAGATAGGCGTTTTCCCGGCTGAGGGTCTTACATGGTGTCGGGTGCGGGCACGGGGACCGGCAGGTCCGGCGTCCGGTCGTCGATCTCGAAGAAATCGGGCAGCGGTGCCCCACCGGCCAGGCGGAACAGGCGGACGGCCCGGGAGCGGCGGGCCCGGCGGGTGTCGGCGACGGCGTCGTTGTAGAACACGCGGGCCAGGTGGACGCCCCTGGCGGCGGCGGCCGCGGCGGGCAGCAGCCCGGCGGCGTCGGCGGTGTGCAGCGCGGCGGGGTCGGCCAGGGTCCGGCGCAGGGCGTGGGACAGGGCGCTCTCGGCGGACTCGCCGCCGCCGACCGTGCCGTCCCCGTCCCGGTCCCCGGCCGCCGCCGCGGCGGCGGCCAGGTCCGCGCCGTGTTCGGGGCCGAGCAGCCGGGCCAGGCGGGCGGCGGTCTCCCTGCGCCGCTCCAGGGCGGTGCGCAGTCCGGCCCGGGACAGGTCCACGCGCTGGTGGAGCCGGTGCAGCCGGGTGGCCCGCCAGGACAGGTAGAGGCCGCAGGCGATCACGGCGGCGAGGGCGCCGACCGCCACGAGGACCGCCAAAATCTGCTCGTTCATGCTCAGCACCCCCTCGCGTCCAGGTTACGGACCGGGCCGGGTTCAGCGGGTGCGGACACGCGCCCCCGTCCTCGGCAGGACGGTCTCGTAGACGTGCACGATGTCGGCGGCGACGGTCTCCCAGTCGTAGGCGCGCACCGCCTCGCGGGCGGCCCGGGACAGGGCGGCCCGGCGGGCGGGGTCGTCGAGCAGGGCGTCCGCCCGGTCGGCCAGGTCCCCGGGGTCTCCGACCGCGAACAGCTCCCCCGCGGCTCCGCCGCCCAGGACGGCGGAGAACGCGGGGATGTCGCTGGCCAGGATCGCGGCCCCGGCGGCCATCGCCTCGGTCAGGACGATGCCGAAGCTCTCCCCGCCCAGGTTGGGGGCGCAGAACAGGTCCGCGGAGTGGTAGGCGCGGACCTTGTCGGCGTCGTCGAGGCGGCCGGTGAGGACGACGCGGTCGCGCAGCCGGTCGGGGACGGCGGACAGGGCGGGCCCGGGGTCGCCGGGGCCGGCGACCAGCAGGCGCAGCCCCGGCCGGTGCGGGGCGAGCCGGGTGAACGCCTCCAGCAGCACGGCCAGCCCCTTGCGGGGTTCGTCCAGGCGGCCCAGGAAGCCGATGGATCCCCCCTCGCCGGGGAACCCGGGCAGCGGCGGGGCCTGGGCGAAGCGGCGGACGGCCACCCCGTTGGGGATGAGGACGGCGTCGCCGCCGACGTGCTCGACCAGGGTGCGGCGGGCCGCCTCGGAGACGGCGATGCGGGCGTGGACCTTCTCCAGGGCCGAGCGCAGCGCGTGCGATCCGGCGGCCATCGCCCGCGAGCGCGGGTTGGAGGTGTGGAAGGTCCCCACCAGCGGCCCCTCGGCGGCCCAGCAGGCCAGCAGGGAGACGCTGGGGGCGGCCGGCTCGTGGATGTGCAGGACGTCGAAGTCGCCACGGGAGATCCACTGGCGGACCCGGGCCGCGGTGCGCGGCCCGAAGCTGAGCCGGGCCACGGAGCCGTTGTAGGGCACCGGCACGGGCTTCCCGGCGGGGACGAGGTGGTCGGGCAGGTCGGCGGGGTCGCCGCCGACCGGGGCCAGGACCGACACCTCGTGGCCACGGGCGATGAGGGTGTCGGCGAGGTCGCCGACATGCTGCTGCACCCCGCCGGGGACGTCCCAGGAGTAGGGGCAGACCAGGCCGATCCGCATGCCCATGGCCTACCGGACCCGCCCGCCCGCGCGGTCCGGGGCGTGCAGTGCCTCCAGGGCGGCCGCGGCCTCCCGCCGGGCCCGGCGGGCGCGGTCCTCCTCGAGGTCGCGCTCGAAGAACGGCTGGAGCATGTGCCAGTCCTCGGGGTGTTCGGCGATGGCGCCCTCGAAGACGCGCATCAGGTCCTGGGTGGTGCGCCGGATCCGCTCGGAGCGGGTGGCGCCCCCGGCGACGGGGATCTCGTCATGGACGCGGATGTTCCAGTACGGTCCGTCGTACCAGAGGGAGACGGGCATGAGGGCGGCGCCGGTGTTCAGCGCCAGGGCGGCCGGGCCGGTGGGGACGCGGGCGGTCTCGCCGAACAGCTCGACCTCCACCCCGGTGCCGTTGATGTCGCGGTCGGCGAGCAGGCACACCAGTCCGCCGCCGCGCAGGCGGCGGGCCAGGGTGGCGACGGTGCTGGTGCCCCCGCCGGTCAGCGGCAGCACCTCCATGCCCAGGGACTCGCGGTGGGCGGTGAAGCGCCGGTACAGGCTCTCCGGGCGCACCCGCTGGGCGACGGTGGTGAGGGGGGTGCCGCGCAGGGTGATCCACGCCCCGGCGTGGTCCCAGTTGCCCATGTGGGGCAGGGCGGCGATGACCCCGCGCCCGTCGGCGACGGTCTTCTCCAGGGTCTCGATGCCGGTGGCGCGGGTGTCGCCCAGGATGCGCTCGGGCGTCATGGCCGACAGCCGGAACATCTCGTAGAAGTACCGCATGTAGGAGCGCATCCCGGCACGGGACAGGGCGCGCAGCTGGGCGTCGGTGGCGTCGGGGCCGACCAGGCGGCGCAGGTTGCGCTCCAGGCCGCGGGTGCCCCCGTCCCGGGCCCGCCAGGAGCGGTCGGCGATCCGGCGGAAGACCGCGCGCCCCGCGCTCTCGGGAGCGCGGCCCACGGCCGCCCATGCCGCCGCGTAGGCCGCCGCGGCCACCCGTTCGTCCACGTCCGTGCCCTCTTCCTTCCGGTGTCTAGCGCTGGTTGCCCGGGGCGGGCTCGGCGCCCTCGCCGGTGCCGTCGGAGAAGTCCGGTCCGGGGTCGGCGTCCGCGTCCCCGCCCGCCGCGGCCTCCCGCTCCTGCTGCTGAGCGTAGTCCGCCTCGTTGAGCCGGGCACGGGTCTCCAGCAGGCGCTGGAGGATGGTGAGCAGGCTCATCCCCGCCAGCACCCACAGGCCGCCGGCCAGGACGTAGGGGACGCCGAACTCGCTGAGGGCCACCGAGACCAGGATGACGATGAGGCGCTCGGTGCGCTCGGCCACGCCGACGTCGCAGTTGACGCCCAGCCCCTCGGCGCGGGCCTTGATGTAGGACACCATGAACCCGCTGATGAGGCAGAACACGGTGAGCCCGGCGAGCAGCGGGTCGTCCCCGCCGTCGATGAACCACCACAGCAGGCCCGCGAGGATGGCGGCGTCCGCCATGCGGTCGAGGGTGGAGTCGAGGAAGGCGCCGAACGCGCTCTCGGCGTCCTTGGCCCGGGCGACGGCGCCGTCGAGCATGTCGAAGAGCACGAACACGGTGATGACCACCGAGCCCGCGTACAGCTCGCCGCGCGGATAGAAGTAGAGGGCGCCGGCCATGACGCCGGCGGCTCCGATGAGGGTGACGATGTTGGGGGTCAGGCCGATCCGGGCCAGGCTCCGGCCGAGCGGAGCGGTGATCCTGGAGACCAAGGGGCGAAGGATTCTCAGCATGTCGTCTAGTGCACCTCCCTCGGCGGACGCCGGGGGATTTCCTGGCGCACGCGACGCTCCGCCGGCCGACGGGCCTGCGGTCCGTGCGCGATCGACGCCAGCCGGGACGGCACCGGCCCGGATTTCTGGGCTTGTGGGAGGTACCGCGCATGCGCGCAGCAAGCGCGCCACGGCGATGATCCTAACAGTCGGCCACGGCGATTCGCGGCGAACGGCGCGTCACCGTACCGGGCGGGCGGTCCGGGGGCCGTGAGGCTCCCCGGCCCGCCCTCCGGGCGCGCGGCCGGCGGCGGTCAGCCGGTCGGCCAGCGGTCGGCGAGCCGGGCGCGGGTCTGCTCCAGGAGTTCGGGGAGCACCTTGGTGTGCCCGATGACCGGCATGAAGTTGGTGTCGCCGCCCCAGCGGGGGACGATGTGCTGGTGCAGGTGGGCGGCGATGCCCGCCCCGGCCGCGGTGCCCAGGTTCATGCCCACGTTGAACGCCTGGGGGCGGGAGGCGGCGGTGAGCGCCCGGATCCCGTCCTGGGTGAGGGCGGCGACCTCGGCGGTCTCCTGCTCGTTGAGCGCGGTGTAGTCCGACACGTGGCGGTAGGGGCACACCAGCAGGTGGCCGCTGTTGTAGGGGTACAGGTTGAGGACGACGTAGGCGCTCTTGCCGCGGTGCACCACCAGGCCCTCGGGGTCGCTCAGGCCGGGTGCGCGGCAGAAGGGGCAGCCGTCCTCGGGGCGCGAGCCGGTGGGCTTGCCCTCGCCCTTGATGTAGGCCATCCGGTGCGGGGTCCACAGCCGGTCCCACCCGTCGGGCTCGCCGGTGCCCGCGCCGGGGGCGCCGCCCGGGTCCTCGTAGCCGCTGCCGTCCGTCATCTGCCGACCTCTCCGCGCCGTCGTGCTGTCAACGCCCCAGCATAGAAGCGCCCGGCTGCGGGCGCGTCCGGGCCCGCCCGGGGCCGCTCACAGGCCCAGCAGGGCGCGCAGGTGCCGGGGCGGCGGGGAGCCGTGGGCCAGCATCGCGTCGTGGCGCTCGCGCTCGGAGAGCCCGGGGCGGGCGGCCGCCAGGTCGCGGGCGGTGTCGGAGACCTCGGCGTGGCCCACGTAGTAGGTGGACAGCTGGGCGCTGGTGAGCAGGGCCCGGCGCCACTTCCCGGCGGCCTCGCCCTCCTCCTGGTGGCCGCGGTCGACGAGCAGCGCCATCGCCTCGGCCTCGGTGAGGTCGCCGGTGTGCAGGCGCACGTCCAGGATGGCGTTGAGGATCATGCGCAGCCGCATCTTGAGCTGCACCAGGCGCAGGACCGCGTTGTCGGCGGGATCGTCGGACCATCCGTGCCGGGCCATCAGCTCCTCGGCGTAGACCGCCCAGCCCTCGACGAAGGAACCGCTCCACAGCACCCGGCCCACGCGCGTGCCGCCCCGGTGGCGGGCGGCGTGGGAGAGCTGGAGGGCGTGCCCGGGCATCGCCTCGTGGACCATGAGGTCGCGCAGCATCCCGGCGTTGTACTCGCGGAAGAACGACTCCTTGCGGGCGTCGGGCCACTCCTGCGGGGGCGGCGACACCGCGATGAGGGTGGAGCTCCGCCCGGCCCGCGGGTCGAGCGGCCCGGGCGGGTCGCAGTAGGCGACGGCGACCCCGCGCCGGGACTCCGGCATGGGGATGACCTCGACCGGGTCGTCGTACACGGTGACCAGGTCCAGTTCGCGGACCCGGCGGTCGAGCGCGGCGAGGGCCTCCTCGCACAGGGGCCGGACGGTGTCGGGCCCGGTGGCGTTCTCCGCGGCCACCCGGGCCAGGGCCCGGGCGGCGAGCCCGGCGGCGGGCGGGCGGCCCAGGTAGTCGGCGGAGGCCTCGGCCAGGGCCTCCTCGGTGGCGATGAGGTCGCTCTCGGCGCGCACCAGCAGTGCCTCGGGCGACAGCTCCGAGTCGAGGGCGTACCAGAGCCGGGCGGCGAAGACCCGCTCGCCCAGGCGGGGGTCCGCGGTGGAGTGCTCCAGCCGTCCGGTCAGCCACTCCCCGTACTCCTCGACGGCGGCCAGCGCGGCCTCCAGGGCGTTCTCCAGGCCGGCCGGGGCGGCTCCGGGCTCCCGGGCGGCCAGGGCGGGCACGCCGTCGGTGAGCAGGGCGCGGTCGCCCTCCAGCCGGGCCAGGGCGGTCTCCACGTGCACCCGGGACATGCCGGGGCCCGACCCCAGGCGCTCGCGCGCCACGGCCAGGTGCCCGGGCAGGGCGGAGCAGCGGGCGGCCAGCGCCGCCAGCCGGTCCGCCGCGGGGAGCAGGTCGCGCTCCACCAGCGGGTACACGGCCCCGCCCGGGGAGTACTCCAGGGGGTCGCGGGAGAGGGGGCTCAGCTCGGTGGTGTGCCACAGCTCGGAGCCCAGCCGGGCGCGCAGGACCTCCAGGTCGACCCGGTCGCCCGGGGGCAGCAGGTCGTCGTCGATGTCGTCGAGCGAACCCAGGGCATCGGTGAGGAGCCGGGCGCGCCGCGCGTCGGCCTCCTCGGAGCGGTCGGTGAGGCGGTCCGCTCCGCGCGGATCGCCCAGGTCCAGGGCCCACTCCGGGTCCTCGTCGAGGAGGGCGTCGAGCACGCGCTCGGCGACCCCGCGGAAACGGCCGGTCATCTCCCCCGGCTCGGGGTGGGAGGAAGAGCTCATCCGGCCATGATGCCAGGCAGCACGGACGCCCGGTTCCCGTGGAACGGGAACCGGGCCGTGCACTGTGCGGGACCCCGGCCCGAATCGGCCTCCGCTAGCGCCAGGAGTTCTGGCCGCCGGTGGAGGTGGGCTGTCCTGCGGCGCCCTCGGGGTCCCCCACCGTGATGGCGTGCTCGACGAGGGTGATGAGCGTCGACTTGGTGGAGGCCCGGTCACGGGCGTCCACCTGGACGATCGGGATCTCCGGGCTGAGCGTGAGCGCATCCCGGACCTCGTCCGCGGCGTGGGGGTAGTACCCGTCGAACCCGTTGATCGCCACGATGAAGGGCAGACGCGCCTCTTCGAAGTAGTCGATCGCGGGGAAGCAGTCCGCGAGGCGGCGGGTGTCCACCAGGACCACGGCGCCGATGGCGCCCTTGACCAGGTCGTCCCACATGAACCAGAACCGGTGCTGTCCGGGCGTGCCGAACAGGTACAGGATCAGGTCCGAGTCGAGCGAGACACGGCCGAAGTCCATGGCGACGGTCGTGGTCTGCTTGTCCGGCGTCTTGGCGAGGTCGTCGACCCCGACGCTGGCGCTGGTCATGACCGCTTCGGTGGTCAGCGGCACGATTTCGGAGACGGAGCCCACGAATGTCGTCTTCCCGACACCGAAGCCCCCGGCGACGACGATCTTGACCGACGTCATCGCGTTCCCCCCAGCACCGCCTTCCTCGGCCGGGCTAGAGCTTGCGAAGTCCACTGAGCACCCTTTCAAGCAGGTTGGTGTTCGGGCGGGCGTCGTTGTTGAGCGAAGACCTGATCTGGACCAGTCCCTGCTCGGACATGTCCGCCACAAGCACCCGCGCCACTCCGAGGGGCATCCGCAGAAGCGCGGAGATCTCCGCCACGGAACGCCACTCCCGGCACAGGTCGCTGATCGCCTGCCATTCGGGCGTCAGCGTGCCTGACTCGTTTCGGGCCGTCGGTGTCGTCGAGATCAGAGCTTCGAGAGGAAGCTGCGACTTCGGCTTGGTCCGGCCCTTGGTCACCGCGTAGGGGCGGACCAGAGAACTGGGCGCGCTACCCGCGGCGGATCGTTGATCGTACGGTTGTTGGATAGGTCGAGGAACATCTCCGCCGCCCGGAACCGCCGGGATCCCCCCTGTGGGGGGACCGCTCGGCTGTTGTCCGAACCACGAGGCGCTCCCGGCATCTCTACTGTGAGGTGCCACCACTTCCTCCTGTCGGTGGTGGATCAGTGGATTCCCGAGGTGCGCGCCGCTGGTGTCAGCGCCCGCCCCGCCCGCTCGACGAGCAGGGTCATCTCGTACGCGACCAGACCGAGGTCGCTCTCCGCGGAGGCCAGTACCGCCAGGCAGGAGCCGTCGCTGATGGCCATGATGAGCATCAGCCCCCGCTCCATCTCCACGACGGTCTGCGCGACCGCTCCACCCTCGAACACCCGGGCCGCGCCCTGGGTCAGGCTGGACAGGCCGGAGGCGATCGCCGCCAGCTGGTCGGCCCGGTCGGCCGGGAAACCCGCGGACGACGCCAGCGGCAGACCGTCGGAAGAGACGACGATCGCGTGGGCGACATCGGGTACCCGGTCGGCAAAGTCAGTGATCAACCAGTTGAGTTCATTCACCTGTCGACTCATCTGATCTCCTGTCCAAGTTCGCCGGCTGGTCTCTTCGGCACTGCTACCGCCGGCACGGCATGTGACAGCACTGCCTCTGCAACTGCCCGGACCCTCCCGTGGGGGTGGTCGGGAGCCTGGTGTTCGATTCTCTTCGGGCGACGGGTGCGCGTCCGAGAAGCTCGGTAGATGCTATTGCATCCGGCTTCCCTGAATAAGAGGCACCCCGTCCCGCTGTCCCGCACCGCGCTCACCCCTCCGACTGCCCGTCGCCCAGGCGGTTCCGTCCCTCGCGGACGCCCTTCTGGAAGCCCGAGAACCGGTTGCGGACGCGATCCGCGCTGCGGGTCGGCATCTGCTTGAAGTTCTCCGGCTTGGGAGCCGTCCCAGGGACAAGGTTTGCCTTGGGAACCCGTTTTGGCAACCCCGAGGTGGTCAGCCCGCCCGCGATGGGCTCGGCGGCCGACCTCGCGGCCTTCCAGCCGCGGTCGGCGGCGGAGTTCCACTCCTGCTCGGAGCGGGTCTCCGGCTCGGCCTCCCGGACGGGCTGCCGGTCCGGGGCGGCCGGTGCGGCCGGAGCCGCCGGAGCGGCGGGCGCCGCCGGGACCTGGCGGATGGGGCCGGTCTCGGTCGCGTCCACCGTGGGCCCGCCGGTCCGGCGGCGGAACCAGTTGGACTCGATGGCGTCGAAGATCGGGAGCGAGTCGTTCTCCTCGCCGCCCGGCGTGGGCGGGACGACCGTGTTCCCGGCCGGGCCCTGGGCCGCGCCGTAGCGGCGGGAGAGGTAGGCCGTGGAGCCGTAGCCCTCGCGGGTCTCCCCGGCGCCGTTGCCCGAGCGCCAGGAGCCGGTGTCGTTCGCGGCGGGGGGCCGCTGCCCGCCGGCGGTCCAGTCCGTGGTGGACGGGGCCGCGGGCGCCGCCGGGGCGGACGAGGCGGAGACGGCCGGGAAGGTCTCGGTGTCGGGCTCGTCGCGGCGGGTGTCGCGCCGGTGCCCGGCGCCGGAGCGCGACCCGTTGTCCGTGAACGCGTCGGACGCGGGGCGCTCGGTGCGGCCGCCGCCGAAGGCGTCGTAGCTCTCGGGCTCGGGCCGGCGGAACGCGCCGGTGTCGGCCGGCCGCCGGAAGGCGCCGGTGTCCGCGGGGCGGTCGAAGGCGCTGCCCTCGGAGGCCCGCTCGTACCGGTCGGACTCGCGTTCGAAGGACCCGGTGTCCACGGGCCGGCTGAAGGAGCCGGTGTCCGTGGAGCGGTCCACGGGGCGCTCGAAGAGGGATCCCGTGGCCTCCTCCCGCGGCGCCGGGTCGAAGAGGCTGTGGCCGGTGCTCTCGGGCGCCGGGGCGGCCTCCTCCTCCGGGGTGTCGTAGGGGTCGACGACCCGGCGGTGGGTGCCGGTCTCGCCGGACGGCGTGCCGGAGCCGCTGCCCGTGCCCCAGACGGAGTCGGACTCGGTGGTCTCGGGGGCGTTGCCGCCGCTGTTCCACAGGTCCTGGCCGCTGGGCGGGTGCTCGTCGGCGCGCGAGGACGTGCCGGGCTGGCGCTTGGGCAGTCCGGTGCCGAGGTCGGCGCCGCCGCCCTGGCCCTGCCAGGCGTCGGTGGGCTCGGGCGCGGCCGGGCCGGAGGCGAAGGCCGCCTCGGCGTCGGCGTAGGTGTTGGGCGTGCCGGAGGAGAGCTCCAGACGGCTGTCGGGGCCGCCCAGGGCGTGCTGGCCCTCGACGGGGGTGATGAGCAGGTCCGGCGGCAGGACGACGACCGCGGTGGTGCCGCCGCCGTGCGCCTCCTTCAGGTTCATGCGGATGCCGTGGCGGTGGGCCAGGCGCGAGACCACGAAGAGGCCCATGCGGCGGGAGACCGCGACGTCGATGACCGGCGGGGAGGCCAGGCGGGCGTTGATCGCCGCCAGGTCCTCGGCGGCCATGCCGATACCGCTGTCGGTGACGTCGACCTGGACTCCGCCGTTGTCGAGGGTCTTGGCGCTGACCAGGACCTCGGTGTCGTGCGGGGAGAACGAGGTGGCGTTCTCCACCAGCTCGGCGACGAGGTGGATGACGTCGTTGACCGGGCGGCCCAGCACCGAGATGTGGGAGGGGGCCCGGACGTTGACGCGCTCGTACTGCTCGACCTCGGAGACCGCGCCGCGCAGGACGTCGACCAGCGGGACCGGCTGGGCCCACTTGCGGGTGTTGTCCTGCCCGGAGAGGACCAGGAGGTTCTCGTTGTTGCGGCGCATGCGCGTCGCGAGGTGGTCGAGCTGGAACAGGTCGGAGAGGCGGTCGGAGTCCTGCTCGGACTGCTCCAGACCGTCGATGAGGCGCAGCTGCCGTTCCACCAGGGTCTGGCTCCGGCGGGACAGGTTGACGAACATCGCGTTGACGTTGCTGCGCAGGGCGGCCTCGTCGGAGGCCAGGGTCAGGGCCACGCGGTGGACGTCGTCGAAGGCCCGGGCCACCTCGCCGATCTCGTCGTGGGTGTCGACCTCGATCGGGGTGACCTTGACGTTGTCGGGGACCGCCCCGGCCTCCTGCATCCGGTTGATCGCGTCCGGCAGGTCGCGCTCGGCGACCCTGCGGGCGCCGTCCTCCAGGGTGCGCAGCGGGCGCACCAGGGAGCGGACCACCAGGGAGGTGAGGATGAAGACGGCCAGGAGGACGCCGGCGACGACCACGAGGTCGATCAGGGCGCGGCCGAGCGCGTCGCCGCGCAGTTCGGCGGCGTCGCCCTGGATGCCCCGGGCGACCTCCTCCTCGACCGTCTGGAGCTTGCTCAGGGCGACCCCGGAGATCTCGATGTAGTCGTCGGGGCCGTCGTTGGAGGTGACGCCGCTCAGGGGGGCGTCGCGCTCGGCGCGGTACATGACGCGCATGCGCATCGTCGAGACCTGGCTGACCTGGAGGCCGGTGAAGTTCTCGTCGAAGATGTCGCGCTGGGTGGGCGAGGCGGCCTGGACGAAGTTGGAGATCTCGTTGTCGTAGCGCGCGCGGCTGGAGTCGATCGCCTCGGCGATACCGCCGGTCATCGAGTTGCGGTAGAGCGAGTGGCTCATCAGCGCGGTCTCGTAGGACAGCTGGTCGCGGGCGTTGGACAGGGCCGTCAGCGTGCGGACGCTCTCGCGCAGGTCGGTGTCGCCGGTCTCGTCGGCGATCGTCTGGTTGAACTCGGTGAGCGACCGGGTGATGGTGCGGTACTTGGTGACGACCGGCAGGACCGTGATGCGGGTGTCGTCGACCTCGTCGCGCAGCGAGTCCAGCGTGGTGAGCTGGGTCCGCATGTTGTTGAGGCGGTTGTTGGCGAGGCTGCCGTCGACCTCGCCGATGTCCTCGAGGCGGACGGTGAGCTTCTGCTGGAGGTCGCGGGTGGCGGCGCGCTCGTCCTCCAGGAGCTGGAGCTTCTCGTCGGACCGCCGAGCGGGGTCGGGGTCGTCGGAGATGTAGACCGCGCTGGCGCTGCGCTCGCGGCCCAGCTGGTTGGCCAGTTCCACGATCAGGACGCCGACCTCGGCGCGGTCCTCGATGTGCGCGTGGGTGACCGTGGAGACCGCGGCCTCGTAGACCCGCAGGCCACCGAGGGCGAGTGCCACGGCGGTGGGGATGACGATGAGGGCCACCAGACGGGAACGCACCCGCCAGTTACGTGGCCTCCACCAATCGGGTCTGCGCTGGAGCGCGGCATCGGCTCGTTCGGCCTGCGCTGCCTCGCTCTGCGCGCTGGCCCCGTTCTTCGTCGCTCGTGTCGACACGGACCCTCGCAACCTTTCGTGTCACCGTCGTGAACGGCTGTCGGTACCCAGGGCCGACCGCTCCGGCCCGAAGAGGTCTCGGGCACATCGGCATGGACCACTGGTGGCCACCGAACCGGTAAGCGGTGGGGAATGTGGGGAGATGTGAAGACTGTCCGCCGGACTCGCCTGGGAGGAGAGGAGCCGCCCACCCGACCAAAGAGTTCCAGCGGGTGCGCGTGCGGTGGATAGCGTATCAATGGGGGCGAAGGGATCGCTGCGGTCGTTCGGGCCCTGCAGCGGAAGATCATCTTCGTCCACCGCACCCCATAATGCCGTCATTGTCGGCATTATTACCAATCTCGCTGGTCAGACATGGGGACCGAAACCCGGCCAGGACCCCGGGTAACTTTTTGGACACACCATCCGCTTCCTCATCAAGCCCACCTCGACATGACATCGTGACAATACGTACACGCAGGTCCGGGGGAGGAGGCGGGCATGTGCGCCGCATTGCACCCGACATCCGACACGGTGAGTAATGGCCGAAAAGCGGAACGTTGGAGCATTCCAGAGCGCCGCGGGTCCCTCCGGGCCGCATTTTCGGTCAGATCCGCTCTGCCCTGCGGGCTCGCCGCCCTGATGGCGTTCTCCTGCCCCTCCCCCGCCGCCGCGGAACCCGGCGACCCCCGGGTCGAGCTGGCCGCGCTGCGCGCCGGGCTGGAGGAGCTGCGCGCCGGGGCCGGGGAGAAGATCGAGGAGTACGTCGCCGAGCGCGAACTCCTGGAGGAGCTGGCCGGGGAGCGGGAGGCCGCGGAGGAGCGCGCCGAGGAGGCCCGCGGGCGCGGTGGGGCCTCCCGGCTGGCCGTCGCCCGCCAGGCGGCCGCCGTCTACAAGGGCGCCGACCTGTCCCCGGTCCGCACCCTGTTCGGTTCCGGGGGCCCGGCGGGGATGCTCGGCCTGGCCGCCGACCTGGGCCTGCTGGGCGACCACCGCTCCGCGGAGCTGGGCCGGGCCCGGGCGGCCGGGGTCGCCGCCGAAACGCTCTCGGAGTCGGCGCGCGAGGCCGAACGCGCGCAGCGGGCGGCGACCGAGCGGGCCCGCGAGGCGCGGGAGGAGGCCGAGGAGGCGATCCGGGTCCAGGAGGAGGCCCTGGCCGAACTGATCGTCGAGCAGACCCGGCTGGAGGCGCGCGGGCCCGGCGGGACCGGCGGGACCGGCGCCGCCGGGGACGGCGACGCACCGCGCGGGACCCGGGACGCCCCGGCCGCCGGCCCCGGGCGGGGGGCCGGGCCGGAGTCCGGGGCGGACGCGCGGGACTGCACCGGAGGCGATGCCTCGGCGCATCCCAACGGACACATCCCCGACTCCCTGCTGTGCCCCCTCCCCCAGCCCGGGGAGCGGTTGCGCGCCGACGCCGCCGCGGCCTTCGTCGAGCTGGACGCCGCCTACCGGGAGAGGTTCGGCCGCGCGATGTGCGTGGCCGACTCCTACCGCCCGTACCACGAGCAGGTGGCGCTGTTCGAGCAGATGCTGCCCGGCATGGCGGCCGCGCCCGGGACCAGCGCGCACGGCAGGGGGCTGGCCGTCGACCTGTGCGGGGGCGTGAACGTCCCGGGCAGCGCCGAGCACGGGTGGATGCTCGACCGCGCCCCCGAGTACGGCTGGGACAACCCGCCCTGGGCGCGCGGCGGCTTCGAGCCCTGGCACTGGGAGTACACCCCCTGAGCCGCACGGGCCGAAGCGGGCACGGGCGCCGCTCAGACCCGGGATCCGACCCTGACCTCGTAGGAGCCCAGGTCGCCCAGGGCCACGAAGACCTCGTCGCCCTCGGCCAGCGGACCGGAGGCCACCGGCAGCAGGGCGTTCACCCGGCCCGTCTCCCGGGACAGCCAGGGGTCGCCCGGGTCCAGCGGGGCGCGCCCGCGCACGATGCCGTCGACCTCCACGCTCGCGGACCAGTCGGCGATCGGCTCGTCGGAGGTGACCAGGACCGGCCCCAGGCCGAGCAGGACGGGGTCGCCCGCGGCGTCCAGCCACAGGCAGGCGGGGGTACGGGCGTCGACCCGCCCCGGGGCGCCCGCGACGGCCGCCAGGCCCACACGGGCGCTGTGGGCGTTCGGGGGGACGGGGTCGTCGACGGCCCCGACCAGGCGTGTGGGGACCTCCCAGACGTCGTGCCCGGAGCGGGCCGCCACTGGCCGGCTCGGGGCGAGCGGGGCGCACATCCGCGCCTCCCACTCGACGATGATCTCGATCGGGGCCCGGCGCGCACTGTCCAGCACCCCGGCCAGGGCGGGCACCCCGTCGGCCAGCAGCTCGTCCAGGCTGCGCGGGTCGGGGACGCCCAGCACGTCGCCGTCGTCCAGCGCACCCACGCGCTCGCCGCCGCCGCTCGGCGACAGGTAGGTCACCCAGCGCACCGCATCCTCCTCGGTCACCCCGCCTCTTCCCGGCCGCGGCGGCGGGACCCTCAGATCGCCACGGTCGGGCTGTGCTCCTTGCCGGTGCCCGCGCATCCTCGGCACGGCTCGTCGACCCGGAGCCACACGATGATCCCACTGGTGTCCCGGTGGGGCCGCTCCGGCCGCCACCATCCGGTACCCGAGCAGAACCGGCAGTCCAGGCCGTCCCGGTCGCACCACCCGCACGCAGAGATCGCACACCGGGTGTGCGTCGGTTCCCGCATCTGCTTCATGCGCCCCCACCGTCTCCCGCGAAGTCGCAACCAGCCTTGCACATGCATCTGCACACGTCCACCCGCCGGGGGCATCCGTTGCCCGGGCGGCCGGGGCCGACCACCCCGGAGGGCGGACCGGCCGGTCAGGCCGACTCCCGGACCTCCAGGTGGGTGTCCAGGATGACGGTCTCGGACTCGGCCGCCCGCGGGATGGCGACGTCCACCAGCAGGCGCGCCATCTCCCGGCCCATCTCGACCGTGGGCTGGTGCACGGTGGTGAGGGCGGGGTCGCTGTGCCGGGCCATCAGAGTGTCGTCGTACCCGACGAGGGCGACGTCCTCGGGCACCCGCAGGCCGTGCGAGCGCAGGACCCGCAGGCCGCCGATGGCCATCATGTCGGAGGCGACGAAGACCGCGTCGGGCTCGCCCCCGCCGGCCAGCAGCCGCTCCATGGCCTCGGCCCCGCCCTCGACGCTGAAGTCGCCCTGGACGACGAGCCGGTCGTCGACCTCGCGCCCGGCCTCGGCCATGACCTGCTGGAAGCCGCGCAGCCGCTCCACACCGGCGTTCATGTCCAGCGGGCCGGTGACGGTGGCGATCCTGCGGTACCCCTTCTCCAGGAGGTAGCGGACGGCCTCCTTGGCGCCGCCGACGTTGTCGATGTCGACGCAGAAGGGCGCGGGCTGCTCCGGGGAGTGGGGGCGGCCGCCGTGCACGACCGGCAGGCCCGCCGACGCCAGCCGCCCGGACAGGGGGTTGTCGCGGTGCAGGGAGACCAGGAGGGCGCCGTCGACGTGGAAGCCGCTGAGGTAGTCGCCGACCCGCTGGTGCTCGGCCTCGGTGCGGGCGGTGGTGAGGACCAGCTGGAGGTCGCGCTCGTGCAGGACGGAGCTGACGCCGCGGATGATGTCGGCGAAGAACGGGTCCGAGAACAGGCGGTCGCGCGGTTCGGAGACCACCAGCGCGACCGTGTCGGTGCGCCGGGTGACCAGGGTGCGCGCGGCCTGGTTGGGGCTGTAGCCCAGTTCCGCGATCGCGTTGTGGACCGCCTCCCGCGTGCGCGGGCTCACCTGCGCCGACCCGTTGATCACCCGGGAGACGGTGCCGCGGCCGACCCCGGCCCGCTCCGCCACCATCTCCAGGGTCGGACGCCGCCGACCGCCACCGTCACCGCTCTTGGCCACTTCGCGTGCTCCCTCTGGGAAAATCGTACGCCGCCGCGGCCGGTGGCACCGGCCGCGGCGGCCTCGAACGTCCGCCCCGTCCAGGGGCGGCCTGTCTTTTCTAGCGCTCCGGGAACCGACCCGTGGCCGCCAGGCGGGAGTACCACTCGCCGCTGTCCTTGACCGTGCGCACCTGCGTGTCGTAGTCGACGTGCACGATCCCGAACCGGCGGGAGTATCCCCACGCCCACTCGAAATTATCCAGAAGCGACCAGGCGAAGTAGCCGCGCAGGGGCACCCCCGCGTGGATGGCCTCCTTGGCGGCCCTGAGGTGGCCCTCGTAGTAGTCGAGCCGGTCGGTGTCGTGGACCCTGCCGTCCTCGGTGACGGTGTCCTCGAAGGCGCAGCCGTTCTCGGTGACGTACAGGTCGATGCCGCCCGCCTCCCCGCTCAGGCGGAGCAGGACGTCGTACAGGCCGGTGGGGTCGATCTCCCAGCCCATGTGGGTGACGGGAAGGCCCTGGGAGACGTGCACCTCCTCGGGCTCGGCGCCGAGCCAGGCCCCGCCCTCGCCGCTGACCAGCGCCGGGTCCAGGCCCTTGGCGGAGGCGGCGACGAACTCGGGCGAGTAGTAGTTGATCCCGAGGAAGTCCAGCGGGGCCGACGTGATCTCCAGGTCGCCGTCGGCGATGAAGGAGAAGTCGCTGACGGAGGCCAGGTCCTCCAGCACGTCGGCGGGGTAGCGGCCCTTGAGCAGGGGGTCGGTGAAGATGCGGTTGCGCACTCCGTCGGCCCGGCGTGCGGAGCGGGCGTCGGCGGCGCTGGGCCCGTGGGGCCGGATGACCGCCTGGTTGTGGGCCAGGCCCACCCGGGAGGGGTGGCCGGTGGAGCGGATGGCCTCGGCGGCCAGGCCGTGCCCGAGCAGCAGGTGGTGGGAGGCGGCCAGGGCCGCCGCGGGGTCGCGGTGGCCGGGCGCGTGGTGGCCGTTCTCGTAACCGAGGAAGGCCGAGCACCAGGGCTCGTTGATGGTCATCCAGTTGGTGACCCGGTCGCCGAGGGACTCGGCCACGATCCGGGCGTAGTCCTGGAACCGGTACGCGGTGTCACGTGCGGGCCAGCCGCCGGCGTCCTCCAGGGTCTGGGGCAGGTCCCAGTGGTAGAGGGTGGCCCAGGGCTGGATCCCGGCCTCCAGCAGGGTGTCGACCAGCCGGTTGTAGAAGTCGAGCCCGGCCTGGTTGACCTCGCCGCTCCCCTGGGGGAGGATGCGCGGCCAGGCGATGGAGAACCGGTAGGCGCCCAGGTTGAGCCGGCTCATGAGCGCGACGTCCTCGGCGTAGCGGTGGTAGTGGTCGTCGGCGGGATCGCCGGTGTCGCCGCCCAGGACCTTGCCGGGGGTCTCGGCGAAGGTGTCCCAGATGCTGCGGCCTCGGCCGTCGGCGGTGGTGGCGCCTTCGATCTGGAACGAGGCGGTGGCCGCCCCCCAGAGGAAGCCCTCAGGGAAATCGCTGTGATTGCTCACTTGTTCGGTACGCACCTTCCATGACGAGGGGACATCGCGTATGGGAGCGCTCCCATAAAACAAGCAGACCGGACACCTTGTGTCAATCGACGAAAGCGGCCCCGAAACACAACCGTTACGCGTGCGGGGCGCGGGTCGGACCCGCGCCCCGCACGTGGAGGCCCCTACTCCGGTGTCGCGGGGGCGGAGGGCTCGTCCGCGCCGCCGCCGACCGGGATGACGATCCCCTGCCAGCGCTCCTCCATGAACTCGTGGACCCGCGGGCTGTGCAGCAGCTCGTCCAGCCGCACGATGTCCTCGGCGCCGGCGTCCTCGGAGCGCACCACCAGCCCGTTGGCGTACGGGTTGTTCTCGGTGCTCTCCCAGGCCAGCGTGTTGGCCGTGGAGGGCAGGTCCGCCTCGAGGGCGTAGTTGCCGTTGACCACGGCCGCGTCCAGGTCCTGGAGCGAGCGCGGCAGCTGGGCCGCCTCCACCGGGGTGACGGTGATGTTCTTCGGGTCGTCCTCGATGTCGTCCACCGTGGGCGGGCCCTCGACGTCGTCGGCCAGGGTGATCACGCCGGCGTCGGCCAGCAGGTGCAGGGCCCGGCCCATGTTCGAGGTGTCGTTGGGCACCCCGATCTCGGCCCCCTCCGGCAGGTCGGCCAGGTCGGTGACCTCCTCGGAGTAGATGCCGAACGCCTCCAGGTGCACGTCGGAGACGTAGCTCAGGTCGGCGCCGGAGTTGCCCGCCAGGTACTCCTCCAGGAACGGCACCGTCTGGTAGTAGTTGGCGTCCAGCTCACCCTCGGCCAGGGCGGCGTTGGGCTGGTTGTAGTCGGTGTACTCGACGATCTCCAGGCGCAGCCCCGCGTCCGCGGCCAGGTTCTCGTCGACGAACTGCAGGATCTCGGCGTGCGGGGTGGGGGTGGCGCCGACGCGCAGGGCGGTCAGCCCGTCGTCGCCGGTCCCCTCCCCCGCCCGCTCGCTGGGACTGCCGCAGGCCGCCAGCACGGCCGCGGCGAGCGCCGCCGCCCCGGCCCCGCGCAGTACGCGCCCCCACGGCGCCCCTGCCCTCTCTCCGGTCATCGCATCTCCAATCCAGACGGGTCGGACAACTTCCGGGGGTGGGGGCGGGGGTGGGGGCTCCGGGTCAGCGCCGGGTGAGCCTGCGCACCAGCAGGTCGCCCAGGCTCTGCGCCGCCTGCACGATGACGACGAGCAGGATGACGGTGGCCCACAGGTAGTGGTCGTTGAAGCGCTGGTACCCCTCGCGGATGGCCAGGTCGCCCAGGCCTCCGCCGCCGATCGCGCCGGCCATCGCCGAGTAGGAGATGAGCGCGACCACGGTCATCACCAGGCCCGCGATGAGGCCGGGAAGCGCCTCGGGCAGCATCACCTTGCCGACGATCGTGAGCTTGGGGGTGCCCATGGCGTGCGCGGCCTCGACGACCTCGCGGTCGACCTCGCGCAGGGAGGTCTCCACCAGCCGCGCGAAGAAGGGGATCGCGCCGATGCTCAGGGGGACGATCGCCGCCGTGGGGCCCAGGGTGGTGCCGACCAGGAAGCGGGTCAGGGAGAGCACCGCCACCATCAGGACGATGAAGGGCAGTGAGCGGCCGATGTTGACGACGGCGCTGAGCACGGCGCGCACCGCGGGCGCGGGGGTGAGGCCGCCGCGGTCGGTGGTGATCAGCAGCACGCCCAGGGGCAGGCCCACCAGGATGCTGAAGACGGTCGCCCACAGCACCATGTAGACGGTGTCCAGCGTGGCCAGCCACAGGGCGGGCCACATGTCCGGCCAGTCCCGGAGGAAGGCGAGCACGGCCTCCCACGGCCCGGCGGCGCCGGTGTCCGCGGCCAGGGACAGGATGTCGGCGGTCTGGGCGATCACTTTCCGGCCTCCTCGACCAGTAGGCCGTGCTCGGACAGGTAGGCCAGGGCCTCGGCCCGGCGGGCGCCGCGGACGTCCACGCCCAGGCGGCCCACGGACTGGCCCGCGACCCGCTCGACGCCGCCGCCGAGGATGTTGACGTCCACGTCGAAGCGGCGGGTGAGCTCGGACATGAGGGGCTCGTCGAACGAGCGGGGGTAGGTCACGACGACCGTGTCGGGGCCGGCGAGGTCGGGCAGCGGGAAGAGCGAGCGGGCCAGCAGCGACCCCGGGGTGCCGATGAGGTCGAGGACCCGGCCGGCCTCGAGGAAGCCGCCGTTCTCCATGATCGCGGCGGAGTCGCAGATCTTCTTGATCACGTCCATCTCGTGGGTGATCAGCAGGATCGTCAGCCCCAGCTCGTCGCGCAGGCGCCGCAGCAGGGACAGGATCGAGTCGGTGGTGGCCGGGTCCAGCGCGGAGGTGGCCTCGTCGCTCAGCAGCACCTTGGGGCGGGAGGCCAGGGCACGGGCGATGCCCACGCGCTGCTTCTGGCCACCGGAGAGCTGGGACGGGTAGGCGCGGGCCTTGTCGCCCAGGCCGACCAGCTCCAGGAGTTCGCCCACGCGGGCGCGGCGCTCGGCGCGGCCGACCCCGGCGACCTCCAGGGGGAAGCCGACGTTGCCCGCGACGGTGCGCGAGGAGAGCAGGGCGAAGTGCTGGTGGACCATGCCGATGCCGCGGCGGGCGGTGCGCAGCCGCTGCCCGCCCAGGTCGGTGAGCCGCTCGCCGTCGACGGTGACGGTCCCGGTGTCGGGGCGCTCCAGGAGGTTGACGGACCGGAGCAGGGTGCTCTTGCCCGCGCCGCTCTGGCCCACGACACCGAAGATCTCGCCGGGCTCGACGTGCAGGTCGACGCCGTTCAGCGCGGTCACCCGGTGTTTCTTCAACCTGTAGACCTTGTGCAGGCCCACTGCGTCAATCACGGTCTTCCCATCGACGTTGGTCAGGGCGCCCGGTGGTCGGCGTACGGGCGCGGGGGACTCGACGTGGGAACGACGCCCACGTCAGAGCGTACGGAGCGGCCCCGGACCGGGTGGAGGCGACGCGCCGGGAGGGGCGGTGCGGCGGTCGGGGCGCGGGAATCCTCGGAAATTACCGCGCGACCGGTTCCGGTCGGCCGCGGGCGGCGAGGAGGCGGAGGTCAGGCGGACGCGCGACAACAGCACCCGCGACACCGCGCGGGGGTGTCCGTCCAGGTGGCGGCGGGTTTCTCCGGGAGCCGTCCAGAAGCCTTCACGCTCCCCACTCAACCACGGGACGGCGGGTCGGTTCACCGAAATCACATCCCCGGGCCGGGTTATCTGTGCCACATCACACTATTTGTCGGATCTGAAAAGAGCCGATCTCTCCCGTATGGCCCCGGGAGTGCCTACACTCATGACCGTCCCGTTACCATCGCCCCGCGCCGTGCGCGATGGTCGGGCCTCCCGGTCCCCGGCGGCACTCCGTCGCCCCCTCCCCGTGCGCGGGAGGCGGACCCGACCGGGAACCACCGACAAGAAGCAGTGCCCGTCCCGCCCCGTGTCCGGGCGCGCGCGGGCCCGAGGAGCGACCACACCGTGCACCCCGATGATCCGAGCCGAGTGGACGAGTTCGCCGACTTCTGGGCTCCCGACCCCGCGGCCGCGACCTGGCGCGAGACGCTGTCGGACCTCGTGTCCGCCCTCCCCCGGCGCCGCCGCGCGGGCCGGGCGCGCGTGATCGCCGTCGCCGTCGCCCTGGGGGCGTCGCTCGTCGCCCTGCCCCAGGCCCCAGCCCTGGCGCTGCCCATGGAGCCGGAGCCCATGGAGACCCTGCGCCAGCGCGCCGAGGACCTCGGCGAGGAGTACAACGGCGAGCTCCGCGACATGGAGGGCGTCATCCAGGAGGCCGAGCGCGCCACCGAGCGGGCCGAGAAGACCGCCGAGGAGGCCCTGGCCGCCAAGGAGCAGGTCCGCACCCTGGCGTACGCCTCCTACACCGGCAACGGCATCGATCCGGCCATGTCCCTGTTCGTCGACGCCGATCCCGACCAGATCATCGACCGGGCCGTGGCGATCGACTACCTGGCGACGAGCAACCAGGACAAGATCGCCGAGCTGGAGCAGGCGCTGGAGCGCGACGAGAAGGCCCAGGAGGCGGCCGAGACGACCCTGGCCGAGGCCGAGGCCGACCTGGAGGTCCTGGAGGACCGGCGCGCCGAGGTCCAGGAGCTGATCGCGGACCACCCGAACCAGCCGATGGGCGGCCCGTACAACATCACCCCGCGCACCGAGCAGATGCGCGAACTGGTCATCGAGGAGTTCGGCGAGGGCCGCGAGGTCGGCGGTGTGGGCTGCTACCGGGCGGTCGGCGGCTGGGTCGTCGGCGAGCACCCCAAGGGCCGGGCCTGCGACTTCATGGTGAACGGCAACGGGCAGATGCCCTCGCAGGACCAGATCGACCGCGGCTGGGCGATCGCCGAGTGGGCCCGCGAGAACGCCGACCGCCTCGGGATCATGTACGTCATCTACCGCCAGCAGATCTGGGACGTCCGGCGCGGCGACACCGGCTGGCGCGCGATGGCCGACCGCGGCAGCATCACCGAGAACCACTTCGACCACGTCCACATCTCGATGTTCTGATCCGCCCCCGGCTCCGGGACGGCCCCGTCCCACACCCTGGACGTCCGGAAACGAACGGTGCACGCGATCGACACGAAACAGTGACGATTCGCTCACGCATCCCCACCCCGGCCTGCCGGGCCCGGGGGTGCGGCGAATAGGATGCTCACGTCCCGGTCGGCGGCAGAACCGCCGGCCGCCCCGGCGCACCAGCCCGGGGCCACCCGGAGACACCAGGGCCCCGCCCCACCCCCACTCTCCCGTCCTCGCCCGCGGTTCGGTGGCCACGGGAGGCGCGCCCTGCCCGTGTGAACGCCCTCGGCGTCCTTTTCGGCCCGACTTCGGAAAGTCACACGAACCCACAGGCGCCGACACGCGTCCCAGACAACACGTCAACACATCATCCGGGCGAGGGGAGCCATGAGCGAAAACGGACCTTACAACCAGCCACCGCAGAACCCGTACGGCGGTGACGGCTCGGGAGGCCAGCCTCCCTACGGCCCGCCGGGCGGTCCCTACGGCGACCCCCACACGGGCGGCCAGCCGGGCTACGCCCCCCATGGCGCGTACACGGGCGGCCAGCCCGCCTACGGCCCCCCCGGCGGCTACCCGCCGCCGCAGCAGCCCAAGAGCGGCGGCAAGGCCGCCCTGTGGGTGGTCATCGGCGGCGGCGCGGTGATCGTCGTCCTGGTGGTCGCGCTCATCATCATGCTCGCCACCAACCGTGAGGAGCCGGGCGGCGGCACCATCGCCTCCCCCGAGACCAGCGCGGAGACCGGCGACCCCGTCGAAGAACCCGTGGAGGAGCCGGTCGAGGAGCCCGCGGGCGGCGGCGGTGCGGCGGGCGAGCCCCCCTACGCGCTGCCCACCGAGCCCTGCGACGCCCTGACCGAGCGTGTGGCCGAGGCCCTGCTCCTGGACCAGGACGGCTCCAAGAGCAACAGCGACAACCGGTCCTCCTGCTCCGACATCAGCGGCGCTCCGCCCGCGGGCAACCCGGACAGCATGTTCGGCACCTACGACCTGACCTACCAGACCCCCTACGCCGGCTCGGACTCCATCGAGGGCGCCAAGTCCGAGTTCCAGGACTCGCTGATCAGCTTCCGCGGCCAGGGTTCGTACTCCCTGTACGACGCCGACCACCTGGACCAGGACAAGGAGGTCTCCCTGGGCGACGAGGCCGTCTTCATCACCACGAAGTACGACTTCCTCGGCCAGCTCGTCCCCAAGGCCGCCGTGCTGATCCGCTCGGGGAACGTCAACATCGAGGTCACGTACACGATGAGCCCGTCGTTCGACGCCTCGGACGCCGACGTCGAGAAGTTCACGCTCCCCGACGACATCGAGCAGACCATGATCATGGCCGGCGAGGACGCGCTGGCCCTGCTCGGCTCCGCCTGATCCGGACCCACCGGACACCCGGAGGACAGGGGGGCCGCGGCGACACCGCCGCGGCCCCCCTCCCCCGTCCCGGGGCGCCTACAGGTCCGCGCGGACCCGGCGGGCGGCCTCGACCATGTTGCGCAGGGCCTGCTCGACCTCCTCGTAGCCGCGGGTCTTCAGGCCGCAGTCCGGATTGACCCACAGCGCCCCGGCGTCGATGTGCGACACCGCCAGGCGCAGGGACGCCTCGATCTCCTCCACCGACGGCACCCGCGGGGAGTGGATGTCGTACACGCCCGGACCGATGCCCCGCCTGTGACCGCGGCGGCCCAGGTCCTCCACCAGCTCCATGCGCGAGCGGGCCGCCTCGACGCTGGTCACGTCGGCGTCCAGCGCCTCGATGCCGTCGACGATCAGGCCGAACTCGGAGTAGCACATGTGCGTGTGCACGGTCGTCGACGGCGAGACGCCCGAGGTCGCCAGGCGGAACGCGCCCACGGCCCAGTCCAGGTACTCCCCACGCTTCTCCTCGCGCAGCGGCAGCAGCTCGCGCAGCGCCGCCTCGTCGACCTGGATGTGGCGGATCCCGGCCCTCTCCAGGTCGGCGACCTCGTCGCGCAGGGCCAGGGCCACCTGGCGGGCGGTCTCGGCCGGCGGCTGGTCCGTGCGGACGAACGACCAGGCGAGCATGGTCACCGGGCCGGTGAGCATGCCCTTGACCGGCTTCTGCGTGCGCGACTGGGCGTAGGTGATCCACTCCACCGTCATCGGCTCGGGGCGCGAGACGTCGCCGAAGAGGATCGGCGGGCGCACGCACCGGGAGCCGTAGGACTGCACCCAGCCGTTCTCGGTGGCGGCGTAGCCCCGGAGCCGCTCGGCGAAGTACTGGACCATGTCGTTGCGCTCGGGCTCGCCGTGGACGAGGACGTCCAGGCCGATGTCCTCCTGGAGTGCGATGACCCGGTCGATCTCGGCGCGCAGGACCGCCTTGTACTCCTGTTCGCCCAGCTCGCCGCGGCGGTGCGCGGCGCGGGCCCGGCGCAGCTCGGCGGTCTGCGGGAACGACCCGATGGTGGTCGTGGTGAGCGCCAGGTCGGTGGGGGCGCCGCGCTCCTGCGGGCGCTCGTAGGCGTCCGGGCCCAGGGCATCCAGGCGGGCGCGCACGCGCGCGTCCGCGAACGCCGTGCCGACCGGGGCCGGGTCGGCGTCGCCGCCGTCCCCGGTGCCCTGCGACAGCATCCGGGCCAGCAGGGCGACCTCGCGGGTCTTCTGCTCGGCGAAGGCCAGGGCCGCCCGCAGCCCGGGCGCCAGGGAGGTCTCGGCGTCCAGGTCGACGGGCACGTGCAGCAGAGAGCAGGAGGTGCTCACGGTGATCCCGTCGGCCAGCCCCAGGAGGGTGCCCAGGGTGGCGGCGGCGGACGGGATGTCGGTGCGCCAGACGTTGCGGCCCTCCACCACGCCCGCGACCAGGCGGGTGGCGCCCAGGCCGGAGACCGCCGTCAGGTCGGCGATGCCCTCGTCGTCGGTGACCAGGTCCAGGCCGACGGCCTCGACCGGGGACTCCTTGAGGACGCGCAGGGCGTCGGCCCCGATGGAGCCGAAGTAGGTGGAGACCAGGATCTCCGGGCGGTCGGTGATCCCGCCCAGGCGGGTGTAGGCGCGCTCCAGGTGGGCCAGGGCGGCCCGGCCCTCGTCGGTGGCCAGCACGGGCTCGTCCAGCTGCACCTGCTCGGCGCCGGCGGCGCGCAGGTCGGCGAGCACGGAGGCGTAGGCGTCCAGCAGGTCGTCGAGCAGCGAGAGCGGCGACCAGCCCCGCGGCGCACCGTCGGCGGCCTTGGACAGCAGCAGGAAGGTGAGCGGGCCGACCAGCACCGGGCGGGTGCGGTATCCGGCGGCCAGGGCCTCCCGGAACTCGGCGACGGGCTTGTCGCCGACGGCGCGGGGCCGCGTGTCCGGCGACAGCTCGGGGACCAGGTAGTGGTAGTTGGTGTCGAACCACTTGGTCATCTCCAGGGGCGGCGCCCCCTGGACTCCGCGGGCCAGGGCGAAGTAGCGGCTCAGCCGCCCGTCGGCGTCGGCGGCCGCGGCCGGGTCCTCGAACCGGGGCGGGACGAGGCCGAACAGGACGGCGGTGTCCAGCACCTGGTCGTAGTAGGAGAACGTGTTGGAGGGGATCTCGTCGATCCCCGCGGCGCGCAGCCTGGCGTAGGTGTCCAGGCGCAGGCCGGCGGCGACCCTCTCCAGGTCGGCGGCGGAGGTGGCGCCCCTCCAGTAGGACTCTTCGGCGCGCTTGAGCTCGCGGTCGGGTCCGATGCGCGGGTAGCCGTGCACCGTGGAGCGCACGGTGGGCCGGGGGTCGGTGGTCATGAAGCTTCTCTCCCTCGTCGAAAGCCCGGTACCGGCCGCGGGGATCGACGAGGGGCACGCCGGGGGGACGCCGTGCGACGGGCGCCCTCGGGTGCCGCCCTCGGCCCTCCCTCGGGGCGCGGGACCACCGGCGGCACGGGTGCGCCGCCGGGCGGAGGCAGGTCTTCGGACTCACGGGCGCGACCGGTGGTGACACCGATCTCCTAGTGTCCGCCGCTTCCCGGCTCCCGACCCTTCCGGTCGTTTCACCAGTGCTTCATGGCGGAGGTCGTTCCCGTACACCGCTGCGGGGCAGTCCCGGATTCGCACCGGGTTCCCTCTTGCGACGCGCGCCGCCGACACGGGATCGCCCCGGACGCGGAAATGGCGCGCGTACCTTCCACGGCTGCAAGTATAGGGAGGCCCCCTTCGCCCCTGACCCCTGGCATGCCCCCTTGTGCCCTTCGCCGCCCCGGAGCCCGAACCCTCCGCCCGTGGGCGGCGTCACACCCGATGAAGACGTCGCACGGCGGTGTTCCCCGCTGGCCCCGTGCACGTTCGTCTGCGAGATGGACGCGGAGAACCCCTGGTGAACAAGCTGCCCCGAACCGCCATGGCCCCCGATCACCCCGTGATCACGGCGGGAGTGGCCCTCGTGGTCCTGGCCGGCATGGTGCTGTTGTCGGTGCGACCACCGGAAACGCTGGGCGCGGGTCCGGTCGGCGGCGTCGCGCACGGCATCGCCGACGCCGTGGAGCAGCGCCTGCCCGCCGCCGGCGAGCCGGACGCGCTGACCGTGGTGGACGCCGCCGCCCTGAGCGGCGTGGAGGAGGAGGCCGTGGAGTACGGCGGGGTCACCACCGAGGTGGTCTTCCCGGTGCTGCCCAACGCCGAGCCGCTCACCGGTTTCCTGCGCGAGCGGCTCGCCGCCGAGGTGGAGGCGTTCGACGCCGCCAACCCGGGGGCCGAGTCCTACCGGGCGGGGTGGAACGTCACCGCCGCCTCCGACGGACTGGTCGGCGTGCGCATGACGGCGGCCGAGACCGACTCCGAGGGGGAGAAGGAGACCCACGCCACCTACTGGTACGACACCGGCGACGGCGTCACCCGGGGGTCGCAGTCGCTGCTGGCCGGGCAGAGCGAGCTGGCCGCCCTCAACACCCTGGTGCGCGACCGGCTCGGCGACTCCGCCGTGCCGGGGACGGTGCTGCCGGTGGCGGCGCTGTACGACTCGGTCGGGTTCAACCCCGACGGCGACCTGGTGGTGGAGTTCGACGCCGGGCAGGTCGCCGCGCCCGAGGCCGGGCCGCTGACCGCGGTCGTGGAGCGCGCCGAGGCCGAGCCGCTGCTGTCGGACTTCGGGCGGCGGGCGCTGCGCGCGGCCACCACGGGGGTGGAGGAGTTCTCCATCGGCGCAGCGCCCCGGGAGGGCTCCGGCGGCGGCGCGGACGAGCCGGTGCCGGGCATCCTCCCCCCCGTGGACGACTCCGTGGACTGCGCCGACCCCGAGGTCAGGTGCGTGGCCCTGACCTACGACGACGGCCCCGGCGGAGGCACTCCGGAGCTGCTGGACATGCTCGCCGACCACGACGCCAAGGCGACGTTCTTCGTCACCGGGCTGCCGGTGATGGAGCACCTGCACACCGTGCGGCGCGCCTACGCCGAGGGCCACGAGATCGCCAACCACACCCTGGACCACCCCGACCTGGCCGGACTGGGCCCCGACGGGGTCCACGCGAACCTGAACACCGTGCAGGCCCTGGTGTACCGGGAGACCGGCTACACCATGGACCTCATGCGCCCCCCGTACGGGTCGACCAACGACAACGTCGCGGCGGTGACCCGGGACATGGGCCTGGCCCAGGTCCTGTGGAGCATCGACACCAACGACTGGAAGGACCGCGACCCCTCGGTGGTCGCGGACCGGGCGATCGCGGGCGCCTCGGACGGGGCGATCATCCTCATGCACGACATCCACCCCACGACCATCGCCGCCTCCCGGCGGATCATCGCGGAGCTGGACGCCGCGGGCTACACGATGGTGACCGTGTCGCAGCTGCTGGGCGACACCGAGCCCGGCGAGCGCTACATCGACGGTGCGCCCGACGAACCGCCCGCGGAGACGCCCTCCGGGGACGCCGGGGCCGGCACCGGGTAGCGGGCCCGCCGGCCCGGACAGCAGGACGGATCCCGCGGGCCCGCCGTGGGGCTGACCACATGTGGTCAGCCCCACGGCGGGCCCGCCGCAGTCCCTTATGTTGCACCCAGCGACCCGGTGCACACGTTCTGGATAAGGGAGTCCGGTGTTCTCGTCGACCCGCACGCGTCCGAAGCAGGCCCCGCCCCGGTGGAGGGGACACCCACTCCGGCTGCTGGGGGCGGGGGCCGCCGTGGCGGTGGCGCTGCCGCTGGCGGGGTGCGAGAACCCTCCGGCGGCCGCCCCGGCCGAAGCCGACCCGGAGCTCATGACGGTGCTGGTCGACGGCCCCGGGGACCCGGTGACCGAGTGGAGCGGCGAGGGGGACGACTTCCCAGGCCACCCTCACCTTCCCGAGGACGTGGATATCTCCGTCGCCCACCCGGAGTTCCCGGGCGCCGGGGGTTTCTCCGACGCCCTGCACGCGCGGATCGACCAGGAGGTCATGGACTTCCGCGGGGCGAGCCGGGAGCCGGTCGGCCTGGACATCGCCTGGCAGGTCGTGGCCGCCGGCGAGGGCGTGCTGGGCGTGCGCCTGGTGAGCACCGAGGAGGACCTGCACGGGATACGCCGGGCGTACGCGACCCACTGGTACGACGTGGCGACCGGGCACACCGGGTACGCCACGGAGCTCCTGGCCGACGACGCGGCCCTGGTCGAGCTGAACGGCCTGGTGGGCAGGGCCCTGGAGGACCACCCGGACGTGGACCGCAGGGGGCTGCTCCCGATCATGCGCACCTACGACTCGATCGGGTTCAACGCCGACGGCGACCTGGTGGTGGAGTTCGACGACGGCCACCTGTCACCGGTCGTCGAGGGCCACCCGCCGGACGCGTCCCCGGGCCGGATCACCGCGGTCATCGGTGCCGAGCAGGCCGAACCGCTGCTGTCGGACCTGGGTGAGCGGGCACGGCGGGCCTCGCTCACCCGGGAGCCGGTGCTGTCGGTGCCCGGGTCCGACACCGGTCCGGGGGACGCACCGGCGCCCCCCGGTGTGGTCGCCCGGCGCGGCCCCGACGTCGACTGCGCCGACCCGGGCGTCAAGTGCGTGGCCCTGACCTTCGACGACGGCCCGACCGAGCAGACCGCGCACCTGCTGGACGTCCTCGCCGAGCAGGAGGTGCCGGCGACGTTCTTCCTCAACGGCGACCCCCTGCTGACCCGGCCCTGGCTCGTCCGGCGGATGTACGCCGAGGGGCACGAGCCGGCCAACCACGGCGACCTGCACGAGCACATCCCGGACCACTTCGCGCCGGAGGAGGTGCCCGCCCAGGTGGCGATGGTGAGTGCGGCGGTCCGCCGCCAGACCGGGTACACCGTGGAGCTGTTCCGCCCGCCCTTCGGGGCCACCGACGGGGACCTCAAGGCGGAACTGGCCCGGCAGGAGCTCGCCGAGGTGCTGTGGACGGTCGACAGCGAGGACTGGACCGGGACCGACCGGGACACGGTCGCGGACCGGGTGGTGGACCTGGTGGAGCCGGGCGGGGTGGTCCTGCTGCACGACCCGCTGCCCCCGACGATCGCGGCGGTCCCGGAGATCATCGAGCGGCTGCGCGAGAAGGGCTACGTGTTCGTGACCGCCTCCCGGCTCCTCGACCCCGAGCCCGGCGACACCTACCCCCCGGACTGGGACGGCAGCTGGTAGCACACCGGACGGCCCGCGTCCCCGGGGACGGCCTGAACCGGTCCGCGGGGACGCGGGCGGCGGTCAGTCGGAGTTGCACCACACCAGCACCCCGGGACCGTCCGGGGTGCGCACCGGTATCCACGCCTCGTCGAGTTCGCCGAGGGAGTCCTCGTCCAGCGCCAAGGGGTGGGGGCGCTCGTCGGTGCCGTCGCAGGCCCAGTAGACGACCTCCGCGAGGGCGGCGTCCACCCGGTCGCGGTGCGCCCGCCGCAGGGGGCGGCCCCACGTGCCCGCGCCGCGCAGGTCGCGTTCGAAGAGCCCCCTGAGCAGGCCGAGCGCGTCGGGGCCGTGCACCGGCACCAGGAAACCCTCCGCGCTCCCCTGGCGGCAGGCGGTGCCGCCGTACTGCTGCTGGTAGTGGACCCCGGTCGGCGCCCGCACGACCACGTACAGCCAGTCCTGTCCCAGGAGCCCGTCGGGGTCGAGGAGGACGAAGCGCGGTGCGGTCATGGGCCGAGCGTAGCGGCGGGAACGCCGACGGCCCGCTCCAGGGGCGGTGCCCCGGGCCGGGCCGTCGGCGGCGCGTGCGGTGCGGGTCAGGCGGTGGCGGTCTCGGCGGCGTCCGCGGTGTCCGGGACCTCGGAGCCGACGGCCTCGGCGATCGAGGCGTATCCGGCGGCGCGGACCAGGCGGGCCAGGCCGCGGTGGATACGGCGGGGCCACAGCGGTCCGCCGTAGATCAATCCGGTGTAGCCCTGGACGAGGGTCGCCCCGGCGCGGATACGGGCCCAGGCGTCCTCGGGCGTGTCGATACCGCCCACCGCGATCAGGGTGACCCGGTCGCCGACCCGGGCGCGCAGGCGGCGCAGCACCGCCAGGGAGCGCTCCTTCAGGGGCGCGCCGGACAGGCCGCCGCCCCCGGCCGCCCCGACCTCCTCGGCGGAGGAGGCCAGGCCCTCGCGGGAGATGGTGGTGTTGGTGGCGATGACGCCGTCCAGCCCCAGTTCCAGGGCCAGGTCGGCGACCGCGTCGACGTCCTCGTCGGCCAGGTCCGGGGCGATCTTGACCAGCAGCGGCAGCTCCGGGCGCCCGGCCTCGGCCAGGGCGTCGCGCACGGCCGACAGGATCGGCCGCAGCCGTTCCACGCTCTGCAGGTCGCGCAGCCCCGGCGTGTTGGGGGAGCTGACGTTGACGACCATGTAGTCGGCGTAGGGGGCCAGCCTCCGGGCGCTGAGCGCGTAGTCGCCCTCGGCCTCGGCCTCCGGCGTGACCTTGGTCTTGCCGATGTTGATGCCCAGGATCGGACCGGGCCTCCCCCGCCGGTGGTGCAGGCGCTCGGCGACCAGCGCCGACCCCTCGTTGTTGAAGCCCATCCGGTTGACGATCGCGCGGTCCCCGACCAGGCGGGTCAGTCGCGGCCGGGGGTTGCCCGGCTGCGGCTGGGCGGTGACCGTGCCGATCTCGACGAACCCGAAGCCGAGCGCGGCCAGGGCCCGGGGGCCCTCGGCGTTCTTGTCGAAGCCGGCCGCCAGCCCCAGCGGGCCGGGGAACTCGCGTCCCAGGGCGTGCACGGTCAGCTCGGGCTCGCGCGGGCCCAGCACCCGTTCGGCCGCCGCGGCGACGCCGGGCACGGCGGCGGCGCAGCGCAGGGCGCCGAAGCTCACCTTGTGGATCGTCTCGGCGTCCAGGTGGCGCAGCACCGAGCTGAAGAGGATCTGGTAGAACACGTGTTTATTTAACCGTTTCCATCGCTCTCGCGCTCGGCGAGAAAGCGTTCGAGTTCCGCGCCGAGCTCGTCGGCGGTGGGCAGGGCCGTCTCGTCGTCGGCGAGCGGGAGCACCGGGCGGTCCTCCGGGTCGGTCCGCGCGGACATGATGTCGTCGTACTGGCGCTCCAGGTTGATGACGATGCGCTGGACCTCCTCCGAGGCGCCCACCTGCTCGGCGATCTCCACGTCCGTGGCCTGGGCGATCTCCTCCAGGCCCGTCGTGGGCAGGGACAGCCCGGTGGCGTCGGCGAGGTACCGCAGGGCGGCCAGCGCCGCACGCGGGTAGGTCGACTGGGCCAGGTAGCTGGGCACGTGGACGGCGAAGCCGACGAAGTCGTGCCCCGCCTCGCCCAGCCGGAACTCCAGCAGCGACACCGCGCTGCCGGGGACCTCGACCCGCCCGATCCAGGGGGTGTGCCCCTCGACGAGCTCGGGACGGGTGGAGTGCGGGGTCACCGTGACCGGCCGGGTGTGCGGCACCGCCATGGGGATGCCGTGGACGCTCAGGGAGAGCGTCACCGACAGGCGCTCCACCAGGCCGACGACCGCGGCGGTGAAGGTCTCCCACTCGCGGTCCGGTTCCGGTCCGCGCAGGACCAGGAACGGGTTGCCCTCGGCGTCGCGCAGGCGGTAGAGGGCGAGCTCGGGCCCCCGGTACTCCGTCCACGTGTTCTCGACGAACGTCATGGGCGGGCGGCGGGCCCGGTAGTCGACGAGGCGGTCGACGTCGAAGACGGCCAGCTCCTCCGCCTCGAAGCGGGCGAACAGCTCCTCGACCGCCTGTTTTCCCACGTTGCCGGCATCGACGAAGCCGTCCAGGCAGACGAGCATCGCCAGGCCGGCGACATCGTCGAAACCGGGTCGGATTTCGTACAGATCTGCTGGATTGCGCACCGGGTTCTCGTCTCCACGTAGCTCGGGGTGTCAGGGGGCCGCGTGGCAGTCCAACGCCGACCGGCTCCGCCGTGTTCCCGGTCGCCTTCCGGACCGTTCGCCCTGATATTCCACCTTACCGACCCGTGTTCACCGCCGCTGTTCGAGGACCCGCAGGGAGCGCAGCCGGTTGAGGACCGCGGCGACCTCCTGCCGCCGCGGCAGCGCGTAGTCGCCGCCGAAGTCCGCGCCCAGGGCGATGACCCCGCGTTCGGCCAGCTCCGCCTCCAGGGCGTCCAGGGCCTCGGCGACCGTGCGGTCCCGCAGGCCCAGGGCGCGCAGGGCCAGCCCGGCGCCGATGATCTGCCCCGGGTCGACGAACTGCTCGATGGAGCGCACGTCGACGTCGTCGTCGCCGAACACCAGGACGTCCATGTCCCGGCGCTTGATCCGGGACCGGCCGCGGGCGTCGGAGGGGTCGACCGACCGCGGGTCGACGAGGCGGGCGCGCGGGGCGGTGAACACCGCGTCCGTCCGCTCCCTGGCCAGCTCGCGGGCGCGCCCGGAGACGTCGTGGGGGTGGTAGGCGTCCATCATGACCACGTGGTCGGCGACGTCGAAGTAGTCGCCGCTGCCCCCCATGACCAGCACCGTGGAGACCCCGTGGTCGCGGTGCAGCGGCCGCACCAGGTCGACGAACGGGATGAGGGGCTCGCGGTCGCCGTGCACCAGGGCCTGCATGCGCTCGTCGCGGATCATCAGGTTGGTGGCGGTGGAGTCCTCGTCCACCAGCAGGGTGCGCGACCCGGCCTCCAGGGCCTCGCAGATGTTGGCGGCCTGCGAGGTGGAGCCCGAGGCGTTGTCGGTGCGAAAGTCCGCGGTGTCGGCGCCGGTGGGCAGGTTGCGCACGAAGGAGCCGACGTCGACCCGCTCCACCCGGCGGCCCTCCTCCGCGCGGATCTTGACCGCGTCGGCGCGGGTGACCACGAGTTCGCGCCCGTCGCCGGGCACGTGGTCGTAGACGCCCCGCTCCAGGGCGTGCAGCAGGGTGGACTTGCCGTGGAAGCCGCCGCCCACGATGAGGACCACGCCCTCGGGGACGCCCATGCCGGTGACCGCGCCCCGGTGCGGCAGGTCCACCGACACGCGCAGGCTCTCCGGCGAGGTGAAGGGCACCGCGCCCTCGGCCATGGGCTCGTCGCTGACCCCGCTGCGCCGCGGCAGGACCGCCCCGTCGGCGACGAAGGCGACCAGCCCCAGCTCCTCCAGCCGGGAGCGCAGGGCGACCGTGTCGGCCACGCTGTCGGCGAAGGCGCGCGCGGCGTCCCGGTCGACCGCCTCCCAGTAGAGGTCGTCCACCAGTCCGGGCAGGGTTTCGCAGAGCTCCCGCTCGGCGGCCCGGCCGTCGATCCGGCGGCCGCGGCCGGGCAGGTCGATGCCGATACGCAGCTCCAGTCCGCCGCCCTCGGTGACCCGGCAGGAGGAGCGCTCCAGCACCTCCTGGCCGCCGGTGTCGATGCGCAGCAGCGAGCGGCGCAGCAGCCGCCCGGCGCGCCGGCCGAGGAAGTCGGCGGTGGCCCGGCGCCGCACGGGGTCGGCCCAGGCGTCCTCGGGGATGCCGGCGTCGGGGAGGGAGACCAGGATCCGCGAGGCCGGCGCGAACGGGTCGGCCTGCACCCGCTGGACGGTCAGGGTGAAGTCGCCGAAGTCCCAGTCCCCCCTGAGTGACCTGTACCGCCCGTAGGAGTCGCCGTCCATGCGCAGCAGCTCCTTGGAGAGCCGCTCCTCGTCGCGCACCCCGGTGATGGGCTCGGGCTCGCGCCCCCCGGCCCGGCCGCCGCGCCCGCCGCCCCGGCCCCCGTGGCCGCCGCGCCCGCCGTGCCCCGCGCCGTACCGCCCCGCCATCGTTCCCCCTCGCACTGCCGGTTCCGTCCTCCCCGCCAGGTTAGGCCGTCGTACCCGTCCCCGGCGCACCCTGTGGGGGCCCCGCCCGGGTGTCGCCGTCCCCGCCCCGGGCACGTGAAAGGGCCGGTCCCGGTGCGACTTCCGGGCCCGGCCCTTCGGGGTGGGACACGGTCCCCGGCGCCAAGGGGGTGCACCGGGTCCGTGCGGGCACCTCCCCGGGAGGGGTGGGGAGGTGCCACGGGTTCTTTTCTACCCGAACTCGATGTCCCGCGCGGGGGAAACCTCGATTCCCTCGGATTCCAGCTTTCGTTCGACGGCCAGCGCGCGTTCGGCGGCGGTGGCGCCCTCCCCCGGGAAGGTGCCGTGGGCACCCGCGGCGAGGACCACCCGGTAGCCCTCGCCGAGGGCCCGGCGGCCCGTGGCGGAGATGCAGTACTCGCTCTGGAAGCCCGCCAGGACCAGCCCGCGGGCGCCGGTGAGGGCGAGCGCCTCGGCCGCCCCCGGGGAGGTGAAGGCGTCCGGGCCGGTCTTGCGGAACACCGGTTCGTCCTCCCTGGCCGGGAAGGTCGGCTGCCAGCCCTCCGTGAACGGCTCGTCGGGCTCCCCTGCGGCCCCGTCGTTGAGGATGTGCACGACCGGGGTCCCCGTGGAGCGGGCGCGGTCGAGGAGGGCGGCGAGCTCGGCGCGCAGTGGTCCGGCGTCCGGGACCGCCTCCCGCCCCTCGAGGAAGTTGTCCTGCACGTCTACGAACACCAGTACGAACGACATGCCGCCATGGTGGCACAGCTCACCCGCCGCTGTCCGCCTTCCCGGCGGCGCGGCGGAAGGCCCGGTCGCGGTCGTCCACCGGCGGGTCGGCCCGGTCCTGCACGAACACCGCGACGAGCCGGTCGGTGTCGCGCAGGTCGGCCAGCAGGTCACGCCAGGCGAACAGGTTGGGGTGGTCGAAGGCGGTGCAGGCCTGCGCCGGGGAGAGCCCCCGCTCCGCCTCGCGCAGCGTCCCGGGCGCCAGGTCGTACACCGCGGTGCCGCGGACGTGCCCCAGGGCCCGGGCCAGGACGATCGCGGGCAGCCCGTGCATCGCCCCGGGGACGTTGACCCAGGGGAAGCGCAGCTCACCGTCGCGTTCCCGGCCGACGGCGAAGGCGACCGGCCTCTCCCAGCCCGGGTGGCCCTCCTCCAGCCGGGTCCGCGCGGCGTGGATGTCCTCTTCGGTGACCCACTGCTCCATGGGCGCTCCTCGTGTCGGGGGTGAGGCGGCGGGAGGGGTGCGCGCCCACCGCGCACCCCTCCCGCCGCGTCCACGTTAGAGGTTCAGCTCTCCCCGGGCCACCGAGACCGCGTGACCTCCGATGAGCACCCGGTCACCGCGGCACTCCAGCAGCAGGTCACCGCCGCGCGCCGAGGCCTGGTGCGCGGACAGTTCCCTCCGGCCCAGCCGCTCCGCCCAGAACGGGGCGAGCACGGTGTGCGCGCTGCCGGTGACGGGGTCCTCCGGGACGCCGACCCGGGGGCCGAACACCCGGGACACGAAGTCCGGCCCGCCCGGCCGGGCCCGGGCGGTGGGCATGACCGTGCGGTACGGCAGCCGGGCGATCGCCGCGAAGTCGGGTTCCACCGCCCGCACCGCCGCCTCGTCGGCGACCTCGACGAGCAGGTCGCCGGTGCCGCCCACGCCGACCCACAGGGGTTCGGTGCCCAGCATCCCGGCCAGCCCCTCGGGTGCCTCGGCGGGCACCGCGGGCCCGGCCGGGAAGTCCATCCACATGCGCCCGTCGCGTTCGGACACGGTGAGCACGCCGCTCCGGGTGGTGAACCGGTACGGGCCGGGGACGCCGCTCTCGGCCAGGGCGTGGGCGGTGGCCAGGGTGGCGTGCCCGCACAGCTCGACCTCGACCACGGGGGTGAACCAGCGCAGCTCGTAGTCGGCGTCCGGGTCGTCGACGGGGCGCGCGAAGGCGGTCTCCGAGAGGTTGAACTCGGCGGCGACCCCCTGCGCCCAGGCGTCGTCGTAGGCCTCCCCGAGGATGAGGACGGCCGCGGGGTTCCCGGCCAGGGGCCGGTCGGTGAAGGCGTCGATCACGCGGTATTCGGGCATGCGCTCATGCTGGCCGGTCGGCCGCCCGGGGGAAAGGGCCATTCCCCGGGCGAGTGGCCCCCGAACGGGGGCCCGTCACAGCGGCGGCTCGTCCAGGATGAACATGGTCTGGGTGCTCCTGACCTCCGGGATGCGCTGGAGCCGCTCCAGCACGAAGGTGCGCAGGGCGGCGGCGTCGGCGACCCGGACGAGGAGGAGCAGGTCGACGTCGCCGGAGACCAGGGCGGCGTGGTCGACCTCGGGGATGTCGCGCAGGTATTCGCGGAACCTCTCCCAGGAGTGCTGGTCGATGCGCACCGAGACGTACGCGGACAGGCCGATGCCGTACTTCTCCGGGTCGATGACGGCGGTGAACCCGCGGATGACCCCCTCGTCGCGCAGGCGCTCCAGGCGGGAGTAGGCGTTGGCCCGGGAGATGTGGGCCTGTTCGGCCACGGCCCGGATGGACATGCGACCGTCGTCGCGGAGCAGGGAGATGATGCGGCGGTCGGTGTCGTCCAGCGGCACGGCCATGTGTCTTACCTCATACCGCTCAGGTCACGCTCCCATGAGACCGCGGGGATCGCTTGACGGCACTACTGAGCAGTTCGTCCAGTATCGGCGTGGGGGGATCGACAATATGGGGTGATTCGCCTCATATTCAAGACACGGAGTACACCGATACGGGAACGCCTCCGAGACCGCCGACGGCAAGGGCGCCGCCGGAACCCGCGGTCCCGGGCACGGACCGGATCGGCGGGCGGCCGGTCAACGGCGACCGGCACGCCCCCGGACATGCCGAAGGGCCGTGGTCGGTGAAGACCACGGCCCTTCGTCGGCCCGGTGGGTCGCGTGCCCCGGAGAACCCCTGTCCGCGAGGACACCTGGCTTCTCGGGCTCCCCGCGATCACGGGGACCCCACGGGCCCGGGAGGGGCCTACTCCTGGCGGCCGCGCAGGCGGTCGAACAGGGAGACCAGGCTGTGGCGGCCACCGCTCCGGGCGGTCAGGCCGCGGCCCTCGCCCTCGGCACCGGCGTGGGCGCCGGCGGGACGGCGGGTCCAGGCGAAGAACAGGGCGATGAGGATGGCCGGGATGATGGCCAGGGCCAGCAGGCCGGTCCCGCCCAGGACGCCGTCGCCGGCACCGGTGAGCTGGACGCCGGAGAGGTCGTTGGCGGCCGTCTCGGCGGTCACGCCGGAGTCGTCGGAGTCATCGGAGCCTTCGGCGGCGGCCTGCTCCTCGGCCTCCTGCTTCTCCGCCTTCTCCGCCTTCTCCTGCTCCTTCTTCTCCTCTTCGGCCTTCTTCGCGGCCTGCTCCTCCTTCTTCTCCTCCTCGGCCTTCTTCGCCTCGTCGGTCTCGGCGAGGACTTCCTCGGGGATGGGCTCGACGGCGTTCTCGCACTTGTTGTCGGGCTGCTGGAAGGGGTGCGGGGCGCCCTCGGTGCCGTTGCCGTCGCCCCACTCGGTGATGAAGTACTCGACGTCGTAGAGGTGGCCGTTGCCACCGCTGACGGTGTAGTTCGTGTCGTTCCAGGTCTCGCCGGTCAGTTCGGCGAAGGTCTTGCCGTCCATGTCCAGCAGGACGTCGCAGTCGTGGGAGGGGACGCCGGGGCCGCGGTCGCCGATGAAGAATTCGGCCTTCTTGCCCTCGTAAACGACATAGCCCTCGGTACCCAGCGGCCAACTCGGGCTGGAGAAAAGGCCCTTCTGCATGGGCTCGCCGCCTGCGGGCGCACCCGTGTCACCGTTGATGCCGGAACCATCGTCCCAGAAGTAGGTCGCGGTGACTTTGCCGTACTGGATGGGAGTTTCGTTGCTCATGAAGTATCAGCCAGGTAGACAACGGGGCCGAGAAGACCTTCGGGCACGTCGCAGCAGCTCACAGGGCATGCTCGGGCACACCCCCGAAGGAGCTTCGCGACAGGGTTCTCCCGCATCGGAATCAGCGGGTGGGAATCGGAAAGCGCCGATGGACTTCGGCGGTCCAAGGGGCCGTCTCATGGATGCGGGCGGCCCGGATTCCCGGAAAGGGTCTCGATTCCCTTGCGGCTCACAGGCCGGTCAAGGGCTCGGCATCACTTCGCATGAGACTCATAACGAAGCGATCACGAGGACACTAACCCAGGTTTAAGCAAAGTGCGCAAGGATTCCGGGTAAAATGACGTTCCGTGTTCACCGGTGCACGGTGCGGGTCGTTTCCCGGCCACCCCGGAGAACACGGGAACCCCCGCCGTGGCAGGGGTTCGGGCCCGCCCGGGGACGGCGGGCGGGCCCTCTCCGTGGCCCTCGTCACGAATCTCCGGGTAAGCCGGGAAAGGGCCGGAGGATCCTTGCGGGGACCGGTGTACCCACCGGTAGGTCACGGTCGGCGCGGCCCGGCGGCGCGGGCGCCGCAGCCGCCCCCTCGGAGTCAAGGCCGCGTAATCCCCGGCCTCCGACGGGGTCACCCGCAGGGCGGCTGTTCCCCTCCGGGCATGGGGAAGCCCCGGGGGCCGCGGCCCCCGGGGCGGTCCGGCGGGTCAGGTCACCTGGCCGCGGCGGGCAAAGCGCTCGTCACGCCACTCCCCCGTGCGCACCACCTCGTGCAGGGCCTCTGTCGCGTCCCACACGTCCGTGTGGCGCAGGTACAGCGGGGTGAACCCGAACCGCATCACGTCCGGGGCCCGGAAGTCGCCGATGACGCCGCGGGCGATGAGCGCCTGCACGATCGCGTACCCGGCGCCCTCCTCGGGCTCCACCAGGGCGACCTGGCTGCCGCGCCGGGCGTGCTCGGCCGGGGTGACCGAGGTGATGCCCACCTCGGCGGCCCGGGCCAGGAAGAGGTCCGTCATGGCCAGGCTCTTGGCCCGCACCTGCGCCAGGTCGGCCTTGGCCCACACGTCCAGGCTCGCCTCCAGGGCGGCGTCGGCGACCAGGGGCTGGGAGCCGCTGAGGAAGCGCGACACGCCGGGGGCGGGCTCGTAGTCCCCGGTGAAGTCGAAGGGGCGGGCGTGCCCGTGCCAGCCGCTGAGCGGCTGGGAGGCCTCCGCGTGGTGGCGGCGGGCCGCGTACAGGAACGCGGGGGCGCCCGGCCCGGCGTTGAGGTACTTGTACGTGCAGCCGACCGCGAAGTCGGCGCCGGAGGCGGACAGCTCCACCGGCACCGCGCCGACGCTGTGGCACAGGTCCCAGATCACCAGGGTCCCGTGCTCGTGGGCCAGCCGGGTGATGCCGGGCATGTCGCGCAGGATGCCGGTGCGGTAGTCCACGTGGCTGAGCAGCAGCACCGCCGCGTCCCCGGCGGCCAGCTCCCGCTCCAGGTCCGGCCCGTCGGGGTCCACCCGCCGCTGGACCGCCCCGGCCAGGGCGGCCGCGCCCTCGGCGACGTACAGGTCGGTGGGGAAGTTGCCCGCCTCGCCGAGCACGACCGAGCGGTCCGACAGGCCCAGCGCGGCGATGAGGCACTTGAACAGGTTGGCGGAGGTGCCGTCGCCGACGATCACCTCGTCGGGGTCGGCCCCCACCAGCGGGGCGACCTTGGCGCCCAGGGTCCGGGGCTTGTCCCACCACCCCGCGTCGTTCCAGCTGCGGATGAGGTCCTGCCCCCACTCCCGCTCGATCATGTCGGCGACCCGGCCGGGGGTACTGCGCGGCAGCGCGCCCAGCGAGTTGCCGTCCAGGTAGATCACCCCCGCGGGCAGCACGAACTCGTCGCGCAGCGCGGCGAGGGGGTCGGCCGCGTCGAGGGCGGCGCACTCCTGTCGGGTGGTGGGCGTCATCGGTGTCCTGATCTTCCTGTTCGGAGTGGTCCGTGTTCGGGGACCGCGCGGGGCGCCGGCGGTCCGGGGCGCCGTCAGATGGTGCTGCGCAGCGACCACAGCTCGGGGAAGACGTCCTTCTCGACGTTGCGGGCCAGCCAGGTGAGGCCGTTGGAGCCGCCGCTGCCGGGCTTGCCGCCCATGGTGCGCTTGACCGCCATGAGGTGCAGGTGGCGCCAGCGCGTCACCCGCTCGGCGACGTCCATCAGGGCCTCGGCCAGCAGGTACAGGTCGTTGCCGGGCCGGTCGTCGGCGTAGACCCGTCCCCATGCGGCCTCCACACGCGGGTCGGGCTCGTACTCCCGGGTCCAGTCGCGCTCCACCGCCTCGTCCGGGACCGGCAGTCCGCGCCGGTGCAGCAGGCGCAGCGCCGCGTCGTACAGGCTCGGCCGCTCCAGGAGCGCGCGCAGGTCGGCGGCGACACCGCTCATGCCCTTGTGGGGGCGGATCATGGACTCCGACTTGTTCCCGAGCACGAACTCGAGTCTGCGGTAGCCGAAGGACTGGAAGCCCGACGCCTCGCCGAAGGAGTCGCGGAAGCGGTTGAACTCGGTGGGGCTCATGTCCGCGAGGAGCTTCCAGGAGTCGTTGAGGACGTCCTGGGCGGAGGCGGCGCGGCGCAGCCAGAGCAGCGCGCCGGGCACGTCGTCGCCCTCCAGGGCGTCGCGGGCGGCCTCCCAGCGCTCCTGGATCAGGACGAACAGCAGCTCCATGATCTGGGTGCCGATGATGAACGCCGTCTCGGCGGGCTCGTCGGTGCGCGGGTTCTGCAGGCGCAGCAGGGTGTCGATCCCGGCGTAGTCGACGTAGGGGGTGTTGCGGTCGAAGGCCAGGGTGGGCTGCCCCGCGTTGTCCTGCGCCCGCCGGGCACGGGCCTCGGCGTCGGTGCCCTCGACATCGGCGGGGATGTACGGACACTGCTGGGCGGACGCGGTGGTGAGCATGGGAACGACCCCTCGTGGTGCTGCGCGGAACGTGCTGGCGGCGTGCGCGGTGCCGTCGGCGAAGCCCCCGTCACGGCACCGTGTACGTCAGCACACATGATCGAGCAGATCCGGGCGAAAAGGAATGCGTGATATACCCCAAAGCAGGATGTCCACCTGGTATCCATAACCCGTCAGGGAAATCCACTTTGGGATCGAAAAGTATGACTTCGCGAGCACCGACCGCCCTGGACGGCGTCGACCAGCGGATACTCGCCGAGCTCCAACAGGACGGCCGGCTGTCCTTCAACGAGCTGTCCCGGCGCGTCAACCTGTCGGCGCCCGCCGTGGCCGAACGGGTGCGGCGTCTCACCGACCGCGGGGTGATCACCGGCTACCACGCGCACGTCGACCCGGCCGCCGCCGGGCTGCCGGTGACCGCGCTGGTGCGCATGCAGTGCTTCGGCGCGCACTGCCTGCTGCGCGAGCCGGAGTCGCTGGAGCTGCCCGCCATCCTCCAGGTGCACCGGGTCACCGGCGACGACTGCTGCGTCCTGCTCATCGCGGTGCGCTCCATGGAGCACTTCGAGGAGGTCATCGACACCCTCGCCGCACACGGCCGCCCCTCCAGCACGATGATCCTGTCCAGCCCGGTGCCCTGGCGCCCCGTCACCGCCCCGAGGACCGCATGAGCGTGCTCATCGACACCCCCGTCTGGCCCGGCCCCCGCGGCCTGCTGTACGCGCACCTGGTCAGCGACACCTCCTACGCGGAGCTGCACGCCTTCGCCCGGGAGCTGGGCGTGCCGGAGCGGGCCTTCGAGCGCGACCACTACGACATCCCCGAGTACCTGCACGCCCGGGCCCTGGAGCTGGGCGCCGAGCACGTGCGCGGCCGGGAGCTGGTGGCCCGGCTGCGGGCCGCCGGCCTGCGCCGCCCCAAGCGCCGCCCCAAGCGCCGCCCCGTCCCCTGCGCCGGACCCGGCGGCTAGGGTCTGTTTTTCGAGTGCCCTCCTGTTCCGCGGGGGGTGTGCGAGGCGCCGGCGGGGTTCGGCAGGCCCGGAGGGGATGTCCGGGGAACGAGGACGTCCCCGTGGGGCCGAGGGTTCCCGCCTTCCAAAGGCGCCGAACGCGGACCGAAGCGGAGCGGAGGTTCGAAAGAACACGGCCTAGGTGCGGTCGGCCGGGGCCCGGGCGGTCAGCCGGTCCAGCTCGGCGAGCATGTTGGACCGGGCCCTGGGCTCCCAGTGGATGCGCCCGAAATCGGTGTGGAACATGTTCGGGGCGCGCAGCATGGCGTTCAGCACCCGGGAGCGGCCGACCCGGAAGTCCTCGTCGGGCACCCTGCGGTACTCGGCGCGGACCGCCGCCGTGTAGGCCAGGTACTCGTCCGGGGGGCTCGCCAGGATGGACAGGTCGGCGTCGGAGAGCACCTGCCCGTCGGTGTCGTCCGGGGCGGGGGCGTGGTCCTTGGTCACCAGCACCAGGCGGACCACCTCCCCGACCCGCTCCGGGGCCATGCCGGTCATCGGCAGCAGCACGCGGGCCAGCTCGGCGCTCTCGTCCTCGTCGCGGCCGGCCTGGGTCTCGTAGACCGCGTCGTGGAACCAGACCGCGTAGCGGACCAGGTCGGGCGAGGCCGCCTCGTGGGCCAGGACGTCGACGGCCCGCAGCGTCTCCCAGAGGTGGGTGAGGGTGTGGTACCGCCGGTGGGGCTCGCTCCAGCGCAGGAGGAGCTCGCTCCCCACGGCCCGGGCCTCGGGGGAGTCCCCGGCCAGCCGCCGCCAGGAGGCGTCGAGCAGGACCGCCTCTTCGCCGTTGAGCATCCCGGCCTCCCTCTCCTCCGTCTCCCGGTGCGCCCGGGTGCCTCTCCGCTCTCCCCTACCCGGGCGCCGCGTTCCGACTCCTGCACCCGGTCCGCTCAGCCGTCGGCGGTGAGCCCCGCCTCGTGGGCGAGGATGGCCGCCTGCACCCGGTTGCGCAGCCCCAGCCGGTTGAGGATGGTGCTGACGTAGCTCTTGACCGTGCCCTCCACCAGGAACAGGCGGTCGGCGATGTCGGCGTTGGACAGGCCCGCCCCGACCAGGGCCAGCACCTCGCGCTCGCGCTGGGTCAGCTGCTCGATCCGGGTCCGGGCCGCGGCCTCGCGGGCCGGGCGGCCGCCCCCGAGGCGGTCGATCACCTGCCGGGCCACCTGCGGGGAGAGGTAGGCCCCGCCGTCGGCGACCGCGTGCACACCGGTGATCAGCTCGCGCGGGTCGCCCGCCTTGAGCAGGAAGCCGGAGGCGCCGTCGCCCAGGGCCCGGGAGATGTAGGCGTCCTCACCGAAGGTGGTGAGGACGACCACCGCCGTGGCCGGGGCCAGCCGCCGCATCTCCGCCACCGCGGCGAGCCCGTCCATGCGGGGCATGCGGATGTCGACCAGGGCGACGTCGGGCCGGTGGGAGACCACCAGGTCCACCGCCTCCCGGCCGTCCGCCGCCTCGGCCACCACCTCGATGTCCGGGTCGCTCTGCACGATGGCCCGTACTCCGGCGCGGATCATCGCCTCGTCGTCGGCGATCAGGACCCTGATCACGTGCGCGCCCTCCTCGTGGTCGCGGTCGGCCTTCCGGGCGCGCTCACCGTATCGGGGCCTCGCCCTTGGCGGACAACCGGCCGTCCGTGAAGCACAGCTGGTAGAAGACCCCCTCGCCGTCGAACGGGTCCGCGCTGCTGCGGTAGTAGCTGCACACCGCGCCCTCGGGCACCGCGCCCTCGGCCAGCTCCCGGGCGCCGAGGGGCACCGAGAAGGGCGGCAGCACCTCCTCGACCTCGCTCTGCGGTGCGCCCGGCCGCAGCCGCTCGAACTCCTCCGGGGTGAGCGTGCGCTGCTTCATGTCGGTGGCCATCACCCAGAACACCAGGCCCGCCAGCGCCGCCACCGTCGCCAGGGGGACCGCCACCAGGGCGACCGACCAGCCCCGGAACCGCCGCCGCGCGGCCCGCTGGAGCCGGTCGATGGCGGCGTCCTCGTCCTCCTCCGCCGCCTCGTCGGGCGGCGCGGACCCGCCCCGCACGGGCAGGACGGCGCACACCTCCCAGGAGCCGTCCCCGGTGGGGCCCGCCGCGAAGGCCCCGCCGGCCAGGCGGACCCGTTCGCGCAGCCCGATGAGGCCGCGACCGCCGCCGACCCCGTGCGGTCCGGCCTGGGCGTCCGCCGGGGCCGGGTTGACCGCGCGCACCTCCAGCCGCTCCCCGTCCCCGACGATCGAGACGGCCACCTCCGCACCGGGGGCGTACCGGGTCGCGTTGGTCAGCGACTCCTGGACGACCCGGTGCACCGCCCGGCCCACCATGGGCGGCAGCGCGGCGGTGTCGACGTCGTGGACCAGGGTGATCCGCATGCCCGAGTCGCGGGCGCGCTCGACGAGGTCGGCCACGCCCTCCCCCGCGGGGGTCACTGGGTCGGGTCCGGCCTCGGTTCGCAGCACCCCGATGATCTCGCGCAGGTGCTCGGTCGCGGTGACCGCGGTGGCCCGCAGTTCGGTGACGGCCTCGCGGTGCCGGCGGTCCAGTCCGGGGTCCACCTCCAGGGCGCCGGCGCGCAGGGCGATGAGGCTGAGCTCGTGCCCGAGGGAGTCGTGCATGTCCTGGGCGATGCGCGAGCGCTCCCGGCTGCGGGCCTGCTCCGCGATGAGCCGGTGTTCGCGGCGCAGGTGCCGGGCGTGCTCCCAGCCCGCGGCGGACAGCGCCGCGTGCTGGCGGCGGTGGGCCCCGAGCAGCCAGGCCGGGCCGGTGTTGACCAGCAGGGTGACGACCGCGACCGCCCACACGCCCAGCGGGTAGGCGCCCCACAGCAGGGGCAGCGCTCCGAGCACCAGGGCCGCGGCGGCCAGGGCCAGGGCGGGGCGCGCGTCGGGCGAGCGGCGGCCCGCGAGGTAGGAGACGCACACCAGCAGCAGGCCGCCGCAGAAGAACCAGAACGCCGAGAACGCCGCCACGACCAGGGCGGCCGGGGGGTGGCGGCGGGCGAGCACGGCGGTCGCGGCGGCCGCCGCGACCCCGGCCGCCCCCCGGACCAGGGCGCCGCCCGCCGTGAGCTGCCCGCCCAGGGCCAGGAGCAGGACTTCGCCCAGGAACGCCAGGGCCGCGACCGCGCCCAGGGCCGCGTCGCCCAGCGCGGCGGCCCGGGTGGGCGGCCCGGGCAGCGGCCGCAGCGCGTCCGGCAGGACGCGCGGGGCACGGGTCCCCGGCGGGGCGGTTTCTTCCATGGCGCCGACGCTACCGAGCGGGGCTCCGCCGCCGGTACCCACGAAAGTCAGGATCCGACACCCCAGAGCGGCCTATCATGGGATGAATTGCGGTCCCCTTCCGTGGTCTCCCCTCGTCGCGTCGTGCCGGAACCCGGAAAGCGCCCAGGACGAGCGCGCGGGACGGGTACCACGAAAGGGGCGGACGCATGTCGCCACTGGAGACGTTGCGCCGGATGCACGACCTGGCCGGATGGCCCCTGCTCTCGGCGACCTTCATGGCCCGCCTGCCGATCTCGATGTCCCTCATCGGCCTGCTCACCCTCGTCACCGGGACGACCGGCAGCGTGGCCGCCGCCGGGGCGGTGAGCGGCGCCTTCGCCCTGGGGGAGGCCGTCGGCGGCCCCGTGATCGCCCGGTTCGCCGACCGCCACGGCCAGCGCCTGCCGGTGCTGGTGATGTCCCTGGTCGACGCGGTCCTCATCGGCCTGCTCGTGGCCGCCGTCCTGGCCGGGTACGACCTGCCCGTCCTGGCCGGGACGGCCGCGCTGGCGGGCCTGTGCCTGCCCCAGATCGCGCCCATGGCGCGCACCCGGTGGGTGGTGCTCATCCGCGAGCGCGGCGACCGGGGAGCGGAGCGGGAGCGCTCGCTGGCCGCGGCCATGTCCGTGGAGGGGGTGCTCGACGAGGCCGCCTTCGTGCTGGGCCCGGCCCTGGTGGGCGTCCTCACCGTGCTGGTCTCCCCCACCGCCAGCGTGCTCGGCGCCGCCGTGCTCATCGGCGTGTTCGGAACGCTGTTCGCGCTGCACCCCACGGCGCCGCCCGGTTCCGCGCCGGTACGCGGCCGGGGAGGCCGGATCGCCGTGCCCGCCCTGCTGGTGCTGGCCGTGCCCATGTTCTGCCAGGGCCTGTTCTTCGGCGGGATGTCCACCGGGGTCACCGCGTTCGCCGCCGCGTCGGGCCACGGCGACCTGTCGGGGCTGATGTACGCGGTGATGGGGGCCAGCAGCGCCGTCGCCGGGCTGCTGATGGCGTCCCTGCCGGCCGGGTTCGCGCTCACCTCCCGCGCCCGGGCGGCGGCCGCGGGGCTGTTCCTGCTCTCCCTGCTCCTGTACCTGCCGCACAGCGCCCTCACCCTGGCCCTGGCGGTCTTCGCCGTGGGAGCGGCGATCGGGCCGCACCTGGTGACGCTGTTCGCGCTCGTGGAGCGGGCCGCTCCGGCCAGCCGCCTGTCGCAGTCGATGGCGATCGTGCTGAGCAGTCTCATCCTGGGCCAGGCCCTGGGCTCGGCGGCCGCCGGGTCGCTGGCCGACGCGCACGGCCACCCGGGGGCGTTCGCCCTGGCCACACTGGGCGGGCTGGTCTCCCTGGCGGTGACCGTGCTGGCCATGCGGAGCCGCTGGTACGGCCGCACCTCCGAGCCGGGGGAGGGACCCGGCGAGGGAGCAGGTGAGAGCGCCGTACCCCCGGGAGGTGATGCCGGGAACATCCCGCGTTAAACACGCGTTAAAAGACGACCCGAAGAACTTTTCGACCCTTAGGCTCGTGCATCGTGCTCGGACTGATGACCATCCTCGATTCCCGCCGTTCGAAAGAGGACGACGTGCCACAGCTCACCGGCCTGGCCCGCATCACCCTCTCGGTGCGTGACCGCGACGAGAGCGTGGAGTTCTACCGTGACGTGCTCGGATTCAAGGTCCGCTGCCGCCGCGACCACGACGGAACCCTGCGCACCGAATGCCTGCACCCGGCCTCGGGCCTGTTGCTGGCCCTGATCCAGCACCGGGACCACTTCAAGAACCGGTTCGACCGCAGGCACTGCGGTCTGGACCGGCTCACCCTCGGCGTCGCCAACCTCGGCGCGCTGGAGGCGTGGGAGGAGCGGTTCGGCCACAAGGACGTGGACCACATGCCGATCGTGCACGGCGAGGACGGGTCCACCCTGCTCTTCTACGACCCCGACGGCACGGAGCTGGCCCTGTTCGCCCGCGCCGAGCCCGAGGACGACGAGGACTGACAGGGCCGCACCCGGGTCAGCGCTCGCACTCCACGAGCTTCAGGCGCACGTCCCGCTCGGCCAGTTCGTCGACCGCCGAACGCGGCAGCCGGTCGTCGGTGATGATGAGGTCGAACTCCTCCAGGCTCGCCACCCGGAAGGTGCCGAACTTCCCGTACTTGGTGCTGTCCACCGTCAGGACGCTCTTGGAGGCGATGCGCAGCAGCTGCTGCTTGGCGATCACCTTCGCCTCCGACGGGGTGGTCGAGCCGCGCTCGGCGTCCCAGGAGCTGCTGGCGATGAACGCCAGGTCCACGTTGACCTGCTTGAGGAACTCGGCGGTGAAGCGGCCCACCGAGGAGTGGTCCGAGTGCGACACCACGCCGCCGGTGTGGATGAGCTCGATGCCCGGGTACTCCATCAGGTGGCCCACGACGTTGAAGTCGCTGGTGATCACGGTGAGCCCGACCTTGTCGGTGAGCATCGGGACCATCTGGAGCGTGGTCGTGCCCGCGTCGAGGTAGATGGTGAAGTTCTCACGCACCAGATCGGCCGCGGCCCGGGCGATCGCCCGCTTGGCGGGCACCTCCAGCTGGGCCTTGGCCAGGTAGGACGGCTCGCTCTTGAGCCGCGCGGCGAGCCTCACCCCTCCGGTGACCGACAGGACCTTGCCGTCGTTCTCCAGTGCCTGGATGTCGCGACGGACGGTCATGTGGGACACGGACAGCATCGAGGTGAGCTCGTTGATACTCAGCACGTGGCGCTCCTGCAGGAGCTTGAGGATGTGCTCTCGTCGCTGGTCCGGAATCATCGTTCGCCTCACAGTCGGGGGCCTGGCCGCTGCGCCGTGCGGTCACGACGCCGTGTAACAAAGTTTCCCAGTTCGCGGCACCCGGGGGGCTGTCCCACGACGTGAGTCCGCTCGCAATCGCGCGGGAACCCCCCGGACACACCGCCGTTCGCGTCCCGGTACCGCGGCCGCCGCGGCCGGTTCCGGCGTTTTTCCTGTTTGCCCCACGTGCGCCGGTGGTTTTTGCCACCCTTGACAGCATGACGTTGTCCATCGCACTACGCGGAGACACCGCACGTTTCCCCGGGAACACGCTCCCGGCCCTGCGCTCAGCCTGGCGCGCCGGGGCCGACCTGGTCAAGATCGACGTCCACCTGACCACGGACGGGTACCCCGTCCTGGTCGACGAACGCACCGTGGCGCCCCCGGGGTCCCCGCCGCGGCCGGTGGCCGAACTGACCCTCGCCGAACTCGCCGGAGCCCGCGACGACGTGGAACGGCGCATCCCGACACTGATGGAGGTCGTCGCGGAGTTCCGCGGCGACGAGGGGCCGCCCCTGCTGGTGGACTCCGCCTCTCCGGAGGCGGCGCTGGCGGCCGACTCACTGCTGCGCGACCGGGCCACCGCCCGGGTCCTGCACACCGGCTCCACCGAGACCCTGGCCGCCCTGCGCGCCCAGAACCCCGACGCCCGCATCATGCTCGCCTGGGACCAGCCGACCCCGCCCGCGGAGTCGGCCCTGCGCGGCCTGCGGCCCGCGTTCCTGGGAACGCACCACACTCTGATAACGCGGGACTCGATCGGGGAAATGCACCGATTCGGATATTCGGTCGCCGCGTGGACGGTGAACGATTTCACGGAGATGGCCCGACTGATCGGAATGGGGGTGGACGCCATCGCCACCGAGCGGGTGGACGACCTCGTCCCCCTCACCACCGGACGCGCCCAGGGGGGAGTGCAGACGACAGGGCAGGTCTGAGCCGCTTCGGCGGCATCATGCGCACCGTGGCGCCCCTGGGGAGGAGGCGCCACGGGGGGCATTCCGCACGACATTTCCCGCACGGCTCCCATGTGTCACCGAACCTCGCCATCGACCGCCGAGTTCCGCGGTTCCACCCGTTTCGGCGTGCGATCGCGGATATCCTCGAAAGCGATTCACGCAAGGAACCCCGACGCGCTCCGCCGCCCCTCGACGGTGCGCACCCGAGCGATGAGACACCGACACATGACGGCCGACATCTCCCCTCACGCGCTCCGCGCCACGGCCCCCGTGCTGGACTGCGCCGCCCGGCTGTTCGCCGTGCACGGCTCCCGCGGCCTGCCCATGTCCGACCTGACCCGGCGCATCTCCGCGAAGACCGGGACGGACCCCGCCTCCCTGCGGCGCGCCTTCCCCACCCGCTTCGACCTGGCCTACGCGGTCGTGCTGCGCTCGGCCCGCGAGCGGGTGGAGCTCCAGCTGGCCGCCGACGACCCCGGCGCGGGAGCCGTCGAGCGCATGTCCGCACTGGTCCTGAGACATGTGGAGACGGGCTGGCGGCACCGGGCCGCCACCGCGCTGGAGCACGAGATCCTCCCGACGCTGCGCGCCGTCCACCCGGTCCGGTACCGGGAGATCGGGGCGCTCGCCCGCACCTACCGCGAGCACATCCGCGGGATCGTCGTCGACGGCGTGCTGGCGGGCGCCTTCCACGTGGACGATCCGGGCAGGGCCACCGACGAGGTGCTGGAGACCTTCGACTCCCTGCTGCACTGGTACCGGCCCGAGGGCGGGCTCAGCCTGGACGATCTGGGCGCCGTCTACGTGGACCTGGTCATCCACCACCACCTGGGGTGCCCCCGCTGACACCGCCCTCGGCGGAGCCGCCGGCCCGGGACCGCCCCGTCAGCGCGTCCAGGTCCACCGACTCCGCCAGGGCGCGCAGGCCCGCGTCGCCGGGGTGGAGGTGGTCCCCCGAGTCGTAGGCGGGCAGCAGCCGGGCCGGGTCCTGCGGGTCGCGCAGCACCGCGTCGAAGTCCCACACGCCCTCGAACGGCGAGGAGGGGTCCCCGGCCCGCGACCGCAGGTGGGTGTTGACCACCTGGCGGGCGGCCTCCACCTGCGCGGTGCAGCGCGCCTCGCCCGCACACGGGCCCAGGGTGGCCACGTACACCCGCATCCCCCGCCGCCCCGCCTGCACGGCCAGCTCCTCCAGGCCCGCGATGACCTGTTCGGGACCGGTGCCCCAGCGCAGGTCGTTGATCCCGGCGAAGAGGACGAGCGTCGTCGCCCCGTGCTGGCCGAACACGTCGCGGGGCGCGCGGTGGAGCTGGGAGACCCCGGAGGCGTTCACCGAGACCCCCTCCCCCGGATACGCGTCGCTGACCACGTGGTTGCCCGCGATGCCGAGGTTGAGCACGCCCGGGTGGGGCAGGTCCGGCCGGGCGTTCAGGCGGGCGCTGAGCACGTCCGGCCAGCGTGCGTGCCCGTCCCGGGTGGAGCGGACCCCGTCGGTGATGGAGTCGCCGAACGCGACGACGGCGCCGGGCGCGTCCATGACCTCGACGCCGGTGAGGAAGGGCCACTGGTAGAGGCGGCCGGTGAACGGGGCTCCGGTGGTGTCCAGGGTGAGGTCCCCGGCCCCGGGCTCCCCGAGGTAGCCGGTGTCCCCGGCCGCGTAGTGCAGCGGGGCGGCGAACACCGGGTCGGGCAGGTACAGGCTGACCAGCGCGTCGGTCTGCGGCGGCAGCAGCAGGTCGACGGGGTCGCTGTGGACCTGTCCGCCGGCCGGGATGGACACGTCGGACCGCCCGCCGAAGGTGAGCGGGACGGCCGAGCCGTGCGCGGCGGCACCGGTCCCGCGCAGCGCCAGGGAGGCGGCGCCGATGGTGACCGGACCGGAGGCGAAGGTGTTGTCCAGGCGGATGCGGACCCGGTGGCCGCCCGCGGTGCTGCGCACCGGCAGGCGGAGGGTCTGGTCCTCCCAGGGGCCGACCTCCATGTACGCGGAGGTGGCCCGGGCCCAGGTACCGGTCCAGCCCTGGCCGGCGGGGCGGGTGCCCACGGAGAAGACGTGCAGGCTCCCGGCCCCGGGGCTGGGGAGCACCAGGTGGGAGACCTCCCGGCCGGGGTCGGCCGAGACCGAGCGCGCGTACAGGCGCACCGGGCCCAGTGCGGCCCCGAGGCCCTCCCCGGCCGGTGAGTTGGCGTAGGGCAGGACCAGGGCGGCGTCGCCCGCCGGGCCGTTCACCCAGTCCGGGGAGCCGAGGGTGAAGGACTCCTCGGTCCCGTCGGTGTAGACGATCCGGCCGCTGCCGGTGACCGGGGCGCCGCCCGCGCCGGTGGCCGTGAGCAGGAACACCAGCGACTCGTGGCGGCCGGGCAGGCTCACCTCCTGCCCGTCGGCGACCAGGTGGTCCGGTCGCCCGGGGGCGTAGTCGGGTACCTCCAGCGGGGTGCCCAGCAGGGTGATCTCCCGCCCGGGCGTCCATCCGGCCCCGGCCAGCGCCTGCGCGGAGAGGCTGTTGCCCGCCCCGTCCAGGTCGACGGCCGCCGTCGAGCCGTCCCGGGAGATGCCGATGCCGTCGAGGAGGCTGGAGAAGGGGCGGCCGGGGGGAGCGGCGGGCGCCTGCGGGGCCGGCTCGGCGGGTCGTGCGCCCACCTCGCGGGACACGGTGGCGTGCAGGACGGTCACGAGGGCGGCACCGACCAGGACGGCGGCGAAAGCGCGCAGCAGGCCGCTGCTCCAGGGCCCGGGGCCGCGCCGCCGGGTCCCGCGGTGCGCCCTGCGCCTCCCTCTCCGCTTCTCCACCACACGCCTCTCCGGTCCGTCGGGCACGTCCGTACTAACGATCCGTCCGACGGTGCCGGGTTCAGGGTGGTTGTGAGAGGTGGGACACCACGGGGGTGAGACCGGGGCCGGTGCCGGACCGGAGGCCGAGTCTAGACGAGGAGGGGCCGCGGACCGGGCGACTCGGCCGATCCCGCCCCGCGCCCGGCTCCGGGGGCTCCTGGAACTTCACCGTGTATTCCCCGTGGCCACCCGGACGGGACCGCGGGAACCCGTGGCCGACCGCAGGGACAGCGAAAGCGCCTCCTGCCTGTTCGCACAGGTGGGAGGCGCTTTTCTCGTTCTCGGGGAGGGTAGGCCGGGCAGGACTCGAACCCGCGACCCAGGGATTATGAGTCCCCTGCTCTAACCAGCTGAGCTACCGGCCCGCCGTCGTCGACGCACGTCATCCTAACAGGGTGTGTCCGACGTTTCCGAGTCGTGAATGCACTGCCGTGCAAGGGATGGCGGGCTCCGGCGGCACCGGCCGGAGGCGTTGGGCGCACCTGGGTCGCGGCACACGACGGGGGGCGCACTAGTGTGTTGTGGTGCGGCGCGCGCCCGGACGGTTCCGGCGCCCGGCACCGGCGCCGTCGCCTACCCGTTGGTAACATCGCGGGGCGCACATCGTCGTCAGGAGAGTTCACGCCATGTCCAAAGCACCCGTCAACGTCACCGTCACCGGCGCCGCCGGCCAGATCGGCTACGCCCTGCTGTTCCGGATCGCCTCCGGCCAGCTGCTCGGCGCCGACACCCCGGTGAAGCTGCGTCTGCTGGAGATCCCCCAGGCCGTCAAGGCCGCCGAGGGCACCGCGATGGAGCTCGACGACTGCGCCTTCCCGCTGCTGCAGGGCATCGACATCTTCGACGACGCGCACCAGGCCTTCGACGGCGCCAACATCGCCCTGCTCGTGGGCGCCCGCCCCCGCGGCCCGGGCATGGAGCGCGGCGACCTCCTCGAGGCCAACGGCGGCATCTTCAAGCCCCAGGGCGAGGCCATCAACGCCGGCGCCGCCGACGACATCCGCGTCCTGGTGGTCGGCAACCCCGCCAACACCAACGCCCTCATCGCGCAGAGCCACGCCCCCGACGTCCCGGCCGAGCGCTTCACCGCGATGACCCGCCTGGACCACAACCGGGCGCTCACCCAGCTCGCCAAGAAGCTCGGTGTGTCGATCAACGACATCAAGAAGCTCACGATCTGGGGCAACCACTCCGCGACCCAGTACCCGGACCTGTTCCGCGCCGAGGTCAACGGCACCAACGCGGCCGAGGCCGTCAACGACCAGAAGTGGCTCGAGGACGACTTCATCCCGACCGTCGCCAAGCGCGGCGCCGCGATCATCGACGCCCGGGGCGCCTCCTCCGCCGCCTCCGCCGCCAACGCCGCCATCGACCACGTCCACGACTGGGTCAACGGCACCCCCGAGGGCGACTGGACCTCCGCCGCCATCCCGTCCGACGGCTCCTACGGCGTGCCCGAGGGCCTCATCTCCTCCTTCCCCGTCGTGTCCCGCGACGGCAGGTGGGAGATCGTGCAGGGCCTGGAGATCGACGAGTTCTCCCGCGGCCGCATCGACGCCTCCGTCCAGGAGCTCGTCGAGGAGCGCGACACCGTCCGCAAGCTCGGCCTGGTCTGAGGCCTCCGGAACCGCGGCACGGCGGGCGCGCCCCGGGGCGCGCCCGCCGTCGCCGTGTCCGGGCGGGAGCGGGCAGTGGACGGGACCGGGCAGTATAGAGACCGTGAGTCTCATTGATGCGCTTCCGGCCGAACCCGAACCCGATTCCCTCTACGAGGCGTTCGCCGCCTGGGCCCAGGAGCAGGGCCTCACCCTCTACTCCCACCAGGAGGAGGCGCTCATCGAGGTCGTCTCCGGCTCGAACGTCATCCTCAACACCCCGACCGGCTCCGGCAAGAGCATGGTCGCCACCGGCGCGCTCTTCGCCGCGCTGGCCCGGGACGAGTGCGCGTTCTACACCGCGCCCATCAAGGCCCTGGTGTCGGAGAAGTTCTTCGACCTGTGCAGGATCTTCGGCACCGAGAACGTCGGCATGATGACCGGCGACGCCAGTGTCAACGCCGACGCCCCCATCGTGTGCTGCACCGCCGAGGTGCTCGCCCAGATCGCCCTCGCCGAGGGCGCGGACGCCGACATCAACACGGTCGTCATGGACGAGTTCCACTTCTACGCCGAGCCCGACCGCGGCTGGGCCTGGCAGGTGCCGCTGCTGGAGATGCCGCAGGCGCAGTTCCTGCTCATGTCGGCGACGCTGGGGGACGTCAGCCGGTTCGAGGAGGACCTGGAGAAGCGCACCGGCCGGTCCACCGCGGTGGTCACGTCCGCCGAGCGCCCCGTCCCCCTCTACTACGACTACCGGGTCACCCCGCTGCACGAGACCCTGGAGGAGCTGCTCCAGGGCGGCGACGCCCCCGTCTACATCGTGCACTTCACCCAGGCGCAGGCGATCGAGCGGGCCCAGTCCCTCACCAGCATCAACATGTGCACCAAGGAGGAGAAGGCGGCGATCGCCGAGGAGATCGGCGACTTCCGCTTCACCACCCGGTTCGGCCGCAACCTGTCCCGCTACGTGCGCCACGGCATCGGCGTGCACCACGCCGGGATGCTGCCCAAGTACCGGCGGCTGGTCGAGCGGCTGGCCCAGCGCGGGCTGCTCAAGGTCATCTGCGGCACCGACACCCTGGGGGTGGGCGTCAACGTGCCCATCCGCACGGTCATGTTCACCGCGCTGAGCAAGTACGACGGGGTCCGGGTGCGCCGCCTGCGGGCCCGCGAGTTCCACCAGATCGCCGGGCGGGCGGGCCGCGCCGGGTTCGACACCGTCGGCAACGTGGTGGCGCTGGCGCCCGAACACGTGATCGAGAACGAGAAGGCGCTGGCCAAGGCGGGCGAGGACCCCAAGAAGCGGCGCAAAGTGGTGCGCAAGAAGGCGCCCGAGGGCTTCGTGTCGTGGGACAAGGCCACGTTCGAGAAGCTCATCGAGGCCGAACCCGAGCCGCTCACCTCCCGGTTCCGGGTGAGCAACGCGATGCTGCTGAGCGTCATCGCCCGTCCCGGCAACTGCTTCACCGCCATGAAGCACCTGCTGACCGAGAACCACGACGACCGCAGGACCCAGCGCCGGCACATCCACGAGGCCATCGCCATCTACCGTTCGCTCCTGGACGGCGGCATCGTGGAGACCCTGCCCGAGCCGGACGGGCAGGGCCGCACCGCCCGGCTCACCGTGGACCTGCAGGCCGACTTCGCGCTCAACCAGCCGCTGTCCACGTTCGCGCTGGCGTCGCTGGAGCTGCTGGACCGCGAGTCCCCGTCCTACCCCCTGGACGTGCTGAGCGTGGTGGAGTCCACCCTGGACGACCCGCGGCAGATCCTGGGCGCCCAGCTCAACAAGGCGCGCGGCGAGGCCGTGCAGCGGATGAAGGAGGACGGCGTCGAGTACGAGGAGCGCATGGAGCTCCTGGAGGACGTCGACTACCCCAAGCCGCTGGAGGACCTGCTCTCCCACGCCTACGACACCTACCGGCGCGGCCACCCGTGGGTGGGCGACCACCCGCTGCGGCCCAAGAGCGTGGCCCGCGACATGTACGAGCGGGCGATGACCTTCACCGAGTACGTGGGCCACTACGAGCTGGCGCGCTCGGAGGGCCTGGTGCTGCGGTACCTGGCGGGCGCCTACAAGGCCCTGGACCAGACGGTGCCCGACGACGCCAAGACCGAGGAGCTGCACGACATCATCGCGTGGCTGGGCGAGCTGGTCCGCCAGGTGGACTCCAGCCTCCTGGACGAGTGGGAGCAGCTGACCAACCCGCAGGAGGACGTGCCCCGGGAGCAGGCGACCGAGGAGCGGGTGCGGCCGGTCACCGCCAACCCGCGCGCCTTCCGGGTGCTGGTCCGCAACGAGATGTTCCGCAGGGTGGAGCTGGCCGCCCGCCACCGCTACCGGGACCTGGGCGCCCTGGAGGACGCGGGCGAGTGGGACGGCGAGGCCTGGGAGGACGCCCTGGAGGAGTACTTCGCCGAGCACGACTCCATCGGTATCGGCCCGGACGCGCGCAGTCCCAAGATGCTCCTCATCGAGGAGGAGGAGGGCCTGTGGCGGGTGCGGCAGATCCTCGCCGACCCGGCCGGGGACCACGACTGGGGCATCTCCGCCGAGGTGGACCTGGCGGCCTCCGACGCCGAGGGGCGCGCCGTCGTCCGCGTGGTGGACGTCAGCCGGTTCTGATCCCCCGCCGGGGCGGGCGGGGTTCAGCCGAGCAGGTGGGCGTTGGCCTCGCGGACCCCGGCGGCGAGGTCGGGGCGCTCCACCACGGTGCGCCCGGCGGCGCGCAGCCGCTCGGCGCCCACGCAGTCCACGAACACCGACGGCTCGCGCCAGGCGAACACCACCCGCGGGACCGGCGTGGTGAGGATCAGCGACGAGCAGGGGAGCGGGCGCGAGGACCGGGAGCTGCACGGCTCCAGCGAGGAGTACAGGGTGGCCCCGGCCAGGCGGGGGTCGTCGGGATCGACCCCGCGCAGCGCGACCTCCTCGGCGTGGTCGCGGGGATCGTCGCGGCGCGAGTACCCCTCCCCGAGCACCGTGCCGTCGGCGGCCACCACCGCGCAGCCGACGGAGAAGGCGGTGTCGGAGGGCGGGCACAGCAGGGACAGGTCGACGGTGCGGCGCAGCCAGTGTGCGTCGGCCGCGCCCTCGGTGGGTGCGGGTCCGGTGCTCACGCGGGGCCGTCCGCACCGAGCCGGTAGCGCAGGACCGCCATGTCGCCGATCGCCCGGGTCTCCACCAGGCGCATCGGCGCCGCCGGGGTGGCCGGGAAGGCGCCGGGGTGGACGAAGGACGGGGCGCCGGCCTCGCCCACGAAGAACGGGGCGATCGCCAGCCGCAGCTCGTCGACCAGCCCGGCGGTGAGGAAGAGGGTGTGGATGTGGCCGCCGCCCTCCACCAGCAGGCGCCGCACCCCGCGGTCCGCCAGGTCGGCCTGGATCGCCCGCACCGCGGGCGGGTCCCCGGCGTCCGCCACGTCCACCGGGGGCCGGTCGGCGGGCAGGTCCGCGAACCGCTTCCGGGCGGTCTCCACGCCCGCGCCGCCGGTGTAGACGACCGCCCCGGCGTCCCCGGTGGTGAAGAACCGCGCCCCGGGGTCGAGTTCCCCCGTGCGGGTGACGACGGCCTTGAGGAGGTTCTCGGTCCGCCCCTGCTCCCGGCGGCGGGCGCGCAGCCGCTCGGACCGGACCAGCAGCCGGGGGTCGTCGGTGCGCAGGGTGCCGGCGCCGACGAGGATGGCGTCACACCGGGCGCGCAGCTCGTCGACCTCGGCGAAGTCGGCCTCGTTGGACAGGCGCAGCCGCTCGGGACCGGTGTCGTCGATGCGCCCGTCGACCGAGACGGCGCAGCTGAGGATGGTGTACGGACGGTCCATGCACCCAGGCTAGCGGCGCCCGCGCGGGGGTTCGCGCGGCGGCGCCGGGGCCTTTTTCTGCACCTGCACCTTTGTGCCATTCCGGTGACCGTAACCGATTGCCGCAGGCAGGAGGAGTGCTCTCGAATTTCCCTCCGCATCCGCCGGGATATGGGACGCGGACCTATTCTCGTGTTCGGTGATACTTCGGTGGCGCGACTGGGAGGGGCCGGGGGCGGGTGCCACATGCGTCACTCCAGCCCCACAAGCCAGAGGCGGAGGGCGGAAGATGCTTCGTGGCAAGGCTTCCTCGCACCCGAGCCCGGAAGCTGATTCCTCGCATAATTGGACATCGGGCATATAAGTACTACTAACCCCAAGGCGGTCCTAACCCACCTCGGAGACCACGACAAGGACGCGTTCGCCGATATTTTTCGGGACCGGTCTCCCGGACTCGGTTAACAACCCCGCCGACGATGAATAGAATCCCCCTGTCGGCCACACTTCCCCACCTCAGACAAGAGGACGGCGATGTCGCGATTCACCTCCCCCGATTTCCTGAGGCAGGCGGGGACCCGGCAGGAGCACACCACCCCCCCACCCGCCGTCGACCTGGCCCGGCCGAGCCTGGCCCGGTTGCACTCCTTCCACCTCAAGGGCAAGGACCACTTCGAGGTGGACCGCGACCTCGCCGTCGCCGCCGAGCAGGTCGCCCCCGGCTTCCAGGACCTGGTCCTGGGCGAGCGGGCGTTCCTCCAGCGGGCGGTGCGCCACCTCCACGAGGAGGAGGGGATCGACCAGTTCGTGCAGCTCGGTGCCGGACTGCCCGCCCCCGGCGACCCGCACGAGATCGTCCCGCGGGCCCGGGTCGTCTACGCCACCGACGACCTCATGGTGCTGGCCCACCACCGGGCCCTGGTCCGCGAGGAGCGCGCCGTCGCCGTGGAGGGGCACCTGACCCGTCCGGCCGACCTGTTCGCCGACCCCGTCCTGCGCACGGTCATCGACCCGGACCGGCCCGTGGGCCTGCTGCTGCCCGGCGCCCTCTCGCACGTGGCCGACATCGACACCCCGGCCGTGCACATGGCCGCGCTGCGCGCGCTGCTGCCCGCCGGCAGCCACCTGGTGGTCAGCCACTACCACCGCCCGGACCCGGCGGTCTTCCCCAAGGACGCCAACCGGGCCGAGCAGCTACAGAACGTCTTCCGCCGCCATCTCAACTCCGGCTACTGGCGCACCCGCGAGGAGATCCTCGGCCTGCTCGACGGCTGGGAGATCCTCAGCCCGGGTCTGCTGGAGGTGCAGCGCTGGCGGACCCTGCCGGTGGCCCCGCCCGTTCCGGGCAGCTACCAGATGCCGCAGCGCAACCGCCGCCTCCTGCTCGGCGCCACCGCCCGCACCTGAGCCGCCGCCGGCTGCGCGCGCCCGCGCGCGGTCGGCACCTCCCCGGGGCCGCGCGGCCCCGGCGCACGCCCCGCTCCCCCGAGCGGCGCCCGCCTCCCCGACGGCATCCGCCCCCGGACGACGAGAAGGCCCCTCTCCGAGGAGAAGGGCCCTGTGTCATGGCTCCCGCGATTGGACTCGAACCAATAACCTGCCGGTTAACAGCCGGCTGCTCTGCCAATTGAGCTACGCGGGATCGCGTGTCGGGAACAGCTTAGCGGCCCACCGAGAGGCGCGCGACCTGTTTTCCCCTGCTCCCGCGATTGGACTCGAACCAATAACCTGCCGGTTAACAGCCGGCTGCTCTGCCAATTGAGCTACGCGGGATCGCGTTCGCCCGCGGCCCCGCGGGCCGTGGCGACACCAATAGACTAGCGCCCTTCCGGAGCACTCGTGACCGGTGTCGGCCCGTGTGGGCGCCACCACGACAAGGTAACGTGCCAGACACGGAACACCACGACCGGCCCCGAGGCCTGAGAGGGTACCCATGCGCTACCGGATCACGTTCGTCGCCGGACTGGCCATCGGCTACGTCCTGGGCGCCAAGGCGGGCAGGGCCCGCTACGAGCAGATCGTCCGCACCGCCCGCAGGGCGGCCGACAGCCCCGTCGTGCAGGAGGTCGCCGGACTGGTCGGAGCCCAGGTGAGCAGCGCCGGCCGCACCGTTTACGACAAGACCGTCGCCAAGATGCCGATCACCTCGGTGCGCGACTTCCTCGCCCGGCCCACCGACGAGGAGATCGAGCTCATCGAGTGGGAGACCGCCAACGGGGACACCCCGCGGCGCAACGGCGCGAACGGGCCCACCGGCCCCGCGGAGGGCTAGGTGGGCCTGCTCGGCCGGGGAGTCCCGGCCTCCGTGCGCTCCCGGCTGGACCGGGGCGAGCGCGTGCTCGCGCACGCCCCGGTCGCCGCCGGGGGCGAGGCGGTGCTGGCGGCCACCACCCGCGCCCTGCACCTGCCCGACGGCCGCACCGTGCCGTGGGAGGGCATCGACCGGGCCCGCTGGTCCCGTGAGGAGTTCGCCTTCGTCGAGGAGGGCGGCGGCGAGCACACGGTCCCCCTGCGCGAGGCGGTGGACTACCGCTCGCTGGCCGAGGCGGTCTCCGAGCGGGTCACCGCCACCATCCTGGTGAACCGGTTCGTCCCCTTCCCCCGCCCGGACTCCGCCACGGGCTTTCGCCTGGTGGCCCGCCGCAGCCCCGGCGGCACCGAGGCCTCCTGGCGCATCCACCTGGGCGAGGGCCTCGACGAGAAGGACCCCCGCCTGCCGGGGGCCGTCTCCCGCGCCCTGGACCTCCTCCACGACCAGATGGGCGTCTAGATCGCATCCCCCCGGGCCTCCGCGCCCTCCGCCCGCTCCGCCGCCCCCTCCCGGGCGTCCAGGCCGCGGGCGAGCAGCTCGGCCAGGTGCAGCGGGCGGCGGCCCGCGCCCTGGCGGATCTGGGTACGGCAGCTGTAGCCGTCGGCGAGGACGAGGGTGTCGGCGCCGGCCGCCCGCACCCGGGGCAGCAGTTCGCGCTCTCCGATCGCGGCGGAGACCTCGTAGTGGCCCTCGGTGAACCCGAAGTCCCCCGCCAGCCCGCAGCACCCCGCGTCCAGCACCTCCCCGTCCACACCCGCACGGGCGATCAGCTCCCGGTCCGCGTCGAAGCCCAGAACCGCGTGCTGGTGGCAGTGCACCTGGGCCAGGGCCTCCGCCGGGATCCTGGGCGGGTGCCAGTCCGGGGCGTGCTCGGCCAGGAACCCGGCCAGGGTGTGCACCGACGCCGCCACCCGCTCGCTCTCCGGCCCGGGCACCAGCTCCACGAGGTCGTGGCGCAGCGCCGCGGTGCAGCTGGGTTCGAGGCCCACCACCGGCAGCCCCTGCGCCACCAGCGGCCCCAGGGCGCGCAGGGCGCCGCGCATCACCGCGCGGGCCGTGCCGAGCTGGCCGGTGGACACCCAGGTCAGCCCGCAGCACACCGGCCCCCGGGGCAGGACCACGGTGAACCCGGCGTCCTCCAGGACCCGGACCGCCGCCGCAGGGATGTGCGGGTCCATGTGCTCGCCGAAGGTGTCGGGCCACAGCACCACGCGCGGCCCCCCGGTGCGCGCCTCCCCCCGCGCCGCCCGCCGCCGGAACGCCCGGGTGAACGTGGTGCGCGCGAACCCCGGCAGGTCGCGCTCGGCGGCCACCCCCGCCAGCCGCTTGGCCAGCCGGGAGACGCCCGGCAGCCGCAGCGCCCGGTCCACCTCGGCCGGGGCCAGCCCCGCCAGCCGGGCCCAGACCGGCAGCCAGCCCATCGAGTAGTGCGCCGCCGGGCGCACCCGGCCCCGGTAGTGGCGGTGCAGGAACTCCGCCTTGTAGGAGGCCATGTCCACGTTGACCGGGCAGTCGCTCAGGCAGCCCTTGCACGACAGGCACAGGTCCAGGCTCTCGCGCACCTCCTCGGAGTCCCAGCCGTCGGTGACGACCTCCCCCACCGCCATCTCGAACAGCAGGTGGGCCCGGCCCCGGGTGGAGTGCCGCTCCTCGCGGGTGACCTGGTAGCTCGGGCACATCACCCCGGGCCCGTCGTGCCTGCGGCACTTGCCCACCCCCGAGCAGCGGCGCAGCGCCCGGGCCGGGTCGCCCCGGTCGTCCCGGTAGGCCAGGACGGCGTCGTCGAGCAGGGGCAGCGGGCGCGCCGCCAGGCGTACGTCGGCGTCCACAGGCGCCGGGTCGACGATGACACCCGGGTTCATGAGGCCCTCGGGGTCGAAGAGCCGCTTGAAGTCGCCGAAGGCCCGTAGCAGGCCCGGCGGGTACATGCGGGCGAGCAGGCCCGAGCGGGCCCGGCCGTCCCCGTGCTCCCCCGACAGGGAGCCGCCGTGCGCCACGACCAGGTCGGCGGCCTCCTCCAGGAAGGCCCGGTAGGCGGTGCGGCCCGCCTCCGTGGTGAGCCCGAAGTCGATGCGCACGTGCAGGCAGCCGTCGCCGAAGTGGCCGTAGACCACCCCGAACCGGCCGTGCCGCTCCATGAGGGCGTCGAAGCCGCGCAGGTAGGCGCCCAGGTTCTCCGGGGGCACGGCGGCGTCCTCCCAGCCCGACCAGGCGTCCTCCCCGGCCGGTGTGCGCTGGGTGAGTCCGGCGCCCTCCTCCCGGATCCGCCACAGGGCACGGCGGTGGGCCGGGTCGGACACCACGATGGAGTCGACCGGCCGGGCGGCGGCGGGCAGCGCCCCGAGCATCCGGCGGGCGGCCCGCTCGGCGTCGGCGGGATCGTCCCCGGCGATCTCCACCAGCAGCCAGGCGCCGCCGCCGGGCAGGGGCACCCGGGTGCCGCCGGGGCGCCCGTCCAGCGCGGCGACCATGCGGTCGTTGATGCCCTCCACGGTCAGCGGGGCGTGCCCGAGCAGGTCGGGGACGGAGTCGGCGGCGGCCGGGGCGTCCGGGTAGCCCAGGACGGCCAGCGCCCGGGCGCGGGGCACCTCCACCAAGCGCACCGTGGCGCGCAGCACGAACACGCAGGTGCCCTCGGTGCCGACCAGGGCGGCGGCGACGTTGCGGCCCTTCTCCGGCAGCAGACGGTCCAGGGAGTAGCCCGAGACCCGGCGGCGGAAGTCGGGCATGGCGGTGCGCAGCGCGGCCAGGTGCTCCTCGGCGATGCGGGCCAGCCCCCGGTGGACCTCGCCCTCCCGGCCCGGGCGGCGGGTCAGCTCCTCGAACTCCTCGGCGGTGTGGTGCGACCCGACGGTCATCCTGGTGCCGTCGGGGAGCAGTACCTCCAGGGAGACGATGTTGTCGGCGGTGGTGCCCCAGGCCACCGAGTGGGAGCCGCAGGCGTTGTTGCCGACCATCCCGCCGACGGTGCAGCGGCTGTGGGTGGAGGGGTCGGGGGCGAACGTCAGGCCGTGCTCGGCGGCAGCCGCCCGCAGCTCGTCCAGGACCACCCCGGGCTGGACGGTGGCGGTGCGGGCGGCCGGGTCGATGTCCTCGATGGCGGTGAGGTGGCGGGAGGTGTCGACCACCACGCCCGGGCCGATGGCGTTGCCCGCGATGGAGGTGCCTCCGCCGCGCGGGGTCACGGGGACGCCGTGGGCGGCGCAGACCCGCACGGCGGCCGCGCAGTCCTCGACGGTGGCGGGCAGGACGACCCCCAGGGGGACCACCCGGTAGTTGGAGGCGTCGGAGGTGTACAGGGCGCGGGTGCCCGGGTCGAAGGCGACGGTCCCCTGGACGGCGTCCTCCAGGGCCCGGCGCAGGGTCTCGGTGTCGGCGGGCGGTACGGGTCGCGGATGCTGCTGCGGGTCGGCCATGGCGCCCAGGGTGGACCCGGCACCGCACGGGGCGCAACCGCGCCGCGCGCTCAGTCCAGGGCCTCGTCCATGGCGCGCACCAGGTCGCCGGTGGGGTCCATGTCCAGGTTCCACACCATGAGGCCGCCCAGCCCCCGGTCCAGCACGTAGTCGCCCTTGATCGCGATGACGCCGGGGTCGTCGTAGGCCCACCACTGGTCGCCGGAGCGCACCGAGAAGGCGCCCGCCTCCTCGTCCAGGAAGCGCTCCCCCTCCAGCCTCTCCAGGTCGGAGAACGCCATGGTCGGGCCGTCGTAGGAGTCGTCGGCGTCGTCGGCCGGCCGGGCGGTGTCGCCCGGCCCGGGGCCGGTGCCGTCCACGTCCTGCCAGCCGCGGCCGAAGGCGGGGATGCCCAGCACCAGCTTCTCCGGGGGTGCGCCCCGCTCCAGGAACCGGTCCACCGCCGCGTCCGCGCTGTTGGCGTGGGGGTCGGCGGCGGGAGGGTAGAGGTTGGAGTGGTAGGCGGTGACCTCGCTCCAGGGACCGGAGAAGTCGTATCCCTGCACGGTGGCGAAGTCCAGGTGGTCGAAGATCTCCGGGTCGTAGGCGTCGGCCTGGTCGGGGGAGCCCGACAGCGACACCGACAGGGTGTACTCCCGGCCGGTCTCCCGGGCCAGGTCGTCGAGCTGCCGGCGGAACTCGGCGACCAGGAGGGTGAAGTTGTCCGCGTCGGCGGGGTCCTCGACGTTGTGCGGGTTGCCGGAGCCGCCCGGCCACTCCCAGTCCAGGTCGATGCCGTCGAAGATCCCGGCGGCCGAGCCCTCGCCGCCCTGGGGCTCGCCCTCGCGCACGGGCAGGTCCCCGCGCAGCCACAGGTCCACGCAGGAGGACACGAACGCCCGGCGGGACTCCTCGGTGCGGGCCGCGGTGGAGAAGTACCGCGACCAGTTCCAGCCGCCCAGGGACAGGCTGGCCCGCAGTTCGGGGTGCTCCTCCTGGAGCAGGCGGAGCTGGTGCAGGCTCCCGGCCAGCTCCTGCTCGTAGTCGTCGGCCGCGCCGTTCACGCTCTCGGCGGCGGAGTAGCGGCGCTGGTAGAGCTCCCAGGACTGCTCGTTCCCGCCGGGGATGTGGCACAGGCCTTCGGCGGAGACGTCGCCGAAGGCCCACATGAGGCGGTCCAGGCGCGCGGGGGCGCCGCTGTCGGCGAGGTCCTTGATGGTGAAGTCCCGGTTGGCCACGTTCCAGTCCGCGAAGTAGCCGATGCGCTGGGGACGGTTCCCGTGGGCGATGGCGAAGACCCCCGTGATCAGGAGCGCGGCGACGGCGGCCGCGCCCAGGACGAGTATGCGCCGCCGCGGACGGGCGGCCCGGTGTCTCCCCGGCGGTGTGGCGTTCACCCCTCCGACGGTAGGGCCACCGGGTCACGAACAGCGCCCGTTCCGCCGCATCGGCCACATCAGGCCGTCGGGGCACCGCCGGGAACCCGGCCGCTCCGCCGCCCGTTGTAGACCAGGGTCTCCGGGGCGGCGGAAGGCCCCGTCGCCCGGGCGCCGTCGCACGGGCCGGAGCAGCGCGGAGGCGCCCGCGGACCTACAGGAAGTCGCGCAGGGTGCCCGCCCGGGAGGGGTGGCGGAGCTTGGCCAGGGTCTTGGCCTCGATCTGGCGGATGCGCTCGCGGGTCACCCCGAACTCGCGGCCGACCTCCTCCAGCGTGCGGGGGTGGCCGTCGGCCATGCCGAAGCGCAGGCGCAGGATGCGCTGCTCGCGCTCGGAGAGCCCGCCCAGGATCTCGGTCAGGTGCTGCTGCAGGAGGGTGAACGCGGCGGCCTCCACCGGGACGACGGCGTCGGAGTCCTCGATGAAGTCGCCGAGGTCGGACTCCTCCTCGCCGATGGGCGCCTGGAGGGAGACGGGTTCGCGGGCGATCCGCTGGATCTCCAGGATCCGTTCGCCTCCGCATCCGGCGGCGTCGGAGATCTCCTCGACGTTGGGCTCGCGGCCCAGCTGCTGGTGCAGTTGGTGCTGTACCCGGACGAGTTTGTTGATGGTCTCGACCATGTGCACCGGAATGCGGATCGTGCGGGCCTGGTCGGCGATCGCCCGGGTGATCGCCTGGCGAATCCACCAGGTGGCGTAGGTGGAGAATTTGAAGCCTTTGGTGTAATCGAACTTCTCCACCGCGCGAATCAGCCCGAGGTTGCCCTCCTGGATGAGGTCGAGGAAAAGCAGGCCCCGCCCCATATAGCGTTTGGCGATCGACACCACCAGCCGGAGATTCGCCTCTATGAGCGCTCGTTTGGCCCTTCTGCCCTCTTCCACGAGCGCGTCGAGTTCCTCCGCGCACGCTCCCCCGCCCGGTTCGCACCGCTGCGCGTACAGGCCCGCCTCGATCGCCTTGGCCAGCTCCACCTCCTCCTCGGCGGTGAGCAGCGGGACCCGGCCGATCTCGCGGAGGTAGAGCCGCACCAGGTCCGATCCGGAGCGCCGGCCCGGGTCGGGGGTGAGGGAGACCTCCTCGGGCTCGGCCACCTCCACTCCGATCCGGGAGAGCAGGGACACCGCCTCGTCCAGGGAGCCGGGCGGCGCGTCCAGGCGTTCCAGGGCCGACGCGACCTCGCCGCGGCTGACCGTTCCCCGGCCCTCGTCGGGGAGCAGCCGCACCACCTGACGAATGGGCGGAATTTCATTGGTCACAACCGTGGGAGCCACCACACCATTGTGCACGCCCCTCCGCCGCCGACGGGAGGAGCATTATTGTCACCTTCGTGCTACATACCCCCGGAGAGCTCCTCCTGAAGGGCGCGTTTCTGCTGTTGAAGGGCCATGAGATCGGTGAGCAGGCGCTGCTGCTCCTCGACCCCGCCGGTACCGCCCAGACGCGACAACTCGGATTTAAGGTTTGACTCGCGCCGGTTGATGGAATGAATTCTGACTGTGCCCAGAATATGCTGGACGGAACGCTCGTCGAGTTCTCCGTACAACTCGAGTTGTTCCACCGCCAAACGCGTGAGGAAATCCCGCTGGGCCTCGGTGGGCGCGGACTCGCGCAGCCGCGCCGCCCAGGAGGCGGGGTCGCCGGCCGCGGACACCCCGCCCTGCCCGGCGATGAGCGCCAGCATCGCCTTGTGCTGGGGGACGGTGAAGTCGGCCTCGACGAACCGGTCGAACCCGACGGCCAGGGCCGGGTGCTGGACGGCGATCTTGAGGGCCTGGCGCTCGCGCTGCAGGGTCGGGTCGCCGAGGTCGTAGGGGGCCTCCCGGGCGTCCGGGGTGGGGACGGGGCCCGCTGCGGGTGCTCCGGGGCGGCCGCCCCGGGCGGCGGCCCGGCGGATGTGCTGGCCGACCCGGTTGAGCACGAAGGACTCGTCGAGGATGCCGAGCCAGCGGTCCAGGTTGATGCCGTAGAGCTTGCGCACCCCGTGGTCGCGGATGCTCGCCACCACGGGGGCGGCGGCGTCCAGTGCCGCGATGCGGCCCTCGGGGGTGGTCAGGTCGTAGTCCTCGATGACCTTGCGGACCATGAACTCGTACAGCGGGACGGGGGCGTTCACCAGGTCGGCCACGGCCTGGTCTCCGTGCCGGATGCGCAGGTCGCACGGGTCCAGACCGTCGGGCTGGACCGCCACGAACGTCTCGGAGGCGAACCCGTGCTCCTCGGCGAAGGCCCGCACGGCGGCCTTCTGGCCGGCGGCGTCGCCGTCGAAGGTGAAGATCACCCTGCTGTTCTGGCCGGCCCTGCCCAGGATCATCCGGCGCAGGATCTTGAGGTGGTCCTCGCCGAAAGCGGTGCCGCAGGTGGCCACCGCGGTGGTCACCCCGGCCAGGTGGCAGGCCATGACGTCGGTGTAGCCCTCGACGATGACCGCCTGGCCGCGCGAGGAGATGTCCCGCTTGGCCAGGTCCAGCCCGTAGAGCAGGCGGCTCTTGTGGAAGATCGGGCTCTCCGGCGAGTTCAGGTACTTGGGGCCGTCCTCGGCGGGGTCGAGCTTGCGGGCACCGAACCCGACCACCTCGCCTGTCACCTCCCGCACCGGCCACAGGAGCCGGTTCCGGAAGCGGTCGTAGGCGCCCCGCCGCCCCTGGGCGGCCAGCCCGCCGGAGATCAGCTCGGCGTCGGTGAACCCCTTGCGGCGCAGGTGGGAGGTGAGGTTCTCCCACCCGGCGGGGGCGTAGCCCAGCCCGAAGTGCTCGGCGTGCGCCCGGTTGAAACCGCGCTCGCTCAGGAAGCGCCGGGCCTCCACCGCCGCGGGTGAGAGCAGCTGCTCGGCGAAGAACTCGGCGGCGGCCCGGTGGGCGTCCAGCAGGCGCTGGCGCTGGCCCTCGTCGCGCCGGGTGGAGCGGCCCCCGCTCTCCTCGTAGCGCAGCGTCACGCCGATCTGCCGGGCCAGCGACTCGACCGCCTCGGCGAACGCCAGGCCCTCGATCTTCTGCACGAACGAGATCGCGTCCCCGCCCTCCCCGCAGCCGAAGCAGTTCCCGGTGAGGATGTCGTCCTCGAGGACGAAGGCGTGCCCCTCCTCGACGACGGCGCAGAACACCTCCTCGAACCGGTCGGTCTCCTCCACCGAGCGCACGGTCCAGCCGCGCCGGGCGTACTCCTCGGACGCCGGGGAGAAGCGAAGGCGGTGCTCGTCGAGAAGGAACGCCTCCTCTGTGAGGTCTTCGTTGACGAGGCGGACGCGGAGGACCGACGAGGGCTCCCGGCCCGGGGAGCCTTCACGGACCTGCTCCGTGATGTCGTACGTACCGATGCCCAGGCGGGTGCAGACCATCCGCACGTGCTCCAGGACGTCGCGGTCGGCACAGTGCAACGTCACCGCGCCGTCCTCGGCGACGTGCCCGCAGACGGCCAGGTAGCCGGCCAGCCAGCCGTGCAGGTAGGGGTTCGACTCGTCCAGGGGCGGCAGGTCCTTGAAGTACGCCGGCAGGTGGTGCACCAGGATCCGGCGACCGTGCCGGGTGGTCTCGCTGTGGGGGAACCACTTGAGCAGCCGGGCGTCCTTCTCCGCGTCGAGCCGCGCCACCGCGCCCCGCCCGTGCCGGGTGCCGTCGCCGAAAGTGATGCCGCGGGCGATCCCGAAGGGTGACGGCGTCGTGGTGGTGGTCTTCCCGGGCGGGGACACGTACGCGAGCCGGTGCTCGGGCTCGAGCTCGGAGGTGACCACCTCGCGGGTCCTGCCGCGGTCCTCGCCCGCCTGCACGAACCAGCGGTGCTCGGGTGTCGCGTGGATCACCTTGGTCTGCCCGTTACGGCTCAGGGTGATCCGCATGAGCCGCTGTTCGCCGAAGGAGTGGAAGGGCGCTTCCACCCAGGTGGCGTTCCTGGTGAGGATGGTGTGCCTGCCCCCGGCCAGCTCCCGGATGGGACGCACCCCGTCACGGGTGAGGACCCGGGTCTCCCCCGCCAGGCAGTAGTAGAGGTTCTTGGAGGGGGTGACGTTGAAGGAGGGGGACTTCTCGTCGTGGAAGGGGCACAGGCCCTTCAGCGAGCCGCCGCCCGCGTTCCGGAGCTGGAGGTACTCGCCGATCACGTCCGCGATGGGGGTGCGCTCGCGCACCAGGGCGATGTCTTCGTCTTTGATCCGGCCTGCCACGGTTCTCAGCCTAGTTCTCTCCGCGGACGGTCCGGTCGGCTTCCCCGGGCCGGTTTCCTGTGGAGGCCACTCCGCGTCCACCTCGCGGACGGCCGGGGGACGCACACGGAGGGCAGAGTGGTGGGCCCCCTCTTTTTTCTCCGCACGCCTGGAGGAACCCCACGGTGAGTCGCATCCCCCTCCCCCCCGGACGGAGCGCACGGCTGCTGCTCGGGGCCGCCAGCGCGGTCGCCGTGGCCCTGGTCGTCGCCATCGGGGCGGTGCTGGTCGACCGCTGGTCCGGCGGCGGCACCGTGGTCGAGGGCGTCGTGGGGTCGGAGAAGGTCGAGTTCTTCCGGGACGAGCGGGTCGCGGCCCGGCTGGCCGAGCTGGGGTACGAGGTCCGGGTGCGCCCGCGCGGCTCGCGGCTGCTGGCCCAGGACACCGAGGGCGCCGACTTCGTCTCCCCCGGCTCGGACGCCGGTACCGACCACGTCCAGCGGCAGCACGGGGTCTCGACCGAGTACCGGCTGTTCAGCACCCCGATGGTGGTGCTCTCGTACGAACCGCTCGCGGAGGCGCTGCGCGAGGCCGGGGTGGCCCGCGAGGAGGAGGACGGCACCTGGTCGTTCGACGTGGCCGCCTACCTGGAGCTGACCGCCGACCGCACCCGGTGGAGGGACCTGCCCGGGGACTCGGTGGGCTCGAACAACCGCAACGAGGTGCTGGTCCGCACCACCGACCCGCGCACATCGAACTCGGCGGGCCTGTACGCCGCGGTGCTCTCCTACCTGCTCAACGGCGAGGAGGTGGTCCCGCCCGGCGGCCCGGACCGGGAGATCACCGACCGGCTGGCCGGCCTGTTCCTGGCCCAGGGCCAGCCCCCGGAGTCCTCCCAGCAGCCCTTCGAGCAGTTCCGGGACCTGGGCCCGGGGCACACCCCGCTGCTGTGGGCCTACGAGGCGCAGTACGTGCACGCCGTGGTGAACGGTCCCGCCATGCCCGACGACGCCGTCCTGATGTACCCCGAGCCGACCGTGTACTCGGCCCACACCCTGGTCCCGCTGACCGAGGCGGGCGACGCGGTGGGGGCGCTGCTGGCCGAGGACGCCGAGCTGCGGGCGCTGGCGACCCGGCACGGGTTCCGCGCCGAGGGCGGCGACGCGTTCGCGGAGCTGGTCGCCGAGCACGGCCTGCCGGTGCGCACCCGGGTCGACGACGTCGTGAACACCCCCACCTACGAGGCTTTGGAGGCCCTGCTGAGCGGGATCGAGGACGCCTACGAAGACAGCGGGATGGCCCCGCCCGCACCCGAGGAGCGGCGCCCGGCCGCCGGCCCGGCCCGGGAGGAGGGCGAATGAGGCGCTCGGTGTGCGCCGCCGCCCTGGCGGTGGCGGTGGCGGCGTCCGGGTGCACCGCTCCCGGGCCGGAGGGCGGGGCGACGCTGCGGGTCCTGGCGGGCAGTGAGCTCGTCGACATGGAGCCGCTGCTGGAGGAGGCCGCGGAGCGGACCGGGGTGACGGTGGAGCTGGAGTACACCGGGACCCTGGACGGGCTGGCGCGGGTGGCCGCGGGAGAGGCGCAGGAGTACGACGCGGTCTGGTTCGCCTCCAACCGCTACCTGCACCTGTACGAGGACGGCCGCGCCCGGGTCCGCGAGGAGACCCCGGTCATGCTCTCCCCCGTGGTGCTGGGGGTGCGCGAGTCGCGCGCCGACGACCTGGGGTGGACCGAGGGGGCCGAGGTCACCTGGTCCGACGTGAGCGACGCGGTGCGCGACGCGGAGTTCACCTACGGGATGACCAACCCGGGCGCCTCCAACTCGGGCTTCTCGGCGCTGATCGGGGTGGCGTCGGCGCTCGCCGACAGCGGCAGCGCGCTCACCGGCGAGGACGTGGAGCGGGTGGGCCCGGAGCTGGCCGGGTTCTTCGGGGGCCAGGAGCTGACGGCGGGCTCGTCGGGCTGGCTGGCGCAGGCGTTCACCGAGCGGGCCGGGGACGGGCGCCCGGTGGACGCGCTCATCAACTACGAGTCGGTGCTGCTGTCGCTGAACCGGGACGGCGCGGGGCTGCGGATGGTCTACCCGGCCGACGGGGTGATCACCGCCGACTACCCGCTCACCCTGCTGGCCGGTCCCGACGAGGAGGCCGAGCGGGGCTACGGGCTGCTGGTGGAGGACCTGCTGTCGGAGGGGGTGCAGGCCGACATCGCGGAGCGGACCCTGCGCCGCCCGGTGGCGGGCGGGGCGTCGGGCACGGACCTGCCCGCACTGGTGGAGCTGCCCTTCCCCGCCCACCGCGAGGTGGTGGACGGGCTGGTCGCGGACTACTTCAGCGAGCTGCGCCGACCGGCGCGCACCGTGTACGTGCTGGACGTGTCGGGGTCGATGAAGGGCGGGCGGATGGCCGAGCTGAAGGAGGCGCTGCGCTCGCTGACCGGGGCTTCGGAGGGTTCGCTGTCCGACCGGGTGCAGGCGTTCCAGGAGCGCGAGGAGATCACCCTGCTGCCGTTCTCCACCGAACCTCACGAGCCGCGGACGTTCGTGGTGGAGCCCGGGCGGATCGACGCGTCGCTGGGCGAGGTGTCGGAGGCGATCGGCGAGCTGGAGGCCCAGGGTGACACCGCGACCTACGACGCGGTGCGGGAGGCCTACCGGCTCGTCGAGCAGGCCCCCGGGGACGACCACCTGACGTCGATCGTGCTGATGACCGACGGCGAGGTGAACTGGGGCATGGGCCCGACGCCGTTCGCCCGGGAACTGGAGGCGCTGCCGCCGGAGGCGGCGCGGGTGCCGGTGTTCACCGTGCTCTTCGGAGAGGCCGGCGAGGACGAGATGGCGGAGATGGCGGAGCTGACCGGGGGCCGGCTGTTCGACGCCCGCGAGCAGAGCCTGGAGGAGGTGTTCCGGGAGATCCGCGGCTACCAGTGACCGGTGCTGGCTCGCGGCCGGAGGGTCGCGGCGGGAACGTCCTGGGGGGCGCCGCCGCGGCCCTCCACCCGTTCCAGCAGGAGCCGGGCGGCCCGCCCCCCCGCCGCGCGGGGCGCGGTGTCGGCGGTGGTGAGGGCGGGGACGAGGTGGGCCGACTCGGGGCGGTCGCCGATCCCGGCGACGTGGACGCGGTCGGGGACGGGCAGGCCGCTGTCGGCGAAGGCCCGGAGCAGCCCGAGGGCGAGGGTGTCGTCGGCGGCCAGGACGGCGGTGACCTCCTCCCCTGCCGCCCGGCGGGCGGTGAGGAGGCGTCCGGCGGCGCGGCCCGCGGCGGGCCCGGTGCCGCCGGGCACGGGGGCGGGTGCGGGGACCCCGGCCTCGGCCAGGGCGGCGCGCCAGCCCGCCTCGCGCTCGGCTGCGCCGTGGGAGCCGGGGATCCCGCGGACGTGGTGCACGGTGCGGTGGCCCAGGCCGAGCAGGTGGCGGGTGAGGGCGCGGGCGGCGCCGCGGTGGTCGGGGCCGACCGCGGGCCCCAGGGGGGTGTCGGGGCCGTCGACGACGACGGTGGGCGGCGGGTCGGCGAGGGCGCCCAGCGCGGTGAGCAGTGCGGGCGTGGGGGCGAGGGCGAGGTGCCCGTCGACGACCCGCTCCAGGAGCCGGTCCGCGGCGGAGGGCTCGCCGGGGGTGACTGCGGTGACCAGCAGGGTGCGCCCGGCGGCGCGTACGGCCGCCTCGATCCCGGCGAGTAGGAGGTCGGTGTCGGGTCCGGGGACGACGAGGGCGCCGACGAGGCCGCTGCGGCGGGTGACCAGGGCGCGGGCGGTGGCGTTGGGCCGGTAGCCGAGGCTGGTGATGGCGGCACGGACGCGTTCGGCGGTCTCGGGGCGCACGCCGGGGTGCCCGTTGACCACGCGGGAGACGGTCTGGTGGGAGACCCCGGCCAGGCGCGCGACGTCGACCATGCCGGGGGTGCCGCTCCGTACGGGCAAGGGGTGCGCCCTCTCCGGTCGCGGCCGGGGCGTGCCGGTGCGGGTGCCCGCGACCTGTCGTGCAGAGCAGTGTGCGCGGCGTGCGGCATCCGCGTCAAGGGGGGTTCGCGCCCCCCTTCGGGCGCCCCGGCCGCCCGGTCAGGAGACCAGGCGGGCGTGCAGGGCGATGGCGGAGGTGTCGGTGAGGGAGGCGACCTGGTCGATGACGGCGCGCAGGGCGGCCGCCTCGTCGGGGGCGGTGGTGAAGGCGTCCCGGAACTGGGGGTCCAGGGCCTGGGGCGCGTTCTTCCACAGGGCGTCGACGAGTTCGGTGATGAGCAGGCGCTCGCGGGCCTGGTAGGCCAGGGCCTCCTCGCGGGCCATGACGAAGTGGGCGGCGACCGCCTTGAGCAGGGCGCATTCCAGGAGGGCGCGGCGGGGCACGATGAGGGTGGCGCCGTAGCGGGTGAGGCGGCCGGGGCCGTGCTCCTGCCGGGTGGCCTGTTCGGCGGCCCGGCAGAACCGGCCGATGAGCTCGCTGGTGAGGTTCTTCAGCCCGGCCAGGGAGGCGAGGTCGCCGGTGAACTCGGCGGGCCAGACGGGCTCGGCGAGCAGGTCGGTGTAGGCCGCGTCGAGTTCGGCGGGGTCGGCGCCGTCGCAGTAGCGGTCGGCGGCGATGCGCACGACCTCGGCGCGTTCGACGGGGCTGTGCAGGGCGGCCATGGAGACCAGCCCGGCGTGCAGGGCGTCCTCGACGTCGTGGACGGAGTAGGCGACGTCGTCGGACCAGTCCATCACCTGGGCCTCGAAGCAGGTGCGCCCGGCGGGGGCTCCCTCGCGCAGCCAGTCGAAGACCCCGGTGTCGTCGGGGTAGCAGTTGAACTTGTGGGTGTCGCCGCCCCCGCCGCGGTGCCAGGGGTACTTGACGGTGGCGTCGAGGGTGGCGCGGGTGAGGTTGAGCCCGGCGCTGTCGCCGCCGGGGTCGATGACCTTGCCCTCCAGGCGCACGAGCAGGCGCAGGCTCTGGGCGTTGCCCTCGAATCCGCCGCAGGCGGCCGCGGCCTCGTCCAGGGCGCGCTCGCCGTTGTGGCCGAAGGGCGGGTGGCCCAGGTCGTGGGAGAGGCAGGCGGCCTCGACGAGGTCGGGGTCGCAGCCCAGGGAGTTGCCGAGCTCGCGGCCGATCTGGGCGCACTCCAGGGAGTGGGTGAGGCGGGTGCGCGGGAAGTCGCTCACGCCGGGCCGCACCACCTGGGTCTTGGCGGCCAGGCGGCGCAGCGCGGAGCTGTGCAGGACCCGGGCCCGGTCGCGCTCGAAGGGGCCGCGGGCCCGGTTCTTGCGGTCCTCACGGGTCCTGCGCTCGATGTCGTGGCCGGTGTAGCCGGTGACGGCGCCCTCGGCGCCCGCGGTGGTGTGCATAGGTCTGCGAGCCTACTTCCCGACAGGGACGGAACGCGTCATCGGCCCTGTTCAGGCCGCGTTGACGCGGATGTCGCTGCTGTCGTTGAAGATCCAGTAGTACCAGAGGGAGGCGGTCTCCCTGGTGATGTACCAGAGCTGGGTGCGCCGTTCGATGACGGCGGGGCCCGAGCGGGAGGGCGAGGTGCCCGAGTCGATTCCGTGGTCGGAGGCCATCACCTTGGAGCGCAGGCTGTGCCAGGGGTCGGAGACCAGGGTGGCCTGGTCCCAGTCGTTGTCGGTGAAGACGAGGGAGACGGCCCGGATGCTCTGGAGGGTGTCGCTGCCCTCCTCCACGGCGATGATGCGGTCGGAGGGGATGCCGACCTCGATGAGCCAGTTGCGGCCCGCGGCGGCCTCGGTGTAGTTGTCGCCGGGCTGTTTGCCGCCGACGGTGACGATCATGGGGGCCACGCCGTCCAGGTAGAGGACCTGGGCGTGGCGCAGGCGGGCCTCGAAGACGGGTGAGGGGACGCCGTTGTACTGGCTGGCGCCGAGCACGACGATGGCGTCGGTGGCGGCCCGGTCGTCCTGGCGCGCGGTGTACCAGACCCAGCCCCAGGTGGCGGGCGGCAGGGCCAGGACGGTGAGCAGGACCGCGGTGATGATCCAGCGCAGGCGCAGCCGGCGTCTGCGGGGCCGGGGGGCGGGCCGGGTGCGGCGCGGCTCCGCGGGCCGGGTGCGGTCCCGGCGCGGGCGCGCGGGGACGGGGTCCGCCGGCTCCGGGGCCGTGGCGCCGCGGACGGACCCGCGGGTCGCGGAGGCCTCGGGGGGCCGGGTGAACGCGCGGGTGGCCGAGGCCTGCGCGGCTCCGGCCGGCTCGCCCGGGCCGGGGTCGCGGGAGAACACGGCCGTCTCGTCTGCGCCGCCCGCGGCCGGGCCGTCCTCGGCGGCGGGGGCGTCCGGGTCGGCGGGGGCGGCGGAGACGCCCGGGAAGGCGGGCAGGTCGGCCCGGGACATGACCCGGGTCGCGTCGTCATCGGGCGCGGCGGCGGAACCGGGGGCGGGGTCCCCCCACGTCTCGTCGCCACGTCCGTCGTTCGCCGTTCGCACCGGCGCACCTCCGCACTCGCTCTTCGGACCGGGGTCGATCACCCTTCTTGGGACGGTCCCCGGGCACCGCCGGTTCTCGGCGGAGAGGTCCCGGTCCGTCGGGAGAGGAGTGGTGGAGGGGGGTGAGGGGATCGTCACCGGCGATCGAGAATGTATCACGAAACGGTCACGGAAGCTTTTCGTGACGGCATCCGTCCCAGGGGATGAGTTTAGAGGCGCGCCGGGTGTGCCGCCGCCCGCCCCCGCGGGCGGCGGCACGTCAGGATCAGCCCGCCTGGTGCCCGGCGGCGCGCCCGGCCTCCAGGCGCGCGACCGGCACGCGGAACGGCGAGCAGGACACGTAGTCCAGGCCGACCCTGTGGAAGAAGTGCACCGACGCCGGGTCGCCGCCGTGCTCACCGCATACGCCCAGCTTGATGCCGGGCCGGGCGGCCCGCCCCTCCTCGGTGGCGATCCGGACCAGGCGGCCCACGCCGTCCACGTCCAGGGACTCGAACGGCGACACCCCGAACACGCCCTTCTCCAGGTAGGCGGAGAAGAAGGACGCCTCCACGTCGTCGCGCGAGAATCCCCACACCGTCTGGGTGAGGTCGTTGGTGCCGAAGGAGAAGAACTCGGCGTGCTCGGCGATCTGCCCGGCGGTCAGGGCGGCGCGGGGCAGCTCGATCATGGTGCCGACCGGGAAGTCGAGCTCCAGGCCGTTCTCCTCGCCGACCTCGCGCAGCACGCGCAGCGCGTCGTCGCGGATGATCTCCAGCTCCTGGACGGTGCCCACCAGGGGGATCATGATCTCCGGGCGGGGGCGCCCGCCCGCGTGGATCCGGTCGACCGCGGCCTGGGCGATGGCCCGGACCTGCATGGTGAACAGGCCGGGGACGACCAGGCCCAGGCGCACGCCGCGCAGGCCCAGCATCGGGTTCTGCTCGTGCAGCCGGTGGACCGCCTGCAGCACGCGCAGGTCGTTCTCGTGGCTCTCGCCGCGGGCCTCGGCCACCGCCACGCGCACCGACAGCTCGGTGATGTCCGGCAGGAACTCGTGCAGCGGCGGGTCGAGCAGGCGCACGGTCACGGGCAGGCCGTCCATGGCCTCGAGGATGCCGTTGAAGTCGGCCCGCTGGAGCGGCAGCAGGGAGCCCAGGGCCTCGGTCTGCTCGGCCTCGGTGTCGGCCAGGATGAGGCGTTCGACCAGCTGGCGGCGGTCGCCCAGGAACATGTGCTCGGTCCGGCACAGGCCGATGCCCTGGGCTCCCATGCGGCGGGCGCGGGCGGCGTCCTCGGCGGTGTCGGCGTTGGCGCGCACCCGCATGCGGCGGGCGGCGTCCACGTAGTGCATGAGCCGGTCCACGGCGCGGACCAGGTCGTCGGCCTGGTCGGAGGCCGGGTCGATCTCGCCCTCGAAGTAGCGGACCACCGGGGAGTCCACGACCGGCACCTCGCCGAGGAACACCTTGCCGCTGGTGCCGTCGATGGAGATGACGTCGCCCTCCTCGATCACCTCGCCGCCGGAGGCGGTCAGGCGCCGGTTCTTGGTGTCGATGTCGATCTCCTCGGCACCGCAGACGCAGGTCTTGCCCATGCCGCGGGCGACCACGGCGGCGTGCGAGGTCTTTCCGCCGCGGCTGGTGAGGATGCCCTCGGCGGCGATCATGCCCTCGAGGTCGTCGGGGTTGGTCTCCCGGCGGCACAGGATGACCTTCTCGCCGCTGCGCGACCACTTGACGGCGGTGTAGGAGTCGAACACGGCCTTGCCGACGGCGGCGCCCGGGGAGGCGTTCATGCCGCGGCCCAGCAGGTGGGCGCCGCCCGCGGCGACGGCGGCCTCGTCGAAGCGGGGGAACATCAGCTGGGCGAGCTGGTCGCCGGTGACCCGCTGGACCGCCTCGTCCAGGGTGATCATGCCCTGGTCGACGAGCTGGTCGGCGATGCGGAACGCGGCGGCGGCGGTGCGCTTGCCGACGCGGGTCTGGAGCATCCACAGCTTGCCGCGCTCGATGGTGAACTCGATGTCGCACAGGTCGCGGTAGTGGTTCTCCAGGGTCTCCATGATCCCCATGAGCTGCCCGTAGCTGCGGGGGTCGATGGCCTCCAGGTCCGCGAGGGGCACGGTGTTGCGGATGCCGGCGACGACGTCCTCGCCCTGGGCGTTCTGGAGGTAGTCGCCGTAGACGCCCTGCTGGCCGGAGGCGGGGTCCCGGGTGAAGGCCACCCCGGTGCCGGAGTCCATGCCGAGGTTGCCGAAGACCATGGAGCAGACGTTGACCGCGGTGCCCAGGTCGGCGGGGATGCGCTCCTGGCGGCGGTAGAGGACGGCGCGGGGGGCGTTCCAGGAGTCGAAGACCGCCCGGACGGCGAGGATCATCTGCTCGCGGGGGTCGGTGGGGAAGGGGCTTCCGGTCTGCTCGTGGACGATGGCCTTGAAGCGGTCCACGAGGGAGCGGAAGTCGTCGGCGTCCAGCTCGAGGTCGTCGGTGACGCCCTTGGCGGCCTTGGCCTCGTCGATGGCGTCCTCGAACAGCTCGCCGTCGATGTCCTGGACGGTCCTGCCGAACATCTGGATGAGGCGGCGGTAGGAGTCCCAGGCGAAGCGCTCGTCCCCGCCCTGGCGGGCCAGGCCGGCGACGGACTCGTCGTTGAGGCCGATGTTGAGGACGGTCTCCATCATGCCGGGCATGGAGAACCTGGCCCCGGAGCGGACGCTCACCAGGAGCGGGTCGTCGGCCTGGCCGAGGCGGCGGCCCATGGCCTTCTCCAGCTCCTCGAGGTTCTCCTCGATCTCGGCCTCCAGGCCCGCGGGGAAGCCGCCGTTGCCGAGGTAGTGGCGGCAGGCCTCGGTGGTGATGGTGAAGCCCGGGGGGACGGGGAGGCCGAGGTTGGTCATCTCGGCGAGGTTGGCGCCCTTACCGCCGAGGAGGTCCTTGAGGTCCTTGTTTCCCTCGGTGAACTTGTAGACGTACTTGGCCACGGGGGTTCTCCCTCGTTCGCTCGGCGACACCCCTGCGGGGTCGACCCTGGCTGCCCGGATGGGCGCGACTCTATCCACTCTCTGCAGACCAACCCCTTCATGAACCACCTTTTTGTGACATTTTCCCAGCTCATGGGCTCCAAAGAGGTCTAGACCAATGGTTCAGGAAGGGCGCACGTACCCCTTGACCTCGAACGATGCACGGGGAGGGCAGGGGTCCGGGACGCCGCTGGTCACGGCATCCGGAACGCACCCTAGCGGGTCCTGATCGATCAGAACACCGGGGATCGGCCGGAATCGACCACTTCCGACCCGAGCCCCGGACGGGACGGGGGCTGTGCGGCTCGACACACCACTACTTCGGAGTAACCTACGGTTCCGTAAGTTAGGCTTCGGGTAGAGCCGGTGAGAACGGTTCCGGAGGCTTCGCCGAGAGCGAGGGGTGGAAAGTGTCCAGGGACGAGGCGCGGGGAAGCGGATACGCGCGGTCGCAGGAGGAAAGCCTCCCCGAGCGGGCGGCGGCCGCGGCCGAGGGGCTGATGGAGGCGGTCAAACCCCGCCTGCGCGGCTGGCTGCACCTGGGGACCGCCCCGCTCGCGCTGGTGGCGGGGATCGTCCTGGTGGCCCTCTCCCCCACCGTGCCCGCCATGGCCGCCAGCGCCGTCTACGCGCTCAGCTCGGTCCTGCTCTTCAGCACCTCGGCGATCTACCACGTGGGGCGCTGGTCGCCGCGGGCGCAGAAGGTGCTGCGCCGCATGGACCACTCCAACATCTACCTCATCATCGCGGGCACCTACACGCCCTTCATCATGCTGGTCCTGGAGGGGACGCTGCGCACCGCGATGCTGTCCCTGGTCTGGGGCGGGGCGATCGCCGGGGTCGGGTTCAAGCTGCTGTGGCTGAACTCCCCGCGCTGGCTCTCCACCGCCCTGTACCTGGCCATCGGCTGGGTGGCGGTGCTGTTCATCCCCGACCTGGTCGAGGGGACCCACCCGGCGACGTGGATCCTCATCCTGGTCGGCGGGGTGCTCTACAGCGTCGGCGCGGTGGTCTACGGCCTGAAGCGGCCCGACCCGGCACCCCGGTGGTTCGGGTTCCACGAGATCTTCCACTCGCTGACCATCGCCGCGTTCGTCTGCCACTACATCGCGGTCTCGTTCGTGGTCTACACCGCCGGCTGAGCGGCCGGGGCCGGCCAGGCCCCGGCCGCCCGGTCAGGCGAAACCGAACACCGGCGGGAACACCAGCACGACCACGGCGGCCCACACCGCGTAGACCGGCAGGTAGGCCGTCTGCCACCGCTCCACCGCCGCGAACGGCCGGGAGCCCCGCACGAAGCCCGCGAGCAGGCGCGCCGACCACGCCAGGTGCACCAGCAGCACCAGGTTGAGGCCGAGCGCGGCGACCTTGTTGGCGGTGAACCCGAACTCCGCGATGCGGGTCAGCATCGCCGTCAGCGCCACCGCGTCCACCGCCAGCGCCGCCCCGACCAGCGCGAGCTGGAGCCAGTCGAAGACCCCCGGCGGGGCCAGCGGGTCCCGGGCCGAGATCGAGTACAGCAGCAGGAACAGCACCAGCACCAGGACCGCGTCCATGAGGATGAGCAGTTCGCGGTCCACCGTGGTCAGCGGCGCGTTCGCCAGGAGCACCGCCAGGTCCGCGAGCAGCATCACCAGCGCCAGCGGGGTGAAGACCCGGGTGAGCACGGGCGCGATGTTCTCCACCACGCTCTTCTTGGCCTCCACCAGCCAGGCGGCGACCAGCAGCGCGCCGGGCAGGCCGAAGGGCAGCAGCCAGTCCTCCAGGTACGGTTCGAGGTCGACGTCGGCCAGGGAGAGCACACCGAAGGTGAGCCCGACCAGGACCATGGACCCCAGCATGATCAGTGCCAGGTACATCGCCAGCTCGCCCATGAACCTCACGAAGTCCATGCGCCGCTCGTGGGAGCGCCACTCCCCGCCCGTGTGCAGGACCCCGACGAGCAGCCACAGCAGGACCGGGGCGTGGGTGAACGCGAGCACGGCGGTCATCCCGGGTTCGGGGAAGGGGCCGGAGAACCCCTGGAAGGGGTAGAGGTTCACCGCCAGCGCGGGGACCGCCGCGAGGGCCGCCACCGCCGCGCACACGCGCCAGGGGACGCGGCGCTTCCAGGCGAACCACCCCGCCAGGAACGGGAGCACCACGAAGGCGATGTTGCGGAACTGCGCGAACTCGTCGCCGACCGACGAGAACAGGACCTTGACCGCCAGGCCCGCGCCGAGCGCGAAGGCCAGGAGGAGGCCGAGCTCGCGCCAGCGCTCCAGTCCGCCCGCGCCGGTCTCCGCGCCCGGGACGAGCACGAGCTGCTTCCAGAGGCGCTGGGAGTGCTCCCGGGCGAACTCCCGCGACACCTCGTCCAGGTCGCCCATGCGCTTGACCGCGACGAGGAAGGCCTCCTCCCCGTCCAGGCCGCCCGCCTCCAGCTCGGCGATCTGCTCGCGCAGGTGGTCCTCCATCTCCTCGGCGTCGGACGCCGAGATGGCCTCGCGGCGGCGCACGAAACCGCGCCACTGGTCGATCTGCTCCTCGATGCCGCCCATCACGCGATCCCCCCGGCCGCCGCGGGGCCCGGCAGCGGCTGCGCCGCGGCCTCCCAGACCTGGCGCAGGGCGTCGGCCACCACGCTCCACTGCTCGCGCCGCTCGGCCAGCACCTCCAGCCCCGCCTCCGTGATGGCGTAGTGCTTGCGGCGGCGGCCCGCCTCGGACCGGCCCCAGGAGGAGCGGACGTGGCCGTTGCGCTCCAGGCGGTGCAGCAGGGGGTAGAGCATTCCGTCCGTCCACTGCATCCGCCCGCCGGACAGCTCGTTGACGCGCTTGACGATGGCGTAGCCGTAGGACTCGCCCTCGGCCAGGATGCCCAGGACGAGCGGCGTGGCCGAGGCCGCGACGAGGTCCTTGTCGATGTGCATGCGCACTCCCATACCTAGATCTGCTAGGGATAGAACCCTAGCACTCCTAGACATAGAAGAGCTAGGTATCGAGCACGCGCGGATCCGGTCGTCACGATTCGCTTACGCAGTAGGGCGAACCCGGACGAACAGCCGATTACCACCTGCGCCCTACCGCTAGGTTGAGGACCGGATCCGCCGGTCGTGTGCGACCGGCGGGCCCCAGAGGCGGCCGGAGACCAGTCCCCCCGGGTCCGGCCGTCTCGCCGTGTCCGGGGCCGTGGCGTCCGGCGGGGCCTGGCCCCGCCGGACGTCGCGCCGCCCGGGGGTCCTCACGCCAGCAGCGGCGCCAGGAACTGCATGTACACGTAGTAGAGGCTGATGAGGGTGATGCCGGCCAGCCCGCACCAGGCCCACGCGAACCGGAGCGCGGAGGGCATGAACTCGGCGTCCTCGGCGGTGAAGTTGTCCCTGACCGCCTTGATGTTGAGCCAGTACAGCACCGGCGAGAACAGCAGTGCCAGGACCGAGGCGAGCTGCACCATGAACACCGGCTCGGGCATGCCGATGATGACCGCCGAACCCGCGACCAGCCACAGCACCTGGAAGCCGCGGTACAGGTACTTGCGCGTCCGCTCCGAGTCCCAGGCGTTGCGCAGCCGGACGCAGCACTCCTCGAAGACCCTGGCCTGGCCGTCGAAGTAGGTGAAGACCGTCGACCACAGGGCCGCCGTGCCGCCCGCGATGATGACCGGGAAGATCCACATGCCGAACGTGTCGGTGTAGATCCGCGCGATCGTCAGGCCCATCTCGCTCGAGGCCGGGACGAGCCCGATCGGGTGGAGCACGACCGCCCCCACCATGAGGAACGCCATCCCCGTCAGCAGCGAGAGCACGTAGGAGATGTTCATGTCCCGCTTGAACAGCTTCATGTGGTTGCGCAGGTAGTTCGGGGCCACCTCGACCGTGTACCCCTGGCGGCGCAGCTCCCGGACCCGGACCATGCCGGCCTTCTTGTCCACCGCCCAGTTGGACTGCATCGTCGAGACCTCGAGCGTCGTGGGGAAGTACCCCCACATGGCGCTGAACAGCATCAGTCCGGCGATCGGCGGCAGCGTGGGCAGCAGCCGGGCCACGTACTCCGAGGGGGGCGGAGCCTGGAGGACGAACGCGATCAGCACCGCGAGCACGAAGACCACGAGGCAGATCTTGACGGCGAGCTCCACCGCCTTGTAGCGCCCCGCCCACAGCAGGGTGAGGCTGGACAGGAGCACCAGGATGCCCCAGACCGGCAGCGGCAGGAAGGGCAGCGCCGCCCAGATGAGGGCACCGGCCCCCAGGGCCCGGCCGGCGATGCCGAAGGTGTTGGACAGGCACTGCACCAGGAGGTACCACAGCGGCCAGTTGCCGTAGCGGGCGCCCGTGCGCTGGTAGGCCTCCATGATGCTCTCGCCGCGCACCAGGGTGTAGCGGTGCGCGAACTCGAAGGCGCAGTACTTGAGCAGGTAGGCGAACGGGATGACCCAGAGCAGCGTGTAGCCGAACTGGGCGCCCGCGGTGGGACCGTGGATGATGTGGCTGGCGCCGATACCGGTCATCGCCGCGACGATGCCCGGGCCCATCGCGCGCCAGGTGTCGCGGACGCCGGTTCCCGGCGCGTCCAGGCGGACGGTCCGCCCGGACCCGCCCGCGGCGGGCTGTTCGGCGGTGTCGGTGGGGGTGGGCGTGGAGGCGTGCTCTTCCGGCGGTGCCGGGCGCTGGCCGGGGATCCGCGCGGCTTCGGGGAGGGTGTCGGGCCGGGGCTCCGGGCCGGGGTGTTCCGAGGGATCGGGGTTCGGGGACATGTGGACTCCCTTACGGGCTGTGTCGGTGCGCTGGATGCAACCCCCGTCAGCCCCCCTGGGCGGTGCGGTCTCCTCTCTCCTGCGACCGGGACGGCTCCCCCGGTGTGGGACGTGCTGCGGCCGGGGTCCCGGGCGGCGCGCGACGGCCTGCGCGCCGCCCGGGACCGGTGTGTGCCAGGTCACTCTAGAGAAGGCCGGCGGCTCTCGCCCAGCGGTATTTGGCCCCGAGGACCTTCACCGGCATCTCGGTGGTGTAGGGGTAGGCGACGATCCCGTGGTCGAAGAGCCGGTCGGCGGCGGCCTCGACCTCGGTGTCGCCCGAGAGGGATGCCACGATCGGCTTGTCGATCCCGGCCTCGCGGGCGCGGCTCACGACGTCGATCACCACGTCGGCGAAGACCAGCGGGGGCGTGACGATCGTGTGCCAGTAGCCGAGCACCAGCGCGTGCACGCGCGGGTCCTCCAGCCCCAGGCGGATCGTCTTCTCGTAGGTGGAGGGCGGCTCGCCCCCGGTGATGTCCACCGGGTTCCCGGCGGCCCCGAACGGGGGGATGAAGGCCCGGAACGCCTTGTCCAGGTCCGGGGGCATCTCCATGAGGGACATCCCGTTGTCGACGACGGCGTCGGAGAGCAGCACCCCGGAGCCGCCCGCCCCCGTGATGATGACGATGTTCTCGCCGCGGGGCGCGGGCAGGACGGGCAGGGCGCGGCCGTACTCCAGGAGTTCGGTGAGGCCGGGGGCCCGCACCACGCCGGCCTGCCGCAGGATGTCGTCGTAGACCTTGTCGTCGCCGGCCAGGGCTCCGGTGTGCGACCCGGCCGCCGCGGCCCCGGCCGAGGTGCGGCCCGCCTTGAGGACGACCACGGGCTTGCGGGGCACCACCTCGCGGGCGGCCTCGACGAACGCCCGGCCGTCCTTGAGGTCCTCCAGGTGCATGGCGATGGCGTTGGTGTTGTCGTCCTGCCCGAAGAACGTCAGCAGGTCGTCCTCGTCGATGTCGGCCTTGTTGCCCACGCCCACGATGGCGGAGACACCCGTGCGGGTGCTGCGGCTGTACCCCAGGATCGCCATGCCGATCCCGCCGGACTGGGAGGTGAGCGCCGTCCCGCCCTGGACGTCGTAGGGGGTGCAGAAGGTCGCGGACAGCTTCTCCGGGGTGTAGTAGTAGCCGTAGATGTTGGGGCCGAGCACCCGCACCCCGTGCCGCCGGGCCGTCTCCAGCACCTCGGCCTGGAGTTCGTGCTCCCCGGTCTCGGCGAAGCCCGAGGGGATGAGGATCGCTCCGGCGACCCCCTTGCGGCCCGCCTCCTCCAGGGCCCCGGCCACCCGCGCGGCGGGGATGGCGAAGACGGCGACGTCCACCCCGCCGGGGATGTCGGAGATCGAGGCGCGGGCCGGGCGCCCGTACACCTCGGCCGCCTTGGGGTTGACCGGGTGGATCTCCCCGCGGTAGCCGCCGTCCACGAGGTTGCGCATGACGGAGTTGCCGATCTTGCCCGTCTCGTTGGAGGCACCGATGACGGCGATCGACCGGGGCTTGAAGACGCGTTCCAGGGAGGTGAGGATCTCCTCCCGGGAGAACCGCCGGGGCGGCTCCGCGGGGGCGAAGTCCAGGACGAACCGCAGGTCGGCGGCGACCGCGCCGGTCGGCGAGGCGAAGACCGGGTTGAGGTCGGCCTCGGCGATCTCGGGGAAGTCGGTGACCAGTTCGGACAGGCGGACCAGGGTCTCGGCCAGCGCCTGCGCGTCGACGGGCTCGGCCCCGCGGACCCCGTCCAGGATCTCCGCCGCGCGGATGCCGCGGATCTGGGAGAGCGCCTCCTGCCGGTCCACGGGCGCCAGCCGGAAGGCCACGTCCTTGAGGACCTCCACCAGGACGCCGCCCAGGCCGAACACCACCACCTTCCCGAACGTGGGGTCGGTCGTGGCGCCGATCAGGACCTCCAGTCCCCCGGCGACCTGCTGCTGGATCTGGACCCCGTCGATACGGGCGTCGGGGTCGTAGGAGCGGGCGTTGGAGACGATCCGCCGGTAGGCCTCCTCGACCTGTGCCCCGTCGGCCAGGCCGACCTCGACGCCTCCGGCGTCGGTCTTGTGGAGGATGTCGGGGGAGACGATCTTGGCGACCACGGGGAAGCCGATCTCCTTCGCCAGGGCGACCGCCTCCTCCGGGGAGGCGGCCAGCGCCTCGGCGGGGACGGGGATGCCGTAGGCCTCGGCGAGGACGCGGCCCTCGGGGGCGGTGAGCGCGGACCGGTTCTCGGCCCGGGCCCGGTCGAGCACCGCGCGGACCGCGTCGCGGTCGACGTCGGAGCGCCAGGGGGTGTAGGAGGGCATCTCTCAGATCACTCCGTTCGCTTCGAGTTCCGCCAGGTCCTCGGCGGACAGGCCCAGTTCCTCGCGGTAGACCTCGGTGTTGTGCTCGCCCAGCAGCGGTGAGCGGACCACGTCCACCGGGGACGCGGAGAGGCGGATCGGGGACCCCACCGTGGTGTACTCGCCCCGCTCGGGGTGGGGGACGCCGGTGACGATCCCGTGCTCGCGCAGGGCGGGGTCCTCGATGATCTCCCGGGTGGACAGGATGGGCCCGCACGGGATGTTGTGGGAGTTCAGCTCGGCCAGGACCTCCCACTTGGGCTTGGTCGAGGCCCACTCCTCGATGAGGGCGAACGCCTTGTCGAGCTTGTCCAGCCGGGCCTCGGGGGTGGACCACCCGGGGTCCTCGGCCAGTTCGGGGCGGCCGATGAGCCGGGCGATGGGCGCCCAGCCCACGGGCTGGATGATGACGTAGACGTAGTCGTTGGGTCCGCCGGGCGCGGTCCGCACCGCCCACCCGGGCTGTCCCCCGCCGGAGGCGTTGCCCGAGCGCGGCACCTCGTCCCCGAAGTCCTCGTTGGGGTACTCGGCGAGCGGACCGTGCGCGAGCCGCTGCTGGTCGCGCAGCTTGACCCGGCAGAGGTTGAGCACGGCGTCCTGCATGGCGACCTCGACCCGCTGCCCGAGGCCGGTCCGGGTGCGCTGGTAGAGCGCGGCGAGCACGCCCGCCACGGTGTGCACCCCCGTGCCGGAGTCGCCGATCTGCGCTCCGGTGGCCAGGGGCGGCCCGTCCTCGAACCCGGTGGTGCTCATGGAGCCGCCCATCGCCTGGGCGATCACCTCGTAGGCCTTGAAGTCGGCGTAGGCGCCGGCGCCGAACCCCTTGATCGAGGCGTAGACGAGGCGGGGGTTGACCTCGTGCAGGACCTCCCAGGTGAAGCCCATCCGGTCCAGGGCGCCCGGGGCGAAGTTCTCCACCAGCACGTCGCTGCGGCGCACCAGGTCGAAGAAGATCTCCCGGCCCCGGTCGGTCTTGGTGTTGAGCGTGATGCTGCGCTTGTTGGAGTTGAGCATCGTGAAGTAGAGGCTGTCCACGTCGGGGCGGTCGCGCAGCTGCCGCCGCGTGATGTCTCCGGAGGGGGCCTCCAGCTTGACCACGTCGGCTCCCATCCAGGCCAGGAGCTGGGTCGCCGAGGGGCCGGATTGGACGTGGGTCATGTCGAGTACGCGGACACCGTCGAGTGCCTTGGCCATGGCCTTCCTCCCGGCTACTTGTACATGGTCTGGTTCATGGTCCCCGGCGCGTAGGCGTCGGGGTCGATCCAGACGTTGATGAGTGAGGGCTTTCCGGACTCGCGCGCCCGCAGCAGGGCGGGGCCGATCTCCTCGGGGTCGCGGACCTCCTCGCCGTAGCCGCCGAGCATCCGGGCGAACTCCGAGTAGGGGACGTCGCCCAGGGTGTTGCCGATCTCGCCGCGGTCGGCCCCGTACTTGGCGATCTGCCCGTAGCGGATCTGGTTCATCGAGGAGTTGTTGCCGACGATGCCGACGAAGGGCAGGTCGAACCGGACGAGCGTCTCGAAGTCCCAGCCGGTGAGGCTGAAGGCGCCGTCGCCGAAGAGCGCGACGACCTCCTTGTCGGGCCGGGCGTACTTGGCGGCCATGACGAAGGGGATGCCGACGCCGAGGGTGCCCAGGGGCCCGGGGTCCATCCAGTGCCCCGGCGCCTTGGGCTGGACGACCTGTCCCGAGAACGTGACGATGTCGCCGCCGTCGCCGATGTAGATCGAGTCCTCGGTGAGGAAGTCGTTGATCTCCGACACCAGGCGGTAGGGGTGGATCGGGGAGGCGGAGGAGGAGAGCAGCGGGGCGCGCTTGTCCAGCGCCTTCTGCTCCTGGGCGCGCAGGTCCTCCAGCCACTCCTTGCGCCGGGCGGCGCCGTTGTCCCCGTAGCCGGAGGCCGCCTGGAGGACGGACGACAGGATCACGTCGGCGTCCCCGACGATCCCCAGGTCGATGTCGCGGTTCTTGCCGACGGTGGCGTAGTTGAGGTCGATCTGCACGACCGTGGCGTCGGGGGAGAGCCGCTTGCCGTAGCCCATCCGGAAGTCGAAGGGGGTGCCGACGATGATGATGAGGTCGGAGTTGGTGAAGGCGTACCGACGGGACAGCTGGAAGTGGTGCGGGTCGCCGGGGGGCAGGGTCCCGCGCCCGGCGCCGTTCATGTAGGCGGGCACGTTCAGGGCCCGTACCAGCTCGGTGGCCGACCGGGTCGCCCGGGTCGTCCAGACCTGGTTGCCCAGCAGGATGCTGGGGCGCTCGGAGCGGACCAGCAGGTCCGCCAGCCGCTCGACCGCCTCGGGGTCGCCGGCCTGGCGGGTGGAGGCGCGGTACTTCCCCTTGGCGGGGATGCGCGCCTGCTCCAGGGGCACCGAGGCGTCCAGGATGTCCCGGGGGATCTCCAGGAAGGCGGGCCCGGGCGCGCCGTTGCAGGCCTCGCGGAAGGCCATGGACACCATGTCCGCCACCCGCGCCGTGTGCGGGACGCTGGAGGCGAACTTGGAGATGGGGGCGATCATGTCCACGTGCGGCAGGTCCTGGAGGGACCCCATCTTGTGCTGGGAGAGAGCGCCCTGGCCACCGATGACCAGCATCGGGCTCTCCGCGCGGTAGGCGTTGGCGATGCCGGTGACCGCGTCGGTCGTGCCGGGCCCCGCGGTGACCACGGCACAGCCGGGCCTGCCCGTGACCCGCGCGTAGCCGTCGGCGGCGTGCGCCGCCACCTGTTCGTGGCGGACGTCGATGACGTCGATCCCCTCGTCCGCGCAGCCGTCGTAGATGTCGATGATGTGTCCGCCGCAGAGGGTGAAGATGACGTCCACGCCCTCCGCCTTGAGGGCCTTGGCCACCAGGTGTCCGCCGCTGATGGTCGTGGTGTCGTCGGTGTCGCCTCGGCTCATGGTCGGGCCGGTCCCTTCTCAGGGGGTCGAGCCCCCCGGCATCGAATACTGTATACCGAATGCAGTCCATTGGAACACGCGTCGCTCACGCTGTCCAGGGTCCCCCGCTCCCCGGAAGCGTCCGAACCGGCAGCGGCCGACGCAGGCAGGCCGCGACCAGGACCGCGGCCACCGCGGCGTGGAGCGCCATGAGGAGCCAGAACCCCCCGCCGCCGGTCGGCGCGGCCCACAGGACGGCGACCGCACAGCCGACCCCCAGCAGGCCGCCGACCGCCTTGGAGCTGTAGACCAGCCCCTGCACACCCGGCTCCGCCCGGGATCCGAAGTAGTCCTCCGAGAGCGAGCGGGCCAGCGGATAGCAGGCCCCCGTGCCCAGGCCGACCAGGGCCGCGGCGGGGACGGGCAGGGCGGCCGGGCCCGCGGGGACGGCCCAGGCGAGGCCGAACAGGCCCACGGCGGCGACCGTCATGGCCGCCCCCAGGACCCGCCTGCGGCCCCACCGCTCGGCCGCGAGTTCGGCACCGCACCGACCCAGACCGCTGACCAGGGCGAAGGCGCCCACGGCGGCGACCGCGGCCGCGGGTTCACGCCCGTGGCCCAGCAGCAGCGACGGCAGAGCGGCCACCGTGAACAGCGCGCAGGCCCCGGACAGGGTGGCGATCAGGTGCAGGGCGGGCAGGGCACCGCTCGCCCAGGCCTGGGCCACGGTCAGGTCGCGGTCGCTGGCCGCCTCCGCGCGGGGGCGCAGGGCGTGGTCGCGCGGGTCGGAGCCGGGGGGCCACCAGCGGGGCGGGGCACCGCGCTGGCCCCATCCGCCGACCAGGCCCAGCACGGCCGCCGCCAGGGCGGCGGCGGTGTGGGAGAGGACGGGCGGGGCGGTGGCGACCAGGGGGATCAGCGGCAGCGACCCCAGGGCGAACGCCCCGCCGACCGCCGCGGAGCGGATGACGCGCCGGTCGGGGAACCACCCGGCCACCAGGTCGGCGGCGGAGTGGTAGACGAGCCCGGCCCCGACTCCGCCCAGGACCCCGTACCCCAGGGCGGCCCACAGCGGGTCGGCGTGTCCGAGCGCGAGCGACCCGGCGGCGCAGAGCAGGGCCCCGGCGGGGATCGCGACCGACGGCGGGCAGGCGCCGCGGCCGCGCAGCCGGGACAGCAGCGGAGCCGTCCCGCCCTGGAGGAGGACCCACAGGACGAAGGGCGCGAGCATCACCGCCGGATCGAGGCCGTGGGCCCGGGCCAGTTCCGGGACGGCGGCGCCGTACCCGAACTGGCCGACCCCGACGGCGGCGACCGCCAGCAGGACGCGGAAGAGGACGAGGGGGCGGGGCGCGCCGGTCAGGGAGCGGCAGGAGGGGCCGACGGCGTGGTCCCGGCCGTGCCAGTCGCGCACCTCCGCGGTGGGAAGGGGCCCGGGGGCGGGCTCCGGAGGGTTTCGGGGGGACATGTTCCACCTCCTGTATACAGTATTCCAGATCACATTGACATCGGGAAGTCCTTTGGTTTTTGGATATTGCATACAGTATGTGCGCGGTCTACAGTGACGGGGAGCACACGGTTCGAGGAGGATCATGGATCTCTACGAATACGAGGCCAAGCAGCTGTTCGGCGAATACGGCGTACCCCTCGTCGCCGGCGAGATCGCCGACACCCCCGCCCGGGCACACGCCCTCGCCTCCCGCTTCGGCCGCCCGGTGGTGGTGAAGGCCCAGGTCAAGACCGGTGGCCGCGGCAAGGCCGGCGGTGTGAAGGTCGCCGAGGGCCCGGAGGACGCCCGGGCCGAGGCCGAGCGGATCCTCGGCATGGACATCAAGGGCCACACGGTCCACCGTGTCCTGGTCGAGGAGGCGTCCGACATCGCGGAGGAGTACTACTTCTCCTTCCTGCTGGACCGGGCCGAGCGCGGCTTCCTCTCGATCTGCTCCGCCCGGGGCGGCATGGAGATCGAGGAGGTCGCCGAGACGGACCCCGGCGCGGTGGTGCGCACACCGGTGGGTCCCCCGGGGGTGACGACGGCGCAGGCCCTGGACATCTGCCGGGCCGCCGGAATACCCGAGCACGCCCGCGATGCCGTCGCGACGGCGATCCGCCGCCTGTGGGACGTCACCGTCGGCGAGGACGCCACGCTCGTCGAGGTCAACCCGCTCGTCCTCACCAGGGACGGCCGCGTCGTCGCCCTGGACGGCAAGGTCACCCTGGACGGGAACGCCCTGTTCCGGCACCCGGAGCGCCGGGGCTTCGCCGACGCGCACGGCACCGACGGGCTCGAGGCCAGGGCCGCGGCCAAGGGCCTCAACTACGTCAAGCTCGACGGTGAGGTCGGCATCATCGGCAACGGCGCGGGCCTGGTCATGTCCACCCTGGACGTGGTCGCCTACGCCGGCGAGGAGCACGGCGGCGTCAAGCCCGCCAACTTCCTCGACATCGGCGGCGGCGCCTCGGCCGAGGTCATGGCCAACGGCCTGGAGATCATCCTGGGCGACCCCTCGGTCAAGAGCGTGTTCGTCAACGTCTTCGGCGGCATCACCGCCTGCGACGCCGTGGCCAACGGCATCGTCCAGGCCCTGGAACTGCTCGAGGGCCGCGGCGAGGACGTCTCCAAGCCGCTCGTCGTCCGCCTGGACGGCAACAACGCCGAGCTGGGCCGGCGGATCCTCACCGATCGCGCCCACCCGGCCGTGCGACAGGTCGACACGATGGACGGCGCCGCCGCGCAGGCCGCCGAGCTCGCGGCGAAGTAGAGGGAGCAACACGAACCATGGCCATCTTCCTCACCAAGGACAGCAAGGTCCTCGTCCAGGGCATGACCGGCTCGGAGGGCACCAAGCACACCCGCCGCATGCTCGCCTCGGGCACCAACATCGTGGGCGGCGTCAACCCGCGCAAGGCCGGCCAGACGGTCGACTTCGACGGCACCGGGGTGCCGGTGTTCGGTTCGGTGGCCGAGGGCATCGACAAGACCGGCGCCGACGTCACCGTCATCTTCGTGCCGCCCCGGTTCACCAAGGACGCGGTGATCGAGGCCATCGACGCCTCGATCGGCCTGGCCGTGGTGATCACCGAGGGCGTGCCGGTGCACGACACCGCCGCGTTCTGGTCCTACGCCCAGAGCAAGGGCAACGCGACCCGGATCATCGGCCCGAACTGCCCGGGCCTGATCACGCCGGGCCAGTCCAACGCGGGCATCATCCCGGCCACGATCACCAAGCCGGGCCGGATCGGGCTGGTGTCCAAGTCCGGGACGCTGACCTACCAGATGATGTACGAGCTGGCCGACATCGGGTTCTCCTCGGCGGTGGGCATCGGCGGGGACCCGATCATCGGGACCACGCACATCGACGCGCTGGCGGCGTTCGAGGCCGACCCCGACACCGACGTGATCGTGATGATCGGTGAGATCGGCGGGGACGCCGAGGAGCGGGCGGCGGCGTTCATCCGGGAGAACGTGTCCAAGCCCGTGGTGGGCTACGTGGCGGGTTTCACCGCTCCGGAGGGCAAGACCATGGGCCACGCGGGCGCCATCGTCTCGGGCTCCTCCGGGACGGCCGCCGCGAAGAAGGAGGCGTTGGAGGCCGCCGGCGTCAAGGTCGGCAAGACCCCCAGCGAAACCGCCGAGCTGGTCCGTGCCCTGGTGGCCGCGACCGCCCCCCGCTCCCGGAAGGAGGAGGGCGCGTCCACCGGGGCGGTGCCCGCACAACCGTGAACCTCATCGTCGACCCGGCCCTGAGCCGGGACACCCTGTACTCCCGCTGCCGCGCCGTCGCCCCCGAGGCGTTCGGCGAGCAGCGGACCCGCAACCACTGGGGCGGGCGGTGGCGCGACGACGGCGCTCCGCGCCCCTTCTTCTCCCCCGTCGACGGCGGCGCCTGCGCCGCCGCCCCCATGCTCGACGGCCCCGCCGCAGCGCACGCCGTGGCCGCCGCCGTGGCGGAGCACCGGCGGTGGAGCCGGGTCCCCCTGGACGAGCGCCGCGCCCGCGTCACGGCCGCCCTCGGGGCGTGGCGGGAGCACCGGGAGCTGCTGGCCCTGGCCCTGGTGTGGGAGATCGGCAAGCCCTGGCGGCTCGCCCTCCAGGACGTGGACCGGGCCGTCTCCGGAGTGGAGTGGTACGTCGGGGAGATCGGGCGGATGACCGAAGGCCGCGCCCCGCTGGACGGCCCGGTCAGCAACATCGCCAGCTGGAACTACCCCATGAGCGTGCTGGCGCACGCGATGTGCGTCCAGGCCCTGGCCGGGAACGCCGTCATCGCCAAGACGCCCACCGACGGCGGACTGGTGTGCCTGACCCTGGCGACCGCCCTGGCCGTCCGGGAGGGCCTGCCCTTCACCCTGGTGAGCGGCTCGGGCCGGAGCCTGTCCCCCGCCCTGGTGCGCGGCCCGGAGATCGGCTGCGTCTCCTTCGTCGGCGGCCGGGACACCGGCGGCCGTGTCGCCGCCGACCTGGCCGACCTGGACCGCCCGCACATCCTGGAACAGGAGGGGCTCAACTGCTGGGGTGTGTGGGAGTACTCGGACTGGGAGACGCTCTCGGGGCAGATCCGCCGCACCTTCGACTACGCCAAGCAGCGCTGCACCGCCTACCCGCGCTTCGTCGTCCAGCGCGACCGGTTCTCCGACTTCCTCGCCGCGTACCTGGCCGCGGTGTCCTCCGTGCGCTTCGGGCACCCCCTGGCGGTGGAGTCGCCGGGCGACCCGCTCCCCGAGCTGGACTTCGGCCCCCTCATCGGCGCCGCCAAGGCCGAGGAGCTGGACGCGCAGGTGGACGAGGCGATCCGGGGCGGCGCGGTGCCCCTGTACCGGGGCTCCACGGCCGACGCCCTGCTGGTCCCCGGCCAGGACGCCGGGGCCTACATGGCGCCCGTGGCGCTGCTGGACCCGCCGCGCTCCTCGCCGCTCTTCCACGCCGAGCCCTTCGGCCCGGTCGACACGATCGTGCCGGTGGACACCGAGGCCGAACTGCTGGCCGCGCTCAACGTCAGCAACGGCGCCCTGGTGGCCACGCTGTCGTGCGACGACACCGGTACCGCCGAGCGGCTCGCGGCCGAGGTGCGCGCCTTCAAGGTCGGGATCAACCGTCCGCGGTCGCGCGGGGACCGGGAGGAGCTCTTCGGCGGCTGGGGCCGGTCCTGGCGGGGCGCGTTCGTCGGCGGGGAGCTGCTGGTGCGCGCGGTCACCCGGGGCCCGGAGGGCGAGCGCCTCCCCGGCAACTTCCCGCGCCGCACCCTGCACCCCGAGGAGGAACTCGCGGGGAGGTGATCCCCGCGCCCGGTCCGTGCCCCCGCGGCGCCACGCGAGGGGCGCGGACCGGCCGATCGCCCGTCGGCGCAGGCGCCGGCGGGCGATCGGAACGTTGTCGGGCCCGGTCCGTGCGGGGGGCTGGAAGGCACGGTCCGGACCCGCGTCTACGGCTTCGGACCGCCGGATCCCCCCGGGGCCGTCAAAGGCGCGATCAACACCTCATCCAGGAGGATCCGTTGCCGCCCGGCGTAGACGTTCATGGAGGAGCCCCTCAGGAACCCGACGAGGGTCATCCCCGCCTCGGCGGCCAGGTCGACCGCGAGGGAGGACGGGGCGGAGACGGCGGCGAGCACCGGGATGCCCGCCATCCAGGCCTTCTGCACCAGCTCGAAGGAGGCGCGGCCCGAGACCATCAGGATGTGCCCGCGCAGGGGCACGAGGTTCTCGCGCAGGGCCCAGCCGACGACCTTGTCGACGGCGTTGTGCCGGCCCACGTCCTCGCGCAGCACGACGAGTTCGCCCTCGGCCGTGAACAGGCCGGCCGCGTGCAGTCCGCCGGTGCGGTCGAAGACCCGCTGGGCGCGGCGCAGCCGGTCGGGCAGCTCCACCAGGGTGGCGACCGCGACCCGGGCCCCGTCCCCGGCCACCGACCAGGCGGCCTGGGTGCGCACCGCGTCCAGGCTGGCCTTGCCGCACAGTCCGCAGGAGGACGTGGTGTAGAAGTTGCGCTCCAGGGAGGTGTCGGGGGCGGGGACGTGGGCGGCCAGGGTCACGTCGAGGACGTTGTAGGTGTTGGAGCCGTCCTCGGTGGCCCCGGCGCAGTAGCGGATCGCCAGCAGGTCGTCCGCGCCGCGGACCACCCCCTCGCCCACCAGGAACCCGGCGGCCAGGTCGAAGTCGTGTCCGGGCGTGCGCATCGTCACGGTGAGCGGGTCGCCGTCGATACGGACCTCCAGGGGCTCCTCGGCGACGAGCGTGTCGACGCGCTCGCTCGGTACGCCCTCCCTGATGCGCAGAACCCGCTCCCGGGTGGTCACACGTCCCATGGCGCCCTCGACTCCTTTCGCCGGGTTCCCGCAGACCGCTTCCGCATCCGACTCAGCCGTCCCCTCGCTGCTGGACGTGCTGGAAGCCGAACCGCCCCTTGACGCAGAGGTTGCCGTGGGTCACCGGGTTGTCGTGCGGGGAGGTGACCTTCACGATGTCGTTGTCCTGTACGTGCAGCGTCACGTTACAGCCAACGCCGCAGTAGGTACATACCGTGGTCGTCCGGGTCTGGCGCTCCTCGTCCCAGGTGCCCTCCCGCCGCATCTCGAACTCCGTGGTGAAGGACAGCGCGCCGGTGGGGCAGACCTCGACGCAGTTGCCGCAGTACACGCAGGCCGAGTCCGGCAGGGCCACGTCGTGCTCGGTGGAGATCCTGGCGTCGAACCCGCGGCCGGCCACGCCGATCGCGAAGGTGTTCTGCCACTGGTCCCCGCAGGCGTCGACGCACTTGTAGCAGGTGATGCACTTGGAGTAGTCCCGGACGTACAGGTCGTTGTCGATCTTGGCGGGCTGCTCGACGGTGGCCGCCGCGGACCCGTCCCCCGCCTCGTGCGCGCCCGCGTGGCGGGCGTCGCGCGCGCCCAGCGGGGCGGGTTCGGCACGCGGTCCGAACCGCTCCGGGTCGGCGCCGTAGCGCTCCGACCACTCCGGCACGCCGGGCGTGGTGGACAGGTCCACCGAGGAGGCCAGGAGTTCCAGGACCAGCTTGCGGCTGTGCCGCACGCGCTCGGAGTCGGTGGCCACGCCCATCCCCGGCTCCAGGACCCGGGAGCAGGCCGGGGCCAGGGTCCGGGCGCCCTCGATCTCCACGACGCACACCCGGCAGGCGTTGCGCGGGGTGAGGGTGTCGCCGTAGCAGAGGGTGGGGATCTCCTCCCCGAGTTCGGCGCAGGCCTGGAGGATGGTGGTCCCCTCGGGGACCCGGACCTCCCGGCCGTCGATGGTCGCGTCGATGAGGCGGCGGGGCGGGGCGAGCCGTACGGGAATCGTCATCGGTCCTCCTGGGTGGCGGTCGTGGCGGCGGCCGTCTCCGGGAAGAGGCCGAGTCGGTCGATGGCGGACTCCACCGCGTTCCAGGCGGTCTGTCCGAGGCCGCAGATGGACGCGTCGCGCATCGCGCGGCCGACCTCCCGCAGCAGCGGCACCTCGGTCTCCGGGGGCGCGCCCCGGGTGAGCCTGATCAGCGACTCCTCCTGGCGCACGGTGCCGACCCGGCAGGGGACGCACTGCCCGCAGGACTCGTCGCGGAAGAACGCGGCCACCCGCACCAGGGTCGCGGGCAGGTCGCAGGTGTCGTCCAGGACGAGCACCACGCCCGAGCCGAGGGTGGCGCCGGCCTCCCTGGCACCCTCGAACGTCAGGGGGATGTCCGTCTCGTCCCCCCGGACGAAGGCGCCGGCGGCGCCGCCCAGGAGCACGGCCCGCACGGTCCGGCCCTCGTGCGGGCCCCCGGCGGCCTCGATGAGGTCGCCGAGGGTGGCCCCGAAGGGCAGCTCGTACAGGCCCGGGCGGCGCACCGCGCCCGAGAGGCAGAACAGCTTGGTGCCGGTGGAGGCGCCGGTACCGACGCGGGCGTAGGCGGGACCGCCCCCCAGGAGGATCGGCAGGACGTTGACCAGGGTCTCGACGTTGTTGACGGTGGTCGGTTTGCCGAACAGCCCCTTCTCCACGGGGAAGGGCGGCTTGGTGCGCGGCTCCCCCCGCAGGCCTTCGATGGAGCCGAAGATCGCGGTCTCCTCACCGCATATGTAGGCGCCCGCGCCGCGGCGGATCTCGATGTCGAAGGACTGTCCCGAGCCCATGATGTCGTCGCCGAGCAGCCCCCTGCCGCGGGCCGTCGCGATGGCGTTCTCCATGTGGCCCAGGGCCCGGGGGTACTCGCCGCGGATGTAGAGGTAGCCCAGGCGGGCGCCCACCGCCAGTCCGGCGATGGTCATCGCCTCGACGAGGGAGTAGGGGTCCCCCTCCATGATGACCCGGTCCTTGAAGGTGCCCGGTTCGCTCTCGTCGGCGTTGCAGACCAGGTAGTGGGGGGTGTCGGGCTGCTCCGCCGTGGCCCGCCACTTGCGCCCGGTCGGGAAGGCGGCGCCGCCCCGGCCGACGAGCCCGGAGTCGGCCACCTCGCGGACGACCCCGGCGGGCCCCAGCTCCAGGGCCCGGCGCAGGGCGCTGTAGCCGCCCTCGGCGCGGTAGTCGTCGAGGCTGAGCGGGTCGACGCGGCCGATCCGCCGGAGCAGGACGTGCCGGGGGTCCCCGGCGTCGGGGACCGCGGCGGCCGGCGGCGGCTCGGGATGGGCCCCGGACGGGGGGAGCGCGGAGAAGGTCGTGGCCGCCGCCCCGTGCTCCCCGTTCTCCGACGGCTCCGCCTCCGGGGGGCCGGGTGCGGTGAGGGCGTCGAGGGCGGCCGCGTCCGCGGGGGCGGCCAGCGCGTAGCGGGGAGGCGCGCCCGCCTCCAGGGCCAGGGCGGCGGGGGCCCGCTCGCACACGCCCAGGCAGGGGCTCTCGTGCCAGGCCGCGTCCCCGGTCCCCTCTCCCGGAGGTCCCAGGCGCTCGGTGAGCCGCTCGCGCAGCCCGGCGGCCCCCGAGGCGGCGCAGGCTATGTCGGTGCACAGGTGGACGACCCGGCGGGGCCGCTCGTGCAGGGCGAACATGGCGTAGAAGGTGGCCACGGCGTAGGCCTCCGCCGGGGGCACGGTCAGCCTGCGGCAGATGTGGCCCAGGGCGCCCCGGCTGATCCAGCCGACCCGGTCGTTGACCGCGTGGAGTGCGGGCAGCAGCAGGTCCCGTCGCTCGCGCGCCCGGTGCCCGCCGCTGGCGGAGCGCAGGTCCTCGTCGGTGCGTGCGCCTCCGTCCCAGGAGGACTCCGGAGGGCCCAGGAGCGCCTCGATCGCTTCGCGCTCGGCCGCGGTGGGGGGTTCGTCCAGGATCCGCAGGTCCACGCTCGATCACCTCGTCTCACTGTGTGACAGCTCACAGTATTCTGTATACAAAGAACGGTAGGATGCGATCGGGATTTCGGCAACCCTCCTCATCACCCGAATTCCCCCGGTCCCCGCGGGGACCGGACCGGGCCGCCTCCGTCCAGGGGCTGGGGAGGCGGCCCGGCGGGCGGGCCGGTCAGGCCGGGGCCGCGGCCGCCTCGGCGGACCGCCCGCCGTCGGCGGCCCCCACCCGCTCGATCCGCACCGCGGCGGCCTTGTACTCCGCCGTGCCGGCCACCGGGTCGGTGGCGTCGATCGTCAGCAGCTGGGTGTCCACCTGGTCCGGGAAGTGGAAGGTCATGAACACCAGCCCGGGACGCATCGCCTCGGTGATCGAGACCGGCACCAGGACCGAGCCCCGCCGGGAGGTGACGCGCACCGTCTCCCCGTCCCGGACGCCGAGCTTGTCGGCGTCCTCCGGCGACAGGTCGAGCAGCTCGCCCCGGCGCAGCGGCGAGCTGAAACCCCCGCTCTGCACCCCGGTGTTGTAGTCGTCCAGGCGGCGGCCGGTGGTGAGCCTGAAGGGGAAGTCCTCGTCCAGCAGGTCCACCGGCGGGGAGTGCCCCACCAGCCCGAACGGGGCGGGCTCGCCCCGCTCCCGCGGGTCCTCCGACCACAGCCGGGCGTGCAGGTAGGACGGCTCCAGCGTCTCCTCCGAGTAGCAGGGCCACTGGATGCCCTGGTTCTCGGCCAGCCGCGCGTACGACATGCCGCGGTGCATCGGGGACAGGGAGCGCACCTCGTCCCAGATCTCCTCGGCCTCGGGCCGCCGCCAGGGGACGCCCATCCGGTCGGCGATGTCGCACATGATCTCGATGTCGTCGCGCGCGCCCGGCGGCGGGTCCAGCGCCTTGCGCACGAGCTGGACCCGGCGCTCGCTGTTGGTGAAGGTGCCGTCCGACTCGCACCAGGAGGCGCTCGCGGGCAGGACCACGTCCGCCTGCTCCGCGGTGCGGGTCAGGAAGATGTCCTGGACGACGAGGTGGTCCAGGGCGTGCAGGCGGCGCAGGGTCTTGTGCGTCTCCGGCTCGGACTGGACCGGGTTCTCGCCGATGACGTAGAGCGCCTTGAGCTCCCCCTCGTCCATCGCCTCGAACATCTGCGTCAGGGTCAGCCCCCTGCGCCCCTGGATCGGCCTCCCCCAGGCCTCCTCGAAGCGGGCCCGCACACCGGGGTCCAGGATGTCCTGGAACCCGGCCAGCCGGTCGGGGATCGCCCCCATGTCCCCGCCGCCCTGCACGTTGTTCTGCCCGCGCAGCGGGTTGAGGCCCGAGCCGTGGCGCCCCACGTGGCCGGTGAGCAGGGACAGGTTGATCAGCGCCCGGACGTTGTCGGTGGCGTTGTGGTGCTCGGTGATGCCCAGGGTCCAGCACAGCTGGGCCCGCTCGGCCCGGGCGTAGGCGTGCGCGAGCTCGCGGACCGCCTCGGCGGGGACCCCGGTCTCCGCCTCGGCCGCGCTGAGCGTCCACGGCTCGACCAGGGCGAGGTAGTCGTCGAACCCGGAGGTCGCCCGGCGCACGAAGGTCTCGTTGACCAGCCCGGCGTGCACGATCTCGCGGCCGATGGCGTGGGCGAGCGGGATGTCGGTCCCCACGTTCAGGCCGAGCCACCGGTCGGCCCACTCCGCGGTGGCGGTCCGCCGCGGGTCCACCACATAGAGGCGGGCACCGCGCCGCACCCCCCTGAGCACGTGCTGGAAGAAGATCGGGTGGGCGAACCGGGGGTTGCCGCCCCAGATGACGATGAGGTCGGTGTCCTCGATCTCGGCGTAGGAGGAGGTCCCTCCCCCGGAGCCGAAGGCCGCGGCCAGTCCCGCCACGCTGGGGGCGTGGCAGGTGCGGTTGCAGGAGTCGACGTTGTTCGTGCCGATGACGACGCGGGTGAACTTCTGCGCCATGAAGTTCATCTCGTTGGTGGCGCGGGCGCAGGAGAGCATCCCGAAGGAGTCGGGGCCGTGCCGGTCCACACTGCGGCGGAACCCGGCGGCGGCCCGGTCGAGCGCCTCGTCCCAGGACGCGGGGCGCAGCGCGCCCCCCTCCCGGACCAGGGGTCGGGTGAGTCGTTGGTGGGGGACGGTCTCGTTCGTTCTCATGGAGCCTCGCTCGGTGGTCGTCCCGGTCGGGGCGCGCCGGGGACGCCGGCACAGGGATGTCTTTTGGATATTGTGTACAGTATTTGGCGGCCCGGCAGCAGAGTCAAGGCCCCGGGACGCCGCCGTGGACGGGCACCCGGCCCTCGGCGGCCTCGATCACCCTCCGGTTGAGCAGGCCGGCCACCGCGTCCACCGCCCGCAGGGACGGAGCCGGAACCCCGGTGAGGTCGGCCAGCTCGACCACCGCGGACAGGATGACGTCCAGCTCCATGGGCCGCCCCCGCTCCAGGTCGTGGAGGGTGGAGGTGCGGTGGTCCCCGGCCCGCTCGGCCCCGGCGAGCCGGCGCTCGATCGAGACGGTCGTGTGCACTCCGAGCCGGGCGGCCACGTCCAGGGTCTCCTGCATCATGGAGCGCGCCAGGGCCCGCGTCCGGGGATAGCGGCACAGCCGGGCCATCGTGGCACCGGTCAGTGCGCTCAGCGGGTTGAAGACGATGTTGCCCATCAGCTTGACCCAGATGTCGTGCCGCAGGTCGGGCTCGACCGGGCACCGGAGCCCGCCCGCCTCCATGGCCGCCTGGAAGTCGAGGCACCGCTGCGAGACGGTGCGGTCGGGCTCGCCGATGGAGAACCGGGTGCCCTCCAGGTGCCGGACCACGCCCGGTTCGGCGATCTCGGTGGCGGCGTAGACCACGCAGCCGACGGCGCGCTCGACCGGGATCGTCCGGCTGACCGCGCCGCCGGGGTCGACACTCTCGATGCGCTGGCCCTCCCAGCGGCCGCCGACTCCGTGGAAGTACCACCAGGGGATTCCGTTCTGCGCGGCCACCACGGAGGTGTCCGGCCCCAGCAGCGGCCGGAGCAGGTCCCCGCACCCGGCGTACTGCTGGGCCTTGAGCCCGAGGAGGACCGCGTCCACCGGGCCGACCTCGACGGGGTCGTCCGTGGCGTGGGGGTGGGCGGTGAAGTCGCCTCGCGGGCTGATCACCCGCACGCCCCGCTCGCGCATGGCCTCCAGGTGGGCGCCGCGGGCGATGAGGTGGACCTCGGCGCCGCCGCGGTGGAGCGCGGCGCCCGCGTAGGCGCCGATCGCCCCGGCACCCAGTACGGCTATTCGCATGATGCACCTTTCCTAGGGATACTGTATACAGTATTATCTTCCCTGTAGTCGGCCCTCCGCACAAGGGAGCAGAACATGCCCGAGCCGGGCGCCACGCGAACCCCCCTGCCGCCTCCCCCGCCGGACCTTCGGCCCTCCACGCCGTGGCACGTGGCCCGGCGGGCCGCGCGGATCGCCGGCGCCGCGCGCACGGTGCCCGTCACCGACACGCCCCTGCGCGCGGCCGCGGGCGCCACCCTGGGCGCCGCCCTGGTGTCCGCCGTCGACGTCCCCGCCCTCGACAGCGCCGCGATGGACGGATACGCGGTCGCCGGGGAGGGACCCTGGACCCTCGTGGGAAGGCTCCTGGCCGGGGCTCCGGGCCCGGGGGCCGCCCTGGCGCCCGGGCAGGCCGTGGAGATCGCCACCGGCGCCCCGGTACCGGCGGGGACCCGCGCCGTCCTGCCCTACGAGCGGGCGCACCGGGAGGAGGACACCGTGCGGGGGCCCGCCGAGGAGGGCCGACACGTCCGGCCCCGGGGCGAGGTCGCCTCCGTCGGGACCACCGCGGCCCTGCGGGGCGCCCCGGTCACCCCGGCCCTGCTGGGGCTGGCGGCCGCGCTGGGGCACGACTCCCTGCCGGTGGCCAGGCCCGTGGTCCACGCCCTGGTCACGGGGGACGAGGTCGTCCGCAGCGGACCCGCCCTCCCGGGGACGGTCCGCGACGCGATCGGACCGATGCTCCCCGGGGTGGTCGCCTGGGCCGGGGGGAGGCTGGAGCGGACGGTGGCGGTACCGGACGACCGCCGGGCCCTGGCCGCGGCCCTGCACCGGTCGGCCCGGACGGCCGACCTCGTCGCGGTCTGCGGTTCCACCTCCGCGGGCCCCGCCGACCACCTGCGGGCCTGCCTGCGCGCCCTGCGCGCCCGCCAGGAGGTCGACGGCGTCGCCTGCCGCCCCGGGCACCCCCAGTCGCTCGCCGTCCTGCCCTCGGGAACGGTGGTCGTCGGGCTGCCGGGCAACCCGCAGGCCGCCCTGGTGGCGGCGCTCACCCTCCTGGTCCCCGCGCTGGCGGCCGCCACCGGGCGCCCGGACCCCACCGCCACCGGACGGCGGGTCCGGCTCGCCGAGGCCCCGCCCGCCCGGCCGGACACGACCCTGCTGGTCCCGGTCCGGGTGGAGGGCGCCCACGCGACGCCGATCCCCCACCGGGGGTCCGCCGACCTGGGCGCCGCCGCGGTCGCCGACGGCTACGCCGTGATCCCGCCCGGATACCGGCAGGGGCGGGTGGAGCTCCTCGGCTCGCCGGGATGACCACTCCGCGGAGCGCACTTTGTAGACTGTCTACAAGAAACCCGCAACCGACCCCCGGAGCCGCTCCATGCCATCCCAGGGTTTGAAGGCCGCCGCCGGCCGCATCCAGCGGCCCGTCCCGCTGCGCGAAGCGGTGTACGAGGCCATCCTGGAACTCATCACGACACGCGCGCTCTCCCCAGGCCAGCACCTGGTCGAGACGGAGCTGGCCGAGCAGCTGGGCGTGTCGCGCCAGCCGGTGCGCGAAGCCATGCAGCGCCTGAGCAACGAGGGCTGGGTCGACCTGCGGCCCGGTTACGGGGCGTTCGTCCACACCCCCACCGAGTCCGAGGCCGACCAGCTGCTGAGCGTGCGCTCCCTGCTGGAGACGGAGTCGGCCCGGCTCGCCGCCGAGCACTCCTCCCCCGAGCAGACCGCGCTGCTCCGCGACCTCGTCGCCCGCGGGCGGGCGGCCACCGACGCCGGGGACATCGACGCCGTGGTCCAGATCAACGCGGAGTTCCACCGGGGCGTCACCGAGGCGTCCGGCAACAAGGTCCTGAGCGAGCTCGCCGCCCAGGTCGACCGCCGGGTCCGCTGGTACTACACGCCGGTGGCCCGGGTCCGGGGAACGTCCTCCTGGGACGAGCACGAGGCCCTGGTCGACGCCATCGACTCGGGCGACGCCGACCTGGCCCGCGACCTCATGAACGAGCACACCGAGCGCACCCGGCGGACCTACCACGAGCACGTGGACGGGGCCCGGGAGTCCTGACCCGGCGGCCCCGCCCGCGGGCGGGGCCGCCGACCGGGCTCAGCAGCCGGGCAGGCGCTCGAACAGGTAGGTCTCCACCCGGTCCAGCGAGACGCGCTCCTGGGACATGGTGTCGCGCTCGCGCACGGTCACCGCGTCGTCCTCCAGGGTGTCGAAGTCGACCGTGACGCAGAACGGGGTGCCGATCTCGTCCTGGCGGCGGTAGCGGCGGCCGATCGCGCCGGCGTCGTCGAACTCGACGTTCCAGCGGCGGCGCAGCCGCGCGGCCAGGTCGCGGGCCTTGGGCGACAGGTCGGCGTTGCGCGACAGCGGCAGCACCGCGGCCTTGACCGGGGCCAGGCGCGGGTCCAGGCGCATGACGGCGCGCTTCTCCAGCTTGCCCTTGGCGTTGGGCGCCTCGTCGACGTTGTAGGCGTCGAGCATGAAGGTCAGCACGGCGCGGTCGACACCGGCCGCGGGCTCGATGACGAACGGGGTGTAGCGCTCGTTGTTCTCCTGGTCGAAGTACGACAGGTCCACGCCGGAGGCCTCGGAGTGCGTCCGCAGGTCGTAGTCGGTGCGGTTGGCGACGCCCTCCAGCTCACCCCACTCGCTGCCGACGAAGTTGAACCGGTACTCGATGTCCACGGTCCGCTTGGAGTAGTGGGACAGCTTCTCCTGCGGGTGCTCGTACAGGCGCAGGTTGTCCTTGGCGATGCCCAGGTCGACGTACCACTGCAGGCGGGTGTCGATCCAGTACTGGTGCCACTCCTCGTCCGAGCCCGGCTTGCAGAAGAACTCCATCTCCATCTGCTCGAACTCGCGGGTCCGGAAGATGAAGTTGCCGGGGGTGATCTCGTTGCGGAACGACTTGCCGATCTGGCCGATGCCGAAGGGGACCTTGCGGCGGGCGCTCTGCTCGACGTTCTTGTAGTTGATGAAGATGCCCTGGGCGGTCTCCGGGCGCAGGTAGGCCAGGCCCTTCTCGTCCTGGACCGGGCCCAGGTAGGTGCGCAGCAGGCCGTTGAACATGCGCGACTCGGTGAAGGAGTTCTTGGCGCCGCAGTTGGGGCAGGCGATCGCGGCCAGGCCCTCGGCCGGGGCGTGGCCGTGCTTCTCCTCGTAGGCCTCGGTGAGGTGGTCGGCACGGAAGCGCTTGTGGCAGGACTGGCACTCGGTGAGCGGGTCGACGAACTCGCGCACGTGGCCGGAGGCCTCCCAGACCTCGCGGGCCAGGATGACGCTGGAGTCGAGGCCGACGATGTCGTCGCGCTCCTGCACCATCGTCCGCCACCACTGGCGCTTGACGTTGTTCTTCAGCTCCACGCCCAGGGGGCCGTAGTCCCAGGCGGCGCGCAGGCCACCGTAGATCTCGCTGGAGGGGTACACCAGACCCCGTCGCTTGGCGAGGTTGACCAGTGCGTCCATTGCCTCTGACTTTGCGGCCATGGGTGACTCTCCATCCGGCTGGCGGTCGGTGGATCGCAGTGCGCGATACATCGTTGCTGTGTACTGGGAAAGGGGTCGCCCACCGGGACCGGGAGTGGCCACGGTGAGTGCCCGTCCACCCAGGCTAGAGCACCGGTAGGGGCCGCGCGCCCGCGATTCCCGGTCAGGAAACGGGAGGATGCGGGCTTTCCGCGTCCATGATCTCGAACGCGGTCGGCTCGTCCAGCGCCCGCGAGAGCAGCGGAACGGCGTGGATCTTGACGTCGAAGTCCGAGAGCGCCCGACGGTAGTAGCCCGCACCGTCCCACTCGGTGACCACGGTCCACAGCGTGGGGTCGTCGGCGGCCCGCCCCAGCCGGTGGCCCCGGAACCCGGGGCGGCGGGAGAGCACTTCGACCGCGGCTGCGGCATCGGCGCGGAAGGCCTCGGTCTCGGCCTCGGACACGGAGTAGCGGGTGATGACGATCACGCCCCCATTGTGGCGCACGGTGCGAGCGGTGGCGGCCGCGCCTCCACGCCCGGCGGATCACCGCCGGCGCCGCGTGCCACTCGATGGGCGAGGTGAAGGAGTCGATCATCACTGCGCTCACCGTGTCGTCTCCGAACGCCCCTGGTCATTGGTCAGGAAGCGGCCGTGGTGCCCGGGATCACCGACGGCCACGGGAAGTCTCCTGGAAGGGCGTCCATGACCACCTCCCCGCAGCGTCGCCCGCTCCAGATCCCGGCGCTGCGCAGGGTGCCCACCTCCCGGAACCCCGCCTTGGCATAGGCGGCACGCCCGGCGGCATTGGGTTCGAGCACCTTGAGCCAGATCATCTCCACCCCGATCACATGGAAGGCGTAGTCCAGCGTCAACCGCGTGGCCGCTGCCCCCACACCCCGGCCGCGGCTCTCGGGTGCGATGACCAGGATGAATTCGGCAGTGCGCACCTGGTGGTCGATCAGCAGACTCGCCAACCCGCACGGGACCGGATCGCCGCCCCGCGTGTCGTAGACGGTGAACCTGGCCTGGTCGGGCGCCCCGCGCAACTGGTGCTCCAGCCCCTCGGCCCGGGACTCCGGGCTCTCGGGCACCTGGCGTCCGTAACCGAGCACCGCGCCCGGGTCGCTCTCCCACCGCCAGTACTCCCGGGCCAGGTCCGCACGCAGCGCCCCCAGCGCGATGCCCTCGACCCGGGCCCACAGGACGGGTTCGGCGATGTCACTCACAGGACTCCTCGAAGGGTGCGTAATCGGTGATGTCGTCGGTTTCGGCGACCGGTCGGCCGCCGACCTCGATCCAGGCGTGCAGCCGCACCGGATCGGTGGCCGCCCCGTGCCGGAACACGGCCCGGTACCCCGCCCAGCGCAGGGCGACGGCGGTCGCCGCGGCCTCCTCCCAACATGCCACGCGCAGCGGCAGCAGGCGGCCGATCCTCCTCACGGCGTATGCCGCCGCCTCCGCCGCGGCATGGTCGGGAGCACCCGCCGCCGTCCGTCCGGCCAGACGCCGGGTGCGGGCGAACGCCTGTATGCGGTTGTGCAGGCCGATGGTCACGACGGTGAACAGCGCACAGGCTCCCAGGATGTACCAGCGCAGTGATGATCGGGGGATCGGCACGAGTGCGGCAGGGCTGTCCCTGGTCCCCCAGCTGGGGGAGGAGGGGACCCCCGACCGGACTCCGTTCCAAGCCCGGGGTTGCTCCTCCCCGATGAGAACCCCCGCCTTCACCAGCGCCGCGACCATGCATTCCCGGTCCGGGTAGGCGGAGAGGACCGAGGTCGCGCCTTTCGTGCTTTCCAAGTGCGCGACGGCCTGAACAGCCTCTCCGGACATCAGTCTCACCGTCCCCTTCTCCACGTCCAAGATGACGCAGACGGAAGGGAAGCAGATCAGCCTCAGCTGCGGAGCCGGGGAAAGCCACGGTGGAAGCACCATTACTCGGCCACCTGCCGCTCCCGGGCCCGTGTCCACATGACGGGAGGGTCCGCCTCGACTGAGCGCCCCCATACTTCGGCGGCGATCACCGGTTCCAGCAACCCCCAGGGGGTATCCCTACCCAGGGCCGCAAGACGGAGTTCTTCGCGCATCACGTGTGGGTCGATCAGGCCGTGGTCAGCCAACCAGCCGTCGAGAAGGGCGGATATCTCCGGTAGGTGTGCACGCAATCCCAGATGGTGGTCGGCGTCCGTGCCTCCCTTTGTGCGGCGCTGCGCGATGACTACAGGCAAAACGTCTCGCATCGCCTCGGACAACTGCGGCTTGTAGCTCCAAGGAGACCCTCGATCCCCGACACGGAAAGTCAGAGCGGCCTCCACCACGGCCCTGTCCAAGAACGGGGATTCCAGCCGAACTCCGAAAGACGCGGCGAACTGCGCGTCAGCATGGGCGGTGCGTCCGATACCGCGCAACCCGAAGAGTTCCGCGTCCCGGCGCAGGAGATCCATGACGCCACGGTCGATACCCGGCGCTGCCAGGGCAAGTGTCTTCGGGGTGAGCCAGCGGGGGGTCGATCTGCTCTCGGTTTGGGCCGGACGCCGCAGCAGACCGATCGGAGAGCGCCGGTCGAGCTTGGCCCACCCGTGCAGATCCCGGAGTGCGCGGATCATATGCCCCCGCGCCGCCAACCTTGGTGCGAGCTCGGGAGACTGCATCAACAGCGCGTCGCCACCGTCACCGGTCATATGGAGAGTGCTCCCCGCGGCGCGGATCCGCTCATAGGCGAAGACGTGCCGAGCCCGGGTGATGGTGGCCGGGGCCGGTTCGTCGGTCGGGGGTACCCGCTCCAGGCCGCTGTAAGGGAGTTCGTTCTCGGTCAAGGGCAGTAGCACGTGGTGTACATCGGGCCGTTCGCGCACGGCCTCGCGTGCGTGGTCGAGATCACCGCCGTGATCCCTGGAGGCGGGATGAACGGTCCATGCGCTGAGACGTCGTTCCCCTGTGGACTGCCGCGAGGCGAGAAGACACAGGGATGTCGAGTCCAGGCCTCCGCTCATGTCACAGGAGAGATGCTCCGCCTGTGCGAGCCGCACGGCGACGGACTCTTCCAGTGCCCTTCTCAACAGACGTACGGCCTGGGAACGTGGAGCGCCCTTAGGTGGTGACCACCAGCGGTCGACCGTGACCGGTCCTTCTCGCCCCACGCTCAGGCGATGCCCTGGGGGGAGGGCGTGAACCTGCTGGAACGCGCTCTGCTCCACGGCGTACGACCCCATTGGCTCCATGAGCAGGCTTGACACCCAGGCCGGCTCCACTCCGGTACCGGTGACACCGGACAGGGCACGGCTGGAGGACGCCCAGACCACGGCGCCCGCCACCTCACAGAAGTAGAGGGGGAGGGCGTGCACGGGGTCGGCGAACACCGTCAGTTCTCCTTGAGCGGCGACGACCACCGCAGAGGTGCCCGGCCAACAGGGAGGTCCCGAACGCCAGTTCCCCTGTAGCCATGTGCTCAGGTCCTCAGCGGACACCATGTGGGTACCGAGTATCGCCCCCGTCAACGGGCCGACCTCGGTGACGGTCACGGTGGGTCCGCTGCCCTGGCCCACCGCCCACAGCTCGCCACAGGGAAGTGTCCGCGACCAGGCGGGCAACACTGGTCGCGAGGTGGAGAGGGCAGCGGTTGCGACCACACCGCCGAACCAGCTCATGGCTTCTCCTGTCTTCGGTGCACGCGGCCGCCGACCTCATGTGGGATTACCGGTACTTGTAACGCTTGTCCTCGCTGCCGCTCCGGCTACTGGTCCCCTCGGTCAGCTCCACCGCGTCTCCGAGTTCGACGACGTCGGGGAGGAAGGGTTCCGGTCCGGATGCCTCCACCGCCTGTACGGGGTTGGCGTGTTCCTGCATCGCTGCACGCTCCTTCATGTGCGCCGGTGGTGTGAACCTCAGTTTGTTCCTGAGCCGGGGGACGGATCTACCGCACGGAGGACACCTCAAAGGACGTCCTGGTGCGATAAAACGTCCCCATGCCCCCTAACGAACGGCTTCGCCTGTGCCTGGAGCGATCCGGGCACACGATGGCCTCGCTCGCCGAGCAGGTGCGCACCGACCCCAAGACCGTGGCCCGCTGGATCAGCACCGGGCGGGTTCCCCACCGACGTAACGCCCATGCGGTGGCCCGAGTGCTCGGCCTGGACGTCCATGAACTCTGGCCCTCTCTGGAGCAGCGGAGAGAAGGCGAATCGGTCGCGGACAAGGATCTGAAGTCCGTTCACCTTCAACGCTCCGAGGTGCCGATCGAGCAGTGGCGGACGATGTTCGCGACCGCGGAGAGGGCGATCGACATCCTGGTCTATGCGGCCTTGTTCCTACCCGAGCAGATCCCTGGCTGGAACGACCTACTCAGAGAAAAGGCCGAGGGTGGTGTCCGGGTGCGTGTCCTCATCGGGAACCCCGACTGCGAAGCCGTGCGTGTACGTGGGGAGGAGGAGAGCTTCGGCCACGGCATCCGGTCCCGGTGTCACCTGGCAGCAATGCACTACCGGCCGTTGGCGGCCTTGCCCGGAATCGAGATGAGGATGCATTCCACGACGTTGTACAACTCGCTTTACCGGGCCGATGACCACATGTACGTCAACAGCCACCTATACGGGGCCAACGCCTACGGCAACCCGCTGTTCAAGCTGAAACGCACGGCTTCACGGGGATTGTTCGACGCCTACGCCGCCAGTATGGAAGCAGTGTGGCGCGATGCCCGACCACTGGAGGGGTGACTGGATATGGCCCGTAGCGAGTACTACGACGATCCGGCCGCGCCGGTGCCCAACAGTCTGGTGGTGGCGTCCAGTGCGGCCGTCATCGACGGCGAAGGTCGTCTGTTGTTGCAGCAGCGGGTGGACAACGGGTTGTGGGCGATGCCCGGCGGGGCGATGGAGATGGCAGAGAGCCTGCCGGAGGCGGCGGTGCGCGAGGTGCGGGAGGAGACGGGCTATGAGGTGGAGGTGGTCGGGTTGGTGGGCACCTACACCGATGCCCGCCATGTGATCGCGTACAGCGACGGTGAAGTGCGCCGCCAGTTCAACGTGTGCTTCCGAGCCCGCGTGGTGGGTGGGGAGTTGGCGGTGAGTGATGAGTCGTACGAGGTGCGGTGGTTCACGCCCGCAGAGATCGAACGTTTGCCGATGCACCACACCCAGCGGCTCCGGGTGGAACACGCCCTGCGAGGAGGTGTGCCCCACGCCGGATAGGCGCGTGTGTCTTGCGCGGGTCAGAACCGGTTCTCCGTCGAGGGTCCGGCCGGCCGGGAAGATGTGGCGGGACACGGCGCAGATCGTCTCCAGGACGTGGATCGGGATGTCGTCGGTGAAGTAGCCGACGCACAGGCCAAGGAGATCGGCGGGATCACCCTGCTCGCCACGGTGACCGGCCGGATCGTGCACCTGCGGTCGTGTCCGGGCGCGTACGCGGGGCCTTCCGCGCGGGGATGCGATCCGCGTGGTGAGTAGGTCTTAACTGGTCGATCTCGCTCCGAGTGTGGCCGCCCGCGCCCGCCCTACGTCGGGTCTTTTTGTTCCACGGGCTTGATAGCGGACGGGCGTTCGGTAATCGGAGGTGTTGGGTCGGTCGATCAGGGCCGAAGAACGTTGAGCAGGGCCGCCCACTCCGGAGCGGGGAAAGGGAGGTGCCCGGCCGCACGGTTCTGGGTGTCGCGCACAGCGGCCCCGTGGGTGGAGGGGTTCGCGGCCTCGGCACAGCCGGAGGCGTTCGCGCTGTAGGAGGGCTCACGGAAGGCGAGGGGGTCAGGGCTTTCAGTCTGCATCGTCATGCCCGCGTCACCCCCACCCCGGCCGTCCACACCCGCCCTGCCCCCATCAGGCCCTCCGGTCGGGGAACCTTCCCCAGCCCTCCTCTCCCGGATCCAGTGAGTCTGGGAATTGAACGCAGAAAGGCCCCGACCGCACAGTCGGGGCCTTTCTGTTCGCTCTACCCGCCGAGGCGTACGGATGCGATCAGGCCGGACCACTCACGCTGATTGAACATCAGGTGCCCGGCCTCCCGGTTCTGGGTGTCCCGGACGGCGGAACCCTCGGGGAGGTCGGCGACCTCGACGCAGTTCTGGCCCTGGGGCTGGCTGTAGGAGGACTTACGGAAGGCGAAGTTCGGGATGTTCGAGTTCATCATCGTTCCTAGGTGATCATTCTTGCCAGACGCTCCACGGTCTCATCCGGTGTGAGCGCTGCGATGCGCAGATGGCCGAAGGTGTTGCGGTAGCGGGCGACCTCTTCCGGCTCCTCCAGATACAGGCCATCGGTGTCCGTCTCCAGGAAGACGATGGACGGGTCGACCGCCTCAGGGAAGTCCATGATCACGAACGGACCGCCGAGTCCCGGGCCCAGGCGGTGCGCGGGAGTCATCTGGATGGTCGTCTTCGCCGCCTGCGCAGCGTCCAGGATGTATCCGGCCTGCTGCTTGAGCACGTCGGGATATTCGGTGAGGGAGAGCAGGGACGACTCGGAGAAGACCGCCCACAACTCGGGTGGGTCTGAGCGAAGGATGCGCTGGCGCTCAATGCGCGCGTCGACTGCGCGCTGAATACCGTGCTCATCGCCGATCTTTGCGGCCTTGGCCAACAGGCGGGAGTACTCCGGGACCTGGAGCAGGCCAGGGATGACCAGGGGCTCCCAGGTGCTGATCACGCTCGCTTCTGCCTCGAAGCCGATGAACTTTCCGCTCAGAACGTCTCTGTAGCGCGCCCACCAGCCCGTTTCCCGTGACTGCCGGGTGAGGTTCAGGATCTCCTCGCGCTCGCGTTCGTCAGTGACGCCGTAGGCCTCAAGGAGGGCCTTGATCTCGTTGATCTGGGGCCGCTTCTTCACACCCGACTCGATGTTGCTCACGGTGGTCCGCGAGATTTCGGTCGCCTGTGCGGCGTCGTCCAAGGTCATGCGGGCGTCGGTGCGACGGCGGCGTAGCTCTTCGCTCAGGCGTCGTCGCCGAACCGTGGGGCTGTAGCGCTGCGTCATGGGACTCCCGGAGGTATCGATGCCCTGATCGTAGACCCTGCGACCTCGAACCAGACATTCAGGGATTTCAGGGACGGGATTTCAAGCCACTCTTGAAAACCGGAAATTCAGGTTCCATGATGATGCTAACTTGAAATTCCGATCCGCCGGGGTCTCCTGCCCGGCGCCTTGACCAGAGGTGTGTGCGTATGGCGCGATACCGCTACCTGAACTGCTCCGAACTCGTGGCCGCCCGCTGGCCGACCTCCGAGGCCCTGCGATGGCGTCGGCCCCACCGAGCCAGCCGGACCCGCATGTACGTCACCCACCCGGGACGGGACCTGGCTCCGCTGACCCTGGCGGTGCGGCAGTGGATCTCCCACACCGCCCCGCCCCAGGCCCCGACACCGGCACCGGTGAAGCCCGCACCCCCGCTCCCTCGCAGGGTCGGCAACACGGGCTCCACAGCCCGGTCCCGGGTCCCGGCGCCCCGCACCAGCCCGGACCAGCGCCCCGAACCCCCGACCGCCCTGGCCGCACACCCGGCATCGCCGCCGGACCCCGTCGCGGCCCCGGCACCGTCCTCGGCCCCGCCCCCTGAGCCCGTCGCCGCGCCGATCCCGGCGCCGACCCCCATCGCGGACGCGGTCGCCCACGCGGTGCCCGACTCGGGGTTCACCGCCGCCCTGGCGTCCCGGCCCCGCGTCCAAGCCCTGCGCGAAGGCGCCCGCTCCCGCACCCGGTCGGGGTCCAGCACCGCCGAGAGCCGGGCGGCCGCACGGCTGCGGGCCCGCACGGCCGCGTTCCGCAGGACCACCCGCATGACCGCCGACCGCGACGGGCTGTGGAAGGACGCCATGGCGGCCGCCCGGATCCTGAAGCGGGACCTGGGGAGGGCGGCCTGATGCACCAGGTGTGCGACATCCGCGAGTTCCCCTCGATCCAGACCCTGGGGTTCTGGGCGAACACCCACCAGGTACCGCTGCGCTACCTCGGCCCCACCTTGGAGGGCCACGCCGTCTACGCCGCCACCCACGGCCACACCACCCGGGTCGCGGTCACCTCCGGACGCGACCCCCACCCCCTCCCGCTCATCTGGCGCAGCCCCCTGGAGGACCTGTGACCGCCGGCACCCCGGACCCGACCCTGCGCATGCTGGACGACCTCATCCACGGCCGGTGGGTCCTCACCCTGGAGCCCGCCCCCGACGGCGGCACCGAGGTCGTCGCCTACCGGCCCATCGGCTGGACCGGGCCGAACCCCCATGAGCGCCTGGCCGCACCCGACCACGCCGCCATGCGCGAGCTCCTCGCCGACCGCCACACCACCGAGACCTCACAGACCAGGGAGTAGGACATGGGCGAGCCCGGCTACACCGACCCGGCCGACGACCCCATCCCGGACGACCTCACCGAGGAGGAGAAACAGGCCGTCCGCCGCCAGGGCGAGTTCCTGGCCTGGCAGCGCTCCGTCCTCGGCGACCGGGCCGACGCGGACTGACCCACCGGAACAGGACAAGCCGGGGCGGCGGGCGCGTGCCCGCCGCCCCGGCCGTGGGGCCGAACCCGTCAGTCGGTGCCGAAGACCCGGTCGACGACCCGGCGGGCCGCGCCGCCGTCGTCCAGCGGGCAGAACCGCTCCACGAACGCCCGGTAGGCGTCCCCGCTGTCGCGGACCACGTCGTCGATCCCCCGCAGGGCCTCGATGACCTGGTCGGACTCCATCAGCAGGGGCCCCGGCGCGGTCGACTCGAAGTCGAAGTAGAACCCGCGCAGGTTGTCCCGGTACCCCTCCAGGTCATAGGTGAAGAAGAGCATCGGGCGCCCCGTGTTCGCGAAGTCGAACATCATCGACGAGTAGTCCGTGATCAGCACGTCCGTGATCAGGAACAGCTCCATGATCTCCGGGTACAGCGACACGTCGTACACGAAGTCGCGGCCCACGATCGGCACCGCGTCCACCACGCGCGGGTGGCGGCGCACCAGCAGCACGTGGTCCTTGCCCAGCTCGTCGTACATGCGCTGGAGGTCCAGGTGCAGGTCCAGCTTGTGCTTGCCGCGCGTGTAGTACTTGTCGTCGCGCCAGGTCGGCGCGTACAGCACCACCTTCCTGTCCTCGGGCAGGCCCAGCCGGGCGCGGGTGCGCGCGGCGATCGCGTCCCGCTCCGGCGAGAAGAACACGTCGTTGCGCGGGTATCCGGTCTCCAGGATCTCGCCCTCGAACCGGAAGGCGCTGCGCAGGATCGGTGTCGCCCACGGGCTCGGGGACACCAGGTAGTCCCACTGCCGCGTCTCCCACGCCAGCTTGTCGAAGTAGTCCCGGGACTTGCCGCGGATGTTCTCCACGTCGAAGCCGATGCGCTTGAGCATCGACCCGTGCCAGGTCTGGACCACGGTCTGGTCGGGGTGGCGGTGGAACCACACCGGCTGGCGGGAGTTGGTCACCAGGTACCGGCTGCGGGCCAGGCCCTCGTAGTACTCGCGGCCCCGGTGGCGGACACGGGTCAGGTCCTCGGGCAGGCTCACCTGGCCGTCGGCGACCAGCCAGGACATGGGGTAGTCGGCCCAGCGCTCGCGGCGGCGAAGCTCGGCGTAGATGCTCTGCGGGCTGTCGGAGTACTGGCGGCCGGTGTAGGTGTCGAAGAGGACGCCGTCGACGACCGGCTCCCGGCGCCGGGCCGGGTAGAAGACCTCGCGCAGCTCCCGCTGGGCGAAGGTGCCCTGCTCGGCGGGGCGCAGGTCGCCGCCGACCTGGAGGACGGGGATGCCCTGCCCCTGGTAGGAGAGCGTGTAGCCGCGCTCGGCGGTCTGCATCTCCAGCGGCAGCGCGGCCAGCAGCTCCTCGGTGAACTCCACGCCGACGTCGGCGCCGCGCTCCCCGGTCGCGCCCCGGGCGCCGGGCTCCTCCGCGAACCCGTCCGAGCCCACCCGGCCCCACAGCTGGTAGCCCCCGGAGGGCAGCGAGAGGGTCCCGGACAGCGTGGGCACGTCCGCCGGGGAGAACCGGGCGGTGAACCGCTCCCCCGAGCGCTCCACCTCCAGCACGTGCTCCTCGTCCCGCCCCCGGGCCTTGGCGACCAGGCCCAGCCCGGCGGAGGCCCGGAAGACCCCGGACAGCACCAGGTCGCGGCCCTCCCAGCGGGCCTCCTCCACCGAGGGGCGGGCGTGGCCCGCGCGCAGGCGCAGGTGGCCGGTGGTCGAGCGCAGCACGGACAGCTCACGGCGGCCGTCGCCGTCGGCGTAGGCGGCGGGGGCGACCTCCTCGGGCACCACCAGGGGCACCGCTCTCCGGTCGGCGGTGACCAGCTGGACGTCCCACTCCTCCTGGCGGATGACGCCGCCGCACTCGTTGACGGCGCGGTCGAACAGGTCGCGCGCGAGGACCCGGGCCTCGAACCGGCCGCCCTCGAACACCAGCGGCACGCTGACCGTGGCGGTTCCGGGGCGCCGGGTCAGGCACAGCTCGACCGCCTCGGCGGCGGGCGCGGCGACCGGTTCGCCGCTCAGCTCCAGCACCCCGGCGCGGTCGTCGAAGCGGTGTCCGGTGACGCGTGCCAGGCAGGGTTCGAGGCTCACGACGAGCTGCTGCTCGCGGTTCCAGTGCGGGCGGACCCACACCTCCTCGTCGACCCGCCGGTAGCCGGGGCGTCTGGCGGGGCCGGGCACCGGGTTGGCAACGGTCCGGCGGCGGGTGATGCCCCGGTTGAGGACGACCAGCTCGATCTTCCAGTCGGAGGCCTCCCAGCGGCCGGAGGTGCGCAGCCGGCGCGGGTCGACGATGACGGTGAAGCCGCCGTAGTCGTGGCGGGCGGCGTCGAGCACGTCGGGCAGCCGGTACTCGGCGGCGCGGCGGATGCGCACGGGCAGGCGGACCCGGCGGCGGTCGTCGGAGCGCACCGCGTAGGCGGTGACGTGCTGGTGCCAGCGGCGGTGTGCGCGCAGGTGGCGGATGCCCAGGCGGCCCCGGACGAGCAGCAGCCCGTCCTCCCAGGAGATCTCCTCGGTCTTCTGGCGGACCTTGATGTCCTCGTCGATCCGGTAGATCTCGCGGGGGACGGCCTTGGCGGGGTCCTCGGCCTCGAAGAAGGGGTAGCGGATGTAGTAGCCGAACCCGCGCCGGACCAGCGTGGCCTTCTTGATCTCGACGCTCTTGGCGAAGGTGGCGACCTCCAGCACGTCCTCGACGCGGTGCTTGCGGACCAGGTGGTACAGCAGGCGGTCCAGGACTCCGAGCCCGTCGAACAGGCGCGCGGGCACGTGGTCGAGGTAGGCGTTGACCAGGGCGACGGCGGTGGCGCGGGTCGCCTCGTCGGCGTCATCGAGCCGCATCAGGAGGCGGTGCAGCTCGCCCTGGAGGAGGGTGCGGTCCCACAGGTCGCGGTCGTGGGAGGCCAGGCCCTCGGCGAGCCGGGTCATGGCGCCCAGCCTGCGGGTGAGCGTCTCCTCGTCCAGGGGGAGCGCCTCCCGCTCGCGGCGGCGCTTGAGCAGGGTGGTGCCGGGCAGGACGTCGACGGCGCGGGCGGACATGGCCGCGCGGCGCAGGCCCAGGTCGGCGTCGTCGGGGTGCAGGCCGTGGTCGGTGAGGGAGTTCCAGAAGTCGCGCCGCCAGAGCTTGTTGCCGGGGTCCCCGTCCGAGGCCAGGCCGGGGATGTTCCGGGGGTCCTCGGCCAGGCGCTGGCGGGAGCAGTGGCGGCGGTGGCGCTTGGAGGGGGCGGCACCGAGCTCGTCGAAGGTGTGGACGTTGCCGACGACCAGGTCGGAGCGGCTGTCCAGGGCGGTGCCCAGCATGTAGGAGAGGGCGTAGCCGGTGAGGGCGTCGCAGCCCTCCAGGAAGAGCAGGTGCCCGCCGCGGGCGGCCGCGGCGCCCCGTGCGCGGGCGGCGGGCGCGTCCGGCGCGGGGTCGTCGGCCAGGAGGACGGCGGTGATCCCGGCGGGGGGAGCGGCGGCGAACGCGGCGGCGACGGCCAGGGCGTCCTGGGCCTGGTCGACGGCCTCGTCCCCCTGGCCGTCCTCCTCCGCGGGAGCGCCGTTCGCCTCTGCGGGAGCGGCCTCGTCCTGTTCGCCCCCGTTCTCGTTCTCCTCCTCGTCCGGGAGGACTTCGGTCCCCCGCCCGGCGGCGGGGCCGCCGGGGGGCCCGACGCGGGGCGCGGGGCGGACGGGGACGAGGACGACCTCGATCCCCGCGTCCGCACCGGACGCGGGGTCTCCGTCCCCCTGGAGCCCGGTCTGTCGGGCCAGGGAGTCGAGGCAGTGCTGGAGATGGGGCTCGGTGACGTCGAACGTCACGATGACTGTCGGTTCGGGCACGGAAGTTGACACCCTCCGGAGGGTTCGCTGCCGCGGGCAGCGTGCGGGACCCGGCAGATGCGGCTCGCGCGTGGACGGGAACGGCGGTCGGTGCTTGCTGTGGTTCTCTGTTCACCCTGGGTGAGAGCTCCCCCGACGGGGGTGCCCTCCGGGGGACGGGGAGGTGGTACGAGACCGGCCGGGGTCGACCTCGGCGGCGTACCGGAGCCCTGCACTAGGGTTTCGCTTCAGGATTATCACAGGAGGGGGAATCGGGTGCTCCGCGCGGGTATCGGTCGGGTGACGACGGTGGCCGGGGAACCCGCCGGGACGCCGCGGCGGTGACGGCCCCGGAGCGATGTGACGGCCCCCTGGACTGAACGGACCCCCATGACCCCTCCCGAACACGGTGACGAGAAGCGGATGGAAGACGAGGGCCGCCCCCTCCCCCCGGGGGACTCCCTGTACACGCCGGGCGCGGGACCGGTGCGCCGGGCGGTGGAGCGGCGCAGCGCGGTACCGCTGGTGTGGCTGCACCGGTCGCCGCGGTGGCTGACGCCGCTGCTGCTGGGCGTGCTGTTCGTGGCGGGACTGCTGGCCCCGGGGCTGGCGGGCGCGCTCTGCCTGCTGCCGGTGGCGCTGTTCCTGGCGTGGCTGGCCTTCCTGGCCTGGCCCTCGCTGGATTCCCGGCAGCGGGCTCCGAGGGTGCTGGTCGTGGCGGTGATCGCGGTCCTGGCGGTGGCCCGGCTCCTGGGTTTCTGAACTGTTATCACCCTGAGGCCGGGCGTTTTGACAATCATTTTCGTTTTCGTGATAATGGTGGCGTGTCCGCCCAGATCAGGGACGAGTCCGTCCCACCCGCCTTCCAGGCCGTCGACGCCCGTGTCGCCTACGACGGGGTCCCCGTCCTGGACGGGGTGAACGTCGCGATACCCGCGGGCGGGACCGTGGCCGTCCTGGGCCCCAACGGGTCGGGCAAGTCCACCCTCATGCGCGCGATGCTCGGCATCGTGCCCCTCACCTCCGGCGGAATCCGCGTCCACGGCACCCCGCTGTCCCGGTTCCGGGACTGGCGGCGGATCGGCTACGTGCCCCAGCGGCTCACCGCGGGCGGCGCCGTGCCCGCCACGGTGCGCGAGATCGTCGCCTCCGGCCAGGTCGCGGCCCGCCGCCGGCTGTCGCTGCCCACCCGCGCCGACCGGGCCGCGGTGGACGACGCCCTGGCCGCCGTCGGCCTGACCGACCTGGCCCGGGCATCGGTGCGCGAGCTCTCCGGCGGCCAGCAGCAGCGCGTGCTCATCGCCCGCGCCCTGGCCGGGAACCCCGACACCTTCGTCATGGACGAGCCGATGGCCGGGGTGGACGCCGAGAACCAGCGCGCGCTCGCCCGCACCATCGCCCGCCTGCGCGAGCGGGGGGCCACCGTGGTCCTGGTCCTGCACGAGCTGGGGCCGCTGGAGGAGGTCATCGAACGCGCCGTGGTGCTGGAGTCGGGCCGGATCGTGCACGACGGCACCCCGCCGGCGCCGACCGGCGAGTGCGCCAGGCCCGGCCACGAGCACCAGCACCCCCATCCCGACCCCAACGACCCCGACCCGCGGGCGGCCGAGCTGCCCTCCCCCGCGGACCTGATGCGACTCGAGGTGCCCGGCCGTGATTGACCTCCTCCAGTACGAGTTCATGCGGCGGGCGCTGGTCGCCGCGGTACTGGTCGGCCTGATCACGCCGGTCATCGGTACCTACCTGGTCCAGCGGCGCCTGGCGCTGCTGGGCGACGGGATCGGGCACGTCGCCCTGACCGGTGTGGCCCTCGGCCTGCTCACCGGCACCTCCCCGCTGCTCTCCGCGGCGGTCGTGTCGATGATCGGGGCGGTCCTCATCGAGGTGGTGCGGGTGCGCACCCGCACCAGCGGCGACGTGGCCCTGGCGCTGCTGTTCTACGGCGGCATCGCGGGCGGCGTGCTCCTGATCGGGCTGACGCCGGGGGCGAGCAACGCCACCCTGACCGGGTTCCTGTTCGGTTCGGTGAGCACCGTGAGCGAGGAGGACCTGTGGGTCGTCGCGGTGCTCGCGGTGGGCGTGGCCGCGGTGGTGGCGGTGTTCGGCCGCGAGCTGTTCGTGCTCTGCCAGGACGAGGAGGTGGCCCGGGCGCACGGGCTCCCGGTGCGCTTCCTGAGCGTGCTGCTGGCGGTCACCGCGGCGCTGACCGTGGTGATCGCGATGCGGGTGGTGGGGCTGCTCATGGTGAGCGCCCTGATGATCGTGCCGGTGGTCGCCGCCCAGCAGCTGACCCGCAGTTTCCGGGTGACGATGTCGCTGGCGGTGGTGATCGGCCTGCTGTCCTCACTGGGCGGGCTGAGCACCGCGTTCTACGCCGACCTGGCCCCGGGCGCCACGATCGTCCTGCTGGCCCTGGCCGTCTTCGTGGTGGCCGTGGGCGTGGGAGGGGTGCTGCGCCGGGCCTCGGGGCGCAGGGACGCGAACACCCGGCCACCGGTGGTGGCCGCCGCGGCCGGTACGATGCCCGAGAGCGATCCGGGGAGGGTGAGCCGTTGAACACGACGACGACACGACGCGAGGCGGTCCGTCGGGCGCTGAACGCGTCCAGCGGTTTCCGCAGCGCCCAGGACCTGTACGCGGACCTGCGCGCCGAGGGTTCCAAGATCGGCCTGACCACGGTCTACCGGGCGCTCCAGGCGCTGAGCGACTCCGGGGAGATCGACGTCCTGCGCACCGACGAGGGCGAGGCCGTCTACCGCGCCTGCGGCAGCGAGAGCCACCACCACCACCTGGTGTGCCGGGTGTGCTCCACAGCGGTGGAGGTGGAGGGCCCGGCCGTGGAGCGCTGGGCCGCCGAGATGGGCGAGGCCCACGGGTTCACCAGTGTCACTCACAGCGTGGAGATCTTCGGGACCTGCGCGTCCTGCTCCGAGGCCTCCTGAGGGAACGGGACCCGGGTCCGCCGCGGAGGCGGACCCTTCCCGGACGAGGCCCCCGCAGGGACCGTGCGGGCGGACACGCGTGCGGCCCCGGCGCGGGCGCGGTGGTGACCGCGCCCGCCGGGGCCGCCGGGTGGAGCGCCCCCGGCGGCCGGTGCGCGGTCAGCGGTCCCGGCGCAGGGGCTCCAGGGCCGGGCGCTTGGCGGTGACGTTGTCACCGGAGGAGCGGCCGGTCAGCCGGCGGTGGATCCACGGCATCAGGAACTCGCGGGCCCAGTGCAGGTCCTCCTGGCGGGCGACCCGCCAGTCGCGGGGCTCGGCGGGCGGCCACGGCTCGTTCCAGTCGCCCTCGACCGGAACGCCCAGGACCTCGCACACGCGCAGCGCCAGGCGGCGGTGGCCCTCCGGGGAGAGGTGGAGGCGGTCCCAGTTCCAGGCCCGCGCGTCGTCCAGGACCCGCATGCTCCACACGTCCACCACGTCGCAGCCGTAGCGGTCGGCGATGGCGCGCAGGTGCATGTTGTAGGTGGCGATCTTGCCGCGCAGGTGGCGCATGACCGGCTGCCAGTTGGTGTCGAATCCGGTGAAGATCACGATGCGCGCGCCGGTGCGGGACAGCTCGGCGATGGCCTCTGCGAAGACCACCGCCACGGCGTCGGGGTCCGCCCCGGGGCGGATGATGTCGTTGCCGCCCGCGCAGATGGTGATGAGGTCGGGGGAGAGCTCGACCGCGCGGGGCAGCTGCTCGTCGACGATCTGCCGGATCAGCCTGCCGCGAACGGCGAGGTTGGCGTAGCGCACCTCGCCGACGTGGTCGGCGAGGTGTTCGGCCACCCGGTCCGCCCAGCCCCGGTAGCGGCCGTTGGGCACGCTGTCGCTGTCCGGGTAGGGGTCGCTCATGCCCTCGGTGAAGCTGTCACCGAGGGCGACGTAGGACAGGATGTCCCTGGTGGTGAGGTCGTTCGTCCCAAAGCCGCTCATGGTGAGTGATGATGCAACTTCGCGCCATGGTTACGCGACAGTAGGTTTCCGGTTTTCCGGGTTTTGAGCGTGACGTCACACCCCGCCCGGCCCCGGAGGCCGCGGACCACCACCCGGGCGCGCCCTCCGTGAGCGGCTTCGGGACGGGGTCACCTCTCCTTGGTGAGGGGCGCCAGCTCCGGGCGCTTGGCGGTCACGGCGTCACCGGAGGAGCGGCCGGTCAGGCGGCGCCCGATCCACGGCCCCAGCGACTCCCGCACCCACGTCAGGTCCTCCCTGAGCGCCGCGGTGCGGCCCACCGGCTCCGCCTCGGGCCAGGGCTCGTCCCAGCGCTCGGCGACCGGGACGCCCAGCACCTCGGCCACCCGCAGCGCCAGGCGGCGGTGGCCCTCGGGGGACATGTGCAGCCGGTCGGCGTCCCAGGCGCGGCCGTCGGTGAGCACCTTCATCGACCACTGGTCGACCAGGAGGCAGCCGTACCTGTCGGCGATCGCCCGGACGTTCATGTAGTAGCGGGCGAACAGGCCGATGGTGCCGCGCATGTACCCGGTGGCGATGTTCACGCCGGTGAACAGCACGACCTGCGACCCGTTGGCCCGCAGCCGGGACACCGTGCCGTCCAGGATCCTGGCCATCCGCTCCGGGTCCCCCGCCGGGCGCAGCAGGTCGTTGCCTCCCGCGCACAGGGTGACCACGTCCGGGGCCATCTCCAGGGCCGGGGGCAGCTGGTCGGTGACGATCTGGCGCATCAGCTTGCCGCGCACGGCGAGGTTGGCGTACCGGATCTCCCCCAGGTGGTCGGCGAGGTGCTCGGCCACCCGGTCCGCCCAGCCGCGGAAGCCGGAGCCGTCCGGGTAGGGGTCCCCCACGCCCTCGGTGAAGCTGTCGCCGATCGAGACCAGGGACATGCCCGGACGCAGCAGCGGGGTTTCCTGATCCGCCATCACTTCTTCTCCTCCTCCTGCCGGGACCCGGCCACGGGGTTCGGCTCGGCGCCGCCGTAGCGGCGGTCCCGGCGTGCGTAGATCTCACAGGCCCGCCACAGGTCGCGGCGGTCGAAGTCGGGCCAGAGCGTGTCCAGGAAGACGAACTCGGCGTAGGCGGACTGCCAGAGCAGGAAGTTGGACAGCCGCTGCTCGCCCGAGGAGCGCAGGAACAGGTCCACCGGGGGGACCTCGGGCGAGTACAGGTTCTGGGAGAGGGTCTCCTCGGTGATCTTCTCCGGGGAGACCTCCCCGGCCGCGACCCTGCGGGCCAGGGCGCGCACGGCGTCGACGATCTCGGCCTGGCCGCCGTAGTTGACGCAGAACTGGAGGGTGAGCGCGGTGTTGTCGCGGGTCATCTCCTCGGCGTCGCGCAGCTCCTTGATGACGCTCTTCCAGAGCATGCCGGAGCGGCCCGCCCAGGTGACGCGCACCCCGCGGGCGTGCAGCTCGTCGCGGCGGCGGCGGATGACGTCGCGGTTGAAGCCCATGAGGAAGCGCACCTCCTCCGGGGAGCGCTTCCAGTTCTCCGTGGAGAAGGCGTACGCCGAGAGGTTCGGGATGCCCAACTCCAGGGCGCCCTCGATGACGTCGAAGAGGGACGCCTCACCGGCCTTGTGGCCCTCGGTACGCGGCAGGCCGCGCTGCTTGGCCCAGCGGCCGTTGCCGTCCATGACCACGGCGACGTGCCGGGGCACCAGGTCGGCGGGGATCTCGGGAGGGCGCGCCCCGCTCTCGTGCGGGACGGGCGCGGTGTACTCCCGCCGGTTACCGGTGTCGAAGCTGAACAGACTCAAGAACGCTCCACGTGGCGCAGTGATCGGATTCCGTTTTCCAGATGCCACTGTAGGTACGCCGCGACCAGCCCGCTGCACTCGGAGCGGTGCCGGGGGTCGCTGGCGTCCGCCGCCGCCCAGTCGCCTCCGAGCAGGGAGGACATGAGGCGGACGGTCTCGGGCGAGGGGTGCACGCTGCCGTGCGGGCGGCACACCGTGCACACCGTTCCGCCCGCGTGGATCGCGAAGGAGCGGTGCTCCCCGCGGCCGCCGCAGCGGGCGCACTCGGTCAGCGCCGGCGCGTACCCGGCCACGGCCAGGGAGCGGAGCAGGTAGGCGTCCAGGACCAGCCGGGCGTCGTGCGAGCCCTCGCCCAGGGTGCGCAGCGCTCCCAGGAGCAGGAGGAACTGGCGCAGGGCCGGGTCCTTCTCGACGGCGACGACCTTCTCGGCGGTCTCCAGCATCGCTGTGGCGGCGGTGTAGCGGGAGTAGTCGGCGACGATCGCCTCGCCGTAGGCGCGGACGGTCTCGGCCTGGGTGACGACGTCCAGGGTACGGCCGGTGTGCAGTTGCAGGTCGACGTGGGTGCACGGCTCCAGCCGGGCGCCGAACCGCGACCGGGTGCGCCGCACCCCCTTGCCCACCGCCCGGACCAGGCCGTGGCGCCGGGTCAGCAGGGTGATGATGCGGTCGGCCTCGCCCAGCTTCTGGTTGCGCAGGACGACGCCCTCGTCACGGTAGAGGCTCACTCCCCCATTGTCGCGGATACCGGTGACCGTCCTTGCGCCGGGATCGACCACATGTGCACGACGCGCACCGCCTTGACCAGGTTGATCACGTTTTGGATTCCCTTTTCAAGATATTTGGTCTACTCTCACGCGCTAGATATCACTCGTCGGGCCCGCCGCCCTTCCCCCGCGGCATCCCCGGCGCCGCCACGCCGTGGCCCGGCCCCCTATTCCGGAGCCACCGAGATCTCACGTGGCCATGGGCGAACCGAGAACCGCCCGAGGGTACGAACCCCGCTTCGGGTGGTCGATCCGCCCGTAACCCGCACATACCGGAGGAGAGCGATTATGGCGCGTGGTCGTCGAGGAAAACGACGGGCCAGCACCCGGCGCTCGCAGCGCAGACGGCCGGTGCCCCTGGCCGTCACGCTGGCCGCGGTGCCCGTCGGCCTGACACTGGCCGGAACGCTTCTGGTCACGGGGGCCGGTGAGGAACTGAACCCGTTCCGGACCACCGCGGACGGGTCGGCACTGCCGGAGGGCTCGGCCTCGTCCGTCAGCACCGAGCCGCCGGCGGTACCGGAGGCGTCGGAGGACCCGGACTTCTTCGTGTCCCCGGACGCGCCGGCGGCGGAGCACACCCCGTCGGGGGACATCGAGCCGCAGAGCGCCGGCGTCACCGCCTCGTCCTCACCAGAGGACTCCGAGGAGTCCGCAGGAGGGGACGCGGACCGCGGCAGCGCCGCGGGCGGCGGCGGGAGCGCCGGAGGCGGTAACGGCAACGGCAACGGTGGGGGCGGCAACGGCGGCCAGGGCGGCGCGGGTGCCTCCGCCGTCACCGACGAGGTGGTCCGCCTGGTCAACGCCGAGCGCGCCGGGGCCGGGTGCGGCACCCTGCGTGTGGACAGGCGGCTCACCGCGGCCGCCCAGGAGCACAGCGAGGACATGGACCGGCGCGACTACATGAGCCACGAGAACCCGGAGGGCGAGGGCCCCGGGGACCGGGCCCGCCGCCACGGCTACGACGCCTGGGGCGCCGAGAACGTCGCCAAGGGCCAGACCAGCGCCGCCCAGGTGATGGACTCCTGGATGAACAGCCCGGGGCACCGCGCCAACATCCTCAACTGCGGCCTGGTGGCCATCGGCGTCGGCGAGTCCGGCAACGCCTGGACCCAGATGTTCGGTTGGGAGTAGTCCGGCGACGGGCGGGGCCGTATCCCGCCGGGTGCGGCCCCGCCCCGCGCACGCGGGCGCCGCGGTCCGCCATCGGGCCGACCGGGCCGCCGGAGCGCACGCTCCCGGAGCCCCGGAGGTCGGTCCGGGGGGCCTGGCCGCCCGGCGCGGAGGCCTCGCCGGGCGGCGTCACCGGAGGCCGGGGGGCGGTTCCGCCGCTCCGGGTCGGTGAGCGCCCGGACCGGGCGTTCCAGCCGGAACCCGACGGTGTCGGGGGTCCCGGGGAGGTCCGCGGAGTACACGTCGCGCTCGGCGCCGGAGGGCTCGAGGACGGCGGCGAGCGGGGACGGCGGTGCGCGGCGCCGCCTCGGGGGACAGTGCCTCCGGGGGGCCGCAGGTCACCGGTGGGCGCGGACCCGGATACGGCACCGCCGCGTCCGGCCGCCGCACCGCGCCCCCTCCGGCCCCGGCCGCGGGAACGGGCGTCCGGAGGGTCCGCCGGATGCCCCGGCGGGCACCCCGCCCGGAACCCCGTCACCGCGGGAACCACGGCGGACGGGGGTTCCCGGTCGTGCGGGCGACGTGTCCGGGGCCGGTACTAGGGTGAGCGGCACGGTATCGAAGACGTTCGCCGCGGGCGGGAGGGCACGGGTGCGCGAGCTCAGTGAGCTGATCGAGGTGGACCGGCCCGGGTGGCCGCAGGTGCTCGGGCACCTGGAACGGTCCCGGGTCCCGGTGCGGGCGCTGCCCGGGGACCCCGGGCGGGGGCGGACCTGCCTGCACCGGTTGCAGGTGACCGCCCGGTCGTTCCTGGGCGCGATGGCGCTGGAGAGCGGCGGCCTGCTCGTGGACGACGGCTGGCTGCGGGTGCACGGGGGCGGCGGCCCGGGCCTGGCGGGGCTGGGCGAGGTCAACGACCTGAGCGCGGCCGTGGTGCACGGCCCCCCGGTGCGGCTCGTGGTGGGGCACGACGTGCTGGGCGGGGTGTTCGCACTCAACGGCCCGGCCTGCGAGGACGACCGGTATCCGGGCAGGCCCGGTGAGATGGTGTACTTCGCCCCCGACAGCCTGCGGTGGGAGCCGCTGGAGGCCGCCTACTCCTCGTGGCTGCTGTGGATGCTCCAGGAGCACAACCTGGAGAACTTCTACGCCGACCTGCGCTGGCCGGGCTGGCGCCGGGCGGTCGCGGGCCTGGCCCCGGACCTCGGACTGGCGGCGGACCCGTTCCTGTGGACCCGGGAGGCGGCCGGTGATCCGGCCGCGGTGCGGCGGCGGCCGGTGCCGGTCGCCGAGCTGGTGGGGCTGAACCGGGATTTCGCCGCCCTGGCGGGCGGACCGGACCCGGGGCCGTTCGGGACCCTGTGACGGGCGGGGGCCCGCGGCGGTGCCGCGGGCCCCGTGCGTCCGTGTGTCAGGCGCGGCCGATGGCGCTGCACAGGGCGCGCAGCGACGCGGTGGTGATGCTGCTGTGGATGCCCACGCCCCACACCACGCGGCCCTCGATCTCGGCCTCGACGTAGGCGGCGGCGCGGGCGTCGCCGTCGGCGCCCATGGAGTGCTCCACGTAGTCCATGACCCGTACCTTGACGTCGACGTCGGCCAGGGCGTCGCAGAAGGCGGAGATGGGTCCGTTGCCGGTGCCGGTCAGTTCGCGGATCTCGCCCTTGACCCGGGCGTCGGCCTCGATGCGGTAGGTGCCCTCGGCGTCGGTGGTGGAGCGGTGCGCCAGGACGGCGACCGGGCCGTCCTCGCGCAGGTAGGTGTCGGAGAAGATCTCCCAGATGCGCTCGCCGGAGAACTCTCCACCCTCGGCGTCGGTGAACTTCTGGATGACCTGGGAGAACTCGATCTGCAGGCGGCGCGGCAGGTCCAGGGAGTGGTCGCGCTGCATGATGTAGGAGACGCCGCCCTTGCCGGACTGGCTGTTGACCCGGATGACGGCCTCGTAGTTGCGGCCGACGTCCTTGGGGTCGATGGGCAGATAGGGCACGTCCCAGCCGTACTCCTCGACGGGGACCCCGGCCGCCCGGGCGGCCTCCTCCAGGGCGGTGAAGCCCTTCTTGATGGCGTCCTGGTGGGAGCCGGAGAAGGCGGTGTACACCAGGTCGCCGCCGTAGGGGTGGCGGGGGGCCACGGGCAGCTGGGTGCAGTGCTCGACGGTGCGGCGGATCTCGTCGATGTCGGAGAAGTCGATCTGCGGGTCGACGCCCTGGCTGAACAGGTTCAGGCCCAGGGTGACCAGGCAGACGTTCCCGGTGCGCTCGCCGTGCCCGAACAGGCAGCCCTCGACGCGGTCGGCGCCGGCCATGACGGCCAGCTCGGCGGAGGCCACCCCGGTGCCGCGGTCGTTGTGCGGGTGCACGGAGACGACCACGTGCTCGCGCCGCGACAGGTTGCGGCTCATCCACTCGATCTGGTCGGCGTAGACGTTGGGGGTGGAGCGCTCGACGGTGGCGGGCAGGTTCAGGATGATCTCGCGGCCGGGGCCCGGACGCCATACGTCCATGACCGCCTCGCAGACCTCCAGGGCGAAGTCGATCTCGGTGTCGATGAAGATCTCGGGCGAGTACTCGTAGCCGAAGTACTCGGTGTCGCCCAGGTACTGCTCGGCGAAGCGCATGACGTGGCGGGTGCCCTCGACGGCGATGGCCTTGCAGGCCTCGCGGTCCACCTTGAAGACGACGCGGCGGAAGGTCGGCGCCGTGGCGTTGTACAGGTGGACGGTGGAGCGCTTGGCGCCGACCAGGCTCTGCACGGTGCGCTCGATCAGGTCCTCGCGGGCCTGGGTCAGGACCGAGATCTGGACGTCGTCGGGGATCAGGTCGCCCTCGATCAGGGAGCGCACGAAGTCGAAGTCGGTCTGGCTGGCGGCGGGGAAGCCGACCTCGATCTCCTTGTAGCCCATCCTGACCAGCAGCGCGAACATCTCGCGCTTGCGGGCGGGGTCCATCGGCTCGATCAGGGCCTGGTTGCCGTCGCGCAGGTCGGTGGACAGCCACCGGGGCGCCTGCGTGATGGTCCTGGACGGCCAGGTGCGGTCGGGCAGGTCGACCGGCTTGAAGGGCGCGTAGCGCTGGAAGGGCATGGGGGAGGTCTGCTGCTGGGGCACCATTGCGGTGGCTCCTCGGATTCGCTGGGCGTGGTCAATGGCCGACCGTGGACAAGCCGAAGCCCCGCGGCGAGGGAGCCGACCCGTACTAACGACCCCCGCCGCGGCCGCTAAGAAGGAGCAGCTCGCACAGCATGATGGGGCCACGCTAGCAGAAGGCCCGGAAATGCTGGAACTCCCTGTCCACATGATGGGACGAGTGTCACGTGACCTGCGCCTTCCCCAACGCGCGCGGGTCCGGGATTCATCCGCCCCTCCGCAGGAGTCTCGATTTCGAGACAACCGATACCTCGATCTCGAGATATGCCGGAGAGGTCTGTACCATTGGGACGAACCCTTCAGTGCTAGGGGGGTCGTTCGAGTCCCGCCGGGGGATCCAGGGTGCGGCCAACACCCGAGGCCGCCGTCGTTCCGCGCCGTTCACACGTAAGCCGCGGCCGACGGTCGCGCCGGTCCCCCGGCGGGATTTCTCTTCTCCGGTCGGCGCCGAAGGGCCCCGGCCTCCATCCCGCTCGAACCGGCGCGACGGCCCGCGGCCCCGCGGCCCGCGGGAGCACCGCCCCGCCCCCGACCGCCGGGCGGAGGACGCCCCGGGGCGCGACGGCGGCGGGGCGCCCCCCGGGTGGAGGGGCGCCCCGGCCGGGGGTCAGGCGCCGGCGAGGTACGGGTAGTCGGTGTAGCCGGTGTGGTCGCCGCCGTAGAAGGTGGCCGGGTCCGGCTCGTTGAGGTCGGCGCCCGAGCGCAGGCGCGCGTCCAGGTCGGGGTTGGCCAGCCAGGCCGCGCCCAGGGCCACCGCGTCGGCGCCCCGCTCCAGGGCCGGTTCCACGCTCGACAGGTCCAGCCCCGTCGCCGGGTTCACCACCAGCGTCCCCTCCCACAGGCGGCGGAGCAGCGGGGTGTGCTCGTCCCCGCCGATCTGCGCGGTGTGCAGGAAGGCCAGGTCGGAGCGGTGGGCCAGCCCCCTCAGCAGGGTCGTGTACTGCCCGACCGGGTCGCTCTGGGAGATGCCGTTGTAGCCGTTGGACGGGGAGATCCGCAGCGCGGTGCGGTCGGCGCCGATGGTGTCGGCGACGGCGTCCACCACCTCGATCGCGAACCGGGAGCGGCGCTCGGCGTCGCCGCCGTACTCGTCGGTGCGGCGGTTGGACTCGTCCGAGAGGAACTGGTTGATCAGGTAGCCGTTGGCCCCGTGGAGCTCCACCCCGTCGAACCCGGCGGCGACGGCGTTCTCGGCCGCCGTGGCGAAGTCGTCCACGACCTCGCGGATCTCCGCGACGGTCAGCTCCCGGGGAACCGGGTGCGGGACCATGCCCGACCCGTCGAAGAGCTGCTCGCCGGAGGCGACCGGGGACGGCGCCACCGGCAGGCCGCCGTCCGGGTACAGGACCGGGTGGCCGATCCGGCCGGTGTGCATGATCTGGGCGAAGATCAGCGACCCGCGCTCGTGGACGGCGTCGGTGACGGGCTTCCAGGCCTCCACCTGCGCGGCGTCGTGCAGGCCCGGGGTGTCGATGTAGCCCTGGCCGCGCACACTGGGCTGGATGCCCTCCGTGATGATCAGTCCGGCGGACGCGCGCTGGCCGTAGTACTCGGCGACGCGGCCGTCCGGGCGGCCGCCGTAGGCGCGGGACCGGGTCATCGGGGCCATGAACAGGCGGTTGGCGGCCTCGTTGCGGCCGATCTTGACCGGCTCGAACAGGGACTCGTTCACGGGAACCTCCGGGGTGTCTGGGTGAGGGCTCCGCCCTCGGGAACGGTTCGAACGTAGGCCGGGGCGCCGTCCGACCCCTTGCCGTCCGCTGTCCGTCCGCTGTCGTGACCGGGCCCACCTCGCGGCGCGGAGCGCGCGGACCCCCGCGTATAGGCTCTCCGGTATGCGATTCGGGGTGCTGGGGCCGCTGGCCGTGTGGACCGACGGAGGCGCGTCCGTAGGCGTGCCGGGTGCCAAGGTGCGCGCCCTGCTGGCACTGCTGCTCGTCCACCGCGGCGAGGCGGTGTCGGTCGACCGGCTGGTCGAAGAGCTGTGGGACGCCCCGCCGCCCGACCCGGCCGCAGCGGTGCAGACCGCGGTGTCCCGGCTGCGCGGCGCCCTGGACCGGGGCGAGCCGGGGTTCCGCTCCCGGGTGGAGTCGGGCCCCTCGGGCTACCGGCTGCGCGTGGACGCCGACGCCCTGGACGCCGACCGGTTCGAGGCGCTCGTCGCCCGGGCCCGGCCCGGCGGCCCCCGGGAGCGGGTGCGCCTGCTGGACGAGGCCCTGGAGCAGTGGCGCGGCCCGGCCCTGGCCGACCACGCCGACGCGGCCTTCGCCGCGGCACCGCTGGCCCGCTGGGAGGAGATGCGCCTGGCAGCCCTGGAGGACCGCGCCCGGGCCCGGCTGGAGCTGGGCGAGGGCCCCGAACTCGTCGCCGAGCTCGGCGACCTGGTGCGCGAGCACCCGGTCCGGGAGCGGCTGCGGGCGGCGCACATGCTCGCCCTGTACCGCGCGGGCCGCCAGGGCGAGGCCCTGGAGAGCCACCGGGAGCTGCGGGAGCTGCTGGCCGAGGAGCTCGGTGTGGACCCCGGGCCGGAGGTCACCCGGCTGCACGCGGACATCCTCGCCCAGTCGTCCGACCTGGCTCCGGCCGCACCGGCCCGCCCCGGGCCCGCCCGCCACCCGAACGCCACGTCCCCCGAGGCGGCCCCCGTCCCCGCGGACCGGCCCCGGGGCTCGGTGCCCGCGCCGCTGACCGACCTGGTCGGCAGGGATGCCTGCGTCGCCGCGGTGCGGCGCGACCTCGCGGAGTCGCGCCTGACCACGCTGCTGGGGCCCGGCGGTGTCGGCAAGACCTCGATGGCCCTGGCCTCGGTCGCCGACGGCGACGGCCGGTTCGGCCCGGTGTGGTTCGTGGAGCTGTCGGGGCGCGGAGCCGACGCCGGCGACGGGGTCGCCGAGGAGGTCGCGGCCGTGCTGGGCCTCCAGGACGAGACGTCCCGGACCTCCCGGCCCCGGTCGGTGACCGCGCGCATCGCCGAGTCCCTGGGCTCCGGTCCGGCCCTGCTCGTGCTGGACAACTGCGAGCACCTGGTCGCCCCGGTGGCCGACCTGGTGGGGCGCCTGCTCGGGGCCGCGCCGGGGCTGCGGGTCCTGGCCACCAGCCGGGAGCCGCTGGGCCTGCCCGGCGAGCGCCTGCACCAGGTGGAGCCGCTGGGTCTGCCCTCCGGGAGCTCGGCGGAGGAGGTCGCCGCCTCCGACGCGGCGGTCCTGTTCGCCCGGCGGGCCGCGGCGTCGGTGCCCGGCTTCACCGTGGACGCGGGGAACGCGGAGGCGGTGGCCGCGATCTGCCGCCACCTCGACGGGCTCCCGCTGGCCCTGGAACTGGCCGCGGCCCGGGTGCGCTCCCTGGGGGTGCACCGGCTCGCCGACCGGCTGCACGACCGCTTCCGGGTCCTGGGGGCGGGCGGCCAGGACCGCAGGCGCACCCTGTGGGAGACGGTCGACTGGAGCTGGCGGCTGCTGACCGGCCCCGAGCAGGCGGTACTGCGCCGCCTGTCCGTTCCCACCTGCGTGTTCACGCTGGAGACGGCGGAGACGATCGCCGCCGACCCCGCCGGCGGGCCGGGGGTCGCGACGGCCGACGTCGCCGGGATCCTGGCCGGGCTGGTGGACCGGTCCCTGGTCGCGGTCGGACGTGAGGGCACCCGGTACCGGCTGCTGGAGACGATCCGCGCCTACGCCGCGGAGCGGCTGGCCGCCGCCGGAGAGGAGGACCGCGTGTGGCACCGCTACGCGCGGCACATCGCCGAGGGCCGGGAGCGGGGCGAGGCGGCGGACTTCACCCTGGATCCGCACCAGCAGGACGCCGACCGGCAGGCCACCGACGTGCGGACGGCGATCGAGTGGTCGGCCGACCACGGGCACCCGGACATCGCGCTGCGCGTCGCCGCCCGCCACGGCTGGTTCTGGTACCTGAGGGGCCGGTACCGGGAGGGGTACCGGCTGCTGTCGCGGGCACTGGAGGTACCGGGCCCGGCGGACCCCGCCGACCGGACCGAGGCCCTGCTGTGGCACGCCGCGCTGGGGGCGGCCGAGTGCGTCGGCGAACCCGGGCGCGGACCGGCGCGCGAGGCGCTGTGGACCGCCGAGAGGCCGTCCGACCCCCGGACCCGGGCCCGCGCGGAGACCCTGCTGGTGTTCATGACGGCCCTCTCCGACAGCGTCGGCACGGGCCTCGTCCCGGACACCTGGCCCGACGACCGGCTGTCGGAGGCCCTGCGGACGTTCGAGGCGGAGGGCGACCCGTGGTGGACGGCCTTCGTGCTCCACCTGCGCGGATGGCGGGCACTGCGGCGCAGCGACCTGGGACCCGCCCGCCGCGACGCGGACCGGAGCCTGGCGCTGTTCTCCCGCACCGGGGAACCGTGGGGCGAGGCCCGGGCGCACAGCCTGCTGGGCGTGGTCGCGGGGATCGAGGGGTCCTACGCCGAGGCCGCGCACCGGCACCGCAGCGCCCTGGGACTCGCGGAGGGCCTGGGGCTGTGGCCGACGGTGGTGGACGAACTGGGCCGCCTGGCCCGGGTCCACATGCTGACCGGGGACCTGGACGGGGCCGACCGGCACAACCTGCGGGCCCTGCGGATCGCCGGTGAGCAGGCCTTCCGGGCGGGGCGGCGGTTCACCGTGGCCGGACTGGGGATGACCGCCCGCCGCCGCGGCGACCTCGACACCGCGGAGGAGTACCTGGGCGAGGTGCTGGAGGTGCACCGCCAGGACGGGTACCGGCCGGGGCTGGCGTTCGCGCTGGCGGAGCTGGGATTCACGGCCGAGCAGCGCGGCGACGCCGCCGCGGCCCGGGAGCTGCACCTCCAGGGGCTGGGGTACGCGCGCATGAGCGGGGACCCGCGTGCGGTGGCGCTGGCCCTGGAGGGGCTGGCCGGGGCGGCCGCCCTGGACGGCGACGGTGCCGCGGCGGCCCGGCTGGTGGGCTGCGCCGAGCGGATCCGGGAGGAGGCGGGGGCGCCGATGCCCGAGGCGGAGCGGTTCGACGTGGACCGCGCCCTGGCCGCCGCCCGCGCCCTGCTGGGCTCCGAGGCGGTCGAGCGCGCCCGCTCCGGGGGCCGTGACCTGTCCCTGGAGGCCGCCGTCGCCGAGGCCCTCTCCCCCGCCCGGGAGCCTCAGCCGAGGTAGGCGGGTGGCCGGATGTGGCCGGGTGGGGACGGGGTACCCGCGACGACAGGAGCGGGTCCGGCGGACGTGACATGGGCTTCGGGGTTTTCCGCGGCAAACATCCACATATGACTTAGAGATCATGAATGTTGACAGAACGTGGTGATCTCTTCTGCAATGACGCCACCGTGTCCGATCGCCTCACCCCCGCTCACGGAGGCATCCCGTGGAGACCACCCGTTTCCCGTCCCCCCGGCGCGCCCGCATCCCCTCGGGCGTCCGCCGCACCCTCGTCCCCCTGACCGCCGCCGCCCTGATGCTCGGCACCCTGGCCGCCGGGAGCGCCACCGCCGAACCCGAGTACGACCTGTACGTGGTGGACGGCGCGAGCACTCCGCAGGACCGCACCGCCATCGCCTCGACCGGTGCGGCCATCGACCAGGTCGCCGCCGACGAGGTCCTGGTCACCGCCACCCCCGACGACGCGGCGGAGATCGCCGCGCTCGGCTTCGGGGTGGAGGCCCTGGAGGTCCCGCGGACGTTCGCGAACCCCGATCCCGGCTACACCACCTACCCCGAGCTCCTCGACCTCGTCGACGAGGTCGTCGCCGACCACCCCGGCCTGGCCGTCTCCTCCGTCATCGGCACCTCGCACGAGGGCCGCGACATCGTCGCCGTCAAGATCAGCGACAACGCGGCGACCGACGAGGACGAGCCGGAGGTGCTGTTCACCCACGCCCAGCACGCCCGCGAGCACCTGACCGTCGAGATGGCCGTGTACCTGCTGGACCTGCTCACCGACGGGTACGGCACCGACGAGCGCATCACCGGGCTGGTCGACGAGCGCGAGATCTGGATCGTCCCCAACGTCAACCCGGACGGCTCCGAGTACGACATGGCGGGCAGCACCTGGCGGGACTGGCGCAAGAACCGCCAGCCCAACACCGGGACCTCGGCGGTGGGCACCGACCTCAACCGCAACTGGGACTACATGTGGGGCTGCTGCGGCGGCTCCTCCGGCAGCCCGGGCAGCGTCACCTACCGCGGCCCGGCCCCCGAGTCCGCCCCCGAGGTGCGGGTGGTCGCCGACTTCGTGCGGAGCCGGGTGGTGGACGGCGAGCAGCAGATCACCGCCGCCATCGACTTCCACACCTACAGCGAGCTCATCCTGTGGCCGTTCGGCAACACCTACTCCGACGTCACCGAGGGGATGAACCGCGACGAGTACGACACCCACGCGGCGCTGGGCGCCCACATGGCCGAGGCCAACGGGTACACGCCCCAGCAGTCCAGCGACCTGTACATCACGGACGGGACGATCAACGACTGGCTGTGGGGCGACCAGCGCATCGTCAACTTCACCTACGAGATGTACCCCCGCTCGGCCTGGGAGGGCGGGTTCTACCCGCCGTCCTCGGTGATCGAGAGGGAGACCGCCCGCAACGAGGAGGCCGTGCTGCGGCTGCTCGACTACGCCGACTGCCCGTACCGGATCATCGGCGAGGAGGACGCCTACTGCGGCTGACCCGCGCCGCGGACGCGTGGAAGGCCCCTCTCCCCCGAGCCAGTGAGGGGAGAGGGGCCGTTGTGCACCGCGGGCCGGAGGTGAAGGAAGGCCCGGCCCGCGGAGGTCCGTCAGGCACCGGGGACCGGTTCGAACTCCTTGACCGCGTCGATCGCCGGACCGTGCGGGGTGTTGGCCTCGCGTTCGATCATGATCTCCACGAGGACCGGCCGGGAGGTCGACCTGGCCTCCTTGCGGGCCCACTCCAGGGCGTCGCGGATCTCCCCGGGCTCCCAGACGCGGCGGCCGGAGCAGCCGTACGCCTCCATGATCTTGACGTTGTCGGTGCCGTACTCGTCGTAGTGGATGTCCACCTGGTAGTTCATCTCGTAGGGGATGGACGCCTGGCGGATCAGGCCCAGGTACTCGTTGTTGAGCATGATGATGACGTAGGGGACGTTGTACTGGGCGGCGACGGCCAGTTCCTCGACCATGTACTGGAACCCGTAGTCGCCGACGATGCCGACGACCTCGGCGTCGGGATCGGTCTCCTTCAGCGCCTTCTTGACGCCGATGGCCGCGGGGATCTCCCAGCCCAGCGGGCCGGCCTGGCCGCAGATCTGGTAGCGGCGCGGCTTGTACGCCTTCTGGTGCTGGCCGCCCCAGATCTGGTACAGGCCGATGGCGGTGACGAAGTAGGTGTCCTCGTCGAAGACCTCGTTGATCTCCTTGTAGACGCGCGGCGCCTTGACCGGCACGCTGTCGAAGTCCTCGCGCCGGGTCAGGGTGGCCCTGAGCTCGCCGACCCGGTCCACCCAGCCCCCGACCTCGGCCCGGGCGTCGCGCCGCTTCGCCGCGGCCAGCAGCTCGCGCAGGAAGAGCCGGGCGTCGGAGACCACGCCCAGGTCGGGCTCGAAGACCCGGCCGATCTGGGTGGCCTCGATGTCGACGTGGATGAACTTCCGCTCGCCCCGGTAGACGTCGATCTGCCCGGTGTGCCGGTCGGCGAAGCGCGCGCCCACGGCCAGGACCAGGTCGGACTCCAGGAACGAGGCGTTGCCGTAGCGCTGGGAGGTCTGCACGCCGGTCATGCCCGCGTACAGCGGGGAGTCCTCGTCGAAGGCGCCCTTGCCCATGAGGGTGACCTGGACCGGGACGCGCAGGTACTCGGCGAGTGCGCGCAGGTCGTCGGAGGCCTCGGCGAGGATGACGCCGCCGCCCGCCAGGATGAGCGGGCGCTCGGCGGCCAGCAGCAGGTCCAGGGCGCGCTCGATGCGGGGCAGGTGGGGCTCGACGGTGTTGACCTTGAGCGGGGCGTCCAGCGCGGGGTCGTACTCGATGACCTGCTGGGCGATGTCCACGGGGATGTCGATGAGGACGGGCCCGGGCCGGCCCTCGCGGGCGATCCGGAAGGCCTCGCGGAAGATCCACGGGGCGGTCGCCGCCTCCTTGACCTGCACCGCCCACTTGGTGACGGGCTTGGCGATCTCGACGATGTCGACGGCCTGGAAGCCCTCCTTGTCCAGCAGGTCGGTGCGCTGCTGGCCGGTGATGCAGACGATCGGGATGGAGTCGGCGATCGCGGTGTACAGGCCGGTGATCATGTTGGTCCCGGCGGGACCGGAGGTTCCGATCGCCACCCCGACCCTGCCGGTGGTGCGCGACCAGCCGTCGGCCATGTGGGTGGCGCCCTCCTCGTGGCGGACGACGAGGTGCTCGATCCCGCCGACGTCCTCCAGCGCCTTGTAGAGGGGCAGGATGGCGGCGCCGGGGCAGCCGAAGGCGGTGTCGACGCCCTCGTCCTTCAAGACCTCGACGACCGCGTTCATCACGGGCATCTGTGCCATGGCTGTTCCTTCAGTGCTAGGGGGAGGTACCGGGGCGGGCCGGGCCCGGCGGGTTCCGCGGTGCGGCCACACGCGCGGTCGCCGGGTCGGCCCGGGCGGCGGAGCGGCTCCTCCGCCGCGGGTCGGCTACTCGCGGCCGGAGAACTGCTCGACGATCTTCAGCAGCGCGGAGTGGTCGAGGCCGCCGTGGCCCTGCTGCTTGAGGGCGGCGACGTACTGGGCGACCTGGGCGCCCAGGGGGATCACGACCCCGGCGGCGTGCGCGGAGTCGGTGACGATGCGCATGTCCTTGTCGTGCAGGGCGATCCGGAAGCCGGGGGTGAAGTTCCGCTCGCGCATGGCCCTGCCCTTGCGCTGGAGCACGGTGCTGCCCGCGAGTCCGCCGCCCAGGACCTCCAGCCCGGCCTCGGTGTCCACGCCGTGGGCCTCCAGGAAGACCAGGGCCTCGGCCAGGAGCTGGATGTTGCCGGCGACGATGAGCTGGTTGGCGGCCTTGACGGTCTGTCCGGCGCCGCTGGGGCCGACCAGCACCGGGGTGGTGCCCAGGACGTCGAAGAGCGGCCGGGCCGCCTCGAAGTCCTCACGGGAGCCGCCGACCATGATGGACAGCTTGGCCTCGATCGCTCCGGCCTCACCGCCGCTGACCGGCGCGTCCAGGACCCGGAAGCCGCGTTCGGCGCCGGCGGAGGCCACCGAGCGGGAGACGTCGGGGCGGATGGTGCTCATGTCGATGACGAGGGTGCCGGGCTTGGCGTGCTCGAACACGCCGTCCTCGCCGAGGAGGAGGGCCTCGACGTCCGGGGAGTCGGGGACCATCGTGATGACGGCGTCGGCGTCGGCGACCGCCCCGGCGACCCCGCCGCCGCGCAGGCCGCCCTCGGCGACGAGGGCGTCCACGCGGTCGGGGGTCAGGTTGTGGCCGGTGACGGTGTATCCGGCGCGGACGAGGTTGACGGCCATGGGCAGGCCCATGATGCCGAGACCGATGAAGGCGACCTTGCGGATGGACACGGGATGCCCCTTCCTGTTCGTGGCTGTGGCTGTGGCTGTGGCCGTGGGCGCGGCCGGTGCGGTGCTCAGCGCAGGCGGCCGAAGCTCTGCGCGGTGGGGACGGTGGGCTTGTACTCCAGGCCCACCAGGCCCTGGTATCCGCCCTTCTGGGCTGCGGTGAGGAGGTCGTCGATGGGCAGCTCGCCGGTGCCGGGCTCGCCGCGGCCGGGGACGTCGGCGATCTGGACGTGCCCGAACTCGGCCGCGTGGTCGCGGACGACCGCGGCGACGTCGTCGCCGTTGGCGGCCAGGTGGTACAGGTCGGCGAGCAGGGCGACGTTGTCCGCCCCCGCCGCCCTGGCCCTCCCGACGAAGTCGAGGCCCTCGCGGGCGGTCTTGAGCGGGTAGTCCTCGGCCCCGCTGAGGGGCTCGATGAGGACGGTGCCGCCGACCCGGGCGACCGCTTCGGCCGCGGCGACGGTGTTCTCCAGGGCCAGGCGGTCCTGTTCGGCGGGGTCGACCCCGGCCTGTCGCAGGCCGTACAGGGCGTTGAACCCGGTGGTGCCGGTGCGCTCGGCGATGGCGGTGACCACGTCGAGGTTGGCGCGGAACTCGGCGGAGCGCGCGGGCTGGGAGAGCACGCCCCGGTCGGGTCCGGGCAGGGCCCCGGCGAAGAAGTTGAGGCCGGTCAGGCGCACGCCCGCGGCGTCGATGGAGGCGACGAAGGCGTCGACGTCCTCGCCGGGCGGGGTGGCGCTCTCGAACGGCCACCAGAACTCGACGGAGTCGAATCCGGCGTCGCGGGCGGCCCGGGGGCGCTCGTGGAGGGGCAGCTCGGTGAAGAGCATGGAGCAGTTCACCGTGTACCCGAGGGTGTGGCTCATGCACTGCCTCCGGCTCGATTTCCACTATGTGGAAGATGCTTTTCGCTTTGAGGAATGATTTGAGTGTGAGCCCGGCGGCCGCGGTTGTCAACACCCCTGTCGGCCGGCACCCGCCGCGAGGCGCACCCCCCACCCCCGCACCCCCGGGCGCCACGGGCGGACCGGCATGTTCGCGCGTTCTTCCGCGGAGGCCATGAATCGGCCTGTTTTTCGCCGAAAGCCCCTTGCGAGTGTTGACAAGGTCACACCGCCATCAATTAGAGTCCCTCCAATCCGTAATACGGAATCGCATGTCTGCACTACGAAAGCCCGGCTTCGGCCGGGCCACGGGAGAACCCATGCCCGAGAGCACCCCGGCGGAGCCGGAGCCGCGGCCCGACCAGGGCCTGGAGCGGTTGAACGCCCTGCCGGAGGAGGAACTGCGCGCCGAACTCGCGCAGTGCCTGGACGTGGAGCGCTGGGTGCGGGCCGTCGCGGCCGCCGCCCCCTACGCCGACCGCGCCGCCCTCCTCGAGACGGCCGACGCCCACGCCCGGGAGATCACCGCCGACGAGGTCGCCTCCGCCCTGGCCCGCCACCCCCGTATCGGGGAGAAGGCCGAGGGGAAGGACACCGAGGCCGCCTGGTCGCGGGGCGAGCAGTCCGCGTTCGCCGCCGACACCGACGACGCCGCCGTCCGCGTCCAGCGGATCTTCCGGTACGCCCAGCAGGAGTACGAGGAGCGGTTCGGGCAGATCTACCTCGTCTGCGCCAGCGGCCGCGGACCCCGCGACCTGCTGGCCGACCTCGTCGGGCGGCTCGCCAACGACCGCGACACCGAACTGGCCGTCGTCGGCGGAGAACTGCGCGGGATCGCCGCCCTGCGCCTGGTCAAACTCCTGGAGGCCACCGCATGAGCCACGTCACCACGCACGTCCTGGACGCCGCACTCGGCCGTCCCGCGGCCGGGGTCCCCGTCCGGCTGGAGGCGGCGGCCGACGCCGGCCGCTCCTCCTGGAGGACCGTGGCCGAGGGCGTCACCGACGGCGACGGCCGGATCGGCGACCTGGGTCCCGAGCGGCTCGCCGCCGGGCACCACCGGATCACCTTCGACACCGCCGCCTACTTCGGGGCGACCGGCCAGCGGGGCTTCTACCCCGAGGTCTCCATCGTCTTCGACCTCGCCGAGGAGGACGCGCACTACCACGTGCCGCTCCTGCTCAGCCCCTTCGCCTACTCGACCTACCGGGGCTCCTAGCGCTCCGGCGCCCGGCGGGGTCCTGGAGACCGTGGAGGAGACGTCCTCGAGGAAAGGTCCGCGGCCGCAGCCCGTCCGTTGGGGGCGGTGGTGGGCGACGGGCGGGCGAGGACATCGACAGAGCGGTCGAAGGCTCCCGCCCTCCGAGGCGCCGCAGCGGCGGGCCGAAGCGGAGCGGAGGCCCGGAGCGGGCACAGCCCGGCACCGGACGACGGAAAGGAAACGCCTCAGGACACGGCGGCACGCAGGATCACAGACTCAGGGTGCGTGATAGGTCCTTCCGCATGACCACAGCGGTCCTCCCTCGTACGCACAGCGTTCACACGCGAACGACGAAGACTTATCCACACGGATGGAGTTCACCCTGATGGGCATCAGACTCGGAGACAACCAGTACGGCAAGGCGGAGGTCCGCCTCGTCCACATCGACCGCCGGACCGACGTCCACCGGATCAAGGACGTCAACGTCACGTCCCAGCTGCGCGGCGACCTGGAGGAGGTCCACACCGTCGGAGACAACGCCAAGTGCCTGCCGACCGACACCCAGAAGAACACGGTCTACGCCAAGGCCCGCGAGTGGGGCGGCGTCGGCGCCGTCGAGGACTTCGCGCTGCGCCTGGCCCGCCACTTCGTGGACGAGCACGACTACGTGCACGGCGCGCGGCAGGAGATCGAGGAGTACTCCTGGGACCGCATCGCCACCTCCGACGGCCCCCACGACCACTCCTTCGTGCGCAGCGGAGCCGAGACCCGCACCACCGTCGTCACCAAGGACGGCGGGCGCGAGTGGGTCGTCTCCGGCTTCACCGGCCTGACCGTCCTGAAGTCCACCGGCTCGGAGTTCCACGGGTACCCCAAGACCCGCTACACCACGCTCCAGGAGACCACGGACCGCATCCTGGCCACCGACGTCACCGCCCGCTGGCGCTACGTCGGCACCGACCACGACTTCGACAAGGCCTACGCGTCCATCCGCGCGCTGTGCCTGGAGGCCTTCGCGAACACCCACAGCCTCGCCCTCCAGCAGACCCTCTTCGAGATGGGCACCGCCGTCCTGGAGGCGCACCCCGAGGTCGCCGAGATCCGCTTCTCCATGCCCAACAACCACCACTTCCTGGTGGACCTGTCGCCGTTCGGCCTGGACAACCCCAACGAGGTGTTCTTCGCCGCCGACCGCCCCTACGGCAAGATCGAGGCCGTCGTCGAGCGCGACGACGCCCCCGGGCCGGGCGACGCGTGGAAGACCGTCCCCGGCTTCGTCTGACCGCCGCCCGACCCCCGGGGCCCGACATGCGGCCGGGCCCCGGGCCGTCCACCGGTCCGAGGTGACCCCTCGCCTGCCCGCCGTGCCGCGGGCTGCCCGCCTCCACCGTGCCCGTCAACGGGCCGCAGGCGGTGCGATTCGCCGGGCGCACGCGCCCGAGAGACCGACCACCCCCGTGGTCGCCCGAACAAAGGCTGGAAACTGGCCATGTCGAACAGTCCGTCCGCGAAGGACTCGGCCACAACGAACGCCGCCCACCCCCCGCGCCCCGAGGACGAGAAGCTGCCGCCCCGGCTGCTGCTCGTCTACGGGATCCAGCACATCCTCACCATGTACGCCGGTGCCGTCGCCCCGGCCCTCGTCATCGGAGCCGCCGCCGGGCTCGCGAACGACCCCGCCTCCATGGGGATACTCGTCAGCGGCGCGCTGCTGGTGGCGGGGATCGCCACCCTCCTCCAGACCGTCGGCCACCGCCGGGTCGGCGCCCAGATGCCGATCGTGGTCGCCGCCTCCTTCGTCCCCGTCAGCGCCGTCACCGCCCTGGCCGCGGGCCAGAACGGCGAGAACCTGCCGGTGGCGTTCGGCGCCTCCCTGGCCGCCGGCGTCTTCGCCCTGTGCCTGACCCCGTTCTTCGGTCAGCTCATCCGCTTCTTCCCGCCGATCGTCACCGGCACGATCATCACCGTCATCGGCATCAGCCTCATGCCGGTGGCGGCCCGCTGGATCATGGACGGCGGCGTCCACACCGGCGAGGACGGCACCGCGGTCCCGGCCGCGCCCCTGGCGAACCTGGCCCTGGCCGGGATCACCCTCGCCGTCATCCTCGTGGCCTCCCGGGTGCTGCCCGGGATCTGGGGGCGGCTGTCCATCCTGCTCGGCATGCTGGTGGGCACCCTGGTGGCGCTGCCGCTGGGCATGGCCGACTTCAGCCGGGTCGGCGAGGCCGACACCGTGTTCAACCCCGCCTCGGTGTTCTACTTCGGCGCCCCGCGGTTCGAGGTCGCCGCGATCGCCACCATGTGCGTGATCATGCTGGTGGTGCTCACCGAGGGCGCCTCGCACATCATCGCGGTCGGCGAGATCACCGGCTCGAAGGTGGACGCCCGGCGCATCTCCGCGGGCCTGCGCGCCGACGTGAGCGGGTCGATCATCGGCCCGATCTTCAACTCCACCCCCACCAGCTCGTTCGCCCAGAACATCGGGCTGCTGGCGCTGACCGGCATCCGCAGCCGCTACGTGGTGGCGACGGGCGCGGGCATCCTCATCCTGCTGGGGATGTTCCCGGTCCTGGGCGGGGTGATGGCCGCCCTGCCCACACCGGTCCTGGGCGGGGCCGGCCTGGTGCTGTTCGGCAGTGTGGCCGCCAGCGGCGTCAAGACGCTGGCCAAGGTGGACTTCACCCGCAACCTCAACCTGGTGATGGTGGCCGCCGCGTTCGGGGTGGCGGTCATCCCGCTGGCCTACCCGACGTTCTACTCGTTCCTGCCGGAGTCGGTGGAGATGATCGCCCACTCCGGCATCATCGGCGCCGCGGTGACCGCGGTCCTGCTGAACATCTGCTTCAACGTCATCGGCGGCGGGTCCCGCCGGGCCCCGGCGGCGATCGACCCCCGTGAGATCGGCTCGGCCGGGCCGGGCGAGGCCAAGTACACCGACCAGGCGGGGGCCGCCTACCGCGAGGAGGACCCCGACCGGGCCTGACCGGGCTCCGCTGCGGGGGCGGGCGCGCCGGGCGCGCCCGCCCCCGCAGCTTTTCCGCAGTGTTCAGCCGAGCCGAATGGTATGTCTGGGACCATGACCGATTGGGACCTGCGCAAGCTACGCGTTCTGCGCACCCTCGACCGGGTCGGGACGGTGCGCGCCACCGCCGAGGCCCTGTGCACGACCCCCTCCGCCGTGTCCCAGCAGCTGTCGGCCCTGTCCCGCCAGGTGGGGGTGGAGCTGCTGGAGCCGCACGGGCGCCGGGTGCGGCTCACCGACGCCGCCCGGGTGCTGCTGCGGCACACCGACATCGTGCTGGCCCAGCTGGAGCGGGCCGAGGCGGAGCTGGACGGGTTCGCCCGGGGCGGTGCCGGAACGGTGCGGGTGGGCGCCTTCGCCACGGCCGTGCCCGGCCTGGTGGTGCCCGCGCTGAGCGCGGTGCGCGACGCCCACCCCGGACTGGCCGTACGGGTGCACCAGGCCGAGGCTTCGGAGGTGTACGACCTGCTGGCCGCCGGGGAGATCGACGTCGGCCTGTCGCTGGCGGCCCAGGCCCCGACCGGGCGGGACGACCGCTTCGAGCGCGCGGAGCTGCTCACCGACCCCATGGACGCCGCCCTGCCCGCCCGCCACCGGCTGGCCGGGGCCCCGGCTCTGCGCCTGCGCGACCTGGCCGGGGAGCCGTGGATCTACGGCGCGGACGGCCCCTGGCGCGACATCACGGTGGCGGCCTGCGCCCAGGCCGGGTTCGCCCCCGAGCAGGCGCACGTGGCCTCGGACTGGCGGGCCATCCTCGACATGGTCGCCGCCGGGCTGGGGGTGGCGCTGGTGCCCCGGCTGGCCGCGGCCGGCGACGTGCCCGGGGTGGCGCTGCGGGTGCTGCACGAGGACCGGCCGCGGCGGCACGTGGTGTGGGCGGTGCGGGCCGGGTCGCGGGAGAGGCCGCAGATCGCGGTGGCACTGCGGGCGCTGGCGGACCGGGCGGCCGCCCTGGCCACCGCGAATGTTCAGTTCAGCTGAACATGATGATCGAAAAGTTTCGCTGGAAATGACCGGTTCCTCCTGCCAGTCTGAAGGTGTCCGAACGACCCCCGTCCGGCAGGAGGACCATGAGCACCACCCCCGGCTTCGATCCGCGCGCCTACAACGCCCGTCCCTACTCCGGCGGCGACCCCTACGCCGACTACCGCCCCGCCGACCTCGACGTCGGCGGCCTGGTCGACCTCGCGGACCGCAGGCTCGGGGGCGCCGTCGTCGCCGCCAACGACGAGTTCTTCGCCCACCGCGAGAACCTGCTGCGGCCCGAGCCCGCCGAATTCGACCCGCACGCCTTCGGCCACAAGGGCAAGGTCATGGACGGCTGGGAGACCCGGCGCCGCCGCGGCCCGGCCGCCGACAGCCCCCACCCCGCGGCGGACGACCACGACTGGGCCCTGGTCCGCCTGGCCCTGCCCGGCGTGGTCCGCGGCCTGGTCGTGGACACCGCGCACTTCCGCGGCAACCACCCCACCGAGGTGAGCGTGGAGGCCGCCCGCGTGGAGGGCACCCCCACCACCGACGAACTGCTCGAGGCCGAGTGGACCGAACTGGTGGCCCGCACCCCCGTGTACGGGCACGCCGCCAACGGGTTCGAGGTCTCCGACGGCCGCCGCTGGACCCACCTGCGGGTCAAGCAGTTCCCCGACGGCGGCATCGCCCGCCTGCGCGTGTACGGCGAACCCGTCGCCGACCCGGCCTGGCTGGCCGCCCTGGGCTCCTTCGACCTGGTCGCGCTGCTCAACGGCGGCGCGGTGGAGGACGCCTCCGACCGGTTCTACTCCTCGCCCGCGAACATCATCGCGCCGGGCCGCTCGCACAAGATGGACGACGGCTGGGAGAACCGGCGCCGCCGCGACACCGGCCACGACTGGGTGCGCTTCCGGCTGGCCGCCCAGGGCGAGATCCGCGCCCTGGAGCTGGACACCTCCTACTACAAGGGCAACTCCGCCGGATGGGTGTCGGTGCTGGGCCGCGACGCGCAGGGCGCCGACCCCGAGGCCTGGTTCGAGATCGTGGGCCGCACCCGGCTGGAGCCGGACGGCGTCCACCGGTTCGTGCTGGAGGCCCCGGTGACCGCCACGCACGTGCGCACCGACGTCTTCCCCGACGGCGGCATCGCCCGCCTCCACGTGTACGGCTCCCTGACCGCGGCCGGGACGGCCGAGCTGGAGCGCCGGTGGGCGCAGGCCCGCGGCTGACGCCGGACCGGGAGGGAGGGCGGGAGGGCGGCGCGCCCGTGCGGGTGCGCCGCCCTCCTCCGCGTGCCTCAGGTCCGCTCGACCATCCGGCCCGCGGTGGAGTCCGCGGTGACCTCGGCCCCGCGCAGCAGGGTGCGCCGGACCCGGCCGGTGAGCACCGCGCCGTCGTAGGCGCTGACCGGGTTGCGGTGCGCCAGGTCCCGGACGTCCACGCGCACCTCCTCCTCGGGGGCGAAGAACACCAGGTCGGCGTCGGTGCCGGCGGAGATCGCACCCTTGCCGGACACCCCGGCCACCCGGGCGGGGGCCGCCGACATCCAGCCCACGGCCTCGGCCAGCGGGACACCGCGCCGCCGCGCCTCGGTCCACACCGCCGGGAGCCCCACCTGGAGTCCGGAGATCCCGCCCCAGGCGGTGCCGAAGTCGCCGGTGTCCAGGTCCTTGAGGTCGGGGGTGCTGGGCGAGTGGTCGCTGACGACGCAGTCGATCAGCCCCTCCCGCAGCGCCCGCCACAGCAGGTCGCGGTTGCCCTCGCCCCGGATCGGCGGACAGCACTTGTAGCCGGTGGCCCCGGCCGGGACGGCCTCGGCGGCCAGCGTGAGGTAGTGCGGGCAGGTCTCCACCGTGAGGCGCACCCCCTCGTCCCGGGCCCGGGCGATGAGCGGCAGCGCCGCGGCGCTGGACAGGTGCAGGATGTGCGCCCGCACCCCGGTGCGCCGGGCCGTCTCGATCACCAGGGCGATCGCCCGGGTCTCGGCGTCGTCGGGCCGCGAGGCGAGGAACGCGGCGTAGTCGCGTCCGGCGGCGACCGGGGCCGCGGCCAGCACCTCCGGGTCCTCCGCGTGCACGATGAGCAGGCCGTCGAACGCGGCGATCGCCTCCGCCGCGGTGGCCAGCTCCTCGGCGGACAGGTGGCCGAACTCGTCGACCCCCGAAGGCGACAGGAACGCCTTGAACCCGAACACCCCGCGCTCCCACAGCGCGGTGATCTCCCCGGTCCCGCCGGGGCGGCTGTTCTCGGGGACCGCGCCGCCCCAGAAGCCGACGTCCACGGCCAGGACGCCGTCGGCGGCCGCCCGCTTGGCGTCCAGTCCGGCGACGGTGGTCGTGGGCGGGACGCTGTTGAGGGGCATGTCCACCAGGGTGGTGACCCCGCCCAGCGCGGCGGCCCGGGTCGCGGAGGCGAACCCCTCCCACTCGGTGCGGCCGGGTTCGTTGACGTGGACGTGGCTGTCCACCAGACCGGGCAGCAGCACCTCGTCGGCGGCGGCGCGCAGTTCGCGCGCACCGCTCAGCGGCGCGTCCGCGCCGTCCAGGACGTCGGTGACGCGCCCGCCGCGCACCCCGACGGTCACCGGCCGCTCCCCGCGCGGGGTGAGCGCGCGCTCGGCGCGGACGACCAGATCGAGACGGTCCATTTCCTACCTTTCCTCAACAGGGACGCGCGGGCACCCGTGGGTGCCCGCGCGTCCCGACATCGACCGCGGACGGCCTACCGGTCCGGCGCCCGTTCCGTGCCGGGGCGCCGGCCCCGGTCAGCCCACCCGGCGGGTGGCCAGGGCCAGAAGGGTGTCGGCGCCGGTGCCGGTCGCCGCGGCTACCTCCTCCTCGTCCAGGGCGCCGCAGCGCAGCCCCTGGGCCAGCACCGAGGCCAGCGCCTGGGCGGTCGCGGGCTCGTCCGCGACGTTGCCGCCCTCCACCGAGCCCAGGTACGCGCGCAGCCGCGCCGCCGCCGGGGCGAACGCCTCACGGTAGAACACGTAACCCGCCAGGTGCCGTACCGGCAGCTGGTGCGGGTGCAGGTCCCAGCCCTGGTAGAAGCCGCGTTCCAGGGAGCGGCGGACCAGACCGGCGTGCAGCCGCCAGGCGGCGTGCACCTCCTCTGCGGTGCCGACCGGCAGGATGTTGCTGCCGCCGTCGGAGAGCCACACGCCGGTCCCGGCGGCGGCCACCTGCATGACGGACTTGGCGTGGTCGGCCGCGGGGTGGGCCAGACTCTGGTGGGCGGCGGTGATCCCGCAGGCGGCGCTGTAGTCGTAGGTGCCGTAGTGCAGGGCGGTGACCCGCCCCCCGCCGGCCGCGATCATCCGGGGGACCGCGACGGTGCCGTCGGCGAGCACGATCGACTGGGGGGTCTCGATCTGCAGCTCGAAGCGCAGCCGCCCCCGGTCCAGGTCGTACCGCTCCTCCAGGCGCCCGGCCAGCCAGGCCATCGCCTCCACCTGCTCGACGGAGGTGATCTTGGGCAGGGTGAGCACCAGCCCCTCCGGCAGGGAGCCGTGGGCCTCCAGGAGGGTGCGCAGGAAGAGGTCGAGGGTGCGCACGCCGCGGTGGCGCCCGGCGGCCTCCATGCCCTTCATCCGGATGCCGAAGTAGGGGGTGGCCGTGCCCTTGGCCAGGTCGGAGGCGAACGCCTCGGCGACGGCGCGGGTGTGGGCGTCCTCGGCCTCGTCGCCGGGGGCGCCGTAGCCGTCCTCGAAGTCGGCGCGCAGGTCCTCGACCGGCTCGGTGGCGAGCTTGGCCCGCACCCGGGGCAGGGCCTCGGCGACGGCCGCCTCGTCCAGGCCGGTGATCCGGGCCAGGTCGGCGGGCTCGGGCGCGTACTCGTCCAGCGCGGCCAGGGCCTGCGCTCCCCAGTCGGCGGCCAGGCCCGGGCCGACCCGGTCGGCGGGCACGTAGACGCTGTGCACCGGTTGCCGGTCTCCGCGGGCGCCGGGGTACTCCCGGCCCAGGCGGGCGTCGGCTCCGGCGAGCCGGGCGTCGAGTCCGGTGACCAGATCCGCAAGGTCCCGGGGACTGTCCTTGGCCACGTCCGATGTCCTCCTCCGTGGTCGGCGCGTCTTCGTGAGGCACGCGCAAATTCCTATATGCGGATACTAACTTCTGCGATCCGGAAGAACAAGGGTTCCGAGTGGCCCGGAGCACACGCCACGGGAGCTCTCACGGAAAGCAAGAGCGAAAACCCTCTTTCGTATTGCAAAATAAGGAGAGTGACAGCAGCGGCCCCGAGCATGGGAGCACGATCCTTGGCAGCCTCACAGACATCCGACGCGGACCTGGTCCGCCCCGACGACACGGTCCGGCGCACCGGCGGAGTGCAGTCCCTCGACCGCGCGTTCGCGCTGCTGGAGATCATGGCCGACGCCGGCGGGGAGGCCTCCCTCAGCCAGCTGGCCGACGCCTCCGGGCTGCCCCTGCCCACCATCCACCGCATCATCCGCACCCTGGTCGGCAACGGGTACGTGCGCCAGCTCCCCTCCCGCCGCTACGCGCTGGGCCCCCGCCTCATCGGCCTGGGCGACAAGGCCGCCAGGATGCTCGGCACCTGGGCCCGCCCCCACCTGGCCCAGCTCGTGGAGGAACTCGGCGAGACCGCCAACCTCGCCATGCTCGACGGCGACAAGGCCATCTACGTCGCCCAGGTGCCCTCCCCGCACGCCATGCGCATGTTCACCGAGGTCGGGCGGCGGGTCCTGCCGCACTCCTCCGGCGTCGGCAAGGCACTGCTGTCCCAGCTCGGCGACGAGGAGGCCCTGGCCACCGTCCGCCGCACAGGGATGCCCGCCGCCACCAACCGCACCATCACCGACCCGGAGCGGTTCATCGCCGAGCTGCACACCATCCGCCACAACGGCTACGCCATCGACGACGGCGAGCAGGAGATCGGCGTGCGCTGCGTCGCCGTCCCCGTCACCGGCGCCCCCTCCGGTATGGCCGTGTCCATCTCCGGCCCCGAGGCCCGGGTGAGCTGGGACTTCGTCAACCGCGCCGCCCCCATCGTCCAGCAGTGCGCCGCCACCCTCGCCGGGGACCTCAACAACCAGAACCCCCGCGAGTAGCCCCGCCGCCCCCGACCGACGGCCCCGGCCCACGGCCCCTCCTCCCCGAACGCGGACGGGCCCCGGAGCGGTGAACCGCTCCGGGGCCCGTCCGCGCACGTGCGGCTACGTCGGCTGGTCGAAGCCCAGCTTGCGCAGCTGCTTGGGGTCGCGCTGCCAGTCCTTGGCCACCCGCACCCGCAGGTCCAGGAACACCCGCTGTCCGAGCAGGCCCTCGATCTGCTTGCGGGCCCGCGAGCCCACGTCGCGAAGGCGGGCGCCCTTGCTGCCGATCACGATCGCCTTCTGGCTGGGGCGCTCCACGTACAGCGACGCGTAGATGTCCACCAGCTCCTTGCCGGGCCTGGTGTTCTCCCGCTCCGACATCTCGTCGACGACCACCGCGATCGAGTGCGGCAGCTCGTCGCGCACACCCTCCAGGGACGCCTCGCGGATCAGCTCCGCCACCAGCATCTCGTCCGGCTCGTCGGTGAGGTCGCCGTCCGGGTACAGCGGCGGCCCCTCCGGCAGGTGCGAGCAGAGCACGTCGGTGACGGTGTCCAGCTGGTAGGAGGCCTGCGCCGACACCGGGACGATGTCCGCCCAGTCCCCCAGCCCGTTCACCGCCATCAGCTGCTCGCCGACCTGCCCCTTGTCGGCCAGGTCGGTCTTGGTGACCAGCGCGACCACCGGGGTGTTCGTCTGCTCGGCCAGCTCCTTGGCGATGTAGGTGTCACCGCGCCCGATCGGCTCGTTCGCGGGCAGGCAGAACGCGATGACGTCCACCTCGACCAGCGTGGACCGCACCAGCGAGTCCAGCCGCTCCCCCAGCAGGGTGCGCGGCTTGTGCAGTCCGGGCGTGTCCACGATGATCAACTGCGCGTCGGGCCGGTGCACGATCCCGCGGACCGTGCGGCGCGTGGTCTGCGGCCGGTTGCTGGTGATCGCCACCTTCTGGCCGACCAGCGCGTTCATCAGCGTCGACTTGCCCACGTTCGGGCGGCCGACGAAGCACGCGAAACCACTGCGGAAACCCTCCGGGTGGGAGGGCATCGGCAGCGGCACCCGCAGCTTCTCCAGGTCGAGGTCGTTCATTTGCCCTTCTTCAACGGCGGGTGATGCTCGCCGGCACCCCGTCGGGAGCGGCGATCACCACCGTCCGGGTCTTGAGGTCGTCCAGCACGGCGCGATCGGCCCCGTCGAGCTCCGACGCCGCGGTGACCACCACCGCGGCCTCCAGTCCGGTCGCCTCACCGGAGACCGCGGCGGCCACCGCCGCCTGGAGTGCGCTGAGCTTCAGCGAGGGCAGGGACACCGTGGTCGCCACATAGGTGCGACCGGTCTCGTCGCGTACCGCGGCGCCCTCGGCGGACGCGTTGCGGGCCCGCGAGGCGCGCGCGAGCGTGATGAGCTTGGTGTCCTCGGCGCCCAGGGTCGTGTCGCTCACTGTTCCGTGCTCCTTGTGTTCTTGTTCCCGTCCGGGTCGTCCTCACCCGTGGGAAGGCGTTCGACCAGGACGGTCGTCATGCGGTTGCGGCGGCTGCTCTTGCCCTCCAGGGTGAGCCGCAGCCCAGCGTATTGCGCCTGGGCCCCGCCCGCGGGGACCCGGCCCAGTACGAACGCGACCAGGCCGCCCACCGTCTCGACGTCGTCGACGTCCAGGGCCTCGTCGGGGAACAGCTCGGCCAGCTCGCCCAGCGGCAGCCTGGCCGTCACCCGGACGCGGTCCCCGTCCAGCCACTGCACCGGCGGGATCTCGTGGTCGTACTCGTCGGTGATCTCACCGACGATCTCCTCCACGATGTCCTCCAGCGTGACCAGCCCGGCGGTGCCGCCGTACTCGTCGATGGCCACCGCGACGTGGTTGCGCTGTTTCTGCATCTCGCGCAACAGCTCGTCGATGGGCTTGGTGTCGGGCACGTAGGTGGCCGGGCGCATGACGTCGCCCGCGGTCAGCGGCACCTCGCCCCCGGGGTTGCCCGCGGCCGCCGCCCAGCGGTCGCGCAGCCGGTCCACCAGGTCCTTGAGGTAGACGATGCCGACCACGTCGTCCTCGTCCTCCCCCGTGACGGGGATGCGCGAGTAACCGCTGGCCAGGGCCAGCGTCAGCACGGCGTCGGCGTCGGCCTCCCGGGCGGTGAACACGATGTCGGGGCGGGGCACCATCACCTCGCGCACCGACGTGTCGTCGAGTTTGAACACCGAGTGGATCATCTGGCGCTCCTCGGGGTCGATGACCTCCCCCTGCTCGGCCAGGTCCACCAGCTGGCGGAACTCCACCTCGGTGCTGAACGGGCCCTCCCGGTCGCCCTTGCCGCGCGGGGTGAGCGCCCGCCCGGCGCCGACCAGCAGCTGCGCCAGCGGACCCACCACCACCTGGACCGGGTGGACGATGGCCGCGGAGGCGCGGGCCAGCGGTCCGGAGAACTGGCGGCCCAGGATGCGCGGGGTGACGGCGATGAGCACCGACTCCACCACGACCATCGCCACGGCCGTCAGGACCAGCGCGGGCCAGCCCGGGCCCAGCAGGAACACCATGCCGGCGGCGGCGGCGATGACCGCGCACACCTCGCACACCACGCGCAGGAACAGCAGCACGTTCAGGTGGCGGGTGGGGTCGGCGCTCACCCTCTCCCAGCCCCGGCCCCGGCCCTGCCCGGCACCGGACAGGCCCACGGACACCACCCGGGTGACGGCGACCTCGGCGGCCACCAGGAACCCGGCCACCGCGGTCAGCACCAGGGCGACGGCGAACGACGTGATCCACTCGGCCGGTCCGCCGGTGGTCAGGGCGGCGACATCGGGCCACACCGACGTTCTCATCAGGCGGTCTCGTTCCCCTCGGCGGCGTGGGAGGACCCGCTCTCCCGCCAGGCGGCGAGGATCTCGCCCTGGAGGCCGAACATCTCCTTGTGCTCGTCCGGCTCGGCGTGGTCGTAGCCGAGCAGGTGCAGGATGCCGTGGGTGCACAGCAGGTCGATCTCGGCCTCGGTGGTGTGCCCGGCCTTCTCGGCCTGGCGCTCGGCCACCTGCGGGCAGATGATCACGTCACCGAGGACGCCGGGCTCGCTGGTGCGGCCGGGGCCGCCGGGGCGCAGCTCGTCCATGGGGAACGACAGCACGTCCGTGGGGCCGGGCTCGTCCATCCAGCGGACGTGCAGGTCGGCCATGGGGCCCTCGTCGACCAGGACCACGGACAGCTCGGCCAGCGGGTGGACCCGCATGGCGTCCAGGACGAACCGGGCCAGCCGGGAGAGCCGCTCCTCGTCCACGGTGGTGACGCCGGACTCGTTGGCGACGTCGATACTCATCTGTTGCGGATGCCTCACTCGGTAGTCGCGGTCGGGCGCCGCAGGGAGGGCACCCCTCGGACAACGGAAACGGCGGGCCCGCGCACGCGGCGCGCCCACCGGCTCCGTTGCCGTACTCGTCCCTTAGTCTGCCCGTTGCCGCGGGTGGGTGCTCCCGCTCCCGGGCTCACCCGGGGTGTCGGCGGCCTCGCGCCGGGGCGTGCGCCCCCGGCCCCGGCCGCCGCGGCGCTCGTCGCGCACGTCCCCGGAGCGGTCCTGGCGGGCGGCGTCGTAGCGCCCGTAGGCGTCGACGATCTGCCCGACCAGCTTGTGCCGGACGACGTCCTCACTGCTCAGCCGGCAGAACGCGATGTCGTCGATATCACGCAGGATCGACTCGATGGTGCGCAGCCCGCTGGCCTGTCCGCTGGGCAGGTCCACCTGGGTGACGTCACCGGTCACCACGATCTTGGACCCGAACCCCAGCCGCGTCAGGAACATCTTCATCTGCTCGGGAGAGGTGTTCTGCGCCTCGTCCAGGATGATGAAGGAGTCGTTCAGCGTGTTGTGCGTGAGCAGGAAGTCGTCGGTGACGTAGAGGGAGTCCTCGGCCGCCACCTGGATGCAGACGCACTCGGCGGTGCCCGCCGGCTCGACGGCGTCGACGAACCGCATGGGGCGGCCGCCGCCGGTGGTGTCGTAGCGCTCCTGCTTGCGGGCCAGCCGGAACGGGGCCACGCCCTCCGGCAGCCGCAGGTCCAGGATGTGCGCGTCCTGCCGGTGGAAGACCTCCCGCCCGCGGGCCGGGCGGACCCGGCTGTAGACGACACCGCCGAGCGAGCGCACCAGGAACCGCACCGCGTCCGCCAGCCGCTGCGAGGCGGTGGTGTACTGGACCCGGCAGGTGCGGCCCTTCTGCACGACCGGCCCGCCGTCGGAGTCCAGCAGCCCCTGGAGCAGGGCGAGCCGGACCTCGGCCGTGTTGTACAGGTAGTCGTCCGGGACGAACTTGCTCCCGGAGTCGGCCCCGCACAGCCCCAGCTCGCGCATGACCGCCGTCACCGGGTCGGCGGTGGTGATGACGTCGCCCGGGGCGCCCTCCCGGTTGGGGACGTGGTCCACTCCGGACTTGTGGCGCACCCGGATCCCGGACAGCGCCGCGTCCAGGGCCTCGACCAGCTCGGGGTCGCGGGTGGCGGAGCTCGGCGTGGTCTTTCCGGTCAGGCAGCCGTCGCCGAGCAGCAGCCCCAGGGCGTAGGGGTCCATGGGGACCTCGCGCTCGGGGAACTCCACCGGCCGGCTGAGCAGCGGCAGCTCGTACTTGCGGTAGTGGGAGCTGCGCAGGCCGCTCTGGGCGATCTCCTTGGCGGTGAGTACCCGCGGCGGCCTGCCGCGGCGGGCGTCGTCGCGCGTGCGGACCGTCCACAGGTGGTCCTCGGAGCACAGGGTGGACGACCCGTCCTGGGCGGAGAAGCGGTAGATCGCCTTCTCCCCCTGCGGGTACACCCCCAGCACCGGGGTGGGCCTGCCGTCGGAGCCGACGACCAGGTCGCCGACCTCCAGCTCGCCGATCGGCCGGTAGCCGTCCGGGGTGAGCACGGGAGTGTCCACGGGCTGCGCCCTGCCGCGCATGTACGCCAGGGGGGCGACCTCGATGGTCCCGGCGGCCATCAGCTTGGGGATGGAGTCGGGGTCGAGCATGTCGTGCAGCGCGTCGTACAGCGGCCGCAGGTAGGGGTCGATCTTGTCGTAGAGGGTGCCGGGCAGGAAGCCCAGCCGCTCCCCCGCCTCCACCGCGGGACGGGTGAGGATGATGCGGTTGACCTCTTTGTCCTGGAGCGCCTTGACCGCCTTGGCCATGGCCAGGTACGTCTTGCCGGTACCCGCCGGGCCGATGCCGAAGACGACCGTGCGCTGGTCGATGGTGTCGACGTAGCGCTTCTGGTTGACCGTCTTGGGCCGGATGGTCTTGCCGCGGTTGGACAGGATGTTGGTGGTGAGGACATCCGCCGGGCGCTCGGTCCCCGGGGAGCGCAGCATGTGCACCATGCGCTCGATGGTGTCGGGGGTGACGTGGGTGCCGCTCTTGGCGAGTTCGATGAGCTCCTCGACCAGGCGGACGACGACGGCGGTCTCCTCCGGGGAGCCGCTGATGGTGAACTCGTTGCCGCGGACGTGGATGTCGCTGTCGAAGGCCCGCTCCAGGGCTCTGAGGAGCTCGTCCCCCGAGCCGAGCAGGCTGATCATCGTGTGCTCGTCGGGCACCACGACCTTGACCTGGGCGTCCCGTCGCGGATGCGTGTGCGTTGTCTCGGCCATGGTGTGGCCTTGCGGCCGCTGTCCCTGCCCTTCGGGTCGGGCGCCCGTCGGCGGGCGGAGCGCCTCATGTGACGGTCCGGACCGCCTGGACTGCGGCTCCGGCCGGGCCCCGGGCCGGGGTCTGCACGACCCCTGCAGCCCCCTCGGGCCCACGGTCACGAGTCTAGCAAGGCGTCCACCGCCCGCTCGATCGGTTATTTCCGGCTCACCCGGGGGGCCAGTTGAGGCCGCGCCCGCCCAGGAGGTGGCCGTGGAGGTGGAAGACGGTCTGCCCCGCCCCGCTGCCGGTGTTGAACACCAGCCGGTAGCCGCTCTCGGCGATGCCCTCGGCCTCGGCGACCGCGCGGGCGTCGCGGACGACCGCGTCCAGCAGCCCGGTGTCGGCCTCGGCCGCGGCCCCGGCGTCCCGGTAGTGCTCGCGCGGGATGACCAGGACGTGGGTGGGCGCCTGCGGGTTGATGTCGCGGAACGCGATGGTCCGGTCCCCCTCGCGGACGATCTCGGCGGGCACCTCCCCCCGGACGATCTTGCAGAACAGGCAGTCGGCCTGTGTGGACATCGGCAACCTCCGTCGCATCGGGTCGGCACCATGATGCCGCAGGCGGGACGTGCGGTCCGCACTCGTCCCTTCCGCCCCGAAAGACACGGTTCACCACCGTGCCGCGGGAAGCGCGATACGCTTTCCTCCCATACGCGTCGGCGGATCGGGCTCCGTCCTCTCTCGACCGCCTCCGCGCGTGTTCGGACCGCCTCTGTGCGTGTTCGGGCCGAAAGCCCCTACCTGGAAAAGAAGAGGTATGCCCTTTCGTAAACCCCGCGACAAGGGTGTGCGTCGAACGGATGTGACGACAGAAACCCTGGTGGCCGGAGCCACCACGGCGCCCCTTGCCGTGGAGTGGGACGCGGACCATGCCGTGACGGAGCTCTACCGGGAGCACTACCGTCCGCTCGTTCGCCTCGCCTCCCTGCTGGTCCGCGACCACGCGACCGCCGAAGAGGTCGTACAGGACTCGTTCGTGGCCATGCACGGTGCCTGGCGGCGGCTGCGGGACCCCAACAAGGCCCTGTCCTACCTCCGCCAGGCGGTGGTGAACAAGGCCCGGTCCGTGCTGCGTCACAGGGCGGTCGTGGAGAAGCACGCCCCCAAGGCCCTGCCCGACGCCCCCAGCGCCGAACACGGCGCACTGAACCTGTTGGAGCGCGAGGCCGTGATCCGTGCCCTGCGCAAGCTACCCACCCGTCAGCGAGAGGCCATCGTGCTGCGGTACTACGGCGACCTGTCCGAGGCACAGATCGCGGACGCCATGGGGATCAGCCGGGGCGCGGTGAAGAGCCACACGTCCCGTGGAATCTCCGCGCTCCGCACCGTTCTGGAGCAGACGACATGACGAGCCCCACAGATCCCGCGAACGACGATTTCGAGGCGACCCTGCGGCAGGTGCTCCGGGCCGAGGCCGACACCGTCGTGCCCTCGCCCGAGGCGCTGAACCTCATCCGCGAGCGGACGGCGGGCCACCGCGCCGGAGTCTGGTTCGGTCTCCCGTGGCTGCGGCCGGCGCTGGCCGTGGCCGGGGCCGTGCTGATCGCCGCGTCCGTGGCCATGTCCACGCCCCAGGTGCGCGAGCAGATGCTGGAGATGGTGCCCGCTGGCGCCGACCGGCAGGGCACTCCGCCCGAGCAGGACGAAGGCGGGGCGGCCGCGCCCGCCGAGGAGGAGCGGACCTCCGCGCCGAAGCCGCAGGCCCCCGGGCCGGAGCCCTCGCCGGAGCCCTCGACCGCTCCCAGCGAGCCCGCCGAGGGAGGGGAGGAGGGTCCCACCGCGACCTCCACCTGCCCGTCGGCCCCCCCGTCCCCCTCCGCCTCGTCGGAGGACGGGGACACGGCGAAGGACGAGGACTGCACGCCCTCCGAGGAGCCCTCATCCGGTGGCGAAACCGGCGGTGAGGACCCCGGCGGCGACACCGGCGGTAACGGGGGTACCGGCGGCGACACCGGCGGTACGGGCGGCACCGGTGGCACCGGCGGTACCGGCGGCGGCAGCACCGGCGGCGGCTCGGCCGACGGCGACGGCGGCACCACCGAGCAGCAGTCCTCCACGGCCAGGGCCGCCACCGAGGAGTGACGACGGCGAAGAGGGCCGCCCGGGAGACCCCGGGCGGCCCTCTTCGTCGTCGCGGTATCCGCTACCAGCGTCCGGTGCGGGCCTGGAGGACGGCCAGCGCGGCCACCCCCGCGGTGGAGGTGCGCAGCACGCTGGAGCCCAGCAGGGCGCGCACGGCACCCGCCGCCTCGAAGGCGTCGAGCTCGGCGTCGGAGAAGCCGCCCTCGGGGCCCACCACCAGGACCACGCCCGTCCCGCCGCCGTCGGGGACCTCCACCTCCGACAGGCGCAGGGAGGCGTCCTCGTGCAGGACGACGCCCAGGTCGGCGGCGGCCAGCAGGTCGGCGACGGCGGCCCGGTCGGCGGGTTCGGCCACCTCCGGGAAGCGGGCCCGGCGGGCCTGCTTGGCGGCCTCGCGGGCGGTGGCCCGCCACTTGGCCAGGGACTTGGCCGCCCGGTCGCCCTTCCACCGGGTGATGCTGCGCTCGGCCGACCAGGGGACGACGGCGTCGACCCCGGCCTCGGTCATCATCTCCACGGCCGCCTCACCGCGGTCGCCCTTGGCCAGCGCCTGGACCACGGTCAGCCGCGGGTGCGGAGCGGGTTCCTCGGTCCGCTCCAGGACCCGGCAGACGATGTGGTCCCTGCCGGTGTCCACGACGGTGCAGCGCAGGCGCAGCCCCCGGCCGTCGGTGAGGTCGACGGCCTCACCGGCCCGGATGCGGCGCACCGCGGAGGCGTGGTGCCCCTCGGGGCCGGTGAGTGTGACGGTGTCGGCCGCCGGGTCGACGGTGTCGGCCAGGAAGACCGGCGGTGTCACTTGCCCGCGCCGAAGGCGTCGCGGAGCTTGGAGAACAGGCCGCCGTGGCCGGGGCTGAACCGGCCCGGGGCACGGTCCTCGCCGCGCAGCTCGGCGAGCTTGCGCAGCAGCGCCTCCTGCTCCTCGTCGAGCTTGCCGGGGGTCTCCACGTCGACGCGGATGCGCAGGTCGCCCCGGCCCCCGCCGTCGAGGTGGGTGACGCCCTTGCCCGGCAGGGTGATGACGTGGCCGGAGTTGGTGCCCGGGCGCAGGTCGATGTTCTCGGTGCCGTCGAGGGTCTCGAAGGCGAAGGAGGCGCCCAGCGCGGCCGCCGTCATGGGGACGGTGACCGTGCAGTGCAGGTCGTCGCCCCGCCGCTCGAAGGTGGGGTGCGGGCGCTGGAGGATCTCCAGGATGATGTCGCCGCGCGGGCCGCCGTTGGGGCCGACCTCGCCCTCGCCCGCCAGCTGGATGCGGGTGCCGTCGTCGACGCCCGCGGGGATCTTGACGGTGCGGGTGACCTTCTCGCGCACCCGGCCCTCGCCCGCGCAGTCGGGGCACGGGTCGGGGATGACCGAGCCCTGGCCGCCGCACTGGGGGCAGGGGCGGGAGGTCATGACCTGCCCGAGGAAGGAGCGGGTGACCTGGGAGACCTCGCCCTGGCCATGGCACATCTCACAGGTGGTGCGGTGGGTGCCCGCGGCCGTCCCCTCACCCTGGCAGGTGGCGCACAGGATGGCGGTGGGGAAGGTGATCTCCTTGGTCACGCCGAACGCCGTCTCGGCCAGGTCCAGCTCGACGCGGATCTTGATGCTGCGCCCGCGCCGGACCCGGTCCCGCGGCCCGCGGCCGCCTGCCTGGGCTCCGCCGAAGAAGGCGTTCATGATGTCGTCGAACGGGAACCCCGCGGCGCCGCCGAAGCCGCCCGCGCCACCGCCGCCGCCCGGGGCGAAGGGATCCTGGCCCATGTCGAACATCCGGCGCTTGTTCTCGTCGGAGAGGACCTCGTAGGCCTGGGTCACCTCCTTGAAGCGCTCCTGGGTGGCGGGGTCCGGGTTGATGTCCGGGTGCAGCTCGCGCGCGAGCCTGCGGTACGCCTTCTTGATCTCGTCCTTGGAAGCGTCGCGACGCACACCGAGGACCTGGTAATAGTCTCTGGCCACTGGGTTACTGTCCTGCCAAAATCTGTCCGACATACCGAGCCACGGCCCGCACCGCCCCCATCGTCCCTGGGTAGTCCATCCGGGTGGGTCCCACGACACCGATCTTGGCGAGCGACTGGTTTCCCACACCGTAGTCCGCCGACACGACCGAGGTGGACCGCAGTCCCTCGTGGAAGTTCTCCGCGCCGATGCGCACCGTGAGCATTGACGGGTCCTTCGCCTCACCCAGCAAACGGATGAGGACCATGTTCTCTTCCAGCGCCTCCAGGACGTCCCTCAGGCTGGCGGCGAAGTCGACGGCCGCGAGGTTGGCCGTTCCGGCGAGGACGATCTTCTCCTCGTGGCGTTCGACCAGGCTCTCCAGCAGGACCGACAGCACCGAGACGGCCATGGCGCGGTTCTCGGGGGGGACCTGCTGGGGCAGGTCCTCGACCGCGTCGGGGACCGCGCCCAGCTGCAGCCCGGCGGTGGCCCGGTTGAGCATGCCGCGCAGGTCGGCGACCGCGTCGGCGTCGACCTCCCCGAGTCCGTCGATGACGCGCTGCTCGACCCGGCCGGTGTCGGTGATGACCACCAGCATGAGCCGCTGCCCCGCCAGGGGCACCAGTTCGACGTGCTGGACCGAGGAACGGGTCAGCGACGGGTACTGGACGATGGCCACCTGCCGGGTGAGCTGCGCGAGCAGCCTGACCGTACGGGCGACGATCTCGTCGAGGTCCACGGCACCGCTGAGGAACGACTCGATGGCGCGGCGCTCGGCCGCCGAGAGGGGCTTGACCGAGGACAGGCGGTCGACGAAGAGCCGGTACCCCTTGTCCGTGGGCACGCGCCCGGCGCTGGTGTGGGGCTGCGTGATGTAGCCGTCCTCCTCCAGCGCGACCATGTCGTTGCGGATGGTGGCCGGGGACACCCCGAGGCGGTGGCGTTCGGCCAGGGCCCTGGAGCCCACGGGTTCGTTGGTGTTGACGAAGTCCTCGACGACTGCACGCAGGACCGCGAGCTTGCGCTCGTCCAGCAACTCGCCACCTCCTGGCACTCCACGGTCATCAGTGCTAATTCTATGCCCGCGCGCAAACTCCGGGCGTTCCACCGGTCGGCGGGCGCTTCCCTCCCCGTTCGCACGGTACGCCGTCTGTAAACTGCACCACCGTGGCTACCAAGAGAGGCGGCCGGTACGGCCGCGACGTTCTGGCCCAGGCGCGGAACCGTCCCCGGAGGGAGGTCCCCGAGGTCACGCTCAGCCGCGACCTCGTGGTGGAGGACGCCGGGGAGGCGTTCTGCGGCGCGGTGGTCGGCTGGGACAAGGCGACCGTGACCCTGGAGGACCGGCACGGGCGGCGCCGGGTGTTCGGACTGGAGCCGGCCGCGTTCCTGGTGGACGGCGAGCCGGTGACGCTGGTGCGGCCGTCCGCGGCGCCGCGGGGACCGCTGCGCAGCGCCTCCGGTTCTGTCGCCGTGCAGGGCCTGAGGGCGCGGACCGCCCGGGAGGCTCGGATCTACGTCGAGGGGGCCCACGACGCCGAGCTGGTCGAGAAGGTGTGGGGGCACGACCTGCGCGTGGAGGGGGTGGCCGTCGAGTTCCTGGAGGGGGTCGACGACCTGCCCGCGATCGTGGCGGAGTTCACCCCCGGTCCGGGCCGGCGCCTGGGGGTCCTGGTGGACCACCTGGTCCCGGGGTCGAAGGAGTCGCGGATCGCCGAGCGGGTGCGGGGCTCCGACGTCCTGGTGGCGGGCCACCCCTACGTCGACGTGTGGCAGGCGGTGCGCCCGTCGGTGGTGGGCATCCGCGCCTGGCCCGAGGTCCCCCGGGGGGTTCCCTGGAAGGAGGGGGTCCTGGAGGCGCTGGGCTGGCGGATGAGCACGGGTGAGGCGTGGCGCCGGATCCTGGGATCGGTGCGTACCTATGCTGACCTGGAACCGGCCCTGTCGGGCCGGGTGGAGGAGCTGATCGACTTCGTCACCGGCCCGCACGGCCCCTGACCCGCTGCGCCTAGGATTTGAACCGGACACGAGGCCCGGTTTCTGCCTCCGGTCGTCGGTACAGCCCGGTAGACACGAGATAGCGCCCCTCACCAGCGGAGCCAAGGAAGAGCATGAGCGAGACCCCGACGAACCCCCCGTCCCCGGAGGACCCGCACCAGGGCCCGCCCTCCGACGAGCAGGCGCAGCCGCGGTACGGCGAACAGCAGCAGGCCCCGTCCCCCTACGCCCCGGAATACGAGCAGGCACAACCGCCCTCGGGCGGCCAGCCCGGATACGGCCAGCCCTCCGGCGGCCAGCCGGGGTACGAGCAGCAGGCCTACGGTGCACAGCCGGGATACGGCCAGCCCTCCGGCGGTCAACCGGGGTACGAGCAGCAGGCCTACGGACAGGCACAACCGCCCTCCGGCGGCCAGCCCGGATACGGCCAGCCCTCCGGCGGCCAGCCGGGATACGAACAGCAGGCCTACGGACAGGCACAACCGCCCTCCGGCGGCCAGCCCGGATACGGCCAGCCCTCCGGCGGCCAGCCGGGATACGAACAGCAGGCCTACGGACAGGCACAACCGCCCTCCGGCGGCCAGCCCGGATACGGCCAGCCCTCCGGCGGCCAGCCGGGGTACGAGCAGCAGGCCTACGGTGCACAGCCGGGATACGGGCAGCCCTCCGGCGGTCAACCGGGGTACGGGCAGTACGGCGGGCAGGCGCAGCAGGAACACCGGCAGCAGACGGGCGGCCAGCCCGGGTACGGCCAGGCCCAGCCCGGGTACGGGCAGCCGCCCGGCGCACAACCGGGCCCCGGTCAGGCGCAGCCGCAGTACGGCCAGCCCCAGCCCGGCTTCGCCCCCGCGCCCTACGGGCAGCCTCAGCCGCAGTACGGCGCCCCGCAGACGCCGCCGGCCCCCGGCGCCCCGGCCGGCGGCGGCGACAACGACGTCCTGGTGGCGATGCTCGCCCACCTGTCCGGCTTCATCATCGCCTGCCTGGGCTGGGTCCCCCCGCTGGCCATCTACCTCGCCAAGCGGAACAGCTCGCCCTACGTGCGCCACCACGCCTCCGAGGCGGCGAACTTCCAGATCACCCTGCTGATCCCGTACGTCTTCGCCGGGGTGGTCTTCATCGGCCTGGGTATCTTCTTCCCGAGCCTGTCCTGGATCGGTTCCCTCCTGATCGCCCTGATCTGGATCGTTTCGATCGTGTTCGGCGTCCTAGGAGCCAACGGAGCGAACAAGGGGGCGTGGTACCGCTACCCGGTCAGCATCCGTCTGCTGAAATGAACCACCGCACGCACGAACGCACCTTTCCCTAAGGAATCCGACATGTCCTATCCCAACACGCCCCCGCCGGACGATCCCTACGGCCAGAACCCGCAGCAGGGCGGACAGGGCCAGTCCGGCGGGTACCCCGCCCCCGGCCAGCAGTACCCCTCCGGGGGCTACCCCGGAGCGGGCCACCAGGACCCGTCCGGCGGCTACCCCGGAGCGGGCCACCAGGACCCGTCCGGCGGCTACCCGCCCCCCGGGGGCCAGCAGCCCGGCGGGTACCCCCCGCCCGGCGCCCCCGGCGGCTACCCGCCTCCGGGCGGCTACCAGGACCAGACCGGCGGGTACCAGGCGGCCGGTTACCACCAGGGCGGCTACGGCGCCCAGCAGGCGGGCTCGGCCACGGGTGCCCCGCCCAGCCAGGACGAGCGGCAGATGGCGCTCTTCGCCCACCTGGGCGGTGGCCTGCTCGGCTTCCTCGTCCCGCTGGTCATCTACCTGATCAAGCGCGACGAGTCGCCGTTCGTCCGCGACCAGGCGGGGCAGGCGCTCAACTTCCAGCTGCTGATCCTCATCGGATACGTGGTGTCCAGCGTCCTGATGTTCGTCTTCATCGGGATGCTCACCTGGTTCCTGTGCTGGGTCGCCGCCATCGTCTTCGGCATCCTGGGCGGTGTCGCGGCCAACAAGGGCGAGTGGTACCGCTACCCCTTCAACGTGTCCTGGATCAAGTAGGTCCCGGAGCGAACGCGCGAGGGGCCCGGTCTTCGGACCGGGCCCCTCGTCGCGTGTCGGTGCGGGTGTGCTCCTCAGGTGAGGTCGCGGACCACTGCGTCGGCCAGCAGCCGCCCGCGGCGGGTGAGCACGGCGCGGCCCGCGCGGTGCGCGTCCGCGTCCAGCAGCCCTTCGGCGACCGCGCGGGCGGCGGCCTCCCGGCCCGGGGGCTCGAGCAGTTCCAGGGGGCAGCCCTGCTCGACCCGCAGTTCCAGCAGCACCCGTTCGAAGCGGCGTTCCCCGGCGGTGAGCACCTCCCTGGCCTGGGCGGGGCTGTCGCCCACGGCCAGGCGGGCGGCGTAGGCGGCCGGGTGTTTGACGTTCCACCAGCGGGTGCCGCCGACGTGGCCGTGCGCGCCGGGGCCGACGCCCCACCAGTGGGCGCCGGTCCAGTAGAGCATGTTGTGCCTGCTGCGCCCCTGGGGGGTGCGGGCCCAGTTGGAGACCTCGTAGGGGGTGAACCCGGCCCCGGCGAGGACGGTGTCGGCCATGAGGTAGCGGTCGGCCATGGTGTCGTCGTCGGGTTCGGCGAGCTCGCCGCGCCGCACCCGGGCGGCCAGGCGGGTGCCCTCCTCCACGATGAGGGAGTAGGCGGACACGTGGTCGGGGCCGGCGGCGACGGCGGCCTCCAGGGAGGCCCGCCAGTCGTCGTCGCTCTCACCGGGGGTGCCGTAGATGAGGTCGAGGTTGACGTGCTCGAACCCCGCCTCGCGGGCCCAGGCGACGCACTGTTCGGGGCGGCCGGGGGTGTGCCCGCGCTCCAGGACGCGCAGGACGTGCGCGCGGGCGCTCTGCATCCCGAACGACACCCGGGTGAACCCGGCCTCGCGCAGGCGGGCGAGGTACTCGGGGGTGACGGTCTCGGGGTTGGCCTCGGTGGTGACCTCCGCGCCGGGTTCGAGGCCGAACCGGTCGGCGATGGCGGCCAGGATGCGCCCCAGGTCCTCCGCGGGCAGCAGGGTGGGGGTGCCGCCGCCGACGAACACGGTGCTCACCGGGGGCCGGGGGCCCGCCAGGACGCGGTCGGCCAGGGCGATCTCGGCGATGGCCTGGTCGGCGTAGGTGTCGCGGGAGGCGACGGCCGTTCCGTCCCGGGAGACCAGCTCCTCGGCGGTGTAGGTGTTGAAGTCGCAGTAGCCGCAGCGGGTGACGCAGAAGGGCACGTGGACGTAGAACCCGAGCGGCCGCTCGCCGAGTTCGGCGAGGGAGGCCTCCGGCAGTTCGCCGGTGCGCGGTACGGGTTCGCCGTCGAGGGCAACGGAAGGCATGTACCCAGTGTCACCGACCCGCCGGTGTGCCCGGTCCGCCCCGGCGGGCTTGGAGATCCCGCTCACGGGGACGGAGGTCCGCGGGCTTGCCGGGGCTGTGACCGGGGCACGCGCCGAACGTCCCGAACCGACGGGACCGGCGGCGGCCGGGCCGGTCCGACGGACCCTCGGCCCGGCGGGGCGCAGGGGGTCGTCCGGTGGGTGAAAGAAGCCGCACAGGCCCCCGCCGAAAGGACACGGGATGTCCGACGCGACGCTCCACCGGACCACCCCCGACAACGACACCCCCCTCACCGGTCCCCCGCCGCCCGGTACGTGTTCGCGCTGATCCGGCTCGCCATCGGCTGGATCTTCCTGTGGGCCTTCGCGGACAAGCTCTTCGGCCTGGGGTTCGCCACCCCGGCGGAGGGGGCCTGGATCGCCGGGGGCAGCCCCACGGCCGGGTTCCTCGGCAACGCCGTCAGCGGCCCGCTGGCAGGGGTCTTCGGCTCCTTCGCGGGCGCGGCCTGGGCGGACGCGCTGTTCATGGCCGGCCTGGCCGGGCTCGGCGCGGCCCTGCTGCCGGTGCTCATGTGGGCGGCGGTGCTGCCGCCCGCCGACAACCCGTTCATGGACGACCACATCGTCATGGCCCCGGTCCTGGTGGGGCCGGCGCTGGTACGGTCGGCCGACACCCTGGGGCCGGGCCGGTGGTGGGGCTCCACCGCCCTGGTCCGCCGGTTCCCGGCGCTGCGCTGACCGCTCCCCTGGACAGGCCCCTCCCGCTCCGCGCCGGAAGGGGTCTCCCGTGTTCCCGGGGCGCCCGCGGTGGACCGCGGCCCCGGGCACGGGTTCCTAGAGCGCGGAGCCCTGGACGGCGGCGCCGCCGGGGGCTCGGTGGGTGCCCGCCCCGTTGGCGGGGGCGATGCCGGTGGAGCCGCGCACGACCAGCTCGGGGCCGAACACGAACTCGGTGTGGGAGACGGGGTGTCCGGCGATCTCGTCGCACAGCGCCCGGGCGGCGGCCAGCGCCATGGCGTGGACCGGCTGGCGCACCGTGGTCAGCGGCGGGTCGGTGAACGCGATGAGCTGGGAGTCGTCGTAGCCCACCACGGAGAAGTCGCGGGGCACGCTCAGACCGCGCTGGCGGGCGGCGCGGATGGCGCCCAGTGCCATCATGTCGGAGCCGCAGACCATGGCGGTGACGCCGCGGTCGATGAGCCGGGTGGCGGCGGCGTGGCCGCCCTCGACGCCGAACAGCGACAGCTCCACCAGGTCGTCCCCGTCCAGTCCGTGGCCGCGCAGGGCCGCGTGGTAGCCCTCGAGCTTGCGGCGCACGGGGACGTAGCGCTCGGGGCCGCTGGTGAACCCGATGCGGGTGTGGCCCAGGGCGACCAGGTGGTCCACGGCCAGGCGTCCGGCCTCCCGGTCGTCGCAGGAGATGAACGCCGCCGGGATCTCCTGGGCGAACCCGTTGACCAGGACGATGGGCAGGCGCCGGGAGACGAGGGAGCGGTAGCGCTCGTGGGAGGCGGTGGTGTCGGCGTGCTTGCCCGAGACGAAGAGGATGCCCGAGACGTTGCGTTCCAGGAGCAGTTCGACGTACTCGTCCTCCGTTATGCCGCCGGGGGTCTGCGTGCACAGGACGGGGGTGTAGCCGCGCTGGGCGAGCGCCCCCTCGGCCGCCTGGGCGAACATGGGGAAGACGGGGTTGTCCAGTTCCGGGATGACCATGCCCACGAGGCCGGCGGAGCGCTGGCGCAGCCGGGCGGGGCGTTCGTAGCCGAGGACGTCCAGCGCGGTCAGGACGGCCTTACGGGTTTCGCTGCCAACGCCCGGTTTGTCGTTGAGCACCCGCGAGACCGTCGCCTCGCTGACACCTGCGTGCCGCGCGATGTCGGCAAGTCGTGGACCCATGGGGCAACTCTAGTCGAGATGGCCGTCACATGGTTGAAAGTTGGCGGTAACCTTGCGCAAGAACTTGCAGCCACCGACCGGGAAGGACCCCCACGATGACCCATGAGTCGCACTGGTGGCGCGACGCGGCCATCTACCAGATCTACGTCCGCAGCTTCGCCGACGCCAACGGGGACGGCGAGGGCGACCTCGCCGGCATCCGCGGGCGCCTGCCCCACCTGGCCGCGCTCGGCGTGGACGCGATCTGGCTGACGCCCTTCTACGTGTCCCCGCTGGCCGACGGCGGCTACGACGTGGCCGACTACCGCGACGTCGACCCCCGCTTCGGCACGCTGGCGGACTTCGACGCGCTGCTGGAGGCCGCGCACGGCCTGGGCATCCGCGTGATCATCGACGTGGTCCCCAACCACACGTCCTCCGCGCACCGGTGGTTCCGCGAGGCCGTGGCCGCCGAGCCCGGCGACCCCGCGCGCTCCCGCTACATCTTCCGGGACGGCAGGGGCCCCGACGGCGAGCAGCCGCCCAACAACTGGAAGTCGATCTTCGGCGGCGCCGCCTGGACCCGGCTCAAGCGCCCGGACGGCACCCCGGAGCAGTGGTACCTGCACCTGTTCGACCCCGAGCAGCCCGACCTGGACTGGACGAGCCAGGAGGTGCACGACGAGTTCGACGACGTGCTGCGCTTCTGGCTGGACCGGGGCGTGGACGGGTTCCGCATCGACGTCGCGCACGGCATGGTCAAGGACCCGGCCCTGCCCGACATCGCCGAGGACGCCAAGGCGGACCTGCTCGACGGCAGCACCTCTCTGCCGTACTTCGACCAGGACGGCGTGCACGACATCTACCGGCGCTGGTCGGCGATCGCCGCCTCCTACCCGGGAGAGCGCACGATGGTCGCCGAGGCCTGGGTGGAGGACGCCGCGCGGGTCGCCCGCTACCTGCGCCCGGACGAGCTGCACCAGGCGTTCAACTTCGAGTACCTGACCGCCCCCTGGGACGCGGCCCGGCTGCGCGAGGTGATCGACGGCTCCCTGGCGGCCAACGGCGCCGTGGGGGCGACCACCACGTGGGTGCTGTCCAACCACGACGTGACCCGCCACGTCACACGGTTCGGCGGCGGGGAGCAGGGGCTGCGCCGGGCCCGGGCCGCCACGCTGCTGATGCTGGCGCTGCCCGGTTCGGTGTACCTGTACCAGGGCGAGGAGCTGGGCCTGCCGGAGGTCACCGACCTGCCGGAGGACGCGCTGCAGGACCCGACCTGGGAGCGGTCCGGCCGCACCGAGCGGGGCCGCGACGGCTGTCGGGTGCCGCTGCCGTGGGAGGCGGGCGAGGCGCCGTTCGGGTTTGGCCCGGCGGGTTCCACCCCCTGGCTGCCGATGCCCGAGGGCTGGGGGGAGCTGGCGCGCGACACCCAGCTCGGGGTGGAGGGCTCCACGCTGGAGCTGTACACCCGGGCCCTGGAGCTGCGCCGGAAGCTGGACGCGCTCGGCGACGGGTCGATGTCCTGGCTGGACGCCCCCGAGGGCGTGCTGTTCTTCGAGCGCGAGCCGGGTGTGCGGGTGGCCGTCAACCTGGGCGCGGAGCCGGTCGAGGTGCCCACCGGCGGCGAGGTGCTGCTGTCCAGCGGCCCGTACGCGGCCCAGGCGGAGGGCGTGCTGTCCCTGCCCGGAGAGACCGCGGTCTGGCTGCGCGTCTGACCGTTCTCGGAAACGGGGGTCCCGGCGGTGCTCCGGGACCCCGGCGGCCGGGTGCCCCCGCGGCGCCCGGCCGCCGCCGTACCCGGGCGGGTCCGCCGGAGTGCCGGGTGCTTGCGGTGAGGCCGGCGGGGTTGCGCCGGGTTCTTGCAGGTAGGGCGGCAATGGTGTGACCAAATGGTGCATAGTCACAGATAAGATCAGCCCAGAGTGACGCGGCGACGACGCACGGGATCGAATCACACCGCCGTTTCCATGGTGTTTCCACATCTTTATCCGAAGCGCCTGCAAAGTCTTTCAAAGCTTGCAAGTTATTGCTAACGTCACATCACCACGCAGGCGGCGGCAGACTCCGGGTCCTCCGGCGGACCGCACGCACGACCTCCTCAGCCCGTCCTCCCGGAAGGAAGACCCCATGAGATTGCGCAGCGCACCGGCGTTCGCGGCCCTCGCCGCGACCGCCCTGATGGCGACCGCCTGCGGAGGCGGCGGCGAGGACGCCCAGGAGTCCGCCGAGACCACCCTCGTCATCTGGTCCGACCCCGAGCGGGCCGCCGCCATCGAGGCCGCGGCGCAGAACTTCGCCGACACCAACGGCGTCAAGGTCGACGTGCAGCAGCTCGCCTTCGGCGACATCCAGGGCGACCTGCTCAACGCCCACCAGGCGGGCAACGCCCCCGACATCTTCATCGGCGCCCACGACTGGACCGGCAACCTGGTCCGCAACGGCGCCGTGCAGCCCGTCGAACTCCCCGCGGACCGCGCCGAGACCCTCGACGAGACCTCCCTGCAGGCGCTGAGCTTCGACGGCCAGCTCTTCGGCGTGCCGTACTCGCAGGAGAACATCTTCCTCATGCGCAACACCGCGCTGGCCCCGGACGCCCCGGAGACCTTCGAGGAGCTCGTCGAGGTCGGTACCGCCCTGAAGGAGGACGGCGAGACCAGCGAGGTGCTGTCCATGGCCGTCGGCCAGGAGGGCGACCCCTACCGGATGAACGCCCTGTTCACCTCCGCCGGGGGCTACCTCTTCGGCCAGGACGCCGAGGGCACCTGGGACCCGGCCGACCTGGGCCTGAACAGCGACGAGTCCATCGCCGCCATGGAGAAGATCGCCGAGTACGGCGAGTCCGGCCAGGGTGTGCTGCGCCGCTCCATCGACACCCAGAACGACGCCGCCCTCTTCTTCGACGGCGAGGCCCCGTTCTTCATCGCGGGCCCGTGGAACATCGGCGACGCCGACGCCGCCGACCTGGAGTACGCCATCAGCCCCATCCCGGGCTTCGAGGGCGAGGGCCCGGCCCGCCCCTACATCGGCTACCAGGCCTTCTTCGTCACCGAGGGCAGCGCCAACAGCGCCCTGGCCCAGGAGTTCCTGGCCAACCACGTCACCGACCCGGGGTTCATCCTCAGCCTCTACGAGTCCGACCCGCGCACGCCGGTCCAGCTCGAGGCCCTGGAGGAGGTCTCCGCCGACGACCCGAACATCGCCGCCATCGCCGAGGCCGGCGCCGAGGGCATGCCCATGCCGTCCATCCCCGAGATGGGCGAGACCTGGGAGCCGCTCGGCAAGGCCGAGGCCGCGATCATCGGTGGGGCCGACGTGCGCGAGACCATGGAGAGCACCCACGACACGATCGCCGAGAAGATCGGCGGATAGGGGTGTCCTCCCGCAGCAGCGCGGGCGCTCCCGCTCCGGGGGCGCCCGCCCGCACGTCACTGCCCGGCGGCCGCTTCTCCGGCTCCGGCTCCCTGTGGGGCCAGGCGGCCAAGATCGTCCTGCTCGGCCTGTTCACCGCCCTGGGCGTGTGGGCGGCCCTGCCGCTGTACGTCGGCGGCAACTGGTGGGGCATCGCCGTCGTCGCGGCCGTGCTCGTCCTCGTCTACTGGGTGTACCTGTCCAGGCGGACGGTGCCCCTCAAGTACCTGCTCCCCGGTGTCCTGTTCCTGGTGGCGTTCCAGATCCTGCCGGTGCTGTACACCATGAGCACCTCGGTCACGAACTTCAGCGACGGCCACCGCGGCGACAAGGAGCAGGCCGTCGCCGCCATCGAGGCGTACTCGGTGACCCGCGCCGAGCAGGGCCGCGAGTTCGGCCTCACCGTCGCGACCACCGGCGACCCCGACACCGGTGAGCTGGTCTTCCTCCTCACCGACCCCGGGGGCTCCGCCCACGCCGGGGACATCGAGGGGCTGCGGCCCCTGGACGACGCCACCGTCGACCCCGCCTCCGGCAGGGTCACCGAGGCCTTCGGCTACACCGTCCTCACCCCCGCCCAGGTCAACGCGCGCAGCCGGGAGCTGGAGGAGTTCGCCGTCCCCGTGGGCGACGGCACCGGCATCCGGGCCAACAGCCTGTCCACCGCCTACGAGGGCCGGGCCACCCGCGTCTACGACGCCGGCTGCGACTGCGTCACCGACACGGAGACGGGCATCGTCTACACCGCGGACGACGAGCGCGGCGCGTTCTACAGCGAGGACGGGAAACGGCTGCCGCAGGGCTGGCAGGTGAACGTCGGCTTCGACAACTTCGCCCGGTTCCTGTTCAACCCGACCTTCGCCTCCTCGTTCTTCTCCATCCTGGTGTGGAACTTCGCCTTCGCCGTCTCCGTCACCGCCCTGGTGTTCGTCGTGGGCCTGGCCATCGCCCTCACCCTGCACGTACCGCGGCTGCGGGGCAGGAAGGCGTACCGGATCCTGGTGGTGCTGCCGTACGCGATGAGCTCGCTGGCCATGTACCTGCTGTGGCGGGACATGTTCAACACCGACTTCGGCCTGTTCAACCAGCTGCTGGGCACGAACGTCGACTGGCTGGGCGACGCCTGGACCGCCCGGTTCGCGGTGATCCTCGCCAACGTGTGGCTCGGGTACCCGTACATGTTCCTGGTCGCCACCGGCGCCCTCCAGGCCATCCCCCGGGAGCTGACCCAGGCGGCGCGGATCGACGGGGCCGGGGCCTGGCAGGCGTTCCGGCACGTGACCCTGCCGATGCTCATGGTCGCGATGACCCCGATCCTGATCGCGACGTTCGCGTTCAACTTCAACAACTTCAACGCTGTGTGGCTGATCACCAAGGGCGGGCCGTTCCCGCCGGACGACCCGTCCGCGGGCGCCACCGACCTGCTCATCACCTACACGTACCGGATGGCGTTCAGCCAGGCCACGGCCGAGTACGGGTACGCGGCGGCGCTGTCCGTGATGATCTTCGTGATCGTCTCGGTGATGTCGGTGATCAGCCTCAGCCGCAGCAAGGCCCTGCAGGAGGTGGACCGATGACCGCGACGACGCAGGGGCACCGGCGCGGCACCGGCACCGCGGTCGCGCGGTGGGCGGTGCGGCTGGGCTGGCGGCACGCCGTGATGGCCGTGGTCGCGGTGTTCGCCCTGTTCCCGGTGCTGTTCGTGGTGTCGGCGGCGGTCAACCCCGTCGGCACGCTCAGCAGCGCCCGGCTGTGGCCCACCGGGGCCGGGCTCGACAACGCCGTGGAGCTGTTCCGGAACACCCCGTTCACCACCTGGTACGCCAACTCGCTGTTCTTCGCGGTGGCCAACGCCGCGGCGACGGTCCTGCTGTCGGCGCTGGCGGCGTACGCGTTCAGCCGGATGCGGTTCAGGGGCCGCCGGGTGGGGATGATCGGCCTGCTGATCATCCAGATGTTCCCGCAGTTCCTGGCGATCGTCGCGATCTACCTGATGTTCAGCACCGTCGGCGAGTACCGGCCCGAGGTCGGCTTCGACACCCGGTGGGGGCTGCTGCTGGTGTACCTGGGCGGGGCGCTGAGCATCAACACGTGGCTGATGAAGGGCTTCTTCGACACGGTGCCCAAGGAGCTGGACGAGTCCGCCCAGATGGACGGGGCCACGCACGCGCAGGTGTTCTTCCGGATCATGCTGCCGCTGGTCACCCCGGTGCTGGCGATCGTGGGGCTGCTGGTGTTCATCTCCACCATCAACGAGTTCCTGATGGCGAGCGTGTTCCTGCGCGACACCGGCGCCAAGACCCTGGGGCTGGGCCTGTACCAGCTGGTGGAGTCGCAGCGCAACGCCAACTTCGGGATGTTCTCGGTGGGGGCCCTCATGCTGTCCCTGCCGACGCTGGTCGTGTTCTGGTTCCTCCAGAGGTACATCACCGAGGGCCTGACCGCGGGAGCGGTCAAGGGCTGAGGCCGTCGGGCACGGCGAAGGGGCGCCTCCCCGGGGGAGGCGCCCCTCGGCGCGTTCCCGGCCGTCCGAACCGGTCCAGGGCCGGTTGCCGCCGCTCCCCAGCCCGGCCCGCCCGCAGCGGGCTCGGGGGCCTGCCCGGCCTCCCCGGCCCTGTTCCTCGTCCGGCCCCGTTGCCGGCGGCCGCCGGGGGCCTGCCGCTGCCCCTGGGACCGGAAGGCGCGAGGGGCGCCCCCGCGTTCGGCTCCGCTCTCCCGGCCCCCGGTGGGCGGCCCGGGGGCCGCGGTCCGCTCCGGGGTGACGCCGAAGGGACGCCCCCCGGCGGGGGCGCCCCTGGCGGCGCGTGCGGCGGCGGGACTACTTCTTCTTCTTGTCCTCGCCGCCGGTGTCCGTGGACAGCGCGGAGATGAAGGCCTCCTGGGGCACCTCGACCCGGCCCACCATCTTCATGCGCTTCTTGCCCTCCTTCTGCTTCTCCAGCAGCTTGCGCTTACGGCTGATGTCACCGCCGTAGCACTTGGCGAGCACGTCCTTGCGGATGGCGCGGATGTTCTCGCGGGCGATCACCCGGGCGCCGACGGCGGCCTGGATCGGCACCTCGAACTGCTGCCGCGGGATCAGCTCGCGCAGCTTCTTGGTCATCTCCACGCCGTAGGTGTACGCCTTGTCCTTGTGGACGATCGCCGAGAAGGCGTCCACGGCCTCGCCCTGGAGCAGGATGTCGACCTTGACCAGGTCGGCCTGCTGCTCGCCGGTGGGCTCGTAGTCCAGGGAGGCGTAGCCCTTGGTGCGGGACTTGAGGTGGTCGAAGAAGTCGAAGACGATCTCCGCCATCGGCAGGGTGTAGCGCATCTCGACGCGGTCCTCGGACAGGTAGTCCATGCCCTGCATGTCGCCGCGCCGCTCCTGGCACAGCTCCATGATCTGGCCGATGTAGTCCGAGGGGCTGAGCACCGTGGCCTTGACCATCGGCTCGTAGATCGCGGCGATCTTGCCCGCCGGGAACTCGCTCGGGTTGGTCACCACGTGCTCGGTGCCGTCCTCCATCTCCACCCGGTAGACCACGTTGGGCGCGGTGGAGATGAGGTCGAGGTTGAACTCGCGCTCCAGCCGGGCGCGGGTGATCTCCAGGTGCAGCAGGCCCAGGAAGCCGCAGCGGAAGCCGAAGCCCAGAGCCGCGGAGGTCTCCGGCTCGAACACCAGGGCGGCGTCGTTGAGCTGGAGCTTCTCCAGGGCGTCGCGCAGCACCGGGTAGTCGGTGCCCTCGATCGGGTACAGGCCCGAGAACACCATGGGCTTGGGGTCCTGGTAGCCCGACAGCATGTCGGTGGCGGGCCGGTTCAGGGCGGTGATGGTGTCACCGACCTTGGACTGGCGCACGTCCTTCACGCCCGTGATGATGTAGCCGACCTCGCCCACGCCCAGGCCGTCGCACTTGGTGGGCTCGGGCGAGCTGACGCCGATCTCCAGGATCTCGTGGGAGGCCCGGGTGGACATCATCTGGATGCGCTCGCGCGGGCTGAGGCGGCCGTCCACGACCCGGACGTAGGTGACCACGCCGCGGTAGGTGTCGTAGACCGAGTCGAAGATCATCGCGCGGGCCGGGGCTTCGGCCTCGCCGACCGGCGGCGGGATCTGCCGGACGATCTCGTTGAGCAGCTCCTCGACGCCCTCGCCGGTCTTGGCGCTGACCCTGAGCACGTCGGAGGGCTCGCAGCCGATGATCCCGGCCAGCTCCTCGGCGTACTTCTCCGGCTGGGCGGCCGGGAGGTCGATCTTGTTGAGCACCGGGATGATCGTCAGATCGTTCTCCAGCGCCATGTACAGGTTGGCCAGGGTCTGGGCCTCGATGCCCTGGGCCGCGTCCACCAGCAGGACGGCGCCCTCGCAGGCGGCCAGCGAGCGGGACACCTCGTAGGTGAAGTCGACGTGCCCGGGCGTGTCGATGAGGTCCAGGGTGTAAGTCCGGTCGTCCAGCGCCGTGAAGGGGATGCGCACGGCCTGCGACTTGATGGTGATGCCGCGCTCGCGCTCGATGTCCATGCGGTCCAGGTACTGGGCCCGCATCTGACGGTCCTCGACGACGCCGGTGATCTGGAGCATCCGGTCGGCCAGCGTCGACTTGCCATGGTCGATGTGCGCGATGATGCAGAAGTTGCGGATCAGCGCGGGATCGGTCCAGTTCGGCTGTGCCACCGTGCTCCGTTCGACAAGGGTTCGGGGTGTGCGGCCCGCGGGCCGTCGTCCATCATCCCATGGCAGGGGCGCGCCCTCCCCTGGGGCGGGCGGCGGACGGTGCGACGGTAGGGTCGCGCACGCGGGTCTGTTCCGATGTCCAGATTATGCGACCTCCGAGCCGCTCGGAGCGCACGAACGGCGGGAGTTGCGGCGGTGAAGTGGTTTCTGACACGGCTGCTGGCGGGCGTGGCGGCGGTCGCGGTCGTCCTGGCGGGAGTGGGTGCGCTCCTGGCGGCCCAGTACTCGGGGACTCCGGCCCCGTGGGCGGTCTCCCAGGGGGCCGACGCGGTGTGGGTGGACTCCGCCGACGACGCCGGGGACCTGCGGGCGCTGCTGGACACCGGCGCGGTGGACACCGTGTACCTGCTCGCCGGGGAGATCGGCGCGGACGGCGGCGTCACCGCCGCCGAGGACCTGCGGCCCCTCGTGGAGGGGTATCCGGACGTGCGGGCGCTGGCCTGGCTGCGGCACGTCACCGAGGGGTCGTCGCTGCTGAGCGACCGGTTCGACCGGCAGGCGCGCGAGCGGCTGGCCCCGGCCGCGGCGGAGGCCGCGCAGGGGTACGCGGGGGTGCACCTGGAGATCCGGCCGGTGACCGTCAACGACCCGTCGCTGCCGACGCTCATGGAGATGGTGCGCGAGGAGCTGGGCGGGGACCCGGTGCTGTCGGTGCAGGCGCACCACGTGGAGCCGGCCCCGGGCGGGCGCATCCCCTCGTTCGTGGTGAACCGCGAGGAGAAGTACTGGTCCAAGGGGTACCTGGCGCGGGTGGCCGGGCCGGCCGACGAGGTGGTGCTGCCCGGGACGGACCCGGGGATGCCCGCGGACGTCCTGGACGGGGGGTTCACGGTACGGCAGGTGACCGAGGCGGTGTCGGCGCTGCGCACCCGCGAGGAGGTGACGGTCCGTTTCGGGGTGCCCTCCGGGGAGCAGGCGGAGACGGTGCTGGCGGCGGTGCGGATCGGCGTGACCGACGCGGAGGCGCCCGAGGGGATGCGCCTCGGGGTGAGCCTGTCCGATCCGGCGGACCTGCGGCTCTACACCGCCGGGTGGCTGGGCTGAGCACTGGGCTCCATACGGCATACTGGAAGTCCGTGTCTCGGACTTCCACGTTCTTTCGAGCCCTGTGGAACACACACCCGGCGTCGGCGCCCGTGCCGGCCGCTCACGGAACGGCTGCCCGTGAGCAGAGCCCGCGGACCGAACGGCGCACAAGCACAGAACAACTGGAGCACGTTTTCGCATGGCGAACATCAAGTCGCAGAAGAAGCGCATTCGGCAGAACGAGAAGGCCCGTGTCCGCAACCAGGCGGTGCGCTCCTCGCTGAAGACGGCCGTCCGCAAGTTCCGCGAGGCTGCCGAGACCGGGAACGTCGAGCAGGCCGCCGTGGCGCAGCGCGCCGCCTCCCGCGCCCTGGACAAGGCCGTGAGCAAGGGCGTCATCCACAAGAACCAGGCCGCGAACCGCAAGAGCGCGATCGCCAAGCGCCTGCACGAGGTGCAGAGCGCCTAGGGTCTGTTTTTCAAGTGCCGTCCTGTTCCGCGGGGTGTGAGGCGCCGGCGGGGTTCGGCAGGCCCGGAGGGGACGTCCGAGGAACGAGGACGTTCCCGTGGGGTCGAAAGTTCCCGCCTTCCACAGGCGCCGAACGCGAACCGAAGCGGAGCGGAGGTTCGAAAGAACACGGCCTAGAGCCCTTCCTCGAAGGCCCGGTCCCCGCCAGGGGGCCGGGCCTTCGGGTTATCCACAGGCCGCACACCACCGCTGGCGCTCCGTGACGGGTCTTCCTACCTTGGGTTCATGACCCCTCGACACGACCAGCAGGAACGGCTCCGGGCCCTGGGCCTGGACGCCTCACCGGCCGCTCGGCGGTTGCGCGCCCGCATCCCCCGGCCCGCCCCCGAGCCCGCCGCGGGCATCCCGAGCGCCCCGTACTCGGTGGGCGCCTGGCCCGAGCGCGATCCGCACGACCGGGTCCCGGCGCCGCCGGAACCGGACTCCACCCGCACTGTGCGCACCCCTCCCCCGCGCGACCCTCCCCCGTGGACCGGCGCCCGCCTCCCCCACCCCCCGCTGTCGGGGGCCGCCCCCCGGCGGTCCTCCGTGACGGGCCCGGCGGGCACGGCGGGTGCCGACGACCCGCCCCTCCCCCGCCCCGTCGCGGCGGACGCCGAGGAGGGCACCACCGAGCGCCTGCGCCCGCGGGGCGGGCGTCCCGGCGCTCCCGCACCGGAGGCACGGCGGTCTCCGGACGCCGCGCGGACCGGCCGTCCGCCGGGCGCACCGGCCGCCGACGAGCCGCACCGGGGCGCGCACACCCGCGCACCCGCCCGCGGGGGGACGCGGTCGGCCGCCCGTCCGGCGCACGGGTGGGCCGACGCGCGGAGCCCGGACCCCGGGGACGCGGCAGCGCACAACGGACGGCGGTGGAACGACCGCTCCGGCACGAACGGCCCGGACGACCGCGAGGAGGCGACGCACACCGCCGGGCGGCCGTGGAACCGGTCGGCCGGAACCGACCCGCGCCCCCCGCACCCGGCCGTTGGGGGGAAAGGCAGGGACGCCCGCGAGGCGGTGGCGCGCGCCGGGCGGCGATGGGACGGGTCCGACGGTACGGACGGCACGGAGGCCGCTCGCGAGGCGACGCACGCCGGGCAACGGATGGAGGCGGGCGGCGCGGGTCTCGGGCACGGCGGGACCACCGGGGCGGCGCACCCCGTGGAGCGCGACACGGGGCGGGGGCGGCGGGGCCGCGGTGAGGGCGGACCGGCCGGGCGGCGGACGGCCGCCGCCGCGGAGGAGGAGGGCCCGCGGGTACCGAGCGGGTACACCGAGTTCCTCCCCCGGCGGGACGGGAGCCTCGTGGAGCGGTGGGCGCGGCGGTGGCCGCCGGAGGCGACCATGTCGCGGCGGGCGGTGGCGGCCCTGCTCGTCGTGGCGCTGCTCGCGGTCGCCGCCGTGCTGTTCCTGCGCGACCGCCCCACCGAGGCGGTGGCGCCCGAACCGGTCGCCCACGTGCTGCCCGCCGAGGCCACGGCCCCCGCTGCCGCCGCGGACACCGACCCCGAGGCGGACCTGGTGGTGCACGTGGGCGGGGAGGTCGAGGACCCCGGCCTGTACACGCTGCCACCCGGTTCCCGTGTGGCGGACGCGGTGGAGGCGGCCGGGGGCGCCCTGCCCGACGCCGACCTGGACCTGCTCAACCTGGCCCGCTCCCTGGTCGACGGCGAGCAGATCCTCGTGGGCCTGCCGCAGCCGGAGGCCGCCGCGCCCGCCCCGGGGACCGCCCGGGGCCCGCTGGTGAACATCAACCGGGCCGACGAGGCGGAGCTGGAGACGCTGCCCCGGGTGGGTGAGGTCACCGCGGGCAGGATCGTCTCCTACCGCGAGGCCCACGGTCCGTTCACCAGCGTGGACGACCTCATCAACGTCGACCGCATCGGCGCCAAGACCCTGGAGGAGATCCGTCCGCACGTGACCGTCGGATGAGCCCCGCCCGCGCCGGAACGACGCCGGGCACGCGGAAACGGCGCGGCGCGGTGGGGACCTGCGGGCTCAGTGGTGGCTGCGGGCACGGCACCGCGCGGAGACGGCACGGCACCGCACGGGAACGGCACCGCCCCGTGTGGGAACGGCACCGCCCCATATGGAACGGCCTGGAACGGCGGGCTCAGCGGTGACTACGGCACGGCTCGGCACGGGAACGGCACCGCGCCGCATGGAACGGCCTGGAACGGCGGGCTCAGCGGTGACTACGGCACGGCTCGGCACAGAACGGCACGGCACGGGAACGGCGCGGTGCCGTGCGGGAACAGCGGACACCGGAGCAGCGGACAGCGCCGGGACGGCACCGGGCGGGGCGGAGGCGGCACGGCCAGGGGGCGGTGGGGCCCGGTCCGGGGACGGCCGGCACGAAGCGCGGGCCCGGTGGGAGGAGGTGGCGGGTGTGGTGGTGTGGCTGGGGGCGGACGGGTACGGGGTGGGCCGGCCGATGGACCTGCGGTCGGTGGTGCCGGCCGGGGCCGCGTGGGCGGCCGCTCTGGCCGCACCGCTGCTGCCGCCGTGGGCGGCGTGGCTGTTGGGCGGCGCCGCCTTGTGTACGGCGGTGCTGGTGTTCCTGCTGACCAGGGCGCCGGCGGAGGCGCTGGCGCTGACCACCGCCGCGGCCCTGGCCTGCGCCGGGACCGTCTCCGTGGTCGCCGGAGTCCAGGTGCACCGGGTTGCGGTCGGCGCCGCCCGGGTCGCGGCGGAGGCGGGCGGCGAGGTGGAGTTCACCGCGGAGGTCACCGGCGATCCGCGGGCCCGCTCCGGGACGCCGCGCCGGGACCGGGCGGAGTGGGTGGTCCGGGCCCGCGTCACCCGCGTGGAGGGGCGCGCCGCAGCGGACCCCGTGGTGCTGCTCGCCTCGGGCGAGGAGTGGCCCCGGCTGCTGCCGGGCCAGTCCCTCACCGCCCGGGGCGTGTTCGCGGCGGCCGAGGACGACCCCTTCCTGGGCGCCCTGGTGCTGGTGCGCGGCCCGCCGCGCGAGGTGGCGCCGCCCGACCGCCGGCAGGCGTTCGCCGGTGAGGTACGGGCCGGGCTGCGCGGGGCCGCCGCCGGGCTGCCCGAGCCGGAGAGCGGTCTGCTCCCCGCCCTGATCGTCGGTGACACCTCCGGCGTGGACGAGCAGGTGGCGGACGACTTCCGGGCGACCGGGATGACGCACCTGCTCACCGTCTCCGGGGCGAACCTGGCCGTCCTGACCGGCGTGGTGGTGGCGCTGGGCCGTCTGGTGCGCGCTCCGCCGTGGTGGACGGTGGCGGGCGGAGCCGCGATGATCTGGCTGTTCGTCCTGGTCTGCCGCCCCGAGCCCAGCGTGGTACGGGCCGCGTTCATGGGCTCCCTGGCCCTGCTGGCGCTGGCCACGGGGCGCGCCCACATGGCACTGGGGGCGTTGGGCGTGACCGTGGTCGGGGTGCTGTTCGTCTCCCCCGCCCTGGCGTCCTCCTACGGTTTCGCGCTGTCGGTGCTGGCCACCGCGGGCATCGTGCTGCTGGTACCGCGCTGGACGAGGGAGTGGTCGGCGTCGATGCCCGGGGTCGTGGCCGAGGCCCTGGCCGTGGCGGTGGCCGCGCACGTGGCGGTCGCGCCGGTGGTGGTCACCCTGTCGGGGGAGGTGTCCTGGGTGGCGGTCCCCGCCAACGTGCTGGCCGCGCCGGTGGTCGCGGCGGTGACGGTGCTCGGCTCGCTGGTGGCCGCGCTGGCGATGGTGGCGCCCGGGGCCGCGGCCGCGCTGGCCGTGGTGCCCGGGTGGGGCGTTGCGTGGATCGCGGCGGTCGCGCGGGCGGGCGCCCGTGTCCCGTACGGGGCGCTGCCCTGGCGGTCCGACATCGCGGGCGCGCTGCTGCTGGCCGGCCTGGTGGTGGTGCTGGTGGTGTCCCGGGGGCGGGTGAGGCGGGTGCTGGCCGCCGGGCTGGTCGCGGTGCTGGTATTGGCCGCGGCGGCCCGCTGCCTGCCCGGCGGCTGGCCGCCGCGGGGCTGGGCGGTGGCGGCCTGCGACGTGGGCCAGGGTGCCGCGTTCGTACTGTCGGTGGCCCCCGGCTCGGCGGTGGTCGCCGACGCGGGCCAGGACCCGCGGGCGGTCGACGGCTGCCTGGAGCGCCTGGGGGTGCGCGAGGTGCCGCTGCTGGTACTGAGCCACGACCACGCCGACCACGTGGACGGCGTTCCGGGGGTGTTGCGGCACCGGCACGTGGACCGGGCGCTGGCGCCGCCGGGGTTCGGCGACACCCCGGTCGGCGGGCTGCTCGCCGGAGCCGGTGTGGGGCTGCTGACCGCCGAACGCGGCGACCGGCTGCGGGTCGGCGCCTGGACGCTGCGGGTGCTGTGGCCGCCGCCCGGGTACCGCGGCTCGGTCAACGACGGCTCCGTGGTGGTGCGCGCCGACGCCCCGGACCTGTCGGTGCTGCTGCCGGGCGACGTCGAGGAGGAGGCGCAGCGCGGCATGCTCGGGGAGCCGCTGGCGGTGGCGGTGCTGGCGGTCCCCCACCACGGGTCGGCCGCGCAGGTGCCGGAGTTCCTGGAGGCGACGGGGGCGCGGATCGCGCTGACCTCGGTGGGCGCCGACAACCCGTACGGGCACCCGGCGCCGCTCACGCAGAGCGTGCTGCGCCGGATGGGCGCCCTGGACCTGCGCACCGACCTGTCGGGCGACATCGCGGTGGTGGGCACCGGCGAGGGGCCGCTAGCGCTGGTCCGGGGGCCGGACCGGTCGCTCCGGCGCGCGGGAGGTCGGTGGGGCGTGGCATCCTCGTGGTATGCCTGCACCCGCCCCGATCACGATCATCGTCGGCGACGAGGAGCTCCTCGTCGACCGGGCCGTCGCCTCCATCGTGGCCGCCGTCCGCGCCCAGGACCCGGAGGTGGACGTCCACGACCTGGTCCCCGCCCAGGTGGGCCCGCACACCCTGGTGGAGGTCACCTCCCCGTCGCTGTTCGGCGACCGCCGGGTGGTCGTGCTGCGCTCCTCCCAGGACCTGGTCAAGGAGCTGGCCGAGACGGTGACGGCCTACCTCAAGGACCCGGCCGACGACGTCACCCTCGTCCTGACGCACGCGGGCGGCAACAAGGGCAAGGCCCTGCTGCAGGCGGCGGTGAAGGCCGGGGCGGCCCGGGTGGACTGCAAGGGCCCGACCAAGGGCCCCGAGCGCGTCGCGTTCGTCAAGGCCGAGTTCGCGGCGGCGGGACGGCAGATCGCCCCGGACGCGGCCCAGGCGCTGCTGGACGCGGTCGGCAGCGAGCTGCGCGAGATCGCGGCGGCCTGCACCCAGCTGATCGCCGACACGGAAGGGCGCGTGGACGCGGCCGCGGTGGCCCGGTACCACTCGGGCCGGGCGGAGGCGTCCGGGTTCACCGTCGCGGACCGCGCCGTGGAGGGCCGCCTGCCCGAGGCCCTGGAGCAGCTGCGCTGGTCGCTGGCGGTGGGCACCGCCCCGGTGCTCATCAACAGCGCGCTGGCGGGCGCGGTGCGCGGCATCGCGGTGGTGGCGGGGCCCGGCGGCTCGGACGCGGACCTGGCCAAGAGCGCCAAGGTGCCGCCGTGGAAGCTGCGCACCCTGCGCCAGCAGGCGCGCGGCTGGTCCCCCGCGGGGATCGGCCGGGCGATGGCGGTGGTCGCCGAGACCGACGCGCTGATCAAGGGCGCGGGCCGCGACCCGGAGTACGCGCTGGAGCGCGCCGTCATCGAGATCGCCCGGGCCCGCGGCCACCGCTAGCCCGCCCCCTCCCGGGGCTCCACGGCGCTGTGGCCGCCCGCCGCCCTCCCGCCACCGACCACCGCACTCGCGTCGCCCCCCGTCACCACCCTCAGCGGACGGCCTACGACGGCAGCGCCACCCACCTGCGGACGGGGGCCGGTCGCGGTGCCCCGCTTCGGTGGCCCGTGGCCGCCTCCGGCCCGCGGCCCCGCCGGTCGGCGGGGCGCCGAACCGTGCGGGAGCGACCACCGGACGCGCCTAGGGTCTGTTTTTTGAGTGCCGTCCTGTTCCGCGGGGGGTGTGTGAGGCGCCGGCGGGGTTCTGCAGGCCCGGAGGGGATGTCCGGGGAACGAGGACGTTCCCGTAGGGCCGAAGGCTCCCGCCCTCCAAAGGCGCCGAACGCGGACCGAAGCGGAGCGGAGGTTCAAAAAACACAGCCTAGTGGATGGTGCGGCCGCCCTGCCAGACGTGGAGGGCCTTGAGGCCCATCGACCAGGCGAACGCGCCCTCGTGGTCGGCGTCCCACTGGACCAGGTCCGCGAGGTTGCCGGGGGCGAGCATGCCGCGGTCGGCCAGCCCCAGGGCCCGAGCACCGCCGACGGTGGCGGCGTGCAGCGCCTCCTGCACGGTCATCTGGAACATGGCGATGGCCAGGGAGATGATGAGCGGCATCGACGTGGCGCCGCTCTGCCCGGGGTTGTGGTCGGTGCCCAGGCCGACGGGAACGCCGTGGTCGAGCAGGGACCGCACCGGCGGGTGGCGGCGTTCGTGCATCGACGTGGTGGGGCAGGCGACCACGGGGGTGCGGGTGGCGGCCAGCGCGAGGATGTCCTCGTCGTCGGTCTCGTGCAGCAGGTCCACCGAGTTGCAGCCGAGTTCGGCGGCCATGCGGACGGCCCCGTGGCGGGGCCGCGAGCAGGCGTGCAGGGTGGTGCGCAGCCCGACGGACTGGCCCACGGACAGGAGCATCCGGGCGTCCTCGGTGGTGAACTGCCGGTTGTCGCAGTAGACGTCCACCCCGTCGGCACCGACCTGGGCGGCGTCGGCGAGCCAGGAGGCGGCGGCGGTGACGTACTCGCCGGGGCGGCCGAAGAACTCGGGCGGCACCCCGTGGGCGGGGAAGAACGTGATGTGCAGGCGCGGCATGCCGGGCTCCTCCTCCAGGGAGCGCAGCAGGCGCACGTCGGCGAGCTCGCCGTCGCGGGTCAGGTGGTAGCCGGTCTTGGCCTCGACGGTGGTGGTCCCGGTGATGACCCAGTGCCGCAGCCGTTCCCGCACGGCGTTGCACAGCGTCCAGGGATCGGTGCCGCGGGTGATGGTGACGGTGGTGGACACACCGCCCCCGGCGGCGAAGATGTCCCCCTGGGAGGCGCCCTTGGCCCACATGCTGACCTCGGCGTAGCGGTCGCCCGCGTAGACGGGGTGGCAGTGGGCGTCGACGAGGCCGGGGGTGATGAGCCCGCCGCCGATGTTGATGATGTCGTCGACGTCGGTGAGGTCCTCGTAGACCCCGGGGAGCCGCTGGGGCAGCTCTGCGGCGGGGCCGACCCAGGCCACCCGCTCGTCGTCGATCAGGAGTGCCGCCTTGGTCAGCATCTCGTTGCCGGTCCACAGCCGACCGATGTTGCTGAGGAGTACGACCGCCATGGTCAGCCGCCGGTCAGTTCCGCCGCGTGGACTGCAGGAAGGGGTCGTGCGGGGAACGGGCGGACATGGCGACCTCGTATCTGGAACGATCCGACAGGGCCGACGGGGGCGGCCGGGGGCACCGCCGCGCGGGCCGGGGCTCCGGCACGCCGGGCGCGCCGTGTCCGCCGGTCGGTGAGGCGGCGGCCGGTGCTCCAAAACCGTAGTCCATCCGCGGACTCCGTGTACACCTCTCCACAGGGACGAATGCGAGTGTTCCGCCGCAGAACCCGCGGGAGCGCGACGTGACGAAACCCGTGCCCGACGGCGGTGACCAGCGGACATCCGGGGGTCGCCGGGAGCGCCGGGGACCGCCCGAGAACGTGAGACCCCCGGCACGCCGACGGGCCCGGAGCGTCGGCGCTCCGGGCCCGCGCGGGGTGCGGGTCAGGCGGTGCTGAGGGCGAACTCCTCCAGCTTGCCCGCCAGGACTCCCGAGACGAAGGCGTGCATCTCGGTGCCCTCCGCGGTGTGCTCCTCGGTCAGGACGCGCCCCTCCTCGTGCATCTTGGCGACCAGGTCGCCGCGCGAGTAGGGCACCCGGACGCGCACCTCGTGCGCGAGCTCGGGCAGGGCCCCGGCCAGTGCGGTGACCAGGGCGGGAACGCCCTCCCCGGTCCGCGCGGAGACCTCGACCATGTCGGGGTAGCGGGTGCGCAGGGCCTTGAGCACGTCCTGGTCGGCCGCGTCGACCTTGTTGACCACGATCAGCTCCGGCACGTCGGTGGCGTCGATGTCGGCGAACACCTCGCGCACCGCGGCGATCTGGCTCTCCGGGTCGGGGTGCGAGCCGTCGACCACGTGCAGGACGAGGTCTGCGTCGGCCACCTCCTCCAGGGTGGACCGGAACGCCTCGACCAGCTGGTGCGGCAGGTGCCGGACGAACCCGACGGTGTCGCTGAGCGTGAACGCCCGGCCGTCGGGCGTGCGCGCCTGGCGGACGGTGGGGTCCAGGGTGGCGAACAGGGCGTTCTCCACCAGGACTCCGGCACCGGTCAGCCGGTTGAGCAGGCTGGACTTGCCGGCGTTGGTGTACCCGGCGATGGCCACCGAGGGCACGTGCCGGGTGCGCCGGACGTCGCGCTTGACGTCGCGGGCGATGCGCATGTGGGCGAGCTGCCTGCGCAGCTTGGCCATCTTGTCGTTGATGCGCCGCCGGTCGGTCTCGATCTTGGTCTCACCGGGACCGCGCAGGCCCACACCGCCGCCGGCGCCACCGCCGCCGGAGCCGCCGGCCTGCCGGGACAGGCTGTCGCCCCAGCCGCGCAGGCGCGGGAGCAGGTAGTTGAGCTGGGCCAGTTCGACCTGGGCCTTGCCCTCGCTGCTGCGCGCGTGCTGGGCGAAGATGTCCAGGATGAGCGCGGTGCGGTCGACGACCTTGACCTTGACGACGTCCTCCAGCTGGCGCAGCTGGCCGGGGGTGAGCTCACCGTCGCAGATGACGGTGTCGGCCCCGGTGGCCTCGACGATGTCGCGCAGCTCGGCGGCCTTGCCCTTGCCCACGTAGGTGGCGGGGTCGGGCTTGGAGCGGCGCTGGGTGAGGCCCTCCAGGACCATGGCCCCGGCGGTCTCGGACAGGGCCGCCAGCTCGACGAGCGAGTTGTCGGCGTCGGCCTGGGTGCCGCTGGTCCACACGCCGATCAGGACGACGCGCTCCAGCCGCAGCGACCGGTACTCGACCTCGGTGATGTCGGTGAGTTCGGTGGACAGCCCCTGGACGCGGCGCAGTGCGTGCCGGTCGGCGAGTTCCATCTCGCCCTGGTCGGGGGCGTCCCCGTACGGGTGACGGTCGCCGCCGGTGTCGCGGCGGGACCCCTCACCGGTGTCGGTCCCGTCCTCGGTGGCGAACGTGTCGTGGAGCCTCTCCTCGTCGGCGGCCTCGAAGGCCTCGCGGGCGCTTCCACGGGTTTCAGCAGTACTCATATCCCTCCAGGTGGGTCAACGCGGTCACCGGGGTGATTCTTCCCGGTCCTCGCCGTGCGGACCGCCCCGTCGATGGTGACACGCGCTTCCCGTCGGGGCACTTGAATTATCGCAGGCCACGTGGCGGAAGACACCCCGCCGACGGGGCGGTTCCGAACTCCCGCATCTCAGCGGGAGAACAAGAACCACGGAAGTTATCGGAAAAATTTCAACAAGCTTCACATTTTGTGAAAATACGCCGACATGCGCAGCGGGGGCGGCGTTGACCTCGCCTCCCCCGCAACGATAGCGTTTTCCACATCCCAGAAGCTTGTTTCGTATTGCGGAAGGTTTGCCATGGGCGCCACCCACGGGGTCGAAATCACCGGCCCTCTCCATGACCGGTTCGACGAGATCCTCACCGACGAGGCTCTCGCCCTCGTCGCCGAGCTGCACCGCGCCTTCGAGGATCGCCGCCAGGAGCTCCTGGCGGCGCGCAGGGTGCGCGAGGAGCAGGTCGCCTCCGGCGTCGACCTCGACTTCCTCCCCGAGACGAAGCACATCCGCGAGGACGACTCCTGGCAGGTCGCCCCGCCCGCTCCCGGCATCACCGACCGGCGCGTCGAGATCACCGGCCCGACCGAGCGCAAGATGACGATCAACGCGCTCAACTCCGGCGCCAAGGTGTGGCTGGCCGACTTCGAGGACGCCAACACCCCGCTGTGGGAGAACATGATCCAGGGGCAGCTCAACCTGCGCGACGCCCTGGACCGCACCATCGACTTCACGTCCCCGCAGGGCAAGACCTACGCCCTGAAGGCCGACGAGGAACTGGCGACCATCGTGGTCCGCCCGCGCGGCTGGCACCTGGACGAGAAGCACATCCTGGTCGACGGCCGACGCGCCGGCGGCGGCATCGTCGACTTCGCCCTCTACTTCTTCCACTGCGCCCGGCGCCAGCTGGACAAGGGCAAGGGCCCGTACTTCTACCTGCCGAAGATGCAGAGCCACCTGGAGGCCCGCCTCTGGAACGACATCTTCGTCCTGGCCCAGGAGCGCCTCGGCATCCCGCGCGGCACCATCCGCGCCACCTGCCTCATCGAGACCATCCCGGCCGCGTTCGAGATGGAGGAGATCCTCTACGAGCTGCGCGAGCACTCCGCGGGCCTGAACGCGGGCCGCTGGGACTACCTGTTCAGCATCATCAAGACCCACCGCACCCGCGGCCGCGGGTTCCTGCTGCCCGAGCGCAACGCCGTCACCATGACCGCCCCGATGATGCGCGCCTACACCGAACTGCTGGTCAAGACCTGCCACCGGCGCGGCGCCCACGCCATCGGCGGCATGGCCGCGTTCATCCCGTCCCGCAAGGACGAGGAGGTCAACAAGGTCGCCTTCGCCAAGGTCCGCGACGACAAGTCCCGCGAGTCCGGCGACGGCTTCGACGGCTCCTGGGTCGCCCACCCCGACCTGGTGCCGATCGCCATGGAGATCTTCGACGGCGTCCTGGGCGAGAAGCCCAACCAGATCGACAAGCAGCGCCCCGAGGTCGAGGTGACCGCGGCCGACCTGCTGGCCGTCGACCGGACGCCGGGCGGCGTCACCCAGGCCGGCCTGCGCGGCAACATCAACGTCGCCCTGCAGTACCTGGCGGCCTGGATGGGCGGCAACGGCGCGGTGGCGATCCACAACCTCATGGAGGACGCCGCCACCGCCGAGATCTCCCGCTCCCAGATCTGGCAGTGGCTGCACAACGGCGTCACCCTCGACGACGGGCCCGAGGTGACCGCCGAGCTCGTCACGCGGATCATCGACGAGGAGCTGGCGACCATCCGCGAGTCCCTGGGCGCGGCGTTCGACGAGGGCCTGTACAAGCAGGCCAAGGAGCTGTTCTCCGAGGTCGCGCTGGCCGACGAGTACGTCGACTTCCTGACCCTGCCCGCCTACGAGCGCATGCCGTAGCGGCACGGGGCCGCACCGCGGTCCCCGGGGCGGTGGTCCATCCGGATCGCCGCCCCTTTTCCATTGCCGCGAGGACATTCCGCCCATCGAAAAAGAAATTCCGCACGCCCTCTTGTGTCGCGGACCACACCGCCGTACCTTTCCACAACGGGCTGTCCACTCAGAGGTCTGACCGCATCCACGACGGCAGCCCGGGAGGTGCCCGTGCCCGAGACCGCCCATCCCATCCCGGCAGCCGTGGCCGCACTCGTCCCCCGCCTGCGGGAGATCTGCGGCGAGGACGGCGTGCTGACCGACGCCTCCAGGCGCCGCGTCTACGACAGCGACGGCATCACCCACCACCGCGAGGTCCCCGGCGTGGTGGTGCTGCCCACCACCGCCGAGCAGGTCGCCGCCGTGGTGGGGCTGTGCGCCGGGAAGGGGGTGCCCTTCGTCCCCCGGGGCGCGGGCACCGGACTGTCCGGCGGTGCCCTCCCCCACCCCGAGGGCGTGCTGCTGGCCACCTCGCGCATGCGCCGGATCGTCGAGGTCGACCCCGACAACGAGTGCGCCGTGGTCGAGCCCGGGGTGACCAACCTCGACGTCAGCCGGGCCGCCGCGCCGCACGGCTACTACTACGCTCCCGACCCCTCCAGCCAGCAGGTGTGCTCGGTGGGCGGCAACGTCGCCGAGAACTCCGGCGGCGCCCACTGCCTCAAGTACGGGTTCACCGTCAACCACGTGCGCGGACTGGACGTGGTCACCCCCGACGGCGCCCTGGTGCGCCTGGGCGGCAAGGCCCCCGACGCTCCCGGCCACGACCTCATCGGCGCGTTCATCGGCTCCGAGGGGACCCTGGGCGTCGCCACCCGGATCACCGTGGGCCTGACGCGGCTGCCGGAGCGGACCGTCACCCTGCTGTCGGCGTTCACGTCCATGGACGCGGGCGGGCGCGCGGTGAGCGACATCATCGCCGCCGGGGTGCTGCCCTCGGCGATCGAGATGATGGACGCCCTGGCCATCGAGGCCGCCGAGGCGGCCGTGGCCTGCGACTACCCGGAAGGCGCCGCCGCGGTGCTCATCGTGGAGCTGGACGGCCCGGCCGTCGAGGTCGAGGCGCAGCTCGCCGAGGTGACCCGGCTGTGCGCGGCCGCCGGGTCGTTCGGGACCCGGGCCGCGGCCGACGCCGACGAGCGGGCCCGGATCTGGAGGGGCCGCAAGTCGGCGTTCGCCGCGGTGGGCCGGATCAGCCCCTCCTACATCGTCCAGGACGGGGTGGTGCCCCGCACCGCGCTGCCCGAGGTTCTGCGCCGCATCACCGAGCTGTCCCGGGAGAGCGGCATCCGGGTCGCCAACGTGTTCCACGCGGGGGACGGCAACCTGCACCCGCTGGTGCTGTTCGACGACGGCGAGCCCGGCGCGGGCGAGCGCGCCGAGGAGGTCTCGGGGGCCATCCTCGACCTGTGCGTGGAACACGGCGGGTCGATCACCGGCGAGCACGGGGTGGGCGTGGACAAGGCGTGCAAGATGCCGCGCATGTTCTCCCCCGACGACCTGGCGACCTTCGACCTGTTCCGGGGCGCCCTGGACCCGAAGGGGATCGCCAACCCGTACAAGCTGCTGCCCACCCCGCGCCTGTGCGGGGAGAGGCCGGGCGTGCGCACGGGTGTGCACCCGCTGGTGGAGTCGGGCAGGGCCGAGCAGTTCTGAGCGAAGGGACCGGTGTGGCGCGGAAGGGGATCGAGGGCGCCCGGGCGGGCGGGCCGGACGACGCCGTGTGCGGTGTCGTCCCGGTGCGCACCGCGCGCCCGCGGAACGCGGACGAGGCGGCGGAGCTGCTGGCGGAGGCGGCCCGGCGCGGGTGGACGGTGGCCGCCCGCGGCGGCGGCACCGCCCTGGACTGGGGCGGGCGGCCGCGAGCGCTGGAACTGTTGGTGGACACCGGTGCCCTGACCCGGATCGACCACGACGCGGGCGACCTGGTGGCGGAGGTCGGCGCGGGCACCCCGGTGGCCGAACTGGCGGAGGTGCTCGCCGCGGCGGGCCAGCGCCTGTCCGTGGACCCGGTCCGCGCCGGGGGGACCGTGGGCGGCCTGTTGGCCACCGGCCTGTCGGGGCCGCGGCGGCTGCTCACCGGCGCGCTTCGGGACCTGGTCATCGGCATGACCGTGGTGCGCCCCGACGGGGTGGTCGCGCGCAGCGGCGGCCGGGTGGTCAAGAACGTCGCCGGCTACGACCTCGCCAAGCTGCACGTCGGCGGGTACGGGAGCCTCGGTCTCATCGTCTCGGCCGCCTTCCGCCTGCACCCGCTGCCCCCGGCCCTTCGGCTGATCGAACTGCCGCTGCCCTCCCTGGCCCACGCCGAACGCCGACTCGCCCTGCTGCGGTCGAGCCACGCCGTGCCCGCCGCGGTGGAGCTCGACTGGCCCGTGGAGGGGCGGTCGCTCCTGCGCGTGGTACTGGAGGGCACCCCCGCGGGCGTCGACGCCCGCTCCGCCGAACTGGTCACCGCGCTGGCCCGGGGCCTGCCCGCCGAGGAGGTGACCGTGGGCGACGCCCTGCCGCCGGCGTGGGGGCTGCTGCCGACCGAGGGGACCCTGGTCCGGCTGTCCGTGCCCCCGGCGGCGGCGCCCGCGGCGGCCGCCCGGGCCGCCGAACTCGGCGGGGCCGTGGGCGCCGACGTGCGCACCACCGGGTCGGCACGGACGGGGGCGCTCGTCGTCGCCGTCCCGCCCGGCACCTCCGCGGACGCCGTCGCCGTGCTCCTGGAAGGGCTGCGCTCGCACGGCGGCTGGACGGCGACGGCCGTGCGGGCGGAGCCGCACCTGCACGAGGCGGGGGTCGACCTGTGGGGCGAGGTGCCCGGGCTGGCACTGATGCGCGCGGTCAAGGACGCCATGGACCCCGGACACCGCATGGCACCCGGGCGCTTCGTGACCGACGCCCCGCACACCCCCCGGGAGGAACGACCGTGACCGACCTGCCCGACCCCACCGCCGCCCGCCCCTTCGAGGAACTGCTGGGCGACTGCGTCCACTGCGGCTTCTGCCTGCCCACCTGCCCCACCCACGTGCTGTGGGGGCAGGAGATGGACTCCCCGCGCGGGCGCATCCACCTCATGGCGCAGACCCGCGACGACGTCCTGACCGAGGCCGCCGTCGGCCACTTCGACAACTGCCTGGGCTGCCTGGCCTGTGTGACCGCCTGCCCCTCCGGGGTGGCCTACGACGCCCTCATCGACCGCACCCGGGTCCGGGTGGAGGAGGAGCACCGGCGGCCGCTGCCCGAGCGGGCGCTGCGCGGAGCGGTGTTCGCGCTGTTCCCGCACCGGCGGCGGCTGCGCCTGCTGCGCGGCCCGCTCCGCGCCTACCAGGCGTCGGGGGCCTCCTCGCTGGTGCGCCGGTCCGGGCTGCTGGAGCGGATCTCCCCCGCGCTGGCCACCATGGAGCGCGTCGCCCCGCCGCTGTCGGCCCGCCCGGCCGACCTGCCCGAGACCGTCCCGGCGGTGGGCCGGGCGCGGGCCCGGGTGGGGATGCTGCTGGGGTGCGTGCAGGACGCGTTCTTCCCGGACGTGAACACGGCGACGGCGCGGATCCTGGCCCTGGAGGGCTGCGACGTCGTCGTCCCCCGCGACCAGGGCTGCTGCGGGGCGCTCTCGGGCCACGCCGGGCGGGGCGCCGAGGCGGCGGGGTTCCTCGAAGCGCTGATCGGCGCGTTCGAGCGCGCCGGCGTGGAGCGGATCGTGGTGAACTCGGCGGGCTGCGGCTCGGGGATGCGCCACGCCGAACGCGTGCTGTCCGAGGCCGGGGCCGACGACACCCTGGTCCGGCGGGGCCGGGCGTTCGCCGCCAGGGTCGTGGACCTCGCCGAGTTCCTGGTGGACCTGGGCCCGGTGGCCGAACGCCACCCGCTGCCGCTGCACGCCGCCTACCACGACGCCTGCCACCTGTCCCACGGCCAGGGCGTGACCCGCCAGCCCCGTGCCCTGTTGGCGGGCATCCCCGAGCTCACGCTGTCCGACCTGCCGAACAAGGAGATCTGCTGCGGTTCGGCGGGCGTCTACAACCTGTTCAACCCCGGACCCGCCCGGGAGCTGGGCGACCGCAAGGCCGCCGACGCCGCCTCGACCGGAGCCCGGCTGCTGGTGTCGGGCAACCCGGGCTGCTCCCTCCAGATCGCCTCCGCCCTGGAGCGGGCCGGGGCCCCCATGGCGGTGGCGCACACCGCCCGGGTCCTGGACGCGTCCCTGCGGGGACTGCCCGCGGAGAGCCTGCTGGGCGGCTGAGGCGGGTCAGAGCAGAGTGGTCTCGCCCTCGGCGACGATGGCGGCGGGCCCGCGCAGGCGGGCCCCGTCGGCGTCGAGGAACACGGTGCACTCGCCGCCCGGGACGCGCACCCGCCAGGTCGCGCCCTCCCCCGGCGGGGTGGCGGCCGCGGCGGTGGCGACGATGCCGGTGCCGCAGGAGCGGGTCTCGCCCGCACCGCGCTCGTACACGCGCATCTCCAGCACGCCCGGGCCGACCTCGTTGTACACCTCGACGTTGGCGCCGGCGGGGAACGCCTCGGCGTCCAGCACCGGCAGGGTCCGCAGGTCCACCTCGGCGACCGGCTCGGGGATCTCGCAGGCCAGGTGCGGGTTGCCCACGGAGATGCGGGCGCCGCGGACCGTGCGGTCGGCCAGCTCGGCCGAGGACGCGCCCAGCCGCTCCACGCGGCCCATGTCCACCGTGATGTCGCCGTTCGCCTCGACGGTGACCTCCTTGGCCCCGTCGCGGGTGCCGACCTCGAACCGGTCGGCCCCGACCAGTCCGGCGTGGCGCAGGTAGCGGGCGAACACCCGCACGCCGTTGCCGCACATCTCGGCGACGCTGCCGTCGGCGTTGCGGTAGTCCATGAACCACTCGGTGCGCTCGGCGGTCCGGGCGGAGGGGGCGAGCTCCTCGCCCAGGGCCCGGGTGCGCACCACGCGCAGGACGCCGTCGCCGCCGATCCCGGCACGCCGGTCGCACAGCAGGCGGACGTCCGCCTCCGTGAGGTCGAACTCCCCGTCGGGGTCGGGGAGGATCACGAAGTCGTTCTCGGTTCCGTGGCCCTTGGCGAATCGCATGCGCCAAGGGTAGTGCTTCCACGTGGTCCGAAGCGCCCGCGGGCCGCTTAGTCTGGGGAGATGATCAAGGTGATCGCGGTCGTGGGTCCGACCGCCGTGGGCAAGTCCGATCTGGCCGTGGAGATGGCCCTGCGCCTGGAGGAGCGCACCGGGCGCCGCGGCGAGGTGATCAACGCCGACTCCATGCAGCTGTACCGGGGGATGGACATCGGTACCGCCAAGCTCCCCCTGGAGGAGCGGCGGGGCGTGCCCCACCACCTGCTCGACATCTGGGACGTCACCGAGCCCGCGGACGTGGCCAGCTACCAGACGCTCGCGCGCGAACGGGTGGAGGACTGCGCCGACCGGGACGTCCTGCCGATCCTGGTGGGCGGCTCCGGCCTGTACGTGCGGGCGGTCCTGGACCACCTGGAGTTCCCCGGCACCGACCCGCTGGTGCGGGCCCGGCTGGAGGCGGAGCTGGCCGAGGTGGGCCCCGGGGTGCTGCACGCCCGGCTGGCCGAGGCCGACCCGGCGGCGGCGCGGGCGATCCTGCCCGGCAACGGGCGCCGGATCGTGCGGGCGCTGGAGGTCATCGAGCTGACCGGGCGGCCGTTCACGGCGACCCTGCCCGACCACTCGGCGTTCTATCCGTGCACGCAGATCGGGCTGGCCGCCCCGCGCCCGGAGCTGGACGCGCGCATCGGCCTGCGGGTGGACCGCATGTGGGAGCAGGGGCTGCTCGACGAGGTGCGCGGCCTGGACGCCCGGGGGCTGCGCAAGGGGCGCACCGCGTCCAAGGCCCTGGGGTACGCGCAGGCGCTGGCGCAGCTGGACGGGGAGCTGTCGGAGGAGGAGGCCCGGGCGGCGACCGCCCAGGCCACCCGCCGGTTCGCCCGCCGCCAGGAGTCGTGGTTCCGCCGCGACCCGCGGGTGCGCTGGCTGAACCACGACGCCCCGGACCTGGTGGAGCGCGCGCTGCACCAGGTGGACACCGCGCTGTCGGCGTCGCCCGAGGAACCCGGCGAGGCGCTGGTGGACATCGCGACGATGCTCCCGCGGAACCTGTAGGCGGCGGCCGCCAGGACTTTCAGGGGTGCGCCCGGGGGCGCACCCCTGCTCTCTTCCTCCTCCTCCCTCCCCCGGGGCTCCCCAGCCCCTCCCTCCGCACCGGGGGCTTGCCCGGGGGACGCCGACGGCGTAGTTTTGACCACGTGACCGGATATGAAATCCAGTCATACAGTCACGGATCGGGGGTGCGAGAACATGAGGGCACAGGCCGTCCCCGGCCTCCCGCGTTCCTTCGATCCCCAGGAGCACCAGTTGGCCACGACCGCAGGTTCCCTTCGAGACGCCGAGCGCGCCCGCCGGGCGGCGCGCATCCTTGACGCCGCGGGCGCGCTGCTCACCGAACTCGGGTACGGCAAGGTCACCGTCGAGGACGTCGCCCGCCGGGCGGGCATCGGCAAGGGAACGGTCTACCTGCACTTCCCCACCAAGGAGGTGCTGTTCGGCATGGTCGTGGTCCGGGCCCAGGTGCAGGTCGGCACCGGGCTCATCGAAGGCATGCGGGCCGACCCGGCGATGATCATGCCCGCCGCCGTCGCCCGGAGCCTGTACCTGGTCCAGGAGGACACACCCCTGGTCAACGCGATCTTCACCCGGGACGGCTCCGCCCTCGGCTCCGTCGTCGAGACCCTCGGGCGGACCCAGGGCGACCTGATCGGCCTGCGGGCCCGCGTGATGCAGGACTTCTTCGCCGCGCTGCGGTCCCACGGGCTGCTGCGCACCGACCGGACGGTCGAGGAGCAGAACTACATGTTCGTCTCGGCCGTCATGGGCGCCCTGACCTCGCCGCCGCTCCTGGCCCGGCAGTCCTACCCCGTCCCCGACGCCCGGACGCGGGCCGACATCCTCGCCGAGACCGTGCACCGGAGCCTGGAGCGGACCGCCGGCCCCTCCGTCCTGCGCGCCGCCCGGGCCGACGTCGTCCCCCTGTTCGAGAACCTGATGGGACGGGCCCGCTCCGTGCTGGAGGAGTACCTCCCACCCGTCGAGTGAACGCCCTGGAGGGCACATGAGCACCCAGCCCCTGTTCGACATCACCAGTCCGCCCGCCGACCTGGACCACGTCGCCCTGCTGGAGCGCGTCCGCGCCGCCGGGAAGGAGGCCCGCGCCACCCTGGGCGGGATGGAGGTGCGCCTGGTCGTGGACGACGCCGACGCCCGCACGGTCCTGAGCGACCGCAGGTTCGTGGTCAACGCCGAGAACCTGCCCGGGGAGCGCAACGCCCCGACCCGCGCGGAGATGCTGCGCGCCATGGGCCTGCGGCCCGAACTGATCGCCCACATCACCCAGGGCCTGCTCGACAAGGACGGGGTCGACCACGTCCGGCTGCGCAAGCTGGTCTCTCGCACCTTCACCGTGCGCCGGACCGAGGCGATGCGACCGCGTATCCGCGCCATCGCCGGGGAGCTGGTCGCCGCCCTGCCCGGCCACGCGGAGGGCGGCTCCGTGGACCTGCTCGACCACTTCGCCTACCCGCTGCCGATCGCCGTCATCTGCGACCTGCTCGGGGTCCCCGAAGAGGAGCGCGGGCCCTGGCGGGAGTGGGGGCACACCCTCACCTCGTTCTCCTTCTCCGGGCCGGAGCACATGAACACGACGGTCGGGGCCCTCGTGGACGCCTCCCGCGACCTCATCGCCCTGCACCGCGCCGAGGAGTACGACGACCTGCTCGGCGACCTGGTCCGGGTCCGCGACGAGGACGGCGACCGCCTCTCGGAGGAGGAGCTGATCACCATGGTCATCACCCTGGTGATCGCCGGACACGAGACGACCGCCAACCTGGTCGCCAACGGGATGCACGCCCTGCTCACCCACCCCGACCAGCTGGAACTCCTGCGCAGCGACCCGGACCTGATGCCGTCGGCGGTGCACGAGATGCTGCGCTGGTGCGGTCCGGTGTTCCAGACCCGCCCACGGTACGCCGTGGAGGACGTGGAGCTGTCCACCACGACCGTCCCGGCGGGCACCCCCGTGATCGCCATGGGCCCGGGCGCCAACCGGGACCCCGGGGCGCACCCCGAGCCGCACCGGTTCGACATCACCCGGCACCGGGGGGAGCCCGGCGAGGCCCACCTGGCCTTCGGGCACGGGCTGCACTACTGCCTGGGCGCCGCGCTGGCCCGGGCGGAGGGGCAGGAGGCGGTCTCCGCCCTGCTGGCGGCCTTCCCCGGCCTGGCCCTGGACCCGCAGCGCCCGCCGGCCCGCCAGCCCAACCTGGCGTTCGTCCGCTTCCAGGACCTCTACGTGCGCCTCTAGGCTGTGTTTTTTTGAACCTCCGCTCCGCTTCGGTCCGCGTTCGGCGCCCCCCGAAGGCGGGAACCCTCGGCCCCACGGGAACGTCCCCGTTCCCCGGACATCCCCTCCGGGCCCCCAGAACCCCGCCGGCGCCTCACACACCCCCCGCGGAACAGGACGGCACTCAAAAAAAACAGACCCCAGGCCGGGGCGGCGCCACGCCCCACGGCGACGGCCCCGGTGCGGGAGCGCCGGGGCCGTTCGCGTCGGGGGTCAGAGGTCGCAGCCGCCGACCGGGGCGGGCTGCTCGGCGGGTTCGCCGACGCGCGGCATGCCCAGCAGGACGCCGGGCCGCTTCTCCGGGACGGGCTCGCCGTTGCGGGCGGCCCAGGCGTCCCCGGAGCGGGTGCGGCGCAGGTCCCGCACCCCGGAGTCGGCCACCAGGTGGTGCGGCGCGGCGTAGGTGACCTCGACGGTCACCACGTCGCCGGGCCGGGGCTCCTCCGCGTCGCCGACGGCGAAGTGCACGAGGCGGTTGTCGCGGGCGCGGCCGGACAGGCGGCGGTGCTCGCCGTCCTTGCGGCCCTCGCCCTCGGCGACCAGCAGCTCGACCTCGGTGCCGACCAGCTTCTTGTTCTCCTCCCAGGAGATCTGCTCCTGGAGGTCGACCAGCCGCTGGTAGCGCTCCTTGACGACCTCCGGCGGCACCTGGTCGTCCATGGTGGCGGCGGGGGTGCCGGGGCGCTTGGAGTACTGGAACGTGAACGCGGCGGAGAAGCGTGCCTCGCGGACCACGTGCAGCGTCTCCTCGAAGTCCTCCTCGGTCTCGCCGGGGAAGCCCACGATGATGTCGGTGGTGATGGCGGCGTGCGGCATGGCCTCGCGCACCTTCTCCACGATGCCCAGGAAGCGCTCCTGGCGGTAGGAGCGGCGCATCGCCTTGAGGATGCGGCTGGACCCCGACTGCAGCGGCATGTGCAGCTGCGGCATCACGTTGGGGGTCTGCGCCATCGCCTCGATGACGTCGTCGGTGAAGTCGCGCGGGTGCGGGGAGGTGAAGCGGACCCGCTCCAGGCCCTCGATCCCGCCGCAGGCGCGCAGCAGCTTGGAGAACGCCTGCCGGTCGCCGAAACCGCTGCCGTAGGCGTTGACGTTCTGGCCGAGCAGGGTGATCTCGCTGACCCCCTCGGCGACCAGGGCCCGCACCTCGGCGAGGATGTCGCCGGGGCGGCGGTCCTGTTCCTTGCCGCGCAGGGCCGGAACGATGCAGAAGGTGCACGTGTTGTTGCAGCCCACCGAGATCGACACCCACGCCGCGTACGCCGACTCGCGGCGGCTGGGCAGGGTGGAGGGGAAGTGCTCCAGCGACTCGGCGATCTCGACCTGGGCCTCCCGCTGGACGCGGGCGCGCTCCAGCAGGGCCGGCAGGGAGCCGATGTTGTGGGTGCCGAACACGACGTCGACCCAGGGGGCGCGCCGGACGATCTCTCCCCGGTCCTTCTGCGCCAGGCAGCCGCCCACGGCGATCTGCATGCCCGGGTTGGCGTCCTTGACCGGGCGCAGGTGCCCGAGGTTGCCGTACAGGCGGTTGTCCGCGTTCTCCCGGACGGCACAGGTGTTGAAGACGACGATGTCGGCGGTGGTGTCCTCGGCCGCCCGAGCGTACCCAGCGTCCTCCAGCAGACCGGAGAGGCGCTCGGAGTCGTGGACGTTCATCTGGCAGCCGTAGGTCCGCACTTCGTAGGTACGACTCTGGCTCACCTCCCCAGGCTATCCGGTGCCACGGACCGCGGGACGCCGCCGCGGAGGGGGTCACTCTCAGCGTTCCGGGCCGGGGACCGGTTTAGGGACCACCAGGTTGCATATCGGACACATGAACTGGGAGAAAAGGTCGGTCACCTCACAAGCTGGCACCGGGTACCCCGGAACCGCTGGAAACGATTCCAGTACGGTGGGTGACCAAACGGGTACCTTTCCTCTGATCGCATAACGGTTTCATCGATCACGCAGTAACAAGTCGGCCACTCCGCTTGTGGGCCATGTTTTTCGTGGTGACACCACAGCACCGACCCACTAGGTTCCGACCATGACCTCAACTCCTCTCGTCGTGCTGGAGAACGTCAACAAGCACTTCGGCGACTTGCACGTGCTCCGCGACATCAATCTGACGGTCAACTCCGGCGAGGTGGTAGTCGTCATCGGGCCGTCGGGGTCCGGCAAGTCGACACTGTGCCGCACGATCAACCGCCTGGAGACGATCGACACCGGGGTGATCCGCCTCGATGACCAGCCGCTCCCGGCGGAGGGCCGCGCCCTGGCGCGCCTGCGCAGCGACGTCGGCATGGTCTTCCAGTCGTTCAACCTGTTCGCGCACAAGACCGTGTTGCAGAACGTGACGCTGGGGCCCATGAAGGTGCTGCGCCAGTCCAAGGCCGAGGCCGAGGCCCGCGGCATGGAACTGCTGGAGCGGGTGCGCATCGGCAACCAGGCCGCCAAGTACCCGGCCCAGCTCTCCGGCGGCCAGCAGCAGCGTGTGGCCATCGCCCGTGCCCTGGCGATGAACCCGAAGGTCATCCTCTTCGACGAGCCGACCTCCGCCCTGGACCCCGAAATGGTCCAGGAGGTCCTCGACGTCATGACCGACCTCGCGAGCGAGGGCATGACCATGGTCGTGGTCACCCACGAGATGGGGTTCGCCCGCCGCGCCGCCAACCGGGTCGTGTTCATGGCCGACGGCGAGATCGTGGAGGAGAACACACCGGACGAGTTCTTCACCAACCCGCAGTCGGAGCGGGCCCAGGACTTCCTCTCGAAGATCCTGACCCACTAGCAGTCCCCGCGGCCCCACAGGGGCCACGCGAACTTCGCAGCATCTCAAGGAAGAGGTATCCCCAATGCGAGTCCGTCGCATCAGCACCGCCCTGGGCAGCGCCGCGGCCCTGGCCCTCGCCCTGACCGCCTGTGGCACCGCCGAGGTCGGCGGAGAGGGCGGCGAAGGCGGAGGCGAGGGCAACGGCGGTGGCGAGACCATCACCATCGGCGTCAAGTACGACCAGCCGGGCCTGGGCCTGGACGAGGGCGGCACCCCCGTCGGCTTCGACGTGGACGTCGCCACCTACGTGGCCGGCGAGCTCGGCTACAGCCCGGACCAGATCGAGTGGACCGAGGCCGCCTCCGCCAACCGCGAGTCGTTCCTCCAGCAGGGCACCGTCGACATGATCTTCGCGACCTACTCGATCACCGACGAGCGCCGCCAGGTCGTGGACTTCGGCGGCCCGTACTACATCGCCCAGCAGGACATCCTCACCCAGGCCGACAACACCGACATCAACGGCCCCGAGGACCTCGCGGGCAAGACCCTGTGCTCGGCCTCCGGCTCCCGCTCGGCCAACAACATCGTGGACTCGGAGGAGGACGGCGGCCTGGGCGTCGACGCCCAGCTGCGAGAGGCCGGCAACTACTCCGAGTGCCTGGAGCTGCTCGGCAACGGCACCGTCGACGCGGTGACCACCGACAACACCATCCTCGCGGGCTTCGCCGCCCAGAACCCGGGCGAGTACCGGGTCGTCAACAACCCCTTCGGCGAGGAGAAGTACGGCGTCGGCCTGCCCGACGGCTCCACCGACCTCTGCGAGGACGTCAACGCCGCCATCACCAAGATGTGGGAGGAGGGCAAGGCCACCGAGTTCCTGGAGGCCGCCTTCGGTGAGACCGACTTCGCCTTCGAGGAGGCGCAGCCCGCGCTCGACCCCTGCGAGTAAGACCGTCATCTGACCCCGTCCGGGAGGTGGTGCCGGGTCGACCCGGCGCCACCTCCCGGCCCTTGACCGGCTGGGACCCATGGAAGCCTTTCTCAGCAATATCGACAGGGTCGTCGACGGTTTCTCATGGACCGTCCGGCTCACCCTCCTCAGTGCCCTGTTCTCCTTCATCCTGGGCATCCTGCTCACCGCGATGCGGGTCTCCCCCGTCCCGCTGCTGCGCGGTCTGTCCACCGCCTACGTCGAAGGCATCCGGAACACGCCACTGACCCTGGTGCTGCTGTTCTGCGGGCTGGGCCTCAACAGCGCCCTGAACCTGAGCTTCTCCGACACCGTCGCCCTGGACGTGTTCTGGTGGGCGGTCATCGGCCTGTCCGCCTACACGGCCTGCTTCGTGTCGGAGTCGCTGCGCTCGGGCATCAACACCATCCCGCTGGGACAGGTCGAGGCCGCACGGTCCCTGGGCCTGACCTTCACCCAGAACCTGCGCCTGATCGTCATCCCGCAGGCGCTGCGCACCGTCGTGGGCCCGCTGGGCAGCGTGCTCATCGCCCTCACCAAGAACACCACCGTCGCCTCCGTCGCGGGGCTGGGCGTCCAGGAGGCGTCCCGCCAGATGAAGCTCATGTTCGACCAGGGCATCGCGCCGGTCCTGCCGACCTTCGTCGGATTCGCGATCGGGTTCCTCATCCTGACCCTGCCGACGGGCTACTTCTTCGGCTGGCTGTCCAAGCGAGTGGCGGTGGTCCGATGAGCGCCCAGTCCGTCCTCTTCGACGCCCCGGGCCCCCGCGCCCGGCAGCGCAACGTCATCTACACGGTCCTCACCGTGGCCCTGGCCGCGGTCGGCCTGGCCGTGCTGTACCTGGGCTTCAACCGGACCCTGGCCGACCGCGAGGGGCCGCTGTTCTCGGCGGCCACGTGGGCGGTCAACCCGGACGGCCAGTGGGCGGCCGGGAAGTGGGAGCCGTTCCTGCGGCCCGAGACGTGGACCGGCTACGTCCTGCCCGGTCTGCAGAACACCCTGACGGCGGCGCTGACCGCCTCGGTGCTCGCCATCCTGTTCGGACTGGTCTTCGGGATCGGCCGGATGTCGGAGCGCTGGTGGATCCGCATCCCCTCCGGGGCCGTCGTGGAGTTCTTCCGCGGCATCCCGCTGCTGATGCTGATCTTCTTCACCATGGCGCTGCCCATCGTCGCCTGGCAGGTGTTCGACATCCCGACCGGCACCTTCCAGGTGACCGCGCTGGCCGCGGTCGTCACCGGCCTGACCCTGTACAACGGGTCGGTGCTGGCGGAGGTGTTCCGCGCGGGCATCCTCGCGGTGCCCAAGGGGCAGTCCGAGGCCGCCCAGGCCATCGGCATGACCCGGTCGCAGACGATGTGGCAGATCCTGATCCCGCAGGCGATCACGTCGATGATGCCCGCGATCGTCGCCCAGCTGGTGGTCCTGCTCAAGGACTCCGCGCTCGGCTACATCGTGGCCTTCCCGGAGCTGCTGCGCAGCTTCACGCTGCTGGCGACCCGGGAGAGCAACGTGATCCCGGCCGCGATCATCTGCGCGATCATCTACATCATCATCAACATCGCCCTGAGCCGGGTGGCGATCTGGCTGGAGCGGCGCAACGCCCGGCGCGGGCGCCCCTCCGCCAGGCCGACCGCCGCCGGGGGCGCCCCGGCCGCGGTCGACGCCACCGGCACGGCCGCCGGCGCCTCCGCGGTGGAGCCTCCCGACGGCGAGGGGCCGCGCAAGCAGCCCTAGACCGTTCCGACCGCACCGCCGCAGTGCCCGATCGACGGCCCCGTCCACCCCGTGGGCGGGGCCGTCGGCGTTCCCGCACCCGGAGCGGCGACGAACCCTTACAAGACGGACACGGGATGCGGCGGGACTGCACACGTGAGCCCGCGAGGACTAAGGTCGACATGTCATCCGATCCACCCCACGACCCATCCTGAGCGGGATATGTCTGAACTGTCGAGCCACGGCTCCTGGTCATCGCCCATCAGCGCCGCCGACGTCGCCCGGGGGGTGCGCGCCCTCGCCTTCCCCTCCGTGGTGGGCGACGAGGTGTGGTGGGAGGAGAGCCGACCGGAGGAAGGACGCCGGACCATCATGCGGCGCGGTGCGGACGGCACCGTGACCGAGCTGCTGGCCGCCCCGTGGAGCGTGGGCAGCCGCGTGCACGAGTACGGGGGCCGGGCCTACCGCCCCGTGCCCCGGCGGGACGACAAGGCCCTGGTGCGCATGGGCGTCGTCTTCGTCAACTCCCCCGACCAGCGCCTGTACCTGCTGGAACGCGGCGCCGCCGAGCCGGTGCCGCTCACCCCCGAGCCGGACGCGCCCGCCGCGCTGCGCTACGCCGAACCGGTCCTGGGACCCGACGGCCGCAGCGTCCTGTGCGTGCGCGAGCAGCACGCCGGGGGCACGGTGCGGCGGTCGATCGTTTCGGTGCCGCTGTCGGGCCGGGGCGCGGTCGATCCGGCGGCGGTGCGCGAGATCGTCTCGGGAGCGGACTTCTACGCCTCCCCCGCCCCCTCCCCCGACGGGACACGGCTGGCGTACGTGCGCTGGAACCACCCCAAGATGCCCTGGGACGGGACCGAGCTGCGGATGGGCCTGTTCGACGGCAACGGGCTGACCGGCGAGTACACGCTCAAGGGCTCCTCGGAGGAGTCGGTGGTCTCCCCGGTGTGGATCGACGACTCCTCCCTGTACGCGGCCTCCGACTGGCCCGGGTTCTGGAACCTCTACCAGGTGGGGCTCACCGGCCCGGCGATCGCCCTGTACCCGGCCGAGGAGGAGTTCCACGCCCCGCCCGGGCGGCTGGGCGACCGGTCGTTCTGCGTCCTGGACTCGGGCAGGGTCGTGGCACTGCACGGCGACGCCGACATGGTGCCGGGGGTGTACGACCCCGACACCCTGGACCTGTCCCCGGTGGACACCGACCTGACCTCGTGGTCGATGCTCGACACCGACGGGCGCACCGTGGTGGGGGTGGCGGCGTCGCCGACCGTCCCGCAGTCGCTGGTGCGGCTGGACCCGGAGACCGGGCGGGTGGAGGTGCTGCGCGGGTCGATGGAGTCGGTCCCCGACGCCGCCTACCTGCCGGTCCCCCGCAAGGCCGTCTTCCCGGGCCGCTACGGCGCCCCGGTCCACGCCAACGTCTACCCGCCGACCCACCCGGAGCACCCCTCCGTGGGCCCCGCGCCGTACGCGGTGTGGGTTCACGGCGGTCCGGTGTCGCACGCCACGACCGCGTTCGACCCGGTGAAGGCCTACTTCACCAGCCGGGGCATCGGCGTGGTGGACGTCAACTACGGCGGGTCCACCGGGTACGGGCGCTCCTACCGCAAGCGCCTGCACAAGGAGTGGGGCGTGGTGGACGTCGAGGACGTCACCGCGGTGGCCCGGGCCCTGGTGGAGCGGGGCGAGGCCGACCCGGAGCGGCTGGCGGTGCGCGGTCCGAGCGCGGGCGGGTACACCGCCCTGGTGGCGGTCACCGGGGACGTGTTCGCCTGCGGGGTGTCGTACTTCGGGGTGACCGACCTGCTGGGGCTGGTGCGGACCACCCACGACTTCGAGTCGCGGTTCCTGGACACGCTGGTGGGCCTGCTGCCGGGGTTCGTGGAGCGGTACCGGGAGCGGTCGCCGATCAACCGGACCGCGGAGATCGACGTGCCGGTGCTCCTGATCCAGGGCCTGGACGACCCGGTGGTGACGCCGGACCAGGCGTTCGCGATGGCGACGGCCCTGGGCGGGCGCAAGGTGCCGTACGCGCTGGTGGAGTTCGAGGGCGAGGCGCACGGGTTCACCGGGGAGAAGGCGCGCCGGGAGTCGCTGGAGGCCGAACTGGGGCTGTACGCCCGGGTGTTCGGGTTCGCGGCGGACGTGCCGCCGCTGGAGCTGGCCACCGAGCCGCCCGACCCGCGGCCGGAGCCCGCGCCGGAGGCCGGGGACGGGGCCGAGCCGCTCCGGACCCCGCCGGGAGGCGTGTCCGCCTCCGCGGTCCTGGACGACACCGACGCCGACGGGACCCCGGCCCCGGAGAGCGAGCCCGCTCCCGACCACTGAGCGATCGCTCCGGTCGGCCGGTCGGTCCGCCGACCCGCGGCCGGTCGCCGTCGGGGTCGCGCAGCGCCGGTTCGCGGCCCCACGGCGCCTCCTCGACGGGAACACCGGACTCGGCGGCGACCGCGACGATGTCCTTCGGCCGCAGGTGGACCAGGGCGTCCGGCCGGGCGTCCCCGGTGTGCTCGGACAGGAACAGCCTCACCCGCCCCCGGTGCACCCCGACGAAGGCCGGCAGCCTCGGCCCGGACCGGTGCTCCCGGCCGAACTCGAAACCCGGGGGGAGGGACCGCACCGAAGGCGTCCGTTGGGGGGTGGTAGGCGAGGGGTGGGCGTACCACCGTGCCGACGCGGCCGAGTCGGCCACCCGCAGGACCGGAGCGGCCCCCTCGGCCACGCGCTCTCCCCTCCCGGCAAGCCGTGTCCTCCTCGCCCCGTGGGACGGCAGGCACTCCTGCCGCGATCCGACCCTCGGTGGCCGCCTGCCGGGAAGGCCCCGGATCCGGGGCTTCCGGTCACCGCCCCCGCTCCAGCGGCTCTCCGCCGGGCGGGGCTGAGCTCATTCCGGGGGCTCGTCCAGGTCCGCGTCCAGGCCCTCGGCCTCCAGTTCCTCGCGGACGATCCGGTAGGCCAGCCCGCCGCCGTAGCCCTTGCGGGCCAGCACGCCCAGGGCCCGGCGCATGCGGGTGTCTCGCTCGCGGCCGCGGCTGCCGGAGAGGCTGCGCCGGGCCAGCGCCCGGGCGGCCTCGGCCTCCTCCTCGTCGCCGAGTTCGGCGACCGCCTCGCGGACGGTCTCCTCGGCCACGCCCCGGGTGCGCAGCTCGCGGGTGAGCGCGGCGCGGGACAGGCCCCGGGCGTGGTGGCGCGAGCTCACCCAGGCGCGGGAGAAGACGGCGTCGTCCACCAGCCCCGCGCTGGCGCACTCGTCCATGACCGCGGCCACGATCTCCTCCTCGTGGCCACGGCGCAGCAGGCCCGCCTCCAGCTGCGCGGCGGTGCGCGGCTTGTGCGCGAGCATGCGCAGGGCCAGGGTGCGGGCCCTGTTCAGTGCCTTCTCCCCGCCGGAGGCCGGTGCGGCCTCGGGGCCGTCGTCACCGTCCGGCGGGGTGTCGGCCTCACGCATCCGTCGTGGGCGCCTTGACGGTGGTGGTCTTGGCCGGGGCCTTCTTGGCCGGCGCCTTGGCCTCGGTCGCCGGGGCGGCCGGAGCCTTGTCGGCGGCCGGGGCGGCCGCCGCCTCCGGGGCCGCCGGGCCCGTGGCGCTGTCGTCGCCGGTGGAGACGCCCAGCTTCTCCTTGATCTTCTTCTCGACCTCGTTGGCGATGTCGGAGTTCTCGCGCAGGAAGTTGCGCGCGTTCTCCTTGCCCTGGCCGAGCTGGGTGCCGTCGTAGGTGTACCAGGCGCCCGACTTGCGGACGATGCCGTTCTCCACGCCCAGGTCGATGAGGCTGCCCTCGCGGGAGACGCCCACCCCGTAGAGGATGTCGAACTCGGCCTGCTTGAAGGGCGGCGCGACCTTGTTCTTGACGACCTTGACGCGGGTGCGGTTGCCGACCGCGTCCGTGCCGTCCTTGAGCGTCTCGATACGGCGCACGTCCAGGCGCACCGAGGAGTAGAACTTCAGCGCCCGGCCACCGCTGGTGGTCTCCGGGGAGCCGAACATGACGCCGACCTTCTCGCGGAGCTGGTTGATGAAGATCGCGGTGGTGCCGGTCTGGTTGAGCGCACCGGCGATCTTGCGCAGCGCCTGCGACATGAGCCGGGCCTGCAGGCCCACGTGGCTGTCGCCCATCTCGCCCTCGATCTCGGCGCGGGGCACCAGGGCCGCCACGGAGTCGATGACGATGATGGACACCGCGCCGGAGCGGATCAGCATGTCGACGATCTCCAGCGCCTGCTCACCGGTGTCCGGCTGGGACAGCAGCAGGTTGTCGGTGTCGACGCCGATCTTCTTGGCGTACTCCGGGTCCAGCGCGTGCTCGGCGTCCACGAACGCGGCGATGCCGCCGAGCTTCTGCGCGTTGGCCACCGCGTGCAGCGCGACGGTGGTCTTACCGCTGGACTCCGGGCCGTAGATCTCGACGATCCGGCCGCGCGGGATACCGCCGATGCCCAGGGCCACGTCGAGGGCGATCGCCCCGGTGGGGATGGCCTCGATGGGCGGACGGTCGTCGTCGCCCAGGCGCATGACGGAGCCCTTGCCGAACTGCCGCTCGATCTGCGCGAGGGCGGTTTCGAGAGCCTTCTCTCGGTCTCCAGATGCCACGGGATACCCCTGTTGGGTCGATGCCTTCTTCTTCATGATGCGCACGACGCTACGCGGTCGGTCCGACAATCGCGGTGTCCGGCGTCGGCCTGTGGACGAACCCAGCCTACCCGAACCCCTGTTCGATTTCCGTTCGAACGCGTAAAGCGCCGCCCCCCTTTTCCCCTCGTCGGTCAGCGCGTCGTCGCCGGAAGGTCGAACGCGTCGCAGACGGCCCGCCAGACCTCCTTGGCCGGGACCCCGTCGGCGAGCGCCCGCTCGACGGTGCGCGAGCCCAGCCCCTCGATCACGTAGTCCTTGGCCAGGCTCTGCGCGTACGCCTCGCCGAACTGCTCGTACATGTTGCGCCAGAAAACAGTCAGTCTCATCGGCCCCAGTATCGTCGATCCGGGCCACCCGTCGGCCGTCGTCCACAGGCCGTCCTCCCCTGATCCGTCACCCCCTCGGGGCAGACTGGTCGGATGACACCGACCTCCTTCGGGCCCGCCACCCGGGCCTGGTTCGAACACGCCTTCCCCGACGGGCCGACCCCGGCGCAGGAGGGTGCGTGGGCCTCGGTCTCGGGCGGCCGCGACACCCTGGTCGTGGCCCCGACCGGGTCGGGCAAGACACTGGCGGCGTTCCTGTGGTCCCTGGACCGGCTGCTCGCCTCCCCGGTCCCGGAGGATCCGGCGCGGCGGTGCCGGGTGCTGTACGTCTCGCCGCTCAAGGCGCTGGCCGTGGACGTGGAGCGCAACCTGCGCGCTCCGCTGGCGGGGATCTCGGCGGCCGCCGCGGAGCTGGGCGCACCGGTGTCCCCGGTGTCGGTGGGCGTGCGCACCGGCGACACCCCGGCGGACGAGCGGCGGCGGATGGCCACCCGGCCCCCGGACATCCTCATCACCACCCCCGAGTCGCTGTTCCTGGTGCTCACCTCGCGGGCCCGCGAGGGGCTGGCCGGGGTGGAGACGGTGATCGTCGACGAGGTCCACGCCCTGGCGGGCACCAAGCGCGGCGCCCACCTCGCCCTCAGCCTGGAGCGGCTGGAGGAGCTGGTGGAGCGGCGCACCCGGCGGATCGGCCTATCGGCGACGGTGCGCCCGGCGGAGGCGGTCGCGGAGTTCCTGGGCGGCGCCGACATCGTCGCCCCGCCCGACTCCCCGCACCTGGACCTGAGCGTGGCGGTGCCGGTCTTCGACATGGAGGAACCCGACCTGCCCGCGCCGCCCCTGCCGCCGGGCCCGGCCGACGCGGAGGAGACCGGGGCGGAGGAGGCCGGGGCCGTGGTGGTGCCGCCCGGCGCCCCCGGGCCCCCGGTGCCCGCGGGCACCGCCGCCGGGGGCGCGCCCCCGGCGGGCCGCGGCTCCCTGTGGCCGCACCTGGAGCGGCGGGTGCTGGACCTGGTGGAGGAGCACCGGTCCACCATCGTGTTCACCAACGGACGGCGCACCGCGGAGCGGCTGTGCGCCCGCATCAACGACCTGTACGCCGAGCGGCACGGCCTGGACCTGCCGCCCGAGGAGGTGCCCGCACAGGTCATCGCCCAGTCCGGGAGCGGCCGCGGCGCCCCGGCGGTGATCGCCCGCCCCCACCACGGCTCGATGTCCAAGGCCGAGCGGGCGGTGGTGGAGGACGACCTCAAGGCGGGGCGGCTGCGCTGCGTGGTGGCCACCTCCAGCCTGGAGCTGGGCGTGGACATGGGCGCGGTGGACCTCGTGGTGCAGGTGGCCGCGCCGCCGTCGGTGGCGTCGGGGCTCCAGCGGGTGGGGCGGGCCGGGCACCAGGTGGGAGGGACCTCGCGCGGTGTGTTCCTCCCGGCCTTCCGGGGCGACCTGCTCACCACGGCGGTGGCGGTCGAGCGGATGCGCGCGGGCGACATCGAGCCGCTGAGCGTGCCCCGGTCCCCGCTGGACGTGCTGGCCCAGCAGATCGTGGCGATGGTGGCGATGGACGAGTGGCCGGTGGCGGAGCTGGCCGCGGTGGTGCGGCGGGCGGCCCCGTTCTCCGACCTGGGGGACGCGGCACTGGAGTCGGTCCTCGACATGCTGTCGGGCCGGTATCCGTCCGACGAGTTCGCCGAGCTGCGGCCCCGCCTGGTGTGGGACCGGCAGGCCGGGGTGCTGCGGGCCCGCCCCGACGCCCAGCGGCTGGCCGTGGTGGCCGGGGGCACCATCCCCGACCGGGGCATGTACACCGTGCACCTGGCCGGGGCGCGGGAGAGCACCGGCCGGGGGGAGCCCGCGCCGCAGGCGTCCGTTGAGGGCGGTGGCGGGCGACGGGTGGGCCCGACCCGGGTCGGCGAGCTGGACGAGGAGATGGTGTACGAGTCGCGGGTGGGCGACGTGTTCGTCCTGGGCTCCAGCTCGTGGCGGATCGACGCGATCACCGCCGACCGGGTGCTGGTGACCCCCGCCCCTGGCCGCCCCGGCCGGATGCCGTTCTGGAAGGCCGACGCGCGGGGCCGCCCGGTGGAGCTGGGCCGGGCCATCGGCGCGGCGGTCCGTCGGCTGGCCGAGGACCCGCGGGGGGCCGCGGCGGAGTTCGCCGGCCTGGACCCGTGGGCGGCCCGCAACCTGGCGGCCTACGTCGCCGAGCAGCAGGACGCGACCGGGCGGGTGCCCGACGACCGCACGGTCGTGGTCGAGCGGTTCCCCGACCAGGTGGGAGACCGGCGGGTGGTGGTCCACTCGCCGCTGGGCGACCGGGTGCACGCGCCGTGGGCGCTGGCGATCGCGGCGCGCATCCGGGAGCGGTTCGGAGTGGAGAGCCGGGTGCTGCACGGGGACGACGGGATCGTGCTGAGCCTGCCCGACACGGCGGGCGGGCTCGACGGGCCCGGGGTGCTGGCCGAACTGGTGGCGGTGGACCCCGAGACGGTGGAGGCGGTGGTCACCGAGGAGCTGACCGGTTCGGCGCTGTTCGCGTCCCGGTTCCGTGAGTGCGCCGCCCGGGCCCTGCTGCTGCCCCGGCAGCGCCCCGACCGGCGGATGCCGCTGTGGCAGCAGCGGCTGCGCGCCTCGCACCTGCTGTCGGTGGCGGGCCGCTACGGGTCGTTCCCGATCGTGCTGGAGACGGCGCGCGAGTGCCTGCGGGACCTGTTCGACGTGCCCGCGCTGGTGGAGGTGCTGCGCGGGGTGCGCTCGCGCGACGTGCGGGTGGTGGAGGTGGAGACCGACCGCGCCTCGCCCTTCGCCCGGTCGCTGCTGATGGAGTACACGGCGGCGTTCCTGTACGAGGGGGACGTCCCGGCCGCCGAGGCGCGCGCCGGGGCCCTGGCCCTGGACCCTTCGCTGCTGTCGGACCTGCTGGGGCGCACCGACCTGCGGGACCTGCTGGACCCCGGGGTGGTGGCGGAGGTGGACGCGCTGCTCCAGCGCACCGCCGCCCCGGTGCGCGACGAGGAGGCCGCGGCCGACCTGCTGCGCGAGGTGGGCCCGCTGACGGCGGCGGAGGCCGCGTCCCGGGGGGTGCGCCCGGAGTGGCTGGCGGCGCTGGAGGGGGCGGGCCGCGCGGTCCGGATGAGGCTTCCGGGCACCGTGGAGGCGGTCTCCTCCGGGGAGGGCGCCGACTCCGGTCCGGGGGTCGCGGAACCGACCGGGCCGGTGGAGCGGTGGTGCGCCGTGGAGGACGTCGCGCGGCTGCGGGACGCGCTGGGCGCGCGGCCGCCCTCCGGTGTCCCGGAGGCGCTTCTGGAGCCGGCCGGGGACCCGGTGCGCGACCTGGTCTCCCGGTACGCGCGCACGCACGGGCCGTTCACCGCCGCCGGGGCCGCCGCCCGGCTGGGCCTGGCCGAGGACGTCGTCACCGCCGTGCTGCGGGCGCTGGCCCGGGAGGGCCGGGTCACGCGGGGCGGGTTCCGCCCCGGCGGCGCGGGGACGGAGTGGTGCGACGCCGAGGTGCTGCGCCGTCTGCGGCGGGGGTCGATCGCCCGGTTGCGGGCCGAGGTGGAGCCGGTCGGTCCGGCGGCGCTGGCCCGGTTCTCCCCGCTGTGGCAGCGGGCGGTGCCCGGCGAGCGGTGGCGGGGCCCGGACGCGGTGTTCGAGGCGGTGGAGTCGCTGCGCGGCGCGCCGCTCCCGGCCTCTGCGCTGGAGTCGCTGGTACTGCCCGCCCGGGTGGAGGGCTACGAGCCGCGGATGCTGGACGAGCTCACCCAGGCCGGGGAGGTGGTGTGGGCGGGCGCCGGGCCCCTGCCCGGCGGGGACGGGCGGATCGTCCTGCTCCCGGCGGACGAGGCGGAGGCGCTGGCGCCGGACCCGGTCCCGCCGGAGCCGGGCACGGTGGAGCACACGGTGCTGGAGGCGCTGCGGGAGGGCGGTGCGCTGTTCTTCCGCGACCTCGCCGACCGGGTGACCCGCGCGGGCGGTCCGGGAGCGCCCCCGGACGCCGACCTGGTGGCCGCTCTGTGGTCGCTGGCCTGGTCCGGGGTGGTCACCAACGACACCCTGGCCCCGGTCCGCGCCCTGCTGGGCACCGGCGGTGCGGTGCGCCCGCGCCCGGCCCGTCCGGGGCGGGCGCGGCGCGCGGTGCTGCCCACCCGGTCGGGGCCGCCGACCGCGGCGGGCCGCTGGTGGGCGCTCCCCGAGCGCGAGCCCGACCCCACCCGGCGGGCGGTGGCGTCCCTGCAGGCCCGGCTGGAGCGGCACGGGCTGCTGGTCAAGGGCTGGCAGGGCGGCGGCATCTCCCCGGACGAGTACCGGGTGCTGCGGTCGATGGAGGAGGCCGGGCGGGTGCGCCGCGGGTACTTCGTGTCGGGTGTGGGCGGCGCCCAGTTCGCCCTGCCCGGCGCGGTGGACCGGCTGCGGGCGCTGGCCGGGGAGAACCGGGGCGGGGCGGTGCCTCCGGTGGTGCTCGCCGCCGACGACCCCGCCAACCCGTTCGGCCGGGACCTGCCCTGGCCGGAGGGGCCCGGGGACGGCCGTCCGGCGCGTGCGGCGGGTTCCGTGGTCGTGATCGACGACGGGCGGCCCACCCTGTACACGGGCCGGGGCGGGCGCTCGGCGCTCACCCTGGGCGCCTCCCCGCAGGAGCTGGCCCGGGCGGCCCGGGCGCTGGCCGGGGCGGTGCTCTCCGGGGCCCTGGACGCGGTGACGGTGGAGCGGGCCGACGGGACCGAGGTGTTCGGGACGCCGCTGGACGCCGCACTGGTGTCCGCGGGCTTCCACGCCACCCCCAGGGGGCTGCGGCTGCGCCCGTGAAAACCCCTGGCCGCGGAGGGCGGCCCCGGGCAGGATGGCGGGCGTGCCGAAGGGGGACCGTTGATGGAGATCAGGCCGATGGTGCCCGCGGACGAGGCGGGCGCGGTGGCCGCGTCGCTGGCCGCGGACACGCTGTTCGCCCGGGCCGGGGTGGTGCTGCCGCCGGACGACCCGAGCGAGGTGTTCGACCACTGCGACCGGGTCCTGGTCGCGGTGGAGGGCGGTGCGGTGCGGGGACTGGCGGCCACCCTGGCACTGGACGGGAACGTGCACCTGGAGCAGCTGGCGGTGCACCCCGACCACGGGCGGCGCGGGACCGGGTCGGCCCTGCTGGAGGCGGTGTGCGCGGAGGCGGCCGCCGCCGGGGCGGTGCGCGTGACCCTGACGACCTTCCGCGACCTGCCGTGGAACGGCCCCTGGTACGCGGCCCGCGGCTTCTCGGTGCTGCCGCCGCGGGAGTGGGGCGCGGGCCTGCGGGGGCTGTGGAAGCAGGAGGAGGCGATCCGGGTACGGCCGCGGGTGGCAATGGCCCGGCCGGTGGGGTGAGCCGGGGCGCACCGCGGGTGCGAACCGGGGCGCCGCAGCCGCACCCGGCGGCGGCCGGACCCCCGGCGCCCACCGGGTAGGTGCCGGGTACGCCGGTGCACGCGGGCCCGATGCGCCCCGTGCCGCGGGCCCCGGCCCGCGCCTCCCGGGCCGGCCTGTGGTGGGGCCTGGGCGGCGGCTGCCTGCTGCCGGTGCTCGGCCCGGCGACCGCGGTCGTGGTCGTTCCCGGGGCGATGCAGGCCCTCCCCGCGGCCGGGGAGGGCCCGGCCGCGGGCGTCCCGGTCAGACCGTGGAGGAGAACACCTCGTCGCGGGCGTGCTCCAGCGCGTGCAGCAGGGCGCCGCGGACGACGGGGCCGCCTTCGACCGCGCCGAGCGCGATCTCGGTGGCGTTGGGGGCGATCCGCGCGGTGGCCTCCTGCACCCGCTCGGCGAGCTTGGTCCCGCCCGCCTGGGCGACGTCGCCGCCCAGCACGACCAGGCCGGGGTCGATGATGACGCTGACGGCGGCCACGCCCCGGGCGAGCCGCTCGGCGAAGGCGTCCAGGAACGCGTCGCCCTCGGGGGTGCCCGAGGCGGCGGCGCTGCGCACGACCTCGACGACGTCGGCGCCCCGGACGCCGTACTCCGCGGCCAGGCCGACGACCCCGCCCGCCTTGACCAGCGCCTGGAAGCCGTGCGGCAGTTCCCGGTTCACGTCGTCGCGCAGGGACTCGTAGCCGCCGGACAGGCCCAGGTCGCCGGGCATGGGCGCGCCGGGCACGGGCAGGTAGCCGATCTCCCCGGCGCCGCCGGAGCGGCCCCGGTGGATGCGCCCGTCGATCATGGTGGACATGCCGACGCCGCCCGCGGCGCTGAGCCAGATGAGCACGAACTCCGAGACCCCGGAGGCGGCGCCCTCGGCGTGCTCGGCCAGGGCCGCCAGGTTCACGTCGTTCTCGATCATCACCGACCGCTTCAGGTCGGTGCGCAGCGCCTCCAGGATGCCCTCGTGCCAGGAGATGAGGTCGAAGGAGAAGCGGATGTCGCCGGTCCGCGGGTCGACCACGCCGGGGGTGCCGATGACGCAGGCGCGAAGCCTGTCCAGCGGCACCTCCGCCGTTTCGACCAGGCGCATCACGGCCGTGTGGACCAGGGCGACGGGGTCGTCGGAGGAACTGGGGTCGACGGTGACGTCGCCGACGATCCGCCCGGTGATGTCGGCGATCGTGGCGGTCACCCGGCGGGCGCTGACGTCCAGGGCCGCGACGTAGGCGCTCTCCGGGACCACCGCGTACAGGGCCGCGTTGGGGCCCCGGCCGCCGGCCTGGCTGCCCACGACGCGCACCAGGTCGCGCTCCTCCAACCGGGCGAGGAGCTGTGACGCGGTTACCTTGGAAAGGCCGGTCCTCGTACCCAGCTGCGTCCTCGTCAACGGGCCCGCGGACAGCAGCAGTTCCAGCGCCGCACGGTCGTTGAGCTGGCGTAGCAGCCGGGGAGTCCCCGGACGTTGAGACATAACCGTGACACCTCACCCTGTTTTTATTAGGAAAGTTTCCTGTTAATTTAGCTCACAACCTCACAGGAGGTCACGTCCTGGCAGGTCCGAGTTCACCCGGGCCCTCCGGTACCCGCGCCGGCGGGGCGGCAACGTGCTATCCCAGCACACCCCCACAGAGACGTCGAACCCGGGGGATGACGTTCCATCATCCCAGGTCGGTTCGAGCACAGGCGTCGGTCCCCGGCGCGTCGTGCGAAGGGAGATAGGTTTCATCATGAGGTTCCCCAAGATCGCCGCGGCAACGTCCGTGGTCCTGCTCGCCGCCGCCTGCGGCGGTGGCGGTTCCGACTCCAATGGCGGCGGTGACGCCGACAGCCTGACCGTGTGGGTCATGGGCACCTCGCAGCCGGCCCTCGTCGAGTACTTCGACGGTGCCGAGGCGCGGTTCCAGGAGAACAACCCGGACGTCGACGTCAACGTCGAGTTCATCCCCTGGCCGGACGCCCAGGAGTCCATCACCAACGCCCTCGCCGGCGGCGACGCCCCCGACGTCATCGAGATCGGCAACGACCAGGTGGCCGGCTGGGCCTCCCAGGGCGCCCTGCTCGACATCACCGAGCAGGTGGGCGGCTGGGACGCCGCCGCCGAGATCGACCAGAACGCCCTGGAGTACGGCACCTACGACGGCGTCCAGTACGGCGTTCCGTGGTTCTCCGGCGTCCGCACCCTCTACTACCGCGCCGACTGGCTCCAGGAGCTCGGCCACGAGCCGCCCACGACCTGGGACGAGCTGGTGACCGTCGCCGAGGACATCCAGAAGGAGTACGACGTCCCCGGCTTCGCCGCCCCGACCGACTTCACCAACGGCATCGCCTCCTTCATCTGGAGCAACGGCGGGGAGATCGCCACCCAGAACGCCGACGGCGAGTGGGAGGGCAAGCTCACCGACCCCGCGACCGTCGAGGCCGTCGAGTTCTACGCGAGCCTGACCACCGACGGCATCTCGCCGCAGGGCTACGTCGGCGAGAACGAGCTCGTGCCCCTGGCGGACATGGCCAACGGCCAGGTCGGCATGTACATCGACGGCGGCTGGGCGCTGGGCTCCATGGAGGAGCAGGCCGAGGACCCGGCCATCCTGGAGGACATCGTCGCCGCCCCGATCCCGGGCGCCGACGGCATCGCCCCGGCCTTCGCCGGCGGCTCCGCCCTCTCCGTCTTCAGCACCACCCAGTCCCCCGAGCTGGCGTTCGAGCTGCTGACCGTCCTGGGCGACCAGGAGGGCGGCAAGGGCTACGCCGACGTCGCGGGCTTCTTCCCGGCGTACCCGGACCTGCTGGCCGGCGACGAGTACCAGAAGGACCCGGCCCGCGTCGCCGCCGCCACCCAGATGCAGCACACGCAGTTCTTCCCCAGCACCCCGCGCTGGACCGCTGCCGACCAGGACAACAAGGTCCTGCCGGGCGCCGTCCTGGAGATCGTCAACGGCGGTGACGCCGAGGAGGTCCTGGCCGAGGCCAACGAGCAGCTGACCACCATCCTCAACGAGCCGGTCGAGTAGCCAGCTCCTCTTCCACAGCGCAGTGCCGCACGCGGGCGGGGTCCCCCGGACCCCGCCCGCCGCCCGGCAGAACCACGCCTCGATTGAGAAGACCATGGCACACACCGTCGAACGAGCGGCAGACCGGGACAGCGAGGGCACCGACCGGGTGACCGCCGACCCCGCGCCCAAGCGCCGCCGCAAGCTCCCCACCCCGTACCTGCTCATCGCCCCGGCACTGATCCTGCTCGCGGTCGTGCTGCTCTGGCCGATCGTGCAGATGGTGTGGTACTCGTTCACCAGTTTCACCACGCGCAACCTCCTGCCCAACCAGCCCGGGCCGGAGTGGAACGACTTCGCGCACTACCGCCGCCTGCTGACCGACCCCGAGTTCTGGACGATCCTGCGCAACACCGTGGTCGTCTGCGTGCTGATGGTCGGCATCACGATGGTGCTGGGGACCCTGGTCGGGCTCCTGCTCCACAAGCTGCCCAAGTGGTTCTCGGCGATCGTGTCCATCGGCATGATGCTCGCCTGGGCCACCCCGGCGCTGAGCGCCTCCCTGGTCTTCCGCTGGCTGTTCCTGCCCGAGCGGGGCCTGGTCAACGTGGCCCTGGACCGGCTCCCCGACTGGCTCGTCGGCAGCGGGTGGCTGGAGTACAACTGGTTCCTCCAGCCGGGATCGCTGTTCACGATCCTCATCACCGTGATCGTCTGGCAGTCGTTCCCGTTCGTGGCCGTCTCCGTCCTCGCCGGGCTCAAGAGCATCCCGAGCGAGCTGTACGAGGCCGCGAAGATGGACGGCGCCACCGCGTGGAAGTCCTTCTGGAACGTCACGTTCCCGATGCTGCGCCCGCTGTTCGCCCTGCTGCTGGTCCTGCAGATCATCTGGGACCTGCGGGTGTTCACCCAGCTGTACATCCTGGCGAACAGCTTCCAGAACAAGGACGTCTACCTGCTCTCGTACTACATCTACCAGCAGGGCTTCAGCGCGAGCCCGGCCAACTACGGCATGGGCTCGGCGATCGCGGTCGTGATGACCGTGATGATCCTCGCCGTCACCGCGTACTACCTGCGCATCATGATCCGCCAGGGGGAGACCCGATGAGCGCGACCAGCACCACCGCCCCGAACCGCGGGGGCTACCGCCGCAGCCCGCTGCGCCGGCTGCGCTCCCTGCCGCTGTACCTGGCCGGCCTCGCGGTGTTCGTGTTCTCCGTCTTCCCCGTCTACTGGATGGTCGCCACGGCCTTCAAGCCGGTCGGTGAGATCTTCACCCGGAACCAGACGTTCTTCCCGCAGGCCCCGACCCTGGCGCACTTCGACCGGGTCCTCAACGGGCAGCTCATCCCGGGCGTCAACTTCTGGCAGTTCCTGGGCAACAGCCTCCTCGTGACCCTCGGGGCGGTCGGGATGGGCGCGTTCCTGTCGCTGCTGGCCGCGATGGCGGTGGCCCGGTTCCGCTTCAGGCTGCGGACGGCGTTCATCATCCTGCTGCTCATCATCCAGATGGTGCCGATGGAAGCGATGATCATCTCGATCTTCATCAACTTCCGCCAGCTGTCCGACGCCACCGGCGCCCAGCTGCTCGGCAACCTGTCCGGCCTGCTCATCGTGTACACGGCGGTGTCCCTGCCGATCACGATCCTGATGCTGCGAGGCTTCGTCGCCGCCGTGCCCAAGGAGCTGGAGGAGGCGGCGGCGATCGACGGCGCGAGCGGCTGGACGATCTTCTGGCGCATCCTCATGCCGCTGGTGGCGCCCGGCCTGGTGGCCGCGAGCATCTTCGCCTTCATCACCGCGTGGAACGAGTTCATCGTCGCGCTCACGTTCCTGGGCCGCAGCACGGACAACTACACCCTGCCGCTCACCCTGTCCTACTACTTCGGCCGCTTCGGCACCGAGTGGGGGCCCATCATGGCCGCCTCCACCCTGCTGACCATCCCGGTGATGATCTTCTTCCTGTTCGTCCAGCGGCGGATGGTCTCCGGCCTGACCATGGGCGCGGTCAAGGGCTGACCGCCCGGTCCTCCCCACGAGGCGGGTCCACGAGGGCGCCGTGGACCCGCCTCGTGCGCGCCCGCGCCCCACCACCACCCCTTCACGCCCTTCGTCTGCCCTCACCATGGGCACCCGTGCTCACCGAACGGAGTCCGTCATGTCGCTCGATCCGACCCTGGCGCGCCTGGCCAACGCCACTCTGCTGGTGCCCTTCGAGTCCCACCACGCCCCGCGCTGGATTCTGGAGGGCCTGGCGGACGGCATCTCCGGCGTCTGCCTCTTCCACAACAACCTCGACACCCCCGCGCAGATCACGGCGCTGAACGCGCAGCTGGCGCAGGCCGCGGACACCCCGCTGATCTCCCTGGACGAGGAGGGCGGCGACGTCACCCGCATCGGGCAGGAGCACGGGAGCGACTACCCCGGCAACGCCGCCCTGGGCGCCGTGGACGATCCCGAGCTGACCCGGGCCACCCTGCGCTCGCTCGGCGGCAGGCTCGCCCAGCTGGGGTTCAACCTGGACCTGGCCCCGTCGGTGGACGTCAACGTCGCCGACGACAACCCGGTCATCGGCACCCGCTCCTTCGGCTCCGACGCCGAGCTGGTCGCCCGGCACGGGGCGGCCGCCGTGGCGGGCCTGCAGGAGGCCGGGGTCGCCGCCTGCGCCAAGCACTTCCCCGGGCACGGCGCCACCTCCCAGGACTCCCACCACACGCTCCCGCGGGTGGAGGCGGACCCGGAGGTGCTGTACCGGCGCGAGCTGGTGCCGTTCCGGGCGGCGGTCGACGCCGGTGTCCGGGCCGTGCTGACCGCGCACATCGAGATGCCCGGCCTGGGCGTGACGGGCCCGGCCACTCTGGCCCCGAAGGTGCTCAACGACCTGCTCCGCGGGGAGCTGGGCTTCGAGGGCGTCATCGTCAGCGACGCCATGGACATGCACGGGGTCAGCGGCCGGATCGGCATCCCCGAGGCCAGTGTGCTCGCCGTGGCCGCCGGGTGCGACCTGCTGTGCCTGGGCCGGTTCGTCTACGCCGACCAGGTGGCGGCGATCCGCACGGCGCTGGTGGAGGCGGTGCGCGACGGGCGCCTGGCGGGCGAGCGGCTGGAGGAGGCCGCCGACCGCAACCTGCGCCTGCGCGCCTGGATCCGCGACGCCGCCGTGCGCCGCACCGCGGCCGCCGAGTCCGCGGAGGTGGGCCTGGCCGGGGCCCGCCGGGCCCTCCGGGTGGCGGGCGAACTGCCCGCCCTGGAGTCCCCGTACGTGGTCGAGGTGGACGCGCCCGCGGGCATGGCCGTGGGCGACGTGCACTGGGGCCTGTCCTCGTGGTTCCCCGACACCGAGCGGGTCGCCCCCGACGCCGCCCTCGCCGACCGGATCACCGCCGCCGCCCAGGGCCGCGACCTGGTCGTGGTGGTCCGCGACGCGCACCGCTACCCGGAGGCCCGCGAACTGGTCGAACGGCTTCTGGGAGCGTTCCCGGAAGCCGTCGTGGTCGAGATGGGGCTGCCCATCTGGCGCCCCTCCTGCGGGGCCTACGTGAGCACCTACGGCGCCGCGCACGTCAACGGCCTCAGCGCCGCGGAACTGCTGGGCGGCGCCGCCGCGCCCGCCGCCCACCCCGCCTGACGGGGGCGCGACCCCTCCCGACGACCCGGGCCGGTGCCGTGACCGGCCCGGGTCGTCCTCCGCCGGGAGGCGGTCCCGGCACGGGCGCCCCGCCGGGTGGATCGTCACCGATGTCCCCGAAACCCGGTAGGAGAAGTACCCTTGATCACGCAGCATTCCGGAGCGACGGCGCACGAGCCGAAGCCCGGTGCCCCATTCGCCCTTCTAACCACGGCATAATCACAGCATGCGCCTTTCAGCCCGGGTCGATTACGCGCTGCGCGCCGCAGCGGAACTCGCTGTCGCCAGCGAAGGACCGGTGACGGCCGAGCAGCTCGCGCGAGCGCAGGCCATCCCCGGAAAATTCCTCGAGAACATCCTCACCCAGCTACGCCGGGCCGGACTGGTGCGCAGCCAACGCGGCCCGGTGGGCGGTTACTGGCTGGCCCGTCCGGCCGCGGAGATCTCGCTCGCCGACATCATCCGCGCGGTCGACGGACCGCTGGCCAACGTGCGCGGGGAGCGCCCCGAGCACGTCGACTACGACGGTGCGGCCCGCAGCCTCCAGCAGGTGTGGATCGCCCTGCGCGCCAGCGAGCGCTCCATCCTGGAGGGGGTCAACCTCCAGCACCTGGCCACCAACGAGCTGCCGGAGCAGGTCCGCACCCTGGCGGAGGATCCGGAGGCCTGGGTGAACCATACCCACCGGTAGCCACCGGACCATCACCTATAGTGATATTCATGCACACGCGAGAGGAGCCGACCGTTGGTCGGCTCCTCTCGTGAATTCGGTGTCCCCCTCAGGAGGACGCTATGGACGCCCGCGGAGCGGACGCCGGGTGCGGGCCCTCAGACCCCCACCATGTCGGGAACATGGGGAACGCGATCCGGAACCGGTCCGATGCCGAGGTCCTGCGCGGGAACGGGATCGGTCGTGACCGCGTCCTCCAGCAGCGCCGCCTCTTGCAGCTCGACCAGCGCCAGCTGGTCGGACACCTCTCTCAGTACCTGCGAGAGCGGGACCCCCAGGGCCCCGCAGATCGACGAGAGCAGTTCGGAAGAGGCTTCCTTCTGCCCGCGCTCGACCTCCGACAGGTAGCCGAGGGAGACGCGTGCATCGGCCGACACCTCGCGGAGGGTGCGGCCCTGGCGCTGTCGCAGCCGCCTGAGCACGTCACCAAGTAGGTGACGAAGCAGGACCATCATTCGCGCTCCCTCCCACCGGTAGCGACCTTCATATACAACACCGTACCTGCCCCACGCCCGATTCGGGCACCTCTTGTCGGCCTGTTCGCTGGAGGGGGAACCGCCTCTTGACAAGGTTTCGTTCCCCCGTACGAGGAGAAGGAACCGGGCCGGAGGGTCAGGACCGGGTGTTCCCCGCCACGCCGTAGCGAACAGCGGAATCCAGGAGCTCGAGTGCGCCTTCGACCGTGCGGTATCGGATACCCGAACGGTCACCGGTGAAACGGAAAAGGAGGGCCCGCGCATTCCCGTCGGGTCCGGCCAGGCCCGCGTACACGGTCCCCACGGGCTTGCCGTCCTGGGGAGCGGGCCCGGCGACACCGGTCACCGACAGCCCGTAGTCGGCGCCCAGCAGGCGCCGGACGCCCCTGGCCATGGCCTCGGCGACGCCGGGGTGGACCGCGCCCTCGGCGGCCAGCAGGTCCTCGGGAACGCCCAGCAGGGACGCCTTGGTGTCCGTGGCGTAGGTGACCACCCCGCCCCGGTAGGTGGCCGAGGTCCCGGGGACGGAGGTCAGGTGGGCGGAGATGAGCCCTCCGGTGAGCGACTCGGCCGTGGCGCAGGTCATACCGCGCTCCTGCAGGGCCCGGTGGACCTGGGAGGCCAGGACCTCGGCGGCGGACACGGCGGGGTTCACCCCGTCGTCTCCCGCCGGCCCGCGCGCACCGCGCGGACGGCGTCCAGGACGTAGGTGACGCCGGTCCACAGGGTGACCGCCAGGGCGGCGGCCATCACGAGGTGGGCGGCCCAGGTGAACACCTGGTCGAAGGGCAGGACCGACAGCGGGAACAGGTAGATGCTGATGGCGACGATCTGCAGGACCGTCTTGAGCTTGCCGCCCTTGCTCGCCGGCATGACCACGTAGCGCAGCACCGCGAAGCGCAGCAGGGTGACGCCCCACTCGCGGGCCAGGATCGCGATGGTCACCCACCACCACAGGTCGCCCTGGAGGGACAGCACGACCAGGGCGGCGCCGGTGAGGGCCTTGTCCGCGATGGGGTCGACGATCTTGCCGAAGTCGGTGACCAGCCCGCGGCGGCGGGCCAGCTCGCCGTCGATGCGGTCGGTGACGGCCGCGAGCACGAAGACGGCGAAGGCGGCCAGGCGCCACCAGGTGCCGTCCAAGAACATGAACCACACGAAGACCGGGACCATGACCAGCCGGCTCATGGTGAGGATGTTCGCGATGTTCCACAGCGGAACGTGGGGGGCGGGCGTCGCCGCTTCGTGGCTGCTCATCTGTCTCCGGTTTCCCCGGGCTCCTCGTCCTGCTCCGCGACCAGGTCCGCGCCGACCGTCTGGACCACGGTGGCCCGGACCAGGTCGCCCACGGACAGGTCCTCACCGTAGAGGATGGTGCTCCCGTCGACCTCGGGGGCCTGGTGCTCGGAGCGGCCCTCGTAGGCCCCGTCCTCGAGCACCGCCTCCACCAGGACGGTCACCTCCTCGCCCAGGCGCTCCTCGGCGCGCTGGGCCATCAGCTCCTCGGAGAGGCGGTTGAGGCGCTCCACGCGCTCGGCGACGACCTCCTCGGGCACCTTGCCCGCGTGTCCCTTGGCCTCGGTGCCGTCCTCGTCGGAGTAGCCGAACACGCCGATGGCGTCCAGTCGGGCCGACTCCAGGAAGGCGACCAGGTCCTCGAACTCGGCCTCGGTCTCGCCGGGGAACCCGACGATGAAGTTGGAGCGGGCACCCGCCTCGGGCACCCGGGTGCGCACGGTGTCCAGCAGCTCCAGGAAGCGCTCGCGGTCGCCGAAGCGGCGCATGCGGCGCAGCAGGGTGCCGCTGGCGTGCTGGAACGACAGGTCGAAGTAGGGCACCACGCCGGGCGTCCCGGTGAGCACGTCCACCAGCCCCGGGCGGACCTCGGCGGGCTGGAGGTAGCTGACCCGGACCCGGTCCAGGCCCTCGACGGCGGCCAGGCGCGGCAGCAGCTTCTCCAGCGCGCGCACGTCACCCAGGTCCTTGCCGTAGGAGGTGGAGTTCTCGCTGACCAGGAAGACCTCGCGCACGCCCTCGGAGGCCAGCCACTCGGCCTCGCGCACGATCTCGTCGGGGTGCCGGGAGATGTAGGCGCCGCGGAAGGTCGGGATGGCGCAGAAGGTGCAGCGGCGGTCGCAGCCGGAGGCGATCTTGAGGTTGGCCACCGGGCCGCCGGTCAGGCGGCGGCGCGGGATCGCGGCGCGGTAGGGCAGCTCGGCGCCCTCGGCCCCGGCGGCGTCGGCGAACCCGCCGTGGCCGGGGACGTGGACCTGGGAGGAGCCGCGCTCGGCCGGGCTGATCGGCAGCAGGGTGCGCCGGTCGCGCGGGCTGTGCGGCACCAGGGGCCGGCCCTCGAGCACGTCGTCGAGGCGGTCGGCGATGGTCGCGTAGTCGTCGAACCCGAGGACCTGGGCCTCGGGGAGCGCCTCGGCGAGCTCGGAGCCGTAGCGCTCGGCCATGCACCCGGCGGCGACGACCCGGCCGCCGTTCTCGGAGGCCTCCAGCAGGGTCTCGATGGAGTCCTGTTTGGCGGCGTCGATGAACCCGCAGGTGTTGACGAGGGTGACGTCGGCCTCGGTGTCGCCGTCGACCAGCTCCCAGCCGCCCGCGGACAGGCGTCCGGCCAGCTCTTCGGAGTCGACCTCGTTACGCGCACACCCCAGGGTGACCAATGAGACAGTACGGCGCGGTGACATGGCTTCCAAGCGTGTGGGAGAGCGTTTCGAGTGATGGCGGAGGCCGTCCGGGTGGCGCCGGAGCCCCGCCGCGCGGTGCGATGGGCATCGCCCGCGGCACTCCACATTACCCGCACCGGCCCACCCGCCCGTACCCCGGCCGGGATCACCCCTGGCCGGGGACGGTGCGGTACCGCGGGCGGGGTCAGCCGTCGAAGCCGTCGGCGCCGACGACCACCTCCTTGACCTCTCCGGTGTCCCCCACCGGGCCGAGGTCCTCCCCGTCGACGGAGACCTCGACCCCTCCGGCGTTGCCCAGCCAGAGGGTCAGGGTGTCGTCGGTCACATAGTCCCGGGTGTCGCCGGCGGTGAGGAACCCGGTGAACAGGTTCTCGCCGCCGGCGTCGGTGACCTTGACCCAGGTGCGCGCGGACGCGGTGAGCCCGACGGTGACCTCGTCGGGTTCGGCCTTCCCGTCGGCCGGGTCGGCCCCGGGCCGCTGCTTGCCGGCCCCGTCCGGCTCCACGGCGGTTTCGGGCAGGACGGCGGAGTCGACGGTGCCGGTGCCGGTCTCGTCGAAGGCGGTGCGCAGCGGGTTGCCGCCGTCCCAGTCCCGCCAGGCCCGCACCCCGACGATGATGCTCAGGACGACCAGGACGGCGACCAGGGCCCAGGGCCAGTGCCTGCGGACGGCCTCGGCCCGGCGGCTCCGCGCGCTGGTGACCGGCGGGCGCGGGGCCGGGCGGGACCCGGGTTCGGGCCTGCGGCGCCGGCCGGGCGGCCGGTCCCGTCCGTCGCGGGGCCCGGGGACGGTCGGTCCCGTCCCGGCGGCCGCGGTCGCACCCGCGGCCTCCGCGGCGGGCGCGGGGCGCCTGCGCCGCGGCCTTCCACCGCGGACCCTGCCGCGCAGCCGGTCGCCCCGCTCGAAGTGGCCCCAGCGCTCGCTTCCGGCGCCGGGGTCGGCGTCGTCCCCGATGACGAGCGTCCCCGCCGCCGGCGGGTCCTCGGCCCCGTCCTGTCCCGCCTCCCGACCGGCCCGCGCCGCGGCGGCGGCACGGGCCGCGGCGGGGACGGCCGCCGGGTGGCGGGGCAGGGGGACGAACACCGAGCCGCGGCGGCCGGCGTGCTCGCGCTCGAACTCCTCCAGCAGCGGTGCCGGGTCCAGCCCCAGGGCCCGGCACAGGCCCCGGATGTGGCCGCGCGCGTAGAAGTCCCCGCCACAGGGGACGAAGTCCTCCTGTTCGATCGCCTTGAGCACCGGTTCCCGGATGCGTGTACGGACGCTGAGGTCGGCGACCGTGAATCCCGCCGCGACGCGGGCGGCGGCCAGGGTGTGTCCGATCGTCGCCATACGCACTCCCCTCGCGACTCTGAGTATCTGTCGAAGTACACTCTGCCGGTCCCCACGGGAGACGCGCAGGCCACCACGCCCTATGAAGCCCCAAAGATCCCGCCAAATCGGACAGATTACGGCCAGATTTTCCGACCGGATACGGTCATCCCCTTGTCGCGGGGCCCGTGTTTGCGATGATCTTGGACCACCCCGCCCCCTCCCCGCGAAGCAGACGATGCCCCACCACCTGTCCGACCCCGGCCTCGACGGCGACGCGCCGGTGGCCGCGGCCCGTGAAACCCTCGACTCCTTCCGCTCCTGGAGCGGCGCCCACGCCGAGGACATCGCCGAGCACGTGTACCGGTGGTCCTCCCACCTGCCCGAGGTCCTCGAACGGCGCCCGCTGCTGCACCGGCTGCGCTTCGGAGCGGCCGCCGCGGCCGACCGGGCCGCCGAGCGCGTACGGCTGCGGCGGCGGGCCCTGCGCCGCCACGCGCTCGCCCTGGGCGAACTCCCCTCCCCCGAGGTCCTGGACCGGCTCACCTCCGACCCGTACCGCCTGCCCCGGCCCGCCGTGCCCGCCCCCGCCGACGGCGTCGGCGCCGCCCTGGAACGGGTCCGGTACAGCGCCTCCCTCCAGCGCCTGCCCGCGCTGGGAACGCTGCGGGAGCGGATGACCAGGCTGTACGCCGCGCTGCCGGGGGAGGCCGTCGCCGCCGGGGCCATGGACCGGGCCGCCCGGACCGTCGGCGGGGTGCTGGCGGTCGCCTCCCACGACACCGTCGGCGAGGACCCCGGGACCGCGGCGGCGCACCTGCGGCGGGTCGTGCCCGGCGCGTACGCCCTGGCCGTGGCCCAGGCCGTGGTCGACCTGCCCGCGCACGCCCGGCACGACGCCCACCACCGGCTGCTGCCGCACCTGCTGACCGAGTCGGAGCCCGCCGCCGGGGTCCCCGACGACCCGCTGGCCGAGGAGCTGCACACCGCCCACGTGCTGCTGCTGGACGGCTTCCCCTCCGCCGAGCACCGGTCCCTGTACCGGGCCACCGAGGTCATGTACCTGGCCCGCGCGCGGGCGGAGCGGCGCACCCGTGAGGAGGCGGTCCGCGACGGCGGGGACGCCATGCTCGCCGACGCGGTGCTGGAGACCGGGGCGGGGGCGCTCGCCGCCACCCTGCTGGGCCGGCGCGTCCCCCCGCCGGACCCGCTCCGGCCGCACCTGGTCGCGGCTCTGGCCACCCGGTTCCGGCACGACCTGCTCGGCCGGGTGCGGGACGCGGTGACCGGCCGCCTCACGCCGTTCACCCTGGCCCCGCAGGACCTGGACGGCGACCCGCTGCACGACCTCTTCGCCGCCGAGGCGCACCTGGTCGCGACGGTGTTCGGCGGCGACGCCGAGGTGGCCGACGCCCTGGCCCGGCACGGCGCCGCCCGGCTGGCCGACCACCTGGCCCGGCGGGGCGGCCGGGTGGACGAGCTGCTGGAGGTGCACCGGGTGACGCCGGAGATCGAGGCCCTGCTGCGCGCGGCCGCCCGGCCGTCCCGGTGGGGCGCGCGGACCGCCGTCGCCGTGGGACCCGGCGGCCCCCGGCCGCCCGCGGCGACCGACCCGCGCACCTTCGCCTCGGACCGGTCCGTGTTCGTCGACGCCGCCCTGGCCCGGCACGCCGCGGGCGGCGGCGTCCGGGGGCCCGGCGGGCTTCCGCACCGCTCGCCCGGCGGCCCGAAGGAGCGGCTGCGCCCGGCGCTGGCGCTGATGCTGGCCGAGGGCGCCGCGGCCGACCCCGAGCCGCTGGCACCGCTGGTGGCCGCGGTGGAGTTGTTCCACACCGGGAGCCTGGCCTTCGACGAACGTGCGTCCCACCCGGCCGGTATCGCGCTGGTCTCCGGCGGGTACGCGCTCATGGCGCGGCTGGCCCGGACCCATCCCCCCGAGCGGGTGGTGGAGGCGATGGCCCGGACGGGCGCGCTGCTGGGCCCCGAGCGCCTGTCCCGGGGCCGCCACCTGGACCGGCTGCTGGAGCGGGGCGAGGAGCCCGCCGACGCGGCCGGCTTCCTGGAGGTCTTCGCCCTGACCGCTTCGACGGAGATCGAGGTGGCCCTGGTGCCCGCCGCGATCCTGCTGGAACTGCCGGACCACGAGGTGGACCTGCTGGCCGCCTACGCCCACCACACCGGGGTCGTGCTGCGGATCCGCTCGGACCTGGTGGCCGGGCCCGGTGCGGGGCGGCCCACCCTGGTCGGCGCGCACGGGCGCGTCACCGCCTCGCGGCTGCTCGCCGAGCACCGCGACCGGGCCGAGGCCGCCCTGGACGGCCTGGCCCTGGACACCGACCTGCTCCGCGCCGTCCTCGACCACTTCGCCACCCGGAGGGGGTGACCGGGCGCCCGAAGGAACAGACCGGCCGGAGGCCGTCCCCGGGCGGAGGACCCGCGGCCGCAGGCCGTCCCCGGGCGGAGGACCCGCGGCCGCAGGCCGTCCCCGGGCGGAGCACCCCCGGCCGCAGGCCGTCCCCGGGCGGAGCACCCCCGGCCGCAGGCCGTCCCCGGGCGGAGGACCCGCGGCCGCAGGCCGTCCGTTGAGGGTGGTGGTGGGCGACGGGCGGGCGGTGGTGGGCGACGGGCGGGCGGTGGCGGACGACGGGCGGACGAAGCCCGGCGGAGCGCGGAGAGGGCCGGGTTCAGCCCCCGCGGATGTCGGCGAGGACGGCGGGCAGGTCGTCGGGCGTCACGAGCACGTCGCGGGCCTTGGAGCCCTCGCTGGGGCCGACGACGTCGCGGCTCTCCATGAGGTCCATCAGGCGGCCCGCCTTGGCGAAGCCGACGCGGAGCTTGCGCTGGAGCATCGAGGTCGACCCGAACTGGGTGGTGACCACCAGCTCGACGGCCTGCAGCAGCAGGTCGAGGTCGTCGCCGATCTCCTCGTCGATCTCCTTCTTCTTGGTGTCGGCGACCGCGACGTCCTCGCGGTAGCTGGGCTCGGCCTGCTTCTTGCAGTGGTCGACGATCGCCCGGATCTCCTTCTCCGACACCCAGGCGTTCTGGAGCCGGATGGGCTTGCCCGCGCCCATCGGCAGGAACAGCGCGTCGCCCTTGCCCACCAGCTTCTCGGCGCCGGGCTGGTCGAGGATGACGCGGCTGTCGGCGAGGCTGGATGTGGCGAACGCCAGCCGGGAGGGCACGTTCGCCTTGATCAGGCCGGTGACGACGTCGACGCTGGGCCGCTGGGTCGCCAGCACCAGGTGGATCCCGGCGGCCCGGGCCAGCTGGGTGATGCGCACGACAGAGTCCTCGACGTCGCGCGGGGCGACCATCATCAGGTCCGCCAGCTCGTCCACGATCACCAGCAGGTACGGGTAGGGCTCGTACACCCGCTCGCTGCCGAGCGGGGCGGTGAGCTCCCCTGTGCGCACCGCGGCGTTGAAGTCGTCGATGTGCCGGTACCCGGAGGCGGCCAGGTCGTCGTAGCGGCGGTCCATCTCCCCCACCACCCACTGCAGGGCCTCGGCGGCCCGCTTGGGGTTGGTGATGATGGGCGTGATCAGGTGCGGGATGCCCTCGTACATGGTCAGCTCGACCCGCTTGGGGTCGACCAGGATCATCCGCACCTCGTCGGGGGCGGCCCGCATCATCAGCGAGGTGATGAGCCCGTTGATGCAGGTGGACTTGCCCGCGCCGGTGGCGCCGGCGACCAGCACGTGCGGCATCTTCGCCAGGTTGGCGACGACGTTGCTGCCCTCGATGTCCTTGCCCAGCCCCACCAGCATGGGGTGGTCGTCGGAGGTGGCCGCCGGGGAGCCGAGCACGTCGCCCAGGCTGACGATGTCCTTGTCCGTGTTGGGGATCTCCACGCCGATCGCGGACTTGCCGGGGATCGGCGACTGGATGCGCACGTCGGCGCTCTTGACCGCCAGGGAGATGTTCTTGGCCAGCGCGGTGACCTTCTCGACCTTGACGGCCGGGCCCAGCTCGATCTCGTAGCGGGTGACCGTCGGCCCCCGGCTGAACCCGGTGACCTCGGCGTCGATGCCGAACTGGGTGAGCACGCCGGTGAGCGCGTCCACCACGTCGTCGTTGGCCTTGGTGCGCGGCTTCACCGGGCTGCCCGGCTTGAGCATGGCGGGCGGGGGCAGCTCGTAGTCGCCCTCCACCACCCGGGAGGGGATCGTGAGCTGCTCGGTGGCGGCGGGCGCGGGGGTGGGGTCGGGGACGGGGAGCTTCTTGCGCCCCTTCTTGCCGGTGCCGTTCCCCCCGGCGGCCGCGGCCGCCTCCTCCTCGTCGGTCAGCGCCGGGGCGAGGGCCTCCTCGGCCAGCACCGGGCTGTCGTAGGGGCGCTCGTGGTCGCCCGCGACGGTCCCGGCCGTGTTCTCCTTCTCCGCCTTCCTGGCGGGGCGGCGCTTGCGGGCGGGCTTCTTCTCGGGTTCCGCGCCCAGCAGGCCGATCCCGGAGTCGGGGCCGGTGTCGCGCTCCATGAGGGCGCCGAAGAGCGTGTGCAGCCGCTCGGGGATGCGCCGGATGGGGGTGGAGGTGACCACGAGGATCCCGAACATCAGCACCAGGGCCAGCAGCACCCCGGTGAGCCAGGGGGTGATGACGGCGCTGAGCGGGCCGGAGGCCACGAACCCGATGAGGCCGCCCGCCTCCTGGAGCGCCTCCAGCCCCTCGGAGGGCTGCGGGATGCCGTTGGCGATGTGGATGAGGCCGAGCAGGCCCAGCAGGATCGCGCTGGTGCCGATGAACAGCCTCCCGGCGTCGCCCTCCTTGGCCGTACCCGGGGTGCGCATCAGGCGGATCGCCAGCGGCAGGAACAGCAGCGGCAGGATCGGGGAGAACGTCCCGAACGCGCCGACGACGACCAGGCGGGTGTACTCGGGCAGCGGCCCGTCGCTCTCCCACCACACGGCCGCGGCGACCAGGACCCCGGCCGCCAGCAGCAACAGGCCGGCCCCGTCCCGGCGCAGGTCCGGATCGAGGTCGCGGGCGCTGCGGCCCACCGCGCGGGCCGCCCCGCCGACGGTGTGCGCGACGAGCTTCCACAGCACCAGCAGGAACTGTCCGAACATGGTGACCGCGAACGCGATGGGACCGTCGGGCATCCGCTTGGCCGCGGGTCTGCGGGCCGCGGGCTTCTTGCGCCCGGAACCGCCTGAGGAGGCGCGCGGGGACATGGGGTCACCTCCGTACGGGGGGAGCGGTCTCGTCCGGCGGGCGCGGGTCCCGCCACGGCGGGCAGCCTATCGAGTCGTCCACCCCGCGGGCCCCCTCCCGCGCGGCGTGTCGCGCGGAACGCGGAGCGGCCCGGGGTCGATCCGTCGGATCGACCCCGGGCCGCTCCGGGCCCCCTCCCCGCTCCGGGTCAGACCTCGACCAGGACCGGGATGATCATCGGGCGGCGGCGGTAGGTGTCGTTGACCCACCGGCCGGTGCTGCGCCGGATGAGCTGGCGCAGCTGGTGGGGGTCGTTGACCCCGTCCCGGGCCGCCTTGTCCAGGGCGTCCTGGATCTTGTCGATGACGTCGTCGTAGGCGTCGGCGCCGATGCCCGCGCCCCGGGTGTGGATCTCCGGGTCGCCCAGGATCTTGCCGGTGCCGGAGTCCACGGCCACGACGACGGAGATGAAGCCCTCCTCGCCGAGGATGCGGCGGTCCTTCAGCGCGGCGTCGGTGACGTCGCCGACGGAGGAGCCGTCCACGTACACGTACCCGGCCTGCACCGCGCCGACGATCTTGGCGCGGTTCTTGTACAGGTCGACGACCACGCCGTCCTCGGCGATGACGATCCGGTCCGCGGGGACCCCCGTCAGTTTGGCCAGGTCGGCGTGGGCGCGCATGTGCCGCCACTCGCCGTGCACCGGCATGAAGTTGCGCGGGCGCACCATGTTGAGCACGTACAGGAGCTCGCCGGCGGGCGCGTGCCCGGACACGTGCACCAGGGCGTTGCCCTTGTGCACGACCTTGGCGCCCCAGCGGGTCAGGCCGTTGATGACCCGGTTGACCGAGTTCTCGTTGCCGGGGATGAGCGAGGACGCCAGCAGGACGGTGTCGCCCTCCTCGATGCGGATCTGGTGGTCCCGGTTGGCCATCCGGCTGAGCGCCGACATCGGCTCGCCCTGGGAGCCGGTGCAGATGAGCACGGCCCTGTCCGCCGGGAGGTCGTCGAGCTGGCGCACGTCGATGATGGTGTCGCCGGGGATGCTCAGGTAGCCCAGGTCCCGGGCGATGTTCATGTTGCGGACCATCGACCGGCCCACGAACGCGACCTTGCGGCCGTGCTTGGTGGCGGAGTCGATGACCTGCTGGACCCGGTGGACGTGCGAGGCGAAGCAGGCCACGACGATGCGCTTGTCGGCCTGCCGGAACACCTTGTCGATGGCCTCGGTCAGGTTCCGCTCGTTGATGATGAACCCGGGCTGCTCGGCGTTGGTGGAGTCCGAGAGCAGCAGGTCCACCCCCTCGTCGCCGAACCGGGCGAACCCGGCCAGGTCGGTGAGGCGGCCGTCCAGCGGCAGCTGGTCCATCTTGAAGTCACCGGTGTGCAGCACCGACCCGCCCGGGGTGCGGATGCCGACGGCCAGCGCGTCGGGGATGGAGTGGTTGACCGCGAAGAACTCCAGGTCGAAGGGGCCGAAGTCGCGGCGTTCACCCTCCTCCACCTGGACGGTGACGGGCTTGATCCGGTGCTCGCCGAGCTTGGCGGAGATGAGCGCCAGGGTGAGCCGGGAGCCGACGATCGGGATGTCGGCCCGCTCGCGCAGCAGGAACGGGACACCGCCGATGTGGTCCTCGTGGCCGTGTGTGAGGACGATCGCCTCGATGTCGTCCAGGCGGTCCCGGATGTACTCGAAGTCCGGCAGGATCAGGTCGACGCCGGGCTGCTCCTCCTCGGGGAACAGGACACCGCAGTCGACGATGAGGATCCGGCCGCCGAACTCGAAGACCGTCATGTTGCGGCCGATCTCGCCCAGGCCTCCCAGCGGGACGACGCGCAGGACGCCGTCGCCCTGGGGCGGGGGCGAGCTCAGCTCGGGGTGCGGGTGGCTCATACGGAACCCTCCGTGAGGCGCTCGACGGGGACGGCGCTGGCCGGGACGGCCTGGTGCGGGGCGAGGCCGATGGGGCCCTTGACCCCGGCGGCGGCCAGGTCCTCGCGCAGCAGCGTCTGGAGCTCGGAGGACGCGTCCGCGAGCGGCGTGCGGACCGGTCCGGCGGGCAGGCCGAACAGGTTCAGGACGGCCTTCGTCGTGATGACGCCCTGGGTGCGGAACATGCCGGTGTAGACCGGGGTGAGCCTGCGGTGGATGGCCAGCGCCTGGCCGACCTCGCCCGCCTCGTAGGCGTCGATCATGTCCTTGAGGTCGCCGCCGACGATGTGGCCGACGACGCTCACGAACCCGGCGGCGCCCACCGACAGCAGGGGCAGGTTGAGGATGTCGGTGCCGCAGTAGTAGGCAAGGTCGGTGCGCTCCATGACCCAGGAGCTGGCGCCGACGTTGTCCTTGGCGTCCTTGTTGGCGACGATGCGCGGGTGCTCGGCCAGCCGGACCAGCGTCTCGGAGGCGATGGGCGTCCCCGTGCGGTGCGGGATGTCGTAGAGCATCACCGGCAGGCCGGTGCTGTCGGCGATCTCGGTGAAGTGCCGGATCAGCCCTTCCTGCGGCGGCTTGTTGTAGTACGGGGTCACCGTCAGGAGGCCGTGCGCGCCCGCCTTCTCGGCGGCCTTGGCCAGCTTGACGCTGTGCCGGGTGTCGTTGGTGCCCACGCCCGCGATGACCTGGGCCCGGTCGCCGACGGCCTCGATGACGGCGCGCAGCAGCCGGTCCTTCTCCTCGTCGCTGGTCGTGGGCGACTCGCCCGTGGTGCCGCTGATGACGAGCCCGTCGTTGTGCTGCTCGTCCACCAGGTAGGTGGCGAGTCGCGCGGCACCGTCGTAGTCGAGTTCACCGTCGTCGAGCATGGGTGTGACCATCGCGGTCAACATCTTGCCGAACGGGCGGTACTTGGTGTTCACCATGGTGTGTGAAAGGCGTGCGGACCGCCGCCGCCGGGCGGCGGGAGCCCTGTGTCGCCCCTCCTCCTCTCGGTGTGTGCGGTGCCGCCGCGCGGGGCGGCACCGGTGCTGTGGCGTACGGATGAGAATGCGGAACCGTTGTCCGCTTCCGTGACCGGGGCCGGGTCGGACCACTGCGGGGTCCGACGGGGGCGGTCGCGGAGAAGCCTGTGCCGGTCGTGTCCGGACCGCGTCCGTGCGGACGCCGGTGCCGGGACCGGGGTCGGCCCCGTCCTCGTGGGTCGAGGGAGGGGCCCGCATGTGAACCTACCCGCACCGCGTCCCGGCCGTCGGACCGGGACACGGGCGGGAACCCGCGGATTCGGGGCGGGTCGGTGCGGAGGCCGCCGCCGGTCAGTCGTCCTTGCCGTCCGGCAGGAAGAGGCTGGCCAGCCAGCTGACGATCGCGACGATGATGGCACCCCAGAAGGCGGACCAGAAGCCGTCGATCTGGAAGGGCAGGCCGAAGAGCCCGGCGATCCACTCGGTGAGCAGGAACAGCAGCGCGTTCACGACGAGGCCGATGAGCCCGAGGGTCAGCACGTAGAAGAGGCAGCCGACCGCCTTGACGATCGGTTTGATGACCGCGTTGACCACGCCGAAGATCAGACCCAGTCCCAGGAAGACGAGGATGGTCTCCGTCATGTCGGAGGTCGGGACCTCGATGCCGCTGACCAGGTAGGCCGCCAGCCACAGGGCGAGCGCGTTCACGATGACTCTGATAATGAAGCTCACAACGTAGATGTTCCCACGCCGTGGCAAGGTCCGGAAACTCCGGCGTGGGCGCACTCGTGTCGATGACTCCCCCAGGAGGCCTGATCGTGTCCGCTGCCCAGTTCGTCCGTCCCGCCCGCCCCGCCGATGTCGGCACCGTCGTGGACGTCCAGGTGGCCTCCTGGCGGGAGGTGTACGGGGGCCTGCTGCCCGAGGAGGTGGTCGCCGAGATCGGCGGCGAGGAGGCCCGCAAGGGCTTCCACGCCCAGTGGACGGCCGCCCTGGAGTCGCCGCCCACCTCCAAACACCGGCTGGTGGTCGCCACCGACGAGAACGACGGGGTCCGCACGGTGGTGGGCTTCGCCGCGTTCGGCCCGGCGGGAGACCCCGACCTGTGGCCCGCCACCGCCGCGGAGATCTTCGCCCTGCACGTGGACCCGGCCCTGACCCGGCGGGGGCACGGCGGCCGCCTGCTCAACGCGAGCGTGGACCACCTGGTGGAGGACGGGTTCGTCATCGCCTACGTGTGGGTGCCCGAGGCCGACAACGCGCTGCGGGCGTTCTTCGAGTCCTCCGGGTGGGCACCCGACGGTGCACGGCGGGTGATCGACCTGGGCTCGGAACTGCCGATGGTGCGCCTGCACGCCGGTATCGGATAGCCCGCCCGTCTCCCTCCACCGCCCTCAACGGACGGCCTACGGCCGACGGCACCTCCACCATGCCCGTCTCCCTCCACCGCCCTCAACGGACGGCCTACGGCCGACGGCACCTCCACCATGCCCGTCTCCCCCCACCGCCCTCAACGGACGGCCCACGGCCGACGGCACCTCCACCATGCCCGTCTCCCTCCACCGCCCCCAACGGACGGCCCACGGCCGACGGCACCTCCACCATGCCCGTCTCCCCCCACCGCCCCCAACGGACGGCCCACGGCCGACGGCACCTCCTCGAAGACCTCTCCCCCGGGGTCTCCGGGACCCCGCCGGCGCCTCGCTGCGGGCCGGTGGCCGGGGGTCCGTGGACAGGCACTACCGTGGGGAGGTCGTAGCGGCGCGACGCGCGCCGCCCGTCGAGCGGTGGAGGGACCCGGCAGTGGCCACGGTCAGCGAATGGATCTCGGGGATGCGCCCCCGGACGCTTCCGAACTCGGTCGTCCCGGTGGCGGTCGGTACCGCGCTGGCCTTCGCCCTGGACGGCTTCGTGTGGTGGAAGGCACTGCTGGCGCTGGTGGTGTCGATGGCCCTGCAGGTGGGGGTGAACTTCGCCAACGACTACAGCGACGGCGTCAAGGGCACCGACACCGCGGAGCGGACCGGGCCGACCCGGCTGACCGCGACCGGGCTGGCAGCCCCCCGGCAGGTGCTGGCCGCCGCGCTGGGGAGCTTCGTGTTCGCCGGGCTGGTCGGCCTGGTCCTGGTGGCCACCACGTCGTGGTGGCTGCTGCTGGTGGGCGCGGTGGCGATCGCCGCCGCCTGGTACTACACCGGCGGGCGCACCCCGTACGGGTACCGGGGCCTGGGCGAGGTCTCGGTGTTCGTGTTCTTCGGCGTGGTGGCCGTGGTGGGCACCGTGTTCGTGCAGCTGGAGGCCGCGCCCTGGCAGGCGTGGACGGCGTCGGTTCCGGTGGGCCTGCTGTCCTGCGCGGTGCTGGTGATCAACAACCTGCGGGACATCCCCACCGACCGGGAGACCGGCAAGGTCACGCTGGCGGTGCGGCTGGGCGACGCCGGGACCCGGCGGCTGTACGCGGCGATGCTCGCCGGGGCCTTCGTGGTGGCCCTGCCGCTGGTGGCGGTGTCGTGGTGGGTGCCGCTGGTGCTGCTGGCGGCTCCGCTGGCGGTGCCGCCGCTGCGCCGGGTGCTGGGCGGCCAGACCGGCCGCGATCTGGTGCTGGGGCTGGGCGAGACCGGCCGGCTCCAGATGGCGTTCGGCGCTCTGTTCTCGGTGGCGCTGCTGCTGGGCTGAGCCCCGGCGGCGGTGGCCGGGTACGGCCACGGGCGATTCGTAGGCGGGGCGTGACCGGGCGGAGACCCTCCCCTGCCTAGGTTCGGGGCATGGTGACCCCCCGCAGGACCGCCGCGGCACTGGCCGCCGCGGCGCTGACGCTGACCCTGGCCGCGTGCTCCGGAAGCCCTGGCAGCCCCGCCGACGGCCCCGGCTCCGGCGAGGCCCCGCTGGGCCGCGACGGTGTCCCCGAGCCCCTGTTCACCGGACCCGGGCCGGACGCGGGCGGTGAACCCGCCTCCCCGACCGTGGCGGACACGGCGCCGCCCGGGGACGGGACGTGGATCCTCACCCGGGTGGGACAGGCGAGTGTCGCGGCGGGCGTCGAACCGCTGCGGCGGACCGAGGGCGGGTTCGTCGAGCTGACGCTGACGTTCCAGGTCCAGGAGGGTTCGATCACCCTGGGCGACCTGCTGGGCCGGGAGGAGGCCGGCATTCCGGGCGACCTGGCCGGGGTGGACCTGATGGACCTGGAGAACGGCCGGGTGCACCGGGTCGCGAGGGACGCCGGTGACGTGTGCGTGTGCTCCCGGTTCGACCCCGCCATGGAGCTGTGGGCCTCCGACGCCGTGACCGTGGGCGGGACCTACGCCGCCCCGCCCGCCGGTGTGGACTCGATGACCGTACGGCTCCCCTTCGGTGAGGTGCTGGCGGAGGTCCCCGTTGTCCGGGGCTGAGCCGGCGCCCCTCCACTCCGGCCGCGCCTTCCTGGGCTGCCTGCTCACCGCCCTGCTCGGTCCGCTGCTGGCGGCGGCGGTGTTCTTCGCGGGCTTCTCCCTCCTCGCGCCGGAGCCGCGCGACCCCGGCCCCGGCCCTTCGGAGCCCCTCGTCCTGCCGGTCGAGGACCGGCCGGTGGCCACCGCGCCCGTGGAGGAGGTCACCGCGCCGGTCGAGGAGTTCGGGGCGCCGGCGGAGGACTTCGAGGCCCCCGTCTCGGACGCCCCCTGACGGGGGGCCGGACCGGCGGGACCCGGCCCCGCGGCCGTCGGCGGGTGGGCACCGGCGCCCCGGGCCGCCGGGGGGCGCCTACCGGGCCGCTCCCCCGCCGACCGGCCGGGTCCGGGGGCCGCCGGGGCGTCCGGCGCCGCGCACACGGCCGCCCCGGGCCGCGACGTGCGGACCGGGGCGGAAGGAAACGGATCAGCCCAGGTCGAGCAGCGGCTCCAGGCCCACCGTGAGCGGGTCGGGCAGGTCGGCGACCCGGCGCACGCCCAGCAGCACACCGGGCATGAACGAGGCCCGGTTCATGGAGTCGTGGCGGATCTTCAGGGTCTCCCCGTCGGTGCCGAACACGACCTCCTGGTGGGCGATCAGGCCCTGGATGCGCAGCGCGTGCACCCGCACCCCGTCCACGTCGGCGCCGCGGGCGCCGGGGATCTCGGCGGTGGTGGCGTCCGGCATCGGGCCCGTCCCGGCCGCCCGGCGGGCCCCGGCGACCAGCTCGGCGGTGTGGTAGGCGGTGCCGCTGGGGGCGTCCGCCTTGTTGGGGTGGTGCAGCTCGATGATCTCGGCCGACTCGAAGTAGGGGGCGGCCTTGGCCGCGAAGTGCATCATCAGCACGGCGGCGATGCCGAAGTTGGGCGCGATGAGCACCCTGGTGCCGGGCGCGGCGGCCAGCAGCCCGCGCACCCGGTTCAGCTTCTCCTCGTCGAAGCCGCTGGTGCCGACGACGGCGTGGACGCCGCGGCCGATCAGCCACTCCAGGTTGTCCATGACGACGTCGGGGTGGGTGAAGTCGACGACGTAGTCGGCCCCCAGCACCCGGTCCCGGTCGGCGGGGTCGTCCGCGCCCCCGACGAACTCCATGTCGTCGGCCCCCTGGACCGCCTTGACGACCTCTGACCCCATGCGCCCATCGGCGCCGAAAACTCCTACCTTGAACACGGCACGAGCGTAGCGGATGACCGCGGCCCGGCGCGGTGCGACCTGGGCCGCGACCGCGCCGGGGGCGGTCACCGCGCCGTGGACAGGCTCAGGGAGAAGTCCCCGTCCGGGTCGGTCCACCAGTGCGTCGGCTCGAACCCGGCGGCGTCCAGCTCCCGCTCCAGCCCCTCCCTTCGGAACTTGGCGGAGATCTCGGTGCGCAGCTCCTCGCCGGCGGCGAAGTCCACGTCCAGGTCCAGTGCGGCGACGTGCACGTGCTGGTCCACCCGCGAGCGCAGCCGCATCTCGATCCACTCCTCCTCGGCGTTCCAGCGGGCGACGTGCTCGAACTCCGAGGGGTCGAAGTCGGCCCCCAGCTCGCGGTTGATGACGTTGAGGACGTTGCGGTCGAACTCGGCGGTGACCCCCTGCGCGTCGTCGTAGGCGGCGACCAGCCGTTCCGGGTCCTTGACCAGGTCGGCCCCGAGCAGGAAGGTGTCGCCCGGGCGCAGCACCGCCCGGATGTCGCGCAGGAACACCTCCCGGGGCGCGGGTTCCTGGTTGCCGATGGTGGAGCCCAGTACGGCGATGGTCTGGCGGCCGCCGTCCTCGCGCACCGGCAGCAGGCCCAGGTGGTGCTCGAAGTCGCCGACGACGGCGTGCACGTCCAGGCCCGGGTAGTCGTCGGAGACCCTGCGCGCGGAGGCGGCCAGGAAGTCACCGCTGACGTCGACGGGGACGAACCGCACCAGGGTGCCGTGGCGGCGCATGGCGTCCAGCAGCAGCCGGGTCTTGACGCCCGACCCCGAGCCCAGTTCGACGAGCGCCTCGGCGTCGGCGGCGTCGGCGATCTCGTCGGAGCGCTCCTCCAGGATCGCCCGCTCGGCCCGGGTGGGGTAGTACTCGGGGAGTTCGGTGATGTCCTCGAACAGGGCGCTGCCGCGTTCGTCGTAGAACCATTTGGGCGGCAGCTGTTTGGGGACGGAGGAGAGCCCCTCGGCCACGTCCCTGCGCAGGGCCTTGTCCAGGTCGTCGGCGGTGAGGTTGCGGTCGATGCGGAACACGGCGACTCCTTGTCAGACGATGGGGTGGATCTCGGTGCGTTCCGCCGAGGCCACGGCCACGGACCCCTCGGGCACCTCCCGCCAGCCCGGCGCGTCGTCGTGGGGCTCCGAGGCCAGCAGGACGCCTCCCCCTGGTTCCCGCCGGGTGAACAGGGTGTCGCCGGCGGCGGTCCCCACGAGGGTCTCGCCGTCGGTCGCCAGCAGGTTGTAGCGCCCCTCCGAGTGCTCGCGGGCGTGGCGGACCACGGCGGCCAGTGCGCCGGGCAGGTCGCCGGAGGCCCGCCACAGGCGCACCGCGTGCCCGAACAGGGGCGCGGAGTCCACCGGCGCGCGGGCGTCGAGCGCTCCGGGCGGCGGCGGGAGGGCCGCCACCAGGGCCTCGTCGTCCTTGACCGCGCCGTTGTGGCTGAACAGCAGCCGTCCGGCGCGGAAGGGCTGGACACTCGCCTCGTCGGTGCCGAACCCGACGGTGGCGTCGCGCACCGCCGCCAGGACGCACCCTGAGGACAGGCCGCGGGCCGCCTCGGCGAAGGAGGTGTCGCCCCACATCGGCAGGGCGCGACGGTAGCGCAGGGGCTCGGGGGTGTCGTCGGGGTACCAGCCCGCCCCGAACCCGTCCGCGTTGACCGTGCCGTACCGCTGCATCCGCGGCGCCCAGGACTGGACGTACAGGGAGTGGGGCGCCGTGTACAGCAGGTCGTGGAGTGTGCGCGGCGGCCCCAGGTAGGCCAGGTGGCGGCACATCAGGCGGGCTCCGCGTCGCGGGCGCAGCGGAACCCGCTGAAGATCTGCCGCCGGATCGGCAGGTCCCAGTTGCGGAACGTGGAGCGCACCGCCGTGGGGTGGGTGGCCCAGGAGCCGCCGCGCAGCACCTTGTACCCGGAGTCGAAGAACACCTCCGAGTAGTCGCGGTACGGGAAGGCGCGGAACCCGGGGTAGCCGTGGAAGGTGGTGGAGGTCCACTCCCACACGTCGCCGATGAGCTGCTGCACTCCCAGCGGGGAGGCGCCGTCGGGGTGGCGGCCCGCCGGTCCGGGGCCGAGTCTGCGCTGGCCGAGGTTGGCGTGGCGGGCGGCGGGTTCCTCGTCCCCCCACGGGTAGCGGCGGGAGAGGCCGGTGGCCGGGTCGAAGCGGGCGGCCTTCTCCCACTCGGCCTCGGTGGGCAGCCTTTTGCCCGCCCACCGGGCGTAGGCCTGGGCCTCGTGGAAGTTGACGTGCTGGACCGGCTCGTCGGCGGGCACCAGCTCCCGGCGGCCGAAGCGGCGCCGGGACCACTCCCCGCCCTCGCGCTCCCAGAAGGCCGGGGCCAGGGCCCCGCGCTTCTCCTTCCACTCCCAGCCGTCGCGGCTCCACCACCGGCGGGTCCGGTAGCCGCCGTCGTCCATGAACTCCCGGTAGGCGGCGTTGGTGACGGGCGCGGTGTCGATGTGGTACGCGGGCAGGTCGACGGTGAGGGCGGGCTTCTCGTTGTCGTAGGCCCAGGGGTCGTCGTCGGTGCCCATCGTGAAGGGCCCGGCGGGGATGAGGGCCTCGGTGTCCGTGGGCGGGAGCAGGCGCGCGACGGCGGGGGCCTCCTCGAGCAGCACGGGGGCGCCGCGGCGCAGCTGGTGGGTGGCGAGCATCGTCTCGCCGTGCTGGTGTTCGTGCTGGATGACCATGTGGTACACGAACCCGGCGTCCAGCAGGCCGGGGTCCTCTCCGGGGCCGCGCGGTGCGGGCACGGCGAGGTCGACCCCGTCCAGGGCGTCCAGGACCTCGCGGCGGACGCGGTCGTTGTAGTCCCGGGCCTCCTGCGGACGCAGCAGCGGCAGGCTGATGCGCTCGGCGCGGGGGTTCTCGAAGGCGTCGTAGAGGTGGTCGATGTCGGGGCGCAGGGCCTCGCGTCCTGCGGCGGCCCGCAGCAGCCACTGCTCCTCGTAGTTGCCGACGTGGGCCAGGTCCCAGACCAGCGGCGACATCAGCGGCGAGTGCTGGGCGAGCAGTTCCCCGTCGTCGAGGGCGTCCAGGGTCAGGCCGTTGCTGCGCCGCCTGCTCCGGTCGAGTTCGGCGGCGATGCGCTCCTTGGAGATGTCCTGTCCGTCGTTCACCGGGCTCCTCCACCGTGTCGGGAGTGGCGGTCCGCCGCGCCCGCGTGGGCGGTGCGCGGCTCGGGCACGCCGGGCCGCGTGTCGGCGGGGCTGAGCCCGCGCCGGGTGTGGCGGTCGGCGTAGTCGTCGACGAGGCGGGCCAGGGGTGCGGCCCCCATGCGGGGCAGGGCCTCCACGGCGGCGTCGAGGCAGCGGCGGGCGCAGTCGGCGAGGGCCGGGTCGCCCACGCCGTCGCGGGCCGCGCGCAGCCACAGCCTCCGGTCGGGGGCGGGACCGCCGCAGAGCCGCTCCGTGGCCTCCTCGGCCGCGCCGCGGGCCCGGGGGTCGTCGAAGAGTGCGGCGGCGACCGCCACGGGTACCGGCCACCAGCGCAGGGGCAGGGCGTCGATCATGCGCAGCTCCCACCAGCCGCGGGGGCGCACCGGCGGGAACAGGGTGCTCATGTGGAGTTCGAGGTCGACGCGGGTGATGGGGCGCGGGCCCCGTCCGGCGACCCACTCGGCGAGGGTGATGCCGGGGTCGGACAGCCAGGGGCCGCCGCCCCCGGGGATCTCGGGCACCGCCATGACGGAGGCGCCGAGGGCGTACGCGGCCCAGGCGGCGGCCGGGTCGGCGGTGCCCCCGGGCTCCAGGACCGGGGCGGTGCGGTCGGCGTCCATGCCGGCCCAGATGGCCCAGCGGGTGGACTTCCAGCCGGTGGGGCGGCCGCGCCAGAGCGCGGAGTTGGCGAACACGGCGACCAGGACGGGGCCGAGCCGGTGCGCGAGCTCCCAGCGGGCGCGCAGGTCGGCGGCGTCGGCCCCGGTGTCCAGGCACACCTGGAGCGAGGCCGTCGCGCACATCATGGTGTGGCCGCCGCGGCTGCGGCGCCCGGCGAAGAACCGCTCCATGGCCGTGTACCGGGGCAGCCGGAGCTGTCGGGCGGGCGGGCGCACGGGATCCAGGGCGGACTCGACCAGGCGCAGGCCGTCCTGGGCGAGGGTCTTGTCGAGGTGCTCCAGGTCCGCGGCGAGCGCTTCGTGGGCTCGGGCCGGGCCGGGCAGGGCGGGCGAGCTGAGCTCGATCTGGCCGCCGGGTTCGAAGGTGACGCGGCTTCCCGCGGGCGGGGGGCCGGAGCCCTCCAGCAGCGCCGCGAGGCGGTCGATGGTGACGGTGGTCTCGGGTGCGGTGGTGTCGGTGACCAGCCACTCGGTCTCGGCCCCGACCTTTCCGGGAGGTCCGGTCTTGAAACAGACGCCGTTGATGTACTCGTGGACGTCGTCGGTGGTGATGCTCACCATGGGGTGTTCTCCCTCAGGACGCCGCCGCCCCGTGCGGAGCGGCGCCTACCCTGTCCTCCCCCGCTCTCCGTTACCGCGAACGTGCCGACCGGTCGGAAACATGAGCAAAGGCGGTCAGGTATCGCATCAGGGACTTGTCTCCGGTTCGTGACATCCCCGGTGACTTCGCCCTTCCCGGGTGACGGCGGCACTGCCGCCGGTGCATAAAGTGACTCACATCACATTTTGCCACGCCGGGGCCCGGGACCGCTCCCGGCGGCGGAGCCGGGCGCCGCGGCCCCGCCGTGCCCGGTCAGGGCGCCCCCGGCTCCTCCCGCTCCAGGGCCCGGGCCCAGTGGCAGGCCGTGGTGTGCGCGCCCGCTCCGCCGGGCAGGATCCCCGGGTCCTCGGTGCGGCAGCGGTCGGCGACACCCGTCCGCTCCGCCTCCCCCGAGGCCAGGACCGGGCAGCGCGGGTGGAACCGGCAGCCCGCGGGCACCCGCTTCGGGTCCGGCGGCTCCCCCGACAGCACCACCGGTTCGCTCCCGGAGTCGGGCAGCACCGACAGCAGCGCCCGGGTGTACGGGTGCCGGGGACCGGACAGGACCTCCTCCACCGTCCCCAGCTCCACCACCCGGCCCAGGTACATCACGGCGACCCGGTCGGCGATGTTCCACGCCAGGCCCAGGTCGTGGGTGGCGATGAGCGCGGACAGCCCCAGCTCGTCGCGCAGGTCCAGCAGCAGGCGCAGGATCTCGCCGCGCACCGAGGCGTCCAGCGACGCCACCGGTTCGTCGGCCACCAGCACCTCCGGCTCCAGGACCAGCGCCCCGGCGATCACCACGCGCTGGCGCTGGCCGCCCGAGAGCTCGTAGGGGTACCGGGACAGGAACCGCTCAGGCGGCCGCAGGCCCGCCCGGGACAGCGCCCGGGACACCCGCTCGGCCTCGTCGGCGGTGGTGCCCCCGTGGATGCGCAGCCCCTCGGCGACCGACTCGTAGACGGTGCGCCGGGGGTTGAGCGACCCCGTCGGGTCCTGCTGCACCAGCTGCACGCGGTGGCGGTAGGCGCGCAGGTCGCGGGAGGAGTACCGCAGGGCGCCCCCCTCGAAGGACACGGTGCCCGAGGTCGGGCGCTCCAGGCCCAGCAGCACCCTCCCCAGGGTGGTCTTGCCGCAGCCGGACTCCCCCACCAGGGCCACGATCTCCCCGGCGGCGACGTCCAGGTGGACGCCGTCCACGGCCCGGGCTGCGGCGCGTCCGCCACCGAACCCGGAGGTGAAGACGACCCGCACGTCCCGGGCGCGCAGGATCGGCACGTCCTCCCCGGGGTCGGACGCGGGCGCGGACGCGTCGGTCTCGGTGGTGCTCAACGGACTCCCTCCCCGACCGGCCCCACATGTACACAGGCGGCGTGCCGCGCGGACTCCCCGCGGGAGTCGGGCCCGACCGGCCACAGCGGCGGGTCGACCGTCGCGCACACCTCCTCGGCCACCGGGCAGCGCGGCCGGAACACGCACCCCGCGGGCGGGTCGGCGGGATCGGGCGGGTCGCCGGGCAGGCCGCGCGGGGCCCGCCGGGACGCCGGGTCCCCGATCCGGGGGAAGGCCGCGCCCAGGGCGGCCGCGTACGGGTGGGCGGGGGCGCCCGTCACCTCCCGGGCCGGCCCCTGCTCCACGACCCGCCCCGCGTACATCACCGCGACCCGGTCGCAGGTCTCGGCGAGGACGGACAGGTCGTGGCTGATCATCAGCATGCCGATGCCGTGGTCGGCGACCAGTCCCCTGAGCAGGGCCAGGATCTGCGCCTGGATCATCACGTCCAGGGCGGTGGTCGCCTCGTCGGCCACGATGAGCCGCGGCCGGCAGGCCAGGGCCATCGCGATCATGACCCGCTGGCGCTGGCCGCCGGACAGCTGGTGGGGGTGGTCGGCGGCCCGGGATGCGGGCAGGCCCACCTGCCCGAGGAGCTCGGCGACCCGGTCGCCCACCCGCTCCCGCGGCACCGTCCGGTGGATCAGCAGGGGTTCGGCGATCTGCTCGCCGATCCGCCGTACCGGGTTCAGCGAGTGCATGGCGCCCTGGAACACGATGGCCGCCTCCGACCACCGCACCGCGCGCAGCCGCCCCCACCGCATGGTGAGGACGTCCTCGCCGGACAGCTCCACGGCCCCGGTGACCCGGGCGGTCTCGGGCAGCAGCCGCAGCAGCGCCATGGCCACCGTGGACTTGCCGCTGCCGGACTCCCCGGCCAGGCCGAGCGTGCCGCCCGGGTCCAGGGACAGGTCCACGCCGCGCACGGCGGGGACGTCGGCACCGCCGGAGCGGTAGGTCACGTGCAGGTCGCGCACGTCGAGAAGAGAGGTCAACGCCGCTCCCTGAGTCGGGGGTCGATGACGGCCTCCAGGGCGCGGCCGCACAGGGTGAACGCGAGGGCGACCAGGGCGATCGCCAGTCCGGGCGGGACCATGTACCACCAGATCCCGGAGCTGATCGCGCCCGCGTTGCGGGCGCTCTCCAGGATCCCGCCCCAGGAGACGGTGGTGGGGTCGCCCACGCCCAGGAAGGCCAGGGTGGACTCGGCGATGATGGACGTCGCCACCAGCAGGGTGGTCTGGGCGAGCACCACCGGCAGCACGTTGGGCAGCACGTGCCAGGCCATGACGTGCAGGTGGCCGCCGCCCAGGGCCCGGGCCCGCTCCACGTAGGGCCGGGCCTCCACCGCCAGGGTCTGGGCGCGCACCAGGCGTGCGGTGGCCGGCCACACCGTCAGACCGATCGCGAGGATGATCGTGCCGGTGCCGCGCGGCAGCACCGCTGCCAGGGCCACCGCCAGCACCAGGGTGGGCAGCACCAGGAACCAGTCGGTGAGGCGCATCAGGACCGACGACAGGATCCGCCCGGCGGTGCCGCCGCCCGCCCCGAAGTGCCCGGCGGTGATCCCCACCAGGGTCCCCAGGGACACCGAGACGACGGTGGCCAGGAAGCCCACCGTCAGCGAGACCCGGGACCCCCAGATGATGAGGTCGAGGATGGACCGGCCGTAGTCGTCGGTGCCCAGCGGGAACCGGGCGCTGGGCGGCTCGAACGCGGTGCCGGGCGCCCGGGTGACGGTGAGGTCGGCCGGGTCCACCAGCAGCGGCGCGGCCAGGGCGAGGGCGACCAGGGCGAGCAGCCCGGCCAGGCCGACCATGCCGGCGCGGCGCCGGGAGTACTCCCGGGCGAACGAGCGCAGGGCCTCGCGGCGCCTGCGGCGGGCCAGGGCCCGCGGGGAGTGCGGCGGGGCCGCGGGGGCGTTCACGGGCGCACCCTGGGGTCGAGCAGCGGGTAGACCAGGTCGGCGACGAGGTTCATGACGATCACCGAGGCCGCGAACACCACGAACAGGCCCTGGACCAGGCCCAGGTCGGGCACGCTCAGCCCGGAGTAGAAGAGGCGCCCCAGCCCCGGCCAGGAGAAGACGGTCTCGACGAGGATGACCCCGGAGACCACCTGGCCCAGGTTGAGGAAGATCAGGGTGACGGTGGGCAGCAGGGCGTTGGGCACGGCGTGCCTGCGGCGCACCAGGGAGTCGCGGAGCCCCTTGGCCCGCGCGGTGGTGAGGTAGTCGGCGCCCTTCTCGTCCATGAGGGACGAGCGCATGATCATCAGGTACTGGGCGTAGACGACCGCGACCATGGTGGCGACCGGGAGGACCATGTGCCAGGCGGTGTCGACGGCGACGTTCCAGGCCCCGGTGACACCGGGGGTGGTCATGCCGCCGGTCGGGAACAGGCCGGGCAGCGGGTCGCGGCCGGAGGCGAACAGCACGATGAGCAGCAGGCCCAGCCAGAACGTCGGCACCGACCAGAAGAAGAGGGCCACCGTCGTGTTGACCCGGTCGCCCGCGCTCCCGGGCCGCCAGCCCGAGCGCACACCCAGGAGCAGCCCGAGCAGGGCGGCGATGAGGGTGCCGGTCCCGGCGAGCAGGACCGTGGGGCCCAGCGCGTCGAGGATGAGCTCGGCCACCGGCCTGCGGTACTGGAACGAGGTGCCCAGGTCCATGCGGAACAGGCCCAGGGAGTAGTCGAGGAACTGCTGCCACAGCGGCTGGTCCAGGCCGAACTGGCGGCGCAGCTCCTCCCGCTGCTCGGCGGTGACCTCGCGCCCCTCGGTCATGGCGCGGACGGGGTCGCCGGGCAGGATGCGGAACAGGAAGAACCCGGTGACGACCACCCCGGCCAGGGAGAGCACCGCGGTGAGCAGCCGGCCGCCGACGTAGCGGAGCACGCGGCCGGTGCGCCCCCGGGCGGCGGCCTGCGCGGGGGCCGCCGGGGCGGAGGAGTGCTGCTCCTGCGCCCCGGCCGTGACGGGGGTGCCGGTCACTCGCGGTCCTCCGCGGTGGCCCGGCGGCGGAAGAGGAGGAACGCGCCCCCGGCCAGGAGCACCAGGGCGACCGCCCCGATGCCGATCCAGACCCCGGTGGACGGGCCGCCCGCGCCTGCCGCGCCGGAGCCGCCCTCGGCGGGCTGCGCCGCCCAGAACGCCCAGTAGCCGTCCTGGCCCCAGATGTTGCCGCCCTCGGCGGGCTGGGTGAGCAGGGTGCCCTCCCGGATCTGGTCGGTCCGGTAGGCCTCCCGGATGTCCGGGTAGGTCAGGACGTTGACGACGGCCTCCTCGTAGAGGACGCGCTGGAGGTCGTGGATGATCCCGGCGCGCGCGGCCCGGTCGTACTCCCGGAGCTGCTCCGCGTAGAGCCGGTCGTACTCCTCGTCGCAGAAGTAGGCGTCGCCCTGCATGGTGCCCGGCTCGGTGGGCAGCGCGTCGCAGGTGTGGATGCCGAACACGTAGTCGGGGTCGGGGTTGACCGTCCACCCCGTGAAGATCAGGTCGTACTCGGCGGCGTAGAGGGCGTCGCTGAGCACGCCGGGGTCGACGGTGAGGTTCTCGACCTCGATGCCGATGTCGGCCAGGCGCTCCACGATGATCTTGCCGGCGCTGACGTTGTCCGGCCGGTCCTGGTGGACGTGCATGCGCAGTTCGAGGCGGTCGCCGTCGGGCGAGACGCGCACGCCGTCGTCGCCCGTCTCGTAGCCCGCCTCGTCGAGCATGGCGTTGGCGGCGTCCGGGTCGAAGTCCAGGATCGCCTCCCCGCCCCCGGGGGACCAGTGGAAGTCGGTGTAGCGGGCCGGGATGTAGCCCCCGGCGGCGGTGGCGCGGCCGCCGTGGGCCTTGTCCACGATCTCCTGGTTGTCGATGGCCATCACGATGGCCTGGCGAAGGGTGCGGTCCTGTAGGGCCGGGTGGCCGTCGCCGAACTCCTCGCCGTCCTGGGTGCGGGCGCCCGGGTTGACGGTGAACGCCTGGAACCGCTTGCCGTCGGCGAAGTTGACCGCGATGTCGGCGGCCTCCTCCAGCGCGTCGGCCTGGGCGGCGGTCAGCTCGTAGACGAAGGAGACCTCGCCGCTGCGCAGGGCCTCGACGGCGGCGTCCTTCTCGGCGTAGTACCGGAAGACGAGGTGGTCGAAGCCGGGGGCGCCGTTCCAGTGTTCGGGGTTGGCCTCCAGCGTGATGCTCTGGCCGCGGTCGTGCGAGGTGAGGACGAACGGGCCGCTGCCGACGCTGGGCAGGTCCTCTCCCGTGTACTCGGCGAAGGCGTCGCCCTCGCTCTCGACGATGGGCTCCCACACGTGCCTGGGCACGATGGGCACGGTCAGGGACTCCATGGTGGCCTGGGGCTCGGAGAGCTCGATGACGACGGTGTGCTCGTCGGGGGTGGTCACCTCCTCGAACCCGGCGACGTAGCTGCCGTTGGCGATGGCGGCGGCCTCGTTCTCCATGATCGTGGTGAACGTCCAGGCCACGTCGTCGGAGGTGAGCGGCTCGCCGTCGGTGAAGGCGACGTCGTCGCGCAGGTGGAAGGTCCAGGTCAGGCCGTCGTCGCTGGTGTCCCAGCTCTCCGCCAGGGCCGGGGCGGGGTTGCTGGTCTCCTGCTCGTTGGTGACCAGCGAGTCGTAGACGTGGGAGAGGATGTTGGTGGTGACGGCGAGCTGCGCCGTGAAGGGGTTGAAGGAGTCGACCTGCTGGGCGACCGCGACCGTGAGGGTGGTGCCGTCGGGGGAAGCGGCGTCGGCCGCGGCGGGGGCGGCCGTCGTACCGGCGAGGAGCACGAGCGCGCTTCCCGCGGTCGCCGCTCTGCGGAACGGGGACACGGCCGGAGGGTGATGGGAGTTCATCGGGGCCCCTGTCAGGATCGTGGGGTGGTGGCCTGGGCCACCAGGGGGTTGTTGGTTGTCTACCAACGGACCGCGAGGAGCGTCAATGACCTACATGGTGCGCCATGACATCGCAATACATTCGCTCCCGAGCAAGGTCACAGAGGGGTTTCCCAGGCGTTGAGTGGCAAATGAGGCGACCGTAACGACCCCGCCTTGGCACTGTTCGTCGTACTCCGCTACGGTTCCCGCCATGATGGGGCACTCTCACGCACTGAGCGGCGTGGTCGGCTGGATGGCGGTCGTTCCGCTGGTCCAGGGGACGCAATTTCTGGGCCTGGACTTCAACCTCGGCCCGAGCGAGATCATCGCCGGTTCTCTGGTGTGCGCGGGGGCCGCCCTGCTGCCCGACGTGGACCACAAGAGCGCGACGGTCACCAAGACCTACGGCAAGGTCACCGAGGCACTGAGCGACATGCTGTCGTTCCTCTTCGGCGGCCACCGGATGGGCACCCACTCGTTCTTCTTCGCCGTCCTCATGGGTGTGATCGTGCAGCTCCTGGCCCTGTGGTCGGAGCTGGCGGTACAGGTCTTCGTGTTCCTGCTGATCGGTATCGCGCTCCAGGGCCTGGGTTTCGGACTGGACAAGAACCGGGCCGCCTCGGGGGTGATCAACGCGCTGGCGACCGCGGCGATCACCCTGGCCCTGTACGCGGCCGGGACCAACTACACCTGGCTGGGGCTGGCGGTCGCCTTCGGCGTGGTCCTGCACTTCTTCGGCGACATGATCACCAAGATGGGCGTGCCGATCTTCTGGCCGTTCTGGAAGAAGCGCATCGGCCAGAACATGGGCTTCAAGACGGACGGCCCGGTCGAGCAGAAGGTGGTCACCCCGCTGCTCACCGTCGGCGTGATCGTCGGCTCCATCTACCTCTTCGACTGGCCGACCCTGCTGCCCGACGGGCGCTGAGCCCTCTCCCGTTCCCCGCGCCCCGCCGACCCCGTCGGCGGGGCGCTCCGTTCCCGGGCCGCCGGGCTAAGGTGTGTCCCGTGACACGGACCACTGAGAGCCTCACGCCGGAACTGTACGAATACCTCGTCGCCCAGGGCGCCCCGCTCGACGACGTACTGGCCGACCTGGTCGAGGAGACCGCGCGCCTGTTCCCCGAGAGCAAGGGGATGCAGATCGGCCCCGAGCAGGGCACCTTCACCACCCTGCTCACCCGGATCTCCGGCGCCCGCGACGCCGTGGAGATCGGCACCTTCACCGGTTACTCGTCGATCTGCCTGGCCCGCGGCCTGCCCGAGGGCGGCAGCCTGCTCGCCCTGGACGTCAGCGACGAGTGGACCTCCGTCGCCCGCCGCTACTGGGAGCGCGCCGGGGTCGCCGACAAGATCACGCTCGAACTGGGCCCGGCGCTGGAGTCCCTGCGCGCCCTGCCCGAGGAGCCGCGGTTCGACCTGGCCTTCATCGACGCCGACAAGGAGGGCTACGTCGGCTACTGGGAGGAGCTCGTCCCGCGCATGCGCCCCGGCGGGATCCTGCTGGCCGACAACACGCTCTCGCACGGCCGGGTGGTCGACCGCTCCAACACCTCGGCGCACGTCCAGGGCATCCGCGACTTCAACGCCCGCCTGGTCGCCGACGACCGCGTCACCCAGGTCCTGCTGCCCATCGGCGACGGCCTCACCCTGGCCCGCAAGAACTAGGCGTGTTCTTTCGAACCTCCGCTCCGCTCCGGTTCGCGTCCGGCGCCCCCGGCGGACGGCCCGGCAGCCGCGGCCCGCACCCGGCCCGGCGCCTCCGGGGGCGGGACCTTCGGCCCTGAGGAGCAGACCGGCATCCGGGGAACAGGCCCCGGGGTGACGGGCCCCGCCCCCACCCACCGCCGCTCCCGGGGGCGGCCCGCGGTGCCTCCCCCGGGGCGGGGGCGGGCCGGGGGGAGGCGGTCGCCCGGGCGGCGCACACGCACCGCCCGATGCGGGATCTTCCACAGTGCCGTCCTCCGGGCGACGGTTTCCCACCCGGAACCGCCGTCCCTTCGATAGTGTCCGTTTCCATGCGGTTGCTGCACACCTCCGACTGGCACCTGGGCCGCTCCTTCCACCGGGAGAACCTCCTCGACGCCCAGGCCTCCTTCCTCGACCACCTCGTCGACACCGTCCGCGAACGGGAGGTCGACGTCGTGCTCGTGGCGGGCGACCTCTACGACCGCGCCCTGCCCCCGGTGGACGCCGTGCGCCTGTTCGACCGGGCGCTGGAGCGCATCCGGGACACCGGGGCGCGGGCCGTGCTCATCGCGGGCAACCACGACTCCATGGCCCGGCTGTCGTTCGCCTCCGGCCTCATCGACGCCGCCGGGGTCCACCTGCGCAGCACCCTCGACGGCATCGGGGACCCGGTCCTCATCGAGGACGGGCACGGGCCCGTCGCGTTCTACGGCATCCCCTACCTGGAGCCGGAGATCGCCCGCCACCACTGGGGGCTCGCCGGGCGCGGGCACCCCGCGGTCCTCGGACACGCCATGGACCTGGTCCGCGCCGACCTGGCCCGGCGGCCCGGCACCCGCTCGGTGGTGCTCTCCCACGCCTTCGTCGCGGGCGGCGAGCCCTCCGACAGCGAACGCGACATCTCCGTGGGAGGCGCCTCCCACGTGCCCGCCTCCGTCTACGCCGGGGTGGACTACACCGCCCTGGGCCACCTGCACGGGCGCCAGACGATCACCCCCGCGGTCCGGTACTCGGGGACCCCGCTGGCCTACTCCTTCTCCGAGGAGCACCACCGCAAGGGCTACTGGCTGGTCGACCTGGACGCCGACGGGCTGGGGGAGGTCGAGTTCGTCGACGCCCCCGTCCCCCGCCCGCTGGCGCGGATCCGCGGCCGCATCGACGACCTGCTCGAGGACCCCCGGTGGGAGCGGTACACCGGCCACTGGCTCCAGGTCACCCTCACCGACCCGCGCCGCCCGGCCCAGCCCATGGACCGGCTGCGCGAGCGGTTCCCGCACACCCTGGTGCTGGAGTTCGCCCCCGAGGGCGGGGCGCCGGCCACCCGGCCGGTGGCCGCGCCCGTGGCGGGCCGGGCCGAGCGCGCCGTGATCGGCGACTTCGTGGAGTGGGCGCGCGGCGTCCCCGCCACCCCCGAGGAGACGGCCCTGGTCGAGGCCGCCGTCGAAGAGGTCCGACTCCGGGAAGGACTACGCTGATGCGCCTGCACACCCTGACCGTCCGGGCCTTCGGGCCGTTCGCGGACACCGAGACCGTGGACTTCGACCGGCTCGGCTCCGGCGGGCTGTTCCTCATCCACGGGCCCACCGGCGCGGGCAAGACCTCGGTGCTGGACGCCGTGTGCTTCGCCCTGTACGGCTCCCTGCCCGGGGCCCGCGGCAAGGACGACTCCTACAAGAGCCACCACGCGCCGCTGGACCGCCGCCCCGAGGTGCACCTGGAGTTCACCGTGCGGGGCCGCCGCGTCCGCGTCGAACGCCGCCCCCGCTGGGAGCGGCCCAAGAAGCGGGGCTCGGGCACGCTGGTGGAGAACCAGAAGGTCACCGTCCAGGAGCTCGTCGGCGACCGCTGGGAGGGGGTCACCACCCGCCCCGACGAGGCGGGGCAGTTCATCGGCGACCTGGTGGGGCTCACCCTGGACCAGTTCTGCCAGATCGTGCTGCTCCCCCAGGGGGAGTTCGCCCGCTTCCTGCGCGCCTCCTCCAAGGACCGGCGCACCTCGCTGGAGCGGATCTTCAACACGGGCGTGTTCCGCGACCTGGAGGACTGGTTCGCCGAGCACGCGAACGGGCTGCGCCGCGAGGTGGAGACGGCCGACCGGCGGATCCGGGAGACGGCGGGGCGCATCGCCGAGACCGGCCGCTCCACCGCACCGGAGGACACCGAGGAGCTGTGGGCCTGGGCCAGTGAGCTGACCGCGATGACCGCGGCCGTGGCCGAGGAGGTCTCGCCGGTGGTGGACTCCGTGGTCGGGGCACGGGAGGCCGCCGCCGGCGCCCTGTCGGAGGCCCAGGCCCTGGACCGGCGGCGCACCCGGCTGGCCCGGGCCCGGGCCCGGCTCGGGGAGCTGCTCGAACTGTCCGAGTGGCGGGCCCGGATCGACACCGGGCTGGCCGCCGCCGAGCGGGCCGCCGCCGTGCTGCCGGTGCTCGGCGAGCGCGACGCCCGTCGGACGGCCCTGGCCAAGGCCGCGCTGGTCCGGGAGCAGGCGACGGCGCTGCTGCCCCCCGCGTTCACCGCGGAGGCCACCACGGCGGAGCTGCGCGCCGCCGAGCGCGAGCGCCGGGACGAGCTGGCCCGGGCCGAGCGCCTGCGCGCGGACGCGCGGCGGCTGTGGGAGCGGCGCGAGGCGATCACCCGGTTCGACCGCCACCTGGCCAGGGCCGACGACACACTGGCGCGGGTGCGCGAACACCTCGCCGACCTGCCCGCCCGCATCGCGGACCTGCGCGGGCGCCTGGACGCGGCCCGCGACCGGGCCGGGCGGGTGGAGGCGGCGGAGGCGGCGCTGGCCGCGGCCGTGCAGCGGCGCGACGCCGTCGCCGAGCACACCCGGCTGTCCGCCGAGCTGGAGCTCGCCGAGACCGCGCAGGCGGAGGCCGTGGACGCCGACCAGTCCGCCCGCGAACACCTGCTGGACCTGCGCGAGCGGCGCATCACCCACATGGCGGCCGAGCTGGCCCTGGGGCTCGCGGAGGGAACTCCGTGCGCCGTGTGCGGCTCCGTCGATCACCCGGCCCCGGCCCGGGCCGCCGCCGGGGACCTGGTCACCGCGGAGGCCGAGCGGGCCGCCCAGGCCGCCGCGGACGAGGCCGCCCGGCGCCGGTCCGCCGCCCGCGAGCGGGTGGCCGCGCTGGGCGAGCGGGCCGCCACCGCGCTGGAGCGCGCGGAGGGGCGCGGCCCCGACGAGGCCGCCGCGGAGGTCGCCGAGCTGACCCGGCGGCACGCCGAGGCCCGGACCGCCGTCGACGAGGTCCGCCGCATGGAGGAGGACCTGGAGGGGCTGCTCGGCCGTCTGGAGCGGACCCGGGCCCACGAGGCCGAGGAGGCCCGGAAGCGGTCGGTGACCGCGGCCCACCGCGAGGAGGCGGTCCAGGAGTGCGCCCGGCTGGCGGGCGCCCTGCACGAGGCCCTGGGCGGGGACGTCGACCTGGACGCCCGGGTACAGGGCCTGCACGCCGAGGCCGAGCTGCTGGCGGCGGCCGCGGCGGCCGTGGAGGAGCACGAGCGGGCCGGGCGCGAGCTGGACGCCGCCGAGGGCGCCCTCACCGAGGCCCTGGCCGCGGCCGGCTTCGCCGACGAGGGGCGGGCCCGGGCCGCCGCGCTGGACGAGCGCGGGCGCCGGGAGCTGCGCTCCCAGGCGCGCGCCCATGACGACGCCCTGGCCGCGGTTCGGGCGACCCTGGACGACCCCGAGCTGACCGCCGTCGCCGACCTGGCTCCCCCGGACCTGTCCGCGCTGAAGTCCGCCGCCGACGAGGCCGCCCTGGCCGCCGAACGGGCGGTGGCCCTGCGCGGCCTGTGGCGGGAGCGGTCCGGGCGGCTGGCCGCGCTGCGCGCGGAGCTGCGCGAGCGGCTGGACGCCTGCGGCCCGGTGCTGCGCCGGTACCGGATCGCCGAGGGAATGCGGGCTCTGACCGCCGGCACCGCCAAGGACAACACCGACGGTGTGCGCCTGTCCGCGTACGTGCTGGCGGCCCGGCTGGAGCAGGTGGTGGCGGCCGCCAACGACCGGCTGTTCACCATGTCCGACGGGCGGTACGAGCTGCGCTACACCGTGGACAAGACGGTGAGCGACGGCAGGGCCCAGAAGGCGGGCGGGCTGGGCATCCGGGTGGTGGACGCCTGGACCGGGGCCGAGCGCGACCCGGCGACGCTCTCGGGCGGCGAGACGTTCTTCAGCTCGCTGGCGCTGGCCCTGGGGCTGGGCGACGTGGCGAGCGCGGAGGCCGGCGGCGCCGACATCGACACCCTGTTCGTGGACGAGGGGTTCGGCACCCTGGACGAGGACACCCTGGAGGAGGTCCTGGACGTGCTGGACCGGCTGCGCGACGGCGGCCGCGCCGTCGGCGTGGTCAGCCACGTCGCCGACCTGCGCCACCGCATCACCGGCCAGTTGCGGGTGGTCAAGACCGCCGCCGGGTCCCACATCCGGCACATCGGCTGACCCGGGGACGGGGCCCGGCGGACCGGTGGGACAATGACCAGCGTGAATTCGCTGGTGGACATCGCTGTGTTCGGAATCGTGGGCGCCATCATGATGGCGGCCCTGGTCGGTCTGCTCCTGGTGGCCTCGGGCCGCCCCGGCGGGATCCCGCCCTGGGCCCGGAGGGCCTTCCCGGCCGCCGCCCTCGCCCTGCTGGTCGCGCTGCCGACGCTGGCCGCGATCAGCGTGCTGTCGTCCGGGGAGGGGTTCTGGACGGCGTTCGCCGTGGCCACCTGTGTGGCCGCGGTCGCCGCCGCGGTCAACATCGGCCTGTCGCCGCTGGTCGCCCGGCGCCAGGGCGGCACCGCGACGGTGCTGCGGCCCTCGCTGCCGGTGTTCGCGGTCGGCCTGGTGCTGTGCACGGCCCTGGGCCTGGTCGCCGCCGGCCTGGCCGCCCTGTTCGTCTGACGCCCGAAGACCACGGGGCCCGCGGATCTCGGATCCGCGGGCCCCTTCTCCGTGTCCGGCCTCAGTCCTCGCCGGCCTGTTTCGGCGCCGGTTCCTCGGCGGGCGCCTCCGCGCCCGACATCGCCCTGTTCCGGCGGTCGAGCTCGGCCAGGTAGGCGTTGTAGGCGTCCAGGTCGGCGTCCTCGGAGCCGCCGCGGCGGGCGTGCCGCTCCCGGCGGCGCTCCTGCTTCTCGTCGTCGCGGGACCACTGCACCACCAGCGCCAGCATGACCAGCAGCGTCGGGATCTCGCCCAGGGCCCAGGCCACGCCGCCGCCCGCGTACTGGTCCTCGGCCAGGCCGTCGATCCAGGGGACCTCGAACTGCCCGTAGAAGTCCATGGCGATGGGCGCCGACTGCATCATGATCGAGATGCCGAAGAACGCGTGGAAGCCCATGGCCAGCAGCAGGAGCAGGATGCGCAGCAGGTAGGGCATCTTGCGGGGCGCCGGGTCGACGCCGATGATCACCCAGTAGAAGAGGAACCCGGTGAGCAGGAAGTGCACGCCCATGAACAGGTGACCGAGGTGGTCGTTCATCAGCGTCGGGAACAGCTGGGTGAAGTACAGGGCGTAGGGGCTGAACACGAACAGCGGCGTGGCCACCGCCGGGTGCGTCACCAGCTTGGAGTACCGGCTGTTGAGGAACAGGTTGAGCCATTCGCGCGGCCCCCGGTCCCCGCGCCGCTTCGCCGGGCGCAGCGCCCGCAGCGCCAGGGTGGCCGGCGCGCCGAGCACCAGCAGGATCGGGCTGAGCATCGCCAGCACCATGTGCTGGATCATGTGCGCCGAGAACAGCACCATCGCGTAGGTCGCGTACCCGCTGAGCTGCGCGGCCACGATGGTGAGCAGGCCCGCGGCGAAGGCGACGGTCCGCCCCACCGGCCAGGAGTCGCCGCGGCGCACCAGGCGGGTCACCCCGGCGGCGTACAGGCCTCCGGCGATGACCACGAACATGATGAAGAACAGGTCGGGCCGCCACAGCGTGAGCAGGTTGACCATGTCCATGGGCGGGGGCACGGGGAAGCCGAGGATGAGCGCGGCCGGGTCCACCCGGCTGTCCAGCGGCGGGGGCGGCGCGGTGCGGCCCAGGCCGACGGAGACGCCGATGACGGCCGCCATGACGAGGATCTCCACGGCGGCGATGCGCAGGAACAGCAGGCGGCGCAGGCCCGGCCGGTCCGGCTCCCCGGCGGCGCCCGCCACGCCCTTGAGCGCGAACTCGCGGTGCAGGTACCCGAGCGCGCCCAGGACCGTGAACAGCACGGCCTTGACCAGGATGATCAGTCCGTACTCGGTGCGCAGCAGGGCGTCCAGGGACTCGATGCGGGCCAGGGCGCTGGCCAGTCCGCTGACGGCCACGCCGACGTAGGCCCACAGGGCCAGTCGGCTGAACCGGGCGGCCGCGGTCTCCAGCGCCTCGCCGGCGGCACGCATCGCGTGGAAGGTGAGCAGGGCCATGCCGCCGGTCCACACGCTGATCGTGAGGACGTGCATGGCCAGGCCGGTGACGGCCAGCTCGTGCGCCCCGGCGGAGGCGGAGTGGCCGGTCAGCGCGGGCGGGGTGGTGGCGGCCAGGGCCAGGAGGAGGAGCCACAGGGCGCCCGTGGCGCCGGTGACGGTGCGGCCGAACAGCAGGATGCCGGTGGTGAACAGGATGACGAACATCAGCGCGATGCCGCCGGAGACCGATCCGGCGTAGGCGGTGACCTCGTCGATGCTGACCTGGCCCAGCGGCCGGGCCAGGAACTCGGACGCCTGGAAGTACAGGGTGAGGACGGCGCCCGCGGTCCAGGCCAGGGCGCTCCAGGTCGCGGCCTGGACGTAGCCGACGGCCTGGTGGGACAGGCGCCCCCTGTCGGAGGGCAGCAGGACCACGGCCAGCAGCAGCGACCCGATGGTGAGCACGCCCGCGGTCTCCATGAGCACCTTGGACAGGGGAAGGCCCCAGCGGACGGCGTCGCCCGCGTCGGGCAGGCCGGGGATGACCACGGGGAAGGCGGCGCCGCCCAGGACCAGCGTGAGGCTCAGTCCGGTGAGGCACAGGACGGCGGCCGCCGCCGCCAGGACCGCCGTGGTGGACGTCCGGGGCGACCCGGCGCGGTCCGGGGACTGGGTGATCTTTGCGGGAGGAGCCACGTGCCACTTCCGTCGTCGAGGTCGTTCAAGGCGGGGGATGCCGTCAAGGGGCGGCTCGGCGCACTCCAGCGTAAACCGTCCACTACGGGATGTCGGCCGGGGGTGGGGAACAGGGAGAACGGAACGCCGACGGCACGGGACGGCGGCGGGAAGTGGCGTTCGCCCCTCCCCGGTGTGTTCTTCGCGATACTCTCGGTGGCCTCGGACGAGGCTCCAGGCTCCTCGCCCTCCCCGTCGTCGGCGCGCGGACCCCTCTCCCCGCCCGTGGCCCCCGGGCCGCGGGCGCCCCTCTCAGGACGGTCACCGGTCGGCCGTCCCGGTCCCTGCCCTCGTCCTTCGCACACACCTGAAAGGGAAGAGGCGATGACCGATTTCGAGAGCGTGATCCGGTCTCAGCGGGTGGTCACCCCCGAGGGCGTCGTCCCGGCCTCGGTCGGCGTCCGGGACGGCCGGATCGAGGCGGTGGCCGGTCCGGGGATCCGCTGGTCGGCCCGGGAGGAGGTCGACCTGGGCGGCACCGCCCTGCTGCCGGGGGCGGTGGACCTGGGCACCGGGGTGTACGCGCCGGGCGAGGAGACGCGGGAGGCCTACCGGGCGGCGGGCGCGGCGGCGCTGCGCGGAGGGGTCACGACACTGGTCGTCTCCCCCGCCCCGGCGCGGCCGGCGGTGATCTGCGCCGACGACCTCCAGGCGCACCGCCGGGCGGCGGCCGGGGCGCCGGTGTCGCTGTACTTCCTGGGCGGGATCACCCCGGGCAGCGGACCGCTGGACCTGGCGGACCTGCGGGCGGCGGGCGCGGTGGCGTTCCAGTGCTCGCTGTCGGACGGGGGCGCCCCGGACATGGCGGCGCTGGACGACTCCTGGCTGCGCAAGGCGATGGCGGAGCTGGCGGCGCTGGACGCGGTCCTGCTGGTGCACGCCGAGGACGCGGGCGAGCTGGGCGTCGCGCCGACGCGCGCGGAGCAGCGCCCGCCGCGGGCCGAGCGGCGCGGGCTGGAACGGGTGATCTCCGCGGCGCGCTCGGTGGGGACGCGCACGCACGTGGTGCCGTTCACCGCCGCCGAGTGCGCGGCGCTGCTGTCGGCGGCCGGGTCGATCGGTGTGGGGTTGAGCGCGCAGACCTGCCCGCACTACCTGTGCCTGCCCGCGGAGGTGCTGGACCCGCGCTCGCCCGCGCACGCCTGCCGTCCGCCGCTGCGCTCGGACGCCAACCGCAAGGCGCTGTGGAGCGCCCTGATGGAGCCGGGTTCGGCGATCACGGCGGTGTCCTCCGGGCACCTGCCCGCGCACGGCCTGTACACGCTGGAGTGGAGCCTGTCCGCGCTGTGGACGGCGGCCCGGCGCCGGGGGGCGGGCCTGGACCTGCTGTCCCGCTGGACGTCGCTGGCGCCCGCGGAGCTGCTGGGGCTGGCGGGCAAGGGGCGCATCGCCGAGGGCTGCGACGCCGACCTGGTGGCGTTCGCGCCGGAGCGGCCGGTATCGGTCCCGGGCGTGGATCCGAGCCCGTACGCGGGTAGGGAACTGGTCGGAGAGGTCGGCCCGGTCTGGGTCTCGGGGATGCGCGCACCGTCGGGCGGGAGTGCCCCGCCCCACACCTGGGCCTGACACTCTGTCAACAAGATCGCCGACACGCTGTCAGGTTGGCGATGGCATCGCTGCACCTTCACAGGTGACAGTGGGGGTATCAACGGAGATATCCAGGAGGAACCGTGCACGTCGGCGTGCCCCGCGAGATCAAGAACCACGAATACCGTGTGGCCATCACCCCGGCCGGAGTTCACGAACTGACCCGCCGCGGACACGAGGTGTCCGTCGAACGGGACGCGGGTCTGGGCTCCTCCATCTCGAACGAGGAGTTCGAGGCCGCGGGCGCCCGCATCCTCGACACCGCGGACGACGTGTGGGCCGCGGGCGACCTGATCCTCAAGGTCAAGGAGCCCGTCGAGGCCGAGTACCACCGGATGCGCGAGGGCCAGACCCTCTTCACCTACCTGCACCTGGCGGCCTCCCGCGCCTGCACCGACGCCCTGCTGGACCGGGGCGTCACCGGCATCGCCTACGAGACCGTGCAGCTGCCGGACGGCTCCCTGCCGCTGCTGGCCCCGATGTCGGAGGTCGCCGGCCGGCTGGCCCCGCAGGTCGGCTCGGTGACCCTCCAGCGCCCCAACGGCGGCCGCGGCGTCCTCATGGGCGGCGTCCCGGGTGTGCGCCCGGCCCGCGTGACGGTGATCGGCGCCGGGGTGTCCGGCCTCAACGCCACCCAGATCGCGGTGGGCATGGGCGCCGACGTCACGGTGCTGGACCTCAACGTCAACAAGCTGCGCCACGTGGACGCCCTGTACCGCGGCCAGGTGAAGACGGTGGTGTCCAACTCCTTCGAGCTGGAGCTGTCGGTCCTGGAGTCGGACCTGGTCATCGGCGCGGTGCTGGTGCCCGGGGCCAAGGCTCCCAAGCTGGTCTCGAACGAGCTGGTGTCCCGGATGCGGCCGGGCGCGGTGCTGGTGGACATCGCCATCGACCAGGGCGGCTGCTTCGAGGACTCGCGTCCCACCACCCACGACGACCCGACCTTCCGGGTGCACGACACCGTCTTCTACTGCGTGGCGAACATGCCGGGCGCGGTGCCCAACACCTCCACGCACGCGCTGACCAAGGACACGCTGCGGTACGCGGTCGCGCTGGCCGACAAGGGCTGGCGCCGGGCGCTGGCGGAGGACGCCGCGCTGGCGGGCGGCCTGAACACCTACGCGGGCGAGGTCGTCTCCGCGCCGGTCGCCGAGGCCCACGGCCTCAAGCACCGCCCCCTGGGCGAGGTGCTGGTCTAGGGTCTGCTTTTTTGGATGCCGTCCTGTTCCGCGGGGGCGTGTGAGGCGCCGGCGGGGTTCTGCAGGCCCGGAGGCGATGTCCGGGGAACGGGGACGTCCCCGTGGGGCCGGGGGTCCCCGCCTTCCGGGGGCGCCGAACGCGGACCGCAGCGGAGCGGGGATCCAAAAAAACACGGCCCAGGTCCGATCGTGCCCGAACGTCCCGGATCGCGGGGGCGTTCGGGCAGGTCCGTACGGGCTCGGGGTGGTCGGCCGGGTCGGGCGCGGGTACCGTCGAGGAAGGACGGAGCCCGTGTCCGGCCGCGGGCCGGAAGGACCGAGGCGGGCCCGCGAGGACCGAGGTGGGACAGCGTGGGACACACCGGCTCGACGACCGCGACCCGGATCGTCGAACTCGAAATGATCCGGCTGCGGCGTCCGGGCCGGGGGCGGCGCAGTGCCGGGGACGGCCCCGTGCTGGTGCGGATCGCCGACGGCGAGGGGGTCAGCGGCTGGGGCGAGGTGCCCTGGGCGAGCCCCGAGCAGTGGGAGGCGCTGCGCTCGGAGTACGCGCCGGCCCTGCTGGCCCACGGATGGGCGCGCCCCACGGAGGCGGGTGCGGCCTGGGCGGACCTGCCCTGGGACCCGGCACTGGCCGCCGCACTGGACACGGCCTGCTGGGACCTGTGGAGCCGCCAGCGCGGCACTCCGCTGGCGCACGCCCTGGGCGGAGAGCGCACGGCGCTGACGGCCGGGGTCACGGTGCCCCGGACGGTGAGCGTGGAGACGCTGATCACCGAGGTCAACCGCCAGGTGGGGGCGGGGTTCCGGCGGGTCCGGCTGGAGATCGCGCCGGGCTGGGACACCGAGGTGGTGCACGCGGTGCGGTCCCGGTTCCCGTTCCTGGTGCTCCAGGCGGACGCGGGCGGCCGCTATCACGAGTCGGACGAGGGCCACCTGGAGGCGCTGCGGGCGCTGGACGGGCTGGAGCTGCTGGCGATCGAGGACCCCTTCGACCCCGGCGACCTGGGCGCGTACGCCCGCGCGGCGGCGGAGCTGCGCACCCCCGTGGCCCTCGGCCGGCCGCTGGCCTCCCTGGCGGACCTGGAGATCGCGGTGGACGCCGAGGCGGGGAGCGCGGTGAACGTGGACGTGTCCCGGCTGGGCGGGCTGACCCCTGCCCGGCGCGCGGTGGACCTGGCCGTGGACGCCGGGTGGAAGGTCTGGTGCGGTTCGTCCGCGGAGACCGGCGTGGGCCGGGCCGCGACGGTGGCGCTGGCCTCGCTGGCGGGGGCGTCGCTGCCGGTGGAGATGCCCGGGGCGGGGCACCGGGGCCGCGACGGCCTGGTGGTCCCGCCGGTGCGCGCGCACGAGGGCGTGGTCCCGATCCCGCTGACCGAGAGCGGGCTGGGGCACGGGGTGGACCGGGCGGCGGTGGCCGAGCGGACCGCCGAGGCGCTGCTGGTGGACCTCTCGGGGACCCGCGGGGAGACTCGGGGCCGATGACCCCTGCCATAACCGAACAGTGTTAGGTAGAGTTGCCGCACCATCCGACCCGACCGAGGAGTGTGGAGGCGTGGTGCGCGTTTTCGCCGATATCGACGAGGTGATCGCCGCCCAGGGCGAACACCTGGGATACACCGACTGGCTCACCGTCGACCAGGAGCGGATCACCCGCTTCGCCGACGCGACCGAGGACCACCAGTGGATCCATGTGGACGAGGAGAAGGCCGCCGCCGGGCCCTTCGGCCGCACGATCGCGCACGGGTTCCTCAGCCTGTCCCTGCTCGCGCACTTCTCGCAGTCGATCATCAGGATCGAGAAGAAGCCGTCGATGTCCATCAACTACGGCCTCAACAAGGTCCGCTTCCTCCAGCCCGTCACCGTGGGCTCCCGCCTGCGCGACGGAGTGGAGATCGTCTCGGTGCAGGAGGGCCCCAAGGGGTACCTGGTCAGCACGAGGCACACGGTGGAGATCGAGGGCCAGGAGCGCCCGGCGCTGGTCGCCGAGTCCCTCGGCCTCTGGGTGCCCTGAGCCGTCCCGTTCCGGCCCCCGCCGCGCTCCGGGCCGCCCGCCGGGGACCTTCCGGTCCCCGGCGGGCGGCCCGCGGCCGCGCTGCCGCCGCGGTGCCCGGCGCAGGGGGCGCCGGGATCCCCCGGCGCCCCTCTCCGGTGTTCAGCGGGCGACGCGGCGCAGCAGGCGGCGGCCCAGCCCCGGGGTGAACCAGCGCAGCTTGCGCTCGGTGCGCTCGGCCCGGCGGCGCAGCCGGTCGATCTCCCGGCGGGCGCGGCGCAGCTCCGCGCGCAGCTCGACCGGCGTCGGCTCGGGGCCGGACTCCGCGACCGGCTCCCCGCGCTGGACGCCCCAGGTGGCCTCGGCCTCCTCGGGGACCTGCACGAACCGGTTCGCGGACGTCCACTGGATTCCGCCCGTCTCCTCCACCACCCGGTCCAGGCCGGCCCCCTCGGCCTTCGGGGACAGGTGCCGGGCCCGGGCGAAGGCCGCGGCGCGCTCCAGCCGCAGCACCCCGTCCCCGGCCCGCAGCGCCCCGGGGACGGGGGCGCACACCAGTCCGGCCGCCTTGCGGTCGGCCAGCCGGACCAGGTCCGCGACCATGCCCGGCAGCGGGCGCACCCCGGCGGGCAGGTGGAGCCGGAAGGGCACCCTGCCGTCGGGGTCGGGCACCTCCTCCACGCAGCGCACGCGCAGGTCGCCCCGGTAGGTCTCGCGGATCAGCCGCAGGTCCAGCAGCTCGTCGGCCAGCGGCGACCGGCGCCCCTCCGCCAGTTCCTCCCAGGGGCCCGCCAGCCACACCCGTACGTCCGGCGCCGTCCCGGCCAGGACCGGGGCGACGGTGGCGTCCACCTCCTCCAGGGTGCGGCCCGCCACGTCCAGCACCACCTCGGCCCGGGGCACCTCCCACACCCGGGCGGGCCCCTTGGTCCGCAGGTGGAAGTCGGGCACCCGGTTGGCCACGTAGGGCGCGCGGAAGCGCATACCCGCCTCGCGCCGGTCCTGCATCTGGGACCGGCCCAGGTGCCAGGAGTCCGCCCCGGGGTCGGGGACGAACAGGGCGCCCCGCTCGGCCAGCCGGTGGCCGAACTCGCTGTCGCCGCCCAGGACGAGGTCGGGGTCCATCCCCCCGGCCTCCTCGAACAGGGAGCGGTGCAGCGAACCGGTGGCGCCGACGTACACCTTGAACGCCCCGTATCCGGCGGTGCGCAGGCCGTCGGTGCCCTCGATGAGGCCCTCGACCCAGTGCGGATCGGCGGTCTCCCGGTCGAACAACCCGCCGGCCCGCCCGGCGCGCACCTCCTCCAGCACCCGCTCCGGGGCCAGGTCCCCGGCGAGCATGGCCGGTTCGAAGTCCACGAACAGCTTGTGGCCCAGCACCACGGCGTAGTCCACCAGGTGGTGCCAGCGCATCTGCGCCTCGATGTGCTCCCGGTACACCAGCATGTCGGCGTCCAGCCGCAGCACCACCTGCCCGGAGGAGGCCGCCACCCCGGTGTTGACGGCGTGCCCGGAGCCCCACGCCCCGGCGGCGGAGGTGAGCAGCCGGGTGTTCTCGGGGCGCACCGGCGGCAGGGCGAGCGGCTCGGGTGAGCCGTCGTCCACCACGACCACCTCCATGAGGTGCTCGGGGTAGCTCTGCCCGGCCAGCGAGGCCAGCACCAGGGCCAGCTTCTCCGGCTGTCCGTGCGCGGGGATCACCACCGACACCGTCAGGCTCGGCGTCCAGGCCCCCGGGGCGGGCGGGGCGAGGACCCCGTACTCGTTGCGGCGCACCCGCGGCTGGTCCGCGAAGTCCACCACCGGCCGGGGCCCGTGCTGACGCGGGATGCTCTCAGAAGTGCTCAACGTGTCCCCCCGTGTGCTGCTCGGTGTGGTCGCGGTCGCCGAAGGGGGCGGGCGCCCCCTCCAGCAGGGCGCTGGGCCGCCAGCCGATCCACTGCTCGGTGTGGTTGCGCAGGAAGTAGCCCAGGTCGACGTTCCAGGTGTGGCCGCCGCCCGCCCGGCGCAGCAGGTAGCCGAACCCGTGGGTGCGGTAGACCCGGCACCCGGCCCGGGTGACGGCGAGCAGGAACTGGCTGTCGATGGCCCGGGGCCGGGGCCGGAACCCCCCGACGTCCTCCAGTACGACCCGGTCGGCGAGGATGGTGCTGCCGACGACCGCGGGGCTGGGCACCTCCGACCGGTACCCGCGCCAGACGGTCAGGTCCAGCTCCTCCAGGTAGGTGAAGTTCTGGCTGATGCCGACCACGTCGGCGCCCGAGTAGGCCCGGGCCAGCATGAGGTCGGCCAGGTGCTCGGGGCCGTACCAGTCGTCGTCGTCCCACTTGGCGATGACCGTCCCGGAGGCTCGGTCGACGGCCTCGTTCATGACGGCGCCGAACACCGTGTCCCGGTCCGCCTCGTGGACGACCAGCGGGATGCCGGTGGCCCGGAACCGGGCGGTCTCGGCGGCCACCAGGGAGGCGGGGAAGCCGTGCAGGGCCAGCACCGCCTCGAAGCGGACGTGGCGCTGGCGGGCGATCTGGGCCAGGGCGAACCCGACGAGTTCGGGGCGGCGGGTGCACAGCACCACCGACACCCGGGTCTCCGGCGGGACGGGCAGCCCGGCCTCCTTCGCCAGGGACCGCCACCGGGTGCGAACGCCGTGGGTGCGCAGGGCGGCGCGGCGCAGCCGGATGCTGTGCTCCTCGCGGCGCATCGCGTCGGTGAACACGTCCTCGCCGACCGAGGGGATGAGGTCGATCAGGTCGGCGCCCAGCCCGGCGGCCCAGGCGGGAGCGGGGTCACCGGTGAGCGGGACCCCGCCGGCGGCCAGCGACGCGATGGCGCGCACCGCCGAGGCGCCGCCGCGGGCGGGCCAGGCCACCCGCACGCCGCGCAGGTGGCGCACGCGTTCGAGGTCGTTCTCGGTGACGGTGCCGTCCAGGGCGGGGCGTACCAGGACGCCGGTCTCGTCACGGACCACCAGGCGGCCGTCGGCCTCGGCGAACTCGCCCAGCGGGCCCCTGGTCTTCTTGGTGAAGCCGCTCGGGTTGACGAACCGGTCATCGATGGGGGCGACCCTGGTGACGGGGTCCCCCTCGTACACCCGGGCCTCGGGGACGGCGGCCACGGGGGCGGGGCGGTCCACGACGGGGACCTCCACGTCCTCCCAGAACGGCAGGCCCTCCCCGTCGTCCAGTCGCAGGACCAGGTCGGAGACGGGGGTGACGCGGTCGATCCCCACCGGCCCGGAGGCGGACGCGCCCCGGGCGGCCACGTCGCCGGGGCGCCACAGTGCGGCGTCGGTGCCGTGCAGTCCGCCCAGGACGCCGATACCGGGACCGCGCCTGCGTCCGCGCGATCCGTGGACGACGGCGGCCAGCGCCTCGGCGACCGGGACCCCGCTGGGGAAGCACAGCTCGCAGGCCCAGCCGCGGCGGTCGAAGCGGCGGATCCGGAGTTCGTGCAGGTCGTTCCACTCGTCGATGGTGGGCGGCGCGGGCACCAGCGGGCCCAGCGCGGCGGGGACGTGCCGGACCACGACGAGCAGGTGGGCGGTGGGCGGCAGCTGGGTGGCGACGGTGACGGCCCGGCGCAGGTCGGTGAGGCCGCCCGCGGCGACGACGGTGAGGCCGGTCGAGTCGGGCTCGTCCTCCCCGCCCACGCCGCGCACCTCGACGGGGCGGCCCATGCCGTGCTCGTCGAGGTCGATCCTCAGGTCGTTCCCCCGCAGTCGCAGGGAGGTGAGTTCGGCCCGGTCGGGGCCCAGGTCCCCGATGAGGCAGAGCACGGCGGGCTCGTCGCCGCGGGTGCGCAGGGCCTGGCGGACGGCGGAGGTGATCATCGGGCGTCCTCGATCGTCTCGGCGACACGGGGTGGGCGCTTATCGACCACGGAGCCCCATGATAGACACGACCGTCACTTTCAGTGTCTTATCGTGCGCGTGTTGTCATAACCACTGCTCAGGTCATGTCCGGAACACGAGAAAGGGCCGCCCCGAAAGGCGGCCCTTCACGTTGGTGCGCTACCGGTCAGCGGACGATCTTGCGCAGGACCCGGCGGCCCAGGCCCGGGGTGAACCAGCGCAGCTTGCGCTCGGCCCGGCGGGCGCGGGCCCGCTGCCTCTCGATCTCGGCCTGCGCCCATTCGAGCTTGCGGAGCAGCGCCTCGGGGCTCTCGTTCTTCTTCACCGGGGCGCCCGGCTCGGGCTCGGGAACGGTGAAGGCCTCCCCCGACAGCCAGTGGACCCCGTAGAGCTCCTCGACGAGCCGGTCCGCCTCCGCGCCCGCCGCGTCGGGGGACAGGTGCCGGACCCGCGCGAAGGCGGCGCGGCGCTCCAGGCGCAGGACCCCGTCCGCGGCGCGCGAGGCACCGGGTGGCGGGGCGCACAGCAGACCGGCACGCTCCTTGTTCGCGGCCTCCGCCATGTCGGCCACGGCCGTGGACGTCAGTCGCGTCCCCGCCGGGGCGCGCAGCACGAAGGTGACCCGCGGGTCGGGCTCCGGGGCCGCCTCGACCAGCCGCACCCGGGGGTCGCCCCGGAACGACTCGCCGATCAGCCGCAGGTCCAGCAGCTCCTCGTCGAGCGGCGAGCGGCGGCCCCCGCCCAGCTCGCCCCACGGGCCCACCAGCCACAGGCGCAGGTCGGGCGTGGTCCCGCTGAGCAGGGCGGCCGCGGTGACCTCCACGTCCTCCAGGGTGCGGCCGCCGACGTCGATGACCGCGTCGACGTAGGGGACCTCCCAGGACCGGTCCGGGTTCTTGCGGCGCAGCCGGAAGTCGGGGACCCGGTTGGACACGTACGGGGCGCGGTACCGCATCCCCGCGTCCCGGCGGGTCTGCATCTGGGAGCGGCCCAGGTGCCAGCTGCTGGTCTCCAGGTCGGGGATGAAGACGGCGCCCTGCTGGGACACCCGGTAGGCGAACTCGGTGTCTCCGCCCAGCACCATGTCCGCGTCCATGCCGCCCGCGGCCTCGAACAGGTCCCGGTGCAGCGATCCGGTGGCCCCCGTGAACACCCGGTAGGCCTGGTGGGCGGCGGTCCGCAGCCCGTTGCTGCCGTCGATGATCTTCTCGACCCAGTGCGGGTCGGCGCCCCGGCGGTCGAACAGCCCCTCCGCCCGCCCGGCGGCGACCTCGTCGCGGACGTGCTCGGGGGTCATGGCGTCGGGGTCGAAGTCCACGAACAGCTTGTGCCCCATGGCCACCCCGTAGTCCACGAGGTGGTGCCAGCGCATCTGCGACTCCACGTGCTCGCGGTACACCAGCATGTCGGCGTCCAGGCGCAGGACGACCTGCCCGGAGGAGGCCGCCACCCCGGTGTGGAACGCGTGGGCCGAGCCCCAGCCCCCGGGGGCCGAGGTGATCAGCCGGGTGTTCTCCGGCACCACCGGCCCCAGCGCGAGCGGCTCGGGCGAGCCGTCGTCCACCACGACCACCTCCATGAGGTGCGCCGGGTAGCTCTGGCCCGCCAGGGCTGCCAGGACGAACGCGAGCTTCTCGGGGTGCCCGTGGGCGGGGATCACGACGCTGACGGACAGGGTCGGCGTCCACGCGCCCAGGGTGGCCGGGGTGAGCGGCCCGAAGTCGTTGCGCACCAGGCGCGGCTGGTCCGAGAAGTCCGCCTCCCCCCGCGGCAGGGCTGCCGGCGAAGGTGCGGCGACCGGCTCCCGGCCGGTTTCCAGAGTGGTCAACGGAGTCCCCCCGTGTACTCGGTGGCGGGCCGGCCGAAGGGCGCGGGCTCTCCCTCCAGGAGAGCGCTCGGACGCCAGCCGAACCACTGTTGGATGCGGTTGCGCAGGAAGAAGGCCATGTCCTCGGACCAGGTGTGGCCGCCGCCGGTGCGGCGGAGCACGTACCCCAGCCCGTGGCCCCGGTAGATACGGCCGCCGCCGCGCATGACGGCGATGAGGAGTTGGGTGTCGATGGAGCGGGGCACCGGGCGGAAGCCTCCGGTCTCCTCCAGGACCGCCCGGTCCGTGAGGATGGTGCCCCCGGCGATGAACCGGCTCGAGGATTCGGACCGGCCCTCCCGCCAGAGGGTCAGGTCGACCTCCTGGAGGTAGACGAAGTCCTGGCCGACACCGAGCAGCTCGGCGCCGGAGTAGGTGCGGGCCAGGACGAGGTCGGCGAGGTGGTCGGGGCCGTACCAGTCGTCGTCGTCCCACTTGGAGACGAGGTCCCCGGAGGTGCAGGCGACCGCGTCGTTGAGGACGGAGCCGAAGATCCTGTCCGCGGGGGCCTCGCGCACGACGATCGGCCGCCCGGTGGCCCCGTACTCGGTGATCGCGGCGGCGACCTCCGGCAGGGAGGCGGGGAAGCCGTGCAGGGTGAGGACGAGTTCGACCTCCACCCCGCGCTGGCGGGCGATCTGGGCGAGGGCGAAGCCGACCATCTCCGGGCGGCGGGTGCACAGGATGACGGAGACCGTGGGCGCCGGGGGGAGCGGCACCCCCGCCTCCGCGCCCAGGGCCCGCCAGCGGGAGCGGGCCCCGTGCAGGCGCAGGGCGGTGCGGCGCAGGCGGACGCTGTGCTCCTCCCGCCGCAGCGGGTCGGCGAGCTCTTCGGCGTCGGCGGCGGTGATGAGGTCGGCCAGGGGCCCGCCCAGCCCCGCCGCCCAGGCGGGGATCGGACCGCCGACCAGCGGGACCCCTCCGGCCGCCAGCGAGGCGACCGCGCGGACGGCGGCGGTGGGGCCGGTGTGCCCGGACCAGTCCACGCGGACACCGCGCAGGTGGCGCATGCGCGCCAGGTCCACGTCGGTGACGGTGCCGTCCGGGGCGACCACCGCCAGGTCCTTCTTCCCCTGGCGGACGACGGCCCGGTCGCCGTGGACGGTCAGATCGCCCATGGGGCCGCTCGCGTCCTTGGCGAACCCGATCGGGTTGACGGTGAGCTCGTCGACGGGCGCGATGTCCGCGGGGGCCGCGCTCTCCCGCACACGGGAGCCCCCCGGCGCCGCGATCCGCTCCCAGGCGTCGGCGCCCGTGGTGCGGCGGTCCAGCACCGGCACCGCCTCGTCGGTCCACTCCGGCTGCGTCCCCTCCCCCACCCGCAGGGCCATGTCGCCGACGGGGGTGACCCGTCGCAGCGGCACCGGGCCGGCCGCCCCGACGCCGCGGGCGCCGGTGTCGCCGGGCCGCCACAACGCGGCCTCCGGTCCCGACAGCGCGGCCAGGGGCGCCAGCGCGGGGCCCCGGCGCCGCCCCCGGGTCCCGGACCAGACCGCGTCCAGGACCTGCGGGGTCTCCACGCCGTTGGGGAAGAACATCTCGCACAGCCAGCCGCTGCGGCCCGCCCGGCGCACCCGCACCTCCTGGAGCTCGCGCCACTGGCCCATGCCCGGCGAGGAGGGCAGCGGCGGCTCCTGGTGGCCGGGGGTGTCCACGATCGCCACCACCACCTGGACGGCGCGCGGCAGGTCGGCCGCGGCGGCCAGCGAGCGGTGCAGGTCGGCGGGGGTCGCCGCGACGACGGCCACCAGGCCCGCCTCGGGCCCGCTGTCGCGCTCCCAGAGGTTGCGCAGCTCCAGGGGCTCGCCCAGGACTCGGGCGTCCAGGTCCACGACCGCGTCCACCGGGGCGAGCGGCAGTCCGTCCAGGTGGGCGCGGGCTCCGGCGCCGGTGTGGCACAGCAGGGCGGTCTCGGTGCCTCGGGCGCGCAGGGCGTCCCGCAGGGCGGTGGTGATCATCCAGACCTCGTGGGTGTCGGTGCGGTGGTGCGAAGCGGTGCGGAGAGGGTCAGATCCCCTTGCGGCCGAACACGTGCGCCCCCTTCTCCGCCTGCTCCTCGGTGCGGTGGAACTCCGGGTGGGCGGCCAGCCAGCGGTCGCCGACGGCGCGCTCCTCCGGGCGGTCGGCGTCGTCCAGGACGAACACGGCGTCCTCCGTGCAGTGCGGCAGCAGCAGGGGCAGCGCCGGGTGTCGGACCTGCAGGCCGGTGGCCTGGGGCGGCCCGTCGACGAACACCAGGCCCACCCCGGACAGGTCGGCCAGGGCCGCGCGGTCGTACCAGCGGTCGGCGGTGGCGCGCTCCTCGCCGTCGTAGGTGACGGTCTCCGGCTCGATCGGGGTGAAGGGGGCGTGGCGGACCTCGACGATGTCGTCGAGCCCGTGGGAGGAGACCAGGGCGCGGCTCAGCTCGGCGTAGCGGGCGTCGTGCTCCAGCGCGACGAGGCGGCCGCTACCCGCCCGGCGCAGCGCGTAGCCGATCCAGACGCTGGAGGCGCCGCTGCCGCACTCCACGACGGTCTCGGGGCGCAGCCGCTCGATGTGGCGGACCAGGATGCGCAGCACGTCGGGCGAGGCGGCCCAGCCGCGCAGCGGCGGCATGAACGGGGCGGTGTCCAGGTGGTCGCGCAGCTCGGTCCAGGCGACCTGCTGCTCGTAGTCGGCGCGGCCCTGGAGCTCGACGGCGCGGCGCAGCTCGCGGGACGCCTTGGGCAGCGCGTGGTCGGAGATGCGGTCGACGCGCTCGCGGACCTCCTTCAGGGAGCGCTGCGTCTCCAGCCGGTCCTCGCCCAGCGCCTGGGAGACCGTGCGGGCGTGCTCGCGCACGGACTCCTCCAGGGCGCGCACGGAGCGGCGCACCAGGAGCAGCCCCATCCCCAGCCCGCAGGCCAGGGCGCCGAGCAGGGCCAGGGCCACCAGGGTCCCCGCCTCCACCCAGGTGATCAGGCCGAGGGCCGCCGCGGTGACGAGCCCGGCGGCGGCGAGGGGGCCGACCACGACGGCGACGGCCAGGAGGGGGCGCAGCAGGCGGCGCAGCGAACGCATGGCGGGCATCTCCAGGGGGGATGGCGGAACCGGCGGGCGGCGGGAGGGGCCCGGGCGCACTCGGCCGGACGGCAGGGGGCGGGACGCGGGTGCCACGGTCCGGTGACACGGGCGTCCCCCTGACTAAGACACCACCTCGCGGTGGACGATGAAACCCGCGTGCGGGGCAATTCCCCGGTTGTTCACCGGAAGATCACCGCGGCACGCCCGGGGGGACCTCAAGTGTTCTCCGTCGCGGTGCCCTGCCCTGTGGCTTCCAGCAGTGCCTCCTCCAGGATCGGGACGAGGGTCCGGGCGTAGGTGGCGGTCATGTGGGAGTGGTCCCAGTACACGAGGATGTTGCCGACGACCGCGTCGCACCGGCCACCGGGGCACACGTATTCGGTGAGGTCCACCAGGGCGACGTTGTCGGGCAGCCCGCCGATCGAGGCGAGCGCGGCGGCCGGGTCGCGGTCGGCGTGCGAGTAGCCGACCGGGTCGCTGCACTCCGCGGCCGGCGCCTCCGCCACGCACTCGGCTCCTGCGTAGGAGCGCCGGGGCAGGTCGCGCATTCCGATGACGTCGATGCCCAGGGCGTCCAGCTGCCGCCAGCGCTCGACGAAACCCTCCAGGACGGCCTCCCCCGCGGCGCTGGCGCGGGTGGAGGAGGTGAACACCGCGTCGGGTCGCAGCCGCTCCAGCTCCTCCATGGCCCGGGCGTCCCACTCCTGGCATTCGGTGAACACCTCGCCCCGGGTGTAGGGGACCGCGGCGCTGAACTGGCAGCCGCTCTTGGTGAACGACACCAGGCGCCACCCCTGGGCGAGGGCGACCTGCTCCAGTGCGGGGTACCAGTGGGCGGTGCGCGAGGCCCCGACCATGGCGACGGTGTACTCGGCGTCCTCGGGCCCGGCCCAGCACAGGACCGGCTCGGTGGCCCTCAGGTCCACGTGGCAGCCCTGGAGGTGGTGCTCGGACAGGTCGTCGCGGGCGTCGAGCGGGTCGGGGACGACCGGCAGCTCGGGCAGGACGTTGGCCAGCTCGGGGCGGCTGACCAGCTCGGCCCCGGGGTAGTCGACGGGTTCGATGACGCGCGCGGCGCGCTCCAGCCGTTCCTGGGAGAGCCGGTCCGACCACTGGGAGCCGATGACCAGGGAGGGGGCGATGAGCAGGACCGCGGTCGCCATCGACCAGGCCGGCAGCCAGAAGCGGGGGACCCTGTCGCCCAGGCGCCGGGCCCCGTCCTCGACGACCCTGGCGGTGGCCCAGGCCAGTCCCAGGGAGAGCGCCAGCACGGCCGCCCCGCCCAGCGGGGTGGCCAGTGTCCGGCCGGTGGTCTGGAGGTACACCACCAGCACCGGCCAGTGCCACAGGTAGAGGGCGTACGACAGGCCGCCCAGCGCCATGAGCGGGCGCAGGGTGAGCACCCGGTGGACGCCGAACCGGCCGCCCCCGCCCCCGGCGACGATCACGGCGGCCGCGGCCAGGGTCGGCACCAGGGCCGCGTACCCGGGGAACACCGAGGACACCGGCAGCAGCACCCCGCACAGGACCAGGGCGGCCAGCCCGGTCCAGCCCAGGACGAGCCGCACCGGCCGGGCCGGGGTGATCCGGTGGACGACCAGGGCCAGCATCCCGCCCAGGGCCAGTTCCCACAGGCGGGCGCCGGTGTCGAAGTAGGCCCAGGGCTGGTCGACGGCGGTGATCCACACCGAGTACCCGAAGGAGACCACCAGTACCGCTCCGATCGCGCCCAGCGCGGCCCCGCGGATCCGCTCCCGGCCCGCGACCAGGAGCACCGTGCCCAGCAGCAGCGGCCACAGCAGGTAGAACTGGCCCTGGATGGACAGCGACCAGAAGTGCTGCACCGGGCTGGGCGCGCCCTCCCGGGCCAGGTAGTCGACGGCCGCGGCGGCCAGCGCCCAGTTCTCGTGGTAGAGCGCCGACGCGTAGACCTCGGTGATGACGTCCGGCCAGCGCGAGCGCGGCAGCCACAGGTACGTCATGGCCAGCACCGCCACCAGGACGACGCCGACGGCGGGGGTCAGCCGCCGCAGCAGCCGGGTCCAGAAGACCACGGGGACGATGCGCCCGTCGCGCTCCACCATGCGGACCAGGGATCCGGTGATGAGGAACCCGGTGAGGAACAGGAAGACGTCCACTCCCCCGGAGACCCGGCCGAACCAGATGTGGTAGACCGCGACCAGGAGGACGGCGACCGCGCGCAACCCCTCGATCTCCGGCCGGAAGCCGTCCCGCCGGGGCCTGACGGGGGTACTGCGTTCGGGAGTGGACATGGACGTGCCTCGAGAATGTGCGAGATGACCGGGAAGTGGCGTCGGATTATCGCCCATATCGCGGAACCGCCGGTGAACGTGCGGCCAACCCCCGACGGCGGCCGTCCGGCGACATTAACCGAGGTCCGAAAAGGACCTGGCCTCCCTTATCTCCGGAGGTTCGCACCGTACGGGTACGAAACCCCGCAAAAGGCTCGCCGCCTCCGGATGCGGCCCGCGGTTTATTCCCGGAGCCCGGTGTCGGCAGGCTGACACCGGGCGCCCCGCCGCACGGCTGATAGCTTGCTGCCTAGCGATCCCATCGCTGATAAGTGACGACGAACCGCTTCATCGGAAAGGTGCGTCAGAGATGTCTGCGCCATACACGCTCCCCGAGCTGACCTACGACTACGCGGCCCTGGAGCCGTGGATCTCCGGCCAGATCATGGAGCTGCACCACTCCAAGCACCACGCCGCCTACGTCGCCGGCGCCAACTCGGCGCTCGAGCAGCTCGCCGAGGCCCGCGACAAGGGCGACTTCGGTTCCGTGACCATGCTGGAGAAGAACCTCGCGTTCCACCTCGGCGGCCACGTCAACCACAGCGTCTTCTGGAAGAACCTGTCGGCCGAGGGCGGCGACAAGCCCGAGGGCGAGCTCGGTGCCGCCATCGACGACCAGTTCGGCTCCTTCGACGCCTTCCGCGCCCACTTCAACGCGGCCGCGGCGAGCCTCCAGGGCTCCGGCTGGGCGTTCCTGGCCTGGGACGCGCTGGGCCAGCGCCTCATCATCGAGCAGCTCTACGACCAGCAGGGCAACGCCGCGCTGAGCTCCGTGCCGCTGCTCATGCTGGACATGTGGGAGCACGCCTTCTACCTCCAGTACAAGAACGTGAAGGCCGACTACATCAAGGCGTTCTGGAACGTGGTCAACTGGGCCGACGTCCAGGAGCGCTTCGAGGCCGCGCGCAAGGTCCAGATCGGCTAGGGCCTGTTTTCGGATGCCGTCCTGCTCCGCGGGGGTGTGTGAGGCGCCGGCGGGGTTCTGCAGGCCCGGAGGGGATGTCCCGGGAACGGGGACGTCCCCGTGGGGCCGAGGGTCCCCGCCTTCCGAGGGCGCCGAACGCGAACCGCAGCGGAGCGGAGGTCCAAAAGAACACGGCCTGGTCGGAAGCCGATCCGCACCGGCGAAGCCGCCCACGGGGTTCTGGGGGCCCGGAGTGGATATCCGAGGTACGAGGGTGTCCACGTAGAGCCGGAGGTCCCCGCTCCCCGGGCGGCCGAGCACGGGCCGAAGCGAAGCGGAGGCCCGAAGGAGCACGGTGCGAGGGCGGTGCCGCCGTCGGCGGCACCGCCCTCGCGCGCGCGGGGGTCAGACCACCAGGGGGACCGGGGCGCCGACCGGGCCGTGCCGGTCCAGTTCGCGCCAGGCCCGCGACAGCCGCCAGACGACCTCCTCGCGCTCGGCGGCGTCGAAGGGCACCGGCAGCCGGAAGTAGCGGTCGTGCAGGTCGGCGGGGGACGCGGACATCACCGGACCGGGCACCAGTTCGAGCCCGTGGCAGAGCGCGACCTGGGCATAGGCCCGGGAGCCGACCCCGGGCAGCTCGATCCACAGGGCGGCCCCGCCGTCGGGGCGCCGCCACCGCCAGTCGGGCAGGTCCCGGCGGAGCATCCGCTCCAGGTCGTCCATGGCGGCGGACAGGTACCGGGAGCGCTCGCGGGAAAGCCGGTCGTAGTCGGCGAGCAGGCGCACGGCGATGACCTGGTCCAGCAGCGGTCCGGCCAGGTCGGCCAGGACCTTGCGGCGGCTGAGCCGCACCGCGATCTCGGCCGGGGCCCGCAGCCACCCGATGCGCAGGCCCGACCAGGCCACCTTGGACAGCGAGTCCACGCTGACGACCTCCGCGCCCCGCGGCGCGTAGGCGGCCAGCGGCGGCGGCTCCTGCGGGTGCCGGATGCCGGTGTAGGCGGCGTCCTCCAGGATCGGCACCCCGGTCCGGGCCGACAGCTCCCCCAGTTCGCGGCGGCGGGCCGCGGACATCATCGTGCCGGTCGGGTTGTGGTACGAGGGCATGACGTAGATGAGGTGCGGCGCGTGCTCGGCCACGGCCCGGCGCACCCCGTTGACGTCGATGCCCTGGTCGTCGAGCGGCACGGGCACGAACCGGGCGCCCCGGTCGCTCATCAGGTCGAGGCATCCGGCGAAGCCCGGGTCCTCCACCACCACGGGCGCCCCCCTGCGCAGGTAGAGCTGGGCCACCAGGGACACGGCCTGGTGGGCGCCGGTCGTCACGACGATCTGGTCGGCGGTGGTGGGCAGGCCCCGGTCCGTGTGGAAGTCGGCGATGGCGTCGCGCAGCGCGGGCAGCCCGCGCGGGTGGTAGGTGCCCTCGGCCAGTAGCGGGCCGAGGTCGTCCATACTCCGCCGGATGATCTCCTCGACCCCGGGCAGGGCGGGGGTGTTCATGCAGGAGAGGGAGATCAGGTCGGCGTCCTGCTGGATGAGGTTGCGGTACATGTACCGGCCCACGCCGTTGGCCGCCCAGCCGTCGGAGCGGACCGGCGCGACCCTGCTGCTGACCCGGGTGCCGCTGCCCTGGCGGCTTTCGAAGACGCCCTCGGAGCGCAGGAGGTCGTAGGCGGAGACCACCGTGGTCCGGCTGACCCGCAGCGCCGCGGCCAGGACGCGCTCGGAGGGCAGCCGCTCGCCGGGGGCGAGGCTGCCCTCGTCGATGAGCGCGCGCAGGGAGTCGACGAGCCTGCGGTAGAGGGCGCCGTCCCCGGCGGACCAGGCGCCGAGCAGCCCGACGAGGTCGTCCACCGTCCGAGAAGAGTCCATTCCTGCCTCCATTGGCCCTGTGCGCGGCTTGTCTTCGTATCCATACTGACAGAAATGGACCTCGAAGAGGAGTCTTGATGGCAGACCAATCCTTGGCCCTGGCCGAATCCAGGGTGATCCGGGGCGAACAGCTCAGCCCTCTGGTGGAGGCACTGCGAGAGCAGGCCCGGTCCACCGGAGGCCACATCCGCGAAGTGGACTTCTCCGGCACGGAGAACGAGGTCCGCATCGTCTCCCTGTGGCGGGACCCGACGGCCCTGCGCTCCTTCGTGGAGCGGACGCACGGCCTGCTGGTGGGGCACCGCGACCGCAGCGGCGCCTTCCCCGCCGTGGAGCGCACCCTGTGGTGGTCGGCCCGGGAGCCCGGACCGGCGGAGGTCCGCGGACGCGAGGAGCACCTGCGCACCTGCGGGCCGGGGCCCGCCGCGTTCACCCTGGCGTCGCCGGTCCCGGCCGCCAGCCGGGCAGAGATCGCCGGGCCGTCTCCGCGAAGGAGTCCGGGTCCTGGTCGGCGCACCCCTGCGGCAGCGCCCCGAGGACCGGTCCCGCACCCATCGTCGGCAGGTCGCGCAGATTGCAGCGCATCGCCAGGTCGGGTTCGGTCGGCCACGAGCCGATGACCACACCGGCCGGGCGCAGCCCCCGCGCGTGCAGCGCCTCGGCGGTGAGCGCCACCTCGTTGAGCGTGCCCAGCCCGGCCCGCGCCACGACCAGGACGGGGGCGTCCAGCAGCACGGCGACGTCGGCGAGGGTCCCGCCCTCCCCGTTCAGCCGCACCAGCAGTCCGCCGGCGCCCTCGACGAGGACGAGGTCGTGGTCGCCGGCCAGGGCGCGGGCGGTGTCGGCGACCTCCTCCGCCCGCACCGCCGGCAGCCCCGCCCGGGCGGCGGCGGTCGCGGGCGCCAGCGGCTCGGGGTAGCGGACCAGTTCCACCGGGGTCACCGAGGGGACCAGTGCGGCGACCGTGTGCACGTCGCCGGGCTCGCCCTCCCCCACCCCGGTCTGCGCGGGCTTGAGCACCGCGACCCGGCCGCCTGCGACGGCCGCCAGCGCCGCGGTCGCCACCGTCTTTCCCACCTCGGTCCCGGTGCCGGTCACCACGAGGATCACCGGGACGCCTCCGCGGCCGCGACCATCCCGGCCGCCACCGCGGCGACCTCCTCGTCGGTGCACACGTACGGCGGCATGGCGTAGACCAGGTTCCGGAAGGGGCGCAGCCACACCCCCGCCTCCAGGGCGGCGCGGGACGCCTCGCGCGTCCGCACCGGCCCGTCGAGTTCGATCACCCCGATCGCTCCGCGCACCCGGGCGCCGGGGACCCCGGCCAGTCCGGCCTCCAGCCCCCGCTCGACGCGGGCGACGGACTCCCGCCAGTCCGACTCCAGCAGCAGGCGGACCGAGGCGACCGCGACGGCGCAGGCCAGCGGGTTGGCCATGAACGTCGGCCCGTGCGCCAGCACGGGCACCTCGCCCCCGGCGATGGTCCCCGAGACCCGCTCCGTGCACAGCACCGCGGCCAGGGTGAGGTAGCCGCCGGTCAGCGCCTTGCCCAGGCACATGATGTCGGGGGACACCCCGGCGGCGTCGGCGGCGAAGAGGGAGCCGGTGCGCCCGAACCCGGTGGCGATCTCGTCGAAGACCAGCGGCACACCGTGCTCGTCGGCCAGGGCCCGCAGGTCCTTCAGGTGCCGGGGGTCGTGGAAGCGCATGCCCCCTGCGCCCTGCACCAGGGGCTCCACGATGATCCCGGCGAGCTCGCCGGAGTGCCGCGCGGCCAGGGCCGCCGTCTCCGCGGTGTGGCCGGGGTCGTACCCGGCCGGCGGCGCGGGCGCGAACACCTGCCCGGGCAGTACGTCGCCCCACAGGGAGTGCATACCGCCCTCGGGGTCGCACACGCTCATGGCGTGGAAGGTGTCCCCGTGGTAGCCGCCCCGCCAGGTGAGGAAGCGGCTCCGGCCCGTCTCCCCGCGGGAGCGGTGGTACTGCAGGCACATCTTCATGGCGACCTCGACGGCGACCGAGCCGGAGTCGGCGAGGAAGACGTGGCGCAGCGGCTCGGGGGTGACCTCCACCAGCAGTTCGGCCAGCTCCGCCGCCGGGCGGTGGGTGATCCCGCCGAACATCACGTGGCTGAAGGAGTCGGCCTGCGAGCGCAGCGCGGCGTCCAGGACCGGGTGGCGGTAGCCGTGGACCGCCGACCACCAGGAGGACATGCCGTCGACGACGTCGTGCTCGCGCTCCCCGTCCCACAGGTGCAGCCGCGCCCCCCGCGCCCCGGTGGCGACCAGCGGCGGATCGGCGGCGGGCAGGGAGGTGTAGGGGTGCCACAGGTGGGCGCGGTCGACGGAACGTATCCACTCAGGCGTCATGTGACCCCATTGTCCCGGCGGCCCCCGCGGACCGGATCCGTGCGGACCTACCAGGTTCGGCCCCCGATCTTTGTGGGCTTCCACCGGTGACGCGGGAGGCCGGGACCGGGCAGAGTCGGTAGCGCCTCCCTGGCACGAGGACCGGACCGCCCCAGCGGGATTGGCCGCCGCTGGGTCGGTCCCTTCGTGCACCGGCTCCCCCCGACGCCCCACCCCCGGAGTCACGCGACGCCCCCTTTCCCGCACCGAAGGAGCACCGCCATGGACGGCACCGCCCTGTTCCCGCCCCGCCGCCCGTGGACACTGCGCTCCCGGAGCGGGGGGACCCTGCCGGGCGGCCCGGCGGGCACCCGGCCGCACCCCTTCTCCTGGCTGTCACAGGCCGCCCGGGCGCGGTCCCGTTCGGGGCTGTCGCGCCGGATCGTCCCGCGCCCGGCCGTGGAGGACGTGCTGGACCTGGCGGGCAACGACTACCTGGGGCTGCTGCGCCACCCGCGGGTGACGGCGGCCGCGGAGGAGGCGCTGCGGCGCTGGGGCACCGGCGCGGGCGGCTCGCGCCTGGTCACCGGCGACACCGAGCTGCACCACGAGCTGGAGCGGGAGCTGGCCGACTTCGCCGGGGTGGAGGCGGCCCTGGTGTTCTCCTCCGGGTACACCGCCAACCTGGCGATGCTCACCGCGCTGACCGCCCGCGTGCCCGGGGCGGACCCGGACGCGCCGGCCCCGCTGCTGGTGTGCGACCGCCACAACCACGCCTCGCTGATCGACGCCGCCCGGCTGGCCCGGGCGGGGGGCGCCCGGGTGGAGCTGTTCGACCACGCCGACCCGGCCGCGGCGGCGCGCGCCCTCGAGGAGCGCCCGGACGGTCCGGGCGCCCGGGCGCTGGTGGTCAGCGACACCGTCTTCTCCGTGGACGGCGACCTCGTCGACACGGCGGCGCTGCACGGAGCGGCCCGGGCGGCGGGCGGCGCCCTGCTCCTGGACGACGCCCACGGGTTCGGCGTGGTCGGCCCGGGCGGCCGGGGCGCGCTGGCCGCGGCCGGGCTGGCCCCGGCCCCCGACGACGTGGTCGTCTCGGTCACCCTCTCCAAGGCGCTGGCCGCCCAGGGCGGCGCCGTGCTGGGCCCGGCCCGGGTGATCCGGCACCTGGTGGAGACCGCCCGCACGTTCATCTTCGACACCGGGCTGGCCCCGGCGTCGGCGGCCGCGGCGCTGGCCGCGCTGCGCCTGCTGCGAGCCGAGCCCGAGCGCGCCGGGGCGGTGCGCGGCAACGCCCGGCGGCTGCACTCGGGACTCCGGGGGCACGGCCTGGAGGCGACCTCCCCCGACGCCGCGGTGGTGTCGGTGACCGCCCCCTCGCCGGAGGCCGCGGTGCGCTGGCGGGCCGCCTGCCTGGCGGCGGGGGTTCGGGTGGGCTGCTTCCGTCCGCCCTCGGTGCCCGACGGCCGCTCGCGGCTGCGGCTGACCGCCCGGGCGGACCTCACCGGAGCCGAGGTCCGGCGGGCCGTGGAGGTCATCGCCGCGAACCGCCCCGGGTAGGCTTCGAGGTCGAGACAGACCGTCGGCGACAGGGAGGCGGTGACGGCGGTGCCTGCCGGTGACGAGGCGTCCGGACCCCCCGAGGAGACCCCGGACCGACCCCCGGGACGGGGCTCCGGCGAACCGGGCCCCGACCGCGGGACCGAAGCGGACGCCCGCGGTGCCGCGGAGTCCGCAGAGGACGCCGGGGGCGACGCCGCCGGGGATCCCGCCGAGGACACCGCCGCGGCCGCGCGCCGCCGCCCCCGGCTGCGCACCCGGATCGCCGTCGGCGTGTCCCTGGTGCTGGTGGTCTCCCTCGTCGTCACGCTCACCGTGCCCGCCGGGCGCGACTCCCTGCTCTCACTGTGGTGCGGGATCACCGGCGGGGTGTGCCCGAGCGAGGAACTGCCGCCCATCACCGAGGACGAGGAGACCGACTGGCGGCTGCGGCTGCCCCCGGAGGAGGCCGCCGTGTGGGGCAACTACGTGGCCCTGGGCGACTCCTACTCCTCCGGCGACGGTGCGGGCGACTACGTGCCCGAGACCGCGGTGCCCGGCGGCTGCTGGCGCTCGGCCAACGCCTACGCCCACCTCATCGAGGACGAGTTCGACTTCGCCGGGGCCCTCGCCTTCTACGCGTGCAGCAGCCACAAGGGCTCGGCGATGCTCGACGAGCTGGGCACCCCCGAGTCCCAGATCGAGCGGGTCACCGAGCACACCTCCCTGGTGACGCTCGGGATCGGCGGCAACGACCTGGGGTTCATCCCGGTCCTGCGCACCTGCATCGTGCGGATGCCCCTGCTGGAGAGCAGCGTCTGCACCGAGCAGGAGGAGGACATCGAGAAGCGGATGGACCGCTTCGAGGAGACCCTGGGCACCGTGATCGGGGAGATCCGCGACCGCGCCCCCGACGCGCGCATCCTGGTGCTGGGCTACCCCCGCCTGTTCCCGGAGGAGCCGCCGGGGATGTACTACACGTTGACCGTCCGGGACCAGCTGTGGCTCAACGGCGTCGCCGAGCGGTTCAACGAGCGCATCCGCGACGTGGTGTACCGGGCCGACGGCGACGTCTACGGCTCCCGGCAGACCGGCAGCGTGGAGTACGTCAACACCTTCTCCGCGCTCACCGGCCACGAGGTCAGCGCCGAGGACGCCTGGCTGAACGGGATCGTGCTGGGCAGGTTCGGCGAGGGCCTGAAGGTGGACCGGGCGACCTTCCACCCCACCGCCCAGGGTCAGGTGTCGATCGCCGAGCGGGTGCGCCTGCAGATCGTCGACGGCCCCGAGCGGGTGCTGTACGTGTCGCGGGAGACCCTGGAACGGGTGGACGAGGCGCTGCTGCACACCGAGCTGGGCGGACCGCTGGACCCGGTGCACGCGCCCTCGGGCGAGCCGTCGGAGTCCCCCGGGGCGGAGGGGACCGAGGCCCCCGTCAACGAGGCCGGCGGCTGAACCGGGCCGCCGCCCGGCACCCCGGCCGCGCGCGGCGGGACCCGCCCCCGGCCGGGTTCCGGTGGGCGGGTCCCGTGCGTTCCGCGGGCGGTCAGCGCCCGGCCCGCAGGTCCTCCAGCACCTCGGCGAACCGGTCCAGGCCCCAGTTGAGGTCCTCCTCGCTGATCACCAGCGGCGGCGACATGCGCACGGTGGACCCGTGGGTGTCCTTGACCAGGACGCCGTTCCGGGCCAGCCGCTCGCACATCTCCTTGCCCGAGGCCAGCCCGGGGTCCACGTCCACTCCGGCCCACAGGCCGATGCTGCGCACGGAGACCACTCCCCTGCCGACGAACTCCTCCAGCCGGCGGCTGAACACCTCGCCCAGTTTGCGGGCGTTCTCCAGGTAGGGGCCCTCGGTCAGCATCCGGACGACCGTGCGGCCCACCGCGCCGGCGAGCGGGTTCCCGCCGAAGGTGCTCCCGTGCTGGCCCGGCTGGATGACGCCGAGCACGTCCTCGTTCGCGACCATCGCCGACACGGGCAGGATGCCGCCGCCCAGCGCCTTGCCGAACAGGTAGGCGTCGGGGACGACCCCGCTGTGCTCGCAGGCGCGGATCGTACCGGTGCGCCCCAGCCCGGACTGGACCTCGTCGGCGATGAACAGGACCCGGTTGTCGTCGCAGATCTCCCGCACCCGCGGCAGGTAGTCCGTCGGCGGGACGATGACACCGGCCTCGCCCTGGACCGGCTCGATGAGGACCGCGACCGTGGTGTCGTCGATGGCCGCCTCGATGGCAGCGGCGTCGCCGTAGGGCACCGAGCGGAAGCCCGGCGTGTACGGGCCGAAGCCGGTGCGGGCCTCGGGGTCGGACGAGAAGGAGATGATCGTGGTGGTGCGGCCGTGGAAGTTGGCCCCGGCCACGACGATGGTGGCCTGGTTCTCGGGCACGCCCTTGACCTCGTAGCCCCACTTGCGGGCGACCTTGATGCCGGTCTCCACCGCCTCGGCGCCGGTGTTCATCGGCAGGACCTTCTCCTTGCCGACCATGCGGGCCAGGGCGTCCACCCAGGGGCCGAACTGGTCGTTGTAGAAGGCACGGCTGGTGAGTGTCACCCGGTCGAGCTGGCGGTGGGCCGCGGCCAGCAGGTCGGGGTTGTGGTGTCCGAAGTTCATGGCCGAGTACCCGGCCAGGCAGTCGAGGTAGCGCTCGCCCTCCACATCGGTCACCCAGGCCCCTCGGCCCTCGGCGATGACGACGGGCAGGGGGGCGTAGTTGTGCGCGGAGTGCTCCTGCGCGAGGGCGATGTGGTCCGCGCTGGAGAGTGCGGGGGTGCCGTGTTCGGGAAGTGTCGCGCCGAGGTTCCCGGCGTCGTCCTGCTGCCCCAGGTTCTGGGTGTTGCTCATCCAACCGCTCCGATCACCATTGACCGATGTCAGACACTAGATACCCACCCTGGGGCCCGGTAGAGCCCCCGGCGGCGGGTCCCCAAGAGTTGAGCAGATGATCCGGTGAGCCCACAAGGGGTGAGGTGCGTCACAAATGCACGATCGGGCCCGAAACCCGGGTGCCGGCCCCACCCCGCACAGCCCGTGGAACAGGGCCGTCCGCACGCTGTGACCGGGCCTGTGAGGTGGGGTGACGCGGTCCACAGCCCCGGTGGCGGTGGGGCCCGGCCCCGACGGGTACGGTCGGCACACAAGCCACCGACGCGCCGACCGTTCCCGGTCGGCGCCGGTGTTCCGCCGCGAGCCCGAGGCCGTGGACGGAGCACCGTACCCGCCGCAGAGGGAGGCCGCCCGTGCGCCCATCGTCCCGGGGACCCGTCGCGCCGCAGACCGCCGCGTCCCCCGCCGCGGCCGACCCCGACGCCGAGTTCTCGCTGACCCGGCTGTTCGACGCCGTCGCCGACGCGGTTCCGGAGCGGACCGCCCTGGTCGCGGGTGGCCGCGTCGTCTCCTACGCCGGGCTGCGCGGGCGTGCGGACCGGCTGGCCCGTCACCTGGCGGCGGCGGGCGTGCGCCGCGGCGAGCACGTGGCGATCCTGTCCTTCAACCGGGCCGAGTGGGTGGAGTCGTTCCTGGGGGTGCTGCGGGCGGGCGCGGTACCGGTGAACGTCAACTACCGCTACGTGGCGGGCGAGCTGCGCCACGTGCTGGCCGACTCCCACGCGGTGGCGCTGATCGCGGAGGAGTCCCTGGCCGCGACGGTGGCCCGGGTCCGCTCCGACCTTCCCCGGCTGCGCCACGCGGTGCTGCTGGAGGACGGCGCACCGCGGTCGGCGCGCGAGGCCGTGCGGACCGCCTTCCCCGGCGCCGTGGGCTACGAGGACGCGCTGGCCGGCGCCCCCGGGGGAGAGCCGCTTCCGCCGACCTCGGGCTCGGACCACTACCTGCTGTACACCGGCGGCACCACCGGCTACCCCAAGGGCGTGCTGTGGCGGCAGGCCGACATCTTCCGGGCGGCGGTCGAGCGCCGCTCCCCCGGCGCCCCGCGCGCCCGCTCCCCCCGCGACGTGGCCGAGCGGGCACGCGCCTGCTTCCCCCAGCGCATGCTGGTCCTGGGGCCGCTGATGCACGCGGCCGGGCAGTGGAACGCACTGAGCATGCTGCTGTGCGGCAAGCGGGTGGTGCTGTCCACCGACCGCAGCCTCCGCGCCGAGCGGGTGGTGGCGCTGGCCCACCGGGAGGGCGTGCACACGCTCCAGGTGGTGGGCGACGCGATGGCCCGGCCGCTGGCCCGGCACCTGCTCACGGAGCCCGGGCTGTGCCCGGAGCTGTCCGCGGTGCGTTCGGGCGGCACGCCGCTGACCCCGCCGGTCCGCGGGCTGTGGCGCGCCTGGCGCGAGGACATCACCCTGGCCGACTCCTACGGCGGCTCGGAGACCGGGGTGTGCGGTTCGGCGACCGGCGGGGACGCCGGAGGCGAGCCGGAGCCGCTGACCGGTTCCCCGGACGGCCGCAGCTTCACCATGGGCGGCAGCATCGCCGTGCTGGACGAGCGGCTCCGCCCGGTGCCGCCCGGGTCGCCGGTGGTCGGCCGGATCGCGCGGGCCGGGCGGATCCCGCTGGGCTACTACAACGACCCGATCGCCACGGCGCGCACGTTCCCCACGGACGCGCAGGGGCGGCGCTGGGCGCTGTCGGGCGACTTCGGAACCCGGGCCGGGGACGGCTCGATCGTGCTGCTGGGACGCGGCAGCGTCGTGATCAACACGGCGGGCGAGAAGGTGTACCCCGAGGAGGTCGAGGCGGCCCTGAAGGCCCACCCCTCGGTGGAGGACGCCATCGTGGTGCCCGCCCCGGACGAGCGGCTGGGACAGCGGGTCACCGCCCTGGTCTCGCTGACCGCGGGCGCGGAGCCGGACGAGCCGGGCCTGCTGGCGTTCTGCCGGGTGCGGCTGGCCGGCTTCAAGGTGCCCAGGACCGTCCACTTCGTGGACCGGGTGCGGCGCACGGCGGTCGGCAAGCAGGACTACCGCTGGGCCTCCTCGGTGGTCCGGGACGGCGTCTGAGGGGTCCGGCCGGCGCCTCCGGCGGTGCGCCCCGGCTCCTCCTGCGGTACTCCGCACCCCCGTCGGCGGGGATCCCCATTCCGCCGCTGGGGTGACCGCATTTCGGTTACCGGCCCAATGCGCTCATGACGAGCCGAAACACGCCGATCGGGCTCGCGGAGGCCGTAACCGCGGGTTCGCGCGCCACTAGACTGGCATCGCCGCTTCCGGAACCCCTTTCCCCGGTGGCCGACCCGACCGCAACCCCGGCCCGGGTCCCGGGATCACATGTCGGTGAGCGGCGGGAACACCCCCATTTTCTCTTCCCCCGGCCCCGTACTCGGGGTCCGGTGGTATCGATGTCAGAACGGAGGACGGCGCCCCTCACCCGAACCGGCTCGGGACCGCGCCCAACGATCAGATGGCCACAAAAGCAGGCACTCACCTCTTCAACATGGTGCGCGGAGGCGCGGTAGGCGCTTCGGAGGCGCTCCCGGGGATCAGCGGCGGCACCGTCGCCCTCATCGTCGGGCTGTACGACAAGCTGATCGGCGGGGCCGGTCACCTGGTCAGCGGCATCAAGCGCTACGTCACCGACGTGCCGCGCGGCCGCGGCCCCGAGCGCGCCCGGGAGCAGTTCCGGATGGTCGACTGGAGCGTGCTCCTGCCGGCCCTCATCGGCATGGCGCTGTTCCTCGTCGGTGCCGCGGTCGTCCTCGCCCCCCTCGTCGAGGCCTACCCGCAGTACGCCTACGCGATCTTCTTCGGCCTGGTCCTGGCCTGCCTGTGGGTCCCCTACACGGGCTCGGGCAGCGCCTGGCGCCCCTGGCACTACCTCGTCGCGCTGGCCTTCGCCGCGGCGGCCTTCGCCGTCACCGGCCTGCCGGGGGCGAACCTGCCCGTCAACCCGGTGGTCGTCTTCTTCGCGGCCGCCGTCGCGATCTGCGCCCTGGTGCTGCCCGGGCTCTCCGGCTCCTTCATCCTGCTCACCATGGGCCTGTACGAGCCGACCATCAACGCGGTGCGCGACATGGACTTCCTGTACCTGGGGGTCTTCGCCCTGGGCGCCCTCACCGGCCTGTCCCTGTTCGTCAAGCTCCTCCAGTACCTGCTGGAGAACTTCCACCACATGACGCTGGTCGTCCTCACCGGCCTCATGGCCGGGTCCCTGCGCGCCCTGTGGCCCTGGCAGGACGAGGACCGGGCCTTCGTGGCGCCGACCGAGGTGCCGCTGACGGTGGCCCTCATGGTGCTCGGCTTCGCCGTCGTGGCGGCCGCCATCGTCTGGGAGCGGCGCAAGCTGGCCCGCGAGGCGGCCCGCGACCGCTCCGACGCCCTGACCGTCTGATCCCCGCCCTCGACGCCGGCGGCCCCGCTCCGGGCCGCCACCGCACGAGAGGCCTCCACCGACCGAAGGGCCCCGAAGGACCCGCACGGCGCGGGGTGCCGGGGCGCGGCCGACCGGCCGCGCCCCGGCTGAGAGCACACCCGTAGAACCTGCCCTAGTTAGTACTAGCGAAGGAACGCCATGAGCGCGTACAACATCGTGTCCATCGCCGGCAGCGACCCCAGCGGGGGCGCCGGCATCCAGGCCGACCTCAAGGCCTTCTCCGCACACCGGGCGTTCGGGATGAGCGTGGTCACCGCGCTCACCGCCCAGTCCACCCGCGGCGTCACCGGGGTCCACCCCGTCCCCGCCGACTTCGTCGTCCACCAGATGGACACCCTCTTCTCCGACGCGACCGTGCACGCCGTCAAGGTCGGGATGCTCGGCACCGCCGAGGTCACCGAGGCCGTGGCCGAGGCGATCGTGAGGCACGGCCTGCGCAACGTCGTGGTGGACCCGGTGATGGTGGCCAAGAGCGGCGACCGGCTGCTGGAGGCCTCCGCGATCAAGGCGCTGCGTACCGCGCTGCTGCCCCGCGCCGACCTCCTCACCCCCAACCTGCCCGAGGCCGCCGACCTGCTGGACGAGGCCGAGGCGACCGACCTGGCGGGGATGCGCGACCAGGCCCGCCGGCTGCTGGAGCTGGGCCCGCGCCGGGTGCTGCTCAAGGGCGGGCACCTGGGCGGGGAGGAGAGCGTGGACGTCCTGGTGTCCCGGGACGGCGAGGAGCGCGAGTTCTCCGCCCCCCGCGTGGCCACCCGCAACACCCACGGCACGGGCTGCACCCTGTCCTCGTCCATAGCGGCCCTGCTGCCCCGGCACCCGGACCCAGCCACCGCCGTGGCCGACGCCAAGGCCTACCTCACCGAGGCCCTGCGCCGGGCGGACGAGATCGACGCGGGCGGGGGCCAGGGCCCCGTCCACCACTTCCACGCCTGGTGGTGACCCGGACACGCGGAAGGGGGGACCGGCCCGGGGCCGGTCCCCCCTTCCCGTCCACCCGGGGGGCGGCGGTCACCCCTTGACGTCCTCCATCAGGGCGTCCGGGTCCCGCCAGTTCGGGTGGGCGAAGAACTTCCTGGTCTCGGCCACCACGAGCGGCGACAGGACCAGCAGGCCCACCAGGTTGGGCAGCGCCATGAGGCCGTTGGCGATGTCGCTGAACAGCCACACCGAGCCGAGGTCCGCGACGGCACCGATGAAGATGACGACGATGAACACGATCCGGTAGGGCAGCACCAGCTTGCGGCCCGCCAGGAACTCGATGCACCGGTCACCGTAGTAGGACCAGCCGAGCAGGGTGGTGAAGGCGAACACCGCGACGGAGACGGCGACGATGATCGCGCCGGCCGGGGCCAGGGCCGGGCTGATGGCTCCCAGTCCCTCGGTCATGGCCTGGCTGGTCAGCAGGGAGCCGTCCTCGGCGTTCTCGCCCCGCCAGACACCGGTGGTGATGATGACCAGGCAGGTCATCGTGACCACGATGATGGTGTCGATGAAGGTCTGGGTCATGGACACCAGGGCCTGGCGGACCGGCTGCCTGGTCTTGGCCGCGGCGGCGGCGATACCGCCGGTGCCCAGGCCCGACTCGTTGGAGAAGATGCCGCGGGCGAAGCCCATCTGGATGGCGATCAGCACGGTGGAGCCGGCGAAGCCGCCGGCCGCGGCCGTGCCGGTGAAGGCGTCGGTGACCACGAGCGCGAGCGCGGGCAGGATCTGCGCCCAGTTGACCGCGAGCACGATCAGGCAGATGGCCACGTAGAAGATGATCATGATCGGCACCAGCGCCGAGGCGACCCGGCCGATGCTCTTGATGCCGCCGAGGATGACGGCGCCGGCCAGGACCATGAGCACGAGGCCGATGATCCAGGTGTCCACGCCCGTGACGCTGTTCAGCTGCTGGGCGACGGTGTTGGCCTGGCTGCCGTTGCCGATGCCGAAGGCCGCGATCGCGCCGAAGACGGCGAAGAGCACGCCCAGGGTGGTGCCGAAGCCGCCGCCGATGCCCTGCTTGAGGTAGTACATCGGGCCGCCGCTCTGCTCCCCCTTGGAGTCGGTGCGGCGGAACTTCACACCCAGCAGGGCCTCGCTGTACTTGGTGGCCATGCCGAGGAAGCCGACGACCCACATCCAGAAGAGCGCGCCGGGACCGCCGATGCCGATGGCGAGCGCGGCTCCGGCGATGTTGCCGACGCCGACGGTGGCCGCGAGGGCGGTGCTGAGCGCCTGGTAGTGGGAGATGTCTCCCTGGACGGACTCGTCCTCCTTGCGCCGGACGAGCGCGAGCCACAGCGCGTGCGGCAGCCGGAGGAGCTGGAGCAGGTTCAGGCGGATGGTGAGGAAAAGGCCGACGGCGAACAGCAGCGGAATGAGGACGAAGGGTCCCCAGACGATGCCGCTGATGATGTCGGCCATTTCAAGGAGCTGGTCCACGGGGGATCTCCCTGTCGGTCAGTGGATGGGGCCGAGGACGTCACCGGTGTCGGCGCGGGGCGGGTGTCCTCGTCGACGCGTCGGCACTGGTGAGGGCCTTGCGTTATCGGCAAAGAATCGCAGTGGCGCGTAACGAACGCATCACATGCTTTCCACATGCGGGTCTCTTCGGGAACCCGGGAGTACGCTGCGGCGTTCCCACGGTCCCGGCGTTGTCATGCGTCGTCTCCGTCGCCGGCCCGGCTCCGGGCCAGCTCGCCGAGCCGCCGTGCCGCCTCCTCGGGGTCGGCCCCGCGTCCCACCGCGATGCCGAGCAGGTAGGCGGTGAGCGGCGCCGCGGGGCGCGCCACGGAGTGCGCGGCGTCCTTGGCCAGGTCGAGGATGCGGTCGACGTCCTTGCGGTCCATGGAGTCGGTGTCGGGAAGCCCGAGCTCGGCCCGGACCTCCTCGGCCCATTCCACGAGAGTCACCATTCACTCCTCAGGGCGATGATTCGTTGACGTGCTGCGATCTTAGCCACCGCCGGGCCATCCGGGGGCAACCCCGGGGCGGCGGCGCCGTACGCGGCCCGTAACCGGGTGCTCGGTGAGCCCACGTCCGCGCGACGTGTCCGGTTCCCTCCGCGCCCCATCCGGGTTCACCGGGGGTGCCTAGCGTCGAAGACACGTCCCCCCGGCGTTGGGAGCCGCACGCATGTCCCCCCTCGACACCCTCCGCGATCCGATCCCCGCCCGCGCCGACGGGCAGCGTCCGCTGCGCGTCGCGATCGTGACCGAGTCCTTCCTGCCCCAGGTGAACGGGGTGACCAACTCCGTGTGCCGGGTCGCCGACCTGCTGGCCTCCCGGGGCCACGAGGCACTCGTCCTGGCCCCGGGCCACCGGGGCCCCACCCGCTACGCGGGCTTCCCGGTGGTGCGCACGCCCTCGGTGCCGCTGCCCGTGTACCGCGACTTCTCGCTGGGCCTGCCCGCACGGCGCACCCTGACCACCGCCATCCGGTCGTTCTCCCCGGACCTGGTCCACCTGGCCTCGCCCGCCCTGATGGGCCTGGCCACGGTGGAGGCGGCCCGCCGCTGGGCGCTGCCGACGGTGGCGGTGTTCCAGACCGACCTGCCCGGCTTCGCCCGCCGGTACGGCCTGCCCGGGCACGAGCACCTGTGGTCGGTGCTGCGCCGCGTCCACGCGGCGGCGGACCGCACCCTGGTGCCCTCCTCCGCGACGATGGAGGCCCTGTCCGCCCGCGGTTTCCCCCGGATGGCGCTGTGGCGGCGCGGGGTGGACGTGCGGCGCTTCCACCCGGACCACCGGAACGAGGAGCTGCGCCGCGCGCTGGCCCCGAACGGGGAGGCGATCATCGGCTACGTCGGACGGCTGGCCAAGGACAAGCGCGTCGACCTGCTGGAGCACGTGCTGAAGCTGCGCGGGGTGAAGGTGGTCGTGGTCGGCGACGGCCCGGAGCTTCCCCGCCTGAGGCGGCGGCTGCGCGGCGCGGTCTTCACCGGCCAGCGCACCGGCGGGGAGCTTTCCCGGCTGTACGCCTCCCTGGACCTGTTCGTGCACACGGGCGCCGACGAGACGTTCTGCCAGGCGGTCCAGGAGGCGCTGGCCTCGGGCGTGCCGGTGGTCGCCCCCGCCGCGGGCGGGCCGCTGGACCTGGTGGAGGACGGAGTCAACGGGCTGCTGTACGCGCCGGACTCGGTGCGCGAGCTGCGGGTGGCGGTGGGGCGGCTGGCCCACAACCGCGCCCTGCGCGCCGAACTGGCGGGCCGGGCCCGGGCGTCGGTGGAGCACCGCACCTGGGATGCGGTGGGCGACGAGCTGCTGGCCCACTACCGGTCGGTGCTGGCCCCCAGCCACGAGCTGGCCGCCGGGGACAGTCCGGTCCTGCCCTCCCGCTGAGCCTCCGCGGCGTGCGGGCCTCTCCGAGGTGAGGGGCCCGCACGCCCCGCACGCCCTGTGCGGATCCGGCGGACGGACTTCGGTGCGCGGGCTCAGTGCACGGGCTCGGCGACCGCCTGTTCGGTGCGCGGAGCCGCGGGCACCGCGGAAGCCGCGGGCACGGCGGGCGCGGGGACGGCCAGCAGGGCGTCCAGCACCTCGGCCAGCCGGTCGAGGTGGGCGCGGATCCAGGGCAGCGCCAGCGGGTCGGTGGCGGCCAGCGCGGCGTAGCGGCGCTCCTCGGTGTCGCCGTACAGCAGGCTGGTGGCGACCCGCATGCGCAGGGCCTCGGGCCCCTCACCGAACTCCGCGGCGGGCAGTACGCCCATGCCGAACCGCTCCAGCAGCAGGCCGGTGAGGCCGGGGCCGGTGGTGACACCGTGCAGCCCGACCAGCCGCTCGCGCACCGGCTCGAAGTCGGGGTAGAGGTAGAACGCCGCCCGCGGCGGGGCGACGGTCGCCCCCGCCCGCGTGAACACGTCGGCGACGGCGCGGGCGACGATCCCGTGCAGGCGGCGGCTGCGGCCGATGTGGTCCACCAGTTCGGCGGGCTCGGTGAAGGCGTGGGCGGCGGCCTGCTGGACGGGGGCGGCCGGGCTGGACCAGATCTCGCTGGCCACGCCGAGCAGTCCTCCGCGCAACCGCCGCCCGATCCCGGAGTCGGGCAGGCGCAGGACGCCGATCCGCCAGCCGCCCAGGGCGAGGTTCTTGCTCAGCCCGCTGGAGATCACGGTGCGCTCGGGGGCGAACTCGGCTGGACTGTGCACCCGGACCTGCTCGGCGCCGGGACCGGCCGGGTGGACGAGGTCGCGGTAGATCTCGTCGGAGATGATCACCAGGTCCAGCTCGCGGGCGACCTCGGCCAGGCGGCGTACGGTGTCGCGGCCTGCCACGGTGCCGGTGGGATTGTCCGGCACGGTCGCGATGACGGCGTTGACGGTGCGGCCCTCCTCGCGGGCGGCGGTGACGGCCGCGTGCAGCAGGTCGGGCTGGGGGACGCCGCCCTCGCCGCCGCCCACGGTGGGGACCAGCAGCGGGCGGGCGCCCACCAGGCGGCTCTGCGCGGCGTAGCTGACCCAGCTGGGCGCGGCGATGGCGGTGTCGCCGCCCAGCTCCAGCAGGAGGCTGTACAGCAGCGGCTTGCTGCCGGGTCCGGCGATGACCAGGTCCGGGTCGGTGGGCAGCCCGCGGCGCTCCCAGTAGCCCGCGGCGGCCTCGCGCAGGGCGGCGACCCCGGCGACGGGGCCGTAGGCGTTGGCGCCGTTGCCCGCGGTGAGGCGGTCGCGCATGACCGGGTGGACCGGGAGGCCCGCCTCGCCGAATCCCAGGGGCAGCACGCGCACCCCCTGGCGGCGCTTCTCGGCGAGGGCTTCGTTGACGGCGAGGGTCGCGGAAACAGTGACGGTCATGTGACGACTCATCTCCGGCTCATGATCGGGCGTGTGACCGTCCGCGTGACGTGACGGTCGCTCACTGATCACCCTGCCCACCAGCGGGGTTCAGTACAAGCGACTCTTTTCGATGCTGAGCGTAAGCTGAACTTATGCTCGATCTCCGACGCCTCCAGATCCTGCGCGAGTTCTCCGTCCGGGGCACCATCGCGGCCACCGCCGCCGCCCTGGGGTACACGCCGTCCGCCATCTCCCAGCAGCTGTCCGCGCTGGAGCGGGAGACGGGGGTGGCGCTGCTGGACCGCACCCCGCGCGGGGCGGAGCTGACCGATGCCGGCCGCCTGCTGGTGGTCCAGGCCGAGGACATCCTGGCCCTGGTGGAGGCCACCGAGTCGATCCTGGCCGAGCAGGCCGACGTGGCCCTGGGGGTGGTGACGGTGACGGCGTTCCCCACCGCCGCCGTGGCGTTCGCGCCGCTGCTGGCGCCGCAGCTGCGGCGGCACGAGGGGATGCAGCTGGTGCTGCGCCAGACGCTGCTGTCGACGGGGACGGAGAAGGTCCGCTCGCGCGAGGTGGACATCGCCCTGGTCGACGACTGGAGCGGTCAGCACCCGGGGCGGGGAGGGGACAGCGGGCTGCGGCACGTGCACCTGCTGCGCGACCCGATGGTGCTGGCCGTCCCGCAGGGGCACCGGCTGGCCGACCCGGACGAGCCGGTGGCGCTGGAGCGGCTGCTGGGCGAGTCGTGGATCGTGGCGCCCGAGGGCGAGCGCTCGCGCCACGGGACGGACGTGCTGCTGGCGGAGGTGGGCGGGCTGCCGTCGGCGGCCTGGGAGTTCGAGGGGCTGGGCACGGTGCTGAGCCTGGTCTCGCGCGGGATCGGGATCGCGGCGGTGCCGTCACTGGCGATGGTGGGCGCCCCGGCGGGGCTGGTCCACCGCACGCTGCCCGGGCGGGTCCCGGCCCGGCACGTGTACGCGGTGGTGCGTCCGGCGTCGCTGCGCCGCCCGGCGGTGCAGGTCACCCTCCAGGCGCTGCGGGACGCGGCCCGGGCGGTGGCCGGGGAGCTGCCGGAGCTCACCGACCGCCCCGCCTGAGCACGCGGCCGCGGTCGCCCCGCGTCCTCGGCAGAGACCTGCGGCCCCGCGGAGACGGTACGGCGCCCGCGGCCGCCCGGCCCCGGACACGACGGTGGCCCGGCTTCCGTGCCGGGCCACCGCGGTACTCTCCTGCTCCGGTGTCCTTCAATCCTCCTCAGCGCCCCTGCGCCGCGCCCGGTCGACGCGGCGGCGCAGCTTGCGGCAGACGTGCAGTGCCCTGTCCCGGTCGTCCCGGGCGTTCCACCACCGGGCGTAGGCCTCCAGCCGCCGCTGTCGCAGTGCCTCCAGTTCGGCCTCCATGCGGGTCACGCGGTGCTCCAGGTCGATGCGCTCGCGTTCGAACGCCGACATGTCGCGCTCGTGGAATCCCGCGTCGCGTTCGGCATTGAGCAACCGTTCGTTGAGGGCCTCGTTCCCGTCACCGCCGCGGGTGATCCTGCCGAGGCTGCTCCGTCCACTGATCCCTTCGAACCACACACCCCATGTGTTTCCCGAGGCGCCCGGATATCACCGTCAGCCACGCAAAGAATGCGGAAAGTGGCAAAGCACGCATTATTCACAATCCCGATAAAGCAGACATTCGGCCCCGGCGCTCCCCGACCGCCCTCAGGCGTCCAGGCGCTCCAGGCGCGCGGGCCGCGGCGCGGCGGGCAGCAGTCCCCGGTAGACCCCCTCGAACCGCTCCAGGGAGCGGTGGTGGTCGTGCCGCGCCGCCAGCTCCCGGCTGGCCTCACCCATCGCCGCGCGCGCCCGGCCCGCGCCCAGCACGGCGAGCAGCCGGTCGGCCAGCGCCCCCGGGTCGCCGGGCGGGAACAGGAAGCCGTTGCGGCCCTCCTCCACCAGGTGCGGCAGCGCCATCGCGTCGGCGACCACCACCGGCAGCCCCGTGGACATCGCCTCCAGGGTCGCGATGCTCTGCAGCTCCGCCACGCCGGCGATCGCGAACACGTCCGCGGCCGCGTACACCAGCGGAAGCTCGGCGTCCGGCACGAACCCCAGGAAGAACACGCGGTCGGCGACGCCCTCCTCGACCGCCAGCGCCCGCAGGTCCGCCTCGCAGCCCCCCAGGCCCGCCAGGGCCAGCTGGACGTCCCTCTCGCGGGCCGCCAGGGCCAGTGCCCGGATGGTGTCGCCGATCCGCTTCTCCTCCTCCAGCCGTCCCACGAACACGACGGTCTCCCGGTCCGGCAGCCCGAATTTGTCCCGCAGCGCGGACCGCTCCGCCGGACGCGGGTGGAAGCGCTCCAGGTCGATACCGCACGAGATCGGCTCCACCTCCCCGCCGAAACCCTTCTCCCGCAGCAGCTCCGCGGCCCGGGGCGTCGGCGTGGTCACGTGGTCGGCCTCCCCCGCCACCCGCACCATGTCCCGCCAGGCCAGGTCGCCCGCCGCCGACCGCAGCGACTCCGGGATCCGCGCGTGGGCGTACAGGTTGTCCGGCATGAAGTGGTTGGTCAGCACCACGGGGACGCCCGCCGCGCGCGCCCGGCGCATGGCCGACCGGCTGAGCGGGAAGTGGCTCTGCACGTGGACGACGTCGGGGTCCAGCCGCTGCACGAGGCGGGCGATGTGGCCGCCCATGCCCAGCGGCACGGCGGCGCGCATGAAGGGGATCGCCGCCGACCTGAGCCGGTGCTCCATCACGCGGCCGTTGCGGCGCACGTACGGCTCGCCCCCGTCGGAGGGGCACACCACGTGCACCCGGTGCCCGCGGCCCGCGAGCCCCTCCGCCAGCCTGTGGGTGAAGTACCCCGCCCCGTTGACGTCGGGCGGGTAGGTGTCGGTGGCAATGAGGACGCGCAGCGCTCTGGGCTGGACCATCTGTGGGACTCCTTCGTTCAGCGGTCGCGGGTGCGGGGCGTGGTCGTGTTCGTGCGGGCCCCCTTCGCCTCGGGGTTGCGGTGCCGGGTGCGGGCCAGGGCGATGGTCCCGGCCGTCGCCAGCGCGGTGAAGGCGAGCGCGCCGAGCTGCTCGGGGAGTGTCTCCGGGGCGCCCTCGCCCAGGAGGATCGCGCCGATCCCCACGCTGACCACGGGGTCGGTGATGAGGAGGGTCGCGTAGGCGGCCGCGAAGTGGCCGGTGCGGTAGGCGTTCTGCATGAGCAGTCCGCCGAAGACCGCCAGCACGACGGCGAGCACGGTCAGCCAGCCGAGGACCGTCGTCCAGTCGACGACCGCGTTGGCCGTGATCACCCGGGCCAGGCCCGAGGTCGAGCCCAGCGCCGTGCCGCCCGCCAGCGCGAGCATGATCGCCCGGGCGCCGCTGGGCATCCAGTGCGCCGTGAGGTAGACGGCCAGGCCGGCGGTGAGGGTGGCCCCGGTCAGGGCCAGGGCGACCCCGGTGGACATGGCGGGCAGGTCCGAGCCGTGCGGGAACGTCCACAGCACGCCGACGAGGCCCGCCATGACGGCGGTCCCCGCGATGATCTGCGAGGTCCGCACCCGCTGGTGGTTGAACAGCGTCGACAGGATGATGGCGAACAGCAGCCCGGTGACGCCGATGGGCTGGATGATGGTGAGCGGGGCGCCGCTCAGGGCCAGCAGGTGCAGGCACGCGCCCGCCCCGGCGGCCAGCGTGCCCAGCAGCCAGCGGGGCTGGCGCAGCAGGTGCAGCAGGAAGCCGGCGCGGGCCACCTGCCCGCCGGGGGCGCGCACCGCGTCGCGCTCCTGCAGGGCCGAGCCCAGGGCGAGCGTGAAAGCCCCCGCGACGGCGATGAGGACGGACCAGACCACGTCACCACCACCGGGGTGCGGACCGCTCCGGTCCCATCGTCGCCTCCGGCACTCTCGTCCTCTCCTCCCGGTACCCGAGCGGCTCCGGGTACGTACGGCAACGCTACGGGCGGGGCCCCGTCCCCGCCATGACGCCAGCGCCCCTCCCGGGGTGGTGCCCGCCCCACCTCCGGGGGAGGGCCCTCCCCAGCATCCACCGGAGCGGGCCGCCGCGGGCCCTCCGGCGGAGCGGACACGCCGGGCCGCTGTCCGGAGCCCTTCCGCGAAGGGCCGCGCGGTAAGGGCCGCAGGTGGTCAAAAGTGGGTATGGGGCGGCCGAATCCGCGAGCCGGGAGCGTTCGGCACCCGGGCGCTGCTGCGCCGGAGGGGGCCGCCGTGGCACCATGTCCCCTATTGGTCTAGACCGGATAGGAGCGCCCACCCGTGCCTGATACCTCCCCTTCCCTCCTCGCCTCCCGCCCCGTCATCCCCCGTCCCGCCCAGATGGTCCCGGGCGAGGAGGGCGGACTCACGCTGACCACAGCGACCAGGGTCTCCGCCGACCCGGAAGCCCGGGACACCCTCGTGTGGCTCCAGCGTGAACTCGGCGCGGCCACCGGGTTGCCGCTCGCCACGGGCTCCGAGGACAGCGAGATCCGCCTCAGCGTGGACCCGGGCGCGGGCCTGGGCCGCGAGGGCTACCGGCTGATCGTCGACGACGAGGGCGCCATCATCATCGGCAACGACCCCGCCGGCGTCTTCTACGGCGCCCAGACCCTGCGCCAGCTGCTGCCCGCCGACGCCCACCGGGACGCCCCCCTGGGCGGGACCGACTGGACGCTGCCCGCGGTGCGGATCACCGACGCCCCCCGGTTCGCCTGGCGCGGACTGATGCTGGACACGGCCCGGCACTTCGTCCCCAAGCGGGAGGTCCTGCGCTACATCGACCTCCTCGCCCTGCACAAGCTCAACGTGCTGCACCTGCACCTGAGCGACGACCAGGGCTGGCGGGTGGAGATCCGCCGCTACCCGGAGCTGACCCGGAAGGGGTCCTGGCGCACCCGCAGCCAGCTGGGGACCCCGGCCCCGGGCGAGGAGCCGCGGTTCGAGGAGCGCCCGCACGGCGGTTTCTACACCCAGGACGACGTCCGCGAGATCGTCGCCTACGCCGCGGCCCGCCACATCAGCGTCGTCCCGGAGATCGACGTGCCCGGGCACTCCCAGGCCGCCATCCACGCCTACCCCGAGCTGGGCGAGTCCGGCGAGATCCCGGTGGGGCAGCGCTGGGGCGTCTTCGAGGAGGTGCTGGCGGTCACCGACGAGGTCGTCGAGTTCTACAAGAACGTCATCGACGAACTGCTGGAGCTCTTCCCGAGCACGTACTTCCACGTGGGCGGCGACGAGTGCCCCAAGACCCAGTGGAAGGCCAGCGAGAGCGCGCAGAAGCGCATCCGGGAGGAGGGCCTGGCCGACGAGGACGAGCTGCAGAGCTGGTTCATCCGCCGGCTCGACGACCACCTCACCGCGCGCGGCCGCCGCCTGGTGGGCTGGGACGAGATCCTGGAGGGCGGGCTGGCCCCCGGTGCGACGGTGATGTCCTGGCGCGGCGAGGAGGGGGGCGTGGCGGCGGCCCGGGCCGGGCACGACGTGGTCATGTCCCCCACCGCCACCTCGTACCTGGACTACAAGCAGTCGGAGTCCGACGACGAGCCGGTCAGGGTGGGCACGCTGCTGCGGACCGAGGACGTCTACCTGGCCGAGCCGGTCCCGGCCGAGCTGACCGCCGAGGAGGCCCGGCACGTGCTGGGCGCCCAGGTCAACGTGTGGACCGAGCACATCGACACGCCGCGCCGGCTGGACTACATGGTGTTCCCGCGGCTGTCGGCGTTCGCCGAGAAGGTGTGGTCCTCCGGGGAGCGCGACTACGCCGAGTTCGAGCCGCGCCTGGTGCACCACCTGACCCGCCTGGACGCGGCGGGCGTGGAGTACCGCCCGCTGGACGGGCCCCGCCCCTGGCACACCCGGCCCGGCGTGCACGGCTGGGGCTGAGCCGCCTCCGGGGCGCGCGCCCGGAAGCGGTGCGCGCCCCGGAGCGGGACCGCACCCGTACCCGGGCGGCCCCGGGCCGGACGGGAGGCCGCCCCGGACACCGCTTCCGGGCGGCGGCCCCCGGCGCGGGCGGACCGGACCCCGTCAGAAGTAGGTGGCGACGACGTCGACGACCCTGTCGGCGTCGTCGACCACCGGGATGCTCCGCCACCGGTCGAACGTGGTGCAGGGGTGGGAGATCCCGAACGACATCAGGTCGCCCGGCCGCACACCCAGCTGCGGCGGCACGTCCAGGTAGGCGTGCTGGTCGTCGAACTTGCGCACCTCCACGCCCGCGGCCGGGACGGCGGTGCCGTCGGCCCGGCGCAGCAGGCGCGGGATCGGCAGGTCCTGGTCGTACCCGGCGTCGCGGCGGCCCATCCCGGCGATCGCCAGGCCCTCCTCGGGCGCGGACAGGATCCGGGCCCACACCTCCAGGGCGCCGGTGAGCGCGTCGCCGCCCTCGGGCAGCCGGTTGTAGGGGGTGAGGCGGCGGTACAGCCCGTCGTCGTGGGTGATGTAGGCGCCGCTGCGCAGGATCGGGACCGCCTCCACCGTGCCGCCGAGCTCCTCGGCCACCAGGTCGAACCACGCGCTCCCGCCCACCGTCACGATCGGCTGCGCCCGCCCCGGGAAGAACCCGGCCTCCAGCAGGGCGTCGGCGTCGCCGCGCAGGTCCCGCAGGAAACCCCGGACCCCGTCGGCGTCGGACAGCGGCCCCTCGTACCCGGCCACCCCCGACACCCCCGCCCCGGGTACGGCCCCGACGGCGCGGGCCAGCTCCAGGACCTCCGCGCGGGTGCGGACCCCGGTGCGCCCTCCCGGGACGCCGCGCTCGATGAGCACGCCGGGCGGGCGGTCCCCCGGGGCCCCCGCCAGGCCCTCGGCCAGGGCGGCCACCCCCTCGGGGGAGTCGACGTAGAACAGGAACTCGAAACCGGGGTCGGCGGCGCCCTCCTCCGCGGCCCAGCGGATCACCCCGGGTTCGAGCAGCTCGTTGGCGAGCAGGATCCGCCGCACTCCGAACCGTCGCACGGCCAGGGCCTGGTTGGCGGTGGCGACGGTGATGCCCCAGGCGCCCGCCGCCAGCTGGCGGTCCAGCAGGGCGGGTGCCATGGAGGTCTTGCCGTGCGGGGCGAACAGCAGCCCGTGGCGGCGGGTGAACCCGGCCAGGGCTGCGGTGTTGCGTGCCAGAGCGGACTCGCGGAGCACCAGCAGGGGCCACGTGAACGGCCCGTCGAACAACCCGTCGCGCCGGGCGGCGAAGTCGGCCGCGGCGACCGGCTCGCCCGGCCACCACACCCCCTTGGTCCGCCAGTCGACGAGTTCTCCGATGTCCGACCGGTCGCTCACGTGGTTCCGCCTCTCATGTGGGTCCCCCCGCAATCTAGTGCCGGTCGAGAAGGGGCACCAGGGGAGCGGAGAACGGGGGCGCCGCGGCCTGCCCCGCGGTGCCGCCGGACTCCTCGCCGAGGAAGTCGCGGATGGCCCGCTGCCCGGCGGCGGGGTAGTCGGTGATGAACCCGTCCACACCGTTGCGCAGCGCGGCGTCCATGCCGGCCCGGGTGTTGATCGTGTAGGGCATGGTCTCGAACCCGTGCTCGTGCAGCAGGTCCACGTAGTCGGCGTCGATGGTGGTGTGGTTGGGATTGACCATCTCCGCCCAGCCGAACTCGTCCAGGCGGCCCTCGGGGACACGGCCGAGCAGGCCGTGCGGAACGGAGGGGAGCATCCGCTCGGAGAGGCGCATGCTCTCCCAGTCGAAGCTCTGCACGATCAGGCGGCGGGGCTCCCACGGCCGGTTGGGCTTCAGCCAGGCCGGGCGCCTGCGCAGCTCGGCCGTGATCTCCTCCTCGATGCCCGGGTAGAGGGAGGGCTGCTTGACCTCCAGGAAGAGGTTGAGGTCCAGCCTCTCCAGGCGGATGAGGGCCTCCCGCAGGGTGGGCACGGGCTCGCCCGCGAACTCGGGGGAGAACCAGGATCCGGCGTCGAGGCGGCGCACCTCCTCCAGCGTGAAGTCGGCCACCAGGTGGGATGCGCGGTCCGGGAAGACCTTCTCGACGTCGGTGGTGCGGGTGAGGGTGATGTCGTGCAGGAGGACGAGCTCACCGTCCCTGGTCCGCTGGACGTCGATCTCGACGGTCCGCGCACCGAGGCGCCGCGCGGCGTCGAGCCCGGCGAGCGTGTTCTCCGGGGCGTGTCCGGCGGCTCCCCGGTGGGAGACGGCGATGAGGGGGCGGTCGGCGGTGTGCTGCACGATGGCGGGCTTCTCCGTGAGGGTGCCCGGCGGGGCGAGGCCGGGGTCCGGTGCCGCGGAGGCGGCGAGGGGGGTGGTGACGATGAGGGCGAGTGAGACGGCTCCGACGACGATGCCGATGCGGTGCACCGGTACCTCCCAGGTACGCGTGGACGGACGTGTCGATGGGTCCTCGCCACCGAAGCCTGAGTGCTTTCGGTGACCGCACGGTGACGGCGTGCGGAGCATGCGGGAACGGCCCGCGGTCATGTTGTCCGCCTCTCACCTATTGTCACGCTATGCATGAACTTGATGACTTCATGTCACATTTTTGGCCCGCAGGTCCCTCGATAATCACACAGAGCCCTGCAACCATCACTATTAGTAGTCGATGGGAAGGAACATCATGCGCAAGCACCGCACCAGGTGGGTCGCGATTCTCGGCGTCTCGGCCCTGTCCGTCGCCGGGCCGGTCGGACTCGCCGGGTCCGCCCTCGCCGACGAGGAGGACGCGCGGGCGCTGAGCTGGCCGGTCGTCCGGCAGGGCGACTCCTCGTACAGCCTCGACGGCTACGAGATCGGTTACCTGCCCCCCGGTCTGGAGAGGTACGGCATCAACGCCTCCTCCACCAGCGACCGCCAGGGCGGGCGCCAGTCACAGCTCTCCTGGGTCCAGGGGCCCGACCAGCTCTACGGCCGGGTGTCCGTGATCCGGTCCGGCGCCCTCCAGGACCTCGACGACCTGCGCGAGAGCCGGTACAGCCACATCCCCGACCGGGAACTGGAACTCGTGGAGGGCGACGCCGCCTTCGAGAACGGGGCCTACCTGTCGGAGGAGACCGGCGACTTCTTCTGGCTGGAGAAGCCCGGCGTCGCCCTGGCCGCCCACCTCCAACCGGACCGGTGGGAGGCCAAGGAACTTCGCCGGATGGCCGAGGAGATCCTGGGGGAGACGGGGGCCACCGCCCCGGAGGCCGCCGAGGAGCCGGCGGAGGAACCGGCGGCGGAGCCGAGTCCGGCCCCGGACGCGGTGGTCGACGATGTCGCCGACGAGGCCCCCGAGACCCCGGCCGACAAGGTTCCCGAGGCTCCGGCCGAGGAGGCCCCGGAGGCTCCGGCCGACCAGGCCCCGGAGGCTCCGGCCGAGGAGGCCCCGGAGGTTCCGGCCGGCGAGGCCCCGGAGATTCCGGCCGGCGAGGCCCCCGAGACCCCGGTCGACCCGGCTCCGGATGCGCCCGAGGTCCCCGAGACCCCGGCGGGCGAGCTGCCCGGCGCCCCGGAGGAGCCCGGCGCGCCCGAGGCCCCGGGCGAGGACGTGACCCCCGAGGCTCCCGTGGAGACTCCCGAGGTCCCGGCCGAGACGCCCGAGGTGCCCGTCGAGGAGCCCGGGGCCCCGGCCGACGACGCCGTCACCCTGCCCGGTGCGGACTCCCGTGAGGTCAAGGGATGCCTCCTGGACCGGTTCGTGGACTTCGAGACCGGCGAGAGCGGCCTGGACGAGTCCCAGCTGACCCCGGACAGCGGCGAGTTCGTCGAGCAGGCCCTGAGCAAGGACGACCTCGACGACGCCGAGCGCGACCGCCTGCTCGCCACCGTCTGGTACTACGGCGACGAGGGCGACAAGACCGCCGCCGTCGACACCTGCGCCCAGGAGAACGGCCTGGAGCGCTCCGAGGTGGAGGAGGTCCTGGCCTCGATCGCCGACCTCATCGCCGAGCTGGTCGCCGAGGCGGAGGCCGCCGCGGCCGGGCCGGAGAAGACCGGCCGCGACACGGAGGCCGCGGTCTCCGAGCTCGACACCATCGGTGACGAGGAGTGGCGCGAGCTGTGGGACTCCCTGCCCTGGAGCGTCCCCGTCCAGCCCTGACCACCCGTGAACGACGCCGGGGGCCTGCCGCCCCCGGCGTCCGCGCGTGCGCCCCCGGCCGCCCCTCCCCTCCTCCTCCACACCTCCTCCGCCCCCGCCGACCCCTCTCCCCCGCCCGCGGGGCGTGCTGTAGCGTCGCCCTGCGCGGACCGGAACCCCGTTCCGCGTACGGCGTGCTTCCCCCTACCACCCTGGAGGCCCCTCCGATGCCCCGTTTCACCACCCGTCCCCAGCTCAGAGGCGACTTCGGCATGGTCGCGTCCACCCACTGGCTGGCCAGCGCCACCGGCATGTCGATCCTCGAGCGCGGGGGCAACGCCTTCGACGCCGTGGTCGCCGCGGGCTTCACCCTCCAGGTCGTCGAGCCGCACCTCAACGGCCCCGGCGGCGAGGTCCCGGCGGTCTTCCAGGCGGCGGGCGGACCGGTGCGGGTCCTGTGCGGCCAGGGGGTGGCGCCCGCCGCCGCCACGATCGACGCGTTCGCCGGCATGGACCGCATCCCCGGCAGCGGGGTCCTGGCGGCCGCCGTCCCCGGGGCCTTCGACGCGTGGATGCTGCTGCTGCGCGACCACGGGACCCTGACCGTGCGCGACGTCCTGGACCACGCCGTCGGCCTGGCCGAGCGCGGCTACCCCGTGCTGGACCGGATCTCCGCCGCGGTCGCGGCCCTGGAGCCCGCCTTCTCGCGGCACTGGACCGGGTCCGCCGGGGTCTACCTGCCCCGGGGCCGGGTGCCCGCCGCCGGCACCCGGCTGCGCAACCCGGCCCTGGCCGCCGTCTACCGGCGGATCATCGCCGAGGCCGAGGCCGCCGGGGGCGACCGCGAGGCGCAGATCGAGGCGGCCCGCCGCAGCTGGTCGCAGGGGTTCGTGGCGGAGGCCGTCGCCGCGTTCCTGGCCGTCCCGGTGCCCTCCTCCACCGGTGAGCCGCAGCGGGGACTGCTCACCTCCCAGGACATGGCCGACTGGAGCGCCTCCTACGAGGACCCGGCGAGCGTCTCCTACGGTGTGCACACCGTCCACAAGACGGGACCGTGGGGCCAGGGGCCCGCCATGCTTCAGCAGCTGCGGCTGGCCGAGGCGCTGGGCACCCGCGGGGAGGGCGCCGACTTCGTGCACCGGGTGACCGAGGCGGCCAAGCTCGCCTTCGCCGACCGCGAGGCCTGGTACGGCGACCCCGACTTCACCGACGTCCCGCTCAAGGAACTGCTGTCCGCCGGGTACGCCGCCGAACGCGCGGCGCTGGTGGACGACGGCCGTGCCTCCCTGGAGCTGCGGCCCGGGAACGTGGCCGGACGCACGCCCTTCACCCCGCCGCTCCACCTGGCCGGGGAGGCGCCCGCGGACCGCACCGTCGGCGAGCCCACCGTGCAGCGCGGCGACACCTGCCACGTGGACGTGGTGGACTCCCTGGGCAACATGGTGTCGGCGACCCCCAGCGGCGGCTGGCTCACCAGCTCCCCGGTGATCCCGGCGCTCGGCTTCCCGCTGGGCACCCGGACCCAGATGTTCTGGCTCGACCCGGAGTCGCCCAACGCCCTGGCCCCGGGGCGGCGGCCGCGCACCACGCTGTCCCCGACCCTGGTCACCCGGGAGGACGGGCAGGCGGTGCTGGCGATCGGCACCCCGGGCGGCGACCAGCAGGACCAGTGGGCCTTCACCGCGCTGCTGCGCATCCTCAACGGGGTCGAGGACCTCCAGGAGGCCCTGGACGCCCCGATGTTCCACACCAACGCCTTCCCCAGTTCGTTCCACCCCCGGGAGACCGTGCCGGGCGACCTGGTCGTGGAGCCGGGCCTGGGCGAGGACGTCATCGCCGAGCTGCGCCGCCGGGGGCACCGGGTGCAGGTGGCCGAGCCGTGGTCGCTGGGGCGGCTGGCGGCGGTGGCCCGCGACCCGGAGACCGGTGAGCTGCGGGCGGCGGCGGACGCGCGCGGCTCCCAGGGGTACGCGGCGGGGCGTTGAGACGAACGCGCCCGAAACGGACACCTGGATCACCGTTTTGAACGTTAAGGCAGGATTAGGACCACTTGCCTGCCTTGATCGTCCCTCTTGCCAAATCGCCCGCTCGCTGCTTATGTAGTCCTTGTGCGACGGAACGACATCGTCACACCCCAGGACCATCCCGACAGGGCGGCACGCTGTCTCCCCCTCCCTCAGCGGCTCCCTGTCACCCCCTCCTGACCGAGGCCTGCCTTCCCCTCCCGGCCGGGTCCTTCGGACAAGGAGACAGTGGGCCGTGGTGCCGCCGACCCCGGCGGCGCCACGGCCCACCGCCTTTTCCGGGGTCCGGCCCGCCCCGTGGCACGCGAAGGCCCCGCCCGGAGTCCCGGACGGGGCCGTGCGCCGGCTCCGCTCACCGCCCGGCGGGGCCCTGAGAAGCGGTCGGACGCGGATCAGGTGTGGACGCGGACGCTGCCCGCGTAGTTGGCGGTGCGCACCGGGGTGACCCGCACGTTCAGGCCGCTGCGCGGCGCCTCCAGCATCATCCCGTCGCCCAGGTAGAGGGCCACGTGCGAGATGTAGTCGGGCGCGGTGGGGTCCGACCGCCAGAAGATGAGGTCGCCGCGCTCCATGTCCTCGAACGCGATGCGCTCGCCCGCGTTCCACTGGTCGTGGGTGACGCGCGGGATGTCCACGCCCTCCTCGCGGAAGGCCCACTGGAGCAGGCCCGAGCAGTCGAACCCGACGCCCGGGGTGGTACCGCCCCACACGTAGGGGACGCCCAGCTGGGACTCGGCGCGGGCGATGACCCGCTCGATGACCGTCGGAGGCACGGCCTCGCCGTCCACCGCGGGTTCGGCGGCGTCGGCGACCAGCTGGACGGACACGTCCTCGCCCAGGGCCTCGCCGAGGTCCTCGTACAGCTCCCACAGGTCGGAGTCCGGGGCCGAGACGACCAGGGCGTTGCCCTCGGGCATGCCCAGCTCCGCGGCGGTCTCCCGGGAGACCAGGGCGTCGATCCCGGCGATCCCGGAGGTGGCGTGCGTCCACACCTCCAGGGGGACCTCGCCGCGGCCGCCGGTCACGGTGACGTCGCCGCCGACCTCCAGGTCGCGTTCGGTGCCGACGTCCTTGGACAGCGCGATACGGCCCTCGGCGACGCCCTGCCAGATGTCGTCGGACTCGGCGGAGGGCCGGGGCGCGTGGTTGCGGAAGGCGGAGGGGTCCACGCCCAGCACGGACGTGGCCTGCTCGTCCACCAGGACCCGGGCGGCGTCCACGGTGAGGACGTGCTCGACGCCCTCGATCCCGCGGACCGCGTCCACGGCCTCGGCGGGCAGGGTCTCCTGGGCGACCACGAAGTACTCGATGCTGCGCGCCTCGCGGAAGGGGGCGACGTAGGTGCTGTGGCGCAGGTCGTCGGGGTCTGCGACCTCGGGGGAGGGGGCGGCCTCGGGGTCCCGGGGGGGCTCGGCCCCGCTGGGGGCGTCGGGGGCGAGCTGTTCGCTGATGGGGGGTCGGTCCTCCACGACCGGGTCGGCCCAGGCCGGGGCCGCTCCGAACGCGGTGAAGGCGGCCACCAGGACCGCCGTGGTGCAAGCAGATCTACGGCTCCGCACGGGGATGTCTCGCCCTTTCTCTGAACCACCCGGGGTGTGGGGGGACCCCTACGGCGCGCGCCTTTCCGATGACGTTCCGGGTCCAAGAATGGGTGCGCCCGGGCGCCTTTGCAAGAAGCCCACGCCGTCCGGTATCGGACGCCGTGTTCGAGGCCTCGGGAAGGTCATGGGGGTCGGGGGGTGCCTTCGTAGTCCTCTGTGACGGTCACGGACAGGGGGAATCGTACCGGAGTGTCACCGAACAGGACAGTGCGCGCCCGCTCCCGGGCGGCGTCGATCGCGCGAACGGCCTCCCGCGCCCGTTCCCGGGGCACGTGCAGGAGCACCTCGTCGTGCACGAAGAACACGACCGCCCCGGGCATCAGCAGGCGCAGCGACGCCAGCAGCACCAGCGCCCACTCCGCGGCCCCCGCCTGCACCACGAAGTTGCGGGTGAACCGGCCGTGCGCCCGCCGCCGGCGCTCCCCGTCGGGTCCGGCCACGCGCTGCGCCCACCCGGAGGGGACCGGCGAGGTGCGGCCCAGCCAGGACCGGACCGCCCCGCCCTGCTCACCGGTGCGCGCTGCGGCGTCCACGTACTCCAGGGCACGCGGGTAGTGGCGGCGCAACAGCGCCAGCAGCGGGGCGGCGTCGCCGCCGGTCTGGCCGTACATGGCGGAGATGAGGCCGAGCTTGGCGCGGGCGCGGTCGTCGCCGGTGTGCACGGCCAGGCGGGCGTACAGGTCGTCCTCGGCGGCCGCCTCGGCCAGGCCGGTGTCGCCGGACACCGCGGCGAGGATGCGCGGCTCCAGCTGTCCGGCGTCGGCGCGCAGCAGCACCCATCCGGGGTCGGCGCGCACGGCGCCGCGGACCGCCCTGGGGATCTGCAGGGCACCGCCGCCGCGGGTGGCCCACCGCCCGGAGACGACCCCGCCCACCACGTAGTCGGGACGGAACCGGCCCAGGCGCTCCCCGCCGGGGCCCTCCCGTTCGTCCACCCAGGACTCCCGCCAGGCCCAGCCGTTGGCCGAGTGCAGCCGCGACAGCTCCTTGTAGCGCAGCAGCAGCGGGACCACGGGGTGGTCGATCCGCTCCAGTTCGCGGGCCCGGGTGGTGCCCACCGGGTGGCCGATCCACGCCATGGCCCTGAGCACCTGCGCCGGGGAGTCGGGGTTGACCTCGCGCCCGACGGCCTCGCCGATGCGGGCGGCCAGGTCGGCCAGCACGGGGGGACGGCGGCCCGCCGCGGGCCGGGCTCCCAGCAGGTCGGTGAGGATGCGGTCGTGCAGGTCCGGCCGCCAGGGCAGGCCCTCGTGGGCCATCTCGACGGCGGCCAGGGCCCCGGCCGACTCCAGAGCGGCCAGCAGGTCCATGCCGGGCGGCAGGGCGGCCAGGCGGCGCCGCTGGTCTGCGTGGACCTCGACCAGGGCGTCGAGCCGGTCCGTGCCCGGAGGCAGGGTGGAGCGGTCGGCCTCGAACAGGGCCGGCTGGGCGGCCGCCCCCTCCCCCGCGGGCTCGTGGGGGTCCGCGGGCACCGGCCGCCCGTGCAGGCGGGACCAGACGGCACCCAGGGAGCGGGGCTCCCCGTGGCGGCCCTCGTGGCCGAGCAGCAGCGCCTCGACGAGCGCGGCGTCGTGGCAGCGCTCCACCCGCACGCCCGCGCGCACCAGGTCGGGGTAGAGGTCGCGGGTGTCGGCCCACACCCAGCGGGGGCGGTCGGCCTCGGCTGCGCGGACGGCCGCGGCGAGGTCGGCCACCCGCTGTTCGGGGCCGTCCCCGTCCAGCGGCCGCAACCGTCCGCCGCCCGCGCCGTCGGCGACCACCGCGATCCTCATGGACCCATTCTGGTCCCCGGGACCGACGTTCGGCGGGCCCGCCGCCCCGCCCTACCGCCGTCCGGGCCGGACCACGTTCTCCAGCTCCTCCCCCGCCGCCCAGCGGGCCAGCTGGGCGTCCATGAACGCGCGGGCCCGCGGGTAGAACGCCGCCGACCCGCCGGCCACATGCGGGGTGACGAACACGCCGGGGGCGTCCCACAGCGGGTGGTCCGCGGGCAGCGGCTCGGGGTCGGTGACGTCGAGCGCGGCCCGCACCCGCCCGTTCTGGGCGAGCAGGGCACCGGTGTCCAGCACCGGGCCGCGGCCGACGTTGACCACCAGGGCGTCGTCGGGCAGCAGGGCGAGCTCGGCGGCGCCGAACAGGCCGCGGGTGCGCTCGGTCAGCGGGGTGACCAGCACGACGATGTCCGCCTGCGGCAGCAGGTCGTGGAGCTCGTCCGCACCGTGCACGCCCTCCTGCGGCCGCGCCCGGCCCGCCACCCGCACCACCTCGGTCTCGAAGGGCAGCAGGCGGCGCTCGACGGCCTGCCCGATGCTGCCGTACCCGACGATGAGGACCCGCCGGTCGGCCAGGGAGCGCAGCGGCTCCGGGCCCCAGCGGTGCTCGCGCTGGTCGGCCGCCCACCGGGGCAGGTCCCGCTGGGCGGCCAGGATGAGCGCCAGGGTGTGCTCGGCGGTGCTGGCGTCGTGCAGGCCCCGGCCGTTGCACAGGGTCACGTGGTCGGGCAGCGCCCCCAGCACGTGCTCGTACCCGGCCGAGGTCAGCTGGACCACCTCCAGCTTCGGCATGCGGCCGATGATCTCCAGGCGCTCGTCGGCGCCCTGGGTGGAGGGCGCGTAGGGCACCTGGTAGAAGGCGACGTCGTCCAGCCCGTCGGGCGCGGGCCCGCCGGCGTAGATGTCGACCGTGAGCGACTCCGGCGCGTTGCGCCGGTTCTCCTCCCACTGCACGAGTGCTCGACCTGCCATGGGTCCTCCCCGTTCCGCGTAGGTCCGCCGACACGCATTTCCGCCGACACCCTATCCGGGCGGGTCAGCCGCCGGCCGCACCGCGGTGGACGATGCCGCCCGTGCGCTGGGCCAGCTCGTAGCAGGCCACGGCGGCCGCGGCGGTGACGTTGAGGGAGTCGACGTCGCGGCCGGACATGGGGATGTGGACGCGGGCGTCGGCCCGCTCCAGCCAGCGCGCGGAGAGCCCGTCGCCCTCGGTGCCCAGCAGCAGGCCCACACCGCGGTCCGGCCCGGCCTCGGCGAGCGCCTCCCGCAGCGGCCGGGAGCCCGCGCCGGGGGTGAGCGCCATGAGGTGGAACCCGGCCGCGCGCAGCTCGTCCAGGCCGCCGTACCAGTCGTCGAGCCTGGTGTAGGGCAGGGTGAACACCGCGCCCATGGACACCTTGACCGCCCGCCGGTACAGCGGGTCGGCACAGCGCGGGGCCAGCACGACGGCGTCCACGCCCAGGCCCGCGGCGCTGCGGAAGATCGCGCCGACGTTGGTGTGGTCCACCAGGTCCTCCAGCACGACGATGCCGCGCGCACCGGCCAGGACCTCCCCCAGGGAGGGCAGGGGCCTGCGGTGGAAGGCGGCCAGGGCGCCCCGGTGCAGGTCGAACCCGACCAGGCGCTCGGCGGTCTCCTCCGACACCAGGTACAGCGGGGCGTCGGCGACCAGTCCGGCCAGGGCCTCGGCCCGGCGCCGGGTGAGGAGGAAGCTGCGCGGCGCGTACCCGGCGGCCGCGGCGCGGCGGATGACCTTCTCTCCCTCGGCCATGAACAGCCCGTGCTCGGCCTCCAGGTGGCGGCGCAGGTTCACGTCCCGCAGCCGGGTGTAGTCGGCGAGCCTGGGGTCGGCGGGGTCGTCGATCTCGATGACGTGCATGGACGACGATTATCCCCGGTCGCCGCCGCCCCGGGGGCCCGGCGGCCGGGCGGCCGGGCGGCCGGGGCGGAGAGGCACGCAGCGCGGGGCACCGCGCCGGGGCGGCCGGGGCCGCCCGGCCCTACATGATCTGGTCGGTGAGCGGGCGCAGGCGCTGCCAGCGGGCCTCCTCGCAGGAGCCCTTGCGGGTGAGGGTGGTCTCGACCTCGTGGCCCTCCCAGACGCCCACGACGGTCGCCTCCTGGGGGCCGTACAGCTTGTCGGTGCACACGGTGCCCTCGCTGACCTCGGTGAACAGCGACTCGCTGCCGGGCAGCGCGGCGGTGGTGGGCTCGACCGGGACCCCCTCGACCGCCCCGGAGCCGGTCTCCTCGGCGCCGGCCCCCGCCTCGTCTCCGGAGCTGGGGTGCTCGGCACTGCCCGCGGGCTCGCCGTGGAACTCGGCGGCGACGGCGGCCAGGTCGGCGCAGGCCTGCGGATCCTCCTCGGCGTCGCCGGTGCACTCCAGGGTCTGCACCCAGGCGCGGTCGCGGTCGCTGACGTGGATCTCCAGCGTGCCGATCGGTCCGCGCGGCGCGCTCGCCTCGTCGCCGTCCGGTTCCGGGGCGAGCCCGGCCAGGTCGGGGCTGAGCGCGGTGGCGGCCTGCACGTCCTGCTGCGGCGGCAGCATCGACGGGCCGACGATCACCCCGTAGGCGACCGCGCCGGCGCAGCAGGCACCGGCGAGCAGAGCGGTGCCGAGTGTTCCTCGGCGCCGTTGATCACGATCAAGGGACATGCGAAAACCCTCGGGGGTCGTCGGTCTCGGGAGGTTCCGCGGTGTGCGCCGACAGCCGTGGGGCGCATGTGCCGGGGCGGACTCCAGGGGCGGGGCCTAAGCCTAACGGGAACACCGGTGTGCTCCTCGGTGAGCACGGTAACAAAGAGATCACCCACTCGGATCGGGGAAACCCCGTCGGCCGCGGGCCGCGGATCCGTCCGGCTGCTTCGGCGTCCGGTTCCGCCGCCTCTTCCGTTCCCGCGTTACCAACGAGTAAGGTCCTGGTGACGATGGCGGAGAGTGGCTCAGGTCATAGAGGTCGTAGGGTGAACGGACCCTTTCCACCCCGTATGACGCCACCGGGCGCGCGGTGGTTCACCCTCCCACGTCCGAGGTGCCCGGCGCCGCACCCCGTGTCCCTGTCCCCTGTCCGCGCCGGCTCCCCCGCACGCCCCGCCCGCGCCCCGCGGGGACCGGCCGCCGCAACGCCCCGGAGTGCCCGTGTCCAGTGGACGCCACCGACTTCCCTCACCGACCGCCGCGACGACCCGCAGGCTGGTGCTGTCCCCCCTGGGGATCAGCGCGGTCGTCGTGGCGCTGGTCGTGGCGGCCGCGGTCGCCGTCCCCATCGGCCTCGGCGCGCTCGGCTGCGGGGAGACCCGCTACCTGCGGGTCTCGGCCACCCAGAGCCTGGCCCCCGTCCTGCGCGAGGCCGCGACCGAGTTCAACGCCGAACGCCCCTCCTACGGCGGGGACTGCGTGTACGCCCAGGTGGACGAGATCGCCCCGCACCGGATCATGGCCGCACTGGCCGGGGGCGGCGCCGGCGGCTCCACCATCGCCCCGCACGTGTGGGTGCCCGAGTCCTCCGCCTGGGTGGAGCTGGCCCGCATGTCCGCCGGGGGCACCCGCGCCATCGAGACCGACCCGCCCTCACTGGCCTCCTCCCCCGTGGTGCTGGCCGCCCCGGGGGGGGCCGAGGGCATGCCGGATCCCGACGAGACCGACTGGACCCTGGTGCTGCCCGGGGAGCGCGACCCCTACCGGCCGCTGGTCATGGTGGACCCCAACCGCGGCGCCGACGGCATGACCGTGATGCACGCGGTCCGGCGCCATCTGGGCGGCGGGGACGCCGCCGACACCGCGATGACCGACTTCGTGCGGGACGTGCAGACCGACAGCGCGTTCGGCGAGATCGACCTGGCCACCTTCTTCACCGGGGCCACCCGCGAGGGGACGCGCCCCGCGCCGGTGATCGTGGTCCCCGAACAGGCCGTGGCGTCCTACAACGCCGACCGCGCCGAGACCGCACCGCTGCTGCGGGCGCACTACCCGCGGGAGGGGACCGTCTCCCTCGACTACCCCTACGTCACCACCACCGACACCCCCGCCCTGCGCTCGGCCGCCGCAGACCTGTACGAGGTGCTGCGCGGCGACGCCTACCGCGACCGCCTGCGCGGGCTGGGGTTCCGGGACCCCGACGGGCGGGCCGCCGCCTCCCTGGCGGACCGGCCCGGCATCATCGCCGAGCCGCCCGCGGTGCACGGCGACCTCACCGGGGACGCCCTGCTGGCCTCGGTCACCGACTGGAACCGGCTGTCCATGCCCTCCCGCACGCTGGTCCTGGCCGACGTCTCGGCGGACATGGCCGACGACCTCGACGGCGCCGACGGGGGGAGCCGCATGGAGGCGGCGCGGCAGGCCGCGCTGATGGGCCTGGGCCTGTTCCCCGACGCCACCGACATGGGCCTGTGGCTGATGTCGGAGGAGTTCGGGGAGTCCGGCCGCGAGGAGTCCGCCGACATGCACCGCCTGGGCGACGCCGAGGAGGGCCGCGAGACCACCCGGCGCCAGGAGCTCATCGAGGTCGCGCGGACCATCGACGTGGAGGGCGGCGGCTCGCGCCTGTACGACAACATCCTGGCCGCCTACGACGAGGTCCAGTCCGTCTACGACGAGGAGAAGATCAACAGCGTCATCCTGCTGACCGCCGGCCGGGACCGGGGGTCCAGCGACCTCTCGCACGCCGAGCTGGTGGCCGCCCTGCAGGACCGCTTCGACCCGCGGCGGCCGGTGAGCCTGTTCATCATCGCCTTCGGCGAACAGGCCGACCGGGAGGAGCTGCGCGGCATCGCGGCGGCGACCAGCGGCTCGCTGTTCGTCACCGACGACCCGGACGAGATCGGCGACATCTTCCTCAGCTCGATCTCGCGGCGGCTGTGCGTGCCCGACTGCGACAACTGACCGGCGGCCCTCCCCCGGGAGGTACGGACCGGCGGCGCCCGCGCCGCCCCGGGGGAGGCGGACCGACGCGGAACGGTCTCGATTCGATATCGGAATCGATTTTCGGTCAGACCGCTTCCCTCAGAAGGAAAACCGTCACCGGTGCCGGATCTCCCAGGGTGACGGGGACTGCACGGGGGCGCGGCGCGGGCCGCGCCCCCGCCCGGACGAGGGGGACCGGTACGCGCGGTCTCCACCCGCTCCGGAAGGTTGAGTACCTTTCCCACCAGTAACACCCTTGGTGGCCGATCCGCCGCCCTCCCGGTACCGGTCCACCGATCCACCTTTCCGGCGCCCGTTCACCGGCACCGGTGGACCATCCCGGAAACCGCACCATCCCCCTGGACGACACCTCGTCCGTCACCCGTGAGGAAAGCTGTGGGACGTCACCGCGGAAGATACGCAGAAGAGCCCTCCGGCCGGTCCAGGCGCCGCCGCGGACGCGGCGGGGCCTTCGCCGCCCTGGCCGCGGCCCTCGTGATCGTCGTCGGCCTGGCGGGGGTCGGCGTGTACATGTTCGGCAACTCGGGCGGGTGCGGCGGCTCCGACATCCGGCTGGACGTGGCCGTCAGCCCCGAGCTGGCGCCCGCCGTCGACGCGGTCGCCCGCGACTTCAACCTCACCGACACCGCCGTCGACGGCCGGTGCGTGCACGTCGAGGTCCGCCAGGTCGACTCGGCCAACGTGGCGTTCGGCATCACCGGTTCCGGCGCCACCATGGGCGACACCGATTCCGACGTGTGGATCCCGGACTCCTCGGTGTGGCCGCGCATGGTCCAGAGCCACTCCGGCGACGCCGTCCTCACCGACACCGGCACCTCCGTGGCCCGCAGCCCGCTGGTGGTGACCGAGCTGGCCGCGTTCGCCGACTCCGGCGAGGAACCCGCCACCTGGATGGACGTCGTCCCCACCACCGCCCCCGGTGAGCCCGCCGAGCACACCGTCCGGGTCGTGGACCCCGCCCGCAGCTCCACCGGCCTGGGCACCCTCTACCTGCTGAACGGCGCCCTGGAGGAGGCCAGCCCCGACAGCGACACCTTCAACGCGGCCATGACCGCCGCCCTGCAGGCGCTGCACCGCGGCGCCTCCCCCGACGAGGAGGCCGCGTTCCTGGCGCTCAGCGGCGGCGGCGAGGAGGCCCCGCCCCTCATGGTCATGTCCGAACAGGCCGCCTGGCGCTACAACTCCGCCTACGACGAGAACGCCGTCCGCGTCCAGTACCTCGAGGGCGGCACCTACTACCTCGACTACCCCTACCTCGTCCGCACCGAGGACAGCGACCTCACCCGGGCCGCCGAGGAGTTCCGCACCGCGATCCGCACGGACTCGGCGCGCGGGCACATCCTCGCCGAGGGCTTCCGCGGCCCCGAGGGCGAGGTGGACACCTCCGTGCTGAGCGGCGACCAGGGTTTCCGGGAGCTCGCCCCCGAGGAGCTGCCGACCCCCTCCGAGGGCTCGATCACCGACCTGACCCGCACCTGGAACCAGATGAAGATGGACTCGCGCGTGCTCGCGATCGTCGACGTCTCCGGGTCGATGCTGGCCGAGGTCCCCGGCACCGGGATGACCCGCATGCAGGTGACCGCCGCAGCCGCCACCCAGGGGCTGGAGATGTTCTCCCCCAGCTCCGAGCTGGGCCTGTGGAAGTTCTCCACCAACGTCAACAACAACCTGCACTACCAGGAGATCGCGCCGGTCCGCGAGCTCCAGGCCACCACGGACGACGGCACCGAGCAGCGCGCCGTGCTGGCCGGGGCGCTGTCCGCCCTGGAGCCGCTGCCGCAGGGCGACACGGCGCTGTACGACACCTACCTGGCCGCGTACCAGGAGATGTCGCGGACCTACCGGCCCGACCGCAACAACGTCATCCTCATGCTGACCGACGGGGACAACGACAACCCCGGCGGCCTGGAGCTGGACGGGCTGCTGTCGCAGATCGAGGCCATCGCCAGCCCGTCCCGGCCGATCCCGATCATCACCATCGCGTTCGGCCCCGAGGTGCAGAACCTGGAACCGCTCCAGGAGATCGCCGCGGCCACCGGCGGCGCGGCGTACATGACCGAGGACCCGGCCGAGATCGCCGACATCTTCGTCAAGGCGTTCTCACTGCGCATCGCCGACGACGACTGACGGGGACCCGGGAGACCGGGGCCCGGCGGGGGGCGGTGGCCGGTCGCGGCCGCCGCCCCCGCCGGCGTTCCGCGGGGCGGTCGGTACCGCCGGGGGGGACCGGAGGTGACAAGACCCTGTCCCGCGGGCGAGGGGCCCTGGACTTCTCCGGCACCGTGGCGTACCCAGAGAGGGCCGGAAACGACGACCCCCGGGGGAGTTGCGATGCCCGAGGCGTGGATGCCCGAGGCCGAGCGGATCGAGGGCGCGCAGGCGCACGCCTCCCGCGGGATCGGCGCCCCGCGCGCCGTGTGGACCGTGACCGGGGCGGACCCGGCCGTGTGGTCGGCGCGGGAGGAGGCCCTGCGGCTGGTCGCCGGGCAGCGGACCGTGCACCTGGTGTGGAACCCGCTGTCGGGCGACACCGTGCAGATCCTGCCCGCCACCCGCCGGAGCACACCCTCCCCCGGCGCCGCCCTCCTCCACGGACGGCGCGTCGACCACGGGGACGAGGGGCGCGTGTGCCTGGTCGTCGCCGTCGTCGCCCATGCCCCGGAACCCTTCACCCACGGCCCGATGCACGGCCGGTCCGCGCTGCTGGCCTGGCTCGGCTCCTGGGGCGTGCCGCGCTCCTGGCCCGCGGGGACGCCCGGTACCGGAGCCCTGCCGCAGCCGGAGCGGGAGCGCGCCTGGGCCCGGGGCGGCCACTTCGGCCAGGACCAGGTCCCGGGTTCCACCGGCCCCGGACCGGGCCGCCTGGACACCGCGCGGCTGCTCGCCGGGGCCGGCGGCGGAACCTCCCCCAGAGCGCGCCCGGCACCTTCCGTGATCGGCCGAGCACCCCAGGCGACTCCGCGCCCCGTGGTGCCCGGTGGAATCGGGGAATCGGGATCCACTGGTCGAGCAGAGTTCCGAAACCCCTTAGTCTGACCCCCATGGGTGGATCTATCGAGCCGGGTTGGTACGCGGACCCGCAGGGCGACGCGCAGACGCTCAGATGGTGGAACGGCGACGAGTGGACGCGGCACACCCGCTCCCTCGATGAGCTCCGGGGCGGCGGCGGGCCCGACGACGAAGAGGCCGCCACCACCTACCTCGGCGGGCCCGGAGGCCGCCCGTCCGAGGACGACGAACCCGGCACCGTGCGCCTGGGCCCCTCCTCCGGGGCCGCCGACGACGACCTCGGCACCATGCGCATCGACCCCTCCTGGGCGCGCGGCGCGCAGCCCGCCGAGGACGACGAGCCCGGTACCGTGCGCCTGGGCCCCTCCACCCCCGCCGGCCCCCCGCCGAGCGCTCCCGTGGACGACGACCCCGGCACCGTCCGCATCAACCCCACCCGCCCCTCCGGCGACGACGAGGAGCCCACCGCGGACCTCGGCGGCGCCACCATGCGCGTCACCCCCGGCCCCTCCCCCGCCTCCCGGCCCGACGTCAACGACGGTTCCACCATCCGCGTCTCCCCCGGTGACCTGCCCGGCCACGACGAGGAGCCCCCCACCGCCGACCTGAGCGACGACCTGCCGACCGCCGACCTCACCGGCTCCGGCGCGGGCGGCGGCGCCCCGGGCGGTACCCGCGTGTTCGATCCCCAGGAGCCCGGCGACGCCCCGGGCACCCGGGTCTTCGACCCGAACGAGGTGGGAGGGACCTCCGGCACCAGGGTCTTCGAGCCCGGTGGCGGGGCGGGCGGCACGGCCGTTTTCGACCCCGACGACCCGATGTTCTCCGGCGGCGCCTCCGCCGGGGACGACGCCGGCGACAAGAAGGGCGGCCGCTTCAACAAGCTCCTGGGCAGCCTCAAGGAGGGCTGGAGCGACCTCTCCGAGGAGCGCAAGGAGCAGCGCCGCATCGCCGAGGCCGAGGCCGCCAAGCGCCGCGAGGAGGAGGCCGAGCGGCAGGCCGAGGAGGCCGCCAGGCGCGCGGAGGAGGACCGCAAGCGCGCCGAGGAGGAGGCCGAGCGCCGGGCCGAGGAGGAGCGCAACCGCCCGGCCGAGGCCGCCCCGGCCCCGGGCACGCCCGCCGCGGGCGCCCCGGTGCCCGGAGCACCGGGCGCACCGGTGCCCGGCACACCCGCCCACCCCTCCGCCCCTCCCGCCCCGGTCGAGGGCACCCCGTGGACGCCCGGCCGTCCGGACGCCTCCCGCCAGGCGCCCCCGCCCCACTCCGCGCCGCCCTCGGGGCCCCAGCCCGGCTACCCGCCCACCGGCGGCCGACCGGGCTACCCGCCCTCGGGCGCCCAGCAGGGCTACCGTCCGCCGTCGGGCCCCCAGCCGGGGTACGCCCGTCCCCCGCAGCCGCCGCCGGGCGGCTACGCCCCGCAGTTCCCGCCGCCCCAGCAGATGAACCGGCCCCCGGCGCACCCGCCCCAGGGCCCGCCGCCCATGAACCGGCCGGGACCGCCCCCGGGCTACCCGCCCGCGGGCCCGCGCGCCGGGGTCCCGGGCGGCCCGCCCGCGCCCCACGGCGGCCCCCAGCCCCCGTGGGGTCCGCCCCCGGGCGCCCCGGGCGGCCAGGGACACCGGCCCTTCCCGCCCCCGCCGCCCCAGCCCCGGCCGCCGAAGAAGAAGCGCGGCTGCGGATGCGGCTGCTTCACCTTCCTGCTGATCCTCCTGGTGGTCCTGGGACTGTTCTTCGTCCAGTTCTGGGGCTACTGGGACTGGCTGTACCTCATCGGCGTCGGTCAGCCCCCGGGCGTCTCCGACCCCTTCATCTGGGACTGACCGGCCCCCGCCGCGGGGCTGCCCTCCACCGGGGGGCCGCCCCGCGGGCGCGTCCGGGCCCTCGCCCCCGAACCCCTAAGCTGGCCGTATGAACGACAGTTTGGTGTGGATCGACTGCGAGATGACGGGCCTCGACTTCGAGAACGACGCGCTGATCGAGGTGGCCTGTCTGATCACCGACGGAGAGCTCAACATCCTCGATGAGGGCGTCGACGTCGTGATCAAACCACCGCAGGCCGCACTGGACGCCATGGGCGACTTCGTCCGCGACATGCACACGACCTCCGGCCTGCTCGCCGAGCTCGACAAGGGCGTGACCCTCCAGGAGGCCGAGGACGCCGTCCTGGAGCACATCCGCCGCTACGTCCGCGAGCCGCGCAAGGCCCCGCTGTGCGGCAACTCCATCGCCACCGACCGCACCTTCCTGGCCCGCGACATGAAGCGCATCGACGAGTTCCTCCACTACCGGATGGTCGACGTCTCCTCCATCAAGGAGCTCCTGCGCCGCTGGTACCCGCGCGTCTACTACGCGAGCCCGGACAAGAACGGCGGCCACCGCGCCCTCGCCGACATCACCGAGAGCATCCGTGAGCTCCGCTACTACCGCGCCGCCGCGTTCGTCCCCGAGCCCGGCCCGAACTCCGCCACCGCCCGCGCCATCGCCGCCGACGTGGTCGCCGGCGGCACCGGCCGCGTGGAGCCGCGCGAGGACTCCCCGGAAAACTGATCGAAGCACTCCCGGAGATCCGCTAAGCTTTCATACGTACGCGGGGCCGTGAGGCCCGGCGGACGTGGTGGGTGTAGCTCAGCTGGTAGAGCACTTGGTTGTGGTCCAAGAAGTCGCGGGTTCAAGTCCCGTCACTCACCCCAGAGGCCGAAGGCCCCGACCCCCGGGTCGGGGCCTTCGCCGTTCCCGGGGCCGCTGCCGGTGCACGGACCGCCCCGTCGAGAAGGCACCGGCCACCGTCCTCGTCGAGGTCCGCCTCCGGGCCGGAACCGAAGGCCGACCCCGGGTCGGTCCCCACGAGAATCCTCCCCTTGAGCCGGGTCTCCGCTACTGCAATACTTAGCCTCATGGCTAAGTATAGTGCTCTCGACGAGGTCTTCGCGGCACTCTCCGATCCGACCAGGCGTGCCGTGATCCGGCGCCTGGGCCGAGGTCCTGCGAGCGTGGGGGAACTCGCGGAGCCGTTCCCGATGACGCTGCCGTCGTTCACGAAGCACGTGCGCGTGCTGGAGGGCAGCGGACTGATCCGCACGCACAAGTCCGGCCGGGTGCGCACGTGCACGCTCGACCGCGACCGCCTGTCCCTCGTGGAGGACTGGCTCACCGAACAGCGGGCCCTGTGGGAGCGGCGCACCGATCGCCTCGAACAGTTCGCCACGGACCACCAGGAGGACCGATGACACCGATCGACCCCCGGCTCGACCTCGCACTCGACCGGGTGATCCGCGCCCCGCGCGCCGTCCTCTGGCGCGCGTGGACCGACCCGGCACGACTGGAGCGGTGGTGGGTGCCCGCGCCCGCCGTCGCCCGCGTCGACCGCCTCGACGTCCGTCCCGGCGGCGCGTTCGTGACCAGCATGAGCGATGACGGCCGGGACTTCCTACCGCACACGGACTCGGTCTTCCTGGTCGTCGAACCCCAGGAGCGGCTCGTCTTCACCAACGCGGTCACCGGTGCCTGGCGTCCCGCCGCACCCGAACCCGTGGCGATGACCGCCGAGATCACGCTCACCGACCACCCCGAGGGCACCGACTACCGGGTGGTCGTGCGGCACGGCGACCCGGCCGACCGCGACCGCCACGAGGAACTCGGCTTCTTCGACGGCTGGGGATCGGTCACGGGCGGACTCGCGGCGCTCACGGAGAAGGAGGCGGCGGGATGAGGATCGCCATCACCCAGTTCGTCACCCTCGACGGCGTCTCCCAGGGGCCGGGGTCGGCCGACGAGGACTCCGGCGGCGGGTTCGCCCGCGGAGGCTGGTTGGTCCCCTACATGGACGGGGCCTTCGTACGCCAGGCCTCGGCCTGGCTCGACCTCGCCGACGGACTGCTGCTCGGCCGCCGCACCTACGAGGCGTTCGCCCGCGACTGGCCCGGGATCACCGAACCCGACCCGTTCACCGGACGGATGAACGCGCTGCCCAAGTACGTCGTCAGCAACACCCTCCGCGAGGGGGGATGGAATCCGACCACCGTCCTGCGCGGCGACATCACCGAGACGGTCGGCGCGCTGAAAGCCGGACCCGGCCGCGAGGTGCAGGTGCACGGCAGCGCCCGACTGGCCGCGTCCCTCCTCGACGCCGGACTCGTCGACACGCTCCGCCTCGTCGTCGCCCCTGTGATCATCGGCCAGGGGCGGCGCCTCATCACGGGGAGCACGTCCTGCGGTCTGCGCCTGCTCGAACAGCGGACCACGCCCTCGGGGCTCGTGCTCCTCGAATACGGGGTCACCGGTGCCGCGCCGCTGGCCGACTACCAGGGCGTGGAGCCGCCCGCCCGGTAGTCGACGGCGGGCCCGGATCCGCCCCGGCCCCGGGCCGGACGTCCCGCCACCGCTCCCCGGAGCGATGCGGGACCGGTGTGCGGAGGGGCCGGGGGACGCGCGTCCCGGCCGGATCCCGTACGACCCGTGAACGCGTGGCGCCCCGACCGGGCGGACCCCGGACGCACCGGCTCCTAGGGACCGCACGGGCGGACGGGCCCGACGGGCACGGTTCCGGGAGAACGAGGACGTCGTGCGAACGCGGTGCCTCTCCCCTGCAGCCGATTGTGCTCGGGGATGCGAGGCGCGGCCTCGTCCGCAAGGAGGATGCGGCGAAGGACCCGGGATGCGGGGCATGCGAACACCGTTCCCCCAGGGGACCCGGGGGTGCGCGGCACCCGGCGGAACGCGGGGCGGCACGGCGCAACGGGGTGAACGGCACCGCCTGCGGGTCCTCGCATCAGCGCAGATCAGAATGCTCGCCGTTCTCGGTTCGAGTCCCGCCGTCCGCCCCGCGGGCGAAAGCCCCCGACCGGCGCGCATACGCAGAGGTCAGGGGCTTTCGCGTTCCCGGGGGGCGCCCGGCGGGTGCTCGGACGCGCCCGCTCCTTCCCCGGCGTGCGGGGGCGTGCGGGGGCGCGCACGCCGGAAGAGGAGCAGACCGGGCGGACCTCAGCCCGTCGTCGCCGGGGCGCGCCGGACCTTCACGCTGTCGGAGAGCTTGAGCCAGACGACACCGCCGATGATGACCGCCAGCCAGAAGGCACGGACCGGGGTCAGTACCTCGTCGAAGAAGACCGGTCCCAGGAGCGCGGCGCCGACGGCGCCGATGCCGGCCCAGACGGCGTATCCGATGCCGACGTCGATCGCCTTGAGGGAGACGCTGAGGAAGAACAGGGTCAGCAGGAAGAAGACGAGGGCGGAGGCCGACCACCCCAGGACGGTGAATCCCTCGCTGCCGGCCACACTCAGCGCGTAGCCGATCTCGAACACTCCGGCCAGCAGGAGCATCAGCCAGGGGCCCGCCTTCTTCTCGGTGCTCACGTCGGCGGGGGTGGTGGGACCGGTGGTCGCCGTGTTCATTTCCGTTCTCCTTGCAGGGTGGTGGGGGTGGATCGTGTGTTCCCGCGGTCCGCCGGTCACGCGGCACCGCTGAGCTGGAGCCCGACGACGCCGCCGATGACGACGGCGATGCCCAGGGCCTTGCGCAGGTCCAGTCGCTGGCCGAGGAAGAGCGCCCCGATGACGACGATTCCGACCCCGGCGACACTGGTCCAGATCGCGTAGCCGACCCCGACGTCGAAGGTGAGCAGGGCGAGGCTGAGGAAGAAGGTCGCGGTCGCGCCGCTGGCGAGGGTGGCAGCGGTCCACCCTGCCTTGGTGAAGCCCTGCGCCTTGCTCGCGAAGATGCCCACGGCGACCTCGAAGACGACGGCGACGCCCAGATAGAGCCAGCTCATGACGGTGTTCCTCTCGGTTCCTTCGGTGGAGAAGTTCGAACGGTTCCGGACCGCGCGGGGCGGGCCGGAGTATTTAGATGCATGTACATGCAGCTTCTTGGGTGCAGTGCGGGACCGCCGGGGCGCCCCGCGAACGCCCCCCGTCAGGGGGCGACCAGAGTCCCGATCTCGCGGAGGGCGCGGGCGAGGGGCTCCACGGCCAGATGCGGGAAGTGCGCACCCGCTCCGTCGAGGAGTCCGCGCACCCGGTCCTCGTAGGGGGCCCGGACCTCGGCGAGCAGCGCCTCGCCCTGCTCGGTGATGACCGCGTAGACGCCGCGCCCGTCGTCCTCGCAGACGTCGCGGCGCGCCACCCCCTTCGCCTCCATCCGGCTCACCAGGCGCGTCGCCGAGCTCTGGCTCAGGCCGACCCGCTGGGCCAGGTCGTTGACCCGCAGCTCCTTGGCCTGCTCCCGGGTCAGGAGGGACAGGGCGCGGAACTCCGTGAGCCCGATCCGGTAGGTGCCCGCGAGCCACTTGTCCAGGTCCGCGTCGACCGCGGACGCGAAGGCCGCCACCCTGGACCAGGCGGCGCTCACGCCGCCTTCGGGCGAAGCCGTGGAGACAGATGAATGCATGTGCATGCAAATAAGCTAGCACGGATCCGGTTCCGACCGCACCCCCTGCCCGCAGCCTCTCCCTCGCACATTCCACAGCGGCCCTTCCGACCGCCCGGCCCCGCGTCGGATCCGACTCGGAGGACACCCGGGGAACACGCCTCAGCGGTCGGGCTCCTCACCCTCCGGGGCTTCGGTGAGACGGCTCGCGAGGCGGTAGTCCACGCGGATGTCGCGGTGGACCGTTCCCGCCCGGACGCCGTGCGGGACGCCCGAGCGCTCGCTGCCGGAGGTGCCCTCGCCGGCCGGCTCGGCGCGGGTGTGCGACACGACGTCGGGCACCTCGTGGAAGGTCAGCTCGTCGGCCGACACCCGGGCGGTGATCTCCACGTCGGGGTCGGGGACGGCCCCGCCGCCCTCGCCGCTCACTTTCCGCCCCTGCCCTTGGCGGACCTCCCGCCGGAGCCGCTCCCGCCGCTCCTGCGGCCGCCGCCCTTGGTGTCCTTGGTGTCCTTGGTCTCCTTGGCGTCCTCGGTGCCCTTGGCGTTCCCGCCGTCGCCACCGCCCTTGACCGCGCTCCCGGCGGCCCGGCCCGCCTCCTTCAGGGTCTCCCCCGTGTCGTCGCCCACGCCTTCCACCGCCTTCCCGGCGCCGCTCCCCACGTCACGGACGGCGCCACCGGCGCCCTGGCCGACGTCCTCCACGGCACTCCCGGCCCCCCGGCCCACGTCCTCCACGGCACTCCCGGCCCCCTGGCCGACGTCCTCCACCGCACTCCCGGCCCCCCGGCCCACGGCGCCCACGGCCTCCCCCGTGCCGCCCGCCACCTGCTCCAGGGAGGACCCCACGCTCCGGGTCACGTGCTCCAGGATCTGCGGGTTGGCGTCGATGGTCTCCAGGACGCGCGTGATGATGTCGCGGACGTTGTCGAGGCGGACCTTGAGCAGGGCCTGGGCCTCGACGCCCTTGATGGTGAGGTGGACGCGGCCGAGCCCGACGTCCGCGCCCACCTTCAGCTTGAGCAGGTCCAGCACCTCCGCCTGGAGGGAGACGGAGGCCAGGAGGTTCTCCACCTCCAGCTCGATCTCGTCGACCTTCACGACCGGGACGTCGAGGAACACGTCCGTGTCCTCGATGTCGCGGACGGGCCCGGTCTCCCGGGCCTCCTCGGCACGGTCGGCGCCTCCGCCCGTGGCGCGGTCGGACGGCGCACCCTTCTTCGCACCCCCGCCGGTTCGGCCGCTGCTTCCGCTCCCCTGAGCACTCCGGTCCATCGCCTCCGCCCCTCCCCGGTCCGCATATCCCTTTTGTGGCATTTGTGAGCTTTGTAGGTCTGACCGCTCCTACCCTCCGCCCTCCCCCGGAAAACGGATCCCCAGGTCAGGACGGCCGGGAGGGCGGGCCCAGGATGCTCCGGCCCGGCACGCATGCGGCGGCCCTGCGCCCGCCCCTCCCCCGGAGGCAGCGGTGGGCGCCATCGGCACCTCGTCCGCATGCGGGGCCCGTCGGCGACGACGGGCGGAGGGCTCGGGCGCGCCGACCGGGACCCTGACCGCCGGCGGGTCCTCACCGCCACCGGCGCGCCGGCCGGGCACGCCGCGGCGGCCTCCGGTGGCTCCGTCGCCGGAAGAACACCGCGAAACACGGCGAACCACACATCCGTGAGGTTCCCCCGCACAAAGGAACCGGGTGGCCTGCTTCCGGTGGACGGGCACGAGAAAACCGAGAATCTTCTGAGGACGCGGGCACCGCTCCGGCCGCCCCGAGTCCCCCGGGCCCCTTCCGCCCCTGCGCTCTGACCTGCGGCTTTACATTCGCCATTCGTCGTCCCCGGATCACCGAAAGCGGGCGACCGGTTCCGGACAGGCCTCCTGACCGGCGGTTTCGAACTTTCCGTGCCCGTACCCTTACAGAATGTCGTGCCCCTCGGGCATACTCCATACCGTCGGGTCCCCCGTACGAACGACTCTCTCCCTCTGAAAGGGTCATGTGACTTCCGTGAGCGCCCTCCCCTCACCGGCCGCCTCCGCCGAGTTCGTCGCCTCCCTCGACCGCGAGATCCGGAGGGCTCTCGCGGCCCGCGCGACGAACGAGGAGGAACTCCCGCTCCGGGGCGGGCGGCGGGTCCGTGACGGCGGCGACGGTCCTCACGAGTACGTGTTCACCTGTCACCGCTGGCGGACCTCCCCCGGCTCCGCCGGGTTCTTCGTCCTGCCGCCCGGCTCCCGCGGACCGTGGCACCCGGCCGAGGCCGTCCCCACGCTCGGTGGGAAGGTGCACGTCACCACGACCGCCGACCTGGGGCCCCACCCCGGGGACCTGCTGCTGCGCGAGGCCGCCGTCCCCGCCCCGGGCACCCGGGACGGGCGGACCGAGGTGGCCTCCCTCCACGAGCGCTTCGGGCCCCTGTTCCCGCCGGAGGTGATCGCCGAGCGCCTCGGCGCCGGGGTGCGCGCCCGGATCGGCGAGCTGACCGCGCTCCTGGCGGTGGCGCGGGAGCAGGTCGCCGTCCATGAACGCCTCGGCCGGACGCAGGTCGCCGTGGACCGCGCCCGTTTCCGGGAGGACCGGCTCTCCGCGGAGATGGCGCACCGGGAGGCGGAGGCGCGCCGGGCCCGCAGGGCACTGGAGCGGGCGGAGAGGGGACTCCACCCGGTGCACGCACCCTTCGGCCTGTTCACGGCGCGCCGGGCCGCCCGGCTCGCCAGGGCGACGGCCCGGGCCCGGGAGCTGCGGTCGGCACTGGCCGCCGCACTGCGGGAGCGCGACGTCACCGAGGAGCGCCTCATCGAGGCCTCCCGGGCGGTCTCCTTCCGCGTCCGCGAGCGGGACCGCACCCTGGAGGCGACCTGCGGCCTGCCCTCGGCACGGGCCCTGGCCGAGCGCATCGAACGGGTGGAGCGCGAGCTCGACCGGCTCCGGCTCCTGGACACGCCGCCCGCCCCGCCGCGCCCCCGGCCGCCGCTGGAGGACACCCCGCACGGGCCCGCCGTGCCCGAACCCGGCGCCCCGTTGGAGGACTCCGCGCCGGACCCGTACCGGGCGCAGGGCCCGGCACGGGAACGTCTGGAATATCCGGACGCGGCGTGCGCGGCCGGGCCCGCGGCGGGCGCCCCGGCCCCGCCCCCGGTCGAGGAGGACCCGGCGGCCGCCGCCTGAGGCGGGGCCGCGCCGGGCGGCGGGGCGACCGCGCGGCCCGCTCCCTTTCTCCGGGGCTTCGGAGCGTTCGCGCCGGAGCCCCGGCGCGCCCCCGGTGACCGTTCGGGAACAGGTGGGTGAACACCGTTCGCGCACCCCCACCCGCTCTGGACACCGGCCCCGCGGCCACTGCAGGATCGGTTCCCCGGCGGCCGCCCGGACCCCGCGATCCCCGGCAGGCGAAGGGATCCGGTGTCTTCGGCGAGGAGGGTCGGACGTGGACGGCGAAGGCCCCCCGAGCGGCGGTGGCGGCCGCCTCCCCCGCCGCTGGCGACCGGTCGGGGCCGGCCTGGGTGTCGGGGCGCTGCTGGCCCTGGGTCTGGGCACGGCCCTGCAGGGCTTCCCCGGCCTGGTCCCGGGAGGCGCGTGGTGGGTGGTGGCGCTGTCCATGCTCGGCAGCGGTGTGGCGGCCTCCGCCCAGGCCCTGCTCGAGATGCGTCCGCCCCCGCGCGAAGCGCCCCGGGAACCCGTGCTGCGCCGCAGCCTGCCCGCACCGGTCGACGATTTCACCGGGCGGTCCGGCCCCATGGCGGAGGTCCTGGCCGAGTTCTCCCGGTTCCCGCGCCGACGCGGTGCCCCGGGCCGCCTCCCGCGCCGGCGCCGCCGGGCCGGTCCGCTGGTCATCGCCGTCACCGGCGAAGGCGGCGTCGGCAAGACCGAGTTCGTCCTCCAGGTCGCCGCCCGGGTGGCGGACCGCTTCCCCGACGGCCGGCTGGAGTTCGAGCTCTACGGCCCCGGGCCCGGAGCCGACGGCCACGGCCCGGACGGGACGGCCCCGGCTGACGCCCGCGAGCCGCGCCCCTCCGCCGACGTCCTCGCCGACATGCTCCGCGAGATCGGGGTGCGCATCCCGCAGGGCGCCTCCCAGGGCGACCTCTCCCGGCTGTGGAAGACCGCGACCGAACACCGCAGGCTGCTCCTCATCCTCGACAACGCCAAGGACTACGAGCAGGTGGAACCGCTGTTGCCGACCGGCCCCGGATGCGCGGTGCTCATCACCGGCCGCAGGGACCCGGAGGGCGCGGTGAGCGTGATCCGCACCCTCCGGCTGCGGCCGCTCACCGACGAGGAGGGCCTCCAGCTGCTCCGGCGGCTGACCGCCGCGGGCTCGCGGCCCCTGTCCGACGCGGACCGGGCGGCCCTGCCGGAACTGGTCAGGAGCTCCGGCGGGCTCCCGATGGCGCTGCGCATGATGGTCGGCTCACAGGGCACCCGCCCCCGGCCCAGACCCGGTGAACTGCTGGAGCGCATGCGGGAGCGGAACGCGCACCCGACCGTGTCCGGCCGCCAGGCCATCGTCGGATCCCTGACGTTCGGCCTGCGCCAGTGCACCCGGGAGCAGCGGCTGCTGCTGTACCGGCTGGCGAACGCGGGGGCGACGCGGTTCGCCCCCTGGGCGGCCGCGGCCCTGATGGACATGACCGAGGAGAGGGCGGGCGACCTGCTGGAGTGGCTGGACCACCGCCATCTGGTGACCTACCTGTACCGGGCCGGCGGGTTCGAGCGGTACCAGCTGCACGAGCACGTGCGCGACATCCTCACCGGGGGCGACCCCGAGCTGCTCGGGGTGCCGGAGGAGGAGTGGGAGGACTGGTCCTCCGCGGAACTGGAGCGGGCGATGCTCCGGCTGCTGCGGGCCTACACCGGGATCGCCGAGGAGGCGGCTCGGCGCACCGCGGCCCCCACCTGGGGTTTCGGTCCGGAGCTGCCGGGCCCGGGGCTGCCGCTGCCGCCCCTGCTCCCCCCACCGGAGCAGCGTCCCCCCGGGGCGTTCCAGCCGCCGCCCTTCCCCAGGCTGCCGGAGGAGCCGCTCGAGTGGCTGGAGACCGAGCACCGCGGTTTCGAGGTCTGCTTCCGGTGGAGCCGGCCGGACGCCTTCTCCGCGGACTTCGTCGACCCCCGTGAGGTCGCGGGGCACGGATGGCGTCTGCGCCGTGCCTACTCCCTGCTCTGCCGGACCGGACGGGTCCGCTCGCAGGCGATGCGGGAGGCCACCGCCGACGCGACCGAGCTGGCCGTGGCGACCGCCGACCCCCTGGCCTGCGCGATCGCCCTGCTCGACCGGGCCGAGGTCGCGGGCGGGCACGGCGACCACGACACCGGGTACGAGCTGGCGCTGACCGCCTCGACGGTCCTGGGGGCACTGGGCGCCCCGGGCGTCCCCGCACCGGGCGACCCCGGCGGCCCGGGCGACCCCGGCGGCCCGCACATCCACCACGGCCCGGAGGGCCCGCAGGACCCGTCCGGCTCGCACGGCCTGTCCGGCCCGGAACGCCCGCACACCGTGCACGGCCCGCACGGCTCCGGCGGCCCGTACGACCTGGAGGACCCGGTCGGCCCGGACGGCCTGTCCGGCCCCGGTCGCCGGCACGGTCCGGAGACCGGCGGCCCGGCCCCCAAGGCCCCCGGACCGGACACCGCGCACCGGCTCCCCGCGCGGGCGGCCGACCCGCGCTGGCGCGCCCGTGCGCACCGGGCGGTCGGGGTGAACCTCTACCGGCGCGGCGACCTGGACGACGGTCTGGCCGAGATCCGCCGAGCCGTGGGGATCTTCACGGACAGCGGTGAGACCTGGTGGCTCGTGCGCTCCCTGTGCAACCTGGCGGAGGTCTACCGCTTCCAGGGGCTGTGGGAGGAGGCGCACCGCCGACTCGCCCTGGCCGAGCGCACGCTCGAGGAGGCGGAGGAGAGCGGGGGCCGGCGGGAGTCCTTCGACGGGCTGTGGGCCCGGGTGCGGCTGCAGCAGGGCGAGGTGCTGCGGCTGCGCGGGTTCGCGCTCAACGCCTGGATCGTGCTGGAGGAGGGGCGCCGCACGACCTCCGCGTCCCGCGACGGCGACTGGTACCACGCGCGCTACCTGCGCTCCCTGGCCCAGCTGCCGCCCCACCTGCTCAACACGCAGAGCAGGAGGTGCGAGCAGCTGCTCGACCCCGCGCTGGAGCGCGAGCGGCGCCGGCTGACCGCCTGGGACCGCCGCTGGGAGCAGAAGCAGCGAGAGGCCGTCGCCAGGCTGTTCCCCGACGGTATGCCCGACGAGCGGTGGCTGCGGGAGCGGCTCGGCCTGGGCGCCTCGGCGGACCGGACCGGCGCCCGGTTCCTCCCGCGCCTCTTCCCGCGGCGCAGGCCGTTGCGGGACGGCTGGCGCAGGTCCCGCCAGATCGAGCGGCTGGAGCGGGCCGAGCAGATGTTCACCGAGCTCGGCGACGAGTGGGGGGTCATGCGCACCCGCCTGGTGCTGGGCCAGGTGCGGATGGAGGACGACCCCCGGCTCGGCAAGGAGGAGATTCTGGAGGCCGCCAGGGGTTTCGAGCGGCTGGGCGACCGGTGGTGGCACGCCCGGGCGCACCGCATGGCGGCGGAGCTGCTGCACCGGGCCGGCCGGATGGCGGAGGCGGAGGAGTCGGTGCGGGTGGCGGTCGACGGGTACCGGGGGCTCCGGCACCGGTCGGGGCAGCTGCGGGCGATGATCGTCCTGGCCCGGATCCTGGCGCTCGGCGACACCCTGGAGGCGTGGCGGACGCTCAAGGAGGCCGAGCGGCTCGCCGTCGGGGGCGTCCGCCTCGGCACGGTGCCCGAGGGCCTGCTCAAGGAGGTCCGGGACGTGCTGCGGGCCCTGGAACACGGGCTCGGCCCCTCCCTGTACCTCCCGGCCGGCTTCGGGGCTCCCGGCGGCCCGGCCGGGGGCGGGGCTCCCCGCCCTCCCGGCGGTGCCCTCCGGAACCGGGATCCCGAGGAGCCGCCGCCCGACCGGGCGGCCTGACCCGGCCCGGATCACACCAGTGACGCCGTGAACCCGGCGTCCGTGCCGGGCGACCACAGGGCCGAGACCGGCCGTTCGGTGAGGGGGCTGAGCCCGACCGCGCCCAGCAGGTCGCCCTCGTAGTGCAGGAACCCGGCCCGGTACAGCTCCCAGGGCCGGTGGTGGGTGCGCAGCCACCAGGTACGGCCCAGGTGGCGGGTGTGCAGGCCCCAGCGCGCGGTGAGGAAGCGCTCCAGCGGGCCGGGCCGCTCCAACCGCTCCCCGATCCGGACCGCCCAGCGGCCGCTGGCCCGGCCGGGGACGCGGCGCCGGACGGCGCCGGACCGCAGTCCGCCGTCCCCACGGACCAGGGAGATGTCGGACCACATGTAGGAGAGCCCGGTGAGCGCCCGGGCCGCGGCCACCGCGTGCGCTGCGTTCGCGTCCATGCTCAGGAACACCACCCCGCGGCGGCCGTACCGGTCCACCGAGTACACCCGGATGTTGACCTCGTCGAACCCGCCGACGGGCACGGCTCCGGCCACGGAGTTGACGGGTATCCGGAAGGCGACCAGGCCCGCGTGGGCGACCCCGTCGAGCAGGTCGGGGCGGGTCCCCGGGGGCAGCAGCGGGGCCACCCGGGCGGGGTCCACCGGCCAGTGCAGGAAGACGACGTCGCTCCAGCGCTGGCGCAGCAGGAGGGGGCCGGGCATCGGGGGCGGGTGTTCCGGCGGCAGCGGCGGGGTCCCGGCTCCGACACCGTCCGCGGCCTCGGCCGCCGTGCCCGGTTCTTCTCCGACGCCGCCCACAGGGCCTCCCCGCCTCACCCGTCCGGGAACGCCCCGGACCACTTCCAGTGTGGCGCCCGTCCGCTCGTCCCGGGCGGCGGCCCCGGCGATCGGCGCGTCCCGGCAGGAGCGGTGCCGGCGGACGGCGGCCCGGGGCGACGGTACTCCCCCGGGGCGTCCCGGAGCCCGTCCTCTGCTCGGGTCCCGTTCCGCGGGGCGGCCGCGTCTCATCGGGCCCCGCCCAAGGCACCGGATCGGGTGAGGGCCGCGGCCCCGGGCAAGTCGGCGCTCACGGCCGTCGTCCCCGCCCGGCTCGCGGGTTCCCGGGATGCCGCCTCTTCCCGGGCCTCCTCCGGGTCCTGCCGGCCCCGGGCGGTCTCAGCCGCCCATGTCGGCGGCGGCCTCCCTGATGAGGGCCAGCGACTCCCCGGATCCCAGGGCGTACCCGGCGAGGAGGTCGTCGAAGGCCGAGGCGTACCCGGCGACCGGGCCCCCGCCCTCGACGAGGTCTGCTCCGCCCGCGCCCTCGAGGTAGAGGACGTCGTCGAGGGGGCCGTCGAACGACAGCAGCGTCATCGGCCCCCGCATCCCGGGGTGCGCGCCCCGCCCGAAGGGGACCACCCGGACGTCGACCCCGTCCAGCGCGGCCTCGGCGGCCAGGCGGCGCAGCTGCGCGGCCATCAGGCCGGGGTCGGTGGCGGCGCCGACCCGGCGGCGGATCACGGCCTCGTCCAGAACGTGGACCCTGCGGGGCGCCCGGCCCCCGGCGCCCAGCCGCTCCCGGCGTTCGCGGCACAGGTCGGCGACCGCAGCGGCGGTGCCCGCGGCGCCCTCTCCGGCGGCTTCACGGGGTGCGCCGTCCCCGTCGGCGGCGCCGGACCCGCCGTCTCCGGCGGGGAGGCGCAGCAGCGGGAGGACCGCCCGGGTGTAGGCGGGGGTCTGGAGCAGGTCGGGGACGAACGCGTTGTGCGCCTGCCGGATCAGTGCCGCGCCCGCCTCGAACCCCACCATGCGCAGGTGGTCGGCGGGCACTCCGGCGGCGCGGTACCGGCTCCACCAGCCCTCACGGCCGGCGAGCCGGTTGAGCTCCACGAGGCGTGCGGCCCGCTCCCCCTCGCCGAGCCCGTACAGCCGGAGCATCGCCTCCAGGTCGGTGCGGCTGATGGACTGCTTGCCGCCCTCGATCCGGATGACCTTGGCCTGTGACCAGTCCAGCCGCTCGGCCACCTGCCGCTGTGTGCGGCCGCCCTTCCGGCGCAGGCGCACGAGTTCGCCGACCAGCAGGGCACGCTGCACGACCGGCCCCTGGTCCGCGCCCGCGGCGCCCGTCTCCTCCGCCACCCGGTGGAACCCACTCCCGAGAAAAGATCGACACCCTCACCGGAACGGGGTCCCCATTCCGTCGATATTGGTAACCGAACGACGAAAGTGACTGATGTCTGATTTGTGCAAGCCGCCCTCTCCAGAGACATTACCGGACGATGTTCTCCCATGCCACCTTGCGCTCCGCGACCTTGAATAACACTTCCTGACATATCGGCATCACCTGGAGTGATTGCATGCAGTCAGCGGGGTATCAATTTGTCAGTAAACATCACCGGAAGCGAAAATCAGAAAGGAGGGACACCGGGCCGTCCGAGCGCGGCCCGAACACGCAGGAGGGCCGCCCCGGCGGACCCCGCGAACCTCTGCCTGCCCAGCGAAGGGTGTCGCGGTGATCCGCAGCGAAGCGGCCCCACCGGACCGGTGAGGGTCCGGATTCTCACAGGTTCCCCGGTCACGGACCGTCTGACAAGGGTGAGGACCGTTCCGCGCGAGCGCGTCGGCCGACCGTCGAGGACACCCCCGTGCATTCCCGTGCCTCAAGAGACCGGCCCCGCCCCATCGGTCCCACCGCTCCCGTCGGGACCGAGGACCGTTATGCGTCCCGAACCGACCACGGAGCGCACCTCTGCCCGACCCGAGCAGTCAGAGAGGGGCGACCATGACCGAATCGCCGCCTGCCCGAACTCCCGAGCGACCCGACTCCGACGACCGGATCAGCCTCCGCGTCGCCGTCATCACGACGCTGGGCGTCCTGTCCGGGGCCGTGGCCGGGTCGCTGACCTGGCTCGCCCACGGCAACGTCGCCAACGCCGTCCTCGTCGGCCTGGGCACCGTCGCGGCCGCGTACGTGTTCTTCCAGCGGATCATCCACTGAGGACCGGCGCGGGGAGCCGGGCCCCGGTGCGGACCGTCCTTCCGTACCGGGGCCCTTTCCTGTGGGGGCTCCTCTCCGGCGCCCTGGACCCCCGTCCGCTCCGCACGGCCCCCTCCCCGGGACCCCCGTGCACCCCGGACACCCGCCGGTGCGCCGAACCGGCGCGCACCTCACGGCCACCCGTACCCGGGCCCCGCACGCCCCGGCACCCGCCGGTGTGCGGGACCACCCCCACCCGGTCCGCGTTCCGGGGGAGGCCTCCGGCGACCGCCCGCCCGCACACGGGCACCACATGCCCCCGGGCCCACGCCCGTGCCCCGGGCCCCCGGACGCCCGTGCGCAGGGCTCCCGCACGTCCCCGGACGCCCGCGAACGCGTGGGGCCGGTACGCGCACCCCGGCGGCCGCCCCCACGCGGGACCGGCGCGTACACCCCCGTGGACCCATCGGCCTCCCGGGGCCGCCCCGTGCCCCCGGGCTCACGCCCGCCCGCGGGAACCCCGGGTGTGCGCGGTGCGGCCCGGGCGGCGGGCTCAGGCCTCCCCGGGGTCCAGGGAGTCCGGGTGCCCGGCGCGCACCCGGCGGGCCACCTCCTCGAACCCGCTCCGCTCCAGGACCGCCACCTGGTCCCGGACGAAGGCGTCGCGTTCGGGGCCCGGGGCCAGGGAGTCGATCATGCCGCGCAGGATGGCCACCTGGACGTCCTGCTCGGCACCGTCGCGGTCGCCGTCCTCCGCGGCCGGCCACCAGTAGCTCTCGTACCCCTCCCCGTCGACGTCGCTGCCCGGCCCGGCGGGCAGCGGCCCCGGACCCGCGGGGTCGTCGAGACCGCCGAAGTCGGCGAGGTCGCCGGTGTCGTCCTCGTCGGCGAACCCGCCCGGGACCGCGGACAGGAGGGCGTCGGCGGCGGCGCGGCGGTGGCGGGCGGCGGGCAGGGGCTCCAGGTCGTCCTCGGCGACCCGGGCGGCCTCCCGGACCACCCGGTCCTTGCGCAGGTCGGCCATCCGGCGCAGCCGGTCGGTGTCGCCGTCCGACAGGCGCAGGGACACCTCGTCGGCCCACACCACGATCCCGCTGCCGATGACCGCGTGCTCCACCGCCAGCCGGGCGGCCAGTTCGCACTCGGCCATGCCCTCGTCGGCGGGGTCGGTCTCGCGGGCCAGTTCGGCGGCGCGGGTGACGACGGCCAGGACGGCCGGGCCCATGGGGTTGCGCAGCCGCAGGTCGACGGTGTTGGACCAGCGCCAGTGGACCACCGCGGAGAAGTGCAGGTCGTAGTCGTCGACGGCGCTGGGCAGGGCGACCGGGCGGATGCGCCGCCCGTCCCGGGGGCGGGCGGAGGCGTCGCCGACCGGTGACCGGGCGCTCCTGTCGGCGTCCGTTGCGGCAACGCCGCCGGAGGTGTCGGCGGGGGGCGCGTCCGGGGCCGCCGGGATGCGGCGGCGTTCGCGCAGGGCGAGGGCGGCGGCCGCCGCCGGGACCAGAGGGACCCACAGCAGGGACCACGGGCCGATCAGGGGGTACAGCACCGCCGGGACGAGCACCGCGATGATGGCGAGCGCGACGAGACGGGCGCGGATGACGGGGGTCACGGTGGGCCTCCTCTCGCACACGGCCGCGGGGGAACGGGACGCCGGCCCGGGGGTGGGGACGCGGAACCGAGCCCTCGGGCCGTGCGCGCCGCGGACCGGGGACGTTTCCGTATCGGACAGTCTGCCCGAGATCCGGAGCGCGTGCGCCGCCGTCCGGCGTTCCGGACGGGGTGTGGCGAACATCCGGCCACGGGGCGGTGTCGCCCCGGCCGACATCGCGGGAACAAGAGGGCGCGTGTCGGCCCCCGGGGGCCCCGGCGCCGGTATGACATAACAGAATGCGGACACACATCCCCCGCAGCCATCCCCCGCACCGACCCTGATCCCGCTCCCAGGGGAGTCCCGCGATGCCCTCCGCTCCCGCAACCGTCACCGTGGAACGCCGTTTCCGCCCGGAGGTGCAGGGCCTGCGCGCCGTCGCCGTCCTGCTCGTCCTCGTCTACCACCTGGACCCGTCGCTGCTGCCGGGCGGCTACGTGGGCGTGGACGTGTTCTTCGTGATCTCCGGGTTCCTCATCACGTCACTGCTGTACCGGGAGGCCTCGGGGCAGGGCCGGGTCTCGGTGGCCCGGTTCTACGCGCGCCGGGTGCGGCGGCTGCTGCCCGCGGCGACGGCGGTGCTGCTGGTGACGGGGATCGCGTCGTACTTCCTGCTCCCGGTGACCCGGTTGACCGACACCATGTGGCAGCTGGTCGCCTCGGCCGCGTACGTGGAGAACCTCTACCTGGCGCGGCAGTCGGTGGACTACCTGGCGGCGGAGGTCGCGCCGTCCCCGGTGCAGCACTTCTGGTCGCTGTCGGTGGAGGAGCAGTTCTACCTGGTGTGGCCGCTGCTGTTCATCGTGTGGGCGGCGCTGCGCCGCCGCGGCGCGGGCACGGGGACGCTGGTGGCCCTGCTGGGGTCGCTGCTGGCGGCGTCGCTGCTGTGGTCGGTGTTCACGACGGCCGGGGAGCCGTCGGCGTACTTCATGCCGACGACGCGGGCGTGGGAGCTGGCGGTGGGCGGCCTGCTCGCCGTCGGCCTGGCGCGCGGCCGCCTGCCCGAGTCGGTGCGCCTGCCGCTGGGCTGGGCGGGACTGGCCGCGATCGTCGCGTCGGCCGTGCTCTACGACGAGGCGACCCCGTTCCCGGGCTGGGCGGCGCTGCTGCCGGTGCTGGGTTCCGCGGCGGTGATCGCCGCCGAGCACGTTCCGGGGCCGCTGTCGGCGTCGGCGCCGCTGAGCACCGCCCCGGCGCGCTGGGTGGGCGACCTGTCGTACTCGCTGTACCTGTGGCACTGGCCGCTGATCGTGCTGGTCCTGGCGGTGACCGGCCGCGAGGAGCTGGGCTGGGGCCTGGCCGCGGCCGTGGCCGTGGCGTCGCTGCTGCTGGCCTGGGCGACCAAGGTGTGGGTGGAGGACCCGGTGCGCGACCACCGCCTGGTGCGCGGCGGCCGGGGCGCCCTCGTGGCGGCGGTGTCGGGCGTGCTGGTGGTGGCCGCGGTCGGCGCGACCCTGTACGTGCGGGTGGACCGGATCCGGTCGGTGGACTTCGACCCGGCGGTGCACGTGGGGCCGGTGGCTCTGGGGCAGGCGCCCACGGGCGACCCGGTCTACCCGTCGCCGGTGGAGGCCGAGGACGACCTGCCGGTGCTGTACGACGACGACTGCCAGGCCTCGCACGAGGCGACCGACCCGGGCGACCCGTGCGTGTACGGGCCGGAGGACGCCGGCCGGACCGTGGCGGTGGTCGGGGACTCGCACAGCGCCCAGTGGGTGCCCGCCCTGATGGAGCTGGGCGAGGAGCGCGGCTGGCGGCTGGTGCTGTACACCAAGTCCTCGTGCGCGTTCACCGACACCCTCACCAAGGGGCCCGAGGGGCCCTACGAGTCGTGCCTGGAGTGGAACCGGGCGGTGGTCGGCGAGCTCGCCGCGCTGGAGCCCGACCTGGTGGTCACCAGCTCCTCGACCACGGCGGCCCCGGTGGAGGGCGGGGAGGACGACCGGGTCCCGATGGTGGCCGAGGGCATGGCCCGGCTGTGGGGCGAGGTCGGCGCGACGTCGGGGCCGATCGTGGCGCTGCGCGACACCCCGCGCCAGCGCCGGGACGTGGTGGAGTGCGTGGCCGACAACGTCGAGGACCCGCGGGAGTGCGCCATCCCCCAGGAGGAGGCGTTCGAGCGCGACGACCCCCAGGAGGAGGCGGTCCGGGACCTGCCGGGCGAGGCCGCCCTGGTGGACATGAGCGACCTGTTCTGCGCCGACGGCGAGTGCCCGGCGGTGATCGGGAACGTGATGGTCTACCGCGACTCGGGGCACATCACCAGCACCTACGTGTCCCTGCTCACCGAGCCCCTCGGCGAGCGCATCGACGAGGCCCTGGCCTGACCCCGCCGTCCCGGCCGGTTCCCGTCCCGCCGCACGGAGGCGGGACGGGAACCGGGCGGCACCACGGGACACCGGACACTCCCGGGGCGACCGAAAAGGCCTCCGGAAACCGATAAGGCATCGCCCGCACGCATTTAGGTCGCATTCCGAAAAAGTTCTCCAGAGAACAAAAGGAGACGAATGTGACCTGGGACGCCACACCCTCGACCGTTCGCCGTGTTCGCCTTTTTCCGAGGCCGGTGCCGGAGTATCCTCGGCGAAAGGAAACCGGCAGCGCCTCTGAGGAAATCGGCGGTGAAAGGCGGCCCGATGACGGCGTCCGACGACACGGCACCCCCCGACTCCCCCCTCTCCCTGGAACGGGTCCTCGCCTCCCTCGACGACCGGCTGGCGGCCCTGGACGAGCGTGCCCGGCACCGGGAGGCGGTCATCGACCGCCTGCACGCCGAGAACCGGGAACTGCGCGCGGACCGGGACCGCACCCTCTTCGACCCCGTCGTCACCGACCTCATCCACCTGTACGACCAGCTCGCCCGCGAGGCCCGCGGCCTGCGCGAACGCGGGGAGGGACGGCTGGCCGACCTGCTGGCCGGGTTCGCCGACGACGCCCTGCTGGCCCTGGAGCGGCTCGGCGTCGAACCGGTCGAGGCCGGTGTCGGCGACCCCTTCCGCGCCGACCTGCACCGCCCGCTGGCCGCCGTCGCCGATCCCGACCCGGCGCTGGACGGCACCGTCGCCGAGGTCACCGCTCCGGGCTTTCGCGACACCGTCACCGGGCGGATCCGGCGCCGGGTCCACGCCCGCTTCTTCCGCCATGTCGGCCCGGTGCCCCCCGCGGGGGCCCGCGCACCCGGGAAGGGCACATGACCACCTACGGAATCGACCTGGGCACCACCTACTCCTGCACGGCGTTCGTGGACGGCACCGGCCGGGCCACCGTCACCAGGAACGCCATGGGCAACGACACCACCCCCTCCGTCGTGTACTTCGAGTCCGCCCACAACGTCGTGGTCGGCGAGGAGGCCAAGAACACCGCCCTCCTCTTCCCCGACATGGTCGTCTCCCTGGTCAAACGGCAGATGGGCACCGACGCCCGCTACGAGTTCCACGGCCGGGTCCACGACCCGGAGTCGGTCTCCGCGCTGATCCTGCGCGAGCTGGCCCGGGCCGCCGGGGAGCACACCCGGGACAAGGTCGAGGACGTGGTCGTCACCGTGCCCGCCTACTTCGGCGTCCACGAGAAGGAGGCCACCCGCCGGGCCGGGCTCATCGCCGGTCTCAACGTGCTGGACGTGGTGCCCGAACCGGTGGCGGCGGCCCTGCACTACCAGAGCCTGGACGCCTCCTCGGGCGTGCGCCACCTGCTGGTGTACGACCTGGGCGGCGGGACCTTCGACACCACGGTCATCCGGGTGGAGGACGACGACGTGCGCGTGGTGTGCACCGACGGCGACCACAGGCTGGGCGGGGCCGACTGGGACCACAAGCTCGCCGACCTGCTGCTGGAGCTGTTCACCGAGCACCACCCGCACCCCGACCCGGCCGGGGACGAGCAGTTCCTCCAGGACGTGGCCGCCGCGGCCGAGCAGATCAAGCGCTCCCTGAGCGCCCGCGAGCGCGCCCGGCACAACCTGCGCTTCGCCGGGTCCACGGTGCGCGTGGAGCTGACCCGCGGCGACCTGGAGGCGCTCACCTCCGACCTGCTGGAGCGCACCCTCACCATCACCGCGCGCACCCTGGAGGCGGCCCGCGAGCGCGGGGTGGACTCGTTCGACGACGTGCTGCTGGTGGGCGGGATGACCCGCATGCCGGTGGTGGCGCGCTCGCTGCGCGAACGCTTCGGGTTCGAGCCGCACCTGCACGAGCCCGACCTCGCGGTGGCCAAGGGCGCGGCCCTGTTCGCCCTGGTCCGCCAGGTCAAGAACGTCATGGACGAGCCCGGCCGCGACCCGGCAGAGCGCGCCCGCCGGGCCGAGGAGGTGGGTGCGGCCCTGGGCATCACCCGGGAGGAGGTGGAGCGGCTGGCTCACAAGACCGTCACGGGTGTGTCGCCGCGCGCCTTCGGGGTCAAGGCCACCGACGGCTCCGACCCGGTGTTCGCCCGTGACCCGGGCCTGGCCCGCCAGTACATCAGCCACCTCATCCGGGCCAACACCCCGCTGCCGGTCACGGTGGAGGACGGGTTCGCGACGGTGTGGCCGAACCAGGAGCAGGTCGAGATCGACGTGTGGGAGCAGGCCGGGTCGGTGGCCTCCGAGGAGCTGGAGCACAACGTCCGGATCGGGGACGCCCTGCTCACCGGACTGCCCAAGGGTCCCGCGGGCACCCCGTTCCGGATCGAGTTCAGCCTGGGCGCCACCGGGATGCTGGCGGTGCGCGGCTGGGACCCGGCCGGCGGCGGCGAGATCCGGTTCGACATCCGCATCGGCGGGATGGGCGAGGAGGAGGTGCGCCGGGCCCGGGACGCCATCGCGTCGATCCGCACCTCGGGGTGACGGGCCGCGGCCCGCCGGGTGCGGGCGCGGCGACGGCAGGGGACGGAACTCTGGGGAGGGGACGGACAGCGGTGCCCTGGGACGTGCGGGAGCGGCGGCGGTACGAGGACGAGGTGCTGGCGGCGGCGCGCACCGGCGGGCCGCCCGCCGACCTGTTCGTCCGCTACGGGGTGGGCCCGGAGCTGGAGCGGAGGCTGGCCGCCGACCCGGAGGCGTTCGCCGCGCACGTGGCGGCGGTGTGCACCTACTGGCGGGGGCTCCAGACGCGGCGCCGCACGCTGCGCCGGGTGCTGCTGGACCTGGTGGCGGCGCACGAGCGGCTGGCCCGGGAGGGGGCGCTCACGCACGGGCACTTCTCCCGGGTGCGGGAGGAGACGGCCCGGCGGGCGCTGGCGGAGTGGTCCGACCTCGTCGACGGGCTCGCGACCTCCCTGGTCGACCGCTGGGCGCTGCGGGCGATGGCGGGCTCGGTGGGGCTGCCCGAGGCCGAGGCCGAGCGGCTGCTGCGGGAGCGGGGCGTACGGGTGGTGGAGCGCCTTCCCGAGCTGCCGGTGCAGCCGCCGGTGCGGACCTTCCGGAGCCTGCGCGACAACCTGCGCACCCGGGGGGCGGTGTTCTCCCCGGAGGTGGTGTTCGGGGCGGGGCGGCTGGTGGGCGGGTTCACCGTGGTGGACGGGTTCCGGCTGGCGGACGGCGGCGTGCTGGACGACGCGGCGCTGGACGCGGCGGTGGCGCGGGTGCAGGTGGAGCCGCTGACGGAGGGCAAGGCCGCGGCGGAGAGTGTCCTGGGGGTGCTGCGTTCCTGCTCCTCGCGCGCCGAACGCGACGCGGTGGTGCTGTGGGAGGTCGCCGAGGACCTGCGGGCGCGCCCGGCCGAGGTGGGCGAGGCGGCGCTGGCCCGGCCGTGGGTGCGCCGGGGGCTGGCGGAGCCGGAGGCGGCTCTGCTGGCGGCGGCGGTGCGCCGCCGCCCGGCGGGCTCGGAGCGGATCGCCCGGGCCGAACGGGAGGTGCGCGACCTGCTCGCCGACGACCAGCTGCGCCAGGCCCGGGCCGCTGTGGCCGGCCTGCCCGCCGACCACGGGCTGGCCGCCCAGGTGCGGGAGCGGGAGTCGCGGGTGGAGGAGCTGTCGGCGCAGGCCGAGGCGGCGCTGCGGGAGGGGCGGGACGAGGAGGCGGCTCGGGCGCTGGCCGCGGCCTGCGCGCTGGCCGCAGACGACGACGGCCTGCGGGCCCGTCTGGGCGAGGTACCGCCGCTGCCGCCCCGCGAGGTGCACGCCCGGGTGGAGGGGCGCGGCGCCGTGGTGGAGTGGCGGCCCAGTCCGAGCCTGGTGGGGCGGATCGGCTACCGGGTGCTGCGCCGGGTCGGACGGGGCGGCCGGCAGGCTCCGGCCGGTGAGGTGACCGGGACGGAGTTCATCGACCCGGGGCTGCCGGTGGGCGCGGAGGTGCGGTACACGGTGGCGGCGGTGCGCGAGGGGCGGGGGGCGTCGGAACCGGTGGTGACCGATCCCGTGCTGCTCGCCCCGGAGGTAGCGGACCTGTCCGTGCACGCCGGGGAGAGCGAGGTGACGGGCTCGTGGCGGGTGCCGCCGGAGGCGGTGCGGGTGGAGGTGGTGCGCGGCGAGGGAGCCCCGCCGCGGGGCGGCGACGGGGTCCGGGTGGTGACCGACGGGATGGGGTTCCGCGACCCGGACGTGCGCCCGGACGTGGAGTACTACTACCGGGTGCGGGCGGTGTACCTGACCTCGGGCGGCTCGGCCCGCGGTTCGGAGGGGCTGGTGCGGCGGGTGGTGCCGGGGCCGCCCCCGCCGCCGGTGGAGGACCTGCTGGTGGTCCCGGACGGGGAGGGCGGGTTCACCGCGTCGTGGACGCCGCCGCGCCGCGGGCGGGTGTCGCTTCGGGCGGCGGCCGCCCCGCCGCCCTGGCCGCCGGGTACCCGGGTCTCCCCGGCCGAGCTCGCCGCCCACGGCGTCCCCCTTCCCGCGGCCGCGGCGGACGCCCCCCGCGGCCGGTCCGCTGCCGTGCCCGAGGCGACCCCCGGCACGGACGCGGTGGGAGCGCCGGTGCCCGTCCGCGAACACCGCGCCGGACGGCCACCGGCGGTCGCACCCGCGACACACGTGGCCCCCGCGCCCCCAGCGGCGGGCGCTACGCCCGAGACCGAAACGGCCGCCGACGACCGTCACGCCGACCGGCCGACGGCGACCGTATCCGCGACGTGCGCGGAACCCGCCACCCCCGGGACAGGTGAGACCCCTGTTACGGGAGCGCCCCCGAGCGGACGGCGCGCCGGGCAGGCACCGGCGGCCGCGCCCGCCACGCATACGGAACCCGCGACCCCCACGGCGGTCCCCGAGACCGAGGCGGCCGCCCACGGGCAGCGCACCGGCCGGGCGACAGCGGCCACATCCATGACACGTACAGGCTCCGAGCCCACCGGGACAGGCGGGATCCCCGAGGCGGGAGCGCCCCCGAGCGGACGGCACGCCGATCGGACCGCCGGGACACCTGCGGCGGCACCGGCCCGGCCGGAGCGGGAACAGGTGCGGGTGGTGCTCGGCCCTGGCCCCCACCACGTGGTGGCGGTGACCTCCTGCGGTGACCAGACCGTGGTCGGGGCGTCGGTGCGCGTGCTGTCCGTGCCCGCGGTGGCCGGACTGCACGCCCGGCGGTTCGGCGACCTGGTGCGGCTGGGCTGGACCTGGCCCGAGGAGGCGTCCGCCGCAACGGTGTCCTGGCGTCCCGCCGACCCCGGGGACACCGGGGACACCGACGGTGGCGGAACCCTCTGCGAGCGCACCCGCTACGAGGCCGGGGGCGGGTTCGAGGCCCCCATGGGCCCCGGCCCGGTCCGGGTGACCGTGCGCGCCGTCGTCGGCGGCACCCCCGGACCACCCGCCGTGCTCACCGTCCCGGGCGAGGCCGTACTCGCCTACCACGTCGCCCCCGCCGGCCTGCTGCGCCGCGACCGGCTCGTCACCGTGGCCGCCGGAACCTCCTGCACCTCCCCCCGCATCGCCGTCGTCTACGCGGAGGGCGGCTTTCCGCCCGACCGCGTCGACCAGGGCCGGGTGCTGGCCGTGTTCCCGCCCCGGCGGCTGGCCGCGGGCCAGCGGCTGTCCCTGCGGGTCCGCCCGCCCCGCCCCGCCGGACCCGCCTGGCTGGTGTGCCTGCCCCTGGCGGGCGACCTCCCGGACGGTACCCGGCTGTGCCAGCCCTCGGTGAAGGAGCTCCGCCTGTGATCGCGCTCGACCGGCTGCGTCCCGTCCGCGGCGACCGCCTGGTGTGCCCCTACTGCTACACCCGGTTCACCGAACGCCTCATCCTGTTCCGGTGCAGCGGCCGCCCGGGCACCGGCGGCAGGCAGTGCGCCCCCGTCGAGGACGCCGCGGTCCGTGCCCACCTGGGCCGCCGCGAGCGCCTGCCGCCGGTGTTCGCCGACGACGGGCGCCGCCCCCGCGCGGTGTGCCCCGACTGCGGGGCGCCCACCGGCACCCGGGTCTGCGTCACCTGCCACGCCCGGCTGCCGGTGAACTTCGGCCGCATCCCCGGCCGCCTCATAGCCCTGGTCGGCGCCCGCGAGTCCGGCAAGACGGTGTTCATGACCGTGCTCATCCACGAGCTGATGCACCGGGTCGGCGCGCGCTTCCAGGCCTCGGTCGGCGGCTCCGACGACCACACCCGGCACCGGTTCCACACCGACTACGAGGCGCCGCTGTACGACGAGGCCCGCCTGCTGGCCGCCACCCGCCGCACCGGGGCGGCCCGCGAGCCCCTGGTGTTCCGGTTCACGACCCGCCGGCGCGGCCCGTGGGGCCGCCGCCCCCGGCACACGCTGCTGTCGTTCTTCGACACCGCGGGGGAGGACCTCACCACCCAGGAGAGCGTGGAGACCAATCTGCGCTACCTCGAGAACGCCGACGGGATCATCCTGCTGCTGGACCCGCTGCGGATGCGGGGCGCCCGTGCCGAGGCCGCCCCCGGCACGCCGCTGCCGCCCGAACACGCCGGGCACCCGCCGCTGGACATGCTGAGCCGGGTCACCGACCTGCTGCTGCGCCGGACCGACTCGCCCTCCCGGCTCATCCCCGTTCCGATGGCGGTATGCCTGACCAAGCTCGACGTGTTCCACGACGCGCTCGACCCGGGCTCGCCGCTGCGCCGCCCCCAGCCGGACGCCCCCTACTTCGACGGGTCGGACAGCCGTGACGTGCACGCCCAGATCCGGCGGCTGCTGCACCGCTGGGACGGCGGCCGCATCGACGCGCACATCACCAACCACTACGCCGACGCCCGCTACTTCGGGGTGTCGGCGCTCGGGCACGCGCCCGACGCCGAGCAGCGCCTGCAGGGCGGGGTGCGGCCCTACCGGGTCGCCGACCCGTTCCTGTGGATGCTCGGCGGTTTCGGTGTCGTCCCGTCCCGCGAGGGGCGGTCCTGAACCGTGGCGGTCACCGTCCCGGACGAGCGGAGGTCCCGGCCGATGGGTTTCGCGCAGCTCTACTACACCTCGTGCGAGCACGGGCTGTCGGGGTACGCGGGCTACCAGTTCAACGCGGCGACGCCGGGTGTGGACCAGCGGGTGCTGCGGGAGGTGGAGCGGTTCACCGTGTACGAGCCGCCCGGCGGACGGGTGGAGGAGCACCCGGTGAACCTGTGCTACTCCCCCGACCTGGGCGGATACCCGGTTGTGAGCCGGATCGTGTCCTGCGGGCCGGACCCGTCGGGCCGGCCCGGGAACTACTTCGCGCACAGCCTGGTGGGGGCGGGCGGGCCGCTGGCGGCGGAGCTGTGGGACGCCGAGTTCTGGACGTCGGCGCCGGTGGCCGACCCGGACCTGCCGGTGCTGGAGGTGCCCGGCGGCCCGCTGGGGCGGGACCGCACCGGGGCCTGGGTGCGCCGCCACCCGCCGGAGCTGGTGGTTCGGCTGCTGGCGGCGGTGGACGCCGCGGTCGGCGGGGACCGCCCGGTGGTGCTGGTCGCCGACAGTGCGACGGTGGCGCACTGGGTGGCGGCGCTGGCACACCTGCTGCCGCCGGACCGGGCCCGGGGCATGGCGTTCGCGACCTACAGCGCCGACCCGCAGGAGACGTTCGCCCACGTGCTGGGGGTGCCGCCGGGAGGCGACCTGGAGCCGCTGCGGGGCCGGTTCACGGTGGTGGACCCCGTGGTGGGCGCGGTGGACGCGCTGCCCGAGCCGCCGCCCGCGGCCCGGGCGGCGGCCGCCCGGGCGGTGGCGGCGGGCACGGCGGGGGCCGAGGGACTGTGGCGGGCGGCCGAACGGTACGCGGGCGGCCGGGAGGCGTCGCTGGCGGAATGGTTCCCGGTGCTGGCCGCCGCCGACCTGCTCACGGGCACCGCCGGGACCGGCCCCGCGGGAGGCGGGCCGGCGGTGGAGCTCCGGGCGGTGCGCACCTGGCTCCCGGCGGCGGTGGAGTGGCTGCCCGCGGCGGACGCCGCGGCGCTGGCGGGCCGGGTGGTGGACGAAGGCCCGGCGGACGACCGCGTCCTGTCCGACCTGCAGCGGGTGGCGCACCGCACGGGCTCCCCCGGGCTGATCGGCCGGATGGACCGGCTGCTGGTCCACCGCTGCCTGGACGGGATCGTGGCGGGGGCGGCGGCGCCGGTGGCGCTGCCGATGCGTTCCGAACCGGTGCGGGAGGCGGCCCGGGAGCGGATCGCGGACCTGCTGTCGGTGCCGTTCCCCGAACCCGGTGACCGGGCGTCCGGCGCCCAGGGGTGGACACCGCCGGAGCGGGCGGTGGAGCTGCTGCGCTGGGCCCGCGCCTGCGGTCTCGTGCCGTCCGCGCTGGCGCTGGAGCGGTACGGGCGGGGGGTGGTGGGCCCGCTGTTGGCGGCGGCCCCGCCGCAGGAGGCCCTCGACCCGGCGGTGGCGGCCCTGCTCGCCGGTCACCCGGAGGTGCGGCGCGGGGCGGCGGTCCGGCTGTCCGGCCTGCCCCGGGCCCGGCTGGGCGTGCTGGCGTCCGGGCCGGTGGGCGCGCTGTTCACCGGGGACCGTGACGGCGGTGCGCTGCTGTGCGAGCTGCGGCGGCTGGGCCTGGACCGCCGTGAGGACCCCGCCCGGCTGCTGGCGGGCGTGGTGGGGATCCGCGCCGCGGGCAGGGCCGCGGGCGCCCCCGGGGCGGCGGTGCACGACGTGGACGCGTCGCTGCTGACGGAGGTGTGGGGGCACGGCCACGGGCCCCGGGCCGCGCTGCGCACGCTGCGGGCGCTGGGGCCGGAGGTGCTGACGGCTCCGGACGTGGCGGAGTGGTTGTGCGCGCCCCTGGTCGCCGCTCCCCCGGTGGGCGCCGAGCCCGCCTGGCACGCCCTCGCCGAGGAGGTGGCCGGGCACCCGCTGTGCGGCGTCGTCCCGGAGGAGGCGGTACAGGTGCTCGGGGACCGTGAGGCGCTGGGCACGGCCCTGGCCGCCTGGTCGCCGGCGCTGGACTCGGGTACGGTGCCCGGTCCCGTGCAGGGCGACGGCCACAGGCCGGGTACCGGTCCGGCCCTCCGGCCCGGTGATCCCGCCGCCGGGCTGTGGTCCCTGCTGGCCCGGGCGCACCCCGCGGCCGCCGACGTGTTCCTGCGGGCGGTGGCCGCCCTGCTTCTGGACCGGTGGACGCCCCGGACGGCGGCGCGGGTACTGCGTGAGTGTCCGGCGCAGGTGTTCGTCGCCTACCGGGAGACCGCAGCCCACCGGCTGTGCGACGACCCGCCGGACACCGGCACCGCGGCCCGCGTGTACCTGGCGGCGGTGCGTCCCGAGCTCGGCGCGGAGCGGGCGGCGACCGTGGAGCGGGAGGTGCTCCTCCCCGCCCTGGCCTGCTGGGGACGGCGCGACACCGCACGGGTGCGGCGGCTGCTGCCGCGGGAGGAGGCTCCCGGGTTCGGCACGTGGGTACGGCGGCACCGGTCCCGGCGCCGCCTGTTCGGGGCCCGGGGAGGTGGCCGGGATGAGCGGTGACCGCGGGCGCGACGACGGGGCGGCCCGGCCCGGAGGCGTCCTCATCGGCGTCCTGGCACTGGTCGCGGCGGGCGCCGCGGCCGTGGCGTTCCGCTGGTGGATCCTGGCGGCGGCGGTCAGCCTGCTGGTCGGGGCCGGGGCGCTGGCCGCGGTGGCCGGACTGTCCGTGCTCACCTGGCTGTACCTGCGCGAGGTGCACCGGATCATGTTCGGCGGCGGCCATCCCGCCGGGCCCGGCTCCGAGGGGCGCGAGGAGCCCGCCCACCGGGGCTACCACGGCGGCCCGGCCTGGTGGGACCTGTGCGCCGCGGTGCGGCACACCTGGCGGGTGTCCGCCCTGTGGGGGGCGCTGCTGCTCCCCCACGTCGCCGCCCACGCCCTGATCGTGGGCGTCTACCTGGCGGCCGCCTGGGCCCTGGCGGGGGCGCTGCGGCTGGTGGACACCGGGCTGCGGGTGGTGCGCCGGATCCGCATGGTGTGCCCCGAGTGCTACCGGCGGCTGCCCTACCCCGCCTACCTGTGCGGCCGCTGCGGGCGGCGGCACGACACGGTCCGGCCGGGGGCGCACGGCCTGCTGCGGCGGCGCTGCCTCTGCGACCGCACCCTGCCGACGCTGATCCTGCTGGGCGCCGCCGACCTGGAGACGCTGTGCCCGTACTGCGACCGGCCGCTGGAGCACCGGCCGGGGGAGGCGCGCGAGTTCCTGCTGCCGCTGTTCGGCGGCACGGGGGCGGGCAAGACCCGGCTGGCGGCCGGGCTGCACCTGGCCCTGGGACAGGCGGCCCGGCACGGGTCGGACTCCTACCTCGAACCGCTGGGCGAGGAGGCGGCGCGGCTCTCCCGGGAGGGCGAGCGGGTGCTGGCCCCCGACCACCGCACCCGGCCGACCCCGCCGGGCCGCAAGGTGCGCGCGGCGACGGCGCGGCTGGGCGCGGGTCGGCGCTCCCTGGTCCTCCAGGTGTTCGACGCCGCCGGGGAGCGGTTCAACCGCTCCACCACCGCCGAGGAGCTGGCGTACCTGTGCGAGGCGTCCACGTTCGTGCTGGTGGTGGACCCGCTGGGAATACCGGCGGTGTGGCGCTGCCTGACCGCCGACGAACGCGCCCGACTGGCCGGGGCGCGTTCGCACACCCGCGACCCGGAACTGGCCTACGGGGCGGTGAGCGACGAGGTCCAGCGGTACCGGCGGGCACCGGGACGCGGCCCGGCCGGCCGGCTGGCGGTGGTGGTCACCCGCGGTGACCTGGTGCGGGGCACCTCCGTGGACCCGGGCGCGGTCCCGGTCCGGGAGTGGGCCGAGCACCGCCTGGGGCTGGGGAACCTGCTGGCCCGGGCGGAGGCGGACTTCGGGTCGGTGCGGGTGTTCCTGACCTCGGCGGTGGTCGGCCCCGACGGGCGGGCCGACCCGAGCCTGCACGCGCTGTCGGCCTGGCTGCTGCGGACCCAGGGGCGGGCGTTCGCCGCGCTGGCGTCCGGCCCGGTGGCCGCCCCCACGGGGGGTGCGCGGTGAGCCCGCCCCCGCGCGGCCACCGGGTGGCGCGCCGCTCCATCGCTCTCGCCGTGTACGTGCTGGCCGTGGCCCTCACCCTGGCGCTGGCCGCGGCGCTCCTGCGCGAGGGGGCCGAGATGATCCGCCTCACCTGGGAGTACGCCGCCCACCGCTCCGGCTGATCCGGGCGCGTCCACCGCTCCGCCATCGCAGCCCCGGGTGCGCGGGACCGCGGCCGGTCCGGGATCATGGGGCGGTACCGGACCGCAGTCACCAGGAGGAACACCGTATGGCCGTCTACGCCGTCACCTACACCTACGCGGAGGACAGCGACGCCGCTCGCGACGAGCACCGCCCCGCGCACCGCGAGTACCTGAACGGGCTCTCCGAGCAGGGCGTCAACCTGGTCTCGGGCCCGTTCGGCGCCCAGGACCCCGCCGGGGCGCTGCTGCTGTTCCGCGCCGGGTCCGCCGAGGAGGTCCGCTCCCTGGTCGAGAAGGACCCCTTCGTGCTGGCGGGTGTGGTCGCGGACTCGCAGGTCCGCGAATGGATCGCGGTGCTGGGCCCGCTGGCCGGGCACCTGGAGCCGTAGGGAGGATCCGGGGCGGCGGCGCGCCGGGGCGCCGCCGCCCCGGCGGCCCTTGTCAGAGCAGGCCCTGCTCCTCGTGGTAGCGCCGCGCCCCGGCGTGCGGGGTGTCCGGGTCGATCCCCGCCAGCGCGTTCTCCACCCGCACCCACTCCCCGTGCGCCGCCTCGGCCAGCCCCTCGTACATGGTCTTCACCAGCAGGTGGGCGAGTTCCCCGTCCAGCCCGGGAGAGGCGTAGAGGGTGTCCCACGCGCCCACCAGGGTGAGTTCCTCGTCCTGGCCGATATAGGTCTGCGCGTCGATGGTGACCGGGGAGTAGAAGGAGACCCCATCGGCCGCCTTCTCCGCGACTTCGCGTCCGAGGTCCAGAACGCGCACCTCGTATCCGAGGGAGTCGATGGTGTCCACCTCCCCCGCGGGCAGATCGTCCATGACCAGGTACGCGTCCGCCACGTTCTCCTCGAACAGGCCCCGGCCCAGGGGCGTGTCGCGGTCCTCGACGAACGCGACCCGGCCCGCCAGGCCGACCGCCTCCAGGACGAGGGTTCCGGCGAACCCGGTGTCCTCGGGATGGGCGCCGTCCCCCAAAGCGACGGTCCGGCCGCTCAGGTCGTCCAGGGTGCGGATGTCGGAGTCGGACGGGACCACGAAGTGGAGCGCTCCCGAGGGGCGGACGTTGCCCAGGGACCGCACGTTCTCGATGCCCTCGACCGGCCCTGCCTCGGGCGTCCCGGTGACGGCACTCCGGTGGAGCACGTTCGAGGACATGAGCACGTGGACCCGGTACGGCTGGTCCGGACGGACCCCCTCCACGTCGCCGAGCAGGGCGGCGAAGTCGACCGCGGGATCGCGCGCGGCGTCCACTTCGAAGGTGGCCTGCGCGATCTCCTCGCTCCACAGTTCGGCGAGCTTGCCGCTGATCCCCCGCGGATCTCCGTAGTGGTGATCCTGTGGCTGTACGTAACCGAGCACGTAGCCACCCGCGTAGGCGGGCGCCTCCGTCTCCGCCACCACCGGGGGCTCGGCCGCCGGGTCCCGCGAGAAGGGGTCCAGGTACACCAGGCCCGCTCCCAGGCCCACGGTCACCAGCGCGACACCGGTGACCAGGGGCTATTTGCGTGAACGACGGGGCTGCCGGGCCCCGCCGGGGGATGTGTTCACTCATGTCCTTTCAAGGACGAGATCTTCTGTTGTGCGGCGGGATCATATGCCCTTTCGGTTTCCTGTTCGCGAAACGGACGCCTTCCGCGACATGAACGCCTCCGCCCCGGGGTCACCCGGGGAGAAGGCCGCTGTCCTTCAGCCACCGGGGGTCGGGCTCGACCCTCTGGAGGATCTCCACGAACAGCCCCTGGGGCGCGGCGACCTGGAAGCGGTACTGCCCCCACGGCTCCCGGACCAGGGGCAGGACGATCTCCAGCCCGGCCTCGCGCAGGCGCTTCTCCTCCGCCTCCACGTCGGGGACGAGGAAGGCCACCAGGGCTCCGGCCACCGACCGGCCGCGCAGGCCCTCCGGGGAGGAGCCGTGGTCGCGGGCGACGAAGTCCAGTGAGAAGTTCCGGTGCCGCGGGTGCTGGGTGTTGACGTACCAGCCGATGTCGACGCCGAGTTCGAAGCCGAGGTGCTCGACGAACCAGTCGGCGGCGGCCCGGGGCTCGTCGCACAGGACGGCGGTACCGATGAGGTCCACATGCATGGTGGCTCCTTGGGGTAGGCTGTTGACCACTTCGACCAAAGTACTACAGACAAAGTTGTCAGGGCAACTCCCTCTTCCGGCGGGCACCGCGGGGCGGGGAGGCGTCCCTGCCCATCCGAGAACAGAGGAGGTAGGAGATGGTCCGCAGGAACCCCGAACGCCGCCGCGCCCTCCTGGACGCAGCCATCGACGTGCTCGCCGAGGAGGGTGCGCGGGGACTGACCTTCCGCGCCGTGGACGCCCGCGCGGGCGTCCCCACCGGGACCGCGTCCAACTACTTCACCGACCGCGCCCAGCTGCTGCTGCAGGCGGGCGCCCACGTCCACGTGCGGCTGACCCCCACCGAGGAGTTCATGGCGTCGTTCACCGACGCCGAGCCCGGCCGGGAGCAGACCCGCGCGGGCATGCACGACCTGCTGCGCCGGATCCGGGCCGACCGCAACGGCTACCTGGCCCTGCTGGAGCTGCGCCTGGAGGCCAACCGGCACCCGGGCATCCGCGCGGAGCTCACCCGCACCATCCGCGACACCCTGGAGGACAACGTGCGCCTCCACCTCGAGGGCGGCTTCCCCGGGGACCGCACCACCGTGGTCACGCTCTACCTGGCGATGACCGGCCTGTTCCTGGAATCCCTGACCCTGCCCGACGTGCTGGGCGACGACGACGTCGACGCCCTGGTGGACCGGATGGTCGACACCATCGTCCCCCCGGCCTGACCGGCCCCGGACGCGCCGAAGGCGGGCCGCGGCCCGCCTTCGGTGTACGTCGCGGCGCCTAGCGCCGGGTCCGCGTGTTCGGCTCCCCTCGCGGGGAGTCCTGGCCGGGGGCTCCGGCCTGCGGCGGGACGCCCTGGTCCGGAGCGGCCCGGCCGGGCCCCGCCTGCCCCCGGGCCCCCCGGTGTCCGGCGTTCTCCTGGGAGAAGGCCTGCCGCGCCCGCTCGTCGCGCTCCTTGCGGACGAAGCGCTCGCTCTCGCCCAGGAGCATCGTGGTGAGCCACACGGCGGCGCCGACGTCGTCGGTGAGGCCGAGCAGCGGCACGAACAGTTCGGGGATGAAGTCGATCGGCGAGACGATGTAGAGCCCCAGGGCGACCATCCCGAGCAGCTTGGCCCCGCTCATCTCGGGGTAGCGGCCGCGGACCTTGGCCCACAGCATGCGCGGGACGGCGCCGGCCCGCTGCCACACGGAGATGCCGCTGTCCGTGTTCTGGATGACCTGCCAGGCGGCGGCGCCCGCCGCGGCGCGGTTTTCCTTGCGCATCGTTCGTCTCCTCTGGGGGCGCTTGACTTCTCACGATATGACGCGAAGTCCGCTCTCATCGTTCCCGGTGGAGCCGACATGAACCCGGAAGAGACCAACATGACACCCGGCCGCGCACAGGAGGAGGGGTTCACACCACCCCCTGCCCCACCACACGCCACCCACGTCACGCCGGGCGGGAAAAACCGGGGTGCGGTTGTCCACAACCGGACCCTGGTCCCTGGTGACGGGAGAAAAAGGAGGGCATTCTAGGGGGGTCGCCAGAACAGCGCCCAGCCAGGAACGGAGTACCGAAAAGCCAGACAGAGGACACTCCGAAGAACAAATCCATCCAAAAGACCAGACAGTTATAATCGACACCGTGACCCGAGGGCCCACCCTGGCCACATGCGGTCACCGACGCCCCGCCCCCGGCGGGCGGGGGCGAGCAGAGCGCGGACGAACCATCCTCCACGGCCTGTCCGACGGGCCCAGGGCCGAACACCGTTCGGCTCGAGGGCCGAGATCACCGCTCTTCCCCCGGCGATCGCAGAAAACGCGAGACCTCCCGCGCCCTGGCACACATTCGTTACGATGCGACCGAGTGGGGCATTCCACGCGGAAGGCCATCCGGCATATCCCACCCCAGCGCGCAGAACCGATGGAGCTTGCCCAGTGTCCACAGCCCTACCTCGGTCGGCGACGGCCGTCGCCCTGTTGGCGGACATCCCCAGCACGGGCCACGTGGGCGAGGTCCGGGCGCAGCGCTTCTCGATGCACGGCGACGGCATCGGCGAACGCAGCGCCGCGTTCGTCGCCTTCGCCCGCCAGCAGACCGCCGCGGGCCGCAAGATCGTCGCGCTGTACCCGTCCTGGCGGGCGGACGACGCCCGACGGGCCGTGAACTTCGCGCGCGGGTCCCTGTGCACCGACGACATCGCCGGCGTCCCGCTGGACCTGGCGCCCCTGGCCCTGTCCCTGGTCGCCGACCAGCTCGCCTACCTGGCCCCGTACCTGCCGCCGGGGATGGTGGCCGCGCTGTCCTCCGAGCTGCCCCGCCACCTGCTCGCGGGAGCCTGGCTCAGAACCGTGTCGGGCCTGGAGGCCATCCCCACCTCGGTGCGCCAGCACATGGGTTCGTACGCCCCGACGGTGTCCTTCCTGGCGTACTGCGCGCCCGTACAGCGGGTGGAGCGGCTGCGGCCCTCGGAGGTGGCCCGGCGGCTGCCGTTCCGGCCGGTGCAGCCGGTGCAGCTGCTGTGCTCGGTGCCGGACCCGACCATCACGGGGACGTTCGACGACAACCTGCCGCAGGCGATCCAGCCCGTCGCGACCCGCACCCTGCCCGCGCAGCCGCTGGGGCCCGAGTACTGGGGGACCGCCAAGTACGTGGAGTTCGTGGCCCTGAGCGCCCACCCGCAGGCGCTCGCCTACGCGGCCGGAGCGCTGCGGGCCTCGGCCTGCTCCTGGTGCGGCGAACCGATGACGGCGGCTCCCTGCCCGTTCTGCGCCTCGGGTTCGGCCCGCAGCCCGCTGCGGACCCGGATGGCCCCGCCCGCCGACGAACCCCCGCAGGTCACCGACACCGGGACCTGGACCCGGCCGGAGCCCCGGACCCGACCTCCCGCGCCCGGTCCGCGCCCCGCGGCGCCTGCGGAGGACGCCTCCGCCGACCGGAACCGCGTCGAGCGTCCGCCCACCGCCTCCGCCTGGGCCGCACCGGCGGCCAACGGCGCGCACCCGAACGCGGACGCCCCCGCAGGCCGTACCCCGGCGGTGCCCGCCGAGGACGGGGCCGGGCCGGCCCCCCACGGCACCGGCCCGGTCCCCGCGGCCGCGCCCCCGGGGCCGCCCGCCTTCCTGCCCGCCACCGGCAGCGGAGCCCTGCCCGTGGACACCGCCGCCGCCTGGGCCGCACGCGCCGCCAACGGCCACCGCACCGCCGACGCACCGCACCGCCCGCCCACGGCCCCCGGACCTTCCCCCACACCGCCCACGGGGACCGGGGAGGATGCTCCCCCGCCCGCCGGGACCCACCCGGACACGTCCGCGGCCCCGGGCGCCGGGACCCGTCAGGGTGGCATCCCGGCCGCCACCGGCAGCGGAGCCCTGCCCGTGGACACCGCCGCCGCCTGGGCCGCACGCGCCGCCAACGGCCACCACAGCGCCGACACACCGCACCGCCCGCCCACGGCCCCCGAGGTCCGGGAGGGCGGACCCCCTCCCCAGGGCGGCCGGGTGCCCCCCGGTGCGCGCGGCGGAGCGGCCGGGGCGATGCTCACCGGCGGGGCGGCCGTACCGGGCGCCGACCGCGACCACCCGCGGTACGGCGACCACCACCTGCCCCTGGAGGCCGAGGCCCTCCCACCGATCACCGTCGACGAGGACGCCTGGCACTCCACGGCCGACGGGTTCCCCCACGGCGCTCCCCGCCGCACCGACCCCGGACCACCCGGGGCCCCCTCCCCCGGGCCCCATGACGAAGCACCGACCAACGACCCCGACCGATCCGAGAACCCGCCGCTCGCGGGACGCGCGCCGCGCCCCGGAACCCCCCGGACCTACTCCCGGTAGGCCCCGGCCCGGACGGGTCGCCCGCAACGAGCCTGGAAACGGAAAACAGACCTCCCATGAACCCCCGCCAGCGACGCGGCGTCCTCCTCATGGTCGTGGCCGCCCTCGGAGCCGTCGCCGTGTTCTTCTCCGTGTTCACCTACCTCGACGCCCGGGAGGAGCAGCTCGGCGAATTCGCCACCGTGCTGCGCCTGACCGACGACGTCGACGCCTACCAGCCCCTGGGCCCGGACTCCGTGGAGACCGTGCAGGTGCCCAGCATGTACTTCGACTCCGAGGTGTTCCTCTCCGACCTGTCCGAGGTCGAGACGCCCGCGGACCAGGAGCTCGTCGCCGCCTCCCACCTGGAGGCGGGCGTCTACCTGCAGCGGGGCATGGTGCAGCCGCAGCCCACCCTCACCACCGGCGAGCGCGAGATCGCGATCATGGTCGACGCCGAGACCGGGGTGGCGGGCAAGGTGCAGCGCGGCTCCTTCGTCGACATCTACGCCACCTTCCAGCCGCGCGACCACGGCCAGGCCTGCGCGGTGCGGGTGCTCACCGAGGTCGAGGTCCTCGACATCGGCGAGCTGCGCACCCAGGAGACCGACACCGGCGGCGTCGCCGGGGTCGTCCCGGTCACGTTCCGGCTGGATCCGGAGGCGGCACTGCGCCTGGCCTACGCCGAGGACTTCTCCACCAAGATGCGCCTCGCCCTGGTGAGCGCGGCCGGGGGCGGCTCCCCCGGCGAGTCCGAGTTCTGCAGTGAGGACATGGACGGACTGGCCGGCCAGGGCTCGCCCGACGAGGGCAGCGGGACCGGCGGGGACACCCGCCCCGCTCCGGGGGGTGACCGGTGAACTTCCGCGTACTGGCGGGCATGCCCACCTCCGAAGCGGAGATGGTGCTGGCCGCGCGCTTCGACGAGCTGGCCTCCGCCGACCTGGTCGCCACCCGCTCCACCACCGCGGCGCTCATCGACGCCGCCGGCGAGTTCCCCGAACTCGACGTCGTCCTCATCCACCAGGACCTGGGCCCGGCCCCGGCCTTCGACGCCATCCGCGACCTGTCCCACCGGCACCCGCAGCTGGCGATCCTGCTGGTGTCGTCGAGCATGGACGCCGACACCTTCACCGGGGCCATGGAGGCGGGCGCGCGCGGCGTGCTGTCCGCCGACTCCGGCCTCGCCGAACTGGAGAACCGGATCGCCCGGGCCGCCGACTGGTCGCGCACCCTGCGCCGCCACCTGGAGTCGGCCTCCCTCGACCTGCCCGCCTCGGGGGTACGGGGGCGGGTGCTGGCGCTCAGCGGCGCCAAGGGCGGGGTGGGCACCACCACCTGCGCGGTGCACCTGGCCTACACGGCGGCCGCCGCCGGGCGGGTGGTGTGCCTGGTCGACCTGGACCTGCAGACCGGCGACCTGCCCGCGTTCCTCAACCTGCGCCACCGCCGCTCCATCGGCGACCTGGCCGGAACCGGCGACGAGATCACGCCGGGGATGCTGGCGGAGACCCTGTACGTGGACACGCGCGGCCCGCACGTCCTGCTCGCCCCCGAGCACGGCGAACGCGGGGAGGACATCTCCGCCCGGGTCGCCCGCCGGGTGCTGACCGCGCTGCGCTCCCGCTACGAGCTGGTGGTGGTGGACTGCGGCGCGACCATGAACGAGGCCACCGCCATGGCGGTGGAGCTGGCCGACCGGGCCGTCGTCACCGTCACCCCCGACGTGCCCGCGCTGCGCGGCGCCCAGCGGCTGATGGGGATGTGGGAACGCCTCCAGGTCCGCTCCCAGCAGGACGTGTACGCGCTGGTCACCCGGCACAGCCGCAAGAACGAGATCCAGCCGGACTTCCTGCGCCACCTGCTGGGCGCCAAGGTGCTGCGCACACCGGTGCCCGCCTCCTACCGGGGCCTGGAGCCGGGCGAGAACAACGGCGACCCCACCCGGGTCACCGACGAGGGGCTGCGCAAGGCGTTCTCCCGGCTGGCCGCCGAACTGGACCTGCTGAGCCCGCCCGCCCAGCCCGGCAACGGCAAGGGCGGGACGGCCACCCCGCCGGGCGGCCTGTCCGGGATGCGCTCGGGGATGGACGGCGGCCTGCCCACCCGCGACGTGTCGGGGTTCGTGCACGCCTCACCGGAGCCGGGCCGGCCGGGGGTGCCGGGCGGCCCGCCGCACGACACGGGGGGCCGCGGTGGGTTCGGTGCCTGACCGCCGCGGAACGCGGAGCGGCCCCCGGCGCCGCGCACACCCCGGCGCCCGGCCCCCGGGCCGCGGCGGGGGCTCCGACCGGGGCGGGGTGATCGTGGAGTTCGCCGCGGTGGTGCCGTTCCTCATGCTGGCGCTGGCCCTGGTGTGGCAGGTGCTGCTGCTCGGCATCACCTCCATGTACGCCTCGCACGGTGCCGCCGAGGCGGCCCGGCAGGCCTCGGTCACCCCCGACGACCCGGCCCGCATCGACGAGGAGGCCCGCAAGCGGGTCCGCGCCCCCTGGGACGGAGAGGACGTGATGACCGTGGAGGTCGTCGAACGCGACGGGGTCCGCCACGCGCGGGTCACCCTCGCGATGCCGATCTTCCTGCCGGGGGCGGCCGGCCCCTGGGACGTCAGCGCCGAGTCGCGGATCGTCACCGAGGTCGTCCCGCGCTCGGGTGTGGGCGCTCCGGGAGAGGCGGGGTCGCATTGAACGCCCCCCGGCGCCGATCCCACCGCCCCGACCGGCGCGGCCGCTCCCGCCGCACCGCCCGGAACCGCCGCGACGACCGGGGCGGGCCGCTGCTGGAGTTCGCCATGGCGTTCCCGGTGCTGCTGCTCACCGCGGTCATCGCCATCGAGGCGTTCCTGGCGTTCGTGGCCGCCGAGCGGCTGGAGTCGGCCGCCCGCGCCGGGGCCCGGGTCGCCGGGATCCAGGGCCTGGAGGGCGCCGAGGCCACCGCGCGCGAGTCGCTGCCGTCCTGGCTCGACGGCGCGACCGTCACCGGCGGCGCCAACGACCACGAGGGCTTCTACGTGCAGGTGTCCCACCCGCTGCCGGTGGTGTTCTCGTCCGCCGGGTTCGGGCTGACCGTGACACGACGGGTGGACATGCCGAATGTGTGACAGGGGCGGGGCGGGAGCGCGCGCGAGGGGGCGCCGGACCGCCGAGGCGGCCGGGGGAACCGGAGGAACCGGGGGAAGGAGTCGGGGATGGGCCTGAAGGACCGGCTGGAGGAGGACCGCGCCACCGAGGCGCGCACCGACCGCGGCAGCGTCACGCACTGGCGGCGGCGCCTGCTGGAGGAGATCAACCTGGAGGACCTGACCCGGCTCACCCTGGCCCAGCGCCGGGTGCGGCTGGAGAAGGTCGTCGGGCACATCCTCACCCGTGAGGGCCCGGTGCTGTCGGACCGGGAGCGCTCGGTGCTCATCCGCAGGGTGGTCGACGAGGCGCTGGGGCTGGGCGTCCTCGAACCCCTGCTCGCCGACGAGAGCATCACCGAGATCATGGTGAACGGGCCCGACAACGTGTTCATCGAACGCGGCGGGCGCATGCAGCGCGTCGACGCCTCGTTCAACGGCGAGGAGCAGCTGTACCAGACCATCGACCGCATCGTGTCCCTGGTCAACCGCCGGGTGGACGAGTCGTCGCCCATGGTGGACGCCCGCCTGCCCAGCGGTGAGCGGGTCAACGTCATCATCCCGCCGCTGTCGCTGTCCGGTCCGGTGCTCACCATCCGGCGGTTCCCCAAGCCCTACCCCATCGACGAGCTCGTGCGGATGGGCAGCCTGGACCAGGCCACCGGGGTACTGCTCTCGGCGATGGTGCGCTCCCGGTTCAACCTGGTGGTGTCCGGCGGCACCGGCACCGGCAAGACCACCTTCCTCAACGCCCTGTCGGCGTTCGTGCCGCCCACCGAGCGCATCGTCACCATCGAGGACTCCGCGGAGCTCCAGCTGATGCAGGAGCACGTGGTGCGGCTGGAGTCGCGCCCGCCCAACATCGAGGGCCGGGGCGCCGTCGCCATCCGCGACCTGGTGCGCAACGCGCTGCGGATGCGGCCGGACCGGATCATCGTCGGCGAGGTCCGCGGCGAGGAGACCATCGACATGCTCCAGGCCATGAACACCGGCCACGACGGGTCGCTGGTGACCGTGCACGCCAACTCCGCCGACGACGCCATCCACCGCATCCAGACGCTGGCGACCATGGGCGACGGCCGGATCCCCTACGAGGCGATCCGCGACCAGATCAACAACGCCGTGGACGCCATCGTGCACCTGGGCCGCTGGCCGGACGGGTCCCGGCGGGTCAACGAGATCAGCGTGGTGTCGTCCAGGCGCCGCGAGGAGTTCCGGCTGGATCCGGTGCTGCGGTTCGAGGCGCTTCCGCTGGGGCCCAACCGGGCGGTGGAGGGGCGGTTCCTGCACTTCCCGCTGCCCCGGCACATCGCCGAGCGGATCTACCACGCGGGCGAGGCCGTGCCGGCGACGTTCGGCGTGGCGCCCGCCGAGGGGCGGGGCGAGTGAAGGCGGCGGCCGGGGCGCGGTCGGCCCCCACGACACGAAAGGAGCCGCGGTGAACTGGCAGACGGCGGCGATCCTCGCCGGGCTGGCCGCGGTGCTGCTCATCGCGCTGGCGGCGCTGTGGCAGTTCGTCAGCAGCGCCGAGCAGCGGCGGCTCATCGCCGCGCGCAGCGCCCTGGACCAGGCCGAGTACGCGGCGTCCACCCCCATGGCCCGGCTGGAGCAGGCCCTGCACCGCACCCAGTGGGGCGCCCGGCTGTCCCGCCGGATCGCCCGGTCGGGCACGGACCTGAAGGTGTCCACGTTCGTGGTCGCCCTGGCCGGCGGCTCGCTGCTGGCGGTGCTCGTGGTGTGGCAGGTGCTGGCGCCGTTCTTCGGGCTGCTGGCCGCGGCGGGGGTGGCGTTCCTGTTCTTCTCCTACCTGAACCGGGCCGAGGCCAAGCGCCGCGAGGAGTTCACCGGGCAGCTCCCCGACCTGGCACGGGTGCTGGGCAACGCCACCTCCGCCGGGCTGGCGCTGCCGACGGCGGTGGCGATCGCCGCCGACGAGCTGGACGGCCCGGCCGGTGAGGAACTGCGGCGGATGACCGAGTCCATGAAGCTCGGCGCCTCGTTCGAGGAGGCCGTCGCCGAACTGCGCGAACGCATGCCGTCCCGGGAGCTGGGGGTGCTGCTGTCGACGCTGCTGGTGGCCTCCCGCTCCGGGGGTTCGCTGGTGACTGCGCTGCGGAACATCTCCACCACCCTGGAGAACCGCAAGGAGACCCGGCGCGAGGTGCAGACCATCCTCAGCGAGACCACCAGCACCGTGTGGGCGCTGGGGTTCATGTCGGTGGGGGCGCTGTTCCTGATCAACGCCATCGAGCCGGGCATCCTGCGCACCATGACCACCTCCCCGGCGGGCGTCGGGGTGCTGCTGGTGGTGGCCGCGCTGTTCGCCACCGGTTTCGCGCTGGTGTCCCGCATCACCAAGTTCGACCTGTAGGAGCCTTTTCCGATGAGCCTGTCCTGGGTCCTGCCCCTCGTGCTGTCGGCCGCCGCCGCCCTGGTCTTCCTGGTCGCCGTGTACGGGGTGTTCCTGATGATGTCGCAGACCCGGGTGCGGGTGGACGATCCGGCGCCGCCCCCCGCCAAGGAGGAGCGGATGTTCGTCCTGCACCGGATCACCGAGGGGCTGGGGCGGCCTTTCTCGGGAGTGGTGCTGGAGTCGCTGGGCGAGTCGCGGCGGCGGTCGGTCTCCCGGCGCATCGAGGCGGCGGGGCGCCCGGACGGGCTCACCCTGGAGCGGTACCTGCGGCGCAAGATCGGCGAGATCGCGCTGTACGGGTCCCTGGGGACGCTGATGTTCCTGGCCGGCAACCCCCTGCTGGGGGTCATCGTGCTGGCGTTCGCGGGGCTGACCGACCTGAACCTGTACGTCCAGGCGCAGGAGCGCGCCGACCGGGTGCAGGCCCAGCTGCCGGACTTCCTGGACGTGCTCGCGGTGACGGTCAGCGCGGGGTTGTCGTTCCGGGCGGCGGTGGCGCGGGTGGCCGAGTCGATGCCGGGGGTGCTGGCCGACGAGTTCACGCTGGCGCTGCGCCAGATGGAGCTGGGAACCTCCCGCCGGGAGGCGTTCGAGATGCTGCGCCGCCGCAACCGCAACGACTCGCTGAGCAAGTTCGTGACCGCCATCCAGCAGGCCGAGGAGCTGGGCGCGCCGCTCAGCGACACGCTGGTGACCATCAGCCAGGACATGCGCCGCGCCGACGCCCAGTACATGCGGCGCAAGGCGCAGCGGCTGAACCCGCGTGTCACCATGATCACCGCGGTGACCCTGCTGCCGGGGCTGCTGCTGCTCATCGTCGGCTCGATGTTCCTGGGCACCGAGGTCGATCTCGGTGCCATTCTCGGCGGTTAGCTCCGGCGGGGCTCCGCCGGGACGGCGGGCCGGGTGGCCGTCACCGGGCCCGCGGCCCGGAGCGCGTACCCGGTGCGCATCCCGGCGCTGCGCACCGGTTCGTCCCGGAAGGCGGACGCCGGCTCCGGCCCGGAGCCGGACACGGCCGCCCCGGGCGTCGCCGGGGCCGCCCCCTCAGGCTCAGAGGACGCCCGTCCGGAACAGCATCACCACCAGCACGCCGATCAGCAGGGCGACCACGGTGCCCGCGTTGACCAGCAGTGCCGTCCGGTCGCCCGTCGACGTGTCGCGCACCATCGTGGCGGTGGTCCCGGCGGCCTCCCCCCGCGCGTCCCACCCGGGTGCGGGCGTCGCGTCGACCGGCGCGGTGTGTACGCCGAACCCCGTGTCCGGCGCGGGCACCGGTGGCGTTCCGGCGACCGGCGGCGCGGCGGGGGCGGCGCCCGCGACGGCCGAGCCCTCCAACGTCATCGGGTCCGTGTAGATCCCGAACCCCGGGGAGCCCCCTCCCGGGGCGGGGGCGGCGCTCCCGGCCGCGGGTACCCCGGGCACGGCGGCGGTGGCCGGGCCCCGGGCATCGGGGACCCGCGGAACGGTCGTGTCGTCCGCGCCCGCGGGGGTGGCGGAGCGGCCCGGGAGAACGCCCGCCCCGCCGGCGGCCACGGGAACAGCCGGGGCCGTCGTCTCCCCGGTGCCCGCAGCGGTACCGGAACCGCCCGTGCCCGCCGCCCGGTCGACCACGGCACCCGCGTTCAGGACCGTGGTGTCGTCCGCACCCGCGGAACCGCCGGCACCGCCCGAAGCGACGCCCACGACCGGGACGGTCGTCTCGTCGGCCCCCTCAGGGCCACCGGTGCCGCCCGCGCCACCGCCATCAACAGCAGCACCCGTGACCGGGACGGTCACCTCGTCCGCACCCTCAGAACCACCAGAACCCCCCGCACCGCCGCTGTCGGCCGCGGCAACCGGAACGGTCGCCTCCTCCGTCCCGGAGGGGGCATCGGAAGCGCCCGTACCCGCACCGCCGCCGTCAACGACGGCACCCGGCTCCAGAACCGTGGTGTCATCCGCGCCCGCGGAACCGCCGGCGCCGCCCGGGCGGGCATCCGCACCGGCCACGACGCCCGCCGCGGCCAGCGCCGCCGAGCCGTCCGAAGCGTCCGCGCCGTCAGAGGCTTCTGCGGCGGCCCCGGCGGCCCCGGCGGCTCCTGTACCACCGCGCCGTGCGGCCTTCCCCCCGCTCCCCGGGAGCACCGCGCGCAGGCGGACCGCCGTGGGCTCCCCGTCGCGTCCGTCCAGGTGGCTCAGGGCCGCCGCCAGTGCCTCATCCGCCGGGGGCCGCTCCCCCGGCTCGGGCGACAGCGCCCGCGCGACCACCCCGCGCAGGCCCTCCGGCACCCCCTCCAGGTCCACGGCGTCCTGCCGGGCCCGCCGCTCCATCTCCACCAGCGCCGCCCTGCGGCCCAGACGGGCCGCGGGCGACTCGCCGAACGGCTCCCGCCCCGTCGCCGCCAGCACCACCAGGCATGCCCACCCGAACACGTCCGCCGCCGCCGTCGACAGCCCGTCCTCGTACACCTCCGGAGCCGTCCACCCCGGGACGCCCCGCAGTCCCGGCACCGCCGGGGCCTCCGCCCGGCGCCCCAGCCCCGTGTCCAGCAGGCGGGGCCCCGCGTCGGTGAGCACCAGCACGTCCGGCCCCACCTCCCCGTGCGCGGTCCCCTCCCCGTGCAGCACCGACAGCGCCTCGGCCACCGCGGCCGCCAGCATCACCGCACCCCACTCGGGCAGCGCCCCCCGCGCGGCCACGTGCCTGCGCAGGTCCGGCCCCGGCTGGTCGGGCAGCACCGCCCACGGCCGCCCGTCGAGCTCACCCGTGTCCACCGCACCGACCGCGCACACCCCCGCGTCCCGGGGCTCGGGAAGCGCCTCGGGAGCGGCCTCAGCCGCCGCCAGGGCGAGCACCACCGGTTCTCCGCCGTTGCGGCGCGCCGCGTACAGGACACCTCCGCCGGTGTCGGCGACCCTGCCCTCGATCCGGTATCCGCCGACCTCCGGCGGGTCATCGGAGGTGAGGGGCTCGGTGCGCGCGCAGAGGCTCTGCGAGGGGTGCGACGTCATGAGGGGTATGCCTCCGTTGTCCTGTTCCGATACCGCACATCGTCGCGCCTGGAACGCCCCCCGGCAAACCGTTGACCGCTCCCGGCCGCCCGCACCCGCCGCCCCCGGCCGCCACCGTCCCCGGCCGCGCACGCGGCCCCTCCCCGGGGGATCGGGGAGGGGCCGCTCAGGGGATGGGCGATGGGGTGGGTGTTACAGCCTGACCGTCCTGCTCGCCGTGGCGCTCACGCCGTCGGCGTCCGTGACGGTCAGCGTGACGACGTAGGTGCCGGGGCCCGGGTAGAAGTGCCAGGTGCGGGCGCCGCCGCCGGTGTACCCGTCACCGAAGTCCCACGCGTAGGACACGATCGGGGCGTCGCCCGCCGTGGGGGAGGAGGCGTCGAACTCGCAGATGTACCAGAAGGTGTAGCAGCCGCCGCTGAAGTCGGCCGTGGGCCCCTCGCCGCCGCCGGGGGACCCCACCGAGACGGTCGCGGTGGTGCTGTCGGTCGCCCCGGAGTCATCGGTGACCGTGAGGGTCACGGTGTAGTCGCCCTCGGCGCCGTAGGTGTGCTCCACGGTGGCGCCGCTGTCGCCCGCGCCGTCGCCGAACTCCCACTCCCAGCCGGTGACCTCACCGTCGGAGGTGGAGGCGGAGCCGTCGAAGGAGCAGGTCAGGGTGGTGTCGTCGCAGGTGTGGGTGATCGCGGCGACCGGTCCGCCGGGCGGGTCGGCGTCGCCGTCGGCCGGGAAGATGTCGGGGTCGCCGACGTCGAGCAGGGGCTCGTGGTACCCGTCTCCGGAGGTGTCGTTCCAGTCCTGGTTGCCGGCCGAGACGAGGGTGTCGTAGATCGCCATGACCCCGTTGCGGTCGCCGGGCTTGGCGTTGCCGGCGGCCAGCAGCGCCAGTCCGCCCGCGGCGTGCGGGGAGGCCATGGAGGTGCCGCTCATGGTCTGGTACCCGCCTCCGGGCGCTGTGGAGAGGATGCAGGAGCCGGGGGCGGTGATCTCGACGACCTGGCCGAAGTTGGAGAAGTAGGACAGGGTGTCGTCGGCGTCGCGGGTGCAGGAGAGGGGTCCGCCGCTGCCGCCGGGAGCGCCGTCGGAGTCCGCCATCGAGGACACGGTGAGCACGTCGGGGTGGTTGGCGGGGAAGAAGTTCGCCGCGTTGCGGGAGCTGTTGCCCGCGGCGACCGCGAACGCCACACCGGCGTCGACGGCCGAGGCGATCGCCTGGCTGAGCGCCTGGTCGGTGCACCCCTCGCAGCCCAGGCTCATGTTGGCGACGGCGATGGCCCCGGCGTTCGCCGCGACGTAGTCCACTCCGGCGGTGATCCCCGCCAGGCTCCCGCTTCCGCCGGCCGTGAGCACCTGGACGTTCCAGATGTCCGCCCCGGGGGCCATGCCGACGACCCCCTCGCCGTTGTCGATGGCTCCGATGCTGCCCGCGACGTGGGTTCCGTGCCCGTTCCCGTCGGTGGCGGTGTTGGCGACGCAGGTACCGCTGGTGCAGTTGACGGACTTCACGACGTTGAGGTCGGGGTGGGCCCCGTCGACACCGGTGTCCAGCACGGCGACGGCCACGTCGGGGACGTAGTCGTCCTGCCCGTTGATGGCGAGGCTTGGGTTGTCGGGGGCGAAGGTGCGGGCGATGCCGTCGGGCACGTCCTGTTCGAAGGTGTGGACCGGCTGGTCCTCCTGGACGTAGGCCACCTCCGGGTCCCGGAGGAGGTCGGCGGCGTCGGCCGCGCTCATCTCGGCCGCGTAGCCGGTGAGGGCGTGCTCGTAGACGCCGATGGGGTCGTCGCCGTTGCGTTCGGCGACCTCTTCGGGGGTGGCGGCGTCGTCCAGGACGACGATGTAGACGCGCTCGGTGGTGTCGGAGGTGTCGAGGAAGTCCGGGACCTCCTCCGCGAGGGCCGGTGCTGCGAACATGACAGGTAGCAGGGCGAAGGCCGCGAGGGCCGCGCCTACCTTGCTCTTGCGCATGGTGCGGAGAACCCTTCGGGGGGATGGTGGGGGACGGGGGATGTGGAAGGGTGGCCACCCGGGATCAGGATCCGTCACGGAGGGCGACCCTGACCATCCGTGTCCACTACGTAACTTCGACCCCGCCGGGGGGTCCTACGTAGTGCCCCCGCCGCCACTACCTACCCGGGCCCCGCCGACCCCGTGAGGCGGTGAAGGCCTCCGGGACCGGCGGTGTCCGGGCGGGTGGGACCGCCCGTGCCGGGGTCAGCCCGGCAGGGGGATCTCCGCGAGCACCGGGAGCAGGGCGTCCTCCTCGTGGTCGAGGTGGGCCTCCAGTTCCCGGCTCATCCGCTCCAGGTCGGCGCGGAACACGGCCGGGTCGGCGGTGGAGACCTGCGTCAGCAGTTCCTGGATTCCGCCGCGGATGCGGTCGACCTCGCGGTGCTGCTCCGACAGCAGCTTCAGGGTGTCGGCCAGGTGCGGGTGCTGCTCCGCCAGGACCGGGAACATGTGCTCCTCCCGGTCGTGGTGGAGCCGCAGGGAGTCGCAGAACCCCAGGCAGTGCTGGCGCAGCTGGAGGCTGAGCCCGGGCGCGGGGACGGTCCCCTCCCGGGCGGCGCGCTCGTCGCGGTCCGCGAGGTAGACGTCGGTCTCCTCGCGCACCCTGCGCAGCTGTCCGCGCAGCCACCGGTGGACCCGCACCAGGCCCTCGGCGAGGTCGGTGGGGGGCTCCTCGGCCTCCTCCCCGGAATCCTCGGCGGTCACCGGTTCGAGGACCACCACGGGCAGGATCCGGTCGGTCCCCGCCTGGTAGTCGCCGTATCCGGGGGCCGTCCGGACCGCTTCGGCGAACAGGCGGTCGCGGTCGTCCCCCTCGGCGGGGACGGCGATCGCCGTGAACTCCTCGGTACCCAGTTCGACCCGGACCACGGGGTGGGCGAGCACGTTGTGGTACCAGGCGGGGTGGCGGTCGGAGCCCCCCGCGGAGGCGATGACGAACAGCCGCCCGTCGGCACGGACGTACCCGAGCGGGCTGGTGGTCTCACGGCCGCTGCGCGCCCCGGTGGTGGTGAGCAGCAGCAGGTCGCCGCCCTCGAACATGCCGCCGACGCGGCCTCCGTTGGCGCGGAACTCCGCGACCACGGGGCGGTTGAAGTCGGTGACGTGAGGCTCGGGCCGGGCGTGCGGCCCCTGACCGCCGGGCTCGGCCGCCCCGTCGGCGCCCCGCTCAGCGGCGTGGGCCCCGCGGGCGTCCCGGGCCTCGTGGGTGTTCTGGTGGTCGGGCAAGGGTCTCCTCTCGGTGGAAGGTGAATGCGGGTGGGCGGCCGCCCGAGAGGGCCGTGCACGCGACAGCGCGGACACGGCTTCGGGATGGGGGGCACGCCGACGTCCGCGGGCGCGCCGGAACGCGAACGGGGTCGGGGTGCGGGGACCGGGAGGCCGTCGGCATCGGGCGCGGCTCAGGGCCGCACCGGGACGCGGATCAGGCGTGCTGGGTGCTCATGTCGGCTCTCCCTGTGTTCGTGTGCTCGCCCGTCGACCCGACCGGCCCACTGCTCGTGGTCGGGGACACGTGGCACGGGCGAAACCGTACGCGACCCCGCGGGGCGTCGTCAACCGCCGGATGCTCCGCGCGGTAGGGCCCGCCCCACCGGGGATCGGCGGGTGCGCCCCAGCGACCGCGGCGCCCGGTCTCCGTAGTTTCGAAGGCCTCGGAACCCCGACGGGACAGGAGACAGCGATGGCTGCACGGGAACAGGGGCGGGTCGGACCCGCGCGGGCGGACGGGCCGGGACGGGGGCGGCGCTCACTGGCCCCGGACCTGGCCCGGGGGTTCATGCTGCTGTTCATCGCGCTGGTGAACGCGGGTTTCTTCCTCACCGGGCCGGACACCGTCCGCACCCTCGCCGACCGGGTGGTGGCGCTCGTCCAGCTCACCCTGGTGTCGGGGCGGGCGATCCCGCTGTTCGCCCTGCTGTTCGGCTACGGCGCGGTGATGATCGTGCGCCGGGTCCGGGCGTCCGGCGGAGGCTGGGTGCAGGCGCGCATCCTGCTGCGGCGGCGCGGGTGGGTGATGCTGGCGCTGGGGTTCGTCCACGGCGTCCTGCTGCTTCCGGTGGACATCCTGGGTGCGTACGGGCTGGCGCTGCTGGTGTTCGTCGGGCTGGTGCGGGCGCGTGACGTGACCCTGTGGTGGACGGCGGGGGTGCTGGCGGTGGTGTCGGCCGTGATCCACGGGGCGTCGGTGTGGGCGATCCCGGCGGACGGCGGGGACGGCGCGGACCGGGCGGCGGCCGTGCCCTCCCTGGTGGAGCCGACCTTCCTCGGGGCGTCCGTCGAGCGGTTCCACGAGTGGACGCTGTACACGCCGATCACGATGCTGCTGGTGGCCATGCCGATGATCGCGGTGGGCGTCTGGGCCGGTCACCGCCGGTTCCTGGAGGATCCGGGGGCGCACCGGCCGCTGCTGCGGGCGGCCGCGGCCTGGGGGCTGGGACTCGGGGTGCTGTCGGGCCTGCCGAGCGCGCTGGTGTCGGCGGAGCTGTGGGCCGTGGGACCGCGCCTGGACGGTGCGCTGGCGGTGCTGCACGACCTGGGCGGCTGGGCGGGCGGCGTCGGCTGGGCCGCGCTGATCACCCTGCTCGCCGCCCGCTGGGAGCTCCGCCCCTCCGACACCGCGGACACCGCCGCGGCCCCCGTGGAACGCCGCCCCGTCGCACACGCCCCCGGGCCGGTGGTGACTGCCGTCGCGGCCGTGGGCGAGCGCTCACTGAGCTGCTACCTCCTGCAGTCCCTGGTGTTCACCGCGGTGTTCGCCCCCTACGGGCTGGGACTGGGTGCGACCCTGGGCGCCGCGGGAGCGGCCGCCGTGGGGACCGCGACCTGGCTGGTGTCGGTGGCGTTCGCCGAGGCCCTGCGCCGGGCGGGCCGCCGCGGTCCCGCCGAGGTGCTGATGCGCCGCCTGGTGCGGCGGCGCGAACCCCTGGTCCGCACCTCCTGACCACCGGCCCCGCATGCGGTGACCCGGCACCCCGGCCCCGCCCCGGGCCGTCGTTCCGGCCTCCGACGGAACGGCGGTCCGAGGCGCCCGGGGCGCCCGGTTGCCGTTCGCCCTCCCGAGCTCCCTGCACCCCCGCCCCTGACGGAGGAGGCGCTTCCCCGGCGCCCGGGACAGCGGATACACCCGCCCGGGCGGGAACCGGTCCCGCGCCGGTGCCGTCCGCGCCGGTGCGGTGCCCGCCCGGGTCCCGGCCTCCGCCTGGCCCCTCCCGCGACCGGGGGCCGCCCCGGCGGGGCGGCCCCCGGTGTCCTCCATGCCCGCGGACGCGCCGACCCGCGGACGGTGCGCTAGCGCTGGACCTCCTCCGGTGCCGGAATCCCCAGGTCCAGGTCCGCGCCCAGGCCCGCGAACGTGTACCGGGTGTACCAGTACTCCGGCGCCGGGACGGGCTCGGCGAAGGCCACCGGGACCGCCTGCGCCACCGGCCTGCCGTTGAGCACGTACCCGCCCTGGGGCGCGCCCTCGGTGGCGAACGCCAGCGGCTCCCCGTCCTCGGTCGCCACCAGCGTGAACACCGACTCCTCCGCCGAGGCCTCCGAGGGCCGGAACGTGCCCTCGACCAGCACCGCCGCGACCCCGTCGGGCGGACCCTCCCCCGCCAGGTGTCCGTAGGCGTCCTCGATCGGGCCGGGCGCGGTGAAAACCGCCTCCTCCTCCGAGGTGACGGAGCCGGTCTCCACCACCCGGGCCAGCGGCTCCAGGATCCGGTCCAGTTCGAACACCGCCTCCGACGCGCCCAGTTCCTCGGCGGCCGCCGGACGCCACACGGCGGGACCGTTCCAGGCCGTGCTGTCGCTGTGCAGCAGCTCCCCGTCGACCAGCATCAGGTCGCTGGCCCTGGCCCCGCTGACGGTGCTGGTCCAGCGCACCGCCTCGGGTTCGGCCCGGTACAGCACCCGGTCGAACAGGGTGGGGGCGACCGCGGTGTTCGCGGGCAGCGGCTGACCGTACCCCTGCCCGTTCCCTGCGTGGGTGAGGATGGTCATCTCCAGGCTGTCGGCCGCGGTGAGCCGGTCCAGGGAGGCCGCCACCAGGTCCATACCGGTGGGCGCGGTGCTCTCCTGCGGCTCGGCCGGTCCGCCTCCGGGAGTCTCGGAGACGGGTTCGGCGTCCTGGGCCAGGGCGTCGAACAGCACGTAGCCGCCGCCCCCGGCCACCGCCAGCGCGAAGCAGCAGGCGGCGCCGACGGCGAGCACCCGCCCGGCGCCGCCGCGTCGTCCGCGCCGGCGGCGGCGGGCGCGACCGCCCCGCCCGCCGTCTCCGCGCCCGGCGCCGTCACCCGTGTCGGATCCGTCGCCCGCGTCGGACCCGCCCCCGGGCCCGTCGTCCGGTGCGGGCACCATGATCAGCTCGCCCGTGATGGGATCGCGGGTGCTGTCCAGCCTCCGGGCGTTCCGGACCCTGGTCCCGGGCGTCCAGGTGCGCCGCCCCGACGCGGCCGCCTCCTCGTCCAGTCCGCGGGCCGCCTGCGTCCACCGGTCGGGGTGGTGCCAGGACACGTCCACGTACGGCCAGTGCGTGCGCGCGAACCCGTGGAGGCGGTCGCTCCACTCCTCGCGGACCGTGTCCTCGGGGACCCCCAGCAGTGCCAGGCACTCCAGGTAGACCTCCTCGGCGGGGGGCCGCCGCGCCGGGTCCTGGTGCAGGGCCCGCTCCAGGACCCGGGCCAGGTCGGGCCTGAGCACGGACAGGTCGACGGGGCCGCGTGCCCGGGCGGCCGCCTCGGCCTGCGTGGCGACGGTGCCGAACGGCGGCAGGCCGGTACCCGCGAAGACCACCGCGCACGCCCACGCGAACACGTCGGAGGCCTCGTCGGGGCAGGTGCCGGAGTAGCGTTCGGGAGCCAGCCAGCCGGGGCTGCCGACGGTGGTGTGCGAGTCCCCGTCGTCGACCAGGCGGGCGAGCCCGAAGTCGACCAGGCGCGGGCCGGTCGCCGTGACCAGCACGTTCCCGGGTTTGACGTCGCCGTGGGGGACCCGGCTGTCGTGCACCTCCGTCAGCGCCTCGGCGGTCCCGGCCGCCAGGACCAGGAGCGCGGCGCCGCCCATGGGGCCGCGCACCCCGGCGTGGCGGGCCAGGTCGAGGGCGGGCAGGTACTCGACCGCGGACCAGGGGCGGTTGCGGTGGATACCGCTGTCCAGCACCCCCAGCGTGCAGGAGCCGGGCACCCGGCGCAGGTGGACGGCCTTGGCGGGGTCGGCGTCGGACACCCACTCCTCGCCCATGACCTTGAGGGCCAGCGGGTGCCCTTCGGGGGTGAGGGCGGCGTAGACGACGCCCAGCGCGGAGTCGCCGAGGCGTCCGATCAGCCGGTGCGCGCCCACCCAGGGCGGGTCGTCCGGGACGAGGGGCCGGACATTGGGTGGTAAGACGACGGTCGATGCCATGGGGGGTTCGCTTTCCACTCTCCCGAGTCCGGGATGTCGGGAACGTCGGGCCCGGGGCGCACGCATTCGGTGGATGTCGAACGTGCATTCCCCGGCGCCGCGGGGCCGGCAGGGCAGAAGGGTCCTGGGTCCTGCACCGCGGTGAGAACCGAGTCCAGGATCAGGGGTTCACTTCATGGCAGTTTATTTGCCGATCTTCGCACAAAAAAGGATATGCGCACCAGCGTTCCCCCGTACCCCGGATCCGACCGGCTCCGTGGCCGGTCACGGCCACGCCGGTCGGGTGATCACACCAGCACGAAATCGGGTTCTCGACCGTTCCGCAACGTTTTTCCGGTGATCATCCGAACATGCGGGAAAAGGGTGTGCCCCGACCGTGTCCACCGGCCCGGTCCCGGCGGTCCGGATCCCCCTCCGCCCTTCCCGGCGGGGTCCGGCCCCGGCAGGGGCGGCTCCCCCCGCACGGTGGTCGCACGTTCGCCCGGTGGCCGTCCGGCGGCCGGCCGGTACGGCCCTCCCCGGCGCGGGCGGCTCAGCCGCGCCCCTCGATCAGGACCTCCAGGGCCCGGTCCAGTGTCCGCACCTTCTCGTCGTACTCCTCGGCGTCGGCCCCGTCGGACGGCGGCAGCGCATCGCGCCGGGCCTGCTGTTCCATCAGGGCCCGCCGCAGGCGCCGACGGCGCCCCGGTGCGGTGGCCGTGCCCACCGCACCGGCCCCGACACCGACCGCTCCCAGGACCGCGGCCACCCCTGCCTGCCCCAGGAGGAGCGCGACCCCGGCGAAGACGACCAGCAGGGTGAACATCCCCGCATAGAAGAAGGCCGTGTCGTCCTGGACGGGTGCCCGGCCCGCCACCCGGGCGCGCTCGGAGCGCAGCTGCAGGGGCGCCCTCGCCTGGAAGGCCCTGGCCAGCTGCGGCCGGGCCTCGCGCAGCACGGTGGCGACCGCCCACTTCTCCGGCTCGGGGGCCGCGTCGACGGCCCTGCCCACGCGGAGCAGCAGGTCCTCGCCCAGCAGGTCCAGGTTGTCGGTGGCCAGTGCCTTCGTGTCCACGGAGCCGGAGGCCGGGGACGCGGCCTCGCGGTGGGCGAGGGCGACCAGGCGGGGAACGTCCAGGGGCACGTGGAGCCCGTCGACGGGAAGGTCCCGGACCAGGTCGTTCCACCCGCGCCGGGCGTCGGCGGCGGACAGCAGCAGGCGCAGGTACGCGGCGGTCCGCCCGTACCGCCTGCAGGGCGCGCCCCGTACGCACCCGGGCCCGCTCCCCTCGGCGTCGCGGGCACGGTCGCCGTGCTCCTCGGGTGTACGGCAGTGGTGCGGGCCGAAGGCGTCCAGCAGACCCGCGCGGAGCGCCTCCTCGTGCCTGGCCAGGAAGGCCTCCGGTTCCCCCGTGTCGTCCACCAGCCGGTGCCAGGAGTACCTGTTGCCGTCGTAGTTCGGCGGCAGTCCGGGGTCCATCAGGGCCACCAGCCCGGCGAGGAAGACCCCCTTCCCGGCCTCCGTGCCGGGAAGGGGCTCCTGGAGTCTGCGCCGTGCGGCGGCGCCCAGCAGCTCCCATTCCTTCAGCGCGGCGAGCCGCTCCTCCCCGTGCCTCCCCCGCGCCTCCAGCAGGTCGAGGGCGTCCCGCCAGTTGGCCTGGAAGGCGACGGCCAGGGTGGACGGGGAGATGTACTCCTCGCCCCCGAACGTGAAGGGCGGGTGCGCGCTCCGGACCGCCTCCCACGCCTCGCGGACCTCTTCCACCGGCACGACGACGGTGGTGGCGGTGGGGTCGCCTTCCTCCTCTCCGAGGATCCCCCGGAGTTCCTCCCCGGTCAGGACGACGGTGTCGGGGAGCCCCGCCGTGACCGTCGCGGCGGCCCGTGCCCCGGTGGCCCGCGTTCCGGCGGCCCCTCCCCTCGGGGCCCGCGGCCCGGGCGCCCCGCCCGCGCGGCCCAGCAGCGCCACCAGCACGTCCCAGGAGGTCGGGCGGTTCTCGGGGTCCTTCTCGAGGCAGCGCCGGACCAGGGGGAGCAGATCGTCCGGGAGCCCCTCCACGTCGGGTCGCCCGTGCAGGACCTGCTGCATGACCGCGGCGGGCTCCGACGCCCCGAACGCGGGCCGGCCCGTGGCCGCGAACACCATGACCGCTCCCCAGGCGAACAGGTCGATGGCGGGCGTCACCGCCCGGCCCCGCAACTGCTCGGGGGCCATGTACCGCGGGGTGCCCATGATGGAGCTCGCCAGGTCAGCGGAGTCCTCCGGGTTCAGGATCCGGGAGATCCCGAAGTCGATGACCCGGACCCCGTCCCTGCCCAGCATGATGTTGTCCGGCTTGAAGTCGCGGTGCACCACTCCCGCCTCGTGGATCGCCACCAACGCGGTGGCGGTGGAGACCGCCAGCCGGTGCAGATCCCCTTCCGCGCGGCGGCCCCTCTCCCGGACCACGGAGGACAGCGGCGGCCCGTCCACGTACTCGGTGGCGATCCACGGCGGACTCGCGCCGGGGTCGGCGTCCAGCACCCGCGCGGTGCAGAACTGCCGCACCTTCCGGGCGGACCGGACCTCGCGCTCGAACCGCTCCAGCACCCGCGGGTCGCCGAGGTGGTGGCGGTGCAGGACCTTGACGGCGGCCCGGTGCCCGTCGCGGTGCTCGCCCAGGTAGACGGTGCCGAAACCGCCCGCGCCGAGGAGGCGGGTCAAGCGGTGACCGCCGACCTCGGAACCGATGTGGACCACGGGGCACCCCTTGTCGTCCTCTCCCCGCCGGGGCCGGAGGTCTCGCAAAGGCCGGGAGGCGGCGGGGGCACACGGCTTGGTGGAACATTTTTCCGCAACACTCTTTCGGACCCGGGGGCCCAGCGGCAATGGCTGACCGGAAACGGTCAGCGTGGCCGAGGCCACCCTGTCCCGAAGGGGACCCGAGGCCTGCGCCCCGGAGAACACCGGGCCGGGCCGCCGCCCGCGCCCGCACACGCGCCCCGGGCCGGTCCGACACCGGCCGACGAAGGCGGTCAGCGGCGGCAGCGGCCCCGTCCCCGCTCAGGAGGACGGTGTCCGCCGCAGGCTCTCGGCCCGCTCCCGGTCCGCACACTCCCCTCCCCCCTGCTCCCCGCTCGCGTTCCCGCCCCGGCTCGGCTCGGTGCCCCGGCGACCGGGCCGGGAGACCGGCCGCACCGTCCTGTCGCGGCCGATGGGGACGGGAGCGGACAGGCCCCGGCTCGGCTGCCGGGTGCCGGTGCCGTCAGCCGATGCCCGCAAGCGGCCGGCGGGGCGGTGGGCGGGCGGACGCCGCGGGCGGGACCCGCGACGGACCGGCGGTGCCCTGGACGGTGGAGCGGGCGACAAAAAGGAGAACCCGCCCGGCAGGAATTCCAGTGCAGAAGAACGGCAAAGAAAACCATCTCCGAGAGCGTGTGGTGCGCGCCACCGACAACGCGGGCGTTCCGTACCGATTCACCCCGGACGAACATCCCATCCGCACCCGAAGCCCGCTCCCCCGCCCTCAGTGGTAATCCCGTCGCCGCGGCATCCGTCCGCCCGGCGGTGCGCCGATCCCCATGGGCGTGTTCTCCGGAACGGCACCGCGGTCACGCGTTCTCGTGCATACTCGGAGCAGCGACTCCGGGAAGGGGAGGCGACCGGTCAGGGCGCCCCCGTCGAGAGGGGTGCGCCCCCGTGTTCGCATGCCGGGCACCCGCCGGGAGCCGTGAACGAACGCGTTCGAACACTTCATTTGCACAGGGTTCGAGTGAAGGTATAGAACAGGGCCAGGGGCCGAGGAAAGAAACTCGTTTTTCCGAACCCGGCCCCCCACATGCCAGAATGCAACGGGGGATGGCAGGTGGGCCCGCTCTGGGGGAGAAAGCGGGACCACCTGCCATTTTTTCGTGAGGGTGCAGATGTTTTCTCGAATACGTCCGGGCCTTCGCCCTTTCCTCTAAAGTGGGTGTCCGGGGCCCATCCGCCCCGGAGGCGGGCGGCACCCCGCGCTCCCGTTCACTCCTACTCCCGGGAGTGCCGGGTTCCGCTCGCCCCTTCGTTCCTCGCCCGCGCAGGACAGAGGCCGGAGCCGGGGCGGTCCGGATCGGGACGGGCGTCCGGGCTCCGGGGAACGGAAACGGGGACCGGGCACCGAGAACCCGGCACCGACGCCCCGTCGGCCACCGTACGGCGCCGTGTTCGGTCCCCGCCGGAGGGCCGGCCCCACCGGCCCGCTATGTGAGCGCCCGCCCACCGCCCGGGGACGGCACCGCGTTCCCGCCCTCGTCCGCGGCGCCCTTCCCGCAGGAGAACACGCCCCCCTCGCAGGAGAGCACCGTCTCCAGCAGCCCCGGGAACCGCTCGGACACGTCCCCCTCGCGCAGCGAGATGAAGCAGCGGGTGCCCTCCGTGCGGCTCTGCACCAGGCCCGCGTTGCGCAGGATCTTCAGGTGGTGGCTCAGCGTCGACTGCGCGATCGGCAGGTCGATGTCCTTCCAGGCGCGCTCACCGCCCCTGGCCGCCAGCATCCGCACGATCTTCAACCGGGTGGGTTCGGCCAGTGCGGCCAGCACCGTCACCAGCTCGACCCCGTCGAGCGGTGGATGGTGTTGCTCCCTCGCCGCCACGCGAACCTCCTCACACCGATTGCCCGCACCAGCATAGTGGGACGGGTGTATCTTCGATATTCGACGATCATCGAACACCCGGGGGACCAGTATGCCCATCACCCTGTCCGTGCTCGACCACGCGAGCATCACCGAGGGATCCACCCCGGGACAGGCCCTGCGCGACGCCCGCGACCTGGCCCGGCACGCCGAAACGCTCGGCTACCGCCGCTTCTGGCTGTCCGAGCACCACAACATGCAGGCGATCGCCAGCGCCGCCACCTCCGTCTCGCTCGGCTTCATCGCCGAGGGCACCTCGACCATCCGGGTCGGCGCGGGCGGCGTCATGCTGCCCAACCACTCCCCGCTGGTCATCGCCGAGCAGTTCGGAACCCTGGAGTCCCTCTACCCGGGGCGGGTGGACCTGGGCCTGGGCCGGGCCCCCGGCACCGACCCGCGCACCATGATGGCGCTGCGCCGCGACCACACCGCCGCCTCCGCGTTCCCGCACGACGTGCAGGAGCTCCAGTCCTACTTCGAGCCCGCCGAGCCGGGGCAGCCGGTGCGCGCCGTCCCCGGCGAGGGCCTGCGGGTGCCGCTGTGGATCCTCGGGTCGAGCCTGTTCGGCGCCCAGCTGGCCGCGCAGCTGGGGCTGCCGTACGCGTTCGCCTCGCACTTCGCACCCGACGCGCTGTACGAGGCACTGAAGGCGTACCGGGAGAACTTCACGCCCTCGCGCCAGCAGGAGACCCCGTACGCGATGGCGGGGGTGAACGCGTTCGTCGCCGACACCGACGCGGAGGCCGCGCGCCTGTTCACCACCATGCAGCAGGCCTTCCTCGGGACGGTGCGCGGGGCGCGCGGCCTGCTGCGCCCGCCGGTGGACTCGCTGGACACCGTGTGGCGGCCCGGGGAGCGGGAACGCTTGGACCACATGCTTCGTTACTCGTTCGTGGGTTCCCCGGAAACGGTGCGCCGCAAGCTCGAGCTGTTCGTCACCGACACCGGTGTGGACGAGCTGATGGTGTCGTCGATGATCTACGACAAGCAGGCCCGTCTGCGCTCCTTCGAGCTGCTGTCGGAGGTCGCCGGTCTGGGATGAGTCCCGTCCCCGTCCGGGGGGACACCGGGCAAGGGTGGCGGCCGAAGGGCGCTGTTGGCAGGCGGCGCCGGTCGCCCCTCCCGGGTGGGGAAGGTGGAGGGCCGGGCACCCCGGGTAGGGGGTGCCCGGCCCTTCGGCGTCCGGGGCGGGGGCTGTGGCGCGAACGGGGCGGGGGCTCCTGCGGTCAGGGGGCGTCCCGTCCCGGAGCGCCGCCGAGGAGCCGGCACCGGCCACCCGTGGACCGCGCCCCGGGTTCGAAGACCCGGGGATCCGGTGTCCGCCTGTCCGCGTCGCGGGCCGAGGGAGAGGCGGGAGAGGTGGGGGACCCCACCGGCCACAGGCGCCGGGGCGGGCCGCGCACGGCCCGAGCCACTGGCCGAACGTGCCCATGGGACACACCAGCCCCTTGAAGTCACACCAGAACACCTTTTCGGGCGTTCGCCGGCGGGAGAGCCGATTCCGACAGTTGTGAACACCGGGCAGCTGTACACGGAGGAACAGGTGAAGAGCTCGGGGCCACGGGATTCGCGGCGACTACCGCGAAGGAGCATCAGTCCTGTTCAGAGGGTGCTCCGATCGCGAAATGCCCGCCTGGTGATGACTTATCGAGGGGCGGCTGGGATGATGGTGACCTGTCGAACACCGACCGTTATACGAGTTCACGGGCGTTCCGACCGAGAGTGACTCCACGTCCGGAAGCGGGCGGGGAGCCGGGGACAGGGCTCCCACCTGGGCTTTCCCCGGCGACGGGAAGCGCCTGTGGAAAACGTGTGGCGGTCGGGCTCGACGGGCATCGTGAAGGAGGGTGACCGTTTCCGGTCAGATCAGGGCCTATGGCCGGGGTCCGTGCCGGATAGTGGGAGTCCCGGGGCGACTGTGTGCGCAGGAGCCCCGTGCTGTAGCCGCGTTGCCGATGCCGGTGGGCCCTGGCCCTTGGCTCGCTTGACAAAGGCCGCCAGGCCATAGAGATACATGGCTGTGGGCTACGGAGAAGTAGCCGACCGCCCCCGTTCTCCTCCCCCAAGGAGCTGACCCCCATGAAAAAGCCGATGAAAAATTTGTGGGCGACCCTGAACGCCCTGATCGTCCCGCCCTCGCAGAAGAACGATGACGGTGCCGGATTCGTCGAATACGTCGCCATCGTCATTCTGGTAGCCGCTATCGCCGTGGCCATCTATAGCCTCGGACTGGTCTCCAACATCTCCGGGTCCATCGGCGAAAACATCGATGCGGTTCTTAACACCGATCCCGGGTAAATAGAGACCACAACAAAATGAAGCAAACACCAAGAAACCAGAGCAGAAGTTCACAAAAAAACAAAAGAAAGCAACAGAAAACAAGGAAGCTACTAGCGGCAAGAATAACACCGCTTCATGTCGCATTGATTCTCACTTCAGGATGCGTTATATCTCCAGAAGAGACATCTAGCGGAGGAATAGAGACACCCCACCCCCCAGGAAATTCCCCGTCTACGCCGATCACCCCAGGAGAACATCCTGAGGTGATAGCAAGCAGCACAACATCCGCGGCAGCGATCGGTAGCGACCTTCAAGTAGATATTTATGCCCTGGAAAGGGTAGGTGGAGATCTCCTTAGGCTTCGACTTGGAATAACTAACAACTCAGCGGAGAATTTCACGCTTTACGATGGTCTCGCCAGCGCAGAAGACAAATATACAGCTGCTGGCGTATCCCTTCTTGACCCACAGGCTCGCTCCCGCCATCTGAGCTATCGACAGTCCGACGGCTCCTGTTTTTGCTCCGCCCTCGAAGGGCCCTTGGAAGCTGGCGCAACCGAGGAGATGTGGGTCATATTTCCTGAGCCGGAAAGCGACACGGCTTCCATGACCGTCACTACACCACTCACCCCACCCCTTCCAGATATCCCCATTACCGATTCAACAGAAAAATTAGAGAACTCTGGCCTCGGCGAAGCCGAGATTCTCCCCCTGACAAACATCTCAGAAAACATCGAGGGCAGCACCGGTCGCACAGAAAGCGAGGAAGAAGTCAGCATCCTTCTATCCTCTGACGTGCTCTTCGAAACCAACAGCTCCAATCTAAACGACGAGGCCGAGGAAATTCTCGAACAGGTTGCACTGGAAGTAGATGACGCGTCCGCTACAACTGTTAACATTGACGGACACGCCGACAATACAGGGAGCGATGTTACCAACATTCCACTCTCGGAAGAGCGAGCAGAAGCAGTCAAGGAAAAGCTCGAAGAGCTCATCACGCGGGAAGGGATAAATTTCGAAGTAAAGGGCCATGGCTCCAGTGACCCCATAGCAACCAACAGCACCGAAGAAGGCCGGGAACGCAACCGAAGAGTCAGTGTCACGTTTGAGAAGTAAGACAAAATGAAAAACTTTCGGCTTCCAGGAATCAGCATAGCGCTGATTTCAGTTTCACTCATGACAACCTCTGCCGCCAGCGCAACGATGCACTCCGGCACAGAAAACCTTGAGACCCTGGGATCAGCAGAGAGCAGCGAGACAAGATCCTCCGGCCTTTCTGCTGCCGTACACGAAGCCCGGAGAGATGAGAGCAGCTCCTTTTTGTTCGTTACCTGGAGCATCGAGAACGACAGCAGCGAAAGAAAAGTCCTGACCTGGCTTTCCGGATCCACCTATATCTACTCTGGCTCCAGCTTCTCTGGCGTTACAATAACGAGCCCAGAATCTGGAGAAAAGTATTACCCAGTGATGGACAGTCACGGCATGTGCCTTTGCTCCGGAAACACATCAAATAATATCCAAACCGGACTGGACCCAGGAGGCCAAGTCGCTTATTGGTCCACTTATTCTGTGGCAAGCGAAGCCCAGACGATAACTGTAGAAGTTCCTGGGTTCGAGCCGATCGAAGATATTCCCATCTCCTGATCGCCCCCGACTACCACTGGAGATTGTTTTGTTCGCCTCCCGATACACGCGCTTCGGGGAGTCTCGGAGGCCCACGCCTTCGCGGCCTGCGGGACGTGCGGGGGAACGCAATGGGCCTCCGAGAATCTGGCGTTGGCTGTGGCCTTCGGACTCCCACGGCGGAGACCGAGGGGCCGCGCTGACCGAGACCGCTGCCGTCCTGATCCTCGTCGCGGCCGTGATGGTCGCGGTGTATCAGCTGGAGCTGAGCAAGACCTTCAACGAGGGTGTGCGGCAGATGGTGTGCCTCGTGCGCGGGCCTTCGTGCGGGGAGACCTGGGTGGAGGCCGATCGGCCGGAGGAGCCCGAGGCGTACGAGTGGGGACAGGGCAACCCCAACCGGCTCGACAACCAGAACATCGCCCGGAGCCTCGCCGAGGGCTACAGCTGGCGCGACACCGAGTGGCAGTGCCTGAGCAACCTCTGGGGAGCGATGTCGCACTGGGACCACACGGTCACCGATCCGGACACCGGAGCCGTCGGTATCCCGGGTTTCGTGCCAGGGATGCACGGAAGCCTGCCATCGGGGTTCCGCGACAGCGCCCAGGCGCAGATCGAGTGGGGTCTGCAGCACATCAGTGAGGCCCATGGAACCCCCTGCGCGGCCTGGTCCTACTGGCAGGGCAGCGGCTCCTACTGACCGGAGCGGACCCACGCGGCGGCGGCGCGCCGGCCCGTCACCGCACTTCTCCTGCCCGAAGCAGCGATGACCGGTCAGCGCCCCTTCAGCACGGCGAGAAGGTCCACCCACCCGGTGCGCGGGTAGGGCGAATGGCCTGCCTCGCGATCGGGGGTGGCGCGGACGGCAGCGCCCCAGGGGGACCTGCGGCCTCAACGCCCTACAGGCCCTCGGCGTTGCCGTAGGTGGTCGGTCCTGCGCCGGACAAGCGTGTTCACGTTCATGGGGGACCCCGTCTCCGCCGGTGCGGTCCCCGACCTGCCGCTGCGCCCGGTCGGGCCGTTCACCGACGATCGCCTCCCGGTGGCCCCGTGCGACGCGTGCTCCCACGTCCGGCAGCGCGCGCTGTCCGGCCTCCGCCCACCCGCACGACCCCGGGGCCAGAACACCACCGCCAGGCCGTTCCGGCTCGTCACCGCGGACGGGCACGGGGACGCGCCGCCCCGAGGTGAGACCCGTCAGGGTCCGCCCCACTCCTCGGGGCACTCCACTCCCTCGGCGCGGGGCAGGTCCCGCATGACCGCCTCCCGCTCCCGCGAGATGTCGGCGCCCCGACGGACCACCGCCGAGGACCCGACCGTCCTCGGCACCGTGACCAGGACGTCCATCCCCTCCTCCAGGGAATCCCCCGGGTTCGCATAGGCGGGGTCCAGGACGGTCACCCGGGTCGTCTCCCCGCCGGAGGCGGGCTTGATCCACTCCCGCACAGCGATCGTCAGCTCGACCATGGGTTCTTGCCCCGCCTGCGGGTCCGGCGGATCCGCCGTCTCCGGTAACGAGAGCGCCATCTCCTCAACGGCGGTGATCTCGCCCTCCACGATGGTCTCCGCGCAGGCGATGGACTCCACCATCGTCTGGCCGCGGTCCCCGACCGGACCGGTCTCCTCCCGGCCGGGCAGCATCATCAGGGCCACCGCCAGGGCGACCGCGACCACCGGAGCCACCAGCCCCCACAGCAATGGACGCGCAGGTCCGGTCATAGCCGTCTCCCTTCCATTCGCGGCACCCTATCGCTCCCCTCCGAGCCCTACGGGGGCAGCCGGAGACCCGGCCCCCCACCGGGAATCCCGGCCCCACCAGGCACGGAACCCGCACGGGCCGAGCGGTCGGGCGCAGGTGAACCTTTGCCCGCTCCGGGCTCCGGCGGTGGTCCCCGGGACCCCGGACGACCGGCGTCCGGCGCTCAGGTCGTCTCCGGTCCCGGAGTTCCACCACGGCCCCTTCCGGGCCCTCGTGACCGCCCACCACAGCCCCGGTCTCCCCTGACCGCACACAGCAGGTCTCCGGTCCGCCCTCGAGGACGGATCCGCAGCGGTCTCGCCCGAGGCGGAGAGGGGGCGGGCGGCGACGTCCTCGGCGCCGGTCCCGCGGTCATCCCGGTAGCGGCCCGAAGGGTGCACGCCATCCGGACCGGGCCGGGGTGGGAGGCGGCGGGGTCATGGGGCGCCCACCGCCGCAGACCGTCCACCGTACCCTCTCGTCCGGAGTACCGACCTCGGCGGTCCCGCCCACGGGTCCCGCGCCCACGGGTCCGGCCCACCGCCGGGGGCCTTCTTCACCGGAGACCGTCGACCGCCCGTGTCGACCGCGCCCCTCCGACGACCCCCGCGCCCAGACGGCCCCCTACCTCACCTGGCTGCCGGACCCCGGTGTTCGACGCCCGCCCGGCCCGGGTCCTGGATCTGGACGACCCCTACGATCCGGGCGCCACCCTGCGCGTCTCGCGCCCCGGCCCGGACATGATCACCCGCGGGTCGTCCTCGGAGGAGCGCGCGCTGACGGGCTGCACGGCGGCACGCCCCCGTACACACCGCCTCTCCGGAGGCCTGCGTCGCGGCCGTCGGCTCGGGCGAGGTGCACACGGACGGCGTCGCGGTCGACGCCCCCACCGCGGGCTCGACGCTGCGGTACGGCCCCGGCACGGTGCACCGCCCGGTCGACCGCGGCTGGCTGGGGACCGTCACGGTCATGCGGAACGCGGGGCTGCCGGGGACGCGGCCCTCCCCCTCTCCCGGGCCGGGAGCGCGCCCGGGACCGCCGGTCCCCGAACGGCCCGCGCGGGAGGGGCCGCGGGTCCCCGGCCCTGGCCGACCCTGCCGGGACGGCCCCGCACGGGGAGGGACCGCGCCCTCCGGAGGGGCGTGGCCGGATGTGGACACGCGATGGGGATTCGCAGGTCGGAGCCGGGGTCCGCATACCTCGGGTGGTCGCCGTGCCCGCGAACGGCGATGAGGCCGGATACCATCCGGGACCGAGGACCGGGGTGTCTCCACACGCTGTCCCGTGCCCCCCGGCCTGTCCGGGAGTGCTCCCGGTCCTCCCCTGCGCCACGGCTCCGCCCGACCCCTGAGGCCGGCGGACGCGGGACCCGTGGCGCGGCGTCCGCGAGAGCGGGCGCGGACGGCGCGCACGCCCCTGGCACGCGGCCTGCGGGAGGTCCCGCCCTCCGGGGCGGGGCCTCGTTCCGTTTCCGCCCTTCCTCCTCGGGTAGCCGCCTCCGTGAACAGCGCGCAAAACACCCGCATACCGGGGCAAACCTTCCGGCAGGAATGCGCATGAGCGCACGTCGGGGGCTGTCGGCGCTTCTAGCCTGTTCATTCCTGCACCGCTCCCGCCGCCCCGGCGGCGGGAGCGCCCGGTGCGGGAAGGCAAGCTCCGGAGCCGGTCCGTGCGGGGGCGCGGACCGGCCCCGAGAACACGGGGGCCCGGTGAAGATCGCCTATCTGATCAACGACATGTACGGCATCGGGGGCACCATCCGCACCGTCGCCAACCAGGCGGCTGCCCTGTCCGCCCGGCACGACGTCGAGGTCGTCTCGGTGTTCCGCCACCGCGACGAGCCCGCCCTGCCCATGCCCCCGGGTGTGGGCCTGCGCCCGCTCGTCGACGTGCGCGACCACGACGGCTCCACCGGGGTCGGCGGCCGACCGCTGTACGAGGGATCGGAGCGGGCCGGCCTGCCCCCCGTCCTCTTCCCGCCGGAGGACACCCGGGGCTCCACCCACAGCAGGCTCACCGACGACCGGCTCGAGCAGTACCTGACCACCACCGACGCCGACGTCATCGTCGGCACCCGGCCCGGGCTCAACATCGTCATCGCCAGGTGCGCCCCCGACCACGTGGTCAAGATCGGCCAGGAGCACCTCACCTACGAGCAGCACTCCGAGTCGCTGCTGCGCGTCATGGCCCGCGAGTACGCGGGCCTGGACGCCTTCGTGACGGTCACCGAGGCCGACGCCCGCACCTACTCCCGGAACATGCCGCTGCCCGGGGTCCGGGTGCTGTCCATCCCCAACTCGGTCCCCGCGCCGCCGTTCACCGCCAACGGGCACAACAGCCGCACCATCGTCTCGGCCGGGCGGCTGGCACCCAGCAAGCGGCACGACCTGCTGGTGAAGGCGTTCGCCTCCCTGGCCGGGGAGTACCCCGACTGGACGCTGCGCATCTACGGCCGCGGCGGCCGCCGCAGGGCGCTGGCCAAACTCGTCGACTCGCTGGGGCTGCACGACCGGGTGTGGCTCATGGGTCCGCACAGCCACGTCGAGGAGGCATGGGTGCAGGGCGCGTTCGCTGCCGTGACCTCCAGCGAGGAGCCGTTCGGGATGACCATCGTGGAGGCGATGCGCTCGGGCCTGCCGGTGGTGAGCACCGACTGCCCGCACGGGCCCGCCTCCATCATCCGCGACGAGGAGGACGGCTTCCTGGTGCCCAACAAGTCCGTGAACGGCATCGCCGAGGGCATGTCCCGGCTCATGGCCGACGACCGGCTGCGGCGGCGCATGTCCGCGGCGGCGCTGGCCGACTCCGAGCGGTTCGACCCCGCGAACGTGGTGCGCCTGCACGAGGGCCTGTTCGCCGACCTGGCCGGGACACCGCTGACCGCCTCCGACATCACGCCCCGGATCCCCGCGCCGCGCGCCGAGCCCCCCGTCTCCTGCCGGGTGCGCGCCGGCGGCGACGGACTGGTGACGCTGTCCTTCACCGACCCGCCCGACCTGGTCGAACTGGTGCGCGCCGACAAGCGCGTCACCCTGGCCCCCGACTGGCGCGGACAGGTGGTGGTCGACCCGGCCCGGGAGCGGCTGACCGCCGAGACCTGGGAGGTGACCCGCGTCGACGGCGACCTCATCAGCCCCGTGACGGACGTGGAGATCCACCAGCAGGGCTACCCGCTGTCGCCCCGGCGGACGCCGGAGCTGTCCCTGGTGATCCCGACCCGCTCCGCGAAGGGCGGCCTGTTGCTGCACGTTCGCCGGTCCGCCCACCACGCCGAGGTGGAGCACGTGGAGGCCGCCGAGGGGCTCATCACCGTACAGGGCCGGGTGCTGGGGCACGAGGAGGCCGACGCCCGCGCCCGCATGGTGGTGCGGCTGCGCACCACGCCCCGGACGCTGCGGGAGTTCTCGTCACCGGTGGCGATCGGCGGGCTGTTCACCGCCGTCATCGACCCCGAGGCGGTGGTGCGCGGGCGCCACGGCGACTCCGAGACGTGGGAGATGCGGCTGGTGCTGTCCAACGGCGCCGAGTGCACCGTGGGCCGCCACCTGCCGGGGGTCGTCGGCTACAAGAAGATCATCGAGTACCCCGCCCAGGAGGTGCGGCCCGCCCGCGGACCGGGGTCGCGGGTGCGCCCCTACTACACGGTCAACGACCGGCTGGGCCTGGCGACCTCGGCGCTGACGCCCACCGTGGAGGTCGAGGACGTCCGGGTGCGCGCGGCCGGCCGCGGCGACCGGCTGCGGTTCGCGTTCCGGCTCACCGAACCCCTGCCCGAGGGGGTGGAGGCCTCGGTGGAGGTCGTGCGGGGCACCGACGCCGGGCAGCGGTACCCGCTGGCCACCGAGGGCCGCCTGCTGGCCGGGAGCCCGCCGCTGCTGGCCCATCCCGAGTACACCGCTGTCGACGGGCTGCGCGCCTCCTGGCAGGTGCGGCTGCTGGCCGGCCCGGCGGGGGCGATGAGCCGGATCGGGGCCGCGAGCGTGCTCGGGCACACCGCCCGGCGCTGGAGCCGCGGGCCCTACGTGCGCTCGGTGACCGCGTCGCCGCTGGCCAACGGCGACCTGAAGGTCACCGTCGCCGACGTGCACCTGTGGTCGGCGATCAACCGGCGGCTCCGCTGAACGGGTCGCGTCCGCCGCCCTCGACCCGGACCATGCGCTGGGCGCGGCCCAGCCGCTCCAACAGCCAGTCCGGCATGTGGTCGGCGCTGCGCGGGAAGCGCACCGCGTCCCGGTAGAAGTCCCGGGGGTCGGGTTCGGCGTCGAACTCCGGCGGATTGCCGTGGTCGAAGTGGACGCCGATCTCGCGCGTCTCCTTGACGGTGAGCCGGGCGGTGAACCAGGTGCCCTTGCCCGGCTGGTACATGCCGGTGCGCAGCCGGGTGAGCAGCCTGGACGCCTCCGGCGGCAGCAGGTCCCATTCGCGGCCGCCCTCGCGCAGGACCTCGACCCGGGTGGAGGACACGCCGACCAGCGCCTTGTGGTCGATGACGATCTCCCGCCACCGGTCCCAGACCGCGGCGATCGTGCGGTCGGCGATCTCCTGGACGGTGTCCATCATCTCCTCGGGGGTCATGTCGCCGGGGTCGATGCGGGCCTCGCGGGAGGCGCCCGGGGTGGCCAGTGCCATCCACGGCGACACCGACTCCGGGACCAGGTCGCCCTCCAGGCGCTCCAGCAGCCAGTCCGGCATGTGGGCGCGGTCCCGCGGGAAGTGCTCCAGGTCCAGCAGGTAGCTGGCGTTGTCCCGGGGCTCGTCGAAGTGGGGCTCGTTGTCGTGGTCGTAGCGGACCCGGTAGCGGGCCGGGCGCTCCAGGTCGTAGTAGACCGTGTACCAGGTACCGGTGAGGGGGCGGGCCATACCGGCGCGCAGCTCCCGGAACTCGTCGAGCAGCTCCAGGGGCGGGACGCAGCCGATGGCCCTGCCGTCGGGGCCCAGGGCCTCCATGTGGACGGACTCGCAGTCGACCAGGCCCGCGTACACCAGGCGGAGCTTGGTCCAGTCCTGCGGGGCGGCGTCCAGTAGCGCCGTCCCGATCCGACGAAGGGACCGGTCCTGTTCTGCCGCTGTCATCGGAGTACGGGGATTCATACTCTCGCCTTCTGGTAACCGGGCCACCGCCGAACGTGCGGTGGAGCTGTTGGTACGGAATGTGTCGGACAGCGTCCATCCTCTCCATTGGAGTCGGTTTTTGTCGGACACACGCGCTGAAAACCGGGGTGTGTCACGGAACCGATGCCGAACACCGCCCTCCCCCGTTCCCGGCCCGGTGCACCCCCGGCGGCCGCACCCGGCCACGGGCCGCCCGTCCACAGGGCCCGCCGTTCCCCTACCGGTCACGCCGACCTCGGGGTAGGCTGCGCCCCGTGGCACCGCCGTACCCGGGCGCTCACCCGCTGCCACCCCCTGTCTCCCCTCCCGCCCCCTGCACCCCTGGGACGCCAGCATGGGACCGCTGCCCTCCGCCCCCCGACGACGCCACCTGCTCGGCCGCCGCGACGACGGGCAGGCCAACATGCTGCTCCTGTTCGGGCTGACCCTGGCCCTGCTGGCGCTGACGATGCTGTTCGTGCGCGTGGGCGCGGCCGGGGACCAGCGCTCCCGGGTGCAGACAGCTGCGGACGCCGCGGCACTGGCCGCGGTGAGCGCCCTGCAGGAGTCCGCGGCCGAGGACCTGGTGGAGGGGCGCTTCCCCATGCCCCTGTTCGACGAGGACGTGGCCCGCGAGCGCGCCGAGGAGTACGCCCGGGCCAACGACGCGGTGGTCACCGACATCCGGGCCAGCGACAACGTCATGGGGCGCAACGGCAACATCGTGCGGGTGGAGGTGCGCGGGGCGATCTGCCAGAAGGAGCTGGAGGCGGACGGGTCCCGGCACTGGGGCGACGTGGCCTGTGACGGCGAGGACGACGGGAACACGCAGGTGGGGACGGCCGCGGCGATCGCGATCGCGGAGTTCCCCGAGTGCGGGCGCGACGCGGGCGGCATCTACTGTGCGGGGGCGGACGTCACCAGCCTGGACCAGGCCCGCCGGGTGGTGAGCGTTCACCTGGTGGACCAGGAGGGGCGCTACAAGTTCGACCCGAGCCGGGTGGTGTTCGGCGGCGGGGCGATCGTGGACTGCTCCTCCCTGGGGCAGCTGCACCCGACCATGTGCCAGGTCCACGAGACCCTCCAGACGGAGTTCCCCGGTTTCTACCTGAGTGCCGGGGGGTGGCGCCCCGAAGAGGGCAGCGACCACGGGCAGGGCATGGCCGTGGACTACATGATGGCTCCGCTGGGCGGGGTCCCCTCCCCCGACATGCACCAGACCGCGCTCGGCGTGATCGACTGGACCATCCAGAACGCCGCCCGGCTGGGGGTCAAGGGGCTGATCTACGACTACCACATCTGGAACGCGTCGAAGGACCCGGTGGGGCCGTGGCTCCAGGTGCGGCGCGGCCTGTCCGACCGGGGCAGCAACACCCAGAACCACGTGGACCACATCCACCTGGCCGCGGGGCCGGGGCCGATGCTGTAGCAGGTGGCCCCCTGTTCCTTCTCCCCCGGTGGGGCGGGGCCGGGGCTCCCGGCCGGGTATCCGGGAGCGGAGCGCGGGGCGGCCGCGGCGCCGGGTGCGGGAGGCACGGTGTTCCGTCGACCGGACCCCGCACCTGCCCCGGATCCCTTCGCCCGCCCCAGGAGGGAGGGCCCGGCGAGGCCCCGGCGGGACGGCCGCTCGGGGCGGGGCCGGGGAACATGAGGTAGCGGGGTTTTCCACAGGTTCGGGGAGGGGGTTGTCCCGGGCGGGGCGGCCGCCGAACCTGGATCCATGACCCTTGGTGACCCCCTGAGCCCCGAACGTGGCACCGGTCCGGAGCACGTGCGGCTTCCGGACCGGGAGCTGCTGCTGCGGACCCTGCGGCCGATCGTCCCCGTGCTGCCGCCGGACGCGGTGGTGCGCGACCTGACCGCCGCCTACCTGTGGGGGGTGGACCTGACCGCCCCCGAGGAGCGGATCACCCGGCTGCCGCCACGGGTGGCGCTGCCGCCCGGCACACCGCTGAGGGGCATGCCGGTGGCGGTGCGCAGGGAGGTGGTTCCGTCCGCCGACCGGGTGGCGGTGGAGGGGCTCCCGGTCACCTCGGTGGAGCGCACCGCGGCGGAGGTGGCGGCCCGGGCCCCGTCGCTGCCGATGGCCACCGCACGGCTGGACGCCTTTCTCGCCCGGGGGCTGGTCGCCCCGTCAGGGGTGCTGGGACACCGGGGCCTGTTCACGGGCTCCCGGTTCAAGCGGTTGTGCACGGCGGTGGAGTACGCGTCGCCGCTGAGCCGGTCCCCCGCCGAGAGCCGGCTGTGGGCGGTCGTCCGGCAGGCCGGACTGCCCCCGCCGGTGGTGCAGTGCCCCGTGCCGGTGCACCGCCGGGTGTTCCACGCCGACCTGGGGTGGCCGCGGTACCGGGTGGCGGTGGAGTACGACAGCCTGCGGTACCACTCCGGGCCCCTCCGTGCGGGCCGTGACCGGGCCCGGTACACGCTCATGCGCGCGGCGGGCTGGGAGGTGGTCCCGGCCACGATCCACCTGCTCCAGTGCCACACCGCGGACCTGCTGCTCCGGATCCGCGACGTGCTGGAGCGCCGGGGCTGGGCCTGTGCCCCGGAGCAGCGCGAACGGGTACGCCGGAACATCCGGCGTTTCGGGCGCAGGCAGCCCAGGCTGCGGTGAGGGGCGGGCATGGATCGCGGACACGCGCTGGTCGAGTACGCGGCGGTGCTGTCCCTGGTGGCGGTACTGGTCGCGGCGGTGCTCCCCGTCCTCCCCGGCCGGGAGGCGGTGGAGCGGCCGCTGCACCGGGTGACACAGGGTCCCGCCGCGGACCCGGACTGGACGCTGGACCCGGCGGCCGCGGCCGAGGTCCTGCTGCGGTGCGGTCGCGGACTGCCTCTGCCCGACCCGGTGGGCAAGGTGGACTGCGCGCTCGCCGTGCTGGCCCTGCTGGACTCGGACGTGCTGGAGGCGACGATCCTTCGGCTGGAGGCCGACGAGCTGTACGAGCTCTTCTCCAGCCGCTCCTTCTCGGAGGTCCCGGCCGCCCGGATCGCCGTCCGGCTGCTGTGGGAGCACGCCTCGGAGGAGGTGCTGCGCCGCCTGGCCCGGACCGAGACGTTCGGGTTCCTGGAGCACGTCCTGGACTCCCCCTCCGGGGACTGGGTCCTGCGGTTCGCGGGCACGGGCGGTGATCAGGTGTACGCGATCATCGAACGGAACACTGCGTCACCGCGTCGTACCAGGAGCGGGCACAGCACCGCGACGCCGTCCGGGTGCTCCGGGCGGCGACCCCCCGTACCCCCCGCGATCCGCGCGCGGTCGCACGAACCGCAGAATCGAGGTCGATGCCGTGTCGTCGATGTCGTCGTTGCCCGACGCCGCGTCCGAGAACGATCCCGTCGCCCCCGGTGGGCGCCTGGGGTGGCCGATGACCCTGGTGGTCATCGCCGCCTGCCTGGCCGTGGTGGCCAGCGGCTGGTGGGTGGCCCGGGTGGTGTTCGGCGAGCCCGCCACCGGGCGGCCCTCGCCCGAGGACGCGGCGGCGTTCGTGCTGGACGCCGCCGACCGGATGGACGGGGCCGAGTCGTACACGCTGTCCTTCACCCGGCTCCGGGACGGGCGCGCCGTGGGCGAGGGCACCGCGTCCTACGGCGAGTCCGCGAACCCGAGGTTCGAGCTGTCCTTCACCTACGAGGACGGTCTGGAGGTGTACCACTACGACCTGGGCGACGGAGTGCCGATCACCACGGCGGGGCACGGGTTGCAGATCCCGGAGGAGCCCTCCGAGGCGGACCGGTACCTGTGCTCGGCGGCCTTCGGGTCCGCCAAGCTGCACGAGATCGCCGGGACCTCCACCGATCTGGACCTCGTGGCCAGGGAGGAGCTGGACACGGAGGAGGGCGGGCGCAACGCCCTGCGCTACGAGGGGACGTTCACCGCGCAGGTCGGCGGCTACGACGTCGAGTCCGGGGAGAACACCCTGGAGTCGGTGGAGGGGGTGCCGTTCACGCTGTGGCTCTCCCCCGAGGGGGAGCCGCTGCGCCTGGCCTACGGCACCCCGGAGGGCTTGGAGGAGGTCTACGAGTACGAGCTGCCGTGAACCGGCGCGGTGTGCGCCAGGGGGCACGAGGATCCCGGCGGCGGCCGGGCCCCCGGAGCCGCGGCGGCCCGGCCGCCGCCGGGACCGGAGGGTGTCCGGGGCGGGGGCGCCCCCGTCCGCCGGGGCAGGACGGCCGCTGACGCGGCGAGGAGCCGGACAGGGCCGCCGACGGGAGTACGGGAGGGACGCCGAGGCACGCAGCAGAGGGAGGCGTGTCCCGTGCCGGGGCGGGGTCGACGAACCCGGGCGGCGCCGGGATGAGAAGAATCCCGGGCGGGGAGGAGGGGCCAGCAGACCCCGAGTCCGTGCCGGGCGAGCGGGACCGCTGCCGCGAGGACGGGACAGGCGGAACCGGCCCGGAAGGACTGGACGGGCAGGGACGCTCCACGGACGGGGAGGAGAGACCAACAGACCCCGAGTCCGTGCTGGGCGGATGGGACCGCTGCCGCAGGGACGGGACAGGCGGAACCGGCCCGGAAGGACTGGACGGGCAGGGAAGCTCCACGGGCGGGGAGGGGACGGGCGGGCCCCGGCCCCCTGGCGGGCGGATGGGACCGCTGCCGCGGGGGCCGGGCGGCGGAGGCCGGGGCGGCGCCCCGCCACGACGGGGCTGGAAGGGCCTGTGCGGGACCGGGACCGGCGGAACCGGGGCGGGCGTGGTGGAGGGGGTGGGGTCAGGTGGTGCCAGCGGTGGCGGAGACGATGTCGGGGATGTCGGCGGTCTCGTCGAGCTCGTAGGCGTAGGGCGGGTCGTCGACGGCGCCGAACAGCTCGGGCTGGGCGGTGTCCACCAGGAGGTTGTCCCGGGTGACGGTGGCGCCGGGCTCCTCGGGGTCGACCCGGACGGACACGCCGAAGCCGTCGAAGTAGTTGCCCTCCACCAGCACCGCGGCGCCGTGGCCGGACTCCACGCCGTACTCGGCGTCGCCCCGGTAGAGGTTGTTGAACACGTGCACCTCCCCGCCGCGGACCCGGGGGCTGCGGGTGTCGGTGCCGTCGAAGAGGTTGTGGTGGACGCTCACCCGCAGCGCCCCCGGCTCCTCCTCCTTGCCGCCGATGCTCAGCGCCGCGTCGGCGTCGCGGAAGTGGTTGCGGGAGACGGTCACGAGGTCGGCCCCGTCGGTGACGGTGACGAGCGGGTCGCCGCCGCCGTCGCGCAGGGTGTTGCCGTGGATCCACACGTGGTGGGCGCCGCGCACCGCCACGGCGGTGCCGTCGGTGTCCAGGTCCAGGCCCCTGACGATGACGTTGGCCGACCCGTCCACGACCAGGCGGCCACCGGTGAGCCCGGCGTCCTCGCCGGGGGCGGCGACGAGGGTCTTGTCGGAGCCGATCCCGACGTCCCCGTCCAGGTCGATGTCGCCGGAGACCTCGACCACGAGCGGTTCCTCGGCGGCCAGGTACTCGGCGAGCTCGGCGGCGTCGGCGGCGGTGACGGTCTCTCCGGCGGCCCCGCCGGTGACCGCCGGGTACTCCTCGCCGTCCAGTTCCAGCGGCTGGGCGGCCCAGCCGACGGGGGTGTCCGGAACGTCGCCGGAGGCCGCGGCCGAGGGGCTCGCGCTCTCGTCGCCCGTGTCGGGTTCGGGGGAGTCGACACCCGCCTGGGCGGGTTCGGGGGCGGGCGCGGGGGCCTCCCCACCGGAGCAGGCGGCCAGGGCGGCGCCGAGCGCCAGCGCCGTCGCGACGGTGAGGAGCGATCGTGCGGTCATGGGGAGCTTTCCAGCGAGCGGGGTGATCGGGGGTACCGAGGGGGTCTCGTGCTGACACCGTACCGCTGCGGTCGCCGCACGTGCGCACTCCGGGACCCCGGGTGCGGGCCCCTGTCGGCCCCGCGGGCGCGGGACCGTCCCCCGACCGCCGGGAGCCGTCGGACCACACCCCGCCACGGTGCCGTCCCGGCCCCGGCCCGGGACGGCGCGAGGGCGCCGCCCCCGTGAGGGGACGGCGCCCGGAGGACGTCACCGGCGGCGGGTCAGGGCCGCCGGCGGCCGTGTGCCGTGCGGAGGCTACTCCTTGGCCCAGCCGATGTTCTCGTAGACGTAGTCGCCGGTCAGGCCGTACTCACCCCAGTTGTGGAGGTCGTCCTTGAGGACGTACTGGCCGGGGCGCTCGAACATGGGGATGGTCAGGACCTCGTCCCAGATGGCGGCGTCGATCTGGTTGGCGATCTCGGCGTACCGGTCGGGGTCGGTCTCCTGGGCCAGCTCCTCGAACAGCTCGTTGATCTCCGGGGTGGAGTGGAAGCTGAGGTTGTTGCCCCAGTCCTCGCCGTCCTCGTCGTACGGGCCGCCGAAGTTGCCGGCGCTGTCGGTCGGGTACGGGTTGGTGCCGGTCAGCACGAACGCGGCCAGCTCGTAGTTGCCCGGGACGATGTAGTCGGAGAACAGGGCGTTGCCCGGCACGTGCTGGACGTCGACCTCGACGCCGATCTCCGCGAGCATCTCGCGGGTGATGTCGGCCTCGTCCTTGGCCAGCTGCATGTCGTCGGAGGCGACGTAGCTGAGGGTCAGGGTCTCACCGTCGGCGTTGGTGCGGAACTCCGCACCCTCCTCCAGGGTCCAGCCGGCCTCGTCGAGGAGCTGGCCGGCCTTCTCCGGGTTGTACTCGCCCAGCTCGCCGCTGTTGTCCTTGTAGCCGTGCTGGCTGGAGCGCAGGAGGCGGTTGACCTCGCCGGTGATGGGCCAGTCGACGGGGCTCAGGGCGACCTCGGCGAGGGTGTCGCGGTTGATGCCCATGGCGATGGCGTGGCGGACGTTCTTGTCCTGGAGGACCTCGCTGCCGGCGTTCACCGAGACGAAGCGGTGGCCGTTGTTGACGGCGCGGGTGAAGTACGCGCCCTCCTTGCCCTCGAGGAGCTTGTAGCCCGCGGCGTCGTAGCCGAGGTAGAAGCCGTCGATCTCACCGTTGTTGAACGCGGTGGCCTGGCCGTCGATCGCCACGTTGACGAAGATGATCTCGTCGAGCAGCGCGGGGTCGCCCCACCAGTCCTCGTTGCGGCTGACGGTGATGCGCTGGGTGACCTCGTCGAACTCGGGGTTCGCGAACGGACCGGCGGTGACGAACTCCTCGCCGGCGGTGTAGCCGTCGGCGAACAGCTCCTCGTCCTCCATGTACTCCTTGGGGTACACGATGTCGAAGAGGCCCGGCCAGTCGGAGTAGGGCTGGGAGAACTCGAGGCTGAAGGAGAACTCGTCCTCGCCCTCGACGACCTCCTCGATGTACTTGTAGCCCTCGTCACCCATGATCTCGAACTCGCCGTCGGTCTCGCCCTTGATGACGGAGACCATCGCGGCGTAGTCCTCCCAGGTCACGGGCTCGCCGTTGGACCAGGTGGCCTCGGGGTTGAGGGTGAAGTCGACCGTGAGGCCGTCCTCGCTCACCCCGTAGTCCAGCACGTACTCCTTGCGCGGCTCGTAGGTGCCGTCGGGCTGGAAGCGCGTGATGGAGGGCATCAGGGCGCCCATGACGCGACGGACGTCGCCCTTGTTGCCCTGGATGTGGACCATGTTGTACTGGTCCTCGTACTCGCTGAGGGCCCAGACGAACTGGCCGCCCTCCTGCAGGTCCTCGCGCGCGGCGGGGTTGAGGTCGGTCGCCTCGAGGGAGGCGTTCTCCTCCTGGGCCTCCTCGCTGGACTGTCCGTCGTCGCTGCTGCACGCGCTGGCCGCAATGACCAGGGCCGCGACGGGGGCGAGATAACGCGCCTTCCCGATTCGCATGGGGATTCCTCCTATGGGGATGGGTAGGCCGACGCGCGGGGCGGCGTCGGCCCGTGCCGTGTCGGACCGTCCGGGGGTCACAGGACCGGCTGCCGCTCCGCGAAGTGGCAGGCGGCCGCCTGGTCGCCACCGTTGGTGGCCTCCAGGGGCGGTTCGACGCTCATGCACCGCTCCTGTTCGGGTTCGGAGAGGGTGATGAACTTCTGGCACCTGGTCCGGAACCTGCAACCCGACGGAGGGTCGGCGGGGCTGGGCAGGTCTCCGTCCAAGACGATGTGCGTGCGCGCGCGCTCCTTCTCCGGGTCGGGAATGGGGATCGCGGACAGCAGCGCCTGGGTGTAGGGGTGGGCGGGCCGGGTGTACACCGAGTCGGTGTCCCCGATCTCGACGATCCGGCCCAGGTACATGACGGCCACGCGGTCGGCGATGTGCCGGACCACGGACAGGTCGTGGGCGACGAAGAGGTACGACAGGCCCAGGCGGGCCTGGAGTTCCTCCAGGAGGTTGACCACGCCGGCCTGGATGGATACGTCCAGGGCGGACACCGGCTCGTCGAGCACCAGGAGCTTGGGCTCCAGGGCCAGGGCGCGGGCGATGCCGATGCGCTGGCGCTGGCCGCCGGAGAACTCCGAGGGGTACCGGGTGGCGTGCTCGGTGTTGAGGCCGACCAGGGCCAGGAGCTCGTAGACGCGGGCGGTGGTCTCGGCCTCGGGGCGGCGGTGGGTGCGCAGCGGCTCGGCGATGATGTCGAAGACCGGCATGCGCGGGTCCAGCGAGCTCATCGGGTCCTGGAAGACGATCTGCATGTCGCGGCGGAGCGCGAACCGGTCGGCGCCGCCGAGCTTGGCGGTGTCGCGCCCCATCACGGTGACACTGCCGCCCTGCGGCTTCTCCAGCCCCATGATCTCCATGAGGGTGGTGGACTTGCCGCAGCCGGACTCGCCGACCAGGGCCAGGGTCTCGCCCTCGCGGATGTCGAAGTCGATGCCGTCGACGGCGTACACGGTGCCGACCCGGCGTTTGAACACCGCGCCCTTGGTGAGCGGGTGGTGCTTGATCAGCGACTCGACGCGCAGCATCTCGGCACGGTCCTGGCGGCGCACCTGCGCGGCGGGGACCTCGGGGATCTCCGGGATGGGGTAGATGTCCTGGGCCGTCCAGGCGTTGTCGGCGATCTCGCCGGACCGGATGCACGCCACCCGCTGGACGCCGGTGTCGGCGACCGGGGCGGCCCCCGCGGGGGCGCCCGCCTCCTGGGCGGCCCGGATCTGAGCCTTGGCGGGCTGCTCGCCCACCGGGAGCAGGTCGGGTTCGGCCAGCGAGCACTCGGGCTCGGCGATGGGGCAGCGCGGTGCGAAGGGGCAGCCGGGCGGCAGGTCGGTCAGTGACGGCGGGGTGCCCTTGATGGGCACGAGGGCGCCCTGGCGCTCCAGGTCCATGCGGGGCACGGCGCCGAGCAGGCCCATGGTGTAGGGCATGCGGCTGCCGTAGTAGATCTCGTCGACGGTGCCCATCTCGACGGGCCGACCCGCGTACATGACGAGCATCCGGTCGACGAACCCGGCGACGACGCCGAGGTCGTGGGTGATCATGACGATCGCCGCGCCCGTCTCCTCGCGCGCGGTGCGCAGCAGGTCGAGGATCTGCGCCTGGATGGTGACGTCCAGGGCGGTGGTCGGCTCGTCGCAGATGATGACGTCGGGGTCGTTGGCCATCGCCATGGCGATCATGACGCGCTGGCGCATGCCGCCGGAGAACTCGTGCGGGAACGAGCGGTAGCGGCCCTCGGGGTTGGGGATGCCCACCAGGTCGAGCAGGCGGACGGCGCGCTTGCGGGCCTCCTCCTTGGTCGCCTTGGGGTTGTGGACCAGGACGGCCTCGGCCAGCTGGTCGCCCACGGTGTAGACCGGGGTCAGGCCGGACAGCGGGTCCTGGAACACCATGGAGATGACCTTGCCGCGGCGGGTGGCCATCTGGCGGTCGTCCAGGCCCAGGATCTCCTCGCCGTGGAGCTTGACCGAGCCGGTGATGACGGCGTGGTCGGGCAGCAGGCCCATGGCCGCCATGGAGGAGACGGACTTGCCCGAGCCGGACTCGCCGACGATGCCGAGCACCTCGCCGCGCCGGACGGAGTAGCTGACGCCGCGCACGGCGTTGACGTCCGGGTTGCCGTTGAAACCGCGGAAGGTGACGGTGAGGTCCGTGACCTCCAGCACCGGGGTCTCGTCGCCCTGGCGCGCCGAGGCGGCCTCGGTGTTCTCGATGGTCTGTGCGCTCATGTGTGCTTCCCCCCTAGGACCGGCGCGACTTGGACTGCGGGTCCAGGGCGTCACGCAGCCCGTCCCCGATCATGTTCACCGCGAGCACCAGGACCACCAGGAGCACCGTGGGGAACGCGAAGATCCACCAGTCGGTGGTGGCGAACTTGGAACCGTCCGCGATCACCACGCCGAGGCTGATGTCCGGCGGCTGGACGCCGAAGCCGAAGTAGCTCAGCGAGGTCTCGCCGATGATCGCCGTGCTGACCGCGATGGTGGCGTCCGCGATGAGGAGCGAGGACATGTTGGGCAGGATGTGCCGGAGGATGATCTTGTGCGAGGGGACGCCCATGAACCGGGCGGCGTGGATGTACTCCCGCTCCCGCAGGGAGATGGTCATGCCGCGGATCATCTTGGAGGTGACCATCCAGCTGAACGCGGCCAGCAGGACCACCAGGACGACCCAGCCGCCGCCCTGTCCGAAGTGCTTGGACAGGATGGCCAGGATGACGAAGCTGGGCAGCACCAGGGCGAGGTCGGCGATCCACATCAGGGCGCGGTCGGTGATGCCGCCGAAGTAGCCGGCGAACGCGCCGACCAGGGCCGCGATGCCGGTGGACAGCAGGGCCACCAGCAGGCCGATGAGCAGGGACTTCTGCAGGCCGGCGGTGGTCTGGGTGAAAACGTCCTGGCCGGTCTTGTTGGTGCCCATCCAGTGCTCCGCGGAGGGAGCGGAGAAGAGGGCGGTGTAGTCGCGCTCGCCGACCTCCCAGCCGCTGACGAGCGGTCCGACGAAGGCGAAGAGGGCGAGCAGGACGAGCAGGACGATGCCGATGATCACCCGGGGGGTGCCCAGGAGTTGGCCGAGGATGGCCTTCGCCCGGTTGGGTGCCGGCGGCACCGTCGGGGCCTTGACGGGTTCCGTGCCCGTGGTGGTCGTGCTCATGACCGGATCTCCAGCTCGGTGGCAGCGGGGGCGTACTGGCGGGTCGGGGTGTGCGCGGACGCGCGGTTCCGTGTCACTGTCACACCCGCACCCTCGGGTCGAGCCAGGCGTAGAGGATGTCCGAGAGGAAGGACGCCACCATGATCGTCACGGCCATGAAGCAGGAGGCGGCGGCCACGACGTGGACGTCCTGCTGGAAGATCGCGTCGATGAGCCAGGCGCCCATCCCGTGCCAGCCGTAGATCTTCTCGGTGAAGGTCGCACCGGAGACCATCACGCCGAACGTGAAGGTGAAGTAGGTGATGGTGGGGATCAGGGCGGTGCGCAGCGCGTGCTTGAACAGGGCCTTGCGCCGGGTGAGCCCCTTGGCCATGGCGGTGCGCACGAAGTCGGCGCCGAGCACGTCCAGCATCATGTTGCGCTGGTAGCGGGCGAAGGCGGCGAAGAGCGCGACGGCGAGCACGAAGGTCGGCAGGATCGCATGGTGGGCGCGGTTGAGCAGGAGTTCCCACCACTCCCCCCGGAAGCCCGCCGAGTACTCGCCCGAGAACAGGAAGAGCTGGAAGCCGACCGCCCCGTTGATGGCGGTCGCGCCGATCTGCACGCTGAGCGCGATGACGACGGTGGGGATGGCCAGCACCACGAACGAGGCGACGGTCGCCGCCTTGTCGAACCCGCGGTACTGGCGCACGGCCGCGTAGGCGCCGATGGCGATGCCCAGCGCGCTGCCCAGGATGGTGGCCACCGTGATCAGCCGCAGCGTGACCCCGGCCTTGAGCCAGATCTGCGGGGTGACGTCGCGGCCCTGGATGGTCTGGCCGAAGTCGCCCTGGACCACACCGGTCAGCCAGGTGACGTAGCGCTGCGCCAGCGGTGTCTGGTCGTTCAGGTTCAGGGTGTCGAGCTGGGCGTTGATCGCCTCGGGGGTGGGCGGTGGCTGCATCTGCTCGAAGTAGCCGCGCGGGTACAGATTGGTGGCGGCGAGCAGGTACGCGAAGCTGGTCGCGAGGAAGATCAGCACGACGTAGTTCAACAGTCGCCTGACCAGGAACTTGCCCAAAACTCTCTCCGAACCTCACAGCCGAGCCCGGCGGTTGGTCTGCTGACAGGGGGCGGTCTTTCGCCAAGAGCACTGGTGAGAGCGGTTCGGAGCCCGTACGGCTGGTGGCCTGTTAAGCATCCGTGATCCCGCTACCACCGGTGGGGGTCACTCCCGGTGACTGCCGAAACACTATTGCGTCCGATTCACGATCCGTGACCGGAATGTCAAGAGTCTGGGGCATCGCTAGACACTCGACGGTAACCAGTGCATCAAGAAAAGACAACGGAGCCCTTTTCACCGGCGAACTGCAGGCGATTTGTCTATCTTTGCACACAAAGTAAGAACATCATCACCTTCAGCAATAAAAGCCCGTTGAACTGGGAAGATGCCAAGAACAACCGATCATCCCGTCACCAGTGTTTACACCCAAACCGACAAAACAGGCAAACTTGTCACCAAAAGCCGGTGAGCCGCCATCCGGGGGGAACCGGTCCGCGGTCCCGTCGGGTACGCGCCCCCGCCACTCCGCGGTGAACACGTCCGGCCTCGGAAAAGACCGACCCGACCCCACGCGGTCGGCATCACCCAGGGTGAGGCCGCTTAACCCCGGCTAACGAGGTCACGTGAGCCCTCCTCACGTCGCTCGGGGTCCGACGTCCGGACGATCTCCCCCTCGATCGCGCCCGGGAGGCGCACCCGGGGCAGCAGTGGAGCCACGCTGCGCGACCGCGCCATCCCCCACCAGGCCCCCAGGCCCCGGGCGGCGTCGCCCGCGATGCCCAGTACGGTCCAGGTCAGCGGATCGACCGGAGCGGTGCCGCGCGCGGTCCGCCAGGCCACCGGATGCGGCACCACCAGCGCGGCCGCGGTGGCCGCAGTGGCCAGGACCGTCCGTGCCTCGGGTCTGCGCCCGCGCCGCAGGTCCCGGGTGATCCGCACCGCTCCCAGGGTCAGGGCCGCGGCGGCCGGGGGCCACCAGGCCCCCCGCAGGGCCCGGGACACGGCCCGGGCCTGGCTCGCCAGGCCGGCCGCGACCGCCGGAGCGGTCCGGCCCGGGGGTGCGCCCGCGGCCGCCAGGGCCGCCACCGCCGCCCCTCCTCCGACGGCGGCCAGGACCGCGGCCGACAGCGGGCGTCCGGCGAGCAGCGCGGCCAGGGCCGCGGTACCGGTCGGGGAGAGTTCGGGGCCGGCCGCCCGGTTGCCGCGCAGGCGGGCCAGCCGGGCGGCGCCCGCCCCGGCCTCCGCGCAGGCCCGCAGGTAACCGCCGAGGTCGGTGTGCGCGGGGGCGAGCACCCGGGACCGGGGCTCGTGGCGCACTGAAAGCCCCCTGTCGACCAGGGACCACAGCAGCGCGTGCTCGGCGACCGCACCCAGGCCCGGGTCCAGGGGGGAGGGACCGCACCGAAGGCGCTCACCGGGGGCGGTGGAGGGAGACGAAGCGGGAGACTCCGCGGCCGCAGGCCGTCCGTTGAGGGCGGTGGAGGGAGACGAAGCGGGAGACTCCGCGGCCGCAGGCCGTCCGTTGAGGGCGGTGGAGGGAGACGAAGCGGGAGACTCCGCGGCCGCAGGCCGTCCGTTGAGGGCGGTGGAGGGAGACGAAGCGGGAGACTCCGCGGCCGCAGGCCGTCCGTTGAGGGTGGTGGAGGGCGACGGGCGGGAGTCCTCCATCACGGAGCGGCGCAGGACCAGGGCGGTGACGGGACGCAGCGGGTCACCGAGGTCTGCGCCGGCCGGGCGGGAGCGATCGGGGGCGGTGTGCCCCCAGGGCAGCACGGGGGCCGGGTCGGGTCCGCGGTCGGGACCCGACCGGGAGGCGGCGACGGCGGCGAGGACCGCGGCCACCGGCCCGGCGGCGGCCGAGCGGTCGAGGAGGGTGCGCGGCAGGACGGCGGCCACATCCGGATCCGCGAAGTGCCCGGCGCACGCCTCCAGCCAGCCGGGCCGGGGCAGGTGCCCGGCGTCGACCAGGGCGACGAGGTCGGCGTCGGAGACGGTGAGGGCCAGTGCGCGGGCGGCGGCCCCGCCCAGGGGGATGGGCAGCACGCGGGCGCCGCGCTCGCGTGCCGCCCGGGTGGCGGGCCCGGTGGCGCCGACGACGATCGGCTGCGCCCCGGGGTGGAGCTCGGCGAGCCGGTCCAGGGTGGCGGTCAGCCCGCCCGCCGCGCCGCGGTCGATCACGAAGATGTCCGCGGTGAGTCCGGGGCTCGCACCGTCCGGTGACGGGGCGGTGGACTCCGCGGCCGCAGGCCGTCCGTTGAGGGCGGTGGAGGGGGACGAAGCGGGAGACTCCGCGGCCGCAGGCCGTCCGTTGAGGGTGGTGGAGGGCGACGGGTGGGCGAGTCCGGCCGCTATCAGCCCCGCTGCGGTCGCCCCCTCGGCGGCGTCGCGGACCGGCATCCCGCTCATCCACCGGATGAGGCTGCTGACCTGTCGCGACGTCAGGCGGACGGCGCGGATCGGGTCGCCGCCGACGAGGAGGTGCCCTTCGTCGGCGAGGCGCACGGCACGGTCGAGCTCGACGCCGAGGCCGGGCGGCAGGGGGGAGCGGGAGGCCATGCCCTTTACCTTGGCGGCTCGCCCCCGGAGTGCGCAAGACCCCCGGCAGGCACGGAGAACGCGACTCCGTTATCGCATCGTTACTCTTTCTCCTGCGCCCCACCAGTCACGGAACCCGTTCCTTGACCGGTGTCATACCCTGGCCGGACACCCTCTTTATCCAGGTCAAGAGGGGTGATTCTGACCCGGTCAGGTCGGCCGGGTCCCCAGCAGAGCACGGAGCGTATGCTATGCGCGAATACGCCCTTCAGTGTCGTGGGGCACATCCGCTACCGGACAGGGGCACCCGCCCCGGCCCGCCCCCGCATCCCACCCGTCGCCGCCCTCCGGCCGCGCGCACCGCCGCGCGGCACCGCACCCCTCCCTGTACCCGGGGGCCTCGACCTGTGTGTCCGCCCCGCGCCGTGACCCGATCCGGGCATGGACGCGACACCGAGGGACAGGCGCTGCTCCGCCCTGTCCGCCGAGAACACACCGGGGAGTGAACCGCACATGACCGCAGCAGCACCCCACGATCCCCTCGTCGACCTCGGTGTGCGCGGTGCGCCCGCACCGGAGCGGCCCGGAACCGCCGACCCCTCCCCCGAGCCGACCATGGAAGAACACCGCAGATCCGCCCGACGCCGCTTCCCCGGCCTGCCGAGCCAGATCGCCTACGCGCGCAGGTTCGTCGCCCGGCAGCTGGCCGATTGCCCCGACCCCACCACCGCCACGCTGCTGACCAGCGAACTGGCGACCAACGCCATCACGCACAGCGCCTCGGGGCGCTCCACCGGCAAGTTCGAGGTGTGCGTCCACCGCGCACCGTGCTGGGCCCGGGTGGAGGTCCGCGACCTGGGCAACCTCAACGAGTCGCCCCGCCCCCAGCACCGGGACCCCTACGACACGGCCGAGCACGGCCGGGGCCTGGACCTGGTCGAGGCGCTCGCCAGCAAGTGGGGCAGCGAACCCCGCGGCGACGGCATGGGCCGCAAGGTGTGGTTCGAAGTGGTGTGGGACGAGACCGACGGGGACGGGTGAGGGGTCACTCCCCCGCCGCGGTCCCCTCCTCCGGGGCCGCGGGCGCCTCGGGCAGCCGGTAGCGCTCGTACAGCAGGCGGGCGTAGTCCATCGCCTCCTGGGAGGGCTCGGCGCCCAGCTCTTCGCGGACGAGCTCGTCGAGTGTCTTCTTCTGCGTTTCCGTCATGTACCGAAGACTGCCGTTCCTGCGGCGATCACACAAACCAACCCTCCGATCACGGACCGCCGCCGGTACTCCGGAAAAGCGCGGGGCGCCCCGTGCCGGAGCACGGGACGCCCGTTGGAACGCGGGATCTCACCCCCGGCCGACGCTCTCCTTCTCCCGGGTCGCCGCGACCCTGGCGGCGCGCCTGGAGCGGCGCAGCTCCTCACGGGAGGCCCGGCGGGCCGCCCGGCGCTGCTTGCCCCACTCCACCAGCTGGTAGAGCACCGGGACGAGGATCAGCGTGAGCAAGGTCGAGGTCACCAGGCCGCCGATCACCACGAGCGCCAGCGGGGCGGAGATGAACGCGCCGCCGCCGGTGATCCCCAGCGCCATCGGGGTCAGGGCCGCGACGGTGGCCAGGGCCGTCATGAGGATCGGGCGCAGACGGTGCCGGGCACCCTCCACGATCGCCTCGGTGAGCGGCATCCCCCTGTTCTGGTTCTGGTTGATCAGGTCCATCAGGACGATGGCGTTGGTGATGACCACGCCGATGAGCATCAGCATGCCGACCAGGCCGGCGATTCCCAGCGGGGTGCCGGTGACCAGCAGCAGCGCCAGCGAGCCGGTGATCGCGAACGGGATCGAGACCAGCAGCATGAGCGGCTGGAGCAGGCTCTTGAAGGTCGCCACCATGATGAGGTAGCAGATGACCACGGCGGCCAGCATGGCCAGGCCCATCTGCATGAAGCCCTCGCTCTGCTCCTGGCTGACGCCGCCCAGCGTGGCGGTGGCGCCCTGGGGCAGGTCCAGGGAGTCGAGCGCCTGGGTGATCTCGGCGCTCACCGCGCCCAGGTCGGAGGCGGTGACGCTGGCCTCGACGGTGGTGCTGGTGATGCCGTCGATGCGGGTGAGCTGCGGCGGCTGCTCCACCTCCACCACGTCGGCGACCTCGGACAGCTCCAGCGGCCCGGCGGTCGGCGACATGATCACCAGTTCCTCGAGTTCCTCGACGCCGGTCGGGGTCTCGACGGCGCGGACCACGATGTCGCGGCGGCTGTCGTCGACGGTGACGGTCCCGGCGGTCTGCCCGTTGAAGGCTGCGCTCACCTGGCCGCCGACGGCGGCCTCGGTCAGGCCCAGCTCGGCGGCCTTCTCGCCGTCGACGCGGACCTCCATGGCGGGCTGGGACGCGGAGATGCCGTTGGTGACGTCGGCGGCGCCGTCGATCCCCCTGAGCTCCTCCTCCACCAGGCCGGCGGCCTCGGCGAGGACCTCTTGGTCGTCGGCGGTGATCCGGACCTCGATGCCGGAGCCGGCGCCCATCGCGCCCATGGCGCTCATCGTCGGCTCGTACTCGGTGTCCAGCTCCGCCAGGGAGTCGCGCAGCACGTCGCGGTTGCGCTCCTGGTCGGTGTCGGGGTCCGCGGTGATCGTGTAGTCGATCTGCGCGGTGCCGCCACCGCCGAACGGGCCGGCCATGGCGCTGCCGCCGACGTTGGTCTGGTAGGACTCCACCCACGCGAACCCGGCGAGCAGCTCCTCGACCTTGACGGCCTCGGCGTCGGCCTCCTCCAGGGACGTGCCCGGGGGCAGCTCCTGGGTGAGGGCGTAGGTGTTCTCCTCTGACTGGCCCATCCAGTCGGTCTCCAGCTGTCCGGCCATGTAGACCGTGCCGCCGAAGATGACCGCGGAGGCGGCCAGGGTGATGACCGTGGCCTGCTTGCGCCTGGTGGTGATCCACCGGATGATCGGCATGTACGCGCGCTGGAGCGGGCTGCGCAGCTCGCGCTCGCCCTCCTCGCGCTCGATCTCCTCCTGGGTGGCGTCGCCGATGTCGCGCGGCTTGAGGAACCAGTAGCAGAGCACCGGGATGATCGTGATCGACACGATCAGCGAGGCGAGCAGCGCCAGGGTGGCCGTGACCGCGAACGGCATGAACAGCTCGCCGACCATGCCGCCGACGAAGGCCAGCGGCAGGAAGACCGCCACGGTGGCGAGGGTGGAGGAGACCACCGCGCCCGCGACCTCGCGGACACCGGTCTTGACGGCCTCCATCTTCTCCTTGCCGTAGTCCAGGTGCCTGCGGATGTTCTCCAGGACCACGATGGAGTCGTCGACGACGCGGCCGATGGAGATCGTGATGGCCGCGAGGGTGAGCATGTTCAGGGTGAAGTCGAACACCTGCATGCCCAGGAAGGCGATCAGCACCGACACCGGGATGGAGACCGCGGTGACCAGGGTGGAGCGGATCGACAGCAGGAAGACGAGGATGACGATCACCGCGGCGATCAGGCCCATGCCGCCCTCTTCGAGCATCGCGACGATGGACTCGTTGATGTAGGGCGCCTGGTCGAAGACCACGCTGAGCTCGATGTCGTCGCCGAGGACGTCGGCCTGCTCGTCCAGGACGCGCTGGACGCCCTCGGAGACCTCGACGGTGTTGCCGTCGGGGGTCTTCATGATCATGACGCCGACGCTGGGGTCGCCGTTGACGCGGGCCAGGGTGGTGGCCTCGTCGCGGACCAGCTCGACGTCGGCGACCTCGGAGAGGCGCACGGGCTCGGGCTGGGCGGCCGGGGGCGCGCCGGGCATCGCCGGGGTGTCGCCGGCCTGCGGGGCGGCCGGGCGGACCCAGATGTCCTCGACCTGCTCGACCGAGGTGAACTGGTCGCCGGTGGTGACGTTGAGGGTGCGGCCGTCGGAGTCGATGTCGCCGCCGGGCATGAGCCGGCCGCTGCCCTGGAGGGCGTCGGTGATGTCCTGTGCGGTGACGCCCGCCTCGGCCATCTCGTCCTCGTCGGGGGTGACGACCAGGTCGGAGGCGATCGCACCGGTGATCATCGCCGAGCGGACGCCGTCGATGGACTCCAGCTCGGGGATGAGGTGGGTCTCCAGCGGGTCGACCATGCCCTGGTCGTCGCCGTCCTTGGCGCCCGCGGCGAGCATGACGACGGGCATCATGTCGAGGCTGAAGGACATGACGCTGGTCTGGACCTCGTCGGGCAGCATGCCCGAGACCTGGTCGACCGCGATCTGGGTCTGGCGGACCAGGTCGTCCTGGTCGGCGCCGTAGTCGAACTCGACGGTGACCTGGGCCGACCCGCTGCTGGAGGTCGAGGTGACCGTGGTGGCCCCCTCGACGCTCTGCACGGCCTGCTCCAGCGGCACGGTGACCTGGTTCTCCACGACCTGCGGGGAGGCGCCCTGGTAGGTGCCGGTGACCATCACCATCGGCAGGGACATCTGCGGGAAGAGCTCCCGCTTGGCGGCCCCCGCGGCGAGCACCCCGAAGAAGAGCACGGCCACGGTGATGAGGAGGACCAGCGCCCGGTTCTTGAGCGACACGACCGCGAGGCGGTTCATCCGGTCACCCCTTCCGGGCGCGTGGAGCCCGCGGGCGGGGTCCTGAAAGCCGATCTGGACATGAGAGGTTCTCGCTCCTACTCGCTGCGGACGTCGGACCGGTCGGCGCCGTGCGGGCCGGCGTCGCCGGAGGGCGGTCCGGTCTTCGAGACGTGGGGTGGGGATGCCGTTCTCATCCGGGCGGGATCCGGCCGCGGGACCGTCCCGTCCCGCGGGTACTCCGCCGGGCACTGCATCCGCCGGGCGCGTCCCCACAATACGTCGCGTTATATCGGGACTTCTCGTCCTCGGACGGGGTCGGGGGACCTTTCAGGGACGCGTCAGCCTTCTGTCGGGGTCGACCACTGACCAAAGTTAGGGACATCCGACAGAAGTCGGAGACCCCCCGCCCGGACGTGGGTGTTCGCCGGGTTCCGCAGACCACCTGCGGCTGTAACGGGCATCACAGTGGGAGGTTCCGGACATCCGCAACAGCGGCAGGAGGAGGACGGAGGAGGAACGGCAGGCGCCCGCCGGGGGTGAGGGGGCGGAAGGGGATCAGCCCGCGCGGCGCTCGGGCCCGGCGCCCTCCGCGGGGGCCTCGTGCGGGCTCCCCGCCCCCCAGACGACGCGGAGCAGGTCCTCCAGGGCGTGGGCGAGGGAGGCGTCGACGAGTTCATAGGCGACGCGGCGGCCCTGGGCGTGGGTGCGCACCAGTCCGCAGTCGCGCAGGCAGGCCAGGTGGTTGGAGACGTTCTGGCGGGTCAGGCCCAGATGGTCGGCCAGGTCGGCGGGGTAGCCGGGGCCGTCGAGGAGTGCCAGGAGGAGGCGGCAGCGGGTGGGGTCCGACAGGGCGCGGCCGAGCCGGTGGATGGCGGAGAGGCGCTGCTCGGAGGTCAACATGAAAACCATTGTACATGGCTTGCTGTATAGACAGTCTGGACTGTATAAACAGTGGTGACTGAACCGAAGTGCGCACGCACACGAGAAGGGAGCCCCATGGGCGCGGGACACGGCCACGGGCACGGACACACGGCGGGGGCGGTCCACCGGAACCGCCTCGTACTCGTCCTGGCGCTCATGCTCGGCGTCGCCGCCGTACAGGTCGTGGGCGCCGGGTTCAGCGGCAGCCTCGCCCTGCTCGCCGACGCAGGCCACACCGTCACCGACTCCTTCGGCGTGGCCCTGGCCCTGGCCGCCGTGTGGATCGCCGCCCGCCCCGCCCGGGGACGCAGCACCTTCGGGCACCAGCGGGCCGAGATCCTGGCCGCCGCCGTCAACGCCCTGGTGCTGTTCGCGCTGTGCGGGTTCATCGTGGTGGAGGCCGTCGACCGGCTGCGCTCCCCCGCCGAGGTGTCGGGGCCGGGCATGGTCGCGGTCGCCGCCGTCGGCCTGGTCGCCAACATCGCGGGCGCCCTGGCCCTGCGCGCGGGGGCCAGGGAGAGCCTCAACGTCAAGGGCGCCTACCTGGAGGTCGTCAGCGACGCCATGGCATCCGTCGGCGTCATCGCCGGGGGCCTCATCGTCTGGCTCACCGGCTGGAACCAGGCCGACACCGTCGTCTCCCTCCTCATCGCCGCGATCATCGTGCCCCGCGCCTGGTCGCTGCTGCGCGAGGCCGTGCACATCCTGCTGGAGTCCGCGCCCCGCGGGATGGACCTGGACGAGGTGCGCCGCCACCTGCTCGACCACCCAGCCGTGGTCGACGTCCACGACCTGCACGTGTGGACCATCACCTCGGGGGTACCGGTGATGTCGGCGCACGTGGTCGTCCCCGAGGAGCGGCTGCTCGACTGCGGGCGCACCCTGGACGAGCTGCACGCCTGCCTGGCCGGGCACTTCGACGTGGAGCACTCGACCCTCCAGCTGGAGCCGCCCGGCCACTTCGACCACGAGGGCGCACGCCACGACTGACACCGGGGAACTGCGACACACCCGTGTCCGTCTCACCCTGGTACGGACCGGTCGCCCCCTGCTGGCACAATCGTTCGGGTCGGGCGACGGTGACCTGCACGAAGCGGTGGAATGACGAGGACATGAGGCGAGCCCTGAGAGCGTTCACGACCCGGGCCTCCCGGGCCGCCGACGGACTGCGCGCCCTCCGCCGGCGCCTGGTCCCGCGCCGGCACCGCCACGCCTTCGGCAGCGGCCCCGTCCAGCACCGGAAGAACGCCTGGGGCAAGCCCGCCCGGGCGTTCGTCCTCATCTTCTTCGTCGTGGACCTGGTCGGCACGGGCCTGCTCATGACCCCGGCCGCGGCCACGGGCGAGCACCTCACCTTCGTCGAGGCCCTCTTCACGGCGACGTCGTCGCTGGCCGTGTGCGGCCTGAGCGTCATCGACATCGGCGACCAGCTGTCCTTCTTCGGACACATCGTCGTACTCGTGCTCATCCAGGCCGGCGGTCTGGGGATCATGACCCTGGCCTCGCTGATGGGCGTGGCCATCATCCACCGGTTCAGTCTGCGCATGGAGCTGAACGTGCAGGCGGAGAACCGGGCGCTGGCGGTCGGCGACGTCCGGGGCATCGCGGGCAGCGTGCTCAAGGTGAGCCTGATCATCGAGGGGGTCATCCTCGCGCTGATCCTCCCGCGGATGTGGCTGGGCTACGACATGACCTTCTGGGAGGCCCTGTACTCGGGCGTCTTCCACTCCGTCTCGGCCTTCAACAACGCGGGCCTGTCCCTGTACGGGGACAGCCTGACGCGGTTCTCCGGCGACGCGTTCATCCTGTTCCCCGTCGCCTCGGCGGTCATCCTGGGCGGTATCGGCTTCCCCGTGCTGATCGAGCTGCGCCGCCGGTTCCGGACCCCGCAGAGCTGGAGCCTGCACACCAAGCTCACCATCGCCACCAGCTCCGCGCTCTTCCTCGTCACCATCGTCCTGGTGATCATCATGGAGTGGCACAACCCGCTCACCCTGGGGCCGCTGGACTGGTGGGCCAAGATCACCGACGGCGTCTTCCACGGCGTGATGCCGCGCAGCGGGGGCTTCAACGTCACGGACACCGGGTCCATGTACGACTCGACCCTGCTGCTCACCGTCATGATGATGTTCGCGGGCAACGGCAGCGCGGGGACCGCCGGAGGAATCAAGGTGGCCACCCTCGCCGTTCTGTTCCTCGTGGTGTGGTCGGAGGTCCGGGCGCACGACCGGGTCCACGTGTTCGGCCGCCGCCTGGCCCCGGAGGTCATCCGGCAGGCGCTCAGCCTGACGTTCCTGTCGATGACCGTCGTGGCGGTCAGCACCGTGGTCCTCCTGCACACCACTCCCTTCACCTTCATGCAGACCCTCTTCGAGGTCGTGTCGGCCGTCGGAGTGGTCGGGCTCTCCATGGGGATCACCCCGGACCTGGATCCCTGGGCCCAGTTCTTCCTCACCCTTCTCATGGCCGCGGGACGGATCGGGCCGGTCACCTTCGCGACGGCGATCGCCTTCCGCGAGCGCAAGCGCCGCTACGACCTCGCCGAAGCCCGCCCGATCATCGGCTGACCGGAACCCTCTAGGAGCACCACATGGCGCAGCAGACCAAACTCAAGGACAAGCGCATCCTGGTCATCGGGCTGGGGCGGTTCGGCAGCTCCCTCGCGCTGGAACTGGTCAACCACGGCTGGGAGGTGCTGGGCATGGACTCCAACGCCCGCATCGTCCAGGCCTACGCCGACGCCCTGACCCACACGGTGATCGCCGACGCGACCGACGACGAGGCGCTGCGGCAGGTGGGCGCGCCCCAGTTCCAGCGCGCGGTGGTGGCCATCGGAACCCATCTGGAGGAGAGCATCCTGGCCACGTCGCAGCTGGTCGACATGGGGGTGCCCGACATCTGGGCCAAGGCCATCAGCAGGCGCCACGGCCGCATCCTCGAGCAGGTGGGGGCCCACCACGTGGTCCTGCCCGAGCACGACATGGGCGAGCGGGTGGCCCACCTGGTGTCGGGGCGGATGCTCGACTACGTGGAACTGGAGGAGGGGTTCTCCCTGGGCAAGACCAAGGCGCCCAAGGAGCTCCTGGGCAAGCCGCTGCGGGAGACCAAGGTCCGCCAGAAGTACGGGATCACGGTGGTGTCCGTGAAGCGCCTCAACGCGGCGTTCACCTACGCCACGGAGGAGACCGTACTGCAGAAGGGCGACGTGATCGTGGTGGCGGGCCGGACCGACGACGTGGAGCGTTTCGCCGAGGTGGCCTGAGCGCGCTTCCGGGCTCCGGTGCGCTCTTCTCATAACGGTCAAATTGACAACCGTTTTCATTTTCTCGATCATGGTCCCATGCGTACGATCCTGCGAACCGCCGCGCTGGCCGCGGTGGCACTGATGACGGCCACCGCGTGCGGCGGCGGCCAGGGCTCCTCCTCCACCGGGGAGGGCCCCTCCCCCGCCGACGCCGACCTGACCGTGGTCACCGGCGTCTACCCCCTGGAATGGCTGGCCCACGAGGTGGGCGGCGCCGGGGTCGCGGTACTCCAGCTGACCGAGCCCGGCATGGAGCCCCACGACCTGGAGCTGACCGGCCGCCAGATCGGCGAGATCACCGAGGCCGACCTCGCGTTCTACGTGTCCGGCCTGCAGCCCGCCGTGGACGAGGCCGTCGGGCAGGAGGCCGCCGACCGGGCGCTGGACGTGGCCGACGTGGTCGAGCTGCACCCCGCCGGCGAGGAGGGGCACGCCCACGAGGAGGACGGGCACGAGGACGAGCACGCGCACGAGGAGGACGGGCACGCCCACGAGGACGAGCACGCCCACGAGGAGGAGGAAGGGCACGCCGAGGAGGAGACCGGGGACGACGGCCACGACCACGGCGAGTTCGACCCGCACTTCTGGCTCGACGTGGACCTCATGGCGCAGACCGCCCAGGCCCTGGCCGGACGGCTGGGCGAGCTGAACCCCGACGCCGCCGACGAGTACGCCGCCAACGCGGAGGCGGTGACCGCCGAACTCGGGGCGATCGGCCAGGAGTACGAGGACGGTCTGGCCTCCTGCGAGCGCAACGAGGTCGTGGTGGGGCACACCGCCTTCTCGTACCTGACCGAGCACTACGGGCTGGAGCAGGTGGGCGTGTCCGGCGTCGACCCCGACAGCGAGCCCTCCCCCTCGCAGATCGCGGAGATCGCCGACTTCGTCGAGGAGCACGGCGTCACCACGATCTTCACCGAGCCGCTCATGCCCCCGGAGACCGCGGAGACCATCGCCGCGGAGACCGGGGCGGCGGTCGAGGTCCTCGACCCGCTCGAGGGCATCACCGAAGCCTCTCCCGGCGACGACTACCCGTCGATCATGCGCGGGAACCTGGAGGCGCTCAGGAGCGCCCTGTCCTGCTCCTGACCTCCGGCTCCGAACGGCCCCGCAGGACGCACCGAGGCGTCCGGCGGGGCCGTTCCGCGTGCCGCCCCGCAGGTCGCCGCAGCCCTGTTCAGAGGGTTCGTCACGGAACGCCCGCCCGGGCCGGTGACCGTGCCGTATCACGTGGGACTCATGATGGAGAACTCACGGACAAGTGGCGGTGGTCACGCTATGCTTGTGAACGTGCCGATGCTCTTGCACGTGCATTTGGCAGTGCAGACGCACGGCACTCCCCTCGAGTGACTCCGAAGGAGAACCACGGCATGACCCCGTACAACGGCATCAACGCGACCGACCTGACCGAGGCCGCCTGGCAGAAGGCCAAGCGCAGCAACTCCCAGGGCGCCTGTGTCGAGATGGCCCGCCTGAAAGACGGCTCGATCGCAGTCCGCAACTCCCGTTTCCCGTCCGGCCCGGCCCTGGTCTACACCCAGGAGGAGATCGACTGCCTCATCCTGGGCGCCAAGGACGGGGACTTCGACAACCTGTTGAGCTGACCGGGAGACCGCACCCGCTTCCCACCGGGACACGGGCGGGGGGTCGCACCCGAGGGGTGGGACCCCCCGCGCACGCGTGGGCCCCGGCCGGAGCCTGCTCCCCGAGGCCCTCCCCGCGTGCCGGGAGGCGGTGAGGGACCCTCTCGCGGGGCGTCCGGCCATGCGGCCGGAAGAGACCACGGCCGCGGGGGAGGACGGCGCGGAACGCCGAAGGACCCCGTCGGGGGACGGGGTCCTTCGGCTGCCGGCATCCGGCGGGCTCAGGCCCGGTCGGCCGGCTCCTCACCCGGCTCGGCGTCCGGACCGGAGAAGTCCTCGAGGATGGAGCGGAGCATCTCCAGGCTCTCGTCGGGGGTGGCCGCGGAGACGCTCAGCCGGGTCATCGCCTTGGTGTAGGCCTCGACCACGGCCGGGCGGTCGTTCAGCTCCCCGTCGTGCAGCTGCTCCAGGTACACCATGTCGGCGAGCTCGTAGTCGGAGTAGCGCAGCAGCGTGAAGGAGCCAGCCTCGGCCGCGTGCGCGCCCACCGAGAAGGGGATGATCTGGATGGTGATGTTGTCCTTCTCCGTGCTGAGCCGGATCAGGTGCTCGATCTGGCGGCGCATCACGCCCAGGCCCTTGGTGGTCACACCGATGGGGCGGCGGACCGCCGCCTCGTCGAGGATCACCCACATGCGCATCTTGGCGTCGGTCTCGACGCGCTTCTGTCTCTTCAGCCGTGCCGCCAGCCGCTGCTCGGCGACCGTGTCGGCCGCGTCGACGCCGCTGAAGATGATCTCCCTGGCGTACTCCTCCGTCTGGAGCAGACCCGGGATGAACTGCGACTCGTAGATGCGGATCTGGTCGGCCGCCTCCTCGAAGCCGATGTAATGGGTCAGCCACTTGTGGAGGGACTCGCCGTACTCCTTCCACCATCCGGGCTTGTTGGATTCCTTCGCGACTTCGAGCATTTCCTTGATCGTGCGGCGGTCGGTGCCGTACAACTTCAGGAGGTCCTCGATATCGCGCAGCTTGAAACCGACCCGGCCGAGTTCCATGCGGCTGATCTTCGACGCCGAAGCGCGAATCCGCGCGCCCGCGTCCTCCCGGCTGATACCACGCTGTTCGCGTCGGCTGCGCAGTTCGTGGCCGAGCAGCATGCGACGCACGGTGGGGCCACTCCCCTTGCGCAATCGAGCGATATCCACGTTCGCCGCCTCCCTGTCATTCCCGCACAGGGCGTCCGCCTGCGCGGGACGCCCGTGTACACGATATAGCCGATGTGATCGCGGTACCGGGGTCGGCCGCCTCCGGTCCCCGCCACTCCGCGGATCCGCGCCCGCATGGGCGGTGGTCAGGACGCCGTCCCGGCACCGCCGGTTCACACGAATTGCGCCCAAACGAACTTTCCTCCGGGGGGAGTGGGAATCACACCCCACTCTCGCGCGAAGGCGCTCACCAAGGCAAGTCCCCGACCACCCTCCATGGTCGGGTCGGACCTCCTTCTGCGCGGCAGCCGATCTCCTCCGTCGCGCACCGCGCAGATGAATTCGTGTCCGCTTCTCATGAGGGAGAGTTGAATACCGCCCCCGCCCGGCCCCCTCGAGACCAGCGGTCCGCCGTGGCGGACCGCATTGGTGACCAATTCCGAAACGACCACGGCGACATCCGGGGACAAGTGGTCCATCCCCCATTCCCGGAGCAGGGCCTCGGAAATCTCCCGTGCGGCCGACACGGAGTGGGCTCGTGGGGCGAAGGTCCACGTGACGGCGTCGTGCCGGTCCCCGCACAGAGGGGTGTTCCAGCGCCGGGAGCCGTGGGTGAGGACTCTGAGCCACCACCCCCCTGCGGGCTCCATGACCGTCCCCGCACACTCCATGCCTTCCACTCCTCCCAGAACCGGTCGGGCGCGTGCTGCTGCACGGATCGAATGCACGTGCATCTTGGTCTTGCAACACATCGTAGGCCACCGGGGGGCGGTGTGCAGGAAAACCGGGGGACGCGGTGGCGCACTTCTTTTCGCGAGTGGCGGGAGCCCAGGTGGCACCGGGTGCACCCGGTCGGGGGAAGGTCCGGATAACACCCCCCGCCCACTTACCGACCGGTAGGAATGTCGGTAGGATTCTCCCGCGCCCACCGTGTGAATTCTGGAGGTAACCCATGTCCGCAACGCCTCGAGTGGCCATTGTGACCGGAGCGGCCCGTGGTATCGGTGCCGCCACGGCCGAGCGCCTGGCGGCCGAGGGCCGGGCCGTCGCCGTCCTGGACCTGAAGGAGTCCGACGCCCAGGAGGTCGTGGACCGCATCACCGCCGCCGGCGGCAGCGCCCTGGCCATCGGCTGCGACGTCGCCGACGAGGAGCAGGTCAACGCGGCCGTCGACACCGTCGCCGAACGCCTGGGCGCCCCCTCGATCCTGGTGAACAACGCCGGCGTGCTGCGCGACAACCTGCTGTTCAAGATGTCCGCCTCGGACTGGGACACCGTCATGAACGTCCACCTGCGCGGCTCCTTCCTCATGAGCCGGGCGGCCCAGGCGCACATGACCGCCCAGAACTGGGGCCGGATCGTCAACCTGTCCAGTTCCTCCGCCCTGGGCAACCGGGGCCAGGCCAACTACTCCGCCGCCAAGGCCGGGCTCCAGGGCTTCACCAAGACCCTGGCGATCGAGCTGGGCAAGTTCGGCGTCACCGTCAACGCGGTCGCCCCGGGCTTCATCGAGACCGCGATGACCCGCGCCACCGCCGAGCGCATCGGCGTCTCCTACGACGACATGAAGAAGTTCAAGGAGGCCGAGATCCCGGTCCGCCGGGTGGGCCTGCCCGAGGACATCGCCAACGCGGTGGCCTTCTTCACCGCCGAGGACTCCGGGTTCGTGTCCGGCCAGGTGCTGTACGTGGCCGGCGGCCCGCTGGACTAGGGTCTGTTTTTCGAGTGCCGTCCTGTTCCGCGGGGGTGTGTGAGGCGCCGGCGGGGTTCTGCAGGCCCGGAGAGGATGTCCGAGGAACGAGGACGTTCCCGTAGGGCCGAGGGTTCCCGCCTTCCACAGGCGCCGAACGTGGACCGAAGCGGAGCGAAGGTTCGAAAAAACACGGCCTGGCCCGCCGTTCTCGACGGACGGCCTGCGGCCCCGGGCTCCCCGCCCGCGGCCGTGGGTCTCCCGCGGGCCTAGTGGCTCAGGGAGCCCGGCGGGTCACCGCCCGGCGGGTCCTCCAGGGTGGCGGCGACCTCGACGGCCAGCGCCTCGACCAGGGCGATGCCCGTGTCGTAGCCCCGGTTGCCCTCGGACATGACCGCGATCAGGTACTGGCGCTGGGTCCCTGCCACGTAGCCGACGCTGTTGACCAACCAGCGGCCGTGGTCGGCGTCCCGGGGCGTCCAGCCGTTCTTCAGGCCCACCACGTCCTGCGGCCCGGCCACCGCCGACACGCCCCAGGCCTGCTCCGGGGCGACCGACTCCATCAGGCCGCGGATGTAGGCGCGCTCGTCGCCGGTGAGCGGCCCCTCGTCGGTGTACAGGGCGCGCAGCAGCCGGATCTGGTCGGCCGGTGTGGTGACGGTGCCGCCCCACACCCCGTGCGGGTGCGGCTCGGTCCCGGTGAACCCGAGCCGGGCGACCCCCTCGGCGAAGCCCGGGTTGTAGCCGATCCGCGAGTAGAGGCCGTTGGTGACGTCGTTGTCGCTGTAGCGGATCATGGCCTCGGCCCGGTCCCGCTCGGCCGCGGTCAGGTCACGGCCCTCCTCGCGGGCGCACAGCACCAGCAGGGTGAGGATCGTCAGCTTGGACAGGCTGCCGGTGGCGAAGCCCTCCTGGGAGCCGTGGCTGAACGTCGCGCCGGTGCGCAGGTCCTGCACGGCGATCCCGGCCCGGGCTCCGCTGTCGTCGATGATCCCCGCCACGCGGGCGGCCAGGTCGTCGTGCTGGCGCTGGGTGAGCACGGGTCCTCCCGCCGCGGGGGCGGTCACGGGGGCGAAGGGGACCGGCGGCAGGGCGCTCGCGGACCCCATGGCCCGCGCCGTCGCGGGGGCGGCCTCGGGCAGGGTGCCGGAGGAGACGGGCGGGGACACGGCCAGGAGGACGACGAGGGCCGTCACCAGGAGGGTGCACAGGCCGCGGGGAATTCGGGGGATGTCGGCGGGGAAGCGCCGGGGCACACGATCACCGGTTCGTGGACGGGTTGCTCAGTGGCTGGAATGGGTCCATTATCCCGTCCGAATCCCATGATCCCAGAGGCCGATGCAGAATCGGTACGGACGCGGAACGGCCGTGGTACTGCGTTTCCTCGGTGGGGCGCGAGCGTCAGGAGCGGTCGTCCTCGTCGATCCCGCGGGCCACCAGGGCCTCCCCGGTCGCCTCCGCCATCCGGAACAGCTGCACGATGAGCGGGGTCACCAGCAGGTACGGGCGCCCCGTCAGGCCCCGGGCGCGGTACCCCTCCACGGCGGCGCGCCAGGCGGCGGCGACCATGGGGATGGAGCGGATCGTCAGCGCCAGGACCAGGGCGACCCGTTCGGGCGCCACCCCGAACCGGGCCAGCGGCCGGGCCAGCCGTTCGAACAGGTCGAGCATCTCGCGGACCCGGGTGGTGAGGGTGACCGCGTTGGCCAGCAGCACCAGCCCCAGCAGCTGTGAGCACAGCCGCACCGCCGTCAGGGGCTCCCCGAAGACCGCCTGGAAGAGCCCGATCACCAGCAGGAACGGCCACAGCCCCCGCAGGATCGCCAGGACCCGGGCGAACGGCAGTCCCGCCGCGGGGTACAGCAGGACCGCCGCGGCCAGCAGCCCCACCGACACCCGCGGGTCCGCCAGGACGATGACGACGACGCAGACGGCGAGCAGTCCGCCGAGCTTGGCTCCCGCACCCAGCCGGTACAGCGGGCCCTCGCCGGGGATGTAGAGGCCGAGTGTGTTCACCGGTGGTCCATGAGCTCGACGTAGTGGTCGACGGCGTCCGCGGGGGGTCCGTCGTACGCGATCCGGCCCTCGTCGACCACGAGCACCCGGTCGAAGGAGGACAGCAGCTCCAGGTCGTGGGTGAACAGCACGACCTGCTGCTCCAGGGTGTCGAGCACCCGGTGGACCATGCGGGTGTTGCGCAGGTCGAGCAGGGTGGTGGGCTCGTCGCAGACGAGGATCTCCGGCTCGGTGGCCAGCACCGAGGCCAGGGCCAGCAGCTGCTTCTGGCCGCCGGAGAGCAGGTGGCCGGGGTGGTCGCGGTGTCCGGCCAGGCCGTAGCGCTCCAGCAGGGCGTCGACCCGCCGGGCCGTCTCCTCGCGCCCCAGCCTGCGGGAGCGCAGTCCGATCTCCACGTCCTCGGCGACCGTGGGCATGATGATCTGGTTGGCGGCGTCGGAGAAGACGAACCCGACCCGGCGGCGGATGTGCTTGGCGTGGCGCCGGGTGTCCCACTCCCCCAGCGTCACACGGCCGGTGTCGGGGACGACGAGGCCGTTGAGGGTGCGGGCGAGCGTGGACTTGCCCGATCCGTTCGCCCCGATCACGCCGATGCGGTGCTCGGCGAGGTCCAGGGTGATGTCGCGCAGCACCGGCCGCGCCTCGTAGGAGTGGGAGACACCCTCCAGGCGGAGCATCAGGCGCTCTCGCCCGGGGCCGCGGCGTCCTCCTCGATCACCGGGCGGCCGGCGGGCGGGATCGGGTAGGCGCGGTAGACGGCGGTGGCGATCAGCGCGGTGACCACGGCCTTGGCCAGGTCGCCGGGCAGGTACACGGCCATGGCGGTGAACAGGCCGAGCAGGCCGTCGCCCATGGCCAGGCCCATCCAGGGGACGCCGACGGCGTAGACGACGAGGATGCCGCCGAGGATGTTGACGGCCAGGCCCGCCCAGAAGCGGTAGCGGCCGTCGCGGGCCAGCAGGTCGGTGAGCAGGCCGATGACCAGGGCCGCGGGGATCCAGCTGACGATGAACCCGGCGGAGGGTCCGGCGAGCACGCCCAGGCCGCCCGTGCCGCCCGCGAACAGCGGCAGTCCGGCCAGGCCCAGGGCGAGGAAGACGGCGACCGCGAGCGTGCCGCGCTTCCACCCCAGCAGGGCGGGGGCGAGCATGACCCCCAGGGTCTGGAGGGTGATCGGCACCGGGGACAGCGGCACGGTGATCTGGCCGGAGATGCTGAGCACGGCGATGAACGCGGCGAACACGGCGATGAGCGCCAGGTCGCGCGCGGTGAGGCCGCGGTAGCGGATGCCGGCGGTCCGGGTCGTGGGCATGCGTTTCCCCTCGGAAGGCGAACAGGAGTGGAACAGCACCCATTGTCCGTTATCGGAGGTCGCCGGTGGGATGGCGGGGGTGCACAGAACCTCACCGGCCGGAGTTGTCGACCTCCGACTGAGACCCGAGTCACAGTGCGGCCGCCCGGGGTGCGATGCGCGGGGGTGGCGGGCGCCCTGCCGAACCGCGGACGCGGGTGTCGTGGGCGATCGGTAGGCTCCGAGCCGCCCGCCCCCCACCGCCGCCCCGGCGGCGCTCCCCGGAAGGCCCTCCCATGGAACCCACCTACGCCGACCTGTCCGCCGATCCGGCACGCCTGTCCAACGCCACCGTGAAGTACGAGGACGGCCGGTTCGGCGGCGACCACCTGAAGCTGGACGCGGGGGGCGCGGTCAGGTTCGACTTCGGGCTGGACGCAGGCGGGCGGATCGCGGAGGCGATCCTGACGGTGACCGCCCTGGTCTCCAGGAACGGGCCCGCCTCCGGGTACGCCCCCATGACGGTCCTCGTCAACGGTGAGCCGGTGGCGTCCCGGATGACCGTCCCCGGGGGCGGCGACCTGCCGCAGGACTGCGTGTTCGCCGTCCCCGGCGCACTGCTGCGGCCGGGCCGAAACCGGGTCACCGTGCGCAGCGGCGCCGACGCCCGCACCCTGCTGTGGCTGTACCGGATCACGTTCGACCCGGTCCACGAGCGGGGCCTGTCGGCGCGGGCGATGGGCGCGGCCGCCGACGAGCGGTCGGTGCTGCGCTACGCCACCCGCGTGCTGGTCGAGGACCCGCGGGGCGGGCGGCACCGCTGGGAGGACGCCGGGCCGCTGCTGGTCCACGTCGACCACGGAGAGCGGGCCCCGATCGCCCAGCTCTCCTGGCGGCGCGCGGACGGGTCCGAGGCCTCGGTGTCGTTCCAGTCGGCGCTGGAGGAGTTCCACGGCTTCCACCGGGCCGCGGACGGCCGCGTGGTCGAGTACCGCGGCCGCCTGCGGGACCGCTGCACCTACCCGGAGGGCACCGGGGAGGCGGTCGTGCACCGTTTCCGGACCGAGGACGGCTGGGGCGGCGGCTGGCACGCCTCCGGCGGGCTGCGGTTGGCCGTGGACGACGGCGGCGCCCCGCTGGAGCGGGTGACCTGGCGCGACCAGCGGGAGAACTCCGGCTCCGTGGCGTTCGCGGAGAAGGCCGCCGGCTTCCTCGGCTACTACCAGCGGGCCGGAGAGGGGCCCATCGGCTTCCGGGGTACGGCGGCCACCGTGGAATGAGCGCGGCGCGCCCCCGGGGTCCCCGGGGGCGGGGCCGGGGTCAGGGGCGGTCGCAGGTGCGGCGGATGCGGTTGATGGGGACCGGCAGGACGCAGACCGGGACCGGGATCTCCAGGCGGTGGCCGGTGTCGGCGGGGACCCCGGTGTCGGGGTCGATGCGCAGCGAGCGCAGCTCGTCGCCGTTCTGGGCGGCGACGACCAGGTGGTCGGGCTCGTCGCGGTGGCCGCGGATGACCGCGAAGTGGCGGGGCCAGTCGCCCACCGGGGTGTCGGCCAGGTGCTCCAGGCGGGCGCCCCCGTCGCGGACCGCGAAGGTGGAGACGGCGTTCGCCCCCCGGTTGGAGACGTACACCCGCCCCTCGTAGGTGGTGGTCATCGACAGGGCGTCGCCGTCGGCGATGTCCCGGCCCTCGACCTTGAGGCGGTGCAGGGCGATCTCCGCGGGGAAGTTGGCGTCGTGCGGGCCGCCGAGGGAGGGGACCGAGCCCAGGTGCTCCCCGGTGCCGCGGCGCGGGTTCCAGCGGACGACGTGGACCCGGGAGTCGAGCTCCCCGGCGACGTAGACGTGGTCGCCGTTGACGGCCATGTGGCGGGGACCGGTGCCGGCGGGCAGCTTCACGGTGCCGAACAGGCCCTCATCCGGGTGTGCGGGCTCCTCGTCCTCCACCGGCACGGCGTACTGGTACACGCGCAGCTCGTCGGTGCCCAGGTCGGCGGTGAGCAGGTAGCGCAGGCGGCGCTCGTGGGAGTTCAGGACCACGGCGGTGCTGTGCGCGTGCGGGCCCTCCTGGCGGTCGGCGACCGGGCCGTGCCCGCGGTGGGCGAGCTCACGGTGGGACGGGGCCGGGGTCCCGTCGGGGCCGGTGGGCACGAAGGCGACCACGCCGTCCGCGTAGTTGGCGACCGCGACCTGTTCGGGGCCCAGGTACCGCACGTGGCAGGGCGATCCGCCGCCGGTGGGGACCTCGCCGAGTTCGCTGAGGTCGGCGTTCCCGTCGACGCGGAAGGCCGTGAGGGTGCCCTTGGCCCGCTCGTTGACCGCGTAGACCGTGGGGGGCTCGGGACGGTAGGCGAGGAACGAGGGCCCCGGTGTCTCCGCGGCGACGCCCTGGTCGAAGAGCTCACCGGTCGCCGGGTCGAAGCCGACCCGGTGGACGCCCCGGCCCCGGCCGGGCGGGTCGGAGTCCTGGGTGTAGGTGCCCACGAGCAGGAGTCGTCGTCCGCTTACCCAGTCGCCCACCGGGACCTCGTTTCCGTGTATGCCTGCGTATCCCGTGGTCTGAACCACCGCCGCATGCTATCGCCCCGTGCTCCCGGGCGGAAAGGAGCGGCCGGGCCCAGGACGTGCACCGGCGCTCCTCCCCGTAGCAGATCTGTTACAGTTCCTCACCAAAGGACCAAGAAAGCAACAAAGGCCACTTGCATCCCACCCGTCCCCATCCTCGCTCCGGCGGGACCTGCCGAGGGGACGGGCGGCCTCGGACCCGCCGCGCGGTAACGGCGCCGGGCCGCCGAGGTACCCGGTGCACGGCCGACCCCACCCCGGCAGCGCTGGGCGCACCCTGCCCCGGGCGCTCACGCGCCGTGGCTCCCCGCTCACCCGAACCTTGGACTCCTCTTGACTCTTCGCCGCGTATCCGAAGTACCGCTCCCCGACCGGGAGACCATCGACCTGGTCCGCCGCTCGTGCGTCGACGTTCCCGAGGGCTCGGCCCGGCTGGCCAGGAGCTTCTACGACAACCTCTTCGAGATGGTCCCCGCCGTGCGGGACATGTTCTCGAACGACCTCAGGCCCCAGCAGCAGCGCATGGCCGACGCCCTGCTCTCCGTGGTGCGCCACCTCGACGAGCCGGACGAGATCGCGCGCTACCTACGGGACCTGGGCAGGCAGCACCACCGCGAGCTCGGTGTGCTCCCCGAGCACTACCCCTATGTCGGACGGGCCCTGGTCCGCGCCGTCAGCGAGGTCTCACCCACCTGGTCCTCCTCGATGAGCTCGGCCTGGGTGCTGGTCTACCAGTGGATCACCGCCAACATGCTCGCCGGCGCGGAGGAGGCCGCCGCACCGTCGCCGCGCCGCGCCCCGGCGCACGCCCCGGCGCGCGCCCCGGCGCACGCCCCGGCGCACACGGCGGCGCACGCCGCGGGCCGCACCCGCTGACGGGCCCGCGCCCGGCACCTCCCGAACGCACGCACACCGTGGAAAGCCCCGTCTCATGACACAGACCAGCCACAACCCCGTGACCGGTACCGAGGGAGAACGGTACGTCCAGCAGGTCATGGGGACGACCGACCGCGCGGCGCGCTTCTACCGCGACCAGATGCTGGACCGCCTCAACCCGGAGATGCGGGCCTTCATCGCCCGCCAGGAGATGCTCTTCATCGCCACCGCCGACGAGCGGGGCGAGTGCGACTCCAGCTTCCGGGCCGGGCCGCCCGGGTTCGTCCACGTCATCGACGAGCGCACCCTGGCCTTCCCCGAGTACCGCGGCAACGGGGTGTTCGCCAGCGCGGGGAACGTCTCGCAGAACCCGCACATCGGGCTGATGTTCCTCGACTTCCAGCGCGACCGGATCGGCCTGCACGTGAACGGGCGGGTGAAGATCATGGAGGACGACCGCCTGCGGGCGCACGTCCGGGACCTGCCCCTGCCCGAGGTCCCGGGGCAGCGGGCGCAGATGTGGATGCTGGTGCACGTCGAGGAGGCCTACATCCACTGCCGCAAGCACATCCCCCACCTGCGCAAGGTCGGACCGGAGGAGGACTGGGGCACCGACGACGCCCTGCGCAAGGGCGGGGACTTCTTCGGGGCCAAGCAGGACAACGAGGCCCGGAACCGCGGGGACTTCCTCGGAGCCTGAGCCCCGCCGTCTCCCGGGGAGCGCGACGCGCTCCCCGGGAGACGCCCCAGGCTGTGTTTTTTCGAACCTCCGCTCCGCTCCGGTCCGCGTTCGGCGCCTTTGGAAGGCGGGAACCTTCGGCCCCACGGGAACGCCCTCGTTCCCCGGACGTCCCCTCCGGGCCTGCCGAACCCCGCCGGCGCCTCACACCCCCCCGCGGAACAGGACGGCACTCAAAAAACAGACCCTAGACGGCCTTGACCGCCTCGACGGCCTTCATGATCCGCTTGTCGGACACCGGGTAGGCGGTGCGGATCGCACCCTGCGCGAACAGGCTGACCCGGTACTCCTCCAGCATCCAGCGCAGTTCCACGACGTCCGGGTCGGCGGCCCGCCCCGGCCTGAGCCCTCCGGTGGCCCTGGCCACCGCCTGGCGCATCTGCTCGACCCTGGACATCTCGACCTGGTCGCGGCGCGGGTTCTCCGGCAGCTTCTCCAGCCGGTACTCGATGCCGCGCAGGTAGCGGTGCAGGTCGTCGAGCCGCCCCACGCCGGTGGCGGTGATGAACCCGTCGCCGACCAGCGAGCCCAGCTGGCCCTGCACGTCGTTGAGCGAGGGCAGCACCGCCAGGGACGTGGTGCCCTTGACCTTCTTGGTGACCTTGCGCCACAGCGCCAGGACCCGGGCCGCCCGGGGCAGGACCTCGGCGACGGTGTCCCCCAGGTCGGCGCGGACGCGCTCGGCCAGGGCGGCGAAGTCCTCCGCGTTCCACACCGGTCCGCCCTCGCGGGCGAGCAGGTGGTCGACGGCGGCCGCCTCGGCGTCGGCGAGGAGCTTCCTGACGGACCCGTACGGGCTGTCGGCCAGGGCCAGCTTGTCGGGGTTGTCGAGCCCCTTGCTGACGACGGCCGCCGGGGAGGGCAGGTTGAGCAGCAGGAGCCTGCGGGTGCCCAGCCGCATGGCGGCACGCTGCTCGGCCTCGGTGTCGAAGATGCGCACGGCGACGCTGTCGCCCTCGTCGACCAGCGCCGGGTACCCCTTGACCTTGGGGCCCAGCGCCTTGCGCTCCAGGGTGCGCTCCAGCGGCCCGAAGTCCCAGGCGGTCAGCCCCTTCTTCTCCACGCCCTTGGCCTCGGCGGAGATGGCCTCGCGCAGGCGCGGCTTGAGCTTGGCCCGGAGCCGCTCCAGGTCCTTGTCCTCGGCCAGGGCCCGCTGCCGGTCGTCCACCGCGCGGAAGGTGATGCGCAGGTGGTCGGGCACCCGGGTCAGGTCGAAGGCGTCGGCCGGGATCCGCTCCCCCGACATGCGGGTCAGCTCGGCGGCCAGTGCGGCGGTGAGCGCCCCCTCGTAGGGGGTGAGCCCGCCCAGGGCGCGGTCGGCGTTGTCGGGCACGGGGACGAAGTTGCGGCGCAGCGGCTTGGGCAGGGACCGGATGAGCGCGGTGACCAGCTCGGCGCGCAGCCCCGGGATCTGCCAGTCGAAGCCGTCCGCCTCCACCTGGTTGAGGACCTTGAGCGGGATGTGCGCGGTGACGCCGTCGGAGTCGCTGCCCGGCTCGAACTGGTAGGTGAGCGGGAAGACCAGGGCCCCCTGCCGCCAGGTGTCGGGGTAGTCGTCCTCGCTGACGGTGTCGACCCCGTCGTTGATGAGGTCGTCGCGGGTGAAGTCCAGGAGCTCCGGCTGCTCGTGCCGGGCCTTCTTCCACCAGGCGTCGAAGTGGGCGGCCGAGACGACGTCCGCGGGGACGCGCGCGTCGTAGAACCGGAACAGGGTCTCGTCGTCGACGACGATGTCGCGGCGGCGGGCCCGGTGCTCCAGGTCCTCGACCTCCTCCAGCAGGGCGCGGTTGGCGCGGAAGAAGTGGTGCCGGGTCTCCCAGTCGCCCTCCACCAGGGCGCGGCGGATGAACAGCTCCCGGGACATCTCCGGGTCGATCTTCCCGTAGGACACCTTGCGCTGCACGACGATGGGCACCCCGTAGAGGGTGACCCGCTCGTAGGCCATGACGGCGCCGCGCCTGCGCTCCCAGTGGGGTTCGCTGTAGCTGCGCTTGACGATGTCCCCGGCCAGCTCCTCGGCCCACTCCGGCTCGATGCGGGCGACCATGCGCCCCCACAGCTTGGAGGTCTCGACCAGCTCGCCGGCCATGACGAAGCGGGGCTGCTTCTTGAACAGCGCCGAGCCGGGGAAGATCGCGAACCGGGCGCCGCGGCCGCCGAGGTACTCGTGCTTCTCGGGGTCCTTGAGGCCGACGTGCGACAGCAGCCCGGACAGCAGGGACATGTGGACGGCGCGCGGGTCGGCGGCCTCAGGGCGCAGCGGCGGCACCTCGACGTCCATCTGCCGCAGCACCTGCTTGAGCTGGCCGTGGATGTCCTGCCACTCGCGCACGCGCAGGTAGTTGAGGAACTCGTCGCGGCACATGCGGCGGAACTGGTTGCCCGACAGCTCCTTCTGCCTGTCGCGCAGGTGGTTCCACAGGTTCAGGTAGGCGAGGAAGTCCGATTCCTTGTCGGTGAACCGGGCGTGCATCTGCTGGGCCTGCTGCTGCTTGTCCGCGGGGCGCTCGCGCGGGTCCTGGATGGACAGCGCGGAGGTGATGACCAGGACCTCGGCCAGGCAGTCGCGCTTCTCGGCCTCCAGGACCATGCGGCCCAGGCGCGGGTCGACGGGCAGCTGGGCCAGGCGGCGGCCCAGCGGGGTGAGGCGGCGCTTGGCCCCGGAGGGGTCGGGGTACAGGGCGCCCAGCTCGGTGAGGAGGTTGACGCCGTCCTTGATCTGGCGGTGGTCGGGGCCGTCCACGAACGGGAAGGCGGCGACGTCGCCCAGCCCCAGGGCGGCCATCTGGAGGATGACCGAGGCGAGGTTGGTGCGCAGGATCTCGGGGTCGGTGTACTCCGGGCGGGACAGGAAGTCCTCTTCGGAGTACAGCCGGATGCAGATGCCCTCGGAGACGCGGCCGCAGCGGCCCTTGCGCTGGTTGGCGGAGGCCTGGGAGACCGCCTCGATGGGCAGGCGCTGCACCTTGGTGCGGTGGGAGTAGCGGGAGATGCGCGCGGTGCCCGGGTCGATGACGTACTTGATGCCGGGGACCGTCAGGGAGGTCTCGGCGACGTTGGTGGCCAGGACGACGCGGCGGCCGGAGTGGGAGGTCCACACCCGTTTCTGCTCGGCGACCGAGAGCCGGGCGTACAGGGGCAGGATCTCGGTGTTGCGGAGTCTTCGCTTCTCCAGGGCCTCGGCGGTGTCGCGGATCTCGCGCTCGCCGCTGAGGAAGACCAGCACGTCGCCGGGCTCCTCGTGGGAGAGCTCGTCGACGGCGTCGAGGATGGCCTGGGTCTGGTCCCGGTCGGTACCGCCCGCCCGTCGCCCGCCACCGCCCTCAACGGACGCCTCCGGCGCGGTACCCCCCTCCGGGTTCTTCTCCTCCGGGTCGAGGATGTCCTCGGAGATGGGCCGGTAGCGGACCTCGACCGGGTAGGTGCGGCCGGACACCTCGACGATGGGGGCGTCGTCGAAGTGGCGCGAGAACCGCTCGGGGTCGATGGTCGCCGAGGTGATGACGACCTTCAGGTCGGGGCGCTTGGGCAGCAGCTGCTTGAGGTAGCCCAGCAGGAAGTCGATGTTGAGGCTGCGCTCGTGGGCCTCGTCGATGATGAGCGTGTCGTAGGCGCGCAGCATCCGGTCGTGCTGGATCTCGGCCAGCAGGATGCCGTCGGTCATCAGCTTGACGAGGGTGTCCTCGCCGGAGGTGTCGGTGAAGCGCACCTTGTAGCCGACGGTGGAGCCCAGCGGGGTGCCGATCTCGTCGGCGATGCGCTCGGCGACGGTGCGGGCGGCCAGCCGGCGGGGCTGGGTGTGCCCGATGGTGCCCATGACGCCGCGGCCCAGCTCCAGGCAGATCTTGGGCAGCTGGGTGGTCTTGCCCGACCCGGTCTCCCCGGCGACGATGACGACCTGGTTGTCGCGGATGGCCTCGGCGATGTCGTCGCGGCGCGCGCTGACCGGCAGCGCCTCGGGGTAGGTCAGCTCGGGGACGGCCTCGCGGCGCAGGTCCACGCGCAGCCGGGCCTCGTCGACGTCCTTGGCGATCTGCGCCAGGACGGAGGCGCGGCGGCGCTCGTCGCGCATCTTGGCGAGGCCGTCGATGCGGCGGCGCAGCCGGTGCCGGTCCACGGGCATGAGGTCGCGGAGCCGGGAGCGGAGATGGTCCGCGGTGGGTACGGGCGTGGTGGTGCTCATCAATAGTCAAGGGTAGGAGGAGCGGCAACCGGTTTTCCCGGGGGCCGCACGGGAACGGGCGCGGGCGGGGGGTTGGTGGCCCTCCGGCTCAACGCCGGGGCGGCCTCCTTTGTTCCGCTCCGCACCGGGGGCGGCCGCGGTCCGGACCGGGGCCGCCCCCGGGGGCACGCCCTAGCATGGGGGAATGCCCCACGACACACGTACCGTGCTGTTGGCCTCGGCCACCGCTCTGCTGGACGGCGGCGGAGTCGAGGCGGTGACACTCCGCGAGGTGGGCCGCCTGAGCGGGGTGTCCCACATGGCCCCCTACAAACACTTCCAGGACAAGGAGTCGCTGCTGGCGGTGATCGCCGCCCGGGAGCTGGAGCGGCTGGCCGCCATGGTCCACCGCGCCGCCGACGCCCCGCACGGCCCCGGCGGAGCGCTCCGGTCCGTCCTGCACGCCTACGTCTCGTGGGCACTGGAGCACCCGGTGCGGTTCCGGCTGATCTACGGCGGGCCGTGGACCTGTCCCCGGCCCGAGCTGGAGAGGGCGGCCGAGCGGATGTCCGAGGTGATGGCGGACATCGTGCGCCGGTGCCAGAACAGCGGCGAGATACCCGAACGCGACCCCCAGCGGTGCACCTGCCTGCTGCTGGCGGCGGTGCACGGGGCCGTCCAGCTGCAGCTGGCCGGACACCTCACCGCCGGAACCGACCCCGACGCCGTCGTCGACGACCTGCTGGACCTGCTGCGCTCCACCCGCTAGGGAGCGCATCGGCCCGTTCACCCTGTCAGAATCCGGCCCCCGTCGGGAACACCGTGAACGTTCCCGGCGGGGGCCCTCGCGTCCATCATCGAAGCATGAACACGCTCTCAGGCCTGGCCCCCTTCGTCGCCCGCGTCGCGGACGTGGACCTGGAACCCGAACCCCTGGACCCGGCCCGGGTCGTCTCCGGCGCCCCGGTCGTCTCCTCCCGCACCCTGTGGGAGTCGGCCGACGGCTCCCAGAGCCGCGGCGTCTGGCAGATCACCCCGGGCACGGTCACCGACACCGAGGCCGACGAGGTGTTCGTCGTGCTGAGCGGGCGCGCCACCGTGGAGGTGGAGGGCGGCCCGGTGCTGGAGGTCGGCCCGGGCGACGTGTGCCTGCTGCGCGCGGGCGACCGGACCCGCTGGACGGTCCACGAGACGCTGCGCAAGGTCTACCACGTCACGGAGGGGTGACCCGGGCCCGCCGCCGGTGCCGGCGGCGGGCCCGGCCGGTCACAGCCCCCGGGCGAGGAGCCATTCGTGGAAGAGGGCGCCGACCACGTCGACGTGCCCCTCCAGCATGGTGAAGTGGTCGCCGGGGACGCGCAGCACCTCGTGCCCGACCGTCCAGGTGAACGGGGCGAGCTCCCGGCCGTCGCGGTCGACGGTGGCCTGTTCGGGGCGTACCTGGAGCACCGGGGTGGACACCGGGGCGGGCCGCCAGTCGCGGAACAGGCCCAGGTAGGCGCCCATGGCGGTGAGGCGGACCCCGTCCATGATGCCGATCATCTCGGCGCGTTCCACCACGCCGGTCTCGATGGTGGGCAGTCCCGACACGTCCAGGTCGGCGGGGTCCGGGGTGTCCATCAGCGCCGTGAGGACCGGGGCCCGGGCGGCCCCCCGCCGCTGGAGGTCCTCCAGGCGGCGCAGGACCTCGTGCGCCACCCAGCCGCCGGAGGAGCGGCTCACCAGGACGTAGGGGTCCTCCCCGGCACAGGCGGTGACCGCGTCGGCCAGGACCTCGGCCACGGCGTCGATGTCGGCCGGGAGGGGCTCGCCGTCACCGAACCCGGGCTGGGCGATGACGTCGACCCTGCGGTGGCCGCGGATGCGTCCGGCGAACCGGGCGAACTCCTGGACCCCGGAGACCATGAGGATCGAGGGCAGGCAGATGAGCCGGGTCGCCTCGCCCTCCCGGGAGAGCCGGACCGGAACGCGGGGCGGGCCCGCGTCGGCGGTCCCGGTGAAGGTGGGGCGCATCCGGGAGGCCGACCACAGCAGGTCGAGCCCGTCCGCGATGCGCCGGCGGCGGCAGGCGTCCACGAACAGTTCGACCAGGCCGTCGGAGGCGGGCGCCGGGAGCGCCTCCGCCCCGCCGTCCCCCTCCCCGGGGGCCGTCTCGGCGGCCAGGTGGGCGGCCAGCGCCCGCGGGGTGGGATGGGCGAAGGCCAGTCCGGCGGGCAGCCGCAGCCCGGTGGCCGCGGCGAGCCGGTTGCGCAGCTCGACGGCGGTGAGCGAGTCGAACCCCATCTCCAGGAAGGGGTCGTCGGCGCCGATCTCGGCGGTGCCGGTGTGGCCGAGCACCTCGGCGGTGGCGGACAGCACGTGGGCCAGCGCGGCCTCCGGGCGCCGGTCTGCGGGGGTGCGGGCCAGGGCGGCGCGCAGGTCGTCGGCGGCGGGACCGGAGGTGCCGACCCGGCGGCGCGGCGGTCGCACCAGCCCGGAGAGCATGGTGGAGACCGTGCCGGTGCGGACGGCACGGGCCCGGGCGCCGGCCAGGTCCAGCGGGACCGGCAGCAGGTGGGGGCGGCCGGTGGCCAGGGCGTCGTCGAACAGGTCCAGGCCGTGTTCGGTGGCCATCGGCCCGGCCAGGCCGAGCCGGGCGTAGCGGCCGATGTCGCTCTCGTCGAGGCGGGCGGTGCCGCCGCCGCGCCGGGCCCACATGCCCCAGGACAGGGACACCGCGTGCAGCCCCCGGGCGCGCCGGTGGTGGGCGAGCATGTCGGTGTAGGCGTTGGCGGCGCTGTAGTGGGCCTGCCCGGGGCTGCCCAGGGTGCCCGCGGCCGAGGAGAACAGCACGAACGCCGCCGCTTCGGGGACCAGGTCGTGCAGGTGGCGCACGGCGTCGACCTTGGGGCGCAGCACCCGGTCGACGGCCTCGGGGGTGATGGCGGTGAACAGGGCGTCGTCCAGGTCGGCGGCGACGTGCACGACCCCGGTCACCCGGCGCCCGGCCAGGAGGGCGGCCAGCCCGTCCCGGTCGGCGGTGTCGCAGGCGGCCAGGGAGACGCGGGCGCCGCGGGCGGTCAGGTCGGCCTCGAGTTCGGCGGCGCCCTTGGCGTCGGGTCCGCTGCGGCTGGCCAGGAGCAGGTCGCGCACGCCGTGGCGGTCCACCAGGTGGCGGGCGACCTCCCCGCCCAGGGTGCCGGTGGCTCCGGTGACCAGGACGGTGCCGTCCCCGAAGGAGACGGGCGCGCCGGCGCGCTCGGTGCGGACCAGGCGCGGCGACAGGGCGGTGCCCGCCCGGATCGCGGTCTGTTCTCCGCCGCCGGTCAGCGCGGCGACCAGCACGGGGGCGCAGCGGCCGGGGTCGTCGGTGTCCACCACGGCGAACCGGCCGGGGTGCTCCTGGGCGGCGGCGCGCACCAGCCCCCACAGGGGGGCGTGGACGAGGTCGGGGACGTCCTCGTCGGTCGAGGCGGCGACCGCCCGGTGGGTGAGGACGACCTGGCGGGCGTCCCCGGTGCGGGGGTCGGCGAGGAGCCGCTGCATGGTGGCGACGGTGTCCTTGACGGCGGCGCGCACGTCGGCCGGGCCGGGGGCGACCGGGGCGATCAGGCGGGGCAGCAGGACGTGGTCGGGGAGGGGTGCCCCGGCGTCGAGGACGGCGAACAGGGCGTCGGTGTGGGGATGGGCGCGGACGGTGTGCCCGGCGGCGGTGAGCGCCGAGGCGGTGTCGAGGAGGTCCTCACCGACCACGGCCCACACCTGGTGCCCCGGGGCGGCCGGGGCCGCGGCGGGCGCCCACGCGATGTGGAACAGGTCGTCGGCGGGGGCCTGCGGGGCGGGTGCGGCCGCGGCGGTGCGCAGGACGAGGGAGTCGACGGTGGCGACGGGGGCTCCGTCGGCGTCGGCGAGCGTCATCGCCACCTCGTCGGTGCCGGTGGGCCGTACGTGGACGCGCAGGCGGGTGGCCCCGGTGGCGTGCAGGGTGACGCCGGTCCAGGTGAAGGGCAGGAGCACCCGGTCGCGGGGCATCCAGGGGGCGCAGCCGACGGCGTGCTGGGCGGCGTCGGCGAGGGCGGGGTGCAGCCCGAACCGGGCGGCGTCGGCGTGCTGGGCGGCGGGCAGCGCGATCTCGGCCCAGACTTCGTCGCCGCGTGTCCAGGCGGCGGTCAGGCCTCGGAAGGCGGGCCCGTACGAGTAGCCGACGGCCTCCAGGCCGGAGTAGAGGTCGCCGGTGTCGACGGGGACGGCGTCGGCGGGCGGCCACGCCGCGAGGTCGCGGGGCGGGGCGGCGGGTTCGGGGGCCAGGACGCCGGTGGCGTGCCGGGTCCAGGGGCGTTCGCCGAGGTCGGGGGCGCCGGGGTCGCCCGCGGGGCGGGCGTGCACGGTCAGGGCGCGGTGTCCTCGGGCGTCGGCGGCCTCGACCACGGCCTGGATCTGGACACCGCCCCTGTCGGGCAGGACCAGGGGGGACTGGACGATGAGTTCCGCGACGTGGGGCACGCCGAGCCGGTCCCCGGCGGTGAGGGCCAGGTCGAGGAAGGCGGTGCCGGGCAGCAGCGCGGTGTCGCCGGCGGCGTGGTCCGCCAGCCAGGGGTGGGAGCCCCGGGAGAGGCGGCCGGTGAACAGGACGCCTCCGGTGTCGGCGAGGGGCAGCGCGGCGCCGAGCAGCGGGTGCTCCTCGGTCTCCAGCCCGGCGGAGGCGACGTCGCTCCGGCCGGTGTCGGCGGTGAGCCACAGGCGCCGCCGCTGGAAGGCGTAGGTGGGCAGGTCGACGAGGCGGGTGCCGGAGCCGAACACCGTGGACCAGTCGGGCGCGGCGCCGTGCGCGAACGCCTCGGCCAGGGCCGTGCGCAGGCGTTCGGTGTCGCCCTGGCCGCGCCGCAGGGTGGCTATGGCGGCGGCGCCCGCGCCGGACTCGGTGACCGTCTCGGTGACCGGGACGGTGAGCACGGGGTGGGCGCTGACCTCGATGAACCGGGTGTGGCCCGCGGCCAGGAGGGCTTCGGTGGTCTTCTGGAAGAGCACCGGTCCGCTGATCCCCGCGTACCAGTGGGCGGCGTCGGCGGGCCGGTCCAGGAGGCCGCCGGTGACCGGGGTGTACAGGGGGAGGTCGGGTGCGGAGGGGGCCAGGTGCGCCAGGCCGGCGAGGAGTTCGTCGCGGACCGCCCGGGCATGGGGGGTGTGGGAGATGAGGGAGTCGGCGAACAGGCGGGCGTGCACGCCCCGGGCGGCGCACTCCTCCAGGAGCCGGCCGACCGCGGCGCGTCCGCCGCCGACGACGGTGCTGCCGGGGCTGTTGACCACGGCGGTGTGCAGGTCGCCGATGTCGGCCAGGAGCGGTTCGAGCTCGGCGGCGCCCCGGGAGACCACGGCCATGGCGACGTCGCCGGTGAGCCTGCCCAGTACCCGGCTGCGCACGGCGATGACCTCGGCGGACTGTTCGAGGGTGAGGGCGCCGGCGATGTGCGCGGCGGCGACCTCGCCCTGGGAGTGGCCGACGACGGCGTCGGGGTGGACGCCGTGGGAGCGCCACAGCGCGGTGAGGGCGATCATGACCGCCCACAGCAGCTGGGGGACGATGTCGGCCCGGTCGGGCGAGGGTGCGCCGGGGCGGCCCAGGAGGACGTCGGTGAGCCGCCAGTCGTTGTGGGGTGCCAGGGCGCGTTCGCAGTCGGCGATGCGCGCGGCGAACACCGGCGACTCGGCGATCAGGGCGCGGGCCATGCCCTCCCACTGCGAGCCCTGCCCGGGGTAGACGAACACGGTCCGGCCCTCCCGGGCGCGGCCGCGCGCGATCCCGGGTTCGCGGACGGCGCCGGCGGCGAGGGCGTCCAGGCGGGCCAGCAGGGTGTCACGGTCGGCGCCGACGACGGCCGCGCGGTGGGCGAGCGGGGTGCGGGCCCCGGCCAGGGTGGCGCCGACGTCGGCCGGGTCGAGGCCGGGGTCGGCGGCGACCCGTTCGCGCAGGCGCCGGACCTGGTCTGCGAGGGCGTCGGGGGTGTGCCCGGACAGCACCCACGGGACGGGGACGGGGGCGCCGCCCGGGGTGAGGACGGCGCGCTCCCGGGCGGGGGCCGGCTCGGGTTCGGGGGCCTGTTCGAGGATGACGTGGACGTTGGTGCCGCTGGCGCCGAACGCGGAGACCCCGGCGCGGCGCGCCCGCCCGGTGGCGGGCCAGGGGCGGGCCTCGGTGAGCGGCGCCACCCCGCCCGACGCCCAGTCCACGTGCGGGGTGGGCTCGGACACGTGCAGGGTGGGCGGCAGGACGCCGCGGCGCAGCGCCTGGACGGTCTTGATGACGCCCGCCACCCCGGCGGCGGCGCCGGTGTGGCCGACGTTGGACTTGAGCGAGCCCAGCCACAGGGGCTCGCCGACGCGGCCGCGGCCGTAGACCGCGATGAGCGCGCCGGCCTCGATGGGGTCGCCCAGGCGGGTGCCGGTGCCGTGGGCCTCGACGGCGTCGACGTCGGCGGCGGTGAGGCGGGCGTCGGCCAGGGCCGCGCGGATGACCCGTTCCTGGGCGGGGCCGCTGGGCGCGGTGAGCCCGCTGGAGGCGCCGTCCTGGTTGAGGGCGGCGCCGCGCAGGAGTGCCAGGACGCGGCGGCCGTTGCGGCGGGCGTCGGAGAGGCGTTCGAGGACGATCATGCCCGCCGCCTCGCCCCAGCCGGTGCCGTCGGCGTCGGCGGAGAACGCCTTGCAGCGGCCGTCCGGGGCCAGGACACCGTGTCCGCCGAAGGACACCCAGGGGGACACGTCGGTGTAGACGCCCACACCGCCGGCCAGGGCGAGGGAGGACTCTCCGGCGCGCAGGGAGCGCACGGCGAGGGAGATGGCGGTGAGGGAGGAGGAGCAGGCGGTGTCGACGGTGACGGCGGGCCCCTCCAGGCCCAGGGTGTAGGAGAGCCGGCCCGCGGCGACGGCCGGCATGGCACCCAGCATCCGGTAGCCGACGAGTTCGGGCGGCGATTCCTGGACGGGCGGCCCGTAGGTCTGCCCGACGGTTCCCACGAACACCCCGGCCGGGGTGGCGCGCAGGGAGCCGGGGACGATCCCGGCGTGTTCGAGGGCCTCCCAGGCCGTCTCCAGGACCAGCCGGTGCTGGGGGTCCATGGCCAGTGCCTCGCGGGGGTTGATCCCGAAGAACGCCGGGTCGAAGTCCCCCGCGTCGGCGAGGAAGGAGGCGGAGCGCACGGGGGACGCCCCCGGCGTGTCCGGGTCCGGCGACAGCAGCCGGTCCAGGTCCCAGCCCCGGTCCTCGGGGAAGGGGCCGAGGGTCTCGCGCCCCTCGGCGACCAGGTCCCACAGGCCCTCGGGGTCGGCGATGCCGGGGAAGCGGCAGCCGATGCCGACGATCGCGATCGGCTCGTGGTCGCGGTCCTCCAGCTCCTCCACCCGCGATCTGGCCTGGCGGAGGTCGACGGCCATCTTCTTGACCAGCTCGCGAAACTTGTCCTCGTTCGTCATGCGCGTCATACGTGTGCTCTCACAACCATGGTCGTCGGGCGTCCGGGTTCAGAAGATGCCGAATTCGCGGTCGATGAGTGCCAGCAGCTGGTCGTCGGAGGCCCCCTCCAGGTCGGAGCCGTTCGGGCCGGGTGCGGCGTCGACACGGCGCAGCAGTCCGCGCAGCCGCTCGGACAGTTCCCGGCGCACGTCGTCGGGGACGGACCCGCCGGACTCCGCGGCGGACACGGCGTTCTCCAACCGGGCCAGCTCGTCCAGGACCGGCGGCGCGGACGGGGCGGCCTGCGCGTCGAGCAGCCCCAGCAGGTGGTCGGCCAGGGCGGCCGGGGTGGACCGGTCCAGGACCGCCGTGACCGGTAGGTCCACCCCGGTGAGCTCGACGAGCCGGTTGCGCAGGCGGACCGCGCCCAGCGAGGTCCCGCCGGCGTCGAGGAAGCCGCGCAGCGGTTCGACCGCCCCGGGGCCGTCGTGGCCCAGGATCGCGGCGGTCTCGGCCCGGACCAGGTCCAGGACGGCGGCTGCGCGCTCGCCCGGGGACGCCCCCGCGGGCGGGGCCCAGGCCTCCCCGGCGGCCTCGGAGCCGGGCTCCGGGTCCCGGACGGCGGCGGGCGCGGCGGGCGCCGCCGTGGTCCGGTCCCGCCAGTAGCGGCGGCGCTGGAAGGCGTAGGTGGGCAGCTCCACCAGGCGGGCGCCGCCGCCGAACACCGCGGACCAGTCGGGCGCGGCACCGTACGCGAACGCCTCGGCCAGGGCGAGCCGGAACCGGTCGGGGCCGCCCTCCTCCCGGCGCAGGGTGGACACCACGGCGGTGTCCCGGACCCCTTCGGCCTCGGCGGTCTCCAGCAGGGCGGAGCCGAGCAGCGGATGCGGTCCCATCTCGATGAACAGGTCGTGCCCGGTGGCGATGAGGGCCTTGGCGGTGTCGTGGAAGCGGACCGGCTCGGCGAGGTTGCGGTACCAGTAGTCGGCGTCCAGCTCCCCCTCCCCCGCCCGGGCGCCGGTGAGGCAGGAGTAGAAGGGGATCTCCCCGGCGCGGGAGGAGACCCCGGCCAGGTCGGCGTGGAGGCGTTCGCGCAGCCGGGCCACGTGGGGGGTGTGCGAGGCATAGTCCACGGCGATGCGGCGGGCCCGCACGCCCTTCTCCTCGTACTCCTTGACCAGGCCGGCGACATCCTCGGGTCCACCGGCGACCACGGTGGAGGCGGGGCCGTTGACCACGGCGACGTGCAGGTCGGCACCGCGTCCGGCCAGGTCGGCGCGGACCCGCTCCTCCGGCAGGGCCACCGAGGCCATCGCGCCGGTGCCGGACAGCTCCAGGACGGCGCGGCTGCGCAGCGCCACCACCGCGGCGGCGTCCTCCAGGGACAGCAGTCCGGCCGCGCACGCGGCGGCGACCTCGCCCTGGGAGTGGCCGACGACGGCGTCGGGGCGGACGCCGTGGGAGCGCCACAGCGCGGCCAGCGCCACCATGACCGCCCACAGCACGGGCTGGACGACGTCGACCCGGTCCAGGGAGGGCGCGCCGGGGTCGCGGCGCAGCACCGCGGTCAGCGACCAGTCGGTGTGGGGCGCCAGGGCGCGTTCGCAGTCGGCGATGACGCCGGCGAACACCGGGGATCCGGAGAGCAGGCCCACGGCCATGTCGGCCCACTGGCCGCCCTGTCCGGGGAACACCCAGACGACGCGGCGGTCGGGGCGGGCCCGGCCGGACACGGTGCCGGGGTCGGGGCGGCGCTCGGCCAGGGCCGACAGGGACGCGGCCAGGGCGTCGCGGTCGCGGCCCGAGGCGACCGCACGGTGTTCGAAGGCGGTGCGGGAGACCGCCAGGCTCCAGCCGACGTCGACCGGGTCCAGGTCGGGGTCGGCGGTGATCCGGTCGTACAGCCGGGCGGCCTGCCCGGCGAGCGCGGCGGGGCCGCGGGCCGACAGCGGCCACAGGATCAGGCCGGGGTCGGCGGCCCGCTCCGCGGCCGGCGCGTCCGCCGCCTCCGGGGCCTGCTCGACGACGACGTGGGCGTTGGTGCCGCTCATCCCGAACGAGGACACGGCGGCGCGGCGCGGCGCCCCGGTGGCCGGCCAGGACCGGGACCGGTCCAGCAGGCGGACGGTGCCCTCGGACCAGTCCACGTGCGGGGTGGGCTCGTCCGCGTGCAGGGTGCGCGGCAGCACCCCGCGGCGCAGGGCCAGGACCAGCTTGATCAGCCCGGAGATGCCGGCGGCGGCCTGGGCGTGCCCGAGGTTGGACTTGAGGGAGCCGAGCCACAGCGGCCGGTCGGGGGTGCGCGCCCGCCCGTAGGCGGCGATGAGGGCCTGCGCCTCGATGGGGTCTCCGAGGGCGGTGCCGGTGCCGTGCGCCTCGACGAGGTCGACGTCGGCGGGGGTGAGGCGGGCGTCGGCCAGGGCGGCGCGGATGACTCGCTCCTGGGAGGGCCCGTTGGGGGAGGTGAGGCCGTTGGAGGCGCCGTCCTGGTTGACGGCGCTGCCCCGGATCACGGCGAGCACGGGGTGCCCGGCCCGGCGCGCGTCGGAGAGCCGTTCCAGGACGACCATCCCGGCGCCCTCGGAGAACCCGGCGCCGTCGGCCCCGGAGCCGAACGCCTTGCAGCGGCCGTCGGAGGCCAGTCCGCGCAGGTGGGTGAACTCGGTGAGGATGCCGGGGGAGGCCATGACGGTGGCCCCGCCCGCGAGTGCGAGGGAACACTCGCCCGCACGCAGCGCCTTCACGGCCAGATGCACGGCCACCAGAGAGGACGAACAGGCGGTGTCGACCGTGACCGCCGGGCCGGTCAGGCCCAGTGTGTAGGACAGCCGTCCGGAGGCGACGCTGGTGGTGGTGCCGCTGACCGCGAACCCGTCGTCGGGCGCCTCGGCCAGGGAGGGCCCGTACTCCTGGGCGATGGCGCCGACGTAGACGCCCGTGTCCGTGCCGGCCAGGGAGGCCGGGGGGATCCCGGAGCGCTCCAGTGACTCCCACGCCACCTCGAGCAGCAGGCGCTGCTGCGGCTCCATCGCCTCGGCCTCGCGGGGGGAGATGCCGAAGAAGGCCGGGTCGAAGTCGGCGGCGTTCTCCAGGAACGCGCCCCGCGACATGGCCGACCGGGGGCCTCCGCCGTCCTCGCCGAGCAGGGAGTCCAGGTCCCAGCCGCGGTCGGCGGGCAGCGGGCCCCGCACCTCACCACCGCTCTCGAGCAGTTCCCACAGGGCGCCGGGGGTGTCGATACCGCCGGGCAGCCGGCAGCCCAGGCCGACCACGGCGACGGGTTCGGCCTCCCGGTTCAACTGCTCCTGGAGGCGCTCGTTCTTCTTCAGCGCCGTGCGCAGGGCCGTGACGAGTTTGGCGGTCTGGTCGCTATCGGTGGCCATCAACGGTCTCCTGTTCGCCTTCGGGGAAGGACCCGTCGTCCCCGCCCAGGGCGAGGTCCAGGAGTCCTTCCACGTCCAAGCCGTCGATGCGGCTGTCCTCCGTGACGTCGTCGGTGTCGGGCACGGGGGCCGACGCGGGGTCGGCCGGGGTCGGGGGGAAGAGTGTGTCGGCGATGTACCGGGCCAGGGCCCGGGGGGTGGGGTGGTCGAACACGACGGTGGCGGGCAGCCGCAGGCCGCAGGCGGCCCCCAGGCGGTTGCGCAGCTCGACCCCGGTCAGGGAGTCCATGCCCAGCTCCTTGAAGGGGGTGTCGGCCGGCACCTCGGAGGCGCCCTCCTCCCCCCGGCCCAGTACGACCGCGGTGTGCTCGCGCACCGCCGAGACGAGGGCGCGCTCGCGCTCGGCGCCGGGGAGCCCGGCCAGCCGGGCCGCCGACAGCGGCGGGTCGGCCGCCTCCTCCGCCGCCTCCTCCCGGGGACCGGCCAGCTCGCCGAGGATCGGCAGGTCGGGGCCGTGGACGAGGTCGAGCAGGGCGGGGGCGAGCACCGCCTGGTCCAGGTAGAGGGCGGCGTCCATCCTGGCCAGGGCGCGCTCGGTGGCCATGGGCAGCAGTCCGCCCCGGCCCAGCGCGTCCCGGTCGCCGTCGTCGAGGTGGCCGGTCATCCCGCTGGCCTCGCCCCACAGGCCCCAGGCGAGGGAGAGGGCCGGCAGGCCGTTCTGGCGGCGGTGGTGGGCGAGCGCGTCGCAGAACACGTTGGCCGCCGCGTAGTTGGCCTGTCCCGGAGAGCCCAGGGTGCCGGTGATCGACGAGAACAGCAGGAACGTGCCCAGGCCGAGGTCGGCGGTGAGCTCGTGCAGGTTCCAGGCCGCGTCGACCTTGGGCCGCAGCACCGCCTCCACCTTGTCGGAGTCCAGGGAGAGCACGGTGGCGTCGTCCAGGACGCCGGCGGTGTGCACGACGGCGCCCAGCGGCCGGTCCAGCGATCCGAGCAGGCGGGCCAGCGCGGCGCGGTCGGCGGCGTCGCAGGCGTGCACCTCGACCCGGGCCCCCAGGGCCCGCAGTTCCCCGGTCCGGGCGTCCTGGCCCTCGGCCCCGGCACCGCTGCGGCTGACCAGGACCAGGTCGCGGACGCCGTACCAGGTGGCCAGGTGCCGGGCCACCCGGTGCCCCAGGGTGCCGGTGCCGCCGGTGATGAGGACCGCCGAGCCCTCGGGGAAGGGCGCGGGGACGCGCAGCACGGTCTTGCCGACGGTCTCACCGCGCTGCAGGGAGCGGAACGCCTCGTGGACGCCGCGGATGTCGTGCACGGTCGTCGGCAGGGGGCGCAGGGCCCCGGAGGCGAACAGCTCCATGATCCGGTCGAGCATCTGCCCGATCCGTTCGGGGGCCACCTCGGGCAGGACGAACGACTGGTAGCCGCGGCCGGGGTGGGCGGCGGCGACCTCGGCCTCCTCGCGGACGTCCGTGCGGCCCATCTCGACGAAGCGGCCGCCCGCGCCGGCGCCGCCGCCGGGGGCGCGCAGCAGGCGCAGGGAGGCGTCGACGAACTCCCCGCTCAGGGAGTTGAGGACGACGTCGAAGCCGCGGCCGCCGTTGGCGGCCCGCAGGGACGTCTCGAAGTCCAGGGTGCGGGAGGAGGCCAGGTGCTCCTCGGGGACCCCGTACTCTGCGGCGACCTTCCACTTGTGCGGGCTGGCGGTGCCGAACACCCTGGCGCCCATGTGGCGGGCGAGCTGCACGGCGGCCAGGCCCACCCCGCCCGCGGCGGCGTGGATCAGGACGCTCTCCCCCGGCCGGACCGCGGCGACGTCCACCAGGGCGTGGTAGGCGGTGAGGAAGACGATCGGGACTGCGGCCGCCTCCTCGAAGGTCCACCCCCGGGGGATGCGGGAGATGCGCCTGCGGTCGGCGACGGCCACGGGGCCGAAGGCCGACCGGAACATGCCGGCGACCCGGTCGCCGGGGGCCAGGTCGGTGACCCCGGGCCCGACCTCCAGAACGGTCCCGGCACCCTCCAGGCCGATGCCGTGGTCGTCGGGGATCATGCCGAGGGTGACCACGACGTCGCGGAAGTTGACGCCGGCGGCGCGGACGGCGATCCGGACCTGGTGCTCGCCCAGCGGTGAGGCCGCCTCGGGGGCGGGCAGCGGGGTGAGCGCGTCCAGGGAACCCGGGGAGGGTGCGGCGAGCCGCCACAGCGGCCCGGGCGGGACGAGGGCGCCCTCCTCGGCGGCGGGCACCAGGCGGGGCACCAGGACCCGGCCCGACCGCAGCGCCACACGCGGTTCGCCCAGGTCGGCGACGCGGGACAGCACCCGGTGGGAGTCCTCCGCCCCGTCGGAGTCCACGATCACGAGCCGCCCCGGGTGCTCGCGCTGGGCCGAGCTCAGCAGGCCCCAGACGGAGGAGGCGGCCAGCCCGCTGAGGCGGTCCTCGGCGTGGGTGACCACCGACCGCCAGGTGACCAGGACCAGGCGGGAGTCGGCGGTGCGGTCGTCCGACAGCCAGGTGCGGACCGATTCCAGGGCGGAGTTCAGGCCGTCGCGCACGGCGTCGGGTACGGACTCCCGGTCGGCGTAGACGGCGCGGGCGGGCAGTTCGGCGTAGACGACGCGGGGGACCGGGCCGTCGGCGGACAGCCCGTCCAGGGACGGCAGGTCCGTGGGGACCTCGCCGTCCATGCCGGGGCCCTCGACCTCCTGCCAGCGCACCCGGTACAGGTCGGGCTCCTCGTCGGGTTCGGAGGGCAGGGCTGCGACGTCGACGGGGCGCAGGACCAGTTCGTCCACGGCCAGCACCGGGGCCCCGTCGCCGTCGGCGGCGGTGAGCCGGTAGCGGTCGCCGTCGACGTGCTCCAGCAGGGTGCGCAGCACGCGGACCGGCCTCTCCGGCCCGGTCGCCCGCACCCCGCTCCACGCGAACGGGACCAGGGGTGCTCCACCGTGGGAGCCGTGGAGCAGCACCGCGTGCAGGGCGGCGTCGAGCAGGGCGGGGTGCGGACCCCTGAAGGGGCCGGCCGGCGGCCCGTCGGGCAGGGCGGTCTCGGCGAGCAGCGCCCCGTCGACCCGGCGCCACACCCGGCGCAGGCCGCGGAAGAGGGGACCGTAGGCGTAGCCGCGGCGCAGCAGCCCGGTGTAGGCCTCCCGCTCGTCGAACCCGGCGTCCACGACGCCCTCGCCCGGCCAGTCCGCCGGGACCTCCGCGGGGATCCGCGGCTCCGGTGCGCCGGGGTCCCCCGCGGGGGGATCGGCGGTGAGGGCCCCCGAGGCGTGGCGGACCCACCCGCCTCCGGCACCGCGGGCGTGGACGGCGAGGGCCCGGTGGCCGTCGGCGGCCGGGGCGGAGACCGTGACCTGGAGGTCCACCCCGCCGCCGCGCGGGAGCAGGATCGGGCTCTCCAGGGTGAGGTCGGCGATCCGGGGGGATCCGGTGCGGGCTCCGGCGTGCAGGGCCAGTTCCACCAGGGCGGTGCCGGGCAGCAGGGTGCGGCCGAGCAGCCGGTGGTCGGCGGTCCAGGCCTGGGTGCCGACGCCGACGGTGCCGGTGAACACGGTGTCGCCGCCGACCAGCTCCAGGCCCGCGTCCAGCAGCGGGGACGCGTCCGGGGGCGTCGGCGCGGGTCCGGCGGCCGGTTCCACCCAGTGGCGGCGCCGCCGGAAGGGCAGGTCCGGCAGGTGCACCGGGGCGCCCTCGTCGGCGACGCCCTCCAGGATGAGGTGGGCGTTGGTGCCGCTGATCCCGAACGAGGACACGGCGGCGCGGCGGGGGCGGCCGGTGTCGGGCCAGGGCTCGTTCTCGGTGAGCAGACGCACGCCGCTCCCCTCCCACTCCACGCGCGGGGTGGGCTCCTCGGCGTACAGGGTGCGCGGCAGCCGGCCGTGGCGCAGCGCCTGCACGGTCTTGATCACCCCGGCCACACCGGCCGCGGCCTGGGCGTGGCCGATGTTGGACTTGAGGGACCCCAGGCGCAGCGGCTCTTCGCGGTCGGCGCCGTAGACGGAGATGAGGGCCCCCGCCTCGATGGGGTCGCCCAGGCGGGTGCCGGTGCCGTGCGCCTCCACCGCGTCCACCTCGCCCGGACGGAGGCCGGCGTTGGCCAGGGCCTGGCGCAGGACCCGCTCCTGGGCGGCGGGGTTGGGTGCGGTGAGCCCGTTGGAGGCTCCGTCGGAGTTGACCGCGCCGCCCCGGACCAGGGCCAGCACGGGGCGTCCGGCGCGTCGGGCGCAGGAGAGGCGCTCCAGGACGAGCACGCCCACGCCCTCGGCCCAGGCGGTACCGTCGGCGCCTGCGCCGAACGCGCGGCAGCGGCCGTCGGCGGACAGCCCCCGCTGGGCGGAGAACTCCAGGAACATGCCCGGGGTGGACATCACCGTGACACCGCCGGCCAGCGCCATCGCGCACTCGTTGCGGCGCAGCGACTCGGCGGCCTGGTGGATCGCCACCAGGGAGGAGGAGCAGGCGGTGTCGACGGTCAGCGCCGGCCCGTGCAGGCCGAGCACGTAGGCGATGCGGCCCGAGGCGACGCTGGTGGTGGACCCGGTGAGGCGGTACCCGCCGTCGCCGTCCCGGGCCGGGTCGGCGAGTCGGGGCCCGTAGTCGGAGGCCATCGCGCCGACGAACACGCCCACGGAGGATCCGCGCAGGTCGTCGGCGGTGAGGCCGGCCCGGTGGACGGCCTCCCAGGAGGTCTCCAGCAGCAGGCGCTGCTGGGGGTCCATGGCGTCGGCCTCCCGGCGGGAGATCCCGAAGAAGTCCGCGTCGAACAGGTCGGCGTCGTAGAGGAAGCCTCCCCGGCGGGTGTAGGTGCGCCCGGGGGTGCCGGGCTCGGGGTGGTAGAGCGCGTCGGTGTCCCAGAAGCGGTTGTCGGGGAAGTCGCCGGTGGCGTCCGCGCCCTCCTCCACCAGGCGCCACAGCTCCTCGGGGGAGGTCACCCCGCCGGGCAGCCGGCAGGCCATCGCGGTGATGGCGATCGGGTCGTCCTCGGCCGCGGCGGCGGGGGCCGCCGGCGGGTCGGGGACCGGCTCCGGGTCCGGCCGGGACGCGGCGGCCGGGGCGGTGCCCCCGCCCACGGTGACCTCGTCCCGGCCCAGCTCTCCGGCGAGGAACCGTGCCAGCGCGGCGGGGGTGGGCTGCTCGAACAGCACGGTGTCGCCCAGGCGGACGCCGGTGGCCCGGTCCAGGGCGTCGCGCAGCTCCAGCATCATGATCGAGTCGAATCCCAGGTCGCGGAAGGCGCGCTGCTCCTCCCCCTGCGCCAGGGACCCCCGGGACAGCACCCGGGCGGCCTTCTCGCACACCAGCTCCAGCACCGAGGCGGTGCGCTCGGGAGAGGGCCGCGCCTCCTCCGGGGCGGCCGACCAGTCGACGGCCGCGCCGGTGCGCGCGCCGACGGCGTTCCCGGGCCAGAAACGGCGGCGCTGGTACGGGTAGGAGGGCAGGTCGGTGCGGCGCGCCCCGGTGCCCTCGAAGAGCCGCGGCCAGTCGACGTCCACCCCGGCGGTGAAGGCGCGGGCGGCCGAGTTCAGCAGCTGCGCCTGGTCGCCCTCGCCCCGGCGCAGGGTCTTGAGGACGTGTCCGGACACCCCGGCCCGGTCCAGCGACCCGCGCAGGCCGTGCGCGAGCACCGGGTGCGGGCCGACCTCCAGGAACACCCGGTGGCCGTCGCCGACCAGGGCGTCGACGGCGTCGGAGAACCGCACGGGGTTGCGCAGGCCCGCGTACCAGTAGTCGGCGTCCAGGGGGAGTCCGCCGAGCTCGGCGCCGGTGAGGGTGGAGTAGAAGGGGACCTCGGGGGGGCGCCAGCGCACCCGGCCCAGGTACTCGGCGACGCGGTCCCGGATGCGTTCCACGTGCGGGGAGTGGGAGGCGTAGTCCACGTCGACGAGGGCGGCGTGCACTCCGCGTTCCACGCAGTGCTCGACGGCGTCGCGCACGGCGCGGGGGGAACCCGACACCACCACGGAGGCGGGTCCGTTGACCACCGCGACGTGCAGGTCGGGCAGGGTGCGGACGAGCTCCTCGGCCTCCCCGACCGGAATGCCCAGGGAGGCCATGCCTCCGCTGCCGGCGAGCCCGGTGAGGGCCTGGCTGCGCAGGGCCACGACCCGGGCGGCCTCCTCCACCGACAGGGCCCCGGCGACGCACGCGGCGGCCAGTTCGCCCTGGGAGTGGCCGATGACGGCGGCGGGGCGCACCCCCAGCGCCTCCCACACCTTGGCGAGGGAGACCATGACGGCCCACAGCACCGGCTGGATCACGTCGGCCCGGGCCCGGGGCCCGGTCACCGGGGGCGCCTGCGGTTCGCCGCGCAGCACCGAGGACAGGGACCAGTCGACGTAGGGGCCCAGGGCGTGTTCGCACTCGCGGACCCGGGCGGCGAAGGCCTCGGCCAGGACGCCGTCGGCGTTCAGCAGGTCGCGGCCCATGCCGACCCACTGCCCGCCCTGCCCGGGGAAGACCAGGACCGGCCCGGGGCCGCCGACGGCGGCGATCCCCTCGGGGCGCACCGACTCCAGTTCCCGGGTGCCTCCGTCGCCGGAGGCGAACACCACCGCGCGGTGCTCGAACACGTCCCGTGTGGTGGCCAGGGAGAAGCCGATGTCGCGGGCCTTGGGTCCGGGGTGGGTGGACACGTGTGCGTGCAGGGCCGAGGCCTGGGCGCGCAGGGCCTCCTCCGAGCGCGCCGACAGCACCCACGGCACGGGGTCCAGGGTGCGGGTGACCGGCCCCTCCCCCGTGGAGCGGTCGGCGGGTGCCGGCCCCAGCACGAGGTGGCAGTTGGTGCCGCCCATGCCGAAGGAGGACACCCCGGCCAGCGGCGCGTGGGCGGGCCAGGGCTCGCGCCGGGTCTGCACCGCCAGGCCCAGGGCGTCCAGGTCGATGCCGGGCGCGGGTCCGGTGAAGTTCAGGGTCGGCGGGATCTGCCGGTGCTCCAGGGCGAGCACGGTCTTGACCAGGCCGACGATCCCGGCGGCGCCCTCCAGGTGGCCCACGTTGGTCTTGGCCGAGCCGACGCGCAGCGGCTCGCTCCGGTCGGCCGCGAAGACCTCGCCCAGGGCCGCGGCCTCCACGGGGTCGCCGGTGGGGGTGCCGGTGCCGTGGAGCTCGACGTAGCCGATCCGGTCGGGGTCCTGGCGCGCGTCGGCGTGGGCGGCGCGGATGACGTCGGCCTGGCCGCGGACGGTGGGCCTGGTGAGGAAGGAGTCGCCGCCGACGTGGTTGACGGCGCCGCCGTGGACGACGGCGTGGATCCGGTCCCCGTCGGCCAGGGCCCGGCCGAGCGGCTTGAGGACGACGACGGCCCCGCCCTCGCCGCGGACGTACCCGTTGGCCCCGGCGTCGAAGGGGCGGATCCGGGCGTCGGGCGACAGTCCGCCGAAGCGGGCGACCTGCTCGGTGCTCTCGGGGACGAGGACGAGGTTGACGCCGCCTGCCAGGGCGATCTCGCTCTCGCCCCGGCGCAGGCTCTCCATCGCCAGGTGTACGCCGACCAGTGCGGAGGACTGGCCGGAGTCCACGGTGAGGCTGGGGCCGCGCACCCCCAGGAAGTGGGAGACGCGGTTAGCGATCATGCCCCGGTGGGTGCCGGTGAGGGTGTGGTGGGTGATCGTCCCGGGACCGCCCCGGTCGTGCAGGAGTGCGTAGTCCGAGCCGATGGCGGCGAGGAAGACCCCGACGCGGCCGCCGCGCAGGGAGCCGGGGGCCGTGCGGGAGTTCTCGATCGCCTCGCGGCCCAGTTCGAGCATGAGCCGCTGCTGGGGGTCCATCGCCAGCGCCTCGCGCGGGGAGATCCCGAAGAAGTCGGCGTCGAAGTACTCGGCGTCGTGGAGGTAGCCGCCCCAGTGGGGGCCGCGTTCGGCGGAGCCGCCGCCGAGGCGTTCGGGCGGGGCGACGATGGCCTCGCGCCCCTCGCCGAGCAGCCGCCAGAAGGCCTCGGGGGTGCCCGCTCCCGGAAGCCGGCACGAGATGCCGACGACGGCGATGGGCTCCCGGTCTTCGGGGGCAGGGGTTCCGGTCGGTCCGCCGTGCATCGTCGCCCTTCCTTTTCGACTGCCCTTGCCTGGCCCGAGCACTCTCGCGATCCGGGGCACCGCCCGTGCAGGTGCACGGGAACGCCGATATGGACGCGATGAGATTCGGACATTGGGTAACTCCGGAACCCACAATCTCAGAGATTCACGGCAACCACCCCATGAAACGGCATTCAGGGTCAAACAGGAACCAACCTGAAGGAGACTAACGCTTGCTCGCAACCGCTGACAACAGCAGAGACCTTTTCGGACGGGACATCCGGTCACCAACATGCGAAGTTAATGGGAGCGCAGCGGTTTACGGACACAGGCCCGGAGAAAGGGAACCGGATTTCGGGCAAGGGAAAAGGCCCGGCACCCGAGGGGGCGCCGGGCTCTTCCCCGTCCCGCTCAGCCGCCGTTGCGCGCCTGCACCTCGGCGATGTAGCGCTGGGCCGCCTCGGGGTCGAACATCCAGGACTTGTAGTCGGACGGGGAGTCCCATCCCTGGATCCAGCGGTCGGCGACCTCCTGGTACTGCACCGCCGCACCCAGCATGTTCATGATGTGCTCGGGCAGCGACTGCTCGACCATGGTGGACGCGAATTCCGCCCAGGCCTGATTGTCCTGACCGAATTCCCAGAAACGGTCGAAGATCCTGACCATGAACTCCTCATCGAACGGCTTGTCGCCGTGCTCGATGATGCCCTCGAGGTAGGCCTCGGCGCACCGGGTGGAGTTGTTCCAGCTCTGCCCCACGAACGGGTCCATGGTGACCACCACATCGGCCATGCCGATGGCGAGTCCGCCGGAGGGGAGCCGGCCCACGGGGTTGCGCACCTGCGGGGTCAGGTCCTCGACGATGGTGCTGCGCCCGTCCACCAGTACCGCGTCCTTGCACCGCTCGAAGAACTCCGGCGCGTACTTGCGCATCAGGTCCTTCATCCGGCGCAGCTGCTCCTCCGGCCCCGGCCGGTCCGGCCAGGCGTCCATCGGGCCGCCCTTCTTGTCCACCAGCAGCAGGTTGTGGGCGGGGCCCTCCTGGGTGAGGATCGGGGTGAGCATGATGTTGCCCGCCTCCTCCGTCACCCCGAACCAGCCGATGTTCTCCGACTCCCCCGGGTGGGGCGGCCACAGGTCGTAGGCGTAGGCCTGGGCCAGGGCCCGGGGGCGGGTCCCGCTGAACCGGCTGGTGTCGTGGTCGAAGAGCTGGCCCAGCTCACCGTGGCCGACCGCGACGATGATCAGGTCGAACATGCGGGAGAAGTAGTCGAGGTCGGTCACGGTGACCCCGTGGATGACCACCTTCCCGCCCCGGTCCTCGAAGGACTCCAGCCAGTCGGCCATCTTCACCCGGCGGTCGACCGCCACCGAGTAGCCGTTCCCGGGGTGGGAGCGGCCCCGGATGGCGGTGACGGGCTCGCCTTCCCGGAAGACGGCCAGCTTCTGCTCGCGGATCTGCGGGGAGAGCGCGCTCCAGAAGTCGAGGTCGAACTTGCGCTCGTACTCCAGGGCCGTGGGGAAGGTGAACTGGGAGATCGAGGGCCGACCGGTCCGGATCTCCAGCGATGACTGCCCCGTGATCACCGTGACGTCGTAGCCGTGGGTCAGGAGCCCGTGGGCCAGGTGCAGGCCGGCGTGGCCCGCGCCGACGATAAGGATCTTGCGCATGTGTCGCTTACTTTCCTGGGGAATCTACGGGACGGCCGGGAGGAGCCTGGCGGAGGGCGGCCTCCCCACCCGTCAGGCGACGGGCTCGCTGGTGCGGTTGTGCTCCAGGGCGTACCGCAGGAGGGCCTTGAGGACCTCTCCCCCGGACAACCGCTGTCGGGCGTCGAAGTCGATGATGGGGACCTCCGGGCTGACCTCCAGGGCCTCGCGGACCTGTTCGGCCGTGTAGTCCAGCTGCCCCTCGAACCGCTTCAGCGCCACGATGTAGGGGATGCGCTTGTTCGTCTCGAAGTAGTCGACGGCGTCGAAGGAGTCCGCCAGCCGACGGCAGTCGACCACGACGACGGCGCCCACCGCGCCCCTGACGAGATCGTCCCACATGAACCAGAACCGCGCCTGGCCCGGTGTGCCGAACATGTACATGACGAGTTCGTCGTCGATGGTGATGCGGCCGAAGTCCATCGCGACGGTGGTGGTCGTCTTGTCGGGGGTGATCGAGGTGTCGTCGTGACCGATACTCGCCTCGGTCATGATCGCCTCGGTGGTGACGGGCGGGATCTCCGACACCGAGCGCACCAGAGTCGTCTTGCCGGCGCCGAAGCCGCCGGCGATGACGATCTTGCTCGACATCTTCTTGCGATTGGACCGCTTGTCACTGGAAAAGTCGTTCGAGACCACGAAGAGCCCTCTCCAGAACCTGGTTTTCCGATGGACTGCTGCCGGTGATGGTCGGGTGGATGTACACCAGGTCCTGTTCGGCCAGGTCGCTGACCAGGACCTGGGTGACACCCAGGGGGATGTTCAACTCGGCCGAGATCTCGGCCAGCGACCGGGTCTCCCGGCACAGCTTGTAAATACTGATCGACTCCGGCATGAGGGTGCCGGGGGGCTCCTGCCCGGGCTCGGACGTCGAGACCAGGGTCTGCACCATCAGCGGATGCCGTGACCGCGTCCGCCCACCGGTGAAGGTGAACGGGCGAACGCGGTTACTCCTTCGCCTGCGGAAGCTCATTGACGTGGCAACCTCATTCCTGCCGAACCGTAACGGGTCACCGTCGTCAGTTCTGGATGACTTCGCGCAGCTGCGAGCGCAGCTGCGGCGTGAGCACGTGGGCGACGTTCTCGACGAGCTTGGCCATCTGGAAGCCCACGATCTTCAGCTCGGTCCCGGGAGCGGTGAGCACCGCCATGCAGGAGCCGTCGCTGATCGCCATGATGAACAGGTGCCCGTGGTTGAAGCGTACGAGCAGCTGCTCGCACTCCCCGCGCTGGAACAGGCTCGCCCCGCCGACGGCCAGGCTGTGCAGGCCGCTGGCGATGGCCGCGAGCTGCTCCGCGTGCTCCTCGGGGAAGTCGCTGGAGTGGGTGAGCACGAGACCGTCGGAGGAGACCACGACGGCGTGCTCGACACCGCGCACGTCGCGCACGAACCGGTCGATGAGCCACGAGAAGTTCTCAACACTGTCGTTCACGGGTTCAGTCATGCTCTACCTGCCTCGGCCGAGTGTCTTAGGGGTTCGGGGGATCTGCGCGCGCACGGGGGTGCGCGCACCGGGGGCGCGGCCGCTCATTCGTCGGCCTTCCCGCCCGTGTCGTCCGTGGTTCCGTCGAGTTCCTCACCCTCAAGGGCGGCGCGTTCGCCTTCGAGGAAGTCTCCCAGCTCGTCCCGGATCTGTTCGGCCCGGGCCTCGCCGGAGAGCTTGGGGGGCGTGTCCTCGCGCGACGGGGCGGGCGCTCCGGGTTCGGGGCGCGGCATCATGCGCAGCGGGGAGCCGTGCGGGGTGGCGCTGCGCCGGGGGAGCCCGGCGGCGGTGACGGCGGAGGTGCCCTTGCCCGGGGCGCCCGCTCCGTTCGCGGAGGAGCCGTTGGCCGGCGCGGCGGCCGGCGGCGCCGGCGCCTGGCGTACCACGGCGGGGACCGAGGAGGCCGGGACGGTGGACGTGCGCTTCTGTCCCGGGGTCCGCGGGGTGGCCACCCGCAGCAGCTCCTTGGGGACGATCACGTAGGCGCTCACACCGCGGAAGGCGCGGGATTCGAGCCTGGCCGCCAGTCCGTGCTTCTTGGCGATGCGGCTGGCCACGTAGAGGCCCATGTGCCGGGGGGCCTCCTCGTCCAGGACGGGCTCGCCGGACAGCCGCTCGTTGAGTTCGGCCAGCTGCTTGTCGGGGATGCCCACGCCCTCGTCCTCGACGACGATCATGAGGCCCTCGTCGTCCAGGGTCTGGCCGCTGATGACGACCTGGGAGTGCTCGGGGGAGTTCGCGGTGGCGTTGTCGAGGAGCTCGGCCAGCAGGTGGCTGATGTCGTCGGCCGCCATACCGGTGATGGAGGTCTGCGGGAGCTTGCCCAGCTTGACGCGGGGGTAGTCCTTGATCTCCGACACCGCGGCGCGGGCCACGTCGAGCAGGGGCACGATCTCGTCGTGGGCGTCGGACTCGCCGCCGTCGTGTCCGGTCAGCACCAGGAAGTTCTCCCCGTTGCGCCGCATCCGGGTCGCGAAGTTGTCGATCTGGAAGAGCTTGTCGAGCAGGTCGGGGTCCTGCGCGTCGGACTCCAGCTCCTCGACCATCTCCAGCAGGGCGTCGACGAGGGAGAGGTCGCGCATGGCCAGGCCGGCCAGTGCCTCGTTGAGGAGGCCCTTGCCGTCCTCGCGCACCGCCGGGACGGCCGCGGCCGCGGGTGCGGCGGCCTCGGGCTCCGGCTCGGCGGCGGGCGGCTCGGGAGCCGGGGCGGGCTCGGTCTCCACGGCCGGGGCGGCGGCCTCTGGCGCCGTCTCCTCCGCGGCGGCCTCCTCGGCGGCGGGCGCCTCCTCCTGCGGCTCGGCCCGGGTCAGCGCCTTGTCGTCCTCACGGACCTCGGTGGCCGAGGTCTGCTCGGCGAACAGGGTGGCGACCGAGTCGGCGGTGACGACCTGCGGGGCCTGGCCCGCGGTGAACACGATGACGTGCTGGACCGGCTGGCCGTAGGGGTTGCCCTGCCCGGGGTAGAACACCGGCTGGCCCTGGACCACGTAGCCGGGCGGCTGGAAGGGCGCCGGGTAGACGTTGGGGTAGGCCATCGGCGGCACCGGCGCCGGGTACACCGGGTACGGGTAGGGCATCGGCGGCTGCTGGTAGGGGTAGTCGGCCCGCGGGGGCGCGGGCGGCGGGGTCCGGTAGTCCTCCGGCACCGGGCCGCGGGGGTCCGGGCCGTAGGGGCCGTGGTGGCCGCGGTCGGCCCCGTAGGGGTCGCGGTGGTCCGCGCGCGGGTCGCGCACCGGGTAGGGGTCCCGGTAGTGGCCGTCCCGGGGGGCGGGGTCGCGGCGCGGGACGTCGTAGCGGTGGCCGTCGGCGCGCTGACCGTACTCCGGTGCCGGACCGCGGTCGGCGTACCCGGGGTCGTGGGGAGCCCTGCGGTAGGCGGGGGCCTCGTACCGGTCGGGTTCGGCCCGCCGGCCGCGCCAGGCCTCCTGGTGGTCGCGGCCGTCGGCGAACTCGGCGTCGGCCCGCTGCTCGCGGTAGGACGGGGTGCCCTCCGGGAGCCGGCCCCGCCGGTCACCGCGGGAGGACTCCCTGCGGGCGGGCTCGGGAAGCGGGGACTCCGGTGTGGAGGATGTCGGGATGTGGGACACAGGCGCCTCGAATTGCTCCGTGTGGGGGGGCTCCGGCACACCGCCGGGGGGTGGCGCCGGTTCCTCGGACGCGGGCGGGGTCTGGTGCACCGGGGCCTCCTCCTCGGGTGCGGTGTGCTCCGTCGGAGCGATGACTTCGGGTGTGCGCGGCTCGGGCTCGTCGAGGCCGACTCCGCGCCATTGGCCGACGGGGGTGGCATCGGGTGCGACGTCGTCGATCTCGACGCGCCGGGCCGTGGTGTAGGGGTTGGGGACGCCGGTACGGGGGGTCGGCCGGTAACCGTTCTCGGCGGAGCCGGAGAAGGGGCCGACAGGCCGTTCCACCGAGGGGACGTCCGCGGGGGCGCTCTCGCCTCCGCCCGCCGTCGTCTCCCCGGCCAGGGGGGAGGCGGTGTGCCGACCGCCGTCCCGGGCCGCGGGGCGGCCGGGTTCCTGCGAGTGCGGATGCACGGGCTGATGCACGGGATTTCCTTGCTCGGTCTCCATGGAGCGGCTTTCCTGGATGCGGACCATGCGGTAGATGGCCCTGCGGAAACGCCCCTCACGCCTGACTGCGGGCTCCTCCTCCGTCGACGCCTTCGCCCCGTCCGCAGGGGAGCGGGGAACGGAGCCGTCTGCCGGCGGCGGCGCCTCTGCCACTGTGTCGTCTCCTCGGCTCGGGTGGGCGGTCCGGCCCCACTCGCACGGGACGGGGATGGGGGCCCGTTCCGAAGACGAGCACCCACGGCCCGCACAATTCCTGCACTTCCACCGGTAATCGTCGTTCGGTTCGCCAGACTAACAAAGGTGGGCCGGGTTGGCAGACGAATCGGAGAAGCACCGAAAAAGCGACCTGCACATCACCGGTGACCAGGGGTGACGGGAACGGAACACCCGGCCGCACGGGGAAATATTGTTTGGTTTTGACATGATTTGTCTTAGTCAGGACCAAAGTCATTTTCCGGTCAGTGCTCTCATGGGACGCGCAACTCGTCGTCACCCGGCCTCAACCGGGGGGGCGTTCACCAGTGCCACGCGGTTCCCCCACGGCTGCACGTTCTCGTAGATGTCCTGGTGGGCCCGCCCGATGTCGTCGAATCCCACCACCGAGCTCACACAGGGGTCCAGCAGGCCGTTCTGCACCAGGCCGATCACCGCCCGGCAGTCCGCGGTGGTGGCGAAGTGCGAGCCCTGCAGGCGCTTGAGGCGCATCCACAGGAAGCGCAGGTCGATCTCGGAGCGGTACCCCGACGTCGCGCCGCAGGTGACCACCATGCCCTCGTTGTCGCACAGGTACATCGAGGTCGGCAGGGTGTCGGCACCGCTGTGCTCGAAGACGATCCTGGGGTTGCGCCGCTCCCCCAGGGCCTCCCAGAACCGGCGGCCGAAGGCGCGCACCCCGGCGAGCCAGGCGGTGTGGGCGGCGGTGTCCTCCTCGTCCGGCATCCGCCCCCAGTGGTCGAAGTCCGTGCGCAGGATGGTCCCGACCGCCCCCAGCTCCCGGCACACCCGTGCCCTCTCCTCGCTGGAGACCACGGCCACCGCCCGTCCGCCCGCGTTGCGGACCAGCTGGATCGCGAAGGAGCCCAGGCTCCCCGAGCCTCCCCAGACCAGGACCGGGTCCCCGGGGCGGACGGTGTGCGGGTGCCAGCCGAACAACTGGCGGTGGGCCGTGGCCGCGGCCGCCAGGAAACCCCCCGCGACCTCCCAGGGCATCCCCTCGGGCCTGGGGTGGCACTGGACGTCGCGCACCAGGCAGAACTGGCCGAAGGAACCGTGGTTGGACTCGTAGCCCCAGGCCCGCATGCTCCGCGACGCGGCCGGGTCCCGGCCGGTGCGGATGTCGTCGGAGCTCTCGTCCCAGTCCCCGGGGGAGAGGATCACGTGGTCGCCCACCGCGACCCCGCGCACCCCCGGCCCCACGGCCCAGACGATGCCCGCGCCGTCGGAGCCCCCGACGTGGTAGTCCTCCTCCTCGCCGGCCTTGCGGCGGGCCGCGACGACGTCGGCCGGACTGCCCAGGGAGGCCCACACGTTGTTGTGGTTGATGCCCGCGGCCATCGTGAGGACGAGGACGCGGCCGGGCCCGACCCGGGGCACCGGGACGACCTCGCGGGCGAAGGCCCGGAGGGGCTCGCCGTAGCGTTCGGGCCGGATCGTCATGGCGTGCATGCGCGCGGGCACATGCCCGGGCGGCGGCATCTCACCGAGGTCGTACAGGTCCTTGGTGTGCTGGGTCATGGCAGGGAAGCCCTTCCACATCCGGGGACCGGGGGCGCGGGACCGGTGGAGGTGTTCCGGTCCGGGGAGACGGGCCTCCGGCGTTCTCGGAGACTATCCCCGGACATGCGCCCCGACGGGCTTTTCGCCCCTTTCTCCACCAAGGTCAGGACTTTGGTCCTGGTGTTCGGTTCCGACCGAAAGCGGGGCGGACCCGCCAGGGTCCGCCCCGGGAGTCCCGGAGGTCACTCCCGCCTCCGGGCCCCTGTCACTCGACCGGACGCAGATCGCCCTGGATCAGCGACAGGATGATGTGGTTGTCCATGTAGATCTGGTTCTGCGCCGCCGGGTGGTCGTCGTCGAACTTCTCCACGCGGACCCCCTCCAGCGCGGGGGCCAGGTACTTGTAGGTCCAGATCGGGATGCGCGGCAGCAGCTCGTTGAAGACGATCGACATCGTCCGCAGGGCCTCGGTCTGCTCCTCCTCGGTCGGCGCGGTCTTGGCGACCTCGACCAGGGCCTCCAGGTCCACCTCGCCCTGGCTGGGGCTCTCGACCTTCAGGTCGAAGTCCTGGCCGGGGGTGTCCCCGGTGCGGGCGTTCTCCACGAGGAAGTTCATCTGGAAGGCGCCCCAGTAGGACGGGATCTCCGGGTTGCCCCAGTGGCGCACGGCGACCTCGAAGTCACCGGCGGCCCAGATGCCCCACGGGTTGTCGGCGGGGACGTTGGAAGCGGTGGTCTTGATGCCGAAGTCGTTCCAGGCCTCCTCGACCTGGGTGGCGGTGAGCTCGAAGTCGCCCCAGCCGACCACGCCGATGACCTCGAAGCTCGCCTCCTCGCCGTCGGGCAGCAGCCAGATCCCGTTCTCCTTGGTCCAGCCCGCCTCCTCCAGCAGCTCGGTCGCCCTGTCGTGGTCCAGGTCGTAGGTCTCGAACTCCGCCAGCTCGTCGGCGGTGAAGATCTGCTCGGCCTGCAGGTCGACCAGGCCCGCGTAGTGGTCGACGCGGCTGTAGGCGTCGCCGCGCGCGACCTGGCCGATCTGGTCGCTGTCCAGCAGGTGGGCCAGCGCCTTGCGGACGCGCACGTCCTTCAGCTCCGGCTTCTTCTGGTAGTTGAACATCAGGCCGCAGCCGTCGTACCCGGGGTGCTCCACCGAGCGCAGGCCCTCCACGCTCTGGAACGCCTGCTGGTCGGCGGCGGAGGTGGCCAGCGTGGAGTAGTCGACCTCGCCCTGCTGGATGAGCAGGGACGCCTGCCGGTTGTCCCCCTTGTGGACGATGACCTCGTCGAAGCCGACCTCGGTGCCCTGGTACCCGTCCTCGTTGCGGACCAGGGTGATGCGCGCGTCGGCGATCTGGGCCGGGTCGAACTTGTACGGGCCGCTGCAGATGATGTCGCCCGGGTCGAACGCGATGAACTCGGCGTTGAACTCGCCGTGCTCGTCGTCCCCTTGGCGGACCCCGTCGGCGACCATCGCGATGGCGCGCTCGCCGAAGTCGCCGTAGGTGGACTTGGAGAAGATGCGGTGCTTGACGACCTGGATCTCGATGCCGGGGAAGGGGTTGTCGAAGCGGGCCCTGACGCTCAGGTCGTCCAGCTTCTCCAGCTCGGTGATCTGCGGGAAGCCGATGGACCAGGACGGGGCCTCCAGGACGCGGATGGCGTAGTTCTGGTGCAGGTCGTCGGCGTTCAGGTCGGTGCCGTCGCTCCACTTCAGACCGGGGCGCAGGCTCACGATGAGGTCGTCGCCCTCCCAGGCGGCGTTCTCCACGAGCAGGTAGTCCCACTCGTGGGTCTCCCAGTTGTAGAACGCGCCCGAGGGCAGGAAGAGGTCGGCGTAGACCGAGTTCATGAGCAGCGCGCCGTCCTCCACGGCGACGTTGCGGGTCTGGGCGTCGACATCGAAGTCGAAGACGCCGGTGAACTGCCCCTTGACGGCGTCGGCCGCGTTGTCGCCGCCGGCGCAGGCGGACAGGACGCCGGCGCCCGCGACGCCGACCGCGCCGAAGCCGACGGCCTTGAGCAGCCGTCTGCGGTCGAGGTCCTGGAGGAGGGAGGGGCGGCTGGGGGTGGTGGTCATTCCTAGCGCTTCCTTTCGATGAGGACGGCGAGCAGTCCGAGGGAGAGCACGGTCAGGCCGATCACGACGGTGAGGACACTGATCACGAACTCGGCTGTGCCGGGGGGGTTCAGCAGGGCCGTGAGGCCGGCGGCCAGGGCGAGGAAGGCTCCGGTGAGGAGGCCGAAACGGCCGATGAGGAGCATCCGCTCACCCCTGGCCGACCACGTGGCAGGCGAGCAGTCGGTCGGGGCCGCGCACCAGCGGGGGGCGCCGGGCGTCGCACGTCCCCGGGGTGTGGAGGGGGCAGCGCGGGTGGAAGTCGCACCCCGGGGGCAGCGCGGTCAGGTCGGGGATGTCCGCGCTGCGCAGCCGGACGCGTTCCTTGGTCCGGGCCAGGTCGGGGTCGGGCTCGCAGACCGCGGAGATGAGCGCCCGGGTGTAGGGGTGCGCGGGGTCGTTGACGATCCGGGGGGTGGGGCCGTGCTCGACGACCTTGCCCAGGTACATGACGGCGATCTCGCCGTCCCAGGCGAAGTACTTGGCCACCGCCAGGTCGTGGGTGATGAACAGGAAGCCGACGCCCAGCTCGTCGCGCAGCCGCCCCAGGGTGTTGAGCAGGCTGACCCGGATGGACACGTCGAGCATGGAGGTGGACTCGTCGGCGATGATCACCTCGGGGTTCATCGCCAGGGCTCGGGCGATGGCGACCCGCTGGCGCTGGCCGCCGGACATCTGGTGCGGGTACTTGTCGAGGAAGTCCCCGGCGGGGGTGAGGTCGACCCGCTCCAGGAGTTCGGCGGCGACCCGGCGGGCCTCCCTGTGGTCGGCGACCATGCGGTGGCGGCGCAGTCCGGCGGAGACCGTGGAGTAGACGGTGCGGACCGGGTTGAGGGAGGCGTAGGGGTCCTGGTGGATGTACTGGACCGCACGCCGGAACGCGGACCGCTCCTCCTTGTCCATGGCGGCGATGTCCCGGCCGCGGAACAGCACGGACCCGGAGGTGGGGTCGGCCAGTCCGGCGGCCACCCGGGCGGTGGTGGTCTTGCCGCAGCCCGACTCCCCCACCAGGCACAGCGCCCTGCCCGGGCGCACCTCCAGGTCGACTCCGGCGACGGCGGGCACGTCGCCGCGCGGGCTCGGGAAGACCTGGTGCACGCCGCGCAGGCTCAGCACGGGGGCGGGGTCGGGCCCGGGAGCGGCCGGGGCGGCGGCTGCGACGGGTGCGGGCGCGGAGCGGTCAGTCACGGGTGGCCCCCTCGGCGGCGAGTTCACGGGAACGCAGGCAGGCGGCGGCGTGGCTGAGCCCGTCGCCGCGGGTGTGCAGGACCTCCAGTTCCGGGCGCCGCTCGCGGCACACGTCGGCGGCGTGCCTGCACCGGGGGGCGAAGGCGCAGCCCGGGGGCAGGGAGGTCAGCCCGGGCGGGCCGCCGGGCAGGGACTCGGGGACGACCAGGTCTCCGCTGACCGGGGGCACGGAGTCGATGAGCGCCGCGGTGTAGGGGTGGCGCGGCCGGTAGAAGATGTCGCGGGTGGTGCCGGTCTCGATGAGGCGGCCCGCGTACATCGTCCCGACGCGGTCCGCGAGCTCGGCGGCCAGGCCCAGGTCGTGGGTGATGAAGACCATCGAGAAGCGCAGCTCCTCGCGCAGCTCGGACAGGCGCTCGACGATGGCGCGCTGGGTGAGCAGGTCCAGGGCGGTGGTGGGCTCGTCCAGGATGAGGAGCTGCGGTTTCAGGGCCAGGGCCAGGGCGATGAGGACGCGCTGGCGCATGCCGCCGGAGAGCTCGTGGGGGAAGGCGTCCAGGACCCGGGCCGGGTCCAGCCGGACCGTCTCCAGCAGGGCGGCGGACTCCTCGCGGATCTCGGTGCGGCGGCGGGGGCGCCCGGTCTCGTGGGCGCGGAAGGTGTCGAGGAAGTGGTCCCCGATCCTGAGCACCGGGTTGAAGGCGTTCATCGCGCCCTGGAAGACCATGGCGGCCTCGTTCCAGCGGAACCGGCGCAGCTCCTCCTTACCCAGGGAGCGGACGTCGGCGGTGCGCCCGTCCTTGCGGCGGAAGAGGATCTCCCCGGCCGAGACGACGCCGGTGCGCGGCAGCAGCCGCAGCAGTCCCAGGCCCAGGGTGGTCTTGCCGCAGCCGGACTCCCCCACCAGGGCCATGGACTGGCCCGGGTAGAGGTCGAAGGAGGCGTTGTGGACGGCGGTGACCAGGGTGCGGCGGCCGGTGCGGTAGCCGATGTCGACGCCGCGGACGGAGAGCAGCGGCCCGCCGTCGGGGTCCGGTGCGGTACGGGAAGCGGTCACGTGGCTCACCTGTCCCGGAGTCGTGGGTTGAGGGCCTGCTCCAGGGACCGGGTCATGGTGACCAGGCCGATCTGGAAGAGCATGATCATCACCATCGGGGCGACCAGGAACGGCACGGCGCTGGGGACCAGGAAGGCGTTGTTGTCCCAGGCCTGCTGGATCATCAGCCCCCAGTTGGCCGCGGTGCTGGGCAGCAGGCCCAGCAGGTACATGCCGACGACGGCGTAGATCGCGTTGGTGATCGCGATGATGAAGTTGATGAAGATGTAGCCGGCCATGTTGGGCAGCACCTCGGCGAAGAGGATGCGCGCGGTGCCCAGGTCCTGGAGCCGGGCCGCCTCGACGAACTCGCGCTCGCGCAGGGTGAGCACCTGGGCCCGGATGGAGCGCATGAGGTAGGGCCAGGTGACCAGGCCGATGATGAAGGCGACGACCATCGGCGACGCGGTGCGGTAGAAGGACGCCACGACCAGCATCAGGACGATGAACGGGATGGTCATCGTGATGTCGGTGAGCTGGAGCAGGAAGTGGTCGACCCGGCCGCGCACGTACCCGGCGATCCCGCCCAGGGCCACGGCGATGGCGACGGTGATCAGCGCCGCGACGACACCGACCCAGATGGGTTCGCGGCCGCCCAGGACCAGCTGGACGAAGGTGTCCTTGCCCTCGTGGTTGGTGCCGAGCCAGTGCTCGGACGTGGCCGGCCCCCAGATCTTGGTGACGTCGGTGGGGTTGTGGGTGTCGATGAGGAGGGGGCCGACGAAGGCGAAGAGGAGGACGCCCACGACGATGCACAGCCCGACGAAGCCGCTGGTGCTGCGGGTGATGCCGTGCCAGATGGCGCCCCAGACCCCGGCTCCGCCGGGGGCGACGGTGCTGACTGCCATGGTCTCCTACTTCCGGATGCGCGGGTCGAGCCTGCTGTAGAGCAGGTCGGCGACGAGGTTGGCGGCCACCACACAGGTGGTGAGGACGACGAGGAGTCCCTGCAGGAGCGGGTAGTCGCGGTACTTGACCGCGTCCAGCAGCAGGCCGCCGACGCCCTTGTAGACCAGGACCTGCTCGACGAAGATCGCGCCGCCGACGAGGGTCCCGAAGCAGATGGCGATCTGGGCGACCAGCGGCAGGATGGCGTTGCGGCCGACGTAGGACACCGCGATGCGGCGGTCGCGCAGGCCCCGGGCCCGGGCGACCGTCACGTAGTCCTCGCTGAGGACCTCGGTGGTGGAGGCCTTCATGATGAGCATCCAGGTGCCGATGACGGCCAGCACGTAGGTGAAGATCGGCAGGCCGGCGTGGTAGAGCGCGTCGCCGACGAACTCGGCGGTGAACCCGGGCTCGACCCCGGGGCTGAGGGTGCCGCGCAGCGCGATGGGGTTGAACCAGCTCAGGTACATGCCGCCGCCGACGACCAGGAGCATCGCGATGAGGTAGTTGGGGATCGCGCCCAGCACCGAGGCAACGACGCTGAGGACGTGGTCGAGGAGGCGGTTGCGGCGGTAGGCCATGAGCATGCCCAGCGACAGGCCCAGGGTGATGGCGATGACGGTGCCGATACCGATGCTGAACAGGGTCCAGGGCAGGTAGGCGGCGATGGAGTCGGCGACGGAGAAGCCGGGCCGGTTGATGGTCATGCCCATGTCGAAGGTGAACAGGCCGACGACGAAGTCCCACCACTGCCGCCACAGGGGCGCGTCGGGGTCGTAGGCCAGGGAGTTGGCCGCGATGATCCGCGCCTCCTCCAGGCTCATGCCGCCCTGGGTGAGGCGGCCGGCCATGACGTCGATGGGGTCGCCTGGCATGGCGCGGCCGAGGAAGAAGGTCACGTTGGCGACGACGAAGACGACGACGATCGCTTTCCTGACCTTGACCAGGGCGTAGTGGCGCCAGATCCGCAGGGGCGCGGAGAGGGGGGCGCCGTCCCGGGTCGGCGCTGTGGTCCCGGCGTCCGGCTGCGGAGGGGAGGCCGCGATTTCGGTGGCCACGGGTCTCCTTCGAGCGGGGAGGTGGGGCTGTCGGAGAAAGGGGTCGGAGGGGCGGAAGAGCGTGGAGTGCTGGGGTCCGTTCTATTAGGAAAGTTTCCTAATAGAACGCCAAGGTAACCCGTGGAGTGTGGCGGACACCACCTTCGTGACCAAACGGCGTCCTTCGCGCGACGCGATCGGCACAGTAAAAGTCACTAAAAGTACACACAGGGACGAATCTCCGTTCATCCGCGTGGCCGGATCCGGCCCCTCAGCCCGATCCATGACTTTCGTGGGTGTTCGCCGCGAAACGGAGATACGTACTGTTACCGGGCCGATGCACGACTCCCCGGCGCCGCCCCGCGGCCCGGGCCGGAGCAGCAAAGGACCCCCTGTGCACAGAGCACCCCTACCGATCGCCGCGGGCGCACTCGTGTGCGCCCTGGCCCTGTCCCCCGTGGCGGCCTCCCCGGCCTCCGCCGCGCCCGCCGACCCCCTGGCCGTCTTCCACGAACAGGAGGTCCGCTGGGAGCCCTGCGGGGAAAGGCTCCTGGAGGGCCTGGAGTGCGCCCGGGTCGAGGTGCCCCTCGACTACGCCGACCCCGGCGGCGAGCGGGCGTCCATCGCGATCAGCCGCCACCGCGCCACCGACCCCGAGCGGCGGCGCGGCATCCTGCTGACCAACCCGGGCGGCCCCGGCGGAGCGGGCCGCTACATGCCCATCAGCCCGCGGCCCGACCTGGGCTTCGACTACGGGCTGGGCGACCAGCGCGTCACCGAGGTGTACGACGTCATCGGGATGGACCCGCGCGGCGCCGGAGCCTCCACGCCCCGCCTCGACTGCGGCCGGGGCCTCCCCCTCCCGCCCCCGCGTCCCGACGACGACGGGTTCTCGGCCCTCACCCGGGAGGCCATCGCCGTCCAGCGTGCCTGCGAGAGCGCGCACGGCGACCTGATCCCGCACATGACCACGGCGAACACTGCGCGCGACATGGACGTGGTCCGCGCCGCCCTGGGCGAGGAGAGGACCTCGTACTACGGCGTGTCCTACGGGACCTATCTGGGAGCGGTGTACGGGAGCCTGTTCCCCGAGCGGATGGACCGCAGCGTCCTGGACTCCTCGGTGACCCCCGACGGCATGTGGCGGGGCGTCTTCACCCGGCAGAACGAGGGCTACCGGGCCAACGTGGAGCGGTACACCGCCTGGATCGCCGAGCGCCACGACGTGTACGGGTTCGGGCCCACCCCCGGGGAGGTGCTGGCCACCGTCGAGGAGACCCGCGCCCGGCTGGAGGAGGAGCCCAGGTACGACGTCCCCGGGCTGCCGGAGGGAGTGCCCTTCACCGCGGACGACTTCGACTTCTACTTCGGCTCGGCCTCCCGGTACCAGAGCCTCTGGGACCTGCTCGCCGCCGAGCTGTGGCTCTTCGTGCACGACGTGCCCTTCCCGGAGTACGAGCTCCCCGAGTTCCCCGACCCGGAGGTGGAACTCTCCAGCGACTCCCTGCTGATGGCGGTGAGCTGCGAGGCCGAGTGGCCCTCGCGCCTGTCGGACTACTACGCGGACATGCGGGAGGCGCGGGAGTCCAACCCGTACGGCATCGGGGCCATCTGGCACTCCCCGCAGCCCTGCACGTTCGCCTCGCGGGGACCGGCCGAGCCGCTGGTGGAACTGGAGCGCGACGGCTACGCCGCCGGGCTGGTGATCGCGGCCGAGTACGACGCCAACACCGTCTACGAGGGCGGCCCGCTCATGGCCGACCGGCTCGGCAACGCGCTCGTGACCGTGACCGACGAGGGCGGCCACGGGTTCTACGGCGTCCCCGGGCTGGACTGCGTGACGGCGGCCGTGGACGCCTACCTGGTGGACGGCGCCGCCCCCGGGGACGCGACCTGCCCCGGGCTGCCCCGGCCGCAGGACGCCCCCTCCCCCGCGCGGGTGTCCGGGGAGGCGGGCGGAGCCGTCGCCGAGATCATGGCCGAGCGGGAGGACCCGCCGCCGGTGCGGCGGCCCGGCCTGGGCTGACCCGGACACGGGAACGGCCCGCGCCGCCGGTGGGCGGTGCGGGCCGTGCGGGGGAGGGTGTCCTACCGGTTGCTGCCGGCCAGGGTCCCGGTCGTGTCGACGTCCGGCTCGTAGATGAGGCACAGCACCTCGCGGTCGCCCGCCTCCCAGCCGGCCGCGGTCGGGAAGAGCGGCAGGACGTACAGCGAGGAGGAGTAGTAGTCGACGCCGACGAAGGGCTCGAAGGCCTCCTCGCACAGCTCCTGGGCGGAGTCCGACACGGAGGTCTCGCCGGGGTAGGCGCCCGAGTCCTCGATGTTCTCGACGTGGTAGACCTCGTAGACGTGCGGCTCGGCGCAGTCGATCTTGGGCACCGAGGAGATCTCGTCCTCGCCCTCGCCGAACTCGGTCAGGCAGTCGCCGAGGAAGATGTCGAAGACGTCGGTGTCCTCGGGGTCGATCGGGACCTCGGGGGTCTCGACGGGGGTCTCCTCGGAGGTCGCCTCGGGGGTCTCGACCTCGGGAGCCGGGGTCACCTCGGCACCCGGGCGCAGCGCCGGAGGCAGCAGCATCTCGGGGCTGCACGCCGTCAGCGACAGGGCGGCGCCGACGACCAGGGGGCCGAGCACGAGGCGACCGTACGGCGAACGGCGCATTTCCGACAACATGGCGACTCCACAGGGGTTCTTCGTTACGTGCCGCCGACGGACCCGGCGACACCTATCCAGATGCGCGGGGGACGGCCGCGGTTCCCGGTCTGACCGGAAAAATCCCGGTCCGCCCGTTGCGGACGGACCGGGCGGGGGCTAGCGGGCGGCGCCGGCCAGGGAGCCGGTGACCATCTCGCCGTTGGTGACGACGATGCAGACGATCTCGCGGTCGTCCGCCAGGGTCCAGCCCTCCTCGATCGGCAGGAGGAAGGTGTAGAGGAGTTCCGACTCCATGTAGGCGATGCCGACGAACTCCTCGAACTTGGACTCGCAGATCTCCTCGCCACTGGTGCTGAGGGAGTCCGCGCCCGGGTAGTCGCCCTCCGGCAGCACCTCGATGTGGTAGACCTCCGAGTCGTGCTCCTCGGCGCAGTCGACCGTCGGGACCTGGCTGATCTCCTCGGCCTCGAAGGAGGCGTCCATCTCGGCCTCGGTGAAGCAGTCGCCCACCTCGAGCTGGAAGACATCGTCCTGGCCGCTCGCGGCGCCCAGCAGACCGGTCACGGCGCCGCAGCCGGTGAGGGCCACCGCGGCGGTGCCGGCCAGCAGGGACAGGCCCAGAGCACGGGGGAAGACGGGGGAAAGGGACATGGGGATACTCCGGAAATGATGGGGAAGGGCCGACCCGAAGCGGCGGCGGAACAACATTTCACCAGGTCGGGGCCAGCGTCAACCCATTTGTGAGGTATGACCTTGAATGTGGGGGAACCGGTACAGAGGGATCCGGTTCCGCCCTCCCCGGGGCAGAGGGGATCGCGGTACAGCACAGCACGGGACCACGACATTTCGCCGTCCCCGGGGATGAGAGAGGCCCCTGGTCCGTGACCAGGGGCCTTCCCGCTGTGTGCGTCATCAGGGACTCGAACCCCGAACCCGCTGATTAAGAGTCAGCTGCTCTGCCAATTGAGCTAATGACGCCCGTCTTCGCGCGACCCGCGCCGCGCTGCGACCTCATCGATGCTACCGGAACCGCCGTGCGGCTCCGCGCCGTTCGGCCCGTGATCCGGGCCACCCGGACGACCGGGAGGAACGCGACGTGATCGACCCCGGTGGAAGGTCGGACCTTCTGCCGGGGCCGTTCGCCGTGCGTCATCAGGGACTCGAACCCCGAACCCGCTGATTAAGAGTCAGCTGCTCTGCCAATTGAGCTAATGACGCCTGTCGTTCCGGTGCCGACCCTGCGGGCCGTACCCCTCTGCGACGTCGTTAACTCTAGCAGGACTCACGGAGTGGTCGCGAACCGTTTGTCCGGTCGCCCGCGCGGGTCAGGAGAAGGCCAGGACCAGCGCGACGACGATCGCGACGGCCGCGACCACACCGACGCCCGCGAGGACGATCGGCAGGACGGGGCGACGCTCGGGAGCCTCGGGCTCGGGGTTCTCGTCGACGAAGCGCTGGAAGTGCTGGGTGGCCCCGGCGGGGTCCATGTTGGAATCGTTGTTCTGTGTCATGGGGTCGACACTAGCGACTCATGTGACCCGAGAGCACCGTTGTCAACGAATTCGGGCGATATGACAAGCCCCCGCCACCGTTCACGCCGGTGAAAGGCGAACGTAAGAGGCAGCGGCCAGACTCGTCCCGGCGGGCCGCAACGACCGGTACTTCCCCGCGGCCGCGGCGGCCCCCCGGGCCCGGCGCGCGAGCACGCGGCGACCCCGTGCGCGGACCATGCGCCGGGTCCGCCGACACACCTCCCCCGGCCGCGCCACCGGCGCCTTCCCGCACCTCGGACGGGAAACCCGAGGTCCGCGGGCTTCGGTACTTGCCGCGGAGCCGACCGCTTGGAATCCTGGATTCTCCCGCTTTTTCCCTTCCGCGCGTTGACTCTGCACCAAGACCGAAAGAAACTTTCCTCCATGGCGCACATTCCGAAGCCCACGGAAGACCGCGTGGAATCGGGGATTCCACAGGTCCCCACCACCGTGCTCCGCATCCGTTCGCTGCTGCCCTCGCTGGCACCGGCCGAGCGCCGGGTCGCCCAGCGCATCATCGACGACCCCGAACGGGCCGCGGCCTCCTCCATCACGCAGCTCGCCAAGGACTGCGCCACCTCCGAGGCGACCGTCATCCGCTTCTGCCGGACCATCGACTTCAGCGGGTACCGGGAGCTGCGGCTGGCGCTGGCCACCGAGGCCGGGCAGGCCCGCGGGGCCAGGACCACGGGGGCGCCCGAGCCCGACGGCGACATCAACCCCGACGACACCCTGGTGACGGTGGTACAGAAGATCGCCTTCACCGACGCCCGCGCGGTCGAGGAGACCGGGGCGGCCCTGGACGTCGACGTGCTGCGCACCGTCATCGACACGATGTCGGCCGCCCGGCGCATCGACGTGTACGGGGTGGGGGCCAGCGCCTTCGTCGGCGCCGACCTCCAGCAGAAGCTGCACCGGATCGGGCTCACCTCGTTCGCCTGGTCGGACGCGCACGTGATGCTCACCAGTGCGGCCCTGCTGGACGAGCGCGACGTCGCCATCGGCATCTCGCACAGCGGCGCCACCATCGACACCGTTCAGGCGCTGACCGAGGCGGGACGCCGGGGTGCGCGGACCGTGGCGATCACCAACTTCCCGCGCTCCCCCATCGGCTTCGCCGACCACGTGCTGACCACCGCGGCCAGGGAGACCACCTTCCGGTCCGGGGCGACCGCCAGCAGGCTGGCCCAGCTGACCGTGGTGGACTGCCTGTTCGTGGGGCTGGCGCAGAGCCGGTACGCCGACAGCAGGGCGGCCCTGGAGACCACCGCCGAGGCGGTGCGGGGGCTGCGCATCAACGACGACCGCAAGCGTCGCCGGGGCCGGCCCGACGACAGGACCGACGACGACCGACCGTGAGACGCCGACCGGGTTCTGGAGGCCCCGAGGAGACGTCCTCCAGGAGGATCCCGTGGCCGCAGGCCGCCCGTTGAGGGCGGTGGTGGGCGACGGGCGGGCAGGACCGCCGGCCGCAGGCCGCCCGTTGAGGGCGGTGGTGGGCGACGGGCGGGCAGGACCGAAGCGAGCACCGCCCCCGGCGGCGGGCCGGGGAGCGGTCGGGAAAGGAAGGGCAGCGGGTGCGGACCGAACAGGAGAGCGCTGTGGAGCATGACGGCGGGGATCGGGCCCCGGACGAGACGGTGATCGTGCGCGCCCCCACCGAGGCCCGCAACCCCCGCACCCTGGACATCGACCGGCTGTCGGCCCTGGACGTCCTGCGGCGGATCAACGCCGAGGACGCCACCGTGCCCGCGGCGGTGGAGGCGGCCCTGCCGGACCTGGCCCGGGCCGTCGAGCTGGGGGTGGCCGCCCTGGAGAGCGGTGCGGCCATCCACTACTTCGGCGCGGGCACCTCCGGGCGCATCGCCGCCCAGGACGCCGCCGAGCTGCCGCCCACCTACGGGATCCCCCCCGAGTGGGTGGTGGCCCACCACGCGGGCGGCGGGGCCGCCCTGGTCCGCGCCGTGGAGGGCATCGAGGACGACTGGGAGTCCGGGCGCGCCGACGCGTCGGAGCTCACCCCCGGGTCCCTGGCGGTCGGGCTGGCCGCCAGCGGCCGCACCCCGTACGTGGGCGGCGCCCTGGAGGCGGCCCGGGAGCGGTCCGCCGCCACCGTGCTCATCAGCGCCAACCCCGGCGCCCCGCTGGCGGACCGGGTGGACGTGCACGTGGGCATGGACACCGGCGCCGAGGTGATCGCCGGGTCGACCCGGATGAAGGCGGGAACCGCCCAGAAGCTGGCGCTGAACGCGTTCTCCACCGCCGTGATGGTCCGGACGGGGCGCACCTACTCCAACCTCATGGTGGGTGTGGACGCCTCCAACGGGAAGCTGCGCGGCCGGGTGGTGACGATCCTGGCCGAGGCCGCGCAGGCGGACGAGGAGTCCTGTGCGCGGGCGCTGACCGCCGCCGACGGCGACACCCGGACGGCGCTGGTGTCCCTGCTGGCCGGGGTTTCCGCCGCCGAGGCCCGCACCGCGCTGGACGGCGCCCGGGGCAGGGTCCGCGACGCCCTGGCGGCCCTGGCCTGAGCTACCTCCCGTCCTCCCGGGCGGCGGCGAGGGCGTCGTCGACGGCGGTCTCGTAGCGGCCCAGGAAGGTGGGGTCGGGCCGGAGGAGCACGGTGCCCAGGGCGGCCACCGCGGCGGGGACCTCACGCGCCCAGCCGTACGCGGTGGCCGTGGCCCGCTCCCCCGCCGCCGCGTCGGCGACGCCGACCGCGTCGATCCCCGCCGCCCGGCACAGGCGCACCGCCCGGGGCAGGTGGAAGTCCTGGGTGACCACGGTCGCCTCGGTCACCCCGAACACCTCGCGGGCGCGCACGCACGACTCCCAGGTGGAGAACCCCGCGTAGTCGCCCACGACCCGGTCGGCCGGGACCCCGGCGGCCACGAGGTGGTCGCGCATGGTGTCGGTCTCGTTGTAGTGCTCCACACTGTTGTCGCCGGTCACCAGCAGCACCTCGACCCTGCCCGAGAAGTACAGCTCGGCGGCCAGCTCCAGCCGCCGGGCCAGCAGCCGGGTGGGCAGGCCGTCCTCGCGCACCCCGGCGCCCAGGACCAGGGCGACCGGGCGCCCGGGCACCTCGGCGGCGGTGCCGTGGCGGTGCTCCGCGGTGCCGGCGACCACCCACGCGAACGGGGCGAACGCCGCCGCCAGGGCGAGCACGGACAGCAGGAGCAGCAGGCGTCCGCGGCGGCGCCGGGGGCGCTCCGGGGCGGTTCCGTCGGAGGTCTGCGCGGAGGCTTCTTCGGAGGTCGTCACACCCGGGGAGACGACCGGGGGCGCCCCCGGGTTCCGCCCGGCGGGCGTCGGCCGTCACCGGTGTGCGCTCGGTGGCGGGCGTCACTAGGGTCATCCCATGTCTTCACACCCCGAGAACCCGGAACTCCCCGCACGGCTGCGCGCCCTGGCCGACCTCATGCCCGGGGCCATGCGCGAGGGCGCGGGCATGCACGAGTACGACGGCCGGATCGCCGACCTCTCCCCCGAGGGCGTCGCGGCCTCCCTGGCGGCGCTGGGCGGCGACCCGCTGGAGGACCCCCACGACGAGGCGCACCTGGCCGCGTTCGAGGCCGACGCCCGGTACGCGCTGGGCGAGGCCCTGCTGCACCGCTCCAACCCGCTGTACCACCTGGGCGAGCTCGACGTCTCCAACTACGACCGGGACTACGCGCCCGGGGCCGAGCGGCGGGCCGCCCGCGACGCCCACCTGGCGCAGTGGCCGCGCGGGGTGGACAACGCGGTCGCCGCCCTGGACCGGGTTCCCGCACCGGTGGCGCGCTCCCTGGTCGGCGCCGTCCGGGGGCTGGCCGAGGGGCTGCCCGGGGACGTACCCGCCGAACTGCGCGCGACCGCGCTGGCCGCGCACGCCCGCCTGGTCGCCCACGTGGAGCGGGCCGCGGAGGAGGGGCCCGAGGACGCGTCCCTGGGCGCCGAGGGGCTGGCCCGCCTCATGGGGACCGGGGAGGCCCTGGCGGTCGACCCGGAGGAGCTGGCCGGACGGGCGCGGGAGGAGCGCGACCGGCTGCGCGCGCGGCTGGCCGAGGCGGTCGGCCGGATCGCCCCCGGCGAGGAGGCCATGGCGGCGGTCCGGAAGCTGACCGCGCGGGGCCCCGACGGCGCGGGGGTGCTCGACGCCGCCCGCCGGTGGACGGAGCTGGCCCTGGAGTTCACCGCCGAGCGCGGCCTGGTCCCCTACGGCGACGGCGAGTGCCGGGTGGACCTGTCCCCTCCCGCCCACCGCTGGGCCACGGCGATGATGTCCTGGTCCGGCCCCTGGGAGGCGGACACCCCGTCGTTCTACTACATCACCCCGCCCGACGACGCCTGGGACGAGGCGGAGACCGCCGAATGGCTGGAGATGTTCAGCGACACCACGCTGCCCGCGGTGAGCGTGCACGAGGTGGCCCCCGGCCACTTCTCGCACGGGCGGGCGCTGCGGCGGGCGCCGGGCCCGGTGCGGCGGGCGCTGCACTCGATGGCGTTCGCCGAGGGGTGGGCGCACTACGCCGAGGAGATGATGCTGGAGGAGGGGTTCGGGGCCTACGCCGCCGAGCGCTCCGGCGTGCGCGGGTGGACCGCCGACCACTACGAGGTCGGGGTGTGGGTGGAGGCCCTCATCCGGGTGACACGGCTGTCGGTGGCCATCGGCATGCACACCGGGGCCATGACGGTGGAGGAGGCGGCGGCACTGTTCTCCGAGGACACCCCGCTCCAGGGCCCGGCGGCGCTGTCGGAGGCCCGGCGGGCCACGTTCGACCCCACCTACGGCCGGTACACGTGGGGCAAGCTGGAGATCCTGCGGCTGCGTGAGCGGGCGCGCGGGCAGTGGGGCGCGGAGTTCTCCCTCAGCCGGTTCCACGGGGCACTGCTGGACCTGGGCTCCCCTCCGCTGGGGCTGATCGGCACCGCCCTCGAACGCGGTTGAGCCCTGTTCCCCGGGCACGGCCCCGGCCCGGAAGGGGGACCGCCCGGTGCGGCGGAGCGCAGGCACTCCACCGCACCGGGCCCCGGGGACGGGGGTGACGCGGTCCGGCGGGCGGGGTCAGCGGCCGCCGCCGAACAGGCGGCCGAGGAACCCGCCCTGGGCCTGCTCGGGGCGGGCGGCGGGCTCCGGAGCCGGGGCGGGCTCGGGCTCGGCCTCCACGCCCACGGAGGCGCGGAACTCCTCGGCGTCCTCCGGCAGCCCCCAGGCCGCCAGGACCTCCCGGAACCCGGAGTCCTCCCAGGCCTGGGCGGGCAGCTCCGCGATCGCCCACAGGACCTTGAGGGTCTCCTCGTCGTAGTCGGCGTTGAGGTGCTCCTCGACGGTGAAGCCCTGGGTTCGCGGCCCCAGGACCAGTTCCAGCCCCGCCGCGGTGACCAGGGCCCGGGAGTCCTCCTCGCCCTTGATCAGCCCGGGCAGGATGTCCAGGCGCAGCCGGCGGGCGCGGTCCCCGGCCCGGCCCAGCGCCAGGAAGCCCAGGACCTGGGGCGAGCGCTCGCCGCAGTGCGGCCACGACTCGTTGAACAGGCCCTCGTAGCCGCTGGTGGTACCGCCACCGCGGCCGATCCGGCGCAGCGCTTCGCGCGGGGTGTTGCGGCCGTGGATCATCACCAGCGCCACCGAGGCGGCGAAGGAGTTGTACAGGTTGCCCCCGGCCATCTGGTGGGTGAGGGCGACGGTGAGGTCGATGTCGTCCGGCCCGGCCAGCGCGCCGAGGGCGAACAGCTCCGCGGGCAGCGGCTCGGATCCTCCGACCAGGGCCTGGTCCATCATGTCGCGCAGGCTGGCGGGGGCCTGGCGGGTGGGGCGCAGGTCCTTGGCGAGCAGTATCTCGGAGGCGCCGGTGATGCCCGCGACGATCCGCTCGGCGTCGGGGGTGAGGAAGGCCAGCAGGTAGGAGACCCACTCGCCCGCCCGGTCCAGGCCGCCGCGGTTGCCCGGGCCCTTGAGGAGCTCCAGGAGGTCGGGGACGCGGGCGCGGATCGCCTCGAAGGTGTCGAGCTCGGCCTGGAGGACGGCGGCGCCGCCGGGCAGCTCCAGCACCGCGAGGCGGTTGCCCATCCGGCGGCGCTGCTGCTCGTCGGGGGCCTCCTCCACCCAGGACCGGTACTGCGCGAGGGCCTTCTCGGTGTCGGTGGAGGTGATCCAGGCCACCTCGTCGCGCCACTGGTCGAGGTCGCGGGGCTCGGGGAACAGGTCCTCGGCGTGCGCGGAGACCAGTTCCAGCAGCAGGCTCAGGGGGCGCCAGCGGTCGGTGGCGGGGGTCTGCGCGGAGCAGGCCGCGTCGACGAGGAAGTCCACCGCCCGGGGGGCCGCCGTGTGGCCGGGGGCCGGGAACCCGATGATGTCGTGCAGCTCGGAGAGGGCGGTGTCGCTCCGGGTGACCTCCGCCAGCAGGGAGGCGATGCGTTCGCCGCCCTCGGGGGCGAGGGCCGCCCAGTCCACGCTCGCGGGGTCGTCGTGTGCGTCGTTCGGGGTCGCGTTCATGCCACCAGTATCGCGGCGGTCAGGGTCCGGTCCGGGCGGGGGCGGGCCGCAGGAGGGCGTCGCGCAGGGCCTTGACCGCGGCCCCGGCCTCGCGCGCGTACCCGATGACGGTGGAGCGGCGGCGGGCGCCCATGCTGGGGTCGCCCACACCCACGGCGTCGATCCCGGCCGCCCGGGCCAGGGCGACGGTCCTGGGCAGGTGGAAGGACTGGGTGACCATGGTGGCCGCGCGGACCCCGAACAGGTCGCGGACCCGCACGCAGGTGTCCCATGTGCGGTAGCCGTGGGGGTCCGCGTCGATGCGGTCCGCGGGCACGCCGCGGGCGACGAGGTAGGCGGCCATGGTGTCGGTCTCGCGGCGCGACACCTCGCGGTTGTCGCCCGAGACGATGACGCGCTCCACCCGGCCGTCGAGGTACAGGCGCACGGCCAGGTCCAGGCGGCGGGCGAGCAGTGGCGAGGGGCCCTCGGCCCAGGCGGCCGCGCCCAGGACGACGGCGACCGGCCGGTGCGGGACGGTCCGTGGTGTCCGCAGGCGCCCGGCGGAGGCCGCCGCCAACCAGAGGTAGGGGCTCAGCGCCGCCGCGCACACCCCGGCCGCCACGATCCACACCGCCACCGCTGCCCCCGTCCGTTCAGGCGCCCCGGCACGGGGCGCACCCCATGATCGCAGCACGCGGGTCCTCCCGGTCCCGGGGGGCGGGACGGTCAGCCGCCGAAGAGCGCGGACCAGGAGAAGGGGCGGCGGTGCGCCACCTGGAGGGTGCCGCCGTGGCAGGTTCCGGTGATGGCGAAGTGCGGCGCGGGCGGCCTGGGGATCGCGTCGGCGTCGACCTTCAGGCTGCCCATCCAGGAGGTGTCGACGTCGACCTCGGCGGTGGCCCGCTCGGGGAGGACGACCTCGGCGCCGCCCCAGGAGACCTCCAGGTGGACCTCGATGCGGTCGTGGGGCATGTCGGCCTCGCGGAAGTCGAGCCGGGTGGCCCCGTACTTGTTGCGGACCTCGATACGGCGGGGCACCTGCCAGCGGCCCTTGCGGACGACGTTGGCGCCGTCGGAGCGGATGATCATGACGTCCTCGGGGTGGACGCGGTCGGTCGGCCGGTTGTCGGCGACCATGGGGATGGGGCCGGTGGGGGCGCCGGGCGAGCCGGGCAGGTCGGCGGTGATGGGCTCCAGGTCGGCGTAGGTCTTGGCCTGGAAAGCGGCCTCCAGCCGCTCGTCGAGTTCGTCGAGGCTGATGCGCCCCTCGGCCGCGGCGTCCCTGAGCACCTCGGCCACCTGGTGGCGCTCGGCGTCGGAGACCCGCAGGCGACCTCTGTCCTCGGAGACCACGACCGCACCGTTCCCTTCCGTCGTCCTGGTGGTCACCACGGTAGAGCACGGGCGCCGGGCCCGGGGAGGGCGTCCGCCTGCGGGGCCCGGGCGCGCAGGCGCCGGAGCGGCGGCGTGCGCCACCGGTCGGTCAGGACCCTGCCGGAGTAGGACGGACCCCGGCAGAGTCCCGGACCGCACAGCCGGCACGCGGTCGTCTCCCCTGTGCGTTACACGATCTCGCGCCCGCGACGGCTCTGCACAGAGCGTGTCCGAAACCGGCCACTGCGTGAAATGTACTCGTAAGTCCCATACGTAACCGGCATGCCTTCACGCCCGTTTCCCTGCGGGCTTTTCGGTCCACCGGCCCCCATCGGCACATCCCGCACCCGTACTCCCAACCTCCCCGTTCGGATCAGGCATCATCGCCGTGCGTCACCGAATTTCGGACAGACGATAAATACCTTTGAGGACATCAGCGGCCGCCACAGAAGCCCAGGTCAGCGGGAGCCCTCCCCCGAGGCCGGAGAGGAGCCTCCGGACGACTCGAACATGTCTTCGTAGAACCCCCTCCCACCTGTACTGATGGACACTCCGAAAAACGCCGGGAACCTGACGGGAATCGACCTCGGAGCGGCGTTTGCCGGAATTCCGCCGCGAGCATGTTCATGAGTGAGAGGGAGCGCCGGCCCGGCCCCTCCGCCCCGAGACCGCCCCGCGCCGAACGCCTCGCACCCCGAGCCACCACCTGGTCGAAGACCGGAGGAGACCCACGACGTGTCCGCCCTTGCGATCGCCCCGACCTTCCTCAGCGACTTCACCCGCCTCACGCCCGACGTCCAGCTCAGCACCCTGGCCGTGATGCGCGCCTACCAGGCCGGGGAACGGCCCGACCTGGAGTCCGTCCCGGACGCCGCCGACCCGCGGGTCCGGATCGTGGGCATCGACCCCGACTGGTCCGGCGTCGTCGTCCCGGCCGCGGCCGACGACGAGCCCGGCGACGGATCCGACGACACGCCCGACGAGCACCCGCGCACCCGCTACCGCCTGCTCACCGTGCTGCCGCGCGAGGAGGCGCTCCGCTTCGCCCGCCGCCTGCTCCCGGCGTCCCCGGAGATCCTCCCGCTCGGCCCCGGCGCCCCGGCCGACCCGCGCCCCAGCGGACCGCCCGAGCTCGCCGGCGCCCTGCGCGCGCCGTTCCGGCAGTGGCAGGTCACGCTCCACCCGGACCAGCACAGGATCACCGAGGCCCACTACAACGGCGCCGTGCAGATCACCGGCGGCCCCGGCACCGGCAAGACCGTCATCGCCCTGCACCGGGCCGCCCGTCTGGCCGAGCGCGACGCCGCCGCGCACCCCGGGGACCACCGCGAGTCGGTCCTGCTGACCACCTACAACCGGGCCCTGGCCCAGTCCCTCTCCGACCGTCTGGACCAGCTGCTGCCCGACCCCGGGGTGCGCGCCCGGGTCCGGGTGGCGACCGTCGACGGCCTCGCCCGCTCCGTGGTGCAGGCCAACGGCGTCCCGCCGCGCCTCATCGGCAAGGACGACCTGGCCAGGCGCTGGCGCGCGGTCGCGCTGGCCGACGGGCTGCCCTTCTCCGGCCGCTTCCTGGTCGACGAGTGGGAGCAGGTCATCCTCGCCAAGGGGCTGGAGCTGCTGCCCGAGTACATCCGCTGCGAGCGCAGCGGCCGGGTGCAGCACCTGGCGCCCGAGCACCGGCGCCAGGTGTGGGAGACGGTCCGGCGCTACGTTGGCGCCATGCGGGTGGAGGGGCTGTGGTCCTACCCGCAGCTGGCCGCGGAGGCCGCCCGCGTGCTGGGCCGCGGCGGGCCGCTGTTCCGGCACGCGGTGGTCGACGAGGCGCAGGACCTGCACCCGGCCCAGTGGCGGATGGTGCGCGCCGCCGTGCCCGAGGGCCCCGACGACCTGTTCATCGTCGGCGACCCGCACCAGCGGGTGTCCGACAACCGGGTGTCGCTGGCCTCGCTCGGCATCAACGTGCGCGGGCGCGGCCACCGGCTCCGGGTGAGCTACCGGGTCACCCAGGAGATCCTGGACTGGAGCATGCCGATCCTGGGGCGCCGGGCGGCGCTGGGCATGGACGACGACGCCGACACCCTGGCCGGGTACCGCTCGCTGCTGCGCGGGCCGGCCCCGGTGGTGCGCGGCTGCGCGGACCGGGCCGAGGAGCTCGCCGCCCTGGGCGACTGGGTGCGGGTGTGGCTGGAGGCCGGGGTCGACCCGGCCGAGATCGCGGTGGCCGGGCGCAACCACTGGGTGGTGCGCGGGATCGCCAAGGAGTTGGCGGCACGCGGCGTGCCGACCGCTCCGCTGGAGGAGTCCGGCGGCCCGGGAGCGGTGCGCGTGGGCACGCTGCACCGGCTCAAGGGGCAGGAGTTCCGCTGCGTGGCCCTGGTGGGGGTCAGCGACCACCTGCTGCCGCCCAAGGCCGCCATCGAGGCCGCCGACGGCGACCAGGTGGCCCTGGAGCACGCCTTCCAGCAGGAGCGGACGCTGCTGTTCACCGCCTGCACGCGGGCACGCGACGCCCTCTACGTGTCGCACGTGGGCAGGCCGAGCCGGCTGATCACCGAGGGCCGCTGACCCCGACCGGGGAACGGCCAGGGGGCGCCGCGCGTCGCGCGGCGCCCCCGCCGTCGTGTCCGGGACGCGGTGTCCCGCCGGTCAGCCGCCGTAGCGGCCGTTCAGGTCGGTGATGTTCATCCTGTCGGTGCCCGCCATGGGGCTGGCGACGTCGACCTCGGTGACGAACATGTACGGGAGCAGCAGCGGCGGCGGGAAGTCCGGGGTGAAGGTGATCGGGAGGGGGATGCCGAAGATGTTGACCTTCATCCGGGTGACGTGCATGGTGACGTCGCCGTCCAGGGTCATGGACGGCAGGCCCAGGCTCATCCTGGTCCCGTGCTCCTCGAACCACAGGTCCCCGTTGGTCACCTCGGCCCGGTCCATGGTGAGCCGGAGGTAGCGCCGGGGGCCGTCCGCGGTCGGGCACTCCACAACGCCGTCGTAGCGGGCGCCGCTCATAGTGAGGACGTCGGCGGTCAGTCCGGAGGTTCGGACCGAGCCGCGGAAGCAGTCGTAGCCCTCGTCCACGGCGACCTCGGGGAGTTCGTCGGTCTCCTGCGCGGCCTGGCAGGCCAGGACCGCCTCGACGAACTCGTCCTCGCTCCGGGCCAGTGCTCCGTCGCCGGTGCGGAACTCGCAGTCGGCCGGGTCGGCCTCCGGTCCCTCCGCGCCCTCCTCTTCCTCCTGCTCCTCCTCCCCGTCGGGTTCCCGGTCCCCGCCGGGAGCGGGGTCGCCGCCGTCGGGGTCGCCGCCGGGGTCCCCGGGCGAGGGCGACGGGGACGGCGGGGGAGAGGGGGAGGGTGACGGGGAGGGGTCCTCGGCCGGCTGCTCCTGGCCCCCGCCGCCGGGGAACAGCCAGTCCCAGGGCCAGCCCAGGGCGGGTGCGGGGGCCGAGGCCAGGACGACCACCGACGCCAGGGGCAGGGCGAGGGCCGCCAGCGGGCGGGTGCCGCCCTCGGCTCCGTCGGCCGACGGCAGTTCGTCGGCGGATGCGCCGGGGGCCGGTCCGCCGTCCCCGGCGGGCTCCCCGGAGGCCCCCGCCCGTCGGCGCCCGCGCGGGCGCCGACGGGCCCTGGGACCCCACGCGAACACGAGCGACCCGCCGACGATACCGAGCAGCATGCCGATGACGAACCCGCCGAAGTTGGAGGTCACGAAGGTCACCAGGGCCAGCAGGACCCCGACCACCCCGAAGAACGTGTGCTGGGCGGGCTGGAACCAGCTCAGCACACCGAGCACGATCATCAGCACCGCGATGAGGGTGCCGGAGACGCCGGCGATGCCCGCGTAGATGATGAGGTCGATCGGAAGGACGAGGGTCTGCGCGGCCGGGGCGACCAGCAGCTCGATTCCGGCCGCGACGAGGACGGCGCCGCCCCAGAACGGACGGCTGCGCCGCCATTCGCGGAACCATCCCCATCCCGAGCGCAGGAGGGTCAGTGCACGGGTCATGGGATCAGAAGCACTCGTGGTCGCCGGGCTTGATCGCCAGCCCCAGCCCGGACAGGCGCAGGGAGCCGGAGGTGACCGCCCACGTGGTCAGTTCCATGTCGGAGATCGTGATGGTGTCGGCCTGGAGGCCGAAACCGCCGGCGGGCCCCTGGCCGCCCTCGGCCTTGTCGAGGGTACTGGCGTCCCGGCCGATCTCGATCTCGCCGAACTCGGCGTTGCCCTGGAGCTGCTCGATGTCGATGACGAGGTTGGTGCCCTCGACCGGGGTGGCCTCGCCGGCGGTGATGACCAGGGTGGCCTGGCCGATCGGCAGGTCCCAGAGCGAGGACATGCAGAGGTTCTCGAGTTCGGCGGTGTTGATCGCCGACAGGCCGACCGGGCGGCCGGTCCCGTCCACCGAGGTGGCGACGTCGCCGTACTGGGTGAAGCCGTTGCCGGCCAGGCTGTCGGCGGACATCTTGAAGCTGTCGCCGGAGACGGCGAACGAGGCGGCGAGCAGGCCCTGCGTGGTCATACCGCCGAGCACCGCGGCCGCGGCGAAGCCGGGCACCGCCAGGAGGGCGAAGCGCCGCCAGCGGGTACCGCGCGCGCCCTCGTGCTGCTCAGGAGCATCCTGGGACACCTCGGGCGTCTCCTCGGAAGCCTTGGGCATGGAAACCTCCAGTGATCCGCCGCCCCGGGGAGGGCGGCGTGGGGGAGAGGAACTTGCGCCGATGCACGCCTCGCGTGTTACATGGAACACACCTTACTCGGCGGTAGTGACGAACATTACAATAGCTGTTGTCACATTTCTAGATGGCGCAAAGAATGTTGCGGACTCGTATCCGGCGCACTACGGGCCAACCGCAACCGACCTGATAGCGAGACCAGCACGTGCCCCGAGAGCGCAACGCGGACTCCCCCGCCACCCCCGAAAAGACGACCCGACCGAACGAGGACGAGCGCTTCGACTACGACGTCGTGGTCATCGGCTCCGGCTTCGGCGGATCGGTCAGTGCCCTCCGCCTCACTGAGAAGGGCTACCGTGTCGGCGTCCTGGAAGCCGGGCGCCGCTTCACACCCGAAACCCTGCCGTCCTCGTCCTGGGACGTGAAGAACTTCCTCTGGGCGCCCCGGGCCGGGCTGTACGGCATCCAGCGGATCCACCTGCTCCGCGACGTGATGATCCTGGCCGGAGCCGGGGTCGGCGGCGGATCCCTCAACTACGCCAACACGCTGTACCACCCGCTGGACCCGTTCTTCGAGGACCCGCAGTGGCGCCACATCACCGACTGGAAGTCGGAGCTGGCGCCCTTCTACGACCAGGCCCGGCGCATGCTGGGCGTGCGCACCAACCCCACCGTCACCGCCTCCGACCGCCACCTCAAGGCGGTCGCCGAGGAGATCGGCGTGGGCCACACCTTCCGGATGACCCCCGTCGGCGTCTGCTTCGGCGACGGCGAGGACGGGACCGGGCCCCGGGCCGCACCCGGCGGGTCCGTCGGCGACCCGTACTTCGGCGGGGCCGGGCCGGAGCGCAGGGCCTGCCTGGAGTGCGGCGAGTGCATGACCGGCTGCCGGCACGGAGCCAAGAACACCCTGACCGAGAACTACCTGTACTTCGCCGAGCGCGGCGGCGCCCGGGTGCATCCGCTGACCACGGTGGAGCGCGTCCGCCCCCTCGCCGACGGCGGGTACGCCGTCGACACCGTCCGCACCGACGCGCCCCGGCGCAGGGAGAACGCGCGCACGTTCACCGCCCGCCAGGTGGTCGTCGCGGCCGGGACCTACAACACCCAGACCCTGCTGCACCGGATGAAGGACTCGGGCCTGCTGCCCCGGCTCTCGGACCGGCTGGGCACGCTCACCCGCACCAACTCCGAGGCGCTGGTCGGCGCGATGAGCCGCCGGGTCCCGTGGAAGGAGGACCTGACCCACGGCGTGGCCATCACCTCCTCCATCCACCCCGACGAGAACACCCACATCGAGCCGGTCCGCTACGGCAAGGGCTCCAACGCGATGGGCCTGCTCACCGCCATCCAGGTGCCGGGCGGCGGCCGCGTCCCCCGGTGGATGCGCTTCCTGGGGCTGGCCGCCCGCCACCCGGTGGTGTTCGCCCGCAGCTTCTCCAACCGCCGCTGGTCGGAGCGGACCATCATCGGCCTGGTGATGCAGTCGCTGGACAACTCGCTGACCACGTCGGTCCGGAAGGGGGTGTTCGGCGGCCGGAAGAAGCTCACCTCCCGCCAGGGGCACGGTGAGCCCAACCCCACCTGGATCCCGGCGGGGCAGGACGCGGCCACGCGCCTGGCCGAGAGGATCGACGGCTACCCGGGCGGCACCGTCGGCGACATCTTCAACATCCCGATGACCGCGCACTTCCTGGGCGGCTGTCCCATCGGCGACGGTCCCGGAACCGGTGTCATCGACCCCTACCACCGCCTGTACGGGTACCCGGACCTGCACGTGGTGGACGGGTCCGCGGTCACCGCGAACCTGGGTGTGAACCCGTCGCTGACGATCACGGCGCAGGCCGAGCGCGCGCTGTCGATGTGGCCCAACAAGGGGGAGGAGGACTCCCGCCCGGCCCAGGGCGAGCCCTACCGCCGGGTGGGTCCGGTGTTCCCGCACTCCCCCGCGGTGCCCGCAGGCGCCTTCGCCGAGCTGCGGTACACCACCCCGCTGCCGCTGACGGTCGTCGAGTCCGCCCCCGAGGAGAAGTCGGCCGAGGGCGCCGGCGCCTGAGCACCTCCCCCGGGGTCGCCCGGCCCCGGGGGACCCCTCCGGCCCGCGCGGCACAGGGCGCGGAGCGCGGTCGGGCCCGTCCGCCCCCTCTGGCTCCGGTGCGCGCCTGCGCGGCGGGGAGACTCCCGGCCGCGGCCACCTCGGCCGGCGCCCGGGGCGCCCGCCGCCTGCGGAGCGTCCCGGCCGACCCGGGGGTGCGCGTCCGCGGCGGCTCCCGGCTGGAGGGGGTCCCGCCCGGGGCCGGCGCGGGGGTCAGCCCCGTGCGTCGGGGGCGGGGGCCGGTGCGGGGACGCGGTCGCGCTCGCGGTTGAGGAGTTCCATGGCGTCGGCGAAGTGCTCGCCCATGACGTTGGTGAGCTGGGCGGCCATCTCCTGGGCCAGGACCGCGTCCACGGCCTGCTGGGCGAGGGGGCGGACCTTGCGGATGGTCTCGGCGATCTCGGCCGGGTCCTCGGTGCGCAGCACCGTGCCGGGGGCGTACTCCGCGATGATGTGGTCGGCGACCAGGCGCGTCATGTGCTCGGCGACGTGGCCGATCTTGTCGCGCAGGTTCTCGGCTATGTCCAGCACGGAGTTCACGGTCATGCCCATGCGCACCAGTTCCACGCCGGCGTGCAGCAGGCGCGGGCTGGGGACCCGGAACCGCAGGCCGTCGCGCTCGATCACGCCCAGGTCCAGAGCCCGCTTGACCGTCTTGGGGTTGACCCCCTTGCCGAACAGTTCGCGCAGGTCGCCGAGGGTGAGGTAGTCGGCGATCTCGTCGCTCCAGGCGTCCCCGATCGCCGACTCGAAGCCGAGGATGTCGGAGAGGTCGCCGCCGCGCTCCCAGACCTGGAACATCTCGCCGATGTTGGCGAAGGTGTACCCGCGCCGGAGCAGCTGGCCGATCAGCCGCAGACGTGCCAGGTGCGCCTCGGAGTAGATGCCCACGCGGCCCTCACGGCGGGGCGGGGCGAGCAGCCCCCGGTCCTGGTACACCCGGACGTTGCGCACCGTCGTATCGGCCAGCCGGGCGAGTTCGTCAATGCGGTATTCGGCCATGGGTCCAGCCTAGAGACACCCTTGAACGTTACTTGTCAGTATCTTCCCGGTGCGGACGCTTTCGACCACGACAACAGACGTTGTCATGTTTGCGACAGGAGCACAAGAACCCGCACATCTCCCCCGCGGGGGAACAACCCTCCGGGCGTTCGGACCAGGGTTCCGTTACGGACCGCGTTCCTTCACTAACGCAGGGACTTCCGGAAACCCACTTCCGGGACACCCGAAATCCGCCGGACACCTCCGGCACCCCCGCCGGGCGGACTCCGGCCACGCCACCCGGCCCCGCGCCCCCCGCCCGGGGTCCCGCACACCCCCTCCCACCTCGCCCGCTCCGCATTCACCCGCGACGGCGGGAGTGAACTTACCCGCGAGTAAATTTCCTGCTTCACCCCATTGCATTGTGACAATGCCCGTTGTAACGTTCCGGCAATGACTGTGGAGGAGATCACATGACGACCCCCTTGCCGCGCCACCTGCGCAGGCTGCCCGGCCTGAACGCCGTCGTCACCGGCGCTTCCGGGGCCTTCGGCAGCGCCACGGCGGCCGTCCTGCGGCACCTCGGCGTCAACGTCGTCGGGATCGACCGCAAACCGGCCCCCGGCGTCATCGGCTGCGACATCACCGACGACGAGCAGGTGCGCCAGGGCGTCGCCGAGGCGGTCGAGCAGCTCGGCGGCCGCCTGGACCTGCTCATCCACTACGCGGGCGTCGGACCGGCGGTCGACGTCGGCCAGGCCCCGGACGTCCACGTCCACCAGGCCCTGGAGGTCAACCTGCTGGGCACCTGGCGGGTCACCGCCGCCGCGATGCCCGCCCTCCTGCGGAGCCGGGGGCGCGTCATCATCACCGCCTCCCTGCTCGCCGGGCTCCAGCTGCCGTTCGCCGGCGCCTACACGGTGTCCAAGCGCGCCGTCACCGCCTACGCGGACTGCCTCCGCGCCGAGTACGGCACCCACATCGGGGTCACCACCGTCTACCCCGGCTACGTGGACACCCCGATCCACAACAGCTCCCGTGCCACCGGCGTGGCGCTCGACGGGCTCGTCCCCGCCGAGACGGAACGCGACACCGTCATGGCCGTGGTCCGGGCCGCCGGGGCCGGGCACGCGCCGCGCGACGTGGCCTCCACCGCGCTCGGAACCGCCGGACTGCACCTGTTCCGGTACTTCCCCGGCACGACCGAGCAGATCGTGTCCCTCCGGATCGGCATGCTCCTCGCCGGGGGCGCCTTCGCGGACGCGGAGATCGCCCGGGGACTCCACGCACGCCACGGCAGCCCCGTACCCCAGACGACGGCGTCCTGAGGAGGACGAGAATGACCGCAGAGATCACCGCCAAGCCCAAGATCACCGACCGGGAGGACATCGCCAAGCGCCTCCTGCGCGGCTCGGCCAAGGCCTCCTTCGACCCGCTCGTCGAGATCGACTGGGACGCCCCCGTCGACCCCGACATGTGGGCCATCCGCCCCGAGCGCATCTCCATCTACGGCACCCCGCTGTGGGACTCCCTCAGCGAGGAGAAGCGCAAGGAGCTCAGCCGCCTGGAGGTCGCCAGCGTCGCGACCATCGGCATCTGGTTCGAGACCATCCTCATGCAGATGCTGGTCCGGCACGCCTACCGCAACGACCCCACCACGCTGCACGTCCAGTACGCCTACACCGAGATCGCCGACGAGTGCCGCCACACGGTGATGTTCGCGAAGATGGTGGAGAAGCTGGGCTGGCACACCCACCGCCTCGACCCGGTCGCCTACCACCTGGGCCGCGTCTTCAAGGCCATCGCGCACGGTCCGCTGATCTTCGCCGGCGCCCTGTTCGTGGAGGAGGTCCTGGACCAGCTCCAGCGGGAGGCCATCCCGGACGAGCAGATCCTGCCCCTGGTCCGCTCGGTCGCGCGCATCCACGTGACCGAGGAGGCGCGGCACATGCGCTACGCCCGCGAGGAGTTCCAGCGGGACTGGGTGAACCGCGGCGCCCTCAACAAGGCCTACAGCCGGATCATGCTGGGCCTGGTCACCTACTACTCCGCGACCCGCCTGATCAACCCCAAGGTCTACGAGCAGGTCGGGCTGGACCCCCGCGAGGCCTACCGCGCCGCGCAGGCCAACCCGCACTGGACCGACACCAAGACCTGGGCCGCCCGCAAGGTCGTCGGCACGCTCGACACGGCCGGGGCCATCACCGGGCTCGGCCGCTACTTCTGGAGGAAGGCCGGCCTGCTGGGCCGCTGACCCCGCGGGCGCCCGCACCGGGCGCCCCGCCACAGACCCCACCGCCGGAGGGCGAAACGCGCCACGTCCTCCGGCGGTGGACCCGGCATCCCGGGGGCGTACGCGCCACGCCCCCGGGAGTCGGCTCCCCGGAGGGAGGAACGCGCCACCTCCCTCCGGGGCGGCACTCCCCCGGGGGCGTACGCGCCACGCCCCCGGGGGGACCACACCACCCGGCCCGCTGCGGACCCCGCGCGCGGGCCGGTCGCACGAAGGGATCGACAGTGACCGACGCACCACCGCACTTCCGGGTGGCCATCATCGGGTCCGGCTTCGCCGGGATCGGCATGGCCGTCCGGCTCAAGCAGGCCGGGCTGCGGGACCCCGGGGACTTCGTGATCCTGGAGCGGGCCGACGAGGTCGGCGGCACCTGGCGCGACAACTCCTATCCGGGCGCGGCCTGCGACGTCCCCTCCCACCTGTACTCCTTCTCCTTCGCGCTCAACCCCACGTGGAGCCGGACCTTCTCCCCCCAGCCCGAGATCTTCGCCTACATGAAGCGGGTCGCCGGGGAGTACGGCATCCCGAAGCACGTGCGGTACGGCCACGAGGTGCTCTCCGCACACTGGGAGCCCGCGGACAACCGCTGGCGGATCGAGACCTCGCGGGGCACGGTCACCGCCCAGTTCCTGGTCAGCGGCGCCGGGCCCCTCGCCGACCCCGCCCTCCCCGACATCAAGGGGATCGACACGTTCGAGGGGCGGATGTTCCACTCCGCGGACTGGGACCACGACCACGACCTCACCGGCCGCCGGGTCGCCGTGATCGGCACCGGCGCCTCCGCCATCCAGTTCGTGCCGCGGATCCAGCCCGAGGTCGGCCGCCTGTCGCTGTTCCAGCGCACCGCCCCCTGGGTGATGTTCCGCCACGACCGCGACATCACCCGGGTCGAGAGCTGGCTGTACCGGAACCTCCCCCTCACCCAGCAGATCGCCCGCAAGAGCATCTACTGGGGGCGGGAGACCTACATCTTCGGCTTCGCCAAGAACCCGAAGCTGCTGTCGGTCGTGGAGCGGCTGGGGCGGGCCAACATCGCCCGCGGTATCAAGGACCCCGAGCTGCGCGCCAAGGTCACCCCGGACTTCCGCGCCGGGTGCAAGCGCATCCTGATGTCCAACGACTACTATCCGGCGCTGGCGCAGCCCAACGTCGACGTGGTCACCGACGGCATCGCGGAGATCCGCCCGGACTCGGTCGTCACCCGGGACGCCTCCGGCCGCGAGACAGAGCACGAGGTCGACACGATCATCCTGGGCACCGGCTTCCACGTGACCGACCCGCCCGTCGCCCACCGCATCTTCAACTCCGACGGCCGCTCCCTGGCCGACCACTGGGGCTCGAACGTGCAGGCGTTCCGCGGCACCACGATCGCCGGGTTCCCCAACGCGTTCATCCTGGCCGGCCCCAACACCGGGCTGGGGCACACCTCGCAGGTCTTCATGATCGAGGCCCAGATCAGGTACACGGTCGAGGCTCTCAAGTACCTGTGCAGGAACGGCCTGGACCGGCTGGAGGTGAGCCCGCAGGCGCAGCGCTCCTACAACGAGATGGTCGCCAGGAGCATGGAGGGCACCGTCTGGGTGACCGGCGGCTGCGACAGCTGGTACCTCAACGAGGAGGGCCGCAACACCACCCTGTGGCCCACCTTCACCTGGAACTTCGCGCTGCGCACCCGCTGGTTCGACCCGCACAACTACGACCTCCGGGTCGACCGCGGCGCCCGCCGGACCCGCGCCGCCGCCTGAACCCGGCCCCCGAGATTCCGGCGAAGGAGGACGACATGAGCGGTTTCGACGACGAAGAAGAGGAGTACCGGGGCGAGGTGACCCTCACCCCCCTCGGCCCCGGGGGCGAGCCCGCGGCCGACCCGGTCACGGTGCGGTGCCACGTGGCCGGGCACTTCTCCCCGCTGACCGGCGACTACCGGTGGTCGGGGCGGCTGTCGCCGTCCCCCGAGGTCACCGCGGCCTACGAGAGCGGGGTGCGCACGGTCCTGATCCGAACCCCGGCGGGCGACGAGGGCGTCGCGGCGCTGGCCGAGCCCAACCTGTGGGGCGGGCACCCGGTCAGCGGCTCGGGCACCCCGCCCTACCCGGTCCCGCAGATCGACCTCGGCGACCTGCTCGACTGAACCCCCGAACGAGAGGTATCCCGATGGCGATCCGACACCTGGGCCCGGCCCGGGAGATGCGCGTGGTCTCCGACGACGGCACGGAACTGCACGTGGAGGTGCGCGGGCCGGTGAGCGGGCCGACCGTGGTGCTCTCCCACTGCTGGGCGACGTCGCTGGCGTCCTGGGGGCCCGTGGTCCGGCTGCTCGACGAGAACCTGCGGGTGGTGCTGTACGACCAGCGCGGCCACGGCCGGACCCCGGTGCCCCTCACCCCGGCGGGGTACGGGCAGGACAAGCTGGCCGACGACCTGTGCGCGGTGCTGGCGGCGACGGTCCCCGAAGGCGGACGCGCCGTGGTGGCGGGGCACAGCATGGGCGGGATGACGGTCATGGCCGCCGGTGACCGCGAGGTCTTCCGTGAGAAGGCCGCGGCGGTACTGCTCACCAACACCGGGTGCACGCAGCTGACGAAGAGGGCCACCGCGATCCCGCTGCCCAGGGCCCTGGGGCGGGCGGCGGCGGCCGCTCTGACGTTGAGCGCCCCGCTGCCGCTGGGGCCGCGCAACCCGGTGACCGAAGCCGCGCTGAAGTTCGTCGCGATGAGCCCGGGCGCGGACCCGCGGATGGTGCGGCTGTGCGCGCGCATGGTGCACGCCTGCAACCCGGTCGCGCGCGGCCGGTGGGGCGACATGATGAACCGCCTGGACCTGGACGCGACGGTCCGCGCGATCAGCGCGCCGACCGTGGTCGTGGCGGGCGCCGAGGACCGGATGACCCCGCCCTGGCACGCCCGCCACGTCGCCTCCCTGGTCCGGGACTGCACGGAGGTCGTGGAGGTCCCCGGCGCCGGGCACATGGGACCGCTGGAGTTCCCCGAACTGCTGGCCGACCGGATCGAGAAACTGGCCGCGAACCACCTGGGCGTCGCCCTGGCGGGGTGAGCCTCCCACCGCGGGCCCCCGGGGGGTCCCCGGGGGCCCGCGCCGTGTCGGCCCGGGCCGAGGACCCCTGCGCACAGGGGGTTCTCGTTTGCGAAGAGGATCGGCGAACGAGGAGAATGTCCGATGATCCCTGGATCGTCCGCCGAGCCGGAAGGCGCCCATGACGCACACCCCGCGTACCCCCCTGGACACGACCGTCCCCCACTCCGCGCGAGTGATGAACTACTGGCTGGGAGGCAAGGACCACTATCCGGTGGACCGCGCCCTGGGAGAGCAGGTCGAGCAGGCCTTCCCCGAGATCGTCGAGCTCATGCGCGCCGACCGCCGGTTCATCGTCCGCTCGGTCACCCACCTGGTCCGGGAGGAGGGCATCCGGCAGTTCCTGGACATCGGCACCGGCCTTCCCACCGCCAACAACACCCACGAGGTCGCCCAGGCGCTCGCCCCCGAGTCCAGGATCGTCTACGTCGACAACGACCCCCTGGTACTCGCGCACGCCCGCGCCCTGCTGACCAGCACCCCCGAGGGCACCACCGACTACATCGACGCCGACCTGCTCGACCCGGAGGCGCTGCTGGCCCAGGCCCGTGAGCACCTGGACTTCACGCAGCCGATCGGTCTGGTCATCATGGGCACGCTCGGGCACTTCCCCGCCGACGAGCGGACCTACGCCGTGGCCCGCGCCTACGTGGACGCCCTGCCCTCGGGCAGCTTCCTCGCCCTGTGCGACAGCACCGACACCAGCCCGCAGATCGTGGAGGCGGCCCGGGCCTGGAACGAGAACGCGGCCCAGCCCATCCACCTGCGCACCCCGGAGGAGATCGGCGCCTTCTTCGAGGGCCTGGAGCTGCTGGAGCCCGGCGTGGTCTCCGTCCCGTTCTGGCGCCCCGAGAGGACCGAGGTGGGCACCGCCAAGGAGGTCGCCCAGTACGGCGGCGTCGCCCGCAAGCCCTGAGCACCGGGCGCGTGCCCGGCGTCCGGCGGGAGAGCCGGGCGCCGGGTGTCAGGCCGGGTCGCGGATGAGTGTGGGGACGACGTGCTCGGAGACCTCCGAGTGCACCTGGTGCAGCCTGGCCTGGACGGCGCGGCGCAGTTTGGCCAGGCATTCCACGAGGGTGATGTCGTCGCCGACCAGTCCGCCCTTGGCCACCACCGGCGTCCCGTCGAGCGGACCGCCGCTGATGTGCCCGTGCACGGCCAGCGGCACGACCTCTCCGCCGACGTCGAAGGCGTGCACGTCCAGCTCGTCGAACAGGCCCGAGACCAGGTCGCCGCCGGTCAGGTACAGGCCGCTGGGCAGGGCGTGGGCACCGGTGCCGTCGGCGATCTCGTGGACGGTGTCGGCGACCAGCCGGGCGATGCGGCCCGGGAGCTCGGCGCGGATCCGGCCGGGCAGGTCGCGCACCCGCTCGGAGGTGGTGACCACCCGCAGCACGCACAGGTCGGGGAACCCGGCCGAGACGAGCTTCTCCGCGAGCTCCGCGGCGACCTCGTCGGCGTGGTCGCTCTCCGGATCGGTGAAGGCGACGGCGTCCAGGTCCACGAAGCGGACCGCGCCGGTGCGGGCCACCGTGGCCAGCTGGCGCCGGGTCAGGTCCGTGGTGCTCGCGACGACCCCCAGCAGCGGCCCGCGGGACCCGGCCTGGCCGCGCAGCCGCAGGGCGTAGGCCAGCAGCGCCCCCGTCGGCCCCGGATCCACCGACACCCACACCGTCCCGTCCTCGTGGTGGGCCGCCGCGGCGGCCTCGGCGATGTCGGTGAGGTGCTGCTCCGTGGCGGCGTCGCACAGCACCACGGGCTCGTCCCCCGCCAGCAGTTCGGCGGTGAGCATGCTCTGGGTGACCCGGCGGACCGGCACGTGGCGCACGGCCAGCCCCGACTGGGCGGCGACGATGTCGGCGACCGCGCCGGTGGTCATCGGGTGCAGGGGGTCGTGGGCCAGCTCGGTGTCCTGGAGCGGGACCCCGTGGAGCAGCTGGACGCCGTCCTCGGTGGTGCGCCCGGTGGCCGGGAAGGCCGGGGTGAACAGCACCCGTACCCGGGTCCCGGCGGGCACCCTCCCGCGCACCTCCCGGTAGGCGGCCTCCAGTTCGGCCCCGACGTTGCCGCGCAGGGTGGAGTCGGTGCGCTTGACCACCAGCCCCACCGGCCAGACCGCCTCCACCACGTCGGCCACCAGGTCCACGGCCTGCTCGGCCGGCACGTGCCGGCTGTCGAGGTTGGCGACGACGACGTCGTAGTCCCCGGCGACCCGGCTGACGTGTTCGGGGGTCACGGTGGCCACCCGCATCCCGGTGCGCGCGAACCGGGCCCCGGTCGCATTGGCGCCGGTGAGGTCGTCTGCGACCACGAGGACCTGGGCCACGGCAGTCTCCTTCGGCGAAACGCTCGGGTAACCTCCCTCCAACATAGGCCCGTACGGGCGTGCGCGGGGACGAAAGGCCCCGGCCGTGAGCGACGCGCGGGGGAACCGCGCTCGGGGGGCGGGCCGGGGCCCGCCCCCGCTCCGGTCAGCGTCCGGGGAGGGTGACGACGGTGCCCGTGCGGGCACTGCGCCGGGCCGCCTCGATGATCTCCAGTCCGTGGATCACCTCGTGCGGGTCCACCGGCAGCGGCTCCCCCTCGCCCACGGCGTCGCGCACCCCCGCGTAGAAATCGGTGTAGGCGCCCCGGGCGGAGGGCACCCGCCGGGTGGCCCCGTCCACGCCCAGCAGCCCCCAAGCGGCCTCCGGCAGCACGCCCCAGTCCGCGGCGGTCGGGCTCTCCCCCGCGAGCAGGCGCGCCTCCTGGCCGTCCATGCCGTGGCTGGTGAAGGCGCCGGCGTCCCCCAGAACCCGGAAGCGCGGGCCGCCCTGGGCGGCGAGCGCGCTCATCCACAGCTGGGAGCGGGTGCCGCGGGAGTGCCGCAGCGACAGGAAGACGTCGTCGTCGGCCTGCACCCCCTCGCGCAGCGACTCCACCTCGGCGTACACCGAGGCGACCGGGCCGAACAGGTTGACCGCCTGGTCGATCAGGTGCGGTCCCAGGTCGTACAGCAGCCCGGCGCCGCTCTCCACCGTGCCGCTCTCGCGCCAGGTGCCCCTGGCCTGGGGCCGCCAGCGCTCGAACCGGGACTCGAACCGGTGCACCCGGCCCAGCGCGCCCTCCTCCACCAGGTTCCACAGCGTCAGGAAGTCGGCGTCCCAGCGGCGGTTCTGGTACACGGTGAGCACCCGGCCCAGCTTCTCGGCCAGGTCGGTGAGCTCGCGGCCCTGCACGGCGGTGAGCGCGAAGGGCTTGTCCACCACCACGGACATGCCCGCCTCCAGGGCCGCCCGGGCCAGCGGCGCGTGGGTGTCGTTGGGCGTGGTGACGACGGCGATCTCGTAACGCCCGGCGTCGGCCCACAGGTCGGCGACGGCCGGGTACACCGTCGCGTCCGGGTGGCGCTCGCGGACCGCGCGGGCGCGCTCGGGGTTCCCGGTCACCACGGCGGACAGGCGCAGCCCTGGGACCGCCTCGATGACCGGGGCGTGGAAGACCTCACCCCCCTTGCCGTAGCCGATCAGGGCGACGTGCAGCTCGGGGCCGTCGTGCTCGGGAACCTGCGGTGCGTTGGACATGCCTCCAATCTACGGCTCCGGGGCACGCCCGCGGGAGCGTTCGGGCGCGGTGTGCCGGGCCTTCGTCGGGACATCGGGTCATGGGTGGTGACCAGGGTGTTTCGCCATTGTTACGAAAGGATTTGCGAATTTTGTAGACATTTGCAGCCATTCCGGCTTCGATCGTGTTCCAGCGTGCCCCGAGCCACATGTCCCCTCGCACAAGGGAGAGCCATGCCGAGTACAGATCCCAGGAACCGCCGTCACCTGGCCCTGGCCGCCGCGGCGGGGAGCGTCGTCCTCCTCGCCTCGGGCTGCGGCTACCTCAGCGGTGAAGGAGGTGGAGGCGGCGGAGCAGACGCCGGCGACGTCGACTGCGCGCCCTTCGAGGCGTGGGCGGACGTCGAGGGGACCGTCAGCATCTACTCCTCCATCCGCGACGAGGAGGCCGAGCGGATGGACCGCTCCTGGGCCGACTTCGAAGCGTGCACCGGCATCGACATCCAGCACGAGGGAAGCGGCGAGTTCGAGGCCCAGCTGCCCATCCGCCTCGAGGGCGGCAACGCCCCCGACCTGGCCCTCATCCCCCAGCCCGGCCTGCTCCAGCGGGTGGTCGAGGACGGCTACGCCGTGCCCGTCGCCGACGGCGTCAAGGCCAACGCCGAAGAGGGCTGGGGCGACGACTGGCGCGGCTACGCCACCTTCGACGGAGAGCTGTACGGCACCCCCTACGGCGCCAACATGAAGTCGATGGTCTGGTACTCGCCGACGTTCTTCAACGAGAACGGCTACGAGGTCCCGCAGACCTGGGACGAGATGACCGCCCTCAGCGACGAGATCGCCGAGTCCGGCACCAAGCCGTGGTGCGTGGGCTTCGAGTCCGGTGACGCCACCGGCTGGCCCGGCACCGACTGGATCGAGAACGCGCTGCTGCGCACCGCCGGCACCGACGTGTACAACCAGTGGGTCTCCCACGAGATCCCCTTCGACGACCCGCAGGTCGCCGAGGCGTTCGAGCTGGCCGGCGGCATCGTCCGCAACTCCGACTACGTCAACGGCACCTTCGGCGACGTGGAGAGCATCGCCGTCACCTCCTTCCAGGAGGCCGGGCTGCCGCTGCTCGACGGCGGCTGCGCCATGTACCTGATGGGCTCGTTCTACTCCGCGCAGTTCGAGGAGGGCGTCACCGTCGCCGAGGACGGCGACGTGTACGGCTTCGTCCTGCCGCCGCTGGAGGCGGGCGCCGAGGTCCCGGTCATGGGCGGCGGCGAGTTCGCGGTGCCCTTCGCGGACCGGCCCGAGGTCGCGGCGGTCCACGAGTACCTGTCCACCCCGGAGTACGCCGAGAGCCGCGCCTCCGAGGGCTCCTGGGTCTCCGCCAACCGGAACATGGACCCGAGCGTGATCGAGGACCCGGCCGCCAAGTTCGCCGCCGAGGTGCTGCTGTCGCCGGACACCGTCTTCCACTTCGACGGCAGTGACGCGATGCCCTCCTCCGTCGGCACCAACGTGTTCTGGAACGGCATGGTCGACTGGGTGACCGGCACCTCCACCGAGGACGTGCTGGAGAGCATCGAGTCCTCCTGGCCGTAGCGGCCCCGGAGAGGGGACGGCGGCCCGCCGCCGTCCCCTCTCCTCTTCCACCCCTCCATCCCCCCTCTCGTACTCACAAGGGGCCCACCCATGGAGTTCTCGTTCCTGAACGAGCTTCCCAAGATCGTGTGGATGCTCATCGGGATCGCCGCCTTCCTCGGCGTCATCGGCCTGATGCTGGTCCTCGTCGACGTGCCCCGGACCCGGCGCGACCGGTGGCAGGCGTTCCTGTTCCTCGCCCCCGCCCTGCTCCTCCTGGCGGGCGGCCTCATCTACCCCGTCCTGCGCACCACCTACCTTTCCTTCCACGACCGCTCCGGTGACGAGTTCGTGGGCCTGGCCAACTACATCTGGATGTTCCAGCGGCCGGAGATCCTGCTGGTGCTGCGCAACACCCTGCTGTGGGTGGTGTTCGCGCCGGTGCTGTCCACCGCGATCGGCCTGGTCTACGCGGTGCTGGTCGACCGGTCCCGGTTCGAGTCGGTGGCCAAGTCCCTGGTGTTCATGCCGATGGCGATCTCGTTCGTCGGCGCGAGCATCATCTGGCGGTTCGTGTTCGCCTACCGGCCCGCCGACCAGGAGCAGTACGGCCTGTTCAACCAGATCGTCGTGTGGTTCGGCGGCGAGCCCCGGCTGTGGCTGCTGGAACAGCCGCTGAACACGTTCCTGCTGATCCTGGTGCTCATCTGGGTGCAGGCCGGGTTCGCGATGGTCGTGCTGTCGGCCGCCATCAAGGCCATCCCGTCCGAGATCGTCGAGGCGGCGCGCATCGACGGAGCCGGATCCCTCCAGCTGTTCCGGAGCATCACCCTGCCGTCGGTGTGGCCGACCGTCCTGGTCGTCCTCATCACCATCACCGTGCAGACCCTGAAGGTGTTCGACATCGTCCGCACGATGACCGGCGGCAACTACGGCACCAGCGTGATCGCCAACGAGATGTACAGCCAGGCGTTCTCCCAGGGCCAGACCGGCCAGGGGTCGGCCCTCGCGGTGTTCCTGTTCGTCCTGGTCATCCCGCTGGTGGTCTTGCAGATCCGCCGCACCCGCAAGGCGAGGGAGCTGTCGTGAACCCCACCCCCACCATCACCGACGTCCGCGACGCGGGGCCCGCCGCCCGGGTGCGGCGCAGGCTGAGCGGGTCGGCGGCGAGCCTGGCCGCGCTCGTCATCGCAGTGCTGTGGACGCTGCCCACCGCGGGGCTGTTCATCTCCTCGTTCCGGCCCGCCGACCAGATCCGCACCACCGGCTGGTGGATGTTCTTCGCCTCCCCCGAGGTGACCCTGGACAACTACCGGGACGTGCTGTTCGGCACCGCCAGCGACGGGCGGCTGGCCAGCCACTTCGTCAACTCGTTCGTGATCACGCTGCCCGCGACGGTGTTCGTGCTGGGCCTGGCCGCGCTGGCGGCCTACGCGCTGGCGTGGATCGACTTCCGCGGGCGCGACTGGGTTTTCCTGGGGATCTTCGCGCTCCAGATCGTGCCGCTGCAGATGGCGCTGGTACCGCTGCTGCGCTTCTTCTCCCAGGGGGTCACCGTCGGCGGCGTCCAGGTGCTGCCCGCCTGGGAGCTGACCGGGGCGATGGCGTTCACCAACGTGTGGGTGGCGCACACGATCTTCGGGCTGCCGCTGGGCGTGTTCCTGCTGCACAACTTCATCTCGCAGCTGCCCCGGACCCTGTTCGAGGCGGCCCGGGTGGACGGCGCCGGGCACGGCCGCATCTTCATGCGGATCGTGCTGCCGCTCATCACCCCGGCCCTGGTGTCGCTGGGCATCTTCCAGTTCCTGTGGGTGTGGAACGACCTGCTGGTGGCGCTGATCTTCACCGGGGGCGACACCGCCACGGCCCCGCTCACCGTGCGGCTGGCCGAACTGGCGGGTACCCGCGGCGAGGCCTGGCACCGCCTGACGGCGGGCGCGTTCGTCTCGATGATCGTGCCGCTGACGGTGTTCTTCCTCCTCCAGCGCCACTTCGTCCGCGGCCTCCTGGCGGGCAGCGTCAAGGGCTGAGCGGTGTCCGCCCCGGGCCCCCGCGGGTGCCCTCGCCGGAACACGGCGGCTCCGCGCCGTCCTCAGCCTCTGAGGGCGGCGCGGGCCGTTTCCAGGGCGGTCGTCCGGTAGGCCGCGCCGAACAGGCACACGTGGACCAGCAGCGGGTACAGCTGGTGCAGGGCCACCCGGGACCGCCAGCCCTCCGCCAGCGGTGCCACCTCGTTGTAGGCGTCGCGCACCCGCTCCAGGTGCGGCAGGCCGAACAGGGTGAGCATGGCCAGGTCGCCCTCCCGGTGCCCGCCGTGGGCGGCCGGGTCGACGAGTACCGCGTCCCGGCCGCGCCAGAGCACGTTGCCGCTCCACAGGTCGCCGTGGACGCGGGCGGGCGGCTCGGGATCCCCCGCCAGTTCGGCGACCCGGTCCACCACCTTCTCCACGGCCCGCCCGTCGACGGGGGTGAGCCCGCCCTGGTCGACGGCCCGGCGCAGGCAGGGGCGCAGCCGCTGCTCGGCGTAGAAGACCGGCCAGCTCCGGGCGGGCGTGTTGTCCACGGGCAGCGGGCCGATGTAGCCGGGCCAGGCGGCGCCGAAGTGGTCCGCGCCGGTCAGGTGCAGCGCGGCCAGCCGGCGGCCCAGGCGCTCGGCGGCGTCCGGCGAGGGATCGCGCTCCTCCACCCACGGCAGCACCAGGATCCGCTCGTCCCAGGCGACCGGCTCCAGCGCCGGGGAGCCGAACGCGTGGCCCAGCCACTCAAGGCCGCGGGCCTCGGAGGTGAGCACGGCGCTGGGTCCGGTGTTGCGCGGCAGCGACTTGACGAAGAAGCGGGTGCCGTCCTCGGCCTCCGCGTAGGAGATGTCCCAGTCGTGGCTGCGCTGGGCCGGCAGGGCCCGGCGCACCCGCAGGCCCAGCAGCGCGGTCAGCCGCTCGGCCAGGGTCCCCTTGACCGGGTCCCGCCGCCGCCCCTCACCGCCGTCCGCAGCGCACACCGCTCCCTCCTCCACCCGGCCTCCCGCTAGCGTTGCTTGAGCAGTGCGGTGAGTTCCCCGGTCAGGCCCTTGGCCGCGGCCTCCACCATGTTGAGGACGGCGGTGAACCCGTCGTCGCCCCCGTAGTAGGGGTCGGGCACCTCGGGGTTGGGGCCCACCCCCGGGGCGAAGGAGCGGAACAGCCGCAGCCGGGCGGGGTCGAAACCGTGCCCGGCCCCGTACCGGTCGATGATGCGGCGCAGGTCGTCGAGGTTGTCCAGGTCCATGACCAGCAGCAGGTCGAGGCGGGACAGGTCGGCCGGGTCGAACTGCCGGGCGGTGTGGTCGGTGAGGTACCCGTGCACACGCAGGGTGGCCGAGGCCCGGGGGTCCATCGCCCCGCCCACGTGCCAGTCACCGGTACCGGCGCTCTCCACCTCCACGAGGTCGCCCAGCCCGGCCCGTTCCAGGTCGGCCGCCAGCACCTTGGCGGCCATCGGCGAGCGGCAGATGTTGCCCAGGCACACCACGCCGACTCGGTAGGGGCCGTCGGGGTCGCGAGGTTCCGGCAAGCTCATACCCCTTACCGTAACGAAAAACCGGCGCGGCCACCCGCTTCGCGGCGGGCGCGTTCGCCGCGGTCCGGTAACGCCGGTCAGCCCTTGGGCAGGCGGACCACGGTGACGAAGAAGTCGTCGATCTGCCGGACGACCTTGATGAACTGGTCGAAGTCCACCGGTTTGGGCACGTATGCGTTGGCGTGGAGGCGGTAGCTGCGCAGTACGTCCTCCTCCGCCTCAGAGGTGGTGAGCACGACGACGGGGATGTGCGCGAGCTCGTCGTCGTTCTTGACCTCCTGGAGGACCTCCCGGCCGTCCTTCCGGGGCAGGTTGAGGTCGAGCAGGATCAGGTGCGGCCGCGGGGCCTCGGCGTACTCGCCCTCCCGGCGCAGGAAGCGCAGGGCCTCGACGCCGTCGGAGACCACGTGCAGGCGGTTGCCCAGCTTGTGTTCCTCGAACGCCTCCTTGGTCATGAGGACGTCGCCCGGGTCGTCCTCGACCAGCAGCACCTCGATCGGATGCACCAACATGACCTCGCTCAAGCCTCAGAACCCCTGTCAGGGTCCGCCCCGCCGTCGGGGGGAACCGTACCGCCATCGGACGCGGGCGCGGTGGAGGCCGACCCGGGGGCCTCCCCCTCGGGTGCGTCCGCCTCCGCTCCGTCCCGGCCCGTGGACCATCGTGCGGCCGTCGGTGCCGGTCCCGCGGGGGCGGTCTCGGCCTCCTGAACCCCGTCGTCGGAGAGCGCTTCCCGGACGGCGGTCGCGCCGTCCGCGTCCGCGGTCTCCTCCTGCCCGGGGTCGACGGGCAGAGACCAGCATATGCGCGTTCCGGTACGGGGAGCCTCCCCCTCACCGGAGGTTTCCGGCCCGTGCGAGGTGTCCAGCCAGATCCGGCCGCCGTGGAACTCGACGATCTTCTTGCACATCGCCAGGCCGATACCGGTTCCCGTGTACTTCTCCCTCGTATGCAACCGCTGGAAGATCACGAAGATGCGCTCGGCGTACTGCGGTTCGATCCCGATTCCGTTGTCCTGGCAGCAGAAGATCCACTCGTCGCCCCGGCGCTCGACGCCGATGCGGACGCGCGGGTCCTCCTCGCCGCGGAACTTGACGGCGTTGCCCACCAGGTTGAAGAACACCTGGGTGAGCAGGGTGCGGTCGCCCTGGACGGTGGGCAGCTCGTCCCAGGTGACCTCGGCGCCGGTCTCCTCCAGGCGGGTGGACAGGCTGAGGAGGGCGTCGTCGAGGGCGCGGTCGAGGTCGACCGCGGCGAAGTTCTTGGTACGGCCGACCCGGGAGAAGGCGAGCAGGTCGTTGATGAGGGTCTGCATGCGCTTGGCGCCCTCGACCGCGAAGTCGATGTAGGAGTCGGCGCGCTCGTCGAGCTGGCCCTGGTAGCGGCGCTGGAGCAGCTGGCAGAAGCTGGCGACCTTGCGCAGCGGCTCCTGGAGGTCGTGGGAGGCGACGTAGGCGAACTGCTCCAGCTCCAGGTTGGAGCGGCGCAGCTCCTCGGCCTGGTGCTCCAGCAGGGCGGACTGCTCCTGGAGCTTGCGCCGGGCGGAGGCGACCTCGTCCAGGTCCTGGACGATGCGCTCACGCATGGCGTCCACGTCCCGGCCCAGGCGGACGATCTCGGGCGGGCCGTGCAGGGAGATGCGGTGGGCGTAGTAGCCCTCCGACACCTGGCGCATGTGCCCGGCCAGCTCGTCCAGGGGGCGCAGCACCCACTGCTGGAGCATCACCCACAGGAACACCGACAGGAACACCACGACCAGTCCGACCAGCACCAGCAGGGCGACGACCTGCTGGGTGGCCAGGGTCAGGCCGCTGCGGGCCTCCTCGATCTCGTTCTGGAGGTTGTGCAGGGCGGCCTCGCTGGCACGGCTGAGCTCCAGGTAGAGGACCCGGCCGCGGCGCAGATCGTCCTGGCTCGGCTCCTGCCCGTTGCCGACCTGCTCCAGGGTGGGCTCGGCGAACTCCTCGGTCCAGATCTCCCCCGCCCGCAGCAGGGAGTCGATGTTGGCCGCCAGGGCCGGGTCCTCCTCGCGGCGGCCGTCGGCGAGTTCGCGCAGCAGCGCCCGTTCCTCGGTGATCTTGAGGCGGGCGTCGATGTAGGGCTGGAGGAACTCGCGCTCCTCGGTGAGGATGTAGCCGCGCAGGGCGTGGTCCTGGGTCAGGTACGCCGAGCGGGTCTGCTCGACGGAGCCGACGGCCGGGGTGAGCTCGTCGACCTGCAGGGCCAGGGAGTCGCGGGCGCTGAAGGCGGCCAGGGTGATGATCGAGACGGCGACGACCAGGACGACCGCGACCACGGTCAGCAGGCTGGTCACCCGGCGGCGCAGGCTCCACGACTCGTGGGGGACGGCGGGCCGGCCCCGGTCGCCGTTGACGAAGTGGACACCGCCGACGGAGGGGGTCGGGGGCGCGCCGGACTCCGCGGGGGCCTCGGCTCCGTCGGTGCCGGTCGCCATGGCCGTCCCCTCCCCGGGAGGCGTCACTCCCGTTCTCCGTTGCTCTCCTCGTGGTCGCCGTGGCTGATGAGGAGCATCGCCACGTCGTCCTGGAGCGGTCCCCCGTTGCTGTGCTCGGCCTCGTCCACCACGTGCTCGGGCAGCCGGGCCAGGGAGACGCCCTGCTCCAGGATGCCGGTGACCAGCCGGCGCAGGCCCGCGACCTCCAGGCGGGCGGGGGGCTCCCCGTCGTAGGCGTCGACCAGGCCGTCGGTGTACATGAGCAGGCTGGAGCCGGTCGGCAGCCGGACCTCGTCGACGTCGGCGTCCTCGACCGGGAAGACGCCGAGCGGGGGCTGGGGGGTGACCGGGGTCTCCTCCACGGAGGCGCCCCGGACGATCATGGGCGGCGGGTGCCCCAGCACGCGCAGCCGGACCCGGTCTTCGCCGGTGTCCATGCTGGCCATGCACAGGGTCGCGTACATCTCCTCCTGGGCCCGCTCGCTGACGAGGATGGCCTCCAGGTTGGGCAGCACCGTGGACTCGGCGACCCCGGCCATGATGAGCGTCCGCCAGGCGATGCGCAGGCTGACGCCCAGCGCGGCCTCGTCGGGACCGTGGCCGCTGACGTCGCCGATGATGATGTGGGTGGTGCCGTCCTTCTCGACCGCGTCGTAGAAGTCCCCGCCGACGATGGCGCGCTTGCGCCCGGGCCGGTAGTAGGCGCGGTGGCTGAGGGGCGAGCGCTGGAGGAGCACCTGGGGCAGCAGGCCGCGCTCCAGGCGCATGTTCTCGCGGGCGCGCAGGCGGGCCTCGCGCAGCTGGTTGGCGTTCTCGTCGGCGCGTCGGCGCTCCAGGGAGTAGCGCAGGCTCCGGCCCAGCAGGGATCCGTCCACCTGGCCCTTGACGAGGTAGTCCTGGGCTCCGGCCGCCACGGCGGCGACGCCTTCGTGCTCGTCGTCCAGGCCGGTGAGGACGACGACGGCCGCCGAGGGGGCGCTCTGCAGCACCTCGCGGAGCAGGTCGAGGCCGTGCCCGTCGGGCAGGTTGAGGTCGAGCAGGACGCAGCCCCGGAAGCCCTTGAGGTGGCCGCGGGCCTCCTGGAGGGTGGCGACCCAGGTGATGCGGGTGGTGAGCGCCGTCTCGGCGAGCAGTTCCTCGGCGAGGAAGGCGTCGCCCGCGTCGTCTTCGATCAGCAGGACGTCAACCGATTCGACGGCAGCCTCCACCCGTTCGTTCAGGACGGCGTCGCCCGGGGCGGTGCGGCCGTCGGCGGAAGCGCCGTCAGCGGACACGCCGCCGCCGGGGACGGCGTGCGCCGTCCCCGCGCCGATCACCGTCGCGGGATCGTGCCCTGTTCTCCTGGTATCCACTCATCGCCTTCGGTCTGACGGTCCGCGGGCGCTCGCCGTCGCGCCGCCTGGGCCCGAGACGAACACCCCGGGGCGGTTCGGACCGCATGGCTCCCCAAAAGATAAACGCCCCGAGGACCTGTTGACCAGCAGGCGGGTGAGAGACACATCCGACGGCACCGGCGGGAACCGGGGCGCCGGACGGGAACCCCGGGCCCGAACCCGCTGGGGCCAAGGCGTTCCGCGGGGACCGCGGCGGGCGGGCGGCGAGCGCGTGCAGGGGCATGTGCACGCAGGTGCGGCGCCCTCCAATGTGAGGCCGGACACATGCTAGGCGACGCCGTCGGGCTTTTTTATGACAGGTCGTCGTATCCCCTTGAAGGGAGGATCACCTAAATGACATGATGTCATCAAAGGTACCGATCGAGGAAGGCGGAGAGCGCGGATGAGCGTCACGGCCGAAGCCCCCACCGCGGCCCCCGGCCCCGAGCCGTTCTCCGAGCGGCTCAGGGCGGCCACGTGGAGCGGCCACGAGGCCGCCGAGGACCACGGGTTCACCCGGGCCCTCATGTCCGGCACCCTGCCCCTGGCCGGGTACACCGCGATGGTCGCCCAGCACTACTTCGCCTACGTCGCGCTGGAGGAGGTCGGCCGCTCGCTGGCCGGCGACCGCCTCGCCGGCCGGTTCCACCGCCCCGAACTGGAACGGGTGCCCGCCCTCGTCCGGGACCTGGAGCACCTGCTCGGCGCCGACTGGCGCGAGCGCGTCGAGCCGACCCCCGCCACCCTCGCCTACGTCGCCCGCATCGAGCAGACGGCCGACCGGCCCGAGGGCTTCGTCGCCCACCACTACACCCGGTACATGGGCGACGTGTCCGGGGGCCAGTTCATCCGCCGCACCGCCGCCCGGGCCTACGGGCTCACCGACGGGGCCGGGGTCGCCTTCTACGTGTTCGACGGCCTGGGCAGCCTGCCGAGGTTCCGCGCGGACTACCGCGCACGCCTGGACTCCCTGGAGATGGACGACGCCACCGCGGAGCGGCTCATCGCCGAGACCCGCCTGGCCTACCGGCTCAACACGGAGGTGTTCGCCGACCTGGGGCGGCTCCACACCGCCGCCCCCTGAGGCCGCCCGCGAGGGGGCGGCCGGGGCCGTCCGGACCCGGGGCCGCGGAGGAGGCCGAACCGTGCGGCCCGGCCGCCCCGGCGTGCCACCATAGGGGAATGCCCAAGATCACGGCGCCCACCATCGCCGCCCACCGTGCCCGCACACGGGAGCGCATCATGGAGGCTGTCGACGAGCTCATCCGCTCGCAGGGGATCGACCGCGTCTCCATGACCGACGTCGCCAACGCCGCGGGCATCACCCGCACCGCGCTCTACAACTACTTCCCGGACAAGCCCACGCTGCTGCTGGCGTTCACCGAGGAGGTGAACAACCGCTTCGTGGAGAACTACCGGCGCGAGCTGCCCTCGGGGGTCTCCGCGGCCCGGCGGCTGTCGGCGTTCGTCCGCCTCCAGCTCGAAGGCATCGTGGCGCACCCGCACCCGCCCGCGGCCGAGCTCGGCGCCAGCCTGGGGCCGCAGGCCTACCAGGCGCTGGCCGCCCACGTCGCCCCGATGCAGAGCCTGCTCACGGAGATCCTGGAGGAGGGCATCGCCGGCGGCGAGTTCGACGCGATGCCCGCCGAGGCCGTGGCCCGGCTGACCCTGTCGATGGTCGGGTCACAGCGCATCCCCCTGGTGAGCGGGGAGATCGACCCGGAGGAGACGCACGCCCTGGTCACCAGGTTCGTCCTGCGCGCCCTGGGGGTCCCGACCGAAACCGTGGACACCATCGTCCTCAACCGTGACAGGAATGAGACCCTCGGCGACGGCGCATGAGCGGCGAGTGATAACGGACCGCCCGTAACGGGCGCCCGTGCGGCGATCGGACGATACCGACTCGAGAACCGCACTCCGGATCCGGTAGGAATCATGGCCCCGGACCCGAGTCGTGAAGGTTCTCCCCCGTCATGTCGCTCGTACTGCTGGCGATCGGTGTCGTACCGGTGCTGGTCGCGATGTTCAACAAGGTGCCCCGCTACGTCCCGCCCCGGCCCGGGCGCGCCCCCGCCCGCGGCGGAACCGCCACCCGGACGGCGCCCCGGGCCGCCGCCGCGACGGCACCGCGGCTGCGCCTGGCCCCCGCCCGCCTCACCGAGCAGGGCCGCGCCCTGCTCACCACCCTGGGCGGCAGCGCGATGATCATCGCGTTCTTCCTCGCCCTGTCCGGCCACTAGGGCGTGTTCGGCGGATCGTTCCGGGTCGCGGCCGTCGGGCCGCCTCCCGCCGCGCCGGCCGCGCTCGGACGGCCGAACCCGGGCCGGCCTGCGCTCGTCGCCTCGCGGGAGGTCGCCTGACGACCGCTCCCGGCACCCGGCGCAGGCGCCGAGCCGCACGAGAGCATCCGCCGGACAAGCCCTGGGGTCTGTTTTTCGAGTGCCGTCCTGTTCCGCGGGGGGTGTGTGAGGCGCCGGCGGGGTTCGGCAGGCCCGGAGGGGACGTCCGGGGAACGAGGACGTTCCCGTAGGGCCGAGGGCTCCCGCCTTCCGGGGGCGCCGAACGCGAACCGGAGCGGAGCGGAGGTTCGAAAAAACACAGCCTAGGGACGGCGCAGGCGGCGGCCCAGCCCGGCCAGCAGTCCGCCGGCGGCCAGGCCCGCGGCCACCGCGGCGGCCGTCGCGACCCTGCGGCGCGCCCGCGCGTCCCGGTGCGCCGCCATCTCGGCGATCGCCCGGTCGGTGGGACCGAACGCGCCGCCGCACAGCAACGGGTCCAGCTCCAGGGGGCGCCAGCGCGCCTCCGGCCACGGGCGCGGGGCGAACAGGTCCGGCGGCGTCGAGGTGCGCGGCTTCCAGCGCACTCCCCCGGCCGGGGCGCCCGAGGGCACGGGGACCCGCCGGTGCAGCGGGACCGCGATCGGCCCGGGCTCCGCGCCCTGGTAGCGCAGGTCGCCCGGAGCGTTGGCGATCAGCTCCACCAGGAGCCGGGCGCAGGCGCGGGCGTCGCCCAGGGCGGTGTGCTGGCCGGTCGGCCACGTTCCGCTCAGCGCGTGCGACGCCTTGGGCAGCGAGTAGCGCTCCAGCTTGACCTGCGCGCGCAGGGCGCGCAGCGTGCACAGCCCCGGCAGCCCCTGGGGCAGGCCGGAGGGGATCAGTTCCGAGGCCAGGAAGCGCTGCTCGAAGTCGAGGTTGTGGCCCACCACCACGGCGCCCGAGAGCAGCCGGACCAGCTCCGGCACCACCTCGTGAGCGGCCGGGGCGCCGATGACGTCGCCGTCGCCGATGCCGTGGAACTCGCGGCCGGCCACGTCGGTGCGCGGGTCGACCAGGGTGGTGAACTCCTCCAGCAGGGTGCCGTCGCCGCGCAGCCGCACCACCGCGATCTCCACGATGCGGGCACCCGAACGCGGGTCCAGTCCGGTGGTCTCGGTGTCGAGCACCGCGTACTCCAGGTCCGCCGCCCGGATGCCGCCCCTGCGCCGGGTCAGCGTCCCCATCCGCAGCGTTCCCATGCCCGTCCCCCCGTCGAAAACCGCTGGTTCCACCGCCATGACCCTACTCCCCGGCACCGACGGACCGGCCCACCCCGGCTCCTGCCGGAACGGAAGAAAGTACCCCGGGGTAACGTTCTGACGCGTGTCCGCACATCCGCGGACACTCCACGCACGCTCGACGATGAGGAGACCCGCATGACCCGAACCCCTCCGCCCGAGTACGTGCCCCTGGCAGAGGTGGTCCGCTCCGGGATGCGTGAGAGCGTGCACTACGGGGCGGTCGTCGGGCTGGCCGCGGACGGGCGCATCGCCCACGCGCGCGGCCCGGTGCACCAGCCCATGTTCCCCCGCTCCTCCGCCAAGCCGTTCCAGGCCGTGGCGATGCTGCGCGCCGGCGCCCCGCTGGACGGGCCCTCCCTGGCGATCGCGGCGGGCAGCCACGGCGGCGAGCCGATCCACGAGGAGCGCGCCCGGCTCGTCCTCGCCGAGGCCGGCCTCACCCCCGACGCACTGCGCTGCCCGCCCGACATCCCCGGCGGGTCGGCGGCCCGGCGGGACTTCGTCCGGGCCGGGCGCGAGCCCGAGCGCCTCCTCATGAACTGCTCGGGCAAGCACGCGGGCATGCTCGCCGCCTGCGTCGCCCGGGGGTGGAGCACCGAGGACTACCTCGACCCGGGGCACCCCCTCCAGGTGCTCGTCCGCGAGACCACGGAGGACCTGTGCGGCGAGGAGGTCGCCCACACCGCGGTCGACGGGTGCGGGGCGCCCCAGCTGGCCGTCTCCCTGGCGGGCCTGGCCCGGGGGCTGTGGCGGATGCGCACCGCGCCCGAGGGCTCCCCCGAGCGCGCGGTCCTGTCCGCCATGAGCGCCCACCCCGAGTACGTGTCCGGCACCGGCCGGGTGGACACCGACCTGATGACGCGCATGCCGGGCCTGGTGTCCAAGATCGGCGCCGACGGGGTGCTGGTCCTGTCCGCGCCCTCCGGGGAGGCCGTCGCCGTCAAGATCAGCGACGGGGACGCCGCGGAGCGGGCGCGTACGCTGGTCGCACTCGACGCCCTGCACACCCTGGGCGTGGACGTGACCCCCGTCGGGGACCGGCTGCGGGTGGACGTCTACGGCGGTGGCGCCCCGGTCGGCGAGGTCCGCCCGCTCTGAACGGAGGCACAGTGCGAAACATCGTCATCGTCGGCGCCGGGATGGCGGGGCTGCACACCGCGGCGGCCCTGCGCGAACGCGGCTTCGAGGGGCGTGTCACGCTCATCGGCGAGGAGCCGCACCGGCCCTACTCCCGGCCGCCGCTGTCCAAGGAGGCCCTGACCGGGATGGGCCTGGGCGAGGGCCCCCTGGCGGGCAACCGGGCGCTGCGGCTGCTGGAGGACGCCGAGATCGACGCCCTGGACCTGGACTTCCGTCCGGGCACCCGGGCGGTCGGCCTGGACACCGCCTCCCGCACGGTCGAGCTCGACGACGGCGGTGTTCCCTACGACGGCCTGGTGGTCGCCACCGGCGCCCGGGCCCGCCGCCCGGACACCGGCCTGGCCGGGGTGCACGTGCTGCGCACCCTGGAGGACGCCGAGGCCGTGCGCGCCGCGATCGCCGAACACGGGCGGCTGGTGGTCGTGGGCGCGGGGTTCGTCGGCGCGGAGGTGGCGGCCAGCGCCCGCGCCCTGGGCGCCGAGGTCACCCTGGTGGAGGCGGCCCCGACCCCGCTGACCCGGGTGGTCGACCCGCGGGTGGGGTCGGTGCTGACCGAGCTGCACCGCGAGAACGGCGTGGACGTGCGCCTGGGCGTCGGCGTGGAGGCCTACGAGGGCGCCGGGCGCGTCGAGCGCGTACGGCTCGCCGACGGCCGGACCGTCGAGACCCCCCTCGTCGTGGCGGGCGTCGGCGTGCACCTCAACACCGAATGGCTCCGGGGGTCGCTCGACCTCATGCCCGACGGGTCGGTGCGCTGCGACGAGTACTCGGCGGCCTCCGCTCCCGGCGTGTACGCGGTCGGCGACCTGGCGAACTGGCCGCACCCCCGCTACGGCGGGCGCGTCCGGCTGGAGCACTGGACCAACGCCGGGGAGCAGGCCGCGGCGGCCGCGCACAACCTGCTCGCCGGGCCGGAGGCGCGGGAGCCCTTCACCCCGGTGCCCTACTTCTGGTCCGACCAATACAAAATGAAGGTCCAGCTGCTGGGACAGGGTGCCCCGGCCGATGAGGTCGCCATCGTGCACGGGTCCGTGGAGGACCGTAAATTCGTGGCGTTCCTCGGCCGGGGCGGCATGCTGACGGGCGTCCTCGGGCTGCGCTCCACGCCGCGCACCATGCGGTACCGGGGGCTGCTGGAGCGGCCCACCACCTGGGAGGAGGCCCTGGCGGCGGTCAGTCCGTGACGGTGACGGCCCGCCTGGGGCAAAGCTTCTCGGCCCTGCGGACCCTGTCGTGGAGCTCGGCGGGCGGCTCCTGGGTGAGCAGGTACAGGAAGTCGTCGTCCCGCACCTCGAAGACCTCGGGGGCGGCGCCCGTGCACAGGGCGTTGCTCTCGCACAGGTCGCGGTCGACCTCGACTCGCATGGTGTGACTCCTCGCGCGGACGGAAGTGCCACACCGCACACTACGCCGGTCCTCCGGCGAACCGGCGGGCCGCGAACGGAGTCCCACGGTGTGCGGGAACCCCCCGCCCAGAGCCCGAACCGAGGTGCACCATGGCCGTTACCGACTCCCCGCACCCCCCGCCGCCCCCTCCGCGGCAGCCGCACCGCCCACCGCACGGGCAGCAGCCCCCGTACCCCCCGTACCTGCCGCCGAGCTACCGGCCGAAACCGCCGCTGCCCCCGGCCCCCGCCTGGCTGCTCATCGCGGTCCTGGCCGTGGGCGCCTTCTCCGCCCTGTTCGCCGCCCTGGCCCGCCCGGGCCTGGGACTGGTCCTGACCGGCGCCCTCGCCGGACTGGCCGCCCTGGTCGCCCTCCTCGTCCGCCCGGCGATCCCGGAGGTGCCGGCGGACGAGGACGACGACGAGGACGGTCCCGGAGCGGGGGCGGGCGCCGCGGGCGGCGCCCCGCCCGGGGCCGGAACAGAGGACAAGGACCCGACTCCCGCTGACACCGGGGCCAGCGGCGGAGCGGACACCGCGGACGGCACCCCGCCCGAGACCGGCCCGGAGGACGGGGACCCGCGACCCCCGGCACAGGCCGAGGCCGGGCCCGGCGGCGAGGCGGACAACGCGGACGGCACCCCGTCCGGAGCCGGGGCGGAGGGCGGGGATCCGCAGAGCCCCGCGGACACCGGGGCCCGCGACCGGCCGGCCGGGCCTGCGCCCTCCGGGTGGAACGGCTGGGAACCCGCGCCCGGCGGCGGCTGGCGCCCCGCCGGAAGCCCGGTGGAGGAGGACGGGGAACCCGACCGGTACTCCCACACCTGGTCGGCGGTCTTCGGGGTGGTCGCCGCGGCGCTGCTGCTCACCGCCCTGTTCCGGGACGCCGGATGGCTGCTCTTCTGGACCCTCGGCGGGGCCTTCCTCTCCGCCTCGCTGGCCTTCGCCGTGCGCGGCCCCGGGTCGCGCACCGGCACCGTGGGAGTGGTCTCGGGCGCGTTCGCGCTGGTGCGCAACCTCTTCTCCACCCCGCGCTTCCTGCTGGAGCCCCTCCGCGGCGGCCGGACCCGGCGGCTGGTGCTGCCCGTACTGCTCACCGCCCTGGTCACCGGTGCCCTGCTGCTGGTCTTCGGCCTGCTGTTCGCGTTCGCCGACCCCGTCTTCGCCCGCCACCTGGGCGCCCTCCTGGGGCCGCTGACCGAGGACGCCTCGTTCTTCGGGAGCCTCGTCCGCGTCGTGTTCCTGCTGGTCACCGCCCTGTTCACCGGGTCGGCGGTGCTCACCGCGCGGCTCCGGAGCCCCGCCCCCGCTGCGCGGGCCGAACGGGAGACCGGACTGCCGGTGTGGGCGTGGACCATCCCCCTGGGCGCGCTGACCGCCCTGTTCGCCGCGTTCCTGGCGGTGCAGGCCGTCACCCTGTTCGGCGGCGACGACTACGTGCAGCGGGTCGCCGGGGTCACCTACGCCGAGTACGCCCGGCAGGGGTTCTTCCAGCTCGTGGCCGTCAGCGTCCTGGTCCTGGGCGTCATCGGCCTGTCCGCGCGCATCCTGCCCTCCCGGCCGCGCGGCGTCCGCCTCCTGCGCAACGCCCTGCTGGGAGCGCTGTGCGTGCTCACCCTGGTCATCCTCGCCTCGGCGATGTACCGCCTCCAGCTGTACATCGACGTGTTCGGCCTGACCCGGCTGCGGACCGTCGCCGAGGCGTGGATCTTCTGGAGCGCCCTGGTGTTCGCCCTGGTCCTGGCCGCCGGCGTGCTCGACACCCTGGGCCGGCCCGCGGTGTGGCTGCCCCGCGTCGTGGCCGCCACCGCCGGGGTGTCCCTGGCCGTGTTCGCCTACGCGAACCCCGACCTGCGCATCGCCGAGAGCCACCTGGGCACCGAGCTCAACGGGGCGGACCTCATGTACCTGAAGGACCTGTCCGCCGACGCCGTCCCCGCCCTGGTGCGGCTGGAGGAACCCGACCGCGACTGCGTTCTGGCCGACGATCACACCGGCCACGGCGAGGACGGCTTCGCCTCCTGGAACCTGTCCCGGGAGAGGGCGGAGGCGCTGCTGCCCCCGCCCCCCGCCGTCACCGCCTGCGGGGACCGCTACGGGTACGGCCGGTGACCCGTCACCCGGCGAAGCGGTCCGTCGCCTCGATGAGGCGGTCGAGGATGCCGGGCTCGCTGAACGCGTGCCCGGCGTCGTCGACGACGTGGAACTCCGCCTCCGGCCACGCCCGGTGCAGGTCGTAGGCGGTGCGCACCGGGGTGCACACGTCGTAGCGGCCCTGCACGATCACCCCGGGGATGTGCCGGATCCGCTCGGCGCCCTCGATGAGCTGCCCCGGGGTGAAGAACCCCCTGTTGACGAAGAAGTGGTTCTCGATCCGGGAGAACGCCAGCGCGTACTCGTCCTCGGCGTGCTGCTCCCGCAGCTCCCTGTTCGGCAGCAGGGTCACCGTGGAGCCCTCCCAGACGCTCCACGCCCGCGCCGCCTCCACCCGCGTCGCGGGGTCGGGCGACTCCAGCCGCCGGGCGTAGGCGGCGATGAGGTCGTCGCGCTCCTCCTCCGGGATGGGCGCCAGGTAGGACTCCCACAGGTCGGGGAACATCATCGACGCCCCCTCCTGGTAGAACCAGCGCAGCTCCTCCTCGCGGAGCGTGAAGATGCCGCGGAGGATCAGCTCGGTGACCCGGGCGGGGTGGGTCTGCGCGTAGGCCAGGGCCAGGCAGCTGCCCCACGATCCGCCGAAGACCTGCCAGGCCTCGACGCCGATCATCTCGCGCAGCCGCTCCATGTCCTCCACCAGCGTCCAGGTGGTGTTGGTGGACAGGTCGGTGTCCATCCTCCCGGCGTGCGGGGTGGAGCGCCCGCAGTTGCGCTGGTCGAACAGCAGGATCCGGTACCGTTCCGGGTCGAACAGCCGCCGGTGGTCCGGCGTGCAGCCGCCGCCGGGACCGCCGTGCAGGAACACCGCGGGCTTGCCCGCGGGGTTGCCGCACAGCTCCCAGTAGACGCGGTGTCCGTCGCCGACGTCGAGCATGCCCGAGTCGTACGGTTCGATGGGCGGGTACAGCGTGCGCACAGAGTGGCCTTTCCTGGTGTTCGTCATGTGCCCCGGAAGGGACTCCGGGGCGGGCCGTGCGGGGGGCGGCCGGGATCCCTCCGGCGGTGGGTGCCTCTGCCGCGGCCGGGCTAGAGGCGACCCAGGAGTTCGGCCTTCTTGGCGGCGAACTCCTCGTCGGTGAGCAGGCCCTCCGCGTGCAGGCGGCCCAGCTCGCGGATCTTGGCGAAGACCTCCTCGGCCCCGCCGGCGGAGCCGCCCTCCAGCGCGGGCCGGGCGGACGCCTCACCGATGTACGCGTTGAGGGTGGCCGCCATGAGGAAGGTCTCCTCCGCGCCCTTGGAGCCGTGCGAGGCCAGGGTGAAGAAGTCGTTCTCCAGGGAGGTCGCCTCGGGCAGGGTCACCCCGCGCAGCACGACACGCAGGTACCCCTCGGTGACGTCGACCTGGGGGTGCCAGTGCACCGACTCGATCTCCGACAGCCGGTACTCGCGGGACTTCTCCTTCTCCTTGGCGGTGCTGGCCAGCCACCCGTCCCACTGCAGGCGCACCTTCTCGCCGTCGAAGGAGACCGACCCCTCGGCGGTGCGCGCCTGCACCGGCGGGCGGGCGACCAGGCCCCGGGCGACCTCGTCCCGGTCGAGCCCCCCGGTGAGGGTCTCGCGGGCGTAGCGGGCCAGGTCCCGGATCTTGTCGGCGACGTACTCGGCGACCAGCTCGGTGTCGTGGGGGCCGGTGAGGGCCAGCGGCGTGAGCGCGTCCCGGGCGGACGCGCCCAGCGCGGTGTAGGGGTCCAGACCGGGGGCCAGGTCCAGCCGCAGCCGCCATCCGTGCCTGCGGTCGCCCTGGTGGAAGTCCACCTCGCGCACCGCGGCCAGCGGTACCTCGGCCCCGCCCAGCGCCTTGAACAGCGTCGGCACCTTGCGCCCGGCATCGAAGCGGATCCGGACCGTCTCGTCGTCGACCCTCCAGAGGGCGTGATACCCGCGCAGTTCCTCCATGGGTCCCCATCCTAGGGCGTGCGCCCGCGGGCCCCCGCTGCGCTGCGACCGCGGACCGGCCCCGCGGCGGCGGGCTCCCGGCGGCGCGTCCGACGGCCCCGCCGTGGCGCTCCCGGGTGGGCCGGACCCCGACCCCGTATCCTTGGACGTCAGGACACGATCCGATGGCGCCGGGTACGGGGCGGACTCGGGACCAGGACGCCCCGCACCGTCCGGGGCGTTCGACCGGACCCATGCCACCCGCACGCGGCTCCGCAGAACGGTGGGAACCGCGGCGTCCCGGCCCCGGACCGAGGCGGGCGGAGATCCGAAAGGTCGAAGCGATGTCCAAAGAGGCTGCCGAGGGTGCCGCGGAGTTCCGCGCGGCCCGCGACCTGCTCCTGCGGCTGCGGGAGGACCGCGAGGCGGCGCACCGGGAGTTCGCCTGGCCGCGGCCGGAGGTGTTCAACTGGGCGCTGGACCACTTCGACGAGGTGGCCGAAAGGCGGCCGGACCGCACCGCGCTGTGGATCGTCGACGAGGACGGCACGGAGGAGAAGCACACCTACCGGCGCATGTCCGAGCGCTCCTCCCAGGTCGCCAACTGGCTGCACGCCCAGGGGGTGCACGCGGGCGACCGCATCCTGGTGATGCTCGGCCCCCAGGTGGAGCTGTGGGAGATCACCCTGGCCGCCGTCAAGCTCGGCGCCGTGGTGGTGCCCACCGCCACCAACCTCACCGAGGGCGACCTGCTGGACCGGCTCGAGCGCGGCGAGATCAGGCACGTGGTGTGCTCCCCGGTGGACACCGGGAAGTTCGAGGGCCTGCGCGGGCACTGGACCCGGATCTGCGTGGGGTACATGGACGGCTGGCTCGGCTACCCCGACTCCGAGCACGCGGGGCTGGAGTTCCACCCGCCGCAGCGGGTCGGCCCCGACGCCCCGCTGCTCGTCTACTTCACCTCGGGCACCACCGCCAAGCCCAAACTGGTGGTGCACACCCAGCGCTCCTACCCGGTGGGGCACCTGTCCACCATGTACTGGCTGGGTGTCCGGCCCGGGGACGTGCACCTCAACGTGTCGGTCCCAGGCTGGGGCAAGCACGCCTACAGCAGCGTGTTCGGCCCCTGGAACGCCGAGGCGACGGTGCTGGTGGTGCGCCAGGAGCGCTTCTCCCCCGAGCGGCTGCTCGACGAGATCGTGCGCTGCGGCGTCCACACCTTCTGCGCCCCGCCGACGGTGTGGCGGATGCTGGTGCAGACCGACCTGGCCTCGTGGCGGGTCCCCCTGCGCGAGGCCCTGGCCGCCGGGGAGCCGCTGAACGCCGAGGTGGTGGGGCGCGTGCGCGAGGCGTGGGGCCTCACCGTGCGCGACGGGTTCGGCCAGACCGAGACCACCCTGCTCGTCGGCAACTCCCCGGGGCAGGACGTCGTCCCGGGGTCGATGGGCCGCGAGATGCCGGGCTACCGGATCGTGCTGGTGGACCCGGCCACCGGCGAGCCCGCCGACAGCGGCGAGATCTGCGTGGACCTGTCCGAGGACCCCGTGGGGCTCATGGAGGGGTACGCCGACAACCCGGACCTGACGCGTTCGGCGACCCGGCGGGGCCTGTTCCACACCGGGGATCTGGCCTTCCGGGAGGCCGACGGGCACATTACCTATATCGGCCGCGGTGACGATGTGTTCAAGGCGTCGGATTACCGCATCTCACCATTCGAACTCGAAAGCGTCCTCATCGAACACGAATACGTGGCCGAGGCGGCGGTGGTCCCCTCCCCCGATCCGCTGCGGCTGGCGGTCGCCAAGGCGTTCGTGACCCCGGCCCCGGGCGTGGCGCCCACGGCCGAGGCGGCGCGGGCGATCCTGGAGCACGTCCGTGCCCGCCTCTCCCCGTACAAGAGGGTCCGCCGGCTGGAGTTCGCCGAGCTTCCCAAGACCGTGTCGGGCAAGATCCGCCGGGTGCAGCTGCGCCGGGAGGAGGCCGAGCGCGGTCCCGTCACGGACGGTTCGCGCCACCCCGGCGAGTTCTGGGAGGAGGACCTGGACGGCCGGGACGCCTGAGGGAAGGTCCGCCGGAGAAATTCGTCTCGGTCCGTGAGATGAACATTTCTCCATTATTCGGTGTTCAGGGCGCTCGTCATGTGACCCTCGTCCGAAATACCGATCCGACCGCGTTCCGGTCCCGTGGCCGCGCTAGTGTGCAGAGTGGCGGCACCGCGAGAGCAAGGACAGGGGACCAGCAGCATGCCCAGCACCAACGACACACGGGTGGTCGACTACAAGCCGCTCATCGCCCCCCGGGACCTGCTCGCCGAGCTTCCCCTGGGGTCCGAGCGCACCGCCCTGGTCGAGCGCTCCCGCGCCGAGGTCAAGCGGGTCCTGGACGGTGAGGACGACCGCCTGCTGGTCGTCGTCGGCCCCTGCTCGGTCCACGACCGCGAGTCGGCCATGGACTACGCCCACCGGCTGGCCGCGCTGACGCCCTCGCTGAGCGAGGAGCTGTGCGTGGTCATGCGCGTGTACTTCGAGAAGCCGCGCACCACCGTCGGGTGGAAGGGCCTCATCAACGACCCGGACCTCGACGACACCTACGACGTCCAGCGCGGCCTGCGCCTGGCCCGCGAGATCCTGCTGGACATCAACTCGCTGGGCCTGCCCGCGGGCACCGAGTTCCTCGACCCGATCACCCCCCAGTACATCGCCGACGCCGTGTCCTGGGGCGCGATCGGCGCCCGCACCACCGAGAGCCAGGTGCACCGCCAGCTGAGCAGCGGCCTGAGCACGCCGGTGGGCTTCAAGAACGGCACCGACGGCGACGTGCAGGTGGCCGTGGACGCGGTGGGCGCCGCCGCCGCCTCCCACACCTTCTTCGGTGTGGACCCGGCCGGGGCGGGCTCGGTCGTCGTCACCGACGGCAACCCCGACTGCCACGTCATCCTGCGCGGCGGCCGCACCGGCCCCAACCACGGCGCCGCCTCGGTGGAGGCCGCCCTGGACGTCATCGGCCGGGCGGGTCTGCCGCGCCGCCTGATGATCGACGCCAGCCACGCCAACAGCGGCAAGGACCACGAGCGCCAGCCGGGTGTGGCCGCCGAGATCGCCGCCCAGGTCGCCGAGGGCCAGCACGGCATCATCGGCGTCATGCTGGAGAGCTTCCTCGTCCCCGGCGCCCAGAAGCTGGGCGACCCGGCGGACCTGGTCTACGGCCAGTCCATCACCGACAAGTGCATGGGCTGGGACACCACCGCCGAGGTGCTGTCCACCCTGGCCGAGGCCGTGCGGTCGCGCCGCAAGACCGCCTAGCGCCCACCTTTCCGGCCTCCGCCCGGTTCGTGCCCGGCTCCCGCTCCGGAGTCCGCAGAACCCCGCCGACGCCCCGCGCCCGGACCGCCGGGAGCGGGGCGCCGCCGTCCGGGGCCGCGGACCGTGGTGGCACCCCCCGGGGTGCGGCATCGGCTCCGTCCCCGTGGTGCTGCGCTCCCCCGGCGACCCCTAACGGGAGCCGGGCTCCTCGGGCAGGACGTCCAGGGCGGCCAGGAGCTCACGGCCCAGGTCTCCACAGCCCACCCGTCGCCCGCCACCACCCTCAACGGACGCCTCCGGCGCAGACCCTTCCCCGTCCTGTGCCCCCGCACCGGCCTCAACGGACGCCTCCGGCCCAGACCCTCCCCCGTCCTGTGCCCCCGCGCCGGCCTCCAGGCGCAGGGCGAAGGTGTGGGTGCCCGCCGGACCGGTGACCCAGCCGACCCACCAGCCCGGCGCCCCCGCGTCGACGTCGCAGGCCTCCCGGGCGTGCAGGGACCGGCCGCCCGCCTCCTCCACCAGGGTGGCCGCGTGCAGCGCCTCCTGGTGGGCGGCCTCCACCGGCAGCTCCCCGCGGGCCAGCCCGGCCAGGAACGCCGTCTGCTCCACCGCGGAGATCCCCAGCGGCCCCCGCGCCCAGAAGTCGTCCGGCTCCGCACCGACGTCGCGGTCGCCGTAGTCGAACCGGTCCACCCACGTGGCCAGCCGCTCCCGGCCCACCTCCTCCACCGCGCCCCGGTGGGCCGCCTCCCCGGCGCCCACCACCGCGCCCGCGTCGTCCACCGTCCCCGTCTGGAGCGCCACCAGTGCCGTCACCAGATCGAAGGTGCCGCCCGGGACGGCGCGCTCGCGCGCCCGCTCCGGGTCCACCATCACCGAGGTGCGGTCCTGTGTGTCGTAGAGCACGAACGTGCCCGAGGCCCCCGCCCGGGCGAACACCGCGGCCAGGTCCGCCCGCTCCACCGCGGCCACGTCCCCGCCCACCGCGGCGGCGTTGTCCGCCCCCGGCGCCGGGTCCGCCCCCTCCCGCGGCGCGCTGCAGCCGAGCAGCGCCGCCACCGCCGCGCCAGCCACCGACGCGCACCCGATCCGTCTCATCCTCCGCGTGTCCACCAGCACTCGGTCTCCCTCGGTGCACGAACCGCCACGACCCGTCCAGGGGACACGGTAGCCCGTGCGCGCCCCCTCCGTCCGGGATTCCCCGCTCCCGTCGCGCGGGCGGTGCCGCCCTTGGGAGGCGCCCGGGGCCGCTGCTAGGGTGAACGTGTTGCTGACCCCGTACGGGAGAGTGCCCGCGCATCCGGCGCGGGCCGCCGAAGGAGCAATCCCTCCCCGAAACAACCTCTCAGGCACAGTGGACCGTACGGGCGAGACCACTCTGGAAAGCAGGGACCGCCGTCCCTCGCCGAAGGTGCAAGCCACGCCGAGCGCGCGGTGAAGCTCTCAGGCACAGATGACAGAGGGGGAGGATGGCAACGCCTATGCACGACACGACGCCCATCCTCTCGGGAGTGCCCATGTCAGAGCCCGCGTCCGCACCGCGGCCCACCGCCCTGCGCGCGGTCCACGAGAAGGCCGGAGCCTCGCTCGTCGACTTCGCCGGGTGGCTCATGCCCCTCCGCTACGGCAGCGAGACCGCCGAGCACAAGGCCGTCCGCGAGGCCGCGGGCCTCTTCGACCTCTCCCACATGGGCGAGATCCGCCTCACCGGTCCCGACGCCGGACGGGCCCTGGACCACGCCCTGGTCGGGCACCTGTCCCGGGTCAAGCCCGGCAAGGCCCGCTACACGATGATCACCGACGCCGACGGCGGCGTCCTGGACGACCTCATCGTCTACCGGCTCGGCGAGGAGGAGTACCTCGTCGTGGCCAACGCCGCCAACGCCGAAGTCGTCTCCGCCGCCCTGGCCGAGCGCGCCGCCGGGTTCGACGTCGAGGTCTCCGACGAGTCCGCCGAGTACTCGCTCATCGCGATCCAGGGCCCCCGGGCCGTGGAGATCCTGGCCCCGCTGACCGACGCCGACCTCGACTCCATCGGCTACTACGCGGGCTACGAGCACACCGTCGCCGGGGTCCCCGCCCTGCTGGCCCGCACCGGCTACACCGGCGAGGACGGCTTCGAGATCTTCGTCAGGCCCGCCGGGCGCGCCGTCGAGGTGTGGGAGGCCCTCCTCTCCGCCGGCGCCGACCGGGGGCTGGTCCCCGCCGGGCTGGCCGCCCGCGACACCCTGCGCCTGGAGGCGGGCATGCCGCTGTACGGCCAGGAGCTGAGCACCGACCTCACCCCCTTCGACGCCGGACTGGGCCGTGTGGTCAAGTTCGACAAGGAGGGCGACTTCGTCGGCCGGGCCGCCCTGGAGGAGGCCTCCCGCACCGCCCGCCCCCGCCGCCTCATCGGCCTCGCCGCGCGCGGACGCCGTCCGCTGCGCCGCGGCCAGGACGTCCTGCGCGACGGCGCGGTCGTGGGCACCATCACCAGCGGCGCCCCCTCCCCCACCCTGGGCCGCCCCATCGCCATGGCCTACGTGGACGGCGAACTCGACACCGCGACCGGCACGTTCACCGTGGACGTGCGCGGACGCGGCGAGGACGTCGACGTGGTCGAGCTGCCGTTCTACAAGCGGCAGGCCTGAGAACGTGGGTCCCGCACCAACGGGACCCCACGCGCCCCGCGCGGCTGAACCCCTACCGGGATCGGCACGGCCGGGGCGCGACCGGACGTAGGCCGGGGCCGGGCGGCCGTCACCCGGCGGCGCGGCAGGAATGAAGAGAACCTCCAAGGAGAGTTGAAGTGAGCGTTCCCACGGAGCTGGGTTACACCGCCGAACACGAGTGGGTCTCGATCGAGGACGGGATCGCCACGGTCGGCATCACGGCGTTCGCCGCCGAGTCCCTCGGCGACATCGTCTACGTCGAGGCCCCCGCCGCCGGGACCGGTGTGAGCGCGGGCGAGACATGCGGCGAGGTGGAGTCCACCAAGTCCGTCAGCGACATCTACTCCCCCGTCGACGGCGAGGTCGTCGAGGTCAACGCGGACCTCGACCAGGAGCCCGAGTCCATCAACTCCGACCCCTACGGCGCCTGGCTGTTCAAGGTGCGCCTGTCCGGGGAGCCCGGCGAGCTGCTCTCCGCGGAGGAGTACACCAAGCTGACCGAAGGCGAGGACTGACCCCCGATGGCCACCGACAACACGCTCGACCAGAGCCTGAGCGAACTCGACCCGGAGGTGTCGGCCGCGATCGACGCGGAGCTGGCCCGCCAGCGCGACACCCTCGAGATGATCGCCTCGGAGAACTTCGCCCCGCAGGCCGTCATCGAGGCCCAGGGCACCGTCCTGACCAACAAGTACGCCGAGGGCTACCCCGGCCGCCGCTACTACGGCGGGTGCGAGCACGTCGACGTGGTCGAGCAGCTCGCCATCGACCGGGCCAAGGCCCTGTTCGGCGCCGACCACGCCAACGTGCAGCCGCACTCGGGCGCCCAGGCCAACACGGCCGTGTACTTCGCCCTGCTCAAGCCGGGCGACACCATCCTCGGCCTGGACCTGGCCCACGGCGGCCACCTGACCCACGGCATGCGGATCAACTACTCCGGCAAGGTCCTCAACGCCGTGGCCTACCACGTGCGCGACGAGGACGGCACCGTCGACTACGACGAGGTCGCCGCCCTGGCCAAGGAGCACCAGCCCAAGATGATCGTCGCGGGCTGGTCCGCCTACCCGCGTCAGCTGGACTTCGCCCGGTTCCGGGAGATCGCCGACTCCGTGGGCGCCCTGCTCATGGTCGACATGGCGCACTTCGCCGGCCTGGTCGCCGCGGGCCTGCACCCCAACCCGGTGCCGTTCGCCGACGTGGTCACCACCACCACGCACAAGACCCTGGGCGGCCCGCGCGGCGGACTGATCCTCAGCAGGGCCGAGCTGGCCAAGAAGATCAACTCCGCGGTGTTCCCGGGCATGCAGGGCGGTCCGCTGGAGCACGTGATCGCGGCCAAGGCCGTGGCGCTCAAGGTCGCGGCCGGCGAGGAGTTCGCCGACCGCCAGCGCCGCACCGTGTCCGGCGCCAAGCTGCTCGCCGAGCGGCTGACCCGCCCCGACGCCGCCGAGGCCGGCGTCAAGGTCGCCTCCGGGGGGACGGACGTGCACCTGGTGCTCGTCGACCTGGTGGACTCCGAGCTCAACGGGCAGGAGGCCGAGGACCGGCTGCACTCCATCGGCATCACGGTCAACCGCAACGCGGTGCCCAACGACCCGCGGCCGCCGATGGTGACCTCGGGCCTGCGGATCGGCACCCCGGCGCTGGCCACCCGCGGGTTCGGCGACGAGGACTTCGCCGAGGTCGCCGACATCATCGCCGAGGCGCTCAAGCCCGAGTTCGACGCCCGGTCGCTGAGCTCCCGGGTCCGGGCGCTCACCGAGAAGTACCCGCTCTACCCCAACCTGTAGGGCCCCGCCGTGCGGGGCCGCGGCCCCGCACGGCGTTCGTCCGGCAGGCACGGCACCGTGCTCCATGAGGCCCTGTGCTCAACGAGGAGGACAGACCTTTGGCCATCAGCGTTTTCGACCTGTTCAAAATCGGTATCGGACCGTCCAGCTCGCACACCGTCGGGCCGATGAAGGCCGCGCGCACGTTCGTCACCCGGCTGCGGGAGGACGGGCTGCTGGACGGGGTGGCGCACGTGCGCGCCGAGCTGTACGGGTCGCTCGCCCTCACCGGCAGGGGCCACGGCAGCGACACCGCCGTGGTGCTCGGCCTGCTCGGCCACACCCCCGAGGGGGTGGACGTGGACGCCGTGCCCGCCCTGGTGGAGCGGGTGCGCACCGAGCGCTCGATGGCGCTGGGCGGCCCGGACGGGCCCGTGGTGGGGTTCGACCCGGCCGTGGACGTGGACTTCCGCCGCAAGGAGAGCCTGCCCGACCACCCCAACGGGATGCGGTTCGTCGCCCGGGACGCCTCCGGCGCCGAGCTGGCCGCCAAGGTGTACTACTCCGTGGGCGGCGGGTTCGTCGTGGACGAGCGGGCGGCCGGGGCCGACCGCATCAAGGCCGACGACACCGTACTGCCGCACCCGTTCTCCACCGCCGAGGAACTGCTGGCGCTGTGCGCGGAGACCGGCATGTCGATCAGCGCCGTCATGCGCGCCAACGAGCGGGCCTTCGGCCGCACCGACGCGCAGATCACCGACGGACTCCTGGAGATCTGGTCGGTGATGCGCCAGTGCGTGCGGCGCGGGGTGACCACCGAGGGCACCCTGCCCGGCGGGCTGCGGGTGCCGCGCCGGGCCCACCGGCTGTACCGCCAGCTCGGCGGCAACTGCGACGGGTCGGGACTGCTCGCCCCCACCACCGCCGACCCGGACCCCATGCGCGGCAGCGACTGGATCACCCTGTACGCGCTGGCGGTCAACGAGGAGAACGCGGCCGGCGGGCGGGTGGTGACCGCCCCGACCAACGGTGCGGCGGGGATCGTGCCGGCGGTGCTGCACTACTACACGCACTTCAGCCCGGGGGCGGGCGAGGAGGGCGTGGTCCGGTTCCTGCTGACCGCCGCCGCGATCGGCATCCTGTTCAAGCAGAACGCGTCGATCTCCGGCGCAGAGGTGGGCTGCCAGGGCGAGGTCGGCTCGGCCTCGTCCATGGCCGCCGCGGGGCTGGCCGAGGTCCTGGGCGGCACCCCGGCCCAGGTGGAGAACGCCGCGGAGATCGCCATGGAGCACAACCTGGGCCTGACCTGCGACCCGATCGGCGGCCTGGTCCAGGTCCCCTGCATCGAGCGCAACGCCCTGGCGTCGGTCAAGGCCATCAGCGCCGCCCGCATCGCGCTGCACGGCGACGGCAGCCACTTCGTGTCCCTGGACAAGGTCATCAAGACCATGCGCGACACCGGCCGCGACATGCACGACAAGTACAAGGAGACGAGCCGCGGCGGCCTCGCCGTCAACGTCATCGAGTGCTGACGGTCCGGCGGTCCGTGGGGAGAGTGCGCGATGTCCGGGTGACAGACGCCTCCGGGCGGCCGAGGCCAGGGCTTGTTCGGCGGATGCTCTCGTGTGGCTCGGCGCCTGCGCCGGGTGCCGGGAGCGGTCGTCAGGAGATCTCCCGCGAGGCGACGAGCGCAGGCCGGCCCGGGTTCGGCCGTCCGAGCGCGGTCGGCGCGGCGGGAGGCGGCCCGACGGCCGCGACCCGGAACGATCCGCCGAACACGCCCTGAGTACAGGGGGCAGCCGTGCTGACGACGTTCGGTCTGCAACCCACCGCGCCTTCTCGGACCGCGGTGAGCCTGGCCGACGGCGGACACCCTCCAGGCGGAGCCTCACAGCCGACCCCGGTTCCGGCCGGGGATCGGCCGAGCGGTGAATACGTCCCAGGCCCTGTACCCGGGAACCGCCCGGCGTACCCGGTCCCAGGAATCGACCCGTCCCGACGTCACCGAGCGCCGACCCCTGGTTGTTAACACTTAGCGCACTCCAATGCGCTTGACCACGGTGGTCGAGATGTGTACCGTCATTCCTTGAAGGGCGGTGTACACGGTCCCGTTTCCGGCGAACCGCGAGGGGTCCGTGTGCCCCCACCCCGGAAACAGCCGTGCCCCGGGTGGCATGCGATGCAGAGGCGAACCCGGGGCGTACGTCCCCCATGGTACCCGATCTGTCGCCCCCTACCCTCCGCGGCCCGACCCGAGGTAGATCGAAGGTTGTCGTGAGCACTGGTTTCCCTGAGTGGATGGCTTCCGCGTACTCCTCCCCGCGTCTGGCGCCCTACCTCCGGCACAGCCGAGACGACCCGGCCAGGGCCGTCAACCTGTACAACTGGAACGTCATGGTCTCCGCTGCCTTCCTGGGGCCTTTGCACACGTTCGAACTGTCCCTGCGCAACTCCATCCACAACCGGCTGAGTGCCCACTTCCGGCAGGAGGACTGGTGGAACAGGGCTCCGCTGGACAATGAGGGGCAGCGCCTCGTGCGCCAGGCGCAGTCCCGCTTCCGCGGTTCGACCGCCCCGGACGCCGTCGTCGCCGAACTGTCCCTCGGCTTCTGGACCTCACTGGTCGCCCGCAGGTACGACCGGGATCTTTGGGTCCCCGCACTCCACCGCGCGTTTCCCGGCTACCGGGGCCCGCGCCGCGACCTCCAGGACCAGCTCTACTCCCTGCGCCTGCTGCGCAACCGCATCATGCACTTCGAACCGATCCACCACCGCCATCTGGAGGCGGATCACGCCAAGCTCTATCGGGTGCTGTCCTACATCAACCCGGAGGCTGCAACCGGGATCAAGCCCATGGACAGGGTGCCCGAGGTGCTCATGGTCAAGGAGCAGATGTGCAGGGGCGACCTGCCGCCCAGCTTCTAAGGAGACGGATGTGGACACACCCGCGAGAAGAACCGTTTCTCAGGCGCAGATCGCCGCTCACGCCCGAGTCAGCCGGGCGGCGGTCACCAACTGGCGCAAACGCGGCAGGGATTTCCCCGACCCGGTGGACACCGGGTCGGGCCTGTTCGACCTCGACGAGATCCTTGCCTGGTTGTCAAAGCGCACCATTCCCGCCGACGCCCGCCGACCGGGTGAGGAGGCGGGTACGACCTACGCCGATCGGGTACGCGCCTCCCTGGCCGATCCGGGTCCATCCCGTCTTCCCGGACGCGCGCGGACGAAGAGCACCACCCACGGAGGACGGGCCCTGGACCGGTCCTTGCAGCGGATCCTGGACCACCTGCGCGGCCATGCCTCTCTCGACACCAATCTCACGTTCCTCCTCCACCTCATCGACATCTCCGTGTCGCGTGAACAGGAATGGCGGGAACTCCTGCGGCAGCGCTCGTACTTCGGCGTGGCCTCCTCCCTCATGTCCCTGTTTCCCGGGCAGAGGCGCGGCTTGCCGGATCCGACGGACCTGTTGCACGTCCTGCCCCGGGTCCTCGGAGAGGTCGAGGCACTGGTCTCCGGCGGAGACCGGAGGGAGCGGGCCATCACAGCCTTCGAGCGGGTGCTCACTCTCCTGACGGACACGCAGGGCAAAGCCGGAGCGGTGTGGCAAACCCCTGAATCCGTTGTGGAGATCGCCGTCCGGATGCTCGATCCGCGCATGCCCCTCCGCGATGTGCACGACCCCTACTGCCGGACCGGCGAGTTCCTCATCTCCGTGGAGAGGCGGCTGCGCGGAGGCCGACCAGCGGCCCGGCCCCTGCTCAGCGGAATCCCGGGCTCAGACGAATTGTCGGACATGGCCACCATGCGCCTGCGCGTCCACGGTGTCGAGGCCGAACTCGTGCCCGGCGCCAACCGGTACGGCCTGCGGCACCGCACCCGGGCCGATCTCGTCCTGGTCAACCCGCCGTTCAATCTGCACTGGGCGGACGTCGAGCATTCCACCGGCGACCCGCACTGCTTCCCCTACGGGAGGCCGCCCGTTTCGAACGCGAACTTTGTGTGGCTGCAGTCCGCCGTGACCACGCTCCGGCCGGGTGGACGGGCCGCCGTCGTCATGCCGCCGGGCACCGCGTTCTCCTCCCATCCCCGGGAACAGGCCATCCGGGCGGCCATGGTCGAGGATGGTGTGGTGGAGGCCGTGGTATCACTGCCGGACCGCCTCTTCTCGAGTACGGGCATCCCCGTCGACATCTGGCTTCTGGGAAGGCCGACCGACAAACCCTCCGAGGTCCTGTTCGTCGACGCGCGGAGACTGGGAACGGTGCCCCGTACCAAACGCGAACTCGCCGCCGGAGAAATCGACGACATCGTCGCGACCGTGCTGAACTGGCGCGGAGGCCGACCCGCTTCGGGTATGGGGCGCGCCGTCGGCCTGGGCGAGATCCGCGAGCGGAACCACTCCCTGCTCCCCGCCTCCTACGTCCCCCCTCCCGCCCCGACCGTCGAGGTGGACGAGGAGCCGGAGAGGTTCGAGGCCCTCACCCGTCGGTTGCACCTGCTGGAGGAGCGGCTGGCGGCCACCGACGCCCCCGTCCGCCACCTGATCGAGGAGACACAGCGATGGACTCGTCCCTGAACGATGGGGGCACCGGCGACCGGGTGGAACGACTCCTGGGAGAGGTCTGCGGGATCCAGGCCGGGGTTTCGGGGAGGGGCACCTCTTCCCAGGGGTTCTCCGACCGGGGGACGCCCCTGGTCCGCCCTCTCAACATCGTCGAACTGCGCGTCTCCGAGCATGGCCTGGCTCGCGTGCCCGACGAGAACGCCGCTCGACTGGGTGACCGGTACCGCCTGTCGGCGAACGACATCGTGACGGCACGAACCGGCACGCTCGGCAGGTTCGCACTGGTCGAGCAGGAGCAACAGGGATGGCTGCTGGGCGGCCAACTGCTGCGGCTTCGTCCCTCAGCGGAGGTCGACCCGAACTACCTCGTGCACTACCTCGCCCTGCCCAGGATCCGGGCCTGGATCGACGCGCACACCTCCGGCAGTACCATCCCCTCGATCACACAGAAGATGATGGAGTCTCTTCCCGTGCGGCTTCCGCCTCTGGAGGTCCAGCGGGAGATCGGCGAGAAACTGGCGCTCCTGGACGCCCGGATCCGCTTGCAGGCCGAGGTCCTGGAGACCACACGGGAGCTTCGCGCCTCCTTGGCCGAACTGCTCTTCGCCGAGCCCAAGACCTCTTCGGACCATTCCGCCACGGCCTGAGGGCCAGGTCGGCCGATGAGGCCGCGGGGGTCGGGAGGCGAAGGTGCAGCAGGGACGCGGCGTGGGACGGTCCGGCCGGTGGGCACGCGCGGCTGCGCACAGCCCTATTCCCCGCACTCCGCCGCCTCGGCCCCGAGCCACCGTGGCGACGAGCCGCGGCGGCCTCGCCGTCAACGTCATCGAGTGCTGACGGCGGGCCGGGGAGCGGTCAGGCGGACGCGTCGGCCGGGACCGGGCCGACGGACTCGGGCGCCCGGGTGCAGAGGCTGACGGCGACCAGCGCGACCAGTGCGGCGGGCAGCGCGACGATGACGCCGTTGAGGCCGCCCGGCGTCCCGGCGAGCTGCCAGCCGATGGTGGTGGCCGCGCCCGCCACCAGGGCGGCGACGGCGCCGGCGGTGGTCGCCCGCCTCCAGAACAGCACCGACAGGACGACCGGCGTGATCGCCGCCCCGTAGATCGTGTACGAGTACATCTGGAGCTCGAGCACGGTCGGGAAGAACAGGCCCAGGGCGACGCCCAGGACCGCGACGCCCAGGACCGACAGGCGCTGGACCAGGAGCTTGCGGCGCTCGTCCACGTGCCCGCCCGCGAACCGGGCGTACAGGTCGAAGGCCACGTTGGAGGCCCCCGACAGCATGTACGAGGAGCCCGTCGTGATGACGAACGCGACCGCGCCCGCCAGGATGGTGCCGCCCAGGACGGTGGGCAGGTGGCCTTCGGAGGCCAGGCTGAGGATCGCCATGTCGCCGTTGATGCCGGGCATCAGGACCGCGGCCGCGGTGGCGAGCAGCACCACCGGGACGAAGACGAAGAAGCTGCCCACCAGCATGCCGAGCGTCGAGGAGCGGGCCTCCTTCTCGTTCCTGGCCGCGGCGAGCCGCTGGTACATGTTCTGGTCGGCGAGCAGCAGCAGGAAGAGGGGCAGGAAGTAGCCGAGCAGCTGGAGGGCGGTGAGCCCGCCGCCGGACGTGGCGGCCTGCTCGGGGAGCCCGTCCCAGTAGGCGCCCGGGCCGCCGATCGCGGCGAACACCAGCGGCACCGACACGAAGAGGCCGAGCACGATGAGGATGGCCGAGAAGAAGTCGGTGTAGGCGACGGAGAACAGCCCGCCGGTGATGGTCAGCACGGTGACGACGACCGCGATCAGGACCGTCCCCTGGGTGGGGCCGAGCGGGGTGACCAGGCTGACCACGTAGCCGCCGCCGACGAACTGGGAGGCGGTCAGGCCCAGGTAGGCGAGGGTGGTGACCGCCGCGGCGACGGTGCGGACGCCGATGCCGAAGCGCGCCTCCAGGAGTTCGGGGATGGTGTGCCGGGAGGCCCTGCGGATCCGGCGCGCGGCCAGGAGCAGGACCAGGATCCCCAGCGGGGTCCCGGCGAAGAACACCATTCCGGCGGTCGGCCCGTAGGTGTAGGCGAAGTTGGCGCCGCCGATGATGGTCCCGGAGCCGACCCAGGTGACGAGCATGGTGGCGATCATGACCGGGCGCGGCAGGCTGCGCCCCGCGAACAGGAAGTCGTCGCCGCCGCGGAGCCTGCCCGAGCGCAGGAAGTACAGGGCGATCCCCAGCATGGCCAGGAGGTACACGATGAGGATCACGAGATGGGCGGTTCGCATGGGTCACCTTCGCGGCGGGGTGCGGGGCGGGATGGAGGGGAGGGGCGCCGCCGGGGCGGCGCGGTCCGGCCATGAAAACAGCCCAGCCCGTGAAATGCAACACTTATTGCATTCAACGTGACCCTGATCACAGAAAGGAGAGTCGGGTCCCGTCCTCGCAGGTCGACCGTCCGCGGAACACTCAGAACAGCTCCGTCTCCTCCCACAGGCGCTCGGTCTCGCGCACCGCGCGCAGCACCTGCTCGCCCCCGATCCGCGCCAGCTCGGCCAGGACCGCGTGGACCACCGACATCGCCGGGGTCAGCGACGGGAACATCCCCACCCCCTCGCTGGGCACCAGCAGCACGTGCGCCGCGTCCTGCGCCAGCGGCGAGTCCCGGCGGTCGGTGATCACCGCCACCGGCACGGAGCGCTCCGCCGCCACCCGCGCCGCCGACCCCAGGGCCCTCGGCAGCCGCCACAGGTCGCAGGCCAGGAACAGGTCCCCGGCGCCCATCCGGGCGAGCGCGGCGACCAGCGCGGTCCCGCCGACCTCGAAGCGCTCCACGTCGTACCCCATGATCCCGGCGGCGTGCGCGAGTTGCAGCCCCGGCGCCGCGAACGTGCCCGAGCCCACCACCACCGTCCGGCGGGCGCGGTGCACGGCCGCCGCCAGCGCTCGGACGCGGCCGGGTTCGAGCGTGGCCTCCAGTGCGCGCAGGCCCTCCCGGTCCGCCCGGAACGCCGCCTGCACGGGATCGGCGTCGGATCCGGCGTGCTCGGCCAGGACCTCGCCCGCGGTGAGCGAGGCCAGGTAGCGGGAGCGCAGCTCCACCCGCAGGGCCGGCCAGCCGGAGAACCCGAGAGCCTGTGCGGCCCGCACCACCGTCGCGACGTTCACCCCGGCCCGCTCGGCCACCTCCGCCGTGCTGGCGTAGGAGGCGAACCTGGGCTCGTCGCGCAGCACCCGGACCACGCGCTCGGCGGCCCGGCCGAACCGGCCCTCCCCCAGCGCGGCCTCGATCCAGTCCGCCATCACCCCTCCGTCCGGCCCGCCGGGCCCCCCGGGGGCGCACCGCTCCCCCAAGCGATACCACCACCCGGATGCACCCCGGCACTTGCTGCAACATATATTGCATATACGGCGTGGGTCACACGCCGACCGCCGCACCGGAGGTATCCATGACGCGCCCGTCCCGCCCGACGACCCTGTTCACCGACGCCGGCCTGCTCGACCCCGAGACCGGGACCCGCACCCCCGGCTGGCTCCTGGTCGAGGACGGCCGTATCGCGCGCAGGGGCGGCGGTCCGGCCCCCGGGGTCGGCGACGCGGTCGAGGTCGTCGGCCTGGGCGGGGCCACCCTCATGCCCGGGCTCATCGACGCCCACGTCCACCCGACCGCGTTCAGCGCCGACCTGGGCGCGGCCATGGACCACTCCCCCTCCTACGTCGCCGCCTACGCCGCCCGCTCCCTGGAGGACATGCTCCGCCGCGGCTTCACCACCGTCCGCGACGTCGCCGGCGGCGACTGGGGCCTGGCCCGCGCCGTCGACGAGGGCCTCGTCAACGGCCCGCGGCTCATGTTCGGAGGCAAGGCGCTCTCCCAGACCGGCGGCCACGGCGACTTCCGCGGGCCGGGCCGCCAGGGCAACGACACCCACGCCTGCTGCCCGGGGGCGGGCATCGTCTGCGACGGCCCCACCGAGTTCCGCCGGGCCGCCCGCGAGCAGCTGCGCACCGGGGCCCACCACCTCAAGATCATGCTGTCCGGCGGCGTCGCCTCGCCCACCGACCGCATCGACTCCACCCAGTCCTCCGAGGACGAGATCCGCGCCGTGGTCGAGGAGGCCGAGGCGGCCAACCGCTACGTCACGGGCCACGCCTACACCGCGCGCGCGGTCGACCGAGGTCTGCGGCTGGGCGTGCGCTGCATCGAGCACGGCAACCTCATCGACGAGGGCAGCATCGAGCTGTTCCTGAGGTACGACGCCTTCCTGGTGCCGACCCTGGTCACCTACCAGGAGCTGTCCCGCCGGGGCGCGCAGGAGGGCCTGCCCCCCGAGAGCCGGGAGAAGGTCGACACGGTGCTCACCCGCGGCCTGGACTCCCTGCGCATGGCCCACGAGGCCGGGGTGAACCTGGTCTTCGGCAGCGACCTGCTCGGCGGCATGCAGGACCGGCAGAGCGAGGAGTTCGCCATCCGCGGCCGGGTGCAGCCCGCCGCGGACGTGCTGCGCGCGGCCACCGTGAACGCCGCCCGCCTGCTCGGCCTGGAGGGGACCGTCGGCACACTGCGCGAGGGCGCCCGCGCCGACCTCGTCGTGGTCGACGGGGACCCGCTGGCCGACATCTCGGTGCTCGCCGACCCGGAGCGCACCGTGCGCGCCGTCCTGCGCGACGGCCGGGTCCGCCACCGCCGCACCGGCCCCCGCTGACCCCGCGCCCCTCAACGCGACCGGTAGGCGTCCGCCCGGTGCCCGATGGCGGTGACCGTCACCGTCTCCTGTCCGTCGCCGATGACGTACAGCACATGGTGGGCCCCCGGCGGGCCCACCATGTGCCCTCGAAGGGCGGATGCAGCAGTCGCCTCCCCAGGCGGTGCGGGTTCTCCAGGAGGGGGCCACTGATGAACTCGTGGACGGCGTGGGCGATCTTCTCCGGCAGCCGGACGGTGAGCGCTCGCGCGGCCGTCCCGGTGATCCTCGGCCGGTGGGAGCCGGTCACGTATCACGCCTTTGCTCGGACATCAGCGCGGCCGGGTCTTCGGCTTCCAGCACATGACCGGATTCGACGTCGGCGCGGGATCCGGCCGATCGGCCCATGATCTCGGGGGAGGCCGGTACATCGAGCGTCTCCTCCAGGGCTTCCAGGTCATCAGTGGAGATCAGGACGGCACTCTCACGTCCGTGGCGGGTGATGACCACCCGTTCGTGAGTGCGTTCGGCGTCATCGAGGAGTTCGGAGCCTGTTCCGGGCTTCGGTGAAGGGCGGAGTCGTCATGCCGTCAGCATGCCCATGGAACGCCTCGAGGTATGTACAGAAACCTCCGAGGGCCGGATCGGGGGCCGGTGGGACGCGGAACGCCCCGCCCCCGGGAGGGCGGGGCGCGGGGCCGGGCGGTCAGGCGAGGCTGCGGCGGGGGTTCTTGGCCGGGGCGGTCATCGACATGCGCACCACCGCCGGAACGCTCTCCAGCTCCAGTGAGCGGCGCAGGTTGGCCAGCGCCTCGGACCGCACCCGCTGCCACACCCCGGTGACGTCGGCGTCGTCGTCCAGGGTCAGTGCCAGCCGCAGGTGCGGCTCCTCGGCCGACTCCGTGAGGCGGGCCCGCGCCCGGCGCACCCCCGGGTAGTCGGCGACCTCCTGCTCCAGGGCGCCGCGCGCGACGCTCTCGGAGATCTCCACCCGCCCCCGGGGGTCGCGGTCCAGCACCAGGCGCCCCACCGTGTCGTTGAGCCCCTGCACCAGCAGCCAGCGCAGTGCCAGGAACGCGGCGGCGAACGCCACCGCCACCACCGCGTACGGCACCCAGGGGGCGGCCAGGACGCCGCGGACCCCGTCGTTGAGCAGGACCTCCCCCGCCAGGCGAGATCCGAACACCCCCTGCCCGGCCGCGAGCGCCGCTGCGCCGGCCGCCACCAGCAGGACCCCCACCAGCAGCAGTCCCTGCCGGTTGCCCCGGGCCGACCTGCGCGCCCTGTCCCGTGCCATGGTCACCCTTCCCCGTAGCGGACATGGGTGGCGATCCGCAGACTGCGCAGCGGAGCCAGCTCCTCCAGCCGCCGCTCCACGGCGGCGGTCACCTCCGCCGGGAGTTCCGGCGCATCGCGCATCCCCGTGCGCACCTGCACCCGGATGCGGCTGCCGCGCACGTGCACCCCGACGTGGTCGACGCCGCTGACGTCCTGGGCGGCGGCGGCCACCGCGCGGCGCAGCGCGCTGCGGGTCATGCCCACGACCAGTGCCGGGTCGTCGGTGCGCAGCGCCGTCCAGTGCCCGCGCCCCGGCGCGAGCGCCGCCGCGATCAGGACGAGCCCGATCAGGGCCAGCAGCCCGGAGGCGATCTGCACGGACGGCTGCGACCAGGTGGTGGTCTGCGCGTACTCCGTCGCGCCGCCCACGGGGAACAGGCCCAGCGGGCTGCCCGCCAGCGCGGCGATGACCTCGGCCGCGGCGATGACCGCGACGATGAGGACCACGAACCCGGTGAGCACCGCGGGCCATGACCGGCGGGGGCGGAACGTGTGGACGGCCACTCTCCTGGCCTCCCGGTCGACCCCCTGGTCGGGACGGCCGAGCACCTCTTCCACGGTGGTCATCAGTACTCCTAGCACGGCGGCCCCCGACCGGGCCGGGGAGGACGGGCCACCCCGGCCCGCCGTCGCGGAGCGGTGGAACGGTGCGGTCAGCGCACCGTTTCGGCGATCTCGATGTCGATGTGGTGCACCTGTTTGCCGGTGGCGTGCTCGACCCGTTCCCGGACCCGGGAGCGGATGAGAGCGGCGGTCCGGCGCAGGGGCTCCGGGTAGTCCACGCAGACCCGCAGGCGCAGCAGGACGACGTCCCCGCTGACCCGGGCGCGGACCGCCCGCCCCCGGGCCGCCGGCCGCGCCCCGGCGACCTCGCCCGCGGCCCGGGCGGCGGTCTTCTCGATGACCCCGGTCCCGATGTCCGTGCGCCCGCCGGGGTCGGGCCGCTGCCCGGAGCGGACGTGCCGCCCCCGGTCAGCGGTCTCCCCCCGCTGCCGGGGGACCTCGTGTGTACGCGTTCCCGCCACGGCCGCGCCCCTCAGGCCGAACGCCGCGAGAACATCTCGCTCAGGTCGATGTCGCCCTCCATGGCCCGGCCCGCGACGAATCCGGCCAGGCCCAGGACCAGTACGAGCGCGAAGGCCGCGAAGCCGCCGAACGCTCCCGCCAACCCCAGTACCGTCCCGTAGGACAGTCCGACTATGGGCCACATGGCCTCCCCCTTCTGTCCAGCGCTGATCTCGTTCACGGCCGGGCCCGGGTGCCCGTCGCGCCGGCGACCACGTCCTCCACGCAGATGTGGACGGCGCGGCCGCCGGAGAGCGGGGCGAGTTCCCTGCGGAGCTCGCCCGCGATCTCCGGCAGCGGTCGCCCGAAGTGGACCACGACGCCGACCTCGGCGGTGTCCGCACGCACCGCCACCCCCCGTACGCGGCCGCCCGGCACGGGGGTGGACAGCGTCCCGAAGGCCCCAGCGGACAGTTCGACCACGTGCGGGGACCGCAGGGCCGCCCGTGCCATCCGCCGGGCGGTCTCCCCCGGCTCGTCGACGCCGGCCACGGCTACTGGACCCTGGGCGGGGCGTCCCCGCCGTCACCGCTGTCACCGTCGTCCTCATCGGGCAGGTGGATGTCGTCCACCCTGATGTTGATCTCGGTGACCTCGAGGCCGGTCATCTTCACGATGGAGTTGGTGACGTTGCGGCGCACGGCCGTGGCGATGTCCTGGATGGCGGCGCCGTACTCGACGACGAGGTCGATGTCGACGGCGGCCTGCCGCTCCCCGACCTCCACCGCGACGCCGCGCGCCACCGATCCCTTGTCCCCGCCGCCGGTGACGACGTCCCTGACGGCCCCCATGGCCCGGGCGGCCCCGCCGCCCATGGCGTACACGCCGCCGATCTCACGGGCGGCCATGCCCGCGATCTTGGCGACGACGCCGTCGGCGATGTGGGTGTGGCCGCCCTCGGCGTCCCCCGGGCCGTTCGCCATCCGGGCGCCCGGCACCTTGGCCTCGGTCCTGGTATCCGACACTGGTCCCCCTACGCAGTGTGCAGGCGAGCCCGTTCGGGCTCCGGTCGTGTGGACGGCGGCGTCAGCGCTTGAAGACGCCCTTGATCTTCTCGCCGGCGTTCTCGACGGCCTTCCCGGCCTTGTCCTTCGCCTTGTCGGCGGCGTCCTTGGCGCCCGCCTTGGCCTGGTCGACCTTGCCCTCGGCCTCCGTGGACCGGTCGCCGGCGGCCTTGCCGTAGGCCTCCTTGGCCTTGCCGCCCAGGTCGTCGAAGTGCTTACCCATGTGTTCACGCCCCTTCGCCCGGGACTCCCGCCCCGGGGTTTCGGACCGAAACCCGCGACCCGCTTCCCCCGAGGGACCGAACGGGTTTCGAACTGGATCACACCATATACGCACTGTGCGTAGTCAACAAGGTACTTGGAGTAAGGTTTTGCAGGACAGAACAGGTAACGGCATCCCCATCCCTGCCCCAAAACCCGTTCGGGAACCCCCTCGCGGGCTGAAAACGAAGGGGCGCCCGAAGGCGCCCCTGGAACGTCCGAAAACAGGTACGGGTCGGCTCACCCGAAGACGACGGTCTTGTCCCCGTTGAGGAGGACCCGCCGCTGGGCGTGCCAGTTGACGGCGCGGGCCAGCGCGACCGACTCCAGGTCGCGGCCGATCTCGGTGAGCTTCTCGGGGCTGTGGGTGTGGTCGACCCGGGCCGCCTCCTGCTCGATGATCGGGCCCTCGTCCAGGTCCGCGGTGACGTAGTGGGCGGTGGCGCCGATGAGCTTGACCCCGCGCGCGTGCGCCTGGTGGTAGGGCCGGGCGCCCTTGAAGCTCGGCAGGAACGAGTGGTGGATGTTGATGATCCGGCCCGACATCTTGGTGCACAGCTTCTCGGACAGCACCTGCATGTACCGGGCCAGCACCACCAGGTCCACGTCGTAGGAGCCGACCAGCTCCAGCAGCCTGGCCTCCTGCTCGCCCTTGGTCTGCGGGGTCACCGGCAGGTGGTGGAAGTCCACCCCGTAGGAGTCGGCCAGGAACTCCAGGTCGGGGTGGTTGGAGACGACCGCGGCGATGTCGATGTCCAGCAGGCCGCTGCGGTGCCGGTAGAGCAGGTCGTTGAGGCAGTGGCCGAACTTGGACACCATCACGATCATGCGGGGGCGCACGTCGCGCGGGCTGAGCGTCCACTCCACGGAGGCGGCGCCGGCGCCGCCGAAGTCCCCGGCCAGCGCCGCGAAGGCGCCGCGCAGCACGTCCTCGCCGACGACCCCGTGCTCGCCGGCCTCGGCCACGAACTGCATCCGCAGGAAGAACCGGCCGGTGTAGTGGTCGCCGTACTGCTGGCTCTCGGTGATGTTGCAGCCGTGGTCGGACAGCAGATTGGCCACCGCCGCGACGATGCCGCGGCTGTCGGGGCACGACAGCGTCAGGATGTACTCGCGCTCGCTCATGGGAGAAAACCGTTTCTGGGGTCGGACCGGCCGTACGGCCGTGACGTCCCAGGATATCCACCGGGAGACCCCGCCGGGGGGCGGCGGCCGAAGAGGGCCACGGCTCACACGCGCCGCGCGGGAGGACGGTCCGGTCCGGGCGAGCGGTCCGGACGGATCGTCTGATTTGCGCCCAGGGAATATGAAAAGGATTCATGTTCTGGCATCCTCGGAGGCATGACAAGCCTGCGTGAGAAGTACGAGGCCGCGACGCGCGAACTCCAGGCCCCCTTCGCCGTGGTCGACCTGGCCGCCTTCCGTGCCAACGCGGCCGCCCTCACCCGCCGCGCGCACGGCAGGCCCATCCGGGTCGCCAGCAAGTCCGTGCGCTGCCGCGCACTGCTGCACACCGTGCTGGAGACCCCCGGCTACGAGGGCGTCATGGCGTTCACCCTGCCCGAAGCGCTCTGGCTCGCCCAGGGCGACCCCGGCGGCCCCGTCGGCCGCGACATCCTGGTCGCCTACCCCACCGCCGACACCGCGGCCCTGGGCCGCCTGGCCGCCGACCCTGCGGCCCTGGGCGCCGTCACCCTCATGGTCGACGACACCGCCCACCTGGACCTCATCTCCCGGGCGGTGGCCGCCGCCGAACGCGACGGCACCCGGCCCGCCGACGCTCCCCCCGTCCGGGTCTGCCTGGACATCGACACCAGCTGGCAGCCGCTGGGCCCGCGGGTCCGCATCGGCAGCCTCCGCTCCCCCGTGCGCACCCCCGCCCAGGCCGCGGCCCTGGCCCGCGCCGTCCTGCGCCGCCCCGAGCTCCGCCTCGACGGGATCATGGCCTACGAGGCCCAGATCGCCGGAGTCGGCGACGCCCCGCCCGGCCGCCCCCTCTACGGCCGCGTCCTGCGCGCCGTCCAGCACCGCTCCGCCGTCGAACTCGCCAGGCGCCGCGCCGCCATCGTCCGCGCCGTCCGCGAGGTCGCCCCGATCCGGTTCGTCAACGGCGGCGGCACCGGCAGCCTGCACACCACCGGCCGGGAGAGGGCCGTGACCGAACTGGGCGCCGGGTCGGGCCTGTACCACCCGCACCTGTTCGACTACTACCGGTCCTTCCGGGGCCGCCCGGCCGCCCTGTTCGCGCTGCCCGTCGTACGCCGCCCCGCCCGGGGCGCGGTCACCGCCCTGGGCGGCGGCTACCTCGCGTCCGGGCCCGCCGACACCCTGCGCCTGCCCGTCCCCCACCTGCCGGCCGGGCTGTCCTACAGCGCCAACGAGGGCGCGGGCGAGGTCCAGACCCCGCTGCTGGGCGCCGCCGCCGACACCCTGGAGATCGGCGACCGGGTGTGGATGCGCCACACCAAGGCCGGTGAGCTGTGCGAGCGCTTCGACACCCTGCACCTCATCGACTCCGACACCGGTGAGTACGTGCGCGCCGTTCCCACCTACCGCGGCGAGGGGCGGACCTTCCTGTAGCACCCGCGGCGACGCCGAGGGGCCCGCGTCCCGACGGACACGGGCCCCTCGGGCCGTCTTTTCCGCGCTACCCGCGCCGGCGCCGCATGATCAGCGCCGCCACGCCGACCGCGATCACCGCGCCGACGCCCACCGCGAGGATCACGGCCTCGGGGGGCAGCTGCCCGCGCGACTGGTACGTCGTCACGACCTCGTCGTCGCCCCTCAGGAGGATGCTCCCCTCCTCCGGCTCGACCAGGTGGCTCTCCACCCGCACCGCCCCGCCGCCGACGACGAGCGCGCGGGCCTCGTCCAGGATCCGGCCGCCCGTCTCCTTGGCCTTCGCGACCTGGCGCCGCGCGATGTTCGCGGGACGGGCCGAGACCACCAACTCGTCGATGGTCTCGGCGAGTCGCCGCTGTTCGCGGTTGATCTCGGCCTCGATCTCGGCCGGGGTCCGGCGCGGTTCGGTGTCGCCTGCCGCCATCTGGGCCGCCTCTCTCATTAGCGCAGAGTCGTCCGGGACCCCGAGTCCGAGCCGGGATCCCGGCCCCCTCCGGCTCCGCCCTCCGCGCCGTCGGACGGACCGGAGAATCTCAGCGCGCTGTCGATTCCGTCGACCACACGGAAGAAGTCCCGCGTGGACAACCACAGTTTATAGATGATGGCGATCTCGAACGCGAGGAGCAAAACACCCGCGACCGCGGTGATCCAGCCGATAGCGGACGGGGCGCCCGCCAGCGCGGCCACCACCGGGGCGACCACGAACACCGCCATCTGGAACTCGATGCCGCCCACCAGGTGGGTGCGCACCCGGCGCGCGTTGAGCGCCGACCAGAACCGCTGGTACCAGGGGAAGCGCGTGCGGAACTCCTGGTGCAGGTCCACCTTGGGCAGGGTCAGGTCGGGCTGTTTGCCCGCCGTGCGCCGGTTGCGGTTCTCCCGCTCGGTCTGGGTGCGCAGGATCCCCTCCAGCACCGAGATCCCGTGCCTGAGAACCGCCTGCTCGCCGCCGTCGCTCATGGTGCGGCCGCCCGCCCCGGTCGCCGCCGAGGTGTCGTCCTCCTCCGGGCCCAGCATCGACAGGGTCGCCCTGGCCCGCTCCAGCGCCGCCGCCAGGTGCGAGCGCATCTCCCGGCGCACCTTGTACACCTGCAGGGCGTTGAGGTAGCGCAGCATGTCCAGGAACACCACGGCCAGGGCCAGCCACACGAACCACACCGGTTCCGCGCCCGGGTCGACCTCCTCGGCCACCACGTACTGGCCGCCCATCAGGGCCACCACGCACACCAGCACCCGGAACCGGTCGGAGACGTAGTCCACCCAGGCGCCGAACACCGTCTCGGTGCCGGTCAGCCGGGCCAGCTTGCCGTCCATGCAGTCCACCAGGAACGACAGGAAGTACAGCGCCGCGCCCAGCAGCAGGAACTGCCGGTAGCCCAGGGCGAAGCACACCGCCGCCCCCAGGCCCAGGAAGAGCGCCAGCACCGTCAGCTGGTTGGGGGTGACCGACGTCCGGTTGGCGACCTGGCGCACCAGGCGGACCGCGACCGGGTCCACGAGGTACACCGTCCACCAGGAATCGCGCTCCTTGAGCGTACGGTCCCTGACCTCGTCGAGCGTGAATGCAGACATCGGTGCCGAGACTCCCAACCGACCAATCGTGAAGTGCGTCAACAATAGGTGATCGAACCACCGCCCGATCCCGGAGCGGACGAACCGAACCGGAATCGCAACCGAACCACGAGACACCTCCACCCCGCCGCCACCGGGTCGTTAGTGTGGACGGCGAGAACGGCCGGGGCCGACCGGCGCCCGGCGGCAGAGAGGAATCCCACGTGAGCGACCCGATCCGACTGGAGCCCGGCGACCAGGCGCCCGACTTCACCCTGGAGGACGCCGACGGCAAGCCCGTGACGCTGAGCGAGGTCCTGGCCCGGACCGACAAGAGCGTCGTGCTCTACTTCTACCCGGCCGCGATGACCCCGGGCTGCACCACCGAGGCCTGCGACTTCCGCGACAACCTCCGCGAGTTCGACTCCGCGGGCTTCACCGTCATCGGCGTGTCCCCCGACACCACCGACAAGCTGGCGAGGTTCCGCGACAAGGAGGGCCTGACCTTCACCCTCGTCGGCGACCCCGGCAAGGAGACCCTGCGGGCCTACGGCGCCTTCGGGGAGAAGAAGAACTACGGCCGCGTCGTCCAGGGCGTCATCCGGTCCACGGTGATCGTCGGTACCGACGGCAGGGTCGTCAAGGCCTTCTACAACGTGAAGGCCACCGGCCACGTCGACCGCATCAAGCGCGAACTGGGCGTGTGACCCGCGTCCCGGCCGCCGGACCGCCGGGACGCGGGACCCCGCGGTCCGGCGGCCGGTCCCCCTCCCGATCCCGGTACAGTTGTGCCCACGGGTACACCCCGGGGGGCCGTAGTCCAATTGGCAGGAGACGCCAGCTTTAGGTGCTGTACAGTGCGGGTTCGAGTCCCGCCGGCCCTACTCGCCCGCCTCGCCGCGCGCGCCGGGCTCCCCTGCCCCGGGGCCTGCGGCCGCACCGCCCGGTCCCGGCACGCGACCCCGGCCCGTCAGCGGCCCAGCAGGGCCCACAGCACGATGGCCAGCAGCACCAGCACCCCCAGCGCGACCGCGGCGACCCGCGCGGGCGCACCCGCCCCGGCCTTCCCGGCGTGCCGCCCCGGGTTGGTGAGCCCCAGGGTGTCGGTGGACTCGCGCAGCGAGGCCACGAACGCGCCCATCGCCTCCGGGCTGTTGCGCAGCCGGTCGCTGATGTTCTCGGCCAGCACCCGGCCGCCCGCCTTGAAGTGCTCGCGCGCGGACTCGCGCGGCTCGGGGACCGCGGCCTCCGCGGGCTCCTCGCCCGCCGGGGCCCCGTCGGCCTCCCCGGGCGCCTCCCGGCTCCCGCCGTCCTCGCCGCTCCACGGCGCCAGCGCCGCGATGCGCAGCATCTTCGCGGCGTTGTCCGCGGTCAGCCGCTCGCCCGGCTCCACCTTGAGCAGCCCGGCCAGCGCCGGCGCCAGCGGGCCCGCCCGCTCCGCCGTCGCGGGCTCCTCCAGCGGCTCCTGGCGCAGGATCTTGATGTAGCCCTTGCGGTCGTAGGGCGTGTGCCCCTCCACCGCCGCGTACAGGGTGGCGCCCAGCGACCACAGGTCCGACTCCGGTCCCACCGGGCCCGCCTTGGCCCGCTCCGGCGACAGGTACGCCGGGGAGCCCACGATGCGGCCGGACTCGCTGAGCGCCGACTCGCCGTTCCACGCCGCCAGGCCGAAGTCGGTGAGCACCACGCGGCCGCCGCTGGTGATCATCACGTTGCCGGGCTTGACGTCGCGGTGCACGATGCCCTCGTTGTGGGCGACCTTCAGGGCGTCGATGAGCTGCAGCCCGATCTCGGCCACCCGCTGGTAGGGCAGCGGTCCGCCGACCTCGATGACCTCCTCCAGGGTGGAGGCCTCCAGCAGCTCCATGACGATCCACGGGCGGCCGTCCTCGTCGACCACGTCGAGCACCGTGATGAGGCTGGGGTGGCTCAGCCGCCCGGCCACACGGGCCTCACGGGTGGTGCGCAGGAGCAGCGACTCGCGCTCGGCCCTGCTCAGGGACTCGGGCAGGCGCAGTTCCTTGACCGCGACCTCGCGGTCGATCACCAGGTCCACGGCGCGCCAGACGGTGCCCACGCCCCCGCGGGCGATCTCCGACACCAGTTGGTAGCGGCCCTTCAGCAGGCGTCCCTCAGGCTTGGAGGCGGCCACGGCTGCCTCCTCCTCCGGGCGCACGGAATCGGGCGCCGCCCCGGGGCGCTGCGTGTGGGGGTCGTCTAGGGAGGACACGGTTATCCACGGGTCCATTCACCGGCCATGGTGGCCTCCTGCGGAGCATTGCGGTCGCTGTCACCACGTAGGTGCACGGATCACTCGTTATACCAGCAGGACGTGGGAGCCCTGCCGGGCGTTGCCATAACACCGGCACATAGGTTCGCTTTCGTTATGTCCGGGGAAAGCGAACACATGCACCCCGGGCCCCTCCCTTCACCCGTTTCCGGAGAAGGAGGGGCCCACGTCGGATGGGATGCGCCGGACGGCGCATCGGTTCACATCCGTCCCGGGTTTCACACCCAGAGTTCGTCGGGGGTGCGCACCTCGACCGGGCCGACCCCGGTGTCGGCGAGCGGGGAGCGCAGCCGCTCGGCGTCGCCGACGACGATCACCACGGCCTCCTCCGGGCGCAGGTACTCGACCGCGGCCGAGTCCAGGTCCTTCTTGGTGAGCCGCTCGTACCCGGCCCGGACGGTGTCCACGTGGTCGTCGGGCAGGTCGTGGACGACCATGTCCACCAGGGCGCCGGCCATGGAGCGCGCGGTGGAGTAGGTGACCGGCAGGCCGACCGTGTTGGAGTCGCGCACCGCGGCCAGCTCCTCCTCGGTGACCCCGCCCTCGCGCAGCTTCGCCACCTGCTCCAGGGAGGAGGTGATGGAGTGCGCGGTGGTGTCCGCCTCCACCTGGGCGGACATGAAGAACACCCCGCTGTCGCGGCGCAGGTCGAACCGCGCCCCGGCCCCGTAGGTGTACCCCAGGCGCTCGCGCAGCTCCAGGTTGAGCCGGGAGGTGAACATACCGCCCAGCACCTCGCCGATACCCTCCGCGCGGGGCAGGTCCACCTGGGAGCGCGAGGGCGCCCGGTGGGCGATGACCAGGGCCGACTGCACCGACCCGGGGCGGTCCACGATGAGCACGCGGGGCAGCTCCCCGGGCGGCGGGGCGGGGGCGTCGATCACCCGCGCGGGCGCGGGCGCGGTGTCACCGAACACGGTCTTGCCCAGTTCCACCAGGTCGACCCCGCTCAGGTCGCCGACCACCACGAGGGTGCCCGCGACGGAGGCCAGGGTGTCGGCGTGGTAGGACGCGACGGTCTCGGGGGCGATGTCGGCGAGCCTGACCGGCCCCCCGGCCAGCGGGGTGGCGTAGCGGCCGGTGAACAGCTGCCCGCCGAGGCTGCGCATGGCCAGGGTGCTGGCGGTGGCGGCCTCCAGCCAGAAGCGCTCCAGCAGCTGCTCGCGGCGGCGGACGATGTCGTCGGTGTTCAGGGCGGGGCGGCGCACCGCGTCGGCGAAGAGCCGGACGGCCTCGCCCAGGCGCCCCACGGGGACGTCCACGCCGGTGATGAACCCGTCCCAGTTGATACGGGACACCCACTCGGCGCCGTGCCGCTCCAGGGCGGGCGCCAGCGAGCTGTTCCCGTCGGGACCGTCCTCCAGCACCTCGCTGGTCAGGGCCCCCACGCCCATGGCGTCGAGCGGCTCGACCGCGCCGCCGTAGGGGTGCACCAGGCGTACGGAGACCAGGTACTGGCCGGGGACGTCGATCGCGACGACCGTGCCGCCGCCGACGGTGATCCGCTCAGGCCGGGGAAAGGTGTAGGACGCCGGAGTACCGAGGTCCGGGCGGTTCTGCGACATGCTCAGCGACTCTTTCTGTGGTGGCTCGGCGGGACTCAGGCGTCGGCGGCGTCGGCGGCCGCGGCGGAGGCCTGCGCCTGGGCCTCCAGCGCCTCGGCGGCGGCCGCGGGCTCGGGGTCGAACCGGACGACGAGCATGTTCTCGTCGACGAGCAGCCGCTCGGCGGCGGCCCGCACCTCCTCGGCCGTGATGTCCTGCCACCGGGTCGGCCAGGTCAGCGCCAGCTCGGGGTCGTCGAACAGCTGGGTGCAGGAGCTGATCGCGTCGGCCAGCCCGGCCGGGCCGGAGATGGACTGCAGGTGGTCGCGCTCCAGGACGGCGCGCGCCCGGTCCAGCTCCTCCTCGGAGACGCCCTGCACGGCCTTGGCGATCTCGGCGCGGATCTCCGCCTCCAGCGTGTCGCCGTCCACGTTCTCGCGGGCGAGCATGTTCACCAGCAGCAGGCTGTCGGTGTAGCGGAACGGCAGGACGTCGGCGGCGGCACCGCCGTCGTCGGCGGCGATGGGGCGGTCCACGACCAGGGACCGGTACAGGCGGCTGCCCTGGCCCTGGCCGAGCACGGCCGAGAGCAGGTGGGCGACGTCGAACCCGCGCTCGCCGTAGGAGGGCGCCCGGTAGCACAGGAACACCCCGGCGGCGGGGACGGTCTCCACGACCACGTCCCGGAGCGGGCCGCCGAGCGGGGCGGTCAGCGCGGCGTCGGGGGCCTCCGGGATCTCCTCCCGGGCCGGGACGGCCCCGAAGTACTTCTCCACCCGGGCCCGCACGTCCTCCGGGTCCAGGTCGCTGACCACGGTGATGACGCAGTTGTCCGGACCGTAGTGGGCCTTGTGGAACGACTTGACGTAGTCCAGGTCGGCCGCGTCCAGGTCGGCCATGGAGCCGATGGTCGGGTGGTGGTACGGGTGGCCCTCGGGGTAGGCCAGGCGCAGGATGCGCTCCAGGGCGGTCCCGTAGGGCTGGTTGTCGTAGCGCTGGCGGCGCTCGTTCTTGACCACGTCGCGCTGGTTGTCCAGCACCTCCTGGGTCATCCCGTCGCGCAGGGTGGCCAGCCGGTCGGCCTCCAGCCACAGGATGCGGTCCAGGGCGTGGGCGGGCACCGTCTCGTAGTAGTTGGTGCGGTCGGTCGAGGTGGAGGCGTTGATGTCGCCGCCCAGGCGCTCGATCTCCTCGAAGTGCTCGCCCTTGGCGACGTTGCCGCTGCCCTGGAACATCAGGTGCTCGAAGAGGTGGGCGAACCCGGTGCGACCGGGCACCTCGTGACGGGACCCGACTCCGTACCAGAGGTTCACGGCGGCCACCTGACCCGTGGAGGCGGGCGCGGTCACCAGACGCATCCCGTTCTCCAGCGTGTACTGAACCAACTGTCCCGCCGCTCCGATGCCGGTCACCAGTGCATGCACCCCGATTCACGCCGTCGCCTGAAACCACCGTCACCGCGTCGAAGCGGTGACGACTACGACCCTACGGCCTCCGGACACCCGGTGGACACCCGAACCGGCGTACCGGCCCGGGATCAGTTGCTGTAACCGTCGGTGTTCATCGACGCCGCGACCTGGTCGTAGACCGCGCTGTACTGGGAGTCGGCCGACCACACGTAGAGCAGCACGTCGCTGATGGGCAGGAACCACATGCGCACCTCGAAGGTGTCGTCGTTGTCGCAGGTCACCTGCCACACGGAGTGATGGGACTTGAGGTCGTTGGCGTGCGTGGTGAAGTCGGAGACCTTCAGCTCCGCCCCGGAGACGCCGATGCCTCCGGAGGCCGCGGTGTTGAGGCTGCGGCAGCTGCTCGTGTCGTCCGCCCAGCCGTCGTCCTTGGCATGGGCGTCGCCCTTCTTGGGCCAGTCGTCGGGGTTGTTCTGCGCGGCCCGCGGGGTGAGCCGGATCGACCCGTAGGCGCAGGCGGCCTGCCCGGGCGGGCTGGCGCACAGGCTGCCGCCCTCGTTCTGCACCTGCCAGCCCTCGGGGAGGTCGATCCGGATGCCCTCGATGGTCTGCGTGGAGAACCCCTCGGGGCCGGGCGGCTCCACGGCGGGGACGACGCCGCTGGCGCCCATCTCCAGGCCGGCGTCCTCGCCGCCCTCCTCACCGGAACCCCCGGAACAGGCCGTCAGCAGCAGCAGGGTGGCGGCCGCCGCCCCCGCGGCGCGCGCGACACGCGCCCGATCCCCTCGCCCGTGGATGCCCGCCATCGCCTCGTCCCTCTCAAGCCGTGCGTTCCGCTGGTCAGAACACAGTCGACCTTAGGGCATGTCGCGGCACCCCCGACAACCCGGCCCGCACGGGCACGAGTCGCCCTTCACCCCCTTTGTCCACAGGTCGCCGCGGGACCCCGCCCGGCGGTCCCCCGCCGACTACCCTGGGGCCATGGTGGACCTCGCGAAGATCACGCAACCCTTGTCCCTCGACCGGTTCGGGCCCCGCCGCGACGGGCCCCTGGTGCTGGAGCTGGACCTGACGGAGGGGGTCGCCGACGAGGCCCCCGGAGACCCGATCGGCCAGCTCGTCAACCGCCGGCGCCAGCACTACCTCGACGTGGTGGAGGGGATCCGCCGCGGCGCCCGCGACCCGGGGGTGGCGGCGCTGCTGGTCCGGGTCGACACCCGCTCCCTGGGGTTCGCCAAGGTGCAGGAGCTGCGCGCCTGCGTCGCCGACTTCCGCGCGGCGGGCAAGCCCGCCCTGGCCTGGGCCGACTCCTTCGGCGAGGCGGCCGACGGCAACCTCCCCTACTACCTGGCCTGCGCGTTCTCCGAGATCGCCATGGCGCCCACCGGGGTGCTGGGACTGACCGGCCTGCAGATCAAGAGCACCTTCGTCAAGGGCGCCCTGGACAAGCTGGGACTGGGCTACGAGGTCGGCAGGCGGCACGAGTACAAGAACGCCCTCAACGGGGTCACCGAGACCGGCTTCACCGACGCCCACCGCGAGGCCGTCGAGCGGATCGCCGCCTCCCTGGGGGACCAGCTGGTCGAGGGCGTGGCCGCGGCCCGCTCCCTGACCGCCGAGGAGGTGCGCGCCCTCGTCTCCCGCGGGCCGTTCGTGGGCTCGGAGGCGGTCGACAGCGGCCTGGTGGACCGCCTGGCCTACCGCGACGAGATCTACGCCGACCTGCTCTCCCGGGTGCGCGGGAGGGACGGCGCCGAGCCGCGGCTGAGCTTCGTCACCCGCTACCACCGCCGCAGCACCCCGGCGCCGCGTCCGCGGATGGGCGGGGGCGCCGACCACATCGCGCTGATCACCGCCACCGGGACGATCAGCCTGGGGCGCACCCGCCGCTCCCCGCTGGGCGGCGGCACGGTCATGGGGTCGGACACGGTGTCGGCCGCGTTCCGGGCCGCCCGCCGGGATCCGCACGTCAAGGCGGTGGTGTTCCGGGTGGACAGCCGGGGCGGCTCGCCCACGGCCTCCGACGCCATCCGCCGCGAGTCGCAGCTGACCCGCGAGGCGGGCATCCCGGTGGTGACGACGATGGGCGACATCGCCGGGTCGGGCGGCTACTACGTGACGCTGGGCTCGGACGCCATCGTGGCCCAGCCCGGCACCCTGACCGGGTCCATCGGCGTCATCGTCGGCAAGCCGGTGCTGGGACCGCTGCTGGAGCGGTACGGGATCACCAGCGACGCGGTGGCCGTCGGCGAGCACGCGGGGATGTTCGACACCGACCGGCCGTTCAGCGACTCCGAGTGGGAGCGGGTCAACGCCCTGCTGGACCGCGTCTACGAGGACTTCACCGGCAAGGTCGCCGACGCGCGCGGCATGAGCCGCGAAGAGGTGCACGAGGTGGCCCGGGGCCGGGTGTGGACCGGGCGCGACGCACACGAGCGCGGCCTGGTGGACGCTCTGGGCGGGCTGGAGACGGCGGTGCGCATCGCCCGGGAGAAGGCGGGGGGCCGTGCCCTGCCGCTGCGCCCGTTCCCGCGCCAGAGCCCTCTGGACCGGCTGCGCCCGCACGAGTCCAGCGAGGACCCGGCCGCCTCCCAGCCGCAGAGCGCCCTGGACGCCTGGGGTCCGCTGCGCGGCGTCGCGGCGGCCCTGGGCCTGCCGGAGGCGGGTCCGCTCACCATGCCCGACCTCGGCCGCATCCGCTGACCGGAGGACCCGGCCGTGTTCCGCGGCCGGGCCCTCCGGTCCGGTACGCACGGACGCGGCGCTCCGGGCCGGGAGGCCGCGGGGACCCGGGGCCGGCGGTGCCGCCGCAGCGGGTACGGCGGGCGGCGCGGCCGTGTGCTCCGGGGATGGACGGCGCGGGAACGCGCCCGCGGGCGCCCGTGCCGCGGAACACGGCGGGGTGCGGCATGATCGGGCGACGGCTTCGAGGAGCGAGCGGGGGGATGACGAGGTGGGCGACCTGGTGGCGACCGGCCCGTACCTGGACGCGATGGGACTGCTGCCGGTCGGGGTCACGGTGGTGACCGTCGCCGACGGCCGGGACGACGTCGGGGCGACGGTGAGCGCCTTCGGGTCGGTGTCCGCCGATCCGCCGGTGGTCTCGGTGAGCGTGGACTCCGAGGGCTACATGGCCGAGGTGATCGGGGAGGCCGGCGCGTTCGCGGTCAGCGTGCTCGGCGGCGGCCAGACCGTGCTGGCGGGCCGCTTCTCCGCCGAGGGGCGGCCCAGCGCCCGGCTGCTGGTGTCCGGGCAGGACCACCACCGCGGGGAGCGCACCGGGGCGATCGTCCTGGACGAGGCCCTCGCGGCGTTCGAGTGCCGGGTGCGCCGGAGCGTGGAGGTGGGCGACCACACCGTGTTCTTCGCCGACGTCGTCGGCCTGCCCCGGGTGCGGGGCGCGGGCGCGGCCCTCGTGCGCCGGGCCGGGCGGTACCGGCCGGTCGACTGACCGCCCGGGCCGTGCCCGGACCGCGCGGTCCGGGCACGGCCCCGCGGGGCCCCAGGGCCTGTTTCTCGAGTGCCTCCCTGCTCCGCGGGGGTGTGAGGCGCCGGCGGGGTTCTGCAGGCCCGGAGGGGTGTCCGGGGAACGGGGACGTTCCCGTGGAGCCGAGGGTTCCCGCCCTCCGGGGGCGCCGAACGCGAACCGCAGCGGAGCGGAGGTCCGAAAGAACACGGCCTAGGCGAGCCCCTGCTCCTGGAGCCACTCCTGGGCGACGTCGGCCGCCTCGTCGTTGGCGATGATGATGCGCTCGTTGAGCGCCGTCAGCTCCTCGGTGGTCAGCGCCGCCGACACCGCGTTCAGCACGGCGCGGGCGTCCTCGTCCACCTGCTCGGAGTTGATCAGCGGGGTGATGTTCTGGGCGCCGAACAGGTTCTCGGGGTCCTCCAGGACCACGAAGCCCTGCGCCGCGATCTGCGGGTCGGTGGTGAACAGGTTCGCGGCCTGCACGTCCCCGTCCTGGAGCGCCTGCGGGATCAGCGCCGGGTCCAGGGCCCGGAACCCGCCGAACTCCACACCGTAGGTGTCGGCCAGGCCCGGCACGCCCTGGGGGCGGGTCTCGAACTCCGGCGGGGCACCCAGGTCCAGGTCCTCCGCGACCCCCGCCAGGTCGGCGATGCTCCCCAGGTCGTACTCCTGGGCGGTCTGCGGGGTGACCGTGATGGAGTCCTTGTTCTCCGCCTCGGACGACTCCAGGATCTCCAGCCCCTCGGGCAGCGCCTCGGTGATGGCGGCGTTGGTCTCCTCCGCCGTGCCCACCGGGGCCTGGTTGTCGAGGTAGGCCAGGATGCCCCCGTTGTACTCGGGGAACACCGACAGGCGCCCGGACTCGATCTGCGAGTAGTACACCTCCCGGCTGCCGATGTTGAGCTGGTACTCCACCTCGTACCCCTCGGCGGCCAGGGCGCGCCCGTAGATCTCGGCGAGCAGGGCGCTCTCGGGGAAGTCCGCCGATCCCACCACGACGGCCCCGGAGCCGCCTCCCTCGGCACCCCCTCCCCCGTTCTCCTCCTCGAAGGGGTCGCTGCCGCCGCAGGCGCTCAGCAGGAGCACCAGGGGGAGCCCGGCGAGGGCGATCCGTGTCTTCATCTGGGAAACCTTCTCTCTCTCGGCCCGCCCCTGCGGCGGGCCCCTCACCGCGCGGTCGCGGCCTGCGCGCGCAGTCCGGGGGCGACCAGCAGGCGCCGCGCCCCGGCGAACAAAAGGGTGGTGGCCACGGCCAGCGCCACCACCAGGACGGATCCACCCAGGATCATCGACAGGTTCTGCTGGGCCTGGCCGTCGACGATGTAGCGGCCCAGGCCGCCGACACCGACGTAGGCCGCGATCGTCGCCGTCGCCACGACCTGCACGGCCGCGGTGCGCAGCCCGATGAGGACGAGCGGCAGCGCCACCGGCAGCTCCAGGCGCAGCAGCACCTCGCGGCCGCGCATACCCATGCCGGTGGCGGCGTCGCGCAGCCCGGGGTCGACCGAGCGCACCCCCTCGTGGGTGTTCACCAGGATCGGCGGCACGGCCAGGGCCACCAGGGCGGCGATGACCGGGACCAAGCCGATCCCGGCGGCCAGCACGATGAGGAACAGCACCCCGATGGTGGGCAGCGCGCGGGCGAAGTTGGCCAGGCTCGCAGTCAGGAACCCGCCCACCCCCGTGTGACCGGTGAACAGGCCCACGGGCACGGCGACCAGCGCCGACAGCACCAGGGCCAGCAGCGAGTAGTACACGTGCTCGCCGAGCCGGGCGGGGATGCCCGCGGGCCCGCTCCAGCGGGCGGGGTCGGCGAACCAGGCGATGAGGCCGTCGAGGATCTCCACGGTCACCCCTTCCCCGGCGGCGCGGCCGCCGTCGTCTCCAGGGCCTGCGCCCCTCCGGGCCCCGCGGCGGCCAGGCGGCGGCGCACGGACCCGGTGCGCGGCCTGTCGCGGCGCGCCCACGGGGTGAGCAGCCGCTGGGCCAGCACCAGCAGGGCGTCGGTGGCGAGGGCCAGCAGCACCACGAGCACGATGCCCACGACGATGGGCGCGTCGAACTGGCGCCGGAACCCGTCGCTGAGGATGAGCCGCCCCAGGCCGCCCAGCCCCACCAGGGAGGCGACGCTAACCATGCTGATGGTGGCCACCGACGCCACCCGCAGCCCGGCGATGATGACGGGCAGCGCCACCGGCGTCTCCACCCGGACCAGGCGGCGCAGCGGACCGAAGCCCATCGCCACCGCCGCCTGGCGCACGTGGTCGGGCACCTGGTTCAGCCCGTCGACCACGTTGGGCAGCAGGATCACCAGCGTGTACAGGGCCAGCGGCACGATCGCCGTCCAGTCGCTGAACCCGGTGTAGGGAAGGATGAGGAAGAACAGGGCGATGGAGGGCACGGCGTAGAGCACGTTCACGCCGGTCAGCAGCGGCGGGTACAGCGCCTTCCAGCGCGCGCAGGCCAGGCCCAGCGGCACCGCCAGGGCCAGCCCGATGGCGATGGACGCGTACGACAGGCGGACGTGCTCCACCAGCCGGGGCCGGATGCCCCGGTCGGGCTCGCCGGGGTGGTGCCAGTTGGCCGCCGCCCAGTCCCACACGCCCCGGACCCACTCCAGGGCCTCGGCGGGGGCGCTCATTCGGTCACCGACCACAGGGCGGTGCCGAGCTCTTCCTGGGTGACCACGCCCAGGACCCGGCCGTCGCCGTCCACCCCGACCGCGCGTCCGGCGGGCGAGAGCACGGCGGAGTCGAGCGCGGCGCGCAGGGAATCGGTCTCGACCGTGAAGGTGTGCCCGTAGGGGACGGTGTCCAGCTCGCCCAGGCGGATGCCGGAGGGGACGTCGGCCAGGGAGCGGTCGGAGATCCAGCCCACGGGGGCCCGGTCGGCGTCGACCACCAGCAGCCAGGGCTGCTCGGCGGCGATGTGCCGCACGTCCTCGACCTTGAGGTCGTCCTCGCACACCACGTCGTCGCGCAGGGACAGGGTCCGGGCGGGGAAGAACGAGAGGCGGCGCACTCCCCGGTCGTGGCCGACGAACTCTTCGACGAACCCGTCGGCGGGGGCGGTGAGCAGCCGCTCGGGGCTGTCGTACTGGGCGAGTTCGCCGCCGGGGCGGAACACCGCGATGCGGTCGCCCAGGCGCACGGCCTCGTCGATGTCGTGGGTGACGAACACCACGGTCTTGCGCAGCTCCTGCTGCAGCCGCAGCAGCTCGTCCTGCAGGCCGGTGCGCACCACGGGGTCGACCGCGCTGAAGGGCTCGTCCATGAGCAGGACGGGCGGGTCGGCGGCCAGGGCGCGGGCGACCCCGACGCGCTGCTGCTGCCCGCCGGAGAGCTGGTGGGGCCAGCGGCGGCCCGTGGCGGGGTCGAGGCCGACGAGCTCCATGAGCTCGGCGGCGCGGGCGCGGGCGGCCCTCCTGGGGGTGCCCAGCAGCAGCGGCACGGTCGCGATGTTGTCCAGGACGGTGCGGTGCGGGAAGAGCCCGGCCTGCTGGATCACGTAGCCGATGCCGCGGCGCAGCAGGGCGGGGTCGCGGTCGCGGATGTCGACGCCGTCGATGCGCACCGTCCCCCGGGTGGGCTCGACCATGCGGTTGATCATCCGCAGGGACGTGGTCTTACCGCTGCCGGAGGGGCCGACGAAGACCGTGGTCTGCCCGGTCTCGACGGTGAGGTCGAGGTCGGCGACGGCGACGGTGCCGTCCGGGTAGTGCTTGGCGGCGCCCTCGAAGGTGATCATCGGAGTCTCCAGTCCGGGGCGGGGCTGATGGTACGGATGCGGCCCCTGGCGGAAGGGGGACCCGGGGGCGGACCGTTCGCACGGTACCCCTGTTCGAGTCCGCCAAACGACAGGGACCCGCACCGTGACCGGATCGACTTCAACCTACTTCTCCGACCGGATCAGGGGGATATCGGGGTGCGGGAAGGCCGGTCGGCCCGGCCCTCACGCCCGCGCCAGGGCCCACTCCGCGACGGCGTGCAGGTCGTCGGCGAGGAGGTCGGCCTGCGCCGCCTCGGGCGAGGCGGCGTGCCGGTACCCGTAGATCCCCCGGCGCAGCAGGGCCGTGGCCATACCCGCCGCCCGCGCGGGCAGGACGTCGTTGTCGACCCGGTCGCCCACGTAGAGGATCTCCCCGGCGGTGATCCCGGGACGGGTGAGGGAGGCCAGGTCCAGCACCCGGTCGAAGAACTCCGGCTGCGGCTTCTTCACGCCCCACAGGTCGGAGATCCCGATCCCGTCCACGCCCAGCCCCATCGCCTCCAGCGCCGGCCCGGCCTCGGGCGGCTGGTTGCCGGCGACGACCAGCGACAGGCCGCCCCGCCGCATGGCCTCGAAGGCGGGCCGCACGTCCGGGTACAGGTCCTTCTCGCCGAAGTGCTCGCGCTCTCCGTCGGGGTCCTGGGCCCGCCAGCGCTCGCTCTCGGCCGCCAGGTCGAAGCCGGGCACCATCAGGCGGAACCCGTCGGTGAGGGTTCCGCCCGAGGCCAGGACACCGCCGATGGTGCCGAAGAACGCCATGTGCGGGATCGCGAAGCGGTCCGCCCAGCGCGCGAAGATCCGCGTCTCGTCGACCAGCGTCTCGCCGACGTCGAACACCACGGTGCGAATAGCAGTACGAATAGCCACGTCCAGGGAGTCTACTTGTCGTCCGCCCCCTGCCCGGGCGGCCGCAGGACCGCGAAGGCGTCGGTGATCTGCAGGCTCAGCGCCCGGAACCGGAAGAGCGCGGCGGGCCGCCCGCCCGAGCGGCCCGAGGGCACCGAGCGGCCGGTCTCCTCGATCTGCCCCCGGCGCAGCAGCACCCGGCGCAGGTTGGTGGCGGCCACGTCGTGTCCCAGCGCGGCCCGGTAGTAGCCCGACAGCTCCGACATGGTGAACTCCGGCGGCGCCAGTGCGAACCCCACGTTGGTGTAGCTGAGCTTGGCGCGCAGCCGCCGGCGCCCGGACCGCACGATCGAGGCGTGGTCGAAGGCCATCGGCGGCAGGTCGCCCGCTGGGTGCCAGCGGGTGTCGTCGGGCACCACCGGGTCGATGTCGGCCGGGACCAGGCCCAGGTAGGCGGTGGCCAGGGTGCGCCGCTGGGGGTGGCGGTCGGGGTCGCTGCGCGTCTCCAGCTGCTCCAGGTGCGTCAGGTCGCGCACGTCGACCTTCTGGGCGAGCTGGCGGCGGATGGAGGCGCCCAGGCTCTCGTCGGCCCGCAGCCTGCCGCCGGGCAGCGCCCACTCCCCCTCGCAGGGCGGCAGCGCGCGGCGCCACAGCAGGACGCACAGCTCCCCGGAGCGGATCTGGAGAACGACGGCGAGCGCCTCGTGCGCCGAGAGGCCCGTGTCCTCGACCACGGCACCTCCTGCCTGTCCGTTTGTTTCCGGGATGTCCACCCTGTCCCTTCCGTTCCCCGACATGTTAAGCTGCATCAGGTTTGTGCCTGACAGACAAAAACCTGTCTCCCCGCACCGACCAGCCACGGCGCGGCGTCCACGCCCGCCCACAGCCTCAAGGAAGTAGTACGGACATGGCACCGGTCACCGCCTCGGCGGACACCATGACCAGGCAGGAATGGGCCACCGAGGTCCGCCGCCTGGCGCAGGAGCGCGATGCGGTCATCCTCGCGCACAACTACCAGCGCCCGGAAATCCAGGACGTGGCCCACCACACCGGCGACTCCCTGGCCCTGTCCCGCCTGGCCGCCACCGTCGACGCGAGCACCATCGTGTTCTGCGGCGTCCACTTCATGGCCGAGACCGCCAAGATCCTGGCCCCGGAGAAGACGATCCTGCTGCCCGATCCCGAGGCGGGCTGCTCCCTGGCGGACACCATCACCGCCGAGCAGGTGCGCGAGTGGAAGGCCGAGCACCCCGGCGCGGTCGTCGTCGCCTACGTCAACACCACCGCCGCGGTCAAGGCCGAGACCGACATCTGCTGCACCTCCTCCAACGCCGCCGACGTCATCCGGTCCATCCCCGAGGACCGGGAGATCCTGTTCCTGCCGGACCAGTTCCTGGGCGCCCACGTCAAGCGCGTCACCGGCCGCGAGAACATCCACATCTGGATGGGCGAGTGCCACGTCCACGCCGGCATCGACGGCCACACCCTGCGCCAGAGGGTCGAGTCCGAGCCCGACGCCGAGGTCTACGTGCACCCCGAGTGCGGCTGCGCCACCTCCGCCCTGTACCTCGTCGGCAGCGGCGCCGTCCCGCAGGACCGCGTCAAGGTCCTGTCCACCGGCGGGATGCTCACCGCCGCCGAGAAGACCACCGCCAAGAAGGTCCTCATCGCGACCGAGACAGGCATGCTGCACCAGCTGCGCAACGCCAACCCCGCGACCGAGTTCGAGGCGGTCAACTCGCGCGCCGAGTGCCACTACATGAAGATGATCGACGCCGACAAGCTGCTGAACTCGCTGCGCTTCGGCACCACGGAGATCACCGTGGACACCGCCACCGCGGACCGGGCCCGCCGCTCCGTCGAGCGCATGATCGCCATCGGCTCGCCCTCGCGCGGAGGCGAGTGACCGTCCCCGGCCCGGGGTGAGGTAACAGAAACCTCACCTTCACGCCACAGTCCCCGGATTCCCCGGCGCGGCACGGCTCCCCCCACTACCGTCTGCGGTGTGGGGGGAGAATCGTGACCAGAGGCAACGAAAGAGACGAACCGACTCAGGAGACGGTCGAGGCGCTCTACGACGCCTTCGCACCGGCGCTGTACCGGTACGCCTGGTCCCTGTTGGGCGGGGGCCCGGGGACGGAGGACGCCGTACACGACGGCCTGGTCGCCGCACGCACCCTGACCGGGCGCCCGGCCGACCCTGCCGAGCGCGCACCCTGGCTGTACGCCCTGGTCCGGGCCGCGGCCCGCCGCCGCGGCTTCGCCCAGGCGTGCCCCTACACCCGGCTGGCCACCGTGCCCGCCGAGGAGCCGGTCGCCCGCATGTTCTCCCGGCTCCCGGCCAGCCACCGCGAACTGGTCGAGCTCCACCTGCGCCACGCCCTGCCCGCCTCGGCGATCGCCCGCGTCCTGGGCCTGGACCCCGACCTGTGCACCGAGCTGGCCCGCTCCGCGATACGCCGCGCCGCCGACTGCCTGGCCGAGGCCCGCGACCCCGAGCACGCCGCCCGCGCCCGCGCACGCATCCCCGCCGACGAGGGCCCGCCCTCCCCGGCCGCCTGGCGCGCCAAGGTGGAGGAGGTCTCCACCGCCCTGGCCCTGCTGCGCCCGCCGGGACCGCCCCCCGGCCTGCGGGACCGGGTCGCGGCCACCTGCACCGACCCCGGCCTGGACGAGGAGCGCCGCCGCATCGCCGGGGAGATGCACCCGCTCACCTCCGAGGGCTACCCCCTGCACCGCTCCCGCGCCGCCGAGGACGCCGCCGACCCCGACGCCCCGGACCGGGAGGAGCAGGACGCGCAGGCGCCGCGCCCCGCCCGGGTCCTGCCCGGCGACCGGCTGAGCACCGCCGACCACCCCGTCCGGGAGGAGCACCGGGCACCGCTGCCCGCACCCGGGGGCGCCACCGGCGAAGAAGAGGAGGACGCCGCGCCCCGGAGCCCGCGCCGGGCGCTGCCCGTACTCGCCGGGCTGGCCACCGCCGTCCTGGCCGCGGCCCTGTGGGGCTGGGCGGGCACCGCGGAGGACCCCGCGACCGTCATCGGTACCGGCCCCGACGCATCCGACCACCCGGGATCGGCGCTCACCGGGGTCGAGACCGCCTCCACCGCCGCCGACACCCGGCCCGAGGCCGGGCCCACCGTCCCGGCGTCCCCGGTCCCCACCGCCCCCGCCTCGCCGCAGGCCGGGGAGGAGCCGCACGACGAGGCCCCCGCGAGCGACGAACCCCGGGAACCGGGCACCGCGCCCACCGCCCCGGCCGACCCCGGCGACCCGCCCCGCGAGCGGCCCTCCGAGGGGGGGTCGCCGCTGCCGCCCTCGCCCGTCCCCGGAGACGACGACGCCCCCGGCGGGGACCCCGACAACGGCGGGTCCGAGCGCGGAGGCGGTCTGCTCAGCGGTCTGCTGGGGCTGCTCCTGGGCGGCGGCTGACGCCCGCGGGCCGGGGCGCCCCCGGCGGGGGTTCAGGGGAGCACGGCTAGCAGTCGGTGAGGAGGCGCTCGGCGGTGACGTGCAGCCGCCGCTCGACCTCGTCCACGTCGCGGCGGCCCTTGAGGACCTCCACCAGCTCGAAGATCCACACGCTGGTCAGCGACCCGGCCAGCACGTACCCGACACCCGACCGGTCGATCTCGTCCTCCCCGGCGGCCCCGGCCGACCCTGCCTCCAGCGCGCCGGTGGCCACCCGCCAGACCAGGTCGGTGATGCGGGTGTCCAGCTCGATCTTGACCTCGGCCATGATGAGCGAGCGCACCAGCGCGTCGGCCAGCTCCGGCTCGCGCATCAGCCCCCGGGTGGCCCGCAGCAGCACGTCCACGGCCCGGCCGGCCGGGGTGTCGGCGGTGGGCGGACGGCGGACGATGCCGCCCTCCAGCAGGTCCAGCTCCTCGGTGACCACGGCCACGACGAGGTCCATCTTGGAGGGGAAGTAGCGGTAGAGGGTGCCCAGGGCGACCCCCGCCCGCTCGGCGACCGAGCGCATCTGCATCGCCTCCACGCCGCCCCGCACGGCCAGGGCCGCCGCCGTCTGCACGATGCGCTTACGGCGCTGGGTCTGACTTCGCGACATGGCTCCGATCGGCGCCTGCACCGCCACAGGATCTCTCCCATTCGTCATCGGTTGCGTGCGCCGACCGCTCGCCGCGACACCGAGAGGGCTACCAGGTGTGGCCGAAGCCCGCCTGGAGCACCGACCTTATGAGAACACGTTATCCAACCGCCTCCGGTTCGCGCAGCGGTTCCCTCCCATGATTCACGCCTCATTGACCGGCGTGGTAGCGGCCTTGCGGAAAGACCCCAGGGCTTTTGGGAACGCTGGTACAAGATTTATAGAATATGTTCTATTTCGCTCCGGACCGCTGCCCCGCCTCTCGCGGTCACCCTGGGTGCACCCCCTCCGCCGGACACCCGCCCGACCGCGCCCGGCGACCTCCCCCGCCCTAGAATCGAATCCGATTCTGTTTCCAGTGAGAGGCCGCCCATGCCCGAGACACCCCCCGTCGAGGACCTCGGAGACGGCGTGTGGAGCCTGCCGGTGCCCATCCCCGGCAACCCCCTCGTCTTCACCTACGTCTACGCCCTGACCGGCCCCGAAGGCCCCGTCCTCATCGACACCGGCTGGGACCACGACGACTCCTGGGAGGCCCTGGTCAAGGGCCTGGCCCGCATCGGACACAGCGTCGAGGACGTCCGCGGCGCCGTCCTCACCCACTTCCACCCCGACCACACCGGCCTCACCGGGCGACTGCGCGAAGCCTCCGACGCCTGGCTGGCCATGCACCCCGCCGACATCGCCCTCACCGAGCGCCTCCTCGCCCGCGACGACCACACCAGCCGGCACGAACCCGCCCACCAGATGCGCGCCGCCGGATTCCCCGAGGACGACATCGCCGAACTCCTGGCCGGCCCCCGCTACTCCACTCCCCCGGTCGTCCCCGACCTGCCCCTGGCCCACGGAGAACGCGTCGACCTGCCCGGCCGCGACCTGCGCGCCGTGTGGACCCCAGGCCACACGCCCGGCCACCTGTGCCTGCACCTGGCCGACGGAGGACGCCTCTTCACCGGCGACCACGTCCTGCCCCGCATCACCCCGCACATCGGCCAGTTCCCCCTCACCGCCGCCGACGGCGACCCCCTGGGCGACTTCCTCGCCTCCCAGCGGACCGTCCGCGACCTCCCCGGCGCCGACACCCTGGTGTGCCTTCCCTCACACGAACGCCGGTTCACCGGACTCGACACCCGCACCGCGGAGATCACGGACCACCACGAGGACCGCCTCGCCGAGATCCTCCGCCTGCTCCGCACCACCGGCCCCGCCACCCTGTGGGAGGTCTCCAGCGGACTCACCTGGCGCCGGCCCTGGGCCGACATGAGCGTCCGCTCCCGCCACATGGCCGCCGCCGAGACCGCCGCGCACCTGCGCCTGACCGAGCGGCGCGGCCTGACCACCCGCGCCGGCACCCCGGAACGGCCCCGCTGGGCCTCCGTCACCGGCCCTAACGCCCCGGCATAGGATCTCTGGCAACCGGCCCGGGAGGCCGACCCGAACACAACTGACGAGTAACATATGGGACGCCCGTACCCGCCACCGGTCCGACCCGCGCGCGACGCCCGGCGGCGACCACCCCGCCACCGCGGCGGCCGGGCCCCGCGACCCAACGAAGAGGTGGACTCTTGACCCAGTCGGGCAAAAGCACGGGACCGCACCCCGACCGCCCCCTGCGCGTCGCCCTGCTCTCCTACCGGAGCAAGCAGCACGTCGGCGGCCAGGGCGTGTACGTCCGCCACCTCTCCCGGGAACTGGCCGCACTGGGCCACCACGTCACCGTCTTCTCCGGCCAGCCCTACCCCGTCCTCGACGACGGCGTCACCCTGGAGAAGATCCCCTCCCTCGACCTCTACAACGACGCCGACCCCTTCGTCGCCCCGCCGCTGCGCGAGTGGCGCGACTGGATCGACGCCCTGGAGGTCGCCACCATGTGGACCGCCGGATTCCCCGAACCCCTCACCTTCTCCCTGCGCGCCAACCGCGAACTCCGCCGCCGCCTGGGCGAGTTCGACGTCGTCCACGACAACCAGACCCTCGGCTGGGGCCTGCTCGGCATCAAATCCGCCGGAATCCCCCTGGTCACCACCATCCACCACCCCATCAGCGTCGACCGCCGCATCGAGATCGACGAGGCGCGGGGGTGGCAGAAACTCTCCAAGCGCCGCTGGTACGGGTTCGTCAGGATGCAGGCCAGGGTCGCCCGCCGCCTCGACCCCATCCTGGTGCCCTCCCGGTCCTCCGCCGACGACATCACCCGCGAGTTCGGCGTCGCCCCCGAGGCCATGGAGGTCACCCCCCTGGGCGTCGACACCCGCTACTTCCACCCGCGTCCCGGAACCGCGCGCGTACCCGGCCGCATCGTCTGCACCGCCAGCGCCGACAGCCCCCTCAAGGGCGTCGCCACCCTGCTGCACGCCGCCGCCGAACTCGCCACCCGACGCGACGTCACCCTCACCATCGTCAGCAGACCCCGCCCCGGCGGACCCACGGACCGGCTGGTCGACGAACTCGGCCTGCGCGACCGGATCGAGTTCGTCAGCGGCATCGACGACGAAGCGCTGGCCCGACTCATCGCCACCGCCCAGGTCGCCGTCGTCCCGTCCTTCTACGAAGGCTTCTCCCTGCCCGCGGTGGAGGCCATGGCCTGCGCCACCCCGCTCATCGCCAGCCGCGCCGGGGCCCTGCCCGAGGTCGTCGGCACCGACGGCGACGCCGGCCGCCTCATCACCCCCGGCGACCCCGCCCTGCTGGCCGCCGAACTCGCCCGCCTCCTCGACGACGACGCCGAACGCGAGCGCATGGGCGCCGCAGCCTGGCGCCGCGTCCAGGAGCGCTTCACCTGGCGCGCGGTGGCCGAACTGACCGCCCGACGCTACGCGTCCACCATCGCGTCCGTCACGGGCCCGCGCCCCGCCGACGGCGACAGCAGCCCCGCCCCCGCCCGGGCCAACGGCGCCTGAACACCTTTTTCGCAGAACACGAGGGAGCCTCCACTGATCACCGTCGACTTCACCCTGTTCCCCGTCGGCCCGGGCGACCGCGTGCTCGACCTGGGCTGCGGCGGCGGCCGCCACGCCTTCGAGGTCTACCGCCGCGGCGCCGACACCGTCGCCTTCGACCAGAACGTCGAGGACCTGGCCACGGTCGAGACCATGTTCGCCGCCATGAAGGAGGAGGGCGAGGCCCCCGCCTCGGCCACCGCCGAGACCGTCAAGGGCGACGCCCTCGACATGCCCTTCGAGAACGCCTCCTTCGACCGCGTCATCGCGGCGGAGATCTTCGAGCACATCCCCCACGACACCGCCGCCATGAAGGAGCTGTACCGGGTCCTGCGGCCCGGCGGCATCGCCGCGGTGACCGTGCCCAGCTTCCTGCCCGAGCGCATCTGCTGGGCCCTCTCGGAGGAGTACCACACCAACGAGGGCGGCCACATCCGCATCTACACCCGCGCCGAACTCGAGGCCAAGCTCAAGGCCACCGGCTTCCAGATCGGCCCGCACCACCACGCGCACGCCCTGCACGCCCCCTACTGGTGGATCAAGTGCGCGGTCGGCACCGACAACAACGACCACCCGCTCGCCAAGGCCTACCACGAGCTGCTCGTCTGGGACATGTTCCAGGCCCCCAGGGTGACCCGGGTGGCCGAGCGCCTGCTCAACCCGGTCATCGGCAAGAGCGTCGTCGTGTACGTGCGCAAGCCGCTCGACGCCGCCTGATGTCCGTCGTCACCGCCCCGGACGACCTCACCCTGCAACTGCCCGGGGTCCTCGACTCCGGGCAGCTGCTGCGCTCCGCCGACTACCTGGCCCGCAGCCAGGAGGACAGCGGCGCCATCCCCTGGTACCCCGGCGGCCACACCGACGTGTGGGACCACGTCGAATGCGCCATGGCGCTCACCGTCACCGGCCGGTGGAGACCCGCTCACGCCGCGGCCGCCCGCCGCGCCTACCGCTGGCTGGCCCGCTCCCGCCACCCCGGCGGCGGCTGGCCCGCCAAGTTCCGCCAGGGCGCCCCCGCCACCGAACTGCGCGAGGCCAACCACGCCGCCTACCCGGCGGTCGGGCTGTTCCACCACCTGCTCGTCACCGGCGACACCGCCTTCGCCGAGGAGCTGTGGCCCGTCGTCGAGGAAGGCCTGGAGTTCGTCCTGGCCCTGCGCGGCGAACAGGGGGAGATCCTGTGGGCGCGCTCGGAGGACGGCTCCCCCGGCGACCACGCCCTGCTCACGGTGTGCGCCAGCGTCCACCACGCGCTGCGCTGCGGCGCCTCCCTGGCCGAGCGCCTGGAACGCCCCCGCCCCGAGTGGACCAAGGCCGCCGACCGGCTGGCCGGCCTCATCAACGACGACGAGGACCTGTTCGCCGACCGGGCCCGCTTCTCGATGGACTGGTTCTACCCCGTCCTGGGCGGCGCCGTCCGCGGCGACGCCGCCCACGACCGCCTGGCCCGGCGCTGGGACCGGTTCGTGGTCCCGGGCCTGGGCGTGCGCTGCGTCGACGACCAGCCCTGGGTGACCGCCGCCGAGACCTCCGAACTGGTCCTGGCCCTGGCCTCCCTGGGCCGGACCGAGGAGGGCACGCGCATCCTGCGCGAGGTACAGCACCTGCGCGACGGCGACGACGGCGTCTACTGGACCGGCTACCAGTTCGCCGAGCAGGTGCGCTGGCCGGTGGAGCGCAGCACCTGGACGACCGCCGCCGTGATCCTGGCCGTGGACGCCCTCACCGCCACCACCCCCGGATCGCAGGTCTTCCTGCACACTTGGGAGGACTGACCGAGCGAACGGCGAGGGGGCCGCGGACGACATGTCCGCGGCCCCCTGCCCGTTCCCGGCCCGACCTCAGTCCGAGGGGAAGGCCCTGCCCTCCTCCCGGCCCGGCGGGGTGACCTCGCCACTGCCGTCACCGGGGTCGCCCGGTCCCGGGAACTCCGGGATCTCCGGCATCTCGGGCACCTCCGGAACCTCCGGCACCTCGGGGACCTCGGGCGTACCCGGGTCCTCCGGGGTCTCCTCCGGAAGCTCCTCCTCCACCGGCTCCTCCGGCTGCTGGGTGGAGGGGTCCGGAGCCCAGTAGTGGGTGGACCCGGCGAACGCGGGCTCGGGGAACTCCTCGCGCTCGTAGCCCTCCATCGCCCGTTCCATGTAGTTGCGCCAGATCGGCGCCGCCACACCGCCACCGGAGATGTCGTACCCGGGGATGCTGAACGACTGGTTGTTCTCGTTGTAGACGCCCACCGCCGTGGACAGCTGCGGCGTGTACCCGACGAACCAGGCGGCGACGCTGTCCGAGGTGGTACCGGTCTTGCCCGCCACCGGGTGCGTCCAGAAGTTCGCGGAGGTACCGGTGCCGCCCTGGACGACCTGCTCCAGCGCGTAGGTGACGTCCGCGGCCGTCGACTCCTTGACCGCCTGCCGGGACTCCACCTCGGGCCGCACCTCCTCGCCCTCGGCGTTGAGGATCGACCTGATCACGTGCGTGTCGTTGTGGCGGCCGCCGTTGGCGAAGGTCGCGTACGCTCCCGCCTGGTCCAGGGGCGTCACCGTGGAGACCCCCAGCGCCAGGGTCGGCACCAGCTGGTGGTCCTCGATGCTGCCCTCGCGCAGGCCGATGTCGTACGCGGTGTCGCGCACGTTCTCGTACCCGACCTCCATGTTCAGCTCGACGAAGCCGAGGTTGTTGGAGACCCGGGTGGCCTGGATGAGGTCCATCGGGCCGCCGGGCGCGTTGCCCGCGTTCTGGATGCGCGAGCCCTGGATGTCCCTCGGCCCGCTGCCGTTCACGAAGCTGCGGAGGTTGTAGCCCTCCTCCAGCGCGGTCGCCAGCACGTACGGCTTGAACGCCGACCCGGCCTGCGCGCCGCCGAGGAGCGCGCTGTCGTACTGGTTCTCGGTGTAGTCGTGCCCGCCGTAGAACGCCAGCACCTCACCCGTGGCGGTGTCCACGGTCGCCAGGCCGATGTTGACGCCCTCCGGGATGGCCTCCTGCGGAATGGAGTCCTCCACCACCTGGTAGGCGGCGTCCATCATGTCCTGGTCGAACGTGGTGACGACGGTGTAGCCCTGCCGGTTGATCTGGTCCTCGGTGTAGCCCAGCTCCTGCAGCTCGCGCATCGCGGCCTCGTACATGTAGCCGCGGTAGCCGCTCAGGTCGTTCTCGGACCCCGGGTCGTACTCGATCGGGGCCGGGAACTCCATCCTGTCGGCCTCGGACTGCGTGATGGCACCCGTGGTCACCATGCCGTTGACGACGTAGCGCCAGCGCTGCTCCATCTCCGGCGTGGTGTTGACGTCGGCCTCACCGAACGGAGTCGGCTGCTGGATGGCGGCGGCCAGGAAGGCGGCCTCCTCCGGGGTCAGCTCGTTGACGTCCTTGTCGTAGTAGGCCTGCGCGGCGGCCTGGACACCGTAGGCCTGACGGCCGAAGTAGATGGTGTTGAGGTACTGCTCCATCACCCATTCTTTGGACTCGCTCTGGTCGACCTTGATGGAGATGATGATCTCCTGGATCTTCCGCGAGACGGTCTGCTCGAAGGAGACGCCCTCGTAGTAGTTGCGGACCATCTGCTGGGTGATGGTGGACCCGCCCTGGACCTGTCTACCGGTGACGGTCGACCACACGGCGCGGGTGGTGCCCCGCACGGAGACGCCCGGCTCGGTCCAGAACCCGCGGTCCTCCGCGGAGATGACGGCCTCCACGACGTGGTCGCCGCCCTCGGTCATCTCCTCGTAGGACACCGGGTCGCGGTCGGTGCCCCGGTAGGCGAACTCGGTCTCCCCGTCACCGAAGTAGAAGGTGGAGCCCTGCTCCACGGCGTCGGCCTTGGCCGCGTCGGGGACCTCGACGGTGGTGTAGAAGTACGCGAAGGCACCGCAGGCGATGATGACCATCAGCCCGGCGGCGATGAGGAAGGTGCGCAGGATCCGCCACCAGAGCGGCTTCTTGCGCTTGCCCTTCTTCTTGCCCTTGCCGGGACCGCTCCCGGCTGGACCTTCCGGTCCACCGGTGCCTCCCGGACCACCCGGGCCTCCCGGACCGGTGGGGCCGCCGGGACCCTGCGGCGGACGGCCGCCGGCGGAGGCGCCGACGTAGCTGGACAGCCGCTGGGGCTGCGGCCACAGCGCCTCGGCCTCGGCCGCGGACTCGGCCGGGCCCTCGGGCGTGGGCGCGGCACCGGCGGGCGGCACGGCGCCCGCCCCCTCCGGGCCCTCGTCGGGCGCGGGAACGTGTGTCCACGAGGCCGCCCCGGACTCGTTCCCCGCGCTCTGCGGTCCGTGGGCCACAGGACGCACGGCGTCCGGCGTCGGGGCCTCCCCGGCCGCGGCCGCACCGTCCGGGCCCTCGTCGGGCGCGGGAACGTGCGTCCACGAGGCCGCCCCGGACTCCTTCCCCGAGCCCTGCGGTCCGTGGGCCACAGGACTCACGGCGTCCGGCGTCCGGGCCTCCCCGGCCGCGGCCGCCGCACCGGCGTCCTCCACGGCGGCGGACAGCGTCCGGGCCTCTTCCCGAGGCTCCTCGCGCTCGGGCGTCTTTTCGGGCTCCTGGCCGGCGGGGGTTCCGGTCACCTGGGTTTCGGCCCCGGCGGCGGGCTCACCCGTGGACTCCGCCTCCCCCCTGCCCTCCGGGGAGTCGAAGCCCTGCTCCGCGAGCACCTGAGCGACACGCTCGCGGAAGAAGGTGCCGCTCGTCTTGAAAGTGATGGGTCCGGAATCGGACGCCGAACCGGCGCCCTCGCCACCACCGGTGGACGAGGCGCCACCGGCCGTGTCCTCTCCGGCGCCGGGCAGCTCCTCGGCAGAGGTGTCTTTGGTCTCCGGCGCGACGTCCTCGTCATGCTCGGGGCGCTGCCCATCCGCCCCGTTCGCGCCGTTCGTGCTCTCGCTCAGCTCCCCGCCCCCATGGCAAATCACGTCCGGCACCGTGCCGTCCTGGTGTTTGACGCGCAACTGCCCCGGATCGGTTCAGTGAAGTCGGGACCGAAGCGGTCTTTCGGGGGATAACGCCGCCATCGCTCCGCCCCTCCTCGACACGATACCGGGCCGTAACCATGTCAAGGCCGAATCCATAACCGGGTGGTGACTTCTTACCGAAGGCTTACCCAGCGTAGGTGTGTCCGAGGCCGCCCCCTGTCAGGCGCACCGGAGCGGCGGAGGAAACCCCGGGACGGAGCCCGGGGAGGCCTCAGGAGATCCGCTCCAGGACCCGCATCGAACCGACCGCGGCGACCTCCTTGAACCGGCCGGAGTCCAGGGCCCGCAGGTAGATGTTGTGGGGCGGACGCCCGCCGTCCTCGGGGTTCGGGAAGACGTCGTGGATGACCAGCGCACCGCCGGGGGCCACGTGCGGACTCCAGCCGGCGTAGTCGGCCTGCGCTGCCTCCTCACTGTGGCCGCCGTCGATGAACAGCATCCCCAGCGGAGTCCCCCACACCGAGGCCACGGCGGAGGACCGGCCCACCACGGCGACGACCTCGTCGTCCAGCCCCGCCCGGGTGATCGTCCGGCGGAAGTGCGGGAGGGTGTCGAACCTCCCGGTCTCCGCGTCGACGAGCGTCGCGTCATGGTACTCCCAGCCCTCCTGGTGCTCCTCGGAACCGCGGTGGTGGTCCACCGTGATGACCTTCACACCGGTGGCACGGGCGGCGGCGCCCAGGAAGATCGTGGACTTGCCGCAGTAGGTGCCGATCTCGACGATGGGCCCGACGGAGGCGTAACGCAGGGCGGTCTCGTACAGCGCGGTGCCCTCGTCGGTGGGCATGAAGCCTTTGGCCGCCTCGGCGGCGGACAGCAGGTCGGCGGGCATGGGAATCGTCATGGGTGAATTGTCCCACCGCCCACCCGCCACCTGCGACCTGCCGCCCCTGGGGCGAGGACGGGGGGTCTCCCGGCCCCGGCCCCAGGGCGCTGAGGGGGAAGGGGCGGAACCTCCGCCGCAGGGAGGTGGAAGGACGCGGGTGGGTTTCCCGGCCTGGATACAGGGGGTCGGGGAGGAGGGCTGTGGCTGGTGCCCGAGGGTTTCTCATCGGACTGGAGGGCTTGGCCCCAGGCCCTGAACCCTTGTGGGTGCCTCCGCCGCAGGGGGTGAAGGCCGCGGGAGGGTTTCCCGCCCCGGACACAGGGGGGCGAGGAAGAAGGAAACCGGGGTCCGCGCCGCAGAGGGGTTGTTGTCTTTTCCTGGGACCCTCGGCCACAGCCGGAGGGCATCGCTCGGGCCTCCGCCCCAGGGGGTGAAAGCCGCAGGAGGGCTCCCCGCCCCAGGCACAGGGGGGTTGGGGGAAGGAGACCCGGGAGCTCCGCCCCAGATGGTGACCCTCCTGGAAACCTCCAAGTCCGCCTACCCCCCTGGAGTGCGGGCCGAGGTTCTTCCCCGCTTTCACCCCCTGCGGTGCAGGTCCCGGTTCTCCCTCCCCCAACCCCCTGGGGTCAAGGCCGAGGCCCACCCTCCGGCTGTGGCCAAGGACCCCGGTCCGACGGGAAACCCCCTGAAGCCCGGGCCGAGGTTCTCCCACCCCCACCACCCACCCAAAACAAAAAAAGGGGGGCCGCCCCAAAAGACGACCCCCCACAACACACCCCACAAACAGGGAAAGCCCCCTCAACCGAGGGGGCTCTCAACCCGACAAAAAACCGTGGCAGCAACCTACTCTCCCACCCCACCACAGGGCAGTACCATCAGCGCAAGGAGACTTAACGACCGGGTTCGGAATGTAACCGGGTGTGACCCTCCCACCATAACCACCACGGAAACCAACACCCACACCCCGAAACCCCAACAAAGAGCCCCGAAGCCGGGAAACATTTCCACCAGCTATGTGAAACGTATGCGCGAGCACCCAATTATCTGCAGCGGACAAGCCCTCGGCCTATTAGTACCGGTCAGCTCCACCCCTCACAAGGCTTCCACACCCGGCCTATCAACCCCATCGTCTATAGGGAGCCTTACCCTCTCAAAGGAGGCAGGAGACCTCATCTCGAAGCAAGCTTCCCGCTTAGATGCTTTCAGCGGTTATCCCTCCCGAACGTAGCCAACCAGCCATGCCCTTGGCAGGACAACTGGCACACCAGAGGTTCGTCCGTCCCGGTCCTCTCGTACTAGGGACAGCCCTTCTCAAGTCTCCAACGCGCACAGCGGATAGGGACCGAACTGTCTCACGACGTTCTAAACCCAGCTCGCGTGCCGCTTTAATGGGCGAACAGCCCAACCCTTGGGACCAACTCCAGCCCCAGGATGCGACGAGCCGACATCGAGGTGCCAAACCATCCCGTCGATATGGACTCTTGGGGAAGATCAGCCTGTTATCCCCGGGGTACCTTTTAGCCGTTGAGCGACACCGCTTCCACACGCCGGTGCCGGATCACTAGTCCCAGCTTTCGCTCCTGCTCGACACGTCCGTCTCACAGTCAAGCTCCCTTGTGCACTTACACTCAACACCTGATTACCAACCAGGCTGAGGGAACCTTTGGGCGCCTCCGTTACTCTTTGGGAGGCAACCGCCCCAGTTAAACTACCCACCAGACACTGTCCCCGAACCGGATCACGGCCCAAGGTTAGATGCCCGAAACAGTCAGAGTGGTATTTCACCAACGCCTCCACCACCACTAGCGTGATAGCTTCACCGGCTCCCACCTATCCTACACAAACCATCCCAAACACCAATGTCAAGCTATAGTGAAGGTCCCGGGGTCTTTCCGTCCTGCTGCGCGAAACGAGCATCTTTACTCGTAGTGCAATTTCACCGGGCCCATGGTTGAGACAGTGGGGAAGTCGTTACGCCATTCGTGCAGGTCGGAACTTACCCGACAAGGAATTTCGCTACCTTAGGATGGTTATAGTTACCACCGCCGTTTACTGGCGCTTAGATTCCCAGCTTCACAGGGGCGAACCCCCATTGACCGGTCCTCTTAACGTTCCAGCACCGGGCAGGCGTCAGTCCGTATACAGCGTCTTACGACTTCGCACGGACCTGTGTTTTTAATAAACAGTCGCTTCCCCCCGCTATCTGCGACCCCACCCAGCTCCAGCCGCGAAGGCCTTCACCAGACAGGGCTCCCCTTCTCCCAAAGTTACGGGGACAATTTGCCGAGTTCCTTAACCATGGTTCACCCGAACGCCTCGGTATTCTCTACCTGACCACCTGCGTCGGTTTAGGGTACTGGCCGCTCACGAACTCGCTAGAGGCTTTTCTCGACAGCATGGGATCACTCACTTCGCCTAAAACGGCTCCGCATCACGTCTCAGCCTTCACGGGAGGCGGATTTACCAACCCCCCAGCCTACACGCTTACCCCCGGACAACCACCGCCGGGTAGAGCTACCCTCCTGCGTCACCCCATCACTTACCTACTACAAGCTCGGATCCCAGACCGGTAAAGCAACCAGTCCCGAAGGACCGGAAACCCACCAGCGTGGTTAGCATCACCTGATTCGATACTGGGCGCTCGTGCACGGGTACGGGAATATCAACCCGTTATCCATCGACTACGCCTGTCGGCCTCGCCTTAGGTCCAGACTCACCCTGGGCGGATTAACCTGCCCCAGGAACCCTTAGTCAATCGGCGGCAACGTTTCTCACGTTGCTTTCGCTACTCATGCCTGCATTCTCACTCGCACGCCCTCCACCACACGATCACTCGGCGGCTTCACCGAACGCACGACGCTCCCCTACCAACCCGGCAAAAACCGGGCTCCACAGCTTCGGCGGTGTGCTTAAGCCCCGCTACATTATCGGCGCAGAACCACTTGACCAGTGAGCTATTACGCACTCTTTAAAGGATGGCTGCTTCTAAGCCAACCTCCTGGTTGTCTCAGCAACTCCACAACCTTTCCCACTTAGCACACGCTTAGGGGCCTTAGCTGATGATCTGGGCTGTTTCCCTCTCGACTACGAAGCTTATCCCCCGCAGTCTCACTGCCACGCTTCACTTAACCGGCATTCGGAGTTTGTCTGACGTCAGTAACCTTGTCGGGCCCATCAGCCAAACAGTAGCTCTACCTCCGGCAAGAAACACGCAACGCTGCACCTAAATGCATTTCGGGGAGAACCAGCTATCACGGAGTTTGATTGGCCTTTCACCCCTACCCACACCTCATCCCCCAGGTTTTCAACCCTGGTGGGTTCGGGCCTCCACGAGGTCTTACCCCCGCTTCACCCTGGACATGGGTAGATCACTCCGCTTCGGGTCCACAGCATGCGACTCAAACGCCCTATTCAGACTCGGTTTCCCTACGGCTACCCCACCCGGGTTAACCTCGCCACACACCATGACTCGCAGGCTCATTCTTCAAAAGGCACGCCATCACCAGACACAAGATCCAGCTCTGACGGCTTGACAGCACACGGTTTCAGGTACTATTTCACGACCCCTCACCGGGGCACTTTTCACCTTTCCCTCACGGTACTAGTGCACTATCGGTCACCAGGACGTATTTTGGCTTAGCAGGTGGTCCTGCCAGATTCACACGGAATTCCTCGGGCTCCGCGCTACTCGGGGACAGCGTCAACGCTCAGATTCTTCCTTCACCTACGGGACTCTCACCCACTCCGGTACCGCTTCCCAACGGATTCAGCTAGAAGAACCATCAACGCTCCGGGCCGGCAGACCCGAAAAGACACGCCCCACAACCCCGCACACGCAACGACTGCCGTCTATCACACGCGCACGGTTTAGCCTCTTCCCCGTTCGCTCACCACTACTAGGAGAATCACTGTTGTTTACTCTTCCTACGGGTACTGAGATGTTTCACTTCCCCGCGTCACCACCAACCGCCCTATACATTCAGGCGGCGGCAACCCGATACAACTCGGGCTAGGTTTCCCCATTCGGACACCCACGGATCAAAGCTCGGTTGACAGCTCCCCGTGGCCTATCGCGGCCTCCCACGTCCTTCATCGGCGCCTGGTGCCAAGGCATCCACCGTATGCCACTATCACTTGGCCACTACAGATAACAAGATGCTCGCGCACACTATTCACAAATCAAAACACCAACCGCATACCCTGCTACCACTCACCCACCCGGACAACCGAGAACCCCCACCCCCGCACACAGCGGAGACAAGGGAACCAGGCCCACAGGCTTCTGAGAGTTCTCAGAGGCGGTCCGCGGGAACCAACCACAAGGGTTGCTTCCTCAGACACCCAACAACGCGCCCTCCAAGGCTTCTAGGACCCTTGGAGGTGAAGTCCGACCAATCCATTACAACCAATCCCACCGGAACACCACAGATCAACCATGGGTTCAGCAGGTCCACTTTCGAGTCCGGCCAACCATAGGAAAAGTGTTGGCCTGAAAAGACTCCTTAGAAAGGAGGTGATCCAGCCGCACCTTCCGGTACGGCTACCTTGTTACGACTTCGTCCCAATCGCCAGCCCCACCTTCACTCACTCCCTCCCCGAAGGGTTAGGCCACAAGTTTCGGGTGTTGCCGACTTTCATGACGTGACGGGCGGTGTGTACAAGGCCCGGGAACGTATTCACCGCGGCGTTGCTGATCCGCGATTACTAGCGACTCCACCTTCATGGGGTCGAGTTGCAGACCCCAATCCGAACTGAGACCGGCTTTTAGGGATTCGCTCCACCTCACGGTATCGCACGCCCATTGTACCGGCCATTGTAGCATGTTTGCAGCCCAAGACATAAGGGGCATGATGACTTGACGTCGTCCCCACCTTCCTCCGAGTTGACCCCGGCAGTCTCCCATGAGTCCCCACCATTACGTGCTGGCAACATGGAACAAGGGTTGCGCTCGTTGCGGGACTTAACCCAACATCTCACGACACGAGCTGACGACAGCCATGCACCACCTGTCACCCGCCAACTAAATGACCCCACATCTCTGCAGGTCCACGGGTGATGTCAAACCTTGGTAAGGTTCTTCGCGTTGCGTCGAATTAAGCAACATGCTCCGCCGCTTGTGCGGGCCCCCGTCAATTCCTTTGAGTTTTAGCCTTGCGGCCGTACTCCCCAGGCGGGGCGCTTAATGCGTTAGCTACGGCGCGGAAACCGTGGAAAGTCCCCACACCTAGCGCCCAACGTTTACGGCATGGACTACCAGGGTATCTAATCCTGTTCGCTCCCCATGCTTTCGCTCCTCAGCGTCAGGTAAGGCCCAGAGACCCGCCTTCGCCACCGGTGTTCCTCCTGATATCTGCGCATTTCACCGCTACACCAGGAATTCCAGTCTCCCCTACCTACCTCTAGCATGCCCGTATCCACTGCAGAACCGGGGTTAAGCCCCGGTCTTTCACAGCAGACGCGACACGCCGCCTACGAGCTCTTTACGCCCAATAATTCCGGACAACGCTCGGACCCTACGTATTACCGCGGCTGCTGGCACGTAGTTAGCCGGTCCTTATTCCCCACCTACCGTCAACCCCGCGAGAACGCGGAGCCTGCGTGAGTGGTAAAAGAGGTTTACAACCCGAAGGCCGTCATCCCCCACGCGGCGTCGCTGCGTCAGGCTTTCGCCCATTGCGCAATATTCCCCACTGCTGCCTCCCGCAGGAGTCTGGGCCGTGTCTCAGTCCCAGTGTGGCCGGTCGCCCTCTCAGGCCGGCTACCCGTAATCGCCTTGGTAGGCCGTTACCCCACCAACAAGCTGATAGGCCGCGAGCCCATCCCCGACCGAAAAACTTTCCACCCTCGACCATGCGGAAGAGGGTCGTATCCGGTATTAGACGGCGTTTCCACCGCTTATCCCGGAGTCAGGGGCAGGTTGCTCACGTGTTACTCACCCGTTCGCCGCTCGTGTACCCCGAAGGGCCTTACCGCTCGACTTGCATGTGTTAAGCACGCCGCCAGCGTTCGTCCTGAGCCAGGATCAAACTCTCCATAAAGGTCTTGCACCGCCACCCCGAAAGGGGTGCGGAAACCTAGAAGAAAATCCTGACCGAACCGTCTGGCTCAATGTCCTTCTGGTCCAATCAAAGGAACCTCGCACACTCCGATCTCACTGATCGTCGTGTGACGGGGCCAAAACAAACTTGGCTGTAAAAATCGAACACGCGCTGTTGAGTTCTCAAGAAGCAACCGCTCTTCCCGTACAAGCCCCAGGATGTGTTCCCGGTCGCTCTTCCGTGGAAGGCGTCTGCGTTTCCGCTTTGTTGTGTCCTCACTTTATCAGTGTTTCCGTGTCCCGCCAAACCGGCGTTTTCTCGGAATCAACCGACCAGGAGTGAAGAATTCCTGTTCTCTTCTTCGCCGTTCCCGTTTCCGGTGCGGCCCTCCGACCTTACCGCCTCCGGGCGCATGCCCGTGACGCTCTGGCCGTAGTCGAAGAAAGAAGGGTTGTCGCGAGTGCGCGGTCCGGGGCCGAACACGCCCTCAGGGCGCTCGCCGTCCCGCAGCGACTCGTTCGAGTGTAGGCAACAGTCCTGTGGACGTCAAATCGCCTGTTCGGCGGGGTGGGATCCCCTGCCCGCAGGCGGTCGCCGCGGGTTCCGGACCCCCCACACCGGGGATCCTCTTCGGCCGCGGCCGTTTCGTCGTACGAGGGTGGATCTGCCCCCGCACATCGACCCCAAACCTGCTCCGGGTGATTTTTCGGGCGACGGCCCCACAGCCCGCCGCCCACCGTCCATCACCCCGCCCCGCCACCGCTCCGACGCCGAGGGGGCGGCCCGGTGCGGGCCGCCCCCTCGGTACACCTCGGTACGCCGGTACCGGGCTCAGACCATCGCGGCGATCTCCGCCGCCAGCTTCCGGAAGGCGATCCCCCGGTGGCTGATGGCGTTCTTCTCCTCCGGGGTCAGCTCCGCCGTGGTGCGCCGGTCCCCCTCCGGGACGAAGACCGGGTCGTAGCCGAACCCGTTCTCCCCCCGGGGCTCCGCGATCACCCGGCCGCGCACCTCCCCCTCCGCGACCACCTCGGTGCCGTCGGGCAGCACCAGGGCCGCCGCGCACACGAACGATCCTCCGCGGCGCTCCGGCGGCGTGTCCGCCAGCTGGTCCAGGACCAGCTGCAGGTTGGCCCGGTCCTGGTCCTGCGCGCCGAAGCGGCCGGCCCACCGGGCCGACAGCACGCCCGGCATTCCCCGCAGCTCGTCGACGCTCAGCCCCGAGTCGTCGGCGACCGCGGGCAGCCCGGTGTGGGCGGCGATGGCGCGGGCCTTGAGCAGGGCGTTGCCGACGAACGTCGGCTCGGTCTCGGGCACCTCCGGGGCGTCCGGGAAGGCCTCCAGGGACAGCACCTGGGCGGTCACCCCGGCGTCCGCGAGGATGGCGCGCAGCTCGGGCACCTTCTTGGCGTTGCGGGTGGCCAGCACGATCTTCACGTTTCCCCCTTCTCCGGCGACGCCGCCGATCCGGGTGCCGTTGAGCACGGTCACTCCGCCAGGGCCTTCTTCTGGTGGACGGTCAGCTCCTCGCAGCCGGCGACCGCCAGGTCGAGCAGCTTGTCGAGCAGCTCGCGGTCGAACGCCGCGCCCTCGGCGGTGCCCTGCACCTCGATGAACCTGCCGTCGCCGGTGACGACGACGTTCATGTCGGTGTCGGCGACGGAGTCCTCCAGGTAGTTGAGGTCCAGCCGGGGCTGGCCCTGGACGACGCCGACGCTCACCGCCGCCAGCGAGCCGGTGAGCGGGTTGTTCTTGAGGTTGCGGCGCTTGCGCAGCCACTTCATCGCGTCGGCGAGGGCCACGTAGGCGCCGGTGATGGCGGCGGTGCGGGTGCCGCCGTCGGCCTGGAGCACGTCGCAGTCCAGGGTGATCGTGTGCTCCCCCATCGCCTTGAAGTCGACGACCGCCCGCAGGGAGCGGCCGATGAGGCGGGAGATCTCGTGGGTGCGGCCGCCGATCTTGCCGCGCACGGACTCGCGGGCGCCGCGGGTGTCGGTGGCGCGGGGCAGCATCGCGTATTCGGCGGTGACCCACCCCTCGCCGGTGCCCCGGCGCCAGCGCGGGACACCGTCCTCGACGGTGGCGGCGCAGAGCACTCGGGTGTCCCCGAACTCGATGAGCGCGGAGCCTTCCGCCTGGCGCAGCCAGTTGCGGGTGATCGTCACGGGGCGGAGTTGGGTCGGAACTCGTCCGTCAGGTCGGGCCATGGTCAAGAGCGTATACGTGCGCGGTCCCGCCGGGGGCGGGAGCCGCGAAGGCGTGTGCGGATGGGATCCACACCACTGCCGCGGGTCCGCCGGCTCAGCCGCCGATGGTGTGGACCCGCCCGCTGCGCGCCAGGTCGATGGGGCCGTCGTAGGTGGACCGGGCCTCGGCCAGGGTGACGGCGTCGTCGTTCCACGGCACCAGGTGGGTGAGCAGCAGGCTGCGCGCCCGGGCGCGGCCGGCGTGCTCGCCCGCCTCGCTGCCGGTGAGGTGCATGTCCTTGGGGTGGTCGAGGTGGTCCTGGAAGGCGGCCTCGCACAGGAACAGGTCCGTGTCGGCGGCCAGGTCCACGAGGGAGTCGCAGGCGCCGGTGTCGCCGGAGTAGGCCATGCTCGCCCCGCCGTGCTCCAGGCGGATGCCGAAGGCCTCCACCGGGTGGTTGACGTGGTCCACGCGGACGGAGAACGGGCCGATGTCGAGGGCGCCCGGGGTGAGTTCGTGGAAGTCGAAGACCTCGGTCATGCCGGGGTCGGGCTCCAGGCCGTAGGCCTCGGCGACGCGCTCGGCGACCCCGCTCGGGCCGTAGACGGGGATCCTGGGTTTGGCGCCCTGGGGGTGGAACATGCGGGCGACCCAGTAGGAGCACAGGTCGAAGCAGTGGTCGGCGTGCAGGTGGCTGAGGTAGACGGCGTCGACGGAGTAGATGTCGATGTGCCGCTGGAGCGCGCCCAGAGCGCCGTTGCCCATGTCGAGGAGCAGGCGGAAGCCGTCGGCCTCGACCAGGTAACAGGAGGCGGGGCTGTCCGGCCCCGGGAAGCTCCCGGAGGACCCGATAATCGTGAGTCGCACGTCGTCGTCGCCTTCTCGAAGGGCCGCGCAACTCCGTGGCACCCCCTCGACCGTGTGCGCGGAGTACGGATGGCGGCTGGTTCAGCGGTTGTCCCGTTGTTACGGGTCTACCCCAATGCCCGCCCGGGTGGTACAAAATGTGTCCTGCATCTCACGCGACCTCGATCACGTGTGAATTTTTCACACCATATGACACGTTCCGGGTGATTCGTTCCGGGCGTATTACGGTCCGCTCCCGGCCTGGTGGGGGCATGCGCGGGAGTGGTCCGCGCGCCTCCGGGCGGCGGCCCCGCCGGCCCCGAACACCGGCGGCCCCGAACACCGAGGGGCGGCATCCCGCGACCGGGATGCCGCCCCGTGGTCCGGCCCGGCGGCCGGGCCCGGTGGTTCAGGCCCAGAGCTGGCCGTCGAGGCGCTCCTCCGCCTCCTCCAGGGTGCCCTCGTAGGCGCCGGTGGAGAGGTACTTCCACCCGGCGTCCGCGATGACGAACGCGATGTCGGCGCGCTCCCCGGCCTGTTCGGCCTTGCGGGCCACGCCCAGCGCGGCGTGCAGCGCCCCGCCGGTGGAGACCCCGGCGAAGATGCCCTCCTTGTCCAGGAGTTCCCGGGTCCGCCTGAGGGCGGCGTCGGAGGGCACGGAGAACCGCGTGGTCAGCACCGACTCGTCGTACAGCTCCGGCACGAACCCCTCGTCGAGGTTGCGCAGGCCGTACACCAGCTCGCCGTAGCGCGGCTCGGCCGCGACGATCCGCACGTCGGGCTTGTGCTCGCGCAGGTAGCGGCCCGCGCCCATGAGCGTTCCGGTGGTGCCCAGGCCCGCCACGAAGTGGGTGATCTCCGGCAGGTCCGCGAGGATCTCGGGACCCGTCGTCTCGTAGTGGGCCCGGGCGTTGGCCGGGTTGCCGTACTGGTAGAGCATCACCCAGTCGGGGTGTTCCGCGGCCATCTCCTTGGCGACGCGGACCGCCTCGTTGGAGCCGCCGGCCGCGTCGGAGAAGTGGACCTCGGCGCCCCACATGGCGAGGAGCTGCTTGCGTTCGGCCGAGGTGTTCTCCGGCATCACGCAGACCATGCGGTAGCCGCGCAGCTTGGCCACCATCGCCAGGGAGATGCCGGTGTTCCCCGACGTCGGCTCCAGGATGGTGCAGCCGGGGGAGAGCAGCCCGTCCTTCTCCGCCTGTTCGATCATGAAGAACGCGGTTCGGTCCTTGATGGACCCGGTCGGGTTGCGGTCCTCCAGCTTCGCCCACAGCCGGACGTCCGCCGAGGGCGAGAGCCGGGGCAGGCCGACGAGCGGCGTGCCGCCGAGGGAGTCGAGCAGGGAGTCGTAACGCATGGGACGGGCCTAGCGGCTTCCGCCGGCCACGGCGGGCAGGACGGTGACGCTGTCGCCGTCGGAGAGCTTCGCCTCCAGGCCGCCGGCGAAGCGCACGTCCTCGTCGTTGAGGTACACGTTGATGAAGCGGCGCAGCTTGCCGTCCTCCACCAGGCGCGCGCCGATGCCCGGGTAGCGGCTGTCCAGGTCGGCGAACAGCTCGCCCAGGGTGTCGCCGCTGCCCTCGACGACCTTGGCGTCGCCGGTCAGGTTGCGCAGGATGGTGGGGATGCGGACCTCGATGGCCATAGGTGTGTCTTCCCGTGAACGTGGTTGGTGTGCGTACATTCCCAACAGGGGCGTTCCCGCGGCCATTCCGCGGGCCCCGTCGGGGGCGGGTGCCCGGCGCTACCGGTCGGCCGGGGCGCCGGTGACCTCGACCGGCTCCTCGGTGACCTCGCCGTCCAGGATGCGGTAGGAGCGGAACTCCACGGTCTCGGGGTCCCTGGTGGACACGAGCACGTAGTGGGCACCGGGTTCGGAGGCGTAGGAGATGTCGGTGCGCGAGGGGTAGGCCTCGGTGGCCGTGTGGGAGTGGTAGATCACGACGGGTTCCTCGTCGCGGTCGTCCATCTCCCGCCAGACCTTCAGCTGTTCGAGGGAGTCGAACCGGTAGAAGGTCGGGGACCGCTCGGCGTTGATCATCTCGACGAACCGCTCGGGACGGTCGGAGCCCACCGGGCCGGCCACGATGCCGCAGGCCTCGTCCGGGTGGTCGCGGCGGGCGTGGGCGACGATCTGGTCGTAGATCGAGCGATCAATCCTCAGCATGCGTCCCAGGGTATCGGAACAAATTTCCCTACCAACCGAATGGGTATTGTTAATGTCGTCCGAGGTCGCTCCGGTGCTGCACGGGGCAGGTCGGCGTCCGGCCGCGGGACCCCACGGATTAGGCTCGTGCGCATGAACGAGCATGGCGGCAGTGCGCTGCTGACCGACCACTACGAGCTGACGATGCTCCAGGCCGCCCTGCACAGCGGGGCCGCCGCCCGGCCGTCGGTATTCGAGATGTTCGCCCGGCGGCTGCCCGAGGGGCGCCGCTACGGCGTCGTGGCGGGGACCGGGCGGTTCCTGGAACTGCTGGAGCGGTTCCGCTTCCGCACCGAGGAACTGGACTTCCTGTCCGACCACGGTGTGGTGGACGACACGACGCTGCGGTGGCTGTCGGAGTACCGGTTCTCGGGGAACGTGTGGGGCTACGGCGAGGGCGAGGCCTACTTCCCCGGCTCCCCCATCCTGGTCGTGGAGGGCACGTTCGCCGAGGCGGTGATCCTGGAGACCCTCGCCCTGTCGGTCTACAACCACGACAGCGCCATCGCGTCCGCTGCGAGCCGGATGGTGGTGGCGGCGGGCGATCGGCCGCTCATCGAGATGGGTTCGCGCCGCACCCACGAGGCGGCGGCCGTGTCGGCCGCGCGCGCCGCGTACGTGGCCGGGTTCGCCACCTCCTCCAACCTGGAGGCGGGGCGCTCGTACGGGGTGCCCACCGGCGGCACCGCGGCGCACGCCTTCACCCTGCTGCACGACAGCGAGCGGCACGCCTTCACGGCACAGCTGGACTCGCTGGGCAAGCAGACGACCCTGCTGGTGGACACCTACGACGTGGAGCGGGCCGTCCGTACCGCGGTCGAGCTGGCCGGACCGGAGCTGGGCGCGGTGCGCATCGACTCCGGCGACCTGGCGGCCACGGCGGGCCGGGTACGGGAGCAGCTGGACTCGCTCGGCGCCCGGGACACCCGGATCGTGGTGACCGGCGACCTGGACGAGCTCTCCATCCAGGCCCTGGCCGTGGCTCCCGTGGACGGGTACGGGGTGGGTACGTCCCTGGTGACCGGTTCGGGCGCGCCGACGGTGTCGCTGGTGTACAAGCTGGTGGCGCGGGCGCGCGGGACGGAGGCGGGCCTGCCCCTGGAGCCGGTGGCCAAGCGGTCGGTGGGCAAGCCCAGCCGGGGCGGCCGCAAGTGGTCGGTGCGCCGGCTGGACGACAAGGGGATCGCGGTCGCCGAGGAGGTGTTCCCGTACGAGCCGCAGGAGGCGGTGGGGACCCGGCCGCTGCTGCGCCCGCTGGTGACGGACGGCGAGGTGGTGGGCCGCGAGAGCGTGCACGAGGCCCGCGAGCGGCACCGCGCGGTGGTCGCCGAGCTGCCCGAGCAGGCACTGCGGATGTCGCGGGGCGAGGCCGCCCTGCCGACCGTGTTCCATTGACCGACGGGTTCCAGGAGAAAGGGGTGGCGGCATGACCAGGGCGCTCATCGTGGTGGACGTGCAGAACGACTTCTGTGAGGGCGGCAGCCTGGCGGTGGCCGGGGGTGCCGCGACGGCGGCCGCCGTCACCGGGCACGCCCGCTCGGGCGGGTACGACCACGTGGTCGCGACCCGCGACTACCACATCGATCCGGGACCGCACTTCTCGGAGGAGCCGGACTTCGTGGACAGCTGGCCGCGGCACTGCGAGGTGGGCACGCCGGGGGTGGAGTTCCATCCGGACTTCGACGCCTCGCTGGCCGAGGAGGTCTTCAGCAAGGGCCGGTACACGGCCGCCTACAGCGGTTTCGAGGGGACGGCCGGGGACGGCGGGACGACGCTGGCGGACTGGCTGCGCGAGCGCGGCGTGGACGAGGTGGACGTGGTGGGCATCGCCACCGACCACTGCGTCCGGGCGACCGCGCTGGACGCCGTGCGGGAGGGGCTGCGGACGCGGGTGCTGCTCGACCTGACGGCGGGGGTGGCGCGGCCGACCGTGGACGCGGCGCTGGCGCAGCTGGACGAGGCGGGCGTGGCCCTGGAGGGCGAGCCCCGGGTCGGCTGACCGCGAACGTGCGGGGGGAGGGCGGGGCCGTGCGGCCCCGCCCTCCGCCGTTTCAGAGGCGGGCGAGCAGGGTGCGCGGGATCTCCCCGGGCCGGGCCCACGGCAACGGGCCGCCCTCCCCTCCACCAGGTGGCGGCCGGCGCCGGGGATGCGGCGGGCGGGCAGGTCGGCGCGGTCCGGCGGGTGGAAGGTGTCCGCTGCGCCGTACCGGACGTCGGCGGGGACGGCGATCCGCTCCGGTCCCGGGTCCCGGCGGCGAGAGGCCGGGAAAGTGTCGTGCGCGTGGCCGGCGCCGTCGCGGGCGAAGCCCTCCGCCGGGGCGCGGCCCTCGGGCGGGGTGAGCGTGCCGGTGCGCTCGGGGGCGTCGGCCCCGAGTTCCGTGCCGGGCAGCCCGGGGACACCGGACGTGCCCGGGCCGGCGGTTCTCCGGACGTGGGCGGGGGCGGCGGGAGGGATCCCGCCGCCCCCGTGCGTGTACCGGTGTCAGGCGACGCCGATGGCGGCGCGGACGCGGTCCAGGACGGACCGGGCGTGCTCGCGGGCCCGGACCGAACCGGCTTCGAGGATGTCCTCGATCTCCCGGGGGTTCGCCATGAGCTCCTCGTAGCGCTCGCGCTTGGGGCCCAGCTCGGCGTTGACCGCCTCGAACAGCTCGTTCTTGAGGTCGCCCCAGCCCATGCCGCCCTGCTCCAGGCGCTTGCGCACGTCGGCCACCGTGTCGGCGTCGGCGAAGTGGGTGAGGAGCTGGAAGGGCACCGAGGTGTCGGGGTCCTTGGGGTCCTCGACCGGCGTGGAGTCGGTGGGGATGCGGCGGATCGCCTTCTTGAGCTTGTTCTCCGGCAGGAAGAGCGGGATGTGGTTGTCGTAGGACTTGCTCATCTTGCGGCCGTCGACGCCGGGGAGGATGCTCGCCTCGCTGTCGTCGATGACGCCCTTGGGCAGGGGGAAGGTGTACCCCTGCCCGTCCCCGCCGTAGCGGTTGTTGAAGTACCCGGCGATGTCGGCGGTGTACTCGATGTGCTGGGACTGGTCGCGGCCCACGGGGATGTGGGTGGCCTCCATGATGAGGATGTCGGCGGCCATGAGGATGGGGTAGTTGAACAGCCCCATGTTGACCCCGGCGTCCAGGTCGGTGATCCCGGCCTCGTTGTTGCGGTCGCGGGCGGCCTTGTAGGCGTGCGCCCGGTTCATCAGGCCCTTGGGGGTGAGGGCGGCCAGGATGGTGGTCAGCTCGAAGGTCTCGGGGACCTTGGACTGCTGGTAGATGACCGTCCTGGCCGGGTCCAGCCCGCACGCCAGCCAGGTGGCAGCCCCGGACCGGATGCTGTGGCGGAGCTCGTCCGCGTCCTTGACGGTGTTGAGCGCGTGGTAGTCCGCGACGAAGTAGTAGGTGTCGTAGACCTCCGCGGCCGCCAGGGCCGGTTTGATCGCGCCGACGTAGTTGCCCAGGTGGAAGTCGCCGGTGGGCTTGATCCCGGTCAGGTAGGTGTTCGCTGCCATGCCCCAAGCCTATCGGCGTGCCCGTGCGGAGTCCCCGCGCGGGCACGCCGCTCCCCCGGGACCCTGCCGGACCCGCACCCGCCGGTGGTCATGGCCGTACCGCTGACCCGCGCACATCGGAGGAGCCAGACCCGTGTGGAGATCGGGCCGGGCTCCTCCGGGCTGAAGGAGACCGGCCACGCCGAGTGCGAGGACCTGCGCGCCGTCCCGCCGTTGCGGCTGGAGCGGAACTTCGGGATGGTCGAGGACACGGTCCTGTTCCGGGTTGGGCCGGTCCTGCGCAGGCTGCTCGCGCTCTGACCCTCAGAGGCGCTGGGGGGAGCGGAAGGCCGCCCAGTGCTCGGCCATGCGGCGGGACTGGCCCTCGGTGAAGTGGGTCATGCAGTCGTCGTCGCTGTAGTCCATGAAGTTGGTGATCGGGTCCCGGCCGGCGCGGTGCGGGCAGGAGTCGCGCCCCTCGGGGCAGCCGGCGGCGGCCTCGCGCTCGTAGGGGGTGTCGCCGACATAGTCGCCCGGGGTGGTGCAGCCGTTCTGGAAGGTGTGGAACAGGCCGAGCCAGTGGCCGACCTCGTGGGTGCCGGTGTGGCCCAGGTCGAAGCGTTCGCGGCCGCCGCCGGGAAGGGTGTCGTGGGCCAGGACGACGCCGTCCTGGTCGGGCGCGTCGGCGTAGTCCTGCGGGAAGCTGGAGTAGCCGAGCAGGCCGGAGCCGAGGTCCGCGGTGTAGACGTTGAGCGTTTCGGCGCCGCCGCGGCGCAGCTCGGAGCGGATCTCGTCCCGGTGGCCGTCGAAGTCGGAGAACCACTCGTCGTTCTCGGTGCGGGTGGTCTCGGAGAGGGTGAAGCGGAAGCCGGTGTCGGCCCCGGCGGCGTCGTAGCCGCCGGAGTAGGCGGTGTTGAGGACCTCGATCTGGTCGTCGATGCGGGCGTCGCTCACGTGGCCCCGGCCGTCGGTGGCGGAGATGACGTGGACGACGACGGGGACCGTGTGCGGCGGGGCGATCTGGTGCGACCGCAGGGAGCGCAGGGCCTCGCGCAGCCGGCTGTTGTAGTGGGCGGCCTGTTCGGGGGTGAGCTCCCCGCTGTCGGCACCGGGGCCCGCCCCCGGTTCGGCCAGTCGCGCGAGCGTGCCCGGCGGGCAGTCGGGGCCGCCGTCGACGGCGGCCGCCCGTTCGGGGCCCGCCCCGGCGGGGTCGGGCAGTGCGGTGCCCGCCACGACCCCGGTCAGGGCGAGTCCGCACATCACCAGTCCGGTCCAGAGCGCGGCCGTCCCGCCGCGTACGCTTCGTCCGATCATCTCACGGACTGTAGTGAAATGAACACGTATAGCCACTGATCCGAAGCGTGGACTTGCGAAGTATTTGCCCGATTGGTCCGTAAGGGTGTCGCCGGAGGGGGACCGCGGTCTACTTGCCGCCGACCGCCCAGACGCGGAGCTTGGCGATGCGCTCGCGGATCTGGTCCGGGGTGGCCTGGGCGACCGGCGGCCCGCCGCAGGCGCGCCTCAGCTCGTTGTGGATCACCCCGTGCGGTTTGCCGGTGCGGTGGTGCCAGGCGCCGACCAGCCCGCTGAGCTCGCGGCGCAGGTTCGCCAGGACCTCGTGGGTGGGACCCTCCTCGCGGGCCGGCTCCTCCTTCTTGCGGGCCTTGATCTCCCCCGCCTTGAGGTCGTCCTTGCGCTTGCGCAGCAGCTGGGCCACCTGCTGGGGCTCCAGCAGGCCGGGCAGGCCGAGGAAGTCCTCCTCCTCGGTGGAGCCGGGGACGCCGCCGTACTCGTTGCCGTCGTAGAGGGCGCGGTCGAACTCCGCCGACGCCTCCATCGTCTCGAACGGCAGCTCCTCCCCCGCGTCGGGGGTGTCCCGCTTCTTGCGCGCCTCCGTGAGGAGGTCCTCCTCCGGGTACTCGTCGTCCCCGGCGGGGGTGCGGTCCAGGACGTGGTCGCGCTCGCGCTCCATGTCCCCGGCGAACTCCAGCAGGTTGGGCACCGAGGGCAGGAACACCGAGGCGACCTCGCCTCGTTTGCGCACGCGCACGAACCGGCCGATGGCCTGTGCGAAGAACAGGGCGGTGCTGGTGGAGGTGGCGTACACGCCCACCATCAGCCGGGGCACGTCCACGCCCTCGGACACCATGCGCACCGCGACCATCCACCGGTCGTCGCCCGCGGCGAACCGGGAGATCTTCTTGGACGCGGTGGGGTCGTCGGACAGCACCACGGTGGCGCTCTTGCCGGTGATCTGGCGGATGATCCTCGAGTAGGCGCGGGCGTTCTCGTGGTCGCTGGCGATCACCAGGCCCCCGGCGTCGGCGTGGGTCTTGCGGACCTCGGTGAGCCGCCGGTCGGCGGCCTGGAGCACCCGTTTGATCCAGTCGCCCTTGGGGTCCAGGGCGGCCCGCCAGGCCTGGGAGAGGGCGTCCTGGGTGAGCGGCTCGCCCAGGCGGGCGGCCAGCTCGTCCCCGGCGCGGGTGCGCCAGCGCATCTCCCCGGAGTAGGCCATGAAGATGACCGGGCGCACGACGCCGTCGGCCAGCGCCGGACCGTATCCGTAGCTGTAGTCCCACGAGCAGCGGCGCACCCCGGCCGTGTCCTGGACGTAGTCCACGAACGGGATGGGGTTGATGTCGGACCGGAAGGGCGTCCCGGTCAGGGAGAGCCTCCGGGCCGCCGGGTCGAACGCCTCGCGGACGGCGTCGCCCCAGGACAGGGCGTCGCCGGCGTGGTGGACCTCGTCGAAGATCACCAGGGTCTTGCGTGCCTCGGTGCGGTTGCGGTGCAGGGCCGGGTGGGCGGCGACCTGCGCGTAGGTGACCGCGGCGCCCAGGTACTGGCGGCCCAGGGCCCCCTGCCCGTTGCGGAAGTCGGGGTCGATGGGGATGTTGAACCGCGCGGCTGCCTCGGCCCACTGCTTCTTGAGGTGCTCGGTGGGACAGACGATGGTGATGGAGCGGATGACGTGCCGCTGCAGGAGTTCGCTCGCCAGGGTGAGGGCGAACGTGGTCTTGCCCGCGCCGGGCGTGGCGACCGCCAGGAAGTCCCGCGGCTGTCGGCGGAAGTACTCCTCGAACGCCTCCCGCTGCCAGGCCCGGAGCCCGCTGAGGCGGTCCTCGGTCGTGGTCTGCGTCACCGTCATGCGTTTCGTCCCCCGATACTCACCTGCTCGAGATTAGCGGGCCGCCCCGACCGGACAGGGTCGGCTTACCGTGGTGCCGCGCACACCCGGGGCAGCCGGGGCACCCCCGCGAACACCCATGAACGCCCGCGCAGGGGCGGATACGGGCGCGAACGCACACGAGCCCCGCGGGTCTCCGGACGGTCGTCGGGGGGGACCCGCGGGGCGCGCATGTCGCGCGGGGTGTCACTCGGTGGTCTCGGGCTCCTCCGGGGCGCCGGAGTCCGCGGGCGCCTCACCCGACTCGGTGGCCCCCTCCGTCCCGGCTCCCCCACCGGCTCCGCCGGCGCCCTGGACGTCGATGGCGCCGTCGTTGAACGGCATGTGGGGGGAGATCGCCGGGAACGCGAAGAACCACAGCAGGGCTGCGGCCCCGACCACCAGGCCGAGCGCCATGATGAACTTGGAGATCCAGGGTCCGGGCAGAATGCGCCAGATCAGGCCGTACATGCGGGTCTCCTCACTCGCTCTCGTCGGCGTCGGGGGCCATGTGCGCGATCGAGTCGGGCATGCCCTCCGACTTGGGCGTGGTCTCGACGAGTTCGCCCCACACGATGAGGCGGTGCGTGTTGTCCAGCTTGGGCGCGCAGGTGGTGAGGGTGATGATCGCCCTCTCCGGGTCTGTCTCGCCCGCGCCCTCGACGTCGTCGAACGGGTCGGGTTCGATCACCCACACGTCGGTGGGCAGGACCGTCTCCTCCTTGAACACCTCGTAGGTGTAGAAGTTCTCGGAGTCCTCCAGGACCAGAACGTCGCCGTTGTCCAGCAGGTCGATGTCCCAGAACAGGCCCGGGGTACGGTGCGCGGCGATGGCGTAGTTGCCCGCCTGGCCGGGGCTGCTGGGGTACTCGGTGTAGTGGCCGGGGCTGTAGCGGATGTCGTCCTGGGTGGTGCCGTTGACGACGACCCAGTCCAGGTCCAGGGACGGGATGTACAGGCGGCTGTCGGCGCTGCCGGGCAGCGGCTCGGAGTCGGGGCCGCGCTCCTCGGCCACGGCCCAGGCCTCCTCCAGGCCCTGGGCGAGTTCCTGCTGCTCGCGGTCGGTCTCCCACTGGGAGCCGTACACCTCGTAGGCCGCGTAGAACAGCATGAGGAGACCGGCGGTGAGCATGATCTCGCCGACGAAGCGGACGACGCCGCGCACCACGTCGCCGGGCGTGGTCCGGCTCCGGGGCGGGGGTTTGCGGCGGCGGCCGCCGGAGGAACGGCGTCGGCCCTCCCCGGACCCGGGGTCATCCTGTGGCTGTCGTTCCGTTGTGGACACCAATACGACCTACTCCTGTGGACGGCTCGCGTGTGCTCCGTGGACTTACCGGAGGGGCACGACCAGCGGGATCCCGGTCCTCGGATGCGGCAGGACCTCGACCTCGTGCCGGTAGACGGCGCTGAGCAGGGATGCGGTGAACACTTCAGCGGGAGGGCCCTGCGCGGCGATCCGTCCCTCGGAGAGTATCGCCACACGGTGGGCGTAGGCCGCCGCAAGCCCCAAATCGTGCAGGACCACGATAACCGCCCCTCCGCGCTCGGCGAGCGTGCGCGCGATGGTGAGGACGAGTTCCTGGTGGTGGATGTCCAGCGCGGCGGTGGGCTCGTCGAGCATGAGCAGCCGGGTGTCCTGGGCCAGGACGCGGGCGAGCATCACGCGTGCCCGTTCGCCGCCCGACAGGCTCGGGAACCGGCGTTCGGCCAGGTGGAGGGTGCCGGTGGCCGCCATGGCGGCGGAGACGGCCTCGTCGTCCCGTCCGGGGTCGGCGAGCCCGGCCCAGGGGGCGCGGCCCATGGCGACCAGCTCGGAGACGGAGAACGGGAAGCTCACCGCGGCCTCCTGGGGTAGGACCGCGCGGCGCAGGGCGAGTTCGGGCGGAGTCCAGGCGCCGAGGGCGCGCCCGAAGAGCTCCACGCTTCCGCCGTCGGAGCCGGGGTCGGTTCCCGCGGCGAGGTCGCCGGACACGGCGCCGAGCAGCGTGGACTTCCCGGCGCCGTTGGGGCCGACCAGGGCCACCAGCTCCCCGGCTCGGACGGTGAGGTCCACCCCGTCCAGGAGGGTGCGTCCGCCCCGGCGGACGGTGACCCCCGCCGCGCGCACCACGGGAGCGCCGTCGGGGACGGGGTCCGGGCGCCCGGGCGGACGGAACAGGGGGGCGAGGGCTGCGCGGGCCCGTCGTCGGAGGGCGGGGATCACGACCAGCCCCCCTGCCTGGCGCGGGTGCGGTGGAGTAGGTAGAAGAAGAACGGCCCGCCGAGCGCGGCGGTGACCACGCCCAGGGGGATCTCGGCGGGAGCGGCCGCGGTGCGGGCCAGCAGGTCGGCGGCGAGCAGCAGCAGGCCTCCGCCCAGGGCGCTGGCGGGCAGCAGCACGCGGTGCCCCGGACCGGTCACCATGCGGATGATGTGCGGGACCACCAGCCCGATGAACGACACGATCCCGGCGAAGGCCACGGCGGCCGAGGTGAGCAGGGCCAGGGCGGCGATGAGGACCAGGCGCATGCGCTCCACGTCCACGCCCAGGTGCCGGGCGGGCCCCTCGCCCAGGGCGAGCAGGTCCATGCGGCGCGCGTAGACCGGGATGACGGTCATGCCGGCGACCAGGCAGGGCACGAGGGCGGCGACCTTGGACCAGGTGGCGGTGGCGACGCTGCCCAGCTGCCAGAAGGTGATGGTCTGGATCTCGGCGTCCTGGGAGAAGTTGGTCATCAGTCCGATGGCGGCCCCGGCGATGGCGTTGACGGCGATGCCGGTGAGCAGCAGGGTGACGACTTCCGTGCGTCCGCGCGAGCGCGCGAACACGTACACGAACAGGGTGGTGGCCAGGCCGAACACGAACGAGGAGGCGATGATCGTCCAGTGGCCCAGGACGGTGAGCCCGGTGAAGATGACGACGATGGCGCCGACGGCGGCCCCGGAGGAGACTCCGATGACACCGGGCTCGGCCAGGGGGTTGCCGAAGATGCCCTGCATCATGGCCCCGGCCACACCCAGGGAGGCACCGACGGTGACGGCGAGGACGACGCGGGGCAGCCGCACGTCCCACAGGACGGTGCGGGCGACCTGGTCGGGCAGGGGGCCCGCGCCCCGGATGCCCGCGGCGTCGAGGATCGAGGCGGTGACCTGCCCGGCCGGGATGGGGTAGGCGCCGACCCCGGCGGCGATGACGGAGACGGCGACCAGTCCGGCGGTCAGGCCGCCCAGCAGCAGGGCGGCGCGCAGGCGGCGCCGGGCCCGGCCGTCGTGGGCCGGGGCGGGCACGGTCTTCTGGGCCGCCTCCGCCGCCGGTGTGTCGGTGGCGGTCACGAGCCCTCCTCCGCAGCGACCGCGGCCAGCTCGTCGGCCAGGGCGGCGATGACCTGCGGGGTGCGGGGGCCGAAGTTGAGCAGCACCCCGTCCTCGAAGTCGATGACGGCGCGGTTCTGCCCGGCGGGGGTCTGGGCGACGCCGGGGATCTCGACGAGGCCGTCGATGCCGCCGACCGATTCCAGCCCCTTGGTCATGACCAGGATCACATCGGGCCGGGCCGCGATGAGGGCCTCGGTGGTGATGGGGGTGAAGGGGGCGGTGAGACCCATCTCAACGCCGGCGTCGCGGGCGCCGACCTCGGCGAGCATGGCGTCGGCTCCGGAGCCGGGTCCGCCGATGAGGTAGACCCCGGCGGTGCCGCGCAGGTAGAGGAAGGCGACCAGGGGCGAGCCGACGGCCTCGGCGGAGTCCTCGCGGACGTCGGCCATCTGGGTCTGTGTGCGTTCGACCAGTGCCGTGCCCGCGTCGGGGACCCCCAGGGCCTGGGCGATGCGCTCGAAGCGCGGGTACATCTCATCGAAGGACCAGGCCTCCTCGACGATGACCACGGGGATGCCGGAGCGCTGGATCTGCTCTATGGCCTCGGGCGGCCCGGTCTGGGTGTCGGCGAGGATCACGGTGGGCTCCAGGGCCAGGACGCTCTCGGCGGAGACCTCGTGCCCGCTGGTGACGACGGGCAGGCCGGCGGCCTCGTCGAAGGTGGCGGCGACGTCGCGCCCCACGACCTGCCCGCCCAGGCCCAGGGTGAAGACGATCTCGGCCAGGCTCCCGGTGAGGGGCAGGATCCGCGAGGCGTCGGTGACCTCGACCTGCTCGTACTCCAGGGGGTCGGAGCTGGTCCGGTAGGGGTCGAGCACGACGGAGTCGACGGTCACCGGCAGCTGCTGGACGAAGTCCTCCTCCAGTGGCTGGAGGCGGTTCTCGGCCAGGTCGGGGATCTCCCCGGCGCCGCCGCCGGAGGCGGGGCCGGCCGGGGCTCCGGTGCCGCCCGAGCAGCCGGCGAGGGCGAGTGCGAGGGCGCAGGCCGCGGCGAGCGTCCGGGCTCCGCGCCGGGGGCCGCGGCGTGCGCGCGTGTGGGACCGGGGGTCGGCTGGTGCCATTGGGGATCGCTTTCGGGTCGGACCGGGGTCGGGTGCCGCCGGGGGCGGGGAGGGACGACACCGAGCTTTATATGACACTTCGTCATCATCTTGACAAGCCCGATGGTTCGGTGTTCAACTGTTCCGGTCGCGAACTCGAGTTAGGTAAGGCTCACTTAGCAAAGGTAAGCGTAACCTAAGAAAGTATCCGCGCCTCACGCGGGTCACCCCCTCAACGAACAGGACCCGCACGAACCCCGAAGGCCCCTGATGCAAGCAGCGGTTTCCCTCCGCCCGGTCACCGGGCGGCAGCGGGGCGGGTCCCTCCCTCCCCTGGCCGTCGCCGCGGCCGCGGTGCTGATCTCCACCGCACTGCCCGCGACGGCGCACGCAGAGCCGGCTCCCCCGCAGGAGGAGGCAGGACCCCCCCGGATCACCACCGTCAACCGGACCGAAGGACTGGACCCCGGGGGTGACACCGTCACCGTCTCCGGCGTCGGCCACACCCCCGGATCCGTCATCGAGATCGCGACCCTCGCCGTCCCGGCGGAGCTCGCCGACGACGCCGAGAAGGCCGAAGAGGCCGAGGACGAGGCCGTCACCGACACCGAGAACGCGGTGACGGTCGAGATCGGCGCGCGCGGCGTGTTCAGCGTCACCTTCGTCACCGGCGCCGGGTTCGCCGCCGAGGCCGGGCTGGACGCGACCGATGACGCCTTCGAGATCCGCCTCGTCGAGGTGGAGCCCGCCGAGGACGCCCAGGACTCCGAGCGCACCGGGCCGGTCACCGGCACCTGGGGCGGCGACGCCCCCACGGGCGGCACCGACGGAACCGAGGACCTTGCCGAGGCGCCCGGCGCCGGGATGAGCGCCCCCGTGGCGGTCCCGGCCGCCCCGGTGGCCGCCGCCGTCGTCGTGGGTCGGGTTCCGGTCGCTTTCGCGGCGCCCGCCGCCGCCCCGGCACCGCAGGCCCGACCGCAGACCGCCCCGCAGGCCCAGGTCGGCGCGCCGCAGGCGCCCCTGCCCCGGACCCCGGGCGACCCGAAGATCACGGTGTCCAAGACCGACGGGCTCGATCCCGACGGCGAGACCGTCACGGTCACCGGCACCGGCTACGACACCTCCAAGGGCATCTATGTGGCCCTGTGCGACACCGCCGGCGCGAGCACCACGCAGGCCCCGACGCCGTGCATCGGCGGCGTGGACATGGACGGCTCCGGCGGCGCCTCCGCCTGGGTCTCCAGCAACCCGCCGCCCTACGGCGAGGGCCTGGCCGTCGCTTACAACGGTTCGGGCACCGACGGCGGCTTCAGTGTGCAGATCACGGTGAAGGCCGACGACGGCAGCACCGACTGCAACGACTCCGGTGTCGAGTGCGCCATCGTCACCCGCAACGACCACACCCGATCCAGCGACCGCAGCCAGGACGTGTTCGTCCCGGTGACGTTCGGCTCGGGCGGTGGTCCGGGCGACGGCTCCGGCAACGGCGGCTCGGGTTCCGACGGCTCCGGCAACGGCGGCTCGGGTTCCGGCGGTTCCGGCAACGGCGGCTCGGGCTCGGGGCCCGGCACCAACCTGCCGCGCACCGGTACCGACCTGACCGTCCTGGTCCTGGCCGCCGCCGTGGCGACCGCGACCGGCGCCTTCGCCCTCTTCGCAGCACGCCGCCGCGGTGCCGGGGACGACGTCCCCGGTGAGGCCGCGGCCTGACCGACCCCCCGCTCTCCATGACGGGCCCGTGCCCCGGCACGGGCCCACGGGCCCCACATCCGCCGCCCCGTCCCGGATCCCCGGGAACGGTCACCGTCCTCTCCACGATGGGAATCGACGAACCATGGCCCTGACGACCATGCGCGGCACCGCCACGAACCGCCGTGCGCTCCGAACCCTCACCTCCGCCTCCGCCACCGCGGCCCTGGCCGCGGCCCTTCTCGCGGCCTCCGCGTCCACCGCCCATGCGGACCCGGCCTCCGGAGGCTCCGCGGTCTGGGGTGTCAAGCAGTCCTTCCGCACCTACGTCTCCGGCCCGATCGCCCACGGCGGCTACACGGCCTCCGGCGGCGCCACCAGACTGGGCAACGGCCTCATCGACTTCCCCACCTCCGGCGGGGACGTCGACGGGACGTTCTTCATCTCCGGCGAGGTGGAGTTCTCCGGCACCGTGGTCTTCACCGGCCACGACCACGGGCAGGGCCCGGCCCTGGAGATCCGCATCTCCGACCCGCGGGTGGAGTTCGACGGCAGCACCGCCACGGTGTACGCCGACGTCACCAGCCGCGAGTTCCACGGTGCGAACCCGGCCCTGCCGCCAGGCGACCTGATCGCCTACGGCGAGGTCCCCGTCACCGAGTTGACCGGGGTGAACGTGGACGTCACCGGCACCGAGCTCGACTTCACGTCCGCGGCAGGCACCCTGCACCCCGACGCCGTCGAGCCGTTCGCGGGCTTCTACTCCGCGGGCACAGCGATGGACCCGGTCTCCTTCACCACCGACGTCTCCTAGCCGTCCCGACCGTGGGACGGGCGGGCCCGTGGCTCCCGCTCCGCGCGGGCCCGCCCGTCCCCTCCACCCCCGCCGTCACCGGGGCCCCGGAACGACCGGGAATCCCCCGGCCATCCCCCTCATGATTGGAACCGACGAATCCCATGACCAGCACGACCGGCAGCGGCACGCGCGGAAGAGTCCGCCGCGCCCTGCGCTCCCTCACCGCCTACGCGGGTGTGGCGGCACTGGGCGGTGCGCTCGCCGTGGCGAGCGCCCCCACCGCCTCCGCGGACGAGGTCCTCCAGCTCTCCGGCGGCTCCGCCACCTGGGGTGTCAAGCAGTCCTTCCGCAACTACGTGGGCAGCCCGATCGCCCACGGCGGCTACGCGGCCGACAACAGCGCGACCAGGCTGGCCAACGGCCTGATCGACTTCCCCACCGCCGGCGGCGCGGTCTCCAAGGAGGACGCCTCCGGCGACGTGAGTTTCGCCGGGACCGTCGTCTTCACCGGTCACGACTACGGCCAGGGCCCGCTCCTGGAGGTCCGCCTGGCCGATCCGCGTGTGGTGTTCGAGGACGACACCGCCACGGTGTACGCCGACGTCACCAGCCGCGAGTTCCTCGGTGCGAACCCCACGCTGCCCCCGGGCGACCTGACCGGGTACGGCGAGGTCCCCGTCGCCGAGCTGACCGGCGTCGAGGTCGACGTCGACGGCGAGGACCTGGTCTTCACCTCCACCGGCGGCGCCCTGCACGCCGACGCGGTCGAGCCGTTCGCCGGCTTCTACAGCGCAGGCGACCCGATGGACCCGCTGTCCTTCACCGTGGGCATCGACGAGGCCGGCGGGAACCCCGACCCGGTGCACGACCCCGAGGTCACGGTCGCCCCGACCACCGGCCTGGACCCCGAGGGCGACACCGTCACCGTCTCGGGCACCGGCTTCCGTCCGGGCTCGGGCATCTACGTGGCGCTCACCGCGATCCCGCAGGCCGAGAACTCCTACCCGGCCCACTGGTACGGCTCGGGCGTGTGGCTGCGCGGTGACACCGCGCCGAGCGCGCAGGGCACCTTCAGCACCCCACTCGACGTCGTGGGCGCCTTCGGCAAGGGCGGCAGCGACTACGACTGCCTCCGGACACAGTGCTACGTCGCCGTGTTCAACGACCGCAACGACCTGGCCAACCGCGACCAGGACGTGTGGACGCCGATCACCTTCGCCGCCGACGGGGAGCCGACCGAGGAGCCCACGGAGCAGCCGACCGACCCGACCGACCCCGAGGGTCCGCTGACGGTCCGGAACGGCCGCGCCGACTGGGGCGTGCGGGAGTCGTTCCGCGACTACATCGTGGGCGACATCGCCAAGGGCGACATCGAGACCAAGGACGGCGCGAGCCGTAATGACGACGGCACCTTCGCGTTCACCAACGGCTCGGGCGAGGTGGACCTGACCGAGGCCACCGCCGAGATCGGGTTCGAGGGCACCGTCCTGTTCCAGGGCCACATCTACGGCGACGCCGACCCGCTGCTGTACATGACGGTCAAGAACCCGCGCGTGGTCCTCGACGGCGCCGAGGGCACCCTGTACGCCGACGTCGTCAGCAAGTCGCTGTCCGACTCCGAGCTGGTCACCTACGACGACGTCGCGTTCGCCGACCTCGACCTGTCCGGTGTGCGGTACGACCTGACCGGGGGCGTGCTCGGCTGGGAACCGATCCCGGCGACCCTGACCGCCGACGGCGTGCCCGCCTTCGCGGACTTCTACGCCCAGGGCGAGCAGCTCGACCCGATCACGCTGACCGTCAGCGTCGACGAGGGCGTCGAGGTCCCCGGTGGCGGTGACGGCGGTGACCCCGGCGGCGGTGACCCGGGCGGCGAGGACCCGGGCGGCGAGGACCCCAAGCCGGGTCTGCCGAACACCGGTGTCGCCCTGGCCGGCCTGCTCGCGGCCGCCGCGGTGGCCATCGGCGCCGGCGGCGTGGCCGTGGCCGCGTCCCGCCGCCGCCCGGCCACCGAGGCCGGTGCCGACGAGGACGTCGAGGTCCGACCCTCCCGGTAGTGCACGACGAGGGCCCCTCGGATCCATCCGGATCCGAGGGGCCCTCGCGCCGCGGTGACGGCCGGGGTCAGGCCATCATCTCTTCGTAGATCTTCTTGCACTCGGGGCAGACCGGGAACTTCTTCGGGTCCCGGTTGGGCACCCAGACCTTGCCGCACAGGGCGATCACGGGGTTGCCGGTGACGGCGCTCTCCGTGATCTTGTCCTTCTGGACGTAGTGGGAGAACCGCTCGCGGTCCCCGCCATCGTGCGAAGTGTCCGGCTTGGTCTCACTGTCCGGCAGGACCTTGTTGAGGACGTCCATCGACATCGTTCTCACCTTTCGAAGTCTGCGTTCCACGGTATAGGGTGCCGCGTCCCGGCCCGCCCTCAGTTCAGGGTGGGATCGTCCGGAAAGGTCGACAGCAGCGCCAGGTCGCCGCCCTGGCGGCGCAGCACCCGCGACCACAGCCCTCCGGGGTCGGTGGTGAACACGTCCGCCGGGACCGCGTTCAGGACGTACCACGCCCCCTCGGCGATCTCTCCGGCCAGCTGGCCGGCACTCCATCCGGCATACCCGGCGAAGACGCGGAAGCCCCCCAGGACGGTGCCCGGTACCGGCGCGGGGTCGTCCAGGTCGACCACACCGATACCCGTCAGACCCGAGTCCGGGTCCAATCCTTCCAGAGGGGACCAGCCGGGAGGCGGCCCGTCCGGGCCCGCCGCGCCCAGCGCGATGCCCGAGTCGGTGCCGACCGGCCCGCCCGAGAACATGACGGCGGGCTCGCTGGCCAGGGCGCCCCAGTCGACGACCACGTCGGCCACCGCCAGGCCGAGCGGCCGGTTGAGGATCACTCCGAGAGTGCCCCCGGGGTCGTCGTCCACGACGAACACCACCGAGCGGCGGAAGGAGTCCTCCTGGAGCACCGGGGCGGCCACCAGGAGCCGCCCGGTCATCGTCGGCTGGTCCATGCACCACCCCATACCCCGGAACGGGACCGGAATCCGTTCCCGGACCCGTTCCGGCAGAGTACGTCAGACGCCTTCGCCGAGGTCCTTCCGGTCCCTCAGGGCGGCCTCGCGGACGGCGGTGGCCACGTGGGCCGACAGGTCGGAGTGGAACACGCTCGGGATGATGTAGTTGGGGCCGAGCTCGTCCTCGGAGACCACGTCGGCCAGGGCCTCGGCCGCGGCGACCATCATGTTCGACGTGACGTGGTGGCTCTGGGCGTCGAGCAGGCCGCGGAAGAACCCCGGGAAGACCAGCACGTTGTTGATCTGGTTGGGGTGGTCGCTGCGGCCGGTGGCGACGACGGCGGCGTGCAGGCGGGCCACGTCCGGGTCGACCTCGGGGTCGGGGTTGGCCAGCGCGAAGATGATCGCGTCCTCGTTCATCTCGGCGATGTCCTCGCCCGCCAGCAGGTTGGGGGCGGAGACGCCGATGAACACGTCGGCCCCGGCCACGGCGCCCCTGAGGTCGCCGGCGTAGCCGCCCTGGTTGGTGTTCTCCGCGATCCAGCGCAGGGTGGGGTCGGTGTCCTCGCGCCCGGTGTGCACGGCGCCGTGGATGTCGCAGACGATGATGTCGCGGGCCCCGGCGTGCATGAGCAGCTTGAGGATGGCGGTCCCGGCCGCGCCCGCGCCGGACATGGCGATGCGGACCTCGCCCAGCTTCTTGCCGACGACGCGCAGGGCGTTGCGCAGGGCGGCCAGGACGACGATGGCGGTGCCGTGCTGGTCGTCGTGGAAGACGGGGATGTCGAGCAGCTCGCGCAGACGGGCCTCGACCTCGAAGCAGCGGGGCGCGGAGATGTCCTCCAGGTTGATGCCGCCGAACCCGGGGGCGATCAGCTGGACGGCGCGGACGATCTCGTCGACGTCCTGGGTGTCCAGGGCGATGGGCCAGGCGTCGATGTCCGCGAAGCGTTTGAAGAGGGCGGCCTTGCCCTCCATGACGGGCATGGCGGCCTCGGGGCCGATGTTGCCCAGGCCCAGGACGGCGGAGCCGTCGGTGACGACGGCGACGCTGTTGCGTTTGATGGTGAGGCGGCGGGCGTCGTCCTTGTTGGCGGCGATGGCCTGGGAGACGCGTGCGACGCCGGGGGTGTAGGCCATGGAGAGTTCGTCGCGGTTGCGCAGCGGCACCTTGGACTTCATCTCGATCTTGCCGCCCAGGTGCATGAGGAAGGTCCGGTCGCTGACCTTGTGGACGGTGACGCCCTCGACGGCGCCCAGGGCGTCGACGATGGCCTGGGCGTGCTCGGTGTCGCGGGCGGCGCAGGTGACGTCGATGCGGATGCGCTCGTGCCCGGCGGCGGCCACGTCCAGCGCCGTGATCATGCCCCCCACCTGCTCGACCGCGTTGGTGAGTCCGCCCACCGCCGTGCTCCCCGCGTCCAGTTCGAGGCGGACGGTGATGGAATACGAAACGCTGGGAAGGGTGGCCACGTAATGCTCCTCGGGTGGTGCCGGTGCTTCTGTGTCCGGGCGTGCGGACGTCCCCGGGCGCGGCGGCGTCGGTGCGCGGCGGGGCATCGGATGTGCGGTACCCCCCTGGGGCGGCACCGCGGCGGACCTCGGCTCGCGGTCGGGGGTATCGCGACGGAGTCGCCTCACCCTACCCGAGTCAAGCCACTGGAGTCAGCACAAGCCGACAATTATCGCTTCCGTGAAAAACCGATGAATTTCCCACGATTACGGAGGGGCGATCCGAGGTGGCGTCACCATAACGCCGGACGCTCAGGGAGTCTTCCCCGCGGCCCGGTCCAGGGCCGCCCGGACGATCACGTCGGTGCACGCCGGCGGAGAGAGGGCGGTGCCGTCGAGCACCATGTGGTAGTGGCGCGGAGAGGCCGCGTCGGCGCGGTAGAAGCGGCGGACGTAGGCGGCCCGGGCCCGGTCGTTGTCGTCGCGGATCCGCGCGGTGGGCGGGCCCGTCCGGGCGCCCCCCGGGCCCCCGCCCTCGGCGGGGGCGCCGGACTCCCACTGCTCGCGGGCGTGGCGCAGGCGGGCGTCGGGGTCGCCGTCGAGCCGCACGTGCAGGGCGGTGGGGTGGTCGGCCAGGACGATGGCCCCGGCCCGGCCCAGGACGACCCCGCCGGTGTGCGCGACCTCGGTGACGACCTGCTCGGTGTGTTCGACGAACTCGTGGTCGTAGAGCAGCCGCCCCTCCTCGTTGACGGTGCCGACGAAGGCGGTGTCGACACTGCCCAGGGTGACGGTGGGCAGGCGGGCGGCCCCGGCGAGGAGGCGCTCCAGCCCGCCGGGCGAGCGGTCGTCGTGCTGCAGGGCCTCGTCGAGGGAGCAGCCGATCCGCCCGGCGACGGCGCTGGGTACGGCCCGGTCCAGGAATACCACGCCGAGGGCGGCGGCGACGGCGGGCCCGACGACGGCACCGCCCGCGCCGTAGGTCGCCGAGATCGTGACGACCGGTCCCGCCGCGCGGGAGGACCGCCCCGAGGGCGTCGGGCGGGGGTGGTGGCGGGGCACCTCGGTGCTCATGGGACACCTGCCGGAGAGAGCGGTCAGGCCCGCCGGGCGGGCCTGGTGGCAGCGGTTGTACCCGCCGCCGGGCACTCCTATCCTCCCGCGCCGGAAACCGCGAAAGAAGGGGTTGTTTTACCGCTTTGTCCGGCTACCCAGGAGTAATAATTCCGGTTTCCGCACAGCGATATCTTCACCGTGACCCGTTCCTCTCCTCTCCCCCGCGCCGCCGACCGACCGGGGCGGCGGCGCGGGGGTGCGGAGAGGCGCCCTAGAAGAGGGCGGAGGTGAGCCGCCGGCGGGCCGAGGCCACCGTCTTGTCGCCCGGGGGCAGCAGGTCGAACAGCTCCAGCAGGCGGGCGCGCACCTTCTCGCGGTCCTCGTCCGCCGTCCGCTTGACGGTCGCGATGAGCCGGTCGAAGGCGTCCTCGAACTTGCCGCCGTACATGTCCAGGTCGGCGACGGCCAGCTGTGCCTCCACGTCCTGCGGGTCGTCGGCGGCGGCCTTGCGCACGGCGTTCATGTCCACCGCGCGCAGCCGCCGGACCAGCCGGACCTGGGCCAGCTTGCTCCGGGACTCGGTGTCCTTGGGGTCGGACTCGACCGCCTTGGCGTAGATCGCCTCGGCCGCGTCGAAGTCCTGCCGGTCCAGGGCCTGCTGCGCCTCGGCGTCGATGGGGCGCGTCTCCTCGGCCGGGGCGGCGGCCTCGTCCTGCTCCGGACCCCCCTCGCCGAACAGGGTTCCGGGATGGCCGGGCGGCAGGGCGCCCTGCTCCTTGAGCGCGGCGAAGGCCTCGGTCAGCCAGCCGGTGAGCTGGTCCTCGGGGACCGGGCCCGCCGGCCCGGGCAGGAGCTGGCCCTGCACGACGACGATGATCATCGGGGCGGTCGGCACCCGCAGCGCCTGTACGAGCTGGGGACTGGCCTCTCCGTCGACCTTGGCGAGGAACCAGTTGCCGCCGGAGGCCGCGGAGAGCTTGTCCAGGGTGGTCTCCACCTGCTTGGACTGCTCGGACCAGCCGGCGAGGACGGCCAGGACCACCGGGGCGGCCATGGACCGCTCCAGGACCTGGGCCTGGAAGTTCGCCTCGTCGACGTTCACGGCGTAAGGGTTGGATCGACCCGCCGACTCCGCGGCGCGCTGCTTGGCCTCGCGTTCCATGGCCGCCTTGCGCGCACCGAGGTCGACGGCACTGTTCGGGGAAAAGTCCGAAGGCTGCATGGGTCCATCCTGCCGTATGCGCGGAAAGGACGCGGACCGTCGGCGGTCCGCGTCCTCCCCTGCGGCGCACCGGCGCCGGGTTCAGAAGCGGGGCGCCTCGGTGTAGGTGCCGAACTCCTCGCCCATGGTCGCGCAGATCTCACCGAGGGTCGCCTCGGCGCGGGCTGCGTCCATGATGAGCGGCACCACGTTCGCCCCCGCGCGCACGCCCTCCAGCAGGGCGGCCAGCGTCCGCTCCACGGCGGCGCCGTCGCGGGCCGCGCGCCGCTCGGCGAGCACCCGGCGCTGCTCGCGCTCGACCTCGTGGCCGATGCGCAGGATGTCGAGCTCGCCGGAGACCGTGGCGGTGTGGGCGTTGACACCGACGATGCGCTTCTCGCCCTTCTCCACCGACTGCTGGTACTGGAAGGCGGACTCGGCGATCTCGGAGGAGAAGTAGCCGTTCTCGATCCCGGCGAGGATGCCGGAGGTCATCGGGCCGATCGCGTGCTCGACGCCGTCCCCGCCGCCCATCCGCCGGATGTGCGCGAAGATCCGCTCGGCCTCGGCCTCGATCTCGTCGGTGAGCGCCTCCAGGTACCAGGAGCCGCCCAGCGGGTCGGCGACGTTGACCACCCCGGTCTCCTCCATGATCACCTGCTGGGTGCGCAGGGCGATCTCGGCGGCCTGCTCGGTGGGCAGGGCCAGGGTCTCGTCCAGGGCGTTGGTGTGCAGCGAGTTGGTGCCGCCCAGGACGGCGGCGAGCGCCTCGACCGCCGTGCGCACCACGTTGTTGTAGGGCTGCTGGGCGGTGAGGGAGACCCCGGCGGTCTGGGTGTGGAACCGCAGCCACTGGGACTTCTCGCTGGTGGCCCCGTAGACGTCGCGCATCCAGCGGGCCCAGATCCGGCGGGCGGCGCGGAACTTGGCGATCTCCTCGAAGAAGTCGATGTGGGCGTCGAAGAAGAAGGACAGCCCGGGCGCGAAGGAGTCGATGTCCAGGCCCCGGGACAACCCCAGCTCGACGTAGCCGAACCCGTCGGCCAGGGTGTAGGCCAGCTCCTGGGCGGCCGTGGCCCCGGCCTCCCGGATGTGGTAACCCGACACCGACAGCGGCTTGTAGGCGGGGATGTTCTCGGCGCAGTACTCCATGAGGTCGCCGATGAGGCGCAGCTGCGGCTCGGGCGGGTACAGCCACTCCTTCTGGGCGATGTACTCCTTGAAGATGTCGGTCTGGAGCGTGCCGTTGAGGGTGCCGATGTCCACGCCCTGGCGCTCGGCGGCCACCAGGTACATGCAGAAGGCGGGCACGGCCGGACCGCTGATCGTCATGGACGTGGTGGTCTCGCCCAGCGGGATGCCGTCGAAGAGCAGGTCCATGTCGGCCACCGAGTCGATGGCCACGCCGCAGTGGCCGACCTCGCCCAGGGCGTGCGGCGAGTCGGAGTCGTGGCCCATGAGGGTGGGCATGTCGAAGGCGACCGAGAGCCCGCCGCCGCCGGAGGCGAGGATCATCTTGTAGCGCTCGTTGGTCTGGCGCGCGTTGCCGAACCCGGCGAACTGGCGGATGGTCCAGGCCCGGCCGCGGTACCCGGTGGGGTACAGCCCGCGGGTGAAGGGGAACTCGCCGGGCCAGCCGATGCGCTCGAACCCGGGGACCTCCGAACCGGGGGGCGGTCCATAGACGGGTTCCAGCCTGCGTCCGGACAGGGAGGTGAAGTCGGCGTCGCGCTTGCGCGCGGCGTCGTAGCGGCGCTGCCAGCGCTCGCGCCCGGCCTCGATGTCCTGGGCGCCGCCGCCCCCGGTGCTGCCGTTCGTCGTGGTGTTCGCCATACCTGGATAGTAGGACGTCCAACTAAATATGTACAGGCGGGGGGATCCACGCCCGCGCGCGGATCCCGGGCCGGGCTCAGCGCCCGTCGACCGCCTCCGCCGCCGGCTCGGGGAAGTCCCCGAAGTCGACGCGCAGCCGGGTGAACATGCGGTGCATGTCCCACAGCTCCTCGCCGGAGTAGCAGCCCAGGCCGAAGTCCATGCCGAGCAGGGCCCGGGTGGCCCGCTCGGTGACCTCCCGCCCGGTGTCGGTGATCTCGGCCAGCACGCCGCGGCCGTCGCTGGGGTTGGGGCGGCGGAGCACGAAGCCCTGCCCCTCCAGCCGGTCGATGGTGTTGGTGACGCTGGTCGGGTGGACCATGAGGCGCTCGCCGATCTTGCCCAGCGGCAGCGCCCCGGAGGTGCTGAAGGTGAGCAGGACCAGCGCCTCGTAGCGGGCGAAGGTGAGGCCGAACTGCTTGAGGGCGCCGTCCAGCTCGCCGATGAGGATCTGCTGCGCGCGCATGACCGAGGTGACGGCGGCCATCGCGGGCGAGGGACCCCATCTGCGCGTCCAGTTGTCGTGCGCGCGTTCGATCGGGTCGAACGGAAGGTTCAAAGGGTTTCCCACGCCGTCACTCTATGGGCCCCGCCGACAGGCCCGCGCCCGTCCTCCCGCGCGTTTAGCACCACAGAAGGTCGGAGTCAATGGCTTCGCGTGGCCACAAGGGGACAGTCGGATTCACAACTCACTGGTACGGCCCGCCAGCTCGGAAAACCCGGGCGGGCCCCCAGGGGCGACGATGACGGGTGCCGGAAAGTTCGGCGCGGACCGTTGACGCCTCCCGTAATTATTAGTTAAGTTTCCTAAAAATTTATCCCCCCAGGTCAGACACCGACCCTGCCACCCCCCGATCGCAGGAGATCCACGACGTGAGAGCACGACCCCTCAGGACCCGGATAGCGGCGGTCTGCGCCGCGACAGTGCTGGCCGCGCCGCTCATGGCCGCCTCGCTCCCGGCCGCCGCCGCGGAGGCGTCCGCCGCCGGTCTGACCGTCACCTACGTGGAGTCCGCCCGGTGGAACACCGGGTACAGCGGCGAGATGGTCGTCCGCAACACCTCCGACGCCCCGGTGAGCGACTGGAAGATCGAGTTCTCCCTCCCCGAGGGCAGCCGCATCCACGAGCTCTGGAACGCCACCCTGGCGGGGGGCCCGGCCGGCTACACCGTCACCCCGCCGCACTGGGGCGCCACGATCCCCGCCGGGGGCGCCTACACCTTCGGGTTCAACGGCCTGCACCGGGACGGCTCCACCGACCCCCTCGCCTGCACCGTCAACGGCGCGCCCTGCTCCGGCGGCGGCACCGGTCCCGGGCACGACCACATCAGCGTCGCCTACTACACCCAGTGGAGCGCGAAGGAGCGCGACTACCACGTCGCCGACCTGGTGGAGAGCGGCAGCGCCGACAGGCTGACGCACATCCAGTACGCGTTCGGCAACGTCAGCGCCGACGGCGAGTGCTTCATGAGCGACGAGGAGGGCCAGGGCGACGCCCTCGCCGACTACGGCCGCACCGTCCCCGCCGGGGAGAGCGTCGACGGCGTCGCCGACGACCCCGCCCAGGCGCTGCGCGGCAACTTCAACCAGCTGCGCGAGCTCAAGGAGCTCTACCCCGACCTCACCATCAGCATCTCCCTGGGCGGCTGGGAGTGGTCCCGGTACTTCTCCGACGCGGCCATGACCGAGGAGTCCCGTGAGCGCCTCGTCGAGTCCTGCGTCGACCTGTACCTGCGCGGGAACCTGCCCGAGCTGAACGGCGCGGGCGGCGAGGGCACCGCCCACGGGATCTTCGACGGCATCGACCTCGACTGGGAGTGGCCGGGCACCGACGGCAACCCGCACAACGTGGTCCGGCCCGAGGACAAGGAGAACTTCACCGCCCTGGTGCAGGAGTTCCGCGACCAGCTGGACGAGTACGGCGACGAGACCGGCCGCCACTACGAGCTGACCGCGTTCATGCCCGCCGGCGGCTGGCGCCTGGACTCCGGGTACGAGCTCGACGAGGTCATGCCGAACTTCGACTTCATCACGGTGCAGGGCTACGACTACCACGGCACCTGGGAGAGCACCACCAACCACCAGTCCAACCTGGTGACCGACGCCCGCGACCCCGAGCCGGTCATCTCCGCCGAGCTCATCCGCAACGCCTACGTCTCCCGCGGCGTGGACCCGGCCAAGCTCGTCCTGGGCATCCCCTTCTACGGCCAGGGCTGGACCGGCGTCGAACCCGGCCCCGAGGGCGACGGCCTCTTCCAGCCCGCCGCCGGCCCGGCCCAGGGCACCTACGCGGCGGGCACCGAGGAGTGGCGCTTCCTCAAGGAGAAGGCGGAGTCGGGCGACTTCCGGGTCTTCCGCAACGACGAGGCGGGCACCGCCTGGCTCTACGACGGCGAGACCTTCTGGACCTACGACGACGAGACGGCGGTCACCCGCAAGACCGAGTGGGCCCTGGACAACGGCTACTCCGGGGTCATGGTCTGGGCCATCGACGGCGACGACGCCGACGGCTCCCTCATGGCGGCGATCGACGCCGCCCTGCGGGCGGACCGCCCCTAGAACGTCCCGGTCGGCGGCCCCCGGCCCCTCCCGCGCCGACCGGGAGCCGGACGGCGTCGGTGCTCTGATCCGGGGAGCACCGCCGCCACGGCCGGTGCGGACCGATGTGCGACGGTCCGCACCGGCCTCTTCACTTCTCGCACCCCTCCTCGGCCCGCCCACGCCGGAGGCCCGCCATGGCCCGCGCTCCCCCGCCCCCCCGACGACCACGGAACACGCGACTCCTCGGGCGCACACCCGCCGTCGTCCACCGGCCCGCCCCGCGACGGGGCCGCCGGACGGCGACTCCCCCACCTCCCGCTCACGCACCAGGAGCACGAAGTTGAGAGCACGACGATCCCGGCTCGCGGCACTGGCCGCAGCCGTACTGCTCATCCCCCTGTCCCTCTCCCCCGCCCCGGCCGCGGCCGCCGCCTCCGACGCCACCGTCACCTACGTCGAGACCGGCAACTGGGGCACCGGCTACGGCGGCCAGCTCACCATCGGCAACGCCGGGAGCACGGCGCTGACCGACTGGACGATCAAGTTCGACCTGCCCCCGGGCACCGCCGTCACGAGCCTGTGGAACGCCACCATGGCCCGGTCCGGCGACTCCTACACCCTCACCCCGCCCTCCTGGGGCGCCGCCGTCCCCGCGGGCGGGACCTACGGCATCGGGTTCAACGGCACCAGCGCCGCGGGCAACGACACCACCCCGCTGAACTGCACGATCAACGGTGCGCCCTGCTCGGGTGAACCGGGCGAGCCCGACACCGAGCCGCCCTCGGCGCCCGGAGGCCTCACCGTCACCGGCACCACGGCCACCACGGTCGGCCTGAGCTGGAGCGCCGCCACCGACAACGCCGGCGTGGCCGGGTACGAGGTCCTGTCCGGCGGCGAGGTCGTCCGCGCCGTCACCGGGACCACGGCCACCGTGACCGGGCTGGCCCCCGAGACGGCGTACGAGTTCACCGTGCGCGCCTACGACACCTCCAACAACCGCGGCGCGGAGAGCGGAGCGGTCACGGCCACCACCGGCCCGGACGGCGGCGGCCCCGCCCCGCAGGACCGCCGCGTCGCCTACTTCACCCAGTGGGGCATCTACGACCGCGGCTACCTGGTCAAGAACCTGGAGACCTCGGGCACCGCCGAGAACCTCACCCACATCAACTACTCGTTCGGCAACATCAACGCCAACGGGCAGTGCTTCATGGCGAACCAGCTCGGCCAGGGCGACGCCTGGGCCGACTACGGCCGCTCCTTCACCGCCGACCAGAGCGTCGACGGCGTCGGCGACGTCTGGAGCCAGGACCTGCGCGGCAACTTCAACCAGCTGCGCGAGCTCAAGGAGAAGCACCCGCACCTGAAGGTCAACATCTCCCTGGGCGGCTGGACCTGGTCGGAGCACTTCTCCGACGCCGCCCTCACCCCCGAGTCGCGCGAGCGCATGGTCTCGTCCTGCATCGACCTGTACCTGCGCGGCAACCTGCCGCTGTTCGACGGCGCCGGCGGCGTCGGCTCCGCCTACGGCGTGTTCGACGGCATCGACCTCGACTGGGAGTGGCCCGCCTCCGAGGGCCACGAGCACAACACGGTCCGGCCCGAGGACCGGGAGAACTTCACCGCCCTGGTCCAGGAGTTCCGCGACCAGCTCGACGACCTGGAGGCCGAGACCGGCCGCGGGTTCGAGCTGACCGCCTTCCTGCCCGCCGACCCCGACAAGATCGACCTGGGCTTCGAGATGGACGCCCTCATGCCGAACTTCGACTTCATCACGGTGCAGGGCTACGACTACCACGGAGCCTGGGAGGACACCACCAACCACCAGTCCAACCTGCTCGTCACCCCCGGCGACCCCGGTCCGCGGATCTTCGCCGCCGAGGTGAGCATCGACCGCTACCTGGAGCTGGGCGTGGACCCGGCCGACATGGTCCTGGGTGTGCCCTTCTACAGCCGCGGCTGGACGGGGGTCGCCCCGGGGCCGAACGGCGACGGCCTGTTCCAGGGTGCGACCGGGCCCGCCCCCGGCACCTACGAGCAGGGGATCGAGGACTGGAAGGTCATCAAGAACCTGTCGGGGTACGACCTGTACCGCGACGACGCCTCCGGGACGGCGTGGCTGTACAACGGCACCACGTTCTGGACCTACGACGACGCGGTCTCCATCGCCCAGAAGACGCAGTGGGCGGTCGACCGGGGCCTGGGCGGCGTGATGATCTGGTCCATCGACGGTGACGACGCCGACGGCACCCTCATGGACGCGATCGACGCCACGCTGGGCTGACCGGCCCGGAGGGCACGACGGCGGCGCCCCGTGCCGGGGGCGCCGCCGTTCCCGTGACGGGCCGCGGTCCCGCCGGAGAAAAACCCGTCCGGGGCGATGATTTCCGGGGGGTCCGCGGGTCCGTACCGGTGAGATCCCGACGGAAGGAGCGACGATGGTCGAGACGCACACCGTGAAGACCCCCGACGGCACGCTGTACCACGAGGTCCGCGGAAGCGGGCCCGTACTCGTCCTGACCGGTGCGCCCATGGCCGCCGGCGAGTTCGCCGCGGTCGCCGACCTGCTGGCCGCCGAGCGGACGGTGGTCACCCACGACCCGCGCGGCATCGGCCGCAGCCCCCTGGACGACCCGGAACAGGACTCCACCCCGGAGCTCCGCGCCGACGACCTGGTGGCGCTGCTGGACGCGCTGGGCGTCGGGAAGGCCGACGTCCTGGGCTCCAGCGGCGGGGCGGTGACGACCCTGGCCGCCGCGGTACGCCACCCGGACCGGTTCGGGACGGTCGTCGCGCACGAGCCGCCGGTGCTGGAACTGCTGCCCGACGCCGCCGAGCAGCGGGCGGCCACCGACGCGATCATCGGGACCTACCACCGGGACGGGGTGATGGCCGCGTTCGGGGCCTTCATGGCCAACGCCGGGTTCCCGGCGCCCGAGGAGGGCGGCGGGGGCCCGGGCCCGGAGCAGGAGTTCAGCGAGCAGGACCTCGCGGACAGCGCCCGGTTCTTCGCCCACGAACTGGGGCCCACCACCCGGTACGTACCCGACACCGGCGCCCTGCGCACCGGCCCGGTACGGGTCGTGGCCGGGATCGGCGCGGAGTCCGGCCCCCTGCTCACCGACCGGACCACCCGGAGGCTGGCCGAGCTGCTGGGCACGGCCCCGGTGGTGTTCCCCGGCGGCCACGGCGGGTTCGTCGACGACCCCGGGGGGTTCGCCGAGGCCCTGCTGCGGACCCTCTCCTAGGCGCCCAGCTCCTTGATGACGAGGTCGGCGGCGGCGTAGGGGTCGCGGACCCCCTCTGCCACCTCGCGGGCCGCCGAATCCAGGACGCCGTCGTCGCCCACCCCGATGCGGGAGCGCAGCAGGTCCAGCACGATGGCCTGCACCTCCTCGCGGGCCCGGCGGCGGCGGCGCTCCGCCAGTCCGCCGGTGGCCCCCAGGTGGGCGAAGTGCGCGTCCAGGCGCTCCCACAGCTCGTCCACGCCCTCGTCGCGCACGGCGACCATCATGACGATCGGCGGCTTCCACTCGTCGTCGGCGCGGTCCTTCATGGCGACCATCTGCCGCAGCTCGCGCAGGGTGGACTTGGCCCCGTCCCGGTCGGCCTTGTTGACCGCGAACACGTCGGCGACCTCCAGCACACCCGCCTTGGCGGCCTGCACCGAGTCGCCCATGCCGGGGGCGCACAGCACCACGGTGGTGTCGGCCTGCCCGGCGATCTCCACCTCGGCCTGGCCGACGCCGACGGTCTCCACCAGCACCACGTCGAACCCGGCGGCGTCCAGCACCCGCAGGGCGTGCGGGGCGGCCCAGGACAGGCCTCCCAGGTGGCCCCGGTTGGCCATGGACCTGATGTACACGCCCGGGTCGGTGGCGTGCTCCTGCATGCGGACCCGGTCGCCCAGCAGGGCCCCGCCGGTGAACGGGGACGAGGGGTCCACCGCCAGCACGGCCACGCTCAGGTCCCGGGACCGGGCGGCGCGCACCACCGCGTTGGTGGTCGTGGACTTGCCCACGCCGGGCGAGCCGGTGAACCCGATGATCCGGGCGCGGCCGGTGTGCGGGGCCAGCCCCGCCATGATCTCGCGCAGTTCCGGGGAGCCGTTCTCGACCAGGGTGATCGCGCGGGCCAGGGCCCGGCGGTCGCCCCGCAACAGCTTCTCGACGAGTCGGGGGGTGTCCATGCGGCTCCTTCCGTGCGCGGCCGGGGCCGCGCGGCGGCGGGGCGGCGGCTCGTGACCGCCGCCCCGCCGTTCCACAGGTGCGTCGTACTCCGTGCGGGGCCGGGTTCGGCCCCTGGGACACGGTTTTCGGGAATGACTAGTGTCTTCGAGGAACCCCGGTACCCCGGAGGCGACGCGCGGACCGGAGCGGAGCGAGGGCCCGAAGCCGACACTCCGCGTGCGGGGATCTCCCGACACCGGCACCCGCCGCCCCGAGGCGGGGCACCCTACTCGGCGGGCACCGAGAACAGCAGCGCGTCGCCCTGGCCGCCGCCGCCGCACAGTGCGGCCGCGCCCAGCCCGCCGCCGCGTCGGCGCAGCTCGTGGACCAGGTGCAGGGCGATGCGGGCACCGGAGGCGCCGATCGGGTGACCGATGGCGATGGCGCCGCCGTTGACGTTGACGATGTCGGCGGACACGCCCAGGTCCTTCATGGACTGGAGGCCGACCGCGGCGAAGGCCTCGTTGATCTCGATGAGGTCGAGGTCGGAGACCTCCCTGCCCGCCTTGGCCAGCGCGTGCCTGATCGCGTTGGAGGGCTGGGAGTGCAGGGAGTTGTCCGGACCGGCGACGTTGCCGTGCGCGCCGATCTCGGCGAGGACCGGCAGGCCCAGCTCCTCGGCCTTGGCCCGGCTCATCACGACCACGGCGGCGGCGCCGTCGGAGATCTGCGAGGAGGACCCGGCGGTGATGGTGCCGTCGCGGTCGAAGGCCGGGCGGAGCTTGGCCAGGCTCTCGGCGGTGGTGCCGGGGCGGACGCCCTCGTCGTGCTCGAAGACGACCGGGTCGCCCTTGCGCTGCGGGATCTCCACCGGGACGATCTCCGCGTCGAAGAGGCCCCGCTCCGCGGCCGCGGCGGCCCGCTGGTGCGACCGGGCCGCGAACTCGTCCTGCTCCTCGCGGCCGATGCCGAGCTTGGCGTTGTGCCGCTCGGTGGAGGCGCCCATGGAGTCGCCCTCGAAGGCGTCGGTGAGGCCGTCGTGCGCGGTGGCGTCCAGGACCTCGATGGAGCCGTACTTGTACCCGTGCCGGGACTTGGGCAGCAGGTGCGGCGCATTGGTCATGGACTCCATGCCGCCCGCGACGACGATGTCGAACTCGCCTGCGGAGATGAGCTGGTCGGCCAGGGCGATGGCGTCCAGGCCCGACAGGCACACCTTGTTGATGGTGACCGAGGGGACGTTCATCGGGATCCCGGCCTTGACCGCGGCCTGGCGGGACGGGATCTGTCCGGCGCCGGCCTGGAGGACCTGGCCCATGACCACGTACTCGACCTGGTCGCCGCTGACGCCGGCGCTGTCGAGCGCGCCCCTGATCGCGAAGCCGCCCAGGTCGACGGCGGAGAACCCGGCGAGGGAGCCGAGGAGTCGTCCGGTGGGGGTCCGAGCCCCACCGACGATGACGGAACCGGGCATCGTAACTGGCCTCCAAGTGATCGGTGACGCACCTGGTCTGCAACGATACCCACACAGCCGTTGGCCGCCGTCGAGAGGTTCGCACGATGAGCAACACCCCTGATCGGGCCGTCCCCTTCTCCGGTCTGACCCGCCTGGACCACGTCGGCATCGCCTGCCGCGACCTGGACGCCTCGATCGAGTTCTACCGGTCCACCTACGGCTTCGAGGTGGAGCACGAGGAGGTCAACGAGGAGCAGGGCGTGCGCGAGGCGATGCTCCGGATCAACGGGACCGACGACGGCGGCGCCACCTGTCTGCAACTGCTGGAGCCGACCCGGCCGGACTCCCCGGTGGCGAAGTTCCTCGACCGCCACGGGGAGGGCGTGCACCACATCGCGTTCGGCACCGGCGACGTGGCCGCCACCGCCGAGGGGGTCGGCGAGCGGGGCGTGCGCGTCCTGGACGCGCGGCCGCGACGGGGCACCGCCGGGTCGCAGATCGTCTTCCTGCACCCGAAGGACTGCGGGGGCGTGCTCACCGAACTGGTTCAGAGCGCCCACTGACACCCGCGGGCGGTGCACCGGCCGCCACCACGTCACGGGGGCGTTCCGGACACATCACATCTTGTGCCCCCGTGGCGTAAGCGACCCCAAACCCCACCGGAAGTTACCCGAAACCCTCTTCCCAGGGGTTCACCGCTTGATAAAGTCGGTTGGCCACCGGATGTGAATCTCCGGTCGTTCGGTCCACGTCCTGCGATCCGGTGGGCCGGGCCGGCCGCGACACCGCAACCCTCACGCCGCGGAGGTCCGGTACACGCGGAGCGCACCGACGGCGTCGGCGATGGTCGAGAACCGGTCGCGACCACGCCGCGTCGGCCCTACCCGCGCCCGCGGACCGGACCGGAAAGCACGCCCGTCCCGGGGTCCCCGACCACCGCCCACCAGCGCGGTCCCCGGCCGTTCACAAATAGCCGTCTCGCACCCGTTCAGGATTCCGCCACATGCCGTCAAACAACATCGACACCCAACTCAACAACATCTTCGACGAGGACAACACCCCGCCCGAATTCGACGTGGTGTTGCGCGGCTACGACCGTACCCAGGTGTCGGACTACCTGGACGGCCTGCGCAACGAGGTCAAGGCGGCCAGCAAGCAGGCCGAGAAGTACAAGGCCGAGCTCAACGCCAAGAACCGCCAGCTCCAGGAGCGCGAGCGCCCCTCCTACGCCGGCCTGGGCTCGCGCATCGAGGAGCTGCTGCGCCTGGCGGAGGAGCAGGCCAACGAGCTGGTCCAGAGCGCCCAGATCGACGCCAACGACATCCGCTCCGCGGCCAAGATCGAGGCCGCCGAGATGCGGGCCGCGGCGGAGTCCGAGGCCACCGAGGTGCGCACCCTCGCCCAGCGCGAGGCCGACGAGATGCGCCAGAGCGCCGAGGCCGAGGCCGAGGAGATCAGCACCAGCGCCCGCCGCCGGGCCGACGAGCTGTCCTCCACCACCGAGCGCGAGGTCCAGAAGAAGCGGGCCGCGGTCGACCACGAGATCGCCGAGAAGCGGGCGACCTTCGAGGGCGAGATCGCCAAGCTGCGCACCACCACCGAGCGCGAGTGCGCCCAGGCCCGCGCCGCCGCCAAGCGCGAGCGCGACGAGACGATCCAGGCCGCCAAGAGCCAGGCCGAGGAGCTGCGCAAGAACGCCGAGCGCGCCTACGCCGAGTCCGAGGCCCGCCGCACCGAGCTGGAGGACCAGTTCGAGCTGCAGCTGGCCGACCGGCGCGCCGAGGCCGAGCGCCAGGACGCCGAGCGCCTGGCCGCCGCGCAGGCCGCCACCCAGAAGATGGTCGCCGAGGCGGAGGAGCGCGCGGCCAGCGCCGACCACCACGCCAAGCAGGCCAGCCAGCAGGCCGAGCAGACCCGCCGGGACGCGGAGAACCACGCCAAGCAGCTGGTCGGCAACGCCAAGAAGAACGCCGCGCAGATCGAGGCGGAGGCCAAGTCCAAGGCCGAGCACCTCGTCAGCGACGCCAAGGCCGAGGCCAACCGCGTCACGACCGCCGCCAAGAAGGAGGTCGACGAGCTCAACCGCCAGCGCGACAGTATCCAGTCGCACCTGCAGCAGCTGCGCCAGCTGCTCGGCGGCGGCGCCCCGGCGCCGGCTCCGGCCCCCGTGGCCGCCCCGGCCCCCGCTCCCGCCATCGCCGAGGCCGCGCCCGCGGCCGAGGAGCCCAAGCAGCCGGCCCGCTCCGGCAAGGGCGCCGACGACGAGGACTGGTGGCAGGAGTAGCCGACCCGCGACTCCGGGTCCGCAGGTGACATGCGCAGGGGCCCGCCTCCTTCTCCGGGGAGGCGGGCCCCTGTGCGTGCGGGGGTCAGCCCAGCGGCTGGACGTCCTTCTCGTGGGGGCCGTCCCACTCGGTGGGCAGCGGGTACGCGGCGGGGTTGACCCGCTTGACGATCTCGTCCAGGACCCGGCGCACGTAGGGCTCGCCCACCCACAGGTGCTTGGCGCCGTCGACGCCGATGATCTCGGCCTGGGTGAGCGGGCCGAACCGTTCCCGGGCCTCGTCCGGGCGCAGGTAGTCGTCGTGCTCGGGGACCAGGGCGATCACGGGCTTGCCGCTTGCGGCCCAGTTCTCCAGGTCGGCGTCGGTGGCCCGGTGCAGCGGCGGCGACAGCAGCAGCGCGCCCGCGACCTGCGGGTCGGCCCCCCACTTCAGGGCCAGCTCGGTGCCGAACGACCAGCCCAGCAGCCACGGGTTCGGCAGCCCCTCGAACTCGGTGAACTCGATGGCGGCGAGCACGTCGTGCCGCTCGGTCTCGCCCTCGCCGAACTCGCCCTGGCTGGTGCCGTGGCGGGAGGTGGTGCCGCGCGTGTTGAAGCGCAGCACCGCGATGTTCGCCAGCGCGGGCAGGCGGAACGACGCCTTGCGCAGCACGTGGCTGTCCATCATGCCCTCGGCGGTGGGCAGCGGGTGCAGGCACACCAGGGTCGCGACCGGGTCGCCGCCCTCGGGCAGGGCGAGTTCGCCGACCAGCTCCAGGCCGTCGGCGGTGTGCAGGGTGATGGGACGTCGCACGGCGGGCAGCACCGTGGTGGCTCGGATCTCCATGGCTCCTCGGTCCGGTTCTCGGCGGGCGGGGCTCAGTATCGGGGTGCGCGGTGGGAGCGCCGCTCCCAGCAGGAGGAGTGCCAGTGCCGCCGGTCCCCGCCGTCGCCGTAGGGGCGCCAGGCCACGAGGTGGGGCATGCCGGTGGGGATCTCCTGGGCGCAGCCGGGGCAGCGGTAGACCTTCACCGCGGCGGATCCGGGGATGCGGCGCGTCACCCACTCGCCGTCGGGGCCGGTCTCCCTCTTCTGGCCTCCGGTGATCCGCAGCATGAGGGAGTCCTCGTCCGGGGGGCCGCCGATGCGGCCGCCGCGCGAGGGTTTGCGGCGGGAGGAGTTACGACGCGGGCTCACCCCACCAGGGTAGGAGAGAACGCACGGATCCGGGACGGCCCGGGTCGGGGACGGGGCGTGGCCGCCGCCGCAGGGGTGCTGCGGCGGCGGCCGGGGTCCCGCGGGGTGTCAGGCGTGGCAGGCGCAGCCGCCGTGGCCCTCCTCCTCCGGGGTGTCGGGCAGGCGGTCCATGAGCAGCGGCGCGGGCACGGCGATCGTGGTCAGCCCGTACTCGCCCATGGCGACCAGGGTGGTGACCACGGACTCGGCGCCGCGGTCCTCGAGCAGCTCGGTCGGGCCCTTGGGGTAGCCGCAGCCGAAGCGCATCGCGGTGTCGACGTCCTCGGCGGTGGCGTAGCCGTCACCGATCATCCGCATGGCGTCGTCGATCTGCGGGGCGATGAGGATCTCGCCCAGGTCGAGGGTCTCCTCCTCGCGGATCATCTCCGCGTAGCGGCCGGTGGGCAGCGGCTCGGGGGCCTCGTCGCGGCCCGCGTAGAAGCCCCTGCCGGACTTGCGGCCGTAGTGGCCGGCGGCGACCATGCGGCGCAGCAGCGGGGCGGCGGCGTAGCGCGGGTCGCGGTACTCGTCCCAGAGCACGTCCATGACGGCCAGGCACACGTCGATGCCGACCATGTCGGCCAGGGCCAGCGGGCCCATGGGCAGCCCGGCGGCCTTCTTGACGGACTCGTCGATCTCCTCGCGGGTGGCGATCCCGCGCTCGTAGAGGCGGACGGCGTCGTTGATGTAGGGCACCAGCAGCGCGTTGGCGACGAACCCGGCGCGGTCGCCGACCGTGACGGGGGTCTTGCCGATGCGCTTGGCGACCTCGGTGACGACGTCGACGGTGTCGGCGGAGGTGGAGACCGTGGTGATGACCTCGGCGAGCTTCATGACGGGGGCCGGGTTGAAGAAGTGCAGCCCGACGACACGCTCCGGACGCCCGGTCAGGGCCGCGATCTCGGTGACCGACAGCGAGGAGGTGTTGGTCGCCAGGATCGCCTCGCTCTTGCAGATCCGGTCCAGGTCGCCGAAGACGTCGCGCTTGAGGTCCATCCGCTCGGGGACGGCCTCCACGACCAGGTCCGCGTCCGCCAGGTCCTCGCGGGAGGTGGTGAACGCCAGGCTCTGCTCGATCGTGGAGCGCTCCTCCTCGGTGAGCTTGCCCTTGGCGACGGCGCGCCCGAGGGACTTGTCCAGATGGCCGCGGCCGCGGTCGAGGGCGGCCTGGTCGATCTCGACCCCGATGACGTTGAAACCGGCCCGGGCGAACACCTCGGCGATGCCCGCGCCCATCGTTCCGAGTCCGACGACACCGACCTTCTTGAATTCCTGCACCATGAGGCCAAGCCTAGACGGCCCGTGGACCCCGGCCGCCCCCGGGACCCCCTTGCCCGTACTCACGAGTAACACGATGTCGGGACATGCCCGGCGGGGCCGCCGCCGACTCGGGCGGCGGCCCTCCTACCGCCCCTCCCGGGCGGGCCGGGACACCGCGCGGTCCGTCCAGGCGGGCCGCCCCCGGCCCGCACCGCGCGTTCTCTGGAGACGTTAGGCGTCCCACCCCCTCCCGGTCACGGGGCGCGGGAGCCACAAAGCCCTTGCCCCGGCGGTGCCCCCATCTGTCCCCGGCGGCCCCGGCCCCGGCGGTCCGGCCGCCCGTTCGCACGTTCCCGCCCCGGGCACGCCGGGGAGGCGGTAACGTGACGTTTCGTGCGTCTCGTCATCGCCCGGTGCAGCGTCGACTACGTCGGCCGGCTCACCGCCCACCTGCCCATGGCCCCGCGGCTCATCCTCATCAAGGCCGACGGGAGCGTGTCCATCCATGCCGATGACCGGGCCTTCAAGCCCCTCAACTGGATGAACCCCCCGTGCAAGCTGCGCGAGGACACCGTCGCGGACGGCCCCGACATCTGGACCGTCACCCACGGCAAGTCCGGCGAGAAGCTGGTCCTGACCGTGGAGGAGGTCCTGCACGACTCCTCCCACGAGCTCGGCAAGGACCCCGGCCTCCAGAAGGACGGCGTCGAGGCCCACCTCCAGGAGCTGCTGGCCGAGCACATCACCACCCTCGGCGAGGGCTACACCCTCATCCGCCGCGAGTACCCGACCGCGATCGGCCCGGTGGACATCCTGTGCCGGGACGGCGAGAACCGCACGGTGGCGGTGGAGCTCAAGCGGCGCGGCGACATCGACGGCGTCGAGCAGCTCACCCGCTACCTGGAGCTGCTCAACCGCGACCCCGTGCTGGCGCCGGTGAGGGGCGTCTTCGCCGCCCAGGAGATCAAGCCGCAGGCGCGCGTGCTCGCCGAGGACCGCGGCATCTCCTGTGTGGTCCTGGACTACGACGAGCTGCGCGGCATCGAGCCGGACGTCCTGCGACTGTTCTGACCGGGCGGTCCGGTGTCCTCCGACCGGAGGACACCGGACCGCCCGGTCGCCCGATACCGCCGGGGCCCGCCGCGCGGGAGGCTCGGCGGTATGAGCGCAACCGTCATCGAGGCCGAGGGCCTCCTCAAGAAGTACGGCGACCACACCGCCGTCGCGGGGGTGGACCTGTCGGTCCCCCGTGGCGAGGTCTTCTCGCTCCTGGGCCCGAACGGCGCGGGCAAGTCCACCACCGTGGAGATCCTGGAGGGCTTCCGCCGCCGCGACGGCGGCACCGTCCGGGTGCTCGGCGCCGACCCCCAGGGCGCGGGCCGGGCCTGGCGGGCCCGGGTCGGCATCGTGTGGCAGCAGGAGACCCTGCTGCCCAAGGTGCCGGTGCGCGAGATCCTGCGGCACTTCGCGGGGCACTACCCCTCCCCGCACGGCGTCGACGCCACCCTGGAGCTGGTGGGCCTGGCCGAGAAGGCCCGAGCCCTGCCCGAGTCCCTGTCCGGGGGGCAGCGGCGCCGCCTGGACGTGGCCCTGGGCATCATCGGCGGCCCCGAGCTCCTCTTCCTCGACGAGCCCACCACCGGTTTCGACCCCAGGGCGCGACGCGACTTCTGGGGGCTGATCCGGAACCTGGCCGGGCAGGGCACCACGATCCTCCTCACCACCCACTACCTGGAGGAGGCCGAGGCCCTCGCCGACCGGGTGTGCGTCCTGGCCGGGGGCCGGGTGCGCGCACTGGGCGCCCCCGACACACTGGGCGGGCGGGCCACCGCCCAGGCCACCGTGAGCTGGTCCCGGGACGGGGTGCGGCGCGAGATCCGCACCGACGAGCCCACCCGCGCGGTCGCCGAGCTGGCCGCGGGGTTCACCGGCGAGATCCCCGAGCTGCGTGTGCACCGGCCCACCCTGGAGGAGATCTACCTGGGGCTGATCGAGGACGCCGGGAACGGCGAGGGCACCGAGGACACGGCCGGCGCCGGGAGCGGCGGCGGGGAGCGGGCGGAGGCACTGGCATGAGCGACACCTTCACCACCACGCCCACGGCCGATGTCCGGCTGCCCGGCACGCTCCGGGTGGGCCTGTCACGGGGATGGCTGGAGATCCGCTCCTTCGTCCGCGAGTGGGAGAGCGTGATCTTCACGTTCGCCCTGCCCGCGCTGATCCTGACGATGTTCGCGTCGATCTTCGACGGGCTGTTCGACGTCGGTATGCCCGCCGTCGACTACTACCTGCCCGGCCTGTTCGCCATGGGCCTGATGTCGGTCAGCTTCCAGACCCTGGGCGCGGGGATCGCCACCGAGCGCGACCAGGGCGGGCTGCGGCGGCTGCGCGGCACCCCGATGCCGCCCGCCGCGTACTTCCTGGGCAAGACCCTGCTGGTGTTCTTCCTCGCGCTGGGACAGGCCGTGCTGCTGCTCGGGGTGTCCGTGCTGGTCTTCGGCGCCGCCCTGCCCGACACCGCCGCCGACTGGTTCACCGTGGCCTGGGTGCTCGCCCTGGGCACGGTCGCCTGTTCCCTGCTGGGCATCGCGGTCAGCTCACTGGCGCGCACCGCCCAGGCGGCGTCCACCATCGTGGTGGTGCCGTTCCTGGCCCTGCAGTTCACCTCCGGGGTGTTCGTGCCGGTGGCCGCACTGCCCGACGGTGTGCTGACCGTCGCCTCGCTGTTCCCGCTGCTGTGGATGGCACAGGGCATGCGGGCCGCCTTCTATCCGGACGCGATGGCCGCGTTCGAGCCCTCCGGGGCGTGGGACCTGCACCTGGTGGCCCTGGCCCTGGGCGCCTGGTGTGTGGTGGGCTTGGTGCTGGTACTGCTGACGTTCCGGTGGAAGACGCGGAAGGACGGGTGAGAGTCGTGGCGGCACGGGCTCCGGCGCGGGACGCGGCGGCGGAGCCCGTGCTCGACGAGCGCCACGCCTGGGAGCTGAACATCGGCTGGTACGTCTACGTGGCGGGGGCGCTCGCGATCGCCGCGACGGTGGGGGTGGTCTCCGGGACGGGGGCGCGCGGCTGGGCCTCCGCCGGACTGCTGATCGGCACCGCCGCGCTGTACCTGGTCGTCGGCAGGCGCCTGTACAACGAGGACCGGTACGCCGGCACGTCGGCGATCGCCTTCTCCCTGACCGTGGCGGTCCTGGTCACCGTCGCGGTGACCCTCACCCCCGACACGACCTTCTGCCTGTTCGCGGTGGCCCCCATGTGCTTCATGACGGCCGGGTCGGTGTTCGGCTCGGTGTCGGTCGGGACCATCATGTTCGTCCCGGTCGGCATCCGGCTGGCCACCGGTGAGACCGAGGTGGCCACCGCGCTGGTGGGCAGCGGGATCAACCTGGTCATCCTCGGCTTCGCACTGTGGTTCGGCCGCTGGTTCGAGAGGGTGGTCGAGGAGAGCTACGAGCGCTCCGTCCTCATCCGCCAGCTCCGGGAGAGCCGGGCCGAGGCCGCCCGGCTGTCGGAGGAGACCGGTGCCCTGGCCGAACGCGAGCGCCTGGCCCGCGAACTGCACGACACCCTCGCCCAGGGCTTCACCAGCATCGTCGCCCTCGCCCAGGCGGTGGAGTCGGAGCTGGACACCGATCCCGCCCTGGCCCGCCGCCACCTGGCGCTCATGCGCGAGACCGCCGCGGAGAACCTCGCCGAGGCCCGCGCCATGGTGGCGGCCCGCCGCCCCGCCCCGCTGGGCGAGGACACCCTGGAGGCCGCGCTGGAACGCATCGGGAGGCGGCTCGGCACCGAGCTGGGCGTCCCCGTCTCCGTGCAGGTCCAGGGCGTCCCGCGGGAACTTCCCGGCGACCTCCAGGTGTGCGTGCTGCGTACCGCCCAGGAGGCGCTGGCCAATGTCCGCAAGCACGCCGGGGCCGACCGGGTGTCGCTCATCCTGGCCCACACCGACGTGGGGACCCGGCTCACCATCGCCGACGACGGGCGCGGCTTCGACCCGTCGGCCCCCTCGGCGGGCAACGGCCTGCCGGGCATGCGCCACCGGGCGCGCAGCGTGGGCGGGGAACTGGACATCGACAGCACGCCGGAAGAGGGCACCACCGTCCGGCTGACCCTGCCCGAACCCGAGGAGGAGGGACCGTGATCCGCGTCCTGCTGGTCGACGACCATCCGGTGGTCCGCGAGGGCATCCGCGGCATGCTCGCCGCCGAGGCCGACCTGGACATCGTCGGAGACGCCGCCTCCGGCCCCGAGGCGCTGGCCCGGGTCGCCGAGCTGGCCCCCGACGTGGTCCTGATGGACCTGCGCATGCCGGACGGGGACGGGGTGGCCGCCACCGTCCGCATCACCGCCGAGCACCCCGGAACCCATGTCCTGGTGCTCACCACCTATGACACCGACACCGACATCCTGCGCGCTGTGGAGGCCGGGGCCACCGGCTACCTGCTCAAGGACACCCCGCGCGCCGAGCTGGCCGAGGCGGTGCGCGCCGCCTCGCGCGGGGAGACCGTGCTGACCGGGCGGCTGGCGGGCAAGCTCGTCAGCGGGATGCGCCACCGCTCCGCGCCCTCCGGTCCGGCGCTGTCCCCGCGCGAGGTCGAGGTGCTGCGGCTGGCCGCGGAGGGGGCGACCAACGCGGCCATCGGCCGGGCCCTGCACATCAGCCCGACCACGGTCAAGACGCACCTGATGCGGGCGTACGAGAAACTGGGTGTGGGGGACCGGACCGCGGCCGTCAGCCGGGCCATCCGGCTGGGGCTGCTGCCCGGGCCCTGACCGGGCGGTACCGGGGTCTTCTCAGGGTCCGTCCCGGATGTCCGCAAAGGTGTTCTCATCTGAGAATGAACAATATGGTGGAGACGATGAGCGAGATCACACCCCCCGAACCCGGTCGGATGCGGGCTTCCGACGCCGATCGCGACGCGGTCGCGCACCGTCTCCAGGAGGCCTTCGCCGAGGGCCGCCTGGACCCGGACGAGCACACCGAGCGCCTGGACGCGGTCTACCGTGCCAAGACCATCGGCGAGCTCGTCCCCCTCACCGAGGACCTGCCCGCCGCCACGGGGCCGTCCCCCACGCCCTCCACCCCCGGCGACTTCCGCTCCCCGCGCCCGGTCTACGGCGTCGACCGGATCGTCTCCCAGGAGCCGACCAGCCGCAGCGCGATCGCCGTCATGGGCGGCGCCGACCGCTCCGGCAGCTGGGTCGTCCCGGAGAACTTCGTCGCGTTCGCCCTCATGGGCGGCGTGGAGCTGGACCTGCGCGAGGCGCGGTTCACCGCCCGCGAGACCACCATCTGGACCTGCACCGTCATGGGCGGGATCGGCATCATCGTGCCCGACGACATACAGGTCCGCGTGCACGGCCTTCCGATCATGGGCGGTTTCGGCGTGGAGGAGGGGACCCCGAGCGTGGTCGACCCCGGAGCGCCGGTCGTGCACGTGCGCGGCCTCGCCGTGATGGGCGGGGTCGGCGTGGAGTACCGCAAGCGCAAGCACGAGAAGAAGCAGCGCGAGATCGACGGGTGAGGCGGCGGTGTCCGCGTCCCTACAAGACGTTCGGACACCCCGGAGCGGACAATCCAACCACAGTGATCACGGAAACGTAAGTCCTGTGGCTGATTGTGGCAACCTCCGCCGGGATGCTTGCCCGGTCCGCCCGAACAGTGGCAGTGTGCAGCGGTATCCCGCCTACCCCGGGTGTCCATCCCCCGACACTTCGGAGCGGTGGACTCCCCCGTACACCGGAGGAACATCGTTGCGCACACCCCACAGAGGACGGGCGGCGACCGCCGGCCTCACCGCCCTGCTGATGGCCGCGGGCGTCCTCGCCGCGGCCCCCGCCCACGCGGAACCCTCCCCCCAGGCCACTGACAACGCCGCGGCCGGCGCGTGGGAGCGGCCCGGCAAGCCCGGCCGCCCCGACAAGCCCGGCCGGCCCGACAAGCCGGGCAAGCCCGCGGACCCGGCCCTGTCCGAGCTGGTGACCGCCGAGGCCATCCGGGCCCACATGGAGAACCTGGACACGATCGCCGAGTACAACGGCGGGCACCGGGCCACGAACTCCCCCGGCTACGACGTCTCGGCCCTGTACATCGAGGACCAGCTGGAGCGGGCCGGTTACCAGACCTTCCGCCACGAGTACGACTACGAGCTGTGGCGCGAGCAGTCCGATCCGGTTCTGGCGCAGACCGCCCCGCAGGAGGTCGTCTACGAGGGCGGCACCGACTTCATCACCATGACGTACTCCTCGGCCGGTGACGTGACGGCGCCGGCCGTCGCCGTGGCCCCCGGGAGCGCCGCCAGCGGCTGCTCCCCCGACGACTTCGCGGGCTTCCCCGAGGGCGCGATCGCGGTCACGCAGCGCGGCAGCTGCGCGTTCGCCGACAAGGTCTCCAACGCCGCCGCGGCGGGCGCGTCCGCCGCCCTGGTGGTCAACAACGCCGACGAGGTCTTCAGCGGCACCGTCGGCGAGCCCTCCGCCATCCCGGCCGTCGGCGTCTCCGGTGCCGCCGGTGCCGCGCTGCTGGCGGGCGAGGGCCTGGAGCTGCGGGTGAAGGTCGACGCGCACGTGTCCCAGGAGACCTCCTTCAGCGTGCTGGCCGAGACCCCCGGCGGCCGCGAGGACAACGTCGTGGTCGTCGGCGCCCACCTGGACGGGGTCGAGGACGGCCCGGCCATCAACGACAACGCCTCCGGCACGGCGTTCGTGCTGGAGACCGCGATCCAGCTGGCCGCCCAGGACGCGCCTCGGAACAAGGTGCGGTTCGCGTTCTGGGGCACCGAGGAGGAGGGCCTGGTCGGGTCCACGAAGTACGTGGAGAGCCTGACCGACGGCGAGGTCGACGACATCGCGCTGTACCTGAACTTCGACATGATCGGGTCGCACAACTACGCCCGCTTCGTCCTGGACGGCCGGATGGAGCTGCCCGACTCATCGGGCGCCCCCTCCGGCTCGGGTGCGATCGCGAAGGTGTTCGAGGACTACTTCGCGGAGCAGGGCCAGGTCAGCGAGCCGGGCGTGCTGAGCGGCCGCAGCGACTACCGCGCCTTCATGCAGGCGGGCATCCCCTCGGGCGGCCTGTTCAGCGGCGCCGACGGGGTCAAGACCGAGGAGCAGGTGCAGTGGTACGGCGGTACCGCGGGTGAGCAGTTCGACCCGTACTACCACACGCCCGACGACACGCTGGAGAACGTCAACTGGGACTCGGTGGCCGAGCTGGCCGCCGCGGGGGCGCACGGCGTGGAGTTCCTCGCGGGGAGCACGCTGCCGGTCAACGGGGTGCTGAGCACCCGGGCGGCCGTGGAGTTCCCGCGCGCGGGCCACGACTGGCTCCTCTGACCCGGGCCGCCCCGCTGCCGGGGTTCCGCGGGGCACCGGCGGGGCCTGGGGGCCCCGCCTCCGGTAGGTGCCCCGCACGGACCCCCGGATGAGCAGAGAGGGGGCGGCGGGCGTGAACCCCCCGGTCTCACGCCCGCCGCCCCCCGCGGCGCCTCCCCCTCCGCGCCCGCCCGAGCGGCCCCCCTCATGTCTCCGCTCGGGTGTGGCGCGCGAGCGCCGCCCCGGGACTACGTTGTGTAGCCCCCTCACTCCATAAGGTATCAGTGAGCCACATCACTTCTCACCCCCTGATATCGAACAGTTATCCTCCGTCACCGGAGTTTGCGGAACAGCAGGTGGGCCTGGGGGAACCCGCGCCGCTCGTCCTCACTCCCCGCGATGACCAGGCGGGCCACCTCGGCGAAGCCGACCTCCCCCGCCAGCGCCGCCACCCGCTCCGGCGAGTAGCGGTGCGCCGGGGCCACCCGGTGGTCGAAGGACTCGGAGAGCACCCCGGGGTCGTCGTGGGCCTGGAAGGCCATGAGCAGGTGGCCGCCCGCCTCCAGCATCCGGTGGAACCCCGCCAGCGTCGCCGGCAGCCGCCCGGGCGGGTCGTGGATCACCGAGTAGTGGGCCAGGACCCCGCCCAGGGAGCCGTCCTCCGCCACCGGGTCCGCCAGGTCCCCCACCTCGAACCGCACACCGGGGTGGGAGGCGCGGGCCAGGTCGACCATCCCCGGGGACAGGTCGACCCCGAACGCGTCCACCCCCATGCCGCGCAGCCGCGCCGTCAGGCGCCCGGGCCCGCACCCGGCGTCGAGCACCGGACCGCCTCCGCGCACGAACTCCGCGAAGACCGGGAGCAGGGCCCGGTCCAGGGGCCTGCCGGCCTCCCACTCGTCCGCGAGGGCCGCGTACTCCCGGGCCACCTCACCGTAGGCTTCCCCGACCGACTTCTCCGTCTCGCTCATGCCGCCCGATGCTAGCGCCCCTCCGCCCCGCGGGGACCGGCGGTCTAGGGTGGGGGGATGACTCAACGGGACACGGACAAGCCGGTCGTGCTGTCCAAGATCTACACGCGCACCGGGGACGCGGGCACCACCGCGCTCGGCGACATGAGCCGGACCCGCAAGAACGACACCAGGATCATCGGCTACGCGGACACCGAGGAGGCCAACGCGGCCATCGGGACCCTGCTGGCCCTGGGCGAGGTCCCCGACGACGTGCGGGCACTGCTCTCACGCGTGCAGAACGAGCTGTTCGACCTGGGCGCCGACCTGTCCACGCCCATCGTCCCCGACCCCGAGTACCCGCCGCTGCGCGTCCTCCCGGAGTACGTCACCCGGTTGGAGGAGGCCTGCGACACCTACAACGCCGACCTGCCCACCCTGCGCAGCTTCATCCTCCCCGGCGGCTCCCCCACCGTCGCGCTGGCGCACACGGCCCGGGTGGTCACCCGCAGGGCCGAGCGCAGCGTGTGGGCCGCGATCGAGGAGCACGGCGACTCGGTCAACCCGCTCACCGCGCAGTACCTCAACCGCCTCTCGGACCTGCTGTTCATCCTGGGCCGGTACGTGGCGCGGGAGGGCGACGAGGTCCTGTGGAAGCCCGGCGGCGAGCGCTGAGGGTCAGCAGGCGGGAGGGAACTCCTCGGGGGAGGCGTACTCCGCCTCCCCCTCACCGGACACGCTCGCGTACAGGCCCTGCTCCGCGGCCAGGGCCCCGGTGGTGAACCGCAGCACCGCGATGTCGTGCTCGGTGGCCTCGCCGGGCCCGGCCTCCGCGGTGCCCACCCCCAGCAGGTACTCCTCCTCGGGGGACTCCGGCCCCATCCGGTAGACAGCGCGCCCGTCACCTCCGGTGATGTCCCAGTCCTCCCCCGGGGCGGACAGGTCCACCTCCAGGGAGTTCCCCTCGAACTCGCGGGTGGCCACCAGGTGCCTTCGCTGGCTCTCCCCCAGCAGGTCGATCTGGCGGGGCGGTTCCTCCCCGCACCAGGTGACCATGACGACGGGGAACTTGTGCCCGGCCGTGAAGTGGCCGGTGGCGACCGCGGCGACATGGCCGCCGGTCGGCTGGCAGGAGACGAGGAACGGGCTGAGAAGGGCGAGGGCGGTCAGGCCCCGCAACCGCGATACCACCATGGACACGCATCCTGCCATCCCGGTGCGCCCGGACGGCGGCGGCGCACCGGTCGTGCCGCGGCCGGGTCCGGCCGCGGCGCGCGCGGCGTGCTCAGGAGTCCCAGTCGGTGCCGGGGGGCAGTGACTCCACCCAGGACAGGAAACCCGTGAGGGTGGCGTCGTTCATGGCGATCTCCGCCTCGGGGCGGTCCCCGTGGGCGGGCCAGGCCAGCCGGACGACCGTGGTGTCGGCCGGCAGGTGTTCGTGCGCCTCGGGCGGGCGGCGCCCGGACACGACGAGGCCGCGGCGCGACAGCTCTGCTGTCGGCCGCGGCCTGATCGAGAATGCGGGGAACCAGCCCAGGGCCAGGGAACCGTACCGGCACAGGCCGATCCGCCAGGCCCCGCGGCGTCCCCGGGCACCCGGGAAGCGCAGGTGGCACTCCACCGCGCCCCCGCGCCGCAGGAGGATCCGGCGGCGCAGGACGGCGGCGCACACCACCGCCACCGCGCACAGGACAAGGACGGGGAGCACCCACTGGAGCAGGTCCGGCGGCTGTTCCACGCCGCCCCCGTTCCGAAAGGTCAGGAGGCGTCCTCGCCCGCGGCCCGCAGTCGGCTGCGGGCACGGCCCAGGGCGGCGGTGTCGTCGCCCTCGGTCGCGTTCTTCAGCGCCGTACGGGCGCGTTCCACGTCGATGTCCTCGGCGAGCTCCGCGGTCTCGGCGAGGATGGAGACCCGGCCCTCACCCGACACCGAGATGAACCCGCCGTGGGCGGCGGCGCGGACCTCACCGTTCTCGCGCGCACCCAGCACGCGGACGACCGCGTCCTCGGCGAGCAGCGAGAGGACGGGGATGTGGTTCGGCTGGATACCGATCTCACCCTCGACGGTCTTCGCGATGACCATGTCGCCCTCGCCCGCCCACACCTCGTGCTCGGGCGAGACGATCTCGACGAAAAGCTTCTTCGACACTGCCTGAACTCCTCGGCCAGCGGTTGGGATCGGCGGGGCCGCCCGCGACGGCGGGCGGCCCTGCCGGCTCTACAAAGGACTAGCCCTGGAGCTTCTTGGCCTTCTCGACGACCATGTCGATGTTGCCCACGTCGAGGAACGCCTGCTCGGGCAGGTGGTCGTACTCACCGTCGCACAGGCCCTTGAAGGAGGCGATGGTCTCCTCCAGGGGGACGAACACGCCCGGCGTACCGGTGAACTTCTCCGCCACGAACATGTTCTGCGACAGGAAGCGCTCGATGCGGCGCGCGCGGTTGACGATGATCTTGTCCTCTTCGGACAGCTCGTCCATACCGAGGATGGCGATCTGGTCCTGGAGGTCCTTGTTGCGCTGCAGGATCTCCTTGACGCGCTGGGCCACCTGGTAGTGCTCCTGGCCCACGTACTGCGGGTCGAGGATGCGGGAGGTCGACGCCAGCGGGTCCACCGCCGGGTAGATGCCCTTCTGCGAGATCGGGCGGGAGAGCTCGGTCGTCGCGTCCAGGTGGGCGAAGGTGGTCGCCGGGGCCGGGTCGGTGTAGTCGTCCGCGGGGACGTAGATCGCCTGCATGGAGGTGATCGAGTGACCGCGGGTCGAGGTGATCCGCTCCTGGAGCTGGCCCATCTCGTCGGCCAGGTTGGGCTGGTAGCCCACGGCGGAGGGCATGCGGCCCAGCAGCGTGGAGACCTCCGAGCCCGCCTGGGTGAAACGGAAGATGTTGTCGATGAACAGCAGCACGTCCTGGTTCTGGACGTCGCGGAAGTACTCCGCCATCGTCAGAGCGGACAGCGCCACCCGCAGACGGGTGCCCGGGGGCTCGTCCATCTGGCCGAAGACGAGAGCGGTGTCCTGGAGGACCTCCATCTCGTCCATCTCCAGGAAGAGGTCCGTACCCTCACGGGTGCGCTCGCCGACACCGGCGAACACGGACACACCGCCGAAGTTGCGGGCGATACGGGTGATCATCTCCTGGATCAGCACGGTCTTGCCGACACCGGCACCACCGAACAGACCGATCTTGCCACCGCGCACGTACGGGGTGAGGAGGTCGATGACCTTGATGCCCGTGACCATCATCTCGGTCTTGGACTCGAGCTGGTCGAACGACGGCGGCTTGCGGTGGATCGGCCAGCGCTCGGTGACCTTCAGCTCCGAGGTCGGCACGTCCAGCGCCTCGCCCAGGGTGTTGAACACGTGGCCCTTGACGATGTCACCGACCGGCACGCTGATGGGCTCGCCGGTGTCGCGCACCTCGGCGCCGCGGACGAGGCCGTCCTGCGGGGCCAGCGAGATGGCCCGCACCAGGTTGTCGCCCAGGTGCTGGGCGACCTCCAGGGTGATGGTCTTGGTCTCGCCGCCGACCGTCACGTCGGTGTGCAGGGCGTTGTAGATGGCAGGGATCGAGCCGACGGGGAACTCCACGTCGACGACCGGGCCGGTGACCCGGGCGATCCGACCGGTGGCGGTGCCAGCCCCGGTCGTCTCTTCAACAGTCGCAGTCACTTTTCTTACTCACTTCCCGCGCTGGCAGCAGCGAGCGCGTCGGCACCGCCGACAATCTCACTGATCTCGTTGGTGATCTCGGCCTGGCGCGCCTGGTTGGCCAGGCGGGTCAGGGTCTTGGCGAGTTCCTCGGCGTTGTCGGTGGCGGCCTTCATGGCGGCTCGACGGGACGCCTGCTGGGAGGCGGCGGATTCCAAGAGGGCGAAGTAGATGCGGTTGGTCACGTACTGCGGCAGCAGCCGGTCCAGCGCCTCCTCGGCGGAGGGCTCGAACTCGTACAGCGGCAGGGCCTGCCCGCCGTGCGCGGCCTCGAGCTCCGCCTCGTCGACCTCCTCCACCTCCAGCGGCAGCGCCCGCGTGGCGGTCGCGCGCTGGGTCAGCATCGACACGAACTCGGTCGAGACCACGTGGATCTCGTCGACGCCGCCCTCGGAGGTGTCCTTGGCGAACCTCTCCATGAGCGCGGTGCCGATCTCCTGGGCGTGCGCGTAGGTGGGGCGCTCGGTGATGCCCTCCCACTGCTCCTCGACCGGGCGGTCGCGGAACTTGTAGGCGGCCATGCCCTTGCGGCCCACCATGTAGGTGACGACCTCCTTGCCCTGCTCCTTGAGGAGCTGGGCGAGGGAGTCGGCCTCCTTGAGGACGTTGGACGAGAAGGCGCCCGCCAGGCCCTTGTCACTGGTGATGACCAGGACGGCGGCCCGGGTGGGGTTCTCGGCCTCGGTCAGCAGAGGGTGGTCGGACACCCGGCTCGCCAGGGCCGAGACCGCCCTGGTGATCTCCCGCGCGTAGGGCCCAGCAGCCTCAGCCGCACGCTGCGCCTTGGTGATGCGCGTCGTGGCGATGAGCTCCATCGCACGGGTGATCTTCGCCGTCGACTTCGTCGAGCGAATCCTCCGGCGATAGACGCGAAGCTGTGCACCCATGGGTTACTTCCCGCCCTTGGCGACCTTGATGGTCTCCTGGCCGACGTTCTCCTCTTCGAGCGCCTCGGCCTCGGCCTCGGTGCCCAGGAGGGTGCCCGCGGAGGTCTGGAAGCCCTGCTTGAACTTGTCGAGCGCGCCCTCCAGGGACTGCTCGGTCTCGCTCGCGAACTTCCCGGTCTCGCGGATGTCGTCCAGGAGGCCGGAGTGCTCGCGGCCGAGGAAGTCCAGGAAGTCCTCCTCGAAGCGGCGCACGTCCTCGACGGGGACGTCGTCGATGCGGCCGGTGGTGCCCATCCAGATGGAGACGACCTGCTTCTCCATCGCGAACGGGGAGTACTGGCCCTGCTTGAGCAGCTCCATCAGGCGGGCGCCGCGCGCCAGCTGCTGCTTGGAGACCGCGTCCAGGTCGGAGCTGAAGGCGGAGAAGGCCTCGAGCTCGCGGTACTGGGCCAGGCCCAGCCGGAGGGTACCGGAGACGTTCTTCATCGCCTTGGTCTGGGCCGCGCCACCGACACGGGAGACCGAGATACCGACGTCGATGGCCGGGCGCTGTCCCTGGTTGAACAGCTCGGAGTCCAGGAAGACCTGGCCGTCGGTGATGGAGATGACGTTGGTGGGGATGTACGCCGAGACGTCGCCCGCCTTGGTCTCGATGATCGGCAGAGCCGTCAGCGAGCCCTTGCCCAGCTCGTCGGAGAGCTTGGCGCAGCGCTCCAGGAGCCGGGAGTGCAGGTAGAAGACGTCACCCGGGTAGGCCTCGCGGCCCGGCGGGCGGCGCAGCAGGAGGGAGACGGCGCGGTAGGCCTCGGCCTGCTTGGTCAGGTCGTCGAAGACGATGAGGACGTGCTTGCCCTGGTACATCCAGTGCTGGCCCAGGGCCGAACCGGTGTAGGGGGCGAGGTACTTGAAGCCCGCGGCGTCGGAGGCGGGCGCGGCCACGATGGTGGTGTACTCCATCGCGCCGGCCTCCTCCAGGGCGCCGCGCACGCTGGCGATGGTCGAGCCCTTCTGGCCGACCGCGACGTAGATGCAGCGCACCTGCTTGTCGGGGTCGCCGGACTCCCAGTTCGCCTTCTGGTTGATGATCGCGTCGACGCAGACCGCGGTCTTGCCGGTCTGCCGGTCACCGATGACCAGCTGGCGCTGGCCGCGGCCGATCGGGGTCATCGAGTCGATGGCCTTGATACCGGTCTGCAGCGGCTCGTGGACGGGCTTGCGCTCCATCACGGTCGCGGCCTGCAGCTCCAGCTCGCGGCGCTCGGTGGACTCGATCTCGCCCTTGCCGTCGATGGGGACGCCCAGGGGGTCCACAACGCGGCCGAGGAAGTCGTCACCCACCGGCACGGAGAGGAGGCGACCGGTGCGGCGCACCTTCTGCCCCTCCTCGATGCCGGTGAAGTCGCCCAGCACAACGGCACCGATCTCGCCGATCTCGAGGTTCTGGGCCAGGCCCAGGGTTCCGTCCTCGAATTCCAGCAGCTCGTTCGCCATCGCCGAGGGGAGGCCACTGACGCGGGCGATGCCGTCACCGGAGTAGGTGACGGTACCGACCTCTTCCGCGCGGGTGGCCTCAGGCTCGTACGACTGGACGAAGCGCTGCAGCGCGTCCCGGATCTCGTCCGGCCGGATCGTCAGCTCCGCCATCTCTACGTTGTCCTTGCTCTCAAGTGGCGCCTGACCGGCGCCGTGCGTACTTGCCTTGCGTTCTGTCAGCCGGCCAGACGGCGCTGGGCCTCGGCGATACGCCCGGCGATGGTCCCGTCGATGACCTCGTCACCCACCTGGATGGACAGGCCACCCACGATTTCGGGGGCGACCTCGATGTTCAGGTGGATGTCCCGGCCGTAGGCTCGCGTGAGCGCGGCCCCCAGTCGGGACTGCTGGTCCTCGCTCAGGGCGACGGCGCTGCGGACGACCGCGACGTAGCGCTTGGCGCGCTCTGCCACGATGTGCCCGTAGTTCTCCAGCGCCTGCTCCAGGGTACGTCCCCGGGGGTGGGTGACCGCTTGGCCGACGAGGGTCAGCGTCGCGGGGTCCGCCTTGCCCGAGAGCAGGTTCTCCACCAGGGAGAGCTTGTGCTCGGAGCCGACCCCGTCACGGGTCAGGGCGTCGCGCAGCCGCGGCTCGGAGGCGACGATCCGCTCGAAGCGGAACAGCTCGTCCTCCAGGCCGTCCAGAGCCGCGGCGCTGCGGAGGGAGGCGACGGTCGCGTAGACCGCCATCCGCTCCATCGCGTCCACGAGGTCACGCGCGCTCGACCACTTGGCCGAGACGACGTCGCAGGCCACGAGGACCGCCGACGGCGAGACCCTGGACTCCAGCAGCTGCCCGAGGAGCCCGCTCTTGGCCTCCGCCGGGTTCGCCTGGTCGGCGAGCCAGCGGCGCAGCGAGTGCTCCTCGGTGAGCAGGGCGACGACCTGGAACAGCTCGCCGCCCAGCACGATACCGCTGGTGGCGCCGGCCGACGCCAGGACGTTCTCGTCCAGGCGCCGGGTCACCTCGGTCAGCGACGTACGGCTGATACCACGCATCAGCGCACCTCGGCTTGCTGCTTGCCCTCGCTCTGCTCCAGCTCCTCCAGGAACCGGTCGATGACACGGCTCTGGGTGGCGCTGTCGCTGAGGCTCTCACCGACGATACGGCTGGCGAGCTCGGTGGAGAGCACGCCGATCTCACCCTTGAGCTGGGCGAACGCCTGCTGGCGGTCGGCCTCGATCTGGGCGTGGGCGGCCTCGACGATGCGACGGGCCTCGGCCTGGGCCTCCTCGCGCGCCTCGGCGATGATCGCCGCCCGCTGCTCCTTGGCCTTCTCCAGCTCCTGCGCGTACTCGCGGTGGGCCTCTTCGAGCTTCTCGCGGTACTGCTGGCGGATCTCCTCCGCCTCGGCCTCGGCCTTCTGAGCGCGAGCGATGCCACCCTCGATCTGGTCGGCACGCTCGTCCAGCGCCTTCGTCAGCCGCGGCCACATCTTGTAGACGACGCCGAGGATGATGAGGAAGGCGATGAGGCCGAAGGTGAACTCGTCCCAGTGGATGCGCAGGACGTTTTCTTGTTCAGCTGCCAAATACACGGTTGGCATCCCCTTCGCGTTCTGTACGACCGATGATGGCTAGCGCGCGAAGGCGAGAACGAAGCCGAGGATGGCCAGGGCCTCGATGACGGCGAAGCCGAAGATCATCTGGCCCTGCAGGACGCCACGGGCCTCGGGCTGGCGGGCGATGGCCTGGACACCGAGACCGAAGACGAGACCCACACCGATGCCGGGGCCGATGGCCGCGAGGCCGTAACCGATGGTGTTGAGGCTACCGGTGATGGCGGCGAGCTCCATTGATATTCCCTTTACTACAGGCCGACGATCATGGACGTCGTCGGACGGACGTGATGAATCGGAACGGGTTCAGCGGTGCGCACCGGGAGGGACCACGGGGGCCTCTCCTAGTGCGCGCCCTCCATGGCCTCACCGAGGTAGATGGAGGAGAGGAGGACGAAGACGTACGCCTGGACCGCCATGATGAACAGCTCGAAGGCCGTGAAGACCAGGAAGCCGACCAGGGCGAAGGCAGAGTAGCCGACCGAGATGGCGCCGAAGAGCGGACCCATCGGGGAGGCCGGGTTGAACATGTAGAAGCCGGCGGCCGCGAACAGTGCGAGCAGCAGGTGCCCGGCGAACATGGTCGCGAACAGACGGATCATGTGGGTGGCCGGCCGGATGATGAAGTTCGACAGCGCCTCGATGGGCACCACGACCGGCAGGATCCACCCGGGGACTCCGCCGGGGACGAGGCGGGCCTTGAAGTGGGCGGCGGCACCGTGCTCACGGATGCCGACCACGTTCCACAGGACGAAGACGAACAGGGCCAGAACCGCGGGGAAGGCCAGGTTCGAGGTCACCGGCAGCTGGAGGCCGGGGATGAGACCCATGACGTTCATGCAGAAGATGAACAGGAACAGGGTCACCATCAGGGGGAGGTACTTGTCCCCCTTCTTCCCCATCGTGGTCCGGGTGACCTGGTCGCGCAGAAAGCTGACCAGCATCTCGGCCATGCTCTGACCGCGGCCGGGGACGACCTTGGCCTTGCGGGTGGTGAAGTACCAGAAGGCGGCGGCGACGATCAGTGCGACCACCGCGACCAGGTAGTACTTGTTCAGCCCGGAGGTGAGGGGCAGACCGAAGTCCACCCACGGAGTCGGGAAGAAGAGGCTCACGGTCGGAGCCTCGAACCCACAGCCGTCTCCGAAGATGTGGCAGCCTGGTTCGGACGCCGCGACGACGCTCACGTCAGCACCCACGGCGATCCCTTTCGTCGTGACGCAACTCAATCCTTGGTGTTCTCGTCGGGACGGTCCCGCCCGCAGCGGGGGCGGACGCACCCGGGTGTTCGGTCAGGACCGGACGTACTGGGTATAGATGAGGTAGATCGAGCCGACCAGGCCCACTCCCAGCCCGATGGGCAGGAAGAGACCGGAGAAGCCCAGGGCCCGGTCCAGGACCCAGCCCACGCCGCCCCAGAAGGCGAGCCCTCCCAGCAGGTACGAGACGAGAGTGGTGGCGTTGGCGCCGGACGTTTCCTCGTCCTTCTTCGCACTCGGCCGACTCATGCTCTCGCTCCGGAAGATAGCAGTAGGTGATCAGGCTCGGCACACCACCCCGCCCGAACGGGGTCACCGGTGCGCCTCACTGTCCTCGGACTCGGACTCGTCCTCGCCCGCGGGGACGATGGTCGGCTGCTTGCTCCGCTTGACCGCCACGGCCTGGGCCGCCAGCCACGCGATGACACAGGCCAGCGCCGACCAGCCGAACACCTGCGTGTCCAGCGCCTGCGTGCCCCGGAAGGTCAGCAGGACGGCCAGGAGGATGCCGAACTTGGTCGTGTAGACGAGAAGGGCCACCGGGAGGAGGAGCTCCGGACGCCGGCCGCCGGTCCAGGAGATGACGAACGCCGAGCTGGCGAACGCCCCGATCACCAGGGCGACCGCGAAGAGTGCGCCGAGGAGTCCCTGGACGCCGCTGAGGGCGAAGCCCGCGATCATCGCGACCACGCCGACCAGTGCCGTCGGAATCGCGGCGCCGCGGAGGGTCCGGGCGTCGTGTTCCTGCATCAGAAAAGCTCCGTGAGGTTCAGTGGTTGCCTGCTCGTGAAAGCTATCACAAGGATTTCGGTGCTGAATCCGGGGGTTCCTTAACGCGACCTTAACGCCTCGGGAAACACCCGCTCCGCCTGCGATTCAGGGCTTGTGTCACCTTGGCCACACCCGTCACGACCACCTCGGGAGCCTCCTGCGTCCCGCGCCGAAAAGGCCCTTGGGCCCTCAAGCGAGATCACAGTCCTCTCACCGTTTAACACCGTCTCCGGAACGGGCGCCGCGCGCACGGCCCCAGGGCAGCAGGCCGCGTCGGCGCAGCCGCGGGAGCGCGATGAGTCCGACCGCGCAGACCGCCACCAGGGCGGTCACCGTCAGCACCACCACCGCGGAGTCGAACACCGACAGCGCCACCGCGGCGAACGCGACGATCCCCGCCCACAGGTACATGAGCAGCACCGCCCGCACGTGGCTGTGCCCCATGTCGAGCAGGCGGTGGTGCAGGTGGCCGCGGTCCGGGGCGAACGGCGACTTCCCGGCCAGGGTGCGCCGCAGCACCGCCAGCACCAGGTCGGCCAGCGGCAGGGCGATGACGAGCAGCGGCAGGGCGATCGGCAGGAACACCACGAGCCCGGAGTTGAACTCCTCGCGGGCGGTGTTGGCGTCGAACTGCCCGGTCACCGTGATGGTGATGGAGGTGAGCAGCAGGCCCAGCAGCATGGACCCGGTGTCGCCCATGAACACCTTGGCCGGGTGGAAGTTGTGACAGAGGAACCCGACGCAGGTGCCCGCCAGGATGATCGCGATCATCGCCGGGTACGACTGGCGGACGAACCCCTGCTCCACCGCCACCACGTAGTAGTAGGCGAAGAAGGCCAGCGCCGAGATGCCGACGATGCCCGCCGCCAGGCCGTCCAGGCCGTCGGCGAAGTTGACCGCGTTGATCGTGACCACGATGAGCAGCACCGACACCAGGGCGCCCAGCCAGGGGCCGAGCGAGAGCTGGGTGCCGGGCAGCGGCAGCCAGAGCAGCTGCACGCCCTTGGCCACGAGGATGCCGGCGGCGGCGACCTGCCCGGCGAGCTTGCTGACGGGGTCCATGCCCCAGCGGTCGTCGATGACGCCGATCACCGTGATGAGGCCGCCCGCCAGCAGCAGGCCGATCCAGGTGTCGGCCACGAACACGTTCTGCAGGTGCGGCAACTGGGCCGAGAGCAGCAGGGCGACGGCGAAGCCGCCGTAGATGGCCAGTCCGCCCAGCCGGGGGATGGGTTCGGTGTGCACGTCGCGGTCGCGCACCGGCGGGGTGGCGCCGACGGCGATCGCGAACTTGCGCACCAGGGGAACGAGCAGGTAGGTCACCGCGGCGGCGATGACGAAGGTGAGCGCGTACTCCCGCACTGCCTGGCCCTTCTGTCGGTGAGCGGGGGCTGCCGGGACCGGATCAGTCGCGGTCGGTGGTGTCGGAGGGCCGTGCGCCGTCCTCGGCGGAGGGTCGCTCCGCGGCGGGCTCGGCCGGGGTGTCGGTGGGCCGCTCCGCAGCGGTTCCGGCGGGGGCCTCGGAAGCGGGGGCCTCCTCGGCGGGCGCGACCTCCTGACCGCTTCCGCTCCGGGGGCGGTTCGGGCCCTTGCGCAGTTCGCCGATGACGGTGCCGCAGACCTCGCGCAGCTTCTCGATGGGGACGGCTCCGGCGCGCAGCACCCGCGGGACCGCGTAGGTGAGGTCGACGATCGTGGAGAGCGCCGTCGACTCGCTCGCCCCGCCGTCGAGGTAGACGGCGATGTCCTCCTCGCCCAGCTGCGCGATGGCCTCGGTGATCTCGGTCGCGGCCGGGTCGCCGGACCTGTTGGCGCTGCTGACCGCCATCGGCCCGGTCTCCTTGAGCAGGTCCAGTGCGACCGGGTCCATCGGCATGCGCACCGCGACGGTGCCCTTGGTGTCGCCCAGGTCCCAGGACAGGCTGGGGGTGGCACCGCACACCAGGGTGAGCGGGCCGGGCCAGAACTCGTCCATGAGGTCGCGGCCGAACCGGCCCAGGTCGTCCACGAGGGCCATCGCCGCCCGGGTCGAGCCGACCAGCACCGGCGGAGGCACCTCGCGGCCCCGGCCCTTGGTGGCGAGCAGGTTCGCCACGGCCTTGGGGCTGAAGGCGTCGGCACCGATGCCGTACACGGTGTCCGTGGGCAGGACCACCAGTTCGCCTCGGCGGACCGCGGACGCGGCGTCGGCGATGCCGTCCTTGCGGGCGGTCTCGTCCGCGCAGTCGTAGATGCGGCTCACCTGCGTTCACCTCGTTCTCGAGCGGGTGGACCGGTCGGCACCGGCCCGGGGGGTCGTGACGACCGGTGCGGTCAGTCTTCGTGGTCGGCCCGGCGCATGACCACGAACCGGTCGCGCCTGGCCAGGTCCTTGCGGTTGAGGACGTCGCGCCATCCCCTGTCCTCGGGGAAGAGCCACGGGATGTCGATGCCCTGGCCGTCGTGGTGCTCCACGGCCATGGACCCGCCGGGGCGCAGCAGCCTGCGGCCGACCGCCTCCAGGTCGCGGATCATGTCCAGCCCGTCCTCGCCCGACCACAGTGCGGGGGCCGGGTCGAAGTTGCGCACCTCGGGGGGGATGCCGTGGGCCTCCCGGGTGGGCACGTACGGCGGGTTGCTGATGAGCAGGTCCACCCGGCCGTTGAGCTCGGGCAGCGCGGTGCGCATGTCGCCGTGGTGGAGGGTGACCCGGTCGGCGTGGCCGCTGGAGTCGATGTTGCGCCGGGTCCACTCCAGGGCCACCGGGTCGATCTCCACGGTGTGCACCCGCGAGCGCGGGACCTCCTGGGCGATGGAGATGGCGATCGCGCCCGAGCCGGCGCCCAGGTCGACGACCAGCGGGTCGGCGACGTCCATGGCGCGCAGCGTCTCGATGGCCCAGTCGACCATGATCTCGGTCTCCGGCCGGGGGACGAACACACCCGGCCCCACCTGGAGTTCGAGGTAGCGGAAGTAGGCGCGGCCGGTGATGTGCTGGAGGGGTTCGCGGGCCTCGCGGCGGGCGACGCACTCCCAGTAGCGGGCGTCGAAGTCGGTGTCGGCGACCGTGTGCAGTTCCCCTCGACGGACGCCGTGCACGAACGCCGCGAGTTCCTCGGCGTCCGTGCGAGGCGATGCGACGCCCGCGTCCGCGAGTCTCAGTGTCGCGCGGGCGACCTCGTCGAGAAGAAGGTTCATGATCCCTGGGCCGCTTCGAGCCTCTCCTTGGTGTCCGCGTCCACGAGGGCCTTGATGACGCCGTCCAGCTCCCCGTCGAGAACCTGGTCGAGGTTGTAGGCCTTGTAGCCGACCCGGTGGTCGGAGATGCGGTTCTCCGGGAAATTGTAGGTGCGCACGCGCTCGGAGCGGTCCACCGTGCGGACCTGGCTCTTGCGCTCGGCGGCGGCCTCGGCGTCCGCGCTGGCCTGGGCCTCGGCGTAGATGCGGGCGCGCAGGATGCGCATGGCCTGCTCCTTGTTCTGGAGCTGGCTCTTCTCGTTCTGGCAGGAGGCCACGATGCCGGTGGGCAGGTGGGTGATGCGCACCGCCGAGTCGGTGGTGTTGACGCTCTGGCCGCCGGGGCCGGAGGAGCGGTAGACGTCGATGCGCAGGTCCTTGTCGTGGATCTCGACCTCGATGTCCTCGGCCTCGGGGACCACCAGGACCCCGGCGGCGGAGGTGTGGATGCGGCCCTGCGACTCGGTCACGGGGACGCGCTGCACGCGGTGCACGCCGCCCTCGAACTTGAGCAGCGGCCAGACGCCGGACCCCGGCTCGGGGGTGCCCCTGTTCTTGAAGGCGATCGTGATGTCCTTGTAGCCGCCCAGGTCGGAGTGGGTGGCGTCGATGACCTCGGTCTTCCAGCCCTGGCGCTCGGCGTAGCGCAGGTACATGCGGACCAGGTCGCCGGCGAACAGCGCGGACTCCTCGCCGCCCTCGCCGGCCTTGACCTCCATGATGAGGTTCTTGTCGTCGGCGGGGTCGCGCGGGACGAGCAGGAAGCGCAGCCGCTCGGTGAGGCGCTCGGCCTCGGCGGTCAGGCGCTCGGCCTCCTCGGCGAAGGAGGAGTCCTCGGCGGCGAGCTCGCGGGCGGCCTCGATGTCGCTCTCGGTCTCCTTGAGCGCACGGTAGGTCTCGATGATGGGGGTGAGCTGCGCGTAGCGCTTGCCCAGCGTGCGCGCCCGGCCCTGGTCGGCGTGCACCTCCGGGTCGGCGAGCTGCTGCTCCAGCTCGTAGTACTCCCCCAGGAGGTCGTCCAGCTTCACTTGTGCCACCCCGTCTTGATTCGCGTGCCTCGCCTGCCGTGTCGCCCGGGGCGTCGTGCCCGGGCCGTGGGTCCCGTGGCGCCGGAGGTTCCGGCGCCACGGGCGGAGCGGGCGCCGCTACTTGGTGCGCTTGCCGAAGCGCTTCTCGAAGCGGGCGACCCGGCCACCGGTGTCGAGGATCTTCTGCTTGCCCGTGTAGAACGGGTGGCACTCGGAGCACACCTCGGCGCGGATCTTGCCGTCGGTCACCGTGCTGTGGGTCACGAAGTGCGCACCGCAGGTGCAGGTCACCTCGGTGGTGACGTACTCGGGGTGGATGTCGGCCTTCATCGTGTGTCTCCTTGTTCATGCGCGGCCGCCGGACGCACGCCTGACGCGCCACCGCTGCGGTGGGGCGTGGTGAAGGTCATGCGCGAACCGGTGCCGCGGCGATCCAGGTAGGGGCGGCGGGTCTCCATGGAGGGAGGCCGACCGTATCCCCGTCTACCAGTTTGCCAGAACCACAACCATGCCGTGACCGGTGTCTATTCCTCCTTCCCGGGCGCGGCCGCACCGGCGGCGCGGCGCGCGTCGGACCGGTTCAGGTACACGGCCAGGGCCGCGAGCAGGAGCAGGAGCGCCGCCAGGACGGCGGTACCGGCGTTGAACCCGACGCCGTGGATGAAGATGTGGGCCAGGGATCCGGCGGCGAGGACGTAGTAGGCCATCGGGATCACGGTCTGGCGGATGAGGTCGCCCTCGCGGCCGGCGAGGCCGACCACGGCCGAGGCGGCGACCACGTTGTGCACGGTGATCATGTTGCCCGCGGCGCCTCCGGCGGCCTGGGCCGCGACCACCGTCTCCTGGGGGACGCCGATGCGCTCGGCGGTGGAGAACTGGAAGAGGGAGAACATGAGGTTGGAGACGGTGTTGGAGCCGGCGACGAAGGCGCCCAGGGCGCCGATCCAGGGCGCGTAGAGCGGCCAGGCCGCGCCGCCGAGCTCGGCGGCGCCGGAGGCGAGGGTGAGCGGCATGCTCGCCAGGTCGGTCGCGCCGAAGTCGGCGCCGGTGTTGATGAAGACGCGCACCAGCGGGACGGCGAAGAGCAGGGCGACCGCGGCCCCTGCGAGCTGGGATCCGGCCGTCTTCCAGGAGGCGACGATCTCCCGCCCCTTCATCCGGTGCAGGCCGTAGGTGACCAGGCAGACCAGGACGAAGGTGGCGCCCGGGGAGTAGAGGGGTTCGATGAACTGGGCGACGGGCGTGCCGAGGATGTCGGCGGCCCCGACCCTGACGCCGGTCAGCCAGGCCTTGACCGGTTCGACGGTGCGGGTGGCGACGAGGATGCCGGCCACCAGGAGGTAGGGGGACCAGGCGCGCAGCAGGCCCATGCGCCGCTCGGCGGTGTCGGCCTCCGGCGGGGCCAGGCGTCCGCTCCACTTGGCGAGCCAGTCCTCCCTCGGCGGGAAGTCCCAGGCCTCCCGGGGCATGAGGAAGCCCTTGCGGGCGGCGAGGACGACGATGACCAGACCGGTCAGCCCGCCCAGGAGGCTGGTGAACTCGACGCCGAGGAAGTAGTTGTACAGGACCGAGGGGACGGTCATGGCGAAGGCGGCGAAGAGGGCGAACCGCCACACGCCGAAGCCGTCGGAGAAGCGCCTGCGGCCGCCGTAGAAGCCGCACAGCATGCAGCTGATGAAGAGCGGGACGAGGGTGCCGACCGCCGCGTGCAGGAGGACGGTCTGGAAACCGATCTGGGAGATGTACTCGGGGAAGGACAGGCCCAGGGCGGAGGCCCGCTCGGCGACGTCGGGCGAGCCCTCCAGTCCGCCGGAGACCCCGACCAGGATGGGGGTGCCCACCGCCCCGAAGCTGACGGGTGTGCTCTGGATGACCAGGCCGACCATGACGGCGGCCATCGCGGGGAAGCCCAGGGCGAACATCAGGGGCGCGACGACCGCGGCGGGTGTGCCGAACCCGGAGGCGCCCTCGATGAAGCTCCCGAAGAGCCATCCGATGATGATGGCCTGGACCCGCCGGTCCGGGCTGATGTCGGTGAACGTGGCCCGGATGGTGGCGATGGCCCCGCTCCTGGTGAGGGTCGCCAGCAGGAGCAGCGCGCCGAAGATGATGTAGAGCAGCCCGATCGCGAGGATCAGGCCCTGGACGGTGGAGGCGGCGATCGCCGTCCACTCGGTGTTCCAGGCGGTGACGGCGATGAGGACGACCACGGCGTAGCCGACGGGCATGGCGTACTTGGCGGGGATCCGGAACCCGACGAGCAGGACGCCGACGACGATGATCGGGGTGAGTGCGAGCAGGCTGAGCAGGGCGGGGTTGTCCATGTGGACGGCTCCCTGGTGTGGCTGGGGGTACTCGGCGGGCCGACCCTAAATCGATTCACGAAGAGGCGACAGCCCCCCGGGGTGACCTGCAACACATTGGTGATCTTTTTCGCCTGACAGCCTCGTTTTTCCGCATCATGAAAAAATGCCCCCTCCCTGAGGAGGGACCCGGACGTCCCCCCGCTCCGCCCACAGGGGAGGGCGGTGCCGGTCCGGACGCGCACCCGGGGCCGCCCCGGGCGGTCGCGGCGGACGCGGGGAACGGGCCCGGACTCCACCGGGCGCCGACGACGAACGGCGGCCCTCCCCGGTGGGGAGGACCGCCGCGTGCGTCACCGCGTGTCCGGTCAGGTGGTCTTCTGCACCTGGAGCAGGAACTCGGCGTTGCTCTTGGACTCCTTCATCTTGTCCAGGAGCAGCTCGATGGCCTGCTGGGTGTCCAGCGCGTGCAGGACCCGGCGCAGCTTCCAGACGACGCTGAGCTCCTCCTGCGACATGAGGATCTCCTCCTTGCGGGTGCTGGAGGCGTCCACGTCGACCGCGGGGAAGATGCGCTTGTCGGCCAGGGAGCGGCTGAGCTTGAGCTCCATGTTGCCGGTGCCCTTGAACTCCTCGAAGATCACCTCGTCGGCGCGCGAGCCGGTCTCCACCAGCGCGGTCGCCAGGATGGTGAGTGAGCCGCCGCCCTCGATGTTGCGGGCGGCGCCGAAGAAGCGCTTGGGCGGGTACAGCGCCGTGGAGTCCACACCGCCGGACATGATGCGCCCGCTGGCCGGGGCGGCCAGGTTGTAGGCGCGGCCCAGGCGGGTGATGGAGTCCAGCAGGACGACGACGTCCATGCCCATCTCGACCAGGCGCTTGGCCCGCTCGATGGCCAGGTCTGCGACGACCGTGTGGTCCTCGGCCGGGCGGTCGAAGGTCGAGTGGATGACCTCGCCCTTGACCGTGCGCTGCATGTCGGTGACCTCCTCGGGACGTTCGTCCACGAGGATCACCATCAGGTAGCACTCCGGGTTGTTCTCGGTGATGGCGTTGGCGATCGCCTGCATCACCATCGTCTTGCCCGCCTTGGGCGGGGAGACGATCAGACCGCGCTGGCCCTTGCCGATCGGTGCGACGAGGTCGATGATGCGCGTGGTCAGCACACCGGGCTCGGTCTCCAGGCGCAGCCGCTCCTGCGGGTACAGCGGGACGAGCTTGGAGAACTCCTGGCGGTTCTTGGCCTGGTCGGGCGACATGCCGTTGACCGAGTCCAGGCGCACCAGGGCGTTGAACTTCTCCTTGCGCTCGCCGTCGCGGGGCTGGCGGACCGCACCGATGATGTGGTCGCCCTTGCGCAGGCCGTGCTTGCGCACCTGGGCCAGCGAGACGTAGACGTCGCTGTGCCCGGGCAGGTAGCCGGTGGTGCGGACGAAGGCGTAGTTGTCGAGGATGTCGAGGATGCCCGCGACCGGCAGCAGGACGTCGTCCTCGCCGATCACCGGCTCCGGCTCCTGGCCGCCCCGGCCGCCGCGCCGGTCCCTGCGGTCCCGGCGGCGTCCCCGGCGGCGCCCGCCGAACTCGTCGTCGTCGGCGTTGCCGCCGCGTCCCTGCGGGCCGCCCTGGCCGCCGCCCTGCTGGCCGCCGCCCTGCTGCTGGGCGCCTCCGGCGCTCTGGTCGTCGCCGCCGCGGTTGCGGTTGCGGCGGTTGCGCTGGCGCTCGCGACCCTGCCCGGACCGGCCTTCGCGGTCCTCGGAGGTGTCGGAGCCGGTCTTCTGGGGGGTGCTGGATGTCTTGGTCACGCTGCTCGCGGAGGTAGAGGAGTCGGTGCCGTCCACCGATCGGGGCTGGTCGCCGCCCTCGTCCCCGCGCCTGCGGGTGGAGCGACGGCTCCGGGGCGCCTTCTCGCCCCGCCCCTGGGAGTCGGTCACGGCCTGGTCCGACGACCGGTCGGCGCGCGTACGCGCCTCGTCCGAGCCCGACGGCTCCTGGGACCGGCTGTCGGTTGCCTCGACCTTACCGGCCTCGGGCTCGGTCTCGGTCTTCTTCGGCGATCTGGTCTTGGCCGGTGCTCCCACGGGGCCGCCCTGCTTGGCCTCGATCGCGGCGATGACGTCGCTCTTGCGCATGCGCCCCGTACCGGTGATGCCCAGGCTCGACGCGAGCTTCTGCAGCTCGGGGAGCTTCAGGGCGGCGAGACCGGTACCGCGCGCCGCGGCGCGGGACCTGGTCGGCGACGTCGTGGCCGAAGCGTCGCCGGCCTCCGCCACGGAGGCGCCGGTGCTGTTCTTGTCGACCGCCGCGTCCGTGTGGAGTTCGGTGGTGTCGCTCACTAAGGGTCCTTCCCAAGGAGCGGGCTTCGGCCGTCAGCGGGTGCTGGAGCGGCCGGCCCGGTGGTGCGAACCGGCTGGGCCGGGTAGGGCGTGCCCCACGTGGATGTTCGGAAACCGGCGAGAAGACGGTCCCCTACCCGATCGCGGCGGGCTCTGGGTACAGCCGGACGTCGGGGCGGATGGCTCGGTGATGGTGCCGATCGACCGCGGCGGAGCGCTCATCCGGGGAGGAGGAGCGGACAGCGGGGACGTCGACACGGTCGCGGAGAATCCGCGGAATCGACACACCGGCCACCGCTTCCGGACGGTCGTGGGACCAGACCACCGGAGTATGGGATGCGGAGGCCGCTGTGGCGGATGAGCACTCGCCCCGCAACGGGGCATCTGGTGCTTCACCTAGCCTAACATCACCAGAGGCCACGGCTATTCCTCGACACATGGTGCTACGGATGGGGAGATGGGGACCGCACCCCCGCCTGCTCGACCGGCAGGGGGCGTATGTCCCAATCATTACCCGTACTCCGACGGATTGAATCAAGGGCTTCGGCGATTTCCGGCGAATCGATCCCGGCCTCCCCCTCGGCCACGGAGCACAGCACCAGGACCGTGGGGCCCGCTCCGGAGACCACGGCGGGCAGTCCCCGCTGGTCACGCAGGTCGCGGACGAGGTCGAGGGTGCGCGGCATGGCGGGCGCCCGATATTCCTCGTGTAGCCGATCCCGGGTGGCCGCGTACAGGGTTTCCGGGTGGCCACAAACGGCCGCCGTCAGGAGCGCGGCGCGGCCCGCGTTGAAGGCCGCGTCGGCGTGCGGGACGCTCTCGGGCAGCAGCCCGCGGGCGCGTTCGGTGGACAGCCGCCAGTCCGGGACGCACAGCACCGGCAGCAGCCGCGGGTCGGGGGCCAGGGCGGTGGCGCCCCAGCGGCCGCCGTCGCGGTAGGCGATGGTGTAGCCGCCGAAGACGCACGGGGCGACGTTGTCGGGGTGGCCCTCGAGGTCGGCGGCGACCTGGTAGATCCAGTCGCGGTCCGGGCCGCCGTCGGGGCCGGTGCGCCCGAGCAGGGCGGCGGCCGCGGCGACGCCGCCGACGATCGCGGAGGACGACGAGCCCAGGCCGCGCGCGTGCGGGATGCGGTTGACGCAGGTCAGCGTGAGGCCGGGGAGCTTCTCACCGGCGCGGTCGAAGGCCTCGGCCATGGCGCGGACGACGAGGTGGCGGTGGTCGGTGGGGACCTCGCCCGCACCCTCCCCACTCACCTCCACACGGAGTTCTCCGTCGTCGCGCGGCACGGCCTCGAAGTCGTTGTACAGGGACAGCGCCAGGCCCAGGGCGTCGAAGCCCGGACCGAGGTTGGCACTGGTGGCCGGGGCGCGGACGGACACCCGGTCGGGGCGGGGTGGGGTCATGGCAGGGTTTCTCATCTTCCGTGTTCACGGCGGGCCCGCTCCCGCGGGGGCCGGGGGCGCCCCCGCGGGAGAACGGTCAGGCCAGGTCCAGGGCCCTGGCCGCGGCCAGGGCGTCGACCGGGACGGTGGTGGCCGAGGAGGCCCCGGCCAGGGCCCAGTCGGGGTCCTTGAGGCCGTTGCCGGTGACGGTGCAGACGATCCGGCTGCCGCGCTCGACCTGTCCGGCCTCGACGGCCTGGAGCAGGCCTGCGACGGAGGCGGCGGAGGCGAGTTCGACGAACACGCCCTCCTCGGCCGCCAGCAGCCGGTAGGCGGCCATGATCTGGCGGTCGGTGACCTTGTCGATGATCCCGCCGGACTCGTCGCGCGCCTGCTCGGCCAGGCTCCAGGAGGCCGGGTTGCCGATGCGGATCGCGGTGGCGATGGTGCTCGGGCTGGTGACCGGGGCGCCGTTGACGATCGGCGCGGACCCGCTGGCCTGGAAGCCGAACATGCGCGGGGCGCGGGTGGAGATCCCGTCGCGCCGGTACTCGGTGTAGCCCATCCAGTAGGCGGAGATGTTCCCGGCGTTGCCGACGGGGATGCAGTGGATGTCCGGGGCGTCGCCCAGGGCGTCGACGATCTCGAACGCGGCGGTCTTCTGGCCCTGGAGGCGGTAGGGGTTGACCGAGTTCACCAGGGCGACCGGGTAGTCGACGCTGAGCTTGCGGGCGAGTTCGAGGCAGTCGTCGAAGTTGCCGTCGACCTGGAGCAGGCGGGCGCCGTGCACGAGCGCCTGGGCGAGCTTGCCCATGGCGATCTTGCCCTGGGGCACCAGGACGGCGCAGGTCATCCCGGCTCGGATGGCGTAGGCGGCGGCGCTGGCGCTGGTGTTGCCGGTGGAGGCGCAGATGACGGCCTTGGCGCCGTCCTCGGCGGCCTTGGTGATGGCCATCGTCATGCCTCGGTCCTTGAAGGAGCCGGTGGGGTTGAGGCCCTCCACCTTGAGGAGGACCTCGCAGCCGGTGAGCTCGGATACGCGCGTGGCGGGCAGCAGGGGCGTGCCGCCCTCCTGGAGGGTGACGACGGGGGTGCTCTCGTTGACGGGGAGGCGGTCGCGGTACTCCTCGACGATGCCTCGCCACGCCCGTGCCATGCTCACGACTGTGTCCCTTTCGGGTGGATGCGGTTTCCGCTTGACGCGCAATGGAAAGGTGGGACGTTCCGACCCGGCAACGGACCCGGGTCGCGGCCCCCACCTGCCACGAGTCTACGGCCCGGCCGGGGCCATCTCGAATCGCGGTCGCCCGTGTCCCACAATACGAGACGCCCGCCGTGTGCCCGGCGGCCGGCGGGGGCGCCGCGCCCCGCCCCGGCCCCCGGCCGCGGTCACTCCGAGAAGGTCTCCACGCGCATCACGCTGGCGACCTCCCGGACCATGTCGTGGCCGCGCAGGTCCTGGACCGTGCGGCTGAGCGCGGCGTCCGGCGCGGGGTGGCTGACCAGCACCAGCTGGGCGTCGTCGCCCCGGCCCTCCTGGCGCACGTTCTTGATCGACACCTGGTGGCGGGCGAAGATCTCGGCGACCTTCGACAGCACGCCGGGCCGGTCGGCCACGTCCAGGGAGACGTGGTAGCTGGTGATGGTCTCGCCCATGTCGTGCACCGCCAGGCCGGTGTCGTGCGCGCCCTCGGCGACGGAGGTCCCCGCCCGGCGGTTGCGCGCCACCGCCACCACGTCGCCCAGCACCGCGCTGGCCGTCGGGGTACCGCCCGCGCCGGCGCCGTAGAACATCAGCCGGCCCGCCGACTCCGCCTCCACGAACACCGCGTTGTAGGCCTCCTTGACGCTCGCCAGCGGGTGGTCGACCGGCAGCATCACCGGGTGGACGCGCACGCCCACCGTCTTGTCGTCCTCCGAGCGCTGGCAGATCGCCAGGAGCTTGACCACACAGCCCATCGCGCGGGCGCTGGCGATGTCGGCGGCCGTCACGCCCGTGATCCCCTCGCGGTGCACGTCCGCGGCGGTCACCCGCTGGGTGTGGAAGGCCAGCCGGGCCAGGATGGCGGCCTTGGCGGCGGCGTCGAAGCCCTCCACGTCGGCCGTCGGGTCGGCCTCGGCGTAGCCCAGGGCCTGGGCCTCCTCCAGGGACTCGGTGAACCCGGCGCCCAGGGAGTCCATCCGGTCCAGGATGTAGTTCGTGGTGCCGTTGACGATGCCCAGGACCCGGTTGACGCGGTCTCCGGCCAGCGAGTCGCGCAGCGGGCGCAGCAGCGGGATCGCCCCCGCCACCGACGCCTCGTAGTACAGGTCCACCCCGGCCTCGCGGGCGGCCGCGTGCAGCGTCTGGCCGTCCTCGGCCAGCAGCGCCTTGTTGGCCGTGACCACGGACTTGCCCGCCTCCAGCGCCGCCAGGATGAGCGAGCGGGCCGGCTCGATCCCGCCGATGACCTCGACCACGACGTCGATGTCGGGCCGTGTGGCCAGGGCCATGGCGTCGGTGGTCAGCAGCTCCGGGGCGATACCGCGGGCGCGGTCGATGCGCCGCACCGCGATCCCGCCGACCTCGATGGGCGTGCCGATCCGTGCGGCCAGCTCCTCGGACTGCTCCTCGATCAGGCGAACGACTTGCGAACCCACAACGCCGCATCCGAGCAGCGCCACCTTCATCGCCATTTGGGCGTGACTCCCAGTTCTCTCGTGATCCTCTGACCGTCTTCGCGCGGGCCGGTCAGCCGACGTCCAGGCGGAGGAGGTCCTCCTCGGTCTCCCTGCGCACGATCACGCGGGCGGCACCGTCCCGGACCGCGACCATCGCGGGCCGCGGCAGGTGGTTGTAGTTGCTCGCCATGGAGAGGCAGTAGGCGCCCGTGGCCGCGACCGCGACCAGGTCGCCCGGGCGCAGGTCCGCGGGCAGGTACAGGTCGTGCACGATGATGTCGCCGCTCTCGCAGTGCTTGCCCACCAGGCGGGACAGCATCGGTCCGGCGTCGCTCTCGCGCGAGACGAGGCGCCCGGTGTACTCCGCGCCGTACAGGGCGGTGCGGATGTTGTCGCTCATGCCGCCGTCGACGCTGACGTAGGTGCGGATGCCCTCGACGTCCTTGACCGTGCCGACCTCGTAGACGGTCACCCCGGGCGGGCCCGCGATGGCTCGGCCCGGTTCCACGGCCAGGCGCGGTACCGGCAGTCCGGCCTCCTCGCACTCGCGCCGCACGATCGACGTGAGGCCGTCCGCGATGGTCTTGGGGTCCAGGGGGGTGTCGTCGGAGACGTAGGCGATGCCCAGGCCGCCGCCCAGGTCCAGCTCCGCCAGGGTGACCCCCAGGTCGGTGTGGATCCCGGCGAGGAACCGCGTGACGCGCCGGGCGGCCACCTCGAAACCGGAGGTGTCGAAGATCTGCGAGCCGATGTGCGAGTGCAGGCCCACCAGGTCCAGGTGCGGGGCGGCCAGCACCCGGCGGACCGCCTCGGCGGCCGCGCCCGTGCTCAGCGCGAAGCCGAACTTCTGGTCGTCGTGCGCGGTGGCCACGAACTCGTGGGTGTGGGCCTCCACGCCGGTGGTGACGCGGATCAGGACCTTCGGGGTCCGGTCCAGCGAGGCGGCGACGCGCTCCAGGCGCTCGATCTCGTCCAGGGAGTCGATGATGATCCGGCCGACCCCGACCTCGACCGCGCGGTGCAGCTCGCGCTCCGACTTGTTGTTGCCGTGCATGCCGATGCGGTCGGCGGGCACCCCCGCCGCCAGGGCGACCGCGAGCTCGCCGCCCGAGCAGACGTCCAGCTTGAGGCCCTCCTCGATCACCCAGCGGGCGACCGCCTTGGTCAGCAGGGCCTTGCCCGCGTAGTAGACGTCGGACCCGGCGAACGCCGTCGCGTAGTCGCGGGCGCGCGCCCGGAAGTCCTCCTCGTCCATGACGAAGAGCGGCGTCCGGTAGGTCTCGGCCAGTTCCCGCACGCCGACACCGCCCACGACCAGCTCGCCGTCCTCGCGGCGGGCGGTGGCGGGCCACACCCGGGGGTCGAGGGCGTTGAGGTCCTCGGGCGGCAGCGGCGGGTTGTCCTCGGGGAGGATCTCGGCGTGGCGGGATCCGGCGGGGTGGGCGTAGCGGCTCATAACGGGCTTTCGGCTGGAACGGTGTGACGGGAGGGACGGCACCCCTCCCCCATTGTCCACTTCTCCGATCGGAACGCAGGGGTCGGGTGCGGCCCATCGGGCGGGCGGGGTCTACAGCCTTGTGGGCGCGGACACCCCGAGCAGGAACAGCCCGGTGCGGAGGACCCCGGCGACGGCGGACGGCAGCACCGGGTCGGCGGTGGTGTACTCCGCCGGCTCGGCGGCGGCGGAGGGACACGTCCGCCACTCATCGTAGGCACCGGCCAGCGTTTCCAGGTATCGGACCAGGATATGGGGTTCCTCTCGGCGGGCGGCTCCGTCCAGGGCGCTCGGGCCGTCCACCAGGGCGCGGCGCACCGGTGCGGTGTGCCGCTCGCACGCCGCGAGCCTGGGGGCGCCCCGGGACACCCACCGCGTCCGGGACACCGCGTGCGCGTGGGCGTAGCGCAGCCGGAACGCGGGATTGGCGTCGGTCAGGCGGGCCCACGCCCCCGGGTACTCCGCCGAGGGCAGCACCGGCAGGTCCCGGCCGGTGGTCTCGGTCTCACGGGGCCGCTCGGGAATCGACCGGCAGAAGGCGATGCGGGCGCTGTCCTCGCCGACCGCGCCCAGCACCCGGGCCGCGGGGGTGAACAGCGCGTCCCGGTCGCCGTCCAGGTAGGGGTCCCGCCAGGAGACCTCCTCGGCCGCCGGCACAGCGGGGGCGGCGCCGCCCACCGCCAGGGCGATGCGGGCGCGCGCGTCCGCCCGGGCCCACCTGCGGGCCTGCGCCACCGGCCCGGCCCCGTGCAGGGCGGTGCGGGGCCACTCCCCCGCGCCGTCCCACGTCCGGCCGGTGAGGAAGCGGGGGCCCTCCGCGGCCTCCCGGAGCAGGTCGTCGCGCTGGCGCGCGCCCAGGGTCACGTTCAGGAAGCCCCGGTCGTCGGCGTGCAGCCGGGCGTAGGAGAGGCGGCCCCGGTCGCGCAGCTCGGCCAGCCGGGCGGCGATGCGCCCGGCCACCCTCAGGTGCGGCCGCCCCTCCCCGGCGGGCAGGCGGTCCCCCAGCGCGCCCGCCAGGCGCGGCGCCAGCGCGGTCGCGGCGTCGGCGCCGTCGGCGGCCTGGTCGCCGCGCGGCCACACGAACGGGATCCGGTCGGCGGGCAGGTCGAAGGCGTCGGCGGCGGCCGCCCGCACCACCGCCTCCAGGTCGGCCGGGGTCACCCGCGCTCCCCGAGCAGCCCGCGGATGACGTCGATGAGGACGTCGGGGTCGAACGGCTTGGTGACGTAGGCGTCCACGCCGATCCGCTCGCCCCGCCGCACGTCCTCCTCCTGGGTGCGCGCGGTCACCAGCACGATGGGCAGGGTCCGCAGCCGCTCCTGGGCGCGCAGCCGCTCGGCGGTCGCCCATCCGTCCAGCCGGGGCATCATCACGTCGAGGGTGACCACGTGCGGGTCGATGTAGCCGACCCGATCCAGGCAGTCCTGCCCGTCCACGGCGGTGAACACCTCGAACCCCTCCAGTTCGAGGTTGAGGCGGATCAGTTCCCGGATCACGTCGTCGTCCTCGACGACGAGAACCCGTACGGGCAAGGCGTTCACGGCGCGACACTACCGCCGCGGGGGCGGACGGCACCACCGGAACCGGGGGATCCGCCGCGCGCGGCAAACGGGTGGACGAAGCGCGCGGAGCCCCTGCTACAGTTGTTCACGCAAGCCAGCCCCCTTAGCTCAGGGGATAGAGCAACGGCCTCCGGAGCCGTGTGCGCAGGTTCGAATCCTGCAGGGGGCACAGAAGACGGAACGGCGGGTTCACCCCGCTGACCAGGCGAGAAGGCGTCCTACGGGGCGCCTTTCGTGTTCCCCGGGGCGGGTCGCCGCCGGCGCGGCGCCGGAGCGTCAGCGCGTCCCGGCGCGGGTGCGGCGGGGGCGGTCCGCCAGGCGGCGCAGCAGGGCCTCGGCCGGCCCCCTGCGGTCGGTGCGGCGCATCCACTCGGCCAGGGCGAGCGAGACCGCCCAGATACCGACGGCCGCGCCCATGCCCGCGGCCAGGCCCGTCCCTCCGGACAGGTCCAGCGTGAACGGGTAGAAGAGCGCGAGGAACGCCACCGACTGGAACAGGTAGAAGGTCAGCGACCTGCGTCCCAGGGCCATGACGGCCGTCGCCCACGGCCCGGCGGCCGGGCGCACGAGGAGGGCGACGAGTGCCGCCGCCGCGATGCCCCCGGCGTGGCCGGTGAGGACGTGCAGCGCGGCGGCCGTGTGGAGCAGCGCCGGTGCGTCGGTCTGCCAGGCCCCGGTGGCCAGGAGCGTGTGGGGCAGGCGGCCGGCTGCGGCCACGGCGGCCAGGACCGCGGCGGACCGGGCCAGGAGGCGCCGGTGGCGCGCGGGGTCCTCCAGGATCCGCATGCGGGACGCGGCGACGCCCAGGGCCATGGCCGGGAGCACGCTCGGCACCGAGGCCAGGGTCTCCAGCGGCCAGAGCCAGGAGAAGTTGCCGACCACGTGGGCGACCGGGTCGGCGCCCATGAGGTGGGTGATGGTGGGGGAGATGCCCGTGCGGTGCATCTCGGCCGTGCCGACCGAGACGATCAGGACGCCCGGCGGCAGGCACGCGCCGCCGACCCACGCCAGGGTCGAGGTGCGGGCGCGGGCCAGCGGGGCCGCCACGAGCAGGGCCGTGCCGTACACGGCGACGATGTCGAGCGGTACGAGCAGGGTCGAGTGCAGGAACCCGAGGGCGACCAGGACCAGTCCCCGGCGGTGCAGGAGGGAGCGCAGGTCGGGCCAGTCCCGTCCCCGCTCGGTCTCGCGGCGCAGCAGCTGCCCGATCCCGTAGCCGAAGAGGAACACGAACATCACGCGGGCCTGCTCCTGGAACAGGAGGGTCCCCAGGAACAGGGCCGCACGGTCGAGCGGGCCCGTGCCCCAGTGGGTGAGGAAGGCGGGGACGTGCGCCAGGGCTATCGCGAGCAGCATCAGTCCCCGGGCCATGTCGGGGGCCGGTGAACGGCCTCCGGGTGCGGCCGGGGCGGGGGTGCGGGTCATCGCTCGGTCTCCTTGCCTGCGGTGGGGGCGGGGCGCCCCCGGGCGATCAGGTGACGTCACTATGACACAGGGTATGACGTCAAAGGAAGCCAATTTTATGCATACAGAGAGAACAGGGAGCTCAATAATGCCTTGAACTGGGGATATGCATGACGTCATGTGACGTCATCAGGCTTCCGCCCCGGGCGGAGCCGCCCGGACCCTCCCCCGACCGACAGCCCCGCCGGGGAAGGGGGGACCGTAGGATGACGGGCACCGCGACGCGACGAGGGGAAAGCGGAGGGCTTCTGGCGTGAACGAGGCGAGTACGGGCGACGTCACCCGGTCGGAACCGGCCTGGCGGCCGGTGTCCCGCAGCCGGGCCTACGAGCTCGTGGTCGACCGCATCGAGGAGCAGATCGTCAACGGGTCCCTCCGGGTCGGCGACCACCTGCCCCCCGAGCGCGAGCTCGCCTCCTGGCTGGAGGTCAGCCGCGCCGCCGTGCGCGAGGCGATCCGGACCCTGGAGGCGCACGGGGTCGTCAGCTCGTCGGTCGGTTCGGGCAAGGGCGCGGGCACCGTGGTCACCGCGATGACCAGCGGCGCGCTCACCCGCATGCTGCGGCTGCACGTGGCGCTGACGAGCTTCCCGATGGTCGACGTCGTCGAGGCGCGGGTGATGCTCGAGCGCACCAGCGCCTCGCTGGCGGCGCGCGAGGCCTCCGCCGAGGACCTGGCGCTGATGCGCTCCCTGGTGGACGCCATGGACGCCCCGGGGCTCGGCCGCGAGGAGTTCAACGAGTTCGACACCCGCTTCCACGTGGCGATCGCCGAGGCCGCCGGGAACCGGCTGGTCGCGGACATGACGATCGCCATCCGCGAGTCGATGAAGCAGCAGGTGCTGGAGGGGTTCCGCAGCGCCTCCGACTGGCCGGCGGTGTCAGAGGTGCTGCGCGGCCACCACCGGGGCGTGATGGAGGCCGTCCGGGCTCGCCGTGGAGCTCTGGCGGCGGACCTGGTGGAGGAGCACATCCGCTACGCGTACACGCACCTGCCGGCGTTCCGGGCCGGTGAAGGCTGAGGGCGGCGGGACCTCCCCCGCCGCCGCGCGTCCGCTCAGACCGAGGCCAGGGGCCAGCTCCCGTCGATGACCGCCTGCGGGTCGCGGCCGCGCCGCAGGTAGGCCTGGAAGGAAGCGGCCTGCTCGGCCTTCCAGCCCACCTGGGCGGCGTGCAGTCCGTCCGGGTCCATGGCCGCGAGCTCCTCGTGGGTGGCCCCCAGCCGCCAGGCCAGCCGCGCGGCGGCCAGCGCGTCGGCGGCGGCCCCGTGCGCCTGGCTCTCGTCCAGGGGCACCCCGTGGTGGGCGCACACGTCGGTGAGCTTGCGGCCGCCCCTGCGGTAGGGGTCGGTGTGCTTGTCGAGCACCAGGGGGTCGATCACCCGCAGGTCCCGGAGGAAGCCGGAGGCCAGGCCGTGGCGCTCCAGCTCCGCGGAGAGCAGCCCCAGGTCGTAGGGGGCGTTGTAGACGACCACCGGCAGCCCGTCTGCGCGGACCTTCTCCAGTGCGGCGGCGATCTCGGTGACCACGTCCACCGCCGGGCGCCCGTTCTGGCGGGCGTGCTCCGTGGTGATGCCGTGGATGGCGGTCGCCTCCTCGGGGATCTCCACACCCGGGTCCGCCAGCCAGGACAGCTTCTCCTTGGTACCGGCGGCCGGGTCGACGCGCCACAGCGCGGCGGTGACGATCCGGTCGCTGGAGACGTCCAGGCCGGTGGACTCGAAGTCCAGCGCGGCCATGGGGCGGGTGTGCCAGCTCATGTGTGCCCTTCCGTTCGGGGGTGCGCTCCTATCGTGCCCCCTCAGGGTGACTTTCGGTGTGCGGTCGCACCGGCGGGCGGGCGTGTTCTCCGCCGGGCAGCCGGGTGGCGGCGACCATGACGGCGAGGCCGGCCAGGGTGATGAACGCCCCGGTCCACAGCGGCGAGGTGTACCCGAGTCCGGCGGCCAGGCCCAGTCCCCCGGCCCAGGCGCCGAGCGCGTTGCCCACGTTGAAGGCGGCGATGTTGGCGCTGGAGGCGAGCGTGGGCGCGGTGGAGGCGAACCCCATGACGCGCGTCTGGAGCCCGGGGACGGTGGCGAACCCCACGCCCCCCATGAGCAGCAGGGCGGCCACGGCGGCCCACGGGATGTGCGCGACCAGTGCGAACACGGCGAGGACCGCGGTGAGCGCCGCGAGCAGCGCCACCAGGGTACGGCCCGGGTCGCGGTCGGCGGCCCGGCCGCCCAGGAGGTTCCCGGCGAACAGTCCGGTGCCGAACAGCACGAGCAGCCACGGCACGGCCCCGGCGGCGAACCCGCTCACCTCGGTGAGGGTGAACGCGATGTAGGTGAAGCCCCCGAACATGCCTCCGAAGCCGAGTACGGTGACGGCCAGGGACAGCCACACCTGTGCGCTGCGGAAGGCCGAGAACTCGGCGCGCAGGCCGCCCCGCCCGGACTCCTCGCGGACGGCGGGCACCAGGGCGAGGATCGCCGCGAAGGCGACGACGCCGATGGCGGTGATGGCCCAGAAGGCGGAGCGCCATCCGGCCGCCTGGCCGAGGAAGGTGCCGAAGGGGACTCCCAGGACGTTGGCGGTGGTCAGCCCGGCGAACATGACCGAGACGGCGGCGGCCCCGCGGCCGGGCGGGACGACGCGGGCGGCCAGTACCGCGCCGATCCCGAAGAAGGCGCCGTGGCACAGGGCGGCGATGACGCGTCCGAGCATCATGGCGCCGTAGCCGGGGGCCAGGGCGGAGACGGCGTTCCCCGCGACGAACAGGACCATGAGCACCAGCAGGGCGCGTTTGCGGTCGACGCGGTGGAGCAGCGCGGTCAGCCCGATGCCGCCGACCGCGACGGCGAGGGCGTAGCCCGAGATCAGGTATCCGGCGACGGTGGGCGTGACGCCGAGGTCTGCGCCGACCTCGGGCAGCAGGCCCATGATGACGAATTCGGTGAGGCCGATGCCGAAACCCCCGAGGGCGAGGGCGTAGAGCGCGAGCGGCATGAGGAGTGCTCCCGGAGAGGCGATGTTCCGTTGCGCCTGCACTAGTTGCACACGCAACGAAAATAGTTGCACGCGCCTCCTACCTGCGCAAGCTGGTAGTCTGTGGCCTCTGACACCGGGAGGCTTGACATGGGCATCGCCGACGACGCCGTCGAGGTCCGAGCCCACGGCTGGCGGACCCTCGCCGCCGTGCACGCCCTCATCGAGGCCGCCCTGGAGCGGGCGCTCCAGGGGGAGCACGGGCTCTCGGTCGTCGAGTACACCGTCCTGGACGCCCTGAACCGCCAGGACGGCTGGCACATGCGGATGCGCCAGCTGGCCCGGGCCGCGGCGCTGTCCAACAGCGCCACCACCCGCCTGGTCACCCGCCTGGAGGACCGCGGCCTGCTCACCCGGGTGCTGTGCGCGGACGACCGCCGGGGCATCTACACCGAGCTCACCCCGGCCGGGCTGGAGCTGCTGGAGCGAGCCCGGCCCACCCACGACCGGGTACTGCGCGAGGCCCTGGCCGAGGCCGGGGACACCCCCGAGCTGGCCCCGCTGGTGGAGGCCCTGCGCGCGCTGGAACCCCGTCCCCTCCCCTGATCCGCGGCCCCCGGGACCCGTTGTCCACAGGGCCGCCCTCCCCCTGGTGCGCCGCGGACGCGCCCTCTAGGTTGAGGTCATGAAATTCCTGGTACGCGAACGCTTCTTCGACATCGGCGACGACTCCTGGGTGACCACCGAGGACGGCGAGAAGGTCTACCACATCGACGGCAAGGCCCTGCGCATCCGCGCCACGTTCCACCTCGAGGACCCGAGGGGCAACGTGCTCGCCACCATCCGCCGCAAGCTCTTCAAGGTGCGCGACCAGATGCGCATCGAGCGGGACGGGAAGACCGTGGCCACGGTGCGCGAGCGCCTCGTCGACCCGCTCCGGGAGAAGCTCGTGGTCGAGGTCGAGGGCGCTCCGAACTGGGAGGTGACCGGCGACTTCCTGGGCAAGGAGTACGTGGTCTCCGACGAGCACGGCACCGTCGCGCACATCTCCCGCAAGCTGCTGCGCATCCGCGACACCTACGTGGTGGACGTCAACACCCACCGCTCCGACCTCGGCGGGGACCCGGTGCTGGTGCTCGGTGTCGCGGTGGCGGTGGACTCCCTCACCGCTGACGACAAGGGCAGGGACGGGGACGACTCCGACGGGTGAGGGCCCGGAGGCCGTCGCGGCCCGCTCCGCTCCGGGCGCCCCGGAGCGGGGTCCGCCCGGCCGGGCGCGCGGTCAGTCGCCGCCCGAGACGGTCAGCCCCCGCTCCCAGGGGAGGTAGGGTTCCCGGCGGCTGCGCAGCACCGGCCGCGGGAGGCCGCCCTCCTGGGCGCAGCGGGAGATCTCCCGTGCGGCCATGGAACCGGCCAGCCGGAAGGTGGCCGGGGTGGAGTCCTCCCCGTGCCAGCGGGCGTCCACCAGCCGCACCAGGGCGGCCAGCGGGGGCGGCCCGCCCTCGTCGTCCTCGTCCTCGTCCTCGTGGGGCGTCCAGTACCTCCTGGCGCCGTCCGCGAAGGCGTCGGCCAGCTCCGTCGGCAGCCGCTCGCCCCGCGGGCCGCGCGGCGGCACCGCGTCGACGAACGAGAAGCCGTCGGGCGTCCCGGCGGGCAGCGGTTCGGCCTCCGCCCAGGCCGCGGCGAAGTGGCCGCCCGCGCAGGTGTGGCGGATGGTGCGCACGTAGACGCCGGGGACGGTGCGCGTCAGGGGTATGCGGTTCCGGGAGGGCACTCGACCTCTCCTTCCGGCACGTGGAACGACTCCGTCGGGGTTCTCCTTCCCGCTGAAAGGAACGAAGATACCCCGCGCGGTCCGCGTAGGACCGGCTTCGGCCGGAGCCGGTCGTCCGCGGGCCGGAACCGGTCAGCGCCGCCCGTCCGCGCCGTCCAGGTAGGCGAGCACGGCGCGGACCCGGCGGTGTCCGGGGTCGGCGGGGGCCAGGCCCAGTTTCGCGAAGATGTTTCCGATGTGCTTGTGCACGGCGTTGTCACCGACCACGAGCCGCTCGGCGATCTCGCGGTTGTCCGCCCCCTCGGCCATCAGGGCCAGGACCTCGCGCTCGCGCCGGGTCAGCGACTCCACGGGGTCGCCGTCGCGGCGGGCCAGCAGCTGGGCGACGACCTCCGGGTCCATCACCGTGCCCCCGGCCGCCACCCGGTTCAGGGCGTCCACGAACTCCCCGACCCGGCCCACACGGTCCTTGAGCAGGTAGCCCACACCACCCCGGCCGTCGGCCAGCAGCTCGCCCGCGTACCGGCGCTCCACGTACTGCGACAGCACCAGCACCGCCAGCTCCCGGTGGCGGGCGCGCAGCGCGATCGCCGCCCGCAGGCCCTCGTCGCGGAAGTCCGGCGGCAGGCGCACGTCCACCAGGGCCAGCTCGGGCCGGTGCCGGTCCACGGCGGCCGTCAGGGCACCGGCGTCGCCCGCCACCTCGGCCACCTCGAACCCCTTGGCGGTCAGCAGCGCCTCCAGTCCGGCCGACAGCAGCACGTTGTCCTCGGCGATCACGATCCGCACGGCAGCTCCACGGAGACCACGGTCGGCCCGCCCGCCGGGCTCGACACGCGCACGGTCCCGTCCAGCGCCGCCACGCGGTGGCGGATGCCCCGCACGCCCGTTCCGCGCTCCTCGTCCACCCCGCCGGGACCGTCGTCGGCCACCCGCAGGCGCAGCACGTCGCCGTCCCGGGCCAGGGAGACGTCCACGGCGGTCGGCGAACCGTGGCGGACGGCGTTGGTCACCGCCTCGGTGACCACGAAGTAGGCGGCGGTCTCCACCGCCACCGGGAGGCGCCCGGGGTCGGCGGTGTCGAGGCGGACCGGGACGGAGGTGCGCCCGGCCAGGGAGTCCAGGGCGCCGACCAGGCCCCGGTCGGCGAGCACCGGCGGGTGGATGCCGCGGATCAGCTCGCGCAGCTCGGTCATCGCCTCCTCGGTGCCCTCGTGCGCCCGCTCGATGATCGCGACGGCCTCGGGGTGTCCGGCCAGTGCCTCCTTGGCCACGCCCAGCTGCATGGCGATGGCCACCAGGCGGGCCTGGGTGCCGTCGTGCAGGTCGCGTTCGATGCGGCGCAGTTCGGCGCCGTGGGAGTCCACCACGTCGGCGCGGGTGCGGCTCAGCTCGTCGACGCGGGCGGCGAGCAGCTCGGCGCGCGAGGGCGTCAGCCGGGCCAGGGTGAGCCGGGCGTGGACGCGGGCGGTGGGGACCGCCGCCCAGCGCAGCAGGACCAGTCCGGCGGTGAGCTGCCCGGCGGTGGCGCACGCGGCCGTGACCGGGTCGGCCACCCTCAGCCACAGGAACGTCGTCTCCCCCGGCAGGGCCCACCAGAAGGGGAACTGCAGGGCGGAGGGCGCCATCAGCACGGCGGCCAGGCCCAGCAGCCCGGCGGGGATGCCCGCCAGGGCCGCGAACGGCAGCCAGCGGGCCAGCCGCAGGGTGGAGGGGGCGCGCAGGAGTCTGCGCGGCTCCGTCTCGGGCGCGGGAGCCTCGGGCACGGGGGCGCCCAGCAGCACGGCGGCCCGCGTCCGGTGCCACCGGGCCCACCGGTCCACCGACAGCACCCAGCGGGGCAGCAGCACCAGGCCCAGCCCGCCGACGGGGACGGTCAGCACCACGACCGCGGTCAGCGGCAGCATGAGCAGGGAGACCAGGGCCGCTCCCAGTGTCACCAGCAGGTACCCGGCGGCCCTCCCGATGGCCGCCCACGTCGCACCCATACGCCGTTCTCCTTCGTCCGCTCCGTCGTTCACCCGACAGTCTGGGGCATGTGAAGCACAGCGGACACTACAGCGGGCACCCGTAAGCGGTCGCCGGTCCCCCGGAATGTCGGCGGGCGGAGAGAGGCCGGCGCCATGAAGCACCTCCCGCCCGAGAACCTCTCGCGGCCCGTGTCCGCCGAACGCTCCCCCCTGCCCGTGTCCGGGGACGAACGGGAGGTGCTCACCGCCCATCTGGACTGGCACCGGGCCACCTTCGAGGCCAAGTGCGCGGGCCTGAGCGCCGAACGGCTGTCCCTGCGGGCCGTCCCGCCGTCCTCACTGTCCCTGCACGGGCTGATCCGCCACACGGCGGGAGGGGAGCGGTGGTGGTTCCGGATCCGCTTCGCGGGCGAGGAGCCGCCCCTGCTGTACTACTCCGGCGACGACCCCGACCAGGACTTCGACGACCTGGCCGGCGATCCCGCCCAGGCGCTGGACCGCTGGCGGGAGGAGGTGGCGCACGCCCGGCGGGTCACGGCGGCCTCCCCCTGGACGCGCTGGGGGCGGACGGCTCCGTGGGCGGGCCCACCCGGTTGAGGGTCGTCCTGGTCGAGATGATCGCGGAGTACGCCCGCCACAACGGGTACGCCGACCTGCTGCGCGAGCGCACCGACGGGTCGACCGGGTACTGACCCGTTCCGGCGGCCGGGCCTCCGGAACGGGCGGGACGCCCCGGGGCCCGGCCTCCGGCCGACCGGCCCGGGTGCGGTCCGGCTCCGGGGGCCGGCCTCCGGCGGGGCGGCGCCCGTCCGCAGGAGGCCGCGGCACCGGGTCCCATCGGTCCGGCGGCTCCCGTCAGGCGGGGTTCCGCTCGGCCGCGGCGGTGTCCTCGCGGGCCGCACGCCGGGCCAGCAGGGCGCCGGTGGCCGCTGCGGTGAAGAACATCAGCACGCCGTAGACCGCGGAGGGGACGGCGATCTCGCTGCTGTCGAGCAGTGCCGGACTGAGGGCGATGGCCAGGGACAGCGTGGTGTTGTGCAGGCCGATCTCCATGCAGGAGGCGATGGACTCGGGGCGGCCGGTGCCGACCAGCCGCGGCGCCCAGTAGCCGATGGTGAGGCTGGCGATGTTGAACAGCAGCACCATGAGCCCCACCGCGACGATGTAGTCGCCGATGTTCTCCCGCTCCTGGTAGATGGCCACGGCGACGACGCCCAGCAGCACGAACACCGAGGCGATCTTGACCGGCTTCTCCAGGACCCGCGCGACCGACTCGGCCCGGGCCCGTACGAGCATGCCGATGCCGACGGGGATGAGGATGATCGCGAAGACCTGGAGGACCTTGTCGAGCTGCAGGCCCAGGGTGCCCCCGTCGCTCATGAAGTAGGCCAGCGACAGGTTGGTGATGAGGGGCAGCGAGAACAGCGCGGTGAGGGAGTTGAGCGCCGTCAGCGAGATGTTGAGGGCGACGTTCCCGCGGAACAGGTGGCTGAACAGGCTGGCGGTGGTGCCTCCGGGAGAGGCGGCCAGCAGCATCATGCCGACCGCGAGCGCGGGCGGCGGCCGGAAGAGCAGGACCAGGCCGAAGCAGACCAGCGGCAGCAGGACGATCTGGCAGCCCAGGATGAGGGCGACGGTGCCGGGGATGCGGGCCAGCCGGGTGAAGTCGGGGACGGTGAGGCTCAGCCCCAGGCCCAGCATGATGACGGCGAGCGCGGCGGGGAGCGCGATCGTGGCGATGGTGGAGTCCAAGGGGGCTCCTCGTGGTCGGGCCGCCGGGGGTGCGGCTCGGTGGACGGGGCTCACGGACCGCGTTCGGTGACGGTACGGCGGTGGGGCATCGGACGGACGCCCCGGATCGCGCCCTCCGGTGACCTGCATCACATCCGACGTACTGGCCGGTATGCTCCCATGGCGCCGCGGGACATGACAAGGCCCCGGTCGGTGCCGGGGCCGGGGGATCGCGCCGCGCGGGGGTCAGGCGGCGGGCCAGGAGCTGCCCGTCATGTCGTAGGCGAGGTGGAACCACACCTTGCGGATGCTGGGGTGGCCGTTGTCGCCCCAGGTGGTGGCGAAGCTGTCGACCAGCGCCAGGCCCCGGCCGTTCTCCGCGGTGAGCGGGTCGGCGGTGGGCGCCGCCGGGACCGCGGGCCCGTCGTGGGGGGTGCCGTTGTCGCGGCACACCAGGGTCAGCCCGGTGGGGGTGCGCGTCACCCGCAGCACGAAGGTCTGCCCCTCCTCCCCCGACCTGCTGTGCTTGATCGCGTTGGTCGCCAGCTCCGTGCCCAGCAGGGCGAACAGGTAGCGGAAGTCGCTGTCGCGGGCGGCCGCACAGGTGTCCAGGAACGCGCGCGCCAGCGGGATGCTCGCGGCCCGGCCCGGGAACTCCCAGTGGCGTTTGACGAAGGGCAGCGGACGACCGTTGAAGTAGTGCCGGTACTCGTCCGGGACACCGGCGAGGGCGGTGTCCCCGGCCTCGGCCAGGGCGGGCACGGCAACGAGTGAGGGCATGGCTGACTCCTTGGGCGGGGCGGCTCAGTGGGCAGGCGAACCGGGGGAGGGGGCGGCTGCGGGAGTGTCCGGGGCGCCGCGGGGGACGGGCGGCGCGGGACCGGTATGACCATACGCGATCCGGCTCCCCTGGGACAGGGGATGCCGGTGTGGCGCGTTCCGCCGTGCTCCCGGGAACCGGGGCCCGGGACCGCCGTGGCCGCCCCCGCCCCGCCCGGGGCCGGTCAGGCCCGCGCGGCCAGCGCCTCCTCGGCCGCGGCCCGTGCGGCCTCCCCGTCTGCCGCCACCAGCGCGATCCGGGTGCGCCGCTCCAGCAGGTCGTCCACGTCCAGGGCGCCCTCGTGGCGCACCCCGAACCGCAGCTCCGCCCCGGTGACCCCCGCGGCGACCGGCTCCAGCAGGGCCGGGTCGCCGTCGGCCTCGGCCAGCACGGCGGGCGCCTCGGTCCCGTAGCGGGCGACCAGGCGGCGCGGCGCGTCCAGGGAGTCCAGCTCCTCCCTGGTGGCGGCCCCCACCAGGGGCAGGGAGCGGGTGCGGCAGGGGCCGGCGGGCAGCCGGTGCCGTGCCACCGCGGCGTCCAAAGCCTCCTCCGCCATCGCCCGGTAGGTGGTGAGCTTGCCGCCCACCACGGTGACCGTGCCGTTGGGGGCGACCGTCACCGAGTGGTCCCGGGACAGGTCCGCGCTGTCCCCGTCGCCGTGCAGCAGCGGGCGCAGCCCGGCGAACGCCCCCTGGACGTCCTCCCGGCGGATCGGCGTCCGCAGCGCCCGGTTGGCCTGGCGGAGCAGGAAGTCGACGTCCTCCTCGGGGACCTCGGGCACCCGTGGTGCGGGCCCCGCGACGGGTTCGTCGGTGAGACCGAGGTAGACCCGCCCGTCCGGCTGGGGCAGGGCGAACACGAACCGGCCCGGGGCGCCCTGCACGGGGACGGTGAGGGCCACCCGGGGGTGTCCCAGGAGGGCGCCGTCGAGTACCAGGTGGCTGCCCCGGCTGGGGCTGAGCCGGACCCCGGGGTCGAGCAGGTCGGCGTGGACGCCGGCGGCGTTGACGACGGCGCGCGGGCGCAGCGGCAGCGGCCGTCCGGTCTCCTCGTCGCGCAGCACCGCGCCGTCGGCGGTGATGCCGTCGACCGAGCAGCGGGTGATGATCCGGGCGCCCAGGCCCGCGGCGGTGCGGGCCAGGGCCACCACCAGGCGTGCGTCGTCGACGAGCTGGCCGTCGAAGGACAGCACCCCGCCGAGCAGTCCGTCGGCCGCCACCCCGGGCAGCAGCCGCCGCGTGCGGGCGGCGTCCAGCAGGCGGGGGCGGGGCAGCAGCGACGCGGGGGTCCCGGCCAGGCGGCGCAGCACGTCGCCCATGCCCATCCCGGCGCGGGCGAGCAGCCCCCCTGGCAGCCCGCCCAGGTCCCGGTGGACGGGGACGACCATGGGCAGCGGGCGGATCAGGTGGGGAGCGGTGGTCCGCATGAGGACGTCGCGCTCGCGGGCGCTCTCGTAGGCGATCCCGACCCGGCCCCTGGCGAGGTAGCGCAGGCCGCCGTGGACCAGTTTGGAGCTCCACCGGCTGGTGCCGAAGGCCAGGTCGTGGCGTTCGGCGAGCACGGTGGTCAGTCCCCGCGAGACGGCGTCCAGGGCGACGCCCGCGCCGGTCACCCCGCCGCCGACGACGAGGACGTCGACGTTCGGATCGGCCTCCAGTGCGGCGAGGTCGGCGGCCCGGCGTGCGGCGTTCAGGGAGGTGGTGCTGCTCATGGGAGCGGTCCTTTCCGGGTGATATGGGCGGCGGACGCGCGGTCAGGGGGCCAGGTAGCCGTCGACGAGGGTGGCCAGCTCGTCGACGAGGGCCTCCGGGTCGAGGAGGTCGGCGAACAGGTGGCGGGAGGTGACGGTGTTCTGCGCGGTGACCATGACCAGGCGGGCCAGCACCGCCGGGTCCCCGGCGCGGATCGATCCCTCGGCCTGGCCCTGGGCGACCACGGGTTCGAGGACCTCCAGGGCGGCCCCGTGGCTCGTGCCCAGGCGCTGGAAGGTGTAGGTGGTCAGGAGCTCCGGCTCGGTGTCGACGATCCGGGTGAAGAGCGGGTGGTTCAGCATCGCCCGGGCCACCCCGGCCACGTGCAGGACCAGGCGCACGCGGACGCTCTCGTCGGCCAGGTCGTGCTCGGCGGCCATCTCCTCGTCCAGGAGGATCCGCCGCAGCTCGCGGGTGAGCAGGTCGGCGACCAGCGCGGTGACGTCGGGCCAGCGCCGGTAGACGGTCGGGCGGCTGACCCCGGCGCGGCGGGCGACGTCGGTGAGCGTGGTGCGGCGCACCCCGAAGTCGACGACACAGGCGCGCGCCGCGTCGAGGATGCTGTCTTCAACGTTACGTTTTGACGCCATGTGTAAAACTGTAGAGCATGGCTGACGACACCTCTCCCCGCACCGCCCCCGAGATGAGCTGGTTCGCCTGGGGCGACCCCGCCAGGGCCAGGGACCTGGACCCCGGTCTGCGCGACCTCATCGCCCAGGTACTGGGCGCCCGGCTCACCGAACGTCCCCCCGTCGCCGAGGAGGCGGTGGAGCTGCCCCCCTCCGCCCTCACCGGCCGGGCACTCGCCGCGCTGGCCGCCGTCACGGGCGCCGACCACGTCCGCACCGACGACGCCTCCCGGCTGCGCCACGCGGGCGGCAAGAGCACCCCCGACCTGCTGCTGCGCCGCTCGGGCCGGGCCGACCCCGCACCCGACGCGGTCGTGTACCCCGCCGACCACGACGAGGTCCAGCGGCTGCTGGAGGTCTGCTCCGCGGAACGCGTCGCCGTGGTGCCCTTCGGCGGCGGCACCAGCGTGGTGGGGGGACTGACCCCGCTGCGCGGCGGCTTCGGAGCCGTCGTCTCCCTGGACCTGCGCCGCCTGGACCGGCTGGTCTCCCTGGACGCCACCTCGATGACCGCCGTCCTGGGCGCGGGCGTGCGCGGCCCGGCGGCCGAGGCGCTGCTCGCCGAACACGGCCTCATGCTCGGCCACCTGCCGCAGAGCCACGAGTACGCCACCATCGGCGGGTACGCCGCCACCCGCTCCAGCGGACAGGCCTCCTCCGGGTACGGCCGTTTCGAGGACATGGTGGTGTCGCTGCGCGCGGCGACACCGCGCGGGACCCTGGAGGCGGGCGGCGCTCCGGCCTCGGCGGCCGGGCCCGACCTGCGCCGGCTGCTGCTCGGCTCGGAGGGCACCCTGGGCGTGATCACCGAGGTCGGGGTCCGGGTGCGGCCCGTCCCCGAGACCGTCCTGGACGAGGCGTGGTCGTTCCCCGACTTCGCCACCGGGGTGGACGCCCTGCGCGCGCTGGCCCAGTCCGACACCCGGCCCACCATGGCGCGGATCCTGGACGAGTCGGAGACGTTCGTGGGCGCCGCCCTCAGCGGGGGCGAGGCGCGCCCGGGCTGCCAGGCCGTGCTCGGGTTCGAGGGGACCGCGGCCGAGGTCGCCGCCCGCGCCGCCGCGGTCCGCGAGGTGCTGGTCCGGGCGGGCGGGACCCCGCTGGGCGCGGACCCGGTGGCCCACTGGCGGGAGAACCGGTTCTCCTCCCCCTACCTGCGGGACACCCTGCTGTCGGCGGGCGTCCTCGCCGAGACCCTGGAGACCGCGGCGGGCTGGAGCGCCCTGCTGCCGCTGTACGACGCCGTCACCGGCGCCCTGAGGGAGGCGCTGGAGGGGGACGCGGGCGGGGCCGTGGTGATGTGCCACGTGTCGCACACGTACCCGACCGGGGCCTCCCTGTACTTCACGGTGGCGGCGGCCGCGGGCGAGGACCCGCTGGCGCGCTGGGAGAGCGCCAAGCGCGCCGCCTCCGACGCGATCGTCGCCCACGGCGGGACCATCACCCACCACCACGCTGTGGGCACCGACCACCGGCCGTGGATGGCCGCGGAGATCGGCCCGCTGGGCGTGGAGGTGCTGCGGGCGGTGAAGGCGGCGCTGGACCCGGAGGGCGTGCTCAACCCGGGCAAGCTCATCCCCGGCCCGCGGGACTGACCCCCGGCCCGCGCCCCGGCACCCGGCCGGGGCGCGGGAGGTCCCGCTCCCCGGCGGCACGGCCTCCCCCGGCGGAGCGGATGCCGCCCGGAGAGGCCGGGCTCAGGCGGTCTCGCCGGCGCGGCGCAGCGCGCTCTCGACGTCGCCGCCCAGGGAGCGGACCATGTCCACCGCCTCCTCCAGTTCGGCTTCCCCGGGCTCGAACCCGTAGATGACGTTCACCCCCAGGTTGTCGACGATGAAGATGTTCGAGGCCATGGCGAAGGAGAAGAACTCCGATTCGTCGGCGAACCCGAGCACGACGCCGGTGTCGCCGGCGGAGCTGGTCCGCCACATGGCGTCCTCGGACGTCTCGCCGTCGATGGTCAGCGCGCCCCGCTCACCCTGGGACAGCTGCTGCGGGACCTCCTCGCGGATCTTCTCGATCTCGTCGAACGACTCCTGCCACTGCTCGCCCTCGGGGTCGAGCGCCTCCACCAGGACGCTGAAGCCGCCGAAGCCCTCGTCGCCGTGGTCCGAGACGATCTCGCACCGGAGGCCGCCGTGGTCCTCGCCCTCGCCCTCGGTGAACTCGCCGGAGACCGTCAGTCCGGTGACCTCCGCCGCGTTCTCGAAGGTCACCGGGTCGAAGACCTCGTCGCACCCGGGGAAGGAGACGTACTCCCTCGGCATGTTGACGACGACGGCCGCGCCGACACCGACGAGGAGCACCACCGCGCCGGCCACGGCTCCGCCGACGACCAGCCCGGTGCGCCCGGGCCGGGGCGCGGGTGCGCCCGGGTACCCGCCCTGGGGGTGGGGGCCGCCGGGAGGGAGGGGCCCCTGCGGACCGCCGGGGTGGCCGGGGGCACCCGGGAACCCGGGGCCGCCGGGAGGCGGGAACCCGCCCTGCGGCGGCTGATGGGGGTGTCCCGGCGGCACGGGGCCGTGGGGGCCGACAGGACCGCCCTGCCGGGGGTGGTGGCCCTGGTTCGGGTCCGGGAAGCCGTGGGGCGGCTGAACCGACATCGAGGGGAACTCCAAAGCACTGTGTTCGGGGGAGCGGGCGCACGGGACGCGCCCTTCATGACACGGCGTTCCGCGCGGTGCGCGGAGCGCTGTCACAGGTTTTCACGGATCGCCCGCCCGCCCCGGCTCCGCGGGGCCCCGCTTTCCGGCCGGAACCGGCCACGCAGCGGTGCGGGGGCCCGACAATGGATGCCGTGGGACGAGGAAAACTCCGCATCTACCTGGGTTCGGCCCCCGGGGTCGGCACGACGCACAGTGCCCTGGCCGAGGCCTGCCACCGGGCCGAGGACGGCGTGTCCGTGGTGGTCACGGCGGTCGACACGCACCGGCGGGAGCGCACGGCGGCGCTGCTCTCCCGGCTGGAGTCGGTGCCGCTCCACCCGTCGGGATCGGTCGACACGGCGGCTGTGATATCCCGCACGCCCCGGCTGGCCGTGGTGGACGACCTGGCGCGGCCCAACCCGCCCGGCTCCCCCAACCCGACCCGCTGGCAGGACGTCGAGGAACTGCTGGAGGCCGGGATCGACGTGCTCTCCACCGTGGGCATCCACCACCTGGAGTCGCTCAACGACGTCGTCCACCAGATCACCGGTGTCCGCCCCGACCGCACCGTCCCCGACCACGTGGTGCGCCGGGCCGCCGAGGTGGAACTGGTCGACGTCACCCCCCAGGAGCTGCGCCGCCGCATGGCACACGGCGACATCCACCCGGCCGAGCGGGTGGACGCCGCGCTGTCCGACTACTACCGCGAGGGCAACCTGGCCGCTCTGCGCGAGCTGGCGCTGCTGTGGACCGCGGACCAGGTGGAGGCGGGGCTGGCCCGGTACCGGGGCGAGCACGAGATCCGCCGCACCTGGGAGGCGCGCGAGCGGGTCGTGGTCGCGCTGACCGGCGGGCCCGAGGGCGAGACGCTGATCCGCCGGGCGGCCCGGGTCGCCGCCCGCTCCCGGGGCGGGCACCCCCAGCCCAGCCACCTGCTGGCCGTGCACGTCGTGCCGCCGCAGGGGATCGCCCGGGCGCCCGGAGACGACCTGCTGCGCCAGCGGCGGCTGCTCGCCGAACTGGGCGGCACCTACCACCAGGTGGTGGCCAACGACGTGCCCACGGGGCTGCTGGAGTTCGCCCGGGGGGTGCACGCCACCCAGATCGTGCTGGGCTCGTCGCGGCGGCGCGCCTGGCAGTACATGTTCGGACCGGGTGTGGGCGCGATCGTCGCCCGCGAGTCCGGTGACATCGACGTGCACATCGTCACCCACGAGGAGGTGGGCAGCGGCCGCTGGCCGCTGCCGCCGCCGGGCCGGGGGCTGGGCGAGCACCGCAGGCTGGCGGGCTGGTCGCTGGCGCTGCTGGCGCCCACCCTGATGTCCCTGGTGCTGGCGCTGCCGCCGTTCTCCGACAGCGGCCCGGCCTCCGACGCCATGCTCCTGCTGCTCATCACCGTGTCCACGGCGGCGGTCGGCGGCCTGCGCCCGGCGCTGGTGTCGGCGCTGTGGAGCGCGCTCCTGCTCACCGCCCTGCTGTCACCGCTGCACGGACGTCCTCCGGTGTCGGTGGACAACATGCTGGCGCTGGTGGCGTTCACCCTGGTCGGCACGCTGGTGGCGATCGTGGTGGAGATGGCGGCCCGCCGTTCGGCGCAGGCGGCCCGGGCCAGGGCCGAGGCCGACGCGGTGACCCTGCTGGCCGGCAGCGTGCTGTCCGGACACGAGCCCCTGCACGCGCTGCTGCGGCGCATCCGGGAGACCTTCGGGCAGCGGTCGGCGACCCTGCTGGAGCGGGTGGACACCTCTCCCGAGGGCGGGGGCGGCGAGGACGAGGGCGGCCCGCTGGACGGCGAGCGGTGGCGGCCGGTGCACAGCGTCGGCTCCCCGGCCGCCGACTCCCCGGAGGAGGCGGACGTGCTGGTGTCGATCTCCGACAACCTGGCACTGGCGCTGCGCGGGCGGGTGCTGCCCGCCGCCGACCGGGGGGTGCTGCGGGCGTTCGCGGCTCACATCGGGATCGCACTGGAGCACCAGCGGCTGGAGTGGGACGCGGCCGAGGCCCGGCGCCAGGCGGCGGGCAACAAGATCCGCACCGCCCTGCTCGCCGCGGTCTCGCACGACCTGCGCACCCCGCTCACCTCGATCAAGGCGAGCCTGTCGAGCCTGCGCGCCACCGACATCTCCCTGGCCGAGGAGGACCGGGAGGCGCTGCTGGAGACGGTGGAGGAGTCGACCGACCGGCTCAACCGCCTCATCGACAACCTGCTCGACATGAGCCGGGTGCACACCGACAGCGTGCGGCCCAAGCTGGGTCCGGTGGGCCTGGAGGAGGTCGTCCCGATCACCCTGCTGGGGCTGCCGCACGGCGCCGTGACCGTCGACGTCCCCGACTGCCTGCCCCGGGTGGTGGCCGACGCCGGGCTGCTGGAGCGGGCGGTCGCCAACGTCGTCGCCAACGCGGTGCGCCACAACCCCGACCCGCGCGTCCCGGTGCTGGTGGCGGCCAGCGCCCACGGCCCCAGCGTGCAGCTGCGGGTGGTGGACCGCGGGCCCGGCGTCTCCGACGAGGGCAAGCAGCGGATGTTCGAGGCGTTCCAGCGCCTGGGGGACGCCCCGCAGGGCACGGGGGTGGGGCTGGGGCTGGCCGTCGCCCGTGGTTTCGTTGAGGCGATGCACGGCTCCCTCGCCCCCGAGGACACCCCCGGCGGCGGACTGACGATGGTGTTCACCCTGAGGGCGGTGGAGCCGGGCGGCGAGGAGGCCGCGACCGGCATCGACGGCACGGACGACGAGAGCGCGAGGGGGACCGATGCGGGTCCTGGTCGTTGACGACGACATCCAGATCATCCGGGCCATGACGATCAACCTGCGGGCGCGCGGGCACGACGTGGACACCGCCGCCGACGGCGCCGGGGCGCTGCGGCTGGCCGCCGAGCGCCCCCCGGACGTGGTGCTGCTCGACCTGGGCCTGCCCGACATGGAGGGCCTGGAGGTCATCCGGCGGCTGCGCGGCTGGTCCCAGGTGCCGATCATCGTGCTGTCCGCGCGGCACTCGGCCGGGGAGAAGGTGCGCTGCCTGGACTCGGGCGCCGACGACTACGTCACCAAGCCGTTCGGGATGGACGAGCTGCTGGCCCGGATGCGGGCGGCCGAGCGGCGGTCGGTGCGCGCGGAGGAGGCGCCGGTGGTCCGCACCGACTCCTTCAGCGTGGACCTGGGCGCCAAGCGGGTGGTGCGCGGCGGCGAGGAGGTGCGGCTCACGCCCACCGAGTGGCACATCCTGGAGATCCTGGCCCGCAACGCCGGGCAGCTGGTGAGCCAGCGCCGCCTGCTGCACGACGTGTGGGGTCCCGCCTACCAGAGCGAGACCAACTACCTGCGGGTGTACATGGCGCAGCTGCGCCGCAAGCTGGAACCCGATCCGGGCCGTCCCCGCTACCTCATCACGGAGGCGGGCCGGGGGTACCGGTTCGAGAACACCTCCTGATCCGGCGGCCGGCGGTCAGCGGGCGGGGGCCGGGTCCCCCGCCGCCAGTTCCATGAGCAGGTCGAACTCCTCGGGGTCGACGCGGCCCCGGTTCACCTTGGCGACGGCCAGGCAGGGCGCGAAGGCGGCCACCCACTCCATCATGCGCTCGGCGTCCACGTCGGTCACGCGGGCCAGGACGGACACCCGGCGCTCCACCTCGGCGCGGTCGCGGGCCTTCCACATCGCCCAGTCGACCGCGTCGACGGCTCCGTCCCCCAGGCAGCCGCGCGGGTCCAGGGCGACCAGGCCTCGCTCTCCGCCGTCGATGACGTTGCCGGGGTGGAGGTCCCCGTGGAGGGGGACGCCGCCCTCGCGCCCGTTGGCGAGGTCGCGGGCGCGGGCGAAGGCGCGGTGCATCACGGAGGCGGGCACCGCCTCGGCGGCCGGGCCCTCGGCGCGTTCGCGCTCCCACAGGTCGAAGACGAACTGCACCCGGGAGGTGAGCGGTGGCAGCTCCATGAGCTTGCGGCGCGGCACCTCGGCCGCGTGCAGGTCGGCGATGAGCGCCCCGACGGTCTCCATCGGGGGGACCTCTCCCACGGCCGCGACGGTGTCGCCCTCCACGCGCTCCATGAACACCGCGCCGTGGCGGGGGTCGAGCCCCCACACGTGCGGGACCCGTCCCGTGTGCTCCCACAGGCGCAGCAGCCCGGCCTCGGCGACCGCCAGGCCGCTGTCCGGGGAGAGCTTGACCACGCCCGCGCGCCCGTCCTCGCCCAGGACGTGCAGGACCACCGAGGTGCGCCCGTGGGGCGCCGACCCCTCGACGGTCAGTCCCCACTCGGCGGCGAGCTTCTCGACGACGGAGGGGAGTTCGGCCAGCCACTCGCCGACGTGGACGCCGAAGCGCCGTTCCAGACGGCGGCGCTGCCGCTCGTCGACGAACTGCGTCGTGACGTCGTTCATAGGTCCACCTTCGGTCCGCTCACGTCGATGTCCACCGCAGTCGGGCCGCCGACGCGCGAGCGTATCCGGGGCCCGGGCCGTTCACCGGTTCCGTGCGCCCCGCGAACCGGCCGCGCGGCCGGAGAGGGGCGCGTCCGGGCGGTCGTGCGCACCGGCACGGAACGGGGCCGTGCCGCGGGTGCGGGGAGTTCCCGCCCTAGAGGCACATACCCAGACCTGCCGACCGGGTAACGGACCGGGGCCGCCGCGGGACCGGCCGGCACGCCCGGGCGCGCCATCGCCGCCCTCGGAATCCATCATGTCACCCCGGGTGGGATCCGCACGGTCGTTCCGCACACCTCATACGAGCCGTCCCTTGGCGGCCCGGTGCTGGGCCAGGAGCGTGTCCACCACCAGCTCCGAGGGCCACAGCGGTGCGGTGATGGCGGTGACGTCGAGTCCCCGCAGGAGGTCGAAGTCGGGCCCGTCCACGAGTCTCCAGGCGGCGACCGCCACGTTCTCCTGGCCGTCCCGGCGCAGCCGGTCGACCGCGTCGAACACAGAGGGCGCCCAGGTGCGCAGGTAGCCGACCTGTACCGGCGAGCCGAGGCGGCGGCTGAGCATGCGGGCCACGTCCATGACCACCTGGCGCTCCTCGGTGCCGGTGGTGCCGTCGGCGGCCAGGACCACGCCGTCCCGGCTGCTCCAACCGGAGTCGGACAGGCGGGCGGCCAGGTCGGCGACGATCGAGGGCACCGCGCCCAGGGGCGGGGTGTGGCAGGAGTTCTCCATTCCGCCCAGGACGAGGCGGGAGAGCAGGTGGGCGCTGGCGACGTCCCCTCCGGCGACGAACGCCGGCACGACCACCTTGGGTCCGCGCACGGAGCGGAGGGCGGCGGACACCTCGTCGGGGCTGCCGAAGGCGGCCGTGACGGGCGCCTCGCCCCGGTCGGCCACCGCTTCGGCGAGGCCGCACAGGGCCTCCCTCCGCTGGGAGTCACGCGAATCATCGGCTACGAGGACCATCGTCGGGACCATGTGCGGCTCCTTCGTCGTCTTTTCGGATCGCTGCCGTCGCCTGCGACGGTAAAGTGGCACGGTTTCAGGGGGGTGGCCCCGTGTTACGCGCAGGAAAACAGCTGACAATGGCTGTGATGGTTATCACCGGAAGATCTCTTGGTGAACCATAACAATCGTCGAAAAAACCGGGCCTGTCCACTTCTCGGCACAGTGGTCTACACCTCATCGGATCCCCGACCCCACAAGGTTTCACGCGCCCCGAACCCCTTCATGGCACCCCACCTGGACGGATGCCGCGGCCGCCGACGGGCCACCGTCGCGGCCGACCGGCGGAGTGCGGCCGACGCCACCCGGAAGGAGCGCCGGCCGGAACTCCGGAATTGGCCCGCGAGTTCTCTGGAGAAATCTCCGGCAAAGGAATTCCCATGCATCCGCCCCGTGCGGATGCACGTGCTGCAGAATGTGCGGCCCGCTATCACCTGATATGACACCCTAATGGCACTGGGTACCGATTTCCTGGCGAAAGCCCGGAAAGCTACCGGGCACACCTTTCGCGGAACTCCTTTAGCAGCACCATAGCGCCCTTGTCAAGGGTACAGACTCCCCTTTTTCGCCCTGGACCGCGCACCACTCTTCCCGTGGGGGCAGGGTGCGAGTGCGGCGCCATCACTTGCCATCGGTCCGCGGGGGGACCCACACTGGAAAAGGGAGCACGGGTGTCACCGCAGGCCCAGGGGTCGCAACGGCCCCTCCCGGTGCCTCATCCCCGGAGCCCTCACTCCGGGAGCGTGCTCCCTGGCAAGGCACCGAATCGTCCAGACTGGAGTGAGCATGGCCGTCCACCCTCGGGTACGGACACTCGCGCAGACCTTCCTCGAGCACGCCGACCGGACCTCCCCCGGTCTGGTCGAAGGCCTCTACCTGACCGGTTCGGTGGCCCTGGGCGACTTCCGCCCCCACGCCAGCGACGTCGACTTCGTCGTCGTCACCTCCCGGCGCCCCGGCCCGCAGGAGAACGACCTCCTGCGCCAGGCGCACGCCCGCACCCGCGCCGACGTCCCCAGACCCCAGTTCAACGGCATCCACGTGACCTGGGAAGACCTCACCCGGGACCCGACCGCCTGCGGCCCCGCCCCCTCCGTCACCGGCGGCCGGTTCCGCACCCGGGCCACCGCCGACGTCAACCCGGTCACGTGGCACATCCTCGCCTGCCACGGCGTCACCGTGCGCGGCCCCCATCCGCTCGAACTCGACGTGTGGGACGAGCGCGAGAGCCTGCGCACCTGGTCCCTGGGCTCCCTCGACGAGCAGTGGCGCCGCTGGCGCGAGAAGGCCGGCCGCCTGGTCACCCCGCGCGGCCTGGCCGCCCTGGGGTCCCTCGCCCCCTCCTGGAGCGTGCTCAGCGTCAGCCGCCTGCACTTCACCCTCAAGACCGGCGAGATCACCTCCAAGTCCGGCGCGGGCGCCTACGCCCTGCACGCCTTCCCCGAGCGCTGGCAGCGCATCGTCAACGAGTGCCTGCGCGTGCGCCGCGGCGGCGGCGCCCCCTCCCTGTACGAGAGCGCCCTGGCCCGGCGGCGGGCCGCCCTGGACTACATCGAGATGGTCCTCGACGACGCCCTGCGCCCCGGCCTGGCCGCCGCCTGAGCGCGGAGCGGCCGCCGGGGGCCGGCAACGGCCGGCGCACACCCGGAACGGCCGCACGGGGCACCCATTACCCTGAGGGCATGACCCTGCGCCCCATCGTCCGCTTCGGCGACCCCGTCCTCGTCACCCCGACCACGCCCGTCACCAAGTTCGACCGGCACACCGAGGCCCTGGTCAAGGATCTGCTGGACACCGTCGACGCCCCCGGCCGCGCCGGGGTGGCCGCCACCCAGATCGGGGTGGGCCTGCGGGTGTTCAGCTACAACGTCGAGGGGCGCATCGGCTACGTCATCAACCCCGAGCTCGCCGAACTCTCCGAGGAGACCCAGGACGGCGAGGAGGGCTGCCTGTCCATCCCCCGGCTCTGGTACCCCACGGTGCGGGCCATGCGCGCCGTGGTCACCGGGGTCGACCTGCGCAACGAACCCGTCACCGTGTCCGGCGAGGGCCTCATGGCGCGGGCCCTGCAGCACGAGACCCAGCACCTGGACGGGGTGCTGTACATCGACCGGCTCACCCCGGAGCTGCGCAAGAAGGCGCTGCGCGACATCCGGCGCTCCGACTGGTTCATGCCACAGGACGAGCCCCGGCCCTCGGGTCCCCTGCCGAGCGCCTTCGGCGGAATCGGCTGAACCCGACGCGAAAGGGGTCACTCCGGTCCTTCGGTACGGGTATCTTCGGACACATCCCCGCGCACTCCCCCACAGTCCCGTGAGTCAACGCACTAGGCATGTAACGCCACGATCTCATAGGGTCGGCTGAGCATCCTCCGCCACGGTGCCCCCGTCCGGATGCCCCCTGACCCTCTCTCGGAGCAGACATGACACCCACGCCCCGTTCACGGCGCGGTAGGCGCGCCGTGCTGTCGCTTGCGGCCGCCGTCGCCGCCCTCACCGTCGCCCTGCCCGGAACAGCCCTCGCAGAGCCGGACGACGACGAAGTGGACATCGAGGAGCTGGAGAAGCGCGCCGAGGAGCTGGAGGAGACCTACCAGGGCGAGCTGCTGCAGTTCACCGAGGTCAAGGAGCGCGTCGAGAAGGCCGAAGAGGACCTCAAGGAGATCGAGGAGCGCCTGGAGGGCTCACGCGAGGGCGTGTCCGCCATCGTCGCCACCCAGTACAAGTCCGGCAACAACGGCTTCGACCCCGCGTTCTCCGTGATCTTCTCCAGCGACCCCGAGGACGTCTACGGGGACGCCGCCACCCTCAGCTACCTCGGCGAGAGCCAGGCCGAGCAGATCTCCGGCCTGCTGGAGACCCGTGACGAGGCCCAGGAGGTCCGCGACGAGCTCCAGGGCGAGCTGAAGGACGCCGAGGAGCTCATCGAGGAGCTCGAGGAGCAGAAGGACGAGGTCGCGGCCAAGATCGAGAAGTACGAGGAGGAGCAGGTGCCCGAGCCGCCCGCGGGCGGCGGGGGCGGCACCGGTGGCATCCCGCAGAGCGCCGTCGGCAGCGGGTGGGAGCAGACCACCCCGCGCATGGCCGCGATCCGCGACGAGATCATCCGCAGCGTCGGCGTCCCCCTCCCCGTGAGCTGCTGGCGCAGCAGCGCCGACGACCACGGCGAGGGCCGGGCCTGCGACTTCATGGTGAGCTACGGCACCCACCCCTCGGCCGACAACAAGGCCTGGGGGCAGCGGATCGCCGACTACGCGATCAACAACGCCGACCGGCTCGGCGTGGAGTACGTGATCTGGGAGCAGCGGATCTGGCACTCGGGCAACCGCCAGTGGCGGTTCATGAACGACCGGGGAAGCATCACCCAGAACCACTACGACCACGTGCACATCACCGCCTACTGAGCCACGCCAGGGGCAGGACCGCCGCCAGCGCCACGGTCAGCACCGCGAAGGCGGGACCGTAGCCCAGGGTCTGGATGAGCAGTCCCAGCACCACCGCCCCGGCCCCGGCCCCGGCGTCGTAGCCGATGTTCCACACCGCGCTGGCGCGGCCCTGACCGGCCGCGCCGGCGCGGTTCAGCATGAGGGTGACGGTCTCGTTCTGGACCGCGCCGAACCCCAGGCCGAACAGGGCGGCCCCGGCCAGGGCCCAGGCCGCCGGACCCCCCAGGCCCACCGCGATCAACGCGGTGCCGCAGACCGCGACGGCCGCCCCGGGGAGCAGGAGCAGCGTGCGGCCGTAGCGATCGTAGGAGAAGCCGGCGCTCCAGCGGCCGGCCACCACCAGGGCCGCGTAGGCGGCCAGGGAGGCCCCCGCCAGCCAGGGGGTGTCCGCCAGGGGCACCGCGACGAAGGTGACGATCGCTCCGGCCGAGGAGGCGGTCAGCAGCATCAGCACCAGCGGGGCGGCCAGCGAGGCGCCGCGGTCGGCTCCCCGGGCGGTCCGCGGCACCGGCGCCAGCAGCGGCCGGTTGCGGCCGCCGTCGGCGAACCAGATGCCCGCCGACAGCGCGGCGCCCGCCAAGGAGCACAGACCGGTGAGCCAGAACGCCGTGTCGAAGCCGAGATCGAGCGCCAGGGCGACGCCGCCCGGCAGGATGACGACCTGGGGCAGGCCCACCGCCAGCCCGTAGTAGCCGGTGGCCCGGCCCACCTGCCCGGGCGGGACCAGCCGCGCGGCCAGTGCCGTTCCGGCGACGCTGACCATGCCGAAGCCCACCCCGCGCACCGCGGAGATCGCGATGAGGGGTGCCAGGTCGGTGCTGAGGGCGAACAGCGGCGTGGGCAGGCCCATGATGAGCGAGCCCACCGGGAAGGCCCAGCGGTAGCCGCCGCGCTCCAGTATCCGGGGCATCGCCAGCTGGGTGAGGACCGTGGTGAGCATGAACACGGCGGTGGTGGCCCCGGCGCCGAACTCCCCCGCCCCGCCCCGGACCGCCCACAGCGGCACCAGGGGCAGGACGGCGGCGAAACCGCACAGCCCGACGGCGGTGGCGGCGATGAGCAGGGCGAAGCCGCGGCCCCTGAGTCCGGGGGCCGTGCCGGCGGCAGAGGAGGGGATCATCCTCTCTTTCTAGCCCATGGCGTCAATCGGGGGAGAGGCGATCCCTCAACCACGAGCGCAGCCTGAGCGTCAGCTCCGGGGAGACGGCCCGCTCGGCGTGCCCCATGCCGGGAACGAGCCACAGTTCCTTGGGCTCGGCGGCCGCCTCGTGGATGGCGGTGGCGTGGGAGGTGGGGAAGTAGGTGTCGGCCTCGCCGTGGACCACCAGCAGCGGGGCGGGCGAGACCTCCCCGGCGATCTCCCGGGGTTCGGCGGGGCGGGTGTCCCAGCTGCGGTCGGCGACGCGGACCCTGCGGAAGCCGCGCAGGAAGAGGCGGCCCGCGGTGCGGCCCACGCCCAGGTGGATCAGCCGCATCCGGCGGGTGCCGCGGTAGTACCAGCGGCTCGGGGCGCTGATGGAGACCACGGCGGCCACGCCCTTGTAGATCGCGGCGTGGCGCACGGCGACGGCGGCGCCCATGGAGAAGCCGACCGTCGCGATGGAGGTGTAGCCGAGGTCCCGCAGGTGGGCGACGACGGCCTCCAGGTCGTGGATCTCGGCGTTGCCGACGGTGCTGTGGCCGCCCGAGCGGTGGTGGCCGCGGAAGTCGAAGGTCATCACGTCCGCGATGGAGCCCAGCGCCTCGGCGAGGGCCCGGGTGTGGGGGCTGCGGTAGCTGCCGGTGAAGCCGTTGGCCAGCACGACGGCCGCGGTGCGCCCGGGCGCGCCGCGCAGCAGCACGGAATCGATGCCGACACCGTCGGCGGTGGTGAGCCAGTAGCGGTGCGGGGTGAGCTGCGGGTGGTCAATGGCATCGGACACGTTCACATCGTGCCCGATCCGTCCCGGTCCGGAAACCCGTGCCGACTGTGTCGGACGCAACGCCCCGTACCGGAACCGCCGGTGCGGTCAGGGCTGTTCGCCGTAGCGCCGGTCGATCCACTCGTCGGGGTAGAGCCGACGGTTCCCGCCTTCCCCGGGGGCGTCCCCGGCGAGGAAGTCCCCGCTCCCGCCCGGTTCCCCGGGGCGGTACCCCCCGTCGGCCGGGCCCGGCCGTGGTCCACCGAGCGGGTCCGCGCCCCGGCCGGGCACGGCGGGCGGGGGGCCGCCGTGGGGGTCGCCGCCCCAGGAGGAAGCGGGCGGCTGCGGCCCGGAGGCGTGCGCACCGGGCCGGTACGGCGCCCCGTCGAAGCCGGGCGGGCCCCCGGCCGGGGCGCCCCAGGGGGGCGCGGGCGGCCGCGGCCCGGGGTCCGTACCGTGGGCACCGGGCTGACGAGGCGCCCCGCCGAAGGCGGGCGAGCCCTGCGCGGGAGTGCCCGGCCGGCCGCCCGGGGGCGCTCCGGGGTTCGCACCCGGAGCACCGAGAGCGTGGGGGCCGGGCCGGTTCTGCGCTCCGGAGGCGGGCGGGCCCCCCGCCGGGGTGTCCCAGGACGGGGCGGCGGACCGGGGACCGCCGTGGGGATCGGAGCCCCACACCGGAGCACCCGGCTGCGCACCGGTACCGGCACCGGGCGCACCCCCGCCGTGGCCACCGGACCCGTACGGCGCCGTGCCGGGGGCGGGCGGAGTCCCGGCCGGGGCGCCGTGGGAGGCGTCGGCCGGCCGGACACCGGCGGTCCCTCCGGGCACTCCCCCACCGGGGGCACCGGCCTGGTACGGCGGTCCTCCGGAGGCGGGCGGGCCCTCCGCCGGGGTGTCCCAGGACGGGGCGGCGGGCCGGGGACCGCCGTGGGGATCGGAGCCCCACACCGGAGCACCCGGCTGCGCACCGGTACCGGCACCGGGCGCACCCGCACCGTGGCCACCGGACCCGTACGGCGCCGTGCCGGGGGCGGGCGGGCCCTGCACGGGGGCGCCCGGTGCGAGCACGGCGGGCAGGGACGCCGGCGCCTCCCCGGCCGCGTCCACGGCGGTGGCGGGCTCGGGGCCGTCCGGACCGGGACCCCCGTCCTCGTCCTCGGGGCCGTCGTAGTCCTCGTAGTCCTCGTAGTCGTCGTAGGCGTACGACTCCTCGCGCAGCCGCGCCGGGGGGAACGCCAGCGACCGCAGGTTCAGCGCCACGTGCACCAGCACCGGCACCCACAGGCTCCCCGTCCCCAGGTACAGCACCACGAACAGGGTGCCCGACGCCCCCGCGCTGACCAGCCCCCACCAGCCCTGGTACAGGTAGGCCACCGCGAAGAGCAGCACCGACAGCACCGCGCCGACCCACAGCGGCACGCCCATGCTCGCCAGCAGGCCGATGAACAGCCCCCGGTAGAGGAGTTCCGCGCACAGCCCGCCGGTGACCGCGGCACCGATCGCGGCCAGGCGCTCGTTGCGCGTGTAGGGGATCAGCAGCCAGCGGTCCCGCTCGGGCTCGGGCAGGGACACCGGCCGGTCCGCGGCCGCGCGGCGGCCGCCCCCGTCCCTGCGCCCCCCGGACGCGGCGGCCCCCCTGCGCCCCTTGGCCCGGCCCCGGGGCAGGCGGTCCCTGATCCCGGCCGGAACGCCGTTGACCAGCACCCACAGGGCGGCCAGGGCGAGCAGGCCGCCCAGTGCGCCGCCCAGTACCGGCCCCAGCGCGTGCGGCAGCCGGAGCCCGAGGTCGGAGGCGGCCAGCCCCGGGGAGGTGAACAGCACGGTCACCACCAGCACGCCCCACAGCGCGTGCACACCCATCGTCACGGTGTGCACTCTGACCAGCGCGTTCGCGTCGGTATCGCGACGCCGGGACAGCCAGGCGAAGGTCCGCCGGCCGAGGAGGGGCTCGCCGAACGCCGCGAAGAAGAGCAGCAGGACCGTCAGCAGGGTCCCCGCGAGGCTGAACTGAGGAAGTGTCTCGGACCATGGCACGGGGCAATAGTAGGGGTCCGAAACGAGTCATAGAGCACATGCCGGGCAACGGAATCCGTCGGCCCCTTGTGGTTCTCCCGACCAGGGGCGACCGTAGAGAGTGTCGCAGGTCACATTGAGATCGGTGGCCGCCGCCCGGGGCGGCCCCGCGAGGATCCCGAAGGGCAGGGCAGTGGGGATGGTCGATCGAACCGTAGTCGTACCGAGGGCCGCGGGGCCCGCACAGATCCGCAACATCGCACTGGTCGGCCCGGCGGGCGCCGGGAAGACGAGTCTGGTCGAGGCCCTCCTCTCGGCGGCCGGGACGATCCACCGGCCCGGCAGCGTGGAGGAGGGCACGACCGTCAGCGATCGTGACGAGGTCGAGATCCGCCAGAAGCGCTCGGTGCACCTGACCCTCGACCCCGTCATGGTCGGCGACGTCAAGGTGAACCTCCTGGACACCCCCGGCTACGCCGACTTCATCGGCGCCATGCGCGCCGGGCTGCGCGGCGCCGACGCCGCGCTGTTCGTCGTCTCCGCCCTGGAGGGGGTCGACGGCCGCACCCGGGTCCTGTGGGAGGAGTGCGCCGCGGTGGGCATGCCGCGGGCGGTCGCGGTCACCAAGGTGGACCACCCCCGCGCCGACTTCGAGGACGTCGTCGCCCAGTGCCGCGAGGCCTTCGGCGACGGTGTCCACGCCGCCTACCTGCCGGCCTTCGAGGGCTCGGGCGAGGACCGGCGGCTGGTCGGGCTGTGGGGCCTGGTCTCCGAGCGCTACCACGACTACGACTCCGGACAGGGCGGCTCCCCGCCGGAGAACCTGAGCGACCGGGCCGCGGCGCTGCGGGAGGCCCTCGTGGAGGAGGTCATCACCGAGAGCGAGGACGAGGTCCTCATGGAGCGCTACATGGAGGGCGGAGCGCTCGACCCGGACCTGCTCATCGCCGACCTCCAGAAGGCGGTGGCCGCGGGCGGCTTCCACCCGGTGCTGGCGATCGGCACCACCACCGGTGTGGGGGTGCGCGAGCTGCTGCGCGAGCTCCCGGTGTCCTGCCCGGACCCGACCCGCCGCCCCTTCCCCGAGGTGGTGGACCCCCAGACCCGACCGGTGCCCGGCCTGTCGTGCGACCCGGACGGCCCGCTGGTGGCGGAGGTGCTGGCGACGGCCAGCGACCCCTATGTCGGCCGCACCAGCCTGGTCCGGGTGTTCTCGGGGACGCTGGCCCCGGACTCGGTGGTGCACCTGCACGGCCACGGCGTCAGGTCGGGGCTGTCCGGCTCGGACGAGCTGGACACGGCGGGACGCGACGGGCGGGTGGGCACCCTGTCCGTGCCGGTGGGCCGGGAGAACCACCCGGCCGGCGCGGTGGGTGCGGGCGACATCTGCCTGGTGGCCAAGCTGCCTGACGCCCGAACCGGCGACACGCTCTCGTCGCCGGAGCGCCCGCTGCGGGTGGCACCGTGGCGCTTCCCGGAACCGCTGCTGCCGGTGGCGATCGCCGCGGCCTCCTCGGCCGACGAGGACAAGCTCTCGCACTCGGTGGCCCGCCTGCTGGCCGAGGACCCGTCGCTGAGGGTGGAGGTGAACCCGGAGACCCACCAGATGGTGCTGTGGACCCTGGGCGAGGCCCACCTGGACGCGGCCCTGGACCGGCTGGAGCACCGGTTCGGGGTGCGGGTGGAGACCGCAGAGGTGCGGGTTCCGCTGCGCACCACCTTCTCCTGCCCGGCCGAGGGCATGGGCCGCAACGTCAAGCAGAGCGGCGGGCACGGGGAGTTCGGCATCTGCCGGATCAAGGTGGAGCCGCTGGAGTCGGGCGCGGGGCTGGAGTTCGTGGACAGCATCGTGGGCGGTGTGGTGCCGCGCCAGTTCATCCCCTCCGTGGAGAAGGGGGTGCGCGCCCAGATGGCCGACGGAGTGGACGCCGGCTACCCGCTGGTCGACATCCGGGTGACCCTCTACGACGGCAAGGCCCACTCGGTGGACTCCTCCGACATGGCCTTCCAGAAGGCGGCCCGGCTGGCGCTGAAGGACGCGGCCGCCGCCGCGGAGCTGGCGATGCTGGAGCCGGTGGACACGGTGGAGGTCGAGGTCGACGACGAGCTGCTGGGCACGGTGATGAGCGACCTGTCCGCGCGGCGCGGCCGGGTGGTGGGCTCCGAACCCGCCCCGGGCGGCCGGGCGGTCATCCGGGCGGAGGTCCCGGAGCTGGAGATCACCCGCTACGCGGTGGAGCTGCGCTCGCTGTCGCACGGCACGGGGGTCTTCACCCGCCGCTACCTGCGCCACGAGCCGCTGCCTCCGCAGGTGGCGGCCAGGCTGCCCCGGCAGCGCGACGACTCCTGAGCCTCAGAACACCCGCCCGGGCCGGCTCCGGTCGGCCAGGGCCGCGAACCGGAACGTGTTCACCGGGTGGCTGGACAGGAGGTTGACCAGGAGCACGAAGAACCCGGCGTCGGTGCGGGCCCGGTCGGCGATGTCCTGGAAGTCGACGGCCGGGTACAGGTACTTGCCCGCCGCCATCACCCGGAAGCCCTGCATCCCCTCGGGGCAGAACGCGTAGGCGTGGTTGTCGGCGGTGTACTCCTGCGCCCTCCCCAGGGTGCTGCCCACCCCGGGGATGACGTTGGCGACGGAGATCCCGAACTGGCGCCAGAACGACGTGTGCCCGGCGGCGATGTGCCCGACCTCGTGTCCGATGAAGAACCGCAGCGCGTCGGGGTCGCCCAGGCGCACGCCCACCTCGAACAGGTCGCTGTTGAGGGCGACGTAGCGCCGCGACCCGTGCCCGGAGGCGAAGGCGTTGAGCACGCCGTTGCCGGGCACGATGTACGCCTCCGGCACCCGCCGCATGCCGAAGGCCCTCGCGGCCTCGGCCACCATCCGGTGAGCCTCGGGGAACTGCCCCTCGGTGATCCGCACCCCGTTGACCCGCTGGCGCGCGTACAGCTGGCCGCGCACGAAGTACACCAGTGCGGGGATGCTCAGCAGCAGCAGCGGCTCGTTGGGGTCGCCGGAGTAGGCACGGCTGACCGCGCCCACCACGGCGAACAGGGTCACTCCGACGCACATCGCCAGCAGTGGGACCTCCCGGGGGTGGCGCAGCGCGCGGGCCACCCGGGGATCGCCCCAGCGGCGGGGGAGGACCCCCACCCCGGGTCAGTGCCGGTAGTCGGAGCCGGGTCGGTCCTCGTCGGGCCCGGGGGGCGGCGCGTGGTGGGCGCTGCCCTGGGGCGGCGGCCCGCCGAACGCCGGTCCCGCCGGGGGCCGGCGCGGCTCGTCCTCCTCGTCCAGGAACGCGGCCATGTCCGCCGAGAGGGTCGACTCCTCGACCTTCTCGTTGCGCCACTCCTCGCGCAGTTCCTCGTCCTGGGCGTCGAACACGGCGCCCATGTCGGCGTTGTGGGTGGAGTCGGCCGACTCGGGCGCGTCCCAGGTGGAGGCGAGGAAGGCGCTGTCGTAGGCGTCGTTGTAGTCGCCGGCCTCCTGGGCCCCGGAGGGCCGCCCGGGCGGGTCGGCGGCCGGCGCGTCGTGCGCCCCGGCCACGTCGGTGGCGGGCACCGGCACCGGCACCGGCACGTCGTCGGGGGCGGGGCCGGGGAACACCGCGCCGGCCGGCGCGGGCGCGGGCGCCTCCCGGCGGTCGCTGCCCAGGTAGGACAGGGCGGCGACGGTGAGGGCGGCCAGCCCGGCGCGCAGGGACGGCTCGCGGGCGGGCGCGAAGAACGGCGAGTGGTTGCTGGGGACGTTGCCGAGCTTCTCGTAGGGGGTGTCGCCGGGGGCGGAGTCCCACACGTCGTGCGGGGTGGCGCCGACGAACCAGAACACGTACGGGATGGGCTGCGGGTCGTCGGGCAGTCCGTAGTACCCGAAGTCCTCGGTGGACGGGGACGGGTCGGGCAGGTGGATGACGTACTGGTCGCCGAAGTAGGCGCGGTGGGCGGAGGCGACCGCGGAGACGGTGTCGGGGTCGTTGCGGGTGACGCCGGCGCCCTGGAAGCGCTCGATCTCGGGTTCGCGGACGGCCCCGGAGGCGGCGGCCTCGGCGCGCACGATGCGCTCGATGGACTCCTCCAGCCGGGCGGCGACCGCGTCGTTGAGGGCCCTGGTGTTGATCTCCAGGTAGGCCTCGTCGGGGATGATGTTGGCCTTGGTCCCGGCCTGGATGCGGCCGACGGTGAGGACCGCCATCTCGCTGGGGCTGACCTCGCGGGAGACCACGCCCTGCAGGCGGGTGACGATGTTGGCGGCGATGAGCACCGGGTCGACGGCGGTGTGCGGCTGGGACGCGTGTCCGCCCTCGCCGTGGACGCGGATCCGGTAGGAGGCGGAGGAGCCGAGGATGACACCGGCGCGGTGGGAGATGAGCCCGGCGGGCTGGGGCCCCAGGTGCTGGCCCAGGATGACGTCGGGGCGGCCGAAGCGCTCGTAGAGCCCGTCGGCGAGCATCCGCTGGGCGCCGTCGAGGGTCTCCTCACCGGGCTGGGCGACGATCATCACGGTGCCGGACCACTCCTCGCGGGTCTCCGAGAGGAGGTCGGCGGCGCCGACGAGGCAGGCGGTGTGGGCGTCGTGGCCGCAGGCGTGCATGACGGGGACCTCGGCCCCGTCCTCGTCGGTGGTGCGGGTGGTGCTGGCGTAGGGCAGCCCGGTCTTCTCCTCGACGGGGAGCGCGTCCATGTCGGCGCGGAGCATCACCGTGGGGCCGGGGCCGTTGCGCAGGATGCCCACGACGCCGGTGCCGCCGACGCCCTTGTGGACCTCGTAGCCGGTACGGTTCAGCCATTCGGCGACGCCGCTGGCGGTGCGGTGCTCCGCGTGGGAGAGTTCCGGGTTCTTGTGGAGATCGACGTAGAACCCCTCCACGAGAGGGAAGAGCTCGTCGAGGAGTCGCATGACCACGCCCCCGTGCTGGGCTGCACGGTTGGGGTCCACCGCGTGCGGCACGGTATTCCACCGCCTTCTTCATACTCGACCGGGCTTGTCGCGCCCGGCGGGCGCCACCTGACGGCACAGCTTATCGGCGTGACCGCCGCGCCCCCACACTGACATGTTCGGGCCGGTCCGCACCACTGCGGGGCTCCCGGAGTGCGGTCCGGTGACTCGGATGGGTTAGTGTCTGCACACGGAACGGCGTCTTCCCGCCCGAAGAACTCCCACAGGCCCCGTGAGCCCCTTTCCTCCACGTTCGCACCACGGAGCCGGGAGGAGCCGTGGAAGTTCCCGTCGAATTCCGGTGAACCGCTGGCATACTTCCTTACATCACAGTAAGGTAACGCAGCACGAACCGATTCATCCGATGTTCCGGTGCCTCCCCTCGCGCGCCACGCGGCACCGCAACGCCCCGAACGGCGCGGGAACCCCCCGCCCGGGCCCGGGGCAGAAACCGCACAACGCCCTGAGAAGTCCACCGACCCCGGAGTCCACTCGTGGCCTCATCCATGACCAGACCGGAAACCGACCGCACGCAGCCCGGCCCGGGTACCACCGCCCGGGCGGAGAGCGGCGCGGCCGCCGGGGCGGCAGACAAGGCCCCCCACCGCGACGCCCGCCTGGACAACGCCAAGTTCCTCCTGATCGTCCTGGTCGTCGTCGGCCACGCGATCGAACCGCTGCGCGACATCACGTTCGTCAGCGCCCTGTACTACTGGATCTACTTCTTCCACATGCCCGCGTTCATCATGATCAGCGGGTATCTCTCGAGGTCCTTCGACGGGTCCTCCAACCGCGTGGAGAAGCTGGTCCTGACCGTCGCGGTCCCCTACCTGATCTTCTGGACGATCCACCAGTCCATCTACACCGTCGAACGCGGCGGGCTGGGCGACTCCCTGTCGCTGCTCAAGCCGACCTGGACCCTGTGGTTCCTCGTCGCGCTGTTCCTGTGGCGGCTGAGCGTCCCGGTGTGGAAGCGCCTGCGCGCGCCGGTCCTCATCGCCTTCGCGATCTCGCTGTTCGCCGCCACCACCAGCCTCAGCGACACCCTGTCCCTGGGCCGCGTGGTGAGCTTCCTGCCCTTCTTCGTGCTGGGCCTGACCCTGCGCCGCGAGCACTTCGCCTGGCTGGACAGGCTGTGGGTGCGGCTGGTCTCGCTGGCCGTGCTGGGCACCACCGCCGTGCTGGCCGTGCCCATCTCCGACCGGCTCAGCCGCGACTGGCTGTTCTGGCGGGACAGCCTGACCGACCGCGACATCGACCCGCTGATGCCCAGCCTGGGCCTCCGGCTGGCCTTCATGGGCCTTGCCCTGGCGATGAGCATCGCGTTCCTGGCGCTGACCCCCAAGAGGCGGACCTGGTTCACGTCGCTGGGCGCGTACACCCTGTACGTCTACCTGGGCCACTCGGTGGTGTTCATCCTGTTCAAGGCGTCCCCCTGGTACGACGTCATGGACAACGCGGTCGGCGCCGCCCTGACGATCGCCATCGGGCTGGCGGTGACCCTGCTGCTGTGCACCCCGTGGGTGCGGGCCGCCATGCGCTGGGCGGTGGAGCCGCAGATGTCCTGGTTCCTCAAGCGCGAGGAGCCGCGGGCGCCCGAGGGGTCCGCGGACCGCGGCGACGGCGCCGCGGAGGGCGGGCGGAAGACGGCCGCCGGGGCCTGACCCCCGCGGGGCCGACACGGTGAAGGGGCGGTGCGCCGACGCGCACCGCCCCTTCACCGTTCCCCGGGCCGGCGGTTCAGCTGCCGCCGACCGGCGCCCCCTGGGAGGCCGCCCCGGCGGCGATGAGCTCGCGGCGGCGCACCTCGAAGCGGCGGGTGTCCTTCCACAGCCTGGCCACGAGCACGACCTCGAAGAAGGCCAGGGCCAGCACGGAGAACACGGCGATCGGCAGGATGAGGTCGTTCAGCGGGGTGAACAGGGAGACCAGCACCGTGATCGGCGCGACCACGCACAGGAACATCTCGTACTCGATGCCGCTGAACAGGTGCGGGCGCACGCGGTGGGCCAGCAGGAAGTGGCGCACCCGGCCGTAGAGCCCGCTCGGCGCGGGGGCGTCGGCCCGGGAGTCGGCCACGGAGTCGTCCTCCGGGCTGTCGTCGCCCAGGACCGAGGCGGCGTCGGCGCGCAGGCGGTCGGTGTCCCCGGCCAGCTCGGCCAGCGTCTGGCGCATGCCGCGGCGGGTCTTGGCGACCTGGGAGCCGTTGAGGTAGCGCAGCAGGTCGAAGAAGACGATGACGGGGGCCGCGATCAGGTAGGCGACCTGGCCGGTCACCACCCACTGGCCGACGAGCAGCGCCATGACGCAGCCGAAGAACCGGATCCGGTCGAACACGAAGTCGACCCAGCTGCCGAAGACCGAGCCGGTGCCCTTGAGGCGGGCGATCTTCCCGTCCATGCAGTCCAGCACGAAGCTGAGGTGGAAGAGCAGGGCGCCGGCCACCAGCCAGGCCCAGTCCGCGCCGACCCCGGTCGCCGGCATGACGAAGCTCACGGCCGACAGCAGGCCGAGGATCCCCGCCCCCAGGGTCAGCTGGTTGGGGGTGATGTCGGTGCGGTTGGCGGTCCACACCACCAGTCGACCGGCGAGCGGGTCGACCAGGAAGACGGTCCACCAGGCGTCCTTCGCCTTGTAGGTCTCTTCCTTCACCTGCGCGAACGTGAAACGCGGCATGCGTGTGTCTCCAGGAAAGCGGCGCCCCGCGCACCCGCACCCTGCGACAGCGGTCGGCCAGGGGCGGGGGGAGAGGCCGTGTCGGCGGGAATCGAGTCATCATGCCAGATGGGGGGTCGTCCGAGCCAATCGTTGACGGCATACTTGACTGGTAAGAGGGGGATCAACAGGCGGCCGTGTGCGCTGGCACCGGATGGTCCACCCCCTTCGGTCTCGACCGAGGTAGAGGCATTGCGTTTTCTCAACGACCAGGCGCCCCAGCAGGACCTGACCTACAGCGACGTGTTCATGGTCCCGAACCGGAGCGCCGTGGGCTCCCGGCTCAGCGTGGACCTGTCCTCGCCGGACGGCACCGGCACCACCATCCCGCTGGTGGTGGCGAACATGACGGCCGTGGCCGGCCGCCGGATGGCCGAGACCGTCGCCCGGCGCGGCGGTGTCGCGGTCATCCCGCAGGACATCCCGCTGGAGGTGGTCTCCGACGTCATCTCCTGGACCAAGCAGCGGCACCTGGTGCACGACACCGCCATCACCCTGAACCCGGGCAGCACCGTGGGCGAGGCCCTCAACCTGCTGCCCAAGCGGGCGCACAACGCCGTGATCGTCGTCGACGGGGCCCGCCGCCCGGTCGGCGTGGTCACCGACGCCGACTGCGCGGGCGTGGACCGGTTCTCCCAGCTGCGCGACGTCATGTCCACGGAGCTGGTGACCATCCCGGCCGGCACCGACCCGGAGGCGGCGTTCTCGATCCTGCACGAGTCCCGGCACCGGCTGGCGCCGGTGGTGGACGGCGAGGGCGCCCTGGTGGGCGTGCTGACCCGCACCGGGGCGCTGCGCTCCACCCTGTACAGGCCCGCCGTGGACGGTCGGGGCCGCCTGCGCGTGGCCGCGGCCGTGGGCATCAACGGCGACGTCGCGGGCCGGGCCGCCGAGCTGCTGGCCGCCGGGGTGGACACCCTGGTCATCGACACCGCGCACGGCCACCAGGAGAAGATGGTCTCCGCGATCGCCAAGGTGCGGGCGCTGTCCCCCTCGGTGCCGATCGTGGCGGGCAACATCGTCACCGCGCAGGGCACCCGCGACCTCATCGAGGCGGGCGCCGACATCGTCAAGGTCGGCGTGGGCCCGGGCGCGATGTGCACCACCCGCATGATGACCGCGGTGGGCCGCCCGCAGTTCTCGGCCGTGCTGGAGTGCGCGGAGGCCGCGCGCGAGCTGGGCCGGCACGTGTGGGCGGACGGCGGTGTGCGCCATCCGCGCGACGTGGCCCTGGCGCTGGCCGCGGGCGCGTCCAACGTGATGATCGGATCGTGGTTCGCCGGCACCTACGAGTCTCCCGGCGACGTCATGCGCGACGCGGAGGGCCGCCAGTACAAGGAGAGCTTCGGTATGGCCTCGGCGCGCGCGGTCCGGCTGCGCACCGCCGACGACTCGCCGTTCGAGCGGGCCCGCAAGGCGCTGTTCGAGGAGGGCATCTCCACCGGCCGCATGTACCTGGACCCGGAGCGCCCCGGGGTGGAGGACCTGATCGACCAGATCATCGCGGGCGTGCGCAGCTCCATGACCTACGCGGGCGCGAGCACGCTGGCGGAGTTCCACGAGCGCGCCGTGGTGGGCGTGCAGAGCTCGGCCGGCTACGCCGAGGGCCGCCCGGTGCCCACCAGCTGGTGATCCGCCGCCGGTGCGCCGGCACACGGACACGGACATGAGGAGGGGAGGCGCCGCGGCGCCTCCCCCCACGCGTGTCCGTGCCCCGCGGCCTCAGTTCCCGGCGGCCGTGCGCGCGGCCAGGACCTGTTTGCGGTGCTCCCCGCACAGCCGGTCGGCGTGGCGGACCGGCTCGGGCACCCGGTAGCGCGGCGACAGGCGCATCACCAGGTCGGCGGCGCCCTCCAGGTCCACCCGGTGCCCGACGGAGACGTAGACGGGCTTGACGCCGGTGCGGGTGCGCAGGACCCGGCCGATGACCTCGGCACCGCCGGCGGCCAGGGCGGCGGAGTCGGGGACGACCTCCGAGCGCCCGGCGACCATGGGGGTCCACGACCCCCGCTCCTCCCCCGGGATCGAGTGCCGGCCGTAGAGCACCGACTTGGCCGAGCCGACGACCGGCAGGTCGAGCAGGACCCCCAGGTGGGAGGCGACCCCGAGGCGGCGCGGGTGGGCCAGCCCGAACCCGTCGCACAGGTACACGTCGGGTGTGGTCTCCAGCCTTCCCAGGGCCTCCAGCACCGGGGGAAGCTCCCGGAAGGAGAAGAGCCCCGAGATGTACGGGAAGGACACCTCGGAGGCGATGGCGACCGACTCGACGACCTCCAGGGTGGCCGCGTCCAGCACCACGGCCGCCGCGGACAGCGCCGAGTCGTCCTTGGCGTAGCTGACGTCGAGCCCCGCGACCGTGCGCACCGCCGCCGCGTCGAGCGGCTCCTCGCGCACCAGGGAGGCCTTGCGCCGCTGCAGGGCCACGGCCTCCTTCGGGTCGCTCGGCCAGTTCTCCGGGTCGTCCAGGGCCCGGCCGACCCGTTCGGCGATATCCGACACTGAAGCCTCCCTCTCTCGGACTCGGCCCGCCCGCGGCGGGCCCCTCCGCCCATCCAACCGCACGCCCGCCGCTCTGCGCCGCCCCGCGCCGCCGTGCGGGTCCGGCGGGCCCGGAGGCCACCCGCCCGCCAAATCCTCGTGCGTTCCCCACCGGCGCAGCGTGCGTCGCGTTGTGCGCGGGGTCACGGCCGCGGATGCTCGAAGCGGCCGGTCGGGACGGTACGGTGAACCCGCTGGTTTTGCACTGACTGGTCAGTTCAAAAAGGAGGCAGAGAATGCGTCTGGCCACCGGGGCCCGGGTCATGGCGGAGGACGTCGCGCTCGTCACCCGCGAAGGCCCCGTCTACACGGGTGTCGACTTCACCGCCCGCCCCGGCACCCTCACGGTGTTCCAGGCCGATTCCGGCGGCGGCCGCAGCGCCCTGCTGCTGACCCTCACCGGGCGGATGCGGCCCAGCTCGGGAACCGTGCACGTGGACGGCCACGAACTGCCCCGTCGGGCGCGCCGGGTGCGCCGGATCAGCTCTCTGGGCCTGATGTCCGAGGTCAACGCGCTGGACGAGCGGCTGCGGGTGCGCGAGCACCTGTCCGAGGCGGCGCTGCTGCGCTTCCGGCCCGCCGCCCGGGGGCTGGCCGACGCCGCCATGGAGGCGGCCGACCTGGCCGACCTGGACCGGCGCACGATGGTCAAGGAGCTGGACGCGCTGGAGCGGCGCCGCCTGGGTGTGGCGCTGGCCCTGGTGGCCGAGCCCCGCCTGCTGGCCGTGGACGACGTCGACGGCGGGCTGTCCGACGAGCACCAGGCGCTGATGTGGCGCACCCTCAAGGGCCTGTCCGACGCCGGGCTGACGGTGGTGGCCACCTGCGCCGACGCCGACGCCCTGGCCGGGGTCGCCGACGGCGACACCCAGGGCCCGCTGCCCATCCGCCAGGGCGGGGAGCCCGACGGGGCCGACCACGCCCCCGAGGAGGCCGGGGGCATCCGCCTGTCCGAGCTGTTCGGCGACAGGGACGGCGGCACCGCCGCGGGAGAGGACGGGGACGACCGCCGTGACCGATGAGACCACCGGGAGCCGCCCCCGGTTCCGACCCTTCGCGGTCCCCCGCCTCGGACTGCTCACCGTGCGGTCCTTCCTCCGCTCCCCGCTGCCCACCGCGGCGCTGGCGGCCCTGCTGCTGATCCCCCTGCTGTACTCCGGCATGTACCTGTGGTCCTTCTGGGACCCGTTCGGCCGGATGGAGCACCTGCCCGTCGCCCTCGTCGACGAGGACCGGCCGGTCGAGGTCGACGGCGAGGAGGTGGGCGCGGGCCGGGAGCTGGCCGACACCCTCGTGGAGCGCGGCGACCTCGACTGGCGGCTCGTGGACGCGCAGGAGGCCGCCCGCGGGGTGGCCGACGGCGACTACTACGTCTCCCTGACCATCCCCGAGGACTTCAGCGCCGACCTCACCTCCCCCTCCCGTGACCGCGAGGCGCCGGTGCAGGCGATGCTGATCGCCCACTACAACGACTCCAACAGCTTCATCGTGCGCCAGCTGGCGGGCTCGGCCTTCAAGGAGGTCCGCGACGCCGCCGAGCGGACCGCGATCAGGGGCTACCTCGACCGGATCTTCCTGGGCTTCAACGAGATCCACGGCGAGACCGAGGAGGCCGCCGAGGGCGCCGGACGGCTGTCGGAGGGCGCGGGCGACGCCTACGACGGGTCCGGCGAGCTGTCGACGAACCTGGGCACCGCCCACGAGGGCATGGGCGAGCTGGACGGCGGACTGGGCGAGCTGTACGCGGGCTCGCAGACCCTGGCCACCGGTGCGTCGACCGCCTCCACCGAGGTGTCCGCGCAGGTCGGGAAGATCGACGAGCTCGCCGACGAGTGGCTGCCCCGGCTGGAGGAGGACGCCCCCGACATCCGGGAGCGGGCCGAGCTGGCCGCCGAGCTCTCCGGCGGGCTGGCCGACCTCCTGCACGGACTCCCCGAGGAGATCGACACCGCCGGGCTGGAGGAACTGGACCGGCGGCTGGACGCCTACCTCGCGGACCACCCGGAGCTGGAGACCGAGCAGCCCGACCTGTACCTGCTGCTCTGCGACCTCCAGGGGGGCATGGACGTGGCGCTGTCCACCGCCGCGTTCGTCGAGGACAACCGCGAGGACATCGTCGCCGCCGCCGACGAGGCCGCCGACCTGAGCGAGAAGGCCTCCGAACTGGCCGACGACCTGCCGCAGTACATCGAGGACGCCGAGGACGCCCGCGAGAAGCTCGACGAGCTGGCCGAGGGCCTGGAGGAGCTGTCCGAGGGCGCGGGGGAGCTGCGCGACGGGCTGGAGGAGGCCTCCACCGCCTCCGGTGAGCTCGACGAGGGACTGGGGCTGCTCAGCGAGGGGTCCGGCGAGCTCCACGAGGGCCTGGGCGAGCTGTCCGAGGGCTCCGACGAACTGGCCGGGGGCCTGGAGGAAGGTGTGGGGCGGATCCCCACCTACGGCGACGAGGGCCGCGAGAACGCGGGCGACATGATGAGCTCCCCGGTCCGGCTGAGCAGTGAGATCGACAACGAGGCGCCCGACTACGGCACCGGGTTCGCGCCGTTCTTCGTCCCGCTGTCACTGTGGGTGGGCGCGATGGTGGTGTTCATGGTGCTGCCCGCGCTGTCCTCGCGCGCCCTGGCCTCCTCGGCGCCCTCCTGGCGGGTGGCCCTGGCCGGGCGGACGGTCCCGATGCTGCTCGGGTTCGGCCAGGTGGCCGTCATGATGGCGGCACTGCACCTGCTGCTGGGGCTCCAGGCCCGCAACTGGCCGCTGCTCATCGCGTTCCTGCTGCTGACGGCGGCGGCGTTCGCCGCCACGGTGCAGTACCTGAACGTCCGCTTCGGAGCGGCCGGGCGGGTGGTCGCGCTGGCGCTGCTGGTGCTCCAGCTGACCTCGGCGGGCGGCACGTACCCCATCGAGACGAGCCCGGGCTTCTTCCAGGCGATCGGCCCCTACCTGCCGCTGCACTGGGGCGTGACCGCCATGCGCCACCTGCTCGGCGGCGGCGACCCGGCCCTGGTCGCCCGGGCGTTCGGGGTCATGGCCCTGTGGTTCGCGGTGCCGCTGCTGCTGACCTGGCTGACCGTCGAACGCAAGCGGATGTGGACGATGGGCGACCTGTACCCCTCCCTGAAGCTCTGAGCGGAGCCCGGGGGACGACGCCCCCGACCGGCGCCGGAGGAGTTCCGGCGCCGATCGGGGGCAGAATGGACCGGATGAGTGTGAACACCCCCGACCGACCCGTGAGCAGCCGCCGCGAGGCCACGCGCAGGCGGCTGTTCGACGCCGCCGTGACCCTGATCTCCGAGCAGGGGTACGGCGCCACCACCGTCGACGAGATCGCCGAGCGCGCCGGCGTGGCCAAGGGCACCGTCTACTACAACTTCGGCGGCAAGAGCGAGCTCTACACGGCGCTGATGGAGTGGGGTGTCACCCGGCTGGCCGACACCCTCAAGGAGGCGGTCCCCGGGCCCGGCGCCGACCCGGGCGAGGCGCTGGTCGCGGTCCTGCGTGCGGGGGTGGGGTTCATCGGCGAGCACGAGGCCCTGGCCCGGCTGCTCATGGCCGAGGCCTGGCGCACCAACCGGGTCTGGTACGCCACCGTCCGCCACATCCGCACGGAGGCGATCGGCGTCCTCACCGGGCTGCTGGACGCGCTGGCCGCCGCCGGGCGGATCCGGCCGGACCTGGACACGGGACTTGCGGGATCCGCGCTGTTCGGCATGGTGGTGACGGTGGCACTCGACTGGCGTACCCTCCAGCCGGACCGGCCGGTGGAGGAGATCCACGCCACCCTGGCCCTGATGGTCCACGGCTTCCTGGGGACGACCGTCTCCCCCGCAGACCCCTGAGAGGACGCCCGACATGGCCTCGCTGTACCCGCTGCTCCCCCTGTTGTCCGGTCTGGTCATCCTGGCGGTGGTCACCCGCGACACCCGGCTCGAGCTGCGCCTGATACGGCACGGGGTGCGCGCCAAGGGACGGGTCATCGGCTACAACGAGACCTCGACCGCCTCGCGGATGATCGTGCAGTTCCGCACCGAGGACGGCCGGGAGGTGCACGCCGAGCACGAGAACACGGGATGGACGGCGTCGAGGGCGGGCGAGATCGTCACCGTCTCCTACGACCCCGACACCCCGGAGCTGGCCCGCATCGTGTCTGCGCCCTGGCTGTCGCACTGGGTGCGCGGCCTGTTCGCCACCCTGGGCGCGATCCTGGTCGCCGCCGGGGTGCTCCTGGGCTACCTGGCCTGGGATCCCCGCGTCTAGGGCGCGGCGGCAGGTTCGCGGGGCTCGGCGTAGCGGACCAGCCGGGAGGGCAGCGAGCCGTCGATGATCGCCCGGGTGCGCACCCGGGTGCCGCAGAGCAGGTCGACCAGGCCGACCCGGTCGGGGCGGACCAGCGCGGCGCTGGCGTGCACCACGACGAGGGCGAGCGCGATCCACGGGTGCCCGAAGGCGACGAGCAGCACCGCCGGGGCGGTGAGCAGTGCGGTGCGCGCCAGCACCCGCGGCCGGGAGGCGGGGACCGGCCGGGCGGGCTCGGTCAGCGCCAGCCGGACGGCGGCCCGGCCGGGGGTGCAGCGGTCCCGGCGCAGTTGCGGAACGAACACCCCGAAGACGGCGGCGGTGCCCAGCAGCACGGCGGTGCGGACGTGCCCGTCGGGGTCGGAGCCGACCACGCCCGCGGCGGTCAGGGCGGCGGCCAGCGTGCCCGCCCCGTACCACCACAGTCCCAGGTCGAGCAGGGAGCCCAGGGTGCGGCGGGTGAGGTCGGGGGCGACCCGGTCGGGGACCGCGCCGGGCCAGCCGCGGGTGTCGCCCCACGGCCACAGCGGCAGCAGGAGGCGGGCGAGCAGCCAGCCGGCGGCGGTCCCGGCGACGCCGAGCCCGACGAGCAGCGGCGAGGCCCCGGCGTAGGCGCAGGGGTACACGCCCAGCAGCCCGGTGCCGCGGACCGCGTCGGCGGCCAGGGCCAGGCCGCCCCCCAGGAGCAGGGTGACCAGCGGGCCGCGGCGGAAGCGGTCGCGGGCCAGCCAGCCCACGGGGAGGAAGACCGCGAAGGCCAGGATCGGTCCGTACCGGTCCGCGCCCCCCTGGCCCGCTCCGGGCCAGCAGAGCCCGTCGACGGAGGCGGGCAGCGGCCAGACGGCGTAGGCCGCCAGGGCCAGCCCGGCCGCCAGCGCCGCCAGGCTCGCGTGTCCGGAACGGCCGTACAGCCGTCCGTAGCGCCGGTGCTGTCCGCGCAGGTAGAAGGCGGCGGCGAGGGTGACGAGCAGGGGCACGGCGACGACGGCCACGTCCACGGCCTGCTGTCCGGTGCCGAACGGTCGGATCACTCGTGCTGCCCCCCATGCTCCCTGTTCAGGGCGCAACGGTAGTACGCGGAGGGTCCGCACGGGTGACGAACGCCGTTTTGAACCGGTATCGTCGCCCCCGCAACCAGTCACACGGAGCACTACTTGCACTCCGCTCTGCAATATGTGACATTCGTCCTATTAGACCCCAGAGGGTGACGAGACTCCGGAAGCGCCACCCACCAGGTGAACATTCCCCCTCCTCATGGGAGACTTCCTCCACCACCCGGATATTTCGTCGCTTCTCTACCGAGATACGATCCCCAACGCCGAAATGCCGCGATTGTGGTTACCCTGCGGTAGGTCCCGCGCCGAGGCACCCCACGCGCGGCACGCAGGACGGGCGCCCCGGCACCCGCGGTGCCGGCATCCGGACACCGGTCGGGACAGCGCCCCCGATACCGCAACCCGAGAAGACTTCCGTCGCGGATCGACAGGAGAACCGTGCAGGCAGTACCCCCGAAACGCGGGCGGACGATCGCATCCCGCATCCGCGCAATGGTCACGATCCCCACGGCGGCCCTGCTCGCCCTGTGGCTGATCCTCACCGCGGCCCTGGCCGTGAACGCCGGGCTCCAGCTCATCCGCGCCAAGGCGACCAACGACATGGTGACCCCCGCCGCCGTCGGCCTGGTGAGCGCCATGCAGGAGCGCGCCCGGACCATCTCGCACATCGAGAACCCCGGCGACGAGGCGCTGACCGCCGAGCTGGCCGAGGCCCGGCAGGAGACCGACGCCTCCCTCGGCGCGGTCATCAGCGAGCTCATCGGGTTCGCCGACCTGGCGCCCGGCGAGGCCGGCCACCACATCGAGATGCTGCACGAGGAGTACGGGAGGATCGGCGAGGTGCGCGCGTCGGTCGACGACGGCACCGCCACCCGCGACGAGATCCTCGCCTACTACAACGAGCTGATCCTGCACGGCGCGGACAGCTTCGACAGCCAGGCCCGTGCCGGCAACGTGATCGAGGCGTTCAACTCCTCGATGAGCGCCACCTACATGTTCCGCACCGTCGACCTCTTCGCCCAGTCGGACGCCCAGCTCGCGCGCGCCTTCGCCACGGGCGAGCTGACCTGGGAGGACCAGCTGCTCTTCGCCGAGCTGGTCGGCTCCTACCAGAGCATGCTCGACGCCAACGGCCCCTACCTCAGCGGCCCGGGACAGCAGGAGCGGCTCACCGCCGTCCTGGAGAGCCCCGAGTACCAGCGGCTGACCGCGATGCAGAACGAGATCATCGAGCGCCGCATCGAGGTGGAGAGCGCCACGGACCCGGTCACCTACCTCGTGACCGACGTCGAGGACCTGACCATGCCCGTCGACGACGCCGCGTGGGAGGCCGACTACGGGTACGTCCTGGACGAGTTCACCGCCATCGGCGCCGACGAGGCCCTCAACGCCGCGGCGCTCACACGCGCCCAGGCCCAGCAGTCCGTCCTCGTCGCCGTCTCCGGCAGCCTGGGCGTCGCCGCCGTCATCGTCGTCGTCTTCCTGCTGGCCCGCCGCTCCTCGCGGTCGCTCACCAGCCGCCTGCTGCGCCTGCGCAACGACGCCAACGACATCGCCGAGAAGCGCCTGCCCGAACTCATGGACCGGCTGCACCGCGGTGAGCGGGTGGACACCGAGGCGATGCTCCCGCTCATGGCCACCAGCGACGACGAGATCGGCGACGTGGCCCGCGCGTTCAACACCGCCCAGCGGGCCGCGGTCGACGAGGCGGTCCAGCAGACGGAGCTGCGCCAGGGCATCAACCGGGTGTTCCTCAACATCGCGCACCGCAGCCAGACCCTGGTCCACCGCCAGCTGCGCCTCCTCGACAAGATGGAGCGCGAGCAGGAGGACCCCGAGCAGCTCGCCCAGCTGTTCAAGCTCGACCACCTGGCCACCCGCTCCCGCCGCAACGCCGAGAACCTGCTCATCCTCGGCGGTGAGGCGCCCGGGCGGACCTGGCACCGGCCGATGCCGCTGATCGACGTGCTGCGCGGCGCCATCTCCGAGTCCGGCGACTACACCCGGGTCAAGCGCGAGCGCATCGCCCGCGTGCACCTCAACGGCCCGGCCGTCGCCGACGTCATCCACCTGGTCGCCGAGCTGGTCGACAACGCCGCCATGTTCTCGCCCCCGCACACCCACGTGCGGCTGAGCAGCGACGACGTGCCCAACGGCGTGACGATCGAGATCGAGGACCGGGGCCTGGGCATGACCGAGGAGGAGCTGGCCTCCGCCAACCGGCTGCTGGCGGACCCGCCCGAGTTCGACGTCATGCGCCTCAACGAGAAGATGCGCCTGGGCCTGTTCGTGGTCTCCCACCTGGCGCACCGGCACGGCATCAAGGTGCACCTGCGCACGTCGCCGTACGGCGGTGTGCAGGCGATCGTCCTGCTGCCGCACGGCATCATCACCGGCGAGCGGACCCCGCTGCCCTCCTCCGAGGAGCAGGACGGCGACATCTGGGAGGTGCGCGAGATCCTCGACCACGCCCCCGGCGGCGCCCTGGAGTCCGGTCCGGCACCTGTGCTGACGCCCGTGCCCCCGGTCGGCGACACCCCGGCCGCCCCCGCGGCGGACCCCTCCGGCGGCCCCGGGGGGACCGAGGCCGCCCCGACCGCCGAGGCCGCCTCCGACGGCACGGCGGCCGGTACCGACGTCCTCGACGGCGGCTCCCGCCCGCCCCTCCCCACCCGCCGCTCCACCATCAGCGCGGTCCCCTCCCCCGGTCCGGGGGTGCCGGAGCCCGAACGGGTCGAGGCGGGCGGCGGACGACCCTCGCTCCCCAAGCGGCGCCCCCAGGAGAACCTGGCGCCGCAACTGGCCGCCGACCCCGAGCCCGCCCCGCCGAACGGGATCGCAGGCGGGGTCCGGGCCCCCGGCCCCGACGGGGCCGAGCGGCTGGCGCGCCTGCGCCGGAACATGACCGCGTTCCAGCAGGGGACGGACCGCGGTCGGCGCGAAGGCAAGCAGCAGACCCACGAGACCGACAAGGACGACTGACAGTGACGAGTACTCCCGAACGCGTCGAGCACGAAGGCTCGGGCAAGAAGGACATCGACTGGCTGCTGGACGAGTTGCTCGAGCGCGCGGTGGGCTCCCGGCACGCCATCGTCCTCTCCGCGGACGGCCTGCTGATCGGCCGCTCCCGGGGCCTGGCCAAGGAGGACGCCGAGCACCTGTCGGCGGTCGCCTCCGCCTTCCAGAGCCTGGCCAGGGGGACGGGGCGGCACTTCGAGGGCGGTGACGTCCTGCAGACCGTGGTCGAGATGGAACGCGCCTACCTGTTCGTCACCGGGGCCGGGCGGGGCGCCTGCCTGGCGGTCCTGGCCGAGGAGAGCGCCGATGTGGGACTCATCGCCTACGAGATGAACGTCCTGGTCGAGCAGGTGGGCCGCTACCTCGACGCGGCCCCCCGCCACGAGGGAGCGACCGGAGAAGCCACGCGATAGGGGACGGTCATGCAAGCGCACGAAGCATTCGATCCGGGCGGAGACCCCCGCGACCTGCCGCACCGCGACGTGTTCGGCGGGTACGGGGACGCGGAGCCGGACGCACCGGACGGCCCGGACGCCGGGCCGCTGGTCCGTCCGTACGTGATCGCCCAGGGCCGCGACCACGCCGACACGGTCAAGCTGGACATGATCAGCGTGGTCATCGCGGCCAAGAGGGCCGAGGTCGACGAGATGTCCCTGGAGCCCGAGCAGCTCCGGATCCTGGAACTGTGCCGCCGTCCCCTGTCGGTCGCCGAACTGTCCGCCCACCTGGACATCCCGGTGGCCGTCGTCAAGGTCCTCCTCAGCGACCTCCTCAACCGCGGGCTGGCCCTGGCCCGCGCCCCCTACACAGCGAAGAGCCCGGTCAGCCGGGACGTACTCCAGGCGGTTCTCGATGGCATCCAGCGACTCTGACCTCTCCCAGGACAACGTCCCGTCCGCGTTGAAGATCCTCGTCGCGGGCGGCTTCGGGGCGGGCAAGACCACCCTGGTGGGGTCGGTGAGCGAGATCGCCCCGCTCAGCACCGAGGAGGTGATGACCGAGGCCAGCTACGGCGTGGACGACCTGTCCGGTGTGGAGGCCAAGAGGACCACGACGGTGGCGCTGGACTTCGGGCGCATCACCATCAGCCCCAGCCTGGTGCTGTACCTGTTCGGCACGCCGGGCCAGGAGCGGTTCTGGTTCATGTGGGAGGAGCTGTCGGAGGGCGCCCTGGGCGCGATCGTCATCGCCGACACCCGGCGGCTGGAGACCTGCTTCGCCGCCGTGGACTTCTTCGAGCGGCGGGGGGTGCCGTTCGTCGTCGCGGTGAACTGCTTCGACGGCGCCCACGCGTACGAGGCGGAGGAGGTGCGTGCGGCGCTGACCCTGGACCCGGCGATCCCGGTGGTCCTGTGCGACGCGCGCGTGCGGTCCTCCGCCAAGGAGGTCCTCCTCACCCTGGTCACCCGCGTCGCCGAACGAATGGCCGCCTGACGGGGAAGAGGGCGTGGCGCGAGGGTCGTGGCGGGCCCCGGCCGGGAGGGGCGCAGGCCGTGGCCGAGCAGGAACACCCCGGGAGCGGGCGGGTCTCGGACCCGCCCGCTCCGGTGTTCCCGGGGTCGTGCGGGGGAAACGGTCCGGTCGTGGTCAGGGTTTCGGTGCGTGTCCATCCCACCCGGACCCCTTGGACAAAAGGGCTTCTTGGGTAAAGTGCGCCCCGTGGCACGTCCCGGATGTGCCCCGCCCCGCAGACCATGGACCCGTCCCGGGCGGGCCCGCACGAGGTGACTGGAGTTGACCCCCATGAAGCGGTTCGAGTGGCGCGACCGTATCCACGCCCTGGACGCCGAGGCCGACTGCGAGGAGATCGTGCGCATCCTGGGGGCCCACGAGTTCCCCTGGGACATCGAGCAGGCGCTCGGCCTGGCCCTGTACCGCACGTACGCCGTGCCGAGCGTGGGCGAGCTGCTGGCGCGCACGCGCGAGTTCACCGAGCGCACCCAGCACCGCTACGACGACACCGCGCTCATCCTCAACGACATCATGGAGCACGGGTTCGGCCCGGGGCGCGGACGCGACGCCCTGCGGCGGATGAACCAGATGCACCGGTCCTACGACATCTCCAACGACGACTACCGCTACGTCCTGAGCACCTTCGTCGTCATGCCGGTCCGCTGGCTCAACGACCACGGATACGGCTGGCGCAGGCTGACCGAGCACGAGATCGCCGCGAGCACCAACTACTACCGCAAGCTCGGCAGGCACATGGGCATCAAGGACATCCCCGAGACCTACGCCGGGTTCCACGAGCTGTTCGACTCCTACGAGCGCGAGCACTTCGCCTACACCGAGGGCGGCAGGGCCGTCTCCGACGCCACCCTCGCGCTGATGGTGGACTTCTACCCGGCCTGGCAGCGGCCGCTGGTGCGCCCCTTCACCAAGGCGCTGCTGGACGACCGCCTCATCACCGCGTTCCGCTACCCCGAGCCGTCGGCCCTCTGGCGCTCCCTCGCGGCGGGCGCGCTGCGGCTGCGGGCGCGGGTGGTCCGGTTCATGCCGCCGCGCACCGAGCCGCGCTGGGCCCGGCAGAGCCCCAACATCCGCAGCTACCCCGGCGGCTACGACCCCTCCCGCATCGGCACCTTCCCGCAGGGCTGCCCCGTCCCCCACGGCATGGGCACCGTCGAGGTGCCCGCCACCGGCGCCCGGGTCCCCGCCCCGGGCCAGGCCCTGGCCGGCGGGGACGCGCCCGCCGACGGCACCGGGACCTCCGGCGGCACCGGGACCTCCGGCGCCGAATGACCCCGCCCCCGCACATTCCCCACCCCTCCCCCGACCCCGAAGGAGCCGCAGATGAAGCGTTTCGACTTCCGTGACGAGATCCACCGCCTGGATCCCGAGGCCGACTGCGTGCGGATCATGCAGATCCTCAACGCCCACGAGTTCCCCTGGGACATGGGGCGGGCCCTGGGCATCGCCCTGTACCGGACCTACGCCGTGCCCAGCATCGGCTCACTGCTCGGGAAGACCGACGAGTTCACCGGCCGGACCCAGAAGCGCTACGACGACACCGCGCTCATCCTCAGCAACATGATGCGGTACGGGTTCGAGCCCGGCCAGGGCCGCGACGCCCTGCGGCGGATGAACCAGATGCACCGGTCCTACGACATCTCCAACGACGACTACCGCTACGTCCTGAGCACCTTCGTCGTCATGCCGGTCCGCTGGCTCAACGACCGCGGATACGGCTGGCGCAGGCTGTCCGACCACGAGATCTCGGCGATCGTCCACTACTACCGCAGGCTCGGCCGGTACATGGGCATCAAGGACATCCCCGAGACCTACGAGCAGTTCCGGGACCTGCTGGACGGCTACGAGCGCGAGCACTTCGCCTACACCGAGGGCGGCCGGGCCGTCTCCGACGCCACCCTCGACCTCATGGTGACCTTCTACCCGCCGCGGGTGGCCGGCCTGGCCCGCAGGTTCTCCATGGCGATCCTCGACGAGTCGCTCATCGAGACCTTCCGCTACGACCCGCCGTCCAGGGCCTGGCGCAGGGCCGCCGACATCGCGTTGAAGATCCGCGCCAGGGTCGTGCGCCGGATGAAGCCGCGCGAGGAGCCGTTCTGGGCGGACGGGAACCCGAACATCCGCAGCTACCCCGACGGCTACGACGTCAACAGGATCGGCACGTTCCCGGCGGGCTGCCCGGTCGCCCACGATGTGGACCCGGTCGCCCACGAGGAGCTGTACGGGAAGAAGGAGGGCGGTGAGGCCCCCGCGGCCGGGACCGCCCCCGCCGAGACGGCCGCGGACGGACACGCGTGACCGCCACCTCCGAACCCGCACCGCGGGCGGCGGCTCCGCCCGCCTCCGGCCCCCTGCCCCGGTCGGTGCACGTCTGGTACGGCAGCGGCGCGGTGGCCACCGGCATCTTCAACACGGTCCCCGGCCTGCTGCTGCTCATCTACCTCACCGACACGCTCGCGGTGAGCCCGGCGGTGGCCGGCCTGGTGGTGCTGCTGCCCAAGCTGGTGGACCTGGTGGTCAGCCCCTACATCGGGGTCTGGTCGGACCGGACCCGCTCCTCGTGGGGTCCGCGGCGCCCGTGGATGCTGGCCGGGGCGCTGACCCTGCCCCTGCTGTTCGCCGCGATGTTCGCCGGCCCGCCGCTCCAGGGGAACGGAGCGGCGGTGTACGTGGCGGCGGTGTTCGTCGCCGCGGCGCTGGCGTCGTCGGTGTACCAGGTGCCGCACGCGGCGATGCCGGGGGAGATCACCTCGGACTACCACGAGCGGTCCACGTTCACCGCGTGGCGGACCGTGTTCGTGGGCCTGGCCCTGATGCTGGGCGGGGCGCTGGCCCCGGTGATCCAGAACGCGCCCGCCGACGAGGCGGCCGGCTACCGGCTCATGGGCGCCGTCATGGGCGCCGTGGTGCTGGTGTCCATGCTGGGCGCGGTGGTCGGCACCCGCCGGGCGCCGCGGACGGTGTTCCCGCACCGCACCGAGGGCATGGCCGCCCAGCTGCGGACGGCGCTGACGCACCGCCACTTCCGGGTGCTGTTCCCCGCCAACCTGCTGATGGCGGTGGCGAGCGGCACGATGGTGGCGGGTGTGCCTTACGTGACCGCGAACGTCATGGGGCGGCCCGCCTACACGAGCATCCTCATGGTGTGCGTGCTGGTTCCGCTGATGGCCACCGCCCCGCTGTGGCGGCGGATCTCCGTGCGGGTGGACAAGCGCCGGGCGGCCGCCTACGCGGCCGTGGTGTTCTCCCTGGGCGGCCTGGGACTGCTGTGCATTCCGCTGGGGGGCGTGCCGATCGCGGTCGCCTCCTCGGTGCTGGTGGGCGTCGGCCTGTCGGGGACGATGCTGCTGCCGTGGTCGATGCTGGCCGACTGCCTGGCCGCCACCGAGGACGGCCGCCGCCAGGGCGGTGTGCTGTCGGGCGTGTGGACGGCGGGCGAGGCGCTGGCCCAGTCGGTGGGCACCGGCCTGCTGTCGCTGGCGCTGGCGCTGAGCGGCTACGTGGAGTCGGGTGCGGGCGAGACCGTGCGGCAGAGCGACGAGGCGCTGCGCGGCATGCTGGTCGGCAGCACCCTGGTACCGGCGGCGGTCATGCTGCTGTGCCTGGTGCCGCTGGCGTTCTACCGCCTCACCGCGGCGGACACCGCCGTGGCCGTGCGGACCGCCGAGTGACCCGCGGGGCCCGCCGGTGGGCGGGCCCCGCCCCTTCTCAGAGCGTGAGGACGAGCGCACCGCGGCCGTGGCCCGAGTCGAGGATCCGGTGCGCGCGGGCGGCCTCGGCCAGCGGCAGGACCTCCCGCAGCTCCACCGCGTACTCCCCGCTCACGTACAGGTCGACGGCCCGGGCCAGGCGCCGCGCCGAGCGGATCCCGTCGGGGGCGACCGTGCCGTAGCGGGCCGGGGCGTCCGGGGAGACCATGCTCAGCACCCGTTCGGGCGAGCCGACGATCTCCAGGACCCGGCGCAGTGACGCGTCGTCCCGGGAGTCGAACCCGGCGTCCACCCCCTCCGGGGCGGCCGCCCGGACCTGTTCGACCATGGCCTCCCCGTAGGTGACGGGGATCGCGCCCAGGGAGCGCAGGTGGTCGTGGTCGGCCTCGGAGGCAGCCCCGATCACCCGGTCCGCGCCGCGGTGCAGGGCCAGCCGCACGACGGCCGAGCCCAGCCCCCCGGCGGCGGAGTTGACGAACAGGGTGTCCCCGGGGCCGACCCGGAGCGCGTCCAGGACCATCATCGCCCCCTGCGCGCGGGCGGGCAGGGCCGCGGCCTCGGCCTCCGGCAGGGCGTCCGGCCGGGGAACGACCTGGTCGGCGCCGACGACGACGGACCCGGCGTAGGCCCCGAAGGTGGAGAAGCCCAGTACCGGGGTGCCCACCGCCGGCCCGGGCGCCCCCTCGCCGAGGGCGTCCACGGTCCCGGCGAACTGGTTGCCGGGGACCAGCGGCAGGGTGATCCGGTCGCGCCAGGGGACTTCGCCCCGGCGGACCCGCGCGTCGATGGGCAGCGCCCCCGCGGCGGCCACGCGGACCCGGACCTGCCCGGGCCCGGGCTCGGGAACGGGCAGGTCGGCGGGGGTGAGGACGTCGGGGCCGCCGAAGCGGGTGATGGTGATCGCGTACACGGTGCCTCCGGTGTTCAGGTGTCCAGGTCGGGACGGGTCGCGGGCAGGAGGAGTGCGGGGAGCAGGGCGGCGGCGGTCAGGGCCGCCATCCACCAGAAGGCGGCCTGGAAGGCGGGCCCCGGGTCCGGTGCGGCGGCCGCGCCCCGGGCCAGGACGAGGGCGAGCCCGGCGGTCCCGGCCGCCGCTCCGATCCGCTGGAGCACGTTGAGGGCGGCGGTGGCCCGCGGGATCCGGTCGGGTTCCAGGCCCCGGTAGGCGGCCGCGAGCAGGGGCACCGAGGCGGTTCCCAGGCCGAGCCCCCGGACGAAGAGGACGGCGCCGAGCCACCACTGGGGGGTGTCGGCGGTGGCGAGCGCGAAGGGGACGGTGGCCAGGGCGGCCAGCGCCAGCCCGGCCGCCACGAGGTTGCGGGGGGCGAGCCGGTCGGCGGGGCCGCCGACCGACAGGACCGCCAGGGCGACCCCGGCGCCCATGGGGGCCAGCAGCAGTCCGGCGTCCAGGGGGTCGGCCCCGGCGACCCGCTGGTGGAAGAGCGGCAGCAGGAACATGCCGCCCCAGATGCACAGCCCGAAGACGAACATGAGCGCGGCCCCGTTGCGGAACGGCGCGTGGGCGAACAGCCGCAGGTCCAGGACGGGCGGCGGCGCGCCCTCCCGGGGCCGCAGGGCGCGCAGGGCGAAGCCGAGGAGCATCAGTGCGCCGAGTGCGGCCCACAGGGGGCCCGCGGCCCCGGACCCGAGGGAGGAGAGCCCGTGGAGCAGGGCGACCAGGCCGAGGGAGAGCAGGGCCAGGCCGAGGGGGTCGAGCCGTTCGGCGCGGTCGGGCTCCCCCCGGGGCACGCCGCGCAGGGCGCACAGGATCGCGACCGCGACCAGCGGCAGGGTGAGGGCGAACACCCAGCGGTGGCCGAGGGACTCCAGGACCGCGCCACCGGCGACCGGGCCCAGCACGGGTGCGAGCTGGCCGGGGACGCTGATCAGGGCCATGGCCCGGCCCAGGCGGCCGGGTCCGGCGGCCCGGGCGAGGATCGCCATGGTGAGCGGCAGGACCATGCCGCCGCCGAACCCCGTGAGGGCCCGCACAACGATGAGGGATTCCAGCGACCAGGCCAGGCAGGACAGTGCGGCGCCGGTGCCGAACAGGGTGAGCGCGCCGATCCAGGCGGCGCGGGGGCCGAAGCGGTCCAGGGCCCAGCCGACGGCGGGAATGGCGGCGGTCATGGCCAGCAGGTTGGCGGTGACGACCCACTGCACCCGGGAGACGGGGGCGTCGTGGGCGGCGGAGAGGGCGTCGACCGCGACGGTGACGACGGTGCTGTCGGCCAGGGCGGCGAAGGCCCCGGCCAGGAGGACGGCGGTGAGCCGGACCAGGGGTGCGTCGAGGCGCTCCCGGTCCCGCGCACGGGGCGTGTTCTCGGACATGCGAAGTAAACTACACCGTGCAGTGTAAATTGACCAGAGTACTTTTCCCGTACCCCGGACCGGGGAATACGCTGCTGGGGCCGCCGCCCCGCCGACCCGAACGGACGCCCGATGACAGCCCAGGACCCCGCCTCCTCCCCGCCGACCTGCGGCCGCCCGGCCAAACGCACGGCCGTCCTCGACGCCGCCCGCCGGGTGTTCCTGCGCGAGGGCTACACCCGCGCGAGCATGGACGCGATCGCCGCCGAGGCCGGGGTGTCCAAGCGCACCGTCTACAACCACTTCGGCGACAAGGAGGGGCTGTTCTCCGTCATCGTCGAGCAGAGCAGCGCCTCGGTCGCCGAGGACTTCGTCCGCGTGGCCGACCGACACCTCTCGGACCCCCGGGACGCCCGGGAGGCCCTGGTCGCCTTCGGCGACGAGTGGGCCTCCCCGGGGGTGAACCGGCCCGACCACGGGGCGCTGGTGCGGCTGCTCATCGCCGAGGCGCTGCACTTCCCCGAGGCCGTCCGGGTGTGGCTGGACACCGGCCCGGGGCCGGTCCGCCGGGGCCTGGCGGCGCGGCTGCGGGCGATGGCGGACCGCGGCCTGCTCGACCTCCCCGAGGGCGGGGAGGAGACGGCCGCCGAGCACTACGTGGCACTCGTGCAGACCCCGGCGACCAACCGGGCGTTCTTCAACGCGGTGCCGCTGGAGGAGTCCGAGCGGCGGGAGATCGTCCGCTCCGGGGTGGCCGCGTTCCTGCGCGTCTACGGCACCGAGGAGGACCGGGACCGGCGCCCCTAGGCTGTGTTCTTTCGAACCCCCGCTCCGCTGCGGTTCGCGTTCGGCGCCCCCGGAAGGCGGGAACCCTCGGCCCCACGGGAACGTCCCCGTTCCCCGGAGGCCCCCTCCGGTCCTGCAGAACCCAGCCGGCGCCTCACACACCCCCGCGGAACAGGACGGCACTCAAAAAACAGACCCCAGGGCGTGTCCGGCGGATGCTCTCGTGTGGTCCGGCGCGTGCGCCGGGTGACGCGGGCGGCCTCCGTGCGGTCTCTCACAGGACCCGGCGAAGGCCGGCCCGGGTCCGGCCGCCCGAGCGCGGGCGGCGCAGCGGGAGGCGGCCCGGCGGCCGCGGGCCGGAACGATCCGCCGGGCACGCCCTAGCGGCCCAGGCGGCGCCAGAGCGGGCGCGGCATCAGCCGCATGCCCGCGAACAGCGGGCCGAGCACGCGCGGCGCCCACACCGTGGTCGCCCCCGAGCGCAGCCCGGCCGCCACCGCGTCGGCGACCCGGCCCGGGGTGGCGGGGAACGGCGCGGGGTCCACGTGCGCCGACATCCGGGTGGGCACGTAGCCCGGCCGGACCACCAGTACCCGCGCACCGCTGCCGTGCAGGGAGTCGGCCAGGCCCTGGGCGAACCCGTCCAGGCCCGCCTTGGCCGACCCGTACACGAAGTTGAACCTGCGCACCCGCACGCCGGCCACCGACGACAGCACCACCAGCGCCCCGTGGCCCTGTTCGCGCAGCCGGGCGGCGACCGCCAGCCCCGCCGAGACGTGCCCGGTGTAGTTGACCGCCGCGGCCCGGGCGGCGGCCGCCGGGTCGGCCTCGTAGTCGGCCTGCTCGCCGAGCACGCCGAACGCGTCGACCACCACGTCGAGGTCGCCCACCAGGGCCACCGCCTCCCCGACCGTGGCGGTGTGGGTGTCGGGCGCGGTCGCGTCGAACTCCAGCGAGTGGACCTTCGCCCCCAGGGCGGTCAGTGCGCCCGGCGGTTCGGCGACCCCGCCGCGGGCGGCCAGCACCACCTCGCGGGCGCCCTCGCGCACCAGGCGTTCGACGATGGCCAGGCCGATCTCGCTGCGGCCGCCGAGCAGCAGAACGGTCCGCACCGTTCCCACCGAATCGCGCATGTCCCTTGGTCGTCCTTCCGAGTGGGTGGAGGTGTCAGAGCAGCCGCAGGCGGCGGGCCAGGTCGGAGACGAGCACCCCGTCGGGGTCGACCCGCTCGCGGACCTTGCGCCAGGCCGGCAGCCCGGGGTACATGGCGTGGACCGTCTCCGCGTCGGCCCGGCCGTCCTTGGCCAGGTAGAGGCGGCCGCCCGCGGCCAGCAGGCGCTCGTCGAAGCGGCGCAGCATCCGGCCCAGGCCCGGCAGGTCGGCGGGCAGGTCCACGGCCAGCGTCCACCCGGGCACGGGGAACGACAGGTGGCCGCCGGTGCCCTCGCCCAGCCGTTTGAGCACGGTCAGGAACGACGGCGCGCCCGCCCGGGACAGCCCCTCCATGATCCCGACCAGGGTGTCCTCGGCCCCGAAGGGCACGACGAACTGGTACTGCACCAGCCCGCGCGGCCCGTACAGCCGGTTCCAGCCGCGGACGGCGTCCAGCGGGTGGAAGAACCCGGCGAGGGGCTGGGCCTGGCCGCGCCTGCGCCGGGGCGCGGCGCCCCGGTACACCGTGTTGAACGCGCCCACCGTCCAGGAGTTGAGCAGCCCCGGCGGCGCCCACGGCGGGGCGGCCAGCGGGCTGCCCGCCCGGTGGCGGAGCGGGTCGCGGCGCAGGGCGGGCGGCAGGTCGCGGGGGGCGGCGTGGTCGGCCCGGGTGAGCACCCCGCGCCCCATCGCGCCCCCCTTGGCGAGCAGGTCCACCCAGCACACCGTGTACCGGTAGGCGGCGTCGGTGCGCGCCATCAGGTCCAGGGTGGCGTCCAGGGAGTCGGTGCGGTCGGTGTCCACCCGCATGTAGGAGGTCTCCACCGGCAGCACGGCCAGGGTCGCCTCGGTGATGACGCCGGTCAGGCCCATCCCGCCCAGGGTCGCCCGGAAGAGCTCGGCGTCGTCGCCGCCGGGGGTGAGCGTCAGCGCCTCACCGGTGGGCGTGGCCAGGGTCAGGGAGCGCACGTGCGCGCCCAGCGAGGAGTCGGCGTGGTGGTTCTTGCCGTGGACGTCGGCGGCGATCGCCCCGCCCACGGTGACCTGCCGCGTCCCGGGGGTGACCGGCACGAAGTACCCGCGCGGGAGCAGGTGCGCGATGAGCCGGTCGAAGGAGACCCCGGCCGGGACGGTGACCTCGCCGCGGCCGGTGTCCAGCAGGATCGGGCCGGTCAGCTCGGTGCAGTCCAGGACGGTGCCCCCGGCCGCCTGGGCGGCGTCGCCGTAGGAGCGCCCCAGGCCGCGGGCGAGCACCCCGCGCGGGCCCGCGTCCGCCAGGGCCTGCGCGACCTGCGCGGCCGAGCGGGGCCGCACGACGCGGGCGGCGGTCGGCGCGGTGCGGCCCCACCCGGTGAGGAGCACGGGGCGCTCCGGCTGCGATGCCACGACAGGGTCCCCCTCAGAGGTAGATGCCCGCCCCCACCAGGAGGGCGAGCGAGACGAGGACGACCTGGAGGGGGCGGTCGCGCAGGGCGATCTCCTCCGGCTCCTCGCCCACGCCCCGGTCCACCAGGAGGTTGTAGCGCAGGACGAACATGATGAACGGAACGATACTGCCCACGTGGAAGAGGTTCTGCGCTCCTCCGTCCTGCTCCAGCGCCCACAGGCAGTAGGTGACGATCATCGCCGCCGACGCCATGGTGCGGGTCTGGGACAGGTAGGTGGGGGTGTAGACGACGAGGGTGGCCCGGACCGGCCCGCCCGCCGGCGCCCCGTCCAGGGCTCGCAGCTCGGCCTCGCGCTTGCCGACCACGACCAGCAGCGCCGCCAGGGACACCACGATGACGAACCACGACGTCAGCGGGACGCCGACGGCGACTCCCCCGGCGACCGCGCGCAGCACGTGGCAGGCGGCGACCGCGACCAGGTCGCAGATCGCGACGTCCTTGAGGTAGCGGGTGTAGGCGAGGGTGAGCAGGACGTACCCGGCGAGGACCCCGGTGAGCAGGGGCCTGTCCAGGGCGAGGGAGGCGGCCGGGGACAGCACGCACAGGGAGGCGCCCAGGGCCACCGCCAGAGGCACCGGGACCAGCCCGGAGGCGACGGGCCGGTGGCGCTTGCGCTCGTGGGCCCGGTCGCGCTCGACGTCGCGGACGTCGTTGAGCAGGTAGGTGCCGCCGGCGGCCGCGCAGAACAGCGCGAACACGGCCGCGCACAGCAGCAGGGCACGCGGTTCGGCGAGTGCCCCGGCGGCCGCCGGGGCGGCCAGGACCAGCAGGTTCTTCAGCCACTGGCGCGGACGGCAGGCCCGTACCAGGGCGAAGGGCAGGGTGTCGCGCAGGCGGCGGTCGCCGGACGGGGTCTCCCCGGTCCCGGTCCCCGGCACCACCGATGTCATGCGACCGACCTCCCGGCCCTGCGGACGGCCCCGCCCCGCCGGCCTCGGCGGGGGCGGGGGCGGGGGCGTGCGGGGCCTTCAGTTGTGGTGCGCACGGGATCGGCCGGTGATGTACAGGATGAGGCCGATCGCGATGAAGCCGACGCCGGCGATGAGCCCGGCCAGGGGGAGCGTGGTGTGGATCAGCGGCAGCATGGTGCGGCCCTGTTCGGAGTTCTCCAGGGCGGTCCGGACGGAGGCGTCGTCGAAGACCAGCTCGGCGTCGAGCAGGGTCAGGACCTCCTCGCCGTCCACGACCACGACGCGGTTCTGGTCCTCGCTGACCTTGATCGGGGAGCCGGTGACCGGGTCGATCCAGTAGGTGCGGGTGATGGAGAAGACCTCGTCGCCGGTCACGTCGCCGTCGCCCTCCAGCCCCGCGACCGAGCGCGGCAGGGTGCGCTCGCCGATGACCTCGCCCTCGACGACCTGCTCGAAGCGGTAGACCTCGACGCCCTCGATCTCCTCGACGGCCTGGAACTCCATCGGGACGGGTTCCTTGATCGTGGTCTCGAAGAAGTCGTAGTCGCGCTGCTCGGTGAAGAAGGGGAACTTCCACGCCTGGCCGCTCTGGACGGTGGACTCCTCGTTGACCATCGCGTCGCAGCAGTCGACGGCCTGGCCGGTGACCCGGTCGTGGCCGGCGCGGCGGCTGGTGGAGGTGATGCCGAAGTCGGTCTCGGCGTCCCTCAGCCAGGTGAACTGGTCCCAGACCACGACCTCGTCGGTGCTGGAGGCCACGTCGGCCCGGATGGTCACGCTGGCCTCCAGCGTGGCGTTCTCGACGAGTTCGACCTCCTCGATGTTGAAGTAGGTCGCTCCCTCCGCGACGTTGGTGTACTCGACGTAGTAGGTCAGGGGGGTCTTCATCAGGGAGCTGGACACCCAGGTGCGCATGAGGGGTGCAACGGCGAGGAAGAAGACTCCAAACCCGATGAGAACGACCGCTATGGCACGGCGCATTTGCCCTCCTGGGCGATGTGAGTCCGGATCTGGAACGGGCTTCAGTGGAACTAGCTTCAGTTCCGGGTAGAGTACTGCCCAGTAGTGAACGACGTCACCAGGGCGTGTCTGAATTTTTATAACACGTTCTAGTGGACCGTGTTCCGACTCCACCCCGTCCTGGAAGGCCCCATGGCGCCCACGCCCTCCGCGCCCGAGGACCCCACCGGCACCCCCTCCGGCGGCGCGCGCACCACCCCCGCGGACCCCGATCCCGCCCGGCTGCTGCCGCAGGTCGGCGGACGCCACGAGAGCCTCGACGGCATCCGCGCCGTGGCCGCGCTCATGGTCCTGGTCTTCCACGTCGCCACCGAGACCGGCGACGCGCTGGCCCCCGGTGTGCTCGGCGGTCTGCTGTCGGCGTTCGACCTGGCCGTGCCGCTGTTCTTCACCCTGTCCGGGGTGCTGCTGTACCGCCCCTGGGCCCGGGCCGTCCTGGACGGGGCGCCCGCCCCCTCCTCCCGCACCTACCTGTGGCGCCGGGTCGTGCGCGTCTTCCCCGCCTACTGGGTGGTGGCCCTGGCCGCGCTGCTGCTGTACTCGCGCGAGCACCTGGGCTCGCCGCGGTACTGGCTGGAGGTCATGACCCTCTCCTTCCCGTTCAACACCGACCCGTCGTGGGTGGGCACCGGCCCCTACGGCCTCGGGCAGATGTGGAGCCTGTCCGTCGAGGTGAGCTTCTACCTGCTGCTGCCGGTGTTCGCCCTGCTCCTGTCGCTGTGGGCGCGCCGCGGCCGGACCCCCGACGCACGCGGCCGCCGCCTGCTGTGGGGACTGGGCGCCATGGCGCTGCTGGGGTTCGCGGCGCTGCTGCCGCAGTTCATCCCCGAACCGCGCCACTACATGCACGCCTGGCTGCCGCGCACCCTCGGCATGTTCGCCGCCGGGATGGCGCTGGCCGTGCTGTCGGAGTGGGCCTGGCGCGAGTCCGGCCCGGACGGCCCGGTGCGCCGCTTCTGCCGTACCGTCGCCTCCTCCCCCGGGGTGTGCTGGCTGGCCGCGGGCGGGTTCTTCGCCCTGGCCGCCACCGACGCCACCGGAGGCCGTTTCATCGGCGCGGGCGACCTGTGGACCTCGGTCTTCTCCTCGGCCGCCGACATCGGCTTCGCGTTCCTGGTCATCGCGCCCGCCGCGCTGGCCCCCCGGCCCGTCGGCCCGCCCGCCCCGCTGCGCTCGGCCCGGGCCTGGCGCGACGGCCGGTGGTTGGAGGCGCTGCTGCGGCACCGGGTGTGCCAGTTCCTGGCCAAGGTGTCGTACGGGGTGTTCCTGTGGCAGTTCCTCGCGCTGTACCTGTGGCGGGACTTCACCGGGCAGGAGATCTTCACCGGCACGTTCTGGCTGGACATGGTGCCGGTGACGGTCGCGACCGTGCTGCTGGCCGCGGCCACGTACCACTGGGTGGAGGAGCCCTCCCGGCGCTGGTCGCGCCGGTACCTCCGGGAGCCCCGGCGGGGCTGAGCGTCAGCCCTCCCCGGCGTCCTCCGCGTCCTCGTCCGCGGCGGCCCCGGCGGGCTCCTCCTGCGAGAGCGGGATCGGGTGGCCGCCCCGGGCGTCCGGGGAGAGCCTGCCGATGGCCACCGCCGTCATGCACAGGGCTTCCTCGCCCTCGGTGAGCAGCGAGAGCCGGTCGCCCTGCTGGGGCACCGGGACGTGCCAGAACCCGCCGTCGGGGGCCGCCGGCAGCACCGCCTCGATCCAGCCGCCGCCCACCGACACCACCAGCTGCGCGTCGGCGTCCGAGGTGTAGGCGAGGGTCGCCACCTGCTGGAAGCCGCCGAGCGCCAGCGCGGGCCAGGACACCGCGCCCTCCAGCGTCCCCAGGCACTCGTCCTCGGGGCCGGGCAGGAACGTGCTGCTGAACGGCGTGTGCTCGCCCGGGACCAGGGTCCCGTCGTCGTCGAACACATAGGCCTCGGACGCCTGCTCCGGGACCGCGAACCGCCGCCCCTCGCCGCCGGGCGCCAGTGGCGGCAGTACGTAGGAGGTGAGCCGCCGGTCGCCGTTCCAGTCCAGGACCACCTCCTCCGGGACCGGGCGCGGGTAGAACCCGCCGTCCTCCGGCAGGTCCGCCATGGAGGCGCGCACGTGGCCCATGTACTCGCGCAGCCGCTCCCCGTTCAGCGTTCCGGCGTAGGTGTACGTGGAGTACAGGGCGCCCGCCGCGTAGCCCGCCGTCAGCACCGCGGCCGCCACCGCCCGGTTGCGCCGGGCCCGGCGGCCCGGGGCGGCGCGCGTGGCGGGCGCGGCCCCGGCGGTGGACACGGAGTCGCGGGCGCGCTGCTCGCGCACCACCAGGAAGGCCAGTGCCAGGCACAGGGCGAAGACCAGCGCCGCGTCGGCCACGTACCGGGGGTCGGCGCCGGCCAGGCCGTGCCCGCGCCCGCGTGCGATCACCGTCGGGATCGCGTCCACGAAGACCAGGTAGCCCAGCAGCAGCGCCCACGCCCGCCAGGCGCGTCCGCGCAGCCACAGGCTGCTCAGGATGATCACCAGCCACATCACGCCCGCGCCCAGCACGACGAACCCGCGAGGCTCGACCAGGCCGCCCGCCGGGGTGATGAGCGCCCACTCGAAGGGGCCGCCCAGCGCGCCCACCGGGAACACCTGTCCCAGCATGCGCCGCACCAGTTCCACCGCCGCGTCCGCCTCGGGCACCCCCGCGCCCTCGGTCCCGCTGCCGCCGTTCTGGCTGACCACGTACAGGACCAGGTAGCCCAGCGTCATGGCGACCATCGCGACCCAGAACGCGCGGTGTGAGCGGAACGCCCGCACGGCCCCCGCGAACAGGTTCCCGGGGTAGAGGAAGGCGACGGCGAACACGAACAGCAGCGAGGGCAGGAACAGCGCCTTCACCGAGAAGAACATGCCGAAGACCACCGCGGCCACCGTCCACCAGCCGTAGCGGGGGTCGCCGGTGCGCACGTAGCGGACCGCCCACAGCAGGGACAGCAGGATCGCCAGCTGGAACGGCACCGCGTTCAGCGCCGCCGCCCACCAGCCCAGCACCGGGATGGTCAGCGGGGCCAGGGCGTAGACCGAGAACGGGACGAGCAGCGCCCACCGGCGGCCGAACAGCTCCCAGAGCAGCCGCAGGAACGTCAGCAGCGCCAGTGTCTGGAGCACCAGCATCACCCCGGCGCTGACCCACCAGTTGTACGGCCAGAAGGCCGTCTGGAGGTAGACCAGGAACATCGCCCCGGGCATGAAGTGGCCCTTGTGCAGGGAGAAGAGGTAGTCCGGGGTGAGGTCGGTGGCGTAGGCGGCGCCGAAGAAGAGGAAGTCGTCCTCGACGAAGTAGGACGCGTTCAGCACGTACACCTTGGCGGCCAGCGCCACCAGCAGGACCACCATCGCCGCGCGGAACACGGCGTCCCGGGAGACCCTCCGCAGCGCGCGCAGGGAGTCCGCGGCCCGCGCACCGATGCCGGGGCCCTCGTCCTCGGGCTCCTCGGCCGGGCGGCGTACCCTGACCTCGGCCTCCGGTTCCCGGTCCGGACCGGTCCTGGGGGTGGTGGACGGCATCGGTACTCTCCCCGCCGCTGGTTGGCCAAGCCGGAAAACGGATGCCAGAATACAACAGGTTCCAGTTTCAGCCCTCGCCGTTGACACTGGGCTTCTCCCCTCGGGACGCCCCGAACGGGAACCTGATTCAGAACGCCCCGTGGAGGTGATGTGGTGGGACTCGAACAGGTCCGCCGCGACTGGACCCGGCTGGGTGCCACCGAACCCCTGTGGGCGGTGTGCGTCGACCCCGCCAAGCGGGACGGCGGCTGGGACGACGACGAGTTCCTCGCCTCCGGCCGCGCCGCCATCGATCCGGCGGTGGCCCGCCTGGACGGGCTGGGGCTGCGGCCCCCGGGCGGCCGGGTGCTGGACTTCGGCTGCGGCGCGGGACGGCTGTCCAACGCGCTGGCCGCGCACTTCGACCGGGTCGTCGGCGTCGACATCTCCGCGCCGATGCTGGAGGAGGCGCGAAGGCTGGACCGCTCCGGCGGGCGCATCGAGTTCGTGCTCAACGAGCGCCCCGACCTGTCGCTGTTCGAGGACGACTCCTTCGACCTCGTGTACACCGACCTGGTGCTCCAGCACCTGCCGCCGGAGCTGGCCGAGGGGTACGTGCGCGAGTTCGCCCGCGTGGTGCGCCCGGGCGGGGCCATGGTCCTGGGGGTCCCCGAGAGCGAGCGCCGCACCTTCAAGGGGCTGGTGTTCCGGTACGCGCCCTGGCCCCTCGTGGCCTGGGCGCAGAAGACCCTGCTGCGCTACCCGGCGCCGATGCGGATGCACACCCTGCGCACCGAAAGGCTGGCCGAGCTGCTGCCCCAGTGCCGCATCGCCGCCTCCGACGAGTACTGGGGCGGCGACCACTGGCGGCACCTGCGCCACTACGTGGCGGTGGGCGGATGACCGGGGCCCCGGCGCCGGTGCGCCCCGACGGCACGGTGCCGTTCCGCGCCACCCTGGGCCGGTCTGTCGCGCTGTTCTCCGCCTTCCGCAGGGAGCAGACCGACCCCGCGTTCTTCTACGGCACCCTCGCCCGCGACACCGTCGCCCAGCTGCGCTCGTACACGCCGCTGGACGGGAGGCTGGTCGTGGACGTGGGCGGCGGCCCCGGCTACTTCGCCGACGCGCTGCGCGAGGCCGGCGCCCGCTGCCTGTGCGTCGACTCCGACGCCCACGAGATGACCCTGCACGGGCGGGAGGCGGACGCGTTCGCCCTCCAGGGCAGCGCACTGGACCTGCCGCTGCGCACCGGGTCGGTGGACGTGTGCTTCTCCTCCAACGTCCTGGAGCACGTGCCGGACCGGGTGCGGATGGCCGACGAGATGGTGCGGGTGACCCGGCCCGGCGGCCTGGTGTACCTGTCGTACACGCTGTGGTTCTCCCCCTGGGGCGGGCACGAGACCTCCCCCTGGCACTACCTGGGCGGCCGGTACGCCGCCGAGCGGTTCGCCCGCCGCAACGGGCGCAGGCCCAAGAACGACTTCGGGCGCACCATGTACGCGGCCCACGCGGGCGAGATGCTGCGCTGGGCGCGCACGCGCACCGACGTCGACCCTGTGGACATCCGGCCCCGCTACCTGCCGACCTGGACCAAGCCGGTCGTGCACGTCCCGGGGCTGCGCGAGGTCGTCACCTGGAACCTACTCCTGGTGCTGCGGAAGCGGTGAGGGCTCCAGGACCAGGCTGCTGATCACCCGGCCGTCGGCGCTGTCCACCGTGGCGCTCCACCCGCCCAGCTCGACCCGCTCCCCGGGGCCGGCCGGGATGTGGCCGAGCAGGACCAGCACCATCCCGGCGACCGTGACGTAGGAGCCCTCCGGCGGGTCGGTGACCTCCACCCCCAGCAGGGCCAGGTCGTGGACGGGGTAGGTGCCCGGGACGCGCAGCGCGCCGCCCTCCAGCAGAACGACCTCGGGGTCCTCGTCGGTCTCGTCGACGATGTCGCCGACGAGCTCCTCCAGCAGGTCCTCCATGGAGACGATCCCGCCGACCTCGCCGGCCTCGCCGATGACCACGGCCAGCTGGCGGCGGTCGGCGGTCATCAGGCGCAGTGCCTCCGAGACGGACAGGGAGTCGGGGAGGAGCAGGGGCTCCCGGGCGAGGTCGGCGACGTCGGTGTCCTCGTGGCCGATCAGGTCGCTCCAGTGGACCACCCCCAGGACCTCGTCGACGTCCCCGGCGGCGAACACGGGGGCCCGCGAGTGGCCGCGTTCGAGGAGCATCCGCAGTGCGTCCCGGGCGGTGGTCCCGGCGGTGACCGCGTCGACCTCCGGGCGCGGGACCAGGACCCGGCGGACCTTGCGATCGCGGATCTCGAACGCGCCGGACAGGATGTGGCGCTGCTCGGGGGTGATACCGCCGTGCGAGGTGATCATCTCCCGCAGCTCGTCCTCGCCGACCTCCTCGCGCTCCGCCCCGGGGTCGCCGCCGGAAAGGCGCACCACGAGGTTCGTGGAGGCTCCCAGCAGCCACACGACCGGGCGGGACAGGGTGGCGAGCAGGTCCAGCGGGCGGGCGACCATGAGCGCCCAGGTCTCGGCGCGCTGCATGGCGATGCGCTTGGGGGCGAGCTCGCCCAGCACCAGGGTGACGAAGGTGAGCAGGACGGTGACCAGGACGATCGCGACGGGTGAGGCGTAGGAGCCGAGGAAGCCGAGCGGCTCGACGAGGGGGCGGGCGAGTGAGACGGCGGCGGTCGCCGAGGCGAGGAAGCCGGCGAGCGTGATGCCGATCTGGATGGTGGCCAGGAACCGGTTGGGGTCGCGGGCCAGCCTGGCGACGGCGCGGCCGCCGGGGCCGCGCTCCGCCAGGCGGCGGATCTGACCCTCCCGCAGGGTGACCAGAGCGATCTCACTACCGGCGAACAGGGCGTTCACCACGACCAAGACCAGCACGAGGCCGATCTGGGCCCCGTAGCCCTCCATGGGTGCTCCTGTGGGTCGGTTGCTTTTGTCAGGAATTGGGTGTCTTCCCCGATTTCCCGGGGGTCACACCCATTCCCCCAGGGGTCACACCCGCCCCAGCGCCGGGAGGGAGCCGCGTGGGGCCGTACGCGGACGGGGCGTCGAAGAGGGCTTCTCAGGACGTGGAGCGGACGACCAGCCCGGTGGGCAGGATCAGGGGGGTGGCCTCCCCTCCCCCGAGGACGGTGAGGAGCATCCGGGCCGTCTCCCGCCCCAGGGCCCGGACGGGCTGGTGCACGGTGGTCAGCGCGGGCTCGCAGGCCCGGGCGGTGTCCAGGTCGTCGAACCCCACCAGGGAGACGTCCCCGGGGACGTCCCTGCCCGCCGCGTGCAGGACCCTCAGGGCGCCCGCGGCCATGTTGTCGTTGGCGGCGAACACCCCGTCCACGTCCGGGAGGCGTTCCAGGAGGCGGGACATGGCGGCGGCGCCACCGGCCTCGGTGAAGTCCCCGCGTTCGGGTGCGAGGACCTCCCTCCCGGCCAGGGCGAGGGCCTCGCGGTGGCCGCGCTCGCGGGCACGGGCCACCTCGGTGTCGGCCGGGCCGGAGATCATGGCGACGCGGCGGCGCCCGCGGGAGAGCAGGTGCTCGGTCGCCTGCCGCCCGCCGCCGGCGTTGTCGACGTCGACGTACCAGCGGGGGGCGGAACCGGCGGGCAGGCCCCCGAAGACCACCGGCACCTCGGACGCGGCGAACACCGGGAGCAGGGGGTCGCCCTCACGCACGGCCATCGGCATCACCCCGTCGGTGCCCCGGGAGCGCAGCAGCTCCTCCACCCTGCGCCGCCCGCGCTCGGAGGCGGCCAGGCAGAGCATGAGGTGCAGGCCGCCCTCCTCCAGCGCTGCGGACAGGCCGACGATGACCTGGGCGAAGAAGGGGTCGGCGAAGATCGACGGGTCCTCGCCGGAGACGACCAGGGCGGCCGTGCCGCTGCGCCGGGTGGCCAGTGCGCGGGCCCTGGTGTCGGGCACGTAGCCCAGCTCCCGGACCGCGCGCCGGACCGCCTCGCGCTTGTCCCGGCTGACGTGGGGGGCGCCGTTGAGCGCGCGCGAGGCGACGGAGCGGGACACCCCGGCGCGGGCGGCCACCGCGTCGAGGGTGGGGGCGGGGGTGCGCTGCTCGGTCATCGCGGTCCGTTCTCTCCGACGGGAGCGGTCGTGGAAATTCCTGGAAGCGGTCCCAGAGTAGCGGTGGAGGAAGTCACGGGGCCTCGCTCCGGGGATTTCTTTTCACCCCCTTGACGCCTTACCAACGGAAACCCATGATGTGAGGCGCCTCACCCTATCGTTCACATCGGACTGGAAGCGCTTCCAGTTGGGAGCGCTTCCACAGACGACCGGGCCCTCGCCGCGCACACCGCGCGGCGCCCCACGAACAGCGCACAGACAGGGGTACCACCCATATGCGTCGCCTCACCCGCTCGATCGCGGCCGCGATCCTCGCCGTGCCGTTGGCCCTCGCCCTCACCCAACCCGTTCAGGCCGCCCGCGCCGCCGACCCGGTCTCCATGACCAGCGGCTTCTACGTCGCCCCCGACTCCACGCCTGCTGTCTGGGCCGCCGCCAACCCGCACGACGGGCGGGCCGCCGCGATCAGCGCCTCGTTGGCCTCCGTGCCCATGGCCCGCTGGTTCGGCTCCTGGAGCGGCAGCATCGGCCCGGCCACCGGCTCCTACGTCGGCCGGGCGGACCAGCAGGACGAACTGCCGATCCTCGTCGCCTACAACATGTACGGCCGCGACGCCTGCGGCGGGCACTCATCGGGCGGGGCGGCCTCCCCGGCCGAGTACGCGACGTGGATCGGCGCCTTCGCCGGGGGCATCGGGAACCGCCCGGCCGTCGTCATCCTCGAACCGGACTCCCTGGGCGACTACGACTGCATGGACCAGGGTGAGATCGCGGAGCGCCGCGGCATGCTGGCCAACGCCCTCACGCAGTTCCGGAACCAGTCCCCCAACACCTGGGTGTACATGGACGCGGGCAACCCGGGGTGGCTCGACGCCGCGACCGTCGCCGAGCGCCTGCACCAGGCCGGACTCAGCCGGGCGCGGGGGTTCTCGCTGAACGTGTCGAACTACTTCACCACCGCGGAGAACACCGCCTACGCCCGGAGGATCAACCAGGTGCTCTCCTCCCGGTACGGGTACACGAAGCCGTTCGTGGTGGACACCAGCCGCAACGGCAACGGGTCCAACGGGGAGTGGTGCAACCCGGCGGGGCGCAGGGTGGGAACGCCCACGCGGCTGGGCGGCGGGGCGGAGATGCTCCTGTGGATCAAGACTCCGGGAGAGTCCGACGGTGACTGCGGTGTCGGACAGGGGTCCCGGGCGGGGGACTTCCTGCCGGAGGTCGCGTACAAGATGATCCACGGCTACTAGCCTCCGGCCGTGCGCCGCCCGGGACCGGGCGGCGCACGCTCACCCGAGCCGGTCCCGCGCGCGCTTCGGGGAGCGGGCGCGGCGGCGCATGTTCCGGAAGGGGCACTCCTCGCGCTCCAGGTCGATGCCGAGGTCGCGGGCCGACTCCACCCCGTCCAGCTCCTCCCAGAACAGGGGGGCGGCGACGGGGGCGCCCTCGCGCACCCGGACCGAGTAGGGGGCGACGGCCAGCTGCTCGCGGCCATTGCGCAGGTAGTCGACGAAGAGGCGGCCCTCCCGCTTGTCCTTGCGGACCTCGGTGGTGCGCTCCCCGGGAGCCCGGTCCGCCACCCGCTCGGCGAGGGCCTTCGCCAGGTCCCGGACCTCCTGGTCGTCCAGCTCGGGGCGCAGCGGCGAGCGGACGTGCAGGCCTTTGGAGCCGGTGGTCATCACATAGGCGGCCAGCCCGGCCTCCTCCAGCACCTCCCGGGCGTCGCGCGCCGCGTCCTTGCAGGCCGCGAACCCCTCCGGTCCGCCCTCGGCGGGGTCCAGGTCGAGGACGAGGAGGTCGGGACGGCCCAGGTCGGGTTCCCTCGACTGCCAGGCGTGGAGGGTGATGGCGGCCTGGTCGGCGCACCACACGAGGGTGGCGGCGTCGCGGGCCTCCATCATGGTGCCGCCGGAGGTGGCCAGGGTGCGGACCCAGTCGGGCACCGAGGGGTGCTTGACGAAGAAGCCGGGTCCGCCGACGCCGCCGGGATAACGTTCCAGGGCCACCGGGCGGCCTTTGAGGTGCGGCAGCATCAGCGGCGCGATGCGCAGGTGGTAGCGGGCCAGGTCCTCCTTGGTGGGACCGCCCTTCCCGAAGAGCTCCTTGTCGGGGCGTTTCACCTCGACCATCCGACGGCCCGCCCGGATCCTTGTGCTGTCACCCACGGTGACCACCTCCCGGGGCTCCCCTACCCGAACGGCGGAGAACCGTTCATCCTGCTGCCTGTGGCCGTGGCGTGTGGGGCGTGTCCTCGTGTTCCGCCCTGGTCCGACGAGGATCCCCCTCCCGCGCAGTGCCCGGCCCACCGCCGGGGCCGCGACCGCACTCGTGGGCGGGCTGCTGGAGCTGCGCGGGCGCACGGCGGTCGCCGTCCCGGTGTTCCGCGGGGCCGGGGGCTCCGCCCCCGCCTGCGGCATGCCGGGTGCAGGAGTGCGGCGTACGGGGTGCGGAGGTGCACCGGCGGGCATGAAGCCGGTCGGGATGCCCTGGCGGGAGCACCCGTGTTCGCGGTTCGGCCCGGGCTAGGAGGACCGGTCCGCGCAGACGCTACTTCACGGAGAGCGTGTGCAGGAGGGTCGTCCATTCCTCGGCGGTGAATCCAAGCTGCCCCAACTCCCGGTTCTGCGTGTCGCGAACCAGGATCCGGACCCTGTCACGCCGTGTCTCAACGCAGTCGCCGCCATGGCCATTGCTGTAGCTGGACTTTTGCCAGCTCTCGCTCATCATCGGATGCCGCCTCGAATCTGTTCCAGCCGAGATCGCGACGCAGGCACGGGAAGAGCAGCGCCACGCAGCTCCGCGAAGATTCGGTCATAGTCGCCCACGGTCTCGGGTTCCTTAAGGGACATACCCGCATTATGCCCCTCGACATAGACGATATCGCTGCTCCCGGGTACAGCGATCAGCTTGAAGTCTCCACCCAGGCCAGGGTGGCCCTCCGTGTCCAACGGCACGATCTGGATGGTGACCCTGTCCCGATGCGATAGGTCGATCAGGTGGTCCACCTGCGACTTCATGACGTCCGGCTGTTTGAACCTGCGCAGGAGAACAACCTCGTCCAACAGAACAGTGATGACCGGCGGGTGCTGGCGGTTCAGGATTTCTTGGCGCCGTACGCGTGCGGCCACGATCTCCTCGATGACCTCAGGCTTCTCCTGAGGCAGGGCGAGCCTGCTGACCTCGCGTGCATAGGCCTCGGCCTGAACCAGGCCCGGCACCAGCCCGAGCGCATACTGCCGGATGGATACCGCGATCTGCTCTGCCTCCGCCACCTCACGAAAGTAGGAGGTCATACCGGACGGCGAAAAGGCCAGATCCCATGCATTGACAAGGACTTCGTGAGCGATGAGCGCCTTGTCGATACGTATCACATGGTCACGCCTTGTCCCCTTTTTCCCCTGCTCCAGATCGCTCAGCGTGCTCTGTGCGACCTGCGCGGCCCTCGCCAGTTCTTGCTGCGTCATGCCTGCTTGGAGGCGGTACTTACGCAGCAACTGACCGAAGCGCTTCCGGGAAGGACTCAAATCTTCCATGTACACCGCCGATATCGAGCAGCTATCGAAGCCAATCGCTTCCTATACGAAACTAACCGACTGCGGCGATATTCGTGGACCGATCAGAAAAGTTCTTGCAAGGTGAAGCCCAGGTGGTGGCCGGCGGTCACAGACTTGCCAGGCCACAAGCGAAGCGCCCTGGTCCGTTCGCGGCGGCTCCAGGGCGCGTGTCCCTACCAGGCATGTACCTATCGAGGTGAGACGGAATGCAGTGTATCGCTGAGAAGCACGCTCCTCCGGGGGTGGATCGGAACACGTCGGCGCTGGTGCGGGGGCGGGCGGGGGTGCGGCACCTGCGCCCGGTCGAGCTGGCCACCGTGCGCCGCATCGCGGCGGGGGCGGCGGGGTTCGCGCTCGACCACACGGGCGGACACGGCGGGGACCTGTTGTCGCCGGAGTTCTCCGCCCAGCCCACCCGGTACTTCCCGACCCGACCGCCTCGGACCAACGGCGTCGGCCCGGGGCGGGTGGTTCCGCTGCGGCCCGACCTGGCCGGCTGGACCCGGCCCCTGACCGGCGGTGCGCCTGCGCGCCTGGTCCCGGGGCGCGGGCGCCACCACCGCCCACCGGCCCCCACCCAGCTGTCCCTGGAGGGCTATGCCCACCCCGCCCCGGTCAAGGCCCCGACCAAGGGCTCCGCCCAGACCAGGGGCGGGCGCAGGTCCCCTGAGCCCGCCCGGGAACAGGCACCGCGGATCAGGCGGGGTGTGCGCCGGTGTGCCTTTCGGGTGCGGGCCTACGTCGCCCACCCGGGCGGGGACCTGGCGCCGCTCGCGCTGGCGGTGCGCGCCTACCTGGGGCGGGGGGTGCGCTGACATGCTCGTCGGTGACATCCGTGTAGCGGATCTGTTCGAGGCCATCGGCGACGCCCTCACCCTCCCACCGGGCGCCACCCCGGCAGAGGAGGCCGACCGCCAGGCGGTGCTGGGCCACCGCATCGCCGGGGTGCGGGCGGCCATCGACCACCTCCGGGCCACCGGGGACACGATCGAGGCCATCGACCTTCTCGATACGGCGGTGGAGGCCCACCCGGCCACCTACACCCCCACCCCGCCGCTGCCGCTTCCTCGGTCGGGGGGTGAGCGGTGATGGTGCCGTTGTGCGCCCAGGTGGCGCTCAACCGCGGTGGTTCCCGCCGCACCTGTGTCCTGGACACCGGCCACCCCGGAGACCACGAGGACCTCACAGGATGGCGGTGGGAACCCCCCGCCCGGGCGTTGGAGCGGCTGCGTACCGCCTGGGGCGGTACCCACCGGATCGCGTGGACGGGCTCGCTGTGGGTCGCGGTCCACCGCGACCCCGCCGCCCCCTGGCGCACCCACGTGGAACCCACCCCCGACCAGCTCGAAGAACGCCTGAACCAACACACAGCACCGACTCCCACCGAACCGCACCCCCGCCCATGACCCACCCGGGGGCGGGGGCCGCACACGGCCTCCGCCCCGCAGGCCGTGATCGAACCCTCTCCGAGGCGAGGCGACCGGAGACGGAGGTGTCGTCCCCTCGTGCGGTGTGACTCCGCGGGTTCACGAAGCGGCGGCACCCGCCCCGGGGTCCGATCTCGTGAGGCTCCCGCCGACGACCGGGGCCACGACCCGATTCGCCGGCCCGGGCGGGTCACAGGTGGGGCAGGGCGGAGGTCAGGGCCCCGTCGGGGCCGCCCTGTGTGCGGGGCTGCGGCCGATCTCGTCGACGTCGAAGGAGGTCAGCGCCTCGGCCACGGGGACGCCGGTGCGCTCGGCAGCCGCCAGCCGCTCCCTGACCTGCGCCATGGTGCGTGGTCGCCACCCCGGACCGTCACAGCAGGTGGAGTGAAAGGTGACCCCGGCACGGAGTAGCACCCCCAGCACCCGCCACCCCGCGTCATCTCCGCGCCGGGGCACCTCCAGATCGCTCCCGGCGTCGATCAGGCTCCCCCCGCAGTTCGGGCACCCGGGAGCGCGCAGTCCGTGGGCTCGGTACTTGAACGCGACCCGGCATTCCAGGCACACGTGATGGCGTCCGAGGTGGGTGGGGCGGGTGCACATACGGGCAGTATCGCCCGGGTCGCCATCGACCCGCAAGAACGCGAGAGCACGGCACCGCACGGACGCACCGACCCACAGCGCCACCGACCGCCGGTCCCGACCGGACGAACACCGCCCCATCCCGGGCCCGCCGACCTCCCCGGGTCGGGCCACGGCACCCCCGGGACACGGGCCCTCCGCCCCGGGGCCCGCCTGCGGTCCCTGGTGGTTCCACGACCTCCGCGGTGGAGGACGCACGTGCGCCGTGGGGGCGCGCATACCCCCGCGGAGACGGGTACGCGCGCTCCTGGCCCGGCCCGCGCGCGACCGTAGCGTCATCAGCGCACACCCCCACCCCTAGGAGAACAACCGTGAACCATGCGCTGAGAGGGGGCCGCCTTCTGGCGGCCCTCGCGGTCACAGCGGCCCTGGCCGCACCATCCCCCGTGTGGGCACAGCAGACCGGTGCCCGGGCCGCCGCCGACCCCACCCCCGAGAACATCGCCGCCTTCCTCGACCGGCGCGTGCCCGAACTCCTGGAGGAGTACCGGGTCCCCGGCGCGGCCGTCTCGGTGGTGGGTTCCGAGGGCGACCTCGCCGTCGGCGGCTACGGGTACGCCGACCTGGAGGACCGGGTTCCGGTCGACGCCGAGGAGACCGCGTTCGTCTCCGCCTCCGTGGCCAAGTCCCTGACCGCCACCATGGCCCTCCAACTCGTCGACGAAGGCCTCCTGGACCTGCACACCGACGTCAACGAGTACCTGCCCGACGACGTGGCCGTCGCCGACACCTTCCCCGGGCACCCGGTGACCCTGCACGACCTGCTGACCCACTCGGCCGGGTTCGAGGACCGCTTCGTCGGCATCATCACCGAGCACCCCCGGGACGCCGGGACCCTGCACGAGTACGTCCGGGACAACCAGCCGGACCGCGTGCGCCCCCCGGGGCGCTTCGCCACCTACTCCAACTACTCCTTCGCGCTCACCGGCTTCCTCGTGGAGACGGTCAGCGGGCAGGGCTTCACCGAGTACGCCGAAGAGCACCTCCTCGACCCGTTGGGCATGGACCGCACCGCCTACGCCGGCCCCGGGGACCCCGGGGCCCGTGAGGCGCTCAACGCCGCCTCCCAGTACCAGTGGGCCGACGACGCCCAGGTGCCCGCTCCCCAGCGCTTCGGGCTCAACGCACTGCCCTTCGGCGGCTTCTACACCACCGCCCCCGACATGGCCCGGTTCATGCGGGCCCACCTCGGCGGCGGAACGCTCGACGGGAGCGAGGTCCTGTCCCGGGAGCTGTCCGAGGCCATGTTCGACCGTCGGTTCAGTGCCAGGCCGGACGCCTTCGGCGTGGGGTACGGCACGCGCGAGTCCCTGGCCGCCGGGCACCGGGCCGTCGGCCATCCCGGCAGCATCTTCGGCGCCCGCGCCGAGTACGTCCTCCTCCCCGGCGCGGATCTGGGGATCTTCGTGGCGGCCAACGGCGACGGTGACCCGCCGGAGGGGGTCCGGGACCTGCCCCGGGCTCTGATCGGCGAGCTGGTCGCCGAGTTCCTGCCCCCGGCGGACGACCCCGTGGCCGCCGACGGGGGCGGCGGGGGCGCCGACGGCGGGTACGCCGGCACCTACGTCACCACTCTCACCAACGACGGCAACGTGGAGCACGTCAACTCCGCGCTCAACCATGTCACCGTGCGCGAGGAGGACGACGGGTCCCTCACCCTGTCCGGCCCCTCGGCGCCCTCGGAGACATGGCTTCCGCAGGGCGAAGGGATGTTCCGCTCCGAGGACGGGGCGGACGTGCTGGCCTTCGTGTTCGAGGGCGAGGAGGTCGTCGCGCTCGGGTTCGCCTCCGACACCGTCCGCACCTACGCGCGCGTTCCCTGGTACCTGGCCCCCGCCACCCACGGGACCGTCCTGCTGCTGGGGGCGGTGCTCGCGGCCAGCACGGTCCTGTGGCCGCTGTCGCGGCTCGTGCCCGCCCGAGCGCGCCGGGGCGGGCGGGCTCCGTCGGGCGCGGCGGCGCCCCGCCGCGCCCGACTCCTCGCGGGGGCCACGGCCGTCCTGGTGCTGGGGTACACCGCCGGGCTGGTCCTGTGGCTGTCCGGGGTCGACGTCCCCTACATGCTGATGCTCGGCTACCCGGCCCCGCTCCTGCTGCCGCCCGCACTCGGAGCGGTCGCGACGGCCGGGACCCTGGTCCTGGCGGCCGTCGCCTGGGCCCGCCGGTGGTGGAGCCCGACGGGTCGCGTGCACTACACGCTGGTGGCCTTGGGCCTCACCGGGTTCCTCGCGGTCGCCCACCACTACAACTTCGTGTGGTCCCCCCTCGCGTGAACCGGTCGACCCGCCGTATCCGGCCGGGCAGGGGACCCGTACCGCCGGCGCCGCCGGCGCCGTCGGCGCCGTCGGCGCCGTCGGCGGTGTGGGCGACGAGGCGCGGAAGAGCGCCGCCGGGTACCGCAACGAGGAGCAGCCGGCCGCCCGGTGGCGGTGCGGGGACGCGTCATCCGCGAAGGGGCGGCCCCACCGGGGACCGCCCCGTCCCCGTCACTAGCCCGCCTGGTCGTTGTCCTTCATCGCCCCCCAGCCGTGCCACCGCTCGACCTCGATCGTGGCGCTGAACCTCGTGCGCACGCGGTCCGGGTACCGCCCCCCGGTGTAGTGCCGGGCGATCCGGTCGATGTCGGCCAGCCCCTCGTCCTCCTCGATCCCGACGACGCGGCCGAGGAGGGTGACGTGCGTGTACCAGTCGTCGCCGTCCATGACGGTGAGGCTGACGCGCGGATCGCGGCGCATGTGGCGCAGGCGCACCCGGTCCTCGTCCATGTTGATCAGCAGCCGGCCGTCCTCCCACAGGTACCAGGTGGGTGTGGAGACCGGGGCGCCGTCCGAACGCAGCGTCGAGACCGTGCACGGGTTGGGTCGGCGCAGCAGCTCGACGGCCTCGGGCGGCAGCGGTGGCTTGGACATGTGACCTCCACGATCGTCGTCTGTGGGACGGAGAGAACGGATCGGTCAGAGGGCACCGCGTCCCGGCCGTCACCGGGACCGGTGCCACGCCCCCGGCCCCGGCTCGGACCGGCGGCCGGAACGACCGGCCCGCTCAGCCGCGAACGCTACCCGAAGCGGCACGCACGGGCCCCGAGCCACGCCCGGACCGCCGGCACACCGCAGGCAAGGCGAACGGCCGGTGGAGACCCGCGGAGAACCCCGTCCGCCACAGCGGAGGACCGCCGCCCCGTCGGCCCCCGCCCCCGGAGGCCACCGGGAGCCCCCCGGCCCGGACATCGGCGACACCCCGGCTCCCCAGGACACGATCCCGCTCCCCATGCCCCTCATCCCCCGGGAGGGCCGCACCGGCGCACGCCCGAGCCCCTCACCGGCGCCCTCTCCGTGCGCGAGCCCGTCCCCGCCGCACCGGCTGCGGCCCGCACGCCGCTCCCCGCGTGGACTCCCCCGGTTCCCGGAGGAACACGACCGCCCCCTCTCCTGCCGCCCCGGGCGGACGGGCGCCCCCGACGGGGCGACCGCACCCCGACGGGACCGTGTGGAGAATCCGCACCGGACCGGCACGGCGGGGCCTTCCCGGACGCCGCAGGCCTTCACGCCCCCTCCCGCCTCCGAGGCACGTGAAAAGGCGCACACGAACACGTTCTCCCACTCTCATCCGACAAAACAATAAAAGCACCCGAGTCGCCATGAAAACCTCCTTTCCCATGCCGAAGGCCGGAACACGGAGAACCCCGTCGGCGCAGGGAATCCCGCCCGACCGGCACCCGTGGAACCCTCCCGAGGCGAGGACCCGGCCGCCCGCCGGAGATCCGGGCGGCCGGGGTTGCGGATGTCCGCTCGCGACCATCCGACCTGGCACGAACTCCGATCGGAGGTGGTGGCCCGCCACGGTTCCGGGGTGGGGTTCTTCACACCGGACGGAATTCCACGGATTTTTTCTTCCTTCCTGTCTGATTATTATCCTTATTGTCCAATTCCCGCGAGAAAGCAGCATGTTCCACCCCCCAACAGAACGAACCGGACCGCACAAGCGCGTTGACAAATGAGTTCATGGCCGAAGATGATCCTCGAAAAAGGATCCACGGCACACCTCAGAAATCCCGGACCTTTCCACCGAGGCCGTGATCACTGTCGTGCCTGACGCGGACGGGAGAACACTGTGGCGCACACCGGTGGCGGCACCGACGGCGAAAGCCCGGGTGACCCGGTACTGATCGCGGCCGGAGCCGCGGACCTGGTCATCGAGAGCGTCGGGACGGCCCTGCGTCGGGCCGGGGCGCTGCTGGGCCGGTCGGACCTGACGGCACTGGCCCGGGACGGCCGGGAGGAGCTGAAACAGCGGGGGCTTCTGGCGCTGCGGCGGCACGCCCCCGCGGCCGACCCCCACATGGAGCTGCTCGCCCGTCGTGCCGCATCCCGGGAACCCGGCCGGGGCGATGCCTGAACCGCCGGAGCAGGGCCTGTTCCGGGCTCGGGTGGACGCGGAGCTGGAGGCCTTCGCGCGGCAGGAGACCGAGCACATCCTCGCCGTCGACGCCGACCTGCTGCCCGTCGCCGAACAGCTGACCGCGGCGGTGACCGGCGGCAAGCGCCTGCGCGCCGCGTTCTGCTACTGGGGGTGGCGCGCGGCCGGGCAACCGGACAGCGACGCCCTGGTCAGGGCCGCCGCGGCGATGGAGCTGGTGCACGCGGCGGCGGTCGTCCACGACGACCTCATCGACGAGAGCCCGACGCGCCATGGCGCTCCGAGCGCCCACGAGGCCCTGCGGGCGGCGCTCGCCGGCGGGGCCCGGCCCCGGGCGCGGAGCCGCGCCCTGGCCCTCCTCACCGGAGACCTGCTGATGGCGTGGGCCGGACAGATGTTCCTCTTCTCCGGCCTGCCCTCGGCCTACCTGGCCCGCGCCCGCGGACCGTGGACGGTCATGGCCCGCGAGCTGGTCGCCGGGGAGTGCCTGGAGGTCCTGCGCACCGGCTCCCGACCCGACACGGCCAGGTCGCTCCAGGTCATCCGGTACAAGACGGCCAAGTACACGGTCGAGCACCCCCTGCACATCGGCGGCGCGCTGGCCGGCGCTCCGGGGCCCCTGATGGAGGCCTTCACCGCCTACGGGATCCCCCTGGGCGAGGCCTTCCAGCTCCGGGACGACCTGCTGGGGCTCTTCGGCGACCCTGGGCGCACGGGCAAGTCGAACATGGACGACGTCCGGGGCGACCGGCCGACCGTCCTGTTCGCCGAGACCTGGTCGGCCGCCACCGCGGCCGAGCGGCGGGAGCTGCGCACCCTGCTCGGCCGGCGCGACCTGGACGAGGAGGGCCTGTCCAGGGTCCGGACGATCACACGGCGCACCGGGGCACCCGACCGCGTCGAGGAGATGATCACCCGGCGCACCCGGGCGGCGACCGCGGCCCTCGCCCGCGCGGGCCTGCCCGGTGAGGCCGCCACCGCCCTGACCCACATGGCGGCCCTGGCCGCGGACCGACAGTACTGAGCCTCCGAGAGGATGCCATGCACCACACACCGGAGTCCATGAGCGCGCTACGGCTCGTGGGGGACGAACTCGCCGACAGCACGGTGGCGACCCTGTTCGAGCGCGGGGAGGTCGGCAGGTTCAACACCCTCATGCGCTACTTCTCCACGGCCGGTCAGGAACTGCCCGAGGGGCTGCCGGACGTGGCCCACGAGTACCTGCGGGCGACCGCCGCCCCTCCCTCCTGGGTCGACTGGGACGAGATGGAGCGGGCCCGGCTGTTCTTCATCGACAACAACGTGCACGTCTCCACCGCCCTGGCCTTCTCCGCCATGCCCGCCTGCTATGTCATCCCGCACGTGGCCAGGCTGCTCAGCGCCACCCACGGCCTGGAGTACCCCTCGCGGCGCATGGCCGAGACCGGGCAGTTCACCGTCTACCTGATGCAGCCCGACGCCTTCGAGGCGGGGAGCCGTTTCGTCCCCGCGGTCCAGAAGGTGCGCCTGCTGCACGCCTCCATCCGCTACCACATGCGCCGCGAGGGGCTCTGGGACGAGGAGGCGCTCGGCACCCCGATCTGCCAGGAGGACATGATCGGCGGCCTGATGATCTTCTCGATCCAGGTCCTGGACGCCCTGCACCGCCTGGGCGTCCACATGTCCGCCGAGGGTGCGGCGGCCTACTTCTACGCCTGGCGCGTCGTCGGCGAGATGCTGGGGATCAGCCCCGGGCAGGCCCCGGCCGACCTGGAGGAGGCCCGCCTGTTCTCCGACCTGTACATGACCCGGTACATGGGGCCCTCCGAGGAGGGCGCGCGGCTGACCCGCCAGCTCATCGACCTCTACGAGGAGGTCGTTCCCGGAACCCTCCTGGACCCCGTGGTCGCCGCCCTCATCCGCTACCTCATCGGCGACACCTGCGCCGACTGGCTCCAGGTCCCGCGCAGCGGCTGGGACACGGCGGTCAAAGCCTCCCCCGCGCTTCTCGGCGTCCTGGAGACCATCGAGGACCGCTCCCCGCTGGGGGCCTGGGCACTGGACCGGCTGGGCCACCTCACCACCCACCTGGAGCTCAGCTCCCTCACGCGGGGCAGAGTCATGCAGTACGCCGTTCCCGAACAGCTCAGGAAGGACTACGGCCTCGCCTCCACCGCGTCCCGCACCGACCGGTGGGTCCCGCCTCCCCCGGCCTTCCCCTCCTGAGCCCGCCCCGGTGAGACCCGGAAGGCACCCGTATCCCCGGGGCGGTGGACGCGGCCCCGCCCGGGGGCTCCGCGCTCCGCTACCGGCGCTGGTTCCGCCACCGGGTGGCCGGGAGGTACGCGGGGACGGCCCGGCCCCGCGGCGCAGCGGGTCGCGGCCGGCTCCCCCCGGTCGTTCCACGGCGCGGGCCGACCGGGGACGCGGAACGGCCGACCGCCGCGCGCATCCGCGCCCGCGCCCGCGCCCGCCACATCGACCGAGGCCCGCACGGCCGTACCGGCCGCCGGTGGGACCAGGGCACGGAACGGCCGTCCGCCGCGCGCATCCGCACCCGCCGGGCGGACCGGGGCCCGGGGCCGTCAGACCCGCGGGGCGTCGCCCTCCCGCGGAGCCCCGGGCGCCGGGCGCCCCAGCGCCTCCGCGGGGTCGATCTGGCCGTACCCCATGGCCACGTAGAAGTCCTCCAGCGTCACGTACCCGGCCCGCCGGGCCACGCTGATCATGTCCCCCGAGGACTCCGCGTCGATCAGGCTCCGGTGCCCGCCCATGAACTCCGCCATCGCGTGCCGCCCGTCGACCTCCGCCTTCTCCCGGGCCCGGGTACGGTGCCAGGCCCCGATCGCCACCCGCGCCTTGCCGGTGCGGGCCGAGTCCAGCCACGCCCGGTCCGGTCCCGGCTCGGCCTTGGTGATGATCTGGACGGTGTCGCCCTCGCGCACCTTCGCACTGGGCAGGGCCAGCCGCCCGTTGACCGTGGCGGCAGAGAACCGGTCGCCGATCTCGTTGTCCAGGGCGTAGGCCACGTCCACCGGGGTCGAGCCCTCGGGGAGGGTGAGGATCTTGCCGTCCACGGTCAGCACCGTGATGCTGTCCGCCAGGTCGGTGCGCACGCCCTCCAGCAGCTCCTCCGCCGAGGCGCCCTCCTGCCAGCGCAGCAGCCGGGTGAGCCACTCCGGGTCGGTGGTGCGCTCGGAGTTCAGCCGCCCGTCGCGGCCGGTGCGCTCGTGGATCTCGGCGATGATCCCGTACTCCGACACCTGCTGGGCGCGGCCGTCGCAGATGATGATCTGCACCTTGTTCCCGCTTTCGGTGCGCACGGTCGTGTGCAGCGCCCGGTACAGGTTGTACTTGGGCGAGGCGATGAAGTCGCGGAACTTGGCGGGGATCGGCTGCCACCGCCCGTGGACCGCCCCGAGCGCCAGGTAGCCGTTGCGCTCCTCGCCGCGCACCACCACCACGTACCGGACCGTCGACTGCGGGTCCAGGTCGGACAGCGGCGCACCGGAGTGGAACACCGACGCCAGGTGGCGGGGGCGGACCTCCACGTCGGCCTTGACCCGGAAGGCCGCCAGGCTGTCGCGCAGCGCCGCCGTCAGCGCCTCGGTCTCCGGCTGCGCCCGCTCCCGGACCCGGGCGGCGCACTCGCGCGTGCGCTCGAACTCCTCGGTCTCCAGGTACTCGAAACACAGGTCCTCGAGTTCCCGTTTGAGCTTGTACACGCCCAGCCGCTCGGCGAGCGGGATGAGCAGCTCACGGGTGCCCCTGGCGATCTTCACGCGCTTGTGCGGCGGCTGGAACTGGAGTGTGCGCAGGTTGTGGACCCGGTCGGCGAGCTTGATCAGCAGCACCCGCAGATCGTCCCGGGCGGCCACGACCATCTTGCGGAAGGTCTCGCCGGCGGCGGCGCTGCCGTACATGGACCGGTCGACCTTGGTGACCCCGTCGACCATGACGCCCACCTCGGTGCCGAACTCCGCGGCGAGGTGGGCGAGGCTGAAGGGGGTGTCCTCCACGGTGTCGTGCAGGAGGGCGGCCACGAGGGTGGCGGTGTCCAGGCCGAGCTCGGCGAGGATGGTGGCGACGGCCAGGGGGTGGATGATGAACGGCTCGCCGCTCTTGCGCTTCTGCTCCCGGTGCAGGTGGTCGGCCACGGCGTAGGCGCGCGCCAGGAGCGCGGTGTCGGCCTTGGGGTACCAGCGCAGGTGCTCGGCGATCAGGGGCTCGGCCTCGCTCGCGGGGCGGGTGGTGGCCTTGGCCTGGTTGAGCCCGCGCCACCACTCGGTGGAGGACGTCACATCCACATCGGGAGCTCCCATATGGACCCCTTCCCATCGCACGGCGGACCGGGTATTCCGTCCAGCCTACTTATCCCGGGACACCGCCGACCCACGAACCCCGCAACCCGTTGCAGAACCGGCGCCGTGGATCCGCCTCCGCCGCCCGCGGGGAGAGGGAGATCACCGCCGGGACGCGCGAACGCCCGGCCGGGACGGGTCCCTGGCCGGGCGTTCGGGTCGCGGGCGCGGTGCCGTACCGCCTGCGGCTACTTGCGCTTCTTGATCTCCTCGGTCAGCTGCGGGGCGACGGTGTGCAGGTCGCCCACGACACCGAAGTCGGCCAGCTCGAAGATCGGAGCCTCGGGGTCCTTGTTGACCGCGACGATGTTCTTCGAGGTCTGCATGCCGGCCCGGTGCTGGATCGCGCCGGAGATGCCCAGGGCGATGTACAGGTTCGGGCTGACCGTCTTACCGGTCTGGCCGACCTGGAACTGGTTCGGGTACCAGCCGGAGTCGACGGCGGCGCGGGAGGCGCCGACGGCGGCACCCAGCGAGTCCGCCAGGCCCTCGACGACGGAGAAGTCGTCGGAGCCCACGCCGCGGCCGCCGGAGACCACGATGGCGGCCTCGCTGAGCTCGGGGCGCTCGCCCTGCTCCTGGACGACGCGCTCGACGACCTTGGCGGTCCTGGCGGCGTCCGACAGCTCGACGGAGACCGCCTCCTCGGCGGCGGCGCCGGCGGCGGCCTCGGCCGGGACGGAGTTCGGGCGGACCGCGATGACCGGGACACCGGTCCGGACGCGGGCGTGGGTGACGGTGGCACCGCCGAAGATACTGTGCTCGGCGACCAGGTCGGCGTTGACGTCGACCACGTCGGTGAGCACGCCGGAGCCCAGCTTGACGGCGGTGCGGCCGGCGATCTCCTTGTTCTCGGCGGTGGCCGAGACGAGGATGGCGGCGGCGCCCTTGTCCTGGGCGAGCTTGGCGAGCAGCTCGGCCTTGGGCGCGACGACGTAGTCGTTGAGCTCGGCCGGAGCGACGTAGACCTTCTCGGCGCCGAACTCGGCCAGCGCGGCCTTGCCCGACTCCACCCCCTCGCCGACCCAGACCGCGGCGGGCTCGCCGATGCGGCGCGCGGCGGTCAGCAGCTCGGTGGTGACCTTCTTGACCTGTCCGTCGACGTGGTCGACGAGGACGAGGACCTCAGCCATAATCCTTGAACCTTCCTGAGTCTCTCGCCTGGCCTACACGAACTTCTTCTCGGCGAGGAAGTCGGCGATCTTCGCGCCGCCGTCGCCCTCGTCCTTGACGATCGTGCCCGCGGCGCGCGGAGGCGCGGCGGCGAAGTCGACGGTCTCGGTGGTGGCGTTGGCCAGTCCGACCTTGGCGGTGTCGATGCCGGCGTCGGCCGCGGACTTCTTGTCCACCGGCTTCTTCTTCGCCTGCATGATCAGCTTGAAGGACGGGTAGCGCGGCTCGTTGATCTTCTCCACCACGGAGACGACGGCGGGCAGCCGGGCCTCGACGACGTCGTAGCCGTAGTCGGTCTGCCGCTGGATCTTGACGGCGCCGCCGTCGATGTCGACCTTGCCGGCCAGCGTGAGCTGGGGCAGGCCGAGGTACTCGGCGAGCGCGGCGCCGACGACGCCGGTACGGGCGTCGGTGGACTCCGAGCCCAGGACCACGAGGTCGAACTCCATGGTGCCCAGGGCCTGCGCGAGCGCGTAGGCGGTCTGGAGCGAGTCCGAGCCGTGGAGGGCGTCGTCGTTGACGAAGACGGCCTTGTCGGCGCCCATGGACAGGGCCTTGCGGATCGAGTCCGTGGCCTGGTCCGGCCCCATCGTCAGGATGGTGACCTCGCCGCCGTGCTTCTCCTTGAGGAGGAGCGCTTCCTCGATCGCGTACTCGTCGAGCTCGTTGACGACGCCGTCGGACGCTGCGCGGTCCAGCGTGTTGTCCGCGGGGTTGAGCTTCCGTTCGGTCGCCGTGTCCGGGACCTGCTTGACCAAAACGACAATATTCATGGCCGGTGGCCGACCTCCCTGCACTCCATGATCCGCCGTGCGGCGGCCGGACGCTGGCGCGCCCCGTACTGCCAACAATGCCGAATGCCGTTCGGTCATCCGACGGCGGGGCCGGTCTTTCCGGTCGATCGGTCCCGCGGTGTGCTCATAGTCCAGATGTTACTGGCTAGTAGCATGAAGGCCAACCCACAGCCCCCGTTTTTACTTAGGAAACCCTAACCCCTACTGATAGCGCGGGCCGGACCCGTGCCGCCATCAGGCGATCCACCGGTCGTCCGGGCCGTGCGCCCCCGGGGCCGGAGGCCCTTCTCACACCTTAGCCACCGTGCGGTCCGGACCTGCCGCCGCACCGTCCCTGTAACGGGGAACATTCCGCCGTTCATCCCGGAGGCGGACCGGCACCGCGGCCCGGGCCCCCGGAAACGCCGCGGGCGCCCCGCCCCCGAAGGGGCGCGGGCGCCCGGTGCGCGGCCCGCCGCCTACTCGCCGTTGAACCAGTCGGCCGGACCCTGGAGCGGGCCCAGCCGCCAGTCCGGCGCGGAGCCGAAGCCGAACGACAGGATGAGCATCGCCAGCAGCACCACGGCGACGATCACGCCGATGTACAGGTACAGGTTGCGGAACCGGACCCGCTCCACCAGCCACACGGCCTGGTGCCGGGCCTGGCGGCCGCTGGGCATCAGGTAGCTGAGCAGCATCGTCACGAAGACCGCGAACCCGCCGATGTAGTTGGGCCCCTCGTTCCCGGTGTCCACGAGCTGGGCGTAGACCAGGCCCACGAGGATGCCCGCCACCAGGTACACCAGGCCGAACCCGACGGTGCGCAGCAGCATCCGCCCGAACGCCCACGGGAAGCTGAGCGCCACCACCACGCTGTCGGAGTTGCGCGGCCCGCGCGTCTGGAGCCGCTTGGCGTGCTCGGCCTTGACCACGTCCAGCGCACTGAGCCCGGCGATCACCAGGATGCCCAGCAGGATGCCGATCCACGGGAAGACCATGCCCAGCCCGGCCAGCGCCAGCACCACCGGGATGAGCACCAGCGGGTGCATCCGGTAGACCCGCTCCTCGTACTCCTCGTCCTCGTAGAGGGAGTCGTACTCGTCGTACTCGCCGGTCTCGCTGTCGCCCCGGAAGTAGCCGCCCATCCGGTCGTTGCCGCCCCGCCGGAAGCGGTCCAGCCAGCCGCCCTGCTCCTCGTAGTCGTCCTCGTCGAACTGCTGTGTGTGGTTGCTCCGCCCGTCCCCGTCGACGGGGGTGAGGATGTCGGAGAAGTCGCCCTTGTGCAGCGGCGTGTTGAAGAACTGGGTCTGCGGCGCCCCGCGCTGCCCCTCCGGCTCCTCGTAGTCGAGGGGGGAGCGCTCGCCGCCCCGGGCCACGTCGCGCGGGTCGAGCATCATCGTGCCCTGCGGGTCGCCGCCGCCGGAGTCGACGGGGTCGATCCGCATGGTCCCCTGCGGGTCGACGGGGTCGATGCGCCTGGTGCCCTGGTCGTCGTCCGCCGGCACGGGGGTGAAGCGCTGCGTGCCCGCGTCGTCGTCGAGGGGGTTGATCCGCATGGTGCCCTGGGGGTCGTCCAGGTCGTCCGCCCCGCCGGGGGCGATCCGCTCGGTGCCCCGGTCGGCGTGGTCGTCGAAGCGGCCGGGCGCGATCCGCTCGGTGCCGATCCCGCCCAGGTCGTCGGTGGCCTCGTCCTCCCAGCCGCCGGAGCGGCCGCCCGAGAGGTCGTCGGTGGCGTCGTCGCCGTTCCAGCCGACCGACTCCGAACGCGACTCCCGGCGCTGGTCGCCCGGGGCGGACCAGGCGCTCGCCGTGGGGTCGGGGGCGCCGCCCCCGCCGTGCGTCATCCGGCTGGCCAGGTACCCGGCCGCACCGCCCAGTGCGGCTCCGCCCAGGGCCGCGCCCGCGCCGGATCCGCCGGAGCCGCCCGCCGCACCCGCGCCGCCGCCCAGGTCGGCCGCGGGGCGGCCGCCCGAACCGGAGTCGGCGCCGGGCACCTGCGCGTGGTAGACGGTGTGGCTGCCGGTCAGCCCGGTGGACTTGGAACCGGGGTCCTCGGTCCAGGGCAGGTCGAGGTTGAGCCGCCCGGCCTCCTCCACCAGTTCGGCGGCGGTGGGACGGCGGCGCATGTCGCGGGAGACGGCGCGGGAGACCAGGGGCCGCAGCGCCTCGTGCATCCCGTCCATGTCGATCTCGCCGTTGAGGATGCGGAAGAAGATCACCTCGAAGGCGCCCGCGCCGTAGGGCGGGCGGCCGGTGGAGGCGAAGGCGACGGTGCCGCCCCAGGCGTGGATGTCGGTGGCCGGACCCAGCGCGGTGCCCTCGATGACCTCCGGGGAGAGGTAGCTGGGCGTGCCGACGAAGGTACCGGTCTGGGTGAGCTTGGCGCCGTCGACGGCGTGTGCGATGCCGAAGTCGATGACGATGGGCTCGCCGTTGGAGATGATGACGTTGCCCGGCTTGAGGTCGCGGTGGATGACGTCGACCTCGTGGATGTCCTTGATCGCCCGCGCCAGGCCGGTGATGAACCGGGTGAGCGCGCGGCCGCGCAGCGGCCCGTGGTCGGTGACGGTGGCGTCCAGGGTGGGGCCGGGGATGTACTCGGTGACCACCCAGGGGAGCTCGGCGTCGGTGTTGGCGTCGATGACCTCGGCGACGTTGGGGCTCTGCACCCGGCGCATCGTCTCGACCTCGCGGGCGAGCCGGGCGCGGGCGATGCGGTCGCCGGCGACCTCGGGCTTGAGGACCTTCACCGCGACGAACTGCTGGGTCCGGGGATCTTCGGCCTGGTACACCACGCCCATGCCGCCCGATCCGATGCGGCGGCGGATCACGTAGTGGCCGATGCGCTCCGGCAGCTCCTCACCCATGGGGAAACCTGCCGACATTGCCATCGAGTACTCATCCCCTCAAAAGACCGCATACCGCCACGTCCAGCTTATCGGCCGGGGGGATGGGTCACCATTGGCTTGTACTGGCCCCGACGGGGCCTTGTGGTCTGTTCGGCGCCACCGGGAGATCTGGGGGCTCCGGCGATCGGTCCCTCATCGAACGACCACCTCCGAGTATGACGGAAAATCCGGGCGGGCGGTTCCCACCGGCCTGCCCGAACTGGCCGGTTTCGGTCTTCGGGATGGGTGTTTCGGTCCCGGCGTACCCGTCCCACCCATCCCGTCCCGCGCACCGCTCCCACGGCCACCGCGACCCGGGCCGCGGGGCACCCCGTACCCGGGCGCCGGGGCGTCCGACCGGGGTGTCAGCGGCCGTGGAAGGTCGCCTTGCCGGGGCCGTGCTCGATGAAGCTCCGCATGCCGGCCTTCTGGTCCTCGGTGGCGAACAGCCCGGCGAAGTGCAGGCGCTCGATCTCCAGCCCGGTCTCCAGGTCGGTCTCCATGCCGCGGTCCACGGCCTCCTTGGCGGCGGCCAGCGCCACCGCGGGGCCGTCGGCGAAGCGGGCCACGAAGGCCACCGCCTCGGCGTAGACGTCCTCGTCGGCGACGACGGCGTCCGCCAGGCCGATCTCCTTCGCCTCGGCGGCGTCCACGTGGCGGCCGCTGAAGATCATCTCCTTGGCGCGGGCCGGGCCGACGAGCCGGGGCAGCCGCTGGGTGCCGCCGGCGCCGGGGATCACGCCGAGCTGGATCTCGGGGACGCCCAGCTTGGCCCTGCTCCCCACCACCCGGAAGTCGGCGGCCAGCGCCAGCTCCAGGCCGCCGCCCAGGGCGTAGCCGGTGACGGCCGCGACCACCGGCTTGGGGATGCGGGCCACGGCGGTCAGCGCGCGCTGGAGGTCGCGGGCGTACTCCAGCATCTCCGCGTGGGTGCGCTCGGCCATCTCCTTGATGTCGGCCCCCGCCACGAAGAACCGCTCGCCGCCGTAGACCACGACGGCGCGGGCCGCCGGGTCGGCGGCGACCTGCGCGGCGGCCTCGGCGATCTCGGCGGTGAGCACCGCGTTGAGCGCGTTCACCTTGGGCCGGTCCAGCCGGATCACGGCGACCGCGGGGTGCTCGGGATCGGTCTCCACGCGCACGAACTCGGCCACGTGCCCCACCTCTTCCTTCGTCGACGTCACTGTCCCCGGATTCTTATCACCCGGGTCAGGAGAAGAGCAGGACCAGGGTGCCCAGCCGCGCGGACAGCGTGTAGGCCGCCGCCAGCAGCACGAGCGCGCCGACCGGCAGCAGCGTGTCGGCGGTGCGCCAGCGGCTGCGCCGGGCGTGGCTGCGCGGCCCGGTGCCGAACGCGCGGGCGTCCATGGCGGTGGCCATGAGCGTCCCCGTGCGGATGGCCCGCACCAGCAGGGCGAACATCCTCCCGAAGAACAGCGACACCATCCGCACCGGGTTGCGCCCCGCCTCCAGCCCGCGGGCCCGCCGGGCCAGGGTGACGGTGCGCCACTGGTCGGCGAGCAGCGGGACCAGCCGCAGTGCGGCCAGCACGCCCATGGCGGGGCGCTCGGGCACCCTCAGCCGCTGGACCAGGCCGTCGGCCATGTCGGTGGGGTCGCTCCCGGCGGCGGCGAGCAGGCCGGGCAGGGCGATCGCCAGCAGGCGCACCGCCGCGCCCACGGCGCCCTCCAGCCCCTCCTCGCCGTAGAGGTAGTTGACGATCCCCGTGGACAGGCCCATGAGGAGGAACGGCCCGCCCAGGACCAGCAGGGTGCGCCGGTCCAGGCCGCTGAACGGCACCAGGGCCAGCACGCCCAGCAGCACCACGCCGCCCGTCACGGCGTCCACCGCCGGGACCAGCCCCAGGCCCAGGGCGAGGGCGGCCAGGAGTTTGGCGGCGGGGTTGAAGCGGGTCAGCCAGTACCGGGCGCCGCCGTCGTCCGGCAGGTCCAGGGTGAGGGCGTCCGCGACGGGCGCCCGGTCATGCCCGGCCACGGGCACCTCCTTCCGCCGCGGTGCGGCCCGTCTCCTCGGCCCGCCCGTCGGCGACCCGGATCCGCACGTCGGCCAGGTGGCGCAGCAGGGGCTCGTCGTGGGTGGCCATGACGACGGCGCGCCCCTCCGCCCTCAGCTCGCCGAGCAGCTCCACCAGCTCGGTCCAGGTGCGGGTGTCCTGTCCGAAGGTCGGCTCGTCCAGGACCAGCACGTCAGGGGCGTGCGAGGGCCCGGAACTCAGGGCGGTGGCGACCGAAAGCCGCCGTTTCTCCCCGCCGGAGAGCGTGTACGGGTGCACGTCCGCCAGCGCCGTCAACCGCAGGCGCTCCAGCAGCTCCTCCACCCACGCCTCCGTGTCGGCCTCGCCCAGGCCGGCGCGCAGCGGGGCGAAGCGCAGTTCGTCGCGGACGGAACCGGTGACGAACTGGTCCTCGGCGTGCTGGAACACGGTGCCCACGTGCCGGGCCAGCCTGCGGGCGGGCCAGCGCGCCAGCGGCCGCCGGTCGGCCCCGGCCAGCGGGCCGTGCGGCAGCACCGCGCCCCGGTGCGGTCCGGCCAGCCCGGCCAGCAGGGTGAGCAGGGTGGACTTCCCGGCGCCGTTGGGCCCGGTCAGCGCGGTGGCGGTCCCGGCCCGCACCGCCACGTCCACGTCCTCCAGCACGGTCCTCCGGGGCGCGGCGCGCACGCCCAGCCCGGGCGGGGTTCGGGCGGCCAGTCCGCGCGCCTCCAGCAGGACCGGTCCGCCGGGGGCGGAGCCCGGGCGGGGCGCGGGCTCGTGCCCGGGCACCCACACGCCGCGGGCGGCCAGGGCGGCGCCGTGCGCGGCGAACACGGCCTCCGGTGCCCCGTCGGCGATCACCCCGCCCCCGGCCTCCAGCACGACGACCCGGTCCACGAGGTCCACGACCTCGGCGACCCGGTGCTCGACCAGCACCATCGTGGCGCTTCCGCGCTCCAGAAGGCGGTCGAGCACGCCGCGCACCAGAGCGGCCCCGGCCGGGTCGAGGTTGGCGGTGGGCTCGTCGAGCAGCAGCAGGCGCGGGCGCATGGCCAGCGCCCCCGCGATGACGAGGCGCTGCTTCTCCCCGCCCGACAGCGCGCCGGTGGGGTGGCGCGGGCCGTAGGGGAACCCGACGGCCTCCAGCGCCTCGTGCACCCGTTCGCGGATCTCCTGGGGCGGCACGCCCAGGTTCTCCGGGCCGAAGGCGACGTCGTCCCCGGCCCGGGCCATGACGATCTGCGACTCGGGGTCCTGGGCGACCAGGGCGGCTCCGGCCCGGCCCCGGCGGGCCTGCTCCCCGTCCACCAGGAGCAGGCCCTCCTCGTCGCCGCCGATCGCACCGTCGTCGCCGGTCAGGCCGGCCAGGGCGTGCAGCAGCGTCGACTTGCCGGTGCCGGAGGCGCCCAGCAGCAGCACCCGTTCGCCGGGGTCGATCGTCAGGTCGACCCCGCGCAGGGTGTGCGTGTCCCGCCCCGCGTGCCGCCATCCCCAGCCGGAGAGTTCGACGCGCGCGCCGGGACGTCCTCGGTCGGCCACGGTCAGCCCTTGGCCGAGGCGAAGGGGGCCAGGGCGCCGGCGCGGGCCAGGGCGGTGGTGAGCAGGCGCGCCCCGACCCCGGCGATGAGCGCTGCGCTGATGACGACGATGACCCCGTAGATCACCTGGTAGTGCAGCGGCCAGGTGACGTTGTAGGCGATGTTGTCGCGGATGGCCGGGGAGATCCCGGCGACGGCGGCGGCCAGGACCGCGACGCCCATGCCCCAGCGGCGGTAGCCGAAGGCCAGGAAGACCAGCTCGGGCAGGATGCCCTGGAGGGTGCCGTCGAGGATGACCATGATCCCCCACTGGGTGCCCAGGACCGCCGACACCGAGGCGGCGGCGACGGAGGTCAGCAGGGCGGCGCCCGGCCTGCGGATGATGAGGCCGCCCAGCACGCCGGAGATCAGCCACATGCCGTAGACGGCGGCCTGCGCGGGCGGGAAACCGGCGAACAGCGGTGTGGTGACCGACCAGACGATGTTCCAGAGCCAGAAGACGACGCCGACGGCGACGCCCAGCACGGCGGCGACGACGATGTCGACGGTGCGCCAGCCGCGTGCCCGCGACTTGATGTCGGCCCAGGTACCACCGGAGGTGGTGTCGGTGCCCATGTCTTGTGTCCCTTCGTCGGTGTGACGAGGGGCGGATACGGCCAAGAGCGGCACCGGGGCACGGCGCACCGGAAGGCGACCTCCGGTGCGCGAGACGCGCCACCGGTGGCGGTTCCCACGACTTCCTTCGCCGGCATTACCCGGATCAGGTGTGTAAGGGTCTGCGGTCGGGCCGCACTCTCAGCGCTCACGCGCTCCCCTGTCGGTTCGCACCCATTATGCGCCATATGACAGAAAAGACCAGCCCTGCGGTGTTCCGTCTCACCACCCGGAACGCCGCGTGGACCGGCACCGGACCCGGCGGCCCCCTCCCGCCGGGTCCGGTGCGGGCCCTCCCGGCGGGCCGCCGGCGAAAGCGGCCCGGCCCGCCCGGGGCCCGGGACGGGGCGGGGGCCCGCGGACGGAGGGCCCCGCACCCCGGCCCGCGGGCGCCGGCCCGCCCGGTCAGGCGTCCTCGTCCTCCTTCTTCTTGGGCGGGCCCGCCGACGGGTTGCCGAAGCGGGACGGGGACGGTGCGAAGGACTCCTCGGGCAGGTCGGACGCGGCCTTGCGCATGGTGGCCTGCCAGATCGGCCCCGGCAGCGTGCCGCCGTAGACGATCCCGTAGTACCGGCCGCCGATCCTCACCCCCTGGAGCGGGTTCTCCTCCCCGCCCCGGATGTCGCCGACCACCACGGCCGAGGCCAGGTTGGGCGTGTACCCGGCGAACCAGGCGTAGGCGGCGTTGTCCGTGGTGCCGGTCTTGCCCGCGGCCGGGCGGCCGAGGCCCAGCCCGTTGGCGGTGCCGCCCTTGAAGGTCTGCTGGAGCAGGTGGTTGACCCCGTCGGCCACGTGGACCGGCACCGCCTCCTCCTCGCAGTGCGAGCGCATCCGGATCTCGCGGAAGTCCTCGTCGCCCTCCTGGCCGACGGTCACCGAGGACACCGGGCGGGGCTCGCAGTAGGTGCCGCGGGCGGCGAAGGTGGCGTAGGCGTTGGCGACGGTGAGCGGGGAGACCTCCTGGTCGCCCAGCGTGAAGGAGCTCCACACCCCCAGCGGCTCGCCGTCGGCGCGGTGGACGCCGACCCGCTCGGCCATCCTGGAGGTCTCGCACAGGCCCACCCGCCTCTGGAGCTGGGCGAAGTAGGTGTTCACCGACCCCTTGGTTGCGCTGATCATGTTGTGCGAGCCCTCGTCGCTCTCACCGGCGTTGCGCACGTCCCAGCTCGACATCACGCCGCCGTCGCAGTTCCTCAGCCCGCTCACGGACACGGACTTGGGCGAGTTGAAGCTGGTCCCGTACTTCAGCCCCTTGTCCAGGGCGGCGGCCAGGGTGAACGTCTTGAACGTGGATCCGGCCTGGTACCCGAGCGAGCCCCCGTCGGCGTGGTCGACGGCCAGGTTGATGGAGGTCGTCCCGGTCTCCTCCCCGTCGAACCCGTACCGCATGTTCTGGGCCATCGCCCGGACCTTGCCGGTGCCGGGCTCCACCAGCACCTGGGCGGCGAACTTGGTGGTCTCCTCCGGCGGCACGCGGGCGTCGATGGCCTCCTGGGCTGCCTCCTGCATCTCCGAGTCCAAGGTGGTGCGCACGGTGATGCCTCCGCGCTCCAGCAGGAAGGCGCGTTCGGCGGGGTCCTCGGACAGCTCGTCGGACTCCTGGAGCCAGCGCATCACGTAGTCGCAGAAGAACGGCTGCTCGCTGTGGTAGCAGCTGCCGCCGCGCGGGGTGGGGTCCAGCCGCAGGTCGGCCCCGAGGTACCCGGCGGCCTCCTCCTCGTCCAGGTGCCCGGTGTCGACCATGCGCCCGAGCACCAGGTCGCGCCGCTCCCGGGCGGCCTCGGGGTTGGTCAGCGGGTCGTAGTAGGAGGGGGCGCGCACCAGGCCGACGAGGGTGGCCGCCTGGCCGGGGTCCAGCTCGTCCGCGGTGGTCGAGAAGTAGCGGCGGGCCGCGATCTCGATCCCGTGGGCTCCCGCCCCGAAGTAGGCGAGGTTGAGGTAGCCCTCCATGATCTCGTCCTTGGACAGGCGGTCCTCGACGTCCATGGCGTAGCGCAGCTCGACGAGCTTGCGCACGAGGGTCCGCTCGCTGGCGCGCCGCACCCCCTCCTCGTCGGTGGCCTGTTCGATGAGCAGGTTCTTGACGTACTGCTGGGTGATGGTCGAGCCGCCCTGGGTGTCGCCCCGGGCGGTGCGCATGGCGGCGCGCAGCAGACCGCGCAGGTCCAGTCCGGAGTGCTCGTAGAACCGCTCGTCCTCGATGGCCATGAGGGCGGCCGGGACCCAGGGGCTGATGTCGTCGAGGTCGACGACGTCGCGCTCGCGCCGGGCGACCTCGGCGATGGGCCGGTGGTCGACGTCGGTGATGAGGACCCGCTCGGCCAGGCGGGAGATCTCCAGGTCGGCGGGCAGGGCCATGAACCCGGACGCGGCGTCGCGGGCGGCCAGTCCCAGGCCGCCGGCCCAGGGCATGACCAGAGCCGCGGTCAGCAGTCCCGCGAGTGCGCCTGTTCCCGCCAGCCTCAGGATCGTCCTGCGTTTCGCTCCGGGCCGGTCCTTCCGTTTCGGCTCCGCCACGTCGCCCCCCTACGCCGTGTGGCCCCCGTCCGTGCACGGGCACGGACGGGGCACTGCTGCACCGACCACCCTCGCAGGGACGGACCGTCATGTTCGGTATGAGATCTGGCGTGTCACCGAAAAGCTTCATCAATCCATGGCAAAGCCCGCAGATCGGACATGTCTCACGCCAAGTGCACAGCTCAACGAAACGGGCATTTCAATTCCTCGACATCAAGACGCAACCACGCCGCGCCGGGGCCCGTACTGCAACGAAGGGCAAAATCTCGGGCAAGCAGACCCCGGGAGATGATTCCGACACACCGGCATGTCCGCAATAAGGTCGGGCGCCCCCTCCGGACATTCGGTCATCCCTACCCAGCCGACACCGCCCCGCAACATGACCGATGAGTTTTCCGACTTTTCACCACAGACAATGTCAGAAGAACCAGAGAGACACCCGAAACACCTGTCGCCTTCTGACCGATTTGCGAGGTTTACCCAGGTGAAACCAGGCAAATACCAGCCAGAAGCCCGAACGCCTAGTGTGATGAGGATCACACAAATTATCCGGCGCTGGCACTCCGCTAAACCACACGAGAGGGCAGACGATAGAGAGCGGAGGGCACCGAAGCCGCAATCCGGACAGAATCCGATCCGGGCACTTCGTTAACTCCGTCTTGCCTTGGATTAACTCTGGGTTATTTCCATCTCCCGAGAGCCAAAGCGCCTCCAGAAAACGCCCGAACCACGACAATTACGGTGTAGCCAGTGATCGGACGCCTGCCCATCCTCGACATCTCTCCGGACAACGATCTCGGCCCGGTGAAAGCGGTCCCCGGTGAACACTTCACCGTCGGCGCGACCGTCATCCGCGAAGGGCACGACTCGCTCGCCGCGGGCGTGGTCGTCTATTCGCCCAAGGGCCGCCGGGAACGCCTCGTCCGCATGAGCGAGCGCGCACCCGGGACCGACCGCTACGAGGCGGAGATCTCGCTCCCCGAACAGGGGAAGTGGTCCTTCGCCATCGAGGCCTGGAGCGACCCCTTCGCGACCTGGCACCACGTCGCACAGGTCAAGCTCCCCCTGGACCAGGACACCGACATCGTCCTGGAGGAGGGCGCCCGGCTGCTGTCGCGGGCCGCCCGCCGCGTCCCCCGCAGACCGCTGCTGGCCCGGGCCGCCGCCGCCCTGCGCGACACCGACGCGACCCCGGCCGAGCGCTACGCGGCCGCGATCACCCCCGAGGTGCTCGCCCTCATGCACGACGAGCCGCTGCGCGAACTCGTCACCCGCTCGCCGCGCACCCGCGTGGTCGTGCACCGCGAGCGCGCCCTGTTCGGCTCCTGGTACGAGTTCTTCCCGCGTTCCGAGGGCGCCCAGGTGGACACCGCCCCCGGCATGGAGGTCTCCGGCACCTTCGCCACAGCGGCCAAGCGGCTGCCCGCCATCGCCGAGATGGGCTTCGACGTGGTGTACCTGCCGCCGATCCACCCGGTCGGGCACGCCCACCGCAAGGGTGCGAACAACGCCCTCACCGCCGGCCCGGGCGAGCCCGGGTCGGTGTGGGCCATCGGGTCGGCCGACGGGGGCCACGACGCCGTCCACCCGGACCTGGGCACCCTCGCCGACTTCGACGCCTTCGTCGCCGAGGCGCACGGGCACGGCCTGGAGATCGCCCTGGACCTGGCGCTGCAGTGCTCCCCCGACCACCCGTGGGTCGCCGAGCACCCCGAGTGGTTCACCACCCGGGCCGACGGGTCCATCGCCTACGCCGAGAACCCGCCCAAGAAGTACCAGGACATCTACCCGCTCGACTTCGACAACGACTTCCCGGGCCTGTACAAGGAGATCCGCCGCGTCGTCCAGCACTGGATCGACCACGGGGTGCGCATCTTCCGGGTCGACAACCCGCACACCAAGCCGGTGGCGTTCTGGGAGAAGCTGCTGGCCGACGTCGCCAGGAAGCACCCGGACGTGCTGTTCCTGGCCGAGGCGTTCACCCGCCCCGCCATGATGCGGACCCTGGCCAAGGTCGGGTTCCACCAGTCCTACACCTACTTCACCTGGCGCAACAGCAGGGACGAGCTCACCGACTACCTCACCGAGCTGAGCCGGGAGACCGCCCACTACCTGCGCCCCAACTTCTTCGCCAACACCCCGGACATCCTCCACGCCTACCTCCAGGAGGGCGGCCGCGCCGCCTTCGAGGTCCGCGCCGTCCTGGCGGCCCTGCTCTCCCCCACCTGGGGCATCTACTCCGGCTACGAGCTGTGCGAGAACACCCCCGTGCGGCCCGGCAGCGAGGAGTACCTGAACTCGGAGAAGTACCAGTACCGCCCCCGCGACTGGGCCGCGGCCGAGGCCGAGGGGCGGAGCATCTCCGGCCTCATCACCCGGCTCAACCGCCTGCGCCGGGACCACCCGGCCCTGCGCGAGCTGCGCAACCTGCGGTTCCACCGCGTGGACGGGCCGGAGATCCTCTGCTTCTCCAAGCGCCGCCCCGGCGAACGGCCCGGCGACCCCGACGACGTGGTCATCGCGGTCGTCAACCTCGACCCGCACCTCGCCCGGGAGGCGACGGTGCACCTGGACCTGCCGTCCATCGGCCGTGCGTGGGAGGAGGAACTCAAGGTGACCGACGAACTGACCGGCGCCTCCTACACCTGGGGGGCGGCCAACTACGTCCGGCTCGACCCCGCACAGGGGCCCGCGCACGTGTTCACCGTCAACGGCAGATGACGGCCCGGGACGTGGCGGGGGCGCTGCGGACGATGTCCGCCGGCGCCCCTCCCATGCCCCGATCAGCCGTTGATCCGATGTCGAACATTCATTGGTGGGGAGCAGTAGATGAGCAACGACGAGTCCGGACCGGGCCGCCCCGAACACCCCGCGCACGGTCCGCTCGCGCCGGCCACCGGGGCCGCCACCGGCCCGCTCATGTCCTCGGGCGGTACCGGTGACCCCTACTGGTACAAGCACGCCGTCTTCTACGAAGTACTCGCCCGGGGGTTCCACGACTCCAACGGCGACGGCACCGGCGACCTCGCCGGACTGGTGCGCAAACTGGACTACCTCCAGTGGCTCGGCATCGACTGCATCTGGCTGCTGCCGATGTACGAGTCCCCCCTGCGCGACGGCGGCTACGACATCTCGGACTACTTCAAGATCCTTCCCGAGTTCGGTACCACGGCCGACTTCGTGGAGCTGCTGGACGAGGCGCACCGGCGCGGCATCCGCGTGATCACCGACCTGGTCATGAACCACACCAGCGACCAGCACCCCTGGTTCAAGGCCTCCCGCGAGGACCCCGACGGCCCCTACGGCGACTTCTACGTGTGGTCCGACACCAAGGAGCGCTACGAGGACGCCCGGATCATCTTCGTCGACACCGAGACGTCCAACTGGAGCTACGACGAGGTCCGCGGCCAGTACTACTGGCACCGCTTCTTCTCCCACCAGCCCGACCTCAACTTCGAGAACCCGGCCGTCCAGGAGGCCATCCTGGAGGTCCTGCGCTACTGGCTGGACCTGGGAATCGACGGCTTCCGGCTGGACGCGGTCCCCTACCTGTACGAGCGCGAGGGCACCAACTGCGAGAACCTCAAGGAGACGCACGAGTTCCTCAAGCGCGTGCGCGCGGAGGTGGACCGGCTCTACCCCGGCCGGGTCCTGCTGAGCGAGGCCAACCAGTGGCCCTCCGAGGTCGTGGACTACTTCGGCGACCACGAGTCCGGTGGCGACGAGTGCCACATGAACTTCCACTTCCCGCTGATGCCCCGCATGTTCATGGCGGTGCGGCGGGAGCAGCGGTACCCGATCTCGGAGATCCTCGCCCAGACCCCGGAGATCCCGGCCAACTGCCAGTGGGCGATCTTCCTGCGCAACCACGACGAGCTGACCCTGGAGATGGTCACCGACGAGGAGCGCGACTACATGTACTCCGAGTACGCCAAGGAACCCCGCATGCGCGCCAACGTGGGGATCCGCCGGCGGCTCGCGCCCCTGCTGGACAACGACCGCAACCAGATCGAGCTGTTCACCGCCCTGCTGCTGTCCCTGCCCGGCTCGCCGGTGCTGTACTACGGCGACGAGATCGGCATGGGCGACAACATCTGGCTGGGCGACCGCGACGCCGTGCGCACGCCCATGCAGTGGAACTGCGACCGCAACGCCGGGTTCTCCACCGGCGACCCCGGCCGGCTCTACCTCCCGCTCATCCTCGACCCGGTGTACGGCTACCAGGCGGTCAACGTCGAGTCCCAGCGCGCCAACCCCGGCTCCCTGCTCCGGTGGACCCGCACGATGATCCAGATCCGCAAGAAGCACCCGGTGTTCGGCACCGGCGCGTTCACCGAGCTCGACGCCAGCAACCCCGCCGTGTTCGCGTTCATCCGCGAGTACGGGGACGACCGCATGCTGTGCGTCAACAACCTGTCCAAGCACCCGCAGCCGGTGGAACTGGACCTGGCCCGGTACACCGGGGTGGAGCCGGTGGAGTGCGTGGGCGGAGTGCGCTTCCCCCGGATCGGCGAGCTGCCGTACCTGCTCACCCTGCCCGGGCACGGCTTCTACTGGTTCCAGCTGCCCCCCGCCACGGCGTCCGGCCCCGACCCCGTCGCCGGCGAGGAGGACACCGCACCGACCTACGGCCTGCCCGCGGCCGGAGTCAGTGCCCGGGCCGCGCTGGGCGGGCGCGACCCCCGCACGCGCGGCGCCCGCCGCACCACGGTCACGATGCCGGCTTCCGGTGAGAAGGGGAACAGGCCCGACTGACATGTCCCAACTCGAAGAGCTTCTGGCCGTGTGGCTGCCCCGGCAGCGCTGGTTCTCCGGCAAGGGGATCCCCATCCGACAGATCCGGATCGAGAGCCGGCACACCCTGGTGTCCGCCGGCCCCGAGGGACCCGACCTCAACCTGCTCGTCGTCCGCGCCGGACAGCGCGGCCGCAGCTCCCGCTACCAGGTACTGCTCGGCTCCCGGCCGTCGCGGTCCCTGCCCCCGGACCTGGCGGGCACCGCCATCGGCGTCTGCCAGTCGCCCGGCGGCCGGGCGCGGGTCATCTACGACGCCGCCCACGACACCCGGCTGACCGCCATGCTGCTGGAACGCTTCTCGGCCCCGGCCGGGGCCGGGGGTGTGCGGTTCCGCACCCTGCCCGGCGAGCGGATCCGCACCGGCTCCGTCGGGCGGCTGCTCACCGGGGAGCAGTCCAACACGTCGCTGGTGTTCGGCGAGGACTACGTCCTCAAGACGTTCCGGCGCGTGTGGCCCGGCCCCAACCCGGACCTGGAGCTCAACCAGGCGCTGCACGGGTCGCCGTACGTCGCCCGGCCGTGCGGCTGGATCGAGGCGGACCTGCCCGGGTACGCCGAGCCCACCACCCTGGCGATGCTCCAGGACTACATCCCCGGCGCCTCGGACGGCTGGGTGCTGGCCACCGCCGACGCCGAGGCCCTGACCCGGGGCGGCGGCCGGGCCGCGGAGACGTCCTTCACCGGGGACGCCGCCCTGCTCGGCCGCACCACGGCGGAGGTGCACCGCAGCCTGGCCCGGACCCTGCCCACGGACGTGCTGTCGGTGACGGCCGTCGCGGAGCTGGCCGACGCCATGGTGGAGCGGCTGGCCATGGCCAGCGCCGAGGTGCCCGAGCTGGCCGAGCACGCGCCCCGGGTGATGGAGGCCTACGCCGACTTCGCCCGGGTCGACGAGCCGCTGCCGATACAGCGCATCCACGGCGACTACCACCTGGGCCAGGTCATCCGCACCCGGTCCGGGGGGTGGGTGCTGCTCGACTTCGAGGGCGAGCCCACCGTCTCCGTCGCCGAGCGCCGGCGCCCCTCCAGCCCGCTGAGGGACGTGGCCGGGATGCTGCGCTCCTTCGACTACGCCGCCGGGTACCTGCTGGTCGCCCACCCCGGCGACGAGGAACTGGAGTGGTCGGCCCGGGCGTGGGCCCGGGCCAACCGCGAGGCGTTCTGCCGCGGGTACGCCGACGGCGGCGGCGCCGACCCGGAGAAGCACCTGACCGTGCTGCGGGCCTTCGAGTTCGACAAGGCCGTGTACGAGGTGCTGTACGAGGCCCGCAACCGTCCGCACTGGCTCCGGGTCCCGCTGGAGTCCATCGCCACGGAGGCCGCCATGCCGCCGATCTCCCGGTGACCGGCGGCCCGCCGTCCGCGGCGGGCCGCCCGACCCTCTCCCCTCCCCTGCCTGTCCACCGTCCCTGTCAACGAGTACCACGGAGCCGCATTGTCCTCGCCACGCAGCGAACAGCGTCCGCGCGCGACCACCGATGAGGAGACCGCGAAGAAGACCGGGAGCAGGGCGGCCTCGGCGAAGAAGACCGAGGCCGCGCCCGCCGAGAAGACCGGCGGCAAGGCGGCGGCCGCGCCCGGGGCCGCCGCCCGGTCGCGGACCCGCAAGGCCGCCGCGGAGAAGCCGGAGAAGAAGTCCCAGGGCCGCGAGAAGGCCGCTGCGAGCACCTCGCCCGCCACCAAGGGCCGGGCGAAGCCCGCCCCGGCGGGGAAGGCGCCCGCGCGCACGGCCCCGGCCCGCGCCGCCGGGCCCGAAGCGGAACTGCTCGCCGAGATCGACCGCCTGGTCGACGGCCACCACCACGACCCGCACTCCGTCCTGGGCGTGCACGCCCAGGGCCGGGGCACCGTGGTGCGGGTGCTGCGGCCGCACGCCGTCGAGGTCCACCTGGAGCTGTCCGGCGGGGAGCGGGTGCGGACCGAGCACCTGCACCGGGGCGTGTTCACCGCCAGGGTCCCGGCCAAGAAGCTCGGCTCGCCCGCCGACTACCGGGTCGCGGCCCGCTACGAGGAGGGTGCCGAGCACGTCGTCGCCGACCCGTACCGGTTCACGCCCACCCTGGGCGACCTCGACCTGCACCTCATCGGCGAGGGCAGGCACGAGGAGCTGTGGCGGGCACTGGGCGCGCACACCCGCACCCTGGAGACCGGGGCGGGCGAGGTGTCCGGCACGTCCTTCACGGTCTGGGCGCCCAACGCGCGCGGGGTGCGCCTGGTCGGCGACTTCAACCTGTGGAACGGCACCGGCCACCCCATGCGCAGCCTGGGCGGCACCGGTGTGTGGGAGCTGTTCGTGCCCGGCGTGGGCGACGGGGCCCTGTACAAGTTCCAGGTGCTGGGCGCCGACGGGCACTGGCGCGACAAGGCCGACCCGATGGCGCGGGCCACCCAGATGCCGCCGGAGACCGCCTCGGTGGTCACGACCTCGGCGCACGTGTGGAGCGACCAGGAGTGGATGGCCGAGCGCAAGGGCGTGGAGCCGCACCGGGCGCCGATGAGCGTGTACGAGGTGCACCTGGGGTCGTGGCGGCCCGGGCTGTCCTACTCCGAGCTGGCCGAGCAGCTCGTCGAGTACGTCACGGACATGGGCTTCACGCACGTGGAGCTCCTGCCGGTCGCCGGGCACCCCTACGACGGGTCCTGGGGGTACCAGGTCACGTCGTACTACGCGCCCACGCCCCGGTTCGGGTCGCCCGACGAGTTCCGGCACCTGGTGGACTCGCTGCACCGGGCCGGGGTCGGGGTCCTGCTGGACTGGGTGCCCGCGCACTTCCCCAGGGACGAGTGGGCGCTGGCCCGGTTCGACGGCACCGCGCTGTACGAGCACCCGGACCCGCGCCGTGGCGAGCACCCCGACTGGGGGACGCTCATCTTCAACTACGGGCGCACCGAGGTGCGCAACTTCCTCGTGGCCAACGCGCTGTACTGGCTGGAGGAGTTCCACATCGACGGGCTGCGGGTGGACGCGGTGGCGTCCATGCTGTACCTGGACTACTCGCGCGAGGACGGCGGGTGGGAGCCCAACGTGTTCGGCGGCCGGGAGAACCTGGAGGCGATCGACTTCCTCAAGGAGCTCAACACCGTCGTGTACCGGCGCAACCCGCACGCGGTGATGATCGCCGAGGAGTCCACCGCCTACCCGGGGGTGACCCGGCCGGTGGACCACGGCGGGCTCGGGTTCGGGCTCAAGTGGAACATGGGGTGGATGCACGACACCCTGAAGTACGTCGAGAAGGAGCCGATCCACCGGCAGTACCACCACGACGAGGTCACCTTCTCGATGGTGTACGCCTACAGCGAGAACTACGTGCTGCCGCTGTCGCACGACGAGGTGGTGCACGGCAAGGGCTCGCTGTTCAACCGGCCGCCGGGTGACGAGTGGCAGCGGGCGGCGAACCTGCGGGCGCTGCTGGCGTTCATGTGGTCGCACCCGGGCAAGCAGCTGCTGTTCATGGGCGGGGAGATCGCCCAGGGCGACGAGTGGTCGCACCTGGACGGGGTGCCCTGGTGGCTGCTGCGCTACGACCACCACGCGGGGACACAGCGGCTGGTCAGGGCGCTCAACGACCTGTACCGGCCCCGCCCCGCGCTGTGGTCGCTGGACACCGACCCGACCGGGTTCCAGTGGCTGGACGGCGGCGACCGCGAGGGCAACACGCTGTCGTACGTGCGGCGGGGCGAGGACGGCTCCGCGCTGGTGTGCGCGGTGAACTTCTCGCCGGTGCCGCGCCCGGAGTGGCGGATCGGCCTGCCCTGGGAGGGGCGCTGGGCGGCGGTGCTGAACACCGACGAGGCCCGGTTCGGGGGATCGGACCACCCGGCCCCCACGCACGTGGAGGCGCAGGTGCAGCCCTGGCACGGACAGCCGTTCTCGGCCGAGGTGACGCTGCCGCCGCTGGGCGCGGTCTGGTTCGAGCACCGGCCCTGACCTCGCCGGGGCGGCCCCGGTCCGGGCGGACCGGGGCCGCCCCGTGCCATCGTCACCGCGGCGTCCTCCGGTGTGGGACGGCGCCGCAGGTCACGGGGGCGTCGTGGCTCCGGGTGGTCGACCGGTCCGCCTTCGTGGATGAAACCCGGCCGGAATTCCTCCGGAACGGCCCTTTACCTCCGCGGAGCCGCGTGCTGGGGTGTCCCCCACCACAGTCACGAACGATGGGACACCCCCTATGTCCGACACCTCCCGGAGTTTCGCGAAAGTCCTCGGCCGGGGCGACGTCCTCGCCCTCGGGTTCGGGGCCATGGTCGGCTTCGGCTGGATCGTGCTGGTCGGCGACTTCGTCAACGCCGCCGGACCCGGCGGCGCCGCCCTCGCCTTCGTCATCGGCGGGGTGATCATGGCCTTCGTCGGCCTCACCTACGCCGAGCTCGTCTCCGCCATGCCCCAGGCCGGAGGCGAGCACCACTACGCCATGCGGGCCATCGGACCCCACGGGGCGCTCGTCGCCTCCTGGGCGATGGTGCTCGGCTACGTGTCGGTGGTCGCCTTCGAGGCGGTCGCCGTCCCCCAGACGCTCGTCTACCTCTTCCCCGGCATGGGGGTCGGGCACCTGTGGACCGTCGCCGGGTACGACGTGTACGCCAGTCTGGTCGCCACCGGCGTGGCCGCCGCGGCGGTGATGACCTTCGTCAACTACGTCGGGATCAGGCCCGCGGCCGTGTTCCAGACCATCGCGGTGCTGTTCCTGCTGGGCATCGGCGCCGTCATGGTCACCGGGTCCTTCGCGGGCGGCTCGGTGGAGAACATGGAACCCCTGTTCACCGGCGGCGCGCCGGGGGTCTTCGCGGTCCTGGTGGCGGTGCCGTTCCTGTTCGTCGGCTTCGACGTGATCCCGCAGTCGGCGTCCGAGGTCAGGATCCCCCACCGCCTGGTGGGCGGGCTGCTGGTGGTCTCGGTTCTGTGCGCGACCGCCTGGTACGCGATGGTCATGCTCACCGCGGGGGCGGGCCTGTCCTCCGCGGACCTGCTGACCTCCGAGCTGGCCTCGGCGGACGCGGTGGCCGCCATGTGGAACAGCCCGGTGATGGGCGACGTGCTGGTCCTGGGCGGCATCGCCGGACTGCTGACCAGCTGGAACGCCTTCCTCATCGGCGGCAGCCGGCTGGTGTACGCGATGGCCGCCTCCCGGATGCTCCCGGCGTGGTTCGGCCGCCTGCACCCCCGGTACCGCACCCCGGGCAACGCCGTCCTGTTCCTCGGGGCGCTGTCGGCCGTCGCCCCGTTCTTCGGCCGCCCCATGCTGGTGTGGCTGACCAACGCGGGCGGGATGAACATCGTGCTCGCGTACATGACGGTGGCGGTGTGCTTCCTGGTACTGCGCCGCCGGGAGCCCGCCATGGAGCGGCCGTTCCGCTCCCCCGCCGGCCCCGCGGTGGGGGCGGTCGCCCTGGTCCTGTCGTTCGGGCTGTTCACGCTGTACCTGCCTGGTATGCCCGCCGCCCTGGGCTGGCCCCACGAGTGGCCGATGGTGCTGGCCTGGTGGATCGCCGGGGCGCTGCTGCTGTGGCGGCTGCCCCGCGTGCCCCCGGGCCCGGACGCCGAACGGCGCCTCATCGAGCTCATGGACGCCCGGCGGTGAGCGGCGCCGGCGGCCCGCCGGGGCCGCCGGGGCCGGGGGCGGTGTCCGCCGCCCTCCCCCGCGCCGGGAGGGGGCGGGGCCCCCCGGGACCGGGTCCGACGGTGAGGCGTGCGGCGGCCCCTCCTCCTATCAGGCGCCGCGGCGGTGCCAGGCGGTGAGGCGGGAGACCGCCTCGTCCAGGACCTCGTCGCGCTTGCAGAAGGCGAAGCGCAGCAGGTGCTCGCCCTCCTTCTCACGGTCGTAGAACACCTGCGCCGGGACCGCCGCCACCCCCGCCTCGCGGGGCAGGGCGCGGGCGATGTCCACCCCGCTCGTGTACCCCAGCGGTCGGATGTCGGCCATCACGAAGTAGGTGCCCTCGGAGGCGCTCACGTCGAACCCGGTCTCCGCCAGCCCGGCGGCCAGGCGGTCCCGCTTGCCCTGGAGGGCTGCGCGCTGGGCGGCGATCCACTCTCCCTCGTCGTCGATCGCGTCGGCGACGGCGAGCTGGAGGGCGCCGTTGGCGCTGAACGTCAGGAACTGGTTGACCGTGCGCACGGCCGTCACCAGCGGTTCGGGGCCCATGACCCACCCGGTCTTCCACCCGGTGACCGCGAACATCTTGCCCACGGAGGACACCGACACGGTGCGCTCGCGCATTCCGGGCAGGGTCGCCAGCGGCACGTGCGGCCTGCCGTCGAAGGTCAGGAACTCGTACACCTCGTCGGTGAACGCGAGGAGGTCGTACTCGCGGCACACCGCCACGACCTCCTCCAGCTCCTGCGCGGTGAACACCGTCCCGGTCGGGTTGTGCGGGGTGTTGACCAGCACCATCCGGGTCCGGGGCCCCACGGCGGCGCGCAGCTCGTCCGGATCGAAGGTGAACCGGCCGGTCACCGGGTCGGGGCGCAGGGTGACCGGGCGGCGGATCCCGCCGGCCAGCGTGATCATCGCGGCGTAGGAGTCGTACATCGGCTCGAACACGATGACCTCGTCGCCGTGCTCGACCAGGGCCAGCAGTGCGGCGGCGATGCCGGCCGTGGCCCCGACGGTGATGTACACCTCCGTGTCGGGGTCCAGGTCGATCCCGTAGTGGCGCGACCGGTACCGGCTGACCGCCCGGCGCAGCTCCGGCCGCCCCGGGCCGGGCGGGTACTGGTTGACGCCCTCCAGGATGTTGCGGGAGGCGGCCTCCAGCAGGGAGCGGGGGCCGTCCGTGTCGGGGAAACCCTGGCCCAGGTTGACCGACCCGGTCTCCGTGGCCAGCCGCGTCATCTCGGCGAAGATCGTCTCGCCGTACACGCGCATTCGTTCGATCAGCGGTTCTTCCACGCCCCGAGCGTATCCGCAGACCCCCGGCGGGACCATCCGGGCACACCTGCGGGGCGGGACCCCCCGGGGGTCCCGCCCCGCGTACGCGTCAGGGCAGGAGCAGGCTGAGCACGATCCAGACCACCGGGCCCGCGATGAGCAGCGAGTCCAGCCGGTCCATCAGTCCGCCGTGGCCCGGCATGAACCGGCCCATGTCCTTGATCCCCAGGTCGCGCTTGAACAGCGACTCGATCAGGTCGCCGACCGTCGCGGCCAGGACGACCGCCAGTCCCAGGACCACGCCGACCCACCAGGGCCCGTCGAGCATCAGGGTCACGCACAGGGCGCCGGCCAGGGCGCAGGCGAGCACCGATCCGCCGAAGCCCTCCCACGTCTTGTTCGGGCTGATCACCGGGGCCATCTTGTGCCGGCCCAGGAGGATCCCGGCGAAGTAGCCGCCGATGTCACTGGAGATCGTCACCACGATGAACGTCACCAGGCGCTGCTGACCGTCCTCGGGGTGGGCGATCAGCAGCAGCCACGTCCCCAGCAGGAACGGCAGGTAGACCAGGGTGAACAGGCTCGCCGAGGTGTCGGCGACGAACCCGTCCGCCCCGCCCCGCAGCCGCCACACCAGGGCGGTGACGGCGGTCAGGGCGGTGGTCCCCAGCAGCCAGTCGGGACCGCCGAAGTAGGCGGCCGCCTGCATGGCGACGCCGCCGATGGCCAGGGGGACCACCGCGACGTCCATGCCCTTGCTGGCGAAGGCCCGGTTGAGCTCGCGCATGCCGATGAGCACCCCCGCGGAGGTGATGATCGTGAACAGCGCGGGAAGCGGGAAGATCGAGAAGAAGACCAGCGCGCCCAGGAGGCATCCGCTGGCGATGGCCACCGGGAGGTTGCGGCCGGTCTTGACCGGCTCACCTCCCGGCTTGTGCAGCACGAAGCGCTGACCGGCGGCCTTGTCGGCCCCGGCGTCGCCGGGACCGACCTGCTGAGCGTCGTCGGGTCTGTGCTCCGGCGAGTGGTCATCGCCTCCGGAGCCGCTGGAAGGAGTCGTCACCGGCTAGACCTCAAGGAGTTCCGATTCCTTGTGCTTGAGGAGCTCGTCGACGGAACCGACATACTTGTGGGACAGCTCGTCCAGCTCCGCCTGCGCGCGGTGGGCCTCGTCCTCGCCGACCTCGCCCGCCTTGACGGCCTTCTCGAAGGCGTCCTTGGCACGGCGGCGGACGTTGCGGATCGAGATCTTGGCGTCCTCGCCCTTGGTGCGCGCGACCTTCACGTACTCCTTGCGGCGCTCCTCGGACAGGTCCGGGAAGACGACACGGATGACCTGGCCGTCGTCGGACGGGTTGACGCCCAGGTCGCTGTTGCGGATGGCGTTGATGATCGAGGTCCGGGAGTTGACGTCGAACGGCGAGATGACCACCATGCGCGGCTCCGGGACCGAGAAGGACGCGAGCTGGTTGATCGGCGTCGGCGCGCCGTAGTAGTCGACGGTGATCTTGTTGAACGTCGCCGGGGTGGGACGCCCCGTGCGGATCGCCGCGAAGTCCTCCTTGGCGACGATGACGGCCTTCTCCATCTTCTCCTCGGCTTCGAGGAGGGTCTCTTCGATCATGGGGCGCTCCCGGTTCTCGGCTGTGGTGTGCGTGGCTTGCTGGTGTCGCCGTGGCCGCCTCAGGCGGGGGTCGGCCCGACGATGGTGCCGATCTTCTCACCCCGGACGGCACGCAGGATGTTGCCCTGGCTCATCAGGTCGAAGACCACGATGGGCAGCCCGTTGTCCATGCACAGGCTGACGGCGGTGGCGTCCATGACCTTGAGGCCGCGGGTGAGGACCTCGTTGTAGTTGAGCTTGTCGAACTTGACCGCCTCCGGGTTGCGGCGGGGGTCGGAGTCGTAGACCCCGTCGACCTGGGTGCCCTTGAGGACGGCCTGGGCGCCGATCTCCAGGGCGCGCTGGGCCGCGGTCGTGTCGGTGGAGAAGAACGGGGCGCCCAGTCCGGCGCCGAAGATGACCACACGGCCCTTCTCCAGGTGGCGGACGGCGCGGCGGGGGATGTACGCCTCGGCGACCTGGCTCATGTGGATGGCGGTCTGGACACGGGTGTCCACCCCCAGCCGCTCCAGGAAGTCCTGGAGGGCGAGGCAGTTGATGACGGTGCCGAGCATGCCCATGTAGTCGGCGCGGCCGCGCTCGATGCCGCCCTCGGTGAGCTGGGCGCCGCGGAACATGTTGCCGCCGCCCACCACCACGGCGACCTGGATGCCCTCGGACACGGCCTCGGCGATGGACTCGGCGACGTACTGGACGACCTCCGGGTCGATGCCCAGGCCGCCCCCGCCGGCGAACGCCTCCCCGGAGAGCTTGAGCATCACGCGCTTCCAGCCTGCGTCGTGCATGGCGGGTTCGGTGTTCGTCGCTGCGTTCACGGCCTGTGGCCTCCCTTGTCGTCCCCGAGCGGCACAGGGTCCCCCGAGTGCTCCTGCTGCGGGCGGTGTGGGCCCTCATGCCCCCCGAAACCGCCCATATCCACCGAAGGTGCCGGGGAGAACGTTCTCCCCGGCACCTCCATCATGTCAAAACCTAGGCCTGGCCGACCTTGAAGCGGGCGAAGCGCTTGACCGTGACGCCGGCGGCGTCGACGACCTGCTGGACCGACTTCTTGTTCTCCTTGACGAACGGCTGGCCGAGCAGCGTCACGTCCTTGAAGTAACCGTTGAGGCGGCCCTCCACGATCTTGGGGATCGCCTGCTCGGGCTTGCCCTCCTCGCGGGTGGTCTGCTCGGCGATGCGGCGCTCGTTCTCGACGACCTCGGCCGGGACCTCGTCCTTGGAGACGTACTGCGGGGCCATCGCGGCGATCTGCTGCGCGAGGTCCTTGCCGACCTCCTCGTTCACCTTGTCCAGCTCGACCAGGACGCCCATGGTCGGGGGCAGGTCCGGGTCGGACTTGTGCAGGTAGGCGGAGACGTAGGCACCGTCGAACTTGGCGAAGCGGCGGAACTCGAGCTTCTCGCCGATGATCGCGCTCTTCTCCTCGATGTAGCCCTGGAGGGTCTTCCCGGGCTCGATCTCGGCGGCGGCGACGGTGGCGAGGTCGTCGCTGTCCTGGGCGGCGACGAAGTCGGCGACCTGGTCGGCCAGCTCGATGAACTGGGCGTTCTTGGCGACGAAGTCGGTCTCGCAGTTGAGCTCGATGAGGGTGGCCTTGCCCTCGCCCTGCTGGCGGAGGACGACCGTGCCCTGGGCGGCGGTGCGGCCCGCACGCTTGTCGACGGACTTGGCGCCCTTGATGCGCAGGGCCTCGACGGCCTTGTCGAAGTCGCCCTCGGCCTCGGTCAGGGCCTTCTTGCAGTCCATCATGCCCGCGCCGGTCATGTCGCGCAGCTTCTTGACGTCCGCGGCGGTGAAGTTCGCCATGACTGTTGGATTCCCTTGGAAGTGAAGTCTGTACGGAAGGTGAGCGGTCCGTACACCCCGCGTGCCGCCCCGCTCGGAGGCGGAGCGGCACCGGGGTGTCGTGGGTCCCGGAGGACCGTCTGCTACTCGGAGGCCGGGGTCTCGTCGGCAGCGGCGGCCGGGGTCTCCTCGGCCGGAGCCTCGTCCACGGTGGCGGCCTCGGCCTCGGCGACGGCCTCGGCCGCGGGCTCGGGGGTCTGGACCGGGACCTCGGCGGTGTCCGCACCGGTCCCGGCGGAGTCCGCGGTCTCGCCCTTGCCCTCGAGGATCTCCCGCTCCCACTCGGCCAGGGGCTCCTCGGCGGCCTTCTGCTCACCGCCGCCGGAGCGGGTCAGCAGGCCGTCGGCCACGGCGTCGGCGATCACGCGGGTCAGCAGGCTGACACTGCGGATGGCGTCGTCGTTGCCCGGGATCGGGTAGTCGACCTCGTCCGGGTCGCAGTTGGTGTCCAGGATCGCGACGACCGGGATGTTGAGCTTCCGGGCCTCGCTGATCGCGATGTGCTCCTTCTTGGTGTCCACGATCCACACGGCGCTGGGCACGCGGGACATGTCGCGGATACCGCCGAGGGTGCGCTCGAGCTTCTCCTTCTCGCGGCGGAGGTTGAGGAGCTCCTTCTTGGTGAGCGAGGAGCCGGCGACGTCGTCGAAGTCGATCTCCTCCAGCTCCTTGAGGCGCTGCAGCCGCTTGTGGACGGTGGAGAAGTTGGTGAGCATGCCGCCCAGCCAGCGCTGGTTGACGAAGGGCATGCCGACGCGGCGGGCCTGCTCGTCGATGGCCTCCTGCGCCTGCTTCTTGGTACCGACGAACAGGACGGTGCCGCCGTGGGCGACCGTCTGCTTGACGAACTCGTAAGCGCGGTCGATGTGCGCCAGCGACTTCTGGAGGTCGATGATGTAGATGCCGTTGCGCTCCGTGAGGATGAAGCGCTTCATCTTCGGGTTCCAGCGACGGGTCTGGTGCCCGAAGTGGACGCCGCTCTCCAGGAGCTGGCGAGTCGTCACGACTGTGGCCATGACAGGTCCTCCTATTGGTGGCGGGGATAGGGCTCCCCGCCTTCGGTTGTTCCTGACGCCCCGGCCGCACCGCCACTCCGCCGAGGCGGTGTGGACCGTGGGTACGACCCCTCCGGAGGGAGGCTGGTGGACGTGCGTAGTGTGTTCGGCCCGGTGGGCCACAGATGATTCTATCCTCCGCGGGGAACAGGCCGGACCTGCGCAGGCGACCGGCCCCCGCGGTCGTCCACAGGCCGGCGGAAGGGGCTGCGCCCCGGGCCCGACGCGGGGACCCTGGAGGGGTGAGACGATTCCTGGTCCTCCTCCTGTGCCTGCTCGCCGCCCTCCACCTCCCGCCTCCCGCGCCGACGGCCGCCGACGCCGTCTGGCGCTGGCCGCTGGACCCGCCACCGCGGGTGCTGCGGCCCTTCGACCCGCCCGAGCGGCCCTGGCTGCCCGGCCACCGGGGCGTGGACCTGGCCGCCGGGCCCGGCCGGGAGGTCCTGTCGGCCGGAGCGGGCCGCGTCCACTTCGCGGGGAGGGTGGCGGGCACGCCCGTGGTGTCGGTGTCCCACGGGGACCTGCGCACCACCTACCTTCCGGTGGAGACCGGCCTGGTCCGCGGCGACCCGGTGGCGGCGGGCCAGGTCATCGGCACCGTCGCCGACGGGCCCCGGCACTGCGCGGACCGCGCCTGCCTCCATTGGGGCCTGCTCCGCGGCCGGGAGTACCTCGACCCGCTCTCCCTCCTCGGCCCCGTCGACACCCGCCTCCTCCCCCGCTCCCCGTGAGCGTCCGGCCGTACCCGGCCCCCGCCCGTCATGCGGCGACGCCCCGTCGGTCCCGGCACGGCCGCGGCGGCCGTGCCGGGACCGACGGGGCGGTCGGGACAGCGGGGCGGTCGGGGAGGGTGGGGTGACCGGGACGGGCAGGGCGCGTGGGGTGGCCGGGGCGGCTTCTACCGCGGTGGGCGCGGGGGCGGCGGCCGGAGGGGAAACGGGGCCCGGTCAGGGCGGCCGTCTCCCGGAGAACGGCCCGAACGGCCGTGCGGGCCGTGCCGGAGGGGCCCGGGCCGACGGGGACACCCGCTCCGTCCGGGGCGGCCCGGCCCCCGGGGCCGTGGCGGGGGCCCTGGGCGGCCGTGAGGCCTGCCGCGGGGGTCAGGCGCGGGGGTGGGAGCGGCGGTAGACGTCGCGGAGGCGGTCGACGGAGACGTGGGTGTAGATCTGGGTGCTGCGGGGGCTGGCGTGGCCCAGGAACTCCTGGACGCTGCGCAGGTCGGCACCGCCGTTGAGCAGGTGGGTGGCGGCGCTGTGGCGCAGGTCGTGCGGGGCCGCGTCCAGGCCCGCGGCGCGCAGGTGGGCGTGGACGTCCTCCCGGGCGCGGCGCACGTTCAGGCGGCCGCCCCGGGCGCCCAGGAAAAGGGCCGGGCCGCTCGACGGCGCGACCAGGGCCGGGCGCCCGGCGGAGAGCCAGTCGTCGAGGGCGTCCAGGGCCGGGGTGCCCACCGGGACGGTGCGCTCCTTGTCGCCCTTGCCCACCACGCGCACGGTGTTCCGGGCGCGGTCGACGTCCTCCAGGTCCAGGGCGCACAGCTCGGCGACGCGCACGCCCGTGGCATAGAGCAGTTCCACCACGGCGCGGCGGCGCACGCCCACGGGGCTGTCGTCCACCGGGCTCGACAGCGCGGCCTCGGCCTGCCCCTCGTCCAGCACGGCGGGCAGGCTGCGCCGCTGGGCGGGCGCGGACAGGCGCGGGCCCGGGTCGGCCGCGAGCAGGCCCTCGCGGTGCAGGTAGCGGGTGAAGGCGCGGACGGCGGCCACCCGGCGGGCGACCGTGGACCGGCCCGCGCCCCGGTCGCGGGCGCGCGACAGCCAGGCGCGTACCACGGGGACGTCGAGGTCGCCGACCTCCAGGCCGTGCTCCTCCAGGTCCGCCAGGAGGGACCGCAGGTCGGCGAGGTAGCCGCGCACGGTGTGCGGGGAGCGGCCCAGCTCGCCCGCCAGGTGGGAGGCGAAGCCCTCCAGCGGGTTCACCGGCGGGGCAGGCAGGCGACGCCGTCGATCTCCACCAGGTAGGTGGGGTCGACGAGGCCGCTGACCTCCACCAGGGTCGAGGTCGGCCGGTGTCCGTCGGGTAGCCGGCCCAGGAGTGCGGAGCGGAACTCCTCCAGGTCGCTGATGTGGCGCAGGTAGTAGGTGAGCCGCACCAGGTGGGAGAGGTCCGCGCCGTGGCGGACGAGGATCTCCTCCATGTTGTCCAGGACCTGCCGGGTCTGGCCGCCGATGTCCCCGGCGACCTCTCCCTCGGGCCCCGTGGGGACCTGGCCCGAGATGAACAGCAGCGGGCCGTCGGCGATCAGGGCGTCACTGTAGGGCTTGGCCATGCCCGCACGGTATCAGCGCTCCCCCCGGGTGGCGGTGCGCCGGACCACACCCCGGGCGAGTTCGGCCCCGGCGAAGGCGCCCGAGCGGGCGCGGGCGGCCAGGGTGCGCGCGATGATCCGGTCGGTGACCGACGGCAGGTGCCGGGCCAGGAGGAACTCGACCGCGCCCCTGCGGGTGGTCGGCAGGTCCCGGCGGGGGCGTCGCGACAGCCCGGCCAGCAGCACGGTGTCGACGACCCCCTCGAGGCTCTCGTAGGTGCTCATCCCCTCCAGGGACAGCCCCGCCCGGGCGGTGGAGTCGTGGATGGGGCTGCGCACCATGGACGGGTAGACGCAGGTGACCCCCACGTGCGGGGCCAGCTCCAGGCGCAGGGCGTCGGCGTAGGCGACGAGCGCGCGCTTGGACGCCCCGTAGGCGGCGGCCAGTGGCAGCTGCATGACGGCCATGCGCGAGGACACCATGACCACCCGGCCGCGGGACTCCACGAGTGCGTCGACGCAGGCGGCGCTGACCCGCCAGCTGCCGAGCAGGTTGATGTCCAGCTGGCGGCGGGCCTCGGCGCCGGGGGGCAGCTCGGCCGGGGCGGGTCCGCCGATCCCGGCGTTGTTGACGAGCAGGTCGAGCCCGCCCAGCCGGGACAGCGCCCCGGCGACGGCGGTGGGGACCGCGGCGTCGTCGGTGACGTCGCAGGCGAGGACCTCGACCGGGTCGTCCTCGCGGGGGCGGGCGTCCAGGCCGACGACACGGGCGCCCGCGTCGTGCAGCCGGGTGCACAGGGCCCGCCCGAAGGTCCCCGAGGCGCCGGTGACCAGGACCCGCAGTCCGCGGGGGTCGCGGCGGCCGCCGGACAGCAGGTCGCGCAGTGGCCGGTTCATCGGGGATCCCCCTCCGGGCGGGCGGGTGCGGCGGCGCGTTCGCGGTGCGCGGCCGGGCGCCGGGCCCCGGCGGCGCGTTCGCGGCGCAGGTCGGCGACGTAGCGGTCGAAGTCCACCCGCATCATGGGGCGCCCGCCCCCCCAGCGGGCGGTGGCGGCCCGCAGCTCCCGGGCGACGGAGCGGCGCTGCTCGGACGGACCGGGCAGTGCGCACTCCCCCGCCAGGTGGGCGGCGGCGAGCTCGGCCTGGGCCTCCACGACGGGCAGTGCGGCTCCGGTGGACTGCATGAGCCCGACGAACACCAGGCTCGGGTCGTCCAGGTGGAACACCCGCTTGTACAGGGGTAGGCGCTCGGGGTCGGGGCCGGTCCAGTGCTCGCCGAGGAAGGGCAGGGTGACGCGGTAGCCGGTCGCCCAGACGACGATGTCGACGACGTCATGGCGCCCGTCGGCGAACACCGCCCGGTCCCCCTCGAAGCGCACGATGCCGGGGCGGGGGGCGATCTCGCCGTGGGTGAGGCGGCTGAGGACGGTGTCGCTGACCGTCGGGTGGTTCTGGAACATCCCCCCGGCCGGGGCGGGCAGCCCGTAGTCCTGGGGACGGCCCACGGCCAGCCGCAGCAGGGCCTGGGCGACGGCCTGCCGGACGCGCCAGGGCAGTACCGCCAGGGCCGCGCCGGTGGCGTCGGCGGGCCGCCCGAACAGGTACTTGGGCACGATGTGGACGCCGCGGCGGGCCGAGAGCAGGACGGGGCCGCGGGCCGTGTGGGAGGCGTCGACGGCGATGTCCATGGCGGAGTTGCCCATGCCGACGACCAGGACCCGCCGGTCCCGGAAAAGCTCGGGGTCGCGGTAGGCGTGTGCGTGCATGTGGACGCCGGAGAAGTCGCCGGGGTACTCCTCAGCGGGCATGCGGGGCTCGCGGTTGTGCCCGTTGGCGACGACGACCGCGTCGTAGCGGTCGCTCCCCCGGTCGGTGGCGACCTCCCAGCCGCCGCCCCGTGCGTGTTCCACGGAGGTGACGGTGGTGCCGAACCGGATGCGCCCGGTCACCCCGAAGGCGTCGGCGTAGTCGGCGAGGTACCCGGCGACCAGGTCCGCCGACGGGTAGTCGGGCCACTCCCGCGGCATGGGGAAGGCCGAGAACTCGGTGCGCCCCCTGCTGGTGTTGAGGTGCAGGGAGGCGTAGGCGGGGGACTCGGGGTCCTCGCGCACCCACAGCCCGCCGGGGCGCTCGCCGCGTTCGTGGACCACCGGCTCCAGGCCGTGGTCCAGCAGGGCCTTGGCGGTGGCCAGGCCGGCCGCCCCGGCTCCGATGACGGCGACGCGGGGGCGGCTCACCGGGGCTCGCCGGGGCCGCGGGTGCCGGGCGCGGGGAGCCCGGAACGGAGGGCGTGCCGCGGGGGCCGGAGCGCTGCGACCGTCCCCGCGGACCCGGTGCACCGGTCGGTTCCGCGGGGGCCTGGCACGTTCATCGGGATCCTCCGTGGGGGGAAGGGGCGGCGCCCGCCGGGCCCTTCCCGGTCGGCGGGCGCCGCGGCCTGGATGCCGCACCCCCGCTGGCGACCGCACCGGGTCCGGTGGCGCGGCACCGGCGGGGAGGCCGTGGGCCGGTGTGCTCGGGGAGGGGCGGGGTCATCCGGGACGCGGCCCCTTCGGGGGAGGGGACGCCGCCGCACACCGGCCACCCGGATGCGGGGCTTGTGCGCAGGACCAATCGTAGGCGGCTCCACGAACGAAGGACATGGCCACGGGCACACCCTTGTCCTCCCTTGTTGTGTTCCACCACAATCCAGCGGGACGGAGCGCACGAGGAGGGCCGATGGGTTCGCGTGGGGACTGGGACGGGGTCGTCGCCGTCATCGAGCAGGTGGTGGCCGACGACCACCTGTTGTCGGCGACCGTGGCCGGTGTGCGCGGGACGGTGCGCGAGGTGTCCGGGCTGACGCCGGGCGACATGAGCGCGCACACCCGGGCACTGCTGCTGGCGGCGACCCGCGCGGTGGCGGCCCGGCGCGGCCCCACCGAGGCCGAACTCGGCTTCGTCCAGGAGCTCGGCGTGAGCCGGGCCCGCCAGGGCGTCCCGGTGGAGGCGGTGCTGTCCGCCATCCACGTGGCCGAACGCGCGATCTGGACGCGGGCCCGCGAGATCGCCCGCGCCCACGGGGTGGGCGCCGAGCAGTTGCTCGACATGCGCGAGCTGTACGAGGACTGGGCCGAGGCGGTGCGCGGTCGGCTCATCACCGCCCACCGGGAGACCCTGGCGGACCAGGAGAGGTCCGTCGCCGCCCGGGACACCGCCCTGCTGCTGCGCCTGCTGGAGGGCGGCTCGGCGGCGTCGCTGGCCGCCGCCGAGGCGGGGCTGCCCGCGGACCTGTGGGTGGTGACGGCCCGCTCCGGGCGACCGCCGGACACCGCCCGCTGGGAGCGCGGTCTGCGCGATCCCGCCCCGGCCCTGGCGGCGGAGGTGGACGGCCTCTTCGTGGCGGTGCTGGGCGGCGCCCCCGCTCCGGACGCGCTGCCGGGGCCCGCGGGCCTGGCCGGGCCGGGACACCCGGAACACCTGTCGGGGCTGCGCCGCCTGGCGGCCTCGGCGCTGGCGGCGGCCGAGGCCGCGGGCCTCACGGGGGTGGTGCACATCGCCGGCGTGGCCGCGCTGGCCGCCGTGGTGGAGCGCGACGACCTGGCCGGGGTACTGGCCCGGCACCACGCTCCCGCCCGGCGTGCGCTCGGTTCGAACGCGGTGCCGGTGGCCCGGGCCGTGCGCACCTGGTTCGAGTACGACCGCGACGTGGCCCGGACCGCCGAGGCGCTGTTCGTGCACCCCAACACCGTGCGCAACCGACTCCAGCGGTTCGCCGAGGTCACCGGCATGGACCCGTACACCCCGCTGGGCGCGGTGGACGCCTGGTGGCTGTGCCGGACCTGGCTGCCCGCCTCCGGATGACCTCACCGGGCGGGCCGCCACCCCGCCGGGCAGCGCTCCACCAGCCCGGCCGCGGCCAGCAGCCCCAGCGCCCTCATGGTGGACTCCAGGTCCCGTCCGCAGGCCCGGGCGATGACCGCGGGTCCGCCACCGCTCCGCGGGACCGCGGCCAGCACGCGGGCGCTCTCGGGCGCCAGCTCCGCGCTGAGCCGCACCGGTCCGGGCGGGACCCCGCCCAGCGGACCGATCTGGTCGAGCACGTCGTCGGCACAGGTGACACAGGCCGCCTGCCGGTCGCGCAGGAGCAGGTGGCAGCCGACCGACATCGCCGAGGTGACCGGGCCGGGGACGGCCATGAGGACCCGGTGCAGCTCGACGGCGTGCGCGGCGGTGTTGAGCGCCCCGCTGCGCCGCCCCGCCTCCACCACCACGGTGCCGGGGGTGAGCGCGGCGATGAGCCGGTTGCGGACGAGGAAGTCCTTGGCGCCGGGCCGGGCGCCGACGGGGCGCTCGCTCACCAGGACCCCGGTGCGGGCGATGTCGGTGAACATCCCGGCGTGCCCCCGCGGGTAGTCCACGTCCGGCCCGCAGGCGAGCACGACCACGGTGGCGCCGGCGGCGTGGGCGGCCCGGTGCGCGGCGCCGTCGATGCCGTACGCCCCGCCGGACACCACGGCCACGGAGCGCTCGGCCAGGTCGTAGGCGAGCTCGGCGGCGACGTGCTCGCCGTAGGAGGTGGCCGCCCGGGAGCCGACCACGGCCACCGAGCGCAGGCACAGGTTGCGCAGGTCGCCGCGGCCGCGCACCCACAGCCCGTGGGAGCGGCGTCCGCCGGGCGCGTCCAGCGCCTCCAGTCGGCCGGGCCACTCGGGGTCGCCCGGTGCCACGAACCTGACCCCGGCCGCGGCGGAGGCCGCCAGCAGGGCGTCGACGTCCACCCGGGCGGCCGCGGTGTGCCAGCGCCGCCAGCGCCGTTCCACCCGCTCCCGGTCCACGACGGCCTCCGCGTCCTCGGGCTCGGCCGGCGGCGGCGCCCCGGCGACCAGCTCCGCCCACACCCGTGCCGCCCCGTGTCCGGCGAGCACCGCGCCCAGCCACGGGTCACCGGGCGGCGCCACCGTCGTCAGCGCCGCCAGGGCCCGCACCTCGTCCTCGTCCACCGCTTCCCTCCCCTGCCATCCGAACACCCGCACCGCCCCGCCCACGGACGCCGCCCCCCACACCCCGCGGCGGGGGCCGCCCGCCGGCCCGCAGGTCGACCGTCCCCGCCCCACCGTTGCGCCCCGCACCGGCGCCGCACGGCGATCGCACCCGCCGCCCGGCGGCCGCACTCCTGCACCGCCCTGTCGCGCACGGGTGCCGCGTCCTCCCGGGGAGGAACGGCCGTGCCCGCCCATTCCGCCGCGCGGCGGAGCCGCGCTCCTCCCGCCGCCCGACCCGGGCCGCGGCCTTCCGCCCGCCGCTCCGATACGGCGCGGCGGAGCCGTGGCCGCCCCGCCGACGTCACCAGGCGCGGCCGGACCACAGGGCGAAGGCATAGGCCACCTCCTCCTCCCCCGGACGGTCTCGGTCGGCCAGGTCCGCCAGCGTCCAGGCGACCCGCAGGGTCCTGTCGACCCCGCGGGCGCTGATCCGCCCCTGGTCCATGGCCGTCCCCAGGATCCGCAGCGCGCCCGGCTCCACCGGGAAGTCCCGGCGCAGGTGGGCCCCGGGCACCCGGGCGTTGGTCGTCCACGGGGTCTGCGACAGGCGGCGGGCCGCCCGGTCCCGGGCCGCGAGCACCCGGGCGGCCACCACCGCCGAGGACTCGGCGAAGGCCCGGTCGGCGAGCAGCTCGGCCCGGCCCACCTGGGGCAGCTCGACCTTGAGGTCGATCCTGTCCAGCAGCGGCCCGGAGATGCGGGAGAAGTACCGGCGCCGCTCCCCGGCCGGGCAGTCGCAGAGCGCGCCGGGTTTGGCGCAGGGGCAGGGATTGGCCGCCATCACCAGCTGGAAGCTGGCCGGGAACACGACCGTGGAGGAAGCGCGGGCCAGCACCACCTCACCGCGTTCCAGCGGCTCGCGCAGCGAGTCCAGGACTCCCCGCCCGAACTGCGGTGCCTCGTCCACGAACAGCACGCCGCGGTGCGCCTTGGACACCCACCCCGGGGCGGGGTGGCCGCTGCCGCCGCCGATGATGGCCGAGCGGGTGGAGGTGTGGTGGGGCGCGGCGAAGGGCGGCTCCGTGACCAGTGGCGAGCCGGCGGGCAGCAGCCCGGCCACCGAGTGGATGGCGGTGGCCTCCAGCGCCGCCGCGGGGTCCAGGCGGGGCAGCACCGTGGGCAGCCGCTCGGCCAGCAGGCTCTTCCCGGTCCCGGGCGGGCCGAGCATCATCAGGTTGTGTCCGCCCGCGGCGGCGATCTCCACCGCCCGCCGGGCCACGGGCTGGCCCAGCACGTCGGCCAGGTCGGGCTCGGCGTCGGAGGGGCGGCGGGGGCGGGGCGCCGGGTCGGGGGGACGCGCCTCGGGGAGGAGGCCCTCCCTGGCCCAGCGGCACAGCTCCTCCAGGGAGTCGACCGCGACCACCTCGATGTCGGGGACCAGCGCCGCCTCGGCGGCGTTGCCGCGGGCCACGACGAACCGGTCGTGGCCGCTCTCCCGGGCGGCGATCACCGCGGGCAGCACCCCGCGCACCGGCCGGGTCCGGCCGTCCAGCCCCAGCTCGGCGATGAGGACCGAGCCCGCCAGCGGGTCCGGGGGCACCGCCCCCTCGGCGGCCAGGATGGCGGCGGCGATGGCCAGGTCGAAGAGGCTGCCCGCCTTGGGCAGGCTGGCCGGTGACAGGCTGATGGTGATCTGGCCGCTGGGCCAGGCCTCACCGCTGTTGGCCAGGGCCGCGCGGATGCGGTCGCGGGCCTCGCGCAGGGCCGCGTCGGGCAGGCCCACCAGGGTGACGCCGGGATCGCCGCCGCCCAGGTGGACCTCGATCTCGACGACGTGCCCCTCCACCCCCAGCAGCGCGACGCAGTGGGTCCGGGCGAGCGTGATCATCGCGCCCCCCGGAGGTGCGGCACGGGCTTCCCGCCCCGGGCCGGTACCGCGCACCGGACGCCGCTGCGGAACGCTCCCCCCGGGGGTCCGGCACGCCCGGCGGGATCCTGCGGAGGACGGCGGTGCGGCGCGGGCCCGCGGCGGGCCGGTACCGGCGGGGCGCTCCGGCGCGGGACCCTCAGAGGCCGGTGCTCGCGGGGCCGGGGCTCAGGAACCTCCCCGGAGGGGCCGCGGGGCGACGGCGCACACCCGGGCCCGGGTCCCGACAGGGCGCTCCGGCGCGGGGGCAGCAGAAGCCCGCGCTCGCGGGGCCGGGGTTCAGGAACCTCCCCGGAGGGGCCGCGGGGCGGCAGCGCACACCCGGGCCCGGGTCCCGGCGGGGCGCTCATGACAGGCCCCGCTCGTGGGACACGTACACCCGGCCGTCACGGAGCAGGACGCCCAACCCGTCGACGCGCAGCGGGCGCCCGGGGACCCGGCGGGCGTGGGCCCAGGCCCGGCCCAGGCGGCGCAGCCGCCTGCGCTTGTGCCTCCCGATGGCCTCCAGCGGGTGGCCGTGGAACAGCCGGGTGCGGGTCTTGACCTCGGCCACGACCAGCACGGGGCCGTCCCGGGCCACGATGTCGATCTCCCCGGCGGGGCACCGCCAGTTGCGGTCCACCACGCGCATCCCGGCTCGCTCCAGGAACGCGGCGGCCAGCTCCTCACCGAGACCGCCCAGGTCCCTCCGGTACGCGGCGTACACGTCCACGTCGACCACCTCCCGCTACCACGGTCGGTGATCGGACGGTGTCCCGCCAGGGCCGATCTTTTTCTGTGGATAACCGGCGTCAGTCCCGGCCGCCCTCCGCGGGGGGCAGCTCGATGTCGGCCTTGGTGATCTCCTCGACGTTGACGTCCTTGAACGTCACGACGCGGACGTTGCGGACGAACCTCGCGGGTCGGTACATGTCCCAGACCCAGGCGTCCTCCATCACGACCTCGAAGTACATCTCCCCGTTCTCGGTGGAACGCGGCTGCAGGTCGACGTGGTTGGTCAGGTAGAACCGCCGCTCGGTCTCCACGACGTAGCCGAACAGCCCCACGACGTCCCGGTACTCGCGATAGAGCTGAAGCTCCATCTCGGCCTCGTACTTCTCCAGGTCCTCAGAACTCATCCACGTGCTCGCTTTCGTCTGCAGTCTCCGGCCGGGGTGTCCGGTTCCTCCCTGTCATCCACATGTCGTCGGCCTTCGCTCTCATCCCAACGGGGAGAGGCCCGGGGACGTTCCACGCGAGACCCACACGGTCTGTGATCCATCATGCGTCACGGAACGGGCTTTCGTGCCCGGACGAGAAGATTTCCTCGGATCGTTCCCGCCGCCCCGCTCAGGAGCCGTCGTCGTCCAGGCGTGCGAAGGTCTCCGGCGCACCCAGGCCGCCGGCCTGGTCGAAGGGCCAGATGATCACGAACGCCCGCCCGACCACATGGTCGATGGGCACCGCCCCGCCCCCGGGGTTGCCCTGGTTGCGCCGGGAGTCGGAGGAGATCGCCCGGTGGTCGCCCATCACCCACACGTGCCCGTCGGGCACCGTGACCGGGCCGAACGGCTCGTGCGAGGCCAGGCTGCCCGGGTAGAGGTAGTCCTCCTCGTCCAGGGCGACGCCGTTGACCGTCACCCGCTGCTGGTCGTCACAGCACTCCACCACGTCACCCGGCAGGCCGATGACCCGCTTGATGTACTCCTTGCCGGTGGGCGCCGCCCCCAGCTGCTGCTGCACCCAGGTGAAGCCGCGCGAGATCGGGTTGGTCGGCTCGGGGATCACCACCGTGTTGGGGTCGTCCCACGACCCGTCGCCGTTGAAGACCACGACCTCGCCGCGCCGGATGTCCCGGATCTCGTAGACGACCTTGTTGACGAGCACCCGGTCGCCGACCAGCAGGGTGTTCTCCATCGACCCGGAGGGGATGTAGAACGCCTGCATCACCCAGGTCCTGATCACGAACGCCAGAACCAGGGCGATCACGATGAGGATGGGCAGTTCCTTCCAGAACGACCCCTGCTTTTCCTTGCTCATCCGCGCGTCCGCCTTCTCCCCCGCATCGGTGTCCTCGGCTTCGGAGACAGCACTGGCCCCCGGGTCCTGATCGGACTCGGGAGCCAGTGGGGAGCCGTGCTCCTGCGGGCCGGGCCGGGCGGAATCCTCGTGCTGAACCCCGTCCGCGCCGAGGTCCCTGTCGTCTGTGTTCATCGTGCCGAAGCTTATACCTCGCGGGAAAACCGCGGGTGTGGCTTCGGAGAGGAACCGGACGACTACTGGCCGACGGGCTCGCGGCGCTCGCGGATGCGGGCGGCCTTGCCGCGCAGGTCGCGGAGGTAGTACAGCTTGGCGCGACGGACGCGGCCGCGGGCGGCGACCTCGTACTTCTCGATGGCCGGGGTGTGGATCGGGAAGGTCCGCTCCACGCCGACGCCGTAGCTCACCTTGCGGATGGTGAAGGTCTCCCGGTTGCCGGAGCCCTGGCGGCGGATGACAACGCCCTTGAAGACCTGGACACGGGTACGGTTGCCCTCGGTCACGCGCACGTGGACGTTGAGGGTGTCACCGGGGCGGAACTCCGGGACGTCGGAACGCAGCTGGGCCTTCTCCAGCTCCTGAATGGCGGTGTGCATCTCGCGAATCCTCATCAATAGCGCACCGCGCCCCACCCCGGCGCCGCAGGCGTGCGGGGGTGCGCGGGCGATGGCCCGTAAGGGTCTGACTGTCGAACCGCCCGGGTGACCGACACAGAGGCCGACGTCGTACCGCCGGCATGCGGATGCCTAGGGGTCACCAGGGGGGAACCCACCCAGTCTGCCACATCCCCGGCGGCGAACCGAACGGCCTGGTCAGGTCGCCCCCGGTACACCCTCCTCGGCCAGGACCTCCCGGTCCCGCCGGTCCAGGGAGTCCGCGGGCATGGCGGCCACCAGGTCGGGGCGGTTGCGCGCGGTCCTGCGCAGCGCCTCGTCCCGCCGCCAGCGGTCGACCGCGCCGTGGTCGCCCGACAGCAGGACCGGCGGCACCTCGCGGTCGCGCCACACGGCGGGCTTGGTGTAGACGGGACCCTCGACCAGGTTCTCCATGCCGCCGGAGGCGAAGGAGTCCTGCACCGCCGACTCCCGGTTGCCCAGCACCCCGGGCAGCAGCCGGGTGATCGCCTCGACCATGACCAGCGTCGCCGACTCCCCGCCGTTGAGCACGTAGTCGCCGATGCTGAACTCCTCGACCGGCATCCGCCCGGCGGCGTCCTGGGCGACCCGCGAGTCGATGCCCTCGTAGCGGCCGCAGCCGAACACCAGGTGTGTCTCCCCGGCCAGCCGCTCGGCGTCGGCCTGCCGGAAGGGGCGGCCGCTGGGGGTGGGCAGGATGAGCCGGGCGGGCGCGTCGCCGACCACGGCGTCCAGCGCCTCGCCCCACGGCTCGGGCTTCATCACCATGCCGGGGCCGCCGCCGTAGGGGGTGTCGTCCACGGTGTTGTGCCGGTCGTGGGTCCACGAGCGGAGGTCGTGGACGCGCACGTCGAGCAGCCCGGAGGTGCGCGCCCTGCCGATGAGGGACAGGTCCAGCGGCGCGAAGTAGTCGGGGAAGATGCTGATGATGTCGATGCGCACGGTGCGCCCTTCAGTCGGCGAGGTCGAGCAGGCCCGGGGGCGGGTCCAGGACGATCCGGCCGCCGGGCACGTCCACCTCGGGGACCAGCTCGGCGACGAACGGGACGAGCACCTCGCGGCCGCCGGGGACGGACAGCACCAGCAGGTCCTGGGCGTGGTGGAGCACGTCGTCCACCGTGCCGACCTCCTCGCCGCCGGTGGTGACGGCGGTCAGGCCGATGAGTTCGTGGTCGTGGAACTCGTCCGGGTCGTCGGTGGGCGGGATGTCCGCCGAGTCCACGAGCAGGGCGATCCCGCGCAGCGCCTCGGCGGCGGTGCGGTCGGCCACGCCCCTGAAGCGCACCAGCAGTCGGCCGCTGTGCACGCGCACCGACGCGATGGTCAGCGGGCCGACCCCGGACCGGTCGGTCTCCAGGGCCGCACCGACGGTGAAGCGCTCCTCGGGGGTGTCGGTGCGCACATCGATGGCGACGTCACCGCGGATGCCGTGGGCGCGGCCGATCCGGCCGACCACCAAACGCATGGGAACTCCGTCCTGCCACCCGCTCTCGAGCGGGACGCGGGGAAACATGGTGCCGGGGGGCACGGGGGAAATGACCGTGCCCGGGGCCGTGTGGGGCCCCGGGCACGGCTGCGGGGGTGCCGACCGCGGTCGGCACCCCCGCAAGGCGCGTCAGCGCACTTCGTTCAGGTCCAGCAGATCGACGCGGACGTAGCGGCCGCCGGCCAGCGCGCCGATGACGGTGCGCAGGGCCTTGGCGGTGCGTCCGTTACGGCCGATCACCTTGCCGAGGTCGTCGGGGTGGACCCTGACCTCCAGGACTTTGCCCTTGCGGAGTCTCTTGACCCGCACCTGGACATCGTCGGTGTTCGCAACGATCCCCTTCACGAGGTGCTCGAGCGCCTCTTCCAGCACGTCAGGCCTCGCCCTCGGACTTCTCGGCCTCAGCGGTCTCGGCGGCGGGCTTCTCCGCCTTCTTCTTCGGAGCGGCGGTCTTCTTCTCGGCGCCGGGGAGCACGAGCTCCTTCAGGGCGGCCTGGAAGGCGGCCTCCTTGGCCTCCGGGTCCTTGGCCTCGGCGACCTTCAGCGGAGCCGGAGCGGCCAGGCCCTTGAACTTCTGCCAGTCGCCGGTCTTGCGCAGGAGGACCTTGACCGCGTCGGAGGGCTGGGCGCCCACGCCGAGCCAGTACTGGGCCCGCTCGGAGTCGACCTCGATGAGGCTCGGGTGCTCCTTGGGGTGGTACTTGCCGATCTCCTCGATCGCCTTGCCGTCACGCTTGGTGCGGGAGTCGGCGACGACGATGCGGTACTGGGGCGTACGGATCTTGCCCATACGCTTGAGCTTCAGTTTGACAGCCACTGGAGTGGTCTTCTCCCGATTAACGGTTGAGGCGCCCGGTGGGGCGGCCACGTGGGGTTGCGGAGCCCACCGGAACAGACGTGGGCGGCGGGCTAGTTAGAGGGCCGGCCCGCCACCGTTAGTCGACTACTCATTGTGCCAGACACCCGCGGGTTCCTTGGACAACCCCGCGGCGTGGCCTACTTCTCAGGCAGCTTGAAGTCGGACAGGTCGGGCATGTTCGGCATGCCGCCACCGCCGAACGCGGGGGGCAGCTGCGGCTGCTTGCCGCCGCCGAAGCCCGGAGGCAGCTGGGGCTGCGCGTTCTCCTGCTGCTCCTTGCGGCGCTGCTGGCGCTCCAACTCCTGCTGGCGGGCCTTCATCGGGTTGCCGCTGCGCTGCTTGCCCTTCTTCTTCTGGGCCTTGGCCTTCTTGCGGGCCCCACCGCCGCCGCCACCGCCCATGCCGGGCATGCCGGGGATCCCGGGCATGCCGCCGTTCTTCATCTTGCGCATGACCTTCTGCGCCTCGAAGAACCGGGTGACCAGGTTGTTGACGTCGCTGACCTGGGTACCCGAACCGTTGGCGATGCGCAGGCGGCGCGAGCCGTTGATCATCTTCGGGTTGGAGCGCTCGCCGGGCGTCATCGACTGGATGATCGCCTGGAGGCGGTCCAGGGCCTTGTCGTCGATGTTCTCGATCTGCTCGCGCATCTGGCCCATGCCGGGCATCATGCCGAGCAGGTTGCCGATGGGGCCGAGCTTGCGGACCATCGTCATCTGCTGGAGGAAGTCGTCCAGCGTGAAGTCCTCGTCCGACGCCATGGTCGAGGCCATCTTCTGGACCTCGGCCTCGTCGAACGTGCGCTGTGCCTGCTCGATGAGCGTGAGCACGTCACCCATGTCCAGGATGCGCGAGGCCATCCGGTCCGGGTGGAACAGGTCGAAGTCGTCCAGCTTCTCGCCGGTGGAGGCGAACATGATGGGACGGCCGGTGATGTGCCGGATGGACAGTGCGGCACCGCCGCGCGCGTCGCCGTCGAGCTTGGTGAGGGCGACCGCGTCGTAGCCGACCCCGTCCAGGAAGGCCTGGGCGGTGTTGACGGCGTCCTGGCCGATCATCGCGTCGACGACGAAGATGATCTCGTCGGGCTTGACGGCGTCCCGGATGTCCGCCGCCTGGCGCATCATCTCGGTGTCCACACCGAGGCGGCCGGCGGTGTCGATGACGACGACGTTGTGGTTGTTGCGCTCGGCGAACTCGATGGACCGGCGCGCGACCTCGACCGGGTCGCCGACGCCGTTGCCGGGCTCGGGCGCGAAGACGGGGGCGCCGGCGCGCTCGCCGACGACCTGGAGCTGGGTGACCGCGTTGGGACGCTGGAGGTCGGCGGCGACCAGCAGCGGCGTGTTGCGCTGGGCGGCCAGCCACTTGGCGAGCTTGCCCGCCAGGGTGGTCTTACCGGCGCCCTGCAGGCCCGCCAGCATGATGACGGTGGGAGGGTTCTTGGCGTAGCGGATCTGCCGGGTCTCGCCGCCGAGGACCTCGATGAGCTCCTCGTTGACGATCTTGATGACCTGCTGGGCCGGGTTGAGGGCCTTGGAGACCTCCTCGCCCCGGGAGCGCTCCTTGATCCGCGCGATGAAATCACGGACCACGGGCAGGGCGACGTCCGCCTCCAACAGCGCGAGACGGATCTCCCGCGCGGTCGCGTTGATGTCCTCCTCGGACAGGCGCCCCTTGCCCCGCAGCGAGGAGAAGACCGATGTCAGCCGGTCGGAAAGCGTCTCGAACACGAGTGTGGCCAGTCCTTCGTCTCGGAATTGGTCTCTAAGCCTACCCGGACCTCGTCACACCGGCGGAAACCCGTCGGGACGCCCGGAACGGCGCGGAGGGGCCGGTGCCCACCGGCCCCTCCCCCGGTCCTGGCCCCGGCGCCGCCGGCCGGGGCCCTCTCTCGGACGCCGGTCCGCTCCGCTGGGGCGGTCGAGGCCCCGGCGGGGTTCCGGGGGCCGCAGGAGGCTCCCCCGGGAAGGGGTCCGCGGCCTCGGCCCGCCCGCCGGGGGCCGGAAGGCCCCCGGCGGGCGGGCCGAGGCGGAGTCGGGGTCCGGAAAGCCGCGGCCTAGTCGCCGCCCTCCTCCGCGCTCTCCTCGTCGGTGGGGGTCTCACCGGACAGCGTGGCGTCCCGCTGCTCGTTCAGGGCCTCCAGCATGCTCTCCTGCTGGCCGGAGGGCAGGCCCCGGGTGCTCAGGGTCGCGTTGCCGTCGATCGTGTAGGTCTGCTGGGTCTCGCTGACGATGTTGTAGTCGGCGCTGCACGCCAGGTCCAGCGTGCCGCCCGCCTCCAGGTTGCCGCTGTCGCTGCAGGTCTGCTCGCCGATCTCGGAGTTGCTGAAGGTCACGTCCATGCGGACGGCGACCGTGCCGCTCCCGGTTCCGGCGGAGTCGCGGACGGTGCCCGACCACGTGCAGTTGGGGCCGTCCTCACAGGTCATCTCGGCCTGGCCGTCCCATCCGACCTCGATGCGCGCGTCCCGCGCGGAGCCGAGCTCGTCGGTGGTGGTGGCGATGACCCCGTCGTAGAGCTCCTCCACGGCGGCGGTGTCGGCCTCGGCGAGGTCCAGGCGCACCTGGGGGCCGCTCTCGGCCTCCGGGGCCACGAGCTCCTCGATGGCGATGCGCTTGATCCGGCCGCTCTCGGCGTCGATCCACATCTGGTTGCGCTCGCCCGCCAGGTCGATGCGGTGGGTGAGGGTGCCGTCCAGGTTCTCCTCGACGGCCTCGTCCGACTCCAGCTCGATGCCGCCGAGGATCTCGGCGAGGACCGGCGGGGCGAGGACTGCGCTGGGGTTGATCCCGGCCTGGGCGGTGGAGGCGCGCACCCAGTTGCCGTCGAACTCGTCGAAGTCGGGGGCGAAGACGCCCTGGTCGAGCCAGAAGTCCTCGAGCGCCCGGATGAAGATCCGCCCGTCGGCGCTGATGACGTCGGCCTCGATGCTGCCGGAGCGGATGGTGCCGCTGGCGGCGCCGCCGTCGGCGACGGTGAGCGCGGCGTCGCGCACGTCGGCGCCCACGCTCTGGGCGACCTGGCCGGTGGCGACCAGGCCCTGGTACCCGGCGAGGTCCTCCAGCGCCTGCTCCACCAGGGGCGCCGCGGCCACCGGCTCGGCGGGCTCGGGGCTGGGCTCCTCCTCGCCGCCGGGGCGCAGGTTGCTCAGGTCGATGGAGCATCCGGCCAGGCCGAGCACGACCGTCGCACCCGCCGCGGCGAGTGCGGTGCGCCCGCCTCTGCGAAGCCTGTTGTGAATGACCGGCGCCATCTTGCCTCCTGACCCCGCTGTGCGGGGCACGTACGAATCAGCGTGGTTTCTTCCGGGAGTCCGGTCGGGGTGCGCCCCCTCGACCCGTTCGCCCCCTGGGATGCGCCCGTGCGCTCGCGGGTTCGGGGAGGTACGGGCGTTTCGCACGATCCGGCCGCGTGTCCGGCCTCCGCGGTGTCCGACCCCCGACCACACCGCGTGGCAAGGGTATCGAACCACGGCACGGAGCACGGCCAACATCCGGCCATTAATGCCACATATGCCACGAAAGCCACGTTCTCGGAAAACAGGAGCGGGGCCGACGGGGATCACTCCCCGTCGGCCCCTGGATCACCTCACCGCGTCAGCGGCGCAAGACCTCCGGCCTCAACGTTGAAGACTAGGCCTTGGCCTGCGATGAGGCCGCCTCCCCGCCCGGAGGCGTCGGCGAGGAGACCGCTTCCGCCTCGAGCTCGTCGAGCTCGTCGAAGGCGTAGGCCGACTCGGCGTGGAGCTCGTGGTCGAGCCCGTTGGTCTCGACCTCCTCGGGGATGCGGAACCCGATGACGAGGTCGATGACCTTGCCGATGACGTAGGTGGCGACGAAGGAGTAGAGCATGACGCCGACGACCGAGACGGCCTGGACGGCGAGGAGGCCGATGCCGCCCCCGTAGAGGAGGCCGTCGGTGCCGCCCGCGGCGTCGGCGGCCAGGAAGCCCAGGGCCAGGCAGCCGATGATGCCGCCGACCATGTGGATGCCGACCACGTCCAGGGCGTCGTCGTACTTGAACTTGAACTTCCAGCTGATGGCGTACGCGCAGACACCGCCGGCGACGAGGCCGAGCGCGATGGCGCCGAGCGGGGTGAGGTTGGCGGCGGCCGGGGTGATCGCGACGAGGCCGGCGATGGCGCCGGAGGCGAAGCCCAGGGCGCTGACCTTGCCGTAGCGGATGCGCTCGACGAGCATCCAGGCGGCGGTGGCGGCGGCGGTGGCGACCTGGGTGTTGACCAGGGCCAGGGCGGCGCTGGCGTCGGCGGCGTAGGCGGAGCCGGCGTTGAAGCCGAACCAGCCGAACCACAGCAGGGCGGTGCCCAGCAGGACGAACGGCAGGTTGTGCGGGCGCATCGACTCGGAGCCGAAGCCCTTGCGGCGGCCGAGCACGAAGGTCAGGGCCAGGGCTGCGGCGCCGGCGTTGATGTGGACCGCGGTACCGCCGGCGAAGTCGATGACGTTGTAGCCGCCGATGGACATGGTCTCGATCCAGCCGTCGCCCCAGACCCAGTGGGCGACGGGGAAGTAGACCAGCAGCGCCCAGACCGGGGCGAACAGCAGCCAGGCGCCGAACTTGGCGCGGTCGGCGATGGCACCGCTGATCAGGGCGACGGTGATGATCGCGAACATCATCTGGAAGCCGGCGTCGACCAGGAGCGGGTAGCCGCCCTCGGCGTCGATCTCGCCGATCAGCGAGCTCAGGCCGACGTAGTCGAAGCCGCCGATGAACGCCTGCAGGGGCCCGACGCCCTCGGCGTAGGTCAGGGAGTGGCCGACCAGGACCCAGAGCACGCTGACGACCGCGATGCTGGCGAAGCTCATGAGCATCATGTTCAGGACGCTCTTGGCCCGCGACATGCCGCCGTAGAAGAAGGCCAGGCCCGGTGTCATGAGCATCACGAGCGCGGCACTGGTCAACAGCCAGGCCGTCGTGCCGGTGTCAATCATTACGTCGCCTCCATAGGACGGACGGGGGATTGTCTGTGAGGGCGGCAGTCAGCGAGCGCATCATCGGGCCCGATGCAGATCACCACGCACGCAACTGTCCGACCGGGGTGTTTCTCGACGGCGCCCGACGTGTTGCACCGGCGTAAAAGGACAGCCAGTCGTGTTAACGACCCGTGAACGGACCCCCCGCAAGCGGCCAATGCACGTGCACCTCCCCCGGCCACGGCGCCCCTGGACAACCTTGCGCAACACTTCCGGCACGCAGAGCGACATCTCACGGGGATGACGGAGTCATTGCCAGGAAGTCACCACCGCGTGTAACACCGGTATTTCAATTGGATGACGTGGGTCACAGTGCCGGCTGCGGCGCCCCGGAGACGACGGTGGCCGGTCATCCCCGCGGGGATGACCGGCCACCGTGGGACGGGAAGCGCTCCTAGCCGAGGATGGCGTCCACGAAGACCTCGGGGTCGAACGGCGCCAGGTCGTCGGGGCCCTCGCCCAGGCCGACCAGCTTCACCGGCACGCCCAGCTCCCGCTGGACCTGCACGATGATGCCGCCCTTGGCGGTGCCGTCCAGCTTGGTCAGCGCGATGCCGGTCACGTTGACCACCTCGGCGAACACCCGCGCCTGGCGCAGGCCGTTCTGGCCGGTGGTGGCGTCCAGCACCAGCAGGACCTCGTCCACCTGGGACTTCTTCTCCACCACCCGCTTGACCTTGCCGAGCTCGTCCATCAGGCCCGTCTTGGTGTGCAGGCGCCCGGCGGTGTCGATGATGACCGTGTCGGCGCCGTCGGCGATACCCCGCGCCACGGCGTCGAAGGCCACGCTGGCCGGGTCGGCGCCCTCCTCCTTGCGCACGACCGGCGCGCCCACCCGCGAGCCCCAGGTCTGGAGCTGCTCGCTGGCGGCGGCGCGGAAGGTGTCGGCCGCGCCCAGGACGACCGAGCGGCCGTCGCCCACCAGCACCCGGGCCAGCTTGCCCGTGGTGGTGGTCTTCCCCGTGCCGTTGACGCCGACGACCATGATGACCGCGGGGCGGTCGCCGTGCGGGGCGGTGCGCACCCCGCGGTCCGCGTCGGTGCGGATCTGGGCGAGCAGTTCCTCGCGCAGCAGGGCGCGGACCTCGTCCCGGTCGCGGGTCCCCAGCACCTTGACCTTGGTGCGCAGGTTCTCCACGATCTGCGTGGCGGAGGTGACGCCGATGTCGGCGGTGATGAGGGTGTCCTCGATCTCCTCCCAGGCGTCCTCGTCCAGCGAGGAGGAGGACAGGAGGTTGAGCAGCCCCTGGCCCAGGGTGCTCTGCGACCGGGCCAGCCGGGCGCGCAGCCGGACCATGCGCCCGGCCGAGGGCGGGGGCGTCTCCAGCTCGGGTTCGGCGGGGGCGGCGGTCGCCCCCTCCCGCACCGGGGGCGCCTGGGCGGGCGGGAGGACGTCGACGCCCCCGTCCTTCTCCCGGTCCTCCGGGGCGGCCGGCTTCGTCTCCCCGGTGACCTCGGGGGCGGTCTCCTCCTCACCCGGCGCGACCGAACGCCGGGTCCTGACCAGGTAGAAGCCGCCGACGGCCAGGAGCACGACGACGATGGCAAGACCTGCGAGCAAGTAGATTTCCATAGCCCGCCCAGTCTCCCAGAGTGTTCGACGCGATCGCATCACGCCGGGGTGGCGTGCCGGGAACGAACCGGTGTCCGGACGCGGCCCCCGGCGCCGCGCTCAGACGGAGCGGTTGCGCGTGGTCCGCAGGATCAGCACGAAGAACGGCGCCCCCAGGAACGCGGTGACCACCCCGATGGGCAGCTCGGCCGGAGCCACCACGGTGCGCGCGACGATGTCCACGGCGACCAGGAAGGCGGCGCCGACGATCATGGAGACCGGCAGGATCGCCCGGTAGCTCGACCCCACCAGGCGGCGCACGATGTGCGGCACGACGATGCCGACGAACCCGATGAGGCCGCTCACCGACACCGCGGCGGCGGTGGCCAGCGACGCGGCGGAGATCACGACGATGCGCACGACCGCGGGGTCCAGCCCCAGGCTGACGGCCTTGTCGTCGCCCAGCGCGAGCATGTCCAGCAGGTGGCCGCAGACGAGCAGGACGAGCATCCCGGTCACCGCGTAGGGGGCGACCAGGCGCACGTCGTCCCAGCCGCCGCGCCCCAGCCCGCCCAGCAGCCAGGCGTAGATGCGCTGCAACTGGTCGGTGCCCATCTGCTGGACGAAGGTCTGGACCGCGGACAGGAACGAGGACACGGCCACCCCGGCCAGGACGAGCGAGGCGGTGCCGCCTCCGCCCGCGGTGGCGCCGAGCAGGTAGGCGGCGGCGACCCCGAACAGCGCACCGGCGAACGCGGCCACCGGCACCAGCGCCCGCGGCTCGGCACTGATCTGGGCGCCGAAGACGATGACCGCGGTGGCGCCCAGCCCGGCACCGGCGGCGGCGCCCAGCAGGTAGGGATCGGCCAGCGGGTTGCGGAAGACGCCCTGGTAGGCGGCGCCCGCGGTGGCCAGCAGGGCGCCGACGACGGCGCCCATGGCCACGCGGGGCAGGCGGAGCTCGACCAGCAGGGCCGCCTGCCGCTCGGTGAGCGGTGACTCGACGTCGAGCGGCAGGAGGCTCAGCAGGTGCAGGACGATGTCGCCGGCGGACAGGGAGGCCGCTCCCGCGGAGATCCCGAAGAGGACGGCGGCGGCCAGGACCGCCAGACCGCCCGCCCCCCAGCCGAGGGGGGCGCCGACGACACCCCGGGGCACTACTTGTCCGCGTTCTCGAGGACGGCGTCGCCGACGAGACGGGCGAAGTCGACCACGCGCGGTCCCCACCGGGAGGCGATGTCGGCGTCGAGCAGGTAGACGGCGTCGTTCTGCACGGCGGTGACGGTGTCGAAGGCGGGGCGCTCGGCGACGGCCTGCACGGCGGCCTCGTCGCCGTAGGACAGGAAGACCAGGTCGGGGTTCTCCTCGACCACGTACTCCTGCGAGAGCTGCGGGTAGCCCCCGGCGGCGCCGTCCTCGTCGGCCGCGTCGGCGATGTTGACCAGGCCGAACGAGGAGTAGATCTGGCCGACGAAGGTGGAGGAGGTGGCGGCGAAGGGGGTCTCGTCGAGCTCCTGGTAGAAGCTCAGGCCGCTGTCGCCCGCCTCGGCGCAGACCTCCTCGACGACCTCGGTGAACTCGGTCTCGACCCGGGTCGCCTCGGCGTCGGCGTCCTCGCTGTGGCCGGTGGCGTCGCCGAGCAGCCGGATCTGGGCGTAGGTGTCCTCCAGCGTGGCGGCGGCCGGCAGGACCAGGGTGGGGATGTCCACCTCGCCGAGCTGTCCGGCGACCTCGGCGGTGCTGTCGGACATGACGACCAGGTCGGGGTCATACTCGGTGATGGCCTCGACGCTGGGCGTGAACCCGCTCAGGTCGGTGGTGGGGGCCTCGGGCGGGTGGTTGGAGTACTCGTCGGCGGCCTCGACCAGGTCGCCCGCGCCGATGGCGAAGAGCATCTCGGTGTGGCTCGGGGAGAGGGAGACGATCCGCTCGGGGGCGGCCTCCAGGGTGACCTCGCCGGTGAAGTCGGTGAGGGTCACGGGGAAGGTGCCGTCGCCGACGCCGGGGCGGTCCGGGTCGGCCGGGGGCGGCGCGCAGGCCGGGGCGGCGCTCCCGGTGCCCGGCTCGGGGGACTCTGCGGGTTCGGGCTCCTCGCCCGGGCCGCCGCAGGCGGTGAGGGCGAGCGCGGCGCCCAGCAGGACGACGGGAAGTCGGGGTGCGATCCGCACGGTGCTCCTTGTGGAACCGGGGGAAGGGGAGCGGCCTTGGCGGAGGACGGCCTGTCCCTCCCACGAGGACGGGGTCGAACGGCGTCGGCGAGGCGACCCGGCTCGTCCCCGTCGGGCGGGGCTTCACGGTTGCGGGGCAGCGCCGGGTTGGGCGGCCCTTCCGGGCCGCGGTACCGGACTTCGCTCGGTCGACACCGGCCGGTCGGCCCGGGTTCGGGCGGACCGGCTCCTCCACTGTACTGGTGCGCGCCCGGCACGGACCGGCCGGGCGGGGACCGCGCTCACCTGCGGCTTTTTCGGATCTGCCAGAGAAGGGGGACCGGGTACCGGAATCCTGCCCACGGAGGAAACCACACCAAAGGGGAAGATCGCCTGTTTTTCTCACTTTGCGCAACATCCACCACCTGGGAGCGCTTTCACGCTCCGTGTGGCCATATTGAGTCTTAGTGAACATTGACACAGAGATGGCGCACAGCAATGATCTCGTTGCTATGCGCGCCATTTAACCGAGTAAGGACTTGACGCGGTGTATAGCCCCAACCGTGTACTCCCGTACCCCCACGGGCTGTCCCGCCACCATTCCCCCGGCGTCCCGAGGCGCGCACAGAGAAGGGATGTGTTGACAAGGTGGCACCCCACCGTAAACGCCTGGCGTCTCTCGCCGGTCTGACCCTCCTGGCGGGCCTCGTCTCCGCCGCCCCCGCGGGAGCCGACGAGATCTCGGAGCTCGCGCCCCTGCACCCCGTTCCCACCCCCGAGGACGGAGAACTCGTCCACCAGGCGAACGGCCTGTGGTTCATCGAGCTGGAGAGCCCGCCCACCACTCAGGGCACCTCCGCCGCGAAGGTCGACGCCGAACAGGACGAGTTCCGCTCCGAGGCCGGCGAGTACGGCCTGGAGTACGACGAACGCCACTCCTTCACCGACCTGTGGAACGGCTTCTCGGTCGAGATGGACGACGCCCAGGTGAGCACCGCCCGGGAGATCCCCGGGGTCCGGGCGATCTACCCCGTCGTCACCTACGAGATCCCCGAGGCCCGGGAGAGCACCCCCGACCTCGACACGGCCCTGCCCATGACCGGCGCCGACACCGCCCAGAACGAGCTCGGCCTGACCGGCGAGGGCGTCCGGGTCGCCATCATGGACACCGGCGTCGACTACACCCACCCGGACCTGGGCGGCGGCGGCTTCCCCAACGACCGCGTGGTCGCCGGCCACGACTTCGTCGGCGACGACTTCAACGCCCAGGACCCGGACGCGGTCCCGGCGCCCGACGCCGACCCCCAGGACTGCAACGGCCACGGCACCCACGTCGCGGGCATCGTCGGCGCCGAGGGCGAGGTCACCGGTGTGGCCCCCGACGTGGTGTTCGGCGCCTACAAGGTGTTCGGCTGCACCGGCTCCACCACCTCCGACATCATGATCGCGGCCATGGAGCAGGCTCTGGCCGACGACATGGACGTGCTCAACATGAGCATCGGCTCCTCCCACTCCTGGCCGCAGTACCCCACCGCCACCGCCTCCGACAACCTGGTCGACGAGGGCATGGTCGTGGTCGCCTCCATCGGCAACGAGGGCGCGACCGGCCTGTACTCCGCGGGCGCGCCCGGCCTGGGCGAGAACGTCATCGGTGTGGCCTCCTTCGACAACACCCACGTGCGGGCCGCCAGCGCGGTCGCCGACCCCAGCGGCGAGACGATCCCCTACATGGAGATGGACGACGCCCCGGCACCGCCCACCTCGGGCGGCACCGACCCGCTCGCCGTGGCCGGCCGCGCCTGCACCTCCCTCGGTGACGAGGTCGGCGACATGACCGGGCGCACCGCGCTCATCATCCGCGGCAGCTGCACCTTCGCCGAGAAGTACGACGCGGCGGTGGCGGCCGGCGCCACCGGCGTCGTCATCTACAACAACGTCTCCGGCCTGTTCGCGGGCGGCGGCGTCGCCGCGGGCGAGGCCTTCTCCATCGGCGTCTCCGACGCCTCCGGCGCCCACCTGCTGGAGCTGCTGGAGGGCTCCGAGCCGGTCACCCTGTCCTGGACCGACCAGACCGCCACCGTCCCCAACCCGACCGGCGGGCTGATCAGCTCCTTCAGCTCCTACGGCCTGGCCGCCGACCTCACCGTCAAGCCGGACATCGGCGCCCCGGGCGGTCTGATCAACTCGACCTACCCCATGGCCAAGGGCGGATACGCCACCATCAGCGGCACCTCGATGTCGTCGCCGCACGTGGCGGGCGGTGTGGCCCTGCTCCTGCAGGCCCGCCCCGACCTGGACTCCCACGAGGTGCGCACCGTCATCCAGAACAGCGCCGACCCCAAGGCCTGGTGGGGCAACCCCGGCCTCGGCCTCCTGGACAACGTCCACCGCCAGGGCGCGGGCATGCTCGACATCCCCGGCGCGGTGCTGGCCACCACCACGGTCACCCCGGGCAAGCTGTCCCTGGGCGCGACCGAGGGCCCGGCCACGGCGACCGTCACCATCACCAACGACGGTGACGCCGAGGCCGTCTACGAGCTGTCCCACGAGAGCGCGCTGGGCACCCACGGGGACACCTTCGCGCCGAGCTTCAACGACGGCTCCGCCGACGTGGCGTTCGACTCCGACGAGGTGACCGTCGCCGCGGGCGCCTCCGTGGACGTCCGGGTGACCGTGACCCCGCCCGCCCGCGACTACTCGCAGATGATCTACGGCGGGTACGTGGTGGTCTCCCAGGCCGACGGCGAGACCTTCCGGGTCCCCTACGCCGCCTACAACGGGAACTACCAGGAGATCCCGGCGCTGGCCCCGACCGAGTACGGCCTGCCCTGGCTGACCTCGATCACCGACTGCGACGCCTTCTCCGGTCTGGAGTGCGCCTCCGGCGGCTCCTTCGAGAACCGCCCCGAGGGCCACACCTACACCCTGGAGTGGGTGGACGGCCTGCCCGACGCCCCGTACGTCATCGCGCACTTCGACCACCACGTCACCAGGCTGGAAATGGTGATCATCAACGAGCGCACGGGCCGCCCGGTCCACCCGCGCAACAACATCGCGTTGTCGGTCGACCACGTCGGCCGCAACGCCACGCCGACCTCGTTCCACAGCTACGTGTGGGACGGCACCTACGTCGACGCGCACGGCCGCGTCAAGCACGTGAAGAACGGCGGCTACCGGCTGGAGCTGCGCGCCCTCAAGGCGCTCGGCGACGAGTCGAACCCCGACCACTGGGAGACCTGGACCTCCCCGGTCATCACCATCGACCGGGGCTGACCCCTCCCCGCTCCGCGGCCGCCCCCTCTCCGGAGGGGGCGGCCGCCTCGCGTCCGGGGCCCGGCCGGGAGCGGGCGTCAGGCGGGGCGTTCGAGCTTCTGGCTGATGACCTGGGAGATGCCGTCGCCCTGCATGGTGACCCCGTAGAGGGCGTCGGCCGCCTCCATCGTGCGCTTCTGGTGGGTGATCACGATGAGCTGGGAGGACTCCCGCAGCTCCTCGAAGATCACCAGCAGCCGCTGGAGGTTGGTGTCGTCCAGTGCCGCCTCGACCTCGTCCATCACGTAGAAGGGCGAGGGGCGGGCCTTGAAGATCGCCGCCAGGAACGCCACCGCGGTCAGCGAGCGCTCACCGCCCGACAGCAGCGACAGCCGCTTGACCTTCTTGCCGGGAGGGCGGGCCTCCACCTCGATTCCGGTGGTGAGCATGTCGTCGGGGTCCGTGAGCAGCAGCCGCCCCTCACCGCCCGGGAACAGCCGGCCGAAGATCGCCGAGAACTCGCGCTCCACGTCCAGGTAGGCGGAGGCGAACACCTCCTGCACCCGGGCGTCCACCTCCTGGACGATCTCCATCAGGTCGCGCCGGGTCTTCTTGAGGTCCTCCAGCTGGGCGTTGAGGAAGGCGTGCCGCTCCTCCAGTGCGGCGAACTCCTCCAGCGCCAGCGGGTTGATCCTGCCGAGCTGGTTGAGCTGGCGCTCGGCCGCCTTGGCCCGCTTGAGCTGCACCTCGCGCACGTACGGCACCGCGACGCCGTCCTCGCCCGCCTCGGCGGGCGGCGGCACCGGCACGGCCGGTCCGTACTCGGCGACGAGCGTGGGCACGTCCACGCCCATCTCCTCCATCGCCTTGGCCTCCAGCTGCTCCAGGCGCAGGCGGCGCTCGGCACGGGCCATCTCGCCGCTGTGCGCCGAACCGGTGAGCTTCTCCAGGTCCACGGACAGCTCGCGGACGCGGGCGCGCACGGTGCGCAGCTCGGCGTCGCGGGCCTCCTTCTGCGCCTCGGCGGCGGCCCGCTCGGTCTCGGCGGCGGCCAGGGACTCGGCGATGCGCTCCAGCGCCAGGCGGGCACCCTCGGCAACGGCCTCGGCGAGGGTGGCCTGCGCGCCGCGCAGGGCCCGGCGCTGCTCGGCGCGCTCGGCGGCCCGCCGCTCCTCGGCGGCCTGGGCGAGCAGCCGCTCGGCGCGTCCGGCGACGGCGCGGGCGCGCTCCTCGGCGGTGCGCACCGCCAGGCGGCGCTCCATCTCGGCGGCGCGGGCGCGCGAGGCCTGCGCGGCCAGCTCGTCGCGCACCTCCGGGTCGGGGGCCTCCTCCTCCAGGGAGGCGGCCATCTCCTCGGCCTCGGCGAGCCGCTCCTCCAGCCGGGCCAGCTTCTCGGCGTCCTCACCGCGGGCGGCGGCGGCCCGGGCCGCCGCGGCGGCGTACCGTTCGGACTCGGCCTCGGCGGAGCGGGCCTGGCCGCCGAGCTTGCCCAGGCGCTGGGCGGTCTCGTTGCGCTTGCGGTCGCCCTGGCGGCGGCGGGCGGTCAGCTCCTGGACCCGGGCGGACAGCTCGGCGCGCTCGGCCTTGGCGGCGTCCAGCTCCTCGGCGGCGGTGGCGGCCGCGGCGGTGGCGGCCTCCAGCTTCGCGGCGGCCTCGTCGACGGCGGCCTGGACCTCCAGGAGGCTGGGCGCGGCGGCCGAACCGCCGTGGGCCAGTGCCCCGGCCAGGACGTCCCCGTCAGGGGTGACGGCGCGCACGCCGGGCATCTTGGCGACCAGGTCGCGGGCGGCGGACAGGTCGGGGGCCAGCAGCACCCGGTCGAGCAGGGCGGTGACCGGGCCGGACAGGTGCTCGGGGGCGGTGACCGCGTCCACGGCGTAGCGGACCCCGGGCGGGGGCTGGGGCCAGTCCGCGCGCGGGACGGCGGGCACGGCCCCGGCGATGACGATCCCGGCCCGGCCGGCGTCCTCGGCGCGCAGGAGTTCCAGGGCGGCGACGGCGGTGTCGGGGTCGGCGACCGCGACGGCCCCGGCGGCCGCGCCCAGGGCGGCGGCCACGGCGGCCTCCCGGCCGGGCTCCACCTGGACCAGGGATGCCAGCGAGCCGAGCAGGCCGGACAGGTCGGAGCCGAGCAGGGCGGCGGCGCCGTCCTTGCCCGCGAGCCCGAGTTCGAGTGCCTCCTTGCGGGCCGCCAGCGCCGCCCGCTCGCCCTCGGCGGAGCGCTCGGCGTCGCGCAGCCGGTTGAGCTCGGCCTCGACCGCGGCGAGCGCGGCGGCCGCCTCCTCCTGGGCCGCGTCGATCTCGGCGTCGCCCTCGTCGAGGCCGGCGGCCTCCTCGGCGGCCATCTCGTACTCGGCCTGGGCCTGCTCGGCGCGTTCGGCGGCCTGGGCGGCGGCCTCCTCCAGGCGGGTGATCTCCGCCTCTCCGGAGGACAGGCGGCCGCGCAGCCCCTCGACGCTCGCGGACAGGCGGACCAGCTGCTCGCGGCGCTCGGCGGCGGCCCGTCCCGCGGCCTCCAGGCGCTTCTCCTCGCGGTGCAGGGCGTCCTCGGCGGCGCCGCGCTCGGTGACGGCGGTCTCCAGGACCTCGCGTGCCTCGTCCAGCCGGGCGAGCAGCTCCTCCTCCTGGGCGGCCGCCTCCTCGGCCTCCATCTCCAGCTCTTCGGGGTCGCGCCGGTGGGCGGGCTCGTCGCCGACGGCGGCGAGGTTGCGGAAGCGCTCGGAGGCCAGGCCGCGCACGGCGTCCAGCCGCTCGGTGAGCCGGGAGAGGGAGTGGTAGGTCTCGGTGGCGCGGGCCAGGGCGGGGGCGGCCTCGGCGGCCTGCGCGTCCAGCTCGGACTCGCGCTCCTGTGCCTGGGCGAGGGAGGCCTCCACGGCGGCCCGGCGGAGCAGGACCTCCTTCTCGTCGGCCTCCTCCTTGGCGAGCTGCTCGGTGAGGGTGACGATGTCGTCGGCGAGCAGCCGCAGCCGGGAGTCGCGCAGGTCGGCCTGGATGACGGCGGCCCGGCGGGCCAGCTCGGCCTGGCGGCCCAGCGGCTTGAGCTGGCGGCGCAGCTCGGCGGTGAGGTCGGTGACCCGGTCCAGGTTGCCCTGCATCGCGTTGAGCTTGCGGATCGCCTTCTCTTTGCGCTTGCGGTGCTTGAGGATGCCGGCGGCCTCCTCCACGAGGGAGCGGCGCTCCTCGGGGCCGGCGTGCAGGACGGTGTCGAGCTGGCCCTGGCCGACGATGACGTGCATCTCCCGGCCGATGCCGGAGTCGCTGAGCAGGTCCTGGATGTCGAGGAGGCGGCAGGTGTCGCCGTTGATGGCGTACTCCGAGCCGCCGTTGCGGAACATCGTCCGCCTGATGGTGACCTCGGTGTAGTCGATGGGCAGGGCGCCGTCGGAGTTGTCGATGGTGAGGCTGACCTCGGCGCGGCCCAGCGCGGGGCGGGTGGAGGTCCCCGCGAAGATGACGTCCTCCATCTTGCCGCCGCGCAGGGACTTGGCCCCCTGCTCGCCCATCACCCAGGAGAGTGCGTCGACGACGTTGGACTTGCCCGAGCCGTTGGGGCCCACCACACAGGTGATGCCCGGTTCGAAGCGCAGGGTGGTGGCCGACGCGAACGACTTGAAGCCGCGCAGCGTCAGATTCTTCAGATACACCCACACCTCCCGCAGTGGCCACCGAGCGTTCGCGCCGCGTTCCCTGGGGCGGTGACGCGGGTCGACCCGTACAAGGGTGCCACGAAGCGGTGACCGGGGTGCGGTGATCGGCGCGGTGCGGCGGCGGGGGACGCGTCGCCGGGCGGAGCGGCTCCGCCCCGGGCGGCGCGTTCTTCGAACCTCTCCCCCCGGCTTCCGCGGGGGAGAGAAAAGGAGGGGGGATAACCGGCGGACACGGAGGGTTGTGACGGGGTCCGCCGGGTACTAAAGGAAAAGAGGCCGCAATGGAAAAGGAAAGAATGCGGCTGGTGGACTTGTGGACCGGTGGAACTCCACCGGGGGTTCAAGGGACGCCTCAACACTTTCTGCGGCGTCCCCGCCGATGGATTGTGCACGACGTGCGCGAGCCGGTTCGGACCGGTCGCGGAACACGCGGATCAGGCGAGCGCGGGCTCGCGTTCGGTGGCACCGGTGACGTCGCTGACCGCCATGTTGAGCTGGTCGTTGCGCGCCTGGAGCCGGCTGACCTCGTCCTCGAGGTCGCGCACCCGCTTCTGAAGCCGTCGCATCTCCTGGACCATACGAGGGTCGGAGCCGCCGACGTGGCCGAACAGAGCCTTCGCCATGATATGGGTCCTCCACACTGAGTGACCAGTCGTGATTTCGCGCATGCGACACCCCGCGGGATTTCTTTCTCCGTGACGTGCACTTCGGCGTTCACGGATGTTTCTTCCACGCGGGTGGAAGGTTGCGCGGTGTGCCTTCCAGAGTCTCACTAGGCGCGCCACTGGTCAAGATTGGATTACAAACAGTCGGTAACCACCGCGACCCGGAGTGAGAAATCCCGGGCAGGTGACGGCAACGCGATGCGAAAAGGACCACCCCGGCCGGACCGGTGACGTGCGGGAACGCACGGTGATCGTCGACACGCCCCGCGAGACCCTGCCACGAGTCTTCGGTTCCGACCGCCGCGGTCGCGGGGTGCGTCTCGAATCGCGTTACCCATCCAGGATACTCACCGTTCGACGAAACCGGTGAACGTCCCCCCGACCGGACCCCAACGTTCGACCACAGAGTCCACACGTCCGGGTGTTCCGCCGCCCTTGAGGCGTTCAAGAAGCTCCTCGCAGGCTTGGCGGGAGCCCTCCGCGACGACCTCGACACGGCCGTCCGCGAGGTTGGTGGCGGCCCCCACCAGCCCCAGTTCCAGCGCCCGGGACCGCGTCCACCAGCGAAAACCCACACCCTGGACGTGTCCGCGCACCCACGCGGTCAGCCGGACGACCTCGTCGCCGCCGTTCATGACCGTTCCTCTTCCTTACCTTGGGGAGACACTTTCCTCACCGAGTGGTCCCGGGGCCGATCCGGACCCGGAAAACCCCTCCGGCACCACCCGTCACAGCCCGGTCAGGCCGTGCGCGACAGCCGCGGGGGGCGCTGGCAGGCGGGGCAGCTGAACGAGGAGCGGTTCATGAACGACTCCCGCACGATCGGGGTCCCGCACCGGCCGCAGGGCCGGTCCCTGCGCCCGTAGGCGTTGAGGCCCCGGGCGAAGTAGCCGCTCTCGCCGTTGACGTTGACGTACAGCCCGTCGAAGGTGGTGCCGCCCACCTCCAGCGCCTCGGCCATGACCTCGCGCACGTGCCCCAGCAGCGTCTCCGCCTGCGCCCGGGTCAGCCCCCGGGTGCCGCGCCGCCCGTGCAGCCCGGAGCGCCACAGCGCCTCGTCGGCGTAGATGTTGCCCACCCCGCTGATCAGGGTCTGGTCCAGCAGCGCCCGCTTGACCTCGGTGTCCCTGGCGCGCAGCGCCCGTACGAACACCTCCGGGACGAACGCGGGGTCCAGCGGGTCCAGGGCGATGTGGTCCACCGACGCGGGCACGTCCGCGCGCTCCCCCGGCCCGTCCACCATCAGGTGCCCGAACGTGCGCTGGTCGACGAACCTCAGCTCGTTGCCGTCCGACAGCGGGAGCCGCACCCGCAGGTGCCTCTCGTCCGGCTTGCCCTGCGGCTGGACCAGCAGCTGGCCGCTCATCCCCAGGTGGGCCAGGAGCATGGACCCGTCGTCCAGGGCGAGCCACATGTACTTGCCGCGGCGCAGCGCGGCCGTGGGCGTGCGGCCCTCCAGCCGGGCCGCGAAGTCGGCGGGGCCGGGGACGTGCCTGCGCACCGCGCGGGGGTGGAGGACCTCCACCCCCGCGACGGTGCGTCCCACGGCGTGGTCGGCCAGCCCCCGGCGGACGACCTCGACCTCGGGCAACTCGGGCATGGGAGGAACCTACTTCTTTCCGTTGCCGGCGGCCTCGGAGCGGGCCTTGATCGCCTTCCAGGCGGACTCGGCGGCCTGCTGCTCGGCCTCCTTCTTGCTGCGGCCCTCGCCCAGCCCGTAACTCTCCCCCGCGACGCGGACCGTGGCCCGGAACGTCTTCTGGTGGTCGGGACCGGACTCGTCCACGTGGTACTCGGGCACCCCGAGCATCTCCGCCGCCGTCAGCTCCTGGAGGGAGGTCTTCCAGTCCAGGCCCGCTCCCAGCCCGGAGGCGGTCGCGATCAGCGGGTCGAACAGCCGGTGCACGAACTCCGAGGCGGTGTCCAGGCCGCGGTCCAGGTAGACCGCGCCGATGATGGCCTCCAGGGTGTCGGCGAGGATCGACGACTTGTCGCGCCCGCCGGTGCCCTCCTCGCCGCGGCCCAGCCGGATGTAGGCGCCGATGCCCAGGCCGCGGGCCACGTCGGCGAGCGCCCGCATGTTGACCACGGCGGCGCGCAGCTTGGCCAGCTGGCCCTCCGGAAGGTCGGGGTGCTTGCGGAACAGCGTGTCGGTGACGACCAGGCCGAGCACGGAGTCACCGAGGAACTCCAGCCGCTCGTTGGTGGGCAGTCCGCCCTTCTCGTAGGCGTAGGAGCGGTGGGTCAGCGCGCGGACCAGGATCTTGGGGTCGACCTCGACCCCGATGGCCCGGTGGAACGCCTGGGCCTCGGCGGAGGAGAGCTGGGTGGCCACTCTTTTTCACTTCCCTGTTCGGGCACGCCGGGTGGGCGCGCGTGCGCGGTCGCGGACGCACGGCCCGACCAGGGTGCTCGAAAACGAGGTGAACGTCGCGGGAGCCCGGCGCCGGACACGGCGCCCGCTCCCCCGGCGGCCACCACGAACTCGGGAACTCCGGTGCGGTCCGCGGGCCGGCCGTCGCATGGACGGAGGCGGATCGGGGCGGCCCGGGGCCGTCCCTGGATGACACTCTACAAATCCCGGCCCGTCCGCGCCTCCCCCGCAGACCCCGGACAGCGGTCGGGGCGGGCCCGTGGTACGGGCCCGCCCCGGGGGCAGGAGTCGGGTTCGAGGACCCGGAGACCTGTCAATGCGCTACGCCGGGTTGACGACCTGGCGGTTGTTGTAGGTGCCGCAGGTCGGGCAGGCGACGTGGGGCTGCTTGGGGTCACGGCAGCGCGGGCAGTTGACCAGCACCGGGCGCGACGCCTTCCACTGGGAACGGCGGGTCCGGGTGTTGCTCCGCGACATCTTCCGCTTCGGGACGGCCACTTCAATCCTCCTGGGTCACCCCCGCGCGGATCGCGGGAGGTCGCTTATCTGGTCGGCCCCGCGCGCGGCGGGGTGTGCTCCGCAGAACGGGGCGCCCGGCACGGGGCCGGGATCATCCCCGTGGTGCACGGGGAAGGGCTTGGGTCACTCGCCGGGCCGCTCCGCGAGGTTGCGGAGCGCCTCCCACCGGGGGTCGACCCGGTCGCCGTGACCGTGGTCGGGACCCGCGTCGGCGAGTCGGGCACCGCACTCCGAGCACAGGCCCGGACAGTCCGGGTCGCACAGCGGCGAGAGCGGGAGGGCGAGCACGACGGCGTCTCGGACCACGGGTTCGAGGTCGAGCAGGTCGCCCTCTAGATAGTAGTCCTCATCGTCGTCGTCCGCTTCCATGTCCTCCGAGTGCGGGACGCTCTCGTCGGCGGTGTACCGGAACAGCTCCTGGAAACCCGCCTCGAAGTCCTCGGAGAGGGGATCGAGGCAGCGGGAGCACTCGGCCGCGATCTGGCCGCGAACGGTCCCGGTGACCAGCACGCCCTCCATCACCGCTTCCAGCCGCAGGTCGAGCTCCAGCTCACGGCCCTCGGGCACGGAGGCCATCGCGTTCGCGAACGCCTCGGGGACGTTCACGATGCGCTGGACCGTCCGCATCGACCCCGGCTGGCGGCCCAGCGCCTGGGTGTCGACCACGAACGGGTCACGGGGATTGAGACGAGACAGGGTCATCGGGCTTTCACGAGAGTTCCGGGAGCCGGGACGTCCGCCTGAGGCGGCCGTGACCGGCCCGAGCGCACGCCGAAGACGGCGACGCACATGGTCGAACCTGGATTCTACCCATCGCGCCCCCGAGCACCCAAATCAGCCCCGGGAAGGCCTGCTGTTCAGCGCTTCGCGGCGTACTTCTCCCGCAGCCGGTCCCGGACGTAGGGGGTCACGAGGTTGGAGACGTCGCCGTCGTACTGGGCGATCTCGCGGACCAGGCTGGAGGACAGGAAGGAGTACTGCGGGTTCGCCGTCATGAACACCGTCTCCACCCCGGACAGGCGGTAGTTCATCTGGGCGATCTGGAGCTCGTAGTCGAAGTCGCTGACCGAGCGGAGGCTGCGCACGATGGTGTCGATGCCGTTGGCGCGGCAGAAGTCGACGAGGAGCCCGTCGAACTCGGCGACCCCGACGTTGGCGAGGTCCTCGGTCCCCACCCGGAGCATGTCGAGCTTCTCCGGGACGGTGAACAGGCCCCGCTTGTTCACGTTGTTGAGAACAGCGGCGACGACCTCGTCGTACTGCTTGGCCGCCCGGCCGATGATGTCGATGTGACCGTAGGTCACCGGATCGAAGGAACCCGGGCAGACGGCACGGCGCACGGTGGATCGCCCCTTTCGGACGTGGCGTTCGGGTAACCGCGATCGTAGGGGGCGCCCTTCACGTCGATTCGGGCAACTCCCGCTTAGTGACCACTTTCCCCCCATCGGCCGCACCTGCGGAGGAGGCGCGCCGGGGCGTCCGGACGGCGCGGCGCCTTGGCTACGGTGGTGCCATGACGCGCATCATCGCCGGGACGGCCGGGGGGCGCCGCCTCTCCGTACCCGACGGCCGCACCACCCGCCCCACCAGCGACCGGGCCCGCGAGGCCCTGTTCGCCTCCGCCCAGTCCGACCTCGGTCCGCTGACCGGGCTGCGGGTCATGGACCTGTACGCGGGGTCGGGGGCCATCGGCCTGGAGGCCCTGTCCCGGGGCGCCGCGCACGCACTGCTGGTGGAGGCCGACCGCAGGGCCGCCAAGGCGGTGCGGGACAACATCGAGGCGCTGGGCCTGCCCGGCGCGCGCCTGGCCGCCGACCGGGTGGAGCGGGTGGTCGCGCAGGAGGACCCCGGCGAGCCCTACGACCTGGTGGTGGCCGACCCCCCGTACGCGGTCACCGACGCCGAGGTCGCGGGGGTGCTCGCCGACCTGGTCGCCCGCGGGTGGCTCGCCGACGGCGCGCTGGTGGTGGTGGAGCGCTCCAAGCGCGGCGCCGAGCCCGACTGGCCGGCCGGGCTCACCCGCGACCGCAAGCGCGGGTACGGCGAGGCCGTCCTCTGGTACGCCCACCGCACCCCGTAGCCCGCGCGGCGCCGGCGGTGCCCCGCCGCCCCGGAACGGACCCCTCCGGGTGGGGCGTACCCCGACCGCGGTCCACCCGCCGCAGGAACGGGCGCCCCGGGCCGCACCGGCCGGGGCGGTGACGGACCACGGGAGCCGCCCGGGCACCGGCGGGCGGACCGGGGCGGGGCCGGCTCAGGCCTTGTCGAGGTATTCGGCGCGCTCCTCCGGGAGCAGCTCCTCCAGGGCCCTGGCCAGCGGCGGGTGGGCGGTCAGCTCCGGGTCCTCCTCCAGGTAGGAGGCGGCGCGCTCGCGGGCCTCCTCGATGACCTTCTCGTCCTTGAGCAGGGTGAGCAGGCGCAGGCTGGAGCGCCCGGACTGGGCGTCGCCGAGCACGTCGCCCTCGCGGCGCATCCGCAGGTCCTCCTGCGAGAGCTCGAAGCCGTCGGTGGTCGAGGCGACCACGTCGAGCCGCTCCCGGGAGGGCGAGCCCTCCTCGCTCTCGGTGACCAGCAGGCACAGGCCCGGCAGGCTGCCCCGGCCGACCCGGCCGCGCAGCTGGTGCAGCTGGGACACCCCGAACCGGTCGGCGTCCATGATGACCATCACAGTGGCGTTGGGCACGTCCACTCCGACCTCGATGACGGTGGTGGACACCACCACGTCGGTGGTGCCCGCCGAGAAGCGGCCCATCACCGCGTCCTTGTCGTCGGGGGCCATGCGCCCGTGCAGCACCTCCACCTTGAGGTCCGCCAGGGGGCCCTCGGCCAGGCGCGCGGCCACATCCAGCACCGCCAGCGGGGCGCGCTCGCCCTCCTCCCCCCCGCCCTGGGCGTCCTCGGCGGCGTCGCCGTCGCCGATGCGGGGACAGACCACGAACGCCTGCCGGCCGTTGGCCGCCTCCTCGCGGATCCTCTCCCAGGCCCGGGTGAGGAAGTGCGGCTTGTCCCTGGCCGGGACCACGTGGGTGGACACCGGTGCGCGCCCGGCGGGCAGCTGGGTGAGGGCGATCACGTCGAGGTCGCCGTAGACGGTCATGGCGACGGTGCGCGGGATGGGCGTGGCGGTCATCACCAGCACGTGCGGGCGGCCGTCGGCGGCCTTGGCCCGCAGGGCGTCGCGCTGCTCCACACCGAACCGGTGCTGCTCGTCGACCACCACCAGCCCCAGGTCGGCGAAGGACACGTGCTCCTGGAGCAGGGCGTGGGTGCCCACCACGATCCCGGCGGCCCCGGAGGCGGCGTCCAGCAGGGCCTCCCGACGGGCGGCGGCCCCCATGGAGCCGGTGAGCAGGGCGGTGCGGGTGGCCCGCTCGGCCCCGTCGATCTGCCCGGCCCGGCCCAGCGCGCCGAGCATGGCGCCGATGGAGCGGTGGTGCTGCTGGGCCAGCACCTCGGTGGGGGCGAGCAGGACGGCCTGGCCGCCGGAGTCCACGACGCGGAGCATGGCCCGCAGCGCCACGAGGGTCTTGCCCGCGCCCACGTCGCCCTGGAGCAGGCAGTGCATGGGGTGGGAGGAGTCCAGGCGCGCGGCGAGCAGGTCGCCGACCTCGCGCTGGCCGTCGGTGAGGGTGAACGGCAGCTGCGCGTCGAAGGCGTCGAGGATGCCGCCCTCGGCGCCGGGCCGGGGCACCGCGGGCAGGCTCTCGGCGTCGCGGCGCCTGCGGGCCAGCGCCAGTTGCAGGACGAACGCCTCGTCCCACTTCAGGCGGCGGCGGGCGGCGCCGATGTCCTGGTCGCTCTGCGGCCGGTGGATCCTGCGCAGGGCGTCCGCGATGTCCAGGCGGCCGCCGAGCACGGCGGGCGGCAGCGGGTCGGGCAGGTCGTCGACGACCCCCAGGGCGACCTCGACGGCGCGGCCGATGGTCGCCGAGTCCATGCCCTTCACCGCCGGGTAGACGGGGATGAGCTCGTCGGCGTAGGCGCGGGCGCGGTCCACCTCGGAGCCGTCCTCGTCGAGGAGCTCGTACTGGGGGTGGCCGAGCTGGCGGCGGCCCTTGAAGGTGTCGACCCGGCCGGAGAACATGGCGAGCCGGCCGGGGGTGAGCCGGGTCTGGTGGTAGGCGCCCTGGTTGAAGAAGGTGAGGTGCAGCCGCCCGGTGCCGTCGGTGACGACGACCTCCAGCAGGTCCATCCGCCGCCGCCCCTGCCGGGGCGGGACGGTGCGCCGCTTGGCGTCCAGGACGCGGGCCTGCACGGTGACCTGCTCGCCCTCTCGCAGCAGGGCCAGGTCGGTGAGGTCGCCGCGCCGGTCGTAGCGGCGCGGGTAGTAGCGCAGGAGGTCGCCGAGGGTGTGGAGGTCGAGCTTCTCCTCCAGGGCCTTGGCCGTCTTGCCGCGCAGCGGGCCCCGGCCCAGCGGTTCGTCCCAGGTGCTCATGGTCTTCCTCTTCAGGATCGCCGGTCACCGACCACGCTAGTGCCCCGCGCCGACGCTCGGCGGCGGTGCCGGGGACGGGTCGGCGTTCTCCCGGGACCGGGACCGAAGGCAGGGGTGTCCGCCGCCGTCTCCGGCGGCGCTATACTCGTGTGAGTTCATCGTGTTTCCGCCGTGCCCGCGTGGCGGCGGTCGATGGTCCTTCCGGCGGCATCGTGTTCCGCCGGCGCACGCAGGGGGCGTTTTACCTTCCCTCGTGTACTCTTCCACGGTTGGCGTCCGCGCCGACCTGTCCGCCCGGCCCTCCCGGCCGGTTGAACCTTCGCGTGCGGCGACGTGCGCGATCCCGAACACTTGAATGGAGTTACCGTGGCTTCCGTCTGCGACGTCTGCGGCAAGGGACCAGGGTTCGGTAACAGTGTTTCCCACTCGCACCGTCGCACCCGCCGCCGCTGGAACCCCAACATCCAGACCGTCCGCACCCGTGTCGGCGGCACGCCCAAGCGCGTGAACGCCTGCACCTCGTGCATCAAGGCCGGCAAGGTGACCCGCTAGGGAGCACCGCCCCCGACAGGTCTTCGAGGCCCTCCGACTCCGGTCGGGGGGCCTTCGCCGTGTCCGGGGTGCCCTGAGCGCAGGCCCCGGGAGGGGCACGGCGCCGCGGGCGGGGCCGGCCCGCTCACAGACGGCAGACGTGCCCGTTGAGGGAGCAGCGGATCGGGCTCTGCGGGGCTCCCAGCGCCTGGAAGGTGAGGGAGGCGCTCTCCCCCGGGTCGAGCCTGTCGGCGGCACCGGGCTGGCGGGCCAGGATGCCGTCGTCGATGGCCTCCCAGTCGGCGCCCTCGACGTGGGTGATCTCGGCGTCCTCGAAGGCCAGGGCCAGCTCCCAGGCGTCGAGCCTGCTGCGGGAGGTGTTGGTGACGGTGACCTCCCCGCTGAAGCCCGCCTCGCCCGACTCCGTGATGCGGTAGGAGACGGTGGTGGGCTCGGTGCCCGCCTGGGTCTGCGGTGCGGGCGTCCCGGTCTCGGGCTGGGGGGTGAGGTCGCCGCTGGGGCCCGCCCCGTCCTGGGTGCCGGGGTTCTGCGCGGCGCCCCCGGGGCCGCCTCCGAACTGGAGGTAGATCTGGGTGGTGCTGTATCCGAAGAGGAGCAGGCCCAGGATCACACCGGAGACGACGAGCACGTTGAGCAGGCGCGGGGGCTCGACCCGTTTGGGGACGGTGCTCTCGATCAGGCCGCCGAGGCGGCGCAGCGCACCGGTGTCCGAGGGCTCGCTGCGGTGCGCACCGCGACGGGTGCCCTGCCGCTGGCCGTGCCGCCCCATGGACCGCCTCTCCCCGGGATCGGATTCCGATCGCCCGCCTCCGGTGCCCGGGACGCGGACACCTGCCCGGTGGCCGCGACGCGACAGGACCGGGCGATTCTCGGCCGCAAGCCTAGCGCGAGAGCTAAAACAGACAAATCCAAACGCGCTCATTCCTCGGGGAAATGATCCCACCCGGCGCGCTCGGGGATCCGCCCCGCGACGGTGACGTGCCGTTCCTCCTCCGCCGCCGGATGGACCTCCCCGATCCGGTGCCAGTGGGCGGGCAGGGGGGTCCCCGCGGGGAAGGTCGCCGCGAGGGCGTGGTCCTCGCCCCCGGCGACCATGAAGTCCAGGGCCCGGCCGGGCTCCGCCCCCAGGACGCGCACGGCCTCCTCCAGCGCGGGCTCGGGGCGCAGCAGGTCCGGGTCCAGGTCGATGCGCACCCCCGAGGCGCGGCAGACGTGGCCCAGGTCCTGGGCGAGGCCGTCGCTGACGTCGAGCATGGCGGTGGCGCCCAGCCGCGCCGCCTCGGGTCCGGCGGGGTAGGGCGGGGAGGGCCTGCGGTACTCGTCCAGGCAGGCGGCGGGCCCGTCGGTCCCGGCGGTGAGCAGGGCCAGCCCGGCGGCGGACAGGCCCAGGTGGCCGCTGTAGGCGACGGTGTCGCCGGGGCGGGCGCCGTCCCTGCGGACCGGGGCCCGGCCCTCGAGGTCGCCCAGCGCGGTGATCGCGATGGTGAGGGCGGTGGAGCCGACGGTGTCGCCGCCCACCACCGCGCCGCCCGCGGCCGCGCACTCGTCGCGCACTCCCAGCGTGAACTCCTCGGCCCACTCCAGGGGCAGGTCGGCGGGGGCGGCGAAGCCGATGAGCAGGCCGGTGGGGCGGGCGCCCATGGCGATGACGTCGGCGTAGTTCTGGGCCACGGCCCGGTGGCCGACGTCGCGCGCCGTGGACCAGTCGCGCCGGAAGTGGCGCCCCTCGACCAGCAGGTCCGTGGTGGCCACGGTCCGTCCGTCGGGGGCCGCGACGACCGCCGCATCGTCGCCGGGACCGAGGATTACATCGTCCGTCCTGGGGAATCGGCTCGTCACGCGTCTGATCAGAGCGAACTCACCCAGGCCCCCAATGGTGTTCTGCACAGGGAACAGGGTACGGTGACGCTCCGGCGCGGTGGTCTGGACCCACGTTCGTCACCCGTTCGTCATCGGCCGCACCGCCGGGTGCTCCCGTACCCGGCATGCACGAAGGAGTACACATGGTGCAGGCATACATCCTGATCCAGACCGAGGTCGGCCGCGCCGCCGAGGTCGCCGAGCGGATCAGGGGCATCGAGGGGGTCGCGGAGGCCCACGACGTCACCGGCCCCTACGATGTGATCGTCCAGGCCGAGGCCGGCGACGTGGATTCCCTGGGCTCCCTGGTGGTGGCCCGGATCCAGCGTCTGGAAGGGATCGCCCGGACGCTCACCTGTCCCATCGTCAACATCTGACCCGATCTCCGGAGCGTGTGGTGCGCGTACTCCTGCGCTGGACCCCGGTACTCCTCGCCCTGGCCGCCGCCACCGGGTGCGGGGCGCAGACGGTCCGCATGGAGCCGCCGCTTCCCGACCCCTCCGCCGAGGAGCAGTGCGCGGCCCTGGTGGCGGACCTGCCGGACACCCTCATGGACGCCGAGCGCGTCGGCGTCCGGCCCGCGTCCGAGCTGACGGCCGCCTGGGGCGACCCGGCGATCGGCCTGCGCTGCGGGGTGGAGCGGCCCGTGGCACTGGCCCCGGACTCCCTGCTCGAGGAGGTCAACGGGGTCCCCTGGCTGTCAGAGCCGGCCGACGCCCCCACCGTCTTCACCGCCGTCGGCCACGAGGCCTACGTCGAACTGCTGATCCCGACCTCCTACGGCCCCCCGGCCGCGGCGCTCACGGCCGTGAGCGACCTGGTCTCCGAGCACCTGGCCCCGCTGCCCGACGGGGAGCTGTGACCCCCTCCCTCCCGGAACGCGAAGGGGCGTGGCGACCGCGGTCGCCACGCCCCTCCTCTGTTCCGCCGCTCTGCGGGGTCCGCTACTCGGACTCCTCCTCGGTGGCCTCCTCGTCGGCGGGGGCCTCGCTCTCCCCGTCTGCCGGGGCGTCGCTCTCCTCTGCGCCCTCGGCGGGGTCGTCCATGCCCTCGGCGATCTGCTCCTCGCCGGCGGCGAGCATGGCCTCGACCTCCTCGGCGCTCTCGGCCACGCCCTGGGAGCACAGCGCGCCCGGCTCGGGGACGTCCCGGCTCTGCTCGAAGGCGCGGACGAAGCGCTGGAGGGCCTCGTCCTCCGGGTTGTCGACCGCGACCTGGCGGCCCCAGGCGGAGGCCACGATCGGGCCGTCCATCTCACCCTCGTAGGGGGAGACCAGCAGGTAGGAGCCCTGGGTGTAGAAGCCGTTGAGCGCCTCGACCTGGTCGGCGGGCAGCTCGGGGTCGTAGGCGATCCACACCGCTCCGTGCTCCAGGGAGTGGACCGCGAACTCGGGGGTCACCGGGGCGGGGTAGACGCCGCAGTTCTGCCAGGCGCTCCAGTGGTCGCCGCCGACCGGCGGGCTCTGCTCGTAGGAGACCTTCTCCCCGGTGGTGACGTGGACGTAGGAGCCCACCTCGTGCTCCGCCATCCCCGGGATCTGCCGGCTGCGGTGGTCCATGTAGAAAAGGAAGCCGATGAGGCCCACGACCAGCACGACCGCCGTGACCACGCCGGTGATGCCGAGGATCTTGCGCCGTCTCTCCTTGCGCAGGCGCTCCGCTTTGAGGGCGGCGGCGCGCTGGCGGCGCTCCTCCGCCGTCTTCTTCTTGGCCACTGGGTCTCCTGAGGTGGGTGGTGGGGCCTGGGACTTACCTATCCTCTACTTTGGCATCACAGTCGGGCGATTTGACCAGGATGGTTCCCATGGGAGATGAAAGCGGTACCGAGCGCGACCCGATCGGTGACCTCGGGCACGCCGCCGACTCCCCCGGGGACGCCGACGGGGAGGCGGCCCCCGGGGGGTTCCCGGAGGGGCCGGGCCCCCGCCCGGTCTCACTCGCGTCCGTTCCGACCTGGGCCGTCGTGATCCTGGTCGCAGTCTCCCTGTTCGGCGGCTACCTGTTGGGACGCCCCTCGTACCCGCTGGACACCGGCGCCGACGCGGGGTTCCTGCGGGACATGAGCGTCCACCACAACCAGGCCGTGGACATGTCGATGATCATCCTGGAGAAGTCCGAGGACCCCGAGCTGCGCACCGTCGCCACCGACATGGCCCGCACCCAGCAGGCCCAGGTGGGGCGGATGCAGGGCTGGCTGCTGGCCTGGGACCTGCCGCTGCGCGCCCCGAACGCGCCGATGGCCTGGATGGCGGGGCACGAGCACGGCGGCGAGGGGGGCGGGGCTCCCGAGAGCATGCCGGGGCTGGCCACCGAGGAGCAGCTCGCCGAGCTCGGGGAGGCCGAGGGCGTGGACGCCGAGATCGTCTTCCTGGAACTGATGATCGCCCACCACCTGGGCGGGATCGAGATGGCCCGGGCCGAGGTGGACCTGGGCCGGGAGGAGATGGTCGTGGACTTCGCCGAGGGGATGATCGAGGCCCAGGGGGCCGAGGTGGACCTCATGGAGCGGATGCTGGCCGACCGGACCGGCGGCTGACCCCGGCGCGCACCCGACGGCGGCGGCGACCCTCGCGGGGTCGCCGCCGCCGTTGTTCTCCCGGGGCCGCGATCGGCTCCGGCAGGCCGTGACCGCCTTCGGGACAGGGGCGCGGCGTGGTGCGGCCGACTGCCGTGGACGCGGACCCGGGAGGCCGTCCACGCACCCCCGCGCCGGTGCGCCCCTCCCCTTCGCACGCATGTGTCGGAGTCCACAGCGGCATCCGGCCGGAGGGGAGGGCTCCGGCGTCATCCCAGTCCAGGGCGGTGTCCTCGGCTCTCCAGCCGCCTCGGACCGCGGTCCGGACCCGTGCCCGCACCCCTCCCGGGCCCCTCAGGCGACCCCTCGGGGAGCCCCCGGACTCGTCTACGACAAGCTGTAGAACTACGATGTGTAGTACTACCGGAGGTCGGTATCTGAGAGGCGGATATGGAAGCCCTTGAACTAGCGCGGTGGCAGTTCGGTGTCACCACGATCTACCACTTCCTGTTCGTGCCGTTGACCATCGGCCTGTCGTTCATCGTGGCCGTGCTCCAGACCCTCTGGTACCGGACCGGTAGGCACGAGTACCTCCAGGCGACCCAGTTCTTCGGCAAGCTCTTCCTCATCAACTTCGCCATGGGCGTGGTCACCGGCATCGTCCAGGAGTTCCAGTTCGGCATGAACTGGAGCGAGTACTCCCGGTTCGTCGGCGACGTCTTCGGCGCCCCGCTGGCGATGGAGGCCCTGCTCGCCTTCTTCCTGGAGTCCACCTTCATCGGCCTGTGGATCTTCGGCTGGCACCGGCTGCCCCGCGCCGCCCACCTGGCCTGCATCTGGATGGTGGCGATCGGCACCAACCTGTCGGCGTACTTCATCCTGGCCGCCAACGCCTGGATGCGCCGCCCCGTGGGGTTCGAGGTCGACCCCGAGACCGGGCGCGCCCAGCTCAACGACATCTGGGCCGTCCTCAGCAACGACCAGGCCTGGTCCACCTACCTGCACACCGTCTCGGCCGCGTTCATCACCGCCGGGCTGTTCGTGGTCTGCGTCAGCGCCTACAAGCTGTGGCGCGACCAGAAGCACGGCGACACCGGGGTCCGCGGGGTGGCCCCGCCCAGGGGCGAGCGCGCCCTCTTCCGGGGCACGCTCAAGGTCGGCCTGGTCTTCACGCTCATCGCCGGGGTCGTCGTCGCGGTCTCCGGAGACCACCAGGCCAAGCTCGCCGCCGAGTACGAGCCGATGAAGCTCGCCGCCGCCGAAGCCCTGTGGGAGACCGAGGAGGGCGCCGCGTTCTCCGCCTTCGCGGTCGGGGACACCGACGCCCACTACAACCCCATCGACATCACCGTTCCCAACATCCTCAGCTTCCTCGCCACCGGAGAGTTCGACGGCGAGGTCCACGGGATGAACAACCTCCAGGAGGCGTACGAGGAGGAGTACGGCGAGGGGGACTACATCCCCAACGTGTTCGTCACGTACTGGTCGTTCCGCCTCATGATGGGCCTGGGCATGGCCGGGGTCGCCGTCGCGGCCCTCGGACTGTGGCTCACCCGGGGCAGGGACCGGATGCCGTCCGTCCAGGGCCGCCTGACCCGCTGGTTCTACCCGCTCGCCGTGCTCGCACTGCCGGCCGCCCTGGCCGCCAACATCTTCGGCTGGGTGCTCACCGAGATGGGCCGCCAGCCCTGGACCGTCCACGGCTACCTGCTCACCGCCGCCAGCGTCTCGCCCGGCGTGAGCCTGGGCACCGTCGCCCTGAGCCTGACCGGGTTCACCCTCATCTACGGCGTCCTCGCCGTCGTCGAGGTCGGCCTGCTCGTCAAGTACATCAAGGCGGGCCCGTCCCACCTCGTCCCCGCCCTCGAGAAGGACGGCGACGAGTCGAAGATCCCGCACTTCAGCTACTGAGGAAGCCCCTGATCATGGATCTGGCCGTCATCTGGTTCATCGCCATCTCGGTCCTGTGGATCGGGTACTTCGTCCTGGAGGGATTCGACTTCGGGGTCGGGATCCTGCTGCCGTTCATGGGCAGGCGGGACTCCGTCGACCGGCGGGTCGCGATCAACTCCATCGGGCCCGTCTGGGACGCCAACGAGGTGTGGCTGCTCACCGCGGGCGGCGCCATGTTCGCCGCCTTCCCCGCCTGGTACGCGTCCCTGTTCAGCGGGTTCTACCTGCCGCTGTTCCTCATCCTCATCGCGCTCATCCTGCGCGGCGTGGCCTTCGAGTACCGCGGCAAGCGCGACAGCGCCACCTGGCGGCTGTGGTGGGACCGCGCCATCTTCTTCGGCAGCGCCGCGCCCGCCCTGCTGTGGGGCGTCGCCTTCGCCAACATCGTCCGGGGCGTGGCCATGGACGCCGACCACATCGTCACCGCGTCGGTGCTCGACCTGCTCAACCCGTACGGGCTGCTGGGCGGGCTCACCACCCTGTCGCTGTTCACCCTGCACGGGGCGGTGTTCCTGAGCCTGAAGACCGACGGGCCGGTCCGGGCCCGTGCCCGCGCCGCCGCGCTGCGGACCGCCTGCGTCGCCGTGCCCGCCGGGGCCGCGTTCCTGCTGTGGACCCAGCTCGCCCACGGCCCGGAGTGGACCTGGCCGCTCGTGGCGGCGGCGGCCCTGGCCCTGGTCGGCGCGGTCGCCGCGGTGCGGGGGCGGCGCGAGGGCCTGGCGTTCGGGCTCACCGCGGCCACCGTCCTGGCCTCCGTGGCCGCCCTGTTCGGGTCGCTGTTCCCGAACGTGCTGCCCTCCACCACCGACCCGGCGTTCAGCCTCACCGTCCAGAACGCCTCCTCGGCGGACTACACGCTCACCATCATGACGTGGGTCGCCGTGGTGTTCCTGCCCCTGGTGCTCCTCTACCAGGGCTGGAGCTACTGGGTGTTCCGCAAGCGGGTCACCGGAGCCACCGTCACAGGTGAGACGGTCACCGGCGGCACCGGGAGCGGCGGCCTGGCCGCCGAGGGCCTCGTCCCCGGCGGGACCGTCTCCGGCAAGGACCCGGCCGGGGAGACCGCCGGCGCCTGACCCCCGGCGGGCGCGGTCCCCTCCCCCATCGCCCGGGGCGGGGACCGCTCCGCGTCCGGCGGCCATGGGCAAGACTAGGGAGCGCACCCGCCCGTCACCCTCGACCGCCCCGGCGGACGCCTCCGGCGCAGCCCTGTCCGTCCGCACGCACGCCCTCGCACCGAAGGGGTCCCATTGAAACCGCTCGATCCGCGCCTGGTGCGGACCGCCGGCGCGGTCCGCACGCACCTGGCCGTCTCCGTGCTCAGCGGGGTGGCGATCACCGGGCTGATCCTGGCCCAGGCCTGGCTGCTCGCCCACGTCATCTCACAGGCGTTCGCCGGGTCCGGCTTCGACGCCCTGGGGTGGGCGATCGCCGCCGTCGCCGGGATCGCCCTCGCCCGCGCCCTGCTGTCGTACCTGGCCGAGGCGTCCGCGCTGCACAGCGCGGCCCGCACCAAGTCGATCCTGCGGCGCCGGCTGGTCGCCCACGTCACCGGCGACGGAACGGTGTGGACGGCCGAGCGCGGCGCGGACGGGGACACCCCCAAGGCCGGGGAGCTGGTCACCCTCGCCACCCGGGGCCTGGACGCGCTCGACGACTACTTCGCCCGCTACCTGCCGCAGCTGGTGCTGGCGGCGATCGTGCCGCTGGCGGTACTGGCCGTGGTGTTCTGGGCCGACTGGATCTCCGGGATCGTCGTGCTGGTGACGGTGCCGCTCATCCCGATCTTCATGGCGCTCATCGGCATGCACACCCAGAGCCGGACCGAGCGGCAGTGGCGGCTGCTCAGCAGGCTCGGCGGGCACTTCCTCGACGTGGTGGAGGGGCTGCCGACCCTGGCGGTCTTCCGCCGGGCCAAGGCACAGGCCGCGCTCATCCGCCGGGTCGGCGAGGAGCACCGCAAGGCCACCATGGGGACGCTGCGGATCGCGTTCCTGTCCGCGTTCGCCCTGGAGCTGCTGGCCACCCTGGCGGTGGCGCTGGTCGCCGTGGAGGTGGGGCTGCGGCTGCTGGGCGGGCACATGGACTACCAGACCGCGCTGCTGGTGCTGATCCTGGCACCGGAGGCGTACCTGCCGCTGCGCGAGGTCGGCGCCCGGTTCCACGCGAGCATGGAGGGGGTGGCCGCCGCGGACCAGGTGTTCACCGAGCTGGAGCGGCGCCGGTCCGCGGACGGCGGCGGCCCCGCGCCGGCGCCCGTCGGGGAGCGCTCCCCGGCGGCCTCCGGCGACCTGCGGCTGCGCGGGGTGTCGGTGACCTACCCGGGGCGGGACCTGCCCGCGCTGTCCGGCGTGGACCTGACCGTGCGCGCGGGCGAGCGGGTGCTGCTCACCGGCCCCAGCGGATCGGGCAAGACCACCCTGCTGTCGCTGCTGCTGCGGATGAACACCCCGGCGGAGGGGCGGATCGAGGTGCGCGAACCCGGCGGCGACTGGGCGCCGCTGGAGTCCGTACCCGCCGACGACTGGCGGCTGGGGGTGGCCTGGGTGCCCCAGCACCCCTACCTGTTCGACGTGTCGGTGGCCGACAACATCAGGCTGGGCGCCCCGGACACACCGCTGGAACAGGTGCGCGAGGCGGCCCGGCTGGCCGAGGCCGACGAGTTCGTGTCCGCGCTGCCCGACGGGTACGACACCCGGCTCGGCGAGCGCGGCGCCCGGCTCTCGGCCGGGCAGCGCCAGCGGATCGCACTGGCCCGGGCGTTCTGCCGGGACGCCCCGCTGGTGCTGCTGGACGAGCCCACCGCCCACCTGGACCCGGAGAACGCCGCGGCGGTCCGCACCGCCGTGGACCGCCTCCTCGCGGAGCGCACCGCGGTCATCGTCGCGCACGACACCGGCTGGGCCGAGGCCGTCCTCGGCGCCCGGGTCGTCGAACTCCCGCTGCCCGGCCGTGAAGGGGCGCTGAGCCGATGAGCACGAACGACACCTCCCCCGCCGACTCCGCCCCCGTCCCCGAGGCGGAGCGCCGCCGGGACCCGCTGCGGCGGATGGCCGCACTGGCCCGGCCGCGGACCGGGCGGTTCGCACTGGGCGTCCTGCTGGGCGCCGTCGCCACCGGTTCCGGGGTGGCCCTGCTGGGGGTGGCCGCGTGGATGCTGGCCACCGCGGCGTCGCACCCGGCGATCACCGCGCTGGGGGTCTCGGTGGTGGCCACCCGGGCGCTGGGCGTGGGCAAGGGGGTGAGCCGGTACCTGGAGCGGCTGGTCACCCACGACGCCGCGTTCCGCACGCTGGCCGAGGTGCGGGTGCGGGTGTACCGGCGGCTCGCCGCCACCGAGCCCTTCGGCCGGTTCCGCTCCGGCGACCTGGTGTCGCGTCTGGTCAACGACACCGAGGCCACCCTGGACCTGCTGGTGCGCGGGCTGACCCCGCCGCTGGTGTCCCTGGTGACCGGCGGGGCCACCGTCCTGGTGGTCACCGCGGTGTACGCGCCCGGCGGGGCGCTGCTGGCCGCGGGCCTGCTGCTGGCGGGGCTGGCGGTGCCGTGGGCGGCCGCCGCACTGGGCCGGGCCCCGGGCCGCCGCCAGGCGGTGGCCCGCGGGCGGCTGTCGACCGCGCTGGTGGACACCCTGCACGGGGCGCCGGACCTCATCGCCTACGGGGCGATGGACCGGCAGGCGGCCCGGGTGTACGAGGCCGACGAGGAGCTGACCCGGATGGCGCGGCGCGACGCCGCGGTCCTGGGGCTGGGAGCGGGCGCGACCACGCTCATCACCGGGCTGAGCGTGTGGGGCGCCCTGCTCCTGGGGGTTCTGGCCGTGGAGGGCGGGGACCTGGACGCGGTGTCGCTGGCGGTGCTGGTGCTGGTGACCCTGGCCGCGTTCGAGATCGTCGCCCCGCTGCCCGCGGTGGCCGCGAAGCTGGGGGCGATCCGGGAGAGCGGGGCACGGCTGTTCGGGGTACTGGACACCCCGGCGGCGGTCGCCCCGGCCGCCCGCGCCGGCCTGGACCCAGACGGCGACTCCTCCGTGCGGGTCCGCGGGCTGCGGGTGCGCTACACCCCGGACGGGCCGTGGGCGCTGGACGGCGTGGACCTGGACGTCCCGGCCGGGGAGACGGTGGCGGTGGTGGGCCCCAGCGGGGCGGGCAAGAGCACGCTGGCGTCCGTCCTGCTGCGGTTCCGCGACCCCGACGCGGGACGCGTGGAACTGGGCGGCGCCGACATCACCGGATATCCGGCCGACGAGGTGCGCGCCGTGGTGTCGGGAGTACCGCAGGACCCGCACGTGTTCGCCTCGACCCTGCGCGAGAACCTCAGGCTGGCCCGTCCCGACGCGTCCGACGAGGACCTGTGGGAGGCGCTGCGCCGGGCCCGCCTGGCCGACGACGTCGCGGCGATGCCCGAGGGCCTGGACACCCGGGTGGGCACCCACGGCCTGGGGCTGAGCGGCGGCATGGTGCAGCGGCTGGCGCTGGCCCGCGCGCTGCTGGCGGCACCCCGGGTGCTGGTGCTCGACGAGCCCACCGCCCACCTGGACCCCGACACCCGCGACGCGGTGGTCGACGACCTGCTGGCCGCCGCCGAGGGCTACTCGACGCTGCTCATCACCCACGACCTCACCGGCCTGGACCGGGTGGACCGCATCGTCGTGGTCCGCGACGGCCGCGTCGTCCAGTCCGGCACCCATACCGAGCTCCTGGCCCGCGAGGGCTGGTACCGCGACGTCCACCCCGACCTCTAGGGCGTGTCCGGCGGACGTCCTCGCCCGGTTCGGCGCCTGCGCCGAGCTGCACGGGCGGCCGCCGGGCGGTCTCCCACAGGACGGCCGGCGCGGTCCGGCCCGGGTCCGGCTGCCCGGGCGCAGGCGTCGCGGCGGGAGGAGGCCCGGCGGCCGCGAGGCGGAACCGTCGAGCAGGTCCCGGCCGACCGCTCCGCCTCCGGCCCGGAGGGCTCCGGAGGCCGCACGCGCCCGCCCCGCACGGCCCGGGCCACCTGGCGGTGGCCGCGGCCGCCGGGGTCGGAGAACAGGGCGCCCTCCCCGGTCGCGGGTCGACCAGGAGGTGCAGGGGGACCCGGGCCCGGGCGTAGCCCTGGGCCCCGGCCTTCCGGTCGTGGAGCGCGCTGCCCGGGGAGACGGGCTCCAGAGCGAGTCCGACGGCCTCCACCGGGCGGATCCGCTCCGGGCCGTCCCAGCCCTCGCCGTCCGCCAGGGCGGTCGGCATCACCAGCAGGTCCGGCACCCAGCGGTCCGGGGGAACGGGGGCGGGTTGGCGGAGGCGGCGGGAATTGCCCTAATGTTCCAGCGTGGCCAATCCCGTACGTGAAGTCCTCGGCGGAGCCGGCGCGCTGGCGCGCGGCTTCGGCCTGCTCCTGCGCAAGCCCCGCCTGTTCGTCCTGGGCGCGCTGCCCGCCCTGATCACCTCGCTGCTGTTCCTGGCGCTGTTCGTGGTCCTGGTGGTCAACCTGACCGACCTGGCCGCGTGGGCCACCCCCTTCGCGGACGGCTGGGACGAGGTCTGGCGCAACCTGGTCCGCGGCGCCGTCGCCCTCGGCACGCTGGCCGGGACGGTCCTGCTGATGGTCGTCTCCTTCACCACCATCACGCTGGCCCTGGGCGCGCCGATCTACGACAAGATCACCGACCTGGTCGAGCACGAGCTCGGCAACGCGCCCGCCGAGTCCGACGAGTCGTTCTGGTCGTCGCTGGCCCGGTCGGTCCGCCAGTCCCTGGTGATCATCCTCGCGTCGCTGCTGGTGACCGTCATGGTGTTCTTCATCGGGTTCATCCCGCTGGCGGGCCCGGTCATCGGCTCGGTGCTGGCCGCCCTGCTGGGCGGGTGGCTGCTGGGGATCGAGCTGGTGGCGGGCTCGTTCGACCGCCGCGGGCTCCTCACCATCAAGGAGCGCCGCAAGCGGATGGGCACCCGGCGGCTGCGGATGCTGGGCTTCACCGTCCCGACCTACCTGCTGCTGGCGATCCCGTTCGTGGCGGTCGTGGTGTTCCCGGCCGCGACGGCGGGCGGCACCATCCTGGCCCGCCAGCTGCTGGGCGTCCCCGAGGTCCCCCGGGGAGCAGGCCGCCCGGCCCCGCCGGTGGCCCCGCCGCCCCACGGGCACCCGCAGGTGCCGCCCCCTCCCCCGGGGGCCTGAACACGAAGGGGGCGGCCCGCTCGGGCCGCCCCCTTCTCGCGTGTGTCAGCGCAGGCCCGGCGAGCGGCGCAGGGCCGTGGCGATCATCCGGTCCACCAGCGCCGCGTAGTCCAGCCCCGTGGCGGCCCACATCTGCGGGAACGCCGACGCCGGGGTGAACCCGGGCATGGTGTTGAGCTCGTTGACGAGGATCTCGCCGTCCTCGGTGTAGAAGAAGTCCACCCGGGCCAGCCCCTCGCAGCCCATCGCCTCGAACACCTCGGCGGCCAGCCCGCGCAGCCGCGCGGTGACGTCCTCGGGGATCTCCGCGGGAATGGTCAGCCCGCTGGTCGACAGGTACTTGGCCTCGAAGTCGTAGAAGTCGTACCCCTCCGCCACGTGCACCTCGGCCGGGAAGGAGACGTCGGGGGTGCCCCCGTCCTCGGACTCCAGGACGCCGCACTCGATCTCGCGGCCGACGACCTGGGCCTCCACCAGCACCTTGGGGTCGTGCTCGCGGGCCGCCTCGACCGCCGCGACCACCGCGTCGGCGTCGGAGGAGTCCCGCACCCTGCTGATGCCCACGCTGCTGCCCGCCCGGGCGGGCTTGACGAACACCGTCTCGCCCAGCTCGGCGACGTCGTCCAGGACCTTCTTGCGCTCGGTGCGCCAGCGCCGGTCGGTGATGGCGACGTAGTCGCTGGTGGGGATCCCGTTGCCGGTCAGGATCGCCTTCATGAACACCTTGTCCATGGCCGCGGCGCTGGAGAACACCCCGGCGCCCGCGTAGCGCACGCCCATCATCTCGAACAGCCCCTGGATGGTGCCGTCCTCACCGAAGGGGCCGTGCAGCAGCGGCAGCACCACGTCCACCTCGGCGAGCCGCGAGGGCCCCTCGGCGGGGTCCACCACCATCAGCTGCCCGGCCGCGTCGAAGGGCAGGGCCAGGTCCCTGCCGCCCTCCTCCGGCACCGTCGGCAGGGCCTTGGTGCCCTCCTCGATGCGCAGCCGCTCGGGGTCCCCGGAGGTCAGCACCCAGTTGCCGGTCTTGGTGATGCCGACCGGCACGACCTCGTAGCGGTCGTGGTCGATCACGGACAGGACGCTGCCCGCGGTGACGCAGGAGATCTCGTGTTCGGAACTGCGACCGCCGAAGACGACGGCGACCCGGATCCTTCGCTGCTCGGACGACATGGTGCTGACCCTTTGTACTCGTTACCGGAACGGACCGGGGGTTCTCCCCGGCCGCGCTGTGTGTCAGTTGCCCCCGAGGGCCGCCAGGGCGTCCCCGATGAGGTCCCGGGGGTCCTCCAGACCGATGGAGAACCGCACCGCACCCGGTGAGATGCCGGCGGCCGCCAGTTCGACGTCGTTCATGTTCCGGTGCGACGTGGAGGCGACGTGACCGGCCAGGGTGTGGGTGCCGCCCAGGGAGGCGGCGATGGTGGCGATCCGGAGCCGGTCGGCGAACGCCATCCCCGCCTCCCACCCGCCGCGCGGGTGGACGGTGACGACGGCACCGAAGCGGCCGGGGTCGAACAGCTTGGCGGCCAGTCCCGACTGCGGGTGCGACTCCAGGGACGGGTGGTCGACCCGCTCCACCAGCGGGTGGCCCTCCAGCGCGGCGGCGAACGCCGCGGCGCTCTCGCACTGGCGCTGCACCCGCAGCGGCAGCGTCTCCAGCCCCCGGTGCAGCAGGTACGCCTCGTCGGGGGCCAGGCACGGTCCCAGGTCCACCCGCGCCGACCGGATCCGGTCGATGAAGGAGGGTGCGGCCACGGCCACGCCGCCGGTGGTGTCGCTGTGCCCGCCGATGTACTTGGTGGCCGAGTGCACCACGATGTCGGCCCCGTACTCCAGGGGGCGGCACACCGCCGGGGAGGCGAAGGTGGAGTCGACCACGAGGGCGGCCCCGGCCTCCCGGGCGATCTGCGCCAGTCCGGGCAGGTCGGAGACGGTCATGGTGGGGTTGGACAGGGTCTCGGTGAACAGCACGGCGGTGTCCGGGCGCACGGCCCCGCGCACCGCGTCCAGGTCGGTGATGTCCACGAAGTCGGTCCGCACCCCGAACCGGCGCAGCAGCCGGCCCAGCAGCGAGTAGGTGTTGCCGTAGATGGACTGCGACGCCACCACGTGCGAGCCCGCCTCGGTGAGCGCCATGAACACGGTGCTCAGCGCGCCCATCCCGGAGGCGAACGCCTGGCCGCGCACCCGGTCGGGCAGGCCCGCGCCCTCCAGCGCCGCGACCGCCTCGGCGAAGGCGTCCACGGTGGGGCTGTCGATGCGGGCGTAGGAGTAGCCCTGCTTCGCACCGGACAGGACGTCGGCGTAGTCCTGGGAGGTGTCGAAGGCGTAGGTGGTGGCCCGGTGGACCGGCATCCGCATGGGACGCTCGGCGGGCACGGCCGCGGGCGGCGGGGAGGCCGCCCGGGTGTGCTCGCCTCCGGCCGGGGGTGTGTACGACATCGCTGCTCGCTCTCAGACCCCGTAGCGCTCGGGTTTCGCACTGCGCGCCATGAACGCGACGAGTGCCTCGGCGGGGCTCAGGTCGTGGTGCATCATCTTGACGACGGCCTCGGTGATCGGGAGGTCGACCCCGTGGGCCCACCCGAGTTCGAGGACCGATTCGGAGGACTTGACCCCCTCGGCGGTCTGCCGGGTCTCGGCGATGACCTGCTCAAGGGTCTTGCCCTTGCCCAGTTTCTCACCGAAGGTCCGGTTCCGCGACAACGGAGACGAGCATGTCGCGACGAGGTCCCCCATCCCGGCCAGACCGGAGAGGGTGTGCTCGTCGGCCCCCAGGGCCACCGCCAGGCGGGTGGTCTCGGCCAGGCCCCGGGTGATGAGCGAGGCCTTGGTGTTGTCGCCGAACCCCATGCCCTCGGCCACGCCCACGGCCAGCGCGATGACGTTCTTCATGGCTCCGCCGATCTCCACGCCCACCAGGTCGGTACTGGTGTAGGGCCGGAAGTAGGGGGCCTTGAACAGCGCCTGGAGGCGGACGGCGGTCTCCTCGTGCGGGCAGGCGACCACGGCGGTGGCGGGCTGGCGCCCGGCGATCTCCCTGGCCAGGTTGGGCCCGGAGACCACGGCGATGCGCTCGGCGGGCAGCTCCAGCACCTCGGCGATGATCTGCGAGGCCGTCAGGTGGGTGCCCAGCTCCACGCCCTTCATGAGGCTGACGACCACCGCGTCCCCGCGCAGGTGCCCGCGCCACTTCGCCAGGTTGTCCCGCAGCGTCTGGGTGGGCACCGCCAGCACCACGACCTCGGCCCGCGCCAGCGCCTCGGCGGCGTCGGCGGTGGCGGTCAGCCGCGGGTTGAGCTTGACGCCCGGCAGGTAGTCGGGGTTCTCCGAGGTCCGGTTGACGGCGTCGACCACCGCGTCCCGCCGCCCCCACAGGACGACCTCCGCGGCGGGGGCGGCCGGGTCCTGGGAACGGGTGTGGTCGGCGGCGTCCGCGATGAGGTTCGCGAACACGGTGCCCCACGAGCCGGAGCCCAGGACGGCGATCCGCACGCTGTCGTTGCCCGCCACCGTCACTCGCCCGCACCCTTCGTCGCGTTGTCGCCGTCGGCGCCCTCTCCGGCCGCCTCCGCCTTCTTCCTCTCGGCCTCCTCCAGCCGCGCGCGCTTGAGGTCGTAGCGCACCGCGGGCGGCTCCTCGCCGCGGATCTTCGCCTGGAGGGCGGTGATGTCGTCCATGATCACGTCGGTGGCCTCCTTGAGGAGGCCGGCCGTCAGCGGCTTGCCCCTGAAGCGCTCCAGGTCCACGGGGGGACCGGCCCGGAACTCCAGGCGCTTGCGCGGGAACAGGCTGGGCTTCTTGGAGCCGTAGGGCAGGATGTGCTGCTCGCCCCAGTGCGCCACCGGGACGACGGGGACGCCGGTGGTCAGGGCCAGCCGGGCGACACCGGTCTTGGCGCTCATCGGCCACAGGCCGGGGTCCCGGGTGCAGGTGCCCTCGGGGTAGAAGATCACCGATGCGCCGTCGCGGGTGAGCGCCAGCTCGGCCTCCTTGAGGGCCTTGACGGCGTCGGTGGTGCCGCGCTTGACCGGGATCTGCCCCGTGCTCTTGGCGACCGAGCGCACCACGGGGATCTTCATGACCCCGTCCTTCATGGTGAAGGTGGGCCAGCGGCGGGCCCCGATGTAGAGGAAGTGCGCGACCGTCAGCGGGTCGACCAGCGACAGGTGGTTGGCCGCGATGATCACGCCGCCCTGGGCCGGAACGTTGTCGGTGCCCTTCCAGTCCGGCTTGGTGACGAACCACAGGACGAGGCGGACGATCCGGGAGACGACCGCCTTCACCCATCGCGATTCTCGTTGCTTGGCCACGGGACTCCTCATTCCATCGCTCCCTGGTCCCTACCGGACCTCGAAGCACAATCGGTTCAGTTTAGGACGTGTGCGGCGGGCGATCGCCCTGCTCGGCAGGGGCGGTCCCCGCGGTGTCGACGCATCCCGGGGCCCGCCCGCCGCCCCCGACACCCTCCGGTCGACCGCCACCGCCCGCTCACGGACGGCCTACGGCCGTGGCCCCTCCGAGCCGCGCCCCCGCGAGGCCCTACCCTCGTCACTGTCGTGGCCGTACGAACGTCCCGGGAGGAGAACGTGGCCGGCGTCGGAGAGCGGGAGGGGGCCGCGGGCCCCGGAGTGCGCTGGTCCCTGATCGTCCCAGTCAAGCACCTCGGGCTCGCCAAGTCGCGCCTGGCCCCGGCGCCGGGGCCGCAGCGGGCGGAGCTGGCCCTGGCGTTCGCCTGCGACACGGTGGCCGCCGCGCTGGAGTGCCGGGCGGTGGCGGCGGTGTACGCGGTCACCGACGACGCGCGGGCGGGCGCGGCACTGGCGGCGCTGGGTGCGGCGGTGGTGCCCGGGGAGCCGGGCACCGGCCTCAATCCCGCGCTGGTGCACGGGGCGCGGGCGGCCCTGCGGGAGACGCCGGGAGCGGGCGTGTGCGCGCTGTCGGCGGACCTGCCCGCGCTGCGCCCGGCGGAGCTGGGCCGGGTGCTGGCGGCCGCGGCCGGGTACGGCCGGTCGTTCCTGGCCGACGCCCCCGGAGTGGGGACGACCCTGTACGCGGCGGCGCCTGGGCACCAGTTCTCCCCCGCGTTCGAGGGGGCCTCGCGCGAGCGGCACCTGGCCTCCGGGGCGTGGGAGCTGCTGCTCCCGGGCGTGGAGTCGGTGCGCCGGGACGTGGACACCCCCGGGGACCTGGCGGCGGCGCTGGAGCTGGGTGTGGGGCCGCGCACCCGGGAGCTGGCCGCGGAGCCGCTCCGGAGGGGGCCCGCGGGTCCCTAGCCCGCCCGTCTCCCTCCACCACCCTCAACCGACGGCCCCCGGCCGCAGCACCCCGCCCGTCTCCCTCCACCACCCTCAACCGACGGCCCCCGCCCGCAGCACCCCGCCCGCCGCCCTCCACCACCCTCAACCGACGGCCCCCGCCCGCAGCCCTCCACCACCCTCGACCGGCGGGCTGCGGACACGACTCCGCCCGGGTCCGTCGGACCCGGGCGGAGTGCGGTCACGGTCTCCTGTGAACCGTGCCTACTTCTTGTCCCCGTTGACGAGCGCCTTGAAGTCGGCGCCGGCGCGGAACTTCGGAACGAAGCTCGCGGGAACGTCGATGGTGGCGCCGGTGGCGGGGTTGCGGGCGGTGCGCGCGGCGCGCTCCGCCTTCTCGAAAACGCCGAAGCCGGTGATGGCGACCTTGTCGCCCGACGCCACGGTGGCCTGAATGGTCTCAAGCACAGCGTTGACCGCTTCGGTCGCGGTCTTCTTGTCTCCGAGTCGGTCGGAGATCGCGTCGATCAGGTCACGCTTGTTCATAAGGTTCCTCCGGTTCCCCCTTGCTCGCACGAAATTAGGGGACACAGAGGCTCTTGCACAAATACAAACGCCTGCGGTTAGGGCGTGTCGGGTCCGGTCCGACCTGCGCGGTCACTCTCCGGGACGGGTCCACCGCGGACTCGGGGGCATCGGGACAGGTCCCTTTTGCCCCCCTCTGTGATCCTCAAATGCCTATGTATAACCGGATTCCGGACGAGCGGTGGACCATGTTCACGGATACGGGAAGTGCCGCCGTTCGGTCACGCCAAGTAAAGGTAAAATATTTGGGGGCCGACGGGTGCGCTGCGTCACACAGCCCCGTCGACCCCCGTCCCGTAAGGGGTTCGGATCGCTACAGCGTCACCGGCGACCACGGCTTGCGGTGCTTCTCGAACTCCGTGATCGCGTCCGTGTGACGCAGAGTCAGCCCGATGTCGTCCAGGCCCTCCATGAGCCGCCACCGGGTGTAGTCGTCCAGCTCGAACGGCTCCTGCACGCCGGCCCCGGGGGCCCGCACCTCGCGCTCGACGAGGTCCACGGTGATCTCGGTGGCCGGGTCGTCCTCGACGGCCTTCCACAGCCGCTCGATGACCTCCTGCGGCAGCAGCACGGTCAGCAGGCCGCCCTTGAGCGAGTTGCCGCGGAAGATGTCGGCGAACCGGGGGGACAGCACGGCCTTGAAGCCGTAGTCCTGCAGCGCCCAGACGGCGTGCTCGCGGGACGAGCCGGTGCCGAAGTCGGGTCCGGTGACCAGCACCGACGCGCCCTGGTACTCGGGGCGGTTGAGAACGAACTCGGGGTCCTCGCGCCACTCGGCGAACAGTCCGTCCTCGAACCCGGTGCGGCTGACCCGCTTGAGGTAGACGGCGGGGATGATCTGGTCGGTGTCGACGTTGCTCGCGCGCAGCGGCACGGCCCGACCGGTGTGGACGTGGAACTTCTCCATGGCAGGTCTCCTCCTGTCGTGGTCGGGCTCGGCTACAGGTCGGCCAGGTCGGCGGGCGAGGACAGCGTGCCGCGCACCGCGGTGGCGGCGGCGACCTGCGGCGACACCAGGTGGGTGCGGCCGCCCTTGCCCTGGCGCCCCTCGAAGTTGCGGTTGGAGGTGGAGGCGCTGCGCTCACCGGGCTTGAGCTGGTCGGGGTTCATGCCCAGGCACATGGAGCAGCCCGCCTCCCGCCACTCGGCCCCGGCGGCCTCGAAGACCGCGCCCAGGCCCTCGGCGTTGGCCTGCTCCTTGACCCGCATGGAGCCGGGGACCACCAGCATCCGGACGCCGTCGGCGACCTTGCGGCCCCGGAGGATCTCGGCGGCGGTGCGCAGGTCCTCGATCCGGCCGTTGGTGCACGAGCCCAGGAAGACGGTGTCCACCCGGACCTCGCGCATCGGGGTCCCGGCCTCCAGTCCCATGTAGGCCAGGGCCTTCTCGGCGGCGGCGCGCGCGGAGGGGTCCTCGAAGGAGGCGGGGTCGGGCACCGCGGCGTCCAGGGGCACGCCCTGGCCGGGGTTGGTGCCCCAGGTGACGAACGGGCTGAGCTCGTCGGCGTCCAGCACGACCTCGGCGTCGAAGACGGCGCCCTCGTCGGTGCGCAGCGTCCTCCAGTGCTCGACGGCCGCCTCGAAGTCCGCACCCCGCGGGGCGTGCGGGCGGCCCTCGATGTAGTCGAACGTGGTCTGGTCCGGCGCGATCATCCCGGCCCGGGCGCCCGCCTCGATGGACATGTTGCACACGGTCATGCGGGCCTCCATCGAGAGGGACTCGATGGCCTCGCCCCGGTACTCGATGACGTAGCCCTGGCCGCCGCCGGTCCCGATCCGGGCGATGACCGCCAGGATGATGTCCTTGGCGGACACCCCCGGGCGGAGCTTTCCGTTGACCGTGACGGCCATGGTCTTGAAGGGGGCCATGGGCAGGGTCTGGGTGGCCAGCACGTGCTCGACCTGGCTGGTGCCGATACCGAAGGCCAGCGCGCCGAACGCGCCGTGGGTGCTGGTGTGGCTGTCGCCGCAGACGATGGTCATGCCGGGCTGGGTCAGGCCGAGCTGGGGGCCGACCACGTGCACGACGCCCTGCTCGATGTCGCCCATGGGGTGCAGGCGGATGCCGAAGTCGGAGCAGTTCTTGCGCAGCGTCTCGACCTGTTTGCGGGAGACCGGGTCGGCGATGGGGGCCAGCAGGTCCAGCGTGGGGACGTTGTGGTCCTCGGTCGCGATGGTCAGGTCCGGACGGCGCACCGGGCGACCGGCCAGCCGCAGGCCCTCGAAGGCCTGGGGGCTGGTCACCTCGTGCACGAGGTGGAGGTCGATGTAGAGCAGATCCGGCTCGCCTTCGGCACGCCGGACGACGTGCTCCTCCCAGACCTTCTCGGCCATCGTGCGTGCCATGGGCGATCGCCTCTCTCGTTCGTGCCGTTGCGCGGACTCTGACTTGCATTCCATATTTCGAGACGGCAATATCAAGTCATGGACAACTCTAGCTCATCCAGCGGCGTCGGCGTACTCGACAAGACGATGTCCGTCCTGGACGCCCTGGAATCGGGACCGGCCTCCCTGGCCCAGCTGGTCCAGATCACCGGACTGGCCCGGCCCACGGCCCACCGGCTGGCGGTCGCGCTGGAGCGGCACCGCATGGTCACCCGGGACAGCCAGGGGCGCTTCGTGCTGGGGCCCCGTCTGGGCGAGCTGTCGATCGCCACCGGGGAGGACCGCCTGCTGGCCGTGGCGGCCCCGGTCCTGGTACAGCTGCGCGACCTCACCGGGGAGAGCGCCCAGCTGTACCGCCGTCAGGGGGACGTACGCGTGTGCGTGGCCGCCTCCGAGCGCACCAGCGGCCTGCGCGACACCGTGCCGGTCGGCAGCGAGCTGCCCATGAACGCGGGGTCGGCGGCGCAGGTGCTGCTGGCCTGGGAGGACCCGGACCGCATCCGCCGCTCCCTGGTGGGCGCCCGCTTCACCGCGGCCAGCCTGGCCCAGGTCCGCCGCCGCCGCTGGGCCCAGAGCGTGGCCGAGCGCGAGCAGGGCGTGGCCTCGGTGTCGGCACCGGTGTCCGGCCCGGGCGGGCGCGTGATCGCGGCGGTCTCGGTGTCGGGCCCGATAGAGCGGCTGACCCGCTCGCCCGGGCGCATCCACTCCCAGGCGATCCTGTCGGCCGCCGAGAAGATCAGCGAGTCCCTGCACAGCGTCGAGGGCCACTGACCCGCACCGCACCACCGCCGCCCCGGCCCCGCGCTCCGGACCGGCGGTCCCGCGGCGGACACGGACCCCGCCCGGCCGTCGCCGGGCGGGGTCCGATGCGTCCGGCGCGGGACGGACCGGAACGGGGCCGGCCGTGGACTCTTGTTGACAGATTGTCTAACATGACGCCATGTCTCATGAGAGTGTGACCGGGGACACCGCACCTCCACAGGGGTCGGCCGCGACCCGCGGTCTCCGGCGGCCCGCCCGCCGGGACACCTCCGGGGCCGCCGCGGCCCCGGTGCCCGGGGCGACGGGACGCGGGGGCGCGCGCCGCACCCGCGACCGCCTCACCGGACACGGCGTGCGGGACCGGTTCCACGCCCCCATCGCGCGGTTCGGTGCCGGTCCCGCGCACGACCGGCCCATGGACGGCCGCGCCCCGGCCGCCGCCCCCTGAGGAGATCCCGAGTGCACCGGTACGTCACCGCCTCGGACGGCCAGCGCCTGGCCGTCCGCACCACCGGACCCGCCGACCGCCCTGTTCTGCTGCTCGTCCACGGCTACCCCGACAACTCCTCCGTCTGGGACGCCCTGGTCGAGGAGCTGGCCGGGGAGTACCGCATCGCCGCCTACGACGTGCGCGGCGCCGGGCGGTCCACCGCCCCCGGCACCCGCGCCGGCTACCGGATGGACCGGCTGGCCTCCGACGTCGCCGCGGTCGCCGACGCGGTCGCCCCGGGCCGTCCGGTCCACCTCGTCGGCCACGACTGGGGGTCCATCCAGAGCTGGCACGCCGTCACCGAGCCCCGGTACGCGGACCGGTTCGCCTCCTACACCTCGATCTCCGGTCCGAGCCTGGACCACGCCGGGCACTGGTTCCGCTCCGCCCCCGACGGCCTGCGCGCCGTCCTGCGCCAGGCCGTGCGCTCCGGGTACATCGGCTTCTTCCACACCCCGGTCGTCCCGGAACTGGCCTGGCTGACCGGGCTGGGCGGGCGGGTCCTGGCCGGGCTGGAGCGTTTCGGCGGCGGGGACGTGCGCCCGGCCCGCCGCACCACCCGCGACCACGTCAACGGCCTGGCGCTGTACCGGGCCAACATGGCCCCCCGCCTCACCCGCCCCGCCGGGCGCCGCACGGCGGTCCCGGTCCAGGTGCTCGCGCCCACCCACGACGCGTTCATGGTCGATCAGCTCCAGTCCAACGCCGGCCGCTGGGTCGACGACCTGCGCTTCCACCGCTTCCACGGCGGGCACTGGTCGCTGCGCTCGCGTCCCGGCGCGGTCGCCGCCCGGCTGCGGGCCTTCGTCGGGGAGGTGGAGGCGGGCACGCCCCGCCACCGCCGCTCCCCCGCCGCCCGCCGCCACGGCGGCGCCTTCGCCGGCCAGGTCGCCGTGGTCATCGGCGCGGGCGGCGGCCTCGGCCGGGCCCTCTGCCTCGAACTGGCCGAACGCGGTGCCCGGGTGGTCGCCGCGGACCCCGACGGTCCGGCCGCCGAGCGCACCGCCGAACTGTGCTCCCTGCTCACCCCGGGCGCGGCCGCCCGGCCCGTGGACGTCGCCGACGCCGCCGCCGTGGAGAAGCTCGCCGCCCGGGTGCGCGAGGAGTACGGGGTGCCGGACCTGGTCGTCAACAACGCCGTGACGGGCGCGGCCGGACCGCCGCCGCGGACCCCGGCCGCCGACGCGGGGAGCCCGGTCGGCACCGTCCTGCGGGGCGTGGCCCACGGCTGCCGCGCCTTCGCCCCGATGATGGTGGAGGCCGGTGGCGGCGGCCGCATCGTCAACATCGCCCCTGCCCCCGGCCACCCGCCGTCGCTCAGGGGCGGGGCGTACCCGGCCGCCCGGGCGGCCGTGTCGGCGTTCAGCCGCTCCCTGCGCGGCGAACTGGCCGCCTCCGGCGTCGGCGTCACCGCCGTCCTCCCCGGCCCCGTCGTCGGCGGCGCCCTCGACGCCGCCCGTCCGCCGGGGAGCCCCGCCCCGGAGGAGGCCGGGGCGCGCCCGTCCCTCCCGTCCCGCTGCGGCAACGCCGCCGAAAGGGCGGCGCGCAGCATCGCGGACGCCGTCGCGGACGCCCCCGCGGTCCTCCCCGTGGGCGCCGGGACCCGCCTGGGCCCCTACCTGTCCCGGTTCGCCCCGGGCGCGGTCCGCGCCCTCGCCGGGGCCGGGCTCCCGGTCTGAGCGGGCCGCCGGCCCCGGCGGCCGGCGGTAGGTTCGGAGGGAACGATCGAGCGGCCTCCGGGAGGTTGTCACCACGGTGGTGTCCCACAGGACCGACCGTCACCTGGCGCGGGTGACCGGGTCGGAGTCCCCGGCGAACCCGTCGGGGCCGGGGCGCCGGCCCCGCCGCATGGCGCCGCACGAACGCCGGGAGGACCTGATCCGGACGGCGCTGGACGTGTTCGCCCTGCGCCCGCCCGGCGAGGTCACCCCGGAGGACATCGCCGAGGCCGCGGACGTGTCCCGCGCGCTGGTGTACCGCTACTTCCCGAACATGGCCGAACTGCGCCGCGAGGCGCTGGAGCGGGCCACGTCCGAACTGCTGGAGCGGCTCGTCCCTCCCGCGGAACTGGAGCCGCTGGACCAGCTGCGGCGCTCCCTGGTCCGGTTCATCGAGTTCGCCGACTCCTACTCCCCCGCCTACGTCGCCCTGCTGCGCGGCGGCTCGGTGATCGCCACCGAGGAGACCGAGGCGGAGATCGACCGGGTGCGGTCGGGGGTGCTGGGGCTGATCCTGGACCGGGTCGGGCCGCGGCGGCCCTCTCCGCTCCTGGTGCTGGCGCTGCGCTGCTGGATCTCGGCGGTGGAGACCGCGGTGATGCTGTGGCTCCAGGAGCGCGGGCGCACCGCCGAGGAGCTGGCGGACTGGCTGCTGGACCAGCTGGTCGCGATGGTCCTGGCCTCCGGCGCGCCCGAGGAGGAGCTGGGCGCCCTGAAGGACCGCGCGATCCGGTAGGCCCCGGGGACCGCCCCCCGGCCGGTGGCCCCGGTCAGAAAACGACGAAGGCCCCGCCCTGGTGGGCGGGGCCTTCGTGCTGGTACCCCCGAGCGGATTCGAACCGCCGTTACCGCCTTGAGAGGGCGGCGTCCTAGGCCACTAGACGACGGGGGCCTGGACTGCTCATGTGGTGATCGGCGCGACCACCGATCTCCCACGATACCCGGTCGAACCGGACACCGGTGACGCGCACCGGCCAGAAAGAAACCCCCCACGGTGTGGGAGGCGCTCCCTGTGGTACCCCCGAGCGGATTCGAACCGCCGTTACCGCCTTGAGAGGGCGGCGTCCTAGGCCACTAGACGACGGGGGCGCGTGCCGGGTCCCTCCGGACCCGATAGCCCGCGCTCTCACGCGGACCGCGCTGGGGTACCAGGACTCGAACCTAGACTAACTGAACCAGAATCAGTCGTGCTGCCGATTACACCATACCCCAGTGCTCTGGGAGGACCGGTCCGCTTCCCGCTTCCCTGTCCCCCTCGGCGACGTGGATAACTCTAGCGGAGTTTGAGAGTGCTCGCGAACCGAATACGGGGTGGGGGGTCCGTGACCCCGACCACCCCGTTCCGAACCCCCTGCGATCAGGGGTTCCACGCTCTCCCCGGAACGCTCAGGCCTGGTCCGCCGGCCCCTGGGCGCGCAGCTTCTCCAGGGCCGCGCCCACCCGTGCCAGAACGCGCTCGCGGCCCAGCAGCTCCAGCGACTCGAACAGCGGCAGGCCGACCGTGCGGCCGGTGACCGCGACGCGCACCGGCGCCTGGGCCTTGCCGAGCTTGAGGCCCAGGCCCGCGCCGGCCTCCTCGGTGGCGGTCTTGAGCGACTCGGCGTCCCACGCCAGGGCCGGGTCGGCGAAGCGCTCCAGGGCGGCGGCGAGCATCTCCTCGCCCACCCCGGGCTTCATGGCCTTGGCCCAGCTCTTCTCGTCCTCCACCGGCGTGCGCAGGAACAGGAAGTCGACGTTGGGGACGATCTCCGACAGCACCGCCACCCGGCTCTGGGCCAGCGGCGCGACCGCCCGGAACACCTCCGGGTCGTAGTCGGCGGCGTCCCAGGGGGTGTCCTCCCCGGTGGTCCAGGGGGCGCAGCGCTCGATGAACTCGTCCGGGTCCAGCGAGCGGATGTACTCGCCGTTGAAGGCGCGCAGCTTCTTCTCGTCGAAGAACGCGCTGGAGCTGTTGACGTCCTCGATGCGGAACAGCGGCACCATCTCCGGCCACGGCATGATCTCGCGGTCGTCGCCCGGCGCCCAGCCCAGCAGCATCAGGTAGTTGACCATGGCCTCGGCCAGGTAGCCCTCCTCCTGGTAGGACTCCAGGGCGACCTTGTCACGGCGTTTGGACAGCTTCTTGCGCTGCTCGTTGACGATGACCGGCAGGTGCGCCCACACCGGGGGTGTGCGGCCCAGCGCCTCCCACAGCAACTGCTGCTTGGGGGTGTTGGACAGGTGCTCCTCGCCGCGGACCACCTGGGTGATGCCCATCTCGACGTCGTCGACCACGTTGGCCAGCACGAACAGCGGGGAGCCGTCGGCACGGGCGATCACGAAGTCCTCGATGGCCGAGTGGGCGAACTCCACCCGGCCGCGGATCCTGTCGTCGACGACGGTGGGACCGCCGTCGGGCACGCGGAAGCGCAGCGCGCGGCCGGGCCCGGCCTCCAGGCCGCGGTCGCGGCAGAACCCGTCGTAGCCCAGGTTGGGGTTGTCGCGGCGGGCCTCCAGCTGCTCGCGGGTGCAGTCGCAGTAGTAGGCGCGGCCGTTCTTGTACAGCTCCTGCGCGGTCTCGCGGTGCTTGTCGACGTAGGCGGACTGGAAGTAGGGCCCCTCGAAGTGGGGGTCATCCTCCCCGATGCCGAGCCAGGCCAGGGCGCGGACGATGCCCTCGGTCCACTCCGGGCGGTTGCGCGCGGCGTCGGTGTCCTCGATGCGCAGCACCATGCGCCCCTCGGGCTGCTGCTGTGCCAGAGCCCAGTTGAAGAGCGCGGAGCGGGCGCCGCCGACGTGGAACATGCCCGTGGGGGAAGGGGCGAAGCGGGTACGAATCGAAGTCTCGGTCACGCCTTCCAGGGTATTGCCGAACCGGACGCCCGGGCCCCCTCCGCCCCGCCGGGGAGTGCCCGGCGGGGTTCCGGGGACGGGTACGGCCCGCCTCTCCGGGGGCGGCGCGGGACGGGCGCGAGGGGCGCAGGGCCGGAGGGGCGGCCTCAGGAGGGCTCGGGCAGAGGACGGGGGTAGGGCCGGCCCACCCCGTAGGCCTCGGCGAGGGCGTCGGCGAACGCGGCCGCGATCTTGATCTCACCGCGGGCGTTGGGGTGGGTGCCGTCGTAGGTGTCGGCCCGCACGTCCCATTTCTCGCGCTCGGCGATGTCGACGCTGATCACCGGGGACCGCTCGGTGGACAGCTCCCCCGCCAGGTTCCGCACGAGGACGTTGTAGGAGTACAGGCGCAGCGCGAACCCGGGGTCGCTGTCCGCGTAGGCGATGGGCGGAGCCTCGGCCAGGACGATCTTCACGTCGGGGTTGCCCTCGCGGGCGCCCTCGACGTACCGGCGCAGCCGGTCCTCCATCTCCTGCATTTCGACCGGCCACAGCAGGTCGTTGACACCGATGAGGGTGCACAGCACGTCCGGCTCGTAGCTGCCGACCTCCTCCCCGATGCTGGCGGAGGCGTCGCGCAGGGTGCGTCCCCACACGGCGTTGTGGTCCTGGTCGAAGTCGGGGTCGCGGTACTCGCCGGCGCCGCCGTCGGCGCTCGGCAGGCCGTGCTCCGCGAGCCCGGCCAGGGCCTCGGCCTCCTCGGGCGTCATCTCGGCGAACGCCCGCTCCTGGGCCGCGGACTCCTCCGCGGAGGGCGGTTCCCCGTCGGTGGGCACCGGGATGATCATGTCGGCGGTGGCCGGGTCGGTGTAGGGGCCGACGAATTCCAGCCCCTCCACCGCGGGCTCCAGGTGGTTCCACAGGTGGTAGCGCCACGTCCGGTCGCCGTCGGCTCCCTGGGTCATGGAGTCTCCGGAGAGCATGACGCGCAGTGATCCGCTCACGGGTTCCTCGGCCTCCGCTCGGGGGTCGGTTCCACGGTCGTCGGTGCGTGTCACCCACAGATAGCCGCCGCCGGCGACCAGGGCCAGCGCCAGGAGGCCGGCCAGGACCAGGGTGCCGGTGCGGCGGAACGCGGGGACGGCCACTTCGTTGCCCTTCCGTTGAGTCGTCGGACTGCGCGGGGGACCGCCGCCCGGGAGCGGTGCGGCCCGGCCGTCGGGCGGCCGGGCCGGACGCTCAGTCCCGGGCCACGACCCGGTTGCTGATCGTGCCCAGTCCCTCCACCGTCACCGAGACCTCCTGGCCGACCCGCACCGGGCCGACACCGGCGGGTGTGCCGGTGAGCAGGACGTCGCCGGGGAGCAGCGTCATGAAAGAGGTGACATAGGAGATCATGCCCGGGATGTCGTGGATGAACTGTGACGTTCGCCCGCTCTGCCGGACCTCACCGTCCACGGTGGTGGTGACCTCCAGGTCCTGCGCCTCCTCGATGCCCAGCCCGGTGGTGATCCACGGGCCGATCGGGCAGAAGGAGTCGAACCCCTTGGCGCGGGTCCACTGCCCGTCCTTCTGCTGGAGGTCGCGGGCGGTGACGTCGTTGGCGACGGTGTATCCGAAGATGACGTCGGCGGCCCGCTCCCGGGGCACCTCGCGGCAGGGCCGGGAGATGACGATCGCCATCTCGCCCTCGTAGTCCACCCGCTCGGAGACCGCCGGGTGGAAGATCGGGTCCCGGGGCCCGGCGACGGAGGTGGAGGGCTTGAGGAAGACCACCGGCTCCTCCGTGCCCTCACCCGTGATGTCCTTCATCTCCGCCACGTGGTCGGCGTAGTTCTTGCCGATGCAGACCACCTTGGTGGGCAGGACCGGCGACAGCAGGCGGACGTCGGCGAGCTTCGCCCGCTCGCCGGTCAACCGGATGTCCCCGAGCAGGGGGTGCCCGTTGAGCCTGGCGACGTACTCGCCGCCGCCGTCGGAATCGGTCTCGACCAGGCCGAATCCGACCTCGTCACCGGCCGCGAACCGTGCGATGCGCACCTGTTGTCCTCCCAGATCGACACCTTTGCGCTTGAAGGTTATCCGCGTCCGCCCCCGGCGGAGCGACGGCGGTGCCGCACCTTCGCCCCGGCCCTCGGAAGGGTCGCGGTCGTGGCATGCTGGATCCGTCATCCGTTACTGAGAGGTGCCCCGTGCCCACGTCCGCTCCGTCCCCGGGAGGCCGTCGCCGCCGGCCCCGCCGGCACCCGGCGGGACTCGCCCTCGGCCTGTGCCTGGTCTCGGGCGCTTCCGCCGTGCTGATGGTCAGTGTGCCGCCCCCGATGGAGGACGCCGGCACCCCCGCGGGAACCTCCCGTCCGGTCGGCGACGGGGTGGCCGACGGCCGGGAGGCCCCGCCGATGGCCAGCGCCAGCGGACAGAGCGAGGACCCGCCCGCCGCGCCTTCCCCCTCCTCCGCTTCCGAGGAGGAGAAGGAGGACGAGCCGGTGCTGCTCCGCTCGGTCGTGGAGGAGGTCGACAGCGCCGACGGCGACTTCTCCGTGATGGAGGGCGAGGGCGACGTCATGGGCGAGGGCCCGGTGACGACGTTCGCGGTGGAGGTCGAGAAGGGCCTGCCCGGCGAGGCCGAGGACTTCGTCGCGGCCGTCGAGCTGATCCTGGGCGACCCGCGCAGCTGGGGCGACGACGGGGAGCGGTCCATGCAGCGCGTGGACGGCGACGACGCCGACGTCCGGGTCCTGCTGGCCGCCCCCGACACGGTGGACCGCATGTGCGCGCCGCTGCGCACCAACGGCTACGTCTCCTGCGCCAACGGCAACCGGGCCATCATCAACCAGAACCGCTGGGTGGCCGGGGTCCCGCACTTCGAGGGCGACCTGGAGACCTACCGCGTCTACCTGATCAACCACGAGGTGGGCCACACCCTGGGCCACGGCCACGTCTCCTGCCCGGGGCCGGGCGAGGTCGCCCCGGTGATGCAGCAGCAGACCCTGGACCTGCAGGGGTGCGAGCCCAACGGCTGGGTGCACCCGGACAACGACCCGCCCGAGGGCGGGGAGGACGACTGACCACGCCCCGGGAGAGAGGCCGCACCGTGTGCGAGCGCCGTGACCCCCTGAACGTTCCTTCCCCGATGAGCCGGCGGGCGGCGCTGGGCGCGGCCGCCGCCGCGGCCGCGGTCGCCGGGGCCGCCGCCTGCTCGGGCCCCCCGGAGACGGGGGGCGCCCCGCCGTCCCCGTCCCCGTCCCCGGGGACCGACCCGGCGCCCTCGCCCGAGGAGTCCGTGGCCACCGTCGACGAGGTGCCGGTCGGCGGAGGCGTCGTCCTGGCCGGGGTCGCCGTGGTCGTCACCCAGCCGGAGGCCGGGGAGTTCCGGGCGTTCTCCACCGCCTGCACCCACGAGGGCTGTCCGGTGGACGAGGTGGCCGGCGGGGAGATCGTGTGCCCGTGCCACGGCAGCCGGTTCTCCATCGCCGACGGCTCCCCGACGGAGGGTCCGGCCACAGACCCGCTGGAGGAGTACACGGTCACCGTCACCGGGGAGGGCGGTCTGGTGGTGGGCTGACGGCGGGAGAACCGCTCCGGCCCCGGAGGGATCGGACCCCCCGTCCGACCGGATCATCGAGAAAGGCCGACGATGGCCCCCTCCACGGCACGCGCCTGGGCCCAGGACCAGGCGGAGGAGTACGGCCTCCCCCCGGAGGCGACCGCGCTCCTGGAAGGCCTCCACACCCCGGCACTGCCCGCGGCCGCTGCGGCCTTCGAGCGCGAACTGGCCGCCCTGCCCGACAGGCCCCGCCCGACCTGGGGGACCGCGGGCCGCCGCCCGGCGACCGGCCTGGACCTCCTGCTGGAGGGGTGGGACGAGGACACCCTGCGCCGGGTCCTGGTGTGGTCCCGGGCGACGATGCCCCCGGACGCGCGGATCGCCGGTGTCCCCGCGCTCCGGCCCCACGCGCTCTGCTCCCGACACTGGGCGGTGCAGGACCACTTCGCCCGGTCGTCCCTCGGCTGGGACGACGCGACCCTGCCCGCGCTGGTCCGCACCCTGACGCTGGGCTGGAGCCCGCCGGACCTGCCGGTGGGCGCCTGCGTACGCGCCTCCCCCGCCCTCCCGGCCGCCTCCGTTCGGGCCGTGCGCGACGCGGCGGCCCACCTGGAGGCCCGGCTGCGGTCGACGCCCGGTGACGACCGGGAGCGGGAGCGGGCGCACCACCGGCTGCTGGAGGTCCTCGCCGCGCTGGGCGAGCCGCCCGCCTCCCTGGAGGTGCTCTGCTACCGGGACGACCGCTTCTTCGACCGGCTCCGCGCGGAACGCCCGGACCTGATCGCCGACCCGGGGCTGACCGGACTGGCGGTCCACTGCCTCCAGCCCTTCCACGGGCACGCCTGGGAGGCGGGCCTGCCGCTACGGCTCGGCGCCTTCGCGGACCTCGACGGGACCCTGCGGGGTTTCCTGGAGACGGCCTTGGACCTGCCGGAGGTCCCGGTGCCGAGACCGCGGTTCACCGACGGGGAGCGGGTGCGGTACCTGCACGCGGGACACGTCTCCCCCCGTGCCGCGGAGCACCTGGGGCCGCACGCCCGACACCTGGTGGAGGGGGTCGCCCTGGTGCTGCCGCACCTGTCCCACCGCCCCGGATGGGCGGTGGACCTGCCGTACCGGCTGGCCCTGCGGCTGGGGTGCGGCCGCGTCCCCCGCGATCCCCGCACCGCCCGCGGCCTCGTCTCGGTGATCGAGCGGCTGGGCGGGGAGGAGGCGCTGGCGTCGCTGGCCGACCTGCACGCGGAGTTCCGGGACCGGGTCTCGGTGAAGCACACCGCGGCCTCGCTGGCCCGCGTGGCCCGGCGGCTGGGGCTGGGCCCGGAGGAGACGGCCGAGCGCACCGTGCCCCGCCACGGCCTGGGCCCCGACGGCACCCGCACCGAACAGGTGGGCGACCACGTCGTGACGCTGGCCGCGACGGCGGGCGGCGCCACCCTGCGGTACGTCGGCCCCGACGGGAAGGCGGTCCCCCGGGCGCCCGGGGGACCGGCCGGGGGCCGCCCCGAGGCGCTCAGGGACGTCAAGGACCGTGCGGCGCGCCTCCGGGCGACCCTCAGGGCCGAACGGGAGCGCCTCGACGCGCTCGGGGAGCACGCCCCCGGGCTCGGCGTCTGGGTCGCCCGCTACCTGGAGCACCCGGTCACCGGCGCGGTCGCCAGGGGCCTAGGCTGGGCGGTGCACCCCGGTGGCCCCGCCGGGACCCCCGAGCGCGACGGGGCCCACTGGCTGCTGCGGTCCGGGGACGGCACGGTGCTCCTGCACACCGCGGAGGCCGCGCCCGGGACCCGGGTGAGGCGCGCGCCCTGAACACGGCCGCGGGCCGGGGGGACGCTCCCCCGGCCCGCGGGACCCGCTCCGCGGGTCACTCCTCCACGGAGGCGTTGTACTCCTCGATGGGGGTGGTCAGCCTGTCGGCGGCCTCGGCCATGGCCTCCTCGGCCGGGGTGTCACTGGTCAGGGCGGTCTCCCAGCCCTCCTCGGCGGCGGCGCGCGCCTCCGCCATGACGCCCATCATGCAGCCGGCGGTGTTCTCGTTGATCTCGGAGTCGGCGAGCTGGGCCGCCGCCACGGAGAACTGCGGGAACTCCTCGGCGCGCTCCCGCGCCTCCGGGCCGTCGTAGCCCTCGGTGTTGACGGACAGGTAGCCGGTCCCGGCGTGCCACTTCGACTGGGACTCGGGGGTCAGCAGGAACTGCACGAACTCCCAGGAGGCGCGGACCTCCTGTTCGCTGTGCCCCTCGCCGTTGATCCACAGGGAGGCGCCGCCGATGATCGAGCCGCCCGGGTCGCCCGCCTCGACCAGCGGGAAGTACCCGGCGCCCACCTCGAAGTCGGACTGCTCGATGAAGCCGCCCAGGGAACCGGTGGACTCCAGGGTCATCGCGACCCGGCCCGAGTTGAACGCGGCCTGGGCCTCGTCGGTGTTGCGGCCGATCTGCAGGGCGAGCTCGTCGTCGATCATGCCCTGCCACCACTCGACCAGCTCGACGACCTTGGGGTCGTCGAAGAGCACCTCGGCGGCCCGGCCGCTGCGGCCGTTGGAGTTGTCGCAGTAGGGGACCCCGGCGCGGGCCATGAACTGCTCGACGAACCAGCCGTAGACGGCGGCCCCGAAGCCGTACTGCACGACGGTTCCGTCGTCGTCGCGGACGGTCAGCTCCTCGGCCGCCTCGCGGATCTCCGCGAGGTCGGTGGGCGGGGAGTCGGGGTCCAGGCCCGCCTCCTCGAAGGCGTCCCGGTTGATGTACATCAGCGGGGTGGAGTTGTTGAACGGGAAGGACCGCAGTTCGCCGTCCACCGTGAAGTAGTTGAGCAGCGCGTCCTCGATCGGCTCGGTGTCGTAGCCGTCGGCGTCGACGAAGGACTGCGCGGGCACGGTCTGCCCGGAGTCGATCATGAACTGGGTGCCCAGGTCGAAGATCATGATCAGTTCGGCGGTCTCGCCCTGCTGGATGGCCGCGCGGTGGTTGGCCAGGGCGGTGTCGTAGTCGCCCTGGAAGGCGCCGGTGACCTCGATGCGGCCCTCGTTCCGGGAGTTGAACTCCTCGATGAGCCCGTCGAGCACCTGTCCGTTGGTGGCGTCCATGCTGTGCCAGAACTCCACCTGGACCGCCTCGTCCAGGCCCTCCAGGACGTCCGCGCCCGGTGCGGTGAGGGTGCTTTCGCCACCGCCGCCGCCGGAGCAGCCGCTCAGGACCAGGCCCAGGCCGGTGATCAGGGCGGCGGCGCGGACCGCGTGCCGCCGGGGGGAGATTCTCATGCTTCGTCGCTTCCTCTGGTCGTTAGGGGATCCGCACCCGGGGTCCGGGGGGCGGTCGATCGGAGTCCGGCTACTTGACCGCGCCCGCAGTGAGCCCGCGGACGATGAAGCGCTGTCCGAAGATCACGAGGGCGAGGGTGGGCAGGACGGAGAGGGCGGCGCCGGCCAGGAGGAGGCCGGGGTTGGACGCCTCGCCGGTCTTGAGGCTGTTGAGACCGATCTGGAGGGTCTGCATCTCGGTGCTGCGGGTGATGATCAGCGGCCAGAAGTACATGTTCCAGCTGGTGATGAACACGTAGACGCCCACCGCGGTGAGGGCGGGGCGGCTGAGCGGGACCAGGACCGTCCACAGGAACCGCAGGTGCCCCATGCCGTCCATGCGGGCCGCGTCGTACAGCTCCCGGGGGAACTGCCGGAAGCTCTGGCGCAGCAGGAACGTGCCGAAGGCGTAGGCGAGGAAGGGCATGACCAGCCCCGCGAAGGTGTCGGTGAGCCCCCACGAGGCGATGGTCAGGTAGTTGGGGATGAAGGTGGCCTCGCCCGGGACCATGAGGGTCGCCAGGAACAGGGCGAAGACCACGGCCGAGCCGCGGAAGCGCAGGAACACGAAGGCGTAGGCGGCCAGGGCGGAGGTGACCAGCTGGGAGACCGTGATGATCCCCGCCGCGAGGAGCGAGTTCCCGTACATGCGCACCAGCGGCACCGCGTTCAGCGCGGCCGTGATGTTGTCCGTGTGCAGTCCGGTGGGGAACAGCTGCGCCGGGAAGGTCGACAGCTCCCTGGGGTCCATGAGGGCTCCGGCGAACACGTAGTACACCGGGAACAGGGTCGGGACCAGGAACAGGAGCAGCAGCAGGTAGAGCACCGCGCGGCCGAGCAGGGACCCCGGGCCGTGTCCGCGCCGGCGCCGGGCCGCCGCGGGGGCCGGGGCGGGGCCGCCTCGGTCGGGGATGGTGAGGGGTGCCGCGGTCATGCGTAGTGCACCTTCCGCTCGATGACGCCGAACTGGACCGCGGTGCACACCAGGACCACGAGCAGCAGGACGAGCGCCTGGGCGCTGGCCCGGCCGAAGTCGCTGGTGCTGTAGGCGAAGGCGTACTCGAAGATCGAGTAGACCAGGGTGGTCGTGGAGCCGCTGGGCCCGCCCCGGGTGAGGATGTGGATCTGCCCGAAGCCCTGGAGGGCGTTGATCGTGGAGATCACGACGAGGAAGAACAGCTGCGGGCCGAGCATGGGGACGGTGACGTCGCGGGCCAGGCGCACGCCGGTGGCCCCGTCGATGCGGGCGGCCTCGTTGACCTCCTTGGGGATGGCGCCGATCCCGGCGGCCAGGACGAGCACCCCGTAGCCGAGGTTCATCCAGACCGTGGTGATGCACACCGACCACAGGGCCATCTCCTGGGAGGTCAGCCAGGGGACCTGGGAGAGCCCGGCGCGGTACAGGATGCCGTTGAGGACGCTGTTGCCCGAGCTGTAGAACACCACGAAGATCACCGAGGCGCTGGCCACGGAGAACGCGAAGGGCAGTGCGAAGGCACCGCGCAGGAGGCGCTGTCCGCGGATGACGCCCTCCAGGAGGAGGACGACGGCGAGCGCGCCGAGCACCCCCGGCACGACGGTGCCGACCGTGAAGAGCAGTGTGGTGAGCAGGATCCGGCCGAACTCGGGCGAGGCCATCTCGGCGAAGTGGCTGAGCCCGACGAACCGGTCGGGGCGGCCGATGATGTCGTTGCCGTGCATCGACAGGTACACGGTGCGGCCGAGGGGATAGGCGAGGAAGAGCGCGAACACCACGATCGAGGGCGCCAGGAACGCCCAGGCCAGCCCGGTCTCCCGGCTCCGGCGGGTGCGCCGGGCCGGTGGGGACTCGGGGGGTGCGGCGGCCGGGGTGGTGGTCGCGCCCCTTCCCCCGCCGGTGAGGGTGGTTGGTGAGGACACGCCCCGCAGTCTTGTCCGGGCTGATGACCGCGGTCCGCCCGGAGGGAGAACGGTGTGCCAACGGGGGGACGCCGGGCGGTTATGTCCGACATCGATCATCACCCGTAACCTGCGGGTTCACCGGAAGTTCGCGATGTCCGGTGACGCAGGCCACAGTGGTCATGGATCCCGGGCCGGACCGCTCCCGCCGACGGGCGGGGTCCCGCCGGACCGGTGCGCCGGGCCCCTCGCCCGGTTCGGCCCGGGCGGGGGTCCCGTCCGGTCACGCGGCCGCGTGACCGGAGACGGTCCGGCCGTCACACGCCCCGGTCGCGCGGGTAGCCCTGCCGGAGCAGGCCGTAGTCGAAGGCCTGCTCCAGCGCGACCCAGGAGGCGTCCACGACGTTGGGGCCCACCCCGACCGTCGTCCACTCCCCCGCCCCGTCGCTGAAGGTGACGAGCGTCCGGGTGATGGCGTTGGTGCCGGAGCTGCCCTCCAGGATCCGGACCTTGTAGTCCACCAGCTCCAGTCCGGCCAGCGCCGTGTAGACGCCCTCCATGGAGGAGCGCAGCGCCCGGTCCAGCGCGTTGACCGGGCCGTTGCCCTCCGCGGTGGCGATGACGCGCTCGCCCTTGACCCGCAGTTTGACCGTGGCCTCGGTCAGGCTCTCGTACTCGCCGAACAGCGGTGCCCCGTCCCGGGGGCGGCGTTCGGTGATGACCCGCCACGACTCCGTCTCGAAGTAGCGGACCGGCTCGCCCATCTCCTCGCGCATCAGCAGCTCCAGGGAGGCGTCGGCCGCCTCGAAGCTGTACCCCGAGAGCTCCAGGCTCTTGACCCGCTCCACGACGCGGCCCGACAGGGCCCGGTCGCCGGCCAGGTCCAGGCCGAGCTCCTCGGCCTTGAGCTCGATGGACGCCCGCCCGGCCATGTCGGAGACGAGCATGCGCATGGTGTTGCCGACCAGTGCCGGGTCGGTGTGCTGGTACAGGTCGGGGTCGACCTTGATGGCCGAGGCGTGCAGCCCCGCCTTGTGCGCGAACGCCGAGACGCCCACGTAGGGGCGGTGCGTGTCCGGGGTGAGGTTGACGATCTCGGCGATGGCGTGCGACACCCGGGTCATCTCCTCCAGGCACCCCGGGGGCAGCACGTCCATGCCGCGCTTGAGGGTGAGCGCCCCCGTCACGGCGAACAGGTCGGCGTTGCCCACCCGCTCCCCGTAGCCGTTGGCGGTGCACTGCACGTGGGTGGCGCCGGCCTCCACGGCGGCCAGGGTGTTGGCCACGGCGCAGCCGGTGTCGTCCTGGGCGTGCATGCCCAGGCGTGCGCCGGTGGCCTCGCGCACCTCGGTGACGGTGCGGAAGACGTCGTCGGGGAGCATGCCGCCGTTGGTGTCGCACAGGACCACGACGTCGGCCCCGGCCGCGGCGGCGGTCCGCACGACGTCGAGTGCGTAGGACGGGTCGTGCCGGTACCCGTCGAAGAAGTGCTCACAGTCCACGAACACACGTTGGCCGTGTTCGCGCAGGTAGGATACCGTGTCGGCGATCATGGCGAGGTTCTCGTCGAGAGTCGTGCGCAGTGCGCGCTCGACGTGCCGGTCGTCACTCTTGGCGACAAGGGTGACGACCGGCGCGCCGCTGTTGCGCAGCGCGGCCACCATGGGGTCGTCGGCGGCCTTCACACCGGGCCGGCGGGTCGCGCCGAACGCGGTGAGTCGCGCGTGCTTCAGCGTGAGCTCTTGTGAAGCCCGCTGAAAGAACTCGGTGTCCTTGGGGTTCGCCCCCGGCCACCCTCCCTCGATGAACCCCACCCCGAAGTCGTCCAGCAGCTTCGCGATGGCCAGCTTGTCGGAGACCCGGAGATTGATCCCCTCGCGCTGGGCCCCGTCGCGCAGCGTGGTGTCGAAAACGTGGAAACCGTCGTTCCTCATGGGTGGAACTCCCGAAGGTGGATGCTGTGGTGGACCGACCCGGACCCGGCCAACAAAAAAGACCCCCCATGGACATGAGAGGTCTGCGCGCCGGCGAGGTCCGCTGTCAGCCGGCGCGCCTCACGATAATGATCACCTGAGACGGCATGCGGCCAGTGTGCCACAGGACGACGGCCGTGACCCTGCTCCCGGACCGATTGTCCCAGTATGTGGGACAGTGATTTCTCCCACTGGACAAAACGGGCAAGCGAAAGGGCCGCCGGGGAACCCGGCGGCCCCGCCCTCGTTACGGCGGACTACTCCTGGAAGCGGGTCACCCAGCCGTGCTTGTCCGGGCGGTGTCCGGTCTGGAGGCCGACCAGCTCCTCGCGCAGGCGCATGGTGACCGGGCCGGGGGTGCCGTCGCCCACGGTGAACTCCCCGTCGTCGCTCTTGACGAACCCGACCGGTGTGATGACCGCCGCCGTGCCGCAGGCGAACACCTCGGTCAGCTCGCCCGACTCGGCGGCCTCGCGCCACTCCTCGATGGAGATCGGCGCCTCCTCCGCCGGGATGCCCAGGTCGGGGGCCAGGGTCAGCAGCGACTCGCGGGTGATGCCGGGCAGCAGCGTCCCGGTGAGCGGCGGGGTGCGCAGGCGCGCGTTCTCACCCGAGCCGAACACGAACCACAGGTTCATGCCGCCCATCTCCTCCACCCAGCGGTGCTCGCGGGCGTCCAGCCAGACCACCTGGTCGCAGCCCTTCTCCACGGCCTGCGCCTGGGCCAGGAAGCTGGCCGCGTAGTTGCCCGCGAACTTGGCCGCACCGGTGCCGCCGGGGGCGGCCCGCGTGTAGTCCTTGGACAGCCAGACGGTGACCGGCTTGACGCCGCCCGAGAAGTAGGAGCCGACCGGCGAGGCGATGAGCAGGTAGACGTAGCTGCGGGAGGGGTGGTTGACCCCCAGGCCCACGTCGGTGGAGATCATGAACGGCCGCAGGTAGAGGCTGAAGTCGGGCTTGGTGGGGACCCAGTCGCCGTCGTGCTCCAGCAGCAGCTCGATGGACCTGAGGAACAGGTCCTCGGGAAGCGCGGGCATGGCCATGCGGGCGGCGCTCCGGTTGAAGCGGGCCGCGTTGGCCTCGGGCCGGAAGGACGCCAGGGAGCCGTCGGGGTGGCGGTAGGCCTTGAGCCCCTCGAAGATCTCCTGGGCGTAGTGCAGCGCGGAGGTGGCCGGGTCCAGGCTCAGCGGGCCGTAGGGCTCCAGCTTCGCGTCGTGCCACCCCTTGCCCTCGGTGTAGCGGATGCTCACCATGTGGTCGGTGAACACCTGGCCGAACCCCGGACTCTCCAGCAGCGCCTCTCGCTCCTGCGGGGTCTTCCGCCGGTCGGAGAGCTGGATGTCGAACGCCAACCCGCTCGTGGTGGTGTTGTCGTTGGTCATGTCGTCGTCGGTCCTCTCGGGTGCAACAGGTCGGCAGCGCCGCCGACCTGGGATCTAGTCTGTCGGAAGAGCGCACCCTGTGCCAGAGCAGGAGCAATGGGGCCGTAACACGGCGAGGGCGCACCCGGGGGTGTCCGGGCGCGCCCTCACGGGTGTTCGCGGTGGCTGTGCCGGTCGGCCGCGCCCTGGTCCAGCGGGGCAGGGCCGACGCGGGGCGTCAGCCCTGCTCGGCTACTCGCGCGGCGAGGTCGTCGCCGATGCGGGAGGTGGAGCGGGTGTCGCCGGGGGCACGGGTCTTGAGGTCGGCGGCGACGGCGGCCTCGATGCGGCGGGCCGCGTCGGGGACGCCGAGGTGGTCCAGGAGGGTGGCGGCCGACAGCACGGTGGCGGTCGGGTCGGCCTTGCCCTGGCCGGCGATGTCGGGGGCCGATCCGTGGACCGGCTCGAACATGCTCGGGAAGGCGCCGGTCGGGTTGATGTTGCCGCTGGCGGCCAGCCCGATGCCGCCGGTGATGGCCGCACCGATGTCGGTGATGATGTCGCCGAACAGGTTGTCGGTGACCACCACGTCGAACCGGGCCGGCTGGTTGACGAAGAACATCGCCGCGGCGTCGACGTGGCAGTAGTCGACGGAGACCTGCGGGTACTCCGCACCGACCTCGCGGACGACGCGCTGCCACAGCTCGCCCGCGAAGGTCAGGACGTTGTCCTTGTGGACCAGCGTGAGCTTCCTGCGCGGGCGCTCGGCCGCCTTGGCGAAGGCGTAGCGGACGACGCGCTCCACGCCGAAGCGGGTGTTGACGCTGTCCTGCGTGGCGATCTCGTGCGGGGTGCCCTTGCGCAGGACGCCGCCGGCCCCGGCGTAGGGGCCCTCGGTGCCCTCGCGGACGACGAGCATGTCGATGTCCTCGGGGGTCGCACCGGCCAGCGGGCTCTCCACGCCGGGGTACAGGCGCACGGGGCGCAGGTTGACGTAGTGGTCGAAGTCGAAGCGCAGGCGCAGCAGCAGGCCCCGCTCCAGGACACCGCTGGGGACCGTGGGGTCGCCGACCGCGCCCAGGTAGATGGCCTCGTGCCGGGCCAGCTCCGCGGCGACGGAGTCGGGCAGGGTCTCGCCGGTGCGGTGCCAGAGCCGGGCCCCGAGCTCGTACTCGGTGGTCTCCACGGCGAGGTCGTGCCGGGCCGCGGCGGCCTCCAGCACCTTCAGCCCCTCGGCGACGACCTCGGGTCCGATCCCGTCGCCGGGGATGACGGCCAGTTTCACCGTACGCGCTGCCATGCGGCCTGCCTCTGATCCGATCGCGATCCCACCGGCTGTTTCTCACATGGTGAGATCAGAATGAACACTGAATGAGACAACCATACCGGCCCGCGGAACCGGCGGCGCCCCGCGCCCGGTGGTCAGTCGCGGCGGTCCAGGGCTTCCTGGAGCGCACGGGAGATCTCTTCGTCGACGTCGGAGGTGGACGGGTACTCGACCATGTCGTACATCATGTGGGACTCCGATTGCGGTGCGCGACCGATGCCGCGTGCGGCGGACCTGGTGGGTGTGCGCTGCACGGACACGGCGGTCGGCGGTGACCGCGAGAGAGATGAGAAAAGAGAAGGAGCACCTGCCCCGGCGGGGTCGCACCGGGCCCGTCCCCGCGGGCCCGGTTCGGGCGGGCGGGGCGGCGGACGGCGGCACCGGCCGGTGGAGACGGACGCCGCTGACTCCTAGGACGCCAGAATATCGGATGTCCAACTATGTGGCCAGAATTTCTCACCATGCGAGACGACCGCGTGTCTCCACAGGTGAGAGACCATGACGTTCCACCACGGAACAGGACGAAGGGGTGCGGCACCCGGTCGGGTACCGCACCCCTCCCCTGTGGTCAGCGCATACCCCACAGGGTCAGCCGGGTCCCGCGCCCCCGCGTGAGCGCGCGAATCCGCCGCTCCCAGCGGTCGGCCTCCGCCTCGGCGAGCTCCGCCTTCCGGCGTGCCCTCCTCAGGCGCCTGCTCCAGTCCGCGGGGGGCGCCACCGGCGCCTCCCCCACCGCGGCGACGGCCTCCCGGGGCATCTCGGACCTCCCCCACACGTCGGCCACGACGGCGTCCAGGTCCTCCGGGGAGGCGCCCAGGAGCCGGGCCCGGGCGAAGGCCGAGGTCCGCTCCAGCCGCGGCCCCCCACCCCGCGTCAGCACCAGCCCCGCCCGCTCCCGGTCCGCCGTCGCCGCCATCTCCGCCAGGGCGTGGGGCGCCGCCGGGAAACCCGCCGGTACGAGCAGCCGGAAGGGCGCGTCCGGATGCGGTACGGGCTCCCCCTCGCAGAAGCGGACCCTCGGTTCGCAGCGGTAGTACTCCTTCAACAGGCGCACGTCGAGGTCCGGGTCGTCCAGCATGCCGTGCCGTCCGGGACCGGCTTTGGACCACTCCCCCGAGAGCACCACCTCGATGTCCGCGGGCGCACCGCCCAGGAGTCCGTCCACCACGGTCGCGACCTCGTCGTACCCCTGCCCCAGGGTGTCCACCACGATCTGTGCGTAGGGGACCCGCCAGGAGCGCCACGCCGCCTTCCGGCGGCTCCACATCAGGGGGATCCGGTTCTCCTTGAAGGGCCGCGAGGCCCGCGCGACCCGTCGGCCGTCCCGCTCCGTGGCGGGCGTCCCCAGATGCCGGCCGATCGCCTCGGGGTCGGGGACGAAGACCGCCCCCCGCTGGGCCAGGCGGTATCCGAGCTCACTGTCCTCACCCAGGCTCAGGGCCGGGTCGCTGCCTCCGGCCTCCTCCAGGAAGGAGCGGCGCACCGAGAACGAGGCCCCGGTGGACATCTCCCAGGCGCGGTGCGCCGCACCCGCCGGCCCTCCGGTGGCCTCCAGCAGTTCGGCGATCCACGCCGGCCGGGTGGCGCTCTCCTCCCGTCGCCGCGGCCACGCAGCGGTGAGGACCATGTTCCTCACCCCCTCGGGGGTCAGGTCGTGGAAAGGACCCTCCTCGTACACCGTGTCACCCAGGACCGCGAGGTAGTCGGCCAGGTGGTGCCAGCGCATCTGCGCCTCCAGGTGGTCGCGGAACACGACCATGTCCGCGTCCAGCCGGAGCACCACCTCTCCCCCGGAGGACAGGACGCCCGAGTGCACCGCGTGCCCGGGGCCCCATCCGCCGGGCCGGGCGGACACCAGCCGCGTGTTCTCCGGACGCAGCTCCGGCAGCCGCAGCGCGGGAACACTCCCGTCGTCCACCACCACCACCTCGGTCAACGACGACGGATACCCCTGCGCCGCCAACGACGCCAGCGTCAGGTCCAGCTTCCCCTGACCCCCGAACGCCGGGACCACCACACTCACACCCAGCACCGGAGACCACTCCCCCAGCGCCGGAGGCTCCAGCACCGAATAGTCGTTGCGCCGCACCACAGGCCGCGGCGCACACGCCGCGCCCTCCGGGAGGCCCTCGGTACGGACACCCCTCACCGTGTCACCCCTCATCCCATGATCCGGCACAGCAACCGCCCGAGCCCGCCCCTGGTCAGCCGACGGAACCTGCCCTCCAGGGCCTCGGCCCGCGCGCGGTGCCTCCCGGCCTCCGCCAGAGCCCGCTCGACCTGTTCCTCCCAGTCGGCCGGAGCCTGCGGCTCCTCCTGGAACAGCTCCGAGTCGCCGTCCATCCAGCGGATGCCGTGAACGCGGTCGACCATCGCCTCCAGGTCCCCGTCCTCCCTGATCAGCCGACGCGCCCGTGCGAAGGCCGAGGTGCGTTCGAGCCGGGGTCCCCCCAGTTCGTTCCCGAGGACGGTGGCGCGCAGGAGCCCGCACCGGCTCTTCTCCATCCGGTCGACCATCCGGTCCACGGCGTGGGGGGCGAGCACCTGCCCGGGTGCGACGAGGAGGCGGAAGGGGACGTCAGGGTCGGCGTCGGGCACCGCGGAGGCGAAACGGACCCGGGGTTCCGCACCGTAGTGCTCCCGGAGCAGGTGCAGGTCCTGACCGGGGTCGTCCACCGGCCTCCGCCGGGCCGCCCGCCCGGTCTCCCAGGCGCCGACCAGCGTGATCCTCAGGTTCGACGTGTCACCGCGCAGCAGCGCGTCGACGGTGGCCGCGACATCCTCGAAGGTGTGCCCCCCGGCCTCCACCACCGCGTCGACCCCGGGGACCTGCCACCGGCGTCCCCGGACGCGCTGGGCGTCCGTCATGTACGGAAGGCGGTTGCCCACGAAGGTCCGGTTGAAGCGTGTGGCCTCCGCACGGCGCCTCTCCATGTGGGGGAGGCCCAGGTGCCAGCTGTCGGCGGTGCGCTCGGGAACGAAGACGGCTCCGTTCTGGAGCATGCGGAACCCCAGATGGGTGTCCTCCCCCAGAAGGAGGGTGGGATCCATGCCCCCGCACTCGTGGTAGAAGGCCCGGTGGACCGAACCCGTGGCCCCGATGAAGCACCGGTGCGCCCGGGGGCCGGCCCTGCGCAGATCCCCGGTCGTACGGTAGGCCTTGGCCAGCCACTCCAACTCCCGCCCCGGCCCCTCGACCAGCCGCTCCTCCTCCCCCCTCCCCACGGCCTCGAACACCTCCCGCGGGGTGGGCGGACGGTCGGTGTCCTCGACGAAGCGCAGGTGCCCGGTGACCGCGAGGTAGTCGGCCAGGTGGTGCCAGCGCATCTGCGCCTCCAGGTGGTCGCGGAACACGACCATGTCCGCGTCGAGGAACAGCAGCACCTCGCCCCCGGCGGACAGGACGCCCGAATGGACGGCGTGGGCACGCCCCCATCCGCCGGGCCGGGCGGACACCAGCCGCGTGTTCTCCGGACGCAGCTCCGGCAGCCGCAGCGCGGGAACACTCCCGTCGTCCACCACCACCACCTCGGTCAACGACGACGGATACCCCTGCGCCGCCAACGACGCCAGCGTCAGGTCCAGCTTCCCCTGACCCCCGAACGCCGGGACCACCACACTCACACCCAGCACCGGAGACCACTCCCCCAGCGCCGGAGGCTCCAGCACCGAATAGTCGTTGCGCCGCAGAACCGGTGGAGAGGCGGCTGCGGGTGCGGTGGAGCCGAGCACCTGCTGCCCGGAATGGTCGACGAGTGTCACGGCTGTCTCCTCAGTTGCTCGTGCTCTGACCGGAGGGGACCCCCCGCTCCGGTGCCCCGGCGCCGGTGTCCCGAGCCTCCCCGGGGGGAGCGTCGCCGGGATCGCTCTCCAGCAGGGCGCTGGGCCGCCAACCCCGCCACTGCACGCCCCTGTCGCGCAGGAAGAACCCCGTTCGCTCCAGCCAGGTGTGGCCGTGCCCGGCCCGGCGGATGACGTGTCCCAGGCCGTGTGCGCGGTAGACGGAGGCCCCGGCCGCCCGGGCCCCGTCGAGGAGCGCGGCGTCCTCGTTCACCGGGAGGGGGCGGAACCCGCCGACCTCCTCCAGGAGGGTCCGGTCGGTGAGGAGGCAGGCACCGGAAACGTGCCCGGCGAAGCATTCGGAGAAGGTGTCCCACCGGACGGTGAGGGACAGGGGTTCGAGGTAGAAGTACTCGGCTGCGGTTCCCACCAGGTCCGCCCCCGAATAACGCCGCGCCCACACCAGATCGGACAGATGATCAGGCCCGTACCAGTCATCGTCGTCCATCTTCGCCACCAACGACCCCGACGCCCGCGCCACCGCCCCGTTCAACACCGCACCGAACACCACATCCCCACCGGCCTCCCACACCACCAACCGGCCACCCGACGCCCGGAACCCCTCCACCGCCTCCCGCACCCCCGGCGCATCCACACCGAACCCGTGCAGCGCCAACACCACCTCCACATCCACACCCCGCTGCCGCCCCACCTGACGCAACGCGAACCCCACCATCTCCGGCCGCCGCGTGCACAACACCACCGACACCGAAGCCACCGGAACCGGCCCCGACCCCGCCTCCACCGCCAACCCCCGCCACCGCGCGGCCACACTGTGCGACCCCAACGCCGCACGACGCAACCGCACACTGAACTCCTCACGCACCTGCGCATCCGCCAGCCCGGCCACCGACACCGAACCCATCAACCCCACCAGCGGCCCGCCCAGACACCCCGCCCACAACGGCACACCCGACGACACCACCGGAACCCCGGCCACCGCCAACGCCGCCACCGCACGCACCGCCGCCAACGGACCGCTGTGCCGCCCCCACTCCACCCGCACCGCACGCAGATCACGCACCGACGCCACATCCACATCGGTCACGGTCCCGTCATCAGGCACCCGCCACCGCTCCCGACCACCCGCGACCAGCACCCACCGCCCCCCACGACACACCAACCGACCCACCACCGACGAACACCCCCGCACGAACCCCACCGGATTCACCACACGCTCATCCACCGGAGGCACATCCCCCACGGAGGGCAGGGGGGAGTGGAGGCCTTCGGTGCCGAGGGAACCGATCCGCTCCCAGGAGCCCGCGGCGAGGGAGCGCCGCGGAGGCAGGCCCCGGCGCCCGGCCCCCTCCCCGGCCTCCGGGAGGACCTCCGGGACGAGCTCGCGCCCGCGTCCGCTCCCGCCGACCGCCCGCAGCGGGACCTCGCCGGGACGCCACAGGCCGGCGTCGGGCCCGGCCGGCTCGCCGGGGGGCGCCGGGGCGGCGCCACGACGGCCGCCCACGAACCCCCGGGCCACCCCGGCCAGCACCTCGGCCACCGGCACGGGGGACTCGAAGAAGAGGTCCGTCGTCCACCCCCAGCCGACCGAACGGCGGACCCGAACGTCGAGGAGGCCGGACCACCGGTCCGGATCCGGCAGGGCCGGCAGCGGCGGTCGCCGGGCGGTGGCGGGCGAGCAGATGCAGACGAGGACCCGTGCGGCCTCGGGGAGCCCCGCCGTCGCGGGGATGCAGCGGCGCAGGTCCGTGATCGACCCGGCCAGGACGGCGACGAGGTCGAGGGGCCCGGCCTCCTCCCGGGGAGGAGGGGACGCGTCGGCTTCCGCGAGGTCCACGGTCCGGACGTCCGCCGTGGCGGCGGCGCGGGCGAGGCGCGAGGTGCCCCGTCCGATGTGGCACAGCAGGGCTCCGCGCGGGGAGGCGGCACGCAGCGCGCCGCCGAGCTCCGTAACACTCACGGGGCCGCCTCCGCCGGCACCCTCCGGGCGGGTTCCTCTCCCGCGGTCCACGGATCCACCCGGCGCGCCCCCGGGGGCCCCTCGCCGGGCCCGGCCTCCAGCAGCGAGCTGGGCCGCCACCCGGGAAGGAGGCGTTCGCCCCCGTGCCTCAGGAAGTAGCCGCTCCCCACGCTCCAGGTGTGGCCGGACGCCTTGCGGCGCAGCACGTAGTTGCCCCCGTGGCCGCGGTGGATACGGCCGCCCATCCTGCAGATGGCCAGGTTCAGCCGGGTGTCCTCGCCGGTGGGGACCTCCGGGAAGCCTCCGGCCTCCTCCAGGGTCCTGCGGTCGGTGAACAGGGTGCCCCCCGCCGCGGTGTGCCAGGTGCACTCGGTCGGCTGGACCAGTCGGACGGTGGCGTCCAAAGCCTCCAGGTACACGAATTCGGCTGCGGTTCCCACCAGGTCCGCCCCCGAATAACGACGCGCCCACACCAGATCGGACAGATGATCAGGCCCGTACCAGTCATCGTCGTCCATCTTCGCCACCAACGACCCCGACGCCCGCGCCACCGCCCCGTTCAACACCGCACCGAACACCACATCCCCACCGGCCTCCCACACCACCAACCGGCCACCCGACGCCCGGAACCCCTCCACCGCCTCCCGCACCCCCGGCGCATCCACACCGAACCCGTGCAGCGCCAACACCACCTCCACATCCACACCCCGCTGCCGCCCCACCTGACGCAACGCGAACCCCACCATCTCCGGCCGCCGCGTGCACAACACCACCGACACCGAAGCCACCGGAACCGGCCCCGACCCCGCCTCCACCGCCAACCCCCGCCACCGCGCGGCCACACTGTGCGACCCCAACGCCGCACGACGCAACCGCACACTGAACTCCTCACGCACCTGCGCATCCGCCAGCCCGGCCACCGACACCGAACCCATCAACCCCACCAGCGGCCCGCCCAGACACCCCGCCCACAACGGCACACCCGACGACACCACCGGAACCCCGGCCACCGCCAACGCCGCCACCGCACGCACCGCCGCCAACGGACCGCTGTGCCGCCCCCACTCCACCCGCACCGCACGCAGATCACGCACCGACGCCACATCCACATCGGTCACGGTCCCGTCATCAGGCACCCGCCACCGCTCCCGACCACCCGCGACCAGCACCCACCGCCCCCCACGACACACCAACCGACCCACCACCGACGAACACCCCCGCACGAACCCCACCGGATTCACCACACGCTCATCCACCGGAGGCACATCCCCCACGGACAGAGACCGCAGCGGAGCGATGTCGGTACCGGCCCGGCCGACGGACCCCCAGGAGAGTTCCGCTCCGGAGTGCCTGCCCAGGTGCGGGGTCCGGACGTCGTCGTCGCGGGTGTCCGCTCCGGTGAGCAGGGTGAGATCGAGCGGTTCCGCAGGAGTGCGGAAGGGCTCCCCGGGCCGCCACGAGCCCGCGTCGGGTCCCAGCGCGCGGCCGACGGGGAGGGGCGGGGCCCCGCGCCGGCCGCCGAGCGCGCCGCGGGCCACCCCGGCGATCACCTCGGCGGTCGGGGCCGGGCCGTCGAAGACGAACTCCACCAGGCGCCCACCGCAGGGGAGCACACGGCCGCGGAAGTCGAGGAGTTCGGGACCGGGAAGGGACGGGGGGAACGCCGGCAGGGGCGAGCCCGGCCGGAGGAGGGCCCCGATGAGGACCGAGAGCCGGGGCACGGGCGGGATCAGGTGCGCGTGCGGGGCCAGGGCTCGCAGATGGAGTACGCCGGGGACGATCACCATCGCCTGTTCGTACGCGGATCCCCCGTCGAACGCGGGGCGGTCCCCCCGGATCAGTGCTTCCAGTTCCAGGAACACCGCGTTCCCGGGCAGCCGGGACGGGGGCGGGCCGCCCTCCCCGCCGTAGCGGCACACCAGCACGGGGCCGCGCCCCAGGAACCCGGCGAGCCGGGTCCGCTCCGCGGGGCTCATGAGAGGTTCCGCAAGCTCTGGGCGGCGTCCGCGTCACGGCCGTCCAGCGTGATCCGCACCCCCGGAGAGGTGAGGCGGAGCTCGAGGCGGTCCAGGCGCTCGGCCAGGTCGTCGGCGCGGCCGACGAGCTCGACGCGGTTCTCCCCGGAGATCTCGGCGAACTCCCGGACCTGCCGGTCGAACCCGGTCCTGAGCGCCCGGAGCTGGCGGTTGACCCTGTGGAGCACCAGGACCAGGACGAGGCACGTACCGAGGAGCGCCGTGCACACCAGCAGCTGAACGGCGTCCTGGAAGGAGAGGCGGCCGAAAGCGACCAGGCCTCCGAGGAACGCCACCTCCATTCCGGCGAGAAGTGCACCGAGAAAGAGAATTCGAGAACGCGAAAGCTTCAACCCCGCCCCCAGGGAAAACCGTCGACTCATATGTCCTCGGAAATCTTAGGGGCTGCGACCAGAGAGGACACCGCCGCCAAAGGAAAGCAGGAGTAAATAGAGCCGACGGAAGCCGAGAGCTTCCGCGCCAATCGACAAGAAAACCCTCACCGAACCCAGAGTGCACAGAAAAGGCGAATCCAAAGAAAAGCCGTGTAACACCGGAAGAGGGGCCGCACCTCACGGTGCGGCCCCTCCGGGGTCCTCGGCGCGGCCGGGGTCAGTCCTCCAGGTCCACCTGGCGGGTCACCGCGGCGTCGATCTCGCCCGAGATCGAGGCCAGGATGGGGTCCGGCACCGCGGAGTCCACGGTCAGCGCGATGAGCGCCTTGCCGCCCTCCTGGTCCCGGATCACCTGCATCCCGGCGATGTTGACGTCCGCGTCGCCCAGCAGGGCGCCCACCTTGCCGACCACGCCGGGGCGGTCGTCGTAGGACAGGAACACCATGTGCTCGGCCAGGCCGATCTCCAGGGTGTAGTCGTTGACCTCCACCAGCTTCTCGATCTGGCGGGGGCCGGTGAGCGTGCCCGACACCGACACCCGGGTTCCGTCGGCCAGTACGCCGCGGACCGCGATGAGGTTGCGCCAGTCGCCGCTGTCGTCGCTGGTGACGAGGTCGACCTCGACACCGCGCTCCTTGGCCAGCAGCGGGGCGTTGACGAACGTCACCGTGTCCTCGACGACGTCGGCGAACACGCCCTTGAGCGCGGCCAGTTCCAGCACCTTGACGTCGTGGGCGGCGATCTCGCCGCGCACCTCGACGTCGATACGGCTCGGCAGCGCCCCCGCCAGGGCGGTGAAGACCCGGCCCAGCTTCTCGGTGAGCGGCAGGCCCGGCTTGATCTCCTCGGCCACGCCGGTGCCCTGCACGTTCACCGCGTCGGGCACGAACTCGCCGGACAGGGCGAGCTTGACCGAGCGGGCCACCTGGGTGCCCGCCTTCTCCTGCGCCTCGTGGGTGCTGGCGCCCAGGTGCGGGGCCACGACCACGTTCTCGAACTCGAACAGCGGGCTGTCGGTGCAGGGCTCCTTGGCGAACACGTCGATGCCCGCGCCCGCGACCCGGCCGTCCTTGAGCGCCCGGTACAGCGCGTCCTCGTCCAGGATGCCGCCGCGCGCCGCGTTGATGATCCGCACGGTCGGCTTGACCTTGTGCAGCGCCTCGTCACCGATCAGGCCCAGGGTGTCCTTGTTCTTGGGCAGGTGGATGGTGATGAAGTCGGAGCGGCCGAGCAGGTCGTCGAGCGTGGTCATCTCCACGCCCATCTGCGCGGCGCGCGCGGGCTGCACGAAGGGGTCGTAGGCGATGACCTCGGTGCCGAAGGCCAGCAGGCGCTGGGCGACCAGGGCGCCGATGCGGCCCAGGCCGACGATGCCCACGGTCTTCTCGTACAGCTCCACACCGGTGTACTTGGACCGCTTCCACTCGCCGTTGACCAGCGCGTTGTGGGCCGGGGCGGTGTTGCGGGCGCTGGCCAGCAGCAGGTTCACGGCCTGCTCGGCGGCGCTGACGATGTTGGAGGTCGGGGCGTTGACCACCAGCACGCCCGCCTTGGTGGCGGCCTCCACGTCCACGTTGTCCAGGCCGACGCCGGCCCGGGCGACCACCTGGAGGCGGGGGGCCGCGGCCAGTGCCTCGGCGTCCACCTTGGTGGCGCTGCGGACGATGAGGGCGTCCACGTCGGCCAGGGCCGGCAGGAGCAGGGACCGGTCGGCGCCGTCGACGCGGCGCACCTCGAAGTCCTCTTCGAGCAGAGCGATTCCGGCGGGCGAGAGTTCTTCCGCTACGAGTACGGCGGGTTTGGACACAGGGGTTCCTTTTCGGGTGGTGCGTCCCGATTCACGCAGGTCAGGCCCTACCGAGATCGGGTGAGGACGGCCGGAACAAAGTCTACTGCGGGGGTAGGGAAGCCCGAAGGGGGCGGGTGGCCGAAGCCTCCCACCCCCGTCTCAGGAGGACTCCGGTCAGCCCTTGAGCCAGCTCATCAGCGGACGCAGCTCGGCGCCCACCTTCTCGATCTGCTCGTTCTGCTCGGCCTCGCGGCGCTTCGTGAACGTCGGCTGCCCGGCGTCGAACTCGTCCATGAGCTCCTTGGCGTAGGAGCCGTCCTGGATCTCGCGCAGGATCTTGCGCATCTCCTCGCGGGTCTCCCCGGTGATGACGCGCGGGCCGCGGGTGTAGCCGCCGTACTCGGCGTTGTCCGACACCGACCAGTTCATCTTGGAGATGCCGCCCTCGTACATGAGGTCGACGATGAGCTTCAGCTCGTGCAGGCACTCGAAGTAGGCGACCTCGGGCTGGTAGCCCGCCTCGACCAGGGTGGCGAAACCGGCCTTGACCAGCTCCTCGGCGCCGCCGCACAGCACGGCCTGCTCGCCGAACAGGTCGGTCTCGGTCTCCTCCTTGAACGTGGTCCTGATGACGCCGGCCTTGGTGCCGCCGATGCCCTTGGCCCACGACAGCGCCAGGTCCCAGGCCTGTCCGCTGGCGTCCTTCTCGACCGCGACCAGGCAGGGCACGCCGCGCCCGGCCTCGAACTGGCGGCGGACCAGGTGGCCCGGGCCCTTGGGGGCGACCATGGCGACGTCCACGCCCTCGGGCGGGGTGATGAACCCGTAGCGGATGCTGAAGCCGTGGCCGAAGAACAGGGCGTTGCCCGACTCCAGGTTGGGCTCGATCTCCGCGGCGTACAGGTCCCGGTGGATGTGGTCGGGGACCAGGATCATGATGACGTCGGCCTCGCGGGTGGCCTCCGCCGGGGTGAGGACCCGCAGGCCCTCCTCCTCCGCCTTGGCGCGGCTCTTGGAGCCCTCGGCCAGACCGATCCGAACGTCGACGCCCGAGTCCCGCAGCGACAGCGCGTGCGCGTGGCCCTGGCTGCCGTAACCGATCACGGCGACCTTCTTGCTCTGGATGAGCCCGAGGTCCGCGGCGTCGTCGTAGTACATCTGTGCTGCCACTTGGGGTTGCTCCTTGTTCTTCACATTCGTTGGGGGACGCGGGGGCACCCGTCCGTGTCCGGGTGCCGGGATCCTCAGGCGGTGCGCTCGACCGCCCGCAGGGAGCGGTCGGTGATCGACCGGGGCCCGCGTCCCAGGGCGACCAGCCCTGACTTGACCAGTTCCCGGATGCCGAACGGCTCCAGGTTCTTCACCAGGGCATCGAGCTTCTCGGGGTCGCCGGTGGCCTCGATGACGACGACGTCCGGGCTGACGTCCACGACGTGCGCGCGGAACAGCTCGGCCGTCTGAAGCACATGGGTGCGGCTCGACGCGTCGGCCTTGACCTTCACGAGCAGCAGCTCGCGCTGGACCGACGCGGTGGTGTCCATCTCCACGATCTTGACGACGTTGATCAGCTTGTTGAGCTGTTTGGTCACCTGCTCCAAGGGGTGGAGGTCGCAGTTGACCACGATCGTCATCCTGGACAGGCCCGGATACTCGGTGGTGCTGACACTGAGCGAGTCGATGTTGAACCCGCGGCGGGAGAAGAGGGCAGAGGCGCGGGCGAGGATGCCCGGGGTGTCCTCCACCAGAACGGAAAGCGTGTGACGGCTCATGGTGGTCGGCCTGCTCCTCTTAGTCCTCGGTGTCCCAGCTCGGCGCCATGTCGCGCGCGTACTGGATGTTGTCGTTGCTGACGCCGGGTCCGACCATCGGCCAGACCATCGCGTCGTGGTTCACCGTGAAGTCGACGACGACGGGGACGTCGTTGATCGCCATGGCCTTCTCGATGGTGGCGTCGATGTCCTCGGCGCGCTCGCACCGCAGGCCGACACAACCGTACGCCTCCGACAGCTTGACGAAGTCCGGAATGCGGACCTTCTCGTCCCGGGGCGAGGTCTGCAGGTCGGTGTTGGAGTAGCGGCCCTCGTAGAACAGGGTCTGCCACTGCCGGACCATGCCCAGGTTGCCGTTGTTGACCACGGCGACCTTGACGGGGATGCCCTCGACGGCGCAGGTGGCCAGCTCCTGGTTGGTCATCTGGAAGCAGCCGTCGCCGTCGATGGACCAGACCACGCGGTCGGGGTCGCCGACCTTGGCGCCCAGCGCGGCGGGGACCGAGAAGCCCATGGTGCCCAGGCCGCCGGAGTTGACGAACGCGCCGGGGCGCTCGTAGCCGATGAACTGGGCGGCCCACATCTGGTGCTGGCCGACGCCCGCGACGTAGGTGGCCTCGGGGCCGACGACCTTGCCCAGGCGCTCGATGACCATCTGCGGGGCGAGGCTGCCGTCCTCGGGGACGTCGTAGCCCTTGGGGTAGGTCTCCCGCAGCCGGCCCAGCTGCTGCCACCAGGCCCCGTAGTCTCCGGCCCGGCCCTTCTCCTGGTCGGCGCGGACCGCGACCACCAGGTCGGCGAGCACCTCGCGGCAGTCGCCGACGATGGGGACGTCCGCGTGGCGGTTCTTGGAGATCTCGGCCGGGTCGATATCGGCGTGGACGATCTTCGCGTCGGGGGCGAAGCTGTCCAGGCGGCCGGTGACGCGGTCGTCGAAGCGGGCGCCCAGGGCGACGATGAGGTCGGCCTTCTGCAGCGCGCCGACGGCGGTGACGTCGCCGTGCATGCCCGGCATGCCGACGAACTGGGGGTGGCTGTCGGGGAAGACGCCGCGGGCCATCAGCGTGGTGACGACGGGGACCCCGGTCAGCTCCGCGAGGATGCGCAGCTCGGCCGCGGCGCCGGCGCGCAGGACGCCGCCGCCGACGTACAGCACCGGGCGCCTGGCGTCCAGGATCATCCGGGCGGCCTCGCGGACCTGCTTGCCGTGCGGCTTGGTGACCGGGCGGTAGCCGGGCAGGTCCAGGCGCTCGGGCCAGACGAACTCGGCACCGGCCTGGAGGGCGTCCTTGGAGATGTCGACCAGCACCGGGCCGGGGCGGCCGCTGGAGGCGATGTGGAAGGCCTCGGCGACGGTGCGCGGGATGTCGCGCACGTCCTTGACCAGGAAGTTGTGCTTGGTGATCGGCATCGTGATGCCGCAGATGTCCGCCTCCTGGAAGGCGTCCGTGCCGATCATCGGGGAGGCGACCTGGCCGGTGATGGCGACCATCGGGACCGAGTCCATGTAGGCGTCGGCCAGGGGGGTCACCAGGTTCGTGGCGCCGGGGCCGCTGGTCGCCATGCAGACGCCGGGTCGGCCGGTGGCGTACGCGTAGCCCTCGGCGGCATGACCGGCGCCCTGCTCGTGGCGCATGAGGATGTGGCGCACCTTCGCGGAGTCGTAGAGGGGGTCGTAGGCGGGGAGGATGGCGCCCCCGGGAATCCCGAAGACGGTGTCGACACCGACCTGCTCCAGCGACCTGATCAGCGATTGTGCGCCGGTCATCTGCTCGGTCATCTCAAGATCCTTCGCGAGGGTCCAGAGCGGCACGGGGGCTCTGGCGTCTGGTGGGTCTGACTCGTCGTGGTCTGGTGCGGCAATAAAAAAACCCCCACCGCCCGTGGCGGTCGAGGGGTGGCGCGCAGCAGAAGTGACTCAGTGGGCTGCGCGCCGACCAAGTACGAGAATCAGGGAGTTGCTCTTCACGCTCCCAACCTTGGCCGAAGATGCGTCCACCCGTCAACAAGAACTTCATATTGTCTCGAATCGTGAGACGTCGATGTCATCATACGGCCGCCCGCGCCTCCCCCGCACCCCCCTGACCAGGATGAATGCGAAAAAAGCCCCCGTCACGTGTAACACAGAACACGTGACAGGGACCTTGGGGTCCGGCCGTTAGCCCGGCTTAACGGGCCTCGTCGGAACGCTCGCCGAAGAGGTCCCCGACCCGCTCGGCACCGCCCACCCTGGCGAGCCAGACGTCCAGCAGGCCCAGGTCGGTCGTGCCCTCGATGCGCTTCCGTGCCTCCTCTGAGACCTCGATGCCCCTGGCCCCGAGCACCGTGAGCACCGCCTCGGCCTTGCCCTCCGCCTTGCCCTTGGCTTCTCCCTCGCGGAAGAGACGTCCGACGAACTCGGTCTTGAACTCGTAGTCCTTCAGCTTCATGAGCGTCTCCAGGATTCCGGGGGCCGTGGCCGTCAGGGCCGCGAGCACATAGTCAGAGTACAGCGAGGTGGACGGGCCATCGAGGCTCTTCAGTGCCTCGTTCAACGCGGACAGCACGGCCTCGTCCTCGCCCACGGGCGGGTTGTTCGCCAGGGACAGGATGGTCAGCATCGGCCGGGCCGCAGCCGTCTCCGGGTCGGTGATCGGCTGGAGGGTGTCCAGGGCCAGGACCAGGGGTCGGATCTCACCACACCCCAGATCGATGGGCTCGGCGAAGTGCCCGGCCAGCGACGACGTGGGGGTGAGCACCAGGAGCGCCACCGGGCACTCCAGGCGCATGCGGGTGTTGGCCACGTAGGCGGGCCAGCGGTAGTACTTGCGGTCGTCCCGCTTGTTCTGCGGCTCGACGATGATCGCCAGAGCCGCAACCGGGTCGTCCCCCTTCTCATGTGGGTGGGGCGGCCGTTCGCAGACCACCACCGAGTCGGAGGTCAGCCGGGTCACGGCCGTGCTGGTGGCCTCGGCGGCGTCGCAGCGGACGCGGGTGAACTCCGGCAGGGGTTCACCGGTGAGTTCACGGAGGAGCTCCACCGCGGACGCCGGATCGTGGCGGATCAGGTCGAGTGGGAACTCGTGCTTGAGGGAAGGCATACCGGAAAAGTAGCGAGCACACCAGTGTTCCCGCAGGTGAACGGCGCTATTTCCACATTGGTTACGAATTGCCCTACAGGACGGCACGGGCCGGGCGGCGGGTCAGCGGCGCAGCGCGCGGGCCACCTCCCGCGCCGCCCGGCGGCCGCTGGACAGGGCGCCCCCGAGGTCGCCGTTGCGCGGGAAGTCCGCGGTCTCCGTTCCGGCCCAGTGCACCCGGCCCACGGGACGCCGCAGCACCGGGCCGTACTCGGTCAGGAACCCGGGCGGCATGGGCGACCGGTAGGCGGCATTGTAGGGACCCGTGTCCGGGAAGGTCTCCGCCACCGCCAGGGGCTTGGCGCCCATCGGTCCGAAGGCGCGGGCCAGGTTCTCCAGGAGCAGGCCCCGGTGGAGCGCCGGTTGGTCCACCGCGTCCTGGTCGGCGCCCAGCGGTGCGTGCTCGCCGAACGTGTAGGTGAACGCCAGCAGCCGCCCGTGGGAGGAGTCCGAGGGGCTGAGGTCGCAGCACCAGGCCGGGACCCCGTCGTCGAAGAAGACCTGGCCGGACAGCCCGAAGTTGCGCCAGAACGGCCTCCAGTAGACCAGCTCCGTCAGGACGACCCCGGCCTGCGGCCACTGCCGCTGCATGCGCAGCCGGCGCCCCGACAGCCGGGGTGAGAACCCGATCCGGTCCGCGTCGGCGGGCGACAGGGCCAGCACGACCCGGTCGGCGGCGCACACGCCCCAGTCGCCGCTGACCCGCACCCCGTCCTCGTCCTGCTCGACCAGATCGACGTGGTGCCCGGTGCGGACCTCCACCCCCATCCGCCGTAGCAGGAGGCGGGCGTCCAGGAGGAACAGCGGCTCCTCCTGGGCCGGGTCCGGGCCCGAGTGGGCGAGCAGCCACAGCAGGCTCACCCGCCCCGCGGGCAGGGCTGCCTCCAGGGTGAGGGACTCCTCCAGCGGTTCGAGCGCCCCCGCGTCGGCGGCATGCTCGCGGAGCCAGGAGCGGGCGGTCTGGGCGTCGAGGTCGCGGGCCTTCGCCGAGTTCCACGGGTCCGCGAAGTCGATGCCCTCGGCGAGCCTGCCGAACCTGTCCAGCAGCCACTCGTTGTGGAAGCGGTTCCACCACGGGAACGAGACGGGCAGGTTGTCGCGGCTGGCCGAGACCTCGCCGTCCTCGCCGACCCGCAGGTCCCTCAGGTCGCCCCGCCCGGGGATCTCCTCCAGCGGGACGTCCAGCTCCCCGGCCAGCTCCAGCAGCTCGGACTCGCCGCGCCGGACGGCCATGGGGACCGGGGAGAGCCCTTCGACGCCGGCCGGCACCGGGGCCTCCACCCGGCCGCCCGGGCCCGACGCCCCGTCGAGCACCACGACCGGGCCGACGCCCGTCTCCCGGAGCTCCCGGGCCGCCGCCAGCCCTGCCATCCCGGCCCCCACGACGACGACCTTCGCCCGCTCCATCCGCGCCCCCGCACTCCCGCCCCGTGTCCGACCGGAGAACGTCCCGCCGACCGGCGGAGTTCCGGTGCTACAGGTTGGCGCCGGCCTCGCCGCCCACGAGGGACTCCACGCCGGAGGCCGCCATGGGGCGGGCCACCAGGAAGCCTTGGCCGCGGTCGCAGCCCATGGCCCGCAGGTGCTCCAGCTGCTCCGGCCGCTCGATGCCCTCGGCCACCACCTGCACGCCCAGGTCGCGGCCCAGCTGGATGATCGTGTGCGTGAGCAGCGTGACCGTGTCGTCGCGGCCCAGGTCGGCGATGAACGACGGGTCGACCTTGATGGCGTCCACGCTCAGCCTGCGCAGGTGCGCCAGCGAGGCGTACCCCATGCCGTAGTCGTCGATGGCCAGCTGCACGCCCAGCTCCCGCAGCTCCGCCAGGTGCTGCACGGCCTCGCCCCCGCCGTCGAGCAGGACGTCCTCGTCCACCTCCAGGGTGAGCACCTCGGCGGACAGGCCCGAGTCGGCCAGCACCGACTCCACCGTCCGCACGAAGCGCGGCGACAGCACCTGCTTGACCGACAGGTTCACCGACAGGCCGATGTCCCAGTCCGACACCCGCCACACCGCGACCTTCTCGCAGGCCTCCCGCAGGATCCACTCCCCCAGCGGCACGATCAGCCCGGACTCCTCGGCGGCGCCCAGGAACCCGTCCGGGCCCACCACCTCGCCGTCCCGGTTCCAGCGCACCAGCGCCTCCACCGACGTCACCCGGGAGGTGCCCAGGTCCACGATCGGCTGGTACTCCAGGAAGAACTCCCCGTCGGCCAGCGCCCGGCGCAGCCGGATCTGCAGCTCCAGCCGGGAGACCACCGTGTCGTGCATGTGCGCCGCGTACACCTCGACGTTGCCCGGCCCGCGCTCCTTGGCCCGGGTCAGCGCCACGTCGGCGTTGCGCAGCAGGTCGCCGCTGTCGGTGTCCGGCTCGGCGAACGCCACCCCCAGGCTGGCCGTCAGCACCAGCTCCCGGTCGGCCACCTGGAACGGCTCCGAGGCGATCACCCGGCCCAACCTCTCGGCCAGGTCCACCACCCGCTGCGCCCGCGGGATCCCCTCGATGAGGACCGCGAACTCGTCGCCGCCCCAGCGCGCCAGCGTCGCCCCCGGCTCCAGCTCCCCGCGCAGCCTGCGCGCCGCCTGCGCCAGCAGGTGGTCGCCGCGCACGTGCCCGGCGGAGTCGTTGACCGCGGTGAACCCGTCCAGGTCCAGGAAGAGCACGGCGATGTCGCCGGTGGGCTCGTCGCTGATGGCCCGGTGCGCCAGCACGTCGCTGGCCCGCTCCTCCAGGTAGGCGCGGTTCGGCAGCCCCGTCACCCCGTCGTGGAAGGTCAGGTGCTCGACCTCGTCCTGGAGCGCCACCTGGGCGCTGATGTCGCGGGTGGTCACCAGCAGCCGGTCCGGCTCGGCCGGCTGCTCGTACAGCGAGACCGTGGACTCGGTGTGCCGCCAGGTGCCGTCCGCGGCGCGCACCCGCAGCCGCAGGTGGACGCCCTTGCCGTCGCGCTCGTCGAACAGTGCGGTGACCGCCTCGGTCCGCTCCATGTCCTCGGGGTGGATGAGCGCCGTCACCGGCGCGGCCAGCACGTCGTCCAGCCGGTACCCGAACGCCTCGGCGGTGCCCGGGCTGACGTAGTACACCCCGCCGTCGCGGTCCAGCACCAGGATGACGTCGCCGCTGTTGCGGGCCAGCTCGTGGAAGTGCCCCTCGCGGTTGCGCACCATCCGGGTGAGGGTCGCGTTCTCCTCCAGCATCCCGAGGATGCGCACCAGCAGCACCACCACCGCGGTCCCCGCCGCCAGCGGCAGCACCGGGGCCACCCCCGGCAGCCGCAGGCCCGCCACCGTGAGCACCACCGCGGCGATCGCGACCGCGCCCACCGCGGCCAGCTCCGGGGCGAACCGGTACAGGCCCCGGCCGGTGATCTTCCGCGGCCGGGCGCCGGGCCGGTGCTCCACCAGCCACGGCAGCGCGCCCATCAGCGCGAACCCCAGGAAGCGGACCGGGTGTTCCAGCCCGCCCGCCACCGGGGGCCCGGTCAGGCGGGTGATGGCGCCGATCATGTCCGCGGCGGCGATGACGATGAGTGCGCCGATCGCCAGCAGCACCGCGCGCCGGGTGCTGTGCGGCGACATGAAGACCAGCGGGACCAGCAGGCACAGCACCGCGATGTCGGCCACGGGGTACACCAGGGCGAACCCCAGCACCCCCGCGCCCTCGCCCAGCTCGTGGTACAGCGGCGAGAACAGCAGCACCCACACCACGGAGAACACGGCGGCCGCGCACACGTAGCTGTCGGTGATGTGCCGCAGGGCGGTGCGCAGTCCGCCGGGCCACGGGGCGAAACGGGTGAAGCCCACCACGAAGAGGGGCAGCGCCGCCAGGGAGAACAGGTCCCCCAGGGTCAGGGACAGCACCGATCCGGAGCTGAGCAGCCGGGTGATGCCGTGGGTGACCCCGCCCGCGCACCAGGCGAGCGCGGCGAAGCCGAGGTTGCGCAGTGCCGCGGGCCCGTCCGCGCCGTCGGCGTGCGCCGCACGGTCGGCGCCGGTCGCCGCCCAGCGGCGGGACGCCAGCAGCAGGGACACGCCGGCCGCTCCCGCGGCCGCGGAGGCGGGCCACTCGCCGAGCAGGGTCGCGACCGTGCCGTCCCCCACGGGGACCAGGGTCGCCGCGACATAGACGAGGAACAGGACGACGAGCCCGCTGACCGACAGGCGACGTGCCCGGGTTCCCATTACCGACCTCCCAGTGGGCGAGCAGTGGACTCCGCGGCGGATCGCCGCGGACGCGCTCTCTCCTCGGACATGGAGCACCCACCTCGCGTCGTGACGGCTCCGGGCGCTCTCGGGCGTCCGGCGCGCGGACCGCCGAGCTCGCGGGACCGGGGCGGACCGGTGGCGGGCGGGCGGCATCGACCGCGGCACCACCGTGCGATCGCAACCCTACGCAACCAAGGTCACATGGCGATTGAGGACCGGACGAGAGATGACGACGGTGTCGTCACCCACCGTGACCGCCGTTGCGGACGCCCGGCTCCCCGGTGCTCACAGGGCGCGCCGCGGTTCCCCTCCCGGAACCGCGGCACACCCATGAACCCTAGGGGATGCGCGACGGGCCCCGTCACGCGCCCGGCGTGGCGCCGGGCACACCGGGTCAGGCGACGCCCAGCTTCTCCAGGATCAGCTGGCGGGCGCGTCCGGCGTCGGCCTGGCCCCGGGTCGCCTTCATGACGGCGCCGACCAGGGCCCCGGCCGCGGCGACCTTGCCGCCGCGCACCTTGTCGGCGGCGTCGGGGTCGGCGGCGATGGCGGCGTCGACGGCCGCGCCCAGGGCGCCGTCGTCGCTGACGACCTTGAGACCGCGGGCCTCCACGACCTCGTCGGGCTCGCCCTCACCGGCCAGCACGCCCTCGACGACCTGGCGGGCCAGCTTGTTGGTGAGCGTGCCCTCGGCGACCAGGGCGATGATCCGGGCGACCTGGGCGGGGGTGATCGGCAGGGCCGCCAGCTCCACCTCCTGCTCCGTGGCGCGGCGCGACAGCTCGTTCAGCCACAGCTTGCGGGCCTCCGCCGAGGGCGCCCCGGCGGCGACGGTCGCCTCCACCAGCTCGACGGCGTCGGCGTTGACCAGGTCGCGCAGCTCGGTGTCGCTCAGGTCCCACTCCGCGCGGATGCGGGCCCGCTTGGCGGCGGGCAGCTCCGGCAGGGTGGCGCGCAGCTCCTCGATCCACTCCCGGGACGGGGCGACCGGCACCAGGTCGGGGTCGGGGAAGTAGCGGTAGTCCTGCGCCTCCTCCTTGCTCCGGCCCGAGACGCTGGACCCGAGGTGCTCCTGGAAGTGGCGGGTCTCCTGGACGACCCTGCCGCCCGACTTCAGCACGCCCGCCTGCCGCTCGATCTCGGAGCGGACGGCGCGCTCGACCGAGCGCAGGGAGTTGACGTTCTTGGTCTCGCTGCGGGTGCCCCACTCGCTCGCGCCGCGCTCGTTGATGGAGACGTTGACGTCGCAGCGCATGGAGCCCTCCTCCATGCGGACGTCGGAGATGCCCAGGGAGCGGACCAGGTCGCGCAGCTCGGCGGCGTAGGCGCGGGCCACCAGCGGGGCCAGCCCGCCGGTTCCGGTGATCGGCTTGGTGACGATCTCCAGCAGCGGGATGCCGGCGCGGTTGTAGTCGACGATGGAGTACTCGGCGCCGTGGATGCGACCGGTGGCCCCGCCCACGTGGGAGGTCTTGCCGGTGTCCTCCTCCATGTGGACGCGCTCGATCTCCACCCGGAACTCGCGCGGGCCCTCGGGGGTGTCCACGGTCACGTCCAGGTACCCGTCGACGCAGATCGGCTCGTCGTACTGGGAGATCTGGTAGTTCTTCGGCATGTCCGGGTAGAAGTAGTTCTTCCGGGCGAACCGGCCCCAGGGGGCGATGGAGCAGTTCAGCGCCAGGCCCAGGCGGATGGCGCCCTCGACGGCCTTGGCGTTGACCACCGGCAGGGAGCCGGGCAGCGCCAGGCAGACCGGGCACACCTGGGTGTTGGGCGCCGCCCCGAACCCGGTCGGGCAGGAGCAGAACATCTTCGAAGCGGTACCCAGCTCGATGTGGGTCTCCAGACCGAGCACCGGCTCGTATTCGGCCAGTGCCTGCTCGTAGGCCACCGGGCCGCCGTTCGTGGTGGGAGTCACCGCGTGGGCCATCGCCGCAAACCCGTTTCCGTAGAGGACATACCTTCCAGGTCAGCCTACCGAGCGCCCGGGGGTGGCCCGGCCGACGCCGGATGTCACGTCATGCGCACGATCGGGCCACTGTAGAGGTGTTCCTCCGTCACCCAGGGTGCCGGACCGTTAGTCTGATTGCTCCCAGGAGACGATTTCGCCAGGCCGATCACGGGAGCTGCAGATGGGCATCCTGCGTCGGTGCGCCGCGCTGTTTTCCTCGGTCGTCCTCGTCGCGACCCTGGCCGGCACCCCGGCCGCCCTCGCCGACGACTTCTCCCGCGTGGACCGTGACGCCGTGGCCGGGGCGGACCTCGTCCCCGTCGGCGGCGGGCCCGTGGCCACCGCGCTCTACAGTCTGCGGACCGGGAACGACGACTCCGTGCGCGCCTACACCGCATCACCCGACGACGAGGTCCGTCGGCGTGCCGCCTATGTGGAGTCGGACTGGTCCGACGCCCCGGGGGAGAGCGCCGGCCGGGCCCGCTGGATCGTCGCCCACTCCTATCCCAACCGGGACCTGCTGTCCCTGGGCCTGGACACCGGCCTGCCGCTGAGCGAGGACCAGGCGATCGCCGGCACCCAGGCCGCGCTGTGGCGGGTGCTGGCGGGCGTCGAGCCCGACCGCGGGGCCAACGACGACGCCGTCCTGGCGCTGTACGACCACCTGATGGAGGGCGACGGCGTCGTGGCGCCGGGCCCGCGCCCGCTGACCGTGTCCCCCGACCACCTGGAGGCGACCGCGCCGCAGGAGCCGCTGGGGCCGCTCACCGTGTCGAGCACCGGTGGGGGTCCGCTGAGGGTGTCGCTCAGCGGCGCGCCGGCCTCCTGGCTGGTGGACGCCCAGGGGCGCCAGACCGCCCAGGTGTCCCACGGCGGCGAGCTCTACCTGGACGTGAAGCCGTCCGTCCCCGCCGGAGTGGTGACCCTGCACGTGCGCGGTGAGAGCCTGCCGCTGGCCGAGGGGAGCCTGTTCACCGGTCGCGACGGGGTGCGGACCCGACCGCTGATCACCGCCGAGCCGGGAGAGGCGAACATCACCACCGCTGCGACGGTCACCTGGCACGCCCCGAGCCCCTCCGGTGAGCCGACGCCGACGCCAGGGTCCGAAACCCCGTCCGAAACCCCGGTGCCCGAGGCGAGCGCACCGCTCGCGGAGGTCGCGCCGAGCCCGGAGGCCACGCCCGCCGAGGCTGTCCGAATCCCGGAGGAGGACCTGCCGACGACGGGCACGTGGCTGTCCGGGCTGCTGGTCATCGCGGGGGCCCTGGTGGTATCAGGCCTGATCATCCTGGTTCTGGGTCGTAAACGACGCGAATGACCCCGAAGTAGTTGCATAACATTCGCCCATAATGCGGCTTTGTTCGCTCGGGTTTTTTCCTGGCCCGTATCCGGTCACATTTTTCGCGAACCGGGTTGGAAGTAGTGAATCGGCTCGCTAGTATCGGGCAGGCGATGGACCTAGTGCGGCGCGCCGTAGGCCCGCCCCCGTGAGACGACTCAGCCCGGGACCGGGATGCATCGCGACCCTCCCGACCCCGGCTCCGCGCCACCTGCGCCCCCCGACGCGGCCTGTCCCGACCCGGACGCACGTCAGGTGGCTCCGGACCGTCCGTCCTTCGCACCGGAAAACACCGCGGTCCCCTGCCGCGGCCTGACCCGGTTCCATCCGGTCACCCCTACACGACACCGGGATACGACTTGACTCAGATCTCCCTCCCCCGTACCGCCGGGCGCGCGGGCCTGGCGGCCGCCGCCGCGGCCTTCCTCGCCTTCGGCCTGGCCGCCCCCGCGGCCGCCGAGCCCGCCCCGTACGAGGGTGCCGTCACCGGTACCTACGTCAACAACGCCGAGAACGGCACCCGCGTCAAGATGGACGGCGGAACCGCCTCGACCAGCCTCTTCAACCTGAAGCTGGACGACGGCACCGTCCTCACCACGTACTGCATCGACTTCCGCACGAGCATCGTGAGCCAGGCGAAGTACGTCGAGGACGAGTGGGCGAACTACCCGGGCAAGGGCGACTTCGCCGAGCCCGCCAAGGTCCACTGGATCCTCCAGAACTCCTACCCGAACGTCGGTGCCGAGGAGCTGGGCGCCGCCGCCGGGGTCGAGGGCCTGAGCAAGGGGGACGCCCTGGGCGCCACCCAGGCCGCCATCTGGCACTTCAGCAACGGCATGGACCTGGCCGGTGACAACGCCGAGGCCGTCAAGAAGGTCTACGAGTACCTGGTCGGCAACGCCGAGGACCTGCCGCAGACCTCCGAGCCGACCCCGACCCTGAGCATCACCCCGGGTTCCGCCGAGGGCACGGCCGGCTCCACGGTCGGCGAGTTCACCATCGAGACCAGCGCGGCCTCCGTGCCGGTCGTCATCGACGCCCCCGAGGGCGTCGAGCTGGTCGACCTGGAGAGCGGCGAGGCGGTCACCGCGGTCGAGAACGGCGACAAGGTCGGCTTCGAGGTGCCCGCGGGCACCGAGGCGGGCCAGGCCTCCTTCTCCCTGGAGGCCACCGCCACCGTCGCCACCGGCCGCCTGTTCAAGGGCGCCGAGGTCAAGACCCAGACCCTCATCACCGCCCAGGGCGGCGAGACCAAGGTCTCCGCCTCGGCCTCGGCCACCTGGACCGCGGGCGGCGGCGAGGAGCCCTCCCCGAGCCCCTCCCCCACCCCGTCCGAGGAGCCGAGCGAGCCGGAGTCCCCGGCCCCGAGCCCGACCCCGTCCGAGACCCCATCGGCCCCGGAGTCCCCGAAGCCGAGCGCCCCGGCCGATGACCGGCCGAGCCTGCCCGTCACCGGTGGCGCCCTGGCCGGCCTGGTCGCCGCGGGCATCGCCGCCCTCGGCGCCGGCGGTGGGGCGATCTACCTGAGCCGCAAGCGCAAGGCGGCCGGTACCTCCACCGACGCGTGATCGCGTAAGGCCACCGTTCAACGGGCCCTCTCCCGGAATTCATCCGGGAGGGGGCCTTCCCGTGTGCACCGTGCGGCCCCTCCGCGCGTCTTCTCATCGGAGCCCGGATGGTCTCCGCGGGACCGGGACGGTCCGCCTCGCCGTGTCGGCGAGGACGTCCGTGCCGGTCGTGCGGCGGTGGCCGCCGCCCCTCCCCCGCTCGGTTCCCTCACGGCACCCCGGCCGCGCGAGCGCTCTCCACCCCGGCCGGAACCGTAGAACTCAAGGAAGAGACGTGACGAACGTGTCCCTCCCCCGTGCCCTCGGGCGCACGACCGTCGCCGCAGGCGCGGCCGCCCTCCTCGCCCTCGGCCTGGCCGCCCCGGCCGCCGCCGACAACGCCGTCCGCGCGCAGTACACGGGCCCGGCCGAGAACGGCGTCGACGTCCGCGTCGACGGCGTCTCGCAGAAGACGAGGCTCTTCACCCTCGAACTCGAGGACGGCAGCACGTTCACCACGTACTGCATCGACCTGAAAACGGGTATCCGCGGCGGTGCCTGGTACGTCGAGGACGAGTGGGCGAACTACCCGGGCCAGGGCGCCTTCGCCGCCCCGGGCAAGGTCCACTGGATCCTCCAGAACAGCTACCCGACCATCTCCGTCGCGCAGCTGGCCGAGAACGCGGGTCTCGACGCCCGGACCACCCAGCGCTTCAAGAAGGGGCACGCCATCGCCGCCACCCAGGCGGCGATCTGGCACTTCACCAACGGCGCCGAGGTGACCGGCCACGACACCGACGGGGTCGAGCTGGTCTACCGGTACCTGGTCGAGAACGCCGTCGACCTGCCCCAGGAGCCGGGCCCGTCCCTGAGCATCACTCCGGGCACCGCCGAGGGCGAGGCCGGTTCCACCGTCGGCGAGTTCACCATCGAGACCAACGCCTCCGACGTCCCGGTGGACCTGAGCGCCCCCGCCGGCGTCACCCTGGTCGACCTGGAGACCGAGCAGCCGGTCAGCGCCGTCAACGACGGTGACAAGGTCGGCTTCCAGGTCCCGTCCGACGCCGAGGCGGGCGAGGCGTCCTTCTCACTGGAGGCCGGCGCCGAGGTGTCCGCGGGACGCCTGTTCAAGGGCGAGGACCCGGACACGCCGACCCAGACGCTGATCACCGCCAAGACCGAGAAGGTCACCGTCTCGGCCTCGGCCGCCGCCACCTGGACCGCCGGCGGCGGCGAGGAGCCCTCCCCGAGCCCCTCCCCCACCCCGTCCGAGGAGCCGAGCGAGACCCCGTCGCCGACCCCGGGCCCGACGCCGAGCCCGACGCCCTCCGAGGCGCCCTCCACCCCGGCCTCCCCGAAGCCGAGCGCCCCGGCCGATGACCGGCCGAGCCTGCCCGTCACCGGTGGCGCCCTGGCCGGCCTGGTCGCCGCGGGCATCGCCGCCCTCGGCGCCGGCGGTGGGGCGATCTACCTGAGCCGCAAGCGCAGGGCCGCTTCCGGCCAGGAGTAATCCTGGACCCATCGGGCCCCGTCCTGTAGAGGACGGGGCCCTTTGTCATGTGTTCACCAGACAAAAAGCCCAATCGCGGACACAGTGCACTCACGTCACTACCGAGGGTTGGACACACCAAGATGAATCGCTACCATCGGCCCGGTACCCCCGACCGGAACAGGCACGGCACCGCCGTTCCCGCGCACCTCTCCCCCTCCGCTGCCCCCGACGGAAAGAGACACGTGACCGCGTCCGCCCTCACCCGCCCCGCCCTCGCCGCACTCGCGGTGACCGCGCTCCTCCTGGGCCCGCTGGCCGTCCCGGCCGCCGCGGACCCGGTCCGCGGGCGGTACACCGGGGTCGACGAGCACGGGCACGGGATCGTCATGCGGGGCGAGGAGTTCACCACCACCGCGACCTTCGGCATCGACCTGGGGGAGAGGGTCCTGCCGACCTACTGCATCGACTTCCGGACCGGGATCGTCGAGGACGCCCGGTACGTGGAGGACCGCTGGGCCGACTACCCGGGCCAGGGCGACTTCGGCGAACCGGGGCGGGTCCACTGGATCCTCATGAACTCCTACCCGGTCGTGGAGATCGGGGACCTGCGGGAGGAGACCGGCATCCCGGGGCTGACGAAGGCCGAGGCCCTGACGGCGACCCAGGCCGCGATCTGGCACTTCAGCAACGGGCTCGACCTGGAGGAGGTACGGCAGAACCCGGACCTGCCCACGGTCTCCGAGGAGGAGGTGGTCGAACTCTACGAGCTCCTCGTCACCGACGCCGAGGAGCTGCCCGACGAGCCGCCGACCGCCCTGTCGGTGTCCCCGGAACAGGGTTCGGGTCTGGCCGGGGAGACCGTCGGCGAGTTCACCGTGGAGACCAGCGCCGGTTCCGTACCCGTCGAGCTGGACGCGCCCGAGGGCGTGGAGGTCGTGGACCTCGCGACCGGGAGGACCGTCGAGGCCGTGTCGGACGGCGACCGCATCGGGCTCTCGGTCCCGGCCGACGCCGCGGCGGGCGAGGCCGAACTGACCCTCGCGGCGGAGGCCGCGGTGCTGACCGGCCGCCTGTTCAAGGGTGAGGACCCCGACGAGCCCACCCAGACGCTCATCGCCGCGGCCGACGGGGAGGTCACCGTCTCCCGCACGGTCACCGCCGCCTGGGACGAGGCGGGCGGCACCCCGCCGCCGATCGCCGAGCCCGACACCGACGCGAGCCCGGTGGCGGCGGCCGCCGACGACCGCCGCCTGGCCCTGACCGGACCGGCGGTCATCGCCCTGGTCGCGGGCGCCGCGGTGCTCGTCCTGGGCGGGGCGGCCTTCCTCCTGGCGGCGCGCCGCCGCAGGGCGGCGCAGGGCTGAGGCCGCCCGCCCCGAGCCCGGGGCCCGGACCGTACACCCCCCGCGGCCCGGGCCCCGTTCCGCGTCCGCGCACACGGCGGCGCCCGCCGACCCCGCGGGGTCGGCGGGCGCCGTGACGGGGGACCCTAGGCGTTGACCGCGTAGGGGCTGCGCGCGATGAGCGCACCGTCCCGGTCGGTCAGCGCGCGCTCGACCGCCGCCGCCACCCGGTAGGCGCGGTCGTCGGCCAGCGGCGGGGCCATGATCTGCAGGCCCACCGGCAGCCCGTCCTCCGGGGCCAGGCCGCACGGCACGGACAGCGCCGCGTTGCCCGCCAGGTTGGACGGGATGGTGCACAGGTCGGCGAGGTACATCGCCATCGGGTCCTCGGCGCGCTCGCCGATGGGGAACGCGGTGGTCGGCGTGGTCGGCGAGACCAGCACGTCCACGTTCTCGAAGGCCGCGTCGAAGTCGCGCTTGATGAGTGTGCGCACCTGCTGGGCGCTGCCGTAGTAGGCGTCGTAGTAACCGCTGGACAGCGCGTAGGTGCCCAGCATGATCCGCCGCTTCACCTCGGGGCCGAAGCCCTGGGCGCGGGTCAGCGACATGACCTCCTCGGCGCTGCGCGTGCCGTCGTCGCCCACCCGCAGGCCGTAGCGCATGGCGTCGAACCGGGCCAGGTTGGACGAGCACTCGCTGGGCGCGATGAGGTAGTACGCCGACAGGGCGGCGTCGAAGCTGGGGCAGGACACCTCGACGATCTTGGCGCCCAGCGACTCCAGCAGCTCCAGGCTCTCGTGGAAGCGCTGGCGCACCCCGGCCTGGAAGCCGTCGCTGTCCAGCTCCTTGACCACGCCGACGCGCAGGCCGTCGATCTCGCCGCGGCGGGCGGCCTCGACGATCGGCGGGACGGGGGCGTCGATGGAGGTGGAGTCGCGCGGGTCGTGGCCGGAGAACGCCTCCTGGAGCAGGGCGGCGTCGAGCACGTTGCGCGCGAACGGGCCGGGGGTGTCCAGGGAGGAGGCGAACGCGATCATCCCGTACCGGGACGAGCCGCCGTAGGTGGGCTTGGCGCCGACCAGGCCGCACACTGCGGCGGGCTGGCGGATGGAACCGCCGGTGTCGGTTCCGGTGGCCAGGGGGGCCTCGAACGCGGCGACGGCCGCGGAGGACCCGCCCGAGGAGCCGCCGGGGATGCGGGCGGTGTCCCACGGGTTGCGGGTGACCTGGTAGGCGGAGTTCTCGGTGGAGGAGCCCATCGCGAACTCGTCCATGTTGGTCTTGCCCAGGATGACCAGCCCGGCCTCGCGCAGGCGCGCGGTGACGGTGGCGTCGTAGGGCGGCTGCCAGCCCTCCAGGATCTTGGAGGCGGCGGTGGTGGGCATGTCCTTGGTGGTGAACACGTCCTTGTGGGCGACGGGCACACCGGCGAGCGGACCCTGCTCCTCGCCCGCGGCGCGGCGGGCGTCCACGGCCCGCGCCTGCTCCAGGGCGGTCTCCCGGCGCACGTGGAGGAAGGCGTTGATGTCGCCGTCCACGGCCTCGATCCGGTCCAGGTAGGCGGTGGCGGCCTCCTCCGCGGAGACCTCGCCCGCCCTGATCGCCGCACCGAGCTCGGCCGCGCCGAGACTGACGATGTCGCTCATGGCTACTCCTCCTCCCCGAGGATGCGCGGGACCCGGAAGCGCTGGTCCTCCACCGCCGGGGCTCCGGACAGGGCCTGCTCCGGGGTGAGGCACGGCTCGGCCGCGTCGGGACGGAAGACGTTGGTCAGCGGCAGGGCGTGCGAGCTCGGCGGGATGTCGCCCTTGGCGACCTCCTGCACCTTGGCCACTGCGGTGAGGATGTCACCGAGCTGGGCGGCGAGCGTGTCGAGCTCGCTCTCGTCGAGCGCCAGCCGCGACAACCGGGCGAGGTGCGCGACCTCATCGCGGGTGATGGCGGTCATGAGTGGCAGAACCGTTTCTTCGGCGGACGGACTATCCCGTCAATCCTATGGCTCCCCCACCGTTCCCGGTGCCGGTACTCCCAGGCCGGGGCCGGGGCCGCCCGGACCCCCGCCACGGCCGCTCCCCCGGTGGTCGGCGAGCCAGGCGGGGACGTCGGCTGCGGGCATGGGCCGGGCGAAGTAGTGGCCCTGGGCGGCCTGGCAGCCGGTGTCGCGGGCCGCCTCGGCCAGGGCGCGGGTCTGCACCCCCTCGGCGGTGGCGCGCATGCCGAGCGCGTTGACCAGGGCGATGGCGGCGCGGACCACGGTGGGCCCGTTGCCGGTGCCGTCGGTGAGGCGGGCGGTGAACGAGCCGTGGATCTTGACCTCGTCCAGCGGCAGCCCGGCGAGCTGGACCAGGGTGAAGTGGCCGGTCCCGAAGTCGTCCAGGGCCAGCCCCACCCCCAGTTCGCGGAGCCGGTGGACGGCGGCGGTGGCCGCGGCGGTGTCGGTGATGAGGGCGCTCTCCCCGATCTCCAGCACCAGGCTCTCGGGCGGGACCCCGTGCTCGGCCAGGGCGGAGGCGACGGTGTCCGGAAGGTCGGGGTGGAGGAGTTCGCGCACGCCCAGGTTGACGGAGACGGGCAGCAGCAGCCCCCGTTCCCGCCAGTGCGCGGCCCGGGCGAGGGTGATGTCCAGGACCTGCCCGGTGAACGCCCGGAACAGGTGGGACTCCTCCACGACCGGCATGAACTCCTCGGGCCACAGCAGCCCGCGGGAGGGGTGCCGCCACCGGGCCAGGGCCTCCAGCCCGACGGCGCGCCCGTCGTCCAGGCTCACCCTGGGCTGGTAGTGCATCTCCAGGGCGCCCTCGGTGAGCCCGCGGCGCAGCTCGCTGAACAGGCTCAGCCGGGCGGTGGAGTTGCGGTCCTTGCCGGGGTCGTAGGACTCCACCCCGGAGCGGGCGGACTTGGCGACGTACATGGCGACGTCGGCGCGCTGCATGAGGTGCTCGAAGTCGACGGCGTCCTCGGGGTGCAGGGCGATGCCGATGCTGGCCTCCAGGTCGAGGTCCATGCCGTCGAGGCGGACGGGTTCGCTCAGGGCGCCGCGCAGCCGGGAGGCGACCTCCGCGGCGGCCTCGGTGTCGCGGATCTGGGGCAGCAGCACAGCGAACTCGTCGCCGCCGAGCCGGGCGACGAGGTCGCCGGGCCGGACGCTGTGGGTGAGCCGGCCGGCGACGGTCTGGAGCAGCCGGTCCCCGGTCGGGTGCCCCAGGGTGTCGTTGACCTCCTTGAACCGGTCCAGGTCGAGCAGGAGGAGGCCGACCCGGCCGCCGCGCCGCCGGGCCGCGTCGATCTCCTGGTGGGCCCGGACGGTGAGGAGTTTGCGGTTGGCCAGGCCGGTGAGCTCGTCGTGGTTGGCCTGGTGGTCGCGCTTGACCGACAGCAGCGCGCTGGTGTGCAGGGCGATGAGCGGCAGCGCGAACAGCGGCACGTACAGCACGGAGTGGGTCGCGGCGACGGCGACCAGGGGCGCCAGGGCTATGAGCACGGTGTTGATCCGGGCCTGGCGGCCGATGCCCTTGAACATGACCTGGGACAGGGGGACGCGTTCGTGCATGGCGACGGCACAGGTCACCAGCACCCGGTTGACCAGGAAGTAGGCGGTCCCGGCCAGGCCGACGGCGATGAGGCCCTCCCCGGCGGGGATCCACCCGGTGGCGCGCAGCGGCGGCAGGACCAGGCGCAGGACGGCGTCGGCGGCGCCCAGGGACAGGACGTACTGGGCGGCGTTGAACGCGGTGCGGTGGGAGGCGTGGCCGCGGGCGAACCCGGTGATGACGGTGGCGGCGGCCTGGACGAGCCCGGCCAGGGGCAGTCCCTGGAAGATCACCAGGGCCAGGGAGAACGGCAGGGAGGTGGGGACGCCGTCGCCGGGCGGCTGCCCGGGGATGGAGACGGGGCGCAGCTCGCCCAGGACGACCATGGCGAGCAGGACCCAGGTGAGGGGTTCGACGGCGTACCGGGTCAGGGCGGGGCCCGACCACAGCAGGGCGGCGGCGAGCAGGAGCGTCCCGGCGACGACGGTGCCCGTCATGTACAGCCAGAGCGGGGTGCCGGCGCGGGGGCCGATGTCCCGGGTACTGATGGGATCTCTCATGCGTGCCGTCCTCACGAGGGGGACGCGGGGTCCGGCGGCGCGGTCGGCACCGCCGGGGCTCCTGATGGTTCCGGTCTACGGGACCGGTCACCCCTCCATGACCGAATCCCGGGTTCGGTGGCGCCCGTTTCCCGGGGCGCACTGTCCACCTTACGCTGCTTCGTCACCAAGTGTCGCCTGTTCGGAACTATCAGTTAACCAAGGCGCGGGGAGATCGTGGCCGGAACCGGAAAAAGATACGGCGACCCGGAACGGACCCCGAACCGCCACCCGTCGGACGGGCGTGCGGGACGGGGGGTTCCGGGCCGCCGGACCCCGCTCATCACTCCTGGTCGTAGGCCTGTTCCCGGTCGGAGGTCACCGCCTCGGCGGCCCCGGGCTCCTCCGGCGGGTTGATCCGCAGCTTCTCGGCTGCCTCGGGGCCGGCCTCCAGCAGGACCCGGAACCCCTGCTCGTCGAGGATCGGCACACCCAGCTTGACGGCCTTGTCGTACTTGGACCCGGGGCTGTCGCCCACCACCACGAATCCGGTCTTCTTGGACACCGAGGCGGTGGCCCGGCCGCCGCGCTCGGCGATGGACTCCTTGGCCCCGTCCCGGGTGAAGCCCTCCAGCGAGCCGGTGACCACCACCGTCACCCCGTCCAGCACGTTCGAGACGGACTCGTCGACCTCGTCCTCCATGCGCACCCCGGCCGCCGCCCACTTGGCGACGATCTCCCGGTGCCAGTCGACCTCGAACCACTCCCGGATGGAGCGGGCGATGGTGGGGCCGATGCCGTCCACCGCGGCCAGCTCCTCCTCGGAGGCGGCGCGGATGGCGTCCATCGACCGGAAGTGGCGGGCCAGGTCCTCGGCGGCGCGCGGGCCCACGTGCCGGATGGACAGCGCCACCAGCACCCGCCACAGCGGCCGTGTCTTGGCGATCTCCAGCTGCTCGAACAGCTTCTCCACGGTCTTCTTGGGCTCGCCCTTGAGGTTGGCGAAGAACGACACGACCTTGGGCTCGCCGGTCCTGGGATCGGTCTTGGGCTCGGAGGTGTCGGGGTCGAGCACGTGGGTGCGGATCGGCAGCAGCTGCTCGACGGTGAGGTCGAACAGGTCGCCCTCGTCCTTGAGCGGGGCGTCGGCGGGCTCCAGCGGCCGGGTCAGCGCGGTGGCCGCCACGTACCCGAGCGCCTCGATGTCCAGGGCCTTGCGGCCGGCCACGAAGTACACCCGCTCGCGCAGCTGTCCGGGGCAGGACCGGGCGTTGGGGCAGCGCAGGTCGACGTCGCCCTCCTTCTGCCGGCCCAGCGGCGTGCCGCACTCGGGGCACTTCTCCGGCATGACGAACGGCCGCTCGGTGCCGTCGCGCTTCTCCACCACCGGTCCGACGATCTCGGGGATGACGTCGCCCGCCTTGCGCAGCACCACCGTGTCGCCGATGAGCACGCCCTTGCGCGCGACCTCCTGGGCGTTGTGCAGGGTGGCGAACTCCACCTCGGACCCGGCGACGAGCACCGGCTCCATCACGCCGTAGGGGGTGACCCGGCCGGTGCGGCCCACGCCCACCTTGATGTCCACCAGCTTCGTGGTGACCTCCTCCGGCGGGTACTTGTAGGCGATCGCCCAGCGCGGGGCGCGGCTGGTGGAGCCCAGCCGCCGCTGGAGCGCGAAGTCGTCCACCTTGACGACGATGCCGTCGATCTCGTAGGCGGGCTCGTGCCGGTGCTCCTGGTAGTGGGAGACGTAGGCGCGCACCTCGTCCATGGTGGACACGACCCTGTAGCGGTCGCTGAGCGGCAGCCCCCACTCCCCGAGCAGCGCGTACGCCTGGGACTGGCTGGTGAACCGCACGTCCTCCGAGCCGGGGGCCGGGGTGTAGGCGCCCACACCGTGCACGATCATCGACAGCGGACGGGTGGCGGTGACCCGCGGGTCCTTCTGCCGCAGCGACCCGGCTGCGGCGTTGCGCGGGTTGGCGAAGGGGGTGTGCTCGCCGGTCTCGGAGATGCGCCGGTTGAGCGCCTCGAACGCCTCCACCGGCAGGAACACTTCGCCGCGCACCTCCAGCAGCTCGGGCGCCGGTCGCACGCTCTCGTCGAGCCGCTCGGGCACCGCGTCGATGGTGCGGATGTTGAGGGTGATGTCCTCGCCCACCCGCCCGTCGCCGCGGGTGGCGGCGCGCACCAGGCGGCCCCTCTCGTACACCAGGTCCACGGCCAGGCCGTCGATCTTCAGCTCGCACAGGTAGGCGCCGACGGGCACCTCCGCCGAGGCGCGGTCCGCCCAGGCGCTCAGCTCGTCGAAGTCGAAGGCGTTGCCCAGGCTCTCCATCCGCACCAGGTGCTCGACCGCGGCGAAGTCGACGCTGATCGGCGCGCCGACCTTCTGGGTGGGCGAGTCCTGGGTGATGAGCTGCGGGTACTTCTCCTCCAGGTCGCGCAGCTCGCCCATGAGCGCGTCGTACTCGGCGTCGGAGACGATGGGGGTGCCGAGGTAGTAGCGGTAGCTGTGGTCGTCCAGCTCCAGGGACAGCTCCTCGTGCCGGTTGCGCGCCTCGTCGGGGATGTCGGTGGTGTTCTCGGGCGCCACGTGGCCGCCTTTCCGTCTCGTGCTCGACTACGACCGTCGGGGCTCGTCCCGCAGGACCCGCGCCCCGTCCCGCACGGCTTTCAGGGCCGCCCGGGCGTGGTGGGGGGAGGCACCGGCCAGCCCGCACGCGGGGGTGGCCACCACCGCACGGGTCAGCAGGTCAGGGCCGAAACCCAGCCGGTTCCACAACTCGCGTACGACCTCGACGCTAGTCGCCGGGTCTGACATTCGGTCACGCTGTGCGGGGGGCGGATCGACCGCCGGAACGACGCCCAGAAGCAGGCCCACACCGGCCTCGACGGCGGTGCCGACCAGGTCGTCGTGGCGCCGGTCGAGCAGCGCGGCGTCCAGGCTCAGCGCCCGCGCGCCGCTGCGGCGCAGCAGGTCCAGGGGGGCGTCGGCGGAGCAGCAGTGGGCGGCGGGGACCGCCCCGGCCTCCTCCACCGCGCCGAACAGGGTGCGCAGCACCTCCTCCACCCGGACCCGGTCCACGGCGCGCAGCCGCCCGTAGCCGCTGGCGGTGGGCAGGGCTCCCATCAGGACGGCGGGCAGGGAGGGTTCGTCGACCTGCACGATGATCCGGGCGCCGGGCACCCGTTTGCGGACCTGGGCGATGTGGGCGCGCACGCCCTCCAGGTGGGAGTCGGCCAGGTCGCGGTACGCGCCGGGATCGGCGACCATGCGCTGGCCGTTGCGCAGCTCGACGGAGGCCGCCATCGTCCAGGGGCCGGCCACCTGGACCTTGAGGGCGCCCTCGTAGGCGTGGGCGTGCTCGGCGAGGACGTCCAGGTCGCGGGAGAGGAAGCCGTGGGCGCGGTACAGGTCGCGGCCGGGGGTGTCGGCGACGCGCCAGCCGGTGGGCTGCACCTCGACGGGGAACTCCACCAGGAGTCCGGCGGTGCGGCCGATCATGTCCGCGCCGACCCCGCGGCCGGGGAGTTCGGGCAGGTGCGGCAGGTCGGGGAGTTCGCCCAGGACGGTGCGGACCGCCTCGTCGGGGTCCTCTCCGGGCCAGGACCCGACCCCGGTGGAGGAGGCGGCGGGCCAGGGGTAGGGGTGCTGTTCTGTCACATCGCCCAAGGTTAGGGCAACGGGGCACCGGGGAACGGTACGGCGCGGCGGCCGGGCACGGCCGGCCCCGGGCGGCGGGGGCGGGTCCGGCTCAGGCGGTGGCGGTGCGCTCGGGGGCGGATCCGGTGTCGGGCCCCGCCTCCGCGGCGGCCCCGGGGCCCGCCTCCCCTGCACCGGGCGCCGCGGTGGCGCCCCGGCGGCGGCGGACCAGCACCATGGCGGTGACCAGCACCGCGGCCGCGGCGATGACGCCGGCCGCCGTCCACGGCGAGTCCAGGAACAGCTTGAGCCAGGTGCCGACGATCCCGGCGATGACCATGCCCCACAGGCCCGCCCAGGCCAGGCCGCCGACGAACACGGCGGCGAGGTAGCGCGGGAAGCGCATCCGCACCACACCGGCGGACAGGTTGATGGCGGTCTGCATGCCGACGGTGAAGAAGCTCAGGGTGACCACGGGAGCCCCGTAGCGGTCCACCAGGTTCCTGGCCCGCTCCAGCCGGGGACCCAGGCGCGTGCCCACGCGGCTGCGGTTCACCCCGGCGCCCAGTCCGCGGCCGATCCAGTACGTCGCGGGGGCGCGCAGCAGGATGACGACGAGCAGGGTGAAGTAGACCACCCAGAAGGGTTGTCCCTCGAGGAAAGCGAACTGGGGCATGGACGGGTCTCCCAACCTTGACCCCCCTGAGTTTGCATTGCCTTACCTAACCCGGGCAAGGGCCGAAGGGCGGAAAGTGATGGAAAACTGTCCCGTTCTGACCGTTTCGTCCGGCAAGTGGCGGGGCTCACGCCCCGCCTCCTCCCCTGGTCAGGCGGACACCGCCGAGCGCGACGTCGCGGAGATCGTCGCCGACCCCAGCACCGTGTCGCCCCGCTCGCCGTCGTAGACCACCACGGCCTGCCCGGTCGCCACCCCGGCGGCGGGCTCGGCCAGCCGCACCACCAGCTCGGGTCCGTCCGCGCCCTCCCGCTGGTGCACCGTCGCCCGGTACACCTCTCCGTGGGCGCGCAGCTGGACGTGGCAGTCGGTGGGCACGGCCGGCGGCTCGGAGCCGCTCCACACCGGGCGGACCCCGGTGATCCCGTCCACCAGCAGCGCCTCGCGGGGTCCCACCGTCACCGTGTTGCCCACCGGCTCGATGGACAGCACGTAGCGCGGGTTCGGAGCACCGCCCAGGCCCAGGCCCTTGCGCTGGCCCACCGTGAACGCGTGCGCGCCCCGGTGCTCGCCCAGCACGTTGCCGTCCTGGTCCAGGATCTCCCCGGGCCGCTCCCCCAGCCTGCGGTTGAGGAACCCGGCGGTGTCGCCGTCGGCGATGAAGCAGATGTCGTGGCTGTCGGGCTTGTCGGCCACCGACAGGCCGCGCCGCTCCGCCTCGGCCCGCACCTCCTCCTTGGTGCAGTCGCCCAGCGGGAACACCGCGTGCTCCACCTGCTCGGCTGTGAGCACGCCCAGCACGTACGACTGGTCCTTGTCCCGGTCCACGCTGCGCACCAGCCGCCCGTCGACCTTGCGGACGTGGTGGCCGGTGGCGACCGCGTCGAAGCCCAGGGCGATCGCCCGGTCCAGCACCGCCTCGAACTTGATCTTCTCGTTGCAGCGCAGGCACGGGTTGGGCGTGTTGCCCGACTCGTACTCGGCGACGAAGTCCTGCACGACCTCGCGGTCGAACTCCTCCGACATGTCCCACACGTAGAAGGGGATGCCGATGACGTCGGCGGCCCGGCGGGCGTCGTGGGAGTCCTCCACCGTGCAGCACCCGCGGGCGCCCGTGCGGTAGGACTGCGGGTTCTTGGAGAGCGCCAGGTGGACGCCGGTCACGTCGTGGCCGGCCTCGGCCACCCGGGCCGCGGCGACCGCGGAATCGACCCCGCCCGACATGGCGGCCAGTACACGCAAAGTCATAGTGGTCCCAGACTATGCGCCTCTCGGGGGTGTGCGGGGCGGGGGTGGTCGTCCGCTTCTGCGAAAATCGACGCATGGCTCTGTTCCGTCGTCGCCGCTCCAACGACACCACCGACCCGTCCGCCGCCATCTCCGCGTTCTGGGAGGCCTGGCCGTCCCTGCGCGGCCCCCTGGCCGAGGCCGTCGAGGCGGACCGCCCGGCCCCCGAGGAGACCGCCGAACGGGTGACCTCGCTGGTCAAGGCCGTGCACCCGGACCTCGACTGGGAGGTGGGCCCGGCCCCGGCCGCGCCCAGGCCGGACCTGGCCGACCTGGACCTGTCGATGGACGTCGACCCCGACGAGCTGCTGGAGCGGCTGGCGGCGCTGGACGACCCGGGCTCCCTCGCCGAGCCCGCCGCCCACGCCCTCACCCTGCGCCCGGGCGCCTCCGACGACGCCCGCATCCAGTCCGAGCGCTGGTACCGCTCGGCCCCCGACGACGGCTCCTGGCGGTTCCTCCCGGCCAGACCCGCCGACCACGAGGGCCTGGCCAGGACCGTGCGCTGGGACGACCACGAGCTGGACCTGTCCCACGTGTCGGTGTCGATGCACGTCGACCACGCCTCGGGACGGATCGCGGTGGGCGTCTACCACCCCGACAACATGTTCCTGTCCGAGGACGTGCGCCGCTCCCTGGCCGACCACGTGGTGCTGCTCGCCCTGGGCGAGGACGACGTCGTCCGCTACATCGGCGGGGTGACCGCGCTGGACGAGTCGCCCATGGACCCGTTGCCGCCCACCTCCATCCCCTCGACGGTGCGCCAGATGGTCGACATGATCGGCGGCGGCGAGGGCGGCTGGGTCACCCTGCGCGGGACCGGGCCGGGGCGCGGACGGGTCACCTTCTCCGCCCGCCACCCGCTGACCCGCCGCGACCTCCCCGCCCTCACGCTGGCCGTGCGCGTGATCGTGCCCTACGCCGAGACCGCCGCCGACGGCAGCCCGGGCGAGACCTCCGCGCTCGCCCTCCAGGACCTGGAGAACCGGCTGAACCGGGTGCTGGGCGACGACGGCGCGATGGTCATGCACCAGACCGTGCCCGGCCGCAAGGACATGCTGTTCTACCTCGACCCGGACTCGGGGGTGCTGGCCCCGTTCGAGGAGGAGCTCAAGGGCTGGGCCGAGGGCGACCTCAAGCTCAGCACCCGGCTGGACCCCGAACGGAGCGTGTTCGGCGGCCTCCTGCGCCCCTACCGCGCCTTCTTCAAGCGCTGATCCGTCAAAGTGCGGGCCCTCCCCCGTGGGCTCCCGTTGACCGCCCGGCGACCCGGGGCGGACCCCGTCCGTACCGGGCCGCCGGGCGGGTCAAGCCCGGATCCCGCGTTGCACATCTGGCGCTCAAGCCCCGACAGGCGTAACGTGGCCTCCCCGCCAGGAGGATGATTCGGCCTGATGGACGGTGTGCTTCCCCGCGCTCCCACCGGCCGACCACGGGTGGCCGCGGTCGGCGCGATCCTCACCCTGTGCCTGGTGGGCGCCCCGCTCATGTCGCTGTTCCCGGTGGCGCTGTGGGACTTCTCCCGCGCCCTGGCCGTGGGCGAAGCCGGGATGGAGCTGTTCCTGCTGGCCCCGGTGGTCACCGGGGCCGTCCTGCTCATGGTCTGGACGGCCGACCGCTGGCTCGCCGGATTCGGCGTCGAGCACGCCCTGACCTGCGCGGTCCTGGTGACCGGCACCGCCATGGCCGTTCCGGTCCTGGTGTCGTTCCTGGCCCCGGACGCCGCCCCGCTGCCGGGCGGGCCCACCGCCAACATCCCGTTCCTGACCGGGCTGATCACCACCCTGGGGCTGGGCGCGGCCATGCTCTGCGCCTGGCTGCCCGGCGACCGCTCCCCGGGCGCGCTGCCCGCCGTGGCCGTGGTGTTCGTCCTGCTGCTGCTCCTTCCGGCGCTGTCCGAGGCCGTGCGCGGCCGGGTGGCCGCCGAGCACGCGGGCGATCTGATCCGCGGCTACGGGCGGCCGATCGCCGTCCTGGACCACCCGGACTGGGAGCTGGCCGCCGCCCACCGCACCCACCGGGGACTGCGGCTCACCTACGTGGACGGCGACGGCACCCCGCTGTACGTGGTCACCTGGGAGGACGCCTCCGGGGGGATCACCCAGGGCTGCGAGTACCCCGGAACGCGGTGCGGCGGCCTCGGCGGCGGCGTCGCCGTCCACCGTCCCGACGGCCACCCGGCCGAACTGCGCGTCGCCCTGGACGACGGGCGGATCGTGAGCCTGGCGCCGGGCGGCGGGACCCCGGTCGGCCTCCACGACGCCGCCCGCGGCCTGCGGCCGGAGTCCCCGGGCGAGCGCGACCTCCTCGCCGAGGACCTGGCCTCCCGCCTCTGGCGGTGACCGGCGCAGGCCCGGTCCGGCAGCGGTCAGCCGCCGCGTTCGGCGATCTCCTTGAGGGCGGCGAGCCTGCGGTCCCAGGACTCGGCGACCCGTTGCAGGTCCCGGCCGAGTTCGTCGAGCCGGGATCCGAGCGCCCGGTACACGACCTCCCGGCCCTGTCGGTGCGACTCCACCAGGCCGGCGGACCGCAGCACCTCCAGGTGCTTCCCGACCGCCTGACGGGTGACGGGCAGCTCCGCTGCCAGCGCGGACGCCGAGGCGGGCTCGCGGCCCAGCCGGACCAGGATCGACCACCGGGTCTCGTCGCCCAGGGCGGCGAACACGGCGGCGGTACCCGCGGCGCCGCTCATCCCCGTGCTCCCGCCAGGTGCCCGGCCAGGGCGGTGAAGCCGCCCTCCCAGCCGCCGGCCTCCGCGGCGGCGTTGTCGGCGGGCGCCCCGAAACGCGCGTCGAGCGCCCCGAACCCGGTCTGGGCGACCGTGAGCAGCGCACCCTTCCCGGAGGGCCGCACCTCCAGGACGACCAGGGTGGAGTTGTCGTCGGCGGGGTCCGTGTCGGGCTCCGCTGCGACGCGGTAGGCGAACCGGCGGGGGGCGCCGACCTCCGTCACCCGGCCCCGGTGGGTGCCGTGCCCGTCCCAGTGCAGGGTCATGGGTGCGCCGGGCTCGGGGACGAAGTCGGCGCCGCCGAAGGCGTACCAGGCGGCGAGGTGCCGGGGCGTGGTGACGACCTCCCACACGCGCTCGGGCGGGGCGTCGACGTGGACGGCCCGGTGCACCGACAGCGGGTCCAGGTGGTCGCGGGCGGCGGCCAGCTCGATCCGCCAGCCCTCGGTGTTCTCCTCCAGGCGGCGCCGCCGGTCGGCCTCGGTGCCCCCGAGGGTGTCGAACCCGCTCTCGACGACCGTGAGCCGGACCCCGCCGGGGCGACCGTCGAGGTGGAACTCGACCAGGGTGGAGCCGTCGGTGTCGGCGTCCAGCCAGCGGAAGGCGGCGTAGCGGTGCGGGTCGAGCTTCTCGGTGCGGAAGCGGAAGTCGCCGTGCACGGGGTCGCGGACGATGTCGACGTCACCGTCCCGGTCGACGGTGTGGTCGATGACGGCGCCGTCGTTGACGAACCAGCCGGGTCGGGTGACCAGGCCCCGGACGCGCTCCGCGGGGGCGTCGATGTCGATGGCGCGTTCGATGCGGTCGGCTTCGGTCATGGCGGACTCCTCCTTGAAGTGCAACCCCATGGTTGCACCACCCGGACCAATGCGCAACCACCGGGTTGCACGAACTCCTTCGCGACACACCCCTCCGCCTCCGCCCCCCGCTTGCGGGCGCGGTGATCCTGGAGGGATGGGAATGCCGGCCGCACCCGCGGCGACCACCGACCGCGGCGGCCCCGGAGCGGAGGGAGCGAAGCCGTGAGCGACGAAGACCTGGGCGACGAGCCGAACACCGCGGGGTGGGGCGACGAGGAGCTGTTCGACGAACTCCTGCGCCGCCTGAACCTGGAGGACCGGACCGCTGGGGCGGCCCCGGGCCGCGCCGCGGTCCTGCTGCACGGCGGGGGCGGCAGGGAGCCCTACGTCCTGCACGTGAGCCCGTCGGCCCTGGGCACCCGTCTGCGGTCGACGGCGGAGGAGGCGCGGGAGGCGTTCCCGGGCACCGAGCCGCAGATCGCCGCACTCCGGCTGTTCCTGGTGCACGTGGAGGAGGCGGTGGAGACCGCCCCGCCCGGCCACCGCCACCTGGTCCTGGACCCCGGGGGCGTGTACGCCCGCCCCACCCCCGGCTGAGCCGGCGCCCGGCCCCGGAATGTCCGACGGGAACGAGTCCGGCACCCTGTGGCTCGACGGCAGGGCCGCGCACCCCTGACCGCTCCCCGCCCCCGCCGCCCTCCCCGGGCACACGAGGGCCCCGGCACCTCCGCTCACGCGGCGGCCCGGGGCCCTCGGCGTTCAGATCCGGTCGTCCGGACCCCGCGGCGGCTTCGGCGCCACCAGGGCACCGTGGACCATCGCCGCCACCAGCCTCCGCACGTCGGCCTCGTCGAACGCCCCCGCCGGCCCGGTGACCAGTGTGAACAGCGCTCCCCCGTACAGGGCGGCCAGGGTCGCCACCGCCTCCTCCGGCACCGACGTCCCCAGCACCGCGTGCAGCGCGGCGGTGTCGGCCACCGCCGTCCGCTCCAACCGGCCCAGCACCTCCGCCAGCGCGGGCCGCCGCCGCTCCTCCAGCCGGAGCTCGAAGATCGCCAGGTAGCGGTCCCGCAGCACGGTCGCCGCTCCCCACAGCGACGCCGCGATCATGTCGATCAGCTCGTCGGCCCCGGTCGGCCCGGCCATCCCCTCCGTCGCGGCCGCCATGTCCGCCAGGTGCAGTTCCAGCACCCGCTCCGCGGCGGCGACCAGCAGGGCCTCCCGGCTCCGGAAGTAGTTGGTGGCCGTGCCGGCGGGGACCCCGGCGCGGGCCTCCACCGCCCGGTGCGTGAGCCCGTGCACGCCCTCCGCCGCCAGCAGTGCGATCGCGGCGTCGGCGAGGGCACGGCGTCGGTGCAGGTTGGCGGGCGGCATGGGGCCGAGTATAGGACTCGCCCGCGTACCACTACTATCGTATTGAATGAGGGTTGCGACTCGGGGTTCGGAGGGGATCATGAGCGGCGGGACTTCGACGGCGACGGTGGTCGGCGGCGGCATCGCGGGGCTGGCCGCGGCGGCGGCGCTGGCCCGGGCGGGGTGGCGCACCACGGTGCTCGAACGCCGCACGGGCGAGGCCGAGGTCGGCGCGGGGGTCGCCGTGCCCCGCAACGGTGTGGCCGCCCTGCGCGCCCTGGGCCTGGACGACGACCTCATCGCCTCGATCGGGCACGAGACCCTCGGCACGGGGTTCCGCGACACACGGGGCCGCCCCATCCTCCTCATCCCCGACGACCTCGAGGAGGTGCGCCGGGCCGTCACCATCCGGGGCTTCCACCGGCGGCGGCTGCACGCCGCCCTGGAGCGGACCGCACGCGCCCGCGGCGTGGAGGTGGTCACGGGCGCCCGGGTCACCAGCGTGACCGCCGGGACCCCCGGCGGGGCCCGCGCCACCGTGTCGTGGCGCGGCCCCTCGGACGGTGAGGCGCTGCACGCGGAGTCCGACCTGGTCGTGGGCGCCGACGGGATGTGGAGCGCGGTGCGCGGCGTCCTCTTCCCGGGAGTGCGCCCGACCTACAGCGGGAGCACCAGCTGGCGGGCGATCGTCCCGGACACCGGGCGCGACGGGCGGCTCGCCGAGTACTGGGGGCCGGGGGCGGAGTTCGGGGTCATGCGGGTGAGCGACACCGAGCTGTACTGGTACGGCTACGTCCGCGCCCCCGAGGGCTCGGTCGTCGCCGACGAGCACGCGACGGCCCGCGCCCGGTTCGCCGGATGGGCGCCGGAGGTCGTCGAGCTCGTCGAGCGCACCGACCCGGCCCGCCTGATGCGGCACGACGTCCACCACCTGCGGGGCGGCCTGCCGACCTACGTCCGCGGCCGGGCGGTGATGGTGGGCGACGCGGCGCACGCGGCGCTGCCCACCATGGGCCAGGGCGCGGCGACCGCACTGGAGGACGCGGTGGCCCTCGGGAAGCTGGTCGCGGCCCCGGTCGCCGCGGGCGGGGACCAGGCCGAGGCGATGGCCCGCTTCGACGCCGAACGCCGCCCCCGCTGCCGGAACATCGCCCGGCAGGCCGCGTTCATCGCGAAGGTGGGCGCCGACCTGGGCGGCGGATGGCGGCAGACGGTGCGCAACTCGCTGCTGCGCATGGTGCCCGCGCGCGCACTCGCCCTGGCGGGCTCCTCCGCCGTCGGCTGGGACCCCCTGCCGGAGGCACCCGCCCCGGAAGGGGTCCGCGGCGACGGGCGGGGGTAGGTGCCCGGCAGGACCACGGGAACGGGGAGGAACGATGGGCGATGCCGCGAAGCGCGGACAGGGCGCCCGGCCGCTGCGGGGGGTGGGCGGGCTGAGCCGCGCCGAACTGGACGCGGCGCGCGACCGGCTGCTGCCGGACCTGCTCGCGGACGGGCTGAAGGTGGTGTTCTGCGGGGTGAACCCGGGGCTGACCACCGCCGTGCGCGGCCACCACTTCGCGGGGCCGGGCAACCGGTTCTGGCCCGCGCTGGCCCTGGCCGGGTTCACCCCGGAGGTGCTGCCCCCGGAGCGGCAGGGCGAACTGCCGGGGCGGGGGCTGGGGCTGACGAACCTCGTGGCCCGTCCCACCCGCGGCATCGAGGAGCTGACCGCGGAGGAGTATACCGAGGGCGCGGCGCGGCTGCGCGAGAAGGTCCTCGCACGGGAGCCGGAGTGGCTGGCCGTGCTGGGCGTGGCGGCGTACCGCGCGGCGTTCGGGGCGCGGGGCGCGAAGGTGGGGCCGCAGGACGAGGCGATCGGCGGCACCCGCGTGTGGCTGCTGCCCAACCCGAGCGGCCGCAACGCGCACTGGACGCTCGCCTCCCTGGCCGGGGAGTACGCCCGCCTGCGCGAGGCGGCCGGCCTGCCCGACCTCTCCCCCGGCGGCGGGCGCGGATGAGCCGCACACCCTGCGGCGGGGCCCCCGGGCGCGGGGCCCCGTACCGGTACCGGGGGCCTACCGGAGTGCGCGCCGCAGCCGCTGCTCCAGTTCCCGCGCGTCGCGCTCCCGCGACCGGAGGACGGCCAGGGCGTACAGCGCGGCCATGCCCAGCGGCACCAGGGTGACGAACCCGATCACCTCATTGGCGTAGTGGAGGGCCATCGCCCCGATCGCGGCGGCGCAGGCCAGGTAGATCCACACGAAGACGGCGAGGTTGCCCCAGCGCATCCGCCCGGTGACGCGTGTGCCGCCGTCCGACCCCCCGACCGGTTCCAGGCGGCCGCGCAGGACGCCGTCCGCGGAGATACGGCCGCCCGTCAGGTGCCGCGCGGTGACGCGGTCCCCGTCCACGCGGATCCAGAGCCCGCGGTGGCGGCCGCCCCGGAACGGCTCGACGCGCACACGCACGTCCTCGGGGGTCGCACCGGGGAGGAAGGCCTCGAACCTCTGGGAGAACACGGCCGAATCCTAAGCCGTGCCGCCGGGTGGGGCGCACCCGGCCGTGACGCACCCGGCCCCGGGCGCTCCTGCGCCCCGCGGGGGCACCGTGTCGTCCGCCTTCGTGTCCGGAACCGGGAACAGGGGATCCGCAGCGCGGGAGCGAACCCGCGGGTGGTCATTCCGCGGAAAATTCTCGGCGCCCCGTTTTCCCAGGCCGGGCGCCCGCACAGTATTCTCCGGTGGGCAGCGCCGAATCCGCCGTTCTGTCATTCTGGAACGCGCACCTCCCGCGCCCGCGCCCCGGTTCTCCGTGCACGCCGTTCCCCCCGGTCCGCTCAGGCGACGGCCCGGTCCCCCACGCGACCCGGTCCGCGCCCCCGGGCCGGCGACTCCGCGCGGCATCCGGTCGCCCGGCCGTGCCGCACCCGGCCGTCGCCGGACCCGCCGAGCGGCCGCCCGTCACCCCTGCACGCGGTGCCCGTTCTCCGGCATCCCCGGCACCGCCTCCGGCGGCACCGGCCCGGCGTCCCCACCGGCACCTCCTTCGCCGCGCTGCTCGCGCAGCAGCCGGTCGAGCCGCTCCACCTGCGCGCCCAGCCGCTCCAGCCGCGCCATGACCGCCTCGTGCTGCACGGCCTCCAGCTCCTGGTCCTCCTCCCAGCGCTCCTCGTTGACCTCCTGCTCCATCGAGGTCACGATCACGCCGATGACCAGGTTCAGCATGATGAACGCCGTGATCACGATGTAGATCACGAAGAACGCCCAGCCCATCGGGTGCTCCTGGAGGACGGCGTCCGACACGTCCGGCCAGTTCTCCGTGGTGAGCAGCAGGAACATCGTGTACAGCGACCTCCCCAGGTCGCCGAAGAACTCGGGGACTTCCTCACCGAAAAGCTGCTGGGCGATGATCGCGGAGGTGTAGATGGTCACCAGCAGGAGCCCGATGACCGTGCCCATCCCCGGCACCGACCGGAACAGGGCCATGATGATCAGCCGCATCTGCGGGACGGCCGTGATGACGCGCAGGATCCGCAGGACGCGCAGGATGCGCAGCACCGAGAAGGGACCGGTCGCCGGGATCACGGAGATGGCCACGACCAGGAGGTCGAACCAGTTCCAGGGCGCGCGGAAGAAGTCCCGGCGCCAGGCGTAGAGCTTGAGCACCATCTCGACGACGAAGACGCCGACGAACACCTGCTCGGCGACCAAAAGATAAGGAAGGGCGGAACCCCCATAAGTCGCCCATCCCAAAATCCCGGCATTGACCAGAATCACCAGCAACATCACGTTGGAGAACCACTTGCTCTCCACTACACGGGCGACCCGGTCCCTCTGCAATGCGACGTTCCCCTCCGCAATTCCGCACCCGATTCGGGCGGCGGCCACCCACATATACCAAAGGCGCCCGAACCGCTGTTCGGCGTGTCCGCTCCGGCGCGGCCCACCGACCGGGCCCGGCCTCCGACCGGACCGGGCGGTGAAGGCTCTCCGCGGGCGGGGCCCGGAACCGGCGGGAGGGCCCGGGGCCGGGTCCGAACGGCCTGTCCGCAGCCCGGTGAACTCCCCTTTCACCGGTCCCGGGGCCGCGCACCCGCCCCTGCGGACGGCCCCCGTCTCCACCGGGCGCCCCCCGAGCGCCGCGCGCGGCCGCCGGGCCACGCGGGCGCGTATCGGCGGCGGGCCGATAACGGCCGGATGACGACCGGCGCGATTCACGGGTGCAACGCGCCACATCGGCATTTCCGGCCGGAACACACCTCACGCGCGGACCAGGCCGGAAACACACCGGCGAAAGGGATCCGGAAGTCGGCGGCCGGGGAAATCCCCTGCGGGCCCGGAACCCGGGCCACCCGCCGGAGTTCCTGGGGGCGGGCGGCGCACTGGTATCTTCTCTGCTGGCCTTCGGGCCCTCCGGCCCCCTCGGTCCCTGGCACGGGCTCGGGCACGCCCCGGGCTCCCCCGCCGCCCCGCGGAGCGTTCCCGGATCCCGTCCGGAGTGCGGCCCGGCACGCCGGTCCGGGCGGGCCCGGCAACGGACCGGGAGCACCGGGAGCCGCGGGAGCCGCCGGTCCCGGCAGGCCCCACCGGACTCCGCCGGACCGGGCGGGTCCCCCGCCGGGCCCCGGGGGGTCCCGCCGGAGCAGCCGGGCCCCACCCGGATTCCGCCCCCGACCGAGGAAAGAGAGCCATGGCGGAGCTGAAGTACTTCACCGGAGCGATGAACTCCGGCAAGAGCACCATGGCCCTCCAGGAGCACCACTCCCGCGGCAGCGAAGGCGTGCTGTACACCCGCCAGGACCGGGCCGGCTCGGGGATCATCTCCTCCCGCCTGGGCCTGGTGTCACCGGCCGTCGAGGTGACCGACGACCTCGACCTGTACGACGACGTCGCCGACCGCAAGGCGCCGTACGTGATCTGCGACGAGGCCCAGTTCCTGTCGCCCAAGCAGGTGGGGCAGCTGGCGGGCGTCGTGGACGGGATGCGGATCGACGTGTACTGCTACGGGATCCTCACCGACTTCCAGGGGCACCTCTTCGCGGGGTCGCAGCGGCTGGTGGAGCTGGCGGACAAGGTCGAGGTGCTGCCGGTGTCGGCGCGCTGCTGGTGCGGGGCCCGGGCCACCCACAACGCGCGCGTGGTGGACGGTGTGATGGTGTACAGGGGCGAGCAGGTGCACATCGGCGGCAACGAGTCCTACGCGACCCTGTGCCGCCACCACTTCATGGCGGGCGTCGCCTGACCCGGCCGGCTCCCGGCCCGGCAGGGGGCGGAACGGCACGGGACACCGCTCCGGCGGGCGACGGCGACCGGAGCCGCCGACCGCGGACCGGCCGCGGCCACGGCCGACGGGGCGGGCGGTGTGGCGGCCCGTGGGCCGGTCGCGGCCCGGCGGCGACCCGGTGGCGGCTGGGGTCCGGGAGGCGGACGGTGGCCGACCGGGGCGGATCCCCCTCGGTGTCGGCGGCGGCCTCCGCCCCGTAGGGCCCGCCGGCCCTCCGGGTCTCTCCGACCCCGGTGGCGAAGCGCCGCCGGAGCCCCGGATCCGACGCGGGGGCCGGGCGGACGGTCTCGGCGGCCCCCACTCGGCGACCGGGGATCGACCGGGACGGACCGCACCCGCGCCGCCCACGGCCGGGCGCCCGCGGGGGATGGAACCACCGGTCCGGGAGGGGTCGCCACCCTGGGGGGGCGTCACGGCACCGCTCCCGGAGAGGGCGTCCGCCGGGCCGGATGGATCGTGCCGGCGCCGTACCGCAGCGGACACGCTCCGCCCGGTCGCGGCCACAGGGGGCCGGACCGGAACAGGGCGTCAGCGACCCGGGGCGCGGGTGAAGCAGAAGACACCGGTGACGGCAGAGGTGTCCGTGCCCGTCCGACCCTGAGGAAAGGCACGCGCACCCCGTGGAAGACCAGGGGGGCTCCCCCGCCGAACCGGGGTCCGCCCCTGATGTGGCCGACCGAGGACACGGCTAATTTCTGGGTCAGGGACAGGAATCCCCACGGGCCCGCCCGGAGGAACACGAATTCCCCGGCGGGGATCCTCCGGCGGCAGCGCCACCGGATACCGGACCACGGAATCCACCGGACACGGCCCGCACCGGATCACCCCGCCCCCGTCGACGGTGACACGGGCCCACGCCCGGAGCCTTTCGCCGACCAGGCCGTACCCGTCCGACGCCGTATCCCGCGAGTTGGGAGTCACAGGTGAGAACCAGGGGTTCTCTGTATTTCCGGTACGCGTACAACGACATCACGAAGAACAGGGGCGTCACCCTCGCACTCACCGTCGTCCTCATCCTCAGCGCCTTCCTCATGGCCACCGGCGCGATGGTCATGGAGCGCACCGTCGGCGCGGTCGACCGCCTCTTCGAGCAGGCCCGGCCCCCGCACTTCCTCCAGATGCACCGGGGCGACCACGACCCGGACGCGCTGGCCCGGTTCGCCGCCGCGCACCCGGAGATCGACGCCTGGCTCGTCGAGGAGATGCTGGGCTTCGACGGCGCCGCGCTCACCTGGCACCGCCCCTCGACCGGCGAGACGGGCGACCTCGGCGACAGCCTGATCGACAACCTCTTCGTCACCCAGAACGAGGAGTTCGACCTCCTCCTCGACGGGACCGGGGCCGCCCCGCACCCCTCCCCCGGCGAGGTCTACGTCCCGGTGGTGTACCAGCAGCGGTACGGCCTCCGGGTCGGCGACGAGCTCGGGGTCGGTACGGACGCCGGCGTCCACCCGCTGCGCGTCCAGGGGTTCGTGCGCGACGCGCAGATGGCGTCGTCGCTGGCCTCGTCCATCCGCTTCCTGGTCTCCGAGGACGACCACGCGGCGCTGGCGGCGGCCGGGGGCGGCGACCCCGAGATCATCGTCGGGTACCGGCTGGCCGACCCGGCCGGGGCCGCCGACCTGCAGCGGGCGTACGAGGCCGACGCGGACCTGCCCGGGAACGGGCAGGCGGTCACGTTCGCGATGGTCCGCCTGCTCAACACGTTCAGCGACGGCCTGGTGGCGGTGGCACTGGTGTTCGCGAGCCTGCTGCTCATCGCGGTCTCCCTGCTCAACCTGCGCTTCGTCATCCGCGGAACGCTGGAGGACGAGGTCCGGCAGATCGGTGCGATGAAGGCCATCGGCATCCCGGACCGGGAGATGTCCCGCCTCTACCTGGCGAAGTACGGCGTCATGACCCTGCTCGCCTGCGCGGTCGGCGGGAGCCTGGCCGTCCCCGCGGCGGGGCTGCTGACGCGGGGCGTCCAGGCGAACCACGCCGAGGCGCCGTTGGGGATCGCGAGCTTCCTGGTCCCGCTGTCGGCGCTGGCCCTGGTGTACGTGTTCGTCCTCCTGCTGTGCCGGGGCTTCCTGCGCGGGATCGGGAGGCTCGAGGTCGTCAACGCCCTGGTGCACGGGAGCACCCTCGACGAACGCCGGACCGCGCGCAGGGCCGCGCGGCGGGCCCGGCTGGCACGGCGGACCGGGCTCGCCCCGGACCGCGCGGTCCCGGGCCCGGAGCCGGGCACAGCGGCCCCGGGTGCGGGGCCGGGCGGCACGGCCCCGCCTGCGGATCCGGCCCCGCAGGCGGACACCGCGGACCGGGGCGGGGTGTCGGCCGAGCCGACGCACACGGCGGGGCCGGGTACGGAGCCGGTCGCGCGGGCGGGCACCGGGCGCGAGGCCGCGGACAGGGGCGGGAACACGGACGCCGACGCAGGTGCGGGCGTCCCGGCCGGGGTCCCGGGCACGCTCCCGGGCCCGGGTGTGAACGGGCGCCTGATGCTGCTGGACCTGCGGGCGGAACCGGGGCGGTGGGCGCTGCTCCCCGCCGTGTTCTTCCTCGCCTCCGTCCTCATGACCCTGCCGACCAACCTGCTCAGCACCCTCGAGAGCCCCCGGTTCGCCACCTACATGGGCGCCCCGCAGAGCGATCTGCGCGCCGACCTGCTGTTCTCCGACGAGGTCGACACCGTCCGCACCGCCCTCCTCGCGGACATGCACCGCGACGAGCGGCTGACGGACGTGCGCGCCTTCGCCATCGTGCCGTACCGGGTCCGGGGCGAGGAGGGCTGGGAGGCACTGCGCGTGGAGGTGGGCGATCACTCGGAGGATCCCGTCGAGTTCCTGGAGGGCGGTCCGCCGGGGCCCGGCGAGATCGCCCTGTCCGTGCTGAACGCGGACGCGTACGGGGTCTCGACCGGGGACGGGCTGACCGTCCACCGCGACGGGGGCGACGAGGGGGCGGTGCGGCCCCGGACCCTCACCGTCAGCGGTGTCTACCAGGACGTCACCAGCGGCGGGTTCACCGCGAAAGCGGACGGGGAGGCGACCTCCGGAGCCGACGGCCACGTGGTCTACGCGGACACGGCCGAGGGGGTCGACCCGGGCGCCGTCTCCGCGGACTACGGCGAGCGCTTCCCCACCGCCTCCGTGGTCCCCATGCGGGAGTACGTGCAGCAGACGCTGTCGTACGTGACCGACGCCCTGCGCGCCGCCGCCGTGCTGTCCGTGGTCTTCGGCGTGGGGGTGGCGGTGCTCATCACGATCCTGTTCACCGAACTGCGGCTGGTCCGGGACCGCCGGAAGATGGGCGTGCTCTCCGCCCTCGGCTTCCCGGTCGGCGAGATCATCGCGCAGGTACGGGCCAAGACCCTCCTGGCGGCGGCCACCGGGACCGCGGCGGGACTGGTGTTCGCGGCCACGCTCGGGGAGGCCGCCGTCGGGGCCCTGCTCGCATCGGCAGGGCTGGGGCTGGCGGAACTGGCGTTCCTGCCGGACCCGCTGCTCGTCTACGCGGCCTATCCGCTGGTTCTGGTCGGCGCCGGATACCTCGGCGCCGTGTTCCTCACCGCGCGGCTGCGCGGTGCCGACAAGAGTGCATGGCTCAGGAGCTGACAGGAATGACGGGAACACCCGGGACACGCAACGGCACTCCCGCGCTGAAATGCCGCGGGCTGACCAAGTCCTACCACTCCACCGACCCGCCGACCCGGGTCCTCGACGGGATCGACCTGAGCGTCGGCGAAGGCGAGTTCCTGGCGGTGATGGGGGCGTCGGGCTCGGGGAAGTCGACACTGCTGTACAGCGTCAGCGGCATGGACCGGCCCACGGGCGGGAGCGTGCTCCTGGAGGGGCGGGACCTGACCTCCCTGTCGGACGGGGAGATGAGCCGTGTCCGGCTGACGAGGATGGGGTTCGTCTTCCAGCAGGCGTACTTCCTGGAGAACCTGAACATCCGGGACAACATCCTGCTGCCCGCGCTCAAGGCGGTGCCCCGGGGCGACCGGGCCGGTCGGAACGCCGCGGTCGCCCGGGTGGACGCGCTCATGGAGCGGTTCGGGATCGCACACGTCCGGCGGCACGGCATCACGGAGGTGTCGGGCGGACAGTTGCAGCGGGCCTCGATCTGCCGGGCGCTGGCGTGCGAGCCGTCGGTGCTGTTCGCCGACGAACCGACGGGGGCGCTGAACAGCTCCATGTCGGCCGAGGTCATGGACGCCCTCACCGGCGTGCACCGGGAGGGGGCGACGCTCGTCATGGTGACGCACGACCCGGCGTGCGCCGCCCGGGCCGACCGGGTGGTCTACCTCCGCGACGGTGTCGTGGTGGACTCCCGCACGCTGGGCCCGTGGAGCACCGGGAAGGCGCGGCAGCGCACGGACGACCTGCTCGCCTGGCTCCGCGGCCTGGGGTTCTGAGAGCCCCGGCCCGGGCCGCTGCCGGCCCGGGCCGGGGCGGCGGTCCGATCGTCCGCCTCAGGGGGCGGACGGCCGCCGGCCCGTGCCGGTGCGCGCGGGCCACGGTCCGGGCCCGGTCGCACAGACCGGGCCCGCCCGGGAAGCGCGAGACGAACCTCTTCGCCGCCCTCGAAAGCGACGCCCAGGTCCGCTCCGCCGGAGACCTTCCGGTGGAGCGGACCTACGGGTTCCCCAGCCTGGAGGGATGGCCGGGTACAGCGATGACCTGGAGCGCGTGCGGGCCGGGGGACAGGACGGGGGAGGTGGCTGGGGGACTCCGGGTGCAACGGCCTCGCCACGGCGCAGGAGAGCGGCCACTGCGTCCACGCCGGTCGGCCGGAACCGGCGGTCGAAGCCGTGCGGCGTGTCACCGACCGAACTCGGGCCGAAGACGGCCGTCCCAGGCGGAGGGCTCCCGGGCGGAGGCGGCCCGGCCCCGCACCGGCAGGGCTTGCGCGCGGGCGCGGAGGTTCCGGCGGGCGTGTTCCAGGGCCGCGGCGCTCCCCCGGGGCCGGGCCGAGTCGATCCGGGCCGATCCGGTCGGTATTCGGCGTGGAACTCGATGATGTCGTCCTCCGGATCACGGAGGACGGGCACCCCCGCGGCGGGCGATTCGGCGTGGCAGACGTCCACCGCGGAAGGCGGGACGCGGAAGTCGAGCTGGACGTCGGCGGAGCCGGGTTCCCGCGGGCCGTTCCGTCAGGCCGGGCCCCGGGACCGCGGCCGAGGAGGACGGTGTGATCCAGTTCGTGGACGCCCCTGAGGCTCACGGGCGGTTCTTCTGAGTGGGAGCGACGACGGAAGGCAGCACCATGTCGGCGGAACTTCAGCTCCCCCTTACTCACACCCTAGGGAGTGCGCGTAAGGCGAGGAAGCCACCCACTCCAGCCTGTGGACGACTCCCGCCCGCCCACAGATGCCTTGCCGCTGGCCGGCCCCACCTTCACTCCCGAAACTACCGGGGAATAAGGTCCCTGAGGTCGTTATCCAGACGCACTTGCAGCTTCTTCACCTCATTGGAGAAAGCCGCTGCGGTCACCTGGTCTGCCGATGAGAACTCCACCAGGATCACGGCGCTGCGCTTTCGCGCAACCACAGCGTAATAGCTACCTGCCCCAGAACCGGGGACTCCATAAAAATACTGCGCCTCGTCCAGCAGATCATAGGGTCCACTCTCCGTGACAGCAATACCCGAAATGGATATCTCTGAAGCGACCTCTTGCAGGTATTCTCCAGCCAACTGATCCCGATTGTCCTCTGGGGAGTAGATGACCGCTCGGTAAGAAAAGTCGACATCCCATGGGCCACTCGGGTAACCGGATCCCGCAGGCGTAACACTTCCCGAACAAGAACCCGACCTGACCAGGTCATTTCCAGCAGGAGACCCCCCTGCAAGGGATTCGTCCACAGGCCCTTCGGATTCCTCGGCAAATGTCAACTGTATGGCGGTGATAGAGTCCACGATCTCACACACATCGAAGTCTTCCGCACGAAAGTCTTCCCGAGGCTCAGAGGGCTGAGCGCCCACGGCAGGCACGCTTCCGGCTCCCTCTGAACTTCCCCCGAAACCAGAAGAAAGCGTTGAAAGGAAGGTCCCGAAAACAGCCAGAACCAGGCCGAAGACACCGAAGGCCGCCAGCGTTCCGCAGCCGAAAACCGCGAGCGCGGCCTTCCACCCGTGCAGCCCCTGCTTCCTGGGTGGTGCCTTCTCGTCAACCACGGTTATCCTGCGCCTCCAACTGGGCCTTCACATCGGGGTGCTCGAGCGGGCGGGTGAACCCCACGATCTCCGAACGATTGGGGTCATCGTACTCGCGCACCGCGATCGGTCCACAGTTGGTGCACCAGGCCTCCACCATGAGGCCGTCGCCGATCACCATCGCCATATGCCCGGGACCCGGCGGCTCTCCCGCCCGGGTCACATCGAAGAACACCAGGTCACCCGGCTGTTCTTCACCCGGAGGAATCTCCGGGCCGAATTTCCACTGGTCCTGGGACACCCGCGGAATGGTCACGCCGATGCTCTCGTACGCCTTCATCGTGAGCCCCGAGCAGTCGAACCCGTCCGGCCCGGTCCCGCCCCAGATGTACGGCTTGCCCCGCTGCGCCAGCGCCCAGTCGACCACCGCCTGCGTCAGCTCGTCGGGGGCCCGGCCGATCGGCACCCCGTCCTCGTCCAGCTCGCACAGCACCGCGGTCCGGATGGGATCCGAGGTGTTGTAGTCACCCTCGGCGTACCTGTCCGCCCACTCCAGTACATCGTCCACGTACCACCAGGCGTGGTTGTAGCCGTAGATCGCCCGTCGCACATCGTCCTGGATCCCGTGGGCGATCAGGTAGTCCGCCGCAGCGGGGATGGCGTCGGCCGGATCGTAGACGTTGACGATCCCGTCGCCGTTGCCGTCCACTCCGTATCCGACCTCCGGCCGGTCCTCCACGGCCTGAATCGGCTGGCCGCCCCAGCTGTTCCCGGCCGCGGAACCGTCCAGCGAACCGAACTGCATCGGGCCCGCCGCACCCCAGTCGTTGTGCCCCTCCGTGATCCCGGGCCCCTCCCAGCGCCCGTGGTGGGACTCCACCTGGCCGACCCCGGCGAGGATGTTCCACGGGATCCCGCGATCCTCCCCCACCTCCTGGTACAGCTCCAGGTAGTTCTCCGGGATCGAGTCCATCGCGTACCCGCTCGCCCCCGGCTGCTCCGCGTCGGCGTTCGGGGCGCACACCAGTCCGCTCGCCATGAGGCTCGCCAACCGGCTCCCGGTGTTGGTGATCACCGGGATGACGAACATCGCCACCAGGATCAGCAGCGCCACTCCGACCGCGACCGCGCCGCCGACCCACCAGCGGACGGAGCCGCGGTCCCCGGGGGCACCGAAATAGGACAGCACCGGCTCACTCCTCCCCGAACTGCCCGGCGTCGGCGGGCTGGAAGTCGAAGACCCTCCACGTCCGCCCCTCCTGCACCACGGTGATCGCGAACTCCCCGAGCTCCTCGTCGAACCCGCGGTTCGCCGTCTCGGTGACGGACTGCGCCGTCACCACGAAGGTGATCGAGCTGTCCCCGAACGTGCGGATGGACTCCACCTCGGCGCGCCCCCGGGCGATCGCCTCCGCGTCCGCCATCTCCTCCCAGAAGGCCCCGGCCCGGGAGGACTCGGCCAGCACGTCGGCGTACTCGTCCGTCGCCAGTACGCGCATCGAGTCGTAGTAGGCCTCGGGGGAACCGGTGTAGTCGATCGTCCCGTAGGCCTCGGCGAACGCCTTCGCCGTCGCTCCGGCGGACCTCAGCTCCTCTTCCGGGAAGGGGAACCACTCCAGCACGTCCACATCGGCTTCCGCCGTGGTCGGGAGCGGACTGGGCTCGACATCCGACAGTCCGCCGGGGGCTCCTGCGCTGCCGCCGTTCTCTCCCTGTGTGGCCACCGCCCCCTCGGGAGGCGTGGCCGCCTCCTCGCTTTCGCCCCCGAAACCGCCCGTGCTGAAGTACACCCCGGCCCCGACCAGCACGACGATGAGTCCGATGAACACGAACCTCTGGGCACGCTCGGGGAGGGGGTTGGGCATCGTCAGGGGCCTTTTGTCGTCGGTCGGATTCGGGTCAGTCGTCGTTCAGCCAGAAGGGCACATCGCGCTTCCGGTCCCTGCGGGGAGTGCTGGAGCCCTCCCCCCAGAAGGGGGTGATGGGGGCATTGTCGCCGCGCTTGCCGGAACCACTCAACCAGCCGCCCTCGCCGTCGCCGCGCCGACGCTCCGGAGGCGCCGGTGCCGGACGGGCGGGCCGCTGCGGCGCCGGGCGGTCCCGGCGGTCGCGCGGCGCGCCCCAACGGGACCCCCGGGCGTCGGGGTTGCCCCTCGGCGGGGTGTCCTCCCGGCTGTTGAAGATGCCCCGGCCGGTGCTGGGCTCGGGCCGGTCCGCGCTCGCCGCCCGACCGGTCCCGGCCACGGGCGTGGCTCCGCCGGCGTCCCGCCGCTCGGAGCGCCCGCCGGAGGCGGTGCCGAACACCGAACCCCACCCGGTGTCACCGGCGCCGGTGTAGCCGCCGCTGGGCCGGGGCGGGATGGCGCCGCCGCGCCCGCCCAGACTCGGCGCGTCGTCAGCGGTGCGTCTGGCACCGGCGGGCCTGGGGCCGCCTTCCTGGCGGCTGACGTTGAGCGGCGGCGCGGCTCCGTTGCCCCGGACCCGGCCGTAGCCTCCGGTCCCCCGCACCCGGGTCGGTTCGGGGGCCTCGCCCACGGTCTCCTCCGCACCCCTGATCTCGGCCGCGGTACCGGGGGCGGCCGAGACCCCGGCCGCGGTCCCCGCGATGGCGGCACTGTTGCGGCGCCCCCAGTTCTGCGCCTTGAGGTAGGCCACCGGAGGCAGGACCGTCGCGCTCTTCGAGAGGACCTGGCTGTTGGCCGCGTCCCCGACGACGCGGGAGGTGAAGGAGTTCGCGTTCACCGAGGAGAACAGGTACGCGAAGGGCTTGCGGTAGACGAAGAGCGCCACCGTGAACAGGGCCAGCAGGATCATCTGGAGGCCCCAACCCAGGCTGGTCGACATGATCATGCCGTAGCACATGACCAGCAGGGAGATCAGGAGGACGACGAAGATCTGCTTGAGCAGGAACCCCACCATGAGCTCGACCCAGCGCAGCAGCACCATTCGGCCGTAGCCGGGGTGGATACCGATGAGCAGGAAGATCGGGGACAGCAGGAACAAGATCAGGAAGGCGATCTTCAGGACGATGAGGGCCACCGAACCGGCGAGGATCAGGCCGCCCGCGAAGACCGACGCGAACAGGGCCAAGGTCGCGACGCCCAACCTGCTGCCCTGGTCCTGGCCGGAGAAGAGTGGGTAAACGCTGGGATAAAACTCCTGGACGTCGGAAGCGATTGACTCGTAGGAATCCTGTTTGGCCGTGACCAGTTCGTTGGCGTCAGCCTCGCCATCCAGGATCTGCTGTTGTTCGATACGGCTGATGGCCTGAGCTTCGATGAGATCGGTTCCATGGATGTGGGCGGCCGACTCGGCGATGTCGCCGTTCCCGAACTGCCCCGCCACCCACGGCTGACACACCAGGCTCGACCACAGCATGTCCGCGTTCCGCCGCACCTGGAAGTCCGATTCCGACTCCCAGTCAGCTTTTTCGGGGGGCTCGGCACCGGATGGGCAGGTCCCCGACCCGCCCCCGTAGGGGATCTGTCCCACCGTGCTCGTCACCAACTGGCTGCCCGAGTTGACCAGGCTGCTCGCCAGCCCCATCACCTGCGCCGGATTGACCATGATCCACAGCCCCAGCGCCGTCGCCCCGATCATCCACACCGTCGACTCGATGGTGAGCGTCATCCGCTTCCGGATGAGCCCGTACCAGCCCAGCCAGATCGCGCCCAGGATGACCACGGTCGGGATGAGCGGCCGCCAGATCCCCTCCCGCAGGGTGACCACGACGTTCTCCACCAGTTCGTTGAAACTGGCGAGCAGCCCGTCCGAGGTCGCCGCCTGGTAGACGGTGATGGTCGACTGGTTGATGGTCTTGGACAGGTCCCAGGCGGTGTTCGCCAGGGTGGCCTGCGGTCCGTTGCTGATCCCGTCGACGCAGGACTCGGTGATCATGTGCCACTGCTGCCCGGCCGTCCCGTACTGCCCGTACATGCTGGCGTCGGGCGGCAGGCCGTCCGGCGATCCCTCGATGGCCGACTGGGACTGGGGCGGCACCAGCAGGCCGTCGGAGCCGCTGCCCGCGGACTCGGGCAGCGGGGCGGGTTCGCCGGGACACAGCGGGTTGGCCTGGGCCGCGGTGAGCGGCAGGACCAGGAAACCGGTCAGCAGAAGGAACGTCATCAGGAGGCGTCGCCATCCCCGCCGTCGGACGTGCTGATCCGTCATCTGCTGGCTCCTGCGTCGTCGGTCGGTGCCCTGGGGGTCATGATGGCGGACACCGTGAGGCGGGGTCCTCGCCCGATCGCCGTCGCACGGTCTCCCACCGGGCGCTCGCAGACGCGCGCCGGTGCGAGGCCGTGCACGACCACAAGGCCCCCGGATGTCTTTACCCCATCCTCTATGGTGCTCCATCACGGGGTTCGCGTACGGACGCAACGCGACGGGTTTTCGGGTTCTCTATCCGACCACACCCGAACCGGGGGTGACAAAGGGTGTACATATCAATGTTTCCCCAGCTAGTGGACACCATCGGCCTTGCACAAGCCCCAGAAATCACCCACCCGCAATTACCCCTTCCTCCCCCCTCTATGACTGGCGTCACACAGGCCTCCGTGTCCAAAAGTGGACAGTCGACTGGCAAACGGACTGGTACGCGGTGCCGATCCCGGCTTCCGCGGAAACCGCAGCCGGGTTTGTCGCAGGACCGAAAAGAGGTTCTGTAGAGAAGTCGTCGAAACCGCCCCCGCGAGCATCACACCGGTACGCAGAACCACCGGCCCCTGGGGCCACTCCGACAACAGGTGACCCGGTGGCCACGCCCCTTCTCCAAAGCGTTCCGGGAGCCGTACCCATGTCCTTTCCGCCCCATGGCGACAGCCCCGCCGGCGCCGCCCCCGGCCCGGACGCGGGGCCCGCACCAGCGCACCCCGGTGACGCCCCGAGCGCCTCAAGCGCCTCGAACGCCACGGGCGCGAACGGAGGAACCGACCCGGGAGCCGAGGCCACCGGCAGAAGGCCGCACGGCGAACGCCCACCACGCCTCATCGCCACCGGAACGGCGGCGCTCACCGGGCTGGTCGTCCTCCTCTCCATGTCGGCGCTCCTGGCCTTCGTCGATTCCGGCTTCGTCGACCTCCTCTGGGCGGAGGACGCCCGTGTCCCCCTCGGCGGTCTGCTCCTCATCACGGCCAGGGTCGGCCTGCCGCTCTGCTCCGGGCTGGCGCTCGCGCTCTGGTGGGCCCGGGTACGCCGCCCGCTCGCCGCGACGGCGCTGCTGTACGCGACGGTCCTCCTGTGCCAGGAGGCGGCGATGCTCCAGGACACCCTGCTGCCGTTCGCTCCCGGGTTCGCGGGCTGGACGGTGCTCGGCTGCCCGCTGATCGGCGGTGCCGTCCTGGTGCTGCTGCTCCGCGGACGCGGGATCCGGTTCACCGCCGGGATCGCGGCGCTGCTGCTCCTGGTACCTCTGGGGGCCGCGTGGGGGTGGCACGCGTACATGCGGGACCGCCACGTCACGACGACGGTCGCCGAACTGTCGGCGTACGAGGAGCTTCTCGCCCGGCACGGTTCCGAAAGCGGGAACCTCCTGCTCCTGGACGCCCCCGGCTGGAAGCCCCGGAACGCCACGGTGTTCCGGGATCCCGCACCGCACTCGATCCTGGTCTATGAGGGCTCCTCGGAGGAGGTCCTGACGCTCACCCAGGAGCCGCTGCCGCCGGCGGTCCCTCAGTCCGGAGGCCCCGGTGACCTGCTGTGGGAGGGGTGTTCGGCACCCGGAGCGGAATGCCTCGAAGTGTCCGTGCCGGAGGTCCTGGGGACCGGGCCGGGGGTACTGCGGCTTCCGGGTCCGGCGGAGCACGAGGGGGAGCACATCCGCCTGCTGACCCGGGGAGGTGTCGTCACCCTCGCACACGGAGGGGGTCCCGAGAGTTCGGAGGCCTTTCCCGAGGGGTCTTCCCCCGGCCCCCGGGCCGAGGTACTGGTGGAGCTGCTGGACCGGATCCGACCGGTGGGGCCGGACGATCTGCTTGCGCTGGCCGAGGCGGACACGCGCACCCTCGCGGAGATCCGCTGACACCGCCGAGGGGTGCTCCGGAGAGGCCCGGGAGGCCGGGACGGGCGGCCGGTCCGGAGGAGGTGGCGACCCGGACCGGGGCGCCCGGTGTCCCACCGGGGCCGGACCGCCTGCGGACGCAGACCGAACCGGACACACACCTCACCAAGAACCGCTGTCACATCCGGGGCCGTGACGCGGGGCGGATCCCGGCGGAGCCGGACACACCCTCCCCCGCCGGAAGCCGCTGCCGTACCCCGCTCCGTGGAATGGAACGGATCCGGCGGCACCGGTCGGCCTGTGGCCACCACACGTGCTCCTCCGCCGGGATGGGGCGGCACGCCGCGATCCACGCGAGAGACCGGGGCCACGGGCGAGCGGTGGAGACCTGGAGGAATCCGGATCCGCGGGCGGGCCCGGAGGACCGTGCCCCTGGCAACAGACCGGGAGTTCGCTCCGGTGCCCGTGTCCCTGTTCGTGCACCCGCCCCAACCGCCTCCTCCTCCGCCGCCGCAGTCGGCGGTTCGCGCCCCCTGCCGGAGCGCCCATGCGGGCCGGGGAGTGGGCACGGACGGCCTCCCGGGCCCACCCCTTCGCGAACGCCTCCGCCCCTCCGCGGACGCGGGCCTCCAGCTGGTCAGGTGCGGGCCGCCGTCCCCACCCGCTCCTCCAGGAACGCGGCCCAGGTGCGGGCGCCCCGGTCGGCGTTCGGGCCCGCCAGGTTCTCCCCCGCCCGGTAGGCGCGCCCCGCCGCACCGGGGACGCGCAGCGGCACCGTCGGCCGCCGGATCCCCCGTGCCGCCAGGTAGGTGCGCACCAGGTCGGCCATGGGCAGCACCTCCGGCCCGGCCAGGTCCGCGACCCGGCCCGCGGGTTCGCCCACCGCCAGTGCGGCGAGGCGTTCGGCGACGTCGCGCGCGTCCACCGACTCCCAGCGCAGACCGGGCAACGGCACCAGAGGCGACTTCGCCAGCGCCCGCACCGCCGTCAGCGCCAGGTCGTGGAACTGGGCGGCGCGCAGGACGGTCCACGGGACCGCGGACCCCGTCACCGCCCGCTCCGCGCCCAGCTTGGCGCGGAAGTACCCCAGCGGTACCCGGTCGGCGGCGACCACCGAGATGAGCAGCAGGTGCCCCACCCCGGCGCGCTCGGCCGCCGCCACCAGGTTGCGGGTGGCGACGTCGTCGCCCTTGGGGCCGCCCGCCAGGTGCAGGACTGTGCCCACACCGTCCAGGGCCGCGCCGATTCCCTCCCCGGTGAGCAGGTCGGCCTTCACATGTGTCAGGCCCTCGGGGGCCGGGCGGGAGCCGCGGGTGAGCAGGCGGACGTCGTGCCCGGCGTCGCGCAGCAGCGGAACGGTCAGGGAGCCGAGCGTTCCGGTACCCCCGGTGACGAGTACGGGTGCGTTCATGGTGGGCTCTCCTCTGGTGGGTGTGCGGTGGGCTCGGGCGCACCACCGGGTTCGTTGACTTGACCCGGCAGGCGAGGGGAACGTGACGGGGATGCAGGAAGTTTTTTCCGTGGCGGAGCGGTTCGAGGAGCACCGGCCCCGGCTGCGGGCCGTCGCCTACCGGATCCTGGGGTCGGTGGCCGAGACCGACGACGCCGTCCAGGAGACCTGGCTGCGGCTGGAGCGGACCGGGATCGGGAACATCGACGACCTGGGCGCGTGGACGACGACGGTGACGGCTCGGGTGTGCCTGAACATGCTGCGCTCCCGGGAGCAGCGGCGCGAGGAGCCCCTGGACGAGGCGGTGGCCGCTCCGGAGGCCGGCGGCCGCCTGCCGGACCCGCTGGTCGGGCCGGCGGGGACCCGTGCCGCCGACCCCGAGTGGGCGGCGCTGACCGCGGACGCGGTGGGGTGGGCGCTCATGGTGGTGCTCCAGGAGCTGAACCCGGTGGAGCGGGTGGCGTTCGTGCTGCACGACCTGTTCGCGGTGCCGTACGCGGAGATCGGCCCACTGGTGGAGCGCACCGAGGACACCGCCCGGCAGCTGGCCAGCCGGGCGCGGAGGCGGGTGCGCGCGCAGGGGGCGCACGGAACGGTCCCCGACGGGGACCCGGCGCAGCGGCGTCGGGCGGTGGACGCGTTCTTCGCCGCGGCACGGGAGGGCGACATCGACGCACTGCTGTCCGTGCTGCATCCGGAGGTGGTGCTGCGCTCGGACGGCGGGGTGCGCGGCCGCTACACGACGCGGATCGCGGGCGCGCGGGAGGTGGCGGGGCAGGCGGTCACGTTCCACCGGTTCGCGCCGTTCGTGCACCCGGTGTCGGTCAACGGCGCCGAGGGCGTCGTGGTGGCGGCGGGCGGCCGGGTGCTGTCGGTCATGGGGTTCGCCGTGGCCGGCGGGCGGATCACCGCCGTCGACGTCCTGGCTGATCCGGACCGCCTCGCAGCCCTGCACATCGACCTGGCGGCCCTGGGGATCCCGGAGGGGTAAGGAGCACAGGGGTCACCGCTCCCGCGAGCGATGGAGCCCGGTCCCCGAGCCCGGGAACCGGCTTCCCAGTCCCCGTTCACAAGGGGTCCGGTGTACTCCGCCGTCTCCCTGACGCCCCCGCCCTTGTCGGTCCTCGCGGCCGCGCCGTGCCCGTCCGGGGCGATCCCGGGCCCCGTACGCGGCGGCCCGGGAGATCACGGCGCACGACTCACGCCCGCCGTGGTGCCAGATGTAGACCTCGTGCAGGGGAAAGCCGCCCTCTCCCCTGCCGAGGAAGGCGGTCGCGGCGTACCCGCAGCCCAGCGCGAACCCGACGGGCGTGGGCGGACCCGGGATGTCCGGGAGGAGTGTGGAGGTGAACTCCTCCCAGGAGGCGTACCCCTGCTCAGCATGGTCCACGGTCAGGGGAACATCGGTCCGACCCCTGCGCCCGTTCCACCGAACGGTAGTAGTGGACGACCTCCACGGGGGACTCATCCACCCTCATAAGCCACGGACCTTCTCCCGAATCCGATCGGGAGCGGAGTCATCGTCCCGCGAGAACCGATCGGGCTCTCGAGCGCATTCGCACCCGCCATGAGGGGACACGGACTCCGAGAGGCAGGCCTCATTCCAGACAGTGCAAATAAAATCCGAACCTCAAAAATCAACAGCGAGCCGACAGAATCAAACCCCTAGCCCTCTCCCTCGAGAATCTCCTTCATCCATCCAGGGATATTTTCTTCGTCACGCGGAAAAATCTTCAAGTCCTGCTCATAATCTCGGACATCCGGAGCAAAACCAAATGCCGGCTTTTCGGCATAATTAAATCTGCACTTGTACTTCCCGGAACTCCACAGCTCGAGTCGCACGGAAAACCAGGTTCCCCTGCCCTGCTTGTACATGCCCGACCGAAGACGGGACGCCTTCAAGCCAGAATCATCAGGCATTTCAGCGAGTCTTTTTTCTCCGCCTTCAAATTCAACCTCCAGCCGCTCGTTAATATACCCCCCGACAATTTGAGCATCATAGGTGGCCGATTCCCAATCCACGGGAAGCCCACCGGCCAGGCTTGCCGCGATTTCGCGGATGTGCTCTTCCTGCTGAATGGGCCCCATGTCGCCCTTCTGGAATCCGAAAAACATATTCCCTACTTGAGATACGGAAGATTCACGTAAGTCAACTTCTGCTGCACGAATCCATTGATTGAGTAATTCACAATGATCGCCGACGGAGGAGGACCGAGGATGCGCATCACTTTGTCCTTGGTGGTGACCACCTTGATCAGGGGAAGTTCCCTTTCGTAGACCTGACTTACCCTAACACGGACATCAGGGGGAAGAGAAGACTGTGACATGGCCAGGTTCCAGTCACTCAAAATAGTGGGCTCGACCCTGCCCTGGAGACTCGACAAGTCCATCGAGATAAGTTTGAGAAGAGAAGTTTCAAAATTCCTATAGGAATTTTTAACGTGCCAGTCATTTGCCGCATGCTGGTTTACGTCATCTCTCATCGCAACCTGGTTCAGGCGCTCGGGGATTCCCCCGTACTCGGCGATCCCAACAATATGACCACCGTTCCATGAAACCGATTCGAACCGGGGTGGGGCCACCATCCTGGAAAACTTTCCCGGGTTCACCTTGAATTCTTCTGCCAGGATCTTGTTATACGCCTTATAGTACAGGGCGGCCGAACGCCTCACCGCCTTCTCTTCGTCTCCGATGCGCGGTGCACTGCCCCTCGTGAAGGCACCCTCTGTTTCCAGGTTATCACCCTGCGCATTGGTCTCATAAGTGAAGGACGAATTTTTCGTCTTTATTACATACAAGGAATTCGGCCGCGGATTGCTCAGCTCGGGATGTGGATCCTTCCCGGAGGCCGCCAACATTCGGACCTCCCTGATCTCGCCATCCTCGTCGGTTACATATGTCCCCCGGTAGTCATTATTCGTATCATGGACTTCATACTCCACCCGGGGCTCCAACTGATCGGCGTCACCGAATCTCTGGTCCGGACTGGGGCACAAAGAAATTTCTTCGGCTCCCCCAAGCGGACTGATGTGCTTGTGCTCCAAGCCCTCACTACGATCAATCTTCTTCGCCCCCTCGTTCAGATCGACCGGGAAATCATAAATGGGAACGTAAAAGCGCGTAGGTTTTCTACTGGAGGTCGTGGGCACCTTGACGGCAGGAGCCAGCAGGAAATTGGGGCGGGCGGAGGGATGGTTCGCATAGATGGACGGGTCGGGGGTGTTCCTGGAGCGGCCGGGGTCGGTGTCGGCGTCGATCGCCATACCTGGGGCGCTGCCCTTGAGCCGCCTTTCGAAGGGGAACCCTCCTTGGGGGTTCTGGTGCCTCCACCAGGCCAGGGCGCTCGCGGCGACGCCGTCCAGGTTGGACATGTCGTCGGCCAGCCGGAAGTCGTCGTCGGAGTCGGGTTTGGGAACGCCCCACTTCTCCCAGAGGGCGAAGCCGTCGTCCTTCCAGTTCAGCGGAGCGAGGTCGTGCGCACCGCTGTTGTGCCGGGTGGGCATGTAGTAGTCGTCGTGCCACAGCTTCGGGTCGCGGGAGCGGTACGGCACCCCCTCCTGCATCAGGCGGGCCTCGACGTACTCGTGGGCGACCAGGCGGCGGAAGGCGTTGGCCTCGGAGGCGTCCAGGGTGCCCGTCTCCGCTTTGCGCCACAGGTCGGCGATGTGGTCCATCGGCGCGAAGCGGCCACTGCGCAGGCGCCCGTCCGGCGGGGAGGCGATGTCCGCGTGCTCGCGGAAGAAGATGTGCTGCTTGATCTCATCGACCACGTTCCGGTCGAGGCCGGTGTTGGCGGCGATGCGGTCGATGTCGCCGTCGTCGGCGCGGATCTCCCTGTAGCGCTCGAGCGCCTGGGCGCTCTCCGGGACGTCGACGTACCGGTTGCCCTCGTCGTCGATGTAGGTGCCGGTGTGGTCCCGGCGGCCCACCTCGACGAGATCGCCGTTGGCGTCGTAGAAGCCGTCCCCCTCCTGGAGGTTGATCCGGGGGTTGTTGCTCCCCACGATCCCGCCGGAGCGCTGGAGGAATTCCGGTTCGCGGCGTTCTGTGTCCTCTTGGCCGCCGTTCCGCTCACGACCGGTGTCCTGGTCGAAGGCGGAGCCGTCCGGGGCGTGGGGGGTGTCCACGGCAGCGGCGTGGCCGCTGCGCCAGGAGGTGCTCTCCCGGGGGTCGGTGGCGTCCGGGGCCGGATCGCGGCGGTCGGCCGGGAGGCCGTCGGTATCCGGGTGGGACGTGTCGTCGGTCGTCGGCCTCACCGGCTCCTGGCGGAGGCGGTACTCGTCCGCGATCTCCTGGAGCCCTCCGCCCGCCGCGGCGTTCTCCGCCCTGCGGGCGGCCTCGGCGGTGGTCGCCCCCTCCGGACCGTCGGTGGGAAGAGGCCAGGCACCGCCGCCCGGAACGCCGGCGAAGACCGGGGAGCCCGGGGATCCGCCCCAGGAGTCGATTCTGAGGGCCAGGTCGGAGGTGAGCTCCTGGAGTCGGCCGTTGAGGTTCGCGAGAGTGGTGGCGGTGCCGGTCCGGAGGTCGCCCAGTCGCCGCCCCAGGTCGAAGTCCGGCAGGGAGGCGAGGCTCATGTCCCAGTCCGGGAGGAGTCGTCCCGCGCCCGAGGCGATCTGGGACGCCCTCGCGGCCAGCATGCCGCCGCGGACCGGCAGCGCCACGATGGTGAGGGCGACATTGCCCGCCCCCGTGTACACGGTGTACGCCGGGCGGTCGTCCCACTCCCTCCAGGGCACGATGTCGTGGGCGACTTCCTCCCAGACCGGTCCGGCGTTGGCCTTCATGGTCTCCCAGGAGCGCTCGTCGGCGTCGAACGGGTTCATCCACCCGTCCTCGCCGTACAGGCCGGCCATCGCCCCGTACCCCTGGAAGGTCTCCGTCTTGTGGTCGACGAAGTTGGTCACGACCTCGTCGACGCTGGTGGCCCAGCCCCGCCCCTCGCGCCACAGCCCCGTGGCGGCCACGGCCCCGACGCCCACGTCCCAGAGCATGCCGGGGCCGAAGTGGTCCCACTGGGCCATGGAGGCGTCGACGGCCCAGTCCATCGGCCAGCCGTGGTTCCCCGTCTCGAGGAAGTGCCAGGTGTCCGCGTTGAGCCGCTTCCAGTCCTCCCACTCGGTGAGGTCGTAGGCGATCTCGGGGATGTCCGCAGGGTCGATGCCGTAGACGATGTCGCCGGGCTTGGGCTCGACGGGCTCGGCCATGCTCCCGGCGATGTAGTTGTTGCCGGAGCCGGTGACGTTCTCCAGGGAGTTGGCGCAGTCCCGTTCGGCCTCCTGGAAGTCGCCCCAGGCCCGGTTGACCGCGTAGATCAGGGCCCGGTTCTCCGTGACCAGTTCCACGTCGCCGCTCCACTCCGGGTCGTCGCCGACCCGGTCGACGAAGGCCCTGGCGTCCTCCCGGAGCCGCCACAGGCGTTCCTTGGCGGAGGCCGCGGCTTCGGCGAAGGTCTCCAGGGCACCCGCGACGGCGGTGAGGTCGTCGTGGATGGTCTCGCCCTTGGTGCGGACCGGTTCCATCGCGGAGAAGAGGTCCTGGGACTCGGGGGCCGTGTAGTGGGCCTGGAGGCCCTGCCAGGACGCCTCGATGCCCGAACCGCCCTCGGAGATCTCTCCGGCGGCCTTGCGCATGTCCGCGGCGGCGCCCTCGAGGATCTCGACGGAGGTCCCCGGGTACGGGATGGCGTCGGGGACGATGAGGACGGTGTCGTCCATGGGAAGCGCGTTCTGGGCCCTGGGATCGGCTTCCGGGCGCACTACGTCGACAGGGGGCATGTTCGCTCCGTCGGGGGTCGGGGGAGATGTGCCGGGGGCGGCGGGGGCTGGGAGCGGGGGTCAGTGGGGTGCGTTCAGCGCGCCCGGGATGTCGGCGGCGGTGGCGTTCTCCTGGGCCTCCCCCGCCATCTCCAGGTCTCCGGCGAGGTAGGCGTCGACCGCCAGGCAGCAGCCCTCCATGGCCGAGCCGGCGCGCTCGACCATCTCCTCGGCGATCCCGCCGTAGCGTTCGAGGAAGAGGTAGAGCTCGCTCTGCACCGGACCGCTGCACGCGGCCGAGGCCGCGGTGACGACCGACTCCCCCGCGAGGGCGAGCGAACCGTCCAGGCCGTCACCGCTGCCGTCGCCGACCTTGTCGAACACCTCGTTGACGACCTGGCCGACGGCGGGCGCGTCGATGTCCCAGGCGCTCACCGGCTCGCTCCGCGGGCGTTGAAGCGGTCCGGGCGGAAGCCCTCAGGGGGCGGGGCGGGGGCCTCCTGGCCGGTTTCGGCCACGGCGGTGTACCCGCTGCGGGCGATGGCCGCCTCCATGCGGTGCAGGCTCGGACGGACGGCCTCGATCACCCTGGTCAGGCGGGTTCCGAGGGAGTCGGTGCGGTCGTGCATGTGCTCCAGCAGTTCCTCCTGGGAGAGCCGGGCCGGCGCGGGGGGCCGAGGTGCGGCGGGCGAGCGCGCCCCGGTGCCTGTGGCGGTCTCCTCGCCGCTCCGGTCTGCGGGTTCCAGCAGCTCGAACTTCATCGCCCCTCGTCCGCCGCGGTGGATACGGATGTGCCGTTTCTGTCAGTGATTCGTGCGTATTATGCCGATGTCCAACGACAGATCATGACTCCCCCATCGCGAAGGGTGACCTCCGTGTCCTTCGCCCCTTGAACCGAGGAGACCGGTTGAGCTACGACCTCGTGGCCCTCACCGCCGCCGAGCCCGACGCCCTGCTGCTCGCCCGGGTCCTGCGCGAGGCGGTTCCCGACGGGGTGGTCCGCCCGCTCGCGGGGGGCGGTGTGCTGGAGGTCCTGGACCGGGGCGGGAACGCGCTGTTCGCGGTGGAACCCGCCCAGCGGGTGGACGTCCCCGGAGAGGCCCTCAGGCTGCTGGGCGCCGACGCGGCCGCCGGGCCGCCGGAGGGGCGCTGCTGGTGGGTGGAGCTGCACGCACGCCCTCACGGGGCCGCGCGGGAGGCGGCGGTGCGGGCGGCGGACGCCCTGGTGCTGCGGCTGGGCGGGAACGTGTGGACGCCGTGCTCCGGTGTGGAGCGGCTCGTGGAGGGAGCGGCGGCCGCCGGGGCTCCGCGCACCCGGCCCGGTGCCGCCGGGCATCCCCTCGTGTCGTTCGAGGCGGAGGACGCGGTGGTGGTCGTGCAGGACCGGGAGGTCGTCCCGCTGTCCGCCGGGATCTCCGATGTGCTCGCCGTGCACGGGGCGCAGCGGCGGGGACTGCAGGTGCTGACACCCGCGTCGGCACGGGTCACGCACGCCCTGCGCGCGCTGCTGTCGCAGCCGCTGGCCCGGTGGGTGGTGGCGGACGGGGACGGCGGCCACTTCGACGGGATCAGCGGACTGCCCCTGGTGTGGCATTCCGAGAACGGTTTCGTGCCGCGTCGGCCCCCCGGGTCCCGCGTCCCCTCCCCGGCCGGGGTGGAGACCGGGGCACCGGAGCCCGCCCCCGGTTTCCTGGACCCCGATCCGCTGGGCGTCCAGCTGGTGGTGGACCTGGTCGTCGAGCACACGCGGCCGCTGGCGCCCCCGCTGGGCCGGGCCGCGGAGGTCGTCGCCGAGCACCTGGCCGGAACACGGCCGGCGGGCTGGGGAACGCACGAGCCCGCCCTCGGTCCGTGGAGCCGCGGAGGGATCACCCGGATGGCCCGGCACCGGGCACCCGGCGGGGTGGTCCTGCACCTGGCCGGGCCGGTGGGCCCGGGTGGTGCGGGCGCGTTCGCCGGGGGGATCCGGGTGTCCTGGGACGGGGAGCGGGCGCGCGAGCGGGTCTCGTTGGTATTCGGCCACCCTGGGGAACCGCCGCTGGAGGCGCTGCCCCCGATGGTGGAGGCGCTGGCCGGGGAGGGCCTGCTGTCGACGCTGCACGTGCGCCGGGGGCGGGGCCGTCCCGACGTGACGTTCGCGCCGCGCTGGCACGGGGTGCTCGCGCCCGTCGGGATGGCGGTGGGCCCCGGCGCGGTGGCGGAGGCCGGGGAGGAGGCGCTGGTGTCCGGTCCGCTGCCCGGGGAGGTGCTCGACGGACCGGCCGTCTGGTATCCCGTGCCCGGGGCCGGGGAGGAGAGGTACCGGTCGACGGCGCTGGTCGCGGCACAGGTGCGCCACCTCACCGCCGCCGGACGGGACTGAGGGCATCCGGCCGCCGGGCCGGTTCCGGGCGGGTGTCCGAGAGGAAAAGGTGGCGAATTCGTTCCGGCGTCGCCCCGTGTGAAGCGCGGGGATGCGCCCGAACGGGTTCCGGAAGGCGGGGAACGGTTCGGTCCGAAGAATCGGGAACCGCGTCCGGATCCGGCCGCGAACAACAGGTGAACAGCGACGACCCCGTTTTCGGCGGCTCTTCGGGGCGGACCCGGCGGGATTCGGAACCCCCTAGGAGACAGGGGTTCCGGAAGGCGACCGCTACCGGTCGTCCCTCTTCGCCCCCGGGCGGGGAGGGAGCGGGATTCACAGTGAGAATGGTTCGGAAAGCGTCGGTGACCACCGGGAACGCCGGTGCCGGGTCCTTTCTCGGATAGATTGGCCTGCGCATCGTCCCCCGACGCAGAAGGGATGCGCCCCCATGTCCTCCCCCCACTCCTCCGCCGGCCGGTACGAGCTGCGCGAGCGGCTCGGCGCGGGCGGGATGGGGACGGTGTGGCATGCCTGGGACCCCGCCCTCCAGCGCGACGTCGCGGTGAAGGAGGTCGTCCTCCCCGAGGGCATGAGCTCGGAGGACCGCGACGAGGCCCGGGAGCGCACTCTGCGGGAGGCGCGGGCGACCGCCCGGATCAGGGACAACGCCGTGGTCACGGTGCACGACGTCCTCGAGCATGAGGGCAGCCCCTGGATCGTGATGGAGCTGCTCAGCGGACGGTCGCTCCAGCACCACCTGGACCAGGACGGCCCCATGCCGGCGGCCCGGGTGGAGGAGGCGGCCCGGTCGCTGCTGAGCGGGCTGGGGGCGGCGCACGCGGTCGGGGTCACCCACCGGGACGTCAAGCCCGCCAACATCATGCTCACCGAGGACGGCCGGACGGTGCTGACGGACTTCGGCATCGCGAACGTCGACGGGAGCACCGCGCTCACCCAGACCGGCGTGTACATCGGCTCGCCCGAGTACATGGCACCGGAGCGGTTCGAGGGCGAGCGGGCGCTGCCGGCGTCCGACCTGTGGAGCCTGGGCGTCACCCTGTACGCGCTGCTGGAGGGGCGCTCCCCCTTCAAGCGGGAGAGCGTCACCGGGATCATCAGCGCGGTGCTGACCGCGCCGATGCCGCCGCGCCTGTCGGCCCCCGGCGGGACGGGGGACGTGGCGGCGGCCCCGCTGCGGGCGCTGATCGGGGCCCTGCTGAACCGGGACGTGGCGTCGCGGCCGTCGGCGGCCCGGGCCCTCGAACTGCTGGACCGGGCGAAGGAGGAGTCGGTCCGCGACGGGGGCACGACCCGGGTGGCCGGCATCCATGCGGGGAGCGGTGGAGCTCCGGGGGACAGTGGTGGGAACGGCGGCATCGGTGGGCCCGCCGGGACCGGTGGGACCACGGGTGTCGCAGGATCCGGTGGGGCCGTGGGGGGTGCCGCGCCCGGCGACTCCCCCGGAGACGGTCCGGAGCCCGGTGCGGTGACGGGTCCAGGCGTCCCGTCGGGCCCGCCTGCCTCCTCCGGTACGCACCCGCCTTCCGGGCCGCACGCCCCAGGGGCGCCTTCCGGGCCGCGGGGCGCCTCCGAAGCCCACGTACCCTCCGGTCCCCGGGTGCCTTTCGGGACGGATGCATCACAGCCCCCTTCGGGCGCACAGGCACCCTTCGGGCCGCACACATCCCAGGGTCCGCGGGCAGCCGGTACGGCGAGGGGCTCTCAGCCCCCTTTCGGCCCTCCGGCGCCTTCGGGTCCGGGGGCACCTTCCGGGCCGTACGCCTCACAGCTCCCTTCCGGGCCACAGGCTCCCCACGGCGCACCGGCGCCTTCGGGTCCGTACGCCTCGCAGCCCCCTCCGGGGCCGCGCGCCGCCTCCGGACCGCAGGTGTCCGCCGCCGGGGCCGCTCCCCCCGCGAGCGGGCCGCAGAACCCTTACGCCCCCGGCGGCCCCCGGGTGCCGTACTCCCCCCACCCCCCGCACTCCGCGGCCCGCGCCCCGGGCGGTCCCCGGGCGCCCGCTCCCGGCGGGCCGCCACCCGGCACCCGCCCCGGTCCCGCCCACCCGGGGCACACCGGTTCCGGCACCCGCCCCGTGGCGCGGCCATCCGCTCCGGGGCCGGTTCCGCCCGTCACCCCCCTCGACCCGCCGGGCCCGTGGGCCCAGGTCGACAGGACCGCGGCCGCGCGCGGTTTCGTGGGCGGGGTCGGGCACACCGGTCCGTCGGGCGTACCCGCCCCCGTGCCGACGCGCGCCCCGGCTCCCAGGCCGTCGTTCCCGGTGATCGCGGCGTGCACGCTGCTCGGGCTCAACGGCCTCTACCTGCTGGCCCTGGCCCTGCTGTCGCTCGGCGGCTCCGAGACCGCCTTCGCCGGGTGGGGCGGGCCGCTCCTGCTCGCCCTGTGGGGCGGGTTCTCGGCGGCCTCGGTGGCCGGTCTGCTGCTGCGCTCGCGGGTGGTGTACGGCCTCGTGGTGCTGCTGCAGGTCGCGGTGTCGGTGGCGCTGGTCTTCACCATGTTCACCGTGGTCGTCTACGCGCGCGACGAACTGCCGTTCTACCTGGCGATGCTGCTGTTCAACCTGCTGGTCGGCGGCCTGCTGCTCATCCCGCCCCGGGCCCGGGCGTACTTCCGCCTGGGTTCGTCGTCCGACTGAGGCGGTCGGCACGGCCGGCCGGCGTCACCAGCGGGTGACCTGCAGTTCCCCCAGTTCGGCGAGGGCGGCCCGCCCCTCGTCGGCCAGGACGCGCACCATCTCCTCGGCCTCGGTGAGGGTGACGTGGCGGCCGCTGGCCAGGCGCTCGTCGGCGGAGGGGCTCTCCATCCACAGCCGGGGCCCCTCCTGCCACATCATCTGGACCACCGCGCCCGAGCGCGCCGCGAACACCCCGAACGTTCCGTCGACGGGGGTGAGCCGGTAGACGAGGTCGCGGGCGGCGGCGCCGCTCAGGGGTTCGGCGTAGTCCACGAACCCCATGCCGCCGGTCGCCGTGTCGGCGTAGGTGACGTCCAGCGGGCACGGTCCGGGGGTGCGGGCGGCGGGGTCGGTGCGCGTTCCCTGCGCGGGCCAGCCCGCGCCGACCGCCCAGCAGGCCAGGACGTCCTCGATCCGGTCGCGGGGCAGGGCCGGGCCGCCCTCCACGCGCAGGAGGTCGAAGTCGCGGGTGAGCACGGCCGTGCGGCCGCCCGCGCCGACCGTGGCCCGCACCCCGCGGGGCAGCCACGGCAGCACCAGGCGGGCGAGTTCGCGGACGCTCACCCGGCCCCGGTGGCGGGTGACCCACGCAGGGAGGCGGTAGGGGCCCGGGGTGGAGAAGTCGGCGTCCACGTGCGGTTCGCCGGCGGAGGCCGGACCGGGGAAGGCTGCCAGCCGGTCGTGGCGGCGGCGGCTCCAGTCCATGTCCACCCGGATCCTGCGCTCGGGGCCGCCGTCCCAGTGGACCGTGAGCCCGTGGGCGCGCAGGGCTTCGGCCACCTCGGCGCCGACGGCGGCGCGGCGGACCTGGTGGGTGGACTCGAAACCGACCATGAGCGGGGCCCCGCCGGCGGCCGACCGGGCGTCCTGCCGGTGGTAGTACGCGTAGCCGCGGCTGCCGGCCGCGGCGGCCTCCGCGTCGAGCCCGGCGCGGGCGCAGCCGTCGCAGCACAGGTACTCCTCGCGGGCGAGGACCCCCGAGGCGTCCAGGGCGCGGAACGCCCGGGTGAGGCGCTCGGAGTCGGTGCGGGAGGGACGGCGGCGCTGGCGGTGGACGTGGTCGGCCAGGGCCGCGTCCACGTACCCGGGGAGGGTCTCCGCGAGCGCGCGGACCCGCGGGGAGTCCGCGGCGAGGTGCTCGGGCAGGCCCTCCTCCAGGTCCAGGAGGGCCTGGTCCAGCAGTTCGGGGTACCCGCCCCGGGCCGAGGCGGTCCGGACCGCGACGCCCGCGCGGACCGAGGCGAGCGGCTCCTCGCCGTCCCAGTGTTCGATCATTCGCCCAATGTGTCAGAAGCCGGGAGTGCTCGGGGCGGATTGTCGGAGATATCGCTGTCCGCATGCGGACGTGCACGGAGAAGGGGGGCGGCGGGGCCGGCACGGGGTCCGGACACGGCCGGGACCGGTCCGTGCCGGTGAGCCTCGCCGGGTCGGCCGGGCGGGTCAGAAGACCAGGGGGTGGCCGGTGAGGCGGTCGACGTGTTCGTCGCGGACCCGGCGGGCGGCGTCGGCGGTGGCGGCCAGTTCGGACACCTCCGGTGAGCCGGTGCCCAGGAACGCCGCGGCGGCGCGGTGCTCGGCGTAGGCGGCGGTGGAGTCGACCGCCTCCTGGCACTGCTCCCACTCGCGGTGGGCGGCCACCGCCCGCTCCACCAGGCGGCCGTACTCGACGATCTGCTCGACCCGGGTGTGCACGGCGTCCTCCACTGCGCACAGGTGCTCGCGCTGGGGCCGCAGCGCCTCGCGCACCCGCGGGGAGTCGGCGCGCTGCCAGCGGCGCAGGTGGGCCCGGCGCAGTTCGCGCTGGCGGGAGAGCAGGACGGCGATGCGCCACTCCTGGTCGCGCAGCACCGCCAGGGCCCGGTCGGTGTCCAGGGAGTCCCCGCCGCCGAACGCGTCGCGGGCGCGTTCGACCAGGTCGATGGTGTGCTGGACGGCGGCGAGGGCGGCGTGGTCGGACTCGCTGAGGTCGTCCGGGTGGACGACGGCCCCCTGCGGGACGTCGCCGGGCCCCTCCTGGACCCGGGAGGTGAGGGCGTCGGCGGAGACCAGGACGACCAGGACGCCGAACAGCCCCCACGGGATGCCCGCGGACGGGTCCCCGGGCAGGAGGTCGAGCAGCCAGACCGGGACGGCGGCGAGGGCGCCCGCGCCCGCCGCCACCCCCGCGGCCCGGGTGGCGGGGTGGGAGTCGCCGCGCAGGGCGAGGGCGGCGACGTGGGCGATGAGGCCGATGTTGACGATGGCCATGCCCAGGTACCAGCCCGCGGTGACCAGGGACAGGGCGATGGTGCCCCCGACCGCGAGGAGGTGGACCGCGGCCTCGCGCAGTCGGGCGCGGCGGGTGGCGGCCTCCCCGCCGGGCCACCGCACGGGCGGCCGGGGGGCGGCGGCCCGCCGTTCCAGCTCGTCCCGTGCGGGGGCGGGGAGGGCGGGGTCGATGACGGGTCTGGGCCGGCGGATGACGTCCTCACTCATGGGCGGTCCCTCGTGAGTGTGTCGGTTCGGGGGTCGGCGGCGGTCGGGCGTCAGGGGAGGAACCCGACAGGGTAAGAGATGCCCATCCGGGGGCTCCACCGAACCCGGGTGCGCCCGGAGCTTGCCGGGCGGCTCGCACCTGGATCGTCCACGCAGGTCGCGGGCGTGAGGTGACCCGCTCCGGCCACGGCGGGACCGCTCGGGGGCCGAGGCGGGAGGGCCGGGGGGCGTGCGGCCGTACCGGCCTCCGGTGCGGGTGCCGCGCGTGGGGACCGGGGCGGTGGCCGCCCCGGTGGTCGGACCGCCCCGGGGCGTGCGGCCGGGGAGCGGCGGCCGGCCCCGGGTCCTCCCGGGACCGGCCGCCGTCCCGGGAGGGCGGGGTCAGGAACCGCGGGTGGAGGAGACCAGGTCCTCGTCCCCGGCGCCCGGGCGGCGGCGGGTGGGGTTGGTGTCCAGCCAGCGCAGCAGGTCCTCCGAGACCAGGTCCACGGCGATCCGGGCGGCCCGGCCGTCCAGGTCGCGGAACAGGCACTCGCCGTTGCCCAGGTTGCGCAGCACCGCCAGGTGGTCCTCGGTGGGCTCCACCCCCAGCAGGGCCATGACGCTCTCCACCTCGAAGCGTTCGCTGGAGCGGAACGCGAACACCGAGGACAGGCAGTTGGTGACCTGCTCGTTGAGGAGGTCGCCCGCGTTCTGGGACACCAGGATGAGCGCGGTGTTGCGGGACCGGCCCATCCTGGAGACCTCCGGGACGAGCTTGGCGCCCTCGGGGGTGGAGGTGACCGCCCACGCCTCGTCCAGGAAGATCGCCTTGGGCAGGTGCCGGTCCAGGCCGTTCATGAGGCGGCGGGCGAACTGGGACACCAGGTACAGCAGGGCGACCGACAGGCGCTGCTCGTAGGAGTAGTCGTCGCGGCGGAGCCCGGAGTCGGGCAGGGTGAGCCCGCCCAGGGTGAACACGGTGGTCCAGCCCTCGGTGTCGATCTGCGCGTCGCCCTGGGGGTCGAAGCACAGCGAGGCCAGGCGCATCTCCGACATGGAGCCCAGGACGGCGCCGAGGTTGCGGGAGGCGGCGTCGGAGGCGTTCGACAGGTGGTCGACGACCTTGGCCAGGGAGGGGCGGGGCTGGTTGGCGACCGCGGCCACGGCCTGGATCATCGCCGACTCGCGCTCCTCGCTCATGCGGGGCAGCAGCAGGCGCAGGGTCTCGGTGGCCATGGTCTTCTTGGCGGCCAGGTCGTCGCCGAACGCGAACGGGTCGAGCAGGCCCGGCTGGGCCGACCCCAGGGACATGATGCGGGCCTTGCGGCCGCGGCGCTGCAGGAGCTGCACCAGGGACTCGGCGTCGCCCTTGGGGTCGATGGCGGCGACGGTGACGCCGCGCAGCGCGAGCTGGTAGATGAGCAGCAGCGCCAGGGTGGTCTTGCCGCCGCCGGGCTCGCCGGTGATGGCGATGGCGGTGGGGCGGTTGCGGGCGGCGGCGACCAGCGGGTCGAAGTGGACGATCGAGCGGGCCCGGCCGATGGTCTCGCCGATGTAGGGGCCCACCCAGCCGTCGCCGGTGCGGTCGGACCGGTCGCCGACGTCGACGGTGGCGGTGGGCATGCCGCCCGCGATGGTGCGCAGCGGCTGGCGCTGGGCGTAGGCGCTCAGTCGGATGCGGTCGCCCGGCAGGGACTCGTTGAACAGGGAGAACTGGTCGCCGGTGGAGTTGATGACGTCGATGCCGATGTCGCGGTAGTGCTCGATGACGGCCTCGACGTGCTGGACGAGGAGGCGTTCGGTGGGCGCGGACACCATGAGGCGGTGCCAGCCGTAGACGAACGGCAGGCGCTCCTTGGTGATCCCGTGCTCGAGCATGCGGGCGGCGTCGATCTGCTCGGCCAGGGCGATGGGGGCCTCGACCCCGGCCTCGCGGATGTGGGCGTCCATGTCGCGGGCGTGCGCGAGTTTGCGGCCGACGTCCTTGGACGCCTTGGCGGGCGGGATGAGCTTCATCCGCAGGGACATCTCCACCGGGAACGGCAGGGAGTCGGCGTGGTGCATCCAGGGTTCGCCGTCGGGGAACGGCATGAGGTCGGGGAAGCGGGCGAAGGAGAGGAAGGCGACCCACGTGGAGCCGGAGGGCTGCTCCAGGCGGAGCATGGACCGGCCGTTGTGGAGGGTTCCGTCGACCAGGGCCTCGATCTCGCCGCGGCCCCAGGTGCGGCGGCCGGTGGCGGAGGTGCGGGGCTCCTCGGAGCTGCCGGTGACGGAGTGGCGGATGAGCCAGGCGATCTCGTCGGAGGTGGCGTGGCGGGCGTGCAGGGAGCTGGCTGCCAGGGCGCGGCCCAGGCGCTCGGACTGGTCGGTCCAGCGGGCGAGCTCCTTGTCGTCGACGGCGTCGTCGGTGATGCCCAGGATCTCCTCGGTGCGCTGGTAGGCGCCCAGGAACTGGGAGAACAGGCCCAGGCCCGCACCGGGGTTGCGCAGGCCGAGGCGCACCCCGAGGTAGACCTCCTTGGTCCAGAAGTCCTTGGCCCACACGTGCCGGTAGCTCTCGTCGAGGTAGTCGTACCAGCCGGGTCCGGAGTCGGAGGTCTCGTCGAGGCGGGTGGCCCATTCGGCCGCGGGGTAGGTGCGGTGGGCGACGCGGAGGTGGACCTCGGCGTCGTTCATGCGGATGGCCGCGAGCGCGATGGTGATGTTGGTGGCCAGGGCCTGGCGTTCCTCGGGGGTGGTGAACTCGTAGGAGACCGTCGGCAACCGGAAGTAGGCCCAGGCCTCGCTGTCGCTGAACAGCACCCGGTCGTCGAAGTAGCGGACCGCGAGGCGGGTCGAGCCGCGGGTCCCCCATGTGCCGGTCATCTTCTGCCGCCCCTCCTGGTCGCGTCGCGCGGCGGGTGCGCCCGGCGGGCGGGCGCGGCCGTGCCTGTGCCACCCCCATAGTGTGCTGCATGGGTACCCGGCCGTAGAAGCGGAACGGTTTACGGCGAGCCGGAAAGCCCGGTGCCCCGCCCTGAAAGGCGGGACCCGGCACGGCGGCCGCCCACCGGCCGCGCACCGGCCGGGAGCGGGTGTGGTCGGCGGGGCCGGGGAGGGAAGGGGGCGGCCCGCCCCGGGGGCCGGGGCGGGCCGCGAACCGGGGTGCCTCAGCAGCGGCTGTTGATGGTGCTCTGGATGGAGGACTTCTCGGCGGAGGTGACCGTGAGGTTGTACCGGTACTTCACGTTGACCCACGCCTTGACGTAGGAGCAGTGGATGGCCGTGTTCGGCGGCATCCACTGGGAGGGGTCCTTGTCGCCCTTGGCGCTGTTGACCGTGGTGGTGACCGGCCACAGCTGCGGCGAGTTGACGTCGTTGGCGAAGGCGCGGCGCCGGTCGGTGGTCCAGGAGGCGGCCCCGGTCTTCCAGGCCTCGCTGAGCGGGACCATGTGGTCGACGCTGATCTGGGAGACGGCCCCGCTCCAGTTCACGTTGTCGTAGGTGCTGTACCAGCTGCCGGAGGTGGGCTGGCAGTTGGAGTCGGTGACGACGTTGTGGCCGTCGCGCACCAGGACGTACTGGCGGGCGGTGCACGGGCTGGAGACCACCGACCAGTGCGGGAAGAGGCTGCGGTCGTAGCCCGTCTGGGGCCCCTTCGCGGCGACCCTGAGCGAGTTGAGCTGCGACTGGGCGGCGGAGGTGGAGGGGATGCCGGGGGGCAGGACGTGGTGGGCGGAGGCCGGGGCGGCCCAGCCGATGACGACGGCCAGGACCAGTGCGAGGACCGTGGTCAGGGCGGCGCGGAGCCTGCGGGGGGCGGGGGTCATATTCTGTTCTCTCCTCTTGAGCGGGGGGCGAGGGAAGGACCTTCACCACTGTGCGGCCGAAGGATCTTTCGCGCCAGACCCTCATATGGGAATTCCCGGAGAACCCGGTGTTACGGAACCGGTTCGAATGGGCCCTTTTTGCACCGGACAACGCACCGTATCCATGTGAACTGCGTCACGGAAAAAAGCGGAGTGGGCGAACGGGGGGTTTGGCCGGTTCGCCGACCGGGGAGGCAGCCGGGGCGGCGGGCACCCTGGGACGGGGCCGGGCACGCGGTGCGGCGGCGGCACCGCGAAGGCCGGAGGCACATGGGAGAACGCCGGGCCGAAGAAGGGCGGGAGCACGAAAGGCGCCCTCGGCCTTTTCGGCGGGCGCCCCAGAATAGGCCCACCCTACCCGGGATCAAAGCCGATAAACCCGTCGGAGGAAATCGCCCGAGAACGCCGATCGGGGTGTTTGTTACGTTCGGGTGTCGTACGGACCGTCCACCTGAAGAGACAGCGACACCGAAAGGATCACCCCGCACAGGGGTATCGGCCATGACGTTGCAGATGGATCTCCCGACACTGGACGACTACCCGACCCGCAAGGGCACCGAGGCCGCGCTCCTCTACCGGAGGGACCCCACCGTGTGGGGCACCGCCGAGGACGGCCCCCTCACCGACGACCTCCTCCAGGAGCACGACCGCCGCGGCTACACCCGGTTCGCGTCCCTGCTGGACGGGGACGAGGCCGCCGGGCACCTCGACGAGGCCGACCGGCTGGTCGGCGACCCCCGGCTGCGCGACGACGAGCGCGTCGTCGTCGACCCCGCCGACGGGGGCGTGCGCTCCGTGTTCGAGGTGCACCGGGTCAGCGAGGCCTTCGAGGCCCTGGTGAACGACCCCCGGCTGCTGGAACCCGCCCGCCAGCTCCTCGGCTCCGAGGTGTACGTGCACCAGAGCCGCCTCGACCACCGCCCCGGGTTCGGCGGCGGCCCCCTGTACTGGCGCTCGGACTTCGAGACCTGGCACGCCGAGGACGGCATGCCGCGCATGCGCGCCGTCGGGTTCTCGGTGGCGCTGACCGACCACCACCCGCACAACGGCGCGCCCCTGGTGATGCCCGGCTCGCACCGCACCTACGTGTCCTGCCTGGAGGAGGGTGACGGCGGCCGCGCCGGCACCCCCGACCGGGGGACCCTGACCATCCTGGCCGACCGGCACGGCATCGAGGCGCTGGACGCGGCGCCCGGGGACGTGACCGCGCTGGACTCCAACTGCATGTACGCGGCCGGGGCGAACATCACCCCGTGGGCTCGGTCGAGCCTGTTCGTCGTCTACAACAGCGTGGAGAACGCCTGCGAGAAGCCGTTCGGGGGCGAGGACCCCAGGCCCGGGTTCCTGGCCTCCCGGGACTTCACCCCCGCAGGCAGGTGAACGCGCCGGTGCCCCGCCCCCCGGCGACGGGGGCGGGGCACCGCTGTCGGCACGGGCGGCCCGATACGGGCCGGGGTCCGGGCCGCCGCTCGCCCCCGGAAGGGCGGGCGGCGGGCTCCGTCCCGGCCGGTGCCACGCCCGTGCCCCGCCGCTGAGGCCGCCGCCGGGCGCCGGGGCGGAGCCGGACTAGGTGAGGAGCTTGTCGACGATGACGCCCGCCAGGGCGCCGTGGGCGCGCTTGGTGCTGGCCCGCAGGGCGCCGACGTCGATGCGCGTGTAGGAGGACCCCAGGTGGTCGTCCCACGGGATGCGGACGATCGCCCGGCAGCGGCCGCGGGCCACCCGCTCGGCGGCGTCCACGTCCGGCAGGCTGCGCTTGCTGACCCCGTTGACGACCAGCACCGATCTGGCGCGCAGGGCGCCGTGGCCGTTGCCGTCGAGCCAGTCGAAGGTCATGGAGACCGCCCGCTCTGCGTCGGCGTTGGCCGGGGTCACCAGGACCAGGCCGTCGGCGGCGGGCAGGGCCCGGGCGACCCCGGTGGCCGCCGGGTCCAGCACGGTGACCGCGTAGAAGCGGCCGAGCAGCCCGGTGAGCTGGGCGTAGTCGCGGTCGTCGAGGGTCTGCACATACGGGTCGTCCAGGGTCTGGACGACCTCCAGGCCTGTCTGGGTGCGGCCGGTGTAGGCGCTCATCGCCTCCTGGTCGCCGATGCCGTCGGCGTTGGCCAGCAGAGCGGTGAGGGTCTCGGGGGCTTGGGAGCCGATGCGGCGGGAGAGGCCGTTGGGACCCGGGTTGACGTCGACGGCGACGATTCGCTCGTCCCGGTAGCCCGCCAGGGTGTGGCCGATCATCAGCGTGGTGACGGTCTGCCCGGCGCCGCCCGTGCAGCCCAGGACGACCAGGCTGCGGGGGCTCTCCAGCGGGGTCCGCAGGCGCTCGATGTCCTCCGGGGACAGCTCGGAGCGGACCGGGGCGGCGCCGCCGGTGACGACCTTGGCCAGGCGGCGCCAGCCGCGGGTGCCGCCGGAGTCGGCGGCGGACGCGGGCGGGTCCGACTCGGCGGACTCGGGGCGCACGGCGGAGGCCGAACCGACGGCGGGGGCGGTGGGAGAGCCGTGCGGGGTGTCGCCCAGGCTCTGCTGCTCGCCGGTGCCGTGGTCGAGTTCGAGGTCGGGTCGGGGCTCGCGGCGGGGCGGCTCGGGCTCCTCGCCGGGGGCGGGCTGGCCGAAGAGGCGGCCGATCCTGCGGGCGTTCTGGGCGACCCGGTGGAACATGCCGTCGTGCGGGTCGTGGGCCGGGTCCCGGGGTTCCGCGTCCTGCGCGGTGTCCGCGGTGTCGGGGGTGTCCGGGTCGGCGGCGCCGGTGGCGCGCATGCTCCACTTGACCGGGGCGGGCTGCCCGTCCCCGGCAGGGGGCGCGGGCGGGGTGGGAGGCGCGGTCGGGGCGGGGCGCTGAGCCCGGCGCCGGGCCAGCGCGGCCGCCTCGGCCTCCTCGAGGTCGGCGGTGGTGCGGCGCTGGGGGGCCTCGCGGACCTCGGCGAACCCGGCGAGCTCGCCGGTGCCGTGGTCGAGCTGGGTGGGCGGCTTGGCGGCCGGGGCCTCGCCGTCCGCGGCGCGCTCGCGCAGCTCCTCGGCGGGGATGACGGGGTTGCCCTTGTCGCCGACCCGCGGCTGGTCGGGGTGGCGCTTCCTTCCGTCGTCGAACCACTCGGAGGGGTCCTTGGCCCCGCTCCGGCGGCCGGGGACGACGTCGGCGAACTTGGGGCGGGGCGGGGCGGGGGTGTCGGCGGTGCTGAGGTGGCGGTCGAGCACGGTCATGTGCTCGTTCCACTCGGGGCCGCGGTCCTCGTCCTCCTGCGGGCGCACGGGCATGGACGCCTGCTCGCCGGTGCCGTGGTCCAGCTCCAGCGGAGGCTTGGCCGCCGGGGCCGGGGCCTTCCCGACGGGGGTGTCGGCGGCGGCCGCGCCGGTCGGGCGGGCGGCCTCGGTGCGGGTCGGAGCGGCCGGGTGCGCGTCGGTGTCCTCCGCTCCGAGGGCGGGGGCGGCCGCAGCACCGTCGGTGTCCTGCCCGGCGCGGGAGCCGGCCGAGCGGACCGGGGCCGCGGCGTCGGCGCGCGTCGGACCCACCGGACGGGCAGGAGCCTCCTCCACGGCCCCGGAAGCCTCCACCGAACGCCCCGGAGCCACCGCGTCGGCACGCGTCGGACCCACCGGACGGGCAGGAGCCTCCTCCACGGCCCCGGAAGCCTCCACCGAACGCCCCGGAGCCACCGCGTCGGCACGCGTCGGACCCACCGGACGGGCGTCGGCCTCGGTTGCGGGACGTGCGTCCGCCGGGCGGGCGGGGGCGGCGGTCTCGGCTCGGGGCCCGTCGGCGGACGGGGCACCCTCGGCGGTGCGCGCCGGATCCCCCTCGTCCTCCGACTGCGGGAGCCAGGGGGCCGAGGTGGGTTTGGCGGCCGGGCGGCCCGTGGCGGCGGCGTAGCGGGCCGCGTAGTCGGACACGTCGTAGCCCGGTGCCTCCTCCCGCGCCTCCCTGGCGGACTCGTCCAGCTCCCACGGGGCGGCGTGCGGCCTCCCCGTGCGGCGGGGCCGGACGGCCTCCCGGGCCTCGGCCCCGTCGGCGGGCAGCCCCGTGGTGCGGCGCTCCTCCAGCTCACGGGTCACGCGGATCCCCTGGGTGCGGCCGCGCAGGCGGCGGGCCGCCGGGGTCTCGTCGGCCTCGTCGCTCCCGAGCGCCCCGGCGACCTCCTCCCGGCTGAGCGCCGAGGTGTCCCCCACCGTGTAGGCGCTCTTGGAGCTGAGGTTCACCGGGGTCTGCCCGGAGGAGGCGCGCAGGCGGGAGAACCACTCGTCGCTGTCGCGCTCCTCCTCACCCTCAGTGGCGTGGACGGGTTCGGCGAACCCCTCCTCGAAGTCGTTCCCCTCCGTGTCGGCCGGGGTCGCGGGTCCGCTCCGCAGCGCGAACCCGAAGTAGTTGAGCACCCGGACGCCCACACCCGGGCGGTCGTCCTGTTCCCGCTCCTCCTGCGGCCCCGGGTCGCCGCCGGTGTCCGCCGGGCGCTCCACCGCCGCCACGGTGGCGACCGGGGAGCGCACGGGCTCGGGCCGTTCGGGCTCGGCGACGGGCACGGGGACCGGCTCGGCGCGGACCGGCTCCGGGAGGGTCCCGGGCACGGCGGACGCGGACGCGGTGGGCTCCGGCGCCCGTACCGGCCCCGCCTCGCGGACGCGGCGCAGCGGCGGGGCCTGCTCCGGCGCCGGCCGCTCCTCCTCCACCCCGACGGCCTCCGCCGCCTCCACCGGCTCCACCGCGAGGACCTCGCGCTCGGCTCGGCGGCGCGGCAGCGGCAGCGGGCCCGCCTCCGGGTCGCGGTGCCACACGCGCACCGCGACGCGCACCTCGGCGGGCTCGTACTCCGGGGCCAGCCGGGTGTACACCCGCGACTCGGCGAGGAAGCGGGCCTGCGACAGGAGCAGTTCGGTGAGGCGCTTGCCCTCGATGACCGGTCTGGTGACCAGGACCGTGATGACGCCGGGCGGCACCACCCACAGCACCAGGTGCCACCCGTTGCCGAACACGAACGGGGCGTTGAGGATCCCGAGCAGGATCACCCAGACCAGGAACACGCCCACGGCGACACCGAAGGTGCCCACCGGGAGCGGCATGGGCAGCCGGAAGTCGTAGAGCTTGTAGAGCCGCTTCTCGATACGCCAGATGTTGGTGTACGTGGGCAGATCCACGTTCCCGGCCTCCCTCGCCTATTCCGTCGATACGCCCATCGCTCGCGCCAGCGCCACTGCGATGACCTCGATGATGCCGGGGACGTAGAAGACGATCCCGATGAAGATCGCCAGGATGATGAACTGAGCGAACCGCGTGATCTCCCTGGTGAACAGGAAGAAGATCGCGACGATGGACACGATGACGAGGAACAGCGGACCGAAGAAGCCGCGCAGGAACTCCGCGAGGCCGCCGGTGTCGGGGGCCTGCGAGTCGGCCAGGACCAGGGGGTCGGCCCCGCCGAGCACTGTCACGGTGTCGGCCGCGGTGGACAACAGGGGGAGCATGTCAGGCGCCGCCTCCCGGTGTCGTTGCTGCTGTGCGCATGATCCTTCTCGTCTCCTTGCCTACGTGCCCCGTCACTCGCCGAACGAGTGGGGGGCTCCCTGGATGTCACGCACGTGCCACTCGCTGCCGGAGTCCACGACGGTGACCAGATAGCCCTGCACCAGCACCCCGGACTCCTCCCCCTCGGGGGCGGGAACGGCCCAGTGCACGGTGACGGCCACCTCTCGTACGTCATCATCCCTGTTCGAACTCTGGGATGGCACCGTGGTATCGGACAGTTTGGAGAATTCCAGGGTGTTCGCCGGAAGTGGGGCGATCGTGACACCGGGCTCGACATAGCGGTCGAGGTGGCTCGGCTCCTGCGCGTAGGCGCCGAAGAAGCCGGTCAGCACCTCCTCGAGCTGTTCGGCGGCGACCGGGTCGGTCTCGAAGGCTGCCTGCTCGGGCAGGGAGGCGCGGGCCGGGGCGGCCAGCAGGGCCGGCCGCCCGGAGACCGCGAGGGTGTCGCCGTCGGCGTAGACGGGGACCTCCAGGCTCATGGGCTGGCCGTTGACGTCGGCGCGGACGACGACGATGGCGTTGTTGTCGTCCTTGACGTCGATGGCGGTGACGACGAGGTTCCGTCCGGCGAGCGAGTCCGCGGGGGCGTCGAGCGCGGCGGCCTCGCCCTCGGGGACGAACGCGGCCAGGGCGTCGCGGCGGGCCTCGAGGTCGTCGGTGGTGAGGTAGACGTCCGCGAAGCGGAGCGCGAAGGCCGCGGCCGAGGTTTCGGGGAAGGCGGGGGCCCGGGTCTGCTCGGGTTCGGGGGCGGAGGCGGGGAGGGCGAAGCCGCCGCGCAGGGGGAACCAGATGCCGTTGAAGATGACGACGATGAGGAAGGCCCAGAGGACGGCGCGGCCCACGCCGACCCACCAGCGCCCGCCGGCGCCGGCGCGGGGGCGCCGGCGGGGGGCCGGTGCCTCGTACTCCGCGTCGTCGTGCCGTTCGCGCACGGCGGCACCGCGCCGTGGTGCGTTCGCCATCCCCGACCTCCTGCACACAGTTCCGCGCCGCCCGTGCGGGCGGCGTATCCGCCACGCCCTTGTCTACCCCATCCCTATAGTGAGGCATTGTGCGGGTTGGGCGCGGACATGGGCGCTCCGCGTTTCCCCGCCAAGCGCGCATTGCACGCAACAGTCGAAGTTCCCAAAAGCGGAACAATACGGCAATACGCAGACGAACTCATCTGATGGTTGTCCCCCCTCCAGGATTTATGGTCGGCCCGAAAATGGATTAGTCACCTGTTGGGGAGCAACATGTGTCCGCGGGGACAGGGAACGGCCGCCGGATTGTGACCGGGGTCTCCCCTGGGGTGGGCGCGGCGGGGACGCCTATGATGACCCGGTGATCCCCCGAGAGCCCCTCCCCCGCGTCTTCCTGGCACTGTTCGTCCTGACGGCGGCGGTGCACCTGGCCGTTCAGGCCGTCGGCGCCGAAGCCTGGTCGCGCCCCACCCAGGCGCTGCTCATGCCGCTGCTGGCGGCGTTCGCCTGGACGGCCGCCCCGCCCCCGCGCGGGCGCCTGGTCCGGCTGGTCGCGGTCGCGCTGTTCTTCTCCTGGCTGGGCGACACCGCCCCGGCGCTCGCGTCCGGGGACGCGGCCTTCCTGGTGATGGTGGGCTTCTTCCTGGTGGCGCAGGTGGTGTACATCGTCGCGTTCGCCCCGTGGTGGGGGCAGGGGCCCCTGCGCTCGAACCGGACCCTGCTGGTGCCCTACGCGGTGGTGGTGGCCGGGCTGGTCGCGCTGTGCGCGCCCGGGGCGGGTCCGCTGCTGGTGCCGGTGCTGGTGTACGGGCTGCTGCTGGGGGCGATGGCGGTGCTGTCGCTGGGGGTGCACCGGTGGACGGCGGTCGGCGGGGCGCTGTTCCTGCTGTCGGACGGGCTGATCGCGCTGCGGGCGTTCAGCCCGGGGTTCGACCTGCCGCTGAGCGGGTTCTGGGTGATGCTGACGTACACGGCGGCGCAGGCCCTCATCGTGCTCGGCGTGCTGGCCCGCGACCGCGAACCGGCCGGGCGCGCCGAGGCGGCGGTGTGAACCGCCGGCCGGTCCGGGGAGGGCGCGGGGTCAGCGGACGGTGACGAAGGGGGCCCGGTGCTCGACCCCGTCCGGGGTGCGCCAGGTGGCGGAGACGTACCCGGTGGCCTCCGGGTCGGGGGCCGGGCTGAGGGCGCGGGCGACACGGAGGGTGATCCGGTCGCCGGCGCCGGTCTCCAACACGATCCCGGTGCCGTCCGGCCCGTGGGCCGTGGTGAACGAGGCGACCCCCGCCGGGGGGCCGGCGGCCGCGAAGCGGGCGGTGACGGACGGGTCCGGCGTGTCGCTCAGGCTCTGGGCCTGCGGCTCGGCGTCGCCGAGGAGCAGGGCGAGCAGCTGCGCGGCCAGGACCGGGTCGTGCGTCCCGTCGTAGACCCACCGCTTTCCCAGGACCCCGTGCTCGGCGGTGCCCACGAGGGCCTCCTCTCCCCCCTCCAGCGGCGCCCCGCGGTAGGTGAGCGGCACGTGGTAGGCGTTCCCGGCGTCGGTGACCACCATGAACTCGATGCCGACCTCGCCCCGGGGGTCGTCGAGCCGGAACCCGCCGGCCCTGGCCGGGTCCGGCTCCCCACCCGCGTACCAGGGCTGAGCGGGCAGCCAGGCCTGGAGGAGTTCGAGCTTGGTGGGGGTCAGGGTGGTGCGGTGGACGACGGCCACGGGGCGTCCCTTCGGCGGCGGGTCAGGCGGTGACGGGCAGCAGCGTACCGCCGGTGAGGCGGACGAGCTCGGCCGCCGTGGTGGGAAAGACCGTGTGCGGGGTGCCGCCCGCGGCCCAGACCCGCTCGTGGTCGCCCAGGGCCTCGTCGACCACGGTGGGCAGCGGCGCGGGGTGACCGACCGGGGCCACGCCGCCGATCGCCTGGCCGGTGGCCGCGCGCACCTGCTCGGGGGTGGCGCGGCGGAGCTCACCGCGCCCCCAGCGGACGGCCAGTGCGACGGTGTCCACCCGGTGGCGGCCGCTGGTCATGACCAGGACCGGTTCGCCGTCGGAGATGAACACCAGGCTGTTGGCGATGGCGCCGACCTCGCAGCCGAGGGCGGCCGCGGCATCGGCGGCGGTGCGCGCCGACCCGGCCAGCTCGCGCACCCGGCCCGGGGCGCCGGCGGCGGCCAGGGCCAGGGCCACCTCCCGGCTGCGGGCGGGAAGGGATTCGACGGCGTGCGCTTCCATGGCTCTCCTCGGCATCGTTCCGTTCACGGAACGGTAGGAGAACCCGGACCGGGGATCAAGCCGGAATCCGGCCCGTGGCGGAGCCCGCCGCCGGGGCGGCCGCGGGTCAGGGCGTGCGGCGGTACGTCCGGTCCCACCGGCGCCGGGCGCGCCCGCGGGAGACGGTGCGGACGGTGCCGAACACGGACATCGCGAGCCCCAGGAGCGCGACGCTCCACCCCGTGTACCGGAACGGCCCGACGAAATCGTCGAACCCGGCGACGTCACCGCCTCCGCCGAGGAGGAACAGCATGTACGGAAGGGCGAGGACCAGCAGTCCCAGGAGCCCGGTGAGGACGCCGAACACGATCATCAGGACCCCGAGGACGTTCGACGGGCGCCCGGGCGGGACCGGCTGCGCCGGCGCGGGGAGGGTGCGGGGGTGGCGGGGCGGCGGGTTCTGCGGGGGAGGCTCGCTCATGGCCACACGATAGGGCAGGTCCGCGCCCCCTCCCGGGGCGGGGAGGGTGCACGTCCGCCGCGCACCGCCCGGGGCGGCCGGGAGCGGCCGCTGTCCGGTGCCGGTCCGCCTCGCCGGGCCGGTACCGGCCCGGCGCCGGGCCCCGGGCCCGCGGGCGGTGGGAGAGGCCGGGGGCGGATCTCCGGATCCGCCCCCGGCCCGCGCCCGTGCGTCAGACGTTGAAGCGGAACTCCACGACGTCGCCGTCGGCCATCACGTAGTCCTTGCCCTCCATGCGGACCTTGCCCGCGGCGCGGGCGGCCTGCATGTCGCCCGCCGCGACCAGGTCGTCGTAGGAGACCACCTCGGCCTTGATGAAGCCGCGCTGGAAGTCGGTGTGGATGACCCCCGCCGCCTCCGGGGCGGTCGCGCCCTTCCTGATGGTCCAGGCGCGGGCCTCCTTGGGCCCGGCGGTGAGGTAGGTCTGCAGGCCCAGGGTGTCGAACCCGACACGGGCCAGCTGGGCCAGGCCGGACTCGGTCTGCCCCATGGACTCCAGCAGCTCCTGCGCCTCGTCCTCGTCCAGCTCGGCCAGCTCCGCCTCGATCTTGGCGTCCAGGAAGATCGCCTCGGCGGGGGCGACCAGCTCCTGGAGCTTGGCGCGCAGGGCCTCGTCGGCCAGCTCGCCGCTGTCGAGGTTGAACACGTAGATGAACGGCTTGACCGTGAGCAGGCTCAGCTCGCGCAGCCGGGCCAGGTCGACGTCCTTGTCCCCGGCCGCGTAGAGGGAGGTGCCGCCGTCGAGGATCTCCTGGGCGGCGCGGGCCGCGGCCAGCAGCTCCTGGGAGTCCTTGTCCTTGGCGTTGCGCTTGGCGTCCTTCTCCAGGCGCGGCAGGGCCTTCTCCAGGGTCTGGAGGTCGGCCAGGATCAGCTCGGTGTTGATCGTCTCGATGTCCCGGGAGGGCTCGACCTCGCCGTCGACATGGGTGACGTCGGGGTCGTCGAAGACCCGGATCACCTGGCAGATGGCGTCGCTCTCGCGGATGTTGGCGAGGAACTTGTTGCCCAGGCCCTCACCGGTGGAGGCGCCGCGCACGATGCCCGCGATGTCGACGAAGTCGACGGTCGCGGGGAGGACCTTGGCGGAGCCGAAGATCTCGGCGAGCCTGCCGAGCCGTGCATCGGGCACGCCGACGACTCCGACGTTGGGCTCGATGGTCGCGAACGGGTAGTTCGCGGCCAGGGCGTCGTTCTTGGTCAGCGCGTTGAAAAGGGTGGACTTGCCGACGTTGGGCAGTCCCACGATCCCGATAGACAGACTCACAAGGTGAGAGTCTATGCGGCCCGGGGGCCCGCCCGGTCCGGCACGGGGAAAGCGGGCCGATCGCCGAAACACCCTGCGCAGGACCCACTACGCACAGTAGGTTCGATTCACGTCGCCGGGGACCGGGGCGGGAGATGTCCGACCTGCCGGTCCTTCCCCCCGCCCCGGCCTGCGAGCCATGACCGCGGATCCCGGCGGTTGGGGAAGTACGCGCGCCACGGGGAGGGGGCGGCGCGCGGACGGCCGCCGGCCCGCGGTCCCGTTTCCTAGGGGGGAACATGGTCACCGACCAACTGCGCGAGATCGTGCGCCGATATCCGCTGGTGCGGCTCGCGGCGCGGCGGCTGCGCGTCCGGCTGCCGCGGAGCATGGGCGGCCTGGACGCGGACCGGGTGCCGCCGTGGAACCGCGCCTTCACGCTGGCGCTGCCCGGTCCCCGGCGCCCGCGGGAACTGAGGCTGGACCTGCCCGGATACCTGACGGTGCCGCGCAGGCTGGCCGCCCACGGGCTGGCCGGGCACGGGCCCGACGGCCTCTCCTGCTTCCTGGCCGCCCTCGGCCTCGCCCGCCCGGGCGCGGTGCTCGACGTGGGTTCGGGGATCGGGGTGTACGCGATGCTCGCGGCGGCCCGGTCGCGGCGGCCGGTGTTCGCGTTCGAGCCGACCCCGGAGATCGCCGTGGCGGCCCGGTCGGCGGCGGAGGCCACCGGCCTGGGCTTCACGGTGGTGGAGGCGGCGCTGAGCAACCACAACGGCAGCGCCTACCTGAGACGGGCCCGGCACAACGACATGTGCAACACGATCGAGCGGCCCCGGCACCAGGACCTGTCCGGGACGACGGTGCGGGCGGCCACCATGGCCCGGTGGTGCGATTCGGCGGGCTGCTCCCCGGCGGTGGTGAAGATCGACACCGCGGGCACCGAACCGGACGTGGTCGCCGGCGGGCTGGAGGTGCTGCGCCGGTTCCGGCCCTGGCTGCTGGTGAAGGTGCGTCCGGGCCGGGGGCTGGAGGAGCGGCTGATGGCCCTGCTGGATCCGCTGGAGTACACGTGGTACGCGGTCGGAGGTCGCCCGCCCTACCAGCCGAGCAAGGAGGTCGAGGCGGTCGCGTCACCGGCCTGGGAACGGATGTGGCTGTTCGCGCCCGAGCCCGCCGGGGAGGACTTCTGGGCGTCGGCGCGGACCTGGCGGGAGGCGCTGGCGGCCTGCTGCTGAGGCGGGGCGGGGCGCGCGGCGTCCCGCCCTCGCGCGGGTCAGAGCCAGGAGTCCAGCTCGGCCAGCAGCCCGGGCAGGTTGTCGCGGTGGATGCAGTGCGCGGCCCCCGCGACCCTGCGCACCTCGAAGCCGCGCTCGGCGAGTTCGGCGGCGGCCCGGTCGTCGACCGTGATGGCGTCCGCGGCCCGCAGCACCAGGGACGGCGCGTGCGGCTTGTCCGGAAGCAGGTCGCGGCCTGCGACCTCGGCCGCGACGAAGGCGTAGAACTCCGGGTCGCAGGAGGCGAACCCGGCCAGCTCCTGCTCCACGTCGAGGTCGTTCCAGCGCGGGTTCATGGACCGCACGTGCGCGGCGTCGGCGGTCTCGAACACCCGGCGCATGCGCTCCCCGGCGTCGGCGGGGATCGGCGGCAGCCGGAACGCCGGGTCCAGGTAGACGGCGCGGGCGGGCGCCAGCCGCTCCACCGCCAGGGACAGCGCCAGGCCGCCCAGGGAGTGGCCGACGGCCAGGTCCGCTCCGCCCGGCAGGGAGTCGACCAGGTCGTCTCCCAGCGCCTGGACGCTGTAGCCGCCGCGCGGGCTGCGCCCGTGGCCGCGCAGGTCCACGGTCACGACGCGGTGGCCGCGCTCGACGAGCGCGGGGACCAGGGCGTGCCAGGTGCCGGCGCCGGCCCCGGCGCCGTGGACGAGGAGGGCCGTTCTCTCTCCGGTGCCGGTCGTGTAGGTCTCCAGGTTCAATGGGACTCCTTGCGAGGGGGCGGGAAGCCGCTCCGGGACCGGCGAAGGAGAGGACCGGTCGACGGGGGCGGTCATCTCAGCTTCTCGGACAATCCGCAGGCCGGGAAGGAAATGACCGGAAACGGACGCGCTCCCGCAGCTTTCCTTCCCCGGTCGCGGCGGCGGTGGAGGTGACCCCGACGGTGCCCGGGTACGGGATCCGCGAGACGGCGTTGGGGCCGTGGTCGATGCCGGGGAGCACCGGGTCGGGCGGGCCGTCCCAGCCGAGGACCTCGGGCAGGCCGTGGGCCGGCGCGAAGGGGATGGCGTCCACCGGGGTCGCGCTGGGAGAGTCCGGACGGCGGCGGCCCTGCTCATCGCGGCGATGGGCGGCCTCCGGCTCCAGTGGTCCTACGACGCGGGGGCGGTGGACATGCCGGACTTGATGGCTCTGCTCACCGATGTCCTGCGTGGCGGGGGACCCGGCGGGGCGGGGACTGACACCATAGGGCGCCATGGATCTCCTCTCACTCGTGGCGGTACTCCTCGTCGGCATCGCGGTGGGCGTCGCCCTGGGCCTGCTCTGGGCCCGGGGGCAGAGCGCGCAGGCGCGCGCGGAGGCCGAGGCGGCCCGGGAGCGGGCCGAGTTCATGGAGGAGCGGCTGGCCGAACGCTTCCGGGCGCTGTCCGCCCAGGCCCTGGACCAGACCAACCGGAACTTCCTGGAGCTGGCCGAGGGCAGGCTGCGGGCCGTGGGAACGCAGGCCGGGCACGACCTGGACGAGCGGCGCCGGGCCGTGGAGCGCATGGTGGAACCGCTGGCCGCGATGCTGGACCGGGTCGAGCAGCGGCTGCGCGAGGCGGACGCGGGCCGGGTGGCGGCGCACGCCGAGCTGACCAGGCAGGTGGAACTCATGCGCGAGGGCTCCGAGAGGCTGCGCGACCAGACGCAGGCGCTGGTGACGGCGCTGCGCCGGCCCGAGGCGCGCGGCCGCTGGGGCGAGGTGCAGCTGCGCCGGGTGGCGGAGCTGGCGGGCATGAGCGCGCACTGCGACTTCGAGGAGCAGGTGGCCGTGGAGGACGGGGCGCGCCGCCCCGACATGGTGGTGCGCCTGGCCGGGGGCAAGAACATCGTCGTGGACTCCAAGGTGCCGCTGGCGGCCTACCTGGACGCGGTGGCCGCGGAGGGCGAGTCGGAGGTCCGCGAGCGCCTGCGGGCGCACTCCCGGCACCTGCGCACGCATGTGGACCAGCTGGCGGGCAAGGCTTACTGGACGGCGCTGAGCCCGGCGCCGGAGTTCGTGGTGCTGTTCATCCCGGGCGAGGCGTTCCTGGCCCCGGCGCTGGAGCACGACCCGGGGCTGCTGGAGTACGCGATGGGCAGGCGCGTGCACATCGCCACGCCCACGACTCTGATCTCGCTGCTGCGCACGGCCCAGTACGCCTGGCAGCAGGAGGCCCTGAGCCGGAACGCCCGGGAGGTGTTCGAGCTGGGCAAGCAGCTGCACGCCCGGCTGTCGACGCTGGGCGGGCACGTGGAGGGGCTGGGCCGGGCGCTGTCGCGGACGGTGTCGGCCTACAACCAGACGGTGGGGTCGCTGGAGAACCGGGTGCTGGTGACGGCCCGCCGCTTCGGGGAGCTGGGGCTGGTGGACGGCGACCTGGAGCGGCCGCGCGGGGTGGAGGAGCCGCCCCGGACGGTCGCGGCACCGGAGCTGACCGACGAGTCCGTCATTCGGATGGCAAATAACGGCCACAACGGTGCGACCTGAAAAGAGAGTTCCCGAATCCCGGGGACCGGGAGCCCCGTCTCCGGGCCAAGGAAATCCACTTCGGAACACCCTCCGCGACCCGCGGGACGAATACGGACACTTCATCATCGAACCAAGCGAACCCCGACCCCCCATCCCGGTGTCCAACGGGAGGAAGGCGTGTTCGGCGCGGAAGGGGCAAGTGGACGAAATGACGACACGTTCCCCGGAAAAGACACCGAACGCTTACGAGAAGTGACACACTAAACACTGTGAGTAACACACTTGGGAGGCGCACGGCCATGCCCCCACGGAAGACGGACGGCCCGGAACCCGAACGGGCACCGTACTTCGTGCGGCCCGAGGGCCGTGCCCCGAACGCACCGAAGACCAGGAAGCCCGCGCCCGCCCGGCCCGCCGGGCCACCCGGCGGCGTGCCCGGGCCGACCGCTCCGCGCGCCCGCCCGCGGGCGGGCGCGGCACGGCTCACCGGCCGCGGCGGCGTCCTCGTCATCGCCCTGTTCAGCGTCACCGGCACGGTGGTCGCGCACACGGCCGAACTGCCGGCGGCGCCGGGCATCGCCTTCACCCTCGCCTGCCTGCTGACGGTGTCGCTGGTCCGGCCGGGCGACCTGCTGTCGCTGTCGGTCAGCCCGCCCATCGCGTTCTTCGTCGCGGTGGTCGCCGCCGAGAGCGTGCTCGCCCTGGGCAACGAGGGCTTCGCACGGGTGCTCCTGCTGGCCCTGGCCTCCCGGCTGGCCCAGGTCGCCCCCTGGCTCTTCCTGGGCACGGCGCTGGTACTGGTCATCGGGGTGTTCCGGGGGCTGCCCGGCAACCTGCGCGACCTCGGCGACGAACTCAACGGCCGCAGGTGACCGGGGCCGCACCGGCCCCGGATCCTCCCCGCCCCCGCAGGTCCCCCTAGAAGGGCGTGTCGGCGTCCCCCGGGGCGTCGTCCTTCTCGCGCTCGTCCATGGCCGCGGCCATCGTCGCGCGGGCGCCCTCCAGCCAGCGCTCGCAGATGCGGGCCAGTTCCTCGCCCCGCTCCCACAGGGCCAGGGACTCCTTGAGGCTCAGGCCGCCCGACTCCAGCCGGCGCACCACATTGTTGAGCTCCTCGCGGCTCTCCTCGTAGCTCAGCTCGGGCTCGTTGGTGTCGGCGGCCTCGGCCGCGCCCTTCTTCGCCATGTCTACTCTTCTCCTCCGGTGGTGTCGGTGGTCTCGGGGCCCGGCTCGGGCCCGGTCTCGACGGCGTCCACGGTGACGGCGAGGCCGTCCCGGGCGAAGCGCACCCGCAGGGTCTCGCCCAGGTCGGGCTCGGCCGCCGAGCGCACCACCGAGCCGTCGGCGCGCTGCACGATCGCGTACCCCCTGGCCAGGGTGGTGGCCGGGGACAGGGCGTGCAGGCGGGCCCGGGTGTGCGCCAGGTTTTCGGCGGCCCGGTCCAGCGACACCCCGAGGTTGCGCCGGGAGCGCTCGCGCAGGTCCAGGACCTGCTCGGTGAGGCGGTCGATCTCGCGGACCGGATCGGCCAGCGCCGGGCGGGAGCGCATCGAGGCCAGCCAGGCGCGCTCCCTCTCCAGGGCACCGGTGAGCACCCGGCGGCCCCGGTCCCGGAGCTGGCGGATGATCTCCAGCTGCTCCCCCACGTCCGGGACGGTCTTCTTGGCCGCGTCGGTGGGGGTGGAGGCGCGCAGGTCCGCGACATGGTCCAGCAGCGGGGCGTCCTGCTCGTGGCCGATGGCGCTGACCACCGGGGTGCGGGCGGCGGCGACCGCGCGGACCATCGCCTCGTCCGAGAACGGCAGCAGGTCCTCCAGGGAGCCGCCGCCCCGGGCGATGACGATGACGTCCACCTCGGGGCGGGAGTCGAGGTCCTTGAGCGCTTCGACGACCTCGCGGACGGCGCGGTCGCCCTGGACGGCGACCTGGCGCACCTCGAAGCGCACGGCCGGCCAGCGGCGGCGGCTGTTCTCCAGCACGTCGCGCTCGGCCGCGGAGTCCCGGCCGCAGATCAGGCCGACCGTGCCCGGCAGGAACGGCAGCGGGCGCTTGCGCTCGGGGGCGAACAGCCCCTCGGCCTGGAGCGTGCGGCGGAGCTGGTCCAGGCGGGCGAGCAGCTCGCCCAGGCCGACGTGGCGGATCTCCAGGGCGCGCAGCGAGAACGTGCCGCGCACCTCGTAGAAGTCGGGTTTGGCGTGCACGACGACCCGGGCGCCCGCCTCCGGCGGGGGCTGCTGCGCGTCCAGGACGGACGTCTGGCAGACCACCCGCACGGAGACGTTGGCGACCGGGTCCCGCAGCGTGATGTAGGCCATCCGGCCGCGCCGGTTCAGCTCGGCGATCTGGCCCTCGACCCAGATCCGGCCCAGACGGCCGATCCAGCCGCCGACGGCGTTGAGGACCACGCGGACCGGCTGCGGCGCCTCGGGGGAACTCTCCATGCCCATGACACCCGAGCCTAGGCCAGAGGTGCGACGCTTCCTCCGAGGCTCGGGCGCCGGTCGGGGTTCCGGAGGCCGCGGAGGAGGAGTCTCCGAGGGGAGGCCCGTGGCCGCCGGGCCGTCCGTCGAACGGGCGGGCGGGGGCTCCGCCGGAGGGGCCGCCGTGCCCCCCGGAAGCCGGCCCCCGCCCGGGGCGGGGCCCTACGGGGTGGCGTCGCCGCCGGAGGAGACGGAGTTGTTGCCGCCCAGGTCGGTGACGGCGGGATCGCCGGAGGCGTAGTGGACGGTGTTGTCCGCGCCGACGACGTGGATGGACTCGGCGGAGCCGATGTGGACGGTCAGGTTGCTGCCCGCGACGGTGACGGTGGTGCAGGAGCCGTTGAGGACGATCACTGCGCCCTCGGAGGCGATGTTGACCGCGCGGCCGGCGCAGTCCTCGGTCAGGTCGCCGCCGGTGATGTTGAGGAGCTCGTCGCCGCCCACCCCCACACCGCCCTCGCCGTCGACGCTGACGCCGCCCTCGCCGTTGTCGACGCTGACGCCGCCCTCGCCGTCCACGGAGACCTCGGTCTCCCCGTCGCGGACGCTCACCCCGTCGGGGTCGACGGAGACGTCCTGGCCGCCGGGGAGGGAGAAGGAGCAGCCGGTGAGCCCGAAGGCCGCGGCCGTGGCGAGCACGGCGGCCAGGCGGGCCGTGGTGCGGAGGGCGGGAGCGGTCATGGCGGTGGGCCTTTCGGGCTGGGGAGCGGTGGTGTCTCTCACCGGGTGTGACGCTCCGGAGGCCGCCCGGGTTCCTCCGCACGCCGACGGGGCCGCCGTTCCCGGCGGCCCCGTCGGTCCCCAGGCCGCACCCGGCACCCCGTGCGGGCACGGCGACCGAGAGCCCGGACTCAGGAGTCGGTGTCCTCCAGCTTGGCGATGCGGTTGTCGTACATCTTGATGAACTCGGCGCGGCCCTGGTGCGCGACCTCGTAGGCGCGCAGGTCGCGGACCTGCTCCACGGTGAGCTTGCGCAGCCGGGCCCGGACCGAGGGCAGGGTGAGCTCGTCGTAGGTGGGGACGGCCAGGTCCTCGGCGGCCGGGGCGTTGTCCTTGCGGACCTTCTCCAGGATCCCGGAGTCGGCGACCTCGGTCTTGGCCTCGGCGGCCGCGATCTCCTCGGCGATGGCCTCGCCGCTGTCGGCCAGGTCGGCGGTGGCGGGCTCGGGCGCCTCCCCGGCCGCGGCGGGCTCCCCGGCCTTCTCCTCGGCGGCGGGCTCCGGGGCCTTCTCCTCTGCAGCGGGCGCGGGCGCCTCCTCCGCGGGCTCCGCGGCGGCCTCCCCGTCCTTCCCCGGGGTGACGGTTCCGGCCTTCACCTCGGCCTTCACCTCGGCGGCGGGAGCGGACACCTCCTCCGCGGCGGGCTCCTGGGCCTTCTCCTCGGCGGCGGGCGCGGTCTCCGGAGCCTCGGCGGTCTTCTCCTGGACCGCCTTCTCCGCGGCGGGAGCGGTCTCCTCGGCGGGAGCGGCGGGCGCGGGGGCGGCGGCCGTCTCCTCCTTGCGCCCGAAGAGGCCCTTGAACAGGGTCACGACTTTCGTGGCGAACGTCGGGTTCGACATGGGGCGGGGGCTCCTGATTGCTCTCGGCGGGGCGGATCACACCCCGCGATCCGGCCGGGCCGGGTGAGGGCGAACCGCCTATAACACATTGCGATGGTGAACCAGGATAGAGGAGGGAAGAACACCATGAGCAGGAGAGAAGTGAACGATTTCGCCACTTCGCAGCGGAACCGCATGCGGCTTGTTGCGATACCGTCACCTTGGGCCCGGGCGCGCGTCGCACCGCCGCCGCCCGGATCGCCCCGCCCGGTCCGCAGCGGGCGCTCCCCCACGCCCGCGCGGCGCACCCGCGTACCCCACCTAGGATGTATCGCATGACAGCGACGACCACCGCCACCAAGCAACGCCGCGTGCTGCTCGCCAACCCCCGGGGTTACTGCGCCGGTGTGGACCGCGCGGTCATCACCGTCGAGAAGGCCCTGGACCAGTACGGCGCCCCGATCTACGTCCGCAAGCAGATCGTGCACAACACGCACGTCGTGCGGACCCTGGAGGAGCGCGGCGCGATCTTCGTCGAGGAGACCGACGAGGTGCCCGAGGGGGCGATCGTCGTGTTCTCCGCCCACGGGGTCTCTCCGGCCGTGCACGCGGAGGCGGCCGACCGCAGCCTCAAGACGATCGACGCCACCTGCCCGCTGGTGACCAAGGTCCACAAGGAGGCCAAGCGCTTCGCGGCCGAGGACCGGGACATCGTCCTCATCGGGCACATCGGCCACGAGGAGGTCGAGGGCACCAGCGGTGAGGCCCCCGAGCACATCCAGATCGTGGAGAGCCCGGACGAGGTCGACAAGCTCGAGGTGCGCAACCCGGACAACGTGTCCTGGCTGTCGCAGACCACCCTGTCGGTGGACGAGACCAACGAGACCGTCGACGCCCTGCGCCGCAAGTTCCCGAACCTGCTCGACCCGCCCAGCGACGACATCTGCTACGCCACCACCAACCGCCAGGTCGCCGTCAAGACGATGGCGCCCGAGTGCGAGCTGGTCATCGTGGTGGGCTCGGACAACTCCTCGAACTCGGTGCGGCTGGTCGAGGTCGCCCTGGCCGCCGGGGCCGACGCCGCCTACCTCATCGACAACGCCTCCCTCATGCAGGAGTCCTGGCTGGAGGGCGTCACCACCGTGGGCGTCACCAGCGGCGCCTCGGTGCCCGAGATCCTGGTCCGGGAGCTGCTGGACCGCCTGGCCGGGTACGGCTACGGCGACGTGTCCCTGGTGACCACCGCGGACGAGACGCTGACCTTCTCGCTGCCCAAGGAGCTGCGCCGCGACCTGCGCGCCGAGTAGCACGGCCGCGAACACGTGCGAGGGGCCCCGGACCGTGCGGTCCGGGGCCCCTCGCGCACGTCGGCGGAGCCGGGGCCCGCTCAGGAATCCTCGGCGGGCCCGGCGGAGCGCCCGCCCTGCGGTGCGCTCTCGGCGCCCGTCTCCAGTCCGCCCGCGAAGTGCGCCAGCTCGTCCAGGGCGGCGGGGCCGGCCACGACCAGCGTGTACCCCTCCTCGCGCAGGACCAGGGCGGACCAGTCCTCGGACTCGCGGTGCTCCCACTCCCGGCCGCCGACCGCGACCGTGCCGGTCTCCTCGGCGCCCCGGCTGCGGTCGGCGACGACCGCGTCGGGGTCGCCGTCGCTCTGGGTGAACATCACATGGCTGTCGGCGGGGGTGGCGAACCCCACGCTCCACTCCACCGGCCCCTGTGTCTCCAGGGTCGAGCTGGTGGGCGTCCACCCCTGCTCGGCGAGGTCTGCGGCGGGGAGCGTCACCGGGTAGTCCGCCACCTCGCGCAGCGCCCCGGCCTCGGGCCGGTAGTCCACGGACGGGATGTTCTCCCCCGAGCGCGTGGAGACCACGAACGCCATCGCCAGGACGATGGCGACGATGATGCCCAGGGAGATGGCGTAGTTCTTGAAGGTCGCGCTGGACCGGCTGTACTCACTCATGACGCTTCCAGCTTGCCGCAGGTCGCGGACCGCACCGACCCGGGGTGCGGTTACCGGCGCCGGCCCGGCCCGCCCGGGGCCGTCCGCCCCGGTCAGTCCTCCTCGCGGCGCAGCGGCTGGAGCTGGTCGAGCAGGCGGGTGATGTCGTCGGCCAGGCGGAACGCGTCGGCGTCGCCGCGGTTGACCACCTCGGCGACCGCCAGCAGCATCGCCCCGCTCACCACGATCAGCAGCGCCTCGTCCACCGGCTCGTCGGCCTTGCGGTACAGGGCGACGTTGCGGTCGGTCCACTGGGTGAGCCGGGCCCGCAGCTGGTACTCGAACCCGGGCGGGCCGTCACCGCTGAAGAACAGCCGGGTGGTGTCCCTCTCCTCGATGCAGCCGAGCAGGTAGGCGCGGGCGGCGATGTTCATCAGCCGGGTGGGGTCGCTCTCCCCCCGGGCCCGCGCCTCCACCACCGCCTGGTGGGTGCGCTCCTGCTGGCGCTGCTGGAACTCCTCGTACAGGGCGAGGTAGAGGTCGGCCTTGCCGGTGAAGTGGTGGTAGAGGCTGCCCACGCTGGCGCCCGCGACGGAGACGACCTCGCTGACCCCGGCCTTGGCGAAGCCCACCGTGCGGAAGACCTGGGCGGCGGCCCTGAGCAGCGCGGTGCGCGTCGCCGCGCCGCGCGGCGAGACCCCTGTCGGCCGGTCCGTCTTTTCCACTGTCATGCCTCACTCCCGTCCGGATCCCGCCAGAGTAGACCGTGCGCTTCCGAGCGCACACGGGAGCGTGGCCGCGGAGGCGGCGGATCATGCCGGGTGACTACCCTAAGACGTGAATCCCACCCTGTACCCCGACGGAAGGCACCTTCCCATGTCACAGGCCGGCGGTCCCACCGCGCCCGATCGCAACCTCGCCCTCGAACTGGTCCGCGTGACCGAGACCGCGGCGCTGGCGGCCGCCCGCTGGGTCGGCAAGGGCGACAAGAACGGCGCCGACGGTGCGGCTGTCCGCGGCATGCGCCACATGATCAGCACCGTGTCGATGAACGGCACCGTCGTCATCGGCGAGGGCGAGAAGGACAACGCCCCCATGCTGTACAACGGCGAGCGCGTCGGCGACGGCGGCGGGCAGGACTGGGACGTCGCGGTCGACCCGATCGACGGCACCACCCTGACCGCGATGGGCATGCCCAACGCGATCGCCGTCATCGCGCTGAGCCCGCGCGGGTCCATGTTCGACCCGTCGGCGGTGTTCTACATGGAGAAGCTGGCCACCGGGCCGGAGGCCGCCGACGTGGTGGACATCGCCGCGCCCGTGGCCGACAACATCCGCGCGGTGGCCCGGGCCAAGGGCAAGTCCCCGCAGGATGTGACGGTCGTCATCCTCAACCGCCCGCGCCACGAGCAGATCGTCAAGGAGGTCCGCGACGCGGGCGCCCGGATCAAGTTCATCAGCGACGGCGACGTGGCGGGCGCGATCATGGCGGCCCGGGCCGGGACCGGCGTGGACCTGCTGCTGGGCATCGGCGGCACTCCCGAGGGCATCATCACGGCCTGCGCCATGAAGTGCCTGGGCGGTGTCATCCAGGGCCGCCTGTGGCCCAAGGACGACGCCGAGCGGGCCAAGGCGGTCGAGGCCGGGCACGACCTGGACCGGGTGCTGTACACCGACGACCTGGTCTCCTCCGACGACGTGTTCTTCGCGGCGACCGGGATCACCGACGGCGAGCTGGTCGGCGGTGTGCGCTACGAGTCCTCGCGGGTCATCACCGACTCGCTGGTGATGCGCGGCCGCAGCGGCACGGTCCGCCAGGTGCTCAGCGAGCACCGGCTGCGCAAGCTGTCGTCCTACAGCGGCGTGGACCTGACCTCCGCCCCGCAGGCCTGACCCGGCCCCTCCCCGCGCGGGCGGCCGGACGGCGGGTCCTCCGGGCCCCGTCGCACGGGCCGCCCGCGTCCGCGTGGTGCACGCGGCGGTTCCCGTGCCCCTCGTGAGAACCGCACCGGGGGGAGGCGGCATCTGAACGATCGTTGGCAGCGCGGGCACCGCGCCTGTGAGAACCCCGTCGGAGGTCCGATGTCCTACCCCGATCCCCCTCGGCAGCCCCAGTGGCAGCCGCCCCACCAGCCCGGGGCTCCCGTCCCCGGGCAGCCTCCGGCGCCCGGCGCGGTCCCGCCCGGCGGCGTCCCCGGACAGCAGTACTCGGCACCCGGCCCCGGCGGTCCCGGGTTCCCCGGTGGGCCCGGCGGGCCCGGGTACCCCGGCGGTCCCGGGTACCCCGGCGGTCCCGGCTTCCCCGGCGGCCCGGTCCCCCCCGCCCCGCGCAGGCGCAACCGCTGGCTCATCCCCGCCGCGGCCGGAACCGCCCTCGTGGTGATGGCCGGGACCGTGTGGGCCACCGTGTCCCTGGTCGCCTTCGGCGGCCCGCAGCCGGAGGAGGTGCTCCCCGGCAACTCCATCGCGTTCGGCAAGGTCGACCTGGCGATCAACGGGTCGCAGGCGATCGAGCTCCTGGAGTTCGTGGACCGGCTCCCGGCCGAGATCACCGAGGAGACCGGGACCCCCGACGGCGACATGACCGAGTTCTTCGCCGAGGTGTTCGTCGAGGCGTTCCCCGAGAGCTCCCCGGGGCAGAGCCGGGTCGAGGAGTGGATCGGCCAGCGCGCCGGATTCTCGGTGTGGCCCGCCTCCGGCGAGGCGGAGCTGGAGGAGGGCGCCGGCGTCGCCCTCGCCATCGCCCTGGCCGTGGAGGACCCGCGCAAGGCCGATGAGGACTTCGCGGAGATCGCCGCCCAGGAGGAGGACATCTCCTACTCGGTGGACGGCGACTACGTCGTCTTCACCCACTCGGACGCGGCCCTGTCCGACCTGGAGGCGCAGATCCGGGAGCACGGGTCGCTGGCCGACGCCGACGTCTTCTCCGAGGACCTCGCGGGCGTCCCCGACGGCAGCCTGGCCGTGGCCTGGGCCGACCTGGGCGCGGCCATGGGCATCGAGTCGTTCGCCCAGGAGTTCTCGTCGGAGCTGGCGACGGAGCCGACCGACCTCTCCGGCCGGGCGACCGCGTCGGTGCGCGTGGACGGCGACTACCTGGAGGCGCGCGTGGACGCGTTCGCCTTCGAGGTCGACGCGGCCGACCTGTCGTGGCTGGCCGAGACGCCGGGCGAGAGCGTGGCGGCCCTGGGCGACCTGCCGGACAACACGGTGATGGGCCTGGGCGCCAGCGGTCTGGACCAGGCGCTGATCGACGCCTACAACAGCGACGAGATGCCGTTCTTCAGCAGCTCCGGCGAGCAGCAGGAGTTCGAGCGCACCCTCAACGGGATGGGCGTCTCCGCTCCGGAGGGCTTCAGCGACCTGCTGGGTTCCTCGACCGCGTTCGGTATCACCGAGATCAGCCTGGACGACTTCTTCAGCAGCTACGGCGCCGAGCAGTTCTCGTTCCAGTACCGGGCCGTCGGCGGTGACGAGGGCGTCATCTCCGACTTCTTCGGGGCCGCCTCCGACGACCCGTACACCACTCCCCCGGGCGTCTCCTCCGACGGCGACGCCGTGGTGGTGGCACTGGGCAGCAGCGGCACCGGCCGCCTGGCCGACGACCCCGTCTTCCAGCAGACCATGCAGGAGATGGACGACGCGATCGTGGCCGGGTACTTCGACCTGCGCCAGGTGCTGACCACCGGCGAGGTGCAGGCCCCCGAGGAGTGGGGCGCGGTCGGCCTGGCCCTGAGCGTCACCGAGGAGGGCCGGCGCAGCAGCGTCGAGCTCCGCTGGGCGCCCAGCGCGGGCTGACCCGGCGCCGGACGGCGGGGCAGGGGGGAGCGGTGTGCGCCGCTCCCCCCTCTCCGTGTCCGCGGGGCCCTTCCCGGGCCCGCCCGTCAGGAGACCACGCGGCGGCGCATCTGCGATCCCGCCAGGAACCACATGAGCGCGGTGAACGCCAGCAGCACCCCCACGTGCAGCAGCGCCGCCCCGCCGGACAGGCCCCCGAAGACCGACCCGCGGATGAGCTCCACCGCGTGGTACAGCGGGTTGACGACCGCGACGGCCTGGACCCAGCCCGGCAGCTCGGTGAGCGGGAAGAACGTGCCCGCCACCAGGAACAGCGGCGTGAACAGGCCGCTGAACACGTAGTCCATGGACCGCACCGAGTTGATCACCGCCGAGATCCAGATCCCGAACAGCGCGAAGGCGAACCCGGCGAAGAACGCGACGAACGGCACCAGCAGGCCGCCCCAGCCGGGCCGCAGCCCGAACCCCATGGCGACCAGCAGCGGCACGCACCCGTAGACGCCCGAGCGCATCGCCAGCCACAGGGCCTCCCCGGTGACGAGCTCGCGCACGTCGACGGGGGCGGCGAGGATGCCCTCGTAGGTGTGCAGGAACCGGCGTTTGATGAAGGTGTTGATGACGGCCGGCATCATCGACTGGAACATCACCGACACCGCGACGATGCCGGTCCCCAGGAAGTCGATGTAGCTGAAGCCCGCCAGGGTCCCGATGAGCGCGCCCATGCCGAACCCGAAGCAGAGCAGGTACAGCGTGGGCTCGACGACGGCGGCGAACGTGGTGGCCCGCCAGGAGCGCCCGTAGAGGATCCACTCGCGGGCGACGACGCCCAGGACGGCGTCCATCTCGAACCGGCCGGGCCGGGCGTGCGCCTCGGGCCGGGCGTCCTCGCGGTCGCGCAGGCGCCGGGCGTCGGTGTGGTCGATGCTCATTCGACGTTCTCCCCGGTCAGGGTGACGAACACGTCCTCCAGGTTGCTGGCCCGGCGCAGCGGCACGGGGAGCCGGTCCCGGAGGGACTGCGGGAGTTCTTCGGCGCGCAGGACCGACACGGTGGTACCGGTGCGCCGGGTGGTGAAGCCGTGGCTCCTGATGCGTGCCTCCAGGTCGTCGATGCCCTCCCCGTCGGGGGAGTACTCCTCCACGGTGGTGCCCGCGTACTTGGCGACCAGGTCGACCGGGGTGCCGCGCTCGATGATCCGCCCCGCCGCCATGAGGGCGACCTCGTCGGAGAGGCGCTCGGCCTCCTCGATGTAGTGGGTGGACATGAGCACCGTCGCGCCCTCCTGGCGCAGGGCGTCGATGACGCCCCACAGGTCCTGGCGGACCTGTGGGTCCAGGCCGACGGTGGGCTCGTCCATGAGGACGAGCTCGGGCCGGTGCAACAGGGCGCGGACGATGAGGAGCCGCCGCCGCATACCGCCGGACAGGTCCTCCACGACGGTGTCGCCGCGGTCGGTGAGCTGGGCGATGCGCATGGCCCGCTCGATGGCCTCGCGCCGCCGGGCGCGGGGCACCCGGTACAGGAACGAGAACATCCGCAGGTTCTGCTCGACGGTGAGCTCCTCGTCGAGGTTGTCGTGCTGGGGCACGACGCCCATCCGGGCGCGGGCCCACTTGGACTCTGCGGGGATCTCGTGGCCGAGGATTCGGATCTCGCCCTCGTCGGCCATGGACTGCGCGGTGAGCATCTTCATCGTCGTCGACTTGCCCGCGCCGTTGGGGCCCAGCAGTCCCAGGACGACTCCCTGGGGGACCTCCAGGTCGAGGCCGGCGACGGCGGTGAAGGACCCGAAGCGCTTGACGACTCCGCGCAGGTGCAGGGCCGGGACGTCCGGGGGCGCGGACGCCGTCGCGCGGTCCGGGGCGTGGAGACCGGGTTCGGAAGAGGTCATGGGACCCACGGTAGAACGCGGGTACGACGAAAATCCACGGATTTTACGCGGCACCGGGGGCCCGGCGGCCGGAAAAGAACCCGGGCGGACCGGGGGAGACCGCGGCGGCACAGGAGAGGGAGATCCGACCTTTGTCCGGAAAAGGCGTCGGCGCCCTCGTTCCGGCGGCCCCTCCTCCCCCGACGTCGCCCGATCCCAGGCCGAGGAGGCCCGGGCCCCGAAAGAAAAGGGGCACGGACGTCATTTCCGGGGCCCGCCGGTGATTCGTTCCTGAGGATTTCCCCCAGGAAAGGGATTGATTTCAGAAGGTTCATTCATGCAGGCACTTTTCCCACTTTTCGGGCCGACCGGTCGACCGGGCGACGGGGTTCCCCCGCGGCCGGACGGCCGCCGGAAAATCCGTTGCCCCCGGCCGGACCGCGGCCTACCATCGACGGCGACCTGCAACGACGGACACCGAGGGCCGCCCCCGGTGGAGGGGAAGGTGTCTTGATGACCCGGAACGCGCCGAGCGCGCCTCACCAGAACCGGAACACCCGCTCCCACCGGAGCCGCTGACCCGATCACCGAGTAGCGCTCGGCCTGCTCCCGCTGACCCGTTCCACCTCCAGCGAGGAGTCCTCCGGTGTCCACCACCGAACCGAGCCCCACCCTGCGCACCGCCACCTTCACCTGTGTGCGCTGCGGCCTCACCGTCTCCGTCCTCGGTCCCGAAGGGCGGGGACGCGACCACTGCCCCAGCTGCCTGAGCTCCCGGCACACCGTCGACCGCGTCGACGGCGGGTCCTCCGGCTGCGGCGGGCGCATGGTCCCCATCTCCATCGCCGTTCCGCGCAGCGGCGCCTGGGTCCTCATCCACCGGTGCACCCGGTGCGACGAACTGGCCGAGGCCCCCGTCTCCGCGGACGACAACCACCTCGTGCTCATGCGCATCGCGGTCCGGCCGCTGGCCGACCCGCCCTTCCCGCTCGACCTGTTCGGGGAGGTGTGACATGGCGCGCCGCAACCGGGACCGCCGCGAGCGGCGGCCCCAGCGGCCCAAGACCGTCCTGCACGCCCGCGGCGAGGCGGGCCGGGCCGGGTCGTTCCGTTGCGCGGGATGCCGGCTGGAGGTGCCCGCCACCGCACCGGGTACCGCCCACCGCAACCACTGCCCGCACTGCCTGACCAGTCTGCACGTGGACCTTCGGGTCCCGGGCGACCGGGCCGCGGACTGCCGCGGGCCGATGTCCGCGGTGAGCCTGACCAGCCGCGCGGACGGCGAGTGGATGCTCGTCCACCGCTGCGCCCGCTGCGGTGAACTGAGCGTCAACCGGGTCGCGGGCGACGACAACGCCCGCGCCCTGGTGCGGCTGGCGGTCCGCCCGCTGGCCGGGGCGCCGTCGGGGTTCGCGGCTGTGGCCCGCGACGCCCTGGTCCGGCTCTGAGCGCGGTTCCCGGGCCCGGTCAGCCCTCCAGGGGCTCGAACGGGTCCGGGACCGCGCCGGTCCAGCGGTGCAGGCGGGCGACACCGGTCTCCAGGACGGTGCCGCCCTCGTCGCGGCGGCCGCGTTCGACCACGTAGAAGCGGCCGTCGCCGAGGGAGACCAGCCCGTACTGCCCGCCGCTCACCGGCCACCCGGACACACCGGTGGGTTCGTGGAGCTCGCCGCCCTCCCGCAGCGACAGCAGCAGGCCCCGCTCCGCCTCCGCCTGGCCGCGGACCGGTCCGAGCACGGGGCTCCGGGAGCCGTCGACGACGTACAGGGAGTGGTTGGGGAAGTGCGGCTTCACCCCGTTGTAGACCGCCATGAACCAGTCGCCGCTGGCGGCGTCGTACTCCAGGTTCTGCACTCCGTAGGTGGTGTTGCCGGTGTACACGAAGTACTTGCCCTCGGGGCGGCGCGGACCGCTGGTGTGCGGGTCGGACTGGTCCAGGGGGCGGTCCAGGCCGCGCCAGCGGGTCACGTCGTACTGGAGCAGCACCTGGTGGTCGTTGTCCTCCCGGTCGGCGTTGGAGTACACGCCGTAGGCGACGGTGAGCATCGTCCGGCCGCCGGGGCGGCCGAACTCGGGGCCGAAGGCCACCCCGTCGATGCCGCTGCACCCGTACCGGTGGTCGGCGGTGGCGGCGACGTTGCCGTCGAAGACCCCGTCGCCGTCCATGTCCGCGGTGTAGTCGGCGACGACCTCCTCCAGGTGGACCGTGGTGAGCACGCCGTCGGCCTCGGCGTCCATGCCGACCCGGGTGATGCGGTCGGTATCGAAGATGGCGATGTAGAACGCCTCTGCGGCCTTGTACTCCAGGGAGCCGTAGACCCGGCCGTCGCGCTCGTCGATGTCGAGGTCGCCCAGGTGTCCGGTGAGCCCGGTGACGGTGCCGATGACCGTGCCGGACAGGTCCGTCTTGACGAGGGTGTCGGTGAAGGAGAAGTACATGTGCCCGCGCTCGGCGTCCAGGGCGATGCCCTGGACGTGCCCGGAGCGCCAGGCCCCGCCGTCCACGGACGCCGGGAGCCCGGCGGACGCGGCCTCCGCCGTGTCGGCGAGCACGGTGGCGGGCTCCGCCGGGGCGGGCTCGGCGGCGGCCGGGGCGGTGGTGGCCAGTGCCGCCAGTGCCGCCCCCAGGGCCGCGGCCCGGGTCGTCGGTCTCTTCCACGTTCCGGTCGCGCGCATGTCGTCTCCGTCTTCCGCGTGCGTACTCGCAGGCATCAACCGGACGCTAGGAGTGCGCGGTGAACCGGGGGCGTCCGCGGGGGCGTCGCCGCAGGGAACAGCGCGCGAATCCGCACCGGTGAGGGGGACGCGTGTCGACTAGGGTTGCCGGTGTGAGCGAGCGGATCCCCCCTGAAGAGCTGCGGGCCTCCAACAGCGACCGGGAACGGGTGCTGAAGGTGCTGCGCGAGGCCGCGGCGGACGGACGCCTGGACCTGGACGAGTTCCAGGAGCGCTCCGACCGGGCGCAGGAGGCCCGGACCCTGGGGGAGCTGCCGCCGCTCACCGCCGACCTGCTCCCGCTCCAGGAGCAGCCCATCCGCCTGGACCACCAGCCCGCCCTCGGGGTGTTCGGCACCGCCGTCCGCAGGGGCCGCTGGGTCGCCTACCCCGGCGACCTCGTCCTGGCCGTGGCGGGCCGGGTCGAGGTGGACATGCGCGAGGCGCTGCTGCTGCGGGGGCACCACCGGATGACCGTCACCGCCGTCCTGGGCCAGGTGGAGATCCTGGTCCCCGACGGGGTGGAGGTGCGGGTCAACGGCCGCGCCGTCCTGGGGCTGCGCGGCACCACGGCGCGGCGGTCGGACCTGTCCGATCCGCCGGTGCTGGAGATCAACGGGTTCTCGGTGCTGGGCACCGTGCGGATCAAGGCCCCCCGCAGGCCGTTCCTGGCCCGGTTGCGGCGGCGCCGACGGCCCCCGGGCATCGGGGCCTGACCTGCCGCGATGTCAACATGACGCGTGCAACACCGCCTTGGCGGGGTGAGGTGACGGTGTGCCCCCGTGCGTCTGGCAGGCTGTGTTTCACAGGTTTTCCCAGGAGAGTGTGGTAGCCAATGAGTGAGTTCCGCATCGAGCACGACTCGATGGGTGAGGTCAAGGTCCCGGTCGACGCCAAGTGGCGTGCCCAGACCCAGCGCGCCGTCGAGAACTTCCCGATCTCGGGGCAGGGCCTGGAAGGCGCCCACATCGCCGCCCTGGGCCAGATCAAGGCCGCCGCGGCCAAGGTCAACGCCGAGCTCGGCGTCATCGGCGACGACCTGGGCAAGGCGATCCGCGAGGCCGCTCTGGAGGTGGCCGACGGCAAGTGGAACTCCGAGTTCCCGATCGACGTCTTCCAGACCGGTTCGGGGACCTCCAGCAACATGAACACCAACGAGGTCATCGCCACCATCGCCAGGGAGCGGACCGGCCTCGAGGTCCACCCCAACGACCACGTCAACGCGTCGCAGTCCTCCAACGACGTGTTCCCGTCCTCCATCCACATCGCCGCCACCTCCGCCGTGATCAACGACCTGGTCCCGGCGCTGCGGCACCTGGAGGAGGAGCTGACCCGCAAGTCCGCCGAGTTCGCCTCGGTGGTCAAGAGCGGCCGCACCCACCTGATGGACGCCACCCCGGTCACCCTGGGCCAGGAGTTCGCCGGGTACGCCGCGCAGGTCCGCTACGGCGTCGAGCGCCTGGAGGCGTCCCTGCCCCGGGTGGCCGAGCTGCCGCTGGGCGGCACCGCCGTGGGCACCGGCATCAACACCCCGGAGGGCTTCTCCGCCCGGGTCATCGCCGAGATCGCGGCGCACACCGGCCTGCCGCTGACCGAGGCCCGCGACCACTTCGAGGCGCAGGGCGCCCGCGACGGCCTGGTGGAGCTGTCCGGCCAGCTGCGGACCATCGCGGTCGGCTTCGCCAAGATCGCCAACGACATCCGCTGGATGGGCTCGGGCCCGACCACCGGCCTGGGCGAGCTGTTCCTGCCCGACCTGCAGCCGGGCTCCTCGATCATGCCGGGCAAGGTCAACCCGGTCCTGTGCGAGGCCGTGCTCCAGGTCTCCTCGCAGGTCGTCGGCAACGACGCCGCGGTGGCCTTCGGCGGTGCCAGCGGCAACTTCGAGCTCAACGTGCAGCTGCCGCTGATCGCCCGCAACGTGCTGGAGTCGATCCGCCTGCTCGCCAACGTCTCGCGGGTGTTCGCGGACCGCTGCGTCGCCGGGATCACCGCCAACGAGGAGCAGTGCCGGACCTACGCGGAGTCCTCCCCGTCGATCGTCACCCCGCTCAACCGCTACATCGGCTACGAGGAGGCCGCCAAGGTCGCCAAGCAGTCGCTGAAGGAGAAGAAGACCATCCGCCAGGTGGTCCTGGAGCGCGGCTACGTCGAGGACGGCAAACTCACCGAGGAGCAGCTGGACGCCGCCCTGGACGTCCTGAAGATGACCAACTCGCAGTGAGGCGCATCGCCGGCGGCCGGTGACCGCCGACGACCCACGGGGCACCCCGGCCGGCGGGGTGCCCCGCCGTGTGTCCGGGCCCCGGGGCGGGGCCGGAGGTGACACTTCCGTTCCGATGCCTTCTGTTCAGGAACCTTCCCCAAGCGGTAGGCGTCGGACATTCTTGACAGAGCACCCGTGAGCAGAGCCCGCGTCCGAGAGGGCAGTACATGTCGAGCAACAGCGACAGTGAACACATCGTCGCGAACCGTTACATCCTGCGCCGAGAGCTCGGCCGGGGTGGCATGGGCGTGGTCTGGGAGGCCTTCGACCCCTCCCTGGACCGCACGGTGGCCATCAAACAGGTGCTCCTGCCCGACCACTTCACCGACGAGGAGCGCGCCGACGCCCACGCCCGGGTGCGCCGGGAGGCCCGCTCCGCGGCCCGGATCTCCCACCCCTCCGTCATCACCATCCACGACGTGTTCGACTTCGAGGGCGACCCGTGGGTCGTGATGGAGCTCATCGAGGGCGGCTCCCTCCAGGACCTGCTCGAACAGCGCGGCGCCCTGGACGAGGACACCACCGCCGCCATCGCCGAGGCCCTGCTCAAGGCGGTCCAGGCGGCCGACGCCGCCGGTGTCCTGCACCGGGACATCAAGCCCGGCAACATCATGATGTCCTCCGACGGGCGGGTCATCCTCACCGACTTCGGCATCGCCACGATGGAGGGCGGGCCGAGCATCACCCGCACCGGAGCCCTGATCGGCTCCCCGGAGTACATGCCGCCCGAGCGCCTGGAGGGCGGCCCCGCCGAGCACCGGGGCGACCTGTGGAGCATCGGCGTCACGCTGTTCGCCGCGGTGGAGGGGCTCTCCCCGTTCCGCCGCGACTCGATCACCGCGGCCATCGCGGCCGTGCTGGGCGCCCCGCTGCCGCCGATGCGGCGGGCGGGCCGCCTCACCCCGGTGATCGCCGGGCTGCTGGAGCGCGACCCCGACCGGCGGCTGACGGTGGACGGGGCGCTGGCACTGCTGGACGGACGCGGCGGGGCTGGCGGCGGCAGCGGGGCCCGCCCCGCGATCGTCCCGGGCCCCGGTCCGGCCTCGGACAGCGGTCCGGTCGCGGCGGCCAGCGGCGGCTTTCCGAGCGGTCCCGTCCCCGGCCCGGTGGCCGGACACCCGAGCGGCCCCCTGCCGGGACACGGCGGCGGGTACCACAGCGGCCCCATCCCCGGGCACGGCGGGCACCCGAGCGGTCCCGTCCCGGCGGGCGGGCGCGGCCCGGGGGCGACCAGCGGCCCCCTCAGCGGCCCGCAGCCGGGCATGGGCGGGCCCGGCGGCCCGCACACCCCGGCGCGCCCGTTCCCGCCCACGGGGCCGACGACCCCCTACGGCCCCTCGCAGCCGCAGCCCTCGTTCGCCGCGCACAGCGGCGGCCACGGCCCGGGGCACTCAGGCCCCACCGGCGGGCACGGCACCATGGCCCCGCCCCGGCCTCCCGCGTCCGCCCCGTCCTCGGGCGGCGGCGTCAGCAAGGTGCTCGTCGGCCTGGGCTGCGGTGCCGTCGCGCTCGTGCTCATCGCCGTGATCGCGGTGAGCGGCATACTGCTGTCGAACCCCGGCGACAACGGCGCCGACCGGGCGGGCGAGGACGTCGACGAGGGCACGCTTCCCAGCGAGCAGAGCGCCCCGGCTGAGCCCACCCCCTCGGCCCTGCCCGATGACGGCGACGGCGACGGCGACGGCGACGGCGACGAGCAGACGGACGGCCCGCCCTCCTACGACGACCTGGAGACCTTCGAGTCGGAGTGGTTCGACGTGGACTACCCCGAGACCTGGACGGTCGACGACAGCCGGATCGACGAGAGCCTCGTCGTGTTCCTGGCGCCCGGTTCCGACCACCAGGTGTGGGTCGCCGGATGGACCGAGGAGGAGTTCACGGGGAGCAGCGCGGAGTACCTGGAGGAGACCAGGGGCGGCACCGCCGTCGAGGGCGACGTGACCACCGACTACCTCCAGCTCAACCTCCACGAGTTCGAGGAGGACGACTTCGAGGACGGCTGGGACGTCGCCCTGGTCCGCGCCAACCTCACCAACGACACCTGGGCCAGCCCGGCCCGCCGCTTCTGGGCCTACGCGATCAGCATGGACCACGGGGACCAGAGGGTGTTCTACATGGTCACCGTGAACGTGCCGCGCGGCGACGCGAGCTACTACGAGGAACTGCCCGCCGAGGTCATGGACTCGTTCGAACCGCACCTGTGACCGGCCCCGGACACGACGACGGCCCCCGGCGATCGCCGGGGGCCGTCGTGCGCGTCGGGATCAGTACCAGCCGACGGACTGGGAGTGGGCCCAGGCACCGCAGGGGGTGCCGTAGCGGCCCTTGATGTAGTCGATGCCCCAGGCGATCTGGGTGGCGGGGTTGGTCTGCCAGTCCGAGCCGTGGGACGCCATCTTGCTACCGGGCAGGGCCTGGGGGATGCCGTAGGCGCCGGAGCTGGGGTTCTGGGCCAGGTGGTTCCAGTTGCTCTCCTTCTGCCACAGCGGCTGGAGGCAGTCGGTGAACTCGCTCTCCGGCCAGCCCTCGGCGACCACCATCTGGAGGGCGAGCCCCTGGGCGTCACCCGTGAAGACGGGGGCCTCGGGTTCCTCCGGCTCCTCCTCGATGTCCTGGGCCTCGGAGGCGGAGGACTGGGTCCGGGAGCCCACGGCGGCGTCGCGCTCGGCGCGGGCCTCCTGGCGCGCGGCCTCGATTTCTTCCTCGGTCGGCTGCTCGGAGGACGAGAAGAACACGTCCTCGGGGGTCTCGTCGGCGGGGGCCTCTCCCTCGCCCGGGACGGCGGCGCTCGCCGCCACCTCCGGGTCGACGCCCTCGTCCGCGAACGCGGAGACGGCGAACGTCGCACCTGCGACGAGGGTGGCCGCACCGACCGCCGCCGTACTGCGCAGCGACATGCGGTTGAGTAACACGGTTACCTTTCCCAAGAGGGGGTCATGGGGCGGGAAAGCCCTATTAATACCAGTTGTTCGCCTGGGAGTGGGACCAGGCGCCGCACGGGGTGCCGTAGCGGCCCTTGATGTAGTCGATGCCCCAGGCGATCTGGGTGGCCGGATTGGTGCGCCAGTCCGAGCCGTGGGACGCCATCTTGTCGCCGGGGAGCGACTGCGGGATCCCGTAGGCGCCGGAGCCGGGATTCTGGGCCAGGTGGTTCCAGTTGCTCTCCTTCTGCCACAGCGGTTCGAGGCAGTCGTGGAACTCGCTCTCCGGCCAGCCCTCGGCGACCACCATCTGCAGCGCGGTCTCCTTGGCCGAGCCGGCCGGGACCGGGGCGGCGGAGGAACCGGAGGACCCCCCGCCCTGCGGCTCGGGGCCGACGGGCTCGGGTTCGGGCTCCCGGAGGATGTCGGAGCCCTCGGCACCGCCGCTGCGGACCGCCTCCCGGCCGGCCTCCTCGGCGGCCTCACGGGCCTGCTCCAGGTCCTGTGCCCGGCGCTGCGGGTCGGCCTCGGCCGGGGTCTGGAAGAAGTCTTCGTCCTCCTGCGCGCTCGGGACCTCCTCGGGCCCGGCGGGCAGGGCCGCCGAGGCCGCGTCGCGGGGGTCGGGGGTCCCGGTGTCGGCGAAGGCCGCGACACCGAAGGTGCCCGCGGCGACCAGGACCGCGGCGCCGGCGGCACTCGCGTGACGCAGTGACATCCGTGGGAGAGGCAAGATCGCCCTTTCGCGTAGACGGCCGCACGCGTCGGACAGGACGCCCCGGCGGGCGGGGGTCGGTGCGCGTACGGTGGGTCGCCGCCGCCGGCCTCGGGCCGGAGAAGGAAGGGGGACGGGCGCGATGGCGCTCCGTCCGCACGGCGGGTCCGCACGGTGGGGGTGCTCTGTGCAGCGGATTCAGCCTGCACCATCATTACGACCACGTAACGCCATACATACTGTGTCTTGACTCACATCACCCGGTGTTCCCGTACTGTCTCCCGCTGACCTGCACGGGGACACGGAGAGTCAGGGGTCGGCCGAGACGGTCCCCAAGGGCGGCGGTCCCCGCCGCGGCCGCGGACGCGCCGCATCTGAGTACGGATACGGATGTGCTCACCCGGGGTCCGGGGACAAGATGGCGGGCATGGACGTCACAGCATCCCCGCCGCCCGCGGCGGGGCCTCCCCTGCGCTGCCCGGACTGCCGGTCCTCCCTGCCCCCGGGGGCCGCCGTCTGCGCGCGGTGCGGGCTGCTGCTCACGGGCCCCCTCGCCCAGCGCCTGTGGGAGGTGGACACCGAGCTCACCCGGGTCGACGAGCACCTGCGGCGGCTGCGCAGCGAGCGCTCCGGCCTGCTGCACGCCCTGCGCGAGGCCTCCCGCCGGGCCGCCGCGGCGGCGCCCGCGGGCGCGGTGTCCTCCGCCGCTCCCCCGCCCGTGCGCCCCGCGGCCCCCCTGTCCCCCGCGGCGCCGCCCCCGGCGGCGGCCGTTCCGCCCCGGATCGACGGCGAGATGCGCCGCCGCTCCGCCCAGAACATCATCCTGGGCCTGGGCGGGCTGCTCATCGGGATCTCCGCCCTGGTGTTCGCCATCTGGACCTGGAGCGACATGGGCACCGGCGCCCGGGCCCTGGTGCTCGGGGCGACCACGGCGGCGTTCGCCCTGGTGGCCCTGCCGCTGTACCGCCGGGGGCTGCGCGCCACAGCCGAGACCTTCGGCGCCCTGGCCGCGGTCCTGCTGGGCATCGACGCGCTGGCGCTGTGGCTGCTCATGCCCGACCGCCTGCCCGACGGGCCCGGCTACTCGGCCGGGGCGCTGGCGATCATCGCCGCGCTCATGGCGCTCTACCCGCTGCTGGTCCCGCTGCGCGGGCCGCGGGTCATCGCCGCCCTGGCCGCCCAGCCGGTACCGCTGCTGCTCCTCTTCGCGCTGCCGGTGGACGACCCCTTCCCGTGGATCCTGGCGGTCCTGGCCGCCACCGGGCTGGCCGACCTGGCGGTGGCGCGCACCGCCCGGCACCGGGAAGAGGACGGCGCCGCAGGCCCCGTTGAGGGCGGGGGGAGACGCTGGAGTGAGAACAGCGCCGCAGGCCCCGTTGAGGGTGGTGGGGGGAGACGGGTGGGAGTGCCCCAGACCCTGACCGTGCTGTCCCTGGTCCTCACCGTGATCACCACCGGGGTGTCCGCCCTGCTGGTGTTCCTCGTTCCCCGCTCGTACCCGCCGGAGTGGTGGGGCCTGGCCCTGGCCCTGCTGCTGTCCGCCGCGGCCTGGCTGGCGCTGTCGCGGTCCCCCGGCAGCCGGTGGGTGGCGGCCCCCGGTGTCGCGGCCCTGGCCCTGGTCCCGCTGGCCGCCGGTCCGGGGGACCTGCCGGTGCTGCCCCGCCTCCCCTTCGGGGACCCCTGGAGCCTGCGCGCCGCCGACACCCCCGCGACCGTGCTGCTGGGTGTCGAGGGGCCGGGCACGGCCTGGCCCGGGAGCCTGCCCTACCTGCTGGCGATCGTGGTCGGCGCGGCGCTGGCCGCCGGCACGACCGCGCTGCTGCGCCGCGACCTGCTGCCGACGGTGGCCGCCCTGGCGGCCCCGCCGGTACTGCTCGCCCCGCCGATGCTGCTGGGCCTGCCGCTCCCGGTCGTGGTCGGGTGGGCGCTGCTCCTGGGCGCGGCCCTGGTGCTGGGCACCTCCTTCGTCTCCACCCGCCCCTACGCCTGGGCGCCCGCCACGGCCGGGGTGGCGACCCTGGTCACGGCCCTGATGTGGTCCTCGGCGCTGTTCTGGACCTTCGTGGCCGCGCTGCCGTGCGTCGGCCTGGTCGCCCTGCTCGCGCTGCTGCTCCTGCGGTACCGGGCCTCCGGATCCGGGGCACCCGCCGCCCCCGTGTCCCCCGGTGCCCCCGCACCTTCCGGCACCCCAGGCCCGACGCCGCCGGGCCGGGCCCTGTACGGGGCGGCCCTGGCCCTGTGGGCCGTGGGGCTGGCGGCCTGGTCCTCGTCGTGGATCGCCCTGGCCGCGGCCGCGATGCCCGAGCGGGGCAGCTGGTGGACCGCCGCCGCGGTGCTGATCAGCGGCGTGACCGCGCTGCTGCTGAGCCGGACCGCCCCCCGCCCGGCCGGTCCGGGCTCCCCCGACGCCCGGACCGCGTTCACCGTGTTCGGCCTGCTGCTCCTGCCGCTGGCCCCGCTGCTGGCGCCGCCGGGCGGGGTCCTGTGGAGCGGTGGGGCCTCCGTACCGGTCTGGGGCGCGGCACCGGAGACGATGCTCGAACCCGCGGCCGCCGTGCTGGGCACGGCCGTCGCGGGCGGCCCGGGCACGGCGGCGGGGGTACTGCTCGCCGGCGCCCTGGCCGTGGCCCTGGTCGGCGCCGTCGACCGCCGCTGGCTGCTGCCCGCCGCGGCACTGGTGGCCCCGCCCGCTCTGGTGCCGCTGCCGGTGATGCTGGGTGCGCCGTTCGTCGTCGCGGTCGTGTGGGCGGCCGCGGTGGGCGTGCTGCTCGCTCTGGCGGCGGCACTGGTCCGCGACCGCCTGGCGTGGGTGCCGGGCCTGACCGGTCCGCTCACCCTGGCCGCGGCGCTGCTGTGGTCGCTGCCCGAGCGGCACACGACCCTGGTCGTGGTCCTGGCGGCGGCCGCCGCCGCCCTGGGCTGCGCGCTGGTCTTCCGCCGGGCGGGCGCCCCCCGGCACCCGGCGGACGCCGGCGGTCCGCTGCCCGCTCCGGTCCCCGGACCGGTCGCGGCCGCCGCGGGCCTGGGGGCCCGGCCCGCGGGCTCCGGAATCGGCACGGCCTTCGGGGTGGCCCTGGGGACCGGGGTCCCGGCCGCGCTCGCCTGGGTGCTGTGCCTGGCCGGCACGGCCGCCGGGGGCGCGGGACCGGCGGCCTGGTGGCTGCTCGCGGCGGTCCCCGTCGTGCTGGGGGCCGGGGCGCTGGTGCTGGGCGACGGCGGCGGGATCCGGGCGCTCGTCCCGGTCGGCCTGCTGCTGGGCGGTGCGGCACCGCTGGTGGCGGGGACGACGGCGGCCGTCGCCCTGGTGCCGGTCTCCTGGCGCCACGGGGTGGCGCAGGCCTCGCCGGGTGCGCTGCTCGACCCCGCGTACGTGTTCCTGGGCCTGGGGGACCGGCCCGACCCGCTGATCGCCCTGGGCGTGCTGGCGGCGGGCGCGGTGGCGGTCGGCGCGGTCGCCCTGGTCTCCGACCGGTGGAGCGGGCACGCGGCCGCGCTGGCGGTCCCGCCCGCCCTGGTCCCCGTGGCGGTGCTCGCCGGCGCCCCCTTCGCGGTGGCGCTGGCGGTGTCGGTCGGTGTCGGCTCCGGCCTGGCCCTGTGGTCGGCGCTGTCCCGGGACCGGGCCTTCGCCTGGCTGCCCGGGCTCACCGGCCTGCTGACGCTGGTCCAGGCGCTGGGCTGGGCGCTGGCCGAGCGGTACGCGACCATCGCGGTCCTGCTGGCCGTGGCGGCTCTGGGCTCGGCGGTGGCCGCGCTGGCCCGCACCGTCCCGACCGCGGTGGCGGCGACCGCCGCGGCCACCGCGGCGACCGGCGGGTTCGCGTTCACGCTCACCCTGGCCCTGGGCGCACCGGCGGAGTACGCGGCGCTGGCGCCCGTCGCCCTGGTGGCGGGGGTGGCCGCGGCGGCGCCCCGGATGCGCTCGCCGCTGGTGGAGGCGGCCGAGGTCCCGGCCGCGCTGTGGGCGGCGGTGTCCGTGGGGGTCGCCGTGCTGTACGGCGCACACGGCGGGATCGTCGCCCTGGCACTGGCGGTCGTGGGTGTGATCGCCCTGGCCACCGCGATCCGGCCGGAGCGCCGCTGGGCCGCGGCGGTGGGCGCGCTGCTGATGCTGGGCGCCCTGTGGACCGCCCTGGCCGCCTGGAACGTGACGGTCCCGGAGGCCTACACCGCGCTCCCGGCCCTGGCCGCCCTGGTCGTCGGCTGGGAGTGGGGCCGCAGGGCGGAGCGCCCGCCGTCGAGCTGGGCGTCCCTGTCCGCGGGCCTGTGCCTGCTGCTCCTGCCCGGCCTGGGGATGGTGCTGGCGGGCGAGGACACGCCGTGGCGGGTGCCCGCGCTGCTGGCCGCCGCGCTGGCCGTGGTCCTGTGGGGCCTGCGGGCGCGGAGCCAGGCGGCGCTGGTCATCGGCGGCCTGGTCCTGGCGGCCGCGTCGCTGCGGGCGTTCGGCCCGCCGCTGTGGGACCTGACCCGGCTGCTGCCCAACTGGGTTCCGTTCGCGGTGATCGGCGCGCTGCTGCTGCTGGTCGGTGCCCGCTACGAGGCCAACCTGGAGCGGGTGCGCCGGCTCGGTCACTTCATCGGCGGCATGCGCTGACCGGCGGCGTGCGCCCCGCGGGGGCGCACGAAGCGGGGTGCCCGCCTCCCGGAGGCGGGCACCCCTTCTTCCTTCTCCGTCAGTTCTCCAGCATCTCCGTGACCAGTGCCGCGATCGGGGACCGCTCCGACCGGGTCAGCGTGATGTGCGCGAACAGCGGGTGGCCCTTGAGCTTCTCGATCACCGCGACGACACCGTCGTGGCGGCCGACCCGCAGGTTGTCGCGCTGGGCGATGTCGTGGGTGAGGACCACCCGCGAGTTCTCCCCCAGCCGGGACAGCACGGTGAGCAGGACCCCCCGCTCCAGCGACTGCGCCTCGTCCACGATGACGAACGCGTCGTGCAGCGACCGGCCGCGGATGTGGGTGAGCGGCAGGACCTCCAGCATCCCCCGGTCCACGATCTCCTCGATGACGTCCTCCGTGGTGACGGCGGACAGGGTGTCGTGCACCGCCTGCCCCCACGGGGTCATCTTGTCGTTCTCGGTACCGGGCAGGTAGCCGAGCTCCTGGCCGCCGACCGCGTACAGCGGGCGGAACACCATCACCTTGCGGTGCTGGCGGCGCTCCAGGACCGCCTCCAGTCCGGCGCACAGTGCCAGCGCCGACTTGCCCGTACCGGCCCGGCCGCCCAGGGAGACGATGCCCACCTCGGGGTCGGTGAGCAGGTCCAGGGCGATGCGCTGCTCGGCGCTGCGGCCGTGCAGGCCGAACACGTCGCGGTCGCCGCGCACCAGGCGCACCGACTTGTCCGGGCGGACCCGCCCCAGCGCCTTCCCGCGTTCGGAGACCAGCACCAGTCCGGTGTGGCAGGGGAGCTCGCGCGCGGCCTCGATGTCGGTGGCACCGTGCTCGAACAGCTCCGAGACCTGGTGGGCGGCCACGTCCAGCTCGGCCATGCCCGTCCAGCCGTGCTCGATCGCCAGCTCGGCCCGGTACTCGTCGGCCGCCAGGCCGATCGAGGAGGCCTTGATGCGCATCGGCAGGTCCTTGCTCACCAGCACGACCTCGCCGCCGTCCTCTTGGAGGTTGCGCGCGACGGTCAGGATCCGGGTGTCGTTGTCCCCCAGTCGGAAACCGGCCGGGAGGATGTCCGGATCGCTGTGGTTGAGCTCGACCCGCAGGGTGCCGCCCAGGTCGTTGACGGGCACCGGGAGATCCAGGCGGCCGTTGGCGACCCGCAGGTCGTCCAGGAAGCGCAGAGCGTTGCGGGCGAAGTACCCGAGTTCCGGGTGGTGCCGCTTGCTCTCCAGCTCGGTGATCACCACCACGGGGATGACCACCTCGTGCTCGGCGAACCGGGTCAGGGCCAGCGGGTCGGCGAGCAGGACGCTGGTGTCGAGCACGTAGACGCGCCGGTCCGCTTCCGCCTCCGCGAGGGCGGCGGTGGGGGGCTGGGTGTCACGGCGATCGGTCGAGGAACTAGCCACTCGTTCTCCCCTTGGGCGCCGCACGGGCGCCCCACTGTCACGGGATCATGGAGGACCGGGACCAGGCCCCACAGGGCCGGGTCCGGCCCTCCTCGTTGACGTTCCGCGGTGGCGGAGGGGATCAATGAGCCGGGGCCTCCCGAACGGGTGGGCGAACGCCACCCGCTTCTTCCGAAGCTACGCGTCCGAGAACCCGTTTTCCAGTCCGTTTCCGGCCGGTGGGGTGAACACCGCGTTAAGGGGTGACTCCGTGGCGGGACCGGGGGTTCAGGAACCGTAGCGACGGTTGCGCGCGCCGTACGAGCGCAATGCGCGCAGGAAGTCCACCCTGCGGAAAGCAGGCCAGAAGACCTCGCAGAAGTAGAACTCCGAGTGCACGCTCTGCCACAGCATGAAGCCGGACAGGCGCTGCTCCCCGGACGTGCGGATGAGCAGGTCCGGGTCGGGCTGGCCGCGCGTGTAGAGGTGCCGGGCGATGTCGGCGATGTCCAGGCGCTCGGCGAGTTCCTGGATACCGGTGCCCTTGGCCGCCTCCTCGTGGAGGAGCGACCGAACCGCGTCGGCGATCTCACGTCTACCTCCATACCCGACGGCGACGTTGACAACCAGCCCCGGGTTACCGGATGTGGCCTCCTCCGCCTCCTTCAGGGCGCTGGCGGTCGACGCGGGCAGCACGTCGAGTGCCCCGACGGGCCGGGTGTTCCACCCCTCCTCGCGCAGCCGGGCGATGGTCTCCTCGATGATCTGCACGAGAGCGCCGAGTTCGGCCTCGTCGCGCGAAAGGTTGTCGGTGGACAGCATCCAGAGCGTGACGACCTGCACACCGATCTCGTCGCACCAGCGCAGCAGCTCGAAGATCTTGTCCGCTCCGGCCCGGTGGCCCTCCGCCGCCTCCGCCAGACCGCTGTTCTTCGCCCACCGGCGGTTGCCGTCCATGGCTACACCGACATGGCGGGGAATCTGCCGGCCCTGCAGCTGACGTTCCAGACGCCGCTCGTAGAGCCAGTACAAGGGGTCGCGAAGCCCCATGGGCGAAAACCTCTCAGAGCTGGATCAAGGACAGCACGCTCCTGTGCCAGGAGATGCCGACGGGGATACCGTCCAGAGTAGTTCGCCGCAGGGGGTCACGTTACGGCCAGGGACTTGCGCACGTGCTTGCGCCCCTGGTGGATACGGGACTTCACCGTGCCCAGGGCCAGGTTCAGCTCCGAGGCGATCTCGTTGTAGTCCATCTGGCACAGGTCGCGCAGGACCAGGGGGGCCACGAGGTTGGGGCGGTCCTTCTCCAACTGGTCGAGGGCCTCCAGCAGGTCGATCCGGGATCCGGCGATCACACTGGTGGTGCGCGGGTCGCGCTGGTGGGGCATGCGCTCGGCCTCGGTGGGGAACTCGGCGGCGCGGCGCTTCATGGAGCGGTAGGTCTGGCGGGCGGAGTTGGACACGACGGTGTACAGCCACGTCGTGAACAGGGAGTCGCCCTTGAAGCTGTCGATCTTGCGGGCCACCCTGAGCAGGGCGTCCTGGCACGCCTCCTCGGCGTCCTGCCGGTAGGGCAGGAAGCGCGCGCACCGGCGCAGCACCTCGGGCTGGATCCGCCGGAGCAGTGCGTCCAGCGCGACGGGGTCGCCGTCCCTGGACCTGCGGGCGAGCTCCTCCAGCTCCTCGTCGACGTTGCTCGCGACCCGGCGACGGGGCGCGGGGGTCTCCTCGTGCTCGGTGTGGTGACTACTGCGCATGGCTGGTCTCTCCCTGACTGACGGCAGACGTCCGGCCGTCCGCTGTTCGGCGCTGTGCGCCCACGATCGGAGGGCCACACGTCAATAGGACGTCCACGGGGCCCCAACGGCTCCGCCTCGTTCCTTCCTCCCGGTCCTCCCGCGAACGGGGTCCGTGGTCGACGCGGTTTCGTATTCCGCCCGGCCGTTACAGGGCATCGGCGGCCCGCGGGGGTTCCCACCAGTTTCCATCCCCCGGCGGGGTCCGCGCTACCCGGAGAGGGGATCATATCCGCAAGAGTCAACGCGAAGGTGTAGATGGTGTATTAGTGGGCAACGACCGCGTATCCACCCCTGACAGACCGAGGCGGAAATGAGCCAACCCGAGGCCTTCGGCCGTTACCGCGTCATCCGGCGCCTGGGGTCGGGCTCCTTCGCCACCGTCTGGCTCGCCCAGGACGACCTGCTGAACTACCCGGTCGCCATCAAGGTACTCGCCGAGAACTGGGCGCACCAGATGGACATCCAGCACCGGTTCCTGGAGGAGGCGCGCATCCTGCGCCAGACCGACTCCACCTGGCTGGTCGCGGTCCACGACGTGGACGTCCTCCCCGACGGCCGCCCGTACATGGTGATGACCTACGCCGACCAGGGCAGCGTGGCGGATCTCATCCGCCGGGGGCCGCTGCCGCTGGACGAGGCGCTGCGGCTGCTGACCGAGATCGGCCAGGGCATCACCGTGCTGCACAACCACGGCACCATCCACCGGGACATCAAGCCCTCCAACGTTCTGCTCCAGTCCTCCCCGGTGGGCCAGCGGGTGCTCGTCGCCGACCTGGGCTTCGCCAAGGCCATCGACGAGGCGTCGGGGTTCACCGCCGCGGCCGGGACGCCCGGCTACATGTCGCCGGAGCAGAGCATCCCCGGCGGCGACCTGGACGTGCGCTCGGACGTGTACTCGCTGGGCGCCGTCGCCTACGAGCTGATCACCGGCAAGCCGCCCTCGCGCCCGCCGGTGCGCGTCCCGCCTGGCCGCATCCGGCCAGGACTGCCGCGGGAACTGGACGAGCTCATCCTGTCGGCGCTGTCCGTCGACCGGGAGAGCCGCCCGGCCGACGCCAAGACCTTCACCGACCGGGTCCGCTCCATCCGTATGGCGCCCGACCTGCCCAGGGCCGACCCGTGGTGGCAGAGGTACCGGATGCCGTGGCGGCGGGCCGCCGCCATGGTGGCCGTGTCCGTGCTGGGGGCGGGTGTGCTCACCGCCTCGGTCGGCGCACCGGGCCTGGCGCTGACCACGGTGCGCCACGCCGGCCAGGACATCCGCATGGACGTGCCCTCGGTGTGGGCGCGGGAGTTCCACACCGACCTGGCCGCGCGGCCCGCCGCGGCCGACGCCGGGGCCGGGCCCGGGCTGCTGGTGGCCACCGACGCCGACGACTGGCACTCCACCGAAATCCCGTCCTACGGGGTGTACGCGACCGTGGTGCCCGGCGCCCGCGACCTGGCGCGGGTCGCCGAAGTCGACCCCTGCCCGGGGGACCCCGCGCGCCGCGAGGTCCACACCGGGGGCTGGGAGGGCACGGCGTGGGACTGGCCCGAGTGCAACGGCACCGGGGCCTTCACCAGCGCCGCCGTACACCGGCCCGGGGAACCCGCCACGCTGTACCTGGAGGTCCGCCAGCCGGACTACCGGCCCGACCTGGTGAACGAGATCATCGACCACACGGTCCTGGGCTGATCCGGCCGCGGGCCCGCTCCCGCCTCATCCCCTCCGGGTGAGGAGGTCGCGGAGGTCCTCCGGCGACGTGACGGGGAGGCGGCACACGAACCCCTCGCACACGTACGCCGTGGGCCGCCCGCCCACCCGGACCCGGTCGCGCAGCAGCGGCACACCCCCGTCGTCGAGACCGTCACCGCGCGAGAGCACGGTGCCGATCGGGGCGTGGACCAGCGCGGTGCGCACCAGTTCCAGGGTGGCCGGGTCCGCGGGGTCGCCCACGACCGCCACCTCCAGCGGGCCGGCCAGCAGCGCCTCGCCGGCCGCCAGTCCCCACCCGGCGAACCGGGGCGCCTTCTCCGCCAGCAGGCCCACCGGGACCAGCGCCCGCTCTGCGGCCTCGCGGTGGCGGCGCGAACCGGTGAGCGCCGCGTAGGACAGCAGCGCCCCGGCGGCCGCGGAGCGGCCCGAGGGCACGGCGTTGTCGGTGGGGTCCTGGGGCCGGTTGAACAGCTTCTCGGCGTCGTCGGCGGTGTCGTAGAAGCCGCCCTCCCCGTCGGTGAAGCGCTCCAGCACCACCTCCAGCAGCTCCCCCGCGACGTGGGCGTAGCGGGCCTCCCCGGTGGCGCCGTGCAGGGCGATCAGCCCCTCGGCGACGTCGGCGTAGTCCTCCAGCACCCCGGGGCTCCCCCCGGCCGCCCCGTGGCGGGAGGTGCGCACCAGCCGCCCGTCGCGCAGGTGCACCGAGAGCAGCAGCTCGGCGGCCTCCCGGGCGGCGTCCACCAGCTCGGGCCGCTCCAGCAGGATCCCGGCCTCGGCCAGGCCCGCCACGGCCAGCCCGTTCCACGCGGCCACCACCTTGTCGTCGCGGGCCGGGGGCGTGCGCTCCTCCCGGGCGGCCAGCAGGGCGGCCCTGACCCGCTCGTACCTCCAGGTGTCGGCCGGACTGGACGGCAGGCGCAGCACCGAGGAGCCGTGCTCGAAGGTGCCCTCCTCCGTCACCCCGAACACCTCGGCCGCGAAGGCGGCGTCCTCCTCGCCCAGCACCCCGCGCAGCTGCCCGGGGGTCCACACGTAGTAGGTGCCCTCCTCCCCGTCGCTGTCGGCGTCCAGCGCGGAGGCGAAGCCCCCCTCGGGGGTGCGCAGGTCGCGCAGCATCCAGTCGGCGGTCTCCTCGGCGATCCGGCGCAGCAGCGCCGCGGACGCCTCGCCGGCCGGGCCGGGCTCGGCCGGGCGGCGTGCCATCCGGGCGTAGGCGCGCAGCAGCAGGGCGTTGTCGTAGAGCATCTTCTCGAAGTGCGGCACCACCCACTCCCGGTCGACCGAGTAGCGGGCGAACCCGCCGCCGAGCTGGTCGTAGATGCCGCCCCGGGCCATGGCGTCGGCGGTACCCAGCGCCATCAGCCAGGAGGGGGTGGGCTCGTCGGAGCTCTGGAGGGGGCGGGTGCGCTCGTCGTGCGCGGTCAGGAAGGACAGCAGCATCGACGGCGGGAACTTGGGCGCGTCGCCGAACCCGCCCGCCGTCGTGTCGTAGTCGCGCACCAGCGCCCGCACCGCCAGGTCGAGCAGGGCCGCGTCCGGCGGGGGCGCGTCGGGCAGGGTGCGGGGCGCGCCCAGGGCCTCCACGACCCGGCGCCCCTGGTCGAGGAGTTCGCCGCGCCTGGTCCGCCAGGCCTGGGAGACGCCCTCCAGCAGCCGCTGGAAGTGGTCGCGCGGGAAGTAGGTGCCGCAGTAGAAGGGGGCGCCGTCGGGGGTGGCGAACACCGTCATCGGCCACCCGCCCTGGCCGGTCATGGCCTGGGTGGCCTCCATGTAGACGGCGTCGACGTCGGGGCGCTCCTCTCGGTCCACCTTGACGTTGACGAAGAGGTCGTTCATGCGGGCGGCGGTCGCCGCGTCCTCGAAGGACTCGTGGGCCATGACGTGGCACCAGTGGCAGGCCGCGTAGCCGACGGAGATCAGGACGGGCACGTCGCGGCGGCGCGCCTCGGCGAAGGCCTCCTCCCCCCAGGGCCACCATTCGACGGGGTTGTCGGCGTGCTGGAGCAGGTACGGGCTGGTCGCGTCGCGCAGGCGGTTGGACATACCCCCACTCTGCCACCCGGGCCCGCCCGGCGGGGGCACCTCCCGGGCGGCGGCGCGGGCTACCTGCGGTTGCGGCCGCGGGTGACGTCGACCGGGTCGAAGTGCTCCCAGGTCTCCGCCACGGCCAGCGTCGGTTCCAGCCCGGCGGCGACGTGGGCGCGGTACAGGGCCGCGGCCCCCTCGGCGTCCCGGCGCTCGATCAGTTCGAGCACCCGGACGTGCTCCTCGCGCTGCTCACGGGTGTCGCGGTGCCGGGTGAGGTGGAAGAGCCACTGCACGCGGGCCTCCAGCGGCGCCATCATCTCCTGGAGCAGCGGGTTGCCGCAGGCCCCCAGCACGGCGCGGTGGAACCCCGCGTTGGCGGCGGCGGTGGCGGACTCGTCGCCCGCCGCCAGGGCCCGGGCCGCCTCGTCGAGCAGGCCCCGCATCAGCCGCAGGTCGTCCTCGTCGCGCCGGGCGGCGGCCAGGCGCGCGGCCAGCGGCTCCAGCTCCTCGCGCACCTCGAAGAGGTGGACGATGTCCTCGCGCGACCAGCCGGCCACCATGGCCCCCTGGCGCGGGACCAGGACGACGAGCCCCTCGGCCTCCAGCAGCCGCAGGGCCTCGCGCAGGGGCACCCGGGAGACGCCCAGCTCGGCGGCCGTCTCGCGTTCGGTGACGCGGTGTCCCGGAAGCAGGCGCAGATCCATGATCCGGGACCTGAGCTCGGTGTAGACCCGGTCGCGCAGCGACGGGGAGGGCTCGGGCGGCATGGACCCCATCGTAGGCGGGCCCGGCCGGATGCACCGACCGGGCCGCGTGCGGCGGGGACCGGTCGGCCCGGCGCCGGGCCGACCGCGGGCGTCCGCGTGGAGCGCCCTAGGAGTCCTTCTTCTCGCCCTTCTCGCCGTCGGCCTCGACCAGGGCCGGGGCGGCCGCGACGTCGACCGGCTCGTCGATCGTGCGCTCGCCGCGCACCGCCTTGAGCTTTCCGGTCATACTGCGCATGAGCAGGTACAGGGCCACGCCGATGGCGAAGATGACGAGGAAGCCCAGGACGCCCGGGGTGACCGTGTACTTGTCCAGGGTGAACGTGTCGGCGCTCGCGGCGGTGGACACGAGAAGGGTGTTCATAGGCTCATACTCCCACTGTGTCCCGGACACCCGCGAAGAGGTCCGTCTCCGGGACCTCGGTGTCCACCAGCGACCGCACCAGGTGGTAGTCCTCGGTCGGCCAGGCCTGGGCGAGGAGGTCGTTGGGCACCGCGAACCAGAACCCGTTGGGGTCCACCTGGGTCTCGTGCGCCTTCAGCGCCTTCTCCGCGACGTCGAAGTACTCGGCGCACTCCACCCGCGTGGTGATCTCCCACACGGGCCGGTCACCGCGGTCCTTGATGCGGTCGATCCACTCCTTGTAGGGGTTCTCCAGCCCCTTCTCCGCCAGCAGGACGCTGATCGCCTCGAAGCGCTCGGGCGGGAACGAGACGAAGTAGTACAGCTTGAGGGGCTGCCACGGGTCGCCGGCGCCCGGATAGGCGTCCGGGTCGCCCGCCGTGTCGAAGGCGTGCATCGACACCTTGTGGGTCATGATGTGGTCGGGGTGCGGGTAGCCGCCGTTCTCGTCGTACGTGAGGATCACGTGCGGGCGGAAGCGGCGGATGGACTCCACCAGGGGTGCGGCGGCCTCCTCCACCGGGGTGAGGGCGAAGCAGCCCTCGGGCAGCGGCGGGAGCGGGTCGCCCTCGGGCAGGCCCGAGTCGACGAAGCCGGCGAACTCCTGGCGGATGCCGAGGATCTCGCGGGCCCGGTCCATCTCGCGTCGGCGCACCTCCGCGATGTTCTCGCGGACGTCGGGCCGCTCCATCGCGGGGTTGAGGATGTCGCCGCGTTCGCCACCGGTCATGGTGACGACCAGCACTTCCGCTCCTTCGGCGACGTAGCGCGCCATGGTGGCCGCGCCTTTGCTCGACTCGTCATCGGGGTGGGCATGAACGGCCATGAGCCGCAGGCGCTCGGACAACGAAGGGTTCTCCTTGACTCGGTCGACGGACGCAGGGGCGTACCGTCCGGCACCCCTGGTCACGGCACGTCGACGACTTGGTGCGGGCCGCGCGGGGGGTCTGTCAGGTCGGGGATATCTTAGACAACACCGTCCCCGTGTACGGAGATTCCCGATGCCCACCACCCCGGAGGAAGACGCCGTGAAGAGCGCCGACGAGCCGGCCGCCGACGCGGCCGCCCCCGACGAGGAGACAGCACCCGCCCTGCGCAAACGCCACGGCAACGGCCCGGTCTTCTTCGTGATCGCGGCGCTGTTCGCCGTGCTGTGCGCCGCCGGGTGGGGCTACGCGGTCATGAGCTACTCCGGGCTGGGCGGGGGCGTGTACCACCAGGTGATCACCTCGTCGGCGCCGTCGTCCACCGAGGCGACCATCAGCTACGAGGTGAACAGCCGCGACGGGGCCGTGTGCCTGATCCGCGCGCTGGACGAACGCCTGGTGGAGGTCGGCCAGAGGACCGTCACGACGGAGGCCGGGAACCGCATGGTCTCCACGACCGTTGAAACGGTTCGTCAGGCTTCAACGGTAGAAGTGGCCTCGTGCAGGGAACAAGGTTCGCAGGACTGACACCGCCGAACCCCTTTCCCCGCCGGTCCCGGTGACGGAGCCGGACGTTCGGGAACCGTGTCCCATGACACACGGTGATATTCTCGTAAGTTCAGCTCTGGCCGCCTGGTGGCCTTTGCTACTAGTACACAAGGAGTTCCCGTGACCCAGACCCGCGATGACAACGTCACCTGGCTCACCCAGGAGGCGTACGACCGGCTCAAGGCCGAGCTGGACCACCTGACGGGGAGCGGGCGCATCGAGATCGCGGAGAAGATCGAAGCGGCCCGCGAGGAGGGCGACCTCAAGGAGAACGGCGGCTACCACGCCGCCAAGGAGGAGCAGGGCAAGATGGAGGCCCGCATCCTCCAGCTCACCGAGATCCTGCGCACCGCGCGGGTCGGCGAGGCGCCCCGGACCGAGGGGGTGGTCGGCCCCGGCATGACCGTCACCGTCATGTTCGACGGCGACGACGAGGAGGTCACCTTCCTGCTCGCCTCCCGTGAGGAGAGCGGGTCCCCGATCGACGTGTACTCCCCGCGCTCGCCGCTCGGCTCGGCGATCAACGGCAAGGCCGTCGGTGAGAAGGTCAGCTACCAGCTGCCCAACGGCAAGAGCCTCGGAGTCGAGATCATCGAGGCGGTGCCCTACAGCGGAATGTAGGGCGGCCCCCGAGGGGGTCGTTGCGGTGAGGGGCGGCTGCGGCCGCCCCTCACCGCATGTGTCGGGAGGAACCGGTACACCGGAGGCATCCCACGGAAGGCCGGGTGCGTCGTAACCTCTGAGGGCGGCCGACGGGCGCCGCCCCCCGACCACCGAAAGGGCCCGATGTCCTCGCCTTACTGGAACCCGCAGGACCCCGGTCACGGCGGCCGTCCTCCCCAGGGCGCCTGGGGTCCGGCGAGCCCGCCCCCTCCGCCCCCTCCGCTCCCGCAGGCGGGCTGGGGTGCGCCGGTGCCGCCGCCCGAGCCCGCGGGGCCCGTACCGGCCACGTTCGGCCGCCGCCTGGCGGCCCGGCTCGTCGACTACGTCCTGGCACTGGTCGCGGCCACGGCGTTCTTCATCCTGATGGCGTTCGTCATCGTGCTCCTCACCGGGGGCGCGGAGACGTCCGACGCCCAGGGCGAGGTGTGGGCGTGGCTGTTCTTCTTCGGCTGGGGCCTGCTGCTGTTCTTCTACGACTGGCTGTTCCTGGTCACCTGGGGCGCCACCCTGGGCAAGATGATGCTCGGCCTGAAGGTGACCCGGCCGGACGGCGGCCGCCTCACCCAGGGCCGGGCCATGGGCCGGGCGGCCTTCTTCTGCCTGCCCCAGTCCCTGCCGTGCGTGGGCCACCTGCTGAGCCTCATGGAGAGCATGGCGGCGCTGGGCGAGGAGCGCCGGGCCCTGCACGACCGCGTGTCCGGGACCGTCGTCGTGCTCTCCCGCCGCTGAGGGGGGTGCGTCGGATGGAGGGGGGCGACCCCGGCGTGGCCCCGGGCCCCGGAGCGGTGCCGGCCCCGCTCTCGCTGCGCGCGACGGCCCGGTTCATCGACCTCGTTCTGGCCGCGGCCGCCGTCTCGGTGCTGCTCGCGCTCGCGGCGCTCCCGGCGACGGCGGTCCCCGTCGACGGGTACGCCGGCGCGCTGTTCTGGGCGGGGCTGGTGCTGGGCGGCGGGGCCGTGCTGCTGTTCCTCTACGAGTGGCTCTTCCTGGTCCTGCGGGGGGCCACCCCGGGCAAGGCGATGGTGGGCATCGCAGTGGTCGGCCCCGGCGGCGGCCGCCCCACCCGCGGGCAGGCCGCGGTGCGCGCCGCCGTGCTCTGCCTGCCCCAGGCCCTGCCCTGCGTCGGACCGTGCTTCACCCTGGTCGAGAGCCTGGGCGCCGCCTCCCCCGCGGGCCGGGCCCTGCACGACCGGCTGTCCCTGACCGCGGTCGTGCGGACCGGGGACGGTTCCGCACCCTAGGTACAGGAGGGGGCGTCGGCGCCGCCCTCGGCGTACACGGCCGGGATGTAGTGGTCCTCGCCGATCCGGTACCAGGTGTCGTCGGTGCCCCGGGGGCCGGTGGCCGACGCGCCGCCGGCCCGGCAGATGACGTCGATGTTCGCCGCGTGGGCGGCCAGGCCGATCGCGGGGTGCTCCGGGCCCGGCCCGCCGCGCACCACGACCGGGTCGCGCCGGGTGGCCGTGGTGACCTCGATGCGGTGGCGGTACTCGCCCGTCCACAGGTAGTCGACCTGCACCCAGCCGTTGGTGGGCAGTCGGAGCCCGCCGTTGAACGCCCCGTCGGCCAGGTCGATCCCGGCGGGGTTGCGGACCCGGCGGCCGAACCCGTCCAGGCCGCCGTTGTGGCCCTCGGCGTAGGCGGCCTGGGCCTGGGGGCGGCCCCGGTCGAGGTCGCGCCAGGACTGGCGCTCGGCGTTCCAGTGGTCGTCGGTGATGTTCCAGGGGCCCACGTCCCAGACGGGGAGGTAGGCGCAGCGGGGCTCGTGGCCCTCGGTGTCGCCCTTGCCGTCCGGTCCCAGGGCACCGGTGCTGCACACCCGGACGGTGTATTCGCCGCCGCCCCGGGCGGCCAGGCCGCGCCGGGAGGGCAGGGCGACGAAGTGGTCGTTCTGGCGGATGGTGTGCCCGTTGGCGGTGGTCTCCCCCACCAGGCCGATGCGGGTGGCGAACAGGCGCGCCGAGAAGGGGCGCTCGGGGATGTCGTCGCCGCGGCCGGTCCCGTCCCCGGACGGCTCGGCGTCGTGGTCGGCCTCGCCCCCGGGCGGGTCGCCGCCGTCGTCCCCGGGGTCCTCGCCGCCCCCGCCGCCCTCGGGCCGCGTCCCGGGTTCGGTCCCGGGGTCGTCGGGCAGGCCGGTGACCGGGAGGTCGCCGGTGCCCTCCAGCGGGCGCACGCCCAGGCCGGTGACGGAGGTCTCGGAGCCCTCGACGGCCACCCGCAGCTGCACCCGGGAGACGTCGGCGGACAGGGCGATGCGGCCGCCGCCCCCGGGGGCGGGGTGCCACTCGGTCCACATGCCGTCGGCGCGCACGCCGCGCACCTCGGCCAGCACGTCCTCGGGGTCTCCGGAGGAGCCGACGCGTACGTCGACGGTGTCGGTGGGCCGCTCCAGGGACTGCTCGGGGAAGGTCGCCAGGCCGGTGGCCCGGGCTCCGTTCTCCCGGCGCAGCGAGGCCCCGGGTGCGGCCCCCTCCTCCAGCCGCAGCGCCCCCGAGTCCAGGACCAGGCCGATGCGGTCTGCAGACTCCAGGTCCTGGGGGAGCCAGCCGGCCTCCGCGAAGGCGGGCCGGGGTCCGACCGGGATCAGCAGGACCAGGGCCCCCACCACCGCCCAGCGTCTGCCGCGCATGCGGTTCGTGATGGACGCACACCTTCCGGTCATGATGGACCTTTCCCTTTGATCACACAGAGTGCGCAGATAACGCACTCTCAGTAAGGGGCATGGAGGCGTGCGGGCTCAAGCAGCGCGCGTCGAGTGTCGGTGGTGCGCAGGTAAAGGTCCGGCTCGCCGCGTGGAGGACGGCGTCCGCTCAGGTGAAGGCCAGCAGGCAGGCCGTGAACGCGTGCAGGTGGTTGACCCCGCCGACCGGGCCGATCTCGCCCGCCGCGAAGAACCCCGCGACCGCCTCGGCTCCCAGAACCCGACGGACCGCCAGCACGTCGTGGTCCGCGTGCGGGAACAGGGCCGCGCCCCGCCCGTTGCAGGAGAACAGCAGGCCCGCCCCCACCCGGTGGCGCTCGCCGAAGTCGGCCAGCCGCCGGGCCAGGTCCTCGTCCGCGGTCCCGGCGTCGCGCACCTGGAAGCGGACCGTCTGCCCCACCTCGACCGACTCGTCGACGACCAGCGTCCCCGCCTCGGCGTCGGCGCCGGTCAGCGAGCGGATGAGGAAGTCGCCCTGCTCGTGGTGGTCGGCGTACTCGTCCATGGCGATGCCCAGGTACAGGCCCTGCGCCGCCATCTCCCGGTCCTCCTCGGGGAGCGTCTCCAGCAGCTCCTCCAGGCGGGTGTAGGCGGATACCCCGGCCAGCTCCTTGACCACGTTGTCCCGCGAACCGGTCACCGTCATCGCCGGTCCGATCGGGCGGCAGCCCTGGCTCACCACGGCGCCCAGCACGCCCTCGCCGCCGATGAGCACGCCCACCGCGCCGTTCTCGGCCACCGACCCGTCGCAGAACAGCCGGACCGAGCCCTCGCCCAGCATCCCGTCGGCCATCCCGCCCACCAGCGGCAGCCCGCCCAGCGCCCGGGTGGACTCGCGCACGAACTCCCGCGCGGGGAACTCGTAGGGGTTGACCAGCAGCAGGGCGGCGCGGTCGCGCGGCCCGGGCTCGCGCATGCCCACCACGGTGAGCCGCTCGCCCTCCACCACCGTGTCCAGCCGGAACGGGGTGATCTCAACCCCCGGCAGCCGGGCGCACCACACGCTGACCGAGCCCTGGCCCTCCACCGACCGGCCGCCGCCGATGACACCGGTGCCGCTGCACCCCAGGGTGGCCGCGTCGCCCGCCAGCTCCATCACCCGGGCCCCGGCCAGGGAGACCTCCTCGGTGTCGGAGCCGCAGATGAAGAAGCACACCAGGTCCGCCGGGCCGTCGAGGCGGGCCAGGGCGGTGAGCGCGGCGCGCTCGGCCGCGTTCACCAGGTCCGCCCCGGTCGTCAGTGCATCGCCGAACCGCGCCACCGGCTGGACTCCTCCTCGTCACCGGACCCGCCGAGCGCGGGTGCCACCCTCTGTCATTGTCCCACCCCGGGCCGGGCGCGGGGCCCGGCCGGGACCGGTCCCGGCCACCATCGGCCGCCCCGGGCGATAGGTTCTGGAGGGTGACACCTCCGCCGCCCCCCGCCCTGCCCCGGACGCTGTCCGGACTGCGGGCCTCCGGCCACGAGCACCGCACCGTCGCCGCCGAGGTCCGCGCGAACCTGCTGTCCCGCATGGCCTGCGGGCTGCCCCGCTTCCCCGGCATGCACGGGTTCGACGCCACGGTGCTGCCCGCCCTGGAGCGGGCCCTGCTGGCCGGGCACGACGTGGTGCTGCTCGGCGAGCGCGGCCAGGGCAAGAGCCGGCTCCTGCGGGCCGTCGCCGACCTGTTGGACGAGTGGTCGCCCGCGGTCGCCGGATGTTCCGTGAACGATCACCCCTACGCCCCGGTGTGCCCGTCCTGCCTGCGCCGGTCCGCCGAGGAGGGCGGCGACCTGCCGGTGGTGTGGCGCCACCGCGGTGAACGCTACGGGGAGAAGCTCGCCACCCCCGACACCGGCACCGCCGAGCTCATCGGCGACATCGACCCGGCCCGGCTGGCGCAGGGCCGCTCCCTGGGCGATCCCGAGACCGTCCACTACGGCCTGGTCCCGCGCGCCAACCGGGGCGTGTTCTGCGTCAACGAGCTGCCCGACCTGCCCGCGCGCGCCCAGGTCGCGCTGTTCAACGTGCTGGAGGAGCGCGACCTGCAGATCCGCGGTTACGCCCTGCGCCTGCCGCTGGACCTGCTGCTGCTGGCCAGCGCCAACCCCGACGACTACACCGACAGGGGCAGGATCGTCACCCCGCTCAAGGACCGGTTCGGCGCCCAGGTGCGCACCCACTACCCGCCGACCCTGGACGACGAGCGGGCGGTGCTGCGCCAGGAGGCGGCGGTGCCGGAGGGCACCCTGGTCCCCGGGCACCTGTGGGAGGCCGTCGCCCGGTTCACCCGGCTGACCCGCGCCTCCAAGAAGGCGGACCCCCGCTCGGGGGTGTCGGTGCGTTTCGCGGTGGCGGCGGTGGAGACGGTGGCCGCCTCGGCCCTGCGCCGGTCCGCGCTGGCCGGGGAGGGGGTGCCGGTGGCCCGGGTGTGCGACCTGCCCGCCGCCGTGCCCTCCCTGTTGGGCAAGGTCGAGTTCGCGATGGGGTACGAGGAGGACGGGGAGGCCGTCCTGCTGGGGCTGCTGCGCCGCGCCGTCGCCGACACCTTCCGCGCCCGGCTGGGCGCCGCCGACCTGGCCCCGCTGGCCGACCGGTTCGCCGCGGGGGGCACGGTGGAGAGCGGCGACCTGGTGGGCGCCGACGAGCTGCTGCGCCGGGTCGGGCCGGTGCCCGGGCTGGCGGCGATGGTCGCGGCCGCCGCACCCGAGGAGGAGGACGGCCCGGTCTCCCCCGGCCTGGCCGCCGCCGTGGTCGAGTTCGCACTGGAAGGCCTCTACCTGGAGCGGCGGCTGTCCAAGGACATCGTTGCCGACGGAGGCGTCTACCGGTTCTGAAAGCCGGGAACATACCGGTTCGTCGTGCACACCCTGGAGGTAGTGGCTGTGAGGTTCCGGTACCGGGCGTACATGGGAGGCCCCGACCCCCTGGCCGAACCCGACCCGCCGCCCGAGGAGGCCGTCGAGGCCGCCCGCGCCCTGCTCGACCTGATCGCGGGCGTGCCGGGCCCCGACGACGCCGTCGTCGCCGTGGAGAAGGCGGTGGCCCGCTACGCGGACGGCGACCGGTCCGCCCTGGAGGCCCTGGACTCCCCCGGCCCCCTGCTGGGCCGCGTCCTGGGAGCCGGGGGCCGCGGACTGTGGGAGCGCCTGGACCGGGCCGACCACGGGCTGAGCCCGCGCGAGCTGCGGCGGCTGGCCGAGGTGGCGCTGGGCGAGGTGCGCGACGCGCCCCGCCCCGGGCCGCATCCGGGAGGCCGGGAGGGCGGCCCCGGCGGCGACCCGACCGGCCGGGACGTCCCCTACCGGGCGGACCGGCCGCTGGACGCGGTGGCCACCCTGCGCCGGGCGATGCTGCGCCGGGCCGCCGACCCCGCCGACACGGCGGCGCTGCACGCCGGGGACCTGCGGTCGGCCGAGACCGAGCCGTCCGCCGGGCTGGCGGTTTCGCTGCTGGTGGACCTGTCCCACTCCATGGCGGAGCGCTCCCTGCACGAGGCCGCCGTGCGCACCGCCCTGGCACTGGACGCGCTGGTGCGCCGCCACCCCGGCGACCGGGTGCAGTGGGTGGGGTTCGGCGAGACCGCCCGCGAGGCTGGGCCCGCCGAGCTGGTGGCCCACCCCTGGGGCCGGGTCCCCGGCACCAACCTGCACCACGCGCTGCGGCTGGCCCGCGGACACCGCAGGCGCCACCCCGGCCTGGCCCACCGGGTCCTGGTGGTCACCGACGGGGAGCCCACCGCCCACCTGGGCGAGGACGGCGACGCCCGGTTCTCCTGGCCCGCCGGTCCGCGCACCGTGGAGGTGACGGTCGCCGAACTGGACGCCGCCCTGCGCGACGGGTCGCGGGTGACGTTCTTCCTGCTCTCCGACGACCCGCGGCTGCGCGCGTTCCGCGACCTGGTGGTACGGCGGCGCGGGGTGGACGCTGTGTCCGCGGACGCGGACGCGCTGGCGCCCCTGCTGCTGGACACCTACCTCGGCGGGCGGCCGTGGCCGCGTGCATGAGCCGGGCTCACATGCGCCTGCGCGTGTGCCTCAGCGCTCGAAGATGTTGACGTCGGAGGCCATGAGCAGCAGTTCCTCCGGGGCGTCGCCGCCGGAGTACAGGAGCTGGTGGCGGTTGGCGGGCATGACCGTCTCGGTGAAGCGCAGCGGGCGGTCGCCGTCGTAGACCACCCGCTCGTGGACGAGCAGCGGGATGCCCGGGCCCAGGTTGAAGGAGTCCGCCTCGTCCTGGGAGGGCATGCGGGCGCCCACGATGTCCCAGTTCCACTCCTCCCTGTGCCCCAGCTCGCGCAGTACGGAGGCGACGCCCTGTTCCAGGTGCTGGGGGGACATCAGCGGGGTGTTGCTGGCGATGGTGAACGGGAAGTAGGTGATCTGGGACTGCCACAGGCCGCCCTCGACGAACCGGTCGCAGGAGCGGATGACGACCAGGCCCCCGTGGGGGCCCTCCTCCTCGCCGCCCCAGCGCAGGCGCTTGGCCACCCGGGGGCGCATGGTGTCGAGGCTGACCTTGATCCGCTGCTCGACCTGGTCGTAGCCGGCCTCGCGCAGGTGCGGCTGGTAGCCGTCCTCGAACCGCTCGGAGTCGGTGCCGCCGGACACCGGGGTGGCCAGGTGGACGATGGGCCGGTGGTCGGCGACGAAGGCGCCGCGCCCGGCCTGGATGGCGATGACCCCCTCGTCCTGGAGGATGCGCATGCCCAGCCGGGCGGTGGCACGGGACACGCCGAACTGCTCGGCGAGCTCCTCCTCGGCCGGTAGGCGCTCACCGGGCTTGTAGTCGCCGCGGGACAGGGCCTCGCGCAGGTGATCGGCGACCACCGTCTTCTTCGACGTGCTCATGCGTGTCCTCAGCCCTGTTCGTCCGGTCGTCGTCGGCCGTCGGGGGCCCGTGGGGCCCCGGGCCCTCCCACACTCTCAACGGATGACCCCTGCCCGGGGTTCTCCCCCGCGCGGAGGGCCGCCTACCCCCCGGAGCACCGGCCCGAGGGGGCGGGTGCCCGCACGTCGCCCACCACCACCCTCAACGGAAGGGCCTCCGGCCCGCTTGCTTTCTCTCGGGGGGTGCGCGGGTCAGTCGCGGTGGTAGGCACTGATGTCACCGTGCTCGTACTGGTAGCGGATGCTGTGGCCGGCGTAGACGGTCTCGACCACGCGGATCGGCCGTTCCTCGGACAGGTCGGTGCGGTGGACCCACAGCACCGGCACCCCGGGGGGCAGCTCGAGCTGGGCGGCCTCGCTGGGGCTGGGCATCCGGGTCTCCAGCTCGTCCACGAACCCGACCTGGCGGTGGCCGTGTTCGGCCAGGATCGACAGGGCGCTCTCCACGTCCTCGGGCAGCATGAGGGCCGTGCCCTGGACCAGGTCCATCGGGTAGAAGGCGGAGCTGATGGACCCGGAGATCTCGCCGGAGAAGCGGTACATGCGCCGGACCACGGTCATGTCGCCCTCCGGCACGCGCAGCCGGCTGGCCAGGTCGGCGTTGGCGCTGAGGAGCTGGAGCTCCTCGAGGGTCTGCCCGGCCATGTTGGACTCGTTGAACCCGTCGACGCCCTTGGACCTGTTGGCGTGGAAGGTCTCGGGGACCACGTCCTGGACGAAGTGGCCGCGACCGGGGCGGCTGACGATCAGCCCCTGGTTGCGGAGCATGCCCAGGGCCAGCCTGACCGTGTTGCGGGAAGCGCTGAAACGCTCCTCGAGCTGTTTCTCCGAGGGCAGCTGCCCGCCGAGGGGCAGGCTCCCCTCCTGTATCTCCCGTCGCAACGCCCGGGCGATCTGTCGATATCTACTTTCTGCCCGCATAAGTCAGCCCTCTAGGGGGTAGCACTAGACCAACAACTTAGCTTGTACCAACAAGGTGATCGGTACACCAGCCAAACAGGTCCGTCCGGTTCTGATGAACCCATACTAGGTGAAGGCCACCCTCAGTACACGGTGGCGCTGCCAGGTGGCCACTCGGAAAAGCGACGATCGAGGCTGAGGGCCGAACCGCCCACCGCCCGCAGACGGATACCGCGCCCGCGGTACCGGGCCCCACCGACCGGTGGCGGCACCCCGACCGGATAAGGAACACGAACACACGGAGAACGAGACCATGTTCGCAAGCGTCATCATCGCCGTCGGCGGCCTCCTCCTGGCCCTGGCCGCCGGGTTCTTCCTCGCAGTCTCGATCGGCATCCGCCGCCAGGACGGACGGGGCGGCTACCGCTCCCTCCGTGAGGAGGACGACAACAGCGCCCTCTCCCGCACCGGAAGCCTGATCGTCGGACTCCGCTTCGCCAACACGAGCCCCCGCGGGACCGCCGCCCGCATCCCCGCACCCCGACCCGCCCCCGAGCGGGACCGTACGCCCACCACGGTCTAGCCGGAACGGTTCGGAACACCCCGCGCACGGCACGACGGAGTGCCGGCCCCGTTGACAGCCCACTCCCCCGGAGAGAGCAGGAGCGCCGCGTCGGGCCCGGCAGCGTCGCCGCAGAGCCCGCGCGGCACGGCCGCGAGCGCCGTGACCGGCCCCCGGTCCCCCAGGGGCCCGGCCGGGACTCAGCCCTCCAGCGCCTGCAGCAGATCCGCCACCAGGTCGTCAGCAGACTCGATGCCCACGGAGATCCGGACCAGATCCGCCGGAACCTCCAGCGGGGAGCCCGCGGTGGAGGCGTGCGTCATCCGCCCCGGGTGCTCGATCAGGGACTCCACCCCGCCCAGGGACTCGCCCAGCGTGAAGACCTGTGTACGCTCGCACACCCCCAGAGCAGCCTTCTCCCCGTCGCGCAGAGCGAAGGAGACCATCCCACCGAAGGACCGCATCTGCCGCTCGGCGATCTTGTGGCCCGGGTGCCCCTCCAGGCCCGGGTAGTAGACCCGCCGCACCGCCGGGTGGCCGTCCAGAGCGGCCACCACCTTCTCGGCGTTGGCGCTGTGCCGGTCCATCCGCACGCCCAGGGTCTTGACCCCGCGCAGGGTCAGCCACGAGTCGAAGGGCCCCGGAATAGCACCCATGGTGTTCTGGTGGAACGCCAGCCGCTCGCCCAGTTCGGCGTCGGCCACCACGAGCGCGCCGCCGACGACGTCGGAGTGCCCGCCCAGGTACTTGGTGGTGGAGTGGACGACGACGTCGGCGCCCAGGGTCAGCGGCCGCTGCAGGTAGGACGAGGCGAACGTGTTGTCCACGACGTGGATCGCCCCGGCGTCGTGGGCGATCTGCGCCACCGTCTCGATGTCGGTGATGTTGAGCAGCGGGTTGGTGGGCGTCTCGGTCCAGATCACCCTGGTCTGCGGGCGCACCGCCGCGCGCACCGCGTCGATGTCGGTCTGGTCCACCGCGTCCCAGGTGACGCCCCAGCGCTCGACCACCTTGGAGACCAGGCGGAAGGTGCCCCCGTAGGCGTCGCCGGGGATGATGATGTGGTCGCCCGGGGACAGCACCGTGCGCAGCAGGGTGTCCTCGGCGGCCATGCCGGAGGCGAACGCCAGGCCGCGTACGCCGTCCTCCAGTGCGGCCAGGCACTCCTCCAGCGCGGCCCTGGTGGGGTTGCCGGTGCGCGAGTACTCGTACCCCCGGCGCAACCCGCCCACGCCGTCCTGGGCGTAGGTGCTGGTCTGGTAGATCGGCACCACCACGGCCCCGGTGCCCGCGTCCGGCTCCTGGCCCGCGTGGATGGCCAGCGTCTCGAATCCGTCGAACTTCATGGGCACCACGATAGTGCCCGCCGACCTCGTCCGACCCGTTTTCCACAGGCCCTCTTCCTGCGCGAACGCCGTCCCCTCGGCGCCCCGGTACGGCCGGTCGGACCGCCGGCGGGGGCGGGGACGCCCGGTGGGACCGGTCCGGCCGCGTAGACCCCGTCGGGCACGGGCACGGGCACGGGCACGGCGCCGCGCCGGAGGCGGACGCGGCGGCCCGTGCGGCGCCGTGCCGCCCCCGGTCAGGCGGGCGGGAAGCGGGTCGGGGTGCCGGGCTGCGGGGGCTCCTCCGGGGCGCCGGGCAGCGGACCGGTGGCGGGGGTGGGCACCCGGGTGGGGGTGCCGGTGCCGCGCAGCGGCGGCTGCCAGCCCAGTTCGGCGTCGTGGGTGCGCACGACCTTGCCGGGGATCCCGGCGATGACGGCGTGGTCGGGGTAGGTGCCCGGGCGCACGACCGTCCCGGCCGCCACCACGGAGTTGCGGCCCAGGTGGACGCCGGGCAGGATCACCGCGTTCGCGCCGATCCAGGTCCCGGCGCCGATGCTGACCGGGTCGTCGACCGGCCACTGGAGGCCGACGGGGATCTCGGTGTTGGCGTAGGAGTGGTTCTGGTCGGTGATGTACACGTAGGGGCCGGTGTACACGTGGTCGCCGATGTCGATCGACTTGTGGGCGACGATGTGGGAGCCGCGCCCGATGGCGCACCCCGAGCCGATCCGCACGACCGTGCCCGGCCCCAGGTCGTAGTCGGGCCCCATCCCGGCGGCCAGGGTCATGTCCCCGCCCAGCACGGTGAAGGCGCCGATCTCGATCCAGGGCTCGCCGTAGAGCGTGGCCGTGGGGAAGGCGATGGCGGAGCCGTCGCCGAAGCGCGCGAACTTCTGCGCCGCCCGGGAACCGGAGCGGATCTCCGCGTGGCCGCGCGCGTACGACCAGAGCGAACGGATGACCCAGGACAACAGCCGCGACACGCGAGCTCCCATGTGTTACCTGCCAGTAGCCTTGCCGCGAACATTAGCAGTGTTCGAGTATGCGCCCCGATGTCCGTTACGTTCGCACCGGGGTCCGAACAGCGCTCGGTTCCGGGCGGTGTCCGGGCCCCGCAGGGCCCGGCGGCCCGCCGCCCCCCGGGGGGGGTGGCGGGCCGCCGGGGCTCGCGGGGGGACGCGGCAGGCGTCAGTTCGACAGGTGGGCCAGCAGGTCCTGGCGGGTGAGAATGCCCACGGGCTTGCCGTCGCGCAGCACCACCAGCGCGCCCGACTCGCGCAGCAGCCGTACGCAGTCGCCCACCGGGGTGCCGGTGCCCACCGTGGCCAGCGGGCGGCCCATGTGCGCCTCCACGTGGTCGTCCAGCTGGGCGCGCCCGTCGAACAGCGCGTCCAGCACGTCCCGCTCGGCGAGGGAGCCGACCACCTCGGCCGCCATCACCGGCGGCTCCTCCTTCATGACCGGCACCTGGGAGACCCCGTACTCGCGCATGATCGCCACGGCCGTGCCGACCGTCTCGTCCGGGTGCGTGTGCACGAAGTCGGGAAGCTCGCCCCCCTTGGCGGCCAGCACCTCCCCCGCGGTGGCCTCCTCGGTCTCCGTCGACAGGAAGCCGTAGTCGGCCATCCACTCGTCGTTGAAGATCTTGCCCAGGTAGCCGCGGCCGCCGTCGGGCAGCAGCACGACGATCACGTCGTCGGGCCCGGCGTCGCGGGCCACCCGCAGCGCCGCCTCCACGGCCAGGCCGCAGGAGCCGCCCACCAGCAGGGCCTCCTCCCTGGCCAGGCGGCGGGTCATCAGGAACGACTCCTTGTCGCTGACCGCCACGATCTCGTCGCAGATCCCGGTGTCGTAGGTGCCCGGCCAGATGTCCTCGCCCACGCCCTCCACCAGGTAGGGGCGGCCCGAGCCGCCGGAGTACACCGAGCCCTCCGGGTCGGCGCCGACGATCTTCACCGCGCCCTCCGACACCTCCTTGAGGTAGCGGCCGGTGCCGCTGATGGTGCCGCCGGTGCCGATGCCCGCCACGAAGTGCGTGATGCGGCCCTCGGTCTGCTCCCAGATCTCCGGCCCGGTGGAGTGGTAGTGCGACTCCGGGTTGTTCACGTTCTCGTACTGGTTCGGCTTCCAGGCGCCGGGGATCTCCCTGGCGAGCCGGTCCGAGACCGAGTAGTACGACTCCGGGTGCTCGGGGGCGACCGTGGTCGGGCACACCACGACCTCGGCGCCGTAGGCCCGCAGCACGGAGAGCTTGTCCGGGCCCACCTTGTCCGGGCAGACGAAGACGCAGCGGTAGCCCTTCTCCTGGGCCACGATCGCCAGGCCGATACCGGTGTTGCCCGAGGTCGGCTCGACGATGGTGCCGCCCGGCCCGAGCTCGCCGCTCTTCTCTGCCGCCTCGACCATGCGCAGGGCGATGCGGTCCTTCACGGAACCGCCCGGGTTGAAGTACTCGACCTTGGCCAGCACCGTGGGCGCGTTCGGCCCCAGCCCCTCGGTCACCTTCCTCAGCCGGACGAGCGGGGTGTTCCCCACCAGGTCGATCAGTGAGTCGTATACCCGCACTTCATGCTCCCTTGCATCGTGGCGACCGGGTCGTCGGCCCGCCGTTCGACTCGCGCCCCGGTGGCGCGGGCCCGGGGCCGTAGGGCCGGTCCGGCCCGTCTCACACCGACTCTAACGCCCCCCATCAGCGGGTTCGGCTCCTCGGTCCGCACCCGGTCCGGCCCGGCCTTCCCCCGGGGGTTCGAACGCCCTCACCCCGGAGTTCCAACGGTGTTGCGCCGGGGTACGTGACCCGGCCGCCCGCCCCCGGTAGCCTCGGGGATCCGACCGGCTCGCCGCGCGGAGTCCGCGGGCCGGGGGTCCCGAACGCCGCGGAGGTCGACCCGATGCTGCGAGCCGCACGCGCCCGGCGGATAGCCGCTGCCACCGCGTTCGGTGGCGGCGGGCTCACCCTGGTGGGCGCGGGGACGCTCACGCTCCTCTACCTCCAGGCCCGGCTGGCCCGCCGGGCGGTGGGGGTCACCGAATGGGAGCGGCCCGTCGTCAACGGTCTTTACGGCCAGGGCTCGGGGCCGCCGGTGCGGATGCTCATGATGGGCGACTCCACCGCGGCGGGGTTCGCCGTCGAGACCGCCGCCCAGACCCCCGGGGTGCTGCTGGCGACCGGGCTGGCCAACGCCGCGGACCGGCCGGTGCGGCTGCGCTGCACGGCCTTCCCCGGCGCGACCTCGGCCACCCTGGCCGGCCAGGCGGAGCGGTCGGGGGCGCTCGCGGAGGGCACCCGCTACGACGTGGCGGTCATCTTCATCGGTGCCAACGACGTGATCCGCCGGGTGCGCCCCACCGACGCCGTGGCCGCCCTGCGCGACACCGTGCGGGAGCTGGTGGAGCACGGCACGGAGGTGGTGGTGGCGACCTGCCCGGACCTGGGCACGGTGCGCCCCATCGGGTGGCCGCTGCGCTCGGTGGCGCGCCGGGCCTCGCGCCAGCTGGCCGCCGCGCAGACGATCGCGGTCACCGAGGCGGGCGGCCGCACGGTGTCGCTGAGCGACCTGCTGGCCGACGACTTCCTGGCCGACCCCTCCCTCATGTTCGGACCGGACCGGTTCCACCCCTCGGCGCGCGGATACGCCCAGGCGGCGTTCGCGGTGCTGCCGTCGGTGTGCACGGCGCTGGGCCTGCTCCCGGAGCCGGAGGCGGCCCCGGTGGCGGGCATCCTGCCGGTGGACCGGGCCGCGGTGGTCGCCGCGGAGAACCCCGGCACGGAGGTCTCCGCCGCGGGCGACCCGGCCCAGGGGCGGCGGGGCCGCTGGTCGGTCCTGGTCCGCCGCCCCCTGGCGGCACTGCGGGGCCCCTCCGCCGTCCGGGAGCCGGTACCCGCCGACGGGGGCGGCCCCGCGCAGGAGCCGCGGTCCCGCCCGGGGCATCGGTGAGACCACGGACATCCACGACCCCGGGTGGCGCGGGAGGGCGGCCTCCGGGTTTACTGACTGGTAACAAGACATGCCGTGACCGGCGTCGCGCCGGTCGCACACCCGTAGCTCCACTCCGATAGGGACGCAGCCATGCCCGAAGCAGTCATCGTCGCCACCGCCCGCTCCCCGATCGGGCGCGCCTTCAAGGGTTCGCTCAAGGACATCCGACCCGACGACCTCGCCACGCAGGTCATCGGCGCCGCCCTGGCCAAGGTCCCGCAGCTGGACCCGTCCTCGATCGACGACCTCATGCTCGGCTGCGGCCTGCCCGGGGGCGAGCAGGGCTTCAACATGGCCCGCGTGGTCGCCGTCCAGCTCGGACTGGACACCGTGCCCGGCGCCACCGTCACCCGCTACTGCTCCTCCTCCCTCCAGACCACCCGGATGGCCTTCCACGCCATCAAGGCGGGCGAGGGCGACGTGTTCATCTCCGCCGGCGTGGAGACCGTGAGCCGCTTCGCCCACGGCAGCAGCGACAACCCGCAGAACGAGAACCCGCTGTTCGCCGACGCGAAGGCCCGCACCGAGAAGCGCCAGGAGGCCGGCGCGCCGGTCTGGACCGACCCGCGCGAGGACGGCGCCCTGCCCGACATCTACATCTCGATGGGCCAGACCGCCGAGAACGTCGCCCAGATCACCGGCGTCGACCGCCGGCGCCAGGACGAGTTCGCCGTCCGCTCCCAGAACCTCGCCGAGAAGTCCCTGGACAACGGCTTCTGGGAGCGCGAGATCGTCCCGATCACCCTGCCCGACGGCACGGTGGTCACCGCCGACGACGGAATCCGCCGCGGCACCACCTACGAGAAGGTCTCCCAGCTCCAGCCGGTGTTCCGTCCCGACGGCACCGTCACCGCGGGCAACGCCTGCCCGCTCAACGACGGTGCCTCCGCGCTCGTCATCATGAGCGACACCAAGGCCGCGCAGCTGGGCCTGACCCCGCTGGCCCGCATCGTCTCCACCGGCGTGACCGGCCTGAACCCGGAGATCATGGGTCTGGGCCCGGTCGAGGCCTCCAGGCAGGCCCTGGCCCGCGCCAACATGGCGATCGGCGACATCGACCTGGTCGAGATCAACGAGGCGTTCGCCGCCCAGGTGCTGCCCTCCGCCGACCAGCTGGGCGTGGACATCGACGCGCAGCTGAACGTCAACGGCGGCGGCATCGCGGTCGGCCACCCGTTCGGCAGCACCGGCGCCCGCATCACCGGCACCCTGATCAACGGTCTTCGGTTCCACGACAAGACCTTCGGCCTGGAGACCATGTGCGTCGGCGGCGGCCAGGGCATGGCGGCCGTCTTCGAGCGCCTGAGCTGATCCGCTCCCCGTACACGCGGGGCCGGGGGTGGCCATCCCCCGGCCCCTTTCTTCTTTTTCCGGACCCCTATGCGTTTTCCTGACATTTACCCCACCGGTCGTGGGCACTCCGGAACACGCGCGAGCGCGGCTTAACACCGGCACTAACGGTCGTCCAGGACCTGTAGGCAAACGTTCCCACACATGCAAGGTAAAAGCCGGTGTCCAGGGCTTGTCCATATCGTGATCCTGATGCAGTGTCGCAGGTAAGCGTCAAACGCCAACGCACTGCCGGAGGTGCCCATGCCGGTAACCCACTCGCCGGAAGTCCACGCCAAGCTCATCGAACGCATCCCGGCCGTCACCGGCCGAGGACTCCACGAGTGGTTCGACGCCCTCGATCAGGGACCGGGCCTGCTCCGCTGCTCCGAGCGCGCCAACTGGCTCGCCGACGAGTACGAGCTGCCCCCGTGGTACGCCCAGGCCCTCGTCACCGAGTACGAACGCCGCCGCCGGAACCGCTCCATCCCCGCACCGCGCCGCGCGGGCGAGCGGAGCCCGGAGTCGGCCTGAGTCCAGCCCGTCCGCGTACGACGACGAGGGGCCGCTCCGGCAGTACCGGAACGGCCCCTCTGTCGTGCACGGCGGCCCGAAGGCCGCGGTCTACTCGCCGAACATCGACTTGATGATCCAGAGCAGGCGCAGGATCTCGATGTAGAGCCAGACCAGGGAGGCGGTCAGGCCGAACGCGAACAGCCAGGAGGTCTTGGCCGGGACACCGGCGTTGATGCCCTCCTCGATGCCCCGGAAGTCCAGGGCCAGGGTGCAGGCGGCGATGACGATGAAGACCAGGCTGACGACCAGGCCCAGCGGGCTGGCCTCGCGGATCCCGATGCCGCCGGAGATGAAGAAGCTCGCGACGAAGTTGACCAGCATCAGGGCCAGGGCGCCCATGGAGGCGTAGACGACGACCTTGACGAAGCCGTCGGTCACCTTGATGATGCGGAACTTGTACAGCGCCAGCATCACGCCGAACACCAGGAAGGTGCCGACCACGGCCTGGGTGACGAGCACACCGCCCGAGCCGGCGCCCTGCGTGGCGTCGAGGCTGCCGGCGAGGATCGCCGTCAGACCGCCGACGAGCAGGCCCTCCAGGGCCGCGTAGGCCAGGGTGGCGACCGGGTTGGCGATGCCCTTGAACCCGACGACCAGGCCCAGGACCAGGCCGCCGAGGGCGCCCGTGATCGCCAGGAGCATGGCCAGGCCCGGGGAGGACTGGAAGAGGAAGTAGTTGAGGACGGCCGTGACGACGACCAGGCCCAGGGACATCCCGGTGCGCACGACCACGTCGTCGATGGTCATCCGCGCTTCGCCGAAGCCCTGGGCGGGACCGCCCGGGTACGGCTGTTGCGGGTAACCCTGCTGGGGGTATCCCTGCTGCGGGTACGGCTGACCGTAGCCCGGCTGCTGGCCGTAGCCCTGCTGCGGGTACGGCTGTCCGTGACCCTGCTGGGGGTATCCCTGCTGCTGGCCGTACCCTGCCGGGCCGGCCTGCTGGAGCGCCCGCTTGAGAACGGGGTTGGAACTGCGCATCCGCATGTCCGCTGATGACCTTTCGAAACCGTGGTTTGCTGCCCACAAGGTAACGTACCGGCCTGCTCCCGGGTTCCGCCGCTCAGGTCACCGTTGGGAAACGGCTCCGGGTGACGCCCGTGAACCCCCGCCGAACACGGTGACGGGCCGGGGTGGGGACCCCGGCCCGTGCCCCCGTCGTGCCGGATGGGACCGGTCGCGCGCTGGGCCGTGTTCTTCGAACCTCCGCTCCGGTCCGCGTTCGGCGCCCCCGGAAGGCGGGAACCCTCGGCCCCACGGGAACGTCCTCGCTACCCGGACACCCCCTCCGGGCCTCCCGGCCCCCGCCGGCGCCTCACACACCCCCGCGGAGCAGGAGGGCATCCAAAGAACAGGCCCTAGCTTGGCGTTTAAGCTCAAGCCCGTGACCGGACAACGTCTCGGTCACGGGCTTCGCTGTTCTGCGGACAGCACAACGGCCTTCGCGTGATCATGTGCAGCGACCAAGCAAACACATCAACACCACGAAGGCCGTCACCTGTGAGTCTGCCCCACCAGAGGCCCCCCGTCGAGTCACTGTCGGAGTTGTCCCGGTTCCGCACCGACCTGCACGCCTGCCTCACCGGCCGCCGTGACGCCCTGTTCGAGGTGTGCGAGGCCCTGGTGTGCGCCCCCGGACCCGTCCACCACCTGGCCCAACTCTCCCTGGAACCCGAACACCACCGCGGCCACGGCTCGGCCTACGCCGCCCTCAACCACGGCCGCCTCGACACCGACCGGTTGCGCCAGAGCCTGACCGCACCGCCCCCACCCCGCTTCCACGGCCGCCTGGTCCTGGCCTGCGACGTCTCCCCGTGGCTGCGCCCGGACGCCTGGACCAGCCCCGATCGCTCCTGGTGCCACACCTACGGGCGCGGCACCGGCCAGGCCGAGATGGTCCCGGGCTGGCCCTACTCGATGATCGCCGCCCTGGAAGAGGGCTCCACCTCCTGGACCGCGCCGCTGGACCTGCTGCGTCTGCTCCCGGGCCAGGACCCGATCACCGCCACCGCCGACCAGGTCCGCGGCCTCCTCCAGCGGCTGATCGCCGCCGGGCACCACCGGCCCGCCGACCCGGACGTACTGGTGGTGGTCGACGCCGGTTACGACGCGGTCCGTCTGGCCTTCCTGCTGGCCGGCCTGCCCGTGCAGGTGCTGGGCCGGTTGCGCTCGGACCGGGTGCTCTACGGACCCGCCGAGCACCTGCCGCCTTCCGCGGCCGGGCGCCCGGCCAAGCACGGCGCCCCGCTGCGCATGGCCGCCCCGGCCACCTGGCCCGCACCGGAGCAGGAGACCTCGACGGCGACCCGCCGCTACGGAACCGCGACCGCCCGGGCCTGGAATCGGATGCACCCCCGGCTGACGCACCGGTCGGCGTGGGCCGACCACCCCGGGGAGCTGCCGGTGATCGAGGGCACCCTGGTCCGGTTGGAGGTGGAGGCGCTGCCTTCCCGCAGGTCTCCCGCGCCGTTGTGGTTGTGGTCCTCGGCCACCGGTCTGGGCGCGGAGGGGGTGGACGGGTTGTGGTGGGCCTACCTGCGCCGGTTCGATATCGAGCACACCTTCCGGTTCCTCAAGCAGCAGTTGGGGTGGGACGCACCGCGGTTGCGGGACCCGGAGGCGGCGGACCGGTGGTCCTGGATCGTGATCGCGGCCTACACCCAGCTGCGGTTGGCGCGGCGTTCGGTGGGTGATGTGCGTTTGCCCTGGCAGAGGCGGGTGGAGCAGCACCGGTTGAGTCCGGGCAGGGTGCGGCGGGGGTTTCGGTACCTGCGTGCGGGTCTGCCCGGGCTCGTGGGTGTTCCACGGCCCTCGCGGCCGGGTCCGGGGCGCCCGCCGGGGAGCCGGAACCGGTGTCCGGCTCCCCGTTACGGGGTCGCGAGGAAGAACAAGAAGAACAAAACGGGCACTGCGAGTCGTCCCGCAGACAAGCAACCAGCTTAAACGCCAAGCTAGTTACGGGTGATCAGCGAGCGCGCGAAGAACAGCATGTTCGCGGGACGCTCCGCCAGGCGGCGCATGTAGTAGCCGTACCATTCGGTGCCGTAGGGGACGTAAACGCGCATGCGCTTGCCCTCGGCGGCCAGGCGGACCTGCTCCTCCTCGCGGATGCCGAACAGCATCTGGTACTCGTGGTCGTCCGCGCCGCGGCCGTTGGCGGCCGCCAGCTCTCCGGCGATGGCGATCATCCGCGGGTCGTGCGAGGCGACCATCGGGTAGCCGTCGCCCTCCATCAGGATGCGCAGCGCGCGCACGTACGCCTTGTCGACCTCGTGCTTGTCGCGGAAGGCCACCGACTCGGGCTCGTCGTAGGCGCCCTTGCACAGGCGCACCCGGGAGCCGGCGCCGCTCAGGTCGCGGCAGTCGGCCTCGGTGCGGCGCAGGTAGGCCTGGAGCACCGCGCCCACGAAGGGGAAGTCCTCGCGCAGATCGCGCAGGACGCCCAGGGTGGAGTCGGTGGTGGTGTGGTCCTCCATGTCCAGGGTGACCGTGGTGCCGACGGCCTTGGCCGCCTCGGCGATGCGCCGGGCGTTGTCCAGGGCGATCTTCTCGCCGTCGCCGCCCAGGAACTGCCCGACCGCGGACAGCTTGACCGACACCTCGGCGCGGTCGCCCAGACCGGCCTCGCCCAGGGCCGCCAGCAGGTCCTCGTAGGCCAGGACGGTGGCCTCGGCCTGGGCTCGGTCCTCGGTGTCCTCTCCGAGGAAGTCCAGCGTGACGAGGCGGTCCGCGGCCAGCCGCTCGACGGCGGGCAGGGCGGAGTCCAGGTCCTCTCCGGCGACGAACCGGTGGACCATGGCGCGGGTGACGGGGGTGCGCTCGACGATCCGGCGGCAGGCGGCGGACCTGGCGGCGAGCAGCAGAGGCTTGCGGAGCATGGTGACCTCGAAGGAGACGAGCGCGGACGGTCGTGTCGCGCGCGGACGGGGTGCGGCCGGGATTCGGCCCGGCCGCACCGGTGGTTCCTCGGGGGGCGGGGAGTCCGCACCCCCCAGGACGGGAGGGGTGCGGAACCCTGGGGTGCTATCCCTGGTGGGGGTAGGAGGAGGTCGTCGGGGCGACGAACGTCTCCTTGATGGAGCGCGGGCTGGACCAGCGCGACAGGTTCTGCGCGGACCCGGCCTTGTCGTTGGTGCCCGAGGCGCGGCCGCCGCCGAAGGGCTGCTGGCCCACGATGGAGCCGGTCGGCCGGTCGTTGATGTAGAAGTTGCCCGCGGTGAAGCGCAGGGCCTCCTCGGCCTCGGCGACCGCCGAGCGGTCGTTGGCGATGACCGCACCGGTCAGCGCGTAGGCCGAGCCCTCGTCGACGACCTTGAGGATCTCGCTGTAGCGGTCGTCCTCGTAGACGTGGACGGCGACGACCGGGCCGAAGTACTCGGTGCGGAACACGTCGTTGGACGGGTCCGTGCCCACGATGATGGTCGGGCGCACGAAGTAGCCCACGGAGTCGTCGGCGGTGCCGCCCGCCACGATCTCCAGGGTCGGGTCGGACTTGGCGTCCTCCAGGACCTTGGCCAGCTTGTCGAAGGAGCGGCGGTCGATGACGGCGCCCATGAAGTTCGACAGGTCGGTGACGTCGCCCATGGTCAGGGCCTCGGTCTCGGCGATGAGGGCGTCGCCCATCTTCTCCCAGACCGAGCGGGCCACGAACACGCGCGAGGCGGCCGAGCACTTCTGCCCCTGGTACTCGAAGGCGCCGCGCACGATGGCGGTGCGCAGGATCTCCGGGTCGGCGGTGGAGTGGGCGACGATGAAGTCCTTGCCGCCGGTCTCGCCCACGATGCGCGGGTAGCTGCGGTAGGTGGAGATGTTCTCGCCGACGGTCTTCCACAGGTGCTGGAAGGTGCGGGTGGAGCCGGTGAAGTGCACACCGGCCAGCTCCGGGTCGTTGAGGGCGACGTCGGAGACGGCCAGACCGTCACCGGTGACCATGTTGATGACGCCGGCGGGCATCCCGGCCTCCTCCAGCAGGCGCATGGTCAGCTCGGCGGCGAACTGCTGCGTCGGGGAGGGCTTCCACACGACCACGTTGCCCATCAGGGCCGGGGCGGTGGGCAGGTTGCCCGCGATGGCGGTGAAGTTGAACGGGGTGATCGCGTAGACGAACCCCTCCAGCGGCCGCTGCTCCATGCGGTTCCACACGCCCTTGACGCTCAGCGGCTGCTGGGCGATGAGCTCGCGGGCGTAGGCGACGTTGAAGCGCCAGAAGTCGATGAGCTCGCAGGCCGCGTCGATCTCCGCCTGCTGGGCCGTCTTGGACTGGCCGAGCATGGTGGCGGCGTTGATGGTGGCGCGCCAGGGGCCGGAGAGCAGCTCGGCGGCGCGCAGCAGGATGGCGGCGCGGTCGTCGAAGGACATCGCGCGCCAGGCCGGGGCGGCGGCCTTGGCCGCGGCGATGGCGTCGCGCGCGTCCTGGTGGGTGGCGTTGCGCATCGTGCCCAGTACGGCGGCGTGGTTGTGCGGCTGCACCACGTCGATGGGCTCGCCGCCGCCCATGCGGCTCTCGCCGCCGATGCGCATCGGCAGGTCGATGCGCTCCTTGCCGAGCTTCTCCAGCTCGGCGACGAGCTCCGCGCGCTCGGCACTGCCGGGCGCGTAGGAGAGAACGGGCTCGTTCACCGGCAGCGGGACGTTGGTCACGGCGTCCATGGGCACCTCCCTGAAAGTCTGATCCCTGAATCGCGCAGGGGCTGTCTCATCCCACGCTCCCAGACCAGGACCGTGCGAACCTTGTGGGTCGGGCCACTCTTTGCACGGCCTATTTGTCCCTTAGGACAAAATGAGACTCGAAGGCTTGTACCGACCCCGTTTCACGACGGTTGTCCCACCGCTCACCGCACTCCACCGGAGGCCCCCGTGACGCCCGACGTTCCCGCTGGTCACGAACGGAACACGGCGGATCCGCACCCGGGCGTCCCGCTGCGCCGCCTGCTGCTCGCCCTGGGCGACCCGATCCTGGACGTGGCCGCCGCACCGGAGGGTCTGGATGTCCAAGTGGACAATGTCCTCATCATGGACCCCGAGGACCGGACCGAGGTGCGCGGCGGCGACCTGGTGCTTCTGATCGGGGCCCGCGGCGGGTCGGCCCGGCGGCTGGTGCGGCTGCTCGCCGAACAGGGGGCGTCCGCGGTCGCGGTCAAGACCGGGGCCGCCCACCCGGGGACCGCGGTGCGGCGCCCCCGGGTGGGCGGGGACGACCTGGCGCCGCTGCGCGCCGAGGCCCAGGAGTCGGGTATAGCCCTGCTGGTGGTCCGCCCGGAGGTGCGCTGGGACCGGCTCCAGGCGGTGTGCCAGAGCATCGTGGACGACGCACGGCTGCTGGACGACGGGGACTCCGGCGAGGCCGACGGGGACCTGTTCTCGATGGCGCAGACCATCGCCCAGCTCACCGGCGGCCTGGTGAGCATCGAGGACTCGGCGAGCCGGGTGCTGGCCTACTCCAGCGGCGCCGAGGTGGACGAGCTCCGTCGGCTGTCGGTGCTGGGGCGGCGCGGCCCGGAGTCGTACCTGGCGCTGCTGCGCGAGTGGGGGGTGTTCGCCCGGCTGCGCGCGGGCGAGGAGGTGGTGCGGATCGAGGAGCACCCGGAGCTGGGCATCCGGCGGCGGCTGGCGGTGGGCATCCACGCCGGGGACCGGCCGCTGGGCGCGATCTGGGTGCAGGAGGGGTCGCGCCCGCTGGCCGAGCACGCCGAGGAGGCGCTGCTGGGCGCGGCCCGCACCGCGGCCCTGCAGATGATCCGCCAGCGCACCCGGGCCAGCGCCGGGCTGCGCCTGCGCGAGGACCTGCTGTCCAGCCTGCTGGAGGGGCGGATCGACGCCGCCGCCCTGGCGGACACGGTGGAGGTGCACAGCGACCGGTCGGCGCTGGTGGCGGCGTTCGCCCTGACCGGAGAGGAGGGAGCGGACCGGGCCGACCGCTCCGAGCGGGAGCTGCGCCGCCGCCGGCTCCTGGACCTGGTGTCGGTGCACACCGCCGCCTACCGGCGCAGTGCGCTGGTGACCGAGCTGAACGGCCGTGTGTACGCCCTGCTGCCGGACCTGACCCGGGACCGGGACGGGGTGGAGCGCTCGGTGGTGACGCTGTGCGGCCGGATCGCGGAGGCGGCACGGGCCGCGCTGGGGCTGCGGGTACGGGCGGCGGTGGGCTCCCCGGTGGGGCGGCTGGCCGACGTCCCGGAGTCGCGGGGGGAGGCCGACCGGGTGCTGGAGGCGATGCGCGGCGACCCCGACCGGGAGGTCGCGACCATCGACGACGTGCGCTCGCGGGTGCTCATCCGGGAGACGCTGGCGCTGCTGCGCGAGGAGCCGTCGCTGCGCGACCCGAGGGTGTCGCGGCTGGTGGAGTACGACCGGGGAGGCGGTGTGGAGCTGGTCCGGTCGCTGTCGGCGTACCTGGAGGAGTTCGGGGACGCCCGGGCCGCGGCGGAGCGGCTGCACATCCACCCGAACACCCTGCGCTACCGGGTGCGCCGGGCGGCGGAGGTCAGCGGCATCGACCTGGGCGACCCCGGGGAGCGGCTGTTCACCCAGTTGCAGCTGCTGATGGAGCAGGAACGGTCCGCGCCGTGAGGCGGCGGTCCGCGGAGTACCCCCGGTCGGACTCGAACCGACACTTGTGACCCTTTTAGGGGGCCTGCCTCTACCATTGGGCTACGAGGGCGAGCCCATCATACCGGCCGGGCCGATTGCGCACTTTGCCGCCGCCTGGCCGGAACGGGACAGACGAGGAGGCCGTTCCCCCCGGGGGGGGAACGGCCTCCTTCCGTACAGCGGGACTAGCTCACCCGGCGCAGGTGGCCGCCCTCGACGGCCTGCGGGTTGCTGGCCTCCTCGAAGGCCTGGCGGGGCTCGACCATGTCCGGCAGCGCTGCGAAGTCGCGGCGCAGGAAGAACCCGAGGGTCCAGTCCGACAGCACCCGGAACTTGCGGTTGAAGGTCGGGACCGCGAACAGGTGGTAGGCGCGGTGCGCGTACCAGGCGAGGCGGCCGTTGAGCCCGATCCTGCCGAACAGCTGGGCCGCGCCCTTGTGCATGCCCAGCCCGGCGACCGCTCCGAGGTTCTTGTGGCGGTAGGCCTTGGGCTTCTCGCCGCGCAGGGCGGCGATGACGTTGTCGGCCAGCACGGGGGCCTGGCGGACCGCGTTCTGGGCGTTGGGCGGGTAGTAGCCGCCGTTGCCGTCGGGCACCTGGGCGTTGTCACCGCCGGCGAAGGCGTTCTCCACACCGTTGACGGCGAGGAACTCGCTGGTGTCGACGTGGCCCTTGGGGCCCAGCGGCAGGTCGCTGGCGGCCACCACGGGGCTGGGCTTGACGCCCGCGGTCCACACCAGGGTCCCGGCGTCGAACTCGGTGCCGTCGCTGAGCTTGATGTGCTGGTCGGCCGCCGACTCCAGGAACGTCTTGAGCCGGACGTCGATGCCGCGGCGGCGCAGCTGGTTGAGGGCCTTGGTGCCGACCTCCGGGCCGACCTCGGGCAGGATCTTGTCGGCCGCCTCGATGAGGAAGAACCGCACGTCCGACTGCTCGATCGAGGGGTGGATGCGGACCGCGTCGCGGACCATGTCCTCCAGCTCGGCGATGGCCTCGGCGCCCGCGAACCCGCCGCCGACGAACACGAAGGTCAGCGCCTTGCGGCGGACGTCCTCGTCGTCGGTGGAGTCGGCGATGGTCAGCTGGTCGAGCACGTGGTTGCGCAGGAAGGCGGCCTCTTCGACCGTCTTGATGCCGATGCCCCACTCGGCCAGGCCCGGGATGGGCAGGGTGCGCGAGACGGCGCCGGCGGCCATCACCAGGTAGTCGTAGGAGATGGTCTCGGGCTCGCCCGCGTTGGGCTCGTAGCGGACGGTGCGGTCGGCGTGGTCGATGCGCACGACCCGGCCGCCCAGGACGCGGACCCGCTTGAAGACCTTGCGCAGCGGGACGACGACGTGGCGGGGGGAGATGCTCCCGGCCGCGGCCTCGGGCAGGAACGGCTGGTAGGTCATGTACGAGTTGGGGTCGATGACGGTGATCCGCGCTTCACCGGCACCGAGCTTCTTCTCCAGCCGCTTCGCGGTGTACATCCCGAGGTAACCGCCACCGACGATGAGGATGTGCGGGATCTCCGCCTCGTCCCCTCCGCCGTGCACCAGCCGGTAGTTCCTGCTCTCGGTCATCGCATATCCGCCCTAACGGTTTCTTGCCTCCCCCTGCTCGTGTAGGGGGTGGAGGCTCCCACTCGTGTTGTGAGTCGTGGCTGTTACGGGAGCCCGACCTTTTTGTCGCTGCTTGTGCATTCTTTCACAAGCAGCTACCCACAGAGAAGGTTCACATCTGACCACCTTCCCACCACTTTCCCACCCACCCGAAATGCGTTTCCGCAGCTCAGAGCGGTTGTGAAAGCATTCACAAGGGCCTGTCGGGGTGATGCGTCTCACCCGGAGGTCCCTTGCCCGGACCCCGAAAGACCCTGGTGAACCCTAGACCACGGGGGTCCGGCCCCCGCGCCGGGGGCCGGGCCGCCGCCCGCCGGACCTGCGGCGCGGGGTGCCCGCGCCCGCCCCCGGGTGCCCGGAAGGTCCCCGGCGGACGGCCCGCGGAACAGGCCCCGGGGCCTGTTCCGCGGATGTCGGTCTGCTCCGCAGGGGGCCGGTGGGGTCCTGGAGACCCGGAGGAGGCGTCCGGGGAACGGGGGCGTCTCCGCGGGGCCGGAGGCTCCCGCCACCTGAGGGCGCCGGACACGGACCGAAGCGGAGCAAAGGCCCGAAGAACACGGCCTAGACCAGCAGGCTCCAGGCCACGCCGTCCAGGATGTCGTGCTCGCTGGCCGTGAACGCGTCCGACCCCGTGCGGGCCAGGACCCGGGACAGCACCAGCGCGCCCGCGCCGATCACGTCGACCCGGCCCGGGTGCATGACGCCGATCTCCGACCGCCGCGCCGCCGTGGACGCCAGCAGCAGCCCGGTGATCCGGTCCAGCTCGGCCACCGGCACGCGCGTGTGGTGGATCCGCTCCGAGTCGTACTCGGGCAGGTCCAGGGCGATCCCGGCGACCGTGGTCGCGGTGCCCGCGACGCACACCACCGATCCCGCCTCGCGCAGCGGCACGACCCGCTCGACCTCGTCCAGCGCCGCGTCGATGTCGGCGGTCGCCGCCGCGATCTCCTGCTCCGTGGGCGGGTCGCTGCGCAGGTGCCGCTCGGTCATCCGCACGCAGCCGATGTTGACCGACAGGGCCGCCCGCACCAGCTCGCCCTCCGACCCGGGCTCACCGCCCAGCACGAACTCGGTGGACCCGCCGCCGATGTCCACCACCAGGAACGGCGGCTTGAAATCGGTGGGACCGCCCTCGGCCGCCTCGGCCGCGAACTCGGCCGTGGCTCCGACGAAGGACAGCTCCGCCTCCTCCAGGCCGGTGACGACCTCCGGCTCCACGCCCAGGATCTCGCGCACTCCGTCGATGAACACCTGCCGGTTGCCCGCGTCCCGGGTGGCGCTGGTGGCGACCATCCGGACCGCCTCCGGGCCCAGCTCGATACCGTGCGCCTCGATGGCCTCCGCGTAGCCGCGCAGCGCCTCGAAGGTGCGCTCCAGCGCCTCCGGGGCGAACTCCCCGGTCTCGTCGACGCCCTCGCCCAGGCGCACGATCTCCATGCGCCGGTCGACGTCCACGACCTGGACCTCGTCACCGTCGATGTGGACGACGTCCGCGATCAGCAGCCTGACCGAGTTCGTCCCGCAGTCGATCGCCGCGACACCGCTCATGACCCGTTCCCTTCAGAGCCCTCGGGGGCGTTCTCGTCGACGCACACGCACGGTCCCCTGTCCCACCAGCGCGGCAGTTCCTCCAGGGCCTGGGCCCCGAACGGGTTGACCCCCGGCTCGGCCAGCTCGTGGGCGACCAGCGCGTGCAGGCACTTGACCCGGGTGGGCATGCCCCCGGTGCTCTGCATCCCCTCCGGCAGCGGCTCCACGCCGTCGCGGCGCGCCTGTTCGGCGCGCTCGGCGACGTAGGACTCGTGCGCCTTGGTGTAGGCGGCGCGCAGGTCCGGGTCCTCGGCCAGGCGGTCCTGCATCTCGCGCATCCGGCCGGAGTTCTCCAGCCGGCCGATCGCGGACGCGGCGCGCGGGCACGTCAGGTAGTACAGGGTCGGGAAGGGGGTGCCGTCCTCCAGGCGCGGTGCGGTGCGCACCACGTCCGGCAGGCCGCACGGGCAGCGGTGCGCGACACCGCGCACGCCGCGCGGCGCACGGCCCAGCTGGAGTTCGACGGCGGCCACGTCGCGCGGGTCGACGGGGTCCCCGGTGGGCCCGGATACGGGCTGGTCTGCGGAATTCATGACCGGTCCAGGATAGGGCCAACGGGGCGCCCGCGCCCCTTCCGGGCGGCGGGCCGGGCCCGGCGGGTCAGGGGGCGGCCCCCGCCGCGGGGTCGTCCGCCTCCCGCACCGAGCGCCACAGGGCGGTGAACCACGGTTCGCCGGGCCCCGCCTCGGCACCGGGCTCGTCCTCGGCCTCGGGGCGCACCACGATGTAGGCGGTCTCACCGGGGTACTGGTAGTGCAGGCGCAGCCGGGCCTCGCGCTCCACGTACTCCTCGGTGCCCAGCGCCTCCTCCCGGGAGCGCAGGTCGCGCACGTTCTCCTCCATGCGCGCCCGCTCCTCCTGCAGCTGGGCGATCTGGGCGCGCTGGGCCACGTACTCGCGCAGCGGGTAGGCCAGGCTGAGCGCGATCACGCACACCACCAGGGCCAGGATCGCGGCCCGGCTGGTGAGCATGGGCCGCACGGCCCGGGCGGAGGAGGGCGCCGGCCGCGGCGCCCTCCCCGGCCGCTTCTTCTTCCGGTCCGGTGCCTTCGTGTCCCGCCGGGCGGCACGGCCGCGCGGCCTGTCGGCTTTGGTCGCCTTACGGGCCTTTGCGGGTGGCTGCTGTGATTCGCGGGACACTGGGGCAGACTAGCCGCGCCGGGCGAAGCGCGGGAAGGCCGACACGCCCGCGTAGACGGCCGCGTCCTCCAGCAGCTCCTCGATGCGCAGCAGCTGGTTGTACTTGGCGACCCGCTCGCTGCGCGCCGGGGCACCGGTCTTGATCTGCCCAGCGTTGGTGGCCACCGCGATGTCGGCGATGGTGGTGTCCTCGGTCTCGCCGGAGCGGTGGCTGATCATCGCCGTGTAGCCGCTGCGCTGGGCCAGGGCGACCGCGTCCAGCGTCTCGGTGAGGGTGCCGATCTGGTTGACCTTGACCAGCAGCGAGTTGGCGGTGCCCTCGCCGATGCCGCGGGCCAGCCGCTCGGGGTTGGTGACGAACAGGTCGTCGCCGACCAGCTGGACCTTGTCGCCGATGTCGTCGGTGAGCTTCTTCCAGCCGTCCCAGTCCTCCTCGTCGAGCGGGTCCTCGATGGAGACCAGCGGGTAGGCCTCGACCAGCTCGGCGTAGTAGGCGGACATCTCCGCGGAGGTGCGCTGCTCGCCCTCGAAGGTGTAGACGCCGTCGGAGTGGAACTCGGTGGCGGCGACGTCCAGGGCCAGCGCGATGTCGGTGCCCGGGGTGTACCCGGCCTTCTGGATCGCCTCGACGATGAGGTCGAGGGCGGCGCGGTTGCTGTCCAGGTTCGGGGCGAAGCCGCCCTCGTCGCCGACGCCGGTGGCCAGGCCGTGGGCCTTGAGCACGGACTTCAGGGCCTGGTAGACCTCGGCGCCCCAGCGGACCGCCTCGGAGAAGGTGGACGCCCCGACGGGGGCGATCATGAACTCCTGGATGTCGACGTTGCTGTCGGCGTGGGCGCCGCCGTTGAGGATGTTCATCATCGGCACGGGCAGCACGTGCGCGTTGGGGCCGCCGATGTAGCGGAAGAGCGGCAGCTCCGCCTCCAGCGCGGCGGCGTGGGCCACGGCCAGGGAGGCGCCCAGGATGGCGTTGGCGCCCAGCCGGGACTTGTCGGGGGTGCCGTCGAGCTCGATGAGCGCGCGGTCGATCAGCCGCTGGTCGTCGGGCTCGAAGCCGTGCAGCTCGTTGGCGATCTCGTCGTTGACGGCGGCGACGGCCTTGGTCACGCCCTTGCCGCCGTAGCGGTCGCCGCCGTCGCGCAGCTCGACCGCCTCGAACTGACCGGTGGAGGCTCCGCTGGGCACGCCGGCGCGCCCGATGATGCCGTTGTCGAGCCCGACCTCGACCTCGACGGTGGGGTTGCCGCGGGAGTCAAGGATCTCTCGCGCCTGAACTGCCTCGATGGACGCCACGGTCACTCTCCGTCTCTTCGGTGTTTCTGGGAACCACTCTTCCAGGACCCGACACGAGACTAGCGACCCACCCGGGGGGTGAGCGCGCCCACCCTGTGAAATTGGTCTAGTCCATGCCGGGTGTTCGCTGCCCCGTACCCTCCGCCAGCGCGGCCAACGCGATGGCCACCGCCCGGGAGCGGTGGCCCCGGGCCTGTTCCGGGTCCAGGAACACCGCGAGGTCCTGGAGCCCGCCCAGGGCGATGACGGCGCCCATGCGGGCGGGCATGTCGGCGCCCCCGCCCACGAGCAGGGCGTCCAGGCGGCGCCGCCAGCCCATGACGTCCTCGACCAGCCCGATCCGGTTCAGCGAGGCCAGGTCGTTGAGCAGTGCGGTCATCAGGGCGGAGTGGCGCACGCAGATGTCGAAGTAGGCGCCCAGGACCCCGGCGGGGTCGCCGGCCCCGGCCTCCTCCAGGCCCGTGAGGAACTCCTCCATGTCCCGCTCCAGGGGTTCGACGAGCGCCCGGAGCAGGTCCTCCTTGGAGCGGAAGTGGTAGTACAGCGCGGCCTTGGTGATGCCCAGCCGCTCGGCGATCTCGCGCAGGCTCGTCTTCTCGTACCCGTGCCTGCCGAAGAGGTCGAGGGCGACCTCCTGGATCTCGGCCCTGGTGTCCCCGTGCGTTCTGGGCACAGACGTCACTCCCGTTCCTGCGTTCCTCCGGTCATCCGAGTCTACTCCTGACTTTCCGACCGGTAAGTTACTTGACGACCGGCAAGTAGCTCTCTACGTTGATGGAGACGGCTCCACCTCCCCGAGGGACCCACTGGAGGACCCCATGCCCGCCGTGCACGACGTCCTGATCTCCGGCGCCGGCGTCGCCGGACCCGCCCTCGCCCACCTGCTGCACCGCCACGGCATCCGCGCGACCGTGGTCGAACGGGCCCCCGCCCTGCGCCCCGGCGGCTACGCCGTCGACCTGCGCGGCGTCGCCGTCGACGTCGCCGGACGCATGGGCCTGCTCGAGGAGATCCGCGGACGGGTCACCGAGATGGAGGGCGCCACCTTCGTCGACGCCCGCGGCCGCCGCACCGCCGGGTTCTCCTCCTCCGCCGCGGTGGGCGCCGACCGCTCCCTGGAGATCCTCCGCGGCGACCTGGTGCGCATCCTGCACGCACCCACCACCGCGTACACCGAGTACCTCTACGACGACACCCTCACCGCCCTGGAACAGGACGGCGACCGGGTGCGGGCCGTCTTCGAGAACACCGCACCGCGCACCTTCGACCTGGTCGTGGGCGCCGACGGGCTGCACTCCGCCACACGGCGGCTCGCGTTCGGACCCGAGGAGCGGTACACCCGGTTCCTGGGCGCCTACGTCAGCATCTTCACCATCCCGGACCACCTGGGGCTGGACCGGGAGGCCCGGCTGTTCAACACACCGGGCAGGGGCGCCGGGATGTACCACACGCCCCGCGCCGAGGGGGCCAAGGGCATCTTCGTCGTCCGCGCCCCCCGGGCCACCGGGATCGACCGCCGCCCGCCCGCCGAGCAGAAGGCGTACCTGCGCGCGGAGTTCGCCGGACTGGGCTGGGAGAACGACCGCATCCTGGACGCCATGGACGGGACCGAGGACTTCTACTTCGACTCGGTCACCCAGGTCCGCATGGACACCTGGTCCGCCGGCCGGGTCACCCTGCTCGGCGACGCCGGGTACTGCCCCTCCCCCATGTCGGGACAGGGCACCAGCCTGGCCCTGGTCGGCGCGTACGTGCTCGCACAGGAGCTGGCCCGGCACGACCGGGCCGCGGACGCCCTGGCCGCCTACGGCACCCGGATGCGCCCCTACGCGGACGCCAACCAGGCCATCGCCGACGCCGGCATGGCCGTCCTGGCCCCGCGCACCCGCCGGGGGATCCTGCTGCGCGACACGGTGCTGCGGGCGGGAGGCCCGCTGCTCGCCCTGCTGGGCCGGTTCGACAGGCGGCTGTCCAACGCCTCCGAGGCCCTGGACCTGGACGCCCCGGCCCCCGCCCGGACCTGACCGGCCCGGGGCCCGGCGGTCCCGCTCAGGCGGTGACGGACCAGTAGGAGCGCCACTCCTCCTCGGACAGGCCGCGCGGGTCGCGGCCGTCCGCGCGGGCGGCCGCCTCGGCCGCCCGCACCCGGGCGTCGAAACGGCGGGACGCCGCCCGCAGGTCCGTCTCGGCGTCGCGGTCGCGCTCGGCGGCCACCGCCGCGAACAGCGCACCGCCCGCCCCGCCGTCGTCGCCCACCAGGTCCGCGGGGAACCCGTTGCGCACCGCCCGCCCCTGCAGCTCGGCCGCCAGCATCACCGCGGGCTGGGCGAAGGGCACCCCGTCCAGGACGGAGGTCACCTCCCCGCCCCTGGCCTCGGCCTTGGCCGCCCGCTCGGCCGCCTTGATGGCCTCCCAGTTCGACCACACCTCGTCGGTGCCCGACACCCGCTCCCCGCCGAACACGTGCGGGTGGCGGCGGGTCATCTTGTCGATGATCGCGTCCGCGACGTCGTCCACCGTGAACCGCGCAGGGTCGCCCTCGGGCCGCTCGGCCGCGATCGCCGCATGGAACACCACCTGGAGCAGCACGTCGCCCAGCTCCTCGCGCAGCAGCGCCAGGTCGCCCTCCTCGATGGTCTCCAGCGTCTCGTACGCCTCCTGGATGAGGTACTCGGCCAGCGACTCGTGGGTCTGGCCTCGGTCCCAGGGGCACTCCCGGCGCAGGGTGTCCATCACCTCCACCAGGCGCAGCAGGCGGTGCCCGACGGGCTGGGGGTCGGTCATGTCGGCATCCTCGTCTACTTCTTCTCGAAAGGGGGGGACGGGTCAGCGGTCCTCGGGCAGCCAGCCGCCCGCGCGCAGCGCGGCCAGCACCGCCGCCACCGAATCGGCCGGGTCCGCGTCCACGGTGTCCACCACCAGGTCCGCGTCGACCGGCTCCTCATAGGGGTCGGAGATCCCGGTGAACGCGGGGATCTCCCCCGCCCGCGCCCTGGCGTACAGGCCCTTGCGGTCGCGTGCCTCGCACACCTCCAGCGGCGTCGCCACGTGCACCAGGAAGAAGTCGCCGCCCGCGTCCCGGGCCATGGCCCGCGCCTCGGCGCGGCCCCTGGCGTACGGGGCGATCGGCGCGCACACCGCCACCCCGCCGTGGCGGCCGATCTCCGCAGCCACGTACCCGATCCGGCGGATGTTCAGCTCCCGGTCCGCCTGGGAGAACGTCAGCCCGTGCGAGAGCATGCGCCGCACCACGTCGCCGTCGAGCAGCGTCACCGTGCGGCCCGACCGGCGGATCCCGTCGCACACCCCCCGGGCGATCGTCGACTTGCCCGACCCCGACAGGCCCGTGAAGAACACCGTCAGCCCGCGCCGGGTGCGCGCCGGGCGCAGCCGCGCCAGCTCCGCGCCCACCCTCGCCGGGGTGAACCACACCGGCAGCTCGCGGCCGTGCGCCAGCTCCTCCTCCACCTCGGCGTCGGACGGCTCCCGACGGGCCCGCGCCGGATCCACCCGGGTCAGCGGCTCCCACAGGCCCTCGTCGGCGTCGTACCGCCACGGCTCGGGGTCCAGCACCGTCACCGGCGGGCGCCGGGCCATGACCCGCTCCACGTCCGGCCCCTCCGCCCCCGCCTCCACGATCAGGTGGGTCGCGCCGTACGCGGCGGCCACGTGCGCCGCCAGCAGCGCGTCCCGGTCGCTCCACCGGCCGCCGAACGGACCGGACGCGCGGGCCGCCGCCCGCGGCAGCGTGCACACCGCGAACGAGGTGCGCGGCGGCAGCAGCGGCCGGGCCGCCAGCACCGCCGCCGTCATACCCTCGTCCTCCAGGCCGGTGTCGACCAGGACCAGCACCTCGGCCCGGCCCGACTCCGCCCCCGGGGCCAGGCCCAGCGCCTCCGCCTCCGCCCGGATCTGGTGCAGGGCCCTGTGGTGCAGCGGCCGGTCGGTGACCACCGCCAGCAGCGGCCCCGCCGCCCTGCCCTCCAGGTCGCGGCGGGCGCGCACCTCCGCCGGGGTCGCCCTCAGCTCGCGCAGCACCCCGTAGGTGGGCGGCCGCAGCAGCGACACCTCGCCCGCCAGGCGGTACTCCCCGTGCTCGTCCTTCCAGCGCTCGGCCACCGCGAGCTCCGCCAGCGGGGCGCCCTCCGGGTCGGTGAGGACCACCGCCCCGCCGTCGACGGCGAATTCCGCCGGAACGGGAAGAATGACCGGAACCGGCCAGGCCCGCCCGTCGGGCAGCCTGCCCCCGCGCTCCACCGACTCCGCCTGCTCGCGTGTCATGAAACCCGGCAGCGGGTACGCACCGCTCAGGATCAGCTCCAGATGTGCGAGCGCTTCCGGGCCCGGGGCCAGGACCGGCGCGTCCGGCCGCCCGTCCGACGTGCTCCCACGCCTGTCGACACTCACCACGCGACTTCCTCTCCTGCGGTCCGACCGGAGTTCACCGAAATCGCCACTAGCGTATGCCGGACCGGGTACGCGCCGCCGCGCCGCACCGCTCGGACGGCGCCCCGGCCCCCGCGGGAAACGGAATACGCGCAGTTCGAGAAGGGTTTTCATGAAGGCACCGCCCGCCGTGCGCACAGGGCCCGCCCCGGGCACCGCGTCGGCGCCCGTCCGAACCCGGCCCGCGCGCGGGCCGCGGACTCGATAGTCTGAACAGACCCGGGCGGCGCCCGCAGCCGTGCCGCCGCCCCTCACCGTGCAGGCCGCGACCTTCCGCCTGAACCGGACCTTCTTCTTTCTTTGGTGCTATGAGCCTCATTGGACTTCTCGCCGACGTCTCCCGGGACCCGGCACTGCACAGCGCGATCGAGACCGCCCGGGGCGGCCGCGATCCCCACCTCGACCTCGTCGCCCCGGCGGCTCTGCGACCCTTCATGGTCGGCGCCCTGGCCGCCGACGCGCCCGTGGGCGCCGGCCGGCCCGTCCTGGCCGTCACCGCCACCGAGCGGGAGGCCGCCGACCTGGCCGACGCCCTGCGCTCGCTGCTGCCCGAGAACTCCGTCGCGCTGTTCCCCGCCTGGGAGACCCTGCCGCACGAGCGGCTCTCCCCCCGCTCGGACACCGTCGGCCGGCGCCTGGCCGTGCTGCGCAGACTCGCCCACCCCGACCCCGCCGACCCGCTGACCACACCGCTGCGGGTCGTCGTCGCGCCCGTGCGCAGCGTCCTCCAGCCCCTCGTCGCCGGGCTGGGCGACCTCGAACCCGTGCGGGTCCGCCCCGGGGACGAGGCGTCCCTGGAGGACGTGGTGCGCGCCCTGGCCGACACCGGCTACTCCCGGGTCGACCTGGTGGAGAAGCGCGGGGACATGGCCGTGCGCGGCGGCATCCTCGACGTGTTCCCGCCCACCGAGGAGCACCCCCTGCGCCTGGAGTTCTGGGGCGACAGCGTCGAGGACGTCCGCTACTTCCAGGTCGCCGACCAGCGCTCCATCTCCCCCGCCGAGGGCGGCGACCACGGCGACGCCGCCTCCGGCCTGTTCGCCCCGCCCTGCCGGGAGCTGCTGCTCACCGAGACCGTGCGCGAACGCGCCCGCGCCCTGGCCGCCGAGCACCCCTCGCTGGCCGAGGTCCTCACCAAGATGGCCGACGGCGTCGCGGTCGAGGGCATGGAGGCGTTCGCCCCCGTCCTCGCCGACCGCATGGAACCGCTGCTGGAACTGCTGCCCGAGGGCGCCATGGTGGTGGGCTGCGACCCCGAGCGCATCCGCACCCGCGCCATCGAGCTGGAGGCCACCAGCGCCGAGTTCCTCGAGGCCTCCTGGATCAACGCCGCCTCCGGCGGCGAGTCGCCCATCGACCTGGGCGCCTCCGCGTACATGTCCATCGCCGACCTGCGCTCCGTCGCCTCCGGGCTGGGAACGCCCTGGTGGGGCCTGACCCCGTTCAGCCCCGGCGAGACCGACACCCGTGAGGAGGACGACGCCGTCGTGGTGGGCGCGGTGCCCGCCGAGTCCTACCGCGGCGACACCGAGCGCGCCCTCGCGGACATCAAGGGCTGGCTGCACGACAACTGGAGCGTCGTGCTGGTCACCCAGGGGCACGGCCCCGCCGAGCGGTTCGTGGCGATGCTGCGCGACGCCGGGCTCGGCGCCCAGCTCGCCCAGGACCTCACCGACCCGCCCGCACCCGCCGTCGCCACCGTGACCACCGGGCTGGTCGACCACGGGTTCCTGCTGCGCACCGTCCACACCGTCGTGCTCACCGAGACCGACCTGGCCGGGCAGAAGTCCTCCACCCGCGACATGCGGCGCATGCCCAGCCGCCGCAAGGGCACCGTCGACCCGCTCCAGCTCAAACCGGGCGACTACGTGGTGCACGAGCAGCACGGTGTGGGCCGCTACCTGGAGATGGTCAGCCGCCAGGTGCAGGGCGCCACCCGCGAGTACCTGCTCATCGAGTACGCCCCCTCCAAGCGCGGCCAGCCCGGCGACCGCCTCTTCGTGCCCACCGACCAGCTCAGCGAGGTCACGCGGTACGTCGGCGGCGAGGCGCCCACCCTGTCCAAGATGGGCGGCGCCGAGTGGAGCAAGGCCAAGAGCCGCGCCCGCAAGGTGGTCCGGGAGATCGCGGGCGACCTCATCCGCCTGTACTCCGCCCGCCAGGCCTCGCCCGGGCACGCGTTCGGCCCCGACACGCCCTGGCAGCGGGAGCTGGAGGACGCGTTCCCCTACGTGGAGACGCCCGACCAGCTCGCCGCCATCGAAGAGGTCAAGAAGGACATGGGCCGGTCCGTCCCCATGGACCGGCTGATCTGCGGCGACGTCGGCTACGGCAAGACCGAGGTCGCGGTGCGTGCCGCGTTCAAGGCCGTACAGGACGGCAAGCAGGTGGCGCTGCTGGTGCCGACCACCCTGCTGGTGCAGCAGCACCTGTCCACGTTCACCGAGCGGTACGCGTCCTTCCCCGTCACCGTCAAGCCGATGTCGCGCTTCCAGACCGACGCCGAGGTGGAGCTCACCCGGGAGGGCCTGCGCAGCGGCGAGGTCGACGTCGTCATCGGCACGCACCGGCTGCTGTCCGCCGAGACCCGGTTCAAGGACCTGGGCCTGGTCATCATCGACGAGGAGCAGCGGTTCGGCGTCGAGCACAAGGAGGCGCTCAAGCGGCTGCGCACCCAGGTGGACGTGCTCGCCATGTCGGCGACGCCGATCCCGCGCACCCTGGAGATGGGCCTGACCGGCATCCGGGAGATGACCACCATCCTCACCCCGCCGGAGGAGCGCCACCCGGTGCTGACCTTCGTCGGGCCCTACGAGGACAAGCAGATCACCGCCGCCATCCGCCGGGAGCTGATGCGCGAGGGCCAGGTGTTCTTCGTGCACAACCGGGTCGCGTCCATCGACAGGGTCGCCGCCGAGATCAAGCGCCTGGTGCCCGAGGCGCGGGTCGCCTACGCCCACGGCCAGATGAACGAGCAGCAGCTCGAGAAGGTCATGGTGGACTTCTGGGAGAAGAACTTCGACGTGCTGGTCTCCACGACCATCGTCGAGTCCGGCCTGGACGTCCCCAACGCCAACACGCTGATCGTGGACCGCGCCGACACCTACGGCCTGTCCCAGCTCCACCAGCTGCGCGGCCGGGTCGGCCGCGGCCGCGAGCGGGCCTACGCGTACTTCCTGTACCCGCCGGAGAAACCGCTCACCGAGACCGCCTACGAGCGGCTGGCCACCGTCGCCCAGCACACCGAGACCGGCGCGGGCATGTACGTGGCCATGAAGGACCTGGAGATCCGCGGCGCGGGCAACATCCTGGGCGCCGAGCAGTCGGGGACCATCGCCGGGGTCGGCTTCGACCTGTACGTGCGCATGGTCGGCGAGGCCGTCGCCGAGCTCAAGGGCGACCAGGGCGCCGCCGAGGAGGTCGAGACCCGCGTCGAGCTGCCGGTCAACGCGCACATCCCGCACGACTACGTCCCGGGCGAGCGGCTGCGGCTGCAGGCCTACAAGCGGATCGCCGGCATCACCGGCGAGGAGGACGTGCTCGCCGCCTACGAGGAGCTCACCGACCGGTTCGGCACCCCGCCCCAGCCGGTGGACAACCTCATGGCGGTGGCCCGGTTCCGGGTCCTGGCCCGCTCCGCGGGGCTCCAGGACGTGGTGCTCCAGGGCAACCAGATCCGGTTCACCCCGGTGGAGCTGCGGGAGTCGCAGGAGCTGCGGCTGCGGCGGATGTACCCCAAGTCGCTGCTGAAGGAGGCCACCCGCACCCTGCTGGTGCCGGTCCCCAAGGCGGGCGGCATGGGCGGCAAGCCGCTGCGGGACCTGGAGCTGCTGGCCTGGTGCACGGAGCTGGTCAACGCCATCTTCGAGCCGGGCAGGCCCAAACCGCCGGCCGTCCGGGACTGATCGTCCGGACACACGGCTCGGGGCCGCACCAGGGTGCGGCCCCGAGCCGTGTCGGCGGCCCTCAGGCCTGCGGCGTACCGTCGTCCTCCGGGCCCGCCTCGTAGGTGATGCCGTACAGGTCCTCGGACTCGTCCTCGGCGGCCCTGCGGCGCCACAGGCGGGGGCGTTCGGCCCGGCGGGCTCGGCGCTCCTCGCGCCGCCGCTCCTTCTCCGCGGCCCTGGCCGCCCGGGCGGCGGCCTTCGCCTCGGCCCGCTCGCGGCGCTCCTCCTCCCCGCGCCCGTGCCCCTCCTCGGCGGTGGGCGCCGGCTCCTCCGCGGTGTCCCCGGGCGCCTCCTCCACGGCGACCGCTCCACCCGGCTCCTCCCTGGGCCGCAGCGGGGTGACCGTGGCCAGCCCCTCGCCCACCGGGACGTCGGCGGGCAGCTCCACCCTCGGTGCGGGCTCCGGTCCGGGCCCCGGTCCGGCGGACGCCGGAGCCGGGGCGGCGGCCGGGGAGCGGCGGGTGTACCACCAGTTGGCCACCCACGCCGCGATCGCCGCGGCCACCCCCACCTCCAGCGCCGCCACCAGCCCCACCTGCCAGGCCGACGGCCCCACGTCCGACAGCCGGTCCCCGCCCAGGGACCCGCCCGCCAGCTCCCCCAGCGCCGCGCACAGCAGCCCCGTGGTCACCCCGCACACGAACCCCCACAGCGGCGCGGCCTCGCTCACCACGTCCGGCGCACTGCGCTGGGTCAGCACCCCGCCCAGCGCACCCGCGGCGAACGGCACCGCCAGCGCCGCCAGCGACACCACCGGTGCCGCCCCGTTCTCCGGCAGCGCGGCCAGCATCGGCAGCAGCGGCAGCGGCCCCACCGACACCCCCGTCGGCGCCACCACCGTCATCTCCCCCACCGCGAACCCCGGGCCGAGGGCGTAGCAGACCGCGAACACCACCGCGTTGGGCAGGTACGCGAGCTGGAGGAGGAGCAGCAGCAGACCGCCCACCCACCCCGGGCCCAGCAGCCGCGTGGTCTCCGCCGCCTCGGGCAGGCTCACCGCCAGCGCCACCAGGAACAGCAGGAGTCCGCCCAGCAGCAGGGCCCCGGTGGAGGCGAGCATCCCCACGAGCAGCGACCGCGACCGGGCGGGCATCAGCCCCAGCAGGTCCCCGGCCGCCACGCCCTTGTCCCGCATCAGCTGGCGCAGCACGCCCAGCCCGCCGGCCAGGAACGCGATGAGGAACCCCATGAGCAGTGCCCGCGGCATGCTCGGCACCAGCTCGTCCGTCCGGGCGAGCAGCGCCAGCGTCCCCGCGATCGCCGCGTACGGTCCGGCGATCGCGATCGCCGCCCGGTGGACGTGCCGCAGCCGGGCGATCTCGCAGTTGCGCGCCACCCACCGCCCCGACCGGTACAGCAGCAGCCCCGGCAGCAGCACCAGGCCGAGCGGGAGCAGGCTGATGCTCCCCCCCGGCACGGCGAACGACACCTGGTGGCCCACCAGCCAGGCCAGCACGGCGGCCTGGAGCAGGTCGACGATCTCCTCGCCGAACGTGTCGTGGGGCGCGGCCACCCACCCGACCATGGTGAGGGTGACGATGACCGCCAGACCGATGCCCGCGGCGGTGGCCGCGGCCACGCCTCCGGTCGAGTAGACCGGGCGCGGTGCGTCGGCGGTGCCCGTGCGGCGGGCTGGGTCGGGGGGAGATCCTGGCGTGCTCACCCGACTTATGCTGCCAGGGACCGGATTGCTCCGCGCCATCCCCGCCGCGCGTGTCGTGCTTCCCCGCCCCGGCGCGGCCGGTACGGAACCCCCCGGCCGATATGCCCGTCATACGATGAGAGATCCAGCGCCCCCGCTCGAACGGACGATCATGACCGGCCCGGAACCCGCCCCGTACCGCCTCTCCGACGGCGAACGCGATGAGGCGCTGGAGTCCCTGCGCACCGCGTTCCAGGAGGGCAGGCTCACCGTCGAGGAGCACGAGGAGCGCTCCGGCGCCGCCCTGCACGCCGTCACCGGCAAGGATCTGGCCCCGCTCTTCGAGGACCTGCCTGCGCACCTGCACCCGCGCTCCCTGAGCGCGGTCGCCCCCGTCGCGAACGGCGAGGGACCGGTGGACCTGGCCGAGACCGCCCGGTCCGTGGAGAAGAGAAAGAAGAAGAAGGACGACGACAACCTGCCGTCCGTCCTGGGCTGGGGCGGGTTCCTGCTCTTCGTGTGGGGCGTGCCGACGTTCGTGTCCGGCAACGTCACCGCCATCAGCGTCTTCCTGGGGTTCTTCTGCCTGATGGTGGTACCCGGCCTCATCACCGCCCTGGCCCGCCGCCGGCGCCGCGGGAGCGGTCCCGGCGAGGTCACCGGGGGCTGACACGGCGACGGCCCCGCCCGCACCCACAGGTGCGGATCGGGGCCGTGGCGGCCTTGTGCTTCTGAACCTCGGCTTCGGTCCGCGCGCGGCGCCCCCGGGGGGCCTCCGGCCCCCGAGGAGACGTCCTCGTTCCCGGAACCCCTCCTGCGGGCCTGCGGAACCCCGCCTGCGCCTCGCGGACCCCCCGCGGTGCGGGGGGGAACCCGGGCGAGGGGCCTCAGAACAGCTCGCGGACCAGCTTGGCGGTTTCGCTGGGGGTCTTGCCGACCTTGACGCCGGCGGCCTCCAACGCCTCCTTCTTCGCGGCGGCCGTCCCGGAGGAGCCCGAGACGATGGCGCCCGCGTGGCCCATGGTCTTGCCCTCCGGAGCGGTGAAACCCGCCACGTAGCCCACCACGGGCTTGGACACGTTCTCCCGGATGAACGCCGCCGCCCGCTCCTCGGCGTCCCCGCCGATCTCACCGATCATCACGATCACGTCGGTGTCGGGGTCGGCCTCGAACGCCGCCAGCGCGTCGATGTGCGTGGTCCCGATGATCGGGTCCCCGCCGATGCCCACCGCCGAGGAGAACCCGATGTCGGCCAGCTCGTACATCATCTGGTAGGTCAGCGTCCCGGACTTGGACACCAGCCCGATCCGGCCCGGCTTGGTGATCGTGGCCGGGATGATGCCCGCGTTGGACTGGCCCGGCGTGATCAGGCCCGGGCAGTTCGGGCCGATGATCCGGGTCGCGTTGCCCTTGCTCTGGGCGTAGGACCAGAACGCGGCGGTGTCGTGCACCGGCACGCCCTCGGTGATCACCACGGCCAGGCCGATCGAGGCGTCGATGGCCTCGATCACCGCGTCCTTGGTGAACCGGGGCGGCACGAAGATGACGGTGACGTCGGCGCCGGTCTTGTCGATGCCCTCGGCCACCGAGCCGAACACCGGCACCCCGGTGCCGTCGAAGTCGACCGTCTGGCCGGCCTTGCGCGGGTTGACGCCGCCCACGATGTTGGTGCCCGAGGCGAGCATGCGGCGGGTGTGCTTGGTGCCCTCCGAGCCGGTCATGCCCTGGACGAGGACCTTGCTGTCCTTGGTGAGGAAGATGGCCATGGTTCGTGTTGCTCCCTCTACTTCGCCGCGAGCTCGGCGGCCTGCGCGGCGGCGCCGTCCATCGTGTCGACCTGTCGCACGGCCGGGTGGGCGCGATCGGTGAGGATCCGCCGGCCCAGCTCGGCGTTGTTGCCGTCCAGGCGGACGACGAGCGGCTTGGAGACGTCCTCGCCGCGGCCCTCGAGCAGTTCCAGGGCCTGGACGATGCCGTTGGCCACGGCGTCGCAGGCGGTGATGCCGCCGAAGACGTTGACGAACACGCTCTTGACCGAGGGGTCGCCCAGGATGATCTCCAGGCCGTTGGCCATGACCTCGGCCGAGGCGCCGCCGCCGATGTCGAGGAAGTTGGCGGGCTTGACGCCGCCGTGCTCCTCGCCGGCGTAGGCGACCACGTCCAGGGTGGACATGACCAGGCCCGCGCCGTTGCCGATGATGCCGACCTCACCGTCGAGCTTGACGTAGTTGAGGCCCTTCTCCTTGGCGGCGACCTCCAGCGGGTCACCCTCCTCGGGAACGGCGAGGCTCTCCAGGTCCTGGCGGAACTCGGCGTTCTCGTCCAGGGTGACCTTGCCGTCCAGGGCGACGACGCGGCCGTCCTTGGTGAGGATGAGCGGGTTGACCTCGACGAGCGTGGCGTCCTTGCCGACGAAGGCGTTCCACAGCTTGGCGATGATCTCCGCGGCACCCGCGGCGGCGGCCTCGGGGAGGCGGCCGGCCTTGGCGATCTCCGCGGCGACGGCCTCGGTGGCGCCGGTCAGCGGGTCGATCGCGATCTTGGCGACGGCGTCGGGGTTGGTCTCGGCGACCTCCTCGATCTCCATGCCGCCCTCGGCGGAGCAGATCGAGAGGAAGTTGCGGTTGGCCCGGTCCAGCAGGAAGGAGAAGTAGTACTCCTCCGCGATGTCGGACGCCTCCTCGACCAGGACACGGTGGACCGTGTGGCCCTTGATGTCCATGCCGAGGATCTGCTCGGCCTTGGCCTGGGCGTCCTCCGGGCCCTCGGCGACCTTCACACCGCCGGCCTTGCCGCGGCCACCGGTCTTGACCTGGGCCTTGACGACGACGCGGGGCTTGCCCGCGGCGGCGAACTCATCGGCGATCGCACGCGCCTCGGCGGCCGTGCTCGCCACCTTCCCCTGGGGTACGGGAACCCCGTACTCTGCGAAGAGTTGCTTCGCCTGGTATTCGAACAGGTCCACGAGGGTCCGTCCTTGTAACTCGCTGGCTCAGGATGTCTACCGGGGTGGCCTGGTCCGGATCCGGCTCGTGACCGCTGTCACGTGTCACACGACGCGGGTGCCCCGCTGGGGCCGAGCCGTCTTCAGAGATCGAGATCGCCGCGGCGTCTTTAGCCACCCGCGACATGCGCAAAGCTTAGTCGCCTGAAATCCGGACGCCGGACACCGGGGGCGCGTTGGCCGCGCCGCCCGCCCCGATGACCGCCGCGCAGGCGGCCCTGGGGAGTTCCCCGTGGGAAAATCTGTGACCAGCGCCACGCCGTATAACACTGCCAACGCGACGGAAACCGCACATCCGCACTTAACGGGCGTGCGACGAACGTCACGTCACGGTTCGGACGGCGTGCGCGGGACGCACGTTCTCCTTCACCCACTCCGCGATCTCCGCCGTGGGCGCACCCGGCGTGAAGATCTTCGCGACCCCCAGGCGCTCCAGCTCGGCGATGTCCTCGTCCGGGATGATCCCGCCGCCGAACAGCCGGATGTCCTCCGCGCCGTTCTCCTTGAGCAGTTCCAGCACCCGGGTGAACATCGTCATGTGCGCCCCCGACAGCACCGACAGGCCGATCGCGTCCGCGTCCTCCTGGAGTGCGGCCGCCACGATCATCTCCGGCGTCTGGCGCAGTCCCGTGTAGATGACCTCGACACCGGCGTCGCGCAGCACCCGGGCCACGATCTTGACTCCGCGGTCATGCCCGTCCAGCCCCGGTTTGGCGACGACGACCCGTGCTGCACCAGCCATGGTCCAACCCCTCACGGCCCCTTGTGGGGACCCTTGTGCGAGAACACTCCGATGCCCTGAAGAGTAACCCAGGTCACTAGCGGTGGCGGGGCGCGGGGACGGGTATCGTCCGGAGCATGGCACAGGAACAGGATCTCGACGCGCTCGGCACCGAGGAACTGCGCGAACGCGCGGTCGAACTGGCGCGCAGGAAATGGGACCTGCGCTTCTTCTGGAAACTCCTGGGACTGATCCCCGCCGCCGAGGCCATCGCCGGGAACCGGGAGGCCAGCGAGGCCAGCGTCGCCCAGCTCTCCGGATTCGTGTACGAGGCGCTGTCCGCCGACAACGACCCCAAGGTCCAGGAGGCACTGCGCCCCGTGTACATCGAGTACCTCAGGGAGCACGCCGGGGAGGCCTGACCGCGATGTCCGAAAACCGCCGGTCCGGACCTCCCGGATCGGCGAACATGGATCTCGTGATGGACGATGACCAGCGCTACCGCGCCGTACACGGCAGGGACTCCCGGTTCGACGGGATGTTCTACACGGCGGTGCGCACCACCGGTGTCTACTGCCGTCCCAGTTGCCCGGCGCGCACCCCCAAAAGGCAGAACGTCGACTTCTACCCCACGGCGGCCGCCGCCCAGGAGGCGGGCTTTCGCGCCTGCAAGCGCTGCCGCCCCGAACTGACCCCGGGCTCGCCCGAGTGGAACATCCGCGCCGACGTGGTGGGCCGCGCCATGCGCCTCATCCAGGACGGCGCCGTCGACCGCGGCGGCGTGGGCGCGGTCGCGGCCGCGGTCGGCTACAGCGAACGCCAGCTCAACCGACTGCTCACCGGCGAACTCGGCGCCGGGCCGCTGGCCCTGGCCCGTACCGAGCGGGCGCGCACGGCGCGCACGCTGGTGGAGACCACCGACATGCCGATGACCGACATCGCGTTCGCGGCGGGGTTCTCCAGCGTCCGGCAGTTCAACGAGACCATGCGCGCGATGTTCGACCGGTCCCCCAGCGAGATGCGGGGCCGCTCCGTCCGCCAGGGCTCGGACACGATCACGCTGCGCCTCGCCTACCGGCCGCCGTTCGACCTCGACCGCGTCCTGGCCTTCCTCGGCACCCGCGCCGTCCCCGGCGTGGAGGAGTACCGCGACGGCGTCTACCGGCGCACGCTGCGGCTGCCGCACGGCCCGGCCGTCGCCGAGCTGTCCCCGGGCCCCGGGCACGTGGTGTGCCTCCTGCGCCTGGCCGACACCCGCGACCTGACCGGCGCGGTGCGCCGCTGCCGGCGCCTGCTGGACCTGGACGCCGACCCGCAGGCCGTGGCCGAGACGTTCTCCGGCGACCCCCTGCTCGGCCCGCTGGCCGCCCGCTTCCCGGGGCTGCGCTCCCCGGGCCACCCGGACCCGGCCGAACTGGCCGTGCGCGCGGTCCTGGGCCAGCAGGTCTCCGTGGCGGCCGCCCGTACACTGGCGGGACGCCTGGTCCGGGCTCACGGGGAGCCCCTCCCCCCGGCACTGCGCACCGGGGACCTCACCCACCTGTTCCCCGACCCCGCGGCCCTGGCCGCGGTCCCGCCGGACACCCTGCCGCTGCCCCGCACCCGCGCCGCCACCCTGACCGGGCTGGCCGCCGCCCTCGCCGCCGGGGAGGTCGACCTGGGCCCGGGCTGCGACCGCGACGAGACCGAGCGCCGCCTCCAGGAGCTGCGCGGTATCGGTCCCTGGACCGCCGCCTACGTGCGCATGCGCGGCCTGGGCGACCCGGACGTGTTCCTGGGCACCGACCTGGGTGTGCGCAAGGCGCTCACCGGCACCCCCGACGACAAGGCCTGGAGCCCCTGGCGCTCCTACGCCACCCACCTGCTGTGGGCCTCTCTGTGAAGGACCCTGACATGGACATGCTGCCCCTCGAGATCGAGGTACCCGCCCCGGCCCGCGCCACCGCCGTCGCCTTCGGGGAACCGGCGCCGGGCCCGACCCGGTTCACGACCATGGACTCCCCGGTGGGGGAGCTGACCCTGTACGGCGACGGCCGGGCCCTGGGCGGGGCGCTCACCCCGGCCAAGGACGGGAGCCCCCGCCACGTGCCCGCCGGCTGGGTCCGCGAGGACACCGGCGTGCTCGCCGACGCCGCGGCCCAGCTGCGCGCGTACTTCGCGGGGGAGCTCACCGGGTTCGACCTGCCCCTGGCCCCCGCGGGGACCGAGTGGCAGCGGCGCGTGTGGACCGCGCTGACCACCATCCCGTACGGCGAGACCGCGAGCTACGGCGAACTGGCCCGGGAACTCGGGCGGCCCACCGCCTCCCGTGCCGTGGGCATGGCCAACGGTCGCAACCCCATCAGCATCATCGTCCCCTGCCACCGGGTGATCGGGGCGGACGGGACCCTCACGGGGTACGCGGGCGGGCTGGAGCGCAAGAGGTTCCTGCTGTCCCTGGAGTCTCGGGGGGCCTGAACCCCGAAGAAAGCGACGCTCCTCCCCTTGTCCGAGTGTGCGCGTCTGGTTACTCTGCGGTAGCCAAGGTCCGAAGGCAGGACCACGGGTGCGGCCGGGGCAGTGACCCCGTCCCCGGCCGCCGTCGAACCCCGCTCGCCACCCCCACAAGGAGAAGCGTTGACGCCCCCCACCCCCCGTTTCGTCGGCATGTCCACCCTCGCCCTCACCTGCGCGGCCGCCCTCGTCGCGACCGCGGGCACCGCCCAGGCGGCACCGGCGCCCTCCAGCGCCGACAACGTCGAGATCCTCGTCGAACCGGCGGTCGCCGCCGACCTGCCCGGCACGGAGGAACTGCTCGCCGACGCGGTCGTCGCCGATGTCCTCGCCGAGGAGGGCGCGGGCATCGCCACCCTCGACGCGCAGGAACGCGAGGTGCGGGTCGACATCCGCGAGACCTCCGACGACTCCGCGTTCGGAGTCGCCATCATCGCCGTCCCGGTCGGCTCGGAGGAGGCCCCGGAGGCCTGGCTGTTCGCCGCGGACCACGGCGCCGGCGGCTGGGAGGTGGGTCTGGAGGGAAGCGCCGAGTTCTCCGACATCCTCGCGGACTCCACCCTCCTGGACACCGAACAGCGCGAGGCCGTCGCCGCCGCCACCGACCCCGAGCAGGAGTTCACGGCCGCCGCCTACATCGGGGTGGGCCTGCCGTTCGCCATCGGCACCTCGATGATCATGACCGGCGGTCCGCACGGCTGGGGATCCGGACACCCCTACAGCTCCGTGGACTTCGCCGGCGGCAACGGCCAGGCCCGCGCCGCCCGCGGCGGGTACGCCTACAGCCTCTGCACGGGGTGGACGCGCGTCATCCACGACAACGGGTACTCCACGGACTACTACCACCTTGAGAACTACCAGTGGCTGCCCGGCAACAACGTCGGCGTCGGCCACTACCTGGGCACCCAGGGCAACAGCCTCTGCGCGGGCGGCTCCAGCACGGGCGCCCACATCCACTTCGGCCTGCGCGCCTACACCGACCCGAACGCCGCGGGCTGGTACGTCCCCCTCCACGGGAAGACCCTCGGCGGCTGGACCTTCGCCGAGGGCGCCGCCTACGGCGGCTACGTCTACCGCAGCGGCGTCGGCACGGTGTACCCGGGCGGCTCCGTCTACAACTACGGCTTCTAGCCGCCTCCACCGGCTCGCCGGACCTCCCGGACCCCACTCGGGCACCCCGAGGAGGGCGAGGGCCGGGGAGGGTCTCCCTCCCCGGCCCCGGGAGCCACGCGGGGGAGGACCAGGGGGCCTTGGCGGCCGGGGGCGTTCCGTTTCCTGGAGCCCTTGAGCACCGGCCGGGGGCGTTGCTCGGCCTCCGCCGCAGGGGGTGAAGGGCACGGGTTTCCCGGCACAGGCCCAGGGGTTGGGGAGGAGGGCTGTGGCTGGTGCTCCTGGGTTTCTCGTCGGACTGGAGGCCTTGGCCACAGGCCCTGGACTCTTGTGGGCGCCTCCGCCGCAGGGGGTGAAGGCCACAGGCACCTTCCCACCCCGCCCCCAGGGGGTGAAAGCCACAGGCACCTTCCCGCCCCGACCCCAAGGGGGGTGGAGGGAGGAGGGACCACTGGCCCTCGCCACCGGCCCGGGACTGCCCAGCCAGGCCCGGTGCGGGTGTTCGGTGCCGGCCGCTCCCAAGCGGGAGAGGTCCTCTGCGGCCTTCACCCCGGGGGCCAGGGATGGGAGCGTCTGTTCGGGTTCACCCCCCTGTGGTGCCGGAGGGCGCTCATGGCTGGGGTTACCCCAGCGGGGGGACTGTAAAGATAAGGGTGTAACTCCAAGGGGGTAGGAGTTCACCATGAGTGACAAGGCGCAGGTCAAGAAGGATACTGGCAGGTCGGACGAAGAGCTGGTCGCGGAACTGGTCGCCAAGGCCAAGGCCGAGGGCATCGACCTGGTCGGCGAGAACGGGCTGCTGTCCCGCCTGACCAAGACCACCCTGGAGAACGTCCTGCAAGCGGAGATGGACGCCCACCTGGGCTACGCCAAACACGAACGCTCCGCGCCCGGCAACGGCAGCGGCAGCGGCAACGCCCGTAACGGCACCCGCTCCAAGACCGTCACCACCGAGGCCGGCCCCGTCGAGCTCGACGTGCCCCGCGACCGCGACGGCTCCTTCGAGCCGCAGATCGTCAAGAAGCGCCAGCGCCGCCTGAACGGCGTCAACGGCATCGTGCTCTCACTCTCGGCCCGCGGCCTGACCCACGGCGAGATCTGCGCCCACCTGGCCGAGGTCTACGGGGCGAACGTGTCCAAGCAGACCATCTCCACGATCACCGACGGTGCGATGGACCGGATGGCCGAGTGGCAGAACCGGCCCCTGGACCCCGTCTACCCGGTGCTGTTCGTGGACGCCATCAACGTCAAGATCCGCGACGGCCAGGTCACCAACCGGCCCGTCTACGTCGTGCTCGGGGTGACGGCCGAGGGCGAGCGCGACATCCTGGGTCTGTGGGCGGGCGAGGGCGGTGAGGGTGCCAAGTACTGGGCGCACGTGTTCACCGAGCTGCGCAACCGCGGGGTGGCCGATGTGCTCATGCTGGTGGCCGACGGGGTCAAGGGCATGGGCGAGGCGGTCGAGGCCGTGTGGCCGCGCACGGTGCTGCAGACCTGCATCGTGCACCTGCTGCGCAACAGCTTCCGCTACGCCTCGGTCGCCGATCGGCAGAAGGTCGCCGGCGCGCTGCGGCCGGTCTACTCCGCGGCGACCGAGGAGGCCGCCCGGGAGCGGTTCGCCGAGTTCTGTTCGGTGTGGGGTGAGCGGTATCCGGCGATCGTGCGGTTGTGGGAGCAGGCGTGGGCGGAGATGGTGCCGTTCCTGGCCTTCGATGTGGAGATCCGGCGGGTCATCTGCACCACGAACGCGGTCGAGTCGATCAACGCCCGGATCCGGCGTGCGGTCAAGGCCCGGGGACACTTCCCCAACGAGCAGGCCGCGCTCAAGTGCGTGTATCTGGCGTTGATGGCGTTGGATCCGACCGGGGCGGGTGCGGTGAAGTGGGCCGGCCGGTGGAAGCGAGCGCTGAACGCGTTCGATCTGGCCTTCGACGGGCGGTTGACCGCGACACGCCAGTGACCAAGAAAAACAGTTACACCCTTAACTTGACACACCCCCAGCGGGGGCTGGTGTTACAAGCGAGGTCGGACAGGCCCGTCCCTTTCCAGGCGGACCCTTCCTCCGTGGACCTGTGTGGCCGGGCGGGGCAGGCCTCGCGCGCACCCGCCCCGCAAGCCCCCACCACCCGGCACGCCCGTCGAACGCCCAGGCCTGGTGGTCTGCCGCACGCCGACTGCGACGGGACGGGCCCACGCTCCGCCGTCTGTACCTTCCCAAACGGCCGGGCTTTTGGAAACCAACGCTTGCTGCCGGGCGCCCCCACAGACCGCCCACCCCAGATGGTGACCCTCCTGGAAACCTCCAAGTCCGTCCACCCCCCTGAGGCGCGGGCCGAGGTTCTCCCTCCCCCCCTGTACTCGGGGCCCGGGCCCACCCTCCGGCTATGGCCGAGGACCCCAGTCCGACGGGAAACCCCCTGAAGCCAGGACCGAGAAACACCCACCCACCCACACCCAAAACAAAAAAAGAGGGGCCGCCCCCAAAAGACGACCCCCCACAACAACCCCCACCAACGAAGGGAGGCCCGCCTCACCAGAGACGGGCCTCAACCCCCAACAAAAAACCGTGGCAGCAACCTACTCTCCCACCCCACCACAGGGCAGTACCATCAGCGCAAGGAGACTTAACGACCGGGTTCGGAATGTAACCGGGTGTGACCCTCCCACCATAACCACCACGGAAACCAACACCCACACCCCGAAACCCCAACAAAGAGCCCCGAAGCCGGGAAACATTTCCACCAGCTATGTGAAACGTATGCGCGAGCACCCAATTATCTGCAGCGGACAAGCCCTCGGCCTATTAGTACCGGTCAGCTCCACCCCTCACAAGGCTTCCACACCCGGCCTATCAACCCCATCGTCTATAGGGAGCCTTACCCTCTCAAAGGAGGCAGGAGACCTCATCTCGAAGCAAGCTTCCCGCTTAGATGCTTTCAGCGGTTATCCCTCCCGAACGTAGCCAACCAGCCATGCCCTTGGCAGGACAACTGGCACACCAGAGGTTCGTCCGTCCCGGTCCTCTCGTACTAGGGACAGCCCTTCTCAAGTCTCCAACGCGCACAGCGGATAGGGACCGAACTGTCTCACGACGTTCTAAACCCAGCTCGCGTGCCGCTTTAATGGGCGAACAGCCCAACCCTTGGGACCAACTCCAGCCCCAGGATGCGACGAGCCGACATCGAGGTGCCAAACCATCCCGTCGATATGGACTCTTGGGGAAGATCAGCCTGTTATCCCCGGGGTACCTTTTAGCCGTTGAGCGACACCGCTTCCACACGCCGGTGCCGGATCACTAGTCCCAGCTTTCGCTCCTGCTCGACACGTCCGTCTCACAGTCAAGCTCCCTTGTGCACTTACACTCAACACCTGATTACCAACCAGGCTGAGGGAACCTTTGGGCGCCTCCGTTACTCTTTGGGAGGCAACCGCCCCAGTTAAACTACCCACCAGACACTGTCCCCGAACCGGATCACGGCCCAAGGTTAGATGCCCGAAACAGTCAGAGTGGTATTTCACCAACGCCTCCACCACCACTAGCGTGATAGCTTCACCGGCTCCCACCTATCCTACACAAACCATCCCAAACACCAATGTCAAGCTATAGTGAAGGTCCCGGGGTCTTTCCGTCCTGCTGCGCGAAACGAGCATCTTTACTCGTAGTGCAATTTCACCGGGCCCATGGTTGAGACAGTGGGGAAGTCGTTACGCCATTCGTGCAGGTCGGAACTTACCCGACAAGGAATTTCGCTACCTTAGGATGGTTATAGTTACCACCGCCGTTTACTGGCGCTTAGATTCCCAGCTTCACAGGGGCGAACCCCCATTGACCGGTCCTCTTAACGTTCCAGCACCGGGCAGGCGTCAGTCCGTATACAGCGTCTTACGACTTCGCACGGACCTGTGTTTTTAATAAACAGTCGCTTCCCCCCGCTATCTGCGACCCCACCCAGCTCCAGCCGCGAAGGCCTTCACCAGACAGGGCTCCCCTTCTCCCAAAGTTACGGGGACAATTTGCCGAGTTCCTTAACCATGGTTCACCCGAACGCCTCGGTATTCTCTACCTGACCACCTGCGTCGGTTTAGGGTACTGGCCGCTCACGAACTCGCTAGAGGCTTTTCTCGACAGCATGGGATCACTCACTTCGCCTAAAACGGCTCCGCATCACGTCTCAGCCTTCACGGGAGGCGGATTTACCAACCCCCCAGCCTACACGCTTACCCCCGGACAACCACCGCCGGGTAGAGCTACCCTCCTGCGTCACCCCATCACTTACCTACTACAAGCTCGGATCCCAGACCAATCCACAGGCAACCCCCGAAGGGGCCACCAAGGACCGGCGTGGTTAGCATCACCTGATTCGATACTGGGCGCTCGTGCACGGGTACGGGAATATCAACCCGTTATCCATCGACTACGCCTGTCGGCCTCGCCTTAGGTCCAGACTCACCCTGGGCGGATTAACCTGCCCCAGGAACCCTTAGTCAATCGGCGGCAACGTTTCTCACGTTGCTTTCGCTACTCATGCCTGCATTCTCACTCGCACGCCCTCCACCACACGATCACTCGGCGGCTTCACCGAACGCACGACGCTCCCCTACCAACCCGGCAAAAACCGGGCTCCACAGCTTCGGCGGTGTGCTTAAGCCCCGCTACATTATCGGCGCAGAACCACTTGACCAGTGAGCTATTACGCACTCTTTAAAGGATGGCTGCTTCTAAGCCAACCTCCTGGTTGTCTCAGCAACTCCACAACCTTTCCCACTTAGCACACGCTTAGGGGCCTTAGCTGATGATCTGGGCTGTTTCCCTCTCGACTACGAAGCTTATCCCCCGCAGTCTCACTGCCACGCTTCACTTAACCGGCATTCGGAGTTTGTCTGACGTCAGTAACCTTGTCGGGCCCATCAGCCAAACAGTAGCTCTACCTCCGGCAAGAAACACGCAACGCTGCACCTAAATGCATTTCGGGGAGAACCAGCTATCACGGAGTTTGATTGGCCTTTCACCCCTACCCACACCTCATCCCCCAGGTTTTCAACCCTGGTGGGTTCGGGCCTCCACGAGGTCTTACCCCCGCTTCACCCTGGACATGGGTAGATCACTCCGCTTCGGGTCCACAGCATGCGACTCAAACGCCCTATTCAGACTCGGTTTCCCTACGGCTACCCCACCCGGGTTAACCTCGCCACACACCATGACTCGCAGGCTCATTCTTCAAAAGGCACGCCATCACCAGACACAAGATCCAGCTCTGACGGCTTGACAGCACACGGTTTCAGGTACTATTTCACGACCCCTCACCGGGGCACTTTTCACCTTTCCCTCACGGTACTAGTGCACTATCGGTCACCAGGACGTATTTTGGCTTAGCAGGTGGTCCTGCCAGATTCACACGGAATTCCTCGGGCTCCGCGCTACTCGGGGACAGCGTCAACGCTCAGATTCTTCCTTCACCTACGGGACTCTCACCCACTCCGGTACCGCTTCCCAACGGATTCAGCTAGAAGAACCATCAACGCTCCGGGCCGGCAGACCCGAAAAGACACGCCCCACAACCCCGCACACGCAACGACTGCCGTCTATCACACGCGCACGGTTTAGCCTCTTCCCCGTTCGCTCACCACTACTAGGAGAATCACTGTTGTTTACTCTTCCTACGGGTACTGAGATGTTTCACTTCCCCGCGTCACCACCAACCGCCCTATACATTCAGGCGGCGGCAACCCGATACAACTCGGGCTAGGTTTCCCCATTCGGACACCCACGGATCAAAGCTCGGTTGACAGCTCCCCGTGGCCTATCGCGGCCTCCCACGTCCTTCATCGGCGCCTGGTGCCAAGGCATCCACCGTATGCCACTATCACTTGGCCACTACAGATAACAAGATGCTCGCGCACACTATTCACAAATCAAAACACCAACCGCATACCCTGCTACCACTCACCCACCCGGACAACCGAGAACCCCCACCCCCGCACACAGCGGAGACAAGGGAACCAGGCCCACAGGCTTCTGAGAGTTCTCAGAGGCGGTCCGCGGGAACCAACCACAAGGGTTGCTTCCTCAGACACCCAACAACGCGCCCTCCAAGGCTTCTAGGACCCTTGGAGGTGAAGTCCGACCAATCCATTACAACCAATCCCACCGGAACACCACAGATCAACCATGGGTTCAGCAGGTCCACTTTCGAGTCCGGCCAACCATAGGAAAAGTGTTGGCCTGAAAAGACTCCTTAGAAAGGAGGTGATCCAGCCGCACCTTCCGGTACGGCTACCTTGTTACGACTTCGTCCCAATCGCCAGCCCCACCTTCACTCACTCCCTCCCCGAAGGGTTAGGCCACAAGTTTCGGGTGTTGCCGACTTTCATGACGTGACGGGCGGTGTGTACAAGGCCCGGGAACGTATTCACCGCGGCGTTGCTGATCCGCGATTACTAGCGACTCCACCTTCATGGGGTCGAGTTGCAGACCCCAATCCGAACTGAGACCGGCTTTTAGGGATTCGCTCCACCTCACGGTATCGCACGCCCATTGTACCGGCCATTGTAGCATGTTTGCAGCCCAAGACATAAGGGGCATGATGACTTGACGTCGTCCCCACCTTCCTCCGAGTTGACCCCGGCAGTCTCCCATGAGTCCCCACCATTACGTGCTGGCAACATGGAACAAGGGTTGCGCTCGTTGCGGGACTTAACCCAACATCTCACGACACGAGCTGACGACAGCCATGCACCACCTGTCACCCGCCAACTAAATGACCCCACATCTCTGCAGGTCCACGGGTGATGTCAAACCTTGGTAAGGTTCTTCGCGTTGCGTCGAATTAAGCAACATGCTCCGCCGCTTGTGCGGGCCCCCGTCAATTCCTTTGAGTTTTAGCCTTGCGGCCGTACTCCCCAGGCGGGGCGCTTAATGCGTTAGCTACGGCGCGGAAACCGTGGAAAGTCCCCACACCTAGCGCCCAACGTTTACGGCATGGACTACCAGGGTATCTAATCCTGTTCGCTCCCCATGCTTTCGCTCCTCAGCGTCAGGTAAGGCCCAGAGACCCGCCTTCGCCACCGGTGTTCCTCCTGATATCTGCGCATTTCACCGCTACACCAGGAATTCCAGTCTCCCCTACCTACCTCTAGCATGCCCGTATCCACTGCAGAACCGGGGTTAAGCCCCGGTCTTTCACAGCAGACGCGACACGCCGCCTACGAGCTCTTTACGCCCAATAATTCCGGACAACGCTCGGACCCTACGTATTACCGCGGCTGCTGGCACGTAGTTAGCCGGTCCTTATTCCCCACCTACCGTCAACCCCGCGAGAACGCGGAGCCTGCGTGAGTGGTAAAAGAGGTTTACAACCCGAAGGCCGTCATCCCCCACGCGGCGTCGCTGCGTCAGGCTTTCGCCCATTGCGCAATATTCCCCACTGCTGCCTCCCGCAGGAGTCTGGGCCGTGTCTCAGTCCCAGTGTGGCCGGTCGCCCTCTCAGGCCGGCTACCCGTAATCGCCTTGGTAGGCCGTTACCCCACCAACAAGCTGATAGGCCGCGAGCCCATCCCCGACCGAAAAACTTTCCACCCTCGACCATGCGGAGGAGGGTCGTATCCGGTATTAGACGGCGTTTCCACCGCTTATCCCGGAGTCAGGGGCAGGTTGCTCACGTGTTACTCACCCGTTCGCCGCTCGTGTACCCCGAAGGGCCTTACCGCTCGACTTGCATGTGTTAAGCACGCCGCCAGCGTTCGTCCTGAGCCAGGATCAAACTCTCCATAAAGGTCTTGCACCGCCACCCCGAAAGGGGTGCGGAAACCTAGAAGAAAATCCTGACCGAACCGTCTGGCTCTATGTCCTTCTGGTCCAATCAAAGGAACCTCGCACACTCCGATCTCACTGATCGTCGTGTGACGGGGCCAAAACAAACTTGGCTGTAAAAATCGAACACGCGCTGTTGAGTTCTCAAGAAGCAACCGCTCTTCCCGTACAAGCCCCGGGTACGTGTTTCTGTTCCCGGCCGCTCTTCCGTGGAAGGCGTCTGCGTTTCCGCTTTGTTGTGCCCTCACTTTATCAGTGTTTCCGTGTCCCGCCAAACCGGCGTTTTCCGGAACCTTCTGATTTCTCGTGAAGGTGTGTGCCCCTTTCGAGGCGACCCGACCGAGTTTACATGGTCGAAGCAGTGCTTCGAACCGCTCACTTCGGAAGGGAGGTCGACCGGCCCGTCCGCCCGGATCCCTGGGGATCGGCGTCCGTCTCGCTCGGTCTTGGACAACACTACCCCCGTCGCGGAGTGCTTGTGACGCGTTTGCCGATCCTTGCCCGTGTCGTGTCTTACAGCCGATGGACAAAAACGACGAAGGCCCACAGAACACTCGCTGTGGGCCTCCGGAGCGCGTTGTTCGAAGCTCCCGCGGAGCTCCGTCAGAGCTTCTCGATCGGTGCGTACTTGACCATGAGGTCCTTCTCGCCGATGTCCGCGCCGAAGTCGATGCGCGCCTTGGTGCGGTCGCCCGTGCCCTCGACGAGCTGGACCCGGCCCATCCCGAACTTGTCGTGGTTGACCAGGTCCCCCACGCTCAGGGTCGGCGCCTCCGCCTTGGGCCGGCTCCGGCCGAAGGTGCCGCCGAAGCCCTCGCCCCCGAAACCGCTCGGGGAGCGGCCTCCGCCCGCCGGCCCGCGGCGCAGGGTGGGCGGGGAGCTCAGGACCGGGGACTCCCCCCGGCGCCAGTCGACCAGGGAGGCCGGGATCTCGTCCAGGAAGCGGGAGGGCGGGTTGTACGACGGGCTCCCCCACGCACTGCGCACCGCGGCGCGGCTCACGTAGAGGAGTCGTTCGGCGCGGGTCAGGCCCACGTACGCAAGCCTCCGCTCCTCCTCCAGCTGGGTCTTGTCGCCCAGGGTCCGCATGTGCGGGAACACCCCGTCCTCCAGACCCGTCAGGAACACCACCGGGAACTCCAGGCCCTTGGCCGAGTGCAGCGTCATCAGCGTGACCACCCCGCCCTCGTCGTCGGCGTCCGGGAGCTGGTCGGTGTCGGCCACCAGGGAGATCCGCTCCAGGAAGTCCACCAGGGTCGGCTCCGCGTCCTCCACCGGCCCCGGTTCCCCGTCCTCCACCGGCCCCGGTTCCCCGTCCTCCAGGGCGGCCTCGTCCTCGAGCAGCGCGGTGAAGGTGTTCTCGAACTCCCGGGCCACGTCCACGAACTCCTCCAGGTTCTCCACCCGGCTCTCGTCCTGGATGTCCTTGGACTCGGTGAGCTCGGACAGGTACCCGGTCTTGGCGAGGACGGCCTCCACCAGCTGCGACGGGCTCGCGATCGGGACCTGCGCGGCCAGCTCGTCGAGCAGGGCGGTGAAGTTGCGGACCGCGTTCACCGAGCGGGTCGCCATCGCCGGGACCTCGTCGACCCGGCGCAGCGCCTGGGCGAACGTGATGCGCTCACGGGCCGCGAACAGCTCCACGGACTCCTCCGCCCGGGCGCCGATGCCGCGCTTGGGCACGTTGAGGATGCGGCGCAGGCTGACGGTGTCCTCCGGGTTGGCGAGCACCCGCAGGTAGGCGAGGACGTCGCGGATCTCCTTGCGCTCGTAGAACCGCACCCCGCCGACGATCTTGTACGGCAGGCCCATCCGGATGAACACGTCCTCGAACACCCGGGACTGGGCGTTGGTGCGGTAGAACACCGCGACCTGGCTCGGGGTGATCGACCCGTCGTCGGTGAGCTTGTCGATCTCCCCGACGACGAACGCGGCCTCGTCGTGCTCGTTGTCGGCGACGTAGCCGACGATGGGCGTCCCCTCGCCCTGCTCCGACCACAGGTTCTTGGCGGGCCTGCCCTCGTTGCGCTCGATGACGGCGTTGGCGGCCGACAGGATCGTCTGGGTGGAGCGGTAGTTCTGCTCCAGCAGGATCGTGCGCGCGTCGGGGAAGTCGCGCTCGAACTCCAGGATGTTGCGGATGGTGGCGCCGCGGAACGCGTAGATGGACTGGTCGGCGTCGCCGACCACGCACAGCTCCGAGGGCGGGACGGCCGACTCGCCGTCCACGCCGACGAGTTCGCGGATGAACACGTACTGGGCGTGGTTGGTGTCCTGGTACTCGTCGACCATGACGTGCCGGAAGCGGCGCCGGTAGTACTCGGCGACGTCGGGGAACATCTGGAGCAGGTTGACGGTGACCATGATCAGGTCGTCGAAGTCCATGGCGCCGGCCTCGTGCAGGCGGCGCTGGTACAGCCGGTAGGCCTCGGCGAGCTTCTTCTCCTGCTCGGTCTGGGCCTGCTCGGCGAACGTGTCGTAGTCGACGAGCTCGTTCTTGAGGTTGGAGACCTGGGCGGAGAACGACTTGGGCGGGAACCGCTTGGGGTCCAGGTCCATCTCCTTGCAGACCAGCTGCATGAGCCGCGCGGAGTCGGCGGAGTCGTAGATGGTGAACCCGCTCGGGTAGCCGAGGCGGTGGGCCTCCCGGCGCAGGATGCGCACGCACGCCGAGTGGAACGTCATGGTCCACATGCTGGCGGCGGCGCGCGCGCCGAGCAGCGCCTGGATGCGTTCGCGCATCTCGGCGGCGGCCTTGTTGGTGAACGTGATCGCGAGGATCTCCCCCGGGCGCACCCCCCGGGCCGCCATGAGGTGCGCGATGCGGTGGGTGAGGACCCGGGTCTTGCCCGAACCGGCGCCCGCGACGATGAGGAGCGGGCCGCCGCCGTGGATGACCGCCTCGCGCTGCGGACCGTTCAGACCTTCGAGAAGCTGCTCTTGGGAGGACACGGTCTCCAGGTTACGGCCGGTCGGCGACAGGCCCTGCCGGGTGAGGCCGTTCGTACCCGATCGGATGTTCGTCCCGTTTAGGCTGTTCCTCTGATCGGGGCCTCCGCCTGGGCGGGGGCCGTTGCTCGTGTTCGGGGGTTCGTCATGCGCGTGTTCGTCGACTGTGATCCGGGGATCGACGACGCGGTCGCGCTCGCCTATCTGGCGGCGCGGCCGGAGGTGGAGATCGTCGGTGTCGGCGCGGTGTTCGGCAACGGCGGGGTGGAGGTGACGGCGGACAACGCCCTGCGCCTGCTGGAGCTGTACGGGCGGCCGGATGTACCGGTGGCGGTGGGCGCGTCCCGGCCGCTGGTGCAGGAGCCGCGACTGGCCCCGCACGTCCACGGCGACAACGGCCTGGGCGGGGTGGAGCTGCCCGAGCCGTCCGGGTCGCCGGTGGCGGAGAGCGCCGCGGAACTGCTGGTGCGGCTGGCCCGGGAGTTCCCCGGTGAGCTGGACGTGCTGGCGGTGGGCCCGCTGACGAACCTGGCGGTCGCGCTGGGCCTGGAGCCGCGGCTGCCGGAGCTGGTGCGCAGGCTCGTGGTGATGGGCGGTGCTGTGCGCGCCCCGGGCAACGTGTCCTCGCACGCCGAGGCCAACATCAACAACGACCCTGAGGCGGCCGAGGCCGTGTTCGGCGCCGGGTTCGACCTGGACCTGGTGGCGCTGGACATCACCATGGAGACGGTGGCCACCGGGGAGTGGCTCCAGGCTCTCAAGGAGGTGCCGGGAGTGCGGGCCGCGCGCACCTCGGAGTTCCTGGACTTCTACGCCGACTTCTACAAGGGCATCTTCGGGGTGCGCCAGTGCGCGATGCACGATCCGCTGGCGGCGGCGGTGCTCGTGGACCCGCACCTGGTGACGGAGGCCGTCGAGGCGCCGGTGCGGGTGGAGCTGGCCGGCTCGCTGACCCGCGGGATGACCGTGGCGGACCTGCGGCTGCGCCCCGGCGGGGACGGGCGGCGCCCCGTGCGGGTGATCACGGCCGTGGCCGGCGAGGAGTTCCTGGGCCGGATGCTCGACGCGCTGCGCTGACCGCGCTCCCCCGGGGCCCGCGGGCCCCGGGGCTCCCCGGCCGACGGCCTGCCCGACGGGCTCCGTACTCAGGAACCCCCGTACCCGGGAACCCCGTGCGCGGAGGCTCCTGTGCTCGGGAGAAGGGGTCGCGGACGGAGGAGAACAGCAGGTGCAGTCCGCCGAGCAGGCACAGGGGCGACGGCCGTGCCCGCGGGGAGGGTCCGCCGTCCGGCCTCTTCGTCGGAGTGGGCGGACCGGAGGGCCCTGACGGGGCCGGAGTCGCACTCCACGGCGGTCAGGGTGGACGGCCGGGTGGAGAGGGCCGCCACGACCGGGCGTCCCGGGCCCGGCAGGACGCCCGCGGCCTCGGGGCCGTCCGCTGCCGCCGCGTCGGCGGCAGCGGGCCTCAGACGAGGCGGCGGGCGGTGGCCCAGCGGCTGAGCTCGTGCCGGTTGGAGAGCTGGAGCTTGCGCAGCACCGACGAGACGTGGGTCTCCACGGTCTTGACGGAGATGAACAGCTCCTTGGCGACCTCCTTGTAGGCGTAGCCCCGGGCGATGTGCCGCAGCACCTCGCGCTCGCGCTGGGTGAGGCGGTCCAGCTCGGGGTCCACCGGCGGTGCGTCGGTCGCGGAGAACGCGTCCAGGACGAACCCGGCCAGGCGCGGGGAGAACACGGCGTCGCCGTCGGCGACGCGCACGATCGCGTCGGCGAGCTCCCGGCCCGAGATGGTCTTGGTGACGTAGCCGCGGGCGCCGCCGCGGACCACGCCGATGACGTCCTCGGCGGCGTCGGACACCGACAGCGCCAGGAAGCGGATCTGCGGGTGGCGGGCCAGGACGCGGCGCAGCACCTCCACCCCGCCGCCGCCGGGCAGGTGCACGTCGAGCAGGACGAGGTCGGGCTGCGTCTGCTCGATGACCTGCACGGCGGAGTCCACGTCGCCCGCCTCGCCGATCACGTCGACGGCGTCGCCGAGTTCGCCCCGGACGCCGCTGCGGAACAGGCGGTGGTCGTCCACGATCACGACGCGGGGCACCGCGCCGCTTTCACTGAAGGTCGTGCTGTCGTCTCCCACAACGGGAACTCTACCCATGGCCCGGTGCCGTCCACATCCCGGTGTCCCTCCGCTTTCGGGGGTCCCCGCCTACATCTCGGGGATGCGGGGCATGCGGAGCTGGACCTCGGTGCCCTCGCCGGGGGCGGTGCGGATGCGCGCGGATCCGCCGTGGCGGTCCATGCGGCCCAGGATGGAGCCGCGCACGCCCATGCGGTCCTCGGGGATCGCGTCGAGGTCGAACCCGGCGCCGCGGTCGCGCACGAAGACCAGGACCTCCTCGGGTTCGACCTCGCCGAACACGGAGATGGTCTCGGTGCCCGCGTACTTGGAGGCGTTGACCATTGCCTCGCGGGCGGAGCGCAGCATGGCGTGCAGGCCGTCGTCGACGGGGCAGTCGCCGACGCAGACCACCTCGATGGGGATGCCGTGCTCCTCCTCGACCTCGGCGGCGACGCGCTCCAGCGCCGGGGAGACGGTGGTCTCGGCGTCGGCGGGGCGCTGGTAGAGCCAGCTGCGCAGGGCGCGCTCCTGTACCCGGGCCAGGCGCTGCACCTCGCGGGGGTCGTCGGCGCGGCGCTGGATGAGGGTGAGCGTGTGCAGCACGGAGTCGTGGATGTGGGCGGCGAGTTCGGCGCGCTCGGCGTTGCGGATGCGCTCGCGGCGCTCGGCGTCGCGTTCTCGGACGAGGCCGACGATCCAGGGGGCGACGATGAGGGCGACACCGGCGAGCAGGGTGAACGCGAAGGTCAGGCCGGCGCGGGCGTTCTGGAGCTGTTCCTGGAAGACGAGGAAGCCGATGACGCCGACGACGACCAGGAGGACTCCCGCTCCGGCGCGCATGAGCCCCTTGCCGCGGCCGACGGTGCTGGTCATCCAGGCGTCGCGCTGGCCGGGGTTGGCCTGCTGCCAGAGGATGACGGCGCCCAGGGTGCCGAACACCACGAACCACAGCAGCGGGTCGAAGACTCCTCCGAACAGCAGGAACAGGAAACCGAGCCCCGCGGCCAGGCCGAGGTAGGCGACGAGCTGGGAGATGTCGCGGCCCTTGCGGCGGCCCTCGGAGGCGCGCGCCCCGGGATCCTCCCCGCGGTCGGTCTCCTCGGCCGGGACGAAGAAGAACAGGGCGACGTACACGGCGATGCCGATACCGCCGACGGACAGGGCCATGAAGGCGAGCCGGACGACGACCGGGTCCACTCCCAGGTGCCGGGCGAGCCCCGCGGCGACGCCGCCCAGGAGCCGGCCGTCGACCGCTCGGGTGAGCCTCGGGGTGTCGTTCGCGGCCGGGGCCACCCGGTCTGCGCTTGCTTTGTCCATGTTCTCCGTCCGTGCGCGTGGCCGCTCCGGGGCGCACGGATGCCCCCCGTCGACTCCAGCATGCCCCGGGCCGGGGGGCGGGGCATCGGGGTGGAGCCCCCGGATGTGCCGGGGCGCACGGTCAGGGTGGGGTCAGGGTCGTCCCGGATTCCGCTGTTCACCGCTTTCGGGTGACCATGGGTGTGTGAGGAGAGTGCGGTGAGCGACCATGAGTGAGGATTCGGCCCCCGCGGGTTCCGACGCGCCGGCGGCGGAGGCGGTTCCCGCCGCCGGGCGGGAACTGCGCAAGGCGGAAGAGGACCGGGTCCTGGCAGGTGTGTGCTCCGGCCTGGGGCACTACACGGGGATCGACCCGGTGGTGTGGCGGGCGGCGTTCGCGCTGACCTCGTTCGCCGGGGGCACCGGTGTGCTGCTGTACCTCGTCGCGTGGATGCTGATGCGGGACGCGGGGGGCGGGCCCGCGACGATCGAGCAGATGCTGAACCGGAGCATTCCGCCGCAGGCGGTGCTGAAGCTGCTCGCGGTGGGTCTGGCGGTGGCGACGGCGTTCAGCCTGGTCGGCGGCTTCGGCTGGTCGACGCTGGTGCTGGCGGTACCGCTGGTGCTGGGGGTGCTGACGGCACGCGGTCGCGGGACGGACCTGCGGGCGGCGTTCGCCGGCCTGGGCGAGGAGCTGCGGGCCAAGGCGCCGCCGCCGCAGACGCCCGTGGCCGGGCCGAGCCCGAGCTACTACAACCCGGCGCAGCCCTGGGCGTCGGCCCCCACCGGGCCGGTGGACCTGGCGGTGGTGGCGGAGCGGACGCTGCACGGCGACCGGTCGGACGGCGGCGGTGAGGGGGCTCCCGGCGACGGGGGCGCCCCGGACGGCGGCCCCGAGCGGTGCACCGGGAAGAGGGGCCGGAGCCCCCGCGGGGTCCAGCTGGCGGTGACGGCCCTGTGGACGGTGCTGGCCGCGGCCGTGCTGACGCCGATCGTGGTGTACGGCGGGGAGGCGTCGGTGTGGAGCGCCGACACGCTGGAGCTGCTGCTGGGGCCCGAGACCGGGGTGTTCTTCCTGGCCGGGGCGCTGGGTCTGGTGGGCCTGCTGGGCGTGGTGGGCACCTGGGCCGGGGACCCGAGGGGGTTGGGGCTCCTGGGGGTGGTGCTGACCCTGGGGCTGGTGCTGGTGTCCACGACGGATGTGACCCGGGTCCGGATCGGCGAGGACGTGTGGCGGCCGGCCACGGTGGCGCAGGCGCAGGCCGGGGGCGCGCCCGCGTTCACGGTGGGCGACCTCACGGTGGACCTGACCGCCATCGGGGACCTGGAGCCCGGGGAGGCCGTGGACGTGCGGGCGGGGATCGGGGCGGGCCGGGTGCTCCTGCTGCTGCCCGACGACGCCCGGGTGGAGGTGACCGCTGATATCGGGGCCGGTTCGCTGGAGTCCTCGGGCCCGGCTGCCGGGAACGGGGAGGGGACCGGGCCGGAGGCGTCCGATGAGGGTGGTGACGGGCGGCGGACCAGCGAGCGGTTCGGCGTCGCCCGGGAGCTGAGCGAGGTGTTCGAGCCGGTCGGCGGGGCCGGGGACGACGGGGTCCCCCTGATCAGAGTGCACACCGATGTCCGCGTCGGGACTGTGGAGGTACGGCATGGCGAAGCGTAGAACGGACTGGGGGTCGCTGGTCGCGGGACTGCTGTTCCTGGGCCTGGCGGTCGCGTTCGTCGTGCAGGGCACCGGGGACTGGGAGTTCGGCGCCTGGTGGGCGGTGCCGGTGGTGCTGGCCGGGCTGGCCCTGGCCGGGGTGGTGCGGGCGGTGCAGCGCTCCCGGGCGCGCGCCCGGCAGCGGGCCGAGGCGGCCGGGGCCGCCGTCTCCGACGGCGACGGCGGCCGGCCCCGGGGCTGAGGTCGGAACACCGGGGGGCGCGGCGGATGCCGCGCCCCTCCCGTGTGTCCGCCTCGCGTGTCCGCCGGTCAGCCGTCCGCGGCCGGGCGGTGCTCGGCGATGGCGGCGAAGTCCTCCACCCGGAGGGATTCGCCGCGGGCGCCCGGGTCGATCCCGGCGGCGCGCAGGGCCTGCTCGGCGGCCGGCGCCGACCCGGCCCAGCCCGCCAGGGCGGCGCGCAGGGTCTTGCGGCGCTGGGCGAAGGCCGCGTCGATCACCCGGAATACCTCTTCGCGGGTGGCCCCGGTCTCGGGCGGGGTGCGGCGGATGAGCTCGACCAGCCCGGAGTCGACGTTGGGGGCGGGCCAGAACACGTTGCGGCCCACCGCCCCGGCCCGGCGGGCCCCGGCGTACCAGGCGACCTTGGCCGAGGGCACCCCGTAGATGCGGCCGCCCGGGGTGGCGGTGATGCGGTCGGCGACCTCCGACTGGACCATCACCAGGACCCGTTCCAGGCTCGGCAGCAGTTCGAGCAGGTGGAGCAGGACGGGAACGGAAACGTTGTAGGGCAGGTTGGCGACCAGCGCGGTGGGTGCGGGGCCGGGCACCTCGGCGATGCGCATGGCGTCGTCGCGGACGACGGTGAGCCGGTCCGCGAGGTCGGGCGCGTGCTCGGCGACGGTGTCGGGCAGGGCCCCGGCGAGCACCGGGTCGATCTCGATGGCGGTGACCCGGCGCACGTGCGGGAGCAGGGCCAGGGTCAGGGAGCCCAGGCCCGGCCCGACCTCGACCACGACGTCGTCCTCGCCGACCCCCGCGACCCGGACGATGCGGCGCACGGTGCCGTGGTCGATGACGAAGTTCTGCCCGAGGGTCTTGGTGGGGCGGACTCCGAGGCGGTCGGCCAGTACCCGCACGTCGGCGGGGGTGAGCAGGCGGGATCGTTCGTCGGGTGCGGGTGTCTGTGTCACCCCCACATCTTGCCAGTCCGCGGGGATGGGAACTGCGGCCGAAGCCCGTCCGCCGAGGGTGGCGGCGGGCGGGACGGTCACTCGAAGAGGTGGACGCCGCAGTGCGGCCACTGGCTCTGCCAGTTCCCCCCGACCGAGTCGTAGAGCTGCTGGGCCCGCTGCGTCTGCTCCTGGGCACTCGCCTCGGAGGGCAGGCCGGAGCCGCCGACCGAGTTCCACGTGGGGACGCTGAACTGGTAGAGGCCGTAGTAGCCGCCCGCGGAGTTGACGGCGGCCGGGTTCCCGCCGGACTCGCACCGGGCGAGGGCGGACCAGTTGAGGTCCGCGGCCGCTCCGCCGCCCGCCGGGGGCGTGCCCTGCGGGGCCTTGGTGCCGACCTCCACCACCCCCTCGACGGGTTCGGTGACGACCTCCTCCTCCAGGACCTCCTCGACCTCCTTCCCGTTGCGCAGGACGGTGGCGGTCGTCACCCTCCTGACGCCGTCCTCGGGTTCGGTGAGGACGTTGCGCTCGCCCTCGGGCAGGTCGGGGTTCTCGCGTTCGGTGGTCCCGGCCTCGATGGGGACCTCCTCGGTGACGGGTCCGCCGACGACGGGGGTGATGCGGACGGTCATGTCGGGGGCGGCGGGCTCGTCGGGGGCCGGTGAGACGAGGTCGTGCTCGCCGGGTTCGACCCCGGCGGCGGCCAGGACGTCGGCGACGGTGTCCCCGGTGGAGCGGGTCTCGGTGCGGACGGTGTCGCGCAGGACGACCATGCGCGGAGCGCGCTCGGCGGTGACGGTGAGCCCGTCGGCGGGGATCGGGGTGTCGTGCTCGGCGGAGAGGGCCACCCCGTCGGGGTCCAGGCCGAGCTGGTGCAGGGCTTCGCCGAGGGTCGCGGCGTTGACGCTGCGGGCCAGGGGGTGGCCGTCGAGTTCGACGGTGATGTCGCGCGGGGAGCGGACCAGGACGTGCTCGCCGGAGGCGACGGGGTCCTCGGGTGCCGGCGCGACGAGGTCGCCGTCGGCGAGGGTGACGCCGGCGGCGTCGAGGGCGTCGGCGACGGTGCCGCCGAAGGTGTGGACGGTGTGCTCGGTGCCGTTGACGTCCACGACGACGGCCCGGTGGGCGGCGAGGGCGGTGCCTCCCGCGGTGAGGGCGAGGAGTCCGGCGGCGACCGCGGCGAGCAGGGGCGGGGACGGCCGCCTGCGGGCGCGGCGGCGTCCGCGGGAACGGCGCGGGGTGGTCGTCCTTCGGGGCATGGCTGTTCCTGGGGTCGCGAGGAGGAGAGGGGGTTTCCGGGGCGCGGTCGCGCATTCCCCGTTCTTCGGGTGCCCGTGTCGTGGCAGGTCCGCGGGAGTGCGGTCGGCCCGATGAGCGACGATCACATTAGCAGCAGACCTTTGTTTGATTTTTGGACTCGCCGAAAAAAGAAGGCGACCGGAAAGCCAATGGGGCTTTTTTCGGTTTTCTTCTTTTCGTGCCCTGCGGGCGCCACCGGAGTGCCGCCCTGGTGTCGTACCGGTCGACCCGGCACAATGAACCCGAACGCCGTTCTAATCCACCCCTCCTGGAGGCCGCGCCCATGGGACCCCTCAACGGAATCCGCGTCGTCGAGTTCACCGGTATCGGGCCGGCCCCGATGGCCGCCATGCTCCTGGCCGACCTGGGCGCCGACGTCGTCCGCCTCGACCGTCCGCGGGCCGCCGAGGCGATGAACGCAGGCCTCCCAGGGCCCCACCTGAGCGAGGGCCGCGCCGTGCTGGGCGCCGACCTGAAGTCCGAGGAGGGCCTCGCCCTGGCCCGCGACCTCGTCGGGCGCGCCGACGTCCTGCTGGAGGGCTTCCGGCCCGGTGTGATGGAGCGGCTGGGCCTGGGGCCGCGGGAGTGCCTGGAGCTCAACCCCCGCCTGGTCTACGCCCGGCTCACCGGCTGGGGCCAGGACGGACCGCTGGCACACGCCGCCGGGCACGACATGAACTACATCTCCGTCAACGGCGCCCTGCACGCCATCGGGCGCGCGGACGGCCCGCCGGTCCCTCCGGTCAACCTCCTCGGGGACTTCGCCGGCGGCACGATGTTCGCGGTCACCGGCGTCCTCGCCGCCCTGGTGGAGCGCGGGGACTCCGGGCGGGGCCAGGTCGTGGACGCCGCCATGGTCGACGGGTCGGCGCTGCTGATGTCGATGGTCCACGAGGACCGGGCGCGCGGGTCGTGGAGCGACGAGCGGGGCACGAACTACCTGGACACCGGCGCCCCCTGGTACGACGTCTACGAGTGCGCCGACGGCCGGTACGTGTCGGTGGGCTGCATCGAGCCGCAGTTCTACGCCGCCTTCCTGGCGGGCACCGGGCTCGACGGGGAGGACCTGCCCGACCAGTGGGACCGCTCGGGCTGGCCCCGGCTGCGCGAGCGGTTCGCCGAGGTGCTGCGCACCCGGGGCCGCGACGAGTGGGCGGCGGTGTTCGAGGGCGTGGACGCGTGCGTGATGCCGGTGCTGTCCCTGGAGGAGGCTCCCGACCACCCGCACGTGCGGGAGCGCGGCACCCTGGTCCGGGAGGGGGACCGGGTGGTCCCGGGCCCGGCGCCGCGCTTCTCGCGCACCCCGGGCGGGGTGACCCGGGGGCGGCCGCAGCCGGACGCCGCCGAGGTCCTCGAAGGGTGGGGCCTGAGCGGCTGAACCGGTCCGCCCGGTATCCGGCCGCGGCCCCCTCCGGAAGAGGAGTCCCCGGACGGATTCGGACGGGTCGGGCGAGTATCCCCCGCTGAGCGGCCCGGGGTCGCTAGGGTGACGACCTCAGGCCGAGGGCGCGACGGGGGGTCTGCGATGCCAGGGGGGTTCACCGGGGCGGTGTCGGAACGCCGGGGGGCGGCCGGCGCCGCGGACGGGGTGCGCCGGAGGGCGGTCGGCGCGGTGCTGGCGCGCTGGTGCGCCTCGGCGGTGGCGGTCGCCGCTCTGCTGTGCGCCGCTCCGGCGGCGGGGGCGGAGCCGGGGTCGGGGGGCGCGGGAGCGCCCGCCCGGGATCCGGACGTGCCGGGAGCGGCCGGGGAACCCCTGGTCCTGGTGGGGGTGCCCGGCCTGCTGTGGCAGGACATCACCCCCGAGCACACGCCCACCCTGTGGGAGATGGCGGAGCGCTCGGCCACGGCCAACGTGTCGATCCGCACGGCGACCTCCCGCACCTGCCCGACCGACGGGTGGCTGTCGGTGTCGGCGGGCGACCGCGCCCTGGCCGCGCGCGAGGACTTCGGGGTCTGCGAGCCCGCGCCCGAACCCGAGCGCACCGGGTCCGGTGCGGTCGTCCCCGGATTCGACTCCTACGTGCGCCAGAACGCCGCCTCGCAGTTCGCGGCGCGGGTCGGTCTGCTCGGCGACACCGTGCACCGGTACGGCGGGTCCACCCTGGCCGTCGGTCCGGGGGCCGCGCTGGGCGTCGCCGACGGCGACGGGCGGGTCGACCACTACCTGGCGAGCATGCGCGACCTCGACGCCGAGCGCCTGGGGGGAGTGACCCTGGCGGCGGTGGAGCTGCCCGAGCTGACCCGGCTGTACCCGGAGGACGACCCGTTCTCCGCCGACTCCGATGGCCCCGACCCGGAGGACGTCCCGCAGGTGGACCGGGAGGAGGCGCTGACCGTCCTGGACGGTCGGCTGCGCAGCCTCATCGCGATGCTGCCCACCGGGTCCTCGCTCGTGGTGGCGGGCGTGTCCATGGACAGCGGCCCCTCCCGGCTCACCGCCGCGCTGAGCGCGCAGGTGGCGGAGGAGGGGCCGGCCGGGCCCATCGGGTTCCTCGCCTCGGAGTCGACCCGGCGGCGGGGGCTGGTGGCGCTCACCGACGTCACCGCGACCGTCCTGGCCGAGCTGCGGATGGAACCGCGGGCGCCGGTCTCGGGGCGGGCCTGGCACGTGACGGGGCGGCCCGCCGACACCGGGGAGGCGGTGCAGCGGCTGGTGGACTTCAACACGGCCGCCGTCGTCGTGGGCGCGTCCATCCCCGGGTTCTTCAGCGGGCTGGTGGCGGTGCAGCTGCTCATCTACGCGGCGGCGGCCTACGCGCTGCACCGCTACTCCGACGGGCAGCGCGGCAAGCGCGCCCTGGTGCTGTCGGTGACGCGGATCGTGGCCCTGGCCGGGGCGGCGTTCCCGGTCGCCAGCTACCTGGCCAACCTCATCCCGTGGTGGGCGGCCGAGTCGCCGCCGACGGCGCTGCTGGGGAGCGTGCTGGCCGCCGACGCACTGGTGGTGGCGCTGGCGGTGGCCGGGCCGTGGCGGCGCACGATCCTGGGGCCGATGACGGTGGTGGCGGGGGCGACCACGGCGGTGCTGTTCGTCGACCTGTGCTTCGGCGCGAACCTGCAGATGAACTCGCCCACCGGGTACTCGCCGATCGTCGGCGGCCGGTTCTACGGGATCGGCAACATCGCGTTCGCCACCTTCGCCACCGGCATGCTCATGACGGTGGCCGGGATCTCGCACGGGCTCATCGGGCGGGGGCGCCGGCGCGTCGCCGTGGCGGTGACCCTGGCGGTGGGGGCTGCGTCGGTGGCCATCGTCGGCTGGCCCGGCCTGGGCACGGACTTCGGCGGAGTGATCGCGCTGGTCCCGGGCCTGGCGGTGACGGCGATGATGATCGCGGGGGTGCGCGTGACCTTCCTGCGGCTGGCGGCGGTGGGTGCGGCGGCCCTGGCCCTGATCACCCTGCTGTCGTGGCTGGACCTCCTGCGCCCGCCGCAGGAGCGCAGCCACTTCGGGGCGTTCGCCGCGCAGGTGCTGAACGGGGAGGCGGGCACGATCGTGGCCCGCAAGCTGGGGGCGATGGTGGGCACGCTCGGCAACTGGCAGCTGACCCTGCTGGCGGCCTGCGCCCTGCTGTTCCTGTTCGCGGTGCTCAACCGGCCCACGAACTGGCGGATCGGCGCCCTGCAGCGCGCCTACGAGTACGCGCCGACGCTGCGGGCCGGTCTGGCCGGATCGCTGGTGACCGCCCTGGTGGGGTTCGCCGCCAACGACTCGGGCGTGGCGATCCCGGCGATCGCGCTGACCGTGGCGGTGCCGCTGACCCTGTCGGCGTGCGTGTGGGCGCTCCAGCAGGAGGACGAGGACCGGACCCCGGACTCCGAACCCACCGAGAACGCCCACTGTCTGTGACGCTTACCTCATCGGCGCCGCGCGGTGCAAACCGGAACGAGAACGACCTTGCGTCGCTCACGTCACGAATCGGCCACGGCGCTGTGGTAAAGTCCGAGGCTGAGCGGCCGATGCAAGGGACAGCCGGTACCCGAAGGGGCGCCGGGCGGTCACCGTCTCCCGAAGATCCCGGCCACCGATCCGGCCGCCGCACCTCCCAGCGGGAGGGAATGACCGCCCCACGGGGCGGGTTCTTGTTGTCGTGAGGGGCGCGGGAGTCGCCCGGCACGGCACGCCGCCGATCTCCGATCCCCGGTGACCCGCGGACCGCACGGGGAACTTCCGACCCGCACTCGGACGTTCCCAGGGTGGCCGCGCTTCGCGCAGGCCCCCGAGGCGGAGGAGAAGGCGTCACATCCCCGGCCCCGGATCACCGGGGCGGCACGCGAGGACATGATGAACCATCAGCTTGGCTACCGCGGTAACGCACTGAACGTACCGGCCGACGCCCGCGCCCGGCGCGGGATGCGGCCTGCCTCGCCGGCGCGGCGGGCACGTCCCGATTACGCCGGAGTCGCCATGCCCGCACTGACCATCTCGTCCACCCTGCACGACGGCGGCCGGGTTCTGGCCCTGGACGGGGAGATCGACCTGGCCACCGAGGCCCGGTTCCAGGATGCGGTCACCGAGGCGCTCACCACCCAGCCGAGCGGGCGTGTCGTCCTGGACTGCACCGACCTGCGCTTCATCGACTCCAGCGGGCTGCGGGTGCTCATCCGCGCCCACAAGACCGCCCGGGAACAGCAGGCCGTGCTGGCGATCGCCGCGCCGGCACCGCGGGTGGTGCAGACCCTGCGGATCACCGCCCTGGACACCCGCATCCCGGTGTTCGGTACCGTCTCCGAGGCGCTGACCGCGCCGCGGGCCGACCGGGGCTGAACCCGCGCGGCCGGTGACGGCCGTGACGAAGGGGCGCGACCGCGACGGTCGCGCCCCTTTTCGCATGCCCGGGGTCCGGAGCGGGCGCCCCGGCGTCAGTCGAAGAGGAGCAGCCACACGCCCAGGGCGGTGACGGCGAGGTTCACCAGGGCGAACACCCCCACCCACAGGGTGCCGGGCAGGCCGGTGAGCCGGGCCAGCTGGTCGGCGTCGGAGTGCGGGGAGGGCTGGCGGAGGCGCTGGCGCTGGAGCTCGAACACCGGGCGGATGCCGGCGAACAGCAGGAACCAGATGAACAGGTAGGCGAAGGCCGCCTGGACCTCGCTGGGAGTGAACCAGCTGATCCCGAACACGACCGCGCCGGTGCCCACCACCGAGAGCACGCCGTAGAGGTTGCGGATCATCAGGAGCATCGCGGCCAGCACGACCAGGCTCAGCCACAGCAGCGCGGTGATGTGGTCGGACATCAGCACGACGATGCCGAGGAGGCCGATGACCGACGGGGCGACGTATCCGGCGAAGACCGTGAAGATCATGCCGATACCGGTCGGCTTGCCGCGCGAGACGGTGACGCCGGAGGTGTCGGAGTGCAGGCGGATCGCGGTGAGCTGGCGTCCGCTGAGCAGCGCCACCAGGGCGTGGCCGCCCTCGTGGGCGATGGTGACGACGTTGCGGGCCACCCGCCAGACGGGGTTGAGCAGCACGGCGGCCAGGGCCAGGACCGCGGCACCGACGATGATCCACTGTTCCGGTTCGGGCTGGGTGGTCAGCACCTCCCGCCAGACGTCACCGAAGGTCGTTTCCACCAGTGGTCCCCCAACTGCGTCTCGACGGCTCCCCCGGCCCGGACGGGCGGGGCACTGCCCGAACTCTAGCGATCCGCCGGAACGGGTCCGTACGGCGCGGAACGGTACGGAGGGTGGGACGACCGCGGAGGGCCGGCGGTTCGTTCCGGCCGGGGGGCGGCCCGCGGACCGGGGGGCCAAAGGGGGCATAGGACGCGTTGCGCCGGTGATGTGCGCCGACCTGCGGTGATGAGCTGGCCAGAACGGTCGGAGCGACCTACAGTCACAACTGTTGGTCACTAGCCAACTACTAAGAGTGAGGACTCTTCGTGAAGCGCATCGCTGGAATCGCCCTGATGACCATCGCCGCCGGTGCGGCCCTCGGCCTCGCCGCGGCACCCGCCTCGGCCGACGAAGAGCACGGGTACCACGGGTACGAGCACGTGCACTCGGCCCTCTTCCAGGGCTACGGCCACGGCGGCCACGGCCACGGTGGTCACGGGGGCCACGGCCACGGCGGCTACGGTCACGGGGGCCACGGCCACGGTGGCCACGGCGGCCACGGCGGCTGGGGCGGCCACGGCGGCTGGGGCAACGGCCACGGCGGCTACGGCTACTACTGACCGCGCCCGGCGGCGCGGTCCCGGCCCCCGGCCGGGACCGCGCCGTCCGCTACTTCCGCTCCGCCAGCTCCTTGAGGCGCACCAGGGTCCGCTCGATCCCCCGCGCGTTGCGCGCTGGCATCCCCGCCAGAACGTAGAACAGCCGGAACCCCCGGCTGTAGTCGAAGGTCTCGGTCACCCGCGTGGCGCCCCCGGGCAGCTCCTCCAGCTCGTACCGCCACCGGTGCGGGCCGAAGTGCCGCCAGGCGATGCGGCGGTCCCTCTCGTACTCCACCACCCGGTTGGTCATCCGGTACGGCAGGCCGAACATCTTCATGTCCATGCCGAAGCGCGCGTCCTCGACCAGCTCCGCCGGACCGAAGAGGTCGCCGCGCACGGTGCCCGACCCGTCGATCTCCGGGTGACGGGCGGGGGACGCGAGGATCTCGAAGACCCGGGCGGCGGGGGCGTCGACCACGACGCTCCGCGAAACCTTGTACTCAGCCATGCCGCCATCATGGCAGCAGGGCCCGGAGGGCCCCTCCCTACCCCCGGACCGCGTGCCGCTCCACCCCGGCCAGCTCCCCGCCGGCGACGTGGAGCACCCAGAACGATCCCTTGCGCAGCCCCAGCTGCTGGGTGAGCGGCGCCCCCAGCCGGGTCAGCGCCTCCTCCATCAGGTCGGGGATCAGCTCCCCGTGGGAGCACACCACCGCGGGCCGCCCCGCGTCGAGGATGCGGGCGAACGCCTCCCGGGCGCCCTCGACGTCGTAGGACGGCGAGCCCTCCCGGACCGTGAAGGCCCGCTCGGTGCGCATCTGCACGTCCGCCTCCACGGTGTAGGGCAGCATCGACTCGGTGCAGCGCGCCGCCGCCGACGACACCACCTCCGGCCGCCCGTAGGCTCCCACCACCCGGGGCAGGGCCAGGGCGTCGGCCCGGCCGGACGCGTCCAGGGGGCGCAGCAGGTCGCTGTCGTCCCAGGTGCGCTTCTCCCCCGCCGACAGGTGCCGGAGCAGGATGACGGGGGAGGTCTCGGCGGGCCCGGCCAGGAAGTTGTCCAGGACCTCCACGTCGTGCCCGTAGGTGAGGCGCCCGCGCGCCTCCCCCACCGGGACCCACTCGACCCGGTCGACCTCCTCGTTGGCCTGGTACTCGACGGCCTCGGCGGATTCGGCGGGGGTCGCCGCCCACCATTCGACCTGTTTGGGCCAGCCGTCCTTGAGGTAGTGCTGCGGCGGCAGGCGGCGGCCCAGCACGGGGGTCAGGCCGGTCTCCTCCTGGACCTCGCGGACCGCCCCGATGATGGGGTGCTCGCCGTTCTTGAGCTTTCCCTTGGGCAGGGTCCAGTCGTCGCGGACGGGCCGCCGGATGAGGACGACCTCGATCCCGGAGCCGCCCCGGCGCCACAGCAGGGTGCCGCCCGCCCGGATGGGCTCCAGATAGCCGCCGACGGCGGTGGTGCTGGGCGGGAAGGCGCCGGCCGGCCCGGCCGGCGTCTCGGTCCCCGGCCCGGGGACGGCGTCCCGGCCGCTCATCCGCCCTCCACCACCCGCAGGTGGCGGTCGCCGCGCAGGCTGTCCTGGAGGTCCACCAGGGGCTGCCCGTCGGAGCCGTGCGTGACCCGGTCCCACGTGCCGTCGGGTTGCAGGCGCCAGGAGGACGTGTCGTCGGACATCGCCATGTCCATGAGGCCGATGAGTCTGCGGCACTGCTCCCCGTCGGAGACGCGGACCAGCGCCTCCACGCGGCGGTCGAGGTTGCGGGGCATGAGGTCGGCGCTGCCGATCCACACCTGCGGGCGCCAGCCGTTGGCGAACACGAAGATCCGGGAGTGCTCCAGGAACCGGCCCAGGATGCTGCGGACCCGGATGTTCTCCGACAGTCCGGGCACCCCGGCGCGCAGCACGCAGCTGCCGCGCACCCACAGGTCGACGCTGACCCCGGCCTGGGAGGCCCGGTAGAGGGCGTCGATGATCTCTTCGTCGACCAGCGAGTTGACCTTGAGGCGGATGTGCGCGGGCTCCCCCTTGAGGGCGTTCTCGCTCTCGACCGCGATCTGCCGGAGCAGCCCCTCGCGCAGGGCGCCGGGCGCCACCAGCAGCCTGCGGTAGTGCTTCTTGCGGGAGAACCCGGTGAGGCGGTTGAACAGGTCGCTGACGTCCTCGCCGACCTCCGAGGAGGCGCTGAACAGGCCGAAGTCCTCGTAGATGCGGGCGGTGCTGGGGTTGTAGTTGCCGGTGCCGACGTGGCAGTAGCGGCGCAGCAGCCCGTCGTCGTCCTGGCGGATGACCATGGACAGCTTGCAGTGGGTCTTGAGGCCGACCACGCCGTAGACGACGTGGCAGCCCGCGTGTTCGAGCTTGCGGGCCCACTGGATGTTGTTCTGCTCGTCGAAGCGGGCCTTGATCTCGACGAGGACGACGACCTCCTTGCCCTCGCGGGCCGCCTCGATGAGCGATTCCACGATGGGCGAGTCGCCGCTGGTGCGGTAGAGGGTCTGCTTGATCGCGACGACCTTGGGGTCGCCCGCGGCCAGGGCGAGGAAGCGCTCGGTGGTGGTGGCGAAGGACTCGTAGGGGTGGTGGACCAGCACCTCGCGCTCGCGGATGGTGGCGAACAGGTCCCCGGAGGTGAGGGCGCGCGGCTCGACCGGGACCATCGGCGGGTAGTGCAGCTCGGGGCGGTCCAGGTCGGCGATCTGGGCCAGGCCCGCCAGGTTGAGCGGCCCGGGGACGCGGTAGATCTCCTCCTCCTCGGCGCCCAGCTGCTCGGCGAGGATGGCCAGCACCTCGTCGCTGATGTCCTCCTCGACCTCCAGCCGCACCAGGGGGCCGAAGCGGCGGCGCAGCAGCTCGTTCTCCAGGGAGGTGACGAGGTCGTCGGTCTCGTCCTCGTCGACCTCCAGGTCGGCGTTGCGGGTGACGCGGAACGCGTGGTGCTCCACGACCTCCATGCCCTCGAAGAGCTGGGGCAGGTGGGCGGCGATGATGTCCTCCACCGGCACGAAGCGGCCGCCGCCCTTGGCGCTCAGCTCGATGAACCGGGGCAGTGCGCCCGGCACCTTGACCCGGGCGAACATGCGGCGCTCGTCGCGCGGGTCGCGGACGGTGACGGCCAGGTTGAGCGAGCGGCCGGAGATGTAGGGGAAGGGGTGGGCCGAGTCCACCGCGAAGGGCGTGACCAGGGGGTAGATGGAGCGACGGAAGTAGCCGTGGAGGTATTCGCGTTCGGCGGCGTCGAGGTCGTTCCAGCGCACGATGCGGATACCGACCTCGCGCAGGGCGGGGGCGACGCTGTGTTGGAAGCAGGCGGCCTGCCGCAGCATGAGGTCGTGGGTGAACTCGGAGATGCGCTCGAGCAGGTCGCGGGGCTGGTGTCCGCTGGAGGAGGCGACCAGCAGGCCGGTGGCGAGCCGCCGCTTGAGGCCGGCGACGCGGACCATGAAGAACTCGTCGAGGTTGCTGGAGAAGATGGCCAGGAAGCGGGCCCGCTCCAGCAGGGGGATGTCCTTGTCCTCGGCCAGTTCGAGGACCCGCTGGTTGAAGCGGAGCCACCCCTCCTCCCGGTCCATGAACCGGTCGCTGGGGAGGCCTCGGGGTTCGGCGGTGCTGGGACCGGCTGTCGTCGATACGGGTTCCGTGCTCACAGCTGGCAGACTCCCCCCTTTTCATGACCGGCCGGTGACATCTCCGTGAGTGGAAAATGACCGCAACACGACCTCTATGGACCTTCTGTACCCAGATGCGCACGAACACCTGCGCTTACCGAGCATAGTTTGCACAGGTTTCGGCCGATGGCCGCGACAACGGAAGGAATACGGACGAAAAGGCGACTCTACCCGCCGGGCTTCCGGGCGGGCCTGCGGGTTCTCCCGCTCCCGACGACCCGCTCGCGCTAGAAGACCCCGTCTTCCAGGGCGGGCGGCGTGAGGATGAGGAAGAGGCCGATCCTCAGCAGCACGTTGAGCCACGTGTTGCGGAAGCACAGCCACAGGTAGCCGTAGAGCAGGCTCGACGCCCCGTAGGTGACCAGGGCCAGGCCCAGGTCGTGGGCCACTCCGTTCCCGGGGAGCTGGGACACCGCGTCGTAGGGCCGCACGACCGCGTACATGAGGGCGAAGAGGACCGAGGTCGCCACGATCCCGCCCCACGGGCCCAGGACGACCTCCAGCCTCGTCTGCACCATGCCGCGGAAGAAGACCTCCTCGCACGCGGAGATCAGCGCGAACGCCAGCACGAACCCGATGAGCGGGAAGGAGGGCTCCGGCAGCAGGCCCCGGTCGGGCACCTGGAGGTAGACGTAGCCGACCAGGGCCAGCACGATGGCGACCGGGATCAGGCCCAGCCACCGCCAGGGCTGCTCGACCTTGAGGGCGATCGAGGGCATGGCGGTCCCCCGGCCGTCCAGGACCACCCCGGAGCGGTCCATGACGAGTAGCGGCAGGGTGAACAGGAACAGCAGCCGGGACACCAGGGACGCCGACATGGCCAGGTCGGCCCCGATCTCCTCCCCGAAGAGGTGGAGGATGGTGCCGAGCACCACCATGCACAGCACGAACCCCACCAGGAGCAGCGCCAGCCAGCCGAGCTCACGGTTGATGGGGTGTGTCTGCAGGGCGGCGGCGATGCGCCGGTCCAGCTCCGGCCGGGCCCCGAACGCCCTGACCAGGGCCCAGGCGACCACACCGCCGGCGAGCATCGGCGCCCAGGAGATCAGGAACAGGACCGGGAGGTCGATGATGACGTCGTGGCGCAGCCCGGAGTCGACGACCAGCGCCACCGCGAGGGTCAGGAGTGCGGCCCCCACCCACCCGAGCAGCCCCCATCTTCGCACCATGGTCACAAGAGTCCCCCCTGCCTCAGAACACCCATTCTGCCCAAGGGGAAACTAAAAGCTACTTTACGACTACGGTATGTCGTCACCGAATCGGGCGGGGGCGGACGGGCCCGCGGCCCGTCCGCCCCCGTGGCGCGGCGCTCCGGTCAGTGGCCGTTGTCCAGCACCGACCGGAGGAACTCCTTGGTGCGCTCCTCCCGGGGGTCGCCGAAGATCTCGTCCGGCGTCCCCTCCTCCGCGATCCGGCCCTTGTCGAACATGAGCACCCGGTGCGACACGTCCCGCGCGAACCCCATCTCGTGGGTCACGCACAGCATCGTGATGTCCGTGGTCTCGGCGACCGTTCGCAGCACGTCCAGCACCCCGGCCACCAGTTCCGGGTCCAGCGCCGAGGTCACCTCGTCCAGCAGCAGGATCTCCGGGCGCATCGCCAGCGCGCGGGCGATCGCCACCCGCTGCTGCTGCCCGCCGGAGAGCTGGGTGGGATGGGCGTCGATCTTGTCCGACAGCCCCACCAGGTCCAGCAGCTCCTCGGCCCGGGCGTCCGCCTCCCCCCGGGGCAGGCCCAGCACGTGGACCGGGGCCTCGGTGAGGTTCTTGCGGACCGTCATGTTCGGGAACAGGTTGAACTGCTGGAACACCATCCCGATCCGCCTGCGGCGCGGGCGCAGGTAGGCCTCGCCGGCCGGGACCATCCGGCCCCCGCGCGGCATGTGGCTGAACGGCTCGCCGTCCACCTCGATCAGGCCCTCGGTCACCTTCTCCAGGGTCATGAGCAGGCGCAGGATGGTCGTCTTGCCCGAACCGCTCGGCCCGATCAGGGTGACGCGCTCGCCGGGGGCGACCGAGAAGTCCAGGTGGTCCAGCACGGTGAGGTCGCCGAAGCGCTTGACCACCTGGTCGAAGTTGATCAGCGCCGAAGCGTCAGACGGCGGCATAGCGTCGCTCCAGTCGTCGGATGATGATCGCGGAGGGGACGCTCACCAGCAGGAAGAGGAACCCGACCACGGTGTAGGCCTCCACGATCCGGAAGCCCGCGCTGCCGACCTGGCGGGCCGTGGCGAGCAGCTCGACCACGGTGATCGCCAGCAGCAGCGGGGTGTCCTTGAACATGGCGATGAGGTAGTTGCCCAGCGCGGGGATGACCTTGCGGATCGCCTGGGGCAGCACCACGGCGCCCCAGGTGCGCGAGGCGGGCAGGCTCAGCGCCCGGGCCGCCTCCCACTGGCCCTTGGGCACCCCCTCGATGCCGGAGCGGTACACCTCGGCGGTGTAGGCCGAGTAGTGCACGCCCAGCACCACGATGCCCACGGTCAGCGCCGACACCGTGGAGGGTGCCAGCGCGAACACGAACACCAGCTGGACCAGCAGCGGGGTGGTGCGCACGAACTCCATGACCGCGTGCACGAGCGTTCCGGCCACCGGCACCCGGCGGACCAGGGCGATGGCCAGCCCCAGCACCAGGGCGATGAGGTAGCCGAGCAGGGTCGCCTGGACGGTGACCGCCAGGCCGCGCATGAGGTCGGGCAGGACCCGGAAGGTCCACTCGAAGTCCCAGAACATCTACTTCGCACCTCCGGAGGCGGTGACCGCGGGCGGCCGCAGCAGTCCCAGGATCCCCCTGCCGCCGGGCGGGGTCCGCCCGAGCCGGTGGTTGGCCCGGCGCTCCAGCAGGCGCACACCGAAGATGAGCACCTGGGCGATGAGGAAGTAGAGCACCAGCGCACCGCTGAAGGCGAGCACCGTCTCCCCCGTCGCCTGGCGCATCCGGTCGGCGACGGCGCTGATGTCGGCGACGCCGATCAGGTAGGACACGGCGGTGGCCTTCATCAGTTCGATGGACAGGTTGCCGAAGGTCGGCAGCATCTGCGCCCAGGCCTGCGGCAGGACCACCAGGCGCATCCGCTGGAACCACGTCATGTCGAGGGCCACGGTCGCCTCGATCTGGGCCCTGGGCACGGCGTTGATCGCGCCGCGCACCACCTCGGCGCCGTAGGCGCCCACGTTGAGGCCCACCGCGAGGATGGCCGCGAACCTGCCGTCGAGCTGGTATCCGGTGAGGAGGGGCAGCGCGTACGCCATCCAGAACATCAGCACCAGCGCGGCGATCCCGCGGAAGACCTCCACGTAGGTCGTGGCCACGGCCCGCGGCAGCCGTTCGGGGCGGGTGCCCAGGACGCCGAAGAACATGGCCAGGACGAACGCCAGCGCGATACCGCCGGCGGTCAGCTGGACGGTGACCCACGCGCCGTCCAGGTAGATCGGCAACCGTTCGATGAGGAAGTCCACGGCGTGGTCAGCCCTCGCAGAGCTCGGCGGTCGTGGTGCCGTCGGGCAGGTCGGCCTCGGTGAAGCCCCACTCCTCGCCCAGCTCCAGCAGGCGGCCGCTCTCGGTGAACTCGGCGATGACCCGGTTCATCTCCTCCAGCAGAGAGGTGTCGGCGGGCCGCACGCACAGGCCGCCCCAGCCCTTCTCCTCCCGGCCGTCGATCTCCGGGAAGAACGGCTCGGTGACGTCGAAGTCTCCGCCGCGGTCCAGGAGCAGGTACTCGTGGGAGACCTTGAGCATGGAGACGGCGTCGACCCGGCCCGACTCCAGCAGTTCGTAGCCGGTGGTCTGGTCGGGGATCAGCTCCAGCTGTCCGCCCGGGACCTCGAAGTACTCGGCGTACCCCTGCTCCACGGAGGCGTTGAGCACCGCGAGCCGCAGGTCGGAGTTGTCGACGAAGTCCGTGAAGTGCCGGATGCCGTGCGGGTTGCCGGCGGCCACCATGAACGCCTCGGGCGAGGTGGCGGTCGGCTCGGTGAAGGCGACCTGCTCGCAGCGCTCGGGGGTGATGAACATGCCCGCCGCGATGACGTCGAACTGGCTGGCCTGGAGGCCGGGGATGAGCCCGTCCCAGGCGACCGGGTTGGCCCGGATCTCGGGGACCCCGAGTTCCTCGAAGACCGCCTGGGCGACGGCCGGGGACTGGCCCGCCGGGTTGTTGTCGCCGTCGACGAAGCCGAACGGGATCTCGTTGGCCAGGCCGACGTTCACGAAGCCCTGCTCGCGCAACCGTTCCAGGGTGGCCGCGCCGCCCTCGGTGCCGCCGCCACCGCCACCGCCGCCGCCGTTGTCGACGCGTGAGCACGCGGCGAGCCCGAGGGTGATCGCCCCCACGCCGGCCAGGCGGAACGCGTCACGGCGCCCGGGGGCCCGTCGGCTGTTCGCTGATACCTGCATCTCTACACTCACTCCTCGCGTCACTCGCGCGGTCCGTCGCGCTCCGCGGGTCGTCCCGCTCGGCGCCGCGCCATGGGAGATCCGGGGTCGGGAGGGCTCCCGGCCGCACCACCGCTGATCGGCGGCGTACCCGGCTCCGGTACGGGGGTCTCCCTCCCCGGGGGCCTCCGGAGGTAACTGGTCCCCGGTGGTCCGTTATGTACTGGTTATTCAAAGGGCGGTACAACGACGGCCCGCACACCGGTCCGTACCCCGCCGCATCACCCGTGTCACCCTCGGTGACGACTCGGGGGCGGACCCGGGCCGCGCCCGGATCCGCCCCCTCGGGGTCCCGTTCGGAAGGCGGAGGTCAGTCCGCCTCGACGACCAGCGGGTAGACGCCGTTCTCGTCGTGGACCTCGCGGCCGGTCACCGGCGGGTTGAACACGCACAGCACCCGGAAGTCGGTCTTGGGGCGGACGGTGTGCCGCTCGTGGCCGTTGAGGAGGTAGAGGGTGCCCGGGGTGATGATGTGCTTCTCCCCCGTCTCCTCGTTGGTCAGCTCCGCCTCGCCCTCGATGCAGTGCACCAGCTCGACGTGGTTGGCGTACCAGAACGTCGACTCGGTGCCCGCGTACAGCACGGTCTCGTGGAAGGAGAAGCCCACCTTTTCCTTCGCGAGGACGATGCGGCGGCTGCGCCAGTTCTCCGTCTTGATGTCGGCCTCGGTGTCGGTGATCTCGTCCAGACTGCGAACGATCACGGGGTTCCTCCTCATCGCTGCCCCCGTGCGCCCGTGCGCACGGGGCTGTCGTCGTACGGCGCGGGGCCGGCCGCCGCCCCGAGGGACGGCCGGCCGGCCCCGCGGTGGTGCGGGGTCAGGCGGGCTGGGCCACCTTGACGGCGGCGCGCGCCGCGTCGGCCATGATGTCCAGGCCCGCCGTCAGCTCCTCCTCCGTCATGGTGAGCGGGGGCAGGAGTTTGGCGACCTCGTCCTCGGGACCGGAGGTCTCCAGCAGCAGGCCGCGGTCGAAGGACTCGGCGGCGACCCGCTTGGCCACGGAGGCGTCGGTGAAGGCCAGCCCCCGGGCCAGGCCCCGGCCGCGCACGTGCGCGCCCAGGTCGGCGTGCTCGGCGGCCATCTCGCCCAGGCGGGCGGCCACCAGGTCGCCCTTGGCCTTGGTCGCGGTCGCGAAGGCGTCGTCCGTCCAGAACCGGCGCAGCGCCTCGGTACCGGTGACCATGGCCGGGTTGAAGCCGCGGAAGGTCCCGTTGTGCTCCCCGGGCTCCCACACGTCGAGCTCTCGCTTGAACAGGGTCAGGGCCATGGGAAGACCGTAGCCGCTGATGGACTTCGACAGGGTGACGATGTCCGGAACGATGCCGGCCTCTTCGAAGCTGAAGAAGTCGCCGGTGCGCCCGCAGCCCATCTGGATGTCGTCGACGATCATGAGGATGCCGTACTCGCGGCACAGCTCGGAGAGCTCGCGCAGCCACTGGGCGCTGGCGACGTTGATCCCGCCCTCGCCCTGGACGGTCTCGACGATCACCGCGGCGGGCTTGTCCAGCCCGCTGCCGCTGTCCTCCAGCAGGCTGCGCAGCCACAGGAAGTCCGGGGTGCGGCCGTCCATGTAGTTGTCGAACGGCATGGTGGCCACGTGGCCCAGGGGCACGCCCGCGCCGCCGCGCTTCATCGAGTTGCCGGTGACGGCCAGCGCCCCCAGGGTCATGCCGTGGAAGCCGTTGGTGAAGTTGACGATCGTCTCGCGGCCGGTGTACTTGCGGGCCAGTTTGAGCGCGGCCTCGACGGCGTTGTTGCCCGCCGGGCCGGGGAACTGGACCTTGTAGTCCAGGCCGCGCGGTTCGAGGACGACGTTCTCGAAGGTCTCGAGGAAGTCGCGTTTGGCGACGCTGTACGCGTCGAGGCTGTGGACGATGCGGTCCTCGGTGAGGTAGCGGATGAGCGCGGTCTTCAGCTCCGGGTTGTTGTGCCCGTAGTTGAGGGACCCGGCTCCCGCGAAGAAGTCCAGGTAGGGACGTCCCGACTCGTCGTAGACATGGCCGCCGACGGCCCGGTCGAAGACCGCCGGCCAGTTCCGGCAGTATCCGCGGACTTCGGATTCCAGGCGCTCGAAGGTCTCCATCGTGGGTTCCTCGGTTCCTTTCCCCAGCTTCATGGGCTCATGGCGTGGCCGCTCGACGGGGTGGTCGATGCGGTGCGGATGGCCGGTCACACGTGTGCTTCGTCGGGGAGACCCAGAGGTCCGATGCGCACGAGGTCTTCGGGCTCGTGAGAGTCTCCATTCTCCTTCGGGAAGTGCTCCTCGGAGAAGAGTGCGGACCATGTGATCCGTGCCCGGCGGTCGCGTGCGAAGGACGCGAAGAGCGCCCTCGACGCGGCGTTGTCCGGGGTGACGGTCGCCTCCAGGTGGTCGATGCCCCGTTCGACGAGCCGGTCACCGATGAAATCGAGCATGCGTCGGGCCAGTCGGCGGCCCCGGTGGTCCGGATCCACCGCGACCTGCCAGAGGAAGTAGGTGTCCGGGCTGTCAGGTCGCACATAGCCGGTGACGTAGGCGATGGGCCGGTCGGCGTCGTCGCGGGCGACGACGCTGGTGGCGGCGAAATCCCGGCACCAGAGGGCGTAGGCGTACGGAGAGTTGACATCCATCCCCGCCTTCCGCGCCAGGGCCCACAGGTGCGGGCCGTCCTCGGTTCCGGGATGTGCCAGGCGCACGTCCCCCCGGCTCGCGGCACCGGCGCACTGCGCGGAGCCGGCTGCTCCTTCGTCGGTACGGTCGCGGGCTTGGAGATTCGTTCGTAGATGCGGCACGTCGATTGAAACTAGCGAATGAAGGTCAATGGGACGACGATGCGATCAGCCGCGAATGTTTCGCCGGAACAAGATCGGGTAAGGCTTGTTTCTTTGACCCGATTTCGGGGCTGTGACCTGGGCTTTCACGGCCCGTCCGGTGGAGCGCGCAAAGACGGCGCATGCACTGCCCATCAGGGGATTCGGTACCGCCTTCGCGGTGGGGCCGCGTGTCGCGGCGGCGGCGGGGCGCCGGGGCCGGAAGAATGCGCCTGATGGGCGTCAGGGTCAAACATAGAGCCTGAACGAGCAATATTAAGCGTGCGTTAAGTCACATCAATTCGGTGGAAACCTCGCGACATAACGTCTTCTGTGCGCCGAATGGGCGACGCCCGAATGTTACGCGCCTGTCACGCGAAGGTCACGACGACTCGCCCGCCCCTCGGGAAAGCGGCTCTGCACAGGGGCTTCACGGTGTCGCCGCATCCCGCCCGCCGGCGGATGCGCGTGACCCGGACCCGGCCGCCGACGGACTCCGCCCACCGCGGGAACCGGCGAAGGTCCCCCGGAAGGAGAAGAAGATCCAGCAAGACCCCGTGTAGTACGACCCGATGTAGTACTACACTTAGTCGCATCGCTTCGCCGCAGTTCCGGTCGGCCGCACACCCCGCGGCCGCCTCGGTCCTCGAAAGAGCCTTCGGAGCCGCGGCACGGCGCGACGACTTCCGCCGACCCGGCCGTGGAGGACACGGCGCGGGCCACCGGCCAGGGACCGACAGCCACGGATCGGAGGCGCCCGTGAACCGCCTGTACCACGAGAGCGAGGACTGGGTCACGCAGGGACGTTGCCGTGCGTACGACCCCGAGATCTTCTTCCCGGTGAGCACCACCGGGATCGGCAGGGCCGACACCGAGCAGGCCCTCGCCGTCTGCCGCAGCTGTACTGTTCGCCAAGAGTGCCTGCGGTGGGCGCTGCGGGCCGGAGAGGCCGACGGGGTCTGGGGTGGCACCACCCCGGAGGAGCGGCGCTACATGCGCCGCGAGCTGGCCCCCGCGGTCTGACACCGGCTCCGGGAAGAAGAACCGCCCCAGGGCGGGCGGGCCCGCGGCGAGCCGCGGGCCCCGAAGACGACGGGCCGCCAGGCGCGCGGGGGATCGCGCCCGGCGGCCCGTCGTGCCCTTGCGGGCGAATCGGACAGGATCTAGGTTTTCTCACGTGCGACCCGCTCACGGCACACTCCGCCTCCTGCGCACGGCCTCGCTGGCCGCTGCGTGCACGGGGCTCGCCTGGGCCGGGCACGGCCTGTGGGCGGCCGAACCCGCGGGCGCGGGCGGCTTCGCCCTGGCGACCGCCTTCCTCACCCCGGTGCTGTGGCGCTTCACCCGTGTCATGCGGGGCTTCGGCGACATCTTCGCCGTCATGGCCCTCGTCCAGGTGGCCCTGCACCTGATCCTCCAGGGCTCGGCCGACCCCGCCCCCGCGGCCTTCGACACCGCCGCGGACCACTCGGGGCACGGGCTGCTCGTGCACGCCTTCGGTCTCGCCCCCGGCATGCTGCTGGCGCACCTGTGGGCCGCGCTGCTGGCCTCGGCCCTGCTGGCGTACGGGGAGGCGGCCCTGTGGTTCCTGGCCGCCCTGCTGTCGCGCGCGCTGCCCCCCGTGCGCGCCCGCGCCCTCCCCCTGCCCCCCTCCCCCGCGGTCGCCGTGCCCGCCGTCGCGGCGGCGCCGGCCGCCCCGGGGCTCTCGGCCCACCCTCCGCGCGGCCCGCCCGCCCCAGCCGCCGCCCGGTTCTCCTGAGGACACGGCCGGCGCGTGAGATGGGGCCGGGGGCCGCGGTGCGGCCGTCCCGGCGCGGAACGAGCCCGAGAGAAGAAGAGAAGAATGACCCGTACCCACACCTCCCCCCTGCGGCGCGCCCTCGTCCCGGCCGCCGTGCTGGCCGCCGCCCTCGTGGCGCTGCCCGCCCCCGCCCTGGCCCACGACGTCCTGACCGGGTCGAACCCGGAGGACGGCGCGACCCTGGACACCGTCCCCGAGGAGGTCGTGCTCTCGTTCAACAACGCCCCGATGGAGGGCGGTTCGGGCAGCGCGGTCGTCGTCACCGGCCCGGACGGGGAGACCACCTACGAGGACGGTGAGCCGGAGTTCGACGGCCTCGACGTGTCCGTGGGCCTGGTGCCGCTGGACCAGGCGGGCGAGTACACGATCGGGTTCCGGGTGGTGTCCTCCGACGGCCACCCGATCCAGGACTCGCTGACGTTCACGGTGACCGAGGAGGCCGTGGCGGCCGCCGCGCCGGAGGAGTCCCCGGAGCCCGAGGAGGCCGCCGAGGAGCCCGCCGAGGAGGAGTCCCCCGCCGGGGTCGAGGCATCCGAGGCCGCGGCCGAGGAGGAGTCCTCCCTGCCGGTGGGCCTCATCGTCATCGCGGCGGTGGGCGTGGTCGCGGTCGCCGCCGTCGTGGTGGTCGCCCTGCGCCTGCGCAGGGGTTCCGCTTCCGAGTAGGGGTCGTACGCGAACGTCCGAAGGGCCCGTGCACCGGATCGGTGCGCGGGCCCTTCGGACGTTGCGGGACAGGGGTGGCCGGCGACCGGGCGGTCCCGGTCGGAGGCCGTCCGTGTCCGGGGGTCTCCGCGGCCGGAGGCCGTTCGTCGAGGGTGGCGGTGGGCGGTGGGCGACGGGTGGATGGCGGGTGAGGGGCGGCGGGATCAGACGCGGCGGGCGAGCAGGATGCTGATGTTGTCCTTGCCGCCGGCCTCCATGGCGGCCTGCCACAGGGCGTGGACGGCGGCTTCGTCACTGCCCGCCTCGGCGATCATCCGCTCCATCTCCTCGGGCAGCACCAGGTCGGACAGGCCGTCGCTGCACATCAGCCAGGCGCTGGGGGCGGCGGAGTCGTCGCGGCCCACGTGCGGGACCATGCTGCCGCCGGAACTGCCGCCCAGGGACTGGGTGATGAAGTTGGTGGTGACGGGGCGGCCGTCCTCGGAGGGGGGCAGCGCCGGGGAGTCGTCCTCGGACAGCTGCACCAGGCGGCGCCCATCCAGGCGGTAGGTGCGGGAGTCGCCGACGTTGAACCAGAAGTTGCCGTCGTTGTTGAGCAGTACGCCCGCGACCGTGGTCCCCATCCCGGCGAACTCGGTGTGCTGGAGGGCGTGGTCCTTGATCTCCTCGTCGATGTTGCTCAGCAGCTGGGCGATCTCGTCCGGACCTCCCAGCCTCGGTCCCATCTCCGCCATGCGGTGCACGGCGTGCTCGGAGGCGATCTCCCCGGCTGCCTGGCCGCCGATGCCGTCGGCGACCGCCAGGATGACGGGCTCGCCCACCGGCAGCACGCAGCGGACCGGAGAGGTCATGTTCGCACTGGCGACGGTCAGGGCTCCCATGACGATGGCGTCCTCGTTGGCGGGACGGATAGCGCCCCGGTGCGTGAGGGCCGTGACGATGACTTCCCCACCAGCGACACCCATACGCCCTTCCTCCCGTTTCGTCGGCCGTGGCCGCTGCCCGGCATGTGCCGGACCCTTGGTCGAATCCCGTTCAACGTCTGGATTCTGCAACCGTACCGAGCCACTGCCGGGGTAGGTCAAAATCCGGGTACATCATGACGGAAAACACCCGGATACGCAGTTCCCGCACGGGATTCGAGTGCCGAAAGCGCTGCCCGGAGTACGTGTTGCTCCGCATTGACAGTAGCGGCCGTGGCGGGTGTCCGGCAGGGTCCCCCGCACCCCGCTTTCCGGGCGGTCCCGAACAACCGGATCATGGCGTCCGCCAACGGACGAAAACCTTCCTCCTGTTGTCCGACACGCCGAGGTATGGCACAATGGCCGCGTTGGGTGTCTAAGACGCAGACACACACGACCACTACCGTGCATCCACTCCCGATTACGCACGGTGGCGAACGGTATCCCTTCGAACAGGTCGTCTGGTGTGGTTCCCGTGCGTCTGCCCTCCTCCTCCCTTTTTCTTTCCTCTCCCTGCAACGGGCGTGTCCTGCCCGTGCCCCGGGCCGCCGAGCGTCCACCGCCGAGCGCCCTCCTCCGGTGTGCGCGCCGACGGTGAGCCGACCGCCCTGCAGAACCATCCGCCCCACCCGGGGGACTCCGACCCCGCTCCGGAGTCCCCGGGAACCTCGACGGGCACCCGCTCGTGTCCTAGGAGTTCAGACCGTGAAGATCGCGATGATCGCAGAACACGCCAACCCCCTTCCCGCCCACCGGGGCGAGCCGGCCTGCCCCGCGAGCCTGCACCTGTGCGCCCTGTCCCGGCAGTTGGCCAAGCTCGGCCACAAGGTCTCCGTCTACGTCCGCCGCAGCGATCCGGACCAGCCCGAGGGCCGCACCCGCATGGCGCGCGGCGTCTCCGTGGTCCACCTCGACGCGGGCCCGGCCCGGCCTCTGGACGAGCAGGAGCACGCGGAGCACACCGGCGCCTTCGGGACGGCTCTGGCCGCCGTCCTCGACGAGGACCGGCCCGACGTCCTGCACGCCGTCGGCTGGACCAGCGGACTGGCCGCCCTGCACGCACAGGCGCACAGCGAGCGCGACCAGAGCTCGATCCCGCTGGTGCAGACCTTCCACTCCCTCAACGCCGGCGAGCAGCGCTCCGGGCTGGACAGCGACCCCCAGCGCGCCCGTATGGAGTCCATCCTGGCGTCCCGCGCCGACCGGGTCCTGGTCGGCTCCACCGACCAGCAGAACGAGCTGGCCCGCCTGGGCGTGCCCCGGCACCACGTGAGCGTCGTGCCGTTCGGCGTGGACACCGAGCACTTCACCGTGGAGGGCGGCACCTCCTCCGACCACTGGCGCTCCTCGCGCGGCGAGCGCCCCCGCCTGGTCGCGGTCACCTCGCTGGACGGCACCGGCGGCGCCGACCGCCTCGTGGACTCCCTGCTGCGGATGCCCGAGGCCGAGCTGCTGCTGGTCTCCACCTCCGCGCACACCAACGTCCCCCTCGACGACGACGCGCGTCGGCTCGAGATCCGGGCCAAGGAGGCGGGGGTCGACGACCGCCTCCACCTGGTCGGCCCGGTGGAGCGCAAGGAACTCCCCCGCCTGCTGCGCTCGGCCGACGTGTACGTGTCCGCCGCCTCCTACGACCCCTACGGCGGGGCCGTGCTGGAGGCCATGGCGTGCGGCCTGCCCGTGGTGGCCACCGCGACCGGTGCCGTCCCCGGAGCGGTCCTGCACCGCACCAGCGGCGTGCTGATGCGGTTCGGCCACCCCGACGAGGTCGCCCGGGCCGTGCGCTCGGTGCTCGGAACACCCACCATGAGCACCGCGTACGGCATCGCCGCGGTGGACCGTGCCCGCTCTCGGTTCACCTGGCAGAGGATCGCGGTCGAGACCGAGATCGCCTATGACCGCGCCCGGCCCCGTCCCGCCGAGCGCGACGACCTCGGCGGGGAGACGGACGGCCTGGTGCTGTCCGGAGCCGTGCGCTGATCGTCGTGGCCCTCCTCGCTCCGCGTCCGCGTTATCGGCCCCCCGGTGTCGCCACCGGGGGGCCGGAGCGGGTACACCTCGGACGGCGGTCCCCGCTCCCGGGGGCCGTGACCCCCGACCCGTCGACCACGGACCCATGACCTTCCAACACCAGGGCCTGCTCTTCCGCCGCGACCGGTGGCTCGGCGAGGCGGTGGCCGAGATGCTGCGCTCCGCGGCGGAGGCCCGCACCGTCCTCGCGGTCTCCGACGCGCGCGTCGAGGGGCTGCTGTCCGCGCTGCCGGAGGACGCCGGGTCGCGCGTGCACACCATGGACCGGGCCCGCCTGTACGCCTCCCCCGGGCGTGCCCTGGCGGCGCTGCACCGGCTGGCGTCGGAGCACCCGGGCGGCGTGCTCGTCATCGCCGAGCCCCCGGCCGTCCGGGGGGCCCTGGAGACGCGCGAGTGGCGGCGCTGGGAGTCGGTGCTGTGCACGGCCCTGGCGCCCGTCAGGATGCGCCTGGTGTGCGCGCACGACGAGCGCGCGCTGTCCCCCCGGGACCGGGCCGCGGTGCTCGCCACGCACCCGGTGCTCATCGGGGCCGACGGCCCCTACCCGAACCCGTCCTACCAGGGCACCGCGGCGTTCGGGTCCCGGCCGCGCGCCCCCGAGCCGCTGCCGGTGCACGGAACCGTCCACCGGCTGGAGATCGGCCCGTCGCTGCCGCGGCTGCGCCGGGAGCTGACCGCCCTGGGCCGGGCCGAGGGCATGGACGCGGACCAGGTGGAGCGCCTGGTGACGGCGGTCAACGAACTGGCCGCGAACGTGCTGGAGCACGGCGCCGGCAAGGGCGGGGTGCGGGTCTGGCGGTCCTGGGACCGCTGGGTGTGCGACGTCTCCGACGAACGCGGGGGACCGGTCGACCCGCTGACCGGGTACCGCCCCTCCGACGGGCTGCGTCCCCGGGGCTACGGGCTGTGGATCACCCGGCAGATCTGCGACTACCTGGAGATCACCGGCGGCGACAGGGGGGCCTCGGTGCGCCTGCACTTCCTGGACCACCGCGCGGAGGAGCTCCCGCTCTCCCGGGAGGAGGGCTGCGCGGAAGGCGTCCGCTGAAGGCGGTGGCGGGGAGCGGGCGGGCTCAGTCCCGCAGGCCCTCGACGGCCCGGCCCACGGTCTCGACGATCGGTATGACCTGGTCGATCCCGGCGATCATGAACAGCCGCATCACCTGGCGCTGCGGCTCGGCGACCACCAGGCCCACCCCCAGGTCGCGGGCCTGCCGGTAGGAGGCGACCAGGACGCCGATGCACCGCGAGTCGCAGAAGCCGACCTTGGTGAGGTCGACGACCACGCCGTGCGGCGGTTCCGGCGACAGGATCCCGTCCAGCGCCTCGGCGAGGGCCGGCGAGGTCACCGCGTCCATCTCTCCCACGGGGGTCACGACCACGATCCCGTCCTCACGACGGATCGAGATGTCTGATGACGCCACGCTCGCCACTCCTTGCCGCCGTCGGATCGGCCGGTCAGCGCACCCGGCCCCTGCCCATCATCGCGCCTTTCGATCACGCTCGGGACTCATCCCCGGGCACGCCCCTCCCCTGCGGGCCCTCCTGGGGGCCGCCGCGCACGCCCGTGTTCTCGGCGACGAGGTCGCGGGCGACGTCCACGACCCGCTTGCGGTTGCGCTGGGCGACCTCGCGCAGCGCCGCGAAAGCGGCGTCGGCATCGCAGCCGCGGGCGTGCATGATGATGCCTTTGGCCTGGTCGATGACGGTGCGCGCGGACATGGCACGGCGCATGTGCGCGGTCTGGCGGGCCTCGTCGGTGCGCCGCCCGACGTTGACCAGCGACGCCGCCGCGTGTTCGGCCAGCAGCGCGGTCAGCGGGGCGACCACACCCTCGTCGAAGGCGTCCGGCCGCACGGAATGCACCCCGAACGTGACCACCCGGTCCCCCTCGGCGCCGTCGCCGGGCAGCGGGCTGGGCAGGGTGAGGGAGGAGCGGTCCCCGCACTGCACCGCCATGCTGGTGTAGCGCGGCCAGCGGTGGGACTCGCGCAGCACGTCGCCCACCCGGACCTGGCGCATCTCGCGCACCGCCTCCACCGCCGGCCCCTGGTCGGTCGTGTACTGGTGCTCGAACGCCGCGGCCAGGTCGGCGTGGGACGCGCCGTAGTCGGCGACCACGTGGCGGACCGACCCGTCGGGGCCGACCACCTCGCGCCACACCACCACGAGCGCCGCCGAGCAGCCCGGGACGCCCAGCGCGGCGGCCCGGCCCATCTGGTCCAGGGCGCGTTCCAGGGTGGTGCCCTCGCTGTGCCCCAGCGCGCCGATGTCGCGGGCCAGGCGCTCGATCCACACGATCCGGCCTCCTAGGTTCCTCCAGACCACGGTAGCCCCGTGCCGTCATGGCGGGACACATCCGTTAGCGTCGGGAAGGTCATGGCCGACCGCGACGACAGGGGGTCCCGCGTGCACCTGGCGGAGCTGCAACGAGAGATCACCGCTCTGGGCGAACGCATCGCGGCCCTGCGCGACACCCACACCATGTACCCGGACGACGCGCAGAGCACGGCCGAGGCCGCGCTCGCCGAGCTGGAGTACGCCGAGCGCCTGCTCGGCGAGGCCGGCGCGCAGCTGGCGCAGGCGCACGCCGACCCGCCCGAGCAGCGCCGCCAGGGCGACGACGGCGACCGTGTGCTGCTGCGGGCCATGTTCACCGAGCTGAGCGTGCCGGTGGTGCTGCTCGACCACGAGGGGTACATCCGGCGGATCAACAACGCCGGGGCGGCCCGGCTGGGCAGCGGTCCCGGGTACCTGACCGGCAAGCCGTTCGTGCACTTCGTGGACCTGCGGCGGCGGGCGGCGATGCGGTCGTGGCTGGCGGCGGTGGTGCGCGGGGACGGCGACGCCGACCTGGAGTCCCGGCTGGCCCAGCGGGGGTGGGCCGAGGACGTGCACCTGACCCTGACCCGGCTGGACCTGCCCACGGAGCCGAACCCGCTGGTGCTGGTGGCGATGTCGCCGCCGATGAACGGCGGCGAGGAGGAGGGGCCCGCCCCGCTGGAGACGGAGGTGGAGGACCAGGTGGTGGTGCTGGCCGCCCGGCGGCTGGACGTGCTCACCCGGATGACCAGGCTGCTGCTGCGCTCGGCGGGGCCGGGCGGGGCCGGTAGGCCCCTGGCCCTGGCGGACGCCGCCGAGCTGCTCGCCGACTCCTACGCCGACTGGGTGATCGTGGACGTGTGCGATCTGCCCGAGGACCCGCGGGCGGTGCGCCGTGCGGTGGTGGCCGGCCCGCCCGACGCCACCGACGAGCAGCGCGGGGAGGTCTCCGGGGCCGCACCGGAGGACGCCGACATCCCCGGTGAGGTGCTGGGCCGGGGGCAGTCGCTGCTGTTCCCCCTCATCGAGGAGGAGGGCGTGCTGGGCCGCGCCTCCTCGGGGGCGCCGCTGCTGTCGGTGCTCGGCGCCGGGTCGCTGCTGTCGGTACCGCTGCGCGGCAGCCGCGGCGTGCGCGGGGCGCTCACCCTGATCCGGCGCAGCAACAGGGGCAGTTTCCGCCTCGCCGACCTGGGCCTCATCGAGGAGGTCGGCGAGCACATCGGCCTGGCCCTGCCGCCCCGCCCGAGCTGATCCCGACCGGGCCCGGCGGGCGCCGGGCCCGGTCAGTCCTCGGGTCCGTGGAGGGTGTCGATGAGGGTGGACAGGCGGGAGAACGCGCGGTCCACCCGCCGCACCCCGTCCACCAGCGGCTGGTCGCTGTCCTGGTAGGCGTCGACGATGTGGCGGCGCAGCTCCTCCAGTTCCTCCTGCACGTGCCCGGAGCGCTGGGCGAGCTGGTCGGCCAGGACCTTGCCCGGCTCCCCGGTCTCCTGGCCCAGGTCGCGCTGGAGGGTGCGGGCCTGCTCCCGCATCTGCGCCTTGAGCTGGTGCAGCTCGACGAACACCTCGACCTTGGAGCGCAGCACCCAGGGGTCGAACGGCTTGAGCAGGAAGTCGACCGCGCGCGAGGCGTAGCCGCGGAAGACCTGGTGCCGGTCGATCTCCTGGGCGGTCAGGAAGATGATCGGCACGTCCTTGGTCTTCTCGCGCTGCTTGATGTGCGCGGCCGTCTCGAAGCCGTCCATCCCCGGCATGACCACGTCCAGCAGGATGACCGCGAAGTCCGTTCCCAGAAGGTGTTTGAGCGCCTCCTCGCCGGAACTGGCGCGGACCAGGTTCTGGTCCAGGGACGTGAGGGCCGCCTCCAGCGCGATGAGGTTCTCGTCGCGGTCGTCCACGAGGAGGATGTTGGCCTTCTGGGTCACGGCGGTCACTCCAGGTCTTCGGTCGGGTCGTCGTTGCCGGTGTTCCCCTTGGGGCCGGTGTCATCCCCGAGACTGCTGCGGGTGCTGTCTCCTTCCGCGCCATTGTGCCCGTTCCGGGGCCGGGCCGCGGCACCCGGGTCGGTCGCGGAGCCGGGTGCGTTGGAGGCCGGATCCACGGTCAGCCAGTGCCTCATGACGTCCAGCAGGTGGTCGAGGTCGACCGGCTTGGTGACGTAGTCGGTGGCGCCCGCCGCCAGGCTGCGCTCGCGGTCGCCCTGCATGGCCTTGGCCGTCAGCGAGACGATCGGCAGGTCCGCGAACTGGGGCATCTGGCGGATGCGCTCCGTCGTCTGGTTGCCGTCCAGGTCGGGCATCATCACGTCCATGAGGACGAGGGAGATGTCCTCGTTGGCCTCCAGCTTGGCGATGCCCTCGTGCCCGTTGTCCGCGTACAGGACCTCCAGGCCCTGGGCCTCCAGGGCGCTGGTGAGCGCGAACACGTTGCGCACGTCGTCGTCGACGATGAGGACCCGGCGGCCGGCCAGCACTGCCCGGCGCTCGGGGTCGGTGCGGGCCTCGCCCTGCCGCTCCGGCTCGGGCTCGCCGGCGGCCGCCACCTCCGCGGCGGGCTCGGGCGCCCGCAGGACGGGGACGGCGGGCAGCGGCTCGGTCCCCGGGTCGGTCAGCGCCGCCACCGCCGCGTCGAACTCCTCCGGGGGCATCCCGAGGTCGTCGTCGCGGCCGGACTCCAGGGCGGGCACCGAGTCCAGTCCGGTGTCCTCCCCGGCCCGCTCGGCGGCGTCCTCGGGCAGCCGCACCGGCAGCAGCAGGGTGAAGGTCGACCCCTGGTTGGGGACGCTCTGCACCCGGATCTCACCGCCGAGCAGGCGGGCGAAGTTGCGGCTGATGGACAGCCCCAGGCCGGTTCCGCCGAACCTGCGGGAGGTGCCGCCGTCGCCCTGGTGGAACGCCTCGAAGATCACCTGGAGCTTGTCCTCGGCGATCCCGATGCCGGTGTCGGCGACGGTGAAGGCGATGATCTCCTCGTTCTCGACGAACATCTCCAGGTCGGCGTCGTCCAGTGCCCACGCGGGTTCGATGAGCAGCCGCACCTCCCCCTGCGGGGTGAACTTGACGGCGTTGGACAGCAGGTTGCGCAGGATCTGCTGGAGCCGCTGCTCGTCGGTCCACAGGCTGTCGGGGATGTCCGGGGAGACGTCCACCGAGAACGCCAGCCCCTGGTCGCTGGTGACCGGCCGGAACGTCGCCTCCACGTAGTCGACGAGCTGGTCGATGGAGACCGCGCTGGGCGAGACCTCGGCCCGGCCCGCCTCGACCTTGGACAGGTCGAGGATCTCGTCGATGAGCAGCAGCAGGTCGCTGCCCGCCTTGTGGATGGTCTGGGCGAACTCCACCTGCTTGGGGGTGAGGTTCTGCTCGGCGTTGTCGGCCAGCAGCCGGGCCAGGATGAGCAGGCTGTTGAGCGGCGTGCGCAGCTCGTGCGACATGTTCGCCAGGAACTCCGACTTGTACTTGGAGGAGACCTGGAGCTGGTGGGCGCGCTCCTCCAGGGCGTTGCGGGAGCGCTGGATCTGCTGGTTCTGGAGCTCGATGGCCCGGTTCTGGTTGGCGAGCTGGGTGGCCTTTTGGCGCAGCTCGGCGTTCTTGTTGCGCAGCTCCTCCTGCTGGCGCTGGAGCTCGTTGGAGCGCTCGCGCAGCTGGTTGGTGAGCTGCTGGGACTGCTCCAGCAGGTCCTCGGTGCGCTTGTTGGCCAGGATCGTGTTGATCGTGGTGCCCAGCAGGGCGACCAGCTGGCGCAGGAAGTTCTTGTGGATCTCGTGGAACTCGTCGTAGGAGGCGAACTCCAGGACGCCCAGGGCCCGCTCCTCCGAGAGGATGGGCAGGATGTACAGGTGGCGCGGCTGGGCGCCGCCCAGGGCCGAGGAGATGTCGATGTACCCCTCGGGGAGGTTGCCGACCTGGAGCTCGGTCTGCTGGGCCAGGGCCTCCCCTGCCAGGCCGATGCCCTTGCGGATGCGGCGGCGGCCCTCGGTGGGGTCGAAGCCGAACCCGGCGTAGAACAGGAACGCCTCGTCGTCGTCCTTGTCCTCGGGCAGGTAGCAGGCGCCGTGCTGGGCCCCCATCAGCGGAGTCACCTCGGTCATGATGAGGCGGGCCAGCTCGTGCAGGTCGCGGTGCCCCTGGATGTGCCCGGAGATGCGGGCCAGGTTGGACTTGAGCCAGTCGGCGTCGCGCTGGGTGGCGGTGGTCTCGCGCAGGTTGGACACCATCAGGTTGATGTTGTCCTTGAGCTGCTCCATCTCACCGCGGGCGTCGACCTGGATGTTGCGGGTCAGGTCGCCCTTGGCGACGGCGTTGGCGACCTCGGCGATGGCCCGCACCTGCGTGGTGAGGTTCCCCGCCAGGCCGTTGACGCTGTCGGTGAGCTGCTTCCAGGTGCCCGAGACGCCCTCGACCTTGGCCTGGCCGCCCAGCTGGCCCTGGCTGCCCACCTCGTGGGCCACGCGGGTGACCTCGGTGGCGAACGCCGACAGCTGGTCCACCATCGTGTTGACCGTCGTCTTCACCTCGAGGATCTCGCCCTGGGCGTTGACGTCGATCTTCTTGGTGAGGTCGCCCGCCGCGACCGCGGTGGTGACCTCGGAGATGTTGCGCACCTGGGTGGTGAGGTTGTGCGACATCGAGTTGACGTTCTCGGTGAGGTCCTTCCACATGCCCGAGACGCCCTTGACGTCGGCGCGGCCGCCCAGCTTGCCCTCGGTGCCCACCTCGCGGGCCACCCGGGTCACCTCGTCGGCGAACGCCGAGAGCTGGTCGACCATCACGTTGATGGTCTCCTTGAGCTCCAGGATCTCGCCCTTGGCGTTGACCGTGACCTTCTTGGTGAGGTCGCCGGCCGCGACGGCGCGGGTGACCATGGAGATCTGCCGCACCTGGTAGGTGAGGTTGTTGGCCATGGAGTTGACGTTGTCGGTCAGGTCCTTCCAGACCCCGGACACGTCGCGGACGTGGGCCTGGCCGGCCAGCTTGCCCTCGGTGCCCACCTCGCGGGCCACCCGGGTCACCTCGTCGGCGAACGCGGACAGCTGGTCCACCATCTTGTTGATGGTGTCCTTCAGCTCCAGCATCTCGCCCTGGGCGTCCACGGTGATCTTCTTGGTGAGGTCGCCGGCGGCCACCGCCGTCGTCACCTGCGAGATGTTGCGGACCTGGTAGGTGAGGCTGTTGGCCATGGAGTTGACGTTGTCGGTCAGGTCCTTCCAGATGCCCGAGACGCCCTTGACGTTGGCCCGGCCGCCCAGCTTGCCCTCGCTGCCGACCTCGCGGGCCACGCGGGTCACCTCGTCGGCGAAGGAGTCGAGCTGGTCGACCATGGTGTTCACGGTGTTCTTCAGGGCGAGCATCTCGCCCTGGACGTCCACCTGGACCTTCTGGGTGAGGTCGCCGCGGGCCACCGACGTCGTCACCTGTGAGATGTCGCGCACCTGGTTGGTGAGGTTGTCCGCCATGGAGTTGACGTTGTCGGTGAGGTCCTTCCAGATGCCCTGGACCCCGCGCACGTTGGCGCGGCCGCCCAGCTTGCCCTCGGTGCCCACCTCGCGGGCCACCCGGGTCACCTCGTCACCGAACGTGGAGAGCTGGTCCACCATCGTGTTGACGGTGTCCTTGAGCTCCAGCATCTCGCCCTGGACGTCGATGGTGATCTTCTTGCTCAGGTCTCCTCGGGCCACCGCGGTGGTGACCTCGGAGATGTCGCGCACCTGCACGGTGAGGCGGGAGGCCATCTGGTTGACCGCCTCGGTGACCTCGCGCCAGGCGCCGGAGACGCCCTCGACGCGGGCGCTGCCGCCCAGCTTGCCCTCGGTGCCCACCTCGCGGGCCACCCGGGTGACCTCCTGGGTGAAGCCGCTCATCTGGTCGGACATCCGGTTCACCGTGGTGGCCAGCCGCAGCAGGTCGCCCTTGAGCTCGCCCCGCCTGCCCTGGGTGGAGGCCCGCACGGTCAGCTGGCCCTCGGCGACCGCGTCCAGGACGCGGGCGACGTCGGTGACCGGCTCGGCCACCTCGTCCAGGAGGGTGTTGAGCGCGGTGGCGCTCTCCGCCCACGCGCCCCGGGAGGGGTTGACGTTGATGCGCTCGTTGAGCCGGCCCTCGTTGCGGACGACGCCGCCGATCCGCTTGAGCTCGCTGCTGAGCTGTTCGCTGTGGTCGACGACCTCGTTGAACACCGAGGCGATCTCCCTGATGGTGCCACTGCCGCGTTTGCGCAGGCGCACGCTGAAGTCCCCGTCGCGCATCCGGTAGAGCGCGCGCAGGATCTCGTCGAGCTGGTCGTCGGCCACTGCACCGACCGCCTCGGGCATCGAACCCCTCCTCCGTGGCCGTGACACCGGCCACCACCGGGCTGTGAGCGGACGTATCGACTTACACTAACCGCCCGCGCCGACCCGCACAGGAGGGTTCGGCATGTCGACCGCTTCCCGGGACGTGCCCCGCCATAGAGCCATACGGACCGGCTCGGGTGGCCGGGTCCGCGTATCGTGTCAGTGTCCACCCCTCTCTCGATCTCCCGAGTCCGTATCCAGCGCGGAACCCAGTGATGAAGGACCCGACGGTTTGCCGGCACATGACACCTTGAAGGTCGCTCGACGAGAGTTCCCGCCCGCGGCCGAGACCGCGGCGGCGGCCCGCGAGTTCGTCCACGACACCCTGCTGTCCTGGGGGGTGCCAGACCCGTTCGACGACGTGATCCTGCTGGTCAGCGAACTGGTCACCAACGCGGTCATCCATGCCAGATCGGCCCTGGAGGTGACGGTGCGCCGTCTGGAGGGCGCCGTCGAGGTCATGGTGACCGACGCCGCCCCCGAGCGCGCGGTGCCCCAGGCCGGGCCCCTGGCCGTGGACACCTCCCCCTCCCGGAGCGAGGAGCGCAGCGGCGGGCTGGGGCTGGCGCTGGCCTCGGCCATCGCGTCCAGCTGGGGGGTGAGCTACGGGCGCGCCGACAAGGCGGTGTGGTTCCGCATCGACGACGCGGGCGACGGGGTGTCGTCCCTGGAGGCCCCGGCGGCTCCGCGCCGCTCCCCCGGCCGGCCCGCCCGGCCCGCGCCGTGGTCGGCGCTGGACTCCGCGCTGGGCTCGCGGCTGAGCCTGCCCCAGCTGCTGGAGCGGACGGTGGAGTACGCCGCGACGGCGCTGGGCGGGGACGCCGCCTACATCGCGCTGGCCACCTCCGACGAGACCATGTGGGAGGTGCGCGCCGCGGTGGGGCTCACCTCCGGGGGCGCGCCGTGGCGGCCGCTGCGCATCCGCACCGAGGAGGCGTTCCCGTCGGCGGCGCCCGAGCCGGGGGCGGTGATCAACGACGACCTGATGATCGCGCGCGCCCACCGGGGGCGCCTGTCGCGGGCCGGGATGCGGTCGCTGGTGACCGCGCCGCTCATCGTGGACGGCCGGGTCACCGGCCTGCTCGGCGTGGCCTCGCGGCGGGCGCGGCACTTCGCCGCGGCGGCGGCCAAGCGGCTCCAGGAGGGCGCGGACCTGATCGCGCTGCCCGTGGAGCGGTCCCGGCTGGCCGAGGTGGAGCTCAACCGGCGGGCCTCGCTCAGCTTCCTGGCCGAGGCCAGCGACCTGCTCGCGGGCACGCTGGACGAGCGGATGACGGGGGCGCTGGCCGCTCAGCTGATCACGTCCCGGCTGGGCCGCTGGTGCGCCATCCACACCATCAACGAGCTGGGCGTGCCGCGGCTGACGCACGTCATGCACGGCAACGAGAACTACAACGACGTGCTGCGCGAGCTGCTGTCCGGGGAGCCGCCGCGCGAGCAGCGCGACCCGCAGCCCCTGTGGGGCCCGGCCGACCTGGGCGGCGCGGACGGCGGGGAGATCGACGACGGGCTGGTGCGCGAGCTGGTGCGCGGTCCCGCGATCAGCATTCCGCTGGTGGCGCACGGGCGTGAGCTGGGCCGGATGAGCATCGGCAAGAACGAGTCGGAGGACTTCACCCGCGAGGAGGTGGACGTCGCCGACGACCTGAGCCGCCGGGTGGCGTCCGCGATGGAGAACGCCCGCCTGCACGAGCGGCAGGCCTCCATGAGCGTGGCCCTGCAGCGCAGCCTGCTGCCCGCCAAGGAGAAGGAGCCGACGATCCCGCACGTGGACCACGCGGTGTTCTACCGTCCGGCGGACGAGAAGAACGTGGTCGGCGGCGACTTCTACGACGTGTTCGCGGCCAGCGGCCGGTGGTGCTTCGCCATCGGCGACGTGTGCGGGACCGGCCCGGAGGCGGCGGCGGTGACCGGCCTGGCCCGGCACACGCTGCGCGCGCTGGCCAAGGAGGGGTTCACCCCCTCGCACATCATGCAGCGGCTGAACATGGCGATCCTGGACGAGAACACCTCGACCCGGTTCCTGACGATGCTGTACGGGGAGATGACCCCGGCAACGGACGGCGGGGGCGGGATGCGGGTGCGCATGGTGTGCGCCGGCCACCCGCTGCCGCTGCGGCTGGACCCCAAGGGGGAGGTGGAGCAGTTCGGCACCTCGCAGCCGCTGCTGGGGGCGTTCGAGGACGTCGGGTTCACCACCGAGAACGTGGACATCCGCCCGGGCGAGGTGGTGCTGGCGGTCACCGACGGGGTGACGGAGCGGCGCAGCAACTCCGACATGCTCGGGGACACGGGGCTGGAGCGGATCTTCTCCGGCTGCTCGGGGCTGTCGGCCCAGGCGGTGATCAGCCGTATCGACCGGGAGCTGGAGGAGTACGCGCCCGGCGGCCACACGGACGACACCGCCATGCTGGTGCTGCGCTTCCTGTGACCCGCAGGGCCCGCAGGGCCCGGGGAGGCCGGGGCCCTGTAGGCCGCCCGGAGGTGTGCCGGGGCACCGGGCTTCCGTCGGCGGGGGCCTGCGGCCGCCGTGCCGGCCGGGGCCGTCGCGTTCCCCGGGCGGGCCGCGGGATCAGAGCCAGCCCATGTCCTGGGCGGTGCGGATGGCGGCCATCCGGTTGTCGGCGCCGACCTTGCCGATGGCGTTGGACAGGTAGTTGCGGACGGTGCCCTCGCTGAGGTGGAGGGCGGCCGCGATGCGGGCGACGGTGGCGCCGTCCGCGGCGGCGCGCAGGACCTCGGTCTCGCGTTCGGTGAGGGGGCTCTCGCCGCCGACCATGGCGGCGGCGGCCAGGTCGGTGTCGATGTAGCGCCCGCCCCCGTGGACCCTGCGGATCGCCCCGGCGAGCTGGTTGACGGGCGCGTCCTTGGCGAGGAATCCGCGGGCGCCCGCGGAGAGGGCGCGGCGCAGGTAGCCGGGGCGGCCGAAGCTGGTGAGGATGACGACCCCGCAGGCGGGGGCCGCCTCCTTGAGGCGGGCGGCGACCTCCAGGCCGGTGGCGCCGGGCATCTCGATGTCCAGGACGGCGACGTCGGCGGTGTGCTCGCGGACCGCGTCGGCGACGAGGTCGCCCCGGCCGACCTCCGCGACGACCTCCAGGTCGTCCTCCAGGCTCAGGAGCGCGGCGATCGCCCCCCTGACCAGGTGCTCGTCATCTGCCAGCACGATCTTGATCAAGGTCGGCCCTTCGGTCTGTGTCGGTTCGGTCGCGGCGCGGTAGTGTTCCGGACAACTCGGTGCATAGGACGCAGGAGGCGCTGATCCGGACGGACGGCGCCCCCACGACCGCTCTCGGCGGGAGAACGGACTCGAAACCCCGGTATATCGGGCTCTCACCCTGTTCTAACCCATGCGCCGCATGATGGAGCACACCAGATCGGAACATCGTCCCGCCAGCCGGAGGATGAGTTGAACCCCAGCGAACCCACACCAGGTACCGAACCCGACGCCTCGGAGAACCCGCCCGGGACCGACGCCACCGGGTCGGTGGGGGACGCCTCCGCCGGACGCGGGGCCACCGGTCCGCAGGGGTCGGAGCCCTCCGACGTCCGGGATGCGGGGGCACCCGGAATCTCGGAGGGCACCGGACCCCGGTTCGCCCCGCACGACCACCCGCAGGACCAGCCGCCGCGCTGGGCCACCGGGCCCAACGAGGCCGACCGGGTCGCCTTCTCCTTCCCGCCCGGGGGCGGGGAGGGTGCGCGCCCCGGCCCCGGCCCGGCGCCGCACGCCGCGGCCCAGGGCGGGTTCGGCCCGGGGGCGCCCGGCGGTCCGGTGCCGCAGGCCTCCTACGGGCAGGCGCAGGCCGTCCACGGGCACGCGCCCCACGGCCAGGGCCCCGGGGGGCCGCAGAGTCCCGGGGGGCCGCAGGGTCCCGGGGGGCCGCAGGGTCCTTTCGGGGCCACGTACCACCAGGGAGGGCAGCCGCCCTACGGCCCGCACGGCGCCCCGGTCGGCCCCGCCGCCCCGCAGCCCGGCCGAAAGCGCGGGTCGGTCGTCGGCATCGCCGCGGCGACGGCGCTGGTGACCAGCCTCATCGTCGGTCCGGCCACCGCGCTGGGCACCGCCTACCTCTTCCCCGACGGCCTGAGCGGCCCGGTCAGCTCCCTCACCGGCGAGCAGGGCGGGACCGCCACCGAGGGCGAGGTCGGCGATGTCGCCGAGAAGGTGCTGCCGAGCGTGGTGTCCATCCAGACCGCCAACGGCGGCGGCAGCGGGGTGGTCATCTCCTCCGACGGGCAGGTCCTCACCAACGCGCACGTGGTGGACGCGGCCCAGGGCGGGCCGCTGGAGGTCCTGTTCAACGACGGGACGTCCGCGCCGGCCGAGGTGCTGGGCTCGGATCCGGTGTCCGACATCGCCATCGTCCAGGCCCAGGGCGCCAGCGGGCTCCAGCCCGCCGTGCTGGGCGACTCCGACCAGGTCGGGGTGGGCGCCGACGTGGTCGCGATCGGCTCCCCGCTGGGACTGTCCGGCACCGTGACCACGGGCGTGGTCAGCGCGCTCAACCGGCCGGTCAACACCGGGGCCACCGAGAGCGGCACGGGGCAGACCTCGACGGTGATCAACGCGATCCAGACCGACGCGGCGATCAACCCCGGCAACTCGGGCGGACCGCTGGTGAACATGGCGGGCGAGGTCATCGGCATCAACACCGCCATCGCCGGGCTCTCCCAGGAGAGCGGCTCGGTGGGCCTGGGCTTCGCCATCCCCATCAACCAGGCCAAGCCGATCGCCGAGCAGCTGGTCTCGGAGGGCAGCGCGAGCTACCCGGCGATCGAGGCCACCATCACCAACAGCCCCGACGGCGGCGCCGCCATCGTCGAGGTGACCGAGGGAGGTGCGGCCGACGAGGCCGGTCTGCGCCCGGACGACGTGATCGTGTCCGTCGACGGCATCCGGGTCACCACGCCGGACCAGCTCATCGCGGAGATCCGCTCGCACCGCCCGGGCGACGAGATCACGCTGGGCGTGCGCGCCGGCGGCTCCGGCCAGGAGAAGGAGATCGCGGTGACGCTCGGCGAGCAGAGCTCGGCCTCGGTGGAGCAGGAGGGCGAGGAGGACTGACCCCGGGACGGGGAACCGCCCGGGGCGGCCCCGCAGGGGAGGACACGGAAGGACCGCGGGGGCGGGGCCGCAGGCCCCGCCCCCGTTCGCGTGCCCGCCCCCGTTCCGTCCGGCCTGGAGCCCGGGGGGTGGCACCACCCCGACCGTGGTGCGTGCCCCCTCGTGCGGCGGGGCGGCCGGAAATAGGCTGGTCGCAGGCATCGGGGCGGTGGGCGGAGACGGCTCCGCGGCTGCGGCCGGGCGGAGAAGTCACCGGTCGGCAACGGTGCGGTGATTGAGAGTGTCCGCACCATCACTCAGGGTATCGTTCCCTGCGTCGTGTGCTCGCCGGTCGCCGCCCCGTCATCCGGAGGTCGGCGATGGTCAACGCGGGTGCCCCACACTCGTGCGTACACGGCGACCCGACGTGCACCGGTTCAGGAGACATCCCGATATGACCACCTCGTTCCTTCCCGAATCACCCGTGGCGGCCGAGGTCCGGACGGCCGCAGCGGGGCACCGCACGACCGTGCTCATCGGCACGGACACCTACCCGCCCGACGTGAACGGCGCCGCCTACTTCACCGCCCGGCTGGCGCGGGGGCTGGTGGGGCGCGGGGTGCGCGTGCACGTGGTGTGCCCCTCCCCCGACGGGCGCCCGCACGTGGTGGAGCGCGACGGAGTGGTCGAGCACCGGCTGCGGTCGGTGTCGTCCCTGGTCCACGACAGCGTGCGGCTGGCCCTGCCGCTGGGGGTGCGCGGCCACCTGGACCGGCTGCTGGAGCGGTTGGGCCCCGACGCCGTGCACATCCAGAACCACTTCCTCATCGGCCGGATGCTGGCCGCCGCGGCCCGGACGCACGGCGTTCCGGTGGTGGCCACCAACCACTTCATGCCGGAGAACCTCTTCGACTACGTGCACGTCCCCGGGCCGCTGCGCCCGCACGCCGCCCGGCTCGCCTGGCGGGACCTGGGCACGGTGCTGTCCCGCGTGGACCACGTGACCACGCCGACCCCGGCGGCCGCCCGGCTGCTGTGGGAGCAGGGGTTCGCCCGGCCGGTGGAGCCGGTCTCGTGCGGGATCGACCTGGCGCGGTTCCGGCCCCTGGAGGGCGGGGACGGGCAGCGGCGGCGCATCCGGTCCCGGCTGGGGATCCCCGACCGCAGGACGATGGTGTTCGTGGGGCGGCTGGACGAGGAGAAGCGGGCGGACGAGCTGGTCCGGGCGGCGGCGCGCACCGACGAGGACGTCCAGCTGGTGCTGGCCGGGCACGGCGCCTACCGCCGGAGGCTGGAGGAGCTGGCAGCCGCCGAGGGGGTCGCCGACCGGGTGGTGTTCCTGGGGTTCGTCGCCCACGAGGACCTCCCGGACGTGTACCGGGCCGCGGACGTGTTCACCATCGCGGGCATCGCCGAACTGCAGAGCATCGCCACCCTGGAGGCCATGGCGTCCGGGCTGCCGGTGGTGGCGGCCGACGCCATGGCCCTGCCCCACCTGGTGGAGGAGGGCGCCAACGGGTTCCTGTACCGGCCGGGGTCGCCCGCGGAGCTGGCCGCGCGGGTGGACGAGGTCGTCGCCGACGAGGCGCGGCGTCGGGCCATGGGGGCGCACAGCCGGGAGATGGCCTGCGCCCACCGGCTGGAGGACTCGCTGGCCCGGTTCGAGCGGATCTACCGGGAGGCGGCGGCCGAGGGCGTGGCGCTGCCCGTGGGCGGGCTCGCCGTCAGCCGGTAGGCGGCGCTCCCCCTGGCCCGGGTCCCGGCGCGGGCGGCGGGTCGGTCAGCGGGAGCGTGAAGCCGATGGCGGCCCCGCCGCCCTCCCGGTTGCGGGCGAACACGTCGCCGCCGTGGGCGCGGGCGATCTCCCGCACCATGGACAGCCCCAGCCCCGAACCCGGCAGGCCGCGGGCCGAGGTGGCGCGGTAGAAGCGCTCGAACACCCGCTCCGACTCGGCCGGGTCGATGCCCGGGCCCCGGTCCAGCACCTCGACGGTGCCGTTGCGGACCCGGATCTCGATGGGCGCGGTGCCGTCGGGGTCGAACTTCGCCGAGTTCTCCACCGGGTTGGCCACCGCCCGCTCCAGGGCGCCCGGGCGGCCGTGCACGGTGCTGCCGTCGGCGTCCACGACGATCTCCCGGCCGGTGCGCCGCCGGGTGCGCTCCGCCACCTTCTCGGCGATGTCGGCCAGGCGCACCGCGCTCGGCGTCTCGTCCTCGTGGTCGCCGGTGGCCAGCCCCACCAGTTCGTTCACGAGGGTGGTCAGCTCGCGGGTCTCCCCGCGCAGGTCGTCGATGAGGCTGGAGCGCGCCTGCGGGGTGAGCCGGTCGGCCCGGCCCAGCACCTGGATGTTGGTGTACAGGCTGGTCAGCGGGGTGCGCAGTTCGTGGGCGGCGTCCTGGACCAGGCGCCGCTGCTCCTCCTGGGAGCGGGCCAGGCGGGCGAGCATGGCGTTGAAGGCGTCGCCGAGGCGGTCCACCTCGTCGTGCCCGTCCTCCCCGGCGGCGGCGTCCCGGCGCCCCGCCAGCGGGTCGAGGCGGCCGGTGGAGCTGACGTACTCGGCCGCGTCGGTGAGGCGGGCCAGCCGCCCGGTGGTGCGGTGGCCGACGAGCCAGCCCACGCAGGCCGCGCACAGGGCGACCAGCAGGCCCACCCACAGGATCTGGGTGGCCAGGCGGTCGAGCATCTTCTCGGTGGGCGACATCTGCTGGATGACCTGGAGGGCGCCCACCCCCTCCCCCAGGGAGACCGTCGCCACCCGGTAGTCCTGGCCGTGCACCTCCTGCTCGCGGGTGGCCACGGCCCCGGGCTCGGTGGCGGCCACCATCTCCAGGTCCTCCTCGTCGGGCGGGAAGAGCACCACCTCGGCGGCGCCCGAGACCTCGACCTGGCGGGTGCCGTCCGGGGCCAGGTAGTGGATCTGGAGGTCCTTGCCGGCCAGGATCGGGCCCCGGTCCGGGGTGAGGGCGTCGCCCTGGTTCTCGCGCAGGGAGACGATCTGGTCGGACAGGGCGGTGACGACCCGGTCGAACTCGTCGCGCACGTCGGCGCGGATGAGCGCGGCCGCCGTGGTGTAGGCCAGGGTGCCGACCAGGGCGATGGTGACCCCGACGACCAGTGCGAACAGCACGGCGAACCGGGTGCCCAGCCGCCAGTCGCCCGGGCGCGTGAGCACGCGGGCGTAGGCCCTGAGCCGGGACACGGCGCTCACGCCTGCGGGCGCAGCGTGTACCCGACACCGCGCACGGTCTGGATGAGCGGCGGACCGCCGTCCTCCAGTTTGCGGCGCAGGTAGCTGATGTAGACCGCGAGGTTCTTGGACTCCGGACCGAAGTCGTAGCCCCAGATGCGGTCGTAGATGGTGGCGTGGTCCAGCACGATGCCCGCGTTGCGGACCAGCAGTTCGAGCAGGTCGAACTCGGTCTTGGACAGCTCGATCTCGCGGTCGCCCCGCCACACCCGGCGGGCGCGCGGGTCCAGGCCCAGTTCGCCGACCCGCAGCGTGCCCTCGTCCGGGTCGCCGGGGGCGGGCGCGGCGCGGCGCAGCAGGGCGCGCAGCCGGGCCAGCAGCTCGTCCAGCTCGAAGGGCTTGGCGAGGTAGTCGTCGGCCCCCGCGTCCAGGCCCGCCACCCGGTCGGGGGTCTCCACGCGGGCGGTGAGCATGAGGATCGGGGTCCGGTCGTGCTCGGCCCGCAGGACCCGGGCCACGCCCAGCCCGTCCACGCCCGGCATCATCACGTCGAGGACGAGCAGGTCGACGGGGTCGGAGTGGACGGCGGCGAGCGCCTGCACCCCGTCGGCGACGGTCCGGACCGCGTAGCCCTCCAGTTGGAGGGCGCGTTCCAGCGACTCCCTGATGGCGCGGTCGTCGTCGGCGACCAGCACGGTGGCGGTGGTGGCGTCCATGGTCATCATGCTGCCGTATCCGGGTGAGAGGCCGGTAAGAGGCGGGTGGGTCGTGTGTCAGAGAAGCGCCGGTCAGGCGGGCGGGGTGAAGGTGCGGGTGCGGCTCAGCCCCGCGGCCCGGCCCTTGCCCGCGATCACGAGGGCCATCTTGCGGGACGCCTCGTCCAGCATCTCCTCGCCGAGCATGACGGCGCCGCGCCGCTCCACGCCGGTGGCGTGGGCGTAGGCGTCCAGGATGAGCTCGGCGTGGTCGTAGTCCTCCTGGGAGGGGGCGAAGGCCTCGTTGGCGGCCTCCACCTGGATGGGGTGCAGCACCCACTTGCCGTCGAAGCCCAGGGCCGCGGTGCGCGCGGCGGCGCGGCGGAACGCGTCCACGTCGCGGATCTGGAGGTAGGGGCCGTCGATCGCCTGGAGCCCGTGGGCGCGGGCGGCGGTGAGGATGCGCATGAGGACGTAGTGGTAGGCGTCGCCGGTGTCGTAGCCGGGCGGCTGCTCGCCCACGACCAGGGTCTTCATGTTGAGGGAGGCCATGAAGTCGGCGGGGCCGTACACCAGGGTCTGCAGGCGCGGGGACGCGGCGGCGATCTCCTCGACGTTGGTGAGGCCCCGGGCGTCCTCGATCTGGGCCTCGATGCCGATGCGGCCGACCGGCAGGCCGACGGCGCGCTCGACCTGGGTGAGCAGGGTGTCCAGCCAGTGGACGTCGCGGGCCGCGGTGACCTTGGGCAGCACCAGGGCGTCCAGGTTCGCGCCCGCGCCCTCGACCACGGTGATGACGTCCCGGTAGGACCAGGCGGTGGTGGCGTCGTTGACCCGGACGGTGCGGACCCGGTCGCCCCAGCCGCCGTCGTTGAGGGCGGCGACCACGGTGGCGCGGGCGGCCTCCTTCTCCGCGGGGGCGACCGCGTCCTCCAGGTCGAGGAAGAAGGCGTCCGTGTCCAGTCCGCGCGCCTTCTCCACGAACCGGGGGTTGGACCCCGGCACCGCGAGTACCGACCGTCGCGCCCTGAGCCCCATGTTCTCCCCCGTGGTGTCTGCGGTGGTGCGGGCCCATCATCGCATTCCGGCGGTGCATAAAGTGGGACGGGGCCCCACGGGCCCCGAGAACCGGGAGGAGCCGTCCATGTCCACCACGTCGTACCCGACCAGCGCCCACTGGGGCAGTTACCGGGTCCTGGTCAGCGGCGACCGGGTGGTGGGGGTGCGGCCGGACCCGGACGACCCGGCGCCGTCCCCCGTCATGGAGAACACCCCCGTCGCCCAGCACCACGCGTCGCGGGTGGCCCGGCCCGCCGTGCGGCGCCGCTGGCTGGAGCACGGGCCCGGCCCCGACGCGCGCCGGGGCGACCCCGACGACGAGTACGTCGAGGTCGGCTGGGACCGGGCGCTGGACCTGCTCGCCGGAGAGCTGGACCGGGTGCGGACCGTCCACGGGAACGCGGCGATCTACGGCGGGTCCTACGGCTGGGGCAGCGCCGGGCGGGTGCACCACGCGCAGAGCCAGCTGCACCGGTTCCTCAACACCGTCGGCGGGTACACGCGCTCGCGCACCACCTACAGCCACGGCGCGGTGGAGACGCTGTTCCCGCGCATCATCGGCACCCCGGCCGCGAACCGGCTGCTGCACCGGGCGCCCTCCTGGGAGGTGATCCGGGAGCACACCGACCTGGTGGTGACGTTCGGCGGGCTGCGGGTGTCCAACACCTGGACGACCTCGGGCGGGCGGGCCGCGCAGACCGCCGGACCGGCGATGCGGGCGGCCTCCGACGCCGGGGTCGGGTTCGTGTCCCTGTCCCCGCTGCGCGACGACACCCCGGACGACGTCAAGGCCGAGTGGGTCCCGCTGCGGCCGGGCACCGACACCGCGGTGCTGCTGGCGCTCATGCACGTGCTGTTCACCGAGGACCTGGCCGACACGGGGTTCCTGGACCGGTACACCGAGGGCGCCGACGTGGTGCGGTCCTACGTGCTGGGCGGGCGCGACGAGCGCGGGAACCGGCCCGGCACGGCCCGCACCCCCGAGTGGGCGGAGCGGATCAGCGGGGTGCCCGCGGACGGCATCCGGGATCTGGCCCGGCGGATGGCGCGGGGGCGGACCCTGGTCAACGTGGGCTGGTCGGTGCAGCGGGCCCGGTACGGCGAGCAGCCGCTGTGGGCGGGGCTCGCGCTGGCCTGCTGCCTGGGGCAGGTGGGCCTGCCGGGCGGCGGGTTCGCGTCGGGGTACGGGTCCATGGGCAACTACGGGGGCGGGTCCACCCCCCTGGGGCTGCCGGTGATGCCGCAGGGCGACAACGCGGTCAAGGACTTCATCCCGGTGGCGCGGGTGGCGGACATGCTGCTGCACCCGGGCGAGGCGTACCACTACGACGGCGGGGAGCGGCGCTACCCGGACATCAGGCTGGTCTACTGGGCGGGCGGCAACCCGTTCCACCACCACCAGGACCTGGCCCGGCTGACCCGGGCGTTCGGGCGGCCGGAGACCGTGGTGGTGCACGAGACGCACTGGACGGCGACGGCCCGGCACGCCGACATCGTCATCCCGTCCACGACGGTGCTGGAGCGCGACGACCTGGCCGCCAGCCGGGGCGACCTGAGCGTGCGGGCGATGCCCCGGGCGGTGCCGCCGCACGGCGAGGCGCGCGACGAGTACGACACCTACGCGGACCTGGCCGGGCGGCTGGGGGTGCGGGACGAGTTCACCGAGGGGCGCACCTCCGCCGGGTGGATGCGGGAGATCTACCGGCGGTGGCGGTCGCTGGTGACGCGGCGCGGGCTGGAGGTGCCGGGGTTCGATGAGTTCTGGGCGGCCGGCCGGGTGGAGATGCCGGGCCGGGTCGAGGACGAGGCGCTGCTCGGCGAGTTCCGCGCGGACCCGGAGGGGAACGCGCTGCGGACGCCGAGCGGGCGTATCGAGCTGTACTCGGAGACGATCGCGTCGTTCGGGTACGAGGACTGCCCGGGGCACCCGGTGTGGCTGGGGCGGGCGGTGCCGGACCGCGGCGACGACCTCCCGCTGGTGCTGGTGGCCAACCAGCCGACGGGGCGCCTGCACGGCCAGCAGGACATGGGCGCGCACAGCATGGGCGAGAAGGTGGGAGGCCGGGCGCCGGTGCGCCTGCACCCGGACGACGCGGCCGCCGCGGGGATCGCCGCCGGGGACCTGGTGCGGGTGGTCGGCGAGCGCGGGTCCTGCCTGGCGGGGGCGGTGCTCAGCGACGCGCTGATGCCGGGCGTGGTGCAGCTGTCGACGGGCGCCTGGTACGACCCGTCCTCGGCGGAGGCCACCTGCGTCCACGGCAACCCGAACGCGCTCACCGCCGACGTGGGCACGTCGTCCCTGAGCCAGGGCTGCACGGGCCAGCTGGCGCGTGTGCGTGTGGAGCGCTTCGACGGCACCCCGCCGCCGGTCCGCGCCTTCGACCCGCCCCGGGGAACCACCCCGGCCTGACCCGTCCGCCCGGGGCCCTCCGGAGGGGGCGTCCACCCGTTCCGACCGTGCCGGGAGTTCCGGGCGTGCCGGGGTGCCCGGATCCGGTCCCCGGCCGGCGGGCGCCCCGGCTCCCCGGTCGCCCGGACGCTTCGCGGAACGGGTGCGGAGCGGTGGCCGCGGCCGCTCCCGCGGCGGCGCCGGCGGCGCGGGGCCCGGATGAGCGTCGCGGCCCGTGCGCCGGGACGGTCCCGGGGCGGCACAGGCCCCGGGCATGAAGGAGCCCCCTCGCGGGCAGTCGTGGTGTCAGCGCCGCAGGTCCCGGCCTGGGAGGCGGGCGCGCCGGGGCGGGTGCCGTGGGCGGCGCCCCGGGCACGGGGCCGGGCACGTGTCCACGACGGGGGGAACTCATGGGCGTCGCCGAGGTCGTCGAGTCGGTGGGAACGGCGATCGATGTGGCGGGGGTGGCGGTGATCGTCCTGGGCACGGCCGCCGCGACCGCCGTGTTCCTGTACCGGCTCGCCCACCGAAGGGCCCTGGAGGAGATCTACCGGCCCTACCGCCAGGGGGTGGGGCGGGCCATCCTGCTGGGGCTGGAGTTCCTGGTGGCGGGGGACATCATCCGCACGGTGGCGATCGAGCCGACCTTCCACAGCGTCGGCGTGCTCGCGGGCATCGTGCTGATCCGCACCTTCCTCAGCTTCTCGCTGGAGGTCGAGCTGGAGAACCGGTGGCCCTGGCAGCGGCGCCGCGGGGCCGCCGAGAGGTCGGTGCCGGGAGCGGGGTGACCCGCGGGGACCCCGGGGCCGGCGGGCCGCGATGGCGCCCCGCCCCGGCGCCCGGTGGCGTGCCGCGCCCTCCCGGATCCGGGAGGGGGCGGCACGCTACCGGGCGGCCGTGTACCAGGCGAGCGCGAAGACCCCGGCCACCCATGTCCACAGCAGACAGAACCCCAGGTGGGCGAGGGTGCGCAGCGGGTCGCCCCGCCAGAGGGAGGGCGAGAAGTAGGCGAACTGGAACAGCCAGCGCAGGGACCAGAACACGGTCTCGGCGGCGAGCAGGGCACGGCCCAGGCGTCCGCCGGCCAGGAGGTCGGGTGCCAGCAGCAGCGGGAGGGCGCCCAGCAGGGCGCAGGTGGCGCCGATGAAGAAGAAGTGCGCTCCCGCGACCTGCCGGGCCGGGTCGGCCATCCGTGAGACCTGGGCCGGCCAGTCGATCAGCCTGGGCAGCACCAGGTGGAACAGCCCGAGCGCGACCAGGACGGCCCCCACCGCGCGCAGCTGGCCCTGGACGGAGAGGAGGTCCTCGATCACCGTGCGGGCCTCACGAAGGTGAACACCGTGACCAGACCGGCCAGGCGCCGTTCCGAGACCGGGCGCAGCCCGGCGGCGTGCGCGGTCCGAAGCCACCGGGACCGGGGCATGAAGTGCTCGGCGCCCGGCCCGAAGACCGCGATGTTGGCGGGGTCCCGGCAGTGTTCGACCAGGACGAGCGCGCCGCCGGGGCGCAGGACGCGCGCCACCTCGCCGAAGACCGCGTTCCGGTCGGCGGCGGTGCGCAGCTCGTGCAGGGCGAAGGGCGCGATGACGGTGTCCGCCGACGCGTCCGGGGCGGGGAGGGCGTACGGCGTGCACGCCACCGTGCCCGGCCGGGGCGGCACCCGGCGGCGGGCGCGCCGCAGTGACGGCTCCACGACCGGGAGCGCGTCGTACAGGTCCGCGACGGTCTGCTCGCACCCGGGGTGGAGTGCGGAGATCGGGCCGCTGGCCTCGTCCAGGCCCGCCGAGACCACCAGGTGCCGCCCCGGGCCGCCGGGGCGCCCGGCCGTGGACAGGACGGGGGCGAGCCACGTCCAGTCGTGCAGGGGCGAGCGGTCGTAGACGGCGTGGGAGGCCGCGAGAGAGGCCGCGGTCCACCACGCCCCGGCGCCGGCCACGGCCCAGGAGACCGCCCGCGCCGCACCGCGCAGCCGCCGTGCGGCCAGTGTCCCGCCGACGGCCACGGCGGTGCCCGCCAGGTACAGGGGCCAGTTGTAGGCGATGACGTGGCGCGCCCCGGAGGGGGCCGGCCGGCGGCTCATCCCCGCCTCCCGGCGGGGGCCACGAGTCGGCCGCGGTGCCATCCGTAGTCCACACCCGCGACGTGGAAGGCGTTGGCCAGGACCGGTTCGGTCCCGCGGAAGGGTCCGTGCCGGAAGAACGTCAGCCGCCCCACGTCCACCGCGACCGGGCGCGGCTCCCAGCTCGTGCGCAGTGCCTTGACCACCAGTACCTTTCCGCTGCGCGGGTCGTGCTCGAAGGTGTGGGGCAGGGGCCCGGCGAAGCGGCGCGCGTCCCGCTCGGTGGCGAAGGGGGACCCCTCCGGCAGGGGGGCGTCTGCGCCGTCCAGGGAGGCGCCGATCCGCAGGTCGGCCCGGCCGTCCGCCGAGCGCACGGCGACCTCCAGCCGGTTCCCGGCCCGGCGGGTGCCGAGGACCGCGCGCTCGTAGCCGTAGCGGGTCAGCAGCATGCCCGCCGCGGCCAGGAGGGGGCTCGACGTCTGGCTGCGCAGGATGCGCAGGCCCCGCAGGGTGCGCGTTCCGTCCGTGGTGGTGCGTTCCACCCGGAGCCGCGTGAAGACGCGGTAGCCGGTCATCACCTGGTCGGTGCCCAGCGGGGAGGGCAGGAAGGCCGGGCGCAGGCCCCGCATCGCCACGGCGGCGACGGCTGCGAACCCGTGTTCGGTGCCGTCGGGGGCGCGGTAGGTGTCCAGCTCCAGGCCGGGTGTGAGCAGGGGGCGCAGCACGTGCGGGGGGAAGGCGTAGGTGAGCACGAGCGAGTCGGTGAAGTGGGCACGCATCGGCAGGGGGTGCTGCTGGATTCTCATCTCGGGCCTCCGACGGCGGTGGCGTACAGGCTTCCCCAGAGGGGGCAGCGCTCCTCGGCGGCGCGTTCGGCGGCGGCGGAGCCGGGCGTGCCTCCCACACTGCGCAGCACGGCGGTCCCGCCGGGCCGGACCGCGCGTTCGACGGCAGCGCGCAGCCGTCGGCGGTAGGCGGGGCCGGGGCCGTCCAGGACGTTGGACAGGGTCACCGCGTCATAGGTGCGGGCGGGGACCGACTCCAGGTGTTCGGCGATGTCGCCGGCCAGCCAGCGGACCGGGCCGGGGCGGAGGGCGGGGGCGGGCGGGTCGGCGGGGCGTCCGGCCAGCAGCGCGGCGAGGAGGGGGTTGTCGTTGTTCGGGTGGCGGGCGACGACGCGGGCGGTCCGGGAGCGCAGCGCGGCGTCGAAGCGGGCGGGGACGACGTGGCGGAAACCGGGGGCGAGGGTCGCGGCGAGCAGCCCGACGGGACGGAGGGCGGCGCCCATGAGGAGCCGCAGGCCGGGGCCGTCCAGGCGGGTGCGCCACCACGAGGACTGGACCGGGGGGTCGTCCAGGCCGAGGAAGGCGTCGAGGGGGGCGGGGCGCCATGCGGGCAGGGCGAGGGCGGCGGCGCGGCGGCCCGCCGCGAGCATCAGTTCGGCGCTCCCGGCGACGGCGGGTGCCCCGCCGTCGAGGCGGGCTCGGGCGTAGGCGAGCTGGACGGGGTTGACGTCGATCGCGGTGACGTCGTATCCGGCGCGGGAGAGGGCGGCGGCGGTGTCCCCAGCCGAGGCGATGCAGAGCACGCGGGCGGGGGCGGGGGGAAAGGCGCGCAGCTCCACACGCGGGTCCTCGTACATGCGGCCGAAGAGGAGTCGTGGTCCGCGGCCGGGAAGGGCGAGGATGCGCCCCGCGGACCAGGGGTTGCGGGGGGTCATCGGCGGGCCTCGGCCTGCCGGGCGGCCACCATCCACGCGAGGGCGATGATCGCCAGGTTGGCGGTGAGCATGCGGCCGGGTTCGTCGATGTTGCCGGGGGAGAGCAGGAGGCCGCCGGCGTTGAAGGCGGCGATGAGGGCGGTCTGGAGGGCCGCCGCCGCGTACGGGCGCCGGCCCCAGAGGACCCACAGGCCGATCGCGGCCTCCATCAGGCCGATCGCGACGAGGAGGGGGGTGACCAGGGTGTCGGGGAGGAGGGGGAGGTCGGCGACGATCGCCCGGTGGTCGTCGCGCCCGGGCCAGACCTTGCACCACAGGCCCTCGTAGAACCAGACCAGGGAGAGGACCGCGGCCGGGGCGAGGGTCCGGGCGGCCCTTGGGGGGTGGGTCATGGATTCATGGAACCACTCCGGTTGCGCACGGCCGTTTCGGGGTCTGTTCGACGGTACGGGTCGGCCCCGGGCGCGGGTCCGCCGTGCGCGGAGACCATAATGGGGCCTCCTGTATCCGCCTGTGCCCAGATGGGAAAGCAGTTCATGAGAAGGAGTGCCGGTACCGTCCGGCGGTGGTCCGAAGCCGTACTCGGGCAACTCGGAAGTCCCGAGGTCTTCGAGCTGGTCATCGAACCGGTGGATGATGTGGAAGCGGTCGTCGTGGATACAGGGCTCGCCCCGGGGGCGAGTTTCGTCCTCGGCTTCGAGAACACGTCCGAGGGTGCCGAGTCCGGTGTCCTGGTCGGTATTTCCCTGCATCCGGAAGGCTACGGTTCCATGGCGAGGATCCCGGATTCGCTGACGGACGGTGAGGCCGTCGTCGTACTCGCCGACCGGTTCCAGGAAGAGGTGCTGGAGAGCACACACGGGAAACCCGCTCCCCCGTGCCCGGGGCATCCGCATCCGCCGAGGCCCGAAGTGGTGGGGGAAGTCCCTTCATGGGTTTGCCCATCGACTGGGAAAGCCGTTCTTCCGATTCTCTAGAGGGACTCCATTCGCCGGCATCCTGGCCGAGTCCGGCTTTTTCGGGTCGCGTGGAGCCCCGGCTGAAGTTCGTGATTTCCAGGTACGGGCGAATCACGCCCGGCCTTCACCGAGAACCGCCGGGGCCATCCCCGCGTGCGCGGGGAGCAGGTCGGGCAGACCTACGCCGCGCTCCAGATCGCGGGACCATCCCCGCGTGCGCGGGGAGCAGACTCGCTGACCAGGTCGGATTACACCGTCAACCAGCCAATTCTATGACTTCTCAAGAAACGGACATTCCACGCGGGATGTGCTGCTCACTGTAGCGCCCAGGCCTACGGCTAGCGGTCCCACTGCCGTCGCTTAGGCCACTTGCCGCCCTGGCCGTTGCACATGGAGCAGTCCTACTGCTCAGCATTCGGAATGCGCACGGGTGCGGGTGCGGCGAGAGTCGAAGTCATCGTGAACTCCGGAGTCTCACTGCGGTCTGTCAGTGGCCCGCGCGCCCGGGAGGACTGGTGGGGTCCCGGGCACGCGGGGGTCCGGGATGTGGCGCGGGCGATCAGTCGCCGTGGGCGTACTTGCGGCCCTGTTCACCGATGAGCGGCACACCGCATGCGCGCTGATCTGAGATGACCTCTCCCTGGCGGCGGACTGCGTCCTTCTCCTCGTCGGTGAGGTCGTCGGGGATGGGGTCTTCGGCCGGGTCGGTGTACCGGGGCCCGTCGTCCATGCCCTTCTCCGTTTCGGTGGTGTGGCGGTGGGCGAGGAGGCGGCGCATGGCGGCGTGGTCGGGTGCGGCCAGGCGCTCGTGCGGGTCTCCGGGGCCGGTCCAGCCGATGGGCCGGTAGGCGACCACCTCCATGCCGCCGTCCGGAGCGGGCTCCAAAGTCAGAACCCAGCGGCGGTGGATGAGGTCGTCCAGCATCCGAAGGGTCAGATCCACCGGCTTCCGAGAAGAAGGCGGCTCCGCAGAAGGGCCGACGGGAGGGCGCGGCGGCGGCAATCGGGGCGCCTGGCCGGGTTCGGTGGTCACAGTTCCTCCAGAGGGCTGCGCCAGATGAGCGGGAGCGGGTGCGGGTCGCGCCCGGAGGTCACCGCGACCCGGGTCTCGGTGCCGTGGACGGCGGCGTAGACCGCGTGACCTTCGAGGTCGGGCCCCAGGTACCGCAACGGCACTCGGTGGATGCTCGCCCAGAACCCCAAGGTCTGGAGTGAGGGGAGCTCGCGGATGTCGCACACGTGGTGCATCAGGCCGCCCTTCCCAGGTTCCAGGCCAGGATGCGCGAGGCGGCCCGTGCGTCCAGCCAGGCCGCCGAACACTCCGACACCGAGGACACCTGCGGCAACGGTCGGGAGGCGCGGGTGCGGTGCGCGGCCGTGCGGGCCCGCAACCGCGCGGCCGCCCTGCGCCCGCCGGGGTCGGGTTCCACCGGTCGGGGGCGGGTGCCTTCGCGCAGGGCGTGGATACGGGGCCGGGCCGCGACCGCGGCCGCGAACCCCGATACCGGCACCGGAGCCGGGGCCGGGGCCGGGGTCGGGGTCGGGAGGGAGGCCGCCGCCGGGTCCTGGGCCGGGGCTGAGGTCGGCACCGGGTCCGGGTCGGGGGTGGTCAGGGACAGCCAGCGGCGTACCGCCAGGGTCAGCGGGGCCAGGTCGCGGGCGGGGTGGGTGGTGTACATGCGGGCCCGGGAGGCCCTGCGCGGTCGGCGCCAGCGCAGGGCCTCGCCTGCGAGCCAGCGCACGGCCACGAGTTCGGAGCAGTTCAGGTAGCGGTATCGCGCCATACGCGCACACCTCCGGTCAGGGCACCGGGTGGGAGGCCCGGCAAGGGATGAATACAGGCTCCATACTGACTCTGTCAGACTGACACGTCAAGGAGACCAAGTCAGACTGACCAGAATGTCTACTTCTGAGGAGGAGCTTTATGATCCAGAAGGCGAAGCATCCCGACCAGGACAAGAAAGTAGACGCCCCCGTGGCACCACCACCTCAGCCCAGCATCGAGCGACGCAGACTCGCCGCGGAGCTGCGGAGCCTGCGCGACGCCGCCGGGCTGACCATCGAGGAGGCCCGGACTGCTCTCGGTTGGTCGTCCGGTCGTCTGAACCACATGGAGGGTGGCCGCCATTCCGTGCCGGATGCGTCCGGGCTCCGTGCTCTCCTCGATCTCTACGGAGTCACTGACACGACCCGCCGGGAAGCGCTCGACGCGCTCCGCCAGGAAGCCAAGGCCCGCCCGTGGTGGCGCGTTTATGAAGACGTTCTCACTGATGGGTTCCTCGGGTGGGAGGAGCGGGCGAGAAGGATCGTCGCGTTCCAATCAACCGTCATCCCCGGTCTGCTCCAGACACCGGAGTACGCCGCAGCCTCCGCGCGTGCGTCCTTGACACGCACAGAGGAAGAGATCAAGCGGATCGTCGCCGCACGCATCGAACGGCAGGAGCGCGTGTTGGGGCGTCCGGACGCACCGGAATTCCGATGCGTCCTGGACGAGGCCGCCCTCCTCCGCCTGGCCGCCATGCCCGCCCCGCTGGCCAACCGGCAGCTCCGGCATCTGGTGTCCATGGCCGAAGCGATCAACACCGTGAGCTTGTCGGTGCTACCGATCTCTGTCGGTCTGCACGGGTGCCTACATGGCTCGACGGTGCTGCTCGAGTACGACGACGAGCGTGACCCGCCCATCGTGTATCTCGAGACCCGGAGCAGCGGCACCTACGTGACCGGGCCGGCACAGGTGGCGGACTACCGTCTCGCTCTGGACGATGTGACGGCCGACGCCCTGTCCAAAAGCGCCAGCATCGACCTGATCGGCAGCCTGATCACCGACTAGAAGAGGCACCGTGTATTCATCCCAGCAGTTCCACAAGTCCAGCTACAGCGCCAACGAATCCGCGTGCGTCGAGGTGGCGGAGGGCGTCGAGACCCTGGTGCGCGACACCCAGAACCGCGAGCGCGGACACCTCGCCTTCTCCGGCCGCGAGTGGGAAGCGGCTGTCCAAGCACTCCGTCAGGAAGGCTAGCGTCAACGAACAGGAGCCCCCGGCGAGATGGCCGGGGGCTCCTGTGTATTCATCCCACGCCGAGTGTACAAGCGCTCCAGAGCCTCGACAGGGTGGCTCGGAGACCGGTCGTCTCCTGTTCGGGCCGGCTGAACGTATGCCCTTCTGCGGGTGGCGGAACGGCGTTGATCACCGCCCCTCCACCCCCTAGATCGTTGATGGGAAATTTCTGAACCTGCTGCGCGCATGGCGAAGGGCGTCGAGGATCGGTGTGTGAAGACTGACCTTGACGCCCTTCTGACAGCACTCTACGTCCATCTGGACGACCACGTGATCCCTTCGGCGAACCGGCGCCGCGGCCCGGGCCGTCCCCGGCTGCTCACCGACGCCGAACTCGTCTGTGTCGCCATCGCCCAGGTCCTGCTCAGGTGTGATTCCGAACGGCACTGGATGCGCGCCGCACCCGCCCGGATCGGGCACCTGTTCCCCCGCCTGCCCGGCCAGTCCGAGTACAACCGCCACCTGCGCGAGGCGGCCCCGGTCCTGTTCACCGTGGCGTCGTGGCTGGCCCGCGCCGTCCCGACCTGGTGGGAGGGGTTGCGGTTGATGGACGGCACCCCGGTGCGGTGCGGGGCCTCCAAGGTCACGGTGGACCGCTCCGGCCTGGGCGAGGTGTGCGGGTACGGGCGGGATGTGTCCCACCACGCGTTCTACTGGGGTGCCAAGCTCATGCTCATCACCACCCCGGAGGGGTCGGTGTGCGCGTTCTCCCTGGCCCACCCCAAGGAGCTGGACGAACGCAAACAGGCCCTGCACCTGCTGCACGTCCAACAGTGTGCTCCGGGGCCGGCGGTGATCGTGTGCGACAAGGGCTTCGCCGGGGTCGGTATCGAGACGGCGGCCGCTGATCTGGGGTTTCCCCTGGTGCGTCCGGCGCTGAGGAGCGAGATCGATGACGGCCGGTTCCCGGGCTGGCTGCGCCAGCGGATCGAAGCGATCATCTGGACGTTGAAGAACCAGCTCGGTCTGGAGCGCCACGCCGCTCGCACCACCGAAGGGCTGTGGGCGCGTGTGTGCCAGCGCATCGCGGCGCTCAACGCCGCGATCTGGCACAACTGGCTGGTGGGCGCCCCGGTCAAGCGGTCGTTGATCGCCTACGACCACTGACCAGGGCACATTTTCCCATCAACGATCTAGGGTTCCGGGCATGAAACTCAGACCAGGCGGCCCCGACGACCTCTCCACCGTCCTCGGCATGCTCGACTCCGCCGTCGAATGGCTCGTATCGAACAACCGGACCGGGCAGTGGGGCACCGAGCCCTGGTCCTCCCGCCCCAAGGCCGTCGCACGCATCGAGAAGATGCTCGCGGAGGGGGAGCCCTGGATCGCCGAGGTCGACGGCGAGCCCGCGGGCACCCTCGTCCTCGACACGGCCCCCGGTCCCGAGGTCCCGCCCGCCGACGAACCCGAGGTCTACGTCCGCCTCCTGGTCACCGACCGCCGCTTCGCGGGCCGCGGGGTCGGCTCCACCCTCCTGGAGCACGCAGCCGAGGAGACCCGCCGGCGGAACGTCGACCTCCTCCGCGTCGACTGCTTCGCGGGGAGCGGGGGCCGCCTCGTCGCCTACTACACCGGGCAGGGCTTCACCCCCACCGAGACCTTCACCGTCGGCGACTGGCACGGCCAGGTCCTGGCCATGCGCGTCGGCTGAGGGCCCGGCCGCCGCGGACCTCAGTACTCCAGCTCCGGCCGCAGCGGCCCGCCCACCCGGTGCAGGTGTCCCAGCACCTCCGCATAGGACCGGAACAGCCCCGTCTCGTGGTACGCCAGCCCGATCCGCTCGCACGCGGCGCGTACCAGCGGCTGCGCCCGCCGCAGGTTGGGCCTGGGCATCGACGGGAACAGGTGGTGCTCGATCTGGTAGTTCAGCCCGCCCAGCACCAGGTCGACCACCACCCCTCCCCTGATGTTCCGCGAGGTGAGCACCTGTCTCCGCAGGAACCCCGTCCTCTCCCCCGCCGCCACCACCGGCATCCCCTTGTGGTTCGGGGCGAACGAACACCCCATGTACAGCCCGAACACCCCCTGGTGCACCAGCACGAAGCACAGCGCCTGCAACGGCGTCAGGACCACCAGCACGACCGCCAGGTACCCGCCGAAGTGCACCGCCAGCAGCGCCCCCTCCGCGATCCGGGTCCGCAGCGGCAGGTCGGTGCGCCGCACGACCCCGACGACCGAGGCCGCGTGCAGGTGGAACGCCTCCAGGAGCAGCATCGGGAAGAACAGCCACGCCTGGCTCCGGGCCAGCCACCTCCCCGGCCCGCGACGGCGCAGCAGGGCCTGCTCCCGGCTGAACGCCAGTGCCGCCCCCGCGATGTCGGGGTCCTTCCCCTCGTGGTTGGGGTGCGCGTGGTGCCGGTCGTGCTTGTCGACCCACCACCCGAACGCCAGCCCCACCAGCAGGTCCCCGTGGATCCATCCGACGACCCGGTTGGCCCGCTCGCCCTCCGCGACCTGCCCGTGCCCGGCGTCGTGCCCGATGAAGGCCGTCTGGGTGAAGAGCAGCCCGAGGACCACGGCCGTCACCATCTGCCACCAGGACGGCCCGATCAGCACGAACGCCGTCCACGCCGCCCCCAGCAGCGACAGTGTGACGGCGATCCGCACCGCGTAGTGGCCCCGGCGCCTGCGCAGCAGCCCGTGTTCGCTCACCTCCCGGGAGAGGACCGCGAAGTCGCTCCCCCGGCGCTGTTCGGGAAAGGCACCGCCGGTACGGGTCATCGAGTCATCGCCTCTCTCACTGTGGTGTGGACGGGCGGGAGTCCGCGCGTCCCGGTGATCTCCAGGACCCGGGCGACCCGCCCCGAGGGCGCGGCCAGCCGGAGGTCGGTCCCCATCCGTTCGGCCCGGGCCCGGACCTCCGCCAGGAGGGAGAGCCCGGCCGCCCCGAAGAAGGCCACGCCGGACAGGTCGACGACCACCTTGTCGTCCCGGTCGCGCAGGACCTCGAACAGCCGGGTCCGGTATCCCGGTGCCGAAGCCAGGTCGATGTCGCCGGAGATCCGGACGAGCGTGCCCCCGGGGTGCGCGTCCCACGAGACCGCGCTGCGGCGCGGGGCGCGGGGGCGCCCCTCCTCCTCGTCGTGGAGCGTGCCGCCCTCGGATTCCCAGTCCGTTTCCGGGGGTGTGCGGGGCGACGGGAACAGGGAGGCCACGTCCACGGCCTCGGTGGCCCGCGTGGTGTCCGCGGACAGGATGGCCAGGTCGAGCGCGGACCAGGCGGCGAACGCCGCCGCGCCGGGCGGTACGACCAGCAGGCGGGTGCGTACGCCGTTGCCGCCGACGGTGACCACGAGGTCGGGCGGCATCTCCAGCGACCAGGAGAGGTGGACGGCGCGGCCGGCCACCGACAGGAGCCCGGGCCTGTGGAACCAGCCGGTCACTCCCAGCTCGACCAGCTGGACGGGGCCCCGCCGGTCGTCGATGGCGAGGATGAGCCCGGGCAGTTCGGCCACGGGGTCACCGGACCTGGGCCACCATCCGCCGTCCAGGACGGCGCCGTGGTGGTGGACGGGATTGAGCCTCAGCCGGGGATCCGATGGAGGTGTCTCGGAGACGGCGGGCGGGTGCGGGGTGAAGGAGGCCATGGCGGACTGCTCGGCGATCCCCGGTCCGGGAGAGCCCTGCTCGTCCCGGTCCGGCTGGAAGCGCGGCGCGAAGGGCGCACCGCGCGCGGCGGGAGAGGGAGCGGGTTCCAGACCCGCACCGAAGTGGCGTGGCGGCACGGAACGGTGATTCCGGATGCTGCCGCGTCGTCACACCCTCGTCCCGGCTCACCGGGCTCTCTCGAAACGGGGCATTCCCCCCGTTCTCTCCCAGACTACGTTCCCCGGCCTCCGCCGCACAGGGGTGCCCGCACCCCTCCCCGCCCGCGGCCGTCCGGCCCGCCTCTCCGGCTCAGCGCACCAGCAGGCGGTCGACGGACCTGGGCAGCAGCAGGCCCGCGAGCCCCACCGCCGCGTAGACCACCTGCCCCGGAGCCAGCATTCCGAGCACCGCACCGCTGTTGGCGGTCGGCGAGCGCAGGAAGTCGCGCACGTGCGGGTGGGCGCGCGGGACACCGTTGCCCGCCACCAGCAGGAACAGCACCGCCCCCGGCAGCAGTCCCGCCCACACCGCGTCGAACGCCGAAAGCCCCGCGTACCAGGCCTGGAACCGCTCCAGGGCCAGCAGCGCGTACCCCGGCTCGCCCACCGGCGCGTACGGCACCGGAGCGGGGGTCGACGCGACCGCCACCGCCACCACCGCCAGCGCCACCGCGGCCGAGCCCGTCATCGCCGTGACCCCGCCCGTGGCCGCCAGTCCCAGCCGCCGCGCCAGTTCCCGCGCGGTCCGCGTCAGCTCCTTCTGCGAGGGGTGGTGCCTCCAGGGCCTGCCCGCCGCCCGGGCCTCCCCCATCGCGTTCGCCCGCCGCTGCCGCAGGAACCGCCACGTGTCCCCCAGCGTCGCCGGCCCCCGCCGCGCCGCGATGGTGCACGCCGCCAGCTCGTGCACGATCATCGCCAGCGTCGTCGTCAGCGTCACCGGCAGCTCCGCCCAGGCCAGTGCCGCCCGGCGGAACCCCGGCGCGATGTCCCCCGGCACCCGCACCCGCATCGCCACCGCGCGCCCGCGCGCCCTCCTGCGCAGCCCCGCCAGCGGCGGCAGGCCCGGCAGCGGCGGGGTGCTCTCCGCCGCCGTCGCGATCAGCCGGTAGTCCAGCGCCACCGCGCACACCATCAGCACCACCAGGAAGAACGGCGTCAGCGCTCCCCCGCCCAGCACCCCCAGCACCGCGCCCGAGGCCGGGTGCAGTGCCGCCCCCGCCAGGAGCGCGTTCAGGTTCAGGTGCTCCAGGAACGCCAGCAGCACGGCCAGCGGCGGCAGCACCCACAGCCACCGCCCCCGCCCCACGACCGCCAGCCCCAGCGCCGCCCCCACGAGTCCCGTGGTCACCGCGTGCCCCGAGAACACCGCGACCATGGCCCCGGTCCCCCGGTCCATGACCTCGCTGCCGCCCGGCAGGAACCAACCGCCGCCCCCCGGGCCGCCCCCGGCCGTGCCCACCGTGAGCGCGGTGACCAGGTGCTCGGCCAGCTGGAATCCCGCACCCGACGCCGCCGCCAGCAGTGCGAAGTCCACCGCCGCCAGCCGCCGCGCCCGGCGCAGCGCCACCAGCGGCAGCAGGCCCAGCGGCAGCAGCTTCCCGATCTCCTCCACCGTCACCGCCACGTAGGTGTACGGCACGACGTCATAGGCGTCCGCCCCCAGCGCCCCGGCCACCGCCCGTTCGACCAGGGCCAGAGGCCCCAGCAGCAGCGCACCCAGCGCCGCGACCCGCAGCAGCGACGCGAAGGCCACGGTCCGGGACCGGGCGACCAGGGCCAGCTGGAACAGCACGGCGAAGAGCGTGACCAGCACCGGCAGCACCGGGGCCGCGACCGCGGAGAGCGCCGCCGGCGCGATGGCCACCACCGCCAGGGCCGTCCACCCCGCCGCGCCGCGCAGCGCCCGCAGTCCGCCCGCGGCCCTCCCGCGCCGGAACCGGTCGCCCCCGGTGGCCACCCGCTCGTACAGGTCGGGCCCCGGAGCACGCTTCGGCCCCGTGTCCGCGCACCGGTACAGCGCCGCCGCCCGCACCAGGTCCGGGGTCTTCTCGATCTCTGCCCGCGACGCGAAGTGCGCCCGCGCCTGGGGGATGTCCGCCCCCACCAGCTCGCGCACGAAGTCCGCGGGCCCCGCCGCCACCGTCAGGTCGTCGGCGGTGATGAGCACCGCCGCGGAGAAGTCCTCCACGCACACCAGGAAGTCGGTGGGCTCGGGCCCCCACCCCCGCACCAGGTCGATGAGGGTGTCGGTGTGCAGCGGGATCTCGGTGACGGGCTCGTAGGAGAACTCGGGCCGGGTGCGGCACACCAGCAGCCGCTCCACCCCCATGGACCGGCCCGCCGCGATGACCGCGCGCACGAGGTTGCGGTCGCGGGGCACGAGGAACGGCGTGGTGACCTTGCCGTCGGCCCGGATCCAGTGCGGGTCGAGCTCGGTGGCTCCGGCACAGACGCGCAGGACCAGGTCCCGCGCGAGCATGGCCTGCTCTTCCATGTGGGGTCCTCGGCCGTCGGGGGGTAAACAGGTCGGGGCCGGAGCGTTCCGGGAGTACGCCCCGGAACGCTCCGGCCCGACCGAGCATAACGGCGGGGCCCCGGCCCGTCAGGGGGCGGGATCGGACGACGCGGAGGGCCCGCGGGCACCGGAGGGCGCGTACCGCTCGGGGGCCCCACCGGTCTCGAGGCGCACCACGGTCCCGGGCGGCACGGAGACCTCGGCACCGGGCGGTACGGGGACCTCGGCACCGGGCGGCGCGGCCGCCGCCCCGGGCTCCCGGGCGGGGCGCGGTCCGGCCCCGAAGGCGTCGGCGGACAGCTGCGCGAAGTGCCGCACCACCGGCAGCTCCAGGGCCCACCCGGTGAACGCCCACCCCAGGTTCAGGTGGTCCAGCGCCCGGGCCAGGGCGGCCACCCCGCTCCAGCGGACCCCCTCCGGGTTCTCGTAGGTGAGCCGGTACAGGACCTCGGGATGCTCGTGGGCGTCCCGGATCTCCAGGGCGACCGGGGACCGCGCCTCGATCCACGCGCGCAGGCCCTGGCACAGGGAGCAGTCGGCGGCCACGTACAGCGTCCCGGGCGCGCGGTACGGCCAGGGCCGCCACCGGGGCAGCCAGGCCCGCACCCCCGAGCGGTAGCGCTCCCACTCCGGCCCGAAGGACTCGCGCAGCCGGTCGCCCTCGTGCCAGGCCGCGAACCCGGCGCCGTAGGCGAACGCGACGAGGGCCCCGTACAGCGGCCGGGGGTCGGCGAGGACCGCGGCCAGGACCAGGTAGACGGCGACGATGGTGGTCTGCATGGGGTTGCTCAGGTAGGCGTAGGGGCCGCTGGTGACCAGCCGCCGCGGCGGGTCGTAGGGCAGCGGGGTGCCGCCGCCGACCCGGGCGAACTCTCGGGCGGCGGCCAGCCCCGGCAGGGCGGCGAACCCCAGGAGCTGGAGGGCCACCGGGATCCCGCCGGGCACGGCCGCCCCGTCGCCGGGCAGGATGCCCAGGGCGGTGAGCGGCAGCACCACCATCAGCCCGAAGGAGAGCACCGCCTGCGCCCACATGCGCGCCTGCACCGCACGCCCCTCGCGGGTCCAGTGGGCGAGCATCAGGGCGGGGATCAGGCACAGCGCCGATCCGGTGAACTCGCCGAGCAGCCAGGTGCCGTGCAGCACGACGACGGGTTCGGCCAGCGGCATGGCGATGATGTCGGCCCACACCAGCAGCGCGGTGAGCAGCGGGACCGGCAGGAACCGCAGCAGCACCGCGGGCAGGGCGCCCCACAGCAGCGCCCAGGCCAGCAGCAGGTCGACGGGGATGTCCGCCCACACGGCGCCCTCGGCGTGGAAGGACCACCAGCCCGCGTGCAGCGCGTAGAGGTTGAGCGGGATGAGGGTGAGCAGCGCCCAGGCGGTGGAGACGATCATGGCGGCGGTCTCGCGCGGCCGGGGCGCCCGCCACAGGCACAGGCCCACGAGCGGCAGGACCGGCACGAGCAGGCCCACGCCGCGGACGAGGAGGGCGGGGAGTTCGGGGTTCACCGCCCGGCCCCCGCCGCGGCCGCACCGCTGCCCGCCACGGGAGCCGCCCCTGCCCCGGCGGTGAAGGTGTCGGCGAGGTAGGCGGCGGCCAGGTCTGTGGCGTAGGCCTGGATCGGCCCGAAGTACCAGGAGGGCTCGTAGGTCCGGTCGTAGTCGACGGCCCAGCTCATCCGGGTCCCCTCCCCCTCGGCGGTCCAGGTGGCGGTGGCGCGGTGCATGTCCATCCACTTGGCGAACGCGGCGTCCTCGGTGATCTCGAACACGACCCGGCCGCCGTCGGCGCGGACCTCGCTCTCGACGATCTCCAGCTCCATGTGGCGGGGGGTGGGCTCGGAGCCGATCTGGGGGATGACGCGCGGGGTGAACTCGATGCGGCGGGTGTCGCCGACCTCCAGGCCGGCGCCGGTGGCGGAGACCGGCTCGGGGAAGGGGACGGCGCGCAGGAACGCCGCCTCGAAGGGGGCGTAGGCGGGCGGGGCGGCCAGGGCGGCGGCGACCTCGGCGGGTGTCGCGCCGGTGTACGCGTCGCCCTCGCCCCGGTCGGCGCGGGGCAGGAGGGAGACCCCGGCGACGCCCTCCAGGGTGAGGGCGAACAGCAGCGGGACGGCGAAGAGGGCCTGCTGGGAGCGGGGGCCGCCGCGGGCGATGGAGGTGGCGACGGCGGTGACGATGGCGACCACCCCGTAGAGCAGGGGCGCGGCGATGATCAGGCACACCATGCCCTCGCCCAGGAAGAAGGCGGACACGGCGAGGACGACGGTGAGCGCCGCCATGGAGACGCCCATGGTGCTCTTGGGGCGGGCGGTGAACACCACGAGCAGGGCGATGCCCGCGGGCAGGCCCATGTAGAAGAGGGCGGTCTGGTCGAGTCCTCCCCAGTGGGTCATCCGGAGGGCGACGACGGCCGCCAGCATGACCAGGACCAGGGCCGCGAGCAGCCAGCGGGACCTGCTGGCCAGGGGGTTGTCGGACACGACGGACTCCTTCATCGATCGGTTGAATCAACCGGTTTAATCACTCGATTAAACCGTATGATGAAGAAAACGGGAAGCGGCGGAGGGCGAGGGCATGGCCAAGAGCGGCGGCACGGGACGGCGGAGCAGCGAGGAGACCCGGGAGAGGCTGGTCTCGGCGGCCGCGGAGACGCTCCGCGAGGAGGGCTACGCCGGGGCGTCGGCCCGGGCGATCGCCGCGCGGGCGGAGGCGAACTCGGCGCTGGTCTTCTACCACTTCGGCGGCGTCGACCAGCTGCTGCTGGCCGCGCTGGACCGCTCCAGCGCCGAGCGGATGGCCATGTACCGGGAGCTCACCGCCCCGGCGCGCACCCTGGAGGAGCTGGTGGAGGCGGCCGTGCGCATCTACCGCACCGATCTGGAGCGCGGGTACATCACCGAGTTCTCCGAGCTGGTGGCCGCGGCGGTCACCAAACCCGAGCTGCGCGACGAGATCCGCGACCGCGCCGAGCCGTGGATCGCGTTCATCGAGCAGGAGTGGGAGCGCGTGCTGGGCGGGTCCCCGCTGGCCCGGCTGCTGCCCGCCCGGGAGGTGGCCTACGGGGCGATCACGTTCTACCTGGGGGTCAACCTGTTCTCGGTGCTGGACGAGGACCACTCGCGCACCGAGGGGGTGTTCGAGCTGGCGGGGCGGCTGGCCCCGCGGGCCAAGCTGCTCACCCTGCGGCTGCCGCGCCGGGGGCGGGGGGCCGAGGAGCCCGCCGGGGACGCCGGGGACGAGGAGGCCCCGTGACCCGTGGGGCCGTGCGGCCGGGCTCCCGTCCTCCGCGGCCGCGGTCCGGCCGGGGCGCCACGGTGGACCGGCGCCCGGCCCACGGGTCGAGGGCGGACGCCGAGGCGCCCCGGAGAACCGGATCGTCCCCGGGGACGAGGGCACAGATCATCCACAAGGCCGAGGCCGGCGCCACCGGGAAACCGTAGGGTGGTGCCCGTAGCCGAGCACGGGAGGGCCCATGACGCACGGCATCGACGACATCGACGTGGCACCGGGGATCGTGTTCCCCGACACCTCCGACGGACGCACCCACGTGGCGGGCGCGATCATCGCCGCCCCGGACGGGCGGATCTTCGCCCAGCGGCGGTCCCCGGACCGCAAGGTGTTCCCGCACTGCTGGGACATCGTCGGCGGGCACGTCGAGCCCGGTGAGACCATGCTGGCCGGCCTGGTCCGCGAGGTGGAGGAGGAGACCGGCTGGCGGCTGCGCCGGGTGGAGGCCGAGCTGTTCCGCATCGACTGGGACCCGGGCGACGGGGTCACCCGGCACGAGGTGGACTACCTGGTGCGGGTGGACGGCGACCTGGACGCGCCACGCCTGGAGGTCGGCAAGCACACCGAGTTCATGTGGGTGGACGAGGAGAGGCTTCCGCTGCTGCGCGACGCCCGCGACCCGGGCGACTACTTCATCACCGACATCGTCAAACTCGGCCTGGACGCCGCCCGACCAGAGTGACCCGCGGCCCTTCCCGGGCCGGACCCACGCCGAGGCGGACGGGGCCGCGCCATCCGAACGGAATGATCCGCGGCCCCGGCCGGAGCGGACCCGCTCCACGGCAGGCCGGGTCACGCCGCCCGGAACCGTGCCCGCCCCCGGGCGGGGTCACTCGGCGATCCGCACGTCGGTGGGGTCCTCGGGATCCCACTCCACGGGGACACCGCCCCGGACGTAGCGGCCCGGGACCTCCTCGACGTAGGACAGGCCGTCGGCCTCGTACCTGAGGGTGAGATAGCTGGCGCACCCGCCCCGGCCCCGCGCCTCACAGCGCACGTCGACGACCTCGGCGGTGCCCGCCTCCCTGTGCTCCGGGCGGCCGATCCATGGAGCGGCGACGCCCCAGACCATCGCGGCCGCGAACACCGCCAGCGCCGGGAGCCAGAACCAGCCGGGGCTCAGCAGGCGGAACGGCCGCGGCGGCCGTGGAGCGGGTACGCGTTCGGCCCACCGGTATGCGGCGCGGACCGCCACCGTCCCGGCCCCGACCACGCACACCGTCGCGGGCACCAGCGGGATGAGCCCCTCGGGGGCGACGGCCAGGCCGGACACGTCGCCCAGCGCCACGGGGAGCGCGGTGAGGGCCGCGGCCATCGCGAGCAGCGCGGCCGCCCCCAGCGCCGGGCGGATCGGGGCGCGGCGGTTCCAGCCGCCCGGGTCGGGGCCCTTGACGTGGGTCTTCGCCCGCCGCCAGGCCCAACCGCCGCGGATGCCCGTGGGCGCCCACCGGGCGTGCACGGCACCCGCGGCCGCGAACGCGGGCAGGAGCGCCCACCAGGGGGCCCACCGGTGGTCGGCCAGCGCCACCGCGTCGGGGCGGTCCGCCAGATGGCGGGCCGCGACCTCGCGGGGGTCGCCGTGCCGGTACCCGCCGTGGGCGACGGCGGTGACCTCCTCCCCCTCGGCGGTGGTGAAGGCGACCACGGGGTCGCCGTGGCGGACCTCCACGACGGTCGCGGCGACGGTGCGGCCGTGGTACTCGAACGCCGTCCGGCGGACGAGTTCGGCGGCGGCGAGGTACACGGCGCAGCCGAGCAGCCCGCCCAGGGCCACGACGGCCGCGAAGGCGAGGAAGGGGTGCGCCCGGGGGCCGCGCGGATGCCACATGGGCAGGCCGCGCTCCCGCTTGAGGCGTTCGAGGAAGGCGACCAGTACCTCCCGGTCCGGGTCCGCGGTCACCGTGCCCACCTCACGAATTCGGGCCGGGCCGCCGACCACTCCACCTCGGCGAAGCGCTCGGAGCGCAGCCGCTCCGCGTCCTCGCAGGAGACGCCGACGCCGGTCCGGTAGGGCAGGTCGGCGACCGTGTAGTACAGCTCGGCCTCGGCCCGGCAGCCGCCGCGCACGTCCCGCTCACGGACCTCGGCCACCAGGGCCGTCCCGGACCCGGTGGCGGCCATGGCCCGGTGCTCCCGGTACAGGCTCCACGCCCACCCGCCCGCCGCTCCCGCCCCGGCCAGGAGCAGGGCGCCGACCAGGAGCGCCGACGAGACCCGCGCGGGAAGGGTGCGCACGGGGTCGGGGACCGTGCGGACGGGGGCGCGGTCGGCGTAGTGCAGCAGGGCCCGCACCGCCAGGAGGACCCCGGCAGGCAGCAGCAGCCAGGCGGCGGTGAACAGTGCGAACGCACCCAGGTCCGGGGAGTCCGGACCTGCCGCGCTCCGGAGCAGGCCCCACCCGGCGAACAGGGTTCCGGCCGCGGTGCACAGGGCGCCGGGGACCGCCCGTGCCAGGACCGGCCGCCACAGCGCGGCGCCCCGGTCCCGGTCGGACCGGCGGTGGCGGCGACGGCGGCTCGGGGCGGGGCGGCGACGGCGCCCGTTCCAGGCGGCGCGCAGCCCGGCGGGACCCCAGAGCGCGGGGACGGCGAGGCAGATGAGGACGGCGAGCACGACGAACGGCCACGGTGAGAAGTGGCCGTCCAGCGCCGCCGCCTCGGGCAGGAGGGGGACGTGCCGCACGGTCACGTCCAGCGGATCCCCCGGGGTGTGCGCGCCGTGGGCGAGCGCCTCCACGGGCTCGGGCCCGCCGGCGTCCACCAGCACCACCGGCGTCCCGTCATGGACGGCCGTGATGCGCGCGGGCGCGGGGACGAACGCGAACCAGCGCACCACCCAGGGCGCGGCCCATGCCGTGAGCAGGCCGGGCAGCAGGGCCGCCAGGGGCGTCCACAGCAGCCAGGACCGGTCGGGACGCGGGCTCGGGGGTCGGCGCTTCACGGTCCCTCATCTCAACCGGACGTTGCCGGGATCGTCGGCATCCCAGACGACACCGACGGTGTCGTCCTCCAACAGCCCCTCACCCAGGGCACGGCCCGCGCCGACACTGCGGTAGTGGGTGAGGCCGTCCACCTCGTAGCGGATGTCCAGCCGGAACCCACTGCCCCGGGAACCGGCGTCCAGCACCTCCGCGGTACCCGGCACGGGGTCGGCCATGGGCTCGGGGTACTCCGACCAGGCCACCGCGACGAGGGCGGCGGCCGTGAACAGCACCAGGAGCGCCCGGGCGCTGCCCACGGGCAGCAGCCGGAAGGGGCGGGGGAAGCGTCCGACCGGACGGTCCTCGGCGTAGCGGTGAACGACCCGGATCAGCGCGACCAGGGCACAGAACAGGAGCACGGGCACCGGAAGGAGCAGCCGGTGCGCCTCCTCGACCAGGAGCTCCGTGCGGTCCACCGACAGCACGGCCACCACGGGGACGGCCGCGAGCACGGTCAGGACGACGGCGGCGGCCGCCAGCGGGACAAGGCGACGGGGGCGTCGCGCCGGGCCCTGCACATGGACCCGGAACCGGCGCACGAACCAGCCGGCACGCAGGCCCGACCGGTGGTGGAGCGAGAACAGCACCGCCGGAAAGGCGAGGAGGAGCAGCGCAAGCGCTCCTCCGAACCCCGGCTCGTGGTCGGCGACCTGCGCGAGGGCGGGGTCGTCGGCAAGGTGGAGAACGGTGACGGCATGCTCGGGGTGGGGGCGGTACTCGCCGTCGGCCCAGGTGACCACGGAGTTCCCCGTAGGGGTCGTGAACTCGACCTTCACGCGACCGTCGGCGGTCTCCAACGCGGTGGCCCGCACCGGAACGCCCTCTGCGGCGAAGACGGCGCGCTGGAGCGCGTCCCCGGCCGAGAAGACGAGCACCGCCCCGCACACCAGACCGAGGCCCAGTACCAGCGGCACGACCAGGGCGAGGAAGGCCCAGCCGCTCATGGGACTGTCGGTTCTACGGACGCGGTGCTCGGGCAGGAGCCGTTCGAGGAGGTCCACATGCGCCTGACCGGGTGCGTTCACGGAACCCACCGCACGTGTTCGGGGGCGGCGGCGGACCACCGCACACTGATCTCGCCCACCGCCTCCAGCACCGGCAGGTCCTCGCACCCCACTTCCAGGGTCGTCCGGTAGGGAAGCTCCGCGACCGTGTACTCCGCCAGCGCCCGGCCCAAGCACTCCCCGCTACGGGACTCGGCGGTCCAGACGGCGGTCACCTCGGCGGTACCCGTCTCGGCCGGAGCGGCGGGCGGCCGCACCCCCACGAGCGCGACGACTCCGCCCACGAGCCCGATGACCAGCGCGGCAGCCCGGAGTACCAGCACGACCCCGCGCGGGAGCACCCGGACGCGTGCCGGAGGGCGGACCCTCACCGGTGCGCGTTCCGCGTACCGGTACAGGGCGTGGACCGCGAGTAGGGCACCGGCGGGGACCAGCAACCAGGCGAGGCAGACCAGCAGGAGGGGACCCGTGACCGCCCACCCCGTGGAAACGCCGCCGAGAGCACTCCCGAACACCCCCGCTGCCACACCGGCGGTCAGGCACGCAGCGGCCCCGCCCGCACGCAGCGAGACCGGGACCAGGAGCTCGGCGCCCTGAACCCGCCCGCGGCGGGGATGAGCCCGCCGTCTGCGCAGCCATGAGGCGCGCAGGCCTTTCGGAGCCCACACCGCCAGAACGGCCAGGCAGAGCAGGACCGCCAGGGCGACGAGGAACCCCAGCGGGACATGGTCCCCCATGACCGAGGCCTCGGGCACGAACGGGGGGTGCCGAACGGAGACCTCCAGGGGCTCACCCGGTGTGTGGGAGCCGTGGGCCACGACCCGGAGGGGCTCCCCGGAGCCGCCGTCGACCACCACGACCGGGTTCCCCTCCTCCACGGCCACGATCCGGCCCGGCTGCGGCACCACGGCGAACCAGCGTCCGACCCACGGGGTGAAGGCGAACGTCAGGGTGCCCAGGACCGCCGCGAACCCGAGTGCGTAGGCCCCGAGGGTCAGAGCCTCCCGAAACGACAGCAGCTTCCGCAGCTCACCGGCCTGCGCCCGCAGGACCTCGCGGGCCGGGCGCGATGGCGGCTCCGGGCGGGGGCCGCCGGATCCTCCTCGGGGGCGCTTGCGCCTTCGGCTCACGGGGCGCCCTCGACCCGGACGAGGCTCGGGTCGTCGGCGTCCCAGGCCACCAGGGCCTCGTCGCCGGGGGCGAAGTCGAAACCCACGTCGTCCGTGGTCTGGGTGTAGCGCAGCCCGTCGACCTCGTACTCCAGCGCGACCAGGTCACGGCAGCCCCGGGCGTTGCCGACCACGTCACCGCAGCCGGCGGCGAGCACCGTCGCGGTGCCCTCCTCGGGGGTCTCCACGTCGGTCGCCGTGGACACGAACACCAGCAGGATGATCGGCGCCGTGCAGGCCGCTCCGAGGAGCGCCATGTAGAAACCGCTCCGGAACAGCCGGGGCGGGACCGGCTCGCGCCCGGCGGGGACGCGCTCCAGGTAACGCAGCCGACCCTGGAAGAGCATGTCGAGGCCGGGCGGGAGCAGCGCCGAGCCGACCACACCGAGCACGGGGAACAGCTGACCGTCGTCCCAGGTGTCGAACCCGTACAGGGAAGTCGCGATAAGGACCAGGGCGCAGACCGTGAAGACGGTCCCGGAGACCGCCCAGAGGACCACCGGCGGGCTGAACGCCCCCTCCGGCGCGCGGCCGCGCTCCCGTGCTCGGACCCGGGCCCGGTAGGCCTGGGCGCGCGGCCCGTTCGGGTGCCGCAGCAAGAGGAACACGGCGACCGGCACGAGGGGGACCGCGAAGAGGAGCGGGGGCACCCACAGGGCATCACCGACCATCGCCTCCCAGGGGTCTTCGGGCAGGTAGCGGACCGTGACGTCGAGGGGGTCGCCGTGCCGGTACTCGCCCCGCGCGATGGCGGTGACCTCGGTCCCGTCGGCGGCGGTGAACGCGACCACGGGCCGCCCCCGGTCGATCTCGACGACGGTGCCGGGGGCGGTCGCCGATGCGGTCTCGTAGTCCAGGCGGGTGAGCACGTCCCCGATGCCGAGGGCGGAGAGGAGCACGACCGCGAAGCCGAGGAAGGGCATGAAGATGAAGATCCGGGCGATCGTCGCACCCGGCTTGGGGGCCTCGTCCACGGGGGTCGGGTGGGGGTTCAGGGGTCGCCTCCTCGTCCGCGCGGTCGGAAGCAGGGGGTGGTGCATCCGTTTCGTCCTTTTCATGGACGCACCGGTGATCGGAACGGTTTCCCTCCCGTTCAGGAAACCCCTGGGGCCACAGGGGTACCGCTCCCGCCGACCGGCGGCCGGACCCCGGAAGCGAGGAACCAGGACCGGCGGCCGGTGCGGCGCTGTCCGCCCCCGCTCCCCCGGATCACAGCGGGCCCTCCAGCAGGACCAGGCTCGGGTCCTCGGCGTCCCAGACCACGCGCACCTCCTCGCCGGGTTCCAGGTCCAGGCCCAGCATGTCGGCGGTAGCGGTGTGGGGGAGGCCGTCGACCTCGTAGGCGAGCGCCACCCTGTCCTCGCAGCCGCGGCCGTTGCCGATGGTGTCGCCGCAGCCCGCGGCGACCACCGTCGCGGTGCCCTCCTCGGGGTCGTCGACCTCCCCTTCCGCGAAGGCCCAGGCCACGAGCAGCGCCAGCGGGACCACGAGGAAGGCCAGGCCGATCATGACCGCGTACGCCTCCGTGCTCCAGAGCCTGGGAGGAGCCGGAACCGGGCGGGAGGGCCCGCGCTCCAACCGGAGCAGCCTCCCCCGGAACAGCAGGTCCACCCCGGGCGGGAGCAGGGCGGCGCCGACCACCGCCAGTGCGGGGAAGAGGTCGAAGGACCGCCAGGACTCGAAGGCGGCCAGCGATACGACGACCAGCGCCGCCCCGCCGGCGGTGAGGAGCGCGCCCGAAACGAGGAGGAGGGTGGGGCCGGGGGTCCGCTCCGCCGGTTCGGCGCCTGCAAGACCCCGCAGCCGGGCCCGGTACAGGGCCGCTCGGGGACCGTGCGGATGGCGTACCACCAGCAGCACGAGGAGCGGGACCAGCGGGAGGAAGAACAGGATCGGCGGAATCCAGGAGGAGCCGTCCAGCATGGCCTCGGTCGGCCGCTCGGGGAGGTAGCGGACCGTGACGTCTACGGGGTCTCCGCGACGGTGGTCGCCGCGGACCTCGGTGGTGACCTCGGTCCCGTCCTCCGTGATGAAGGCGACGACGGGCCGCCCCTCACGGATCTCCTGGACGGTGCCGGGAGCGGTCGCGGAACCGGTGGCGTAGTGGAGGCGCGCGACGGCATCCCCCACCCCGGAGGACAGGATGAGGGCCGCCAGCAGGCCGAGGAAGGGCAGGACGACACAGGTCCTGAACAGCGAACGCCACCGGGGGCGACCGCCGCGGTGCTCATCGGATCGTCCCTGTGCGCTGGGGGAACGGGTCACCCGGGCTCCTTCCGAGAACACATCGACGCCCTTTTTGTCCTTTTCATGGACGCGCCGGGGGCCGGAACGGTTTCCTTCCCGTCGGGTGGCCCGCGCCGCCTCAGAGCAAGGCCAGGGCCACCAGTCCCGCGCAGATCCAGGCGAAGAACAGGTCCACCGGGAACGTCCGCTCCCAGGATGTCCGGCGGCCCCCGATTCCCTCGACCAGCGGGCGGGTGCGGGTGACGAAGTCGCGTACCCGGTCGGCGGTCCACCGCCTGCGGCCCGGGGTGCGCGCCCAGGCCGCGGAGACGACGGCGGTCCCGTCGGTGAGGAGCACCGCCACACCGCGCTCCCCCGGTCCGACACGGGCCACGTGCTCGACCGGCACGACCCACGTCCCCCGGCCCCCGTACAGGTACAGATGGGCACCGTCCAGGACGATGCGCGGGACGAGGAACCCCTGGGCGACCACGCTTCCCGCCGCGGCCAGGACGACCACGGCCGCCACGGCGGGCCATCCGCCGACGGTGGCCGCCACCGCGACCGTGCCCGCGGCCAGGGCCGCCAGCAGGACCGCGCCCAGCCTCCGGCGGCCGCGGTCCGCGAGAACGCGCGGCGGCAGCGGGCGAGGTTCGCGGCGGCCGCCCGGCCCCCGGCCGGTGCGCAGGCGGCGCAGCCTGTCGTCGACGGACGGTGAACCCCACATCACGAAGGCCGCGAGCAGGCCGGCGGGCGCGTATCCGGACGTCGGAGCCATGAGCCACACGACCACCCCGATGGCCGCCGCCCCCAGGTAGAAGCGCACGCTGGAGCGGGGCAACAGGACCGACCTCAGCAGCAGCAGGCCCATCCGGTCCACCGGTTCCCCCGAGAACGCGCGGTCCCTGAGGATGATCTGCGCCTCCACGGCGAAAGCGACACCGAGCCCGAGGAGGAAGAGGGCGGCGCCGATCAGGGTGGGGGCAGGGGGCATGGGGTCCGTCCCGTCGGTCGGCAGGAACCCATGGTGCCAGGGCGGTGCGGGCGGGCGGACCGTGCACGGTGGCCGGAGGCGGACACCGTGCATCGTTCCGGGGCGCCCCCGCGTCAGGCGGTCCGGTCCCCGCGGATCTCCAGGAGTGCGGCCGGAATGCCGTCCAGGAGGTCCGAAGCGCTGATCGGGGCGCCCGCCCGGACCAGCGTCGCGGCCCGGCCGTGCAGGTGGGCACCGCACACCGCGGCCTCCGTGGCGGGCAGGCCCGCGGCCATCAGGGCCCCGACGATCCCCGACAGCACGTCGCCGGACCCCGCGGTGGCCAGCAGCGGGGTGCCCGTCGCGTTGGCGACGACCGGGGAGCCCGGGTGGGCGACCAGGGTCGTCGACCCCTTGAGCAGCACCGTGCAGTCCAGCTCGCCCGCCGCGCGGGCGACGTGCTCCAGCCGGCGCGCCTCCACCGCCTCCCGGTCGGTGCCCAGCAGCCGCGCCAGCTCTCCCGCGTGCGGGGTGAGCAGCGTCGGAGCCGTGCGCTCGCGCACCAGCTCCAGCAGGGTGCCGCCGGCCAGGACGGTGATGGCGTCGGCGTCGGCGAGCACCGGGAGGTCGCTCTCCAGCACCACGTGGAGCTCGTCGGCGTTGCCCGGCCGGATGCCGCGCCCCGGCCCGATGACGACCGCGGCGGCCCGGCCCGGGTCCAGGCGGGTGCTGCTCTGCGGGTCGAGGACCTCGGCGACGGCCTCGGGCCAGTGGCCGAGCACCTGGTCGACCACCGGCTCGGCCCCCGCGTAGCGGACCATGCCCACTCCGGTGCGCAGCGCCCCGCCGACGGTGAGGACGGCCGCGCCCCGGTAGGGGGCCGAGCCCGCCCGGACGGCGAGGACGCCCCGGCGGTACTTGTCCGACTCGGCTCCCGGGGCCGGCAGCAGGGCGGCGACGTCGGCGTCGTCGAAGGACAGCAGGGCCGGGCCCGGCAGTTCGGGCCCCAGGCCGATGTCCACCAGGTGCACGCGCCCCGCGCGGGAGGCCCCCGGGTCGACGAGCAGCCCCGGCTTGTGGGTGCCGAACGTGACGGTGGTGTCGGCGCGCACGGCGGCCCCGGCCACCTCGCCGGTGTCGGCGTCCACCCCGCTGGGCAGGTCGACGGCGACCACCGGGGCCGGGGCGTTGGCGGCCAGGACGGCGAGGGCGGCGAACGGGGGCCGAAGCCCGCCGCGTCCGCCGATGCCGAGCAGGCCGTCGACGATGAGGCCGGCCTCGAACAGGGCGTCCTCGGCGGAATCCGGGGAGAGGATCCGCCCGCCCGCCGCCCGCAGGGCGGCCAGGCCCCCCTCGTGTGCGCGGCCCGCGGCGAGGACAGCGCGGACGGCGGCGCCGCGGGAGGCCAGGGCGGCCCCCGCGTAGAGGGCGTCGCCGCCGTTGTCCCCGGGGCCGACGAGCAGGACGACGCGGGACCCGTACACGCGCGGCAGGAGGCGGGCGCACTCGACGGCCAGTGCGGTGGCGGCGCGGTCCATGAGGGCCCCGTCGGGCAGCCGGGCCATGAGCGCGGACTCGGCCTCGCGGACGACTCCGACGGTGTGTGCGTAGCGCACGGGCGGACCTCCCGGGAAGGTGGCGGAAGCACCATCGTGCCGCATGGGAGCGGTGGGGTGCAGGGGGCGCCACGCGGGGGATTCCCGACCGGATATCACCATTCCGCTACACGACGGAGTGTCGCCTTGACACAATGGAGCCATGCCACGACCGAGCAAATACGTGTCCCGGTCCGACCTCGGCTGGGGACCCTCCCCCGCCGGACGCGCGAATCCCCGATCCGGACTGGTCGTCCACTACGACAGTGTCGATCAGAACCTCGCGGGCAAGGCCCACTCGGCCTGTATCTCCTACTGGAACAGCACCCGACGCTTCCACACCGGCCCGAGCAGGGGCTGGGCGGACATCGGCTACTGCGTCGACGAGGAGACGGACATCCTCACCGCGGAGGGATGGCGGAGCCTGGACGCCGTCGCCCCGGGCGACCTCGTCCTGACCCTGGACCACACCACCGGGCTGTCCCGCTGGCAGCCCCTGACGGCGGTGAACGTCTTCCCCCCGGTGCCGCGCGAGCTCCTCCTCATGGAGGGGCGCGGCCACTCGTCCCTGACCACTCCGGGCCACCGCTGGCCGGTGGAGCGCAGGACCGGCAGACCCGGCCGGGACCCGCGCCCGGGCAGCGGGTTCGCGCCCGCCTGGACCACCAGCGAGAAGCTGACCGTCCGCGACCGCATCCGCACCGCCGCTCCCTGCTCCGACCTGCCCGAACAGGCCAAGTGGCCCGACGCCCTGGTGGAACTGGTGGCGTGGGCGTGGTCGGCGCCGGGGTCGCGGACGGTGGTCCGGCGGCCGCTGCGGCGCGCCGCCTGGGACGCGGCCAGGGTGCGCGCCACCCTGCACGCCCTGTTCGGGTCGGCCCGCGAGGACGCGCCGGAGCGGCCGGACACGGTCGCCTGGTGGGAGGAGCACACCTCGGCGGAGGCCGTGTTCCGGCTGTCGGCGGGCGCCGACGCGGCGCTGGCCGAGCAGATGCCGGGGCGGGTGCCCTCTCCCGCGTTCCTGCGGTCGCTGACCCGGGCCCAGCTCGACCTGTTCCTGCGGGTCACCATGACGGCGTCCGGAAAGGACGACCGGTTCCTGGACCGGCCGGACGAGGCGGGCGCGGAGGCGTTCCGGTTCGCCGCGGTCCTGGCCGGGCGGACGGCGTCGGTGCGCCGCGTCCCGCTCGGGGGGTGGCGGGTGGAGCTGTCCGCCGACCGGACACTCAGCCCCAGGGCGGTGGCGGCCCGCACCGACGGGTTCACGGTCGAACGGGTCCGCCACGGGGGCCGGATCTGGTGCCCGACCACGCCGGACGGCACCTGGCTGGCCCGGCGGGCGGGGACGGCGTACTTCACCGGGAACTCGTTCATGGCCTGCCCGCACGGCCACGTGCTGGAGGGGCGCGGGCTGTACCGCGTCCAGGCCGCCCAGCCGGGCGGGAACTCCTCGCACTACAGCGTCACGCTGGCGACCGGGCCCCGGGACCCGGTCACCCCGGAGCAGATCGAGGCGGTCCGGCAGCTGCGGCAGTGGCTGATGGAGCCGGACACCTCCATCTCCGGGAGGGTCCTGGGGCACCGGGACTTCATCTCCACCTCCTGCCCCGGCGACACGGCCTACCGGATGGTCCGGGACGGCACCTTCAGCAAGCCCCCGAGCGGATCCGAAGGAGACGACGACATGCCCAGGCACCGCAGGTTCGAGAAGGACGTCTCCCAGGAGCTGGCCCCGGGGGCGTGGACGAGCCTGAAATTCGACCGGCGCCACGACGGGCGCACCGGGGAGCTGTACTCGCTGGTGGGCGTGGACGAGCCGGACGGCGCACTGTACGACGTGTCGGTGGGGGTGGTGCTGGAGGACCTGGCGCCGGGCACCGAGGTGCACCTGCGCGCCGCGGAGTACGAGTCCGACGGGAAGGGCGGCTGGAAGGTGGCGCGCAACCGGCCGATCGACTCGCCGGTGCAGGCGGCGGGCTACGGGCACTTCACCTACGCCTGGAAGGGCAACCTGGCGGCGGGGCGCCGGGTGCGGGTCCGGCTGGTCCAGTACGGCGACCGCCCGGCGCGGGTCAAGGAGGCCACCGCCGAGGTCTTCTACTGGCCGAAGTGACACGGGCGGGCGGTGGTTGATCGGTGGCCCCCGGGGCCGGATGCTGGACCTGACCGGCGACCGGCCCCGAGGAGTCCGCATGCCCGACCACCACCGCTTCACGAAGGACACCCGCGTCACCCTGGCCCCGGCCACCTGGCACGACATCGTGTTCGACCGCGGCGACGACGGGGCGGCCGACGTCGGGGCGCTGGCCCTGGAGGGGCGCTACGACCTTTCGGTGGGGGTGACGCTGATGGGGATCACCCCGGGCACCGAGGTGCAGCTGCGCGCGGTGGAGTTCGACGCGGGCGGCGACCCGGTCTCCGAGCGCCCGGCGGGCAGCAACGTGCACGCCATCGGCCGGGGCCGGTTCGCGTACGCGTGGAAGGGCACGGTGCCCGGGGGCGGCCGGGTGGGGGTGCGGGTGATCCAGTTCGGCCAGTCCGACGCCCACCTGGTGGCCGCCGAGGCCGACGTCTTCACCTGGCCCGCCTGAGCGGCGGCTACTCGCAGCCGACGCCGTCGCCGTCCCGGTCCAGGTGCGGGCCGTACCCCGGTTCGCCGCGCCGGACGGGGGCGGCTCCGGCGGCACGGGCCGCGTCGCAGTTCTGGTAGTACACCGGCGCGCCACCGCCGCCCTCATCGTCTCCACCGCCCCCGCCGCTCCCGCTCCGGGGGCGCTCGGTCACGGTCTCGGTGACGGTGACCGTCTCGGTGGCGGTGACCGTCTCGGTGGCGGTGACCTCGACCTCGGTCTCGACCTCCTCCGTCTCCGTGGCGGTCGCGGTGACCGTGGCGGTGACGGTGGCCGCGGCGGGCGCGGGGGCGGCGGTGCCGCCCCCTCCGCCCAGGGCCGCGGCGCAGGAGGCGATGACGGCCGTGAAGATCAGGGCACCGAGGCATCCGACGATTCCGAGGCCGACCCTGTTGCCCGTGGACAGGGGGGAGCCGGCGGGCGGGGGGAACGAGGGCGAGGTCATGACCGCTCCGTATCGGGGGAAGGGGCGACGGAGCGGGCGTCGCGGTGCAGGCGGGCCGGGTGGGACCACCGCGGACCGTGGTGGACGACGCTACCCCACCAGATCCCGGCATGTCCCCTTTTTCATGAAACTCCCGGGCATGCGGACGCCCCCCGACCGAGGGGTGCGGGGGGCGTCGCGGGGGTGGAGGGCCTACAGCTGGTGCCAGGCCTCGGTGAGGACCTTGCGCAGGATCGCCTCGATCTCCTCGAACTCCGACGGCCCGCAGGTGAGCGGCGGGGAGAGCTGGATGACCGGCTCGCCGCGGTCGTCGGCGCGGCAGACGAGCCCGGCGTCGAACAGGGCGCCCGACAGGAAGCCCTTGAGCAGGCGGTGCGACTCCTCGTCGGAGAACGTCTCCTTGGTGTCCTTGTCCTTCACCAGCTCGATGCCGTAGAAGAACCCGTCGCCGCGCACGTCGCCGACGATGGGCAGGTCCAGCAGCTTCTCCAGGGTCGCCCGGAACACGGGCGCGTTGCGCCGCACGTTCTCGAGGATGCCCTCGCTCTCGAACAGGTCGAGGTTGGCCAGCGCCGCCGCGGCGGCCACGGGGTGCCCGGCGAAGGTGATGCCGTGCAGGAACGTGGCGCCCTTCTCCTTGAAGGGCTCCATGAGCTTCTCGCGGGCGACCATGCCGCCCAGCGGGACGTAGCCGCTGGTGGCGCCCTTGGCGAAGGTGATGATGTCCGGCACGTAGCCGTACCTGGTGGCACCGAAGTACTCGCCCAGGCGGCCGAACGCGCAGATGACCTCGTCGGACACCATGAGCACCCCGTACCGGTCGCAGATCTCGCGGACCCGCTGGAGGTACCCGGGCGGCGGCGGGAAGCAGCCGCCGGAGTTCTGGACGGGCTCGACGTAGACCGCGGCGATGGTGTCCGGGTCGTTCTGGACGATCGCCTCCTCGATCTGGTCGGCGGCCCACCGGCCGAACGCCTCGATGTCGTCGCCGTGCTGCGGCGCCCGGTAGAAGTTGGTGTTCGGCACCTGGATGGTGCTGGGGACCAGCGGCTCGAAGGGGGTCTTGATGCCCTGGAGGCCGGTGATGGACAGGGCGCCCATGCTGGTGCCGTGGTAGGCGATGCGCCGGCTGATCACCTTGTGCCGGGTGGGCTCGCCGATCGCCTTGAAGTACTGGCGGGCCAGCTTCCAGGCGGACTCCACGGCCTCGGAGCCGCTGGTCGTGAAGAACACCCGCTCGAGGTCGCCGGGGGCCAGGGAGGCGATCCGGTCGGCGAGCTCGACGGCCTTGGGGTGGGCGTAGGTCCAGATGGGGAAGTACGCCAGCTCGCGGGCCTGCTCGGCGATGGCGTCCGCGATCTCGGTGCGGCCGTGGCCGACCTGGCTGACGAAGAGCCCGGCGAGGCCGTCGAGGTACCGCTTGCCCTTGTCGTCGTAGACGTACACGCCCTCGCCGCGGCTGATGACGGGGACGTCTGCGTCGTTGTAGGCGGCCATCTCGGTGAAGTGCATCCACAGGTGGTCCTTGGCGGCCCGCTGGAGGTGCTCAGGACTCATGTGCGCTGCCACTTGGTGCTCCAAGTTCGTCGGTGTCGCGGGGACCACGCTCGGGTCGACCCGGGGGGTCACATGCACGACCCTCTCAATAGAAATAGTCGCACTCATCCGCGTTCTGTCAAGTATCCGTTGAGAAACCTAATCTTTACAACGGAATCCATTGGTAGATCTTGATCTCACCGTTGCCGGGTGGCAGTGTGGCAGATCACAGCGCTATGCGCGCGCCCACCATCCGCCAGTCCGCGCACCGACGCGCTCGACAGACCCGGGAGCAGAGCACCGTGACCCAAGACCTGCGCAACTTCGTCAACGGCGAGTACGTGGACACGGCCGACGGAATCCGCAGCGACCTCGTCGACCCGGCCACCGGGAAGGTCTTCGCCACCGCACCGGTCTCCACCGCCGAGGACGTCGACGGCGCCTTCCAGGCCGCCCGCACCGCCTTCGAGAAGGGCTGGCGCGACTGGACCCCGGCCCAGCGGCAGATCGCCCTCAACAAGTTCGCGGACCGGGTGGAGGAACGCGCGGACGAGCTCGTCGCCGCCGAGGTCCAGAACTGCGGCAAGCCCGTGGAGCTCACCAAGAGCGAGGAGATCGCGCAGGTGCTGGACGCCCTGCGCTTCTTCGCCGGCGCCTCCCGCAACCTCGAGGGGAGGGCGGCCGGGGAGTACATGGCCGACCACACCTCCTGGATCCGCCGCGAGCCCATCGGCGTCGTCGGCCAGATCACCCCGTGGAACTACCCGATGGCGATGGCCGCCTGGAAGATCGGCCCCGCCCTGGCCGCGGGCAACACCGTCGTCCTCAAGCCCTCGGACACCACCCCGGTCTCCACCCTGCTGCTGGCGGAGATCGCCGCCGAGTTCCTGCCGCCGGGCGTCTTCAACGTGGTGGCGGGCGACCGCGACACCGGCCGCGCGCTGGTCGAGCACCCCGTTCCGGGACTGATCTCCCTCACCGGCTCCACCCGGGCCGGGTACGAGGTGGCCCAGGCCGGGTCCAGGGACCTCAAGCGCCTGCACCTGGAGCTGGGCGGCAAGGCCCCGGTCATCGTGTTCGACGACGCCGACGTGGAGCGGGCCGCCGCGGGCATCGCCGAGGCCGGGTACTTCAACGCCGGACAGGACTGCACCGCCGCCACCCGGGTGCTGGCCGCCCCGGGGATCCACGACGACCTGGCCGCCGCCCTGGCCGAGCAGGCCCGCGGCACCGTCACGGGGCCGCCGAGCAACGCCGACGCCGCGTTCGGCCCGGTCAACAACGCGAACCAGCTGGCACGGGTGAGCGGCTTCCTGGACCGGGCCCCCGACCACGCCGAGGTGCTGGCGGGCGGCTCCCGGGTCGGTGAGGAGGGCTACTTCTACGCCCCGACCGTCGTCGCGGGCCTGCGCCAGGGCGACGAGCTGGTCACCGACGAGATCTTCGGCCCGGTCATCACCGTGCAGAGGTTCACCGACGAGGACACCGCGGTCGCGTGGGCCAACTCGGTGGAGTACGGCCTGGCCTCCAGCGTGTGGACCAGGGACCACGCCCGGGCCCTGCGGGTCTCGCGCCGCCTCGACTTCGGGTGCGTGTGGATCAACACGCACATCCCGATCACCGCGGAGATGCCGCACGGCGGCTTCAAGCACTCGGGGTACGGCAAGGACCTGTCCATGTACTCCTTCGACGAGTACACCCGCATCAAGCACGTCATGAGCTACATCGGCGAATGACGCCCCCGGCCGGTCCGCCCGGGCGGACCGGCCGCCACCCGGTACGGAACGAGCAAGCGACAGGACCACCCCCACCATGGCCACCACCAGCACGACAGCACCGGAGACATCCGACGTGGAAACCGCCGACCGGCGCGAAACGGCGATCAGCCTGGAAGGGGTGTTCAAGTCCTTCCGCTCCGGCACCGAGACGGTGAACGCCGTCGACGGCGTCGACCTGGCCATCGAACAGGGCGAGTTCTTCTCCCTGCTGGGCCCCTCCGGCTGCGGCAAGACCACCACCATGCGGATGATCGCGGGTTTCGAGGAGCCCACCCGGGGCGTCGTCCGGCTCAACGGCAACGACGTCACCGGTGTCCCCGCCAACCGCCGCGACATCAACATGGTCTTCCAGAGCTACGCCCTGTTCCCGCACATGAACGTCGCGGACAACGTCGCCTTCGGTCTCAGGCGCAAGGGCGTCGCCAAGGACGAGATCAGGCGCCGCGTCGGCGAGATGCTCGAACTGGTCGAGCTGGGGCACCGGGCCGGGCACCGCCCGTCCCAGCTCTCCGGCGGCCAGCAGCAGCGCGTGGCCCTGGCCCGCGCACTGGTCAACGAGCCCGCAGCCCTGCTGCTCGACGAGCCGCTGGGCGCCCTGGACCTCAAGCTCCGCCAGACCATGCAGGTGGAGCTCAAGCGCATCCAGCGCGAGGTGGGCATCACCTTCGTCTACGTCACCCACGACCAGGGGGAGGCGCTGACCATGTCCGACCGCATCGCGGTGATGAACCAGGGGCGGGTCGAGCAGCTGGGCACCCCGGCGCAGGTGTACGAGCGGCCCGCGACCCGGTTCGTGGCGGACTTCATCGGCACCAGCAACCTCATCAGGGGCACGGTGCGCGGGGAGTCGGGCGGCACCTGGCGGGTGGAGGTCGCCGGCGGCGCCACCGTCCTGGCCGCGGACCTGCCCGAGGCGCTGGCCTCCCAGGGGTCCGGGGCCGTCGGCTCCGCGGTGTACCTGACCGTGCGCCCGGAGAAGGTCCGCATCGGCGCCGAGGAGCCGGGCGGGGACGTCAGCGCCGTCCCGGGGACCGTCGCCGAGACCGTCTACCTGGGGGCGGCCACGCACTACCAGGTGGACATCGGCGGCGGCGAGACCGTCACCGTCTACCTCCAGAACTCCTCCGACTCCAGCCTGGCCGCCGACCGCGGCGACCGGGTGTGGCTGTCCTGGCCCGCCCACCACTCCTACCCGCTGCTGGCCTGACCTCCCGTCCGATCCACGGCCCCGAGGGCGCCGGCCGCGGCCGGCGCCGCCCACCCCCGAAGCCCCCGCCCTCCCCCGGCGGACCACTGGAAGTCAAGGAACGACAATGAACAACCGCTCCCGCGCCGGTATCGACCCCGCACTCCTCCGGGGCCTCACCAGGGCCCGCCGCAGCCCGGTCGGGCCGCCCGGCCTGACGCGGCGGCGCACGCTCCAGGCCGGCGGGGCGGCGGCCGCCGCCCTCGCCCTGTCCGCGTGCGGTGTCGGCGGCCAGCAGCGCGACCCCGCCGCGGACGCGAACTTCTGGGAGGGCAAGGAGCGCACCGGGAACCTGCGCTGGGCCAACTGGCCGCTGTACATGGACTCCGAGCGCACCCAGATCCAGCAGTTCACCGAGGCCACCGGCATCGAGGTGGAGTACAAGGAGGACGTGCAGGAGGCGGCGTCGTTCTTCGGCCAGATCCAGCCCAAGCTCGCCAACGGGGACGACCTCGGCTACGACCTCATCGTGCTGCCCAACGGGTTCGAGCTGGCCAAGCTCATCGAGCTGGGCTACCTCGTCCAGCTCGACCACGCGCGGCTGCCGAACTTCGCCGAGTACGCGGGCGAGATCTACAAGAACAGCGCCTTCGACCCGGGCAACAGGTACACGGTGCCCTACACCTCCGGCATCACCGGAATCGCCTACAACCCGGAGTTCGTCGACCGGGAGATCACCAGCATCCAGGACCTGTGGGACCCGGCGTTCGAGGGCAAGGTCGGCATGTTCGCCGACCCGCAGGAGATCGCCAACTTCGGCCTGCTCGCCAACGGCGTCAACCCGGCCGACTCCACCGCCGAGGACTGGGAGGCGGCCGCCGAGAAGCTCCGCGAGCAGCGCGACTCCGGCATCGTGCGCGCCTACTACGACCAGGACTTCATCCAGCCGCTCACCAACGGCGACCTGTGGCTCACCATGGCCTGGTCCGGCGACATCTACCAGCAGAACTCCGAGGAGGGCACGAACCTGAAGTTCGTCGTCCCCGAGGAGGGCGCCACCCTGTGGACCGACAACCTCATGATCCCGTACACCACGAAGGCGCCGGTGGACGCGATCGAGCTGATGGACTTCCTGTACGAGCCGGAGATCGCCACCGGCCTCACCGAGTACATCGCCTACATCCCGCCGGTCCCCCACGCCCAGGAGGTCATGACGGAGTGGGCCGCCGCCGAGGGCGACGGGGAGCGGGCCGAGGCGCTGACCGAGATGGCCGGAAGCCCGCTGGTCTTCCCCACCGAGGACGACTACCAGAAGCTGCACAACTTCGTGGTCCTGCCGACCGAGGAGCAGGACGGGTTCTCCTCCCTGTTCCAGGCCATCACGCAGAGCTGACGCCGAACGAACCCGAGACTTCCCATGAGAAACCGCAAGCTGACGCCCTACGTGCTGGTGCTCCCGGCGTGGACCTGGCTGGCGCTGTTCTTCGTGGTCCCCATCGGGGGGATGCTGTCGCTGTCGCTGACCACGGGCAACGTGGTCACCGGCTTCCAGCAGACCTTCGCGGTGGGCAACTACGTCGACGCCATCGGGACCTACTGGGAGCAGATCCTGCGCTCCCTCCTCTACGGCGGCTGCGCCACCCTGGTGTGCATCGCCGTCGGCTACCCGATGGCGTACTGGATCGCCTTCAGGGGCGGCGCCTACAAGTCCACGTACCTGCTGCTGCTCCTGCTGCCGTTCTTCGTGTCGTTCGTACTGCGGACGATCTCGTGGCGGTTCTTCCTGTCCGACAACGGGGTGCTGCTGGGCACCTTCAAGGACCTGGGGGTGCTCCCGGACGGGTTCGCGGTGCTCAACACCGCGCCCGCCGTGATCCTGGGCCTGGCCTACAACTTCCTGCCGTTCATGGTGCTGCCCATCTACGCCGTGCTGGAGCGGATGGACCCGCACCTGGTGGAGGCCGCGCAGGACCTGTACGCGAACCGGGTGCGGGCGTTCGTGCACGTGATCCTGCCGGTGTCGCTGCCGGGCGTGTTCGCGGGCGTGCTGATGACGTTCATCCCGACCAGCGCCGACTACGTCAACGCGTCGGTGCTGGGCGGTACCGACAACACGATGATCGGCAACGTCATCCGGACCCAGTACCTGGTCAACAACAACTACCCGATCGCCGCGTCGATCACCTTCGTGCTCATGGGGCTGCTGCTCGTCGGCATCTTCAGCTACGCCAGGGCCCTGGGCACCGAACGGGTCATGGAGGTGCACACGTCGTGAGCGCCACGCTCGACACCGAGGACCGCGGCGGCACCGCCGCACCGGGGCGCGAGCCCCGGGCCCGGCGCCGGACCGACTGGGGCCGCTGGTACACGTGGGCCGTGCTGGCCTGGCTGTTCGCGCCGATCCTGTTCATGGTCGTGTTCAGCTTCAACGACCCGGCGGGGCGGCACAACATCACCTGGCAGGGGTTCACCCTCGAGTGGTACGCGAACGCGTTCGCCTACCCCGACCTCAACCAGGCGATGTTCAACTCGGTGACCATCGCGCTGCTGACGATGGTCGCCGCCGGGCTGCTGGGCACCCTGCTGGGGCTGGCCCTGGGCCGGTTCGACTTCCGGGGCAAGCAGCTCACCAACCTGGTGATGTTCGCGGCGATCAGCGCCCCCGAGGTGGTGCTCGGCGCCGCCCTGCTGTCCACGTTCCTGATGCTGAACATCACCACCGGGTACTGGACGACGGTCATCGCGCACGTGATGTTCTGCGTGTCGTTCGTCGCCATCACGGTGCGGGCCCGGGTGATCACCCTGGACCCGAGCCTGGAGGAGGCCGCCCGGGACCTGGGCGCCGGCCCCTGGGACACGTTCCGGCTGGTGACGCTGCCGATGCTGTTCCCCGCCGTGATGGCGGGCGGGCTGCTGGCGTTCGCCCTGTCCATCGACGACTACATCATCACCACGTTCGTGAGCGGCGACGTGAACACGTTCCCCCTGTGGATCTGGGGCGCCACGCGCGTCGGCATCCCCCCGCAGGTGAACGTCATGGGCACGCTGTTGTTCGCGGTCGGGCTGACCATGGCCGTCATCAACATCATCGCGGCCAGGCGCCGGGCCTGACGCGGTCCCCGGGGCACCGGACGGGCGCGCGTCGCCCGGACGGTGCCCCGATCCGTATCCGACATCCCTTTCCCACCACCGACGGAAGTGTGTGATACCCATGGCCGACGCGGTCACCGCAGGGGCCTCCGGGGCGCTGGAGGGCGCCCTCCCCAGGGTCTTCTGGCTCGATCCCGATGTGCCCGGCCACGACGTGCCCGAGGCCGCGCCGGCGCTGGCCGGCGACGTGTTCGCCGACCTGGCCGTGGTCGGCGGCGGGTACAGCGGGCTGTGGACGGCGCTCGTCGCCAAGGAGCGCGACCCCGGCCGGGACGTGGTCCTGGTGGAGGCGCGCACCGCGGGGTGGGCGGCCTCCGGGCGCAACGGCGGGTTCTGCGCCGCCAGCCTCACCCACGGGTACGACAACGGCGCCGAGCGGTGGCCGGAGGAGATCGGGGAGCTGGAGCGCCAGGGCCGCGCCAACCTGGACGCCATCGGCGAGGCGGTGGAGAGGTACGGCATCGACTGCGACTTCGAGCGCACCGGCGAGCTGCTGGTGGCCACCGAGCCCTGGCAGGCCGAGGGGTTCGAGGAGTCCGCGGCGGCGATGACCGCGCTGGGGCACCGGGCGGAGGTGTGGGACGCGGAGCGGACCCGTGCCGAGGTCGCCTCGCCCACCTACGTGGGGGCCCTGTACGAGCCGGACGGGGTGGCGATGCTGCACCCCGCCAAGCTGGCGTGGGGCCTGCGGGAGGCGTGCCTGCGGCTGGGGGTGCGGATCTTCGAGAACACCCCCGTACGGGCGATCCGGTCCACCCCGGCCGGGCTGCGGCTGGAGTCGCGCGGCGGGGCGGTTCACGCGCCCAGGGTCGCCTGGGGCACGGGGGCGTTCCCCGGCCCGCTGCGGCGGCTCAAGCACTACCTGGCACCGGTGTACGACTACGCGCTGGTGACCGAGCCGCTGAGCGCCGCCCAGAGGGAGTCCCTGGGGTGGAAGGGGCGCCAGGGGATGTCGGACGCGGCGAACTTCTTCCACTACTACCGGCTGACGGCGGACGACCGGATCCTGTGGGGCGGGTACGACATCGTCCACCACTACGGCGGGAGGGTGCGGCCGGAGTACGACCAGCGGCCGGAGACCTTCCAGAAGCTCGCCGAGCACTTCTTCGAGACGTTCCCGCAGTTGGCGGGGGTGCGCTTCACCCACTCCTGGGGCGGGGTGATCGACACGTGCAGCCGGTTCTCCGGGTTCTTCGGCACCGGTTACGGGGGGAGGCTGGCCTACGCCGCCGGGTACACGGGGCTGGGCGTGGGGGCGACGCGGTTCGGCGCCCAGGTGATGCTCGACCGGCTCGACGGGCTGGACACCGAGCGGACCCGGCTGCGGATGGTCCGGGAGAAGCCGCTGCCGTTCCCGCCCGAGCCGGTGCGCTCGGTCGGCATCGACCTGACACTGCGGGCGACCGCGGCCGCCGACCGCAACGGCGGCAGGCGCAACCTGTGGCTGCGGGGTCTGGACGCGGTGGGTCTGGGCTTCGACAGCTGACGTTCTGCGGCGGTTCGTACGGCGTGTCGGAAAAGGGTTGGTAGGGCGGGGTAAGGGATTGCCCGGGGCGGCGCGGCGAGCGCCACGCTCCCCCGCGGTGGGCCAGGATGGACCCGGTCGCGGGACGTCCTCCCGCACCGTCCCCACAGGCCACCGCGCGGCCGCCCACCGGCCCGACACATGAGGCTGCGCGGTGTCTGTCCGCTCCGGCCCGGGTGCGCCCGGGCCGGGGCGCCGGCAGGGCGCCCGGCGGGGTCCGGGACCGGAAGGGCCCGGCTCCGGGGCCGCGGCCGCACACCCGCGGGGGGACGCGGCGGAGCGCGGACCCGGAGGACGGCGGCGTCTCCGGGGGGCTGCACACGGGGCGGCACGGCGGAACCGCGCATCCGCGGACGGAGCGCGGCAGGACGCGGCGGGACGCCGCCCGCGGGCCCCGGGGGCGCGCACCGGCGGCCGGGTCCGGGGCTCAGTAGCCGCGCCAGGCGCCCTGGTGGTAGCCGATGATGCGCGGGTGCATGAGCGTGGACGCCTCCACCTCTTCGCTCTCGCGGCGGTCCCGCGGGAACACCTGGGCGGCCTCCAGCAGGGCCTCGTCCAGGAAGCGCAGCGGCGGCGCGTCCTCGGGGATGCGCAGCTCGGGCGTGCCGTGCACGGTCGTCAGGTAGAAGCCCCAGTTCCCGAAGGACGGCACGTCCACGTTGTAGGGGGTGGCGGGCAGGCCCGCCTCCTCCAGGGAGCGGCCCACGCTCCAGTAGGCGTCCGGGGCGAAGAACGGCGACCCGGCCTGCACCACCATCCGCCCGTCGTCGGCCAGGGAGTGGCGGGCCAGGGAGTAGAACTCCACCGAGTACAGCTTGGACGGGCCCACGTCCTGGCCGTCGGGCAGGTCGGCGACGATGACGTCGAAGTCGCCGCGGTTCTCGCGCAGCCACTGGAAGGCGTCGGTGTTGACCACCTCCACCCGGGGGTCCTCGAAGGAGCCCCCGTTGAGCCCCGTGATGACCGGTTCGGTGGAGGCCAGCTCGATCACCGCCGGGTCCAGGTCCACCAGGGTCACCGACTCCACGTCCTCGTAGGCGAGGATCTCGCGCAGCGCCAGCCCGTCGCCGCCGCCCAGCACCAGGACCTCGCGGTGCGGGCCGGCCATCGCCGGGTGGACCAGGGACTCGTGGTAGCGGTACTCGTCCAGGGTCGAGAACTGGAGGTCGCCGTTGAGGTACAGCCGCACGTCCCGGCCGTCGACCGAGCGGGTGAGCACGATCTCCTGGTAGGCGGAGCGCTCGGCGTGCACGATCGGGTCGCGGTACATGGCCTGCCGGGCGTCCACCTCGAACCGGTCGGCGTACAGGTACGCCAGGCCCAGGAACGTGATGATGACGACCAGGCCCGCGGCGAGCCCCGCGTACGCGCGGCGGGACAGCTCGGCGCGGAACAGCCACAGCACCACCGCCACGCCCACCACCGCGTTGAGCGCGCCCACGGCCAGCGCGCCCTTGGGCAGGCCCAGCAGCGGCAGCAGCAGGAACGGGAACGCCAGGCCGCCGATGAGGCCGCCCACGTAGTCCGCGGCGAAGAGGTCGGCGACCGCCTCCGACGCCTCCTGCCTGCGGATGCGCTGGATGAGCGTCATCAGCAGGGGGATCTCCATGCCGATGAGCATGCCGATGACGAAGGCCAGGAGCACCAGGGCGGGCTGGTAGGCGGAGAACCACGCGAAGGCCCCGTAGAGCAGCAGCACCGACAGTCCGCCGACCAGGGACAGCAGGCCCTCGATGACCGCGAACGCCACCGCGGGGCTGCCCTGGAACCGCTTGGACAGCAGCGACCCGACGCCCATGGCGAACACCATCACCGACAGGACCACGGAGGCCTGGGTGATGGTGTCGCCGAGCAGGTAGCTGCCGATGGCGACCAGTGCCAGTTCGTACACCAGGCCGCAGGCGGCGCAGACGAACACCGCGGTGAGTACGAGGAACCGGGCCACCCGGGGAGGCACCGGGAGCCGGGACCGCTGGGGGGCCGGTGTCTCGATCACGATGGGTACTGCTTTCTGTGCTGTTCGGGACCCCGCCGCGTCAGGTGAGGGCGGCGGCGACCACCACGGCGATCGCCAGGTGGGCGGAGGCGCTCACCCAGGTGGCCGGGTGCGGCTCGGGGTTGCTGATCATGTGGGAGATCTTGGCCGGGATGAGCAGGTCGATGAGGAGGAACGACAGGGCCATGACCCCCAGGCCGATCAGCCCGTAGACCGCGGTGGAGAGCAGCCCGGCGCCCAGGCCGATCTCCGAGTCGCTGGAGAGGATGGCCGTGGTGACGATGACGGCCACGCCCAGGGTGTTGGCGGACACCAGGATCACGGCGTTGGGGTTGCGCTCCTCCCAGATGAGCTTGTGCAGCTTACCCGGGGTGAGCAGGTCGATGAGCAGGTAGCCCACCGCGAGGATGGCGATGCCGACCCCGGCGTAGGCGAGGGCGGCGAGGCTGTTGAAGAGGATCTCGTTCATGTCCAGGTCTCGTTAGGGGATGGGGTGGTCGGACGGGGTCACTTGCCGAAGCCGGTGCCGCCGCCGCGGAAGCCGCTGCCGGAGCTGCTGGAACCGCTGGAGCCGCTGGAGCCGCCGCGGTAGCCGTCGTCGTACCTGCTGCTGGAGCCGCCGAAGAAGAAGAATCCGCCGCCGGAGGAGCCCGACGACGAGCGCTCGCACTCGTCGTCGTCATAGGCGGGGTCGGAGACGTAGTCGTCGTCCGGGCAGTAGGTGTCGTTGGAGTTGCCGCTGCAGGCCGCCAGGAGGATGAGCAGCAGCAAGATACCGCCGATCACCACGAACACGGTGATGATGGTGCTGTTGTTCTTCTCCGGCTGCGCATGGCCGTGCTTGTAGGTCATCTGGTCTCTCCGCGGGGGTGGGCGGACACGGTGGAGTGCGTGGTCACGAGTTCTCCGCTCTGGGGGTAGACGTGCCAGGTGCGCCAGTGGAGCGGGCCCCCGTGGTCGCACGCGCCGTCGAGGGACAGGTGCAGCGCGGTCACGGCCAACGGGTCACCGGGGAAGGCGACGAGGAGCCCGCCGGGGTCGTCGGCGACCTCGCGGTGGAGGCGCTCGACCCGGCGGGCGAGTTCGGTGCGTGCGAGGGTCTCCACCCGCGAGTCGAACCGGTAGCGGCCCGCCGGGTGTTCGGCGCTGCCCGGCAGGGCGCCGTCGACTCCCGGCAGGCAGGCCACGGTCTCCACCAGGCCGCCCCCCGCCGCCGCGACGGCGACCTGGTGGGAGGCGCCGAGCACACGCAGCTCGACCCCGGTGCCGCCGACCCGCAGGGAGCGGACGGCGAGGGGGTCGACCAGCGGGTGGTCCAGCGTCCAGACCAGGTCGTCGGCCCGGGTGTCGACGAAGGGGGCGCTGATGCCGACGCGCATGGGGTGGATCAGCTCCCCGGGTAGATGGTGAAGGTGCCCTCGGCGACCCTGGTGCCGGTGCTGACCTCCCAGGGCCCGTGGTCGAACCGCTCGAAGGACAGCAGGCTCCCGTCCTCGCCCTCGTAGTCGGCGTAGTCGAAGCCGCCCTGGGCCTTGAGGCCGGTGGTGCCCTCGGAGCGGTAGGAGCCGCTGCCCTTCTCCTCCAGGCGGTACGTGACGCCCTCGAGCTCGATCTTCTTGCCGTGGGGGGTCAGGTCCAGGTCGGGGCGGCCGGTCCACAGGGCCATCTCCAGGTCGGGGTCCTCCTCGGTGGAGAGCCAGCGCTTGCCGCCCTCGACCTCCAGGAAGTGCTCGGCCCAGACGTAGCCGCCCTGCGAGAGGCGCAGGGTGCCGCGGATCCAGGTGCGTTCGGTGCCCCAGTCGATCATGTCCCCGGCCTTGAGCGTGCGGGGGTCGCCGGCGGTGCTGTCACCGGTGCGGGCGAAGGGGTCGTGGGGCGCGCGCGGGGGCGGTGGCGGGGTCTGCGTCTTACTCCGCAGAGCCGCGCGCACGGCGAAGATGACGGCGGCGACCGCGACCGCGAGGGCGGCGATCACCAGGAGCATGATTTCGATGGCCACTGGTCCTCAGTTTCGCGTGGGGGAGCCTCGTCGTCGGCCCTGGCCCGGGCCGGGCAATCCTACTGGCAGGTCAGACGCCCCGACAGCCCGGGAGGTTCCACTCGGTTCCGGACACGCGAAGGGCCGCCGGCGCGTGTGCGCGCGCCGGCGGCCCTCCTCCCGGTCACCGCTCCCGGTCCGCCGAGGGGTCTCCGGTCTCCACGGGCAGGGAGTCGTCGGCGCCCCACAGGCTCCAGGAGCCGGGGTAGAGCCGGGGCGCGTCGTAGCCCGCGTGCTCCAGGGCGAGCAGGTCGTGGCAGGCGGTGACGCCGGAACCGCAGTAGGCGGTGATGGTGACGGCGTCGTCGGCGCCCAGCGCGGCGAACCTCTCGCGCAGCGCCTCGGGGGCGGCCAGCAGGCCGTCGGGGCCGAGGTTGCCGGTCCACTCGGCGCTGCGGGCGCCGGGGACGTGGCCGGGGCGGGCGTCCACCGGCGCGGGCTGCTCGCCGGTGTAGCGGCCGTACGCGCGTGCGTCGAGGACCAGCTGCCCGGGCTCGCCCGCGGCGGCCCGGACGGTGTCGGTGTGCACGACCCGGTCGGCGGGCCAGTGCTGGGGGGTGCGGTGCGCCGGGGGCGGAGTGTGCTCCCCCTTCTCCAGCGGCCCCGTCCAGGCCTGGAGGCCGCCGTCGAGGAAGGCGGCGGGGGTGCCCAGCACGCGGAGCATCCACACCAGGCGGGCGGCGACGGACCCCCCGGCGTCGTCGTAGACGACCACCCGGGAGTGGTCGCCGATGCCGAGGCGGCCCAGGGTGTGGGCGAAGTCGGCGGCGGCGGGCAGCGGGTGCCGCCCGCCCTCGGGGCTCGCCGGGGCGGCCAGGTCGGCGTCCACGTCGGCGAACACCGCTCCGGGGAGGTGTCCTGCGAGGTAGGCGTCGCGGCCGGAGCGGCCGTCCAGGTACCACCGGGAGTCGACCACGACCACCCGGTCGAGGTTCGCGTGGAGCCAGTCGGCCGAAACGGCGACCGGCAGGGGAAGGGGCTCTGACATGGCCCCAGGGTAGCGGTGGGGTCACGCCCGGGTCACGGGCCGGGCGTGGTCAGCCGCGGTCGAGCCGGTGCACGTGCAGGATCCACCACAGGCCCAGGGCCGGCAGGACCAGCGGGATGAAGAAGTAGCCGCTGCCGAACCCGGACCAGACCGTGTCGTCGGGGAAGGCCTCGGGGAACAGCAGGCCGGCTGCGCCCACGGCCAGGACCCCGACCATCTCGACGCTGCACGAGACCAGGGCGACGCGCCGGGAGGTGCGGCCGGCGCGGGCCAGGCCGACGGCGGCGACGATGTAGACGACCCCGGCGAACACCGACAGCAGGTAGGCGACGGGGGCCTCGTCGAACTTCGTGGCCAGCTGGTAGACGCCGCGGGCGGTGGCGGCGAGGGCGAACACGCCGTAGACGGCGACCAGCAGGCGGCCGGGGCCGGTGCGCAGGGTCCTGGCGGTCACGGGGGCCGGTGCGGGCTCAGGCAACGGGGCTCCAGAGCTGTTCGAGGCGGACGAACAGGACGGGCAGGATCAGGCAGGCGAACGCGATGACGGCCGGGCCCCACTTGCTGCGCTCCATGAAGCCCCACACGGCGCAGGCGGGCGGCAGCAGGACGACGGTGGCCAGGTAGGAGACGAACATGGCCGTTTCGGCGGGGGTCTCCCCGCCGACCATGGCGGCGACGGTGGCGACGGCCTGGCCGATCACCAGGAGCCACAGGACCCCCATGCCGACCAGGTGCGGGACGAGCATGGGCCGGTCGCGGAAGGTCGACACGAGGCACCACCCGGCCATCGCCAGGGAAACCATCTGAATGGCCATGGTCAGCCACTCGACCATGCCGACTCCTCCCGCCGATCCCGTCCGCCCAGGTCGGCGGCGCGTTCACGACACACGGTAGTACCGCCGGCGGACCGCACGGCACGGACCCACCCCGAACGGCTTCCGGGCGGGGTCCGGTTCCGCTACGGTGCGGGCATGAGCGCAGACCGCGACGACACCGCGATGAAGCCCTCGGGGATCTGCCGGGCGGGGCACCACCGGTGGCGGCACGACCCGACCGGGGGGAGGCGCCGGATGTGCGTGCGCTGCCGGTCCATGTCGGTGATCAACTACCCCTGCGGCACCGACTGCCTGGAGTGCCACTCCCCGGAGGAGGAGTCCTAGATCCTCTTGGTGAGGGGCAGCAGCAGGGCGTCGCGGACCTTGTTCCACTCGACCGCGGCCAGGCCGCCCACGCCCAGGTCCTCCACGACCGCGCCGATGGAGCGCAGGTCGTACTCGTCGCCGAGCTCGCGGTCCCCGTCCCGCTGCTCGTGCACGAGCCCCGAGACGTAGCGGCGCAGCTCGTCGGAGCCGACGGCGGCCGCCGTCCGGGCCGCCTCGTGCCACCGGGCGTCGTGGGGGATCCAGGAGGCCACGACCTCCGTGGGGGTGGGGTGGTAGTCCGTGCGCATAGGCGCAACGTACCAAGGCCGGGCGGCCCCCATCAGGGCTTCCGTGGCGCAGGCCACCGGAGTCTTGTGCGAACCGTCGGGGGCTCGACATCATCCGATGGAATGATGGAGGGTACGGTCGCCATGGCGGCTCCGCCGCCACCGCCGACCGGCGGGCGGTGTCCTCCACCGCCGCGTGTGTTCCGTCCCGGGCACACCGCACCCTTCCGCGGCGCACACCAGCCGTCCCGCATCCGAGACCGGAGCACTCACGATGTCCTACCCCAACGACCCGTCCGGCCCGCAGCCCCCCTACGGCGGTCCTCCCGGCCAGCCCCCGTACGGCCCGACCGGGGGCCAGCCCTCCTACGGTCCTCCCGGCGGCCAGCCGCCCTACGGCGACTCGACCGGCGGGTACCAGTCCTACGGCGCCCCCGGCGGCCAGCCGCCCTACGACCCGTACGGCGCGACCGGCGCCCCGCAGCAGAAGAAGGGCATGTCCACCGGCGCCAAGGTGGGCATCGGCGTGGGCGCGGGCTGCCTGGGCCTGATCGTGATCGTGGTGGTGATCATCGTCGTCATCGCGATGGCCTCCGGCGGCGACGACACCTCGGTCAGCAGCGCCCCCACCTCCTCCCAGACCACCGAGCCGGGCACCCCCGACGAGGAGGCCCCCGCCGAGGCCCCGGCCGAGGGGGTGGGCCTGACCGCGACCAGCGCGGGCACCGTGGGCGGGACCCTGGACCCGAACGAGGTCTACACGGTGCTCGACGTGACGTTCGTGAACAACTCGGGCGAGCCCCTGCCGCTCAACCCGCTGTACTTCACCTACATCCTGGACGACGGCACCGAGGTCGTCGACTGGGAGCTCTTCGCCGACATCCCCATGATGGAGGCGACCGACCTGGCGCCGGGCGAGCAGTTCACCGGCCAGGTCGCCGTCGCGGGCGAGGTGACCGTTGCCGAGGTGCACTACGACCCCTACTTCGGCATGGAGGACCCGATCGTGGCGCCCGTGCAGTAGCGGTCGCCCCGCGGGAACCCGGGGCCCCGGTCCGCGCGGTGCGCGGGGCGGGGCCCTTTCCCGTGCCCGGAGCTCACATGCCCAGGGCGGCGAGCGCGGTGACGGCGCCCAGCTCGCGGCAGGCGTCGCGGTCGGCGGCGGCCGGGGCGCCGGTGACGGAGACCGGCGGGCGGTGGCGGGCCCAGCCCATGCCCTTGGCGATGCCCTCGACCGCGCGCACCGCCCCCGCGGTGTCGTCGTTGCCGTGCACGTACAGCGAGTAGGGCACCGTGCGCGACGCGGACAGGACCGGGTAGTAGACGAGGTCGAACCAGTACTTGAGGGCGCCCGACATGTAACCGATGTTCGCGGGGGTCCCCAGGACGACGGCGTCGGCCTCCAGGGCGTCGGCGGCCGAGGCCGCCAGCGCCGGGCGGGCGACGACCTCCACGCCCTCGATCCCGTCGTCGCGCGCCCCCTCCAGCACGGCCTCCAGCAGTTCCTGTGTGGCCGGGGAGACGGTGTGGTGAACGATGAGCAGTCGTGCCATGCCCCCACCCTAGAGGCCGTGTTCTTTTGACCCTCCGCTCCGCTCCGGTCCGCGTTCGGCGCCCCCGGAAGGCGGGAACCCTCGGCCCCACGGGGACGTCCCCGTTCTCCGGACGTCCCCTCCGGACCTGCCGAACCCCGCCGGCGCCTCACACACCCCCCGCGGAACAGGACGGCATCAAAGAACAGGCCCCGGGGCCGTGTTCTTTTGAACCTCCGCTCCGCTTCGGTTCGCGTTCGGCGCCCCCGGAAGGCGGGAACCTTCGGCCCTACGGGAACGTCCTCGTTCCTCGGACGTCCCCTCCGGGCCTCCAGAACCCCGCCGGCGCCTCACACACCCCCCGCGGAACAGGACGGCATCAAAGAACAGGCCCCGGGGCCGCTCCAGCCGACGGCGCGGCGTGGAGGGAAGCACGAAATCCGCACCGGAAAAAACGGAAAACCTGTGTTTTCCTCCAAATAATCATATCTCAGAAATGAGACATCGGACCCCATTGGGCGTCTTTGCGAAATCGCGCAACACGAAGGAATCCCGTTCGCAAGGATGTCGGATATTGACCCGCCATTCCCCGCTCTCTAAGGTGCGATTCTCATCGCGCACCGCTCCGCCGACACCCCGCGTGCCAGCAGGGCATACGCGGACGCACCGACCGTTCCGGGCCGACCGCGACGGCCACGGAGGAACGAGGGGAACCATGCCGCACATCGTCCGTGCCGCACTCGTCCAGAGCGAGTGGACCGGCGACACCGATTCCATGCTCGCCGCCCACGAGAAATACGCGCGCGACGCCGCCGCCCAGGGGGCGCGGATCATCGGCTTCCAGGAGGTGTTCAACGCCCCCTACTTCTGCCAGGTGCAGGAGGCCGAGCACTACCGGTGGGCCGAGAGCGTCCCCGACGGCCCCACCGTCACCCGTTTCCAGGCCCTGGCCCGGGAGCTGAACATGGTGATGGTCCTGCCCGTGTTCGAGATCGACAAGCCCGGGTTCCACTACAACACCGCCGCCGTCATCGACGCCGACGGCACCTACCTGGGCAAGTACCGCAAGCACCACATCCCGCAGGTCAAGGGGTTCTGGGAGAAGTACTACTTCCGCCCCGGCAACCTGGGCTGGCCGGTGTTCGACACCGCCGTCGGGCGGGTCGGCGTCTACATCTGCTACGACCGCCACTTCCCGGAGGGCTGGCGGGCGCTCGGCCTGGCCGGGGCGCAGCTGGTGTACAACCCCTCGGCGACCAGCCGGGGCCTGTCCGCGTACCTGTGGAAGCTGGAGCAGCCCGCCTCCGCCGTCGCCAACGAGTACTTCGTCGCCGCCATCAACCGGGTCGGCCGGGAGGAGTACGGCGACAACGACTTCTACGGCACCAGCTACTTCGTGGACCCGCGGGGGGAGTTCGTCGGGGACGTCGCCTCCGACACCGCGCCCGAGCTGGTCGTGCGCGACCTCGACTTCGACCTGATCGACGAGGTCCGCACCCAGTGGGCCTTCTACCGCGACCGCCGCCCGGACGCCTACGGGCCCCTGGCGCAGGGCTAGGGGGCGGCCGTGGCACGCACCCTCATCACCGGCGGGCTGGTCCTCACCGCCGCCGACGAGCTGGAGGCCGACGTCCTCATCGAGGACGGGACCGTGGCCGCCCTGGCCCTGCGCGGCGGCGACACCGCCCTCTCCTGGGCCGGGAGCGGCGCCGAGGTCATCGACGCCGCCGGCCACTACGTCATCCCGGGCGGGGTGGACGCGCACACCCACATGGAGCTGCCGTTCGGCGGCACCTTCGCCTCCGACACCTTCGAGACCGGGACCCGCGCCGCCGCCTGGGGCGGGACCACCACCATCATCGACTTCGCGGTGCAGACCCCCGGACAGCCGGTGCGCGCCGGGGTCGACGCCTGGATGGCCAAGGCGGAGGGCGTCTGCGCGATCGACTACGGGTTCCACGCGATCCTGTCCGACGTCAACGAGTCCTCCCTGAAGGAGATGGACGCGCTCGTGGACGAGGGCATCACCTCGTTCAAGATGTTCATGGCCTACCCGGGCGTGTTCTACAGCGACGACGGCCGGATCCTGCGGGCCATGCAGCGCGGCGCCGCCAACGGCGCGCTGACCATGATGCACGCCGAGAACGGCATCGCCATCGACGTGCTCGTCGAGCAGGCGCTGGCGGCCGGGAAGACCGATCCGCGCCACCACGGCGAGGTCCGCAGGACCCTGCTGGAGTCGGAGGCCACCCACCGCGCCATCCAGCTGGCCCGGGTCGCCGGGGCTCCGCTGTACGTGGTGCACGTGTCCGCGGGCGAGGCCGTGGACGAGCTGGCCCGCGCCCGCGACCTGGGGCTCAACGTGTTCGGCGAGACCTGCCCGCAGTACCTGTTCCTGTCGGCGGACGACCTGGCCGAGCCGGACTTCGGGGGCGCCAAGTACGTGTGCTCGACGCCGCTGCGTCCCAGGGAGCACCAGGACCTCCTGTGGCGGGCGCTGCGCACCAACGACCTGTCCGTGGTCTCCACCGACCACTGCCCCTTCTGCTTCAACGGGCAGAAGGAACTGGGCCGGGGCGACTTCTCCAAGATCCCCAACGGCCTGCCGGGGGTGGAGAACCGGATGGACCTGCTGCACCAGGCGGTGCTGGACGGCCGCATCGACCGCCGCCGGTGGATCGAGCTGGCCTGCGCCACCCCGGCCCGCATGTTCGGGCTCTACCCGCGCAAGGGCACCATCGCCCCGGGCTCCGACGCCGACATCGTCGTCTACGACCCGGCCGCCGAGTACGTGATGTCCGCCGAGACCCACCACATGAACGTGGACTACTCCGCGTACGAGGGCAGGCGGGTGACGGGCCGGGCCCGCACCGTGCTCTCCCGCGGCCGGCTCGTCGTGGACCGCGGCGAGTACCTCGGCTCGGCCGGGCACGGCCGCTACCTGACCCGCGGCACCTGCGGGTACCTGATCTGAGCGGAGAGCACATGGACATCGGACTCGTCCTCCAGACCGATCCGCCCGCCGACCTGCTGGTGGACCGGATGGCGCGGGCCGACCGGCTCGGATTCACCCACGGGTGGACGTTCGACTCGGTGGTGCTGTGGCAGGAGCCGTTCGTCATCTACAGCCGCATCCTGGAGCGCACCGAGAACCTCGTGGTGGGCCCCATGGTGACCAACCCGGGGACGCGCACCTGGGAGGTGACGGCCTCCCTGTTCGCGACCCTGAACGACATGTTCGGCAACCGGACGGTGTGCGGGATCGGCCGCGGCGACTCGGCGATGCGGGTGGCCGGGCGCAGCCCCGCCACCCTGGCCCGGCTCTCCCGGGCCATGACCGCGATCAAGGACCTGGCCGAGGGCCGGGAGGCGGACGTGGACGGCGCGACCCTGAACATCCCGTGGGTGCGCGACGGCGCGCTGCCGGTCTGGATGGGCGCCTACGGTCCCAAGGCCCTGGAGCTGGTGGGGAGGCAGGCCGACGGGTTCATCCTCCAGCTGGCCGACCCCTACCTGACGGAGTGGATGGTCAAGGCGGTGCGGACGGCCGCGGCCGAGGCGGGCCGCGACCCGGCGGAGATCACGGTGTGCGTGGCCGCCCCGGCCTACGTCACCGACGGGTCGGCGCGGGGGCTGGCGCACGCCCGCGAGCAGTGCCGCTGGTTCGGCGGCATGGTGGGCAACCACGTCGCCGACCTGGTGGCGCGGTACGGGCACTCGGGGGCGGTGCCGCAGGAGCTGACCGACTACATCGAGGCCCGGCAGGGCTACGACTACAGCCACCACGGCCGGGCGGACAACCCCGACACCGCCTTCGTCCCCGACAGCGTGGTGGACCGGTTCTGCCTGCTGGGACCGGCCGAGGAGCACATGGCCAAGCTGGAGCGGCTGCGCGCGGTGGGCGTGGACCAGTTCGCGGTCTACGCGATGCACGACGACGTGGACGGGGTCATCGACGCCTACGGGCGCGAGGTGGTCCCCGCCGTGGCCGGGATCTGACCCGCCGCGTCCCGGGCCCTGCCGGGTCCGGGACGCGGGGTCCCGCCGACGGGACCCGCCTGGGACACGGAGGCCCCGACCGGGCGCGCACACCGCCGACGCGGGTGCGGCGGCGGCCGCCGCCCGTCCTCACATCACCGGTGACATGCGAAGATATGCGGTGGTCCGAAACGGATCCACCGGTTCTCGGAGTTTCTCCGCGACCCCCCCGTCCCCCGGGCCCGACGCCGCGCCCTCCCCCTGATTCCCCGTATCACCGAAGAACAGGTGCCCCCGTGACCCAAGCCCCACCCTCCCCGGAACCGAGCGCCGTCACCCACCCCGACGGCCGCGTCTCCCTGGCCGAGGGCGCGTCCATGCCCGAGAGCCCCTACGTCAACGAGGACCTCCAGCCGGTACCGATGTCCCGGCGCACCTGGGGCACCGGGAGCTTCACCGCCCTGTGGGTGAGCATGTCGGTGAGCATCCCCGCCTGGACCCTGGCCAGCGGCCTGATCGCCGCGGGCATGGACTGGCGCCAGGCGATGCTCTGCGTGGTCCTGGGCAACGTCATCGTGCTGCTCCCGATGGTGCTGACCGGCCACGCGGGCGCCAGGTACGGCATCCCCTTCCCGGTGTTCGCCCGCGCCTCCTTCGGCCTGCGCGGTGCCAACCTCCCGGCCCTCCTGCGCGGCGCCGTCGCCTGCGGCTGGTTCGGCATCCAGACGTGGGTGGGCGGCCAGGGCGTGTACGTGCTCGCCGGCCGGCTGTTCGGCGACGCGTGGCTGGACGCCGCCGGGGTCGGCGGCAACCCGTGGACCCTGTGGCTGTCCTTCGCCCTGTTCTGGGTCGTGCAGGTGCTCATCATCCTGTGGGGCATGGAGGGCGTCCGCAGGGTGCAGGTGTGGGCGGCCCCGCTGATGATCCTCGGCGGGGCGGCGCTGCTGGTGTGGATGGCGGTGGAGGCGGGCGGTCCGGGCGCCATGCTCGCCGCCGCCCCGGAGGGCATGGACTGGGGCCCGTCCTTCTGGGCTCTGTTCTTCCCCTCGCTCATGGGCGTCATCGGCTACTGGGCGACGCTCACCCTGAACATCAGCGACTTCACCCGCTTCTCCGCCTCCCAGCGCGCCCAGGTGCTGGGCCAGTCCCTGGGGCTGCCCACCACGATGACCCTCTTCTCGCTGCTGGCGGTCATGGTCACGGCGGGCACCGCCGCGGTGTACGGCGAGCCGCTGTGGAACCCGATCGACATCGTCGCGCAGATGGGCAGCGGGCTGGGCCTGCTGTTCGCGATCTTCGTGGTGCTGCTGGCGACGGTCTCCACCAACATCGCCGCGAACCTGGTGGGCCCGGCCTACGACCTGGCCAACCTGGCGCCGCGCCTGATCAGCTTCCGCACCGGGGCGATCATCACCTGCTTCCTGGGCGTGCTCATCTTCCCGTGGAAGCTGCTGGAGAACGAGAGCGTCTACATCTTCACCTGGCTGGGCACCGTCGGCGGCGTCCTGGGCACGGTGGCGGGCATCCTGCTCGCCGACTACTGGGCGGTGCGCCGGACCCGGCTGAACCTGCCCGGCCTGTACCTGCGCGGGTCGGAGTACTGGTACGGCGGCGGCTGGAACTGGCGGGCCCTGGTCGCGTTCGGCACCGGCGCCCTGCTGGCCGTGGGCGGCTCCCACTCGGGTGTGGACGCGGCCACCGGCGCGAAGCTGGGCCCCTTCCCGGAGGACGGCCTGGTCCCGCTGCTGTCCCCGCTGGCCGACTACGGCTGGGCGGTCGGCCTGGTGAGCGCCTTCCTCGTCTACTGGGTGCTCAACCTGGCGGCGCCGGTCCGCGCCCGCGGGTCCGCCGGCGCCCCGGCGGCCGGGCCGGAGGCGGACGCACCGGAGAGGGCGGACGCCTGATCCGGGCGGGGGCACCGCTCCCGCTCCGCTCCCGCGGGGGCCGCACCGGACGGTGCGGCCCCCGCGGCGTTCCACGGCCCCCCGTTCCGCGTCACAGTGACGTGGGGCATGCGTCATCCGGTCGTGACCGGTGCCCGACCGCGGGTAGCGTCGAGAACCAGAATGCCCTCACGAGCATCAGACCAGGTCAAATGGGTTCTCTTCGGATGATGCCTGGTGAGGGCCACTCAGGGCGACGAAATCTTCCTTCACGGGCGGACAACCCGCCGACGGGGATCTTCGTCCCATTCACACCGGAACCCGAACAACGGGTGAAGGCGATAGGAACAGCGAACCGATCGAAAACGAACGGTGCACGGCCCTCCTCCGGGAGCGGTGTCCGTGCCCCTCGGCCTCGCGTGCCCGGAACCCGCACGTTTCCCCCAAGGTCGGGCAGTACATCCCCCAACTCTTCGCGAAGAGGGAGACGACCTTGCCTGAGAGCAGTACCTTTCCACGTCCCGCGCCCGCCACGAGGACGGTCGCGGTCGTCCTGGCCGGCGGCAGCGGCCAGCGCATCGGCCTGGCGACGCCCAAGCAGCTGCTGAAGATCGCCGGGAAGACGATCCTGGAGCACACGCTCGACGTCTTCGAGCAGGCCCCGCGGGTCGACGAGGTCATCGTCATGATGAACCCCGGGTTCGTCGGTGACGCCGAGGAGATCGTGCGCAAGGCGGGGCTGGGGAAGGTGACCCGGGTCCTGCCGGGCGGCACCTCCCGCAACGCCACCACCCAGCTCGCCCTGGACGCCCTGGCCCACCTGCCCGCGGACACCACCAACCTGCTCTTCCACGACGCGGTGCGCCCCCTGCTGTCCCAGCGCATCATCGACGACTGCGTGACGGCCCTGGACCGCTTCACCGCGGTGGACGTGGCGATCCCGTCCTCGGACACCGTGATCGAGGTCGACGACGACGTCATCACCGACGTCCCGACCCGGTCGCGCCTGCGCCGCGGGCAGACCCCGCAGGGCTTCCGGATGTCCACCATCCGCGACGCCTACGCCAAGGCCTGGGCCGACCCGGGCTTCGAGGCCACCGACGACTGCACCGTCGTCCTGCGCTACTCCCCCGGCACCCCGGTCCACGTGGTCGCCGGCGAGGAGCAGAACATGAAGGTGACCCAGCCGGTCGACATCTTCATCGCCGACAAGCTCTTCCAGCTCTCCTCCGCGGACACCCCCGAGTTCACCGACGCCGACCGGGACCGCCTGCTGGGCGGCCGGACGGTGGTGGTGTTCGGCGGCAGCCACGGCATCGGGGCCGAGGTCGCCGACCTGGCGGAGAAGCACGGCGCCCGGGTCTTCCGCTACTCGCGCAGCGCCACCCGCACCGACGTCGCCGACCCCGCCCAGGTGGCCGCCGCCCTGGAGCAGGCGCACTCCGCGACGGGCCGCGTGGACCACGTCGTCAACACGGCGGGGGTGCTGCGCATCGGGCGGCTGGACGCCACCTCCCCGGAGGCGATCGAGGAGGCGCTGCGGGTCAACTACCTGGCTCCGGTGCACATCGCCCGCGCCGCCTTCCCCTACCTCGCCCAGACCAAGGGGCAGCTGCTTCTGTACACGTCCAGCTCCTACACCCGGGGCCGGGCCGAGTACAGCCTGTACTCCTCCACCAAGGCGGCCACCGTCAACCTCACCCAGGCCCTGGCCGACGAGTGGTCCGGGGACGGGGTGCGCATCAACTGCATCAACCCCGAGCGCACCCGCACCCCGATGCGGGTGAAGGCGTTCGGCGAGGAGCCCGCTGGAACGCTGCTCAGCGCCGAGAAGGTCGCCACCACCTCCCTGGACGTGCTCCTCTCCGACCTCACTGGCCACGTCGTCGACGTCCGCCGCGAGGACCCGGTGGCCGCCGCCCGGGCGCGCAGGACGGAGGCGGTGAAGTGAACCGGCTCCGCCACCTGGGAGTGGACGGCCCGGCACTGGCCGTCCTGGCCGCCATGGGACTCTCCTTCCTGCTCCAGGCCGTCGAGGTGGCCATGGCGCAGGTCTGGGTGTTCGGCCTCCTGGCCCTGGTCCTGTACACCACCGAGTGGCTGGTCGCCCAGCGGGTCACCGTGCTCACCAAGGTGCTCAGCCGCATCCGGGTGGGGCTCACCGTGCGGATGCTGCTGCGGCAGATCCTCCTCATCGCCCTGTACGTGTCCGTGAACGCGATCGGCACCCCCGCCTACTGGTCGACGTTCGCGGGGCTTGCCGCCTTCTTCGTGCTGTCCCTGGCCTACGACCTGATGCGGATGCAGATCCTGCGCCGCTCCCGGCTGCCGGTGCGTACCCGCAACCTGGACCTGTCCGCGCTGAACCTGCCGCAGCCGGCCGGGTTCGTGCGCGAGCTGCCGATGAACCGGGTGTTCCTCGCCGACATCGCCCTGGTCATGGGCGGGGTGGCGCACCTGGCGGGCGGGCCCGGGTGGCTCGCGGTCGGCGGCGCCGCGCTGAGTGCCGGAGCAGCGCTGCTGCTGGTGCTGGCCACCGTGCCGACGTTCCTCGCGCACCTGCGCTTCCCCTCCGACGCGGAGGTCATCGAGGCGGTCAACGAGCGGCTGCGCGCGTACCGCCCCGAGGTGGTCCTGTACTTCACGTTCGGCGTGGGCAGCCAGAACGGCGTCTACCAGGCCAACATGTGGCTGGAGGCGATGGAGCGGCTGGACCGGCGGGCCCTGGTCGTGTTCCGCGAGCACGCCAACCTGCCGCACCTGGAGCCGACGTCGCTGCCGGTGGTGTGCGTGCCGCGCGCCGACGACCTGGCCGCCCTGGACCTGTCCACGGTGCGGGTGGCCCTGTACCCGGGCAACGCGGGCAAGAACATCCACCTGGTGCAGCGCGCCGAGATCAAGCACGTGTTCATCGGGCACGGCGACAGCGACAAGCTGCCCAGCAGCAACCGGGTCAGCCGGATCTTCGACGAGATCTGGGTGGCCGGACGCGGCGGGCGCGAGCGCTACCGCCGGGTCCGGCACGCCATCGACGACCGCGACGTGGTGGAGGTGGGCCGCCCCCAGCTGGACGTGGTCCAGGGCCCGCGGCCGCCGGCCGAGCGGGCGGTGCCCACCGTGATCTACGCGCCCACCTGGGAGGGCGTGGACGACAACAACTACCTGACCTCGGCGGACACCGTCGGTGTGGAGCTGGTGGAGCGGCTGCTGGGCGGGGCGGAGCCGGTGCGGCTCATCTACAAGCCGCACCCGCTGCTGGGCAAGCGGTCCCCGCGGGCCGCCGCGGCGCACCGCCGGATCGTCGAGGCGATCACGGCGCACAACCGCGGCCTGGACCCGGTACCGCCGGAGGCCGAGCGGCGGCTGGCGGAGCTGCACGGGCGGATCGCGCGGTTCCGGGAGGAGTCGTCGGAGCGGAACCTCACCGGGGAGGACCTGGCCGGGTACCGGGACCTGCTGCGGCAGTGGCACGACCTGTACTGGACGTCGGCGGGGCCGCTGCGCCACCACGTGGTCACCGACCCGTTCCCGACGCTGTTCTCCTGCTTCAACGAGTCGGACGCGATGGTCAGCGACATCTCCAGCGTGGTCGCGGACTTCATCGCCAGCGGCAAGCCCTACGCCATCGCGGACCTGTGGGCGATGGAGGACGACGAGTTCCGCCGCCAGTACCCGTCCGCGGGGGCCGGTTACGTGCTGCGGCCCGGCCTGGCCGGGCTGGAGGAGGTCCTGGCGGCCGCCCGGGAGCCGGGAGCCGACGCCATGGCGCGGCGCCGGGGGATCCTCAAGGAGTACCTGCTGGGGCCGGACGAGCCCGACGCCCAGACCCGGTTCGCCGCGGCCGTGGACGGCCTGTACGAGCGGGGGCTGCGGGACTTCCCGCTCGGGACCTTCGCCGAGCCGGTCCCGGCGGACCCCTTCCGCGAGGAGGGGGGCGGCGACCGGCCGATCGGCTCTGTCCGGATCGTCATCCCGGGCACGGAGGAGGCGGAAGGGGCTGTCTGAGGCCTGTCCGTCCGTGATGCAGGGGGTCGCGCCGACATGGCGCGGCCCCTTTTTCGCCCCCCTGGCCCCGCTCGTGATGACCGATTCTGTATCAAAGTCGGTCCGTGAGTCATCTAACTCACAAACCACAGGTAAACCCCATATCCTGTTAAAACGTCTTCCTGTCTGCCCGGTGAAGTCTCGTTGAGCAGGGCCCGGCCTCACGTCGACCGCCCCGAGCCCTCCCGCGGCACGACCCCGCCCTCTTTCCCTTATCGGAGCGCAGCCTTGCCCAGCCATGCCACCGAGCCCGTAGCCCGATCCGTGACCCGCACCGTGGCCGTCGTCCTGGCCGGCGGCAGCGGCCAGCGCATCGGCCTGGCGACGCCCAAGCAGCTGCTGAAGATCGCCGGGAAGACGATCCTGGAGCACACGCTGGAGCTGTTCGAGCAGGCTCCGCGGGTGGACGAGGTCATCGTCATGATGAACCCCGGGTTCGTGAACGACGCCGAGGAGATCGTGCGCAAGGCGGGCCTGGGGAAGGTGACCCGGGTACTGCCGGGCGGCACCTCCCGCAACGCCACCACCCAGCTCGCCCTGGACGCGCTGTCGCACTACTCGGCGGAGAACACCAACGTGCTCTTCCACGACGCGGTGCGCCCCCTGCTGTCCCAGCGCGTCATCGACGACTGCATCACCGCCCTGGAGTCCTACCAGGCCGTGGACGTGGCGATCCCCTCCTCGGACACCATCATCGAGGTCGACGACGACGTCATCACCGACGTCCCGACCCGGTCCCGGCTGCGCCGCGGGCAGACCCCGCAGGGCTTCCGGATGTCCACCATCCGCGACGCCTACGCCAAGGCGTGGAGCGACCCGGGCTTCGAGGCCACCGACGACTGCACCGTCGTCCTGCGCTACTCCCCGGAGACCCCGATCCACGTGGTCGCCGGCGAGGAGCAGAACATGAAGGTGACCCAGCCGGTCGACATCTTCATCGCCGACAAGCTCTTCCAGCTCTCCTCGGCCGCCACGCCCGAGTTCACCGACGAGGACTACGCCGCGCGGCTCACCGGCAAGACCGTGGTGGTGTTCGGCGGCAGCTACGGGATCGGGGCGGGGGTCGCCGACCTGGCGGAGAAGCACGGCGCCCGGGTCTTCCGCTACTCGCGCAGCGCCACCCGCACGGACGTGGGGAACCCGGCCGACATCGCCGCGGCCCTGGAGCAGGCGCACAGCGCCACCGGGCGCGTCGACTACGTCGTCAACACCGCGGGCGTGCTGCGCATCGGCCGCCTCGACCAGACCGACGACTCGGTCATCGAGGAGGCGCTGCGGGTCAACTACCTGGCCCCGGTGCACATCGCCCGCGCCGCCTTCCCCTACCTCGCCCAGACCAAGGGGCAGCTGCTGCTCTACACGTCCAGCTCCTACACGCGCGGACGCGGGGAGTACAGCCTGTACTCCTCCACCAAGGCGGCCACCGTCAACCTCACCCAGGCCCTGGCCGACGAGTGGTCCGAGAACGGCGTGCGCATCAACTGCATCAACCCCGAGCGCACCCAGACGCCCATGCGCGTCAAGGCCTTCGGCGAGGAGCCCGCCGGAACGCTGCTCAGCGCCGAGAAGGTCGCCACCACCTCCCTGGACGTGCTCCTCTCCGACCTCACCGGCCACGTCGTCGACGTCCGCCGCGAGGACCTGCCGGGCGCCGGTGCCGCCGGAGGTGCCAAGTGAGCAAGCTCCGCGACCTCGGCCGCGCCACGCTCCTGGGAGCCGCCCTGCTCGGCCTCACCTACCTGGTGATGCTCACCGGTGTCATCATGGGCTCCTGGTGGGTCTTCGCGATCGGCGCGGCCGGCAGCTACGCCATGGACGCGCTGCTGCTCCACAGACTGCAGGACCTGGCCAAGCTGGTCCAGCAGATCCGTCTGGGCATCACACCGCGTGCCCTGCTGCGCCAGCTGCTCGTACTGGGCCTGCTCATCACCACGACCACGGCCACCTCCGCCGGCATCGGCATGGTCCTGCTGGCGTTCCTGCTGCTCTTCGGCCTCCAGCTGGTGGCGGGCATCGCCGCCCGGATGCTGCGCGCCTCGCGCAAGCTGCCGATCGTCACCCGCAACATCGACCTGACCGCCCTGAACATCCCCGACAGCCCGCCCATGCCGCTCGTCCGCGAGCCGATGAGCAGGCTGCTGCCGCTGGACGCCTTCCTGGTCTTCGGTGTCGTGGGGTACGTGTGGTTCGGCTCTCCCTGGGCCGTGGCGGCCGGTGCGGTCCTGACCATCGGCGTCACCGTCCTGGCGGTGCTGATGCTGGCGTGGCACATCCGCCGGGCCCGCACCATCCCCTCCCCCGAGAAGGTCATGGAGTTCACCCAGGCGTGGCTGGACTCCTACCGCCCCGAGGTCGTCCTGTACTTCTCCGGTTCGGCCGACTCCGCCTACCAGGTGAACATGTGGCTGGACACCATGGCCCGGCTGCCCCGGCGCGGGATCGTCGTGCTGCGCGAGCGCGTCATCGCCGCCCAGCTGGCGCCGACCCCCGTCCCGGTGCTGTGCGTGCCCGTCTCCACCGACCTGATGGCACTGGACTTCGGCCCCGCCCGCGTGGCCCTGTACCCGGCCAACACCGGCAAGAACATCCACATGCTGCGCAACCCGATGATCAAGCACGTGTTCATCGGGCACGGCGACAGCGACAAGATCGCCAGCGTCAACCCGTTCAGCAAGGTCTACGACGAGGTGTGGACCGCCGGGCGGGCCGGGCTGGACCGGTACGTGCGCGCCCAGGTGGGCGTGCGCCCGGACGAGATCGTCGAGGTGGGCCGCCCCCAGCTGGACTCGATCCGCACCGACACCGCACCCAACGCGGTCCGGACGGTGCTGTACGCCCCGACCTGGGAGGGGTGGACCGACGAGCCCGGCAACACCTCGCTGATCGACGCCGGCCCCACCCTGATCGAGCACCTGCTCAAGGCCGAGCCGCGGGTGCGCGTGCTGTACAAGCCCCACCCGTTCACCGGCGTGCGCTCGGCCCGGGCGCGCCGCGCACACCAGAGGATCGTCGCGCTGCTGGAGGCCGCGAACAGGACCGCCGGACACGGCGAGCGGAACGGGACGGCACTGGCCGAACTGGACCGCCGACTGGCCGCCTTCGACGACGACCGGGGCACCACCGACGAGGCCCACAACTCACGGGAGGAGGGCCGCACCGACCCCGGGGTCATCGAGGAGATGGCCGTCCTCACCGAGAAGTGGCACCAGGTGTACTGGGAGGGCCAGCCCGACACCGCGCACCTGGTGATCCAGGGGCCGCGGCCGTCGCTGTACTCCTGCTTCAACCAGGCCGACCTGCTCATCAGCGACATCTCCAGCGTGGTGGCCGACTTCGTCGCCACCGAGAAGCCCTACGCGATCACCAACTGCGAGGGCATCACCCACGAGGAGTTCCGGGTCAAGCACCCGACATCCAGCGCTGCGTACATGCTCCTGCCCGACGCGGAGGGCCTGGACACCGCGCTGGCCGCCGTGCACCTGCGCGAGGCGGACGAACTCGCCGAGCAGCGCCGGGAACTGCGCACCTACCTCCTGGGGCCCTCGGACGTCAGCTCCATGAGCCGTTTCACCGCCGCCGTCGACGACCTCTACGCGCGCGCCGCCGAACTGCGGCCGCTGTCACCCCTCGGCAAGGAGACCCCTGCCGAGCTCACCAGCCCTTGACCCGGGCCTCACAAAGGCAACGATCATGAAGCGCATCCTCATGCGGTCCAGGAAGGACCCGTTCCGCATCGTCCACGCGGGCGCCGCCATCGAAGAGAACGTCTTCGGCAACAACGTCGGGAACCTCATCTTCAGCCAGGCCTCGCACAAGACGCTCCAGACGTCGGACACGGAGGTGGTCGCCAACGGCTTCCGTGCCGACGCCTCTGAGGCGGACCGGATCAACGAGGAGTACGACGCGTTCGTGGTGCCCCTGGCCAACGCGTTCCGCACCTCCTTCGTGGGCCACCTGAACAAGCTCAGCTCACTCATCGAGAAACTGACCATCCCGGTGGTGGTCCTGGGCGTGGGGGCCCAGTCGAACCTCGACTACGACCTGGACCGTATGGAGCCGCTGAACGCTCCCGTACGGCGCTTCGTCTCGGCCGTCCTGGACCACTCCGCGAGCATCGGTGTGCGCGGCGAGTTCACCGAGCGGTACCTGAAGAGCCTCGGCTTCAACGACGTCGAGGTGATCGGCTGTCCGTCGATGTTCATGTACGGGGACCGGCTGTCCGTCACCAAGAAGGTGGCGGAACTCGACTCCGGATCGGCCGTCGCCGTCAACGCCTCGCGCAGCGCGCTGGGCGCCGGCGACGTGGGCGGCATCGTCAGCTCGAACTTCGAGCGCTACCCGAACATGCGCTACTTCGCCCAGGAGACGAAGGACCTGGCGCTGCTGTACTGGGGCGACGCCTCCGCGGTGGAGGACCGGCACAATCCGATGCCCGTCCACCGGACCCATCCCCTGTTCCTCCAGAACAAGGTGAACGTCCACCTGGACCCGGCGACCTGGATCGACGCACTGCGCGACCACGACTTCTCCTTCGGCACCCGCATCCACGGCAACATCGCCGCGCTGCTGGCCGGAACCCCGGCCGTGGTCCTGTGCCACGACTCGCGCACCCTGGAGCTGTGCCGGTACTTCGACATCCCGCACCGGCTCATCCGGGACCTGGCATCGGACGTGGACGCCGCCGAGCTGTACCGCGAGGCCGACTACTCCGCGATGCATGCCGGGCACGCCGAGCGGTTCTTCCGCTTCACCTCCTTCCTGGAGAAGAACGGGCTCTCCCACGTGCACCAGCCCGGGGAGGACGGGGGTGCCGCCTTCGAGGAACGCGTGCGCGCGACGGCCTACCCGCCCGCCGTGGACGCCTGGACGAGTGCCGAGGCGGGGGTGAGCGACCGCATCGGCTGGCTCCGTGCCCGCCATCTGGAGAGCGAGGCGGCCCGCACGGAGCTGGCCAAGCAGGTGCGCTCCCTGGAGAAGAGCACCGAGCAGAGGTTCAAGGCCCTGGAGAAGCGGCTGAAGGCCGCTGAGAACAAGGCGGCCAAGGCGGAGAAGGCCGCGCAGCAGTCGGTCACGGCCAGGGTGCGCAGGCCCTTCGGGCGGGTCCTGCGCAAGGCGGGGCTCCGCCGCTGATCCCCCCGTCCCCCCACCACCGACCCACAAGGACCACCATGACCCGCGTTCTGCTGCGTGCGGGCCGCAGCCCCTTCGCCCCGGCCTCTCCCAGCGAGGTCATCCACCGGAACCTGATCGCGACGAACACGGGCAACCTGCTGTTCAGCGATGCCGTGTGGAAGTTCCTCGACACACCCGGAGCCGAGATCACGCCCAACCGGTACCGGGTGGACCCCAAGGACGCCGGCCGCATCAACGAGGAGTACGACGTCTTCGTCGTTCCCCTGGCCAACGCCTTCCGGCCGTCGTTCCGGCACCACCTGAAGGACCTGAGCGACCTCATCGAGCAGTTGAGCATCCCCGTGGTGGTCTTCGGCGTGGGCGCCCAGTCGGGGGTGGACTACGACCCGGCCCCGATGGCCCCGGTCGAGGAGGAGGTCCGCCGGTTCTGCTCCCTGGTGCTCGACCGGTCGCCGTCCATCGGCGTGCGCGGCGAGTTCACGGAGCGGTACCTCAGGGGTCTCGGCTTCAACGACGTCGAGGTCATCGGCTGCCCGTCCATGTTCATGTACGGGCGCGACCTCCAGGTGCACAAGAAGGCCGGGACGCTGGACCCGTCGGCGCGGCTCGCCGTCAACGTGTCCTTCCCGTCCGGGAACATCCCGGGCAGCACCATCGGCGACGGGGTGATCAACCGACTGGTCGACGCCGCCCTGGACCGGTACCCGGACGTGGAGTACGTGGCCCAGGAGCTCAAGGACCTGGAGCTGCTGTACTGGGGCGACGTGTCGGAGGCGGCCGGGGAGAGCGACCCGGTGCCCTCGCTCCGGTCGCACCGGCTGCTGACCGAGGACCGGATGCGGCTGTACTACGACACGCCCGTGTGGATCGACGCTTTGCGGGACCGCGACTTCGTGTTCGGCACCCGCATCCACGGCAACGTCGCGGCGCTGCTGGCGGGCACTCCGGCCGTGGTCCTGTGCCACGACTCACGCACGCTGGAGTTGTGCCGGTACTTCGACATCCCGCACCGGACCGTCGACGAGCTGCCGGAGGAGGGCCTCGGGGACCTGCCCGCGCGCCTGTACGAGGAGGCGGACTTCTCCGCGGTGGTGGAGGGGCACGGGGAGCGGTTCGACCGCCTCGTCTCCTTCATGGACCGGCACGGGCTGGACCACGTCCACCGGCCCGACCGGGACGGCGGCCTGGCGTTCGAGGCCCGGCTGGCGGCCGTGGAGCATCACCCCGGGGTGAGTGCCTGGCGCGGCGGGGACGACGGCGACCTGGGGTACCGGCTGGCGTGGCTGCGGGAGGCGGACAAGCGTGCGCGCACCCGTGCCTCCGCCTCCGAGGCCCGCGTCCGGGAGCTGACCCGCAAGGTGACGGCCCTGGAGAAGAAGGCCGGGCAGGTGGACGAGCTGGCCAGGACGCTCACCCTTACGGCCAAGCGGATCGAGAAGCTGGAGAAGGCGGCGGCCGCCACGCCCTACCGGCGGCTGCGCCGCCTCGGCGGCCGGGTGCTGCGACGCCTCGGCCTGCGCCGCTGAGGCGTTCTCGAACGCGGATGGGCCCCGGACCGTGCAGGTCCGGGGCCCATCCGCGTCACGGGAGGTGTCACCAGCCGCCGTCGGCCTCGTCGGTGTCCAGTGGTGCGAGTACTCCGAAGGTGCCCTCGTCGTCGTAGAAGTGCTCCTCGCCCTCCTCGTACTCGTCCTCTTCGAAGTGCGGCGCCATAGGTGCTCTCCCCGGTCGTCCAGCTGGTCGGTGGTCCCGGAAGAGGACGCGGGTTCGGGCAAGCGCGTTGTCATAAAAGCCCCATATATCTACAAAAGGCGCATGTATCCGCGGGGCCCCGGGGCTCGCGGGGTGTGAGGTCGGACACTGTTTTCGCAGATCAGGGCACGCGACGACACAGATTTCATCTCGACTGGACAACGTCCACCCCGTAATGGCCAGATCCGGACAAAGCCACCGGATACTGAAGCGGCAGGGCATTCCCCGAGCGCCGTCATCCCTCCGGCGCCCAGCCGCGCGCCCGGACCACGGCCGCCGCCCCCTGCCCCCACCTTCACCGAGCCCAAGGCACACCCTTGTCCTCTTCTGCTGTCCCGAGCCCCGTGCTCGACACAATGCGCGCGCCCGTGTCCCGGCGCCGCGACGACATCGAGGGACTCCGCGCCGTCGCGGCCGTCCTCATCGCCGTCTACCACATCTGGTTCGGCACGGTCTCCGGTGGCGTCGACGTCTTCCTGCTGCTCACCGGCTTCCTCGTCACGGGGTCGATGGTGCGGTCGCTGGAGCGCGACGGCCGCATCGGCATCGGCGCGTTCTGGAGCCGCACCGTCCGGCGCCTCTCCCCCGCGGGCGCGGTGGTCCTGGGCGCGGTCCTGGCCGGAACCCTCCTGTTCCTGCCGCGGTCGTCCTGGACCGCCGTCATCGCCGACGTGCAGGCCGCCGCGCTCTACCACGCCAACTGGCACCTGGCGCTGGGCTCGGTCGACTACATGGCGCGGGACACCGCCTCCAGCCCCGTCCAGCACTTCTGGTCGCTGGGCGTGCAGGGCCAGTTCTACCTGCTGTGGCCGCTGCTGCTCACCGCCGTCGCCCTGGTCGCCGTGCGGCTGGGCGGGCGGGTGCGGGCCGCCGCGGCGGTGACCGTCGCCGCGGTGTTCGCCCTGTCGTTCGGGTACTCGCTGTGGATCACCGCCACCGATCCGACCTGGGCCTACTTCGACACCGGCGCCCGCCTGTGGGAGCCCGCCCTGGGCGGCCTGCTCGCCCTGGTCCTGACCCGCCCGCGGCTGCCCCGGGCGCTGCGCCTGCTCGCGGGCTGGGCCGGGCTGGCCGCCCTCGTCGCGTGCGGCGCGGTCATCGGCGACTCGCTCCCCTACCCCGGGTACGCCTCCCTGTGGCCGGTGCTGGCCGCCGTGCTCGTCCTGGTGGCGGGGGCCGGGGCCGGGCCCGAGCGGTGGTCCGCCAACCGGCTGCTGGGCCTGCGCCCGCTGGTGTGGCTGGGCAGGCACTCGTTCCCGCTGTTCCTGTGGCACTGGCCGGTGCTCGTCTTCTACCTCGAGGTCACGGACCGGGTGAAGCCGTCGGTGACCGGCGGACTCCTGGTGCTGGGTGCCTCCTTCGCCGCCGCCCTGGCCACCTCGTGGATCCTCGAGGGCGGTATCGACCGGGTGCTGCGCGACCGGCGGGCCCCGTCGTGGTCGCTGGCCGCGGGCGTGCTGTTCGCGGTCCCGGTGCTGGTCGGCTCCCTGGCCTGGGGGGCGGGCATCGAGCACGAGCGGCAGATGCGCGCCCGGCTCAGCGAGGACCCGACCGCCTACCCCGGCGCCGCCGTGCACCTGAGCCCGGAGCTGGCCGCCGACCTGCCGGCGCTGCCTGTGTTCCCGGACACCACCACGGTCAAGCGGGACACCATCGCGCAGACCAGCGAGTGCAACGTGACCATCCCCTCCACGGAGCTGATCTCCTGCGAGTTCGGCGACGTGGACTCGGACTACACCCTGGTCCTCACCGGCAGCTCGCACGCGCGGCACTGGTTCCAGGCGCTGCGGCCGATCGCCGAGCACCACGGGTGGCGGCTGGTCATGATGACCAAGAACGCCTGCCAGTTCAGCGCCGAGGAGCAGGTGTTCGAGGGCGAGGTCTACGAGGAGTGCACCGCCTGGAACGCGCAGGTCGCCCAGGAGCTCGAGGGGATGGCCCCGGACGCGGTGTTCTCCCTGGGGACGCTGACGCAGCAGGGGGACGGGAGCCTGGAGCACGTGCCCGACGGCTTCGTGGAGCACTGGCGGTGGCTGGAGGGGCTCGGGATCGACGTGGTCGCCGTCCGCGACACCCCCCGCTTCTCCTTCGACGTGGCCGACTGCGTCGACCGGGGCGGCCGCTGCACGCAGGACCGGGCGTACACGATGGCGGAGGTCTCACCGCTGGAGGCCGCGGCCGCGGACCTGCCGGGCAACGTGCGGACCGTGGACCTGACCGGCTACCTGTGCGGTGACGAGGAGTGCCCCGGAGTGATCGGCAACCAGCTGGCCTACTACGACGACAACCACTTCTCGTACTCCTTCTCGTCGTCGCTGTCGGTGCTGCTGGAGCCGCTCCTGCTGGAGGCGCTGCCCGGCGCCCCGGTCGCGGACACCACCCTCGCCGACCACACCTCCACCCTCATCGGCGGTATCGAGGAGGCCGCCGCCCCGAGCGTCACCGACCACTGACGGCCGCGTGCGGCGGACGGCCCCGCTCCCCGGACTCCGGGAGGCGGGGCCGTCCGCCGCGCGGTCGGTGCGCGGAGCCGGTCCGGGAGCCGCACGCCGCCTCCCGGGACGGTCCGGCCGGCGGCCGTCGGGCGGCTCAGGGCGCGGGCCACTGGGCGCGCGGCCCCGGGCGCAGCAGCGACGGGGCTCCGCCCAGGTCCGCCAGCACCCGGCGGCGGGCGCGGCGGTGCGCCCCCGCGTCGAGCAGGGCCGGGCGGGCCGGGAGGTCGCCGCGCCGGGCCCGGCGGACCAGGGCCGTGAGGCGGCGGGTCCAGTCCTCCAGCTCCGGCGGGTGGAAGTGGTTCTCCCGCGCCCACGCCGGGGAGGGCACCCGGAAGCGCAGGGCCCGCAGGTCGTCCAGGGTCCCGAACACGTCGCCGTCCTCGAACACCGTCGCGCCCGGGTCCTCGCCGGCGTCGCCCAGGACGATCACCGGGACGTCCAGGGCGAGGGCGTCCAGGGCCGCCGGGGAGCCGAAGGTGGCCAGGCCCCGGGCCCGGTCCAGCTGGGCGGCGACCGGTCCGGGGCGGAAGAGCACGGTGTGGTCGTGGACGCGCCCGGCCGCGACCAGGCCGCGCCACAGCTCGGTGTAGTCGCCGCCCGGGGCGGAAGACCGCCGCTCGCCCGGGCACACCACGACCTCCAGGTCGGGGCGGCTCTCGGCCAGGCCGGCCAGCGCCTCCAGGACGCACTCCCGCCGGCGGGCGGTGGCCGGGACGCCGTCCTGGGCGGCGAAGACGACCCGGTGCGGGCGCCCCCGGCGGCGCTCGCGGGCCCTGGGCAGCGGCAGCCCCGCCAGTGCGACCTCGGTCTTCGCGCCGAGCTTCTCGCCGAGCTCGGAGAACGCGGCGACCTCGCGCAGGCTGTGCAGGACGAGCAGGTCGGCGCGGGCCCGGTGCAGCCACTCGTACTCCCCCGCGGGCAGGGCGGGACCGGGCAGCGTGGAGACCACCACGGGCCGGCGGCGGCCCGCGGGCAGGATGTCGGCCAGGGCGTCGGTGACCCGGGCGGTGCAGTTGAGCATCACGACGTCGGGCACCCGGCGGCGGACCAGGCGGCGCAGCTCGGGCAGGGTCAGGACGGGGACCCGGCGATCCGTCAGGCCGGTGCCCGCGACGGCCCGGCGCAGCTGCGCGGGCGCGGGGGTGATCGGTGACCGCACCACGGCGAGGCCGACGGTGTGACCGTGGCCGGGCAGGGCGTCGAACATGGCCGCTGACAGGCGGACGTACGGTTCGGAGTCCGCAACGGCCACGACCGTCAGGTCCATGCCGCCGAGGTCGGGGTCGGTCACGTCGGTCCTCCTGGAGGTGGCCGTGCGGCATCGGGAACACCGACGGAGCCGCGGTGGGTTCGGGATACGCCGACAGACTACACACCCAAAGTATTGATCTGGATACCCTTCGGAGTAATGACTGTTCGCCGGGGTGGTCATCATCTCTCCCGGAGGAATCGGCCCCCCCGACCGAACCGCCGCCCGACCGGCCCGCGTTGATGGCTGTGCAAAAGGACGAACGACGCACGGGGGAATGCGCATGGCCGTTGTCGAGGGAGTGGGAGCCGCGGGGGGCGAACGGCCACCGGATCCGGCGGTGCCGGGCCGGGCACCCGCGGAACCCGGGCACGGGGGCCCGCACGAGCGCCTGCTCGGCGTGGACGCGGCCCGGGGCGTGGCGCTGGTCGGGGTCTTCGTCGCGCACATGGGTGTGCCGCTGACCCTGCTGCTGACCGGGGCGCCCGACGTCTACGCGGTCTGGGAGGAGGACTACTCGGGTCCCGGGGCGACGGTGGTCGAGTGGGTCTCGGGGGCGGTGAGCGGCCGCTCGGCGGCGCTGTTCGCGTTCCTGGCCGGGGTGTCCCTGGTCCTGCTGGCCGGGCGCACCCGGCCGGGGACGCGCGTGGAGCGCAACCGGGTGCGGGTGCGGCTGGCGGTGCGGGCCCTGCTGCTGATCCTCCTCGGGTACGGCCTGGCGACGCTGGGCTCGCTGGCGGTGATCCTGCACTTCTACGGACTGTTCTTCCTGCTGGCGGTGCCCCTGCTGTGGCTGCGCACCCGCCACCTGGCGGCGCTGGCGGTCGCGGTGGCCCTGGTCGGCCCGCAGGCGACGCTGGCCGTCCAGTACCTGCCGGCCGGGCTCGGCGGGTCCGACTCCTACGTGGAGGAGTGGACGCCCGAGGAGGAGGCCGAGTGGGAGGCCACCTGGGGCGACCCCGAGTGGGTGGAGGAGAAGGAGGCGTACTGGGCCTCCCTGGAGGAGAGCGGGAAGGACCCCTTCGCCGAGGACGGGTCCCCGGGGGAGGAGTTCTCCGAGGAGATGCCGCTGTTCTCCCTCGACGCCCTGGAGGGCCCGCTGGACCTGCTGGTGTTCGGCCTGTACCCGGCCACGGTGTTCATGGCCTACGTACTGGCGGGGATGGCGGTCGCCCGCACCGGCCTGCGCTCGCGGCGGGTGCGGTGGTGGCTGGTGGGCGGCGGGGCCGGCCTGGCCCTCCTCGGCTACGGGTCGTCCTGGCTGCTGCTGGGGCCGATCTCCCGGTTCCTGCCCGGTGAGCGCGACGTGACGCCCTGGTGGGCCGCGCTGGAGGCCTACCCCCACGGCAACAGCACCTTCGAGGTGGCCGGCAACACCGGTGTGGCGATGGCCGTGGTCGGCCTGTGCCTGCTGCTCGCCGGGACGCGCCCGATGCGGGTCGCGCTCTACCCGGTGGCCGCCGTCGGCGCGATGACGCTCACCCTGTACACCGCGCACGGGGTCGTGCTGTGGGCGGTGAACGGGATGCTCCTGCCCGGCTGGGCCCACTGGGTGGAGACCTACACGGTGGAGACCGTCATGGTGTTCTCACTGGTGTTCGCCACCGTGTGGCGGCTCACCCTGGGCCCCGGCCCGATGGAGCGGCCGGTCACCGCCCTCTCCCGGGCGGTCTCCCGGTGGACGGTGCGCGACCGGGCCCCGCACGGGGCGGAGCCGCGGGAGCCCGGGGGTCCCGGGCCCTCCGACGCCTCCGGTCCGGTGGCGGAGCCACGGGGGTCGGGATCCGCGGGGTCCGCGGGCTGACAGGCCGCGGAGGCCGCCCGGCCGGGCGGCCTCCGCGGTGCCGTGCGCCGGGCTACTCGCCCTTCCACACCGGGGCGCGCTTCTCGGCGAAGGCCGCCGCGCCCTCCATGGCGTCGTGGCTGACGAAGACCGGGCCCGCCAGCTCGTTCTGCCTCTCCCACATCTCCGCGGTGGACCAGTCGTCCGACGCGGTGATGATCTGCTTGGAGACCCGTACCGCGAGCGGGCCGTTGGCGGCCACCCGCGCTGCCAGCTCCCTGGCGCCCTCCAGGGCGCCGCCCGGGGCGGTGACCTTGTTGACCAGGCCCAGCTCCGCCATGCGCGGGGCACCGACGAAGTCGCCCGTCAGGGCGAACTCCATCGCCAGGTTGCGCGGGACGCGGTGCTGCAGGCGCAGCAGGCCGCCCGCACCGGCGACCAGGCCGCGCTTGACCTCGGGGATGCCGAAACTGGCGTCCTCGGCGGCCACGACCAGGTCGCAGGCGAGCACCGCCTCGAACCCGCCGGCCAGGGCGTAGCCCTCGACCGCGGCGATCAGCGGCTTCCTGGGCGGGGACTCGGCGAACCCGCCGAACCCGCGGCCCTCGACCAGCGGGACCTCGCCCTTCATGAAGGCCTTCAGGTCCATCCCGGCGCAGAAGGTCCCGCCCGCGCCGGTGAGGATGCCCACCACCAGATCCTTGCGCGAGTCCAGGTCGTCGAGCGCCTCGGCGATGCCCTTGGCGACCGCGGCGTTCACCGCGTTCTTGGCCTGCGGCCGGTTGATGGTGATGACGGCGACGCCGTCCTCGGCCGTGTAGAGAACCTCGTCGGACACGGTGTCCCCTTACTTCGGAGGCATGCGGAGGGCGCCGTCGATGCGGACGACCTCGCCGTTGATGTAGCTGACCTCGAGCAGGGTGCGGGCCAGCTTGGCGAACTCGGCGGCGGTGCCCAGGCGCTTGGGGAAGGGCACCGGGGCGGCCAGGCGCTGCTTGAACTGCTCGGACGCCTCGCCCTCGCCGTAGATCGGGGTCTCCAGGATGCCGGGGGCGATCGTGTTGACCGTGATGCCGACGGCCGCGAGGTCGCGGGCCGCGGGCAGGGTCATGCCGATGACGCCGCCCTTGGAGGAGGAGTAGGCGATCTGGCCGATCTGGCCCTCGATGCCCGCGAGCGAGGCGGTGTTGACGATCGAGCCGCGCTCGCCGTCCTCGTTGACCGGCTCGGTCTTGGCGATCTCGGCCGCGGCCAGGCGCAGCACGTTGAAGGTGCCGATGAGGTTGACCTGGATGACCTTCTGGTAGCTGGCCAGGTCGTGGGGGTTGCCGTCCCTGTCGACGGTGCGGGTGGCCCAGCCGATGCCCGCGCAGGACACCGCGACGCGGAGGGGGGCGCCGGTGTCGACGGCGGCCTGGACGGCGGCCTTGACCTGCTCTTCGTCGGAGACGTCGGTGGAGACGAAGACGCCACCGATCTCCTTGGCGATGGCCTCGCCGCGTTCGGCGTTGAGGTCGGCGATGACGACGGTGGCACCGGCCGAGGCGAGCTCCCTGGCGGTGGCCTCACCGAGGCCACTCGCGCCGCCCGAAACGAGGGCGGAGATTCCGTTGAGATCCATGGGCCGCACTCTACAGAGGATGTGACCCACGCACTAGAACAGGGTTCGGTCAAGCACCCCCGCCCCGGCGCCGAAGCCGTGCGCCCCCGCCCGGGCACCCTCCGCACACAAAGGCGCCGCACATTGCCAGTGATGCGTATCACAACGAAAGAAAAACCCTTCACCACCGCCCGGACGACCGCTCGAATACCCCGGAAGATAACGAAACAGTCTACCCCGTAAACCGAGCGGACCCATGCGGCGTGTTACAAGACCCCCATCACCGGGAAGGGCACGCGGAAAACCCTCGACCGAACCCCGGAAAAGCCGGAAAACCCGTGCTCAGCACCCGGGACACCCGACGGAACCCCTTGCCGAAAAGGCGTTGCCGAGCGTAGGCGAATGCTCACGATACAGAGTACCGGGCGCCCGCATAAAGGCGATGTCCCCAGTGCGAAGAATGACGTAATCTGAGCCGACCAGACTCGGAACACCGTTCCACCCCCTCGCTCACTCCGGAGTTGTGCCTTGCGTGTCACCGCCATCATTCCCGCACGGGGCGGTTCCAAGGGAATTCCCCTCAAGAACATCGAGCCCGTGGGCGGTGTCCCCCTCATCGCACGCGCCGTCCGGTCCTGCCTGGAGGCGGGGAGCATCACCGACACGGTCGTCTCCACCGACCACCCCGCCATCGCGGCCGCCGCCCGCGCCGCGGGCGCCCGCGTGCTGGAGCGCCCGGCCGACCTGGGCGGCGACACGGTCTCCTCCGAGGCGGTCCTGCTCCAGGCGCTGGACGCCCTCGAAGCCTCCGGGGAACTCTCCGACGCCACCGTGTTCGTGCAGTGCACCAGCCCGTTCATCGACCCCGCCGACCTGGACGCCGCCGTCGCCCGCGTCACCGGGGGCGAGGCCGACAGCGTCTTCTCCGCGGTGCCCACCCACGCCTTCCTGTGGGCCCGCCGCCCCGAGGGCGCCCGCGGCGTCAACCACTCCCACACCCACCGGCCCCGCCGCCAGGACCGCGAGCCCCACTACCGCGAGACCGGCGCCTTCTACGTCGTGGACACCGCCGGGTTCCGCTCCAGCGGCCACCGGTTCTTCGGCCGCATCGACCTGTGCGAGGTCCCCGACCTGCACGCCTTCGAGATCGACACACCCGACGACCTGCGCCTGGCCCGCGCCCTGGCACCCGTCGCGGCCCCCGAGACGGCCCCCGTGGACATCGACGCCCTGGTCACCGACTTCGACGGCGTCCACACCGACGACACCGTCACCGTCACCCAGGACGGGACCGAGGCCGTCCGGGTCAGCAGGTCCGACGGCATGGGCGTCCGCCTCCTGGGGGAGGCGGGCGTGCGGGTGCACATCCTGTCCACCGAGGTGAACCCCGTCGTGCGCGCCCGCGCCGACAAACTCGGCGTCACCGTCCTCCACGGGCTCTCCGACAAGCGGGCGGCCCTGGCCTCCTGGCTGTCCGACGAGGGAATCGACCCCTCACGCGTCGCCTACCTCGGCAACGACGTCAACGACCTGGGCTGCATGTCCCTGGTCGGCTGGCCCGTCGCCGTCCCCGACGCGCACCCCGCCGTACTCGCCGCGGCACGGCTCGTCCTGACCCGCCCCGGCGGGGCCGGCGCCGTGCGCGAACTCTGCGAGCACGTACTTCTCTTCCGCGCACAGAACACAGACAAGAAGGACGCCACATGAGCACCGCCACCGCCACCGCCCCCTCCCACCTGAGAGCGGAGATCCCCGCGCTGCGCATCGGGCGCCACATGGTGGGCCCGGGCCACCCGGTGTACGTCATCGGCGAGATCGGCATCAACCACAACGGCGACCTCGGCCTCGCCAAGCAGCTGATCGACGTCGCCGCCGAGGCGGGCTGCCAGGCCGTCAAGTTCCAGAAGCGCACCCCGGAGATCTGCGTCCCCGTCGAGCAGCGGGACAAGATCCGGCAGACGCCCTGGGGCGAGATGACCTACATGGAGTACAAGCACCGGGTGGAGTTCGGCGAGTCCGAGTACACCGAGATCGCCGAGTACTGCGACACCCTGGGCCTGGACTGGTTCGCCTCCCCGTGGGACGTGCCGTCCGTGGACTTCCTGGAGAAGTTCGACGTCCCGGTGCACAAGGTGGCCTCCGCCTCCATCACCGACCACGAGCTGCTGCGCGCCCTGGCCGCGACCGGCAAGCCGATCCTGCTGTCCACGGGCATGTCGACCCTGGACGAGATCGACGCCGCGGTCACCATCCTGGGCGCCCGCAACCTAGTGATCATGCACTCCACCTCCACCTACCCGATGCCGCCGGAGGAGGGCAACCTCCGCACCATCGAGACCCTGCGCGACCGCTACCGCGTCCCCGTGGCCTACTCCGGCCACGAGCGCGGCCTCCAGATCTCCGTGGCCGCCGCCGCCCTGGGCGCCGTCGCCATCGAGCGGCACATCACCCTGGACCGCACCATGTGGGGCTCCGACCACGCCGCCTCGCTGGAGCCCACCGGCCTGCGCAACCTCGTCCGCGACATCCGCGTGGTCGAGCAGGCCCTCGGCGACGGCGTCAAGAAAGTCTTCCCGGGCGAGGAGGAGCCCCGCAAGCGCCTCCGCCGCACGACCGTCTGATCCCCCCACCCCGCTCATCCCCCACGGACCGCGCCCGGGGGCCCGCACGGGCCTCCGGGCCGAGGAGTACCCAGTGACCGCCCTCTCGGTGATCATCCCGGCCAAGGACGTGGCGCCCTACATCGGCACCGCCCTGTCGAGCCTGGCCCGCAACCACCACCCCGACTTCGAGTACATCGTCGTGGACGACGGCTCCACCGACGGTACCGGCGACATCGTCGAGACACGCCACAGGTCGCTTCCCGGGCTGCGGCTGATCCGTAACGAGACTCCGCAGGGACCGTCGAACGCCCGCAATCAGGGGCTCGCCCAGGCCAGGGGGCGGTACATCACGTACCTGGACGGCGACGACTGGCTGGCGCCCGGGTACCTGTCACGTGCCCTGGGCTCCCTCCGCGACCTGGACGTGGACTTCATCCGCACCGACCACGTACAGGTGCACGGTGGGCGGCGAGTCGTCCACCACGCCCCCGAAGCCCGGGTGAACCGCGCCCTCGACCCGCGTGGGGGCATTCTGCCCACCGACAGCAAGACCATGGTCGACTACCCCTACTCGTGGTCGGGCGTCTTCGACCGGGAACGTCTCACCGACGATCTGCTCCGGTTCGATCCGAAGCTGCACAGTTGCGAGGACCGCCCGTGGATCTGGCGGCTCCACCTGCGCGGGAAGTCGTACGCCCGGGTCCCGGAGCTCGGAGTGTTCTACCGCCGCGAGGTCGGCACCTCGCTCACCCAGATCGGTGACCGGCGCCAGCTGCACTTCTTCGAAGCCATGACGCAGGTCGTGGATGAGGTGTCCGCCGATCCAGCCGACTCCGCCTTCCTCCCCAAGGCCCTGCGCACCTTCTGCGCGATTCTGCTGCGGCAGATCGACCTCCAGGACCGGCTTTCCCGGGAGCTGCGGCTCGAACTCCATGCGCGTGGGACCCAGGCGCTGCGAGCGATGCCGATGGACCTCCTCGATCGCACCCTGCGAGAGATGGGGAGCAAGCGAGGCAAGCGCTTGCTGGCCCTCTGGGAGCGCGGATGAGCTCTGCCGTCACCCCGCCGTCCCGGAACCAGGAGACCATGACCGCCCCGCACCGCACCCAGATCTTCGCCGTCACCCGCTTCTTCGGTACCGCCAGCCTGTGCGCCTCGATCGACTCCGGCGAATTCGGCGACCACCACCGGATCCTTCTGGTGGTGGACAACGCCGCCGAGCCCGAGGCGGTGCCCTCCCTGACCGAGGCCGCCGGATTCGAGGCCCTCCGCTCCCGCTTCCACGAGGTCGTCTCCTACAACGAGCTCATCTGGCCGAACCACCCCTCGCACTGGCAGCCTCGCAACAACGACCTGCCCATGCTCCGCCGCATGCTCCGCTCCCACCTGCGGTTGGAGGGAGAGGTCGAACTGGTTCTGGAGTCGGTGCAGGTGCCGCCCGCACGAGCTCTCATGCCGCTCTTCCCCGGAGCTCCTGTGACCGTCTACGCCGACGGTCTGATGAGCTACGGGCCCACCCGCAACACCCTTCCCATGGAGACCATCACCGCCGTGGAACGGGTCCTGCACCTGGACCTGGTCCCGGGGCTGGCTCCGCTGCTGCTCAGCGAGTACAGGGTCCCCTCCCTACCGGGAGACGGCACCGCCTTCCGAGCGGTCATGGCCGAGGTCGCGGAGCGGGCGGGGCTGCGTTCCGAGACCTCCGAAGGAACGGCTCCGGCACTGGTCCTCGGACAGTACCTGTCGGCTCTGGGGTTCCTCACCCCCGAGGAGGAGACCGAGCTGGAGGTGCGCATGGTCCGGGCCTGTGCTCGGGCCGGTCACCGCCGGGTCGCGTTCAAGGCCCATCCCGCGAGCGGGGCCGACGCGCGTGCGGCCCTGGTCGCGGCGGCCGAGGCCGCCGGTTCCCGGCTGGAGTTCGTCGAGGGCTCCCTGCCCATCGAGGCCTACTACGAGGTCTCCCGGCCCGCGCTGGTCGTGAGCTGCTTCTCCACCGCGCTGAGCACCGCCTCCAGGTTCTACGGCATCCCGGTCGCCACCATGGGGACCGAGACCCTCCTGGAGCGGCTGACTCCGTACGAGAACAGCAACCGTGTACCGGTCACCATCGCCGACACCACCATGCCGCGGCTGCTGGACTCCGGGGAGAGCGTCCCGCCCGCCATCACGGAGGACCGGTACGAGAAGGACCTCGTGCCGCTGGTCCGCGCGGTCGGCTACTGCATGCAGGCCGCCTCCTACCCGCACCTGCGCGAGGAGACGGCCGCCTACCTGCTCGGTTACGAGGGCGACCTGCTGCGCCACTTCAAGCGCAAGCGGATCGCCGCCCTGGGCCTGACGGCCCCCGGAGTCCGTCCCTCCGGTCAGTTGCGCGACGCCAGCGTGCCGCGCAGGTTGGCGCGCAAGGCGCGCAGCCTCCTGCGGGCCCGGCCGAGCTGACGCACGGCCGTCGGGGGGAGCGACAGCCTCACCAGGGAGCGCGTGCGCCTGCGCTGCTGCTCGGGGCCGTCCAGCAGGGAGTCCCGCCGCGGCAGCTCCCCCCGGCGTGCGGCGGCCACCAGCGCGGTGAGCCGCCGCACCCAGTCGTTCTCGTGGACCGGGTGGAAGTAGTTGGCCCGCAGCCACGCGCCGTCCACCCGGCGGAACCGGGCGGCGCGCACGTCGTCCAGGGTGCCCAGCACCCCGCTGCCCTCGAAGACCAGGTTGATCTGCTCGGCGTTGAGCCCGAAGTCGGTGAGCACCAGCGTCGGCACGTCGAGCGCGAACGCCTCCAGGGCCGCGGTCGAGCTGACCGTCACGAACCCCACCGCGTCCTCCAGGTACTCCACCATCGGCCCGGTGCGGAACGCGACCGCGTCGGCGCGGACCTCTCCGCGAGCCGCCAGGTAGCGCCACAGCGCCTCGTAGTGGTACCTCTCCCTGTGGGTCTGGGCCTCGTCCTCCCTGGCCCGGAGCTTGACCACCACCTCCAGGTCGGGGCGGGCCCCGGCGAGCGCGGCCAGCGCCAGCAGCACCTGTTCGCGCTGCCCCTGCCCCGCGGGCACCTTCGCCTGGGAGGCGAACACCACCCGCGGGCGCCCGGTGCCGTTCCGGGGCCGGGCGTCGGGCAGGAACGGCAGGGTGGCCAGGCCGACCTCCCCGGTGGCGCCCAGGCGGGCGCCCAGCTCGGTGAACTCGGCGACCTCCCGGTGGCTGTGCAGCACGAACAGGTCGGCCGTCGAGCGGTACAGCCAGGCGCGCTCGGTGGCGGGCACCGAGATGCCGGGCAGTCCGGAGACCAGCACCGGCCGGTGCTCCCCGACCAGGGCGTGGGCGAGCGCGTCCACCACGGGGCCGGTGCAGTTGAGCATGAGCACGTCGGGGCGCTCCCGCAGCAGCCGGCTCCTCAGCTCCAGGGCCCCGCGAACCGGCACCTCGCGGCCCTGGAGCGGGGTCCCGGCGACGGCGGCCCGGACCTGGTCGGCGGACGGTGCGACCGGCGAGCGGACCACCGCCAGGTCGGTGTCCCAGCCCCCGCCCGGAAGGGCGCCCAGCAGGGCCGCCGACCACTTGAGGTAGGAATCGGAGTCGGCGATCGCCATGACCCTGATCCGTCCGTCGCCCTCACGTTCCACCCGCGTGCTCCTCATCGTTGACCAGGGCGGTGGTCACCGCCAGATCCTCGCGCAGTCCCGGCGAGGCCAGTTCCGTCCACCAGTGGTCGGGCACCCCGTCCGTGCCGATCGACGCCCCGCGCACCAGCAGCCGCAGGGACACCAGGGCGGTGGAGGGCAGCGACCGCACGGTGTGCCCGGGGCCGAGCCCGCGCAGCGACAGCTCGACGGGTACCCCGGTGCGCACCAGCCGCGCCCGCGGGTCGGCCGCCAGCAGCTCCAGCACCCGGGGGTCCTCCCGCCGGTGCGGGTGGTAGGCCACCGGCCCCCGGGCGAGCTGGTGCTCCAGCCAGCCCAGGTAGTCGGGCAGGCGGACCAGGCCGTCGTTGACCAGGGCGGTCCCCAGGACGATCCGCTGCTCGGCGGGCGGGGTGTGCTCGGGCAGGGAGCGCAGCAGGGGGAAGTCGTGGGACACCACCCGGATGCCCACGGCGGCCGCCGCCTCCCGCAGGTCGCCGGGAAGGGGGAGCATGGTGAACACGGTGAGGCGCCCCTCCTCCGCGGCGCGGCGCAGGACGCGCCCGGCCGCCGCTCCCAGGGCCAGCCGGGTCGGGGTGCGCCGCACCCGGGCACGCAGCACGGGCTGGACGGCGGGGGCGGCGAGCAGCCGCAGCAGGTGCCACACGGCCAGTCCGTCGTCGACCAGGACGAGGCGGCAGCGGGGGGCGCGCAGAAGCAGCCGCTGTACCTGGCCGGAGAACGCGTCGCCGATGACCCAGGTGAAGTCGGCGCTGCGGGGGCGGGTGGGGCGGCGGGCGAGCGCGGCGGGCGGGGTCGCGGGGAACAGGCGGCGCAGGGCGGCGTGGACGCCGGGCAGCCCGGTGGCGTCCTGGCGCAGGAGGATGCATCCCTGGGTGGACAGTCCGTGCGCCGCGTAGGCCTCCACGGCGGACAGGAACTGGAGCGGGGATTCCACCCACGCCGACCCGTGCCCTTCGAAGGCCCAGGGTACGTCCGTGGGAAGAGGGTTCACGACGTGGCTTTCCGGGATTGATCAGACACGAGGGTTTCCAGCGTACACAGCGGATATAACGACCGCTGAACGGAGTACCGCCCGCCCGGAACCGTCTTCCCGGCCCTGGGGCCGAGGCGGCTTCCCGGGTTCCGCCCCGCCCGGCCGCCGCCGGACGCTGTCTTCCCGCCGTGGTGGCGACGGCCGGATCACAGCGGGCTCAGGAATCGACGCCGGAGGTCTCGACGACCGCCGGGCCGCTCCCCGACCGGTTCGTGCCACCGCCCGGCGGGTGGACCGCCGGTGCCGTGCCCGCCCCCTCCCCATGGCGGTCGGCGTCCGGGGACTCGTCGACCGACGGGTCCGCGCCGGGAGGCGAAGCCGGGTCAGCGGCGGCGGGTGGGGCGGCGGCGCCGGGACGGCAGGGCGTCGCGGGCCAGCTCGGCCGCGCCGACCAGCCCGGCCTCGTTGCCCAGGGCGGCGGCCACCACCCTGGCCTCGGGGCGGTAGCCCCGGCCGGTGAGACCGCGCTCGAACGCCTCCCGGGCCGGTCCCAGCAGCAGGTCGCCCGCTTCCGAGACGCCCCCGCCTATGACGAACAGCTCCGGGTCGAAGGCCGCCGCCAGATTCGCCAGCCCCGCCCCCAGCCACTGGCCCGCGTCGCGCATCAGCTCGGTGCAGGCCCGGTCGCCCTTGCGCGCGAGCTCGCTCACCAGGGGTCCGGTGATCCGCCCCGCGTCGCCCGCCACCGCCTGGTGCAGGGCCCGGGCCACCGGCGACTCGGCGGCCACCAGCTCGCGCGCCTCCCGGGTGAGCGCGTTGCCGCTGGCGTACTGCTCCCAGCAGCCCCGGTTGCCGCACTCGCAGCGGTGCCCGCCCGGGACCACCGTCATGTGGCCGAACTCACCGGCCAGGCCGTACCGGCCGCGGTACAGGCGCCCGTTCAGGACGATCGCCCCGCCGATGCCGGTACCCAGGTTGACCACGACCACGTCGTCGACCCCCTGGGCGGCACCGGCGCGCACCTCCGCCCACGCGGAGGCGTTGGCGTCGTTCTCCACCACCACGGGCAGGCCCAGGCGGGAGGACAGCGCCTCCCGCAGCGGCTCCTCCCGCCAGGACAGGTGGGGGGCGAACAGCACGTTCGCGCGGCGCTCGTCCACGAACCCCGCCGCCCCCACGCCCACGGCGCGCACCGGGTACCCCGAGCGCAGCTCCTCCACCACCGACACGATCGTGTCCTCCACGACCGCCGGGCTCTTGCTGCGCTCGGGCGTCTCGGTGCGCACCCGGGCCAGCACCCTTCCGCTCGGGGTGACCACCCCGGCGGCGACCTTCGTCCCGCCGATGTCCACCCCGACCGTCAGGGCGTGCCCGTACCGCGTCCGGTCCATGGCCCCGTTCCCCGGTCAGCCCAGGGCGGAGCGCACCACCCCGGCGAGGTGCTCGGCGACCGCGGTCGCCTGCTCCTGCTCGGGTGCCTCCACCATGACGCGGACCTTGGGCTCGGTGCCGCTGGGACGGATGAGGACACGGCCGGTCCCGCCCAGCTCCTTCTCGGCCTCGCGCACCGCGGCCCACAGCTCCTCGGAGTCGGCGGCGCGGGACTTGTCCACGTCGGGGACGTTGATGAGCACCTGCGGCAGGCGGGTCATGACCTTGGCCAGCTCCGCCAGCCCCTGCCTGCGGTGCGCCATCGCGGCCAGCAGGTGCAGGCCGGTCAGCACCCCGTCCCCGGTGGTGGCGTGGTCCAGCAGGATGACGTGCCCGGACTGCTCCCCGCCCAGGGAGAACCCGCCGCGCTTCATCTCCTCCAGGACGTAGCGGTCGCCCACCGCGGTCTCCGCCACGGAGATGCCCTCGCGCTCCATGGCCAGCTTGAGGCCGAGGTTGGACATGACCGTCACCACGAGGGTGTCGCCGGCCAGGCGGCCCTCCTCCTTGGCCTCCGAGGCCAGGATCGCGAGGATGTGGTCCCCGTCGACCACGTTGCCCCCGGCGTCCACGGCCAGGCAGCGGTCGGCGTCGCCGTCGTTGGCGATCCCCGCGTCGGCGCCGTGCAGCCGCACCGCCTCCTGGAGCTTCTCCAGATGGGTGGAGCCGCACCCCTCGTTGATGTTGTGGCCGTCGGGCGCGTCGCCGATGGCGACGACCTCGGCGCCCGCGCGGCGCAGCGCCTCGGGGGCCACCAGGGCGGAGGCGCCGTGGGCGCAGTCCACCACGACCTTGAGCCCGGCCAGGGAGTGGGGGACCGAGGCCAGCACGTGCCGGATGTAGCGCTCGGCCCCGTCGTCGGCGTCGGTGACCCGACCCACGGCCGCGCCCACCGCGGGGGTCGAGGGCACGCCCAGCAGCCCCTCGATCTCGTCCTCCAGGGCGTCCTCCAGCTTGTGGCCGCCCCTGGCGAAGAACTTGATGCCGTTGTCCGGCGCCGGGTTGTGGCTCGCCGAGAGCATCACGCCGAAGTCGGCGCCCAGGTCCCCGGTGAGGAAGGCCACCGCCGGGGTGGGCAGCACCCCCACCCGGACCACGTCCACGCCCGTGCTCGCGAGCCCGGCCACCACGGCGGCCTCCAGGAACTCGCCGGAGGCGCGCGGGTCGCGGCCCACGACGGCCCTGGGGCGCCGCCTCTCGATCCCCGCCGCGAGCACCCTCGCCGCGGCGATGGACAACTCCAGGGCGAGCGTGGCGGTCAGGTCGCGCCCGGCGACCCCGCGTACACCATCCGTACCGAACAGCCGTCCCACAGGCGACAGCCCCCTTCAGGCAGTGGCGCCGCGTCGGGCGCCGAGAAGATCAGTGTGACCCACAAGCCACGCGAAAAGGAAAAACCCGTACGACGCCCCCGGTGACGGGGACGACGTACGGGTCGAAGCTCAGCCGAGCGCGAGCCGGCGCATGAGCCTTAGCGCTTGGAGAACTGCGGCGCCTTGCGGGCCTTCTTGAGACCGGCCTTCTTGCGCTCCACCTCGCGGGCGTCGCGGGTCAGGAAGCCGGCCTTCTTCAGGGTCGGGCGGTTGTTCTCCGGGTCCAGGGACGCCAGCGCGCGGGCGATGCCGTGGCGCAGGGCGCCGGCCTGGCCGCTGGGGCCGCCGCCGCTCATCCGGGCGAAGACGTCGTAGGCGCCTTCGAACCCGAGGGAGACGAAGGGCTCCTTGATGGTCTGCTGGTGGACCTTGTCGGGGAAGTAGACCTCGAGCGGCTTGCCGTTGATCTTCCACTCACCCGCGCCGGGCGCGATGCGCACGCGGGCGATGGCCGTCTTGCGGCGGCCGGTGCCGGCGCTGGGGCCGGAAGCGGTCGGCACGTAGGCGGCGACCGTCTCATCGGACTCGCTCGTGTACTCGGAGGGGAACTCCTCCGGGTTCTCGGCGTACTCCTGCTCGATGTCTTCGATACCGGTGGGCTCGACCACGGTTCTCCTCGTGTTTCTGTGAAGCTCGCGAACGCCTAGGCGGGCTGCTGGATCTTGCTGATTTCGAACGGAACCGGCTGCTGGGCCTGGTGCGGGTGCTCCGAACCGGAGTACACCTTCAGCTTCTTGGCCATCTGGCGGCCGAGAGAGCCCTTGGGCAGCATGCCCTTGACGGCCTTCTCGATGGCCCGCTCGGGGTTCTTCTCCAGCAGCTCGGCGTAGCCGACGGAACGCAGACCGCCGGGGTAGCCGGAGTGCCGGTAGGCCCGCTTCTGCTCCAGCTTCTTGCCGGTGAGGGCGACCTTGTCGGCGTTCACGACGATCACGAAGTCGCCGGTGTCGATGTGGGGCGCGTAGTACGGCTTGTGCTTGCCCCGGAGGAGCGTGGCAACCTGGCTCGCCATACGCCCGAGCACGAGATCGGTGGCGTCGACAACGTGCCACTGACGCTGAACATCGTTTGGTTTGGGGCTGTAGGTGCGCACGATCGTTTGCCTTCGCTCTTCAGTCGGCTGCCCCATCCCCCTGGTTCGGGATGGTGGACTCGTATTACGAAACACACCCGCGGGCGCGGGGCGTTTGGACCGGACGTCCCGTGCCACATCTTCAGGACGGTCCGGTGGTGAGTGCGCAGACGATGGTGCGTGGATCGGCACCGGGATTCAGTGAAAGTCCCGGGGCCCACGGCAACTCAAACGCACGACGGAATATCCTACTGGCCACCGTCGCGCAGGTCAAAGCCAGCGGTTGGGGCAGACCGGCAGGACCACGCTCGGCGGGGAAAGCGCCGGCACGGGGTCACATCCGTGACCTCTCCGTCTTTCATTATGCCCGTTGCGTGGAGTGCTTCGTCCTTTCCGCGCCCGGGTGTTGGCTACCCTTGCACCGAAAGGCCGGTCTCCGCCCGGAACGACGGGCGCCGACGAGATGCCCGTCACCCCGGCACGCCAGCGGAAACATCGCGGGCACGGGCTTTGGTCAAGTCCCATTCCCCAACGCCTCCGGAGACTCCCATCAGTACCCATCCGAACCCGCCACAGTACGGTCCCGACGGGCCGGAGCCCGGTGACGGCCAGGACCTGCTCGGTTCCCCCCACCCCGACCAGTACCCCTCCGGTCCGCAGGGCGGTCGACCACTGCCCGGCCAAGGCTCGCCCTCCGGTCCGCAGGCGCAGCACCCCGCGTTCCCCCCGAGCGGGCCGCAGCAGGGCTTCCCGGGACACCAGGCCGCCCCCGGCCCGCAGACGCCGCAGGCGTCACCTCAGGGCCCTCCGGGCGCCCCCGGCCTGCCGCCGGGCGTGCAGCCGCCGCAGAACCCGTACGGCGCGCCCGTCGGACACCCCCAGACGGGTCCCCAGACGGGACAGTACCAGGGCGGTCTGCCCCTCCCCCCGAACCAGACGCAGGGCGGCCCCCTCCCCCCGGCGCAGACCCAGGGCGGCCCGCTGCCGCCCGCCGGGCCGCCCCCGGGCGCGCCGGCGGGACCGGGCGCCCAGCCCTCCGGCCCCCACTTCCCGCAGCCCCCGCAGGCCCGTCCCCAGCCGGCACAGCCCCCGCAGGCCCAGCTTCCCCCGGCCCCCTACGCCGCGCCCACCGGCGGCCAGCCGTCCATGGCCCCGCGCCCGCCGGCCCCGGGCCAGGTCCCGCACGGACAGGGGCCGCACGGCCAGGTCCCGCAGGCTCCGGGACCGATGGCGCCCCAGGGGCAGCCGATGGGCCCCGGCCCGGGACAGATCCCCCCGGCGCCCTACGGCGCGCCCACCGGCGGCCGTCCGCCCATGGCCCCGGTGCCGGGCGCCCCGGCGGGCCCGCCCCCCGGCGCGGTGCCCCCGGTCCCGCCCGCCTCCGAGCCGGTGTTCCCGGCCGACGCCATGGGCGCCACCCAGCACATCGCCGCCGTCCCCGCCGGCCGGGGCGACAACCGGCCGCTGTTCCGGGACGAGGTCCCCGAGGACGCCGGTGCGGACACCGCCCAGTTCGACGTCCGGGCGATGAACGACTACGACGAGTACGACGACGGCGGCTACGACGACCACGACCGCTACGACGACTCCGCGGGCAGGCGCCGCAAGGCGCTGATGGTCGGCGGGTTCGCCCTCGCCCTCGTCCTCGTCGGCGGCGGCACGTTCTACTTCGCCAGCGGCGGCCTGGGCGGCTCCTCCGACAACGCCACCACCGTCTCCAGCGAGGAGGACGACCCGGGGACCCTGACCGCCGACGCCCTCTTCCCCGAGACCCTGGAGGTCGAGGGCCAGGGCTCGTTCACCCGGGTGGCCGTGGAGGACGGCGAGGACTGCGCCGCCGGGGCCCACGGCGACTACGGCACCGTGCTCGCCGACAACGGCTGCCGCCAGCTGGTCCGCGCCTCCTACCTGAGCGAGGACGAGGGGCAGGCCGTCACCGTCGGCGTGGCCGCGATGTCCGACACCGACGGCGCCGCCACCGCCCTGGACGCCCAGAACCTGGAGGAGTCCCAGTGGTTCGCCGGGCTGGCCGGCGAGGAGGGCACCCCGGCCGAGCGCCTGGGCCACGCCGGCGGCCACGGCAGCGGCGGACAGTGGGGCCGCTACCTGCTCTTCTCCCTGGCCACCAACAGCGACGGGACCGCCGAGGGCGCCGACGCCCTGGCCCCGGTCAGCGAGGGCTTCCTGGAGGAGGCCTACGAGAGGCTGTCCGAGGACCGCGGCTGACCCGCACCGCAACGCCGAAGGGGACGTCCGGACGGACGTCCCCTTCGTGCTGTCCGGCGGTCGGCTCCCCCGCCGCCCGGCACCGCGGGCACCGGGCCGGCCGGGAGGCCCCGCCGGAGGCGCCTCAGGCGGAGTGGCCGGGGCAGGGCAGCTCGCGGACCCGGCGGGTGGCGCCGGCCCTGGCGGCGAGCTCCCCGTCGGCCGGGTAGCGCACCTCCTCCAGGCTCAGCCCCTGGGGGCCGACCACGTGCACGGCCGGTTCGCGCACCCCGGCGCCCAGCACCCGCGCGGGCCAGTCGACCCCGCGGCGGCCGTCACCGACCGCCAGCAGCGCGCCCACCAGGGCCCGGACCATGTTGTGGCAGAACGCGTCCGCCTGGATCGTGCCGTGCAGCAGGTGGTCGTCCACCCGCTCCCACTCCAGGAGCAGCAGCTCCCGGATGGTCGTGGCGCCCTCCCGCTTCTTGCAGAACGCCGCGAAGTCGTGCTCCCCGCGCAGCAGCTCCGCGGCCGCGTTCATGCGGTCCGCGTCCAGCGGGTTCTTGTGCCACAGCACGTCCCTGCGCAGCAGGGGGTCCACCCCGTACGGGGCGTCGCTCACCCGGTACAGGTAGCGGCGGAACAGCGGTGAGAAGCGCGCGTCGAACCCGGGCGGGGCGGGGCGGGCCGCGGACACCCGCACGTCCGGCGGCAGCACGCCCGCCAGCCTGCGCAGCACCCGCTCGCCCTCGCGCTCCCACGTCCCCGCGGGAACGTCGGCCTGGGCCACCTGGCCCCGGGCGTGGACCCCGGCGTCGGTGCGCCCGGCACAGGTCAGCGTCACCTCCGGCAGGCGCAGTACCCGGGCCAGCGCCGACTCCAGCTCGCCCTGGACGGTGCGCCGGTTCGGCTGCACCGCCCACCCGGAGAAGTCGGTGCCGTCGTAGGCCACGTCGAACCGGATCCGGATCGTCGGCTCCGGTGCCTCGTTCATCTCGTCCGTCACATCGATCCCATCGACGCCTCAGAGAAACACGAGTGCCCGACCCCTGTGGGATCGGGCACTCGTCCGGTCGGTGTGCACCCGGGATGCGCCCGTGTGCCTCACGCCCGACCTACTTGCTCTCGGAGTTCTCCTCGGCCGGGGCCTCGGCGGCCTCGGTGGCCTCCGCGGTCTCTTCGGCCTTGGTCTCCTCGGCCTTGGTCTCCTCGACCGGCTCGGCCGGAGCGGCGGCGGCCGGCTTGGCGGCCAGCGCCTCGACCAGCTCGATGACCGCCATGGGGGCGTTGTCGCCCTTGCGCGGACCGATCTTGGTGATACGGGTGTAGCCACCGGGACGGTTCTCGTAGCGCGGGCCGATCTCGGTGAAGAGCTCGTGCACCACGGACTTGTCCGTGATCTTGGTCAGCACCTGGCGGCGGGCGTGCAGGTCACCGCGCTTGCCGAGGGTGATGAGCTTCTCGGCGTAGGGGCGCAGGCGCTTGGCCTTGGCCTCGGTGGTGCGGATGCGGCCGTGCTGGAACAGCGAGGTGGCGAGGTTCGCCAGGATGTGCCGCTCGTGAGCGGGCCCGGAACCCAGACGGGCGCCCTTGGTAGGCGTGGGCATGGTGTCGTTCTCCTAGTGATGCGGTCCACGGCCGCACTCGGCCGGGGACCATGGGGCGACGAAGGTCAGTACTGCTCCGTCTCGACGAAGGACTCGCCCTCGTCGTCCTCGGAGCCGAAGGAGTCGGCCGCGGTGCCGGGGTCGAATCCGGGCGGGGAGTCCTTCAGCGACAGGCCCATGTCGACGAGCTTCTGCTTCACCTCGTCGATGGACTTGGCACCGAAGTTGCGGATGTCCAACAGGTCCTGCTCGGAGCGGGCAACCAGCTCGCCAACGCTGTGGATGCCCTCACGCTTGAGGCAGTTGTAGGAACGGACCGTGAGGTTGAGGTCCTCGATCGGCAGCGCCAGGTCGGCCGCCAGGGCGGCGTCCGTCGGCGACGGGCCCATGTCGATGCCCTCGGCGTCGACGTTGAGCTCGCGGGCCAGACCGAACAGCTCCACCAGCGTCTTACCGGCACTCGCCACGGCGTCGCGGGGACGGATGGCGGGCTTGGTCTCGATGTCGACGATCAGGCGGTCGAAGTCGGTGCGCTGCTCGACTCGGGTGGCCTCGACCTTGTAGGTCACCCGCAGGACCGGGGAGTAGATGGAGTCGATCGGGATCCGACCGATCTCCTGCCCGGCCTGCTTGTTCTGAGTCGCGGAGACGTAGCCGCGGCCGCGCTCGACCGTCAGCTCCATCTCCAGCTTGCCCTTGCCGTTGAGCGTGGCGATGTGCAGGTCGGGGTTGTGCACCTCGACGCCCGCCGGCGGAGCGATGTCCGCGGCGGTCACCACACCCGGGCCCTGCTTGCGCAGGTACATCAGCACCGGCTCGTCGTGCTCGGAGCTGACGACCAGGCCCTTGAGGTTGAGGATCATCTCCGTGACGTCCTCCTTGACACCGGGCACGGTGGTGAACTCGTGCTCGACGCCCTCGATCCGGATGCTGGTGACGGCCGCACCCGGGATGGAGGACAGGAGGGTCCTGCGCAGAGAGTTCCCGATGGTGTAACCGAAGCCCGGCTCCAGCGGCTCGATGACGAACTTCGAGCGCAGGTCCGAGATCGGCTCCTCGGTCAGCGTGGGACGCTGTGCGATCAGCATGGTCCGTGTTTCCCTTCCACATGGCCGCCCGCTATTTGACGGCCACCGAACGGGCACCGGCGAGGTGCCCGCGTTCCCACTCGGATTCCTACCCGGCCCGCGCGGTCCCGGATCGTCTCCGGGCCCGGCGCGGGTTCAAGCGCGGCGGGGCGCCCGCGCGGTAGGACCGCGGGCGCCTCGGCCGGGATCAGACCCGGCGGCGCTTGGGCGGACGGCAGCCGTTGTGCGGCACCGGGGTGACGTCCTGGATCGAGCCGACCTCCAGCCCGGTCGCCTGCAGCGAGCGGATGGCGGTCTCGCGGCCCGAGCCCGGACCCTTCACGAAGACGTCGACCTTGCGGACGCCGTGCTCCTGGGCACGGCGGGCGGCGGCCTCGGCGGCCATCTGCGCGGCGTAGGGGGTCGACTTGCGCGAACCCTTGAAGCCCACCTGGCCGGAGCTGGCCCACGAGATCACGGCACCGGTCGGGTCCGTGATGCTCACGATCGTGTTGTTGAACGTGCTCTTGATGTGAGCGTGTCCGTGGACAATGTTCTTCTTTTCCTTGCGGCGCACCTTGCGCGCGGCACCCTGACGGCCCTTAGGCGGCATGAGCGAAACTCCCAGAGATCATCGGTCCGTTGTTTTCTCGGACGCGGTCGAAAGGTCCGAGCGGACTACTTCTTACCGGCCTTCTTCTTACCGGCCACGGTCTTCTTCTTGCCCTTGCGGGTGCGCGCGTTGGTCTGGGTGCGCTGACCGCGGACCGGGAGGCCGCGGCGGTGGCGGATGCCCTGGTAGCTGCCGATCTCCATCTTGCGACGGATGTCGGCCTGCACCTCGCGGCGCAGGTCACCCTCGACCTGGTAGTTCGCGCCGATCCACTCGCGCAGCTTGACCAGGTCCTCTTCGGACAGCTGGTACACGCGGGTGTTGCCGTCGACACCGGTTTCCTTCAGGGTCTCGAGCGCGCGGGTGCGGCCGATCCCGAAGATGTACGTGAGAGCGATCTCCACCCGCTTGTCGCGGGGAAGGTCGACGCCTTCAATACGTGCCATGTGGGCGAAACTCCATCCATGCCTTCGCGGAGGTCTGACCCGCTCCACCCTCTCGTCGCCCAATCGACGAGGCCCCGGCCTCCGACCGGGGGTTCTCCCCGGGCCCGCCGCGTGAAGCGGCTCCCGGAGATCGGAGCAGGTTGTTCGTTGTGTGTTGCGGTCCCGTGCCGGGGAGTACCCCCCGATCGGGTCCGTACGGCGTCAGCCGCGGCCGGCGGGCCGGGTGTTAACCCTGGCGCTGCTTGTGCCGCGGGTCTGAGCAGATGACCATGATCCGACGGTTGCGACGGATCACGCGGCACTTCGCGCAGATCTTCTTGACGCTCGGCTTGACCTTCATGGTGACTCCGAACTCGGAGCCGTCCCGGCCGTGAGGCCCGGACGGTCTACTTGTAGCGGTAAACGATGCGCCCGCGCGTGAGGTCGTACGGGCTCAACTCCACGACGACGCGGTCGTCGGGGAGAATGCGGATGTAGTTCATCCGCATCTTGCCGCTGATGTGGGCAAGGACCTGGTGCCCGTTGTCGAGCTCTACCTTGAACATCGCGTTGGGTAGGGACTCGACAACGGAGCCCTCGATCTCGATGGCGCCGTCTTTCTTGGCCATGTCCTCCACGCCTCGCTCATCAACTGGTCGATCATGACAACCCGACGCGACCCCGGTGTCCCTTCACATGACGCGAAGGCACCGACGACGGGGGGACCCGCGTCGCCGACACCGAGGACACTGGAAGTTCGGGCCAACTGCAGAGCGGTACGTCACTGGAAGGACGTGGTGCGAAGAAGGCAGACTGACCCAACAGCCCGCGTATGGGCAATGACAGTCTATCCCCTCGGGGCAACCACTCCGGACCGGCGACCCGCGCAGCCTCTCCCGGAACGCCGCCGTCCGCCGATCTCTTCCCGCAACCGCGCCGCCGAGGGTCCCGCCGCTCCGCCCCGCAGGACCCCGCGGGCCGCCGCGCGCCGCTCCGGGCGCCGCACGGTCCGGTTCAGGCCTCCTCGCCCTCGTCCCGGCGGCCCCGGCCGGAGGCCAGGACCCCGACCGTGGCGACACCCATCACGATCCCCCAGGGCCCCATGACCCACAGGAACCACGGGTAGTCGTACTCCGTGGTCAGGAAGAGGATGAGCCAGATCACGAAGCAGAGGACGTTGACCCCTGCGTAGAGCATCCAGGGCACCATGAGCGCCGGGTCTCGCAGGGTCAGCACCGGTGCGGGCGCCCCCTCCTCCCGGCGGGGCGCCGCACCGCGGACCTCCGCCAGGTCGCGCTCGGGCAGGTCGCGGGTGACCACCTCGAGCTCGCCCACGGTCCGCGCCTTGTAGGCGCGGCCCAGGCGCTCGGTGAACTCCTCGTGGTCCAGGCGGCCCTGCGCGAAGTGCTCCTGGAGGAGCTGCGCGACACGGTCGCGGTCGGCGTCGGACGTGCGGGTCGACGGAACCGGGTCGGACACTGCGCACCTCGCATCCCGTGAGTGCTGACGCCCCCCGCACCGTACGGCGGGAGCCGGGCCCGGCCTACCAGGCGGGCTGGACGAACCCCATCTGTGAGATCTTATCCCGGTCGGATTCGCGGGCGGTGAGCACGAGCGGGCCGTCCGCGGTGATCGCCACGGAGTGCTCGAAGTGCGCGGCGCGCTTGCCGTCGCGGGTCACGACCGTCCAGCCGTCGTCCAGCTGGACGACGTCCTGGGTGCCCATCGTGGTCATCGGCTCGATGGCCAGGCACATGCCCTCGGCGAGCCGCAGGCCCTTGCCCCGGCGGCCGTGGTTGAGGACGTGCGGCTCCATGTGCATCTCGGTGCCGATGCCGTGGCCCCCGTACTCGCGGACGTTGCCGTAGCCGCCGTTGTGGGAGATGTGGTGGTCGATCGCGTGGCCGATGTCGCCCAGGCGCCTACCGGGCCGCAGCTCGGCGATGCCCCGCCACATCGACTCCTCGCAGACCTCCATCATGCGCAGGTCCTCGGGGCGGGCCTCGCCGACAGCGACGGTGATCGCCGAGTCGCCGTGCCAGCCCTCCAGGACGGCTCCGCAGTCGATGGAGATGATGTCGCCCTCGGCCAGCACCCGCTCGGCGCTGGGGATGCCGTGGACGACCTCCTCGTTGACGGACGCGCAGATGGAGCCGGTGAACCCGTGGTAGCCCTTGAACGAGGGGACCGCGCCGGCGTCGCGGATGACCTTCTCCGCCAGCGAGTCCAGTTCGAGGGTGGACACTCCGGGCCGCACCGCGGCCCGGAGGGTGTCCAGGGCGCGGGCCACGACCTGGCCCGCCGCCCTCATCAGGGCGATCTGCTCCGGCGTCTTGATCTGCACGCCGCTCGCCTTGCCGAACATCAGGACCCGGCCCCGGCCTTGTCCTCGATGGCGGCCACGGCGCGGCCGGTCACCTCGGCCACGGGACCCGTGGCCGCGATGGTGGCCAGCAGGCCCTCCTTCTCGTAGTACTCCACGAGCGGAGCGGTCTGCTCCCGGTAGACCTTCAGCCGGTGGCGGATGGTCTCCTCGCGGTCGTCCTCCCGCTGGTACAGCTCGGCGCCGTCCTCGTCGCAGCGTCCCCCCGCCTTGGGGGGGTCGTACTCGACGTGGTAGACGCGGCCGCACTGCGGACACGAGCGGCGGCCCGAGAGCCGGCGCACGACCTCGTCCTCGTCGACCCGCAGTTCCAGGACGACGTCGAGCCGGGTGTCCAGGTCGCGGAGCATGCCCTTGAGCGTCTCGGCCTGCGGGACGTTGCGGGGGAACCCGTCGAGCAGGAAACCCCCGGCCGCGTCCTCCTGGGCGAGGCGGTCCTTGACCATGGCGTTGGTGACCTCGTCGGGGACGAGGTCACCGCGGTCCATGTACTCCTTGGCCTTCTTGCCGAGTTCCGTGCCACCGCTGACGTTGGCCCGGAAGATGTCACCGGTGGACACCTTCGGGATCGACAGCTCGGCCGCGAGGATCTGGGCCTGGGTGCCTTTACCGGCCCCAGGCGGCCCCACCAATACAGCGCGCATTTATCGCAGAAAACCTTCGTAGTTCCTCTGCTGGAGGTGACTCTCGATCTGCTTCACCGTGTCCAGCCCGACACCGACCATGATCAGGATGCTCGTACCGCCGAACGGGAAGTTCGCGCTGGCGGCGCCGCTGGCGCCCAGGGCGACCATCGGCAGCAGAGCGATCACACCCAGGTACAGAGAGCCGGGGGTCGTCAGCCGGGTGAGCACGTAGTCGAGGTACTCGGCGGTCGGACGCCCTGGTCGGATACCCGGGATGAACCCACCGTACTTCTTCATGTTGTCGGCGACCTCAGTGGGGTTGAAGGTAATCGCGACGTAGAAGAACGCGAAACCGACGATCATCACGAAGAAGGTCACCATGTACACGGGGTGTGTACCGGTGAGGAAGTACGTGGAGATGAAGTTCACCACGCGGTTGTCCGAGTCCTGCCCGAGGAGGCCGACCAGGAGCTGGGGGAGGTACAGGAGCGAGGAGGCGAAGATCACGGGGATGATGCCCGCCTGGTTCACCTTGAGCGGGATGTAGGTCGAGCTGCCCCCGTACATCCGGCGGCCCACCATGCGCTTGGCGTACTGGACCGGGATGCGGCGCTGGGCCTGCTCCATGAACACCACGGCCGCGATCAGGGCCAGGCCCGCGATGCAGATGACCGTGAAGATCCAGACCGAGCGCTCCTGGAAGAGGCTCATGATCGAGGCGGGGAACATCGCGACGACCTGGGTGAAGATCAGCAGCGACATGCCGTTGCCCACGCCGCGCTCGGTGATGAGCTCGCCGAACCACATGATGATGCAGGTGCCCGCGGTCATCACGAAGACGATGGTCACCAGGGTGAGGATGTCCTGGTTGGGCATGTAGGAGTTGACCGAGATGGCCCCCTGGAACAGGGCGCCGGTCCGGGCCATGGCGACGATGCTGGTGGCCTGGAGGACCGCGAGCATCAGTGTCAGGTAGCGGGTGTACTGGGTGATCTTGCTCTGCCCGGCCTGGCCCTCCTTCTTGAGGGCCTCGAGGCGGGGGATGACCACCGTCAGCAGGTTGATGATGATGCTCGCGGTGATGTAGGGCATCACACCGAGCGCGAACACCGCCAGTTGCAGGAGGGCGCCACCACTGAACAGGTTGACGAGCGCGTACACACCGGACTGGTCGCCCGCCGTGATGATCTCCATCTGGTCGCGGATCGCGGCCGAGTCGATACCCGGCGCGGGGATCACCGAACCCAGACGGAACAGCGTCAGGATGAACAGTGTGAACAGCAACTTGTTACGCAGGTCGGGCGTGCGGAATGCACGAACGAACGCACCTAGCACGTCTCCTCCTGCGCGGCTTCGGCGGCGGAACGGATTCCAGACATCGCGGCCGATCCTGAATCGTCGTTGAACGGCAGCCCCGGGCGGTGGCCCGGTGCTCGGAAGTACTCACACTACGTCAAGCGGTGAGGTCAAACAGATGGCACTGTAACAGCCATCACCGTGCTATTGAGTTCGTGAGTCATAACGATCACCACTCACAAGCACGCGGGGCGCCCGCCGGACCGATCGTTCACCGACCGGTCCGGGCGGGCGCCCCTGAGTGCGCATGCGGGTTGACCCCTACAGCTCGGTGGTGGTGCCACCGGCAGCGGCGATCTTCTCCTTCGCCGAGGCGGAGAACGCGTTCGCGCTCACCTGCACGGCGACGTTGATCTCACCGGTGCCCAGCACCTTGACGAGCTCGTTCTTGCGAACGGCGCCCTTGGCCACCAGCGTCTCCACGGTGACCTCACCGCCCTCCGGGAACAGCTCGCTCAGCCTGTCCAGGTTGACGACCTGGTAGGTCTTCTTGAACCTGGCGTTGCTGAAGCCCTTGAGCTTGGGCACCCGGCGGATGAGGGGCATCTGCCCGCCCTCGAAGCCGGGACGGACGGTGTTACGAGCCTTGGTGCCCTTGGTGCCCCGACCCGCGGTCTTGCCCTTGGACGCCTCGCCGCGACCCTTGCGGATCTTGGCCTTGTTGGCGCCCGGGGCGGGCCGCAGGTGGTGCAGCTTGAGCAGCTCGTCGGGGTTGTAGTCGCTCATTCCGCGACCTCCTCGACAGTGACCAGGTGCGAGACGATCGTGAGCTGGCCGCGCACCTCGGGACGGTCCTCACGGACGGTGGACTTGCCGATCCGGCCCAGGCCCAGCGACTGGAGAGCAGCGTGCTGCTTCTTCTTGCCGCCGATCTTGGAACGGGTCTGCGTGATCTTGAGCTTGGCCATGGTCAGGCTCCTGCCTTCGCCTCAGCGCGAGCGCGCAGCATGGCGGCCGGGGCGACGTCCTCGATCGGCAGGCCACGGCGGGCGGCGATCTCCTCGGGCTGGTTGAGCCCCTTGAGAGCGGCGACCGTGGCGTGCACGATGTTCAGCGGGTTGGACGACCCGAGCGACTTGCTCAGGATGTCGTGGATGCCGGCGCACTCCAGGACGGCGCGCACGGGACCGCCGGCGATGACACCGGTACCCGGGGCGGCCGGACGGAGCAGGACGACGCCGGCGGCGGCCTCACCCTGGACCCGGTGCGTGATCGTGCCCTGGATGCGGGGGACGCGGAAGAAGTTCTTCTTCGCCTCCTCGACACCCTTGGCGATCGCGGCCGGGACCTCCTTGGCCTTGCCGTAACCCACACCGACCATGCCGTTGCCGTCGCCGACGACGACCAGGGCGGTGAAGGAGAAGCGACGGCCGCCCTTGACGACCTTCGCGACCCGGTTGATGGTCACGACCTTCTCGATGTAGGAGACACCCTTGTCTGCGGCGCCGCCGCGGCGATCGTCACGGCGATCACGCCGCTCGCCACCGGCGCCGCGCCGCGGTGCTGCAGCCATCAGTGGTTCCTCTTCTCGTGGTTGATCTCAGCCTTTACAGAGGTCATACGCCTAGAACTCCAGCCCGCCCTCGCGCGCCGCGTCGGCGAGCTTGGCGATCCGGCCGGCGTACTGGAACCCGCCGCGGTCGAAGACCACGGTGGAGATGCCGGCGGCCTTGGCGCGCTCAGCGATGAGACGGCCCACCTCGGCGGACTTGTCCGACTTGCTGCCCTCGAAGGAGCGCAGGTCGGTCTCGACGCTGGAGGCCGCCACCAGGGTGTGACCCTGGACGTCGTCGATGACCTGGGCGACGATGTGCTTGGAGGAGCGGAACACGGCCAGGCGCGGACGCTCGGCGGTGCCGAAGATCTTCTTGCGGACGCGGAACTGGCGGCGCGCACGCGAGGTCGCGCGCTTGGCGGTCCGCTTGCGGGCCACGGTGATACCCATGCCTACTTACCAGCCTTTCCGGCCTTGCGGCGGATGTGCTCACCCTGGTACCGCACGCCCTTGGCCTTGTACGGGTCGGGCTTGCGCAGACTGCGGATGTTCGCCGCGACCTGACCCACGAGCTGCTTGTCGATGCCCTCGACGTGGAGGAGCGTCGGCTTCTCCACGCGGAAGGTGATGCCCTCCGGGGGCTCCACCACGACGGGGTGGCTGTAGCCCAGCGAGAACTCCAGGTTGGAGCCGCGGGCCTGGACGCGGTAACCGACGCCGTGGATCTCCAGGGTCTTGGCGTACCCCTTGGAGACGCCCTCGACCAGGTTCGCCAGCAGCGCACGGGTCAGCCCGTGCAGCGAGCGGTTCTCCGGCTTGTCGTCCGGGCGGGACACCGTGACGACGCCCTCGGCGTCCTTACCAACGGTGATCGGCTCGGCGACGGTGTGCTTCAGTTCGCCCTTCGGCCCCTTGACAGTGACGTCTTGCCCGTTAATCGTGACTTCGACGCCCTTGGGGGCCGAGATCGGCAGTCGACCGATACGCGACATGCTTCAATCTCTCCCTGGTTACCAGACGTAGGCGAGGACTTCGCCGCCAACGCCGTTCTTCTTGGCCTGCTTGTCAGTCATCAGGCCACCGGACGTCGAAATGATCGCCACACCGAGGCCTCCGAGGACCCGGGGCAGGTTCTCCTTCTTGGCGTACACCCGCAGACCGGGCTTGGAGACCCGGCGGATGCCCGCGATCGAACGCTCCCGGGTGGGGCCGTACTTCAGGTCCAGGACGAGGTTCTTGCCCACCTGGGCGTCCTCGCTCCGCCAGCCCTGAATGAAGCCCTCCTGCTGGAGGATCTCGGCGATGTGCGCCTTGATCTTGGAGTACGGCATCGCCACGGTGTCGTGGTAAGCCGAATTCGCGTTACGCAGACGCGTCAGCATGTCTGCGATCGGGTCGGTCATCGTCATGGCCGACTGGCCCTTCCTCACCGCGGTTTCCGTGTGCGGGTCTTTCCAGAACCCGTTCCCCGGAGCGGACCCCGGGGACGCACGACCGGACCTTCGGCGTGGTCGTGGGCACCGCCGTCCCTCCCGGGACTGCCGTGCCCTGATTGGTTGAAATCATGCTGTTCCGCGCACCCGTGAGGGGGCGGACACTTCTGTGAGGCGCCGGCCGGCGCCTCGGTGGGGCCGATCTCCGCACACGCCGTCTCAGGGGGACGGGCGCGGGTCGGCCCCGCCGGGGACTACCAGCTCGACTTGGTGATACCGGGCAGCTCGCCCCGGTGGGCCATCTCGCGGAAGCAGATGCGGCACAGGCCGAACTTCCGGAAGACGGCGCGCGGGCGACCGCACCGCGAGCATCGAGTATACGCGCGAACGCCGAACTTCGGCTTCCGCTGCGACTTGGCGATCAGAGCCTTCTTAGCCATGTGTGCTTACCCCTCAGGCTTCCTTGAACGGGAAACCGAGCCGCTTGAGCAGGCTGCGGCCCTGGTCGTCGTTGATCGCGCTGGTGACGACGGTGATGTCCATCCCACGCACGCGGTCGACCTTGTCCGGGTCCACCTCGTGGAACATGACCTGCTCGGTCAGACCGAAGGTGTAGTTGCCGTTCCCGTCGAACTGCTTCGGGGACAGGCCTCGGAAGTCCCGGATACGGGGCAGCGCCAGGGAGAGCAGCCGGTCGAGGAACTCCCACATCCGGTCGCCGCGCAGCGTGACGCTGGCGCCGATCGGCTGGCCCTCGCGCAGCTTGAACTGCGCGATGGAGTTCTTCGCCCGGTTGACCCGCGGCTTCTGCCCGGTGATCGCCGACAGGTCGGCGATCGCGCCCTGGATGAGCTTGGCGTCACGCGCCGCCTCACCGACACCCATGTTGACCACGATCTTCGTCAGACCGGGGACCTGCATGATGTTGGCGATGCCGTGCTCGTCCTTGAGGGCCGGAACGATCTCGTTCCGGTACTTCTCCTTGAGCCGCGGCATCGGCGGGGCCGTGATGTCGTTGGTAACCGTCATCAGATGTCCTTACCGGTGCGGCGGGAGACCCGAACCTTGGTTCCGTCTTCCTCGAAGCGGTAGCCCACCCGGGCGGCCTTGCCGTCTTCCACGAGCGCGACGTTGCTCACGTGGATCGGGGCCTCCTTGGTGACGACCTCGCCCTGCTGGCCGCCCGCCGGGTTGGCCTTCCTGTGCTTCTTGACCAGGTTGACGCCCTCGACGACGACACGGTCCTCCTTGGGCAGGGCCTTGACGACCTTGCCCGTGGCACCCTTGTCCTTGCCGGCGATGACGATGACCTCGTCGCCAGATTTGATCTTCATCGCCTACAGCACCTCCGGCGCAAGCGAAATGATGCGCATGTACTTCTTGTCCCGCAGCTCGCGGCCCACCGGGCCGAAGATACGGGTGCCTCGCGGGTCCCCACCGTCCTTGATGAGCACGGCAGCGTTCTCATCGAAGCGGATGTAGGAGCCGTCGGGCCGGCGGCGCTCCTTGACGGTGCGCACGACAACGGCCTTGACGACGTCGCCCTTCTTGACTCCAGCGCCAGGCAGGGCGTCCTTCACCGTGGCGACGATCGTGTCGCCGATCCCGGCGTAGCGCCGACCCGAGCCACCGAGAACACGGATGGTGAGAATTTCCTTCGCACCCGTGTTGTCGGCGACCTTGAGTCGCGACTCCTGCTGAATCACGTCTGCTCCTGATGTGATGCGTGCGGTCCACTGCCGCACGGCTAGGTGGTCTGCACCCCTCGCGCCGGCGGCCGACAACGGGTGTCGGCCGCCGACAGGCTGGGGTTACTTAGCCTTCTCCAGGATCTCCACGACGCGCCAACGCTTCGTCGCGGAGAGCGGCCGCGTCTCCATCACTCGGACACGGTCGCCGACGCCGCAGGAGTTCGCCTCGTCGTGCGCCTTGTACTTGGTCGTACGGCGGATGACCTTGCCGTACAGAGCGTGCTTCACACGGTCCTCGACCTCGACGACGACGGTCTTGTCCATCTTGTCGCTGACGACGTAGCCTTCGCGGACCTTGCGGTAGTTGCGCGCCTCGGTCTGGTTCTCACTCATTCGGCTGCTTCCTTCGACTCCTGCGCCGACTCACCAGACAGCGGGGCGATACCCAGCTCGTGCTCGCGCAGGATCGTGTAGATCCGCGCGATCTCGCGCTTGACGGTGCGCAGTCGGCTGTGGTTGTCGAGCTGACCGGTCGCGGCCTGGAAGCGGAGGTTGAAGAGCTCGGCCTTGGCTTCCTTGAGCTTGGCGGCCAGGTCCTCGACGGACTGGTCGCGGAGCTCCTGGGCAGTCACGGACTTCGCCATCACTCCCCCTCCCGCTTAACGAACTTGCACTTCATCGGGAGCTTGTGCATGGCACGGCGCATCGCCTCCTTGGCGATGTCCTCGGGCACGCCCGACAGCTCGAACATCACACGACCGGGCTTGACCGGCGCGACCCACCACTCCGGGGAACCCTTACCGGAACCCATGCGGACCTCGGCGGGCTTCTTGGTCAGCGGGCGGTCCGGGAAGATGTTGATCCAGACCTTGCCGCCACGGCGGATGTGACGCGTCATGGCGATACGAGCGGACTCGATCTGCCGGTTCGTCACGTAAGCCGACTCCAGAGCCTGGATGCCGAACTCACCGAAGTTGACGGTCGTCCCGCCCTTTGCCTTGCCGCGCAGGTCGGGGTGGTGCTGCTTGCGGTACTTGACCTTACGAGGAATAAGCACTGGTCAGCTCCCCTCGGACTGAGCGGACTCGGCCGGGGCCTTGGCCTCGGCGTTCTGGGGCTGACCGCCACCGGCACCGCCGCGACGGCGGCGCTGCGGGCGCTCGCGGCGCTGTCCGCCGCCGCCACCGCCACCGCCGGCGGAGCGCTGCGCGGCCTGGGCCGCCTCGCGCTCGGCGCGGGTGGCCGGAGCGTCACCCTTGTAGATCCAGACCTTCACGCCGATGCGGCCGAAGGTCGTGCGGGCCTCGAAGAAGCCGTAGTCGATGTCGGCGCGCAGCGTGTGCAGCGGCACGCGACCCTCGCGGTAGAACTCCGAGCGGGACATCTCGGCCCCGCCCAGACGGCCACCGCACTGGATCCGGATGCCCTTGGCACCGGACTTGATCGCGCTCTGCATGGCCTTGCGCATCGCGCGGCGGAACGCCACACGGCTGCCGAGCTGCTCGGCGACGCCCTGGGCGACCAGCTGCGCGTCGACCTCCGGGTTCTTGACCTCGAAGACGTTCAGCTGGACCTGCTTGGAGGTCAGCTTCTCGAGGTCGGTCCGGATGCGGTCGGCCTCCACGCCGCGGCGGCCGATGACGATGCCCGGCCGGGCGGTGTAGACGTCGACGCGGACGCGGTCACGGGTGCGCTCGATCTCGACCTTGGAGATGCCCGCGCGCTCCATGCCGCGGGTCAGCATCCGACGGATCGCGACGTCTTCCTTGACGTAGTCCTTGTAGGACTTGTCGGCGTACCAGCGGCTCTTGAAGTCGGTGGTGATGCCGAGGCGGAACCCGTGCGGGTTAACCTTCTGCCCCACTATCGGGTCCTTTCCTTGGTCTTGGACGAGGCGCCCGAGCGCTCGGCGACGACCACGGTGATGTGGCTCGTACGCTTGGTCACCCGGAAAGCCCGACCGAAGCCGCGGGGCCGAATGCGCTTCAGGGTCGGACCCTCGTCCACCCACGCACCCTCGACGACCAGCGACTCGCGGTCCAGCTTGTCGTTGTGCTCGGCGTTGGCGATGGCACTGGCCAGTACCTTGCCAACAGGCTCGCTCGCCGACTGGGGCGCGAACCGGAGCACCGCCTGTGCCTCGTCAGCGGGCAACCCGCGAATAAGGTCCACCACCCGGCGGGCCTTTCGGGGCGTAACACGGACGAACCGTGCCTGTGCCCTCGTTCCCATCGCTTTTCCCTCGCTCACGGAAATTCATCTCCACTCACCGTGGAGAACGTGGTTCTTACTGCCTGTTGCAACCGACTAACGGCGGCTACGGCGGTCTTCCTTGACGTGGCTGCGGAAAGTACGCGTGGGAGCGAACTCGCCGAGCTTGTGGCCGACCATGGACTCGGACACGAACACGGGGACGTGCTTGCGACCGTCGTGGACGGCGATGGTGTGGCCGATCATCTCGGGGATGATCATGGACCGACGGGACCACGTCTTGATGACGTTCTTGGTGTTGGCCTCGTTCTGCGTCTCCACCTTCTTGAGAAGGTGGTCGTCGACGAACGGGCCCTTCTTCAGGCTACGTGGCATCAGACGTGCTCCTTACCGCTTCTTCTTGCCGCTGCGCCGACGCCGAACGATCAGCTTGTCGCTGGCCTTGTTCTTGGCCCGGGTCCGGCCTTCCTTCTTGCCCCACGGGCTGACCGGGTGGCGACCACCGGAGGTCTTGCCCTCGCCACCACCGTGCGGGTGGTCGACGGGGTTCATGACCACACCGCGGACGGTCGGGCGCTTGCCCTTCCACCGCGAGCGGCCGGCCTTGCCCCAGTTGATGTTGGACTGCTCGGCGTTGCCCACCTGGCCGACGGTCGCGCGGCAGGAGATCTCGACCATGCGCATCTCGCCGGAGGGCATACGCAGCGTGGCGTACCGGCCCTCCTTGGCCAGGAGCTGGATCTGCGTACCCGCGGAGCGGCCCAGCTTGGCACCGCCACCCGGCTTCAGCTCGACCGCGTGCACGAACGTACCCGTGGGGATGTTGCGCAGCGGGAGGCAGTTGCCCGGCTTGATGTCGGACTGCGGGCCGTTCTCGACGCGGTCGCCCTGCTTGAGGCCGGCGGGCGCGAGAATGTAGCGCTTCTCACCGTCCACGTAGTGGAGGAGGGCGATGCGCGCGGTGCGGTTCGGGTCGTACTCGATGTGCGCGACCTTGGCCGGCACGCCGTCCTTGTCGTGACGACGGAAGTCGATCACGCGGTAGGCGCGCTTGTGGCCACCGCCCTGGTGGCGGGCGGTGATACGGCCGTGGCCGTTGCGGCCGCCCTTGGAGTGGAGCGGACGGACCAGGGACTTCTCGGGCTCCGAGCGCGTGATCTCGACGAAGTCGCTCACGCTGGAACCGCGACGACCCGGCGTCGTCGGCTTGTACTTACGAATGCCCATCTTCTTCGTGCATTCCTTTACGTGTTACTGGTGTGGAGCGGTCAGGCGGGACTGCTAGCGACCGAAGATGTCGATCTGCTGGCCGTCCGCGACACTGACGATCGCGCGCTTGGTGTCAGGGCGCTTGCCGAACCCGAAACGGGTGCGCTTGCGCTTGCCCTTGCGGTTGATCGTGTTCACAGCGGTGACATCGACCTCGAAGATCTCCTTGATGGCGATCTTGATCTGGGTCTTGTTGGCGTCCGGGTGAACGATGAACGTGTACTTGTTCTCGTCCATGAGCCCGTAGCTCTTCTCCGAGATCACCGGCTCGATGATGATGTCCCGCGGGTCGGGGATCCTCACTGGTCGTCCTCCTCGGACTGAGCAGCGGCCTTGGCGGCGCCGGAGGCGTGAGCCAGGAACTCGGCGTAGCCCGCCTCGGTGAACACGATGTCGTCCGCGTAGAGGACGTCGTAGGTGTTCACCTGGTCGGCGTCGAGGATGTGCACCTCTTCGAGGTTGCGCAGAGCACGTCGGTTGTGCTCGTCCTCGCGGGCCAGGACGACCAGGACCTTGTCGGACTCGGTCACCTGGCGCAGCGCCTTGAGGGCGGCCTGCGTGAGCTTCGCGTCGGCGTCCTCGGCCACGAAGTGGCTGATGACGTGGATGCGGCCGTGGCGCGCCCGGTCGGAGAGGGCACCGCGCAGGGCGGCGGCCTTCATCTTCTTCGGGGTGCGCTGGCTGTAGTCGCGGGGCTGGGGCCCGTGGACGGTGCCACCGCCGGTGTACTGCGGAGCGCGGATGGAGCCCTGACGGGCGCGACCCGTGCCCTTCTGGCGGTACGGCTTCTTACCACCACCGCGGACCTCGCCGCGGGTCTTGGTCGCGTGGGTGCCCTGGCGGCCGGCGGCCAGCTGGGCGTTCACGACCTGGTGGATCAGCGGGATGCTGACCTGCTGGGCGAAGACGCTCTCCGGCAGCTCGACGCTGCCCTTGGCGCCGCCCTCGGGGTTCTTGACCTCGATCTGGGCCATGGCTTACTTGTCCCCCTTCACAGCGGTGCGGACGAGCACCAGACCGCCGTTGGGACCGGGAACAGCACCCTTGACCAGGATGAGGCCCTTCTCCGTGTCCACGGAGTGGACGGTCAGGTTCTGGACGGTCTTGCGCACGTTGCCCATGCGCCCGGCCATCCGCATGCCCTTGAAAACGCGGCCGGGCGTGGCGCAGCCGCCGATGGAACCGGGAGAGCGGTGCTTGCGCTGGGTGCCGTGCGAGGCGGAGAGACCACGGAAGCCGTGGCGCTTCATCACACCGGCGAAGCCCTTGCCCTTGCTCTTGCCCGAAACGTCGACCTTCTGGCCGGTCTCGAAGACGTCCGCGGTGACCTCCTGGCCGAGCGTGTACTCGGAGGCGTCGGTCGTGCGGACCTCGACGTAGTGGCGGCGCGGGGTCAGGTCGTTCTTGCGCAGGTAGTCGCCGAGCGGCTTGTTGACCTTGCGCGGGTTGATCTGCCCGTAACCGATCTGGATGGCGGAGTAGCCGTCGGTGTCCGGGGTCCGGATCCGGCTCACGACGCACGGACCGGCCTTCAGGACCGTCACGGGCACCATCTTGCCCGCGTCGTCGAAGACCTGGGTCATGCCGAGCTTTTCGCCCAGGACTCCCTTGATCTGCTTGGTGGCCATGTCTGTGCGTCCTTAAAGCTTGATCTCGATGTCAACGCCGGCCGGGAGGTCGAGACGCATGAGCGAGTCGACGGTCTTCGGCGTGGGGTCGATGATGTCGATCAGCCGCTTGTGGGTGCGCATCTCGAAGTGCTCGCGCGAGTCCTTGTACTTGTGCGGCGATCGGATGACGCAGTAAACGTTCTTCTCCGTCGGCAGCGGCACCGGGCCCGCGACCTGTGCGCCAGTTCGCGTCACAGTCTCGACGATCTTCTTCGCCGAGCTGTCGATGACCTCGTGGTCATAGGCCTTTAGCCGAATGCGGATCTTCTGTCCCGCCATGTGGCCTGTTCGTCCTTCGCTTCAGTGTCCGTAACGGTGTCCGGTCACAGAAGCCCAGGCCCGGCGGAGACCGCCGTACAGCCGTGAGCCCCTATTTCCTTGAGAAACCGCAACAGGGCTTGCCCCTGCGGTGCGTCACCGTCACAGAGCCCGATGACGTCTTTTCGTTGTGCCGGGCGGGCCGCCGGAATGGGCGGCCCGCCCGGCACGTCGGGTCGGCTCCGGGAGGAGCCTTCCCGTCGTGTGCTACTTGATGATCTTCGTGACGCGACCGGCGCCCACGGTCCGGCCACCCTCGCGGATGGCGAACTTCAGGCCCTCTTCCATCGCGACCGGCTGGATCAGCTGGACGGTCATCTCGGTGTTGTCACCGGGCATGACCATCTCGGTGCCCTCCGGCAGCGTCACGACGCCGGTGACGTCGGTGGTGCGGAAGTAGAACTGCGGGCGGTAGTTGTTGAAGAACGGCGTGTGGCGGCCACCCTCGTCCTTGGACAGGATGACGACCTGGGCCTCGAACTCGGTGTGCGGGGTGGTCGTGCCCGGCTTGATGACGACCTGGCCGCGCTCGACGTCCTCGCGCTTGATGCCGCGCAGGAGCAGACCGACGTTGTCGCCGGCCTGGCCCTGGTCGAGCAGCTTGCGGAACATCTCGACACCGGTGACCGTGGTGGTCTGCTTCTCGTCCTTGATACCGACGATGTCGACGGTCTCGTTGACGTTGACGATGCCGCGCTCGATGCGGCCGGTGACGACGGTGCCGCGACCGGTGATCGAGAAGACGTCCTCGATCGGCATCAGGAAGGGCTTGTCGGTGTCACGCTCGGGCTCGGGGATGTACTCGTCCACGGTGCCCATGAGCTCCAGGACGGACTTGCCCCACTCCGGGTCGCCCTCGAGGGCCTTCAGCGCGGAGACCTTGGTGACGGGGATGTCGTCGCCGGGGAACTCGTACTCGCTGAGCAGCTCGCGGACCTCGAGCTCGACGAGCTCGAAGATCTCCTCGTCGTCCACCATGTCGGCCTTGTTCAGGGCCACCACGATGTAGGGCACGCCGACCTGGCGGGCCAGGAGCACGTGCTCCTTGGTCTGCGGCATCGGGCCGTCGGTGGCGGCCACGACCAGGATCGCGCCGTCCATCTGGGCGGCACCGGTGATCATGTTCTTCACGTAGTCCGCGTGACCCGGGCAGTCGACGTGGGCGTAGTGACGAGCCTCGGTCTGGTACTCGACGTGGGCGACGGAGATGGTGATACCGCGCTCGCGCTCCTCAGGAGCGTTGTCGATGTCCTCGAACGGGGTGAACGGGTTGATCTCCGGGTACGCGTCGTGCAGCACCTTGGTGATGGCCGCGGTCAGCGTGGTCTTGCCGTGGTCGATGTGACCGATGGTGCCGATGTTGACGTGCGGCTTAGTCCGCTCGAACTTTTCCTTCGCCACTGGATGTCTCCTAGACGTACAGAGCTATCTGGTACCCGGCCCGCCCCTCGAGGGGGCGGGACCGGATTGGTTACGTGTTCGCGACTACTCGCCGCGAACCTTCGCCACAATTTCTTGGGCGACAGCGGACGGAACCTCCGCGTAGGAGTCGAACACCATCGAGTAGTTGGCTCGACCCTGCGTACGGCTGCGCAGGTCACCCACGTAGCCGAACATCTCGGAGAGGGGCACGAGGGCCTTGACGAGACGGACACCGGAACGCTCGTCCATGGACTGGATCTGTCCACGGCGGGAGTTCAGGTCGCCGATCACGTCACCCATGTACTCCTCGGGGGTGGTGACCTCCACCGCCATGACCGGCTCCAGAAGAGTCGGCTTGGCCAGCTTGACGGCCTCCTTGAAGGCCATCGAACCGGCGGTCTTGAAGGCCATCTCGGAGGAGTCGACCTCGTGGTACTGACCGTCGGTCAGCGTCACCTTCACGCCGACCAGCGGGTAGTGGGCGAGGACGCCCAGCTCCGCGGCCTCCTGGCAGCCGGCGTCGACCGACGGGATGTACTCGCGCGGGATGCGGCCACCGGTGACGGCGTTGACGAACTCGTAGCCGCTGGTGTCGCCGCTCTCCGACTCGAGGGGCTCGATGTCGATCTTGACCTTGGCGAACTGGCCCGAGCCACCCGTCTGCTTCTTGTGGGTGTAGACGTGGCCTTCGACCTTCTTGCGAATGGTCTCGCGGTAGGCCACCTGGGGCTTACCGATGTTCGCCTCGACCTTGAACTCGTCGCGCATGCGGTTGACGAGGACCTCGAGGTGCAGCTCGCCCATACCGGAGATGACGGTCTGGCCGGTCTGGTCGTCGGTGGCGACCTGGAAGGAGGGGTCCTCCTCCGCGAGGCGCTGGATCGCGATGCCCAGCTTCTCCTGGTCGCTCTTCGTCTTCGGCTCGATGGCCACCTCGATGACCGGGGCCGGGAAGGTCATGGACTCCAGGACGATGGCGTTCTGCGGGTCGCAGAGCGTCTCGCCCGTGGTGGTGTCCTTCAGACCCATGACGGCGACGATGTCGCCGGCGCCGACCTCGGAGATCTCCTCACGCTTGTTCGAGTGCATGCGGTAGATCTTGCCGATGCGCTCCTTGCGGCCCTTGACGCTGTTGAGCACCTGGGTACCGGTCTGGAGGACGCCGGAGTAGACGCGCAGGTAGGTCAGCTTGCCGAGGTGCGGGTCGCTCATGATCTTGAAGACCAGGGCGGACAGCGGCTCGTCGTTGCTGGGCTTGCGCTGGAGCTTGGTCTCCTCGGTCTCGTCCTTGGGGTCGTGGCCCTCGATGGCCTCGATGTCCATGGGCGAGGGGAGGTAGGCGACGACCGCGTCGAGCAGGGGCTGCACGCCCTTGTTCTTGAACGCGGTGCCGCAGACCACCGGGATGGCCGTGCCGGCGATGGTCGCGCGGCGGATCGCCGGGACCAGCTGCTCCAGGGTGGGCTCCTGCCCCTCCAGGTACAGCTCCATGATCTCGTCGTCGGCCTCGGCCAGCGTCTCCAGGAACTGGTCGCGAGCCTCACGCGCGGCGTCGGCGTGGGTGTCCGGGATGTCGATCGTGTCGTACATCTCGCCCAGGGCGGCCTCGTCGTTCCAGACGTAGGCCTTCATCTTCACGAGGTCGATGACACCCTTGAAGTCGCCCTCGGCGCCGATGGGCAGCTGGATCGGCATCGCGTTGGCACCCAGGCGCTCGCGGAACATGTCCACGCAGCGCTGGAACTCGGCACCGATCTTGTCCATCTTGTTGACGAAACAGATGCGCGGCACGCCGTAGCGGTCAGCCTGACGCCAGACCTGCTCCGACTGGGGCTCGACGCCTTCCTTGGCGTCGAAGACCGCGACAGCACCGTCGAGAACACGCAGCGACCGCTCGACCTCGACCGTGAAGTCCACGTGGCCGGGCGTGTCGATGATGTTGATGGTGTGGTCGTCCCAGTGGGTGGTGGTAGCAGCCGAGGTAATGGTGATACCCCGCTCCTGCTCCTCCTTCATCCAGTCCATGGTGGCAGCGCCATCGTGGACCTCGCCCACCTTGTGGGTCACACCGGTGTAGTAGAGGATCCGCTCAGTGGTGGTGGTCTTGCCCGCGTCGATGTGGGCCATGATCCCGATGTTGCGGACCTTGGCCAGGTCAAGCGCAGTCTTAACAGCCATGAGGCTCGTCTTCCCTCGGTCTAATGCGATACAACCGCGGGGTTACCAGCGGTAGTGGGCGAAGGCCTTGTTCGACTCGGCCATCTTGTGCGTGTCTTCACGCTTCTTGACGGCCGCGCCGAGACCGTTGCTGGCGTCGACCAGCTCGTTCATCAGACGCTCGGTCATGGTCTTCTCACGGCGCTGACGCGCGAAGGAGACCAGCCAGCGCAGGGCCAGCGTGGTGGACCGGGAGGCGCGAACCTCGACCGGCACCTGGTAGGTCGCGCCACCGACACGGCGGCTGCGGACCTCCAGCGCGGGCTTGACGTTGTCCAGAGCGCGCTTGAGGACGACCAGCGGGTCCTGGCCGGTCTTCTCGCGAGCACCCTCGAGGGCGTCGTAGACGACGCGCTGGGCGATCGAGCGCTTGCCGTCGAGCAGCACCTTGTTGATCAGTGCGGTGACGAGCGGCGAACCGTAGACCGGGTCGGTGATGAGCTGGCGCTTCGGCGCCGGGCCCTTGCGCGGCATGCTTACTTCTCCTTCTTGGCGCCGTAGCGGCTACGCGCCTGCTTGCGGTTACGGACACCCTGGGTGTCGAGCGAACCGCGGACGATTCGGTAGCGGACACCCGGCAGGTCCTTCACACGACCACCGCGCACCAGCACGATGCTGTGCTCCTGGAGGTTGTGACCGATACCGGGGATGTAGGCCGTGACCTCGATACCGCTGCTCAGCTTCACGCGAGCGACCTTGCGCAGGGCGGAGTTCGGCTTCTTCGGCGTGGTGGTGTAAACGCGCGTGCACACGCCACGACGCTGCGGACTCCCCTTCAGCGCCGGGGTCTTGTTCTTTGCGACCTTGTCCTGTCGGCCCTTGCGGACCAGCTGCTGGATGGTGGGCACCGCGTCTCCGTCTTCCTCGTGACCTACGCCGGTTCTCGTAGCCGTATCGCTATTGACCTGCTGGATTTCCCGAACCTCCCCGACCCACGCTGTCGGGCGTGTCGCGCTCTTTCGGAGGCACGACGGACACCTGAAAAGGGGCCGATTTTCACGGGAGGGGGTTCACATGCGCCGCGCGCCGCAGATCTCCCAGGACCGGGGCGCCGCACACACACGTGTGACCCGTCGACTCACGGGCACAATCACACAGGCTACCGTCTACCCTCTAGGCGGTCAAAACGGTGTGCGACATGGCGGGAACCGCAGAACCGGTCCTCGCGTAGCCGTGGGTCACCACCAGTCTACGCGCTCCCGGCGCTGCTCGGCCCCGGTTCTCCACCGTGGCCGGGCATGGAACGACGGCCGCCCCCCGTGGACCATTGTCACAGGGGGCGGCCGTCGGTTCTACAGGATCACCCAGATGGCGACGGAGATCACCGTGACCAGGATGCCGAGCACCGCGAAGACGGTGCCCCCGGTGATGAGGCCGAGTCCGTCCAGGGTGCCGTTGGAGGCCCGGATCGCCCGCTTGGCCCGGGGCCCGGTGACCAGCAGGGCGAGCAGCGCGGTGACGAGGCCGACACCGGGGACCAGCGAGGCGACACCCAGCCACAGGGTGGCCACCGCCCCCCGGTCGGTGTCGGCGAGGAAGTCGACGCTGTCGTAGCCGGGGTAGGGGTCGCCGGCCTCGCCGCCGAGCGGGCGGTCCTCGAAGCCGGGGAACTCCTCGGCGATGGGATCCTTTTTCCGCTTCTTCGCCCTGGGTTTGACCGGCATCCCGTAGTCGGCGGGGGTGAAGCCGTCGTCGTACTCCGGCTCCTGGGCCTCCTCCTCCACGGGCTCGATCATCTGCGTGGCCTCGGGCCCGGTTTCCCTGGCCCGCGACTGCATGTCGGCGATCGCCGCCAGCGGGTCCTCGGGCGCGTCCGCCGGCTCCTCGGCCCCGCGCTCCTCGCGGCGCCGCCGCTCGGCCTCGCGGACCACGTCGGGGAGCCGGGGGTCGTCCCGGTCGAAGGCCCAGGTGTTGCCGGTGCCGCCGGAGGGCTCGCCCTCCCAGGCGTCGGGCTCGGGAACGTCGGTCCAGGGGGCGGAGGCCCGCTCCTCGCGGGAGTCGGGCACCTGCACGGGTCCGGGGACGGCGTCGGCGTTCTTGCTCCACGCCCAGGGGTCGGCCTCCCCGCCCGCCTCCGCGGGCCGGTCCTCCCCGAGCGGGTCCCCGCCCCACCCGGTCCCCCGGTCGTCGTTGAGGGGGTCCGCCTCCGGGCCCCAGGACGAGTCGCGGTCGCCCCGCGTCCCGTAGGAGTCGTCGGTCAGCGGGTCGATGTCCGCGGGGCGGGCGTCGGCCGCGTCTCCCCGCTCCCAGGCGGCCTCCTGGCGCCCGTCACCGTCCAGCGGGTCGGCGCCCCAGGGGCCGAGGTCGTCCCGGAGGCCCGCGCCCCCCGAGGGCGCGTCCGCGCCGCGCGCGCCGAGGTCCTCGTCCGCGTCCCGGTCGGGCGTGCGGTCGCCGAGCGGGTCCGCCTCGGCGGACCGGCCGCGGCCGTACGCGGAGAAGTCGTCGCCGTCCCAGCCGGACGTACGGCCGGTGCCCTGCGGGGCGGTCCCGCCGTCCCAGGGGCCCCGGTCGCCGAGCGGGTCCGCGTCCCACCCGGAGGCCGCGGGAGCGGCGCGGAAGCCGTCGTCCCCGCCGAGCGCCCCGTCGGCGCCCCAGGAGGAGCGGTCGTCACTCAGCTCATCGTCCCCGGCCACAGCACCGGCCCCATGCGCACCATAGGCCTCATCGGTACCCCAGGCGGAGGTGCGGTCGCCGAGCGGATCCGCATCCCACCCGGAGGCCGTGGGCCCGGCGGAGCCGAAACCGTCGCCACCGTCCCGCACCCCACTGCCGGAGTCCCAGGGCGCCCGGTCATCGCGCAGGCCGGTGTCCCCGGCCACAGCACCGGGGGCCCCATCGGCGCCCCAGGACGGAGCAGCACCGCCGCGCAGGTCCGTGTCCGACTCCCACCCGGAACCGGCACGCAGGTCGTCGTCACCACCCCACGAGGCCCGCTCATCACCCAGCCCCGACTCCGGCGCACCGGCACCGGGGGCCCCATCGGCGCCCCAGGACGGAGCAGCACCGCCGCGCAGGTCCGTGTCCGACTCCCACCCGGAACCGGCACGCAGGTCGTCGTCACCACCCCACGAGGCCCGCTCATCACCCAGCCCCGACTCCGGCGCACCGGCACCGGGGGCCCCATCGGCGCCCCAGGACGGAGCAGCACCGCCACGCAGGTCCGTGTCCGACTCCCACCCGGAACCGGCACGCAGGTCGTCGTCACCACCCCACGAGGCCCGCTCATCACCCAGCCCCGACTCCGGCGCATCGGCGCCCCGGGCAGGGGTCGGGTATCCGGCGGACGCGGCCTCACGCGGGCCCGCGTCCGGCTCCCAGCCGGAGGCCGTGGGCCCGGCGAAGCCGAAACCGTCGTCCCCGCCGCGCACCCCACTGCCGGAGTCCCAGGGCGCCCGGTCATCGCTCAGGCCGGTGTCCCCGGCCGGCGCACCGGCTCCCCAGGCCGGAGCAGCGCCGCCACGCAGGTCGTCGTCACCGCTCCACGAAGCCCGCTCATCACGCAGCCCGGACTCCCCCGCCGACGCACCGGCACCGCGGGCGCCGTAGGCCTCGTCCGTCCCCCATGCGGGAGCCGCGGGCCCGGCGGAGGCCGTACGGAAGTCGTCGGCGCCGAGCCCACCGCCGGCCGCCTCCCAGGGAGAGCGGTCACCGCCCAGATCGGTGTCCCCCGCCACAGCGGCACCGCGGGCACCGTGGGTCTCCTCCGCATCCCAGGCGGGGGCCCCGTACCCGGCGGACGCCCCATCACGCAGCCCGGCCTCCCCGGCCGCCGCTGCGGCGGCCGGGTCGTCGCGCAGGTCCGTCTCCGCACCCCAGGCGGGGGCGGAGCGGAAACCGTCGTCACCGCCGCGGGCGCCGTCGGCGTCCCGGGCGGCGGCACGGCCGTCACGCGGGTCGGCGTCCCCGGCTCCGCGGGTCTCCTCGGCGTCCCGGGCGGGGGCCGACCGCCCCGTGTCCGGGGCGGTGTCGGCCCACAGGGGCTCGGAAGCCGGGCGCAGGACCGGGATCTCCTGGGTCCGCGGGCCGGTGTCCTCGCCCGGTATCCGGGTGAGCGGCCGGTAGGCCGCCTCCCCCGCCCCCGGGTAGGACAGCGGGTTGGGCGGTTCCACGGGAGGCCCGCCCAGGGCCTCCGGGTACGGGTCCGCCAGTGCGGGCCGCGACGAGCTCAGGCCCGCGTACCCCCCGCTGTCCGGGAAGACCGTCTCCTCCTGCCGCTCCTGGCCTTCGAGCGGGTCCTCGTACTCCGACTGCCGCAGGTGGCGGTCCTCACTGGGTTTGAACCACGAAGCGCCACCGCCGGAATCCCGTACGCCCCCGTTATCAGACATGCCTCTCCCGCCGGCGCCGTGGCGCCCTCTCCCCGGCCCGTGTCACGGACCCTCTTACACCGAACGGCGGCGGCGCCGCCCCCCGAGGGGGGCGGCGGACCGCCGCCGCCAGTTCACTTCGCTACCGGTTGTACGGCCCGAAGTCGTACTCCTCCAGCGGCACGGCCTCGCCGGAGCCCTGCCCGAAGGTGTACTCGCTCGGCTCCTCGTAACCGGAGACCGAGTACATCGAGGCCTTGGCCTCCTCGGTGGGCTCCACCCGGATGTTGCGGTACTGGGGGATGCCCGTACCGGCCGGGATGAGCTTACCGATGATGACGTTCTCCTTGAGGCCGAGCAGCGGGTCGCTCTTGCCGTGGATCGCGTTCTCGGTCAGCACGCGGGTGGTCTCCTGGAAGGAGGCCGCCGACAGCCAGGACTCGGTGGCCAGCGACGCCTTGGTGATGCCGAGCAGCACCGGACGGCCGGAGGCGGGCTGACCGCCCTCGGACACGACCCGGCGGTTGATCTGCTCGAACTTGGGCCGCTCGACCATCTCGCCGGGCAGCAGCTCGGTGTCGCCCGACTCCAGGATGTTCACGCGCTTGAGCATCTGGCGCACGATGATCTCGATGTGCTTGTCGTGGATGGACACACCCTGCGACTTGTACACCTCCTGGACCTCGGACACCAGGTGCTGCTGCACCGCGCGCGGGCCCTGGATGCGCAGGACCTCGTGCGGGTTGATCGCACCCTGGATCAGCTGCTGGCCGACCTTGACGTGGTCGCCCTCGCCGACCAGGAGCTGAGCGCGCATCGGGACCGGGTAGGCGATCTCGTCGGTGCCGTCGTCGGGGATGACGACGATCTTGCGGCTCTTCTCGGTGTCGTCGATCCGGATCCGACCCTCGACCTCGGAGATCGGGGCCACACCCTTGGGGATGCGGGCCTCGAAGAGCTCCTGGACACGGGGCAGACCGTGGGTGATGTCCTGACCGGCGGAACCGCCCATGTGGAAGGTCCGCATGGTCAGCTGGGTGCCGGGCTCACCGATGGACTGGGCCGCGATGATACCGATCGCCTCGCCGACGTCCACCGGCTTGCCGGTCGCCATGGAGCGGCCGTAGCAGGTGGTGCAGACGCCGATCTTCGCCTCGCAGGTCAGCGACGAGCGGATGCGCACCCGGGTGATCCCGGCGGCGATCAGCTTGTCGATGTTCTGCTCGGAGGTGTCGGACAGCGCGGGCAGCACCAGGTCGCCGTTGGCGTCGTGGACGTCCTCGGAGAGGGTGCGGCCGAACCCGGTGTTCTCGACGTTGTGCTTGCGCACGACGACGCCGGCGGCGTTCTTCTCGCCGATCTCGTGCCACAGCGACCGGTCGGTGCCGCAGTCGATCTCCCGGACGATGACGTCCTGGGCGACGTCCACCAGACGACGGGTCAGGTAACCCGAGTCGGCGGTCCGCAGCGCGGTGTCGGCCAGGCCCTTGCGCTGGCCGTGCGTGGAGATGAAGTACTCCAGCACGGACAGGCCCTCGCGGTAGGAGGACTTGATCGGACGCGGGATCGTCTCACCCTTGGTGTTGGAGACCAGACCGCGGATACCGGCGATCTGACGCACCTGCATCGGGTTGCCTCGGGCGCCGGACTGGACCATCATCCACACCGGGTTGTCGGCGGGGAAGTTGTCCTCCATGTTCTTGGCGACCTCGGCGGTGGCCTGGGTCCACACCTCGGTGAGCTCGTTGCGGCGCTCGTCGTCGGTGATGAGACCCCGGTCGTACTCGCGCTGGATCTTGTCCGCCTTGCGGTCGTAGCCCGCGAGGATCTCCGCCTTCTGCGGAGGCGCGACGACGTCCTCGATGCCGATGGTCAGGCCGGACCGGGTGGCCCAGCGGTAACCGGCGTCCTTGAGGGCGTCCAGGGTCGTGGCGACCTGCACCTTGGGGTAGTTCTCGGCGAGGTCGTTGACCAGCACCGAGATCTGCTTCTTGCCGACCTGGTAGTTGATGTACGGGTAGTCCACCGGGGTGGTCTCGTTGAAGAGGTACCGGCCCAGGGTGGTCTCCAGGGTGTACGGGTCGCCCTGCTTCCAGTCCTGCGGCGGCGTCCAGTCCTTGGGAGCCGGGGCGCCGTCCTCGATGCGCAGGCGGATCTTCGCCTGCAGGTCGAGGTCGCCCAGGTCGTAGGCCATGATCGCCTCGGCCGGACCGCGGAACGCGCGGCCCTCGCCGGTCGCGCCCGGCCGCTCCGTCGTCAGGTAGTACAGGCCGATGATCATGTCCTGGGTGGGCATGGTCACGGGCTTGCCGTCGGACGGCTTGAGGATGTTGTTGGTGGCGAGCATCAGCAGCCGCGCCTCGGCCTGGGCCTCGGCGGACAGCGGCAGGTGCACGGCCATCTGGTCGCCGTCGAAGTCCGCGTTGAAGGCGGTGCACACGAGCGGGTGGATCTGGATGGCCTTGCCCTCGACCAGCTGCGGCTCGAACGCCTGGATGCCCAGGCGGTGCAGGGTCGGGGCGCGGTTGAGCAGAACCGGGTGCTCGGTGATGACCTCTTCGAGGACGTCCCACACGACGGGGCGGGACCGCTCCACCATGCGCTTGGCGCTCTTGATGTTCTGGGCGTGGTTCAGGTCGACCAGGCGCTTCATCACGAACGGCTTGAAGAGCTCCAGGGCCATCTGCTTGGGCAGACCGCACTGGTGCAGCTTCAGCTGCGGGCCGACGACGATGACCGAACGGCCGGAGTAGTCGACGCGCTTGCCCAGCAGGTTCTGGCGGAACCGGCCCTGCTTGCCCTTGAGCATGTCGGACAGCGACTTGAGCGGACGGTTGCCGGGCCCGGTGACGGGGCGGCCGCGGCGGCCGTTGTCGAACAGCGCGTCGACGGCCTCCTGGAGCATCCGCTTCTCGTTGTTGACGATGATCTCGGGCGCGCCGAGGTCCAGCAGCCGCTTGAGGCGGTTGTTGCGGTTGATGACGCGGCGGTACAGGTCGTTGAGGTCGGAGGTCGCGAAGCGGCCACCGTCCAGCTGCACCATCGGACGCAGGTCCGGCGGGATGACCGGGATGCAGTCCAGCACCATGCCCATGGGGCTGTTGCGGGTGTTGAGGAACGCCGAGACGACCTTGAGCCGCTTCAGGGCGCGGGCCTTCTTCTGGCCCTTGCCGGTGCGGATGGTCTCGCGGAGCTTCTCGGCCTCCTCGTCCAGCTCGAAGTTGGCGAGCCGGTCCTGGATGGCCTGGGCGCCCATGCCGCCGCGGAAGTACTTCCCGAAGCGGTCCCGCATCTCGCGGTAGAGCATCTCGTCGCCCTCGAGGTCCTGGACCTTGAGGTTCTTGAACCGGTTCCAGACCTCGTCGAGGCGGTCGATCTCGCGCTGGGCGCGGTCGCGCAGCTGGCGCATCTCGCGCTCGGCGCCCTCGCGCACCTTGCGGCGGGCGTCGCCCTTGGCACCCTGCTCCTCGAGCTCGGCCAGGTCGGCCTCGAGCTTGCGGTGCCGCTCCTCGATGGTGGAGTCGCGGCGCTGCTCCATGTGCTGCTTCTCGACCGCGATCCGCGCCTCCAGGGACTGGAGGTCGCGCTCACGGGCCTCGGTGTCCACCCACGTGACCATGTAGGCGGCGAAGTAGATGATCTTCTCGAGATCCTTCGGCGCCAGGTCCAGCAGGTAGCCCAGGCGGGAGGGCACGCCCTTGAAGTACCAGATGTGCGTGACGGGAGCGGCCAGCTCGATGTGGCCCATCCGCTCGCGGCGCACCTTGGCACGGGTCACCTCGACGCCGCAGCGCTCACAGATGATGCCCTTGAAGCGGACGCGCTTGTACTTGCCGCAGTAGCACTCCCAGTCCCGGGTCGGGCCGAAGATCTTCTCGCAGAAGAGGCCGTCCTTCTCGGGCTTGAGGGTCCGGTAGTTGATGGTTTCGGGCTTCTTGACCTCGCCGTGCGACCACTGGCGGATGTCGTCGGCCGTGGCCAGGCCGATGCGCAGCTCGTCGAAGAAGTTGACGTCGAGCACTTAATTCGTCCCCTGCTCTCGAAGAATGCGGAAGTTAGACCTCTTCGACACTGCTCGGCTCGCGCCGACCCAGGTCGATTCCCAGTTCTTCCGCCGCGCGGAAGACGTCCTCGTCGCTGTCCCGCATCTCGATGGACATACCGTCACTGGACAGCACCTCCACGTTCAGACAGAGCGACTGCATCTCCTTGATGAGCACCTTGAAGGACTCAGGGATGCCCGGCTCGGGGATGTTCTCGCCCTTGACGATGGCCTCGTAGACCTTGACCCGGCCCACCACGTCGTCGGACTTGATGGTGAGCAGCTCCTGGAGGGCGTAGGCGGCGCCGTAGGCCTCCAGGGCCCAGACCTCCATCTCACCGAAGCGCTGGCCGCCGAACTGCGCCTTACCGCCCAGCGGCTGCTGGGTGATCATGGAGTACGGGCCGGTGGAGCGCGCGTGGATCTTGTCGTCCACGAGGTGGTGGAGCTTCAGGATGTACTTGTAGCCGACGGAGATGGGCTCGGCGAAGGGCTCACCGGTGCGGCCGTCGAACAGGCGGGCCTTGCCGTCCGCGTTGATGAGGCGGTTGCCGTCCTTGTTCGGGCGGACCGACGTGATGAGACCGCTGAGCTCGTCACCGTGCAGGCCGTCGAAGACCGGCGTGGCGACCCGGGAGCCGGGCGGTACGTCGGTGGCGCCGATGGCGTCGAGCGCCTTCTGCCAGTCCTCCTCCAGGCCCTCGACCAGCCAGCCGTTCTTGGCCAGCCAGCCCAGGTGGACCTCCAGCACCTGGCCGACGTTCATTCGGCCGGGGACGCCCAGCGGGTTGAGGATGATGTCGACGGGGGTGCCGTCCTCCAGGAAGGGCATGTCCTCCTGCGGGAGGATCTTGGAGATGACGCCCTTGTTGCCGTGGCGGCCGGCGAGCTTGTCGCCGTCGGTGATCTTGCGCTTCTGGGCCACGTAGACGCGGACCATCTCGTTCACGCCGGGGGCGAGCTCGTCGCCCTCCTCGCGGCTGAACACCTTGACGCCGATGACCTTGCCGGACTCGCCGTGCGGCACCTTCAGGGAGGTGTCGCGGACCTCGCGGGCCTTCTCGCCGAAGATGGCGCGCAGCAGGCGCTCCTCCGGGGTCAGCTCGGTCTCGCCCTTGGGCGTGACCTTGCCGACGAGGATGTCGCCGTCGACGACCTCGGCGCCGATGCGGATGATGCCCCGGTCGTCGAGGTCGGCCAGGACCTCTTCGCTGACGTTCGGGATCTCGCGGGTGATCTCCTCCGGGCCCAGCTTGGTGTCGCGGGCGTCGACCTCGTGCTCCTCGATGTGGATCGAGGACAGGACGTCGTCCTGCACCAGGCGCTGGGAGAGGATGATGGCGTCCTCGTAGTTGTGGCCCTCCCACGACATGTACGCCACGAGGAGGTTCTTGCCCAGCGACATCTCGCCCTGGTCGGTGGACGGGCCGTCGGCCAGGACCTGGCGCTCCTCGACCCGCTGGCCCTCGCTGACGATGGGTCGCTGGTTGAAGCAGGTGCCCTGGTTGGAGCGCTGGAACTTGTGCAGGCGGTACGTCTTGCGCGTGCCGTCGTCGGCCATGACGGTGACGTAGTCGGCGGTGACGTCCTCGACGACACCGGCCTTCTCGGCGAGCACGACGTCACCGGCGTCGGTGGCGGCGCGGTACTCCATGCCGGTGCCGACGAACGGGGACTCGGCGCGCAGCAGCGGCACGGCCTGGCGCTGCATGTTGGAGCCCATGAGCGCGCGGTTGGCGTCGTCGTGCTCCAGGAACGGGATCATGGCGGTGGCGACCGACACCATCTGGCGCGGCGACACGTCCATGTAGTCGACCTCGTCGGTGCCGACCTGCTCGAACTCCCCGCCCTTACGGCGGACGAGCACGCGGTCCTCGGCGAAGGTGCCGTCCGGGTTCATCGGCGTGTTGGCCTGCGCGATGATGTACCGGTCCTCCTCGTCCGCGGTGAGGTAGTCGACCTGGTCGGTGATGCGGCCGTCGACGACCTTGCGGTACGGGGTCTCCACGAAGCCGAACGGGTTGACCCGCCCGTACGCGGCCAGCGAGCCGATGAGGCCGATGTTGGGACCTTCGGGGGTCTCGATCGGGCACATGCGGCCGTAGTGGGAGGGGTGCACGTCGCGGACCTCGAAGCCGGCGCGCTCACGGGACAGACCGCCCGGGCCCAGCGCCGAGAGGCGGCGCTTGTGGGTCAGGCCCGCGAGCGGGTTGGTCTGGTCCATGAACTGGGACAGCTGCGAGGTGCCGAAGAACTCCTTGATGGAGGCCACGACGGGGCGGATGTTGATCAGGGTCTGCGGCGTGATCGCCTCGACGTCCTGGGTGGTCATCCGCTCGCGGACGACGCGCTCCATGCGGGCCAGGCCCAGGCGGACCTGGTTCTGGATGAGCTCGCCGACGGTGCGCAGGCGGCGGTTGCCGAAGTGGTCGATGTCGTCGACCTCGATCGGCAGGGTGCCGAGCGGGGTCTCCCTCTCCTTCTCGCCCGCGTGCAGCCGCACGAGGTACTCGATGGTGGCGACGACGTCCTCTTCGGTCAGCGTGCCCTGCGTGTAGTCGGTCTCCAGACCGAGCTTCTTGTTGATCTTGTAGCGGCCGACCTTGGCCAGGTCGTAGCGCTTGGGGTTGAAGTAGAGGTTCTCCAGCAGCGCCTGGGCCGACTCCTTCGTGGGCGGCTCTCCCGGGCGCAGCTTGCGGTAGATGTCCAGCAGGGCGTCGTCGGTGCCGGCGGTCGGGTCCTTCTCCAGCGTGTTGCGGATGGACTCGTACTGGCCGAAACGCTCCAGGATCTGGTCGGTGGTCCAGCCCAGCGCCTTGAGCAGGACGGTGACGCCCTGCTTGCGCTTGCGGTCGATGCGGACGCCGACGAAGTCGCGCTTGTCGACCTCGAACTCCAGCCAGGCACCGCGGGACGGGATGACCTTGCAGCCGAACAGGTCCTTGTCGGTGGTCTTGTCGACGGACCTGTCGAAGTAGACGCCCGGGGACCGGACCAGCTGGGACACGACGACACGCTCGGTGCCGTTGATGATGAAGGTGCCCTTGTCGGTCATGAGCGGGAAGTCGCCCATGAAGACCGTCTGGCTCTTGATCTCGCCGGTGTCGTTGTTGATGAACTCCGCGGTGACGAACATCGGCGCGGAGTAGGTGGCGTCCCGCTCCTTGCACTCGTCGACCGTGTTCTTGGGCGGCTCGAAGCGGTGGTCACGGAACGACAGGGACATCGTGCCCGAGAAGTCCTCGATCGGGCTGATCTCCTCGAAGATCTCTTCGAGACCGGACTGCTCCGTAACGTCCTTGCGGCCAGCGTTCCGGGCCGCGTCGACCCGGGCCTTCCACTTGTCGTTGCCAAGCAGCCAGTCGAACGACTCGGTCTGCAGGGCAAGCAGGTTCGGAACCTCGAGGGGTTCCTGGATACGGGCGAAAGAAACGCGGTGCGGACCAAGGGCGTTAGCGGAGGCGTTGCGCGAGGCTGCCAACAGGGGTCCTTCCGAAGGCTTGTGGCGGTTGAAGCGCGCACGCCAGACGATCCGTCACGAGAAGGACCGCCGCAACGCGGTTGAGACGGTCACATCGAGCGGGAACGGGTACCGTGTCCAGACGAAACGGGCTGGTCGGCAGCCGGTCACCGGCACAGGGATCACCAAAGGGCAGCGCAAAAGAGCAGTGTAGCCGAACACCACACCGCTGTCCACTCATGGTCCACAGCGCCACTCACGACACCGGCAGGATCACCTGTGGGAGGCGATCCGTCAACCCCTGCGCGGGGCCGATCCGCCCGGCGGACTGCGCGCTCGCCCTGGCCCCCGGGGGGTTGTGAGCCATCGGACACCCGGAAGAATTCCCCCGGGGCGGGCGGGTAAACACTCGCCCCCGGGCCTCCCAAGATTCCCGGCACCGGAGATTACCGTGTTCCGGGGACGATCCGCATCCGCGGACCGGGGCCGGCCCCGGCTCGGATCCGGCGTCCCGGCGCCGAGCACGAACAAGCTTCGCACACGTCCCGGGGTGATCCGCGCCGGACGGCGGCGCTCGGCGCGGCGGCCGCCGCGACCGGGCCCCGGAGGGCCCCTGGGCGGCCCGCGGACGGCCCCCGGACACACGAAGGCGGCCGCCCTCCCCGGTGTGGGGAGGACGGCCGCGCAGGCAGTCGACGGGCCGCGTGCGGCCCGCTGGGGACTACTTGAGGGTGACGGTGGCGCCGGCGCCCTCGAGAGCGGCCTTGGCCTTCTCCGCGGTCTCCTTGTTGACGCCCTCGAGCAGCGGCTTGGGAGCGTTGTCGACCAGGTCCTTGGCCTCCTTGAGGCCCAGGCTCGTGAGGCCGCGGACCTCCTTGATGACCTGGATCTTCTTGTCGCCGGCACCCTCGAGGATGACGTCGAACTCGTCCTTCTCGTCCTCGGCCGGGGCGGCGGCGCCACCGCCACCCGGGGCGGCGACGACGGCGGCCGGAGCGGCGGCGGTGACGTCGAACTTGTCCTCGAAGAGCTTCACGAACTCGGAGAGCTCGAGAAGGGTCATCTCCTCGAACGCGGCAAGCAGGTCTTCGTTGCTGAGCTTCGCCATGATGCGATCTCTCTTTCTTTACGAACACGCGCACCGTGGGGCATCACGTGCGAGCCAGTGGCCGGGCGCCGTCGGCACCCGCCGTGGTTCAAAAAGGTTTAAGCGGCTTCCTCGGAACGCTTGTCCGCCAGGGCCTGCGCGAGGCGCACGGCCTTGGAGGGGAGCGCCTGGAAGACGGCGGCGGCCTGGCCCTGCTTGGCCTTGAGCGCGCCGGCCAGCTTCGAGAGGAGGACCTCTCGGGACTCCAGATCGGCCAGCTTGGTGACGTCCTCGGCGCTCATCGACTTGCCGTCGATGATGCCGCCCTTGATCACCAGGGGCGAGTTCGCCTTCGAGAAGTCGCGCAGACCCTTGGCGGCCTCGACCACGTCACCGTGGACGAAGGCGATGGCGGACGGGCCGACGAGCAGATCATCGATCTGGACGTCGACGCCGGCCTCCTTGAGCGCCAGCTTGGTCAGCGTGTTCTTCACGATGGAGAAACGCGCGTTCTGACCGAGGCTACGGCGCAGCTCGGTGAGCTGAGCCACAGTGAGCCCCCGGTATTCGGTCAGCACGGCACCGCTGGACTCTCGGAACTCCTCCGAGAGCGCGGCGACCGCGGCTGCCTTGTCCGGCCTCGCCATGGGACTCCTTCCAACATTGAACGCCGGTGGTTTCCCAAGGACCCGCACTCATGGGCGTCAGCACGAGAAAAGCCCCGAGCGCCAGGCGCACGGGGCACGTCCGCGTATCCGGCTCCGGGCGCGCGGGGCGCGGTGGAGCGGTACGGGAAAGCTTCTGTGACACCTGCGCGGGCGCCCATCAGTGGATGGATCCTTAGGTCACCCGTTCGGGTGACGACCAGCGGTCTTCGGCAAGAACCCATCGTACCCGAACCGGCGGGTGCTCGAACCTCCGTTTCCGGAGATCCCCGACGTGACGGTGGCCACCCGGCAGGGGGCGGACCGGGACCGGGCCCGGGAAACCGCACGGGACCCGGTCCCGTCGTAGGGACGCAAGAAAAAATGCCCGGAATGTCCCCTGCGCGTGGGAGCATCGACGGCACCGAGCACTCCCCGCTCCCTGGTGCTCATCCCCCTTCCAGAGAAAGCGACACAAGCACCGTGAAGACCCGCGTCCCGGCCCTGTTCACCGCCGGGGTCCTGGCCCTGTCCCTCGCCGCCTGCGGCTCCGAGGAAGCCCCCGAGCCGACCGAGGAGGCCACCGAGGCCGCCGCGGAGGAGAGCAGCGGAGGCGGTCTCACCGACCTCCTGGCCGCGCTGAGCGAGAACACCGCGGAGGTCACCAACTACAGCCTCGCCGTCGAGGGCACGGCGACCGACCCGGAGTCCGGTGAGACCATCCCGCTGACCATGGCCTACCAGGTCATGGACGAACCCCAGGCCATCAGGATGGAGATGGTCATGCCCTTCTACGGGGAGATGATGGTCCAGCTCCTGGAGCTGGGCGGCGGCCTTCCGGACGGAGTGACCGCGGAGGACCTCTCCACGGTGACCAGCATCGCCACCGCGGACGACCGCTTCCTTCTCGCCAACCCGCACGACGTCTACGGCACCGGCACCGAATGGGTGGAGGACACCTCGGGCGCCGGCGGTCCGGATCTCTCCGAGAGCTTCGACGTCTCCCACCTGCCCGAGATGGTGGGCTCCTTCGGGGAGCTGGAGCAGATCGAGGAGGTCGGCCAGGAGGCGGTCGACGGTGTGGACACCACCGTCATCGCCGGCACCCTGACCACCGAGGAGATCCAGGGCCTGTCCACCGAGGGCAGAAACGCCTTCGAGGGCCTCTTCGGCGCGGAGATCTCCGGTGACCTGAAGAGCAAGCTGTGGGTGTCCGACGAAGGCTTCCCGATGCGCATGGAGTTCGTGGACGACACCTCCACCGTGAGGATGGAGTTCTCCTCCGTCGGCTCCACGTCGTTCGAGCTGCCCGCCGAGGACGCCATCGCCCCCATGTAGCCGTTCCGGCGCCCCGGGACGGGGGCGCCGCCGGGCCCCGTGGCCCCGGCGACGACGGCCCCCGGCTCCTTGCGGAGCCGGGGGCCGTTCGCGTCAGGAGGACCGTCAGACCTCGAGCGGGATGCTCGGGCCCATGCTCGTGCTGACCACGGCCTTCTTGATGTAGCGGCCCTTGGCGGCGGACGGCTTGAGACGGGTCACCTCGTCGAGGGCGGCCTGGAAGTTCTCCACGAGCTGCTGCTCGCTGAAGGAGGCCTTGCCGATGATGAAGTGCAGGTTCCCGTGGCGGTCCACGCGGAACTCGATCTTGCCGCCCTTGATGTCGGTGACGGCCTTGGCCACGTCGGGGGTGACCGTGCCCGTCTTGGGGTTCGGCATCAGGCCGCGCGGACCCAGGACGCGGCCGAGGCGACCGACCTTGCCCATGAGGTCCGGGGTGGCGACGACGGCGTCGAAGTCGGTGAAGCCCTTGGCCACCTTCTCGATCATCTCGTCGTCGCCGATGATGTCGGCGCCGGCGGCGAGAGCCTGCTCGGCACGCTCACCGGTCGCGAAGACCAGGACCCGTGCGGTCTTACCGGTGCCGTGCGGCAGGTTGACGGTGCCGCGGACCATCTGGTCGGCCTTGCGCGGGTCGACGCCCAGGCGCATGGCGACCTCGACGGTCGCGTCGAACTTGGTGGTGGAGGTCTCCTTGGCCAGCTTCACGGCCTCGGAGGGGGCGTACTGCTTCTCGCGGTCCACCAGCTCGCTGGCTTTGCGGTGGTTCTTGCTGCGCTTCACGCTGTTCTCCTTATGGGGAACGTGTGGTCTGTGGGCCAGCGCGAGGCCCTGCCACGTTTCGGTTCTGGAACTGTCGAGCATCCCTCGCCCGGCCGGTCGGAGCGGCCGGAGCACGGGGCTACTTGACCTCGATGCCCATCGAGCGGGCGGTGCCGGCGACGATCTTGGCGGCGGCCTCGATGTCGTCGGTGTTGAGGTCGGGCAGCTTGGTCTGCGCGATCTCGCGGACCTGCTCGGCGGTGATGGAACCGGCCGTGCTGCGACCCGGGTCGGTGGCGGCCTTGTCCAGGCCCGCGGCCTTCAGGATCAGCTTCGGCGCCGGCGGCGTCTTCGTGACGAAGGTGAAGGACCGGTCCTCGTAGATCGAGATCTCGACCGGGATCACGTTGCCGCGCTGGGACTCCGTGGCAGCGTTGTACTGCTTGCAGAAGTCCATGATGTTGACGCCGTGCGGACCGAGAGCGGTACCGACGGGCGGAGCCGGGGTCGCCTGACCGGCGGGCAGCTGCACCTTGACGAGTGCGGCCAGTTTCTTCTTCGGAGGCATATCGGGTCCTTTGCCTGATCTGCGTTGTGTACCGGTCCCTGTCCTCCCGGGGCACCGCACGGCCGGGGACGGCCGGGGGAACCACCGCGGTGGGAGGAACAGCGCCCGGGCGGTGAAGGCGCCGGGCGGCGGCCCGCCGGGACCGGGCGGGCCGGCGCGCCCCGCCGGAGGCCGGGCACGCGAGTGGGTCCGCACGAGGCGGACCCACCAAGTCTACGCCGCCCGGGCGAGTACCCGGGCGCGGTCACCGGGTCAGATCTTGGCGACCTGGTTGAACGACAGCTCGACCGGGGTCTCGCGGCCGAAGATCGACACCAGCACCTTGAGCTTCTGGGTGTCGGGGTTGATCTCGCTCACGGTGGCGGGCAGGGTCGCGAACGGGCCCTCCATGACCGTGACGGACTCGCCGATCTCGTAGGCGACGTCGGAGCGGATCTCCACGCCGCCGCCGGCCTTGGCCTTCTGGACCTGCTCCGGCTCCTCCTCCGGCTCGGGCGCCAGGAGCTTGGCGACCTCGGTGAGGCTCAGCGGGGCGGGCTTGTTGGACAGGCCCACGAAGCCGGTGACGCCGGGGGTGTTGCGGATGGCCGACCAGGACTCGTCGGTGAGGTCCATGCGGACGAGCACGTAGCCGGGCAGGACCTTCTCGGTGACCTGCTGGCGCTTGCCGCTCTTGACCTCGGTGACCTGGTGCTCGGGGACCTCGACCTGGAAGATGTACTCCTCCATGTTGAGGGACTGGGTGCGGCTCTCGACGTTGGCCTTGACCCGCTTCTCGTACCCGGCGTAGGTGTGCACGACGTACCAGTCGCCGGGGAGCAGGAAGAGCTCGTTCTTGAACTCCTCGACGGGGTCGGGGCGCGGGGCCTCCTCGGCCTCCTCCGCCTCGGCCTCCGCGTCCTCGTCGTCGGTGGACTCGGCCTCGTCGGCGGACTCGGCGTCGTCGGTCAGCTCGGCGTCGCCGCTCGGCTCGGAGTCGGCCTGCGCGGCCTCCTCGGACGGCTCGCCCGCCAGGCCGGTCGCTTCCGCCGACGACTGACCCGGCTCCTCTTCGGGGAAGTCGTCATTGGTCAGTGGGGACTCGGACACGGCTGCTGCTCTTTCTCTCGTCGGGTGCGCTGCGCGGCCCCTCCCGGGTTCCGCCCAGCGCTTCTCGATGCCCAGCGGTTCTCATGATGCGCTGCGCCGGGGCCGGAACGCCGCGCGGGCGCCCGGTTCGGGACCCGGTCCTGTCAGCTTAAGCTCTCCCGGCGCGGCGCGGGGCCAAGCGCGCACGGGCGAGGCCGCGTTCCGCACGGGGCGGAACGCGGCCTGTGAGATCGGAAGGCCCCGTACGGGGTCCGGGGCTAGAGCCCCTCAGGGGTGCCGAAGGTGCCGTAGAGCCAGGTGACGGCCTCGCCGAAGCCCCAGTCGAGGAGCGAGACGTAACCCAGGATCATGAGCACGAAGACCAGGACCACGATGGTGTAGGTGACCAGCTCGCGGCGCGTGGGCCAGCGCACCTTGCGCAGCTCGCCGACGACCTGCTTGGTGAACGTCACCGGACCGGTGCGGCGCGCGGGCTCCTTGTCGGGCTTGGCGTCGGCGTCAGTCTGAGTCACCTGGGGTCCTTAGGGTCCGCGGGGTGTCCCCGAGATAGCAGGAAAGCCCGTTCGCGCGACGCGGCGGCCGGTCAGGCCGCCACGCCGCGCGAACGGTCGTGCAGGGCAGGAGGGACTCGAACCCCCAACCGCCGGTTTTGGAGACCGGTGCTCTGCCAATTGAGCCACTGCCCTAAGCGGTAACCGCGGTCCCACCATAGCCGGTCCGGGCCGTGTGCGCACACTGCCTGTGCGTAACGCCTGGGCCACGACCGGCCGACGCGTCAGAGTTTACGGGCTGAGCCGCACCGGGCCAAACCGTTTGTACCGCCGCCGCCCCCGGCCGCCCCCGTTCCGGCGGCCCCCGGGCACGCCCTGTTCACCCCTGACCCGCACCGAACGGGCATTTCGTCCGGATCGAGTGAGGCTTCCCACCCGACAGGCCCCGGGCCTCGCATGACACCATGGATGCCATGACCAACCGACCCCGTGTCTCTGCACGTATCAGCGCCATCTCCGAGTCCGCCACCCTCGCCGTGGACGCCAAGGCCAAGGCCATGAAGGCGGAGGGCCGTCCCGTCATCGGCTTCGGCGCGGGGGAACCGGACTTCCCGACTCCGGACTACATCGTCGAGGCGGCCGTCGCCGCCGCCCGCGAGCCGAAGTACCACCGCTACACCCCGGCCGGCGGCCTGCCCGAGCTGAAGAAGGCCATCGCGGAGAAGACCGCCCGCGACTCCGGCTACCAGGTGGAGCCCTCCCAGGTCCTGGTGACCAACGGCGGCAAGCAGGCCATCTACGAGGCGTTCGCCGCCCTGCTCGACCCGGGCGACGAGGTCATCGTCATCGCCCCGTACTGGACCACCTACCCCGAGTCCATCAAGCTCGCGGGCGGCGTCCCGGTCTACGTGGTCACCGACGAGACCACCGGCTACCTGGCGAGCGTGGAGCAGCTGGAGGCGGCGCGCACCGAGCGCACCAAGGTCCTGGTGTTCGTCTCCCCGTCCAACCCGACCGGCGCCGTCTACCCGCGCGAGCAGGTGCGCGCCATCGGGCAGTGGGCGAACGGGCACGGCCTGTGGGTGCTCACCGACGAGATCTACGAGCACCTGGTCTACGGGGACGCCGAGTTCTCCTCGCTGCCGGTGGAGGTCCCCGAGATCGCCGACCGCACCGTCATCGTCAACGGCGTCGCCAAGACCTACGCGATGACCGGCTGGCGCGTGGGGTGGGTCATCGGCCCCAAGGACGTCGTCAAGGCCGCGTCCAACCTCCAGTCGCACGCCACCTCCAACGTCGCCAACGTGTCCCAGGCCGCCGCGATCGCCGCGGTGTCGGGCGACCTGGCCGCCGTGGAGGAGATGAAGAAGGCGTTCGACCGCCGCCGCAGGACCATCGTGCGGATGCTCAACGAGATCGACGGCGTGTTCTGCCCGGAGCCGCAGGGCGCCTTCTACGCCTACCCGTCGGTCAAGGGCGTGCTGGGCAAGGAGATCCGCGGCCGCCGCCCGCAGACCTCCGCCGAGCTGGCCGAGCTGATCCTGGAGGAGGCCGAGGTCGCGGTGGTGCCGGGCGAGGCCTTCGGCACCCCGGGCTACCTGCGCCTGTCCTACGCGCTGGGCGACGAGGACCTGGCCGAGGGCGTCAGCCGCATCCAGAAGCTGCTGGCCGAGGCCAGGTAGCCGACCGGAGCACGGGGCCGCTCGGATCGTTCCGGGCGGCCTCCGGCGTTCCGGCCCGGCGCCGCCGGCGAAATGCGGTGATCGGACACCACCGGGGGCACCGGTGCGGCACTCTTGGGTCGTGACCTCTCCCTCGCCTCCGGCGGGGGCGGGGCTTTCCCCTACCCTCCATCGGAAGGACCGGCCCGGCCCGGGAGCGGCACCGAACGCCTCCGCCGGGCACAGGGGTGGAATGACGAAAGATCGGGAGTATCCGGTGGAGACACCCATCACCGGCCGCCGCCTGGACCGGCTGCCCAAGGCTCACCTGCACCTCCACTTCACCGGGTCGATGAGGCACTCCACGCTGGTGGAGCTGGCCGAGGAGCGGGGCGTGCACCTGCCCCAGGCCCTGGTGACCGAGTGGCCGCCCAGGCTGCGCGCCACCGACGAGCGCGGCTGGTTCCGGTTCCAGCGCCTCTACGACGTCGCACGGTCGGTGCTGCGCAGACCCGAGGACATGTACCGGCTGCTGCGCGAGGCGGCCGAGGACGAGCGCGCCGCCGGCTCGGGCTGGCTGGAGATCCAGGTGGACCCCAGCGGGTACGCGGCCCTCTTCGACGGGCTGACCGCGACCCTGGAGCTGGTCCTGGACGCCGCCCGGGCCGCCGAGCGCGCCACCGGGGTGGGCGTGGGGATCATGGTGGCGGCCAACCGCACCCGGCACCCGCTGGACGCCCGGGCGCTGGCCCGGCTGGCCCGCCAGTACGCCGGCCGGGGCGTGGTGTCCTTCGGGCTCAACAACGACGAGCGGCGCGGCCGGGCCCGCGAGTTCGAGGCGGCGTTCCGGATCGCCCGCCGGGCCGGGCTGCTGTCGACCCCGCACGGCGGGGAGCTCCAGGGCCCGCTGAGCATCCGGGAGTGCCTGGACGAGCTGGAGGCCGACCGGGTGGGGCACGGGGTGCGGGCGATCGAGGACCCGTACCTGGTGGAGCGGATCGCCACCCAGGGGGTGACGCTGGAGATCTGCCCGACCTCCAACGTGGGCCTGGGGGTGTTCAACGAGCTGGCGCACGTGCCGCTGCGGCGGCTGTTCGACGCCGGGGTCCCCATCGCCCTGGGGACCGACGACCCGCTGCTGTTCGGCCCGCGCCTGGTGGAGCAGTACCGGATCGCCCGCGAGGTGTTCGGGTTCACCGACCCCGAGCTGGCCGAGCTGGCGCGGATGTCGATCCGGGGGGCCGGGGCGCCGGACTCGCTCAAGAAGGAGATGCTGTCCGGGGTCGAGGCCTGGCTGGCCGCGGACCCCGAACCGGAGGGCTGACCCGGGTCAGCCCAGGAGCATCAGGACGCCCTGGCCGACCATGACCGCGCCGGCGACGAAGAACAGGGACGCGGCGCCGATCCGGATGGCCTTCTCCGGGAGCTTCTTGCCCAGGACCGCGCCGAGGGCGATGGCGATGGCGTCGGCGGCGACCATGCCCACGGTGGAGCCGATCCACACCGGGAGCCAGTCGTACTGCGTGCCGACGGCGATGGTGGTCAGCATGGTCTTGTCGCCGAGTTCGGCGATGAAGAACACCGTGAAGACGGTGACGAACGCGGACCTGATGCGGCGGGAGGCGGCGCGCTCCTCGTCCTTGGCGCTCATCTCGTCGCCGCGCAGCGTCCAGGCACCGAAGACCAGGAAAGCGATGCCCGCGATGAGGGTGATCCAGTCGGTGGGCAGGGATGCGCCCAGCACCTCGGCGATGAACACGCTCGCGACGTGCACGACGGCGGTGGCGGCGGTGATGCCGAGGATGACGGTGAGGGCGCGGTAGCGGGTCGCCAGGGACATGGCGACGAGCTGGGTCTTGTCACCCATTTCGGCGATGAAAACGGCCAGGGCGCTGAATCCGAGGCCCGCGAGAAATACCGTCATGTGTCCTCTCCCCTGCGAGGCGGTGGGCGGAAGGGAGCGGATACGCCCCTTCGACCCGGTCGTTGATGGCCGGGTCGAAGGTCTCGTCCGCCCTGGTTTCCGCCGCTTCCTCGGGAGGAGGGCGTGGCCGGGCCCGCGTGACCGGGACCACAGGGGTCCAGTGTGTCGACCACGCGATCGGGGACTACTCCCCTTCGACATGTCCGACTTTAGGGCAGAGTCATGCGGATATGCAATTCATGGATTACGCGAATTCACCCCGGAGGCCGGTCGAATAATGGTGTTCGGCGAGCCTCACTTTTTTATTCGACCCGCTTTCGCCTTTTCTTCGGAAACGCCTCCGGCCGCCCGGGCCCCCGCGGGGCCGGCCGCCGGACCTCCGGCCGGGGCCCCGGGACGGCTCGTTGGTGTGGGACCTCTGCGGCTCCTCCTGGAACCCGTCCGCCCCGGGATCCGGGCCCCTCTAGAGGGAGACCCCGACCATCACCGGTTCGTTGACCAGGCGCACCCCGAAGGCCGCCTCCACCCCGGCGCGGACCTCTCGGGCCAGGTCGAGGAGGTCCGCGGTGGTGGCCCCGCCCGGGTTGGTCAGGGCCAGCGTGTGCTTGCCGGACAGCCGGGCCGGACCGGAACCGTAGCCCCTGCCGAATCCGGCGCGGTCGATGAGCCAGGCCGCGGACAGCTTGACGTTGCCGTCGGCGTCGGGGTGGCCGGGCACCGGGACGTCCGGGCCCAGCCGCTCGGCGGCGCGGTCGCGCACGGCCGCGAACTCCTCGGCGGTGACGACCGGGTTGGTGAAGAAGGACCCGGCGCTGCGGGTGTCGGGGTCGTCGGGGTCCAGGACCATGCCCTTGCCGCGGCGCAGGCCCAGGACGGTCTCGCGGGCCCGTTCCATCGGGACCCGCTCCCCCGCCTCCACACCCAGGGCGCGGGCGACCTCGGCGTAGGCGACGGGGCGGCTCGGCTTTCCGCGGTGCAGGGCGAAGACGACCTCGCACACCACGTACCGGTCCTCGCCCTTGAAGACGCTGTCGCGGTAGGTGAACCCGCACTCGGCGGCCGACAGCACCCGGCGTTCGCCCGTGCGCCGGTCGTACACCAGCACCTCGCGGACGGTCTGGGAGACGTCCTGGCCGTAGGCGCCGACGTTCTGGATGGGGGTGGAGCCGACCCGGCCGGGGATGCCGGAGAGGAACTCCAGGCCGTTGAGGCCCTCGGCGACGACCCGCTCCACCAGCGGGTCCCACTCCACCCCGGCCTCGGCGCGCAGCAGCACCACGGGTTCGCCGGTGGCGGGGTCGGCCGCACCGGTCTCCTCCAGGGAGACCCCCTGGGAGGCGACGTGGACCACGGTGCCGGGGAACCCCGTGTCGGCGACCACCAGGTTGCTGCCGCCGCCCAGTACCAGGACCGGCTCACCGGCGGCGTCGGCCGCGGCGACGGCCGCGACCAGCTCGTCCGTGGTGTCGGCCCGCAGGTAGGACCGGGCGGGCCCGCCCAGGCCGAGGGTGGTGTGGTCGGCGAGCCGGACGGCGGTCGGTTCGGTGTGTGCGGACACGGGGGTGTTCCTCCTGCTGCTGCGGCCTCAGGCCAGGCGGACGACGGCGGTGGAGCGGGCCAGGACCTTGGCGCCGCCGGAGCGGGCGTTGATGGCCACGGTGACCGTGCCGTCGTCGTGCTTCTTCTTGACGGTGCCGCCGACGACGATCTCGGTGCCCTCGTCGTCGTCGGGGACCACGACGGGTGCGGAGAAGCGCACCGAGTAGTCGACGACGGCGCCGGGGTCCCCGGTCCAGTCGGTGACGAGGCGGGCCGCCTGCGCCATGGTGAACATGCCGTGCGCGATCACGTCGGGCAGGCCGACGGACTTGGCGAAGCGCTCGTTCCAGTGGATGGGGTTGAAGTCGCCCGACGCCCCGGCGTAGCGGACCAGGTCCAGGCGGCGGACGGTGAAGGTCCGCTCGGGGATCTCGGTGCCGACCTCGACGTCGGCGTGGCGCAGCTTGCTCACTGTCGCGTTCCTCGGGTTGTGGGGGCCGGTGGTCTACTCGCCGCGGACGACGAGCATCATGCCCGCCGTGACGACGTGGTCGCCGGAGGCGTCGGTGGCGACGGTCTCCAGCGTGAGCAGCTCGTTGCCGCCCAGCGCCTTGACGTCGGTGATGCGGGTGACGGTGTCGAGGACGTCGCCCGCGACCACCGGGCGGCTGTAGTGGAAGCCCTGGTCGCCGTGGACGACGCGGGAGAAGTCGACGCCCAGCTCCGGGTCGGCGATGGCCTGCGCGGAGCCCGCCATGCCGAGGATGACCGGGAAGGTGGGCGGGGCCACCACGTCGGCGTACCCGGCGGCCTTGGCCGCGGCCGGATCGGTGTGGACGGGGGCGGGGTCGCCCACGGCCTCCGCGAACTCGCGGATCTTGACGCGGGTGACCTCGTAGGCCTCCGGGGCCCGGTACTCCCGGCCCACGTAGTCGGGGTTGATCGCCACGCTCTGCCTCTCCTGAAAGGTGCCCTGGGACGCGAACGGCCCGGTGAGCGGATAGCTCACCGGGCTCGAAGTCTATGAGAAGCCGTGCTCCTCACGCGCGGTTCGATCGACCGCAACGGCTCACGCGGACCTAGCGGGTCTCGCGGTGCTCGTTGTGCTTGCGGCAGTTCGGGCAGAACTTCTTGATCGTGAGCCGGTCGGGGGTGTTCCGACGGTTCTTGCGCGTGATGTAGTTACGGTGATTGCACTCCTGGCAGGCCAGGGTGATCTTCGGCCTCACGTCTGTGGCAGCCACGTCGGAGTGCCTTTCTCGTGGAAGACGGACTTGGTCGTGCAGTGCACCGAGGGTGAACACTGCGAAGCCCCCGCATCGACCCCTGGTGCACGGTGTGCGGTGTCCAGGGGCCAGCGAGGTGGTAGCGGAGGCCGGACTTGAACCGACGACACAGCGATTATGAGCCGCTTGCTCTACCGACTGAGCTACTCCGCCCCGATCGGAGGGGCATGGTCCGTGATGTCGAACCCGCCCCGGTCGGCCGGCGGAGATCCACCGGCCACCCACCTGAGTGGACCGGACCTCATCAAGTGGTGGAGCCCCTTTACGGAATCGAACCGTAGACCTTCTCCTTACCATGGAGACGCTCTGCCGACTGAGCTAAAGGGGCGCGCTGCTCGGTTCCCGCTCCTTCGTTCCCGGCCTTCCGGCCCGGCCCTCCGGGGCGTTCCCCCTTGCGCTGGTCATGACTATACATGGGTTGGGGGGTGGTCTGCCAAATCGGATGCGCCCGCCTCCGGGCCGTGCCGCGCGGACCCCGCCCGGGGACCGCGAAGCCCCTGCTGCACAGGGGTTCCGGGGCTTCCGGAGGGCGCGCGCCGACGGTCCGGGAAAGCCCCCGGTGTGACGCGCGCCGCGCCCGCTCAGTACTGCTCGGGGCCGTCGGAGACCCACACGTTGGACATGGCGTCCCGGTTGATGGTGCGGATGGTGGCGGGCAGCCCCAGCCGGCGCAGCGCGTCGGGCAGACGGGTGTCGTGCGTGAACACCACCAGCTGGCGGTGGCGGCCCACCTCCGCCAGGACGGCGGACAGCCCCTCCACGGTCTCGGTGTCCATCGCCTGGACCGGGTCGTCCAGCACCAGGAACCCGAAGGGGTTGCCGTCGACCAGGGTGCGCGGCAGGCAGATGGACAGCGCCAGGGCCTGGAACTCGCCCTGGCTGAGCAGCCCCGGCGCGCTCGTCTGGTCGCCGACCCCGTCGACGGTGACGTCCACCTCGACGCGGCGGCGCGCACCGCGCCCGATCAGGCGCATGCCCCGCAGGTCGATGTGGCGCTCCTGGCGGAGCCGGAACCACACCTGCTCGGCCTGGCCGGCCACCGGGCCCAGGCGCTCGTCCCTGAGCATGCGGGCCTGCTCCGAGAGCCAGGTGAGCGCCGCCTCGGCCTCGACGAGGGTCTCGCGGGCGCCCAGGGCGTCCTTGGCGCCGTCGAGCCAGGAGGCCAGCCGCTCGGCCTCGTCGGCCCAGCCGCCGGTGGGGTCCTCCAGCCGGTCGGAGGCGTCACGGCGGGCGCTGACCGCGGCGGCGCGCAGGCTCTTGCCCACGGTCTCGATGTGGTCGGCCAGCTCTCCCAGGTCGGTGATCGTGGACCCCGACTCCCACAGCGACCACACCCGCCCCAGCTCGCTGTCGGGCGGCAGCCAGGAGGGGGCGGGCGCCAGGAGGAACCTGGCCTGGTCGCGGGCGGCCTCGGCGCGCTCGTGGGCGGCCGCCGCCGGGGCGGCCTGCTGCCGCAGGACGCGCAGGCGGGCCTGGGCCCGGCGGACCCAGTCGGAGCCCAGGGCTCCGGGGGTGTCGCAGGTCGGGCAGGTGGTCTCGCCCGGGTGCCGCTGGTGGTGCTCGATGGCCTCCTCCAGCAGGCGCACCACCCCGTAGGCGTGGTCGCCCTTGTTCCCGGCCGCCATGGCCAGCTCCATGGAGGCGCCGCGCAGCTCGTTGACGACGTCGGTCATCACCACGCGCTCGGGCACCGACAGGCGGCGCAGGCGGCGCATGACCACGTGCAGGGCGGGGTCGCTGGGCCCGTCGTCCTCGGCCAGGCGGCGCAGGGCCTCCAGGTCCAGGCCCGGCCCGGTGAGGAGCTCCACGGCGCGGACGGCGCGGGGGTCGTCGCAGGCGCGCAGCGCGTCCAGGAGGCGGGGCAGCTCGCGCGAGGGGCGGTCGCGGCGCTTGGCCAGGGAGTCGCAGAAGCGCGCCAGCCGGCGCTCGGCCTCGGCAAGGCCGGTGAGGCCCAGCAGGGCCGTGAGCGTGTCGTACAGCTCCGCCGAGCGGCCGGTGACGGTGCGGCCCAGCTCGTCGTAGGACAGGAAGGGCCGGTACCGGATGAGGTCCTCGCCCCAGTCGAGGGTGCGCAGCGGGGCGGTGGTGCCGTCCGGGCGGACGATCTCGCCCCGCGCGGAGCGGACGCTCTCCCCGGTCCAGCGGCGGCTGATCCGGGTGGGGGCGTCGTCGCCCGCGATGAGGATGTCGACGGTCGCCTCGGTGCTCTCGTCGTAGTGCAGGTTGCGCCAGCCGTCCCGCCAGCCGGTGGGCATGGCGTCCCAGCGGGGGTTGCGGCCGGTGAGGGCGGCCTCGGCGGACTCGGCGAAGCTCGACTTGCCCGAGCCGTTGCGGCCGACGATGACGGTCAGCCCCGGTCCCGGCGGGAAGGTCAGCTCGGCGGGGCGGCCGATGCCGCGGAAGCCCTGGACCCGGATGCGGGTGAGGTAGGCGCGGCGGACCCGGCCCGGGGCCTGCGGGGTCGCGGCTCGCGGCGGGGGCTCGGGCACGGTCAGGCCCTGGGCGCGGGCCTCCAGCGCCTCGTCGCCCCACAGTGCGGCGGTGACCCAGGAGTGGACCCCGCGGGGCAGCCCCGAGCGCGCCAGCGCGTCCAGGAGGACCGCTGCGGTGGGGTCGTCTCCGGTGGCGGCCGCGGTGTGGTCGCCGGTCTCGATCCCCTCGGGCACCCGGGTCATTGTCGTACCCCACTCTGTCGTCGTTCCTGCACAAGCAGACTAGGACAGCCCGCATGAGAACAGCCCGTAAAGGTCGGTACCCGGTGGCCCGAGCGGTGCGGAGCGGGGGTCCGCGAGGCGCCGTCGGGGCCCGGAGGCCCCTGCGGGGACGGCTTCGGGAGAAGGCCCGCGGCCGCGGGCCGTCCTCCGGGGCGGCGGCGGGCCGCGGCGGAGGCTCGGAGCCGGCACGGGTCAGACCCCGACGAGGCGGCGGCGGCTCCCGTCCCAGGTGAAGTGGAGGGTGGCGATGCCGGGCACGTTGGGGTCGCGCAGGCACTCGTAGATGTTGAGGCTCGGCACGCTGGCGAAGCACCCCCAGACGCGTTCGGAGGTGAGGACGAAGTCCAGGTCGAGTTCCACGAGCAGGCCCAGCAGGCGGCCGTGCGTGGGCTCGTCGACCTTGGCGAAGGCGTCGTCGAGGAGGATGAGGCGCGGCGCCCAGGGCGCCCGGGCGGCCAGGGCGTCGAAGTGCGCGGCGGCCGCGGCGAACAGCACCAGGTAGGCGACGACGCGCTGCTCGCCCTGGCTGAGGGCGGTGCGGTGGCCGAGGCGGCGCTCGTCCCCGGTGGCGTCGGTCACATAGACCGTGAAGGTGAACCAGGAGCGGTAGTCGAGGGCGGCCCGCAGCTGGGCGCCCCCGGTGGCGGTGGGGTCCAGGCGGCGGATGGCCTCGATGCAGCGGCGCAGGGCGTCGCGCAGGCGGGTGGTCTGGACGCGGGTGCGCTCCTCCGCGGGGGTGGCCAGCAGCGGGACCACGGCCTCGATGTCGGCTCCGGCGTCCGGGGCCAGCCGCCAGTCCAGGCGCACGCCCAGCCCCGCGGAGGTGGTGACGTCCTTGAGGACGTCGTTCATGGTCTCGATGAGCGCGCGGGCCTCGTCGATCTGGCGGGCCAGGTGCCCGGCCAGCTCGCCCAGCAGGTGGCGCTCGAAGGCCTCCTCCTCGGCGATGGCGACGGTCTCGGCCGCCCCGGCGACGGAGGCGGCGACGCGCTCGGCGTAGGCGGTGATGTCGTGGGCGCCCTCCTCGTCGTGGACGGTGAGGCGCTTGAGGCCGCGCGGCTCGGTGATCTCGGTGCGGGTCTGGGCCCAGCCGACGGAGGTGAGCAGCCGGTGCAGCTCCTCGCGGCTGCCCAGGATGGCGCTGTCGTCGACCTCGGGGAGCCCGCCCTGTTCGGCAAGGCCCTCCTCCAGGTCGGCGACGCAGTCCCGCAGGAGTTCCAGGCGGGTGTCGGGCGCGGTGGCGGCCGGGTCGGTCGCGGTGCCCGGGCGGGCGAGCAGGAGGGCGGCCAGCGGGGAGTCGGCGCCGGCGCGGGCGGCCAGGCCGGCCGCGCCCAGCAGGACGGCGTCCGGGCGGTCCGGGTCGGCGCCCTCGCCCCGCAGGGCCAGGGCTGCGGTGAGGCGGTCCCCGGCGGCCAGGGCGCGGCGGACCTGTTCGGCGCGCTCGGTGGTGGCGGCGTCCAGGCGGGCCTCGGCGCCGACCCGCTCGTCGCGGGCGCGCTGGGCCGCGCGCTCCAGCTCGGGCAGGCGGCGGGCGGCGGCCTCGGCGCGCTCGCGGACCTGGGCGCGGGCGGTGTCGAGCTGGTCGTCGGGGACGCCCCTGGCGCGGTCGCCCAGCTCGATCTGGCGGCGGACCGTGATCATGTCGTCGATGGCGGCGGCGCGCACGTCCTCGGCGAGGATGCGGTCGGCGCGGGCGCCCCGCCAGGCCGCGATGTGGCGTTCGTGGTCCGCCAGGGACCAGGCCAGGACCTCCAGGTCGCGCAGTTCCGAGGCGATGAGGACGCGCAGGTGGTCCAGGGCGCGCAGGGAGCTGTCGAGGTCGGCGCGGACCGTGGACAGGGCGTGCTCGTCGGCGGCGGCGCGCAGCCGGGCCCGGAGGTCCAGGAGCTCGGTGCGGGCGGCGTCGGCGGCGCCCCGGGCGGTGTCGTGGGCGCGGCGGGCGGCGGCGGTGTCGGCGCGGGAGATGTCCAGGGCCGCCCAGGCGCGGATGAGCGGGGCCGGGTCGGGCAGGTCGCGGGCGACCTCCAGGAGTTCGGCGTAGGAGTTCTCCAGTCCCCAGCGCCGCTCCCCCGCCTCGGCGAGCAGGGCCTCGGCGATGGCGATGCGGCGGTCGGCGTTGGCGGACCGGCGGTCGCGGGCGCGTTTGCGGGCGGCCTCGCCGATGTACTCGGGCTCGCTCTTGAAGTGGGCGCCGGAGGCGACGCCGAGCCGCCAGGACCCGGACAGGGACACGGCGCTGACGGTGGCGACGGAGTCGTCGCGGCGGTGCTTGGCCTCACCGCCCTCGGGGGAGCCCGCGGCGGCGCCGGCCTCCGGGAGCAGGGCGATGGAGGAGAGCAGGGCGCGCAGCGAGTCGTGGCCCACGCCCCGGTCCGGGACGGCCACCGGTACGAGCACGTCCAGGAGGGTGCGGCCCTTGGCCGGGCGGGCCGGGGTGAGCATCAGGTCCCGGGTGGCCGGGTCGTAGAGGCCGCCGTCGGCGCGGATCCATCCGGCGAGCAGTCCGCAGGCCTCCAGGGCCGCCTCCAGGCCCGCCTGCTCGCGGGCGGAGAGGCCGTCGGCGAAGTCCACGGCGAGGTAGAGGGGGACCCCGTCGGAGTCCGGGCGCGGGTAGGTGGCCCAGGCCGGCCGGTCCGGGGCGTGTTCGTCGCCGCGGGCGCGGCGGTCGGCGAGTTCGGCGAGCTCGTCGGCGAGTCGGCCCTCCTCGCCGACGGCGACGTCGCGGCGGGCCCGCAGCTCCTCCAGCAGGGGGTCGACGGCGGCGTGGGCCAGTCGGGAGACGGTGGCGGGGACGGAGGCGTCCAGGACGCGCAGGGAGTCGGTGATGGGCAGCTCGACGCTGCCCTCCAGCTCGTGGACGGCCTCGCCCAGGGCGTGTGCGTGGCTGGAGTCGCGCAGCCGTGCGGCCCAGGCGCGGACGCCGTCGGCGTAGTCGGCGCTGCGCGCGCGCAGGTCGTCGATGGCGTTCTGCTCGCGGGTGTGGGCGTGCTCCAGCGCGGCGTCGGCGCTCTCGGCCTCGCTGGTGAGGGCGACCAGCCGGCGGTCGGCGGCGGCCTCTGCGGTGGTGAGGCCGGTCAGCCGGGCGGCCTGGTCGGCGCGTTCGGTGGCGCGCTCGGCGGTGTCGCTGAGGTGGTCGTGCAGGCGTCCCAGGTGTTCGCGCAGGGCGTCGAGGTCGATGCCGTCGACCGGGTCGCGCTCGACGGCCTGCTCCAGCCCCTGGAGGTCCACGCGGGTGGTGCTCTCGCGGGGGGTGTGGACGATGGCGGTGGTGTCGGGGACGGCTCCCAGGAGTTCGGGGTCCAGACCGGAGGCGGTGGCGGCGCGGACCGCCTCGGCGTGGGTCTGGCGCAGGGAGTCCAGGGCGCGCCCGAGGGAGTCGGTGTCCTCGCCGAGCAGGTCGATGGCGGCGCGCTCGACGCGTTCGGCGTGCTCGGCGGCGACCCAGGAGGCCTCGGCGGCGCGGATGTAGGCGCCGACCGCGGCGTCCAGGGCGCGGCGCTCGCCCGCGGCGGCCGCCCCGGCGGCGCCCCGGGCCCCGTCGAGGGTGCCCTCGTCCGCGGCGGCGGTGTCGCGGGTGCGGCGGACCTGGTCGCGTTCCTCCGCGATGCGGCTCTCCGCGGTGACGAGTTCGTCGAGTTCGGCGCGCAGCCGGTCGGTCTCGGCCGTGCGGCGGGTGCAGGCGTCCAGTTGCTCGCGGACCTCGGCGACGCGGGCGCGCAGGGCGCCCACCAGGTAGGCGCGGTAGTCGTCCAGGAAGGCGGACACGCCGTCGCCCGCGGCGGTGAGGGCGTCCTTGTCGGCGCGGGCCTGCTCCAGGTCGGCGATGTTGCGGGCGACCTCGTCCAGGACGGACTCGTCCATGGGGGGCAGCGCCTCGGAGAGCACGCCGACGAGCTCGCCGGCCTCCAGGCGGTCGCCGATGGTGGGGCGGCGCAGCCGGTAGAGCAGGTGGATGAGGTTGCGGTAGCGGACGGAGTCGTCGATGCCGAACAGGTCGCGCATCACCCGGGCCCGGTAGGGGACGGCCGAGGTGTAGCAGTTGTCGGCGCCGATCTCCGAGCGCAGGCGGTCGACCGGTTTGGGGCGGCCGTCGACGACGAGGTCGAGGTCGTGGCCGACCCGGCGGTCGGTGACGAAGAAGACGCAGCGCGGGTCGGCGTCGCCCACGGCCATGACGGCGGCGCCCAGGGTGAGGTGGCGGGGCGGGGCGGCCGCGTCGTCCTCCGTGTCCGGTCCGGGGGCGGCCGCGGCGGCCAGCAGGGCGGAGGCGGTGGCGGCGCCGCGGGCCGCGCCGTCCAGGCCGCGGTCGCCGCGGGTGGTGGTGAACTCCACCCACAGGTAGCCCAGGCGGATGACGGGGGCGCCGTCCCCGTCCTCCCCCGGCTCGTCCGGGGCCTCCTCCTCGGCGGGCTCCCGGGGGCCTCCGAGCAGGTCGGGCCCGGTGTCCTCCGGGTCGGGCAGGTGCCCCGCACGCGGGTCCTCGGCCATGAGCCAGCGCAGGCTGGTGCGGTTGGTGCCGGTGGTGTCCAGGCGGCGGGTGTCGCCGTCCAGCAGGAAGGGCAGGAGCATCTCCAGCGCCTTGGACTTGCCCGCGCCGTTGCGGCCGCGCAGCAGCAGTCGGCCCTCGGCGAAGTCGAGGACGTGGTCGTCGTACTGCCAGACGTTGCGGATTCCCGCGCGTTCGAGCCGGTAGCGGGGGGTGGCGGCGGGGTCAGCCGTCGCCGTCGTCTCCTGGGTCACCTGGGTCACCACTGGTCGCGCTCACCTTCTCGTTCGCCACCGCTTGCAGCACGGACGCCACCCGATTCAGGTCGTTCCGGGGGTCGGGGGTGTCTTCTTCCTGACCGGAACCGCCCGTTCGGGCGGGTTGTGTCCGGCTGTCATGGTCATTGTCCTGGATTCGGGGGACGCGATCATCCGCTTCGGCCCCGTAGCGGGCGGCCGCCGCGGTGAGCCGCCGGGCGCCGGGGGCACCGCGGAGCAGGCCCAGCCCGGACAGCAGCTCCAGCACCAGGGCGCGCAGCCGGTCGGGGTCGGGGATCTCGGGGCCCGCGGTGCGGGACCACTCGGCGCGTTCGGGGGCGTGCGGCCCGCAGAACTCCGCCAGGGCGGCGTCCAGCTCCCGGTCCGGAACATGCACGGAGGTGGCGGGGCGGCCGGGGTTCAGGCGGCCGGAGAGGTGCCGGACCAGTGACAGCGCCACCTGGCCGACGGGGTCGTCGGAGGGGAAGCCGTCGGCCTCGTCGGGCATGACGAGGGCGACGCCCTCGGCACGGACCTCCACGTCGCAGCCCAACAGGTTGGTCAGGGCCGCTGCGGCCCGCCACTGGTGGGCGGCGAGCCGGTCGCGCTGCCGGTCGGGGAGGTCCTCGCGGTGGACGACGGCGGTCTCGGCCAGCAGGCGGCGCAGGGCGAGCTCGCCCTGGTTGTCGCCGTCGGGATCGACCTCCGCGGCCGCGGCGAGGAAGGAGTCGGGGTCGTCGGAGGCACGGGGCAGGTGCGCGGCGACCGAGCGGACGATGCGGGTGTGCGGGACCAGGCGGGAGTCGGCCAGGGCGTCGGCGCGGTGGTCGGCGATGCCGCCCTCCTCCTCGGTGAGGGCGCCCAGGCCGGCCAGGAACTCCAGTGCGGCGCAGTAGGCGCGGCGCTCGCCCAGTCCGCGGCCGGGGTCGGCGTCGATGCCCGCCTCGTAGGCGGCCTCGCGGACCAGTCCGGACAGTTCCCGGACGCCGAGGGGGCCGGTGTCCTCGACCAGCACCGCCAGGGCCAGCGCCAGGTAGGTGTGGGTGCGCGGGGTGAAGGGCGCGCCGGTGGGGCGCACCATGGGCGCGGGCGCCCAGGGGCCCCGCTTGACCAGCCGGGCGTGGTCGTCGGCGATGGTCAGGCGGTAGCCCAGGACCCGGTGGAAGCGCTGGGTGAGCCATTCCGCGTGCGAGCGGACGAGGGAGAACTCCGCCGGGTGGGTGCGCCCGGTGAGCAGGGGGTGCGCCATGAGGGCGCGCGCGGCGGCCTGTCGCTCGCCGATGAGCGCGGTGTCCTCGCTGTGGATGTCCGTCTTCATCACCCCCACGTCCGGGTCCACGGCCGTTCGCGGCCGAGGTCGATCGGGCCCGTGTTCCGGTCGTCGGTGTCGTCGGCGTCGTCTTCTGCGGCGCCGACCACGGGTATCGCGGCGGTCGTCGGCTCCACCGACGCCCCGCCGGGCGGCGTCGCCGCCCGCGGCCGGCCGGTGTCCTCGGCGGGGGCGCCCGGGCCGCCGGGGTACGCCGCCGAGCCCCCGGTCGCCGCGGCCGCGCCGAAGGCCGGGGTGTCCGCGCCGCCGGGGCGCGCCCGGTACGGCGCCGGACCGGGGGCCGTCCCGTGCCAGCCCCGCGCCTCGGGGCGGCTCCCCCGTCCGTCGCCGCCGCCCGGGGCCGCCGGGGCGGCGGCGCCGGAGCGGTCCGGGGTGGGTGCGGGGGCGGCCGGGCCCGCCGGGGCGGTGGGGGCGACCGGGACGGTGGGGGCGACCGGGAGCGCAGAGCCTGCGGGGCCCGGGAGGGCGGGAGGGCCTGTGGGAGTGGCCGGACCCGCGGGAGCGGGCGGGGCCGGGGAAGCCGCCGGGGGTGCGTGAGCGCCCCGGGACGCCGGAGCCGCAGGGACCGTGGCGTCCGGGGAGGCGGCCGGGGCGGCCTGCCGGGCCCCCGCGGCGTGGAGGTCCGGGGTGTCCTGGAGGGTGGGGACGCCCTGGGGCGGGGTCGGGGCGCCGGCGTCCGGGACGAGGAGGGGAAGCCCTCCGGGCGGTGTGGGGGTGTCGTCACCGGACACGGGTGCCGGGGAGGCCCCGGTCCCGGCCGCGGGTGCCGGGGGTCCCCCGGGTTCCGCCGGAGGTCCTGCGGGTCTCGCCGGGGACGCCGGGGGCACCGCCGGGGACGCCAGGAGCTCCGGGGGGAGTTCGTGCTGTTCGTAGGGGGTGACGCACAGGCGCAGTCCCTCGAGGGTCAGCTCTCCGCCCTCGCCCTGGACCACCACCTCCGACCCCGGGGCGGGGACCACGTGCAGCCGCAGGGCGAACTCCAGGTCGCCCGCGGAGGCGGGCCTGCGGCTCGCGTCCCCGGAGCCGAGCGCGGCGGTGAGGAGCTCCATGAGCACCTCCATGCCCGCACCGGACAGGTCCAGGCGGGCGCGCGGCCCGGTGGGCCGGGCGAGCAGGGCGCGGACCTGGGCCGCGCCGGTGCGCCGCCAGTGGGCGGAGGACTCGGCGGCGTCGCGCAGCCGGGCCTGCTGCGCGCGGTGGTCGCGGACCGGCTCCGGCAGCCGGGTCCCCGGCCGCTCGGTGACCGTGCTGCGGTCGGGCTCGGCCTGCCACCACCCGGTGGTGGCGGCGATGCTCTCGTCGACCCGCCCCTTCAGGTGGCGGGCCGGGTACAGGGCGTAGGCGGCAGCGGCCAGCTCCTCGGCCCGCTCCGGCTCCGCCGCCTCGAACCACGAGGCCAGGCGCAGCAGAGCGGCGCGGCCGTGGCGTGGCGCCGGCCGCTCGCCACCGCTTCGTTCGTCGTCCGCGCGGTCATCCGCCCACTGGTTGAGTCCCACACCTCAGCAGGGTAGAGACCTCCCGGACGGCGCACGTCGGGTTCTCCGCCTTAGACCCCCCGTAACAGGACGTCTGACCTGCGATTACGACCGTTTCAGGAACTTTGGCATCATTCTCGCGGCGCTCCGGTCCGGGTGGTCCCGGTCACTCTCCCGACGGGTACGCGAGCCGACCGCCGTCGGCCTCCTCCAGCGCCCGGCGCACCTCGGCCGTCATGTCGTCGTCGTACTCGGTGATCGTGTACGTGGTGAAGTAGCCGGTCCCGTCGACCTCGACCGGGTCGCCCAGCTCGACCTCCACCTCGTACGGGTCGTTCTGGCACCCCTGGTCCATGCACCAGGTGCCGAGGAGGTCCCCCTCCCCCCGCGCCCGCTCCTGCGCCCACTCGTCCCACTCCATGCCGGAGAAGGTCGTGAACTCGGTGGCGACGTACTCGGTCGGCCTGAGGTCGTCGAACCCGTTCTCGTCCCCGTACCGGTTGAGGACGTACACCTCGGCGTCGCCCGGCGACGCCTGCGCCGCCGGCCCCTCCGGGGACGCGCTCGGGGCCGCCCCCTCCCCCGGTGCCTCCGCCCGGTCGCTCCCGCATCCGGCGACCGCCGCCGTGATCACCGCCACGGCGACCGTCGGTCCGATGCCCCGCATTGGCCCCTCCTCGAGTTGCGGCGAGGCCCCCCGGCGTGCGCCGGGGGGCCTCTGGATGATGCTCTTTCCCGTCAACGGAGCCGGGCTCCGCTGTCACCACTCGGTGGTGACCGTCAGTAGCCGTTGCCGCCGTCGTGGTCGCGGTCGCGGTCGTGGCTGATGTTGGTGCCCGCCGGACCGTTGACGCAGTCGCCCGTGGTCTGCGGCGACAGGATCGGCACGTTGACCCCGACCAGGCCCACCGCCAGCTCGGTGTTGCACAGCTGGACCGGCACGAGCTGCAGGTTCTGGTTGAACTGCTGGTCACCGCCGTGGGAGGCGGAGGCCGGGGACGCGGCGAGGACCGCGCCGAGCGCGAGACCGGCGACCGCACCCGCAATCGAGAGCTTGCGCAGCATGGCTGTGACTCCTAGTCGATGTTGGTGCTGACCGGGCCGTTGATGCAGTCGCCCGTGGTCTGCGGCGACAGGATCGGGATGTTGACGCCGGCGAGCAGGCCGACGGCCAGCTCGGTGTTGCACAGCTGGACCGGAACCGCCTGCAGGTTCTGGTTGTACTGCTGGTCCCCGCCGTGGGAGCCCGAGGCCGAGGCCGGGGTGGCGAACAGCGCGGCGCCCAGGGCGATCCCGGCGACAGCGGTGGCGGTGGCGAACTTGCGCAGCATGTCGGAATCCCCTAGTCGATGTTGGTGCTGATCGGGCCGTTGACGCAGTCGCCCGTGGTCTGCGGCGACAGGATCGGGATGTTGACGGCGACCAGGCCGACGGCCAGTTCGGTGTTGCACAGCTGGACCGGAACGGCCTGCAGGTTCTGGTTGTACTGCTGGTCCCCGCCGTGGGAGCCCGAGGCCGAGGCCGGGGTGGCGGAGAGAACGGCACCGAGAGCGGCACCCGCGATGAGACCGGCAACGCCGAGCTTACGCAGCATTGAATTACCTTTCGAAAATATTTGAGCCAGGAACGCAGTCGGACTGATTGCCGGAACTAGCTGATGTTGGTGCCGATGGGACCGTTCACGCAGTCGCCCGTGGTCTGCGGCGACAGGATGGGCACGGTGACGGCGACCAGGCCGACGCTGCCGGTCAGGTTGCAGGACTGAACCGGCACCAGCTGCAGGTTCTGGTTGAACTGCTGGTCACCACCGTGCGAAGCGTGCGCGGGGGCTCCGAAGAGGAGCGCGCCCATCGCGGCACCGGCGACCAGGCCAGCAGCGGCCATCTTCTTGATCATGACTTCCCCCGGAAATCGTCGAGGTTTTGACAGAAAAAGACGCAGGCGCTTCTTGCACCTGTGTCGCGGTGGACTGTGGCAATCATCGAACGCCCACCGTTTTTTGTCAACGCCGAAACCCCCGGAGCGCAATTGTCCAATTTGTCGGGAGAATTCTTTTTGCCGGTCCGGCGAATCCTTTTTTTCGCTTCTTTTCCGACACACCGGAGCGGGCGCGTTACGCCCCCGTGTCCTTGCCGCTATGGAGCCGCGACCGGCCGAATCCCGCTCACCCTGTGAAATCGGACCGTAACGCCTGGTTCGTCCGGGCCCCGAAGCCGTGGTGTGATCCGGCTCTCAGCCGCACGTCCGGAGGCGGCGAACTCGCCGGGAACACGACGAGGCCCCGACACCTGACGGTGTCGGGGCCTCGTTCCCCAGGGTGGCAGGTCAAGGATTCGAACCTTGGAAGGCTAAGCCGACGGATTTACAGTCCGCTCCCATTGGCCGCTCGGGCAACCTGCCTGGGCTGCGACTTCGCGGTTCCCCGCGTCGCATGAACGAGAATAGCGGATGTTCCCCCCGAACCTGAAATCGGTTTCCCCGGCGTGCCCCGGGCCCGCCCTTCGAGCGCCCCGAACCGCGTCACCACTAAGCTCTGGGACCGTGCCCGCGCCGCCGCCGGCCGGGCTCCGACCGACCGGGCGGGTGTCCTCGGGCGCCCGCCACCCATGACAGACCCAGCAACGGGGTGTGAGCAACGTGGCCGCCGAATCCAGCTTCGACGTCGTGTCCAAACTCGACCGCCAGGAGGTCGACAACGCCCTGAACCAAACGGGCAAGGAGCTCTCCCAGCGTTTCGACTTCAAGGGCACCGGGACCACCATCTCCTGGCAGGGCGAGGAGGGGATCGAGATCCGCAGCACCTCCGAGGAGCGCGCCTCGGCCGCCCTGGACGTCTTCAAGGAGAAGCTGGTCAAGCGCAAGCTGTCCCTGAAGATCCTCGACGTCGCCGACGAGCCCAAGATCTCCGGCAAGGAGTACCGCCTGCCGATCGGCCTCAAGGAGGGCATCACCTCCGAGGACGCCAAGAAGATCTCGAAGCTGATCCGCGACGAGGGCCCCAAGGGCGTCAAGGCCCAGATCCAGGGCGACGAGCTGCGCGTCAGCTCCAAGAAGAAGGACGACCTCCAGGCGGTCCAGAACCTCATCAAGGAGAAGGACTTCGACCTGGCGCTCCAGTTCGTGAACTACCGCTAGTCCGCCCGGCGCCGATCCGGTACCCCGGTCCGGCACGGGACGCACCGAACGGCCGCTCCCCGGAGCGGCCGTCGTGCTTTCCGCACGGGAGCGCTCCGGGTTCCGGACACGGCCACGCGGGACGCCGGCCCGCCGCGGCGGGCCGGAACCGGGCGCGGGCGCGGGCGCGCGGAGCGGCCGACCGCGGGCGGCCCACCGCACCGCCCGCGTGGGCGGGCGTCAGCCCAGGTCCCAGCCCCGGCGGAGCGCGCGCAGCCGCCTCACCCGCTCCGCGGTCGGCGGGTGGGCGGCGAACAGCCGCCAGGCCCCCGAGGGGAACGGGTTGGTGGTCATCAGGTGGGCCGCGGGCAGCAGTGTCCGCTGCCGGGGCAGGGGGTGCTCGCGCATGCCGGCGTCCAGCCTGAGCAGGGCCGAGGCGAGCGCCTCCGGGTCCCCGGTGGTCCGCGCCGCCTGCTCGTCGGCCCGGAACTCGCTGCGCCGCCCGGCCCCGGCCCGCACCACCAGGAAGGCGACCGGCGCCAGCAGCGCCACCAGCAGCCCGCCCAGCAGCTCGGGGACGTCCATCTCCTCCGAGTCGCCCAGCGGCACCAGGAACGCGACCGCGCTCAGCGCGGCGATGAGCCCCGTGATGGTGACGGTCACCGCCCCGGCCAGGGTGTCCGCCGCCTTGATGTGCGCCAGCTCGTGCGCGATGACCGCGCGCAGCTCGCGCTCGTCCAGCGTCTCCAGCAGCCCGGTCGTGCAGCACAGTGCCGCCCGGCGGCCGGTCCCGGTCGCGAACGCGTTGGGCGAGCGGATCGGCGACAGGTACAGGCGCGGCATGGGCTGGCGGGCGGCCGTGGCCAGTTCCCGGACCGCCCGGTACAGGTCGGGCCGCTCGATCTCCCCCACCGGCCGGGCCCGCATGGCGCGCAGCGCCAGCGAGTCGCCGAAGAGGTAGACCAGGATCGCGGCGGACACCACCAGCGTGGCGGCGAACTGGAACCCCTTGCCGGCGGCGCACAGCCAGCCCGCGACGAGGACGACCACCGCGACGCCGATGAACAGACCGACCGCACGAGCCGCACCGACGTGCACGCCGCCACCTCCCCGCTCTCTCGTCCCTGTATGTGTACATGGTGATGAACGTGTGGATCGGGGCCCCGCGTTCCCGGGCCGGGCCGCGACCGTCCCTCCTCCCCCCTCGGACACATCCGGCACCGGTCCCGGATGCGGCGTCCGCCCCGCCTTCTCCCCGCCGCGGGTGTGACAATCGCCACCCGGCTTCGGTTCCCGCCGCCGGGACGACCTATAGTGCGAGCGTGGCCCTGATCACTCTGCGCGCGAGGCCGCGGACTCCGCTCCGCGACCGTGCGCGCCGATGCCTCACCGCGTTCACGAGGGTTGGCGCACCCGGTGGACACGGGGGCCGCACTCCCCGTCCGCGCCCTCACAGGACCGGGGGGCCGCCCCGCAGCGGTGCGTCCCGGCCGGAGGGCTGACACTCACGAGCGCCGCCGCCTCAACGACCGGCGGCCGAGGAGGTCGTCGATCTCAGTGCCCAAACAGATCGAACAGCTCGACCGCGTCGTCATCCGCTTCGCCGGGGACTCCGGCGACGGGATGCAGCTGACCGGTGACCGCTTCACCCAGGAGACCGCGTCGTTCGGCAACGACCTGTCGACCCTGCCGAACTTCCCCGCGGAGATCCGTGCGCCCGCCGGGACCCTTCCCGGTGTCTCCAGCTTCCAGCTGCACTTCGCCGACCACGACATCATGACGCCGGGCGACGCCCCCGACGTGCTGGTGGCGATGAACCCGGCGGCCCTGAAGGCGAACCTGCCCGACCTGCCGCGCGGTGCCACGGTCATCGTCAACACCGACGAGTTCACCAAGCGCGCCCTGGCCAAGGTCGGGTTCGCCGCCGATCCGCTCACCGACGGGACCCTGGACGGGTTCAAGGTGAGCGCGGTGCCGCTGACCTCCATGACCGTGGAGGCCCTGGCGGACCTGGACATCTCCAAGAAGGACGCCGAGCGCGCCAAGAACATGTTCGCGCTGGGCCTGCTGTCGTGGATGTACAACCGCCCGACGGAGGGCACCACGGCCTTCCTGAAGTCGAAGTTCGCCACCAAGCCGGACATCCTCGAGGCCAACCTCACCGCGTTCCGGACGGGCTGGAACTTCGGCGAGACCACCGAGGACTTCGCGGTCTCCTACGAGATCAAGCCCGCCCGGCTGCCGGCGGGAACCTACCGCAACATCACGGGGAACCTGGCCACCGCATACGGGCTCATCGCCGGGTCCCGGCGCTCGGGACTGCCCCTGTTCCTGGGCTCCTACCCGATCACCCCGGCCTCGGACATCCTGCACGAGCTCTCCCGGCACAAGGCGTTCGGGGTGCGCACGTTCCAGGCCGAGGACGAGATCGCGGGCGTGGGCGCGGCCCTGGGGGCGGCGTTCGGCGGGTCGCTGGGGGTGACCACCACGTCGGGCCCCGGCATGGTCCTCAAGCAGGAGACGGTGGGTCTGGCGGTGATGACGGAGCTGCCGCTGGTCATCGTCGACGTGCAGCGGGCCGGCCCGAGCACCGGCATGCCCACCAAGACCGAGCAGACCGACCTGCTGATGGCGATGTTCGGGCGCAACGGGGAGTCCCCGCTGCCGGTGGTGGCCCCGGCCTCCCCGGCGGACTGCTTCGCGGTGGCGCTGGAGGCGGTGCGGATCGCCGTGACGTACCGGACGCCGGTGGTCATGCTGTCCGACGGGTACCTGGCCAACGGCTCGGAGCCGTGGCGGCTGCCGGAGGTGGCCGAGCTCCCGGTCATCGAACCGGGGTTCGCGACGGCGCCCAACGGCCCGGACGGGTCGTTCCTGCCGTACCTGCGCGACGAGGGGACCCTGGCCCGGCCCTGGGCGGTGCCGGGCACCGCCGGGCTGGAGCACCGGATCGGCGGTATCGAGAAGCACGCCGAGACCGGCGACATCTCCTACACCCCCGCCAACCACGACCTGATGGTGCGCACCCGGCAGGCCAAGGTGGACGCCATCGCCCGGGACCTCCCCGCACTGGAGGTGGACGACCCGAGCGGGGAGGCCGGGGTGCTGGTCCTGGGCTGGGGCGGTACCTACGGGTCGATCACCGCGGCGGTGCGGCGGGTGCGCCGCACCGGGCGCCGGGTGGCACAGGCGCACCTGCGCCACCTCAACCCGTTCCCGGCGAACCTGGGCGAGGTGCTGGGCCGCTACGAGCGGGTGGTGGTCCCGGAGATCAACCTGGGGCAGCTGTCCCTGCTGCTGCGCGGGCGGTTCCTGGTCGACGTCATCGGTTACAACAAGGTCCGCGGCCTGCCGTTCAAGGCGGAGGAGCTGGCGGGCGCGCTTCAGGAGGTCATCGACCGTGGCTGAGCACACGCATGGGGACGGCGGCTTCGCCGGGCTGAGGCTGGTGCCCAGGACCGACACCGCCTACAAGATGAAGGACTTCAAGTCCGACCAGGAGGTGCGCTGGTGCCCGGGGTGCGGGGACTACGCGATCCTGGCCGCGTTCCAGTCGTTCCTGCCCCAGCTGGGGGTGCCGCGCGAGAACATCGTGATCGTCTCGGGGATCGGCTGCTCCTCCCGGTTCCCGTACTACCTGAGCACCTACGGGGTGCACTCGATCCACGGCCGCGCCCCGGCGATCGCCACCGGCCTGGCCACCAGCCGCCCCGACCTGTCGGTGTGGGTGGTCACCGGTGACGGCGACGGGCTGTCGATCGGCGGCAACCACCTGATCCACGCGCTGCGCCGCAACGTGAACATCAACGTGCTGCTGTTCAACAACCGGATCTACGGGCTGACCAAGGGGCAGTACTCGCCGACGTCGGAGGCGGGCAAGATCACCAAGTCGTCGCCGCTGGGCTCGCTGGACCACCCGTTCAACCCGGTGTCGCTGGCGCTGGGCGCGGAGGCGACGTTCGTGGCGCGGTCGGTCGACTCCGACCGCAGGCACCTGACGTCGGTGCTGCGGGCGGCGGCCGAGCATCCGGGCGCGTCGTTCGTGGAGGTGTACCAGAACTGCCCGATCTTCAACGACGACGCGTTCGAGCCGCTGAAGGACCCGGCGGCCGGGGACACGCGGCTACTGCGGCTGGAGCACGGTGAGCCGCTGCTCCTGGGCGACGGCCGGGGCGTGGTCTCCGGGGAGTACGGCGGCCTGGAGGTGGTGGACGCGGCCGGGGCGGGTGAGGACCGGGTGATCCGCCACGACGCGCACCGGGAGGACCCGGGGTACGCGTTCGCGCTGTCCCGGCTGGACCGCCCGGCGTTCGAGCACGTGCCGATCGGGGTCTTCCGGGACGTGCGCCGACCCGTCTACGACGACCTGGTCAACGAGCAGATCGCCGACGCCCGCGCCGAACACGGCGACGGGGAGCTGTCGGCCCTGCTCGCGGGCGGGGACACCTGGACCGTGGAGTAGGGCGGAACGCGCCCGGTGCCGACGGCCCGCCCCCGCCCTCCCGGCGGGGGCGGGCCGTCCGCGTCCCCGTGGACGCGCCGCGCGGGGCGCAGGGCCCGCGCGGAGACCCGGGGCGGTGGGCCCCGGGGCGCCCGGGCGGGGAGCGGGGTGCGCGGACCGGCACGCCCGGAGCGGGTACCGCCGGGCGCGCCGTCGGCGGGCGGGGCCGGGGTTTAGGGTGCCGGTATGCGTATCGTCATCGCCGGGGGACACGGGAAGATCGCGCTGCGGCTGGCCTCGCTGCTGGCCGCGCGCGGGGACGAGCCCGTCGCCCTCATCCGCAATCCCGACCACTCGCAGGACGTCGTCGACGCGGGCGCCGAGCCCGTGCTGATCGACCTGGAGAAGGCCACCGTCACCGAGCTGGCCGAGAAGGTCATGAATGCCGACGCCGTGGTGTTCGCCGCGGGCGCCGGACCGGGCAGCGGCGCCGCCCGCAAGGAGACCGTCGACCACAGGGCCGCGGTGCTGACCGCGGACGCCGCCTCGCTGGCCGGGGTGCGCCGCCTGGTCCAGGTCTCCGCCATCGGCGTGGACAACCCACTCCCGCCCGGCAGCGACGAGGTGTGGGCCGCCTACGTGGAGGCCAAGCGGGCCGCCGACGCGGACCTGCGCGAACGGTCGCTGGAGCTGGACTGGACGATCCTGCGCCCGGGGCGCCTCACCGACGAACCCGGCACCGGCCGGGTGGCCCTGGGCGGGGACTCGGAGCTCGACTCGGTGACCCGGGACGACGTGGCCGCCGTGATCGTCGCCCTTCTGGACGAACCGGGGACGGTCGGGAGGGTTCTCAACCTCCTGAACGGTGAGACGCCCGTCGTCGAGGCCGTCCGCGCCGCCGCCGCCGGATGAGGCCGGGTGCGGCCGCTCCGAACGGCCGCTTCGGCACTTCTGTGGCCAGATGGCCCCATAGAAGGCATCATGGGTGGCGGAACCCGGCGGAGTCCCGCCACGGTTGGACGCGGATGACCGGGTAGCAGCCCGACGGGTACTGACGGCTCCGACAGAGCAGATGGGTACGGTTATTCATGAGCGTCACACAGGTCGTGAGGGACAGCACGGTCGTCGAACACGCCAAGGTCGCGGCGCAGCAGAAGCGCCGGATGTTCATCATCCAGCTGGAGATCAACGCGTACGACGAGCCCTCCAGCAAGCTGCGCCCGGGCCTGACCCGCATCCTGGAGGGGATCGAGGAGGCCGGCTGGCGGCTGGACCTGATCACCCCGGGAGAGGACGGCGAGAAGGACAAGCCGACCCGCATGTTCATCTTCCGGCCGGACCCGGACGCCAAGAAGAAGGACGGCTCGGAGAAGCAGGAGGCGCAGCAGCCGGAGCACTCCGGCCAGCAGCAGGCCTACCCGCACCCGACCGGCGCCCAGCAGGACCCGTACGCGGGTTACGGACAGCAGCCCGGCTACGGACAGCAGCAGTACCCGGGGTACGAGCAGCAGCAGTACCCGGGTTACGGGCAGCAGCCGGGGTACGGACAGCAGCCCGGCTACGGACAGCAGTACCCGGGGTACGGGCAGCAGCAGGGCTGGTGACCCCCGCCCCCGGTGGGGGCGTACGAAGGGGCCCGTGCGGTTGAGCCGCACGGGCCCCTTCGTGTTCCGCTCGGGGACGCGCGGCGCGTGTCCGGGGGTGCGCGGAGGGCTCGAACCTCTCGGTTTCGTAACGCGGACGGGGGCCGAGCCTCTGACATGTCCTGCATGTCCGACAGGAACCCGAAGAAAACTCGAAGAAACTCTGGATTCTTCCCGCGAAGTACTCCTAGCATGCGAGTGGCTACGCTAAGTTATTTCCGGCGGCTACAGCCACCCCGTTATGAGCTTCCGAAAGGTATCCACGATGACCCGTATCGCCAAGATCTCCGGTCTCGTCCTCGCCACCGGCCTCGCCTTCGGCGCGATGACCGGCACCGCCGCGGCCGACAACAACGCCAACGTCCAGAACCTCACCATCCCGGTGTGCGTGGACGTTCTCCAGGCCGCGGGCTTCACCGCCGACGGCTGCAACGTCGTCAGCTGGGACTCCACCTCCGGCATCGTCGCCGCCGACTAGGCAGCCCCAGCGGCCGCCTCCCGGGACCCGCGGTCCCACCGTGTACGACCTTCACACAGGCAACCGAAAAGGAACCACATCATGAAGCGCTTCGCCTCCGTCTCCGGCCTCATCCTCGCCACCGGCCTCGCCTTCGGCGCGATGACCGGCACCGCCGCGGCCGACAACAACGCCGACATCCAGAACGTCACCGTGCCGATCTGCGCCGACGTCATCAGCTTCTCCCTGGTGAGCTCCGACGGCTGCAACGTGATCTCCAACAAGTCCACCTCCGGCATCGTGGCCCTGGACTAGTCACGGACCGGGGCCCGGGGGCGGGGACGAACCGTATCCCCCGCCCCCGCAGACCCCGGACCTCTGAGCAACACCCCGTACGGCGCGGCCCGGCCTGCACCCGGCCTGCGCCGTTGGTGTGTCCGGAGCAGGGCGCCCCGATCTCCCGCCGGGGCGCCGGCTCAGGAGCCGCAGACCGGGAGCGGGAGCGCCTCCGCCCCGTCCGTGCGCAGCCGGGCGTGGGTGCCCGTGTCGAAGCGCTCGCGCCCGTAGCGCAGCTTCCGCCGCTCGGTCCCCTCCGGCCGGAACCCCGACCGCAGCGCCACCAGGCACGACGCCGGATTGTTCAGCCGGTGGCCCAGCTCCAACCGGAACAGGTCGGTCTCCGCGAAGGCGTACTCGGCGACCAGGCGCGCGGCCGCCGTTGCCGCTCCGCGCCCCCGGGCCTCGGAGTGCACCCAGTACGACACCCAGCCCAGGTCGTGGGCGCGGCTGGTCACCGACACCTGCACGTGCCCCAGCGCGACCCCCGTCCCGTCGGTGACGGCGAACCCGAACGCCTCGCCGGTCTCAGCCGCCCTGCGCTGCCGCTCGATCCACGCCAGCGCCGCGTCCCGCGTGTCGGGGACCTCGGTGGACTGCCACGCGAGCTCGGGTTCGGCGAAGGCCGACAGCAGGCGTTCGGCGTCGCCCGGCTCCCAGGACCGCAATCGGTACATCGGTTCCACTCCTCGTTCCGTTCCGTGGCCCCCGCGGAGGGCGGGCCCCCACGGAACCACCCCCGCCGCGGTTGTCACACCCCGGGGTACGTGGTACGTCTGCAATGACATGACGACCGATGCCTCCGACGCCGCCGGTGTCTTCGAAGCCCACCGCCCGGTGCTGACCGGGGTCGCCTACCGGATCCTCGGGACCGCCTCCGACGCCGAGGACGTGGTCCAGGAGGCGTGGCCGCGCTGGTCCGGCGCCGACCGCTCGGGGGTCGACGACCCGCGCGCCTACCTCGTCACCATCGTCTCCCGGCTGGCCATCGACCGGCTTCGCAGCGCCCGCGCCCGACGAGAGTCCTACGTGGGCGAATGGCTGCCCGAACCGGTGAGCGACCTGCCCGACGGCGCCGACCGGGCCGAGCTGGCCGACACGGTGGAGTTCGCCCTGCTGGTGGTGCTGGAGACGCTCAGCCCGCTGGAGCGTGCGGTGTTCGTTCTCCGCGAGGCCTTCCAGATGCCGTACGCGGAGATCGCCGGGATCATCGGGCGCAGCGAGGCCGCCACCCGGCAGCTGTCCCGGCGGGCCCGCGACCACGTGCGCGAGCGCCGCCCCCGGTTCGAGGCGGACCGGTCGGCGCGGCGGCGCATGACCGAGCGCTTCCTCCGGGCCTGCCTCGAGGGCGACCTGGACGGGCTCAAGGGCATGCTCGCCGAGGACGCCACCCTGGTCGGTGACGGCGGGGGCAAGGCCAGGGCGCCGCTGCGGGTGCTGCTGGGCCGGGACAAGGTCGGCCGGTTCCTGCTGTCGATGCCGAACAGCTTCCACAAGTTCCTGGCATCGATCGGTCTGGAGACCGAGGAGATCCGGGTGGAGGTCGGCGAGGTCAACGGGGTCCCGGCCCTGATCGCCGTCGCCGCGGGCCGGGTGGTCACCGCGGTGGTCCTCGACGTGGACGGCGACCGCGTCCGGCACGTGTACATCGTGGCCAACCCCGACAAGATGTCACACCTGCGGACGCCCGAACCGTCCTAGGGGTCATGGAACTCACCGTTGTGGGCGGTGGCCTCGCCGGTCTGACCGCGGCCATCGCCGGCGCCGAGAACGGCGCCACCGTGACCCTGTTCGAAGCCCACTCCGCGCCGGGCGGGCGGGCCCGGGCGACCGATCCGCCGTACGTGGCCAACGAGGGTCCGCACGTGCTGTACGGCGACGGGTCCGCCGCCCGGTGGCTGCTCGACCGGGACCTGGTCCCGGCCCACCACCGGTTCCCGCTGTCGGCGCTCCACCAGGCGCGGATCCGCGACGGCGGCCGGCTCAGGTCGGCCCTGTCCCCCGCCCTGCTCCGGGCGGCCGCGCGCCGGGGGCTGCGCGCCCCGCACGACCGCGACTTCGGTTCGTGGGCGCGGGAGCACCTGGGTGAGAGGTCCGCCCGGGTGGCCGCGAACTACATGGGGGTGGCGCTGTTCGACCACGACCCGTCGCGGCTGTCGGCGGAGTTCGTGTGGGAGAGGTTCCAGCGGGTGCTGTCGCCGCGGCGGCCGTCACCGCTGTACATCGTCGGCGGGTGGACGGCCCTGGTCGGGCGGATGGTCCGTCGGGCCCGGGAGATGGGGGTGCGGATCGAGACGGGCTCGCGGGTGGACGCGCTGCCCGGGGACCGGCCGGTGATCGTGGCGACCTCCCTGGCTTCGGCCCGCGCCCTGCTCGGCGACCCGTCGCTGGAGTGGGAGAGCGGGCACGCGCTGCTGGTGGACCTGGGGCTGCGCCGGGGGCGGGACCCGTTCGTGGTGTTCGACGCCGACGAGTGCGGGTTCGTGGAGCGGTACACGCGGGTGGACCGCACGCTCGCCCCGGCGGGCGAGGAGCTGGTGCAGGCGCAGATCCCGGTGCGGCCCGGGGAGTCGAGGGCGGCGGTGACCGAGCGGCTGGAGCGGCTGCTGGACGTGTCGCTGCCGGGCTGGCGGGACCGGGTGACCTGGCGCCGCGACCAGGTCGCCAGGGGGCGGACCGGGGCCCTGGACCTGCCGGGGACCACCTGGCGGGACCGCCCGGCGGTCGACCGGGGAGAGGGTGTGTACCTGGCGGGCGACTCGGTGGCCGCGCCGGGCCTGCTCGGCGAGGTGGCGGTGGCCGCTGCGGTGCGCGCCGCCGCGGCGGCCACCGGGACGGCGAGGGCGTCCGCGCGCGTACGCCGCCCCGCCTGACCGGCCGTCCGCGGGCCGCGGCGGGCGGGCGGCGGGGGAGGCCGTGTGCGGTCCGCGGAAGCCCCGCCGGTGCGGTCCGATCCGGAGATCGGTCGTACCCCCGGTCCCTTACCCGATGGCCTCACCGGGGCCGGGGAGGCTCCCTCCGCCCGGAGGCGCAGGGAACGCGTCGTGGAAGGCGGCGCCGGCCGCGGCGTCGTCGGCCCGGCCGGCCGGGTGGTCCGGCGCCCTCCGGGGGCGGCATCCGCCGCCGGCCTCCCGGGATCTGCCGGGGCCGGACGGAGCGGCCGGGGCCTGGGGCTCAGGCGACCCAGCGGTAGCGGTGCTCGGGACGGCCGGCCGAGCCGTAGCGCATGCGCAGCTCGGCGCGGCCGTCGGCGCAGAGGTGTTCGAGGTAGCGGCGGGCGGTCACCCGGGAGACACCCGAGCGCTCGGCGACGTCGGAGGCGGACAGGTCGCCTTCGGCGTCGCGCAGCACCCCCGCGACGAGGTCGGCGGTGGCGGCGGTCAGCCCCTTGGGCAGGGATCGGCCGCCGGGCGGGCGCAGCAGGCCGAACAGCCGGTCCACGTCCTGCTGGGTGGCCTCGCCCCCGGTGTCCATCTGGCGGTGGGCCACGGCGTAGCGTTCGAGCTGGTCGCGCAGGGCGCTCAGCGGGAACGGCTTGATGAGGTAGTGCACCGCTCCCCCGTGCAGGGCGTCGCGGACCTGGGCGATGTCGCGCACCGCCGTGATCATGAGGAAGTCGGTGCGGCGGGCCTCGTCGGCGGCGGCGGCGCGCAGGGTCCGCATCACCTCGATCCCCGAAGCGTCCGGCAGGTGCAGGTCGAGCAGCACCAGGTCCGGCCGGTGGCCGCGGATCTGGGCGAGCGCCGTCGCGGCCGTGTGCGCCACCCCGACGACGGTGAACCCGGGCAGCGACTCCACCAGCTCCTGGTGGTTGCGGGCCACCCGGACGTCGTCGTCGACGACCAGGACGCGGATCACCGGGCCTCCCCCTCGGTCCCGGCGCCCGTCCGGTCGGCGGCGGCCCCGGCGCGGCCGTCCCCGGCGGGCAGGTAGGCGGTGAACACCGCGCCCTCGTCGCGGTCGGGCTCCTCCGTCTCCACACTCCCCCCTCGGGCCTCGCACACCTGCTTGACCAGGGCCAGGCCCAGCCCGCGCCCGCCCGTGTCCCGGGACGCCTTGGTGGTGAACCCGAGCCGGAAGATCTCCTCGGCGATCCCGTCGGCGACCCCGTGCCCGGAGTCCGTCACCCGGATCTCCAGCAGGTCGTGCGGCGGTCCGTCCTCCCCCGCCCGGTGCAGGCGCACCATCAGCTCCACCCATCCCCGGCCGTCGCCCGCGACGGCGTCCAGCGCGTTGTCCACCAGGTTCCCCAGCACCAGCAGGGCGTCCGCCCGCAGCCCCTTGTCCAGGGCTGGCACCTCCGTCATCGGGGAGATGCGCAGGTCCACGCCGATCTCGGCGGCCTGCGCCGACTTGGCGATCACCAGGGCGGCCGCCGCCGGGTCGGCCACGTGCTCGGCGATCCCGGCGCTGGTGCGGGTGTGCGCCGCCGAGAGGTCCGCCAGGTAGGCGCGGGCCTCCTCGTGGGCGCCCAGGTCGAGCAGTCCGGCCAGGGTGTGCATCCGGTTCGCGAACTCGTGGGTCTGGGCCCGCAGCCCCCGGGTGACGGTGCGGGCGCCGTCGAGCTCGCCGGTGAGCCGGTCCAGTTCGGTGCGGTCCCGGAAGGTCACGACCGCGCCGGTCTCCTCGCCCCGGATCCGGACCGTCCTGCGGTTGGCGACCAGGATTCGGTCCCCGGAGAGCAGGAGCAGGTCCCGGCCCCGGTCGGCCCCCGAGACGATGTCGCGGACCCGCTCCGAGGCGCCGAGTTCGTCCAGGGTACGCCCCTCGGCGTCGTCGGGGAGCCCCAGCATCGCGCGGGCCGGGGGGTTGGCGAGGACGAGCCGGCCCTCGGCGTCGACGGCCAGCACTCCCTCGCGGACCGCGTACAGCAGGGCCTCCCGGCTCTCCAGCAGGGCGGTGATGTCGGCCGGCTCCAACCCGTGGGTCTTGGTCCTGACCTGGCGGGACAGCAGCCAGGAGCCGGCCACTCCCAGGCCCAGGACCACCGCGACAGTGCCCAGCACGGCGGGGACGGCGGCGCGCGCGTCGGTGGCGGCGTCGGAGGTGAGGATGCCCAGCGAGACGTAGGCGACGACCTCGCCGCGGGCGTCGCCGCCGTTGACCGAGCCGCCGCCGGAGAACACCGGGATCTTGGCCCGGACGGTGCGACCCTGGGTTCCGGTCTCCACCCCCGTCCACTCCTCGCCCCGTGCCGCCGGGCCGGGCGGGGTGGACACGGTCCCCCCTATGAGGTCTTTGTCGGGGTGGCTGTAGCGGATGCCCTCGGGAGAGGCGATGACCAGGTACTCCACGCCGGTGGCGGCACCGATCCGGTCGGCCAGCGGGTCGAGTTCGGCGGCCGGGTCGGGGCCCTGGACCCCGTCGACGACCTCCGGCATGACGGCGACGGCGCGGGCCACGCTGAGGACGCGCTCGGTGTACTGGCGGTCGGTGTGCCGGTCGAGCTGGACCACCCACAGGGAGCCGACGGCGACCAGCGCGGCGGCGAGCAGGAGCACGTACCCGACGAACAGCGACCCGGTCAGCGACAGGTGGGAGCGGGTGCGCGGGGCGGAGCCGCGCCGGGCGGCGCCGCCCGGCGCGGGCGGGTGCGGAGCGGGGGTGCGCGGAGACCGTCGAAGTGGGCGCGCGGTCATGGCCGGGGCCTTCCGGGAGGGGATCGGTGCGGGTTCCTTGACGGACGCGGCGCCGGGCGGGTCGGTGAACGCCCAGGTGGGCGCCGTGTCCGTGAGCGTGCCACGAACAATACGACCAATATGACGCCAGTTTTAACAACACCATGACATGGGCGTGGGCCGGGTCACACTGTGACCCGGCTCTCCTCGTTCCCGCACGGCGAGGGGGCGAACGAGGTCGGAAGGAGACAGCGATGCGCGAACGCGGCGTGCCGCTCCGTGTCGCGGGCGGGCTCTGCGCCCTCCTGCTGGTGGGGACCGCACTGTTCGACGTGCGACAGAGCTCGGCATCGGGCACCGGTGAACAGGAGAAACTCCTGCTCATCGCACCGGCGGCGCCCGGTGGGGGGTGGGACTCCCTGGCCCGGGAGATGCAGAACGGCCTGCGCGTGGAGGAGCTGCGCTTCAACGTCGAGGTGCGCAACGCGGAGGGCGCGGGCGGCACCATCGGCCTGGCGCAGATCGTCAACCGGAAGGGCCAGGACGACGTGCTCTCCATGACCGGGCTGGGCATGGTCGGCGCGGTGGAGACCACCGGGTCCCCCTACACGATGGGCGACGTCACGCCGATCTCCCGGCTGGCCTCGGAGTACCAGGTCGTGGTGGTGCCCTCGGACTCCCCCTACGAGAACCTGGACGACCTCGCCCGGGACTGGTCCGAGAAGGAGACGACCCTGCCGGTGGCGGGCGGCTCGATGGGCGGCGTGGACCAGATCTTCGCGGGCCGGGTGGCCCGGTCCATGGACCTGTCCCCGGCGGAGATCAACTACCTGCCGTACTCGGGCGGCGGAGAGGTGCTGACCTCGCTGCTGTCGGGGACGGCGGCGGTCGGGTTCAGCAGCCTGAGCGACTTCGCCGACCAGGTCGCCCCCGGGGGGCCGCTGCGGGTCCTGGCGGTGTCCTCCCCCGAGCGGCTGGAGGGCCTGGACGCGCCGACGTTCCTGGAGCAGGGGTACGACGTGGAGATGTCGAACTGGCGCGGGGTCATCGCGCCTCCGGGGCTGGAGGAGGCCGAGGCCGACGCTCTGGAGGCGCTGGTGGCCGACCTGGTGGCGAGCCCGTCGTGGGCCGACACCCTGGAGCGCAACCGGTGGACGGACACCTACCAGGACCGCGCGGAGTTCACCGCTTTCCTGGAGGAGGAGGTCGCCATGACGCAGCAGACCATCGAGGAGCTGGGGCTGTGACCGTGAACGGAACGGAGAGGACCGGGCCCGGTCCCGCGGCGGCCGGCGTGCCCGGCGGGGCCGGGGCGGCCCGGGAGGCGGAGGCGTCCGCGCAGGCCGGGACGGCGGTGCCGGCCGGCGGGGCCGCGGGGAGCGGGGAGACGGCGGGGAGCGGGGCGGCACCGGACCCCGACTCGGCGCCCTGGGGCGGGCCCGCCCGGTGGGCGGTACCCGCGCTGGCCGCGGCCGTGGGCGCGCTCATGCTGTGGGGCGCGTTCACCATCGAGGCCCCGGCCAACGCCACGAGGCCCGGACCGGGGTTCTTCCCCGGGATGGTCGGCGTGCTGCTGCTGGTGGCGGCGGTGTGCATGGTGGCGGTGAACCTGCGCGGGCGGGCCCCGGGCGCGTCCAACGCCCTGGAGTGGTTCGAGGCACGGCCGGTCCTCATCGTGCTGGCCGGGCTGGTGGCGCACGTCGCGCTGCTGGAGTTCCTGGGCTGGCTGCTGTCGGGGGCGCTGCTGTTCTGGGTGGTGGCCTTCGCGTTCGGGGCGCGCGCGTACGTGCGTGACGCCGTGGTGGCGCTGTCGGTGTCGGCGGCCGTCCAGGTGGGCTTCTCGCTCGGCCTGGGGCTGAGCCTGCCGTCCGGGATCCTGGGGTGGCTGCTGTGATGGAGACTCTGGTGGGTCTGGGGGGCGGGCTCGTCGCGGCCCTGACCCCGGGCAATCTGATGTGGGCGTTCCTGGGCGTGGTGCTGGGCACCGCGGTGGGCGTCCTGCCGGGCCTGGGCTCGGCGATGGCGGTGGCGCTGCTGCTTCCGGTGACGTTCCGGCTGGACCCGACGAGCGCGTTCATCCTGTTCGCGGGCGTGTACTACGGCGGGATGTTCGGCGGGGCGACGACGTCGATCCTGCTCAACACGCCGGGTCAGGCGTCGTCGATCGCCACCACCTACGAGGGCCACAGGATGGCCCTGGCCGGGCGGGCCGCGCAGGCGCTGGGCACCGCGGTGATCGGGTCGTTCTTCGCGAGCATCGTCGGCACGCTGATCGTGGCGTTCTTCTCGCCGGTGATGGTGTCGTTCGCGCTGAACTTCGGCCCGGGCGAGTACTTCGCGCTGACGGTGTTCTCGTTCGTGGCGGTGGCCGCGGTGGTGTCGGGGTCGGTGCTGCGCGGGCTGACGTCGCTGCTGATCGGCCTGGCGATCGGTGTGGTCGGCATCGACGGACAGAGCGGTGCGCCGCGGTTCGACTTCGGGTCGGCGGTGCTGCTCGACGGGATCGACGTCGTCATCGTCACCGTGGGGCTGCTGGCGCTGGGCGAGGTGCTGTACGTGGTGGCGCGCGGCAGGTCCGCGCCGGACTTCGCGGCGATCCGCACCGGGCGGCCTTGGCTGAGCCGCCGGGACTGGAGGCGCTCCTGGGGGCCGTGGCTGCGCGGGACGGCGCTGGGCAGCACGTTCGGGCCGATCCCGGGCAGCGGTGCGGAGATCCCGACGTTCGTTTCGCTGGGTCTGGAGCGCAGGCTGGCCGCTCGGCGGGCGGAGCGCACGGGCGACCCGGAGGAGAACGAGTTCGGCAGGGGCGCCATCGAGGGCGTGGCCGGACCGGAGGCCGCCAACAACTCCAGTGCGTCGGGCACGCTGGTGCCGCTGCTGGGGCTGGGGCTGCCGACGTCGGCGACGGCCGCGATCATGCTGGCGGCGTTCCAGCAGTACGGGCTCCAGCCGGGGCCGGTGCTGTTCGAGCGCAACGCCGACCTGGTGTGGACGCTGCTGGCGTCGCTGCTGGTCGGAAGCGTGCTGCTGCTCGTCATCAACCTGCCGTTCGCGCCGCTGTGGGCGAAGCTGCTGAAGCTGCCCAAGCCGTACCTGTACGCGGGGATCGCGCTGTTCTCGGTGCTGGCGGTGTACGCGATCAACGCCTCGGTGGCGCACCTGGTGATCCTGCTGGGGGTGGCGCTGCTGGGGCTGGTGATGCGGTCGTTCGGGGTGCCGGTGGCTCCGGCGCTGATCGGCGTGGTGCTGGGACCGATCGCGGAGACGGAGTTCCGGCGGGCGCTGGCGGCGTCCTCGGGGGACCCGTCGATCCTGGTGGGCAGCGGGATCTCGATCGGGCTGTACGCGCTGGTCGTGGTGGCGGCGCTGGTCCCGGTGGTCGCGGGCGTGCGGCGCCGCCGGGCGGCGCGCACCGCGGAGGCCGCAAGCGTCGGCGGCGAGCGCGAGACCGTGTCCTGACCTTCCACGGGTCGGCCCCCCACTCCCAGGGGCCGGCCCGGGCCGACCCGCCACTCCCGGGGTCGGCCCTCCCCACGGCCCCCGGCCCGTCCGCCGGGGGCCTTTCCCGTGTCCGCGCCGGCACCGGCCGGGCGGACACGGCGGGGGCCGGACCTACAGGGGCTGGTCGTCGACTTTGACGTCCCAGCCGACGTTGTCGCCGTCGACCGAGGTCACCGTGACGGTCACGCCGTAGTTGGTGCCGCCGTCCACGAGGTTGCAGCGGATCTCGGCACCCATCTGCGCGGGGAGGCCCTCCATGCAGGTGAAGCCGTCGGGGGTCTGGCCGACGGACGCCGCCAGTGCGTCGGACGACTTCTGGGCGACCTGGTCGGCGGGCACGGTGCCGTTGGCGGCCACGGCGGTGGTGCCGTCCCCGGCCGCGGGCTCGGTCCCGGCCGCGGTGCCGCCGTCGGCGCCCTCCTCGGCCACGGCGTCGTCGACCTTGACGTCCCAGTTGACGTTGTCGCCGTCGACGGAGGTCACCGTGACGGTCGCACCGAGGGTGTCGCCGCCGCTGGTGAGCTCGCAGCGGATCTCGGCGCCCACCTCGGCGGGGAGGTCGTCGGCGCAGGTGAAGTCGTCGGGGGTCTGGCCGACCTGCTCGGCGAGCATCTCGCCGGACCGCTCGGCGACCTGCTCGGCGTCGACGGCACCGGGGCCGCCGAGGCTGAACGAGCAGCCGGTGACCAGGAGCAGGGGAAGCGCTCCCAGGGTCACGGCGGTGATGGTCCGGTGGGCTTCGAGCTGCCGCATCGCGGCCTCCTCATGTTGCGGTGACATGCCTCCCGGAGAGACTCATCGGGGAGGAGCGGGGTTCCCCCGAAGCGCATACCTATATGGGTCCGTTGCCCGGGGCCCCGGCGTCAACGGATCCGTCACCGCGCCCTCACCTGCTGTCGACAGCGTTGTCACCTGCGGGTCCGGGTTCTCCGGGCCGGCGGGGGCGGGCCGGGGGTCGGGCCGGGGGCGGGCCGAGGAGGTCCCAGCGGTTGCCCGCGATGTCCAGGAAGACGGCGACCCGCCCGTAGGGTTCGTCGCGCGGCTCCGTGACGAAGCGGACCCCGGCCTGTTCCATGCGGGCGTGGGCGGAGGCGAAGTCGTCCACCCGCAGGAAGAAGCCGACCCGGCCGGCCGCCTGGTCGCCGACGACGGCGCGCTGGCGCTCGCCGTCGGCCCGGGCGAGGAGGAGGCCGGTGCGCGCTCCGGGCGGGCGGACCACCACCCAGCGCTTCTCCCGGCCGTCGTTGGTGAGGGACGGGGAGTCCTCCGCGAGTTCGAAGCCGAGCGTGTCGACGAAGAAGCCGATCGCGGGATCGTACTCGTCCACGACGATCGTCACCAGGTCCATGTGCATGCCCTCACGGTAGACCCGCGGGTGACCACGGCCGGCGGGAACGTCCTGGCCGCGGGCGCGGGGGCCGTCCGGTAGGCGGTCGGGTGTCCTGGACCGCGCCCTCGGCCCCGGCCGCGCTCCCCGGGATCCGGTAGGCGGTCGGGACCAGGGGCCGCGGTCCCCCGGATGCGGCGGTCTTCTCCGCGCCCCGCCCGGTTCATGTCGGCCCGTCCCGCGTCCCCACCGCCCCGATGTGAACGACCGCCTCCGCTGCACGGGCCGGGAAGGCCCGGAGTTCCGGGACATCGAAGGGGCACCGGTGGAGGACACCCGGTCTTCACCCCGCCGCCGCGGGCGCGACGGCCGCGCGTGGGCGGACCGCGCTAGGTTGGGGCGTTCCCACGAGGCCACGACACCCCGGGCGGTCCATGGTGAAGTCGATCAAGGCCGTGATCCTGGCCGGAGCCGTGCTCGCGGCCGTGGGCACGGTGGCCGGCCTGCTCCCGGTGGAGACGCGGACGGCCTCCGGCTGCGGGTCGGTGTTCTTCCCGTCGGAGGTCTACTTCGACGCCCTGGTGCCCGGGCAGACCTGCCCGGAGGCCGTGTCGGCCCGGGCCGCGTCCGCGTGGGCCCCGCTCGGCGGCGGCACGGCCCTCGTCGCGGGGGCGCTCGTCGCCAGGGCGTTCTCCCGCGGGGCCCGCGGCGGCCCCGGTGGGCGGTGAGGCCGCACCGGGGCGCAGGCGGTCGGAGCAGCGGTCCCCCGGAGGGGCGGGTGCCCGGGCGTGTCAGCCCCGGCCGATCCCGTCCAGTTCGGCGAGGTCCTCGTCCGACAGCGTGAGTCCGGCCCCGGCCGCGTTCTCCCGCAGGTGCGCGACCGACGAGGTCCCGGGGATCAGCAGGATGTTCGGGGACCTGTGCAGCAGCCAGGCCAGGGCGACCGACATGGGCGTCGCGCCCAGCCGGTCGGCGACGGCGGAGAGCACGGACGACTGCAACGGGCTGAAGCCTCCGAGCGGGAAGAAGGGCACGTAGGCGATGCCCTCGGCGGCGAGCCGGTCGACCAGGTCGTCATCGCCCCGGTGGGCGAGGTTGTACATGTTCTGCACGCACACGATCGGTGCGATTCCCTGGGCCTCGGCGACCTGGTCCGCGGTCGCGTTGCTCAGGCCGAGGTGGCGGACGACGCCCTCCTTCTGCAGCTCGACCAGCGCCTCGAACGCCTCGGCGACCGAGCCCGCCCGGGGTCCCCCGGCGTCGCCGAGGCGGAGGTTCACCAGGTCCAGCGCCTCGACCCCGAGGGACTCGAGGTTCTCCTCGACCTGGCGGCGCAGCTGCTCCGGCCGCCGCTCGGTCGGCCAGCCGCCCTGCCCGTCCCGCCGCGCACCGACCTTCGTCACCACGTGCAGGGACTCCGGGTAGGGGTGCAACGCTTCGCGGATCAGCCGGTTGGTGATGCGCGGCCCGTAGGCGTCGCTGGTGTCGATGTGGGTGATCCCGAGGTCCACGACCTCCCGCAGGACGGCGATCGCACCGTCGCGGTCGGCGGGCGGACCCATGACCCCGGGGCCCGCGAGCTGCATCGCCCCGTAGCCGAATCGGGTGACGGTCAGATCGCCCAGTGCCCAGGTGCCGCCGGGAAGCGAAGGGGAGAACACGCTCATGGCCTGTCTTTCGTGTCGGTCCGGATGGTGGTTCCTGTTGGAGACCTCCTTCATGATGGGTATGCAGCTTCCTGACGGGAAGTACGCACTTCGAAGTGCCTTGGTGACCCGCGGGTGACAGGAGCAGGTGATGGGGACGATGACGGCCGCAGAGAAGAGGGCCCGGGCGAAGGCCGAGTACAACGCGTTCCTGGACGTGTGCCCGAGTCGGAGGCTGCTCGACCGGATCTCCGACAAATGGGTCACCCTGGTCCTGTGCGCGCTCGGCGGCGGGGCGTCCCCGTCCGACGACCGCCCCGGCGAGCCCCGGGCGATGCGCTTCTCGGAGCTGGCCCGGACGCTCGCGGGCGTCAGCCAGAAGATGCTCACCCAGACGCTGCGTTCGCTGGAACGCGACGGCCTCGTCACCCGCACCGCGACCGCCACGGTGCCCGTCACGGTCTCCTACGAGCTCACCGGGCTCGGCCTGTCGCTGCACCGGCAGGTGCGCGGTCTCAAGGCCTGGGCCGAGACGCACATGGACGAGATCCTCGACAACCGCGCGGCGCACGACGCTTAGGAGCACCCGGTACCCGGCGCCCGGGGCACGGCGGCCGACGGGCACGGCACCGGGAGGTCCGCCCCGGGCACGCTGCCGCCCGGGTTCCGCTCCGCCGGACGCCCCCGCGGAGGAGGTGTTCCGGCGGTCCACGGCCCGGATCCGGGAGCACGCCGACCGGGGCGGTGGCGGCCGTGTCGCGCCGGGGCCGCCCGGCGGGGTCCGGGGCGCATACGGAGCCCACGGCCTCCGGCGGCCGCCGCACCGGCCTGTACCGGTCACAGGAGCGGCCCACGCCGGGCGACCGGGCGGGATAGCGCGTGGAAACGGCGGGGATGGCGGCTCCGCCTAGCCTGCCGGTGCACCAGGAACGGCCTGGACCGACACGCAGGAGGAACCATGCGCGCCCCCCGTCCCCTCACCGCAGCCGTCGCCGCCGCCGCGGCGGCCCTGACCGTCGCCGTGCTCCCCGGGGCCGCGGCCGCCGACACGGCCGACGGCCTCGACTGCACCGTCTCGCGGCAGCTGATCAACTACCAGGAGGTCCACACCTGCGTGGCGGAGTCCGAGGACATCCGCTGGAAGCTCACCGGGCGCTGCGCCATGCTGTTCGGCATCCAGTTCGTGTCCTCGCCGGTGGTGCAGGGCAGCGGCACCGCGACGGTGGGCTGCCCGATCGCCGGGCCGATCTCGGGCCCCGTCACCCAGGTCACCCGCGTCGTGCTCTAGGGCGGCGCGCCGCACCGGAGCGGCCGGGCCCGCCGGGTCCGGCCCGCCCGTCGGCGTCACCGGACGCGGCGCCGCCGTTCCGCGAGGGCCGCGTGGACCGACGCGATGGCGCTGGCACCCTCGCCCATGGCCGCCGCGACCCGCTTGATGGAACCGGTGCGGGTGTCCCCCACCGCGAACACCGACGGGACGCTGGTCTCGAACGGCAGCGGTCCGCGACCCGTCCCGTCCCACACCGGGCCCGGCTCGGCCAGGGCGGTGTCGGTGCGGACGAACCCGCTGCGGTCCCGGGAGACGCCGTCCAGCCACTCGGTGGCGGGGCTGGCCCCGATGAAGCAGAACAGGCCGCTGGTGGGCCGGGCCTCGCTCGCCCCGCTGCGCCGGTCGGTGAGCACGACCCGGCGCAGGTGGGTGTCGCCCTCCAGGGCGGTGATCTCGGTGTCGGTGTGCACGGTGATGTCGGAGTGGTCGTGCAGGCGGGCCACCAGGTACTCGGACATCTTGGCGGACAGGTCGCCGCCGCGGACCACCAGGTCGACGCGGCTGCCCCGGCCCGCCAGGAACAGGGCGGCCTGCCCGGCCGAGTTCGCGCCGCCCACCACCGTGACCGGGTGGCGTGAGCAGGAGCGCACCTCCAGCTCGGTGGCGGCGTAGAAGATGCAGCCCGACTCCTCGAAGTCGGCCCACCGCTCCAGCGGCAGGGTGCGGTACCGGGCGCCGGAGGCCACCACCACGGCCTTGGTGTCGATGCGGCTGCCGTCGGCGAGGTACAGCGCCGGGTCGGGACCGGTCGCGTCCAGCCGGCTCACCCGGCAGGGCATGTACATCTCGGCGCCGAACTTGAGCGCCTGGATCGCCGACAGCCGTGTCAGCTCCTCCCCCGAGATGCCGTGCGGGAAGCCCGGGTAGTTCTCGATCCGGGAGCTGGAGGCGGCCTGGCCGCCGGTGCCCAGGGCGTCCAGGATGACGGTGTTGAGCCCCTCGGAGGCCCCGTACAGGCCCGCGGCCAGCCCGGCCGGGCCCGAGCCGACCACCACCAGGTCGACGTCCTTGCAGCTGGGCCGGTACGCCTTGCCGATGCGCTGGGCGAGGACGCCGGGGGTGGCACCGCGCATCGCCTCCCGGCCGACCAGCACGGCGGGCAGGTCGTCGCCGCTCAGCCCGGCGGCGTCCAGCAGTGCCCGGCCGCCGGCCGAGTCGGCGTCGTGCCACCGGTAGGGCAGCCGGATCCGGGCCGCGTAGGTGCGCAGGGCGAGGGTGGCGGAGGAGGCGGACCGTCCGACGATGTCCACGGGGCGGACGACCTCGCGCAGGTACTCTCGGCGGACCAGGAGGGCTTCCAGGACGGTGTCGGAGAGTTCGGCCTCCTCCGCCATCATCGTGCGGAACTGCGCTCTGGACAGCCGGTGGATCCGTCCCGGCGCGACCACCCGGACCGTGACGTAGGCCATCTGGTCGCTCAGGAGGTTGACCTCGCCGAGGAAGTCCCCGGGGCCCAGGGACATGAAGACCTCTTCGGGGCGGTCGAAGGAGGCCTCCCGGACCACCTCGACGTGCGCCTCGTCCAGGACGACGAGGTCGCGTTCGAAGCCGCCCGCCCGGGTGAGGACGTCGCCCGCCTTCACCTCGTGCCCGGTGCCGTAGGAGCGCAGCCGGTCGAACCGCGCGTAGTCGAGCCGCGGCCGGAGCCGCTCCGTCATGCCGCCGTGCTCGGACCAGCCCATGCCGACGCCCCTTCCGCCCCTGTCGCCACCTTCCTACCCCTTCGGGCCCGAGGAGTGCCAGGGTTTCGGTGGCCATGGCAGCCGCTCCCGGCGGTGGAGGCCGTCTCCCCCGACAGCGTCCTGCGCGACAGCCGTACCGGGCGCGACGGGTACGCCGCCTTCGGGATCCCCGCCCACCGGGCGTCGATCCGCTGTCCGACAGGGTCGGCCTGGTCGGGCTGCGCCTGGAGGAGGGCCGCCACCGGGAGGCCGCCCGGGCGTACGGGGAGGACGTGTCCACCACGGACCTCCCCCCGCCCCCGCCCTCGTCCCGCACCGGCTGACAGCCGACGGGGCGTGGACGGGAGCACCGGCGGGGCCGCCGGAGAGGGGTGGGCGTCAGGAGGCCGGGGCGAGGTGCTTGAAGACCTGCTCGCGGTGCCAGCGGACGTGGTCGGCGGCGACCGGCGGGGCGGTGTCGGGCAGGAGCAGGCCGCGGCCCGCGAGTCCGGTGACGGTCCGCCCGGCCTCCTCGGAGCGGGCGGTGAAGCGCGGCGAGACCTCCAGGGTCAGCTCCGCGCTGAGGCCGAGCACGCCGCGGTCGAAGAACAGGTGGTGGTTGGCGCACAGCGCCAGGCCGTTGTCCACCGCGTCCGGTCCGGCCTGGGACCACCAGCGCACGTGCGCCGCCTCCAGGCCGACGGAGACGCCGTCCATCCACCCGTCGTAGCCGCAGAACGCGCACCGGTGGCCGTAGGCGTCCAGCACCGCCCCGCGGAAGGCGGGGTCGCGGTCTCCGGCGGCGGCCCAACGCTCGGGGACGAGGGAGAGTCCCGTCAGGGCGAGGACCTCGCCGTGCAGGGAGGACGGGAAGTTCGCGTCGAGCAGCAGGCGGGCGACGCGGGTGCGCAGCCCCGGGTCCTCCTCCAGGGCGCGCGAGAACCCGGGGGCGAGGTTCCCCCGGGCGCCGGAGCCGCGTAGGCGGGAGGGCTGCGGCAGGCTGTCCCGCCCGTCGTCGGTGGCGACCTCCCACAGGCCGTCGTCGTTGGCGAGGTGGTGGAAGGGCAGGGCCGGGTTCGGCGCGCTCCTGGTGGGCGGGGCGAACTCCTCCAGCAGCAGCCGGAGGCGTTCCTCGGCCGCGCTGTAGAGGATGGGAGCGTCGCCGTGGTGCTGGTGGTGACCCAGTGCGTACAGCAGCAGAAGGGGTTTGTGCGGTGCGCGGTGGTCGCCGCTGCGCCCCTGCCTGATCCGGCCGATCCGTTCTTCCCAGTCCATGGCGCGACTCTAGCGAGCAGGTGAGGGGTGGAACACAGGCGACATGTCGGACGATTCGTCCTACGATTGCAGACGTGCCGGATTCCAACCGCGGCGTCGCCCTCGGGGCGGGCGCCTTCCTCCTCTGGGGCTTCGCGGCCCTGTACTGGCCCTTCCTCTCCGCCGCCGAGCCCGCCGAGATCCTCGCCCACCGCATGGTGTGGTCGCTGCTGGCGATGTGCGTGTTCCTCCTGCTCGCCCGGCGCGGCTGGAAGTGGCTGCCCGGAGTGGTCCGGAGCCCGCGGCGCCTGCTGCCGGTGGCGGCCGCGGCGGTCCTCATCGCCGTCAACTGGTGGGGTTTCATCTACTCGGTGTCGATCGAGCAGACCCTTCAGGCGTCGCTGGCGTACTTCATCAACCCGCTGATGTCGGTGTGCCTGGGCGTGGTCGTGTTCTCCGAGCGGCTGCGCGCCGCGCAGTGGGTCGCGGTGGGCCTGGGTGTGCTCGCGGTCGCGGTGATGACGGTGGGCTACGGCGTCGCGCCGTGGCTGGCTCTGCTGATGGCCTCGTCGTTCGCCGCCTACGGCGCGGTGAAGAAGTACGTGGACCTGGACGGGATGCAGAGCCTCACCGTGGAGACCATGGTGATGTTCCTGCCCGCGCTGGGCTACGTGCTGTTCCTGGAGTCCTCCGGGGCGGGGACGACGTTCTCGGTGTCCCCGGTGCACACGGCGCTGCTGGTCGGCGGCGGTTTCGTGACGGCGCTGCCGCTGCTGATGTTCGGGGTGGCGGCCCGGCGGGTGCCGCTGAGCGTGATCGGGATGCTCCAGTACATCGCGCCCACCCTGATGTTCTTCATCGGCTGGCTGGTGCAGGGCGAGGACATGCCGCCCGCGCGGTGGGCGGGGTTCGCGCTGGTGTGGCTGGCGCTGTGCGTGTTCGCGTTCGACCAGGTACGCGGTGCCCGGGCGCGGTCGGTGGTACGGCGCCGCGAGGCGCTGGAGGCGGAGCGGGGCCGGGAGCGGCCCGCGGCCGAGCCCTGCGACTGACCCGGGCTTCCCGGTTCCGGCGAACCGAAACTACAATCCGTGACTCTGTGCTAACGTCGAGTCGCGAGCCGGGTGCATCCCGGTTCTCGACGGTCCGCAGCACGTCACGGAGGGCACTCTCATGTCCCGCACCAGTCGCACGGCACGCGCCCCGCGCGCGGCCGCGGTGGTGCGCACGCCCTCCCTGCTGCTCCTGCCGCTGCTCGTCGGGGCGGCCCTGGCCGCCCTGTGGCTGGTCGGCGCGCCGTCCGCGCACGCCGACACCGCCGGGCCGCTGGGCCTGGACCGGAGCGGCGCCTCCCTGGACACCGGCCTGGCCCGGGGCCTGGAGCCCTCGTTGGAGGGCGGGGTCGCCGAGGTCGCCGCACCCGTGACCGAGACCCTGGGCACCGTCCACCGGCGCCTGGAGGAGCGGACCGGACCGGACTCCGCGACCGTGCTGTCCGACCCCTCCGTCACAGAGGTCGGCGAGGGCGTGCACGAGGGCGCCCGGCGCGTCGTCCGTGAACTCGCGGCCGTCGACCGGGACCAGGCGGAGAACCTGGTGGCCCACGTCGCCTCCACGCGGGTGCTGCCCGCCGAGCCGGAGGAGACCGAGCCCGCGCCCGCCGGAGGCACCGGCACGCCCCGGCCCGCCTCCGACCGCGGGGAGCGGGACGGGGACGGCGCCGGGGCCCGCGAGGCCCGCGGCGGCGGCGTTCGCGCCGCCGAGCCCGGGTTCCTCCCGCAGCACCACCCCGCAGGCGCGGTGGCCGAGGCCGCGCCGGTCGACGAGCACCGCACCGCGGCCTCCGCCGACCGCGACGCCTCCGCCCCCGGTGCGCCCAAGCTCTCCACCGGTTCCACCGCGCCCTCCGGCGCGGGCGCACCGGCCGTCGCCGGGTACCTCACCGTCGTGCCGCTGACCGCGCCCGCCGCCGACGCGCTCTCGACCGCCGTCGACGCCGTGCACCCGGTGCCCGCGGGCCCGGCCGACGACCCCACGGTCTCCCCCGACTAGGAACGGGCCCCTCCCGCGGACCCGTTCCCAGCGCCTTCCCGCTCTGGGAGCTGACCTGAGTCCCGTGCCCCGTACCGCCCCGTCGCGGTCCCGCTCACGAGATTCATGTCAGCCGGTGGTCCACCGGCTCCCGGCCGACCGCGACCCGATGTCGCGGCCGCCCCGAACCACTCCGCAACCACAGAGTCTTCCGGAAGGAACCCCATGACGCAGGCCAAGCGCATCTCAGCCAGGGCCGTCCTGCTCGCCACCGGAACCGCGGGCTTCGTCGCCCTCGGCGCCGGTGTCTCGGGGGCCGAGGCGCTCGCCTCCCCCGTCGCCGAGATCGCCCCCACCGTCGAGCGGGCGCTCGTGGAGGGCGTCGCCCCGACCATGAACACCGCCTTCCCCGGCGGGGTGGGCCCGGTCGCCGGGACCACGCTCGCCGAGCTCCAGGAGACCTCCCGCAACCCGGAGAAGCCCGCCCCCGACCTGGCGTCGATGCTGCCCGCGGGTGAGCGGGAGATCGCCACCCCGGTCGGCGGCGTCGCCAACCCCAGCGCCGCGCTGGCCGACGCCGTCGCCGCGACGCAGGACGCCACCGGCCTGGACGGGAACCCGCACGACACCGTCGGGCACGACCTGGGCGCGGCCGTGGAGAAGCGGGCCACCGCCGCGGGCGAGGAGTTCGGGACCACCGCACAGAGCGCCGGCGGGGCCCTGGAGGAGACCGCCTCGGAGGTCCTGCCGCACACCGTGGTCGCGGTGCACGGGCTCCGCGACGAGATGGGCGTCCCCACGCTCTCCGACCTGCCGCGGCCCGCCGAGCTGGCCCAGGGCCTGGACGCCTCCCGGCTGCCCGACGCCGACACCGTGACCGGGGCCGTCGACCTGTCCGACCCCACCGCGCTCACCCGCGAGAACACCCTGGGGGTCAGCGAGGTCCTGGACGTCGCCCCGGCCCTGCCCGCCGCCCCCGGTACCGTGCGGCAGAGCGCCCAGGCGCCCGGGCTCCCGAACATGTGGGACTTCGCCTACGCCTTCGGCCTGGAGACGCCCAAGGCCCTCCAGGACGTGGTGGAGTCCAACCCGGTCACCGACGACAACTACGTGAGCCTGGGCGAGGAGGAGATCCTGGGCGCGATCGGCAACCGCAACCTGGAGGCCCCCATCACCGGGCAGGCCCGCCCGGTGGACTCGGGGGTGCTCTCCGCCCCCGTCGAGCACGCCGAGAGCGGGCTCGCCGGGGCCGTCCACCAGGGCTCCCCGCAGGCGCCCGCCCTGAACGGGGACCCGGCCGTCCTGGAGACGCCCTCCATCGCGCAGATGCCCTCCGGGTCGGCGCCCGGCCTGACGGACCTGACCGGCGCGCTGCTGGCCGGCGCCACCGACCCGGGCTCGGTCGACATGGTCGCCCTGGACGGGCCCCTCGCCGAAGCCGAGCCGCCCCGGGTGGGCACCGGGCTGCCCACCGTGGACGGGACCCTGCCGCAGGTCGCCGACACCTCGTCGCTGCCGACCCTGGCCGAGGGCCCCGACATGACCACCGTCGAGGACCTGGTGGCCGGTCTGAGCCGCGGTCCGGGACTGCTGGAGGACCTGGACACCAGCGACCTGGTGTCCATCGACGGCGGCACCGCCGAGGCCCCGCCCACCCCCGAGGGCATGGTGTCGCACCCGACCTTCCTGAACCCGCTGCCCGGCTCCGAGGCCCTTCCCCTGGTGAGCTAGGCGGCTCCCGCCCCGGGCCCGCACCCGCCCGGGGACCGGGACGCCCCCGACGCGCCCGGGGGCGTCCCGCCGGTTCCTCCGCACGGCCCGGCGGCGCCGTCGGCGCGTCCGGGCCGGGGAACGACCGAGGCGCCGTCCCCCCGCGGGGGGACGGCGCCTCGGTGGCGGGAGGTCAGCCGGAGCGTTCCACCACGTAGTCGCACAGGGCCTCGAAGGCGTCGCGGGCCGGGCCCGCGGGCAGCGTGGCCAGCTCGGCGCGGGCCCTGTCGGACCAGCCGCGCAGGGTCTTCTCCGCCTCGGCCATCGCCGGGTGGGCGCGAAGCAGGCCCAGGGCCTCCTCGGCCTCGGCGTCGCCGAGCGGACGGCCCAGCAGCGACTTGAGCCGCTCGTCGGCCGGGTCGGTGGAGCGCAGCGCGTAGAACATCGGCAGGGTCAGCACGCCCTCGCGCAGGTCGGTGCCGGGGACCTTGCCGGACTCGCGGGTCTCGGCGGCCACGTCGATGAGGTCGTCGGCGAGCTGGAAGGCCATCCCCAGCGCGTCGCAGGCGCGGGTGAGGGTCCCGGTGGTCTCCGGGTCGACCTTGCCGAACATGCCGCCGAACTCGGCGGAGGAGGCGATGAGGGAGGCGGTCTTGTCCCCGATGACCCGCAGGTAGTGGTCGAGGGGGTCGACGCCCTCGGGCGGGCCGGAGGTCTCCAGGATCTGTCCCTGCACCAGTCGGCCGAAGGTCTCGGCCTGCAGCCGGACCGCCTCGGGGCCCAGGTCCGCGAGGATCTCCGAGGCCTTGGCGAAGACGTAGTCGCCGGTGAGGATGGCGATGGTGTTGCCCCAGCGCTGGTTGGCGCTGGGCTTGCCGCGGCGCAGCTCCGCCTCGTCCATGACGTCGTCGTGGTAGAGCGTCGCCACGTGGGTGAGCTCGACCACGGCGGCGGCGGGGGCGAGGTCGGGCATGTCGGGGTCGCCGAAGTGCGCGGCCAGCAGCACCAGCATCGCCCGGAACCGCTTGCCCCCGGCCTCCAGCAGGTGGGAGGCCGCCTCGGTCAGCATGGGGTCGCTCGACCGCACCGACTCCCGCAGGAGGTCCTCGACCCTCTCAAGACCCTCCTGGACCTCCCGGGCGAGGGCCGAGTCGACTCTCGGCAGAGCGAGAAACCCGCTCGGGACAGCACCGCTCACCGTAAAGCTCCACCTGTTGAACGGGCACGGCGGCGGCCGCTCGGCGGGCGCCTCGTGCTCAGCACATGAACATGATCCGACTTGCCACGGTATCCGACCGGGAATGATGATCCAAAGCCACACCCGGGTACGGCCCGGGCCGGAGCGGAACCGCAGCTCACGCGGCTCATCCGGCCCGGGCCGCGGCCTTCTAGGGCTGTCCGGCCTCGGTGGACGCCTGGTCCACCATGACCGAGACGGGGTCCTGCCCGCTCTCCGGGGAGGGCAGCAGGTTGTCGAGCACCGGCCCCGGGTAGACGCCGAGCACCAGGGTGGCGGCCACACCGATGGCGATGACCCCGCCGGTGGCGGCACCGGCCCGCACGACGGTGGGACCGTCGGCCTCCGGATCCCGGAAGAACATCACAACGATGATCCGGACGTAGAAGAACGCGGTGACGGCGCTGCTGAGCACGCCGACGACCACCAGCGGGGTGGCCCCGGCGGCGACGGCGGCCTCGAACACCGCGAACTTGCCGATGAACCCGCTGGTGAGCGGGATGCCCGCGAACGCCAGCAGGAACAGTGACAGCGCCCCCGCCAGCAGCGGGTGGCGGCGGCCCAGCCCGGCCCACCGGTCCAGGTCGCCCTGCTCCTGCCCGCCGTCGGCGGTGCGCACCAGGGTGACCACGGCGAACGCGCCCAGCGTGGTGAACCCGTAGGCGGCCAGGTAGAACATCGCCCCGGCCAGTCCGTCGGTGCTGCCGGCGACCACGGCGGTGAGGATGAACCCGGCGTGCACCACCGAGGAGTAGGCCAGCAGCCGCTTGATGTCCCGCTGGGACACGGCGACGATCGCGGCGACCACCATGGTGAGGACCGCCACGATCCACAGGACCGGCTCCCAGTCCCCGGCGCTGCCGCCGAAGGGGACGAAGAACACCCGCAGCAGGGCGCCGAACGCGGCGACCAGGGTGCAGGAGGCCATGAGCGCGGTGACGGGAGTGGGCGCCCCCTGGTACACGTCCGGCTTCCAGTTGTGGAACGGCACCGCGCCGACCTTGAACAGCAGGCCGACGGCGACCAGGCCGATACCCATGAGCAGCAGCGGCCGCCCGTCGCCGTCCTGGAAGATCGCCGCCCCGCCGTTCTCCACCGCGGCGCGCACCTCACCGAAGTTCACCGACCCGGCGTAGCCGTACACCATGGCGGCGCCGAACAGGAAGAACGCCGAGGAGAACGCACCGAGCAGGAAGTACTTGACGGCGGCCTCCTGCGAGAACAGGCGGCGCCTGCGGGCCAGCCCGCACATCAGGTACAGCGGGAGGCTCATCACCTCCAGGGCGATGAACATGGTGAGGAAGTCGTTCGAGGCGGGGAACATCAGCATCCCCAGCACCGCGAACAGCACCAGCGGGTAGATCTCGGTGTGCTGCGACCCGGCGAGGATGTGCGCCCGCTCCTCCTCGCTGCCGGGGACGGCGGCGGCCTGGGCGGCGAACGCGTCCCGGCCGTCGCGGCGCTCGGCGATGAGCAGCAGGCTGACCAGAGCCAGCACCGTGATGGTGCCCTGGAAGAACAGCACGGTCCGGTCGATGGCCAGCGAGCCGACGCCGACGGTCACCCCGGCCTGCCCGTCGGGCAGCGACCCGACCTGGAGCACGACGAGCACGAACGTCGCGAGCAGCGCCAGGGCGGCCAGGCCGACCTGGAGCGGGCGGCGGCGCGCGGCGGGCACGAACGCCTCGAACAGCACGGCCAGCATCGCGCCGCCGAACAGGGTGAGCAGCGGTGCCAGCAGCCACCAGTCGAGGACCGGTGCCTCCTGGGTGATGACGGGGAGGTCCTGGGGGATCACTCCGCGCCTCCTTCCTCGGCGGAGTCGGCCGTGGCCACCACGGTGCGCTCCGCGGCCGGTTCGATCGCGTCGAGCAGCGGCTGCGGGTACAGCCCGAACACGATGATGAGCGCGAGCAGCGGGCCGACGGCCCACGCCTCGCGTGCGGACAGGTCCTCGAACCCGGCCACGCCGTCGGCGGTCGGCCCGGTCATGGTGCGCTGGTACGTCCAAAGGATGTAGAGCGCGGCGAGCACGACGCCGACCACGGCGATCAGGGCGGGCACCGGGTTGAACGCGTACACGCCGACGAACACCAGGAACTCGCTGATGAACGGGGCCAGCCCGGGCAGTGCGAGCCCGGCCAGGCCGGTCACCAGGAAGACCCCGGCGAGCTTGGGCGCCACGTTCTGCACGCCGCTGAAGTCCGCGATGAGCGAGGACCCGCGGCGGGCCACGAGCAGGCCCACGATCAGGAACAGGGCGCCGGTGGCGAACCCGTGGTTGACCATGTACAGCGCGGCCCCGGTCTGGGCCTGCGGGGTCAGCGCGAAGATGCCCAGGGTGATGAACCCGAAGTGGGAGATCGACGTGTAGGCGACCAGGCGCATCATGTCGGTCTGCCCGATGGCGAGGACCGCCCCGTAGACGATGCTCACCAGGCTCAGCGCCACCACGGGCCACACGAACCAGGACACGGCCGACGGGAACAGCTCCATGCAGAAGCGGAGCATGCCGTAGGTGCCGACCTTGTCGAGCACGCCCACGAGAAGCACGGCGGTGCCGGGGCTGGAGGACCCGGCGGCCTGCGGCAGCCAGGTGTGCACGGGCCACATCGGCGCCTTGATCGCGAAGGCGATGAAGAAGCCGAGGAACAGCCAGCGGGCGGTGGACGGGTCGAGGGCTGCCAGCGCCCCGTCCTCCCCGACCAGGTCGGCCCACAGGAAGGTGCCGCCGTGGACGAACACCCCGATGACGGCGACCAGCATGACGAGGCCGCCGGCGAGGCTGTACAGCAGGAACTTGACGGCTGCCTTGGCCCGCTCGTCGCCGCGCCCGTAGCGCCCGATCATGAAGTAGACCGGGATGAGCATGGCCTCGAAGAACACGTAGAAGAGGAAGACGTCGGTGGCCGCGAAGACCCCGATCATCATGGCCTCCAGGGCCAGGATGAGCGCGAAGTAGCCGCGCCCGCCGTCCTCCCGGTGGTCGTGCTCCTTCCAGGCCGCCAGGACGACCAGCGGGACCAGGATCGCCGACATCAGGATCAGGGTGAGGGCGATGCCGTCCACACCGACGGCGAAGTGGACCCCGAAGCGGGGGATCCACGGGTACTCCTCCACGAACTGGAGGGAGCCCGCGTTCGACAGGTCGAAGCGCAGTGCCATGACGACGAGCACGGCCAGCGTGGCCAGGGAGACGCCGAGCGTGATGCGCTTGGCGTTCTCGGCGGAGGCCGCGCCGGCGGCGGTGGCCGCGGGGGCGCGGACCGCCGTGGCGGTGCCGCCCCCCTCCTCCGCGGCGGAGGCCGCCGCCGAGGCCGCCTGCGCCCGTGCCGGCGCGCCGGTGCGCGGCAGTGCCCAGACCAGCAGGGCGCCGACCGCGGGCAGGGCGATCGCTATGGTGAGCCAGGGGATCATTGTCTACAACCTCACAACCAGCGTCGCGGCGACGATCACGGCGCCGAAGAGCATGGTGAGCGCGTACGACCGGGCGAAGCCGGTCTGCGCCCGCCCGAGCCCGCGGGAGGAGTCGCGCACGCCCGCGCCGAGCCCGTTGACGAACCCGTCGATGACCTTGTCCTCGATGACGACGAGCGCCTTGGTGAGGACCTGGCCGGGGCGCATGAAGAGCCCCTCGTTGATCTCGTTGCCGTACAGCTCGCGGCTCGCGGCGACGGTGACGAGGTTCCCCTCGGGCGCGGTGCGCGCGACCGGGCGGCGCAGGTACACGGCCCAGGCCGCGGCCACACCGACCACCAGCACGCCCAGCGCCGCCAGCCCGTAGGGCGAGGTGAAGGCGTGCGCCAGGTCGAAGTGGTGCGGGTGGGCGCCGATCGTGGGCGCCAGGAAGTTCGCGAACCGGTCGCCGAACACCAGGAACGCGCCCAGGAACACCGAGCCGATGGACAGCACGACCATGGGGGCGGTCATGCTCACCGGCGACTCGTGCGGGTGCACGCCCTCGTCCCACCGCTTCTCGCCCAGGAAGGTCAGGAAGAACATGCGGGACATGTAGAAGGCGGTGAGCCCGGCGCCGAGGATGACCGCCGTCCCCAGGACCATGCCCTGGGTGCCGCCGGTGCCGAAGGCCTCGGTGATGATGCTCTCCTTGGTCCACCAGCCGGACAGCAGCGGGACGCCGATGATGGCGAGGTAGCCGAGGCCGAAGGTGGCGAAGGTGATCGGCATGGCCCGGGCCAGTCCGCCGTAGCGGCGCATGTCGACGCCGTCGTTCATGGCGTGCATGACCGAGCCGGCGCCCAGGAACAGCCCGGCCTTGAAGAAGCCGTGCGTGATCAGGTGGGCGATGGCGGCGACGTACCCGACCGGGCCCAGGCCCGCGGCCAGCACCATCATGCCGATCTGGCTCATCGTCGAACCGGCCAGGGACTTCTTGATGTCGTCCTTGGCGGAGGCGATGATGCCGCCGGCGAGCATGGTCGCGGCACCGACCACCGCGACGGTGGTCTGCGCGGCGGGCGCGGCCTCGAAGACCGGCCCGGCGCGGACGATGAGGTAGACGCCCGCGGTGACCATGGTCGCGGCGTGGATGAGCGCCGACACCGGGGTCGGGCCCTCCATGGCGTCCAGCAGCCAGGCCTGGAGGGGCAGCTGCGCGGACTTGCCGCAGGCTCCGAGCAGCAGGCACAGGCCGATGGCGACCAGCACCCCGTTCCCGGCGTCGGGAACGGCGGCGAAGACGTCGCTGAAGCCCACCGCCCCCAGGGCGGTGAACATGATCATGATCGCGGCGAGCAGGCCCATGTCGCCCACCCGGTTGATGATGAACGCCTTCTTGGCGGCGGTGGCCGCAGACGGCTTGTACTGCCAGAAACCGATGAGGAGGTAGGAGGCCAGGCCCACGCCCTCCCAGCCCAGGAACAGCAGGGCGAAGTTGTCGGCCAGGACCAGCACCAGCATGGCCGCCACGAACAGGTTGAGGTAGGCGAAGAAGCGCCGCCGCCCCGGGTCGTGGGACATGTAGCCGATCGAGTAGACGTGGATCAGCGATCCGACGAAGGTGATCAGCAGGACGAAGCTGATGGACAGGGGGTCGACCAGCAGGTCCGCCCCGACGTTGAACGTGCCGACCGAGAACCACTCGTAGACGGGCACCGACACGCTGCGCGCGTCCTGCGCCCGGCCCAGGAGGTCGAACAGGATGAGGACCGCCCACACGAAGGAGCCCACCGGCAGCGCCGTGGCGAGCAGGTGGCCCCAGGAGTCGGTCCGCTTGCCGCCCAGCAGCAGGACCGCCGCGCCGACCAGCGGCAGGGCGATGAGCAGCCAGGCGTTCGACAGCACCGCTCCGTCCGCGGCCACCGCCGTTCCGGTCTCGGCGGCGAGGTGAGTGTGATGTTGCACTGCCACGTCGCCTTCTAGTGCTTGAGCAGGTTGGCGTCGTCCAGCGACGCGGACCTGCGGGTTCGGAAGATCTGCATGATGATCGCGAGGCCGACCACCACCTCGGCGGCGGCGACGACCATCACGAAGAAGGCGATGACCTGCCCCTCGATGTCGCCGTGCATGCGGGCGAACGCGACGAACGCCAGGTTGCAGGCGTTGAGCATCAGCTCGACGCACATGAAGACGATGATCGCGTTGCGCCGGATGAGCACGCCGACCGCGCCGATGGTGAACAGCAGCGCCGCGAGGACGATGTAGTTCATCGGGTCCATGTCGACTCCACCTCCTGCCCGTCGCCGTTCTCCTGGGCCTCGTCCGTGGTGCGGGCGTCCGCCCCGTCCGGGTGGTCCCCGGCCCCGGCGGTGGGCCCGCCCTCCTTGGAGCGGGCCGAGTCCGACGCCCCGCCGGGGAGCGGCGGGCGCCCCGCCCGGACGTCCTCGGGCACCCGCGACTGGTACTCGGGGTCGCGGGCGGTGAGCACCGGGTTGAGCGAGAGCCGGGCGACCTGGCCGTCCGGCAGCAGCGCGGGCATGTCGATCGCGTTGTGCCGGGCGTAGGTCCCGGGCCCGGGCAGCGGGGTCGGGTGGTCGCCGCGGATGCGGTCCTCGGAGATCTCCCGCTGGGTGCGCCGCTTCCTGGTGCGGCCGGTGTGGGCCAGCACCAGGGCGCCCAGGACCGCGGTGACCAGCAGCGCGGCGGTGGCCTCGAAGGCGACCACGTAGCGCAGCAGCAGCTCCCCGGCGATCCAGGGGATGCTGCCGCCCGCGGCGGCGGTCCCGGCGGCCAGGCCGACCGGGTCGCCCACGGAGATGCGGGCGACACCGGTGGCCAGGGCGCCGACGAAGCACAGGGCGACGACCGCGGTGAGCAGCCGCTGCCCGCTCAGGGTCTCCTTGAGGGAGTCCGCGGAGCTGACGCCGATGAGCATCAGCACGAACAGGAACAGCATGAGGACCGCGCCGGTGTAGACGACGATCTGCACGACCATGAGGAAGGGGGCGGCGTTGATCCCGTAGAAGATCGCCAGGCCCACCATGGTCAGCGCCATGGACATGGCCGAGTGGACGGCCTTGCGCGAGAACACGACGCCCAGGGCGCCGAGCAGGACCACGGCGCCCAGGATCCAGAAGGCCGAGGCCTCCCCGCCGCCGATGGGGGCGGCGAGGTGCGGTCCGTAGGAGGGGGAGAAGAGGCCGGCGGAGGTCATCGGACCGCCTCCGTGCCCTCGTGGCGCCCGTCCTGGGTGCCGTGCTGGCCGCGGCCGGTGGCGTAGTAGTCCAGGTCGGACTCGCCCAGGCGCATGGGGTGCGGCGGCGCCTCCATGCCCTCCTTGAGGGGGGCCAGGAGCTGTTCCTTGGTCCAGATCAGGCTCTGCCTGTTGTCGTCGGCGAGCTCGTACTCGTTGGTCATGGTGAGGGCGCGCGTCGGGCACGCCTCCACGCACAGCCCGCACAGGATGCAGCGCAGGTAGTTGATCTGGTAGACCCGCCCGTAGCGCTCGCCGGGCGAGTAGCGGTCGTCGTCGGTGTTGTCACCGGCTTCGACGTAGATGGCGTCGGCGGGGCAGGCCCAGGCGCACAGTTCGCACCCGATGCACTTCTCCAGCCCGTCCGCCCACCTGTTCAGCTGGTGCCGTCCGTGGAAGCGCGGCGCCGTGGGGCGCTTGACCTCCGGGTACTCGACGGTCGGCACCTTCTTGAACATGGTGTGGAAGGTGACGCCGAAACCCTTGACGGGATTGAGCCAATCAAGCACCGGTGACCTCCCCCTTCTGCTTGACGCGTTGGGTCGCGGAGGCGGCCGCCGTCCGCGGCGGTTCGGCGAGCACGCTGCTGCCGTAGTGCGGTGCGGTGCTCGGTGGCACCGGGAACCCGCCGAAGGCGGAGTCCTCGTGGGCGCGGCGGTTGTTCTCGGCGCGCTGCGCGGCCTCCTCGGCCCGTTCGCGGCGCACCGCGCGGAGCCAGGCGTAGAACGCGAGGAGGGTGGCCGCGGTGAAGGCCGCGACGACCGCCCCGATGACGACCGGGGAGGCGCCGTCCAGGACGAGCATCCGCACGACCGCGACGGCGGTGATCCACACCAGCTGGATCGGGATGAGGACCTTCCAGCCGAACTGCATGAGCTGGTCGTAGCGGACCCGGGGCAGGCTGCCGCGCGCCCAGATGAACAGGAACATGACGCCGACGAACTTGAGCAGCCACCACAGGGCGGGCCACCAGCCCTCGTTGGCCCCGGGGAAGGCGGTGCCGATCCCGAAGGGGGCGTACCAGCCGCCGAGGAAGAGCGTGACGGACACGGCCGCGACCGTGCACATGTTCACGTACTCGGCGAGGAAGAACATCGTGAACTTCATGGACCCGTACTCGGTCATGAAGCCGCCGACGATCTCGCCCTCGCCCTCGGCCAGGTCGAACGGGAGCCGGTTGGTCTCACCGACCATCGTGACCAGGTAGATGAGGAACGACGGCAGCAGCAGCACCGCGAACCACAGTCCGCGCTGGGCCTCCACGATCCCGGAGGTGGTGAGCGTGCCGGACATGATGAAGACCGCGACGAACGACAGGCCCATCGCGATCTCGTAGCTGATCACCTGGGCGGAGGCGCGCAGGCCGCCGAGCAGGGCGTAGGGCGACTGGGACGCCCACCCGCCGAGCACGAACCCGTACACCCCCAGCGCCGCGGTGGCCAGGACGACCAGGGCGGCGATGGGCAGGTCGGTGAGCTGGAGCGGGGTGAGGACCCCGAACAGGTTCACCTCGGGCCCGATCGGGATGACCGAGAAGGCGATGAACGCGGGGACCGCGGCGATCACGGGCGCGGCGATGTAGACCAGCCGGTCGACGCCCCGGGGGATCAGGTCCTCCTTGAGGGAGAGCTTGATCCCGTCGAACAGGGACTGGAGCAGACCCCAGGGGCCCATCCGGTTGGGGCCGTGCCGCTGCTGCATGCGGCCCATGACCTTGCGGTCGGCCATGATCATCATCAGGACGCACACCATCAGGAAGACGAAGATGGCGAGCGCCTTGATGGTGGTGATCCACCAAGGGTCGTTGCCGAAGGCGCTGAGCGTCTCCTCCGACGCCAGGTGCGCCACGCTGGTGGCGACGGGGGTCACTGGTGCCTCCCGGCGGTGGTCGGCGCCGACAGCAGGACCGTCTCGCCCGCGCCGCTGCCGAGGTCGCGACGGATGTCGCAGCCCCGCGCGTTGGCCGGGAGCCAGACGACCCGGTCGGCGATGTCGGTGACGACCACGGGAACGGTGACCGAGCCCCGGGTGCCGGTGACGCGGAGCGATCCGCCGTCGGGCACCCCGACCTCGTCGGCCGTGGCCTTGGACAGGTAGGCGCGGGCGGGTCGGGCCGTCCCGGCCAGGAACGGCTCGCCGTCCTCCATCCGCCCGGTCCCCAGGAGCTGGCGCCAGGTGGACAGCAGGGCCTCGCCGGGGCGGGGCCGCGGGACGTCGGCCGGGCGGACGGCGGGACCGGAGGCCCGCTCCCCCGCCCACAGGCCCAGTTCGAGCAGCTCCCGGTAGGCGGTGGCGGAGTCGGGCAGGCCCAGGTGGACGTCCATCTCGTCCGCGATGGCCGCCAGGACCCGCAGGTCGGAGAGGGCTCCGGGGACCTTGAGCGCGTCGCCGAAGGGCCGGTGGCGGCCCTCCCAGTTGACGAAGGTGCCGGATTTCTCGGCGACGGCGGCGACGGGGAACACCACGTCGGCGCGGTCGGTGACCTCGCTCGCCCGCAGCTCCAGGCTGACGACGAACGGCACCCGGGCCAGGGCCGCGCGGGCGGCCTCGGGGTCGGGCAGGTCGTCGAGTTCGACCCCGGCGATGACGAGGGCGTCGAGCTCGCCGCGGGCGGCGGCCTCGAGGATGGCGGCGGTGTCCCGGCCCGGCTCCGTCGGCAGCGAGCCGACGTTCCAGGCGCGGGCGACCTCGGCGCGGGCCGAGGCGTCGGCGACCGGGCGGCCGCCGGGCAGCAGCCCGGGCAGGGCGCCGGCGTCGATGGCGCCGCGCTCCCCGGCCCGGCGCGGGATCCACACCAGGCGGGCGCCGGTGCGGTCGGCCAGCGCCGCGGCGGCGGTGAGCGCCCCGGGGACGGCGGCCAGCCGCTCCCCCGCGATGATGACCGCGCCCTCCGCGCCCAGGGCCTCGACGGCCTCGGGCGCCTCGTCCTCCAGGGCGTTGAGGACGCGGGCCTCCTCGCCGGGCACGGTGCCGATGAGGGTGCCGCCCGTCTTGGTGAGGCCGAGGCTGGCGTGGCCGGCGACGGAGTAGACCTTCAGTCCGCGCTTGCGGTGGCCCTTGCGCAGCCGCAGGAACACCAGGGGCGACTCGTCCTCGGGCTCGAACCCGGCCAGGAGCACGGCCGGCGCCTTCTCCAGGGCGGTGAAGTCCACGCCGATCGGGGTCCCGGCTACGCGGGCGGCCAGGAAGTCGGCCTCCTCCCGCGAGTGGGGACGGGCCCGCATGTCCACGTCGTTGGTGCCCAGGGCGACGCGCGCGAACTTGGCGTAGGCGTAGGCGTCCTCGTAGGTGAGGCGCCCGCCGGCCAGGACGCCGACCCGGCCGCGTGCGGCGGCCAGCCGGGCGGCGGCGATGGAGACCGCCTCGGGCCAGGAGGCGAACTCCAGGGCCCGCGAGTCCTCGTCGCGCACGAGCGGCCGGGAGAGCCGGTCGCCCTGGGTGGTGTAGGCGAACGCCCACCGGCCCTTGTCGCAGTTCCACTCCTCGTTCACCTGCGGGTCGTCGCCGGCCAGGCGGCGGGTGACCTTGCCGCGCCGGTGGTCGGTGCGCTGGGCGCAGCCGTCGGCGCAGTGCTCGCAGACGCTGGGGGTGGAGACCAGGTCGAAGGGGCGGGACCGGAACCGGTAGGCCGCCCCGGTGAGGGCGCCCACCGGGCAGATCTGCACGGTGTTGCCGGAGAAGTAGGAGTTGAACGGCTCGCCCCCGGCGATGCCGACCTGCTCCTGGGCGCCGCGCTCCATCAGCTCGATGAGCGGGTCCCCGGCGATCTGGGCGGCGAACCGGGTGCAGCGGGCGCACTGCACGCAGCGCTCCCGGTCGAGCAGCACCTGGCTGGACAGCGGGATCGGCTTGGGGAAGGTCCGCTTGACGTCGACGAACCGGGTCTCGCCCCGACCGGTGGACATGGCCTGGTTCTGCAGGGGGCACTCGCCGCCCTTGTCGCAGACCGGGCAGTCCAGCGGGTGGTTGATGAGCAGGAACTCCATGATGCCGCGCTGGGCCTTCTCCGCCACCGGGGAGGTGAGGTGGGTGTTGACCACCATCCCCTCCATCACGGTGATGGTGCAGGACGCCTGCGGCTTGGGCATACCGCGCCCGTTGCCCATGTCGGGGATCTCCACCAGGCACTGGCGGCAGGCCCCGACCGGGTCCAGGAGCGGGTGGTCGCAGAAGCGCGGGATCTGGATCCCGAGGAGTTCGGCGGCCCGGATGAGCAGCGTGCCCTTGGGCACCTGGATGCGGAAACCGTCGATGGTGACGGTGACCAGGTCCTCGGGCGGGGGCGCGGGGGCCGCTCCGCCCGGGGTGTTGGAGGTGACGGTCACGGGTTCCCTCCCGTCGTGGTCGGCCGGTCCGCCCAGAGGGTGGACCTGGAGTGGTCGAAGGGGCAGCCGCCCTTCTCCACGTGGTCGATGTACTCCTGGCGGAAGTGCTTGATCGACGACATGACCGGGCTGGTCGCACCGTCGCCGAGGGCGCAGAACGACCGGCCGAGCAGGTTGTCGCAGATGTCCAGGAGCTTGTCGAGGTCGGCCTCGGACCCCTCGCCGCGCTCCAGGCGGTCCAGCACCTGGACCATCCAGTAGTTGCCCTCGCGGCAGGGAGTGCACTTGCCGCAGGACTCGTGTGCGTAGAAGGCGATCCACCGGCCGACGGCGCGGACCACGCAGGTGGTCTCGTCGAAGATCTGGAGCGCCCGGGTGCCGAGCATGGACCCGGCGGCTCCCACCGACTCGAAGTCGAGCGGGGTGTCCAGGTGCTCCTCGGTGAAGATCGGGGTGGAGGATCCCCCCGGTGTCCAGAACTTGAGGCTGTGGCCCTCGCGGATCCCGCCCGCCATGTCGAGCAGTTCGCGCAGCGTGATGCCGAGCGGGGCCTCGTACTGGCCGGGCCGGGTGACGTGCCCGGACAGGGAGAAGAAGCCGAACCCGGCGGACTTCTCGGTGCCCATCGAGGTGAACCACTCGGCGCCGCCCAGCACGATGCTGGGGACGCTGGCGATGGACTCGACGTTGTTCACCACCGTCGGCGAGGCGTAGAGCCCGGCGACGGCGGGGAACGGCGGCTTGAGCCGGGGCTGGCCCCGGTAGCCCTCGAGGGAGTCCAGCAGGGCGGTCTCCTCGCCGCAGATGTAGGCGCCCGCCCCGGCGTGGACGACCACGTCGAGGTCGAAGCCGCTGCCGAGGATGTCCTTGCCCAGCAGCCCGGCGGCGTAGGCGTCGGCGACGGCCTTGCGCAGGCGGCGGATGACGTGGACGACCTCACCGCGCACGTAGATGAACGCCTGGCTCGACCTGATCGCGTAGGAGGCGATCGCCACGCCCTCGACCAGCGAGTGCGGGTTGGCGAGCATCAGCGGGATGTCCTTGCAGGTCCCCGGCTCGGACTCGTCGGCGTTGACGACGAGGTAGCGGGGGTTGGGGTTGTCGGCGGGCAGGAACCCCCACTTCATGCCGGTGGGGAAGCCGGCGCCGCCGCGCCCGCGCAGGCCGGACTGCTTGACCAGGTCGACGATGGCGTCGGGCTCCATGGCCAGCGCCCTGCTCAGGGCCTGGTAGCCGCCGTCGGCCCGGTAGCCCTCCAGGGTGAAGGAGTCGGGTCGGTCCCAGTTGTGGGACAGGACCGGGGTCAGGGTGGTCACTTGGCCTCCTCCTCACCCTGGGCGGGACGGGGGAGGTCGGCGGGGTCCGGAGCGGTCCAGCCCCTCTCCCTCGCGATCCTCAGGCCGGCGAGCGAGGGGCCCGCGGCCTGCACTCCCTCTCCGGCGCGGCCGTCGTCGAAGCCGGCCAGCACCCGGGAGGCCTGCTTCCAGGTGCACAGGCTCGCCGGGCCGCGGGTGGGCGCGACGTCGTTGCCCAGCCGCAGGTCGTCCACGAGCTTCCTGGCCGAGTCGGGGGTCTGGTTGTCGAAGAACTCCCAGTTGACCATCACGACGGGCGCGAAGTCGCAGGCCGCGTTGCACTCGACGTGCTCGAGCGTGACCTTGCCGTCCCCGGTGGTCTCGTTGTTGCCGACGCCCAGGTGCTCCTTGAGGGCGGCGAAGATCTCGTCCCCGCCCATCACGGCGCACAGGGTGTTGGTGCACACGCCCACCTGGTATTCGCCGCCGGGGCGGCGGCGGTACATGGTGTAGAACGTGGCGACCGCGTTCACCTCCGCCAGGGTGATGCCGAGCTGGTCGGCGCAGAAGCGCATCCCGGCACGGCTGACGTGGCCCTCCTCGGACTGCACCAGGTGCAGCAGCGGGAGGAGCGCCGACCTCGGCTTCGGGTAGCGGCCGATGATCTCCTTGGCGTCCTGCTCCAGGCGCGCGACGACCTCGGCGGGGAACGTTTCGGTCCCCTCCGGGATCGCGGGCGCACCGTGGTCGTGGTCGTGGTCGTGTCCGCTCACCGGTCCACGCCTCCCATCACCGGGTCGATACTGGCCACGGCCGCGATCACGTCCGCCACCGTGCCGCCCTCGCACATGGCGGCGACGGCCTGGAGGTGGGTGAAGGAGGGGTCGCGGAAGTGCACGCGGTAGGGGCGGGTGCCCCCGTCGCTGACCGCGTAGCACCCGAGCTCGCCCTTGGCGCTCTCGACGGCCGCGTAGGCCTGGCCCGCCGGGACCCGGAAGCCCTCGGTGACCAGCTTGAAGTGGTGGATGAGCGCTTCCATGGAGCTGCTCATGATGTGCGCGATGTGGTCGGGCGAGTTGCCCATGCCGTCCGGCCCCAGGGCCAGCTTGGCGGGCCAGCCGATCTTGGCGTCCTCGATCATCACCGGGCCCGGCTCCAGCTTGTCCAGGCACTGTTCGACGATCTTGAGGCTCTCCTCCATCTCGGCGATGCGCACCCGGTAGCGGGCGTAGACGTCGCCTCCGTCGGAGACGGGGATGTCGAACTCGTAGCCCTCGTAGCCGCAGTAGGGCTTGGCCTTGCGCAGGTCGTAGGCCAGGCCCGAGGCCCGCAGCAGCGGGCCGGTGACGCCCAGGGCCATGCAGCCCGGCAGGTTGAGGTAGGCGACGTCCTTGGTGCGGGCCAGGTAGACCGGGTTCTCGTCGAGGAGCTTGCGCATGATCCCGATGCGCCCGGGCATCTCCTTGAGGAGCTCGCGCACCTTGCCGACCGCGCCGGGCGGCAGGTCCTGGGCGACCCCGCCGGGGCGGACGTAGGCGTGGTTCATCCGCAGGCCGGTGACGAGCTCGAAGATGTCCAGGATCATCTCGCGGTCACGGAAGCCGTTGGTCATGACGGTGGTGGCGCCCAGCTCCATGCCGAACGTCGCCATCGCCACGAAGTGCGAGGCCATCCGGTTGAGCTCCATCATCATCACGCGGATGACGTTGGCGCGGTCCGGGATCCGGTCCTCGATGCCCAGCAGCTTCTCGACCGCCAGGCAGTACGCCGTCTCGTTGAAGAGCGGCGTCAGGTAGTCCATGCGGGTGACGAACGTGGTGCCCTGCGTCCACGTCCGGTATTCCATGTTCTTCTCGATGCCCGTGTGCAGGTAGCCGATGGCGACCCGGGCCTCGGTGCAGGTCTCGCCGTCCAGGGTGAGGATGAGGCGGAGCACGCCGTGGGTGGACGGGTGCTGGGGCCCCATGTTGACGACGAGGCGCTCGGCGCTGGTGGCCTGGGCCTTCTCGATGACATCGTCCCAGTCGCCGCCGGAGGCGTCGATGTAGTCCTCGGTGACGGTCATGCCGTGCCTCCCTTCCGGTGGTTGCTGGGCCGGGGAGCCGGTCGGCCGTGGGCCGCCCGTCGGGGGCGGCCGTGGGCGACGGGCGGGCGGTGGGTGACGAGCGGGCTCACGTGTACGACCTCCGCTGGTCGGGCGGGGGCACGGTGGCGCCCCGGTACTCGACGGGGATGCCGCCCAGCGGGTAGTCCTTGCGCTGCGGGTGGCCGTGCCAGTCGTCGGGCATCTGGATGCGGGTGAGCGCCGGGTGGCCGTCGAAGACGATCCCGAAGAAGTCCCAGGCCTCGCGCTCGTGCCAGTCGTTGGTCGGGTAGACCGAGACGACCGACGGGATGTGCCGGTCGGTGTCCGGACAGGTGGTGGTCACCCGGATCGCGCTGTTGTGCGTGATCGATCGGAGCTGGTAGACGGCGTGCAGCTCCCGCCCCACCTGGTCCGGGAAGTGGACGCCGGTCACCCCCAGGCACAGCTCGTAGCGCAGGGACGGGTCGTCGCGCAGGATGCGGAACAGCTCGGGCAGGGACTCGCGGCGCACGTGGAAGGTGAGCTCCCCGCGGGAGACCTCCACCCGCTCCACCACTCCGGCGGAGTCGCCCAGGGCGGCCTCCAGGTCGTCGGCCACCCGGTCGAAGTCGGCGGTGCGCGGGTCGTCCGGGTCGGTGAAGGGCCGCTGCGAGGAGACGGGGGCGCTGCCCCGCACCTGGAGCCGCCCGAACCCGGAGGTGTCCCCGGTGGTGGTCGTGCCGAACATGCCGGTGCGCCTGATCGGCGCGGCCAGGCGCTCCTCGCCCAGCTTGTCGGGGAGGCGCGCGGCCTCCTCGTCTCGTTCGCGCTCTTGGTCGGTGCTCATGTCAGTCCTTGCTCACCAGGGGAAGCGACCGGCGGAGCATGCGCTCCTCGGTCTCGGTGATCTCCTGCTCGCGGTGCGCGCCGAGCTTGGTGTTCTGCACCTTGTCGTGCAGCTTGAGCACCGCGTCCAGGAACATCTCGGGTCGGGGCGGGCAGCCCGGCAGGTAGATGTCGACCGGGACGATGTGGTCCACGCCCTGGACGATCGCGTAGTTGTTGAACATGCCGCCGCTGGAGGCGCACACGCCCATCGCGATGACCCACTTGGGCTCGGGCATCTGGTCGTAGATCTGGCGCAGGACGGGTGCCATCTTCTGGCTCACCCGCCCGGCGACGACCATGAGGTCGGCCTGGCGCGGGGTGGCGCCGAACTTCTCCATGCCGAACCGGGCCAGGTCGTAGTGGGGGCCGCCGACGGCCATCATCTCGATGGCGCAGCAGGCCAGGCCGAACGTCGCGGGCCACATCGAGCTCTTGCGGGCGAGGCCGACGACCTGTTCGACGGTTCCGAGCAGGACGCCGCTGGGCAGTTTCTCTTCGAGTCCCATCAGCTGCGGACCTCCTCCGGACGGGGCTGCGGGGTGCGGACGCGGGGTGCGGGGGGTCGCGGGGTCAGTCCCATTCCAGGCCCCCGCGGCGCCACTCGTAGGCGTAGGCGATGGACACGTTCACCAGGAAGAGGACGATCGCGATCAGCCCGAACCAGCCGAGGGCGTCGAAGTGCACCGCCCAGGGGATGAGGAAGATGATCTCGATGTCGAAGATGATGAACATCATCGCCGTCAGGTAGTACTTGACGGTGAAACGGCCGCCGCCGGCGGGCTGCGGAGTGGGCTCGATGCCGCACTCGTAGGCCTGCATCTTGGCGCGGTTGTAGCGCTTGGGTCCCAGCAGCGCCCCGGCGACCATGGACACCACGACGAACGCGGCGCCGATCCCGCCGAGCACGAAAATCGGTGCGTAGAGCTCCACCGGTCACCCTCCTTCCGGCTGTTCGGCGCGGGCACGGGGCGTCGCGCTTGTGATTGCTTTCACTTGTGCGGGCTCTTCTCTGATCCGTCCCGGCCCCGGTCACGGCTGCGGGCGGCCGCGCCGGGGCGCGGGGCCGCTTACGCCGCGGGGGCGATCCTGGACAGGCCGTTGATGACCCTGTCCATGGCGTCGCCCTGCGTGGGTTCGGTGAGGTTGGCGAGCATCTTCAGCGCGAACTTCATGAGGGTGCGCTGGCGCAGGCCGTACTTGGTGGCGTACTTCATGAACTCGGGCTGGCCGATCATCTTCACGAAGTAGCGGCCCAGCGTGTAGTAGCCGCCGTAGGTGTCGGCGAGGACCTGCGGGTAGCGCAGCAGGGCGCGCTCGCGGGTCTGCTGGGTGGAGCGCCCGTGCGCCTGCACGATCACGTCGGCGGCGATGTTCCCCGCCTCCATGGCGTAGGCGATGCCCTCGCCGTTGAAGGGGTTGACCATGCCCCCCGCGTCGCCCACGAGCATGAGGCCGCGCGAGTAGTGCGGTACGCGGTTGAAGCCCATCGGCAGGGCGGCACCGCGGATCGGGGTGGTCTGGTTCTCCTCGGTGAAGCCCCACTCCGGCGGCATGGAGTCGGTCCAGCGGCGCAGCAGCCTGCGGTAGTCGACGTCCTGGAAGGAGGCGGTGGAGTTGAGGATGCCCAGGCCGACGTTGCTGGTGCCGTCGCCGACGCCGAAGATCCAGCCGTAGCCGGGCAGCAGCACGTCCTTGTCGCCGCTCCTGTCCCACAGCTCCAGCCAGGACTCCAGGAAGTCGTCGTCGTGCCGGGGGCTGGTGAAGTAGGTGCGCACGGCCACGCCCATGGGGCGGTCGTCGCGCTTGCGGATGCCCATGGCGACGGACAGCCGCGAGGAGTTGCCGTCGGCGGCGACGACCAGCGGCGCCCGGAAGGACACGGGCTCGCGGTCGGCGTTCCTGGCGTGGACCCCGACGATGCGGTTGCTGCGCTCGTCCATGAGGGGGCCGGTGACGGTGGTGCGCTCCAGGAGCTTGGCACCCGCGGTGACCGCTCGGTCGACCAGGATCTGGTCGAAGTCGAAGCGGGTGCGCACCAGGCCGAAACCGGGGTAGGCGGCCAGGTCGGGCCAGGGGAGTTCGAGTCGGGCGCCGGCGCCGACGATGCGCAGGCCGTGGTTCTTGACCCAGCCCTCGTCCTCGAAGGTGACACCCATGGCGGTGAGTTGTTTGACCGCCCGGGGGGTGAGGCCGTCGCCGCAGACCTTCTCCCGGGGGAAGGCCGTCTTCTCCAGGAGGAGGACGTCGAGCCCGGCCTGGGCCAGGTAGTAGGCGGTGGTGGAGCCGGACGGTCCGGCGCCGACGACGATGACGTCGGCGTCGTACTCGACTCGGTCCCGGCCTGGGCCTCTGCGGCCGGGAGAGGAGGTGGCTGTCTCGCTCACGGGTGTGTCCTCGACTGCTCGCGCGGGTGCACCGTGGCGGGCCTGTGCGGGGTTCGACCCGCTCACGGGGGGCTGTCCTGTGTCGTGTTCTCTCGGCGTTACGGGGTGTCCGGGCCACGGTCCGGCCGGTGGCTCTGCGTGCCGGAGTCGCGACCAGGCGCTTTGTACGGTTGAGGACTTACGTCATGTCCGACATAGGGCCATGTGTCCCATCCCTCGTGTCCTTGTGAAGCACTTCACAAGCTTCTTTTCGGCAGTCTAGCCCCCTGGGGGCGCGGTTGCGAGCCCCGGGGGGTATACGGAACGAAACATTCTCAATAGCCCCATAGGCACACGAGAGCCACCAAAGCCGCCACAGACTGACAAATAAGCAGCTCATCCCCCTTTTCGTCGCCACACCCGCCACAAGGTGCACAAGAAAAACCCGGGGAACACAGAGTTCCCCGGGTTTTGCGAGCTTTGAAGCTATTCAAGAAGAAGGCAGCCAGATGCGCCTTATGTCGCTTTTACTGCTCCCGGAAGCCACGGTGGAGGGCGACGATCCCGCACGACAGGTTGCGCCAGGCGACCCGGGACCAGCCCGCGTCCTGGAGGTCGCGGGCCAGGTCGGCCTGGGCGGGCCAGGCCATGATCGACTCCGAGAGGTAGTTGTAGGACTCGCCCCTGCCCGACACCAGACCCGCGATCCTGGGCAGCGCGGCCATGAGGTAGGTCGAGTACAGGCGGTCGACGAATTCCACCGGGATATGGCTGAACTCGCAGATCACCACCCGGCCGCCGACCTTGGTGACCCGCAGCAGCTCGCGCAGGGCGCGGTCCACGTCGTTGACGTTGCGCAGGCCGAACGAGATGGTCACCGCGTCGAAGGTCTCGTCGGCGAAGGGCAGGTGCAGCGCGTCGCCCGCGACGAAGGTGACCCCGCCCCGCGAGGCGCCGCCGCGGCGGCGGACCCCCGTGGACAGCATGCCCAGGGAGAAGTCGCAGGCGACCACCCGGGCGCCCTTGCGGATGAAGGACTCCGAGGAGGTACCGGTGCCCGCGGCCAGGTCCAGGACCAGCTCTCCGCTGTGGGCGTCGACGGCGTTGACGGTCGCCCGGCGCCAGGCGCGGTCCTGACCGAGGGAGATGACGTCGTTGACGAGGTCGTAGCGATCGGCGATGCCGTCGAACATCGCCGCGACGTCCTGGGGCTTCTTGTCGAGTTCAGCGCGGGCCATGCCCCAAGCCTACGGCCGCCGGGGCACCGCCGCGCCTCGGGGAGGCCTCACGACCGCACGGACTTGGTTACTCTATGTAATTCGGGCGCGACTCTTTGCAAGAATCGGTCACGTCCTTCCGCATCGCGCGACCGAGGAGAACGACACGTGAAACCGAAGTTCACCGCCCTGGCGCTGGGCCTGGCCCTGCTGGCCCCGATCGGGGTCGCGGCCCCGGCGACGGCGGGCGCCACCGCGCACCGGTCCGTGGTGGACGAACGGCCGGTCCGGTGGACCCCGCACGTACTGGACGGGGCGGTCAAGGACATCGTCCGGGTCGGGGACGCCGTCATCGTCGCCGGGAGCTTCGACAGGGTCGCCGAGGCCGACGGGGGGCGCACCCACGAACTGCGCAACATCTTCGCGTTCGAGCACGGCACCGGGCGGATCATCCGCGGGTTCTCCCCCCGGGTGGACGGGACCGTCACCTCGGTGGTCCCCGGGCCGGACGGCACGGTGGTCATCGGCGGGGACTTCCGGAGCGTCAACAACACCCCGGCCCGCGGACTGGCCCGGATGCGGCTCCACGACGGGTCGCGGGTCGCGGCGTTCACCGCGACGCTGGACGGCGGCTCCACCTACCGGCTGGCCACCGACGGCGGGTGGCTGTACGTCGGCGGTTCCTTCCCGGGGATCGGCGGGACGGCGCGGCAGGGCATCGCCCGGCTGGACCCGACCACGGGGGCGGTGGACACCGGGTTCGCGCCGCGCCTCTCCGAGCACCGCCGCGGCGAGCTCCGGGTGCAGGAGCTGGCCCTGAGCCCGGACGGGCGGCGGCTGGCGATCAACGGCACGTTCACCAAGGTGGACGGGCAGGACCGGTACCAGATCGCCATGCTGGACACCGCGACCGGGAAGCCGACCCGGTGGTCCACCGACGTGTTCGAGGCGCAGTGCGACTACTCCGCCATGTACACCTACATGCGGCAGATGGACTTCGCACCGGACGGCTCGTACTTCGCACTGGTGACGGCGGGCGGACCGCAGGTCAAGCCGGGGCTGTGCAAGGCGGTGGTGCGGTTCGAGAACACCGACACGCCCGACGCGGAGCCCACCTGGGTCAACAAGACCGGCGGGGACTCGCTGTACTCGGTCGAGGTCACCGGGGCCGCGGTGTACGCGGGCGGCCACCAGCGCTGGATGGACAACGAGCACGGGGCGCTCAACCCGGGCCCTGGCTCGGTCGCCCGCGAGGGCATCGCCGCCGTGGACCCGCGCACCGGCCGCGCCCTGGCCTGGAACCCGGGCCGCTCCCGGGGCCACGGCGTGGAGGCCCTGTACGCCACCTCCGACGGCCTGTACGTGGGCAGCGACACCGAGCGCCTGGCCGGCGAGTACCACGCCCGCCTGGGCATGTTCCCCATCGGCTGACGGAGGGGCCGGGCCGGGGCCCGGGGAGCCCGTTCCCGCGGCCCCGTGCACACGGGCCCGGCCGCCTCCGGAGAGGCGGGCCCCCGCCCCGGACCGCGGCCCCCGAGGCCTGTTCTTCGGACGCCGTCCTGCTCCGCGGGGGTATGTGAGGCGCCGGCGGGGTTCGGCAGGCCCGGAGGGGGTGTCCGGGGGACGGGGACGTCCCCGTGGGGCCGAGGGCTCCCGCCTCCCGGGGACGCCGAACGCGAACCGGAGCGGAGGTTCAAAAAAGCACGGCCTAGGAGTCCTTGGGTGCGGCCGCCGGGGTCTCCTCGGCCTTCCCGGCCGCCGGGGCCTCCTCGGCCGGGGCGCCCCCGGGGGCCTCCTGGAGGTGGTCCTCGCGGGCGGCGCCGCCGTCGAGGCGGTCGGTCACCAGGGAGCCGCGGTTCCTCTCGATCCGGTCGACCACGGAGGCCGACATCCGGTCGCGCAGCGAGGACAGCAGCACGTAGGACGCCAGTCCGCTGACCAGCCAGGCGAGGATGAGGGCCATCCACGAGCGGGCGCCGAACAGGTACACCACTCCGAACGCCGCCAGGAACAGTCCTACGCGGGCGGCGGTATAGGGCAGCCAGCTACGCATCGAAAAGCCTCACAACAGACGATTACCTGGACTAGATTGGTCGCTACGCCCATCAGCGCACGAGACGACCGGTCCGCCATCGCGGTTCCCGGGGGCCGGCCTCTCGACGAGGCCGGTGTCGGCGCACCCATGTGCTCCCACCTCCAGGTTAAGGGTGGGGGTCAGGGAGTGCGCACGGGGTCGGGGTGTGTCCCTCCGCGGGGGTGATCGGGCCCCTGGCCTGGATTCAGATAGTCATGGGATGTTTCCAATCCCGACAGCAGGGCCCGAACATCACGTTCCGGTCACATATCCCGTACTCCTCCCCCCAACACCGCAATTTCTCCGAAAACTAGGGAGGAAACGGACCAACTCATGCACACTAGGGGATCAAACGCCCGCCGCCCCCACAGTCCGAGGCGGGCACGATTGGGGGAATGTGAAGGTGGAACGAGCAAGCGAACGCCTGTTGACCCCCGGGGAAGTGGCCTCACTCTTCCGGGTTGATCCCAAGACCGTCACCCGCTGGGCCGCCTCCGGGCGTATCAGCAGCATCAGGACCCCGGGCGGCCACCGCCGCTTCCGCGAGTCCGAAGTCCGCGCCCTCCTGCTCGGCGAGCCGAGCGAGAGCACCTCCTGATCTGAGGGGACGCACCCCCGAGAGGCATCCCGAGGCCCGGCACGGGCCTCAGGGGAAGGGAGCCGCACCCCCTTTCCGGTTCCGGGACATCGCGCCGATGCGCCGGAGCCGCCCCCGCACCCGGTCCGCCGCATCCGGTGTCCGCGGTCCCCTCACCGCGCACGGCGCGGCGGTGCGTCGGCCGTGGGAGTCGGTCCGACCACAGGGAGTGGACAGCGAGAGATAGGCTGGAAACATGGTGTGGCTTGGTGGCCTGATCACGCTCGTGTCGGTCGTTCTCTGGGTGTACGCGTTCTTCGACGCGCTGACCACCCCGGCCCAGGATGCCCGGAACCTTCCGAAGATCCTCTGGCTGGTCGTGATCGCGCTGTTCATGCCCGTGGGCTCGATCCTGTGGCTGTTCCTGGGACGGCCCCGCAGGTCCACCGCCGTATGGGGCGCCGCGGCCTCCCCGGCTCAGGCCACCGCCTCCATCGACGACCTCGACCCGTCGGACTTCGCCAAGCCCTCGGACAGTCCGCACCCGCTCGGTCCGGACGACGACCCCGAGTTCCTGCGCGGCCTCGACCGCCGGATCGACCCCGACGAGTAGGACGCCCGACAGCGGGGACCGCGAGGGTCCCGGCGACGCAGGGGGCCGCTCCGTATCCCGGAGCGGCCCCCTGTGTCGTCCCGGGTCACAGCAGGCCCGCGCCCACCCGCCGCTCCAGGCCGCGCAGGGCGTGCACCGGCTGGACCTTGGCCGCGTGCTCCGGGACCCAGGTGGTCTCGGAGCCCAGCGGACGGTCGGGGTTGGCCGCGTTGTGCACGGCGACGAGGTCGACGGCGGTGATCCGGCCCCTGCCACCGGTCATCAGCGCGTTCCCGGTCCCGGCCACGTTCGTGCCGCCCCAGTTGTACAGGAGGGCGTCGGCGGTGTGCCCGTCGCGCAGGTCGAACAGGTTGTTCTCCACGTACAGCTGCGACTCGAACCCCGCGCCCAGGCTGTACTGGTAGAGGTCGCCGCTCACCGTGTAGAGGTTGTTGTAGACGTGCACCTGGCCGTACCGCACACGCGGGGCGCGCTGGCCCAGCCCGTCGAAGTGGTTGTGGTGCCAGGTCACCCGCAGGTGTCCGCGGTCGGTGGTGCGGCCGTCGCTGTTGCCCAGGAGCAGGGCCTTGTCCCGGCCGACGAAGTCGTTCCACGACACCGTCACCAGGTCGGCGGCCCGGACGATGTCGAGCAGGCCGTCGTGCACCTCGTACTTGCGCCCGAAGTACTCGGGCTGCTCTGCCCCGGGGCGGTCGCCGTCGTCGAAGGTGTTGTGGTCGATCCACACGTTCCTGGACCCGGACACCTCGACGTGGTCGTACTGGGAGTTCCAGTTGCCGCTCCCCCCGTCGCCGGGGTCCCAGCCGGGGAAGCAGTCGTGGGTGTCGGAGAAGGTCAGGTTGCGCAGGATGACGTTGTGCGCGTTCTGGACGAGCAGGTTCATGCCGGTGAGCTCGCCGCGGTCGCCCACTCCGACGATGGTCGTGTTGGAACCGACCCGGTAGCGGATGTTCTGGGCCTGCGCCGCCTGTGAGGCGGCCCGGGCCTCCTCCAGCGGACCGGAGGGGTCCTCCCAGCCCCAGGACCCGGGGTCGTAGGTCCGCAGGTACTCCTGGAGGGAGTAGCCGTCAACGGCGTAGTCGTCGCAGGTCAACGGAGTTCCGTCGGGAGCGGTGTTGGCGTCGATGAGGCCGTCCACGTACACGATCTTGGGCTGGTCGCCGGCGATGGCCGCCCGGAACCCGGCCGGCGTGGACACCCGGAACACGTTCTCGGCGGTGGCGGCGGCTCCACCTGTGGTGCCGCCGCCCTCCCAGGCCCAACCGTCTCCGGCGGGCAGGACCTCCCTGCCGAGGTCGCCGGCGTAGGCGGGCGGGGGCGCCGTCAGCGCCGCGGCCAGCGCGAGGGCGAGGACGGGGGCGAGTTTCCTTCGCATGTCGACTCCTGGGGGATGAGGGTGCAAACGTTTGCAATAAACTCCTCGAAGCACCGGAAAGAAGCAACACCCCCGCCTGTGGAAAAATGGGAAAACCCGGACCGGGAGGCGGCCGACCGCCCTTCCTCCGTGCTTCGGAGTCCCGCTGAGAGGTGGCGCGATGGCCGTGACGCTCAAGGACGTGGCCCGGATCGGCGGGGTCCACGTGTCCACCGTGTCCCGGGCCTTCTCCGCGCCGCACCTGGTCAACCCGCGCACCCGGGCCCGGGTGCTGTCCGTGGCCGAGGACCTCGGCTACCGGCCCAACCGGGCCGCGCGGGCGCTGTCGACCCGCCGGACGGGGAACCTGGGCGTGATCGTGGCCGACATCGCCAACCCGTTCTTCCCGCCCCTGCTCAAGGCGGCGCAGGACCAGGCGCGGTCCCGGGACCACCACATCTTCATCGCCGACACCGACGAGCGCACCGACGTCGAGGAGGAGGCGGTCCGGTCGCTGGCCGGCCAGGTGGACGGGCTGGTCCTGGTCTCCCCGCGGGGGGAGGACCGGCGCATCCGCGAACTGGCCGCCGAGGTCCCCCTCGTGGTCGTCAACCGCCGGCTCCGCGGGCTGCCGTGCGTGCTCATGGACGTCGGCGAGGGGGTCGGCCGGGCCGTGGCCCGGCTGGCCGACCTGGGGCACCGGGACGTCGCCCTGGTCTCGGGGCCCGCGGCCTCGTGGACGGGGCGGCGGGCGGCGCGGGCGGCCGGGGCGGTGGCCCGTGAGCGCGGCCTGCGCCTGCACCGGGTCGGTCCGCACCCGCCGACGGAGGAGGGCGGGGCGGCCGCGTTCGACGCGGTGGCGGCCTCGGGCGCGACCGCGGCGCTGGCCCACAACGACCTGATGGCGCTGGGGCTGCTGGCCGCGGCGCAGGAGCGGGGCGTCCCCGTTCCGGAGCGGCTGAGCGTCGTCGGGGCCGACGACACCCTGAGCGCCCGGCACACCCGGCCCGCCCTGACCACCGTCGCGATGCCGGCGGAGGAGGCCGGGCGGGCCGCCGTCGACCTGCTGCTGCGGGGCGCGGCCCCGGAGACGGTCACCCTGGGCACCCGCCTGGTCGAGCGCGAGTCGACCGGGCCCGCCCCCGGGGACTCGGTCAGGCGTAGGAGTGCAGACCGCTGAACATGTAGTTCACCGCGAAGAAGTTGAACAGGATCGTCGCGAAGCCCAGCACGTTGATCCAGGTCGCCTTGGGCCCGCGCCAGCCGCCGGTGGCCCGGGCGTGCAGGTAGGCGGCGTAGACGATCCAGGAGATGAAGGACCAGACCTCCTTGGGGTCCCAGCCCCAGAACCGGCCCCAGGCCTCGTCCGCCCAGATCGACCCGGCGATGATGCCGAAGGTCCACAGCGGGAACGCGAACAGGATGAGCCGGTGCGAGATGCGGTCCAGCAGCTCGGGGCTGGGCAGGCGGCCCGCGATGCCGGCGACCTCCTCGCCCCGGGCCCGCCTGACATCGCTGCGGTGCGAGACCAGGTAGGTGATGCCGGTGACGCCGGAGACCATGAAGGCGCCGCCCGCCAGGATCGCCGCGGTGACGTGGATCGGCACCCAGTAGGAGTGCAGCGCCGGGATCAGCGGACCCGGGTCGACGTACAGCCACTTGACGCCGATGCCCAGCAGGAGCAGCACGGGGACCAGGACGAACGCGCCCAGGAAGCGGGCCTGGTAGCGGAACGAGGCGTACAGCAGCACGCCCACCGCGACCAGGCACATCGCCACGACGAACTCGAACATGTTGCCCCAGGGCCAGCGGCCCGCGGCCACTCCCCGGGTGACGATCTGGGCCACGCCCATGGCGAAGCCGACGGCGGTCACACCCAGCGCGATCCTGCCCAGCACGCTCTGGGAGGCCCTGGCCTCCCCCTCGGTCGTGCGGACGTTGACCTCGATGCCGTCGGCGCCCCCGTCGACCGAGCCGGCGCCGACCGGCATCAGCCGCCCCGCCTTCAACTTGGTCCGACGCCCGTAGGCGGCCTCGACGGCGAACAGGAACAGGGCCGCGGCGTAGGTCACGATCATGGCGATGACCAGCGTGTCGCTGGCCGACGCCATGGTCTCGTTCACCGGCGCGGCGAGAGTGTACGTCACCGGTCACTCCTCGTGTCGGAAGGGTTCTGGGGGTTGTCGTCCGACTCGTTCCGGAGTCGTGCGGCAAGCTCGGTGGTGATCTCGTGGAACTCGGCGTTGTCGCCCGCGGCCTCGGTCTTGCCCAGACCGGCCAGCTCCACGCGGGTCCGGCCGTCCTCGCCGCGGGCGGCGCGCACCCACACCCGGCGCGGACGGACGAACAGGGTCAGCAGCAGGCCGCCGACGGCGGTGGCCGCGGTGATGAGCGCGGGCAGCCGGGCGCCGTCCCGGTTGGCCTGGAGGCTGACGTACTCCTTGTATCCGGCGAACTCGATGGAACCGGCTCCCTCGGGCAGCTCCCAGACGTCGCCGACCTCCATCACCGGGGACTCGCCGAGGGACTCCATGCCCTCGGTGCGCAGCTGGTACACCGACTGCGGGTCGATCATGCCCAGGTCGCCCGCGTACCCCTCCAGGGTCACCCGCGGGTCCGTCGCGCCGGGGAAGCTCGACGTCAGCTCGCCGTCGGGGGTCTCGGCCGCGGTCGGCAGGAAGACGCCGACGAAGCCGAGCTGGTCCCCGTCCTCGTCCCCGGTGTCGGGGACCTTGACCACGCCGTCGGACACGAAGCTCATCGTGTCGCGGTACAGGAACGGCACGGCCTGGTCGAACACCACGTCGCCGTCGCCGTTGCGGACGACGAACTCCGGCGCGTACCCGTGGCCGAGCAGGTAGACCTGCACGCCGGAGACGCTGAGCGGGTGGTTGACCTCGAGCCGGTGCGTGAGCTCGGGGCCGCCGGGCTCCTCGGTGTAGGTGAGGTCGGCGACGTAGGACGCGGCCTGCCCGCGCAGGTCGCCCTCCTCGATGAAGCCCGCCTCGAAGTCGTCGAGGTGGATCGTGAAGGGGGCGATCGCGTCCATGTCGGTCCAGTGGCCGGGGTAGATCGCGTCGTAGGAGGGCAGCGTGTTGGCGAACCCGTCCCCCTCGACGACGAGCATGTTGCCCCGGTAGCCGAAGAACGATCCGGCGGCCAGCGCCACCAGCAGGCCGAGCAGGGCCAGGTGGAACAGGACGTTCCCGGCCTCGCGCAGGTAACCGGTCTCCGCGGAGACGGAGTCGCCGTATTCCTCCACGCGGTACCGCTTGAGCACGCGCCGCGCCTGTTCCAGCACGGCCTCGGGGGCGGCGTCGGTGGTGAATCCGGCGGCGTAGGGCATCCGGCCCAGGTTGCGGGGGGTGGGCACCGGCCGGGCGCGGACCGCCCGGGCGTGCACGAGGGCCCGCGGGATGACGCAGCCCGCCAGGGACACGAACAGCAGCAGGTAGATCGCCGCGTACCAGGGCGAGGAGAAGACGTCGAAGAGGTAGAACCGGTCCAGCCAGGGGGCCAGGTCGGGGTTCTCCCTGAAGTAGTTGTTCACCTCGTCGACGCTGACCACGTTCTGCGGCAGGATCGAGCCGGGGATGGCCCCGACCGCGAGCAGGAACAGCAGGATCAGCGCGGTGCGCATCGAGGTGAGGATGCGCCAGGCCCAGCGCAGCCAGCCCAGCGCGCCGAGCCCCCGGGGCCCGGGGGCGGCGCCCGGCGCGGTGTCCGCGTTCGTCTCGGTCGTGGTCGTACTCATCAGATCACCGTCTGGAAGTCGGCGGCCCAGCCCTGCATGGCGATGGTCCAGTGGGTCCACAGACCGGTCACCATCGCCAGGCCGACCAGGACGAGCATGGCACCGCCGATCACGGTGACCGTGCGGGTGTGGCGCTTGAGCCGCCCGAAGGCGGAGAGCGCGCGGCGGTAGAGGAGCGAGGCGACGATGAAGGGCAGGCCCAGGCCCACGCAGTAGGCCAGGGACAGGAGCATGCCGCGCCCGGCGCCGCCCTCGACGAACGCGAGCGTCTGCACGGCGGCCAGGGTGGGGCCGATGCACGGGGTCCAGCCGAGCCCGAAGAGCACTCCGAGCAGGGGGGCTCCGACCAGCCCGGCCCTGGGCAGGCGGTGGAAGCGGAACTCGCGGGCGAAACCGGGCAGGACTCCCATGAAGGCCAGGCCCAGGACGATCGTCAGCACGCCCAGGATCCGGGTGATGGGGTCGGTGTACTCCACCAGGAGGTCGCCGAGCCAGCCGATGAAGCCGCCCACGGCCACGAAGACCAGGGTGAACCCGGCGATGAACAGGGCGCTGCCGGTGACCATGGTCCACCGGCGGGCGGCCAGTTCCTCGTCGACGTCGGCGAGGGTGGCGGTACCGCCGCCGACCGCGGTGCGCCCGCGCACGTCGGCGGCGCTCATCCCGGTCACGTACGACAGGTAGCCGGGGACCAGGGGGAGCACGCACGGGGAGAGGAAGGAGACCAGTCCCGCGGCGAGCGCCAGCGGGACGGCCATGAGGAGGGATCCGGTGAGGACGGTGGTGCCGACGGGGTCCATCAGGCGTCGTCCCCGTCGGGGCTCGTGTCCGCGCCCGGCTCCCCTGCGTCCTCGGGTTCCCCGGACTCCTGCTCCCGGGCCTCCTGCTCGGCCACCCGGGGCCGTTCCTCGGGGTCGCCGAGGTCGTACTCGACGACGATCGGGTCGAGCAGCCCGGTGAGCTGCCCGTAGGTGGTGGGGCCGATGACGCGGGCCGCGATACGGCCGTCGGGATCGATGACGAGGGTGCTGGGGATGGCGCGGGGCGGGACCGTCCCGCGGAACGCCTGGGGCACCTCGCCGGGCTGGTCGTACAGGCTCGGGTACTCGACGCCCCTGGTCTCCAGGTAGGTGCGGGCGGCGGTGTCGTCGTCCTTGATGTTGACGCCGAGGAAGTCCACGCCCAGGCCGGTGTACTCGGCGTACACCTCGTCCAGGACGGGCTGCTCGGTGCGGCAGGGCCCGCACCAGCTGGCCCAGACGTTGAGGACGACGATGCGGCCCTCGTGGTCGGCCAGGGAGATCTCGTCGCCGTCGAGGGTGGTGCCGGAGACGTCGGGCGCGTCGATCCGCTCGTCGGCGGAGAAGGTGGTGGCGGTGCCGTCGCCCGAGATGAAGCGGTCGTCCTCACCGCCGGTCTCGATCTCGTTGCCTCCGGCGCAGCCGGTGAGGGCGAGTACGGCGACCGCCGCGACCGCGGCGAGGCGCGTCACAGCGCGCCGGGACCGCGCGCCGATTCTGGCACTGGGCATCGAGGAGACCTCGCGAACGGGGTGTGAACTGGGCGGACTACGACAACGACAAAGTGTAGTAGACGCCCTGGGACCCGTTTCGCCGCCCCGGCGCAAGAGCCGTACGCCCCTGGTGGGGGGAGGTGCTCCACGAGAGCGGGATCACCCGTGGGGGAGCGGGTGATCCGCCCTTCGTGGACCGGCGGCGGACCGGGAGGGACTCCACGCCCCGCCCCGGCCCGGCCGTTCCCCGGTCATCCCGCCTCGACGAAAGCCTCACGGAGGTAGTCGTGGACGGCCCTCTCGGGGACCCGGTACGAACGCCCCACGCGGATCGCGGGGAGAACTCCCGAGTGCACCATGCGGTACACGGTCATCTTGGACACTCGCATGATCGTGGCGACCTCCGCCACGGTCAGGAACCTGACCTCTTCGAGAGGCGGCTTGCTCCCGTTCATCTTCCGACGCCCTCATTCCCGGACGTGAGTATTGCCTACCGTTCAGCCCGTCGCGGTGTCGGTCGGGAGCGACCCCGGTATGTGCCCCGTCCCAACGCCACGCCGGCGTGTCATGCTGTCACTACTGACACGTCCGTTTTCAGAGTAGAGCGGAGTTCCCGTCTGCGAAAGGTCGTTTGCGGTGTCTTCCGAGCAATACCCGGAAGGCGGCCCCGGCGAGGTTTAACCGTGGGTATAAATGGTCGCCGCGCCTCAGGAGAGACCCGATCTGGCGAGAACGTAATCACGCAGCGGCGCGTAGTCCTCGGTCAGATAACCGTCGTCCAAAGGGACCGTGACCAGTAGTTTTCCCTCGTGTTCCGCGAGAAAGAGGGCGGGGTCGTTGCAGTCGGCGAACCCCAGTGTGGGCACTCCCGCCTCCCCTGCCGCACCCGCGAACCCGTGGTCGGCGATGACCAACTGCGGCCATGGCTCCCCGCGGTCGGAGAGGTCCCCGAGGATCGCGCGCATGGCGAACGGGTGGTGGCTGTGCCGGGCCAGGTTCCCGTCCGTGACGATGGCGACGTCGTCCTGCCAGACCACGAAGCGCCGGTTGGGCGGGCGCTCGGTGGTGACCTCGTAGGTGTAGCCGCCCGCCGCGGTGACGACGGGGCAGCCCCGGGCGGACAGGGCGTCCTTCCAGACGCGGTAGGTGCCCTGGAGCTTGTTCGGGTGTCCGGTGGCGAACATGACCCGTTCGCGGCGCTCGGCGGCCAGGGCCAGGCGGTCGGCGAAGGCCTCCAGCGCGTCGACGGTGAGGTCGGGGTCGATGGTGTCGATGCCCCAGACGTACTCCTCGTCGCCGACGACACCGCACCGCTTGCTCATCAGCGCGAGGACCTCGGAGAAGGTCCAGTCGTGGGAGAAGGTGAGACCGAACTGGTGGTAGGGGTCCTTCTGGACCAGGCGCCGGTAGTGCCGAAGGTTGTTCTGGCGCGAGGTATCGACGTGTCCGGCGATCCCCGTCCGCACCAGATGGGAGATGAGTTCAGCACGTGTCGGCGGCGTCACCAGGTGTTCCCCTTCCTCGTCGGGGCGAACACGTGACGCGCCGTGCGGCCACCACGGCGCCTGCTCCCGTTCGCCCGGTATTCAACCTCTTCCTACCCGCTGGACGCGCGCCACGCCCCGTCGGCGGGAAATGGGTCCCGCCCGCACCGGGCGACATCGCTCACCCGGAAACGATACCGGGATCACGGACATCCGGTTAGAAAATGGAAGACATCGGAACGAAAGGGTGTCTTCGCCAGAAGACGGACCGATCTCCGGAAGATCAGAGGCTGGGATCGATACCGTGGCTCGGGAAGACGGCCGTCCGGGTCGCATGAATGGCCCGGTCCACCGGATTTCCGGGGTCGTAACCCTCCTCGAAGGGCGCGAACACCACCTCGCGGCCGTCGGTCATGTACAGCGGCGCCAGTTCCCCGGTGCGCTCCCGGACGAAATCGCGCCAGCGCTGCGGGGTCTCGGTGTCGGGGTCCACCGGGCGGCCCGCCGCCTCGGCGAGCAGGTGCGTCCAGGCCCGGGGGACCACGTGCACCAGCCCGTACCCGCCGCCCCCGAACAGCACCCAGCGTCCGCCCGCGGTGCGCTGGGCGAGCTTGTGCAGTTCGGCGTAGGCGCGCCGCTGGCCGTCCAGGCTGAGCGTCAGGTTGGCGAGCGGGTCGAGGGCGTGCGTGTCGCAGCCCTGCTGGGTCACCAGGACCTCCGGCTGGAACTCGTGCAGCAGCGGCGGGACCACCGCGTCGAAGGCCCGGTGCCAGCCGCTGTCGCCGGTCCCGGCGGGCAGGGCCACGTTGACCGAGTACCCCTCGGCGTCGGGGCCGCCGGTCTCCCCCGCCTGGCCGGTGCCCGGGAACAGGGTGACCGGCGACTCGTGGAGGCTGATGGTGAGCACCCGGGGGTCGTTGTAGAAGGCGCGCTGGACGCCGTCCCCGTGGTGGACGTCGATGTCGACGTAGGCGATGCGCTTGGCGCCCTGCTCCAGGAGCCAGGCGATGGCCAGCGCCGGGTCGTTGTAGACGCAGAAGCCCCAGGCGTTGCCCCGCATGGCGTGGTGCAGGCCTCCCGCGATGTTGGCGGCGTGCACGGACTCGCCGGTCCACACCGCCCTGGCTGCGGCGACCGAGGCGCCCGAGATGAGCGCCGCCGCGTCGTGCATGTCCTTGAAGACGGGGTTGTCGGCGGTGCCGAGCATGTGGGCGTCGTCCGGCTCCAGGGTGCGGCCGGCCCGCTTGACCGCCTCGATGTAGGAGCGGTCGTGCACCAGTTCCAGGAGGTCGTCGGAGGCCGGCTCCACGTCCAGGAGGGAGACGCCGGGGGCGTCCAGGACGCCGAGCTCGCGGGTGAGCGCCATGGTCAGCTCGACCCGGATCGGCGCCATCGGGTGCTGCGGGCCGAAGTCGTAGGCGGTCAGCCCGTCATCCCATGCCACCCGGAGCGAGCAGGACGTGCGCCCTCCCATGTCGGTGACCCCCGTTTCAGGTGTACGTGTTCCGAAGCACACAGTACGCAAGGGCGGTGAGTGCTCGGAACCCCGGGGGGCACGGACGGGCCGGGCCGGCGCGGGTGCCCACGCCGGCCCGGCCCCTCGGCGGACGCTACTCGCCCGTGGTGACGAAGTAGCAGCTCTCGGACAGGTCCCCGCCGCCCAGGTTCACCGTCCCGTGCATGGGCCGGGTGAACAGCGAGTCGCTGTTGGCGATGACGATGCGGTACTCGCCCGGCTTGAGCTCGACCTTGAGGGTCTCGCCCTCGTCGAAGCACGAGTCGTAGGAGGGCGGCGAGCCCGGCGAGTAGGTGTCGCAGTCGTCGCACGGGGGTGCGGTGACCTCGCCGTGGACCTTGTCCGGTCCGACGTAGAGGAAGCGCAGCTCGTACGGCGAGTGGTTGACGATCTCGAAGACGAACTTGTCGTTGCCGGAGCCGCCGGTGGGAGTCGCGTCCAGCGAGGTGTCGCCGATGGTGGTCAGGAGGTCCATCTCCTGCTCGATGCGTCCGGCGCCGATGTGGGTGACCATCTTCTCGACGTCGTCGGCCTCGTAGTCGGCGTACTCGGCCTCCAGGATCCCGACCATCTCGTCGGCCTGGTCGAACTCCTGGGAGTCGACGGACTCCCAGCCGCACTCCAGGACCGCCTCGGGGCGCTCCTGCTCGATCAGGTCGGGGATCTCGGGGGCCGCGCTCCAGTCGAGGTCGACCAGCATGTCGATCTGGTCCACGCCCAGGCACCACTCCGAGCCCAGGTGGCCGGTGGCCGTCTCGTACAGGCCGGCGAGGGCCTCGGGCACCCTGCCCGCGGCCGCGGTGCCCTCGTAGTCGACCGGGATGATCGAGAAGACCTCGTGGGCCCGCAGGACGTCCTCGGTGTACTCGGCGGAGATCTCACCGCCGGAGGTCTCGGCGTTCTCGATCAGGTCCGTGGCGTAGGAGAAGTGGATGTCGGCGACCTCGCCGTCGGTGTCCTGCCAGCGGGAGGCGGGGTGCTCGAAGTAGGTCGCGTAGGAGTCCAGCGCCTGCTCGTAGTCCTCGGCGGCGACGTCGCCCTGGGCCCGGTCCAGCAGGCGGCAGGCGGCGATCCCGGCGCGGGCGCGGTCCATCAGAGAGGAGGAGAAGGACAGCTGGAAGAAGTCCTCGACGGACTCGTATCCGGCGATGGCCTCGGAGGTGCCGCACTCGCCGCGGGCGTGGGCGGCGTCGGCGACGCGCAGCCGCCACTCGCCGAGCTGCCACACCCCGGTGAGGGCGACGACCAGCGCGACGGCCAAGCCGCCGGCGGTCAGGTAGGGCAGGGCGCCGCGGGGCGGGGTCCCGCCCTGGGCGAGGATGCGCTCGTCGTGGGCGCGCCCGGCGAAGAGTCCGTGCAGGGCGGCCGCGAGGAACCAGACCAGGAGGACCGGGGTCCACAGCAGCAGGTTGTCGGCGGCGCCGAGGACGGCCGCGGTGACCAGCAGGCCGATGGTGATGATCAGGGCCGCGGCGAAGAACGGCCACTGCTTGATGCGGAGGTAGCCCGCACCCGTGCCGGTGGCGTTGAGGGCGGCGGTGTGCAGTGCGGTGGGCGAGGAGAACAGGCCCAGGCGCCTGGGGCGCGGGGGCGGCGGGCCGAACGGTCCGCCGGGGGGTCCGAAGGGTCCTCCGGGACCGCCGGGCCCCATGGGGCCGCCGGGAACGCCGCCGGAGTGGGCGCCGCCCGCGGGCATGCCGCCGTAGGGAGGGTTGCCACCGGTCGGCGGGCCCATGGGGGTACCACCCGCCGGAGTACCGCCATAAGGAGGGTTACCACCGGTCGGCGGGCCCATGGGGGTACCACCCGCCGGAGTACCGCCATAAGGAGGGTTACCACCGGAGGGCGGACCCACAGGAGCACCACCCGCCGGAGTACCGCCATAAGGAGGGTTACCACCGGAGGGCGGACCCACAGGAGCACCACCCGCCGGAGTACCGCCATAAGGAGGGTTACCACCGGAGGGCGGACCCACAGGAGCACCACCCGCCGGAGTACCGCCATAAGGAGGGTTACCGCCGGCCGGCGGACCGGCCGGAACACCGTCGGCGGGGGTGCCGCCGTGAGGGGTGCCCTGGCCGCCCGGGGGTGGGCCGCCCGGGGGCGGCACGGGGCCTTCCGGCTGCCGGGACGGGTCTGGGGATGAAGGGGGAAGACTCATGGAAAGGCCCTGGGTCGGGGGACGGGGGAGGCGGCCCTGCCTCCTGGGACCTGGCAGGGCCTTTCGAGGGCGCTCGCACCCTCCCTCTGAACACTACCTATGTACCCGGACGGGCCCTTCGCGCATTCCGACCGTTTTCGGCCACCCCTCGGAGGAACCGGCCGCCGCCCCGGCGCGTCTCAGCACCTCGAGGCGGCGGGACCCCCGTCAGCTCCCCGAGAGCGCGCTGCTGCGGTCCCGGGCCGCCTCGATCGCGTCCGTGAACGCGGTGCGCACCCCGTGCCGCTCCAGCTCGCGCAGCGCCGCCGCGGTGGTGCCGCCCGGCGAGGTGACCGCCTCGCGCAGGACCACCGGGTGCTCCCCCGAGCCGTTGAGCATGGCGGCCGCACCGGTGATGGTCTGCCCCACGAGCTTCTGCGCGGTGGCGCGCGGCATGCCCATCGCCACCCCGGCCTCGATCATCGTCTCGGCGATGAAGTAGAAGTAGGCGGGCCCGCTGCCGGAGATGGCCGTGACGGTGTCCATGTGCTGCTCGCCGACCCGGATCACCTCGCCCACGGTTCCCAGCAGCGCCTCCGCGCGCTCCAGGTGCCCGGCCCCGGCGTGGGCGCCGCCCGCGACCGCGGTCATCCCCTGTCCCATGAGGGCGGGGGTGTTGGGCATGGCCCGCACCACCGGGGTGCCCGCGGGCAGGTGGTCCTCCAGCACGGCGGTGGTGAGCCCGGCGGCCACGGAGATGACGAGCCGGTCGGGGGACAGGTGCGGGGCGAGGTCGTCCAGCAGGGCGACCATGTCCTGCGGCTTGAGGGCCAGGAGCAGCGTTCCGGCGCGCTTGGCGGCCTCGTCGGCGGACACGACCTCCACGCCGTAGCGCTCGCGCAGCTCGGCGGCGTGCTCCGTGCGCGGCTCGGTGACGAGGACGTCCTCCGGCGCGTGGCCCTTGCCCAGCATCCCGGCGAGCAGCGCCTCGCCCATCTTCCCGGCACCGATGATCGCGATCATGAAAAGGGTCCTCTCTGCGGTCCCCTGACACGCTAGCCGCCCCGGAGGACCGGGGTGGACCCCGCATCTCATCCCTTGGTACGCGGGGCCCGCTCAGTCGTCGCCGCCGCCCTCCACCGTCCCCGCGGAGTCCACCTCGAACAGGCGGGGCGGGGTCGACGGGCGGCGTCGCAGCAGGGCGATCCGCTCGCGCCGGTCACGCGGCGGTCCCGCCGCGGACGGCTCGGCGGGCCGGGCGAAGTGCAGCCGGGTGAAGGCCAGCGCCTCGGCCAGCTCCCGCAGCCGGGCCTGGCGGTCGGGCGCCTTGCGGGTGCTCACCTCCAGCACCAGCTGCCCCTCGAAACCGCCGGCGGCCAGGTGCTCCAGGACCTCGGCGACCGGCTGGCGGCCCCGGCCCGGAATGAGGTGCTCGTCGAGGTTCTGCCCGCCGAAGCCGTCGGCGACGTGGATGTGGGAGAGGCGGTCGCCCAGCCGCTTGGCCATGTCCAGGGCGTCGGAGCCGGACATCGCGGTGTGCGACATGTCGAGGGTGACGTCGGCGTAGTCGCGGTCGAGGGGGTTCCAGCTCGGGGCGTAGGGCACGACCTCGCGGTCGCGCACGCGCACCGGGTACATGTTCTCGACGGCGAAGACCACGTCGGTCTCCTCCTGCATGCGGGCCACGCCGACCTCGAACTCCCGGGCGTAGTCGCGCTGCCAGCGGAAGGCGGGGTGGACCACGATGGTCGTGGCGCCCAGGGCCTCGGCCATCTCCTTGGAGCGGACGAGCTTGCCCCAGGGCTCGCGCCCCCACACCCTCTGGGTGAGGACGAGGCACGGGGAGTGGACTGCGGTGACCGGGATCTGGTGGTAGTCGGAGAGCCGCCGCAGCAGGTCGATGTCCTGGCTGGCGGGGTCGGAGGAGACGAGCACCTCGATGCCGTCGTACCCCAGTTTCGCGGCGATCTCGAAGGCGGCCGGGGTCTTCTCAGGGTAGACCGACGCCGTCGAGAGGACGACGGGCGCGTCTGGTACCTGGATAGCGCTCACGTGGACAGGGTATGCGCTCCGGAGCCCGCCGTGGGAGGCCGCCGTGTGAACACGGCGCGCCGCCGGTAGGCTCTTCGCCCATGATCCCCAGGGAGGCCGTCCCCAGCCCGAACATCTGGCACCATCCCGACGTCTATGAGCTGGAGAACCTCGCCGTGGACCCGGACGGGGTCATCGAGGCGGCGATGGAGCGCATCCGCCCGATGGCGGGCGCCCGGGTGCTGGACATCGGCTGCGGCACCGGGTTCCACCTGCCCCGGTTCGCCGGGACCGCGGCCCGGGTGACCGGTGTGGAGCCCCACCCCGCGCTGGCGGCGCGGGCCCGGGCGCGGGTGGCGGGGCTGCCCGGCGTCGAGGTGCTGAACGGGGTGGCCCAGCGGCTGCCCGTCCCCGACTCCGTCGTCGAGGTCGCGCACGCGCGCTGGGCCTACTTCTTCGGCCCCGGCTGCGAACCCGGCCTGGCCGAACTCGACCGGGTGATGCGCCGTGGAGGGGTCGCCTTCGTGATCGACAACGACGCGACCCGCTCCACGTTCGGCGGCTGGTTCCGACGGTCGCTGCCGTCGTACGACCCGGCCGCCGTCGAGCGGTTCTGGTCCTCCCGCGGGTTCGAGCGCGAAGCCCTGACGATGCGCTGGGACTTCACCGACCGCCGCGCCTTCGAGGCGGTGGTGGGGATCGAGTTCCCTCCGGCCCTGGCCGCGGAGATCATCGCGGGCCATCCGGGGACCGCGGTCGACTACGCGGTCAATCTCTGGTGGCGGAGGTACTGAGCACCCTGTGGGTGCGGGCCGCCGGGGTCACCCCCCGGGAGGGCGTGTGCCCGCGGACGCCGGCGCGGTGCGCGCGGCTCGCGGGGGCGGCGTCACAGCCGCACGGCTCCGGCGAGGTTGTAGCGGGTGACGTCCCGCTCCCGGACCTTGTCGCCCGTGCGGGGCGCGTCGATCATGCGGCCGTTGCCGAGGTAGATGGCGACGTGGTAGGCGTAGCCGCCGCTGTCGGTCCAGTAGAGGAGGTCGCCCCTCCTGGCACTCGAGTAGCCGATCCTGGTGCCGGCGTTGACCTGGTCCTGGGCGATGCGGGGCAGGTTCACCCCGGCCTGCTTGAACGACCACTGGACGAGGCCGGAGCAGTCGAACCCGCCGGGCCGGTTGCCGCCCCAGGCGTAGGGCGTCCCCTTCTGCGACTCCGCGGCCTCGATCGCCCTCTCCGCGGTCGCGGAGGAGAGTTGCGGAACGCGCACACCCGGGGCGGTGGAGGCGGCGGGGGCCGCCTGCGCGGGGCCGGGCGCGGCGCCGAGCGCCAGCGCCGCGGCGAGGGCGGCGACGGCGAACGCACGTCTCCGGGACCGCCGCAAGGGCGAGGCCTGTCGCCCCGGGTCCGCGGGACGACAGGCCTGAGTTCGCTCGTGGTGTCGCGGTAGTCGCACTGGTCCTCCATGCCGAATGTCGGTCCGCCGTGGCGTCCGCGTCACCGCGACGCGGATGGATCCGCTACGACGCACGTTTCATTCGTCACACAGACACCACGAAAAATCACTCTCCGTAGTCTAATCCATCTCCAAAAAAGGTAAAGCATGCTTGACGGTGAGTCATATAACCAGGTCAAAGCGGCAGAAAAAGCCCTTCGCCTCCTCCGGGCCCATCACTCACCGTCGCGGTTGTGCTAGGCGACGGGGACACCGAGCGCGGTGGAGACGCGGTCGGCCACCGCGGCCATGCCCGCGGCGTTGGGGTGCACCGGGGCCGCGGAGTTCTGCGGGACGATGCCCTCCACCCAGCGCTCGGAGCCCGACGAGCAGATGTCGTGCCCGCGCTCCAGCACGTCGACGAAGGCCGCGCCGTGGGCGGCCGACTCCTCGGCGATCATCCTGTTGAGCGCGGTCTGCACGCCGTCCAGGAAGGCCACGTCGCCGCGGGCGATCGGTTCGCGGGGCCAGCAGCCGTTCTTCTCCGGGAGGATCTGGAGGTAGCCGACCGCGAGCACGGTCGCCTCCGGGCTGCGCTCGGCGATCTCCCCGTACACCCCGGAGATCTCGTCGCGCAGGTCCTCCACCCTCCGGTCCAGCTCGTCGCCGTAGTAGCGCTGGCAGGGGTTTCCCAGCGGGTTCTCCAGGCTGCGCTTGGCACAGGTGGTCAGGACGTCCACGAACCCGAAGTCGTTGCCGCCGATCCCCACCGTCACCAGGTCGGTGTCGGGGGTGAGGGCGTCGAACTGGGGGGCGAGCCCCGCGTACTGCGGCTCGTGGAAGTCGTCGGTGACGGCGCCCGAGCAGCTGGCGTCGGTGAACGAGGCGACGCCCAGCCGGTCCGCCGTCAGCTGGGCGTAGTTGGCCGAGGAGCGCAGGCAGCGGGGGTCGGAACCGGGCGCGTACGGCGGGATCAGCGGACCGGAGGTGAACGAGTCGCCCAGGGCGACGTAGTGCTCGAACGCGGCCTCCCCCGTCCCCTCGGCGGCCGCGGGTGCGGCGACCAGGGACAGGCCGACGGCGGCGGCCGCGACCAGGGCGGCCCTGCGGGAGCGTCGGGGCTTCACGGGCGTTTCCGGGGAGAAGGGGGCTTCGGGGGACATGGACGGCGTGTCGGTGCGGGGCACGCGGGTCTCCTCTCCAGGGAGCGGGGGGTTCGTCGGAGGTTCCGGACCCTAAGAATTCTGTAACACGGCCTTCACGGAAAGTGTCCTAACCCGTAGGTAACTTTCATGTGGCGCGCCGTGTACGCCCCTCGCCGACGGTCCGGGAGGAAGCCGCGGTCGGCGGGCGCGAGGGGGCGGGCGGCGGGCGGGCCCGAGCGTCCCCGGCAGGCGTTAGCGTGTCGGACATGGCCAAAGCGAAGACGACGTTCCGGTGCGCCGAATGCGGCTGGACCAGCCTCAAGTGGGTGGGCCGCTGCGGGGAGTGCCAGGCGTGGGGCACGGTCGAGGAGGCCGGGGCCCCGGCTCCCATGGCGGTGACCCCGTCCGCGGTGACCTCCCGGGCCCGCCCCATCACCGAGATCAGCGTGGAGAGCGCGGAGGCCGTCCCCACCGGTATCGACGAGCTCGACCGGGTGCTGGGCGGCGGTGCCGTCCCCGGCGGCGTGGTCCTGCTCGCCGGCGAGCCCGGCGTCGGCAAGTCCACCCTGCTGCTGGAGGTGGCCGCCAAGCGCGCCCAGGCCGGTCCCGTCCTGTACGTCACCGGCGAGGAGTCCGCCGGGCAGGTCCGCCTGCGCGCCGAGCGCCTGGGGGCGCTGTCGGACAAGCTGTACCTGGCGGCGGAGACCTCCATCGCCACCGTGGCCTCGCACGTGGACGCGGTGTCCCCGGGCCTGCTCATCGTCGACTCGGTGCAGACCATGATGTCCCCCGAGACCACCGGCGTCCCGGGCGGCGTCACACAGGTGCGGCAGGTGACCGGCGCCCTCATCCAGATCGCCAAGGAGCGCGGGATCGCCACGGTCCTGGTCGGGCACGTGACCAAGGACGGCTCCATCGCCGGCCCGCGCCTGCTGGAGCACCTGGTGGACGTGGTCCTGCACTTCGAGGGCGAGCGCCACTCCCAGCTGCGCCTGCTGCGGGCGGTCAAGAACCGCTACGGCCCCACCGACGAGATCGGCTGCTTCGAGCTGACCGAGACCGGCATCGTGGGGCTGGCCGACCCCAGCGGCCTGTTCCTCACCGAGCGCACGGACCCGGTCCCGGGCACCTGCATCACCGTCGCCCTGGAGGGGCGGCGGCCGATCATCGCCGAGGTCCAGGCGCTGGTGGCGCCCACTCCCCTGCCCGCGCCCCGGCGGGCCACCTCGGGCCTGGACACCTCCCGCGTGAACATGATCCTGGCGGTGCTGGAGAAGCGCACCGGGATGAAGCTGGCCAGCCTCGACGTCTACGCCTCCACGGTGGGCGGGGTGCGCCTGACCGAACCGGCGATCGACCTGGCGCTGGCGATGGCCGCGGGAAGCTCCCACAACGACGTCGCCCTGCCCCGGGGCCTGGTGGTGGTCGGCGAGGTCGGCCTGGCCGGGGACGTGCGCACGGTCACCGGTGCCCGCCGCCGGGTGTCCGAGGCACAGCGCCTCGGCTTCACCGAGGCGATCGTGCCCAAGCACTTCGGCGATCCGGTCCCGGGCATCCGGATCCACGAGGTCGAGGAGCTCAGCGAGGCCCTCACCCGGGTGGCCCGCCGCCGCTGAGCCCGGGGCCGCGCCGCCCTAGAACGCGAAGACGTCCCCCTTGGCCATCCTGAGCTGGCAGGGGTTGCCGAAGGTCCGCTCGAAGTCCTCGCGGCCCGTGGCGGTGGCGGTGACCGGGCGGTACTCCAGGGTGCAGACGCCCTCGGCGGGGGCTATGGCCTCGATCGACCCGGCCTCGGCGATGGCCGCGCAGGCCGCCTCGGCCTCGGGGTGGGTGCCGCCCACCGGGTCGCAGTCCAGGGTGGTGACGGAGCGCTGACCGGTGCTCTCGTCGGTGACGGAGAGGACGTACGGGGCGGAGTAGCGCTCGGCCGAGGCCGTCCCGGGGGTGAGCGAGAGCGCGGTGAGCAGGGCGAGGCCGCAGGCGGCGAGACGTTTCATGGAGGACTCCCGGAGAGGAAAACACGGACGGCACTCATCGTAATCACATGAGTGCCGTCCGTGTTCGTTTTTCCGGGGTCCGGCTCAGGCCTTCAGCTGGAACACCTTCTGGTCGGTCGATCCGGCGTAGTCCCCGTGCAGGTTGGCGCGGTACCAGCCGGGCTTGGCCTCGGAGGTGCCCTCGCGGCAGTCGGTGAAGGATCGCACCCGGTCCCAGGTGATCGTGAACTCGTGCGGCACGCCCCGGCTCAGCTGGCGGTCCTCGCGGGTCTCGCCCCGCACGCAGTCCGCGGTGGAGAAGACGCGGTCGTCACCGGAGTGGATGCGCAGCTCCAGGGCCTCGCGGCCGACGTCCACGGTGCAGGTCTGCTCGGCGGTGTTCACCACGGTGACCTTGAAGGCGGGCTTCTGCCCGGCCCCGTAGATCTCCTTGTCGGCCTCCGCGAAGTCGAAGCCGACCACCACGTCCTGGGGCCGGCACAGGTCCTCCGGCTTCTCGGGCGCGGCCACACCGCCGCCACCGCCGCCGCCGGATCCGCCCTCCCCTCCGGACCCCCCGTCCTCGGCCCCCTCGGCGTCGGAGGGGTCGGCGGAGGCGGAGGGGTCCTCGCTCGGTGAGGCGTCCGCCTCGGACGGCTCCTCCTCCGGTTCCGGGGACGGGGAGGGGTCCTCCGGTGACACACTGGGGGAGGCGTCCTCGCCCAGACTCGCGTCGGACCGGGTCGTCTCCCCCTCGTCCCCGCCGCCCGGACGGCAGGCGAAGACGATGAGGGTGAGCACCAACATGACCCCGGCCAGCACGAGGGCGCGCCGCTTCCAGTAGGTCTCAGGACTGACGGGATGTCCGGTACTTGACGCCATGCGCCGTAGTATTGCGGTTTTGCGGGCGCGCCACCTACTCAACCCGCCGATCCCCGGTTTAAAGATGAGCGATAACCCTTACAGCACCGCCGTTCTGGCCTGGTACGAGGCCAACGCCCGCGATCTCCCCTGGCGGGCTCCGGGGGCCTCCCCCTGGTCCGTCCTGGTCAGCGAGATCATGCTCCAGCAGACCCCGGTCGTGCGGGTGCTGCCCGCCTGGCGGGCCTGGATGGAGCGCTGGCCCACACCTGCCGACCTGGCGAAAGACTCCCCGGGCGAGGCGGTCCGCATGTGGGACCGCCTCGGTTACCCGCGCCGGGCTCTGCGCCTGCACGCCTGCGCGACGGTGATCACCGAGGAGCACGACGGGGTCGTCCCCGACGACCACGCCACCCTGCTGTCACTCCCCGGCGTCGGTGCGTACACGGCGGCGGCCGTGGCGAGCTTCGCTTTCGGCCAGCGCCACGCCATTCTGGACACCAACGTGCGCCGGGTCCTGGCCCGGGCCGAAACAGGCATCGAGTACCCGCCGAAAACCCAGACCAAGGCCGAGGTGACCCTCGCCGAGAAGCTGCTGCCGCCCGAGGCGTCCGTGGCCGCCCGCTGGGGTGTGGCCGTGATGGAGCTCGGCGCCCTGGTGTGCACCGCCCGCTCGCCCAGGTGCGTCGACTGCCCCATCGCGAACCAGTGCGCATGGACGGCGGCGGGGCGGCCAGCGCACAGCGGGCCGCCCCGGCGCGGCCAGACCTACGCGGGCACCGACCGCCAGGTGCGCGGCCGCCTGCTGGCGGTGCTGCGCGACTCGGCCGGGCCGGTGCCCAAGGACGCCCTGGACGCCGTCTGGGACGACCACGTGCAGCGCGAGCGCGCCCTGGACGGGCTGGTCGTCGACGGCCTCGTGGACCCGCTGGAGGACGGCCGCTACGCTCTGCCGTCCTGAGCGGCCTCAGGCGGTGGTGGAGTCCTCCTCCAGGAGGGCCTCCACCTCGGCCCCGGTCTCGGTGACGCCCTGGCTGCACAGCGCTCCGGGTTCCGGGGCGTTCGGGCTCTGGACGTACTCGCGCAGGAAGGCACCGAGCGCCGGCTCCTCCGGACCGCCCAGGTGGATCTGGGCGCCCCAGGCGGAGGCCACGACCGGTGCGGGCAGACCCTCCATCGGACTGATCACCAGGTAGTCCCCGGGGCTGTACAGCCCCTCCAGCGCGGCCACCTGGTCCGGGGGGAGCGACGGGTCGTAGGTGATCCACACCGCTCCGTGCTCCAGCGAGTGCACGGCGAACTCCTCCCGCAGCGGCTCGGTGTACACGCCGCAGTCCTGCCAGGAGGAGTAGTGCGGTCCGCCCGCCGGGGGGAACATGTCGTACTCGACGCGCTCCCCCGTCTCGACGTGGGAGGCGTCCAGGTCCTCGAAGGTGAGGACCTCCGCGTCGGCGAGCGCGCCGTCCCCGCCCGAGGCCGGGCCGGACGCGGGGCCGCCGAGGGAGGAGGCGTAGAACCACACGCCGCCGCCGACGATCAGCAGCACCAGGACCAGGGCTCCGGCGACGATGCCGATGACGAGACCGGCCGAGGACTTCTTCTGCGGCGGCGGATATCCGCCGGGCGGCTGCGGCGGGCCGTACCCGGGCTGGGGGCCGTATCCACCGGGCGGCGGTGGTCCGTATCCGCCGGGCGGCGGGGCGCCGTACCCGCCCGGGGGCTGCGGCGGGCCGTACCCGGGCTGGTGGGGGCCGTGGCCCGCCCCGGGCGGCGGGCCCTGGTGATGGGGGTCGTTACGGGGATCATGCGGCTGAGTCACGTCTGCACCCTAACCGGTCCCCGTTCCCGGCCCCGGGGCCGGGAACGGCCGCGAGGCCGGGAACGGGGGGCGTCCACGGGGTTCCGGAGGCCCGGAGCGGACGTCCGGGGCACGGGGACGCCCACGCAGGGCCGGAGGTCCCCGTCCCCCGGCGCCTGCGCGCGAGCCGAAGCGAGGCGGGGGCGCAAAGAGGCAGGGGCGCCCCGAAGGGCGCCCCTGCCGGCGGACCGCGTCACACCGGGTGCGTCACTCGGCCTTGCCCGCGGCCGACTCCTCGACCTCGGGGGTGTCCGGAACCGCCGCCGGCTTCGGCACGCCCTTGAAGGTGAGCTTGGCGTCGGTGCCCTCGCCCTCGGCGTCGATCACGACGATCTGGCCGGCCTTGAGGTCGCCGAACAGGATCTTCTCCGAGAGCTGGTCCTCGATCTCCCGCTGGATCGTCCGGCGCAGCGGCCGGGCGCCCAGGACCGGGTCGAAGCCCCGCTCCGACAGCAGCTTCTTGGCCGCGGGACGGAGCTCGATGCCCATGTCCCGCTCCTTGAGGCGGTTGTCGAGGCTGGAGATCATCAGATCCACGATCTGGAAGATCTCGCCCTCGGTCAGCTGGTGGAAGACGATGATGTCGTCCACGCGGTTGAGGAACTCCGGCCGGAAGTTCTGCTTGAGCTCCTCGCCGACCTTGGCCTTCATGCGCTCGTAGTTGGTCTGGGCGTCGTCCTCCTTGGCGAAGCCCATGGCCACGCCCTTGGAGATGTCCCGGGTGCCCAGGTTGGTCGTCATGATGATGACCGTGTTCTTGAAGTCGACGTTGCGACCCTGGGCGTCGGTGAGACGGCCCTCCTCCAGCACCTGGAGGAGCGAGTTGAAGATGTCGTTGTGGGCCTTCTCGATCTCGTCGAACAGGACCACCGAGAACGGCTTGCGGCGCACCTTCTCGGTGAGCTGGCCGCCCTCCTCGTAGCCGACGTACCCGGGCGGGGAGCCGAACAGCCGCGAGACCGTGTGCTTCTCCATGAACTCGGACATGTCCAGCTGGATCAGCGCGTCCTCGTCCCCGAACAGGAACTCGGCCAGGGTCTTGGACAGCTCGGTCTTACCGACACCGGACGGGCCGGCGAAGATGAACGAGCCACCGGGACGCTTGGGGTCCTTCAGACCCGCACGCGTGCGCCGGATCGCCTGGGAGAGCGCCTTGATGGCGTCCTCCTGGCCGATGACGCGGCGGTGCAGCTCGTCCTCCATGCGCAGCAGCCGGGAGCTCTCCTCCTCGGTGAGCTTGAAGACCGGGATGCCGGTGGAGGCGGCCAGGACCTCGGCGATGAGCTCCTCGTCCACCTCGGCCACGACGTCCATGTCGCCGGCCTTCCACTCCTTCTCCCGCTGCGCCTTCTTGGCGAGCAGCTGCTTCTCGTCGTCGCGCAGCGAGGCGGCCTTCTCGAAGTCCTGCGCGTCGATCGCGGACTCCTTGTCCCGGCGGACTCCGGCGATCTTCTCGTCGAACTCGCGCAGGTCCGGCGGCGCGGTCATGCGGCGGATGCGCATGCGCGAGCCGGCCTCGTCGATGAGGTCGATCGCCTTGTCCGGCAGGAACCGGTCGCTGATGTAGCGGTCCGCGAGGTTGGCCGCGGCCACCAGGGCGCTGTCGGTGATGGAGACCCGGTGGTGGGCCTCGTACCGGTCGCGCAGGCCCTTGAGGATCTCGATGGCGTGCGTGATGGTCGGCTCGTCCACCTGGATGGGCTGGAAGCGGCGCTCCAGCGCGGCGTCCTTCTCCAGGTACTTGCGGTACTCGTCCAGCGTGGTCGCGCCGATGGTCTGCAGCTCGCCGCGGGCCAGCATGGGCTTGAGGATGGAGGCGGCGTCTATGGCACCCTCCGCCGCGCCCGCACCGACCAGCGTGTGCAGCTCGTCGATGAAGAGGATGATGTCGCCGCGGGTGCGGATCTCCTTCAGCACCTTCTTGAGGCGCTCCTCGAAGTCACCGCGGTAGCGGCTGCCCGCGACCAGGGCGCCCAGGTCGAGGGTGTAGAGCTGCTTGTCCTTGAGCGTCTCGGGGATCTCCCCCTTGACGATCTTCTGGGCCAGGCCCTCGACGACCGCCGTCTTGCCGACGCCGGGCTCGCCGATGAGGACCGGGTTGTTCTTGGTCCTGCGGGACAGGACCTGCATGACCCGCTCGATCTCCTTGTCCCGCCCGATGACCGGGTCGAGCTTGCTCTCCCGGGCCGCCTGGGTCAGGTTGCGGCCGAACTGGTCGAGCACCAGGGAGGTCGACGGGGTGGACTCCGAGGAGCCCGTGGTCGCCTGCGGCTCCTTGCCCTGGTAGCCGTGGAGCAGCTGGATGACCTGCTGGCGGACCCGGTTGAGGTCGGCGCCGAGCTTGACCAGGACCTGGGCGGCGACGCCCTCGCCCTCACGGATGAGACCCAGCAGGATGTGCTCGGTCCCGATGTAGTTGTGGCCGAGCTGGAGTGCCTCCCGCAGGGACAGCTCCAGGACCTTCTTGGCCCGCGGCGTGAAGGGGATGTGCCCCGACGGCGCCTGCTGGCCCTGGCCGATGATCTCCTCGACCTGCTGCCGAACCGCTTCGAGGCTGATACCGAGACTTTCCAGAGCCTTGGCGGCGACGCCCTCACCCTCGTGGATGAGGCCGAGCAGGATGTGCTCCGTACCGATGTAGTTGTGGTTGAGCATCCTGGCCTCTTCCTGGGCCAGAACAACCACTCGCCTCGCGCGGTCGGTAAACCTCTCGAACATGTCTCGTCGCTCCTCTACAGAGCGGTCAGGCAGGGTCGGTTCCCACCGACCCGACTCTTCCGCATATCGGCCCCACAGGGATAACCGCCCCGGGGAGCACTGTCGCACCCGTCCGAACCGTTCGACCGGCTGCCGAGCGGACGGACATCTCCGCCACGATCCGGCCGAAGCCGTCCGTGCCAGAGACTTTCCCCGACGATAGGGCGTTCACCCAACATCCAACTACCGATTGCGGCGTCAGATTTCCCTGTACGCCGAAGGCGAACGACCCGGCACTCCCATCGTGCCGGGAGTGACCGGGTCGTTGCTTGTACAGGCCGGAATAATCGGCTCTCAGCGAACAGGCTCCGTGTTGTTCAGCCGGAAGCGAAATTGCGGGAAAGCGATCGGCGATCCCGGTCCGGTGGTCTCTGGAGAGGCACCGGGATCGGCCCGAAGCGGTCCGGCGGGTGATCCGGTCCCACCGCTCCCCCGGTCCTCCGGCTCGCCCCCGTGGGCGACGGGCCGTGACGCGTCCTCGCCGATGAGCGGCGCGGGGGTCCGCGCCGGGGCCGTCGACCCGCGGACCGGATGCCCCGCTCCCCCGGGATCCCCGCCGCGGCGGGGATCCGCGTCCCACGGCCGGGGCCGTGCCGCGCGGGATCGGGGGGCTCGGTCCCCCGGTGACGCCGGCCGGAATTCGATCAGGTCCCGGCGACATTTCGGCGTACCCGGGGACGGGCGGGCTAGCCCTTGATCGCCTCGTATTCGGCGACGATGGCGGCGGGGATACGCCCGCGCTCATTGACGGGCTTGCCCGCGGCCTTCGCCCAGGCACGAATCTCCGCGCTGCGCTCACGGCTGGGGGCATTGCGGCTGGCGGCGCGGCGACCCGTCGCCCGGCCCGCCTTCGGCGAAGCCTTGCGGGCGGCGTCGACGAACGGAGTAAGTGCCTCACGAAGCTTGGCGGCATTACTCGCACTGAGGTCGATTTCGTACACGGAGCCGTCCAGACCGAACGTGACCGTCTCCTCGGCCTCGCCACCGTCGAGGTCGTCGACCAGGAAAACCTGGACCTTCTGTGCCATGGAATCAAACCTTTCAGAAGAGCGGTGTCTCCACACCTGAATATAAAGCTATCCCCCGGCCCGCTGGAACACAATTGGCGACGTGCCGGAAATCACCCGCCGGACACCGCCGCCCGGCCATGGAGGGATCGCCGGGGGTGATCAGGGGGCCGTGTGCTCACACGAAACATCACCGGAACCGGCCCGTGGCGGCCGGTCCGGGGATGTGGTCGGTCAAGGACCGTATCAACGGTCGCCGGATTCTTCGCCTTCCGCGCTCCGGACATTCGCCGTCCTGTTCGCCGCGCCGTCCTCCCCGGCAGCCCGAGTACTCTCGCCCGCGGCACCGGAGGACCCGGGCGCACCCTTGCCCACCAGGCTTCCGTCCATCCGTCGCGGCGCCATCTCGCGGCGCAGCAACTTGATGATGAAGTAGCAGAACACGAAGGCGACGACCACCGGGGGGATGAGCGCCGACAATACGTCGAGCAGCCCGGGGGGAAGCACCGACGACAAAAAGTCACCCATCGAAGCACTCCACCCTTCCTGGTTGTTACTTATTGCAGCAAATACCCGACTCAGTGTCGGGAGACTCCTGGGGGGATGGCGCCCGACGGGACGGGCAAACGCATACCGGACATCATAGACACCGTATCCCCTGCTTTGACCGGGACGGTACCGGGACCCGGTACGGCAAACCGGGGGGAGTCAATACTCGGCGCCCTTCGGTGTACCGGCGCGCCGGGGCGAAGAGACCGCCCGGGTCGCCGAAGGGGCGAAATCACGGCCCTTCCGGGCTCCGCCGAACTCGCCGCCGAACTCGTTGCGGCCGCGGCGGCTCCCGGCGCAGGTACACATTACCTTCCCTCTTCCACTTCCATACCACCCGGTGTGCCCAATCGCGGGTTCGAGTCCCGGTACCGGCTTCACCCCGCCGGTGCGTTTGCGCGGGGCATTGGGGGAACGCGGTGCCAAGAGAGTACGAAAACCTTTAGCCACCGGCCTTCTCGGTTCCGGAGCCGAGGTGTACGAGCATCCGGGTGTTGCCGAGGGTGTTGGGTTTGACGCGTTCCAGATCGAGGAATTCGGCGACACCCTCGTCATAGGAGCGCAGGAGTTCCTCGTACACGCGGGAGGACACCGGGGTCCCCTGGATCGGCGCGAAGCCGTGGCGCGCGAAGAATGCCGTCTCGAACGTCAGGCAGAACACACGCTGGACACCCAGGGCGCGGGCGGTGTCCAGGAGCGCGGCGACGATCCGGTGGCCGATACCGAAACCGCGCAGGGACGGGTCGACGGCCACGGTGCGGACCTCGGCCAGGTCCTCCCACAGGACGTGCAGTGCGCCGCAGCCCACCAGCCGGCGCTCCGTGACCTCTTCCCCCGCGCCTTCGGGGCGGGGTTCCCCGGGGACACCGTCGGCGACGATCTCGGCCTCGGCGACCCAGAACTCCTGGACGTCCTCGTAGAGGTTGACCGTGCTCTTGGAGAGCACGCGCCGGTCTGCGGTGTAGGTGTCGACGAGTCGGCGGATGTGCGCGACATCGCCGGTGCGGGCGCGCCGCACCTGTACATGACGAACGGGCATAACCGGTCCAGACTATGCCCCCGGGGCCCCGCGGGGATCACCGGCTCGCTCTCGGCCGGTGAACGCGGGTGCCCTGGGCGCCGGACCGGCATGCCCGTGGTCGGTCCCCGGACGGGCCGGGGAGGAGGGTGCGTTCGGATCGTCAGATCAGCTGGCGCCGGGCGGCCCAGACGACCGCCTCGATCGGGGTGTTGACCCCGAGCACGTCGCAGATGTTGCGGATGCGCCGACGCAGGGTGCGAGCACTCAGCTCCAGGTGCCGGGCGGCGACCTCGGTGGTGACACCGGTCGCGATCTCGGCGAGGAGCTCGATCTCTTCGTGACTCAGTTCGACCGGCGTGTACGGACCGACGGCGGCTTCGCGGGGGCGGCTCTGCAGGGGAACCACGTTCTCCCGGTGCTCCCGGGCCTGCGCTGTGCTCTGGTCCTCAACGGTGCGTCGTACGAGTGTGGCCTGTTCCACTCCGTCCTCCCTCATCATGTGAGTGCGGAACATCAACTCGTCACCTGGTGTGATGCGAGTGCGTCGGGCGGGGTTCCGACGCACGGCCCCGTGGCGCGAACCCCCCGCGCCGTTCCTCTGGCACAGGAACGGAAGGGTTGTCCGGGCACGGGTCACACGACCCCTGATGCGTTGCGGCCTGGGACGGACAGACCGCACCGGTGGGTGCTGCGTGCGCGCGAGGGGGGATCCGGGAACTCCCGGTGCTCCTGACGCGCTCCGCGTTACTCGATCCACTTCGGCGAACTCGCGGGTCTCGACCCGCTCTCAGCACGCTAGGCGGATGATCAGATACCGTCAAGGCCAGATAAATCACCATGGGTGACGACCATGGGACCACCAGTCGCAGGGTCACAGAAAGGGAAATTCTTTCTCGGTGCTGACCTGCGAAAACCCTGACCACCCCCGGAGAGGTCAGTGAAGGCGTCGGTCCCGGGAAAAACTTCGCCCCGTTCGGACCGGCCCGGGGCCCCTCGGCGGCCCCGGAGGCCGGGCACCGGAGCGCCGCGCACACGACCTGCGCCGGAAAAGCCGAGGGGGCGGTGGCGCCGCGCACAGGGCGCGGCGCCACCGCCCCGCTTTCGGACATCCCCCGCACCGGGATAAGGACCCGGCAAATGGGGCGCCAAGAAAGTCAGGCGTCGTTCCCCTCGGGCTTCACGATCGGGAAAAGAACAGTTTCCCGAATGTTCTTGCCGGTGAAGGCCATCAGCATCCGGTCGATGCCGACCCCCACACCGCCGGTCGGCGGCATGCCGTACTCCAGGGCCCGCAGGAAGTCCTCGTCGAGCTGCATCGCCTCCGGGTCGCCCTCGGAGGCCATCAGCGACTGCTCGGTGAGGCGGCGGCGCTGCTCGACCGGGTCGACCAGCTCCGAGTAGCCCGTCCCCATCTCCATGCCGAAGCCGATGAGGTCCCACTTCTCGGTGAGCAGCGGGTCCTCGCGGTGCTGGCGGGTGAGGGGGCTCGTCTCCAGCGGGAAGTCCCGCACGAACGTCGGCTGGATCAGCGTGTGCTCCACCAGCTCCTCGAAGACGTGCTCGACCAGCTTGCCCGGCCCCCAGGCCGGGTCGTACTCCACGCCCCTGGCCTCGGCCAGGCGCCGGACCTCCTCGACCGGGGTGCGCGGGTCGACGTCGGCGCCCAGCGCCTCGGACACCGCCCCGTACAGGGTGATCTGCGGCCACTCCCCGCCCAGGTCGTACTCCACCCCGTCGCGCTCGATCACCGTGGTGCCGAACGCGGCGCGGGCCGCCTCCTGGATGAGCTCGCGGGTGACGTCCGCCATGACGTTGTAGTCGGCGTACGCCTGGTAGAACTCCAGCATCGTGAACTCGGGGTTGTGCGTGGAGTCCGCGCCCTCGTTGCGGAAGTTCCGGTTGACCTCGAACACCCGCTCCAGACCGCCCACGACCAGCCGCTTCAGCGACAGCTCCGGGGCGATCCGCAGGTACAGGTCCATGTCGTAGGCGTTGATGTGCGTGGTGAACGGCCGCGCCGTGGCACCGCCGTGCACCCGCATCAGCATCGGGGTCTCGACCTCGATGTAGTCGCGGGCGGTGAGCCCGTCCCGGATCGCGCGGATGGCGGCCGACCGGCGGCGCACCATCTCGCGGGACTCGGGGTTGACGATGAGGTCGACGTAGCGCTGGCGCACCCGGGCCTCGGGGTCAGTGAGGCCCTTGTGCTTCTCCGGGAGCGGGCGCAGGCACTTGGCCGTGAGCGTCCAGGAGCGCACCATGATGGACAGCTCGCCGCGGCGGGAGGTGATGACCTCGCCCTCCACGCCCACGTGGTCGCCGAGGTCGACGTCGGACTTCCAGGCGTCCAGGCGCTCCTGGCCGACCCGGTCCAGCGACAGCATGATCTGGAGGTCGCCGCTCTCGTCGCGCAGGGTGGCGAAGCACAGCTTGCCGCCGGTGCGGTACAGCATCACGCGGCCCGCGATGGAGACCTCGACCCCGGTGGCGGTGTCCGGCGGCAGGTCGGCGTGTTTGTCACGCACGGCGCCGATCGACGTGGACCGCTCGAACACGACGGGGAAGGGGTCGATGCCCTCCTCGCGCAGGCGGTCCAGTTTCTGGCGCCGAACTCTCATCTGTTCGGGCAGGTCGTCGTAGGTGTCGTCGTGCGTGTGGTTCACACACGCGATCCTACCGGCGCGGCGCCCCGGGGTCGGCCGTCCGCGGTGGCCGCCGGAACCGGCCCGGAGGATGAAATCGGGCTCCGCGCTCACTACGATCGCACTGCCCGGCCATTGACCCCGGCAGATCGCGGCACCCCTCAGCAGTGCATTTTCGAGAGACGGAAAAAATTCGGTGAGTGTTGAAGGAAGCACCAAGGCCGTTGTCATGGCCCTGTGCGCGAACATCGGAATCGCCGCGACGAAGTTCGGCGCCTACGTCCTGACCGGGTCGTCGGCGATGCTCGCCGAGTCGATCCACTCGGTGGCCGACTCCAGCAACCAGGGGCTGCTGCTCCTTGGCGGCAAGCGCGCCCGGCGCGCCGCGACCAAGGAGCACCCGTTCGGCTACGGCCGGGAGCGCTACATCTACTCCTTCATCGTGGCGATCGTGCTGTTCAGTGTGGGCGGCCTGTTCGCGCTCTACGAGGCCTGGCACAAGATCTCCCACCCCGAGCCGATCACCGAGTGGCGGTGGGTGCCGGTCGCCGTGCTGGTGGTGGCGATCGGGCTGGAGTCCTTCGCCATGCGCACGGCCATCAAGGAGTCGAACGAGGTGCGCGGCGACGCGACCTGGGTGCAGTTCGTCCGCCGGGCCAAGTCGCCCGAGCTGCCGGTCATCCTCCTGGAGGACGCCGGCGCCCTCATCGGCCTGGTCTTCGCGCTGATGGGCGTGGGCCTGACCCTGGTCACGGGCAACGGACTCTGGGACGGCCTGGGCACCGCCGCCATCGGCGTGCTGCTGGTGGCGATCGCCATCGTGCTGGCCATGGAGATGAAGAGCCTGCTCATCGGCGAGTCCGCAACCGACGAGCACGTGCGCGAGATCGAGCGGGCGATCGTCTCCGTCGAGGACATCGACCGCCTCATCCACATGAAGACGCAGCACATCGGCCCGGAGGAGCTGCTGGTGGCGGCCAAGGTCGCGGTGGACGCCCAGGACGACGCCGGGCGGGTGGCGCGGGCGATCGACGAGGCGGAGGCGCGCATCCGCGAGGCCGTGCCGATCGCGCGGATGATCTACATCGAGCCGGACCTGTATCGCCCCGCGGGGACCGGGGCCGCGGCGGAGTAGCCGGCCCGGGGTGGGCCCGGCCGGTGGCGGCGTGTGGAGAACGCCGCCACCGGCCGGGCTTCTCCGTGGAACCGGGCGGCCGCCCCTGGCCACGGGTGCGGTCCCGGTGCACGGGCCGCGCGGGCACCGATCCGGCCGCGCGTCCGGCGCCGCGAGGGGGCCGGACGCGGGCGGGGGCGGGGTGCCGGCCGGCGCCCCGCCCCCGCCCGCGTTCAGGAGTTGCGCTCGAACACCAGGCGCAGCCCGATGAGGGTCAGCCAGGGCTCGTGCACGTCGACGGTCTCGCACTCCCCCACCACCGTGGAGGCCAGGCCCCCGGTGGCCACCACCGTGACCTCGTCTGGGTTGTCGGTGAGCTCGGCGACCATCCGGTCGACGATCCCGTCCACCTGCCCCGCGAACCCGAACACGATCCCCGAGCGCAGCGCCTCCGTGGTGTTCTTGGCGATCGCGGCGCGGGGGCGCACGATCTCCACCATGTGCAGCTGGGCGCCGCGCCGGGACAGGGCGTCCACGGAGATGTCGATGCCCGGGGCGATCGCGCCGCCCACGTACTCGCCCTTGGTGCTGACCGCGTCGAACGTCGTGGCGGTGCCGAAGTCCACCACCACGGCCGGGCCGCCGTAGAGGTGGTCGGCGGCCAGCGCGTTGATGATGCGGTCGCTGCCGACCTCCTTGGGGTTGTCCATCCGGATCGGGACGCCCGTCTTGACGCCCGGCTCGACGATCACCGCGGTGACGTCCTCGAAGTGGCGGCGGAACATGTCCCGCATCTCGTGCTGGACCGAGGGGACCGAGCAGCACAGGGCCAGCCCGGTGATGTCGTCCACCCCGCCGTGCACGCCCCCCTCCAGGAGGCCCCGCAGCACCACCGACCACTCGTCGGCGGTGCGCCGGGTGTCGGTCCCCACTCTCCAGTGCTCGAGCAGGTCCTCACCCTCGAAGAGACCGAAGACCGTCTCGGAGTTACCGACGTCGATCGCCAGCAGCATGGACCCTCATCCTGGTCGAAGTGTGCTTTGAGGGAATCCTCCCCCAATTCCGTCCTTCACGGGAAGTCCGGCGATGGAACCGGTCACATCAGGTCGAGCGCGATGTCCAGGGCGGGGCTCGAGTGGGTGAGGGCGCCGACGGCGAGGTAGTCCACCCCGGTGCCGGCGACGGCGGCTGCCACGTCCAGGGTCAGGCCGCCGGAGGACTCCAGGCGGGCGCGCCCGGCGACCAGGGCCACGGCCTCGGCCAGCTGCTCCACGGTGAAGTTGTCGAGCAGGATCTCCTCGGCACCCGCCGCCAGGGCCTCCTCGATCTGGTCGATCCGGTCGACCTCGACCTCCAGCGGAACGCCGGGGAAGCGCTCGCGGACCGCGCGCACGGCCGCGCCGACACCGCCCGCGGCGACCACGTGGTTGTCCTTGATGAGCCCGGCGTCGCTGAGGCAGTAGCGGTGGTTGACCCCGCCGCCGCAGCGCACGGCGTACTTCTCCAGGGCGCGCAGCCCGGCGTGGGTCTTGCGGCTGTCGCGGACGCGCGCGCCGGTCCCGGCCACGGCGTCCACCCAGGCGCGGGTGGCGGTGGCGATCCCGGAGAGGTGGGTGAGCAGGTTGAGCGCGGTGCGCTCGGCGGTGAGGAGGTCGCGGGTGCGGGCGGTGACGGCCATGAGGACGTCGCCGCCCTTGACGGTGTCGCCGTCGGCGGCCGACCGGGTGATCTCCAGGGCTCCGTCGGCCACCAGCCAGAACACCAGCTCGGCCAGTGGAAGGCCGCTGACGGTGCCGTCGGCGCGGGCCACCACATGGGCGGTGCGGACCTGGTCGGCGGGGATGGTGGCGACGGTGGTGACGTCGATCCCGGCCCCTCCGGTGAGGTCCTCGGCCAGGGCCCGGCGGACCAGGTCCACGTGAGCCTGGTGGGGCGCGGTCCAGGGCAGGGTGAACTCGTCGCGGGCCTCCCCGCCGGGGCCGTCCCCGGCCAGGGGGAACGCGATGGCGTCGAGTTCGGCGACGAGTCCGGGGGGCAGCGAGGGGGTCCAGGGTTCGTCGGTGGCCACGGGTGTGTCCCCTTCCAGTCGGACGATCACCGGGCGGACCCGCCACCGCGGGCGGGGGCCGGTGTGGTCGGCTCGTTGATGGGCGCCGCGGCTCTCGGTGCGGTGGACCGCGGCGGCGGCCACGAGGCGGGCCACCGTGAGCAGGTCGGCGGCCTCCCAGGAGGCCGTGTCCGGGGTGACCGGGCCGGCTGGAACGGCGAGGGCGTCCAGCTCTGCGACCAGGGCCGCCAGGCCCTCGCCGGTGCGCAGCACCCCCGCGTGCCGCGACATCAGGGCGCGCAGCCGGGTGGTGACGGCCGGGTCCGGCAGGGCCGTCACGTGTGGGGCGGGCTCTCCCCCGGTCGGCAGCGGGCGCGGTTCGGCGGCCAGGCGGGCGGCGATGCGCTCGGCGAACACCAGGCCCTCGAGCAGCGAGTTGGAGGCCAGCCGGTTGGCGCCGTGGACCCCGGTGCGGGCGACCTCGCCCACCGCCCACAGGCCGGGAACGCCGGTGCGTCCCTCGATGTCCACCTCCACACCGCCGGATGCGTAGTGGGCGGCGGGGGCGACGGGGACGGGCTCGGTGAGCGGGTCGATGCCGTGCTCGCGGCAGGAGGCCAGGATGGTCGGGAAGCGGCTCTCCCAGACGGCCGCCCCGAAGTGGCGGGTCTCCAGGAACACGTGGTCCACGCCCTGCTCCGCCATGGTCGCGGCGATGGTGCGGGCGACCACGTCGCGGGGGGCCAGGTCCGCGAGCTCGTGGACGCCCTCCATGATCCGCCTCCCGGCGGCGTCCACCAGGTAGGCGCCCTCGCCGCGCAGAGCCTCCGAGACCAGGGGCTGGCGGCCGCGGGCGTGGGGGCCCAGCCAGAGCACGGTGGGGTGGAACTGGATGAACTCCAGGTCGCGCAGGCGGGCCCCGGCCCGGGCGGCCAGGGCGAGCCCGTCCCCCGTGGACACCGGCGGATTGGTGGTGGCGGCGAAGACCTGGCCGAGTCCGCCGGTGGCCAGGACCACGGCCGGGGCCAGGGCCGCACCGACGCCGTCGCGGCTGCCCTCCCCCATGACGTGCAGCGAGATGCCGCAGACGGCTCCGGTGCCGGGGTCGCGCAGGGCGTCCAGGGCCACGGCGTGCTCGATGATCTCGATGCGCTCCTCGGCCAGCACGGCGGCGACCAGGGCGCGCTGGATCTCCGCCCCGGTGGCGTCGCCCCCGGCGTGGGCGACGCGGTCGGCGCGGTGGCCGCCCTCCCGCGTGAGGGAGAGTCCGCCGTCGGCGTCGCGGTCGAACTCGGTGCCCAGGTCGATGAGGCGGCGCAGCGCCCCGGGCCCCTCCGTCGCCAGGACGTGGACGGCGTACGGGTCGGACATCCCGGCTCCGGCCAGGTGGGTGTCGACCATGTGGGCGACCGGGTCGTCGCCGGGTGCCACGGCCGCGGCGATGCCGCCCTGGGCGTAGGCGGTGGAGCCGGTGGAGATCCGGTCCTTGGTCACGAGCACGACCCGCCGCCCGGACCCGGCATGGCGCAGGTAGCCGAGCGCGGTGCTCAGGCCCGCGATGCCGGAACCGACGATGACGACGTCGGCGGTGACGGTCCAGCCCGGCGCGGGTGCGTCGAGCCGGGTCGGGGTGGCTGTGCTCATGGGGATCTTCTTCCGCGGGGCGCGCAGTGTCGCAGGGTCCGGTGGTTCAGAAGCGGATCGACGTGTTGTCGATCAGGCGGGTGGCGCCGACCCTGGCCGCCAGGGCCAGTACCGCGTCGCCGCGGTGGTCGTCGGCGGCCTCGGTGAAGGTGGCGGGGTCGATGAGGGCCAGGTAGTCGAGCTCGACCGGGGGTTCGGCCGCGGCCGCCTCCGCCAGCACCGCCGCGGCGGCCGCGCGGGCGGCCGCCACCCCCTGTCCGGCGGCCGCGCGGGCCGCGTCCAGGGAGCGCGACAGCGCCAGGGCGGAGGCGCGCTCGGCGGCGGAGAGGTAGATGTTGCGGCTGGAGGAGGCCAGGCCGTCGGGGTCGCGCAGGATGGGCGCACCCACGATCTCCACCGGGAAGTCGAGGTCGGCGACCATGCGGCGGATGAGCGCGATCTGCTGGGCGTCCTTCTCGCCGAAGACCGCGAGGTCGGGCCGGACCAGGTGGAAGAGCTTGCCGACCACCGTGAGGACGCCGGTGAAGTGGCCGGGCCGGGAGGCGCCCTCCAGCCGTTCGCCCATCTCCCCCGCCTCGATGGTGACCACCGGGCGGCCGGTCGGGTACATCGTCCCGGTCTCGGGGGCGAAGACGATGTCCACGCCCTCCCCGGCGCACAGGGCGGTGTCGCCCTCCAGGTCGCGCGGGTAGCGGTCGAAGTCCTCGTTCGGGCCGAACTGGAGGGGGTTGACGAAGATGCTCACGACCACGGTGTCGGCCCGTTCCCGGGCGATGCGCATGAGGCTCAGGTGCCCGCCGTGCAGGGCCCCCATGGTGGGGACGAGCGCGGTGGTCCCCGAGCCCGGGAGGGCGCGGCGCAGCTCGTCGGGGGTGCGCACGACGAGCGGGGTGGAGCGGTCGGTGGATGCGGTCATGGAGTTTCCCCTGAAATGTCCGTGACGTGTCGTCGGTGGTCCGGGTGCCGCGGCGGCGGGGCGGTCAGCGGCGCAGGACGTCGAGGAGCGGTTCGGCGTCCTCGGGCTTGAGCATCCCGGCGTTGATGGCCAGGTCGGCGGTGAGCCGGGCCAGCTCGACGTAGGCGGCGACGCTCTCCGGGGCGTGGGAGCGCAGTTGGTCGATGTGCCCGGCGACGGTGCCGGCGTCGCCGCGCAGGACCGGGCCGCTGAGGCCGTGGATGCCCAGGCGCAGGGCGTTGTCCAGGGAGGCGCTGAGCAGGGGGGCGAGCATGCGGCCGGGTTCGGGGACGCCGGCGGCGGACAGCAGGGAGGCGCTGTCGGCGACGAGGGTGACGAGGTGGTTGGCGCCCCCGGCCAGGGCGGCGTGGTAGAGGGTGCGCCTGTCCTCCGCGATCCACACGGGTTCGGCGCCCATCTCGACCACCAGGGCCTCGGCGATGGGGCGCAGCGGGTCGGGGGCCGTGACCCCGAACGCGCAGCTGGCCAGCCGCTCGACGTCCTCGTCGCGACCGGTGAAGGTCATGGCCGGGTGCAGGGCCAGCGGCAGGGCCCCGGCGGCGGTGGCGGGGGCCAGCACGCCGTACCCGTGGGCTCCGCTGGCGTGGACGAGGAGCTTGCCGCGCAGGTCGGCACCGGTGGCGGCCAGTCCTTCGGCGAGTTCGGCCAGGGCGTCGTCGGGGACCGTGAGCAGGACGAGGTCGCAGGCCTCGACGACCCGGGCGGGTTCCATCAGGCGCGCGGCGGGCAGGCGCTCGGCGACGCGCGCCTTGGACGCCTCGGAGACGGCCGAGGCGGCGACGACCCTGTGCCCGGCCAGCCCCAGCGCCCGGCCCAGGACCGAGCCGACGCGGCCGGGACCGATGACGCCGATCCGCAGCCGGGCCGGACGCCCCTGCGTGGTCTCCATGCCTGTGTCCCCTCGTCGTGAGTGCGTCCGGCCCCCGGCCGTGACGCCTGAGCACACGATAGCCCTCCCGGACTCCCGGCCAGGCGCCCCGCCCCTGGTCGATGCGGCGGACGCGGGAGGGGGTGGGCCCCGGCGGGCCCCCTCGGAACGTCCCGGCGCCCCGGTCGGGGCGGCCGGGGCCGGTTCCGGATGATCACGCCGGAGTCGTGGCAGAAGGCGAGCGTCCGGCCCGGACCGGCGTTGGAGCCGCCGCAGCCGCGGCGGAGAGGAGGATCCCGGCGGAGGCGAGGACCAGTGCACCGGTGGTGGGCGTCTTCTTCGGCACTCACCTGTTGTCATGTCCGGGTCGGGGCCGCCCGGACTCGTTGTTCCGGTGGCGCCGTGTCCGGCACCGGTACCGGAGTCACCCGCGGTCGTTCCGGTTCCGGCCCCTCCGAACCGGGGTCGTAACGATGGATTCACCATGTGCCACTTCGGGTGATGGCTTTCATGACAAAGGATTTCGAAACGGCGTCCCGGAGAAGCACGAAGCGTCACCATCGGCACCGGTTCAGCACGGCATCGATGCGCTTTGCGGACGACCGCCCACCCGGATCGAGGATTCGTGCGCGGATCCGATCCCCCCGGCCCCCGGCCCCGGGCATGCGGAAGGGCGCCGCCCCGTCGTCACGGAGCGGCGCCCGGAAAGTCCGATCACCCCTGGGCCGGCTCGGCCGGGACGTCTCCGGCCGGAGCCCCCGGACCCTCGGGGTGGAATGTGGTCGCTATCAGTTCTTGACCGTGGCGCCGGAGTCCACGCAGTTGGCACCCGCCACGCCCAGGATGGCGATCGCGTTGCCGCAGACGTTGATCGGGATGTCCAGGTCGGCCACCAGCTGGTTGCCACCGAGGATGCTTCCGTTGCCGGAGGTGAAGACGTTGCTGTTGGCCATGGCCGGAGCGCCGGTGAACAGGACGCCCGCAGCGGCGGCGACGATGGCACTGGCGGCGAAAGCCTTCTTCAGCATGTGTTTTCTCCCGTTCGGACCGAACGACGGGGGCGCCGATCGGTCGATAACGTTGACCATGTGTACAACCAAGAACACTCAACGTGTTCGGTCACCATTTAGCCATACTCGGCGGCCGCCGGAGGTCAGAACACGCGAGTTTTTCTCGGCATTGACCTGGAGATATCACCCACAGTGAGTGCCCATGTCGGACATGAGGGCCATTCAGGGAAGCAATCTTCGCCCCTGTTGTGACACAAGCCACATCAGCCCTCCCCGGGAGCCTCCGACCGTGTCATCGTCGCCCGGGTCGCCCACCGCTCCGGTCCCGCCGCGGGGACCCGTGCCCGTCGGCCCAGGTCGACCATGGCGTCCAGCATCCGGCGGCCCTGGGCCGCCTCCCGCCCCCGGGCCCGTGCCCGGACCGGGCCCGGCGGAACGCCCACACCGACCGTCACCCGGCCGGTGAACCGGGACAGGGGTCCGGCGGTCAGCCGCAGGGCCTGGACCCGCTCCATCGGAACGACCTCCGTCACCCGGCAGAACAGCCCCGAGACGGTCACGAACAGGTGCTCGTCCACCCCCACCAGCGACCGGCCGCCCGCCCTGCCCGGGACCAGCGGCACGTACGCCACCTCGCTCTCCGGGAACAGCTCGTTGACCAGCGCGTAGGCCCGGCGCCGGGGGGCCACCGGCAGCAGCGTCGTCGAGTCGGCCTGGCGGGCCCCGGCGTACCCGGCCACCGTCGCCTCCACCCGGGCCACGCCCAGCGCACGCCACAGCAGCGGCTCCACCACCCGCACCGCCTGCACCCGGCCCGGGGGGACCGTCTGCATGCGCCGCTGGAACATCCCGTAGCGCAGCCGCAGCCCGTCCGAGGAGAGCGAGGCGTAGTAGTCGGTGTAGCGGGCCAGCGGGCCCCAGAACGACCGGATGAGCCCCAGTGTGAGCGGCACCAGGGCGCCCAGCACCCCCGGCTCGAGGAACACCACCCCGGCGGTGAGCATCGCGGCCAGGCCCAGGGAGGCCAGCAGTACCGGGATCCGGAAGGTGAGAGCGCCCAGCAGGAGCAGGAAAGGAAGCCGGTAGAACGGCCACTCGGGGGCCTCCGGGGCACGGCCGGACAGCCCGGCGGCGTGCGCCAGGACCGCGACCCGCATCCGCTCGGCGACGCCGTGGCGCAGGTAGCGCAGGCGGACGGCGCTGTTGTCGCCGCCGGCGAGTTCGATGCGCAGCTCGGCCAGCCCGAACACCTGTCCCAGCAGCGGCCGCACCACGTCGACGGCCTGGAGCCTGCTCAACGGGATCTCCCGGGAGCCGCGCATCACCAGCCCGCTGTGCACCACCAGGTGGTCCTCGCGCAGCCCGAAGCTGCCGTACCACCAGGAGGGCAGCGTGTAGGCGAGCGCGCCGAACAGGACGGCGACGGTCAGCATCACCACCCACGCGAACCCGAAGATCGTGAGGATGGGGCCGGCCAGCGCGACGAACGCCAGGGTCACGGCCAGGACCCGGACGGGCACCATCAGCCAGTGCGCCCGGTAGACCCCGGTGGTGACGTCCTCCTCGCGGCGCCGGGGCGGCGCGGGGGGCTGGCGCTGCCAGACCGTCGGCGGCAGCATCACCGGCGGTCCGAGACCGGGTCCGGCGGGCGGGTACGGGGGCCGCGGGGCCTGTGGCGGCGCCTGCGGGGGCGGGAGGGGCGGGGCCTGCGGCGGCGCCTGCGGGGCCGGAGCGGAGTCGGGACGGTCGGGTTCGCGCATCTACAACCCCGTGGAGAACGTCTCGCTGCGGCCTGCCAGCCGGTCGCGCAGGGCCACCGCCTCCATCAGGGGCAGGCCGACCACACGCGTGTCGGCGGTGCTCGCGGCGGTGCGCACCCGCACCGTGGCGATCCCCAGCGCCTGTTCGAGCAGGTCCGCGGTGGTGTCCACCACCTGCATGCGCCCGTAGGGCACGACCACCAGCTGGCGGACGAACACGCCGTAGGTCAGGTAGAGCTCCGTCCGCCCCTCGGCGTAACCCCAGGAATCCCGGAACCGGCCCGCCAGGACCCATCCCCCCGCGAACACGGCCAGGGCCGCCACCGCCCAGACGACCGCCCAGACCCGGTCCGCCCACAGGAACAGGAGCAGCACCCCGATCAGCCCCGATCCGAGGCACAGGGCCCCCAGCACCACCCGGCGGTACCAGGCCAGGGCCGGGGACACCCGGCGCCACTCGGAACCCCCGGGCGCGGCGAAGGCCGCGTCGAGCGGGCGCTCCGGATCGGGGGGCGGCGGATTCGGCGTTGTCGGTTCGCTGGTGTCCACGGGCCCAGTCAACCATCCGCCGCCGCTCCCCGTCCGGAGGCGGCCCGGCCGGGAGCGGTCAGGCCGCCCCGGGGCGGTGGTCGTCGCGTTCCTCGTCGTCGGGCACCCGGCAGGCGTACTCCAGGTAGAGGGCGGCCGCCGCCAGCACGGCCGCCGCGAGCGCCGTGCCCAGGGCGGTGAGGAACACCTCGCGGTGGACCGGCAGCGCCAGGCCGTCAAGGACCGTCAGCGCGACCCCCGCGCAGAAGCCGCCGAACAGTGCGGCGGCCAGCACGCTCGCCTTGGCCAGGGCCACCAGGCGGGCGGCGCTGAGCGGCGGGATCGGCTCGGTGCCGGCCGCCCTCCGGATCCTGCGGCGGGTCCGGCCGGCGGTGAACCCCTCGGCGAAGGCGAGCAGCAGCAGGGTCGGGATCGCCGTCCACGGCATCGGCGGCAGGCCGGGCAGCACGGACGAGAACAGGGCGCCCAGCAGCACGCCGACGGCCCCGAGCAGCACCGGTGTACGCCACCCGGTGGGGTGCATCCGCCGCTCGTCCTCGTCCCCGGTCACCGGTCCCCTCCGGGCGGGAGCAGCCGCAGGTCGTCGCGCCGGTACAACTTCTGGTCGCCCGCGGTGTCCGCGGCCTCCACCGCCGCCAGCAGGTCGGCGACCGGGCCGCGGCCGGGCAGCCGCGCGTCCGGGTCGGCGTCGAGCCAGGGGCGCAGCACGAACGCCCGCAGGTGGGCGCGCGGGTGCGGCAGCGTGAGGACGGGGTCGTCGGAGCGCACGTCGCCGAACGCGATGACGTCCACGTCCAGGGTGCGCGGCCCCCAGCGGACCTCGCGCACCCGGCCGAAGGCGCGCTCGGCGGCCTGCGCCCGCGCCAGCAGCTCCCGCGGTGTACCGCCGGTCTCGACGACCGCCACGGCGTTGAGGTAGGCGCCCTGCTCGGGACCGCCCACCGGGGCGGTCTCGTACACCGGGGACAGCGCCACCGGGGCGGGCGCGCCCGCCCCGGTCAGCAGGTGCTCCACGCCGCCCCGCAGTGTCTCCCACCGGTCGCCGAGGTTGGAGCCCAGGGCCAGGACAGCGCGCATCACCGCACCGCCCCGTCCGGGTGCGCGGCACCGCGCACCACGGTCACCGACACGTCCGCGAACTCGTGCTCGATCGGCGCCGACGGCTTGTGCACGGTCAGCTCGACCCCCCGCACCAGGGGGTCGTTCAGGCACTCCGCGGCCAGCCGTTCGGCGAGGGTCTCGATCAGGTCCACCGGCTCCCCGGTGACGATCGCGACCAGCCGGTCGGCGAGCAGCCCGTAGTGGACGGTGTCGGCCACGTCGTCGGAGGCCGCCGCGGGCGCCAGGTCCAGGTACAGGACGGCGTCCACCACGAAGTCCTGGCCCTCGCGGCGCTCGAAGTCGAACACGCCGTGGTGCCCGCGGGCGCGCAGGCCGCGCAGGGCGATGCGGTCGGACATCACTCCTCGCCCTCCTCCTCGTCCTCCTCGCCCATGAGCACGGGCGAGGCGTGGTGGGACCACAGCCGCCACCCCTGGGCGGTGTCGACGAAAAGGTTGGTCGTGACGACCTGGCCCCCGGCGATGAACCCGGGGTTGCCGTCCTCCGCGGTGAGCACGTTCTCCTCGCACGTCACCATCGCGATGTCGCCGCCCACCCCGATATGGGTCTCGGTGAGGACGTACTGGATGTAGGTGACGTTGGCCATGATCAGGGACCAGGCCCGCATGATCTCGGTACGGCCGCGCAGCAGCGGCCACCCGGGGTTGACGCACACCAGGTCGGGGGCCTCGTGCTCCTCCGCCCAGACGCTGCGCATCAGGTCGATGTCGCCGTTCTCGATGGCGCTGTAGAACTGCGCGTTGGCCTCGGCCACACGCTCCATGACCTCCTGGCGGGACTTCACCGGCGGCCCCGCCCCGGGTCGGCGTCCTCGAAGCGCCCCTCGGAGAGGCCCTCCCCGCCGTCGGACCAGGCCGCGGCCACCCGGACCGCGTCGGCGCTGGCGCGCACGTCGTGGACCCGCACCGCCCAGGCGCCCCGGTCCGCCGACAGGGCGCTCAGGGCGGCGGTGGCGGCATCGCATTCGAGGAAGGGGCGCTCCTCACCCTTGGGGCCGCTCAGCAGCCGGCTCAGGAAGCGCTTGCGGGACCCCGCCACCAGGACGGGCCGGCCCAGCTCGTGGAAGCGGTCCAGATGCCTCAGGAGCGCCCAGTTGTGGGCCTGCTCGGGTCGTTTGGAGAATCCGAGTCCCGGGTCGAGGACGATCTGCCCCGGGTCGACGCCTGCACTGATCATGGCCTCCATACGGTCTCGGAGCTCATTGACGACCTCCTGGACGACATCCGTGTACACGGCACGGCTCTGCATGTCATGACTATGCCCACGCCAGTGCATCAACACATAGGAGACGCCGGAAGCGGCCACGAGCCGCGCCATGGCCGGGTCGGCCATCCCACCGCTGACATCGTTGACCAGGACGGCGCCCGCCTCCACGGCGCGCTCGGCGACCTCGGCCCGCATGGTGTCCACGCTGACGGCGACCCCGCGCGCGGCGAGGGCCCTGACCACGGGCTCGACCCGGCGCAGCTCCTCCTCGGCCGGGACGCGCAGGGCTCCCGGGCGGGTGGACTCACCGCCGACGTCGACGATGTCCGCGCCCTCGTCGACCAGCCGCAGTCCGTGCTCGACCGCCCTGTCGGGGTCGAACCAGGCTCCGCCGTCGGAGAAGGAATCGGGGGTGACGTTCACGACCCCCATGACCAGGCACCGCCCGTGGTCGGGCAGGCCCGGAAGTGTGTATTTCGGCCCCATGGGGGTCACCTTACGCGTAACAGCAGGGGCCGGGGGCTCACGCCCCCGGCCCCTGCCGGCATGTTCCCGAGGTCACCCGTGCCCGGTCAGCGGCGGTCCAGGATGAGGCTCATCGCCTCCGAGCGGGTGCGGTCGCTGCCCCGGAAGATCCCGCGCACCGCGGAGGTGACGGTCTGGGCCCCGGGCTTGCGCACCCCGCGCATGGTCATGCACAGGTGCTCGGCCTCCACGACGACGATGACGCCGCGCGGGCTGAGGTGCTCCATGAGGGCGTCGGCCACCTCGCCGGTGAGCCGCTCCTGCACCTGGGGGCGGCGCGCGTAGACGTCGACCAGGCGGGCGAGCTTGCTCAGGCCGGTGATGCGGCCGTCGGAGGCGGGGATGTACCCGACGTGCGCCACCCCGTAGAACGGCACCAGGTGGTGCTCGCAGGTGGAGTAGAGCTCGATGTCCTTGACCAGGACCATCTCCTCGTGCCCGGCCTCGAACACCGTGGTGAGCACGTCGTCGGGCTTCTGTCCCAGGCCGGCGAACTGCTCCTCGTAGGCGCGGGCGACCCGCTCGGGCGTCTTGAGCAGGCCGTCGCGGTCGGGGTCCTCACCGATGGCGATGAGGATCTCGCGGACGGCGCGCTCGATGCGCTCGCGGTCCACGGACCCCGTGGGCCGTTCCGTGTCGGTCACGCCTCGCCTCTCTCTCCGGGGTCGGATGCCCCGTTGCCCGTGTCGCGGCCGGTGAGCTCCGTGCCGTGCAGTGCGGTGCCCGGCTCGGCGCCGTTCGGCTCGGCGCCGTTGAGCATGGCCAGCTCCTTCTTGGAGCGCACCGGCGGCCGCTCGGAGGGCTGGCGCTTGCCGTAGCCGGTGTAGGAGCCGCGGGCCGGGCGCTTGGTCACCGGGGAGAAGATCTCCAGGACCTGCTCGCGGGTGAGCGTCTCCTTCTCCAGCAGGGCCACGACCAGGTCGTCGAGGACGTCGCGGTACTCGACCAGGACCTCGTAGGCCTCGTCGTGCGCGGACTCGATGAGGCGGCGCACCTCCTCGTCGATGATGGAGGCGATCTCCTCGGAGTACTCGCGCGCGTGCGCCATCTCCCGGCCCAGGAAGGGCTCGGTGCTCGCGGAGCCGAACTTGCGGGCGCCCAGGCGCTCGCTCATGCCGTACTCGGTGACCATGTTGCGGGCCAGGCTGGTGGCCTTGTCGATGTCGTTGCCCGCACCGGTGGTGGGCTCGTGGAACACCAGCTCCTCGGCGGCGCGGCCGCCCAGCATCATGGCGAGCTGGTCCATCATCTGCGAGCGCGAGGTGAGGAACTTGTCCTCGGTCGGCACCGACATGGTGTAACCGAGGGCGCGGCCGCGGGGCAGGATCGTGATCTTGTGCACCGGGTCGGCGTTGGGCAGCGCGTGGCCGACCAGGGCGTGGCCGCCCTCGTGGTAGGCGATGATCTTCTTCTCGTGCTCGGACATGACCCGGCTCTTGCGCTCGGGTCCGGCCATGACGCGCTCGATGGCCTCCTCCAGCACCGCGTGGGTGATGCTCTCCCGTCCCCCGCGCGCCGACAGCAGCGCGCCCTCGTTGATGACGTTGGCCAGGTCGGCGCCGGTCATGCCGGCGGTCTGGCGGGCGATGGTGTCGAAGTCGACGTCCTCGGCCATCGGCTTGCCCTTGGCGTGGACCTTGAGGATGTCGCGGCGGCCGTCCATGTCGGGGCGGTCCACCACGATCTGCCGGTCGAAGCGGCCCGGGCGCAGCAGCGCCGGGTCGAGGATGTCGGGCCGGTTGGTGGCCGCGATGAGGATGACGCCGCCCTTGACGTCGAAGCCGTCCATCTCGACCAGCATCTGGTTGAGGGTCTGCTCGCGCTCGTCGTGGCCGCCGCCCATGCCGGCTCCGCGGTGGCGGCCGACGGCGTCGATCTCGTCGATGAAGATGATCGCGGGCGCGTTGGCCTTGGCCTGCTCGAACAGGTCGCGCACGCGCGAGGCGCCCACACCGACGAACATCTCGACGAAGTCCGAGCCGGAGATGGAGTAGAACGGCACCCCGGCCTCTCCCGCGACGGCGCGGGCCAGCAGGGTCTTGCCGGTGCCGGGCGGGCCGAACAGCAGCACGCCCTTGGGGATCTTGGCGCCCATCGCCTGGAACTTGGCCGGGTTCTGGAGGAACTCCTTGATCTCCTGGAGCTCCTCGATGGCCTCGTCCGCCCCGGCGACGTCGGCGAAGGTGTTCTTGGGCGTGTCCTTGGTGATGAGCTTGGCCTTGGACTTGCCGAAGTTCATCACCCGGGATCCGCCGCCCTGCATCTGGCTGAAGACGAACCAGAAGATGGCGATGATGAGCAGGATGGGCAGGAAGCTGAAGAGCGCCGTCGTCCACAGCGGGGTCGTGGCGACCGAGACCTCGTAGCCCTGGAGCTCGGTGTCCTCCTCGTCGAGCGAGGCCTGGAGCATGTCGGCGAGCTGCAGACCCTGTCCGGCCACCCAGTACGCCTCGAAGATCTCGCCGTCGGTCGTGGTCAGCACGATGCGCTGATCACGGTCGATGATCTCGGCGTTGTCCACCTCGTTCTGCTCGATGAGCCGGTGGACGGTCGAGATGTCGGCCTCTTCGGGCTGCGGCTCCCCACCCAGGTCGAACACGTTGAAGACGAGGAGGAGCATGGCGAGAACGGCCAGTATCCATATCCACGGGCCGCGGAAAAAGCGCTTCAGATTCATGTGAGCGGAACCCCGTCGGGTCCGTCCCTCCTGACCAGGCCGCCCGCACCGGAGGACTTTCCGAGGCAGGACCTCTTATCGGACACGTGCGTTCCCCGCGAGTACGCCGGGATCGAATCGACGGTACACCTCGCCCCGTCGAACGGGCACACCGCTTCGGCGTGCCGGGCGGGGGCCGTCATGAGAGCAACGACCGCACCCCCGCCGCTTGTTCCCCGCCCCCGGTCTACTGCTCGTAGACGTGGGGGGCCAGGGTGCCGATGAACGGCAGGTTGCGGTACTTCTCGGCGTAGTCCAGCCCGTAGCCGATGATGAACTCGTTGGGCAGGTCGAAGCCGATGTACTTGACGTCGAGGTCGACCTCGAAGGCCAGCGGCTTGCGGACCATGGTGCAGACCTCGACCGAGCGGGGCCCGCGCGACTTGAGGTTTCCCACCAGCCAGGACAGGGTCAGGCCGGAGTCGATGACGTCCTCGACGATCAGGACGTCGCGGTCCTTGATGTCGGTCTCCAGGTCCTTGAGGATGCGGACCACACCGGAGGAGGTGGTCCCGGCGCCGTAGGAGGACACCGCCATCCAGTCCATGGAGACGGGCGTGTGCAGCACCCGGGCCAGGTCGGCCATCACCATGACGGCGCCCTTGAGGACGCCGACGATCAGGAGGTCCTTGCCCGCGTAGTCGGCGTCGATGCGTTCTCCCAGCTCGGCCAGGCGCGCCTTGATCTCTTCCTCGGTGACCAGGACCTTCTCAAGATCCCGGCCCATGTCCTTAGCGTCCACGCTCACTGTCCTCGCTGCTGGGTTCCCCGTTTGCGGCAACCAGGATAAACGTGCCGAACGGCCCGGGGGCGCCGACCGGTGGCCCCGGACCCGGCCCCATCCGGTCCCATGTCCGACATGGGGTGACACGCCGGGAGATCAACGGGTTCCGGGGGTCACGGCTCGAAGCGAACGTGACCGGCGACACGCCGGGCGCGCACCCCGCCGGGCAGGTCCAGGTGCGCCTGGCCGCGCCAGGCGGTGACCAGCCGCTCGACCTCCCGCACGTGGCGGGCGGTGAGGGCGCCGGCCGGACAGCCCGCGTCGAGCGCGGCCCGGCGCAGGGCCCGGGTCCGCAGCGCCTCGGGGGCGGCGGCCAGCACGGCGGCGGACAGGCCCTCGGCCGTCCGCGCCTCGGACCACAGGTCCTCCGCCAGGGAGTCCAGGGCGTCGGCGTCCGCGCGCAGCAGGGAGGCGGTGCGGGCCAGCGCCGCGGCGATGCCCGGGCCCAGGGTCCGCTCCAGTGCGGGCAGGGTGTCGTGGCGCACCCGGGAGCGGGCGAACCGGGGGTCGGCGTTGTGGGGGTCCTCCCAGGGGGTGAGCCCCATGGCGGCGCAGGCCGCGCGCACGGCGGCGCGGTCCAGGTCCAGCAGGGGGCGCAGCAGGCTTCCCGCTCTCGGGGCCATCCCCGCCAGGGACCGGGCGCCCGACCCCCGGGCCAGGCCCAGCAGGACCGTCTCGGCCTGGTCGTCGAGGGTGTGTCCGAGCAGGACCACGGCGGGAGCGTACTCGGCGGCGGCCTCGGCGAACGCCGCGTGGCGGGCGGCGCGGGCCGCGCCCTCGGGCCCGCCCGGACCGCCCACCCGGACCGCGCGGACGGAGACCGGGTCCAGGCCCAGCCCGGACAGGACCGCGGCGACCTTCTCCGCGCGTTCGGCCGACCCCTCCTGGAGCCCGTGGTCGACGGTGACCGCCCCCGCCCGCAGCCCCGCCCGGGGCGCCTCGAAGGCCACCGCCCCGGCCAGCGCCAGGGAGTCGGCCCCGCCGCTGCACGCCACCAGAACGGTGGTGTCCGCGGGCAGCTCCGTCAGCGCCCGCCGGACCGCCGAGCGGACGGCGGCCACGGCGGCGGGCGGACCGCTCATTCGGTGATGGCGGCCGGGCGCACCACCCGGTTCACCCAGGCGGAGGGATCGCGGATCTCCGCCAGGGTGGGCAGGGTCTCGCGCGAGGTCCACACCTTGTTGAACTCGGCCATGCCGACCTGGGCCACGGCCTCGCGGACGAACGCGGCGCCCTCCTCGTACTGGCGCATCTTCATGTCCATGCCCAGCAGCTGGCGCAGCAGCCGGTCCAGTGGGTTGGACGTCTCGCGCCGCTTCTGGAAGCGGGCGCGGATGCGCTCCACCGACGGCACGACGCTCGGGCCGACCGCGTCCATGACGTAGTCGCCGTGGCCCTCGGCCAGGCTCATCACGGCGGTGACCCGGTCCATGATCTCGTTCTGCTCGGGCGTCTGGATGGCGGTGAGCAGGTTCCCCTCGCCGCCGCGCACGGCGTCCGCGACGGCCTCACCAGCGGCGCGCAGCCGGGTGATGAGGTCGCCCGCGTCCATCTCCGTGGACAGCAGCAGCTCGCGCATCAGCTCCTGGACGTACCCGCGCAGCCACGGCGTGGCCGTGAACTGCATGCGGTGGGTCTCCTCGTGCAGGCACACCCACAGCCGGAAGTCCCGGGGGTCGACGTCGAGCTCGCGCTCGGTGTTGACGATGTTGGGGGCGACCAGGGTCAGCCGCCCGGTGGGCAGGTTGCCGTCGGGGTCGGGCGGCAGGAAGAGTTCGTACTGGCCCAGGACCTTCCCGGCCAGGTAGGCGAGCACCGCGCCGAGCTGGACACCGGTGATCCGGGAGCCCACGGCGGAGGTGAGGGCGGCGGCCGTGCCGTTGCCGAGGCGGCCGGCGCCCATCTGCTCGAGTACGGGTTCGATGACGACGCGGAAGCCGTCGACGTTGGCCCGGATCCATCCCGGGCGGTCGACGATCACCGCGGGCCCGGTGGGCTCCAAGGGGTTCATTCCGGTGAAGTCGCGCACGTGCCCGGCGGCCACGTTGGAGAGCTCGCGCAACTGCGCGACGGCCTGTCGCGCGTCGGCGAGGTCCACCTGCGGGCCCGGTCGGACGAGGCGGACACCGGTGTTGACGGCTACGTCCCAGTCGATGACAGTCACATTCGCAGCCTACCCACGCAGAGCGTCCCGGCACGGGGATCGGGGTTCCAATTCGGGGTGGGCCCCGGGTTCGCCCCGATGCGGACCGGGGTCCGCGCCCCGGCCCCGCCGGGCCGCCGGGGTGCGGGGGCGCGGTTCAGGAGCAGCCGCAGCGGGCCAGGGCGGCGGCCAGGGGGTCGAGCTGGTACCCCTGGACGCCCGGGCTGTTGGCGACGAAGGCGAACACGAACATGTTGCCCTCCTGGTCGTGGACGGTCCCGGCGAGCGCGCTCACGTCGTTCAGGGTTCCGGTCTTGCCGCGGACCAGCCCGGCCACGTCGTGGACCGGGGTGCCCTCCGTGTAGCGGTTGCCCAGGGTGCCGGTGGAGTTGGAGGTGGGCAGGCCGGTGATCGCCGCGTTGAGGTCGGGGTGCTCCGCGGCCACCCGGATCATCTCCACCAGGGCCCGCGGGGTGATCCGGTTCTCCGGGCTCAGGCCGGAGTTGTCGGACAGCTCCACCCCGTCGATGCCGTAGGACTCCATGACCCGGTGGGTGGCCTCGGCGCCGCCGGCGAAGGAGCCCTCGCCGCCCGACTCCAGGGCGGCGATCCGGCCCAGCGCCTCGGCCATGTTGTTGTCGCTGGCCAGCATCATGTGCTCGACCAGGGCGGTCATCGGCGCGGAGTCGACGGAGGCGATCGGGTCGCCCTGGGCGGGCGCCTCGCTCGGCGTCCCCTCGACGGTGAGCCCGGCCTCCCGCAGCTGCTTGGCGAACTCCTCGGCGGTGGCCAGGGGCGGGTCCGGAACGCGGAAGCTGGTGTCCCGGGAGATCCGGCCGCTGTCGTGCAGCAGCGCGTGGACGGAGGCGGTGCTGCCCTCGGTGATGTAGCCGGGCTTCCAGGACGGCCCGGTGTCGGGACCGGTGAACAGCGAGTCGTCGTAGCCCACCGAGACGGTGTCCACCCCCTGCTCGGCGAGGGCCGCGGCGGTGCGCTCGGCGAGCACCTCCAGGCTCGCCACCTGCGGGTAGGCTGCGGAGTCGACGGTCGTGGTCAGGGTGGCGTCGCCCGCACCGCGCAGCACCGCCATCCCCCGCTCGGAGTCGAAGTGGACCGTGGTGGTGAGCACGTGGTCGGGTCCCACCGTGTCCAGGACCGCGATGGCCGTGGCGATCTTGGTGGTCGACGCCGGGACCGCCGGGGTGTCGGGGTCGCGCTCGTACAGCACCGCGCCGGTGTCGCCGTCGGCGACGAAAGCGGAGAGGCCCTCCTCGAGCCCGGAGTCCGCCATGGGATCATCGATCACGTCCGCGATCCGTTCCGGGTCCGCCGGGGACGAGGACGCGGGTTCCGCCGCGGCCGCACCTTCGGCGTTCACCACCGGATGGGGCACCGCGGGGAGTGGTCGGGCCTCGATCACATCGAGGGCTGTGAACCCGGCGATCAGCACGAAAATGTTGAGCAGGGCCAGTGTGAGGAAGGCCTCACTTCGTACCCGTCGCACCCGGGGCACCCGCCCTTCCTGAGGTGTCGCGGCCTGACGTTGTTGTTATACGGCGACATTAGTCGCAATGGGAGCCGAGATCAGCATGGAATTCGACGTTACGATCGAGATCCCCAAGGGGGAGCGCAACAAGTACGAGGTGGACCACGAGACCGGTCGCATCCGTCTCGACCGCATGCTGTTCACCTCCACCACCTACCCCGCCGACTACGGTTTCGTCGATGGGACGCTCGGTGAGGACGGCGACCCGCTGGACGCCCTCGTCCTGCTCAAGGCCCCGACCTTCCCCGGCTGCCTGATCCGCGCCCGGGCCATCGGCATGTTCCGGATGCGCGACGAGGCGGGCGGCGACGACAAGCTGCTGTGCGTCCCGGCCACGGACCCGCGCATGGAGCACCTGCGTGACATTCACCACGTGAACGAGTTCGAGCGCCTGGAGATCGAGCACTTCTTCACGGTCTACAAGGACCTGGAGCCCGGCAAGTCGGTCGAGGGCGCCAGCTGGGTCGGCCGCCACGAGGCCGAGCAGGAGATCATCGCCTCGGTCAAGCGCGCCGAGGAGGCGGGCGTCCACGGCGACGCCTCCCACATCTCCGAGAAGGAGAAGTAGGGGCGGGGGAACCGCGTTCGGCGGGTGGGTGACGGGTGGGCCCACCCGTCACCCACCACCACCCTCAACGGACGCCTCCGGCGCAGCGCCCCCCACATCGTCACCCACCACCACCCTCAACGGACGCCTCCGGCGCAGCGCCCCCCACATCGTCACCCACCACCACCCCCAACGGACGCCCCCGGCCCAGCGGCCCCGGTCCCGTCGAGTATCAGAAGGTCCCCAACGGACACCCCCGGCCGTCGCCCTCTCCCCCCGGCCCCCGCTAGCGGCCGAGCAGGGTGACCGAGCCGCTCCAGGGCCCCTCCGCCTCCGCCGTGCGGGTCAGCAGGTAACCCGCGCAGACGGCCGCCACCAGCGCCATCAGCATCATCAGCCCGACCGAGCTCACCAGCGCCGGCCCGTGCGGGGTCGGCGACGCCCCCGGCCCCAGGGGGAAGCCCTCGTGGTCGAAGCGGTCCGCACGGGCGGCCACGTGCGCCCGGTAGCCGTCCAGTTCGGGGGCGGCCATGCCCTTGAGGACGCGGACCGGCACCAGATCGGTGTTCTCCGGCATGCTCCACCCGCCCGGGAGCCGGTGGTCGTAGGAGCGCCGGCGGATGCACTCCACCTCGGCCAAGGCGTGCAGCCACTCCCCCAGCCGGTCGGGATCGGACAGCCGGTCGATGTGCGCGCAGGCGACGATCAGCGTGTCCCGCAGCACCACGTGCGCCGCGTCACGGTCGCCCAGGGCCAGGATGCAGCGCCGGAACAACTCCTCGCCGTACGCGTCGAGCAGCCTTCGGTAGGCCTCGGCCGACGGCGCCCCGCCGGCGCGCAGGGTGTGGAGGAGCTCCCGGTCCGTCATGGACGAAAATCTACGCTGCCGAACACGCGGCCCCCCACGCTTCGCCGAAAGACGCGCGCGACCCCCCTCCCCGTCAACGATCCGAAAGCGGTCGGCGCCGCGGGCGGCCGCGCAGCCAGAGCAGGACGAACGTCAGCGCGGTCAGGGCGCAGACCAGCAGCGCGGCGCCGGGGCCGAGGAAGCCCAGCGCCATCACCCCGGCCGCCACCACGACGAGTCCCCGGACCAGCAGGCGCACCCACAGCCCGACCGGGTCGGGGGTCAACCGGCCCCTCCGGGCGTGCGAGCCGACACGGCCACTCCTCGTGCGTTCGGGGGACGGCACCTTTCCGGCGGCGTTCCCACGCCGTACTCGGGCTCCACATGTCACCACCACGCGGCGCCTCCCGCAACATCGGAAAGTGAGAGGGGTGACACACGCGATTCTCCACGATCGCTTGACTCCCCGCGCCCTTTGCTGGTCTCCTTGCAGGCATGTATCCGCGCACCCGCACCGACGCCATGGCTCGCAGGGCCCTCCAGGCCCCCTGCCACCCGGCCTGTGCGGCGTGTCCGTGTTGTCGTCGCTGAGCCCTCTCCGGGGTGTGTCCACCCCGTAGGCTCCGGGCCCGCCCGTCCGCGCACCCGCGCGCGTGACCTGTTTCGGCGGCCCCGCCCCGTGCATCCACCGCGGTCCCCCGTGCCCTCTACGGCACCGGCACCGCCCGCCCCGTCCCCTGCGCGACGGGGCCCCCGGACGACATCCGCGCCGCCGACGGCGCGCACACGAAGGATCTTCCCGCCATGGCCCAGCAGGCTCTCTCCGTACGCACCGCCCCGCCCGCCCGCACCCCCTCCGACGACACCGCGCTGCGCGGCGTGTCGGTGGAGGGCATCGGAGACGTGGTGGACGCAGGCCGCAGCTCCGGCTACGCCCACCTGGCCGGACACCGGCTTCCCACGGTCGGGCGCCTGGCGGCCGCCGCCCGCGGCGCCGCCGCGGCCCTGGCCCGGCCCACCCTGTGGCCCGCCCGGCGGGGGCGCTGGCAGCCCGCGCCGCGCGTCGCACGCCGCCACGCCGGCGGGCGGCTGCGGGTGAGCACCGTGGCGCTCGAGCCCAACGGGTTCGTGTCCGGCCCGGTGTCCCCGCGCGCCGCCGACATGGAGGTGCTGTTCCTGGTGAGCGGGCGCGCGCACCTCATCTCCTCCGGTGCCGACGGGCGCATGCGCTCCGCGGCGGAGCTGGTCCCCGGCAGGGCCCGGGTGGCCGGCGGCTCGCTGGGCGGGAACCGGCACCTGGTCAACACCGGTGACGAGGTCGCCGTGGTGGTCCGGGTGACCGCCTGAGCGGGGCCTCACGCCCCCTCCTCGTACGCCTCTCCGTCATGCAGGGAGGACGACAGGGCCGCGTCGACGGCCTCGACGGAGCGCAGGACGGCGGCGGTGCGCCGTCCCTCCGCCTGGTAGGCGCGCATCACCTGTTCGATCGCGTGCGGCGGCAGATGGCCGCTCAGGTCGACCCGGGCGGTGCGGTAGCCCTCCCGGGTGGCGGCCAGGACCGCGGCGAGGTGGTGGCGCGCCAACCGGGAGAGCGCGACCGGGTGTCGCCGTAGGACCCCGTGCAACCGGTAGTCGGCGGGCAGGAGGTCGAACAGCCACACCGCGGCCGTCCGCTCGAAGGAGTCCGACCCGGGTGGGTGCACACTCGCGGGCCAGTCCGGACTCAGCGACTGATCGGGCATGCTCCGAGCATACCCGTTGTTCGAAAATCCGTTCGAAAAAGGTCGGTATCAATCCGAGAAGGGGATCTCCTCCCCCTCCTCCCGGCCCTGGCCGGACTCCTCTTTCTTTCTCTCCAGCTCCACCCGGATGGCCTGCTCCGCCGCGTCCACCGCGGCCCTGGCGGTGATGGCGTTGATGTGCGCCCGGTCCAGTTCCTCCAGGAGGATGCAGTCGAAGGCGACCCGCGCGTCGTGGATCGCCGCCTCCAGCTGACGTGATGCCTCTTCCAGACTCATGCACCCCCCATACCCCGCGAGACGTGTTCCGCACATCCCTCCACAGGGCGTGCCGTGCCCCCCGGGCGGGTAGTCGGTGGGGAACCGGACTCTCAGGAGGGCACATGGTCTACCTCATCCTCATCCTGCTGGCGCTGTGGCTGTTCCTCGCGATCCTGGGGCTGCTGGTCAAGGGGCTGTTCTGGCTCACCGTCATCGCGGCGATCCTGTTCGTCGGCACGGCCGTCTGGAGCGCTCTGCGGAGCCGGACCAGGATGTGATCAGCGTTCGAGGGCCGGCGGGGCGTCGCCGCCCAGCTCCGCGACGATGCCGCGGGCCTGTTCCTCGTCACCGTCGAGGCGGTCGCGCACCAGCCGGACCGCCTCCTCGGTGCGGCCCAGCGCCACGAGGTTGGCCGCCCGCGCCCGCAGCCGCGCCGGCAGCTCGCCGGGGGCGCGCGGGGCGGGAACGTACCCGCCGACCTGCGGGTCCGGAGCGGGTTCCACCGGAGCGGGGGCCTCGTCCGCCTCCAGGCGGGCGGCGACCGCGCCGATGACCCGCCGCAGGGCATAGGACCCGCCCGCCAGCACGACCACCGCGCCCACCAGCGCCAACAGCATGAACAAGAGGCTCATGCGGTGCCCTTACCCAGCCCCGCCCCCGGCCACTGGACACGAAAGGTCATCATTCGCCCACGTGGCGTGTCGGACATGTCCCCCACCGGCGGGGTCCGGAGCCCGGCCGCCCCCGGAGCCGGCTCCGGGGGCGGCCGACACGCTTCGGAACCGCTTTCGGCCCCTACGCGAAACGCCACCCCGGACCGGGGTGGCGTTTGTGCTGAGCCGCCTGTCGGAATCGAACCGACGACCTATTCATTACGAGTGAATCGCTCTACCGACTGAGCTAAGGCGGCGCGACGCCGCGCGGTTCCACGCGGCGAGGCGATCACCAGTTTAGCGTCTTCGCGGAGTGCCGGGTACACGGTTTCGGCCCCGGCACTCCGCGCCGGGATCAGGCGCAGGCCATCCCGTCCGCCGGGACCTCCAGGTCGATCAGGTAGGCGTCGACCATGCGGTCCACGCAGGTGTCGCCCATCCGGTAGCCGGTGTGGCCGTCCCCGTCCCGGGTGACCAGGAAGCCGGACTCCAGCGCCTCGGCCAGCGCCTCGGCCCAGGCGTACGGGGTCGCGGAGTCGCGCGTGGTGCCCACCACCATGATCGGCGCGGCACCCGGAGCGTCCAGCGGGCCGCCGTCGTAGACCGCCTCCTCGGGCCAGAACGCGCACGGCAGCGCGCCCCAGGCCAGGCTCGGGCCGAAGATCGGGGACTCCTCCCCCGCCTCCTCGGCGGCCTCGGCGTAGGCCCCGACCTCGCGCGGGCTGGGCGAGTCGGAGCAGTTGACCGCGATGAGGGCGGCCGTGGAGTTCTCGTACTCCTCCACGTCGCCGCGGCTGTACAGCTCGTCGCCGAGCTGGAGGAGCACGGTGCCGTCCCCGTCGTTCATGGCGTCGTCCAGGCCCTCGCGGACCCGCTCCCACCAGGACTCGGAGTACAGGGCGGCGAGCACGCCCAGCTCGGCGCGGGTCCGGTTGATCTCCCGGTCGTCCATGCTGTTGGCCAGCGGCTCCCGGGCGGTCGACGCCAGGAACCCGTCGAGGGCGGCCACGCCGTCCTCGACCGGGTCGCCGCTCTCTCCCAGCGGGCAGTCGGTGCGGGTGAGGCAGTCCTCGACGAAGGCGCGCAGTGCGGTCTCGAACCCGGTCGCCTGGGCGACGCTCAGTTCGAGCTGGCCCAGGGTGGGGTCGACGGCGCCGTCGAGCACCAGCGCGCGCACCCGTTCGGGGAACTGCTCGGCGTAGTGGGCGCCGATGTGGGTGCCGTAGGAGGCGCCCAGGTAGGTGAGCTTCTCGTCGCCCAGGAGGGCGCGCAGCACGTCCATGTCGCGGGCGACGTTGACGGTGCCGATGTTGAGCATCAGGTCGGGGGCGTTGGCCCGGCAGGCCTCCACGAACTCCCGGCTGCCCTCCTCCATGTCGGCGATGCCGGCCTCGGTCAGCTCGGACATGTCGCCGTCCTCGTCGGCGCTCTCGGCCTCAGTGCCGATGAAGTCGTCGAGCTCCCCGGCGGGCAGGCAGGTGATCGGGGTGCTGCGGCCGACCCCGCGCGGGTCGAAGCCGACCAGGTCGAAGCGCTCGCGCACCTGGTCGCTGACGATGAAGGAGGCGTGGTCGACGTAGTCGTATCCGGAGCCGCCCGGACCGCCGGGGTTGACCAGCAGGGAGCCGATGACGTCGTCGCCGGTGGCGGACATCCGCTTGACCGCGATCTCGATGCGCTCGCCGTCGGGCTCGTCGTAGTCCAGGGGCACCTCGTAGGTGGCGCACTCGGCGTCGGAGGGTCCGCTCTCGCAGCCGCCCCAGGCGAGTTCCTGGTCGGTGATGTCGCCCAGGGCGCCGAGCGAAGTGTCGGTCCCCTGCTCCTGGTCTCCACCGCCCGGTGTCGGTGCCGTGCATCCGCTCACCAGGAGCACCGTGCCGGTGAGCGTCGCCGCCACCCCTGCCCGCAGCCTCGTCGCCACGCGTTCCCATCCTTTTCGTCGATCGGTTCCACCCCTGCCTGTGACGGCCGGACCGCCGATCCGGTTGCGACGGGGGGTGGCGCCGTACGTCGACCGTATCCGCCGGGGCGTGCGCGCCGGGCGCCGCCCCGCCCCGGGGCCTCAGCCGATGAGGAGGGCGGAGGTCATGGCCTCCATGGCGATCTGCGGGTGCACGTTGGCGGCGATGCGCCCGCGGCAGGCCATGATGGCGTCGATGCGCCGCAGGGTGGCCTCCGGGGTGCTGGAGCGGGCGATCCGCTCCAGGTCGCCGGAGCGCTCCGCGGTGGAGCGCTCGACGGACGCCCCGAGCTGGAGGGTGAGCACGTCGCGGTAGAAGGCGGCCAGGTCCAGCAGGGCGCGGTCGTAGGAGTCGCGCTTGATCCGGGTGGCCCGGCGCTTCTGCCGTTCCTCCAGGTCCTTCATGGCCCCCGCGGAGCCGCGCATGGCCTTGGCCACGCCCTTGCCGGTGGAGCCCTCGCCGAAGGCGGCCCGCAGCTCCTCCTTCTCCCTGCCGTCCAGGGCGGCGGTGATCGCCTTGGACTCCTCCTCGGCGATCTCGTAGAGCCGGGCTGCGAAGGTGACGCAGGCGCCGATGCCGTTGAGTCGGGCCGGGATGGACAGCACCTCCTCGCGGCGGCGGCGCGCCTCGGGGTCGGTGGCGAGCCGACGGGCCCGGTCCACCCGTCCGGCCGAGGCAAGGGCGGCGGCCCGCGCCGTGGCCTCGTCGACGTCCCCGGCGCGGGTGAGCGCGTCGACGATCTCGGCGGTGGTGGGGGTGGTGAGGGTGACCAGGCGGCACCGGGACCGGATGGTGACGAGCAGGTCGTCGGGGGTGGGCGTGCACAGCAGCCACACGGTGCGCGGCGAGGGCTCCTCCACCGCCTTGAGCAGCGCGTTGGAGGCCGCCTCGGTGGCGCGCTCGGCGTCCTCGAACAGCACGATCCGGAACCGTCCGCCGGAGGGTTTGGACCCGGCCCGCAGGACCAGCTCGCGGGTGGCCGCCACACCGAAGCTCAGCCCGCTGGGCCGCACGTACAGCACATCCGGGTGGGTCCCGGCCATGACCTGGTGGCAGGAGTCGCAGTGGCCGCAGCCGCCGTCGCGGCACTGCAGTGCGGCGGCGAAGGCGCGGGCGGCCTCGGAGCGCCCCGAGCCGGGCGGCCCGGTGAACAGCCAGGCGTGGGTCATGCCCGCGCCCGCCCCCCCGGCCACGAGGTCGGCGGCGCCGGCCACCGCCCGCCGCAGGTGGCCCACCGCGGTCCGCTGACCGACCAGGTCGTCGAAGACCGTCACACTCCACCCCCAGGAAGAAAGACCTGCCAGGGCTCCAGGATAGGAGCCGGGGGCGACGGTCGGGCCGCCGTCCACAGGCCCGTTCCGCCGTCCGGGGCGGTTCCGGGAACGGGTGGGGCCCGGGGGCATGCGCCCCCGGGCCCCGCCCGGCCGCGCTCGGGTCAGTCGTTCTTGATGACCGGGATCATGCCGGTGACCGCCTCGGCGCTGCTCGGGACCGGGTCGGGCAGCAGTGCGCGGACCCGCTTCTGGATCTCGCGGGTGATCTTCTCGCGCGGTTCCCGGGAGTCCAGGACCAGGTAGCGGTCCGGGTCCTGCCGGGCCAGGTCGAGGAAGCCCCTGCGGACCCGCTCGTGGAACTCCACGGACTCCGACTCGATCCGGTCGGCCGGGCCGCCCAGCCGGGACAGGCCCTCCTCCGGGCGCACGTCCAGCAGCACCGTCAGGTCGGGGACCAGCCCCTGCACCGCCCACGAGCTGATGTCGCGGATGTCCGACAGCGCCAGGTCGCGGCCGGTGCCCTGGTAGGCGAGCAGCGAGTCGGTGTAGCGGTCGCTGACGACCACGGCGCCGCGGCGCAGCGCGGGCAGGATCTCCTGCTGGACGTGGTCGGCCTTGTCCGCGGCGTACAACAGGACCTCGGCGCGCGGGGTGATGTGGGAGTTCTCCCGGTCCAGCAGCAGGGCGCGCAGCCGCATGCCGAGCTTGGTGGCGCCGGGCTGGCGGGTGCTGACCACCTCGAAGCCCTGGTCGCGCAGCCACACGGTGAGCTCGCGGACCTGGGTGGACTTGCCCGCGCCCTCACCGCCCTCGACGACGATGAACGCCCCGGAGGGGCGCTCGTCCTCGGCGACGGGCTCGGTGATCTCGACTCCGCGCAGCGCCGCGAACAGCTCGGGGAGCAGGCCCGGGCCCGCCTCGGGGTCGTTCCGGTTGACCTGGCGGTGGGCGACCGCGGCGGCGACGACGGCGAGCAGGGCGACCGCCATCAGCACGACGGCGCTGCCGCGCAGGTCGTAGGTGAGCGGGCCGACCGGCAGGGCGTGGTCGCCGACGAACCCGGCGGCGACCGGGGCCAGCACCGCCGTCAGCACCAGGGCCAGGCGGGCCGCGCCGTTGAGGTGGGCGTGCACCGCGGTGCGGTGCTCCTCCTCGACCTCGCGGGTGACCACGCCCAGGGCGGTCGCCCAGGCCATGCCCGCGGCCACGCCCACGACCAGGGCCAGGACGGCGGCCAGGACCATGTCCCCGACGGCGCCGGTGAACAGCAGCAGGAGCGCGGCACCGACCGCGGTGAGCCCGAACAGACGGCGGCGGCTGAGCAGCTTCAGGATGCGGGGACCGGCGACGGCGCCCAGGCCCGTGCCGCCCAGCGCGGCGGCGAACAGCATGCCGAACCCGGCGTTGCCCGCGCCCAGGCCCTCGACGTGCAGGCGGCCGACGCCGACGACGGCGCCCACCGCGACGACCGTGGCGACCAGCCCCAGGGACAGCCCGCGCAGCAGGACCGGCTCCCCGGTACCGCGCAGGCCCCGGGCGACGGACGGGAGGATGCGCGCGTCGCGGGTGGGGCTCTGGGTCTCCTTGGCGGGCCGGTGCCCGGGGATCCGGAGTCCGGCGACCAGCCCGGCGGCGGCGAAGAAGAGCAGGCCGTTGAGGTAGAGCGCGATGTCGGCCTCGGGGGAGGCCAGCGAGGGGGCGAGCGCCCCGAGCACGCCGCTGACGGAGGCCAGGGCCGCGAACAGCAGGGCGGCGACCGGGGCGGTGCCGTAGGAGGTGAGCAGCACCAGGCGGTCGGCCTGGCCCAGCAGCTTGCGGGGCACCAGGTTGGGGATCGCGGAGTCCCGGGCTCCGGTCCACAGCAGTTCGACGATCTCCGCGAGCAGAGCCGCGATGAACAGCCACGGCAGCGCGAACCCGGGGGCCAGCAGGCCCACCACGGGGACCGAGACGTAGAGCAGGCCGCGCAGGACGTCGCCCCCGACCATGGTCCACCGGCGGTCCAGCCGGTCCACGAGCGCCCCGACGAGGGGGCTGAACAGGACGGAGGGGGCGAGTTTGACGGCCAGGACACCGGCGATGGCCAGGTACCGGACCGGGGCCGGGGCGTCGAACGTGAAGATCGCGGCCAGGGAGACCAGAGCCAGCAGGCTCAGCCAATCACCCAGTCCGGACAGCACGAGCGAGATCCACAGCCTTCGGAAGGGAGTGATCGCGAGGACGTTGTGCGCCTCGGACGGCGCTCCCGGAGATGCAGGTCTGCTCATAGCGCTCAAGGTTATTCGGTGAGGGGGAAGAGGAATGGGCCGTCGTCCGCTGAGGAATGCGATGGATCGGTCGGGGATCACGTGCGTTTCGGTGTCCCCATCGGCCACACCCAGCGTAGTACGGAAGATCATCTCCGAACAGGGGTACAGCGGGCCCCGGAGAGGACGTGGAGATCGTACCGACCCGGACACCCGGTGTCACACGACGCGGACCGCCCCGGGCCGGAGGCGGTCCGGTCCGGGGCGGTCGGGTGTGCGTCCGGGGCGGCCCCGTGCCCCGCGGGGCGCGGCTCAGGCCTCGTCGGCGGCCCTGGCCGTGCTGCGGGGCGTGCCCGTCTTCTTGGCGGGTGCCTTCTTGGCGGTCGTGGTCTTCTTCGCCGCGGTGGTCTTCTTCGCGGTCGTCTTCTTGGCCGGGGCCTTCTTCGCCGCGGGCTTCTTGGCCGGCGCCTTGGCCCGGCGCTCGGCGAGCAGCTCGGCGGCCCGCTCGTCGGTGATGGACTCCACCTCGTCGCCCTTGCGCAGCGAGGCGTTGACCTCCCCGTCCGTGACGTAGGGGCCGAACCGGCCGTCCTTGATGAGCATGACGGCGCCCGACACCGGGTCCTTGCCCAGCTCGCGCAGCGGCGGCGCGGCGGTGCGGCGGCCGCGCTGCTTGGGCTGGGCGAACAGCTCCTTGGCCTCCTCGATGGTGACCGTGAACATCTGCTCCTCGGAGGCCAGGGAGCGGCTGTCGGTGCCCTTCTTGATGTAGGGCCCGTACCGGCCGTTCTGCGCGGTGACCTCCTCGCCGTCGATCTCGCCGACCACGCGCGGCAGCGAGAGGAGCTTGAGCGCGTCGTCGAGGGTGACGGTGTCCAGGGACATCGACTTGAGGAGCGAGGAGGTGCGCGGCTTGGCGGCCTTGGCCTTCTTGCCGCCGTTCTCCTCCGGTTCCTCGATGACCTCGGTGACGTAGGGGCCGAAGCGCCCGGACTTGGCCACGACGAGGTGCCCGGTCTCGGGGTCGGTGCCCAGTTCGCGGTCGCCGCTGGGCTGGGCGAACAGCTCCTCGGCCTTGTCCGGGGTCAGCTCGTCGGGCGCCAGGTCCTCGGGCACGTTGACGCGGACGCCGTCGCGGTCCAGGTAGGGGCCGTAGCGTCCGACCCGCAGGACGATGCCCTCGGTGCCCGGCACCGGCAGGGAGCTGATCTCCTTGGGGTCGATGTCGCCGAGGCGGTCGTCGACCAGCTCCTTGAGGCCGGCCTCCCGCTCCCCGTCGGCGGAGTCGCCGCCGAAGTAGAACCGGCGCAGCCACGGCAGGCTCTCGGCCTCGCCGCGGGCGATGGAGTCGAGCACGCCCTCCAGGCGGGCGGTGAACTCGTAGTCGACCAGGTTGCCGAAGTGCCGCTCCAGCAGCTGCACCACGGCGAACGCCAGGAACGACGGCACCAGGGCGGTGCCCTTCTTGAACACGTAGCCGCGGTCGAGGATGGTGCCGATGATCGAGGCGTAGGTGGAGGGCCGGCCGATCTCCCGCTCCTCCAGCTCCTTGACCAGGCTCGCCTCTGTGTAGCGGGCGGGCGGGCGGGTGCTGTGCCCCTCGGCGGTCAGGTCCCGGGCGGTGAGCGCGTCGCCCTCGGCCACCGGCGGCAGCCGCCGTTCGCGGTCGTCGAGGTCGGCGGCCGGGTCGTCCGAGCCCTCCACGTAGGCCTTGAGGAAGCCGTGGAAGGTGATGATCTTGCCGGTGGCGTTGAACTCGGCCACCTCGCCGGACGAGGAGGTGCCCTGCACCTTGACGGTGACGGACTCGCCGACGGCGTCCTTCATCTGGGAGGCGACGGTGCGCTTCCAGATCAGCTCGTAGAGGCGGCGCTCGGGACCGCTCAGCCCGGTCTGGGAGGGGGTGCGGAACTCGTCCCCGGCCGGGCGGATGGCCTCGTGCGCCTCCTGGGCGTTCTTGACCTTCTTGGCGTAGACGCGGGGCTGGTCCGGCAGGTGGTCCGCGCCGTACAGGCGCTGCGCCTGGGAGCGGGCGGCGCGCACCGCGCTGTCCGACAGCGTGGTGCTGTCGGTGCGCATGTAGGTGATGTAGCCGTTCTCGTAGAGCCGCTGGGCGACCTGCATGGTCTGCTTGGCCGACAGCCCCAGCTTGCGGGAGGCCTCCTGCTGGAGGGTGGTGGTGCGGAACGGCGCGTACGGCGAGCGGCGGTAGGGCTTGCGCTCCACCGCGGACACGGAGAAGGCCGCGCCGGACAGCCGGCCGGCCAGGGCGCGGGCGGCCTCCTCGTCGAGCTGGAGGACGGTGCGGTCCGGGCGGACGGTGCCCTGGGCGGTGAAGTCGCGGCCCACGGCGACACGGGTGCCGTCCACCGAGACCAGGGTGGCCGGGAAGTCGGTGGGGTCGCCCGCGGGGATGTTCGCGCCGGAGGCGTCGAAGAGGGCCTTGAGGTCCCAGTACTCGGCGGGGGTGAACGCCATCCGCTCGCGCTCGCGCTCGACCACCAGGCGGGTGGCCACGGACTGCACCCGGCCCGCGGAGAGCCGGGGCATGACCTTCTTCCACAGCACCGGCGAGACCTCGTAGCCGTAGAGGCGGTCGAGGATGCGCCGGGTCTCCTGGGCCGTCACCAGGCGGGTGTTGAGGTCGCGGGTGTTGTCGGCGGCCCGCTGGATGGCCTCCTTGGTGATCTCGTTGAACACCATGCGGCGCACCGGGATCTTGGGCCGGAGCTCTTCGAGGAGGTGCCAGGCGATGGCCTCTCCCTCGCGGTCCTCATCGGTGGCGAGGAGGAGTTCGTCGGCCTCCGCCATGAGCTCCTTGAGCTTGCGCACGTGGGACTTCTTGTCGGCGTTGACCACGTAGAGGGGCTCGAAGTCGCCGTCGACGTTGACGCCCAGGCGCGCCCACGGCTCGCCCTTGTACTTGGCGGGGATCTCCGCGGCCTTGGTGGGCATGTCGCGGATGTGTCCGATGCTGGACTCCACGACGTAACCGCGGCCCAGGTAGCCCGCGATGGTCTTGGCCTTGGCCGGCGACTCGACGATGACGAGAGCGGTCCCCGAGCCCCGTCGTCCGCTGTCCTGCGAGCCGTTCTTGCCGGCGCTGCCCTTGGTGGGTGGCACGTGTTCCCCTACGTCTGCGTCTAGCCTCTGCGTGATCTGTCGGCCGCGGTCCCTCGGTTCCGTGGATTCCGACGGTAACCGAAACTCCAGGCATTCCCCCGTCGGTGGGCGGGCGGGGCCCCCGTGTACACGGGGCCGCCACCGCGGAGAGCGGGCTCTCACCCACCGGCAACCGCAGAATAAGCGCTCGCCGCACCGCTACCGGCCCGTACGGTGCAGACCGTGCACCGATGGCGCGGGCCGCGGGGCGGTCTCCGACTCCGGCGATCACCCGGAACGCGCCCCTGGAGTGACTTCCATCACACTTTATGGGGAGCCGGATGCCCGTACCCCCCACAAAGCGGCGAGTCCTCCCGGATATTCCCGGGAGGACTCGACTGTGGTCCCGAGCGGTCGGCGGCCACCCCCACCCGCCCGCAGTCCACCGCGTTCCTCACGGAACGGGCGTGCGGAGGCGGTCCCCCTCGTGCTCGTACTCGAGTGACGCACACGGCACCCTGCACGTGCCGCTCCGGGCTCCGGTCGTCCCCCCGGCCCCCGCCTGTGGTGTTCGGCACCTCGCAGTCCACCGCGTTCCTCACGGAACGAGGCGCACCGCACCACGGGCGCGGGAACGGGTCGGGACTCCCCTCCCCCGTCCGCGTCGCTACAGGCCGACGCCCGCGGCGCCCAGGACCTGGCTGACCGGGTCCATCGACGTGCCGGGCGCGGGCAGCGCGCCGACGTGCTCCGGGGCGTGCTCGGCGACCGCCTGGTGGGCGGACTCGGTCACGGTGTACTCGACGGGCAGCGTCTCGGAGACCGGCAGCTCGGGGAGCTGCTGGACCGCGGGCAGCACGTCCAGCGCGCCGGACTGGTGCTCGGGGGCGCTCTGGTGCACGACGACCGCGTCGTCGTCGGTGGAGCTGGCGCCCGCCACGCCGGCGACCGCGGCGACCGCGTTGCCGGCGACGTTCACGGGGATGTCGCCGTGCAGCACGGCCTGGTTGCCGCCGGCGAGTGAACCGTTGCCCGAGGTCGCGATGTGCTCGTGCGCCTCCTTGACGACCGCGTCGCTGTCGGTGGAGGCCGCGCCGGCGACGCCGCCGACGGCGCCGATCGCGTTGCCGGTCACGTTGACCGGGACGTCCAGGTGGCCGACCAGCTGGTTGCCGCCCAGGACCGAGCCGTTGCCGGAGGTGGCGATCGACTGGTGCTCGCGGACCGGGGCGGACTGGCGCAGGACGCCGGCGTCCACGCCGGAGGTGTCGGGCAGCAGGCTCGCGTTCCGGGTCGCCTCGCCGATCAGGTCGGCCGCGGTGATCTCGGTCTCCGCGGCGTAGTGGTCCCGCCCGTGGTGGTGGCCGTGGCCGTGGCCGTGACCGCGGCCCTCGCGCACGATGGCGTCCGCGTCGGTGGCCGCGGCGCCCGCGACGCCGCCGACGGCGCCGATCGCGTTGCCCGACACGTTGATCGGGACGTCCAGGTCACCGACCAGCTGGTTGCCGCCGATCAGGGAGCCGTTGCCGGAGGTCGCGACCTCGGGGTCGTGGTGGCCGCGGCGACCGTGGTGGCCGTGGTGGCCGTGGCGGTGGCCGTGGCCCTCGTGCACGACGGTGTCGGAGTCGGTGGAGGAGGCACCGGCGATGCCGCCGACGGCGGCGATCGCGTTGCCGGTCACGTTGACCGGGACGTCTCCGTCGATCACCAGCTGGTTGCCGCCCAGCACCGAGCCGTTGCCGGAGGTGGCGACCTCGTCGCGCTGGCGGTCCACCACGACGGCGTCGGAGTCGGTGGTGGAGGCCCCGGCCACGCCCAGGACGGCGCCGACCGCGTTGCCGGTCACGTTGACCGGGACGTCGGCGTTGACGACGGCCTGGTTGCCGCCGAGGACGGAGCCGTTACCGCTGGTGGCGGCGTCGGTGTCGGCGAAGGCCACGCCGCTGCCCAGGGCGACGAAGCCCGCCGCCAGCAGGACGGACTTCGCGGAGGTCCTGACCCACTTAGACATGTGGGAAGTTCCTTTCGAGAAAACGTGCAGATGAGAAGGTGTGTGCTCGGGCCACAGGCCGTTCCACACCCCTGGGTGGGGTACGGGCCTTCGGCCAAGGCCGGGGATCGTCCTCCCGGCTCCGCACCTGGGCGGTGCGTGCCGGTCGGTGCTCGAGGGCTGCGTCGCCGCCCGGTCCGCCGGATGCGGACGGACGTGCGCGCCCCGTCGGTCAGCTCCGCCCTGGTGGGGCGGCGGCTGACGTGAACCCCGCGCACATGGCCTCGGCCGGTGCTACGGGACTCGCGTCAACCCCCGGGCCGCCGAGGCGGCCCGGGAAGCCTTCCGGTCAGGCTCGGGAGCGTCGGCGGCCCGCCAGGACCATGCCGATCCCTGCCAAGGCCACGGCGATCGCGGCGATGAGCAGGCCCGGCAGGCCCGAGGATCCGGTCAGCGGGAGCCGGGCCGCCGAGGAGTCGGACGGCCGCTCACCCGGGGTGCCGGAGTCGGAGGGCGGTCCGCTCGGGCTCTCCCCCGCCGAGGGGCCCTCGGACGGCTCCTCCGAGGGCTTCTCCGAAGGCCCTTCCGAGGGTCCTTCCGACGGGCTCTCGGAGGGGCCCTCGGACGGTCCCTCCGACGGGGATTCGGACGGTCCCTCCGACGGGCCCTCGGAGGGCCCCTCGGACGGGCTCTCCGAAGGCTCCGGCGCGTAGCCGGGGAGGCCCTTGTCCTTGTCCTTGTCGGTGGTCACGGCGTCCCCGCCCGCGCACTGGGCGCCGGCCGCTCCGAGGATCGCCAGCGAGTTGCCGCAGACGTCGACCGGGGCGTCGAGGTCGGCGTGGATCTGGTTCCCTCCGGCGATCGATCCGTTGCCGCTGGTGGAGGTGTCCGCCTGGGCGGTCCCGGCCGGGGCCAGTGCCAGGAGCCCGGCGGCGGTCAGAGCCGCGATCCTGGCGTGTGTCCGGTGGTTCATCTCGCGTGTCCTTGTCAGCGAAGAAGGTCATGGTTGCTGCGTGGACCGCGGTCGTTCCGACTCCCGGGAAAAGGGACCCGAGCGGGGGCCTCCGGGGAGTCGGCGGGGTGGAAAGGGGCGTGCAGGGCACGCCGGACCGACCGCGGCTGGTGAAGTCGCGGCTAGTCGGGGGAGAAGGAGGGGTCGTCGGCGGCGTCGCGCACGACGAGGGTGGGGTCGCCGGGAAGGGCGACCCGCTGCATCCGCGGGGCCAGGTGGTCGGCCCGGGCCATCAGGAACCCGGCGGCGCCGGGCGCGGGGAACGACGGCGCGGACGCACCGGTGGCGTCGGCGCCGCTCGGCCCGTGGGAACCGCCCGCGATGAGGCGGATGCGCTCACCGGGGTCGGTGTCGGCCGCGCGGGCGCCGCCGTCGACGGCCGGCGCGGAGGCCTCGCTCGGTCCGGCGGCGGGTGCGAGCATCCCGAAGACGGGTGCGGTGCGCTCGTTGCGTCCCGCCCGCTCGACCGCGTCGGCGGCCGAGCCGACCGCCCGGTCCACCGCGGGACGTGCCACGGCGGCGGGGGTGTCGGGGCCGCCGAGGAGCGGCAGGTCGACGGGCATCGTCGCGGTGACGGTGCCGTCGAGGGTGTCGAGGGCGCCCGCGGGCCCGGCCAGGTCGGTGACACCGCCCACCAGGTCGCTTTCGCGCAGGGCGCCGTCGGCGGAGTCCACCACGTCGCGCCCGGTGGTGGCGACGGAGCCGACCAGTCGGCCCGCCCCCTGGGCGGTGCCGTCCACGGCGCGGGCGGTGTCCTCGACGACGCGCCCGGTGGAGGTGCCCTCCAGGGCACCGGAGACGCCGGTCTCGTCGAGGACGTTCTCCGGGAGCGCGGCGGCCTGGGGCACGACGGTGCCGGTCAGGGCGCCGGTGGCGGCCCGGGCGGCGGCGCCGGTGACCCGGACCTCCTCGCCGGCCGAGCGGCCGACCTCCTCGACGACCCCCTCGGAGCCCAGGACCCGGTCGGCGAGCCCGCCGGGGTGGGTGTCGCCCTGGGCGACACCCACCCCGGCCAGCCAAGCGACGGCCACGATGCCGGACAGGAGCAGTAGGCGGCAGAGGGCACGGTCGCCACGGGTGGCGCGGACGGTCGATACCGACCACTCCCGGCCCGTGAGCACCATGGATGCCCCCTCGTTTCCCACTACTGGACGGTCCCGTGCGGCGGCGCCGCCCGGTCGGATGCGGTGGTCACACGGCGGACGTGCCCGAGCCACCACAACCTTGAACTCAGAGACACCGTAGCATCACGTTCCGTGACTGCGCACGCGAACAAGGGGGTCGTGCCGAGAAGTTCCCGGCACGACCAGGGGACGAATCATCACAGGTGGTGACGGACCCTCCCGTCCCGACGCCGGCCCGGCCCGGCACCCGCCCGCCCGGGCGTCAGCTCATCTCGATGAACCGGTCCAGCACCCGGACGCCGAACCGCAGCCCGTCGACCGGCACCCGCTCGTCCACACCGTGGAACATGCCCGCGAAGTCCAGCTCCGGGGGCAGCTTCAGCGGCGCGAACCCGAAGTTGCGGACGCCCAGCCGGGAGAAGCTCTTGGCGTCCGTCCCGCCCGACAGGCAGTAGGGGACGGCGCGCGCCTCGGGGTCCTCCGCCAGCAGGGCCGCCGACATGGCGTTCACCAGCCCGCCCTCGAAGGGGGTCTCCACCGCGGGCAGGTGGTGGATGAACTCCCGGCTCACGCCGGGGCCGAGCAGCTCGTCGATCTTCGCGAAGTAGTCGGCCTCGGTACCGGGCAGGAAGCGCCCGTCCACCTGGGCGGTCGCCTCACCGGGGATGACGTTCGCCTTGTACCCGCCGCCCAGCACCGTCGGGTTGAGGGTGTTGCGCAGGGTCGCCCCGATCATCCGGGCGATCGGCCCCAGCCGGGCCACCGTCGCGTCCAGGTCGTTCTCGTCGAAGGGGATCCGGAACTCCTCGCAGATCTCCTCCAGGAACGTGCGGACCGTGGGGGTCAGGTGCACCGGGAACTCGTGCTCCCCCAGCCGGGCGACCGCCGCCGCCAGCTCGGTGACCGCGTTGTCCCGGTTGACCATCGAACCGTGCCCGGCGGTGCCGCGCGCGGTCAGCTTCATCCAGGCGATGCCCTTCTCCGCGGTCTCGATGAGGTAGAGCCGCCGGTTCTCCTTCACCGTGAACGAGAACCCGCCGACCTCGCTGATCGCCGCGTCGCAGTCCGCGAACAGCTCGGGGTGCTCGTCCACCAGGTACTGGGCGCCCCAGGTGCCGCCGGCCTCCTCGTCGGCGAGGAAGGCCAGCACGATGTCGCGCGGCGGCCGCCGCCCCTCGCGCAACCGCTGACGCAGCATCGCCAGGACCATCGCGTTCATGTTCTTCATGTCGACCGCGCCGCGGCCCCACACGCAGCCGTCGGCGACCTCCCCGGCGAAGGGGTGGTGGGTCCAGTCCTCCGCCGCGGCGGGGACCACGTCCAGGTGGCCGTGGACGAGCAGCGGGGGGCGGCTCGGATCCGCGCCCCCGATGCGCGTCACGAGGTTGCTGCGCCCCGGGTGCTTCTCGTAGATCGCCGACTCGACCCCGACCTCGTCGAGCTTGCCCGCCACGTACTCCGCGGCCTTGCGCTCACCCGGCCCGGAGTGGTCGCCGTAGTTGGAGGTGTCGAAGGCGATGAGCTCCCGGCACAGGTCGACGACCTCGACCTCCGCCGTGCTCAAGCCCTCGGATTCCCGTGTCATCGGACGCTCCCGTTCCGCCGTGTCCACTGTGCTCGTCGCCCCCGACCCTGTCATGATCACCCCCGGCCCGAAAAGCGGTTCGGGGTACTCCTGAGCTTTGCTATGGTTGTCGTGTCGGGCGGCGCTGCCGCCGGACACCACTCGGTCCGGGTGGCGGAATAGGTAGACGCGCTAGCTTGAGGTGCTAGTGGCCGTTAAGGCTGTGGGGGTTCAAGTCCCCCCTCGGACACAACGAAGGCCCTGCTCGGCAGGGCCTTTTTTCATGCCCGGGTCGGGGTCGGCTCCCCGGTGCCGCGGGCTGCGGCGGGCGGGGCCGGGACGGCGCGGCGGGGCAGGGTCAGGGCGGCGAGGATGCCCGCCAGGGTGAGCGCGGCCGCGACGTAGACCGCGTTGCGCAGGCCGTCGGAGGTGGCGGCGCGCAGGGCCTCGCCGGTCAGGTCGGTGAGCCCGGAGGCGGAGACGCCGACCAGGACGGCCAGGCCCACACTGGTCCCGATCTGGAGGGCGGTGTTGGCCATGCCGCCCGCGGCGCCCTGGTCCTCGTCGGCCACACCGGTCCCGGAGGTGCCGAACATGGTCGGGTAGATCGTCCCCATGCCCAGTCCGTAGACGACCAGCCCGGCGAGGATCGTCCAGTACGAGCCGTCCGCACGCATGCCGACGGCCAGCAGCACGCCGCCGCCGGAACCGAGCAGCAGGGCGATGAGCAGGGTCGTGCGGGCTCCGATGCGGATGATCAGGCGCTCGGCGACGAAGTTGGCGAAGGCGATGATCACCGAGAGGCTCAGGAAGGCCAGTCCGCCCTGCAGCGCCGAGTAGCCGAGCACGTCCTGGAAGTAGAGGGTGAGGAAGTACACGAGGTTCTGCATGGTGATGCCGAAGGTGAGGATCACCAGCAGGCCCGCACGCAGGTGGGGGTTGCCGAACAACCGCAGCGGCATCAGCGGGTTCGCGGTGCGCGCCTCGATGGCGACGAACACGGCCAGCAGCACCACGGCCAGGACGGCGGAGACGAGGACGGAGGGCGTGGTCCAGCCGGTCTCGGGCCCCTGGGCGATGGCGAACACGAGGAGGGTCAGTCCGGCCGTGCTGGTCAGGGCGCCCGGGATGTCGAAGCCGCGCCCCCGTTCCCGCCGGCCGTCGGGGGCGAGCAGGGCGAACGCGCCCGCGATGCCCGCCGCGACCAGCGGCACGTTCACCAGGAACACCGCCTCCCAGCCGAACACGTGGGTCAGGATCCCGCCGAGCAGCGCGCCCAGGCTCAGCCCGCCCGCACCGGCCATGGCCCACACGGCCAACGCCCGGATGCGTACGGGGCCCTCGGCGAACCCGGTGGTGACCAGGGAGAGCGTGGCGGGGAACAGGGCGGCCCCGCCGACCCCCTGGAGTGCCCGGGCGGCGATCAGCGCTTCGGGCGAGGTCGCCAGGCCGCCCAGCAGGGACGCGACGCCGAACAGCACCATGCCCAGGACGAACACGCGACGGCGGCCCAGCAGGTCGGCCGAGCGGCCGCCCAGCAGCAGGAAGCCGCCGAAGAAGATGGCGTAGGCGCTGACCACCCACTGGGTGGCGTGGCCGGACAGCCCCACCTGGCGGGCGATGTCGGGCAGTGCCACGTACACGATGGTGAAGTCGAGCGAAGTGATCAGGCTGGAGAAGGCCAGCAGGCCCAGGACCCAGCGCGACCTGGCGCCGGTGGTCCTGTTCACAGGGGATCTCACGGTGGTCCTCCTCGAAGGGTTCGGTGTGGTCCGAGCTTGTCCGCGGGCACTTGCCCGGCACTTACCGCGCGCTTTCCGCCGGCGGCGGCACGGGTGAGGCGGCCCGAAACCGCGGGGAACCGCTTGGTAGCTTGAGGACATGCGATTCGGGGTGCTCGGGCCGTTGGGGGTGTGGACGGCGGACGGCGCCCCGGTGGTGGTGCGCGGGGCGAAGGTCCGCGCACTGCTCGCCGTCCTGATCGGGCACGAGGGGCGCCCGGTGCCGGTGGACCGGCTGATCGACGACCTGTGGGGCGACGCCCCGCCGCGCAACCCGGTCGGGGCACTGCAGGTCAAGGTCTCGCGGCTGCGCCGGGCCCTGGACGAGGCCGAGCCGGGAGCCCGGGACCTGGTGTCCTTCGAGGAGTCCCTCGGGTACCGGCTCCGGGCGGCGGCCGGGGACGTGGACGCGGCGCGCTTCACCGGTCTGCTGGCGAGAGCCCGTGCGGCCTCCGAACCGGGAGCGCGGGCGGACCTGCTGACCGAGGCGCTGGACCTGTGGCGCGGACCGGCCTACGCCGACTTCGCCGACGCGGGGTTCGCGCGACCCGTCATCGCGTTCCTGGAGGAGCGGCGGCTCACCGCGTTCGAGGAACGCGAGGAGGCGCGGCTGGAGGCCGGCGGGACGGGCGCGTCGACGGGCGAGCTGGGCGACCTGGTGAAACGCCACCCGCTGCGTGAACGGCTCCGTTCGGCGTACATGCGGGCCCTGTACGGCGCCGGACGGCAGAGCGAGGCGCTGGAGACCTACGACGACCTCCGGGCCCGCCTGCGCGAGGAACTGGGCCTGGACCCCGGCCCGGAGATCGCCGGGCTCCACCGGCGGATCCTCGAACAGGACCCGGCCCTGGTCACCGCGCCCGGAACGCCCCCGCGGACGAACCTCCCCGCCCAGATCAGCGAGCTGATCGGGCGCGAGGAGGCGACGGCGCGGATCCGGGGGCTGCTGGAGTCCGCCCGGCTGGTCACCCTCACCGGCCCCGGAGGGGTCGGCAAGACGCGGCTGGCCCTGGAGACCGCCGCACAGGCCGCCGCGGACCACCGGGACGGCGTGTGGCTGGTCGAGCTGGCCGGCCTCGACCGGACGGCCGGGGAGCCGGACGGCGGACGGCTCGCGGAAACCGTCGGCGCCGTGCTCGGCATCCGCGACGACACCACGTCCGCCCTGCCGCGTTCCGGCGTGCCCGCCGATCCGGCCGAACGGCTCGCGGAGGCGCTGCGCGGCCGCCGGGCGCTGCTCGTCCTGGACAACTGCGAGCACGTGGTCGACGAGGTCGCCGCGCTGGGCGAGCGGCTCCTGCGGGCGGCACCGGACGTGCGGATCCTCGCCACCGGCCAGGAGCCCCTGGGGCTGGCCGGGGAGACGGTCTGGCCGGTACCGCCGCTTCAGGCGCCCCGTGCCGCGGCCGAGGGAGGGCCCGCGGCCCTGCGGAGGTTCAGCGCCGTCCGGCTGTTCGAGGCGCGCGCGGCGGCCGCGGTCCCGGGGTTCGCGATCGACGCCGGAAACGCCCGCGCGGTCGCGGCGGTCTGCCGCCGGCTGGACGGTGTCCCGCTGGCCCTGGAGCTGGCGGCCACCCGTCTGCGCGCACTGGACGTCCACGACCTGGCCGAACGGCTCGACGACCGGTTCCGGCTCCTCTCCTCCGGGCACCGCGGCGGCCCGGCCCGGCAGCGGACCCTGCGCGCGATGATCGACTGGAGCTGGGAACTCCTGTCCGGGCCCGAACGCCTCGTCCTGCGGCGGCTCGCGGTGCACGCGGAGGGCTGCACGCTGGAGGCGGCCGAGGAGGTCTGCGCGGACGGCGGCGACGTGGTGCCCGAGGACGTCCTCGACCTGCTGGCCCGTCTCGTCGACCGTTCGATGGTGGTCAGGGCCGACGGCGCGGGCGGGGCCCGCTACCGGCTGCTCGAATCGGTCGCGGCCTACGCCCTGGAGCGGTTGGAGGAGGCCGGCGAGGCCGAGCGGGTCCGCCTCCGGCACCTGGACTACTACACCGGGCTGGCCGAACGCGCGGAACCGCGGCTGTACGGCTCCGAACAGCGGGTCTGGCTCGGGCGCCTGGACGCCGAGCACGCCAACCTGCGCGCGGCGTTCGAGGGGGCGGTCCAGCGGCACGACGCCCACCGCGCGCTGCGCCTGGTCAACGCGCTGGCCTGGTACTGGTACCTGCGCGGCCGGATCGGCGAGGGGCGGCGCGCGTTCGGGACGGCACTGGCCGTCCGGGCCCAGGCGCCCACCGCGACGCGGGCCCGGGCCCGGGCCTGGCGGACCGGCCTGGACCTGCTGAGCGAGCACGCCGAGGACTTCGACACACCCGCGGAGACCATCACCGACCCGGGCGAACGCGCCAGAGCCGAGTGGTTCCTCAGCGACGTGCTGCTCGGCGCCGGCGACCTGGACCTCAGCCGGGAGCTGGTGGAACGGGCGCTGCCGGTGTTCCGGCGGACCGGCGACCGCTGGGGCACCGCCGCGGCCCTGGCCACCGAGGCCGACCAGGCCCTCGTCCGAGGCGACCTCGCCACCCTCGAACGGTCCGGGGAGGAGAGCCTGGCGCTCTTCGAGGAGCTCGGGGACCGGTGGGGACGGGTCCGGGCCATCGACCTGCTGGCACGGCTCGCGGAGATCAAGGGCGACCACCGCAGGTCCGCCGGCCTGTGCCGCGACGGACTCCGGCTGGCCGAGGAGCTGGGGCTGTGGCTGCAGGTCTCGCTGCTCCGGTCCGGGCTCGGCCGGATCGCCCTGCTGGCGGGCGACCACGCGGGATCGGACCGGTGGCACGAGCAGGGCCGGAGCCTGGCAGCCGAGCACGGCTACCGTCCCGGCGAGGCCTTCGCCCTCACCGGTCTGGCCCTCACCGCCCGCCGGGCGGGCCGCCTCGACGACGCCGAGGCCCGCATGCGCGACGCCCTCGCCTGGGAGCGCGAGGTGCGGTTCGCCCCGGGTGTCGCGCTCGGGCTGGCCGAGCTCGGCTTCACCGCCGAGCAGCGGGGGGACGCCGCCGCGGCCGAGGAGCTCCACCGGGAGGGCCTCGCCGTCGCCCGGGACACCGGTGACCCCAGGGCCGTCGCGCTCGCCCTCGAAGGCCTGGCCGGTACGGCGGCCCTGAGGGGTGCCCCCGAGGAGGCGGCCCGGCTCCTCGGCGCGGCCGCCGCCCTGCGCGAGTCCGCTGCCGCGCCCCTGCCCCCCGAGGAGCGCGGGGACGTCGACCGCATCACGGCCACGGTGCGGTCCGCCCTCGGCGACGACGCCTTCACCGCGGCCTTCGCCGGAGGTCGCGCCTCCCCCCGCCCGGGGTTCCCCGGCGGCGCGGGGCTGTCGCCTGCTTCCGGGGCGGGAGCGTGATGGACGCCGGACCGGAACAAGGCCGGACCGCCCCGGCTCCGGGGGTGTGTCCCGGGCGGGCTGTCCGAAGGGGGCCCACTCCCCCGGCGAGCCGTCCGGCGAGGGGTTCCGCAGGTGGACGGCGGTGGTCGAACGGGCTTCCCGGGTACCCCTGCGGAGTATTTTGAACCCGCTCCCCGAACGCCCCCGGGGGACAGCGGCGCGAGGGGCCCATGCGCACCACCCGTTCCGGTGGGACCGGAGCGGTCGCCGCCCGGACCGCCGACGCCACCGGGGCCGCGCAGATCCATCGGGTGGAGGGCACGGGCCTGTGGCCACCGCACCGGCCCGCCGGCGCCGCGGCCGGCCGGGTCGACGGTGCCACCGGTGTGACGGTGGACCTCGTCGACGGCACGGTCGCCGCCCGGGGCTCGGACTTCGACGGCGACGCGGCCCCCTCGTCCGCCACCGGGGCCGGAGGCCCGCCGACGCCCGACCGCACGCCCGCGACCACCCGGACCGGAGGCGGGTTCGCAGGAGGGCGTGGTCGGCGGAACCGCCCGCCGGCCCGCCGCGCGACAAGCCGGGGCCCTGAGCACCCGGTGGAGCGGGCTCGCACTTGTATACCCTGGGGGGGTATGGTATTCCTTGAGTTGTCGCCGACGGCCCCACCGGGACCGGCCGCAAGGAAAGGACACCGAGGATGAACGTCCCCGCCAAGCTCGGGCTCTACGGACTGGGCCTCGCCGTGGCCTTCGGCGGAGCGCTGGGAGTCGGCGGCCTGGTGGGCCCCCTGCTCCCGGACACCGCCGAGACGAGCGAGCACACCGGCCACGACAGCGCCGCCGACACCGGCGAGGAGGCCGCCGTGAACGCCTCTCACACCCCCTCCGGCCTCCAGGTCTCCCAGGACGGCTACACGCTCGAAACGGTCGGGGCCCCCGGCCGGGCGGGCGGGGAGGAGACCCTGGCGTTCCGCATCCTGGGCCCCGACGGGGAGCCGGTGACCGAATTCGACGAGTCGCACGACAAGCGGATGCACCTGATCGTGGTCGGGCGCGACATGACCGGCTACCAGCACGTGCACCCGGAGATGTCCGAGGACGGGACCTGGAGCATCCCTGTGGAGTTCGGCACCCCCGGCCCCTATCGGATGTTCGCCGACTTCGTCCCGCAGGAGCGCGGGAGCGGACTCACCCTCGGCGCGGACCTCACGCTCTCCGGCGACCACGAGCCCCGGGCCCTCCCCGGGCCCTCCCCGACCGCGGAGGTGGACGGTTACACCGTCGCCCTCGACGGCGGCCTCGTTCCCGGGCGGACCAACGAGATCACCCTCACCGTCACCCGGGACGGTGAGGAGGTCACCGACCTGGAGCCCTACCTCGGCGCCTACGGGCACCTCGTCGCGCTGCGCGCCGGCGACCTCGCCTACCTGCACGTCCACCCCGAGGGCGAGCCCGGTGACGGCGTGACCGCGCCCGGGCCCGGGATCACGTTCCAGGCCGCGGTCCCCTCCGCCGGCGACTACCGGCTCTTCCTCGACTTCAAGCACGACGGCGAGGTCCGGACCGCGGAGTTCACCGTGAGCACGGACGGCGCGGTCGCCGCCGACGGCGGCTCCGACACCTCGGAGGAGCACTCGGACGGCGGGGCCGGGCACTCCCACTGACCGGGGACCCCCGGAGGCGGTCGGCGTCCCCGGCGGACGGGGTCTTCGACCGCCTCCCGGGGGAGCCCCCGGGCTCACCCGGGAAGCCGCACCGCCCTGCCGCCGACCCGCACCCGCGGGTCGGCGCGGTCGATGTCCACGGTCAGCGTGCCGGGGCGGCCCATGTCCTCCCCCTGGCGGACGATGACGGTGCCGTCCGGCGGGACGAGGCCGAGCACGCGCAGGTAGCCGCCGAGCGCGGCCGCCGCCGCTCCCGTCGCCGGGTCCTCCACGACCCCGCCGACGGGGAAGGGGTCGCGCGCGTGGAAGAGGGCCTCCCCCTCCCGCCACACCAGCTGCACCGTGGTCCAGCCGCGGCGCCGCATCACCCCGGCCAGGGCGTCGAAGTCGTAGTCCAGGTCGGCGAGCCTGCGGCGCGTGGCCGCGGCGAGGACGAGGTGGTGCACCCCGCCGAAGGCCACGTGCGGGGGCAGCTCCGGGTCCAGCTCGGACCGCTCCCAGCCCAGGGCGGCCAGCGCCTCGCCGAGCTCGTCCTCGTCGGCCGGACGGGTGCGGGTCGGAACGCTGGTGAGCGTGGCACGCAGGGCACCGGAGGCGTCGGCGTCCGTGTGGACCGGGACCTCCCCGACCGCGGTGTCCAGGGTGATCGGCCCCGGGCCGATCAGCTCCGCCAGGGCGACGGCGGTCGCGATGGTCGCGTGCCCGCAGAAGTCGACCTCGGCCAGCGGGCTGAAGTAGCGGACGGCGAACCGCCGGGCGGCGTCGTCCCGGGCCGTGACGAACGCCGTCTCCGAGTAGCCCACCTCGGCGGCCAGTGCGGTCATGCTCTCGGCGTCCAGGCCCGCGGCGTCGAGCACGACACCGGCCGGGTTGCCGCCGGCGGGGTCGGACGTGAAGGCGGCGTAGCGGTGCAGGACGACCTCGGGGTCAACGCTGTGCTGTGTCATGGCACCACCTTCGCGGATGTTCGCCATTCGGTAAAACGATGATTTCCGATGGTGGTGATCACAGTTCCCGATCACTGCTCTATCGTGGCGGTGTGGACACCGGACTGCTGCGTACGTTCCTCGCCGTCGCGAGGATGGAGAACTTCACCGCCGCGGCCGCGGAGCTGCGCCTGTCCCAGTCGACCGTGACCGCCCACGTCAAAACGCTGGAGCGGGAGCTGGGCACCCGGCTGTTCGACCGGATGCCGCGCGGTGCCCGGCTCACCGCCGCGGGCGGCCGGGTCCTGGAGCAGGCCGTCGGCCTCCTGGAGGCCGAGGCCCGGCTGCGGGCGGCGGCCGCGGGGGACGCGCTCCCCTCCGGGGTGGTCGCGGTGGGCGCCGGGGACACCCTCTGCTCGGCGCCGGTCCCCCGTGTCATCGCCGCCCTGCGCCGGAGCCATCCGGACATCGACGTGCACCTCTTCCCGGTGGGCACCGCCGACGCGGTGCAGGGCCTGCGGCGGGGCCGCCTGGACCTCGCCCTGCTGCTGGAGGACGCCGACGGGCCCGCCGCCCTGCTGAGCGAGCCGCTGTCCCGGGAGCCGCTGGTGCTGATCGCCGCTCCCGATCATCCCCTGGCCGCCGCGAACACCCCCCTCACCTGGGACGACCTCGCCCGGGTGCCCTTCTTCCTGCACGAGGAGGGCTGCTCCTACAGCGACCGTGTCGCCCGCGAGCTCCAGGCGCGGCCCGGCGCACGGCCGCACCTCACCCGGCTGGGCAGCAGCGAGGCGGCCCGCGCCTGTGTCGCGGCCGGGCTCGGGGTCGGTGTGCTCCCCCGCACCGCGGCGCGGGACGCGCTGTCCGCGGGCACGCTCACCGCCCTCGACGGGCCGCCGGTCCCGGACGTGCCCGTCCGGCTGGTCCGCCACCGCGCCCGGTGGGCCTCTCCGGCGGTGCGGGCGGTGGCCGAGGCCTTCGTCCGCCACTTCACCCCCGCCGACGGCCCCGACCGGGCCTGACCCGGCCTGACGTCCCCCCGCGGCAGGCCGCTCATCGACGGTGTCGGCGCCCGCTGGAATACTCCCCGCATGCCCCACCCCCTTCCGCCCCTTCCTCAGCAGCCCCACCTGTCGACGCTCTACCTCGACTGGGTCCGCCTCAACGACCCCGCCAACGAGCAGGCCGCCGCCGAGTTCCTCGACGGACTGCCCCGGTCGCCCCGCAAGCTCGCCGGGGCCCTGGAGTGGGTCGGGTCCCGGGCCGCCCGGGCCGGGCTCCCCCTGGACCACCTGCCCTGGCTGTGGGACACCCTCGGCCACCGGCTGGCCGGCGACCACGCCCGCAGGGCCGGGGCGGCCTACGCCGCGGCCCGGGAGGCAGAGGCCCGGCACCGGCTGCCGGTGTCGGAGGTGCACGCGGTCGACAACGCGCTGCTGTTCGCCCGGTTCGGCGCCCTGCCCGCCAAGGAGGTCCGCCTCCACTGGGACCGGCTGGCCGGGCTGCTGCCCGCCGAGGAGGCGTACCGGGAGTTCCTGCGGTTCCTGGAGGGGTGGGCGCGAGGGGAGGCGAACCTGCCCGCCGACCTGGTCACCCGGCTGCGGGCGGCGGCCGCGCACGCCGGACTCGGACCCGACGAGGTCGGCCGCGCCCTGGGCCGGATCCTCACCGCGCACGTCCCGGGGGTCTGCGCCACCGACAGACTCCTGGACGCCGCGGCGAAGGTGTTCGCCGGGCACCCGCCGGAGGAGGACGCCAGGGCCGCCCTGGTGAACCTGTTCCCCTATGCCACGACCGACGGAGGTGCCTGGCTGCGGCTGCTGGAGTCCCTCGGGCTGGTCGACGACCTGGCGGACGGGAAGGTCGTACCCGAGGGCGGGTACGCGGCCTGGCTCTCCGCCTTCCCCCGGCGGTACTCCCAGGTCAAGGACGGCCGCTACATGAAGATCCAGCCGATGGCGCCGGAGCTGCACGCGCTGGTCCCCCGCATCGCCGACCGGGTCCGGGCCGAGGGCGTCGAGGTCCGGTTGGACGCGGGCCGGTGGCGGCCCGTCCTGGACCTCGGGTTCGCCGACACCTGCCTGGCCGCCGGGCTGCCCGTGGCCGCCCCCGGCCCCAGGGTGGAGCTCCGCTCCCGGATCGACGGCACGCCGGAGGCGGTGGCGGCCGATCCGCGGTTCGCCCGCTTCCTCCACCCGCGGCGGCCCTCCGGGGGCGCACCCGCGCCCGCACCCGCCCCGAAGGCGGACGGGTTCGCCTCGGTGCCGGGACTGTCCCCGGAGACCGCACGGAAGCTGGACGGCATCGTGGACCGGATCACCGGCGGTACCCCGGCCGCGGCGGAGGAGGCGGTGACCGAGCTGGAACGGCTGTTCGACCACTCGGCCGCCCTGGCCCTGGCCGGGGGCTTCCTGCACGGTGAAGACCTGTCCGTCCCGCTGGCGCGCGCCCTCCGGTTCGGCGTTCCCGCGGAGTACACCTGGCCCGCCTTCGAGGAGGCGGTCGCGGAGTTCGCCGCCGGAGACGAGGCCGTCGTCGGGATGTCCTCCAGTTGGCCGGTGCTCACCCTCTACGGACGCCGCCGGGCCATCGCCGTCGACCACCGGGGGCGGCGGGCCGAGTGCTCCTACACGGTCCCGGAGGACACCCTCAGGTTCACCGTGCACCACATCGGGGACGACTTCCTCGTCACCTGGCACGACGGCGGCGACGGTCCGCGGCCGTACTCGGGCCTCTGGTGCTCCGAGCCCGAACGCGTGATCACCGGGATGCGGTTCGACGGTGACTCCACCCGGAGCCCCGTCCTCGGCTTCGGCTTCGGCGGCCCGCTCGGACGGCACGAGGGCGACCGCCTGGTACGCCCCGGCAGCGGCGAGGGGGTGGAGCGCACCACGGACCTGCTGGGCGACGGCACGAGGATGTGGCACCGCCTGGACACGCGTTCGGAGGGACCGCCCTTCGAGGAGGTCGACCCGGAGAGCGGCCGGCCCACCGGCAGGTACACCCGGCCCGCGTTCCTGGAGGGCCTGCCCACGGAGAAGCTCGACCGGACATGGCACCGGTCCAGCCTCGCGCCCCTGCCGGAGGGGCTGGCGGACTCCCCGCTCGGCGCGGCCGGCGGCCTCGTCGGCTTCCGGATCAGCCGCCCCGGGAAGGACCCGGGTCCGATCCTCGTGGAGGGGGTCGACGGCCGCCGCGGCTCCACCCGCGACACGTACGGCCGTGCCGCCTGGGGTGTCCTGCGCATGCCCGGGGGCGGGGACGGCCTGCTGGTGGAGTACCGGCACACGGGCAGGGGCCCGCGTGTCCTGGGCTGTCAGGAGGTGGAGGGCTCCGAGTCGTGGTGGCGGGTGCGGGCCTTCTCCGTCCAGGGGTCCCACGAGCCGCACGGCTCCCAGGACCTCATGCTGTACCCGCCGCCCGCGTTCTGGCACTTCCTCACCCCGCGGGACCCGGCGGGTTCCCGCGCGCTGCGCGGAGTGGACACGGACCTGGCCCGGGACCTGCTCGGGGCGGCCTGCTCCGGGGGCTCCGCCGACCGCGAGGAGGCGGTGCGCGGAGTCCTCGCCCGTGCGCTGCCCCAGATCACCGACCCCCGGATCGTCGAGGGCCCCGGAGGGGTCCTGGAGACCGTCCTGTGGGTGGCGGAGTCACGGCGGCGCCTGGAGCAGGTGACCCTGTTCCTCTCCTCCCTCGAACCGGGGAAGGTGGTGGAACCGCCCGCCGGGACCAGCGACGATGCCCTGCGCCAGGCCCTGTCCGGGCTGATCCCGCCGGGGATCCCCCTGCGCGGGGAGCGCCCGGCGACGCTCACCGCGATCGCCGCCGACGGCGCCCACCTGCGCGGGGACATCGGCGAGGCGACCCGCCGGGTCTCCCCGCCCGGGCCCGCCCACGACTGGGGGTTCCTCCTGGACCGGACCGACTCCGCCCTGTGGCGCCTCGCGACCGGCAGGGGCGGAGAGGAGCACCGGGCGCTCACGGACCTGCTGTCGGTCTGGGCCGACCAGCCCTTCGCGGAACAGGGCACCCGGTGGCGGCGGGGGCTGGCCCCGGGGAGCGCGCTGGAACCGCTGCGCGGCCGGGGCCGCATCGTCGTCACCGGGAGCCGGGAGGCCGTGCGGCACGTCGGCCGTCCGACCCCCGCTCCCTCCCCCGCCGAGCCGCTGCGGCCGCAGGAGCCGTACCCCTTCGTCCAGCCCGCCGGGGAGCCCGCTCCGGAGGGCACGACCGACGAGGACACGGTGTCCGTGGACCTCGACCAGGCCGCGCGCATCCGGCGCCTGCTGGAACTCCTCGGCGAACGGGGGCCGGTCAGGGCCGGGGACCGGGCCGTGCGCGCGTTCGCCGACCGGACCGGGGCCCTGGAGCCCCTTGCCGCGCTGGTGCTGAACGGGCGCCTGGGGCTTCCGGACTCCAGGCCCGGCGGCGCCAACGCGCGTACGAACCTCGCCGCCGAGTACGACCGGGTGGTCCGGGCACTGGGCCCGGACGGCCTGAACCGGCTGCTGGGCGCTGCCCTCCCCGAGGACCCGGCCGACCTGTGGGAGCCGGACGGGGACGTGCGCGCCGCCGAGCGGGCGGCCGGGGTGTGGGCGGAGCTGCTCGGGGTGCGCCCCGTGCTCGACGCGGAGGCCGTCGCCCTGCTCGACAAGGAGCTCAAGCTGGGAGCCGGGTGGGCGGAGACGCTCACGGACCCGTCCGGCTCCGACTTCTGCACCGAGGACCTGAACCGCGTCATCGCCGAGGACCGGTACAGCTCGCCCGCTCTGTTCGAGGTGACGGCGGACGGGCTGCCGGGCAGAAAGATCTACCACTACGACCCGGTCACCCGCTACCCGTACCGCGTGGCGACCTCGCTCGTGGCGTGGCCGTCCGCCCGGCTCCCGGTGGGCCACCCGTGCGCCGCCGGGGTGCCGGAGCTCCACCGGAGGCTGGTCGGCCGGCTGCGCGCCCCGGGGTGCCTGGTGCCGGTGGGCTCCTACCTCTCGGTGGAGGACGTGCGCCCGATGCTGGAGGCGACCGGGTACGAGCGGCTGCCCTACCGGCTGCACGGGTCCCGCGAACCCGAACGCGGGATCCCCGAGGTGTACGGCGGACCGCTGCTCGTCACGGTGGCCCGCGGCTCGAGCCGGGGATACCTCTACGTGCGCACCGCCGGGTTCTTCGAGCCCGGGGTGTACGAGGCGACGGAGAAGGCCCTGCCCTCGGCGGTCTTCAGGGATCCCGAGGACAGGGAGGAGCTGCTGCTGGAGCTTCGGGGCCTCAGGGAGGTCTGCACCGGGTCGCTGGGCCGCCTGGCCGCGCGGACCGCGAACACCCCCGTGCCGGTCGGCGGGTACGAGGCCGATCCGCGGCTGAGCGTCCCGGAGCTGGTGGAGGAGGCCGCCGCGGCGCTGGGCACCGACGCCGACGCGGCCGCGCTGTACCTCCAGCTGCTCACCCTTTCCCGGCCCACCGACCAGAACGTGCGCAAATGGAACGGCTGGTCGGCGGGGCTGCACAAGAAGGTGTCCGCACGGCTGCTGGAGATGGGGGCGGTGGAGCAGGGAAAGCGGCCCCGGGCCGGGCGGACGCTGTTCGTCCCCGACGGGTGGGTGGCGCCCAGGTCACCGGACCTGCCGCTGGAGGCCGCCAAGCTGGAGACCCACTTCGCGGGGCTGACCGACAAGAAGGTGCTGGTCTCCCCCACCTCCGCCCAGCTCCCCCTCGCCCCGCTGCACGAGATGTTCGAGGCGGCCTGGCGCTCCCGCGGCCCGAACGGCTGAGCGGAGCGGGGCCGGCGGTGCGGTGCGCACCGCCGGCCCGCCGTCAGCGGCGGCGTTCGGGGACCCGTGCCAGCACGGCCTTCTGGAGCGCCTCCAGCGGTCCGAGCCGGAATCGGCGCAGCCACAGGGTCGACCCGGCCAGGAGCAGCGCGGAGACCGCGGCCCACAGCCCCATCACCCACCAGGGCCCGGTGTCCGCCAGCCGGGCGGCCAGTCCCAGGCCGATGCCGTAACAGGCCAGCATGCACAGGAGGTTCTGCGCCACGTAGCCGGTCATCGCCATCCGGCCCAGGGAGGACAGGGACACCATCCCCCACCCGTCCGGCCGGGCCCGGTCCACCAGCCACCCGACGGCGCCGACCAGGCCCAGGGCGACGACGGGCGCGGCGACGTAGCGGTCCACGAAGAACAGGTCGGTGCCGCCCAGCGCGGTGGCGACGTTGAGCGGGACGCCCGCGCCCAGGCCCCAGGCGAGCAGGCGGCCGCGCAGCCGGCGCCCGGTGTCGTCGGCGCCGAAGGCCCCGGCCTGGAACAGGCGCACGCCCAGCAGGAACATGAAGATCATGAACGCGAACGTGATGATCGGTTCCGAGCGCATCGCGAGCGCGTTGTCCAGGCGGAACGCGACCTGCTCCAGGTAGGTGCCGTGCGCGTACAGGTCCACGACCCCGGCCGGGACCCCGCCGTCGGCGGACTGCGCGCCCGGTTGCGGCATGAGCGCGAACACGGCGGTGAGCAGGCCGACGACGGCCAGGTGCAGGGCGGCGCAGGTCCACATCACCGCGTCCCGGACCCGTTGGGAGCGGGTGAGCAGCCAGGCCACCAGCAGGGACGTCACGGCGTAGCCCATGAGGACGTCGGCGGCGAACACCAGGGTGAAGTGCACCAGCCCCTCGGTGAAGAGGAACAGCGCCCGCCACTTGTAGGGCCCGGGCCAGCGGCCGCCCCTGCGGGCCGCGGACCGGAACTGGACGGCCAGGCCCACCCCGAAGAGGAGGGTGAGCAGCGCGAGGAACTTGCCGTTGGACAGCAGCAGGAAGACGCCCTGGGCGACGGTGCCCGGCGAGGGGTCGGCCAGGGCCGCGGCCAGCGGGCTCAGGGACTCGCTGAAGAGCATGTTCGCCTCGCCGCCGGGCGCGGAGAACAGCCACACGTTGGTGGCGAGGGTGCCCAGGATCGCGACGCCGCGCAGGACGTCGAGCAGGGGCAGGCGGCGGGCCGCCGCCGGCGGGGGGCCCGGCGCGGCGGAGGCCTCGGTGGGTCCGGATACTCGGGTTTCGTCGGGGTGACCGGTCAAGGTCGTCGCCTCCGTGTCGGGGGTCAACGGGTTCGGGGGCTCTCAGGGGCCGTGAAGAGCCGGTCGAGGTGGGTGGTGAGGGCGGCGCGGATCGCCTCCGCGGTGAAGGGCTCGGCGGTGACCAGGTGGTGCATGGTCAGGCCGTCGATGCAGGCGACCAGGCCCAGCGCCTCTGCCCGGGGGTCGCGGTCCGGGGGGAGCTCGCCCTCCCGGGCGGCGGCCTCCAGGGCTTCGGTGAGGGCGTCGACGAGGGTGCGCGTGGTGTCGCGGTGCATCCGCAGCATCTCCGGGTCGGCCAGGGCCGCCGGGAGGAACTCCAGCCAGACGGTGAGCTCGCGGACGCGCTCCTCGTCCAGGGGCAGCAGGGTCTCGGTGGCCCGGTCGAGCCAGTCGCGGACCGAGGTGACCGGCTCCGTCCCGGCCGAGACCTCGTGCAGCCTCTGTTCGGCCCGGTGGTACATGTGCTCCACGCCGAACCGCAGCAGCTGGGCCTTGGACCGGAAGTAGCGCTGGACCAGGCCGATGGACACGCCGGCGTGGTCGGCGACGTCGGCGAGGGTGGTCCGGGCCAGGCCCTTCTCCCCCACCACCGCCATGAGCGCCTCGGCGACCTGCCGCCGCCGCTGTTCGTGATCCGCAGTCCGTGCCATGAAAAAAATAATACGGAAATATTTTTATAGGGCAAGGGCCGGAGGTGGTAAGAGGCGGGCGCGGCCGGGTCCGGCCACGCCCCCACCCCCGCTCCCGCCCCCGGCGACGGGGCTCCGGGCTCCGGGCTCCGGGCTCCGGGCTCCGGGGACGGGACGCCTCAGCCGTTCTCCACGAGCCGGTTCAGCAGCGGACCGAACTCCTCGTCGGAGGTGTACAGGGACACCGACCGATCCTCGTGGTCGACCTCGACCCCCACCGGGCGCAGGTCGGGCACCTCCGCCCGGGCCCGTGCGGCGGAACCCGGGTGCCACCAGAACAGCTGGGCGCTGATCGGCTTCTCCGCGTCGGCGACGAAGCGCCCGGCCAGTTCCTGGAGCCGCTCCATCGCCATGATCGGGTGGCCCTTGCCCAGCGGGTGCGCCAGCACCACCTCGCGCACCGGGAAGGCCACCAGCGCCCCGTGCGGCGCATCGCCCAGGAAGCGGGACAGCACGTGGGCCTGGGCGGCGGTGTAGGGCTGGGCCCCGCCGATGTGGATGATCGCCGCGCCGCCGAGGTCGACCTCGCTCGCCTCGACCTCCTCGGCGACCGAGGCGGCGACCGCCTGCTCGAAGGCCCCCTCCTCGGTGAGGCCCATCGGCCCGAGCGCGGTCCGGCTCAGCGGCTGCACGCTGTCGGCGGTGTCGATGACCACCGTCTCGCGCAGGCCCTCGGCGAAGTCCCGGTGCAGCAGGGTGTCCCACACCTCCTGCGGGAGCGCGGTGGCCGGGTAGACGCGGGTGCGCAGCCGCTCGGCGGAGGTCGCGTCCTGCGGGGCGATCCGGCGGATCTGCTCGGCGAGGGCCTCGGCGTAGGGCCCCGCGCGATCGAAGGCCGCGTCGACGGAGGCGTCCTCCAGCCCCTCCAGGTAACGGCTGACGTCGGTGCGGACCGCCCCCCGGGCGGTCTCCACCTCCAGGGTGTCCGGGAACAGGAACCGGGCACGCAGGTCCAGCTGCCCGAGCACGGCCAGCAGGGCGCCGCGGGCGTGGTCGGAGGAACGGGGCGGGTAGTGGGTGCCCAGCGGGACGCCGCGTTCGCGGAAGCCCCGCATCAGGGCGAGGACGACCTGGGCGGCCAGTTCCGGGTACTGGTCGGCGGGGTACTCGCGGGCGCTCTCGACCGCCTCGGCGTAGTCGTTGAGGAAGGGCTCGGCCTCGGGGAGGTGGATCAGCACCTCCGTGGACGAACGCCGCTCCGCGTTGATCTCCGCGCGCGCGAACGCCTCCACTATCAGGGCGACCAGGTCGGGCCGGGGACCGTCGGGGATCTGTGTTTCGGACATGCGCTGTGTGACTCCTCGGTGACCGGTGTGGTTCGGGCGGCCTGCGTGCTCCGTGCCCGAGTCTGGCGCATGGAGGTGACGGACCCCGTACCCCGGTGTGGCCGTGCGCGCCGCGCGTGCTCTCATACCCGTATGCCCTCCGCTCCCCGCCCCTCCCGCTGGAGCCGCCGCTCCTTCCTGGCGCTGGGCGGCGGCGCCCTGCTGGCCGCCACCGCGTCCTCCGCCGCCCCGCCGCCGGAATGGGACGTCGCGGTGGTCGGCGCGGGGCCGGCCGGGCTGGCCGCCGCACGCGGGCTGCACGACCGCGGCCTGCGGGTGGTGGTGCTGGAGGCCCGTGACCGGGTGGGCGGCCAGGTGTTCACCGACCGGTCCCTGGGCCCGGTGCCGGTGGAGCTGGGCGCCGGGCTGATCCACGGTGCGGACGCCTCCACCTGGGAGCTGGTGGCCGAGACCGGGGCGCGGACCGCGCGGATGCGCTCGGACCGGTCGGAGTCGCCGCCCCTGGACCTGTCCCGCGCCCCGCGGGGCGACGAGGACGCCGCCGCCTACCTGCGCAGGCTGGGGGTGCCCGAGTCGCACTGGCCCCCGCTGGAGGTCGACGGGGAGCCCCTGGAGCGGTGGAGTGCGCGGTGGGTCCACGACACCGGGGTGTTCGACTGGTGGAGCGCGCCCCGGGAGGACTTCCGGGTGCCGGACGGGTACGACCGGCTGCTGGCACCGCTGTCGGCGGGCCCGGTGGTCGCGCTGCGCAGCCCGGTCCGCCTGGTGCGGCGCGGACCGGCCGGGGTGGAGGTCGGGGTGGCCGGGCGGGGGCGCCCGGTGCGGGCCCGCCGGTGTGTGCTGGCGCTGCCCCTCGGGGTGCTGCGGTCGGGATCGGTGCGGTTCGAACCCGGGCTGCCCGCCGGGCACCGGGACGCGGTGGCGGCGCTGGAGGCCACCGACGCCGTCAAACTGGTGTACCTGTTCGACCGGCCGGTGCTGCCCGCCGACCGGGACGCCCTGGACGGGGACGGCGCGGTGGTCTGGAGCGTGTCGCGCGCACCGGAGGCGGTCTCGGTGTGGGCGGCCGGGGAGCGGGCGCGCGACCTGCTGTCCCGGGACCCGGACGAGCGGTTCGCGGAGGGGTTGCGGGTGCTCGCGGGGGCGGTGGGCGGCCCGGTCCCCGCGCCGGTGGGGCGGATCACCCACGACTGGGCTGCGGACGGGTACAGCCGGGGCGCGTACCTGCACGTCCCGCCGGGGGCGCACGACGCACCCGCGGCGCTGGCCGCACCGGTGGGGCGGACCCTGTTCTTCGCCGGTGAGGCGGTCACGGGGGAGAACACCGTGGACGGTGCCTACGACAGCGGGTACGCGGTCGCCTACGACCTGTCGGCGGATCTCTGAGCGCACACCCGGGCGACGCCGGGCGGCACAGGGGTTCCGGGACGGCCTGTGGACAACACCCCCCTACCTGCGCTTTGTGGTGGAATTGTCAGGGGCCGTGGAACCGTCTCGCCTTCTCCATGGGGTTCCCGGCACCGACCAGAGCACAACGAACACGAGGGGGTTGCCCGATGACCGATCGCGCGTACGTGATCGCGGGCTCGGAGGCCACGGGGGGCGCCGGGATCCAGGCCGACCTGAAGGCGTTCCAGGAGCTGGGCGTCTACGGGATGGGGACGATCACCTGCATCGTCTCCTTCGACCCGAAGAACGGGTGGGGGCACCGGTTCGTGCCGGTCGACCCGCAGGTCATCGCCGACCAGATCGAGGCGGCCACGGCCTGCCACGACCTGGACGTGGTGAAGATCGGGATGCTCGGCACCCCCGACACCATCGACGTGGTCGCCGAGGGGCTGCGCGCCCGGGACTGGCGCCACGTGGTGCTTGACCCGGTGCTGATCTGCAAGGGCCAGGAGCCGGGTGCGGCGCTGGACACCGACAAGGCGCTCACGGAGAAGATCCTGCCGCTGGCGACGGTGATCACACCCAACCACTTCGAGGCGATGACGCTGGCGGGCATGGAGTCCATCGACACCGTCGACGACCTCGTCGAGGCGGCCCGGCGCATCCACGACCTGGGGCCCACGCACGTGGTCGCCAAGGGCGGGGTGGAGCTGCCCGGCCCGGACGCCGTGGACGTGCACTTCGACGGCGAGGAGGTGACCGTGCTACGCGCTCCCAAGATCGGCGAGGAGCGGGTGAGCGGCGCGGGCTGCACCTTCGCGGCCGCGATCACGGCGGAGCTGGCCAGGGAGGCCGGGGTGGGCGAGGCCGTGGCCACCGCCAAGGAGATGGTCCGCCGGGGCATCGAGGAGCGGCTGACCACGCACGCCCCCTTCGCCTCGGTCACCACCCGCTCCCCACGCTGACCCCCGCCCGGCCCGGCCCGAGCGGGGACCGGCCTCACCTTCCCGGCACGTCGCCGGAGGTGAGGTGCAGCAGGAGCACCTGACCGGGGCCGAGGTTGGGCAGCAGCACGCCGGAGCACTCCAGGGCCCGCCCGGTGGTGACCGCCTCGCCGCGGTCGAACCAGTCCGGCACGGCGCGCTGCACGGTGAGGGGCCGTCCGGCCTCCGTCCGCAGGCGCAGGCGGTAGCGGAGTTCCGGGCGCAGCCCCGGCAGGCGGACCCGGCCCGGGTGGGTGCGGACCGAGGAGGTGAGGCGGGCGTAGCGGTACACGGCCTCCGTGCCGTCGCGGGCGACGACGCCGTCGAGCTGCTCGGCGGGGTCGGGGTCGTCGGCGCGGACGAGGTCACCGGAGTGCAGCAGCGGCCGCAGCTCCCGGTACAGGGCGGTCCAGCGGGCCAGCACGGCCAGCTCCTCCTCGGTGCAGCCGGTGATGTCCCACTCGATTCCGGGATGGCCGATGAGCGCGGTCAGACAGCGCGTCGCCAGGTCGGTGGCGCGGCCTGTGGTGTGCGCCACCGGCCCGCCCACATGCCCGCCGACCAGCTCCGGCGGGAGCAGCAGCCCGGTCCAGCGCTGGATCGCCAGCCGCTCCAGCGGGTCGTTGACGTCGGAGGCCCACACCCGGTCGGTGCGCTCCAGCACGCCCAGGTCCACCCGGCCCCCGCCGGAGGAGCACGACTCGATCTCCAGCCCGGGGTGCCCGGCCCGCAACCGGTCCAGCAGCGCGTACACGGCGGCGGTCTGGCGGTGCACGCCCGCGCCGCCGGTCGGCCCGTGGACGGCCTCCAGCAGGTCGCGGTTGTGGTCCCACTTGAGGTGGTCGGGCCGGTACTCCGAGACCAGGGCGTCCAGGTGTTCCAGCAGGTGGGCGGCGACCTCGGGGCGGCCCAGGTCCAGGACGTACTGGTCGCGGCCGGTGGGCGGGCGGTGGTCCGCGGGGCCCAGGATCCAGTCCGGGTGCGCCCGGAAGAGGTCGGAGTCGGGGTTGACCATCTCCGGTTCCACCCACAGCCCCACCTGCATGCCCAGTGCGCGCACATGGTCGAACAGCGGGTGCAGCCCCTCCGGCCACACCTGTGGGTCCACGGTCCAGTCGCCCAGGCCCGCGGTGTCGTCGCGGCGGCCGCGGAACCAGCCGTCGTCGAGCACGAAGCGCTCCACGCCGATCCGGGCCGCGGTGTCGGCGAGCCGCGTGAGCGTGTCGGGGTCGTGGTCGAAGTAGACCGCCTCCCAGGTGTTGAGCACCAGGGGGCGCGGCGCCGCCGGGTGGTGGGGGCGGGCGCGCAGCCACCGGTGGACGCGCGCCGACATCCCGTCCATCCCCTGGTCCGACCAGGAGAAGCAGACCCACGGGGTGGCGTACGACTCCCCGGGGGCCAGCCGCACCTCGCCGGGGTGGAGGAGCTCGCCGCCGCCGAGCACGGCGTCGGCCTGCCCGGCCCCCTCGGGCAGGCGTTCCGCCAGGTGGACGTGGTCACCGCTCCAGGCCACGTGCACGCCCCACACCTCACCCCGGCGGAAGCCGAAGCCGGGGGTCCCGGCGACCAGGAACAGCGGGGCGTCGTGGCCGGTGCGTCCGCGGCGGGAGGCCCGCAGTAGGGTTCCCTGGGCGAAGTCCCGGCGCTGGGGCGAGCGCTCGCGGCACCACCGGCCGGTGGTGTCGAGGACCTCCCCGGCCTCCCGGGGCACCGGCAGGAGCACGTGGAGGGCGGCCGGGGTCCACACGTCGGCGCCCGTGTTGGTCGCCTCCAGGCGGGTCCGGAGCAGGCCGTCGGCCTCCATCCGCAGTTCGCCGCGCAGCTCCAGGCCCGCGGCCGGCGCCTGCGCGGTGAAGACCAGCACCCCGCCGACGCCGGCCGGGGCGTCCGGCAGCGGGTCCACGACGACTTCGCGGACCAGCCAGCGGGGGTGGGTGGCCCGGCCCTCGCGGTGGCCGGACAGGCCGGGATGCCCCGACCACCCCTCACCCTGGCCGGGGAGCAGGGAGAGCGGGAAGGCGGTGTCGACGGTGTTGTGCGGGACCGCGGGGGCGGACACCGCGGCCAGCCCCTCGGGATCGGGCAGGTCGGCGCCCCAGTGCAGGACGTACGGCGGACCGGCGGCGGGCACCCCCACGACCAGCGCGGTCCCGGCCGCGGCCAGACGGACGGTCGGAACGTCGGGGGCGATGGGGTCCGCGGGAGCGATCGGGGCTCCCGGCTGCTGCGGCACGGGCGGGTCCTTCGGGTCTCGGGGGGCGACCTCCACATGCTCGGTTCCGGACTCCGCCCCTGTCAACACATTCGAACTCGTTCCAACAAACAACTGCGACGAGAAGCGTTCGCTTCGCCGAAGTTGACACCGGGATATCCCGTGGTCCACTGTTTCCAACAGGAAGCAACATTTTCCATCAACCCGGGGGAAGCGATGCTGGCCGCCCAACGGCAGGAGCTGATCCTCGACCGGATCCGGCGCACCGGCGCGGTCCGGGTCGCGGACCTGGTCGAGAGCCTCGAGGTGTCGGACATGACCGTCCGCCGCGACCTCGACACCCTGGAGGCACGGGGCGCCCTGCGCAAGGTGCACGGCGGGGCCGTCGCCCGGGCCCGCACCGAGGAGCCCGGCTTCGCCGTCAAGGCCGCCCTCCAGGAGGACGAGAAGCACGCCATCGCCCGCGCCGTAGCCGGGCTCGTCCCCCCGCACGGCGCCGTCGGGCTGTCCGGCGGCACCACCACCGCACTGGTCGCCGAACACCTGGTGGACACCCCCGGGCTGACCGTCGTCACCAACTCCCTGCCGGTGGCCGAGGTGTTCCACCGGGCCGCGCGCCCGGACCGGACGGTCGCCCTCACCGGCGGTTTCCGCACCCCCTCGGACGCGCTGGTGGGCCCGCTCGCGCTCTCCTCCATCCGGGGGCTGAACCTCGACCTCCTCGTCCTGGGGGTGCACGGCATGCAGGAGCGCGCCGGGTTCACCACCCCCAACCTCCTGGAGGCCGAGACCGACCGGGCCCTGGTGGAGGCCGCCGGGACCCTGGTGGTGGCCGCCGACCACAGCAAGTGGGGGACCGTGGGCATCAGCACCATCGTCCCCCTGGACCGCTGCGACGTGCTCGTCACCGACGACGGGCTGGACCCGGAGGCCCGCTCGGTGCTCGGCGGGCACGTGGGCCGCCTCGTCCTCGCCGAGGTCCGCCCCGGGGAACGGGAGTCGCAGGTCACGGGCGAGAGGGAGGGCCGGGCGTGAGCCGGACCGCCGCGGACGGGGTCCGCACCACCCGGGCCCGGCTGGCCGACGGGCGCGAGATCGTCTACTTCGACGAGGGCGGTGCCCCGCCCCGCGGCCCCGCCCCCGACCGGCGCGGCCTTCCGCCCTTCTCCGCCGCCTCGGAGCTGCGCTTCGACCCGCTGCTGCGGGAATGGGTGGTCATCGCCTCCCACCGGCAGACGCGCACCCACATGCCCGCCGCCGACGCCTGCCCGCTGTGCCCGTCCACGGCCGACCGGGCCACCGAGGTCCCCGCCGGCGACTACGACGTGGTGGTGTTCGAGAACCGCTTCCCGTCCCTGTCCTCCGGCGGTCCCGGTGAGGGGGAGGGGCCCCGGCGGCCGGGCACCGGGCGCTGCGAGGTGGTGGTGTTCGGCCCCGACCACGGCGCCTCCTTCGCCGACCTCACCCCGCGGAGGGTGCGCACCGTCGTGGAGGCGTGGACGCAGCGCACCCAGGAGCTGTCCGCCCTGCCGGGCACCGAGCAGGTGTACTGCTTCGAGAACCGGGGGGCGGAGATCGGGGTCACCCTCCCCCACCCGCACGGGCAGATCTACGCGCTCCCGTTCGTGGCCCCGCGCACGCAGCGGATCCTGGACTCGGCGCGGGCGCACCGCGAGAGCACCGGCGGCGACCTGTTCGCCGACGTCCTGCGCGCCGAGCAGGAGGCCGGGCTGCGCGTGGTCGCCCGCAGCGAGCACTGGACGGCGTTCGTCCCGGCGGCCGCACGCTGGCCCGTGGAGGTGCACCTGTACCCGCACCGCGCGGTACCGGACCTGCCCGCCCTCACCGACGCCGAACGCGACGACTTCGGGCCGCTGTACCTGGACGTGCTGCGCCGCCTGGACGCCCTGTTCGGCATGCCGCTGCCCTACATCGCCGCCTGGCACCAGGCCCCCGTGCGCACCGGCCGCGACCTGTCCCGGCTGCGGCTGGAGGTGTTCTCCGTGCGCCGCGCACCCGACAGGCTCAAGTACCTGGCGGGGACCGAGTCCGGCATGGGCGTGTTCATCAACGACGTCCCGCCCGAGACCACCGCCCGCCGCCTCAGGGAGGCCGCCCCGTGAAACCGCCCGCCACCGCAGGCGCCGGGCGCCCGGGGAACGCGGGGCCCGCCCCGGCCCGCCGCTGCCGGGAGGGGGCGTGACCGCCGCGGCGCGGGGGTTCCGCGCCGTGTTCGGATACGACCCGGCCGGGGTGTGGCGGGCGCCCGGACGGATCAACGTCATCGGCGAGCACACCGACTACAACGACGGGTTCGTGCTGCCCGTCGCCATCCCCCAAGCGGTGACCGTCGCGGCCGCGCCCCGCTCCGACGGGCGGTTGCGGTTCCGGTCCGCGCAGGCCGCCGAGGGCTTCGAGGCGGACGCCCTGCCCGGCCCCGGGACGGTGTCCGGCTGGGCCGCGTACCCGGCGGGCGCCCTGTGGGCGCTGGCCGACGCCGGGCTCGCCGCGGGCGGCCTGGACCTGTACGCGGACGGGACGGTCCCCGCCGGCGCGGGCCTGTCCTCCTCCGCGGCCCTGGTGTGCGCGACCCTGCTCGCCGCCTCCGGAGACGCCCCGCCCGCCCCGGAGGAGACGGCCCGGCTGGCCCGGCGGGCCGAGAACGACTTCGTCGGCATGCCCTGCGGGATCATGGACCAGTCGGCGTCGATGCTGTCCCGCGAGGGCCACGCCCTGTTCCTGGACACCCGCACCCTGGTCGCCGAGCACGTGCCCTTCGACCCGGCCGCACGGGGGCTCGTCCTGCTGGTGGTGGACACCCGGGCCCCGCACCGGCTGGTGGACGGCGCCTACGCCGACCGCCGCCGCACCTGCGAGGCGGCCGCCCGGCTGCTGGGGGTGTCCGCGCTGCGCGACGTCACCGACCTGCCCGCCGCGCTGGCCGCCCTGCCCGACGACCGCACCCGGCGCCGGGTGCGCCATGTGGTGACCGAGAACGCCCGGGTGCTGGAGGCCGTGGCGCTGCTGCGGGCGGGCGCGGTGGCCGGACTCGGGCCGCTGCTCACGGCTTCGCACGCGTCGCTGCGCGACGACTACGAGGTGAGCGTCCCGGAGGTCGACACGGCCGTGGACGCCGCCTTGGCCGCGGGGGCGCTGGGCGCGCGCATCACCGGCGGCGGGTTCGGCGGCTGCGTGATCGCGCTGGTCGACGCCGGCCGCGCCGACGCCGTCGCCGACTCCGTCCGCCGCGCCTACGAGGAGCGCGGCTTCGCCGAGCCCGCGTTCTTCGCCGCGCTCCCCTCCCCCGGCGCCCGCCGCCTCGCCTAGGGCGTGTCCGGTGGATGCTCTCGTGTGGTCCGGCGCCCGCAGGACCAGCGGCAGCAGCCCGTGCGGACCACCAGGCCTCCCTCGGCGAACGCGTCGGCCTCGGGCGTCCCGACCGCCCCGGCCAAGCGCTCGGGCGCGATCCACCCGGGACTGCCGAACACCCCCGGCTCCGGGGACGGGTCGGCGGCGAGGCGGGCGATGCCGAAGTCGAGCAGCCGCGGCCCCTCCGGGGACAGGATGACGTTGGCGGGTTCGACGTCCCGGTGGGTGATCCCGGCGGCGTGGACGGCGGCCAGTGCCTCGGCGGTGCCGGCGGCGAACGCCGTCAGCCGCCCCCCGGTCAGCGGTCCGGGTTCGGACAGGTGCTCGGCGAGGGTGCGCCCGGTGACGAACTCGGTGGCCGTCCACGGCCGCTCGGCCCCGGGATCGGCCCCCAGGAAGCGGGGGGCGCACTCGGCGGACACCCGCGCCGGCACCGCGGCCTCCCGGGCGAACTGCTCCCGGTGGACGGGATCGGCGGCGTGGCGGTCGCGCACCACCTTCAGCGCGACGTGCTCCCCTCCCCGGCCGAGCGCGCCGTGGACGGTGCCCGCACCGCCCTCGCCGAGCAGGCCGACCAGGTGGAACGGACTCACGACCAGGGGGTCTCCTGCGCGCAGGGGGCGAAAACCGGTGGGCAGGGGAAGGGGCCGGGGGGTGGGGTCCATCCGCGCTTCCTCCGGAGGTGGAGGGGTGTCAGGCCCCCGATTATCCGGGGCGGCCGGAGGGCACCCTGCCGCTCCTCCATGGGAGCGCTTCCAGGAAGAATGGGCGGACAGCCACGAAACAGACGAAGGAGCGCACATGGGTCTGAGGTTCGGTCTGCTGGGGACCGGCTACTGGGCGGCCGAGACGCAGGGGGCCGCGCTGGCCGCCCACCCGGACGCGGAGCTGGTGGGGGTGTGGGGCCGCGCCCCGGAGAAGGCCGAGGCGCTCGCCGCCCGGTACGGCGCGCGGGCCTACGCCGACGTCGACGATCTCCTGGCGGACGTGGACGCGGTCGCCGTCGCGCTGCCGCCGGACGTGCAGGCGGACCTGGCGCTGCGGGCGGCCCGCGCGGGCAGGCACCTGCTGCTGGACAAGCCGCTGGCACTGTCCACCGCCGCCGCGGACGCGGTCGTCGCCGAGGTCGGGGCGCGCGGGCTGGCGTCGATGGTCTTCTTCACCAACCGCTTCTCCGACGGGATCGACGCCTTCGTGCGCGAGTCCGCCGACCGGGGCGGCTGGCACGGGGTGCGGGCGACCCTGTTCGCTTCGATCTTCCGGCCGGGGAACCCGTACGGGGCCTCGCCCTGGCGCAAGGAGAAGGGCGGCCTGTGGGACGTGGGCCCGCACGTGCTCTCGGTGGTGCTGCCGGTGCTGGGGCCCGTGGAGGCGGTCGCGGCGATGGCCGGTCCCGGCGACACCGTCCACCTGCTCACCCGGCACCGGGGCGGCGCGGTCGGCACGTTCTCGGTCACCCTCGACGCCCCGGAGAAGGCGCAGGGCTTCGAGGTGGTCCTGTTCGGCGAGGCGGGCCGGGTCGCGGTGCCGGACGGCGACAGGTCCGCGGTGGAGGCCTTCGGAGTGGCGGTCGACCGGCTGATCGCCCAGGTGGAGGGCGCCCCCGGCGACCCCCTGGACGTCCGGTTCGGACGCGAGGTGGTCGCGGTCCTGGCCGCCGCCGAGACCGCCCTGCGCGAGGGCCGGACGGTGGACGTGGAAGAGGCCGCCGGGTAGCCCGGCGGCCTCTGCGGTGGGGTCGCCCCTTTAGGGGGTGGCCCCTCGGGCGTTCTTGGCGTACATACCGTCGGCCAGGTAGATGATCCCGGCTGCGACCAGGACCTGGACGATCAGGACGATGAGCCACATGCTCGTGAAGAAGCTGGCGATCCAGCCGCCGAGGAAGGCGGCCACGATACCCAGGATCAGGGTCAGCCAGATGGGCAGGTGCTGCTTGCCCGGGACGACGAGCCTGCCGAGGGCTCCGATGATCAGACCGACGATGATCGCGCTGATGATTCCGGTGATCTCCACAAGTCCCTCCCTTGGGTCGGACGCTCCTCACCTTTCCCTCTCTCTGAGCGACAAACCTGTCACAGGATCCAAGGAAAGAACCTTTTGGTCCTGTTTGGCGGTAATTCTCCTCCTCCGTGGCGGAAACGGGGTCGGCTCCCGGCCCCGTTCTGCCGTCCGCAGAAGCCTGCCGACGCCCCTCCCCGGCCCGGGGGGCCGGGCGTAGGCTTCGGGGAGGACCAGTGCGCATCCCGAGCACGAGACCGGAGGCCCCGATGACCGATGTCCTGCGCTCCCTGGAAGAGGCCCGCAGGGGCACCGACCGGGCACCCGAGCCCGAGCCGCTCATGCGCGACCTCATCGGCGGGCTGCTGCGCCGGACCCGCGTCGGGCAGGGACGCACCCTGCGCGAGGTGGCCGAGGACGCGCAGGTCTCGCTCCCCTACCTGTCCGAGATCGAACGCGGCCGCAAGGAGGCCTCCTCGGAGGTCCTGGCCGCGGTCTACCGCTCCCTGGGGCTGAGCCTCACGGACGTGCTGGCCGAGCTCCACCGGGAGACGGTCATGGCGACACCGAGGCCGCTCGGCGGCCGGACCGGCTCCTACGCCCCGGCCGTCGCCCCCCGGGCGGCCGCCCGCGTCTCCGTGCTGTCGGTGTCACTGGCGGCCTGACCCCGCGACGCCCCGGTCGGGACCGCGTGCGGCCCCGACCGGGGACGCTCACGCCGGCACCGCCTCCCGGGTGCTGATGACGTCGTCCACCAGGCCGTACTCCTTCGCCTGCCGGGCGGTGAAGATCTTGTCCCGGTCCGTGTCGGCCCGCAGCCGCTCCACCGTCTGCCCGGTGTGCCGGGACAGGATCTCCTCCACCTGGGAGCGGACCCGCAGGATCTCCGCCGCCTGGATCTCCAGGTCGGCGGCCACCCCCTGGCCCTCCCCCGAGGGCTGGTGCAGCAGCACCCGCGCGTGCTCCAGTGCCCGGCGCTTGCCGGGCGCGCCCGCGGCGAGCAGCACCGCGGCAGCGGAGGCGGCCTGCCCCATGCACACCGTGGCGACGTCCGCGCGGATGAACCGCATGGTGTCGTAGATGGCGGTGAGCGCGGTGTTGGAGCCGCCCGGCGAGTTGATGTACAGCTGGATGTCGGTGTCCGCGGACTCGTGGTCCAGATGCAGCATCTGCGCCATCACGACGTTGGCGACGTCGTCGTCGACGGGCGTGCCCAGGAAGATGATCCGTTCCGACAGCAGCCGGCTGAACACGTCGAAGGACCGCTCGCCCCGCGGCGTGCGCTCGACGACCATGGGGACCGTGTAGCGCCCGCTCATCGCGCACCCTCCGTCTCGCGCCGGACGAACCCGGGCGAGCCCGCGCCCAACCGGATGCCGGTGCCGTTGATCTCCGACAGCGACGTGACCACGTGGTCGACGAACCCGTACTCCTTGGCCTCCTCCGCGGTGAACCAGGCGTCCCGGTGCTGGTCGCGGGCGATGGTCTCCTCGCTCTGCCCGGTGTGCCGCGCGATGAGCCGGATCATCGTCTGCTTGGTGTGCGCCAGGTTCTCGGCCTGGATGGCGATGTCGGCGGCGGTGCCGCCGAGTCCGCCGGAGGGCTGGTGCATCATGATGCGGGCGTGCGGCAGGCTGTACCGCTTGCCGGCGGTCCCGGTGCAGGCCAGGAACTGGCCCATGCTCGCCGCGAACCCCATGACCAGGGTGGACACGTCGTTGGGGACGAAGTTCATGGTGTCGTAGATGGCCAGTCCGGCGGAGACGACGCCGCCGGGGCTGTTGATGGCCAGGGTGATGTCCTTGTGCGGGTCCTCGTCGGCGAGCAGCAGGATCTGCGCGCAGACCCGGTTGGCGCTGTGCTCGTCGACCTGGGTGCCGAGCAGCACGATGCGGCTGCGCAGCAGGCGGGCGGACAGCTGGTCGTCGAACGCGCCGCCCTCGGCCTCGTGCGAGGCCATGGCCCTGGTTCGGGTCATCGGCATGGGGTGGCCCCTTCTTCCCGGCCGCTGGTGCGGATCCCTCGCCCGCACCGGCCGTGTCTCCACCCTGGGCGGCGGCCCGCCGCGGACGCCACTGTTTCGGCCTGCGGCAGATCTGCCCTGGGCAGACCGGAAAGAGCGGAGGCCGAGCCGCAAAGGTCCGGGATAAGGAAAGGGGGAAAGGAAACCGAAGTACTGTCCGGATCCCTCCGGACCGTCCGGCCGCCCCTCAGGCGTCGTCCACCGCGTCGCGCAGGTCGCGCATCAGTTCCAGCACGACGGGGCGCAGGGAGGGGCGGATCGCCTCGAACACGCGCCGCTGCTTGACCTCCATGCTGCGGCGGCGGTGGGCGAGTACTTTCTCACCCTCCTCCGTGATGGCCACCACCGTGCTCCGTTCGTCCCGCTCCGACCGACGGCGCGCCATCATGCCCTTGCGCTCGAGCTGTTGGATCATGCGAGTGGCGGAGGGGGAGGACACCCCCACCACCTGGGCCACCGCGCCCACGCTGGGGTTGTCCAGGCCGCGGACGGCCTCCATGAGCAGGGCCTGGGTGAGGGTGAGGTCCTCGGCGCCGCGGTGCCCGTGACCACTGCGGGAGCGGGCGTGGATCGCCGCGTTGATCAGCTCGGTCCAGGCCCGCTGGAACTCCTCGAGCCCGACCTCGCGCTCGGGCCCGACACCGTCCCCGGACCCCGGAACGCCTCCGGGCCCGGGGGCGTGCCCGGACTCGACTCCGCGGTCGGCGGCGCGGACTCGCTCGGCGCTGGACTCGGGGGTCTCGTCGGACACGGAACGTTCCTCGCAGGCTGGACGGGCGCCGCGGGACCGGCAGGGGGCCGCGCGGCGGTTTGACGTTTGTGTAGTCTAGCCATTAAATAGCCTATGCACACAAGTTACGTACATCCTTGCCCCCTCACACCGTAAGCGACACCCCGTCCACGCATCCGGTTGTGGGCGTATCGGTCTGCTGCTGGGGGCGGCGGACGTCCGCCCCAATCGACGGGCGGGCCCGGGACCATCCGGGAGGGGCGCATTGACAACAGTGCTGATCGCGCATTTCATCGCGGCGGCGATCGCGCCCTTACTGGTCCGCCTGTGGGGCCGTAACGCGTTCCTCGCCCTGGCCGTCGTGCCGGGCGCCTCCACCGTCTGGGCCCTCTTCCAGCTCCCCGCCATCCTCGACGGCGGCGCGCTCTCCGGATCCGTGGCCTGGGCGCCCGCGTTCTCCCTGCGCCTGGGCCTGCACATGGACGCCCTCGGCCTGGTGATGACCCTCATCGCCGCCGGTGTGGGCACCCTGATCCTGGTCTACTGCGCGCGCTACTTCGATGAATCCGAGCCCGGGCTGGGCCGGTTCGCGGGCGTGTTCGTCGCCTTCGCCGGGGCCATGCTCGGCCTCGTCCTGGCCGACGACCTCATCCAGCTGTTCGTGTACTGGGAGCTGACCACGGTCTTCTCCTACCTGCTCATCGGGCACAGCACGGAGCTGAAGGAGAGTCGCCGCTCGGCCATGACGGCCCTGACCGTCACCACCTTCGGCGGGCTCACCATGCTCGTCGGCATGATCGTCCTCGGCGAGGCCGCCGGGACCTACGTCATCTCCGAGATCGTCGCGGCCCCGCCGGACGGCGTCTCCGTCCAGGTGGCCCTGGGACTGGTCATGGTCGGCGCGATGTCCAAGTCCGCGCTGTTCCCCTTCAGCCTGTGGCTCCCCGCCGCCATGCGCGCGCCCACTCCGGTCTCCGGCTACCTGCACGCGGCCGCGATGGTCAAGGCGGGCGTCTACCTGGTCGCCCGTCTCACCCCGGCGTTCCCCGACTCGGCCGTGTGGACCTCGATGGCCCTCGGCTTCGGCGTGCTCACCATGCTCCTCGGCGGCTGGAAGGCGCTGCGCCAGTACGACCTCAAGCTGGTCCTGGCCTACGGCACCATCAGCCAGCTCGGCTTCCTCATCGCCCTGCTGGGCACCGGGACGCGGGCCGCGGCCCTGGCCGGCATCGCCATGCTCATCGGGCACTCGCTCTTCAAGGCCCCGCTGTTCCTGGTGGTCGGCATCATCGACCACGGCACCGGCACCCGCGACCTGCGCGAGCTCTCGGGGCTGCGCAGGTCCATGCCCGGCACCTTCTGGACCGCGGTCCTGGCCCTGGCCTCCATGGCCGGGCTGACTCCCATGCTGGGCTTCGCCGCCAAGGAGCTGGCCCTGGGCGCGTACACCCACGGTGCCGCCGTCGACACGGCCGTGCTCGTCGGCATCGTGGCCGGCTCCACGCTCACCGTCGCCTACAGCCTGCGCTTCCTGTGGGGCGCCTTCTTCGACAAGCCGGACGTGCCACCCACCCCGGTGCACGGCCCCGGCCCGCTGTTCCTCGCCCCGGCCGCGCTCATGGCGGGGCTGAGCCTGGTCGGCGGCCCGCTGTCGCACGAGATCGACCCGCTCCTGGCCCGGTACGCCGACACCGTCCCGCTCGCGCCCGGCGCCTACGAGACGCACCTGGCCCTGTGGCACGGCTTCGAGCTCCCGCTGCTGCTGTCCGCGGCCTGCGTCGTCGGCGGCCTTGTGCTGTTCTACTTCCGCAGCGCGGTCGTCTGGATCGGCACCCGCACCTCGGTGGTCGACCCGGACCGCGTCTACCGGCGCATGCTCGCCGGACTGGAGAACCTGGCGCTGCAGGTCACCGGGCGCACCCAGCGCGGTTCGCTGCCGGTCTACCTCGGCACCATCCTGGTCAGCCTGGTCGTCGCGGCCGGGTACTGGATCATCTCCGAGCCCATCTGGGAGGGCGACTACCCGCCGGTCCGCCTCTGGGACACCCCGGTCGAGGTCATCCCGGCCCTGATCATCGCGGCCACCGCCCTGCTGGCCCTGTTCGTGCGGCGCCGGCTGTTCGCGGTGATCCTGGTGGGCACCGGCGGCTACGGTGTGGCCTCCATCTTCTACCTGCTCGGCGCCCCCGACATCGCCCTCACCCAGTTCCTGGTCGAGACCGTCAGCCTGGTGATCTTCGTCCTGGTGCTGCGGCGCTTCCCCAGCCACTTCTCGGCCCCCGCGCTGCGCGGCCGCCGGGTGTGGAACCTGGCCATCGGCCTGTCCACCGGCGCCCTGGTCTCCGCCATGACCTGGTTCGCCCTGGCGGGCCGCCAGGAGCCGTCGATCTCCGAGCACTACCCGGAGGCGGCGAAGGAGGCGGGCGGGTACAACATCATCTCCGTGCTGCTGGTGGACGTCCGGGCCTGGGACACCATGGGGGAGGTCTCGGTGCTGGTCGCCGCGGCGGCGGGTGTGGCCAGCCTGATGTTCGTGCGGCGCACCCAGCCGCGCAAGGCCCCCGGCGGCGTGATGGCGGTGTCGGTCACCTCGGCCGGGCAGCCGACCGACGGACAGGCCCGGATCGACCTGGGCGGGCTGCGGATGGCCCCGGCGAACCTGCACGTCAAGCCCCAGTGGAACCACACCTGGCTCCCGGGCGCGGACGCGCTGCCCACCGAGCGCCGGTCGGTCATCTTCGAGGTCGTCTCGCGCTTCCTGTTCCCCGTGGTCATGGTGATCTCCGTGTACCTGCTGCTGACCGGCCACGGCGCGATCGGCGGCGGTTTCGCCGGCGGCATCGTCGCGGGTCTGGCGTTCATCGTCCGCTACCTGGCGGGCGGCCGCTTCGAGCTGTACAACACCGCGTGGGTGCAGCCCGGCGTGCTGATCGGCGCGGGCCTGGCGATCTCCACCGGCGTCGCGCTGGGCGGGGCGATCTTCGGCGACGAGGTCCTCGCCGGGGGCGACTTCCACCTGAACCTGTGGATCCTGGGCGAACCGCACATCACGGTGTCCCTCTTCTTCGACATCGGGGTGTACCTGCTGGTCATCGGTCTGATCCTCGACATCCTGCGCAGTCTCGGCGCCCGCATCGACGAGCAGATCGAGCGGGACGCCGCCCGGGCGCGGGCGACCGCCGGCCCCGGCACGCCCGAGCCCGCCGAGGAGGTCACCTCGTGAGCGATTCACCCAGTCTCACCCTCGTCCTGCTGATCGGGGTGCTCGTCGCGGTCGGGGTGGTGCTCCTGCTGGAGCGCAGCCTCAGCCGGGTGCTGCTCGGCTTCATCGTGCTGAGCAACGGCGTCAACCTGATGATCCTGGCCATGGCCGGGACCATGGGCGGGCCCCCTGTGCTGTGGTTCAGCGAACCGCAGGACATGACCGACCCGCTGCCGCAGGCGATGATCCTGACGGCCATCGTCATCACCCTCGGCGTGACGGCGTTCCTGCTCGCCATGGCCTACCGGAGCTGGCAGCTGGAGGGCAACGACGAGGTCCAGGACGACGCCGAGGACCTCCGGATCGTCCAGGGCGAGGGCCGCCGCGCGCTGCGCCGCCGCTTCGTCCGCGAGCGCCGCCGTCTCAAGGCGGACATCCGGCGCCAGCGGGCGGAGCTCCAAGCGACCATCGCCGCGGCCGACGCCCAGGAGCTGGCCGAGCAGGCCCGCATCAAGGCGGAGATCGCCCGCGCCCAGGCCGAACTGGCCCGCTACGAGGTCGAGGTCGAGGAGAGCGGACTCGACGAGCAGTCCCAGGAGACCATGCGCCGCCTGAGCGACCGGGCGGAGACCATGACCGCCCAGGTGCAGGAACTGCGCGGGCGCATCCGCCTGGGGCGGCGGCGGCTGCGCGAGCACCGCCGCGCCGACCGGGCCGCGGAGCGCGAGCTCTGGCGCGAGCTGCGCCGCCGTGTGCGGGCCCAGCGGCGCCAGACCCGCCAGAGCATGCGGGCCGAGCGCGAACGGCTCGCCCGCGCCGAGGACAGCGACCTGCAGGGGAGCGACTGAGCATGAGCTGGGACTACTTCGCGGGTCTCCTCCACTACCTCATCCCGCTTCCGGTGGTCGTTCCGCTGTTCGCGGCCGGGGTCAAGCTGGCCATGGGCAGCCGCTGGCCCAAGGTGCAGCAGTGGCTGAGCATCATCGCGCTGACGTTCGTACTGTTCGTCGGGTTCGTCCTGATGCTCGGCGCGGACGCCCTGGGTCCTCAGGTCGTGCAGGTGGGCGGCTGGGAGGCGCCGATCGGCATCACCCTGGTGGCGGACCGGCTGTCCGCGCTCATGGTGACGGTGTCCTCGGCGATCACCCTGGCCGTGCTCGTGTACTCCATCGGTCAGGGCATGGCCAGCCGGGCCGAGGTGGCGCCGCTGTCGGTGTACCAGCCCACCTACCTGATCCTGGTCGCGGGCGTCTCCAACGCCTTCCTCGCCGGTGACCTGTTCAACCTGTACGTCGGCTTCGAGATCCTGCTGACCGCCAGCTACGTGCTGCTGACCCTGGGCGGTACGCAGTCCCGCATCCGGGCGGGCGCCATCTACGTGGTGGTGTCGCTGGTGTCGTCGGTGCTGTTCCTCATCGCGATCGCGCTGACCTTCGGCGCGACCGGCACCGTCAACATGGCCCAGCTCGCCGAGCGGCTGCCGGAGCTGGACGGGCACCTGAAGATCGTGCTCCAGGTGATGCTGCTCTTCGCGTTCGGCATCAAGGCGGCGGTATTCCCGCTGGCCGCCTGGCTCCCCGACTCCTACCCCACGGCGCCGGCCCCGGTCACCGCGGTGTTCGCGGGCCTGCTCACCAAGGTCGGCGTGTACGCGATCATCCGCGCGCACACGCTCTTCTTCCCCGGCGAGGACCTGAACAACCTGCTCATGTGGGTGGCGCTGGCGACCATGATCATGGGCATCCTGGGCGCCGTGGCGCAGACGGACATCAAGCGTCTGCTGTCGTTCACCCTGATCAGCCATATCGGCTACATGGTGTTCGGGGTGGCGCTGGGCAGCCAGATGGGCCTGGCCGGCGCGGTGTTCTACATCGCCCACCACATCACGGTGCAGACCACGCTCTTCCTGATCACGGGGCTGATCGAGCGCCGCGGCGGGTCCACCAACCTGGACGACCTGGGCGGCCTGATCCGGATCGCGCCGCTGCTGGCGGTCCTGTTCTTCATCCCCGCGATGAACCTGGGCGGGATCCCGCCGCTGTCGGGCTTCCTCGGCAAGATCGGCCTGTTGCAGGCCGGTGTGCAGGCGGGCACCCCGCTGGCCTACCTGCTGGTGGGCGCGTCGGTGCTGACCAGCCTGCTGACCCTCTACGTGATCGCCCGCGTGTGGAACTACGCGTTCTGGCGGGCCCCGTCCGAGGGCAAGGTCGCCGACCCGGGAACCGTGCTGGAGGACACCGAGGCCGACGACACGTCGACCGCGGCCCTGGGACCGGGCGTGGCCGTGGGGCCGTCCTCCCGGCTGGGCGGCACGACCACGCTGTCCACCCCGATGGTCACCTCGGTGGCCCTGCCCAGGACCATGGTGGGCGCCACGGCCGCGCTGGTGGTGTTCGGGCTGGCCCTGACGGTGTTCGCGGGCCCGCTCATCGCCTATTCGTCGGAGGCGGCCACCGAACTGCTGGCCCGCACCCCCTACATCGAGGCCGTGCTTGGAGGTGACCGGTGAGCGAGCCGAGGATGGGGAGGAGGATCAGGGCCTCCGCGCTGCGGCGGCGGCTGGGGAAGGTCCAGATCCCCGTGGCCCTGGGCATGACCCTGGTCTGGATGCTGCTGTTCAACGGGTTCCAGTGGCGCTGGGAGTCCCTGGGCCTGTTCGTGCTGGGCTTCCTGGTGTCGGTGACGATCATGCTCGTGTTCCCGCTGCCGCCGATCGTCCCGGGGTTCCGCTTCCGGCCGCTGCACCTGGCGTACCTGGTGCTGCACGTCATCGCGAAGATGTTCACGGCGAGCATCCAGGTGACCCGCCTGGTGTTCTCCCCGCGGGAGGTGCACAGCTCGGTGATCGCCGTGCGGATGCGCACCGAGTCGGACCTGATGCTCGTGTGCACGGCCATCGCCAGTTCGATCATCCCCGGCACGGTCATCGTCGAGGTCTCGCGGGACGAGTGGACCCTGTACGTGCACATGCTGGGCGCCGCCGATGAGGAGGGCATCGCGAAGATGCACCGGGACGTCCTGGTCCTGGAGCGGCTGCTCGTGCGGGCCCTGGGGACACGGGAGGACAACGGGATGCTGGACGCGGCGACGCCGTCCGGGAAGGAGCTCGTGTGAACACCTTGTGGGTCGTCATCGCCGTCCTGCTCGCCTTCGCCTCGCTGGTGAGCCTGGTGCGGCTGCTACTGGGCCCGAGCATCCTGGACCGGGCCCTGTCCGTGGACGTGCTGCTCGCCTCGGCCCTGGTGGGCCTGGGCACCTACGCCGCGTTCAACCGCGATCCCACGGTCCTGCCGACCCTGCTGGTGCTGTCGCTGGTGGGCTTCGTGGCGACGATCAGCATCTCGAAGTTCGTGGCCCGCCGCCCGGAGGAGCACGTGGCCACCCCGACCGACGTCATCCAGCAGCCGATCGCCGGCCCGCCGCCGACCGCCGACGAGGGGGGGAACCCGTGAGCGAGGAACTCGTCACCGTTCTCGACTGGATCGCCATCGTGTGCCTGCTGTCCGGAGCACTGCTGTCGGCGGTGGCCGCGGTGGGCCTGGTCCGCTTCCCCGACCTGCTCTCCCGCATGCACGCCGCGGCCAAGCCGCAGGTGCTGGGGATGCTGCTGGTGCTGGTGGGGATCGGACTCCGGCTGGTGCCGGTGGAGGAGACCAACGTGTTCAACGTCGGCACCCTGCTGCTGGTGGGGCTGTTCCAGGTCGTCACGATCCCGGTGGCCGGGCACATCGCGGCCCGGGTCGGCTACCGGACCGGGCGCATCCGCCAGGACCTGCTGGTACGCGACGACCTCGCCGAGCGGTTGGAGCGCATGCGCGCCGAGGAGTCGTCCTGACCGCCGCCGTGTGAGCGGCGGCGGGAGCGGGCGGGCCCGGGGGCGTCCCCGGGCCCGCCCTTTCCCCTCGGAGGATCGGCCGCCCGTGCTCGCGCACCTGCGGCACCGTGGTCCGTCACGGGAGGCGGTCGGCCTCCTCGTCCGTCATCAGGCGGGAGCGGATGAGGAACCGGTTGCCGGTCGGCGCCTCCAGCGAGAACCCGGCCCCGCGCCCCGGGACGACGTCGATGGTCAGGTGGGTGTGGCTCCACAGTTCGAACTGGGAGCGGGACATCCACACCGGCACCGGTTCGGGGGTGCCCGGATCCAGGTCGCCCAGGTGCACGTCCGAGGCCCCGGTGCGGAACTCCCCGGCCGGATAGCACATGGGCGAGCTGCCGTCGCAGCAGCCGCCGGACTGGTGGAACATCAGCGGCCCGTGCTCGGTCCGCAGCTCGCGGAGCAGGGCGGCGGCCGCGTCGGTGACGGCCACCCGTTCCACCGGTGTGTAGGCCCCGGCGCCCATCAGAAGAATCCCAGCGCCTCGTCGGAGTAGCTGACCAGCAGGTTCTTGGTCTGCTGGTAGTGGTCGAGCATCATCTTGTGGTTCTCGCGGCCGATACCGGACTGCTTGTACCCGCCGAACGCCGCGTGCGCCGGATAGGCGTGGTAGTTGTTCACCCACACCCGGCCCGCCTGGATGTCGCGGCCCGCCCGGTAGGCGGTGTTGCCGTCGCGGGACCACACGCCCGCGCCGAGGCCGTACAGGGTGTCGTTGGCGGTCTTGATCGCGTCGGCGTAGCCCTCGAACCGGGTGACCGACACCACCGGCCCGAAGATCTCCTCCTGGAAGATGCGCATGGTGTTGCCGCCCTCGAACACGGTCGGGGCCACGTAGTAGCCGCCGGACAGGTCGCCGCCGGGGTCGACCCGCTCGCCGCCGGCGAGGACCCTGGCGCCCTCCTGGCGGCCGATGTCGATGTAGGACAGGATCTTCTCCAGCTGGTCGTTGCTGGCCTGGGCGCCGACCATGGTCTCGGTGTCCAGCGGGTTCCCCTGCTTGATGCGGCCGACCCGCTCCACCGCGTCGCCGAGGAACGAGTCGTAGATGGACGCCTGGACCAGCGCCCGGGAGGGGCAGGTGCAGACCTCGCCCTGGTTGAGCGCGAAGAGGGTGAAGCCCTCCTGCGCCTTGTCGTAGTAGGAGTCCCGGGCCGAGGCCACGTCCTCGAAGAAGATGTTGGGGCTCTTGCCGCCCAGCTCCAGCGTGACCGGGATGAGGTTCTCCGAGGCGTACTGCATGATGAGGCGCCCGGTGGTGGTCTCGCCGGTGAAGGCGACCTTGCGCACCCTGGGGCTGCTCGCCAGCGGCCGGCCCGCCTCCGTGCCGAACCCGTTGACGACGTTCACCACGCCCGGCGGGAGCAGGTCGGCGACGAGCTCCATGAGGAGCAGGATCGACGCCGGGGTCTGCTCGGCGGGCTTGAGGACGACGGCGTTGCCCGCGGCCAGCGCGGGGGCCAGCTTCCAGGTGGCCATGAGCAGCGGGAAGTTCCACGGGATGATCTGGCCGACCACTCCCAGCGGCTCCTGGAAGTGGTAGGCGACGGTGTCCCCGTCGATCTGGGAGGTGTGGCCCTCCTGGGCGCGGATGGCGCCGGCGAAGTAGCGGAAGTGGTCGACGGCCAGCGGCAGGTCCGCGGCCAGGCACTCGCGGACCGGCTTGCCGTTCTCCCAGGACTCGGCGACGGCGAGGCGCTCCAGGTTCTCCTCGATGCGGTCGGCGATCCGGTTGAGGACGAGGGCGCGCTCGGCGGCGGAGGTGCGGCCCCAGGCGGGGGCGGCCCCGTGGGCGGCGTCGAGGGCGAGGTCGATGTCCCCGGCGGTACCGCGGGCGACCTCGGTGAAGGTGTTCCCGGTGACCGGGGTGGGGTTCTCGAAGTAGCCGCCCTTGACGGGCCTGACCCATTCGCCGCCGATCCAGTTCTCGTAGCGCGGGGCGAACTCCACGACGCTTCCGGGCTGTCCCGGGGGAGCGTACACGGCCATGGTGAGCCTCCTTCGTGCGCCGGACGGGGCCCGGCGGTACCAACGGGGTCGACGGCAGTGACGCTAGTCACACGTACGTTGCGAGTACGTTGCGGCGGCAACGCCGCGGAGGGTGCTCACTCCCCCAGCCAGCGCAGCCGCCCGCGCAGGGCGGCGTGCCCGGGCGAGGCGGGGTCGAGGGAGTCCAGCACCGCCCCCAGGACCCGGGGGTCGTCGCGCCACTCGGGGTGCTCGGCCCAGGCCAGCAGGACGGCGGGGTCCCTCTCGCCGTCGAGCCCGCCGACCAGCTCGGCGTCCAGGCCCTCGCGGATCTCGATGACCCCCGGGGCCTCCGAGGCGGGCAGCACCGGGCCCCGGTAGGAGCGCAGGGCGCCCAGCCGGTCCCCGGCGGCCAGCCGCCCGCGCACGGTGTCGAGGTCGGTGGGCAGCGGGCGCAGCAGCCGGTAGGGGCGCGAGGCCAGCAGGCCGTGGCCGACCAGGCGGCGCAGCCGGGACATCTCCGCGCGGACCGTCACCGGGGAGGCGTCGCGCTCGTGCAGCCGGGCGCCCAGGGCGGCGCCGCTCAGGCCGCGCGGAGCCGAGGACAGCAGCAGGAGGATCTCGGAGTGGCGGGCGCTCAGTTCCACCGTGCGCCCGTCCATGGTGAGCCTGGCGCCGTCGCGGCCCAGGACCTCCAGCCGGAGGTGGTCGGGCACCCGCCCCGGGGGCTCCGCGGAGGGACGCGGATCGGGCAGCAGCCCGGCGATGCGGCGGGCGCGCAGCTCCATCTCCGCCGCGGTGGCCGCGGCCCGCACCAGGGCCAGCGCCTGGGGCGAGGCCACCTGGTCCTCGCCGGTGATGTCGAGGACGCCCAGCAGCGCGCCGGTGTCGGGGTCGTGCAGGGGCGCGGCCGAGCAGCTCCACGGCTGGGCGCTGCGGGCGAAGTGCTCGCTGGCGAACACCTGGACCTCGTGGTCGAGGGCGAGCGCGACTCCGGGGGCGTTGGTGCCCGCCGACCTCTCGTGCCAGTTGGCGCCCTCGACGAAGCGCATCTCCTCGGCTCGGCTGCGCAGCCGGTGGTCGCCCTCCACCCACAGCAGCCGTCCCGCGGCGTCGCCGACGGCGACGATCTGCGGCCCCGGGGCGGTGTCAAGCAGGAGCCTGCGCAGCAGCGGCAGGGTGGCGGCCAGCGGGTGGGCGTCCCGGTGGTCGGCGAGGTCGGAGCCGGCCAGTTCGATGCGCGGGGAGACGCCGTCCGGGTCTATGCCCAGGCGGGCGCTGCGCCGCCATGACTCGACGACGACCGGGCGGACGGTGCCGCGCACGCGGCCCGAGCCGGTGAAGTCCTCGTGGGCGAGCGCGACGTCCCTGCGCACGGCGTCGGGATCGGCGTCCCACGGCCAGGCGTTCCACGTCCAGGACATGTGCGACCTCCCCTGTGCGCGAGGCGGCGGGCCGCCGCGCGGCCGGTCCCCGGCTCGGCCCCGTCGAGGTGGGGTCCCACGATTCAAACCGGGCGCGGGCCTCCTGACAAGGGGTTCCGCGCAACCGGCGGTGGATCGTCCCGGTACATCCCCGGGTGTCAGGAACACGGATCCGGAAGAAACCGGCCGCGCCACCGGAACCCGCGTGCTCCGGCCCTCGTCCCACCACCGTGAGCGCACCCGGTGGAAATCCGGGTCCCGTCGCCGGGACCGGACGGGTGCACGGATACCGGAGGATGACATGTACCCACAGCAGCCGCCTCCCCGGGTCTCGCCCTCGGAACTGCGGCCCGGCCGTTTCGGTTACTGGGCGGGGGGCACCGTCATCCTGCTCGGCGGCATCGCCGGGGCCGTCGGGTTCGTCCTCTTCCTGGTGCGGGCGGTGGCCCTGCCGACGTTCGCCGCCCAGGTGCCCGGGAGCGGCGAGGACGCCTTCTCCCACTCACCGGGGGAGGAGACGGCGATCATCGCGCTGTACACCGACTCCCCGGCCGGGTCGTACGCGGAGTGCGGGCTGCTCACCCCCGGTGGCGAGCCCGTCGGGTTCACGGACCCGGAGTTCTCCCACACGAGCTCGGAGTGGCGGCTGGCCGGGGTGGCCTCCCCGCAGGAGTCGGGCGAGTACACGCTGGTGTGCGAGGGCCCGCCGGACACCACCTACGCAGCGGCCGCGGTCCCCGCGGACCTCGGGGTGGTCGGAGGTGTCATGGGCGCCCTGGCCTCGTTCTTCCTCATCCCGCTGGCCGGACTGGTGGTCGGGCTGGTCCTCGTCATCTCCACGGCCGTGCGCCGCAACGGGCACCGGAAGCGCCTGCTCGCCGAGCGCTCCGGGTACCGCTACCGGGGATGAGCGGTCCCGGTGGTCAGGGATCACCGGGCAGGGCGGCCAGGGCGACGGTGAGTGCGACCCGCGCCCGGGGTTCGTGCAGCCGCAGGTCCGCGACGCCGCGCAGGCGGCGCAGCCGGTAGCGGACCGTGTTGGGGTGCACGCCCAGCAGGTCGGCGGCGGCCACCGGGTCCCCGTGCGCGTACAGCCAGGCCCGCAGGGTGCGGGTGTACTCGGTCCCGTGGTCGGCGTCGTGGCGGGCCAGCACCGCCACGGGGTTGCGGCCCGGCAGCCGCCCGGCCTCGGCGGCCAGCCGCAGGCGGCGCAGGAGGACCGCGTCCCAGGCGTCGTCGTAGACCACCGGTACGGCGCCGTCCCCCGCCAGGGTCAGGCACTCGTCGGCCTCCCGGCGGCTCGCGGGCAGGTCCCCCGCGTCGGCGGCGCCGCCCACCCCGGCGGCCACACCCGGGTGGCCCGGCAGGGCGCGCACCGTGGCGCGGACCCACTCCAGGGCCGGGGCGACCTCCGCGTTGCAGGGCAGCACCGTGTAGACGGTGGTGCCCAACAGGGTGCTGCGGCCCGGCCGCGACCAGCCGAAGCCGGTGGTGACCTGCTCGAACAGGTGCAGAACGGTGGCGTCGGGCGGTGCGGCCCGGGCGTGCATCGCGATGACCCGCAGCCCGTCGGCGGGCAGGCCGATCCGGTCGAGCGCCTGCTCCGGATCCTGCGACCCCTCCAGCAGGTCGATGACCGACTCCGACTCCACCTGGCGCTCCAGGTCGCTGCTCACCCGTGCGCGCAGCATGTGCAGTCCCACCGTGCGGGCGCCCTCGCTGAGCGCGCGGGCCCGCTCGGGCCCCAGGGGGGTGTCGCCGACCGCCCACAGTGAGCCGAGGAGTTCGCGGCCCACCCGGACCGGCACGGCGGTGCGCCCTCCCATGCCGAACTCCGGCAGGCCGGGCACGTACAGGGGCCCCTCGGCCGCCGCCAGCCGGGCGGCCGTCCCGTCGGACTCCAGGCGGTCGCGGATCCCCGCGGGGGCGCGCCGGGCGATGACGGTGTCCCGGCGGGCCCGGTCGGTGTCCCCCTGGTCGGCGGAGTAGGCGATCACCCGCCAGGCCCGGTCCTCGATGACGACCGGGGCGCCGACCTCGGCGGCGACGGTGTCGGCCAGGGCGAACAGGTCGCTGGGCCCGCGCCCGGACTCGGTCTCGCGGCCCTCCAGCACCAGCCCGTAGACGATGCCGGAGATCTGGCTCCAGGACACGGCGGGCTCGACCACGACCATGGCGACACCGCGTTCGCCCAGGGCGGCGCGCACCTCGGCACCGGGCCCGGTGGCGGAGCGGATGATGACGACGACTGCACGGGCCTGCTCGGCCAGCCGCAGGGCGGTGGCGGAGGAGTCGACGCCCACGGCGAGGAAGGCGTCGCCCAGCGGGGGCGCGCTGTCGGTGGGGTCGTGCATGGCGACGCTGCGCAGCTCCCGGCGGCGCAGGCCGCCGTCGCCGACGAGGTGGGCGCCGTAGCCGCCCAGGACGTTGACGAGCCGGTCGAGGGTGATCACCGAACCGCCTCCCCCTTGTCGTCAGGCGACAAGGACCGACACCGTGATTGTCGTTCCACGATAACGGGTCGCCCGCCGTCGGTGGACACACTCGGTTTCGAGGGGCGACGCCCCCACCCCTCACGTGCTCCTCTCCGCGCCACGGACGCCGTCCGTGGCGCTTGTCCGTGAAGACAAGGAACGTCCCATGCACAAGACCACCGACACCTGGATGACCCGGGAGGCGTACGAGCGGCTCAAGGAGGAGCTGCGGGTGTTGAGCGTCCTCCCCGAGGACGGCACCGGACCGGGATCCGGGTCGGACGCCGGGGGCGCGGGGAGCACCATCCCCGCGCCCCGCTACATTCACGACCCGGCCGTGCGCCTGGCCCGGGTGCAGACGATCGAGCGGCTGCTGCGCGAGGCCGTGGTGGAGGAGGCGGCACCCGACGACGGGGTGGCCGGCCCGGGCAAGGTGCTGACGATCCGCTACGACGGCGAGGAGGACACCGAGGAGTTCCTGCTCGGCGTCCGGGACGCCTCGGTGGCGGACGCGGTGACGGTGTACTCGCCGCAGTCGCCGCTGGGGGCCGCGCTGCTGGGCGCGGAACGCGGCGAGCGGCGCACCTTCACCTCTCCGCGCGGGGCGGTGATCGGGGTGACGCTGGTGGACGCGGCCCCCTACCGCTCGGCGCGCTGACCGCGGCTCCGGGACGGCCGGTCCGGCCGTCCCGGAGCCTTTTCCGTTTCCTCCTTGACATTTCCCTCTTGTGAGTGTGTACTCACATACATAAGCGGGTTCGGAGCACTCCGGCCCCGGAGGAGCCGAAACCTTGCCCGATTCGGGCTTTTTTTCGGCCTCCATGAGTAAGTGATGACTCACAAACATAACCGTCGAAGAGAAGGAGCCCCCGATGAGCGCCACCGGTCACACAGCGCGCACCGCCCTCGAAGCCGTCCTGCACGGCCCCGGCGCGGCCGAGGAGATCAGCCTGCGCCACCGGCCCCTGGACCCCCTCACCTCCGGAAGCGCCCTGGTCCGGGTGGAGGCGACCGGTGTTTCCTTCGCCGAGCAGCAGATGCGCCGCGGCAAGTACTACGACCAGCCGCCCTTCCCGTTCGTGCCCGGCTACGACCTGGTCGGCCGGGTCGAGGAGGTCGGCCCGGGCACCGATCCGTCACTGCTCGGGCGTCGGGTGGCCGCCCTCACCAAGACCGGCGGCTGGGCCGACCGGGTCGTCCTGCCCGCCGCCGGCCTGGTCCCGGTCCCCGACGGGCTGGACCCGGCCGTGGCGGAGGCCGCCGTGGTCAACGGGGTCACCGCGTACCGCATGCTGCACCGGCTCGCCCGGGTGGAGCGGGGAGACACCGTCGTCGTGCTGGGCGCCAACGGCGGGGTGGGCTCGCTGCTCGTCCAGATGGCCCGCCGCACCGGGGCCACCGTCATCGGCACCGCCTCCGCCCGGCACCTGGAGGCGGTCCGCGGGCTGGGCGCGCACGCCGTCGACCGCCGCGCCCCGGACCTGTACGCCCGCATCCGGGAACTGGCCCCCGAGGGGGTGGCCGCCGTGTTCGACCATGTGGGCGGGCCCGGCATCGCCGACTCGTTCCGGCTGCTGGCCCCGGGCGGGACCCTGGTGTCCTACGGCACCGCCTCCACCCGCGACGTCGAGGGCGACGCGCGGATGCCGGTACTGGCCCTGTTCGGCCGGCTGCTGCTGTGGAACGCGCTGCCCAACCGGCGCGGCGCCCACTTCTTCGACCTGTGGCAGGGGCACCGCTCCCCCGACCGCTACCGCCGCCTGCTGGCGGAGGACCTGGGCGCGGTGTTCGCGCTGCTGGCCGAGGGGGCGATCGCCCCGCCGGTCGCCGCCAGGATCCCGCTGGAGGAGATCGGCCGGGCGGTCTCCCTGGCCGAGTCCGGCACCGTCGTCGGCAAGGTCGTCGTCGTGCCCGGGGCGCGGGACTGACCCGCCCGGCCCCCGTAGGATGCGGGCATGGGGCAGGAGCAGGGAACGGTGCGCACCGCGTTGCTCTCGTTCGGGCTGACCGCCCTGTTCACCGCGCTGCTGTGGCGGGAGTGGGAGCGGGCCGCGGCCGACTCGGCCCTGCCCTGGTCCGCCGCCGTCCCCGCCCTGGGGCTCTACCTGCTGGGGTGCGCCGCCCTGCCCGCGGCCGCGCCCCCGCTGGGCCGCACCGGCCGGCTCGCCGCCTGCGCGCTCCTCCTCGTGGCGGGCTGCGGACTGGTCGCCGCCACGGGGCTCCAGCACTCCTGGATCACCATGTTCGCGCTGGCCGCCTGTGCCACCGCGCTTCCGGTGGCCCTGTCCCTCGGGGCGACCGCCCTGGTCCTGGCCGGGGTCGGCACCGCCGCGCTGGCCACCGGCCGGACCGAGGGACAGCTGGGCGGACTCGTCGTCATCGGCTCGGTCTCCGTGGCCGTCGCCCTCGCCGTCCGGCTGGTGGAGGCCAACGCCGAACTGCGGCGCGGCCGCGACCAGGCCGCCCAGCTCGCCGTCCTGCGCGAACGCGAGCGCTTCTCCCGCGACCTGCACGACCTGCTCGGCCACAGCCTCACCACGATCGTGGTCAAGGCCGGAGCGGGCCGCCGCATCCTGGAGGCCACCGGCGACACCGCGCGGGCGGCGGCCGAGCTGCGCGACCTGGAGGACCTGGGGCGCCGCTCGCTGGCGGAGGTCCGCGAGGCCGTCGCCGGGACCCGGCGGGTCACCCTGGCCGGGGAGCTGCTGCGCGCCGGGGCCGCGCTGGCCGCCGCCGACGTCGAGCTGCGCACGCCCGCGGAGGTCCCCTCCGGCGGCGACGAGGCGCTCGGTTACGCGGTCCGCGAGGCCGTCACCAACGTGGTCCGCCACGCCCGCGCCACCAGGGTGGAGATCGCCACCGGCCCGGGCTGGGTCGAGGTCCGGGACGACGGGTGCGCCGACGGGGTGGTCCGGGGCGGGGGGCTCTCGGGTCTGGAGCGCAGGCTGGCCGAGCGGGGCGGCGTGCTCACACTCCTCCCCACACCGGGCGGCGGGCTCACCGTCCGCGCCGAGGTACCCGCCGACGAGAGCGGAGGGCGCGCGTGATCCGGGTGCTGGTCGCCGACGACCAGGCGATGGTGCGCGGGGCCCTGGCCACCGTGCTCGACCTGGAGTCCGACATCGAGGTGGTGGCCCAGGCGGGGGACGGCGCCCGGGCTCTGGCCCTCGCCCGCCGGACCCGGCCCGACGTCGCGCTGCTGGACGTGAGGATGCCGGGCGGCGACGGTATCGAGGTGTGCGCCGAGCTGACCCGCTCGCTGCCGGGGTGCCGGGTGCTGATGTGCACCACGTTCGGCCGCCCCGGCTACCTGACCCGGGCGCTGCGGGCGGGGGCGGGCGGGTTCGTGGTCAAGGACGCCTCCCCGGAGGACCTGGTGGACGCCGTCCGGCGGGTGCACCGGGGGCTGCGGGTGGTCGACCCCGATCTGGCCGTGGCCTCGCTGACCCACGGCACCAGCCCGCTGACCCCGCGCGAGCGCGAGGTGCTGGCCGCGGTGCTGAACGGCGGCGACGACGTGGCCGCACTGGCCCGCTCGCTGGGGATGAGCCAGGGGACGCTGCGCAACCACCTCTCCTCGGCCATCGGCAAGACGGGGACCCGCACCCGCGCCGAGGCGGCCCGGGTGGCCGAGGAGCACGGCTGGCTCTGAGGGGGTCCAGGCCTCGGGGGCGCAGACCGGGGCGATGGTCCCGCCGGCCCTGCCGAGGCGGTCGAAGGAGACCCGCGCCTCCAGGCCGGGTGCGGACAGGAGCAGCGTGCCCCGTTCCTCGTCGGTGAACCGCGGGGACGGGCCCCGCGGGCGGCCGCAGGTGTACGGGGCCCGCTCGTGGTCGGCCGATCACCGCGGGCACCTCCCGCGGGGCGCCGGGGAGGCCGTCGGAGGACACCCGGCCGAGGCCGGCTCGGGGGCGTCGTGCTCCCGGCCGAGGTCCCCGACGGCCGCGCTCAGGGCGGCCGGGTCCGGGCGGAAGCCGGAGGGAGCGGCCCGGTCCCGGCGCGGCGGCCCTCCTCAGACGTCCCGGCCCCGGACCGCGCGGTCCGCCGCGAACAGGGCCAGCGCGCTCCAGGCGGCCAGCACGAGCACGGCGGCCGCCGGATGGGGCCCGTGCGGTCCTGCGATCCCGGCCAGGGAGTGCAGTGCCTCGCCCGGCAGCAGCGGCAGCACCCGGTCGCCGCCGGGGAGCCACCCGGCCAGGGTGGGGGCGACCAGCAGGGCCAGGGCGGCGACCACCCCGCCCGCCGTGGAGCGGGACCACAGCGCCCCGGCCGTGGCCACCAGCGCGTGGAAGGGCGCCATCAGCGCGGCCCCGGCGACCGCCCGCCACACCGCGGGGTCGCCGGCGTCCCAGGCGGGCAGCCCCGCCCCGGCCAGCACCACCAGGGAGACCAGGGCGGCACCGGACGCGGCGACCAGCGCGACCGCCCCGGCGGCCGCGACCACGATGGCGGAGCGGGCGGCCAGAGCCCGGCCCCGGCGCGGGGTGGCGGTGAAGGTCGTGCGGACCATGCCGGTGGCGTACTCGCCGCCCACCGCGGCGGCCGCCAGCACGGTCAGCACCAGCGCCGCGGCGTCCGCGCCCAGCAGGGCGGCGGTCAGCACGTCGAAGGCGGGCTGGTCGGCCAGGGCGACCCCGGTGGTCGGCTCCAGGGTCAGGCAGAACACGGCGGCGACCGCGAGCGCCAGCCCCACCGCACCCGCGGCGGCGCGGCGGTTGCGTGCGAGTCCCGCCAGCTTGGTCCACTCCGCGGCCACGGCTGCGCCCGTTCCCGGACGGCTCCCGACGGCGGTCATCGCACCCACTCCCCTTCTCCGGTTCCTCCGGCCGCCCGGTCGGCGGCCTGCCCGTGCCGCCCGGTGAGGCGGATGAACGCGTCCTCCAGGCGGGCCCGCACCGGCACCAGCGCGTGCAGGACGATCCCGTGCGCGGCGGCCGTCTCGCCCACCCGGGCGGCGTCCATACCGGTCACCGACAGGCGGCCTCCGTCCGCGGGCACCGCCGTCGCACCCGCGCGGACCAGCAGCGCGGACAGCCCGTCCGGGTCCGGGGTGGCCACCTCGACGCGCCCGCGCGCCCCGGCGGCCAGCTCGGCGACGCCGACGTCGGCGACCAGCCTCCCCCGGGAGATCACCAGCACGTGGTCGGCGGTGGCCTCCATCTCGTTCATGAGGTGGCTGGACACCAGCACGGTGCGCCCCTCGTCGGCGAATCCGCGCAGCAGGCGGCGCACCCACACGATGCCCTCCGGGTCCAGCCCGTTGAGGGGCTCGTCCAGGATGAGCACCCCGGGATCGCCGAGCAGCGCCCCCGCGATGCCCAGGCGCTGGCGCATCCCCAGGGACAGGTGCCGGATGCGGTGCCCGCCCCGGCCCTCCAGACCCACCAGGCCCAGTACCTCGTCCACCCTGGCCCGGCCGATGCCCGCGGCGCGGGCCTGCCACAGCAGGTGCCCGCCGGCGGTGCGCCCGGGGTCCACGGCGCCGGGGTCGAGCAGTGCCCCGACCCGCCGGGTGGGGGCGGGCAGGTCGCGGTAGGGCACCCCGTCGACGGTGGCGGTTCCGGAGGTCGGGGCGTCCAGCCCCAGGACCATCCGCATGGTGGTGCTCTTGCCCGCCCCGTTGGGCCCCAGGAACCCGGTCACCCGGCCGGGTTCCACCGCGAAGGTCAACCCGTCCACGGCGACGGCGTCCCCGTAGCGCTTGACGAGTTCCCGTACGGCGATCATCGCTCCCCCTCCTGTCGGCCGGTCCCCTCCAGCCTGACCCGCGGGGGCGCGACGGGCCCGGGCCGTCCGTCAGGGACCGCCCATGACGGCTGTCACGGGTGTCCCGGCACGCCGCGGCGCCGGCCGGAGGCCGCCCGGCGCCGCGCGGTGTCAGCCCGCCACGGTCTCCCCGACCTCCGGGCTCGTGTCCCCGCCGTCCGCGGCAGTCCCGGTGGGCGGGACCCGGCGCAGGGCCGCGGCCGCCAGGACCGCGATCCCCACCGCCAGGGCGGCGCTGATCCAGGCCACCGTGGTGAAGGAGGACGTGAAGGAGGCGGCCGCGGCGTCCAGCAGGTCCCGTGCCACCGGGGCGGGCAGGTCGGCGGCGGCCCTCCCCGCGCCCTCCAGCCCGTCGGCCGCCTCGGCCGCGTCGGCCGCGGAGACGCCCCCGGGAATCGCGTCGGTCATCGACAGGCGGTAGACCGCCGTGCCCACGCTGCCGAAGACGGCGATGCCCAGGGCCACGCCCACCTCCATCGCGGTCTCGCTGATGGCGGCGGAGGCGCCCGCCTTCTCCGGCGGGGCCGAGCCGACGATGAGGTCCGTGCCCAGCGCCATGATCGGGCTGGTGCCGACGTAGACCAGGGTGAACCCGGCCACCACGGTGAGGAGCCCGTCCTCCGGCCCCACCCGGGTGAGCAGCAGGAACCCGAGGGCGGCCAGGGTCAGCGAACCGGCCAGGACGCGGGCCGGGGGCACCCGGCGGGCGATGACCGGGGCGAGCGTGGAGGCGACGACCAGCCCGGCCGCGGACGGGAGCAGCCACAGCCCGGCCACCAGCGGGGAGAGCCCCGCGACGGACTGGAGGTACTGAGTGACGAACAGGTAGATGCCGCCGACCAGCAGCAGGCCCATGAGCATCACGGCCAGCGCGCTGGAGAAGGCCGCGCCGGCGAACAGGCGCAGGTCCATGAGCGGGTCGGCCAGGCGGCGCTGCCTGCGCACGAACAGGACGCCGAGCACGGCGCCGGCGGCGATCGCCGCCAGGGCCACCGGTTCCGGCCCGTGCTTCGCGAGCTGCTTGAGGCCGAAGACGACGGGCAGGACGGCTGCCAGCGAGAGCAGGGCGCTGGGCAGGTCGAGGCGGCCGGGTTCGGGGTCGCGGTACTCGGGGAGCAGGAACGGGGCGGTGGTCAGCAGCAGCACCATCACGGGGACGGCCAGCAGGAACACCGAGCCCCACCAGAAGAACTCCAGCAGCAGGCCGCCCAGGATCGGACCGAGCGCGATGCCCGCCGAGAAGCTCGTGGCCCACACGCCGAAGGCGAGCCCCCGTTGCCGCGGGTCGGGGAACATCGTGCTGATCAGCGCGAGCGTGGAGGGCATCAGGGTGGCTCCGGCGACGCCCAGCAGCACACGGGCGGCGATGAGCATCTCCGGCGTCGTGGAGTAGGCGGCCATCACCGAGGCGGCCCCGAACGCGGCGGAGCCCAGGATGAGCAGGCGTCTGCGCCCGATCCGGTCGCCGAGGGTGCCCATGATGACGAGGAACCCCGCCACCATGAACCCGTAGACGTCGATGATCCACAGCCGTTCGGAGGCGGAGGCGCCGAGGTCGGTGCTCAGGTGCGGGAGCGCCAGGTACAGGACGGTGATGTCGAGGGCCTGGAGGGTGGTGGGCAGGCTGAGTACGGCCAGGCCCGCCCAGGCCCGCCATCCCGCCCTCGCGGCGGGGGCGGTCGTGTTCGCTGACATGTTCGTGCCTTTCACGGGGTTCGGTTCCGGTGGGGCGGACGCGCCCTCCGGAGGAGGCGGTCGAGCAGCCGGTCGGCGGTGTCCTCGCACCACCGGTCGGGGTCCGGCGCCCTGGGCAGGACGGCGGTCGTCACCAGCGGTCCGGTCGGGAGGGGTCGGAGGAGGGCGCCGACGCGGTCCGCGTCGGCGCGGGTGCCGAGGGCGAGGAGGGCGATCGGCTTGTCCCGCCAGGTCTGCGCGCACCAGCCCACGGCGTCGGGCAGCCCGGCGGGCAGGCCGCCCCCGACGGCGACGACCACGAAGGCGTCGGCGTCGGCCAGCCAGGGGGTGAGGTCCTCGACGGCGCAGGGCACGGGCCCGGAGCGGGGGTCCCCCGCCTCGGGCAGCCCGGCCTCGGCCAGGTCGAGGAGGTCGGCCCCGAGGTCGCTCCGGCGGACGGCCCGGCCGGCGATCCGGTCGGCGGCGGCCCGGCCCTCCCCGTCGGCGCCGTCGAAGACGATCACGACGCGCGGCGGTCCGTCGTCCATCGGGGTCCCCCTCCGGGTCTGCGGGCGCCTCGTCCGCCCGGTACGGGACAACTCCACCGGGCCCCGCGCACGGTCCGCCGACGGTCCACCGACGGCGGGCCGCGGGCGGACCGTGCGCGGCCGCGGGGCTAGGTTGATCCCATGCGTTTCGGGGTGTTGGGGCCGCTGGCCGTGTGGACCGACGAGGGGGCCCTCGTCCGTGTACCCGAGGTGAAGGTGCGGGCCCTGCTGAGCGCGCTGCTGATGGATCCGGGGCGGGTGGTCTCCGCCGACCGCCTCGTCCGCCACCTGTGGGGCGACCATCCCCCGGCCAATCCGGCGAACACCCTCCAGACCAAGGTGTCGCAGCTGCGCCGGGCCCTGGAGCGGGCCGAACCCGGCGGCCGGGAGCTGGTGGCGCACCGCCCGCCGGGGTACGCGCTGGAGGTGTCCGCCGAGGGGGTGGACACCGGGCGGTTCTCGGCGCTCGTGGAGAGGGCCCGCTCGACCGCCGACCCCCGGGCGCGCGCCGCGCTGCTGTCGGAGGCCCTGGACCTGTGGCGGGGACCGGCGTTCGCGGACCTGTCCGGCTCCGGGCCCGCCGAGGCGGTGGCCGTGCGGTGGGAGGAGCGCCGGCTCACCGCCGTGGAGGACCTGGCCCGGGCACGCCTGGAGGCGGGCGAGCACGCACTCGTGGCGGAGGGGCTCGCGGAACGGGTGCGGGAGCATCCGCTGCGCGAACGGCTGCGGGCGCTCCACATGCTCGCCCTGTACCGGGCCGGCCGCCCGGCCGAGGCCCTGTCCTCCTATGCCGACCTGCGGGAACGGCTGGCCGAGGAACTGGGGGCGGACCCGGGTCCGGAGACCGCGGCGCTGCACCTGAGGATCCTGGACCAGGACCCCGGGCTGGACGGCCCCGCCGAGGAGGATCCCGACCGCCGGACCGGCGGGCTGCCGGTGCCGGCGACCGCCCTGGTGGGCCGCCGGGTCGAACGCGACCGCGCCGTCGGCCTGCTGGACCGCCACCGCCTGGTCACCCTCACGGGCCCGGGCGGGGTCGGCAAGACCCGGCTCGCTCTGGCGGTGGCCGAAGCGCGCGCCGCGGACCACCCCGACGGGGTGTGGCTGGTGGAACTGGCCGGACTGCGGCCGGAACGGGAGTCGGGCGCCGGACCGAACGCGGTGGCCGAGGAGGTGGGCGCCGTGCTGGGGCTGCGCGGCCGGGGCACCTCCGAGACCGACCCGCTGGTGCGGCTGTGCGACGCCCTCTCCGCCCGGCGGGCCCTGCTCGTGGTGGACAACTGCGAGCACGTGGTGGAGTCCGCCGCCCGCACGGTCACCGCCCTGCTGCGGGCGGCGCCCGGGGTGCGCGTGCTCGCCACCGCCAGGGAGCCCCTCGCGGTGGACGGCGAGGTACTGGAGTCGGTGAGCCCGCTGGGGCTGCCCGGCGCCGGCACCGGACCCGTCTCGGCCCTGGAGTCGGACGCGGTCCGGTTGTTCACCGAGCGCGCCGCGGCGGCCTCTCCCGGTTTCCGGCTGACGGAGGCCAACGTGGACGCCGTGGTGGAGATCTGCCGCAGGCTGGACGGCATCCCCCTGGCCCTGGAACTGGCTGCGGCCCGGATACGGACCCTGGGCGCGCACGGGCTGCTGGAGAGGATCGGCGACCGGTTCCGGCTGCTGTCCGGGCGGCGCCGGGACGCCCCGGCCCGGCAGCGCACCCTGCGGGCGGTGATCGACTGGAGCTGGGAGCTGGCCTCGGAGGCCGAGCGCGCCGTGCTGCGCCGTCTGTCGGTGCACGCCGAGGGGTGCACCCTGGAGGCGGCGGAGGCGGTGTGCACGGGGCCCGGGGTGGACGCCGAGGACGTCCTCGACCTGTTGGAACGACTGGTGGAGCGGTCGTTGGTGGTGGTTGTTCCCGATCCGGACCTCCCCCGCTTCCGGCTGCTGGAGTCGGTGTCCCACTACGGCGCCGAACGGCTGGCGGAGGCGGGCGAGCGGGACGCGGTGCGGCGCGCGCACGCCGCCTACTACGCCGCCCTGGCGGAGCGGGCGGAGCCGCACCTGTACGGGCGGGAGCAGCGCCGCTGGCTGCTCCTGCTGGACGCGGAGACCGCCAATCTGCGTGCCGCCCTGCACCACTCCCTGGAGGCCGGGGACGGGGTCACCGCCCTGCGGCTGGCGCTGGCGGGCACCTGGCACCTGTTCCTGCGCGGCCGGTTCGGGGAGGCGCTGCAGAGGTTCGTCGCGGTCGGGTCCCGGGCACCGGAGGAGGGGGACCTGTCGCCGCTGGAGGTCCGGGCGGCCTGCCTGCGGTCCGCCCTGGAGCTGTACGTCCACGGGAGGGCCGACGCCGGGGCGGACGGTGTCCCGGCCCTGTCGGCCGCGGCCGTGCCCGACGACCTCCCCGGGCGGGTGGCCCGCACCCGGGCCCTCTGGTTCCTGGGTTTCGCCCACATGGGGTTCAGCGGGCCGGGCACCGCCGAGGCCCTGGTGGACGAGGCGCTGTCCGACGCCCGCGCCCTGGGTGACGCCTGGGTGACGGCCGCCTCGCTCGTGGCCCGGGCGAACATCGCCCTCTTCCGCGGTGACCTGCCCACGCTGCTCGGCGACGGCGAACGGAGCCTGGCCCTGTTCGAGGGGCTCGGTGACGGCTGGGGGCGGCTCCAGGCACTGGACGCGCTCTCCGTCCACGCCGAGGTCACGGGCGACCTGCGGCGGACCGCCGCGCTGCGCCGGGAGGCCGTCGGCCTCGCCGAGGGCCTCATGCTGTGGAGCGACCTGTCGCGCCAGGTGGCCGGGCTGGGCCGCGTCGCGCTGCTGGAGGGGGACCTCGACCGGGCGGACGGTCTCCACCGGCACGCCCTGCGGATCGCCGCGGAGCACGGCGACCAGGCGGGGCGGCAGTTCGCCGAGATCGGTCTGGGCATGGCCGCGCGGCGCCGGGGCGACCCGGCCGCGGCGGAGGGGCACCTGCGGCCCTGGCTGGTGTGGAACCGGCGTCTGGGAGCGGAGTTCGGAGTGGCGCTGATCCTGGCCGAACTCGGGTTCTGCGCCGAACAGCGCGGGGACGCGGAGTCGGCCCTGGACCTGCACCGGCAGGGCCTGGCCGCGGCGCTGCGCGGCGGTGACCCGCGGGCGGTCGCCCTCGCCCTGGAGGGCATGGCCGGCGCGCTGGCCCTCACCGGCGGGGACGGGGAAGCGGAGAGGGCCGCGTCCCTGCTCGGCACGGCGGCCGCCGCCCGGGAGGCGGTGGGCGCCCCCCTGCCGGAGGCCGAACGGGGGGACGTGGACCGGATCACCCGGCGCACGGCCGGCACCCTGGGCGAGGAGCGGTACGCGGCCGGGTTCGCCCTGGGGCGGTCCCGACCGCTGCCCTCCCGGCCCGAGGAGGCCGTCTGACCCGCCCGCCGGGCCGGCGGCCCGCGGGGGTCAGGCGCGGGGCCGGGCGGGTTCGGGGCCGGAGAAGTGATCTGAGTCACATGCACCCCCTTCTCACCACGGGCAACGGGCACCCCACCGGAACACCGACGGTTACCGGGGTTGACCGATCAGTTGCCGAATGGTCGTTTAGTGACCAGTTCTCCGCACCCGCTACCTCTGGGGAGAAACACCATGATCGACCGCAGGCTCTTCCTCGGCGGCCTCGGCGCCGCCGCCACCGTCCCGCTGCTGGGCACCCTCGGCTGCACCCCCCGGGAGGCGACGGCCGACCTCTCAGCCGCCACCGGCGCGAGCAATCCGGGAGCGCTCCCGGTGAGCTTCCGGAACGAGACCGGACGGTTCTCCGACGACGAGATCCTCGCCTACGTGATCGGCACCGACCTGACCACCGGGCGGCACAGCCGGGTGGACGCCGACGGCGTCCCCCACCCCGTGAGCCTGGACGACAACGGACCGGACGGGTACGCCGACTACTCGATCCCGTTCGCCGACCTGGCCGGGCTGACCCTGCCGTACATGTCCGGGCGGATCTACCTCGCGCTGGGCGGTCCGCTGCACATCCGCATCGTCGCCGACGGCGACGGGAACCCCGCCCCGCAGCTGCCCGCCGGGTGGGTGGAGGGGTCCCCCGGGTTCGACGTGCTGCACGACACCGTCGAGTTCACCCACAACGACGCCGGGATGTTCTGCAACACCAGCATGGTCGACCAGTTCAGCGTGCCCATCGGCATCCGCCTGGTCGGCGACGCCGACCAGAGCACCGGGTTCTTCCGCCCCGGCGGCCGCGAGGCGGTGTTCCGGACCCTGGCGGCCGACCCCGTGTTCTCGTCCCTGGTGTACGACGACCTGCGGGTCATCGCCCCCGGCCACGGCCTGGACGCCGGGCTGTTCCCGGCCGACCACTTCGACCCCTACATCGACCGGGTGTGGTCGCACTACACGGGCACCGACCTGCGCGTCACCACCAACGCCGGGACCTTCACCGGCCGGGTGCGGGACGGGCTGTTCACGTTCGACGGCGGGGTGCGCGCCTTCGAGCGCCCCTCCACCCGGGACGTGCTGTTCTGCGACGGGGCGCTGGCCGCCCCCAACGACGGGATCGGCGGTCCGGTCGCCGCGATCCTGGGGGCCGCGCTCAACCGGTCCACCCTGCTGACCTCGGCGGACCAGCCCACCGACGACCCGTCCGGCTTCTACCGGGACGAGATCACCAACCGGTACGCGGCGGTCTTCCACGAGAACACCGTGGACGGCAGGGCCTACGGGTTCGCGTTCGACGACGTCGCGGACTTCGCCTCCTACATCCAGGACCACGGCGCGCAGCGGCTGGAGGTCACCCTCACCGCCTTCTAGGCGGGGCCCCGGTGCGCCCCCGGGCCGGGGGCACCGGGACCGGCCAGGCCCAGCGGGCCGTCGGGCGCCGGGAGGAAGTGCCGGGCCACGTCCTCACCGGCGACCCCGGCCAGGGTGTCGGGCACCCACTTGGGGTCGCGGTCCTTGTCGATGATCCGGGCGCGGACCCCCTCGACGAAGTCCGACGAGGCCAGTGCCGCACAGGAGACGCGGTACTCCTGTTCCAGGACCTCCGCCAGGCCGGGCAGCTCCCGGGCCCGGCGCAGCGCCGCCAGGGCGACCTTCACCGAGGTCGGCGACTTGGCCAGGATCGTGTCGGCGGCCGCGGCCGCCGCCGGGTCGCCGTGGCCCCGCAGCCGCTCCACGATCTCCTCGGCCGTGTCGGCGGTGTAGCAGGCGTCGATCCAGCGCTCGCGGACCAGTGTCGGGGCGGGCGCGGCCCCTGCGAACCGGCCCACGGCCTCGGCCACGTCCGCGGCCCCGGCGGCCCCGGTCAGGGCCGCGGCCAGGTCGGCCAGACGCCCGGCGGGCACGTAGTGGTCGGCCAGGCCCAGGGCGAGGGCGTCGCCCGCCCCCACCGGCTCGGCGGTGAGCGCCAGGTGGGTGCCGGTCTCCCCCGGCGCCCGGGACAGCAGGTACGTGCCGCCGACGTCGGGCACGAAACCGATGGTGGTCTCGGGCATGCCCACGGCCGAGCGCTCCGTGACGACGCGGACCGACCCGTGCGCGGACACGCCGACGCCGCCGCCCATGACCACCCCGTCCATGAACGCGACATAGGGCTTGGGGTAGCGGGAGATGTACTCGTTGAGCAGGTACTCGTCCCGCCAGAACGCGGCGGCCGCCCCGTCGCCGGCCCGGGCGCTGGCGGAGATGGCGCGGATGTCGCCGCCCGCGCACAGACCGCGCTCCCCCGCCCCGTCGACGAGCACCGCCGCGACCGCGTCGTCGTGCTCCCAGGCGGTCAGGGCCTCCCGCAGGGCGGTGACCATGTCGTGGTCCAGCGCGTTGATGGCGCGCGGCCGGTTCAGGGTGAGCCGTCCCAGGCGGCCCTCCACGCGGACCAGGACCTTGTCGTCCGCGGCGGGCATCAGGCGGCCCCGGCCGGACCGTGCGTGGAGATCGGGTTCATGGTCTGGTCGGCCCCTTCCAGGGTTCGGTGCGTCCGCTGATCGCGGACGATCCTCTCAGTGTCGTGCCCACCGGAGGCACCGCGCCCCCCGTTCAACGCCGTGGACAGGGGCTTCGTCGCGACGGCGGGCGGTTCCACAGGACCGGCGGACCGTGGACGGCGACGAGGCGCGGGGCCGGGACCGGGGCGCCGTGAGGCGGCCCGCGCCGCCCCGAGCACGCCACGCCGCCGCGGATTCCGCCTGGGAACGTGAATCCCTTTTCGGAATCGGCCCCTCCCGCATTCCGGAAATGATCGCCGGACTCCCGCACGGCGCAATTCCGGGCGGCACCCGTCCTCCGTTCCTATGCTCGGGTCCCGCACGGGCGGCGCCGGATCGGGGCCCGCCGGGCCGGGGCCGGTCACGGGGCGTGTCGGCCGGGGACCTAGGGTGGCCGTGAGGCCCGGTGCCGACTCCGCGACAGCCCCCCGCCGCAGCCGGGCCGGAAAGGTCCGGTGATCCCGCCCGTGTCCTCCGAGTCCTCCGAGTCCGCGTCCGTTCCGCGGCCGCCCGCCGCGGAACGTTCGCTCGGCCGACGCTTCTGGGCGTTCTGGTCGGCCGCACTGGCCGCCAACCTGAGCGACGGCGTCGCCATGGTCGCGATGCCCTGGCTGGCCTCCTCCCTCACCGCCGACCCCGTGCTGGTCGCCGCCGTGGCCACCGCCGGACGGCTTCCCTGGCTGCTGCTGGCGCTGCCCGCCGGGGTGCTCGTGGACCGGCTCCCCCGCATCCCGGTGATGGCCGGGGCCGGGACCGTCCGGCTGGTCCTGTGGGCGGCGCTGGCCGCCCTGGTGTTCTCCGGGGCCGCTTCGGTGCCGCTGCTGGTACTGCTCGCCTTCTGCTTCGGTGCGCTGGAGGTCTGCTACGACACCGCCGCGGAGACGGTCGTCGCCTCGCTGGTCCCCCGGGAGCGGCTGGAGCGCGCCAACGGGCACCTGCGCACCGGGGCCCTCGTCGTCCAGGAGTTCGGAGGGCGGCCCGTGGGCGGCCTGCTCGTCTCCCTCGGGCTGTTCGCGCCGTTCCTCCTCAACACGGCCGCGCTGTTCGTGTCGGTGCTGGCCCTGGTGCGCGTGCGCGGTGTCGACGCGGTCGGGCACGCGCGTGCCGCCGGTTCGGTCGGTGCTGACCGGCCCGCCCCGGAGCGCCGGGGGCTGCGGGGCGTCGGTGCGGACCTCGCCGAAGGCGTGCGGGCGATCCTGCGCCAGCCGCTGCTGCGACTGGTCGCGGGCATCGCCCTGGCCGTCAACGGGTGCTACGCCACCGCCCTCTCCACCCAGGTGCTGTTCGTGCGGGACGTCCTCGGCCTGGGAGCGGCGGGGTTCGGCCTGCTCATGGCGTTCGCCGCCGTCGGCGGGGTCATCGGCGGCCAGTCGGTGTCACTGTTGCGGTCGGTGCTCCCGCACGGCACCCTGCCGGTGGTCTGCCTGACCGCCACCAGCCTGGTCTACTGCGTGGTCGCACTGCTGCCCCTCACCCCCGTGGTCGCCGTCGGCTACCTGCTGGCGAGCGGACTCATCCTCGGCTACGCGGTGGCGATGACCTCCATCCGACAGAGGATCACGCCCGACCGGCTGTTGGGCAGGGTGAACGCCGCCATGCGCACGGTGAGCTGGGGTGTCAGCGCCCTGGGCATGGCGGCGGGCGGGGTGATGGTCGTCGCCCTCACCCCGCTGACGGGGCACGAGGGCGCTTTGCGCGCCCCCTATGCCCTCATCGGTGCGGCCGGACTGGTCGTCGTCGTGTTCTTCGGCCGCAGGCTCACTCGCCTGGTACGCGAGTACGACGTCTGAGTCCCCCTCCTCTCAGCCGGATGCACCGCCCAGCGGCCCCAGCAGCGTGTAGGCCTCGTCCATGCGGTCCGGGAAGACGTCCGGACTCTGCGCGAGGCGCATCGCGGTCAGCTCGCAGGCCATGGCCAGGTGCGAGGCCAGGACCGCCACGTTCTCCGGGGCTCCGACCTCCATCAGCGCCCCGGCCAGCCGGGTCGCCCGCTGCTGGCGGGTGAGGAGGTAGCGGGAGCGCAGGTCGGTGCTCTCCCGGAGAAGCCGCACCAGGACGACCGAGTGCGCCGGGGAGAGCGCGGCGTGCGGCCGGACCGCGACGCCCGCCTCCCGGAGGAGTTCGACGGCGGCACCCAGGTCGTCACCGAGCGGGCGGGGGGCCTTGTCGCGCACGTAGGCGCACAGGCGCTCGACCTCCGCGCCCTCGTCGGCGAAGAGGACCTGCTGCTTGTCGCCGAAGTAGCGGAAGAAGGTCGTCCGACCGACCTCCGCGCGCTCTGCGATGGCGGCGACCGTGACGTTGTCGAATCCGTGCTCGGCGAAGAGCTGGAAGGCGGCTGACACGATCATGGCCCTGGCCTTGCGACGTTTGCGGGCGTGAAGTGTGTCGGGGGGGTGGTGCATGAGGCGGACCCTATCGAGTGGACCCGGTTCTACCTGGGGCGTGGGACCATTGGGACGGTAGTCCCGAAACGCCCCCTGAGGGCCGGGATAGCGGGAAGTCGTCTGGGCCTGATGGGGGTTTTGGAACGCATCCGCACGGGCTCAGGCCCCGTCCCGTACGGTGACGCCGGTTGGGCCGGAATTTTATTGCAGAGCTCCCCCGGTCTGACAACCGCAGTACCCCCGATACATGAAACCCCTTGCCCATAAGGTTTCTGACCAAGTGGAGGTTATCGCCTCCGCGGGACGGCATTTCCCGGCGGCACCAATTCGCCACCCATGGTAAATCGTTCGGGTTCCTAACTATTGAAGGCTCATAGATGACCGGAACCCCGACGTGTTCCCGATCGCGCCCCTCGTTTGTCCCAGGGCTGTGCGAGAGTGGTGTGATCCGCTTCACGATACGGAGCAGAACATGGCGTATTTACTGGTCATCGGCACGCGCAAAGGCCTCTTCACCGCCGTCGGCGAGGATCGGCGCACATGGGAGGTACGCGGCCCGCACCGCCTCGACAGCGCCGACCACGCGAGCATGAGCGCCGTGTACGCGGTCGGGATCGACCCGCACGACGGACGCATCCTCGTCGGGGCGGAGAGCTCGCACTTCGGCCCGAGCGTCTGGTACAGCGACGACAACGGGGACAGCTGGCACGAGCCGGAGTCCGCGCCGCTGGTCTTCCCCGAGGACACCGGTGCCTCGCTCACCCGTGTCTGGCAGTTCGCGTTCGGGGACGTCCCCGGTGTGGTGCACGCCGGGGTGGAACCGCACGCGCTGTTCCGGTCCGCCGACGGCGGGCAGAGCTTCGAGCTGGTCCGGGCCCTGTGGGACCACCCGCACCGGGCCGACTGGTTCCCGGGCGCGGGCGGCGGGGCGGTGCACACGATCCTGCCCGGGGTGCTGGGCGGCGGCGACCGCTCGCCGGAGGCGATGACCGTGGCCATGTCCACCGGCGGCGTCTACCAGACCCGGGACGACGGCAGGAGCTGGTCCCCGGCCAACCAGGGCATCTCCGCGGTCTTCCTGCCCGAGGACGAACCCGAGTACGGCCAGTGCGTGCACAAGGTGGCGCTGGCCTGCGACGGGTCGATGTACGCCCAGAACCACCACGGGGTCTACCGTTCCGAGCACCCCGCCCGGGAGGGCTGGCAGGCGGTGGAGAAGGGGCTGCCCACCGACTTCGGGTTCGCGATGGTCGCGCATCCCCACCGGCCGGGCACGGCGCTGAACTTCCCGGTGGTCAGCCAGGAGGTGCACCTGCCGCCGGAGCACCGGCTGGGCGTGTACCGCACCGATGACGGCGGCGGCCGGTGGGTTCCGGCCACCGAGGGCCTGCCGGAGGAACCGTACTTCGGCATCGTGCTGCGCGACGGTGCCTGTACCGACGGGGCCGACTCCCCGGGCTTCTACTTCGGCACCCGCAGCGGGGACGTGTACGCGGCCGACGACGGCGGCCCCTGGCACCGGGTGGCCGCGCACCTGCCCGATGTCCTGTGCGTGCGGGCGACGGAGGTGTGAGATGGGCGTGACGGTCCACCTTCCCGGTGTGCTGCGGGCGGACGCCGGGGGTGCCGCCCACCTGCCCGTGGACGTCGGCCCGTCGGCGGTGCTCCGCGACGTGCTGGACGGCCTGGTGTCGGAGTATCCCGGCCTGGACCGGCGCATCCGCGACGAGCAGGGGCGCCTGCGCCGGTACGTCAACGTGTTCGTGGGCAACGAGGAATGCCGTGCCCTGGAGGGGCTGGACACCCCGGTGGAACAGGGCGCCGACATCCGCGTCCTGCCCTCCGTCGCCGGAGGTTGAGCCCCGGTTCCGACGCCCCACCCCGCACGGGGCGGGACGGGGCGTCGGTGTCCTCCCCCGGCCGTCCGGAGGCGCCGCGCCGGGCCCGCTGCGCACCCCGGCCGGCTCCGGGCCGGGCGCCCGGCCCCTGGGTCCGGCACCCCGCCCCCGCAGGAGTACCGGCCACGGCGCCGGGAGGGTCGAGCCCTCCCGCGCCGGGCGCCCGTGCGGAGCGCCGGGAGTGCTACCCGGCCTGCACGGACCGCGGGCGTGGTCGGCGGCGCATCGGCAGCGGGCGCAGGTGGGTGAGCGCGCGCCACACCCACTCCAGCGGCCCGTGGCGGAACCGGGCCGACCACAGGTGGGCGGACACCAGCATCACCGCGAAGTACGCGACGGCCAGCGCATGCTGGGCGAGCATGGGGATCCGCGTCTCCCAGGGGCCCATCACGAGCAGGAACACCGCCGTGCTGCCCAGGTAGACGGTGAGCGTCATCCTCCCCAGCGGGGCGAACACCCCCAGGACCCGGGCCGCACCACGCCGCCTGCGCATCAGCCACCACAGCAGCCCCAGGTAGAACAGCGCGCCGCCCAGGCCCATCAGGGTCCCGGCGAACGAGGTGAGCATCCGCGCGGCGGGGTCCACCACGGGCATCCCGTCGGGACCGGTCACCGGCACCCCGTCGGCACCGAACTCCATGGGGAACACCAGGTCGGAGCCGAGCATCACGGCGATCCCGAGGATCTGCCCGGCCAGGCCGGTCCACACCATGGCCGCGGGCAGCCGGGAGGGCTCTGCGGCCCGGGCGGGGTCCAGCTCGGGCCGCCGGGCCAGCCAGACGCCGACACAGAAGAAACCGAGGGTCTGCGGGACCAGCAGGAGCAGCAGCGCCCAGTCCTCCTGGTGCGGCAGGAGGTTCTCGACGAACGGCGCCGCAGCGAAGCAGGCGGCCGCCGCGGCCGCCGGCCGTCCGCGCCCTCCGGCCAGCAGGACCGGCATCAGCGGCGCCAGGACCAGCGCGGTGACGGAGTAGTGGGTGAGGATGTCCCCGGAGAACACCAGCAGGTGCGGCAGGCCGAACAGCAGGCCGAGGGAGGCGTAGCGGCGCAGCATCAGCGCGAACGGCCGCTCCCCGCGCCCCTCGGCCGCCTTCCAGGCCAGCACCGCCCCGATACCGAGCAGCACCATGAGCATGGCCCGGGCCTTGCCCGACATGAGCAGGGACAGCACCCCGTCCACCGCCGAGGTGACGCCGTCCAGGGGGCGCTCGCCCGAACTCTCGGCGGAGAAGACGACGACGGTCACGTTCATCAGGACCACGCCGATCATCGCCAGCGCCCGTGCGACGTCGAGGAACTCCACCCTCCGCCGCGCCGCGGGCGGACCCTCCGCCGACCCCGACGGGTACACCGCCCCGCTCTCGGCCGTCCCGCTCGTCTCCCCTGCCATCCGACTCCTCCTCGTCGTCCCACCGGACCACCGCGGCCCCGCCGGACACCCCCGCACGCCCCCGGTCTCCACCGCCGCCACGCGCCGTCGGCCGGAGCCGGACCCGCCCCGTCGGCCGCCCGTCGACACACGCCGTCGACACAGGCCCCGGGCGTCTGCACGCAGGACACGGACCGATCCTCCGGACACGGGCGCGCCCGGACGGCCGCCGACACCGACGTCGGCTGTCGGGATGCGGCCTCCGCACCGGGGCGGGTACTCCAGCGGACGGACGGCCCTCGGTCAGGCCGCCGCCCGGGGTGTCGCACAGGGCGCCGACCCCGGGCGGAGATCCGCACGGGGCGGACGGGCCCGCCCGGCGGGGCGTCCCTCCCGGGCGGTCGGCCGGATCGATCAGGGGTGTCCGTCGGCGCACGGTGCGCCGACCTTTTCCAGGGTGGTCTCCGGGGCCGGGCGGCCGCATCGGCTGAAAGGGCGGTCCCCGCCCTCGTTCTTTCGGCCGAGGGCGGGAAGGGGGGCGCGGCCTACGCTGGGGGCATGGGGCTGAACAGGATCGTCGAAGCACTCGGCGGCCCCCTCCGGGACGGGGTCGTCCGGGGCGGGGCCGCGGCCGTGCTCGCGCTCGCCGTCGCCGCGGACCTGCTGGCCGTGCGCAGCGGGCTCGCGGTGGCCGACTGGCCGGGGCCGCCGCACGGGCCGTGGGAGTGGCTGCCCGCGGCCTCGGGCGCCGTGGCCTCGGGAGCCGCGCTGCTCGCGCTGCGGCCGCGTGCCGGGAGCGCCGTCACCGGTGCGGCCGCGCTGGCCGTCCCGCTGGTGGTGGCGGCCGCGTCGCTGGCGCTGTGGCCACAGCCCAAGGGGATGTTCGGCTACCCCGTGGCCGTCTCCGAGGCGCTCGCCCTGCTGCTGGCCCTGGCCGTCGCGGCGCTGCGCTGCGACGCCCGCTGGATCGGGGCGGTGTCGGCGGCGGCCTTCCTGGCCGCCGCCTCCGACCGGCTCCGCGAGGGGGCGGGCGACTCGCTCACCTCGGCCCTGCTGCTGGTCGTCGCGGGCCTGGCCCCCGGTCTGTACCTGCGGTGGCGCCGGTACCAGCGGGAGTACCACGTGGAGCGGGCGAGGGCCCAGGAGCGGCTGGCGGTCGCCCGAGACCTGCACGACGTGGTGGCCCACGAGGTCACCGGGATCGTCGTCCAGGCCCAGGCGCTGCGCCGGATCGCCGACGCCCGGCCCGAGGCCGCGGTGCGGGCCCTGCCGGAGATCGAGGCCTCGGGGGCGCGCGCCCTGGAGGCGATGCGCTCCCTGGTGTCGCGGCTGCGCGAGCCCGGCGAGGCGCCGCCGGTGCCGGACGCGGAGGAGGGCCTGGCCCGGCTGGCGGGCTCCGCGGGCGGACCGGAGGTGGCGGTCCGGGTGGAGGGCTCCCTGGCCGGGCTGGCGCCCGAGGTGGGCACCGCGCTGGTGCGGATCGCCCAGGAGGCGGTCACCAACGCCCGGCGCCACGCGCGCGGCGCCACCCGGGTGTCGGTCGAGGTGGAGGCCGGGGACGGGGTGCGCATGTCGGTGCTCGACGACGGCCGCGGGTCGGGCGGGGCGGGCGGCTTCGGCCTGGTGGGCATGGCGGAGCGGGCCCGGCTGCTGGGCGGTGAGCTGACCGCCGGGCCGGGCCGGGACGGCTGGGAGGTGCGCGTCCGGCTCCCGGAAAAGCCCTGTGGATGACCGCCGGGGCGGCCCCGGGCCGGGCACAGTGGAGGTGGAACGGGGGTGCCGGATGGCGATCAGGGTCCTGCTGGCCGACGACCAGCAGATGGTGCGGACGGGGTTCCGCTACATGTTGGAGGCCGAGGGGGACATCGAGGTCGTCGGCGAGACCGGGGACGGCCTGGAGGCGGTCCGGCTCGCCCGGGAGCAGCGCCCCGACGTGGTCCTCATGGACATCCGCATGCCGGGGATCGACGGACTGGAGGCCACCCGGCGGCTGGCGGCCGATCCGGTCAAGGTGGTCGTGGTGACGACCTTCGGCCTGGACGAGTACGTCAACTCCGCACTGGCCTCGGGCGCCGTCGGCTTCCTGCTCAAGGACGCGGGCGCCGCGCTGCTGGTGGAGGCGGTGCGGGCCGCCGTCCGCGGGGACGCGCTGATATCACCGGAGATCACCGTCCGGTTGATCCGGCACTTCGCCTCCGGGGGCCGCCCGGTCCGGGTCCGCGACGACGGCGGGCTCACCCCGCGGGAGCTGGAGATCGCCCGGACGGTGGCGCTGGGCCGGACCAACACCGAGATCGCCGCGCTGCTGCACGTCACGGTGAGCACGGTCAAGACCCACCTGGCCAGCATCCAGGCCAAGCTGGGCACCCGCAACCGCACCGAGCTGGTCGCCTGGGCCTTCCGCAACGGCCACGTGGAGTGAGCCCTCCTTTGACGAAACCCTGACCCGCCGCGCGGTCTCCTCTGGTCCCCGCTGGACCCGCCTCCACGCAGGATCATGGGGAGCACCCCCGGAACCCCGGGGAAAGAGGACGATCACGGCTCCTGTGAGGCTCTGTCATGGCGATGATGCGCGCTGCCCGACTCAATGTGCGGACCAAGACCCTGGAGGTCAAGGAGGTTCCCCGACCGGTGCCCGGGCGCGGCCAGGTCCTGGTGCGGGTGAAGGCCGCGGGGGTGTGCCTGTCCGACGTGCACCTCATCGACGGCACGCTCAGCCCGCTCTACCTGGAGGGCGACGAGGTCACCCTGGGCCACGAGGTGGCGGGGGTGGTCGAGGAGCTCGGCCCGGAGGTCGTCGAGACCGGGGTGGGCGAACGGGTGGCGCTCCAGGCGGGCCAGATCGACCACCACGGCCGGGTGCTCACCCGGGGTGTGGACTACGACGGCGGCTGGGCGGAGTACGCGCTCGCCGACGAGGAGACCCTGGTGCCCATCCCGGACGAGCTGCCCTTCGACCAGGCGGCGATCATCCCCGACGCGGTGTCCACCCCGTGGGCGGCGGTCACCTCCACCGGTGACGTCGGTCCGGCCGAGGCGGTCGCCGTGTGGGGGGTGGGCGGTCTGGGCGCCCACGCGGTGAAGCTGCTGCGCCTGGTGGGCGCGGCGCCGATCATCGCCGCCGACCCGGACCCGCAGGCCCGGGAGCGGGCGCTGGCCTTCGGCGCCGACACGGCCCTGGACTCCACCGCCCCGGACTTCCTGGCGAGGATCGGTGAGCTCACCGACGGCCACGGGCTGGCGGTGGCGTTCGACTTCGCGGGGGTCCCGGTGGTGCGCGAACAGGCTCTCCAGGTCCTCGGCGAGCACGGCCGCCTGGTCCTGGTGGGCCTCACCGACAAGCCCCTGGAGGTCAGGGACGGCACCCGGTTCAGCTACCTCAAGCAGCAGATCCTGGGCCACTACGGCTCGGAACCCGAGCACGTGGTCCAGCTGGTGCAGCTGGTCCGGGCGGGACGGCTGGACTTCTCCGCCTCGATCAGCGGCACCTTCCCGCTGGAGGAGGCACCGGCCGCGGTGGAGCGGTTGGAGAAGCGCATCGGCTCCCCGGTCCGCCTCGTCCTGGAGCCCTAGCGGGACCGGCCCGGAAGGCCGCCGACCCCGCCGGGTCCCCTGGCCCGGCCCCGGCCCGCCGCCGGGCGGGCGGGGGCCGGCCGCCGGTTCACCAGGCGGCGGGGGCGTAGTCCTTGAGGAAGCAGCCGTGCACGTCCTCGCCGAGCTCGCCCCGGACGATGGGGTCGTACACGCGCGCCGCCCCGTCCTCCAGGTCCAGGGGGGCGTGGAAGCCCGCCTCGGCCATCCGCTCCTTGTCGGGGTGGGGCCGCTCGTCGGTGATCCACCCGGTGTCGACGCTGGTCATGAGGATGCCGTCGGCCTCCAGCATCTCCTGGGCGCTGGTGCGGGTGAGCATGTTCAGCGCCGCCTTGGCCATGTTGGTGTGCGGGTGGCCCGGCCCCTTGTAGCCGCGGCCGAACACCCCCTCCATGGCGGACACGTTGACGATGTAGGTGCGCCGTGCGGGCGAGGCGGCCAGCGCCGGGCGCAGCCGGTCCACCAGGAGGAACGGCGCGGTGACGTTGCACAGCTGCACCTCGAGCATCTCGACGGGCTCGATGTCGCCGATCCGGTCGGTCCAGCTGTTGTCGGCGGCCAGGTCGGGGAGCAGCCCGCCGGCGTCGACGGCGGTCCCCGCCCGCACCCGCTCCATCGAGGCCGACCCGGTGGTGAGCGCCAGCGAGGTGAGCAGCTCCGGGGTGAGGGCGTTGCCGTCGAGGGCGGCGGAGGACTCCAGGGCACGCGGGCCCACCCCGCCCAGGACGAGCGGCCGCGGCAGGTGGTCGCCGGCCAGGGGGTGGGCCTCGGCCTCGATGAGCGGTCCGTAGGAGGCCGGGGAGCGGCGCACGGTCTGGGCGGCGTTGTTGATGAGGATGTCGAGCGGCCCCTGGGCGGCCACCTCGTCGGCCAGGCGCAGTACCTGGGCGGGGTCGCGCAGGTCGATGCCGACGACGCGCAGCCGGTGCAGCCACCGGTCGCTGTCGGGCATCGCGGCGAAACGGCGGACGGCGTCGTTGGGGAACCGGGTGGTGACGGTGGTGTGCGCCCCGTCGCGCAGCAGCCGCAGCGCGATGTACATGCCGATCTTGGCTCGGCCGCCGGTGAGCAGGGCCCGCCGCCCGGTGAGGTCGGTGCGGGCGTGGCGGCGCTCCCTGTTGAACGCGGCGCAGGCCGGGCACAGCTGGTGGTAGAACGCGTCGACCTCGCGGTACCTGTCCTTGCAGATGTAGCACGCGCGCGCCTTGCGCAGCACCCCGGCGAGCTCCCCGGCGGCGCCGCTGCTGAGCGCCCGCCCGTTGGTCTCGTCGTCGATGCGGTCGGGGGCCGCGGTGGCGGTCGCGGCGAGCACCGCGTCGTCGTGGGCCTTGCGGGCCTCGCGGCGCTCCCTGCGGCGGGTCTCCTTGACGGTCTTGAACAGCTTGGCGCTGGCCCGCTGGAGCGTGAGGGAGTCGGGGTGGTCGCTGGGCAGGGCCCCGACCCGGGCGATCACGTCCAGGCACACCCGCATCTGCTCGGGGTCGATGGATCCGGCCTCCTCGGCGGCCACCGTGTTCGTCTCCGTCATCCGCTCACTCCACTGGACGTCCTGCCGGGCGCGACTCTTCGCCCAGAGGAACCTTATGCGCACGAAACGGTGTCCGGGACGGGCGACCATGGAGAGGCACAGGTGACGCGGGGTGTCCCGCGGATAGGGGGAGTCCAGTGATCCGACCGATGAGCGCCGAGCCCGAGCTCGTGGTCCTGCTCGACGACGACCACCGGCCGGTGGGCACGGCCGACAAGGCGACGGTGCACACCGCCGAAACCCCGCTGCACCTGGCGTTCTCCTGTTATGTCCGGGACGGCGCGGGGCGGGTCCTGCTGACCCGACGGGCCCTGGACAAGACGACCTGGCCGGGGGTGTGGACGAACGCCTGCTGCGGCCACCCGGCACCGGGCGAGGGCCTGGAGGAGGCGGTGCGCCGCAGGGTGGGCCAGGAGCTGGGTCTGTCCCTGTCCGAGGTGCGCCCGGCGCTGCCGGACTTCCGGTACCGGGCGGTGTCGGCCGAGGGGATCGTGGAGAACGAGTTCTGCCCGGTGTTCTGGGCCCTCGCCGAGGGTGACCCGGACCCGGACCCGGCGGAGGTGGCCGAGTACGCCTGGGCGGGCTGGGACGACGTGGTGGCGGTGGCCGGGCGCGCCCCGTGGCTGCTCAGCCCGTGGGCGGTGGAGCAGATCCCCCTTCTCGACCGGCTCTGACCGCCCGCCCGGGCCCGACCCGCCCGGTCCGGACCGGCTCCGGCCGTTCCCGGCCGCCGGATGCCGCGCCGGGGGCCCGGGATCGGGGTAGGACTCCGCTCGGCACGTCCCTCCTCTCCCCATGGAGTCGCAACGATGTCCTCCGTTCCCCCGGGCCGGTCCGCGCGTCCGGCCGTGGTCGCCTTCGACGTCCTGGACACCCTGTTCCCCCTGGCCCCGCTGGAGTGGCGTTTCCGGGAGGCGGGCATCCCGCGGGTCCTGATGGGCCGCTGGGCCGACCACCTGTCGCGGGACGTGTTCGCGCTGGCGCTGGCGGACGGCGGCCGCTCCTTCGAGGACGTGGTGCGCAACGCGCTGCGCGATGTCACGGGCCACCAGATCGCCCCGGCCGCGGAGGACGCGATCGTGGACGGGATGTCGGAACTGGAGCCGCGCCGGGAGGCGGCCGCGGCCCTGACCGCGGTGCGCGAGGCGGGTCTGCGGGCGGTGGCGTTCGGCAACGCGGACCCGGCCCCCACCCTGGAGCTGATGGAACGGGCGGGCCTGGGTGGACTGGTGGAGGGGGCCGTGGGCGGCGGCCCGGGCCGGGCCTGGAAGCCCTCCCCGGAGGCCTACCGGGCGGCGGCGCGCTCCCTGGGCGTGGCGCCGGATCGGCTCGCGCTGGTGACGGCGCACGGCTGGGACGTGGCGGGGGCGTCCCGGGCGGGACTGGTGACGGGCTGGTCGGCGCACCTGGAGGGGCGGTTCCCCTCGGTGTTCGGCGCCCCGGACGCGACGGGGGCCGACCTGGTGGAGACCGTGGCGGCGCTGCCGGGGCTGGCGGAGCCCGGGCTCCCCTGACGGCCCGCCGCCCGTGGGGGCTCCCGCCCGGGGCGCCGGGCGGCCCGGGTGTGCTCCGTGGCGCCGCCCCGTCCCGGCGCGGGGCCGCACGGGAACGCCGGGGACCCCGCGGGTCTCACGCCGGGCGGGGTCAGTCCTCCCAGGAGCGGTCGTACTGGGGGTGGGCCCGGTAGACGGCGGCCAGGTACTTCACGGCCAGCCTCCATGCCAGAAGCTCGGACCAGGGGTCCTCGCCCTGGCGGACGGGGGCGGGGGCGGCCCCGGCGGGCGCAGGCCGGAGGCTGCGCATACTGGCGTGGTGGGCCTGCGTGTACCCCTGGACGATCTTGCGCTTGGCGGCGACTTCGGCCAACGCCCGGTCCCGGCCGCGTGCTCCCACGGGTACGGCCTTCGACGCGCGTTCGTCCTCGTCCAGGCGCGCGTTCAGGAACTCGACGATGGTCAACGGACAACTCCTATCCTGAGCCCCCAATGCCTTACATAAGGGTCAGTATCTGCCATATCCCCCGGTCGAGCCACCACACGCCGACCTCCCCCGATCTCGCCGGACGCACCGGTGGGAGCGGCACCGCCGCTCCCACCCGTCCTTCTCCGACTCAGTCGCAGCCCTCGAACTGGGGCACGCTGTACACCATCTCCAGGTCGGTCTCCCCGAACCAGCGGTCGAGCATCCGGGCGGCGTCGCCCTCCTGGTACATGCGGCTGATCGCCTTGTTCACCGCCTCGCAGGCCTCGATGTCGCCGTACGGCAGGCCCACACCGTACTTCTCGTCGGTGAACGGGTTGTTGACGAACCGGAACGCGCCGGGGCTCTGGGCGAGGAATCCGGCCAGGATCAGGTTGTCGGTGGAGACCGCGTCGACCCGCCCGGCACTCAGCTGCTCGATGCAGTCGCTGTAGGTCTCCCCCTCCACCTGCTCCACCGGGATGCCCAGGCCCTCGGTGATGCGGGCCGCGGAGTTGGACCCCGCGCCCTGGCACACCGACATGCCCTCCAGGTCGCGCACGCCCCGGATCTCGGTGGCGTCGGCGCTCACCAGGACGTCCTGCTTGGCCACGTAGTAGGGGCCACCGAAGGTCACCCGGGTCTTGCGCTCGGGGGTGATGGAGTAGGTCGCCACGACCATGTCCACCTCGCCGCTGATCAGCTTCTCCTCCCGCTCGGCGGAGGTGACGCCCACGAACTCGACCTTTTCCCGGGGGATACCGAGCCGCTCCGCGATGTAGAGGGCCACGTCGACGTCGAAGCCCTCGAACTCGCCGCTGCCCTCCGCGGTCTCCAGTCCCAGCCCGGGCTGGTCCGCCTTGACGCCCACGGTGAGCGTGTCCGCGTCGACCAGCGACTCCTCCCCGCCCAGCACCGCCGAACAGGCGGGCAGCACGAACACCGCCGCGGCGGCCAGGGCGGCCGCGGCGGCGACGCGACGGTGTCGGAACCTCATCGGCCTTTTCCTTGTCTCTCGGGGGTCAGCGGTACTCGGCCAGGCGGGGGCGCACGCCGAGGGCGACGAGCACGAGCAGCAGCAGCGCGCCGGCCGGCAGCAGCCAGGTCCACGGGGCCAGCGCCGCGTCACCGCGCCGGATGCCCTGGGCGAACTCCTTCTCGTGCACCTCGATGAGGCCGCCGAGCGCCTCCTCGTAGGCGGCGAAGGTGCCGTTCTCGGAGTGGGCGACGTTCATCCGGATGTCGATGGCCGCCCCGGTGTCCCCGCCGCGCACCTCCTCGCGCAGCTCCCGGTCCTGCGTCTGGAGCTCGTTGTAGGCCTCCAGCACCTGTGCCAGCCGCCCCTCCTGCCCCGGCAGGAGCGCGTCGTGCGCCCGCTGCCCCAGGTAGCCGAGGGTGCCGGGGTCGTCGCCGTCGGCCCCGTCCGCTCCGGGCGGCTCCGGGTAGGAGGCGGCCACCTCGTCGATGGCCGCGTAGTAGTCGGCCAGGTTGCTCACCGGACGGAACAGCACCTGCTGGGACCGCTCCAGGTACACCTGCTGGTAGTTGTCGGCCTGTTCCGGGTCCAGCAGGTAGCGGCTCTGGTCGGCCTGCATGTCGGTGGCGATCGCCCCGCCACGGGCCAGCGACATCGCCGCGTCCAGGCCCTCCTCCTTGGCCTCGCGCTGGTGCCCGCCGCTGGTGACCAGCGCCAGGACCACCCCGGCGGTGAGGGCCACGGTGACCGCGGAGGCGCCGATCAGGGGCAGGTTGAACCGGCGGCGGAACTTCGTCCGCAGGTACACCTGGAGGGCGAGCAGCGACAGCAGGACGACCGCGCCGGCACCGCCGACCCACAGCAGGCCCAGGGTGACCGCGGCCTGGCCGTCCTCGTGGTTGGCGCGCACGATCGCGGAGGAGTCCAGCCCGAGGTTGAACGCCTTGGGCAGCAGCTCGGTGTGCATCATCCGGGTGGCCGCCCGGTACGACTCCAGGGCCTGCCCGTCCACCTCCCCGGGCGCGGCCCCGGCCTCGTCGTTGCGCAGCAGGGCCTCGGTGACGAGCCGCTCGTAGGCCCCCAGCCCGTCCAGGACCTCCTCGACGTTGCGCTGTTCCACGGTGTCGCCCTCGGTGAGCGACGCCGCCTGGAGCAGTGCCTCGTTGGCCTGCTCCCGGCTGGCCTCGTACTGGGCCAGGGCGTCCTCGCGCCCCGAACCGAGGCCGTGGTCGGTGCCCATGAGCAGCACGTCGGCGATGCGGGCGTCCATGTCGGCCAGCGACAGGTACAGCTCTGTGGTGGCCATGGCCTGCGGTCCGGCGCCGCGGCCGAGCACGTTCAGGCCGCTGCGGGCCTGGTCGAGGGTCTGGGCGGCGGAGGCGAACAGGCCGACGGCCGCCGCGGCGCTCACCAGGGTCAGCAGCCACACCCGGGCCGGGGTGGTGGCCGACCACCGCCGCAGCCGGGACCACCCGTCACGGGCGTAGGTCCCGGTGCGGCCGCCCCTGGCGGGCGGACCGGGCTCCGCCGGTCCGGTGGAGCGGTCCGGCTCCGCCGGGGCGGTGGAGGAGGGAATCAACGGGGGCTCACCCCTTCTGGAGGATGATGACGGTCCATGCACCGACATAGATCCGGTCGCTGTCGTTCAGGGGGACCTCCACGTTGTGGGCGACCGGGTTGTCGGTCCCGTTGATCGTGGTCCCGTTGGTCGACCCGGGGTCGACCAGTGCCCAGGTGCCGCCGGGACGGGAGACCAGGATCGCGTGGATGTGGGAGATCGCCGGGTCCCCGCCGGGGCCGCCCAGGTCGATCTCGGGGGTGAACCCCCGGGAGGTGCTGGCCCGCCCGATGTGCACCCGCTCCCCCGTCAGCTCCACCCGGCGGGGCTGGATGGTCGACGGGAAGGGGATGCGGGCGGGGTCGAGCATGCCCTGGTTCACCATGTACTGGTAGTAGGCGGGGTCGGCCGTGACGGTGGCCCGCCAGCCCACCCGGATCCCCGACGGGTCGCTGCCCGGGGCCCGGCGCTGGTGGGAGGCGAAGTCGTAGCCGCATTCCTCGCAGAACCGCCCGGTCCTGGGAGTCGAGCACTCCGGGCAGGGGCCGCCGCGGGGAGCGCCGGAGGACCGCCGCGGCGGGGGCGCGTGCGGCGGCCGGTTCGGCTGGGGGACATGGGCGGTCGGCGGCGTGTGCGCGGGCGACGGCTCCTGCGACCAGGCCGGTGGCGCGGGCTCGTACGCCTGGAGGCGCAGTCCGCACACGTCGCAGAAGTCGGTCGCCGTGGAGTGGTGCCCGGAGGGGCAACTCGGCATGGGTCCCTCCTACCCGGGTCCGGGGGCGCCGTCGTCCGGTCCCGAGGGGCGGGGCCGGGTCCGAACGGTCCGGGTCGAGTTGGTGTCCAGTGTCATCTCGTCGATCTTTTCGACTCCGGGGCGGAGCCGGACGGTTCCGGTCACCGGGTCCAGGACGTCGACCACCTTCCTGAGGAGCCTGGCGGTCTCTTCGTTGCCCGACTCGTCCGCGAGCGCGACGGCCCGCCCCAGCCGCGTCGTCGCGGTGTCGTCGTCCCCCGCGCGCCGGGCCTCCAGCCCGTCCTGAATGGCCTGGGCCAGCTCCACCTGACCCGTGTAGTGGGCCACCCGGGGGTTGATCTCGGTGACCCTGTTCTCGTCCGCCGTCCACTCCGCGAGGATGTTCCCGGAGGCCAGGATCTCGTCCTGGGCCGCGTCGGCGCCGGGGAGCACCACGCGCACCCACCCGGCGCGCAGCTGGCGCCCGGGATCGCCCGGGGGGACCTCCACGCAGATGTGGTAGTCGCGGTTCTCCGTACCCCAGGAACCGGTGGGGTAGTCCTTGGACCGGGCCGCGCGCTCGGTCCCGCGGTCGGTGAGGTCCCGGACGGTGGGGGCGACCTGCTTCACGTACCGCACCACGGCGTGCTCGGGCGTCCACAGCCGCAGCACCACGTCGGCGACGGCCTTGCCCATGGAGGCCCGCGCCATCGCCCGGAAGTCGTCGGCCATGTCGGCGGGGTCGGCGATGATGCCGGGGCCGCCGCCGAGCAGCGCGGAGTCGATCTTTCGGAGTTCCTCGACCTTCCAGTCGGTGCCCACCCCGCGGCAGTCGCAGACGAAGCTCCCGGCGAGCCTGCGCAGGGTCCTGTCGAAGTCCGAGGCGACCTCGTTGTTCTGCCCGTCGGTGAGCAGGATGGCGTGCTTGACCCCGCCGTCGACGGTGGCGAACAGCTCGGCGGCCCGGGTGAGCCAGGCTCCCATCCGGGTGCCGCCGTCGGCGCGCAGGCGGCCGACCGCCGCCGTGGCCTCGGCCCGGGTGGAGGCGTCGACGGTCGCCGGGACGTCCCCGGAGGGGTAGATCATCTCGGCCTGCCGGTGCCCTGCGACCACCGCGAAGCGCACACCGTCGCGCAGGGCCTCGATGGCGGCGCGGGCGGCCTGCTTGGCGGCGTTGATCTTCTCTCCGTACATGGAGCCGGAGGTGTCGATGATGATCAGCTCCGTCGCCCGCACGTCCGCGCCGACCACGACCGGGCCGGTGGAGGCGACGCTGACGACCGCGTGCACCTCCCGCCCGCCCAAGGGGAGGAACCGGTTCTGGTCGACCTCCACACGGAACTCCGGCCCGGTGGAGCGTTCAGCCCTGCTCGGCACGGGGACCCCCTGTCGGCACCGGAACGACGACCACGGTGATGTTGTCCTTGCCGCCCCCTTCGAGGGCGAGGCGGACGTAGGTGCGGGCGGCCTCCAGGGGGCGGGCGCCCGCCCCGGGCACCGCCTCGGCCAGGGCCTGCGCCTCGGGGTAGTAGTTCCACAGGCCGTCGCTGCACAGCAGGACGGCCCCCGGCCCGGTGGGTGCGACGGTGGAGATGTGCGCGTCGATCTCGCCGGAGTCGGCGCCCATCCACGCGATGAGGGCGTGTGCGTTGGCGGAGCGCATCGCCTCCTCCCGGGACAGCGCGCCCATCTGCACCATCGCCTCACTCCAGGAGTCGTCCCTGGTGAGCAGTGCCGAACCGCTGGAGGCCGGCCCCCCGGAGAGCCAGTAGGCACGGCTGTCGCCGACCCAGCCGACGGTGACGGTGCCCGCGGCGGGGTCCACCACGGCCGAGACAAAGGTGCAGGCGGGTGCCGAACTCGGGGACTCGGCGATGGCGGCGACGGCCTCGGCCGCCCGGGTCATGGCCACTCCGGTGGCCTCGCGGGCGTCGACGCCGCGCCGTATCTGCTCGGCCAGGACGGTCGCACCGGTCTCGGCGGTGACCCGGGAGGCCTCGTCCGAGCGGGGCGAGCTGGAGACGCCGTCGCAGACCACGGCGCACACCACGCCGGGGGCGTGCGGGGAGTCGTCGGGGACGACCCGGATGGCCATGGCGTCCTCGTTGCGCCGGTGTCTGAGCCCGCGGTCGCTGACCCCGACGGCGGCGCGGGCGCGCACCTCGACGTGGTCGCGGCCGGTGGGCTGGAGGAACCCGCACTGCTCGCAGTAGCCGTCGACGACCCGGCCGGGGCACCAGACGCACAGGTCCGGGTTGGTGGGCTGGACGGGGCCGGAGGCGGCGGGCGGGGGCCAGCCGGGGGCGGCCGACGCGGGGGCGGCCGGTGCGGGGGCCGGCCGGGGCGGCTGCGGGTCGCGGCGGACGGGCTGGGTGGCCAGCGAGTCGATGGCGTCCCAGTCGTCGTCCACGGCGAGGCTGTCGGTGAGGGAGCGGCCAGGGCCCTGGGGGGCGCCGGCGGGCGGTGCGCCGGGCACCGGTGCGCCCGGAGGGGCCGCGGCGGGCCCCTCGCCCGGCGGACGCGTGGCACCGGACGGCGCCCCCGAGCCGGGCGCGGAACCGGACGGGGCGCCCGACGGACGCGTGGCACCGGACGGGGAGCCGCCGGAGCGCGCGGTCGCGTCCGAGGGGATGACCCCCGCGACCGTGACGTCGGCCGGGTTGACGGTGCGGTAGACGCCCTGGGGGTTGGGCTCCTCCCGGGCGGTCCGGCCCGAGGGCGTCGGAGCCGGGGGCGCGGCCTCGGAGGGCTCCGGCCCCCGCCCCTCGTACCGTTCGGCGCCGTACAGGCTCACCTGGGGGGCCGTGGGCCCGCCGTCCGCCGGGACCAGGCCGGGCGCGGCCGGGCCGGGGCCGGTCGGGACCGTGTCCGGGTTCTCCGCCGCGGCCCGCCTCACCTCCTCGGGCAGGGGGTGTCCGCAACGCTCGCAGTAGGCGTCGCCCGCGGACACCTTGTCGGCGCACCCCGGGCAGGTCCGCACCATCGTCATCGCTGTTCCTTCGGTCCTCACAGCAGCGTCACGGGTCGTAGGGAGTTGGCCTTGTCGATCAGTTCGTACCGCTCCGTGACCGAGGTCGACCGGTGCGCCAGGTCGCGGTAGCGCCGCTCCAGGTTGGAGCGCACGCCCTCCTCGCTGAGCGGTCCGCCCAGCAGAGCCGTCCCGTCGGCCCGGCCGCCCGCCCCCAGCCAGTCCAGCGCGGACTCCAGGGCCCGCACGGCCAGCCGGTCCGTGGACTCGCTGTCGAGCCCCAGCCGCTCCAGCCGCTGCCCGGCCCGCACCAGGTCGTCGGAGCCCCGGCCCGGGTGGCGGGCCACCAGCACGGAGATGAGCGCGGTCTGGGCGTGCACGTACAGGCTGGACAGCTCGGGCACCGTGTCCAGGACCGCGATGGCCCCGTCCCGGTCGCCCTGGGCCAGCCGGATGCGGGCCAGGCCGAACGCCGCGCTGACGAAGGAGTGGTCGGTGCTCCACACGTTCTGGTAGTGCCGCGCGGCGACCGCGTGCTCCCCGGTGCGCTCGCAGGCGAGCGCCAGGCCCAGCTTGGGGGCGATCTCCCCGGGCAGGTGGCCGTACAGCTCGTCGAAGTGCTCCCGCGCCCCCTGGAAGTGCCCCGTGCTCAGCTCGGCGACCGCGAGGTACCACATGGTGCGCCAGTCGCCCGGGACGCGCTCGCTGAACTGGTGCAGGACGTCCATGGCCTGCCCGTGCCTGCCCAGTGTGATGAGCGACCGGGCCAGCATGAGCAGTGTTTCGGGCGTGGGCTCGGGCATGGACCGCAGCGCCGCGACCAGTTCCTCCGGCGCCAGGGCCTGGAACCCCCGCAGGTGCTGGGAGGCCGGGTCGGTGGGGTCGATCAGGGGCGCGGGCAGCAGCGTCGCCGCCTCGGTGGGCGAGGGGGGGACGAGCATGCGGTCGGCCCGCCCCACGTCCGACCCGATGGTGAAGTTCTCACCGCCGAACAGGGTGGAGGGTGCCGGGTGGGGCGCGCCCTCCATGTCGGAGAGCACCTCGCGGAGTACGCCGGTGAGCTGGTCGGCCATGTCGGAGGCGTCGTGGAAGCGGCGCTCCATCTCCGGGTGGGTGGCCCGGCGCAGCAGGCGGTCGTAGGACTCGTAGCGCTCCAGCAGCGGCACGGTCTCGCGCGGCGGCAGCTCGTGCGGGTACTCGCGCATGAAGCTGAACCGGAAGCTCAGCACGGCCAGCGCCCGACCCACCGAGTACAGGTCCGCGCTGACGGTCGGGCCGGGACCGCGCAGCTCGTCCTCGGGGACCCGGTAGCCGGGGGTGGTGTAGACGGGGCTGACGGCGTCGTCCATGCGGCGGACCCCGCCCAGGTCGATGAGCTTGATCTGCTCCTCGCTCTGGATGACGTTGTCGGGCTTGAAGTCGCAGTACAGCAGGCCCCGGGAGTGCAGGTAGCCCAGGGCCCGCAGGACCTCCAGACCGTAGGCGATGACCTGGTCCACCGGCAGCACCGCGTCGGGGTCCCGCTCGCGCCGCTCCATCAGGAGTTCGCGCAGCGACTTGCCGCCGACGTACTCCATCACGATGTGCCCGGCGGGGATGCCCGTGCGCGGGTCGGGGTGCTGGGAGAAGTTGATGATCTTGACGATGTTGGGGTGCTCGACCTCGGAGAGGAAGGCGCGCTCGGCGGCCGCGGCCTTGTGCGCCTCGGCGTCGCCGGCGTTGAGCAGGCCCTTGAGCACCACCCAGCGGTCGTTGACGTTGCGGTCGCGGGCCAGGTAGATCCAGCCCAGGCCGCCGTGGGCGAGGCAGCCCAGCACCTCGTACTGGCCGCCGACCCGGTCCCCGGCTCCGAGCTTGGGGGTGAAGGAGTACTGGGTGCCGCACTTGCGGCAGAACCCCTCGGTGCGGCCCTGCTGGTCGCCGCGGGTCCGGCCGACCTTCTCGCCGCAGTTGCCGCAGAAGCGGTTCTTCTCGGACACCACCGGGTTCCGCATGATGGCCTCGGCCGGGTCCCGGTAGGGCACCGGGGGGACGACGACCATGCCCGCGCCGAGCATGCCCCGGGTGGAGCGCCGGGTGCGGCCGGAGCCGGGGCCACTGCCCGGGCCGACGTTACCGGTGATGCTGCCGGGGCCGGACCGGCCCGAGAGGCGGATGTTGCCGGAGATGGGGTGGGAGTGGATGGGGTCGCTGATGTCGTCGCCGGAGGAGGATCCCAGCCACTGGTCGAGGGCGCTGCCGGAGGCCCCGCTCGGCGGGGTCCCGGACGGGGACCCGGGGGGCGTGCCCTGAGCTGCGAAGGAGGCCTGCGGGCCCGACGGGTGCGGCGGGCCGCCGGGCGCGCCGAAGGAGGCCTGCGGGCCCGAGGGGTGCGGCGGGGCCGGGGGCGGGTACCGCGGGGGCTGGAAGGTCAGGGGCTGCTGCGGACCGGACGGGTGGCCGGGCGCCGCGTATCCCGGCTGCGGGCCGGAGGGGTGCCGCGGCGCCGCGTACCCCGCCTGCGGTCCGGTCCCGCCCGGCGCGGGGGACGGGAAGGGGGGGCTCTGCGGGGCGCCCGGCACGGGGGGCACCGGGGACGCGGCGCCGGGCACGGGCTCCAGTCCGCACACGCCGCAGAAGCCGTCCTCGATCACACCGCCGCAACCGGGCTTCGTGCACTTCGTCATCTGCTCACACCACCATCGCTCTCGCCGTCTGACGCGCCTGCACCCGGTGTGGTTCTGTCCCCGGTGGTTTCGGTCACTCCGGACTCCTCCAGGGACCTGCGGTAGGCGGCCAGGGAGACCGTGGCGGCCCGCAGGTCGCCGGGCGCCGTCCACAGCTCCCGGTACGCCCGGTCGTGGAGCTCGCTCAGCCCGGGCTCCTCGGCCCGGCCCAGCCGTACCGCGCGGGCGCGGTAGGACTCCAGCCGGCCGCGCAGCTCCGACCGCCGGTCCAGCAGGCCCTGCAGGTCCTCTCTGCGCTCGCGGGCGTCGTCGGCCGCCGCGTGGACGGCCGCCTGGACCTCGCCGAGCAGGACGCCCAGCTCCCGCCAGCGGCCCCGGGAGCGCAGCGCGTCCATCTCGGCGATCCGGGCGCGCAGCGGGGGCACCGGATCGGGGACGTCCACCGGCTGCGGTTCGCGGATGCGGGAGGCGACACCGGCGCGCAGCTCGCGCAGCGAGTCCAGGGTGGCCTCCAGGTCGTCGACGGCGGAGACGAGGTGGGCGGTGCTCTCCCGGTAGGAGTCGCGCATGCGCAGGGCGTCGCGCAGTTCTCCGCGCACCGCCTCCAGCCGCTTGCGCAGGTGTTCCAGGCCCGAGGTGTCGACCCTGTGGTCGGCGTCCAGCAGGGAGAGGGGGTCGCGCCGGACGGTCTCGCCGAGCCGGTCCAGCTCCGAGCGCAGGGCCTCGTCGTCCTCCTCCGGGCCGGCCTCACCGATCATGTCGCCGAGGGTGCCGATCTCCTGCCACAGGGAGTCGAGGGCGGCCAGCCGCGGGTGCAGGACGTTCCAGGCGGCCTCGGCGGCCGAGACGACCTCGGTGACCTCGTCGTAGTCGGCGGTCATCCGGGCGACGGCGTCGGCCAGGGTGAGGTGCTCGGTGTCGGCGTCCAGCAGCCCGCGCTCGTGCAGCGGCGCCTTCTCCAGCGGCAGCTCCAGGCAGGGCCCGGTGAGCAGGAAGGTCAGGCGGACCTGGTCGGAGGGGCGTCTGCTGCCCGGGCCGTGGTGTTCGGAGGCCTGCTCCACGGTGTGCCGGAAGGCGTCGAAGGTCGTCCACAGGCGGTGGATGTGGCGGTCGGCGTGCTCCCAGCGCTCCCGGGTGAGGCCGCGCGGGTCGGCGCCCCTGAGCATCCGGTGGCCCACGTGGCCGTCCAGGTCGGCCAGGTTGAGCGTGATCTGCTTCAGCTCACCGCGCACCCGGTTCAGCGCGTGTTCGATGCCCTCCCAGCTCATGGGCGGCGTATTCGCCTCCGACGCGCTCGCCACCTTCCTCGCAACTCCCCGTGTCCGTCCGCCCGCCGCCCACCGGGTGGACGCGCACGGGCAATGTTCCCTTTACCTAGAAGAGTCTGGCGTCGGGTCCCCCGGACCACAAGGGAGAGCCCGATTTACGACCGTGAACGGCCACTCACGGCACGTCGCGAACCGGGGCCCGTTCCTTCCCTCCGGGACTTCTCCGCCCCTCGTGACACGAAAAATGCGCGCTCGAAACCGTCACTTCCGGGGTCCTGAATTCCGGTCGTCCGCGGCCAGGGACGCCAGCACGAAACGGGCCCGCTCGGCCACCGGGACCCGGGGCAGCTCCACCGGCTCGTAGCCGTACCGCGGGTAGGCGTCCAGCATGGCCCGGTGGGTGCGCACGGCCTCCTCCCACGACTGGTGGCGCTCGGCGTCCCCGGTGAAGATCTCCCGCCAGGGTGGTGCGACGAAGACGGTGCCCCGGTACCGGAAGCGGTGCGCCGCGACGTCCACGTGCGCGGGCACCGGCAGCCCGCGGAGGAGGAAGTAGCCGACCAGGTCGGGGACGCCGCGGTCACAGAACACCGGGCCGGGCAGCGCCGCCGCCTGCCGGTGCGAGCGGATCTCCCAGGACAGCATCAGTTCCGTGAACAGGGCGTCGTCGCGCCAGGCCAGGCCGGGGCCGTCGATCTCGCGCTGGTCGCGGATGATCGCCCGGCCCGCCTCCTCGGTGCGGGCGTGGCCGAGCCCGGCCAGGTGGTCGATGAGGGTCGTCTTGCCGGAGCCGGGGCCTCCGGTGACGACGACGAGGTGGTCCATGAGCGTTCCCTCCGAGGGGTGTTCCGGGGCGGGGGCCGGGGGGCGTGCGGGAGTCCGGCCCGTGGAGGGTCCCGGGCGGGACGGGGCGGGGGCGGGCGGCGCCGGTCCGGGCGGCGGCCGTGGGGATAGGGGTGCGGGGGCCTCGTCGGCCCCTCCGGGTCCGGAGCCCCCACGGGCGGGTGAGGGGGCGCCCGGTCCGCTCTCGGCACCGGGGCGCCCGCCGCCGTGGGCCCGCGGGTGCGCGCGACCAGGATAGCCCCGCCCCGGCCGCCGGGCCCTCGGAGCGGAGCCGTAGGCTCGGTCACCCGCTCCCCCGGTCGAGGAGGCCCCGTGCCCGCCGTCCCCGTGTCCCTGGTCATCTCGGTCCGGGTGCTGCCCGGCCGCCGCGAGGCGTTCGTCGCCGGGATCTCCCGGCACGCCGCCGCCTCGGTGCGCGAGGAGGCGGGCTGCCTGCGGTTCGACGTGACGGCCGACTCCGCAGACCCCGACCTGTTCTGGGTGTGCGAGGTGTTCGCCGACGAGGCGGCCCTGGCGGCGCACCGCGCCTCGGCCCACTTCGCGGCCTGGCAGCGCGAGAAGGCCGCCTCGGTCGTACCCGGAAGCCAGGTCGACCGCGGCGGCGCCCTCCTCGTCAGCGAGTCCTAGGTGTACCGACCTGAGAGGTCGGGGACACGGGGAGCGGGAGGGCCGCGACCGCCAGGCCGTCCGCCGAGGGCGGTGGCGGGCGACGGGCGGGCCGGAGCGGGGGTTCGGAGAACACGGCCTAGAACTCCCGGCCGCCGGTGCCCTGGTCGCCCTGCTCGCCCGGGGCGCGGTGGCGGCCGCCGCTGCGGCGCACCGCGTCGGCGTCGCCGGTGTCCTCCGCGGTCGGCTCCCCCGGAGCGTTCGGGTCGCCGCGGTAGCCCTCGCGGTAGCCCTCCGAGTACCCCTCGTCGAAGGCGCTCACCGGGTCCTCGGGCATCTCGGACATGTCGGCGGAGGCCATGCGGTCCGAGTCCACGAGGGCGTCGGCGGCGCCGCGCAGCCGGACCCCGGCGACGATCATGACGACACCGAAGATCAGCGCGTAGACACCGACCACGAACACGATCGCCTGGGCCCCGGCCAGCGGCCAGAACCACAGCAGCAGGCCGAACACGACCGAGAGCGCGCCGGCGAAGATCAGCAGCCATTCGGAGCTGATCTGGGAGCGCAGGCGGACGGCGGTGACGATCTCGGAGACGCCGGTGATGACGGCCCACACACCGATCACGAACACCAGCGCGATGACGGCGGCGACCGGCCAGATCAGGGCGATCAGGCCCATGATGGCGCTGAGCACCGCCTGGACCACGAGCGGGGTCCGCGTTCCGCGGGCCGCCCGGGAGGCCGCGTATCCGAGCACCGCCGCGTCGACGAGCGCGTAGACACCGAACACGAGCGCCAGGGCGACCGTCGTCAGGCCCGGCCAGATCAGCGCGATCAGGCCGAAGAGCACCGCGGCGACCCCTCGGAGGACCACCATCCACCAGTTCCTGCTCATGGTCCCGAGGATCTCCCCGGCCAGCATGTTGCGCATCATGGTCGCCCCACCTCCCTTGTGCGCTCCCGTCGGAGAGGGGCGCACCCTGCAACTCCCCTCAAAGTCGCACGCCGAAGGCAGAGTGTCCGCAAAATGCGGGGAAAGGGACGGTTCTGTACCCGTACAGATAACCGGGACATCTGGACAAAAGGACGCCCGCCTCGTCCGAAGACGGGGCGGGCGGTCCGTGCGCTCCGGTGCGGGACTAGCCCAGGCCCGGGTAGCGGCGCTCGGCGGAGCCGACGTAGTGCTGGCGCGGGCGCGCGATCCGGAAGGCCGGGTCGTGCAGCTGCTCGCGGTAGTGCGCGACCCAGCCGGGCAGGCGGCCGATCGCGAACAGCACGGTGAACATGTTGGTCGGGAAGCCCATGGCCCGGTAGATCACGCCGGTGTAGAAGTCGACGTTCGGGTAGAGCTTGCGCTCGGTGAAGTAGGAGTCGGCGAGCGCGGCGGCCTCGAGCTTGAGGGCCAGCGCGAACAGCTCGTCGGGGTTCTCGTCGCGGTCCAGGATCTGGCTCGCGAGGACCTTGATCTCCTTGCTGCGCGGGTCGAAGTTCTTGTAGACCCGGTGTCCGAAGCCCATGAGGCGGACCTCGCGGGCCTTGACGCGCTCGAGGAACTCCTCGATGCCGACGCCCGAGTCGCGGATCTCGTCGAGCATCTCCAGCACGGCCTGGTTGGCCCCGCCGTGGGACGGGCCGGACAGGGCGTTGATGCCCGCGGCGACGCTGGCGAAGATGTCGGCCTGCGAGGAGCCGACGGTGCGCACGGTGGCGGTGGAGCAGTTCAGCTCGTGGTCCGCGTGCAGGATGAGGAGCAGGTCCACGGCCTTGCCGAAGAGGTCCCCCAGCTCACCCTGGGCGGCGGAGTCGCCGAAGGTCATCCGGACGAAGTTCTCGACGTAGCCGAGGGAGTCGTCCGGGGCGATGGCCTCGGCGCCGATGGAGTTGCGGTAGATGCGGGCCGCGATCGTCGGCAGCTTGGCCATCAGCCGGATCGTGGCGAGCTCGACCTGGGCCTCGTCGGACGGGTCGACACTGTCGTCGTAGTACGCGGCCAGCGTGTTGACGGCGCTGGCGAGCAGGGCCATCGGGTGGCCGTTGCGGGGCATCGCGTCCAGGAACGCGCCCATCTCGGCCGGGATGTCGGCGTTCTCGCGCAGCTTGTCGGAGAACTCCTTGAGCTGACCGGGCTCCGGCAGCTCGCCGTAGATCACCAGGTAGGCCACCTCGAGGAAGGTGCTGCCCACGGCGAGGTCCTGGATCGGGTACCCGCGGTAGCGGAGGATCCCGGCGTCCCCGTCGATATAGGTGATCTTCGAGCTACACGAAGCGGTGTTGCCGAACCCCGGGTCCAGGGTGGTCATACCCGTCGAGCCCAGCAGGGTCTTCAGCTCGATGGTCTGCTCACCCTCGGTGCCGGTGAACACCGGCAGCTTCAGCACGCCGCCCTCGTAGTGGAGCTCCACCGTGCGCTCTTTGTCGTCTTCGCTCATGCCCGAGGTCAACCTTTCCAGGCGGGGGATACGTGAGGTGCGTCGAACGCGGGGCGGTCCGCCGCCGCGTTCTTGTTCACTCGTTATTGTTCTGTTTTGTTAAACGACGATTAAGCAAAATCATATAAGTTTCACCGATTCACGGACAGGTGACATGCAACACATACCCAGACGTGAGCGGAATTACCGCATGGTGAAGATTTACAATCTTTGCCAGATGTCGTTTACTCCGTGATCGCCCTGAGACATCATCCGACACCCGAGGGTTCTCCCCCGGCGCCGGGACGCCTCCTGTGCCGGTCCCCTGAGCACCCCGAGCACCTCACGGACCCCGCCGCCCGGGCCGCCTTCACAGATCTGGACATCCCCGGGCACGACGGGGCGCGATCAGTGGTACGAACGCGCCCTAGTGGCCACCTATCAGAGTACCTTCGCGCTGATCACGGGGGTTGACGCGGGGTACCCCACATGCGGTGATCTTGGCCTCTGCCACGGGCGCCGCACGGGCCGCCGTTCCCCGGAATACGCACGGGAGCACCCGGGATGGGCAAAGAGTGTGTCAGCGGAACGGGAGTTCACAGCCGCCGGGGCGGGCCGGGCCGTTCCCCGGACGCACGCCGGTCCCGGGAGAAGGGCGAACCCGCACGGGCGGGTGCGCCTTTTCCGCGCTCCCGCCCGGCGTGTTAATCGTCCTCGACGACGCCGCCGGCCAGCAGCGGTTCCATGAACAGCGAAGGATGGTCGCGCTCGATGACCCGCAAACGCCACTTGTTGTGCACCAGCACCAGCAGTTCGCCGTCGTTGCGGCGGCGCAGCACCTCCGCGCCCGACAGCGCGTGCAGGGTCGGCGCCGACTCCTCGTCGGTGCGCCGCGCCACCGAGTACTCCAGCGGGGAGACCTCCACGGGGCTGCGGAACTCCTGCTCCATCCGGTGCTTGACCACGTCGAACTGCAGCGGTCCGACCGCCGCCAGCACGGGGGCCTGCTCGCCGCGCACGTCCGAGGTCAGCACCTGCACCACGCCCTCGGCGTCGAGCTGGGCGATCCCCTTCTGGAACTGCTTGTACTTGCCCGCGTCCACGGCCCGCGCCACCACGAAGTGCTCGGGGGCGAAGCTCGGGATGGGCGGGAACTCGACCTTGGGCCCGTCGTAGAGGGTGTCGCCGACCTTCAGCGCCTGGGCGTTGACCAGGGCGATCACGTCACCGGGGTAGGCGGTGTCGATGGTGGAGCGGTCGGACCCGAACACCGCCTGGGTGTACTTGGTCGCGAACGGGCGCCCGGTGGCCGCGTGCGTGAGCACCATGCCCCGGTCGAACCGGCCCGAACTGACCCGCACGAACGCCATCCGGTCCCGGTGGTTGCGGTCCATGTTGGCCTGCATCTTGAAGACCTGCCCGGAGAAGGGCGCCTCCACCGGGCGCGGCCGCTCCTTCACGTCCTCCTTGGCCGCCGGCGACGGCGCCAGGCCCACCACGGCCTCCAGCAGCTGACCCACGCCGAAGTTGGTCAGGGCCGCGCCGAACAGCACCGGGGAGGACTTCCCCGCCAGGAACGACTCGCGGTCGAAGTCGGCGCCCAGCGCCTCCAGGAGCTCGATCTCCTCGCGGGCCTGCTCCCAGGCCGGGCCCTCGAGCTCGGCGGCCCGATCGGCGTCCACGACCTCCTCGATGGCCTTGGTGGCGCCGCCCGGGGTGCGGGTCAGCTTGGTGTACTCGCCGGTGGCCCGGTCGATGAGGCCGCGGAAGTCGCCCGCGATCCCCACCGGCCAGTTCAGCGGGGTGGGGCGCAGCCCGATGCGCTGCTCGATCTCGTCCAGCAGCTCCAGCGGCTCGCGCCCGGGCCGGTCCCACTTGTTCACGAACGTGATGACCGGCATCCGCCGCGCCCGGCACACGTCGAACAGCTTCAGCGTCTGCGGCTCCAGGCCCTTGGCCGAGTCCAGCAGCATGATCGCGCAGTCCACCGCCGACAGCACCCGGTAGGTGTCCTCGGAGAAGTCCGCGTGGCCGGGGGTGTCCAGCAGGTTCAGGACCCGGCCCTCGTAGTCGATGCGCAGCGCGGCCGAGGTGATGGAGATACCGCGGTCCTGCTCCATCTCCATCCAGTCCGAGGTCACGCCCCGCCGGTCGCCCTTGCCGTGCACCGCGCCGGCCGAGGTGATCGCCGACGAGTGCAGCGCCAGGGCCTCGGTCAGGGTCGACTTGCCCGCGTCGGGGTGGGAGATCACCGCGAACGTCCGCCGGCGGTCGGCCTCCTCGGCCACCTCCGCCTCCTGCCGGGTCGCACCCGATGTGTCCACACTCATGCGCGCTCGCCTCTTGGTTCTCTCCCGCTCTCCGACCGTTCCAGCCTACGCCGCCCGGGGCGCGCCCCGACCAGCGGTCAGCCCCGGGGGCCGGCCTCGTCCACGGCGGCGGCCAGGCGGCGCACCAGCTCCTCGCGGCCCAGGTCCGCGGGGTAGACGGCGACCATGACCCGCTCCCGGGCCGGGGCCTCGGCGGGGTGCAGCATCGGACCGGCGGCGCGGCGGACGAACTCCATGGCGGCGTCGTAGCGCTCCCACACCGCCCGGGTCCCCTGCCCGGGGTCGCGCAGCCAGCCGCGGAGCACGTGGTTGTGCGCGGAGATGAGGGCCGCGGCGGCCACCCCGGCGGCCAGCGACCGCTCCTCGGCGCCGCCCTCCCCCTCGCGGGCGGCCAGGTAGCGGCTGAACGCCGCCTGGTAGCGCGCGGTCATCGCCACCTCGCGGTCGCGCAGCCGGGGGTGGACGCGGACCAGGCGGTAGCGGGGGACGGTGACCTCGGGGTCGCGCAGGTAGTCCCGCAGGACCAGGCGGGCGGCGGCGAACACCACGTCCAGGGGTTCGCCGGACGCGGTCTCCAGGTGCCGGGAGACCTCGGCGAACAGCTCGTCGTGCTCGGCGAAGAGGATGTCCTCCTTGGTGCCGAAGCGGCGGAACAGGCTGCGCCGGCTCACCCCTCCGGCGGCCGCGATGTCGTCCATGGTGGTGGCCTCGAAGCCGTTCTCGGTGAACAGGCGGACGGCGGCCAGGACCACGTCGCGGGTGGGCACGCGCGCGGGCGGGCCCTTGGCTCCCTCACGGACCATCTCATCCCTCCCCTCGGCGCGGTCCCCGAAAGGTATCCGACTCCCGGCGGTGTACTTCGCGCCCCCCACCCCCTATTCTGACACTGAATGCCATACGAGGGCACCCAGTGCCACATATCGGGGGGCGCACCTCCCACGGAGGAACGCAGATGAGCGACTTCGACCTGTTCAAGACCACCGAGGAGCACGAGGAGCTGCGCGCGGCCGTGCGCGCCGTCGCCGAGGACAAGATCGCCCCGCACGCGGCCGAGGTCGACGAGAAGAGCGCCTTCCCCCAGGAGGCCCTGGAGGCGCTGGTCGCCACCGACTTCCACGCCCCGCACATCGCCGAGGAGTACGACGGCGTGGGCGCCGACGCGCTCGCCACCTGCATCGTCATCGAGGAGGTCGCCCGCGCCTGTGCCTCCTCCTCGCTGATCCCGGCGGTCAACAAGCTCGGCACCATGCCGGTCATCCTGGGCGCCTCCGAGGACGTCAAGCGCCGCTACCTGCCCGAGGTCGCCTCCGGCGAGGCGATGTTCTCCTACGGCCTGTCCGAGCGCGAGGCGGGCTCGGACACCGCGGGCATGCGCACCCAGGCCGTCCGGGACGGCGACGACTGGGTCATCAACGGCCAGAAGTCGTGGATCACCAACGCGGGCGTCAGCAAGTACTACACGGTCATGGCGGTCACCGACCCCGAGGGGCCGCGCGGGCGCAACATCACCGCGTTCGTGCTGCACGCCGACGACGAGGGCTTCACCCTGGGCGAGCCCGAGCGCAAGCTCGGCATCAAGGGCTCCCCCACCCGAGAGCTGTTCTTCGACAACGTCCGCATCCCGGGCGACCGGATCGTGGGCGAGCCGGGCGAGGGCCTGAAGATCGCGCTGCGCACCCTGGACCACACCCGCGTCACCATCGGCGCGCAGGCCGTCGGCATCGCCCAGGGCGCCCTGGACCACGCGGTCGCCTACGTCAAGGAGCGCAAGCAGTTCGGCAAGGCCGTCGCCGACTTCCAGGGCGTCCAGTTCATGCTGGCGGACATGGCCATGAAGCTGGAGACCGCCCGCCAGATGGTGTACGTGGCCGCCGCCAAGTCCGAGCGCGGCGACGCGGACCTGTCCTTCTTCGGCGCCGCGGCCAAGTGCTACGCCTCCGACGCCGCCATGGAGATCACCACCGACGCCGTGCAGCTGCTGGGCGGCGCGGGCTACGTCAAGGACTTCCCGCTCGAGCGCATGATGCGCGACGCCAAGATCACCCAGATCTACGAGGGCACCAACCAGATCCAGCGCCTGGTCATGGCCCGCCAGCTGCTCAAGAAGTAGCTCCTGGACCGGACGCCCGGCCCCCGCTCCGCGAAAGTGGGGGGCCGGGCGTCCCCTCTGCTTCTCGGTGGCGGGCGCCGCGGCCCCGTCAGAGGGTGGACTCGCGGGCGAAGCGGGCCAGCGGGATGGGCTCGCGGCCCAGGGCCGCGCGGACGTCGTCGGTCACCTCGGCGGCGCGGCCGCGGACGGCTGCGGCGAAGCGCTCGTTGAGGGTGTCGATGTAGCGCTCGCCCCAGCCGCGGTCGGAGGCCCGGAAGTAGAAGCGCGACTCGTCCACCGGCTTGAACCGCCACACCGGGCTGTCGGTGCCCTTGGTCCAGCGCACCACGCCGCCGACGGTCAGCGGCTGCGGGCCGGTGAGCGTGTACTCCTTGCCCCCGTGGTCGCCCACCAGGGACTCCACGGCGGCGGCCGCCACGTCCCGGGCGTCCACGAAGCTGATCTCGGTGCGCCGCCTGACCGGCAGCTCCAGGCGCCCGTTGCGGGACCGGGCCAGGTTCGCGAAGGTGCCCTCGGTGAAGTCCTGGAACAGCCAGTTGGGGCGCAGCACCGTCACCCGCTCGAACAGCTCCTTGGCCTTGAACTCCGCCGCCCGCTGGTCGGAGTCGGAGGGCGCGTGCTCGGTGCCCATGGCCGACATCACCACGGCCCGCTCCACCCCCGCCTCGGCGGCCCGCTCCAGGAAGGCGGACACCCGGTGCCCCAGGGCCATGCCCACCGGGGTGACCACGAAGACACGGGAGATCCCCTCCAGCACCTCCGTCCAGTTGGAGGTGTCGGTCCAGTCCAGCCGCCGCTCGGCGGTGCGCGAGGCACCGGCCGCGGGCAGACCGCGCCGCTTGAACTCGGTCAGGACGCGTCGGCCCACCATGCCGGTGGCTCCGGTCACCAGAGTGCTCATCGACTCCACGGTACCCACGGCGGCGACGGAAGTGGACGAGAACCGCGCGGAGGGCGACCGAAGTAGGGAAGGCCACCGCCATCGGTATCGTCCGCACGGCCGGGGGCACCCCCGCGGCCTGCCCGAACGTAGACTCGGCCTGCCATGAACACCATCTCCGAAACCCGCGGGCGCAGTGTGCGCGACTGGATCGTGGACCTCTCCATGTTCCTGCTCGCCCTCGTCTACGCGGTGATGGTGGTCCTGGACTTCCCCCCGCAGGGTCCGCCCGGGCACCCGCCCGTCCCGAGCGTGCCGGACCCGGCGTGGTGGGAGGCCCTGGACCGGCTGCTCACGTTCTCCGCCTGCGCGGCGCTGTGGTGGCGGCGCCGGTGGCCGGTGCAGATCGCGGTGGCGCTGGTGCTGTACTCGACGGTGTCCGAGCTGGCCGCGATGGCGATGCTCATCTCGCTGTTCTCGCTGGCCCTGCACCGGACGCCGCGGGTGAGCCTGCTGATCTTCGGCCTGGGCATCGGCTCGGTGGGCCTGAAGGCGCTGCTGCTGCCCGATCCCCACATGCCCGCCCTGGTCACCTTCCTCCTGGGGGTGGCCATCCAGGGCGCGGTCATCGGCTGGGGGCTGACCATCCACCACCGGCGCGAGCTGGTGGAGTCGCTGCGCGACCGGGCGGTGCACGCCGAGACGGAGGCGCAGCTGAGGGCCGAGCACGCACAGCACCAGGTGCGCGAGGCCATGGCCCGGGAGATCCACGACGTGCTCGGGCACCGGCTGTCCCTGCTGAGCGTGCACGCGGGCGCGCTGGAGTACCGGCCGGACGCGCCGCCGGAGGACATCGCCCGCTCGGCGAAGGTGATCCGGGAGAGCGCCCACCAGGCCCTGCAGGACCTGCGGGAGGTGATCGGGGTGCTGCGCGCGCCGGTGGGCGAGCTGCCCCAGCCGACCATGGCGGACCTGCGCCAGCTGGTGGAGGAGGCCGACGAGGCCGGGGCGCGGGTGGCGTTCACCGAGGATTACGAGGGGACGGTCCCGGACCGGACGGGCCGCACCGCCTACCGGATCGTGCAGGAGGGGCTGACGAACGTGCGCAAGCACGCCCCGGGTGCGGACACCCGCGTGTCGGTGCGCGGCGCGCCCGGTGCGGGGCTGACCGTGGAGGTGCGCAACGGCCGCGCCCCGGTGGAGGCGCCCGGCGGCGGTTCCGACGGCCAGGGGCTGCTGGGCCTGACCGAGCGGGTGTCCCTGCTGTCGGGCCGCCTGGAGCACGGCCCGACGTCCGAAGGTGGCTGGCGCCTGTCCGCTTGGCTACCGTGGCCCGCATGAGCGAGGCGCAGCGCGACCCCCGGGACATCGGCGTGGTCATCGTCGACGACGACGCACTGGTCCGGGTGGGGCTGGTGATGATGATGGGCGGGGCACCGGACATCAGGGTCCTGGCCGAGGCGGAGGACGGCGGCCAGGTGCTGGAGCTGGTGGCGCGGCACTCCCCGGACGTGGTGCTGATGGACATCCGGATGCCGACGGTGGACGGGCTGACCGCCACGGAGCGGCTGCGGGCGCTGGAGGACCCGCCGGAGGTGCTGGTGCTGACCACCTTCGACGCCGACGAGCACGTGCTGCGGGCCCTGCGCGCCGGGGCGGCGGGATTCCTGCTCAAGGACACCCCTCCGGCGGAGATCGTGGAGTCCGTGCGCCAGGTGGCGCGGGGCATGTCGGTGCTCTCCCCCACCGTGACGCGGCGGCTGGTGGAGCGGGTCGGCGACAACGACGCGGACGCGCGGGCCGACCGGGCCCGGGGGCGGCTGGCGTCGCTCAACGCCCGTGAGATGGAGGTGGCGGTGGCGGTGGGCCAGGGGCGGTCCAACGCCGACATCGCCTCGTCGCTGTTCCTGAGCGTGCCGACGGTGAAGACGCACGTGTCGAGCATCCTCACCAAGCTGGGCCTGAACAACCGGGTGCAGGTGGCGCTGCTGGTGCACGACGCCCGCCTCGTTCCGGGCGAATAGCCGCCCCACGGGCGAATCCCGACACACCGTCCCGGATGCGCGTCCGGCTCTCCTCCCGCACGTACTCTCGGTGGCTCCTGTGGCGTCCGAAGTATCGGAAGGGGTTCCGTTGAGCGATGACGACATCGACCTGGAGGACGTCCTCGCCCTCGTGATGGAGCGGGTCCGCCCGCGCATCGGCGAGGGGAGGGTCGCGGACTACATCCCCGAACTGGGCCGGGTGGACCCCGCCCGGTTCGGGTTCGCGGTGGCGACCACGGAGGGGGAGGTCCACACCGTCGGCGACACCGGGGTCCGCTTCTCGATGCAGAGCATCACCAAGGTGTTCACCCTGGCCCTGGTCACGCAGAAGGGCGACACCCACATCTGGGACCGGGTGCTCCGGGAGCCCTCCGGCAACGCTTTCAACTCGCTCTACCAGCTGGAGTTCGAGAACGGCGTCCCGCGCAACCCGTTCATCAACCCGGGCGCGCTCGTGGTCACCGACGAGCTGCTGGCCAACACCGGGGACGCCTTCACGGCCCTGCGCGATCTGCTGCGCGCCGAGACGGGCGATCCCGACCTGGACGCGGACGAGGTGACGGCGCGCTCGGAGCAGGAGTCCGGTGACCGCAACCGCTCACTGGCCTACCTGATGGCGGGTTTCGGGAACATGCGCAACCCCGTCCCGGACGTGCTGGACCACTACTTCCGGCAGTGCTCCATCACCATCACCACCGAGGAGCTGGCCCGTGCCGGACTGCTGCTGGCCCGGCACGGGGTGCGGGGGGACGGGAGCCGGATGCTCGACCGCGCCGCCGCCCGGCGCATCATGGCGATCATGCTCACCTGCGGCACCTACGACGCGGCGGGCGACTTCGCCTACCGGGTGGGCCTGCCCTGCAAGAGCGGGGTCGGCGGAGGCATCCTGGCGGTCGTGCCGGGCCGCTACTCCATCGCCGCCTGGGGTCCGGGCCTGGACGCCAAGGGCAACTCGGTGACGGGGGCCCTGGCCCTGGACACCTTCACCGAGGCCACCCACTGCTCGGTGTTCTGAGTGCGGGCCGGCCCTCAGGCGGCCGGGACGAAGGTCTCCGAGATCCGGTCCAGCAGCGCCCGGTTGAGGTCGGCGTGGTCGTTGCCGGCCACCAGGAACAGGGCGTAGCCCTTCTCCTCCGTGTGGAAGCCGCGGTTGATGCCGTGCATGCGCCCGTTGCGGCCGTCGTAGGTGAACTCCCAGTCGGCGGCGGTGAGGTAGGCGTCGGCCCAGCCGCCCTCGACCTCCTCGATACCGACGAGCTCGTAGCCGGGGAAGCCGCCCCGGGCCCTGGGCTCGAAGTCACGCCAGTCCTGGGCGGCGTCCGGGCCGGGGGCGTCGGTCTGGTCGACCTGCAGGTACCCGCCGTCGGGGTTGTCGAAGAAGACCATGTGCCCCTGCCGGCGCAGGGTCCAGCCGGCCGGGTACTCCACGGTGAAGCCGCTGGAGTCCTCGTGGACGTCCATTCCCTCCTCCCAGGGGTCCTCCTCGGGCTCCTGCGGTTCCTCCTCCCCCGGGTCCTCCTCCGGCTCCTCCTCGGGGCCGCCCTCCGCGTCCGTCCCCTCCGCGGACGGGTCCGGCTCCTCCTCCGGCGGGGCGGCCCCGGCCTGGTTCTGGGCGACCAGTCCGGCCCCGGACTGGTCGCCCCGGTTCATGCTGACCAGGAGGGTGGCCCCGGCGGCGACCACCAGGACGACGAAGGCCGCGGCGACCACCAGCAGGTTGCGCCGCCGGGACCGGTCCCGGCCGGCGGCGCGGGGGGCGGCGGGCGGCGGGGTGCCCGGCTCCGGCGCGGGCGGCGGGGCGGACTCCGCCGCCGCCTCGACGGCGGGCTCCTCGGCGGGCGCCGCCGCGGTGGGGGCCGGTGCCACCGGAACGGCGGCCGCGGCGCCCTCGGCGCGGTCCATCAGCTCGCGCAGCCGGGAGCGGACCGTGTCGATCCCGGGTCGGTCCTCGGGCTGCTTGGCGCACAGCTCCCGCAGCAGCGGGGCCATCGGCCCGGCGTTGACGGGGGCGGGGAGCTCCTGCGTGACGATCGCGGTGAGCGTCGCCACCGGGGTGGGCCGGTCGAAGGGCAGGGTGCCCTCCAGCGCCTGGTAGAGGGTGATGCCCAGGGACCACACGTCCGAGGCGGGGGTGGCGGAGTGCCCGTGGGCGATCTCCGGCGCCAGGTAGCTGGGTGAGCCGATGAGCAGCCCGGTGCTGGTCAGGTGGGTGGAACCGTCCAGGTGGGCGATGCCGAAGTCGGTGAGCACCGTCCGGCCCTTGCCGTCGATGAGCACGTTGCCGGGCTTGATGTCGCGGTGGACGATGCCGTTCGCGTGCGCCTCGGAGAGCCCGGCGGCCATCTGCTCGCCGATGGCGGCGACCCGCGCCACCGGCAGCACCCCGTCCTCGCGGATGAGGTCGCCCAGGGAGGAGCCGCTGACCAGCTCCATGACGATCCAGGGGCGGCCGTCCTCCTCGGCCACGTCGAACACGGTGATGATCGACGGGTGGCTGAGCTGGGCGGCGCTGCGCGCCTCGCGGAGCATGCGGGTGCGCAGGACCTCCACCTCGTGCGCGGGCAGGTTCGGCGGGGTGGTCAGCTCCTTGACGGCGACCGGCCGGTCCAGGAGGGTGTCGACCCCCTTCCAGACCCGGCCCATGCCGCCCGCGCCGATGACCTCGTCCAGGCGGTACCGGTTGGCCAGGAGTCGACCGGAGTCGGCTTCCGAACTGTTCATGGCGCGCGATTCCTCTACAGGGAGGGGCGTACAGGGGAGAAGGCGGGGCGGCCGAGGGGGGACCGAGAGAGAATTCTAGATTCCCCGGGCGGTGCACAGCCCTGGTCCCGGGGTGCCGATCTTCTCTCCCCGAGGTGACATAACCCCGTAAATCTCCCTGACATGCGACGATCCCGCCGCGGCGCCCCCGAGGGCGCCGGTCCGGCGGGACCGCGGCCCGGGCGTGTCAGCCCAGGCGCACCGGCAGGCCCTCCACCCCCGAGACGATGATGGACGGCAGCGGCGGCAGGTCCTCCTCGGGGACCGCGAGGTCCAGGTCGGGGAAGCGCCCGAACAGGCGCGGCAGCGCCTCGGTCACCTCCATCCGGGCCAGGTTCGCCCCCAGGCAGTAGTGCCGCCCGTGGGAGAAGCCCAGGTGGGAGGTGTCCTGGCGGGTGATGTCGAAGAGGTGCGCGGTGTCGCCGTGGCGCTCGGGGTCGCGGCCCGCGGACGAGTACCCCATGAGCAGGGGCTCGCCCGCCGGGATCCGCACCCCGGCCAGTTCGACCTCCTCGGTGGTGTAGCGCATCGGCACGAACCCGCCCGGCCCGTCCCAGCGCAGCACCTCCTCGACCGCGGTGGACCACTCGGCCTCTCCCGAGGTCAGCAGCTCGAGCTGGTCCCGGTGGGTGAGCAGGGCGCGGACGGCGTTGGTGATGAGGTTCATGGTGGTCTCGTAGCCCGCGCTGATGATCAGCACCAGGCTCCAGATCAGCTCGTCCTCGCTGAGCCGGTCCTCCTCGTCGCGGGCGGCGATGAGCGCCGATGTGAGGTCGCCGCCGGGCTCGGCGCGCTTGGCCGCGGCCAGGCCGGTCAGCAGCGTCCACATCTCGAAGAACGTGGCCGTGGCGGCCTCGGGGGTGATGCTCTGGTCGAAGAACACCTTGACCAGCCGGTGCAGCTCTCCCCGGTCCGCCTCGGACACCCCGAACAGGTCGCTGATGACCGTCATCGGCAGCGGCTGGGCGAGGAACGGCTTGAGGTCGACCACCCCGCCGGCGCGCTCGGCCTCGGCTGCCATGCCGTCCAGCAGGTCCTCGACGATGCCGGCGACGCCCCCGCGCAGGAGCTCGACGCGGCGCGGGGTGAACGCCTTCGAGACCAGTCTGCGCAGCCGGGTGTGCTGTTCGCCGTCGCTGGTGAGCATGTTCTCGGCGATGATCCACGAGATCAGCGGCCAGTCGGGCGGGACCTCCCCGGCGTTGAACGCCCGCCAGTGCCTCTTGTCCTTCTGGACGGCCGGGTGGGCCAGGGCCTCGGTGACGGCGGCGTGGGTGGTGGCCGCCCAGGCGACCACGTCGCCGGGCAGCACCACGGGGACGACGGGGCCGAGTGCGCGCAGGTGCGCCGTCTGGGCTCTGAGGTTTCCGGGCGCGAGACGAACGGGTTCCAACGCGGATCCTTCCACGGAGGGGGCGGGGGGCGGGGGGTTCGTGTTGCGGGAGGGTTCGTGGTCCTGGGGCGGGCGGTACGGTGCCGGCCCCGGGCCCGCGGGGCCGGGGCCGCGCGGTCACGACCGGCGCAGCAGCCTCATCAGCAGGTTCGACAGGGACGACACCGCTCCGCCCCGGGCCGGTCCGGGTGCCTCGGGTTCGGGCGCGGGAGGCTCGGGGACCGTCGGCCGCTGCGGGGTGAAGCGGACGGGGAGGGCTATCGGCGCCCAGGAGAGGGTGGCCAGCCGCCAGCGCAGCTCGCCCGGCGGGACGGCCAGGGCCGGGTCGGGCAGCCGCTCCAGGATCCGGCGGGTGGCGACGGTGGCGATCGTGGTCGCCTCGTCCCGGGCCGGGCAGCGGTGCGGGCCCGCGCCCCACGCCACGTGGGCGCGGTTGGCGCCGTCGGCCACCTGCTCGGCGTTCTCCTGCTGGAAGAAGTGGTTGGCGGCGGCGAAGGCGAGCAGGACGGGCGTCCCGGCCTCGATGACGCGGCCGCGGTCCAGCGGTATGTCGACGCGCGGGTAGATGACCGGGTAGTTGGTGATCGGCGGGTCGCGCCACAGCACCCGCTCCACCAGGTCGGAGAGGACGGCCGGGGAGGGGCCGCCGGGGACGCGCAGGGAGGGGTCGGCCAGGACGGCCCGCAGGGCGGCGTCGATGAGGGCGGCGGTGGGCTCGTTGGCGGCCGCGATGATGAGGAGGAGCTGCATGATGACCTCCTCGTCCGAGAGCCCGGCGCGGTGCCGGATCAGGCGGCTGGTGAGGTCGTCGCCGGGTTCGCGGTGCTTGGCGTCCACGACCTCCGACAGCGCCCGCTCGGCCTCGGCGTTGGAGCGCTCGGTGTCCACGCCGGCCCACAGGTTGCGCATGGCGGTGACGAAACGCAGCCCCTGGTCCTCGTCCATGCCGAACAGGTCGTTCATGACCAGCAGCGGCAGCATCCGTGCGTACTCGTTGAGCAGGTCGGCCTCGCCGCGGGCGCGGAACTCGTCGATGAGCCGGTCTGCGTAGCGGGTGGTGACGGCGGTCAGGTGCGCGGAGGTGACCGCGCCCAGCGCGTCGGTGATCGCCCGCCGCAGCCGCTGGTGCTCGGCACCGTCCACGAACAGGGCGTTGGCCCGGGGCGCCATCATCGGCAGCAGGGGGTCGTCGGGGCCGATCCGGCCCTCGGTGAAGTCCCGCCACAGCCGGGCGTCGTGGGTGAACGCGGTCGTGTCCCGCGACCAGGAGATCAGGGTGGCGTAGTCGGTGACGACCCAGCCGTACACCCCGGGCGAGAGCTCGGCGGGGATCACCGGCCCGTGTTCCGCGCGCATCTTCGCGTACGCGCCGTAGGGGTCCGGGTGCGGTTCGCTCTGGTACAGCGGGGCGTGGGGGCATCCTGAAGACACGGCGACCTCGGAGGGGTGGGGTGACGCTGTCCGGGCACGGAGGTCCCGGACGGACCCGGCCCGGAACCCCTGCGGGGTGTGCGGGCTCACACTAGCGTCCCGGCTCCCGCCGACGCGAGGCCCCGTCACCCGGTACCGGTGCCCCTGGGGCCCCTGGGGCCCCTGTTCGCGCGGTGACCTGGAGTGATCGCCGCCGCGGCCGGACCCGGCCACGGCGGCGCGGCGCCCGCCGTGGGGCGGACGCCGCGGAGGCCGCCTGCGCGGTCAGCGGCCGAAGCGGTGCAGCCGCTGGCTGTTGGTCACCACGAACACGCTGGACACGGCCATGGCGGCACCGGCCAGCATCGGGTTGAGCAGACCGGCCGCGGCCAGCGGGATGGCGGCCGCGTTGTAGGCGAAGGCCCAGAACAGGTTGCCCTTGATGGTGGCCAGGGTGCGGCGGGAGAGCCGGACCGCGTCGGCCGCGGCCCGCAGGTCGCCCCGGACGAGGGTGAGGTCGGAGGCCTCGATCGCGACGTCGGTGCCGGTGCCCATGGACAGCCCCAGGTCGGCGCGGGCCAGGGCGGCGGCGTCGTTGACCCCGTCGCCGACCATGGCCACGGTGCGGCCCTCGGCCTGGAGCCGCTCGATGACCTCGACCTTGTCCTTGGGCAGGACCTCGGCGATGACCTCGGTGATCCCGACCTCGGCCGCGACGGCGCGGGCGACCGTCCCGTTGTCCCCGGTGAGCAGGATCGGGGTGAGCCCCAGGTCCCGGAAGGAGCGGACGGCCTCGGCGCTGGTGGGCTTGACGGTGTCGGAGACCACCAGGACGCCGCGGGCGCGGCCGTCCCAGCCGACGGCGACGGCGGTGCGGCCCAGGTTCTGTGCCTCCTTCATCGCCTGGGAGAGGTCCTCGCCCAGCGGCTGGGACCACTCCTCCAGGAGTGCGGGGCGGCCGACCAGGACGGCGCGCCCCTCGACGATGCCCTGCACGCCCAGGCCCTCGATGTTGGCGAAGTCCTCGGGCACGGGCAGGGTGCCGCGGGCGGCGGCCCCGGTGGCGACGGCCTTGGCGATGGGGTGCTCGGAGGCGTTCTCCAGGGCGCCGGCCAGCCGCAGCACCTCGGCCTCGTCCTCGCCCCCGGCGGCGACGACCTCCACCAGCGCCATGGTGCCGGTGGTGACGGTGCCGGTCTTGTCCAGGACGACGGTGTCGATGCGGCGGGTGCTCTCCAGGACCTCGGGGCCCTTGATGAGGATGCCCATCCGGGCTCCGCGCCCGGTGCCCACCATGAGGGCCATCGGCGTGGCCAGGCCCAGGGCGCAGGGGCAGGCGATGATGAGGACGGCGACGGCGGCGGTGAAGGCGGCACCGGCCGGCTCCCCGGTACCGAGCCAGAATCCGAGGGTCGCGATGGAGATCATGATGGCGACGGGGACGAAGACCCCCGACACCCGGTCGGCCAGTCGCTGCACCTGGGCCTTGCCGGTCTGGGCGTCCTCGACCAGGCGGGCCATCTGCGCCAGCTGGGTCCCGGACCCCACCCGGGTGGCCCGGACGACGAGGCGGCCGCCCGCGTTGACGGTGGCCCCCACGACGGTGTCGCCGGGCGCCACCTCCACGGGCACGGACTCGCCGGTGAGCATGCTCAGGTCGACGGCGGAGGTGCCGGTCTCGACCACGCCGTCGGTGGCGATCTTCTCGCCGGGCCGCACCACGAACCGGTCGCCCTCGGCGAGTTCGTCGACGGGGACGGAGACCTCGCGGTCGCCGCGCAGGACGGAGACCTCCTTGGCGCCCAGCTCCATGAGGGCGCGCAGGGCCGCCCCGGCCCGGCGCTTGGAGCGGGCCTCGAAGTACTTGCCGAGGAGGATGAAGGAGGTGACCCCGGCGGCGACCTCCAGGTAGATGTTGGCGGAGCCGTCGGTGCGGGCGATGGTGAACTCGAAGGCGTGCCTCATCCCGGGTTCGCCCGCGGTGCCCAGGAACAGGGCGTACAGGGACCACAGGAACGCGGCGGACACGCCCAGCGAGACGAGGGTGTCCATGGTGGCTGTGCCCAGCCGCAGGTTCTTCCACGCGGCGGTGTGGAAGGGCAGCGCGCCCCAGATGACGACGGGGGCGGCCAGGGCGAGCGAGGCCCACTGCCAGTGGGTGAACTGCAGGGCGGGGACCATCGCCATGGCGATGACCGGTACCGACAGCACGAGGGAGATGACGGCGCGGTCGCGCAGCGGCCGGGCGGGGTCCTCCGGTTCGGCCTCGGGCTGCGGCGCGGCCCGGGGCGGCCGGGGGACGGTGGCGGTGTAGCCGGCCTTCTCGACCTGGGCGATGAGGTCCTCGACCGCCACGGGGGAACCGTCGAAGGAGACCTTGGCCTTCTCGGTGGCGAAGTTGACGGTGGCGGTGACGCCGTCGATCCTGTTGAGGCGCTTCTCGACGCGGTTGGCGCAGGCGGCGCAGGTCATGCCTCCGATGGCCAGTTCGACGGGGGCGTTCATCCCTGGTGCTCCTCTTCTCCGTCGTGTTCCGCTCCGCCGACGGCGGGGTTCCCGCCGCCGACGGCGTCCTCCACGTGGTCCTGTTGCCGGGGGAGGTCGGGGCCGGCGAAGGCGCCGGCCCCGGACATCGCCGCGGACACGACCACGAGGCCGGGGGCGTGGAGTCCGAGCTTCGTGGTCACCCCCATCTCAGTCACGCACCTCGTAACCGGCCTCGTCGATGGCGGCGCGCACGGCGGCGTCGTCCACGGCGCCCTCACCGGTCACGGTCACCTTCTTGGCGCCCAGGTCGACCTGGACGTCGGTGACGCCGGCGACCGCGCTCACCTCCTGGGTGACGGAGCTGACGCAGTGGCCGCAGCTCATGCCGTCGACGGTGTAAACAGCGGTGGTCGTGGTGGCCATTTCGCCTCCTGTAGTGACGTGCGACTGTCCCAACACGACCGACTATACCCCCAGGGGGTATCACTTCGTCAAGCGCGAACGCGCCTGATCGATGTGTCGTGCATCGCACATTACCCCAGGGGGGTACCCCGGGGGCGCACGCCCCCGTCCGGAGGGGGCGGACCCGCGGGCGGGCAAGCGCCGGCGGCCACCGCCGGAGAGGGCACCGCGGAGACCCCTGCCGCACCCGCGGACCCGGGCACGCGGAGGAGCCGGGCGGCCCGGGTGCTCCAGGAGAGGGGATCCGCGCCCGCCCACGCGGCGGGAAGGCCCCGGCGCGCACCCAGGGGCCGCCGCCCGTCCGGACGCCCGGACGCCCGCGGAGAGGGGTGCCCGGGGGTCCCATACGGAAGGGCGCGCGGGGCGGCCCCGCACCCCCGGGCGCCGTGCGGGGCACAGCCCCGGGAGGGGGGCGGTCCCGGGGCGGCGGGGGCCGGATCGGGTCCGGCGCCGCGCCCTACTCCTGCTTCAGCTCCAACCGGGCGATGACCCGCTCGCTGGTGTGGTGGTCGGTCAGGGTGAACCCGGCCCGCCGGAACATCTCGACCGTCCCGGCGTACACCTCGGCGCTGGGCGCGCGGCCCCCGGCCGTGTCCACCGGATAGGCCTCCAGAACCCGCGCCCCCTGCGCCCGCGCGTACTCGATCGCCCCGTCCAGCAGGCGGCCGCCCATTCCCCGGCGGCGGCGCCGCGGCGGCAGCCAGAAGCACACCAGGGACCACACCCCCGGCTCATCGGGGTCGGCGGGGCGCAGCGTCCGCGAGCGGGCCAGCCGGATGTAGTCGCCCCTGGGCGCCACCGACACCCAGCCGCAGGGGCCCTCCTCGTCGTAGGCGAGCAGGCCCGGCACCCGGCCCCCGAGGGTGAGCCGGCGCAGTTCCTCCTTGTTGTCCACGCCCCGGTTGGACCGCTCGCACGTGGTGCTCTCCGTGTAGTCCTTGGCCCGCCTGCGGAAGAAAGTGCACCAGCAGTGCCCGTAGGCTCCGGTCGGCCCGAACAGGTTCTCCAGGTCGTCCCACCGCTCGGCGGTGGCGGGCTCGATGGAGACGATGGACATGGGGGGCTCCCTCTCGAACACAATGACCGCCACTGTGACCCAGAACACTAGCGGTGATTCGCCGTGACCGAAAGAACACAGATGCAATCACATGGACGCTTTCTCGGTGAAAATCACGAAAGCGACCACATGTCCCCGGTCGCCCCGTGTCCACAGGGGCGTCCCCACCGCGATCCCCTACGGGGCCGCCGGTCCGGTTCACTGCACGAGGTCGGCGTACTCCTTGTTCTTGGCGATGTAGGCCTGCGCGTAGGGGCAGACCGGCATCACCTTCAGCCCCTTGGCCCGTACGTCGTCCAGCGACCGGCGCATGAGCTCGGCCGCCACCCCGCTCCCCTGGTGCACCGGGTCCACCTCCACGTGCGGAAGAGCCAGCACCCCGTCCTCCAAGCGGTGGTAGGCCGAGAAGCCGACCACCTTCCCATCGACGCTGACCTCGTACCGGGAACGGTCCGGAACGTCGACGACCGTCAGGTCCATGGCTCTCCCTCACCCGTGCACACGGTGCGCACGTCTCGAATGCCACTTTCCCACCCGGACCCCCCGTCCACACCCCGGCCCTGCTCCGGGCGTGCGCGGGGGCCGCGGACACCCCCGGTGCCCGCGGCCCCCGCGCCCCGCCCGGGCCCGCCCCGCCGCCGCGCCCGGCTCAGTCCTCGGTGCGCCCGCCCAGGTAGGGATCGGTGATCCCCGCCGGACAGGCCAGCCCGGCGACGTCCCACCCGGACAGGGCGGCCCCGGCCTGATAAGCGCTCTCCAGGAAGTCGAGCACGGACCGGACCGGGTCGGCCTCCTTGCGCGCGTCCGCGTACCGGTACAGCGCCAGGTGCCCGCCCCCGCTCTCCACCCACTCGGCCGCGGCCGGGCTCAGCCGCTGCTCCGTCAACCCCTCCGGCTCCGGCGACGTGTAGGAGTAGAAGCACGGCTCGGGGATCCTGTCGTCCCCGAACCAGAACCCGAAGCTCACCACCTCGCGCGAGTACGCCTCGCGCACCAGGCCCCCGGCCTCCCGGGGCTGGGGCACCGCTTCCGGCGAGAACCGGGTGACCGCGATGTCGAAGGTGTGCCAGAAGTGGTGCACCGGGCTGGTCTTGCCGGAGAACCCGGCGGCGAACTCCTCCAGCACCAGGTTCACCCGGCTCAGCACCCGCCAGTACTTCAGCGCCTTGTCGGGGTCGTACGCGGCGTGCTCGTGGTCCTGCGAGAACGGCCGCCCGTGGTCGGGCAGGTCGAACGGTGTGGCGTGGGGGATGCTCCCGTCCACGCCCAGGGAGTCCAGCGCCGACTGGAGCGCCAGGTAGAACGACGCCACGCTGTGCCCCTGGAGCGGGAACGAGGCCTCGTTCCCGTCGACGGTGGTGGCGACCAGCCGGTGGCGCAGGAAGTCGAAGTCCACCGTGAAGACCGGGTTGCCGTCGGTCAGCCCCATCGGCCGCGTCGTGATCCCGCTCCCGGTCAGGTGGAACGGCACGTTCCACCAGTGGTTGCGGCGCGGGCTGTGGTGCAGGCGCACCTTGCCGACGATCTGCTCGAACCGGTGGATGGTCTGCTTGGTGTCGTTCCACTCCTCCAGGGGGAACGACGGGAAGATCTCCATGGTCTGCGGTCTCCTCCTCGAAGGTCCGGGCCGGTCACCAGCCGCGGCGGGCCGCGCGCTCCGCCCGCCCGGCGCCGCCCGGGTGCGCGTCCCGGGTCCGGTACAGCACGTACGGCCGGAACAGGTAGCCCACCGGGGCGCTGAACATGTGCACGAGCCGGGTGAACGGCAGCAGCGCGAACAGCGCCAGTCCCATGAGCGCGTGGATCCGGTAGGGGAGCTCCGCGGCGGCCATCGCCGCGATGTCCGGAGAGAGCGTCCAGATGGACCGGAACCACGGCGACACCGTCTCCCGGTAGTCCTGGGAGTGCCCCCCGGCGACCTCCACCCCGGCGAAGTACACCGTCATGCCCAGGCCGGTGAGGATCGCCAGCACCAGCACCAGGTACATGACCTTGTCGTTGGCCGTGGTGGCGCTGAACACCGGGCCGGTGGTGCGGCGGCGCCACACCAGCAGCGCCACCCCGGCGAGCGTGCACACGCCGGCGACCAGCCCCAGGGACAGCGCGGTGACGTGGTACAGGGGGTCGGAGACCCCCAGTGCCCGCGTCCACGTGTCCGGGACGAGCAGGCCGACCACGTGTCCGACGATCACCACCAGCAGGCCGAAGTGGAACAGCGGGCTGCCGATGCGCAGCAGCCGCGACTCGTACAGCTCCGAGGACCGGGTGGTCCAGCCGAAGCGGTCGTAGCGGAACCGCCAGACCAGGCCGCCCACCACGATCACGAGCACGGTGTAGGGGAGGATCCCCCACAGGAACAGGTCGGCCCCGCCGTGCTCCCTCACCGGCCCCGCCCCTCCCCGCTCCCCCGGGCCTCGGCCCCGCCGGGAGCGGGAGCGGACTCCGCGGGGCGGCCCGGCCCCCGCTCCCCGCCGTGCCCGGCGCCCCCGTCGGCGGCACGCGGGTGCGGCACCTTTCCACAGCCGCAGGCCCCGGCGGCCCCGTCCGCCATCGGCAGCGGAGTGCGCGCCCCGTAGGGCTCCAGGCCGACGTCCTCGGCGGGCGGCCCCCGCCGGACCAGGCGGTCCACCGCCTCCCGGTCGGCGGTGCCCTGCGGCGGCAGGGTCCGGCGGACCGCGTCCACCACCCGGGCGTAGGGCGTCCCGTACTCCTCCAGGGCGACGGCGAGCAGGTCGAGTCCGGCTCGGAACCGCAGCAGCAGCTCCTCCCCCCGGCGGGCGTCGCCGCGCGCGGCGAACTCCAGCAGGACCGCCAGGTGGTCGGGCAGCTCCCCGGGGTCGACCTCCCAGCCCGCCTCCCGGTAGAGGGCCTTGACCGCGGCCAGGGAGTGGCCGCGCCGCCGGGTGTCCCCGTCGGTGTAGTAGGTCATGTGCAGCGACCGGCGGCGGCGCAGGTCGAACACGTCGACGTAGTGGCTGCACAGTTCCAGCTCGGGTGTGCCGCAGGCGTAGTCGCAGAACTCCTGGAGGGCCGCGCGGACCGACCCCCGGGGCAGCTCGGCGACCGCCCGGGCCACCAGCGGCAGCCTCTCGAAGAACGCCTGGTCGGGGTAGCCCAGCAGGACGGACGCCGCCTGGTGGGTGACCGCCCTGCGGTGCGCGCGCCGGGCGGAGCGGCCGGCGCCGAGCCAGCCCGTCCGCGACCGCTCCGTGCCCGGGCCGGTCCCCTCCGCCCCGGTCGCGTCTGTGGTGGTGCTCATTGCAACCCCCTCACGCGGGGCGGCCGGAGCCGCCTCCGCCGTCGGTGTCGTGGTCGCCCTCCCGGGGCGGGAAGAGCCCCTCGGGGCGACCGTTGCCGTCCCAGTTGAGGAGGTTGACCCGCCCCCTCTTGACGGTGTGCTCGTCGCTGGACTGCCGGTCGCGCAGGGCGTGGAAGGTCTCGACCGAGGCCGCGTCGGGACGGCCCGACGCCTCGCCGAACGGCACCCCGCCCATCCCGCCCATGCCGGGCCCGCCCTCGAGGTCGAGGCTGCACCCGATCTCGTCGATGACCCCCCGGTCGGCGTCGTCGACGCCGTAGGCGGTGGGTATGACGTACCGCTCGTCGTACTTGGCCAGGGCGAGCAGGCGGTACATGTCCTCGATGTCGCGGCCGGTCATCCCCACCGCCTCGGCGATGGACCCGTCCCGCTCCTGTCCGAGGTTGATCCGGCGCATGTGGGAGCGCATGGCCGCCAGGCGGCGCAGCACCAGCCGCACCGGCTCCGGGTCGCCCGCCGTGAACAGCTCGGCCAGGTACTCCACCGGGATGCGCAGCGCGTCGATGGCGCCGAACAGGTTGCCGGCGTCCTCGCCGTCGTGGCCGGTGGTGGTGAGCGTGTCCACCACGGGCGACAGCGGCGGCACGTACCAGACCATCGGCATGGTGCGGTACTCCGGGTGCAGCGGCAGCGCCACCCCGAACCTCTTGGCCAGGGCGTACACCGGCGACCGGGACGCCGACTCCACCCACCGGCCGGGGACGCCGTCGCGGCGGGCGGCGGCGCGCACCGCCGGGTCGTCGGGGTCCAGGAACACGTCCAGCTGGGCGCGGTGGAGCGCCTTCTCGTCCTCCACCGCGGCGGCCTCGCCCACCCTGTCGGCGTCGTAGAGGACCACCCCCAGGTAGCGCAGCCGCCCCACGCAGGTCTCGGAGCACACCGTCGGCATGCCCACCTCGACCCGCGGGTAGCAGAACGTGCACTTCTCGGCCTTGCCGGTCTTGTGGTTGAAGTAGATCTTCTTGTACGGGCAGCCGGTGACGCACATGCGCCAGCCCCGGCAGCGGTCCTGGTCCACCAGGACGATGCCGTCCTCGGCCCGCTTGTACAGCGCGCCGCTGGGGCAGGTCGCCACGCACGACGGGTTGAGGCAGTGCTCGCAGATGCGCGGCAGGTAGAACATGAAGGTCTCCTCGTAGGAGAACTTCACCCTGTCGCCGAGCTTCTTCACGACCGGGTCCTCCCGGGCCAGTTCCGGCCCGCCCGCCAGGTCGTCGTCCCAGTTGGCGCTCCAGGTGACCTGCATGGGCTCGCCGGTGAGCGCCGAGCGCGGCGAGGCGACGGGGAAGTCGTCGCCCAGCGGCGCGCTGAGGAGCGTGTCGTAGTCGTAGGTCCAGGGCTCGTAGTAGTCGTGGATGGACGGCATCACCGGGTTGGCGAAGATGGTCGCCAACCGCTTGAGCCGCCCGCCCGCCCGCGGCACGAGGCGCCCTCCGGGGGTGCGCACCCAGCCGCCCCGCCACTTCTCCTGGTCCTGGTAGGTCCGCGGGTATCCCTGGCCGGGCCGGGTCTCCACGTTGTTGAACCAGGCGTACTCCACGCCGCTGCGGTTGGTCCACGCCTGCTTGCAGGTGACCGAGCAGGTGTGGCACCCGATGCACTTGTCCAGGTTCATGACCATGGCGACCTGCGCCATGACCCGCCCGATGGGCCGTCCCGCGCCCTCCCCCGCCGTCATCGGTAACGCACCTCCGTCGTCCTCCTGCGCACGACGGTGACCTCGTCGCGCTGGTTGCCGGTCGGTCCGAGGTAGTTGAAGGCGTAGGTGAGCTGCGCGTACCCGCCGATGAGGTGGGTGGGTTTGACCAGTAGCCGGGTGAGCGAGTTGTGGATCCCGCCGCGGCGCCCCGTCGTCTCGGTCCTGGGCACGTCGATGGTCCGCTCCTGGGCGTGGTGCATGTACACCGTCCCGGTGGGCATGCGGTGCGAGACCACCAGGCGGGCGGCGACCACGCCGTTGCGGTTGACCGCCTCCACCCAGTCGTTGTCGGAGGCTTCGATGGCCTCGGCGTCGGCGGTGCTCATCCAGATGGTGGGTCCGCCCCGGGACAGGGTCTGCATGAGCAGGTTGTCCTGGTACTCGGAGTGGATGGACCACTTGGAGTGCGGGGTCAGGTAGCGGACGACCACCTCGCGCCGCCCGGTCGGTCCGATCCGCGGTTCCCCGAACAGCCGGGAGATGTCCAGCGGCGGCCGGTACACCGGCAGGGCCTCGCCGAACTCGTGGATCCAGTCGTGGTCGAGGTAGAAGTGCTGGCGCCCGGTGAGGGTGTGCCACGGCTTGTCGTGTTCCAGGTTGATGGTGAACGGCGAGTACCGGCGGTCGCTCGCCTCCTTGCCCGACCACTCGGGGCTGGTGCCCACCGGTGTCGGCCCGGTTCGGGCGTCGGCGAACACCACCCGCCGCTCGGCGGAGTGGGCGATCAGCTCCCCCATATCGGTGCCGGTGCGCTCCGCGAGCCGCTCGAACCCCTGGGCGGCCAGGCGCCCGTTGCTGGTCCCCGACAGGGCGAGGATCATCTCGCACACCTTGACGTCGGTGTCCAGGGCGGGGCGGCCGTCGGCGACCCCGCCCCGGACCGTGCCGTTGCTCCGGCGCAGCCACTCCACCTCCTCGTCCGGGGTGAAGGACACGCCCTTGACCGGCAGCCCCCTGGTCTCGGTGAGGGGGCCCAGCGCCGCCATCTTCTGGGCGACCGCCGAGTAGTTGCGGCGCACCGCCACGATGCCGGGCATGGTGCGCCCCGGGACGGGGCGCTCGCCGTCGGCCTTCCAGTCCGGCGGCACCCCGTGCGGCTGGGCGAGCTCCCCGGGCGTGTCGTGCTGGTGCGGGACCGCGACCAGGTCGGTGACCTCTCCCAGGTGTTCGGCGGCCAGGGTGCTGAAGACCTTGGCCAGCTCCTGGAAGATCGCGAAGTCGGTGCGGGCCTCCCAGGGCGGGTCGATCGCCGGGTTGAAGGCGTGCACGTAGGGGTGCATGTCCGTGGTGGACAGGTCGTGCTTCTCGTACCAGGTGGCGGCCGGGAGGACGATGTCGGACAGCAGCGTGGTGCTGGTCATCCGGAAGTCCATGGACAGCAGCAGGTCGAGCTTGCCCTCGGGGATCCCGTCCCGCCAGGTCACGTCGGCCGGGCGGTCGGCGGGGCCGGCCGGCTCGGCCCGGAGGTTGGAGTGGGTGCCCAGCAGGTGCTTGAGGAAGTACTCGTTGCCCTTGGCCGAGGACCCGAACAGGTTGGACCGCCAGATGGTGAGGGTGCGCGGCCAGTTCGCCGGGTCGTCGGGGTCCTCCGCCGCGAACCGCAGCGTCCCGTCTGCCAGCCGGTCGGCGACGTACTCGGCCGGGTCCCGGCCCAGCTCGGCCGCCTCCCGGCCCAGCTGGACGGGATTGCGGTCGAACGTGGGGAAGGACGGCATCCATCCCATCCGGGCGGAGGCCGCCACCAGGTCCGCGGTGTGGCGGCCGCGCACCTTCCCCGGGCCCAGCGGCGAGGCGAGGGCGTCGGCCCTGTAGGTGTCGTAGCGCCACTGGTCGGTGTGCGTGTACCAGTAGGCGGTCCCGGCCATGAACCGGGGCGGGCGCGACCAGTCCGTGGCGGAGGCGTAGGTCGCCCATCCCGTGGCGGTGCGGCACTTCTCCTGCCCGACGTAGTGCGCCCACCCACCGCCGTTGACCCCCTGGCAGCCTGTGAGCAGCAGCAGGGCCAGGAAGGCGCGGTAGGCGTTCTCACCGTGGAACCACTGGTTGGTGCCCGCGCCCAGGATGATCATGGCGCGGCCCCCGCTGGCCTCGGCGGTGTCGGCGAACTCGCGGGCGATGCGCTCGGCCCGCTCGGCCGGGACACCGGTCAGCTCGGCCTGCCAGGCGGGGGTGCAGGGCTGGGACGGATCGTCGTAGCCGGCGGGCCAGGTGCCCGGCAGGCCCGGCCTCCCCACCCCGTACTGGGCCAGCACCAGGTCGAACACGGTGGTGACCAGGCGCCCGCCCACCCGGCGGACCGGCACGCCCCGGGTGAGGACGCCGGCCTCGCCGGTGGGGGTGTCGAACCGGTTCAGGGCGATCTCAACGGCCTCGGCCCCCTCCCCGTGGAACGTCAGCTCCGGGACCCGGCCCTCCAGGCGCAGGTTCCACCTGCCGATCCCGTCCTCGCCCCACCGGTGCCCGAGGGTGCCGTTGGGGGCGTGGGGGCCGTCCTCTCCCCGTGGCCAGATGAGGGGCTTCCAGTCGGCGTTGGCGACCCCGTCCGCGCCGGGCAGGTCGGCGGCGGTGAGGAACTTGCCCGGCACCCGGCGCCCGTCCCTCTCCTCGACCTCCACCAGGAAGGGCAGGTCGGTGTAGGTGCGGGCGTAGGAGGCGAACCGCTCGACGGGCGCGTCGACGAACCGCTCCCTGAGGATGACGTGGCCCATCGCCATGGCCAGGGCGCCGTCCGTGCCCGGGTGCGGGGCCAGCCACTCGTCGGCGAACTTGGTGGCGTCGCTGTAGTCCGGGGAGACCACCACGACCTTCTGCCCCCGGTATCGGGCCTCCGCCATCCAGTGGGCGTCGGGGGTGCGGGTGACCGGCACGTTGGAGCCCCAGAGCATCAGGTAGGCGGCGTCCCACCAGTCGCCCGACTCGGGGACGTCGGTCTGGTCGCCGAACACCTGCGGGGACGCCACCGGAAGGTCGGCGTACCAGTCGTAGAACGACAGCATGGAACCGCCGAGCAGGTTGACGAACCGGGCGCCCGCGCCGTGGGACACCATCGACATCGCCGGGATGGGCGAGAAGCCCGCGATCCGGTCCGGGCCGTACCGCTTGATGGTGAGCACGTGGGAGGCGGCCGCGATCTCCAGGGCCTCCTCCCAGGTGGTGCGCACCAGGCCGCCCTTGCCGCGGGCCCGGTGGTAGCGGCGGCGCTTGTCGGGGTCGGTGGTGATCTCCTCCCAGGCCGCCACCGGGTCGCCCAGGCGGTTCCTCGCCTCCCGGTACATCTCGGCGAGGACCCCGCGCACGTAGGGGTGGCGGACCCGGGTCGGCGAATAGGTGTACCAGGAGAAGGCGGCGCCGCGCGGACATCCGCGGGGTTCGTATTCAGGGCGGTCGGGACCGACAGAGGGATAATCCGTGGCCTGCGTTTCCCACGTGATGATCCCGTCTTTCACATAAACATCCCAAGAACAGGATCCGGTGCAGTTGACACCGTGCGTGGAGCGCACGACCCGGTCGTGGCTCCAGCGGTCCCGGTAGAAGGCGTCTCCTTCGCGTCCGCCCTTTCTGACCTGCGCCCGGCCCCCGTCCAGGGGCTCCGACCTCGTCAGGTAGGTGCCGAGACGGAGCAGCGATCCACTCGCTTTGCCATTTGCCGCCATAAAGATGACACTCCGTTCGACACCGCGCTTCCGGCACCCACCACATTCCGTTAATGAATATGCCTGTTCATCTGGGAAAGTCACGTATCCCACACCGGCACGGGCGACAATCACGGCAGATCCACTCGAATGTCCGCGAGACGCCGGAGACAAGGAGCCGCCATGCGAGCGGAAGTCGGTCGACAGGGGACGCGTTCCGGTACGGCGGGCGGCAACCTCGCCCTGGCCACGGCGGCGTTCGCCCTGACCTTCTGGGCGTGGAACCTCATCGGCCCGCTCTCCAGGACCTACTCGGAGAGCCTGGACCTGACGCCGACGCAGACGTCCCTCCTGGTGGCGTTCCCCGTCCTGGTGGGCTCCCTGGGCCGCATCCCCGTGGGCGCGCTCACCGACCGCCACGGCGGCCGGTCGATGTTCACGGTGATCTGCTTCGTCAGCATCGTGCCGACGTTCCTGGTCGGCCTGTCCGGCGGTTCCTTCGGAATGCTGCTGCTGTGGGGCTTCTTCCTGGGGATCGCGGGCACGTCGTTCGCGGTCGGCATCCCGTTCGTCAACGCCTGGTACGAGGCGGGCCGGCGCGGGTTCGCGACGGGGGTCTTCGGGGCGGGCATGGGCGGCACGGCGCTGTCGGCGTTCCTCACCCCGCGGCTGGTCGACGCGATGGGCCTGTTCGCCACCCACCTGCTGATGTGCGCGGCGCTCGCGGCGATGGGCCTGGTCATGTGGTTCTTCTGCCGTGACGCGCCCGGGTGGGCCCCGCGCACCGGGCCCGCCCTGCCGCGCATGCGGGAGGCGATGGGGCTCCGGGCCACCTGGCAGGCCTCCCTGCTGTACGCCGTGGCCTTCGGCGGGTTCGTGGCCTTCTCCACCTACCTGCCGACGCTGCTGACGATCTCCTACGACTACCTGCAGTCCGACGCGGGCATGCGCACCGCCGGGTTCGCCGTGGCGGCGGTGGCTGCGCGGCCGGTCGGCGGCATCCTGTCGGACCGGATCGGTCCGGTGAAGGTGTGCCTGGTCTCGTTCTTCGGCACCGCCGCGTGCGCCGTCGTCCTGGCCCTGCACCCACCCGCCGAGTTCCCGGCCGGCGCGTCGTTCGTGCTCATCGCGATCGCCCTGGGCCTGGGCACGGGGGGCGTGTTCGCGCTGGTCGCCAAGCTGGTGGAGCCCTCCCGGGTGGGGACCGTGACCGGGCTGGTCGGCGCGGCCGGCGGGCTGGGCGGGTACTTCCCGCCGCTGGTCATGGGCGTCGTCTACCAGGCGACGGGCGCCTACACCCTCGGGTTCGCGCTGCTGGCCCTGGTGGCGCTCGCGGTGGGCCTGTACACCTCGCGGGCGTTCAAGGGCGCCGCGGCGGGCTGAGCCGGGCTCAGGCGACGTCCCGGGCGCGCACCAGCACCGCGGACCGGACGCCGACCCTGACCCGCTCCAGGGCGCGCACGCCCCCGGGCAGGGCGATGCGGCGGGCGCGGGCCGCCACCACGATGACGGCCCCGGGCGGCAGTGTCCGGCCGAGCGAGGCGAGCAGTCCGCCGACCGGGTCCGCTCCGGGTGCCCGACCCTCCCAGCGGGTCATCTCGCCGTAGGGGACGTCGGTGACGACCAGGTCGGCGGCCACCGGCCCCGCGGGGGCGAAGGCGTCGGCGACCGCCGCCTCGTGCGGCAGGTCGCCGCCGGCCCGGGCCAGGCCCCGCGCCAGCGCCCGGGCCTGCTCGGCCCGCTCCACGAACGCCGGGCGGCCGAAGTCCCGGGCGGCACGGCGCAGCTCCTCCTCGCGCTCGGCCAGGCCCCGGGCGGTCAGCAGCCGCAGGTTGCGCCCGGCCAGCCCCACCGCGTCGGGGTCGACGTCGGTGGCGCGCACCGAGGCGATCCGCTCCCGGTGCAGCAGGCCCAGGACGGTGGCCAGGTAGCCGCTTCCGCAACAGGGGTCCCACAGGCGCACGGACGGGAGCCCGGTGTGCACCATCGCCCGCTGGAACAGCTCGTCGGCCAGGCGGACCGGGAACCCCGGGAAACCGGGCGCCGAGCGGAGCACGTGTCCGCTCGCCAGTTCCGAGTGGTCGGTGCGCTCCACCGCGTACCGGTACGTCATCGTGCCCCTCCCCCGGACAACGGCGAAGGCCCGGCGTCCTGGGACACCGGGCCTTCATGTGCGGTCCTGACGGGATTTGAACCCGCGGCCTCCACCTTGACAGGGTGGCGAGCACTCCTAACTGCTCCACAGGACCTCGTTGCTGGTACAACTCTAGCGCGACTTCGGAGTGCTTCGTACCGTCGCCCCGTAAAGTGGCTCAAGACGCCCCGAACGTTCCGTCCGGCCCGGTCCGGCACGGTCCGGTCCCGGGGGCCCGAACCCCGACAGAGCCCTGGAGTCCCGCACGTGAGCGACGCAGTCCCCCTTCCGCCCGGCCCCGACAGCACCAGGGTCGACCGCTGGCTGTGGGCCGTCCGCCTCACCAAGACCCGCTCCGACGCCGCCCAGGCCTGCCGGGGCGGCCACGTGCGGGTCAACGACCGCCCGGCCAAGCCCGCCTCCCCCGTGAAGGCGGGCGACGAGGTCCGGGTGCGCCTGCACGGCACCACCCGGATCCTGGAGGTGGGGCATGTCCTGGAGAAGAGGGTGGGCGCGCCGATCGCGGCCCGCTGCTACGTGGACAACACCCCCGAGCTCCCGCCGCAGGCGACGGTCCCGGTGATCCGCCGGGACCGGGGCGCGGGGCGCCCGACCAAGAAGGACCGCCGCCTGCTGGACCGGCTGCGCAGCGACCTCCCCCCGCCCCCGACCCCCTGAGGACCCTCCGTGGCCGACACCCCGACCCCCCTGGCGTCCGGCCGCGACGCCGACGTCTTCGCCCTGTACGGGCGCCGCGTGCTGCGCCGCAACCGCGACGGCCGCTCCCCGGCCGCGGAGGCGGCGGTGATGGAGCACGTGGCCGCGCACGGGTTCCCCGCCCCGCGGGTGCACTCCGTGGACGGCGCCGACCTGGTCATGGAGCGCCTGGACGGCACCACCCTGCTGGCCGCGGCGATGGCGGGCGGGGTGGGCCCCCGGGAGGTCGGCCGGATCATGGCCGACCTCCAGAACCGGCTGCACGGCCTGCCCGCACCCGGTGGTACGGGCGCCCTGCTGCACCTGGACCTGCACCCGGACAACATCATGCTCACCGGCGCGGGCCCGGTGCTCATCGACTGGACCAACGCCCGACCGGGCGAGGCCGACCTCGACGTCGCGGTGTCGGCGCTGATCCTGGCGCAGGTGCGCCTCTCCGGGTCCTTCCCGCCCCCGGTCGCCGCCCTGGCCGGGGAGGCGCTGGACGCCTTCCTCTCGCACACGCGCGGCGACCCGGTGCGGCTGCTGGGCGGGGCCGTGCGGCTGCGCGCGGCCGACCCCAACCTGTCCCCGGAGGAGGGGGCCGTGCTCGCCGCGGCCGCCGCGGAGGTCGGGGAGCGGGCCGCCCGCCGGACCGGCGCACCCTAGGGGATGCCGGGGGCCCGGCGGCGGGAGCCCACCGGGAGGGCCGGATCTTCCGGGTGAATCCCGATACCTCCGGGGGGATCCCGCGAGGACAGTGGAGGTGAAGCATCCGCCCCCCGTCAGGAGAACCCGATGCCGTCCCCCTCCGCTCCCGTGCGGCGCCGCCGCGCGATCGCCCTCACGGCGGTGACCGCCCTGTGCGCGGCGGTCGCCCTGGTGTCCGTCGGCGCCTACACCGGGCTCGACCCCGCCGAGGCCCGTGTGGCGCTGCGCGACCCGGCCCTGCACTACCCGGTCCTCGTCCTGCACGTCGGCACCTCGGTGCTGGCGCTGGTCACCGCGCCGCTCCAGCTCTGGCCCGCGCTCCGGCGGCGGGGCGCCCACCGGGTCATCGGCCGGATCCACCTGTTCGCGGGCGTGTTCCCCGGCGCGGTGTCGGGCATGGCGCTCGCGGTGATGAGCACCTACGGCGCGGTCGCGCAGACGGGCTTCGCCCTGCTGTCCGCGCTGTGGTTCGCGACGGCCGCGATCGGCTGGCGGGCGGCCCGCGAGGGCCGGTACGCCGACCACGGGAAGTGGATGGTGCGCGTGTTCTCCCTGACCATGGCGGGGGTGACGCTGCGGGTGCTGGTCCCGCTGTCGACGGCGCTCCTCACCCCCCTGGTGGGGCCGGGGTACGGCGAGGAGGAGATCTTCACCGCGGTCTACCCGGCGATCGCGTGGCTGGCCTGGGTGCCCAACCTCCTCGTCGCCGAGTGGTACCTGCGGCGGCGGCCGGGCATCGGCGCGGCGGCCCCGGCCGGCCACCGGCCGGGCTGAGCCGGCCGGGGCGGCGCCTACCCCAGCGGGTGGGCGGCGAGGAAGTCGAGGACCTCGCGGGTGGCCTTGGACCCGCCTTCGTGCAGGTAGCCGTGGCGCAGGCCGGGCAGCACGAGCAGGCGGGCCTGCGGGATCCGCTCGGCCAGCAGGGCGGCGTTGCCGACCGGGGTGAGCCGGTCGTCCTCGCCGTGCACGACCAGCGTCGGCGCCTGGATCCGCGGCAGCAGGTCCCAGCCGTCGTACCCGGTGCTCGCCCCGAAGTGCAGGCGCTGGGCGCGCAGCGGGCCGCGCGGCAGGATGCGGGCGACGGTGCCCGGGTGCGCGGCCGCCCACTCCGGTGTGTAGAAGAGCGGGCCGATCTTCTGCGCACCGGCCGCGGTGCCCGCCTGGCGCAGGGCCAGGGTCGACTCGCGGGGCCGCTCCACCTCGTGCGGTCCGCCCGGGGCGGTGGCGCCCAGGACCAGGGCGCCCACGCGCTCCGGTGCGGTGGCCGCCATCCTCTGGGCGACCTTGCCTCCCATCGAGAACCCGTAGACGTGGGCGCGCCCGATGCCCAGCGCGTCCAGCACCGCCAGGGCGTCGTCGACGAAGAGGTCCAGGGTGTACGGGGAGCCGAGCGGTGCGTCGCTGCCGCCGGTGCCCCGGAAGTCCGTCCGCACCACCCGGTGGCGCTCGGCCAGCGCGGCGTGCGGCCCGTCCCACATCTCGTGGTCGAGCGCCTGGCCGTTGAAGAGCAGGAGGGGGTCGCCGTCACCGAGGACGTCGTACCAGATGCGGGTTCCGTCGGAAGCGGTCACGTGGCTCACGGAACCGGACACTACCCGAAGAATCGCCCACCGGCCGTGGTCCCGGTCACCGCGGTGCCTTCACCCCGTGGACCCTGCGGTACTCGCGGGCGACGCGCGGCGCCAGGCCGTCGGTGACCATGCGCAGCAGCTCCCGGTCGGGGACCGGGTCCAGTGCCGCGGCGGCGGTGCGCCGCAGGTCGGCGGCCCACTCCGGGTGGTACCGGCCGGCGATCTCCGCCGACCGCCCCAGATCGCTGGTCCAGCCGCCCCAGGAGGGCATGACCAGGGTGAACGCGCTGCGGACGGTCTTGCGGGCCGCCCTGCGCACCACCGCGCCCAGGTCGTCGCCGTCGGCGGCCGCCCGCCAGCGCTCGGGGAACAGGTGCAGGTCGCCGTTGGTCTCCCGGGCCAGCAGGGAGGTGGGGCGGTAGGCGGGCAGGCTCGGCGCGAGGTCGGCCCCCAGCAGCGGCGTGCACAGGCGGGAGACGAAGAACCCGCCGTCGTTCGGGTCGGCGAGGATCGCCGCCGCGCCCTCCAGCAGGATCCCCACCCCGTCGACCTCCCCGAAGGCGGAGTCCAGGTGGCCCTCGAGCCACCGGGCCGCCTCCCGGTCCTCCCCGGTGGGCGGCCCGTTGAACACCAGCATCAGGTCCAGGTCGGAGCGGCCGGGCCGGGCCGTCCCGCGCGGGACGCTGCCGTAGAGGTAGGCGCCGTGCAGGCGGGCGCCGGGGCCCGGAGCACCGTAGAGTGCGCCGATCCCCTCCCGGGCGGCGGCCACCACCGGGCCGAACACCGGCCCCACCCGGTCGATGGAGCCCTCGCGGGCGATGGTCCCGTCGGGGTTCAGGCCCCTGTCCTCGCCGTCCTCGTCCATGGCGCCCAGCCTGTCGGAGCCGCCGCCGCACCCGCAACGGGATTCCCCCGGCGGCCGGACCGGGCGGGTCGGGGCGGGCGTCAGGCGGCGTCCGCGGCGGGGGGCAGGGGCTCGTCGGCGAGGTAGGGAGGGGCGGGCTCGTACTGGATCCTCTCCCGTACGGTGCGCGCGTGGTCGCGCCCGTGCAGCCTTCCCACCAGCCACAGGGACATGTCGATCCCGGCGGACACACCCTGGCTGGTCACCAGGTTCCCGTCGACCACGTAGCGGGCGTCGCGGACCACGGTGACCTCGCCGCGGGCCTCCAGCCCGTCCTCCCAGGACCGGTGCGTGGCCACGCGCCGCCCGCGCGCGGGGCCCGCCGCGTGCAGGAGGTAGGCGCCCGTGCACACCGACGCGGTCCACTCCGCCGCGGCCGAGGTCTCGGCCACCCAGCCGGTCACGACGGGGTTCGCCGACGCCGTCGTGCGCGCCCCCGCCCCGCCCGGTACGACCAGCACGTCCAGCGGGGGGTGCCCGCCGAAGGCGTGGTCCGGCCGGACCCTCAGGCCCTTGGCGCACCGGACCTCCCCGCCGGTCTCCCCGATGAGCAGGACGCGGTCGCCGCGGTCCCGCACCAGGGCCGAGGTGGCCAGCACCTCCCAGGGACCGGCGAAGTCGAGTTCCTCGACCTGGTCGAAGACCAGGACGCCGTAGGTGGTCATACGTACTCCCTCGTTGCTCGGAATCTGTTGCGGTAGTCGGACGGCGCCACCCCGACCCGGCGGTGGAAGGCCCGGCGCAGGGTCTCCGCGGTCCCCAGGCCGAAACGCCGGGCGAGGGCGTCGACGGGCTCGTCGCCCTCGGCCAGGGCCCGCCGGACCGCCTCGATCCTCACCCGCTCGACGTAGGAGGTCGGCGGCTCGCCCATCTCCGCCGTGAACCGCCGTTGCAGGTGGCGGGGGCTGAGTCCGGCGCTCGCGGCGAGCCCGGCCACCGAGTGGTCCCCGCCGGGGTCGGCGTGGACCGCGTGGACGGCCTCGCGGATCGGGTCGGTCCGCGGCCGGACGGACCACAGGGGGACGCTGAACTGCGACTGGCTCCCCGGACGGCGCAGGAACATCACCAGCTCCCGCGCCACATCCTGGGCCACCCCGCACCCGTGGTCCTCCTCCACCAGGGCCAGCGCGAGGTCCATCCCGGCGGTGACCCCGGCGGAGGTCCACACGTTCCCGTCCGCGACGAAAACGGGGTCGCAGTCCACGACCGCCTCCGGGTGCTCGCGGACGAGCTGGTCACGGCGCTTCCAGTGGGTGGTGACCCGCCGTCCCCGGACGAGCCCGGCCGCCGCCAGCAGGAACACCCCGCTGCACACCGACGCCACCCGCCGCGCCTCCGGCGCGGCCGCCGCGATCCACCCCACCAGCACGGGGTCGAGCCGGGCGGAGTCGACCCCGGCGCCGCCCACGACCAGCAGGGTGTCGGTGCCCCGCGGGTCCAGGTCGCCGAGCCCGTGCCCGGCGTGCAGGGAGAGGCCGCTCGAGGCCCGCACGGGGCCCGCGGCGGGCGCGACCACCCGGCAGTCGTACCGGCCCGTGTGGCGGAAGACCTCGTAGGGGCCGGTGAGGTCGAGCGATTGGAAGCCGTCGTAGACGACGAAGACGACGCGTCTCATGCGTTCAAGCCTGCTGCCGCCCTCACGATGGCGTCAACGACGTGCACCCCACGATTCACGCCATCGTCGGCGGCCGGGAGGACGGCCGGGCCGGGGGCACCGGGCCGCGGGACGTGCCGTGTCCGGCCTCCGCGGCGCTCGGCGCCTCCGGAGGGCGCGGACCCCGCCGGGGCGGAGGGGCACACCCCGGGGCCGGGTCCGGGGTCAGCCGGGCGCGGTCCCCGGAGCCGTCCGCCGCCCCGGGGCCCCGGGGCGGCGCAGGCCGACCCGGGCGTCGCGCACCTGGAGCGCCAGGTGCGTCTCCAGGCGGCGCGGCGAGGCGTCCCAGCCCTGGCCGAGCAGTGCGCCGATCCGGGTGAGCCGCTGGCGCACCGTGTTGCGGTGCAGGTGCAGCAGCTCGGCGACCCGGGCGACGCTGCCGTCGGTCTCCAGGTAGTAGAAGGCGGTGCGGGCCAGGTCGGTGCCCCGCTCGTCGTCGTAGGCCAGCAGCGGGTCGATGCCCCGGGTGAGCGACTCCGGGAGGCCGCCGGTGCGGGCCAGGTCCAGGAGCGCGTGGACCATGCCCAGCCGGTCGCCGTCGAGCACCCCGTCCCGGTCGAGGGTGATGAGCGAACCGAGCGCGAGCGAGGCCCTCCGGTGCGCGTCGGGCAGCTCCCCCGGCACCGTGACCGGCCCGGCCGCACCGGCCCGCAGCGTCCGGCCCCGCCCGGCGAACGCCGTGCGCAGCCTGCCCTCCCAGTCGGGGGAGGCGGTCACCAGGCACAGGTGGTCGGAGTGCGCGGTCATCACGGCCCGGCCGACGGCGGAGCGCAGCACCTGCCGGTACCGCCGCGCCTCCGCGGCGGGCACGTCCAGGGCCACGCACCACAGGCGGTCGTCGGAGCGCAGGCCCCAGCGGCGCATCCGCCGCTCCAGCCGGTCGTGCGGGAGGTCGGCCCCGGAGAGGAGGTCGTCGATCAGCTCGTCCTGTCCGCGCAGGTCGGCGTCCTCCTCCGCCCGGCTGAAGAGCAGGGCCAGGGCGACGTGCACGGCGACCCTCTCCAGCAGCGCCCTGCCGTCCGGGCCCAGGACCGAACCCGTGTGCAGGCTGCCCAGGGTCTCCGCCGCCGCGGTGACCGCGACGGCGGTCCCGGGCTCGGGGACCGCGCCGGCCGGGTCCGCGGTCGTGGCGAGCAGCGCGCCGGAGGCATCCCGCATGTACAGGTCGTCGTCGAGCGCGCCGCGGCCGATGGTGAGGACGCGCCCGACGTCCGGCGAGACCATCACCGCATCCAGGAGCCTGCGGTCCAGTTCCACGATCCGGGTGGCCAGTTGCAGCTCGGCGGCGCTGCGCCGGTGCTCCACGTTGAGGAGCTCGGCCTGGCGGGCCATCTCCTCGAAGCGCAGCGAGTTGTCGATCGCGACCGCCGCCTGCTTGGCGATCGACTCCACACAGCTGATCTCCTCCGGCTCGAACCGGCGCGACCGGCGTTCGGCCACGATGAGCGCGCCGATCACCCGGCCCGCCACCGTGAGCGGCGCGCCCATGATCGTCTCGACCGCCTCGGCCCGCACGATCTCGTCGACCTCCGGATCGTGCACGACCGTGGGGTCGTCCAGGTAGGCGGAGGTCTGGAAGGGCGCCAGGCCGGTGGCGACCTGCCCCAGCACCCCGACCCCGAGCGGCATGCGCAGGGCCCGGTAGGCGGGCGTGGTGACGCCGTCGGACTGGCGGATGTAGGTGTCGCCGCGTTCGGGGTCGTTGAGGCTGATGTACGCCATGTCCGCGCCGACGATGGCGCGCGTGCGGCGCACGATCGCCTGGAGCACGGCCTCCACGTCCCGCAGCGCGGTGAGGTCGGTGGCCGTGTCGAGGAGGACCCGCAGCAGGTCCTCCCGGGAGCGCCCCAGAGTGTTCGCCATGCACACAGCGTACGGGGATCTATGGACCCCGAGACATCGTGACCCATGACACCGACCGACTAGGTTTCGGAAAGTTGCCTGGTCAGACACCTCGCGAGGGTGACGACGGGCGTTCGCGGCCCCGTGCCGCACACAGGCGGACCGACAAGGAAGGACGGACGAGGGTGCAGATCACCGGGGCGGTACTGGAGGAGATCGGACGGAGTCGCCCGTACGCGGAGTCGGCCCCCGTCAGCGTCACGCGGCTGGAGCTCGCCGAGCCCGGCCCGACCGAGGTCCGGGTGCGGATCGAGGCGGCCGGGGTGTGCCACTCCGACCTGTCGGTGCTGGACGGCAACCGCGTCCGCCCCGTCCCGATGCTGCTCGGCCACGAGGCCGCCGGCCGGGTCGAGGCCGTCGGCGCGGAGGTGTCCGACCTCGACGTCGGCCGCCGCGTCGTGATGACCTTCCTGCCGCGCTGCGGGGAGTGCGACGGCTGCCGGACCGGGGGGCGGCTCCCCTGCGGCCCCGGCAGCGCGGCCAACAACGAGGGCCGGCTGCTGCACGGCTCGCGGCGCCTCACCCGCGGCGGCGAGACCGTCCACCACCACCTGGGCGTCTCCGGTTTCGCGACCCACGCCGTGGTGGACCGCGCCTCCCTGGTCCCCGTGGACGACGACGTCCCGGCGGAGGTCGCGGCGGTGCTCGGCTGCGCCGTGCTCACCGGCGGCGGCGCGCTGCTCAACGCGGTGCGGGCCGAGCCCGGCGAGAGCGTCATGGTCGTGGGCCTGGGCGGCGTCGGCATGGCCGCCCTGCTGGCCGCGGTGGCGCAGGGCACCGGTGAGGTCATCGCCGTCGACACGCTCCCGGAGAAGCTGGAGCTGGCCCGGGAGCTGGGCGCCTCCCGCGCCTGCACCCCGGCCGAGGTCGCCGGGCAGGGCCTGCGGGCCTCCCACACCATCGAGTGCGCCGGGAACCCTCGCGCCCTCGAGACCGCGTTCGCCGCCACCGCCCCCGGGGGGCGCACCGTCACCGTGGGCCTGCCCGGGCCGACCGCCCTGGCCCGGCTCTCACCCCTCACCATGACCGCCGAGGCGCGCACCGTGATCGGGTCCTACCTGGGCTCGGCCGTACCCGCGCGGGACATCCCCGAGTTCGCGCGGTGGTGGCGCGAGGGCCGCCTGCCCGTGGAGCGGCTCATCAGCCGCCGCATCCGCCTGGACGAGATCAACGAGGCCATGGACGAGCTCGCCGACGGAAAGGCGGTCCGCCAGGTCATCGTCTTCGACGAGTGACCCGGCCTTCCGAGTGGACACCGCCCGGGCGCCGCCGCGCCCGGGGAACACGAAAGCACCTTCAATGAGTCAGAGACCCACCGGCCCGGACGCGGCCTCACCGCACTGGAAAGCGGGCCCGTTCGAGATCCGCCTGCCCTTCGTGCACTACAGGTTCCAATGGCAGGACTACACCCAGGGCCTGGTCATGTGCGCGGTCGACCTGTCCGCGATCCCGCTGCTGACCGAGCTCCTCGGTATGCCGTTCGAGGCGGCGCTCGCCGTCGTCGTGCTCAACGGCCTGCTGTACCTGCTCCACCACCTGCTGGGCGACCCGGTGGTGCCCGGCTGGATCACCCCGGCCGTCCCGCTGCTGATGGTCTACTGCCAGCAGTTCCCCGAGGGCCCCGAACGGGTGCAGGCGCTCATCGCGTTCCAGCTCGTGCTCGCGGCGCTGTCGATCACCCTGGGGGTGACCGGGCTCGCCTCCAAGGTGGTCCGCTTCATCCCGAACGCACTGCGCGCCGGGATCGTCGTGGGCGCGGGCTTCGCCGCGGTCCAGAGCGTGTTCGCCGGGGGCGGCCGGTTCGAGACCTTCCCGTGGACGATCTCGATCGCCGTGGGCCTGGCCTTCCTGCTGCTCTACTCGAGGGGCTTCGCCGACGCGCAGAAGCGCAGCCGGGTGCTGCGGCTGATCGGGAGCCTGGGCATCCTGCCGTGCATCCTGCTCGCCGTCGTCGTCGCACCGCTCTTCGGCGAGGCCCCCTGGCCGACCCTGGAGTGGGGCTTCGCCACACCCGACTTCGTGACCCTGTGGACGGAGTACACCGTCTTCGGCGTGGGTGTCCCGCCCGCGATGATGCTGCTCACCGCGGTCCCCACCGTCGCCGCGGCGTACATCGTGGTCTTCGGCGACGTGCTTCAGGCCCGCGCGGTCCTGGACGAGGCCGCCGAGGTCCGCACCGACGAGAAGGTCCGCTACAACCCGAACCGCGCCCACATGATCTTCGGCGCCCGCAACGCCGTGATGGGCGTGATCGGCCCGGACGTCACCATGTGCGGCCCGCTGTGGGCGGCCATGCACGTGGCCATCTCCGAGCGGTACAAGAAGGGCCGCGACGCGATGCAGTCGATCTTCAGCGGCGCCGGCTCGTTCCGCTGGGGTACCAACACCGGCCTGTGGCTGCTGCCGATCGTGTCGCTCGTGGAACCGGTGCTCGGGGTGGCTCTCGCGCTCACCCTCATCATCCAGGGGTTCGTGAGCGTCAAGGTCGGCATCCTGGAGGCCCGCAGCCGGACCGACCTCGGCATCGCGGGCGTCACCGGCGCCGTGCTGGCCCTCAACGGCGCCGCTTGGGGGTTCGCCGTCGGCATCATCCTGTGCCTGCTGGTGTACGGGCGCCGGTTCTTCTCCGGCGAGGACGACGGCGTGATCGACCACGGGGACCGGCCCGCGGCCGAACCCGCCCGGGACTGACGGCCGGCGCCCCCGCCCCGCTCCCCCGGGGGCGGGGGCGCCGCCGTGCCCGCCGTGTCGTTCAGCCCGCCGGAACTGCCCCGGAGGCGGCGACGGGACCGCGCCGGCCCCAGGTGGCCAGGCGCCAGAGCCACTCGACCGGCCCCTGTCCGAAGCGGCGCAGCCACAGGACGGCGAACACCCACTGCGCGGCCAGGACCGTCCCGGCGACGGCCAGCGCCACCGGGAGGGACCCGGCGACCGGCAGGCCCAGGACGTGGGCGGCGCCCAGGACCAGGAGTGTGGCGCTCAGGTGCTGGGTCAGCGCGATCCGGCCCAGGGGCGCGAACACGGCCGTCGGCACCGACCGCAGGGGTGTCCTGAGCAGGACCAGCAGTACGCACACGTACGTTCCGGTGCGCAGCAGGTCCGCCGTGAGGCTCTGCCACGGTACGGGGCCGGGCCCCGCCGCGGTCGGCGCCGCCCACGCGGCGAGCGCCGCCCCCGCCGCACAGGCCAGGCCCACCAGGACCGGGCCCCGGGTGGAGTGGTCGATCCGCGCGACCACCCCGTAGCGCACCAGCGCCGCCCCGGTCAGGAACAGCCCGGCGACCAGCAGCGGCCCTCCCATGCCCACGACCAGTCCCGCCGGGACGAGGACGGCGGCGCCCAGCGCGACCGCCCACCGCGGCGCCCAGCTGAAGGGCAGCAGCACCAGCAGGCCGACGACGGCGTAGACGCCGAGGATGTCCCCCGGCCACAGCAGCCGGTGCAGGAGGCCGATCACCAGGAGCACCAGGAGGCGCCGCAGCAGGACGAGCCGTGGGCGGGGGGCGCGCTTCCGGGCGGACTCCAGCAGCAGGGCGAAGCCGATGCCGAACAGCAGGGAGAGGACGGGGAGGCCCAGCCACACGTGCGCGGCGCCCATGGGCGGCTCCGCGGTGGCGGTCGAAGTGCCCGCGATCAGCTGGATGTTGGACACCAGGATCCCGCTCACGGCGATTCCGCGCAGCACGTCCAGCGCGACGACACGGGTCCGGGGCGGCGGGTCCGGGGCGGCGGCCGGTCCCGGGAGGAAGGGTTCGTTTGCCATGGGGCCGAGCCTGCCGGGCGGCCCCGGCTCCGGGCACCGGCCGAAGGAAGGGTTCGCGGTCGCCGCAACAGTACTTTCGGCCGGTTCGGCCGCGTCCCCGGCCTCCCTAATCTGAACCCTGTGAACAGTGGGAACAGCTCCCCCGGGCGCCCCCGACGGCACAGGTGGGCGGCGGACGCGGCCCTGGCCGCGGTCCTCGCGGCGGCGGTCGCCTTCCAGGCGTACGGCATCGCGTCGACCTGGGGCGGCGGACACTGGTGGCCGGGCGCGGCCGCGGGCGCGGCGGTGGGCGTGATCGCCCTGGTGCGCCGCCGCGGCCGGGCGGTGGCGGCGGCCGCCGGGCTGTCCGTGGCGGCGGCCTCGGTGCCGGTCTCCTGGTGGTTCGGCCTGCCCGCGGAACCCGGCCCGGCCGCGGCCCTGGCCCTGGCGGTCCTCACCGCCTCCGCCGTCGGCCACCTGCCGCTCCGGCCGGCCTGCGCGGTGGCGGCCGGCGGGCTCGCGGTGGTCGGAGCCGCCTTCCTGTCCGAGCTGGGCTCCCCCTCCGGCATGCCCGTGGTGTGGCTGAACCTGCTCCTGTGGCTGGGCGGTGTCGCGTCCGGTCTGGGGCCCCGGCTGCTGGCGGCCCGCCGCCGCCGGGAACACGACAGGGTGCGCCGCGACGAGCGGATGGAACTCGCCCGGGAGCTGCACGACATCGTCGCCCACCACATCACCGGCATCGTGATCGAGGCCCAGGCGGGGAGGCTCGAAGCCCGCGACGGGCCCGGCGGCGGACGGGCCCGGGACTCCCTCGCCGCCATCGAGGCCGAGGGAGCCGAGGCGCTGGCCGCGATGCGCCGCGTCGTCGGCCTGCTGCGCGAGGAGAGCGGCGCCTCCCTCACCTCCCCCGCCGCCGAGCGGCTCACCGACCTCGTCGACCGGTTCGCGCGGCGGGGCGGGCCGTCCGTGCGGCTCCACCTGTCCGAGGACGAGCGGACGTGGCCGCCCGAGGTCGCGGGCACCGTCCACCGCATCGTCCAGGAGTCGCTGACCAACGTCGCGCGCCACGCCGCGCACGCGGAGACGGTCACCGTCAGCGTCGCCCGGGGCGGTGAGGACCTCACCGTGGAGGTGGCGGACGACGCACCCGCCTCGCCCCCTCGGCGGCGCCGGGGCGGATACGGGCTGACCGGCATGCACGAGCGGGTACGGGCCCTGGGGGGCACACTGGAGGCGGGCCCCCGCGACGGAGGCGGCTGGTCCGTGTCCGCCGTCCTTCCCCTGACCGACCGGAGGAGCCGATGACCGTCCGGGTACTGGTGGCCGACGACCAGGCGATGATCCGCAGCGGCCTGCGGAGGATCATCGAGAGCGACCCCGCTCTGACCGTGGTCGCGGAGGCGGCGGACGGCGCGGAGGCGGTCGAGGCGGCCAGGCGCCTGCGCCCGGACGTGTGCCTGGTGGACATCCGCATGCCGCGCCTGGACGGCCTGGAGGTCACCCGGCTCCTGGCCGGCCCGGGGGTCGCCGATCCCCTGCGGGTCGTCGTGGTGACCACGTTCGACCTCGACGAGTACGTCTACGGGGCGCTGCGGGGCGGAGCGGTGGGGTTCGTCCTCAAGGACGCGGGGCCCGCCCTGCTCATCGAGGCCGTCCTGTCCGCGCACGCCGGGGACGCCCTGATCTCTCCGGCGGTCACCCTGCGGCTGCTGCGGCACCTGACCGCCGCGGCACCCGCCCGGGAACACCCGAACCCGCTGTCCGAGCGCGAGACCGAGGTGACCCGTGCCGTCGCCCGGGGGTGCACCAACCAGGAGACCGCCGACCGGCTGTTCATCTCCGTCAGCACGGTCAAGGGCCACCTGTCCGCCGTCCAGGCCAAGCTGGGCCTGCGCAACCGCGTGGAGGTCGCCGCCTGGGCCTGGGAGCACGGCCTGATGGGCTAGCGGCCCTCAGAGGTCCTTGGCCCGCTGCGCTGCCGCGAGGAGCAGTCCGCAGGCGGCCACCGCCGCGAACACCCCGGAACCCGCGGAGATGAGGGCGTTCTCCACCGGCTCCGGCCAGAAGACGAGGAACAGGACCGGCCCGGGGACCGCGGTGATCTGCGCGGTGAACAGCACCCCGTTCCTCACCGCGGCCTCGTCGCCCCCCAGGGCGAACACCGCCCACACGGCCATCGTGAAGGCGACCGCCAGCACCAGGAACCCCAGCACCAGCCCCCAGCGCCCCTCGACGAGCGCCTCTCCCCACAGTTCCCACCCGGTGGCGAAGTTGCGGGGCTCGCCCATGGTGACGGTCCCGTCGTCGAAGAGCCGGAACCCGCGGGACTCGCTGGTCCCCCGCAGCCACGGCAGCCCCAGGGACAGGAACAGCACGGCGGCCCCGACCGCCAGCCCCAGGGAGGCCGCCCTCTCCCGGTTCGCCCGCCGCTGCCCGTCGAAGCTCCGCAACTCCAGCTTCTTCAGCCGCTCCCGCAGCGCGTCGATCTCCTCGTAGGCCGACCTCTCGCCCATCCCTGCTCCCTTCCTCGAACCCTCGCGAAGGGAGAGACTTCCACATCCTTCCCGCGGTTCCGGAATCCGGCCTCCTCGTCCCCGGATCCACCCTGGCCGGGTGGCACGGCGGCCGTCTGCGGCCGCGGACGGGGCTCCCGCCGCGATCGGAACGGGCGGGCCACGGAGAACGAGCGGATCCGGCCCGTCCGGGTCCGCGGCGACACCGTGACGGTCTCCTGCGCCGACGGATCCGCCGGGGTCCGCGAGGCGATCCACGCGACGCCCTCCTCCGCCGCGGGGCCCCGGCGCCGCGCGCGGGAGCGGCCGGGGACGACCGGTCGCCGTGACCGTGCCCGGTCGGGGCGTCGGCTACCAGCGCTCCAGGGTGGTCGTGAAGAGTGCCTCGGTGCGGTCCCCCGGGAGGATGACCTCGGCCCACTCGACGACGCGCCCCCGCGTGTCGATCGAGCTCCTGTGCAGCACCATGACCGCGATGCCCGCCCTCAGGCCCAGTTCGTCCGCCTCCGCCGCGGTCGGCGGACGGACGGTGACCCGCTCCTCGATCCGGTCGAACTCGATGCCCACCGTTTGCAGCTGGCTCTGCGTACCGCCGGGCCACGGCTCCTTCGTCTCGTCGAGCAGGTCGGGGTTGCCCTCGACGAGGTCCACCACCAGGTAGGAGCGCACCAGGTCGAAGGGGGCGGGTTCGTCCTCGTGGCGTGTCCGGTAGAGGCGTTCCAGCAGTTCGGTCCCGTGCGGGACCCCCAGGACCCGGGAGAGCTCGGCGTCGGCCCGCACCCGGTTGTAGGAGGCGCTGAACACCAGGTCGTCGACTTCGAGGCCGGTGTCGCGTTCGGTGGCGCCGGTGGACAGTCTCTCGCCCACGCCCGCGCGGACCCGGTCCTTCTCCCACTGGTGCCGCCCGTTGGACCGCCGGACCGGGCGCCGGGGCCCGCGCACCAGGTCCGCGCTCCCCTCCCCCGACCCGATCAGCCCCTCGGCCCGGAGGAGGCCGAGAGCCCGCCGGACCACGGCCGGCTCCTCACCGTAGTCGTCGCACAGCTCCGCCTCCCCGGGCAGCGGATCGCCCGGTGCCGGGTCCCCGGCCAGGATGCGCCGCCGAAGGTCGTCCGCGATGCGCTCGTGCACCTTTCCCGTGGCCATGCACCGATCACCCCCTAGACACCCCCGACCCTAGCCCCGGAGGGCGCCGTCGCCCGGCAGAACCGGGGGCGTGGCCCGCGGTTCCCCGAGAGAAGCCGGGGAGGGTCGCCGCCGAGCCGCCCGGAACATCAGCGCGTATTCAGCACAGCCGCCCACCCGGACCCGCCGCCCACCGACGACCACCGGCGACCACCGGCGACCACCGGCGCACCGAGAAGGGCCCGCCACCTGTTCCCACAGGTGGCGGGCCCTTCTCGCATGTCTTGGATTGTGGCTAGGGGCGGGGTCGAACCGCCGACCTTCCGCTTTTCAGGCGGACGCTCGTACCAACTGAGCTACCTAGCCGTACCGCCGAGATATCGGCGAGCGCGGTCCTGACGGGATTTGAACCCGCGGCCTCCACCTTGACAGGGTGGCGAGCACTCCTAACTGCTCCACAGGACCTGATCTCGGCCGCCTTCCGGGTCTCCCCGGTCCGCGTCCGCGGTTCCATTCTGCCAGACATCCGACAGTGGTCGAACCGCCTCGTACCCCCAACGGGATTCGAACCCGCGCTACCGCCTTGAAAGGGCGGCGTCCTAGGCCGCTAGACGATGGGGGCCCGTGTGACACGTCCAGCATAGGGGAGATTCCCACCAACACCAAAGCGATTTGCCCACTCCGGTGAAAGCGCCGTGACCTGCGGTGACGCCACCTGTCCGGTGCGGTCAGCGGCCGCGTCCGCCGCCCTCGGACTCCTCGTCCGGCTCGGCTCCGGGCTCGCCCACCGGCCGGTCGGGGTCGCCCTCGATGTGCCGTTCGACCTGGGCCGACGTCAGTCCCAGCCCGCCCAGGTCGACGTCGTCGCGGGCCTGCAGCCGGCCGGTCTCGGCGTCGAAGTACAGCACCGAGGCCTGGTACGGGGTCGGTCTGCCCCGGCCGTGATCAAGGCCACGCAGACCCGCGCCGCCGGTGGAGCCCTGGCTCAGGAACCGGGTGCCGAGCCCGGTGAGCCAGGTGGAGCGCAGGTGGTCCCCTCCGGTCAGGACCAGCGGGACGACCCCGTCGAAGGCCTCCGCCTGTGTCCGCGTGTGCAGGAGCGCCAGGTCCACCTCCTCCCGGGCGCCGATGACCTCCGCGGCCTGCTCCTCGCCGAGGGCGGCCACCCCCTCCGCCGTCGGGTTGAGCCTGGTCGCGTCCGGCGTGTACCGGGGGTCCCCCGCCCCGTACAGGGTGAGCCCGCCCACCTCGCGGATCTCACCGTCCAGCACCACCGCGTTGGGCTGGGCCTCCACCGCGCGCTGCGTGCCCATGGAGTCGTGCTGCCCGCGCACCCACACGTAGGGGACGTCGAGCTTGCCGATCTCGTCGGCGAAGACGTCCTCGGCGGCGCTGCCCCGGTCGGTGAGGTCGCCCGAGTCCACGATGAAGTCGACGGCGTACTGCTCGCGCAGGGTGCGGATGATGCTCCACGAGGCCGGGTTGAGCTGGATGTCGGACACGTGCAGCACCCGGATGACGGACTCGTCCTCCTCGTACACCGGCAGGCCCGAGGTCGCCTCGTAGATCATCGCGACGTTGCCGACCAGCCCGGCGAGCTGCTCCTGGTACTCGTTGAACCGGCCGACGACCTCCTCCGCGCTGCCGACCACCTGGGGTGCGCCCGCGATGAGGCCGGTGTACCGCGGCTCGGCGATGGCGCTCGGGTTGAAGGTCAGGCCGGCCGCCGCTCCGGACCCGGCGAGGACGGCCAGGCAGACCCCCGACCCGGCCAGCGCCCGCCACACGCTGCGGAACAGCAGCAGGCCCATGACGGCGGCGCCCGCGGCGGCGGCGAGCACCGAGCGGACCACGAGGGCGATGACGCCCTCGCGCAGGTCGGAGCCGATCCCGGCGGCCATGCGGTTGATGGCGTCGGGGTCGGCGAACATCTCCTGGGCCGCGGAGAGCCGGATGTCGGAGATCGTGGCCTCCAGCCGCAGCGGCGCGCTGTGGGTGTCGAAGGCGAGCTGGCCCAGGGGCGCCACGTTGACGACGGTCTCACCGTGCCACTGGGGGTTGAGGCTCAGGGTGACGTCGGCGGGGCCGATGGGCGTGACGACCTGCCCGGCCAGGGCCAGGCCGAGCCATCCGCCGACCAGACCCGCGACGACGACGCAGGCCCAGCGCCAGGCCCGGCCGGCACGCATCCGGGCCAGGGCCTCGCGGAGCCGCCGGAGGGCCCCGCGGAAGTCGTACGCGCGGATCGCTTCCCAAGACAACACCCCCCCATCATGCCGGTGACGGGGACCGTTCCCAATGTTTCCTCCCGTCCAGTGTGTTTATGTCGCTATCCCGACTCCCGCCCCGGGGTCGACGCCCCGCCCCCGGGCGGCACAATGGCGGTTGTGGTGGAACTGACACGCAGGGAGTTCGAGGAACTGGTCGCCGACGCGCTGGACGAGATCCCGCCGGAGCTGGCGTCCCTCATCGACAACGTGGTGATCACCGTCCAGGACGAGTCGCCGGACGGGCTGCTCGGCCTCTACGAGGGCATTCCGCTGACCGAGCGGGGGGATTCCTACTTCGGTGTGCTCCCGGACCAGATCTTCATCTACCGGCTGGGCATCTGCGCGATCTGCGAGACCCGCGAGGACGTCGTCGAGGAGGTCCTGATCACGGTGGTCCACGAGATCGCGCACCATTTCGGAATCGACGACGCCCGTCTGCACGAACTGGGCTGGGGCTGATCGGCCGGGGCGGCGGGCTCCGGGTGACCGTCCGAAAACCCCATCCCCTCGGGGATCGGGTCCCACTTCGGGGGCTCTCCGTGCGCGGTCGGCCGACCGGACGGGACCCGAATTCCCGCGCGGAACCCCGTGCTCCCGCATTTCCGCAGTGGGAGCGGGGAAGGCTCCGGATACCGGCGGGGACGGCTGATCCCGTGACCCGATGTTCCATTACCCCCAGCAACGAATCAGACACGAATTCCTTGCAATGCCTTGCAACGTGGCGCGCGTTCCGGGACGGTTGGTCATTGGGACACGACACAGCGTGATTTCAACCCTGTAACAGTAAGGGAGTGCCGGATGGCCAATCCGCGCCTCGACGAGACGCCTGACAACGAGGGTCACAAGCCTTCGTCCCCCCCGCAGGACGCTTGGCGCAGCAGCTACCGCGAGGTCATGGCGCTCGGGGAATTCCGCGCCGTCTGGTCGGCCCACATCCTCTCCACGGTCAGCACCAACCTCCTCAACATCGCAGCGAGCATCCTGGTCTACCAGATCACCGGCTCCCCGCTGGCCGCGGGTTTCACCATCGCCCTCGGCTTCCTCCCCCCGCTCATCGCCGGACCGTTCCTGTCCGGCCTCGCCGACCTCTTCCCCAGGCGCCAGGTGATGGTGGTCTGCGACCTGCTGCGCGCGGTCCTCATCGCCGCGGTCGGCATCCCCGGTCTGCCGCTGTGGGCGGTCTGGACCCTGCTGTTCTGCTCGGTGCTGCCCGCGATCCCCTTCGCCGCCGCCCGCGCCGCGATGATGACCGAGATCGTCCAGGGTGAGCGCTACGTCGCCAGCACCGCCATCATCCAGCTGACCTCCCAGGTGGGCATGCTGGTGGGCTTCATGGCGGGCGGCTTCACCTCGGGCCTGTTCGGCCCGCACGCCACCGTGATGTGCAACGGAGCGCTGCTGGTGGTGACGGCGCTCATCGTGCGGTTCGGGGTCAGGGCGCGGCCCGCGCCGGAGCGCCCGGAGAAGGAGGAGGGCGGCGGTTTCCTCGCGATGACCATCGGCGGGGCCAAACTGGTCTTCGGCGACCCGCGGCTGCGCACGCTCGCCCTGATGGCCTGGCTGGCCGGGCTGTACATGGTCCCCTACGGGCTGGCGACCCCGCTGGCGGCCGAGGCGGGCGGCGGGGAGGCGGCGGCCGGGGTCGTCATGGCGGGGACGTCGATCGGCGCCCTCACGGGCGGCCTGGTCCTGACCCGCCTGGTGCCCCCGGTGACCCGGCTCAGGCTGCTGGGACCGCTGGCCGTGCTGGCGTCGGTCCCGCTGCTGGTGTGGCTGTTCGACCCGCCGCTGTGGCTCATGGTCGTCGCGCTCGCGGTGTCCGGTGCCAGCGGCGCCTACCAGTTCGTGGCCAACGCCGCGTTCGTGCTGTGCGTGCCGCCGGACGGCCGGGCCCTGGCCTTCGGCCTGGTCGCCTCGGGCCTACAGGTGGCCCAGGGGCTGGGCATCCTCGCGGGCGGCTTCTTCGCCGAGTTCTTCGGCACCGGAACGGTCGTGGTGGGCGCGGGAGTGCTGGGAATCGCGTTCGCGCTGCTGCTGGTCCTGCCCTGGTCGCGGATGAGCGACGAGGTCACGCGCAAGATGGCGGAGAGCGACTCCCCGGCCTGAGCCCGCGCCGTCCCCCGGCCCTCCGCTTCCCCGGTTCCCGCACGGCCCGCCCCGGGAGGGGTCTCCCTAGGGGCGGGGCCGGCGGGCGGCGGGGTCGGTGCAGCGCTCACCGGAGGTCTCGCGCTCCTCCTCGGCCTCGTGGTCGGGCCGCTGGGCGCGGAGCTCGCGCCGCTCCCACCCCGGATGTGCTCTGAGGGTCCACATCAGTTCTGTCCCGGCTTTCCCTGGAAGTTGCGGATGATCTGTTCGAGCATCGAGTACTGCTCGCCCTCGGCCGGCATGATCAGCAGCGCGAGGATGTACACGAAGACGCCGCTGAAGCCGAGCACGGTGAGGACCACGAACACCAGGCGGACGATGTTGGCGTCGATGCCGAAGTAGTCGGCGATGCCGCCGCACACACCCGCCAGGAAGCGGTTGTCGTTGCTGCGTCGGAAGCGCTTGCCCTGGAGTTTCTCGTTCATGTCCTCAGCCTGCCCGCCCGCGGCGGGATTTCCCATCGGGGAGAGCCCTGGAGCGCCCCTGACATCCCCCCGACGCCCCTGACGGGGCCCGGAGGCGCCCCCTTGGGGGGCACGGCGGTTGGACGCGGGCGGCGCCTCCGGCGTTCCCCGTGTCCGGTGAGTCATGGAGCACACTACGGGCCGGGTACGACGAACGGCGGCCGCCGGGAGGATCAGCGCGGGGCGTAGACCTCGCCCAGGACGCGGAACGCGTCGCGGATCCGGGCCCGGATGCGCTCGGCGTCCTCCTCCTCGGAATAGCGCAGGTGGCGCATGGTGTGCCGCATGACGGCCATCGCGGTCACGGCGGCCAGCTGGGGCCGGTCCGATTCGGGCGGCTCGCCCAGGCGCTCGGCGATGGCCCCGGCCATCACCTGTTCCATGTCGTGGAACCGGGCGAGCACCCCGGGGACGAGCTGGGGCTCCCGGTCCATCAGCAGCTTGCGCAGCCGCATCTCCTCGCGCTGGGCGGCCAGGTCCTCGGTGTCGAGGAGGAACGCGATCAGCAGCACGATGAGGTCGTCGGTGAAGTCCCCGGTGGGGCCGCCCGCGGCGAACTCCCGGGTGGCGTCCTCGTCGAGCGTCCCGGGGAGCCTGCCCAGGAGGGCCTCCTCCTTCGTCCCGAAGTAGTTGAAGAAGGTGCGGGTGGAGACCCCGACCTCGGCGGCGATCTCCTCCACGGTGACGTTCTCGAGCCCGTGCTCGAGCGCGAGCCGTACCGCGGCCTCCCGGAGGGAGCGCCGGGTCGCCGCCTTCTTGCGCTCGCGCAGCCCCATCCGCTCCTCCTCCCTCCGATCCTCGGTCACCTGACGTGCTCCTCTCCCGGCCCCGGCCGGTCCTCGCCGCGCGCTCCCCGTCCGGGACCGCGCCCGCCGGTCACCGGCCGACCGCCGGGGGCGGGCCTCGGCGATGACGGGGGTCTCCTCGTCACTGTGCCAGCAACGGGGCGCTCAAAGGTACTTGCGGGGCGCCCGGCGGGCCGCGGCCGGGTCCGGATTCCCGGCGGTCCGGCACGGAACGCGGCGCCGGGGAGGACTTCGGTCCCTCACTCCGCCCCGGAGACATTTCTCCGGCCTCTTCGAAAAGGATGACCGGAACATCAGCCAGGAAGGAAAGAAACCTCTCCCGCGCATATCCGGAAAAGCTGGAGAAAACACCACACGCCCGCGCCTCCGGCCGTACAGTCTCCTCAGCGGTTGCCGCTTTCCCCTTCATTTCGGACATCGGACCCCGGTCCGTCATTTCAAGGAGCACCTGTGGCGCAGAAAAAGTTCCGGGCCGCTCTCGTCGCGGCGGCGGTCCTGGCCGCCCTCGTCACCGCCCCCGCTCCCGCGCAGGCGGCCTCCACGAGCGGCGCCCTGATGATCACGCACGTGCGGCCCAACGCCTCCGGTGCGGACGTCAAGGACAACAGGCAGGTCAACCTGAACGGCGAGTACTTCATCCTCAAGAACGTCTCGACCAAGACGGTCGACCTCTACGGATACGTCCCCGACATCACGACCAACACCTACGGACGCCCCCTGCCGTCCTACCGGCTCCCGGCGGGCGCCCGCGTGTACGTGCACACCGGCAGCGGCACCAACCACAGGGACGCCCAGGGGAACCACCACGTGTACCGGGGCTACGGCCGCCACGTGCTGCCCAACGACGGCACCACCCGGAACCCGAACATCCGGCTGAAGAAGCCGGGCTCGCGCGACGACAACACGTCCACCGGGTCCATCAGCTCCTGTGACTGGAGCAGGGCTGCGGACGGCCGGACCTACGGCTGCTGAGCCCGGCCCCGGCCTCCGCCCGGCCCGGACACCGTACGACCGCCGTCGGCGCCGGTGGCCGGGTCCGGGACCGGGAGCGCGGCGGGCGACGACCGCTACGGCCGGGCGCCCGACGCGGCGTTCGCGGCCGCGGCGGAGCCCCGGTACGCGCCGACCGTGCCGGGGACGGCGCACCCGGGTTCAGCGACGCCCCGTTCCCACCGCCCCGGTCCCGTCGCCGACGGACTCCCCGGGCCGGGAGGAGACGGCCCGGATCGCCGAGGCGGCCTGCCCGGCCTTCCTCGACGCGACGCTGAACGGGGCCGGCGCCGACGTCGCCGCGGCCCTGTCGGGGCTGGGCGGGGTCACTCCGGAGCCGTAGGCCGCACCGCCGCCGGGAGCGGGGGCGGCGCCTGGCCGTACACCTCGGCGAGCAGGGCCACCGCCGCGTAGGTGGAAGGGTGCGGGTCGTGCGACCGCCAGATCACCCGGACCGGGATGGTGGGCGCGTCGCGCACGGGGCGGAACACGATGCCGTCGCGGCGGTACTGGGCGACCGTGCCCTCGGCCGTGATGCCGACGCAGCGGCCGGTGGCGATCTCGGCCAGCCAGTCGTCGATGTCCTGGGTGTGCTCCAGCGCCGGGCGGCGGTCGGCGGGCCACAGGTCGGCGGTGGTGGTGCCGGTGCGGCGGTCGACGAGGACCCGCCGGTCGGCGATCTCGTCCAGGCGCACGGACCTCCGCCGGGCCCAGGGGTCGTCGGAGGCCAGGGCGCAGAAACGGCGCTCGTGTCCCACGACCGCGCCGTCGAACCGGCGCCCGTCCACGACCGCGCGCACCAGGGCGAGGTCGCAGGCGCCCTCGGCCAGCCCGGCGGTGGGGGTGTTGGTGCGGACCAGGTGCAGTTCCACACCGGGTTCGCGGGCGGCCCACAGGCGCTGGAAGCGTCGGGTGTGGCGCCCCACCGCCGACCAGGCGTGGCCCAGGCGCAGGCGGCGGTGGCCCGCGGTGGCCTCCTGGACCAGGCCGTCGACCTCGTCCAGGACGGTCCTGGCCCGGGCCAGGACCCGCCGCCCGGCGGGGGTGGGGGTGACCTCGCGGCTGGTGCGGTGCAGCAGCCGGGTGCCCAGCGCCCGTTCCAGGGCGGCCAGGCCCCGGGACACCGCGGCCTGGGAGACCCCCAGGTGCAGGGCGGCGTCGGTGAAGGTCCCGGTGTCGGCGATGGCGACCAGGCAGCGCAGGTGGCGCAGCTCCACATCCATGCGTTCAGCGTATACAGCAAGCGTCACATGCATTTTGCGCATGCTCGGCCGGGCCGCATGATCCGGTCATGGAGACATCGACGGAGGAGCTCCCGGCGGACGCGGCCGGGGTCGGGGCCGGAGCCGGACGGCACGCGGCAGGCGGGCGCGGGCGCCTGGCCGGCACGGCGGTGATGCTGGGCGGTGGGGTGTCCAACCAGGTGGGGGCCTCGCTGGGGGCGCTGGCCTTCCCGGTGATCGGCCCGGCCGGGGTGGTGGCGGTGCGCCAGTGGGTGGCGGCCGCGGTGCTGTTCGCCGTGGCCCGGCCCCGGCTGCGGGGACCGGTCCGGGAGCAGTGGCGGCCGATCGTCGCCATGGGCCTGGTCTTCGGTTGCATGAACCTGGCCCTGTACTCGGCGGTGGACCGCATCGGGCTGGGCCTGGCGGTGACCCTGGAGTTCCTCGGGCCGCTGGCGGTGGCGCTGGCCTCCTCGCGCCGGTGGACGGACCTGGGGTGCGCGATGGCCGCCGGCGGCGCGGTGGCGGTGCTGATGCGCCCGCAGCCCAGCGGCGATCACCTGGGAATGGGGCTGGCGCTGGCGGCCGCGGCCTGCTGGGCGGCGTACATCCTGCTCAACCGGACGGTGGGGCGGCGGGTGCCGGGGATCGAGGGCTCGGCCGCGGCGGCGGGGGTGTCCGCCCTGGCCTTCCTGCCGGTCGGGGCGTGGGTGCTGTGGCACCAGCCGCCGACGTGGGCGGCGCTGGGCTGCGCGGCGGCGGCGGGACTGCTGTCCTCCACGGTGCCGTTCCTCGGCGACCTGTACGCGCTGCGGCGGGTGCCGGCCCGGTTCTTCGGCCTGTTCATGAGCGTCCACCCGGTGATGGCGGCGCTGGCGGGGCTGGTGGTCCTCGACCAGCGGTTGGCGTGGCCGGACTGGGCGGCGATCGCCGCGGTGGTGGCGGCGAACGCCGTGGGCGCCTCCGGGGCGGGCCGCCGGTGGACACGGCCCGACGCCGGGCCCCGCCCCACCGGGCGGCGGAGCGGGGCCGGCGGGATCAGAGCAGGAACAGCCCGATCGTCCAGACGGTGGCGAAGGCGGCCGTGCCCTCGATCGCGGTCGCCACGCTGAGCGTCCGGTAGGCGGTCGCCACCGGGATCCTGCTCAGCTGGGACACCACCCAGAAGTAGGAGTCGTTGGCGTGCGAGACGACCATCGCGCCCGCGCCCACCGCCAGCACGCTCAGGACCGTGCCCTCCGGGGAGCCGAGCCCGAGGGAGCCCAGTATCGGTGCGATGAGCGCCGAGGTGCTGACGATCGCCACCGTCGACGACCCCTGGGCCGTCTTGAGCGCGGCGGCGATGAGGAACGGGACCGCGAGCCCGATCCCGAGGCCGCTCAGGTTCTCGGAGAGGAAGCCGGTCAGCGGCGAGGCGGCAAGCACGGCGCCGAAGGCGGCACCGGCACCGGTGATGAGCAGGATCGGGGCCGAGACCCGGATCGACTCCTGGACGTGGTCGTTGAAGCGCTCCAGCCTGCCGTGGCCGCGCAGCAGCAGGACGGCGACGGCCAGGCCGACGATGAGCGCGATGACCGGGGTCCCCAGGAACGACAGGACGTCGAAGGCGGCGCCCTCGCCGATCGGGCGGCCCGGCAGCTTGACGACCGAGGAGGTGCAGATCAGCGCCAGCGGGACCGCGATCGGCAGGAACGAGACGAAGGCGTTGGGAAGCCGGCCGTAGCTCGCGCGCAGTTCCTCGTAGGACTGCTCGGTGAGGTCGTCGTCGCTCTCGGCGGGCAGCGGGGTGAACCGCTTGCGGGAGAACGTGCTCGCGAAGAGCAGTCCGGCGAGGGCGGCGACGGCGGCCACCGGCAGGCCGAGGGCGATGATCATGCCCAGGTCGTCGGAGGCGCCGAGGTTCTCGGCGGCGGCCAGCGGGCCCGGGGTCGGCGGGACCATGGTGTGCGTGGCGTACAGGCCCGTCATCAGGGCGATCGAGGTGGCCAGGGTGGACACGCCGGTGCGCAGGGTCACGGCCTTGCGCAGCGAGTTGAGGATGACGTAGCCGGAGTCGCAGAACACCGGGATGGAGACGATGTAGCCGATGAGGGACATCGTCAGGTTCGGGAAGCGGGTGCCGAGCACCTTGATGAGCGCCTCGGCCATCGCGATCGCGGCGCCGGAGCGCTCCAGGATCACGCCGATCATGGTGCCGAACAGGATCACCAGGCCGATGTTGCCCAGGGTGTTGCCGAAAGCGGTCGTCACGGTGGTGACGACCTCGCCCGTCGGGATCCGGAAGGCGAAGGCGCCGACGAGGGCGGCGCCGATGAGCGCGAGGAAGGGGCTGACCTTCCAGCGCGCGGTGACGAGCACGATGGCCGCCACCAGGAGGAGCAGGATGAGCAACGAGATCACGGTCGGTGTTCCTTATGCGTGCGGGTGTGCGAGGCGGGGGGCGAGGAGGCGGCAGCAGTTGGCCGCCGTCCACTCGATGTCGGCCAGGACCTCCTCGCGCATCCGCTCCAGGGAGCGCGGCCCCCGGGCGGTGGAGAAGGCCGCGGTGACCCCCGAGTCCCGGAGCTCCTCGGGGGTGACCGAGACGTCTCCGGCGATGACCACGACGGGGGCGCCCGCCGGGGCGAGGCGGCGGACCGCGTCGACGACCTTGCCGCCCAGGGACTGTCCGTCGAACCGGCCCTCCCCGGTGAGGACCAGGTCGGCGTCGGCCATGAGCCGTTCGGCGTCCAGGACCTCGGCGACCATGCGGGAGCCGGGGACGGCCTCGGCCCCCAGCAGGGCCGTGAGCGGGGCGGGCAGGCCGCCCGCCGCGCCCATGCCCGGGCGGTCGCGGACGTCGTCCCCGGTGGTCCGGGCGAGCACGTCGGCCAGCCGGTCCAACCCGTTGTCCAGGACGCGCACGTCGTCGGGGCCCGCGCCCTTCTGCGGGCCGAACACGGCGGCGGCCCCGCGCTCGCCGACCAGGGGGTTGGTGACGTCGCAGGCGATGCGCCAGCGCACGGCCCGGGCGCGCGGGTCGAGTCCGGAGGTGTCCAGCCGGTCCAGGCCGGTGAGGCTCCCGCCCCCGTCGGGGAGCTCCGCTCCGTCCCGGTCCAGCAGGCGGGCGCCGAGCGCGCGGAGCAGGCCGGTGCCGCCGTCGGTGGTGGCCGATCCGCCGATGCACAGGAGGATCTCCTCGACCCCGGCGTCCAGCAGGGCCGTGACCAGGGGCCCGATCCCCCGGGTGGTGGCGGCCAGCGGACGCGGGGGGACGTCGGAGACCAGCGGCAGGCCGTTGGCCTCGGCCGCCTCGATGATCCCGGTCCGGCCGTCCGGCGACAGGCCGTAGCGGGCGCGCACCGGCCGGCCCAGTGCGTCGGTGGTGTCCACCGTGAGCGCTTCGGTGCCCCAGGCGCCCAGGAGCGCGTCGAGGGTCCCCTCGCCTCCGTCCGCGAACGGCAGGGGGCGGACGTCCACCTCGACGCCCGCCGAGGAGAAGGCGTCGCGGACTCCGCGCTCCATGGCCGCGGCCACGTCCACGGCCCGGGCGCTGCCCTTGAAGGAGTCCGGGACGATGGCGACGCGGACGGGAACGCCCTGGTCATGTACGTGCAACGCGATGGACATGACGCAGAGCCTAGGAAGAAACCCCCGTGCGATTCGACGGTGTCTCGCCCAGTCTTCCTGTGACTTCCTGTTCAGCCTGTGTGCGAAACGCACAAGGCTTCACGGGCGTAGAGGGCCATCTGCAACGCCGACAGGTGGTCGGCGCGGCGGATGTCGGCCCCGGTGGCCGCCCGGATCCGCTCCACCCGCTGGAGCAGGGTGTTGCGGTGGACGTACACCGAGTCGGCCGCCGCCTGCATGGAGGTCGTCGACGCCACCGCAAGCAGGGTGCGCCGCTGCGCCTCGCTCAGCACCGACGCCCGCCGGGCCAGGTGCTCCAGGCTGCGCCGGGGCAGGTGGGCGACGGCCACGGCGATGTCGCGGGACCAGGGCTCGGTACTCCCCAGGGCGGGGACGAGCCCGGCGCGGCGGCACAGCGCCCGCGACTCCTCGGCACGGGCCAGCAGGGCCTCGACGTCGTCGGTGGGCTCGGTCGCGGTGTGCCGGACGCCGGCGGGCATCGGGAGGTCGGGGGCGGTTCCCGAGCCCACCAGCCACAGGGCGCCGTGCAGCACCGCGGACCGGTGCCCGCCGTCGGTGTTGAACCGGGCGACGGCGGTGTCGGCCAGCGGCGGCGGGGCGGCCGCCCCGTCCGGCCGGGGCGTCCCCGCCGCCCACAGCGCCAGCGACCAGGGCGGGGCCAGCCCTGCGGCGGCCAGCCGGGCCCGCGCGGACTCCGCCGACGCGGTGCCCGAGGTCAGGGCGGCGATGAGGTCGCGGGCCTCGGTGTGGCGCCGGGTGGCCGCGTCCTGCTCCTCCTCCTGGGCGATGAGCAGCTGCACGGTCAGCGCCACGACCCGGGCCAGCGGGGCGACCTCCCGGGGCTCGCCGGTGATGCCGACGACGCCGCGCAGCTCCCCGTCGATGAACAGCGGCTCGTTGGCACCGGGCCGGTCGGAGCTGCCGGGCTCGGGCGAGGTGATGAGGACGGGACGGCCCTCGGCGATGACCCGCTGCGCGCCGTGGTGCAGGGTGCCGCGGCGCTCGGGGTCCATGCAGGCGATGATCGTGCCGTGCTCGTCCATCACGTTGACGTTGTGGCTGATCGTCGGAGCGATGAGATCGACCACCCGCTGGGCGAGCCCCCCGCTCAGCGGCGTCCGGCCGGCGTTCTCTGCCATGGCCACCAGGATAGGGAGCCCCCGCCGCCCGGCCGCCGTCCCGCGCCCCGGACCAGGGCCGGACCGGGGCCGGTGGCGGTGGCGGTGGCGGTGGCAGGGACGGAGCCGGTAGGCGGGCCCGGTGGCAGGGCCAGGGCCGGTGGCGGCGGGGCCGGGGCCGGAGTCGGGGTCGGGGCCGGAGTCGGGGTCGGGGTCTCTAGGCTGGCGGGATGGAGTCGATCGGGTGCGGCCACCTCACGGCCCGGCTGCCCTCCCCGTTGGAGGAGGTCCGCGACCCCCGGCTGGGCGGGGTGCGGCTGCTGCTCAAGCGCGACGACCTCATCCACCCCGAGGTGCCCGGCAACAAGTGGCGCAAGCTCCACCGCAACCTCCTGCGGGCGCACGAGGCGGGGGCCGACACCCTGCTGACCTTCGGCGGCGCCTACTCCAACCACATCCGGGCGGTGGCCGCCGCCGGGCGGGCCTGCGGGTTCGCGACCGTCGGTGTGATCCGCGGGGAGGAGCACCGGCCGCTCAACCCCGTGCTGGAGTACGCCGCCGGGCAGGGGATGCGGCTGGCCTACCTGGACCGGGCGGCCTACCGGGACAAGCACACACCGGAGGTGGTCGCGGGACTGCGCGACCGGTTCGGCGACTTCCACCTGCTGCCCGAGGGCGGCAGCAACGCCGAGGCGGTACTGGGGTGCGTGCCCGCCGCCGCGGAGATCGACGCGGACTTCGACGTGCTGTGCTGCGCCTGCGGCACGGGGGGCACCCTCGCCGGGGTCGCCGCCGGTCTGGGTCCGGGGCGGCGGGCGCTGGGGTTCTCGGTGCTCAAGGGGGGCGGCTTCCTCACCGGCGAGGTGCGGCGGCTGCAACGGGAGGCCGGGGTTCCCGGCGGCGACTGGTCGATCGAGACGGGCTACCACTTCGGCGGCTACGCCAGGTGCCCGCCCGCACTGCGGGAGTTCATCGCGGAGTTCCGGGACCGGCACGGACTGGAGCCGGAGCGGGTCTACGTGGCGAAGATGCTCGCCGGGATCTACGACCTGGCCGCCCGCGGGCGGCTGCGCCCCGGGACCACCGTGGTCGCCCTGGTCACCGGGCCCGCAGGGTACCGACCGGACTCACGCCCGGCGCTCCCGGCCCCCCGGTCGGAGAAGGACCCGTAGGAGTACCGGGTGTCGCGCCGCCACCCCTCGCCGGTGAGGTGCTCGTAGGCGCGGTCCGGAACGTAGGACAGCGGCTCGGCCCGGGTCGGCTCCTCGGCGCAGGGCGCGAAGAGCACCGGGTCGGCCGGCACCTCCTCGTAGGCCGCGCGCCCGTCGGCGACGACCGCGGCGCGGGTGTACAGGAACGCGTCAAAGGACAGGTCCTCCCCGTACTCGCGCCGGTCCAGCCGGTACAGGGCCTCGGAGAGCCGCTCGGCGAACCCGGTGACCACGGGCACCGGGCCGCGGGACGGCACCCCGACGAGGCGGTCGGCCGGGTGGTCGGGGTGCGGGCCGGGTGCGGCCGCCCGGCCCCCGACGATCGGCCTCCAGGAGGTGTTCCCGTCCGTGGTCCGATCCTGTCGGGGACCACCGGCAGGTCCGCGCGGCCGGGTGGCGGGGCGGTGGGGACCGCGTGTCAGGGAAGCCGCGTGTCAGGGAAGCTCGTGGACGCGGCCGGTGTCGGCGCCCTCGATCGACCTGACGTAGGCGGCGGCCACGTCGGCCAGGTCCACGGGGGCGAAGCCGGGGAAGAAGTCGCCGTAGTCGTCCAGGCTCTCGGTGAACACCGAGGGGCTGACCGCGTTGATCCGCCGCGGCGCGATCTCCACCGCCGCCGCCCGCACGAACGCCTCCAGCGCGCCGTTGGCCATCGACGCCGCGCTGCCGGTGACGATGGGCTCGCGGGCCAGGATTCCCGTGATGAGCGTGAACGAGCCGCGCGGGGCCACGTGGGGCAGGCCGGTGCGCACCAGGTCGATCTGGGCGAGCACCTTGCCCTCGAACGCCCGGGTGTAGTCCCGCGACTCCATCTCGGCGAACGGCCGGTAGGGGACGTCGCCCGCGGCACTGGCCACCGCGTCCACCGTCCCGACCCGGTCCCACAGCGCGGCCGACTGTTGCGGGTCGGTGATGTCGCAGCGAATGTCGCCGCCGCTGCGGCCGACACCCACCACGTCGTGTCCGCGCCCGGCCAGCGTCCGGTGCAGTTCCGATCCCAGTTTCCCGGTGGCTCCTACGAGCAAGATCCTCATGGGGAAAAGCTAGGCGCCGGGCCCCCGGCCGGGGAAATACGTCGCGCGCCCGGGTCATACGCTGGACGCATGGATGTGGAACTCCGCCACCTGCGCGCCCTGGTCGCCGTCGGGAACCGGGGCACGGTCACCGCCGCGGCGGCCGAGCTGGGCGTCACCCAGCCGACGCTGTCGCGGACCCTCGACCGGCTGGAGGAGATCGTGGGTGCGCGGCTGGTGGAGCGCACCACCCGGCGCACCGGGCTGACCGGGCGGGGCCGTCGGCTGTTCGAGGAGGCCTCGGTGCTGCTGGCGCGGCTGGACCGCGCGCTCGCCGACGCCGGTGCGTCCGGGCCGCTGCGGCTGGGATGGGCCTGGGCGGGGCTGGGCGAGCACACCGTTCCGCTGCTGCGCGGCTGGCGGGCCGTGTCCGCCGCCGAGGTGGAGGTGCGCCGACCCGACGATCCGGAGGCGGGCCTGCTCGACGGGAGCCTGGACGCCGTGATCGTGCGCCGGGTGCTGCCGGAGGAGGTCTCACTGCCGGACACCGTCACCGCCCACCTGTTCACCGAGACCCTGGTCGCCGGGGTGCCCGCGACGGGCCCGCTGGCCCGCCGGTCCTCGGTCGGCCTCGCCGAGCTGGCCGGGGAGACCGTGGCCCTGTGCGCGACCTCCCCGACCGTCACCCTGCGGGTGTGGGACGGCGCGGCGGTCCCGGAGCGGACCGTCACCGTCGCCAACACCGACGAGTGGCTCACCCGGATCGCGATGGGCGACGCCGTCGGGGTCACCGCTGCCGCGACCTCCTACGGGCACCGCCACCCGGGCGTGGTGTACCTGCCCGTGCGGGACTCCGCGCGGGTGGAGGTCAGCCTGGTGTGGCCCGCGTCGCGGCCGCACCCCGAGGTGGAGCGGTTCGCCTCGTTCGCCCGCCGCCACTTCCGCCGGGTCATCGAGAACGGTTCTCCGCCGACCGTCCTGGCGCTGTGACGGGGGCGGGCCCGGCCTCGCGGAGACGCCCGCGGCGCGCCGCCAGCACGACGAGCAGGCCCGCCGCGGCTCCCAGGAAGTAGGGCGAGGGCACCAGCAGGATCCCGCCGACGACGCACCACACCGCGACCCCCCAGCCGACCCAGGCGGGAACGGCGACCCCGCGCCCGGCGAGGTGCCACAGGAGGGTGCCCAGCAGGGCCAGCGGCACGGAGAAGCTCCCGGGTCCGGCCCAGAAGACGACCTCGTTGCGCAGTTCGGCCGCCGTGAGGTCGGTCGCGCCCGCCTCCAGCGGGACGGCGGCCCACAGCCCCCGCTCCGCCCAGGCGGCGATGTCCGCCCACGAGAGGACCGCCAGCAGGGTCAGGTGGCCGACCCCCAGCACGATCATGATGGCGCTCGCCCAGCGCAGGGGTGTCCTGCCTGTCCCGGCGCTCTGTTCCGTTCGCCGTGTCATGCTCCGGCTCCGTTCCGTTCGGCCCAGGCCCGCTCCCAGCGGGCGGTCAGGGCGGGGTAGACGACGAGGTACCGGAAGGGCGCGATGGCTGCCAGGTAGAGGCGCCCGAACCGGCCGTTGGGTTTGACGAGCACGGCCATCCGGAGTTCGTGGGCGCCGTCGGCGCGGCGTGCCCAGCCCAGGTGCATCAGGGAGTGCACGGTCCGGTTCGCCAGCTCGCGGACGGCCTCGGTGTCGGTCTCGTAGACCGCCTTCAGCGGCATGTCGTCGCGGTCCTCTCCGCGCGGTGCGGCGAGCAGGTCGGCGGGCAGGCGGTCGCGGAGCGAGAGGACCCGCCCGCCCACTCCCGATTCCGGCCCGTCCCAGCCCAGGAGCGCGCCGAGCCGCCACCGGAGGGTGAACAGGAACCGCACCGCCGGGGGCATCCGGCCGATCCCGCCGGACGAGCGGATCGCCGCCAGCACGGCCCGGAAGTCGTCGGGGCCGGCTCCGGGGACGCGGAACGCCCACACGTCCTCGACCTCGAAGTCCGGCGCCACGTCGTGGACGCGCCAGGGGTGCTCGGTGTGCGTGGACTTCGCGATCCGTGCCATGGTCGGCCCCTCGTTCTATACGCAGCCGTATATCTCATATGTACGGTAGCGTACAGAAAATGAACGCGACATCCGGGGACCGGTGAAACAGGTGCCTCCCGCAGCCCGCACCCCGCGCAGCCGCTGGATCGAGGCCGGACTCGACGCCCTCGCCCGGGGCGGCCCGGACGCGGTCCGGGTCGAGGCCCTGGCCGCCGGACTCGGCGTGACCAAGGGCGGTTTCTACGGGTACTTCGACGGCCGTCCCGCGCTGCTCGCCGAGCTCCTCGACGAGTGGGAGCGGCGCTGCACCGACGACGTCCTCGCCCGGGTCGAGGCCGAGGGCGGCGACCCGGTCGACAAGATCCGCCGAGCCGGGGAGCTGACCTTCACCGACGAGCTGCACCGGATCGACCTCGCCGTCCGCGAGTGGGCCCGCCAGGACCCGGCGGTCGCCGAGCGGCTGCGCCGCGTCGACAACGTGCGGATGGACTTCCTGCGTTCGATGTTCGGGAGCTTCGTCGAGGACCCCGACGAGGTCGAGGCGCGCTGCACCCTGATGTTCGCGCTGGCGATCGGCCGCCACTTCATCGCCGTGGACCATCCGGGCCGCACCCACCGCGAGGCGATCATGCTCGCCGGGGAACTCCTCCTCCGCCCCTGATCCCCCTCACCGCCCGGCTCCGGCCTCCCGCCGGGGGATGGGGGTGTCCCCCCGGTCTCCAGGAGAGTAGAGGACGGAACCTGACCTGTTCGCCTGCGAGAGTGGCCGCAGGCCGCGGGGGACGCGGTGTCCCGGCGTGCGCCGGGAGGGACGCACGGAAGGTACACCCATGACCGTTCTGGACGACCGGGCGCTCAACCGCGCCGCGCTCGCCCGGCAGGCCCTGCTCGAACCCTCCGACCGGTCGGCCCTGGACCTGGTGTCCCACCTGTGCGGGCTCCAGGCCCAGGAGCCGCAGGAGCCGTTCGTCGGCCTGTGGACCCGGATGCGCCGCTTCCGGGCGCCCGAGCTGTCGGACCTGCTGACCGGACGCCGCGTGGTACGGGTCCACCTCATGCGCCGCACCGTCCACCTGATGACCACCGAGGACGTGCTCGCCTGGCGCTCCCGGTTCGGCGCCATGCTGCGCCAGAAGGTCGCCGCCACCTACCGCCGGGAACTGGAGGGGGTGGACCTGGACGAGCTGGAGGCGGCGGGCCGCGCGGTGCTGGCCGACGGCGAGCCCCGCACCATGGCCGAACTCGTCGGGGCCGTGGCCGACCGCTGGCCCGACGCACACCGGCGGGCGCTGGGCGAGATGCTGGTCTCCGCCCTGGTCCCGGTCGTGCAGACCCCGCCGCGCGGGCTGTGGCGCACCAGGGCCGGGGTGCGCAACGCCCCGCTGTCGGCCTGGACCGGCCGTGAGCCCGCGCCGCACGACCCCGGCGGCACCGACCCGGTCGGCCGGGAACTCGTCCGGCGCTACCTCGCCGCCTACGGCCCCGCCACCTCCACCGACCTGCGCGCCTGGTGCGGTCTGGCCGGCCTGCCCGCCGCGGTGGCCGCGGTCCGCGAGGAGCTGGTCTCCTTCCGCGACACGGGCGGCCGGGAGCTGCTGGACCTGCCCGGCGCCCCGCTGCCCGACCCCGACACCCCCGCGCCGGTGCGGTTCCTCCCCGCGTTCGACAACGCCGTCCTGGGATACCGGTACCGCGGCCGGATCATCGACGACGAGCACCGCGGCCTCTCCGTGGCCGGGGAGCGCGTGGTGCTGGTGGACGGCCGGGTCACCGCGACCTGGACCGGCGGGGACGACACCGTGTCCGTCACCCCGCTGCGCCCGCTCACCCCGGCGGAGCGGGACGCCGTCGCGGAGCGGGCGGAGGAGCTGTCGGCGTTCCTGTCCGACGGCGCCTCCCGCCGCGTCCGCGTCGGCGGCTGAGGGTCAGCCGCGGGGGAAGGCCCGGTCCCGGGGGAAATACGTGTCCGTGAAGGCGTTGCGGAACTTCCCCCCGGGGTCGAACCGCTCCAGCAGCCCCGCGAAGTCCGCGGACCGCTCGTAGGAGGCCGCCACCCGGGCCGGGGGCAGGGTGCTGAGCTTGCCCCAGTGCGGCCGCGCCCCCAGCGGGGCCAGCCGCTCCTCCACCGCCGCGAGCACCGGGGCCACCGCCTCCGGGTCCCGCCGCCAGGTGAAGTGGAAGGCCACCGAGTCGCGCCCGTACGCCGGGCTCAGCCACAGGTCGTCGGCGCGGACCGTGCGCACCTCGGACACGTGCAGCACCGGGGCGATCCGCTCCCCCAGGCCCCGCAGCGCGGCGATGCCCTCCGCGGCCGCCGCCCGCGGCAGGTAGAACTCCGACTGCAGCTCCTCCCCCGCGCTCGGAGCGAACCCGGGGCGGAAGTGCGGCAGCCTCTCGAACCAAGGGCCGACCGCTCCCAGCTGCTCGGTGGCCGGCGCGGCCGACATCCCCGGCACCGGGTGCTGGGGCTCGTCCGCCGGGCGCCCGCCGGCCCAGGCCCCCCGGGGCTCCCCTTCGCGGTGCTTGAGCCAGATCCGGCCGGTGCCCTCGTTCCAGCCGGTGAACAGGCTGACGCTGTACGCGGAGCCGAACACCGCGTCCACGTCCGCCGCCACCTCCTCCAGCGGCACGTCTAGCCGGACCCGCTGGGACACCGCGAAGGCGGGCTCCACCTCCAGGGTCAGCCGGGTGACGATCCCGAGCGCGCCCAGGGCCACCACCGTGCCGGGGAACACCTCCGGGTCGGTGCCCCGGTCCAGCCGCACCGCCTCCCCGTCGGGCCCCAGCAGTTCGAGCCCGCGCACGGCGGCGGACAGGCAGCGCAGGCGGTCCCCGGACCCGTGGGTCCCGGTGGCGCAGGAGCCGGCCACCGAGATGTGCGGCAGCGAGGCGAGGTTGGCCAGGGCGAACCCCCGGCGGTGCAGCTCCGCGGCGAGTTCGGCGTAGCGGGTCCCGGCGGAGACGGTGACGGTGGAGGCCTCCCGGTCCACCTCGATCTCCCGCGGGAGGCCGTCCAGTCGAACCAGGTCGTGGTCGGAGTCGGCGACCCGGTTGAAGGAGTGGCCGCTGCCCAGCGCCCGGATCCGCGGGGTGTCGCGGACCAGGGCGCGCAGGGCGGCGGGGTCGGTCGGCCGGTGGACGCGGGGGCTGGCGTAGGTGAGGTTCCCGGCCCAGTTGCGGACCGGTACGGACGAGGCGGGCATGGGCTCTCCAGGGGGTGCGGCCGGGGCGCCCACGCTACCGAACCGCGCCCCTGCCCGGGCGCCCGGCCCCATCCATCCACTTTTTCGATCGGTGGAATGAAAAACGGATATTGGACGCGCGCGCCCGCACCCCGGGATGCTGGTTCCGCATATCCCGGAAAAACGAGAAGGGGAATCGGCGTGCAGGAAAAGAGAACCGTTCTGGTGACGGGTGCGACCGGCGGTCAGGGCGGCGCCGTCACCCGGGCCCTGCTCGGCCGCGGGCAGGGGGTGCGCGCCCTCGTCCGCGACCCCGGCGCCCCCGCGGCCCGCGCGCTCGCGGCGCTGGGCGCGGAGCCGGTCACCGGTGACCTCGACGACCCGGCGTCGCTGCGGGCGGCGGCCCGGGGCGTGGACGGGGTCTTCAGCGTCCAGCCCTGCGACCTGGCCGCCCCCGACCCCGCGACGGAGATCAAGCGGGGCCGGAACGTCGCCGACGCGGCGACGGACGCGGGCGCCCACCTGGTCTACGCCTCCGCCGCGGCCGCCGGGCACGGGTCGGGGGTGGCGCACTTCGACAGCAAGGAGGAGATCGAGGCGTACGTGGAGTCCGCAGGCGTCCCGGCCACGGTGCTGCGCCCGGTGTTCTTCATGGAGAACTGGCGGTACATGCTCCCGGAGCCGGTCGCCGGCGAGCGGGTCGTGCCGCTCGCCCTGGACGCGGACACCCCGTTGCAGATGATCGCGCTGGCCGACATCGGGCGGATCGCCGCGTCGGTGTTCGCCGCTCCGGACGAGTTCGCCGGCCGCCGGATCGACATCGCCGGGGACGAGCTGCCGGTGCACCGGATCGCCGAGGTGTTCGCCGCGGCCGACGGCGTCCCGACCCGGTTCGAGCGGCTGCCCGACGAGGAGCTACGGGCACAGAGCCCGCAGGTCGCCCGGATGTACGCCTGGATCAACGGCAGGGGGTTCGGCGCCGACCTGGCCGCGCTGCGCGCCCGGCACCCCGGGCTGCTGACCCTCAAGGCGTGGCTGCGCACCCCGTGACGCCGGGGCGGCGGCGGGATCAGTCCGCGGCCGCCCCCGCCGCCGGAACGCCGAGGATGTCGAGGAAGGCCCGCGCCGCGGGTGTGGGGCCGGTCCTGGACCAGACCACGTACTCGACGCGGCCCGTGGCGTCGGTGATCTCCAGCGTGCTCACTCCGCTCAGCTGCGGTACGTAGGCGGAGGGGAGCAGGGCCACGCCCAGGCCCTCCGCCACCAGCCGCGCCATGTACTCGGCGGAGCTCACCTCGAAGGCGACGTCGCGGCCCAGGCCCGCCGCCTCGAAGGCCAGGTCGGCCTGGACGCGCCCGGCCGTCCCGGCCGGCATGTCCACGAAGACCTCCGCCGCGAGCCGCTCCAGGCTCACCGACTCCTCGGCGGCCAGCGGGTGGTCGGGGGCGACCACGGCGACGTGCCGGTCCCGGGCCAGTTCGCGGATGCCGACGCCCTCGGGACGGGCGCTGGTGGGCAGCCCCAGGAAGGCCACCTCGATCTCCCCCTCCTTGACCTGTTCGACGAGGTCGTCGCTGGCGCCCACCCGCAGGCCGATGCGCACCCCGGGGTGGGCGCGGCGGAAGTCGCGCAGCGCGCCGGGGACGTCGACCGCGGCGACGGTGGGGATGAGGCCGACCTCCAGCGGTCCGCGCACCTCGCCGACGGCGGCGGCGACCTGCTCCACCGCCCGCTCGGCGGCCTCCAGGCACCGCCGGGCCTCGTGGAGGAAGGCCGCTCCGGCCGCCGTCAGCCGCACCCGGCGGCTGGTGCGCTCGAAGAGCCTGGCCCCCAGCTCCCGCTCCAGCCGCGCGACCTGGTGGCTGAGCGCGGACTGGGCGACCAGGCAGCGCTCGGCGGCCCGCGTGAAGCTGTTCGTCTCTGCGATGGCGACCACGTAGCGCATCTGCTGGAGTTCCATGGCGGTAGCGTACGGCCGCCGGGTTCAGCCCCTGCGGCGCGGGGCGAGGACCGCGAGCAGCGCCAGCCCGACCAGGCCGATGCCCAGCAGGCACGCCCCGGTCCAGTGGGCGTTCACCCAGACGACGGGTGCCAGCGCCGCGCCGACGGAGCCCCCGGCGAAGAACAGCGTCATGAAGACGGCGTTGATCCGGCTGCGCGCCTGCGGCCGCAGATCGTAGGCGGTGGTCTGGGAGGCGTTGAGGACCGCCGTCTGGCCCGCGTTGAGCAGGACCAGTCCCGCGAGGAGCCAGGCGGGTCCGCCGCCCTGGGCGGGGAGCATCACGGTCCATCCGGCCGCCGCCAGCGCCAGCCCGGTGAGGAGGACGGCGCGCGAGTGGCCGCGGTCGACCAGGCGGCCCGCCAGCGGCATGGCCAAGGGGCCGATCACGCCGATGAGGCCGACGATCCCGATGGTCGCGGGAGTCCAGCGGTAGGGCGCGCCGACCAGGAGCAGCGTAACGGCGGTCAGGTGGACGGTGAAGGAGGCCATGGTCAGCGCGGCGGTCGCGATGGTGCGGCGCAGCGCGGGCAGTTCCACGAGCAGCACCGCCGTGGACCTCCACAGGCGCAGGGGTCGGGTGGCGTCGCTCCGGTCTCCCCCGCCGCCGGGCAGAACCCGCCACACGACGGCGGCGACGACCAGCAGCAGGACGGCGGTGGCCCAGTAGACGGTCCGCCACCCGGCGAGCTCGGCCACGAGGCCGGAGGCGGCGCGGCCGAGCAGCCCGCCCGCCAGGACCCCGGCCATGACGATGCCGATGTCGCGGGCCCGGCGCTGCGGCGGGGCGAGTTCGGCGGCGAAGGGGACGAGGACCTGGGCGCCGACGGAGGTGACGGCGGCCAGGCCGGTGGCGGCCAGCAGGAGCCGGCCGGTGGGCGCCGTCCCGGCCAGGGCGAGCAGCAGGCCGGTGGCCGCGAGCAGGGTCGCGGCCAGCCCGCGCCGCGCGTAGCGGTCACCGAGGGGGACGAGCAGGCCCAGGCCGACGGCGTAGCCGATCTGGGCGGCGGCGACGGTGAGGCCCGCCGCGGTGGTGGTCATGTCCAGCTCGGTGCGGAGCAGGCCGAGCAGCGGCTGGGCGAAGTAGTTGCCCGCCACGGACAGGCCCGCGGCGACGGCCATGACCGGCAGCACGAGGAGGGAGCGGGGGGCCGCCTTCTCCTGCCGGGCGTGAAGGGGATTCGTCATGCATTCATCGTCGCCACGCGAATCCCCGGCGTCCAACACATTCTTTTCATGGGATCCATCGCGATCCGCGATGCATGCCCGGACCACGCCTTTCCCAGGGGAAAAAGAATTTCTCCGATAAAGGCTGTGAAAAAGCGCGCCGCCGCTCAGGGGCCTTCGTGTTCCACGGGGGAGCCGCCGGGGCCCGTGCGGAAGAAGCGCGGCGGTCCCGTCCGTGCCGCGGCCCGGCGGAGTTCGGCCTCCTGCTCGGCGGTGTCAGGGGCCTGGAGCCGGTACCCATGGAGGCGGACGGAGTCGGTGTCCACGCCGTCCGGTTCGGGCATGCCCTCCAGGACGAACCCGCACAGGGCGCGCAGCGCGTCCTCACCGAACTCCAGCGGGTGGAAGGGCAGCGGGTACGGCCTCGGCTCCTCGTCGGGCCACGGGACGACGTCGGCCGGCCGGTCCCCGTTCCGGTAGGGGGCCTCGAACGGCAGGGGGTCGCCGATGTCCTCCATGACACCGCCGTCCGGGGACAGGCTGAGCGAGCGCACCAGGCGGCCGTCCTCCCAGACGGCGAAGGCCAGCCAGTCGACCACGCTGTGCATGGCGTGCAGGACCAGCCGCCGCCCGGAGCCCGCGGCGACCAGGTGGACGGGCAGCTCCGAGGGCCGGTCGACCATGAACCCCCGGTCGCAGAGGAGCTCCAGTCCGGGCCAGGCCCCCGCGTGCACCGTGCCCCCGGGCGGGTAGGCGCCCTCGCCCAGCGCGACCTCCCCGTACGGCCCGATCGCGGCACCCGGGTACAGGCGCCGCACCAGGGCGTCCGTGCGCTCCCGGTCGGCGGCGCCCGGAGGCACCCGCCGCAGCAGCTCCGCGGTGTCTCCGTCCGCGTACACCAGCAGGCCCGCCTTGGCCCCCATCGCGCCCCCTCCGGGTCGTTCTCCGTGCACGCCGAACGCTAGGCCCGGGCACCGACAAGGGGCGAAAGCCTCCGATCCGGCGAATGTGACACGATGCACCCAGTGCGTCGTTGCACTCAGTGCACCCAGGTGCCTAGCGTGGAACCGTGAACGATCGGCCCATCCCACCCGCGACCGACCGGCGCGAGGCCCTGAAGGTCCGCCACCGCCGGGCCATCATCGACGCGGCCACCGCGCTGACGGCCGAGCGCGGGGACACCGGCTTCACCGTCGACCAGCTCGCCGAGCGCGCCGACGTCTCCAGGCGGACGGTGTTCAACCACTTCCGCTCACTGGACGACGTCCTGCTGGAGGTGTTCGGACGGATGCTGGAGGAGATCGTCGACGGCATCGGGGCCAACCTCGACGCGGCCGACGGCACCGGGGGGTCGAACATCTTCGACTCCTTGGCCGACGCCATCCGCGGCACCGACCTGCTCACCCCCATCACCCGGCTCAAGCACTTCGTCCAGGAGGGGGGCGGCACACCCTCCGCCGGACGGGCGGCGCTCTTCGAGCGGGCGATGACCGACGTGGGCACACGGCTGTCGGCGATGGTCATGCGCCGTCACCCGCAGGCCGACCCGCTCATGGTCGCCCTCATGTGCGGCGCCGTCATCGGCGGCGGCGCGGTCATGGTCGAGCACTGGGAGCAGATCACCGGCGGGGGCCTGGACGACGAGTCGCGCCGGGTCTGGTCCGCGCTCCTGGAGCGCGTCCTCACCGCCACCCGTGACGGGTACGGCTCGGTCGGCACGGCCTGAGCACGGCCGCCCCCTCCACCCGTCCTCTTCTTTCCTTTCCATCGCGAAGGCATATCCATGGCTGAACTGCTCTACAGACTCGGGCGGGCGTGCGCACACCGCGCACGCACCGTCATCGCGATCTGGCTGGCACTGCTCGTGGCGTCCGGCGCCGCGTTCCTCCTCTTCTCGGACGAGCTGGAGGGCGGCTTCTCCATCCCCGGCACGCCCACCGACGAGGTGAACCGGCTCCGGTCGGCGGAGTTCTCGGACCTGGGCGGCGGCTCGGGGACCGTCGTCTACCGGACCGGGGACGGCTCGGCGTTCACCGACGAGCAGAAGGAGGGGATCGCCGACCGCGTCGAGCAGGTCGCGGAGGTCCCGGGGGTCTCCGGCGCCACCGACCCGTTCGCCACCGAGGCCGAGCGCGCCGACGGGGCCCGTGAGCTCGCGGAACACCGCGAGGAGGCCGAGGCGGGGCTCGAGGAGCTCGATGCCGGACAGGCGGCACTCGACGCCGCCCGCGAGGAGGCCGAGGCCACCGGGATGCTCGACCGGCTCGAGGGCGTCTTCGACGGCCAGCAGGCCGAGATCGACGCGGGCCGCGAGGAGGCCGAGGCGGGGCTCGAGGTGATCGAGCGGAACGAGTCCGTCATGGAGATGTCCTCCGGGATCAGCCTGGTCTCCGAGGACGGCGACACCGCCATGATCATGGTGTCCTTCACCGAAGAGCAGATGGACATCCTCCCGGAGACCCTCGAGGCCGCCATGGCCGTGTTCGAGGACGACCCGGTGCCCGGCACCACCGTCGACTTCGGCAGTGACATGGCCCAGAGCCTGCCCAGCCTGTTCGGCCCGGCCGAGGCCGTCGGCGTGGTCGTGGCCGCCGTGGTCCTGATGGTCATGCTGGGCACCCTGGTCGGCGCGGGCCTCCCGCTGCTGACGGCGCTGGTCGGCGTCGGCATCGCCACCCTGATCGCGATGTCGCTGTCGGGGGTGCTGGAGATGGCGTCGGTGACCCCCATCCTGGGCCTGATGCTGGGCCTGGCCGTGGGCATCGACTACGCGCTGTTCATCGTCAACCGCCACCGCCGCCAGCTCAAGCAGGGCGTGGAGGTCAGGGAGTCCATCGGCCTGGCCAACGGGACCGCGGGCAACGCCGTGGTCTTCGCCGGGACGACCGTCCTCATCGCACTGCTGGGCCTGAACCTGACCGGTATCGGCTTCCTCGGGCTCATGGGCAGCATGGGCGCCGTGGCCATCGCCGTCGCCGTGGTCGTGGCGGTCACCCTGGTCCCGGCCCTGCTCTCGCTGATCGGCGAGCGCATCCTGTCCCGCCGCGAGCGCGCCCGCCTCGCCGAGCAGGCGTCCGGCGGGGCGACCGCGGCGGAGACCGTGCGGCCGATGTCGACCGGGGCCGCGCTGCTGCGGACCGCCGTCGCCGTGGCCGCCCTGGTGCTCGTCGCGCTGCCCGCCCTGGACCTGCGGTCGGGGATGCCCGACGGCTCCTCCGAGGCCACCGACTCCACCCAGTACCGGGCCTACACCGCCCTGGAGGAGGAGTTCGGCGAAGGCGCCAACGGCACCCTCCTGGTGATCGCCCGGCTCACCGGCGGCCCGGACGACGAGTCCGCCGAGCTGAACGCCGAGCGGGACCAGGTCACGGTCGCCGAGGAGATCCACTCCCACGACGGCGTGGCGGCCGTGGCACCGATCGCGTTCTCCGACGACTTCACCTACGCCGCCTTCCAGGTGGTCCCGGTCGAGGGGCCCGCCAGCGAGTCCACAGAGCGGCTCGTGCACGACCTGCGCGACCTGGAGCCCATCCCGGGCACCGGAACGCTGGGCGTCGCGGGCATGACCAGCGGCAACATCGACATCTCGGAGACGCTCAACGGGGCGCTGCCGACCTACCTGACCGTGGTCGTGGGCATGTCCCTGGTGATCCTGCTGCTGGTGTTCCGGTCGGTGTTCGTGCCGGTCGTGGCCACGCTCGGGTTCATCCTGTCCTTCTTCGCCTCGCTGGGCGGCGTGGTGGCCGTCTACCAGTGGGGGTGGCTGGGCGGTGTCATCGGGCCGGAGAACAGCGGGCCCGTGCTGAACTTCCTGCCGACGCTCCTGGCCGGGATCCTGTTCGGCCTGGCGATGGACTACATGCTGTTCATCGGAACGGGCATGCGCGAGGCGTACGTGCACGGCGCACCCTCCCGCACCGCCGTGGTGCAGGGCTTCCGGGCGGGGCGCTCGGTGGTGACGGCCGCGGCGATCATCATGATCTCGGTGTTCGGCGGGTTCGTGTTCTCGCACTCGGTGATGATCAGCTCGATCGGGTTCGCGCTCGCGTTCGGTGTGCTCATCGACGCGTTCGTGGTGCGGATGCTGCTGGTCCCGGCGCTGATGCACCTGGCGGGCGACGCGGCCTGGTGGCTGCCCAGGTGGCTGGACCGGCTGCTGCCCGACATCGACGTGGAGGGCGCCGCCCTGGAGACCCGCCACCTGCACGCGCAGGAGGACGGGGAGGGCACCGGCGCCGGACGCGAGCTCGCGGACAGCGCCTCCGACAGGCGCTGACCGGCGCCGAACGGCCCGGACACGCCGCCCTTCGGGGGAGTGTCCGGGCCGTTCGCGTGTGGTCGAGGACGCCGGTCAGGCCGGAACACGATCGCGTCCCACCAGGAACCACAGGATGGATCCTGTGAAGGGCGCGATGACGACGAGGACCGGCCGCACGGCCTCCATCCCGCCGTCCGGCCGGGAGGCGAGGATGCCGATCACCGCCGCGACGACGAACACGACCGCGGCCACCGCCACCACCAGGGCCGCCGTGAGTCCGAAGGCGGCGAGCGCCGTCTCGCCGGGGGTCGCCTGCGCCGGCGTGAGCAGGTCCGTGTCCGTTCCCTTCCGTCCCGCGGCCGTGCACGGTACCCGGCCGCCGTCCCGTACCGAAGCACCGGAGCGCTCCCGATGCCGGGTTCGCGACCCGCACGGGCACATCCGCCCAGGGGACGCTTCGTGACGTCGCCTCCGGCGGCGCGCGAACCCGGAAGGCGTGGTTTTCGTCGGTCCCCCGGCCGAGTTCCGTCGGCGCTCCGGCCCGGGCCGGGGACGCGGACCGGTCAGTGCTCCCCGACGCGGACGGCGTGGCGCACCGCTGCCCCGGCGCCCTTCGTCCAGGGCTCGCCGTGGCCGGGCAGGACCGTGACCGCGCCCGTGGCCTCCAGCGCGTCCAGGGACGCGAGGGCCCGGCGGGTGTCCTTGGTCGCCGCCGAGGCCACGATCTGCGGCCCCGTCCCGCCGGTGTAGGGGTCCAGGGTGACCAGGGAGTCACCGCTGAGGAGGACCGACCGCTCGGGCAGGTGCAGGGCGCAGTGGCCGTCGGTGTGGCCGGGGGTGTGCACGGGGACCGGACGGCCGGGCACGGCCAGGGCCGCCCCGGCCTCCAGCGGCTCGGTCGCGCCCACACCCCTGACACCCAGGGCTCCGGCCGCGGCCATCCTCGCCAGCAGCGGCAGGGACCGGGGGTGCGTGAGCGGATAGAGGAAGCGGTTGCGCTGGGGGGTGTACCGGTAGGGGTGGGCGGCCAGCCGGGCGTCCCGCGGGTGGACCAGGACGGGTACGCCCCACTCCCGCCGGGCCCGGCGCGCGAAACCGACGTGGTCGAAGTGGCCGTGGGTCAGCACCAGGGCCCTGACCTCCCCCGGAGCCCGGCCGCACCGTTCCAGGGCCTCCAACACCATGGACCACATGCCGGGCAGGCCCGCGTCCACGAGCGTGACTCCGTCATCGTCCTCCACCACGTAGCAGTTGACGTGGGCGTGTGAGACGAGATGGACGCCGTCGGCGACGGTGCGGACGTTCATGGGACCCTTCTTCCGGTCGGGTGGGGTCCGCCGGGGCCGGGCGGTACCGCACGGCCCCGGCGCCTGTTCCTCGGACGTTCTCGAACCGCGCCGGAGGCCCCGGGCCCCGGCGGATCCCCGGGGGAACCGCCGAGCCGCTCGCTCCCGGCTCCTGCGGTGGTACCGACCGCGGGACGGCGCGGCGCGGGCCCGGAAAGGCGCCGCCTAGTAGTCGGCCGCGGGCGAGCGGACCATCAGCCGACCGTCCACCACGGACGTCTCCAGGACCTCCGGCGCGGCGGTCGCGGGTCCGTGGACGACGCTCCCGTCCTCCACCCGGAACTCGCTCCCGTGCCAGGGGCAGCGGATGCACCCGTCGACCAGCTCCCCCTCGGCCAGGGGAGCGCCCATGTGGGGGCAGGAGCCCAGCAGGGCGGACACCGACTCCCCCTCACGGACCACGACGACGGGGACGCCGTCGGCCTCCGCCCGCCCCGGGCTCCCCTCCGGGAAGTCGTCCAGCGGCCCCAGGTCGCTCCACCCCTCGGGGAACAGGTCGACCAGGGCGTCGGCGCTGTTGGCACCGCTCGCCCGGTAGTAGGAGAGGTGTCCGCCGAGCAGGCCGCCCAGGCCCACCGCCCCCGCCCCGGCCAGCCCCAGGGCCACGCCCCACCCCTCGCGTCCGCGCACCCGGGACAGCAGGGACATTCCGAAGAGCAGGGCGGCGGCGCCGTTGGCGGCAGCGTGCACCACCCCCACGCGCCGCTGCCGCTCGTGCAGCTGCGACCAGTCGGCCAGACCCGCCACCCCGGCGGGCAGGGTGGCGAGGAGTCCCGTTCCGATCAGCACGCGGGACGCACGCCGGTGCTCGCCCGGCATCACGTCGAGCAGCACCGCGGCGGTCCAGGAGCCGATCGGCAGGTGCACCATGATCGGGTGGGCGGGGTGGCCGAGCGGCACCCCGTGCAGGAGGTCCCTCACCTTTCCGGAGGGGATGCGTCCGGCGATCCTCGCCAGGCGGGAGACCGCCGGGTCCAGGCGGTCTTCGCGTTCGATCCTGCGGATGCGTTCACCGAGTCTCATGGACGTGCGACTACCCGCGCGGACCACGACCATTCGTCGGCCCTCCCGGCCCCTCCTTCCGGGGCTCCACTCCCTCCGGCTCCCCCCGGCCGTCGGTTCAGGGCGGGGCGGGGGAGCCGGCGGCAGGGGCCCGGGGCCGCCGGCACCGCGCACGGCGGCATGCGTCCCCTTCCGAGACGGGTGGAGGGGCCGGGGAGCCTTTCGCTCAAAGGTCCCGGGGGCGGACGGCCGCTCGGGCGCGGGCGGCCCTCCTGCCACGGACTCCCCCGGGGCGGGCCGGGGCGGCCCGCCCGCAGGCACCCGGAGCTCGCACGGAGCCGTCGCGCCCGGGCGCGACGGCTCCGCGGTCCCCGGTCCGGCGGTTCACTCCAGCGCGTCCTTGACCTTGTCCACCAGCCCCGGGCGCTTGGTGGCGTTCGACGCCCCCTTCTCGGAGCCCTCTCCCCCGGGCTCGGCGAAGGTCGCGTACAGCGCGGGGTCGGGCGGGGGCGCGGAGGCGGGCCCGCCGAGGGGCTCGGGCCGGTCCAGGTAGCGCAGTTCGTGCTCGCCGTCGGGCGCCGGGCGCGAGGACCAGCGGCCCTCGGCCGCCGCGGTCCCGTCCGACAGGCCCCAGATGGTGTTGGCGTGCTCCTGGTTCTCCACGTCGAAGAGGGCGTCGGGCGCGATGTCGCCCTCGAGGCCGTCCTCCTTGAGCTCCTCGATGGCCGCCAGCCACATGTTCTGGTGGACGGTGTCCCGGGCCAGGTTGAACTGGAGCATCGCCTTGACGCCGGGGTCGTCGGTCATGTTGTACAGCCGGGCGGTCTGGAGCCTGCCCTGGGCCTCTGCCGCGACGTTGGCGCGGAAGTCGGCGAGCAGGTTGCCGCTGGCGACGATGTACTTGCCGTTCCACGGAGTACCGGCGGAGTCCGCGGGCACGGCGCCGCCGCCGGAGACGATGGCCTGCTGGGGGTTCATCCCGCCGACGATGGCGGCGACGGCCGGGTCCTCGACCGCCTTGGCGACGGTGTCGGCCGGAGCGCCCTCCAGCAGGCGGGCGACCATGGTGGCGAGCATCTCGACGTGGCCGATCTCCTCGGTCGCCACGTCCATGATCAGGTCCTTGTACTTGCCCTCCATCCGGCAGTTCCAGCCCTGGAAGAGGTACTGCATGGTCACGGTCATCTCGCCGTAGGCACCGCCGATCAGCTCCTGGAGCTTCATGGCGAACAGGGCGTCGGGAGCCTCGGGCTTGGCCTCGAACTGCAGGTGCTTGGTGTGACGGAACATCGTGCGGTCCACCCATCCTCGGAGCGGTCATGATCCATGTCCGCAGACCGCTACCCGGGAGCGGCGGCCGCATACGCCCCTTGCCCGAAGGTTTCCTCCCCCGCCCCGGTGAGGGAGCCTGCACTGTCCGTCGTTTGCCGGATCTTTCCCCGGGTAGTGGCGGGCCTTGGAAGACGGAGGACCCCGATAACGAGGAGGCGACATGACGACGCGTCGCGAACTGCTGATCGACTGGCTCAACGACGCCTACGCGATGGAGCGGTCCCTGGAGGACACCCTGGAGCGGCACCTCAAGGACGCCACGGGCGAGCCCGAGGTGCACGCGCGGATCCAGCGCCACATCGAGGAGACCCGAAGCCAGGCGGAGACGGTGAAGGCGTGTGTGGAGTCGCTCGGCGGCAAGGTCTCGAAGACCAAGACCATCTTCGCCGAGATGATGGGCGCCGTGCAGGGCATGGCGAACAAGCCCGCCGGTGACACCCTCGTCAAGAACTCCCTGGCCGACTACGCGACCGAGCACTTCGAGATCGCCTGCTACAAGGCGCTCATCGTCGCGGCCCGCGAACTCGGCGAGGAGGCGATCGCGGGCAGGCTGGCCACCATCCTCCACCAGGAGGAGGACATGGCCCGCTTCCTGGAGATGAAGCTCCCCCACGCCATCCGCGGAGCGCTCGCCGACGCCGAGGCGTAGCACCGGAGGGGGCGGCTCAGGTGCCGTGCTCGCGGAGCATGCGGAGCACCGCCTCCTCCACTCCCCCCTGGGTGGCGAGTTCCCCGGTACGGGCCTCGCCGCCCAGGTCGGGCAGCGCGTCCGCGATCGTCACGCCGCGGTCGGCGAGCCGGAAGACCCTGGGGTCGATGTAGGAGTCCCGGGCCACCGCCTCGGTGTTGCCGAGGTGGTGGGCGACCTCGCGGACCACGTGGGCCCTGAGTCCGGCGGACGGGCCGTCCCCGTCGGGCGGCGCCACCGCCACCCCGACGGCGGCCAGGACCGTGGCGTGCCAGGTGCGGAACTCCTTCACCGTGTGGTCCTCCCCGGTGACCTCCCTCAGATAGGTGTTGAGGTCGTCGCCGCGCACGTCGTGCCAGCCGCCCTCCACCCGGTAGGCGAAGAGGTCCTGCCCCGGGGAGCGGACGCGCTGGAGTGAGGCGACCACGCGGTGGATGCCGGGCTCCGCGCACTCGAACCGCCGCTCCCGGCCCGCCTTGGCCGGGAACTCGAACACGACCGTGCCACGGGTGCGGCGCACGTGTTCTCGCAGCAGGGTGGCCACCCCGTAGGACTCGTTGCGGGCGGCGTACTCGTCCCCCCCGGCCCGCAGGAAGCCCAGGTCGACCAGACGGACGGCGGCGGCCAGGACGCGTTCGCGCACCAGTCCGCGCAGCCCCAGGTGCCGCTCCACCGTCCGCCTGATCCGGGGCAGGGTCTCGGCGAAGTCGAGCATGGCGTCGTACTTGGCCTCCTCGCGCCTGCGCCGCCACTCGGGGTGGTAGAGGTACTGGCGCCGCCCGGCGTCGTCGGTGCCGCACGCCTGGATGTGGCCCTCCGGGGAGGGGCAGATCCACACGTCGTGCCAGCCGGGCGGCACGACCAGCTCCTTGATCCGCCGCACCCGCTCCGGGTCGGTCACCGGCCTGCCCCCGGGGTCGTAGTAGCGGAAACCGCGCCCGTGGCGGACCCGGGTGATCCCCTCGGAGTCCGGGTCACTGCGCTCGATCCCCATACCTCGGTTCCTCTCCGGTGCTCGGGCGGCCTGCCGGTCCCTCCGTCGCCGCCCCGTGCGAACGGCCCCGCCCGGACCCCCATACCCGCACGGAGCCGTTCGGACCTCCGGGACGGCTGCGCTTTCCGACCGGTGGCCGCGGTCAGCCCGCGCGCAGCCCGGTGAGGAGCACGCCGACCATGCGCCCCGCGTCGTAGCCGGGGTCGGACTCGGCACCGGCGCAGAGGTTGCCCACGGCGCGCATCAGCTCGTAGGCGCGGATTCGGGCGGTGACCTGCCCGGCGTCCGCCGCGGCGCGCAGGATCTCCTCGCAGACGGGCACGAGCCGGTCGAGGAAGAAGGCGTGCAGGGCGTGGAAACCGGCGCTGTCGCCCTGCATGGCGGCGGCGAGGCCGTGCTTGGTGACCAGGAAGCCGACGAACAGGTCGACCCACTCCACCAGGGCGTCGTAGGGGGTGTCGGCGGTGGCCAGCAGCCGGGGTCCGGCCTCGGCGCAGGCTTCGATCTGGTGGCGGTAGACGGCGGTGACCAGGTCGGCCCGGGTGGGGAAGTGGCGGTAGACGGTCCCCATGCCGACGCCCGCGCGGGCGGCGATCGCACGCACGGGGGCGTCGACCCCCGATTCGACGAAGACGGCGGCGGCGGCGTCCAGCAGGACCTGCTCGTTGCGCCGTGCGTCGGCTCGCTTGCGCGGCACCGCCTCCGGGTTCTCCTGCTCCGCCACCGTTCCCCGCCTCCTTCTCGTGCACGCTTGTTAAACGGAGCGATGTTCCGTATATTCAATCGGAGCATCGTTCCGTTTTCTTATTGTGGCATGGACGGGCGCTCCCCGCCGTGCCCTGCGAGGGGAATCCCATGAACGACCCGACTCCGGTCGTCTCCGTCGGCCCCGTGGTCCTCCCGGCCCCGGGGCGCGGCACCGACCTGCACGTCCGCGTCTGCGCACCCGCCGCCGGGAGCGGACTGCCGGTCATCGTCCTCTCCCACGGGTTCGGGAGCTCGATGGACGGCTACGCACCGCTGGCCGACCACTGGGCCGCACACGGGTTCGCCGTGGTCCGGCCCACCCACCTGGACTCACGGCGGCTGGGGCTGCCCCCGGACGACCCCCGCACCCCGTCGATCTGGCGCACCCGCGTGGAGGACCTCATCCGGGCCATCGACCGCCTCGACATCCTGGAGGACGCCGTCCCGGGCCTGGGCGGGCGCCTGGACCACGACCGCGTCGCGGTCGCCGGGCACTCCTGGGGCGCCCAGACGGCGGGGACCCTGCTGGGCGCGCGGGTGCTCGGCACCGACGGCGCGCCCGGGGAGTCCATGGCGGACCCGCGGGTCCGGGCCGGTGTACTGCTCGCCGCGGCGGGCCGGGGCGGGGACGCGCTCACGCCCTTCGCGGCGGAGCACTTCCCGTTCATGAACCCGGACTTCGGTGAGATGGCCGCGCCCGCCCTCGTCGTGGCGGGCGACAGCGACCGGTCACCGCTCTCCGTGCTGGGGCCGCAGTGGTGGACCGACGCCTACTTCCTGAGCCCGGGGCGCAAGAGCCTGCTGACGCTCTTCGGCGGGGAGCACTCCCTGGGCGGGGTGTCGGGGTACGAGGCGGCGGAGACGACCGACGAGGATCCGGACCGGGTGGAGCTGCTCCGGCGCGTGTCCACGGCCTACCTGCGCGACGCGCTCGGCGTGGAGCACGACTCCTGGAAGGCGGAGCGCGCGGCCCTGGAGGGGGCGCCGTCCCCCCTCGGCCGCCTGGAGTCCAAGGGCTGAGGCGGCCCCGCCGGGCCCCGGGTCCGGGGCCCGGCGGGCGGCCCCGGGTCCCGTCCCGGGTCGGGCGGCGGGCCGGGCCCCGGGGTTCAGGCCGACACGGGGGTCGCGGACGGGTTCCTGTCACGGTAGGCCAGGACGCGCAGCAGCCACTCCGCCGGACCCCGTCGGCCCGCCCGTTCCAGGGCCACCGCGAGGACCGCCGAGGCCAGCCAGGTGGCGACCGCCAGCAGGGCGGCCTGCCACTGCGTGACGACACCGCCCAGTCCCAGCCCCCAGGCGCACAGCAGCGGCGCGAAGACCACCGACTGGAACAGGTAGCAGGACAGGGACCGCTTGCCCACCGCCGTCAGCGCGGTCGCGATCCGGCCCGGTCCGCCGGAGTCCGCGATCCGCGCCGCGACGAGGGCGATCAGGGCCGCGTAGCCGAGTGCGGCGAACAGCCCGGTGAACCCGCCCGGCAGGAGCGGCGCCCACTCCGGGAGGTCCCACACGCCGTGGTGGACCAGGACGGACGGGACGGCGCCGAGCCACCCGGCGGCGATTCCGAGGACCGCCGTGCGCACCAGCAGCGTCCGGTGGGCCCCCGGGTCCTCCAGCACCCGGTGCCGCGCGCAGAGGATCGCGGTGAGGACCGCGATCGGCACCACGAGTCCGAGCACGCCCTGGCCCACGGTCACGACCGCCCACATCCGGAGCCGCGGCAGGACCGAGTCGGCGTACGGCGTGACCGCGGCGAGCTGCGGCAGCGCCTCCGACGCCGGGCCGGACCCCTGGACGAGGGCCCCCGCCACCGCCGTGGCGACGGCCGCGAGGCCGAGGAGGCAGGCGAGCCCGACGGCCCACGCCACGAGGGTCCTGTCCGTGCGGCGCAGGAACAGCCAGGTCACGATGAGTCCGACGAGCCCGTAGGCCCCCAGGATGTCCCCGAACCAGAGCAGTGCGGCGTGGACCGCCCCGAAGGCGAGCATCCACAGGTGGCGCGACCGGAGCAGGCGCAGCGCCGGCGCCTCGTCCGGCGCCCTCCCGCGCTGCCGGGTGTAGAGCTGCCAGATGCCGTAGCCGAAGAGGAACGCGAAGAGGGGGTAGCTCCGCCCGTCCACCGCGATGATCGCGATGGTCTGCCAGAGGGCGTCGAGGCCGGTGGCACCCGCGCGGTGGGCGCTGACACCGGAGGTCTGCGCCCCGTAGAGGAACCACGGCACGTTGGCCAGGGCGATGGACAGGAGCATGACCCCGCGGGCGAGGTCGGGGGCGAGGGCGCGCCGGCCGGAAGGGGGCGCGGGGGCGTGGTCGGTCATGGTGTCCGTTCCTCGGGTGTGTCCGCGGGACGCGGGGGCTACGGGGCCTCGTCCGCGGCGGGCGCGCCGCCGGCGTGTGCCAGCGCACTGGGGGTACGGCACCCCACGATGGCCGGGGCCTCGTGGACGAGCGCGTCGTCGGTGAGCGCCTCGACCATGAACAGGGCGAAGTCCACCCGGCGCGTCATGTTGCTCGCCAGCACCGGGTCCCCGACGTGGCGGCTCCACACGGGGAGCCCCTGGCTCTCGCCCTCCTCCAGGTCGCTGCCGCGGACCAGCGTCCACCGCCGGTCGCTGGCGAAGATCCGCCGCCCGGCCTCCAGCTGGTCGTCGATCTCGACGAGGCGCAGCAGGCGGGCCGCCCAGGCCGCCACGCGGACGGTCGCCCTGAACAGCCGGGTGTAGCGGTCCCGCTCGTCCCGGGCGACGTGCCAGCCGCACGAGAACACCAGCCGGGCCCCGGGTTCGGCGAGGTCGAGCACCGCCTGCGCCGTGCCCGACGAGTACTGCCGCACACCCCAGGGCACCAGGACGGTCAGCACCCCGTCGCACCCGGCGACGGCCCGCCGGACCACCTCCCGGTCGTCGGTGTTCCCGGGCACGACCGTGATCCGGTCGGCGAACTCGGCGAGCTTGGGCACGCTGCGCTCGCGGCAGACCCCGACGACCTCGTACCCCCGGTCCAGCGCGTGCCGGACCATGTACCGCCCGAGTTTGCCCGAAGCCCCGATGACGCAGACCTTCCGCATGGTTCCACCCTCCCGCTTACTTACGATGTAAGTAACAGTAGACTTACCTCGCAAGTTTCAGCAAGGGCCAGAGGAGCGGATGCATGGCCGAACGCGGACGCCCCCGGCGCCCCCGTCTGGACCGGGACCGGGTGATCGCCGCCGCCGTCGCCCTCGCCGACGAGAAGGGCGGGGCCGGGGTCACCATGCGCGCCGTCGCCGGGCGGCTGGGCGTGGAGGCCATGTCGCTCTACAACCACGTGGCCAACCGGGAGGCCCTGCTCGACGGGATGGTCGACGCGGTCTTCGCCGAGATCGAGCTCCCCGGCCCCGCGGTGGAGTGGAGGTCCGCCGTGCGCGACCGCGCCGCCTCCGCCCGCGCCGTGCTGCGGCGCCACCCCTGGGCGGTCGGCCTGCTGGACTCCCGCAGCGACCCCGGCCCCGCGACCCTGCGACACCACGAGACCGTCCTGGAGGTGCTGCGGTCACAGGGGTTCTCGGTGCTCATGGCGATACGCGTGATGTCGGTGGTCGACAGCTACGTCTACGGTTTCGTCATGCAGGAGCTGAGCCTGCCCTTCGCGGACCGCGAGAGCCTCGAGGAGGTCGCGGACGGCATCGCGGGAGGCTTGCCCGCCGACGCCTACCCCCGCCTGGCCGAGACCCTGGCCGACCAGCTCGCCGGCGGGGGGTACGACCCCGACGAGGACTTCGCGTTCGGGCTCTCGCTCATCATCGGCGGGCTGCGCCCGGACGAGGAGCCGGCGGCGCCCGGGCGCGGGGCGGACGGCGCTCCGCGTTAGCACCGCCGCCGGCCCCGCGGCCGTCCCGCCGCCGGAACGGCCCTCGCGCCGGTCAGGCGTCGCCGCGCCCGAACCGCACCGCCCCGGCACAGCCCACCAGCGCGGTCCAGCCCAGCAGGACGAGCGTCCCCGTGGCCCCCGTGAGCACGGTGTCGGCCGGATCGTACAGCAGCGCGCCCGCGCGGTCCGGGAGCCAGCGGGCGTGCTCGGTGAGCCCGCCCAGCAGCGGTGAGGCGATCAGGACCAGGGACAGCATCCCGACCAGCGCCGGGACCGGGTGCCGCAGCAGCAGCGCGACGGCATGGGCGAGCAGCCCGATCAGCGTCAGGTAGGCGGCGGCTCCCAGCACCGTCCGGACCTCCGCTCCGTCCAGCAGGGCCTCCGCACCGTGCGGGTGGGCGGCCGCGGCCGCCGTGCCCGCGCCGACGGTCGCCGCGGCGGTGACCGCCACCGCGGCCAGCGCCGCCGCGGTCTTGCCCGCCAGCAGCAGCGCGCGGTCCGGGACCGCGGTCAGGGTCGTACGGATCTGGACGCCTTCGTATTCGTGGGCGACCGGCAGGACCCCGACCAGGACCAGGCCCGCCTGGACGTACGGGACCGCGCCGACCATCGCCTCGGCCGCGGACACGGGCACCCCCTCGCCCGTGGCGTACGCCCCCAGGGCCGCCGCGAGCACCGCCCCCGCCAGGACCGTGGCGGCGGCCGCCGCCACGGCGACCGGCAGGGTGCGGAGCTTGGCCAGCTCGGCGGCGGCGACACCGAGCGCCCGCGCGGCCGGGCTCACGCGTCCCTCCGCGTGAACACCGCGGCGGCCACCGCCAGCAGCCCGAACGTCCAGGCCGCCATCACGATCGCCCCGGGCACCGCGTCCAGGCCGCCCTCCACCGTCGCCAGGCCGCCGAACAGCCGTCGGCCCGCCATGTCGGGAAGCCAGTGCGCGAGCGGGGTCAGGCGGGTCAGCAGCAGCGAGAACGACACCAGGGAGCCGTTCACGATGAGGATGGCGAGCGGGGCGATCCCGTTCCGGGTCAGCACGGTGACGGCGAAGGCGATCAGCCCCGTGAGCGTCCAGTAGAGCACCGCGCCGAGGAACCGGTGCAGCATCTCCTCCGGTGCGACGGTCTCGGGTGAGGCGCCGCCGAGGATGAGGCGGGCGACGGCGACGGAGGCGGCGATCGTGATCGCGGCGGTCGCGGCGACGGCCAGGGCCACGGTCAGGGCCTTGGCCAGGAGCAGCCGCAGCCGGTGCGGCGCCGCGGTCAGCGTCGCGGTGATCTGCCGGCCGCCGCCCGCGTCCGCGCTGTTGGCGGTGTACTCGCTGCCGATCACGACGACACCGAGGACGATCGCGCCGACCACCCCCAGGGGTACCGCCCCGTAGCCGGTCTCGAACGGCGAGGTGGCGGCCGTGGCGGCCGCCCGCCCCGATTCGAGCGCGGCCCGGGCGGACAGGGAGTTGAGCACCGTGACCAGGGACGTCCCCAGCAGCGCCACCGCCACGGCCACCCGGCACGCGGGCAGTGCGGCGGCCTTGCGCAGTTCGGCGGCGAAGGTGTTCCGGAACGTCATCGCGCGGCCTCCCCCGCGCCCCCGGTGAGGGAGAAGAAGGCGTCCTCCAGGCTCGGGTGCCCCGCGGTGACCTCGTCCAGCGTCCCCCGCGCGGCGACCCGGCCGCCCGCGATGACCACGAGGTCGTCGGCGATCCCGGCGACCTCGCCCATCAGGTGGCTGGACAGCAGCACGGTGCCCCCGGCCTCCGCATGCCCGCGCAGCAGGCCGCGCATCCACCGGATGCCCTCCGGGTCCAGTCCGTTGACCGGCTCGTCCAGCACCAGCGCCTCCGGTTCCCCCAGCAGCGCGGCGGCCAGCCCCAGGCGCTGTCCCATGCCCAGGGAGTACCGGCCGACCCTCACCCGCCCGGCGTCGGCCAGGCCGACGCGTTCCAGCACCTCGTCGACCCTCCGCCGGGGGATGCCGTTGCTGCGTGCGACCCACGCCAGGTGGCCGCGCGCCGTACGGGAGCGGTGCGCCCCCGAGCCGTCGAGCATCGAACCGACCGTGCGCAGCGGGTCGCGCAGGCTCCGGTAGGGGCGGCCGCCGACCAGGGCGGCGCCCCCGTCGGCCCGGTCCAGACCGAGCAGGATGCGCAGGGTGGAGGACTTCCCCGCCCCGTTGGGCCCCAGGAACGCCGTCACCCGGCCGGGGCGGGCCTGGAAGCCGACCCCGTCCAGGACGAGGCGCCTGCCGCGGCGCTTGGTGAGCTGTTCGATCGTGATCATGCCCGCCATTCCAGCGGCCGGACCGGGCCCCGCCATCGGACCCGGGTCCGGTCTTCCCGCCCCCGGCTCCGACCCCGGTCCCTCCGACCGTGGTCGGATGTGCGTCCGCGCCGGAAAACCTAGACTCGGGCGGATGGAACCGACAGCGGACACCGCGGCGGAACGGGCGGCGGAGCGCCCCGTGCCGCGCTCCCGCACCTGGGCGACCGCCGCCGCCCTGCTGGCCCTCCTCACCGCCCTGCTGGCCACCACCGGAGCGGAACCGCGCGCCCTGGCGCTGACGGGGGCCGCCGTCATCGCGGGCGCCGCCGCGGGGGTCGTCGTCTGGGCCCTCCTGCGCTCCCGCCGGCAGCGGCGCGCCTACGAGGACGAGCTGACCGCGTGGGCGGCCGAGCGCGCCGCGCAGGCGGAGCGGCTGCGCATCGCCCGGGACCTGCACGACCTCGCCTCCCACGGGCTCGGGCTCATCACCGTCCGGGCCGCCGCCGCGCGCACCGCCTCCGGTCCGGGCGGGGAGGCCGAGCGCTCGCGGGCGCTGGCCGACATCGAGAGGGCGGGCCGGGAGGCCACCGCCGAGCTGCGCCGCATGCTCACCGTGCTGCGGGCCCCGGGCGAGCAGGTCGAACCGGCCCGGCTGCGCCCGGCGGACACCCTGCGCGACCTGCCCGCCATCGCCCGCTCCGCCCGCGTCGGCGGGGTCGCCGCCGCCCTGGACCTCGGCGAGGTCGGCGACGTGTCCGCGGGCGCACAGCTCACCGTGTGCGCGATCGTCCGCGAGGGACTGGCCAACACCGCCCGCCACGCGGGGCCGGTGACCGCCCGGGTCACCGTGCGGCACGACGGCGGGGCGGTCGCGGTCGAAGTGGAGGACGACGGCCCGGCACCGGGCTGGAGGCCCCACCCGGGAGCCGGGCGGGGCATCACCGGCCTGCGCGAACGCGTCGCCCTGCTCGGCGGGACTCTGAGCGCCGGGCGGCACGGCTCCGGGTTCCGGCTGGCGGCGGCCGTCCCGGACGGGGAGGACCGATGACGGACGGCCGGGTACGCGTGCTGGTCGCCGACGACCAGCCGCTCATCCGCCACAGCCTCCGGCTGGTCATCGACGGTGCGCCGGGGCTCGGCGTCGTCGGCGAGGCCGGCACGGGGGAGGCCGCGTTCGAGCGGGCGGCGGAGCTGCGCCCGGACGTGGTCCTCATGGACGTCCGCATGCCGGGCGGCGACGGCATCGAGGCCACCCGGCGCATCACCGGGCACCCGGACCTGGCCGGCACCCGCGTCCTCGTGCTCAGCATGTTCGAGCTGGACGAGTACGTCCGCGCCGCGCTGGGCGCCGGGGCGAGCGGGTTCCTGCTCAAGGACGTCGAACCCGCCCGACTGGTGGACGCCGTCGCACGCACCCACGCGGGCGAGTCGCTGTTCTCCCCCCACATCCTCGCCCGGATCGTGGACCACTACCTGGAGCGGCCCGGCCCCGCGGCCGGGCCGGGGCCGGAGGTGCTCACCGGCCGCGAGACGGAGGTGCTCACCCTGGTGGGGCGCGGCCTGTCCAACCACGGCATCGCCGCGGCCCTGACCATCTCCATCGGCACCGTCAAGACCCACATCGGGCACCTGCTCGCCAAGCTGCACGCCCGCGACCGGGCCCAGCTCGTCATCGCCGCCTACGAGCACGGCCTCGTCCGCGCTCCGGAGCCGCCGGCGCGCTCCTCCCCCACCGCGCGGCCGACCGCCCCGCGCCGCCGCCGGACACCGTGAGCGGGCCGTGCTCCGGCTCACCGGCCCCGTGGCCGAGGGCCCTCTCCGAACACACTATTCTTGCCTCTGACCAGTGTTCCGGGTCTCCGTCCACCGAAACCGGTCCACACGGACACGGACGGCGCCGAACCCCCCGGAACCGTTCCCAGGTCCGCCCTTCCCCGGGGGCACGTTCCGGTGTACCCCGATCACCGCCCCGGTTTCCCACCCGGCGAGGCCACCGCGACTACCCGGAGCAGACCCTGCCGTGTCCATCCTTGAAGCCATCGTTCTCGGCCTGGTCCAAGGCCTGACCGAATTCCTCCCGATCTCCTCCAGCGGGCACCTGCGCGTGGTGTCCGCGTTCTTCGGCTGGCCCGACCCCGGAGCAGCCTTCACCGCCGTCAGCCAGATCGGCACAGAGCTGGCCGTCGTCATCTACTTCCGCCAGCGGATCTGGGCGATCATCTCCACCTGGACCCGGTCGCTGTTCGACCGGGAGCTGCGCGGCGACGTCAACGCCCGCATGGGCTGGTACGTCATCCTCGGCTCCCTCCCCATCATCGTGCTGGGGCTGCTGCTCGAGGACCAGATCGACAGCGTCTTCCGGGACCTGCGCCTGGTCGCGCTCAACCTCATCATCTTCGGCGTCATCCTGGGCGTGGTCGACCGCTACTGCCGCAAGCACCGCGGCCTGGAGGAGCTCAACGTCCCCCGCGGCCTGTCCTTCGGCCTCTTCCAGGCGCTGGCGCTCATCCCCGGCGTCTCCCGCTCCGGCGGCACCATCACCGGTGGGATGCTGATGGGCTTCAAGCGCAAGGACGCGGCCGAGTACGCCTTCCTGCTGGCGCTGCCCGCCGTGTTCGGCGCGGGCCTGTACAAGCTGACCGACATCGGCGCCGACGAGTACGCCGGGTGGGGTGCCACCATCGTGGGCACGGTCATCGCGGGCGTGGTCGGGTTCGTGGTGATCGCGTGGCTGATGAAGTTCATCTCCACCCACAGCTTCATGCCGTTCGTCTACTACCGGGTGGGGCTGGGAATCGTGATCCTGGCCCTGGTGAGCTGGGGCGTTCTCGACCCGGAGGGCGGCGCTCACTCCCAGGCCGGACAGAGCGAGGTCGTCGCCGAGGAGCGGATCACCGAGGAGGAGGGGACCGGGGACGCCCCGTCGGACGCGCCCTCCGCCGAGCCCTCCCCGGAGCCCTCGGCCGCCCCGTCCGAAGGGACGGGGGAGACCGGGGAGCAGGAGCAGACTCCGCAGGTCGACCCGGTGACCGGCTGGGAGGTCGACCCCGCGTCGGGACTGCCCCGCAACCCCCAGACGGGCCTGCTGCACGACCCGGACCTGGGCATGGACGTCGACTACGACTCCGCCACCGGGCTGGCCACCAACCCGATGACCGGCGAGCGGTACGACCCGACCCCCTGAACCGGGTCCGGCCCGCGCCGGAACCGGAGGGGCCCGCCGCCGCGCGGCGGCGGGCCCGGGAACCCCGCGGCCGGGAACCTCACAGCGGGGTTCCGAGCACCTCCTCGGCTCCGGCGACCAGCGCGGCCAGATACTCCCCCGCGCCCGCGCCGGAGGCCAGCGGGGCCGCCTGCCCCGACCACAGGGCGAGCCGGTCGGCCCGGCCCGAGGCCGCGGCCCGCGCCCGGATCCGCAGCATCAGGTTGTTCTGCCCGGGATAGGGCGGGACCCGGTCCTCGGCGTCGGCCAGCTCCCGCACCAGCGCGTTGGCGATCCCCCGGGCCGGACGGCCGGAGAAGAGCCGGGTCAGCACGGTGGTCCGCGCCCGCTCGGAGGCGAGCGCCTCCCGGTGGGCGGGGCTCGCCCCGGACTCCGGGGCCCGGAGGAAGCCGGTCCCCACCTGGACCCCGTCGGCCCCCAGGGCCAGGGCGGCGGCGACCCCGCGCCCGTCGGCGATCCCGCCCGCGGCGACCACGGGAACGGACGCGGACACGGCGTCGCGCACCTGGGGCACCAGGGAGAACGTGCCGACCAGGGACTCGCGCACGGGCGCCAGGAAGGAGCCGCGGTGCCCGCCCGCGTCGCTGCCGGAGGCCACGATCACGTCGCAGCCCGCCTCCTCCAGCACCAGGGCCTCGGCCACCGTCGTGGCTGTCCCGACGACCCGGATACCGGCACCGCGAGCGGCCTCGACCAGTCGCCGGGGCGGCGGCCCCATGACGACGCTGACCACCGGGGGCGCGGCAGCGAGGACGGCGTCCAGCTGGGCGTCGAAGTCCGGACGGGCGTTGGCCGCTTCCAGGTCCGGCGGGGTGAGGCCGAACTCGGCGTAGTGGGCGGCCAGGCGGTCGGTGTGGACGGCCAGGGCGGCGGCGTCGGGGACGGGGCGGTCCTCCTCTGCGCGCGGAACCCACAGGTTGACGGCGAAGGGCGCCGGGGTGGCGGCCCGGATCCGGTCGACCAGGGGGCCGATGTCCTCGGGTGCCGTGGCATGGGCGCCGTAGGAGCCCAGGCCGCCCGCCTCGGACACCGCGGCGGTCAGCCCGACCGTGGACAGTCCTCCGCCGAAGGGGCCCTGGACGACGGGATAGCGGATTCCGAGGGCGCCGGTGAGCCCGGCGCCGGGCCGGCGCGCCGCCTTCACAGCGCCACCGCCGCGCGCCCGTGCTCGAACCGCAGCGCCGCGGCGGCCACCCGGGCTCCGAGGTGCTCCGCGGTGCGCAGATCGCTGTCGGCGGGCGCGCTGTCGGTGCCCAGGTCGGCGGAGGACTGGGCCATGGCCCCGGTGGACCCGCCGAGCCGGTTGAGGTCGTCACGGCTCCCACCGCTCAGGTACTCCCCTCCCGGGAGCAGGCCGAGCGGCACCCAGACCATTCCGTGCTGGGCGGCGAACACCATGAGCGCGCCGAGCGCGTTGTCCTTGTTGCCGTTGGTGCCGGCGGAGTTGGTGAATCCGGCGGCGAGCTTGTCCTGCCACCCCCGCCGCTGCCAGATCGGGGACGTGGCCTCGGCGAACGCCTGGAAGGCCGCGGAGACGCCCCCCATGTAGGTGGGCGAGCCGAAGACGACGGCGTCGGCGGCGTCGAGCGCCGACCACAGCCCGTCGTCGAGGGCGGTGACATCGTGCAGGGAGGCCTGGGCGCCGTCGGCGAGCCCGGCTCCCCGGGCGACGGCCTCGGCCTGGCGGGCGGTGTGGCCGAAACCGCTGTGGAAGGCGACGGCGACGCGGACACGGGGCATGGGGAATCGTTCCCTCTCCGGGGTCGGGGGGCCGGGGGCGTCCCGGCGGGATCACCATAGACGACCGGTCAACTATTTTGCAACGCCCTCGGGGGCAAGGGATCCCGCCGGTAGTTGACCGTTCGGATAACCTCGGCGCATGGGACGTACCAGCGACGCCAGGGACCGCCTCCTCGACTCCTCCCGCAGACTCATGCGCACCCGCGGGTACACCGCTCTCGGAGTGGCCGAGATCTGCGCCGAGGCGGGGGTCAAGAAGGGCAGCTTCTACCACTTCTTCGACTCCAAGCAGGCTCTGACCGTGGAGACGGTGGAGGAGCACTGGTCCGAGGAGCGGCGCTCCCTGGAGGGGGCGCTGGCGGAGGCCGAGGGCCCCCTGGCCCGGTTGCGGGCGCTGGTCGAGTACCTGATGGGCGTACAGCGCGCCGACCACCGGGCGTCGGGGGAGATCCACGGCTGCCTGTACGGCAACCTGGCCCTGGAGGTGAGCGGCCGGGAACCCGAGGTGCGCGAACGGCTGGCCGCGGTGTTCGAGGACCAGATCGCCATGGTCGCCGACCTGATCGCCCAGGCGCGCGGAGCGGGGCTCATCGGCGGGAGCGGGTCGGAGCACGCCCTGGCGGCGACGCTGATCGCGCAGATCGAGGGCACGGTCCTGCTGGCCCGGGTGCGCAACGACCCCGCACTGCTGGACGGGGCCTGGGGCGGGGTCGAACGGCTGCTGGGAGTCGCCGGACCTCCCCACGCCTGACGGGGGCTCCGGGGCCCGGAAGGAGGAGCTCCGCCGCAGCGGATCCCCGCCGCCGTAGAAGCCGGGCGGACGCGCCGCGCACCGGGCTTCGGAGACGACCCGCGCGGCCGGGAGCACGCGCGGCGGCCCCTCGCCTCCCGGCGGTGCCCTCCGCCCGGGGCGCCCGGAGGGCGCCGAGGCGGTGTCGGTCAGTCCCGCTGCCAGCGGGCCTGGCAGAGGCAGTAGGCGCCGTACAGGGCCACGCCGACGGCGACCGCGACCAGGGCGTAGGGCCCGGCGGGTGTCTCGGAGAAGGACCGCAGGACGCCGTCCAGCCCGGCGGCCTGGTCCTTGTCGAAGGTCCAGGCGGCCCGCACGAAGAAGCCCCCGGCGGCGCCGAGGACCAGGCCCTGGGTGATGATGCCCAGGGTCCCGATCCACACCACCGCCGTGCGGGTGCCCCGGTGTGCGCCGTCGAAGACGAGCCCGCGGGTGAAGCGCCGGGTCGCGCCCCTCCAGACCTGGTAGCAGCCGACACCGATGACGGCGAGGCCGACGAGGACGATGGTCCAGCGGCCGAACGGCAGCGACATCAGCCGGGCGGTGAGCGACTCGGCCTGGCCGTCCTGGCTCTGCCCACCACCCGGGCCGAGCAGGAAGGCCAGGACGGCGGAGGTCAGTACCGCACAGACGACGGCCTGCGCCGCGTTGCCCGCCCGCTTCCTCGCGTCGACCCCCACGAGCAGGGCGAGCAGGGCCTGCCACAGGGTCAGGGCGCCCAGGCCCACGGCGATGAACCACAGGACGGCCAGCCCGGCACCGCCCTGGGCGATGGTCTGGAGGGCACCGCTGTTGTCGGCCTTCTGGCCGTTGGAGTCGCCGAAGGCGATCCGCAGGGCGAGATAGCCGATGGTGAGATAGATGAGGCCCTTGGCGGCGTAGCCCACGCCCGCCAGGAACCGGAGCGTCGTACTGCGGGCCGCCTGCCGACCGACGCGCTCGCCGTCCGACTTCGCCTTGCGGGCCGAGAACCACGCGTTCGAGGAACTCTTCATGGCGCACCAGTGCCCGAGCAGAGACCGAATTATCACACCAAAATAACATGATCACGTCATCCCTGGTCAGAGCCCGCACACAGGCACCGCCACCGGCCCGGCCGGTCCGATCCGGCCCGGCGAAGGACACCCCCGGAACCCCGGAACCGTCGGCGGGAAGGCGGGACCCCCGGCGATCGCCGGCGCCGCCGTTCCACCACCGGACAGGCCGCCCGGGCCGCGCCACGGGGCCGCCGCCGGAACCACCCCGCCTCCTGTCGCCGGAGCGACCGCCCCGTCCCACGGGCCACGGATCACGTCCGCGGGTGCGAGGCGGCCCGGGAGGCGACCGGGGCCGCGGCCGCCTCCTCCACGGTGCCGACCAGTAACTCCGCCGCCGCGACCAGGGTGGCGGTCCCGACCCGGTCGGGTGTCTCCAGCGGCGTCTGGTAGCCGGGCATGCCCATCCCGATACCGACGGCGGCGTGTCCGGCGGCCGCATAGCGGCGGTTGTCCGACGGCATCGCACGGGCGCGCAGGGGCACGCCCAGTCGGCGGCCGACGCGGTCGAGCGCCGCCAGCAGCGGTTCGGCCGGTCCGCCCGCTTCGACGTGCGCCTCCCCCAGCTCGGCGGCGCCGTCGAGGTTGAGGACGTGGCTCCCGAACGCGAGCGTCCGCGCGTGTACGGCCGAGCCGTGCGCGCCCGCCTCCTCTCCGTCGAGGAGGGCCACGGCGAGCCCCACCCCCGCCGGCAGCCGGCGGTGCAGGATCCTGGCCGCCTCGATGACGGCGGCCACTCCCGAGGCGTTGTCGCAGGCCGCCGGGAACCGGGTGCCGTCCGGGTCGTCGCCGACACCGTCGAAATGGGCGGTCAACAGGAACGCCGGACCTCCGCCGAGGTGCTCGCGGAAGGTCGCGATCACGTTGCGCCCGTCGATGTCGACCGAGCGGACGGGGACGGCCGCACCGACCGTGGTGCCCCGTGCGCGGAGTCGTCCGTGGATGTCGGTGCGCACGGCCAGTACCGGGAGCGCGGCAGGGGCCGGCTCCGTGATCATCTTCGGCATCCAGCCGGCCGTGTCCGTGCCGCGGGGCACGAGGACGCCGACGGCACCGGCGTCCGCCGCGGCGGTGACGGCTTCGTGTGAGAACGAGTCGTGGAGCACCCAGGTGCCCGGGGCCCCGACGGCGGACACCCGGCCGGCGACCGCGTACGGCAGGTCCGCCGAGGCGAGGTGCTCGCAGAAGTCGCGGCGGAAGTCCAGCACGCGCTCGACCCCCCGGTGCGTCCAGGTCATGGTCGGGACGCCGTAGAGATCGCGCACCGCGGCGCCGACGGTGAAGTCCTGGAAGGCCACGGTCGCGCCCGCGCGCCGCAGGACGCGTGCGAGGTGGTCGGCGGCCGCCCGGCCGCCGTCGGTCCCCACCCGCCGGCCCCGGAAGGGGGCGGCGGCCAGGGAGTCGACGACGGCTCTCAGGCGGACCGGGTCGGGCTGCCTCACCCGCAGCACCCGCTGCCGGCGGCGGGCTGCCGCTCCACTGCGGCGGTGCCGCAGCATCCCCCGGCAGAGGAGTCGGCCGGTGCGGCCGCAGCGGTGGTCGCGGGTGTTCCGCAACAGCCGCCCGCCTGCGCGGGCGGAGCCAGTGCGTCGAGGGGGTCGACGTCGAACCCGCCGGTGGTGGTGCCTGTCATGGGTGCTCCTTCAACATCTGGATGATCGGGGAGTCGGCTCGTGCCGGTGGTCAGTGACTGTGCGGTAGGTGGACGGAGCGGAGGGCCGTCTCGCGGACGCGCTCCCTGTGGGCCTCGGCTCGGCACGCCTGCGTGCAGACCTCGCCGCAGGAGTCGCAGAACTCCACCCGCCCGAGGCGCTCGGCCCCGCCGAACCACCTGCCGAACAGCCCTCTTCCTCTCGGACGGCCGCTGCCGGCCGTCCCTCCCGAAGGCTCGGGACCGGCTGCGATCCCGCGTGAACCGACCATGGCACGCCTCACATATCGATGGACATCGATGCTTCTGATGCATCGACGATTACCGATGTATCGAAGTTTGTCAATGTCTCCTGGTAGGCTCGTCCCATGAAGAGCCTCACCGTGATCGACGCCCCCTCCGGCAATGGCGTCGCCTGCTGCGGCCCGCTGGCCTCGGAGGTCATCGAGGAGGACGCTGCCGAAACGCTGGCGCGCACTTTCAAGGCCCTGGGGGACCCGACCCGGGTGCGCCTGCTCTCCATGGTCGCCGCCGCACCCGGCGGCGAGGCCTGCATCTGCGACCTGAAGGAGCTGGTGGGCCTCTCCCAGCCGACCGTCTCCCACCACATGAAGCTGCTCGTCGACGCCGGTCTCCTGACGCGGGAACAGCGTGGCCGCTGGGCCTACTTCGCGGTCGTCCAGCCCGCGCTCGACCGCCTCGCCGACGTGCTCCGCCGCGCCGAATGAGAAGCCTCCCGGGCAACGCTCCGAGCCCTCCCCGACCACCGGGCGCGCGGGCGACGCGCCGCGTCCGGCGGTCGGCGGAGCCACCGGCCCTCTGATCGCCGGAACACCCGCCCTCGGCGCCGAGTCAGGCCGGGCCGCCCGGCAGCAGGAGGCGGGCCACCAGGGCTCGGTGCGGGGTTCCCGGCACGTCCAGGATCTCCAGTTCCACTACGGCGACCCGATCGTCCACCAGCACGTGGTCGATGGCGGCCTTGGGCAGGGGCTCGCCCACCGGCCAGGTGCCGGTCAGGCCCTGGCCCAGGTGGGCGGCGGCATCGGTGTAACCACTCGCCAGGACGTCGCGCATCTCTGCGTGGTCGAGGGTGGTGTTGAAGTCCCCGGCAAGAATGCGGACGGTGTCATCGGTGGCCTCGGGCAGACCGCGCAGCCCGTCCCGCCAGGCGGCCATCGAGGAGGGGCGACGCGGGGACATCGGGTGGACGGACACCACCTCCACCGGCCCAACGGCGCCCGGGACCGTCAGTCCGGCACGCGGCATGGCCAGTGAACCGATGTCGTGCCCCACGTCACCGAGGTCGTCGAGCGGGTGAACCGAGTGCACCGACCCCCCGGCCGCCGCCGGGGCGGAGTGGTCCACCGCGTACGGAAGCAGCTCGTCCAACCCGGCCGCGTCCAGTCCCGTGGCCATTTCGGGGGTGACCTCCTGAAGGGCGAGCAGCTCCACCTCGTGCTCACGAACCAGATCCACAATGGTGCCCGGATCCACGTGTCCGAAGTGCGTGTTGAGGGTGAGCAGTCGCAGGGGTGGCCCCGCCGAGGCCACGGGCCCGCTCTCGAAGGCGCGCGGCAGGATGGCGATCGCCAGCAGGATCCCGGCCAGGGCGATGGCCGCGGCCGACCACCAACGCCGGAGCAGGGCGGCGCCCAGCAGCGCCACCGGTGCCGCGAACAGAACGAGAGGGGCGTAGGCGAGCAGAGGGACGAGCGGAAAGCCGCGCTCCAGTCCCAGAATGCGCACCAGCGCGTAGAGCACGAAGCCAGCAGCGGTCAACGCGACCGGTACGGTCACCGCCCGGCGTCGCTCCGACCGGGTCGTGTTCGTTGCCATGCGATGCTCAGCTCCTCGGCTCGGGTCCCGGCAGGAGAGTGTGACGACCCGCGATCCGTGGTGGTTCGGAGACGACAGCCGACGGCGATTCCCAGCGGTCGGCATTCGGAGCAAGACCGCCATCCACCCCCGCACACGGCCTCCGGCATTCGTCGATCACCAGCACGGCGGACACCTGCACGTCCGTAGTGCCCGAAGTAGCCGAATGGGCGGCCGCAGCGGTGCCCCGTCGGTGCGTTGTCGGGGATAATCCCCGCACTCCCGGACTCCCTAGGGGCTCCCAAGCCCCCGAAAACGACGAAGGGCGTCCCTTGCAGAAGAGGAACGCCCAGGTGGGAAAGTGTAGGCCCCCAGGGGCTCGAACCCTGAACCCACGGATTAAAAGTCCGATTCTGTGGCGGAGATACGTCCCACTATGCCCCAGGAGCTCCCCCACCGCCCCGCAGTGCTGGCACCGCACAGGACCACCCGGCACCACCCGTCCCCCAGCACCGGAGCAACCACCGAGCAATCACCCCACCTCACAAGTCACGGATCAAATCCGTAGGAGCCAGGCCAGCGCCTCCGCCGCGTGCCCTTATCCGCTCCGTTTCAGATGAGGCCACCATCCAGAGAATCGATCAGGAGGTGGCCGATTCCGTGTTCAGTGAACGTTCAGGTCAGCCCGACCACGGGCAATCGGAACCGGTCGGCAGGCACCGGTTCAGTGTGAGGCGCAAGCACCGCCACAGCGCAGGCTGGCATCCCCTTCTACGCCTCGTACGGTGTAAAGAACGGAGGTTCCACCAAGTCCGCCACAGTGAAGTCCTCAAAGGTGACATCGGTCAGGACACGGAAGAGACACTCCGAGGCCGACATCGGCAAGAGCTGCCAGTCACCAGCCTCCTCCCGCGCCACCACCGGCCAGTCCTCCGGCGGAGCCTTGGCATCAGCGGCCCAACAGAACTCCGCGGCCGTCACCGACATGCCCCAATGAATTAGGCCCCGACCACCTGGACGGTAGGTACCGTACGGCTCATAGATATCCGGCCCGGTCGGATGCTCCTCCAGCACACGCCACATCGGCGCTAGCCAGTCCACTACCTGCGATTCGACGCCTCCCGGCGAACCGTACACATACAGATACCCGCTGAACTCCCCCACGCCGAAGCACCGGCAGAGCTCCTTGTAATCAGCAGGAAGCGCTGTCCCCAGACGCTCCTCGATCACATCCCACGCGATGTCAACATCCCTCGGTTCCCACTCGACGGCGTGAATGATCCGACTGACCCATGACACGGGCCCCCCTTTCTCGAACACCACGACATAGTGCCAGTTCGGGCTCCGTCCACCCCGCCACGCCGATACGGCCCACCATGCCCGGCGGCTCCCCACCGCCCCCGCAACGCCAAGAACATGCCACGCCGCCCGGCACCGTCCGCTCTCCCGGCACCGGAGCAACCGCGAGCGAACTCCCGTCCCTGGCCAAAGACCGAATCCGTAGCCCTCCGAGGCGCAGTCACCACCGGCTCTGTACCCGTGAACGCCGCCGGTCTAGAACGCCGTCAGGTCATGGCCAAAGGCGAGAAGAACAGCATGGAACGGCGTTCATTCCTGAGCTGTGCGACGGAGACGGCTCGACTGCCGGACATCGAAGACGTCGCTGTGCAGCCGGATAGCAGGCGTGCCCGCCGCCTCGCTCATGCGGTACGCAAGGCCCTGCTCGAGCGGGCGCACCTTCCCGAAGATCTGTTCACCCCTTTGATGACCGCGGCCGTGTACGACCCGGATCCCAGCTTCTGCCATTGGTTCGTCGAGCCGGCGGTCTACGTCTTCGGACGCCGCCGTGTGATGTCGGCACTGGTGGACTACCTGAGGACCGGCACGGACACCGAGCGAGCAGGCGCCGTGCGAGCCTGGTACTGCGCGCACCTGCCCCTACGCGCGGATCGCTCGCCCGCGTACGGGCCCAATGGCGTGCGTGATCACACCCTGGACGAGTCACAAGACATCAGGGCCGCGTGGCTGAAGACCTCAATGCAGGTGTTCGCCGAGACCGCTGATCCGCGGACACGCCAGAGCCGCCATCACACCCGGCACGAAACAGAGACCCGTTTCCGACTCCCGTTGGGTGGCCCGGCCACCCAACGGTCCGAGCCCACGCAACGCATTTGTTTGCTAGCTTCTGCGGTCGGTCTGAAAGCCACATCGGAGGATGCGCATGCGCGATAGCCAGGTCACGATCAAGCTCACGGGTGACGAGGCGCTGGTGCTGTCGCACTGGTTGGAGGAGCTCCAGATGACCGACCTCAGCGATGTGATCAAAGATCCAGCCGTGTGGGCACCCATCCATCGCATCGCTGGGACGCTGGACAAGACGCTTCCTGAACTGTTCGCACCCGACTACAAGCAGCGCCTTGAGGCTGCGCGAGAGAGACTCCGACCTGAGGGATTGTCCTTTCCTGACCTGCGATGATCGAAGGTCAGACCTATGTTGAGGTTCGGCCGTCGGCGTCGTTGCCGGCGGCCTCCTTGTGCTTCCGGGGCTCCCGGCGTGCCGCGGCTTCCGCCCGGCGCCGCTGCTCCGCCTCGACCCGCGCCGTGTAGTCCGCGGGGATGCACTCCGGGGCGCCCTCGACCCTGGCCCGCTTGCGCACCAACGCCCACACCGTTTCGGGGACATCGGTGTACGCCACCCCGTCCACCCACCACACCTGTTCACCCTCCCGCGGCCCCGAGGCGGCCACCACCTTCCCCCGCTTCGGAAGGGTGTCGTGGGTGATCTTGCGCAGCGCCCGGACCGGGTTGTCGACGTAGGCACGCCACTCCGCCATCTCCTCCTTCGTCCGCGGGTGTGCCCTTGGGAGGTCGACGAGGCCGCCACCAAGACGACCGAGGGCAGCGAGGGGACCGTGCACCTCGACGCGGCCGGGGCCGAGGCGAAGGCGCACCGCGCCCGGCAGAACGAGGACCGTCTCGCCTGAGGTGAGGTGTGGGAGGGCGTCGGGCACATCTTCACCCGGGAGAACGGGGCGCCGCTGCACCCGGCCACGGTGACCGACGAGTTCCACCGGTTGGCGTTCGAGGCCGGCCTCCCACCCCTCCGGTTGCACGACCTCCGGCACGGGGCCGCGACCATCGCTCTCGCGGCCGGGGTGGACATGAAGACCGTCCAGGCCATGTTGCGGCACTCGTCGATCACCATCACGGCGGACACGTACACGTCCGTGGTGCCCGAGGTGGCCAAGCGCGCGGCCGAAGCGGCGGCCGCGGTGGTGCCCCGTCGGCGCGCTGTCGGGGGCGGTCCCCGCACTCCCGGGCTCCCTACGGGCTCCCAAGCCCCCGGAAACGACGAAGGGCGTCCCTTGCGGAAGAGGAACGCCCAGGTGGGAAAGTGTAGGCCCCCAGGGGCTCGAACCCTGAACCCACGGATTAAAAGTCCGTTGCTCTGCCAATTGAGCTAGAGGCCCGTGGCAGGCCCCATATGAGCAGGGCCGACGCCACCGAGGCCAGAGTCTACCGGATACACCCGCGGGCACGCAGTCGAGTATGCGCCCGGTGTCAACGGGGCCGGTGCACCCGCACCCGGCGGCGGATGGGCCCGGCCCGGAGGTGTCCTGACCGGGCCGCCCGGCGGGGCCGCCATCACCGCCCGGCGGGGCGGGGTCGCCCGGATCGGAGGGGCCCGGGCGCGCTCGTCGACCCGGGGCGGTCCGTGCGCCGCGCCGGCTGAAAAATCACTGGGGCCGGTGTGCCGTGTGTGCGAGGCTGCCGGGCATGAGCGACGCACGTATCGACCTGCTGCACCGCCAGTTCGACCTCACCTGGGGCCTGGTGGAGTACCACCTGGACCGCCTGGTCCCCGAGGACGTCCTGTGGGAGCCCGCCGGCCTGTGCTGGACGATGCACAGGTCCGGGGACGGCTGGACCCCCGACTGGGCCGACACAGAGCCCGACCCGGTCCCCGTCCCCACCGTCGGCTGGGTGACCTGGCACATCGGCTGGTGGTGGGGGGTCACCCTGGACCACCTGTCGGGGCGGGCTCCCCGGGACCGGGAGGCGGTGGCCTGGCCCGGCCCCGAGGGGGTGGTGGAGTGGCTGGCGGCGCTGCGCGAGGAGTGGGTCGCCGTCCTGCCGACGGTCTCCCCCGACTCCCCCGCCCCCTTCCCCTGGCCGGAGGGGTCGGGGATGACGGTGGCGGACACGGTGGCGTGGGTCAACGCCGAGCTGATGAAGAACGGCGCCGAGCTGGGTCAGCTGCGGCTGCTGCGCGCCGCCTCCTCCGCGAACCCGTAGGCCCGGCCGGGGGTCCCACACGGGTCCGGCGCCGCGGCGGAGGCGGACTCCCGGGCGGTGACCCGGACCGGCGGGCCGCCGCCGACGTCGTCGGTGTGCACCGCGAACGCCCCGTCCCCGCCCCCTCCGGTCGCACGAACAGGCGCCCGGGCCGGGGCCGAGCAGACCGAGGACCCGGCTACGGCCGGGCCTCCCCTCGGTGTGCCCGCACCCCGGGCGAGGCCGGGGGTCCTCACCGGTGCACGCCCCGGCCGGTCGATCGGTTCGGGCCGGCGGACGCCCCGAGCGCAGGCGCACCGGAAACACCCCGGGCCTCCGAACCGATTACGCCGTGACGTCGGGAAATGCCTGTCGTCCGATTTTCAACTTTCTCGGGAAAGGGTGGGTCATCCGACATCCGGCGCACAGGCGTACGGAGGAGGAACCCCCCGAAAGCCTTACGGGTACGGGGTTCCAGCCCGGCCCCACCCAGCCCCCTAATCTGTGAAACGCGTCACAATTAGCATTCGAGAAAAGCGCAGGTGAATACATCGGACCCATCTCTGAGCACACAGGACAAAGCCCGAATGAGGGAGGTCTCTGGGGCTCTTGTGCACTAAAGTCTTCTTGCCATGAGGGAAACAGCGGTACGCGAACCCGCGGACACCCTCGCCCGGCGTCCCGACAACACCGAGGTGGCCCGGGCGCTGTCCGCGCAACTCGGTCTTGACCTGGCACCGCGCGAGTTCACGCTCGCCGACGGGGTCCGGATCGGCGTCGACTGTGCCGACGGGGATCCGCCGAGCCTGCTGGTGCAGTGCTCGCCCTTCTCCGGCCAGGTGAAGTCGTCCCAACGCAACAAGGTCATCGCCGACGCCTTCAAACTCGCCTGGCTGCGGGACACCCACTTCCCCCGGGCGCGCGTGCTGCTGGTCCTGGGAGAACCCCTGGCCCGGCTGTTCGGCCGGGGGGCATGGCTGCCCAGTGCGTTCGCCACGCACCGGATCACCGTCGGCCTGCTGGACGCGGATCTCCGTGTACGCGTCCTCGATATCGGTACGTGACGGAGCCTTCATGCACAGTTAATGCCGGTTCCCTAACGTCTCACCCCGTCACACAACCCCGCGGGCCGTCGATCGCCGATCTTCCACCCGCTCTCCAACCGCCAGCCCCCGGTCCGTCGTGCCCGGGGAGCGACAGGAGGGTGCCCCCGTGGAATTCTTGTACGTGACCGCCGGACCACCCGGCCCCCGCCTCCTCACCAGCGTCGCCTGACCGCCGTGCCCACCGATCCCACACCTCGGGCAACGACCCTGTGCGACCATGTGCTCACCCGGAACGAGGAGCGGGTATGACACAGTCCCCGGATGACCTCGGCATCCGCATCCGCGGCCTCACCAAGGCCTACGCCGGCGGTGATCCCGACCGCCCGGCCCTGGAGTCCGTGGACCTGGACATCGGGCCGCGCCGCTTCGTCAGCCTCATCGGCCCGAGCGGCTGCGGCAAGTCCACCCTGCTGCGGGTGATCGCCGGGCTGGAGGACCACGACGCCGGGGAGGTCTCGCTCTTCGGCTCCACCCCGGGCGCCCTGTGCGCCGCCAAGGGGGTGGGCCTGGTCCCGCAGACCCCGGCCCTGCTGCCCTGGCAGACCGTGCGCCGCAACGTCGCCCTGCCCCGCCGCGTCAACCGCCGCGCCGGAACCGGCGGCGAGGACCCCGACGACCTGCTGCGGGCGGTCGGCCTGTCCGACGTCGCCCACCGGTACCCGCACGAGCTCTCCGGCGGTCAGCGGCAGCGGGTGGCCATCGCCCGCGCCTTCGGCCTGCGCCCCAGGCTGCTGCTCATGGACGAGCCCTTCTCCGCCCTGGACGAGTTCACCCGCGAGGCGCTGCGGTTGCAGCTCCTGGGCCTGTGGCAGCGCCGGGCGACGACGGTCGTCTTCGTCACCCACTCGGTGCGGGAGGCGGTCGTCCTCTCCGACGAGATCGTCGTCATGTCCGCCCGCCCCGGCCGCATCCGCGAGGTTCTGCCGGTCGACCTGCCCCGCCCCCGGGACGCCGCGGTCGCGACCGGGCCTCGTCTGCACGCCATCGAGGACCGCGTCCGCGCGTCCCTGCAGTCCGCCTGGGAGGCCGGAGCCGCCCCCGACGACCTCGTCCCGCTATGAGCGAGAGCACCGAGATGACCGCACCAGCACCCCCGCGCCCCGCCCGCGACCGCTCGGGACCGCCGCCCGGACCCGCCACCGCACGCCGCCGCCGGGAGCGGACCCGCGGCCCCCTGCACCCGGCGACCTGGGGACCCACCGCCGTCGTGGTCCTGCTGCTGGGCGTCGGCTGGTCCGCGGTGGCCGCCGAGCACCCGTACATCCTCCCCCGACTCTCCGACGTCGGGCTCACCCTGGCGGACCGGCCCGAGGTCTTCCTCTCCAACGCCTGGAGCACCCTGTCCATCGCCCTGGCGGGGGTGGCCTGCGGGGCGGGCGTCGCGTTCGTCCTGGCCCTGGTCATGTCGGAGGTGCCGGTGGTACGGCGCGCCCTCATGCCGCTGGCCGTGGTCCTCAACGTGACACCGGTGGTCGCGCTGGCCCCCGGCCTGGTGGTGGCGTTCGGGTTCGGTATGGCGCCCAAGGTCATCGTCACCGCGATCATCACGTTCTTCCCGGTGCTGATCAACGTGACCACCGGGCTGCGCGCGGTGCCGGAACCCGTCCTGCACGTGTTCCGGACCCTGCACGCGTCCCGCTTCGAGGTGCTGTGGCGGCTGCGCATCCCCTACGGCCTGCCCTACACGCTGGCCGCGCTGCGCGTGGTCATGCCGCTGTCCATCGTGGGCGCGGTGGTCGCCGAGTTCGTGGCCGCGGGCAGTACCGGCGGCCTCGGCACCCTCATCCGCACCTCCGCCTCCGCCGCCCGCCTCGATTCCGTCTACGCGGCGATCGCCTGTCTGGCCGCCCTGGGCGTGCTCATGCTGGCGCTGGTCTCCGTCGTCGAGCGCCAGGCGCTCTTCTGGCACGAGTCGCAGCGCACCCACGCTTCCCGTACCCGCAGATCCCACCCTGTCCAACGAACGGAAGAACCCCCCAGATGACCACCCCCACCACACCCCTGAACCGGTACCTCGGCGCCGCGGCCCTGGCCGCGGCCGTGCTCGCCACCGCGGCGTGCGGCGGCTCCGGAGCCGCGGAGGAGACCCCGCCCGAATCCGATCTCGCCATCAACGACGAGCGGTGCAGTACGAACCAGGACGCGGGCACCATCACCTTCATCTCCGGCTACTTCTACCAGGCCTCCGTGAGCCAGCTGGAGGTGTTCGCCGCCGAGGGCCTGGGCTTCTTCGACTCCGTGTGCCTGGACGTGGAGATCCAGGGCGGGACCGGCGACATCATGGCCAGCTCGCAGCTGGTGTCGGCGGGCACCGCCCACTTCACCCCGGTCGCCAGCGAGGCCGAGATCGTCCAGGCCAACGAGCAGGACCACGAGATCGTCGGCGTCGCCACCTACGGGCACCTGCCGATCGCCTCCCTGCTGACCGGTCCCGACGTCGAGGACCTCAAGGACCTGGAGGGCCAGACCCTGGGGCGGCCCGGCATGCTGGCCGCCCCGCTGGAGGCGATGCTGAACTCCGCCGGGGTCGACGTGGACTCCATCGAGCAGGTCGACTCCGGCTACGACCCGAGCGTCCTGCCCCGCGACCAGGTACAGGCTCTGGCGGCCTTCCGCTCGAACGAGCCGCACCAGCTGGACGCCATGGGCGAGGAGTACGTCGAGTGGCTGCCCGAGGACTTCGGGGTGGTCGGCTCCTTCGGCGTCATGGCCACCAACCCGGAGTGGGCGTCCCAGAACCGGACCGTGGTCGAGGACTTCCTGCGTGCCGTCGCCAAGGCGTTCGAGTACTGCGAGGAGAACGGGCAGGAGTGCGTGGAGCAGGCCGCCGCCCTGGACCCGACCGGTGAGTTCGACGTCGAGCACAACCTCAGGGTCTGGGAGGCCGAGAGCGAGCTGGTGCGCGCCTCCACCCCCGACGAGACCGCCGTCGGCTACATCGACCTGGGCCTGACGGAGTCCGAGACGGAGAACCTGGTCGCCAGCGGCGCCCTCGACGACGTGCCCGACCTGGAGCCCCTCTTCGAGCCGCACTACCTGGAGGCCGTGTACGTCGCCGGGAACGTGAGCTGGCCCGCCGAGAAGGAAGAGCAGTAACCCCGGACCCCGGGGGAACGGCCACGGGCACCGGGGCGAGGGCCCCGGTGCCCCTTGATTCATCAGAGTGAGGGAACCGAGTTGTCAGAACCTGGCGGGACGACGGCCGCCGACACCGAGTACGGGATCTTCCTGCCCATCGGCAGCGGCGGGTGGATCGTCTCCGAAACGGCACCGCACCCGGAGGCGACCTACGCCTACAACCGCCGGGCCGCGGTCCTTGCCGAGCAGTACGGCCTGGACTTCATCATGTCCATGGGAAAGTGGCGCGGCTACGACGGCACCACCGACCACTGGGGCCGGACCCTGGAGTCCGTCACCATGATGGCGGGCCTGGCGAGGCCACCGAGCGGGTCAAGGTGTGGGCGACCGTCCACACCAACCTGTTCCACCCGGCGATCGCCGCGAAGATGTTCACCACCCTCCAGGACATCGCGGGCGGCCGCGCCGGGATGAACATCGTCGTGGGCGCCTACGCCAAGGAGTTCTCCCAGATGGGGCTGTGGGACGAGAGCCTGTCCCACGCCGACCGCTACCGGTGGACCGAGGAATGGGCCTCGGTACTGGAGCGGCTGTGGACGGAGCGGTCGGTGGACCACGACGGCGAGTACTTCCGCCTGGACGACTGCCGGTCGCTGCCGCACCCCGGGACCCGGCCGACGCTGATCGCCGCGGGCCGCTCCGAGGCCGGGCTGGACTTCCAGGCCCGGCACTGCGACGGGTCCTTCCTCACCGCCCAGGACCTCCCGGGCCTGCGGGACGCCTGCCGCGACGTCAAGCTGCGAGCGGAGAAGCGGGGGCGGAGCATCCGCACCTACTCGATGCTGACGGTCGTCCTGGCCGACACCGACGAGGAGGCCGAGGCCCGCCGGCTGGAGTACGGACGCGGCGCGGACGTGGAGGCGCTCGTCAACATGAAGGTGTCGTGGGGGCTGCCGCCGGACCGGGCGCTGTCGCTGACCGCGGAGCGGCCCGAGGACGAGGCGTTCCAGACGCCGTTCGTCACCGGGTCCCCGCAGACCGTGGCGGAGCGCATCCGGGAGGTCGTCGAGTTCGCGGAACTGGACGGCCTGATGCTGATCTTCCCCGACTACCACGCCGACCTGGCGGACTTCGGGAAGCGGGTGATGCCGCTGCTGCGCCCGGCCGGGGTGAAGGAGGAGCGGTGACCGGCCCCCTCCTCGACACCGCGGGGCACCCCCGCCCCCTGCCCGGGCCGCCCGGGGAGGCGGCCGTCCTCGTCGTGGACCCGCAGCGGGACTTCGGCGATCCGGAGCGGCTGCCCTGGCTGGACCCGGGCGCCCGGGCACGGGTCGACGCAGCGCTGGCCCGGACCCGGCTGCTGGTCGACCGGGCCCGCGCTGCGGGGGTGCCCGTGCTGTGGACCCGGCTGGAGCAGGACCCGGACGAGCCCTGGGACGCCTCGCGGTGGCTGCGCGGGCTGGCGGACCTCACGCCCGGGGAGGCGGCCGCCAAGGAGCCGTGCCTGGTGGGCACACCGGGCCCGGAGTGGTTCGGAGCGCACCCGCGCGAGGGCGAGGAGGTGGTGACCAAGCGCCGCTACTCGGCGTTCCACGGCACCGACCTGGCCCGCCTGCTCTACGCGTCGGACGTCTCCTGGCTGGTGGTGTGCGGACTCACCACGGACTGCTGCGTGGACGCCACCGCCCGGGACGCCTTCCAGCACGGGTTCCGGGTGGTGGTGGCGGCGGACGCCACCGGCACCTACGAGCAGGAGCGGCAGGACGCGGCGCTGGCGGGGCTGGCCCGGCACGCCGCGGTGGTCGCGACGGTCGACGCCGTCACCGGGCTGTGGTCGGACGGGGGTTGACGCTCCCGGCCGCCGGGTAGTCGCCCCGTGCGCCGCGGGAGGGGCCCGCGGCGCACGGGGGAGGGGCCATGGGGGTCGAACGCGGTCTGGCGGGCCTGCGCCGCATCCTGGAGGGCATCGACTTTCCGGCGGACCGGGACCGCATCGTCGCCGCCGCCCTGGAGGCGGGCGGAGACGAGGAGGTTCTGAGCGCGCTGCGGGCGATGCCCCCCGCGGACTTCTACGAGGCGGAGGAGGTCCTGCGGGCGGTGCCGCTGCCCGAGGACGAACCGGACTCGCACACCGAGTCCGCCCGCTCCCGGGAGCGGCCGCAGCGCTGACACCGGGGCCGGGGACCCGTCGGCGGGTTCCCGGCCGCTCCCGTGCATGGCGCAGGATGGGGGGATGCACATTCCCCAGGCCGAGGTGGACATCACCCCCGCACTGGTCCGGTCCCTCCTCGCGGAACAGCACCCGGACCTGGCCCACCTGCCCCTCACCCCCGCCGGCGGCGGCTGGGACAACACCCTCCTGCGGCTGGGCGGCTCCCTGGCCGTGCGCCTGCCCCGCCGGGAGCGGGCCGCCGCGCTCACCCGCAACGAGCAGCGGTGGCTCGGCGGGATCGCCTCCCGCCTGCGGACGCCGGTGCCCGCGCCGGTGCGCGTCGGCGTCCCCGGACGCGGTTACCCCTGGTACTGGTCGGTCGTCCCCTGGTTCGAGGGGCGCCTCGCCGCCGACGTCCCCGACGCCGACCGGGGCGGGCTCGCCGCCCCGCTGGCGGAGTTCGCCGTCCGCCTGCACGTCCCCGCGCCCGCCGACGCCCCCGCCAACCCGTTCCGCGGTGTGCCCCTGGCCGACCGCGACGCCGGGTTCCGCGAGCGTCTGGGGGCCGCTCCGGACCTGCCGTACCGGGACCTGCTGGCTGCTCTCTGGGACCGTGCGGTCGCCGCGCCCGCCTGGTCCGGACCGCCGCTGTGGCTGCACGGCGACCTGCACCCCGCGAACATCCTGGTGTCCGGTGACGGGTCGCGCCTGTCCGCGGTCCTCGACTTCGGCGACCTGACCTCCGGGGACCCCGCCACCGACCTGGCCCTCGCCTGGATGCTGTTCGGCCCCGCGGAGCGGTCCGCGTTCCGCGCCCGCGTGGACGCGGCGGGCGTCGTCGACCCGTACGTGTGGGAGCGTGCCCGCGCCTGGGCGCTGCTCTTCGGGGTACTGCTGGCCACCCACTCGGACGACTCCCCCCTGCTGGCCGGGATCGGGAACCGCACCCTGGACCGGATCGCCCTCGACGGGAACACCGCGGAGGCGGAGCACGACTGAACCCGGACGGGCCCGCAGGTCTCTGCCGGACGCCCTCGACGGGTCCGTGCACGGGCCCGGGGCGGCCCACACGGCCCGCGCAGCCTGGGCGCGGTGGTGCGCTCGGTCGCGGTCGTCCGGAACGGCGGACCCCCGCCCGTCGGCACGGCCGCGGCCGTCCCGGGCGGCACGGCCGGCGCGCCGCCGGGGGCGGGAGCGGCGCGGTCAGTCCAGGGAGCGCACCAGCTCGGCGACCCGCTCGGGCTGCTCGTAGGGCGCCAGGTGCCCGGCCCCCTCCAGGACGGCGACCTCCGCGCCCAGGAGCCGCCGGGCCGGTCCGTGCAGGCGGGCGGGCGAGTAGAACGCGTCGTCCGAACCGGTGGCCACGACCACCGGGGTGTCCTCCCAGGGCCGCAGGCACTCCATGGGCAGCGGGCCCGGGGCCAGGCTGGTCCGGCAGTACCGCCCGACCAGGGTCATCCACGGCGCCAGCGGGTGCACCGGCAGCCCCCGCGCCTTCGAGGTGTGCGCCGGGCCGCTCATGTAGTCGAGCAGGCGGGTGCTCTTGTCGTCGCGCGGCCCGATCATCCACGGCAGGGTGACCCGCATCAGGTCCGAGTTCACCGACGCCGCGGACAGTCCCGCCGGCCCGACCATCACGACGGCCCGGACCAGCTCGGAGGGTTTGGCGGCCAGGGCCACGGCGGCCCCCAGCGAGTGGGCGAGCACGGTCGCCGGGCGGCCGGTGAGCAGCGGCAGGACCTCGTCGAGCCAGGCACCGTAGGCGGCGGCCCGACCGGAGCGGGGGCGCAGCCCCTCGCTGAGCCCGGGCTGCCCGGGCAGGTCGACCAGGGTGACCGTCCGGTCGCGGGCGAGGCTCCGTGCCAGGTCCACCGAGGTGGCGGAGTTGAAGTTGGTGCCGCTGAGGAAGATCACCGGAGGAGCGTCCCCACCCGGCGCGGTGAAGGCGCGGGTGGTGCCCAGCGCGGTGCGCAGCGGGGGCAGCGGGGTGAGCGCGGGCCATGAGGCGATCCGCTCCTCGCACCAGTTCCGGACCTCGCGGGCGCCGGTGTCGGAGCGGTAGACGTGCGTACCGTGGAGGTGTGGGTCGGGCATCGGGCACCTGCTCGTTTCCGGATGAGGGTTATGCCACCGCCGACCAGTCTTCCCGGCACACCGGCGGACAAGCCTAGCGGACTCCCCCGACTGTTCAGCATGAAAAACGGACGTATATGCTCTGTTCTGGACTTTCACATCTTCTCCGGGGTGCCCGGAGGTGTCGCTCGCAAGTCCTAGGTGTGCCGGGAAGACTGGTCGGCGGTCCGACAGCCGTCTCCAGAAAGTCGCCTATGAGCATCGACCCGCTGGCACACTCCACATCCCGAGGGCCCCTCGCACGACTCGCCGAAGCACTGCGCAGCGACACCGTCGGGGGCTTCCTCCTGATCGGTGCGGCGCTGGTCGCGATCCTCTGGATCAACTCGCCCTTCGGCGAGGTCTACGAGAACCTCCGCTCGGTGACCGTGGGTCCCGAGTCCCTGCACCTGAACCTCTCGCTGGAGACCTGGGCCGCCGACGCGCTGCTCGCCGTCTTCTTCTTCGTCGTGGGCAACGAGCTCAAGCAGGAGTTCGTGAACGGCGAGCTGCGCAACCCGCGCCGCGCCATGCTCCCGATCATCGCCGCGGTCTGCGGCATGGTCGTGCCCGCCGCGATCTACGCCGCGCTCAACTTCTCCTCGCCGGACACCGTCCAGGGCTGGGGGATCCCGATGGCCACCGACATCGCGTTCGCGGTGGCCATCCTGGCGGTCGTGGGGCGCCACCTGCCCCCCGCGCTGCGGACCTTCCTGCTGACCCTCGCGATCGTCGACGACCTGGGCGCGATCATCGTCATCGCGGTGTTCTACACCTCCGGCATCGACCTGCTCATGCTGGCCGCCGCCGCGGTCGGCCTGGCGCTCTTCGGGTACCTCCAGCGCGGCAGGGGCCTGGCCGCCAGGCTCAACGCCTCGCGGCTGCCCAACTGGATCGTGTACGTGCCGCTGGCGGTGCTGATCTGGGTGCTGATGCACGAGAGCGGCGTGCACGCCACCATCGCCGGTGTGGCGATGGGCCTGCTGATGCGCACCAAGGCCCTGCCCGGGGAGGCTCACGACCCGAGCCACGGTGTGGAGCAGCTGCTGCGCCCCTGGTCGGCGGGCCTGGCCCTGCCGATCTTCGCGTTCTTCTCCGCCGGTGTGGTCATCGACGGGCTGGGCGCGGTCATCACCGACTCGGCCTCCCTCGGCATCATCCTGGGGCTGGTCGCCGGCAAGGCAATCGGCATCGCGGGCGGGTCCTGGATCACCACCAAGGTGACCCGGGCCGAGCTGAACCCGAGCCTGAAGTGGATCGACATCGTCGGCATGTCCCAGCTGGCCGGCATCGGGTTCACGGTGTCGCTGCTCATCAGTGAGCTGTCCTTCGCGAACTCGCCCGAGCACCTGGCGCACGCCAAGACCGGTGTGCTGGCGGCCTCGCTCATCGCCACCCTGCTGGCGGCGGGCATCCTGGGGGCGCGGTCGCGCCACTACAGGGGCCTGATGCGGGAGTTGGCCGCCAAGGAGGGCACGGGCCCGACCTGACGCGGCGGGGCCCGGGGGGGAACCCCGGGCCCCAACACATTTTCTGCGGTTTCGATACCACATGTCCCGGTGCCATGCGACACATCGAATTACCGGGACAGCAGAATCTTCGTGTGCTAGGTTCTAAGAAGTTGCAGTCGTGAGCCCGATGGATTGACTTCTCGTCGGGAGATCACCGCGGTGACGGGAAAATCGTCATCTGCGGTTTTCTTCATTCTTCGAACGAGAGGTGCCCCTATGGCCACCGGTACTGTCAAGTGGTTCAACAGCGAAAAGGGCTTCGGCTTCATCGAGCAGGACGGCGGCGGCCCCGACGTCTTCGCCCACTACTCGAACATCCAGTCCACGGGCTACCGTGAGCTGGCCGAGGGCCAGGCCGTGCAGTTCGACGCCGTTGCCGGGGCCAAGGGCCCCCAGGCCGAGAACATCACCCTGATCTAGCCTGATCCCCGGGGAGCGCGAGCTCCCCGCCTGCGGCGGGGTCCGCCCTACGGGCGCCGGACTCCGTCGTTCTTCTTTTTCTCCGCCGATTCTTCGGACATCGTTCTCCGACCGGCCTCCTCCGCGCCCCGGAATTCCCCGGACGAGCGCGCACAGGTTTCATTCATCCGGCGTACCCGGTTTCCCCCTGCGAGGCCGCAAGGCCTCCCGCCCGGCGAACGCCGTCGGCGAAAGGCCCCGCATGAGTCATCCGTACCGCACCGGTACGAGCCGCAGCCGCCCCTCCCGTGGGTACGGCCGGCAGCGTCCCCACACCGCCTCCCGCCCCCGCAGCGGCGGCGGCAGCCCCTCCGGGGAGTTCGCGCTCCCCGTCACCGTCACCCCGGCGCTCCCGCCAGCGGAATCCTTCGAGGCGCTGGACATGCCCGCGTCGCTGAAGCGGACCCTGGCCCGCCAGGGCCTGACCACGCCGTCCGAGATCCAGGCGGCGACCCTGCCCAACTCCCTGGCCGGCCGCGACGTGCTGGGCCGCAGCCGGACCGGTTCCGGCAAGACCCTGGCCTTCGGCCTGGCCCTGCTCGCCGGTCTCGACGGGCGCACCGCCGAGCCCCGGCGCCCCCTGGCCGTGGTCCTGGCCCCGACCCGGGAGCTGGCCCAGCAGGTCGCCGACTCCCTGGAGCCCTACTCGCGTTCGGTGGGGGTGCGCACGGTCACCGTCGTGGGCGGCATGCCCATCCACCGACAGGCGCGCGCCCTGCGCCAGGGCGTCCACCTCGTCGTGGCCACCCCGGGGCGGCTGCGCGACCTGATGGAGCGCGGCGACTGCGTCCTGGACAAGGTGGAGTCCGCCGTCCTGGACGAGGCCGACCAGATGACCGACATGGGCTTCATGCCGCAGGTCACCGCGATCCTCCAGGAGGTCCCGGCCGACGGGCGGCGCATGCTGTTCTCCGCCACCCTGGACCGCAACGTCGACACCCTGGTCCGCCGTTTCCTGCACGACCCGGTGGTCCACTCGGTGGACCTGTCCGAGGGCGCCGTCTCCACCATGGAGCACCACGTGGTGCACGTGTCGCCCATGGAGAAGAAGGACGTCGCGACCAGGATCGCCGCGCGCGAGGGCCGGGTGATCATGTTCCTCGACACCAAGCGCGCGGTGGACCGGATGGCCGAGCACCTGCTGGCCAACGGGGTGCTGGCCGCGCCGCTGCACGGCGGCCGCAGCCAGCCGCAGCGGACGCGCACCCTCGACCAGTTCAAGCGGGGCGACGTCACGGCGCTGATCGCGACCAACGTGGCGGCCCGCGGCATCCACGTGGACGGGCTGGACCTGGTGGTCAACATCGACCCGCCCACCGACCACAAGGACTACCTGCACCGGGGCGGGCGCACCGCCCGGGCCGGGGAGTCCGGCAACGTGGTCACGCTCGTGCTGCCCGGCCAGCGCCGCGACATGACCCGGCTGATGAGCCGGGCCCGGATCGAGCCGCGCAGCCTGGGCGGGGGCGTCGGCGCCCTGGAGCTGACCGAGGTGACCGGGGCCCGCGAGCCCTCGGGCGTGCCGGTCACGGTGCGGTCCTCCGCGCCCCAGGAGCGGCGCCGCGACCAGGCGCCGCGCGGGCGGCGGCGGCCGCGCCGCTGACCCGGGATCCGAGCGGGCCCCGCGACTTGTCGCGGGGCCCGTTCCGCTTTCCCGGGTGGGAGTCGGGGAAACGCGGGGAAGGGCCGGGGGTCCCCGTAGGCCTTCCCCGGTACCCGGGGAGGGGCCGGCCCCGGCCGCCGTGACCACCGGCGGCACCACGCCGCACACTCCTCCACGGTCTTCCTCGGCCCAACCGCGCCTTTGGACGAGCGAACCGGCCGCCGAGGCCCGCCCAGACCTCCGGGACCGCCGGCGGCACCACGCCGCACACTCCTCCGCGGCCCTCCTCACTCCGGCTGCGCCTCCAGGTAGGCGAGCCAGCCGCCATGCCCGCTGATGTCCCGCGCGCCCTCGGCCGCGACTGCCTCGCAGCCGAATCCGACCACGGTCCGCCCGTCGGAGAGGGTGACCGCGCCCAGGGACATCGGTGCGGGCAGTGCCGCCAGGAAGGCGCCCAGTGCGGCCGGGGACAGCTTCCACACCTCGCAGGCCAGCGAGGCGCCGCCGGAGGCGACCCGCTGCAGGCCCGGCTTGGGCGGGGTGGTGGGCAGGGCGACCATCCGGTACTCCGGGGCGGTCCGCGCGGTTCCCACGAACCGGGCGCCCGGCTCGGTGAGCTGGTGGTGCAGCGGCTGCCCGCGCAGGTGGGCGCCGAACACCGCCAGCTCCACCCCGGCGTCCGGGTGCAGCTCCCCCGGTTCCTGCCCGGTGAGCGCACCCGCCAGGTCCAGGGCCACCTGGTCCTGGAACGCCCCGGTGACGAGGCTGACCCCGAACGGGCGGCCCCCGGCCTCCCCGGCCGGGACCGCGACCGCCGCCAGGTCCAGCAGGTTGACGAAGTTGGTGTAGGTGCCCAGCCGCGAGTTCACCCCCACCGGGTCCGCGGCGACCTCCGCCAGGGTGGGGTGCCCGACGGTGGTCGGGAGCATCAGGGCGTCGAACCCGTTGAGGATGCCCCGCGCCGCGGCCCGGTAGGCGGCCAGGCGCTGCTGGTCGGCGGCCAGCCGGTGGGCGGGGATGTCCTCCGCGGCCAGGATGATGCCCGAAACCGTGGGGTCGGCGCCCTCCGGGTGCGCCCTGAGGAAGTCCCCGACGGCCGCGTACCTCTCGGCGACGAGTGCGCCGTCGTAGAGCAGCCGGGCCGCCTCCAGCAGCGGGGCGACGTCCACCTCGGCGGTCTGCGCCCCGGTCTTCTCCAGGGCCTCCACGGCAGCCGCGAAGGCCTCCCTCTCCTCCTGCGGCAGCGGTTCCAGACCGCCCGGGGAAGGCACCGCCACCCGGCCCGCGCCGCGCGGGGCCAAACGCACGTCGGCGGGCACGGGGCGGGAGTAGGGGTCCTCGTCCCGGGGAGCCCCGCTGCCGGAGGCCGTCCGCCGGGGGTGGTGGGCGGCGGGTGGGACGGACATCACCGACAGCGCGCTCCGGGCGGTGCCCAGGTCGCGGGCGAACACGGTGACGCAGTCGTAGGGCCGGGCCGCCGGGACCACTCCCGAGGCCGGGACCAGGCCCAGGGTGGGCTTGATCCCGACGATGCCGTTGAGGGCGGCGGGCACCCTTCCCGATCCGGCGGTGTCGGTGCCCAGGGCGACGTCCGCGATCCCCAGGGCGACCGCCACCGCCGAGCCCGAGCTGGAACCGCCCGGAATCCGCTCCGGGTCGGCGGCGCCGCGGACCGCCCCGTAGGGACTGCGGGTGCCCACGAGCCCGGTGGCGAACTGGTCGAGGTTGGTCTTGCCCAGGACCAGGGCTCCGGCCTCGACCAGCCGCCGCACGGCGGGGGCGCTCTCGTCCGGTGTGTACGCGAACGCCGGGTGGGCCGCCGTGGTGGGCAGCCCCGCCACGTCGATGTTGTCCTTGACCGCCAGGAGCAGGCCGGCCAGGGGGAGGTCCTCCCCCGCGGCCAGCCGCTCCTCCAGGAGTCCGGCGTCGTCCCGCACCTCGTGCTCGGGGCGCAGGGTGATCCAGACCTCGGGGCGGTCGGCCTCGGCGATCCGCCGGTAGGCGGCGCGGACGCGGTCGGTGGGGTGGGGCATCAGGCGGGCTCTCCTTGCGTGATGACGGCCAGGGCGCTCCCCGGTTCGAGGTGCCGGCCCGGGGTGACGAGGATCTCGGAGATCGTTCCCGCCCGGGGGGCCCGCACCACGACCTCCAGCTTCATCGCTTCCAGGCGGACGATCGGCTGCCCCTCTTCCACGGTGTCGCCCGGGCGGACGTCCACCTTCCACACGGAGGCGGCCAGCGGGGCCTCCACCAGGGCGGCGCCCGGCGGCGGCTCCGGGACGCCGGGGGCGACGGGTTCGGGTTCGGGGCGGTCGGCGAACTCCCCGGCGGCCTCCCAGGCCAGGCGCTCGGCCTCGAACGCGGCGGCCTGGCGTGCGCGGAAGGCGGCGATGGAGTCGGAGTTGTCGGCCAGGAAGCGCTCGTGGTCGGCGAGGGCGAACTCCCCGTCCTCGATCGTGATCTCACGGTTCCCGGCGAGCAGGTCCGCCCGCAGGTCGAGCAGTTCCCCGTGGCCGACCGGATACCAGCTGATCCGGTCGAAGAACCGCAGCAGCCACGGCACCCCCGGTTCGAACGGGCCGTACTGCTCCAGTCCCGACCAGATGGGGACGGTGCGGCCGATGAGCTGGTAGCCGCCGGGGCTCTCCATCCCGTACACGCACAGGTAGGCGCCGCCGATGCCGACGCCGGCCTCGGGGGTCCACGTGCGGGCCGGGTTGTACTTGGTGGTGACCAGCCGGTGGCGGGGGTCCAGCGGGGTGGCGGCGGGCGCGCCCAGGTAGACGTCTCCCAGGCCCAGCACCAGGTAGGAGGCGTCGAAGACGATGTCGCGGACCCGGTCGACCGAGTCCAGGCCGTTGATGCGGCGGATGAACTCGATGTTGTCGGGGTTCCAGGGGGCGTCGTCGCGCACGGCGGTGCCGTAGCGGGCGACGGCCTCGTGGATGGACGGGTCGTCGAAGGACAGCGGCAGTCTGACCGTACGGCTGGGCACCCGCAGGTCGGCGGCGGGCGGCAGCTCCCGTTCGACCTCCTGCAGCAGTCCCAGCAGGGTGCGCAGCGGCAGGCGCTCGGGGTCGGTGTGCAGGTGCAGGGAGCGGACGCCGGGGGTGATGTCGACGATCCCGTCGGTCCCGGCCTCCTCCAGGGCGGTCATCAGGGCGTGGACGCGCATGCGCAGTCCCAGGTCGAGGGCCATCGGCCCGTACTCGACGAGGATGTTGTCGTGGCCGCCGCGCCGGTAGACGACCTCGGGGGAGTCCTGCCCGGCGGGGAGGCGGGCCAGGACGCCGTCGTCGCCGTCGGTGGCGCCGCGCAGCAGCGGGGCCGCGGCGGGCTCGGTGTGCAGGCGTTCGGCCGCGGCCTCGGTGACCGGGTGGAACCGGACGGTGTCGCCGGGCCGGAGCTGGCCGGTCTTCCAGCGGGAGCCGGAGACCACGGTGACCGGGCAGACGAACCCGCCCAGGCTGGGGCCGTCCGGGCCGAGCAGCACCGGGGTGTCGCCGGACAGGTTGACGGCGCCGACGGAGTAGGCGGTGTCGTGCACGTTGGAGGGGTGCAGCCCCGCCTCCCCGCCGTCCAGCCGCGCCCAGCCCTGCTTGGGGCCGGACAGGCGCACGCCGTTGCGCGCCGACTGGGGGTGGACCCTCCAGGCGGTGGCGTAGAACGCCTCCATACCCTCCCGGGTGAGGAACTCGGGGGCCGCGTGCGGTCCCTCGGACACCTCGATGTCCCAGTGCGCACCGCCGTCGACGAGCGCGGGCAGGACGGGCCGCTCCTCCTCGGGAACGGGCGCGGGCTCGGGGGCGTCCGCCGGGACCGGGGCGGCCCGCAGCACGTCGCCCGGCCGTAGGGCGCGGCCGCTGTGCCCGCCGTAGCCGCCGGTGGTGAACGTGGAGGTGCTGCCCAGGTACTCGGGCACGTCCAGGCCGCCGCGGACCAGCACGTAGGTGCGCATGCCCGGGCCGCGGGCCGGTCCCACGTCGAGCAGTCCGCCGGCCGGGACCCGCACCGGCTCCCAGCCGGCGACCGGGGCGCCGTCCACGGTGACCTCGGCGGGGGCGCCGGTGACGCACACGGTGGTGTCGTGCGAGAACCGCAGGGCGGGCCCCTCGATGGTGCACTCCAGGCCCGGCGCGCCCTCCGGATTGCCCAGGGCGCGGTTCCCCAGGCGCAGCGCCAGGTCGTCCATGGCGCCCGACGGCGGCACGCCCACCTGCCAGTAGCCGGTGCGGCCGGGGAAGTCCTGGACGGTGGTGAGGGTCCCGGCGCGCTCCACCCCGATGCGGGGCTCGGGGTCGCCCACCCCGGCGCAGGTGGAGGTGGTGTGGTCCACGGCGCGCACGTCCGGGTGCGCGGCCAGGGCGCGCAGCAGCCCGAGGTTGGTCTGGAGCCCGTCCACGCGGGTATCGGCCAGGGCCGCGGCCAGCCTGTCCCAGGCCTGCCCCCGGTCCTTCCCGTGCACGATGACCTTGGCGAGCAGCGGGTCGTAGTCGCTGGTCACCCGCCGCCCGGTGGCGGCCCAGCCGTCCACGCGGACATCCCCGGGGAACTCCACCCGGGTGAGCAGGCCGGCGCTGGGGCGGAAGTCGTGGGCGGGGTCCTCGGCGTACACGCGGGCCTCGACGGCGTGGCCGGTGCGCGCCGGGCCCTCCGGCGGGACGCCGGCGAGCACGTCCTCGCCCCGCGCCTGGCGCAGCATCCACGCCACCAGGTCGACGCCGGTGACCTCCTCGGTGATCGGGTGCTCGACCTGGAGCCGGGTGTTGACCTCCAGGAAGGACGCCTCGCCGCGGTCGACGTCGTAGACGAACTCCACGGTCCCCGCACTGCGGTAGGACACCCCCGCGCACAGCGCGCGGGCGGTGCGGTGCAGCTCGGCGCGGACGCCGTCGGGCAGGCCGGGAGCGGGGGCCTCCTCCACGACCTTCTGGTTGCGGCGCTGGAGGGTGCAGTCGCGGTCCCCCAGGGTGACGACGCGGCCGTGCCCGTCGCCGAACACCTGGACCTCGATGTGCCGGGCCCGGGGGACGAAGCGCTCCAGGAACACCCCTCCTCCGCCGAAGTGGGTGCGGGCCATCCGTCCCACCTGCTCGAACGCGGCGCGCAGTTCGGCCTCGTCCGCGCAGGGCCGCAGGCCGATGCCGCCGCCCCCGGAGGTGGCCTTGAGGATGACCGGGTAGCCGACCCGCTCGGCGGCGGCCGCCGCGGTGTCGGCGTCGGGCAGGGTGTCGCTGCCCGCGACCATGGGCAGCCCCGCCGCGGCGGCGGCCTTGCGGGCGGTGTGCTTGTCTCCGAACTGCTCCAGGTGGAGGGGGGACGGGCCGACGAAGACCAGGCCCGCCTCCTCCACCGCGCGGGCGAAGCCGGCGCTCTCGGACAGGAAGCCGTAGCCGGGGTGGATCGCCCCGGCCCCGGTGTCGGCGGCGGCCTCCAGGACGCGTCCGGCGTCCAGGTAGCTCCGGGCGGCCGGGGCCGACCCCAGGCGGACCGCCTCGTCGGCCGTCCGGGTGTGCTCGGCGCCGGCGTCCGCGTCGGAGTACACGGCGACGGTGCGCAGCCCCAGGGCGCGGGCGGAGCGGATGATGCGGCAGGCGATCTCGCCTCGGTTGGCGACGAGCACGGAGTCGAACACGCTGGCTCTCCTTGGTCCGGGTTCGGTGGGCCGGTCGGGGGGACCTCGGGGGAGGTCAGGCTGCGTCGGAGTGCAGGGCCATCTGTGTCAGGGCGCGCCGGGCGCGCTCCAGAACGACCTCCATGGAGGCCCCCACGTGCTCGTGCAGGGCGCGGTGGGCGGCATCCGGCTCGTCGCGGACCAGGTGGCCCACGATGGCGAGGTGTTCGGCGATGGTGGAGGAGATCCGGTCCCGGGTGAGGAAGTCGTACATGCGCACCCGGCGGATGCGCCGGTTGACCGAGACCAGGGCTTCGGTGAGGGCGCGGTTGCCGGAGGCCCGGGACAGGTCGGTGTGGAAGTCCTCGTCCAGCAGCACGAACGAGGCGTCCGGGGCGGGCGGCTCGGCCGCCAGGGCCTCCCAGCGCTCGAGCTGGGCCCTGAGGATCTCCGGGTCGTGCCGGATGCCGGGGTCCTCGATGGCGCGGGCGATTCCGCGCAGTTCGAGGGTGACCCGCAGTTCGTAGAGGTCGCGCAGTTCGGCGAGGTCGGGGACGGTGATGCGGAAGCCGTTCTCGTGCCGTTCGACCAGTCCGTCGGAGTGCAGCCGGGCCAGGGCCTCGCGGACCGGTGTGCGCGAGACGCCGAAGCGCTCGGCCAGGCGCACCTCGCCCAGCCGGGTGTGCGGGGCGACGCGGCCGCTGAGGACCTCCTCCCTCAGCAGGGCGTAGACCCGGTCCCGGCGGGAGCCGGCCGTGTCGCCCGCGGGTCCGCCCGGGCGTGTATACAGCGGTGTGTCCATGGACCCGGACGCTAGGAACCGCGTGTTTCGGCGGGCCTGTCCGCCGGTGAAGCCTCGGTTTCCCCGTGTTTCGGCATGTTTCGGCGCCCGGCGCGGCGGCCGGGGACCGGGCCCGCACCGGACGCCCCGTTGCTCGGGACGCGACCCGCGCGGGCGCCGCCTACCCTGCTGTCATGGGACCGGACCGCAGAAGTGTGCTGCTGGGGGCGCTGGGCGCGGCCGCGGGTGCCGTGCTCGCCGGGTGCGCGCGCGGGTCCGGCGCGCACGTGCCCGAGCTCGTCATCGCCACCGGCCCGCCCGGCGCCGTCTTCCGGGAGATCGGGGCCGAGATCGCCGTCCTGGTCCGGGAGCGGCTGCCCGCCACCGAGGTGACCACGGTCGACACCAACGCCTCGCACGACAACCTGTACCTGCTGGAGGACGGCAACGCGCACCTGGGGCTGTCGAGCCTGGACTCCACGCTCACCCACGAGGCCGAGATCGCCGAGGGCGGGACGCTCAGCGCGGTCGGCCGCCTCTACGACAGCTTCGTCCACCTGGTGGTGCCCGACGGGTCACCGGTCCGGGCCCTGGCCGACCTGGCCGGGCTGCGGGTGTCGGTGGGCTCCGAGGACTCGGGGACGGAGTTCACCGCCCGGCAGCTCCTGCGCGAGGCCGGACTGTCCGCCGACACCGTCCTGATGGACCAGGCCTCCTCCGCCCGGGCCCTGGCCGACGGGGAGATCGACGCCATGTTCTCCCTGACCGGTCTGCCCACCCCCGCCATCGCCGGCCTGGCCCGGGAGCGGGACGTCCGCCTCATCGACCTGTCCGAGGCCGCCGGCACCATGGCCGACGCCCACCCCGAGTCGTACTTCCAGGCGACCATCCCCGCGACCACCTACCACGGGGTCCCCGCCTGTCCCACCCTGTCCACGCCCAACCTGCTGCTGTGCCGTACGGACCTGCCCGACGGGCTGGTGTTCGAGGTGACCGACACGGTGTACCGGGGTGCGTCCCGGCTGGCCGCCCAGCGGCCCGAGGCCGCCCAGATCAACGTGCGCACCGGGATCTCCACCGGGGTGGTCCCGCTGCACCCCGGCGCCGTGCGATGGTACCGGGAGAACAAGCCCTCCTAGGCTCCTCCGCTCCGGCCCGCCCGTCGTCCGCCACCGCCCTCAACGGACGGCCCGACGGCCGCGGCCCCCGCCCGGTTCGGCGCCCTCGGAGGGCGGGAACGGGTTCGGGGAGGCACAGCGGCCCCACGGAGCGGACCGGCCTCCGGAGAACAGCCCTCGCCCTCCTAGGCCGCCGGCTCCCCGGGACCCTCGGGGCCCTCGGGGCGTCCGGGTCCGGGGGCGGGGGTGGCGGGGAGTTCGAGGGTGACGCCGAAGCCGCGCCGGCCCGTGCCGGGCAGGCCCGCCCCCAGGACCAGGCGGCCGCCCGCCTCCCTCATCAGGTCGGCCGCGATGGCCAGGCCCAGCCCGGTTCCCTCGGTGTTCTGGTGGCGCGGGGAGCGCCAGAACCGCTCCAGCGCCGGGGCGCGCTCCGCCTCCGGCAGCCCCTCCCCGTCGTCGAGGACCCGGACGCGCACCGGGTCCCCCGGCTCGGCCCGCAGGACCACCCGGGTCCCGCCGGACAGCCGCAGGGCGTTGCTGACCAGCTCGTCCAGGATGCTGCCCAGCCCGCCTGCCGGGGCCAGCGCCCACAGGCCCGCCGGAACGTCCGTCTCCACGGCGATCCCCCGCCCCTCCCCCAGCGCCCGCCAGCGCGCCTCGCGGCTGCGCAGCACCTCGGCGACCTCCACCGGCTCGGTGCCGGTGACGCTCTCCAGCCGGGTGGCGGCCAGCAGCGAGTTCAGCATCCGGTGCATGAACGCCGTCTCGTCGACCGCGACCGCGTGCGCCTCCCGCGCCTCCTCCGACTCCAGGTACGGCGCCAGGTTCTCCACCGCCAGCCGCAGGCTCGCCAGCGGGTTGCGCAGCTGGTGGGAGGCCTCCGAGACGAACGCGCGCTGGCGGTCCAGGGCCCGGCGCACCACGTCCACCATCGTGTTGAAGGAGTCGGTGAGCCTGCGCAGCTCCGGCGGTCCGCCCGCGGCGTCCACGTGCACCTCCAGGTCACCGGAGGCGACGGCGGTGGTGGCCGCGTCCAGCCGGTGGATGGGCCGCAGCACCCACCGGGACAGCGGCACCGCGGCCGACACCAGCAGGGTCAGCGGCAGGACGCTGAACAGCGCCAGCAGCGCCCAGGAGCCGAGGATCTCCGCCCCCAGCCGGTCGGTGGGCGACACCACCGCGACCGCTCCCGTCACCTCGCTGTCCCGGCCGATCGGCTCGGCCACCACCAGGGGCTCGTCGCTCCACGGCCAGACCGTGGCCGGCGGTGCGGGCCGCTCCCCCGCCATCGCCGCGGTGACCGCGGGCGCGGTCGCGGTGGTGGCGTCGAGCAGCTCCCGCATCCGGGCGCGGTCACCCGACCCGGTGACGACCTCCCCGTCCGGGGCCACCACGACGGTGGGGATCCCGTACAGCTCCTCGTAGCGCTCCATCTCCCGGGTCAGCGGGTCCACCCGTCCGGTGTCGAGCGCGGTGCGGGCCAGGGCGGCGAACCTTCCGGCGTCGCCGAGCCGGTCCACGTACATCTCCTGGGTGCGCTGCCCCGCCACGAGTGTGCCCAGCGGAACGAGCACAGCCGCCACCAGGACGAACACGGCCGGGACCAGGACGAGGAGCAGCCGCCGCAGCACGGCTCAGGCCTCGTCGAGCAGGTAGCCGACCCCGCGCGCGGTGCGGATGCGCACCGCACCGCCCACCTTGGCGCGCAGCGAGGCGATGTGGGTGTCGAGGGTGCGCGAGGACGTCTCCCAGGCGGCCCCCCACACCTGGTCGAGGATCTGGTCGCGGGGCACCACCGCGGGCGACCGGGAGGCCAGCAACAGCAGCAGGTCGAACTCCTTGCGGGCCAGCCTCACGGGTTCGCCGCCGACGGCGGCCGTCCGCGAGGCGGCGTCGAGGGTGAGGGCTCCGACGGTGACCGGGGGCTCCTCGGGCTCGGCCTCGGCGCGGGCGCTGCGGGTGCGCCGCAGCACCGCGTCGATGCGGGCCAGCAGCTCGGCGACCCCGAAGGGCTTGACGACGTAGTCGTCGGCCCCGGCGCGCAGCCCGCGCACCCGGTCGCGTTCCTCCGCGCGGGCGGTGACGGCGATGATGGCCGTCTGCGGGCGCTCCCGCAGCCGCCGCAGCAGGTCGATCCCGTCCGCGTCGGGCAGCCCCAGGTCGAGCAGGACCACGTCGGCGGGCGGCGCGGCCAGCGCCCGCTCCGCGGTGGCGACCCGCTGGACGTCGAAGGAGGCCGACCGCAGCGCCGTCACCAGTCCGCGGGCCACCCGGTCGTCGTCCTCCACCACGAGAATGCGCATGTCCAGCATGTTAGGCAGCGGCCGGACGCACCGGGGCCGACCGCTGTCCCGCCCGAGGGGTTCGGTCGGCTTCGGAACCGGCGGATCCGCGCTTCCACTCCATTTCCACCTGGAGGTTTCCCTCCACCGATGTCTTGGTGCCGCAGAGTGGCGGAATGGGCCCGCACAGGTCCCCGAAAATGAGAAAAGTGTTCCCTATGGTGCAGAAGTGCACAAGGAACACCGTGGTGTGCGCGAACCCGAGCCGTCCGTCTCCGGCCACGGACGGCCCGGTCACCGGGAGCGCGTCCCGGTCGACCTTCGGTCAGGCTGTGACCGTTCCGGCGGCACGGGATCGCCCGCGACGGCCCCAGGGCATGAGGCTGTCAAGGGAGTAGCGTCCCCCCGCGAAGCCCAGGGCGAGCGAGGACGCGCCCAGGACGAGGAGGAACTCGTAACCGCCGACCAGGGGGTCTCCCAGGTGGGCGAAGTAGTAGGCGTTGGCCATCATGAACGCCAGGGCCAGCCCCGCCAGCGGCAGGGCGAGGCCGATGATGAGCGCCAGGCCACCGCCGATCTCGATGGCCGCCCCCAGCAGGGCGTTGAAGGTCGGGAAGGGGACGCCCAGGGAGGCGAAGCCCTGTGCGGTGCCCTCCGGGTCGGCGGCCTTGGGGAGGCCGTGGGCGATGAAGACGACGCCGACGGCGATCCGGCCGACGAGGAGGGCGGTGTCCGCGGCCGCGGCCGGGACGACGGTTCTCTGGTGCGGTGCTGGGGTCATGGGAACTCCGTGTTCTGTGAGCGGGTCGCCCGGCGTACCGCGTCGCACCGTTGGGACCACGGTTTTCACCGGGTGGCCGGATGGTAACCCGCAATCGGCCCGACACATAGGGTGCTGTTTCCAAAAGAACGCCGACTTTCGGATAGTCCCTGATAAGAACTCCGAACAGAACGCGGCTCAGTTCCGGCCCCGGGCCCCTCCGGGGTCGGTGTACCGCGGTTCGGCCCCCTCGGGGTCCAGGGCGCCGAGCATCGCCTCGGCGATGGCGCGCAGCTGGCCGACCTGCTCGGGCCGGAGCACGTCGAACAGGACCCGGCGGACCTCGGCCACGTGGCCCGGGGCGGCCCGCGCCACCACCCGGGCGCCCTCCGCGGTGAGCTCCACGATCGTGGTGCGCCGGTCGCCGGGGCGGCGGAAGCGGTGGATGAGGCCGTCGTCCTCCAGCTTCGCCGCGGCGTGCGACAGGCGGCTGGGCGAGGAGCGCAGCAGGCGGGCCAGCTCGGTCATGGTCAGTGACCGGCCGGGGGCCTCGGACAGCATCACCAGTGCCTGGTAGTAGGTGTGCGGGAGACCGGAGTCCTGCCGCAGCTGGCGGTCCAGCGAGGCGTCGAGGAGGTGGACGGCGGCCAGGAAGGTCCGCCAGGTCCGCTGCTGCTCGTCGTCCAGCCACCTGGTCTCGGCCACGGCCCACCCCCGGAATACTTGAACCTTCAACCTTGTTCATGTCGTCAGCCGACACCACCACCGGAGGACGCCATGGAAACGACCGCGGCGCGCATGCCGACCCTCTATCTCAGCCACGGCGCGCCCCCGCTCGCCGACGACACCGAATGGACCCGCCAACTGGCCGACTGGTCCGGCCGCATCGCCCGCCCCACCGCGATCCTGGTGGTCTCCGCGCATTGGGAGGACGCCCCGCTCACCCTCGGCGCGACCACCGACGGGGTGCCCCTCACCTATGACTTCTGGGGCTTCCCGCAACGCTACTACGACGTCACGTACGCGGCTCCCGGAGCTCCCGAGCTCGCCGGGAAGGTCCGCGGCCTGGTCGGCGGACCGGTCCACCAGGACCCCGCCCGGGGGCTGGACCACGGCGCCTACGTCCCTCTGAAGGAGATGTACCCCGGAGCCGACATCCCGGTGCTCCAGGTGTCCATGCCGTCCCTGGACCCGGTGGAACTGCTGGAACTGGGCAGGCGCCTGGCACCGCTGCGGGACGAGGGCGTGCTCATCGTCGGCAGCGGCTTCACCACCCACAACCTGCGCGAGATGTCCCGCAGCGCGCACGGTGCGGCCCCGGCCTGGTCGGTGGAGTTCGACGACTGGGTGCGGCGGGCGGTGGCCGACCACGACGTCGACGCCCTGCTGGACTTCGGGAACAAGGCGCCGGCCGCCGCGATCGCCCACCCGCGCAGCGACCACTTCGCGCCGCTGTTCGTCGCCCTGGGCGCGGGCCTGGAGGACCACCGGCGCTCGGAGTCGGCCGTGGACGGGTTCTGGCACGGGCTGGCCAAGCGCTCCTTCCAGTTCGAGTGAGGGGCCCGGCCGGCAGGGGCGCCGAAAACGCCTGGCGGAGTGTCGGCGCCCTCCGGGAGACTCGTCACCATGTCGAGCTCCCCCGAGAACGCGCGCTCCGTCGCGGACCTGCTCAAGTGCCCGGGCCGGATCAAGTACCTGCACTTCTGGGGTCATCAGCCGCACCCGTCCGGCGAGGTGTCGGCGAGCTGCCTGTCGCAGTGGTGGCCCGCGTACTTCACCGTGGACGGGGTGGGCTACCGCACCGCCGAGCATTACATGATGGCGGGCAAGGCCCGGCTCTTCGGCGATGACGAGGCGCTGGAGAGGATCGTGGCCTGCGGGCACCCGCGCGAGGCCAAGGAGCTCGGCCGCAAGGTGCGCGGGTTCGACCAGGAGGCCTGGGAGGCGGCCCGGTTCGGCATCGTGGTGGACGGCAGCGCGGCCAAGTTCGGGCAGCACGCCGACCTGCGGGGGTTCCTGCTCGGCACCGGGACGCGGGTGCTGGTGGAGGCCAGCCCCCGGGACCGCGTCTGGGGCATCGGGATGTCCGCCTCCCACGACCATGCCGAGAACCCGGCCCTGTGGCGGGGCCACAACCTGCTGGGTTTCGCCCTGATGGAGGCCCGTGCCCGGCTGGCCGCGGAGGACCGCCCCGGGGGTTGAGCGGGAGCCGGGCCGCCCGGAATGACCGGTCCGAATCCCGCCGGACTCCCGGCCGGAGAACGGCCAGGATCGTTCCCATGAGCGAGAACATGGATCACACCGCCGAGGCCGCCCTCGTCACCGGCGGCGGCCGGGGCATCGGAGCAGCGGTCGCCGTCCGGCTGGCCGGGGCGGGCTTCGACGTCGCCCTCACCTACGAGCGGGACGGGGACGCGGCCGCGAAGGTCGTCGCCGCGGTCGAGGAGTACGGACGGCGCGGGCTGGCCCTGCGGGCCGACGCCGCGGACCCCGACGCGGTCACCGAGGCGGTCGACCGGGCGGCCGCCGCGTTCGGACGGCTGGACGTACTGGTCAACAACGCCGCGGTCTTCCCCGTGGGACCCTTCGACGGCCACACCGTCGAGGAGGTCGACCGGGTGCTGGCGGTCAACGTGCGGGCCCCCTTCCTGGCCGCCCGTGCGGCGGCCCGGCACATGGACGGGGGCGGCCGGATCATCACCGTGGGCAGCAACGTGGCGACCCGGGTGCCCTTCGGCGGCCTCACCCTGTACACCCTGAGCAAGTCGGCGCTGGCCGGGATGACCCGCGGGCTGGCCCGCGACCTGGGCCCGCGCGGCATCACGGTCGCCCAGGTCGACCCGGGCCCCACCGACACCGGCACCAACCCGGCGGACGGGCCGAACGCGGACGGCATCCGCTCCCTGGTGCCGCTGGGCCGGTTCGCCCGGCCCGAGGAGATCGCCGGGACCGTCGCGCACCTGGCCGGGCCGGAGGGCCGGTTCATCACGGGGGCGGTGCTCCCGGTGGACGGGGGCATCAACGCCTGAGCCGGCCGCCGTCCGTCCGCACCGTCACGGTGCGGACGGACGTGCCGGCGGCCCCGTGACGGCACCGCCGCCGGCCCGGGGCCGCCCGGCCGGTGCCGCCCGGCCGTCCCCGGGCGGGACCGGCGGGGTGCCGCCTCCGGGTCCGGCCCGCCGGGGACCGGCCCGGTCAGGTACCGATGAGGGCGATCCGCTCCGCCACCCCGTCCGCGACGGCCGGGGGCAGGGGGGTGTAGCCCACCCCGGCGGCGAGGGCCGCGCCCTCCTCCCCCAGCGCGTACGTCCAGAAGTCGCGCAGGGCGGCCGCGGTCCCGGACTCGTAGCCGCACTCGTAGGCGAACACGTGGTTGACGCGCATGATCGGATAGGCCCCGCCCGTCACCCGTCCGGTCAGCGAGAAGTCGTCCCCGGACAGGTCGATCTGCTCGGCGGCGGCGCGGGTGGTCTCCTCGTTCAGCTCGATGTCCTCCGTGCCCTCGCCCGTGAGGCTCGCGGCCGGGAGCCCGTGGAGCTCGGCGTAGGAGGCGTTGACGAACCCGATCGCGCCGGGGGTGGCGGACACGATCCCGTGCACCCCCTCGTCGCCCGAGCCGACCCGTACGGAGTCGGCCCAGCTCCCGGACCAGGCGGGCGCCCCGGCGAGGTAGTCCTCGAAGACCCGGGCCGTCGAGGCCTCCTCGTCGTGGCGGACCGGTACGAGGTCCACGTTCTCCAGGCCGTAGCCGGGCCCGAACAGCCCGTGCACGTCGGTGACCTCTCCCTGGTAGACGGCCGCCAGGGACTCCCGGTCCAGCATCGGCCGCACGTCCTCTCCGAGGTTGTGCACGACGGCCACGGCCCCGGTCACCACGGGGAACTGCACCACCGGGCAGCCGCGGGCCGCCTCGGCCTCCTCCCGCTGCTCCTCGGTGAGGGGGGCCTCCGAGGAGCCGAAGTCGGTCCCCCCGGCGATGAACTCGTCGACCCCCGCCCCGGAGCCGTTCGGGTCATAGGAGACCTCCACCCCGGGCTGCATCTCCAGATAGCCCTGTGCCCAGGCGTCGACGGGGGCGCCGAGGAAGGTGGAGCCGCTGCCCGTCAGCACGCCGCTCAGCGTGGAGGGGTCCGCGGCCGACGGCACGGGCGGGTCGGCGAAGCCCTCGTCGGGCCCGCCGCCGCCCGGCTCCCCTCCGCCGTCGAGCAGGGAGGCCGCCAGGCCGACCCCGCCGACGAGGGTCACCGCGACCGCCCCGGCGCCCAGGGCCAGGGGCCACACCCTCCGCTTCCGGCGGGTCCCGGGCGCCGGGGGTACGGCCGGAGGCGGACCCCAGCCGCCCGCGGCGCCCCCGGGCGGTGGGCCGTGCCCCGCCGGGGAGGCCGGGGCCGCTCCTGCCGGGGCGCCCGTGGGCGGGCCCCCGGGCGCGGTGTCGCCCTGGTCCCAGTGGGCGCGGATGAGCCCGGTGACGACCGTCGTGTCGTCCACCTCCCCCGAAGTCCCGGCCACGGCGTGCACCAGCTCCGCCGCCCGGGGGCGTTCCGCGGGATCCTTGGACAGGGCCAGGCGCACCGGGTCCGCCAGCTCGCCGGGCAGCCCCGCCAGGTCGGGCTCCTCGTTGAGGATGCGGTACATCAGGGTCTCCGCGCCGCCCTCCCCGAACGGGGAGCGGCCGGTGGCGGTGTAGGCGGTCACAGCGCCCCAGGCGAACACGTCGGCCTCGGGCCCGCTGTCGCCGCGGTAGCGCTCGGGGCTCATCCACGCGGGCGAGCCGATCAGCCCGCCGGTGCGGGTGTGCGAGGTCAGGTCGGCGGCGCGGGCGATCCCGAAGTCCAGCACCTTGGGCCCGTCGGGGGCCAGGATGACGTTGGCGGGTTTGAGGTCGCGGTGGACGACCCCGGCCGCGTGGATGGCGGCGACCGCCTCGGCGATGCCCGCGGCCACCACCCGGGCCTGCCCGGCCGGCAGGGGGCCGCCGACGCGCACCCGCCGTGCCAGGGTGGGCCCGGGCAGGTAGGCGGTCGCGTACCAGGGGTGCTCGGCCCGGGCGTCGTGTGCCAGGACGGGCGCGACGCACAGCGCCCGCACCCGCAGCATCAGCTCGACCTCGGCGGCGAAGCGGGCCCGGAACTCGGGCTCTCCGGCGTACTCGTCGCGGACGACCTTGATCGCCGCCCACCGGCCGTCGGGCCCGGTCGCACCGTAGACCACCCCCATGCCCCCGGCACCGAGCCTGCCGTGCACGGTGAACGGGGGGATCACACGGGGGTCGGACTCCCGCAGGGGTGTGAGATCGGGTGCCGGATGGTGCATGGGTGTCCTCGGTTCGCGTGGCCCGCGCCGGGCGGGCCGGGTCCGCTCCGTTGGACGCGCATCATCCCCGACTCGTTCGCCCCGATCGGAGGCAATGCACCCTTAAGTCCGATATCGAGAAAAGGATCACCTGGAGATCATGGGGATTTCACCACCTCCTTGTCCGTTTTCCGTCCCCGGCCCGGATCATTGAGGAGTAGAGTCCGAAAAGCGGACAGCACGGTGCCCCCGGCACCCTGGTCCCGTTCCCCGGAAGCGCCCCGGCCCCGGTACGCACATGCCGCAGCCGCAGGGTGTGCGGCGCGCACGTCCCGCCGGCCCGGGAGACCGATCACCGACACGGCGGACGACGCGCCGTTTCCCGGGAAGCACCGTTCTTCCTTTTCGACGAGGACGAACCACAATCGGGGAATTCCGATGGCCTATTACCGCATTCAATTGAGCGACGGCTCCTCCCACACGGTGCAGGCGGTGCGCATGCGCACCGACGCCCGGAGCCTCTACCTGGAGGAGCGCGCCGCCGGAGACTGGCGCGAGGTGTTCGCGAACCCGCTGACCGACGTGGCGCGCGTACAGCGCCGCTTCACCGAGAACGACGGCACCTGGACCTGGCTGAACGAGCGCCTGCCCGCACCGATCGGCGGCGTCCGGGCCTGGTGACCCGGCGGGGCCCGGGGTGCCGGGCCCCGGGGGTCCACCGGTCCTACCAGGGGAGCACCCCGTGGGCGTCCGGGTCCGGCGCACCCGCCAGGTGCCCCCAGAGCACGCCCGTGGGACCGTCATCGGGCAGGGTCGCCAGGTGCAGGGCCACCCGCGCGCCCTGTTCGGCGGTGCGCGTTCCGGAGTGCCCGTTGAGGTCGGTGGCGCAGTAGCCGGGGTTGGCGGCGTTGACCTTGGCCCCGGTGCCGGCGAGCGCCTTGGCGTACAGGACCGTCGCCATGTTCAGGGCCGCCTTGGAGGCGGGGTAGGGGACGCCGGCGTTCATCCCGTGGAAGGGGCTCTCTGGATCGGTCAGCGTGCCGATGGAGCCGATCTCGCTGGACACGTTGACCACCCGGGGCGCGGGGGCGCGGCGCAGCAGGCCCAGGAAGGCGTCGGTCACCGCCACGGGGCCCAGCAGGTTCACCTCCAGTACCTCGCGGAAGGCGGCGAGGTCGGTCTCCCCCGCAGCGCCCCACCCCAGGGCCGCACCCGCGTTGTTGACGAGCACGTCGAGCCGCCCGTACCCGCGCTCCACCCGCTCGGCGGCCGCCGCGACGCCCGCCGCGTCGGTGACGTCGATCTCCAGGGGGTGCGCGTCGATCCCCTCCTTCTCCAGTGTGCGGGCGGCCTCGGCCCCGCGGCCCGCGTCCCGGGAGCCCACCAGCACCGTCATGCCCTCCAGGCCCAGCAGGCGCGCCGTCTGGAATCCGATTCCCTTGTTCGCCCCGGTGACCAGGGCGATCTTCGTGTTCGTCTCGCTCATGCCGCCATCGTGCGTCCGTGACCGGGCCTGGCATAAGGGGACTGCGCAGCGTGGTACCGGCGCTACCACTGTCATCCCGGCGGGAATCGGGCAGGCTGGGGGCGAAGGAGAGGAGACGCCATGGACCGCAGCGGACTGTCCGCCTTCCTGCGTGCCCGGCGCGCCGGGCTGTCCCCCGCGGACGCGGGACTGCCCGACACCGGGCGGCGGCGGGTGCCGGGCCTGCGCCGCCAGGAGGTGGCCCAGCTGGCGGGCATCTCCGTGGAGTACTACGTGCGGCTGGAGCAGGCCCGCGGCCCGCACCCCTCCCGGCAGGTCCTGGCGGCCCTGTCCCGGGCCCTGATGCTGGACGCCGACGAGCGCGCCTACCTGTTCCGCCTGGCCGACGCCGAGGCCCCGGCGCCCCGGTCCCCGGAGCGGGAGGTGTCCACCGCCGTGCGGTACCTGATCGACGGCCTGGCCGCCACGCCCGCCTACGTGCTGGACGCGGGGTACGAGGTGCTGGCCTGGAACGAGATGGCCGTCCACTTCATCGGCGACATGGGAGCGCTGCCGCGGGAGCGGCGCAACATCATCGAGTGGATGTTCTCCCGCCCCGAGCCGGACCCGCACCGGGAGGACCCGAACACCGACTGCTTCGCCCGCTACTCGGTGGCGGACCTGCGCGCGGCCTACGCCCGCTACCCGCAGGACCCGGCCATCACCCGGCTGGTCACCTCGCTGCTGGGCACCTCGCCCCGGTTCCGGGAGATGTGGGAGTCGCAGGTGGTGCGCGAGCGGCGCGGGTTCACCAAGCGCCTGGAGCACCCGGTGGCGGGGCCGCTGGAGTTCGAGTGCCAGGTGCTCCACGTGCCCGACGGGGACCAGCGGGTGATGCTGTACTGCCCCGAACCGGGGTCCGGAACCGAGCGGGCGCTGCGGCTCCTGGCGGGCCAGGCCCCGCCGGCCCCGGACGGGACACCGGTGTTCCGGCCGGGTCGGGCCCCGTGCGGGCCGGGGGGTGTGGTGGAGGTCCCGGTGCCGGGTACGGGGGGACGCCCGGCCGGACGTCCGTGACCTCGGGCGCTGTCGTGGTCACCGAGGGCATGTGTAATCTGCCTTCGGGTCACGAGTGAGGGGAACGCCATGGACGGTCGCACCGGGAACGGTCGCCTGCGGCCGTCGGCCGTACTCGGCGATCTCGTGCGCGCCGCCGTGCCACCGCTGCTGCCCGCCGCCCTGGCCCTCGCCGCGGCCTGCGCCGCGCTTTCGGCGGGGACGGCGACGGGGGTCCCGGCGGCCCCGGTACTGCCGGTGCTCGCCCTGGTCGCGCTGGTGCTCGGAGCCCCCGTCTCGGTCGCGGCCGCCCTGCTGGTGGGCGCCGCCGCCCTGACGGGCCGGCGCGCCGACGCGGACGCCGTCCGCCGCCGCGCGGTGCGCTCCGCCCCCCTCGTCCTGCTGTGGGCGGTGGTCCTGGCCGCCCCGGTGGCGGCCCTGCTCCCGGCGGGCTCCCCCTGGATCACCGCCGCGGCCGCCGTCGCGCTGCTGCCGCTGCTTCCCGCCCTGCTGCTGGCGGTGCCGGTCGCCGTGGTGACCGGCTGCCCCCTGCGGCGGGTGCTGCCCGCCACCCTGTCCCCGCGCGGGCTGCGCGCGCTGCTCGGCGGGCTGCGTTCCGCGGTCCGGGTCCCCGGCCACACCGGGGCCCGGCCGTCGGTCGCCGCCCCGGTCCCCGTGGCACTGCTGCTGGGAGCGGTCGCGGTGGCCGGCTTCGCCTGGGATGCGGGGAGCCCCGTTCCGGAGGGCGGCAGCGACCGGACCACCGTGCACATCGAGGCGGCCGACGGTTCCGAGCACCGCTTCGAGGTGGACCTGGCCGCTCCCGGCGGGGACGAGCGGGCGGCCGCCCGGGTCGGCGGCCACACGGTGGACGCCTACTGGCGGGCCGGTCCGGCCGAGGGCGGATCGACCCTGTACCTGCGGGTGTGCCCGGTCTCGGACACCTGCGAGGAGAAGGCCGCGGGCGGGTCGGGGACACTGGACGTGACCGCCGCCGGGGACGGTTCCTTCGCGGTGACCGCGGTGGACCGGGGCGCCCCGTTCACCCTCGTGTCCTGCGCCGACCCCGGGTGCACCCGGGCGGTGCCCGCCGGTCCCGCCGCCGAACCGGTCGTCCCGACCGGGCCGGTCACCGTCGAGGTGGAGGGCCCCGACTCGATGCGACTGGTCCTGCTGTCCTGTGCGCTCACGGCCTGCCCGGAGCCGGAGGCCCGGGAGCGGGAGGAAGGTGACCGGGCCGTGGTCACGGAGCCCCCGGCCCCCGCCGACGTGATCGCCCGGCGGAGCGGGCCCGCCCCGTCGGGCACCTCCGGGGAACCCGCCTGCGCGGCCCCCGAGTGCGCCGCCCGCGCCTGATCCGCGGAGCGGTCGAAACCGCCGACGGGTGGGCCCCGCCGGAGGACCGGCGTGCAGTGCCGGACCACCCGGCCCTGCCGTCGGCCGGAGGGCGACGATCGGCATAACCTTGGCGTTCATCCCCTTCATCCCCCGGAGCGCCCCGTGTCACTTTCTCCCCCGCCCCCGGTCTCCTCCGAACCCGGAGCGGCCCCTCCCCCGCCACCGCGCACGTTCGGCCTGGTCCGCGAAGGGCTCCGCAGTGGAGGCGGAGGGCTGGTCGCGGCGACCGTCCTGTTCGTCCTGCCCTGGTGGCTGCTGGCGACCGTCACGATGGTCGGCGAGGAACTGCGCCCGGCGGATCCCGCAACGGTGGGGCCGCTGGACGGCCTCGGCCTGCTGACGGTACTGGGTCAGCTGGTCGGGCTCCCGGTGTTCCTGGCGATCGCCGTACTGCTCGGCTTCGGGCACCGGGTCGGTCGACCGGTGGGTTTCGGCGGGGCCCTGCTCTGCGTTCTCCGCCGGTTCCCGGCCCTGCTCATGTGGGTGGTGCTGTGCGGTGTCGTACCGGGGACGCTGGCCGTCGCGGCCGCCGCGCCCGCCCTGCTGTCCGATTTCTCCCTGCCGGGGATCGCGGTCTCCGCGGTCCTGCTCCTCCTCTTCCTCCCGGTCACGGCGGCCGTGTACGTGTCGCTGCCGACCGCGGTCCTGCACGGGATCCCCCTGGGTGTGGGGATCCGCGACTCCTGGCGGATGGCGAGGGGGCGGCGGGTCCGCTCCCTCCTGGTCCTGGTGCTCTCCCTGGCGGCGACCCCGCTGAACGCCCTGCCGACCTCGCTCGCGCTGTCCTCTGCCGACGGGACCGTCCCCGGGCTCGTCCTGGCCACGGTCGTCGAGGTCCCGCTGCTGCTTTTCCTGCAGCCGGTGGCCGCCCTGCTGGCGGCCTCCCTGGCGATCCCCCGCACGGCGCGGGGGTGAGCCGGTGGGGCGGGGCCCGGACGGCCCGGATCCCGCCCCGCCGGACCCGGCGCTCGACCGCCCCGGCGGTCATGCCGCCGCGCCGGTGGCACCGGAGGGCGGGGCCGGGTTCGACGTTCTCGGGCAGCGCCTCGCGCAGGCCCTCGGCCGGACCCGCCGGACGCCCCGGGTCGACATGGGCGCTGCCGCCTCCCCGGGTCCAGGCCTCGACGGTGTCGGGGCCGAAGGGCGCGCCGCCGGGACCCGGCTCCCTCGGGCAGGCCGGTGGGCGGGCGGGCCCTCTCCTGGAGCGGGGGTCGGGCCGCGCGGCGGTGAGGGTCCGAAGCCATCCGCCCCCGGCCCTGTGGTCTGCGTCTTGCCCGGGGAAAGACCAGTTACTTAATGTTCATTCAGCAAAAGGGGTCGAGGAGTTGTCGCTAACGTGGACGGCACGGCCCTCCCCCGGCCGTGGCCGCCCGCCTCGGGTACGAGAAGTGGAGAACAGCCATGAGCGACACACCCCCCGAACCGGATACGAGCAGGTCGGAGAGCCCGCCACCGCGGCGGCGGGTGAACCGGCGCGAGCAGATCCTGCGCACCGCCGCCGACGTGTTCGCCACCCAGGGGTTCCACAACACCTCCCTGGCGGACATCGCGGCGATGCTCGACATCACTCCGGCGGGCGTCCTCCACCATTTCGGCTCCAAGACGGACCTGCTCACCGCGGTGCTGGAACTGCGCGACGACACCGACCCCGCACCCGCGGGCAGTCCGATGCTGGACCACCTGGTGACCACCGCCAAGCGCAACTCCGAACGCCCCGGCACCACCCAGCTGTACGCGGTGCTGTCGGCCGAGAGCGCCACCGAGGACCACCCCGCCCAGAGCTGGTTCCGCGAGCGCTACACGGTGCTGCGCCGGGAGATCGAGGACGCGATCCTGGACCGGCTGGGTCCCGCGCGGCGCGGCCCCGCCGGGGCGCCCGGGCCCGGGGGCCACTCCCCGGCCGGGGCCGCCGCGGCCGCCGTCATCGCCGTCATGGACGGGCTCCAGGTGCAGTGGCTGCTGGACCCGGAGGCGGTGGACATGGCGCTGGTGACGGAGACGGTCATCGACGCCCTCGTGGCCCGCCTGGCCCGGGAGGAGTGAGCCGCCCCGGGGTGGGAGTGACCCCGGGGCGGCACCGGCCGGCGGGCCGGTCCGCGCCGTCCGGAGCGGGCCGTCGCCCGGAGAACGCCCGAGGGCGCCGGGGACCGTGCGGTCCCCGGCGCCCTCGGGCGTTCGGAGAGGAGGCGGGCGGGCCCGCGGCGCCTACTGCACGCCGTGGACGGAGCCGGGCGGGTTGGAGCCGTCGGTGGTGTACGGCTCGCCGGTGACGCTCTCGGACAGCCACTCGTCCCAGGTCAGCTGCCAGTGGCCCCAGCCGTTGTTCCACTCCTTGATGCGGTCGGTGCCGGTGGTCTCCACGACGTCGCCCATGAGCGTGTTCTCGAAGAACCACAGGGCGTCGTCCATCCGCATGTTGGTGCACCCGTTGGAGGTGTTCGCGATGCCGATGTTGCCGTTGTAGGACGCCTCGTGGAAGAACTCGCCGCTGCTGGAGGTGCGCACCGCGTACTGGACGTCCACCTTGTAGGAGCCCGGGGAGCCCTCGGGGATGCCGACGGTGCTGGAGTCCATGGTCAGGTGCTCGTAGCGCTCCATGAGCACGTGGATGCCGCTGCTGGTGGTGTCGAAGTTGCGGCTGGCCTTGCCGTTGCTCACCGGGAAGGTGCGCTCGTGCTCACCGTCGATGGTGACGACCGCCTCGTGGTCGGGCACGTTCATGGTGACCATCAGCTCGCGGCCGATCTCGAAGTCGATCCTGGAGTTGCGCACACCGTAGACGCCCTCGGAGGCCTCGACCCCGGCCAGGCGCGCCTCGACGGACACCTGCTGGTAGGGCTCCCAGTAGGTCTCGGGGCGGAAGGCGACGTTCTTGTCGTCGAGCCAGCGCCACGACCCGGTCATGCCCTGCTCGGAGACGATCCTGATGGAGCTCTCGACCTGGGCCTTGTTGGTGACCGGCAGGTCGAAGGAGAGGACGATCGGCATGCCCACGCCGACCGTCTGGCCGTCCTGCGGGTAGGTGCTGTAGGGGGAGAGCTCCAGGCGCTGCCCGGGGACGGCCGCCTCGGTCGTGAACTCCCGGACCAGCTCGGTGGTCTCGCCGGCCTCGTTCTCGGCGGTGGCCGTGACGGTCACCTCGGCGCCCGGGCGCAGGTTCCAGTCGCTGGTCCACTCGGTGCCGTCGCCGTTGAGGGTGCCGGTCACCTCGTACAGGGCGGGGTCGTCCTCGCCCTGGCCCTCGACCGTGGCCTCGTCCGGCACCACCTGGTCGACCTTGACGTCGGAGATCGTTCCGTTCTCCGAGGTCACCGTGATGGGGGTGTTGGGGGCGACCGTCTCGACACCGTCCTCGGGGGCGATGACCAGGGTCGCGGGTTCGGCGTCGGCCGCCGGGTCCGTGCTGTTGCTCTGCGTCTCGGCGCCACCGGAAGTACAGGCGGTTGCCGCGAGCGCGAGCGCCGCCAGACCGATGCCGAATCGGCTGATCGCCGACGGGTGGGTCCTGCCCGTCACGTCTGGACCTCCATGTTTCACCTCGAACGCCATGTTTCTACGTCACCTAAGACGCGCATGTGCGGAAAAGGTTCTGAAATCCCACACATCGGCACGGGACGGTTATCCGGAAGGGGTTGGAAGACCGGAACCGATGACGATACACCCTGGGGGTACCTGGCAGAACCCGTCCGATACGAGATTAGGGCCATCCCTAAACCACCCTGTACACCGGGGCTCCCCCCGGCCTAAAATCCTGAGCAATCGCTCAGGATTATCTGGAGGACGTATGCCGTGGCTGTGGCTGGCCGGGGCGATCATCTCGGAAGTGATCGCCACGACGTCGCTCAAGCTCTCCGAGGGCTTCACCCGCCCCCTGCCCTCGATCGCGGTCGTCGTCGGCTACGTCTCGGCCTTCTTCATGCTGAGCCGGGCGCTGAGCCGGGGCATGGACCTGGGCGTCGCCTACGGGGTCTGGGCCGCGGCGGGGATCGCCCTGGTGGCGGTCATCGGGGTCGTGCTCTTCTCCGAGTCGCTCACCTGGGTCCAGATCGGCGGGATCGCCCTCATCATCGGCGGGGTCATGGCCCTGGAGATGGGCGGCCGCCATTGAACGGGGCCGCGGAAGGGAGCGGGAGGCCGGAGGCCCCCATGACCGACGGGCGCAGGCTCAAGGGCGAACGGCGCAGGCGGCTGCTCGTGGACGCCGTCCTGCGGGTGATCGGGCACGAGGGCGTGGCCGCGGTCAGCCAGCGCCGGGTGGCGGCGGAGGCGGGTGTGCCGCCCAGCGCCGTCATGTACCACTACGCCTCGGTCGACGATCTGCTGCTGGCCGCGCTCACCGGTGTCAACGACTCCTGTGTCGCCGCGCTGGAGGCGCTCTCCCGGGATCCGGAGACGGCGCCGCGCGGCCTGGCCGAACTGGTGGCCGCACCGGACCGGGGACCCCTGCGGGCCGAGTTCGAGCTCTTCCTGATGGCGGCGCGCCGTCCGGCGCTGCGCCCACAGGCCGAGCGCTGGCGCCGCGCCGTGGACGCGTTCCTGTTCCCCTACCTGGACGACCCGGACGACCGGGCGGCGGCGGCCGTGGCCGTCGACGGTCTGTTCCTGCGCGGCTGTGTGGAGGACCCGCCGCCCGGGGTCGACGAGGTGCACCGGATCATCGTGCGGCTCTTGTCCCCGCGGAGTAGCGGCCCGGCGGGATCCCGATGACAGCGGTGAATTCCCGGGTCAGGTGGGACTGGTCGCTGAACCCCAGGTCCGCGGCCAGGCGTCCCCAGTCCGGCCGCTCCCCCGTCCGGGCACGCTCGGCCGCCTCGTAGAAGCGGTACCGGCGGATGACGGTCTTGGGCCCCAGTCCCACGTGGTCGGAGAAGCGGCGCTGGAGCCGTCGCACGCCGAGCCCCTCGCGCTCCGCCAGCTCCGCGACCCCGGTGACCGACGGGTCTGCGGCCACCCGCTCGGCGATGTCGCGGGTGTCCTCGGCGGGATGGCGGACCGCGGGCGCCAGGTCCTCCAGGAACCCCTCCACCAGAGCCGTCAGCGCGACCGCCGAGGCCGGGTCGGCGGGGTCGAGGCGACGGACCGCCCGCTCCAGCTCCGCGCCGCCGGGCAGGACCTCGCCCACGGGGAGGGAGGTACCGGCCAGTCCGCTCAGGGGCCGGTCGGTGAAGGGCCGGAACCCGGCGGGCCGGAACATCACGCCCAGCGCCCAGCCGCGGCCGGCGAGGTGCTGCCGCCCGACCCGGGTGGTGGGCCCGTGCACGGTCGCCGTGCCCGCGGTGAACACGAGGTTCACCACGGGGTGGGCCAGCACCGTCTGGGTGTACGGCTCCCGCAGGTCCCACGACGCGGTCCAGTGGCGGTCCACGAAGCGGGCCAGCGCGGGCGCCGGGGCCGCCCGGTCCAACCGGAACCGGGTGAGCCCGCGGTCCGGATCGATGATCCCGCGCGCGTCCTCCTGCACGGGTCGCACGTCCACGCCCCCGGCACTGTCCCTGCTCATGCCCCCAGCATGCCGCGGGGCGCCGACACTTCCCCGGCCGGGGTGTCGCATTCCTTCAAGACGGGAGGGCGCCGGGACGCCAGGATCGGAGGCGACCGTGAGAAGGAGCATGTTGTGAACGAGATCGCCGCACGCTACGCCCGCCTGTCCGACGCCTTCGCCGACGTGGTGGCGCAGGTACCCGAGGAGCGCTGGGCGTCACCGTCCCCCTGCGAGGGCTGGACGGCCCGGGACGTGGTCGGGCACGTCGTGGACACCCAGGGCATGTTCCTGGGCCTGGTCGGCCGCGAGCTCGGCGACATCCCCGAGGCGGCCGACGCACCGGCGGCGGCCTGGGACGCCGCGCGGGCCGTGGTCCTGGCCGACCTCACCGATCCCGAGCGCGCGAACACCGGGTTCGACGGGTTCTTCGGCCGCACCACGTTCGCCGAGGCGGTGGACCGCTTCCTCAACTTCGACCTGATCGTGCACCGCTGGGACCTGGCCCGCGCCGCGGGGCTGGACGAGCGCATCGACCCGGACGACGTGCGCTGGGCCCGCGGGGCCACGGCGGCGTTCGGGGAGGGGCTGCGCTCGGAGGGCGTCTGCGGTGCCGAACTCACTCCGCCCGAGGGCGCCGACGAGCAGACCCGGCTGCTCGCCTTCCTCGGCCGCCGCGCCTGGTGACCGCCTGGTGACCGCCGAGCGGCCCGCACCGGGACCGCCCGCGGCCGGCTCCCCGTCAGGGCGGTCCGCCCGGTGGGACGCCCACCGACCGCCGGTGGCGGGCCGGTACCGCCACCGCGCGGCCGCGATCCGCGGCGCCCCGGCGGCCCGTGGGCGGACGTCCGAACGCGACGGCGCCGACGGTGCCGACGGTGTCCCGGCCCGCGCGGACCCGCGCACGGCGGACGCCCGGATCCGCCGGGGCGGCGGCCGCGCCGCCCGGCCGGCGGGGCTGGAGGTCATGGTCGGCGGCGGTTCCCGTCCCGGGCCACGCCGACCAGCAGCCGCAGCACCAGCAGGGCGGCCACCGCCAGCAGCAGCCAGGCCGCCCCGTTGAGGAGCTGGGCTCGGACCGTCATCTCCGCCCACTCCACATGGGGGCCGTCGGTGACGTTGAACAGCCCCACCGACATCAGTCCGGTGGCCACCGCCAGCACGGTGAGGATCGCCTGCCGCACCATCCCGCCCAGGAGCATGCGGTCCTCGGGGTGGGCGAAGGGGCGCACCTGCACCGTGAACCGGCCCTTGTGCAGCTGGTCGGTGATCCGGTCCAGCCGGCGCGGCAGCCGCCGAAGCGTGGGCAGCAGCGCGACGATCTCGTTCGCCACCAGGTCGCGCAGCGCCTCCCCGCGCAACTGCTCCGACACCCGCTCCCCGGCGAACCGCTTGGCCTCGGCGACGGTGTCGAACCCCGGCGACAGGTGCACCAGGGTGCCCTCCAGCGTGGCCAGGGCGCGGAAGACCGCGGCCAGCTCCGCCGGGAGGGTGAGCCCGAACCGGGTGACGATGAGCAGCAGCTCGGTGAACATCCGCATGCTCGCGGTCATCCCGCCCTGGAGGTGGCGGGCCATGAACTGGCCCAGCGCCCGGCGCAGCCGCTCCCCGTCCACCCCCTCCGGGTCGGTGACCACGTCCAGCAGGGTGTCGGTGAGCAGGACGGCGTCGCGCCGGTCCAGAGCCACCAGCATGAGCCGCAGCGCCTCGCGGGTCTGGCCGTCCAGCCGCCCCACGGACCCGTAGTCGAGCAGGCCCACCCCGCCCCCGTCGAGCAGCAGGATGTTGCCCGGGTGCGGGTCGGCGTGGAAGATGCCGCTGATCATCACCTGCTCCAGCAGGCAGTCCAGCAGGGCGCGGGCGATCTCCTCGCCGTCGACGTCGGCCGGGTCGACGGCGCCGACGGAGACGCCGTGCAGCCTCTCCATCACCAGGATCCGCCTGCTGGTGTAGGCGTCGTACACCTTGGGGATGCGGACCCGGGAGTCCGGCGCGGCCTCGGCGACGGCGGCGATGTTGGTCGCCTCCACCTCGAAGTCCAGCTCCTCCCGCAGCGCCTCGGCGAACCCCTCCGCCAGATCGACCACGCCGATGGCCGGCCCCCAGTCGGTGTACTCGTCGAAGCGGGCGGCCAGCCGCCGGATGATGTCCAGGTCGCGCTGGACCACCGGGGCGATCCCGGGCCGCTGCACCTTGACCACCACCTCCTCCCCGCCGATGAGCCGGGCGGTGTGCGCCTGGGCGATGGACGCGGCGGCCAGCGGCTCGTCGGAGAACTCGGCGAACACCTCGTCCACGGGGCGGCCCAGGCCCCGCTCGACCGCCTCCCGGACCTGCTCCGCCGGGATCGGCGCGACCTCGCTGTGCAGCCGCCCCAGCTCCTCGACGAACGCCGGCGGCAGCAGGTCGCGCCGGGTGGCCAGCACCTGGCCGAGCTTGACGAAGACCACGCCGGCCTCCTCCATGGAGCGGGCCAGCGACCGGGCCAGCCGCCGCTGGGTTGAGGTGTCCTCGTGGTCCTCGCGGCGTCCGGTGACGTAGCCCCACAGCCCGCGCCGGGCCAGGATCCAGGTGATCTGGCGGTAGCGGCGCACCCGTCCGAACCAGTCGAGCACGGACCGGACCGCCTGCACCGGGCGAGGGCGGCTGCCGCGCGGCACGGCCAGCTCCAGCCCGACGAAGGCGAGCATCGCCACGACGGCGGACATGACCATCGTCACCAGGACGTACTCCGGGCCGGGCGAGACGATGGGCGCCTCCGCCGACAGCCGGTCCAGGGAGCCGTAGTACAGCAGCGCGCCCACGGCCGACCCCAGGAGCAGGCCGACCAGCCCGGCCGGCAGCAGCCGGGGCAGGCTGAAGGGGACGCCCATCATCCGGCTGGCCAGCAGGCCCACACCGAGGAGCAGCAGGACGAAGAAGATCAGGGAGAAGACCTGGAGGATCCCCTCCCCCACGTAGACCATGGCGAGGTTCACGGTCGGGGACTCGCTTTCCAGCGGGAGCCGGTCGGGGCGACTGCGGCGGTCGGGGGGCGGCGCCGGGGACTCGCACGGCCCCCACAGCCCTTTTCGACCTCAGCCTGTCAGGTCCCGGGCCCGGGCGACACCACCTTCCCCGGCCTGTGGAGAACCCCGGAGCGCGCTGCGGCCTCCCGGGAACGCGGCGGGCCGGGGCCCCTGGGAGCCCCGGCCCGCACCGCCACCCGCAGGTCGGCAGGTCAACAGGTCAGCAGGTCAGCTCCCAGGAGCATTCCAGCTCACCGCTCTCAGCGGACGGCGCGCTCTCCGGGACCCGGGCGCCCTGCGACCGCAGCGCCGCCGCATGCCCCAGGTGCTCGGCCAGCCGCACCGCGACCGCGTCCTGCACCGCGGTGGGCGCCGGGCCGGTGTGCCCGTTGTTGAGGATCGAGAAGACCAGGCCGTCTCCGCCGTCGGTTCCGGGCACGTACCCGGACAGGCCGCTGACCCCGCTCATCGTCCCGGTCTTGGCCGTCACCACGCCCTGGGCGGCGGTGCCCGCCATGCGGGCGCGCAGCGTGCCGCCGACGAAGGGGTCAGCGATACCGGCGACCGGCAGCGACGCCGACCACACCGGGTACCAGTCGGCCCCGCGCGCGGCGGTCAGCAGCCCGGTGACCGCGGAGGCGGTCAGCCGGTCGGTGCGGGAGAGCCCGGAGCCGTCGTGGAAGACCACGCCCCCGGTGTCCACGCCCAGCCCGGCCACGGCCTCGGCGACACCGGCGCGGCCGGCCGCCCAGGTGCCCTCGCCCGCCGTCTCCAGGCCGATGGACTTGACCAGCATCTCGGCGTGGCCGTTGTTGCTGAACTTCATGAACGGCACCAGGATCTCGGCCAGCTCCGCCGAGGTGTGGTCGGCGACCACGCGGGTGGCCAGGTCCTCGGGGACCGCACCCTGCTCGCTCCCGCCGCGCACCGTGACGCCGTGCTCCTCCAGCGCCTGTTCGAACATGTGCCCCGCCAGGGCGGCGGGCTCGTCCACGGTGCGCAGCACGGCCACCGGGGCGGCGCCCTCCGGGAGGGAGCCGCTCACCACGATGGTGTTGGTGCCCACCGGCCGGTCCACGGACAGGGTGTTGCCGCTGCCGGGGGCGCCGGTGACGGCCCGGTTGTCCAGCTCCATGTAGCCCTCGGCGACGCCCAGGTCCACCGCGGGCGCCTCGCCCCGGGCCGCCGCGGTGACGGTCACCTCGGTGACGCCGGTGTCGAACCGCTCCCCGTGGGCGACGGTGAGCGCGGAGATCTGCGCGGAGTAGGCGTAGGGCTCGTCCTCGGGCCACCAGTCGTCCACCAGGCGCTCGTCGTCGAACCGGGTGTCGTCGGCGACCACGTCTCCCTTGACGACCCTGACCCCGGAGGCGGCCACCTCGGCGGCCATCGCGTCGAGGTCGGCGGCCGTCAGGGTGGGGTCTCCACCGCCGACCAGGTACACGTCCTCGACCGCGCGGGGGCGGCCGTACCCGGCGGGGACGACGGCCTCGGTGGTGAAGGTGCGGTCCGCGCCCAGCACCTCCAGCGCGGCGGCGGCCGTGAACAGCTTCATGTTGGAGGCGGGCACGAACGGGGTGTCCGCGTCGCGGGAGTACAGCTCCTCCCCGGTCGCCGGGTCGAGGACGACCACGCCGGCGTCGGCCACGGACGGGTCCGACAGGATCGCGTCGAGGTCGGCGCGCAGGTCGGCAGCGGGGTCGGCGACCGGTTCGGCGTGTGCGGGGGCGGGAGCGGCGAAGAGGGCGAGCGGCAGCAGGCTCGCCGCCGCGGCGGCGGCCCAGCGGGGGTGCCGGCCCGCCGAGGGGGTCGGGGCTCTCATGGGTCTCCAAAGACTCGGATGGAAGATCATGAACCTAACCGAATCTCACCATGGGTCGCCGTGTGCCCACGCCGGGGACACGGGACCCTTTCCCTTCCTTTTCAGGCCGCAGCAGGTCAGAGCGGACAATGCCCGTCATTACCCAAGGAACGGGTCCACTTCCGGCCAGGGACCACTCCTGTCCCGGACACGACGCGGCGGTGCCGGGGGCTCCCCCGGCACCGCCGCGGATCCCGGACCCGCCGTTCCCGGCCCGAACAGCCCCGGGAACGGTGGGCCGGGATCAGATCAGCTCCACCACCTGGGAGTAGTGGCAGGCGTCCCGGTGCCCGGTGCCGCGGTCCAGCAGTTCCGGCGGCTCCTCCACGCACAGGTTCCGCTGCTCGTCGCTCAGCTCGTTGGCGAACTTCGGGCAGCGCGTGCGGAACCGGCACCCGGAGGGCGGGTCGGCCGGGCTGGGCACGTCGCCGGTGACCACGATCCGCTCCCGGGTCCGTTCCTTGACCGGGTCCGGCAGCGGGATCGCCGAGATGAGGGCCTGGGTGTAGGGGTGCGCCGGGGCGTCGAACAGCTCCTCCGTCGTCCCGGTCTCCACGACCTTGCCGAGGTACATCACGGCCACCCGGTCGGCGATGTGCCGGACCACCGACAGGTCGTGCGAGACGAACAGGTACGACAGGCCCAGCTCGTCCTGGAGGTCCTCCAGGAGGTTGATCACCCCGGCCTGGATCGACACGTCCAGCGCCGACACGGGCTCGTCCAGGATGAGCACCTTGGGGTTGAGCGACAGTGCGCGGGCGATGCCGATGCGCTGGCGCTGGCCGCCGGAGAACTCGTGCGGGTAGCGGGAGCCGTGCTCGGGGTTGAGCCCGACCAGTTCCAGCAGCTCCTTGACCCGCGCCCTGGCGCCCTTGCCCCGGCCGTGGATCTGCATGGGCTCGGCGATGATGTCCGAGACCGTCATACGCGGGTCCAGGGACGCGAACGGGTCCTGGAACACCAGTTGCAGGTCCCGGCGGAGCGGCCGCATCTGGGCGTCGCTGAGGGAGTGCAGCGGCTGCCCCATGTAGGTGACCTCGCCCGACGTCTGCCGGATGAGCTGGAGCAGCAGGCGCGCCGTGGTGGACTTGCCGCAGCCCGACTCGCCGACCAGGGCGAGCGTCTCGTGCTCGCGCAGCTCCAGGGAGATCCCCGAGACCGCCTGGACCTCGCCGATCTTGCGCCGCAGGATGCCCTTGGAGCGGATCGGGAAGTTCTTGACCAGGTCGACCGCGGACAGCAGCACCTCGGAGGGCGCCTTCCCGGTGTCCTCCTCGCGGCGCCCGGCGGCCTCGGCGTTCTCCTCGGTTCCGGTGTCCTCCTCGGCCCGGGCGATCTCCGCGGGCGCCTCCGCGTCCAGGGCGGTGGCCCGGAACAGGTCCTCGGGGCGGGCGTCCACCAGGCGCTCGCCGAAGTGGCAGGCGGCCTCGTGGCGGCGGAACGGGTCGGGGTCCTCCCCGTCCACGGCCGCCTCCAGGGCGGGCTCCGTCGTGTGGCAGATCTCCTGGGCCATCGGGCAGCGCGGGGCGAACCCGCACCCGGCCGGGAGGTCGAGCAGCGACGGCGGCGTCCCCAGGATGGGGGTGAGCCGCTCGTGCCGCGCCTGGTCCATCCGCGGCAGCGACCCGAGCAGCCCCAGCGCGTAGGGCATCCGGGGCCGGTAGAAGACGTCCTCGACGCTCCCGGTCTCCACCAGGCGTCCCGCGTACATCACGGCCACCCGGTCCACGTGTCCGGCGACCACGCCGAGGTCGTGGGTGATGAGCACCAGGGCCGCGCCGGTCTCCTTGCGCGCCGCCTCCAGGGCCTCCAGCACCTGGGCCTGGACCGTCACGTCCAGGGCGGTGGTGGGCTCGTCGGCGATGATCACGTCGGGGTCGTTGGCCATCGCGATGGCGATGACGACCCGCTGGCGCATACCGCCGGAGAGCTCGTGCGGGTACTGGTCGACGCGCCGGTCCGGGTGGGGGATGCCCACCTTGTCCAGCAGGTCGATCGCCCGCTCGCGGGCCTGCTGCTTGGTCACCTTGCGGTGGGTGAGCACCGCCTCGGCGATCTGGTACCCGATGGTGTACACCGGGTTCAGCGAGGTCAGCGGGTCCTGGAAGATCATGGCGATCTTGTCGCCGCGCACCTTGCTGATCTGGGCGTCGTTGAGGCCGATGACCTCCTGCCCCAGCACCCTGGCCGAGCCGGACACCTTCGCGGTCTTGGGCAGCAGGCCCATGATCGCCATGGAGGTCACCGACTTGCCCGAGCCGGACTCGCCGACGATGCCCAGGGCCTCGCCCCGGCGCACCCGGTAGGACACCCCGCGCACGGCCTGCAGGGGGCCGTCCTCGGAGGAGAAGGTGACGTTGAGGTCCTGGACGTCCAGGACGATGTCCGTGTCGACGGTCGCGGTGGCGCCGTCGTTGATGTTCTCCGTCGTGGTCATCGCCGCACCATCGTCTGTCGTGGGTCGAGGGCGTCCCGCAGGCCGTCACCGATGAAGTTGATCGTCAGGCAGATGAGGACGATCAGCACACCGGGCGGGTAGAACAGCCAGGGCCGGGTGAAGGCGGCGGTGCGCGCACCCTCCACCATCTTCCCCAGGGAGATGTCGGGCGGCTGGATGCCGAACCCGATGAAGGACAGTCCGGCCTCCGTCAGCACCGCCACCGCGATGAGCAGCGTGGCGGCGACGATGATCGGCCCCGCGGCGTTGGGCAGCAGGTGGCGGAAGATGATCCGGCTGGACCGCGCCCCGGCCGCGCGGGCGGCCTCGATGAACTCCTGCTCGCGCAGCGAGAGCACCACGCCGCGGACGACGCGGGCGACGGTCGCCCAGGAGAACAGGCACATGATGAGCGCCACCGCGTACCAGGTGGTGCCGCCGCGGACGGCGCCGTTGATCGAGGCGACGGCGACGATGAGCGGGATGATGAGGAAGATGTCGGCGATCCGCATCATGATCGCGTCCACGCGCCCCCGGTAGTAGCCGGCGACGGCGCCCCAGGTCGCGCCGACCACGGTGGAGACCACCGCGACGGTGAGGGCGACCTTGAGCGACTGCTGTGCGCCGCGCATGGTCTGCGCGAACACGTCGTTGCCCTGCTTGGTGGTGCCGAAGGGGTGTTCCAGGCTGGGCCCCGCGTTGCTGGGGATGTCCGAGTTGACGGTGTAGCCCCACTGCCAGACCAGGGGACCGAGGAAGGCGAAGGCGACGATCAGTCCGAGCAGGACGAGGCTGATCATGGCGGCCCGGTGGCGGCGGAACCGTCGCCAGATGATCTGGAGCTGGGTGAGCTCCCCGCCCCTGTTCACCGGCGTCCCGGGCTCGCCCGGGGAGTCGTCGGCCGTGATGATGCGACTCTGCATTTCACTCATAGCGGATCCTCGGGTCGAGAACGCCGTACAGGATGTCGGCGACGAGGTTGGCGAGCACCACGAGTGTGCCGCTGAGCATGAGCCAGGCCATGACCGCGAACGCGTCCTGGGACTTGACCGCCTCGATGAAGAAGTAGCCCAGGCCGCGCCACTGGAAGATGGTCTCCGTGATGACGACGCCCTCGATGATGGCGACGATGCCGATGGTGGCCACCGTCACCAGGGGGATGAGCGCGGTGCGCAGCGCATGGCGGCGTACGACCACCCGGTTGGGGACGCCCTTGGCCCGCGCCAGCCTGACGTAGTCGCTGTTGAGCACTTCCAGCATGGAGGTGCGCTGGTAGCGGCTCCAGGAGGCGAAGCTGGTGAGCATCAGGGTGATGGTGGGGAGCACCAGGTGGCCGGCCGAGTCCAGGAAGTACTCCCAGCCGGTCATGTTGCTCACCCGGGCCGAGTTGGCCCCGATGGTGTAGAAGAAGCCGGTGCCCGTGGTCTGGTTGAACCACAGGCCGCCCTCCTTGATCAGCGCGCCCAGCCAGAAGGTCGGCATGGCCAGTGCGAGGAAGCCGATGAAGGTCAGGGTGTAGTCGAGCTTGGAGTACTGGCGCATGGCGCTGACCACGCCGGACAGGATCGCCAGGCCGAGGGCCGCGACGACGGCTGCGCTGACGAGGCGGATGGTGACGTAGATGCTCGACGACAGCTGGGTGCCGATGTCGAACGCAACGCCGCGGACGGAGGGGCCGAACTGGCCTTGGAGGAGGCCGATGTCCCCGTTGCCGCCGATACCCGTCATCCAGAGCCAGTACCGCTCCGGGATCGACCGGTCGAGGTAGTACCGGGCCTCGGCGGCGGCGATGACCTCGGGGGTGGGCGGGGGCTGCTGCATGCGCAGATCCGAGAGCGGGTCGCCGCTCAGGTCCACCATCAGGAAGACCAGGACCGACGCCGCCAGGAGCACTGGGATCGCCACGGCGAGGCGACGCGCGGTGTATACGAGCATGGGGAAGGTCCTTCGGTGAGCGCTCCGACGTCCGGGCGGGCCCTACCGACCGCCTCGGCGGCGGTGGGCGGGGGCCGGCCTGGGTGAGGCGGCGCCCCGGGGTACGAGACCCCGGGGCGCCGCCCTTCAGGCCGTTGCCCGGTCGTTCCCTAAGGAGCGGTGTGTTCCAAGGGGAGCGCTATTCGGCGGCGGACCACTCGGACTGGTTCCAGAGCGCGCGCCGGGACTGGGAGTTGTTGTCGGTGACACCGCTGATGAAGGTGGTGTCGTAGAAGAAGTAGGCGGGCGTGTCCACCATGGGCAGCACGTAGGCGTCCTCGGCGACCAGGGCCGCGGCCTCGTTCGCGGACACGGCGGACTCCTCGGGGCTGGAGGAGTTCAGCGCGGCGTCGACGAGCTCGTCCACCTCTTCGTTCTCGTAACCGCCGAAGTTGCTGCCGCTGGTGCTGTGCCAGTACTGGTGCGGGGAGCCGTAGAAGTCCGGCGTGGTGCTCCAGCCGTAGATCATGAGGTCGTAGTCGGCCTCGGCGAGGGTGCCGCCCAGGTCGTCGGTGGTCTCGATCTCAGCGGTGATGCCGATCTCGGCCAGGTCGGCCTGGATCAGCTCGGCGATGATCTCACGGGCGACGTGGCCGGCGGTGTAGCGCAGGCGCAGCGGGCGGACGGCCTCGCCGTCCTTCTCCAGGGTGTCGCCGTTGAGTTCGTAGCCGGCCTCCTCCAGGGCCTCCAGGGCGGCGTCGGTGTCACCGGTGCCCTGGCCGGTCGGCGTGAGGACGTCCTCGTGGAACTCGCTGCTGGTGGAGAAGACGTGGTTGGTGCGCGGCTCGATGTCGGGGAACTTCTCGCCGTAGGTCCGGGTGGCGATGTTCGCGACGTCGATGGCGGTGAAGAGCGCCTGGCGCAGCGCCTTGTCGTCGAGCGGCTCGCTCTTGACGTTGAGGTCGACGTGCTCCCAGCTACCGCCGGACTGGACGCCGTACTCGACGTTCTCCAGGCTCTCCAGCTGGGTGAGGACGTCATCGGACCAGGTGGCCGGGGCGGCGCCCTGGACCTCTCCGTTGGTCAGCGCCGGGACCCAGCTGCCCTCCTCGGTGTTGACCTCCAGGATGATCTCGTCGATCCCGGGGGCCTCGCCGTAGTATTCCTCGTTGGCCACCTTGACGACGCGGCCGTCGAGTTCGGGGGTGCCCTCGAAGATGTAGGGGCCGCCGGAGACGGTGACCGGGCTGGCGTTGAAGAAGTCCGAGGATTCCCGCATGCCCTCGGGGGTGTCGAGGTCGAAGCCCTCGGCAGCGGCGACGTGCGCCGGGTACAGGCCGTCGACGCCGAAGGTGAACCAGCCGGGGAACTGGGCGTCCTCCTTGAGCGTCACGGTGACGGTCTTGCCGTCCTCGGAGCCCTCCACGCTCTCGATGAGGGACTCCAGGGTGGAGCCGCGGGAGTTGCAGCCGTCCGAGCACAGCTCGTCGTCGCCGCTGTTCATCTTCCACTGCCAGATGAAGTCGTCGGCGTCGATGGGCTCGCCGTCGCTCCAGTTGGCGTCCGGGTTGATCTGGTACTCCCAGGAGAGCTGGTCGCCCTCGATCAGCTCGGGGGTGTTGACGATGAGGTCGGTGTTCCACTCCCACTGGCCTTCGGGGTTCCAGAAACCGGTCACCGGAAGGACGTCGTGGAGCATCTGGATCACATAGACGGAGCCGCCCTCGGGGGCGTTGTGGTTCCATCCGCCGCCGGGCTGGTTGATGATCCAGGTGACCGAGGTCGCGCCCTCGGCGCCGCCCCCGTCCTGCGGCGGGGAGCAGGCGCTCACGGCGAGCACGGCCGAAACGCCGACGGCCGCGGCCCCCAGCATTTTCCTACGAATCTGCATCAGTCACACCCTTGATCACTAATACGAACCTTCAGTGGGGGATGGAGCGGTTCGCACAGTCCCCACCGAACTTAGGCGATTAGTCGATTAGAAGACCATCGAGTGAAATGTCTGTATAGCCCCAATGCCGGATTCGTGACCCATCCGCAACCGGTTCGCGCCCATCGACCTCGGACGTCGACATCAGGCGACAACGCAGCCGTAACAGGACGACGAGCCCCGCGTTTCCCCAGGCCAGACAGTCCCGCCAGAGCGGAACTCAGCACCCGGGATTCGGACACACCAGAAATAGGAAGACGCAAAAGCATTGTAGTCAACATTGTTTACTTAAAAGTAAACGATGTTTGACTACGCAAGGCACCCCTTTGGTCACAACCCAAAAAACGGACATACAGACACGAACAATGAATTCAGGCGGAAAGATCCCGCCTTCGTTCGGGGGTGCCATGAAAGCGAGAGGATCATGGAAAGATGGGATGACATGATGTCAAAAGGACCCCGGGAGCCACCGCCCCCTCGCCGGGCGCCCCTCCCCGGAAAACCCCTCCCCGGACCACCCGCAGGTCGCGGGCTTCCCCTGCGGCGAACCCGTCATCCAGGTGTCCGAAACCACCGTGGGCACCCCTGGGGAGCCGATAAAGTCGACAGCGGCGGCCATCACCGCCGACTCCAGACCGCAGCGAGGAAGGCCCCTGCCGTGTCCGAAAACGTGCGCCTCGTCTGTCCCTCGGGCCGCAAGCACGCGGAGCTGTGGGGCGGCTACCTCCTGGCGGCCCTGGGTCTCGCCGCCATCGCGCTCGACCCCGGCCACTGGGCCAACATCACGCTCGGCGTGCTGCTGCTCCTCCTCGGCGGCGGCCTCGCGGCCCACGGCCACCTCTTCGTCAAGGCCCCCGTGCTGGAGATCTCGGACGGGGAGTTCCACTACCGCCGCGGCAGCTACGAGGTCAGCGTGCCCTTCGGGGACATCGGCTCCTACTACCTGCTTCCCGGGGGCGTGCGCTCCCTGGGCCTGTGCGACACCGCGGGCCGTCCCAAGCGCTTCCCGTCCTTGCAGAGCCGCCGCACCTCCCGCGCCTACCTCCCCCTGACCGGGATCACCAGCCCGGCCAAGGTCGAGGCGTTCATGGCGCTGGCGGGCATCCCGCCGCGCAAGCGCTCCCTGTCCTCCTGACACCGGGCCCCGGGAACCGCCCCGCACCGCCGGCCCGCCGTACGGGCCCGGGCCGCCCCTCGTCACCCGATAACGGCCTGACCGAAACTGGGGAACACAACGGCACGTAGTCGGGCGTCTCAGTCCACAACAGGTGAATTCGCACCACGCGCCCCACGGACATACCGTCGCAAGCCCGGGTCATCTACCCTCGGTTGGGTGACGCAGTCCAGAATCACCGCAATCCTGACCGTAGCGGGGATGCTCGCGGCCATGTGGGTCTTCGAGATCCTCGACTTCTTCATGCTCGGATCCCTCGACTACCGGTTCGGCCTGCACTCCTGGGACCCCGGGGCGCCCTGGACCGTCCTCACCGCGCCGTTCATGCACGGCAACTTCCAGCACCTCGTGGGCAACTCGCTGCCCTTCCTCGTGCTGGGCTCGCTCGTGGCCTTCAGCGGGCTGTCCCGCCTCCTGTTGACCACCCTGATCGTCACACTGGTCAGCGGGGTGGGGATCTGGCTCTTCAGTGCGCCCGCCACCGTCACCGTGGGCGCCAGCGGACTGGTCTTCGGCTACTTCGGCTACACCGTCCTGCGCGGCATCATCGAGCGCCGGACCGTCGACATCGTCATCATGATCTGCGTCGTGCTCTTCTACGGCACCATGATCTGGGGTGTGCTCCCGCAGTACCCCGGGGTGTCGTGGCAGGCACACCTGTTCGGCTTCATCGGCGGGCTGGTCGCCGCCTACGTCCTGCCCAGGCGGGAGAAGCGGAGCCAGCTCGACCCGCGGCGCCAGCCCGGGGCGCAGGGCGGCTACTACGCGCCCTGAGCCGGTACCGGAAGCACGGGGGCCCCGGAATCCGCACGGATTCCGGGGCCCCCGCCGTCCGCACACGGCCCCCGGGTCGGGGGAGGCCGCGGACGGGACCGTCAGGAGAAGTCCAGGCCCTCGGCGGCGTCGCCCAGGGTGCGCTCCAGGAACCCGGGGTTCTCCGCCAGCCAGCTGCGGGCACCCGCAAGCTGGTCGTCCGCGTACTCCTCCAGAACCGTCACCTCCAGGGTGGCCAGCTCCTCGTCGCTCATCTCCCAGGCCTGCATCCACTCGGTGAGCTCGGGGAAGTCCTCGCCGAAGCCCGCGCGGCCCACGGCGTGGATCTCCTCGGAACCGCCCATCAGACCCTCGGGGTCCTCCAGGTCCTTCAGGTCGTGCTTGGCGTAGACCGGGTGCGGACGCCACAGGGTGACGACGATCGGCTCCTCGTCGGCGATCGCCGATTCCAGCTCCGCCAGCATCGCCGCGGTGGACGACTCGACGAGCTCGTAGTCGCCGTCCAGGCCGTAGCCCGGCATCGCCTCCTCCTTGGTGACCCGGGTCAGGCCCGCGCCCGACTCGATGCCGACGATGCGGCCGCCGAACTCGTCGGCCATGCCCTCGAGGTCGGCGATGGTGTCGACGTCCTCCACGTAGGAGGGCACCGTGATGGTCAGCTTGGCGTTGTCGTACCAGGTGCCGAGGTCCTCCAGCTGCTCGCCGTAGTCCTCCCAGTAGTCGGCGTGGGTGACCGGCAGCCAGGTGTCCAGGTACATGTCCAGGTCACCGTTGGCGGTGCCCTGGTACATGGGGGCGACGTCCACGTCGGTGACCGTGACGTCGTAGCCCTTCTCCTCCAGGATGACCTGCCACAGGGCGGTGACCGCGATGCCCTCCTCCCAGGCGATCCGACCGATCTCGATCTCCTGGGCGTCACCACCGCCCTCGCCTTCGCCGGGGCCCGTCAGGTCCTGTCCACCGCCGCCGCAGGCGGTGAGGAGGAGGACCGTGCTCATTCCGGCGGCGGACAGCGCGGCGGTGCGCTTTCGGGTGTACATCGTGGGGTTCCTTCCCTTGGGGAATCCGGCTCCGGCGGGCCGTGTGCGGTCGGCCCGCCGGGTGCGGGGCGTGCTCAGGCCGAGGAGACGGCGGCGCGCCCCTGCGGGCTCTTGCGGGTGATGGCCGCCGTGAGGCGGTCCAGGAAGATGGCCAGCACCACCACGGCGATCCCGGCCTCGAAGCCGAGTGCGCCGTCGTTGCGGCTGATCCCCTGGTAGACCTGGCTTCCCAGACCGCCGGCGCCGACCATGCCGGCGATGACGACCATGGACAGGCCGAGCATGATGACCTGGTTGACGCCGGCCATGATGGTCGGCAGGGCCAGGGGCAGCTGGATGCCGGTGAGGATCTTGCGGCCCGGGGCGCCGAACGCCTCGCCCGCCTCCACCAGCTCCCTGTCGATCTGGCGGATGCCCAGTTCCGTGAGGCGCACGCCGGGCGGCATCGCGAACACGATGGTCGCGACCACGCCGGGGACCGAGCCGATGGAGAAGAAGAAGATCGCCGGGATCAGGTACACGAACGCGGGCAGCGTCTGCATCAGGTCCAGGACCGGCTTGACGATCTTGCTGACCAGGTCGTTGTAGGCGGCCAGGACGCCGATCGGGATCGCGATGGCCACCGCGATGGCGCTGGCCACCAGCACCAGGCCCAGGGTGTCCATGGCGTTGTCCCACTGGCCGACCGAGGCCACCAGGGCCAGCGCGACCAGGGCGAACGCGCCCATCCGCCACCCGGCCACCGAGTACGCGAGCAGGCTCAGCAGCAGGATCATCAGCAGGGACCGGGGCTCGGTCACGAGCGCGGGCAGCAGCAGCCAGCCCAGGAGGATCACGGCCAGCCAGCCTCCGGCCACGACCGCCGTGCGCCTGCGCGCCCCCGGGTCCACCGCCCCCGACACCGTGACGGCGGCCAGGAACAGCAGCGAGACGACGAAGTAGGAGTCGACGTACTGGTCGAACAGGTTCATCGCCCACAGGAACAGGAAGGGCGGCATGGCGTTGACGATCGTGTCCACCAGGCCGAACCACGCCTGGAGGATGTAGAGCACCGAGACCGTGCCGACCGTCGCCGCCAGCGGGACGCGGTGCGAGCGCAGCAGCGGTACCGCGATGATCACCGCGGCGATGAACGTGAGCTGGGCGGCCGCCGGGTCGGAGAAGAAGCCCGACAGGACGGACACGGCCCAGCGGATGAACTCGCCGGTGGCGTCGAAGACCGGGCCGAAGTGGGCCTTGAGCCAGCGGTTGAACGCCTCGAAGCCCTCGCCGATCGGCAGGGCGGGCGGGAAGTCGACGGGGGTCACGGCCTCTCCTTCCCCGACGCGAGGGCGGCGAGCACGGACGTGCGCGAGGCGGTGCCCAGCACGCTGCCGTCCTCGTCGACCACGCGGACGAGCTCGGATCGGGCCATGTCGGTGTACAGGTCGGCGATGGGCGTGTCGGCCGCGACCTGCGGCGCGGACGCGCCCGCGGTGGCCCGGGGGTCCAGGGCCGCGGCCGCGGTCAGCACCCGGGTGCGGTCGACGTCCTCGGTGAACCGCTCGACGTAGTCGTTGGCGGGCTCGTTGAGGATCTCCTGCGCGGTGCCGATCTGGGCGACCCGGCCGTCCCGCAGGACGCAGACGCGGTCGCCCAGGCGCATGGCCTCGTTGAGGTCGTGGGTGATGAAGATGATGGTCTTGCCCAGGGTCTTCTGGAGTTCCAGCAGCTGGGTCTGCATGTCCCGCCGGATCAGCGGGTCGAGCGCGCTGAACGCCTCGTCCATCAGGATGATGTCGGTGTCGGCGGCCAGGGCGCGGGCCAGGCCGACGCGCTGCTGCATGCCGCCCGACAGCTGGTGCGGGTACTTGTCCTCCCAGCCGGCCAGGCCCACCAGCTCCAGGGTCTCCCCGGCGCGGGCGGCCCGCTCGGCGCGGGGCTCGCCGCGCAGCTCGAGGCCGTAGGCGGCGTTCTCCAGCACCGTCCGGTGCGGCAGCAGCGCGAAGTGCTGGAAGACCATGCTGATCTTCTCGCCGCGCAGCTTCAGGAGGTCCTTCCTGCCCAGGGCCGTGATGTCGACACCGTCGACCTCCACTGATCCCGAGGTGGGTTCCAGCAGGCCGTTGAGCATGCGGATGAGGGTGGACTTGCCCGAACCGGACAGGCCCATGACGACGAAGATCTCGCCCGGCTCGACGTCGAAGGAGACGTCGATGACCGCGGCGGTGACATCGAGGTCGGCGATGGTGTCGCGGTGACTGCCGTCGGCGAGCCGCTCTACGGCGGCTCCGGCCTGTCTACCGAACACCTTGTACAGGTGGTCTGCTCGTACTGCTGGCACGGTCTCCTCTACGGGGCTGTCCCGGCCGCGGAGCAGGCGGGTTTCCCCGATCGCCGACCCGCGGGCTCTTCAGGCGGCCGGCCCGCGCAGAGCCCCCCGGTGTGCGCCCCTGGAGGGGTTCGGACCAGCACCTGGTTCACGTCGGGTGGCAACGTTACCGAGATGCGTACCTACAGTTCAGACGGCATGTAACCGGCAAATAACATGTTTAAACGTCATAAAAACGGTCCGTCGACCGTGCTGGGGGTTTGCATCTTCGCAGGACAGCGATATGTGATCTATACCACATCGGGTTATGACGTGATCTGCGCCACATATAGGTGACAGGGGTGCCATACGACGGTATGTGCCGACACAACAACCTAACGTCACACCTGCGGATGCGACAGACCCCGGCCGGGAAAGCCGGGGTGCCGCGTCAGGAATCGATGTGCGCGCGGGTGAACTTCAGGTGCGAGCGAGAGGGCGTCGGGCCCCGCTGCCCCTGGTAGCGCGAGCCGTACTCCGCGGAGCCGTAGGGGTGCTCGGCGGGCGAGGTCAGCCGGAACATGCACAGCTGGCCGATCTTCATACCGGGGTACAGCTTGATCGGCAGTGTCGCGACGTTGGAGAGCTCCAGGGTCACGTGCCCGGAGAAGCCCGGATCGATGAAGCCGGCGGTGGAGTGGGTCAGCAGCCCCAGCCGCCCGAGCGAACTCTTGCCCTCCAGCCGGCTGGCGATGTCGTCGGGCAGGGTCACCACCTCGTAGGTGGACGCCAGCACGAACTCGCCGGGGTGCAGGATGAAGGCGTCGTCGGCATCGGCCTCGACCAACCGGGTCAGGTCCGGCTGCTCGACCGAGGGGTCGATGTGCGGGTACTTGTGGTTCTCGAAGACCCGGAAGAACCGGTCCAGGCGCACGTCGATGCTGGACGGCTGGACCAGGCCGGGGTCGAAGGGGTCGATCCGGACCCGCCCGGAGTCGATTTCGGACCTGATATCGCGATCGGAGAGCAACACGCTCCGAACCTACCGCCTGCCGAAGCCACCAGGGGGAACGTCGGCCGAACAGCGGCACCCGACACGGCTTCCCGGATCCGACTTGCCGTCCGCCCCCGGGAGTGGGCTAGGATGGCAATCGGTCGACCGGCCGCTGGAGCGGCGGGTGACACGCGGATGTAGTTCAATGGCAGAACTTCAGCTTCCCAAGCTGATAGCGCGGGTTCGATTCCCGTCATCCGCTCCGTTCGAGAGACGGCCCCTGAAGTGCGAGAACGCATCGCACGCCAGGGGCCGTTCTCGCGTTCAGGGTGCACCAGCGGGTGGACGGGCCCGACGACCGGCACCGGATGACGCGTCCCGCTCCCGCCACATGACTTCAGGTGAACACCGGCACCCGAATCCGTCCGGAGATCCCGGGGCGGACCGCGGGGCGTCACCGCGTCGTTCGACCAGCCGGTCAGGGAGCCGTAGAAGCCAAGCCGAGCCGACTGAGATCGAGGCGTTCCGCGCGGCGTGCGAGCAGGTAAAGGTGTCCTGCGCTCCGGTCCTGCTCCTTGACCAGGGTGAACCCCTGGGTCTCGTAGTACTTGACCAGTTCGGGGAAGAAGCACCCCCGCCTCACCCACCGGTACTCCTGCCGCGCAGCCCGGTCGACAGCCCACAAAGCGATCAACGTGCCGGGCTTGTACTCCCGGTACGCGGGGTCGGTCACCGTCGTGAACAGGTACAGGCTCGGCTCGTCGGCCTCCTCCGGTGTCCAGTCCTTCGGTGGTGCGTGCGTCGTCACCGTCGTGCACCCGACGACACGGCCTTCGGCTTCGAGCACCCACATGAACCCGGCTGCGGCCTGCCCGGCGAGGTCGTCCACGTTCTCCCGCCAGGACTCCAGCCCCTGCCGCTCCATCCAGTCGCAGCGCGCAGTGATCATCGACGCGACTCCGGGGGTGTCCGCCTTGGTCGCGGGGCGCATAGTGAACACGGGCGGTGTCCTCTCAGTGCAGGAAGGCGGTGGCGGACAGGTGCAGGCTCAGGACTTCCAGGATCTTCGCGTCGCGCTCTTCGAGGTAGCGACCTGGGACCAGGCGTTCGACGCCCGTTCGCAGCCCGTCGGGGTCCACCAGGCCCTCCTCTAACAGGGGTGATCCCTCGGTCAGCATACGAGCGAACAGCTTCGGCGCGTGGGTGGTCAGGGACACCTCGATGACCTCGGCGAAGGACTCCCGCTCGACCGGATGCACGACGTCCTCACTCATGCCGAGCGCCGCCAGGCGGCGCCGCTGGAGCTGTTTCAGTTCCCGCCAGGCGAACGGGAGCTGTTCGCCGAGCGCGACCATGTCCGGGTCCGCGAACGGGTGCACCGGCCACAGCCCGTGCCTCAGCAGCAGGGGGGCGGTGGTCTCCAGTGTCAGCAGCGTCATGGAGTTGATGAGCGCCGGGGGTGCGATGCCGTCGTCGGCGAACTCCAACAGGCCGGGGACACGGGGCCCGATCCACGGGAGGAGGTGCGCGTCGGTGATCTCGCCGAGCCCCTTGTGGGGTTCTTCCTCCTGGGTGAGGGCGACCATCTCGTCTCCTCCGAGACCGGTCACCACCGTGCGGGCTCCGCTGACAGCGACCGTCCGGGCCATCTCCGTGAAGGGCCGGTGCAGGGGCTCCTCGGTGGGGTCGACCACGAGCCCGTTGACCCAGGGGCAGTCGGGCGAGAGCGGGAGGTGGCGCATGGCGTCGACGACGAGGTCCGGTTCGGCGAACGCCACCCGGGAGCGCATCTCGGCGCGGCGCCGGATCTGCTGCTCGCGCCCCGGTCCGCCGATCAGCAGGGTGGCCGTGGGGAACCGGCCGGGGTGCCGCTCGGCGGCCCGGGTGGCCACGGTGCCTGAGTCGAACCCGCCGGTCAGATGGAACAGGGTGGTGTCGTGCGCCCAGGGGCGGCGGTCCATCGCCGTGTCCATGGTCGCGATGAACGCGCCCAGGACATCGGCGTCCGGTGCCAGCTCACGGGGGGTTAGGTGCAGGGCGGGCTCGGGATAGGTGATCCACAGGGACCCGCCGAAGTGCGCGACCGCGCGCTCGGTGAGCCGGTGCACGCCCCGGTACAGGGTCTCGGCGGAGTACCGGGGCCGGTAGATCAGCAGCCGGGCGGCCTCCTTGGGGTTGATGCCGGTGGCGTGGCCGCGAAGGTCGGCCATGTCCCAGGACCCGACCAGGGTGGTGTCGTCGGAGGCCAGGTACAGGGGCGTGGTCCGGGCCGGTCCGGCGGTGACGCGCACCGGCAGGCCGGGCTCGGCCTCCACGAGCACGAAGTCGATCGGCCAGCCCGTAACGGCATCGAGCGCCTGGTCGTACTCGGCGTGGGTGAGGGTCCGGACACCGGGGTCGCAGGCCGGGCGGTCGGAGACGCGCTCGCGGACCACGAGCAGGGTCCGGCGCCCGTCGGTCGCGGCCAGGTGTTCGACCATCGGGTGGTGGAAGGGCTCGACCGTGCTGCGCTGGTCGAGGGTGCTGTAGCACGCCCCGGACCAGTGCCAGGTCGGATTCTCGCTGTAGGGGGTCAACTGCAATCGCAACATGAGGGCTCCGGGGCGTGCGTCGGTTCAGCAGATCAGGTGGCTAGCGGGCGGTCGTGTCGTAGGTGTGGGCGGCGTCGCCCGACCCCGAGGACTTCTTGTACTCGTGGCTCTGCGCCGGGGTCTGCACGACCGCGCGGGCGGTCGCGACGAACAGGCCGGTCACCTGCTCGCTCGCGGGCGGCGGGGTGAAGTCGTTCACCCTGGTCTCCTCTTCTTCTGGTGTGGACGGGTGCCGGAGGGGCATGTCCCTCCGGCGCGCTGCCGCCTCGTCAGGAGGAGGCAGCCCCGCGCGGCCAAGGCTGAGCGGGCATGTGCACCGGGCCGTGCGGGGGCTTTCGTGAGGAGGCGTGGTGGGGCCACCGGCTCTCCCCGGTCCGGTGACCCCACCGGGATCGGTCACGCCCCTCCCCTCAGGCGGGCGCGACCTCCAGGAGGGTTCGGATGGAGCGGGCCGGGCATGCTCCAGCCTTCATTCGTTACCGGGGGTCGGCTCAGCGGTCCTGAGGAGTCGGCGGACCGTCTCCTCGCGGAAGCGGTAGCGCCCGGACGGAGTCCTGAGGAACGGGAGAAGCCCTTGTAGTGCCCACCGGGACACGGACCGGGGATGCACCCTGAAGAGAGCGGCGACATCCTTGGCGGTCAGCTGGGGCACGGGCGGATCGGGACTGTCCATAGGAGTCCTTCGTCATGAACGGGAACGGGGGCCACGCGCCGGGCACTGCCTCATCCCGGCGCGTGGCCGGTCTACAGTGCGGGTGGTTCGGAGACGCTGGACAGCCTCTCCAGGGGGGACCGCCACACGACCGGGTGCAGGCGGGTGTCCTCCCAGGGGGCGCGACAGACCCGCATCTGCGCGCCGCGGCGCGCGCCGTAGACCTCTTCGTGGTCACCTGTCGGACCGAGGTAGCGGACCGTCGCGCCGTGGGCACGCGCCCATGCGCGCAGAGCGGACAGGTCGGGGACCTCACGGAGGTCGAGCACGGTCGTCATGGCCGCCTCACCTGCTCGTCCTGCCTGCGCAGTTCATGGGCGGCCTGGCGGGCCGTACGGGCCAGCTTCTCCAGGGCGGCGATGCGCTCGGCGCGGTCGGGCTGAGACCAGCCCCGGGTGAGGTCGATGTGAACGGCCGCCACCGCGAGAGAGGAGAGGCCGGCGCCGAGGGGATCCCGGATCAGGCGGACGTCCTCGGGGTTCAGGTCGGTCACGGTGACGGCGGTCGTGGCGTGTGTCATCGGACGCCCTCCCGGATTCCCCGGCAGGCGTTCCACACGAGCGGGAGGACCGTCTCAGCGGAGTTGAACCACATGGCCGCCAGATCGGGGAGGAAGGGGCGGAGCCGTGCGGCGCGGCAGCGCTTCGGCCTGGGGGCCTTCACACGCCCACCCCCAGGTTCTGCCACTGGCGGATGGCGGTGGCGAGATCCGCCAGGTCGGGGTCGGGGAGCTGCTCGGAGAGGTCGTACGGAACAGCGGTGCCCTGCCGGTATCGGTCGTGGGGACGGCGACGCTTCTTCTCCCAGGCCCGGTAGTACGGGCGGATCAGAGCCTCGTCGAGAACCATCGGACCCCGCGTAGGAGCGGAGAGGGCGACGGTGGGGCTCAGGAGCCGGGAGTCGGGGACGCGGCGTTCGGGGCGGCGTTGTGGCCGGGGCCGGGGGTGTCGACGACTGCTGGCGGGCTGAGGCGGGCGGGCGTGGCGGCCCCGGGAGGGCGGGGCGAGCACGCGCCACAACGACGCGAGGAACAGAGGCAGGTAGCGCACAGGGCGCCTCCTCACAGAACGTGCCGGGTGGGAAGCCCAGCGATGCATTGGGTACCGCCATGATCCCCATTGGCCACCAAAATTGCAATACCAAAGTTTGGCACGCATGCTGGAAGCTGCTGCTGGCGAACAGAACATAGATTGGCGGATGGAGAAATGTCCCGTAGTGCGAAGATCGGCGTAGACTCGGCCCGACCAAGTCGACCCAGGAGGACTCCTGACGTGTCCGGATCACCGACCGTGCGCCGACGGCGGCTGTCGAACCTCCTCCGCGAGCTGCGCGAGGCGAAGGGGTACACCGCCCAGAAGGTCACCGACCAGCTCGGGTGGTCGCGCGGCAAGCTGACGCACATCGAGCAGAACCAGTGGAAGCGCCCGAACCGGCGCGACATCGAAGACCTGCTCGACATCTACGAGGTGACCGACGAGGAGAAGCGGGAGGCCGCGCTCACCCTTGTTCGGCAGGCCCGCCAGCGCGGGTGGTGGGTGTCCTACTCGGACGTGTGGGGTTCAGGGACATTCGTAGGCCTGGAGGCCGAGGCACGGTCCATCCGGACGTTCGAGGCCCTCGCCGTCCCCGGGTTGCTCCAGACCGAGGACTACGCCCGCGCGGTCATCCGCTCGGGCGGGATCACCGACGAGGACGAGGTCGCCCGGCGCGTGCAGGCCCGGATGATCCGCAAACAGGTTCTGGCCGGACCGGACGCCCCGCTGTACTGGGCGGTGATCGACGAGGCCGCGCTCCGCAAGAGCCCGGCCGGGCAGCTCGCGCATCTGCTGGAGGTACAGACGCCGCGACTGGGTATCCAGGTGATACCGGACAGCGTCGGCCCGCACGCCGCGCTGACCGCCCCGTTCGTCATCATGGACTTTCCCGAGCCCGATCCGGGCACGGTGTACGTGTCCACCTGGAGCGATGAGCTGTTCCTGGAGAAGCCGCACCACCTGGAGCAGTACGAGAGCCTGTGGCGGCACATCACCGCGACCGCGCTATCGGTCGAGGAATCCCGGGCTCTGATCCGATCCATGATCGACCCGACGTAGAAGGCGAACCACCCATGAGCATTTCCCACAGCACCCCGTCCGCCTGGCACAAGAGCAGCTACAGCGGGTCCCGCGATCAGAACTGCGTCGAGGTCGGCGACCTCCCCGGCGCGGCGGCCGTCCGCGACACCCAGCACAGGGAGGCGGGACACCTCAGCTTCCCTACCCCGGAGTGGACGGCGCTGCTCGACGCGGTGCGCTCCGACCGGTAGACCCCGCAGACACGCGAAGGCCCCCGGATGACCGGGGGCCTTCGTGCTGCATTACCCAATGCATTTCCCACGCCGAGTCTATGCGTTGCAGGGTGCAGCGGCCAGCCTCGGCCGGTCGCCTCGTGGTCGGCGCCGGCAGCCGAACAGGAGATGGATCGGCCCCGAACGCCTGCGTTCGCCATCTGCTCTGCCGAGAGCGGCTGCGGGCGGTTCCTCAACAGCCAACTGTTCGGCAGACATGGCTCGCCACGGAGCTGTCGGACAAGCCTGGCCCTGTGTTCTCATGGCCCGGCTGCTCCCGCAGCGAACGTCCTCAGGAGGCGAGAATGTGGAGCAGGGCGACGAGCGTGCCTGAACTCTGGATGCGTCCCTCGGAGATCAGGCTGCGGACCTTGGCCAGGGGCACCCACTCGTAGACGCCCTCGTCGAGCTCGGTCGGCTCCGCCACCAGCTCGGCGTCACGGCCGACGAACACGTGGTGGGGGCTACGGCCCGTGCCGATCATCGGCTCGAAGGTGGCCACGTGCTCCACCGAGCCGTCCCGCTGGCCGGTCTCCTCCAAGGCCTCGCGCACAGCGGTCTGCTCCGGTGTCTCCTCGGGGTCCAGGAGGCCACCGGGCAGCTCCCACCCCCACACGTCGGGCACGAACCGGTGCCGGTAACTCATTAGGACGTGCTCGCCGGACCGGTCCAGGATGGCGATCACCGCGGCCGAGGGCAGCGTGACCGTGTGGTGCTCGAACCTGTCCCCGGAAGGCGTGGTGATATCCGCCTTGCCCAACCGCACCCACCGGTTGTCATAAGTGGCGTGCTCACCATGCACCACCCCCCGGCTCTGCTCATACTCCCCACTTGCCATGTCCCGAAACTACTTCGGGATGAGGATGCCGTCCACAAATGAATTCTCATACGAGCAAGGTCAGTTTAATTCCAGCGGAGGACGATTCAGACACGGCAGGCCCAGATTTCGATTCCCACGAAAACTTTTGAGTCTTTATCGAAAGGCAAAAACCTGAAACAAAATTTTAATCTTCGGGCTCGGGCCAGATTCGCCCATGCTTAAGAGCGGACCTGTGCAAGGAGACACGAACGGCACGACGAGTGGGCCTGTCGGTATCTCTGAGATGTCGATAATCGATATAAGTATGGCCCGCAGGATAATCTTCGGGGGCAATCTGAGAGTCATCGACTGCCCGAGAGCCAGCATCATCAATATCGCCAACCTCGACCCCCCACGTGCCCGCAGTCAAGTCGCGCCCTCTCATTTCTCCAATCCGCACTCTATGCTCGAATGCTTCTCTAGCGGTGGTCTTTGAAGACCTCGCCCCCGACAACTTGCCATCATCGCCAGTCGATTCATCGAAAATCTGAACTGTGGGAACTCCACCATCCAGATAAGGAGGAGGGCATTGCCGAAAGTAAAACTCAGATTTTTCCAAAAGAACCTCCTCACCGTCACCGAGAGGAAGAAAGGAAGGAACCATAGGGGAAGAATCCATTATTCAGACACCTCCAAAAAAACCAACAAGCTCGCCCATGGCAAAATCAACCCCGCTGCCACGCTTCGTTTGCTCACTGCCATCATCACAAAGAACAAAAATTTCTGAGCTTAGATCAGATGAGATGGTCAACTCGACATGCAGTGAAGGGTCCTGCCACTCCAATTGAACCCCTCCCGCAGGAGTGGGGTAGATCCTCGGATGCGGAAGCCCACGCTCATCCACTTGCATGAGGATCTCTCGAGCAAATTCAATAGAGGACAAATCGATGGCGTCCCCCTTTTCACCATCGAGCCAACCTGGGAGCAACGCCGCCAAATCAATAAGCCTTGATCCGCCGGGCGCGTCGGTTTTTAGGAATTCATCGACTTCAGAGACATCAATGACGTCAACTATGTCACCCTGAAAGGTCCTCCGGTAGCGGCAAGTAACGCGCACCAGGACATCATTCGAGGGGCGCTGTGACCCATAGAGATCTTCATAAAGGGCAGGATCGCTGTACCGTCCAGGGACAGGAGAATCGTGGCCCGGAATAACGATACTAAAGGTACTTTCCACCGAGTCTGTGGCGCGAACAGTCCCGATTATCGCACCATCGACTTCAATGGTTGTCTCGTTCTTATGAGCCAAATACCTTCGACGAACTCTTTGGTCCCATCGAATCTTTTTTTCCGCGTTGTCATCTCTTAGATAGAGGGCTTCTTTTTCTCCAAAACTAGCACCAAAACGCTTTAGAGGGCGCATTGCCTTAGAAGGAAGATCTACCTGATCCCAAGCCCCAGAAACAATTTTATTGAACGCCTCGTCAACGACATCTCGCGCTTCATCGAGAATATCTTGGCTTTCTATGGCAAGTGAAGTTTCTGTCCGAGTAATAACTGGAACAACACTGCCAGGCTTGACGCCACGGAGGCGCAAGCTTAGAGCTTGAGCAAATCCTGCGGGAAGATTTCGTCCAGGATGACGCGCCTTCCAGAGATCTTTAGCAACCTCCATTACTATGCGCCCATAGCGCTCGAGTTCATGGACGGTTTCGAGCGGCAAGCCTTCTCGCTCGAACCTTCCACCCACAAGGCGAAGGTGAGCAAATGGGGTGACCGATTCACCTTCGTTGTCTCGCTTGGACTCCATAAGACCCCCTCCCACTGCCTCTAACCTACACGGTGATCCACCATCTGACAGTACCCACCCTCCATTTCAACGCAGCACGCTTCCCACAGACGCACGATGTAGGTTGAGATCCGGGTTGACTACTGACAGTTGCCGATGCGATGCGCTTGAGGAAGGTGGTACCCGAAGCTGGAAGCTTTAAGCGACTTCGTAGAGAGTTAAAACAGGCCACCCGTCCAGTCAGACGAAGAACCTCGGCAAATCAGAGTTAGTCTTCCATTTTCAGCTCGCACTGCCACTCCAGGCAAGCATCTTTTCGTATTGCGGAAGTTCAAATCAAACAAATTTCACTTAATCGCCGAGTCTAATCCAATGGGGTGACATTCGATCTCGCCCTGGTGCACCCGTGAGGGTGGGCCGGGGCGGCGAAGGTGGTGCGCCCGGAGGGTGGACGGGGGCCGGTGCAACGCGGGGGAACCGGGGGCAACCGGGTGAGGAGCAGCGACGCGGCCTGCGGGTTCTCGCATCTGCGCAGGTCGGCGGGCTGGCGGTGGGTGGTTTCATCCGCTCCGTTCGAGAGACGGCCCCCGGGCTGCGAGCACCGCTCGCACACCGGGGGCCGTCTTCGTGTTCGGGGAGCACCGGAGGTGCACGGGCCCACCGCCCCGGCGCCGCATGACGCGTCCCGCGTTCCCGGGACGGTGGGGGCAACGGGCCGGCCCACCGTCCGGCCGGTCACCGCCTCGGGTGACCCGCCGCCGTCCGTGCCGGACCGCGGATGGGACGGGGCCCTCCGGAATCTTTTCCAGAACGGGTGTGACACTCGCGGTCGCCGCGGCCATGTCCTGGGTGTCGGCGTCGACGGGACGCCGGCGTCCAGGAAGGAAGACCATGCCGCACATCACCGGCCGGAAGGCACTGCCGGCGTCCCTGGCCCTCGCCGGGGCGTTCGTGTTCGGTCTGACGGCCTGCGCCGTCGGCGGGACGTCGTCCCCGCAGGCGGAGGCGACCGCGGTCCAGGTGGGTTCGACCACGCAGGACGGCACGGACGTCCTCGCCACCACCAGCGTCGGAGACCACGTGTTCGTGCTGGGCAGGAACGGGGACGACCACCGGTTCAGCGCCTCCCTGAACGGAGCCGACCCGGGAGAGAGCTGGGAGGATTTCGACGGCACCCTGGAACCGGGTCCCGACGGGATCGCGGTGAGCGGTGCCGGGAACTTCCCCGACGCCGCGCCCGGAGGGGTCGCCATGGTCCACGGCAGTGTCGGGGAGGATGTCACCGGCGTGGAGGTCCGTACGAACGGGGGCGAAAGCGTGACCGCCGAGGTGGCCGACGGCTACTTCATCGCCGCGTGGGAGGGGGACGACTTCTACGACCGCGACACCCTGGGCGCCGTGTTCGTGCTCCGCTCACAGGGCGGCGGCACATCCGAGGTCGCCTACCTCGACGTCACCGGGGACTGACCCCACCCGTGTTCCGCCGTACCGGTGGTGGCGAGGCGGTCGTCCCCGACGACCGCCTCGCCGAGATGCACCGAGCCCACTACGCCGACCTCGTCCGCTACTTCGCACGCCGGGGTGCCCTCAACGATGCCGACGAGCTCGCCGCCGAGGTCTTCGTGATCGCGTGGCGCAAGCTCCCCGGGAACCTCGACGACCCCCGCCCCTGGCTGTTCGGCGTGGCACGCAAGGTACTCGCTGGTTCGCGCCGGAGACGGGAGCGCAAGACCGGCCTCGACCTCCCCCTCGACGAGGCCGGGGAGTCGGCGCTGTCGGTCTCCGCCCACAGCGGCGAGATCAGCATCCGCACCGATCTGCAACGGGCCTGGAACCGGCTCAAACCGGCCGACCAGGAGATCCTCGCGCTCACCGCATGGGAGGGCCTGACCGCCGCCGAAGCCGCGGTCGTGCTGGGGGTCCGCCGTTCGGGGGCCGCCATGCGTCTGAGCCGGGCCCGGGAACGGCTCCGGGCGCTCCTCTACGCCCCCCGGCCCACCGCACCTCTGCACCCGCAGGAAAGATCATGAACGACGAGTTCCCAGAGCAGGACCTCCTGCGCATGCTGGACCCCGCCCCACGGGAGGTCCCGGAGGCGGCCCAGGCCCGCAACCACCGCCGGGTCGTCGAGGAGATCACGCGCTCGCGCGCCCGGACGCGGCTCCCCCTCCCGCTGCCGCGGCTGAAGATCGCGATCGCCGCCGCGGCCTGCGCGGTCGCGGTCGGAGCCCTCCTGACACCGCAGTACGCCCTCGACATCCTGCCCCCCGAAGGGGCCGTGGAGCAGGTCGAGGTGATCACCGTCGGATCCGTCACCGACCTCGGGGTGCACGTCATCGCCAACGTCACGGTCGGGGACACCCAGCTCCTCCTCGGGCGGAAGGAGGACGAGTACAGGTTCAGCGCGTCGTTCGACGGCAGCGACCCCGACGACGGCTGGGAGCGGTTCGAGGGCTCCGTCACCGCCCCCGACGACGGCCTGCTGCTCGCGGGTGCCGGGACCTTCCCCGACGCCGGGGAGGAGGGGCTCGCCCACGTCTACGGGCCTGTCGGGGCGGACGTGGCCGAGCTGACCGTCATCACCCAGAGCGGGGAGCGGGTACCCGCGGCCATCGCCGACGGATGGTTCCTCGCCGCCTGGGACGGCCGGGACTTCTACGACGCGGAGACCCTCGGCAGCCGGTTCGCCCTCACCCTCCGGGACGGCACCACCCGCACCGTCGACTACCTCGACACCCCGACGGTGCTCGACCACTGACCCGCGGCAACGCCGTGGAAGGACGGTACCGCCGTGTCACGCGGGCCGGCGCCGGGCGGTCCGGTCCCCGGCGTCCGTCCCGTGGCGGGAGCGGCCGGGCGGACCGGTTCCCGCCGATCCGCCCGGCCGCTCCACCGTGCCAGGTGTCCCCGCCGGACCCGCCGGACCAGCCGGTGGGACACTGTGTGCCGCGTGTGCGGCACGCTGCCGTGCACGGGGAAGGGGGAACCCATGACGACACGGCCTCTCACCGTGGTCACCGGCGGCGGCCGGGGCATCGGCGCCGCGACCTGTGCGCGGCTGGCCGCCGACGGGCACGACATCGTGTTCGGGTACGCCTCGGACACGGTGGCCGCCGAGCGGACGGCGGAACGGGTACGGGCGTTCGGGGCCCGGTGCGCGGCGGTGCGCATGGACACCTCCGTCGAGGCCGACGTGGACCGGCTGTTCGACACCGCCGAGGAGCTGGGACCGGTGACCGGGCTGGTCAACAACGCCGCGGTGACCGGGCCGCTGGGCCGGTTCGCCGACGCCGACACCGGTGTCCTGAAACGGGTGGTCGACGTCAACGTGCTCGGGTACCTGCTGTGCTGCCGTCGGGCCGCACGGGACATGGAGGGCCGGGGCTCGGGTGCGATCGTCAACGTCTCCTCGGCCGCCGCCACCCTGGGGAGCCCCGGCGAGTACGTGCACTACGCGGCGACCAAGGCGGCGGTGGACGCCATGACGGTCGGTCTGTCCAAGGAGTTGGGACCGTCCGGAATCCGGGTCAACGCGGTCGCCCCCGGGGTGATCGAGACCGACATGCACACCGCCATGGGCGACCCCGGCCGCCCCGCCCGGGCCGCGGCGACGATCCCCCTGCGACGTGCGGGTCGTCCCGAGGAGATCGCGGACGCGATCGCCTGGCTGCTGTCCCCCGAGGCCTCCTACGCGGCCGGGACGGTGCTGCGGGTGGCCGGCGGCAGGTGAGGCCGCCTCCGGCCGCCCGGGTTTCGCCCCCCGGCCCCGGGGCACGGTTCTCTGCACAGGAGGTTGCCCCCCGTGGAGACGACGCCCCTAGTCATCCTCGTCCTGGTGGTGATCGTGGTGGCCCTGGGCGCCGGGATCGCCGTCCGTTCCCTGATTTTCCCGGCGCGCCGCACGGCCCGGCTCAGGCGGCGCTTCGGCGCGGAGTACGACCACGCCCTGCGCCTGCACGGGGACACCGCGGCCGCCGAGCGCGACCTCTCCGATCGGCTGTCGCGCCGTTCCGCGCTGCGGCTGCGCCCCCTTCCCGAGGGCCTGCGCGCCGACCACGTGCGCTCGTGGGCGGCGGTCCAGCGGGGGTTCGTCGACGACCCCGAACGCTCGGTGCACGACGCCCGGGGGGTCATCGCGGCGATCGCCCTCGACCTGGGGCACCCGCCGGGCGAGGAGTTCGAGCGCCTGCTGGGGACCCTGTCGGCGGACCATCCGGAGGAGGTCGCCGAGGTGCGCCGGGTGCGGGAGGACGGTACCGGGGGCACCGAGCACCTGCGCGAGCTGCTGGTGGCCCACCGGCGGCTCGTGGACGCCCTGCTGGGCGGGGCCGGCCTGCACGGCAGGGGAACGGAGGCGCAGCGGTGAACCATTCCGACGCGGGCGGCCGGGTGCGCTGGACCCTGCGCGCCCACGACGGGGGTGCGCGGACGGCGCGCACCGCGGCACGAGGGAAGGCGGACAGGGTGGAGAAGGCGACCGGCGAGGCGGTACCGGTGCGGAACGCGGGGCCCGCGGCGGAGGACGGCTGGCGGCCCCGGCCGCGCGGGGTGGACCCCGGGGCGGCCCGGGAGCGGATGGGCGGCGCGGTGACCGCGTTCGTCGACGACCCCCGGGGCGCGGTGCAGGAGGCGGACGCACTGGCGGCGGAGGTCGCCGACGCGCTGGTCGCCGAGATCGAGTCCCGACGGGCCGCGCTGCGCGACGCCTGGGACGAGGGCGCCGACACCGAGACGCTGCGGTTGGCGCTGCGTTCCTACCGGTCCTTCGTACAGAGCCTGGTCACGGGCCGCTGAGCCGGCCCCCCCGGGGGCTCGCCGCCTCCGGGGAACGCGGCCTCCGGCGGTCCGGGCGCCGGGGCGCGCCCGCGCCTCCGGCTTTTGCGGAAAAGCCCGCGCGAACAGGCCGGACGCCGATTCCCGGCCTTTTCGAAAAAGGCCCGGGAACTTCTTTCGGCGGCCGGAGAGCGCCCGGGTCCGCTCGGGAGCGGACTCCGTCGGCCCATAGTCCACGGTCGGCCAGTCCTGCCGGAAACGACCCGGCCAGGGCGAGGCTCCCCCACGGAGGGGGCGGCTTTCGGAGCGGGAATTTTTTATCGGCTTTCACCTGGGACGATTTGCCCGGGGCCGCTTCCGAGCCGTTTTGCGGAAAAGGTCTCGGGCAGGGGGTTCGGGAGAGGAGGTCGACCCTCATGGATATGACGATTTTCATCATCATCGGCGTGGTGACCGTTCTCATCATCGCCGCCGTGCTGGCCCTGGCCCTCGCTTCGAGCCGGGTCCCGCTGGGGAACCGCCTGCTGCTGAAGAAGCGGTTCGGCGAGGAGTACGACCGCGCGGTCGAGGTCCACGGCGGGCGGAAGGCGGCCGAGCGCGACCTCGCGCAGCGGCTGGAGCGCCACCGGAAGCTGCGGCTCCGTCGGCTCGACGACGGGGAGAAGGCCCGGTACCGGGACGCGTGGATCGGCGTCCAGCAGGAGTTCGTGGACGACCCGGAGCGCGCCCTGCGGGATTCCCGGCGGGTGCTGACCGACGCCATGACCGCCCTCGGGTACCCCGAGGAGCCGTCCGGGACCGATGACGCGTCCTTCGACCGCCGCCTGGACGACCTGTCGGTCGCCCACGGCGACGAGGTCGCGGCCGTGCACCGGGCCGGGCGCCCCGACGCGGGGATCTCCGTGACCGAGCACCTGCGCGAGGCGCTGGTGGCCCACCGCCGCCTGCTGGACTCGCTGCTGGGCGGTGTGGGCGGCTGGCCGACCACGCACCGCAAGGAAGACCGCGGACACGATCGGGAGGTATCGCGATGAAGCGCTCCGAGGAGACGACGACGGACATGCCGGGACGCCGCACGCGCTCCCACCACGCGGACGACGGCGCCGCCCCGGTGTCCTCCGGGGCACGGGCCGCCGGCCCGGCCGCGGTCCCCTCGCCGGCCGGCGGGCCGGGACCGGACACCGCGGGGGCGCCGGGCGCTCCCGGGCCGCGGACCGCACCGGACTCCGGCGGCCGCGCGGGGGCCGGGCCGCTCCCGGACCGCGAGCGGGTGCGCGGGCGCCTGGACGCGGCGGTCAACGGGTTCGTCGACGATCCCGGCAAGGCCGTGGGCGAGGCCGACCTGGTGGCGGACGAGGTCACCCGGGCCCTCATCGAGAGGATCGGGGCGCGCCGGGCGGAGCTGCGGGCCTCCTGGGAGGACGGCGGCGCCGACACCGAGCGGCTGCGGCTGCTGCTGCGGGACTACCGCGCCTTCGTGGACGGCGTCCTCGACGGACGCCTCGTCTGAGTCCGCTCCACAGCGCCCCCGGGGTACCGCCCCGGGGGCGCGCGCATGCGGTGTGCCCGGGCGGGGTCGGCGAGTTGTAGCATCGTGGCCGGATCTTCCCTGTCCGCGTCCCCGCCGTGCCGGAGAAGGCCGTGGGACAGGGCCTTGCGGCAGATACGGGAGCGGATTTTCATGGACGTCGAAGACACCCAGGTCATGAGCCGGACCGGCGAGTTCACCACCACCCTGAGCTGGCAGGAGTCCGTGCGCAGCCGGGTCGCCGCCGCCATGGACCGCTTCGCGGGGCCGCTGGCCGACCTGGCGGGGCGCGACGCCAACGAGGGCGACACCCGGCTGCTCGTCGCCGACTTCTTCAGTGTCGGCCTCAACTTCAGCAAGTACCACGACCTCACCACCGACTACCGGACCGGCGGGGAGTCCAACGACTACGCGATCGTGCTGGACGGGGACCTGTTCGCCCCGGTGGAGGTGCGCGCGATCGGCCAGGAGCTGGACCTGCGCAACGTCCAGATGGCCCGCCGCCTGGCGGCCCAGGAGGGCGCGGAGTGGATCTTCCTGACCAACGGCCGGGTGTGGCGGGTCTACCACCTGCGGCCGGAGGGCTCGGGGGTCCGCCCGGTCGTGGTGGTCGAGGCCGACCTGGGCGACCCGGAGGCCTACCACCGCAACCTGGACCAGCTGTTCCACATCACCCGCGAGGCCATCGCGCACGGCCGGCTGGACGCCCTGCGCCGGTGGCGCGAGGCGGTGGAGGCGGCGCCGCTCTCCGACCTGGTGACCGAGGACTCCGTGGTGGCCGCGGTCCTGAGCGAGCTGCGCGAGCGCACCGGGCACCCCGGCCACGCGGGTGACGCCGAGGAGGTGCGCGGCGTCCTCGGCGAGCAGGTCGTGGCGCGCGGCCTGGCGTCGCCCGCCTCCGCCGACCCGGAGGCGTGAGGGGCGGCCGTATCCGGCCGCCGACCCTGCGGAACCGGGCCCCGCGGGCCGGAGGGGGAAGCCTCCCCCCGAGGGGTCCGAAGGACCCTGTCGCCAGGGGGGACCGGAATGCCGTGACTGGCTAGCCTGGTCCCATGGGCACCCGCACCCCCCTGCTCACCGAACTGATCGACGCCCATCCGGAGGCCGCCGACACCCTGGACCCCCTGGTCGAGGCGGCCCGGCTGGACGAGCCCGTACCCGTCGTCCCGGAGGCCGCCGGGCGTTCCACCCGTCCGTACGCCTGGCTTGTGGAGCACGTCGGCCCGGACGGCCTGCGGCTGACGGAGTCCGGTTACCTGCCGCCGAGCAGCGTGGCGGCCGCGGCCCGGGAGTTCGACCTGGTCCGCCGCTGGCGCGGCTCCCTCCAGCGGGAGGACGTCGCGCTGCCGGTGCTGGCCCTGCGCGAGACGGCCGTGCGGCTGGGCCTGCTGCGGCGGCGCGGCAACAGGCTGCGCCGTTCCGGCCCGGCGTCGGCCGCCCTGGGCGACCCGGTGGCGATGTGGCGGCTGGTCGCGGCGGGGCTGCCGTTCCGGTACGGCCGACAGGAGCACCGGGGGCACGCGGGCGTGCTCCTGCTGCTGGCGGTGGCCGGCGAGTCCGTTTCGCCCTACCGGGACGTGGTCGCCGGGCTGACCGCGCTGGGCTGGTCGGTGCGCGGGCGCCCGTCGGTGACGACGGGGATGGCCGTGGACCTGTGCGTGGAGACCGCCGACGTCCTCACCTGGACCGGGTCGATCCGCGGGAGCGACCTGCTGGGAACCCTGCGGTCGACCCCGCCGGGGACCCTCCTGGCCCGGGCGGCCCTGGGCGCTCCCGTCCCCTGACCCCGGGCCCCGCCCGGCTTCGGAAACCCTTGGAAAACCCCCATTGACAGGTGTGACAGGCAACACAACAATGGTCGTACCTTTGCCTGGGAGCGCTCCCAGAACGCTCCCGGCCCGCCCGGAAGGACGACCCCCCTTGAGTCCACGCAGAGTCCCCGCGGCCCTGGGCGCCGCCGCCCTGACGCCCCTTCTCCTGACCGCCCCCGCACCCGCCCTGGCCGAGGACGAACCCGTCGAGCAGATCGTCAACGGCGACTTCTCCGACGGGACCGCCGGCTGGTGGGGAACCCCGCAGATCGAGCTGACCGTCACCGAGGACGAGGTCCTGTGCGTCGACGTGCCCGGCGGTACCGCCGACCCGTGGGAGGTGATCGTCGGCCAGAACGACGTGCCGATCGTGGCGGGCGAGTCCTACACGTTCTCCTTTACCGCCTCCGGCGCCGCGGGCCGCCCGATCCGGGCCCTGGTCCAGGAGGCCGTCGACCCCTGGCGGACGGAGTTCGACGAGCGCCCCGTCCTCACACCCGACATGGCCGCGTACGAATACGTGTTCACCGCCGGGAACGACCACGACGCGGCCCAGGTCGCCTTCCAGGTCGGCGGTTCCGCCGACCCCTGGACCCTGTGCCTGGACGACGTCTCCCTCCTCGGCGGGGCCGAGCCCCCCGTCTACGAACCCGACACCGGCCCCCGCGTGCGCGTCAACCAGGTCGGCCACCTGCCGCAGGGCCCCAAGAACGCCACCCTGGTCACCGACTCCGCCGACCCCCTGCCTTGGAGCCTGGCCGACGCCGACGGCACCGTCGTCGCCGAGGGCGAGACCGTCCCCCGCGGTGTGGACGACACCTCCGGACAGAATGTGCACACCATCGGGTTCGGGCACGTCACCGAACCCGGCGAGGGCTACACCCTGACCGCGGACGGGGAGACGAGCCACCCCTTCGGGATCGGCGCCGACCCCTACCGGGCCCTTGCCACGGACGCGCTGGAGTTCTACTACACCCAGCGCAGCGGGATCGAGATCCTCGACGAGATCGCCCCCGGCTACGGGCGCCCGGCCGGTCACGCCGGGGTCGCGCCCAACCGGGGCGACACCGAGGTGACCTGCCATCCCAGCACCCCCTGCGACTACACGCTCGACGTCTCCGGCGGCTGGTACGACGCCGGGGACCACGGCAAGTACGTGGTCAACGGCGGCATCTCCGTGCACCAGCTGATGAGCGTCTACGAGCGGGCGCACACCGCGCCCACCGGCGACCCCGACCGGGTCGGCGACTCCACGCTGGCCGTGCCCGAACGCGGCAACGGGGTCCCCGACGTCCTCGACGAGGCCCGCTGGGAGATGGAGTTCCTGCTGTCCATGCAGGTTCCCGCGGGCGAGGAGCTCGCCGGGATGGCCCACCACAAGGTGCACGACGAGCGCTGGACCGGGCTGCCGCTGCTGCCCTCCGCCGACCCCCAGCCCCGCTACCTGCACCCGCCCTCGACCGCGGCCACCCTCAACCTGGCCGCGACCGCCGCCCAGTGCTCGCGGGTGTTCGGCCCCTACGACGCCGACTTCGCCGCGACCTGCCTGACGGCGGCCGAGACCGCCTGGGACGCCGCCGCGGCCCACCCCGACCGCTACGCCGAGGCGGGCGGCGAGGGCGGCGGCCCCTACAACGACGACGAGATCGCCGACGAGTTCTACTGGGCGGCCGCCGAGCTGTACCTGGCCACCGGTGCCGCGGAGTACGAGGAGGCGGTGACGTCGTCGGCCCTGCACACCGCGGACGTGTTCACCGCGAGCGGGTTCGACTGGAAGTGGACCGCTCCGCTGGGCCGCCTCCAGCTGGCCACCGTCCCCAGCGACCTGCCCGACCGGGAGGAGGTGCGCGCCTCCGTGGTGGCGGGCGCCGAGAAGTACGCGGACGCCGTGTCCGCCCACCCCTACGGCCTGGCCTACGCCCCCGAGGGCGGGGTGTTCGCCTGGGGCTCCAACAACCTCGTCCTCAACAACCTGGTGGTGGTCGCCACCGCGTACGACATCGGCGGCGACACCCGGTTCCGGGACGCCGTCCTGGAGGGCATGGACTACATCCTGGGCCGCAACGCCCTCAACAACTCCTACGTGACCGGGTACGGAACGGCGTACTCGGAGAACCAGCACAGCCGCTGGTACGCCCGCCAGCTGGACCCGTCCCTGCCCAACCCGCCGCCGGGGACCCTCTCCGGCGGGCCCAACTCCGACACCGCGACCTGGGACCCGGTGGCGCAGGCCAACCTGGGCGGGTGCGCGCCCCAGTTCTGCTACATCGACCACATCGACTCGTGGGCGACCAACGAGCTGACCATCAACTGGAACTCGACGCTGGCCTGGGTGGCGGCGTTCACCGCCGACCAGGGTGACGCCGCGCCGCCCGCGGAGTCCTCCTGCGAGGTGGACTACCGGGTGCACGGGACCTGGAGCGGCGGGTTCAACGCCCAGGTGGTGGTGCGCAACACCGGTGGCGAGGCCCTGGACGACTGGACCCTGGCCTGGTCCTTCCCCGGTTCCCACACGGTGCGCCGCCACTGGAGCGCCGACCTGGAGCAGTCCGGGCGCACGGTGACCGCGCACGCCCTGGACTGGAACGCCACGATCACCGCCGGCGGAGAGGCGACCTTCGGTTTCGTGGGGTCCTCGGGCCCCGGACCGAACGCCTCACCCGAGCGCTTCACGCTCAACGGGGACGTCTGCGGCTGATCCCTCCACGGCGGCGCGCGTTCCCGGGTGCGCCGCCGGCCGGGAAAGGGGCGGGGTCCCGCAGGAGAGCGCGGGGCCCCGCCCCCTGTCAACGGGTCCGGGCGGACGGCCGGGACACCGGACGGCCGTCCGGACCACGCGGTGGTGGAACCGGGAAGGGCGCAGGCGGCGGGACCGCCGCCCCCGGGCGAACGTCGGGCGGCCTGCGGCGGACGGAGCGGTCCCACCGCGTGCCGCCTGTCCCCGGACACGGGAGGCTCAGCCCAGGGGCACCGCCAACAGCCGGTCGTCCTCCTCGGCCGGGTCGCCCCGGCCGTCGCGGTTGCTGGTGGACAGCCACAGGGAATCGCCCTCGGAGGTGGCCACCACCGTGCGCAGCCGGCCGTACTCCCCGGTGAAGTGCGCCGTCGGCTCCCCGACGCCGCCGTCCCCGGTCAGCGGGACCTCCCACAGCCGGGCGCCGCGCAGGGCGGCCACCCACAGGGAGCCGCCCGCCACCGCGGCCCCGCTCGGCGACGCCTCCTCCGTGGTCCAGGTGACGAGCGGGTCGACGTACCCGTCCCCGCCGCCCTCGCCCTCCACCTCGGGCCAGCCGTAGTTGCCGCCCGGTTCGATGAGGTTGACCTCGTCCCACTCGTTCTGCCCGAACTCCGTGGCGTACAGCCGCCCGTCCTCGTCCCAGGCCAGGCCCTGGACGTTGCGGTGCCCGTAGCTGTAGACGTGGTCGCCGAACGGGTTGTCCTCGGCGGGCTCGCCCTCCTCGGTGATCCGCAGGATCTTGCCGCCCAGCGAGTCCCGGTCCTGGGACAGCGACGGATCGCCCGCGTCGCCGGTGCCGACGTACAGGAAGCCGTCGGGGCCGAACGCGATCCGGCCCCCGTTGTGGTTGCCCGCCGAGGGGATGCCGTCGAGGACGGTCTCCTGCCCGGTCAGCCCCTCCTGCCGGTCGTACTCCAGGCGCGCGATCCGGTTGTCGGACCCGGAGGTGAAGTAGACGTAGACATAGGGCTCGTTGGGGAAGGCCGGGTCGACGGCCAGACCCAGCAGCCCGCCCTCACCGCCTGGGGACACCCCCTCCACGGTGCCCACCGTCTCGGTGCCGCCGTCCCCCGCCACCCGGACCACCTCGCCGGAGTCCCGCTCGGTGACCAGTACCGAGTCGTCCGGCAGGGAGGCGACCCCCCAGGGGACCTCCAGGCCGGTGGCGTGGACACGGGGCTCCTCCACGGACGCCCCGGCCGTCTCCGGGGCGTCCCCGGCCCGCGGGCCCCCTCCGCCTTCCGTGTCCTGGGCTCCGCACGCGGCCGCCAACGCCGCCGTCGCGGCGGCGGCCGCGAACCGCCCCGCCCGTCCCGTGCGCACTGTGGATCTCATGTCCGCCCCTTACCCATCCGGCCGCAGCCGACCCGGGGCGCACGTGTGAAGCCGCGGTTTCGGGTCAGGGGAATGCACACGACCGAAGGAGGCAGGATGGGCGGCAGAACGGACGTCCCCCCGCGGCACCCGTGGATCAGGGGTGCGGCCCGAGGCGCGGTGGGTGCCATGGCAATGACGGGTGTGCGGCAGGCGAGCGTGGGCCTGGGGATCGTCGAACGCACCCCGCCCGACGAGATCCTGCGCCAGGGCGTCCCGCCGCTGCTGGAGGGTTTTCCCGAGCACAGGAGGACGGCGGTCATCGAGCTGGCGCACTGGTCGTACGGGGCGGTCGCGGGCACGGTGTTCTCCCTGCTGCCGCGGCGGCTGCGCGCCTCCCGGCTCACCGGTCCGCTCTACGGCGTCCTCGTCTGGGGCGCGTTCGAGGTGGCCCTCGCCCCCGTGCTGGGCCTGGGGCACGCACGGCGGGAGAAGGCCGCGGAGCGGTGGGCCCTGCTCGCCGACCACGTGCTCTTCGGGCTGGTCGTGGGGGCTCCCCCGGAGGCGACCGTCGCGGGTGACAGGCGGAACGTCGGCGCGCAGGAGGACGACCGGGACGCACCGGCGGAGCAGGAGAGCGGCCGTGACGGAGACGCGCACGGGCGGTGAGATCCGGGGGCGGCCCGGCGGACACCCGGCCGGCCGCCCCCGCCGCTCCGCCCGGTGGGGAGGCGGAGCGGACCCGCTACCCCTCCTGAGCCTTCTGGAGCCTGACGTAGGCCAGCTGGAGCCAGTCGGACAACGCCACGGCGCTGAACACGGCTCCCGCGCTCCGGGTGAGCCCCGGCGCCAGGACCAGACCGAAGGCGTACCCCGTGGCGATCCACTGCGCGGTGCAGAACGGGCAGGTGATCAGCTCGCCGGCGGTCTTGCGCCCTCCCTCGCCCCGGACCTCCTCCGACAGCTCCGCCGGGGCGGAGGCCCCTCGGAAGCGGGTGAAGAACGCCCGCAGCGGACTGGTGACCGGGTCCTTGGCCAGCAGCCGGGAGACCTTGTGGGTGGTCAGCCCCATCAGCGCCAGGTCCCAGGGCCCCACCCGGGCGTCGCCCCGCCGCCCCGCCAGCTTCACCGCCACCAGGCCCGCGCCCACGGAGGCCGCGTAGACCGCCATCGCGGACACGTATCCGCCCAGGGGCTGGTCGCTGCCGTCCCGATAGATCTCCGCCTCCCGGTGCAGCGCCTCCTTGACGTCCTTCACGGCCTCGGTCCCGTCACCGTTCATCGTCGGTCTCCCTTTCCTCTCCGGTCTCCGGTGTCTCAGGGCCCCGGCGGTCGGCCCAGGCGTGCAGGGCTTCGGAGTCCTCCGCGTCCTCCAGGTTCATGGCGGCCTCGATGAGGGCGAGGTGGGTGAAGCTCTGGGGGAAGTTGCCGAGCATGGCCCCGCCGGGCGCCATCTCCTCGGCCTGGAGCCCCAGCGGTCCCGCCCTGCGGCACAGCTCCTCGAACCGCAGGCGCGCCTCGTCCTTCCTCCCGGCCAGCACCAGGGCCGACACCATGTCGTAGGAGCACAGGAGGAAGGCCCCCTCCGGGCCGTCCAGACCGTCGTCGGTCTCCTCCGTCTCGTAGCGCCAGATGAGGCACCCGTCCCCTCCGAGGTCGGCCTCGATGCGGTCCAGCGTTCCCAGGATCCGGGGGTCGTCACCCTTGAGGAAACCGAGCAGCGGCAGGCGCAGTAGCGAGCCGTCGACCCGGGACGACCCGTAGAAGCGGACGAAGGAGCCGCTCTGCGGGTCGTATCCCCGCTGGAGGACCTCGGTCCGGATGGCGTCGCGCTCGGCGGCCCAGCGCTCCGCGGGGACCCCGTCCTCCCGGCCGGTCAGCAGGGCCAGCCTGATCGCGCGGTCCAGGCAGACCCAGGCGTAGACCTTGGAGTTGGTCCAGTGCCGGTACTCCCCCCGGACCTCCCATATCCCCGCGTCCGGCTTCCGCCACAGGCCGGCGGCCACATCGGCCACGGACACCAGCCGGGAGATGTCCTCCTCGTCCAGCCCCCCGGTGACCTGGTGGTAGTAGAGGGCGGCGTCGAGGATGTGGCCGTAGACGTCGAGCTGGTGCTGGTCGTAGGCGTCGTTGCCCACCCGCACCGGGCGCGAGTCCAGGTGGCCGGAGAGGTGGTGGAGCTCCTCCTCCCGGGGCGGCGGCGTGCGGTGGATCGTCTGGACCGGCGGTATCCGGCCCCTCGGCTCACCGCACACGCTCAGCAGGAAGCGCAGGTAGAGCTCCGCCTCCTCGACATGGCCCAGACGCATGAAGGTCAGGACCACCAGGGGGGCGTCGCGGTGCCACACGTAGCGGTAGTCCCAGTTGCGCTCCCCGCCCGGCCACTCGGGCAGGGAGGTGGTGGGTGCCGAGATGAGGGCGCCCGTCTCCTGGTGCAGGAGGCCGCGCAGGACGATCAGGCTCCGGTTGACGTGCTCGGCGCCGAACCCCCGGTAGTCGCTGCGCCCCGCCCAGGTCCGCCAGGCGGCGAGCGTCTCCTCCAGCAGGGCGCGCCCCTCCCCGACGTCCACCGCACGTTCGCCGTGGAGATAGTCCAGGCACATGATCGCGTGTTCGCCCGCGGAGAGCTCGGCGCGCCATTCGACGTCACCGTCCTCGTCCAGCCGCCACGACGTCCCGCCGGAGAGGAGGAGGCCCGACGCCTCCGCCACGCGGTCCCCCAGCCGCCGCCACGACACGGACCCGCGGCCGGTGTCGGGCCGGACGGACAGGTGCGAGCGCACCGCCGCCGCGCCCGAGCGGCACTCCACCAGCCGCAGCAGCAGCCCCTTCCGGTGCAGGCCCGCCCCCGGGCCCTCTTCGAGTGCGAGCAGGTCCGTGACGACCACCTCGCTCTCGTCGCCCCGCCAGACGCTCTCCAGGACGAGGCTGTCGTCCAGGTAGGCGCGCTCCTCCAGTCGCGCGCCCGCCACCTCCACCGTCCACCGGCCGCCGCGCTCGGGATCGAGGAGGCCGGCCAGGACGGCCGGCCCGTCGAAGGCCGGGGCGCACATCCACACCACCGACCCTCCCCCGTCGACGAGAGCGCCGGTATGGCAGTCGGAGAGGAAGGCGTGTTCACCGATGTCCGTGTTGACCGGACCCATGGGCACCTCCCAGCGGTCGTTTACGCCGTTCCGATCCGACTGCCCGGGAAGCCGGGGACGAAACCGCAGGCGGGGGAGCACGGGTGGGACATGAAAGGCGGTCCGCCGGGTAGTTGGCCACCGGCGCACGAACGAGACAGGACGCACCGGAGGGGGACCGGGGTGGACAGGACACCGAGTGTTCGAGGGGTCGCGGTGGTCAGCGGGGCCTCGGCGGGCGTGGGCCGGGCGACGGCACGGGAGCTCGCCCGGCGCGGCCACGCCGTGGCCCTCGTGGCCCGGGGGCGTGCCGGGCTGGAGGCCGCCCGGCGGGAGGTCGAGGAGCACGGGGTGCCCGCCCTGGCCGTGGAGGCGGACGTGAGCGACGCGGCGGCCGTGGATGAGGCGGCGGCGCGGATCGAGGAGGCGCTCGGGCCGGTCGACGTGTGGGTGAACACGGCGTTCGCCTCGGTCATCGCCCCGTTCACGCGGACCGCGCCCGAGGAGTACGAGCGGGCCACGGACGTCTGCTACCACGGCTACGTGAACGGCACCCGGACCGCCCTGGCGGGGATGCTGCCCCGGGACCGCGGGGTGATCGTGCAGGTGGGGTCGGCGCTCGCTTACCGCGGCATCCCCTACCAGGCGGCCTACTGCGGGGCCAAGCACGCGGTGCGCGGGTTCACCGACTCCGTGCGCGCCGAACTGCTCCGCGACGGTTCGCGGGTACGGCTCACGGAGGTGCACCTGCCGGCGGTCAACACCCCGCAGTTCTCGTGGGTGCGCTCGCACATGGGCGCCCGCACCCGCCCGGTGCCCCCGGTCTACCAGCCGGAGGTGGCGGCCCGGGCGATCGTGTGGGCCGCCGAACACCCCCGGAGGCGGCGGTACTGGGTGGCGCCCTCGACGGTGGCCACCGTGCTGGGGCAGCGGTTCGCGCCCCGGCTGCTGGACTTCTACCTGGCCCGGACGGCGTACGACAGCCAGGTTCGCGACGCCGCACCGCCGCGGCGGGACAACCTCTTCGACCCCGTGGACGAGGACCGCGACTTCGGTGCGCACGGGGAGTTCGACGGTGAGGCCCGGGAGGTCAGCCTGCTCCAGGAGGCGAACCAGCGCCGCGGCGCGCTGGCGGCCGCGGGGCTGGCGGGCCTCGCGGCCGGGGTGGGCGTCTACGCCCTCGCCCGGGGCGCCCGGACCTGACCGCCGGACCATGACGGACAGGGAACGACGAACGGCAAGGAGGGGACATGGCCGAGCACGACGACCGCGTCGACGCCGTCTGGGAGGAATTCCACGGCGTGGTGAACATGACTGGCGAGGAACTGAGGGAGTGGCTGCTCACCGACGCCTCGGGGGAGGAGGCGTTCGAGCAGCCCGAACCCGACCTGGGCGTGTCGGCCCGGGGCGAGGAGGTGGTGGCCGTGCTCCGCAAACGGCGCACGGACGTCACCAACGCCGACATCGACCTCATGGAGCGGGTCACGAACGGCGTCAGGAGGCTCCTGGCCGACCCCCGGCGGGAGGACCCGGCCTGGCGGCACGCCCTGATGACGGTGGGGCACGACCCGCTGCGCCCGGACTCGGCCCGGCCCGACGAGGAGGACCTCGCGGGCTGAGCCGCTCCGCGCCCCGGAGCCGCCCGCGGCCGCCGGGGCGCGGCCGCCGCGGACGTCGCGGCCCCGCCGCGGACACGGGCCGACCGACCGCTCGCGAACGGTCCCCGGGGGGCGACCGGCGCCGTGCGGCCTGCGGGGCCCGCCGCTGATCCGGGCCGCCGGCCCGGATCAGCGGCGGACCATGACCATCGCCCCGCAGGACCAGCCCAGCAGCGACAGCCGCTCCCAGCCCGGCCGCGACTCCAGGTCGGCGATGAGGGCCTCCACCGCCAGGCAGTGGCCCTCCGGCACCATCCCGTGCGGCTGCCGGGCGAGGTCGTCCACGATGTAGAAGCCCCCTGGCTCGACCAGGGACAGCGCCTCGTCCCGGTGGGTGAACTTGCCCGGCCAGGTGTCGGCGAACACCAGGTCGTAACCCGGCCCGTCCACTCTCCCGGCCAGCCAGGCGCCGCCGTCGGCCTCGTGCAGGTGCACCCGGGGGTCCTCCCCCAGGTGCCGCCGGGCCACCTCCAGGCAGCCGGGGTCGTTGTCGACGCTGTCGAGGGCCGCCCCGCCGTCCATGCCCGCGAGCAGCCACGACGCCCCGGCGCCGGTCCCGGTGCCCAGCTCCAGCAGTCGGCCGCCGGGCTTGGAGGCCGCGAGGACCCGCAACAGCCGGCCCACCTCCTCCTCGCAGGACATGGTGAACCCGATGGCCTCGGTGTCGGTCTCGATCGCGTCCAGGGTGTCGGGTCGCTGCCGGACGACCTGCATGGGTACCCCTCCTCCGTTGCGGATGTGCCCAGGTTAGGCCGCCCCTCCCGTCGGCGCGGGAACTTTCCACACCCTGTGGAGAACGCGTGGGCGGCGTCCGCACGGACGCCGCCCACGAACACGGAACGTGCCCGCCCTCAGCCCGTCGGACCCGCGCCGTCCTTCCTGAGGGGGACCCAGCCGCGCGCGACACCGACGGAGGGTTGCAGTTTCGCCTCCGGTAGATCGACCGGGGGGCGGCGCTCGAGCTTCTTCAGCGGGAGCTCCGTTCGCCCGCCCAGAGCGAAGCCCCACTGGTGGGCATCCGGCCGCTGCCCTCGCCCGCGCGCGGCCTCGGCGAAGCGGCGGGACACCCGATCGGCCACGTTCGGCGGAAGCCCGGGCAGCAGGTCCAGCGGCTCCCCGGGACGCACCTTGCTCTGGCGGCTCAGGATCCGGCCCACCAGGAGCGCCAGCTTGTACCGATCGGTGTCCAGGTCGGCTCCGGTTGCGGGCTGCTCGGGGTCGTTCCAGTCGGGTGTCTCCGCTTGGGGCAGGACGGGCTTCTCCCCCGCGCTGCGCACACCGTCGCAGTCGATCATGAACACCTCCGCCGTGCCGTCGGCATCCCACAGCAGGTTGCTCATGGACACGTCACCGACCACGATCCGTCGCGAGTGCAGCAGTTGGAAGAGGGAGACGAACCGGTGCGCCAGCTCCCGGCGGCCCTCGGTCCCGGGCGGCCGGATGTCCCCCCACAGCGCCTTGGGCTCGAAGATGAGGTACTGGAGTTCGCGCAGCCGGGCCTGGCCGTTCGAGATCCGGCCCGCGAACCGCCGGGGGATCTCCTGCATGAGGAACCCGGTCAGGTACCCGCTGGACACGACCCGGGCCAGCGGCCAGCAGGTCATGGCGTGCAACCGGTCCCTCTCGGTGTCGGTGAGCAGGTAGGGGAACCTGACCAGGCGTTCCAGGGCCGCCGGGTCGGCTCCGGAAAGCGTGTACTCCTTGTAGACGGCCCCGGCGTACGGTCCGCCCTCGACCCGGTGCACCCTGCCCTGGCCGCCCTTGCCCAGCTCGTCCCCGAGGATCAGGGCCGACCTGTCGACGTCCCTACCGTCCAGAAGCGCCGGCAACGACATGGTCACCTCCTCCAGACGCAGACCGCGGTGCGGTCGTCGTTGTACGACTTGGCCTGGAAGTCGAGCTGCCAGCCGAACTCCATCCGACCGGGAACCGGACCCGCGCCCCACCAGTCTGCGAGTTGCTCCGCGACCGCCGGGGCGCCCATCGGGCCGGACAGGCCGTCGGTGCACAGCATGAGCACGTCACCGAGGTCCAGCTCTCCCGTCTGCACGACCACCGTGCTCGCCTGGTCCGGCAGCGCGTCGGTGCGGGTGTCGAGGATGAGCCCGTCCTCGTCCGGTTCGACGTTCAATGGTCGCCATACCCCGTCCTTCAGCCGGAACAAGGGGCTGTCCCCCACGGACATCGTCAGGTACGGCGCCCTCCCCTCCCCCTCGGGCACCCGGATCAGGACCGCCGTGAGCGTGGTGGAGAGTTCGTCCGCAGGGAAGTGCTCCCTCCCGGCCAGGTCGATCATGCCGCGGGCGAGGACGCCGACCACCCGGCGGCCTCCCTCCTGCACATCCTCACCGAGGCTCTCCATGTTCTCGGCCACCACGTTGTGCAACATCCGGCAGACGTAGGCGGCGCCCCGGTGCGACCTGGGTCGGGAGCCGACGCCGTCCGCCACACAGGCGAGGACGAACCTGTGCCCGGAATGCTCGATCTCGTGCAGGCCGAAGGCGTCCTGGCGGGTGCTCCTCTCATAGCGGTGCTTGTCCCCGCGCAGGGAGGCCGCCCTCAAGTGCAGACCCTCATAGTCGGCCTCGTCGATGACGGTGTCCGGTACGGCCCACTCCTGTCCCGGAAGCTCCCTGGCGTGGTGCAAGGAGTTGACGGGCCGGGTGAGCACCGGCGGGGGCACGAACCCCCGCGGCGCAGGGACCGCCTCCGGCGCGGGGTCGCCGACCGCCCGAACCAGCGTGGTCGGGTCGGTCCCCCCGGCTTCCGTCGCACTCGCCACCGCTTCCGGCTCAGGGGTCGTGTCCCTGTTCCCGAACACCTCCTCAGCAGGCTCCGGTACGGGGGCGCCGAGCCGCCGTCCCTGCACGGACGAGTCGGCCGCTCCGGCTTCCAGCGCATCCGTGGCCGCCTCCGGCGCGGACACCTCTGGTTCCCCTGGTGCCGACGCCTCCAAGACCGGCTCCGATGCGGTCGGGTGGACCGCCGCCCCGGACACCCTCTGCTCGGCCGCTTGCCGCCCGGCTTCGCAGGCCGCCCCGGAGACCACCGGGTCCGCAGTCGGCTGCTCCAGCACGGGGGCGTCGGCCACTCCCCCCGGTACAAGGGCGGCGAACACGATCGCGTCCATCGGTACGGGCTCGGTCGGCCGCCCTTCCTCGGGTCGCACCTCCGCCGGGAGCCGCGCAGCCGACTCCGTTCCCTCTGGCGGCGGTCCTGCCGGGGTCACGGGGCTCAGCGTGTCCGAACCGCCGTGCTCGGGTTCCCCGTCGTCGCGTTCACGGGAGCGTGCCCTCGCCCGCTCTCGGTCCTCGCGGGTCAGCACCACCGTGCTCTGCCCGTCCGGCCCCGCGGCACCCTCTCCGGGCGCCTCCGTCGCGGTAGGTTCCCGCGAGGTTTCCGAGGAACCCCGGGAGGGATGCAACGGCCCGTTGACCGGTATCGCCGATCGTTCCCCGGCCCCCGGGGTGTGCCCGCCCGAAGGGCGTTCCCCACTCTCGGGCCTCCCCTTCCCGATCCATTCCTGGAACTTGCGCGCCCTCGGACGCCTCGGTTTGCCGGTCCTGTCCATCCCGTCCATGCGCCACTCCTCTCCGGCAGCGGGAATCAGATCTGGTCGGCCGGCAGGGCGGTGTAGCCGGGAACGTGGTCGGGGATGTCGAGGGTCATCCCGCCGTCCTGGGCCGCGGAGGAGCGAGTGGCCGAGTTGACGATGGAGTTGGTCAGGGACCGCGCGAACTCCTGGAGGGCCTGTGACGGGCTGAGCGTCCCGTCGGCCATGAACGCGCGGACCGTGGCCACCTGCTGGATCACCCGGTGATCCGCCTGCCCGAAACCGAACGCCAGGATGTTGGGGTGAGGGCCCCAGCCGGGATCGGTGAGCTTCTTGTAGGCCACGTCCCAGTCGCCGTCCCCCGGGTACCCGTCTGAGAGGAAGAAGACGGCGGGGCGGTACACCCGGTGTCCCTCGGCCTTGAGCCGGTCCACGTCCTGAGTGATGGTCTCCCGCAGCAGGGTGAACGCCTCCCCGTAGGAAGTGCCTCCGGTGGCCTCCAGCCGGGGCACGGACTCCAGGTCGCTGAGGTCGGACAGCGGCAGCAGGAGCTGCGCCTCGTGGTTGAAGGCGACGATCGCGAAATGGACCTTGTCCGACACCACGGGATTGGCGCCGATCGTGGCGTGCAGGTCGGGCAGGGCGCTGTTGATGGCCTGGATCGGCTCTCCCTCCATGGACGTCGACTCGTCGCACACCAGGTAGAAGGGAAGGATCTGCTGACTCACTGTGGGTTCTCCTCGGGTCCGGCTCGTGCGTGTGGTCAGTCGGTCGGTTCGGGGGCCGCGAACAGGTAGATCTCGATCCGCAGCCAGCCCGGAGCGCCCCCGAGACTGTGGAAGGTGCGGGTGACGGCGGTGTCGAAGACACCCGGGTGGACCTGCGGCAGGAGCTCGTTGACGTCGGAGGCGAACCGCTCCCCCTCCGCGGCTCCGCCGTTGGCACCGAAGGTGAGCACCATGCCCGCCTCCCGGTCGGCGAGGTCGTGCTCGGCGAGCGCCTCGCGGAGTTCCTCCACCACCTCCTCGTCCCCGGTCTCGGCCCCCGCCGGGGAAATCCCGTGGAGTTCGACCACGACGGGGGAGAGGTCGAGGCCGTGGGGAACGGGTTCGGCTATTCCCTCGGCGACGGGTTCAGGCTCGGGTTCGGCCGGAGGGCTGGAGTCCATGCCCAGCGTGATGATGAGGAAGGCCAACAAGAGGTCCGCGAAGAGCCACCCCGCGATCGCCACGGACGGGGTGGAGAAGTGGCCGTCCTTCACCGTGCCACCAGCTCACGGGAGTCGACTTCTCCGTCGGGATCATCCCGGTCCTCTGGCTCCCCTGCCTCGGAGTCGTCCCACTCCTCCGGGGCCTCACCGTCCTCCTCGGGATCCTCGTCCCAGTCATCCGGCTCCTCCTCGTCGTTCTCCAGCGCCTCACGCATGGCGTCGATGCTCTCCCTGAGCAGCTGGACCTGGTGCGGCAGCTCCCCGACGGTCTCGACGGCCTGGCCCGCCAGGTCCCCCGCGGTCTCATTGCGGTGGGCGATGCCCGCATTGACCTCGCGCCACTCGTCGAGGGAAGCGCGCAGCTCCCTCTCCCCCTCCTCGAGTGCGCGAACGATCTCGGTGGAGGAGGCGGCGACGGAGGCGTTGAGGCGCTCCTGTCCGTCGTCGACCGCCCGCCGGACCTGTTCGGCCAGTTCTCCGACCAGCCCGGTCAGTTCCTCCCGGGTACGGGTACGCTCCTCCTCGGCCGTACGCACCAGGCCCTCGGAGGCCCCCGCGACGCGGTCGATCGCCTCGGCGACCTCACCGAGCCTGCCGTACAGGTCGTGGACCACATCCAGCCCTTCGCGTACGGCGGAGCCCACGGTGACGCTGCCCTCGCGTAGTTCCGCGACGGTCTCCTGCGCGGAGCGCATGCTCTTGCGGGTCTCTGCCAGGGCGGCGCGTACGTCCTCCTGGGCCCGCTCTGCGATCTGGCCGACCTTGCGCAGTTTGGTGACACTGGCGCCGAGCTCGTCGGCGATCCGGGCAGGATGGCCGAGACGGACCGGTGCCAGGACGAACCTGGCCGCCGCCAGTGCGGAGGTCAGGCGCCGGGCGAGCTCGGCCCGTTCATACTCGTTCCGGGCCTCGGTGCGGCGACGCTGCACGTTCTGCACCAGGACCGCGCCGATGAGCAGCACGATCCCGGTCAGCGTGTAGTACGCGACCTGGTCGAAGGCGAGCCAGCCCGGAAGCGCCCCGTTGAAGCCGTCCTGCCACCGCTCCAGGAAGGACATGCCCTCCAGGGCCGGGTCCGCGTGGGAGCGGCCGTGTGCTCCGGATGCCGCGGCCAGTCCCGCCCAGGTGATGAGCACGGGAAGGAAGACCAGTCCGCTGGGGAGCACGTCGAGGACCCTGTGCGCGGCACCCCCGGCCGGAGCCGGACCGATCGACTCCAGGGGAAAGGACGCACCCAAGTCGACCTCGGACCAGACCTCCAGCCTGGACCGGGATTTCAGATCGTCGGCCAACGCGGACAGGTGGGCCGCCCGGCCGGAGAGTCTTTCCTCCGCGGCGAGGGAACGCAGTTCCTCGACCAGGGCGGGTTCGTCTCCAAAGGGGATTTCGGTCTTCACCGGCTTCTACTCATCACTTTCCGTGACCGGCCTCGTTCCCAGGGCATGGCGGAATGCCCCGGTGGCTGGCCGGAGGGGGTATAGGAAGGGATCTTGAGGACTGAACCGCCCTGGATTCACGTGAATTCTAACGGCGAAAGCTCTGCAGGAATGGGGATGGCGGCTTTCCCTCTATCGCACACCACCAGAATACGAACTTTTGCCTTTCGAGCTCACGTTTTTCGATGAAAAAACATCATAAAAGCCAAATATCGCTCACTCTCCTGACCGGATGAGGACAAGAGGACAACCGATACGCGTTACAGCCCCGAAGGCGGACAGCAGTGCGACCCGCGGAGCCGGATTTCCGAAACGGTCGGCCTGCTCGGCTTCACCGCGGACCTCGTTCTCCGAGGCCGGCCTCTCGCGCTCGGTCCGCGTACGGTTCCGCTCCCGGACGCGCACGACCGCGAAGCGGCGTCGCCCCGAGCATGTCCGGGACGCCTCCGACGTCCTCACCGGATCCCCGGCGGATGGGCCCGGAGCGGCATCCGCAGAGGTGCCGCCCCGGGCGCCGTCCGCGACCGGATCAGCGGTCGCGATCGCCGTCGGTCCCCTCCTCCCCCCGGTAGCGGGCCGCCTGGGCGTCGACCATGTTCATCAGGGCGGCGTGGTCGCGCAGTTCCGTCTCCCGAATGCTGCGCTCACGCTCGCCGTCCCGGCGCGCCGCCATCATTCGCACGTGGTCCAGGTACTCCCGGAGCTCCATGTCGTGCAAGGTCTGCCGGACGGCGGCCTCCTTGGCGTACATCCCGTCGTATCTGCTGCGCGGGACCAGGATCTTGGTGAGCACCGGGAACATGTCCACCAGGGCCAGCAGGATCCGGACCAGCCACACGGCGGCCAGCACGTGCAGGCTGTCCGCGGCGAGCCTGCCCAGCGCCTCCATCTCGTCGATGATGCCGTGTCGGCCCGCCTCCGCCGCCCGCGCCTGGACCCGCTCGTCGATGGCCTCGGCCCTCGCCTGCGCGAAGGAGACCGAGGATGTACCGATCTCGCCGGTGAGTTCGACGACCCGTTCCTCCCGCTCGCGCAGGTCCTCCTGGTACTCGGCGAGCGAGGAGGTCCGGGCGAAGTCGTCCGCCTCCTCGCGCAGTCGGGTGCAGCTGGGACCCACACCGACGATCCCGCTCAGCCCTTCGCCCGAGGTGCCGTTGCACTCTTCCTGGGCCTTCTTGTTCTTCTCGTCGAGTTCCGCCTGGAGGTTCTCGACGCGTTCCCTGAGTTCGTCGCGCTCGCCGGTGACCGTCTCCAGCTCACTCTGCTGCGCGATGAACGGGTCGTCGCCCAGGGACAGCAGGTACTCGCCGACGCAGTCCGGCTCGGTGCTCTGCTCTCCGGAGACCGGGTTGCAACGCTCCAGGGCCGACCGGAAGGTGTCCTGCTCCTGCTCCCGGGTGACGGTGAGCTCGTGCTCGATCGACGGCCGGAACAGGGTCAGCAGCAGTGGCTCGGCGACGACCAGGCTGATCACCACGGAGATCAGGACACGCCCCAGGTACCCCCAGCCGTTGCCGCGGGAACCGTGCATCACCGAGAGCATCCAGCAGTCGAAGACGAGGATGACCCCGGCCCAGAACAGTGCCACCGCGGCCACCACGGGCAGCGGAGCCGGGGTGAACCGGTCCAGCGCCACGAACATGGAGATCCCGGCCATCAACGCCGTGGCCAGGACCACCATGCCCTGGAGGGTGTAGCCGGGCCTCTCCAGGTCGATTCTGGCGATGAGGTCCTCGTCCACACCCGTGAGGCGGCGCAGCCACCGGGAGGGGCCCGCGGCCCACCCGCTCTCGGGACGGATCAGGGGGATGGGGGGCGGGGCCGCCTCGGTCTTCTCCTTCGGGGGGGAGACGTCGTCGACGACGGCGAACGGCACCGTGTCCGCGTCATGCGTCATGGTCGTCCTCACTCACGGGGGTGGGTCGGAACACCGGTGGTCGGCCGCCGTTCCCGCTCACGTCACGGCCGGTCCCACCGCCTCCCGCCCCCGGGGCCGCGTCATCGTCGACGACGAGGGTGTCGGCCTCCTCTACGGTGGTGACCCCCTCGGCGATGGCCTGCTCTGCTCCGGGGCGCAGAGCGGGATCGACGAAGTTCACGACCTCGGCCGTGGACAGGGAGCCGTCCATGTAGTTGTTCTCGATGGCGGTCTTGGCGATCTGGTAGCGCATCTCCATGCGCGCCCGTTCGTCCTCCCTCGACCAGGTCTGGTGCCGGAGCATGTCCTCGCGCTTCTCCGCGTCCCTGAGCCGCCAGTCCGCGCGCTCGGCCTCCAGCCGCTGCTCCTCGCGCTGTATGGCCTGGTCCCGTTCCGCCGAGATGCGCTGGATGACCTGCGTGGAGCTGAGCTCCTCCTTGGCCAGGGCCATCATCACCACGTTGATGGTGTCGTTCTGGATGGCCTCGCTGAGTTCGCCCATGATGGCCTTGGTGTGGGCGGTGACCATCGCGTGCAGCTCGTGCTCGTTCTCGGTGCGCGTCTTCGCGCTCTCGTGCTGCTGGCGGGTGGTGCGCATCTCCTCCCGGCGCTCGCTCAGGGCGGTGGGAGTGAGCACGTCCGTACCCAGGTAGGTGATCCGCATCCCGTCGATCTGCGGCGGGACCAGGTCGACGAACGCCTTGATCTGGCTCTGCACCATTTCGCGGACCTGGTTGATCGCGCTCAGCGGCAGTCCCTGGGAGAACTGGCTGAGCCGGTCGTAGCGGTTGAGGTAGTCGGTAAGGAAGTCCGTCGCGCGGGCCCGCCCCTCACGCACCACCGTCACGGCGTCCACGACCGTGCAGGCGAAACCGGCGCGCAGCTCGAAACCGACGTCGTCGGTGGACGGGATGGTCATCGGAACGGTGACCGAGACGTCCCGGGCCATGTCGACCACACTGACATGGTCGGCCCGGACCACGACGGGATCGTCCTTGGCCAGGCCGCCACGGTCCATGTGGAACTCGCCCCCGCTGCGGTAGACCAGGACCTGGCTGGCGGAGGCGGCGGGCAGCTCGGCCGGGTCGCGGGATGGCCCCAGGAGGCCGAACAGGCCCCGGCGCGGCGCCGGGGGCAGCACCTTGTGCTCGACGATCGGATAGTCGGGTGTCTTCATACTCGCATCGCCTTCCTGAACTGGCCGGTGCCGGAGTCGCCCCGCGTTCCGGGGGGCGTGCCGCCTTCACCGAACACACCGGTGAGCAGGTCCATGAGGGCCAGGGTGAGCTCCTTGTCGCCGTGTCGGCGCACGGCGTCGGAAAGTGTGGTCCGCAGCCCCTGCCGTTCTTCCGCGGGCAGGTTCGCCGCGGTCTCCCGCAGGAGTTCGCGCGCCCTCTCCTGTGCCTCGCCGCCGCCGCGCTGCAGGGACCGCACGGTGAGCAGCAGTGCCTCGATGACGACCGGCCGTGCCGTGCGAAAGCGCAGGATCTCCGCCCACAGGACGGCCACCTTGGGAATCTGGTCGGGAGCGAGCACCACGTGCCGGGCGATGGCCGTGTCTCCCCGGGGTTCCTCCGGCTCGGACCGGTCGCTCCGCTCCGCCTCGGCCCCCGCCCCGGTCGCCCGGTTCTCCGGGGACTGTTCCCCGGGTTCGGCACCGTTCTCCCCTTCGTCGTCGATGGCGCCCTCGTCGAGGATCGGCTCGCTGGTGACGGCCGAGAAGGCGTTGACGACCGCCATGAGCAGAAAGCGCCGCTCCAGCCGGTGGCGTCCGAAGCGGGGCATCTCGGTGAGTGTCCGGTGCAGCCCCGTGACGAGGATCCGGGCGTTGGCCTCGCGGTCGATGAGGCTGCCGAAGAGCGCACCGAGTGAGAACGCCGCCTCCATCCTGCGCTCCGGCCTCTCCTCCGTGTCACAGAGCATCGCGATCAGGCGGTTCACGGCCTCCAACGGGTAGGTGACGCCGAGTTCGCCACTCCACACCCGCAGGCCGAGTTCCGCCTGCGCGTCGGTGCCGTGCGCGATCCAGCGGCCCACGGTGCGCAGGACCGTGGCGGCCATGCCGTCCAGGCACATGGCCCACAGGACGAAGACGCAGGTCTGTCGGCCGACCACTCCTCCTCGCAGCGACCAACGCTCCAGGTAGAGGTCGTGGACCTCCTCGAAGGCGGTGGCCGCCAGTGCGGACAAGCCTCGGCCCAGTGCCACCTGCCGCTGGGGACGGGGCTGGGAGAGGACGTCGCCCGTCCAGACGCGCACGGCGTCCCAGAAGTCGACGTCGTAGCGCTCCCAGAGGAACCGCAGCACCACCGCCCGGTCCCCGGGCTCGCGGAACACCGGGTGGCGGCGGGGAAAGCGGCCGTCGTCCCGGTACTCCACGCGTATGAGGAGGTCGTCCCCGCCGCGCCGGAGGCAGTCCTCGGGCAGCCGGTCCGGGACGGGTTCGGGTGCGGCGGCGGTGACGAGGCTCCCCGTTCGTTCGGCCACCTTGGGCAGACGGGCGTGCAGGCGCTTGGCCAGCATCTCGTGGTCCCGCTCGTGGAGCCCTTCCGCCAGGGCCAGTGCGGTGACGCCGGCGATGGCCCGGCGGTCGGGGTCGGTGTCGAACCAGCGCTTCACCCGCTCCCGTGAGGAGGAGTGCAGCACCGCGTCGACGGCCGACTCGGCGGGTTCACCGTCGGCGAGCCGCCCGGCGACGTCGACGAGGTCTGCGATCGACCGGTCGGCAGGGATCGCCTCCGCCGCGGCCGCCACCTCTTCGGCGGGGACTCCGTCGCCCGCGTGCTCGCGTAGCACAGCGCCGGTGTCGGGCCTGCCCAGGTCGGTCCGGGGGGCGAGGGCACCGATCCGGAGGGAGGGGGCACAGGTGAGGATGAGGTGTGCCGACCGGTCGCGGACGCGTTCGCGCACCAGGGACCAGGTGTACTCGTGCTCGGCGCGCGAACCCGCCGAATCCGCGCCGAACCAGTCGAGGACGATGTAGCCGCACCCCGAGCGGAAGGCCTCACGACTCAGCTCGTCGGGGGTGCGGCCGGGTGGGAGCAGCAGGATCTCGTCCACACCGAGCTCGGTGAGAAGTCGGATGGCGCCCGCCCGGCGGCCGCCGCCCGGCCGGCCGGACAGGATCAGAACCCGGTGTTCGGTGAGGAGGTCGAAGGCCCGGCCGAACCCTCCCGGGTGGACGTAGCGGCCGACCGCCTCCTCGATCTCGCGGGGAAGCAGCCGGCCGTCACCCGTGGTGCGGGCCCGGGGGCCGTCGGCGGAGGCGTCCGCTGTTCCGAAGGTCGCCTCGTTGGCGTTGACCGTTCCGTAGAAGATGTTGGTGACGCGGCGGCGGAACGCCTCGTCACGACTCCGGTGGCCACCACCGGGCACGGCACTGTCGAAGAACGCCTCCTCCTGCTCGCCGACGCGTTCGCGGGAACCGCTCTCCCGGCCCTGCTCCGGATCCGGTCCGTGGTCCTCGGCGTCCGCCCCGCCCGGGGGGACGCCGTCACGTTCGGGGTCGTGGCTCATGGACCCCGCCTAGGAGGAGATGCCGAAGACGGCGTTGCGGGCGTCGACGTCTCCGTGGATGACCGTGCTGACCGCAGGGGATTCTCGCTGCTCCGGTCCGGGTCCGGGCCGTTCCCGCCCCGTCTCCGGACCGGGGGCTGGGGTGTCACTCACCGCCGGGGCGCGCCCGGGGGTGTGAACCCAGACGGGTTCCTCGTACTCCTTGTTGCGAACGGTGGTCAGGGTGAAGTCCTCGGGCGTCAGGCGGGTGTGGCCGGGGAGGACCACGTCCTGGTGGATCGGAGCGGTCACGGCGAGCACGAGGTCGGCACCGGACTCCTCCAGGGCCCTCCGCAGGGGATCGCCGTCCACCACGCGGGCGGCGGTGACGATGCCGCTTCCGGAGCGGTGGCCGGACTGCCGGGAGAGGTTGGCGGACCCGTGGTGCACGGCCAGGCGCAGGCGCAGGCGCCCGGCCTCGGTGCGGTGCAGGTTGTGCCTGCGCAGTCCGTGGACGATGGCGGGCACGTACTCGTCCAGGACGACGGGCTCGGGCACCGTCGGCGGCAGGACCGCGAGCTCGCCGTCACCGGTGAACTGGACATACCACTCTGAGCGGTCGAGGCGACAGGCCGCGGCGGCCTCCCCGAGGAGCTCGGGGAGGGTCTCCTGGATGTGGTGCTGGGTCAGCTCGTCGGAGCCGCCGTAGCCCTTGGCGTCGACGGCGATGATGAGCCGACGACCGAATTCTGGCGCTTTGACCATTTCATCACTGCTTTCACAGAAAGGACCATGCGGTCTCAACAGTGTGCTGACATGCCACCGGGAAGATTCCGGACTGGTCGGCAATCGACGGGATCCCGGGCTGTGGTCGTCGGCACACAGGAGAATCCGTACCGATCAGGGTTCGGGGACGGCACGGGGGTGTGCCATGAGGGGAGGACGAATCCCGAAGGAAGGATGGATGTGGCTTCCTCCGAAGAGGACGGTATCCACTCGGCGTTCGCCGTGGTGGCGTTTTTCCAGAACAACATCGGCCAGGCCGACACGAAGATCGGATTCCTGTGCGTGGCCCAGATCGGGTTCTCGCTGGCACTGATCAACACGGGCCCGCCGCTGGGCGCAGGCCCGCTGCCGGGGTGGCTGCCACTACTGGCGTGCTGCGTGGCCTTCGTGCTGTCCGGCTACCACCTGGTCTCGGCGCTGCGTCCGCGTACGCTCTTCGGCCGCGGACGGATGGTGATGGGGCTCACCGACTTTTCTCCGGGAAGGCCCCTGTCGACCGATGAGGTGTGGGGAATGGTCTCTGTGCTGGTCCGGGTATCCAGAGAGAAGAACCACCACATACAGCGATGCCTTCCGTGGCTTTCGCTGATGCTGTTCCTCATCGTTCTCAACGGTGCGGTTTCACAAGTGGTCGGATGACCGGGGACCGGATCATCCGTGTTCTTCGTATATCTCCCGGAGACCGGCCGGATCGGTGATGACGACCTTCCGGTAACCCGACCTGACCAGCCCCCGGCCGCGCAGTTCCCGCAGGGCTTTGTTGACGGCGTCGGGCTTCGCCCCGATCAGCTTGCCCAGATCCTCCTGGGAGAGCCGGATGCCCACATCCGTACCGCCCTGGTCGGGGAAGCCGTGCCGGGCGGCGAAATCCGTCAGGAGCCGGGCCAGCCGGGCGGGCACCTCGTAACCGACGAACTCCGCCCGGCGCCGGTCGGAGTCGGCCAAGCGGTCCCCCATGACGGCGGTGAGCGCTGACCAGGCGTCAGGATGCTCCTTCAGGAATTCCCGGAAGGCCTCACCCGGAAAGGCCCGGACCGCCATCGCGGTGGTGGCGGTGACCGTGGCGGTGGCCTCGCCGTCCTCCCGGAACAACCGCATCTCCCCCACCACGTCGCCGTGCACCCGGACCCCGAGCATCGCCTCGGTGCCGTTGCGCAGCACGGCACCGATCATGGCGAACACCGGGGAGTCGGCGGCGCACGGCTCCAACAGGAACACCTCGCCGGAGCGGTCCCCCTGCCGGACCAGCACGGTTCCGGCGTCGACCCGGCGGGCCGGGGCCGCCCCGACCAGGCGGTGTGCGGTGGCCACGTTCAGACGGGCCATGAAAGTCCCGTGCGGCCAGGGGGTTCGTATCGTCATGGTTCCTCCCGGATCCATGATGTCGATTCTCCGGCCGCGGGACAGGGGGTTTGCCGTGAAGGTCCGGGGAGTTCCGGTCACAGGCCCCAGAGGCAGACGGCGGTGCGGTCGGTGTCGTGGCCGTCCGCGCGGAAGTCCAGCTGCCAGGCGAACTCCGTCCGCCCCGGCACGCGGCCCGAGCCCCACTGGGCGGCCAGCCGGTCGGCGACCTCCGCGTCCGCCATCGGGCCGGACAGGCCCTCCCCGCACATGAGCAGCGCCTCGCCGGGCTCGATGCGGTGCCCGTTGACGTGGACGCCGCCGGGCTCCGCGGGCAGGGTGGCGGGCAGCGGTTCCCACGCGCCGCCGCGCAGCAGGCGGGCCGCCGAGACATCGGTCCCGAACAGCAGGCAGTCCGTGGTCTCCCCCTCCGGGGAGAGCCGGACCAGGGCGGCCGTCAACGCGCCGCCGGGCCCCACCTCCGTCGCCTGCCCCAGGAGCAGGGCGCACAGGCCGCGGAAGTGCTCAGGGTCCCGGAGCGGCGCGGCGAACTCGGCCATCCGGGTGGCCACGCCCCGCCACAGCACCCGGCGGACGCGGTCGGCGTCCCGGACCGTGGGGAAGCCGCAGGCCGTGACGGCCAGGGCGAACCCCTCCCCCCGGTGCTCCAGCGGGTACAGGCCGAAGGACTCCTGCCGGGGCCGCCCCTGGGCGCGGTTGCGGTCGCCGCGCAGGGACACCGCGCGCAGCGCCAGGCCCGGGTGGTCGGACTCGTCGATCACGGTGTCCGGGACCGGCTTCGCGGGCAGTCCCACCGCCCGGCCGGGCAGGCCGGTTTCGCGGGCCGCCGCCTCGCCGTCCGCGCCCAGCAGGTCGCCGCCGATCTCGCCGACCGTGGGCAGGCCCAGCTCGTCCCGGAGCAGGACCGTCGTCGCGGTCATGTCCGGCGAGTCCTCCACGGCGCCCCGCAGGGGACGCCTGGCGGCGCTGACGGTGTCACCGCCGTCGTCCAGCAGGTCGTTGACCTCCTCCGGCCCCTCGCCGTCCCCGGCCAGCAGATCACCGGTGTGCGTTCCGTCCACCAGACCCCTCTCCCCCTCGGTCGCGCCCACCGTCTGGGACTCCCGGGGGCGGCCGGGGGTTCCCCGCTGCACCGACCGGTTCAGGACGGCAGGCGGCGGCGGGTCAGCAGCAGGATCAGCGCCCCCGCCGTGCCCAGTAGAACACCGCCGTGCACGAGCACCGCCGTGCGGGGGCCGGTCTCGGGCAGGCGGGTCGGCTTCCCCGCCAGGGATCCGGACAGGCCGGGCAGGACTCCGGGCAGGCCGGGAAGGTCAGCGGACAGGCCCGGCAGGCCTGCGGGCGGCCCGCCCGCGACGGGCTTGCCGGCCTCCTCGGCCAGCACCGCGGCGGCCGCCTCCTCGGCGCGTTCGACCAGTTCCTGCGGGGTGATCCCGAGCATGGCCGCGAGCTCGTCGACGGTGCGACGGGACACTCCCCGCACCCCGTCGACCCCCAGGTGCTCGGCGAGGTCGAACACGGACACGCCGAGCCGGTCGGCGAGGTCGGTGAACGCGGGTCGCGCCGCCTGACCGGCGGCGGCCTCCGGGTCGGGCCACTGCGCGAAGGACGCACCCCCGCAGGTGCCGCCGCGCTCGACGGCGAAGCGCTGCACCTCCCGCTCGGGGCAGTCCGGTGCGGGCGGGGCGGAGGGCCCGGGAGACGGTGCGGGATCCGTCGCAGGCCCCCCGGTCTCGGCGGCTCCGAGGGCCCCGGCAGCGGAACCGGGTTCCTCGGCTCCGGACGCGTCCGGGGGCACGGCATCCCCGGCGGGGGCTCCCTCCCGGGGCTCCGGCGCGGGGCCGCCCGGCGCCCCGGCGCCCGCCCCGTCCTCCCCGGGAGCGGGAACCTCCCCGGCTCCGCCGGCCGGCCCCTCCCGCCCCGCGGCCCCGCCGTCCCGCGCGGGCACGGTGACGTCGCAGTGGACGGGCGACTCCCCGGGGAACAGGTGGAACACGCCGTCCTCGCCGGGGAGCACGTCGACCGGCACGCCCGCCTCGGTGCGGCAGCGCGGGTCCCCGCCGGTCACCTCCAGCCACGCTCCGTCCTCCCGGACCTCCGGCGCCTCGGCGACGCCGTTCAGGTACAGGACGCAGGAGCCGTCCTCGCGGGCGTGCGCGCAGACCTCCTCCCCGGCCGCCGCCGGAAGGGCGGGGGCGAGGACCGCCAGCACCGCGGCGGCGGAGGCCCCGGCGGCGACGCGCGTCGGGGACAGGAATCGTGAGGGCACGGCACACCGCTTTCCGAGACACTTTGATCACTCAAAGTAATCAGCGGACCCTCCGGGTGGGATGACCCTCTGTCCGCGTGTCCTCGGGTGATGATCGGAGTATGCGTACTCCCCCGATCACCGTGCAGCGCGTCTCCGTCTGGTGGACCAGGGCCGGTCGCGTCGCCCGGTCCGCCGACCTGCGCCGCGGCCTGCCCGGGACCTTCGCCCTCCCGGAGCTCCCCGAGCCGGATCCCGGAGCTCCCGTCCTCCTCCACGACGTCGCCCTGCGCGAATGGCGAGGCTACGCCCCGGAGGAGGAGGCACGGTACGTCGCCCGCTCCGATGTCCCGTGGTTCCTGCGCCTGAGCGAGCACGGCGGCCTGCTGACCGTCGCGCGCACCTCTCCCGGCGGGACGGACGCCTTCCCGCGCCGCTGGCCGCGCCCCCTGTTCACCCTGCGCCCGGGGGAGGTCGGCCGCTACCGGGCGAACTTCCGCCTCACCGCCGCCTCCCACCTGTCGGACCGGCTGTACAGCGACTGGACCCTGCGCATCGGTCACCGGGCCTGGCACACCTCCGAGCCGGCCGTGGAGGTCGACGACCGCGTCCACCTCTACGGCGGCTGAGCCCGGCTTCCGGCTTGCGCCGCGGGCATGGGAAGGGCGGGCGGAGACCGCCACAGCCCCGCCCGCCCGGATCGAGTATTCCGGTGGTGTCCACCGGTGAACAGCCCATGCTCCCATCGGATGGCCCGGATTCTCGGACGCAGTCCTTCCCCGGGGCCCGGTGCCCCACCCGGGACCCAGGGCCCTTTCGTCCAGGGGCACCGCGTCCCCGGGGCCGCCCGGGACGCGGTCAGGCGTCCTTCTGCCTGTCCACCCAGGCGGTGAGCGGCTGCCCCTGGATGGCGGCGGCCATCAGCTCCGGGAACACGTCCGGGGTGCAGGCGAACGCCGGGACCCCCATCTCCGCCAGCGCGGCGGCGTTCTCCCGGTCGTAGAACGGCGCGCCCTCGTCGGACAGCGCCAGCAGCACCACGACCTGCACCCCCGCCGCCTGCAGGGACGCGATCCGGCGCAGCATCTCCGCCCGGACACCGCCCTCGTACAGGTCGCTGATCAGCACGAAGATGGAGTCGTCGGGCCGGTCGATCAGCCCCTGGCAGTACGCGATCGCCTTGTTGATGTGGGTGCCGCCGCCCAGCTGGGTGCCGAACAGCACCTCCACCGGGTCCGTGAGCTGCTCGGTGAGGTCCACCACCGAGGTGTCGAACACGACCAGCGAGGTGCGCAGCGTCCTCATCGACGCCAGCACCGCCCCGAAGACGCTCGCGTACACCACCGACGACGCCATCGAGCCGCTCTGGTCGATGGCCAGCACTACGTCCTTCTGCACCCCCTGGCTGCGCCGCCCGTACCCGACGAGGGTCTGCGGGACGATCGTGCCCTGTTCGGGCAGGTAGTGGGCGAGGTTCCGGCGGATGGTCGCGTTCCAGTCGATGTCGGAGACGCGGCGCGGCCGGTGGGTGCGGGCGGAGCGGTCGATGGCGCCCTGCACCAGCGAACGCGTCTTCTGGGCGACCCGCCGCTCCAGGTCCTCGACGACCCTGCGGACCAGGGCGCGGGCGGACTCGCGGGCCTTGTCGGGCATGACCCGGTTGAGGGACAGCAGCGTGCCGACGAGGTGGACGTCGGGCTCGACGGCCTCCATCATCTCGGGTTCGAGGAGGAGCTGGTGCAGGCCCAGCCGGTCCATGGCGTCCTTCTGCATGACCTGGACGACGGTGGCGGGGAAGTACTCCCGGATGTCGCCGAGCCAGCGGGCCACCCGGGGGGCGGAGCCGCCCAGGCCCGCGGAGCGCTCGCCGCCGCCTCCGGCCGCGGCGTCGCCGCGGTTGTAGAGGGCCTCCAGGGCGGCGTCCATCGCCTGGTCGGCGGTGCCCAGACCGGAGGCGCAGCGGGCCTCCCGGCCCAGCACCAGCCGCCAGCGGCGCTCGCGCTCGTCCATGGTGTCCGCGGCGTTCACGATGCGCGCTTCCTTCCGTAGGTGAGGATGGCCAGGGCGGTGGCCAGGGCGGGAGCGGCCCGGTCGGCGTCCACGGGGACCCGGGCGCGGTCGTCGGCGGTCCGGGCGCCGGCGCTCCCCAGTCGGCCCGCGGCCTCGCCGATCTCCCTGCGCTCGGAGCCGTCGAACGCCCCGAAGGTGCGGCGCAGCAGCGGCAGGACCGCGGTGAACCGCTCCTCGGGCAGGCCCAGCAGCCAGGCGTCGATGAGGCCGAGCATCCGGTCGTCGTGGACCAGGACGAGCCCGCTGCCCTGGAGGAACCCCTCCAGCCAGGCGGCGGCCGCGGCGGGCTCGGTGCCCTGGGACATGGCCAGTCCCAGGCGGCGGCGCAGCTCGTCGGCGTCGATGTGCCCGGCGTCGGAGAGCATCCGGTTGAGGCGGCCCGAGATCCGGCCGGGCAGTGTCTCCCGGCGGGCCAGGGAGCCCAGGGTCGCCTCCCATTCGGCGAGCGCCTCGCCGCCCAGCAGGGTGGCGGCGGAGTGCGTCCGGTCGATGCGGGTGACGAACCGGGCGGCGGCCTCGTCGTCGAGGCCGTGCACGGCGGGGGGCAGGCCCACACAGACCCGGCGCAGGATCTGTTCGGCGACGGTGCGCAGGTGCGCGGAGTCGGTCCCGCGCACGTCGCCGTAGCGGGCGGAGCGGGCCAGCGGGGGCAGCGCCCCCATCAGGTGGGTGACGTCGCCGTCGGCGGCGGCCCGGTCGGTGAGCAGGGCCAGCACGTCGGGCAGGGCGTCGGCCAGGTCCGCCAGCAGGCACTGCTCGGTGAGGGCGGTGAGCTCGGGCAGGTCGGCGTCGGCGGCGCGCTCGGCGGCCCGGGCGCAGGCCGCCCCGGCGACGGTGGTCCCCCACCGGCTGGCCTCGATGAGCGCGACGTCCAGCTCGGGCTCCCAGCGGATGCGCCAGGCCTCCCGGAAGGTGCCCTTGCCGCCCTGGGTGTCGATCGGTTCGCCCCAGCGGACGTCCAGCATGCGCAGCCGGTGCAGCAGGACGCTGCGCTCCCGGTGGCCCTCCTTGCGCAGGTCCAGGTCGAGGTCGCGGTCGAACGGCTCGGCCTTGATCCGCAGCCGCTTCTGGGCGGCGATGACGTCGCGCTGGAGCGGGACCATGGGCGTGGTGGGCGGCACCGAGCCCATGCGCTCGCCGATCGCCATGGCCCGGTGCACCAGGGCGGCGCGGACGGGTTCGCCCTCGCACAGGACGGCGGTGAGCGCCTCGGACACCTCGTCGAGCCCGGCCAGGGGGCGGCCGCGCAGGACGGCGAGGCTCTCGGCGAGCCGTACGCCCTCGATGACGTGCGAGGAGGACACGTGCTGGCCCTCTTCGCGCAGCCTGCGTGCGGCGTCGGTGAGCCACCGGTGGATCGGCAGGTCGGGGGCGGTGTAGAGGTGGTGGTACCAGCCGGGTGCGGTGACCCCGGCGCCGTAGCCGCTGGCGGAGGCGAGGCGGCCGTGGGTCCAGGGCACCCAGGTGGCGTTGACCTTGACCTTGGGCAGGCCCCTGAGCAGTGCGGTGTCGGCGCTGACGGGGAAGTCGGCGACGCCGCGCAGGGCGGGCGCGTGCCAGGCGCCGCAGACGACGGCGACCCGCTCGTGGCCCTCCTTGAGGGTGGCGCGCAGCACCTGGCGCATGTACGCCTCGCGGCGGGCGCCGCGGCCCCGCTCGGGCCCGCTCTCCTCCCGGACGGCGGCCATGGCGTCGGCGATGGCGGGGAACGGCGAGGGTTCTCCGCCGCCCCGCTGCTCGACGACGTCGTCCCACCAGCGCTCGGCGTCGTCGTACCCGGCGGCCTCGGCGAGCACGCCGAGGGGGTCCAGGCGGAGCCGGTCCCGGCCGACCGCCTCGGGGTCCTCGGTCGCCCCCTCCTCGGTCCCCCCGTCTTCGGCGGGTCCCTCCTCGGTCGGCTCCGCCGGCTTCTCGGCCCCGGCCAGGCGCTCCGCCAGGGTGTGCGCGGCGGGCAGGTCGCAGAACCGCACCGGAACACCGTGCTCGGCGGCGTAGCGCAGCGCCTCCCACTCCGGCGAGAACGCCGCGAACGGCCAGAACGCCCACCCGTCGCCCGCCCTCACCGGACGGCCTCCGGCCGCGGCGGAACCCTTTCCCGCGGCAGAGGCCGCCGGGTCCTTGTGCGGGTCCGCGAGGTGCACCAGCAGCGCCACCGGCGGCTCCAGCTCCCCCACCAGCGGAATCAGCGCGTCGGCCTCGGGCGGCCCCTCGATGAGGACCGCGTCCGGCTTGATCTCGGCCAGCGCCGCCCGGACCGCGCGGGCCGAACCCGGCCCGTGGTGCCGCACGCCCAGGACGTGCAGGCCGCTCGTGTCCAGTCGTGCCATCAGGCGCCCACCTCGCGGCAGGCGCGGTAGAACTCGCCCCAGCCCTCGCGGCCGCGGACCACGGTCTCCAGGTACTCGCGCCAGACCACGCCGTCGGACACCCGGTCCTGGACCACGGCGCCCTGGATCCCGGCGGCCACGTCGGCGGGGCGCAGCACCCCGTCCCCGAAGTGCGCCGCCAGCGCGATCCCGCTGGTCAGCACGGAGATCGCCTCCGCGGTGCTCAGCGTCCCGCTGGGCGACTTGACCTTGGTGCCGTTGTCCTCGGTCACCCCGGACCGCAGCTCGCGGAACACGGTGACCACCCGGCGGATCTCGTCGAGCCCCGCGGGGATCTCGGGCAGCTCCAGCGACCGGCCCAGCTGTTCCACCCGCTGGGTGACGATGCGGACCTCGTCCTCGGCGCTGTCGGGCACCGGCAGCACCACGGTGTTGAACCGGCGGCGCAGCGCGCTGGACAGGTCGTTGACGCCGCGGTCGCGGTCGTTGGCGGTGGCGATGATGTTGAACCCGCGCTGGGCCTGCACCTCGATGCCCAGCTCGGGCACCGGCAGCGCCTTCTCCGACAGCACGGTGATGAGGCCGTCCTGCACGTCGGAGGGCATGCGGGTGAGCTCCTCGATGCGGCCGACGGCGCCGCGCGCCATCGCCGTCATCACGGGGCTGGGCACCAGCGCCTCCTTGGAGGGGCCCTCGGCGAGCAGCCGGGCGTAGTTCCAGCCGTACCGGACGGCTTCCTCGGAGGTGCCCGCGGTGCCCTGCACCAGGAGCGTGGAGTCGCCGGAGATCGCGGCGGCGAGGTGCTCCGACAGCCAGGTCTTGGCGGTGCCGGGAACGCCGATGAGCAGCAGCGCGCGGTCGGTGGCCAGGGTGGCCACGGCGACCTCGACGACGCGGCGGGCCCCGATGTACTTGGGCGTGATCTCGGTGCCGTCCTCCAGGGTGTCGCCCAGCAGGTACCGCGTCACCGCCCAGGGGGAGAGCTTCCAGCCCGGCGGGCGGAGCCGGTCGTCCGCCTTGGCCAGCGCCTCCAGTTCGGCGGCGTAGGTCTGCTCCGCGTGGGGGCGCAGCGCCTGGGCGGCATCGGTGGAGAGGGAGGGGGCGGAGGAGGTGGTCACACGAGCTCCTTGTGCATGTCGAGGCGGAAGCGGAGGGTGCCGAGCAGGGTGCGGTAGGCGGAGTCGCCGGTGCCGCCGACGGCCTCCAGGGACGGGGGATCCTGCGGCAGGTCATGGACGAGTTCGGGGGGTGTGCGCTCGGCGAGGAGCAGGCACACGGAGCGGTAGCCGCCGTGGTCGCGTTCCCAGCCCTTGCCGCCGAGGCGGTCGGCGACCTGGTGCGCCAGGGCCGCCGTCCACGGCCCGGGAACGGCGTTGAGCAGCGACCACACGTCGCGGGTCCCGGTGCGGGGGCCGAAGGACCGCTCCACCAGGGCGCACCGCTCCCCGACGGGCAGGACCCGCAGCAGCGGTTCGAGCTGGAGGGAGCGGCGGCCCCGGGCGGCACTGACCATGCGGTCGGTGACCCGGCCCTCGAGGAGGCCGAGGGCGGCGCGGGCCCAGTCCCGGTCCTCCTGGACGCCGATGGCGTTGAGCAGGGCGTCGTGGAGTTCGGCGTCGCCGGAGCGGTCGACCCGTTCCAGGACCTGGGCGGGGCCGGTGCCGAACAGGTCGGTCCACACGTCGAGCGGGGTGCGGGTGACGAGCGTCCACAGGTACTCGGCGCGTTCGCGGCGGCCGACCTCGCCGGCCGGCCGGGCCAGGGCGAGGTCGCGCAGCAGGTCGGCCTCCTCGGCTCCGACGGGGGTGACGACGATGGTGTCGTCGGGGCCGGGACGGACGTGGGCCCGCACGTGGCCGCGCAGCCGGTCGGCGTGGGCGCTGTGCGGCAGCCGGGTGAGCAGGGACAGCGCCAGGCCGCGCACGTTGGCGCCCTTGTCGTCGAGGGCGGTCTCGAGCAGGTCGGCGTCCTCGGGGCCCAGGCCGGTCTCCATCGCCTCCAGCAGGCGGCGGCGCAGCTCGGCCTTGCGCAGGTCGGGCCAGACGGCGGCGAGCAGGTCGCGGCCCCGTGCGGGGTCGGCTGCGCGCAGCGCGCCGAGCATGCGGCGGCGCTCGCCCGCGGTGCCGTGCAGCCAGACGTCCTCGTCGAACACGTCGTCGGGGACGGACTCGGTGAGCAGGTACTCCCAGTCGGGTTCGTGGCGGGCCAGCCAGCGGCCGCGCGAACCGCAGGCGGCGGCGATGGCGGGCCGCAGGGAGCTGTCGCGGGCGCCCCGGTCCAGCAGTTCGGGCAGGTGTTCGGCGGGGGCGCGCAGGCCCGCGGCGGCGGCCAGCGCCAGCCATTCGGGCAGGAGCTCGGGCCGGTCGGACAGGATCACCGACAGCCGTCGGGCGGCCGGTTCCCCGGCCTCGGGCCGGTCGGGGCCCGGGTCCGGGTCGATCGGCGCCACCCGCGCGGGCGTGTGGCCGGCGAGGCGGCGCACGGTGGCCAGGGCGGCCCGGTCGAGCAGGGCGGCGGCGCCCTCGGTCTCGGCGGTGGCGGGCAGGTCGGGGGTGTCGGGCACGGAGCGGCGGGCGGTGCCCACGAGTGCGGCGGAGACCAGCAGGTCCCAGGAGTCGGGGGCCTGCGCCGGGCCGTCCGGGTCCCGGGGGGCGGGGCGCCCGGCCGCCGGGGAGGGGGTGGTCACAGGGGGATCGCCTTTCCGTTCCGGTCCCACACGGCGATGGGGGTGAGCCCCTCGGCGGGCGACCATTCGGCGGCGACCGTGGCGGGGCGCCCGCCGGTGACCGCCAGGAGGCGCCGGGGGGAGGTGGTGGTCAGGGGGAGGGCGTCGCCGGCGGGGTCGGCCAGGTACCAGCGGTCGTCCCGGGCGGGGACGGCGTCGGCGAGGACGACCGGCCACGCCTCGCGCCACGGGTCCTCGGCGAGGACGGCGGCGTGGGCGTCGAGGGCCTCGGCGACCGTGCCGCCCCGCGGGACGGTGCCGGGGCGCTCGGTGCCCGGGTCGGGGACGACCCGGTGGCCGTCGGGGTAGAAGGACAGGTCGGCCTCGACGGCGGTGCCGAGCCGGTAGGGGGTGGTGGGCGCCTGTTCCGCGCGGCCGAAGCTGAGGGCGAGGGCGGTGCGCCCGGTGCCGGTGCCGCGCAGCCACACCCGCAGGCCCGTCATGTCGTCCTCTGCCCCGCGGACGGTGCGCCGGCCCAGGACCTGCCAGACATCGCTCACGCTCTCGCCGCCGGCCCGCACCTCCTCTGCCTTGAGGGTGATGCCGACCCGGGAGCGGACAGCGCCGCGGGTGCGCTCGCCCAGGGCGTCCCCGGCCCGGTAGCCGTCGATGAGCAGGTGGAGCAGGCCCAGGTGCTCCAGCACCCGTTCGGGCCAACCGTCCTGGCGGGCCACGGCGGGCAGCCGGGAGACCCAGCCGGAGGCGCCGCGCGCCTTGGCGTCGGTCAGGCGCTTGGCCATGCGGTCCCAGTGGTCGTAGCCGAGCTTGGGGACCTCGGCGAGACCGGCGTCGATCTGGTCGTGCAGCCACAGGCGCAGTTCGGCGAGCCCGGCGTCGACGGCCTCCTCGCGGGCGCGCAGGGTGGCGGCCGCCTTGGCGGGGTCGGCGGGGGCGGCCTTGGCCGGGTCGGCCGCGCGCGCCTGCCGGGCGGCCCGGCCGTCGAGCCAGGAGCCGACCCAGGAGGGTTTGTCCTCGCGGTCCGCGACCTCGCCCTGCGCCCACAGGGAGAGCAGGCCCAGGATGTGCTTGCAGGGGATCTTGCGGCTGGGGCAGCTGCACTTGTAGGCGGGGCCGGTGCCGCCGTCCAGGTGGACGGCGGCCAGGTAGGGCTTGGAGCCGCTGCCCTGGCATTCCCCCCACACTGCGGAGGCGCCCCCGGTGGGCGCGGCGACCGCCCCCCGCTGCGGCCACGACGCCGCCTTGGCCACCTTGACGGCGGCTTTGCGGGACGCGGCGTCCGGGGCGACGGCCCATACGTCGTCGATACTCCATCGGTCGCTCACAACAAGAACACTACGGGCCGACACCGACAAAACGAGCCGCCGGAGAACACCCTGGATAACACCGCCGGAGAGGGTTCACCGGATTGTCGGAGCGGCGTGCCACCCTGTCCCCGGCGCGACCGCCAGGTGTCCTTTCACACCGTTCGCGAGAAAGGCCTTGTTCTTCATATTCCATTCCCCGGAAAGAAGAATGGGCCTGCCTGTCCGGTGCATTTTCCCAAAGCCATTGAAAAAGCCGACCCGCGACTCCTAGAATTCACCCCCAGGCCATCGGCCGCCCCTCCCCGCCATCGGAACGCCCCCGCGCCCCGGCCCCGCCCCGCGTACGCGCCGTTCCCGTGTCCCTGCCCCGTGCACGCACACCCCGTTCCCGAAGGGAGGGAAGCGGCCCCTGCCTCCGCGGGCACCGCGCACCCGATGACCACACGCCCCTCCGACGGCGCGCACGCCGACGGCCGCCCCACCGACGTGCCCCGCCTCTACGGCCCCGCCCCGGACACCGGACGCGACTCCCTCTGGGACGAGCTGCGGGAACGCCACGGGCCGGTGGCCCCGGTGGAACTGGAGCCGGGGGTCCGCGCCTGGCTGCTGCTGGGCTACCGCGAGAACCTCACGGTCCTGCAGGACCCGCACCTGTTCTCCCGGGACACCCGGCGCTGGCGCGAGGTCGCCGAGGGCAGGGCCGATCCGGACGCGGCCCGGCCCGCCCTGTCCTGGCGGCCCAACGCCCTGTACGCCGACGGCGCCGAGCACGCCCGGCTGCGCGCTCCGATCGCCTCCGCCCTGTCCCGGGTGGACATGGCGGCGACCGCCCGCGACGTGCGCCGGATCGCCGACGACCTCATCGACGCCTTCGTCGCCGAGGGCGAGGCCGACCTCATCGGCGGGTTCGCCGACCCGCTCCCGGTCCTGGTGCTCAACCGGCTGTACGGGCTGCCCGACGGCTACGGGCACATGCTGGGCGACCTCACCGGGATCGTCTTCGGCGACGACGGCCGACGGGCCGAGGAGGCGGTGGTCCGCATCCAGCAGTACTTCTCGGGCCTGGTCGCCCGCAAGCGCGAAGCCCCCGGACGCGACCTGGCGTCGTGGATGCTGGAGCACGCCAACGGGCTGACCGACCACGAGGTGGCGCACCAGGCGGCGCTGATGAACAACGCGGGCCACCTGTCCACCACCCACCTCATCGGCAACACCATGCACACCCTGCTCACCGACGAGCGCATCCGCGCGGCGTACGCCGACGCCCGGCTCACCGTCCGCGAGCTGCTCGACCACGTCATGTGGACGGACACTCCGTTCCAGGTGCTGCCCGCCCGGTTCGCCCTCCAGGACGTCCGGATCGGCGGGACCGAGATCAGGGCGGGGGACGCCCTGCTCATCGGCTTCGACCCGGCGCACCGCGACCCGGCGGTGCGGCGCGGGCGCGAGGACACCGGTGTGGTGAGCGGCGCCCGGGCGCACCTGATGTTCGGCGCCGGGCCGCACGCCTGCCCGGCCCGCGAGCTGGCCCGCCTGATCGCCGCGACGGGGGTGACCGCCCTGCACGAGCGCCTGGTGGGGTTGCGTCCGGCGGTGGAGCCGGCCCTGCTGCGCCGGGTGCCGTCCCCCTTCGTGCGCGGACTGGCCGCCCTGCCGGTGGTGTTCGTCCCGGGTGAGCCTCTGCCGCCCCGGGAACCGGCCGCCGACCGCGCCGCACCGGATCCCGCCGCGCGGACTCCGCGCGCCGGGGAGGACTCCCGGAAGGCCGGGGACGGCGCTCCGGACGACCTGCTCGGCCGGCTGTTCACCTGGTGGCGCTCCTGGCGCGGTTGACAACCGGACGAAAGGCGCCCGGTTTGCACCTTTGCCTGCCTCTTTCACACCACATGACCGGATGGCGGACGATCACCCCGTGCGCACGACCGGTGATCCAACGGATGCGCGTTCACCGGTTCGACACGATAGTGAAAGCGGGAAATCGCCCGAACCCAAAGGGACACAAGCACCCTATCGGGACGACATCCCTTTTCCAGGCACGCCGGAAAGGCGTGTTCCCCCCGATCCCGATTCCTCCCCCGGAATCAGGATTCCCGCAGAAAAGGTATGGACGTGCACACGACGACCCTTTCCCCCGATTCACCCGATACCGCGACCGCGCCCGCCCCGCGGCGGCTGCGGTCGTGGGCCGCGCGCACGGCCGCCGCCGTCCTGATGGCCGCCGCCGTGGCGACGGGGGCCTCGGCCCCCGCCCACGCCGCCAACCCCTACGAGCGCGGCCCCGCCCCCACCGAGCAGAGCATCACCGCCACGCGGGGTCCCTTCAACACCGCCACCACCTCCGTCTCCTCCCTGGTGAGCGGCTTCGGCGGCGGCACCATCTACTACCCCACCGACCGCAGCCAGGGCACCTTCGGCGGCGTGGTCATCGCTCCCGGCTACACCGCCAGCCAGTCGACCATGTCCTGGTACGGGCACCGGATCGCGTCCCAGGGCTTCGTGGTGTTCACCATCGACACCATCACCCGCTACGACCAGCCCGACAGCCGCGGCCGCCAGCTCGACGCCGCCCTGGACTACCTGGTCCAGCGCAGTTCGGTCTCGGACCGGGTGGACGCCTCCCGGCTGGCCGTGATGGGCCACTCCATGGGCGGCGGCGGCACCCTCGCCGTCGCCGAGGACCGGCCCGAGCTGAAGGCGGCCATCCCGCTCACGCCCTGGCACACCCAGAAGCGCTGGTCGACCCTGCGGGTGCCCACGCTGATCATCGGCGCCGAGAACGACAGCGTCGCCTCGGTGCGCTCCCACTCGATCCCGTTCTACGAGAGCCTGCCGTCCTCCCTGGACCGGGCCTACCTGGAGCTGCGGGGGGCGAGCCACTTCGCCCCGAACGTCTCCAACACGACGATCGCCCGCTACTCGATCGCCTGGCTCAAGCGCTTCGTCGACGACGACACCCGCTACGAGCAGTTCCTGTGCCCGCCGCCCCGCACCGGCTTCGGCACCGACTTCTCCGACTACCGCGACTCCTGCCCGCACGGTTCCTGACCTGCTTCGGCTCTGCGAAAGGCGGCGTCCCGGGGATCTCCCCGGGGCGCCGCCCCTTCGCGTCCGCGGTCGGCCCGGTGGCAGCCGGGGCCGGCGGCGGGGAGCACCCCTTCGCTCCCCGCAGGGGGACCGGGCCGCGCACCGGGCGGGGAGCCGGCCGGGGCACCCGCGGCCCGCATTCCGGGGGCGCAGCCGTGAGGGGCGTCCCGCACCCGGCCGTGCCACCGGAACCCCCCGGAGGACCGGGGCACGGGAGCCGGGGGCCGACAGTCGCAGGGCCCCGGGGGCGCACACCACCGGCCCCTCACCGGGAGACCGCGAGGAGGCCGGGAGCGGCCGAGGAGGCGGTCCCGGCGTCCCGACGCCACGGGACGGCCGCCGGAGGCGGGGTGCGGTCCCGCCCGCCCGGGCCGGGGCGCACCGCGGAGCGGGGTGGCTGGTCGCGGCCGCGGCACAGCCTCCGGACACACGGGACGGATCCACCCGGGACCGCCCCCCGCGTCGGTGGGGCGGTCCACCCGGGCCGCCCCGGACAGGGTCCGGGGCGGCGGCCCCCGCGCGTCCGCGGGGCGCCCGGGCGCACGAACAGGGGCGGCGCCCCGGGGAGACCCCCGGGGCGCCGCCCGCCCTGTGCTTCCGGTCAGTCGTGGAAGACCAGCTCGTCCGGGGAGAGCGGCGTGAAGTCGGTCTCCTCGATGGGCCCGCCGTCGCGGTCGGTGACCCGCGGCTCCTGGATCATCTCCACGTCGCCGCCCTCCTGGTACTGGACCACGTAGGCGCCCTGGTGGCCGCCGTGGTCACCGGCGGAGGAGGAGAACGGCACCGCGCCGGGGCCCTGCCACTCCTGCGACTCCAGGGCGTCGATCAGCGCCTGCCGGGTGAGGTCGGGCCCGGCCGACATCAGGACCTGGGCGAACATGACCGCCTGCGTCATGCCGTACAGGTGGGTGTTGGTGAGGGGGTCGCCCTCGCCGTACTCCTCGTAGACCTCGATGAAGAAGGCCGCCCACTCGTCCTCCGGGTCCTCGATCCGGGGCATGTAGCTGGTGATGATCAGCCCGTCCAGGAAGGCGTCGGCGGGGACCCCCTCGGCCTCGGTGTCCTCGGTGAACGCGGCCAGCAGGCCCTGGAGGGTGGCGGTGTCACCGCCGATGCTGGAGACCACCCACTGGGGCTCGTACCCGGTGCTCGCCGCCTCCAGCATGGCCAGCGCGACGAACGCCGGGATGCAGGAGCAGACCACGACCTCGGCCTCGGACCGCTTGAGCTCGGCGATCTGCGCGCTCAGGTCGGGGACCTCGGACTCGTAGTGCTCGCGGGCGACGACCTCCTCGCTGAGGTACTGGTCCAGCCCCTCCTGGGAGTCCTCGCCCACGTCGTCGTTCTGGAACAGGTAGCCGACGGCCTGGTCGGGGAAGTTCTCCGCGATGTACTGGCCCTGGATCTTGGCTTCCTTGGTGTAGTCCACCTGCCAGCCGTAGGTGAGCGGGGCCTCCTCGGCGTTGTTCCAGGCCAGCGCCCCGGAGGCCGGGAAGACGTCGGGCACGCCCTCGTCGTTGAGGTAGTCGACGACGCCGCCGTGGGTGGGGGTGCCCAGCCCGCCGAGCATCGCGAAGATCTCGTCCTCGATGACCAGCTGGCGCGTGACGTCGATGGTCCGGGCCGGGTCGTAGCCGTCGTCCTCGATGCGGTAGTCGATCTGGCGGCCGTGGATGCCGCCCTGCTCGTTGACGTAGTCGAACACGGCGGCGGTGCCGCGGGAGATGGACATGTAGCCCGCCGCGGCCGGGCCCGTGAGGGGCTGGTGGGTGCCGATGACGATCGCGTCGTCGGTGACGCCGGTGGACACGGACAGGTCCGGCCCGTCCGACTCGGCGACCTCGCCCGCGCCTGTGCAGGCGGTGGCGGTGAGGGCCAGTGCGAGCACGGCCGCCAGCGCGCCCGGTGTCCTTGTCGTGGTGCGCACGGTGTTCTCCTTCGGTAGGGGGGTGTGCGGTACGGAGAGCGGGGATGAGCGGGGATCGGTGGTGTGGTTCAGCGGGAGCCGCGGCGCAGGCGGGCGCGCAGGCTCTGGAGTGCGCCGTGCAGCCCCAGGGGCTGGAAGCGCAGGATGAGGATGAGCAGCACGCCGAACAGGACGATCGGCAGGTTGTTCTCCACGTTCTTGCTCAGCTCGAAGGCCCTGACCGCGTCCGACAGCCAGATCTCCAGGTAGACCACGGCCAGGGCCGCCCACAGGGCGCCCCACATGCTGCCGATGCCGCCCAGGACCAGCGCCGCGAGCAGGGTCAGCGACAGCGCGAGGGTGAACATGCTCGGGGTGGCGGTGCCCAGGACGTACACCTGGAGGCCTCCGGCCAGGCCGCCGGCCGCGGAGGCGATGACGAACGCCGTGACCTTGGTGCCGCCCACCGGGACCCCGGACATGGCGGCCGCGGTCTCGTCGTCGCGGACGGCCCGCATGCGGCGGCCGAGCCGCCCGGTGGAGACGGTCGCCAGTACGGCCAGTCCCAGGACGACGGCCGTCCACACCACCAGCGCCTTCCACTCGCTGTTGGACACCAGGCCCTGGAGGAACGGCGGGGCTCCGGCGGTGCGCACGGAGAGGCCGTTGCTGCCGCCGAACACCTCGTGGTAGCGGTGCGTCAGACCGGGCAGGCCGACGGCGAGGATGAGCGTGGCACCGGCCAGGTAGGGGCCGTGCAGCCGGGCGGTGGCGGCACCGACGGCCACACCCGCGACGGTCGCGACGACCACCACGAGGAGCAGGTTGGCGGCCAGCGGCAGCATCGGCAGGTTCAGGACCAGCAGCGCCATCGTGTACGCGCCGATCATCATGAACGCGCCGTGTCCCAGGGACACCTGGCCGCTGCCGCCGACGAGCAGCTGGAGTCCGGCGATGGCCAGCATCGTGTAGCCGACGGCGGCCAGCCGCAGCGCGGTGAGGTCGCCGGTGACGAGGAGCAGCCCGGTGACGGCGGCCAGCGCGAGGACGGCCAGCAGCAGGTGTCGCAGCGGTGAGGGCAGGGCGGACCAGCGGCCGCGCGGGGCGCGCCCGGCCGGGGCGGGGCCGCTGTCTGCGGCGCGGGGTTCGCGCTCGGTGGCGGACGTGGACATGGCTACACCTTTCGCGCGGTCGGGCGGGACAGGATGCCGTCGGGGCGCACGCTGAGCACGAGGACGACGAGGGCGAGTGCGGTGAGGGTGGCCAGCTCGGGCCCGGCGTACCCGGACACGTAGGACATGCCGAGGCCGACGAGCAGGCCGCCGATGATCGCGCCGAACGGGTTGTCCAGTCCGCCGACCACGGCCGCGGTGATGCCGTAGACGAAGACGATGTCGAACACGTTGGGCGAGATGAAGGGGGGTCCGGCGAGCATGCCGGCGAGGGAGGCGATGAGCGCGGAGATCGCCCACCCGGCGGTGAGCATCAGCCCCACCTTGACCCCGCTGAGCCGGGCCGCCTCCGGGCGGAACGCGGCGGCGCGCATGCGCAGGCCGAGCGGGGTGAAGCGGTACAGGCAGAACAGCAGCACGGCGACGGTGCCCACCGAGACGAAGGCGAACACGTCAGCGGGCGAGGGCCGTCCCACGAAGTCGAAGGCGTAGCGGAATCCGTACTGTTCGTTGCCCCAGAACATGCCGGCCGCGCCCTGGGCGACCAGGAGCAGGCCGAGCGTGACGATGATGCCGTTGAGCTGGGACGCCCGTGCGATGGGGCGGACGACGAACCGCTCCACCAGGGCGCCGGCGGCGGCGCCCACGGTGAGGGCGGCGGCGAAGCCGAGCCAGTAGGAGCCGGTGAGCGGGGCGACGGTGACGGCGGTGTAGACCGCGACCAGCGCCAGGGCGGGCTGGGCGAAGTTCACCAGGCGGGTGGCCTGGTAGATGATGACCAGGGACAGCGCCAGGGCGGCGTAGATCGCGCCGGACGCCAGTCCGCTGAGGGTCAGGTCGACGAAGCGGTCCATGGGGGTCCTCCTCGGGTCCGGGCTAGAAGCCCAGGTAGGCGTGGCGCGTGCGGTCGTCGGAGAGCAGCTCGGCGGAGGGCCCCTCGATGGCCACCCGGCCCTGGTTGAGGACGACGCCGCTGTCGGTCGCGCCCAGCGCCCCGGCGGCGTTCTGCTCCACGAGGACGACCGTGAGCCCGGTGCGCTCGCGCAGGTCGCGCAGGAGGGCGAAGATCTGCTTGGTGACCAGGGGCGCCAGGCCCAGGGAGGGCTCGTCCAGCAGCAGCACCCGGGGGCGGCCCATGAGGGCGCGGCCGATGGCGAGCATCTGGCGCTCGCCGCCGGAGAGGGTGCCCGCGGACCGGCCCAGCCGCTGCACCAGCGGCGGGAACAGCTCCAGCACCTCGGCCTCGGTCGCGCGGTCGCGCCGGGAGGAGCGCCACAGCGCGCCCAGGCGCAGGTTCTCCTCGACGGTGAGCTCGGTGATGACGCCGCCGCCCTCGGGGACGTGGGCAAGGCCCCGGGTGATGACGCGTTCGGCGGGCAGCCGGGTGATGTCCTCGCCGCCGAGCAGGACCCGGCCGGAGTCGGCCCGGTGCAGGCCGGTGAGGGTGCGCAGCAGGGTGGTCTTGCCCGCGCCGTTGGCGCCCAGGACGGCCTGGAACCCGCGTTCGGGGACGGTGAAGGAGACGGAGTCCAGGGCGCGGACCGCTCCGTAGGAGGCGCTGAGGCCCTCGATCTCCAGCAGGCCGCTCATCGGTCGTCCCCCTCGTCGTCGGCGGTTCCCAGGTAGGCGCGGGTGACCAGGGGGTCGTTGCGCACCTCGTCGGGGGTACCGGTGGAGATGACCCGACCGAAGTCCAGGACGACGATGTGGTCGCAGACCTCCATGACCAGGTCCATGTGGTGTTCGACGAGGACGACGGCCATGTCCTCGCCCAGGGTGCGGATCTGCGCCGCGAGGTCGTCGATCTGTCCGCCGGACAGCCCTCCGGCGGGCTCGTCGAGCAGCAGCAGTTCGGGGTCGCACACGCAGGCGCGGGCGAGGGCGACCTGCTTCTGGACGCCGTAGGGGAGGGTGCCGGGCAGCCGGTGGGCGACGTCGGCGACGCCGAACCGCTCCAGGGCGGCCAGGGCGCTCTCGCGGAGTTCGCGCTCGTCGCGGTGGTGGCGGCCCAGTCCGGTGAGGAGGGAGAGCGGTCCGCCGCGGGCGAGGCGGTCGGCCCCGGCGACGACGTTGTCCAGGACGGTCATCAGCGGGAAGAGGTTGAGGCCCTGGAAGGTGCGCGCGATCCCGGCGCGCGCCAGGTGGTGGGGCTTGTTGCCGGGCGGGGGGCCGCCCTTCCAGGTGAGGGTGCCGGCGGTGGGGCGCAGCACGCCGGAGAGCACGTTGAACAGGGTGGTCTTGCCCGCCCCGTTGGGGCCGATGAGACCGGTGACGCCGCCCGGGCGCACCCGCAGCCCGACGTCGTCGAGGGCGGTCAGTCCGCCGAAGCGGACCGTGATCCCCTCCGCCGTCAGGAGGTGTTCGGTCGCTGTGGTCGCCATGGGATGGCTTCACTCCGCCTTTCGTGTCGCGGACCGGCTTTTATACCGACCGGTTGGTATGAAGGGGTTGCGGGCCGCCTCCGGCCGTCGCCCCGGAGAGCTCAGTTGAAGATGCGGGCCAGGTCCACGCGGGACCTGATGCCGAGCTTTCGGAAGATGCCCCGGAGATGGTGCTCCACCGTGCGCGGGCTGATGAACATGTGGGCGGCCACCTCGCGGTTGGTCGCGCCCTCCGCGACCAGCCGGGCGATCTGCTGCTGCTGTGCGGTCAGCTCGCCGGTGGACGGTGACTCCGGCCCGCGCTCCCCCGTTCCGAGGGCGCGCAGCTCGGCCCGGGTCTGTCGGACCCACAGCCGGGCGCCGAAGCGCTCGAAGGACTCCTGCGCGTTGTGCAGGTGTTCCCGGGCCCGTCCGGGCAGCCGGGCACGGCGCAGGTAGGCGCCGAAGAGCAGCTGGGTACGGGCGTGTTCGACGTCGTCGTCACCGCAGGCCCGGTGGAAGGCCAGGGCGCTCTCGAAGTGGTCTGCGGCCTCGTCCTGGGAGGCCAGCAGTCCGGCGCAGCGCTCGGCCAGGGCCAGGGCCGCGGGCGAGCCGATCGAGTCGGCCCAGCGGCGGTAGCCGGCCAGGGAGGTGCGCGCCCACTCCGTCTCTCCTATGCGGGTGGCCGCCTCGACGAAGTGCGGCGCGGTGAGCAGCCGCATCGTCGGGTGCCCCTGCCCGGGTCCGGCGTGGACGAGCGAGCGCAGCCGGAAGAAGGCCTCGGCGGCGTTGCCGCGCGACAGCTCCAGGACGGCCAGCGCCCACGAGGCCAGGGCCGCGGCCAGTCCGAGGCTGTTCTCACCCGCCTGGGAGGCGACGGCCCGCGCCCGGATCCGGCAGGTGTCGACGTCGCCCTGGATGGCCGCGATCATCGCCAGCGACGCCAGGTGCTGGGTGGCCCAGATGGTCTGGCCGCTCTCCCGGGACACCCGCAGCCCGTGGAGGGCGGTCCCGGCGGCGGACGGGAAGCGCCCGCTCCAGAACTCGGAGAACACCAGGAACCCCAGGGCCGCGGGTATGGTGGCCCGCTCGCCCGACTGGCGGGCGAGTTCCACGGCCCGGGTGTTGGCGCGCCGCACGAACAGGCTGTCCGACAGGCGCAGCCCGGCCACTCCTCCCCAGATCAGCTCCGAGGGCCGGTCGACGACCTCCGCGAGCCGGGCGGCCTCGCGCAGCAGGGGGGTGGAGCCGGGGTAGTCGCCCCGGAAGGAGATGGTGCACCCCTCCAGGAAGGAGGCGGCCATGTGCACCCGCTCGGGGTCGTCCGGGCGCACCAGCGGCAGCGCCAGCTCGGCGGCGCGCGCGTGGCGCACCGGGTCGCCCGCCAGGGAGGCCGAGTCGGACGAGCGGACCAGGGTGCGCAGGGCCAGCAGCCGGTCGTGCGGGATGAGGTCGCGGCCCACCCCGTAGAGCATCTCCGCGACGTCGATCGCGTTGGAGGAGCGCATGGCTATCTGGGCGTCGACGAGGTCGATCAGGGCGCGCCGCCGGTCGGTGACGGCCAGCGGCCTGGCCTTGGCGGTGAGCAGCGCCGCGTGCTCGGAGCGCCCCGCCATGTACGACTCGTAGGCCGCGCTGTTCAGGCGGCAGGCGCGGAGGTCGGGGTCCGGGGTGAGCAGGGCGGCCCGCTCGTGGGCGAGTGAGGCGGCCGTGCGCCCCGCGGCGTGCTTGGCCGTCCGGGCGACGGCCTCCACCGAGTCGGCGAGCTCGGCGTCGGGGCCGTCGGCCCCGGCGGCGGTGTGCCGGACGAACCGCACCGGGTCCGTCTCCGGGTCGGAGACGCCCGCCAGGGCCCGGTGTGCGGCGCGGCGGGCGGACGCGGGCGCGTCCTGCGCGAACGCCCGGCCCACCAGCGGGTCGGTGAAGACGACGGTGTCGTCCTCCACCCGGACCGCTCCGACCTCCTCCGCGGGCTCCAGGTCGGCCGTGGCCGGACCGTCCGTACCGGCCGCGCGGGCGATCAGGTGGAGCGGGATGTCCTCGCCCAGGGCCGCCAGCAGCAGCAGGGAGCGGGTGCGCTCGGGCAGGTCGCGGTAGGGGGCCAGCAGGTCGGCTCGGAGCCGGGCGGGCAGCCGCGGCTCCTCGGGGAACGGGTCGCCGGGGTCGGGGAGCCTCGTCTCCAGGATTCCCAGGAGGACGGCGGGGTTGCCGTGGGCCGCGCGCACCAGCACGGTGCGGGCCGGTGCCGGGAGTCCGGCCGGAGCCCGGTCGGTCAGGATGTCGTGGAGCGCCCGCTCGCTCAGCGGGTGCAGCGGCTGCTCGGGCACGCCCGACACCAGGTCGTGGGTGGAACCGGGCTTGACCCGGCCGTCGCGGGCGGCGAACACGATCGCCGTTCCGGTGCCGGACAGGCGGCGGGCGGCGAAGGCGAGGGCGTCCAGGGAGGGGCCGTCCATCCGTTCGGCGTCGTCGACGCACACCAGGAGGGGGCCGTCGGCGGTGAGCCGGTCCAGCAGGGCGGTGGACAGGGCCAGCCGGTCGCCGACCCGGCCCCGGGAGAGGGCCTCGGCCAGCGGGGCGGGGTGCGGGGCCAGCGGGCGCAGCAGGCGCTCGAGCCCGGCCAGGGGGAGGTCCGCCTCGTCGGCGACGCCCCCGCAGTGGAGGACGGTGAAATCACCGGCGTCGGCGCGCAGGTGGGCCAGCAGCGTGCTCTTGCCCAGACCCGGTCCGCCGGTGAGGAGGAGGCACGCGCCGCGCCGGGCCCTCGCGTCGTCCAGTACTTTGGCGAGGACCCGCAGTTCCGTGTCCCGGCCCCGCAGGCGGATCGCCCCGGGGTCGGTGTTCCTGCCGATCACGGGCCCAGATTCGCACAGCGGACCCCTGTTGCGGCAGGTGCGGGCGGGCACACTGGTCGTTTCACCGATACCCGCACGGAGTCGCACGGGCGGGGGCGCGGGGCCTTACCGGGCGCCGGGGGACGATCCCGGAGACGCCTGTTCCCCCCGTTTCACCTGGGAATCCGTGCCCAAAAAAGGTGATGTGTATCACCCAAGATCTCGTCTTTCGGGGATACCGGCCCGCACACTGTGGTTATCAAGCCGTAACGCGTCGGGAAGCGGACCCCGCGATCCCGACAAAAGGGACACACGTGCCGCGAGATAGTTTTTTGTCCTCTCCGGGACACTGTCGCGGCCGCCCCGCCCGGGATATCAGTGCGGGGACCCACCCGACGGCAGGAGGGAACCGCCTCGATGCTGAACCGCCCACTGGTCGCACACGTCCCGCGCCCCCGGGTCGCCCCGCCCACCTTCGGCGTCGAGGAGGAGTTCTTCGTCGTCGACCCGCGCACCCGCCGCATCCTGTCCCGCGCTCCCGACCTGCTGGAGCGCACCCGCATGGCCGACCGCCTGTGCGGCGAGTTCACCCGGGTTCAGGTGGAGGCCAACAGCCCGGTGTGCGGCGACGCCGCGGACGCCCGCCGGTTCCTGCGCGCCGCCCGGCGCGAACTGGCCCGGGCCGCCGACGTCGCGGGGCTGGCCGTGGTCGCCTCGGGAACCGCCGTCCTGGGGGACCCCGCCGAGGCCGACGTCAGCGACGGCGCCCGCTACGCCGACATCTCCGCCCACTTCGGGGCGCTGCGCGAATCGCACGTGGTCTGCGGATGCCACGTGCACGTGGGGGTCTCCGACCGGGAGGGCGCGGTGCTGGCCGTCGGACACCTGCGCCGGTGGCTGCCCTTCCTGGTGGCCATGTCGGCGAACTCGCCCTTCCAGAACGGCCGCGACACCGGGCACGCCAGCTGGCGCACCATCGCCTGGAACCGGCTGCCCTCGGCGGGCCCGCCCCCGGACCTGCGCTCCCTGGCCGACCACGAGCGGGCGGTGCGGGCTCTGGCGGAGGCCGGGGCGATCCTGGACCGGCACATGGTCTATTGGGACGTCCGGCTCTCCGACCACCTGCCCACCCTGGAGATCCGGGTGGGCGACGTGGCCCCCACCGCCGAGGAGGCGCTGCTGTTCGCCGTCCTCACCCGCGGCCTGACCACCCGGGTCCTGGCCGACGTCGACCGCGGCGTCCCCGCCCCGGAGATCACGGACACCGCCCTGCGCTCCGCCATGTGGCGGGCGGCCCGCGACGGGCTGGAGGGGGTGGTCCCGGACCCCCTCACCGGTGAGTCCCTGCCCGCGGCGGTGGCCATGGACCGGCTGCTGGCGGCGGCCCTGCCGGGGCTGCTCGACAACGGCGACGCCGACCTGGCCTCCGACCTGCTGGACCGGCTGCGCCGGCGCGGCTCGGGGGCGGCCCGCCAGCGGGCGGCCCACGATCGCCGGGGCCGCCTCACCGACGTCGTGGACCACCTCATCGACCACACCCTGGAAGGGCTATGACCCCTCGCGCTCCAGGTCGGCACCGGTGGGCGGGTCCGCCCCCTCGCGGGTGACGGTGACGGCCGCGGCCCGGGCGGCGAAGGACAGCATCTCCTCCAGCTCCTCCTTCGTCAGCCCGGCCAGCCGGGCGCGGGGGTCCTCCCCCAGCCGGTCCCGGCCGTCCAGCCAGGACAGCAGGGCGCCCATGAACGTGTCGCCCGCGCCGACCGTGTCCACCACCCGGACCCGGGGTGCGGCCGCCTCGGCCCGCACCCCGTGGGCGAGGGCGAAGGCGCCCTCCGCGCCGCGGGTGACCACGACCAGCGAGGGGCCCAGGTCGGCCACCGCCGCGGCGGCCTCCTCCGTGTTCCGGTCCGGGTACAGGAAGGCCAGGTCCTCGTCGCTGGCCTTCACGACGTGCGCCTGCGCCAGGTCCCGCAGGGCCAGCACCCGGGCGGTGTCCGGGTCCCCGATGACGCCCGGGCGGATGTTGGGGTCGACGCTGATCGTCACCCGGCCCCGCCCGTGCTCGCGCCGCAGCAGCGCCTCGACCGCGCCCGCGCCCGGTTCCCGGAACAGCGCCAGGGACGCCGCGTGCAGGGCGCGCACCCCCGGTTCGAGCTCCTCGGGCAGCTCGCCGGAGCGCCACCGCCAGTCGGCGGCGTCGTCCATCCGGAAGTCGTACACCGCCGATCCGTCCACGCCCAGCCGGGCCAGCGCCAGCGCCGACGGCTCCTCGGCGGGCAGCAGCCCCTCCGGGTCCAGTCCCTCCACCGCCAGCCGGTGCCGGATCGCCCGCCCGAACCCGTCCGCGCCGATCCGGGCCAGGAAGCGGGTGGGCACACCCAGGCGGCGCGCGGCGACGGCCGTGTTGGCCGGGCCTCCCCCCGGGGCGGCCCGCAGCAGGCCCGGCTCGCCGGGTACCGGCAGCAGGTCCATGACGTTCTCACCGACCACCACCAGGTGCGGCGCCGTGTGCTCGCGCACCGCCGCCGCCAGGGACACCGACAGCGGCAGCTGCGGCAGCAGGGTCGCCTGGTAGGCGTGGTACACGTCCGGCTTGCCCGGCCAGACCGTGGCCGCGGGCCGGTTGTCCGGGTCGAGCTCGTGGTGCCAGCTGCCGTGCTCGAAGTCCAGGTGGTACCGCTCGGCGTAGTCCCACCACAGCTCGAAGTACTCCAGCAGGGACCGGTCGCCGGTGTGCAGGGCCAGGGCCCACGCCGCCATGGTCGCCTCGGCCGCCACCCAGTGCATGCGCTCGCGCACCACCGGGCGGTCGTTCCAGTCCAGGGTGTAGACGAAGCCCTCGGCGCCGTCGGTGTTCCAGCCGCGTTCGACCGCGTGGGAGAACAGGGCCCGGGCGTCCGTGCGCAGCCACGCGGGGGCGGGCTCGCCCGCCCGGTCCAGGGCGATCTCCAGGTGGACCAGCAGGCGCGCCCACTCCAGCAGGTGGCCGGTGGTGCTCCCGAACGGCCGGAACGGGTGGTCCGGGAGGTCCCGGTTGTAGTCCGGCAGGGGCTTCCAGTCGGCGGTGAAGTGCTCCGGCAGCCGCCAGTCGTGGTCCGCAGCCACCCCGTGGACCAGGCGCTCGGCGATGGACAGCGCCCGGCGGGTCCACACGGTGTCGCCGGTGGCGTCGGCGGCGGCCAGGAACGCCTCGACGGCGTGCATGTTGCTGTTGGCTCCGCGGTAGTCCTCGGTCCCGGTCCAGTCCGCGTCCCAGCTCTCCAGCAGGGCGCCCGCGGACTCGTCCCAGAAGCGCTCCTCGATGACGGCCAGCGCCTCGTCGAGCAGTTCCCGCGCGCCCGGGCACCCGGCGACGGCCGCCGAGGCGGCGGCCAGCGCGACGAAGGTGTGCGGGTAGGCGGACTTGCGCCCTTGGGAGCGCTCCCGGGGAACCTCGTCGAACCACCCGCCCTGTTCTCCGTCGCGCAGCGGCCCCCGGGCCAGCGCCCGGACGCCGTGGTCGGCGAGCTCGGCCGCGTCGGCGTCACCCCGCAGGTGTGCCAGGGAGAACACGTGCGTCATCCGCGCGGTGATCCACGTCTGTACCGGCCGGTCCGGCTCCACCCGGCCCCGTGCGTCCAGGGCCCCGAACCCGTCCGCCACCGCCGAGGCCGCCGCGAACCCGCGCAGGCGCGCCTCTTCCTCCCTCAACCGGCCCGGGTCGCCCGGCGGCCGCTGCGTCACAGTCACGTTCCCTCGTCTCCTCCAGCGCCCGGCACCTCGTGGGCGGGCGACGGTCATGGACCAGAGACAACGTTGACACAAGCCGGGGGAAAGGTCACCCCGCACCCCCCGCCCAACCTGTGCTCACCCGCTCCCCGAGGCGGGGTGGAGGTGCCTCCGGTACCCCAGATCGGCCGACCGGCAGGTCCACTTGATGTGCTCGGCGACCGAGACCGGGTCGTCCGCCATGGGGATGTGGCCGCTGCCGACCAGGGCGACCATGCGGGCGGTGGGCACCCGCCGGTGCGCGTGCCCGGCACTGGAGGGCAGCAGGGTCCGGTCGCGGTCGCCCCAGGCGATGGTGACGGGGCAGTCGATCGGCCGGGCCGTGAAGTCGTACTCGGCGATGCGCGGGATCATCCGGATGAACGGCGCGCCCTCCTGGAGCCCGCGGACGCTGAAGTGCGTGGCCTTGGCCTGCGGCGAGGAGGGGTCGCCGCGCAGGACCACCCGTGCCAGGGCCCGGGCCGGGCGCGTGCTCGCCAGCCGCTCCTTGACCGGCATGGGGACCCGGGTGGCGAGGCGGGCGAACGCGCCCACGGTGTGCAGCCCCCAGCGGCCCAGGGTGTCGGAGAACCCGGCGGGAGAGAACACCGTCACGGACCCGGCGACCCCCCGGACGCCGAGTTCGAGGGAGATGGACCCGCCCAGCGAGTTGCCCGCGACGTGGGGGCGCTCCAGCTCGTGGAACCGGCAGAACGCCTCCACCGCGTCGGTCATCGACATGACGTCGTAGGGCTCCCCCTCCGGGGGCGCCGGGGTGCGGCCGAACCCCGGGAGGTCGACGCAGAACACCCGGTAGTCGCCGACCAGGCGGGGGACGACCTTGCTCCAGCTCTGGCGGCGGTCGCCCAGTCCGTGGAGGAGGACCAGCGGTCGGCCGGTCCCCCGCTGCTCGAAGGCGATGCGAGTCGGATCCATGACGGCTGGTCTACCCCGTGTCGCGGTCCCGTCCCCGCGTTCGTGGACGGATGCTGAACGGAATATGTCGTTTTCTCACCCTCCGCCCGCCCGTTCTCTACGAACGGTGACGCTCCGGTGACCGGGTGAGGACGACCCCGGCGAGCACCATCAGCAGGCCGAGCAGCGGGCCCAGGCCCAGGCCGAGGCCGGTCACGGTCAGGGTCAGCAGGCCGCCGCCGGTCAGGGCCGCGGCCACCAGCACCCGGACGAGGCCGGGCGAGCCGGAGAGCATCCTGGGCGGGTTCTCGAACCGGACCGCCCAGTGGGCCAGCGGCAGGATCAGCGGCACCAGGACCACCAGGCCCAGGACGCCCCACACGATCCACAGACCGGTCATCGGCTCCGGGGTGTCGATGCCCAGGCCGAAGACCACGACCCCGGCGACCACGCTGATCGGCAGCATGTGCCACAGGTACACGGTCATCAGCTGGGGGCAGATCCGGTCCAGCAGGCGCGCGGGTCCGGGCTTGTCGGCCCAGGCGCCGATCGCCTCGCGGGCCAGCAGCGCCACACCGATCTGGAGCGCGCCCAGGGCCTCCAGCACCAGCGTCGGCGGGGCCACGTTGGAGGTCTCGGCGGCGAACACGCCCGTCATGTTCAGCGAGTACGGGCCGAACGTCACCAGGGTGAGGGCGGTCAGCGCGCCCGCGCCGGCCAGCAGTGCGGCGTGGATCCGGCGGACGCGCCCGGTCACGTAGAGGAAGCCCAGCTGGTGCACGGCCAGCCAGACGAACGCGACGTTGAGGTAGCCCAGCCACTCGACACCGGCGCCGAACCGGACCAGGTCGACGGTCACCGAACCGGCCGCGAGGCCCGCCAGGGCCCACCAGCCGAAGCGCTCCTGGGCCAGCGCGAGCACCGGGGTGCAGACGACCACCAGCACGTACACCGCCAGGAACCACAGGACCATGCCCGCGGCCCCCGCGCCCACCAGCACCGGCTGCGCGGGCGCGCCCGCCAGCACCAGCACGTGGGAGACGGCGATCCACAGCACCGCCAGCGGCACCACCGGCCAGGCGAGCCTGCGCAGCCGCCTGGCGTACCAGGTGGCCGCGGGGACGCCCCGGCCCGCTGCGGCCCGCCAGCTGATGAGGTTCGCGGCGCCGCCGACGAAGAAGATCAGCGGCATGACCTGGGAGACCCAGGTGAGGGCGAAGCCGCCCTCGGTGGAGAGCACGCTCCCGGCGTCGAGCATGCCCTGGTTCTGCGCCAGGACGGGGAGCCACCAGTGCTGGGCCACGACCAGCACCATGACCAGCAGGCGGAGGACGTCGAGGAAGCGGTCCCGGCCGGCGGCCGGGGCGCTGTGCGACTCGACGCCCGTGAGGGTCCGGGCCGTCGTCGGGGTCGGCGGGCCCTCGGGGCCTGCGGTCAGGGTCATCCGATCACTCCTTGGATCGTCCTGCCGGCGTGCCCGGACACGCGGGTGTCCCGGGAAGGCCGCACCGGCCGGGTTGAGGGGGAGGACGCTCACACTCGCGTCCCGTCGAAGGGATCGCGCCGGAGATCGCGGAGGGATCGGCCACCGGACCGGGCACGTCGTATTCCACGACCTTAGGTGTGATCGACCGGTGATCGCGATGGATCTGACGCCTCTTTACCCGGGGCGGTTCGCCCGACCGGCGATGGTGGTGCGTGCACCACCACGGCCGGGGCCCCCGCCCCCGTGACATCAGGGAGCGGTGGGCAGCGCGCGCTTGTGCGCGGTGGCGCGGTAGCGGGCCACCAGCGCCTCCTCGACCTCCGCGGGGACGGACAGGCCCTCCAGGAAGTCGTCGATCTGCTCGTAGGTGAGGCCCAGGGCCTCCTCGTCCGGCTTCTGCGGGGACAGCGACTCCAGGTCCGCGGTGGGGACCTTGTGCACCAGGTCGCGGGGGGCGCCCAGGGCGGCGGCCACGGCCCGCACCCGGCGCTTGGTGAGGCCGGTCAGCGGGACGAGGTCCGCGCCGCCGTCGCCGTACTTGGTGAAGAACCCGGTGACGGCCTCGGCCGCGTGGTCGGTGCCGACCACCAGGCCGCGCATGCCGCCCGCGACCGCGTACTGGGCGATCATCCGCTGGCGGGCCTTGACGTTGCCGATGACGAAGTCCTCGGCCGCCGCGTCGGGGTAGGCCGTCCCGGCCTCGCGCAGGGAAGCGGCCATCGCCTCGGTGGCCGGGCGGATGTCGACGGTGAGGAGCCGGTCGGGGTCGGTGAACTCGACGGCGCGGGTGGCGTCGGCCTCGTCCCTCTGCTCACCGTGGGGCAGGCGCATCGCGATGTACTCGGCGTCGCCCCTGGCCGATCGGACCCGGTCGACGGCCAGCCGGCACAGCCGCCCCGCGGTGAGGGAGTCGACGCCCCCGCTGATGCCGAGGACGAGGGCGGCGGCGCCGGTGGTGGTCAGGCGTTCGGCGAGGAAGGCGACGCGCCGCTCGATCTCGGCGTGCACGTCGAACTCCTCGGCGACCTCGAGGTCGCGGATGATCTCACGGCGTTCGCGGCTGAGCTCTGTGTCGGTCACGTGGGGTCCCCCGGGCGATGCGGTGCGGCTGTCGGCCGATTATCACCTGTCCGCAACACCTGATGTGACATCGGCGACCTGTTCGTCCGGTTCTGCGGACCCGCGCAGGCGGCGGGCGAACCGCTCGTAGTCCACGACCAGTCCGTCCCCGTCCACCGTGAGCCGGTACTCCCCGTGCAGCGGGTCTCGGTAGGTGTACACCTCCAGGCCGTCCGCGGCCGGGTGGCGGGCGTAGCGCTGGCGCACCCGGCGCACCCGCAGGGACGGCACGTCGATCCAGGCCACCGCGATGTTGCGGTACTCCCCCGGGCGCAGGCCCAGGCGGCGGATCGGCAGGGTGTTGGTGAGGGGGGTGGCGGCGACGTCCGCGTCCAGGCAGCCCACCAGCTCCGGCAGGGGCCGGCCCTCGCCGTCGGTCCAGTGCCCGCCCTGGGCGGACAGGACCACCGAGGACGGTCCGCGGGCGGAGAGCACCTCCACCCGCACCTCGCGGGTGGCCCAGGCGAGGTCGGCGCGGACCCCGAAGCGCACGAAGTAGCCGGCGCCGTCGTCGTCCACGACGGTCTCCCCCGCCTCCAGGCGGTAGCCGTCGGGTTCGGGAAGGAGGGCACCCAGACCGAGGCCCTCGGGGACGTCGGTGCGGGCCCAGGCGGCCGGGTGTTCCTTCGGTGACGACATGTCACCGTTCTACCGTTCCGGGGACACGCGCGCCAGGCCGGACCCGGCCGGAACGCCCCCGGCCCCGGCTCCGCCGCCGACGAGGACGGAGCGGGGGCGAGTATCGACAACCCCGGGGCCGCGCCCTAGCCTGGGAACCAGGGCGGGGACCGGTCACCCCCGCACCCCCGCCCCGCGACGACCCCCCGTCCCCGTCCGAGAGTCGAGGACGAACGGCCTTCCCGAGCCGCCGTACAGAAAGCGGGAGGACCATGACGAGCGGAACCGTCCCGGCCTGCGGGCGCCGCCGCGGCGACCACCCACCGGTGATGGGCGGCGTTCCCCCCGCCGACCCCGACTTCACCGGCCGCGAGGCGATCCTCGAGCAGATCCACGAGGCCCTGCACCGGAGCGACTCCGCCCGCTACCTCATCGGGGGCGGCAGCGGTGTGGGCAAGAGCCTCATCGCCAGCCAGTACGCGCACCGGTACGCCGACCACTACGACCTGATCTGGTGGGTGCCGGCCGCCACCGACATCGACGTCAACGGCTCCTACCTGCGCCTGGCAGAACAGATCGGCCTGACCGTCTCCCACGACCACATCGCCCGCACCGTCCAGGGCGTGCGCCGGGCGCTGGCCCGCGACCCCGGGATCGGCTCCTGGCTGCTGGTGTTCGACGGGGCGGCGGACCTGGAGACGCTGTCCGCCGACTACATGCCCCAGGGCGGCGGCCGCATCCTCATCACCAGCCAGGACCGCCGCCGCCCGCACCGGGGCCTCCTGGGCCGTCTCGTCGACGGCCGCATCGTCCCCCGGCTCGACACCGCCGAGAGCCTGTCCCTGCTGCGCCGGCTGTGCCCCGGGCGGCTGGAGCCGATCGGCACCGGGGAGCGCCTGGCCGAGCACCTGGAGCACCTGCCGCTGGCCCTGGCCCAGGTCGGCGCGTTCCTGCGGGAGTCGCCGCTGGGGACCGAGGAGTTCCTCGACCGCTTCCAGGAGCGCTACACCGACAAGGTCACCCGGATGGGCACCGACGACGAGCACACCGCCCCGCTGGCGGCCGCCTGGGAGATCCAGGCCGAGGAGCTGCTCTCCGGGGACGCGGTCTCGCGCTCGGTGGTGGAGCTGGTGCGCCTGTGCGCCTTCCTGGCCCCCCTGCCGCTGTCGCGGTCCTTCTTCTCCGGGGCCCCCGACCCGGAGGCGGGTCCCGCGCAGGCGGGGCTGTTCGGCGACGAGGCGCACCTGGACCGGGTGCTGGAGTTCATGCGACGGCGGCGGCTCGCCTCCGTCCGGCCCGACGGCTTCCACCTGCACGAGCTGTTCCAGGAGGTCATCCGCGACTCGATGCCGCTGGTGGAGAAGGTGCGCTACCGCGACCTGGCCCGGCGGCTGCTGGCCCGCAACGACCCCGGCGAGCCCACCGACCCCGCGCACCGCCACGGCTACCTGCTGATGCACGCCCACGTGAAGGCCTCCCAGGCCTGGTCCGGGCGCGACCCGCGGGTGCGCGGCATGGTCCTCAACGTGATCGACTTCCTCACCGAGACCGGTGAGTACCCCAAGGCCGTCGCCGTCGCCGACCAGGCGGTCAACGCCTGGGGCGACGACCCCGTCCTGCTGCTCCACGCACGGCTGCGGCGCAACATGATCCGCCGCCTGCACAGCGAGTACGCGACCGCGCTGGCCGAGGCGCGCGACATCCACTCCGGTGAGGTGGCCCGGGGCGGACCCGACTCCGACGAGGCCCTGGAGGCGCTGCGCGCGGTCGCCATCGCCCTGAGCGGACTGGCCCGGTTCGACGAGGCCGAGCGGCTGTTCCGGCAGATCCTCGACCACCGGCGCGAGCGCGCGCCCGGTGACGAGCACACCCTGGAGGCGGCGCAGAACTACGCCCAGGTGCTGCTGGAGCAGGGGCGGTTCACCGAGGCGCTGGCGGTCTCCGAGCGGAACCTGCGCGAGCGCGCCGCCCTGCTGGGCCCGGACAGCGTGTCCACCCTGCGCACCGACCTGCACCTGGGCCTGACCCTGGTGTTCCTGGGCCGCTGGGAGGAGGCGCGCGACCGGCTGGAGGACTGCCTGGCGCGGTTCGCGGCGCAGGCGGCCTCCGACACCCCGCACGCGCTCCAGGGGCTGCTGGTCCTGGCCGCCGTGTACCGCGGCCTGGGGGACACCGCGGCCGCGCTGGAGCACTCCACCCGGGCGCTGGCCCTGTACCGGAGGCGCTACCCGCCGACGGTGCGCCAGACGCTGTACGGGCGGGTCGTGCACATGGTGACGCTCGCGCTCGCGGGGCGCGGAGAGGAGGCGGCCGCCGAGGCGCGGCTCCTGCTGCCGCCCACCGACGAGCGTTTCCCCGACGACCACCCGTTCCCGGCGTGGGCCCGGGTGGGGGCGGGCATCGCGCTGCGCTCGCAGGGGGCGTTCGCCGCCGCGGCCGAACTGGACCGGGCGGCGCTGGAGCGGCTCCGGGCGCTCTACGGCGCGGGGTCGTTCAACACCCTGGCGGCGGCGCTCAACCTGGCGACGGACCTGTTCGGACTGGAGCGCCGCGAGGACGCGCGCGCCCTGGACTCCCTGACCGAGGCGGACTGCCGCGCCATCCTGGAGCCGGATCACCCGATCCTGCTGACGGCACGGCGCAACCACCTGGTGAGCCGCCAGGCGATGGGCGAGGACGTGAAAGAGGAGTGGGCCGAGCTGTACCGGGTGCTGGTGTCCCGGTTCGGGCCCGCCCACCCCTCGGTGGTGTCCATGTCCTCCTACACCCGCCAGGACTGCGATGTCCCGCCGGTCGTGGCGGTGTAGGAGCGGGAACGAGAGAGGGCCGTCAGTTCTTGGCGGTCGCCAGGAAGGTGGTCCATTCGTCGTTCCTGAACCCGAGCTGCGCGAGGTCCGGGTTCACCGAGTCCCGGAAGCGCGATTCCCCGGATTCCAGGTTCAGCACTTCACAGCACGCGCCGACATCATAGGAGTAGCGCGACTTCCGCCACTGCCCGAAGAATGCCGAACCGTTTTCCGAACGACTGACCATTATCCGTCCACTCTGACTGATATAGCCATGCTGGCCAAAGAAAATTTATGCATCCAGCGCCAGCAAAAGCGGGCAAATAACGACAAGCCGCCCGAGATCATGGGCGACCCGTGAACACGGAACCTGCCGCGCTCCCGGCGCCGGGCGCAGCGAACAACTCTTTCTTCCATGTGGAACGCATGGGGCGCAAGCAACACCTGGGAAAGAGGAGATCGCTTTTATATAACGTTGCCCCCGTGATACCGACCACCGAAAGAAGCTTGGAAATCAGGGGCACTTCGTGCCCGGATGTCTTTTTATACATCCGCTGATTGACTTCTATGCACCGCCTGGGAGGCGGGGGAACGGCAGCGGCCCGGGTCGCGCGCCTCGACCCGGGCCGCCGGAACGGGGAGGACGGCCTCCCCCTAGGAGAAAGGTACTGTCCGAACCGCCCGAGGGGGGCGGTTCGCGCACTTCCGACACACCTTGTTCACCGCCGTGCCGGCAGGTCCGGCGTGAACGGCCCCCCTCCCGCACCGCCGATGGGGAGGGGGGCCGGGTCCGTGAGGCCCGCACGGGGAGGCGCCGGCGGGGTTCTGGAGGCCCGGAGGAGATGTCCGGGGAACGAGGACGTTCCCGTGGGGCCGAAGGTTCCCGCCTTCCGGGGGCGCCGAACGCGAACCGAAGCGGAGGTTCAGAAAAACACGGCCTAGTCCCAGTCCAGGCCGCCGCCGGTCTGGTACTCGATCACGCGGGTCTCGAAGAAGTTCTTCTCCTTCTGGAGGTCCATCATCTCGCTCATCCACGGGAACGGGTTCTCCGTCTCGCCGAAGATGGGCGCCAGGCCGATCTGCTCGGCGCGGCGGTCCGTGATGAAGTGCATGTACTTCTCGCACAGCTCGGAGTTGAGGCCGAGGATGCCGCGCGGCATGGTCTCGCGGCCGTAGGCGACCTCCAGCTCACAGGCGTCGGTCAGCATCTGCCGGACCTCGGCCTGGAACTCCTCGGTCCACAGGTGCGGGTTCTCGATCTTGATCTGGTTGATCACGTCGATGCCGAAGTTCAGGTGGATCGACTCGTCGCGCAGGATGTACTGGTACTGCTCGGCGATGCCGACCATCTTGTTCCGGCGGCCCAGCGACAGGATCTGGGCGAAGCCGGTGTAGAACCACATGCCCTCGAAGATCACGTAGAACGCCACCAGGTCGCGCAGGAACGCCTGGTCCGCCTCCGGGGTCCCGGTGCTGAAGTCCGGGTCCTCCAGGTTCTGCGTGTACTTGAGCGCCCAGGCGTCCTTCGCGGTGATGGACGGGATCTCCCGGTACATGTTGAAGAGCTCGCCCTCGTCCAGGCCCAGGCTCTCGCAGATGTACTGGAAGGTGTGCGTGTGCACGGCCTCCTCGAACGCCTGGCGCAGCAGGTACTGGCGGCACTCGGGGTTGGTGAGCTGCCGGTACACCGCCAGGACGATGTTGTTCGCGACCAGGGACTCCGCGGTGGCGAAGAAGCCCAGGTTGCGCTTGAGCATGAGCCGCTCGTCCTCGGTGAGCCCGTCACGGGACTTCCACAGGGCGATGTCGGCCTGCATGGCGACCTCGGTGGGCATCCAGTGGTTGTTGCACCCGGAGAGGTACTTCTCCCAGGCCCAGGTGTACTTGAGCGGGAGGAGCTGGTTGACGTCGGCGCGGGCGTTGATCATCGCCTTGTCGTCGACGTTGACGCGCGCGGCGTCGCGCTCGATCTCGCCCAGGCCGCTGGCGGCGCTCGCGGTGTTCTCAGAGGTCGCGGTCATATGTCTTTCCTTCTCCGGGAGGCCCCGGAAGCGCTTCGTGTGACTGGAGAGGGCCGCCCGCCCGTGGACGGGCGGGCGGCCGGGGTCGCGTCGCGGGCCGCGGGGGCCGCGGTGCTACTGGCAGGCCTCGCACTCGGGGTCGTCGATGGAGCAGGCCTGCCCCTCGACGATCTCGAACTCCTCCTCGACCGGCTCGGCGGCGGGCGCCGGGCGGGCGGCCGCCGGCGCGGGGGCCGGGGCGGGCGCGGGGGCCGGAGTGGCGACCGGAGCCGCGGCGGGGGTCGCGGAGACCGCGTTGAGGCGGCCGTCCGTGCCCTTGAGCGTGCTCTTCTCCACGTGGGTGGCGCTCTGCGAACGCAGGTAGTAGGTGGTCTTGAGACCGGAGCGCCAGGCGCGGCGGTACAGGGCGTCCAGCTTCTTGCCGCTGGGGGCCGCCATGTACAGGTTGAGCGACTGGGCCTGGTCGATCCACTTCTGGCGGCGGGCGCCGGCGTCGACCAGCCAGTCGGGGTCGACCTCGAAGGCGGTGGCGTACAGCGCCTTCAGGTCGTCCGGCACGCGGTCGATCCGCCCGAGGCTGCCGTCGTGCAGCTTGAGCTGGGAGACCATGTCCTCGTCCCACAGGCCGCGGGCCTTGAGGTCGCGGACCAGGTAGTCGTTGACGACGGTGAAGTCGCCGGACATGTTCGACTTGACGAACAGGTTGCGGTAGACCGGCTCGATCGACTGGCTGACGCCGGTGATGTTGGCGATGGTCGCGGTGGGCGCGATCGCCATCACGTTGGAGTTGCGCATGCCGGTCTTCTTGACCTTCTCGCGCAGCGAGAACCAGTCGAGGGTCTGGCCGCGGTCCATGTCGAGGTCGCCGCCGCGCTCCTTGGCGAGCAGGCGCACGGAGTCGATGGGCAGGATGCCCTGGCTCCACAGCGAGCCCTCGAAGCTCTCGTAGGCGCCGCGCTCGGCGGCCAGCTCCACGGACGCCTCGATGGCGTGGTAGCTGATGAGCTCCATGCTCTCGTCGGCGAACTCCACGGCGCCCTGGGAGGCGTAGGGCAGGCGCAGCTTGAACAGCGCGTCCTGGAAGCCCATCAGGCCCAGGCCCACGGGGCGGTGGCGCATGTTGGCGCGCTCGGCCTCGGGGATCGTGTAGAAGTTCACGTCGATGACGTTGTCGAGCATGCGCACGGCGGTGCGGACGGTGCGGCGCAGGCGCTCGACGTCGATGCCGTCGGGGCCGGTGTGCTGGGCCAGGTTGACCGAGCCCAGGTTGCAGACCGCGACCTCCTCGGAGTTCGTGTTGAGCGTGATCTCGGTGCACAGGTTGGAGGAGTGCACCACGCCGACGTGCTGCTGCGGGGAGCGCAGGTTGGACGGGTCCTTGAAGGTGATCCAGGGGTGGCCCGTCTCGAACAGCATGGTGAGCATGCGGCGCCACAGGTCGACGGCGCGGACCCGCTTGAAGACCTTGATGCGGCCCTCGTCGGCGGCCTTCTCGTAGGAGGCGTAGGCCTCGGCGAAGGCGGTGCCGTACAGGTCGTGCAGGTCGGGGACCTCGTTGGGCGAGAACAGGGTCCACTCGCCGTCCTGCTCCACGCGCTGCATGAACAGGTCCGGAACCCAGTTCGCGGTGTTCATGTCGTGGGTGCGGCGGCGCTCGTCGCCGGTGTTCTTGCGCAGGTCGAGGAATTCCTCGATGTCGATGTGCCAGGTCTCCAGGTAGGCGCAGACCGCGCCCTTGCGCTTGCCGCCCTGGTTGACCGCGACCGCGGTGTCGTTGGCGATCTTCAGGAACGGGACGACGCCCTGGCTCTTGCCGTTGGTGCCCTTGATGTGGGAGCCCAGGCCGCGGACGGGGGTCCAGTCGTTGCCCAGGCCGCCGGAGTACTTGGACAGCATCGCGTTGTTGCTGATGCCGTGGAAGATCTCCTGGAGGTCGTCACCGATGGTGGTGAGGAAGCAGGAGGACAGCTGGGCGCGCACCGTGCCGGAGTTGAACAGGGTGGGCGTGGAGGCCATGAAGTCGAACGAGGACAGCAGCTCGTAGAACTCGATGGCGCGGGCCTCGCGGTCGTCCTCGTTGAGGGCCAGGCCCATGGCGACGCGCATGAAGAACGCCTGCGGCAGCTCGTAGCGGGTGTCGTCGCTGTGCAGGAAGTAGCGGTCGTAGAGGGTCTGGAGGCCGAGGAAGGTGAACTGCTCGTCGCGGTCGGCGTGCAGGGCCCGGCCCAGGCGCTCCAGGTCGAACTTGGCCAGGGCCGGGTCGAGCTGGCCCAGGTCGATGCCGCGGCTGACGTACGCGGGCAGGTAGGTGGCGTAGCGGTCGGCCATGTCGGTCTGGGTGGCGGAGTCGGGGGTCCCCGCGATGAAGCTCAGGGCCTCGCTGCGCAGCTTGTCCAGCAGCAGGCGGGCGGCGACGTACGAGTAGTCCGGGTCGACCTCGACGTAGCTGCGGGCGGCCATGATCAGGGCCAACTGGACCTCGGAGTCGGGGATGCCGGGGTACAGGCCGCGGCGGGCCTCCGCCAGGACCTTCTCCGCCGAAACACCGGCCAGCCGCTCACAGGCCTCGGTCACGACGCGCTCGATCCGGTCGAGGGCGGCGGGCGGCGCGCTCTCGGCGGTCGGCTCGGGCCGAACGGATGCGGGCGCGGCCTCGACGTCAAGGGTCATACAGCGGCTCCAACCTCGAATAGAAGAAGTCCCGGCGGGGTGGGGACGGTGGCTACAGGGTCATGCGGCGCCCGCCGGACGATCGGCGCACCGGGTGCGTACGGTCGTCTCGGCGTGTCACGGGTCGCCCTCTCCCAAGCCCCCGTTCCCTACAAGCGCAGCACGGCCAGGCGTGCGCGCCGGTGTTCGGTTCTCGTTCGCGCGGGCCGTCGTCCGGCCGCCCGGAATCTCGGGGGTTCCGGGCCGGTCGCGGCGGTCGCGTCCCACTGATCCGGCAGGGTCCGTCCCGGGATCTCTCCGGCGTTCCCTGCCACCCCGAAGGGTGAAGCACCAGCGGGAGTAGATACTACATCTAGGGGCTAGTGCTAGGAACCACCGCAAGATAGTGGCGTGTCGCTGTTTTCTCACGTTCTTCGATGATCGTCGAACTCACCCTCGGAGCGTGGTATGGGGGCACGCATCCGGGCACGTGGAACGGCATCGCCGGGCGTCCGGAGCGGGTCCGGGAGGCGTGCCCGGCCGACCCGTCCGAGGACGGTCGTGGCCAGCCTAAGACTCCCGCGGAGCGGTTCGCGCCCGACCCCGCCCCGGGAGTCGCCCGGCCGCCCGGCAGGCCCTGCTCCTCCAGGCCGGAGGAGTCCGGAGAACCTGGCGTACCCGGTCGGTGCCGCGCGCCCCGGCGGGGTCCGGAGCGACCTCGGTCACCTCGATCGCGGGCGTGTCGCACACGGACCCGGACATCCCCGGACACGCCGCCCCGCTCTCCCGCCCGGCCACGCCGGGCACCCCCGTGCGGAGCCGCACGGGCCGTCCCGGACCGGCCGCGCCCGGGCACCCGGGCGCGGGGCCGGACCCCGGCCGGAGGGGACGCGGCGGGCGGGCGCGCCGGAGGCGACACGGCGACCGGGACGCGCCGAAGCAGGCCGACGCCGGGCGACACCCGGGCACGGGACCCGACCGGGGCGGCGGGACGCGTCGAAGCGGGCGACCGCCGGGCGGCGCCCGGGGACACCAGGGCTCCGGAGGGGCACAGCCGACCCGGGGGCGCGCGGACCGGCCGGGCGCGGGGCCGGACTCCGGCCGGAGGGGACACGGCGGGCGGGCGCGCCGGAGGCGACACGGCGACCGGGACGCGCCGAAGCGGGCCGACGCCGGGCGGCGCCCGGGGTCACTCGTCGTCGAGGCGGCGGTCCAGGTCGTCCTCGGGCAGGCCGAGGTCGGCGCGGATGCGGAAGCGGATGCGCAGCAGCTCCCACAGCAGGTCGTGGACGTAGGGCGTGAGGTCGCGGTCGAGGAACCGCCTCGCCCCCTCGGTGGCCCACCGCTCGGCGCCCACCAGGTCGTCGTGGGCGTACAGGGCCTCGGCGACGTGCAGGTAGGTCTGGAGGCTGCGCGGTTCTTCGCTCTCCAGCCGTTTGAGCTGCGCCCCCGCCTGCTCCATCTCGTCGAGCTGGAGCAGGGCGCCCGCGCTCAGGGCGCGCGCGTCGATGACCGTGGGGCCGCCGTCGTCGATCGCCCGCTGGTAGGCCGAGCAGGCGCGCTCGTACTCCTGGGCGATCTCCCACTGCTCGCCCGCCCGGACGAACAGCTCGGCCCGGGAGATCTCGCTCCCCGCGTCGACCCGGTTGGCCAGGTCGAGGAGCCGTGCGGCGACCTCGCCGTGTTCGCCCGAACGGACGGCGTGGAATTCCAGACGGTCGAGCTCCGCCGTCGTCACGCGGGTCACCCGCATCGTCCCCTCCACCTTCCGCACTCGCACGCGGCGCTAGCGCCTGGCACGCTCCAGCGCCTGCCAGAACCCTTGGCGCAGCCCGTCCCGAACCTCGTCGAGCAACAGGTGGTCGATCGGCAGCGAGGACCCCTGGAGCAGACGCGCCTCCAGGTCGGAGGGCATCCGGGGCCTGCGGGCGAGGACGGCCTCGACCCACAGGGCGGGGGCTTCGCGCGCGATCGACTCCGCGAAGTCGTTCCCTTCTCTGCGCGCGACATGCACCGCTTCGTCAACGGTATGCGCGACGGCGGGAGTCTGCTGGGGATATCCGGGACCGGGCCGGGATTCGCGGTATCCGGACGTCCCGAACCCGGTCTCATGGGCGGGACCAGTCGGCGGTGCGCCCCCGTAGGGGCCCACCCCGCCTTGGTAGGCGGCGTCAGTTGCCGTACTGGTCCCATAGGTAGGGTTTGCGTCGTTGGCACCCCCGTACCCGGGTTCGTTCCCTCCGGGGAACCTCGGGTCCTGTGGCTGCCCCGATCTGGGTGGCGCGTGTCCCGGGCGTCCGTCCTCGGCGAAGGAGCGCTGGGGCCCCGTGCCGTTGGCGAACGACCGCTGCGGTCCGGTGCCCGCCGCGAAGGACTGCTGCGGCCCGGTCCCCGGCGCGAACGACTGCTGCGGCCCGGTCATCGGCTGCTGCGCCTGTCTGCCGGGCATGGGGTACCCGCCCTGGTCGCCGTAGCCGCCCTGCTCGCCGCGGAGCGACGGGTGGCTCCCGGTGGACGGGTAGCCGCCGTTCTGCGACGGGTACCCGCCGCTGCCGGCGGACGGCTGGCCGCCCGAGGGGAAGCCGTTGGCGTCGATGGCGCCGCGGCTCTCGCCGCCCGACCCGGCGAGGTGGTCGCCGCCGCCGCGCTGCTGGGCCAGGCTGCGGCGCATGGCGCGCAGCTGCTCCATGGCGGTGCCCTGGGCGACCGGCTGACCGCCGGTCCCGGCGAACATCGCCTCCAGGCCGCCGGTGGAGGTGTCGACCGGCTCCACCCGGGAGGCCCCGGGCTGGGCGGGGGCGACGGGGCGGCGCGGGGTCTCGGGGGCTGAGCGGCCCCGGCCGTTGGCGAACGGGGTGGTGGTCTTCGCCGCGGTCTCCTGGGGGGCGGAGCCGCCCGAGAGCAGGCTGACGTGCGGGCGCAGGTGCCCGGCGCCGATCTCGATGAGGTCGTCGCACTCCCGGCGCAGCGCGCGGGAGATGGTCCAGTTCCCCTCGACCGAGACGTGGACGACGGTGACGCGCACACCCATGTCCTGGACCTCGGCGACCACCGGGGCCATGTCCTCGTCCCCGCTGACCAGGACCACGTCGCACAGGGCGCCGGTCCGGGCCAGGGTGGTGAGGTCGCGCTGGACGTAGCTCTCCACGCCCTCCCGGCGGCCCGGTCTGATCCTCGCGGCGCGGAACTTGACGCCGGGGATGTCGGCGATGCCCTCCTGCTCCTGGGTGCGGCGGTCGTCGGAGACGGCCTCGTACCAGTAGCAGCGCAGCAAGGGCAGGCCGGTGCGGTCGCGTGCGACCTCGTTGAGGAACTGCACGAGACCGGAGTAGTCCCAGGAGACGGAGTCCCGGTTGCGGGTTCCGTGCACGGCCATCGCGCCGTCCGCGAGAAGGTATCCCGCGTCGACGAACAACGCGCAACGGTCCACGACATCGCCCCCTTCCCTGTTGACTCTGGGGCCATATCCATGACCGGGGCACAGCCTAGCCAAGTCTGTGTGGTTTTGCGTGACCCTTGCGAACACGGACAGTCACGGTTCGGAGAACCGAGCGTGGTGGAGTCGACGGCTGGGCGCCCGGGGCACCCCTGCGCGGTGCCCCGTTCCCTTGGCCGGAAGGGGGTTCAGGTCCGCATCGGGGCCACCAGTGCGACCACTCCGGCCAGGACCGCATCCTGTTCGGTCAGGATTCGGATGTCCGTTTCCCTGCCCAGTACGGGTGCGAATCGAACGACGTCGGTACCGAAGGCCATCGGGTCCCCCACCGCCCCCCGCGCCGACCCGGCGAACACGTTGTCGGCCGTCCCGTGGCCGCCCACCGGAGCCGCCACCGCGCCGCCCACCGTCACCCGGTCGCCGCCCAGGTCGGCGTCGCCCTCCCAGGCCACCACGTCCACCTGTGCGGGCACCGTCGCGGGCAGCAGCCCCGACACCGGGAAGCGCAGCCCCGACGCGTCGTGGAACACCGCCCTGGTCTCGTCCAGGACCATCGCCTGGTTGTAGGAGCCGATCGACGGGTCCTCCAGCACCACCACCAGGCTCCACCCCGCGTACAGGGCGCGCCCCTCCATGGCCGGGACGTCCCCGACCCACCACTGCCCGCCGCCCTGGGCCCGCACCAGGCCGGTGACCTCGGCGAACGCCTGGTAGGCGGGGAAGCCCGGCAGCTCCGCCGAGCGCACGTCGGTGGCGGTGACCGTGTGGTACACGTCCTCCGCCGGACCCTTGACCCGCGCGGTGTGCGCCCCGTGGGAGCCCGCCGCCGAGAAGTACAGGCCCGCCCAGCGCACCCGGCCGCCCTCCGGCAGGGTCCAGACGGCGGAACTGGAGGAGGTGGTGGTCGGGTTCCAGTCGTCGTCGCGCGGGGCCATCACCCAGTTGTCGTTGTCCCGGGTGTCGCCCTGCCGATCGCGCGCCTGGGCGCAGGGGCCGTCCGGAAGGGGTTCCCCCGGCTCCGGGGTCGGTTCCGGGGCGTAGCCCCGCGGCGCCTCCCCGCCGGGTTCCGTGACCTCATCGTCACCCGGATCGGCCTCGGGGGCCGACGGGGCCACCTCCGGCACGGAAGGAGCACCGGCCCCTTCTTCCCCGGAGGCCTCCGGAGCTCCGGGCAGAACGCCGTCCGCGCCGGGGTCGGGCAGGCCGGGGGCCGCCGGGTCCGGGTCGCGGGGCGCACGGGCCAGGTCGGCCTCCTCCTCCGGGACGCCCGGCGAGGGCTCGGGCTCCGGGGCGGGCCCGACGGCACCCGGGCGCCCCCACCACGGCCAGGGCCACCTGTCCTCCGGCTCGGTGCAGGTCATCAGGGAGTTGCCGACGGTCTCCACCGTCACCCGGCCCGCCGTGGCGTACCGGGCGGGCACCCCCTCGGCGCTGACCCCCCGCTCTCCGGTGACGGCCGTGCTCACCGGGCCCGACGACACCGTCGCCGAGGCGGGGACGTCGAGCCGGGCGTCCGGGGACACGACCACGTCGAAGAAGTAGGTGCTGTTCTCGCCCGCACCCATGGCCGGGCGCGCGCACTCCCCGCCGCCCGAGCCCGCCGCGCAGCTCCAGTCGCCCTCGCCGTCGGCCATGCGCACCGCGTTGCCCGCTCCGCCGGAGGAGGCCATGTCCACCCCGGGGGGCAGCGTGATCCTGGCGATGACCTCGGCGATCGTGGGAGCCCCCAGGTTCCGCACGTCCAGGACCATGATCCCGGAGCCGCCCGGGACCAGCGCGCCCACCGGGTCGATGCCCACGGCGAACAGCGGCTCGGGCGCGTTCTCCGCCGGAACCTCCTCGTCCGGGATGTCCGCGGGCGGCACCGTGGCCGGAAAGGGGGCGGACGGGGCGGACGGGGACCGCGGGTCCGACGGGGACCGCGGGTCCGACGCCGGGGGGTCGTCGGCCGGGGCGCCCGGCACCGGGGCCGCCCCGGGCGGGGAGTCCGGCCCGGCCCCGGGAGCGGGCGGCTGCACCGGCGGAACCTGTGCCGGGGCCGCCTCGCTCGCGGGGGGCGGCGCCTGCCCGCCGACCAGTGCCAGGGCGACCGCGACGGCCACCCCTGCCGCGGCGACGCCGCCCGCCGTGACCTGTTGCTGGCGGCGCGACATCCGGCTCCACCAGGCGCCCGTGGCCGCACCGCCGGGGGTGAGGGTCAGGTAGCCGCCGGCTCCGACACCGACCACCAGCGGCAGGACCACCCCGCGCAGGCCGACGTTGACGTCCATCAGCTCCGCGTACACCTCGCGGCAGTCCGCGCAGTCGTCCAGGTGCCTGTCGACCTTGGCGGTGTCCCGCTTGGACAGGCCGCCCCGGACGTAGCCGCCGAGCAGGCCCACCGTGGGTCGGCAGGCGTCGGCGACGGCGCCGCCCGCCAGGTGCATCTGGAGGTAGGCCTGGCGCAGGCCCTCGCGGGCCCGGTAGGCCAGGGCCGCGACGCCGTTCGGGTTCAGGCCCAGGATCGCGGCGGCCTCCGAGGGCTTGGCGCCCTCGATCTCGGTGTGCCACAGCACCGCCTGCCAGCGCTCGGGCAGGGAGAGGAAGGCGCGGGCGATCAGCGAGCGCTCCAGGCCCTCCAGGGCGGGGTCGACGAAGGGGACGCCGGGGTCCAGGCTCTCCATGTCGTCGGTGACGACCTGGCGCTTCTCCCCGCGCCCGCGGTCATAGGCGGCGTTGCGGACCGCGGTCAGCAGGTAGGGCCGGAAGGAGTCGGTGGGGCCCTTGCCTCGCTGGATGACGCTGAGGACCCGGGTGAACGCCTCGGCGACCGCGTCCTCCACCTCGGCGTCGCCGCGCAGCAGCTGACGGGCCAGGCCGCGGGCGCTGGCGGCGTGGCGCTCATAGAGGACGGCGTAGGCGGAGGTCTCCCCATCCCGGACACGACGAATGTACTCGGAGTCACCCGTCAGTACCCCAGTGTGGTCAACCTCGGCGTCGGACACCCGAACGTCCCTTTCTCGCGAGTGTGGGGGCCGGTGGGGGAAGGGCTCCCGACCGGCGGAGGGAGCACGTCAAAGAAATATCCCGTATCCGCGTCATGGCCGCCACCGATCTCCGTAATCAGGGTGAGGGCGCACGGGAGGGCCTGTTGCGGGGGCACGGGCCCGCCCGGGCGCCGGAGGGGAGGAAGCATGACGGAAACGGGCACCGTGGCGGTTCGCGGGCTGCGCGCCTCCTGGGGGCGCAGGAGCCGGGATACCGGCTGGACGTCGCCGGACGGCTGGTGGACGCCGGCCGTCGACCTGGTGTGCTCGGCGTTCCTCACCGGCGGGGACCTGCCGGGGGCGTGCGCGCGGCTGGGCCAGGCCCGGGCGCGTGCGGGGCTGGGGGTCGGCGAGAGCCTGACCGACCTGGCGGCGTTCACCGAGGTCGCGGGCTGGTGCGACCCTCCCCTGGAGCTGGTCCGGGCGCTGGCCGAGGGCTGGGCGGAGGCCGGTCGGGACCACGAGACGTGCCTGGACCCGCTCACCGGGCTGGGCACGACCGGGTATCTGCGGACCCGGCTGGGAGAGCTGTACCGGAACGCGGACGGGGTGGGTCACCGGCTGGTCGTGGTGCTGCTCGACCCGGAACTGGACCCGTGGCGGCGGGCGGCGCGCATGATCGTGCTCGCGTACGAGCTGACCCGGTTCTTCGACCGCGGGGAATCCGTCTGCGTCCTGGGGCGGGGTCGGATCGCCGTGCTCGCGCCGGAGGGCCCCGGCCTGGGCGGGGAACTGGACCGGCTGCGCGGCGGACCGGGCTGGGAGCACGGGGCGGCGGTGTGGGAGATGGCACTGCCCTCCACCCACCAGGCGGCGCTGGCGCTGATCGACCGGTTGGGGGGCCGGTCGCCGTGACCACATGAACGCCGCCCGGCGCTGCGCGGCCCGCCTTGAGGGGGGCTGGGCCCGGCGCCGGGCGGCAGGGCCGACCGGGATCCGCTGAGGGGACGGACCCGGTCGGCCCCGCCGGACGACGGCGGCGGACCTTCTGGCCCCGAGGGGCGGTCCGCGCGGTCCGGCGGAAGGGGGCGCCGTCAGGGCGCCCCGGGAGGCGCGTCCGCTGGGGAGGTGGGCGCGCCTCCTTCATCCCGTGAACCGATGAGGGGATGTCATCCGGGGTTGACCCGACCCCGGGTGGCGGCGAAGACGGCCCGCTTCCAGACCGAGGTGGGGACGGGTTTGACGGAGGCGAGGCGCTGCTCGTACCCGCCGGGCGCGGCGTACACGGAGGTGAAGGAGTCCGGTCCGCGCCCGGAGAGGAAGGCGGAGGCGGCGTCCCCCGAACCGAGGTAGGCGGCCGCGCCGGGGGACGGGGAGGTCGACGCCCCGCGCTCGGAGACCAGTCCGGCGTCCCGGGCGCCCCGGGGGGCGCCGCCCCCGGACACCTGGCGGTACCCCTCCGCGGCAGGGGCGGCCGGGGTCGCGCCCGTCCCGGCGGATCCGGCCGGGCCGAAGTACCCGCCGCGGTCCTCCGCCCGGCCGTGGGGTTCCGACACCCCCTCCGCCACAGGAACGCCCGTCCCGGCGGCGGGGGCCCCGAATCCGCCGGAGGCCCCGCGGGCGGGGTCGTAGGAGGCGATGGCCCCGGCGTCCAGGAAGACGGTCTCCCCTGCCGGGTCGTCCACGGGCGGTGGTGCCGGGGTCTCCGACCCGGTGTTCCGGAGCCCCGGAGTCCCGGGGTCCGGCATGGCGGAAGCCGCCGCGAGCGCCTCCGCACCGGCGGCGGGGGCGTCGGAGGACGCCTGCCCGGTGCCGGGGGCGGGCGCCCCGGGCCCGCCGGAGGCCCCGCGGGCGGGGTCGTAGGAGGCGATGGCCCCGGCGTCCAGGAAGACGGTCTCCCCTGCCGGGTCCCCCTCGGGGGCTCGGTCCGGAGACGGCTCCCGCGCCTCGCCGCGGGGTTCCGCCCCGGCCTCGGCGGGCGCGGGGGCCGGAGCGGCCGCCTCCGGCCCGAACAGCGACGCCCCGCGGTACAGCAGGGAGTCCTCGCGCCCGGGTCCGGTCCCGGGGTCTGCGGCGGGTGGTTCGGGCCGCGCCGCCTCGGGCCCGGCGGTGTGCTCCTCTTCCTCCTTCTTCTCGGCACGGGCGCGCCGGTCTGCGCCCATGATGAGGAAGACGGCCGTCTCCTCGGCGTCCGGGTCGGCGAGGTCCTCTTCTATCCAAGGGCTGACGAGGCCGGTGACGGCGGGCCGCGGCGGGCCGACCACGCGCGGGGCGCGGGTCCGGCCCTGGTCCGCGGTCGGTTCCGGGCGGTGGTGCTCCGGGGCCGGCGGGGTGGCGGGGGGCGCGGCCGCGGCCTGGGGGTCCGGCAGGTCGTACCGGGGTTCCGGGGTCCGCGGAGGAGCCTCGGGCCGGGGCATGGGGGTACCGCTGAGGAAGGCCTCGGCGACCGAGTCCTGGGCGAAGGTGTGCGGCTGCCGGGGCCCGGACTGCTCGGCGTCGGGTGCCGCCGCGTACGGGGTGGCCGGGATCTCGTGCCAGGGCTGGGGATCCCGCTCGTGGGGCTGCCGCCCGGGCGCGAACCCCGGGTGCTCGGGCGCACCGGGAGCGGTGGACGGTCCGGGCCGTCCGGCGGAGGGTGCGCCACCGCCCGGGTGGGGGGTGCCGTGCGGCGGCTGCCCGCCCGAGGGTGCGCTGTGGGCGCCCCTGTGCTCGTACCGGGGGCCGGGGTGCGCGGACGTTCCACCTTCGGCCGGATACGGGTGGCCCGGTCCGGCGGCGGGCGGGTTCCCCCGGCCCTGCTGCGGCCCGGACGGCCCGGCCTGGTCCGACCGGCCCGACCGGCCGCCGGAGGGTTCGGCCCACCCCGGCTGTGCTCCCGAAGGCACGCCCGGGGCGGCGCCCTGTCCGGTGTGCGCGCCGGAGGGGCTCCCCCACCCGGGCTGACCGCCGGAGGGCGGGTTCGGGTTCGGCCCGTCGGACGCAGGGGACCATCCCGGATGCGCGCCCGACGGGGTGTTCGGGCCCGGACGGCCGGGAGCGGGAGCCCGCTCGGACCGGCCCGCGGAGGGCTGTGCGCCCGTCCCGTACCGCGCGTCGGGAGAGGCGTGCCCGCCCGTCCCGGAGGACGCGGGAGGGTACGGTCGGCCCGGCGCGCCCGGATCCGCGGAGTGCCGCCCGCCGGATGGGGCCGCCCACCCGGGCTGGGCCCCCGAGGGCGCGCCCGGCGCGTGCCGCCCGCCTGAAGGCGCGCCCCACCCGGGTCGGTCGTCCGAGGTCGTGCCCCGTGCGGTCCTCGCACCGGAGGGGTCCTCCCACGCCGGCCGCGCACCCTGACCGGAGTGCGCGCCGGAGTGTTCGCCCCGGCCGGTCCGCTCCCCGGGGGGAGCCCCCGGGGCGGCGCCCTGTGGAGGCCGCCCGCCGGACGGCGCACCCCGGCCCGGCTGCGCGCCGGAGGGCGGATTCGGGGCGGTGCCGTGACCGTACCGCCCACCGGAAGCCGGACCCGGGTTCGAGGTGTCCGACGCGGGGAACCACCCGAGCCGCTCACCACCGGGCTCACCCGGGGCGGTGCCGTGACCGGACCGCCCACCGGAGGGATCGGCCCATCCCGGCTGCCCGCCGGACGGCGCACCCCGGCCCGGCTGCGCGCCGGAGGGCGGATTCGGGGCGGTGCCGTGACCGTACCGCCCACCGGAAGCCGGACCCGGGTTCGAGGTGTCCGACATGGGGAACCACCCCGGCCGCCCGCCCGAGGGCGACCCGGGGGCCGCACCCTGACCGGCGTGCGCACCGGACGGTTCTCCCCAGCCGGGCTGCCCGCCGGACGGCGGGTTCAGGTCCGGGTGGCGGTGGCCGGGGCCGCTCTGCCGATACGGGTGTCCGGGGTCGGCGGCGGGCCGACCGCCGGAGGGCGCGCCCCACCCCGGCTGCGCACCGGACGGCGCGTCCGCTTCCGGCCAGGCGTACGCCGGGGGCGGGATGTCGGCCCCGTGGACGTACTCCTCCCCCTCCGCCGGTTCCGGGTTCTGCTCGTGACGGTTCATCGTCCGCTCCCCGTGCTCGGGCCGCCGTCGATCGCTCGGTCCAGGGCCGCCACCGCCACCGCCTGCACCAGTCGGTGCGTGCTCTCCGCGATCCGGCGCGGCAGTACCGCCGCCCCCTGCGCCAGGTGGCGGTCGTGCGGCAGGGCGATCACCTCCGCCCCGCTCTCGGCGATGATCCGCGCCGTGCGCGCCACATCCAGGCCGCGGTCCTCGCCGCGCTCCTGGTCGAAGACCACCACCACGGTCCGCCCCGCCTCCTGCGCGCGCCCCTCGGCGGCCATCACGTCCAGTTCACGGCCGACCCGCCGCACCGCGTCCCGGGTCGCCCGCACCACCCGCACCCGGGCGTGCGCGCCCCGGGCGACCGTCTCCAGAAAGCCCCCGCCGTACTCCCCCGCCACCAGGGTCACGCCGAAGAACCGGGACACCGGCAGCAGTCCCGACGTGTACGCGCCCGAGTAGGCCGGGTCGGTGCGCGCCGTCCACAGCCGCTCGGTGACCTCCCCCAGCCCCTCGCACGCCGTCTCGAACGCCGCCGCGTCCGCCTGCGCCAGGTCCCCCGGCTCGGTGGCGCCCAGCCGGGTGGCCAGCGACGGCTCCCGGCCGGTGGCGTCCACCGCCAGCACCCGGTCGTGCCGGAAGTGCGCCAGCGCCCGGGCCATGAGCGCCGCCACCACCGCGGTGTCGGCGCCCGTCCCCAGGTCGTCGACGGCGATCCGCCGCCCGGTGGCGGTGGACCGCTGCAGCGCCGCCCCCAGCGCGATGGCGCGGGCCACCTCGTCCACCGGCCGGAACGGCCGCAGCACGGCCCGCCCCATCCGGCGCGCCCACCGGTCGCCGGAGACCGGCGCGTCCTGCTCCACCTGTCGGGTGTTCATCGGTCCCCCGCTCAGAACGTGCCGAGGAGGCGCTGGTAGGTGCCGAACGCGCCGATGGCCAACGGCACCAGCGCCACGACGGCGACCGCCTCGAACCTGCTGGTGACCCCGCGCAGCCGGGCCCGTACGTGTTCCGGCTGCTCCACGGACAGCACCACCGCCGGGATGGCGGCGACCGCCACGGCGATGCCCAGCGCCGGCCACACCCCCCACCCGTACGCCTGGGTCCAGGAGAACAGGAACGCCGCCAGCACCACGAGCGCGGCCGCGGTGAGCGCCGCCTTCTGCGCGATCAGCGGGAACAGCCGGGCCCGGCTGGCCACCACGATGGCCAGCACCGCGGACAGCCCGGCCGTCCACGGGTCGAACCGGGTGGCCAGCCCGATGCCCGCGGTGGCGGTCGCCACGGCCACCGCGAGGGTGGCGATGACGAGGCTGCGGTGCGCGCCCGCCACGGAGGCGAGCACGTCGCCGCGGGCGACGGAGTCGCCGGAGCTGCGCCTGTCGTCGAGCACGGCCAGCCCGGAGAACATCAGGGCCAGCCGCAGGAGCATGCTGAGCAGCACCACGCACGCCACCGTCATGACGGCGGCGACCTGGTACGCGGGCAGTCCCAGCGCGGCGGCGGCCGACCAGACGACGGCCAGGGCCAGCCCGGTCCCGCCGCCGGTGAGCCCGCCCCGGCCCAGGCCGGAGGTGAGGCCGAGCAGCAGGACGAGCACGGCGAGCAGGGCGGCCAGCCCGCCCCAGCGCGCCCATTCGGGCCACCCGAACAGCTCGCAGGCCAGCCACAGGGTGAGCCCGCCGACGGCGGTCCCCGCGATGGACAGCGCGGTGCCCAGGGGTTCGCGCCAGGTGGGGCCGAGGACGGCCCCGGCCACCATGAGCAGGGCGGCGGCCACGGCCAGACCGATCATGCCCCCGGTGGAGGGCGCGTACAGGTGCGCCGTCCAGGCGCCGGTGAGGGCGAGGGCGACGAGCGATCCGGTGGCGGTCCAGCGGGCGGCCTCGGGGTTCCAGCGTCCGCTGTGGTCGTCGATGGCCTTGGACACGGCCTCGGGGACCTCGTGGACGACCGGTGCGGGCACCGGCTCCTCGGCCCGGACCAGGCGCAGCACGGCGCCGTCGGCGATCTGCCGGTCGGCGAGGGTGGAGTCGCCGTCCAGGACGGTCCCGGACGCGGTGACCAGGTGGCGCAGGCGCGCCGGATTCTCGACGGGGTCACCGAGGAGTTGGAGCACCTCCGGCATGAGCGCGCCCACGGGCTCCCCCGCGGGCAGGACCGCGTCGACCCTGCGCTCCTCGCCGACGAGCGTCACGCGGCTCCAAGCGGTCATTGCCTTCCCATCCTGCTGTTCGCTGTGTCGTTCGCTGTGCCGGTCCCGGGCGGGGACGGGCGGGGTGTCAGGCGGGCACGTCGGTGACGGCGACGCGTTCGACGTAGCCGTTGCCGATGAGCCAGCGGAGGGTGGGCACGGGCGGTACCTCGCCGAACCCGGCCGTGTCGAGGGTGAACCGCACGCCGCCGCCGGGCGAGCCGCCCTCGGCGGGCGCGGTGGTGGCGGTCACCTGGAAGGGGTGGATGACCCGGTACCGGTGGTAGAGGGGGTCGCCCTCGGCGTCGGTGCGCGCGTACTCGGGCAGTCCGCGCTCGGCGAAGGGGGTGCCGTCGGGGTACAGGCGGCGGCCGCTCTCCTGGCCGAAGGCGTCCACCACGTCCCCGGGTTCCAGGGTGTGCAGGTAGGAGCCGCCGCTGCGCTGTTCGAGGTTCTCGCGGACCTCGGTGACGAGCTCGGCGGTGGCCTCGGCGATCTCGGCCTCCTCGGCCGTGCCGAGGCGCCGGGGGTCGGCCTCGGTGGTGGCGAGTTCGCGGTGGAGCCAGCGCGCGGCCTCGTCCTCGGTGCTGAACTCGGGTCCGGGCCGGCCCTGGTCGTAGTCCATGACGGACACCGACATGTAGCCCTCCTCGTCCTCGGTGACGAGGTAGTAGCCGTCGACGGTGCCGGGTTCGGGCCGCGGGTCCCCGGGGAGCACGTAGAGGCTCCCGGGGACCCCGGCCGCGTCGAGTTCCGCGCGCAGGTCGTCGAAGCCGACTTCGGCTCCGACCCAGGTCCCGGGGGTGGACGGGAGCGCCCGGTCGGCGGGACCGGACGCGGCCTGCTCCCGCTCGATGCGCTGGGTACCGAGCTGGTGGCTGACGAACGACCAGCCGACCGTGGCGCCGCAGACGACCGCGGCGAGGCAGGCGCTGATCAACACCTTGGTGATGTTCTCGTCGAGGCGGCGCCGGGTGCGCTGCCCACCGAAGAGCACCGCTTCGCGGAGCCGCTGTCGGCGTACGGCGACGGACTCCAGCAGCTGGCTGTCGTAGTCGCGTGCCACCCGTGCTCCTCGTCGCTTCTCGTTCCCGTCCGGTGTCCCGCGCGGGGGGTCGGATGTGGTGTCAGATGTTCTGGACCGCGGAGTTGGCGCGGCTCAGGGTCTCCTGTGCGGTGGAGTCGTTGGTCTCGAGGGTGTCGCGGACGAGCCGGATGATCTCCCGGACCTCGTTGGCCGCGTTGTGCCACTTGAGCTCCTTGGCGCTGTACTCCTCGGAGACTCCGGTGGCCTCGAACTCGGCCATGGCGGCGCTGACGTCGGTGTCGCGCTCGCCGATGATGGCCTCGAGCCGGTTCATGATGGTGTTGATGTTGCCCTGGGCCTCCTGGGAGGCCCCGAGGTCGTAAGCGTTCTTCATCTGGAAACTCCTCGGGGGTTCGGGGGCCGGGGGGTCAGCGGAACTTGGCGGCGTCGAAGTTGGCCGCGCCCATGTTCGCGTTCGCGTCGTCGGCCATGGTGTCCGCGCCGCTGACGAACGCGGTGTTCATGCCCTCCTGGCCGACCTGGATGGAGCCGAGCCCGGCCCGCAGGTCGGCGGTGATCCCGTCGGCCCGCACCTTGAAGGAGTCGAACGCGGCCTTGCCGGCGCCGTCGAACTTGCCGACGAGCGGCTCGGCCGCCTGAACGAGTTGCTGGATCAGCGAGCTGAGCTCATCGCCCGAGCCCGCCGTGTTCTGCCCCAGGCTGGCCAGCGTGGTGTCGCCGACTTCCCAACGTGACATCCGTTCACCTGTTCTTTCTCGGGGGTCCTCGCGAGACTGTCGCCTCTCGTAGAGGGAGGATGCACACAGCGTGCCGACAGTTCAGAAGAACGACCACAGAGTCGCACAAGGAACCCGATGGCCCCTAGAGGGAGGATCTGCATACTACAAGCGGTCACGGTCCGAGAAATAGGCAAGTCGGCGACCTGTGGACAAAGGGGTGACGGCGGGTGAAGTTCGAGGTCGTGGAGCCCGACGACTGGGACGGCCCCCCGGAGGCCGGGGAGGTGGAGACGGCCGGAGGGCCGCCCGCCCCGGCGGATCAGGGGGACGGCGGACCGGAGGCGCGGGATCCGGGCCGGAGTCGGATCGAGCGGATCGCCGAGCAGGTGAATTCACAGGTCAAAGCGGACATCGCCACGACCCGGGCGGCGCTCGGGAAACTGTGGGCGACGGTCGCCGAAACGAATCCGAGTCATAGTGATTCTCGTCACACCGATCCCGTGAGCGGCGTCGAGCCCCCGCCGGAGTTCCGCCCCTCCGCCTTCTCCCCCGCGCCCAGGCCCCGCGGCGACGGGGGAGGCCCCGGCTGAGCGGCCGCTCCCCCGCCGCCCCGTGCGGGAGGTGCCGCGGCGCGTCCGGACGCCGGGGCGACGGTGACCGCCCGGGCCGCCGCAACGCCCCGACCGGTAATCCGCACCGGCACCCGGGGGACCACCCGGGGGAAGCACGCCGGTGCGGCGCAGGCGCGGGTCCACGCCGGGGGCGGCACCGGCCGCAGCCGTCGGCACGGGTCGCGGACAACGGAGGCAGGCCCATGGAGGAAGACCCCCGGGACGAAGACGAGGAGCAGGGACGGCCGGAGGGGGAGCACCCCCTGCTCCCGCCCGGCCTCGAACCGGCGTTCACCGTGTTCCTGATGACCGCTCTCGTCGGCGCCGGCTCGCCCGTGGCCTATGGGCCCCCGGAAGAGGTGGTTCCGTGCGGTGCCGGGACTGGCACGGCCCCGGGCCGCGACCGGGAGCCCGCGTCGTTCAGCGTCCCGGGAGCCTGTGCGCTGGCGGCCGGTGCGGTCGGCACGGCGCTCGTGGTGCGTCCGGGACATGTGCGACGGCGGGTGGCGCGTGGTCGTTGACGGGCTGCCCGGCGGGATGCGGGTGGGGGACGTACTGTCCGGGACCGTCGTCGGGACGACCCGGTCGCAGTCCTGGGAGGTCGCGCTCGACGGCTTCCCCGACGGGCCACGGGGCGAGATCGGTCTGCTGGACCTGACCTGGGACTTCTCCCGGGAGCGGCCGCGGGCCGAACCCGGGCGCAGGGTCTCCGCCGCCGTGACCGCCGAGGGCCTGCGGGACGGCCGCATCGGCCTGTCCCGCGCCGCCGCCGAGCACCCCGGGCTGTGGGCGTTCCTCGCCTCCCTCTCCCCCGGCGAACCCCTGACGGGCACCATCGCCCTCATCCGGCGTTTCGGGGTGTTCGTGGCCCTGGACGAGGGCCCGCCGCACCCGTCGTTCGCCGGGGTCGGCTTCATCACCGTTCCCGAGCTGTCGTGGTCGCGGTTCCGGGACGCGGAGGAGGTGGTGCGGGTCGGCCAGCGGGTGACCTGTCGTTTCCTCTGCTTCGACACCACGAACGGGGAGGCCCGCCTGTCGCTCCGGGCGGCCTCGCCCGACCCCTTCCAGGCCTTCGCGGACCGGGTGGCCGTCGGAGACCGGCTGCGCGGCGAGGTGGTCGCAGAGGTGCCGTTCGGGGTTTTCGTCCGGGTGGCGCGGGGTGTCGAGGGGCTGCTCCCCGTGCCCGCCGGAGCAGGGCGCTCCGAGCCCGGCGAGGGGGTGGCGGTGGCCGTCGCCGAGGTGGACCGGGGCGCCCGGAGGCTGCTCCTGGCCCCGGCCTGACGACCGGCCGGGGGACGGCGCGCCCGGGAGCGGCGGCGCCGCCGGGGCGGTGGCGGCGGCCTCTCGGGGAAATCCCCGGGATCCTCCGGATGGCGGACCGGGGTCTCCTCGATGGGAGCCTGTGAGGCGCACACTCCCCCTGGAGGCCCCCATGCCGTCGACCACCCGGCGTCCGACCGCGCTGGCTTTCGCCGTCGCCGTCACCGTCGCCCGCTTCCTCCTCATCTCCCTCGCCCTGGCGGTGGCGCCGCTGATCGGCATCACCGGCTGGTACATGGGCCTGTTCGCGAACGCGGTGTGCACCGTGTTCGCGGTGGTGCTCGTGACATGGCTCGGCCTGTGGCGGGCCAGCGGACTGCTCACCCTGTGGCGCTCTCCCAGAGCGGCACTCCTCGTGCTGCCGTTCGCGGCCGAGGCCCTGCTGTGGCTGCTGGCCCCGGGCGGCCTGGTGGAGCGCCCGCCGGGGTTCGGGCTCTGGGCGCTCACCCTCCTGCTGGTGGGGCTCAACGAGGAGCTGGTGAGCCGGGTCGTGGTCCTGCGTACGCTGTCGGGGGCGTTCTCGTCGGTGTGGGCGGTGGTCCTCACCGCCGCCCTGTTCGGGCTCCAGCACCTGTCGCAGTTCGCGGTCACGGACCGTTCCGCCGAGGAGATCCTGTGGAACGTCCTGCTGTCGGCGGTGGTGGGGTTCGCCTACGCCGCTTTCCAGATGCGCTTCTCCTGGCTGTGGCCGCTCGTCCTGTGCCACGCCGGGCACGACTTCACCCGGATCCTGGCGGGGCAGGAGGCCCCGGACTCCTGGTACGCGGTGGTCCACGTGCTCCTGCTCAGCCTCGGGATCCTCCTGCTGGTGGACGAGCGGCGGGCCGGCGGACCGGCTTCCGGGGGCGGGCGGAGCGGGGATTCGGCGTCCTCGCGGGCACGCCCGGAGACGGGTGCGACGCCGGAAGGCGCGCACCCGCGACCGGCCGCACCCCGAGAGCCGGGCGGACCGGCAACGGACCCCGCATGAGCACGCCCCGAGGCCGGGGGCACCGGAAGCCCCAACCCAGCGGGCGACGACACCCCCCGGAGCCGGGCGTACCGGCGACGGACCCCGCATGAGCACGCCCCGAGGCCGGGGGCACCGGAGGGGTATCGGGCCTGCGGCCGACATCCCCGGCGGCCGGGGGACGCGGCCCGGGCGGGCGGCGTCCCCCATGATCGGCCGTGGCTCAGGTGGTGGCCTCGGTACGGGTGGGGCGGGCGTGGCCGAAGGCGGCCCAGATGTGGTGCCCGAGGCCACCCCACGGGCACAGCGGAAGATATCCCCAGGCTGTGGACAACTCCCGGACGAGCAGCAGCCCGCGCTGGCCCTCCGCCCAGTCCCATTCCTCGTCGCTGCGGGCGTCCGGGACCTCCGGGACCGTGCCGCCGCACCCCTCGTCGGTGAAACCGAGGCGCACCCCGCCGCCCTCCTCCGTCCACAGGGTGCGGACGACACGGCCGCCCCGCTCCCCGGAAGCCGTGTACCTGACGGCGTTGGCGAAGAGCTCGCTGCCGCAGAGCACCAGGGTTTCGGTCAGGTCGGAATCGAACCCGGCCAGATCCCTGACCAGGTCGCGGCGCACGGCGGCGAGCCGGGCCAGGTGGCCCTTGTAGACGCGGTGCCGCCACATCCTGCTCGGTGCGCGCTTCACACCCGCACCTCCCGTCGCTCCTGCTGCGCCGGCCACCGGCGGGTGACGGCGGCCGGTTCCCCGAGGTCCTGCGCTCCCCCGGGCACGGGACGGTCGGCGGGGCTGGACGACCGCCGGTGCGCAGGGACCACCGGACGGAAGCGGGACTCGGGGGCCGCCGGGGCGAGGAGGTCTCCGGGAGGCGAGAGCCGGGGTCGCGGAACGGGCGAGCGGCGCGGGGCCGCAGCGGCCGGAGGGGAGGGGCTCACGAACGGGGAGGCCGGAGCGGCGGGCGTGGACCGCCCTGCGGCCGGAGCCCCCGAAGCGGCCGACCCGCTCGGCGCGGTCCACCCGCGCAGGCGGGCGAGGGCCTGCTCCTGGACCCGGGCGAGTTCGCGTTCGACGGCGTCCGCGCAGCTCGGATCCGGGGCGCGACGGGTGACGGCCTGTTCGTGGGCGGTGAAGTAGGGGCGGACGAGCGGGATCTCGTCGGCGGGGAGGATCCGGCTGGGCGGCTCCAGGTGGCGGTGCCTCGATGCGGCGGGGGCGGGGGCTGCGGGCCGCGCGGTGGAAGGCGAACGTCGCGGGAGGCGGGCGGTGGCGGGTCCGGGGTCGGCCGCGTAGCGGCGGACGCGCTTCGACCTGCGACGGAGTGCGAGGAGACCGACGGTCCGGGCATGCCGACCGCGGGGAGAGCGGAACAGCGCTCCGAGCAGCCCGAGGGCAGGCCCGAGAAACGCAGCGCTAAACTGGCGCACGCTGGCAATCCTTTGCGTTAAGGGGTGAGTTGCCGGCCACGGCCTCGGGTGCTCAGTAAGCATCGCGGGGCCTCTATATGCGGTTATGCGGCCAGGTTAGGGCACCGGCCGATCACTGGGCCACTTTTTTCGGTAACGGCTTCGGAGAAGCTCGCGGACTTCGCCGTCTTCGCAGCTCAGTGGCGTTCAGGTGGGATTCCAGCCGGAGAAAAAAAGGTGCGCCCGAAGTGGGGGCTTGGTCCGATTTAAACTCATTTATTAGAAATCGCTCCATGTAAAAGGGGCGGCACCCATCGCAGGAAGTTGCCACCCCCTGAACCCCGCTGCTCGCGCGGATCGGCTCAGGCGTGCTGCTCAACGGTGTCCACCAGGGCCGTCCACTCGGAGGCCGTGAACTCCAGGTGCCCCAACTCCCGGTGCCGGGTGTCACGGACGCCGGTGGTGACGCCTTCGGAGACCTCCACGCACCGGCTGCCGGACTCGCATTGCAGCAGTCCCGGAACCGGCGTCGGGAGAAGGCGATCGACGGCGAGCGACCGCTCCTCCAGGAGAGCCACCTTCTGCTGCCGGACGGGCACCTCGATCCCGAAGGTGTCCTGGCGCCAGGCTCGCAGCAGTTCCCCCTCTGCCTTCAGTGCCCTGTCCAATAGTTCCGCAATGTCACCACTTGGGGAATTCACCCCATTCTCCCAGCGGGATATGGAGGCATCCGTGACGCCCACCGCGCGGGCGAGCGCCCCCTGCGTATAACCGGCCGTCTTCCTGCGGTCGGCGAGAATCTCCGAGGACCCCTTACGCGTCACGCAGGAAATCCACACGAGCTCCACAGGCGTCGTCTTCCGTTCCCGAAAACCCCGAGGGCACTGGCCGCAAGGCGATATCGCAGGTCACGGTGGTCGCGTGGGAAACCTCACGGGACCACTCCCGGCCCATCCGAATTTTCACCGCCTGAGAGGGAACGGCTACTCCTGATGAACGGCATCCATCTCGATGACCTGCTGGCCACCGCGGCGGACGCACCGGACCGCGTCGGCGACGGCACCGTCCGGGGGACCGACCAAGATCGGTGTGTTCGGGCCGTACGCGACGCGTTGCGCCACGCACAGGAGGCCAACGACGCCCACGCCGCCGTGGCGCTGCTGGACCGGATGCTCTGCGAAGCCGAGGAGGCCACTCGATGACCACGACCCCTCCCCGCCCCTCCACTCCCTATGTGGCTCCGCTGTGCGGGGAGTCCCACCTCGACCAGGCCTGCGCCCGCCGGGAGTGCCTGCTGGAGGAGGGGCACACCGGGCCGCACGAGGACGTCAAAGGGCGGACCTGGGAACCACCCGAACGGACCCTCGAACGGCTCAGATCCGCGTGGGGGCGGACCCACCGCATCGCCTGGACGGGCTCGCTGTGGATGGCGACCCACCGGGACCCGGACGCACCCTGGAGAACGGAGGTGGAACCCACCCCGGAGCAGCTGGAGGAGCGCCTGCGCGCGCACTCCACCCCGTGACGGCGACCGTTTTCGAGGCGCCTGTCCACAGGCGGGTGCGGGCGACCGGCGGGAGGGATCGGTCCGGCGGACAATGGGTCCGGGGGGACCAGGCCCGCCCGCACCGGGGAACACGCTCCCCCGACATCGACGCTGACCCGCACCTCCCATCCCCCGACCGCGCCGCCCGGACCCGCCCGGCGGGGTGTCATATGAGACCTCCACCCGCACGCCGGACATCGCCGGGTCGTGGGACCGGCGAGGGGGCCGCCGGCCGGGAACGGAACAGCCCCGGTGCGGTGCAGGCGGCGCCCTGGAGCGTTCTACTCCATGGCACGGCCCTCTGCCTCGGCCCGGAGTTCTTCGTGAAGCCATTCAGGGATATGGTCCGGATCGCGGGGGAATTCCTCCAGGTCGTTGGTGAAACCCCAGGCGGTGGGGAAGGGGATCCGTGGATCCTCGTCATAGTTGTAGTCCGCCTTGAACCTACCAGGGCGCGAAATGACGTAGGTGACGCTGAACCAGGTCCCCTTGCCTTCCTGGTACATTCCAGAGCGCAGCTCATCGAACATCGGGATCACGGATTTCGGGGAGGAAATGCGGTAAGCCTCCCCCTCGCCCGGCTCGACGGTCAGCGAGGCACTGGAGTGGTCCACAACGGACTTCCTCTGGTAAACCAGCCTCTCCCAGCCTTCGGGCGCTTCCCTGAGGATGGCCTGGCCGATTTTTTTGAGCAGCTCGTCCTGGCGCACAGGAGACATGTCCCCCTTTCGGGAACCCTGGCCGACCAACCGACCCTCCTGATTTTCACCGGCGGGGGTTCAGAGTATCCGGCTTCCTCCGCCAGGCCCCTGTCAGGCTTTCGCTCGACCCTGAGCCGATCGGGCGGGAGTCTCCCTGCTGCCGACAGGAGTGACCAGGCTGGTCGTGCCGGCGGCCCGCGAGCACGGCCGACGGACGGGCCTGCCCTCGGGCCACCCGCCCGAGGCCTTGGCACGCCCCGCCCGCGGTGCGCCCGACGCCCCCAGTCGGCTGACAACCGGGCAGAGGGGGCCGCTGCACCGCGTTGCGCAAGGGCGCGGTGCAGCGGTGTCGGTGTTCGCCGTCCACCCCGCCACTGGCGCGGTCGGCTTGGTCAACACGAACAGCCGGACCGTGCTCAAAGAGGGATGTCGCCGTGCCGGGTGCGCTCCAGGATGTGCTTGGGAAAGTACGGGGTGTCCAGGCCGGGGTTGAAATCCGGAACGACCTGGGCGAGGTCGTACGCCATGCACGCCAAGCCCAGAAGGCGCAGCGGCACCGTGCCGTCGCTGTTCTGGGACCGTTCCTCGTCCGAGGTGTAGAAGTCGTGAAACAGGCGAATGCCCTGCTCCATGGCCTCATCGAACTTCTCGGTGTCCTGCTGGACCAACCGGTAGAAGGCGTCCATCACCGGAAAAACGAGCTTGTCCAGGTTCTCGGGTGTGCTGATCGTGGCGTTCTCCGGCTTGGACAGCTCCATCGCCCGGTACAGGTTGTCTCCCAGCGAGGGGCGGTTGAGGATGAAGTCCTGGATCGCCGCGATCCAGGGATAGACATAATCGTCGTACGCCCCGCCCCGCGCCTCGCTCGCCTGCCGCAGGAACTCCGGTGTGACCTGGCACAGGGACGCGACACGCCCCTCATCACGACAGGTCACCGCCAGGAAGAACGCCGTCAGCCAGGTACCCGCATCGCACTCCGGCCCCGGCGGCAGGTGGTGCAGAGTACGCGGCTTCTGGTTGATGACCCGCTCGACGGTCTCCCCCGGCTCCAGCACGCACATCGCGAACGGAGCCTCGGCCACCTGCATCCACGTGGTCCACGCCTCCCAGGTCAACAACTCGGCAGCCTGGGGATCCACCGCCAGGCAGATCCGGGCCTCCAAGGCGATGTTGTCCAAGGCCATACCCGCCATCGACGGAGCCTTCACCAGCCACGAGACCTGCTCCTCGATCTCCTCCGGGAAGCTTTCCATCATCCGCCGGAAATGCGGCATACTCACATCATTTTTAGGGATATCGGACAGCATCCCACCCCTTCTTTCTAACTTCTTGAGGGCCTCGGAGAGATGTCGAACAGGCCGAAGCTGACACCTCCGTGCTCGCCTGTGGGAGTGGAGACGCCCTTCATCTCCACATAGTGGAGCTTACTCGGGTCCGACATCAGAGCTCTCAGCATTTCCATAGCCAATTCCCGCTCATTGACGTAACCGGATCCCAAGGGCTTGTCACTCCGCCTGGTGTCTGCCGAACCTCGCCGGATCATGTCATCCAGAGTAGCTCGGAGATAATCCTCCGTTCCCTGGGACACCCTTCTCTCAGTATCCCCCTGCCCCACCTTGCGGTCACCGAGATCGGTATTGACATCGGCCTTGGCCTCGGTGACGACGAATCCGCCGTCCGTGGTCATGTGGACCAAGTCGAACTGGTAGTTGCCGCTGTTGGGCGCGGTCTCGACCCTGTCCAGGACGTTTCCGCCCTCGATTTCCGGAAGAGTCACCTCCTCCAGGGAAACGTTACCGTCGGCATCGAACCTCTGGACTTCGACCTTCCTAGAACCGTCGAAGATGTCCGGCAGGTAGGACTCGGCGACCTCTTCCCCGTAGTACTCACCCGCCCGGCTGACCCGCCCCTGGGCCTGCGACCTCTCCTCGTCCCGCTTGACGATCTCGGGATGGTCGTCGCCCCACCCGTTCTCCTCCTTCTTCGTCTTGATTTCATCCCGGAGCTGGGTGGAGGTGCCTATTTCGTCCCTGCGAACACCCGCCATGAGGTCGAGCTTTGCGTTGTCGGCGTTCCCATCCCGCCTCGGGAAGATCTCCTGCTTGTCAGGAAGCAGGTAGTTGGGCTTGGGGGGCGTGGGGAGGTCGCTCTTGGCGCTCCAGGTCCCGTCACTCAGCTGCTCGATCTTGGGAATCCCGTATTCACCGATCACATCTTCGGCGCGCCACTTGGCCCCGTTCCCCTCCTTGTAGAAGATGTGGAGCAGCTCGGGATGGGTGTTGACACGGCTCATGAAGTCCTGGACGAAGTTCCTGCCGGAGCTCATGTCCAGGTCGCGCAGGTAAGGCTCGGCGAGCTGGACCCGCTGCTCGTTGGTCAGCCCGTGACCGTTCTTGGGCCTGTCGCCGGTCCCGCCGGAGTCGGTGCCGTCCGCGCTCGACGTGTCGGTGCCGTCCGCGTCCGGGGTGTCCGTGCGGGGCGCGTCCGGGTCCAGGTCCGGGTTGATCTGGGTGGACGGGTGGGTGTCGTAGGCCTCCGGCCTGATCTCCCCGCCGGAGCCGCCCGACCGGGAGCCGCCCGGGTCGGTGTCGATGTCCACGGCCATGCCCGGGGCGCTTCCCGTCGGCCGCCGGCCGTCCGGGTAACCGCCGTCGGGGTTGCGCTCGTTCCACCAGTCCAGGGCGTTGCGCACGGCCCCGTCCAGGTTGGACATGTCGTCGGCGATGCGGAAGTTCGCCTCGGGCTGGGGAATGCCCCACTTCTCCCACAGCGCGAAGCTGTTGGGGTTGCCCTCCAGCGGCGAGATGTCGTGCGCGCCGTTGCTGTCCCGCGTCGGGATGTAGTAGTCGTCGTTCCACAGCTGCGGGTCGCGGGAACGGTACGGCACGCCCTCGTCCATCAGGCGGGCCTCGACGTACTCGTGCGCGACCAGCCGGCGGAAGTGGCTCGCCTCGGAGGCGTCCAGGGTGCCCGCCTCGGCCTTGCGCCACAGGTCCGCGATGTGGTCCATGGCCGCGAACCGGCCGCTGCGCAGGCGCCCGTCCGGCGGCGCGGGGACGTCCGGGTGCTCGCGGAAGAACAGGTGCTGCTTGATCTCGTTGAGCACGTTCGAGTCGTAGCCGGTGTTCTCCGAGATCCGGTCGACGTCGCCGTCGGTGGCGCGGATCTCGTTGTAGCGGTCCAGGGCCTGGCGGCTCTCGGGGACGTCGATGTACCGGTTGCCCTGGTCGTCGAAGTAGTTCCCGGCCTCGTCCCGGTAGCCCACGTCGATGTGGTCGCCGTCGGCGTCGTAGAAGCCGGGCCCGGGCTCGGAGTTGCTCCGGGGGTTGTCGACCCCCTCCGAACCGCCGGCCCGCTGGACGCCCTCGCCCTCCGGCGTGTCCGCGCCGCCGGTGCGGTCCGGGGTCGCGTCGCCGTCCCGGATGAGGTCGTCCGGGCCGTCCGGCAGTCCGTTGCCGTTGCCGTCCGGGCCGTCGAAGCCGCCGTTGCCGCCGGTGGTGGTTCCGCCGCGGCCCGACCCGGAGTCCAGGTCCACGACGGCCGTGCCGCCGCGCGGGGTGTCGAGGCCGGTGGTGCCGCCGACGCTGTTGTCGACGGTGCTGTCGGTGCGGGCGTTGATCTCGTTGCCCGCGCTGTCGACCTCGACCCTGTCGGGGTCGGTCTCGTAGCGGTCCACCGGGGTGTCGTTGAGCGAGGACGCGTCGTCGGGCACCTGGGAGGCGACCCAGCGGTCCTGCTCGCCCTCCAGCCCCTCCGCCAGCTCGCGGCGGGACTCGGGGTCCACGCCGTCCAGGAACTCCCGGCCCGCGTCGAGCTGGTCGGCGGTCGGGTCGACGGTCTCATCGGAGCCGTCGCCGTTGCGCCGGTTGTTGTTCTGTGTCCCGGTGTCCGTGTTCGGGCTCGTGGTCGTGCCGCGCGGGGTGGACCCCGTCTCGCCCCCGGACTCGGTGTCGGTGCTCGTGGTGCGGCGGTTGTCGGTCCCGTCGGGGAGGTTGGAGGTGTTCGGGGTGGTGGAGGCGTTGAGCCGCTCCAGCGCCTCGTTCATCCGGCCGAGGTCGGAGGGGCTGAGGTCGAGGTCGTCCAGGTCGCTCAGGTCCAGCGGCTTGAAGGACCCGTCACCGAACCGGGGCACCCGGGACAGCACCGACGGGTCGATGCCGCCGGGGAAGTCCGCGAGGTCGGGCACGTCCGGGGTCCGGCTGCCGCCGACCGCGTTGGCGATCTTCGCCCCGCGCCAGGCCATGAGCGGCACACCCACGACCGCGCCCACACCGGTCGCGGTCAGCAGCGCGCCGCCCACCACCGCGCCGACGTTCAGCAACGCCGTACCGATGGTGTACCAGGGCCGCTCGCCCCACTCCTCCCACGGCACGACCGCGTGGGCCGCCTCCTTCCAGGCGTTGCCCGCGGTGGACAGGGACCAGCCCCACTCGCCGTTCTCGTCCTTGCCGACGCCCACCAGCGCGCCCAGGCCCTCGACTGTGCCGCCCCAGTAGTCCCAGAGGTTGTCGCCCCAGTTCCCGGAGAACCAGCCGTTCGGCCCGTGCGCGCCGACCATGCCGCCGACGTCCTCGGCGATGCCCACGAAGAAGTCGCCCACGGCGTCGCCGAAGTCGTTGTACCAGGCGTGGTCGGTGGTCTGCGGCGCCCCCCACTCCATGGGGACGCCCTCCAGCGGCTTGTCGAACCCGTACACGAACTCGCCGTTGCCCGCGGTGACCGACCCGTCGGCCTTCTGGGCGATGAACCGGGTGCCGCCGAACAGCCCGGTGATGGCGTTGGCGCAGGTCCGCTCCGCCTCCTCGTACTCGTGCAGCAGACCGGCGGCCCGGTCCAGGAGGGCGTTGTGCTCGCCGACCTCCTCGCTCTCGGACTTCCAGAACAGGAAGCCGCCGCCCTCGCGCCAGTCCTCCTTGTTGCCGTAGTCGATCTTGCGGAGGAACTCGTAGGAGTCGGTCTTCAGCGTGGCCCAGCGCGCCTTGATGCCGCGGACCGTCTCCGCGAACGTGCTGAGCGCGTCGGAGGTGCTGGACAGCGCCGTGGAGACGTCCGCGGCGTCGCCGGTGATCGGGTTCAGGACGGTGAAGAGGTCCTGGTCCTCGGGCGCGGCGTAGACGCCTTCCAGCCCGGCCCACGCGCCGGTGATGTCGGCGGCGGTGTCGGTGAGGTCGGTGCCGTCGGTCTTGAGCTTGGCCGCCACCGAGTCGAGGGCGTAGGTGAGGGTCTCGGGGACGGGGAAGCTGCTCGGATCGATCAGGTCGGACAAGGTGGACCACCGTTACCTGTGCCGGGGGAAGGCCGCGGTCGGGGCGGGGGCCGCGGGGCTTCCCGGGGGTTCGTGTCTGCGGGTCCGGATCCGCGCCGCGTCCGGTGCGGCCCTGGGCGGGCCGCGGGAGCCGGGCGGTGCGGGTCCGGGTCACCGGTGGGGGCTGGCACCGGAGTGGGGATGGCGGGAGGGGATCGGGGGCGGTGCCGCGCTGCGCGCGTGGCACCGCGGCGGGTCAGTTGTCGAGGGCGTCGAGTTCGGCCTCGGTCTCGGGGGCCCTGGGCGTGTCCCCGAGGTGGTCGAGCAGGGTGCCGCGGTACAGGCCGGCCCCGTCGATGTCGATCGTGCCGGTCAGGGACAGCGAGAAGCCGCCGCCGCGCTCGTACATGCGGACCAGCGGCTCGAAGGGGTCGGGCAGGTCCGGCAGGGACACCCCCGCGTCCCGCGCGGCGGCCAGGTGCAGCGCCCAGACACAGGACTTTCCGACCGTCGGGTACTGCTCGACGACCGCCGGGTTCTCCAGCACACCCTGCACGACCTCGTCGGCGGCGCGCACACCCGGCGCCGCGAACTCCGCGATGTCGTAGAACGGCCACCCCTTGGCGCCCAGGGCCCGGGTCCACACGGCGGCGCGGCGCAGGTACTCGCGCATCAGGGAGACCCTCGACCGGGTGTGGTCGAGGTTCCCGTTCCAGTCGATCGCGTGGATGCGGACGGCGAGGTCGCTGACCGCGGTGGTGCTGCTCATGGGTGTCCCTTCGCTCCGGGGGATACGGGGCGGCCGTGGGGACCGGCCGCCGGGTGTCCTCCCGATCAGGCATGTCGCGGAGGCGGGCGGGTGTGGGCGGGTCGGGTGCTAGACGGGTCGGTGGGGACCGTACACGGGCGGCGGCTCGGGCTCGGGGATGACGCCCGCGTTGGCCTGGGCCTCCTCCGCCATGTCCAGGTTGCCGTTCATGTAGTGGGTGGTGGCCTCGCTGGCACCGGTCACGGCCGCCATGGTCAGTCCCGCGATGTCGCCCATGATCCCGAAGTAGTGCTCGGCGAACTCGCCCAGCGCCATACCGACGATGCCGCTCTTGGCGTACTCGCCGCAGTCCATCAGGTGCTGCTCGACGCTCTCCATGACGCCCACCAGGCCTTCGCCGCTGCCCTCCTCGCCGAGGTGGCCGGCGACGGACTGGAGGACACCGCCCACGCCTGCGGGCTGGATGTTCCACTTCGACACGGACTGCTCCTTTCGCGTGTGCGCCGGTCGGCGGGCGGCCGGCGTGGTGCGGACCTGTCGGTCCCGGGTACGGGTGGGGGTCGGGCCGGGGTCAGGTGCCGCGGGAGAAGGCCCCGGGCCGGAAGTTCGCCGGGGTCACGGAGTCGGCGGGCGGGGTCGCCGTCTCCTCCGCCCGGGCGGAGGTGATGGCCTCCCACATGCGGCCCAGCGTGGCCTGGAGGACGTCGGCCTGCTCGCGCAGGCGGTCGCGGGCGTGCTCGGCGGCGGCGCGGATCGGCCCCACGGCGTGGGGCGGCTCCGGCCCGCCGTGGGCGTCGGCCTGCGGCGGGTCCTCCCAGTCGACGGGTTCGACCAGCTCGAACTTCACTGTGGTTCCTCCGGTGGCGGTTCAGGGCCCTTCGTGGTCTCGGCCCGCCCGTGAGGGGCGGACACAGGTTATGAGATGTCGGTTCGGCGTTGATGGTTTCACCGTCTGTGGGCGGAAGAAAACCGTTCACGCGAGGTGATTTCCCCCGATCCCCGTGACCTGCGGTGACACCGGTGGGAGTGATGGTCGTCCCATGCGGTACCCGGTGCCCGGTTCAGGTGTCCCTGTGGCGGCGGGCTCCGTGTCCGCCGCGCGGGGCCGGGCGGGCGGGCCCCTGTCGCCGCGGGTGCCACTGCGGGCACTCTGGGAGCGGGGGAACGTGAACCTTCCGGACACTCGGCGTATCCCACTCGATACCCCCTCCCCCGTCCGGTCCCATGAGTGTTGAGGAGACCCCTTGAGCCACGACGCGGTCGCCCTGCTGTCCGACGCCCCCGACCGGCGCGCGCTCATCGACGCGCTCGCCGCGGCGGGGCGGGACCTGCGGGTGCGCCTGGTCGCCGACGGTGCCGTGGTGGAGCTGCGCGACGAGGAGGGCCGGGTGGTCGCCGCCATGCAGGCCGCCCAGCGGCTCGCCCTGTCCGCCGAGGCCGAGCGCCTGCTCTCCGACGGCATCGGCGACGACCTGCCCGCCCAGCCGTACTGGGTGGAGGCCCGCGGCGCGGACCTGCCCGACGCGGACACCGCCGGGCTGGTCGGACGCTTCACCCGCCGCCTCGCCGAGCGCCTGGGCGGCGCGGTCTGGGAGCCCGCTCCCGCGCTGGCCCGGAACGACGCCTTCCTGGCCGGCGCCACCGACCACCCCGCCGTCACCGCGCTCACCGAGCAGGCCGCGGTCGTGGTGCAGGACCGCCCCCTGGTCCCCCTGTCCCCCTGGATCGTGGACGCCCTGGCCCGCCACGGCCGCCGGGGCCTGCGGCTCCAGGTCGTCACCCCCTCCACCTCGCGCCTCACCCACGCCCTGCACTCGTTCCTGCGGTCCCCCGCCGCCCGCTGGGTGGTCCAGACCCCCCGGGGTTCCTACTACGACGGCTTCTCCGGTGTCCCGCTGCGCTGGGACGAGCGGGAGGCCTTCACCGTGGACGAGGAGGCCCGCCCCGACGGCCCGCCGGAGGAGTTCCGCGCCGACGGCGCCGACCGGGGGTGCCAGCTGCACGTGGACTTGAACGTGGAGCACCCCGCCGACAACGGCCTGATCCTGGGCACCTCCGTGGAGCTGCTCGCCGAGCGCCTGGGCGGTGCCCCGCCCGCGGTGTGGGGCACCGCCGAGCCCTTCCCCCAGGAGTGGCGGCGGGCCGTGTTCACCCGGACCGCCCGCAACCGCGCCCCCGGACAGACCTGGGCGGGGTTCTCCGGCCCCGCCGAGGGGATGCGCGAGGACGGCGTCCGCCCGTTCTCGGGCACGGTGCGGGTGAGCCGCACCGCGTCCGGGGTGCGCGAGGCGATCACGTTCGCCGTCGGGTATCCGGAGGGCGCGGAGCCGGACCTGTCGGTGCTGCCCCCGCTGGTCCGGGAGCTCACCGAGCGGGACGTGCTGCGGACCATGACGGTGCGGCGGGTGGGCGGGCGCGCCGACCTCACCTACGCGCCGCACTGGACGGGCCTGCCGCTGCCGGTGGGCATCGCCGTGGGCCAGGAGGCGGTGGCCGTCATCGGCACCGGGCGGGCTCTGGGCGCCCCCGTGCGGCCGCTGCCGTTCGGCCCGCCGCTGACCCCCGCGTTCTGGTACCAGGTGGGCACCGGGGTGGAGGACGACTCCTGGGTGCGGTTCCGCGAGCTGATGGCCCACCTGCACCCCGAGGGTGGACCCGCCGACCGGGCCGGGGACTCGCCCGAGGCCGCCCCCTCTCCGTGAGTCATCGCGCCCGCACGTATCGAAAGGTCGGAGGCGTCCGGTTCGGTAGGGTTCTCCCGAGCCCTGATCGCCCCGCCCTCCCCTCCACCCCCTTGCACCGCCGAGAGGAACGCCGATGAGTCTTCGCGTCGTGCACCGCCCGACCAGGACCGTGCACCCCGCACCGGCGCAGGAGCCCCACGAGGTGGAGGCCCCGCCGACCCTCCCCGACGGCAAGGCGCAGGGCAACCCCCTCATGACGATCCTGCCGATGGTCGGGATGATGGGGTCGATGACCATCATGATGGTCATGCGCAACCCCGCGTTCATCGCGCTGGGCGGCGTCGTCCTGGTGATCGCCCTGCTGGCGGCGCTGGGCATGCTGTTCTCCCGGCGCGGCCAGGTGGGCCGCCAGCGCCGCAACCAGCGCGAGCTGTACCTCCAGTACCTGGAGGAGCTGCGCGAGGAGCTGACCGAGTGGGAGCAGTCCACCCGCTCGCACGCCCGCCTGCTGGACCCGCCGCCGGAGGCCCTCTACGACATCGTCCGCGACCCCACCCGGCTGTGGGAGCGCCGCCGCCGGCACCGCGACTTCCTGCGGGTGCGGGTGGGCACCGGCCTCACCGAGGGCCGTCCGATGAGGCTGGCCGAGCAGGGCACCGCGCTCACCCCCACCGACCCGTTCATGCTGTCGGAGGCCCAGGCGGCGATCCGCCGGTTCTCCACCATCCCCGAGATGCCGCTGACCCTGCCGCTGGACATGGCCGGGAACGTCAGCGTCGTGGGCGAGCGCGAGGACGTCATGCGGCTGGTGCGGGCGCTCGTCGCCCAGTTCGGCGCGTTCCACGCCCCCGAGGACGCCGGGCTGGCGGTGGCCTACCCCGCCGAGCGCGCCGCGGACTGGGAGTGGCTGCCGTGGCTGCCGCAGGTGCTGGACCCGCAGCGGCGCGAGGGCGGGGCCGCGGTGCGGCTCATCGCCCCCACCCCCGCCGAGCTGGGCGGCCTGCTCGCCGACGAACTGCGGGCGCGCACCGACTTCGCGTCGGAGGTGCGCCGGGGCATGGGCAAGCGCGAGGCGTACCAGATGATGCGCCGCCTGCTCGTCGTCCACGACACCCACGGGCAGGTGGCCGCGGAGCTGGTCCGCCCCGACGACGCGGTGGACCCCGGGGCGCTGGCCGTCACCGTGCTGCACCTGGTGTCCCGGCAGGTGGACGAGCCGGGCGACGTGAGCGTGCGCATCACCGTCGAGGGAGACCGGGTGCGGGTGGAGGAGCTGCGCGGCTCCGACCCCGTGGTCACCGTCGGCACCGTGGACGACGTCCCCGCCGCCACCCTCGCCGGCCTGGCCCGCATGCTCGCCCCGCTGAGGCTGTCCCCGGAGTCGGTGGAGGAGACCGCCCAGGAGGGCGGCGCCGTCGACTTCACCGCGATGATGGGCGTCCAGGACCCGGGCGCGATGGACGTGCAGAGGCTGTGGGCGCCGCGCAGCGAGCGGGCGTTCCTGCGGGTGCCCATCGGCATGGACGACATGGGCCAGCCGGTGGTCCTGGACCTGAAGGAGTCGGCGCAGCTGGGCATGGGCCCGCACGGGCTGTGCGTGGGCGCGACCGGCTCCGGCAAGAGCGAGATGCTGCGCACCCTGGTGCTGGCGCTGGCGGCCGGGCACTCGCCGGAGCGGGTCAGCATGGTGCTGGTCGACTACAAGGGCGGTGCGACGTTCGCGCCGTTCGAGGACATGCCGCACGTCGCCGGGGTGATCACCAACCTGGAGGACGACGCCGCGCTCATCGAGCGGGTGTACGCGAGCCTGTCGGGCGAGGTGCAGCGCCGCCAGCAGGTGCTGCGCGACGCCGGGAACGTCCCCAACATCGGCGACTACACCTACAAGCGCCAGCACGACCCGAGCCTGCCGCCGCTGCCGCACCTGCTCGTGATCATCGACGAGTTCGGCGAGCTGCTGACCGCCCGGCCCGACTTCATCGAGCTGTTCCTGTCGATCGGCCGGATCGGCCGCAGCATCGGCGTGCACCTGCTGCTGTCCAGCCAGCGCATCGAGGGCGGCAAGCTGCGCGGCCTGGAGACGTACCTGTCGTACCGGCTCGGTCTGCGCACGTTCTCCGAGGAGGAGAGCCGCACCGTCCTCAACACCCCCGACGCGTTCCACCTGCCGTCGCTGCCCGGGTTCGGGTACCTGAAAGTGGACACCAGCGTGTACCAGCGGTTCAAGGCCGGGTACGTGTCCGGGCCCTACCGGGGCCCGGTGGCGGAGGAGTCGGAGTCCGACGGGACCGTGGCGGTCCGCCCCTACACCGCGTACAACACGGTGCCGGAGGAGCCGGGGGCCGCGCGCACCGGGGGCGACGAGAGCCCGATGCCGTCGCGGACGGTCGGCCCGACCCTGCTCGACGTGATGGTGTCCCAGTTCGACAGGCACGGGGAGCGGACCCGGTCCATCTGGCTGCCGCCGCTGCCCACCGCGGCCGCGCTGGACACGATGGCGGGCGTCCCCGAGAAGACCGCCGAGGGCCTGCGCCTGCCCGGCGGCCACGCCCCGATGAACGTCCCCGTCGGCCTGCTCGACGACGCCACCAAGCAGTGGCAGGGCGTGTGGAAGCTCGACCTGACCGCCTCGGGCGGGCACGTCGCCTTCATCGGCGGACCGCAGAGCGGCAAGACCACCCTGCTGCGCACCCTGGTGCTGTCGCTGGCGATGACCCACACCCCGCAGCAGGCGGCGGTCTACTGCCTGGACCTGATGGGCGGTGGGCTCCAGTCGCTGGCGGCGCTGCCGCACGTGGGCGGGGTGGCGGCGCGCACCGACGTCGAGCGGGTGCGGCGGACCGTCGAGGAGATCCGGGGCATGCTGGAGCACCGCCAGGAGGTGTTCCGCGAGCGCGGCATCGACTCGATGGCCCAGCTGCGGCGCATGCACGCCCGCGGCGAGGTGCCCGAGCTGGCCAGCGCCGACGTGCTGCTGGTCATCGACGGGTTCGGGGCGCTGCGCAAGGACTTCGAGGACATCGACGGCATGGTCAACGAGCTGCTCCAGCGCGGCGGCGGGTTCGGCGTGCACGTGGTGGCGGGCATGCTGCGCTGGAACGACGTGCGCATCGCCGTGCAGTCGAACTTCGGGCAGAAGGTGGAGCTGCACCTCAACGACCCGTCCGAGTCCACGATCGACCGCAAGCTCGCCGAGACCATCAGCGCCAAGACCCCGGGGCGGGCGCTCACCGGCGACGAGCTGTTCGGCCAGGTGGCGCTGCCGCGCATCGACGGGGTGGACTCCGACGAGGACCTGGGCGAGGCTGTGGAGAAGGCGGTTCGGACCGTCGACGGGGCCTGGGGCGGCCGCCGGGCGCCGAACGTGCGGGTGCTGCCGCACCGACTGTCGGCGCGGACCCTGCCGACCCGCGAGTCGGAGCCGAGGCTGGTGCCGATCGGGGTGGACGAGCGGGCGCTGGACCCGGTGCTGCTGGACCTGTTCGACCGCGACCAGAACCTGCTGGTTCTGGGCGACGGCGAGTGCGGCAAGACCAACCTGCTGCGGCTGGTGGCCGAGGGCCTGGTCGCCCGGTACTCGTCCGACGAGGTGGTGTTCGCGGTGATGGACCCGCGCCGGACGCTGCGCAACGTGGTGCCCGAGGAGTACATGGGCGGGTACGCGAGCACCCCCAAGGTGTGCGCGGGGCTGGCCGGGGGCGTGGCCAAGGAGGTGGAGTCGCGCATCCCCGAGGACGGCGACCTGGACTCGCTGGAGCAGGGGTCGTTCAAGGGGCCGCGGATCGTGGTGCTGGCCGACGACTACGACGTGCTCACCACCGCCGGGCAGAAGCCGCTGGCGCCGTTCGTCCCCTTCGTGCCCAACGGCCGGGACATCGGCCTGCACTTCGTGGTGGCCCGCCGGGTCGCCGGCGCCGGGCGTGGGATGTACGAGCCGCTGGTGCAGGCGATCCGGGAGATCGGCACCAGCGCGCTGGTCATGAGCGGCGACCGGTCCGAGGGGCAGATCCTGCCGCGCGTGTACGCGGCGGCCCAGCCGCCCGGGCGCGGCAAGTGGGTGACCCGCGGCGGGGCGACACAGCTGATCCAGACCGCGCTGAGGGACTGAGGAAGTGAGTGGGGGAAGCCTGATGAGCGGTACCACCGGGGTCGACGCCCTGGCCGCCCGCATCCATGCGATCGACTGGAACGGGGACCTGGACCGCACCCGGTCGCGGGTGGCTCTGATGCGCGAGTACCTGCGCCGGGCGGCTCTGTGGACCCGGGCCCTGGGCGCCAAGGGGTGGCCGTTCTACGACATCGCGGAGTTCGCGGCGCCGGGTGTGCGCGCCGCCGACGAGGTCGTGCAGGGTGTGCTGGAGAACCCGGCGGTCGTCGAGCAGTACCCGACGGTCGGAAAGTCCTGTGTCTGGGCGCTGCACCTGGCCGCCGCGCGGGACGCGGGGGTGTCCCTGCCGGACCTGCCCGACCCCTTCGAGCCGCTGGTCCGCATGTACGAGCGCGGCGGCGGCTTCTCGCTGTCCCTGACCGGCACGATCGACATCGACGGGGCCGGCCTGTACCGCGGCACCCTGCTCGACCACCTCGGGGACACGCCCAGGGCCCCCGAGACCGAGGCCGAACTCGACGCCCTCGACGGCATCGTCCCGCCGGCCGCGCCGGTCGGGCCGGTCGGGCCGGTCGCACCGGAGGGGGCGGCCACTCCGCTGACGGCGGCCGAGGCCACGGCCGCACCGGGACAGGCGGCCGAGCCGCGGTACGCGGGTCACACGGACACCGCTGTCCCGGGGAACGGCGAGGGTGGGGAGCGCGCCCTGCCGGGCGTGGACCCGGCCGCGGCACCGCCCGCACCGGCCGGGGACCCCGTGTACCCGTCGGCCGCCTACGCGGTGTCCCCTCCCGAGGGGGCCGCGGCGCCCGCCCAGAAGGCGCCGGCCGCGCCCGCGGCGGCGGTGGCCGCACGGCCCGCCGCGCCGGGGGGACCCGCAGTGTCCGGGGCACCCGGGGTACACGGGCCGCCGACCATGCTGCCGCCCGCACCCGGGCAGCCGTACCCGCCACCCGGTCCGTACGCGCGGCCAGGGGGCTATCCGCACACCGGGCACCAGGTGCCCCCGGCCGGGTATCCGGGGTACTCCGCGCCCGGCTACGGCCCTCCGGCGCCGGCCGCCCGGCTCCGCCACCACGAGCACTGGGACCCGGCCGACCCCTCGGTGGGATCGGCCTCGCTCGGGCTCCGTTTCATCGCCCGGTTCTTCGACACGCTCCTCACCGGGCTCCTGTGGTTCCTGCTGATGTTGGCCACGACCTTCACCGCCGTCGCCATCGGCCGCGGGGACATCGCGGGGACGCCCTCCGAGCAGGTCTTCCAGATCGGGGCGGTCTTCTCGTTCGCGGTGTTCCCGATCCTGTGGGAGTGGTTCCAGGTCTCCGTGTGGGGCCGCTCGGTGGGCAAGATGGTCCTGGGCCTGTGGGTGGTCCGCGCCGAAGGCGGCGGGAGGCTGACCGCGGGGCGCGCCCTGCTGCGCGCACTGTGCTTCGCGCCGGGGTTCACCAACCCCGTGAACTGGCTGCTGCCCTGGTCGCTGACGAACGCGCTCTGGTCGCTGCGCGACAAGGAGCTCGGCCGCTGCCTGCACGACAGGTTCGCGCGGTCGGTGGTCATCCGGGTCGGCTGAACCGGCGGGGCCCGTCCTGGTCCGGACACAAGGCCCACCGGCGGCCGTACGGGCACTAGGTTCGCTCCATGGGTCGATTCGTGGGTTTTCTCATCGGTGCCGGCTTCGGTCTGGCGTTCGTGCTCGCCAACGCCGGTCCGCCGCTGCCGCCCGCCGTCGGACTGGTGCTGCGCGCCCTGGCCGTGGCGGCGCTGGCGGCGGTGGTCGTGCTCTGCTGGGTGCTGGCCCGCCGCCCGGCCCCGCCGGTGGGGGGAGGCGGCCCCGAGCCCGCGTTCCGGTTCGGCCCCTTCTACGGGACCGTCGTGCTGGTGGAGGCCGTGCTGATCTTCGGCGGCATCCAGGTCCTGCGCCTCCTCGAAGCGCCCTGGCAGGCCAACGTCGCCTGGATCGCCCTGGTCGTGGGTCTGCACTTCCTGCCGCTGGCCTGGTACTGGCGGATGCGGCAGATCCTCGCGGTCGCCCTCTACAGCTCCGCGACGGGCACGGCCGGACTGGTCCTGGTGGGACTGGGAGCCGCGGAGTGGGCCCCGTTCGTCAGCGGTGTGGTCACGGGTCTGGGCATGCTGGCCGGCCTCCTCGTAGGCCTGGCCGGGATGCTGCGCGCCTCCCGGAGCGAGCAGGCCCGTTCCCAGGGGGCCGATCCGGCCGCGTAGCGCTCCGGAACGACCCCGCCCCCGCGCGGAAGCGCCCCGGGCCCGGCGAGGACACGCCCGGTCGGGACGCGGCACCGCATGGCCGGTGGCCCCGGCGCCCCGGGCACAGGCCCGTGGCCCGGCCCCGCGGGCGGGCACAGGCGGCGCGGCACGGGGACGGGCCCGCCGGTGGCCGGTTCCGTCTCCACCTCCGCAGGCGCGGGCGGTCCGGGGCGGGCTCCCGGCGCCGGACGCCGGACGCCGGACGCCAGGCGCGGGCCGCCGGGAGCGCCCGGGGCCGCGGGAGTCGCGGGTCAGGAGCGGTGCGCGTCGGGGAGGTCGAACCAGGCGCGCCGGGGTCCCCGGGGCCCGGCCTCCGGGCGGGGCTCCCCCGCCAGGAAGGCGGCGGCCACCGCGTCCACCGCCCGGGTCCGCGACGGGCCGCCGCGGACGGGGACCGGCCGGTCGCCCTGCGCCCCGCGCGGGGGCGCCCACCGGGCCCCGGACCGTTCGGTGCCGGGTCCGCCGGCCGGGGGCGTCCGCCGGGCGGGCCGCAGGGCGGGGCCGTCGTGCTCGGCCCGGGGCCGGGGCCCGGTGGGCTCGTTCGGTCCGGGTCTGCCGATCGCGTACGGGAACCGCAGCCCCGGCGGCAGCACGGGGGTCAGCGCCGGGTCGGCGAGGGGCCGGTGGTCGTACAACGGGGGGTTCCTTCCGACTCGTCACCGGATACCGCCCTGCGGCGACAGCGGTGGTTCCGTCGAGTCAGAACCGTACCCGACACGTGACGGCCCCGCCCCGGTGCGTCATTCCGGAAACTCGCCCAGCCCGAAGAACGGCAGGCACGGCTCCAGCCCGGAGACCTCGACGGGAACACCGGGGCGGTGCGCCTTCCAGTCCTCGCGGGTCAACAGGAACCGCAGCTCACGGGTCGCCCTCCCCCGGATCACGTACAGCCCGGTGCCGTCGTCGCGGTAGCCGAGCCTGCGGGACACCCGCTCGGAGCGGGCGTTGCCCTCGACGACCCCGGAGGCCGCCTCCCGGGCGCCCAGCCCCTCGAACGCCAGGTGCAGCATGGCCGCGCGCATCTCGGTGCCGATGCCCCGCCCCTGGTACGCGAGCCCCAGCCACGACCCGCTGGAGACCCGCCGGGTGATCGCGAAGTCCCTGGCCATCATGTCCTGGAGGCCCACGACCTCCCCCTCGTGGACGACCACGAGCGGCAGGTGCCAGTTCTCCGGCGTCCAGCGGGAGTAGAGGCCGAGGTTGTGCTGGATCACCGACAGGGCGCGCCGGGCCGGGGACTGGTCCGTCCACGGGTGGATGAACGGCATCTCGGCCGGGTCGTGCACGCCCTCGGCGGCGACGTCGGCGAGGTCGGACAGGTCGTCGAGGGCGGGCGGGCGCAGCTCCAGCCGCGGGGTGCGCACGCGCAGGCCCAGGACCGGGAAACGGTCGGTGATCATGTTCCGATGGTCCCGGAGCCGGAACGCCGCGTCATCCCGTTTCCCCACCTGTGGACGAGTCCGCTCCGGGCGGGGACCGCCGGTGGGGTCCCGGAGCGGCGTCCGGAAGCCTCCCCCGGCGCCCGCCCGGCCGACGCGCGCCGGCCGGGGACGGGATCCGGCGGTCCGTACCGCGCAGGCCCGCACCAGCCCGGCCGGGGCCGCGGAAGCCCTCTCCGGCACACGGCCGGACGACGCGCACCGGCCGCGGGGCCGCCGGCCGGGCCGTACCGTCCGGGCCCGGGCACAGGTCCGCCGGGGCCGCGGCCCCGGTCCCCGCCCCGGCCGACACGCGCCGGCCGGGGCGGGCGCGCGTCAGGCAGTACCGCGCAGGTCCAGGAGCAGCCCGGCCAGAGCCGCCGAGGCCTCCCGGGGCGCGCACTCGCGCACCTGCCAGCCGCGCATCCGGGCCAGCCGTGCGGCGTGCGCGCGGGCCGGGTCGGTGAGCAGGTAGCCGCACGGGGCGTCCGGCCAGTCCCCGGACGGCGGCAGTGTCTCGGTGCGGTACCCCTCCGGCTCCCCCGCCGGCGGGAGCGGGAGCGGGGCGCCCGGCGGGTTCTGGGCCCGTTCCAGGTCGGTCCGGGTTGCGGTACCGGGCTGCGGCAGCAGGGCGTCCACCAGCACGTACCCGAACACCGGCCGGTGCGCGGCGCGCTGGGCGGCGCCCAGCGCGCCCGCCAGCGGGCCCGCGTCCCCCTCCACGACCAGGGCGGTGGGGGCGTCCGCGGGGACCAGGCGGCGGATCTCCAGGCTGGCGGCGGCCACGTAGCGGGCCGCGTGCGGCGGCAGCTCGTCACCGGCCACGGCGACCCGCACCGGGGACAGCCCGGCGGCGGGCAGGGCGTCGCCGAGGTCCGGCAGGCGGGTGGGGCGTCCCAGGGCGGGGGGCAGCAGGACGGCGATCACCCGGCGGCGCCCTGTTCCCCGCCGTCCGGCTCCGGGGCGCCGCGGGTCTCGTCGCGGACCCAGGCCAGGTAGGAGGGGTTGCCGCCGACGACGGGCACCGCCACCACCTCGGGGACGTCGTAGGGGTGCTCGCGGACGATGTGCGCGGTGAGGTCGTCCAGGCGGTCGTCGGTGGTCTTGAACACCACCGTCCACTCCTGGTCGCGGTGCACCTCGCCCTCCCAGCGGTAGTGGCTGGTGACCGGGCCGCCGACCTGGGCGCAGGCGGCGAGCCGGTGCCCGACCGCGGATCCGGCCAGGCTGTCGGCGCCCTCGCGGGTGTCCACGGTGATCTCGACCCGGACGGTCCCCGGGGTGTTCGGCATGGCGGTCCCTCTCGTCCGGGCGCCGCGGTGACGTGCGGTGTCGCCCGGTGTTCTACGCTCATGGATCATGAGCGAACGTGATGAACTCCTGCGTCTGATCAACGATAAGGCGGTCGTGCGCGGGAAGGTGATCCTGTCCTCCGGGCAGGAGGCCGACTACTACGTGGACCTGCGCCGCGTGACCCTGGACGGGGAGGCCGCCCCGCTGGTCGGGTCGGTCATGCTGGACAACGTGGCGGACCTGGAGTTCGACGCGGTGGGCGGGCTGACGCTGGGCGCCGACCCGGTCGCCGCCGCGATGCTGCACGCCGCGCACGCGCGGGGCCGCAGGCTGGACGCCTTCGTGGTGCGCAAGGCGGGCAAGGCGCACGGTCTCCAGAAGCGCATCGAGGGCCCGGACGTGCGGGGCCGCCGGGTGCTGGCGCTGGAGGACACCTCCACCACCGGCGGTTCGGTGCTGACCGCGGTGGAGGCGCTGCGCGAGGCCGGCGCCGAGGTGGTCGCGGTCGCGCTGGTCCTGGACCGCGGGGCGCGTGAGCGCGTGGAGAAGGAGGGCCTGGAGTACCGGGCCGTGTACCAGGTGTCCGACCTGGACATCTAGGGCGTCCGGAGCGGTGCGGCGGGGCGGTCCGTCCCGCCGCCGCGGGCGGCCGGGAGGGGCCGGTCAGCCCTCGACGGTGAAGCTGTAGTCGGGGCCGCGGTCGGCGATGTCGCGCTCGTCGCCGTTGATGAAGAGCTCGACGGCGGACGGGTCGCCGATGGTGACCTCGATGCCGTCTTCGGGGATCTCGGCGTAGGTGAGCGAGCTGCCCTGGCGGACCTCCTGGTCGTGCAGGACGTCACCGCCGGGGATGCGCACGAACACGCGGCTGGACTCGCCGATGACGCGCACGTAGAACGCGCCCTTGGGGGTCTCGTCCTCGGCTGCGGCCCCGGAGGCGTTCGCGCTCACGCTGGAACCGGAGTTGCCGGGGAGCGAGCGGTACAAGAAGAACCCGCCCAGCGCCAGCATCGTGACCAGGAGCACGACTGCGCCGACGATGGCCACTACCTGGCCAACGCCGCGAGGATCATTCCTATGCCTTCCCACGGCGTTGAATGTAGCGTGTATCACGGCAAAAAGCGACAGCGATCGCACGGAACATACCTGCCTCCCACAATTCGGTCATATACACACGAAAGTTCACAAGGTCACCGAATGGGGTAGCGGACCGCGCCGAACGCCCGCAGCACAGGCACTGCCGGGCCTTCGGGCTCCATCGAATTTGGTCTAGACCTTTCCATCGGCTCCGCGTGTTCGGGATACTTGGGTGACACCTGGTGGACACGTCCGGACGTGCGACCCGAGCCGCGGGCTCCCCCGCCGCCCGGCCCGTCCACCGGCAACGCACGTGGGGTGCCGTCGGCGCGACCGGCGGCCGCTCGCTCCAGGTCCGATTCCAGGGAGAGTCAAGCCATGCCCATCGCCAGCCCCGAGGTCTACACCGAGATGCTGAGCCGCGCGAAGTCCCAGGGCTTCGCCTACCCGGCCATCAACGTGACCTCCAGCCAGACCCTGCACGCCGCGCTGCGGGGCTTCGCCGAGGCCGAAAGCGACGGGATCGTCCAGATCTCCACCGGCGGAGCCGAGTTCCTGTCCGGCGCCACGATCAAGGACATGGTCACCGGCTCGGTGGCGTTCGCCGAGTACGCCCGCGTGGTCGCGGACAAGTACCCGGTCAACGTGGCCCTGCACACCGACCACTGCCCCGAGAACAAGCTGGACGGGTTCGTCCGCCCGCTGCTGGAGATCTCCAAGCAGCGCGTGGCCAAGGGCCAGGAGCCGCTGTTCCAGTCCCACATGTGGGACGGCTCGGCCGTCGAGCTCGAGGAGAACCTCCGGATCGCCGAGGAGCTGCTGGCCGCCTCCAAGGAGGCCCGCACCATCCTGGAGATCGAGGTCGGCGTCGTCGGCGGCGAGGAGGACGGCATCGTCGGCGAGATCAACGAGAAGCTGTACACCACCCCGGAGGACGCCCTGCGCACCGCCGAGGTCCTCGGCCTCGGGGAGAAGGGCTACTACATGACCGCCCTGACCTTCGGCAACGTGCACGGCTCCTACAAGCCCGGCTTCGTGAAGCTCCGCCCGGAGGTCCTGAAGAAGGCCCAGGAGGCCGTGGCCGAGAAGTACAACCGGGCCAAGGCGTTCGACTTCGTCTTCCACGGCGGCTCCGGCTCCACCCTGGAGGAGATCCATGAGGCCATCGAGTACGGCGTGGTGAAGATGAACATCGACACCGACACGCAGTACGCGTTCACCCGCCCGATCGTGGACCACATCATGAAGAACTACGACGGTGTGCTGAAGATCGACGGCGAGATCGGCAGCAAGAAGGCCTACGACCCGCGCTCCTACGGCAAGGCCGGCGAGGCCGGCATGGCCGCCCGCGTGGCGGAGGCCGCCCGGCAGCTCAAGTCCGCGGGCAACAAGATGAAGTAGTCGTCGCGTCCGGCGCGCAGCGGCGCCCGGTGGCCGGTCCGGCCGCCGGGCGTCCCGCGTTCCCGGGGGCGGGCACGCGGCGGGCCCGCCCGGTCCGCCCCCGGCGGGGCGCCGCCGCGCCGGGCGCCGGGGAGCGGGCGGACACGGCGGGGACGCCCGGGAGGGCCGCCCGGCCGCCGCCGTGCCGCGGGCACCGCACGGCCCCGCGCCCGGCCCGGGGACCCGGGACCCGCCTGACCATGCCTTCCGCGCTCCCCGGGGGCGCCGGCCGCCGGGCGGGTCCGCGGAACGGGGGGCCGCCCGGCCGGGACCGCCCGCACGCCCGGCCCGGACGCGGCCTGTGGACGACCGGCCCCCGGCCCGGCGGCGGTGGCAGGATGGGGGCATGAACCTGCACCAGAACCTGCTCAACGAGCCGCCCGAGACCCGACTGGCCGACCACCCCGAGGCCCGCGAGGCGCTGGCCTCGGCGGACGACCCCGCCCCGGTCGCCGGGCGGTTCCCCGAGTACTCGGCGGCCTGGGCCCGCCTGGCCGAGAACGCGCTGTCCGCGGGCGAGCCGGTCGCCGCGTACGCCTACGCCCGCACCGGCTACCACCGGGGGCTGGACCAGCTGCGCCGCTCCGGGTGGAAGGGGCACGGGCCCATCCCCTGGGAGCACGAGCCCAACCAGGGCTTCCTGCGCGCGCTGCACGCGCTGGGCAAGGCCGCCGAGCAGATCGGCGAGGCCCCCGAGGCCGAGCGCTGCGCCACCTTCCTGCGCGACTCCAGCGCCGAGGCCGACAAGGTCCTCAACGGCTGAGCCGTTCGGGCGCCCCGCCGCGGGGCGCCCTCCCCGGCCCGCGACGGGCGGCGGAGGGACGGGAGCGGGAGCGGCCCCGGCACCGCGCCGGGGTCGCCCGGGGCCACGCCGACGAGAGCCCCACCTCCCTCCTGAACCTGCCGCACCCCGCGTAGCGGAGGGGGCCCGAAAACCGGCCCGCCGCCCGCCCCACCCGGTTCGACGTGAGGAAACCCCCTCGTGGGCGGCACTTAACCGGGACGGACGGGTCGTGTACCCTCAATACGCAACGGCCCCTGTCGCTGCCTTGCGCCAGGGGTTCATCCATGTTCGGGGTCGGGAACGCCCCGGTCAGGTGTCGAGCGAAGAGGTAGAGACCAATGCCGGCGATCACGCTCGTGGGTGCCCAGTGGGGCGACGAGGGCAAGGGCAAGGCGACCGACCTGGTGGGCGAGCGCGTGGACTACGTGGTCCGCTACCAGGGCGGCAACAACGCCGGGCACACGGTGGTCATCGGCGACCAGAAATACGCCCTCCACCTGCTCCCGTCGGGCATCCTCTCGCCCAACGTGGTCCCGGTCATCGCCAACGGCGTCGTCATCGACCCGGGCGTCCTCTTCGAGGAGCTGGACGGGCTCGACGCCCGCGGCGTGGACACCTCCCGCCTGCTCATCTCGGCCAACGCGCACCTGATCATGCCCTACCACCGGGCGCTGGACCGGGTCAGCGAGCGCTTCCTGGGCAAGGGCAAGATCGGCACCACCGGGCGCGGCATCGGCCCGACCTACGCCGACAAGGTGTCCCGCCAGGGCGTGCGCGTGCAGGACATGTTCGACGCCAAGATCCTGCGCAAGAAGATCGAGCTGGCCCTCAACGACAAGAACCAGCTCCTCACCAAGGTGTACAACCGGCGCGCCCTGGAGGCCGAGCCGATCATCGAGGAGTACCTCGGCTACGCCGAGAAGATCCGCCCCTTCGTGGCCGACACCTCGCTGATCCTCAACAAGGCCCTGGACGACGGCCGGACCGTCTACCTGGAGGGCTCCCAGGGCACCCTGCTGGACATCGACCACGGCACCTACCCGTTCGTCACGTCCTCCTCGCCCACGGCGGGCGGCGCGGCGGCCGGCTCGGGCATCGGCCCCACCCGCATCACCAAGGTCGTCGGCATCCTCAAGGCCTACACCACCCGGGTCGGCTCCGGCCCCTTCCCGACGGAGCTGCTCGACGAGCAGGGCGCCTGGCTGCGCACCCAGGGGCACGAGTACGGGGTCACCACCGGCCGCGACCGCCGCTGCGGCTGGTTCGACGCGCCGATCGCCCGGTACGCCACCCGTGTCAACGGCATCACCGACTTCTTCCTGACCAAGCTCGACGTGCTCACCGGCCTGGACCGCATCCCGGTCTGCGTCGCCTACGAGGTCGACGGGGTCCGCCACGACGAGATCCCGATGACCCAGACCGACTTCCACCACGCCACGCCGGTCTACGAGTACCTCGAAGGCTGGTCGGAGGACATCACCGGAGCCCGGGAATTCGAAGAACTCCCCAAGAACGCCCAGGTGTACGTGCGTACTCTGGAGGAGATGGCCGGAGCCCCGATCTCCGCCATCGGCGTGGGCCCCGGCCGCGACCAGACCCTCGAGCTGCGCTCCCTGGTCTGACCGGCGCCCGCCTGTCCGCTGTCAGCCCTCCCACACGAAGAGGCCCCCAGTAGTGAAAGCCCTCGTCCTCGGCGGCGGAGGCCGCGAGCACGCCCTCGTCCGCGCGCTGTCCCTCGACCCGGGTGTCACCGCCATCCACTGTGCCCCGGGCAACCCGGGCATCTCGGAGCTGGCCGACAACCACGTGATCAACGTGACCGACGGGCTGGCGGTGACCGAGCTGGCCGCGCGCATCCGCGCGGAGCTGGTCGTCGTGGGCCCGGAGGCGCCGCTGGTCGCCGGGGTCGCCGACGCGCTGCGCGAACGCGGCATCCCGGTGTTCGGCCCGGACAAGGAGGCGGCCCGCCTGGAGGGCTCCAAGGCGTTCGCCAAGGAGGTCATGGAGGCGGCGGGCGTGCCCACCGCCAAGGCCAGGGTCTGCCGCTCGGCCGGCCAGGTCTCCGAGGCGCTGGACGAGTTCGGCGCCCCCTACGTCGTCAAGAACGACGGCCTCGCGGCGGGCAAGGGCGTGGTGGTCACCGAGGACCGGGCGCTGGCCGAGCGGCACGCGCGCGAGTGCGGCCGGGTCGTCATCGAGGAGTTCCTCGACGGCCCGGAGGTGTCCCTGTTCGTGCTGAGCGACGGTGTGCACGCGCTGCCGCTGCTGCCCGCCCAGGACTTCAAGCGCGCCTACGACGGCGACCAGGGCCCCAACACCGGCGGGATGGGCGCGTACGCGCCGCTGCCGTGGGCCCCCGCCGGGCTGGTGGACGAGGTCATGGAGTCGGTCGTGCGGCCGACCCTGCGGGAGATGAACCGTCGCGGCACCCGCTACCAGGGCCTGCTGTACGTGGGCCTGGCGCTCACCTCCAGGGGCCCCCGCGTGGTGGAGTTCAACGCCCGCTTCGGCGACCCGGAGACCCAGGTGGTGCTGGACCGGCTGGCCAGCCCGATCGGCGCGGTCCTCCAGGCCACCGACACCTCCGGGCTGAAGGGCATCGGCTCCCTCCAGTGGAGGCAGGGCTCCGCGGTCACCGTCGTGGTGTCCGCCGAGAACTACCCGGGCGACCCGGTCAAGGGCGACGTCATCGGCGGCCTGGCCGAGGCGAACGCCGTGGAGGGCGCCTACGTGCTGCACGCCGGGACCGCCTGGAGCGGGACCCGCGACGTGGTGTCGGCGGGCGGCCGGGTGCTCAGCGTGGTGGGGACCGGCGCCGACCTGGCGCAGGCGCGCGAGCGCGCCTACGCGGCGGTGTCCCGGATCGAGCTGCGCGGCTCCTTCCACCGGACCGACATCGCCGAGCGGGCCGCCGCCGAGATCCAGCGCTGAGCACCGGAGCGCAGTGCCCTCCGGCCCGAGCGGTCGGCCGTAGAAGCAAAGGACACCTTTCCACGATGAGCGGTTTCGTCGTCCGGCCCGAGCCGGTCCGGGTCGAGGGCCTGACCCACCTGCACACCGGCAAGGTCCGCGAGCTGTACGCCACCGGGTCCGGCGACCTGGTGATGGTGGCCAGCGACCGGATCTCCGCGTACGACTGGGTGCTGCCCACCGAGATCCCCGGCAAGGGCCGTCTGCTGACGCAGCTGTCCCTGTGGTGGTTCGACCGGGTCGCCGACCTGGTCCCCGGCCACGTGGTGTCGGACGTGCCGCCGCAGGGCGCGCCGGCCGACTGGGCCGGGCGGACACTGGTGTGCCGCAGGCTGGACATGGTGCCGGTGGAGTGCGTGGCACGCGGCTACCTGACCGGTTCCGGCCTGGCCGAGTACCGGGTGGACGGCACCGTGTGCGGGGTGCCGCTGCCGGAGGGCCTGGTGGACGGCTCGGAGCTGGCCGAGCCGATCTTCACCCCGGCCACCAAGGCCGAGGTGGGCGACCACGACGAGAACGTGTCGTTCGAGACGGTCGTGGACCGGCACGGCGCCGAACTCGCCGGGGCGCTGCGCGACCTCACCCTGCGGGTGTACACGCGCGGCCGCGAGGTGGCGCGCGAGCGCGGGGTGCTGCTGGCCGACACCAAGTTCGAGTTCGGCCGGGACACCGACGGCGCGCTGGTGCTGGCCGACGAGGTGTTCACCCCGGACTCGTCCCGGTACTGGCCGGCGGACGAGTGGGAACCGGGCGGGCCGCAGCCGTCCTTCGACAAGCAGGTGGTCCGCGACTGGCTGACCTCGGCCGCGTCGGGCTGGGACCGGGCCGCGGACACGCCGCCGCCGGAGCTTCCGGAGGCCGTGGTCGAGCACACGCTGGACCGCTACGCGGAGATCTTCCGACGGTTGACCGGATCCGAACCCAAGCTGTGACGCGCCCCAAGGAGTGATTCCGGGCACGCTGGTCTCGGAATGGCCTCCGGGAACGCGTATGGTGGGGAGGTCGCGTACGGCACCCGTCAGGTGTCCGGCCATGTACGCGGCATCCCCACACCTACCCTGGTCTTTCCCGTTGGGCGAATACCTCTTTGGCCGTTTCGCGGACTCCCCGCCCGATCTGGGGGTATACCACGTTCTGGACCGGTCTGGGCCGGAGGGTGCTATAGAGTCGTCGCGAACACACCGGCTCGCTGGCCGTGCAGGTCACACAAGTTCGTCGAACGTTCCAGGGGAAACCCGCGTCTAAAACGCACATAGGCGAAACCCGACGAGGGTGACCTTTTTTCACATCTGCCTCACAAAGGAGCACATGAGCATGGGCCAGGAGGTTCGTTACCGCGTCCGCGGCGGACGCCCCCTCAGCGGTACGGCGTTCATCCAGGGCGCGAAGAACGCCGTCCTGCCGATGATCGGAGCCGCTCTTCTCGCGGCCAAGGGTCGTACGGTGCTGCGCAACGTCCCCGTCATCGAGGATGTCTACCGCTCCCTCGAACTCGCCGAGCACATCGGCGCCAAGGTCGAGTTCCATGAGGCCGAGCGGACCGTGGTCATCGACGCCTCCGGGCTCAACGACCCCGAGCGGGCCGTTCTCCCCGCCGAGATCGCAGCGCGCTTCCGCGGCTCGGTGCTCTTCGTCCCGGCCCTGATGCACCGCACCGGGCGCGCCCGGATCGAGGGCGTCGGCGGATGCAACCTGGGCAGCCGCAACCTGGACTTCCACTACCGGGGCTTCGCGCGCCTGGGCGCCGAGGTCACCGAGGACCCCGAGCGCAACCACATCAACGTGGAGGCCTCCAACCTCCGCGGCGGCCGCCTGTACCTGGACACGCCGTCCCACACCGGCACCGAGAACCTGCTCATGGCCGCGGTCCTGGCCCCCGGCACGACGGTGATCGAGCACGCCGCGCTGGAGCCCGAGGTCCTCGACGTCATCGAGTTCCTCACCGCCATGGGCGCCAAGATCCGCGGCGGCGGTACCGGTCTCATCACGGTCGAGGGTGTCGAGGAACTCACCGCGGTCGAGCACACGATCATGTCGGACCGCATCGACGCCGGCGTGTTCGCGATGACCGTCGCCGCCACCGGCGGCGAGGTCAGCCTGGTCGGCGCCAACCTGGACCACCTGGGCGTGGCCCGGTGGAAGCTGGAGCAGATGGGCGTGGAGTTCTCGCAGGAGGGCGCGGTCCTGCACGTGACCCGCGACCCCTCCGTGCCGCTGCGCCCGATCAACGCGGTGACCTCGCCGTTCCCGGGTTTCGCCACCGACCTGCAGTCGCCGCTCATGGCCCTGTCCACCCTGGCCGAGGGTGAGAGCTACATCCACGAGGCGATCTACGACGGCCGCTTCGCGCTGGCCGACGAGCTCAACAAGATGGGTGCCAAGATCGAGGTGGAGGGGACCCGCGCCATCGTGCACGGTTCGACCCACCTGCGCGGCACCGAGGTGATCGCCCACGACCTGCGCACCGGTGCGGCACTGGTGCTCGCCGGACTGGTCGCCGAAGGTGAGACAATCGTGGCGCCTGGTTATCTGGTGGACCGCGGTCACGCTCAGTTCGCGACGCGACTCGCCGCGCTAGGTGCCGACGTGGAGCGCGTCGTCGTCTCGTAGCGGGTCGAAAGCGCAGTTCAAGCCGGGGTGGGAGCCCGTCTCCCACCCGGGCTTTCGGCGTTGATATGGAAAACGATCTTCTTTGGCCCCGCACAATGGGTACGATCTCGGCAATCATGCCGTGACAGAGATCGGGTCGGGAAACCAGTGGGCGCACATAGTGAAGAGCGTGGAATGGTAGCGGGGAGCAACCCGAGGTGAGTGCCCAGCGTACTGGCGATTTGACGATCGGCGTCATAGGGCCCCATGAGGTGGTCGAGCGGGTCATGCTCATGGGTCCTGGGTCCACGGGGCCCCTCAACGCCAGACTCATCGCCGCCGCATACCGAGATGAGCAAGAGGCGACGGACAAGGTCGTCAGGCTGGGTTCGGCGATCGACGCGTACCTGTTCGCCAGCCCGGTTCCCTACGAGTTCGCGCGGAAGGCCGGCGTCCTGACGATGCCCGCCACCTACGTGCCGCTCGGGGGCGCCAGCCTGCACGAGGCACTGCTCCGCGCCACCCTGGACGAGCGATACGACCCGACCAGAGCCAGTCTGGACGTGCTGAGCCGCGCCGACGTCGTGGAGGCCTACTCCGAGGTCGACCTGCCCGTGGACGGCATCCACGTCCACGAGGAGCTGACCAACACCGCCCAGCTCACCTCGTTCCACGAGGGGCTGTGGCGGCGCAAGGCCACCAAGATGGCGATCACGTGCGTGCGCGGGGTCGCGGAGCGGCTGGAGGCCATCGGCGTCCCGGTGGTGCGGCTGCGGCCGACCAACGCCGGGGTGCGCAGCGCGCTGCAGACCGCCGGCCTGCTGGGCGCCCACCACCGGCTGGAGGAGGCGCAGCTGGGCGTGGTCGTGGTGGACGTGCCGACGCTGCGGGACTCCTCCCGGCGGTCGACGCCCCGCTACTGGCGGGAGGAGCTGCGGCTGTCGCTGCACCGGCTCCTGCTCCAGGAGGCCCACCGGATCAACGCCACGGCGCACCGTCTGGACGACCATTCGTTCATGATCACCGCGACGCGGGGCTCGCTCGTGACGGCGACCGAGGGTTTCCGGCAGCCGCCGTTCGTGGAGCGCATCAAGGCGGAGCTCGGGATCGCCATCGAGGTGGGCATCGGCATGGGGCGCACGACCCAGGACGCCGAGGCGCACGCCCGGGCGGCCCTGAACCGCGCCCAGGCGTCCCGTCAGAGCTTCGCGGTGGACCGGGAGGGTCGCTCCCTGGTCCCGGCCCAGCGCGCGCCCGCACGGCAGTCCTCCGAACCGCTGCGCACCAAGGGCCGCGAGACGCTGATCCGGCTCTCGGAGAAGATCGCGGAGGAGGACGGCCCCCTCGTCGTCGACGCGGAGAACGCCGGGCGGATGCTCGGCGTCACCTCCCGGACCGCGCGTCGGCTCCTGCGCACCCTCGTGGAGGAGGGGCTCGCCTGGCCCCTGCCCCCCAACCGCACGCTCCAGCCGGGGCGCCCCCGCCAGCTGTACCGGCTCATCGTGGAGAAGCTCGACAAGGACGCCGCGGGCAAGTAGCCGCGGCCCGTACCCGACACACGGGGCGCCTTCCCCCCTGGGAGGCGCCCCTCCGGTGCCCGCCGAGGCGCGGTACACCCCTCCGAGAAGGCCCTCGCCGTGATCCGTCGCCGGCTGCGCTCCCTGGCGGTGCTGGAGCTCGTCAACATCCCCCTGTTCGGCCTCGTCCTGTTCGCCGTGCTCGGCGCCCCCGCCTCCCCCACCAATCTCGCCGGGTTCGGCATGTTCGCGCTGCTGCTGGTGGAGGGGTCCGCCTACTGGTGGCTCAAGCTGCGCCAGGCGTCCCGGGGCGGGCGGCTGCCCGCGGGCATGCCGGTGTTCCGGGCCCTGCGGTGGGTCAACGTCGCGCTGTTCGCCCTGACGGGGGCGGTGGTGGCGGCCGCCCTGGCGGAGGGCGGGCACTGGAGCCGGGTGGCGGTGGGCGTCCCGCTGTGGCTGTTCGCCGTCCTGGAACAGGTCAACTACTTCCACGTGCAGCTGGCGCACGACACACGTGCCGACCTGCGGAGGCTGCTGCGCACCCGGCGGCTGCACCGCTCCCACCTGGCCCGCGACCTGACCCGGGCCGCACACCGCGGCTGAGTCGGGGCCGGGACGTGCGGGACCGGCGGCGCCTCCCGGCGCGGGTCCGGGGCGGACCGCGCCGGGAGGGAACCGGCGGGTCAGCGGCGCTTCGGGTACTCCCGGGCCACGGAGAGGAGGACGTCGTTCTCCTCCGGGGTGCCCAGGCTGACGCGGGCGCCCTCGCCGTCGAAGGGGCGCACGGACACGCCGGACTCCGCGCACGCGGCGGCGAAGTCGAGGGTGTCCCCGTCCAGGCGCAGCCACACGAAGTTGGCCTCGGTGGGCGGCACGCTCCACCCGGCGGCCAGCAGGGCCTCCCGCACGCGCACGCGCTCGGCGACGGTGGCCTCCACGCGCTCCAGCAGTTCGCCCTCGGCCTCCAGGGAGGCGATGCCCGCGGCCTGGGCCAGGTGGTTGACCGCGAACGGCACCAGGGTCTTGCGCACCGCGGCGACCACCGGCGGGTGCCCGACCAGGAAGCCCAGGCGCACCGCCGCCAGGCCGTAGGCCTTGGAGAAGGTGCGAAGGACGGCCACGTTGGGACGGTCGCGGTACAGGGTGACGCCGTCGGGTACCTGCGGATCGCGAACGTACTCGCGGTACGCCTCGTCCAGGATGACCAGCACGTGCTCGGGGACCCGGTCCAGGAAGGCCGTCAGCTCCGCCTCGCGCACCGCGGTGCCGGTGGGGTTGTTGGGGTTGCAGACCAGCACCATGCGGGTGTTCTCGGTGATGGCGTCGAGGATCGCGTCGAGGTCGTGGGTCTCGTCGCGCAGCGGCACCCGCACGGAGGTCACCCCGGCCAGCTCGGCGAGCAGCGGGTAGGCCTCGAAGGAGCGCCAGGCGTAGACGACCTCGGCCCCCGGCTCGCCCACGGCCTCCAGCAGCTGCTGGAGCAGGCCGACCGAGCCCGCGCCCAGGCCGATGTGGTCCTCGGGGACGTCCAGCCTGCGGGCCAGCGCCGCGGTGAGCTCGGACGCGCCCGGGTCCGGGTAGCGGTTGAGGTCGGCGGCGGCGCGGGCGACGGCCTCGCGCACGGACGGGAGCGGCCCGTAGGGGCTCTCGTTGGAGGACAGCTTGATGGATCGCCCGTCGGGCCCGATGACCTTCCTGCCCGGCTTGTAGGCGGGGATGCTCTCCAGCACCGACCGCAGATATGGCGATTTCGACTCCGACACCATTGTCCTTCCTCAATACTTTGTGCTAGCCCCGAGACACGCTCAGCTATATCGCGTCCGGGTCGGTCACCGCTCCCAGCGGAAATATCGCACAAACGAGGAGACAACACCATGCGCTCGCGTCCGGAACCCGCCACGACGGCTCGGGTCACCGCTGGTCAGAGCCGCTTTCTCGGCAACGGGGGAAAGGGCATCCGATCATGGGCCCTTTATGCCGGCCTGCCCCTGGTCCTCGTTCTGAGCGCCTGCGGCGGCCCCGCCGGGGAGGACGGCGGCGAGGCCGCGGAGGAGGCCGCGCTGCTGCACGACGCCCAGCTCATCTCGTTCGAGGGCGCCGAGATCATGCCCGAGGGCAGCGAGGCCGGCGTCTACTCCGAGCTGGTCACCGTGCAGTACAGCGAGCAGGTGCGGGCCACCACCGAGCTCGACAAGCCCGCCTGCCTGGACGCCGCCAACCGGTGGGCCGACGCCGAGGCGGTGCAGGCCGCCCCCGCCTCCCTGACCTCCTACCAGTGGGACCGGGGCTCGCTCACCCACCTCCTGGTCCGGCTGGACGAGGAGGGGGCGGCCGCCGCGCTCGACGCCCGGCCGCCCGAGGACTGCGACACCTACACCGCCACCTACGAGGACGGCACCTCCTCCGGCTACGAGGTGCGCGACCTGGCGGAGCTGCCGACGCTCGGAGACGCGTCGCGGGGCTTCGCCGTGGACGTGGACACCGACGGCGAGCGCAACCACATGTACAGCGTCATGTACCGCAACGGCGACCTGGTCGGCACCACCTCGATCATGGGGCCGGGCTCCCTGGAGGACTACGAGGAGATGCTGCTCGGGTTCACCCGCGCCTCCGTGGAGCGCCAGCAGGAGAAGCTCGGCTAGGCTCCGCCGCGGCCTCCGGCCACCTCGGCCTCCAGGTCCTCGCTGGGCCAGGAGTCGGCGCGCGCCGAGGGGTTGCCCACGGCCTTGTCCAGGCTCGCGGCCTCCCGGGCCCGGTCCTGGCGCTCGGCGTCCAGCCGCGCCGCCCGGCGCGGGCCGGGCAGGCGCCGCGGCGGGCCCTGGAGCTCGCGGTCGGACACCGCGCCGAAGGACGCCACGGACGTGCCGCTGTCCCGGGCCACCACCGCCGCGCGCACGGCGGTGCGCGACCGCCCGCCGATGCGCACCGCGAAGACCACGTCCACGCGGGTGCCGTGTCGCAGCCCGTCGTAGCGCAGGAAGCGGTGGCAGCCGTGGCGCCAGACGTCGAGCGGCTCGGTGTCGAGCAGCAGCGGCCGGTTGGTGCGCCACACGTCGCTGCGGCGGAGCCTGCGCTGGACCGAGCGCTCGGAGACCTCCCGCAGCTCGCAGGGCTCGCGGGTGCCCAACCGGGCGGCGATCCCGCGCAGCTCGGGGCTGACCAGCGCCAGCAGGAGCAGTTCGGCGCCCAGCACGGCGGCGTGCACCGGCCCCGCCCCCAGGACCGCCTGCCAGGCGGTCGGCTCCAGCCCCAGGGTGAGCAGCGCCGCAGCGGACAGGAGCCCGGCCCGGGTCAGGGTGCGCCACCCGATGGGCGCGCGGCTGAGGCCACCGAAGCAGCCGCAGCCCGCCTCCGGTTCGCGGCGGCGGACCAGCAGCAGGACCACGACGGAGGCGGCGAACACCAGGGCGGTGAGCAGGCGGGCCGCCTCGCCGGGCGGACCGGAGAGCAGGACCAGGCCCGCGGCCAGGGCGGCCTCCAGCAGCCCTGTGCCCAGCACCGCGGGGCGGCGCATGCGGGCGGGGAGCAGGATGGACAGCCCCGAGGACACGTCCCGGGAGCCGAGCTTGGTGAGCGCGCCGAACAGGAGCAGCACCGCCAGGAGCGGCAGCTGGACCTCTCTCAGCGCCTGGAGGATGTCCGTCGGCATGTCACACCTCTCCGTCGTGGACCGTGACGGTCGCGTTGAAGCAGCCGTCCTCCAGGCGCCCGCCCAGGGCGACGAAGGAGGACATGGTGAGCGAGGCGAGGCGCCCGGCGCCCTGTCCCCCGCAGGCGGGGCACAGGTCGCACAGCCAGCTGTCGGCCGCGGCGCAGTCGATGACGGGCAGGGCGGCGGACTCGCGCGTGCAGTCGTTGCGCAGGCTCACCACGGCCCCGGTGGACAGCAGCGGCAGAGGCACGCAGGAGGTGCGCCGGTCGCAGGACGCGGGATGGCCCGCCCGGTCGATCGCCGGGTAGGCCAGGCCGGTGGCGTGGGCACGCGGATCCAGGTGCGGGGCGCGCCCCCAGGCGGGGTCGTACCAGGTGGCGATGCCGTTCAGGGTGGCGGAGTACCGCCTGGTGGGCGGGCGCCTGGGCGTGGCGGCCAGGGGGTAGGGCGGCTGGGTGGTGGCCGGGCGCACCGCCCAGACGGCGCCGTCGCGCCAGATTCCGACGGCGTCGAACAGGTACCCGGGCTCCAGCCTGGGGTGGCGCACGGTGATCCGTCCCGAGGTGCGGTAGGGGATGACCACGGTGAGACGCGGGCGGCCGTGCCCGGGGTCGATCTCCAGGGTGCCGTCGTGGTGTTCGGTGATGACGCCGGTGGCTCGGGCGGCCTGGGCCCAGACGCGTTCGGCCACCAGGCGCCCGTCGTGCGAGCACCGGACGACGGCGTCGTCCCCGGGGCGCAGCTCGGTGGGCCGGACCTCGCCGCCGCGCCAGAAGGTGGTGGCGCTCTCGTAGAGGAAGCGCTCCTCTCCGCCCGGGGTGGCCAGGCAGAGCATGTAGGAGGTGGCGTCGACGACGACGCCGCGGGACACCCGCCTGTTCGGCGGTGTGGGTTCGGGCGCGGCCCCGGGTCCCAGGAGCGCGCCGGTGAACCTGGCGCGGCCTCGGTGGTTGTCCGTCATCACTGACATGTCGTTCGCGTCCCCCTGTCGCCCGACTCGTCCTATAGCGCCCATTCTCCCGATGAAGGGGCCGACCCGCGGCTCACACGCCGGAGCGCGGCGGTTCATGCCGTCCGCATGTCCCGAACATTGCCTTGGGCATGTCCTCCCCGGCACCGGCCCGTTCTCCCCGCCTCCGCGGGGAGAACGGGAGCGTCCGCAACGCGCGGTTTGTCCACGCGTGGGACACAGGTTCCCGGGAGTTTGCGCTCACTGTGTGAGAGTTGAGGCCACAGGCACCTTCCGAGGCGGCGAGAGGCGGTGGACACATGGACGGCACCAAGCAGACCCGCCGGTACGAGGACTTCAGCAGCTACGTCGCCGAACGCGGCCCCGCCCTGCTGCGCATGGCCAGGTCCATCACCGGCAGCCACAACGACGCCGAGGACCTGCTCCAGGCCGCCCTGGTCAAGACCTTCCTGTCCTGGGAGCGCATCAACGACCCGCGAGCCCGCGACGGGTACGTGCGCCGCGCCATGGTCAACGCCCGGATCTCCGAGTGGCGCCGCAGCCACCTGGACGTGTACCCCACCGACGAGATCCCCGAGCAGCGGGTGGACGACCCCACCTGGCGCAGCGACCTCGCAGACGTGGTGCACCGGTCCATCGACAAGCTCCCCGAACGCCAGCGGGTCACGGTCGTCCTCCGCTACTACGAGGACCTGACGGAGGCGCAGATCGCCGAGCGGATGGGCGTCACCCTGGGCACCGTCAAGAGCACCCTCTCCCGCGCCGTGGACCGGCTGCGCAGGGACGCCGACCTCATCATCGAGCGCACCACCGGCTGAGCCCCGGCCTCCGCCGGGCCCCGGTTCACGCCCGTCCCCGCGCGCCGAGGAAGAACACCGCCGCGAGCACTCCCACCAGGACGACCGTCGCGTTGACGGCGATGGCCGTGGTCAGGCCGCCCAGGGTCGCCGCCGTGCCGGCTCCGACGATCGCCGAGGTGGCGACCGCGCTCATGACCGGCGTTCCCACGGTTATGCCGACCTGCTGGGTCATGGTCGCCAGGCCCGTGGCCAGGCCCTGCTCGCCGTCGGGCAGACCGGAGGTGGCGGTGACCATGAACCCGACGATGACCAGCATGTTGCCCACGCCGCCGACGAAGGTCGCGCCCAGGAGAAGGGGCATGCTCCCCTGGTCGGCGCCCAGGCCGAGCAGGGCGAAGGTCGCCGCGCTCTGCACCACGCCGCCGAGGACCAGTGCGGCCCTGGTGGATGTCGCCCTGATGACGCGGGCCGCGAGGACTCCGCCCACGACGGTTCCGGCGCCCAGGACCGCGAAGGACAGGCCGGCCGCCAGCGGGCTGAAGCCCAGCACGTTCTGGAGGTAGAGCGTGAGCAGGAAGACCAGCGAGGTCTCGGTGAGGAACGCGGTGAACCCGGCGATGTTCCCCCAGGCCACCGTGCGCCGGCGCAGGATGCGGATCGGCACCAGCGGGGCCTGGACCCTGGACTCCACCAGGACGAACAGGACCAACAGCACGGCGCCGACCGCCAGGGGCACCCAGGTGTGCGGCTCCGACCAGCCCGCCTCGCCCGCCCGCGAGAAGCCGTGGACCACCGCGAGCAGGCCCAGGGTGACCAGCAGGGCACCCGGCGCGTCCAGCCTGGGCCGCCCCTCCGGCAGGGACTCCTTGATGACGATCGGGGCGACGACCAGCACGAGGAGCACCACCGGGACGTTGACGAAGAACGCCCACCGCCACGACAGCAGGTCGGTGAGGAGCCCGCCCAGGACGGCACCGGTGATGAACCCGGCAGACATCAGCGCGCCGTTGAGGCCCAGCGCGCGCTCCCGCAGCGGCCCCTCCGGGAAGGAGGTGGTGAGCAGGGACAGGCCCGCCGGGGTGACCGCGGCGGTGGCCAGGCCCTGGAGGACGCGAGCGGCGATCAGCGCCTCGGGGGTGGTGGCGAACCCGCCCAGCAGGGAGGACAGGCCCAGGACGGCGAGGCCGCCCAGGAAGAGGCGACGGCGGCCGAACAGGTCGGCGATCCGCCCGAAGAGCAGGGTGAAGCCCGCCGCGCACAGGGCGAACGCCGTGGCGATCCACTGGAGGTTCGCGAGCGTGAAGCCCAGCCCGTCTCCGATGACGGGCAGCGCGACGTTGAGAATGGAGAAGTCGACGGCCAGCATGAACTGCGCCGACAGCAGCACCACCAGGATGACGGCCATGCGCGGTGTCAGCCGCGTCGGACCTCCTGTGGCCGCCGCGGGCGCGCCGGTGTTCACGGACATGGGTCCCTCCTCGGGTTCGTCGTCACGGCCACCCTCGTCCGGGCGCGGCGGCGGAGCCAGGACCGCGTCGCGGGCAGCCTCCGGGAGGGTGGTCACGGCGTGACCACCCCCGGGGCGCCGCGGCCGGAAGAACCCGCGGCATCCGGGGCGTTCCTGTGGACGACCGCGCGCAGCACCCCGGAGAGGACCAGACCATGCCCGCCGCTTCCGAACTCGGTGACTTCCTCCGGACCCGCCGCGGGTCGCTGCGCCCCGAGGACGTGGGCCTGACCCCGTACGGCGGGCGCCGCCGGGTGCCCGGGCTGCGGCGGGAGGAGCTGTGCATGCTCGCCGGGGTGAGCGTCACCCACTACACGCGGCTGGAGCAGGGGCGGGCCGCCCGGGTGTCGCGCGAGGTGCTGACCGCGATCGCGCGGGCCCTGCGGCTGGACGGGGACGAGACCGCGCACCTGATGGACCTGGCCTCCCCCGCCGCCGGCCGCCCCTCCCCTTCCCGGCCCGGGCAGGCGGGGGGATCGGCGCGCCAGCTGATCAACGCGATGGCGGGGGTGCCCGCGCTGGTCCTGGACCGCCGCAACGACATCCTGGCCTGGAACGAACGCGGTCACGCCCTGCTCGGGGGCCACCTGGGCCCGGGGGACCCCGACCTGCCCGAGCGCCGCCCCAACCTGACCCGGATGCTGTTCCTGGACGGGCACATGCGCGCCCTCTACGGGGAGCGCTGGGCGGAGGAGGCGACGCTCGCGGTGGCCTCGCTGCGCCTGACCGCGGGCCGCCACCCCGAGGACCGCGGGCTGGCCGAGCTGGTCGGCCTGCTGGCCGTGCAGAGCGAGGAGTTCGCCGGGCTCTGGGCCCGGCACCCGGTGCGGACCTGCACGTCGGGGACCAAGCGGATGGACCACCCGGTGGTGGGGCGGCTGGAGCTGGCCTTCGAGACGCTCCAGATCCCGGGCGGCCCGGGGCAGCGGCTCATCGCCTACAGCGCGCAGCCGGGCAGCCCGTCGGAGCGGGCCCTGCGGGACCTCCTGCCGCAGGCCGGCGGGGTCCCACAGGCCGGCGAGGAGGGCGGGAGGCGGCTGCGCGCCGTGCGTTGAGGGCGCTGCCGGGGCGGTGAGACGGAGCCCTCGGGGGATTCGTTTTGCACAGTGCGGCCCCGTGTCTGTACCCTTGTGGCAGCCAGGAGGATTCGCCTAGTCAGGTCTATGGCGCCGCACTGCTAATGCGGTTTGGGTTTACGCCCATCCGGGGTTCAAATCCCCGATCCTCCGCGCTCCGGCCCGGGCCCCTCGTACGAGGGGCCCGGGCCTTCTTCGTGTTCCGGGCCCTCACACGGGTGCGACGGCCCGGCCGGCGGCCGGGTCCGCCCGCACCGGGATCCCGGGCGCGCCCCCTCCTCCGGCGCGGGGAGCCGATTCGGGGCTGTTTCGGCCCTCCCCGCGTGTGCCGCCGCTTTTCTGCGGCTTCGCACCCATACTGTGTGCCACCTACCGACGGCGTCCGGGGCCGCACCGCCGCAGGAGTTCACCGGCCGGTGCGGTCGGCGTGCGTGGCGCCGTCGGCGCCGTGCCGCGATGAGAGAGGTGGTCTCCCGTGCCGTCGAGGGATCCGATCGCAGAACCCTGGGGAACGCGCACCCCCTACGCTCCGGGCGGGCGATGGCCGACGAGGGTCGACCTCCACCTCGCCGAGGGGGTGGGGCCCGAGGACGTCGACCGGTGGGTGCCGTCCGCCTCGATCCTGCACTCCAACGGCGACGCGATGGACATCGCGGTGAAGGACGGCCGGATCGTCGGGGTGCGGGGCCGCGGGGAGGACCGGGTGAACCGCGGGCGCCTGGGCCCCAAGGACCTCTACGGCTGGCAGGCCAACCACTCCCCCGACCGGCTCACCCGTCCCCTCGTGCGCCGCGGCGGCGAGCTGGTGGAAACCGACTGGGACACCGCGATGGGCCTCGTGGTGGAGCGCAGCAGGGAGTTGCTCGACGAACAGGGCGCCTCCGCCCTCGGCTTCTACACGAGCGGCCAGCTGTTCCTGGAGGAGTACCACACCCTCGCCGCCATCGCCCACGGGGCGATCGGAACGAACCACCTGGACGGCAACACGCGGCTGTGCACGGCCACGGCCGCCGCCGCGCTGAAGGCCTCGTTCGGCTGCGACGGGCAGCCGGGGTCCTACGGCGACATCGACCACGCCGACGTCATGGCCCTGTACGGCCACAACATGGCCGAGACGCAGACGGTGCTGTGGTCCCGGGTCCTCGACCGGCTGGCCGGGCCGAACCCGCCCCGGCTGCTGTGCGTGGACCCCAGGCCGACACCGGTGGCCGAGCACGCCGCGCTGCACCTGGCCCCCCGCCCGGGCACCAACGTCGCCCTGATGAATGCCATCCTGCATGAACTCATCCGGACCGACCGGGTGGACCACGCCTACGTGCGGTCCCACACCGTCGGTTACGAGGAGCTGGCCCGGGTCACGGCCGACTACCCGCCCGAACGGGCGGCCGGGATCTGCGACCTGCCCGCGGAACGCATCCGGGAGGCCGCCGCGCTTCTGGGCGGTGCCGAACGGCTGCTGTCGACCGTGCTCCAGGGTTTCTACCAGTCGAACCAGGCCACCGCCGCGGCCGTGCAGGTCAACAACGTCCACCTGCTGCGCGGCATGCTGGGCCGCCCCGGAGCGGGCGTGCTCCAGATGAACGGCCAGCCCACCGCGCAGAACACCCGCGAGTGCGGTGCCGACGGCGACCTGACGGCCTTTCGCAACTGGAACAACGACGGGCACATCTCCGACCTCGCGGCGGCCTGGAACCTGGATCCCATGCGGATCCCGCACTACGCCCCGCCCACGCACGCCATGCAGATCATGCGCTACGCGGAGAAGGGGTCGGTCCGCTTCCTGTGGGTCAGCGCGACCAATCCGGCGGTGTCGCTGCCCGAGCTGCGGAGGATCCGGAGCGTCCTCGCGCGCCGGGAGCTGTTCCTGGTGGTCCAGGACGTCTTCATGACGGAGACGGCGGAACTCGCCGACGTGGTGCTGCCGGCGGCGACCTGGGGCGAGAAGACCGGCACGTTCACCAACAGCGACCGCACCGTGCACCTGTCCGAGAAGGCCGTGGAGCCGCCGGGCGAGGCACGGTCGGACCTGGACATCTTCCTCGACTACGCGCGGCGGATGGACTTCCGTGACAAGGACGGGCGGCCCTTCCCGCAGTGGCATGACCCCGCCTCGGCCTTCGAGGCGTGGAAGCGGGTCAGCGCGGGCCGTCCCTGCGACTACTCCGGTCTCACCTACGACCGGCTGCGGGACACCGGCGGTATCCAGTGGCCCTGCGACGAGGAGCACCCGGACGGTACCGAGCGGCTCTACTCGGACGGCCGGTTCTGGGCCCGTCCCGAGGAGTGCGAGAGCTACGGCCGCGACCTCGTCACGGGGGCGCCGATGGAGGAGGCGGAGTACCGTGCGGCGAACCCGGAGGGCCGGGCGATGATCAAGGCGGTGGAGTACGTGCCCCCGCACGAGGAACCGGACGGAGAGTACCCCTTCACGCTGATCACCGGCCGTACGCTCTACCACTTCCACACGCGCACCAAGACGGGGCGCGCGCCCGAGCTCCAGCGGGCCGCCCCCGAGGTGTGGGTGGAGGTCTCCGCCTCCGACGCGCGTGAGGCGGGGATCGGCGAGGGCGATCCGGTGGAGGTGCGCTCGCGGCGCGGGGTGGTCAGGGCCCGCGCCAGGGTGAGCGGGATCCGCCCCGGGGTGTTGTTCGTCCCCTTCCACTACGGCTACTGGGACACCGACGCGTCGGACCCGGGCGGGGAGCGGGACCGGGCGGCCAACGAGTTGTCCGCCACCGCGTGGGACCCCGTGTCCAAACAGCCCCTCTTCAAGTCCGCCGCCGTCCGGCTGCGCCCCCTGGGCCCGGGCGGTGGGCGGCCGTCCCCCGCGCCCACGACGACCGCGTCCGCACCGGTGGGTGCGGAGGTGGCGGGCACGCGGGGCGAAGCGGACACCCTGGAGGAGCACGGCGGGGGAGGAAGGCGATGAGGATCGGAGTGGCCCTGCGGGAACTGCACCGCTCGGAGAGCGACCTGGAGGTCGAACTGCTGCGGGTGGCCGACCGGCACCCCGAGGAGTACGAGGTCCGCCATGTGGCCGGTGACCTGGCGGCGTGGTCCCGGGACCACATGCACGAGATAGAGGCGATCGCTCCCCGCTACGGCATGGACCTCTCCGGACCGGAACACCCTGAGCCGCCGGAGGAGGGTGAGCGGCAACTACCCGGGGAGGAATCCGACACGGACCTGTTGCTGCTGGCGGACCTGAGGCGGCTGTACCGGATGAGCGGCGGGGTGGCGCTGGACTGGGACCTGCTCGGCCAGGGCGCCCAGATCATCGCCGACACCGGCCTTCTCGCCGTCACCGAGCGGTGCCGTCCGCGCTCGGTCCGCCAGATGCACTGGGCGCGGGGGATGCTCAAGGCGGTCTCCCCGCAGATCCTGGTGGGCTGAGCGGCCGGCCCCGAGCCGCTCCGGTGGCGGAGGGGGCGCCCGGCACCGGGCCGGTGCCGGGCGTCCGGGGGGCCGGGGGCGGCCGCGTCCACGCTGCGGGCGGCCCTCCCCGGGCCGGTGGTCCGTCCCTCCGCGGCACCGGGTCCCCGTGGCGGCCCGGGGGCTCGGCCCCGCACACGCACCCGGGTCCCGACCGGCGCCCCGCGGCCCGGGGGCCGGGTGCCCCCGGTGCGGCGGATCTCCCGGCGCAGGATCTGCGCCCGTTCCCAGCCCGCCTCCTCCAGGGCGGCGGTGCTGCGCAGGTACCGGCCCACCAGCCAGAGCAGCGGGACCCCGAAGATCACCAGGCCCCCGCCGGTGATCCACACGCCCGGAGGCTGGCCGGACCACAGCAGCCACACCGCCCCGGCGGCAGCGGCGGCCGCGTACACGACCGCCGCGGGGCGCGGATCCGGGGACAGGCGGCCGGTGAGCAGCAGTGGGACCGGCAGCAGCAGGAGCAGCCACGGCCACGCGGTGGAGAGCAGGGCCACCGACGCCGCGCAGGCCAGGGCCGCACCGCCGGGCGGGATCCGGGGTATGCGCATACGGGGGACGGTAACCCGCCGCCGCGGCCCTCCGCATCCGACGAAAGTCAGGGCGGCGGCTCCGTGCCCTTCCCCGTACCGGCCCCCGGTACCGGCGGCGGGCGCGGGGCCGGGACCTCACACGGCGGCGAGCACGGCCGCCGCGACGAAGACGACCTGCATGGCGGTGCGGGGAAGCAGCGGGGTCGCGGGCTTTCCGGCCAGGCTCACCCCGCGACGGGCCGCCGAGACGTTGGCCGGGAACATGGCGAGCAGCAGCAGCGCGAGGCCGGCCGCCGCGTACGGGGCGGTGGGCGGGAACAGCAGCGCGGCCGCCCCCGCGAGCTCCAGCACACCGGTGACGGTGACCAGCGCGTACGGGAACGGGAGCGCCGGCGGGATCATCCCGGCGAAGTCGCGGCGCCAGGACGGCAGGAAGTGCACCACCCCGGTGAGGACGAACATCAGCGCCAGTCCGCCGCGCAGCGAGGTCTGCCAGTCCAGCGCCTCCACGCCCGCCAGGCCCAGGAGCCACAGGAGCGCGGTGCCGCCGAGAAGGGCGATGAGGGGTGCCATGCGGGTCTCCGATCCTTGGATCTTTCCATTGACAAGATTGCTCCACGGGTTGAATCTTGTCAATGGAAAGATAGGCTGGCCCCAGAAGGTTCCCCGGACCGGGAGGTGGGACTGATCGCCGAGCGCACCTATCACCACGGCGACCTGCGGCGTGCGGTCATCGACGCCGCGCTGGAGGCCACCCGCGAGTCCGGGCCGACCGGATGGAGCCTGCGCGAGCTGGCCCGCCGCGCGGGCGTCTCGCACGCCGCCCCCGCCCACCACTTCGGCGACAAGGCCGGGATCCTCACCGCCGTGGCCGCCGAGGGGTTCGCGCTGTTCGCCGACGCCCTGGAGACGGCGGCGTCCGGCGGCCCGCGGGAGACCGGGCTGGCCTACATCCGCTTCGCCCTCGCGCACCGCCCCCACTTCGAGGTGATGTTCCGCCCCGAGCTGTACCGGCTGGACGACCCGGAACTCCTGGCCTCGCGCGAACGCGCCGGAGCCGTCCTCGCCGCCAGCGGCGACGCGCTGGCCGCCGACGCCGGCCGGTCCCGGGCGACCACCATCGGCGCCTGGTCGTTCGCGCACGGCTTCGCCGAGCTGTGGCTCAGCGGCGCCCTTCCCGAGAGCGCCGACGGGGACCCCGAGGAGGTCGCCCGCCCGGTCATCGAGGTCCTCTTCGGCCGGTAGCGTCCCCGGGTTCGGGGAACCGGCCGGGGAAGGACGACGGGCGGGCCAGGGGGATCCAGCCCAGGGCGACGATCGCCGCACCCGCCACGAGGGCGGCACGCACCCCCCAGACCTGGGCGACCGCTCCCGCGTACAGGGCGGAGACGGTGAGCGCCCCGGTCATCATGAAGCGGAGGGTCGCGGTCATCCGGCCGAGCAGGTGGTCGGGGGTCCAGCGCTGGCGCAGGGTGAGCTGTACGACGTTGACCGCGCCGATCCCGGCCTGGGACAGCGCCCAGAGCGCGGCGACCGCCCAGAAGCCTTCGGCGCTGAGGAACGGCACCCCGGCGGCACCCGCCCCGGCGAGCAGTGCGCACCCCAGCAGGGTGCGTCCCGGCCCCAGGATGTCGACGGCGCGGGTCGCGACCAGCGAACCGACGAGCACCCCCGCCGCGCCCACCATGAAGAACCACCCCACACGGCCCTCGGGCAGCCCCAGGTCGGTGACGATCAGGACCGGAGCCATCAGCACGATCGCGCCCAGACCCAGGTTGACGAGGAGGGCGGACAGGGCCATCGCCCGCAGCAGCGGATGCCCGAACACGTGCCGCACCCCCTCGGCCATCTCGGCCGGGAGCCGGCGCTCGCCCGTGGCCGGGGCCGGTTCGCGGACCCGGACGGTGAGGGTGAGCAGTCCCGAGGCGCACTGGGCCAGTCCGTCGAGGAGGATCACGAACGGCGCGCCGAGGTACTGGATCATGTGTCCGCCCGCGCCCCGGCCGGCCAGGAGCGCCGTCGACGACATGCCGCCGAGAGCGGAGTTGGCCGCCATGAGCCGGTCGCGTCCCACGATCGAGGGGAGCAGGCCCTGCTGGGCGATCCGGGCGAACAGGGAGGCCACGCCGCCGAGCAGCGCGCAGACGTACAGCTGGCCGAGGGTGAGCGCGTCCAGGGCCCAGGCCAGCGGGATGGACAGCAGGACCAGGCCGTGCAGGAGCTGCCCGGCGACCAGCACCGGGCGGCGCCGCAGCCGGTCGGTCCACACCCCGGCGGGCAGGCCCACCAGGAGGTAGGCGGCGGTGGCGAGGGCGCCGAGCAGCCCCACCTGGGCGGGGGTGGCGTCCAGGACGAGCACCGCCAGGAGGGGGAGCGCGAAGGCGGCGACCTCGGTTCCGGTCTCGGCGAGGGTGCGGGCGGCGAAGAAGCGGCGGAACCCGGCGGAGGCGAGGAGGCCGCCGGAGGCCGGCGCCGAGGGACCGCCGGGGGCGGGGGTCGTCGTGGTCATGTCCGGCATCGTGGGCCGGAACGCGGCTCGGGCACCATGGATTCGAGGATTTCCGAATCGTCCGCGCAGGAGTGCGATGATCGAACTGACCCTGGCCGCGGAGGAGATCGGCGGCAGCCGGTTCGCGGTGTCCCCGGTGTGGGAGGCGGTGGCCTCCCGGATGCAGCTGACCCGGCGCTCCCCCTCCCCCGTCCACCGGGTGTGGGCGACCGAGGTGGCCGACCGGGTCCGGGCGGCGGAGCGGTCGTGGCCGCTGCTCGCCGAGCTGGTCCCGCCCGAGGCCCGGGTGATCCCCGCCCTGGTCTGTCCGGTGCCCCGGGTGTCGCTGCCCGACCTGGAGGTGGAGACGTCCGAGCTCGCCGCCCTGCCTCCGGAGTTCGTGCGGGAGTCGCTGGCCGCCGCCCGCACCCCGGCGGGCCCCTGGGTGGAGCGGCTGCTGGCCGACCCCGCCGGCGGTGTGCGCCGACTGGCCGAGGAGATCACCGCCTACTGGGAGGTGGCCATCGCCCCCTACTGGCCGCGGGTGCTGGCGCTGCTGGAGGGCGACCTGCTGTACCGGGCGCGCCGGATGGCCGAGGGCGGGGTGCGGCACGCGTTCGCCGACCTGGACCCGGCCATCCGGTGGGACGGGGGGACGCTGCGGGTGCCGAGCAAGGCGGTGGACGGGCCGCGCGACCTGGAGGGGCGCGGGCTGGTGCTGACGCCGTCGGTGTTCTCCCATCCGGCGATCTGGCACATCATGTCGCCGTTCTCGCCGCCGACCGTGCGCTATCCCGCCCGGGGCGTGGGCACCCTGTGGGAGCGGCGGAGCGTGCCGGTACCGGAGGCGCTGGCCGGGGTGCTGGGACGGACCCGGGCGGCGGTGCTGGTGGAGCTGTCGGGTCCGGCGACCACCGGGCTCCTGGCCCGGCGGACCGGCAGGTCGTCCGCCACGGTGTCGGAGGCGCTGAACGCGCTGCGGCGGGCGGGGCTGGTGAGCGCGCACCGGACGGGGAGGTACGTGCTGTACGCGCGGACCGGAACGGCGGAGGCGCTGGTGGAGGGGGTGCGGTCCGGGTGACCGGTGGGCGGCGTTCCGCCCCGGCCGCTGCCCGGACACCTGTTCCCGCTGCGGGTGCAGTGGTTCGCCCAGGACCGTCCGCGCGTGTTCGGGGCGCCGCTGGGAGCGGCCACGAGCCCCTTCGCCGTACTGAAGATCCTCCGGTACCGGCCGAAGAACGGCTCGGGATCCCCGCTCCGGCGTTGGCGGTGATCGGGCTCCGCCGGACCGGTCATCGCCGCCTCCGTGTGGGGGACGGAGCGGGACGTGCGTCGAGCCACCGTCGACGGGGACCGGAAGCGCTTCCGGGAGGCACAGCGACCGGTCCGGGAGGGACGGCCCGGAGGCGACCCCCGGACCGACCGGACGGCGGAACGGTACGCACGGCTGGTGGCGGCCTCCCCCTGGGGCGCCCGGGGCAGACCGTGCTCGCGGCGGCCGTACTGGTCTGCACGCTTCCCCTGTGCGCTCTGCTCACCGCCGACGGCCGGTCCTCCTTCGCCGTGCTCCACATGACCATCGCCGTCGCGGTCGCGCTGCACCTGGCCGTGGAGGCGCCGCTGATCGAGCACCGCAGGAGACGGGCCCTGGCACTGCTCGCGCTCGTGAACCCTCCTGACCGGAAGGACGGCCGCTGACCTCCGGGCCGCTCCCCACGAGCGGGCACGGTCGGCGGGGCCTGGCCGGAAACGGCCGGAACCCGGCGGGGATGGGAAGGCGGCGTAGGATCGGTCTCCACGATCACGTGCCCGCCTCCGTCGTCGGTTCCGGCGTTCTCGCAGGCCGCGTGACCCTGGTGCCACCGTCCGCACCCGGCGGCGGAAAGACGGGCCCCGTTCCGGCTCCGCGGGCTCCACTGCCGCCGTATCCGCACAGGGACGGGCACGCGCGGGGAGCGGACGAGGGGGTGAGATGAGGACACCGGGCGTACAGCGGGGGCTGATCGCGGTCACGCAGGTGCTCGCGCTCGCGGTGTGGTTCTCGGTCTCGGCGGTCGTGCCGAGCGTGCAGGACGACCTCGGCATCTCCAGTACGGCGTCGGTGTGGCTGACCGGCTCGGTGCAGCTCGGCTTCGTCACCGGAGCGCTCGCCTCGACTGCTCTGAACCTGGCCGACCGCGTACCGGCCCACGTCCTGTTGGGCGGCAGCGCGGCACTGGCGGCGGCCTGCACGTCCGTGGTGGCGTTCTTCGCCGAGGGCCTCGCGTTCATGATCGCCCTGCGGTTCCTCACCGGTGTTCTCCTCGCGGGCGTGTACCCCACCGGCATGAAGCTGATGGCCTCCTGGTCCGGGGCCTCCGGCCGGGGCCTGTCGATGGGCCTGCTCATCGGCGCCCTGACCCTCGGTTCGGCGCTGCCGCACCTCATCGGCGGCCTCGCCGTGCTGCCGTGGCGGGAGGTCCTCCACGCCACCGCCGCCGTGGGCGGCGCGGGTGCGGTCCTGGCGTTCGCGGCGGTGCGCGCCGGTCCCCACTTCGCGAGCCGTGCGGTGACCCTGCGCCCCCGCTACGCGTTGCAGATGCTGTCCGAACGGGAGACCCGGCTCGTCAACCTGGGCTACTTCGGGCACATGTGGGAGCTGTACGCGCTGTGGACGTGGATTCCCGTCTTCGTGCTCCACGCCCCCGCCGCCGCCTCGTTCGACGGATACCAGCAGGTCATGGTGTTCGTGGCGATGGGGGTGTTCGGGTTCGCCGGGTGTCTGGCGGGCGGATGGGCCGCGGACCGCTACGGGCGGAGCCGGGCGGCCGTCACCGCGCTCGCCGTCAGCGGCGCCTGCTGCGTCCTGTCCCCGATGGCGTTCGGCGCACCCGCCCCGGTGCTCGCGGTGTTCTGCGCCGTGTGGGGGGCGTCGGTCATCGCCGACTCCGGCGTGTTCTCCACCGCGCTGTCCGAGGTCGCGGACCGGACCATGGTCGGCACCGCCCTGACAGCGCAGACCGCCATCGGTTTCGCGCTCACCGTGTTCAGCATCCAGCTGGTGCCGGTGGTGGCGGAAGCGGTGCAGTGGCAGTACGCCTTCCTGGCACTCGTACCGGGACCGGTCATCGGGGCGATCGCGATGTCCCGGTTCCGGGGCGGGACCGCGGTCGTCGCGGAACGGTCCGGCGCATGAGGCGCACGAGTCGTGCGGCGGGTGCCGGGAGGTTCACTCCGACCGCATACGGAAGCTCCGACCCCCGGCCCCCGAGGAGGCTCCTTGTCCATCCCCCACCACCTTCGTCCGTCGTCACCGGAGCGGAGGAAGGAGGCGCGACGGAGACAGCGGTACATCTGGGCGTCGGCCGGGGTCCTGTTCGGGGCCCTGACGTTCGCGGCCTCCGTGGCGCTGGACGCCCACCATTCCGAGGAACCGGTCCCTGCGGCGCGGGTTCTGTTCCTCGCGGCGCTCTGGGCTCTCGCCGGGGCGGGTTACGGCTTCTTCATGTGGTTCGCCCTGGGCAGGAAGGCCGATCCCCTGCCCAGGGGCGGCACCTTCGCGACACGGCGTGAAGCGGCCCGGGCGGTACGGAGGCGTCAGCCCACCGGGGATCCCGGGGTGGACGGGTTCGCCCGGACACTCGCCGAGAACACCCTGCGGGTTTCGCCGTGGGCGACCATGTACCTCCCCACCGCCATGTTCGTGTTCGGCTTCGGGGTCAATGTCTCGTCGGTGACCACCCATCTGATCCGGCCCGACCGGGAAGGCCCGGTTCCCTGGATCAACCTCTTCGGTGCCGTCCTCTTCTTCGTCCTGCTGGTCGTGCTGGCTCCGAGCGTGTCGCGGGTCAGGAGGAACTCCCACGCCTACCTGGGCGCCCTGGAGCAGGCGGAACAGGAGCGGCCGGCGCCCGGGGCGGGCCGGTGAACCGGGCGGATGCCACGGCGGCCCGCCGGGCGGCCGCGGCGGCCTTCGGGGTGGTGCTCGCCCTGTGTGTGCTTCTGGTGGTGCTGCTGTGGTCGCCGGTCGCCGCCGGACCGGCTTCCACGGTGCCCCTAGGGACGGCGCTCGTCATCGCGGCGGTGGTCGGGACGCTCGGCGGAGGGGGTTTCGGATGGGCGCTGTCGAGGCGGGGGTGGGTTCCCCGGCCCCCCGCACCGGCGCAGTCGGTCGTCCCGGTGGCGGCGGAGGACCCCGTCCGGAAGCGGGCGAGGACCTCGGGGTGGGTGGCCGGGATCGTGACGGGGGTGCTCATCAGTCCGTTCCTCTTCCTGGCGGTCGCCCTGTCGTTCGGGGCGCTCTCGGTGGAGGCGGGGTCTCCGGGTGACGCGGTCCTGCTCGCCGTGCTTCTCAGCGTGCTGCTGGCGGTGCCGGTGGGGGCGGGGGTGCGCGCCGCCCTGCTGAGACGCCCGGCCCGTACCGACCCCTTCGGCCTGGCGGACCTGTCTCCGCCGGTGCGGAGGGAGGCGGCCCGCGCCGTCGCGCGGGGACGCCTCACCGGCGATCCGCCGACCGACCGGGCCGCCCGGGACATCGCCCTGGCCACGGCCGGGAACCGGGTGGGGCTTCTTTCGCTCGCCCCTCTTTTCTGGGTGCTCGCCGTCTTCCTGCCGCAGGGGCTGGAGCACCTCGGGCAGGAGGGGCCCACCTTCTATGCGGTGTTCATGCTGGGGCTGTCGGCGTTCTTCGTGCTCTCGGTGGTCGGTTCGCTCGTTCTCGCGGTCCGGCAGCGGAACAGGGCGCGGAGATTCCTGGTGCTGTTCGGTGAGGCGGAGGCCCCGGAATGAGTCCGGCGCGGGATTCCAGTGAAAGAAAGAATCTCCTGGGGCGAATGTGAATTCCAGGAAAGGCCGGACGGGAAACCAGAGGGTCGCCGACGTGGGTCGGCGGAGTTCTCCACAGGCCGACGGGGCGCCTTCCGGCGGGCCGGAGGCGCTGCTTTGATGGAGAAAGCCCCCTGGAACGAGGTGTGCCCGTGGCGGAGACCCACGTCCGACCGACCCGATCCACCCGACCCTCCGGGACCGGTGCGCCCGGTCGTCCGCCTCCGGAGAGCCCCCGCCCCCCGCTGGCGGTGGTGGGCGTCCCCGACACCCGGGGGCCGGTGCGGTTCCTGTGGTGGCTGGTGCGGGCGCAGCCCGGGCGGGTCGCGCTCGGCTCCCTCTGGGGCATCGTGTGGATGGTCGGGCTGCTGGTGCCGCCCTACCTCCTCGCCCGGGCCGTGGACGAGGGGCTGCGGGCCGGGGACCGGGCCGCGCTGCTGTGGTGGACCGGCGTGTTCGCCGGGGTACTGGTGCTCACCGCGCTCGCCTCGATCCTGCGCCACCGCACCATGTCGCTGGTCCGCGCGCACGCCTCCCTGCACTGCACGCGGGTGCTGGCCCGCCACGCCGCCCGGGTGGGGGCGCCGCTGTCGCGGGGCACCTCCTCCGGGGACCTGTCCGTGGTGCAGTCCGGGGACGTGACCCGCATCGGCCAGATCCTCACCCTGTTCGGCCCGGGGGTCGGCAGTGCACTGGGCTGCGTGGCCGCGGTGGCGATCCTCTGGGGGTTCGCCCCGGTCCTGGCGCTGGTGGTGGTCCTCGGACTGCCGGTGACCGCGCTGGTGCTGGCCCCGTTGCTGCGGCGAATGCACCACCGGCAGAACGCCTACCGCGACCGCGAGGGCGGGGTCACCACCCTGGCGGCCGACATCGTGTCCGGGCTCCGGGTGCTGTGCGGGATCGGCGGCAAGGAGAGGTTCGCGCGGCGCTACCGCGAACGCTCCGCGGAACTCGTGCGCGACGGGTACCGGCTGGGGTCGGTGACCAGCTGGTTCGAGGAGGTGGGCCAGTGCGCGCCGCTGGTGTTCACCGCCGCGGTCACCTGGATCGCGGCCCGGCTGGCGGTGGCCGGGGAGCTCACCGTGGGCGAGACCGTGGCGGTGTACGGGTACGTGGCGGTGCTGGTGGTACCGGTGTTCCAGCTGGTGGAGGTGGCCACCGACTTCAGCAGGGGGCACGTGTCGCTGCTGCGCCTGCTGGCGCTGCTGCGGGTGGAGCCGCAACGGCACGGGGACGCGCGGACTCCACCTCCGCCGGGGCCGGGCGAGCTGGCCGATCCGGAGTCGGGGGTGCGGGTGCCGGTGGGGGCGATGACCGCGCTGGTGGGCGCCGACCCGGCCTCGGCGGCCCGGGTGGCGGACCGCCTGGGGGGTTACGCCGACTCCGCGGTGACCTGGGCGGGGGTCCCGCTGCGGGAGGTGGATCCGGCGGTGGTGCGCGAGCGGATCCTGGTGTCGGACGACGACGCGTTCCTGTTCGCCGGAACCCTGCGGGAGGTCGTGGACGTGCACGGCGGGCGGAGCGGGGCCGAGGTCGACCTGGCGCTGCGCACCGCGGTCGCGACGGATGTGGCCGAGGCACTGCCGCACGGGCTCGACTCGGCGGTGGAGGCGCAGGGGCGGAACCTGTCGGGCGGGCAGCGGCAGCGGGTGCGGCTGGCCCGCGCGGTGCTGGCTGACCCGGAGGTGCTGATCCTGGTGGAACCCACCTCGGCGGTGGACGCGCACACCGAGGCCGCGGTCGCGGAGCGGCTGCGCGCGGACCGGCGCGGCCGGACCACTCTGGTGGTCACGGCCTCGCCGCTGGTGGCGGACCGCGCAGACCGGGTGCTGTTCCTGGTCGGCGGCCGGGTGGCCGCGCAGGGGACGCACGCGGAACTGGTGGCGGAGCGTGCGGACTACCGGGCGCTGGTGCTGCGCGGCGCCGACGAGGAGGACGCCCGGAAAGCCGTGGGCGGGACGGCTCCGGCGGAGGCGGCGGGGTCGGGACAGGACACGGGGCCAGGTCCGGACGCAGAGGCGGGCGCGACGGCTGGGACGGGGCCGGGCGGAGAAGCGGGACCGGACGCAGAGCCAGGGCTGGGCGGAGAGACGGGGCCGGGCACGGGCAGAGAGTCGGGACTGGACGGAAAGGCGGGCACGGCGGTCCAGGCGGAGCCGGACGGGGAGGAGGGGCGATGACCGGGGCGGATACGGGTTCGGCGCTGCCGGTGGCGGGGCGGGGGGAGGTGCGGCGGGAGCTGCGGCGGCTGGTGGAGACCGAGCGCGGTCCGCTGTTGCGGATGGTCCTGCTCACCGCCGTCGCCGCGGCGGTCGGGCTGGCCGCCCCCTACCTGGTGGGGCGGATCGTGGGCCTGCTGGAGGCGGGCACCGCGACGGTGGCGGCGGTGGACGGACTGGCGGCGGCCGCGGTGGCGTGCGCACTGGTGGCCCTGGTGCTCGACCGGTACGCCAAGCTGAGCGCGTTCCGGTTCGGGGAGCGGGTGCTGGCCCGGCTCCGCGAGGAGTTCGTGGACCGGGTGCTGGCGCTGCCCGCCCGGGTGGTCGAGCGGTCCGGGACCGGCGACCTCACCACCCGGGTGACGGCGGACGTCGCCACGGCCGGGACGGCCCTGCGGACGGCGGTGCCCGACATCGTGCCGGCGGCGCTGCGCATCCTGTTCCTGCTCGCGGCGGTGTTCTGGCTCAGCCCACCCATGGGCTCGGCGGTGCTGCTGGGGGTGCCGCCCGCCTGGCTGGCGGTGCGCTGGTACCTGCGCCGGTCCCGCGGGGCCTACCTCGCGGAGGGCGCCGCCGTGTCCGCGGCGGTGGAGGGGGTGACTGCGACCGTTCAGGGCGGCCGCACGGTGGAGGCGTTCGCGCTGGGCGGGCGGCGGGTGGCACGGGCGGACCGGAACGCGGTGGAGGTGTACCGGGCACGGCGGCGCACCCTGTACCTGAGGTCGGTGTTGTACCCGGTCACGGACATCGCGTTCTCCCTGCCCGCGGTGGTGGTGCTGCTGGTGGGCGGGCTGCTGTACCTGGACGGCCGGGTGGCGCTCGGGGTGGTGGTGACCTGCTGCCTGTACATGCTGCGGGTGCAGGAGCACGCCGGGTGGATCATGGTCTGGATCGAGCTGCTCCAGCGCAGCGGGGCGTCGTTCGCCCGGCTGTTCGGGGTGGGGGCCGCCGCCGCGGAGCCGTCCCCGCGGGGACCGGTGCCGGCGGACGACCGGATCGAGGTCCGCGACGTCCACTACGCCTACGCGGACGGGCGGGACGTGCTGCGCGGGATCACGCTGACGGTGCGGCCGGGCGAGCGGTGGGCGATCGTGGGGCCGTCCGGAGCGGGCAAGACCACGCTGGGACGGCTGCTGGCGGGGGTGGACGCACCGCGTTCGGGCCGGGTGCTGGTGGGGGGTGTGCCGGTCGCGGACCTGGGACCGCGGGAGCTGCGCGAGCGGATCGTACTGGTGAACCAGGAGCACCACGTGTTCGCCGGAACGCTGCGGGAGAACCTGGCGATCGCCGCGGAGGAGGCCGACGACGGCGCCCTGGCCGCGGCGCTGGAGGCGGTGGACGCCGGATGGGCGGCGGAACTGCCGCAGGGGCTGGACACACCGCTGGGCCCGGGCGGGATGGTGCCGGAACCCCGCCCGGGCACAGCAGGTGGCGCTGGCGCGGGTGGTGCTGGCCGACCCGCACACGGTGGTCCTGGACGAGGCCACCTCCCTGCTGGACCCGACGGCGGCCCGGCAGACGGAGCGCTCCCTGGCCGCGGTGCTGGCGGGGCGGACGGTGATCGCGATCGCGCACCGGCTGCACACCGCGCACGACGCCGACCGGATCGCCGTGGTGGAGAACGGCCGGATCACGGAACTGGGGTCGCACGACGAGCTGGTCGGTGCGGGCGGTCCCTACGCGGCGCTGTGGCGGTCCTGGCACGGCGACAGGGCGGGGTGAGGCCCCGGGCCGCTCGCGGACCGGGGGCGTGCTCGGTCACCGGGTTCCCCCGGCACGGGGGGCGAGGGGGTGGGAGTTCTGGTAGGCGAGGCGCAGGTCGGCGGCGGTGTCGTGGACCAGGGTGCAGTGGGCCACCGGCCGGGCCGGGGCGCGGAGCCCGCCGGACAGCGCCTCGGCGCGGGCGGGGAGGGGGCGGGGGGTGATGGCGGCCCCCTTTCCGGGTCGGGAGGGCGACCACGGTACCCCGGCCCCGGGCGGGCCGGGCACCGCTCGTGGGGGCCCGGCGCCTCCGGTCGCGGCGGCCGGACAGCCGCCTGCGCGTCCGGGGCGGCGCATCCGCGGCGCCCGTCGGCACCGGAGGGCACAATGGCCCGCGGGCTCCACCGCCCAGTCCCGGCCGCCCCACGACGTACGGAGTACCCATGACCGACCGGCGCTGCGCCTGGGCGCGGAACGCGTCCGAGCTGATGACCGCCTACCACGACCAGGAGTGGGGCCGCCCCTCCCGCGACGACTCCCACCTGTTCGAGATGCTGGTGCTGGAGGGCGCCCAGGCGGGCCTCTCCTGGGCCACGGTGCTCAACAAGCGCGAGAACTACCGCGCCCTCCTGGACGGGTTCGACTACACCAGGGTCGCCGCGTACGACCAGGAGCGGGAGAAGTCGCTGCTGGGCGAGCCCGGGATCATCCGCAACCGGCTCAAGATCGCCTCGCTGGCCCGCAACGCCCGGGCGTTCCTGCGGGTGCGGGAGGAGTACGGCACCTTCGCCGACTACCTGTGGTCCTGGACCGAGGGCGTGCCCCTGGTCAACCGCTTCACCGAACAGGCGGAGGTACCGGCGAGCACACCGCTGTCGGACCGGGTGAGCAAGGACCTGAAGAAGCGCGGTTTCTCGTTCGTGGGCACCACCATCGTCTACTCCTACCTCCAGTCCACGGGCGTCGTCGACGACCACCTGGTGGGCTGCCCCGCAAAACAGGAAGAGGCCGGCGGGGACCCCGCCCCCGCCGGAGGGGAACCGCCGGGCCGGTGAGGCGGTGCGGCGGTCGGCAGAGGGCACCGCGACCGCCGACCGGCACCACCGCCTCCGCCGGGCACCGCAGCCGAAAGCCCGGTCGCCGCGGCGGACCGCTCCCCTTCCGGTCGCCGGGAGGTCACCGCCGGACCGCGGCCGCGACGCCGCGGAGCCGCCGGGAAGCGCCGCCGCCGACCGACCGTGAACCGCGCCCCGGGCCCACGGGCTCCACGCACACCGCGCACCTGCCGCCCGTCCCGGGGCCGGAGGGGCACCGCAGCACCGCCCCGGCGCCCGGAGTCACACGGCTTCCTCCCAGGGGTCGCGGTCGCGGCGCACCTCCCACCGCCGGGTCACCCCGATCTCGCGCAGGAACACCGCGTCGTGGCCGGCCACCAGCAGCGCACCCCGATACCCGGCCAGCGCCTCGGTGAGCCGCAGCCTGCTGTCGAGGTCCAGGTGGTTGGTGGGCTCGTCCAGGACGAGCAGCCGGGGCGGCGTCCGGGCCAGCAGGACACGCGCCAGCGCCACCCGGAACCGCTCACCGCCGGAGAGCCCGCCGACCCGGCGGTCCACCCGGTCGCCCCGGAGGAGGAACCGGGCCAGTCCGGCCCGGATCCGCTGGGGATCGGTGCCGGGCGCGGCGTCGCGCACGTTGTCGAGCACGCTGCGGTCGTCGTCCAGCACGTCCAGCCGCTGCGGCAGGTAACCGACCCGGTCCACCACGTGGACGACCTCCGCCCGGGGGTGCTCCCCCAGGCCGGCGACGGCCCGCAGCAGCGTGGTCTTGCCCGCACCGTTGGGCCCGGTCAGCGCCACCCGTTCGGGACCGCGCAGCACCAGTCGGCGGTCTCCCCCGGTGCGCAGCTCCAGGACGTCCTGTCCGGCGGGGACCTCGGTGCCGGGCAGGTCGATGCGGATGGCGGCGTCGTCGCGGACGGCCGCCTCGGCCCGGGCCAGCTCCTCCCCCGCCTCGGCGAGCTTCTCCTCGTGCATGATGCGGTGTTTGCCCGCGGCCACCTGGGCCTCGCGCTTGCGCTGGTTCATGATGACCTTGGGCTCGCGCTTGGTCTCGGACTTCTTGTTGCCGAAGCGCACCCGCCGGGCCAGTTTGACGTGGGCCTCGGCGAGCTGCCGCTTCTCCCGGCGCAGGTCGGCCTCGGCGGCGCGGACCATCCGCCGGGCGGCCTCCTGCTCGGCGGCGAGCTGTTCGGTGTAGTCGGTGTAGCCGCCTCCCCAGGTGCGCAGTCCCCCTTCGCGGAGCTCGGCGATCCGGTCGACGCGCTCCAGCAGCTCGCGGTCGTGGTCGGCGATGATGAGCACCCCCGGCCAGGAGTCGACGGCGGCGAAGAGCCGCTCCCGGGCCCGGCGGTCGAGGCTGTCGGTGGGCTCGTCGAGCAGGGTGACGGCCGGACGGCGCAGCGCGATCCCGGCCAGCCCGACCAGGACGGCCTCGCCTCCGGACAGGGTGGCGACGGTCCGGTCCAGCGGGTCGGGCCCGTCCAGGTCGACGCCGAACCGGGTGAGGCGGGCCAGGGCCCGTTCCTCGATGTCCCAGTCGGCGCCGATGGCGTCGAAGTGCGCCTGGTCGGTCTCGCCCCGCTCCACGGCCCGCAGGGCGGCGCGGGTCCGCTCGATGCCCAGCAGCCCGGCGACGGTGCGCCCGGTGTCCAGGGTGACCCGCTGGTCGAGGTGACCGATGTCGCCGTCCACGGCGACGGTGCCCGAGGCGGGGGCGAGCCGACCGGCGATGAGCCGCAGCAGCGTGGACTTGCCGCTGCCGTTGCGGCCGATGAGCCCGGTACGGCCGGGGCCGAAGCAGGCGTCCAGGCCGGAGAAGACGGACGCGCCGTCGGGCCAGGCGAACGTCAGACCGGTGGCGACGACGGTGTGGGACATGCGGACCTCCCGGAGGCGGAGAAGGGCAGGGAACGGACGGCGGAGCGCGACACGCGTGCGACGAGGCCCATCGGGATCCCCTCCTCCTTCGAAAGGTCATTTAAGGCAACTCTTGTTGCGTTAGTGATGATGACACACCGAGCCTACAAATGCAACTACAGTTGCATTATGACCTCGAACACGGAGCCTCCCGGCACCGCCCGACCGGGCGGGCGTACCGCCCGCAACACCGCCGCCGTCATGCGGGCCACCCTCGAAGAACTGGGCGAGCAGGGCTACGCGGGACTGACCGTCGACCGCGTCGCCGCCCGTTCGGGGGTGCACAAGGCCACCGTCTACCGCCGCTGGGGCGGGGTGGACGGGCTGCTGGCCGCCGCGCTGGAGTGGTCGGCCCGCGAACACGACTGGGCCCCCGCCCGCACCGGCACCCTCGAGGGGGACCTGCTGGCCCTGGCCCGGGACGTGCGCCACGGCTTCACCGACGCCGCCGAGGGCGCGGTGTCGGCGGCCTCGATCGCCGCCGCCATCGCCTCCCCGCAGGCGGCCGCGGCCCTGCGGACCTTCATGGCCGACCGGCACGAGCGATCCGCGGCCGTGGTCGCCGAGGCCGCCGAACGCGGCGAGGTGCCCGAGGGCACCGACCCGGTGGAGGTCGTCCGGGCCGCCGTGGCACCCGTCTACCACCGGCTCCTCGTCGGCCGCGAACCCGTCTCCGACGAGGACCTGCGCCGGGCCGCCCGCGTGGCCGCCGGAGCCGCCCGGGCCGGGGCCTTCGTCACCCGTGACCGACCCCGCCCGGAACCGCCCCCGGAGGCACCCGCCGCCGGGCACGCCCCGCCGGTGCCGCATGTCCGCCGGCGCTCCGGGAAGGAGCGGGGGAAACGCACGGAATCGCCGGGAGAATAGGACCCGGCGCCGGGCGGGGGGCGCCGTTGGATACTGGTGGACGCGCCCTCACATGCGGTGACCGGGCGCCGGTGAACGACAAGGGGACGGCCATGGGGGAAGCCAGCATCGACCTGTCGCTGGTCGGCGACCTGTACCGGAGGTACCGCGAGCCGCTGGCGGAGGTGAGGAAGGCCCAGCGCGAGTTCCTGCGGGAGACCGGGGGGAGGATGACCCCCCAGCTGGACGACCTGGAGGCCGAGATCACCTACCTGCTGCTGCGGGAGACACGGCCCGAGACCGTCATGGAGCTGGGCGCCTTCCACGGCTGGTCCACCACGTGGATCCTGTCGGCCCTGCGCGACAACGGCACGGGCACCCTGCACTCCTTCGACATCGTCGACAACGTGCTCTCCAACGTCCCGGCGTCGCTGTCCGAGGGGCGCTGGCACTTCCACCGGGGGGACGTGCGCAGGAACCTCGACGAGGTGCCCGAGGGCATCGGCTACCTGTTCGTGGACGCCGCCCACAACGCCTGGTTCGCCCGCTGGTACCTTTCCGAGCTCTTCCCGCGGGTCGCCCCGGGCACCCCGGTCAGCGTCCACGACGTGTTCCACGGCCGGCGGGCGCTGCCCCTGACGGAGGGCGCGGTCGTACTGTCGTGGCTGCGCCGGACGGGCACGGAGTACCTGACCGTCTCCCGCAAGCGGGCTCCCGCGCCGTACACCGCGCTGCTGGAGCTGCGCGAGGAGCTGGGGCTGGGGGAACCCGTGCGCGACAGCACCGACAACCCGATGATCTACTTCCGCATGCCCGCACTCTGAACCGAGGTGCCCCGGAACGCGGAACGCCCGCCCCGCGGTCGCGGGGCGGGCGTCGCACGGGTGCCGTCAGAGCGCGGCGGCCTGCCGGGCCAGCCCGGTGATCCGGTCCCAGTCCCCGGCGGCGACCGCGTCGGCCGGGGTCAGCCAGCTGCCGCCCACACAGCCCACGTTGGGCAGCGCCAGGTAGTCGGGGGCGGAGGCCGGCGTGATGCCCCCGGTCGGGCAGAAGCGCACCTGCGGCAGCGGCCCAGACAGGGACTTCAGGAAGGCGGCGCCGCCCGCGGCCTCCGCCGGGAAGAACTTCAGCTCGGTGACGCCGCGCTCCAGCAGCGCCAGCGCCTCCGAGACCGTGGACACGCCGGGCAGGAAGGGCAGTCCGGTGTCGGCCATGGCGGCGGCCAGGGTGCCGGTGCTGCCGGGACTGACCAGGAACCGGGCGCCCGCCCCGGCGGCGGCCTCGGCCTGGTCGGGCGTGGTCACGGTGCCCGCGCCGACGACGGCCTCGGGGACCTCCGCGGCGATCCGCTCGATGGCGGCGAGCGCGGCGGGGGTCCGCAGCGTCACCTCGATGCCGGGCAGGCCGCCCGCCGCCAGGGCACGGGCCAGCGGCACCGCCGCCTCTGCGTCGTGCAGGACGACCACCGGCATCACCGGGGCCAGGGCGAGGATGTCCGCACCCGAACGGGGTGTCGTCGTCATGGGGAGTTTCTCCTGTTCGATCGCGGTCAGTGGCCGAAGACCCCGGCCCCGGTCTCGGCGGGGCCGACGGCCGCGCGCATGGCGGCGAACAGCTCCCGGCCGGTACCCGCGGAGGAGTCGACGCTCGGCCGGGCGGGCTCGCGTCCGGCCAGGTCCGCGAGCACCTCCAGTGTGCCCGCGCGGGCGTCGAGGCGGATGACGTCGCCGTCGCGGACGTAGGCGAGCGGCCCGCCGGCCTCGGCCTCGGGGGACACGTGGATGGCGGCGGGCACCTTGCCCGAGGCGCCCGACATGCGGCCGTCGGTCACCAGGGCGACCTTCTGTCCGCGGTCCTGGAGGACGGCCAGCGGCGGGGTGAGCTTGTGCAGCTCGGGCATGCCGTTCGCACGCGGGCCCTGGAAGCGGACCACCGCGACGAAGTCGCCGGTCAGCTCCCCGGCGGTGAAGGCGGTCTGGAGTTCGGCCTGGTCGGCGAAGACCCGGGCGGGGGCCTCGACCACGTGCCGGGACGGGTCCACCGCCGACACCTTGATGACGGCGCGGCCCAGGTTGCCGTCGAGCATCCGCAGGCCGCCGTCGGCGGCGAAGGGGTCGTCGGCGCCGCGCAGCACCGAGGTGTCTCCGCTCTCCTTGGGGCCGTCCACCCAGGTCAGGACACCGTCGTTCAGCTGCGGGACCTGGCGGTAGGTGCTCAGGCCGCGGCCCATGACGGTGTGCACGTCCTCGTGCAGCAGCCCCGCGTCGAGCAGGGAGCCGATGAGGAAGGCCATGCCGCCCGCCTCGTGGAAGGCGTTCACGTCGGCGGCGCCGTTGGGGTACATGCGGGTGAGCAGCGGGACGACCTCCGACAGGGCGGCGAAGTCGTCCCAGGTCAGCTCGATCCCGGCGGCGCGGGCGATCGCCACCAGGTGCAGGGTGTGGTTGGTGGAGCCGCCGGTGGCCAGCAGGGCGACCACGGCGTTCACGATCGCGCGCTCGTCGACCTGCTCGCCCAGCGGGACCGGGGAGTCGCCCAGACCGGTGTTGGCCAGGACCCGGCGGCCCACCTCGGCGGTGAGCGCCTCGCGCATCTCCGTGCCGGGCTGCTCGAAGCTGGCCCCGGGCAGGTGCAGGCCCATGACCTCCATGAGCATCTGGTTGGAGTTGGCGGTGCCGTAGAACGTGCAGGTGCCCGGCGAGTGGTAGGCGGCCGACTCCGCCTGGAGGAGCTCGCGCCGGTCGGCCTTGCCCTCGGCGAAGCGCTGGCGCACCCGCGCCTTCTCCTTGTTGGGCAGGCCCGAGGGCATCGGGCCCGCCGGGACGAAGGCCACCGGCAGGTGGCCGAACGACAGGGAGCCGATGAGCAGGCCCGGCACGATCTTGTCGCAGACGCCGAGCATGAGGGCGCCGTCGAACATGTCGTGGGACAGCGCGACGGCGGTGGCCATCGCGATGACGTCCCGGCTGAACAGGGACAGCTCCATCCCCGCCCGGCCCTGGGTGACACCGTCGCACATGGCGGGCACCCCGCCCGCGAACTGGGCGACCCCGCCCGCGTCGGCGACGGCGGCCTTGATGATCGCCGGGTAGGCCTCCAGCGGCTGGTGCGCGGAGAGCATGTCGTTGTAGGAGGAGACGATCGCCAGGTTCGGGGTGACGTCCCCGGCCAGGGCGAGCTTGTCGGAGACACCGCAGGCCGCGAAACCGTGGGCCAGGTTGGCGCAGCCCAGGGCCGTGCGGGCGGGTCGGGCCGGGTCCGCGGCGGAGCGGATCCGGTCCAGGTAGGCGGCGCGCGACCGCGCGCTGCGCTCGGCGAGGCCGCGGGTGACCTCGGCGACGACGGGGTGGACGGCGGGGACGTGCGCGGTCATCGGGGTTGCTCCTCTTCGTACCACGTGCGGCCGGTGCGGCCGATGAGCCGGTCGGCGCCCGCGGGGCCGGCGCTCCCGGCCGGATAGGTCTCGGGGACGAGGTCCAGGTCGGCCCAGGCGGCGATGACGGGGTCCGTCCACCGCCAGGCCGCCTCGACCTCGTCGCGACGCATGAACAGGGTGGAGTCTCCGGCCAGCACGTCCATGAGCAGCCGCTCGTAGGCCTCGGGCGAGCGGGTGGCGAACGTGTCGGCGAAGCTCAGCTCCAGCGGAACCGGCCGCAGCCGCAGCGCACCGGCGCCGGGGGTCTTGGCCAGCATGGTGAGGTGGATGCCCTCGTCCGGCTGGAGTCGGATGACGAGGCTGCCGCCACCGGTCGCGGCGCCCGGGAAGATGGTGTGCGGAACGTCGCGGAAGCGCACCACGATCTCGGACCGGGCGCGGTCCATGCGCTTGCCGGTGCGCAGGTAGAAGGGCACGCCCGCCCAGCGCCAGTTGGCGATCTCGGCGCGCAGGGCGACGTAGGTCTCGGTGACGCTGTCGGAGGGGCCGCCGGGCTCCTCCAGGTAGCCCAGGACCTCGGAGCCCTGGACGTCGCCCCTGCCGTAGCGGCCGCGCACGGTGTCCTCGCGCACGCGTTCGCCGGTGAGGGGCTTGAGGGCCTGGAGGACCTTGAGCTTCTCGTCCCGCACGGCCTCGCGGTCGTAGCTGGCCGGGGGTTCCATGGCGGTCAGGCACAGCAGCTGGAGCAGGTGGTTCTGGACCATGTCGCGCATGGCCCCGGCGGTGTCGTAGTAGCCCTTGCGGCCCCCGACGCCGACGGTCTCGGCCGCGGTGATCTGCACGTGGTCGATCCAGCGGGAGTTCCACAGGGGCTCGAGGAAGACGTTGGCGAAGCGCAGCACCAGGAGGTTCTGCACCGTCTCCTTCCCGAGGTAGTGGTCGATCCGGTAGGTCTGCTCCTCGGTGAAGATCTCGCCGACCTCGGCGTTGACGGCCTGGGCGGAGGCGAGGTCGCGGCCCAGGGGCTTCTCCATGACGACCCGGGAGTTCGGGGTGACCAGGCCGGCGTCGGCCAGGCCGCGGCAGATCGCCCCGGAGATCATCGGCGGGACGGCGAGGTAGAAGACGCGGTCGCGGGCGGGCTCCAGGGCGCGGGCCAGGTCGGCCCAGCCGGAGGGGTCGCCGCCGACGTCGACGGTGATGTGGGAGAGGCGGCCCAGGAACCGGCGCAGTACGCCGGGTTCGGGAACGCGGACGGCGTGGTGGCCCTGGACCGCGGCCTCGGCCTTGCCGCGCAGGTCGGCGTCGGTGAGGCCGTCGCGGGAGACGGCGATGACGCGGGTGCGCGGGTCGAGGTGGCCGTCGCGGTCCAGCAGGTAGAGGGAGGGCAGGAGTTTGCGCATGGACAGGTCGCCGGTGCCGCCGAAGACCACCAGGTCGGTGGGGCGGGGCGCGGACTGCTGCGGCATGTCGGGGTGCTCCAGCGTGGCGAGGAATGACGGAAGGGACTGCGGAGGGTGCGGGGTACGCCGGGTGCGGGGGTGGCCCATGAGGCGTGGTCCGTTCGTCCCTTTCGACCTTAAGGCCGGTTATGGTAAAAAACCAAGCACACTTCAGAACACTTCTTTACATAAGATCCCATGTTCGGAAACCGGACCGAGTGGTTGAATGAGGTATGGCCAGAACCCCGGGACGCCTGTCCTCCGCTGCCACCACGAGTGGCCACATCCTGGAGCTCATCCGCACCGGAACGGCGACCAACCGGTCCGAGCTCTCCCGCGCCACCGGCCTCTCCCGTCCCTCCGTCGCCCTGCGCCTGGCCGAGCTCATCGACAGCGGCCTGGTGGTCGAGGGCACCGGCACCGCATCCACCGGCGGCCGCCCCCCGTCGCTGCTGGAGTTCAACGCCGACAGCGGGCTGCTGCTCACCGCCGCCCTGGGCATGGCCCGCAGCCAGGCCGCCGTCTGCGACCTGGCCGGTGAGATCCTCGTGCGCACCCCCGGCTCCCCCGACATCGCCTCCGGCCCCGACGCCACCGTCCCCTGGCTGCTGGAAACGTGGCGCGAACAGCTCGTCTCCCTGGACCGGGACCCCTCCGAGGTGCGCGGCGCGGGCATCGGCCTGCCCGGTACCGTCGAGTTCCACGCCGGGCGCGCCGACGACCGCCCCCTGCTCGGCAAGTGGGCGGGCGTGCCGCTGGCCCCGCTCATCTCCGAGCGCTTCCCCGTCCCCGTCATGGTCGACAACGACGTGAACGTGATGGCCCTGGGCGAACACCTGGCGGGCGGGCACGGGCACCCCTCCGACATGGTGTTCGTCAAGGTGTCCACCGGTATCGGCGCCGGCCTGATCTCCGGCGGCAGGCTCCTGCGCGGATCCCTGGGCGCCGCCGGGGAGATCGGCCACATCCCGGTGCGCGACGGGCAGGACCTGCCCTGCCGCTGCGGCAACACCGACTGCCTGGAGGCCGTCGCGGGCGGACCCCGGCTGCTGGAGCTCGCCGCCGAGGAGGGCCGGGAGGTCGCCGGGATCAAGGAGCTGGTGTCCCTGGCCGCCGCCGGGGACCCCGTGGCCGTCACCCTCATCCGCGGGGCCGGGAGGCGCCTGGGCGAGGCCCTGGCCGGGGCCGTCAACCTGCTCAACCCCGAGGTCGTCGTGCTCGGCGGCGACCTGTCGGAGGCCTACGACCACCTGGTCGCGGGGGTGCGCGAGATGGTGTTCCAGCGGTGCACCGCCCTGGCGACCCGGCAGCTGCGGGTCGTGGCCAGCAGCCTGTGGGACGAGGCGGGCGTGCGCGGCTGCGCCGCCATGGTCGCCGAGGAGATCCTCTCCCCCGAGGCCGTGAACAAATACCTGGCGGGCTGAAGTGCTCCCCCGGCCGGAGCCGGGGATCCCCGCCCACCTCGCGGTGGCGGGCTCGACGCGTCGTGCGCGCCTGGCGGCGGTGCCGTAGCGTGCGGAGACGCCGGTGGTGTTCTCCGGTCCCGGTCCCGGTGCCTGCGCTCGGCTTTTTCGCGTAGCGCCCGGATCCGGTCGTAGGTACGCACCAGGCGGCGGGAGGCGGTCCCCCCCGCGGGCGCGTGTTCTTGCGGTGGACGGCCCGCCGCTCCGGGCGGGCCGCGGACGGGAGGTCCCGGGTACCATTCACCGCCGGTCTGAAAGCCGAAGCCCTCCCGGACAAGCCGGATGGGTCCCGTGACGAGAGGGAACGACCGCACGGCCCTGCGACGACACCGGAACGGGTACGCCGCGTGACCGCCGCGGCACTTGACAAGCACCCCCTCCGTACCGAATAGTCACCCACCACCCGGCCCCGCCCCGCACGCCCCCGACTCCCCACCGTGCGGACCCCCGCCCGGAAAGGTCATCCGAACCGTGCCAGACGCCCTAGAGAACCCGATCCTCCTGATCCTGCTCGGCGCCCTGATCAGCCTGGTCACCAGCGTCGTCGTGACCGGCGTCCAGGCCCGTCTGCTGCGCAGGAACGACGTCCGCGAGGCGTCCAGGGCCTCGGCCCGCAGGCTCACCAGCGCGTTCATCGCCGAGCGCGACTCCGCCGACCCGGCCGACGGCTTCCTGGCCGAGGCCGAGATCACGGTCATGTCGATGACCGACCGCAAGACCCGCGAGCGGCTGACCGCCGTGCTGCGCCTGCTGCGCGAGCGGGCGCTGCCCGAACTCGAGGAGCTGAGCGGCGTCCGGGCCGAGCGGGCGCGCCGCCTGCTCAGCGAGCACGCCCTGGAGGTGCTCGGCTCCCACCTGCGCTCGGAGCGGCTGCCGGAGGTCCCCCCCGAGGTCAAGCAGATGCTCCGCGTGGAGGAGGAGGCGCTGAGCATCCGCTCCGGCGAGAAGCCGCGCCCGGTCGCCCCCGCCGAGCCCATCACCAAGAGCCAGGTCGCCCCGCGGCCCCGGCACACCGGGAGCAGGACGGGCGGCACGGCCGCGCGCAAGACCACCAAGGCGACCGGACGGGGCACCGCCAAGTCCGCGCCCAAGGAGGAGGAGACCGCCAAGGAGGGCGGCGCCTTCTGGGACGACTGAGCCCCGGATGCGGTCCTCCGCGACCCGCCGTCCCGTACCAAGGCTTGGTCAGGACGGCGGGTCAGAAGTGCCCCTTCCGGACACGGGTGAGAAAGTCGGACAGGTGAACGTCAGCCGACGTCACGCACCGGCGAAGGAAAAGTGCGGCGCAATTGTGGTCACCAGCCCCGCGCTCGGACATGTCGAGCGCGCACTCCACGGGATCTTCACCTAGGATCTCCACCACACGCGGGATTCCCCGTCGTCCGTGCCCCCAGTGCCCCAGATCCCCGTCCTCCGAGGACTCCGCACGTCACGACGCCGTACCCCACGGCCTCCCGCATCCACACAGCGCGCGACCGCCGCCCTCCCCCGAACACGGACTCGTGGCCCTTCTCTCCGGGCCGGTGTCCGACCGTTGGCACGTCCCGCCGTCCGAACCCACCGAGATTGCACGATGCCCGCTGACGAGAACACCGCCACCGAAGCCGGAGCGGACACCACACCGGAACCGAACCCCGAGAACGGTTCGGAGCACACCGCCGAGCGGGACGCGGGCGCCGAGAAGCGCGCCGACCCCGTCTGGCGCATCGGCCGGAGCGGCCGGCTGGAGCGCGTCGGCCGCCGGGAGCCGGCCGCCGCGAACGATGACGACGTGATGGCGCTGGTCAACGCCGTCACGCCGCACCGTCCCGAACCCGGGGGGGAGCCCCGGACCGGCGCGGGCGCCGCGGCGGGGAACGCCTCCCCCGCGGCGGAGGCGACGGAGCCCGCGGACGCGACGCCCGGGGCCGGGGGCGCCGCCGCTGAGGCCGGCGGACCGGTCGGCGGCACGGCCGACGGGACCGCGGAGGCGGTCGTCGGGGGAAGCCCCGGGGCCGGCGCCCCGGAGACCGCGGAGGACACCGGCACGGCCGACCACGTCGCGCGGGCGGAGGGCGGTTCCGACCGGGGCGGCGCCGGAGCGAGCGGCCGGGATGCGGGGAACGGGCCCGGACCCGGCGGGTACGCCGCGGACGGCGGTCCCCCCGCGGCGGTGCCGCCGGGAGCGGGCGGCGCCTCGGGCGGTGCCTCCGGCGGCGGGACGGGCGGGGGCGCGGGCCCCGGCGGCTCCCCCGCCGCTCCGGGGCAGGGCGGAGGCGGCGGACGCGGGCGTCGGCGCCTGCGCCGGATCGCCGTCTGGACCGCGGCCGGCCTGGCCGTACTGCTGACCGTCGGGATCGCCACCGCTTACGGCTACTACCACTCGCTGCGCTCCGGCACGGTCCAGCACGACCTGGAGGCCGCTCTCGACGAGGCCGAGCGCCCCGAGAAGATCAGCGACGCGGTCAACATCCTCTTCATGGGCTCCGACGGCTACGAGGAGGGCAGCACCGCCTACACCACCGAGTTCGAGGGCGAGCGCTCCGACTCGATCATGCTGGCGCACATCTCGCCCGAGGACCGGGTCTCGGTGATCAGCTTCCCCCGGGACTCCCTGGTGAACCTGCCGCAGTGCGACCCCTACGGCACCGCCGAGGGCACCTACGGCTACTTCGGCATGATCAACGCCGCCATGTACCACGGCGGCCCGCCCTGTGTGGTCCGCACCATCGAGTCGCTGACCGGCATCCGCATCGACCACTTCGTCCACCTGAGCTTCATGAGCTTCCGGGACGTGGTGGACGCCATCGGCGGTGTGGACATCTGCATCCCCGAGCCGATGAAGGACGAGCGCTCCAAGCTCGACATCCCGGCCGGTCAGCAGACGCTCACCGGCGACCAGGCGCTGTCGTTCGTGCGGGCCCGCTACGAGATCGGCGACGGCGGCGACATCGGCCGCATCGACCGGCAGCAGATGTTCATGGCCGCCCTGGCCGGGCAGGCCATGCAGCGCGAGGTGCTCGCCAGCCCCTCCAGGATGCACGGGATCCTGACGGCGGTGGCGGAGCACAGCGCCACCGACAGCCGGTTGACCCTGGACCGGATGCTCTCGATCGCGGTGTCGCTGTCCGACGTGGACCTGAGCGACATCGAGTTCCACACCGTGCCCTGGTACCAGGCGCCCTTCGACCCCAACCGCATCCTCTGGTACGAGGAGCGCGCGGAGGAGCTGTTCGCAGCGGTGCGCGAGGACCGGCCGCTGCCGCCGCTGATGGCGGCCGACGAGGCCGCCGTCCCGCTGGACCCGCCGGGTGCCTCGCCGAGCCCGTTCGACGTCCCGGGCGACGCGCCGTCGCCGTCGCCCGACGCACCCGCCGCCCGGCCGGGCGAGGGGCGCGACGCGACCTCGAACCCGTGCGCCGACGGCCTGGGCTTCGGCACCGGCGAGGAAGCGTACTGACGGAAGAGACGGAGAAGCGGCCCCGGACACCCGTCGGTGTCCGGGGCCGCGGTGCGCCCGGGGCGGCGGAGACCCTCCGCTCCCGCGCCGCGTGCGCCGAGGAACCCCCACAGTCCTTCGGTGTCGCCTGCGCGGGCCGGTCCCGCGTCCGCCCCGGGCGGTGCGCCCGCCACGACCTGCGGGCGCACCTCCCGGTGGGGCTTGTCAGGCCGCGGGGCCTAGTGGGCGAGGGCTTCGAGCGGGCCGCCGTCCAGGGTGGGCTCGCCGACGGAGGGCAGGCCGTCGACGCCGACCAGGTCGCCGCCGACGGAGTCGGTGGCGGGCAGGGCCGAGGTCAGGTCGCCGACCGCGGGGAGCCCGGGCAGGGCGTCGGCGGCCGCGGCCTGGGGCAGCAGTCCGGTGACGGCGTCCAGGTCGGCGGCGGTGCCGAGGTCGTCCGCGGGCAGTTCGGGCAGCCGGTCCGCCGGCGCCGCCTGCGGCAGCGTTCCGGTGGCCGCGCCCAGGTCGCCGACGGGCAGGGTCCCGGGCAGCTCGGACAGGGAGTCGACCGGCGCCGCCTGCGGCAGCAGCCCGGTGACGGCGTCCAGGTCCTCCTCGGACACCTCGGGCACGCCCACCGGACCCGCCTGCGGCAGGGCGGCGGCGCCCTCGCCCAGGACCAGGTCGGAGACGATGTCGGCGGCACCGCCGGTGAGGTCGGTGTTCTGCCCGTTGACCGGCATCACCGGGTCGCTCATGGGGACGGCCTCGGCGGCGTCCAGCCCGGTCAGCGCGGTCCCGACCTCGTGGGTGCCCTGGCCGACGCCGGTGCCCAGCCTGTTCACGGTGCCGTTGACCTTCCCGGCCGTACCCGGCAGCGGCTTCTGCGCGGGGTGGCTCAGCGGCAGGGTGCCGCCGCTGTTCAGGCCGATCCCGTCCAGCAGCCCCAGCCCTCCGAGCGCACCGGTGACCGGGTCGAGCGCACCGCTCTGGGGGACGGTCGGGGCGGCCACGGGCAGGGCGCCGGTGACCGTGTCCAGGCCCACGTCGGTGCTGTTGCCGTCCAGGGCGAGCGGGGCCTCGACGGGCAGCCCGTCCGTGAGGGAGCCGGTCGGGGCGGAGTTGTGCTGCACGTCGGGGGCCGCGGAGATCGTTCCGGGCTGCACGCTCGCCAGGTCGCCGACCGGCGAGCCGATGCCCTCGGTGAGGAGGGTGGGCACCTGGCCGCCCAGGTCGTTCAGGGGAAGGCCGTCGGTCGCACCGCCGAGGGTGTCGGCCCAGGAGAACCCGGAGCCGAAGGCGATGAATCCAGCCGCTCCGGCTGCCACGAGCAGGGTCTTGGCTGAAGTGCGGGCGGTGGTGTTCATGAGTGTCCTTCCGGGTGGCCGCGTTGCGCGGCTCGTGGTCTGTCTCTCGTTCGGGGAGCCTCTCCCCTGGCCAGGAGGGAGCTGCTCGGTTTCTCAGCGGGCGACCTGGCGGGCCGTCGACTGATGTGAACCCCGCGAGTGTGCGCGGCGGCTCACATCAACCCCCAGAGGATGCGGAGGCGAGCACTCGGAGTACGGGACCCGGGCGTTCCGCGGCTGGGAAGGTGTGCCAGGAGGACGGTCGGCGTGCGACCGGGGGAACGCCGCGCTAGTCGGGCGAGAAGGTGGGCTCGTCCGCTTCTTCGGCCGGGACCGAGCGCAGGACGTGCCGGGCGGCCTGGACCAGGCCGGGGGCGGGGGCCGGGGCCCCGAAGGCGGGCAGGTGGCCCGCGATGAGCCCTCCGCCCTGGGCGGCGCCCCCGGAGGGGGCCGTCGGGGCCGAGGTGGTGGTGCCCGAGCCGAGCGGGGCCGCGGCGACCGCGGCGTCGTTGTCGGGGGTCCGGTCGGCCCCGGTGGCGGAGTCCTCGGCGGCGGCCGGCTCGGCGGCCGCGGACTCCGTCACGGAGGCGTGGACCGCGACCGGCTCGGTCGCGGGGACCGCGGGAGCGGGCTCCGGACGCGGTGCGCGGTGCCCGCGCTCGACGGCCGTTCCGGGCTCCGGGGCGGTGGTGCGGGCCGCCTCGGGCAGCGAGGCGGCCTCCGCGACGGGCGCGGCGACGACGTGCCGCACGGCCTCGTCGAGGTCGCGTGCCATCTCCTGCGGATCCGCCGACGCCTGCGGGGCGATCGGCTCCTCCAGCACCCGGCGGGCGTTGTCGACCCCGGTTCCCATGGTCCCCACCGTGCCCACGCCGGCGACGGTGTCGGCCAGAGGGCCGCCGATGTCGGCGACCACGGGCCGGTGCCGGTCGAGGGGGCCGGCGGGCAGGGCCGTACCGGTGCCCGGGTCGCCCTGGCCCTCGGCCGCGGTGGCCGGGGAGGCCCCGGCCAGCCAGAGGGCGCACAGCACGCCGGCCACGAGGGCGGCGAGCAGCAGGGCCCGGCGGACCGGTGCGGGGCACACGGCGGTGCGGGCGCCGCTGGCGCTCGCACTACCGTGGGCTGTGAACACCGGGGGTCCTTCCACCGTGGATCTAGGGACTTCGACGCGACCGGGGCGGGGCCGCCGGTGCGGGGCGCCGCGGATCGCGGGGCCTGTCGGGGGTGCCGGTCGCGGGGACCGTACGGGTCCTTCCTGCGTCGACTGACGGCGACGTTAGCATGAATTGGGTCGGCCGCGGAGTGTTTCCGCGGGAATTCCGGTCCAGGTAAAGCCATGTCCTGACGAACAGATGTGGCAAACCGGGAAAAAACCAACGACAATTCACCTATATACATCCGAGGAAAAGCACGCATTGCGAGACCGCCCGATCGGCTCTGCGGAGGTTGACCGAACCATGACCGAGCTCCCCCAGAGCCCCCGGCTGTCCCCCGACCCCTGGGATCACCTCCTCACCGATGTGCACGGCCTGCACAGGGGCATGTCCGACCACGCCAGGATGCGCTCCCTGCTCCAGGCGGTGCTGACCATCGGGGGCGACCTCGACCTGGCGACCGTGCTGCGCAGGCTCACCGAGATGGCCGCCCAGCTGGTCGGCGCCCGCTACGCGGGGCTGGGGGTGATCGACGAGGACGGCGGCTTCAACGAGTTCATCCCGGTGGGGGTCGACCGCGAGCAGGCGGAGATGATCGCCCGCTTCCCGCACGGCAAAGGGGTCCTTTCGGCGCCTCTGCAGGGCCGTGCCCCACTGCGGCTGGCGGATCTGCGCGACCACCCCGACTTCGGCGGCTTCCCCGAAGGCCACCCGCAGATGACCACTTTCCTCGGAGTGCCGATCCAGGTCCGCGGCGAGGTGTTCGGGAACCTCTACCTGAGCGAGAAGTCCGACGGCGCCGAGTTCGACGAGGAGGACGAGACGGTGGTGACCGCACTGGCCACCGCCGCCGGGGTCGCCATCGAGAACGCGCGCCTGTACGAGGAGGCGCGCCTGCGCGAGCGGTGGCTGGGGGCCTCGACCGAGATCACCACGCGCCTGCTGTCGGGCGCGGCCACCGACGAGGTGCTGGCCTACCTGGCCGCGCAGGCCCGCGAGATCGGCGGTGCCGACGTCGCGGTGGTGCTGCTGCCCGATTCGCGCGCCCGGGGCCACCTCTTCGCCGAGATCGCGGACGGCCCCATCGCGCAGGAGATCCTGGGCACCCCGGTGGAGATCCACGGCTCGGAGTGCGGGCGGGTGTACGAGTCGGGCGAGCCGAAGAGCCTCCCCGACCTGCGCCGGGCCGACTGCCCGATGCTCACCCACCGCGGCTACGGCCCCGGGCTGCTGGTGCCGCTGGGCACCCCGGGCAACACCCGGGGCGTGCTGCTGCTGGGCAAGCTGTCGGAGCGGGCGCCGTTCCCGGCGGCGACGCGCCGCATACTGCACTCGTTCTCGGTGCAGGCGGGCATAGCGCTGGAGCTGGCCGAGGCCCGGCACGACACCGAGCGCCTGGTGGTGCTGGAGGAGCGCGACCGGATCGCCAAGGACCTGCACGACGTGGTCATCCAGCGGCTGTTCGCGTCGGCGATGACCCTGATGAGCACGATGCGGCTGATCGCCTCTCCGGAGGCGACCGAGCGCGTGCAGCGCACCATAGACGAGCTGGACGCGACCATCCGGGAGATCCGCTCGACGATCTTCGCGCTGCAGAACCCGCCCAGCCGCCAGGACACCTCCCTGCGCGGGCGCATCCTCAAACTGGCCGAGAACACCGCCTACAGCCTGGGCTGCCACCCGGGGGTGAGCCTGGACGGGCCGATCGACGCCTCCGTCCCGGACGAGGTCGGCGAGCAGCTGCTGGCCGTGCTCGGGGAGGCGCTGAGCAACGTGGCCCGGCACGCGCGCGCCACGGAGGTGCACGTGTCCGTGTCGGTGGAGGAGACGGCGACGACCGGCCGCCCCACCACGCTGACCCTGACCGTCACCGACAACGGGGTGGGCCTGCCCGAGGAGGGGCGGCGCAGCGGGCTGCGCAACATGGACGACCGGGCCCGGGCGCTGGGCGGCGGCTTCTCCGCCCGGCGCGGGGAGGCGTCCGGCACGGTGCTCACCTGGAAGGTGCCGGTGCCCGACGACGGGACCCCGCCGTTCGACACCTTCCAGTGACGGCCGCGGGGCCGTGAGGCGCCGGCGGGTTCCGGGGCCGGGAGGAGGCGTCCCCGTGGGGCCGCCGTGCCTCCTCGGGCCCGTTCCCGCCCTCCGGGGGCGACGGGCCGGGCGGGGGCCGCGGCCGTCAGGCCGTCCGCCGGGGACGGGCCACGGGCGGGCCGGAGCGGAAGTCCGGGAGAACCGTCCTAGTAGCGGCGGCCGCGGAGCTCGGCGACCAGGACGGCGGCCTGGGTCCGGCGCTTGAGGTCGAGCTTGGACAGCAGGGCCGACACGTAGTTCTTGACGGTCTTCTCCGCCAGGTAGAGGCGCTCGCCGATCTGGCGGTTGGTCATGCCCTCGCCGATGAGGTCGAGGATCTGGCGCTCCTGCGGGGTGAGCTCGGCCAGCGGGTCGGGCTCGGCCTGGGCGCCGCGCAGGCGCTCCATCATCGCGCCGGTGCTCCCGGAGTCGAGCAGGGAGCCGCCGGAGGCGACGGTTCGCACGGCGCCCACGAGGTCGGCGCCGTGGATCTGCTTGAGCACGTACCCGGCGGCGCCGGCCATGACGGCGTCGTACAGGGCGTCCTCGTCGGCGAACGAGGTGAGCATGAGGCAGGCGATCTCGGGGTGGTCGGACCGGATCTCCCGGCACACCTGGACGCCGGAGCCGCCGGGCAGGCGCACGTCCAGGACGGCGACGTCGGGGACCACGACCGGGATACGGGCCAGGGCCTGTTCGGCGGTGCCCGCCTCGCCGACGACGGTCATGTCGTCCTCGGTCTCCAGGAGCGCGGCGACACCGCGCCGGACCACTTCGTGGTCGTCCACCAGGAACACTCTGATGGGCTTGCGCACGCCCTCGGCTCCACCGCCCGACATCCCGCTCATCCTCATCCCTGTGCCATTCCTGCGTCGCCGCGCCGCGGACACGTCTCCGGGATAGACGGTAGTACGTGCGCGGGGGCCCGCGGGGGCCATATGACACAGAACTCCTCCGACAAAGGTCCTGCATGCGGACATATCACCCAAGATGCGGGCGAAAACTCCATGATCGATCGGACGGGGATCAGGGGCGGGCCCCCGCCCACGGCAGCGCCAGCTCCAGGGCGCGGCAGGCCGACAGCACCCGGGCGTCCGCGTGGCGCGGACCCACCACCTGGACCCCCACCGGGAGCCCCGCGGACGTGAACCCGCACGGCACGCTCGCCGCGGGCTGCTGGGTCATGTTGAACGGGTGGCTGAACCCCGCCCACGCCGTCCACCGCTCCCCCTCCAGCTCCGGCGGGCACTCCCGGCCCGCCCCGAACGCCCCGAACGGCGCCGCCGGCGTGAGCAGCAGGTCGTGTTCGGTGTGGAAGCGGCCCATCCGGGCGCCCATCTCCATGCGCAGCGCCATCGCCGTCAGGTAGTCCTGCGCGGAGAAGGACAGCCCCTCCTCGATGATCTCCGCCAGCCCGGGGTCGAACAGCCCGCGGTCCTCCCCGGTGACCCGCTCGGTGGCCTTGGCCGCGCCGGAGAACCACAGCACGTGGAACTCCTGCCGGGCGTCGGGCAGGCCCGGATCGGCCTCCGCCACGTGCGCACCCAGGTCGGCCAGGGCGTCGGCGGCGGCGGAGACGGCGGCCGCCACCTCCGGGTCCACGGCGAGCCCTCCCAGGGTCGGGGCGAGCGCGACGCGCAGCCCGCGCACCAGGTCCTCCGGGTCGGTGCGCAGGCGCACGTCGGCCAGGCCCGGCCCCGGCGGGGCCAGCGCCGCCCAGTCCCGGTGGTCAGGACCGGCCATGGCCTCCAGCATGAGCGCGGCGTCGCCGACGGTGCGGGTCATCGGCCCGCTGTGCGCCAGCGAGCCGAAGGGGCTGGCCGGATAGTGCGGGACCAGGCCCCAGGTGGGCTTGAGGCCGACGATCCCGCTGAAGGCCGCCGGGATGCGGATGGAGCCGCCTCCGTCGGTTCCGGTGGCCATCGGGACCGTCCCGGCTGCGACCGCGGCGGCCGAGCCCCCGCTGGACCCGCCCGGAGTGGTCGCCGGATCCCAGGGGTTGCGGGTGACACCGGTGAGCGGCGAGTCGGTGACGGCCTTCCAGGCCAGTTCGGGAGTGGTGGTCTTGCCGACGAAGACCGCGCCCGCCTCCCGGAGCCGGGCCACCGCCGGGGAGTCCTCGTCCCAGGGGCCGCCGCGCGGGGAGGTCAGGGATCCCTTGAGTGTGGGGTGGCCGCGCAGCAGGTGGACGTCCTTGACGGCGACGGGCACCCCGTCGAGCGGGCCCACCGGCTCCCCGCGCTCCCAGCGGCGGGCCGACTCGCGGGCGGCGGCGCGGGCCTCCTCCGCCAGGACCAGGCAGAAGGCGTTGGTGACGGGTTCGGTGCGGTCGATGCGGTCCAGGGCGGCCCCGACCGCCTCCTCCGGGGAGGAGTCGCCTCGGGCGTAGGCGGCCAGGAGGTGCTCGGCGGACGCGGCGGACGGGTCGGCCACCGGGCCCGCGGGCGCCGGTGCTCCGGCGGCCGCGGGGGCGGCCGCGGCGGTCGAGTCGGAACGGATCGTCACTTCGGCCTCCCGGTAGGGGTCAGCCGGGAACGTAGCCCCGGCGCTTGTCGACGACGTTGCGCGGTTCGCGCCCGTCGAGATGGCGGGAGAGTTCGTCCAGGAACAGGTCGACCAGTTCCTCGCGCCAGCCGACCACGTCCCCGGCCATGTGCGGGGAGACCACGGAGCCCGGCAGCCCCCACAGCGGGCTGACGGCCTTGAGGGGCTCGCGTTCGAAAACGTCCAGTGCGGCCCCGGCGATGGCTCCGGAGTCCAGGGCGGCGGCCAGGTCCGACTGGTCGACGATGGGCCCGCGCGCCACGTTGACGAGGTGGGCGGTGGGCTTCATCAGGTCCAGGAAGGCACGGTCGACCAGGCCCCGGGTGGCGTCGGTGAGCGGGGCGGCGATGATCACGTGGTCGGCGGCCGGGATCTCGCCGAACAGGGTCGGCTCGCCCGACGGCCCGCGCTCGGCGGTGCTGGAGAGCACCACGTCGCCGAAGTCGGGGTCGCCGGTGCGGGCGCGGCTGCCCGAGGCCCGTACCTCCACTCCCACGGCGGTGAGCAGGCGGGCGGTGGCGCGGGCGATGGGGCCGGTGCCGACGACGAGGGCGCGGCTGCCCGCCACGCTCCGCGTCTCGCGGTGTTCCCAGCGGCGTTCGCGCTGGTACTCCCAGGTGCGGTGGAAGTCCTTGGCGTGTGCGATGACCAGGCCCAGGACGTATTCGGCGATGGGCCGCTCGAAGACCCCGCGCGAGTTGGTGACCACGACGTCGGACTCGACCAGTGCGGGGAACATGAGGTTGTCGACCCCGGCGGTGGCCGCGTGGACCCAGGTCAGCGCGTCGGCCTTGGGCCAGGCCGCGGCCAGGGCCTCGGAGAACAGGTCCCAGACCAGCAGGATGTGCGCGCCCGGCAGCCTGGCGGACAGGTCGGCGGCGGTGGTGTAGGCGACCCCGCCCAGGCCGGGGTGCCCGTCGATCCGCTCCCGGCCCGGAGGCAGGTCGTCGCCGTGCAGGATCAGCAGCCTGGGGCGGTCGGGCGGGGACGGGGCGGCACTGTTCACGGGGCCTGCGCTCTCCGGTCGACGGCGGTGAAGCATCCTGGCGGGGCTCGGGCCGATCCCGCACCGGCCACGCTAGGAAGCCGGCATGGGATTGTCAACAATCGACAACCCCAGGGGGCGGACTCCGCGAATCCCTCGTCCCGCCTCCTCCCCGCTTCTTGTCGCGGGCAACCGCCGGATCGTAAGATTGTCGACAATCCACAATCCGGGGATCCCCGGATCGATGCCCGGACACCGTCCCGCCGGTTCCGACCCCGTCGCCCGACCGCCACCGAAGGGACCCCGACCACGTGCCCAGGTACATGACCATCACCCTGCCCCGCCGCGGGGTGTCCTGCGTGGCAGAGCTGCTGGAACGGGACGCGCCCCGCACCTGCGCGGCGGTGTGGGACGCGCTGCCCCAGGGCGACGCCGTCCAGCACGCCAAGTACGCGCGCAACGAGATCTACACGATGGTGCCGAGGTTCGCGCCCGACGAGCCCGGCATGGAGAACCCCACCGTCACCCCCATCCCCGGCGACGTCGTCTACTTCTCCTTCGACGGGGGCGTGCTCGACCGCGCCTTCAAGGAGGACAAGGGGATCGACCACCTGCCCGGGGTCATCGACCTCGCCCTCTTCTACGGGCGCAACAACCTGCTGCTCAACGGAGACGTCGGCTGGGTGCCCGGCAACGTGTTCGCCACCGTCGTGGAGAACCTCCCCGCCATGGCGCGGGCCTGCGAGGACGTCTGGCGCTCGGGCAGCGCGGGCGAGCGCCTCGTCTACGAACGGCTGGACCGCTGACGGCACCCGCACGCCGGGGCCCCGGCACGGCGAAGTGGAAAGCGAAGGAGGTGAGCGACCGGTGCTCGTACAGAACTCCCACGAAGGCCCGGCGGCCGAACGCCCGACACCCGAGCAGACCGGGGTCGGCGTCGTGGCCCCCTACGATTTCGCGCTCGACCGCGAACTGTGGCGGTGGACGCCCGACGACGTGTCCCTGCACATGACGCGCCTGCCCTACGTCCACGTACCGGTGACGGTGGACCAGGCGGCGGCCCTGTGCCGTCCGGAGCACATCGTCCCGGCGGTCCGCGCGCTGCTGACCCCCGAACCCTCGGCGGTCGGCTACATGTGCGCCTCCGGGAGCTTCGTCCACGGCGCCGCGGGGGAGCGGGAGCTGCGGCGGACCATGGCCGGGGCCGGCGCACCGGGCGCGGTCACCACCTCCGGCGCGCTGGTCGAGGCGCTGGCCCACCTGGGCGCCGACCGCATCGCGGTCGTCACCCCGTACGTGGACGGCGTGACCGAGCGCCTCCTCGGCTACCTGGAGGAGCACCGGATAGGCGTGACCTCCAGCGTGGGGCTGGGGCTGCTGGAGCACATCTGGCGGGTCGCGTACGACGTGATCGCCCGCGCGGTCCACGAGGCGGACCGGCCCGAGGCCCAGGCGGTGTTCGTGAGCTGCACCAACATGCTCACCTACGACATCATCGCGCCCCTGGAGCGGGAACTGGGCAAGCCCGTGGTGACCGCCAACCAGGTCACCATGTGGGCGCTGATGCGGGCCGTCGGCCGGTGCCCGGTGGCCCCGGGACAGGCACTGATGGAGATCGCGGCGCCCAGCGCCGCCTGAACCCGCGGGAGGCCGCGGAGAGGAGGGCCCATGACCCGTGTCGGATTCCTCTACCCGGGACACAGCGCGGAGAGCGACTACAAGGCCTACGAGGGCCTGCTCGGCGGCGACGTCGAACTCCCCGTGGTCCACACCCTGATGCGCGAGGACGCCCACCGCGTCGACGCGCTGCTCGACATCGGCGGCGAGGACGTGCTCGCCGAGGGGGCGCGGGAGGCGGCGGCACTGGGCGTGGCCGCCACCGTCTGGGCCTGCACCAGCGGGAGCTTCGTCCACGGCCGGGAGGGCGCCAGGCGCCAGGTCGAATGGATCCGGCGGGCCGCGGGCACGCCCGCGTCGAGCACCTCGTGGGCGTTCGTCCACGCCCTGGCGCGGCTGCGGGTGTCCCGCGTGGCCGTCGCGGCCACCTACCCCGAGGACGTGTCCCGCCGCTTCGCCGGCTTCCTGGCCGAGGCCGGGGTCGAGGTCGTGTCACTGGCCAGCCACGGCATCGCCACCGCCGCGGAGGTCGGCCACCTCGACCCGGACGAGGTCGTCGACTTCGTCATCTCCAACGACCACTCGCGGGCGGGCGCCGTGCTCGTCCCGGACACCGCCCTGCACAGCGCGCACCTCATCGAGCCGCTGGAGGCGCTGCTCGGCAAGGTGGTGCTCACCGCCAACCAGGTCAGCATCTGGGAGGGGCTGCGCCTGGCCGGGGACACCCGGCCCCGGGCGGGCGGGCCGGGGACGCTGTTCCGTTCGGGGGCGGCCGAGGTCGCGAGTATGCTGCCGCAGGTCTGACCTCCCGGCGGACGACACGCCCGCAGGTCGACGAGGACATCGAAAGGAAGGCGGCCCATGCCCGCCCACGGTCAACTCACCCCGGTCCCCCGGCGCTCCACGGCCGAACTCATCGCCGAGCAGCTGCGCTCGGCGATCATGTACGGCTCCCTGGCCCCGGGGGACCAGCTCGGCGAGGCCGAGCTGGCCGGGCGGCTCGGCGTGAGCCGCGGACCGCTGCGCGAGGCGATGCAGCGGCTCGTCCAGGAGGGGCTGCTGCGCAGCGAGCGCCACCGCGGACTGTTCGTGCGCGAGCTGACCCCGGACGACGTGCGCGACATCTACGTGGCCCGGCTGGCCGTGGAGCGCACCGCCTGCGAGCTGATCATGCGCGGCAACCGGGGCGAGGCCGTCGCCCGGCTCACGCCGGCGGTGCAGCGCCTGGCCGAGGCCGCCGCCACCGGCGACCGGGGCGCCATGAGCGACGCCGACCAGGAGTTCCACCGGACCCTGGTCAGCTGCTCGGGCAACGGCCGCCTGGAGCGGATGGCGCAGACCCTGCTGGTGGAGACACGGATGTGCCTCACCGTGATGCAGGAGGTCTACCCCGAGCCGGCCGAGCTGCTGGAGGAGCACCGCCGCCTCCTCGACGCCATCGCCGACGGCGCCGAGGAGCGGCTGCTGGGCCTCATCGAGGCCCACATGACCGACACCGTCGCCCGCATCAACGGCGAGGACCCCGCCGCCCCGCCCGCCCCCTAGGCCCCCTCGACGAGGTCGTCCAGCATGGCGCGCAGCGGTCCCTGGTCCCTGGTCCCCGCGCGCCGTGCCGACCGCCGAAGCCTCGTCGTTGCGCGCTCCGTCGAGCCGTTCCCAAGCGATGCGGTACCCCGCGTCACGGGCCAGTTGACCGAGGAAGGCACGCTGCGCCCGCCCGTTCCCCTCCCGGAAGGGGTGGAAGGCGTTCATGTCGCCGTAGAGCTCGGCGAGGGCGTCCAGGAACTTGTCCCGGCGCCACCCCCGGAGGTGGTCGCAGGCGGCGAGGCGGCCGAAGACGTCCGCGGCGAAGGAGTCGATGTTGCGCACGGGGCAGAACCAGGAGCCCTTGGCGATGTCCACGGCCCTGACCTGACCGGCCCAGGGATAGATACGGCCGAAGATCTCCTTGTGGAAAAGGCAGAGATGACGGAGGTCGTAGTCTCCGGGCAGGGGATTCAGAGTGATCCGGGTGATGCTGGCGGCCGAGAAGTTGTCCTCTAGCCGTTTGACCCGCTCTTCGTCGGTCCAGTCGAAGACGTTGCGGAGGACCGAGGTCCCGGGGTAGCAGTAGGGATCTTGTTCCATTGCCTTGCTCGCGCCAGCACTCGTTCCTCAGCGTCTTCTGGACTCAACTCCCCTTCGGCGACCAGTGCCAGATCTGCGAGGGTCTCGGCATCGGGTTCACCGCCCTCGGCCCGGACCGAGCCGACGGCTTCAGCGGCACTTTGCCGCTTTCGGTGGTTCTCATAGACACGGATGAGCTCTTCGTACTCCTGAACCGAGATGAGCACACCCTGCGGTCGGCGGTACGCACCCATGATGATGGGGTCGCGAGCAGGCTCGACAGAATCCGAAGACAGCTGGGAGAGCAGACCGGCGAGTCTGCTGCGAGCCTCATCGACGCCCATGACGCTATGAACCTTCATGGTTCCGAGGATACAGGAAACTCGGTCGAGATGTCGTACGACATCTCGACCGAGTTTGTTCGGGCATGGTCAGAGGCCGCCGATGCCGACGTACTTGGTGTCCAGGAACTCGTCGATGCCCACGCGACCGCCCTCGCGGCCCAGACCGGACTGCTTGACACCGCCGAACGGGGCCGCGGGGTTGGAGACCACGCCCTGGTTGAGGCCGACCATCCCGGTCTCCAACGCCTCGCTCACCCGCAGGGCGCGGTTGAGGTCGCGGGTGTAGAGGTAGCTCACCAGGCCGAACTCGGTGTCGTTGGCGGCGCGGACCGCCTCCTCCTCGGTCTCGAAGGTGAGCACCGGGGCGACCGGCCCGAAGATCTCCGTGGTGGACAGCTCGCTGGCGAACGGCACGTTCGCCAGCACCGTCGGCCGGTAGAAGTGCCCGGCCCCCTCGCCCGGGCCGCCGCCGACCAGGACGGTCGCACCCCGTTCGACCGCGTCGTCCACCAGGTGCTGCACCTTCTGGCGGGCCTTGTCGTCGATGAGCGGCCCCACGTCGACGCCCTCGTCCAGGCCGCGCCCCAGGCGCAGTGCGCCCATGCGCTCGCTCAGCCGCCGGGAGAACTCCTCGGCGACCCCCGCCTGGGCGTAGATGCGGTTGGCCGCCGTGCACGCCTCGCCGATGTTGCGCATCTTGGCGAGCATCGCGCCGTCCACCGCCGCGTCCAGGTCGGCGTCGTCGAACACCAGGAAGGGCGCGTTGCCGCCCAGCTCCATGGAGGTGCGCAGCACCTGGCCCGCGCTCTGCTCCAGCAGGCGGCGGCCCACGGCGGTGGAGCCGGTGAAGGACAGCTTGCGGATGCGGCCGTCGCTGAGCAGGGGCTCGGTGACCGCGCCCGGGTCGGTGGTGGGGACGACGGACAGCACCCCCTCGGGCAGCCCCGCCTCCGCCAGGATCCCCGCCAGGGCCAGGGCCGAAAGCGGCGTCTGGTGGGCGGGCTTGAGGACCATGGTGCAGCCCGCGGCGACGGCCGGGCCGATCTTGCGGGTACCCATCGCCATGGGGAAGTTCCAGGGCGTGATGAGCATGCACGGCCCCACCGCCTGGCGCATGATCAGGAACCGCGACCTCCCGTCGGGCGAGGTGGCGAACCCGCCCTCGATGCGCACCGCCTCCTCGGAGAACCAGCGCAGGAACTCGGCTGCGTAGGCGATCTCACCGCGCGCCTCGGCCAGCGGCTTTCCCATCTCCAGGGTCATGAGGACGGCCAGGTCCTCCTGGCGCTCCATCAGCAGTTCGTAGCCTCGGCGCAGGATCTCCCCGCGTTCGCGGGGCGCCGTGCGCGCCCACGACGGCTGGGCCCGGTGGGCGGCCTCCAGCGCGGCCAGCGCGTCCTCCTTGCCCGCGTCGGCGACGGTGCAGAGCACCTCCCGGGTGGAGGGGTCCTCCACCTCGAAGACCCCGCCCGAGGCCGCGTCGCGCCACTCTCCGCCGATGAACAGGCGCTTCTCCACCTGTGCGACGACCCGTGCTTCCCGATCCGACATGTTCACCGCTCCCGGTCGTACATCGTCCGGGCCCGCGGTCGTGTGCGGGCCCGGCGCCGTTGGGTCACACCTGCCCGGCGTGCGTCCCCTGGACACCGCCACGGACCGGATGTTTCCATAGCCGTGTCGATTGTCAACAATCCTACGGACGCGCGCGACAACGAATCGAGGCATCGCATGGCGGAGCTCTCCCCTGTCCTCAAGCAGGCCACACCCGTGGTCGCGGCACGAGGCGAGGGCGCCCACATCTACGACGAGGACGGCCGCCGCTATCTCGACTTCACCGCCGGCATCGGCGTCACCAGCACGGGGCACTGCCACCCCCGGGTGGTGACCGCCGCGCAGGAGCAGGTGGCCACGCTCATCCACGGGCAGTACACCACCGTGATGCACCGTCCGCTGCTGCGGCTCACCGAACGCCTGGGCGGGGTGCTGCCCCCCGGGATCGACCGGCTGTTCTACGTCAACTCCGGCAGCGAGGCCGTGGAGGCGGCGCTGCGGCTGGCCCGGCAGGCCACCGGGCGCCAGAACGCGATCGTGTTCCAGGGGTCGTTCCACGGCCGGACCATGGGCGCGGCCTCGCTCACCACCTCCGGGACCAAGATCCGGGCGGGCATCGGTCCGCTGGTGCCCGGGGTGGTCGTCGCGCCCTTCCCCCACGCCTACCGGCTGGGGATGTCGGAGGAGGACGCGGTCGCGTACGCGCTGCGCGAGTTCGACGAGCTGCTCATCACGGTGACCTCGCCGCGGGACACGGCCGCGGTGTTCATCGAACCCGTCCTGGGCGAGGGCGGGTACGTGCCGGCCCCCGACGCCTTCCTTCAGGGGCTGCGCGAGCGCGCCGACGCGCACGGCTTCCTGCTGGTCGCCGACGAGGTGCAGACCGGGTTCGGGCGCACCGGAACGTTCTGGGGGCATGAGCCGGCCGGGATCGTCCCCGACATCGTCATCACCGCCAAGGGGCTGGCCAGCGGTTTCCCGCTGTCGGCCATCGCCGCCCCCGAGGCCCTGATGGCCAAGGCGTGGCCCGGCTCGCAGGGCGGGACCTACGGCGGCAACGCCGTCTCGTGCGCCGCGGCCCTGGCCACCCTGGACGTCATCGAGGAGGAGGGCCTGGTGGACAACGCCGCCCGCATGGGCGAGCGGCTGCGCCAGGGGCTGGAGAAGGTCGCCGAGTCCTCACCGCTCATCGGGGACGTGCGCGGCCGGGGGCTGATGCTCGCCAGCGAGTTCACCACCGACGGGCGCCCCGACGCCGCCGCGGCACTGCGCGCCCAGCAGGCCGCGGTCCGCCACGGGCTGCTCCTGCTGACCTGCGGCCCGGCGGGGAACGTGGTGCGGATGATCCCGCCGCTCATCGTCGACGGAGAACAGGTGGACGCCGCGCTCGCCGCCTGGGAGGCCTCGGTGGCCGAAGCCCCGGCCTGAGCCGGGAGGCGGTCGCCGCCGCCCGGGTGCAGGACGGGCTGCTCGACCGGCTCGAAGAGGCGGGACGGGCGCTGGAGGAGCCGGGCTGAGCCGGGCGGGGGTCAGAGGGCGATGGCGAAATCGGCCAGGAGGAACACCCCGAGCCCGAGCGGGACCAGCACGGCGAACACCGCCAGCGCCCGCGCCCGGTCCGCCCATCCGCGGCCGCCGAACAGCAGGGGGACGGCCAGGCCCAGCAGCGCCTGGGTCCAGGCCGTCCCGAGCATGTGCGTGAAGTGCTCCCAGTTGACGAGCTTGAAGACGCCCTCGGCGGCCAGGACCGCGCCGAGCAGCCCCACCGCGCCCGCCCGCCACCAGCGGTCCCGGTTGCGCCACACGTGTCCCGCCAGCCCGAACAGCGGGCCGGCCACCGCGCCGCAGGCCGCCCACACCAGGGGCGCCCACAGGTCCTGGGCGCCGAGCCACAGCAGCGAGGTGAACCCGTAGTAGCCGACGACCGCGCCCCACTGGGTGAGCAGCCCGGCCGCGGCGCACGCCCAGGGGCGCGCGGAGGCCCCGGCCGCGCCGGCGACGAACGCCGCGGCCGCCCAGACCGCGCCGGAGTTGGCGATCCACGCCGCCGCGTCGGGCAGCAGGCCCTGGGCGACCATGGTGGCGATCCCGACGATCAGGCCGCCCGTCCCGGACAGCAGGAGCAGCGCCCACAGGGGAACCGCCTGCTCGGGGGCGGTGTCCTGCGCGGGCGGGGTTTCGGTGTCCATACACGGCCTATCGCGTGTGACCGGCGCCCCGGTTCGGAGCACGCCCGGATGACGGGGGTCACACGCATAAATGGCACGAAGCCACTCCGGCACCGTGATAGAGTCGGAGACGTCGCCAGGGAGGACACGGTCCGCCAGGGCGACGACAACTGAACAACCTGCACTCGTAGCTCAATGGATAGAGCATCTGACTACGGATCAGAAGGTTGGGGGTTCGAATCCTCCCGAGTGCGCCACCATGAGACAGTGGCAGAACGGCCCTGAACTGCGCAAGCGCGGTTCGGGGCCGTTCTGTTTGCGCCGTCCCCTCCCCGCCCCACGGGGCGGCGGTACGTGTCCGGTGCACGTGCCGCCGGAGGGGCCGCGGCCGCCCGTGCGCTCCGGGTGCCGGGAGCGGGGCGGCCGCGGGGTTCCTCGCCGGTCCGGGAGCCGTCAGGTCCCGGCGGTCAGGGCTACCACCACGGGTGGTCCGTCCGCAGGGCGGCGACGCGGGACGCCCGGGCGTCCTCCGGCAGGAGGTACCCGTCGTGCCGTGCGCCGTTCACGGCCCGGTTCACCAGCCGCACGTACCCGCCGCGCCGCGGATACAGCTCCTGCAGGGTCTCGTCGGAGAAGGGCACGTGGGCGCCCATCAGCACGCAGAAGGGGTCGCCGGTGTTCGTCCCCTGGTTGAGCGCCGTGGCGACCTCGTGCTCGGGCAGGCGGATCCCGCCGAGCCGGTTGCCGTGCTCGTCGCGGCTCGGGGTCGTGGCGTCCGCCCACTCCAGTCGCGGAGCGGCCGGGGGCGCCTCGCCGTCCTCGATCCAGTCGACCATGTGGTCGTAGGCCGTGTTCAGCACGTGGTGGAACGGGATCCGGCTCAGCGGCGGGCGGTCGCACCGCTGTGCCCCGGTGCCCGGGTTCTCGCGGGCGATCAGCGGGGCGAAGGTCAGGTACTCGTGGGAGCCGACGTGCGACGTCCCGGCCACCTCCCACCGGCGGTAGAACTCCGAGTCCGGCTCCTGGCTCTGGGAGCGCAGCCGCACGTCGGTCTCCGCCATGAGCCGCATGACCGGCGTGGTGCCCTCGGCGAGGTCGCCGGGGGCTCCGTGGATCATGAAGCCGTCGACGGCCCCGTGGGCGGGGTGGACCGTGTTGTGGTAGCCGATGAGGTACCTGGCCGACTGGGAGTGGCCGGTGGCGATGACCGTGTCGACGTCGAAGCCCGGCAGCGGGTCGACGCCCTCCGGTGAACGCAGGGTCCGCGCGGTCTGGGAGTAGATGTCGAACGCCGGGGCGTCGGCGAGTTCGCGGCCGCCGACGCTCAGGTCCCCGTAGCGCTCGGGGTCCCACGCGCGGAGCGCGTCGACCCCGACCCGCTGGGCGGAGAGGCCGACCCAGACGTGGCCCTCCCGCATGAAGTAGTCGTTGGACAGGAACCAGTCGATCTCGAGGTCCTGCCCGAAGCTCACGTTGTTCCACTCCAGGAACGCGGTGCCGCTGAAGTCGCGGGTGTCCTCGGGGCGGCGGACCACCATCCGGGTGGTGTAGGGGGACGTGCCGGTCACCTCGCCGGTGGCGGGGTCGCGATGCTCGGCGGTGCCCTCCAGGAGGAACTCCTCCTCGACGTAGCCGTACGCGTCGAGGTCGGCCTCGACGGGCTCGCCCGCCTCGATCGGGGGCGCCGGGGGTCCGTCGGCGGACATGAACGGGTAGGAGTCGTCGGTGACGGGGACCGGGCCGGACACCGTCGCGGCGGGTCCGTCGGCGGACTCGCCGGCGGGTTCGGACCGGGCGGGCTGGGCGAGGAGCAGGACCGAGGCGACGGCCAGCCCGGTCGCGGCCGCGCCGGCGCGCAGGGGGGTGCGAGAACTCATCCGTGTGACGACCTCCGAGTAGCCCGATGATGCCGGAAAGGCTAGGACGGGCCCACCGGCCGGACAAGGAGTGCTGGACGCCGTTCGCCGCCGCCGGGCGAGAACGCGTGGATCCACCGATGGGCACGGCCCCGGCGCGGACCCGTGGAGTCCTGGGCCGGACCGGGAGTGGAGGGAGGGGGATCGGCGCCGCCCCCGTCGAAGCCGCGGAGCAGTACAGCCGGTCGCCGGAGCGGGACGCCCTGCGGGGCCTGCGCGCCGGGTCAGGGGGTACGGGCCGGGGCGGCGGCCTCCCAGGCGAAGCCGTCCGGGTCGGTGCAGGCGCCGATGCCGCCGCCGATCAACAGGCCGTGCGGGCCGGTGCCCTCCGGGGCGACGCCGACGGTCCTGGCGAGGGCGCGGCGCCGGTAGAGCGCGAGCTTGACGGCGCCGGAGCCCGCGTCGAACTCGGCGTAGGAGCGGGCGAAGCTCTTGGAGACGGTCATGCCCCGCCCCGTGTAGAACCTCTTGGTGGCGGCGATGTCCTCGACGCCCAGCAGGAGCACGACCTCGTCGATGTCCCGGGTGGCCGGCCCGGTGTTCTTCCTGGCCGAGGTGGCCGCCTGCCAGACCACCCCGTCCGGGCCCTGGAGGACGGCGCCGTAGCCCCACATCGACCTGGTCGCGGGCTTGACGGCGGTGGCGCCGGCGGCGAGGGCGGCCTCGACGAGGGCGTCGACGTCGGCCGGCTGGGACGTGACGAGCGACAGGGTGAACCCGCGGAAGCCCGTGGAGGGCTCGGCGGCGGTGCGCGCCCGGACCCGGCCCCCCAGGCCGACGGCGGCGTAGAAGCGGTCGGCGGCCTCGGTGTCGGCCGCGGCGAGGGTGATGGAAGCGATGTTCGTCATGTGCACAACGTTAGGAGCGGGCCCCGGGCGGTGCTTCTCGATTCCTGACCGGTCTGCCGGCGCCGCCTTGGGCCACCCCTGCACGCGGCTGCGGGAGGGTGGTGCGAGAGCGTGGGTCCACGCCGTCCGTGTGACCCCCGTCGCACACGGGCGCGCGACCCCTCGGATGCGGCGGGAACCCAGGGAGAGACATGTCCACACCAGCCACCGTGATCATCTCCGGAGCCCGCGTGTTCGACGGCGAGGCCTTCCACCCGAGGGCGGACGTCGCGTTCGCCGGGGACACCGTGCTCGGGGTCGGCCGGGACCTGGCCGCCGCGCACCCGCAGGCGCACACGGTCGACGCGACCGGGAAGACGGTCGTGCCCGGCATCATCGACCTCCACGTGCACATGACGACGCAGCAGGCGGGCTCGCTCAACGCCTTCGCCGAGCCGTTCTCACTGCAGTTCTACAACTCGGCCGCCCACCTGAAGCGCACACTGGAGGCCGGGGTGACGACGGTGCGGGACGCGGGCGGCACCGACCTGGGCGCCAAGGTCGCCGTGGAGTCCGGGGTCATCCCCGGGCCGCGGCTGCGGATCGCGGTCACGATCATGAGCCAGACCGGCGGGCACGGCGACCCGCGGCTGCCCTCCGGGCCGACGGCCCAATGCTGGCGCCGCACCCCGGGCGCCCCTCCGGGGTCGCCGACGGTGTCGAGGAGGTGCGCAGGACCGTGCGCACGATCCTGCGCGCGGGTGCGGACCAGATCAAGATCTGCTCCACGGGCGGCGTCCTCTCCCCCGCCGACGACCCGCGGCACTCCCAGTTCACCGAGGACGAGATCCGCGTGATCGTGGAGGAGGCCGCAGCGCAGGGCACATACGTCATGGCGCACGCGCAGGGCAGCGAGGGGATCAAGAGCGCCCTGCGGGCGGGGGTGCGCTCGATCGAGCACGGGATCTACCTGGACGAGGAGGCGATCGGGCTCTTCCTCGACCGGGACGCCTACCTCGTGCCGACGCTGGCCGCCCCGCTGGCGGTCATCGAGCGGGCGCAGCTGCCGGGTTCGGGGCTCACCCGGGCCGTCGTCGACAAGGCCCGCCGGGTGGTGGACACGCACCGGGAGTCGGTGGCCAAGGCGATCGCCGCCGGGGTGAAGGTCGCCATGGGCACCGATTCGGGGGTGGGCCCGCACGGGGCGAACCTCCAGGAGCTGGCGCTGCTGGCCGACCTGGGCATGGGTCTGGAGGACGTGCTGCGGGCCGGCACGTCGGTGGCCGGGGAGCTCATCCGGGACGCGGAGGTCGGCAGGCTCGCGCCGGGCCACGCCGCCGACGCGGTCGTGCTCGACGGGGAGCTGACCGGCGCCGAGCAGCTGGCGCTGCTGCCGTCGATGGTGCGGCAGGTGTGGAAGGACGGGGCGGAGGCGTTCAGCCGGAGCTGACCGCGCGGTCCGGGGCGGCGTCGAGCCAGCGCCCGTCGCGCATGAGGGTGCGCCCCGGCATCTCGTTCACCTCGCGCCAGGCCTGGACGCGGTGCGGCCGGACCAGGAAGTAGCCGTACCCGTCCAGGTCGCGCGGGTCGAACCCGGTCCGTTCCGCGAACGCGTCGCCCGTCCCCGGGGGAAGGCCGGTGAGGTCGACCCGTTGGGCGGTGCCGTCGATCATGACGACGTCGCGGGTGGGGCCGAGGCCGATCCGGACCCGGCCGTCGGCCGACAGGTTGCGGCCGGCGGGGGAGGCGAGGGACGTGGAGACCAGCAGCGTGTGGCCGTCCCACAGGTAGGAGAGCGGGACGAGGTGGGCTCCGCCCTCTCCGGCAGTCGCCAGCCAGAGGTCGACGTCGCCCTCCAGTCTCGCGCGGGTGTCCCGGAGCCTCTCCCGGAGGCTGCGCGGCGGTGTGTCCGTCAAGTGTTCCTCTTCCCAGGCCGGTGCCGGCCCCTCGGGGCCCGTCGTTCGTGTCGGTGCGGGGCGCGGAGTCCGTCGGCCCTCAGGTGCCGGGAAGCTCCGCGGGGGGCGTCCCCCCGTGTCGGACCGGTCGGGTGACCTGTTTGGCGACGCACTGGGGCAGCCCCTCCGCGGAGCCCGCGGCCGCGGTCCGGTAGGCGCTGGGCGACATCCCGAACAGTTCGGAGAAACGGGTGCTGAAGGTGCCCAGGGACGAGCAGCCGACCGTGAAGCAGACCTCGGTGACGCTGAGGTCGCCGCGGCGCAGCAGCGCCGCCGCGCGTTCGATGCGGCGCGTCATCAGGTACGAGTACGGGGACTCCCCGTAGGCCTGCCGGAAGCTGCGGCTGAGGTGGCCCGCGGACATGTGCACGCCGCGGGCGAGCGCCTCGACGTTGAGCGGCTGCGCGTACTCCCGGTCGATCCGGTCCCGGACGCGGCGCATCAGGGCGAGGTCGGCCAGGCGCTGCGCCTCGGCGCGGGCGTTGCCCCAGGCGGGACGGCACATGGGAGGGCTCCTTTCCGCCGGTGTCGGGCTCAGCCGACCTCTTGGATGCGGATCAGGTTGCCCGCGGGGTCTCGGAAGGCGCAGTCCCGGATGCCGTACGGCTGGTCGGTCGGTTCCTGGACGACCTCGGCGTCCAGGGCCTGCACCTTGTCGAAGACCCCGTCGAGGTCCCGGGTGGCCAGCAGGATCCAGCCGTAGGTCCCCTTGGCCATCATCTCCGCGATGGTGCGGCGCTCGTCCTCGCTGATCCCGGGGTCGGCGGCCGGGGGCGCCAGGAGGATCGAGGTGTCCGGCTGTCCGGCCGGGCCCACGGTGATCCAGCGCATCCGTCCCTGGCCGACGTCGTTGCGCACCTCGAAGCCGAGGACGTCGCGGTAGAAGGCCAGGGACGCGTCCGGGTCGTCGTGGGGAAGGAAGCTGGTGTGAATCGTCAGGTCCATGACGATCAAGATAGACCGGCTCCCCGGGGCCCGCTTCTCGATTCCTGACCGGTCCCGACCCGGCCCCGGGAACCGGTCGGTCAGGGGGCGGGGCGGACGGCGTAGTCGGCGAGCGAGGGCTCCAGGGCGCCGAACGCGGTGTCGGCGTGTCCCGCGGCGGTCCGCGCGATCTCGTCGTTGTCGCGCCCGTCGAGCGTCAGGGCCAGGACCTCCTCGAACAGCAGCCGCAGGACGCCGATGAGCTGGACCGCGGCCACCCGGGGCCGGATGTCCCCGGCCGCGGCACCGGTCTCCTCGGCGAGCACCGGGGCCAGCGCCCTCTCCCGTTCGTCGTGGAACTCGCGCAGCCGGGCCACCAGGGCGGGGCTGTCGGTGATCATCCGGGCGAACACCGGCCCGGAGAAGCCGATCACGGGGTCGTGCGCGGCGACCGCGGCCAGGTGGGCGCGGCGCAGCGCGGCCAGGGCCGACTCCCCGGGCCCGCGCCCGCGGACGGTCTCGACGGGGCCGCCCACGAAGGCGTCCCGCAGGTCCAGGGCGAGGTCCTCCTTGCGCGGGAAGTAGTTGGTGACGGTCATCTTCGACACCTGGGCGGCGGCGGCGACCTCGGCGATCGTCACGTTGTCGAAGCCGCGCTCCAGGAACAGGCGGGTGGCCGTGTTGGAGATGTTCTCCCTGGTCCGGCGCTTCTTGAGGGCTCTCAGCCCGATGTTCTGCTCGCTCATGACACCACCATACATAGATCCGACCAAAATTTGTTGTTGACATATTTCTTGGTTCGACCTAAGTTTAGGTCACGCCAACGAGGGGGGTCGGCCCCGCGGGGCGCCGACCGAAGGGAGCAGGTATGTCGATCACGACCGGCACGCTGACGCACCACCCCCAGCGGATCTCCCGCACCCCGCTGCTGACCGCGGAGCAGGAGTTCGAGCCGGGCGAGCGCTTGGAGGCCGGAAGGGCGGCCCGGCGGCGGCTCGACTCCGGCGGGGACACCCCCGCCGAGGCGGAGCGGCTGCGCGGCCTGGCCGAGGACGGCCTGCGGGCCCGGAGCCACATGGTCGAGGCCGCCCTCCGCCTGGTCGTCCCGATCGCCGGGCGCTACGCGGCGGGAGGACGGCCGCCGCCGGACCTGGTCCAGGAGGGGGCATCGGCACGATGCGGGCGGTGGAGAGGTCCGACCACCGGCGCGGCCTGAAGTTCTCCACGATGGGCAAGCCGCGCCGGCCCGGCACCTCCCGGGTCCTGGCCGACCTGCTCGCCTGAACCGTCCCCTCCCCCACCCCCGACCGAACGAACCCCGACAGGAGGCGACCCCCATGACGACACGGCGCCGCGCGACGGCCTCCCCCTCTTCCCCCCGCACCTCCGAACCGACCACCGAGGAGCAGCCCATGAACGTCCGGATCACCCTCTCCGCCCCCGGGACCGCCGGCCGGGCCCTGCCGCCCCTCACCCCGCCCGACGCGTCCCGCCCGGACCCCCTCCGCACCCGCCGGGAACCCGGGCACCGGTCCCGCGGGCGCCGGGACCCCGGAGCCGACCGGCACGGGCACCGGCGCACCCGCTTCCAGCGGGGACGGTGAGCCGTGGCCCCGCCCCCGCGCATCCGACCATCCGCACGAGTGAGGAGACGACACCATGGAACAGGACACCTTCGACGCGGGTACCGAGTTCGACCGGCAGGTCCGCACCCTGGTCGACCTCGGCTACCCCGGTCGGGCGGGGCTCGGTGAGGAGCGGTTCGAGGAGATGCTCGCACCGCTGCGCGCGGTCGCCTCGGAGCACGGCGCGGACCCGGGCGACCCCGGGTCCGGCCGGGTGCCGTTCCTGCTCGTGCTCCCCCGCCTCGCGGCGCCGGTCGAGTGGGCGGTGACCCGCACCTCGCTGCCCGGCGGAAGGAAACCCGGCTTCGTGGACCGCTCCTTCGAGCCCGGGGCCCTGGAGCGGTTCACGGCCACCCCGGCGGCCGCCGTGCCGGGCGGGGGCGCCTACCTGGTGTTCGGCGTCGAACGCGGGGAGGAGTTCTGCGGCGCGGTGCCCGCCGAGGCCATGGCGGTCATCGACTCGCGGGACCGGAGCACGCTCACCATCGAGGAGGGGATCGCCCTGATCACGCAGTTCCCGCAGGTCCTGGTCAAGAACAAGTGCTTCTCCCTGGGCGGGTCCCGCTGCGGCGACCGCCGGGTCCCGGCCCTGTGGATCGGTCAGCGGGCGCCCAAGCTTGGCTGGTGCTGGGAGGGCAATCCGCACACCTGGCTGGGCATGGCCTCCGCCGCCTCCCGCCGCGGGGCCTGACCGGGTGCGGGCCGCGGGGCCCGCACCCGGCGCGGGGTCACAGGTCGACGCGGAAGAGGGTCGTCGTGCCGGAGACCTCGTTGGCGACGACGAGGACCGGTGTGCCCGGGATCGGGGACTCCCCGGCCGGGATGAACACCAGGCCCTCCGGACCCAGGTCCAGGGCCTGGGGGGTGCCCGGCTCCGCGGAGAAGTCGCGGTTGTTCACGTAGTCGACGAAGAAGGCGTCGGCCGGGTCGGTGACGTCGTAGATCATGATGCCGCCGACCCGCTCCAGGCCGATGAAGGCGTAGACGCGGCCGCCGACCTTTCCGAGGGTGAGGCCCTCGGGCTCGGGGCCCTTGTCATCGCTGCGGGCGTCGAGCCTGTTCTCGGTGTGGTTGGAGTTGAAGAAGTCCGGGTTCTCCTCGGCGATGACGCGCTCGAACTCGGAACCGGAGTCGAAGACCGGCTCACCGTCGGTGGTGAAGATCGAGAAGGAGCGGCCGCCGAAGGAGTACAGCTCGTCGTGGCAGTCCTCCCCCTCGCGCAGGCCCTCCTCCGCGGAGACCGTCAGGCGGCCGAGGTTCTCGTCGCGCTGGAGGTCGGCGGTGGTGAGGCCGTTGGCGTCGAGGTAGGGCTGCAGGCGCGGGGAGTCCTCGCACAGCTCGAGGTCCTTGACCCGGGCCTCCTCCGAGTAGCCGTCCCAGTCCCGGACGTCGCCCTCGTTGGCGGTGACCAGGAGGGAGCGGCCCCGGTGGCGGTACATGTCGAAGCCGTCGGGCTGGTACATGCCGTACACGGGGACGCCGCGCAGGTCGACGCCGCCGTCGCGGTCGGAGGGGTCGAGCTCGTTGCCCGGCTCCAGGTGGTCCTTGACGCCGAAGGGGACGATGTCGGTGACCTCGGCGGTGCGCAGGTCCAGGACCGCGAACGCGTTGGCCTCCTGGAGGACCACGTGGGCGCTGTGGGCGGTGTCCGCGACGATGTACTCGGGCTCCAGGCTGCGGGCGACCCGGCCCGGGGTGCCCGGTTCGCCGGTGGACAGGTCCGGGCCGAACACCCGGACGCCCTCGGGGAGCTCCCGGTCGCCGTCCCAGGCGCGGAAGTCGGCGGTGCGCACGTCCCGCTGGGTGACCGCGGCCGGGCGGCGGTTCACCCTGACGATGCTGACGGAGCCCTCGGGGTCGGTCGTGTAGTCGTCGTCGGGCTCACCCTCGTTGGCGACCAGGAGGAGGCGCCCGTCCGGGGTGAAGGTCAGCATGTCGGGCAGGGCGCCCACACGCACGGCGTTGAGGGCGTTGCCGCGGGTGTCGTAGAAGACCACCCAGCCCGGATCGGTGCGGTCGGCGGCCTCCACCGCGACGGCGACGGTGTCGCCGTGGACCGCCACGGAGTTGGCGACCGCGCCCTCCTCCACCACCGAGCCGTCGGCGGCCGGGACGCCCGGGGCCGCCAGGTCGAAGAGCTTGACCGGGGCGGCGGGGTCGGAGATGTCGAGGACCTCGACGGTGGCCGCCAGGGCGTTGACCACGTACAGGCGCTGGCTGCGCGGATCGTGGGCGACGATCTCGGCGGACGCCTGGTCGAAGGCACCGGTGGAGTAGGTGCCGAGCGGGGTGAGGGGGGCTCCTTCGGCGCGTTCGTCGGCGTGGGCCGCCGCGCCGCTGAGGGCGACGGACAGGGCCGCCGCCACCGCCGTGGTCTTGCGCATGGTGGTTCCTTCCGGGGGACGGGCGCGGACGCGCCCCGCGGAAGCCAACCAGGCGGGCCCGAACGGCCGGTGTCGCCCGGGTGAAGCGCCGGGGATCAGGACCAGGTGAGACGGTGTGCCGTGGAGGTGCCCTCCAGCGGAGAGGCGCCGTAGTGGGCGGCCAATAGTGCGGCCCCCGGTTCGGTGGAGGTGCGGATCGCGGAGGTCGGGGCGATCCAGTGCCCCCAGGCGGCCTCGAACGCCTCCAAGCGGGTGCGGTTGCGGCAGAACAGAGCCGGGACGACGTGGTGGACGACCGGGTTCTCGGGCAGCGTCCCGTCGAGGAGGGCGCGGGCGTTCGCGTCCGTGGCCGCGGGCGGAAGCGGCCGGGGGATCACGTACCCGGGTTCGCCGACGACCGGACCGACCAGCTCCTCCAGGGAGGTGGCGAAATCCTCGGCGGCGTCGGAGAGGGTGAACCGGTAGACGCCGTCGGTGTCGACGCGGACCCGCACCCCGGCGGCGCCGGCCGTGGAACGGCCCGTTCCCCGGAGGGCCTCGGCGACCGCGCAGGCGTAGCGGACCGCGTCGTCGGGTTCGGCCGCCTCGGCGAGCAGTTCGCGGGCCCGGCGCAGGCGGGCGGCGCCGCGGACCCGGAGCGCGACGGGTACCAGGGCGGCGGTCGCCGCCGCCGCGAGCAGGGACCAGGGCGACGCGATCGCCGAGAACAGGACCAGCAGTGCGGTGAGGGCCGACAGGAGGAGGGCGGCGACAGGGAACCCGCCCGGCAGCGGGTCGGACGGGCCCGTGCCCGCCGGGCACACACCCCGGCGCCCCGGCAGTACCCGGGGCGGGTCGGGCAGGGCGACGTCCGCACCGCGGACGGCGGGGGTGCGCCGGCCCCGGACCCGCAGGGTGGGCAGCAGGAAGTCCTCGTAGGGCTCACCGATGCGCCAGCGCTCGCGGGTGAGGTCGCGGCGGCCGACCCGGGCGAGCATGCGCCGGTTCAGCTCCTCGGGGTCGGCGGGCGGCGCGTACGGGGAGAGGGAGGGGTCGATGTGGGCGACACCGCCCATCACCTCGCCGTCGGCGTCGACCCCCAGGTACCCCTGGTGCTTACGGACGAACCGGTCCCAGTCGGCGTCCCCGCGCGGGTGCTCGCCGGAGACGCACACGACCGTCCAGGTGTGCGCGGTCTTGTCGGGCCGGTCCGGGTCCAGGCGCAGCGCCCGGCCCCGGCTCTGGACGACGGCGGTGGGCGTGGTGGCGGTGGTGAGGTCGACGACGGTGTTCACGCCGCGCGCGTCCCAGCCCTCGCCGAGCAGGGCGCGGGTGCCGACCAGGACACGGGAGCCGCCGGACTCGAAGAACCGGGTCACCGCGCCCACCCGGACACGCGGCGACCAGGGGCCCACGATGTCGCAGAGCCCGTCCGGGCGGTCGACGGCGGCCAGGTCCGCGCCGGGCAGTTCGGTCCGGGCGTACTCCAGGAAGAGCATGGCCGTCCCCGGTGCCATGGCCACGGTGCGGCCGGTGAGCAGCACCGGGTCGAGGAGGTCGGTCCGGGGGTCGCCGGCCAGGGTGGTGAGCTGGAGACGGGCCGACCCGGCGTCGGCGTCGAGGATGCCGCGCAGGGCGACGGGCGGCCGGGAGGAGGCGTGCTCGTGGTCGCACAGGACCAGGGCGCGCAACCGCTCCCCCAGGGCCGCGGCCTCGGCGGCGAGGATCTCGGCGGTGGCGTGCGCCTTGGAGTCGCTGCGGGCCAGTACCCGGTCGACCGGGGAGACACCGCGGCGGACGCCGTTGCGGGTGAGGTGGTGGCCGATCGCGGGCAGGGAGGCGCGCAGGCGCTCGCGGGCCCGGCGGTCGCGCTCGGATGCGGTGTCCGGGGGAAGGCAGCGCCTGGCGTAGTCGTCGATGAGGGCGATCCAGTCGGCCGCGGTCGGCGGGCGGCGGTGCTCCTCGAGCGGCCGGGCCCCCTCGGGCAGATCGCACAGGCCGGTGTGGTGCAGGCGCAGGACGGCGTCGGCCAGGGCGGGTTCGGCCGCGGCGACCCGCGCCCAGGGGACGCGGCCGCCCTCGGCGGCGTCCCGGTGCACGAACCGGGCGTCGATCCAGGGCAGCAGGTCCGTGGTCGCGAACCCCGGGGTGAGCAGCTCGTCGCACATCCGGGAGAAGCGCTCGCCCTGGTCCTTGAGGTAGGCGAGCTCGGTGGGCGTGGGCGCGGTGAGGTAGACCAGCTCCGCGAACGGGGCGAGGTATCCGTCGCGGACCAGGGCGGGGATGGAGGCACCGGTGACGGGTTCGCCGAAGAGGCGGTCCACCAGGGCCCGCTCCGCCGCGGTGAGGTCGGTGGCCGGGGTGCCGGTCAGCCCGATGACGTGCGCGTCCGGAAGCTCGTCGAGGACCTCGGCGAGCAGGCGCCCCCACACCTGGAGCAGGTGGTGGCACTCGTCGAGCAGGACGGTGAGGGGACCGGCCCCGTGCAGCGCGTCGACGAGGGCGCGGCCGTTGGGGTGCAGCCGGTCGCGGACGGAGGTGCGGCCGCCGCCCTCCTCGTCGGTCTCGGTGTCGGGGTCGAACACCGCCAGGGACTGGTAGGTGAGGACGGTGGTGTGGTGGGAGAGGTCGCGGTCGGTCCCGGCGGTGCGGTCGTCGCCTCCGGAGCGCAGGGAGTCCCAGGTGCGGATCCACTGTCCTTGGATGGCGGTGTTGGGCACGAGGACGACGGTCCGGCGGTCGAGCCGGCGGGCGGCCGCCAGGCCGACGAGGGTCTTGCCCGCACCCGGGGGGAGGACGATCCAGGTGCGCCGCTCTCCGGCGTCCCAGCGCGCGGCGACGGCTTCCAGCGCCTCGCGCTGGTAGGGCCGGAGGCCGGGGGGATCCGTGACGGCGGGCACGGGCCCACGGTAGCGGGAGCGGGTGGGCGGGTGCCGGGGCGGGGCTCGGCGGCCGCGGGAACGACGGGCCGGGGGGCGTCGGCGGTGGCGCGGACCGGGGTGCGGAGCCCGGCTGGGGCGGCACGGGTCGACGGGCGCGGTCAGCGCCCGCCGGAGCGCTGGACGCGGTGCCAGGCGGTGACCCAGCGCCGGCGCTCGGCCTCGTCCTCACCGGCGCAGGCGGTGACGAAGGCCATCAGGAACACGTACCGGGGCAGCCGGTCGCCCTCCAGGACCTGGCGGAAGGTGGTGTGCTTGACGGCTCCGCCGCACAGGTACTCCAGCTCCCGGTAGGACCAGTCGCCGGCCCACACCACGTAGCGGCGCATGGTGAGGAGGAACTCGGCGGTGGTGCGGGCGTGCAGGGGGTTGGGCCGGTGCTCGTAGCCGTCGATGTCGCGCAGGGGGCGGGAGCGCTCGACGGTGGCGGTCACCGGGGTGGAGAGGAGGCTGTCCAGCCATCCGGTGCCGTTGAGGGCGCGGTTCGGGCCGGTCGGTTCAAGGACGCCCGTGGGGGTCACGCCGTCTCCTTTTCTCGTTCCGAGGAGGATCGTCAATCGCTGCTTCCGGGCACGGAGCACCTGAAGGTGCACAAGTGAACAGGGGGTGCGGGGAGAACACCGAAGCCACGCGGGGATGTTGTGGAGTAACCGCGACTGTTCGGTTACCGGGAAATCTACCGGATGAACACGACAGGCGAAAGCGCCTGTGGCGCGGGCATCCCGGCGTTCTCCGCCACACGGTGGTGTGACGCCCGGAGTACCCGCGGGGTTTCCGGGAATTTTTCTCAACAAATCAGTCGAATGTCATCTGGAGCCACTGGAAAAACGTCGCCGGCGATCAATGCCGGTGATGCACTTCCCACCAGGTGACACCACTCTCCGCCCTCGAATGCCACACAGAGAGATAACCGAATACCAACATTAAGGACGGCCGAAAATCGAAGATGCGGAGCGCGGGACGGCCTCCCGGAACGGTCGGCGGAGCGGGCGCACGGACCGGTCCGCACCGCCGGTCCCGCCGCGTCCGCGATCGCCTAGGAAGCAAGGCCCTCCGGGGACCAGCGGACGACGGTCGCGTCGTCGCGGACCTTGCCGCGGGGATGGGAGCGCCCCTGCGGGTCGGCGTCCTCCAGGGCGCGCACCCGCTCGATCAGCGCCCGGGGACCCTTGTCCGAAACCAGGGAGAAGGCCTGTCCCCAATCCAGGTCGCCGAAGACCTCCACCGCACGGGTCGCCCCGTCGGTCATGAGGGCGAACCGGTCGAGCCGGGCCGTCCCGGTGTACGCCTCGTCTGCGGCCCGGGGGTCGGATCCCGCCGTCCAGAACCCGCCCGGGACACCGCGCAGCGCGCGGAGCGCCTCCGGTGCCTCGCCGCGGCGGCGCAGGTCGGTCCGGAGGGCGTCCAGCCGGGTGTCGGCCACCAGGCCGACCCCGTCCACGGTCCGGACCACCCCGCCCCGCCCGTCCGGATCGGCCGCGCCGGGCAGGGGCCGGGGATCGGCGAGCAGCAGGACGGAGTCGGACAGCACCAGGTACTCCAGCCGCCCCGGTCCGTGCGCGGCGCGGTCCCCGCCCCCGGGCCCGTCCGGGCTCCCCGCCGGGGGCGCTCCGTTCTCGGCCGGGCCGCCGGGGGCGGCGCCTCCGGAATCCCCGCCGGGGACGATGCGGACGGCGACCACGGTCGCGGACGGGGTGTCCCGGCGGGCGAGGTCGCAGGTGCCGGAGTGCAGGGCCGCCGCCGCCCCTATCGCCTCGGCCAGCGCGGCGCGCAGCGGCCGTCCCGCGTCGATGCCGGCCAGCAGCAGGCCGCCCAGCCACCGGACGTGCCGGGCCACCCCGTGGGAACAGCCGCCGTCTCCGTCGGGCGGCCCGCTCACCCCGTCCAGCAGTACCGCGCAGTGCGCGGTCACCGCGGCGAAGTCCTCGTTGGGGCGGTCGGCGCGGCCGGGTTCGGTGGCGATCTGGAAAGGCATGAGGGTCCCCTTCGCGGGCCCGGGCGGTCCCTCCGCCCGGCCGTGTCCTCTCCTTCCCGTGGCCGCCCCCGGCCACCCCACCGGCGGATGAATGCCGGGGGTCGGTCCCGCCCCGTCCGGCACGGGGGCGGCCGGGGACCACGGGCTCGGGGCCGCGGGCCCCGGCCGCACCGGAGCCGGTCAGCGGACGAGGACGGTGGTGCCCACCGCGATGTGGCCCTCCTGCCGCAGCCAGTCCATGGCGGGCAGGCTCACGCGCGCACAGCCGTGGGAGGCCGGGTACGCCGGGACGCTCGTGTACCCGTGGACGGCGATGCCGCCGTTGAAGTACATCGGTGCGTACAGCGCGCCGTAGGGCCCCGGGTCCCAGCCGGACACCTGCCGGAACACCGTGTAGGTGCCGGTCGGGGTGACCGCGACCCGCTCGGAGCCGTCGGCCCCGAGGTAGGGCTTCCCGGACCCGGTGGAGGTGTTGAGCGTGTACTCCACCTCCCCGCCGGAGACCACCAGGAGCAGCTGGCGCTCCAGGTCGATCTCCAGCGCGTCGCCGGAGGAGTCCGCCGATGGTCGGACCCCGTCGGCCAGTGCGGCCCGGGTGTCCGGGCCGACCACGCCGTCGCGGTCGATGCCCGCGGCCTTCTGGAGGGCGAGCACCGCCTGGGCTGTGTTGGGCCCGAACTCGCCGTCGGCGCCGTCGAGCCAGTAGCCGAGGCCGAGCAGCTCCTCCTGGAGCCGGGCGACGGCCCGGCCGGAGTCGCCGTTGCGCAGCTCCCGGGCGGCCGCGTGCGCGGGCGCCGGGGAGAACAGGAGGGCGGTCAGCAGTGCGGCGACCAGTGCCGCGAGCAGCCGGACCGGGGATCGGAGGGTCGTGAGGGAGTGTGTTGTGGGGGTCGGCATATTTCCCTTGTACCCGCCCGTGGCGGATCATGGGGGATTTTCCACAGCCTGTGGACGAAGACACGGCCCCCGGACCGCACGGCCCCGGGGCCCGCGCCCCGGGACCCGCGCCCCCGGACCCGCGCCCCCGGAGGGGTCAGCCGAAGTACGCGCTGCGCACCGGCCCCGGTGTGTCCGCCCGCCAGCGCCGGGCGCCCCGGGCCCAGTGCCCGGCCACCGCCCCGGTGAACCCCGTGAGCACGTCCACCGTGTCCGGCGGTCCGTCCTCGCCGTTCTCACCGGTCACGGGCTCGGCCGCGAGGACCTCCTCGGCCAGCTCCGCCTCCGGGCGCTCGTCCGCCGGCACCGTCTCCACACCTCCGCCGGGGTTCTGCGGATCCGCCACCCGCATCCGCTCCCCCCAGGGGCGGTGGGCGGTCTGGTGGAGCAGGGTCACCACGTCCGCCGCCGGGCCCGAGGGGCGGACCCAGCCCGCGGCGTGCTCGAAGAGGATCTGCCCGTCCGGCCGTTCGAACAGCGCCGCGCGCAGCTCCGGGTCGGCGGCGTCGAGGTCGTAGGCCACCACCAGGGCCCCCGGCCGCGCCGGGTCCACCGGCAGCAGCGGCAGGCCGAGCAGGCGGGAGGCGGCCAGGCCCAGGACCGTGCTGTCCCGGTCGGGCAGCGCCATGACCCCCTCCGGCGCGCGTCCGGCCGCCTCCAGCACCAGCCGCAGCCGCTCCAGTCCGGTGCGGCAGTACGAGTAGTCGTCGGAGACGAAGGCGTAGCGTCCCCGCATGGGCTCCTCGAAGCCGAAGGGGGACAGGTGGGCGACCACTCCCCCGTGCAGGGCGAAATGCCATCCGCGCAGGTCGGAGCCGTCCAGCGGGCCCGCCTGGGCGGCGGCCCCGGCCCGGTCCGCCATGGCCTGGACCCGTGCGCGGGCGGGCTCCCAGTCGGGGTCCCGCGGAGCCGGCAGGCCGGCCAGGGCCTCTCCGGCCCCGGCGAGGTCCCCCGCGGCCAGGGAGTTGAAGGCGATCAGGTAGCGCCCGGGCCAGTCGGGCAGCTCGCCGGCCCATCCGCGCAGGGCGTCGGCGGCCTCCGCGTGCCGGTGGCCGTCCTCCAGCGCGGAGGCCAGCTCCCACAGGATGGGCAGGACGTCGGGGGCCAGGCCCCGGGCCCGGCGCAGCGCGGGGACCGCGACGAAGGGGATCCCCGCCTCGATGGCGGCGTATCCGAAGTCGTAGAGGGCCTTGGGCCCGTCGGTGTCGTCGAGCAGGGCGTCGGCGGCCGCGGCCAGGCCGTCCGCGCCCAGGGCCCGGGAGGCGTCGCGCACCAGCGCGACCAGGCCGGGCAGCGGGAGTCCGTCGGCCGCAGGGCGCAGGGAGAGGACGGCGCGTGAGGGTTCCCCCTGGGCCAGGGCCTCCCGTGCCGCGGCCAGGGGGTCGTTGTCGGTCATGCTCCTCCGGGGTTCGGGGCGGGCCCGTACGGCCCACCCCCGGTGCGACGCGCACCCGGCCGCTCCGGTTCGCGCCGGTCCCTCCCCCGCCCGTCAGGAGCCGGCGGTCCGGCTCCGCAGGGTGGCGGCGACCTGGGCGAGCGCCCGGCAGCGGGCGAACTCCACCGAGGTGAAGGGAGCCCCGGAGCGCCGGACGACGAGCACCCGGCCGTCGGGGGCCGGCAGGGTCATGACGGTGCCGGACAGGTCCTCGCCCCCCAGGCCGGGGGGCGGCGCCTCCGCGGTGTCGACCCGCTGGGCCGCGGCCAGGGACAGCAACGAGTCCTCCAGGCTGGTGTCCCCGGACGCGAGTGCGCCGACCAGGGCCAGGGTCCGGCTGGTGGTGTCGCTGAGCTCGTGCGGGTCGGCGGTGCGCACGATGGCGTCGCGGCCGCCCGCCTCCCGGACGGCGGCGTGCAGGGCGTGCGCGCCCACGCGCGCGGGGGCGCTGACGAAGAACTCGTCGACGGCTTCGGTCCCGGCGGGGTGGACGTGCATGAGGCGGATGTCGATCCCCAGAGCCGCGAACCCGGCGGTGAGCGCGGCGAGACCGCCGGGAACGTCCGCGACGGTGACCCGCACGCTCCACAGGCGGTCGCCGAGCGGGTCGTCGGCGGACGGGACCCGGTACGCGCGGCGGACGGCCGCGTTCCCGGGCACCGCCGCGGCCGGGGCGCGCCGGTGCCGGTACCAGCGGTGCAGACCGGAGGCCAGGACGAGTACCGCCCCGACTGCGAGCAGGGTACGGGCTCCGCCGTCGCTGTGGCCCAGGGAGAGCACCACCAGGTGGGCCGCCCCGGCGGCGAGCAGCAGGACCCCGAAGTCGAGGGCCTCCCGGCCCAGGAAGCCGGTGCGCCGGTCGTCGGTTCGGTGGTGGCCTTCGAAAGCATCCATGGGAGCGACGGTGCCAAGCCGACGTTGCGCCCGTGCTCCGGCCGATGACGGAGCGGTAACGCCGATGGGTGAGTCCGGTCACGGCCACCGGTCCGGACGGGTTCCGGATGCCGCCCGGACCCGGTCAGTCGGCCTCGATGAGCCCGACGACCTCGACGTCGATCCGGAGGACCGGCAGTCCCAGCCGGTCCTCCAGGACGTCGCGCACGGCCCGGCGCAGGTCTTCGGCGGCCTCCGCGATGGGGGTGCCGTGGGCGACCCGGACCGCCAGGGCCACCGAGAGCCCGTCCCGTTCCCGGCCCACCCGGCAGCGGCCGACGAGCGTCCCGGGCGCGCCGCGGGCGGCGAAGCGCGCCAGGGCCGCGACGGCGGACTCCCGGATCCGGGTCGTCCCCGGTCCCGGGCCGCCCAGGACGAGGGTGCGCCGGCCCCGGTCGGCGCGGATGACGCGCATGACGTCGTCGACGAGTCCGGCGGGGGCGGCGACCGCGTCCGTCCCGGGTTCGCGCAGGACGGAGACCAGCGGGGCGAGGTCGCGGGTGGCGGCCCGGCAGTGCGGGCAGTGGGCCTCGTGCTCCGTGGTGCGGCCTTCCACGAGGTTCCGCACCAGCGCGTCCTCACCGTTGCCGCAGGGGAGGAGACCGTCAGCGCCGTCGTCGGGCGGTTCTAGCGCCATGGTGCAAGGGCCTTCACGAGATGGGCGCGGGCGCGGTGGATCCGCCCACGCACGGCGGTCGGGGTCGCGTCGACGACTTCTGCTATCTCTTCATATCCCCATCCTTCCATTTCCCGTAGGACCCAGCATGTGCTCTGCCCCGGGGGCAGGCCGGCCAGGGCCTGGAAGAGCGCCCCGCGCAGGTCGCCGGCCAGGGCCTCGGTCTCGGGCCCCGCCCGGGGGTCGAGGGCGCCCTGCTCGTCGATCGGCTCGGTCTCGGTCCGCGCGCGCAGGGCGTTGAGGGCCCGGCGTCCGGCGATGCGCTTGAGCCACGGGCCGAACGCCGTGGAGTCGTTCAGTTCGGGGAGTTTGCGCCAGGCCGTGATGAGTGCCTCCTGGGCGGCGTCCCGGGCGTCCCCGGGATCGCGCAGGATGCGCAGCGCGATGCGGTAGACCACGTCCTGGTACCGCCGCAGCAGGGTCTCGAACGACACCTCGTCGCCGTCCTGCGCGCGCTCGACCAGTACCGCCTCGGGCACCTCGGTGCCCTGTGCCGGCGGCGCGGCGGCATCCCCCCTGCGGTCACCCGACACAGCTCACCCACTCTTCGCACCCGAATGACTACGAAGAGTACCCGTCGAAACACCGGAGAACGCGGGACGCGCACCGCCGAAGCGCCGCCGGGAACCCCTCCGGCCCCTCCACGCCCTCCCGGGCGACCGCACGGAAGGAGCGCCCCGCACGAGGGAGCCCGGTACGGGGGAGCCCGGGGCCCTCCCCGCCGAGGAGGCGCCGCCCCCGGAGCCGGCGGCCGCACGCCGGGCGGGCGAGGGCGACCGGGGCCGGGCGGACGCCGTGCCCGCAGGTCGCGCAACCCCTGTGCAACCTCCGCCCCGATAGGAGTGAACGTAAAATCACCGTCCGCGGTAAATGTTTTTCCGCTGAGCGGGAAGGTGAACCAGATCACATAGATTAGGGCGTGAGTTGATCAAGCCCGACCGTGTCTTCACGGACGAGCAGCAAGAACAGAGTGACGGACCTTGGGAGAACGTATGAAGATCCCTGCCGGGCTCACCTCGACGGGCATGACGACCAGCATCGCGGCCGCCCCCACGCCGGAGGCCGAGAACACCGAAGACCGCACCCGGGTGGAACACACCCGGGAGACCAGGGAGCGGGAGCGGAACCGGAGCGCCCCCGTGACGGTCATGATGAGGCCGATCCGCTCCACGGCCGCGCTGGGGGCGCTCATCGCCCTCGGCGTCGTGGCCGGATTCGTCGCGGTGGCCGCCGTCATCCTCCTGGCCAGCCCCACCCCTCCCGGCCTGCTCGGCGGTTTCGGACCGGAGGCGACCTGGGCGATGCCCGCCACCGCCGTCGCCTCCGCACTGGGACTGACCTTCCTGATCGTCGCCGTCCTCGCGGACCGGCGCGCCGAGGAGGCCTTCCGCCGGACCCTGGGGAACCACGGGTTCGGCGCCCCCCGAGAGCCGGAGCGCGCACAGCGCACGCACTGACCCCGCGGAACCGCCCGACCCGGTCGCGCCGGGCCCGCCCCGAAGCCGGGGGCCGGGACGGGCCCGGCGAACCGGTATCCGCCTCCGGCGTGAACGTGTTATCTTCACCCTTCGCGGCGACCCGGACCTGAGCCCCTCGCGTATCAGGGACGTGCCGGACACACCGTGCCCATCGGGCACGAAGTTCCCATCCAGCACGTCCCCAGGGGGTCTTTTCCCGTGCGCGTCTATTCAGCCGTGTACACAAGAGGCCTGCGCAGGTACTCCACCTACCGCGCGGCCACACTCGCCGGAATCCTCACCAACTCGGTCTTCGGCTGCATCAACGCCGCCGTCCTGCTCGCCCTCTTCTCGGTGCGCCCCGAGATCAACGGGTACGACGCGACCGACGCCGTCACCCAGGTGTTCGTCTGCCAGGCCCTGATAGCCACGGTCGCGATCATGGGTCCGCCGCTCGACCTGGGCGAGCGCATCCGCAGCGGGGCCGTGGGCACCGACCTGCTGCGCCCCGTGCCCCTCCTGGGCTGGTGGCTCGCCGAGGACCTGGGCCGGGCCACGTTCAGCGTCGTCTTCCGCGGCGTGCCCACCTTCCTCGTCGGAATGGCGCTGTTCGACCTGCTCCTTCCCGGCGCGCCCGGGCACTGGGCGCTGTTCCTCGTCTCCGTCGCCCTGGCCGCGGTCATCGGGTTCGCCCTGCGCTACCTCTACGAGCTGGCCGGGTTCTGGATCCTGGACACCCGGGGCCTGTGGGCCGTGGTCGGCCTGGTCGGCCCGGTGGCGGCCGGGGTCCTGCTGCCGCTCAACCTCTACCCGCCGGCCGTGGCCGACGTCCTGCGCGCCCTGCCGTGGGCGTCGATGATCCAGATCCCCGCCGAGATCATGCTCGACAAGGAGACCCTGCCGGGCGGGACCGTCGCCGGCGGCCTGGCCGTCCAGGCCGGGTGGGCGGCGGCGCTGCTGCTCCTGGGCGGCCGGCTCACCTCCCTCGCCACCCGGAAGGTCGTGGTGCAGGGTGGCTGACCTCCTCACGCGCCCCGCCGGGCGCCCCCTCGAACGGGTGACCCGCCCGGTCCGCGTCTACCTCCTGCTGGCCTGGACCTGGAGCCGGGCGCTGGCCCAGTACCCGACCTCCCTGGCGCTCATGACCCTGGGGACCTCGCTGGGCGCGATCGCCGAGATCTTCGCCGTGTTCGTCGTGTTCCGGCACGCCGGGGCCCTGGACGGCTTCACCCTGGCCGAGGGCCTGCTCATCGCGGGCCTGGCCAACCTGGTGTTCGCCCTCGCCGACATGCTCATGGGCATGGTGGACGGCCTGGGCCAGCACATCCGCAGCGGCGGCCTCGACGTCATGCTCGTGCGCCCGGTCTCCCCCCTCGTCCAGATCGCCACCGACCGGTTCGCGCTGCGCCGCCTGGGCCGGGTGGTCCCGGCGGCGGTGGTCACCGGGGCGGCCCTGCACCACTGCGACATCGCCTGGACGGCGGGCAAGGCCCTGACGCTCGCGGTCCTGCTGGTGTCCGGGGTGGCGATCGCCGCCGCGATCTGGACCGCGAGCAGCTGCCTCCAGTTCTTCGTCGCCGACGCCCGCGAGGCCGCCAATTCGGTGACCTACGGCGGGCAGGCCCTCACCGAGTACCCGCTGTCCATCTACGGCAAGGAGATCGTGTACGCCGTCACCTTCGCGGTCCCCCTGGCCTTCGTGGGCTGGCAGCCCGTCCTGTACCTGCTGGACCGGCCTGACCCGACCGGCCTGCCCGACGTCCTCCGCCACGCGCCGCCCCTGGTCGCCGCCGCCTCCTGCGCGGCCGCCGCCCTGCTTTGGCGGCTGGGCCTGCGCCACTACCGATCCACCGGGAGCTGAAGATGACCCGTGCACACTCCGACGAGACCGTCATCGAGGCGGTCGGCCTGGGCCGCGACTTCGTGCTGTCCGAGGGCCCGCTGTTCCGCCGCCGCAGGCGCACCGTGTCCGCGGTGCGCGACATCGACCTCACCGTCCGGGCCGGGGAGATCGTCGGCTACCTGGGCCCCAACGGTGCGGGCAAGAGCAGCACCATGAAGATGCTGACCGGCATCCTCACCCCCACCTCCGGCCGCCTGCGGGTGCTGGGTATGGAGCCCTCCCGGGAGCGGACCCGCCTGGCGGCACGGATCGGGGTGGTGTTCGGGCAGCGCACCACCCTGTGGTGGGACCTGCCGCTGAAGGACAGCCTGGAGCTGGCCCGGCACATGTACCGCGTCCCGGCCGCCGACCACGCCCGGCGGCTGGCCGAACTCACCGAGCTCCTCGAGCTGGGCCCCTTCCTGGCGACGCCGGTGCGCCAGCTCAGCCTGGGCCAGCGGATGCGCGGAGACCTCACCGCCGCGCTGCTGCACGGCCCCCGCCTGCTGGTCCTGGACGAGCCCACCATCGGCCTGGACGTGGTGAGCAAGGCGACCATCCGAGAGTTCCTGCTGCGGCTGAACGCCGAGGAGGGCACCACCATCCTGCTCACCACCCACGACCTGGGCGACGTGGAGCGCCTGTGCGACCGGGTGGTGGTGATCGACCACGGCTCCCTGGCCTACGACGGCGACCTGGACGGGCTGCGCGCGGCCGTGCCCACACCCCGGGTGCTGGTGGTGGACCTGGCCGAGCCCGCCCCGCCGCTGGAGGTGGCGGGCGCTCGGTGCGTGCGGGCGGAGGGCCCCCGCCAGTGGCTGGAGCTGGAGGACAACCCGTCGGCCGTGATCGGCCGGGTCGCGGCGGGGCACGAGATCGCCGACCTCGCCCTGCGGGAGCCCGACATCGAGGGCGTGGTGGCGGCCCTGTACCGGGGCGCCGAACCGCGCCCCGTCTGACCGCCGCCCCGGCCGCCGGGGCGCCGCCGACGGCTTTCGTTGGCGGCGCCCCCGGGCGTGTCGGAAACCCGTCCGTGTGACGAAACCCGGAACGGCGGGAGCCCGCGCTTTCGTTGCGTTGTTGCGTCACCCCCGGATGCGTCACCCGTCCGAGCGGGGGCCCGGCCGTGGCGGTGGGCCCGCCCCCGGGCCCGGGCGGCGCCGACACATCGCCGCCGTGCGCCTCGGCGACCGAACGGACGCTGGACGGTCCCGGGCCGCCGCCGGGCCGGTCGCGGTGCGGACGGGCGGAGCCGCCCGCCCGCGGGCCGGCGTCGGTGACCCGCGGCACCTCCCGGACCGCGCCCGGGCGCACCTCCACCAGCGCCCGCCCGCCGTCCCGCCGGTGTTGCGGCACAGGGCGCCGTCCACCGGGTTCCGGGCCGGATGCGCCGGCAGGACCGGGTCCCCGTCGACCTCGGCGGGGCCGGGGCGGCCGACACCATGGCCACCCCGGTGCCGGAGCGGCGGGGGGAGGCCGGCCTGCGCCGGGCGCCGGGCCGGGCACCGACGCCGGCGCCGCGCGTCCGGAGATGAGGAAAACCTCATGTGCGTTTCATCGGACGCTCGCCCGGCCCGGGGATGCTCGGGGAGTATGAGACCAGCATGGGTGTTGCCGTCGGCGGTGGCCGCCGTGGTCGCGGTCCTGCTCGCGGGGGCGGGGATCGCCTGGAGCCTGTCCTCGGGTGGGGCCGAACCGGTGCCCCCCGGCGAGGTCGTCGTGGGCGAGTCCCCCGGCGCCGTGCCGGAGGGGGAGGTGTCGGCCGGCGGCCGCGACGTCGTCCCGCCCCCGCCGCCGGTGACCGACCGGGAGGAGTCACCGGAGGCGTCCGAGCCGCCGGGCGGCGGGGCGTCCCCGACGCCCTCCCCCGGGGTCTGCGCGGACGACGACGATGACGACGATGACGACGACGGCTGTGATGACGACGGGGACGACGATGACGACTGACGGGCCGGACTCCCCCACGCAGGACCTGGGCACCGCCGCCCGCCGGGCGCCCTCCGGCACCACCGCGGTGTTCCCCACCATGGTGCTCCGCGAGGCCCCGGACAGGGTGCACCGGCACCGGCGGATCCTGCCCGCCCGGCTCATCATCATGGCCTGGGTGGCCCTGCTCATGGCCCTGACCCTGCTCCTGGTCGTGCTCGTGACCTGGAGCGCGCTGAGCACCGGCGTCGGCGACCGCGCCGACCGCGCGCTCACCCAGGAGCTCGGCGAGTTCCAGGAGTTCGCCAAGGTCGGCCGGAACCCGGAGACCGGTGAGGCCTTCACCGAGGTCTCCGAACTCATGGAGGTCCACCTGGAGCGGCAGTACCCGTACCCGTCGGAGATCCTGTTCGGCTGGGTCGAGGGAGCCCCGGGGTCCGCGGGCGCGGCCCCGGGGGGAGGCTCCGCCGCTTCCTCCGCCGAGCGGGCGGGACGCATCCGCCAGGCGCAGGAGCCGCTCTTCGACGTGTCCGCCGACCCGGACGCGGTGGCCGCGATCCTCGACGACCCGAACGGCCGCGGCACCCTGGAGACCCCGGCGGGCCCCATGGAGTGGGTCAAGGTCCGGGTGCGCTCCCCCGACCCCGCCGGAGCGGACGGCTGGTTCGTCACCGGCTACTTCACCGACCCCGACCAGGCGGCCGTCGCCGAGACCGTGCGGACGATCGCCCTGGTCAGCGTGGTCGGGCTGCTCGCAGCCGGGGCCGCCGCCTGGTGGGTGGCCGGACGCATCCTCGCCCCCGTCCGGCTGGTGCGCCAGACCGCCGCGGAGATCACCGAGGAGGACCTGACCCGGCGCATCGAGGTGTCCGGGCGGGACGACATAGCCGCGCTGGCCCAGCAGTTCAACAGCATGTTGGACCGGCTGGAGGGCGCGTTCATCGAGCAGCGGAGGTTCGTCGACGACGCCGGGCACGAGCTGCGCACCCCCATCACCATCGTGCGCGGGCACCTGGAGCTCATGGGCGACGACCCGCAGGAGCGGCGCGAGGTGATCCGCCTGGTCACCGACGAGCTGGACCGCATGGGCCGTATCGTCGAGGACCTGCTGCTGCTCGCCAAGTCCCAGCAGCCCGACTTCGTGCGCCCCGAACCCGTGTCGCTGGCCGAGCTGACCAGTGACATCGACGCCCACGTACGGCGGCTCGGCGACCGTGAATGGCGCCTGGAGGCCATGGCGGAGGGCGAGTGGCGGCTCGACGCGCAGCGCGTCACGCAGGCGATGGTGCAGCTGGCGGCCAACGCGGTGCGGTACAGCGGGCCCGGGTCCGCGATCCGGATCGGATCCCTGGTCGACGGCCCCGACGTGCTGTTCTGGGTCACCGACGAGGGCCCGGGCATCGCCCCCGAGGAGCAGGGCCGGATCTTCGGACGCTTCTCCCGCGGCGGCGCCGCCCGCGCGGGCGGGGGCGGCGCCGGGCTGGGCCTGGCGATCGTCCGGGCCATCGCGGAGGCGCACCGCGGGCGTGTGGACCTGCGGTCGGAGCCCGGCCGGGGCTCCACGTTCACCCTCGTCATCCCCCGGGGAAGGGAGCAGATGTGAGCCGAATCCTCATCGTGGAGGACGAGGAGAGGATCGCCTCGTTCATCCGCAAGGGGCTGGCCGCGAGCGGATTCGCCACGACCGTGGTGGGCACCGGCTCGGAGGCTGTGGACTACGCGGTCACCGGCGGGTTCGACCTGATGCTGCTGGACCTGGGCCTGCCCGACACCGACGGGTTCGACGTGCTGCGTCGGGTGCGCGCCCTGGGGGCGGACGTCCCGGTGGTGATCCTGACCGCCCGCGACGGGGTGCGGGACACGGTGACCGGCCTGGAGATCGGGGCGGACGACTACGTCACCAAACCGTTCCGGTTCGAGGAGCTGCTGGCCCGGGTGCGGCTGCGTATGCGCCGCGAGCGGACGGGCGAGACGACCGTGCTCCGGGCCGGAGGGCTGGCCCTGGACCTGCGCACCCGGCGGGTGGCGGTCGACGGCGACACGGTGGACCTGACGGCCCGGGAGTTCGCGCTGCTGGAGCTGCTGATGCGGCATCCCGGACAGGTGCTGAGCAGGCAGCAGATGCTGTCGCACGTGTGGGGCTACGACCACGACCCGGGGTCGAACGTGGTGGACGTGTTCGTGCGAGCGCTGCGCCGGAAGGTGGGCGCGGACCGGATCGTGACGGTGCGCGGTATGGGGTACCGGCTGGCGGACTGAGCCCGGGCACGGGGGCCGGGGACCCCGTCCCCGGCCCGCCGTGTCCGGGAGCGGCGGCGTCGGTGGCACCGGGATGAGGATTCCCTCATGCGAAGCTCATGGGCGCCTCACCCGGGCAGCCCACGATGGTCACCATGTTCTGGTTCGCGTTGGCGATCGATCTGGTCGCGATCACCCTGCTGTCGTACGTCCTCTACTTCCGCCGCCACGGCCGGCGGGACCTGCTGCTCGCCTACGTGGCGCTCAACACCGGCATCTTCGCGGTCGTGTCCATGATGACCGGTCAGGAGGTGGGGCTGGCCGTCGGGTTCGGGCTGTTCGGAGTGCTGTCGATCCTGCGGCTGCGCTCCGACCTCATCAGCCAGGGAGAGATCGGGTACTACTTCACGGCCATCGCCCTGGGGCTGGTCAACGCGGTGGCGGCCTCGGCGCCGTGGGTGCTGCTGGGGCTCAACGTCCTGCTGCTGACCGTGATGTACGTGGCCGACCACCCCCGTCTCCTGTCCCGGCACGAACGGAGGATGCTCACCCTGGACGCGGTCCACGAGGACCCGGTGGCACTGCGCCAGGACCTGTCCGCACGGCTGCGGGCACGGGTGACCCGGGTGGACGTGGTCGAGGTCGACTACGTGCGGGACCTGATGGTGGTGGACGTGCGGTTCCGGTCGCCGGTGCCGGGCGCGCTGCCCGCCCGCGGCGGTTCGGCCTCCAGGTGGGAGGGGCGGTGAGCGGACCGGCGGGGCTGCCCGCGCTGTCCCTGGAGGAGATCAACGCGCGGGCCGCCCTGGTGACCCGGACCTGCCGCAAGTACCTGGTGCCCGAAGAGGTGGTCTCCGACCTCTTCTCCCCCGGCCGGTTCGGGGTGCTGACCATCGGCGGGCGGACCTCGTTCCGGTACTCCTCCACCTACCTGGACACCCCCGACCTGCGCTGCTTCCGGGACCACCGGCAGGGGCGGCGGCTGCGGTACAAGGTGCGGGTGCGGACCTACGAGGACACCGGGACGCGGATGTTCGAGATCAAGCTCAAGGGGGCGCGCGGGGTCACCGACAAGGTGCGGATGGAGCACGACGGGGCGCCCGACCGGCTCACCCCGGCCTCCCGGCGCTTCCTGGACGACACCCTCACCGCGTACGGGATCGTGCCGCCGGACGAGCTGACGGCGAGCGCCGTCACCGACTACCGGCGGGCGACCGCGGTGGCGCTCTCCGGGCGGGAGCGCGTCACGGTGGACACCGGGCTGGTGGGGCGGCGCGGCGGATGGTCCGTCGCCATGCGCCCGGGCAGGGCGCTGCTGGAGGTCAAGACGCGCGGCGGGCTCACGGAGACCGAGCGGCGGCTGCACGCCCTCGGATTCCGCGAGGTGTCGTTCACCAAGTACGCGTCCACCCTGGCGGCCCTGGAGCCGGGACTGCGGGGCAACCGGTGGCGCCGGGCGATGGCCGCCTGCCTGGACCACCCGGAGTCGGAACGCGACGCCGCCTGATGTTTCACGTGAAACCCCGGCCCGGCACCTCTGTGAACCGGACCCGCCTCCAGGAAACCCCGCGAAAATACTCGAACCCGGCGAGGGGCACGGACCGAGAACCGGCCGGACCCGGAGCCGCGGCCCCGCGGCGGGGGCCGCGGCCGCCCGTCCACGGCGCGCCCGGATGGGGACCGCCCGGCCGCCGAGCCGCCCGCGGGACCCTCCGGGCCGGGAGCCCGCCGCACCTCCGCACGGCCCCGCCCCCCGCACACGGGCCCGGGCCGCGGACCGGCCACCGCGAGGCGGCCGTGCGCCCTCCGGGGGCCGCCCGGTGCGCCGGGCGGCCCGCGGTGACCGTGCGACCGGGGAGGGAGGCGGGAGCCGGGCGCACGGGTCCGGGCGGTTCAGCCGCCGCCGGAGGTGTCGTCCAGCAGGGAACGCAGCCAGGCGAGGAACTCGCCCTGGCGGCGGACGGCGCTCTTCTCCTCCTCCGTGAGGTCGTCCGGGATCGGATCGTCGGCCGGATCGGTGTATCCGGAACGGGGTTCGGACTTGTCCATGGTCGGCTCCGTGGTCTCTGCGCGGCGGGTCAGCGGGTTCCGCGGGGCGGCGGAGCCGGATGCGGCCGGTCACCCGGGCGGGCGCCGTGCACGGCGGGCCCGGGGCGCGGGGCGCCTCGCTCCGCCGGGGAGCCCCCGTCGGCGGGGCACCGCGCGGCCGCGGGCTCAGAGCTGTTCGGGCAGCGGTATCGCGCCATACGCGCACACCTCCGGTCAGGGTGCCGGGCGGGGGCCCGGCAGTGACGTCGTCGGGAGGGGCACCGCGCGGTCGTGACCGCCAGGCCGGACCGCCCGGTGCCATGCTCGGGCCGAACGGGGTCGGGCACACTGGAGGTGTGACCGCCAACCGCTCCACCGCCTACCGGCCAGCACTCGACCGCTGGCTTTACAGGGGCTAAACCCTTGCATGTGACGACAGTAACCCACCCTTTCGCCCACTGCAATAGGGGGGCTAAAGTCGACCGTGGAGCACCCTGAAGTGAGGATTCGCCTTGGATGCAAGGACTTTGCACGACATAGCCGCCATGTCCGATCCGCTGGACCGGGCCCGTGCTGCGTCAGCCGCCATGACCACCTTGCAGGGGCAGAGCGTCGAACTGTCCCGCATCCGCAGGGCCGCGATCATCGAGGCGCAACAGGGCGGCATGCTCCAGGAGGACATCGCCCGGCACCTGGGCGTGTCCCCCGGCCGGATCTCCCAGATGAAGAAGGCCGGCTCCGCCGAGCCCGAACACCGGGCGCCCACCGGGCCGACCGGGCCGAGACCGAGCGTGCTCGTACAGCGGGCACTGCCGACCCCGCCCGCCACCCGCGCCTCCAGGTCGCTGTACCTCACCGAGGCCGAGCAGCAGGGGCTCGTCCCGGAGCGGAAGATGCTCTTCGTCGGCCAGGAGCCCGCAAGCGAGCACGTCGCCCTGGGCCTGCGGACCGAGCCCGGTGACAGCGTCATCGCCCGCCGGAAGATGTTCTGGGCCAACGACGTCCCGGTCAGGATCTCGACCTCGTACTTCCGCGTGGACGTCGGCGAGAACACCCGCCTGGACGGCGAGGGCTTCGTACTGCCCACCCTCCAGAGCGCGATCGAGGACCTGGGCCACCGGTTCGGCCACGCGGTCGAGACACTGACCGCGCGCCCGGCGACCCCCTACGAGGCCGACCTGCTGGACATACCCGGCGAGTGGGTGGTGCAGGTGCTCCGTGTCAGCTACTCCACGGAGGACGTCCCGATCCACGCCCTGGAGACGATCTGCGCGGCGTCCCGCCACACGTTCCCCATCGGCCAGGCCGTCGGCGGCGACCAGTTCTGACACCCGCGGACGCCACCGCCCCGGTCGAGGACCGGGGCTTTCGCCCACGTCGGCGGGTGGGGGCCGGGCGCTACCGGGCGGCGCTCCGGTCCCGCCCGGCGGCGCCGGATCCGTGCCTCCCACCGCTCCCGATCTCCCAGAGCGGGCCGAACACGAACCACAGGCCCACCACGACCCACAGGCGGCCGATCCACCCCAGCAGCATCTCCCGGTCCCCCGGCGCCGCGAACAGGGCGACCAGCACGAGCAGTGCGACCGAGGCGATCGCGGCGGCGTTCACCACGCGGTACCACTCGCGCATCAGGTGCGCGCGCTTCTCCGGTCCCCGCCGGGGCGGCCGGACCGGGGCGGGCCCGCCCGCGAAGCGGTGGGCGAACCGCACGTCCGCCCACCGCACGATCGCGGGCCCGAACGCGACGCTGAACCCGAGGTACACCGCGGCCAGAACGTGGATCGCACCCGCCTGCGCGCCTGAGCGCAGGTCCAGGGCGGTCGCCGCCACCAGCACCACGTCCAGCAGCGGGATGGACCACAGCACCAGCGTGCTCAGGAGACGCCACCGGAACAGGTAGCGCAGGGCCAGCCCCAGTCCGAGCAGCACCCACAGCCCGACCTCGCACATGACGATCACCGCGGCGACGGGGTTCTCGGCGATCAGCTCGGACACGGGGGCCTCCTGGGTTTTTGGTAGCACAACCGTATCAGGACAGTAGCACAGTTGTGCTAGCATGTACCCATGCCCAAGTTGATCGACCACGGACACCGCAGGGAGGAGATCGCCGAGGCCGTCTGGCGCGTGATCCTGCGCGAGGGTGTCGCCGCCGTCTCCGTGCGCACCGTCGCGGCCGAGGCGGGCCTGGCCGTCGGCTCCGTACGGCACGTCTTCCCCAGCAAGGCCGAGCTGCTGGAGTTCTCCATGTCGCTGGTCTACGAGCGCGCCAGGTCGCGGGTCGAGCGGCACCTCGGCCTGTCCGACCCGCGCGCCCTGGCCGAGCACGTGCTCCACGAGTTCCTGCCGCTGGACGACACCCGCCGGGCCGAGATGGAGCTGGACGTGGCGATCATCGCCGAGATGCCCGCCCACCCGGGCCTGCGCGCCATCCGCGACAAGGCCCACCAGGGGTTGCGCGAGGCCTGCCGCCTGGTGGTCCTCCACCTGCGCGACACCGGCGGGATCCGTTCCGGGGCCGACGTGGACCTGGAGACGGCCCGCCTGCACGCGCTCGTCGACGGCCTCGCCCTGCACGGCCTCGTCGGGGCACCGGAGCAGAGGGCCGCGGCGGATCGGGCCGTCCGCGTGCTGGCCGAGCACCTGCACTCGCTGCGGCCGCCCGGAGAGGGGAGATGACATGGGAAGTGCGGAAAAACGGCTCGAGCGCTTCGTCCGGGCCCGGATCGCGGAGGCCCCGCCCGGGGACCCCGTCGCACGCTCCCACCGCGCCCTGGTGGCCGTCCTCGACGCCCTGCGCCGGGAGGCCTCCGCCGAGGAGGACCTGGCCTGGGCGGAGGCCGCCACCGGGTGGTTCGACGGCTGGTTCGACGGCGACGGCCACCCGCCCTGGTCATCGGGCTCCGAGCTGTGGGCCGAGAGCGCCGAGGCGACGGCCGCGGCCGTCGCCGCCCGCGTGCTCGCCTGCATGGCGCTGGTCCACGCCGGCCACCCCGACTACGACCCGGCGTGGGCGAGGGCGGCCCCCGCGGCCTGAGAGGGGCGGGCCGCCGCCCCGTATCCGAAGCGGGGCGGTGGCCCTCGCCGACCGCCCCTTCCCGCTACAGAGGGGGAGGATCGACCCTCCGATCCTCCCCCTCCGCGCGTCTGCGCGCCACCCCTCTCCGCCACCGCGGTCCGCTCAGCGTTCGGCCTGCGACAGGTCCACCCTCCGCAGCAGCTGTGCGTTGAGCGCCACGATGACCGTCGACAGGCTCATCAGCACCGCGCCCACAGCCGGGGCCAGCACGAAGCCGACCGGGGCCAGCACACCCGCCGCCAGTGGCACCGCGAGCACGTTGTACCCCGCCGCCCAGACCAGGTTCTGGACCATCTTGCGGTAGCTCGCCCGCGACAGCCCGCGCACCGCCACGACGCCCCTCGGGTCGTCGGAGGCCAGCACCACGCCGGCCGACTCGATGGCCACGTCGGTGCCCGCGCCGATCGCGATGCCGACGTCCGCCCTGGCCAGGGCCGGGGCGTCGTTGACCCCGTCGCCGACCATGGCGACCGTGCGCCCGCGCTCCTGGAGGTCGCGCACCACGGCGTCCTTCTGGTCCGGCAGGACCTGCGCGAACACCTCGTCCAGCCCCAGGTCCGCGGCGACCGCGTCGGCCACGTTGCGGGCGTCACCGGTGACCATGGCCACCGCCACCCCCTGCTCCTTCAGCCGCCGCACGGCCGCCCGGGACTCGGGCCGCACCTCGTCCGCCAGGGCGATCGCCCCCGCGACCGCGTCCCCCGCGATCACGTGCAGCACCGTGGCGCCCCGTTCCCGCCAGGGCCGGGTGCGCTCCCCGAGGTCCCCCGGCTCGGTCAGGCCCAGGGACTCCAGCAGCGCGGGGCCGCCCACGTGCACGGTCCCACCGTCCACCTCGGCCCGTACCCCGCGGCCGGTCAGCGACCGGAAGCCGGTGGCGGCGGGCACGCCCCCCGCCTCCCGCGCGGCCCGGACCACGGCGCGGGCCAGCGGGTGCTCGGAGTCTCCCTCGACCGCCCCCGCCAGGGCCAGCACCCGGTCGGCGTCCCCGCCCGCCGCGGCGGCGTGGTCGATGACGGCCGGGGCGCCCCTGGTCAGGGTGCCGGTCTTGTCGAACAGGACGGTGTCCACCAGGCGGGTGCGCTCCAGTGCCAGCCGGTCCTTGACGAGGATGCCGTTGCGCGCGGACAGCGCCGTGGAGATCGCGATGACCAGCGGGATGGCCAGCCCCAGCGCGTGCGGGCAGGCGATGACCAGCACCGTGACGGTGCGTTCGACGGCCTCGGTGGGCTCGCCCAGCACCGACCAGACGACGGCGGTGACGACCGCGGCGCCCAGCGCGAACCAGAACAGCAGCCCCGCCGCGCGGTCGGCCAGCACCTGGGAGCGGGAGGTGGAGGCCTGCGCCTCGGCGACCAGCCGCTGGATGCCCGCCAGGGTGGTGTCCTCGCCGACCGCGTCCACCCGGACCCGGACGGCGGAGTCGGTGGCCACGGTCCCGGCGACCACCCGGTCGCCGGAGCCCCGCGTGACGGTGCGGGACTCACCGGTGATCATGGACTCGTCCACGGCCGCGGAACCCTGCACGACGGTGCCGTCGGCGGGCACCCGGCCGCCGGAGCGGACCAGCACGGTGTCGCCGGCGCCCAGGTCGGAGACGGCGACCTCCTCGACCGCTCCGTCGGCGCCGACCCGCTCGGCGCGGTCCGGCAGCAGCGCGGCCAGCGCCTCCAGGGCGCCGGAGGCCTGGCCAAGGGCGCGCATCTCCAGCCAGTGGCCGAGCAGCATCACCACGACCAGCAGGACCAGCTCCCACCAGAAGTCCAGTGCCATGCCCACCACGCCGAAGGTGGCCAGCAGGCTGGAGCCGAAGGCGACGGTGATGGCCATCGCGACCAGGGTCATCATCCCCGGCCTGCGGGTCCTGAGCTCGCCCGCGACCCCCGCGAGGAAGGGCCGACCGCCGTAGAGGTAGACGGCGGTGCCCAGTACCGGCGGCACCCAGGCGAGGGCGGAGGGCACGTGGTAGCCCAGCCATCCGGAGACCATGTGGCTGGTGAACACCACGGGGAGGCTGAGCAGCAGGCTCCACCAGAACCGCGTCCGGAACATCGCCGCGTGGTCCCCGTGACCGCCGCCGTGCCCCGCGTGTCCTCCGTGCCCGTGGCCTTCGTGGCCGCCCTGCCCGGAGTGCCCGGAGTGCTCGGAGGGGTGCGCGTGACCGCCGTGGCCGGCGGCCTCACCGTGGCCCGTGCGACCCGAGCTCGCCCCGTGGCCCGCGTGGTCCTCGGCGACGCCGCCCTCCTGATCCATGTGGCCGGCGTGCCCCGGGTGGTCGGCGTGACCGGTGCCGTCCGCGGAGGCACGGCCACCGCGACCGGAGGCATCACCACGGCCCGCGTGGCCGGTGTGCCCGACGGAGTCCCCGTGGCCGCCGTGACCGGTGTGCGCAGAGTGCTCCGCGGGGGTGGCCGGGTGTGGGGCGGGGGCGCCGCGGCGGCGGTCCCCCTCGGGGTGTCGGTCGTCGTCGTGGTCCTGTGCGCTCATGTCCCTCTCCTCTCCCCCGGAACATACCCCGCAGGGGTATACACCGGACGGATCGCCGCACCGCTAGGCCTCTCTCCCTCCTAGTGATATACCCCGTAGGGGTATTCCCGCAAGGCCCGGAGGACACCTTGCGCAAGGAATGCTCTCGTGCCACGGCGGGGGCCGGCGGCGTCAGGGGATGTGCGCCGCACCCGGGAACGACGAAGGGGGCGCGGACCCCGTCGGCCCGCGCCCCCTTTCCCTGTTCAGGAGGCCGCCGCCCCCTCGTCCTCGCGCCCGTACCAGGGCCACCACTCGACCGTCCGCCCGTGCGGGAACATCCGGTCCAGCCGGATGGTCAGCCGCAGCGCGAACCCGCCGGCGATCATCCCCGCCACCAGGTCCGAGAACCAGTGGAAGTGCAGGTAGACCGAGACCGCCGACTGCAGCAGCGCGATCCCGACGATGCAGTACCCCAGCCGCCGGATGATGTGCGGCCGGGCCGCACCGAACCGGATGATCAGGTACAGCACCAGCCCGTAGATGAGGATCGCGTTGGACCCGTGCCCGGAGGGGAACGCCACGTTCCCCGCCCCCGCGAAGAAGTCGGGGTCGTAGTGCTTGGCGTGCCCGCGGTTGATGCCCAGCTTCATGATCGAGACCAGCGACATGATGCCGACCACGCCCACGGCGCTCAGGACGATCGGCCGCCAGCTCCGGTGCCAGTAGGCCAGCTGGAGCGCCACCGCCCCCAGCACCGGCAGGGCCACGTAACGGGAGGCCACGTTGTCGGGCCAGTGGATGAGGAACTCGCGCAGCACGTCCCAGTAGGGACGGTGGAACTCGTTGAGGAAGTTGTCCACCGGGTGCAGCGGCCCCGCGGCGAGCATCGTCACCACGATGAGCGCGACCGCGAGGATGATGGCGATGCGGTCCGAGGCCAGACCCCATGCGATCTCGCTCACGCTCGGCCACTTGACCGCGCGGACGACCGGGAGCCCCGGGGTGAGCGGGGCGTCGCGCACGACGGGGATGGAGCCGCTGTAGGGCCCCGCCACCGGGGTGGTCCTCTTTTCCCTGTCGTGCGTCGTGGTCACGTGTCTCGCCCTCGGATGCCGGGTCCTTGAAGAGTGCGTCATGTGCTCAGTGCTGTCTCACATGTTGTGGGCTCGCCTGTGGCACTGGCCGGGGGAAGGGCTAGCCGCGGATTGCCGGAAACGGGATTCCCCGGGTACTCGGGGTCGATGCTGCGGTGGGGACTTCCCCACCTCTCGTTCGACGGCCGGACCTTCGGGCCGGTTCACGGGGTTCCGTGAACACCGCCCCTGGGCAGGTCCGGTTTCCGAGGACCGCAGAGATAACGTCTGCGATACGTCGTCTGCTCCTGCGGTGCCCCCGCACCGCTTCAGGTCCCGAGCGCGGTTCACGGCGCTCCTGGTCGGTTTTACCGTCGCGTTCCTCACGTCCGCGCGGCTTGGTGTGAACATTGCCGACAGACGAGCCTACCTGGACACTTCCCCCCGTTGGTGGCTCCGCCGGTCAAGTGTGACCCTTCTACCTCGGACTTTGCCCCATGCCCGGATACTGGTCGCGGGCGGTTCACCGCCATGCGACACGTTCGTGAGCGTTCCGTTAGCTCTTCGAGTCCACCCGGCGAGGCGGCTCCCGCGCGTGTGGCAATCTTCAAGGAGTTTCCAGACGACGAGTGGAGCGGACGCGGTGCGCGCGGTCCGCGAACGGGAAGGGCCCTGGATGGTCGACCTGCCGAGGTTGCCGGATGACCCCTCGAAGCTGGCGCGCGAGCCGCTGCGGGAGCAGATCCGGCAGGTCCTGGTCGAGGGCCTGCTCTCCGGCCGCTGGCAGCCGGGCGAGCGCATCGTCGAACGCCGGATCGCCACGGAGCTGCGGGTCAGCCAGGCCCCGGTGCGCGAGGCACTGCGCGAGCTGGAGACGCTGCGGCTGATCGAGACGGTGCCGAACAAGGGCGCCCGGGTGCGCGACTTCGGCGTCCGGGACATGGCCGAGATCTATCCGGTGCGCGCGGGGCTGGAACTGGTGGCCGCCGAACTGGCGGCGCCGCGCCTGCGGGCCGACCCCTCCGCGCTGGAGCGGGAGGTGGACCTGCTCAAGCGGGCGACCGCCGAGGGCGACGTGTCCGAGCAGATCAGGCACAGTGTGGAGTTCCACCGGGAGGTCGTGCGGGCGGCCGACAACAGCGTGCTGCTGCACACCTGGGAGTCGCTGGGCGTCGAGGTGTGGACGGCCCTGTCGGTGCGCTGGCTGAACATGGAGCTGCACGCCAAGGCCGCCGACCACGACCAGATCACCAGGGCGTTCCGCGAGGGGGACGCCCAGGTGGGGCGGATGCTGAGCGACCACGTGCTGAACTACGTCGAGGCCGCCCTGAAGTCGGACGGGAGTTCGCGCTGACCCCGGGGTTCCGTCCCGACCCGCCCGACACGGGCGTTTCCCACCGATGAACCGCCCTCTCGGGTCGGGCTTCTGGTATCTGCCGTAAAGTCTTATTGATCGATCATCGATCAGACCGTAGAGTGTGGCGCGACGCACGTCACAGTGAACATCGGCCCTTACGGGCATCCGGAATCGTTCATCCGGCCGGTGAACGAACCCGGGACACCCGTCGCGGCAACCCTTCTCCGCCCCATGCATAGCGCGGTGGAGACCGGGAAGCATGCGATGAGGGGTCCGGTGACAACCGCATACGAGACCCCGCGAGCCTTCCGCGTCCGGGGGAGGACGAGCCACGCTCCCCAGGACGCACCCCGACAGCCACAGGAGCGCCGCCGCCGTTGAGCCCGGCGGCGGCGCATGCCGGAACCGCGCCCGACAGCGCGGCCCGGCGGGCCCCTCGCACCGCGGCCCACAGGCCGGGGTGCCGGGCCTCTCGTACGTAGAAAGGCACACCATGGCTGACACCACGGCCAAGCCGAAGGGCGCCGCCGCCAGGTCCTCCGGGACCCGCCGCCGCACCCGCAAGAACACCTCCCCCGGCCTCGGCGACGAGAAGCCCGAGTCCCTCCTCGACTACTACCGCCGGATGCTCTTCATCCGCCGCTTCGAGGAGCGCACCGCCCAGGCGTACACGCAGGCCCGCATCGGCGGCTACTGCCACCTGAACCTGGGCGAGGAGGCCACGGTCGTCGGCCTGATGGACGCTCTGCGCCCGGACGACTACCTCTTCACGAACTACCGCGACCACGGGTACGCGATCGAGAAGGGCATGGACCCCAAGAGGGTCATGGCCGAGCTCTACGGGCGCTCCGACGGCGTCTCCAAGGGCTGGGGCGGGTCCATGCACATGTACGACACCGCCACCCGGATGCTCGGCGGCTACGGCATCGTCGGCGGGCAGCTGCCGCTGGCCACGGGTGCCGCCCTGGCCATCTCCTACCGGGGCGGCGACGAGGTCGTCGTGTGCCAGATGGGCGACGGCACCACCAACATCGGCGCCTGGCACGAGTCCCTCAACATCGCCAAGCTGTGGAACCTGCCCGTCGTGTTCGTGGTGATCAACAACTTCACCGGCATGGGCACCACGGTCGAGATGTCCTCCGCCGAGCCGGAGCTCTACAAGCGCGGCTCCGCCTTCCGCATCGAGGGCGCGCGCGTGGACGGCCGCGACGTGCTCGCGGTCCGCGACACCGCCGCCGAGCTGGTCGAGCGGGCCCGCAAGGAGCAGACCCCGTTCCTGCTGGAGGCGTGGAGCTACCGGCAGAAGGGCCACTCCGTGGTCGACCCCGCCAAGTACCGCACCGAGGAGCAGTGGGAGGAGGCCCGGGCCGACGAGAACGACCCGATCGCCCTCTTCGAGGCGCGGCTGACCGAGGCCGGGGTCCTCACCGACGAGCTGCGCGAGGAGATCGCGGCCTCCGTCAAGGCCGAGGTCGCCGAGGCCGCGGACTTCGCCGAGAACAGCCCGCACCCGGACGTGTCGACGCTCTTCGACTACACGTACGCCACCCCGGTCCCCAACGAGTCGCGGCGCATGCCGGCCGACCCGGTGTTCGCAGAGTAGAGAAGGACGACGACACATGTCTGTGATCACCTACCGCCAGGCGCTGCGCGACACGCTGCGCGCCGAGATGGTCCGTGACGAGAACGTCCTCGTCATGGGCGAGGAGATCGGCGTCTTCGAGGGTTCCTACAAGATCACCGAGGGCCTGCTCAAGGAGTTCGGGCCCCGCCGGGTCAAGGACACCCCCATCGCCGAGGAGGGGTTCGTCGGCGCCGCCATCGGTGCGGCCATGCTGGGCCTGCGCCCGGTGGTCGAGCTGATGACCATCAACTTCTCGCTCATCGCGATCGACCAGATCATCAACCACGCCGCCAAGATCTACGGCATGTTCGGCGGCCAGACCAGCGTGCCCATGGTCATCCGCACGCCCGGCGGCGGCGGCCAGCAGCTCGGCGCGACCCACTCGCAGAACATCGAGCTGTTCTACTCCTTCATCCCGGGTCTGAAGGTGCTCGCCCCGAGCACCCCCGCCGAGGCCTCGTCGATGCTGCGCGCGGCCATCCGCGACGACGACCCGGTGCTGTTCCTGGAGAACCTGGGCCTGTACAACACCAAGGGCGAGGTCCCCGAGGACTACGCCCAGCCGGAGAACGACGACGTGGCGACCATCGGACGCGCCGCCGTCACCCGCGAGGGCACCGACATCACCCTCATCGGCTACTCCCGGATGGCCGTGGTCGCCACCCAGGTCGCCGAGAAGCTCGCCGAGGAGGACATCAGCGTCGAGGTCGTCGACCTGCGCAGCCTCCGCCCCCTCGACCGCCAGACCTTCGTGGACTCGGTCAAGAAGACCGGCGCCGCCGTCGTATGCGAGGACGACTGGCTCACCTACGGGATCGGCGCGGAGATCGCCGCGTCCATCCAGGAGGGCGCCTTCGACTACCTGGACGCCCCCGTTCGGCGGGTGGCCATGGCGGAGGTGCCGATGCCCTACGCCAAGCCGCTCGAGACCGCGGCCCTGCCGTCCATCGAGTCGATCAGCACCGCCATCAAGGAGACCCTGAGCGCCGTCGGCAAGCGGGTCGGGTAGAGGGAGTTCCAGTTCATGAGCGAGATCTACATGCCGCGCCTCTCCGACACCATGGAGGAAGGCGTCATCAGCACCTGGGTCAAGAAGGTGGGCGACAAGGTCGCCTCCGGTGACGTGCTGGTCGAGATCGAGACCGACAAGGCCGTCATGGAGTACGAGGCCTACGAGGACGGCTTCCTCGTGAAGCAGTCGGTGTCCGAGGGCGAGACGGTACCGATCGGCGCCGTCATCGGCGTGATCGCCGACTCCCCCGACGCGGTGCCCGACGACTCCGGCGCACCCGCGTCCGAGGAGGAGGCGGCCGAGGAGCCCGCCGGGGAGAAGGCCGGGGAGGCCGAGGAGGAGACCGGGGAGAAGGCGCAGGAGCCCGCTCCCGCAGCCGCTCCCGAGGCGTCGGCCCCCGCCGAGGGGGGCGAGCGTCCCCGTACCTCCCCGCTGGCCCGCAGGCTGGCCAAGGAGTACGGCCTGGACATCACCAGGATCAAGGGCTCCGGCCCGCGCGGCCGGATCGTGCGCGCCGACATCGAGGCCGCCGCCAAGGCGGGCGAGGGTGCCGCCGAGCAGGCCCCGGCCCAGGCTCCCGCGGCGCAGGCCGCCCCCGCCGCACCGGCGGCCCAGGCCCCGGCCTTCGACGACGGGCGCGACTCCGAAGAGGTGCAGATCGGCAACGTGCGCAAGGTGATCGCGCGCCGCCTGACCGAGAGCAAGCAGCAGGTCCCGCACTTCTACCTGCGCCGGACCGTCGACGCCGAGGCGCTGAAGGCCTTCCGCGGCCAGATCAACCAGCAGCTGGCGAGCACCGGTGCCAAGATCAGCTTCAACGACCTCATCGTCAAGGCCAGCGCCACGGCGCTGAAGCTGCACCCGGCGGTCAACTCCTCGTGGGTGGACGGCAGGCTGCTGCGGCACCGGCGGATCAACGTCGGCGTGGCCGTCGCCGTCGACTCCGGGCTGGTGGTGCCGGTCCTGCACGACACCGACAAGGCCACCCTGTCGGAGATCTCCGGCCGCACCCGCGAGCTGGCGGGCAAGGCCCGGGACGGCAAGCTCAAGCCGCAGGAGATGAGCGGCGGCACGTTCAGCGTGTCCAACCTGGGCATGTTCGGCGTGGACAGCTTCTCCGCCGTGATCAACCCGCCGGAGGCGGCGATCCTGGCGGTCGGCGCGATGCGCCAGGAGGCGGTGGTGGTGGACGGCGAGATCGCCGTGCGCAACCGGATCTCCCTGGAGCTGTCGGTGGACCACCGCGCGGTGGACGGCGCCGTCGGCGCGGCGTTCCTCAAGGACCTCGCGGAGATCCTCGAGGAGCCGATGCGGATCATCCTGTAGTACCGCGAACGCGCACGCCCCGGCCGGGTCCTCCGGCCGGGGCGTTCCGTTGTCCACAGCCTGTGGACGGCGCGGTGCGGCCGGCCGGGAGGGGGTAGGGTCCGCGGCATGGCCCTCATCCTGCACATGACCGAGCTGGAACGCTGGGAGTCCGGCGGCGACGTCGAGGCCGACTCCCTGGCGAGCCGGGGGTTCGTGCACGCCTCACCCGACGAGAAGACCCTGCTGGCGGTCGCGAACACGCTGTACGCCGATGCGGCCGGGCCCCTGGTCGCCCTGGTCGTGGACACCGGCGTCCTGGACTCCCTGGGGGTGCGGACCCGGTGGGAGGCCGCGGACCCCGCACCGCCACCCGGCACCGGGGACGACGTCCTGTTCCCCCATGTGTACGGGGCCGTTCCGCGCGAGGCGGTGGTGGCGGTCCGCCACCTGCGCCGCGCCCCGGACGGACGGTTCACCGCGCTCGGGGATCCGTCGGCGACCGTGTAGGGTCCGGTTCCCCGGCGGCCGCCGCCCGGGCTCCGGTGCACCGCCCCACCGCTCCCGGCACCGGTCCGGGCCCGGACCCGGTGCCGCCGCGGCGCGCACTAACGTGGGTCCGGCGACGGACGGCGCGGAACACGCGGGAGGTGCGGTGGCACGCTCGACGGAACGGGCACCGGAGGCGGCTGGAACGGTGCCGCCGACCGTGACCTGGGGGCTGTTCGCAGCCTGGGCCCTCCACGACCTGGAGGAGCTGGCGACCATCCCCGGCTGGTCGCGCCGGGCCCGCCCGCGCCTGCGGCGCGCGCTGCCCGGCGTCCCTGAGAAGGTGTGGGACCGGCTGGACGTCTCCCCCGCGCACAACGCCACCGCCATCGGCCTGATGGGCCTGGTGGTGGCCGCCGCGGCGGCCGACGGGGCGCGTACCGGCGGGCGGAGCGGTTTCTACCGGACGGTGCTCGCGGGCTTCGGGCTGCACGCCGTGATGCACGTGGCGCAGTCCGCGGCCACGCGCGGGTACACGCCCGGCGTGGTGACGGCTCCGCTGGTGGTGGCCCCGTTCGCGCTGTGGGCGCGGTCCAGGCTGCGCGCCGCCGGGGTGCCCGCCGCGCGCGGCGGCGGGATCGCCGCGGTCGCGGCGTTCCCGGTGGCCCTGGGAGCGGTCCACGGACTGGCCGCGCTGCTCACGCGCGACCGCCGGAGGCAGACGAGGCGGTGGGCCCGGCACCGGCCGGTCAGAAGCGACCGGTGAAGTGCTGCCGGGAATCCCCCGCGTAGTACTGCTGCGAGTCCATCAGGTGCTGCTGCGGGCCCGTCGTGTAGCGCTGCTGGGGTCCCGTCGTGTACTGCTGCTGGGGTCCCGTCGTGTGCTGCTGCGGCTCCGCCTGGTACTGGTTCGGCTCCGCCTGGTACTGGTTCGGCTCCGCCTGGTACTGGTTCGGCTCCGCCTGGTACTGCTGCGCCCCGCCGGGTTCGTGCTCCGTGCTGGGACGGGGGATCGGCCCGCTGTCGCGGACGTCGCTGTGCTGGCCGACGCTGGCCGGGCTGGTGTGCCGGACCTTGCCCTTGTCGATACCGAGGATCCGGTTCAGGTAGCCCTTCCTGCCGACCACGAACCAGGCGATCGCCCCGAAGACGGGGAACCAGAGGATGAAGAGCACCCACAGGAGCTTGCCGCCCGCGGTGGTGTTGCCGTCGAAGACCGCCGAGATGACGGCGGCGACCAGCAGCACGAGGAACAGGAGTCCGATGACGCCGACCACGATGCCCGTGATGCCGGTCATCCAGCCGACGGCCGTCCCGACCGGGTCCGTCGTCACGTCCGCGAGGACGATCCGTTCCGTGAGGTGATCGATCATGACTCCCCCAATCATGTAGTGAGCATGTCAATACGAAGAGTAATCATCATCGAGGCATACTCACCCTCATTTCACGGTTTTCGGGCGTTTCCTCGGCCCGTGATCGCCGGGCTACTCATCGGTACCGCCCCCCACCAGCGCTTTCCGCTGCTTTACTGAGAGGCATGGGCTCTCCTCCCCTCGAAGCGGTCCCACCCCGTCATCCTCTCCTGGCGGTCGAAGCCGGTCCGCGGGGCTCCGGGGTCGCGCGGCCGTGACCAGGAAACCCCGCTACGTCTGGCTCGCCGACCAACTCCGCGCACCCATCCTGCGCGGCGACATGCCCCCCGGGACCCGGCTCCCCTCCCGCACCCGGCTGGCCCGCAACTACCGGGTGAGCGAGCAGATCTCCCGGACCGCGCTGCGGCTGCTGGTCACCGAGGGCCTGGTGGAGGCCCGCCCCGGCTCCGGCTACTACGTGCGCGAGACCCCCGACGTGTTCCGGATCTGCCGCACCGACTCCACCTCCGGCTCGGGGCTGGGCCGCCTGTCCCGGGAGCCCCTGGGCACCGAACAGGAGCCCGGGGAGACACCGGTCGTCGAGCGGCTGAGACTGCGCGAGGGCGAACCGGTGTACCGCACCACGTCGCGCGGGCTGTCGGCGGGCCGGCCCATCACCCTGCACCGTTCCTGGGAGCCCGCCGCCCTCACCGTCGGAACGCTGCGAACCCCGTTCGACGCCCCGTCCGACGCGGGCCTGCTCGAACGCCTGGGAGCCGCCGGACACCCCGTCGACCGGGTCGTGGAGGAGGTCGGGGTGCGGGTGCTGCGCGAATCCGAGGCCGCGCTGCTCGACTCCACCGCCGGCATCCCCGTCCTGGTCGTGGAGCGCACCCACTACAGCGGCAACCGCCCGGTGGAGACCTCCGACCTCATCGGCACCGCCGACCAGTGTCGACTCCTCTACAAGTTGGCACTGGCCCGGCCGCGGCCGCGCGGGCGCAGCTGACCCGCGCACGCGAAGGGGGCGGTCGCCGCGGCGACCGCCCCCCCGGACCGGGGTCCCCGTCGGCTCAGGAGGTGAACTCCTGCGCCACGACCTCCGCGATCTGCGCGGTGTTGAGCGCCGCGCCCTTGCGCAGGTTGTCCCCGCACAGGAACAGGTCCAGCGACCTCGGGTCGTCCAGCGACCGCCGGATGCGGCCCACCCAGGTCGGGTCGGTGCCCACCACGTCGGCCGGGGTCGGGAACTCGCCCTTGGCCGGGTCGTCCAGCACGGTCACGCCCTCGGCCTTGCCCAGCAGCTCGCGGGCGGCGTCGGCGGTCACCTCCTGGGAGAAGGTGGCGTGCACGGTCAGCGAGTGGGTGGTGATGACCGGGACCCGCACGCAGGTGGCCGCGACCCGCAGGTCGGGCAGCCCCAGGATCTTGCGGGACTCGTTGCGGACCTTCAGCTCCTCGGAGGACCAGCCCTCGTCCTTGAGCGAGCCCGCCCACGGCACGACGTTGTAGGCCAGCGGTGCCGGGAACGGGCCCAGCTCGCCCACGGTGGCGCGGACGTCGCCCGCCTTCTCGCCCAGGGTGCGGTCGGCTCCGACGGCGGCCATCTGGTCGCGCAGGACGTCGATGCCCTCCTGGCCGGCGCCGGAGGCGGCCTGGTAGGAGGAGACCACCAGGTCGGTGACGCCGTAGGTGCGGTGGAGCGCACCGATGGCGACGATCATCGACAGGGTGGTGCAGTTGGGGTTGCTGATGATGCCGCGCGGCCGGTTGCGGACCTGCTCGGCGTTGACCTCGGGCACCACGAGCGGGACGTCCGGGTCCATGCGGAAGGCGCCGGAGTTGTCGACGGCGACCGCGCCGCGGGCGGCGGCGATCGGCGCCCACTCCTTGGAGACCTCGTCCGGCACGTCGAACATGGCGACGTCGACGCCGTCGAAGACCTCCGGGGCCAGGGCCTGGACGACGACGTCCTCGCCGCGCACCCGCAGCACCTTGCCGGCGCTGCGCGGGGAGGCGATGAGGCGGATCTCGCCCCACACGTTCTCCCGCCGGGTGAGGATGTCGAGCATGACGGTGCCGACGGCGCCGGTGGCGCCGACGACGGCCAGGGTGGGAAGACGGTTGCTCATCGGCCGGTACCTCCGTAGACGACGGCCTCGACCTGGTCGGCGTCGAGCTGGAACTCGGTGTGGGCGGCCTGGACGGCCGAGTCGATCTGGTCCTCCGTGACGATGACGGAGATGCGGATCTCCGAGGTGGAGATCATCTCGATGTTGGTCCCCGACCCCGCGATGGCGTCGAAGAAGCGGGCGGTGACCCCGGGGTAGGAGCGCATGCCGGCGCCGACCAGGGAGACCTTGCCGATCTTGTCGTCGTAGCGCAGCGACTCGAAGCCGACCTTGTCCTGGACCTTCTTCAGTGCGGACAGGGCCTGCTTGCCGAAGTCCTTGGGGACCGTGAAGGAGATGTCGGTGCGGGAGGTCGAGACCGCCGACACGTTCTGCACGATCATGTCGATGTTGATCTCGGCGTCGGCGAGGGCCTTGAAGATCGTGGCCGCCTCACCGACCTTGTCCGGAACCCCGACGACGGTGACCTTGGCTTCGCTCCGGTCGTGGGAGACCCCGGAGATGATCGGCTGTTCCATGCCTTCGCTTTCCTCGACTTCCGGAACGATCCAGGTCCCGGGCTTCTGGCTGAACGACGAGCGGACGTGCAGGGGGATGTTGTACCGTCGCGCGTACTCCACGCAGCGCAGGTGCAGGATCTTGGTCCCGCTGGCGGCCATCTCCAGCATCTCCTCGTAGGAGACCTGGGGAATGCGCCGGGCGCTGGGGACGATGCGCGGGTCGGCGGTGAACACGCCGTCCACGTCCGAGTAGATCTCGCACGCGTCCGCCTCCAGGGCGGCGGCCAGGGCCACGGCGGTGGTGTCCGAACCTCCACGCCCCAGGGTGGTGATGTCCTTGGTGTCCTGGGAGACGCCCTGGAAACCGGCGACGATGCAGATCGCCCCCTCGTCCACGGCCTCCCGGATGCGACCGGGCGTCACATCGATGATCTTGGCGTTGCCGTGCAGGGACGTGGTGATCACGCCCGCCTGCGAGCCGGTGAACGAGCGCGCCTCGAAGCCGAGGTTGGCGATGGCCATGGCGACCAGCGACATGGACATGCGCTCACCGGCGGTGAGGAGCATGTCCAGCTCGCGGGCCGGGGGCATCGGGGACACCTGCTCGGCGAGGTCGATGAGCTCGTCGGTGGTGTCGCCCATGGCCGAGACCACGACGACGACGTCATATCCCGCTTTTTTCTGAGCGACGATCCGCTGGGCTACTCGCTTGATGGCTTCCGCGTCGGCCACGGAAGACCCACCGTACTTCTGCACGATCAAGGCCACGGTCGATGCTCCTGAGGAGTTGGGTTCACAGAGGATTGCAATGGAGTCTAACCGGCGGCGTCTTCGTCACCCCGTCCCACCTGGGACGGGACGGCTCGGGGCGTACCGGCGCACCGGGCACGGGTTACCCGATCATCCGGAGAGTACTCATATTTCAGCTCGGTTACGGCGAAATGTGAGCTAGAACTCGAGGCTGCGGCGCCCCTCGAAGGCGCGTCCCAGAGTGACCTCGTCGGCGTATTCGAGATCGCCGCCGACGGGAAGGCCGCTGGCCAACCGGGTCACTTTGAGACCCATGGGTTTGACCAGGCGGGCGAGGTAGGTGGCGGTCGCCTCCCCCTCGAGATTGGGGTCGGTCGCCAGGATCAGCTCGGTGACCTCGCCGTCGGCGAGGCGTTTCATGAGCTCCTTGACCCGCAGGTCGTCCGGACCCACGCCCTCGATCGGGCTGATGGCCCCGCCCAGGACGTGGTAGCGCCCGCGGAACTCGCGGGTGCGCTCGACGGCGACGACGTCCTTGGACTCCTCGACCACGCAGATGACGGCGGGGTCGCGGCGGGGGTCACGGCAGATCCGGCACTGCTCCTCCTCGGCGACGTTGCCGCAGACGGAGCAGAAGCGCACCTTCTCCTTGACCTCGACCAGCGCGCCGACGAGGCGCTTGACGTCCGCGTGCTCGGCGGCCAGGAGGTGGAAGGCGATGCGCTGCGCGCTTTTCGGACCGACGCCGGGCAGCCGCCCGAGCTCGTCGATCAGATTCTGCACCGCGCCTTCGTACATCGCCCGTCCATTCGGTCGGACCGTTCTGTCGCGGGGCGGTCCGTCACCCCGTACCACCACCGTATAGGGAACGACGACCTTCCGTGTACGGGCCGGGTCGCCGTCGTCGTCCGCCCCCGGAGCGGAGCGCGGGTCCGGGCCGCCGTACCCCTGGTTCGTGCAGGGCGCTCCCCGGGGGGCGCCCTGCACGGTGGCCGAACCGCGGCCGCGGGCCGTCCGCCGAGGACCTCCCGGACCCCGACGGGCCGGCAGGAGCGGAGGGGCGGGGCCTAGAAGCCGGGCAGGCCGGGGATGCCGCCGCCGCCCAGGCCCTGGGTGAGCGGGCCCATCTTCTCCTGCTGGAGCCGCTCGACCTGCGCCTCGGCGTCGCGGATGGCCGCCAGGACCAGGTCCGCGACGGTCTCGGCGGTGTCCGACGCGTCGTCGGGGTCCACGGCCTTGGGGTCGATGGTGATGTCCTCGACCTGTCCGCGCCCGCTCAGCGTGACCTTGACCAGGCCGCCGCCGGAGGTGCCCTCCACCGCGGCCTCGTCCAGGGCCTGCTGGGCCTGCACGAGCTGCTGCTGCATCTGCTGGGCCTGCTGGAGCAGGGCCTGCATGTCCATTCCGCCAGGATTCACGGCCGTCTCCTCGTCGCACCCGCGGTGCCGGGTCTCGATGTCATGTCCGTATGCCTGTGAGGGTAACCGGTTCCGGCGCGGCGGGCGGGCCCGCGGCCGCACGGGCCGCGGCGGCCTCGCCGATGATCGTGTCGAGGGCGTCGCGGGTCCGCTCCAGGGAGCGGACGGCGGCGTCCACGCGCTCCCGCTCCGCCCGGAGCATGTCGAGGAGGTCGGGGGCGGGGCCGCCGTTCTCATTGGCGTACATGCAGGGCATGACGCGGCGGACGGTGTCGCTGTTGAGCCCCGCCGCGTACAGGCAGCGGATGCGCTCGACGCGTTCGACGCTGCCCTCGGCGTACTCCCGGTGCCCGCCCGGGGAGCGCGTGGCGGACAGCAGGCCCTGCTCCTCGTAGTAGCGCAGGGAGCGGGGGCTGGCCCCGGTCCGCCGGGCGAGTTCGCCGATCCTCATCGGGCCCTCCCATGAACTGCGTCACAAACCCTTGAATCTGACACCCGTGTCAGATTTTACGCTCACGCCATGACGACGACAACGGCGCGGACCGCCACGCACACCGCGCAGACCCACCCGCTGCTCACGCCCCACGACCTCTCCGGGCTCACCCTGCCCAACCGGGTGGTCATGGCCCCCATGACCCGGCTGCGCGCCGACCGGGACGGCGTGCCCACCCCGCTGATGGCCGAGTACTACCGCCAGCGCGCCGGGGCCGGACTCATCGTCTCCGAGGGGATCGCCCCGGAGCCCGGCGGGCGCATCCACCCCCTCCAGCCCGGTCTGGACACCGCCGGGCAGATCGAGGCCTGGCGTCCGGTGACCGGGGGCGTGCACGCGGCCGGCGGCCGGATCTTCGCGCAGATCATGCACGGCGGGCGCAACAGCCATCCCGCCAACCTTCCCGGCGACCGGACCCCGGTCGCCCCCTCCGCGGTCGCCGCCCCCGGCCGGGTGCACACCCTCGGGGGCAAGGCCGACCCGGTCGCCCCGCGGGCCCTGACCGCCCGGCAGGCACGGGACCTCGCCGAGGGGCACGCGGAGGCGGCCCGCCGGGCGCTGCGCGCCGGTTTCGACGGGATCGAGATCCACGGGGCGAACAGCTACCTCGTCCACCAGTTCCTGGCCGACGGGACCAACCTGCGCACCGACCGGTACGGCGGTTCGGTGGCCGGGCGCATCCGGTTCGCGGTGGAGGCGGTCGAGGCGGCGGCCGACGCGATCGGGGCGCACCGGGTGGGGTTGCGCATATCCCCCGGCAACCCGGAAGGTGGAATGGTGGAGCGGGACCCCGCTCCCGTGTACCGGGCGCTGCTGGCGGCCCTGGCCCCACTCGGCCTGGCCTACCTGCACGTCAGCGACGATCCGCGCTACCCCGCGCTGGACGACCTGCGGCCCCGGTGGGCGGGCACCCTGGTGGGCAACACCGGGGAGCACGTCGAGACCACACAGGAGAGCGCCACCGCGCTCGTCGCCTCGGGCCGGGCCGACCTGGTGTCGGTGGGGCGGCCCTACATCTTCAACCCCGACGTGGTGGAGCGCATCGCGGCCGGGGTGGCATGGACGCCGATTCGGGGAAAGGACTACCACTACGGCAGCGGTCCGCACGGATATGTGGACCTTCCCCGGCACGATGAGGTTGCAACTCTCCGAATGTCCGTTTCCACCAGCGAAAATATCGAAGAGTAGCGATAAAATCACTGCCGGTTGAAATCGTGCCCCGCGGGGCACAACCGTCCCGGCGGTGTGCGCGAACACCGCCGGTCAGAACAACAGGCACGGGGGTCGAGGACGTGTTGACCGCACGAGAGCGCCATTCGGCGCTGATCGAGGCGATGATCGCGGACGGCACCCTGGTCGACGCCCCGCTCATCGAGGCGTTCCGATCGGTGCCGCGGCACCGGTTCATACCCGAGACCGGGGCGCTGACCGCCCACGGGACCGCACTCAACGCGGCCAGTGACCCCGACCTGTGGTTATCCGCCGTCTACGCCGACAACGCCATCGTCACCCGGGTGGACGAACCCGGCGTGCTCACCCCCCGCGAGGAGCAGCCCGCCCCCGGGGACCGTCCGCTCCGGGAGCGCGGGGTGCCCGAACAGCGGCGCCCCGCCCCCGACCGGGCGACCTCCTCCAGCGCGGCGCCCACCGTCCTGGCCCGGATGCTGGAACTGGCCGACCTGGCCCGCGGGCTGAGGGTTCTGGAGGTCGGCACCGGCACCGGCTGGAACACGGCGCTGCTGGCGCACCGGCTGGGCGACTCCGCCGTGGTGTCCGTGGAGGTCGACGAGCTCCTGGCCCGGACCGCCCGGGAGACCCTGCGCACCGAGGGCTACACCCCGGCGGTGCGCGTCGGCGACGGTTACGAGGGGCTGCCCGAGCAGGCCCCCTACGACCGGATCGTCTCGTCCTGCGGGGTGCGCCGTGTCCCGCCCGCCTGGATCGCCCAGCTCGTCCCGGGCGGGCTGGCCGTGTGCCCCTGGGGCCTGCTGGAGGGCGCCGGCGTGCTCGCCCGCCTCGTGTGCCCCGGCGACGGGACCGCCCGGGCGAGCTTCCACGGCGGCGTCGGGTTCGTGCCGCTGCGCACGCCCGGCCCCCGGCTCCCCCCCGTTCGCGACGCGGGGCAGCAGCCCGACGAGTACCGGCTCACCCAGAAGGACCCCGTGGCGCCGCTGATGGCCTTCCCGTCGGCGTTCGCGCTGTCGGTGATGGTCCCCGACTGGCGGCTGCGACGCCGGTGGATCGGAACCGGGTCGGGGGTGTGGGTGTGCGACCGGGCCGGGGACTCCTGGGTCCGCGTGTACCCCTACGGCACCTCGTGGATGATCGAGCAGGGCGGGCCGCGCAGTATCTGGGACGAGTTCGAGGAAGCGCTGGAGGAATGGGGGCGGCTGGGCTCGCCCGGCCCCGACCGCTTCGGGCTGTCGGTGGACGGGGACGGGGCGCACCGGGTGTGGCTGGGGTCGCCCGACCACCCCGGCTGGCCGGTCTGAGCACCGGTCCGTCCCCGGGGCGGGGCCGGACCACGCCGGTGCCCCCGGACCGGGAGCGGTCCGGGGGCACCGGGACGGGGAAGCGGCCCTGCGCCGGGTCCGCTACTTCTCGGCGGCCGCGCCGGAGTCCTCGGAGCCCTCGGGCCTCTCGGCCTGGGTGCGCTCCTTGATCTTGCGCAGCAGGTCCTCCTTGCGGCGGCGGGCGTCGTCGCTGGGGCCGCTGGGGCCGCCCTTGGCGCCCTTCGCGGAGGAACGGGAGACGCCCCGCCCGCCGCCCAGGCCGAGGAGATTGTCGTTGTTGCGGGCCATGGGACCTCCCCCTGGGCGAGTCTCGGCTCGCCCTGTACTGTGCCGGTCCCCTGAAGGTTACCGCCAGCAAGACGATACGTCTCGTCCTTTTCTGGGGCTAACGTGGGAGGTATGGCACAGACCAGCACTCCGGGAGAACCGGCGCGGCCCGCCCCGAACCCCGGCCGCCGCAGCGAGCGGGCACGCCGGGCCATCCTCACCGCTGCGGGCGAGCTGCTGGGCGAGGTCGGCTACGCCCGGCTGACCATGGAGGCGATCGCCTCCCGGGCCCGCGTCGGCAAGCAGACCATCTACCGCTGGTGGCCGACCAAGGCCGCGGTGGTGTTCGACGTGTTCACCGAGATGACCGGCGGGAGCGCGGGCGACCCGCTGCCCGACACCGGCGACCTGGACGCCGACCTGCGCACCGTACTGCACGCGATCGTCGACGAGTTCGCCGACCCGCTCATGGACCGCATCAACCGCGTGCTCGTCGCGGAGGTGCAGACCGACCCGGAACTGGCCGAGAGCGTGATGGAGATGCTGCTGCGCCCCAACCTCCGGGCCTTCGAGGAGCGGATGCAGGCCGCCCGCGCGGCCGGACAGATCGCCTCCGGGACCGATCCGGCCCTGGCCGTGGACCTGCTGCTGGCGCCGGTGCAGCAGCGGTGGCTCATGCGGAGCGGGGAGCTGACGCACGCGTACGTGGACGCCCTCGTCGACACCGTGATGCACGCCCTGCGGTCGGAGGACCGGCCGGGGGACACCGTGCCCCCGGGGGAGGACGGCTCGGCGTCCTGACCCCCGCGGGGAGGCCGCGGATCACAGGGAGGCGTCGTCGGGGGCGCCGTGCTCGATCTCCTCGATGACCTTGCCGCCGAGGTGCGTCTCGATGAGGGCGGCGCCCGCGCCCGGGGGCGGCGGTGCGTCCGACCGGGCCGGGCCCGGGGAGCCGACCGGTGCGGGAGCCGGTGCGGCGGCCGGAGCGGCGGGTGCGGCGGCGGCCGGGGCCCGCTCCGGAGCGGTGGCGCGCGCGGCGGTGGCGCCCGCCGGCTCGGGCCCGAAGTCCTCCGGCGGCGGGGCGGCCGCGGCGTCCTCGTACGGGTCCGGCGGCGGCTCCTGCAGTCCGGTGACGATGCGGTCCGGCGGCGGCCCCGCCGGAGCCTCCTGCGGCCGGGCCTGCGGCTCCGGCGGGGTCGGGCGCTCCGGGGCGGCCGGCGCCGGTGCGTCCTGCCGCGGGGCCGCGGGCTGCGGGGCGTCCCAGCCCGCCAGCTCGGCGCGCCGGGCGGGGGCCGGGCCGCCTCCCCCGGAGACGGCGGTCACCCGCACCTCCATGCCCAGCACCTGCCGGACCGCGGAGGCCACCACCTGGTCGCTGCCGCTGTTGCCGAAGCCCCGGGCCTCGTTGGGCCGGGAGAAGCCGAGGACGACGGCGTTGCCCTCCATGCCGACCGGGCGCACGTCGCTGCCGCTCAGCACCATCCAGGTGAAGCGGCGCAGCCCCTTGACCGCGTCCAGGATCTGCGGCCAGGCGCTCTGGATCCGGCCCAGGTCCGCCGAACCGCCGCCCTGCGGTGCGGCGGAGGCGGGCGCCGGTGCGGCCGGGACCGGTTCGCGCCGGGCCGGGGCTGCGTCCCAGCCGTCGGGCTCGGCGGCCTGCGGCTGCGGAGCACGGGCCGGGGCCTGCGGCGGCTCCGGCCGTTCCTGCGGAGCGGGCCGGGCCTGCGGCTGCGGCGCCTGGGGCTGGGGTGCCGGGGCGGCCGGGGGCGCCTGGGCGGCGGGCGCCGCCATCGGCCCCGCGGCGATCCGCCGCTCCATCTGCTCCAGCCGGGCCAGCAGCGCGCCCTGGTCGCCGTCGGCCGACGGCAGCAGGATGCGCGAGCACATCAGCTCCAGCACCAGCCGCGGGGCCGTCGCCCCGCGCATTTCCGTCAGTCCCTGGTTGAGGAGGTCGGCGCCCCTGGTCAGCTCCGCCGGGCCCAGCCGGGCCGCCTGCGCCTTCATCTGGTCGGCGGACTCGGCCGCCACGTTCACCAGTCCCTTGTCCAGAGCGTCCGGGACCGCGGCGAGCACCACCAGGTCGCGGAACCGCTCCAGCAGGTCCGTGGCGAACCGGCGGGGGTCGTGGCCGCCCTCCACCATCCGGTCGATCAGGGAGAACACCGCGGCGCCGTCGCGGGCGCCCAGGGCGTCCACCATCTCCCCGAGCAGGCTGGAGTCGGTGTAGCCCAGCAGGGACACCGCGCCCTCCCGGGTGATGCCCTGGTCGTCCGAGCCCGCGATGAGCTGGTCCAGCACCGACAGGGTGTCGCGGGCCGAGCCCGCCCCCGCCCGCACCACCAGCGGCAGCGCCGCCGGGTCGTAGGGCACCTTCTCCTGCTCCAGGAGGTCCTCCATCAGCTCCCGGAGGGTGCTCGGCGGGATCAGCCGGAACGGGTAGTGGTGGGTGCGCGACCGGATCGTGCCGATGACCTTCTCCGGCTCGGTGGTCGCGAACACGAACTTCAGATGCGGCGGGGGCTCCTCCACCAGCTTCAGCAGCGCGTTGAAGCCCTCGCGGGTCACCATGTGCGCCTCGTCGATGATGTACACCTTGTAGCGCGAGCTGACCGGCGCGAAGAACGCTCGTTCGCGCAGGTCGCGGGCGTCGTCCACACCACCGTGGGAAGCCGCGTCGATCTCGATGACGTCGATGCTGCCGCCGCCGTCGGGCGCCAGCGCCACACACGAGTCGCACTCGCCGCACGGGTCCGGGGTGGGGCCCTGGGCGCAGTTCAGGGAGCGGGCCAGGATGCGCGCGCTGGTGGTCTTGCCGCAGCCCCGGGGGCCGCTGAACAGGTACGCGTGGTTGATGCGGCCGCTGCGCAGCGCCTGGCGCAGCGGTTCGGTCACGTGCTCCTGTCCGCGCACCTCGGCGAACGTCGCGGGACGGTACTTGCGGTACAGCGCGATGCTCACGGCGTGATCACTCCCCTGGTCCCTGCCACGGGTCCATTCAACCCGCGAGCACCGACAGCTCGCGCCGGTTCCGGGAAGGAACCGGGGGTGGACCGGGCCGGAGAAAACAGAAAGGACCCCCCGCGCACCCGCCAGAGCCCACTTATCCTTGCTGCCTTCCGGCCCTGGGGAGGTTCATGGGGTGACGCCGCACGAGGGGTCTGCCCAGCAGTCTATCCGAACACCGGGGTGCTCGGGCAAGCGGCCGGGTCCGGCCGCCCGGTGGCCATCCGACGGGACATGACGGGATGATGGGCGCATGTTCGACCCCCACTCCCCAGTCGACCGGTCCCCCGAGCGCCGCGACCTCATCGTCTCCGTCCTGGAGAACGCCTTCGCCGACCTGATGGCCGAGGCCCCCGCCGCCTTCCGGGTCAAGTTCCGCAAGATGGCCGCCGACCCCTTCGCCTTCTACCGCGGCAGTGCCGCCCTGTTCTACGCCGACGTCGGCGGCGCCGACGACCCGTGGGCCGACGACCGCACCTCCCGGGTGTGGATCCAGGGCGACCTGCACAGCGAGAACTTCGGCACCTACATGGACGCGACCGGCCGGTTCGTGTTCGACGTCAACGACTTCGACGAGGCCTACCCGGGACACTTCACCTGGGACGTGCTGCGGCTGTCGGCGAGCATCGCCCTGACCGCCTGGCGCAAGGCCCTGTCCGACGAGGACATCGACGTGCTCGTGCGCCGCTGCGTCGACTCCTACGTCGCCCAGGTGGCGGCGTTCGCCGAGAACGGCGGCGACCGCGACTTCTCCCTCAAGCTCGACAGCACCGACGGCACCGTCCACGACGTGCTCCAGCGGGCCCGGCTCCGCAGCCGGTCCGACATGCTCCTCTCCATGACCCGCCGGGAGGGGTACGCCCGCCTGTTCCGCGACGGGCCCAACGTGCGCAGGCTCGGCGACGACGAGCGCGAGCGGGCCATGGCCGCCTACCGCGCCTACCTCGACACCATCCCGGCGGACCAGCGGCACGGCTCCATCAGCTACGAGGTCAAGGACGTGGTCGGCAGCGGCGGGTTCGGCATCGGCTCGGCGGGCCTGCCCGCGTACACGTTCCTGGTGGAGGGCCCCTCCGAGGCCTGGGAGAACGACCTGGTGCTGTCGATGAAGCAGGGCAACGTGGCCGCCCCGTCGCGGGTGGTGCGCGACCCCGAGATCATGGACGCCTTCGAGCACCACGGGCACCGCACCGCCGTGTCGCAGCGGGCGCTCCAGGCCCACACCGACCCGCTGCTCGGGCACACCGAGATGAACGGGCGGGGGTTCGTCGTGAGCGAGGTGTCGCCCTACACCACCGACCTGGACTGGGACGGGCTCACCGAGCCCGCGGACATCGCGCCGGTGCTCGACTACCTGGGCCGGGCCACCGCGAAGGCGCACTGCGTGTCCGACTCCCACGCCGACGACTCCCTCGTGGAGTGGCAGGTCGAGGAGGCGCTGACGAACGTGCTGGCCGGCCGCGAGAAGGAGTTCACGGACTGGTGCGCCGCGTTCGCCCACTCCTACGCCGCCCAGGTGCGCGCCGACCACGCGCTCTTCGTCGACGCCTTCCGCAACAACGCCATCTCCGGGGTGCGTTCCAGCCGCGGTTGACCGGCCGGAGAAACCCGTTCGAAGCACACCCCGGGAACCTGTAGAGTTGTTCGCGGAGGATTCGCCTAGTGGCCTAGGGCGCACGCTTGGAAAGCGTGTTGGTGGCAACGCCTCAGGGGTTCGAATCCCCTATCCTCCGCCACGGCTACCAGCCGGAACGTTGGCCCGGAGCGCACAGCGCCCCGGGCCTTCGTCGTTCCTAGTCTCAGTTCCAGTCTCAGTCGGCCTGCTGGGAGCCGGGACCGCCCTCCCCCGGGGAGCCTCCCAGATCATCCCTCCGAGCCGGTCAGCGACGTCCGCACGGACCTCGTCGACCACGTGCTGGTAGCGATTGGCCATGGACGCCGACGACCAGCCCATGAGCGCCATGATGGCCCGGTCGGGCACCCGAAGGATCAGGAGGACGGTCGCGGCGGTGTGCCGGGCGTCGTGCAGGCGGGACTCCCGCAACCCGGCCTGCTGGAGGATCGCCTTCCACTCCCGGTAGTCGGTGTTGGTGTTGAACGGCCGACCGAACTCGTCGGTGAAGACCCATCCGCCTTCGTTCCAGTGGTCCTGTGCGGCCTCGCGCTCCTTGTCCTGGATCTCTCTGTGGCGCCGCAGGAGGGCGGCCCCGGGGTCGGGCAGGCCGACCGGGCGGCGGCCCGCCTTGAACTTGGTGTCCTTGGTCAACGGGTTAGTGCGGACCTTCTGCGGGCACAGGCCTGGCTTGCGCCCGCAGGTGTCCCCGCAGCCGTGTTCGTACTTGGGTCGGAGCAGGCTCCGGCGGACCCGCAGAGTGCCCGAGGCGAGGTTGACGTCGGTCCATTTCAGCCCGAGGACTTCGCCCTGGCGCAGGCCCAGGGCGAGGGCGATCGCCCATCGGGCTCCGTTGCGGCGATCGGCGACCAGTTCCAGGAAACGGCGGATCTCCTCGACCGTGTAGGGCTTGACCTCATTCCTCTCCGAGTTGGGGGGCTTGGCCAGTTCGGCGGGGTTGTCACCGGCGAACATCTTGCGCTTCCTGGCCTTGTATGGAGGCACTCCGTTACCTTTTTAAAGCCTCCTCAGAGCGGCAATCCGAGTCCGATCTGATGCTCCGGGAGGCGGAAGCCCTTTCCGTGGCAGATGCATCCCCGACACCTGGTTTTGTCGAATTCATAGAGGCGTGCAAGGAGACAGGGCGCCCTCTAGTGGTGGTCAGCAACAACTCCCCAGAGGCTGTATCGGCCTTTCTCGAATCACACGATCTCACCAGTCTGGTTGACGGAGTCTTTGGGTGCAGCACGGACTCGCCGGAATTGATAAAGCCGCACCCCTATCTCCTCGAACTGACTTTGAAGGAGTTGCCAGTCAGACCCAGCGACTGCCTCATGGTTGACGACTCGGTGACCGACATCCAAGCGGCAAAGGCCGTGGATGTTCTCGTTGTTGGATACGCCAATCAACTGGGCAAGGCAGAGAGTTTCCGCTCACAAGGAAGAAATGCCATAACGGAAGATATGACAGAGCTCGCCAGAGAGATTTGGCCCACTAAACCCGTGAAGTGAAAACGCCCAAGTCGGAACAATTTTTTGTTGCCGAAAATAGAAAATTACAAAGGCCGAACCACATCCGAATACTTCTTCAATATCTGCGGGTTCTTGCGGAGTCGACTCTCTATCTCAATTCTACTCCACCACCCAACAAAATAATCACCCCTAGCTTCAAGCTCCTTGAGCAAATCGATTACGGCGACGGCAATCTGACTCGAAGAAACTAGAAAATAACCTTCTCCTCGGTATCGGAAAAGCGTATCGAGAATACCTGCACCTAGGTCAGATCTACCCACACTCTTTTTGCGCGCCTTGCACTGAACTATAACTTCTCTTTCTTGACTCAAAGGCCCCTCATCCATAAGTCTCCTAGATTGCCGGGAGGGTGTAGTCCACGAGACCAACAAGTCTCGCCCACCATCTCCCTCGCTCGGGGCCCCGACCGATCGAACTTCACGGACGCCAGGCTCTACTTCAAGCAAGTCATAAACGAGCCTTTCAAATCTTCCGCCGTCTATTTTTTCAGACCAAAAGAAATCTTCCGGAGGAAATAGCAGCTCCTGTTCGCGCCTATTTCTTTCAAGGATCAAAGACCGCTCCCTCTTATATTCTTCAACCCCACTATCACATCGAAGCATGATTGCCCTGTCATTTTGGGCTATTATTGCAGCGTTCTCCAAAGGAATTACCGTAGCCAAAGACGAGGGGCTGTCACTAGAAGCCAAATCTCCATCTAGCTCGAAGATTCTATCTGCCACCTCAAACACTTCACGGGGAATGAAGTTGTCAAAGACGGGCCCCGCATAAAGAAAACCATCGACGCCAAAAACCTCTCTATCGGGAAATACCCTCATTAGCTCCAACAGATCTGCTATTTCCGCTGACTCGAGCACAGCGACATCACCATCAGAAGTCCTATAGTAGAGCCAGTCAGCACTCAGGCGTTGATTGTATATATCGTTTTCAGGAGTAGACCTCCCGAGGGCCTTTGCTATTCCAAGAGCCCACTCCGCGGCTTCCACTTGCCCTGCATCGTAATTGTCCCCCTCCAGAGAACCCTCATCAGGATGCCAGAAGGAAGTATGGTTATGTGCCAAGCGCTCAAAGGTATCCAAACCCCCTATTAGCCTGTCTATAAATTCTAGACTTCTTTCATCGGGCGGAAGGATATGGCCCTGCGATTGCCCCGGGATGAGATATCTCCCATAAAGCTCACCCGGGATTCCACTAGCTGGATGATCGACGTCGACCATCGCCGAAGAACAGAAACCGGAATAACGAAAAAAAGATGACGTCAGCCACGAAGCTACGTCGCTCACATCAGTTCGGCCCCCCCTAAAGAACCGAAGAGCACTACACTGCAACGCTACGAAAATATCTCCCTCCTTAATCTCTTCGAAAATTATACTAACAGGCGAACAAGGGAGGCCGACTTTTAGCCTGCCGGGCATTTGATAAGAGTCAAAGTGAGGGTCGTTGGCAACCAGGGCCTTGATTTCCTTTAGCATTCCACCAACCATTCACATTCGAACGAAGACTCAAACAAGGGAATTCTACAGGAAAATAAATGATTCTCAAATTCCTATACTTGGCATCTCCGTGTAAGTTCTCACTGCCACTACCTGATCGCAGAACCCGCACAACTTGCAGAACTAGTGTTAGCGCAGGTTAGGGCTTTGTGGTGAGGAACCGCAGAACTCCGCGATACTTCCGCAGAACCACAGAACCCTATGCGCAAGGGGTTCTGCGGAGGTTCTGCGAGGTAGTGCGGTTCTGACTCACAAGGCGTTGACCAGCAAGAACAGGGGTTCTGTGGGTTGTGCGGGTTCTGCGGCAGGTGGCGGAGGGCTCCCCAGAGGAGGTGCCAGTGGGTTGCACGTGCGCGGTCGGAAACCGGCCTTGTGAGGCGGCTGCTGGAGGGCGAACAGGATCGACCGAAGGTGATCCATCACGGGCGTTCGACCGCTGCTCAGAGGCGTTCTGAGGTCCGTCTCGTAGTCTCAGTCGGCCTGCTGGGAGCCGGGATCGCCCTCCCCCGGGGCTCCGGCAGCCCGCGGAGCCGGACGGGACCTGCCCGCATCCGGAGCACCCTTCACCGGCGCGCACGCCCGGCCCCGGGCGGTGCGGGCCCCTCACCGCGGGGTGCCCGGGCCCGCCCTCCGGACCTCGGCCCTCCCTGCGGGGGGCGGATGGGGCACAGCCGGGATTCCGCAGGTCCGGGGAGGGCGTCCGCAAGGGGCCCCGGCCGCCGGCCGTCCGCCGGGAAGCCGCTGGATGCCCGCGGGCGGTTCGGAGCGGGACGGGGCCCGGAGGGGCACGGCCTAGCGGCCCCTCCCCCACGGGACCGTCGGCTGGAGGACGGCCTCCGACAGGGCCCGGGAGCGCAGGGCGGTGATCTCCTGGTACCCCGGGTCGGCGACCATGCGGCCGAACGCCTCCCTGCTCGGGTACCGGACCAGCAGCACCGCGTCCCAGTCCTGGCCCTCCTCCGCCACCAGGGGGGTTCCGCCGTCGCCCGCGTAGAGGAGTTCGCCCCCGTACTCGGCGAGGAAGCGGGCCGCGGCGCGGGAGTACTCCTCGTAGGACGCGCGCCCGCCCGGGGCGAAGCGCAGCAGGTTCAGCATGACGAAGGGACCGTCCGGACCCTGGTCCACCAGGTTCGCGAGGTCGGCTCGGGAGGGGTCGACGGCCATGAGGGGCTCCTTCTCGGGGGTGGGGTCACTTCACGACCCGATGGTAACCGACTGGTCGGTATGCACTCCGCGGCGGCCTCAGGGGGTCCGGTGGACCCGGCGGGCTCCGGTGACGGCGAGCATCAGCGAGTACAGGCCGGTGGTGGCGGTGATGAACATGATGTTGTTCCCGGCCCCGCCGAACGCGATGTTGGAGACCGGTTCGGGCACGAGGATCCGGCCGGTCAGAGTGCCGTCCGGGTCGTAGCAGTGCACCCCGCCGTCCATCGCGGCCGCCCACAGGCGGCCTTCGTCGTCGAACCGGATGTTGTCGAACCGCCCGTACCCGTCGGGGACCTCCGTGAAGACCCGGTCCCCGGCCAGCGTCCCGTCCTCGCGGACGTCGAAGACGCGGATGTGCCCGGCCCTGGTGTCCGACACGTAGAGCCGTTCCTCGTCGGGCGAGAAGACGAGGCCGTTGGGCCCCTCGAAGCCGTCGGCGGCGAGCCGGACCTCTCCGGTGGCGGGGTCGACACGGTAGACGTTGCGGGCGCCGATCTCGCTCTCGGCGCGTCGGCCCTCGTAGTCGCTGGTGATGCCGAAGTCGGGATCGGAGAACCAGACGGAGCCGTCGGAGCGGACGACCGCGTCGTTGGGGCTGTTGAACCGCCTGCCCCGGTAGCGGTCGGCGAGGACGGTGAGTGTGCCGTCGTGCTCGGTCCGGACGACCCGGCGGCCGCCCTGCTCGCAGCTGACGAGGCGGCCCTCCCGGTCGAGGGTGTTGCCGTTGACGTGCCCGGCCGGGGAGCGCAGGACGCCGACGGCCCCGGTGCGCTCGTCCCAGCGCAGGATGCGGTCGTTGGGGATGTCGCTGAAGACGAGCTGGCCCCAGGCGGGCAGGTAGAGCGGCCCCTCGGCCCAGCGGCAGTCGTCGTAGAGGAGCCGCAGACGGGTGTCCCCGTTGGCGCAGCGACCGGTGCGGAAGCGGTCGTCCAGGATCTCGTAGATACCACTGTTGGAGGACATCGTCTCGCCTCGATCACATTTGGCCGAATACCATCCTGTCAAATGACATGAATACCGTAGTATCTATAGAAAATACAAGCGAAGGCGAGAGGATGCTTCGGTGGACGAGATCGACCGCAGGCTCGTGGCCCTGCTCCAGGAGGACGCCGGGCGCTCCTACGCCGCACTGGGCGGGCTCGTGGGCCTGTCCGCGGGGGCGGCCCACGAGCGGGTGCGCAAGCTGCGGGCGCGCGGGGTCGTCCGGCGCACCACGGTCGAGGTGGACCCGGCGGCCCTGGGCCGGGGGGTGCTCGCGTTCGTGATGGTCGAGTCCTCCGCCTGGATGGGCGACTCCGGCGCGGCGCTGGCCGCCCTGCCCGAGATCCAGGAGGCGCACGTCATCGCGGGCAGCGCCACCCTGTTGCTGAAGGTGCGGACAGCCACCACGGAGGAGTTGCAGGACGTGCTGCGTCGGCTGTACGAGGTGGAGGGGATCTCGGGGACGCAGGCGACGGTCGTGCTGGAGACGTTCTTCGAGCGCCCGGTGCCCCCCGCCAGCTGATCCCGCCCGGCCGGGGGCCCTTCGCGGGCGCCGTCGCGCGACGGCGCCGGGCCCCACCCGCCCCGGCCGTCCCCTCAGGCGTAGGGGTCGGTGATCTCGCGCAGGCTGGTGAGGATGCGGCGGAGCTCGGCCATGTCGCGGGCGCCGAGGTGGGCGGTCCACTCCGCCTCGATGCCGGCGACGATCTCGGCGGCCTCGGCGATGACGCGCTCGCCGCGCGGGGCGACGCGGACCAGGCGGGCGCGGGCGTCGGTGGGGTCGGGGACGCGTTCGACGTACCCCGCCTCCTCGAGGCGGTCGATGAGGAACCCGGCGCTCTGCTTGGTGATGCGGGCCTGTTCGGCGAGGTCGGTGAGACGGCTGCCACCCCTGGCCAGGCGCTGGAAGACCCGCCCCTGGGAGAAGGTGATGTCGTCGTAGCCGCGGGCCGCGAGCTCGGCGAAGATCCGGCGCTCCATCTCCCGGTAGGGGATGAAGAGCAGCAGACCCGTGTTGAGCTCGGCCTCTTCGTCGGTCATCGGAAGCACCCCCTGGAATTCCGTCAGTGTCTCTGATCTAATCGGTCAGAGAAGCTTACCGATATCGGCCGCCGGGAGGCCGCGATGGATCGGGACGACAGCTGGCGGGTCATCGAGCGGGAGCGGCTCGCCCTCGCCGATCTCCTGGAGGGGCTCACCGAGGAGCAGTGGGAGACGCCCTCCCTCTGCGCGGCGTGGCGGGTGCGCGACGTCGCGGGGCACGTGGCCCTCGCACCTCAGCTCACCTCGCTGACCAGGGCCTTCGGTGAGCTCGTACGGGCGGGCGGGTACAACGGGATGGTCCGCGACGTATCGATCCGGCACGCCCGCCGACCGGGTGCGGACCTGGTGGGCGAGCTGCGGGAGTACGCGGCGTCGCGGGAGCTGGTGGTGCTGACGAACCACCAGAACATCCTGTTCGACATCCTCGTGCACACCCAGGACATCGCCCTGCCGCTGGGCATCGACCGGCCGGTGCCGCTGGACGCGGCCCCGGCCGCGGCGGACCGGGTGTGGACCATGGGGTGGCCGTTCCACGCGCGGCGGCGACTGGCCGGGCTGCGCCTGGTGGCCACGGACGCCGACTGGGAGGTCGGCGCGGGCGAGCGGGTCGAGGGGCCCGTCGCCGCGTTCCTGCTGCTGCTCACCGGCCGCACGGCGATGCTGGACCGGCTGTCGGGCCCCGGGGTCTCGGCGCTCACCCGGGCACTTAATACATAAGTCTACTAATCACTTTGTGGAATAGGATGCTCTCCAGGCCACGAGGTGAGGAGTCCGGGATGGGTCCTGGGGACAGTGTTCGCTACGTCGCGATCGGGGACAGCCACACCGAGGGCGTGGGCGACGGGGACGACGTCCTCGGTGTGCGCGGCTGGGCCGACAGGCTGGCCGAGAAGATGGCGGCCACCGGGGCGCGGGTGGAGTACGCGAACCTGGCGGTCCGCGGGCGGCTGTCCGCCCGGGTGCGGGCCGAGCAGCTGGCGCCCGCGCTGGCCCTGGAGCCGACCGTGGCCACGGTGTTCGCCTGGGTCAACGACGTGATCCGCTCCGGGTACGACGCCGAGGCGGTGATCGGCGACCTGGAGGCGATGTTCGCCGCGCTGACCGGGGCGGGTGCCCGGGTGGCCACGCTGACCTTCCCCGACATCGCCCGGGTGGCCCCGCTGGCGCGCCCCCTGGTGCCGCGGGTGCTGGACTTCAACGAGCGGATCCGGGCGGCGGCCGACCGGCACGGGGTGGTCGTCGCGGACGTCGCGAAGCACGAGATCTCCACGGACCGCCGCCTGTGGGCGACCGACCGGCTGCACTGCACCCCGCTGGGGCACGCCCGGATCGCGGGAGCGCTGGCCTCGGCGCTGGAACTGCCCGGGGCGGACGGGTCGTGGGCGGAGCCGCTGCCCGCGGCGCCCCGGCCGGGCGCGCTGCTGACGGTGGCCGAGGAGGCCCGCTGGCTGGGCGCGTTCCTGGGACCGTGGGTCGTGCGTCGGCTGCGCGGGCGCTCCTCCGGCGACGGCAGGACCGCCAAGCGCCCGGCCCTGCTGCCCGTCGAGGTCGCCTGACCGGGGCCGGCCCGTCTCCCGGGGCGGCCCGCGATGCATTTTGCAACTTGTTGCATAATGGAGTCGCGGACCGCCCGGACAGCGGTCCGCGAGGCACCCCGCGCGAGGAGGCACCATGACCGACTACCCCCACCTGCTGGCCCCCCTGGACCTGGGCTTCACCACCCTGCCCAACCGGGTCATCATGGGCTCGATGCACCTGGGCCTGGAGGAGCACCCCGGCGGGTTCGAGCGGATGGCCGCCTTCTACGCCGAGCGCGCCCGCGGCGGCGTGGGCCTCATCATCACCGGCGGCATCGGCCCCAACGAGCACGGCACCACCTTCAGGGGCGCCGCCAAGCTCACCAACGCCGAAGAGGTCGAACAGCACCGGATCGTCACCGGGGCCGTGCACCGCGAGGGCGGGCGCATCGCCATGCAGATCCTGCACACCGGCCGCTACGCCTTCGACGAGAACCTCGTCGCCCCCAGCGCGATCCAGGCCCCCATCAACCCGTTCACCCCGCACGCGCTCACCGCAGACGAGGTCGAGCAGACCATCGAGGACTTCGCGAACACCGCCGCCCTGGCCCGCGAGGCCGGGTACGACGGTGTCGAGATCATGGGCTCCGAGGGCTACCTCATCAACCAGTTCATCGCCGCCGCCACCAACAGGCGCGACGACGAGTGGGGCGGCCCCTACGAGAACCGCATGCGCTTCCCCGTCGAGATCGTGCGCCGGGTCCGCGAGCGGGTCGGGGCCGACTTCATCATCGTCTACCGCCTGTCGATGCTCGACCTGGTGCCCGACGGGTCCACGTTCGACGAGGTCGTCCGGCTGGCCAGGGCCGTCGAGGCGGCCGGTGCCACCATCATCAACACCGGCATCGGCTGGCACGAGGCTCGCATCCCCACCATCGCCACCTCCGTTCCGCGCGGCGCCTACGGCTGGGTGACCGAGAAGCTCATGGGCGAGGTGTCCGTCCCCCTCGTCGCGGTCAACCGCATCAACACCCCCGAGGTGGCCGAGGAGATCATCGCGGGCGGCCGGGCCGACATGGTCGCCATGGCCCGCCCCTTCCTCGCCGACCCGGAGTTCGTGGCCAAGGCCGCCGCCGGGCGCCCCGAGGAGATCAACACCTGCATCGGCTGCAACCAGGCCTGCCTGGACCACACCTTCAGCCTCAAGATCACCTCCTGCCTGGTCAACCCGCGCGCCTGCAACGAGACCGAGCTGGTGCTCTCCCCCACCCGCCGGCGCAAGCGCGTCGCCGTCGTCGGCGCGGGCCCGGCCGGGCTGGCGTTCTCGGTGTCGGCCGCCGAGCGCGGACACGAGGTCACCCTGTTCGACGCCGCCGAGGAGATCGGCGGACAGCTGAACATGGCCCGCCGGGTCCCCGGCAAGGAGGAGTTCGACGAGACCCTGCGCTACTTCCGGGTGCAGCTGGACAAGCGCGGCGTGGACGTGCGCCTCAAGACCGAGGTGGGCGCCGACGACCTGACCGGCTACGACGAGGTCGTGCTGGCCACCGGTGTCGCCCCGCGCACCCCCGGGATCCCGGGGATCGACCACCCCAAGGTCGTCGGCTACGTCGACGTGCTCCGCGGGAACGCCGAGGTGGGCGCGCGCGTCGCCGTCATCGGCGCGGGCGGCATCGGGTTCGACGTCGCCGAGTTCCTCACCGACGGCGGCGAGCAGGCGTCCCTGGACCCCGCCGAGTTCTTCCGGCAGTGGGGCGTGGACACCGACCACACCACCCCCGGCGGCCTGCGCGCCCCCGAGCGCCCCGCCCCGCCCCGCCGCGTCCACCTGCTCCAGCGCAAGACCAGCAAGGTCGGCGCGGGCCTGGGCAAGACGACCGGGTGGATCCACCGCCTGGAGCTGCGCCACCGGGGCGTGGAGATGCTCGCCGGGGTGGAGTACACCCGGATCGACGACGAGGGCCTGCACATCGCGGTCGGCGGCGAGCCCCGTGTGCTGGAGGTGGACACCGTCGTGGTGTGCGCCGGCCAGGACCCGCGCCGCGACCTGGTCGACGCGCTGGCCGAGCGCGGGGTGACCCCGCACCTCATCGGCGGCGCCGACGTGGCCGCGGAGCTGGACGCCAAGCGGGCCATCGACCAGGGCACCCGCCTGGCCGCCGCCCTGTAACAGGCCGCACCCCGCAGGCGCCCCACCCGGCGGCGGGCGCACCGGTGCGCCCGCCGCCCGAACCTAGAATGCGCACATGTCCCTGCCCCACGCCCTCCTGACCGCCCTGCTGGAGAAGCCCTCGTCCGGGTCCGAGCTGACCCGGCGGTTCGACCGGTCGATCGGCTACTTCTGGTCGGCCACCCACCAGCAGATCTACCGGGAACTGGGCAAGCTGGAGAAGGCCGGGCTGATCCGCGCGCTGCCCTCCCCGGTCCCCACCCGGGGGCAGAAGAAGGAGTACGAGGTCCTGCCCGAGGGCCGCGAGGAGCTGCGGGCCTGGGTGAACCGGCGCGAGGACCCCAAGGTGGGCCGCGACCCCCTGCCGCTGCGCCTGCGCGCCGCCGGGGTGGTGGGCGTGGGCGACCTGCTCCCCGAACTGGTCCGCCACCGCGACCTGCACCGCGCCCGGCTGGAGGAGTACCTGGGGTTCGAGCGCCGGGACTACCCCGACGGCCCCCGCACCGAGCAGGAGCGCATCCAGCTGCTGGTGCTGCGCGGCGGCATCGACATGGAGACCGGCTGGGTCTCCTGGCTCACCCGCGCCGTCGACGAGCTGTCCGGGTCGGCCGCGGCCTCAGCCGACCGGGACGGGGCCTGACTCGGACAGGTCCTCGGGCAGCCGGAGCCCGGGCGTGCGCAGCGGGGTCAGCCGGGAGCGCAGGACCATCGCCGCCGCCCCGATGGCCGGGGCGGTGTCGGCGAACTCCGACAGCCGCGCCGGCACCGGCTCCCCCGTCCGGCCGGCGAACGCCGCCGCCAGCTCCCGGCGCACCGCCGGGAGGTAGGTCGCGCCCGCGACCGCCTGTCCGGACCCGGTGAGCACCACCAGGTCCGGGTCCAGCACCCCGACCAGGGTGCGCACCGCCACCGCCGTGTACCGCGCGGACCGCTCCAGCAGGGCCCGGGCCGCCGGGTCGCCCTCCCGGGACGCCCGCACCACCGCCGCGAAGCCCGCGGTCACCGAGACCCCGTCTTCAGCCCCGGGCACCGCGGACGCGCGGGAGCCGGTGCGGGCCGCGGCGACCACCGCCGCCGGTCCGGCCACCGCCTCCAGACAGCCCCGCGCCCCGCAGCCGCACGGCGGCCCGTCGACGTCCACGCACACGTGTCCCAGCCCGCCCGCCCGGCCGTGCGCGCCCCGGTAGGGTACGCCGTCGACCAGCACCCCCGCCCCCAGGGTCGCGCCCGTGTGCACGGCGACCAGCACCGAGGAGCGCCCGGCCGAACCCGACCAGTACTCGCCCAGTGCGGCGGCGGTCGCGTCGTCACCGGTGACCACCGGCAGCCCGGCGGCCCGCTCCAGCTCCCGGTCCCCCGCCGGGTCGCCCTCGGCCGACACCAGGCCGATCCCGAGCAACCTCTGCCGGTCCACCCCGGCCCCCTCGACCAGGGCGTCCACCCGGCGGGCCGTGTGCTCCGGCTCCCCGGCGATGTCCGCGCCCCGGGGTCCGGGATGGGACGCCCGGGACACGACGGCGCCGGTCAGGTCGGTGAGCGCGTAGGTGGCGCCGCCCGCGTCCAGGTGCACGCCGACGGCGTACCGGGAGGCGGGGGCCAGGCGCAGCAGCACCCGGGGCTTGCCGCCGGTGGACTCGGCCCGGCCCACCTCGGTCACCAGGCCGTCGGCGAGCAGCCCGCGCACCACCGTGGAGACCGTCGCCGCGGTCAGACCGGTGGCGCCGGCCAGCCCGGACCGGCTGATGGTCCCGGCCGCCCGGATGACGTCGAGGACCGTGGCCCGGCTCGACGTGTGGGGAATGGCCCGACCCAAGGGAACCTCCGGCTGCACTGCGTGTTCGGTGCGCCCCAGGGTAGCCGCCACCCGCCCTTGACTTACTTAGTTCATTGAAGAAAGAATCCTCGCACCACCGGCCCGCGTACCCGAGGAGCACGATGCCCAGCCACACCCTCCACGACGGATGGCGCCTGACCGCCACCGCCGGCCCCGTCCCCGAGCACATCGCGGGCCGGGAGATCCCCGCCGCGGTGCCGGGGAGCAGCCATCTCGACCTGCTGGCCGCCGGGCTCATCCCCGACCCCTACCTGGACGCCGCCGAGGCCGAGCTCGCCTGGGTGCACCGCACCGACTGGCGCTACACCCTCGTCTTCGAGGCCGACGCCCCCGCCGAGGGGGAGCGCGTCGACCTGGCCTTCGACGGGCTGGACACCATCGCCACCGTCACCCTCAACGGGCACGTGCTCGGCACCGCCGCCAACATGCACCGCTCCCACCGGTTCGACGCCCGCCCCGCCCTGCGCGCCGGGACCAACGAGCTGACCGTGGACCTGCGCTCCGCCCTGGAGTACGCCGAGGAGGAGCGCGAACGCCTGGGCGCCCGCCCGCACGTCAACGCCCACCCCTACAACATGGTCCGCAAGATGGCCTGCTCCTTCGGCTGGGACTGGGGGCCCGACCTCCAGACGGCCGGGATCTGGAAGCCGGTGCGCCTGGAGCGCTGGACCACCGCCCGCCTGGCCCGCGTCCGACCCCTGGTCACCGTCGGCCCCGACGGCACCGGCCGGGTCGAGGTCCACGCCGACCTCGAACGCGCCGGGGACGGGGTCCCCCTCGCCCTCACCGCGGAGATCGCCGGTCGCACCGCCACCGCGACCCTGGCCGCCGACGCCGTGTCCGGGACCGTCACCGTCGAGGTGCCCGACGCCGACCTGTGGTGGCCCGCCGGGTACGGCGACCAGCCGCTGTACGACCTCGACGTCACCCTCGCCGCCGCGGACGGCGCCGACGGGCCGGCCGCGGACGGCGCCCTGGACACCGCGCACCGCCGCGTCGGCTTCCGCACCGTCACCGTGGACACCGAGCCCGACGCCCACGGCACCCCGTTCACCGTGACCGTCAACGGGCGCCCGGTCTTCGTCAAGGGCGCCAACTGGATCCCCGACGACCACTTCCTCACCCGGATCACCCGCGAGCGGCTCGAGCAGCGGATCGGCCAGGCCCTCGACGCCCACATGAACATGCTGCGGGTCTGGGGCGGCGGCATCTACGAGACCGAGGACTTCTACGACGTCTGCGACGAGCGCGGCGTCCTCGTCTGGCAGGACTTCCTGCTGGCCTGCGCGGCGTACCCGGAGGAGGACCCGCTGTGGGGCGAGTTCGAGGCCGAGGCCCGCGAGAACGTCGCCCGCCTCGCCTCCCACGCCTCCCTCGCCCTGTGGAACGGAGGCAACGAGAACCTGTGGGGCCACGAGGACTGGGGCTGGAAGGAGCGGCTGGGCGACCTCACCTGGGGGCACCGCTACTACACCGAGCTGTTCCCCCGGATCGTCGCCGAACTCGACCCCACCCGGTTCTACTCCGACGGCAGCCCCTACTCCCCCGGCCTCACCCCCGACGAGGCCCACCCCAACGCCGAGGCGCACGGCACCCGACACGAGTGGGAGGTGTGGAACCGCACCGACCACCGCGCCTACCGCGACACCGTGCCCCGGTTCTGCTCCGAGTTCGGGTTCCAGGGGCCGCCCACCTGGTCCACCCTCACCGAGTGGATCCACGACGAGCCGCTCACCCCGGAGTCCCCCGTCTTCCTGCTCCACCAGAAGGCCGAGGACGGCAACGGCAAGCTCGCCCGCGGCATGGCCATGCACCTGCCCACGCCCACCACGTTCGCCGACTGGCACTGGGCCACCCAGCTCAACCAGGCCCGCGCGGTGGCGCTCGGAGTGGAGCACTTCCGGTCCTGGTGGCCGCGGACCGCCGGGTCCCTGGTCTGGCAGCTCAACGACTGCTGGCCGGTCACCTCGTGGGCGGCCGTCGACGGCCAGGGGCGGCGCAAGCCCCTCTGGTACGCCCTGCGCGCCGCCTACGCCCCCCGCCTGCTCACCCTCCAGCCCCGCGACGGGCGGCTCGTCCTCATCGCCGTCAACGACACCGACGAGCCGTGGGAGGCGCCGCTGCGGGTGGAGCGGCGGCACTTCGAGGGCGCGATACTGGACGGTACCGAGACCGCCCTGGCCGTTCCGCCCCGGTCCACGGCCGAGTACGAACCGCCCCGGTCGCTGCTGGCGGCCGCCGACGACACCCGGGAGGTGCTGGTGGCCGCCACCGGCGACGCCCGCCTGGTGCACCCCTTCCGCGAGGACGTCCACCTGGCCTACGACCCCGACGCGCTCACCGCCGAGGCCGAGCCCGCCCCCGGCGGGTACCGGGTACGGGTGAGCGCCGCCTCGCTGGCCCGCGGCGTGTCCGTGCTCGCCGACCGGGTCGCCCCCGACGCCGAGGCGGACGACATGCTCGTGGACCTGCTCGCGGGCGAGTCGCACACCTTCCTGGTGCGCACCGCGGCCGAGGTCGACCCGGCGGAGTTCACCCGCGGTCCGGTGCTGCGCAGCGCAGCGTCCCTGCACCCCCGCGGGAAGCGATGAGCGCGCCGGAGCGCGCAGGCGCGGTCGGGCTGGTCCTGGCCCGGCCGCGCCGTCTGCTGAGCGCCGAGCCGTTCTTCATGGAGTTCATCGGCGGTATCGAGGAGCGCCTGGCCGCGCACGACATGTGGGTGATGCTGCACCTGGTCTCCACCGCCGAGGAGGAGGCCGCCGCCCACCGCCGCTGGGCGGAGCGCGGGGTGGTGGACGCCGTCGCGGTGGTCAACCCCACCGTCGACGATCCCCGCCCGGAGCTGCTGCGCGGGCTGGGGCTGCCGTTCGTGGTGGCGGGCGCCCCCGAGGGCGCCGGCCTGCCGGGGGTCGTCACCGACCACGCCGCCCCCGTCCGGGAGGCGGTGGAGCGGCTGCGAGCACTGGGCCACCGGCGCATCGCCCGGGTCGGCGGCCCCGCGCCGCTGCTGCACACCCGCGCCCGCACCGGCGCCCTCACCGCGGCCTGCGCCGACGCGGGGCTGCCCGCGCCGACGACGGCCGAGGGCGACTACTCGCACGAGGCGGGAGAGCGGCTCACCGCGGAACTGCTGGCCGCCCCGGAACCGCCCACCGCGATCCTGTACGACAACGACGTGATGGCGGTCGGCGGGCTGGAGGCCGCACGCGCGCTGGAGGTGGACGTCCCCTCCCGGCTGAGCCTGGTCGCCTGGGACGACTCCACCCGATGCCGCCTGGTCTCCCCGGAGCTGAGCGCGATGACCGTGGACGTGCACCGGTACGGGACCCTGGTCGCCGACGCCGCCCTGGAGGCGGCCCGGGGCCTGCCCGTCGCCGGACGCCGGTCCCCCGCCGCCCGGTTCACCGCCCGGGGCAGCACCGGCCCCGCCCCGGCGGGGTAGCGAGGCGGCCCGTCGGCCTGTCGACACGTCCGCTCGTCGACGGGCCGCCTTGTCGACGGGTCCCCTTGCAGACCCGTCGACCCGTCCCTTCGCCGCCATGTCGCCGTGTCGACGGGTCGCCGTGTCGACAGGGTCCGGGGCGATCAGGGAAACGACCTGTTCCCGCCCGTGGAGGGCGCGCACCCGTTGTCCGGGCGCGGGTACGGCTATACCGTCGCGGTCCATGCCGTGAACACCCCCGCACGGAAGGAAGTCCCATGCGAGGACTCCCCCGCCGGACGGGTGCGGTGTGGGCCGTCCTCTGCGTCTGCGCCATGCTCGCGCCCTCGACGGTCCACGCCGAACCCGCCCCCGCACCGCTCCCCGTCCCCGCACCGGAGGTCGAGGGCCCCCTCCCGGGCAGCGCCCCGGGCGACCCCGCCTCCGACGACATCGCCGAGACCTACCCGTTCTTCTCCACCGACGCCGACCTCGCCTCGTACGGCTACGTCGAGGAGGAGTTCGTCGTCTCGGGTACCGCCAACCGCTACGGCGCCGACTCGGTGGTGTCCGAGCACCCCTACCGGACCCGGGTCGTGGTCCGGCGTCCCTCCGAAGCCGACGGCTCGAACGGAACGGCACTGGTCGAGTGGCAGAACGTGACCGCGGGCCACGACCTCGACGCCCTGTGGGCGACCAGCGCCGACCACATCATGCGCACGGGCTACACCTGGGTCGGCGTGTCCGCCCAGAACGTCGGGGTCTCCCACCTGACGCGCTGGAGCCCCGCCCGGTACGGCGACCTGGACGTCACCGACGGCGGCGCGGTGGGCGGCGACGCGCTGTCCTACGACGTCTTCGCCCAGTCCGCCGCGGCGCTGCGCGAGCCCGGCAGCCCCCTCACCGGAGATGTCGGTATCGACCAGGTCCTGGCCATCGGCGCGTCCCAGTCGGCGATCTACATGACGACCTACTACGAGGAGATCCTTCCCCTCACGGAACCGGTCTTCGACGGCTACGGGTTCATGGTCGGCTCCGCGCCCCCGGCAACGCGCCCCGAACCGGTCTTCCAGGTGCTCTCGGAGACCGACGTGGCCCTCCCCCTGTTCCAGCTGCCGGAGGAGTCCGCCGGCCTGGTCCGCTGGGAGGTGGCCGGCGCTGCGCACTCCGGACAGGCGGGCCGGGAAGCCCGGCGGCACATCGAGGAGCGCGACCTGGGCGGCCAGGGGGAGTACGACTGTCTCCGGCCCCCCTTCAGCCGGGTGCCGCTGCACCAGGTCATCAACGCGTCCTACGACCACCTGAGCGCCTGGGCCGCCGACGGGACCGCCCCGCCGACCGCGGAGCCCATCCGGCGCACCGGGGACGGCGGCATCGCCCGCGACGAGGACGGGCACGCGCTGGGCGGCATCCGCCTCTCCCAGGTGGAGGTCCCCACGGCGCTCAACACCGGCACCAACACCGGTTCCGGGGGAGACGCCTTCTTCTGCTCGCTCTTCGGCACGCACGTCCCCTACAGCCGGGACGAACTCCGAGACCGGTACCGCGGCCACGGCGACTACGTGTCCCGGGTCAACCGGGTGGAGAGGCGGAACGTGAGCGACGGCTACATCACTCCGGCCGACTCCCGGGAGAACCGCCGCGAGGCGGCGCGCTCCGGCACCGGCCGGTAGGCGGCACCACCGGGTGCACGAAAAGCCGCCCCCGGCTGTGCCGGGGGCGGCTGGTGGCGGTGGAGGAGGGATTTGAACCCTCGAAGGGTTGCCCCTTACCCGCTTTCGAGGCGGGCGCCATCGGCCACTAGGCGACTCCACCGCGGGTAACTCTACCGGATGGGAGAGGGTGCGGAAAACCCGGTCATCCACGCCGTCGCGCGAAGAACCGTGTGAGCAGGTCCGAGCAGGCATCGGCCACGTCGGCGGCCACCAGGTCGGGCGGGACCACCTCGGGCCGGTGGTTCAGGCGCGGGTCCCGGACCAGGTCCCACAGGGAGCCCGCCGCGCCCGCCTTGGGGTCGCGCGCGCCGTACACCAGGCGGTCCACCCGGGACAGCACCGTGGCCCCCGCGCACATGACGCAGGGCTCCAGGGTGACCGCCAGCGTGCAGCCGGACAGCCGCCACTCCCCCCGGTGCCGGGCGGCGGCGCGCAGGGCCAGGACCTCGGCGTGCCCGGTCGGGTCGCCGGCGGCCTCGCGCTCGTTGTGTCCGCGGCCGATCACCTCGCCCCCGGGGTCGAGCACCACCGCGCCCACCGGTACGTCCCCCGTGGCCAGGGCCAGTTCGGCCTCGGCCAGGGCCGCTCGCAGCGCGGCGTCCAGGGCCGTGTTCACAGGCGCATGCCGTCCAGGACCTCGCCGAACCCGGCGCGGTCGGCCACGACCGCCAGGACGTCGCTGGGCAGGACGCCGCTGCCCACGGACAGCGAGCGGAGCTCGTCGGCCGGGACCCCCAGGTCCTCCAGCAGACCGGCGTCCCCGCTGGGGGCCGGGCCCCGGGCGGTGTCGGAGACCCCGGCGCCCACCAGAGCGCCCGCCTCGGCCAGCACCCCGGCCAGCGGGTACTCCTCCACGGCCCTGGTGTCGGACAGGTACACGCGGGGCTCCCCGTCCTCGTCGGCACGGACGATGGCGAACCAGTCGTCGTCGACCTCCACGAGGAGGACGGCGAACGGTGAACCCGCATCGGCGGCGAAGTCGAGTGTCAGGTCGGTGACGTCGTCGATGACGTCCACCTCGCCGAGCTCCAGCTCGGCACCCCGCCACGTCCCCCCGTCGGGTGCGAAGACGGCTGCGAAGGTCGACACCGCGTGCTCTCCTCGTTCTCCGGGCTGTGCTTCCTGGGCTTCCCTACCCCATCGCGTCAAGGACACGCTGGAAGGCCTGCGCGAATCCGAGCCGTTCGGAGATGCTGGCCAGCACCTCGTCCGGGTACAGGTCGAGATCGCCGGCCAGGGCGCCCAGCTCCATCTCGTCCAGTCCCAGATCGGCGACGATCGACAGGTCTCCCGCCGGGAGGACCTGGTCGAGATCATCGTCGTCGGGCTGGTCGATGTCCAGGTGGTCGAGCACGTCCCGGGCGACCTGCCAGTCGACGGACGCGGTCACGTCGGACAGGAAGAGGGACACCTCGCCGCCGTAGACGCGCACCAGGATGAAGAAGTCGTCGCCCACCGAGACCAGACCGATGGTCCCGCTGATACTGGGCTGCTGGCGCAGAGCGTGGACCAGTCCCTTGAGGTCGTGCACCAGGGCGACCGGCAGGAGGTCGACCTCCCAGTACTCCTCCTCCCGGAACGCCACGGCCGCGAAGTCGCCCGAGTCGTCATCATGATCGAGCACTGTCATCGTCACCCCAACCCGGCCGGTGCCATCAGTCCGGACGAAGGAACCCGGATCGCCCGTGCGAGTGACATGGTAACGATCACTCCGCGCCCGCTGTGGCCCTTGCCCGCTTCAGTCCGACAACGCTCTCACGAGTTCGGGGGGCGCGCTCCCACGGGGGGTTCCCGCGCGCGTCCGCCAGGGCCCCGCGGGCACCCTTCCGGGTGGGTGCGCGCGGTTAGACTCTGCCTGGCTCAGCTCCCCGGCCACCGTCCCGTCGTCCCAGCTCACCCGGAGACCACCTTGGAAACCCTGGTCGTCGACCACCCCTTGGTCGCGCACAAACTGACCACCCTGCGCGACGTGCGGACCGACTCCCCGACCTTCCGCCGCCTGACCGACGAGCTGGTGACCCTGCTCGCCTACGAGGCGACCCGCGACGTCCGCGTGACGGAGGTCACCATCGAGACGCCCCTGGTGGAGACCACCGGTATCCAGCTGACCCGCCCCACCCCGCTGGTCGTGCCGATCCTGCGCGCCGGGCTGGGCATGCTCGACGGGATGACCCGCCTGCTGCCCACCGCCGAGGTCGGCTTCCTGGGGATGGCCCGCGACGAGGAGACCCTCCAGCCCGCCACCTACGCGGACCGGCTGCCGCAGGACCTGTCCGGCCGCCAGTGTTACGTGCTGGACCCGATGCTGGCCACGGGCGGCACCCTGGCCGCGGCCCTCAAGCTGCTGGTGGACCGGGGCGCCGACCACATCACGGCGATCTGCCTGCTGGCCGCCCCCGAGGGCCTGGTCGCGGTGGAGCGCAGGCTGGCCGAAACCCTGTCCCCGGACCACGGCGCGACGCTGCGCGTGGTGACCGCGGCGGTGGACGAGCGCCTCAACGACAACGGCTTCATCCTTCCGGGGCTGGGTGACGCGGGCGACCGGCTGTACGGCTGCTCCTGACCTCTTCCGCTCATGGGGCGCCCGTCCGGCAGATCCGGTCGGGCGCTTTTTCGGCTCTTTTCAGCCCCGCGCGAATGAATGGCCGAAAACCGGGCAGAGTCCTTCTACGGCCTGCCGTCACCCCAGGTCGAAGCCGGGATGGCGGACAGCCGACCGGGACCGAAGGGCGACACGCCGAACCGCATTATCCGAATTCATTTCGAGACGGGAACGTAACCGACAGGAGTGATCATGGTTCTTGGCTGCCCGTAACGGGGAACCCCAACAGCCCGAAACCACCTCCAGGACGCAGTCCGCCCGAACCCGCACACCCCGCCCCTTTGGGGCGCGGGCCTCAGGCGACCCCACGGCGACTACCGAACGCCCCCGGGTGCGCACGCTGAGCCATCCACCTCCCGAGCCCTCAAGGAGAGAGATGCCCGAGACCACCTCCGCCCCCGCGACCACCGACGAACTCTTCGCCCCCGTGGTGGACCGGCTCACCTCGGAGTTCTCCGGTGTGCACCACGGGTCCACCGTGACCCGGTGTGTGGACGCGGCCCGGCACGGGGCCGAAGAGGTCACCGGGAGCGCCGCGCCGGAACTCGTCGAGCGGATCGCCCGGCAGCACCTCCAGGTGCTCGCCCTGGCCTTCGCGGAACAGCGCTGACCCCCTCCCCGTACCTCCGGGAAATCCGCTCCGCCCAGAGCCCGTTTTTCGGGCCGTCCGACATCCGGGGAGAGTTTCGGACCCGACCACCCCATCCCACTTCTCCACAAAAGTCGACCCAAAACTCCTGACCTGTACCGGTAGGCAGCCGAATTTCGGCTCCCCCGCCACCCGGGGCACAACCGCACCGGAACCGGACACAGCCCGCAAGCGAGGAAGGTCCGACATACCGCCACGCCGAGGGTGCGCCCCAGGCTTTACGGGCAGGACACCCGATGCGACAATCGCTGCTGGGTCGGTGGGTCAGGTGGATTCCAAAGGGAGTCGGTCGTGGCGAAGTTGAAAAAATGGGGCGGCTACGCGCTCATCGGGTTCGTGGCTTTCTATCTGCTGACGCAGCCTGAAAGCGCGGCGGGCGTGATCCAGAGCGCGCTCGGGGGTCTCATGGGCGGAGCAGAGTCCATGTCCCGCTTCGTCAACGCACTGCTGCCGTAGGGGAATGGTCGGGTGCCATGCGCCTCGTAGCGTCGAGTAACAGCGCCCCGGCTTCGGTCAACCGCTACCTGCTCCCACACGAGCAGGACGTGGTCACCATCCGGAGGCATCCCGCGGTCCTGATCGGACCGGTGGGCGCGGTCCTGGGCGCCCTGATCGTCGCCGGAATCCTCAGCAACACGCAGGTCGCGGACACCCCGGCGGCCCTGGCCATCATCTGGTGGCTGTGGCTGCTGGTGCTGGTGTGGTTCGTGTGGCAGGTCGCGGAGTGGTCGGTCGACTACTTCGTGATCACCTCCGCCCGCCTGCTGCTGACGCAGGGGCTGATCACCCGGCAGGTGAACATGATGCCGCTGGGCAAGGTCACCGACATGAGGTTCGAGCGCAGCCTGCTCGGCAGGTTCCTCGGATACGGGACCTTCGTGATGGAGTCCGCCGGTCAGGACCAGGCCCTGAGCAGGATCGACTTCATCCCGTACCCGGAGCAGCTCTACCTGGAGGTCGTGGGGCTCATCTTCAAGGAGTAGCCCCGGCACGCGCATCCGACAGGGCACCCGTCCGCAGGACGGGTGCTTTCGTCTTTCCGGAGGGCGCCGCACCGGCTCCGGAGGACACCGCGCCGTTGCGGAGAAGGGGCCGCCCAGGCCGCCGGCCCGGGCCCCCTCGCCGCCACTCGATTCCCCCCTCGTTCACCTTGTGTTCACCTTGCCTCGCCAGCCCCTCCCGCCCCGACGGAACCCCTCCCGCGGGAGGCACCGGCGAGCAGGGAGTTCAGGGCTCCATCGGGTGCGGAAGGATCCCCTGTGACAGGGAGCCCGAAAAAACGAATTGACTCAAAGGTGAACATAGGGTTAACTATGGCTATCTGATACGGAAACGAGGAGGGCCATATGGCGCGCAGGACAGACCGTGCACCCCACCCCACTCGCTCCGCCGACGCCCGTCGACACATGCGTTCCCCCGAGGAGACCCTCCGCCTGGCCGGCCTTGCGCCGGACGCGGTGAGCGTTCCCCTGCCGCGCGAGAACGCCGACACCATCACCTCCGGACACCCGATCATGCACTGGGTGTCGGTCACCGACGAGACCGGGCGCACCCGCCCCGAGGCCCGCTGGCTGTAGCGCCGCACCGACCACGCACCCCTTCCCGCGACAGCGGGAGGCAAACGGTTCCACACCGGGCGTGAGAGAGCGAGTTGCGAAGGGCCGCCCCCACGGGGGGCGGCCCTTCGCCTTTTCCCGACCCCCGGCGCCGTGTCTCCGTGTCGCTGTGTCGACATATCGGCTTGAAGCAATATCGGCGTTTCAGTCACCCGAAAAAGAACCACTCGGAGTGATCCACGTCTCACGGAGATCGCACTTGACCCTTAGCGAAACGAGACGTATCGTCTTGCGCATGAGGCTGTACCACTCGCTGTAGATCCCGCGTCCGACGCCCGTGTCCGAGCACACCGCGCACCCGCCGCCGACGGCGGCCGCGCGGCTCCGCAGGCGTCTCCGAACCGCGGTCGATCCGGTACGGCCTCTTCGTCGTTCCCGCACCCCGAGCTCCGCGCCCCGCGCGTCCGCTCCACCGGGTGCCCGGCTCCGAAGCGCCCTCCGGCGGCCCGCGGCCCGTCCCGGCCCCACCGCAGCAGAGGAGGCGCACCCGTGCGCACCACCTGAGTCCGACCGGCGACACCCGCCACCCGAACCGAACAGGAGGGCACCCCCATCCGCACCGCTCCGATCCGATCCGCGACACCGGCCGCCGAGACCACCCGAGGAGGAACGCCCATGCGCGCCGCGACACGCGCCCGCTCCCAGATCACCCTCACCGGGGTCGCCAAACGCTACGGGGACCGCACCGTCCTGGACCGGGTGGACCTGACCATCGCCCCCGGGGAACGGGTCGGTGTCATCGGGGACAACGGCTCCGGAAAGAGCACCCTGCTCCGCCTCCTGGCCGGGGAGGAGGCGCCCGACAACGGGGACGTGCTCGTCTCGGCGCCCGGCGGCACCGGATACCTTCCCCAGACCCTGGAGCGTGTCGGCGTCCTGACCGGCACCGTCGGAGACGCCGTCGACGACGCCCTGGCCGACCTGCGGGAGATGGAGGCCCGCCTGCGCGGCCTCGAGGCGTCGCTCGGCACCGCCGGCCCCGCCGGGTTGGCCGCGTACGGCGACCTACTGTCCGACTTCGAGGCGCGCGGCGGGTACGAGGCCGACGCCCGGGTCGACGCCGGGCTGCACGGCCTGGGCCTGCCCGGCCTGGACCGCGACCGCCCCCTGCGCACGCTCTCCGGCGGGGAGCGCTCGCGACTGGCCCTGGCCGCGGCCCTGGCGGCCGACCCCGAGCTGCTGCTGCTCGACGAACCCACCAACGACCTCGACGACGGCGCGGTCGCCTGGCTGGAGCAGCGGCTGCGCACCCACAGGGGCACCGTCGTGGCCGTCACCCACGACCGGACCTTCCTGGCCCGCGTCACCGACACCGTCCTGGAGGTCGACCACGACCTGCACCGGGTCCACCGCCACGGCAACGGGTACGACGGCTACCTGCGGGCCCGCGCCGCGGCCCGGTCCCGGTGGATCCGCGAGTACGGGGAATGGAAGGAGGAACTGGCCCGGCAGCGGCGCCTGGCGGAGAACAGCGTCGCGGCGCTCCAGGCCATCCCGCGCAGGATGGACAAGGCGGCCTTCGGGCACGGCGCGTTCAAGATGCGCGGGCGGGCGCACGGCGCCATGAGCCGGATCCGGCAGGCCAAGGAGCGGGCCGGACGGCTGGTCGAGAACCCGGTCGCGCCGCCCCCGGTCCCGCTGGAGATGACCGCGTCCTTCACCGCCGCCGACGGCGGGCACGTCCCGCCGGTGGTACTGGAGGGGGTGCGCGTGGGCCACCGGCTCGACGTTCCGGCGCTCACCGTCGGCCCCGGCGATCGGATCCTGGTCACCGGCCCCAACGGAGCGGGCAAGAGCACGCTCCTGCGGGTCATCGCCGGGGAGCTGGCACCCGACGCCGGCGGAGTCCTGCGGCGCGGCCGGGTCGGCCACCTGCGCCAGGAGGACGGGGCGGTCGTCCCCGGCCGGAGCGCGCTCCAGGCCTACGCGGCCGGACGGCCGGGGCCCGCCGAGGAGTACCGGGACGAGCTGGCCTCGCTGGGGCTGTTCGGAGCCGAGGAGATGGACCAGCCCGTGGAGTCACTTTCGGTCGGCCAGCGCCGTCGTATCGAGGTGGCCGCATTGACCTCGGGCGTCTATGACCTGCTGCTCCTGGACGAGCCGACCAACCACCTCTCCCCCGGTCTCGTGGAGGAGCTGGAGGAGGCGCTGGACCGGTACACGGGCGCGCTGGTGATCGTCACACACGACCGCACCGTGCGCGCGCGGTTCTCGGGAAGGCGGTTGGAGATGCGGGAGGGGCTGATCGCCTCGGACACCGCGTGATCCTCGGATGTCGTTTTGTCGACAAATCGGCTTGGCCATAAACAGCTAAATCCACCGACCGAAACCAGGGGGTGTGTCGGACACCGGCACACCCCCGACTCTGTGTCCGAAAAGCCCGACCCTTGAACTATAAGCTGGCCCCATGCTCGACGGGACCGTTTCCGCCCGCCTGCTCCTCCTCCTCGGCGAAGCCGCCCGCACCGCGGGCGTCCCCGAACACCTCGTCCTGGCCGAGACCGGACCCGCCGCCGCGGCCGACGAGGCCGCCCGTGTCCCGCTCCCCTCCCTCGTCCGCCTGTGGGAGCACCTCGCCCACACCCTCCCGCCCGGCCGGGCCGGGACCCACGTCGCGCAGACCGCCGCCCTGGGCGCCCTCCCCGCCTGGGACTACATGCTCGTCAACGGCGCCACGCTCGCCGACGCCCTCACCGGCAGCGCCCCCTACCACCGGGTCGTCACCGCCACAGAGGAGGAGTACGCCGTGGACGTGCGGGACGGCGGCCTCGGACTGCGCTACAACACCAGCGGCGGGGAACCCCGCACCGCCGCGGCCGTCCACGAGTACGTCCTCGCCTACTACCTGCGCCGGGCGCGCGAGGCCACCCGCGCCGACCTCGTCCCCCTGCGGGTCTCCTTCGCCCATCCGGCCCCGGCCGACCACTCCGCCCTCGTCCGCGCCTTCGGCACCGCCGACCTGGAGTTCGACGCCGGGGTGAACGAGCTCGTGCTCCGGGCCGAGGACGCCCGGGCCCCGCTCCCCTCGGGGGACCCGCGCCTGGCCGCGCTCCTGCGCGACCACGCCGGGATGCTGCTGTCCGCCGCCCACCCCCTCCCCGGCTGGATGGACCTCTTCCGCGCCGCCCTGGACGCCGAGCTCGACCGCGGGGCACCCGCCCTGGACGCCGTCGCCGGCCGGCTGGCGGTCGGCCCGCGCACCCTCCAGAGGCGCCTCGGCGAACATGGCACCACATGGCGTGCGGAGGTGGACAGGGCCCGCCACGGGCGGGCCCGGCGGCTGCTGTCCTCGGGCCTGACCGCCGAGAGCGTCGCCGCCCGCCTGGGCTTCTCCGACGACCGCGCCCTGCGCAAGGCGTTCCGCCGCTGGTCGGGGCACACCCCGGCCCAGGAGCGCCGCGCCCTGGCACGCGGGGACCGGTCCGCGGCGCGTGCGGACCTGGGGGCGGGCCCCGGCCGTCCGTAGTTTCGGAGATGCCGCCGGGAACGACCCGGCCCACCGGAACGAGGCCCACCATGACCGTCCGCACCCGCGAGATCCACCTGGCCGCCCGCCCCGCCGCCGAGCCCGGCCCGGAGCACTTCGCCCTGGTGGAGACCGAACTGCCCGCCCCGGCCGAGGGGCAGGTCCTGGTCCGCAACACGTGGATGTCCGTCGACCCCTACATGCGCGGCCGGATGGACGACGCACCCTCCTATATCCCGCCCTTCGAGATCGGCCGCCCCCTGGAGGGGAGCGCGGTGGGCGAGGTCGTCGCCTCGCGGGTCGAGGGGATCCCGGTCGGCGCGACCGTCTCCCACTTCCTGGGCTGGCGGGAGCACTCCCTGGTCGACGCCGCGGGCGCCGTCGTCCTGGACGTCGCACGCATCCCGGCCTCCGCCTACCTGGGCCCCCTGGGCACCACCGGCCTGACCGCGTACCTCGCTCTCACCGACACCGCCCCGGTCCGGCCGGGCGACACCGTGTACATCTCGGCGGCCGCCGGGGCCGTGGGGAGCGTGGCCGCGCGCGTCGCCCGCGACCTGGGCGCGGGCCGGATCATCGGCTCCGCGGGCGGTCCGGAGAAGACCCGGCTGCTGCTCGAGGAGTTCGGCTACGACGCCGCCGTCGACCGGCGCCGCGGCGGCCTCGCCGCCCGTCTGGCCGAGGCCGCCCCCGACGGCGTGGACGTCTACCTGGACTCGGTCGGCGGCGACCACCTGGCGGCCGCGCTGGAGGTGATGAACCCGGGCGGCCGGGTGGCGCTGATCGGCGCGGTCGGCGAGTACAACGACGCCGAACCCGCCCCCGGGCCGAACCTCTACCGGGCCGCCACCAAGGAGGTCTCCCTCCGCGGCATGCTCGTGGGCAACCACCTGGACAGGTTCCCCGAGTTCCACGCCAGGGCGGTGCCGTGGCTGCTGGACGGCACCCTGCGCACCCGCGAGACCGTCGTCGACGGCCTGGAGGAGGCCCCCGGGGCCCTGCGCGGCGTCCTCTCGGGCGCCAACACCGGCAAGATGCTCGTCCGCCTCTGACCCCCGAGCACCCCGGCGGGGGTCCGCCGGGCCCCCGCCGGCCCGCTCCGCCTCCCCGGCGGCCGTCCCACCGCGACGGGTGCCGCCGTCGGCATCCTCGACCTGCACGCGGAGGGGTTCGGCCCCCGCATGTCCCCCTCCGGCGAACCCGACCGGGGCGGTTCCGCCGAGGAGTACTCCGCCGAGGTGCCCGCCCATGGCGCGGATCGCCGCCGCCGTCCTGAGCGCGGTGGTGTTCCCGGTGCGGTGGTCCGCCCTCCCGGCCGTGGCCGAGGGGCGGGTGGACCGGATGTGGAACCGGGGTCCGCCTACGAGCCCTCCACACCGTCCGGCCGGCGGACGCCGTGGGCGGGGCCGGCCGGCGGCCCGGCCCTACGCCGGCGCGGGGCCGGACCGGGCCCTGGACCTGCGGCTGCGGGTGGGCGTCCCGGGGTTCCGCGGGATCCCCGACGCCTCGCGGCCGCTGGTCCACGACACCCCGGCTCCCCCGCCTCGACGGGGCGGGGGACGCCGTGGACGCACCGGCCTATCCGGGCGCCATGTCGACGAACCGGCTGTAGTGGCCCTGGAAGGCCACGGTGACGTCCGCGGTGGGGCCGTTGCGGTGCTTGGCGACGATGATGTCGGCCTCGCCCGCCCGCGGGGACTCCTTGTCGTGCACGTCCTCGCGGTACAGCAGGATCACCATGTCCGCGTCCTGCTCGATACTGCCCGATTCGCGAAGATCCGACACCTGTGGGCGTTTGTCGGTGCGCTGCTCGGGGCCTCGGTTGAGCTGGGAGAGCGCCACCACGGGCACCTCCAGCTCCTTGGCCAGCAGCTTGAGGGACCGGGACATCTCCGAGACCTCCTGCTGGCGGCTCTCCACCCGGCCGGGTGAGCTCATCAGCTGGAGGTAGTCGACGATGACCAGCTTGAGGTCGTGCTGCTGCTTGAGCCGGCGGCACTTGGCCCGGATCTCCATCATCGACATGTTGGGCGAGTCGTCGATGAACAGCGGCGCGTTGGCGACCTCGCCCATCCGCCGGGCCAGGCGCGCCCAGTCGTCGTCGGTCATCAGGCCCGAGCGCATGGTGTGCAGCGGCACCCGCGCCTCCGCGGACAGCAGGCGCATGACGATCTCGTTGCGCCCCATCTCCAGGCTGAAGAAGACCGCGGTCATGTCGTGCTTGATCGACGCCGCCCGCGCGAAATCCAAAGCCAGCGTGGAGTTGTGGGTGGGCACCATGGCTTTCGTGGCCAGGAACAGGTGGTCGGGGTGGTCCACCTGGACGCAGCGGACCGGGACGCTGTCGACGGGTCGCACCTCGGTGACGGACCTGGAGCCGATCCGCGCGTAGCCGCGGCCCGCGCCGCGTGTACGGTGCGCCTCCTGCTTGCGCGAGAGACGGAAGACCTCGCGCTCCGACCCGAAGGTGATGGTGTAACACGTCGAGGCGGCCCCGGTGCGCCCCTTGACGCGTCGCGTCGACATGCCCGTTCGGTACCCGAGCCCGTGCGCCAGCTCTCGGAAATCGTTCGCCAGCCGTTCGTCGGTCACCGCGAATCGGACCGAACCGTCGGCGTTGACCGTACCGTCCGAGTCCAGCAGCCCGGCCATGAGCGCACGCCGCTGTCCGACCGAGGCCCGCAGGTACTCCATGGGGATGTGCTTGTTCCCGAGCACCCCCAGAGTCCTCAGCAGCGCCTGGACGCTCCCGTGGTGGCGGGTGCACTCACGGCGGCGGAGGTGTCCGGTCGTGGGCCCTGCGCAGTCCGGGCAGGGCGCCTCCGGTACCGGGTCGGAGACGAACCCCGCCTTCCCGCCGCAGGACTGTCCGCAGCCGCGTACGTGGGGCGGGGACGGAGTGGGCTCCTCGCCGCACACGACGCACGACCCCGTTCCGGGATCCTCCTGCGGGAGCCGGACGCTGTAGGTGAGACGACCCGCCGGTTTGGTCACCAGTCCGTCCGCCTCGATGTTGACGAGGATCTCCGGGTCGGCGGTCGTGATCCGGGCGGCGTCGGTGGCGCCGTCGCCCAGCCAGACGCCGAGGAAGTAGGGCGGCAGCGGCAGTTCCCGCACGGGCAGTTCCAGCGGTTCGGCGTTGACGACCGAGTGGTCGAGCCGGGCATCGGCGCCGGACGTCCGCAGGGTGCGGGCGATCTCCCGGGTGGTCCGCACCTCGGGTCGGGTACGTGGGGTCCCACCCGAGCGGGCGGCCTCCTGCGCGGCGCGGTGCGAGGCCCGGGTATGGGTCAGCCACTGGTGCTCGGCGTCGGCGACGACGGTGGTCCCGTCGTCGAACACCACCTCGTAGCAGGGACGACCGGTCATCACCTCGGTCGCCGCCACCACACGGGTGGGCGTCCCGTCCGCGGCCAGCAGCTCGTCGCCCACCCGGACCGCGCCCATGGTCGTCCATCCGTGCGGGGTCGGCAGGGGGGTGTCCAGAGCCAGGGCCTTGCCGACGGCCGGGCGGGCGGCGATGATGATCATCTGGCCCGGGTGGAGGCCGTTGGTGAGGGCGTCGAAGTCGGCGAAGCCGGTGGGGACGCCGGTGAGGGTGCCGTCGTGGGAGGAGATCGCCTCGATCTCGTCCAGGGCGCCGGGCATGATGTCGGCGAGGGCGACGTAGTCCTCGCCGGTGCGCTTCTCGGCGACCTTGTAGATCTCCGCCTGGGCGTGGTCGACGAGGTCCTCGACCTCGCCGTCGCCCGCGTAGCCGATCTGGGCGATGCGCGTGCCGACCTCGACCAGGCGGCGCAGCACCGCGCGGTCGGAGACGATCTTGGCGTAGTAGCCCGCGTTGGCGGCGGTCGGGATGGCGTTGGTGAGGGTGGTCAGGTAGAGCGCGCCGCCGACGCGCGCGGCCTCGCCGCGCTTGGTCAGCTCGGCGTTGACCGAGACGATGTCGACGGGCTCGCCGCGGGAGAACAGGTCCACGATGGCGTCGTAGATGATCTGGTGCGCCGGCCGGTAGAAGTCGGCGGAGCGGATGATCTCGACGACCTGGGTGATGGCGTCCTTGGAGATGAGCATGCCGCCCAGGACGCTCTGTTCGGCCTGGATGTCGTGCGGGGGCGTGCGCTCGTATCCGCCTTCTTCGGGTGGCTGCTCAGCGACGCTCACGAACAATCTCCCCTGGGCCGTGCTCCACCGGCCCCGGGTCGGGACCGACCCCTCCAGGATGCCTCATGGCCGACGCCGGAGGTGCCGCGGCAGAGACCGTCCACAGGTCTCGTAGCATCCGTTCGCCCCGCTCCGCAGGGGTTTCACCGACCCGTTGTGCACATAACCTGTGGATAACTTTGCAGACCACCCCTCTTATCGGCTTTGACCTGCGGAAATATGCTTCGGCACCGAGGCGTGCAAGATGTCTCACAGGGTCGATTTCCACAAGTTATCCACAGGGATCCCGGGGTCTGTGGATAACTTCACCCTCCCGGGGGAACGCCTGTCCGATAGCGTGGGCTGGCCATGCCCAGACTGCTCTCCGCCGCCCCGTTCCGGCACCGCCACGACCGCGAGATCTTCGCCCTGGCGATCCCCACCTTCTTCGCCCTCGTCAGCGAACCCCTGTTCCTGCTGGCCGACTCCGCGATCGTCGGCACCCTGGGCACCGCGGCCCTGGCCGGGCTCGGCATCGCCGGACAGGTGCTGCTGACCCTGGTCGCCGTGTGCATCTTCCTCGCCTACGGCACCACGGCCGCCGTCGCCCGCAAGTTCGGTGCGGGGGACGTCCGCGGCGGGATCCGCGACGGGATCGACGGCCTCTGGCTCGCCGCCCTGCTCGGCGCCGCCGCGATCGCGATCGGCTGGCCTCTGGGGCCGGCCATGGTGGACCTGCTGGGAGCCTCCCCCGAGGTGGCCCCGCACGCCCTGGCCTATCTGCGCATCAGCCTGCTGGGCACGCCGTTCCTGCTCATCGTGATGGCGGGCACCGGCGTGCTGCGCGGGCTGCAGGACGCCCGCACCCCGCTGGCCGTGGCGGTCGCGTCCTTCCTTGGCAACGCGCTGCTGTGCGCGGTGTTCGTTCTGGTCATGGGCTGGGGCATCGCCGGTTCGGCGTGGGCGACGGTGATCGCCCAGGGCGGCGGGGCGTTGTGGTACTTGGCGGTGATGGTCCGCCGCGCCCGGCGTGAGGGGGTGTCACTGTCACCGTCGGCGGCCGGGCTGCGCGCCTCGGCCTCGGCCGGGTTCGCACTGTTCCTGCGCAGCGTCTCGATGCGCGTGGTGGCCCTGGTGACCGTGGCGGTCGCGGCCCGGCTCGGCGACGAGTCGGTGGCCGCCCACCAGGTCTCCCACAACATCTGGGCGCTGCTGGTGTTCGCCATGGACGCGATCGCGATCGCCGGGCAGGCGATCATCGGCCGCTACCTGGGCGCGGGCGACGTCCGCGGGACCCGCGACGCCACACGCCGCATGGTCGAGTGGGGTGTGATGCTGGGCGCGGTCTTCACGGTGGCGGTGCTGCTGGTCCTGCCGTGGGCGTGGGTCCCCTTCACCTCCGACCCGCAGGTGCGCGTGCTCATCACGGCGTCCCTGGTCGTGGTGGCCCTGCTCCAGCCGCTGAGCGGGGTGACCATGGTGCTGGACGGGGTGCTCATGGGCGCCGGGGACCAGCGCTACCTGGCCTGGGCCTCCCTGTGGACGATGCTGGTCTTCCTGCCGTTCGCCCTGCTCGTGCCGCCGCTGGGGCTGTCCTCCCCGTGGGGGATGGTGGCCCTGTGGACCGCCTACGGGATCTGGATCCTGGCCCGGGCGGTCGCCCTGGGCGGCCGGGCCCGGGGGACGGCCTGGCTGGTCACCGGCGCGGCCCGGCCCTGACCCGGCCCGTCTCGGGAGGACCGTCCGGCGGGGCGGAGGTCCCGGGTGCCCCGGGTCAGAGGGAGGCGTCGAGGTCGCCGATCGCCGGACCGTGGTAGAACGTCGCCACCCGCTCGGAGGAGGGTGTGGCCGGGTAGGTCGGCAGCTTCTCCAGGCTGAGGTCGGCCCCGGTCACCCGGCCCAGGTGGGAGAGCTGCTCGCGGAGCCGGGACGCGACGTCCCTGCGCAGCTGCGGGAGCATCGAGTAGAGCTTGTCCCCCGGGCAGCTGGTGGAGTTGTAGTCGCGGTGCCCGACGATGGCCTTCTCCGGGTCCAGCCGGTAGACCAGGCACAGCCAGGCGCAGGTGTCCACCAGGGAGCTCATGAGCGCGGCCGGCGGGGTCGCCGAGGTGTAGGTGCCCTCGTTCTCGATGCCGATGGTGTGCGAGTTGTGGTTGGCGGTGTGCGCGCCGATCACGTGGCCGCCGTCGGCGATGGCCTGGAGGGTGCGGTCGCGCCCCTCCATGATGTGCCCGCCGCGGCTGATGGTGATCTGCTGGCCCGTGTCGCTCCACCCGTTGTGGTCCATGTGGTAGCGCTGGATGGAGCGGGACAGCGCGGCCGCGTGCCCGGTGGAGGTGTCGGAGACGTTCCCGGTGGCCGTGTGGTGCACCACGATGTGGGTCGGTCCCTGGCCCAGGACCTCGATGCGGTTCCTGGGGGCACGGGCCTTCCAGTCCGCGCGGGTGTACACCTTGGGCCTGGCGGAGGCCAGTGCGCCCGTGGCCGGGGCGAGCCCGGCCAGTCCGCCGAGCAGTACGCCGCCCGCGGCCAGCGCCGTGCCCTTGAGGACCGTCCTGCGGTCCGGCAGATGCTCCGGTCGTCCGTTCATCGGTACCCCGTCCTCTCTGTTCCGGGCGTCTCGCGACACCGCACAGAGAAAACGATAAGTTACCAAGAGTAGTCAAAGGGTGGCTTTCGGTGACCCCCGGCGTGTTGCCCGCGAACGGGACGGGCCCCGCACCTCACAAGGAGGTGCGGGGCCCGTCCACGAGAACGCGAACGCCTCGGCTCAGACGCCGACGACGTCCAGCTTGATCGTCGCGACGACCTCGGGGTGCAGGCGGACCTGGACCTTGTGGGCGCCGACCGACTTGATCGGGTTCTTGACCTCGATGCGGCGCTTGTCCAGAGCCGGACCACCGGACGCCTTGACGGCGTCGGCGATGTCCGCCGGGGTGACCGAGCCGAAGAGGCGGCCACCCTCGCCGGCGCGCTGCTTGAGGCGCACGGTGAGAGCGTTGACCTGGCCGGAGACCTGCTTGGCCTCGTCCAGGGTCCGGATGTCGCGCGCGGCACGGGCGCGCTGGATCAGGTCGATCTGCTTCTGGCCGCCGCGCGTCCACCGGATGGCGAACCCGCGGGGAAGCAGGTAGTTGCGGCCGTAGCCGTTCTTCACCTCGACGACATCGCCGGGGGCTCCGAGACCGTTGACCTCGTGGGTCAGGATCAGCTTCACGACAAAAACCTCCCTCGGAGAATCCCCGCTAGCGAGCGGTGCTGGTGTAGGGCAGCAGGGCGACCTCGCGCGCGTTCTTGATCGCGGTGGCGACGTCGCGCTGGTGCTGGGTGCAGTTACCCGTCACGCGGCGGGCGCGGATCTTGCCGCGCTCGGAGATGAACTTGCGGAGAAGCGTGGTGTCCTTGTAGTCGATGTAGGACTGCTTCTCCTGGCAGAAAAAGCAAACCTTCTTCTTGGGCTTGCGCGCTGCCGGCTTCGCCATCGTGGTGCTCCTTCGCAAGAGCCCCGGGTTCCTCCCGGGGATGGTCTGAGGACATGTGGATGTTGACTCGGCGCCCTGGGGCGCCGGGTCGGGGTGTTGCGCCTACGGCACGGGGCCGCGGCGCGACCGCTCGGCTAGAACGGCGGGTCGTCGGAGAAACCGCCGCCGAAGCCGCCGCCTCCGCCACCGCCGCCGTTGTTGGCCCACGGGTCGTCGTTGGCGGGGGCACCGCCGCGGCCGCCCTGCTGGCCGCCGCCGAAGCCGCCGCCCTGGTTCCCGTAGCCGCCGCCCTGAGGGCCTCCGCCCTGCTGGCCGCCACCGAAACCGCCGCCGCCTCCGCCGAAGCCGCCGCCCCCGCCGCCCTGGCGCTGCGTCTTGGTCACCTTGGCGGTGGCGCTGCGCAGGGCCGGGCCGACCTCGTCGACGTCGACCTCGAAGACGGTGCGCTTCTCACCCTGCTGGGTGTCGAAGGAGCGCTGCTTGAGGCGCCCCTGGACGATCACCCGCATACCGCGCTGGAGGCTCTCCGCGACGTTCTCCGCGTACTGCCGCCACACGGTGCAGGTGAGGAACATGGACTCGCCGTCCTTCCACTCCCCCGACGCGCGGTCGAAGGTGCGCGGCGTCGAGGCCACGCGGAAGTTGGCGACAGCGGCTCCACTCGCCGTGAAGCGCATCTCAGGATCGTCGACCAGGTTGCCGACGAGCGTGATCTGGGTTTCGCCTGCCATGAGGGCTCCGGTTCGGGGTAGATCGGGTCAGGCGGTTTCGCCTGCTCCCCTGATCATCCGCCCTTCCACCGACAGAATCAGCGGAATCGGATGATCCGGGGTAGGGGGCGCGGGCGGGAGGCCGTTAGTGGACCTCGGGCCGGATGACCTTGGTGCGGAGCACGGCCTCGGCGATGCCGAGCTGGCGGTCGAGCTCCTTGACCGTGGCGGGCGTGGCCGTCAGGTCGATCACCGCGTAGATGCCCTCGGGGTTCTTGTCGATGTCGTAGGCGAGCCGACGCTTGCCCCAGATGTCGACCTTCTCGACCGAGCCGCCGTCGTTGCGCACGACGGACAGGAAGTTCTCCAGCGACGGGGCGACGGTGCGCTCGTCGAGGTTCGGGTCGAGGATGACCATGATTTCGTAACGACGCATAGGCGTACGTTCCTCCTCTGGACTGTCGCGGCCATGGAATCTCCATGGCAGGAGGGCAGGAGCCTGCGGGATCCCCCGCTCGGTGAGGGGGGTGCGGGCTCAGAGCCATACGGGGACCAAGGCTACCAGCAGCCGGGGACCGGAATCGGCGGTCCGCCTTCCGGGGCCGACGGCCCCGGGACAGCGAAGGGGCCGGTGCGCGTGCGCACCGGCCCCTTCGTGTCCGGCTCCGGGCCGGGGACGGGGTCAGTCGTCCCGGGGCCCGAGAATGGTCAGCCGGGCGTTGTTGTCGCCTCGGCCGCCCTGGCCGTTGCCGCCGCCGGAGCCGTCGTCACCGTTGCCGCCACCGGTCCAGCAGGGGTCGGTGGGCGGCAGCCCCCAGCAGTCCCCGGGAGGCGGGCTCTGCTCGCCGTCGTCGTCGCCGCCGTTCTGGCACTCCCAGTCCCAGAGCTCGCACTCGGGCTCGGTCGGGAGCTCGGCGCAGTTCGGGTTGTTCGTGTCCGGGCGCTCGGGGTCGCAGGCCGGGTGCTCGCTGGGCTCGTCGCTCGGCTCGTCACTGGGCTCGTCGCTGGGCTCGTCGCTGGGGCTGGGGCTGGGCGAGGGCCCGAAGTTCTGGTCCGTGCCCACGTTCGCCGCCGGCGGGAAGTTCTTCGGCTCCAGCTCCATGATCTCGACGGCCTGGATCATGAACTCGCGCCACACCTCGGCCGAGGTCCTGCCACCGAAGACCTCGCTGTTGGCGATGCCGTCGAACTCCAGGCCGACGTTGGCGTCCGCCCGGCTGAGGCCGACGGCCACGGACAGCTGGGGCACGTAGCCCACGAACCAGGCCGAGATGGCCCCGGAGGAGGTACCGGTCTTGCCGGCGACCGGACGGCCGTCGGGCAGCGCGGCCGCGGATCCACCGCCGTTCGACACGACCTCGGTCAGGGCGTAGGTGACGTCATGGGCGACGTCGGCGCTCATGGCCTGGGTCCCGTTCTCGAGCTCGGCCTTGTCGTTGGGCTCGATCTCGCGACCGTCGCTGGTGGTCACCTTGGTGACCATGTGGGCGGGGTAGTGTCGGCCGTCCGCCGCGAAGGTGGCGTAGCCGGCGGCCTGGTCCAGCGCGCTGACCTGGTGTGTGCCCAGCGCGATCAGCGGCCCCTGGGTGGAGGTCGTGGTCTGCTCCTCGTCCACACCCGCGGCGATCGCCATCTGGTCCACGGCGGCCGGCGTCACCTCCTGGGCCAGTTGCACGTACGGGGTGTTGTAGGAGTGCGCGGTCGACTCGATGAGGTCGACGGCGCCGTGGCTCCGCCCGTCCGCGTTCTTGACCTCGCTCTCCAGTCCCTCGAAGCGCTGCGGAGAGTCGCCGTTCATCAGGGTCCTGAGGCTGATGTTCTGGCTGAGCGCGGTGGCGAGCACGTACGGCTTGTACGACGAACCCGCCTGGGTGCGCTCCACCAGGGACTGGTTCAGCTCGACTCCCACGTCCTCTCCACCGCGGAAGGCCACGATCTCGCCGGTGGCCGGGTTGATCGCGGTGAGGCCCTTGCGGGTGTCGCCCGGATGTCCGGGCAGGACGTCGAACGCCGTGTAGGCCGCGTCCATGAGCTCGGGGTTGAGGGAGGTCTCGACCTTGTAGCCGTCGGTGGCGATGCTCTCCGGTTTGATGCCGTAGCGCTCGACCAGCTCGGAGACGACGGCGTCACGCACGTAACCGGGCTTGGGGTCGAACTCCTCCTCGGCCTCCTCCTCGCCCTCCTCCGACTCCTCGCCCTCCTCGCTGGGGCCCCACTGGGTCGTCGGGGGGATCTCCAGGGCGTCGGCCTCGCTCTTGGGAAGGCCGCGGTCGGGGTTCTCCTCGTGCATGGCCGCCAGCTGGCGCTGGACGTAGGGCCAGCGCTCCTCGTGGAGGTACGTGTCGGTCCAGGGGCCCAGGTTGGAGTTCTCGAAGTTGGCGGGCATCTGGATGATGATCCCCAGGTAGGCGCCCTCGGCCGGGTCGAGCTCCGTCACGCTCTTGTCGAAGTACTGGCGGGCCGCCATCTCGATCCCCATGGCCTGGCGGCCGAAGTAGATCGTGTTGACGTAGCGCTCGAGGATCTCCTCCTTCTTCATCTGCTGGCCGAGCTTGATGGCGATGAAGATCTCGCGGATCTTGCGCTCGAGGGTGCCGTAGTCCTCGAGGTTGCTGTAGTAGTTGCGGGCCATCTGCTGGGTGATGGTGGAACCGCCGCCGGCTTCGCCGCGGGAGAGCAGGGCGCGGCCGATACCCGAGATGCTGATGCCCGGGTCCTCGAAGAACGTGTGCTGCTCGGCGGCGAGGATGCCGTCGATGACGTGCGGCGGGATGTCCTCGTAGTTGACCTGGATACGGCGGACCTCACCGGTGGTGACCGCGACATCACCGGTCTCCCAGAAGATCTGGGTGGCCGACATCTCGGCGTCGCTCTTCTCCTGAAGGTCGTCCTTGTCGGGTGCCTGCGCGTACAGCAGCGCGAAGACCGCCACACCGCCGATGACCATCAGGCCGAACGCGGCCAGCGCGGGCTTCCAGGCCTTGGCGAGGAAGCGCTTCCACCAGGGGCGGTCGTCCGGCTCGTCCTCCCCGCCCCGGCGGCGGCGTCCGCCGCCGGAGCCGCCGCGCCCGCCGCCGCCGGCGGCCGCACGGCGGCGGCCGCCCTCGGAGCGGGCACCGTGCTCGCGCTCGCGCGGGTCGCGGGGGCCGTCGGGGCGTCGCCGACCGCCGGGACGGGCGTCCTCGGGCGGGCGGCGGCGCCGCTGGCCCTCGGAGCGGGCACCGTGCTCGACGTCCTCGGGGCGGCGCCGGGGGCGTTCGCCGTCCGCGGGCGGGCGGCGCCGCTGGCCGCCCTCCGGGCGGCGCGGTTCGCCCTCCGGCGCACGGCGCCGTGCGCCGCCCTCACGGCGGCGCGGGTCGTCCTCGGGGGGACGGCGTCGCTGCCCCTCGGGGCTACGCGAGCGGCCCTCCTCCGCGCGGCGTCGGCCGCCCCGTCCGTCATCGGCCGGGGGGCGGCGCCGGGGGCGCTCCTCCTCCCCCCAGAAACCGCCTTCAGCTTCCGGGGATCGGCGCCCTCCGGCACGTTGTTCCCTGGGCGGCGGGCCATCGGCCCGGCGCCTTCCGCCGTTGCCGCCGGCGCCGCTCGCCGGGCCCTCGGCCCGGCGACGGCCGCCATCGGCATCCCGTCGTCGTTCGGTACTCACGTGGTCCTCGATTGCCTTTCACGGCCGGTCGGCCTGACGATTCCTTGGTGGAACGGGGGGACGGTCCCCCTGGGGGATCGGTGATCCGCGACCTGGTTTCCCGCGATGACCGGCACGGGGCCCGGCACTCCGGTCCGGGCCCGTCGGGTCAGCCTGTGCTTCAAGGCTTGATAAAAGGACGCCCCACGCGGGGCGAAGGTTTTCAACAGGTCGCGAAGACGTTGGCCGCTTCATCCTCCTGGTCGTTGGCCCGCGGGAGCCCCCGTCCCTTCGGCGGCGACCGATGCGGACGTCCGCCGGGGGTCGGTCGGGGGGCTCTACCGGCTTTCACGCGCAAACCACAGGTCACGTTAAAGCGATGGGACGGTATAGCACAACCCACGCGCGAGAGTACCCCGCGCGACAGAACACTCCGTCACCGAGGCCGCGGAGGGCCCCGTTCGGACTGGTCGCACGGCCCGAACCGAACAGCGGGCCGGTGTCCGGCCCGGACCGGGGCCGCCGGGGTCGCAGGTGGAGCGGGTCTGTGACATTTCACGCGCGCCGCACCGGGGAGGACGATGGCACGGAGGGTCGCGGGTGGCTCCGGAACGATGGTGTCACCCTGGGTGACATGCGGTTCTCCGGATGACCGAAGATAGAGTCAGACACGAACAAAACAGTCGGAGCCACACATTCCGCCACCCGCCCGGCGTCCGGGCGGGAACAGAAACGCCGTGCGAGCCGCTGAGCACATACGGAGAACGAACGCGGAACGCCGCCACCCCCGCCGGCCACGGGTACCGGGGGTGCCGTCGTGCGCCGTGGCATCCCTGTTCGCGAACGAGAAGGAGCAAGGACCAATGGGTTCGGTACGTGTAGCCGTCGTGGGCGTCGGCAATTGCGCGGCGTCGCTCGTCCAAGGCGTGCACTACTACAAGGACGCCGACCCCGGCTCTCGGGTCCCGGGCCTGATGCACGTCCAGTTCGGCCCGTACCACGTGCGCGACATCGAGTTCGTCGCCGCCTTCGACGTGGACGCCAAGAAGGTCGGCCACGACCTGGCCGACGCCATCGTCGCCAGCGAGAACAACACGATCAAGATCTGCGACGTGCCGCCCACCGGCGTCACCGTCATGCGCGGCCCGACCTACGACGGCCTGGGCAAGTACTACCGCGAGATGATCCAGGAGTCCCCCGAGGACGCCGTGGACGTCGTCGCCGCGCTCAAGCACAGCAGAGCCGACGTCCTCGTCTCCTACCTGCCCGTGGGCTCGGAGGAGGCCGGCAAGTTCTACGCCCAGTGCGCGATCGACGCCGGGGTGGCCTACGTCAACGCCCTCCCCGTGTTCATCGCCTCCGACCCCGAGTGGGCCGCCAAGTTCACCGAGGCCGGGGTGCCGATCATCGGCGACGACATCAAGTCGCAGGTGGGCGCCACCATCACCCACCGGGTGCTGTCGAAGCTGTTCGAGGACCGCGGCGTGGTCGTCGACCGGACCTACCAGCTGAACTTCGGCGGCAACATGGACTTCAAGAACATGCTCGAGCGCGAGCGCCTGGAGTCCAAGAAGATCTCCAAGACCCAGTCGGTCACCTCCCAGATCCCCCACGAGCTCAACGCCGGCGCCGTGCACATCGGCCCCTCGGACCACGTGCCGTGGCTGGACGACCGCAAGTGGGCGTACGTGCGCCTGGAGGGCCGCGCCTTCGGCGACGTCCCGCTCAACCTGGAGTACAAGCTGGAGGTCTGGGACTCCCCCAACTCCGCCGGGATCATCATCGACGCGGTGCGCGCCGCGAAGATCGCCAAGGACCGCGGCATCGGCGGGCCGATCCTCGCGCCCTCCTCCTACTTCATGAAGTCGCCGCCGGAGCAGTACAGCGACTCCGAGGCGCACGAGGCGGTCGAGCGCTTCATCGCCGGCGAGTAGCCTGCCCGGTGCCCGGGGCCGGTACGGCCCCGGGCACGTCCTACCCTGGTGGCGTGTCCTTCTTCGGCGATCTGCGCACCGTCCTGCGGGGCTCCCGTTTCCGGCGGCTCTTCGGCACGCGGCTGGTCTCGCAGTTCTCCGACGGGGTCTACCAGGCCGGCCTGGCCGGCTTCGTCTTCTTCAACCCCGAGCAGCACACGGGCGCGGCCGCCGTGGCGGCGGCCTTCGCGGTGCTGCTCCTGCCCTTCTCGGTGGTGGCGCCGTTCGCCGGGGTGTTCATCGACCGCTGGCCGCGCCGCCAGGTCCTGCTGCTGTCCGCCCTGGCCAAGGCCGCGCTGGCGGTGCTCAGCGCGGTGGTCGTGGCCGGGGGCGAGAGCCCGGCGTTCCTCCTGCTGGCGCTCCTGGTGCTGAGCGTCAACCGCTTCTTCCTGTCGGGCCTGTCCGCGGGCCTGCCGTACGTGGTCCCGCGCGAACAGCTGATGATGGCCAACGCCGTCACCCCCACCTGCGGGACCGTGGCCAGTTCGCTGGGCACCGGGGTCGGGCTGGGCCTGGGCGTGCTGGGCGGCACCGGCTCCTGGGGGACCGGCGTGATCCTGGCGGCCGCCGGGCTGGGGTTCGCCGCCGCCGGGCTGGTCTCCCTCTCCCTGGGCCGCCGGGAGCTGGGACCGCACCTGGAGCGCGAGCCCGAGGAGGTGCGCGCCGCGGTCGGCAGCGCGCTGCTCGGCATGCTCGCCGGGGTGCGGCACATCTGGTCGCGGCCGCCCGCCCGGGACGCGCTGGGCACCATCGGGCTGCACCGGGTGCTGTTCGGGATCTCCTCGCTGATGACCCTGCTGCTCTACAACAACACGTTCACCGGTGGCGGGGTGGCGGGCCTGGCCGGGTTCTCCGTCGCCGCCGGGGTGCTGGCGGCCGGGTTCTTCCTCGGTGCGGTGGCCACTCCGTCGGCGACCGCGCGGATGGCGCCGGGGGCGTGGATCGGGGTGCAGCTGCTCGCGGCGGCGGTGGCGCTGGCGGTGTTCGCGCTGCCGTTCTCGCCCGGGCTGTTCCCGGTGGCGGCGTTCGTGCTCGGGTTCGTGTCCCAGGGGGTGAAGGTCACCGTCGACACGCAGGTACAGCGACATGTCGACGACGCCTTCCGCGGGCGCGTGTTCTCGGTGTACGACGTGCTGTTCAACGCGACGTTCGTGCTGGGCGCGGCGCTGGCCGCCGCCCTGGTGCCGCCCTCGGGGCTGGGCACCGCGGTGGTGGTCGGGATGGCCGCCGTCTACCTGGCCGCCGGAGCGGCCTGGACGCTGCGGGAGCGCCGACGCGCCGGCGCCCTCCCCGGGCCTGCTCCGGAGCCCGCGCCCTAGGCGGGGGGCGAGGGGGCCCGTCCCTTCGTCGACGTGTCGACCTGTTCCTGTGTCGTCCTGTAGACGGACAGGCCGCGGGCCCGGTAGTTGGAGAGCGCGTGCTCGCCGTCCAGGGAGCAGGTGTGCAGCCACACCCTGCGGGTGGGCTCCCGGTCCGGCAGCCGGTCGGCCAGGTCCCAGGCGCGGCGCAGGGCGAGAGTGAGCATGTGGCCGCCCAGTCCGCGGCCGAGGAACCCGGGCATCAGGCCGAAGTGGACGACCTCGACGGCGCCGTCGGGCTGGGCCTCCAGTTCGGTGTACCCGGCCGGGGCGCCGTCCTGGTGGAGCACCCAGGTCTCCAGGCCGGGGCGGTCCACCCACCTCCGCCAGTCCTGCTCGGTCCAGGCCAGGCGGTCGGTCCACTGCCAGTCGCCGCCGACCCGCTCGTAGAGGAAGCGGCTGAACGCGGGGCTGGGGACCCCGACCCGGACGAACCGCACGTCGCCCCCGGGCTCCCGCGCGGGGCGCAGGCCGCCGGGGTCGGTCGTCTCCAGGTACCAGGTGGTCAGGCTCATCGCGCCAGTGTCAGTCCCCGCCCCGCTCCCCCGCAATGACGGGCGTCACCCCCAGGGCCTCGGTGGCGGCCCGGCCCGGGAGCGGGCTGGAGTAGACGACGTTGGTGGTGACCGATCCCATGACCGCGACGCGGGCCACCACGTCCTCCAGGTGGCGCATCGACCGGGCCACGGTCTTGAGCAGGAAGCAGTCCTCACCGGTGATGTGGTGGGCCTCCAGGATCTCGGGGGTCGTGGCCAGCAGGTCGTGGAAGGGCCGGTAGTTGCCGTTGGGGTAGGCCAGGCGGATGAAGGCGGTCACCGTGAACCCCAGCCGTGCGGGGTCGACGAGGGCGGAGTAGCCGGAGATCACCCCGGCGGCCTCCAGGCGGCGCACCCGCTCGGCGACGGCGCTGGCGGACATGGACACCGCCCGGGCCAGCCCGGCGTACCCGGCCCGGCCGTCGGCCTGGAGGGCGGAGAGCAGGCGCAGATCGGTCTCGTCCAGGGATACGTCGGTCATGGCAGGGATATACCGCGTGATCCACGGCGGGGACAAGGCCGGACCGTTGATCGTGCCTGTCCGGGGCGGGGCCGCGAACCTAGCCTTGTCGTCATGACGACTTCGCGCTTCGCCGACCCCGCCCAGGCCGCGGCCCACTTCTCCGCCCGGCTGGGCCTGTACACCGACGTGTCCGACGTGCGGGCCGCACTGGCCTCCGGCGACCCCGGCTTCACCCTGGTGGACACCCGCGCCAGCGCCGCCTGGGACCAGGCGCACGTCCCGGGGGCGGTCCACCTGCCCCGGACAGAGATCGCCGACCGCGCGGCCGCGGAGCTCGACCCGTCCCGGCCGGTGGTCGTGTACTGCTGGGGGCCGGGCTGCGACGGCGCCGCCAGGGGCGCGCTGGAGTTCGCCCGCCTGGGCTACCGGGTCAAGGAGATGGTAGGCGGCATCGAGTACTGGATCCGGGAGGGGTTCGAGGTGGAGACCGCCTCCGGCCGCGAGCGCTCCCCCGCCGACCCGCTGACCGCCCCGGTCCACACCCCCTCCTGCGCCTGCTGAGACCGCCCCGGCCGCTACCGCAAGAGCTGTCCGCTCCCGGCCCCGTGCCGGGACCGGTGCCGGCACGGCCCTCCCGGCCCGGCGCGCGGGCCGTACCCGGCCCTGGAGGACGAGCCGGTCGGGGGTGGCGGGCGTGTCCACCGGGATGGGGCGGGCGACCGGTCCGCCGTGGCCGGTGGCGGTGGTGGCGCGGCCCTCCCGCGCCTCGGGGGGCGGCGGCTCGGACCGGCGCGGAGTCCGCTGACGCCGACCTGCGCGACGCCCGCCTGCCATGCGGCCGCTTCTCCTCATGGCGGGGCGGCCACTTCGCCCCATGCCGCCATGACCTCGGAAGGGTGTCGACATGTCCGCACAGCGATCCTTCCTTCCGTGGTCGACCCATCACTTGCTGTAGTGTCCGGGCCAGGGATTTCGTCGACACGGAGAGATGGTGCGGTATGAACGGTGGTCCGGGGGACGTCGACCCCTCCGGCGCGTTCGGTCGGCGCGCGGTGGCCAAGCGGATCGCGGCCGTCGCCGGGCACCTGCCCGCCCGCGGGGACCGGCTGCTCGACATCGGCTGCGGCGACGGGGCCTGCGCCGTCGAACTGGCCGGGGGGTACGTGCGGGTCGACGCCATCGACCTGGAACCGCAGCGGCTGGACGCGTTCGCCGCACGCATCTCCGGGACCCCGCTGGAGGACCGGATCGGGGTGCACAAGATGTCGGCGGACTCGCTGGCCTTCGACCCCAACACCTTCGACCGGGTCACCGCGTTCGACGCGGTCGAGCACATGGGGGACCTGGAGGTGGCGCTGGCGGAGGTCCACCGCGTCCTCAAGCCCGGCGGGGCGTTCTCGCTCACCGTCCCCAACCGGTGGTCCCCCTTCGAGACCCGCGGGGTGCTGTGGGGCGGGCGCCGCCGGTCGCCGCTGACCGCGCCGTTCCTGCCGTGGATGCGCCCCCTGCACGAGCGGATGTCGGACGCGCGGGCGTTCACCACCCAGGAGATGGGCCGGCTGCTGCGGAGCGCCGGCCTTCGGGTACGGGCGATCGACTACCTCATGCCGCCCCTCGACCGCGGTCCGCGTCCCCTCCGGTCCCTGTCGGACGGACTGGAGGGAACGCCGCTGCGCGTGTTCGGGGCGACCGTGGCGGTCACCGCCGTCAAACCCGGCCGCTGAACGGGAGCGGAGCGGGGGTTCAGGAGGACAGGTGCTCGGCGGCCCAGGCGCGCAGCGCCTCGGCCGCGGCCTCCTTCTCCATCGGGCCGTTCTCCAGCCGCAGCTCCAGGAGGTAGCGGTAGGCCTTGCCGACCTCCGGGCCGGGCTTGAGGCCGAGGATCTCCTGGATCTCGTTGCCGTCCAGGTCGGGACGGATGCGGTCCAGCTCCTCCTGCTCGGCCAGGGCGGCGATGCGCCGCTCGATGTCGTCGTAGGAGCGGGCCAGTGCCGCGGCCTTGCGCCGGTTGCGGGTGGTGCAGTCGGCGCGGGTGAGGATGTGCAGCCGCTCCAGCAGCGGACCGGCGTCGCGGGCGTAGCGCCGCACCGCCGAGTCGGTCCACTCCCCCTTCCCGTACCCGTGGAAGCGCAGGTGCAGCGCGACCAGGGACGAAACGTCGGAGACCACGTCCTTGGGGAAGCGCAGCGCGGTGAGGCGCTTGCGGGTCATCGACGCGCCCACGACCTCGTGGTGGTGGAAGGTCACCCGGCCGCCGCCCTCGAAGGCGCGGGTCTTGGGCTTGCCGATGTCGTGCAGCAGGGCCGCCAGTCGCAGCACCAGGTCGGGCTCGTGGCCGCGGGCGCGCTCCAGCTCGACGGCCTGGTCCAGGACCGTCAGCGAGTGCTCGTAGACGTCCTTGTGCCGGTGGTGCTCGTCGATCTCCAGCCGCAGCTTGGGCAGCTCCGGCAGCACGTGGGGGGCGATGCCCAGGTCGACCATCAGCTCGAGTCCGCGCCGCGGGTCCGGGCTGAGCATCAGCTTGGTCAGCTCGTCGCGGACGCGCTCGGCGGAGACGATGGCCAGCCGCTCGGCCATGTCCCGGGCCGCCTCGGCGACCTCAGGGGCGAGCCGGAAGCCGAGCTGGGCGGCGAACCGCACCGCGCGCATGATGCGCAGCGGGTCGTCGCTGAAGGAGTCCTCCGGCTTGCCCGGGGTGCGCAGCACCCCGGCGCGCAGGTCGGCGAGGCCCCCGAAGGGGTCGACGAACTCCCCGGCGGGCAGGCGCACCGCCATGGCGTTGACGGTGAAGTCGCGGCGCAGCAGGTCGCCCTCGATGTCCGTGCCGTAGGCCACCTCGGGCTTGCGGGACTTGGGGGAGTACGACTCGCTGCGGTAGGTGGTGATCTCCAGCTGGAGGTTCTTCTTGCGCACGCCGACGGTGCCGAAGTCGATGCCGACGGTCCACACCGAGTCGGCCCACCCGTCGACCAGCTCCAGCACCCGCTGGGGCACCGCGTCGGTGGTGAGGTCGATGTCGTGGGAGGGCCTGCCGAGGAGCGCGTCCCGGACCGGGCCGCCGACGAGGGCCAGCTCCCGGCCGTTCTCGGCGAACCGCCCGCCGAGCTCGTCGGAGACGGGGCGGGCCGATTCGACCAGCTCGTCTATCGCGGACAGCTGCGCAGGGGTCGGCGCGCCCGCCGCGGTCGGCATGGTGTCGTTCTCACTCGAAGACTCTGTGTTCGGCACACAACGCAGGTTAGGCGGCTCCGCGGGCAAACGGCGAATCGTTCGCGGGCGCCGCCCGGGGTGCCGTCGGGAGGGCGGGACGGGCGCCGGAGGCGGTGACCGCGTCCGTTCGACGGGCGTCCGCCCCGCCGCGACACGTCGCGCGGAGGTCCTCGCCAGAACCGGGGTGTGGGGAAGACGGTATCTTCGGGTGCAGTGGTGGGACGCCACGGTCTTCTCCGCGTCCACCCGACCCGCGAACGCCGTGTGCGCCGTGCGGGCACCCCGACCGTCCCCGCCCCTTGCTGATCCCCGGCGGGACGGCCACCTGGACCCGAATCAGGAAACCGGTCAAGCGTTGCGTCGATTCACCTCCGTGCCGACGGTCATGGCCCTGGCCGCCGCACTGCTCCCGTTCCCGGCCACGTCCGCGCAGGCCTCGGCTCCCGCCGAGCCCGCCGAGGACGCCGAGCCGCTCGTCGTCGAGCGCATCACACCGGACGCCCTCGACGAGGACGCCACCCTCCGCGTCTCGGGCGAGGTGGTCAACACCACGTCGGACAGCCTGCGCGACGTCACCGTCCGCATACGCTACTCGCGGCACCCCTTCGCCGACCGCGACTCGATGGACGAGTTCGCCTCCGGCGACGGCTGGCAGCCCGACGCGCCCGGCCCGGACGACGAGATCACCGCGGAGCTGCCGCCCGGCACCAGCCAGCCGTACACGCTGAGCGTGCCCGCCGAGGACCTGGACCTGGGCTCCTACGGCGTCTATCCGCTGGTGGTCGAGGCGGTCGACGGCGACGGCTCGGTGATCGGCGCGCAGTACACCTTCCTGCCCTACGTCGGTGACGGGGAGGACACCCCGTCCGTCGACATCGCCTGGGTGTGGCCGCTGATGGCACCGCCCCAGCGCGCGGACGACGACACCTTCCTGGGCGACGGCCTGGCCTCGGCCGTCACCGAGCACGGCCGCCTGGGCCGGTTGCTGGCCGCGGGGGCGCAGGCCCCCGTGTCCTTCGACGCCGGCGACGAGGACCTCGTGGAGCTGCTCGGCCTGGACGCCGAGCCCTCGGAGTCCCCGGCCGAGGCCACCGACACCGAGACCGCCGACACCCTGCCCGAGGCCACCCCCTCGGAGCAGGAGGAGGACGGGGCCGGGGACGGGGAGGACGAACCGGAGGGCCAGGGGGAGGACGAGGAGCCGGAACCTACCCGCACCGACGGCGTGCCCGTCACCTGGGCCGTCGACCCCGGCACCCTCGACGACATCCTGCGCCTGGCCGCCGAGGAGCACGAGGTCCTCACCGACCCGCTGGCGGTGCCCGCCGGGTCCGACCCGGTCCGGGAGACCGCACAGGCGAACACGGCCGCGCAGGTGTGGCTGCGCGAGGCCCGCCGGGTGCTGCCCCTGGACACCGTCGTGGCCACCCCCTACGCCTCCCCCGACCTGGCCGCGCTGCTCCGCAACGAGATGGACGGCGACGCCGAGGCGTCGGTCCGTATCGGCCGGGAGGCGGTGGAGCGGGCGCTGGGGATGTCCGCCGACGAGCGCTTCGCCCTGCCCGCGCACGGCCTGATGGACGACTCCGTGTACGGGATGCTCGCCGACCAGGGCGCCACCCGCTTCCTGCTCGCGGAGGAGGCGCTGCCCCCCGTGAACTGGCTGCAGACCACCCCCACCGCCCAGGCGCCGCTGCCCGCGGTGGAGGGCGCCGACGAGGAGCCCGTCGCGCTGGCGGCCGACGGGGGCCTCACCGACGCGCTGTCCATGCCGACCGACACCCCGGGCGGGACCGAGCTCGCGCTGCAGCGGTTCGCCGCCGAGACCGCGATGATCGCGGGCGAGAACGCCGGGGGCGACCGGGTCGTGGTGGCCTCCCCCGAAGCCGGCTGGGATCCGTCCGCGGAGTTCGCCGAGGGTGTGCTGGCCGCCAGCGAGGACCTGCCCTGGCTGTCCCCGGAGCGCCTGGAGGACATCGAGCTGCCCGCCGCCGGGGAGCGGGAGGACGTCCGCTCCCCGCTGTCCTACTCCGACGGCGCCGCCGAGGACGAGCTCGGATCCACCTACCTGGGCCTGGTCGAGGACGTCAGCCGGGACGTGCGGATGTTCAACAGCATCCTGGTGGAGGACTCCGACCCGTTCCGCCCGGCGCTGGTGCGCCTGGAGTCCGTGCACTGGCGCGGGGAGGAGGCCCTGGCGGGCACCACCCGCGCCCTCGTCATGGAGAAGGTCGACCAGGGCCTGGCCGACGTGCGCATCATCCCCGGCGAGGACGTCACCCTGGCGAGCCGGACCGGCATCACGGGGATCCTCGTCGCCAACGACCTGGAGGACCAGGCCGTCTACGTGCACCTGTCGGTGTACTCGGAGAACGCCGAGCGGCTGAGCATCGGCGAGTACAACACCCACTTCGAGATCGACCCCGGCGCCAAGACCACGGTGTACGTGCCGCTGTCCGCCCGGATCAACGGGCGCACCGTGGTGCACGCGAGCCTGCACAACTCGGCCGGGGAGCCGATCAACAGCCAGGACGTGCAGCTGCCGGTGAACGCCACCGGCCTGGGCACCCAGGCACTGCTGATCAGCGGCGTGGGCGCGCTGATCCTCATCGCCGCCCTGGCCCCGCGCGCCCTGCGCAAGTGGGTGGTACGCCGCACCAGGGCCGCGGCGGAGCGGGAGGACGCCGAGCGGGCCGGGTCCTCCCCGGAGACCGCCGAGGTCTCGGAGACCGCGGAGGTCTCGGAGGCCGAGCGGGACGCCGCCTCCCCGGAGGCCGGGGGGCCCGGCGGTCCCGGGGGCGCGGACACCGGTGCCGCCGGAACCGGAGGCCCCGACGCGCCCTCCCACAACGGCGGGGGGTCCGGACCCGACACCACGACGGCCGCGGGGGACGCCCCGTCCCCGCGCGGCGAAGGGGCGTGAACCCGCTCCCCCGTCGACAGGGCGCCACACCGACAGGGCGCCTTGTCGACACATCCGCACGTCGCCGTGCCGACGCGCCCCGCGCGTTCTGACACGGCCAGGCCCGGCGCGGGCGCACGCCCGCCCGGGCCCTCCCCAGTCGGACGAAAGGAAGCCTGATCCACGGTGGTCACCGACTCCCCGAACGAAGGCGGAAAACACCGCCGTCGCTCCCCCGGGCCCGAAGGCCCCCTCCCGGGTGAGAGCCCGATCCGCCCCTCCGGCGGCCCCGTCCCCTCCTTCGAGGAGGGCGAACTGCCCGAGCCCGCCGTCCCCGGCTCACCCGCCTCCCCCGAGGCGGGCGGCCCCGCCGGAACCGGCGGGGCCGACGACGCCCCCGCGCGGGGCGGCGGCATGATGCGCTCCAGCGCGATCATGGCGGTCGGCACCATGGCCTCCCGGATCACCGGCTTCGTCCGGACCATCGTCCTGGGCGCCGCCATCGGCACCCACCTGCTCGGCGACGCCTACCACACGGCGCACACGATCCCGTTCATCCTCAACGACCTGCTCATCGGCGGCCTGATGGCCAGCGTCGTCGTGCCGTTCCTGGTCAAGCGGCGCAAGCGCGACGCCGACGGCGGCAAGGCCACCGAGGACCGGCTGTTCACCACGACGTTCGTGGCGCTGTTCCTGCTCACCGCCGCGGCGATCGCGGCAGCCGAGTTCCTGATCTGGCTGTACGGCTCCCGGTTCACCGACGCGCAGTTCGAGGCCTCGGTGTTCCTGGCCCGCTACCTGCTGTCCCAGATCTTCTTCGTCGGGCTGAGCGGTCTGCTCACCGCCATGCTCAACACCCGCGGGTACTTCGGCGCCGGGGTGTGGGCGCCGGTGCTCAACAACCTGGTGATCATGACCGTGGCCGGCCTGTTCCTGTGGGTCGCCGGGCCCGGGCGCACCCCGGACACCATCACCGACGGGCAGCTGACCCTGCTGGGCGCCGGAACCGCCGCCGGCATGGCCCTCCAGGCCCTGGTGCTGTTCATCTCGCTCTTCCGCACCGGCTACCGCTGGCGCCCGCGCATGGACCTGCGCGGCTCCGGGCTGGGCGAGGCCGTCAAGACGGCCGGCTGGATGATGCTGTACACCCTGCTCACCCAGGCGGGCCTGTGGATCACCACCAACATCGCCAACGCCGCCAACGTCACGGCCATCGAGGAGGGCCGCTCGGTCGGTGCGGGCATCACCGCCTACAACCTCGCCTACCAGTTGTTCCAGCTGCCGTACGCGATCATCGCGGTCTCCCTCATCACGGTGCTGCTGCCCCGGATGAGCGCGCACGCCGACGACCGCGACTGGGACGCGGTCCGGTCGGACTTCTCCCGGACCCTGAGGATCTCCGCCTTCGTGCTCGTGCCGATGGCGTTCGCGATCGCCCTGTTCGCCGAACCGCTGTCGATCCTGGCGTTCGCCCGCGGGTCGATCTCCGCGGCCGACGCGGCCAACATCGGCCAGATCCTCGCCGTGATGTCGCTCGGGCTGGTGCCGTTCACCGTGTTCCAGCTGATGCTGCGCGTGTTCTTCGCCATGGGCGACACCCGCACCCCGGCGCTCATCGCCATCGCCAACCTGGCCGTGCACAGCGCACTGGCGCTGACGTCCTACCTGCTCCTGCCGCCGGAGCGGGTCGTCGTGGGCGTGGCCGCGGGCTTCATGTTCTCGTTCCTGAGCGGGCTGGTCATCGCAGGCCTGGTGCTCAGCCGCCGCATCGGGGGGCTTGACGGAAAGCACATCATTGGCACATTGTTGCGCCTGCACCTGGCGGTCGTCCCGAGCGTCGCGGTGGGCTTCGGCGTGCTCTGGGCCTTCGACACCTACGTCGGCCCCGGTCTGCTCACCTACCTCGGCGCCCCCGCGGCCGGGTGCCTTCTCGGCGCGTTGTTCTTCCTCGCGGCCGCACGCCTGCTGCGGGTCCCCGAGTTGAGTGCCGCGGTGGAACTCATCCGCGGCCGCCTGCGTCGTTGACGCCGCACCGACGCTGCCGGCCCTGATCTCCACCGGGAGAACGACCACGCCCGACGAGACGAGGACTGAGGACACGGTGTCCAGCGAAGACCCCCGCGAGCAGGACTCCGGCGGCGGGCCCCACGGGTCCGCCGCCCGGGAGCGGCCCCGCCGCCACATGGTGATGCCCGACGACGTCCTGGACGCCTACGAGCGGGAGGAGCCGGCGACCGAGCCCGAGACCGGGCTGACCACGCGCCGCGACCCGAGCGACATCGGTGACCTGGGCACCGCCGACCGCGCCGGCATGGAGGACGGCGACGAGATCGGCGGCAGCACCCACACCGCCCCCGGCAACCTCGCCAGGTCCAGCGCGATCATGGCGCTGGGCACCGTGTTCTCCCGCGTCACCGGGTTCGTCCGCACCATCATCCTGGCGGCGGCGATCGGCACGCAGATGCTGGGCGACGCCTACCAGGTGGCGGGCATGGTCCCGTACATGGTCTACGACCTGCTCATCGGCGGTCTGCTGGCCAGCGTGTTCGTGCCGTTCCTGGTCAAGCGCCGCAAGCTGGACTCCGACGGCGGCGACAGGACCGAGCAGCGGCTCGTCACGCTGATGCTGTCGGCGCTGCTGGTGATCACCCTCGTCTCGATGCTGCTGTCGGAGTGGTTCATCCGCATCTACGCGGGCGAGTTCACCGGCGCGCAGTTCGAGGTGTCGGTGGTCATGGCGCGCTACCTGGTCACCCAGATCTTCTTCATCGGCGCCAGCGGCCTGGCCAGCGCGATGCTCAACGCGCGCGGGAGGTTCGGGGCGCCGATGTGGGCGCCGGTGCTGAACAACCTGGTGATCATCGGGGTCGGCCTGTGGTTCCTGAACATCGCCGGGCCCGGGCGCACCCCGGAGACGGTGCCCTCCGGCGAGCTGATGCTGCTGGGCCTGGGCACCGCGGCCGGGCAGGTGGTCCAGGCGCTGGTGCTGCTGTGGGCGCTGGCGGCGGCGGGCTTCCGCTGGCGGCCCCGGCTGGACCTGCGGGGCGCGGGGCTCGGCGAGGCGGCCCAGGCGGCCTCGTGGATGATGCTCTACATCGTGGTGGCGCAGCTGGGCGCCCTCGTCTCCACCAACGTGGCGTCCCGCGCCGGCACGCGCGCGGCGGAGCTGGGCTTCGAGTCGGGTTCGGGCATCGCGGCCTACAAGTTCGCGTCGATGCTCTTCCAGCTCCCGTACGCGATCATCGCGGTCTCGGTGATCACCGCCCTGCTGCCGCGGATGAGCGAGCACGTGGCGGCCGGGCGCCGGGACCAGGTGCGCAGCGACTTCTCGCGGGGCCTGCGGCTCTCGTCGGTGCTGATCGTGCCGATCTCGGTGGCGATGATCGTCTTCGCGATCCCGTTCTGCGTGATGATCTACGCGCAGGGCAGCACGAGCGCCGAGGACGCGGCCGCCATCGGCCGCATCCTGATGGTGTTCTGCGTGATGCTGATCCCGTTCACGCTGTTCCAGCTCCAGATGCGCGTGTTCTACGCGCTCGGCGACACCCGCACCCCGGCGCTGGTGTCGATCCCGTCGGAGATCGCGCACGCCACCACGGCGATCGCCCTGCTGTTCGTGGTGCCGCCGCAGCACGTGGTGGTGCTGCTCCCGATCCCCTACGGGCTGTACTACATCGTGGGCTCGATCATCATGTGGTACATGCTGCACGGGCGGCTGAACGGCCTGGACGGGCGGCGCACCGCGGCCACCCTGTTCAAGCTGCACCTGGCCACGGTGCCCTCGGCCGCGTTCGGCATCGCGATGATCTACGCGTTCCAGGGGCTGCCCGGCGGGTTCTGGCCCGGATTCGCGTCGATGGTCCTCGGAGGTGTCGTGGGTGGCGTACTGTTCGTGGTCAGCGCCAAGTTCCTCAATGTGACTGAAGTCACATCCTTCCTCGAATTGTTGAAGACCCGACTGCGACGTCGCTGATCACCGTGAATGGACGGGTTGGGCGGTCCCGGACCGCTACGTACCGGAAGGTGAACGGACACCCGTTGTCCTCCGAAGATGCTGTTCAGGCGTCCTAGCATGGACAGGCATCGCTTGACCGCCACCGCATTGTTCATCCGAGCTGCCCGAAGGGAGGCTGGGGACAGCACACAGAGCCCGAACCCCCCGCACACGCACCACGCGACGCACCGGTCCGCCCAGGACCGTGCCGCGGCGGCCCGTGCGGGACGAGGGCCCTGGCACCCGTCACTCCCATCATGAGCACCTTCCTGATCGAGCCCGGGGCGAAGCTGGCCAACCGGTACCGCCTTGACCAGGTGGTGAGCGAGACCGGCGGGGCGACCCGCTGGAAGGCCACCGACGAGACACTCGCGCGGCCCGTCGCCGTGTGGACCTTCGCCGAGGGCTTCCCCCGCACATCCGATGTGGTCCGAGCGGCCCGCGCCACCAGCCGTATCCCCGACGCGCGCGTCACCCAGGTCTTCGACGCGGACGACACCGCCCCCATCCCCTACGTGGTCGAGGAGTGGGTGGTCGGCTCCTCGCTGGCCGACCTGCTGGCCCAGGGCCCGCTGGAGCCCGAGCGCGCCGCGGGCCTGGTCGCCGAGGCGGGCGAGGCCATCGCCGCCGCGCACGCCGGCGGCCTCTACCACCTGTGCCTCACGCCGAGCAAGCTCATGTGGAGCAGCGGCGGAGCGGTCAAGGTCACGGGCATCGGCGTGGACGCCGCCCTGATGGGCGTCAACGTCGCCGACCCCGGTGCCACCGACGCCCAGGGCCTGGGCAACCTGCTGTACGCGGCCCTCACCGGCACCTGGCCGGGCGGCCCGCAGAGCAGCCTGCCCCCGGCCCCCCAGGGCCACTCCGGCCCCTACCCGGCCAACCAGGTCCGCCAGGGCATCGGGGAGCCGCTGGCGTCCATCACCACCCGCGCGGCCCTGCCCCACCTGGTGGGCCAGGTCGTGCCGGGGCCGGCGATCACCTCGCCGGGCGAGTTCTGCGCGGCCATGGCCGACGTGCCGCGGCTCATCCCGCTGCCCGTCGCCCCCGCCGAGGCCACCCCGCCGCCCGAGCCCGGGACCTCCCGGCGCACCGGCGAGTTCGGGTCCACCGGACCGCGCCGCTCCTCCCGCAACGGGAACGGCGGCGCCGGCGGCACGGGCACCGGGCCGCGCGCCTCCGCCCGCGGCGAGCGGCCGCCCTCGCGGATGGACCGCCGCGAGGCCGAGCGCCGGACCTCCCCCCAGCGCATCCTCGTGGGCGTGCTCGCGGTGCTGCTCTTCGCCGCGGTGGTCACCGGCGCCTGGTTCTTCGGCGCGGAGATGCGCGACGGCCAGGAGCCCGACCCCGGCGCGGGCGGGGGCGGCGGGACCGGCGGCGACAGCGAGACCGTCGAACCGGTCCCCCTGCCCATCGACTCCGTCTCCGGCTACGACCCGCTGGGCGACGGCCAGGAGCACGACGACAAGGCCGACCGGGTCACCGACGGCGATCCCGCAGGCGAACCCTGGAACACCGAGGGGTACAACGACCCGCTGGGCGACCCTCCGTACAAGCCCGGCGTGGGTCTGGTCATCGACCTCGGATCCAGCCGGGAGATCCACGGGGTCGACCTGGTCACCCCGGGGCTCTCGTACGGGATCGACATCCGGATCGGCGACGAGGCGCCCATCTCGGCGGACGACCTCTCCCAGGTGGACGGCGTCCTCCCGGCGGTGAAGTCCGAGACCGTCAGCGGCGAGACGGAGATCCGTCTGGACGAGGCCGTCGAGGGCCGCTACGTCGTCATCTGGTTCACCGACCTGCCCACCGACGGCGGCAAGTACCGTGGGAGCATCAACGAGGTACAGGTACTGGGCGTCGAGTAGACGGGGATATGTGATCGGCACTGATGGACGCGGTCCAAGAGCTTCCTGACCGGGAACTGCTCACCAGGCACACCCAGGGGGACGATCAGGCGTTCGCGGTGCTCGTGCGCCGCCACCGCGATCGGCTCTGGGCCGTCGCCGTGCGCATGATGGGCGACCCCGAGGAGGCCTCCGACGCGCTCCAGGACGCCTTCCTGTCCGCGTTCCGCTCCGCCGACCGCTTCCGCGGCGAGTCCCAGGTGACCACCTGGCTGCACCGGATCGTCGTCAACGCCTGCCACGACCGCCTGCGCCGCCGCAAGGTCCGCCCGGCCACCCCCACCGAGGACGACACCCTCGACGTGCTCTCCAACGAGCGCCTGGGCCGCAGCGGGGGCGCCCCCGACCACGCTTCCCAGACCGAGGCGCGGCTGGACGTCCACGCCGCCCTGGACACCCTCCCCCTCGACCAGCGCATGGCCCTCACCCTCGTCGACATGCTCGGCTACCGGGTGGAGGAGGCCGCGCAGATCCTCGACGTCGCCACCGGCACCGTCAAGAGCCGGTGTGCGCGAGGTCGCGCCAAACTTCTTCCGTCTCTGGTCCACCTGAGGAACCCTCGTCCCCCCCGAGACGTCACAAGTGGGAGAGGAGGTGCCGACCCATCGTGACGTCCCACCCTGACGTGGAGGCACTCGCGTGCTTCGCCGAGGAGCTCTTGGAGCCCGAGGAGGAGCGCACCGTAGCCCACCACATAGAGACCTGCGCGACCTGCGCGGCGACCCTGGACGAACTCACCGCCGTCAGCGGTGTGCTCGCCGACGCCCCGCCGGTCCCACCCATGCCGCAGGACGTCGCGGACCTCCTCGACCGGCGTATCGCCGAGGCGGTGAGCGAGCGGACCGCGCACACCGCCGGCGCGTCCGGACCCGGGACCGCCGCCGTGATCCCGATCACGGGTGCGCGCCGTTCCCGGCGCGGGTTCGACGGCATGAACCTGCCCCGGCTCATGATGGTGGCCGCCGCGGGCGCCGTCGTGCTCGGCGGCGGCGGCGCCGTGCTCAACACGGTGCTCTCCCCCGGACAGGAGGAGGCGGGCAGCGCCTCCGCCCCGATGATGCAGGACGAGGGCGGCGGGTACGCGGAGCCGGAGGCCATCCAGCCGTACCGGCCGGAGGTCGTGGCCACCGGGACCGAGTACACCGCCGACGGCCTTGCCGACCAGGCGGCCGGGGTGCTCACCGCGTTCCCGGAGGCGCCCGACCACGCGCCGGAGGAGTCCTCCCCGGCGGCCGAGGAGTGCGCCACGGTGTTCACCGAGCGGCAGGGCGTGCGGATCACCCTGGTCGACGAGGCCACGTTCGACGGCGACCCCGCCATGGTGCTGTTCGCACCCCTCGGGGACGACACCGCCGAGGTGTACGTGGTGGACCCGGCCGACTGCGGGAACGTCCTCGCCCAGGAGACCGTCACCGCTCCCTGAGCGGCTTCCGCGGCCCTTCCACGGCATACCCCACCCCGGTAAGCAGGGCGGATGTCCCCTTGGGAATCAGCGGCGCCTACCATCGGTTGTGCTATACCGACTCTCCCCCGAGGTCACCATCCCGTGGCCGGGGCATCTGATCGTGTGAAGGGCCTACGAGCGTGAGTGACGTCCGCAATGTCATCATCATCGGTTCCGGACCGGCGGGGTACACCGCCGCCGTCTACGCGGCCCGTGCCGAACTGAAGCCCCTGGTGTTCGAGGGCTCCATCACCGCGGGCGGCGCCCTCATGAACACGACCGACGTCGAGAACTTCCCCGGTTTCCCCGACGGGATCATGGGCCCGGACCTCATGGACAACCTCCGCAAGCAGGCCGAGCGGTTCGGCGCCGAGCTGGTGCCCGAGGACGTCACCGCCGTGGACCTGACCAAGCCCGTCAAGGAGGTCACCGCCGGCGGCGAGACCTTCCTCGCGCACACGGTCATCCTCGCGACCGGCTCCGGCTACCGGGAGCTCGGCGTCCCCGGCGAGAAGGAGCTGTCCGGCCGGGGCACCTCCTGGTGCGCCACCTGCGACGGCTTCTTCTTCCGCGACCAGGACATCGCGGTCGTCGGCGGCGGCGACACGGCCATGGAGGAGGCCCTCTTCCTCACCCGCTTCGCCAAGTCCGTCACCGTGGTCCACCGCCGCGACGAGCTGCGCGCCAGCCGCATCATGGCCGAGCGCGCCTTCGCCAACGAGAAGATCTCGTTCGTCTGGGACACCGAGGTGGTCGAGGTCCTGGGCAGCGACCGGGTGAGCGGCCTCAGGGTCCGCAACAACAAGACCGGCGAGGAGAGCACCCTCGACGTCACCGGCGTGTTCGTCGCCATCGGCCACGACCCGCGGGTGGACCTGATCCGCGGCCAGGTCGAGCTGGACGAGGAGGGCTACGTGCGGGTGGACTCGCCCTCCACCCGGACCAACCTCGAGGGCGTTTTCGCCGCGGGCGACGTCGTCGACCACAGCTACCGCCAGGCCATCACCGCCGCCGGAACCGGCTGCTCCGCCGCCCTGGACGCCGAGCGCTTCCTCGCCGAGCGCGGCAACTAGCCGCCCGCCCGCAGCGGCTCCCGGGGCCGTCCGCCCGAGACGGCCGGCCCGCCGTATCCACCCGAACAAGGAGAACCATGTCCGCGGTCAAGACCGTCACCGACGCCGACTTCGACACCGAGGTCCTCAAGAGCGACAAGCCCGTCCTCGTGGACTTCTGGGCCGACTGGTGCGGGCCCTGCAAGCAGATGGCCCCGGTCCTGGACAAGTTCGCCGAGGAGCACGGCGACAAGGTCCAGGTGGTCAAGCTCAACACCGACCAGAACCCGGAGGCCCCGCGGGCCTACGGTGTGATGTCGCTGCCGACCTTCAAGGTCTTCAAGGGCGGCGAGGTCGTCAAGGAGATCATCGGCGCGCGCCCCAAGCGCAAGCTCGAAGAGGACCTGGCCGAGTACCTGTAGGGACGCACACGGAAGGCCCCCAGATCACCTCTGGGGGCCTTCCGTCACTTCGGGCGACCACGGGGGAGGCCACTCCCCGCCGGGCCGTTCAGGGGCACCTGAGCGGCCCGGGGCGTTTCACGTGGAACATCCGCCGGGCCGCCGCGGTGTTTCACGTGAAACACCTAGGCGCGGGTCGTGCCCATCTGCTCGATGATGCGCTCCAGGTCCTCGACCGAGGCGAACTCCACCACGATCTTGCCCTTGCGCTTGCCCACGTCCACCTTGACCGTGGTGTCCAGCCGGTCGGCCAGCGCGGTGGCCCACTCCTCGACGTGCGGCGGGGTCACCGCCTTCAGCGAGGCCTGCCGGGCCTTCTCCGCCTTCTCGACCTCGTGGCCCTTCTCGCGGAGCGCGGCGATCTCCTCCAGGGAACGGACCGACAACCCCTCCTGGACGACGCGCTCGGCCATCCGCTCCATGGCCTCCGGCTCCTTGAAGCTCAACAGGGCGCGCGCGTGCCCGGCGCTGATCACCCCCGCCGCCACCCGGTTGTGGAGCGAGGCGGGCAGTTGCAGCAGGCGCAGCGTGTTGGTGACGTGCGCCCTGGACTTGCCCACCCGCTGGGCCAGCTCGGCCTGGGTGGTGCCGAAGTCCTCCAGCATCTGCTGGTAGGCCGCCGCCTCCTCCAAGGGGTTCAGCTGCTGCCGCTGGAGGTTCTCCAGCAGCGCCTCGCGCAGCAGTTCCTCGTCCTTGGTCCTGCGGATCAGGGCGGGGATGACCTTCCGGTCCGCCAACCCGCTGGCCCGGAAGCGGCGCTCCCCCATGATGAGCTCATAGGGGTGCGACTCCCCCGGCGGCAGCTCGCGCACCACCACCGGCTGGAGGACGCCCACCTCGACGATGGAGTCGCGCAGCTCCTCCAGGGCCACGTCGTCGAAGTGCTTGCGCGGCTGCTTGGGGTTGGGGCGGATGTCGGTGAGCGCGATCTCCTTCAGGTACGTACCGTCCGGAATGGCCACCGGTCCCGGGGGCTCGGACACCCCGTTCACCCCGTTCACCGCCGGGGGTGCTCCCTCGGGCACCGAGGGAGCCGTCGACGGCCCCGACGGGATGAGCGCCCCCAATCCCTTGCCCAGTCCGCGCGGTCGCTGACTCACCGGTACTTCCCTCCACACTTCTCGGTTCGAGCCCGGCGGGGGCCGGGACCACAATCGCGCCTAGCGCTTCGCCCGGTGGGCGATCTCGCGGGCCGCGTCCAGGTAGGCGACGGCCCCCGTCGAGGACGGGTCGTACGTCATCACCGACTGGCCGTAGCTCGGGGCCTCGGAGACGCGGACGCTCCGCGGGATGACGGTGTTCAGGACGGTCTCGTTGAAGTGCGAGCGCACCTCGTCGGCCACCTGCTGGGAGAGCCGGGTGCGGCCGTCGTACATCGTCAGCAGGATGGTGCTGACCGCCAGGCCGGGGTTCAGGTGGGACTGCACCAGCTCCACGTTCCGCAGCAGCTGGCCCAGGCCCTCCAGGGCGTAGTACTCGCACTGGATCGGGATCATGACCTCGTCGCAGGCCACCATCGCGTTGACCGTGAGCAGTCCCAGCGAGGGCGGGCAGTCGATGAGGATGTAGTCGAGGTCCGAGGTGTCGTACGCCGCGAACGCGCGCTTGAGGCGGGCCTCGCGGGCCACCAGGGAGACGAGTTCGATCTCCGCGCCGGCCAGGTCGATGGTCGCCGGGGCGCACCACAGGTTGGGGATGTCCGGAACCGGCTGGGCCAGTTTGCGGATCTCCTCGTCCTCGACCAGGCAGTGGTAGATCGAGCGGGTCTGGTTGTCGCGCTCCATGCTCAGAGCGGTGGAGGCGTTGCCCTGCGGGTCGAGGTCGACGACCAGGACGCGCTGGCCGTGCATCGCCAGAGCGGCGGCGATGTTGACCGTGGTGGTGGTCTTGCCGACGCCGCCCTTCTGGTTGGCAACGCTGATCACCCGGCAGGACGCGGGGCGGGGCCAGACCTCGGCCTCCCCCCGGGAGGCCATGGCGGCCTGGGCGGCACGAGCGAGGGGGGTTTCGTAGGGCTCGGATGTTTCACGTGAAACATCGAGCAGGTCTCCGTAGACGGATGTTTCACGTGAAACATCAGGGTCATTGTGGGGCACGAATGAGTTCACCTCTTCCGTCCGCGCTTCTTCTTGCCGCCCCGCGCCTTCGACGGGGGCGAACCACCGTCGGATGTCACCGTGACGCGAACGACCGTGGTAGCGGGATCGACTTTACCCCGGCCCACCCGGATCACATCGCTAACGTTGGGCCGCAGTTTTGAAACGTCTTGCTCCGCGGCGGCCAGCTCGGCCTCCGCCTGCTCACCCTTGAGCGCCAGCAGGCTGCCGTCCTTGCGCAGCAGCGGCAGTGCCCACCCCGCCAGACGCGGCAGAGGGGCGACCGCCCGGGCGGTGACGAAGTCGGTGAGGAGTTCACCGTGCGCCTCCTCGGCCCTTCCCCGCCGCACCTCGACGTTGGGGAGGTCCAGGATCTCCACCGCCTCGTCCAGGAAGACCGTCCGGCGCAGCAGCGGCTCCAGCAGGATCATCCGGATGTCCGGGCGGAGCAGGCCCAGCACCAGCCCGGGCAGGCCGGCCCCGGAACCGATGTCGACGACCTCCGCGCCTTCGGGGAGGAGCTCCTCGACCACCGCGCAGTTGATGATGTGCCGCTCCCAGAGGCGGGGGACCTCGCGCGGGCCGATCAGGCCGCGCCGCACACCGTCGTCGGCCAGCAGTTCGGCATAGCGCCGCGCCTTCGGCAGGGCGTCGCCGAAGATCTCCGCCGCTCCGGCGGGAGGCTCGGACAACACGGCACCGGGCTCCTCAGCGCCCGCGGTCATCGGTCACCACCGTCCATCTTCACTTCCAAGGATTCGTAGCCGCACCCGACGGATGCGCGCCGAGGGGGAATGACCCCCACCGATCCTACGCGGGCGGTCGCAGTGATGTTTCACGTGAAACGTGGCGGCGGCGATGTTTCACGTGAAACATCGCGAGGTCGGGAGGAGGAAGGGGTGGGAGAGGGAGGGGACATGTCGACAGCTCGACGAATCCCCTCCCGGCGGGTGCCCCGTTCCCCCGGCCCCCTTCACACCGCCATCGGCGAGGACTGTCAGCCTGTCCGCGCGTCCCCGGCGACGAGATCTCGTAACGCTGTTGTGGGTGGAGGCCTCCTGCCCGGGGTCCAGCGTCGTCGGGAGGGAGAACCACTTCATACGGCCCCGAGGGGTGGGGGCGGGCGCTCCCCAGGTCCCGGACACAGGAGGGATGAGGGCCGCGGCCACCCTTCCCACCCCGGGCACAGGGGGTCGGGGGAGGAAGGACCGGGACTTGTGCCGCAGGGGATTGTTGTCTTTTCCTGAGCCCCGGCCACAGCCGGAGGGCATCGCTCGGACCTCCGCTCCAGGGGGTGAAGACCATAGGAGGCTCTCCCACCCCGGACACAGGGGGGTTGAGGGAGAACCTCGGCCCCGGCCCCAGGGGGGTAGGCGGACTTGGAGGTTTCCAGGACGGTCACCCGTTGGAAAGGGCGGTCTGTAGTCGCTCCCGACAGCAAGCGTTGGTTTCCAAAAGCCCGGCCGTTTGGGAAGGTACAGACCGCGGAGCGCGGGCCCGTCCCGTCGCAGTCGGCGTGCGGCAGAGCGCCGGGCCTGGGCGTTGGGCTCACATCGACTGTGGTGGGGGCTTACGGGGCGGGTGCGCGCGAGGCCTGCCCCGCCCGGCCACACAGGTCCACGGAGGAAGGGTCCGCCTGGAAAGGGACGGGCCTGTCCGACCTCGCTTGTAACACCAGCCATAGGCGGGGCGACCCGCACCCGAACCGCCCCGGGCACCACAGGGAGTGAAAGCTGCAGGTACCTTCCCGCCCCGGCCCCAGGGGGTGAAAGCCGCGGAGAACCTCCCACCCCTGGACCCCGGGGTGAAGGCCGCAGAGGACCTCTCCCGCTTGGGCACGGCCGGCACCGAACACCCGCACCGGGCCTGGCTGGGCACTCCCGGGCCGGTGGCGAGGGCCAGTGGCTCTTCCTTCCTTTACCCCCCCGTGGTGCGGGAGGGCGCTCATGGCTGGGGTTACCCCAGCGGTGGTTGGTGTTACAGGCGAGGTCGGGTGCGACCGCGGGTTTGCAGGCGGACCCTTCCTCCGTGGACCTGTGTGGCCGGACGGGGCAGGCCTCGCGCGCACCCGCCCCGTAAACCCCCACCACCCCGCACGCCCGTCGAACGCCCAGGTCTGGTGGTCTGCCGCACGCCGACTGCGACGGAACGGGCCCACGCTCCGCAGTCGGGTGTGTCAAGTTAAGGGTGTAACTGTTTTTCTTGGTCACTGGCGTGTCGCGGTCAACCGCCCGTCGAAGGCCAGATCGAACGCGTTCAGCGCTCGCTTCCACCGGCCGGCCCACTTCACCGCACCCGCCCCGGTCGGATCCAACGCCATCAACGCCAGATACACGCACTTGAGCGCGGCCTGCTCGTTGGGGAAGTGTCCCCGGGCCTTGACCGCACGCCGGATCCGGGCGTTGATCGACTCGACCGCGTTCGTGGTGCAGATGACCCGCCGGATCTCCACATCGAAGGCCAGGAACGGCACCATCTCCGCCCACGCCTGCTCCCACAACCGCACGATCGCCGGATACCGCTCACCCCACACCGAACAGAACTCGGCGAACCGCTCCCGGGCGGCCTCCTCGGTCGCCGCGGAGTAGACCGGCCGCAGCGCGCCGGCGACCTTCTGCCGATCGGCGACCGAGGCGTAGCGGAAGCTGTTGCGCAGCAGGTGCACGATGCAGGTCTGCAGCACCGTGCGCGGCCACACGGCCTCGACCGCCTCGCCCATGCCCTTGACCCCGTCGGCCACCAGCATGAGCACATCGGCCACCCCGCGGTTGCGCAGCTCGGTGAACACGTGCGCCCAGTACTTGGCACCCTCACCGCCCTCGCCCGCCCACAGACCCAGGATGTCGCGCTCGCCCTCGGCCGTCACCCCGAGCACGACGTAGACGGGCCGGTTGGTGACCTGGCCGTCGCGGATCTTGACGTTGATGGCGTCCACGAACAGCACCGGGTAGACGGGGTCCAGGGGCCGGTTCTGCCACTCGGCCATCCGGTCCATCGCACCGTCGGTGATCGTGGAGATGGTCTGCTTGGACACGTTCGCCCCGTAGACCTCGGCCAGGTGGGCGCAGATCTCGCCGTGGGTCAGGCCGCGGGCCGAGAGTGAGAGCACGATGCCGTTGCCGGGCGCGGAGCGTTCGTGTTTGGCGTAGCCCAGGTGGGCGTCCATCTCCGCTTGCAGGACGTTCTCCAGGGTGGTCTTGGTCAGGCGGGACAGCAGCCCGTTCTCGCCGACCAGGTCGATGCCCTCGGCCTTGGCCTTGGCGACCAGTTCCGCGACCAGCTCTTCGTCCGACCTGCCAGTATCCTTCTTGACCTGCGCCTTGTCACTCATGGTGAACTCCTACCCCCTTGGAGTTACACCCTTATCTTTACAGTCCCCCGCAGTCTGTACCTTCCCAAGCGGCTGAGCTTTTGGAAACCAACGCTTGCTGCCGGGAGCGACCACAGACCGCCCTTTCCAACGGGTGACCCTCTTGGAAACCTCCAAGTCCGCCTACCCCCCTGGCGCTGGGGCCGAGGTTCTCCCTCCCCCTCACCCCCTGGAGCGGAGCTCCCGGGTCTCCCTTCCTCAACCCCCCTGTGCCTGGGGCGGGGAGCCCTCCTGCGGCCTTCACCCCCTGCGGCACAGGTTCCGGTTCCCCTCCCCCACCCCCCCTGCGCCCAGCCGGGAAACCCACCCGCGGCCCTCACCCCCCTGGGCCAGGGCGGGAAGGATGACCGCGGCCCTCACCCCTCCTGTGTCCGGGACCTGGGAAACGCCCACCCCCACCCCTCGGGGCCGTATGAAGTGGTCCTCCCTCCCGACGACGCTGGACCCCGGGCAGGAGACCTCCACCCACAACAGCGTTGAGAGAAACCAGGGGAACAGCGCCCCCGACCCCGAGCCGACCCCGCCCCGAGCCCGGATCCCGGGAGAGAGCTCGTCGAGGTGTCGACAAAGCCCCTCCGCTCTCCCCCACCCCCACGCCCCCCGCCCCCGCGCCCCGATGTTTCACGTGAAACATCCGGCGCCCCCGCACGCGAAAGGGGCGATGTTTCACGTGAAACATCGCCCCTCCCCCGGTTCTCCCGCCCTACGGCACCGGGTGCACCACCACGTACCGGTTGGGCTCCTCGCCCTCCGACTCGCTGCGCAGGCCCGCGGCGGCGACCGCGTCGTGCACGACCTTGCGCTCGAACGGGGTCATCGGCTCCAGCTCGTACGCCTCGCTCGTCTCCTTGACCTTCTGCGCCGCCTCGGCGCCGACCCGGAAGAGCTCCTTGCGGCGCCCCTCCCGGTACCCGCCGATGTCCAGCATCAGTCGGCTGCGCTCACCGGTGGCGCGGTGCACCGCCAGCCGGGTCAGCTCCTGGAGGGCCTCCAGGACCTCGCCGTCCTCACCGATCAGCTCGTCGAGGGTGGCCCCGACAACGGACACCATCGCACGGTCGCCCTCGACGTCCATGTCGATGTCGCCGTCGAAGTCCGCGATGTCGAGAAGCCCCTCGATGTAGTCCGCGGCGATGTCGCCCTCGTTCTCCAGGGCCTCGATGTCGATAGGCGCCTCAGCCACCGCTACTCCACCGCTTCCTTCCTGGCTCGCTGTCACGGCGTTCCCGTCTCCTGTTCCCGTGTTCGGTACGCAGCCCGCTAGCGGGACCCGCCACCGCTGCGCTTGGAGCGAGACTGCTTCTTCGGCTGCTTGCGTTCGATCTTAGGCTGTTCCACGGGCGTCGGCGCGGATTCGGCCTGCTTCTTCTTGCGCCCCAGCATCCCCTTGGCCGAACCGTTGACGCCGGCGCCCTTGCTCTCGACCACCTCGCCCGGAGCGGGCTGGTTCCGGTACAGGAAGTGCTGCTGCACCATCGTCCACACGTTGGAGGTGACCCAGTAGATCAGCACGCCCACGGGCATCATGAGTCCGAAGAGCCCGAAGAGGGGCGCCATGTACATCATGATCTTCTGGGTCTGCATCATCGGGTTGTCGGGCATCTGCGCGACGCTGCGCTTCATGCTCTGGCGCATGGTGAGGAACGTCGTGGTGCCCATGACGACACAGGACAGGGCGATGAAGACCTTCGCCATGATGGCGTTGGTCGCGCCCAGGGCCAGCAGCTCCTCCGAGGAGCTGTTGAAGTGGGCCGCGATGGGCGTCCCGAAGATCAGCGCCTGGCGGGCGCTCTCGACCAGTTCCTCGGTGAAGTTGTACTGGACGTTGCCCTCGGCGACGCTGCGGAGCACGCTGAACAGGGCGAAGAAGACCGGCATCTGCAGCAGCAGCGGCAGGCAGCCCATGAGCGGGTTGGTGCCGCTCTCCCGGTACAGCTCCATGGACTCCCGCTGGAGCCGCTCCTTGTCGTGCTTGTAGCGCTCCTGGAGCTTGCGCAGCTTGGGCTGGATCTCCTGCATCTTGCGCTGCGTGTTCATCTGCTTGACGAACAGCGGCACCATGAGCAGGCGCATCAGCATGGTGAGCAGCACGATGGACAGGCCCCACGCCCACCCGCTGTCGGGGTTCAGGCCGATAAAGCCCAGACCCGCATGGATCTGGACCAGAATCCAGCCGACGATGTTGTAAAGCCAGTCCAGCACCGGCCAACTCCTATGTGCTTCGGTTCAGCTACTGGTCCCCGGAAGCGTGGCCGGTGGACCCGGCGCCGCCCGCAGACTCCTCGGACTCCTGGACCCGTCCCCGCGGTGGGGGGACAGGGTCGTAGCCACCCCTGGTGAAGGGGTGGCAGCGGGCGATGCGCCGGATGCCCAGCCAAAGCCCGTACAAGGCACCGTGCACGCGCAGGGCCTCCACAGCGTATGCGCTGCACGAAGGGTAGAAACGGCAGGCGGGGGGTAGGAGCGGACTGATGAAGCGCTGGTATCCCCGGATGGGGAGGATCAGCGCGCGCGCGAACACCGTCGGTTCGTGCCGGGTCATCGGTCCGTCCACCGTTCTCCGCCCTCCGTGGCGGGGCGGCCGCCTGTCGTCTCGCTCTTCGCCGGTTCCGGCGCCGAGGGGCCACCGCGTCCTCGACGACGGCGCGTCGACCCCTTGGGTCGGGGCCGCATCGCCGAGGCGATGGCGCCGTCCAGTTGCGCGCCCAGGTCCTCGTACCGCGCGGCGGCGGAGGAGGGTTTGGCACGCACTACCAGCAGGCTACCGTTTGGAAGTTCGGACAGACGTGGCCGCATCAGGTGCCGCAGCCGTCGCTGGACGCGCTTGCGCACCACGGCCCCGCCGACCGCCTTGCTCACGATGAATCCGACGCGTGGGGGCTCCCCTACCGGGAACGCTTCCGGTCCGGTGGTGGTTCCCCGGGCCGCGGGTGGTGGGAGGTAGACCACGGCGAGGTCGTCGCGGGACGCGCGGCGTCCGGAGCGCATGGCGGAGCCGAACTCGGTGCTGTGGCGCATCCGGTTCTTCGGCGACAGCATCGGTGCCTCCCATGACAAAGGGACCGGCCGGCGGAAGGCCGGACCGGTCCCGAAGAACGTGGGGCTGTGCGTGGCCTAGTGGCTCACGGTCAGCGCGGCGCGTCCCTTGCGGCGGCGCGAGGCGATGATGGCGCGACCGGCGCGCGTACGCATGCGCAGCCGGAAGCCGTGGACCTTCGCGCGACGCCGGTTGTTCGGCTGGTACGTACGCTTGCTCACTACTGGCTCCAGGGGCGTGTCAGGAAAGTACTACGACAGGACCCCCAGGATATGCGGGGTCGCAGAGTGCCATGGCCGCGTACGCGCCGTCATGGGACGGGCGCGGGCAGAATCGTCGGCATAAGCATAAAGAAGATACGACCTGGTCCGGGCGCGGTCAAATCAGGCGGGATCGCCGGGCTGCGCGGCGGCTCCCGGGCGGGCCCGGCGGCGGGTCGACGAGTCGACTCGGAGACCTGTGGACAGATCGTCGTCCACAGGCGTGTGAGACTTCCACAACCCCCTACCCCTGTGGATAACCTCAGCCTGTGGATAACTCTCTCCCCGACCCGCCCCGGCACCCCGAAACTCGGAACTGAGCCGCCTTACACACAGCCTGACCTGCATATTGTGGATAACTCTGCGCGGAGCCCACAGATCTGACATCCTGTGGATAACCCTGTGGACAACCTGTGGACAACCGGCGCCGGCTGTGGATACCGCAGGGCGTTCGAACCCCTGTCCGCCCGCCTTCCCCGGGAGTCGTCCACAGGCCCGTGCCGACCTTCACACCGGACATTCCGCCCACCCTGCCCCGGCAGTACCACCGGGGGAGGACAATGGAGAGCCGCCCTCCGGCGCCCCGTTCCGGCGCGGGCGCCCACGCACGCCCCCGTCCCCTCTTCCACCCGCACGAACAGATCCGCACCGAAGGGACAGCAACATGGCAGGTCGCCTTGGCTGACGCGCAGGTCAACCTCGCAGCGGTCTGGTCCAGCGTGCTGGACGGGATCGACAACGACACCCTGCCGGCGCACCAGCGCGCCTGGCTGCCCCAGACCCGGCCCCTGGGGCTGATCGAGGACACCGCGCTGATCGCGGCGCCCAACGAGTTCACCAAGAAGGTCCTGGAGAGCCGCCTCTACCCGACCATCAGCAAGGCGCTCTCCGCCCACCTGGGACGGGAGATCCGGGTCGCGGTGACGGTCGACCCCACCGCGGTGCCCACTCCGCCGCCCCCGCCCGTCTCGGCGTCCTCCTACTCCCCGCGCGATGCGGACGGGCCGTCCGACGCGCCGCCGCCCGCACCGCACGGCGGCGGCCCCGGACCGTTCGACCAGGGCGCCCCTCCCGGGTCCCCCTCCGCCCCGCGGGAGCCGCGCGGCCACCACGCGCGCCCCTCCGCCGCCCCCGAGCGCACCTACGGGCGGCACGCGGCGCTGCCGCCCGAGGCCGACCTGCTCGGTTCGGGCCCCGACGCCTACACGCACCCCGGCGGCTCCGGGCGCCGGCGGGACGACTCCTTCACCCAGGAGGAGCTCCAGTACGGCGAGCCCTCGTCCTGGGCGGCCGCGCCCGCCCGGCCGCAGCCGCGGCAGTCCACCACTCCCCCGCTGTGGGAGCAGCCCGTCCACTCCTCCCCCGAGGACCCCGCGTGGGGACGCCCGGCCTGGGACACCGAGGAGTCGGGCTGGGAGCGCCCCAACCGCTGGGAGACCCCCGAGCGGTCGGCCCCCGCCGGGCACCAGGCGCCTCCGGAGGCCCCCGCGGCGCAGGAGCCGGAGCCGGCCGAGGCGCCGGACCCCGCGGCCGACACGGCGGGCGACGCCGACGGCGGTGCCGCGGCCCCCGAGCCGCCGGACCCCCCGGTACGCGATCAGGCCCCGGCCCCGGTGGCGGCCAAGCCCGCACCGGCCTCCCCTCCCGGCCGCTCGCCCGAGGTGCCCCCGGGCGAGCACGCGCGCCTCAACCCCAAGTACACCTTCGACACCTTCGTCATCGGCTCCAGCAACCGCTTCGCCCACGCGGCGTCGGTGGCCGCGGCCGAGGCCCCCGCCAAGGCGTACAACCCGCTGTTCATCCACGGCGGCTCCGGTCTGGGCAAGACCCACCTGCTGCACGCCATCGGGCACTACACGCACCGGCTCTACGAGGGCTCCCGGGTGCGGTACGTCAGCTCCGAGGAGTTCACCAACGAGTTCATCAACTCGATCCGCGACGGCAAGGCCGACGGCTTCCGGCGCCGGTACCGGGACATCGACGTGCTCCTGGTGGACGACATCCAGTTCCTGGAGAACAAGGAGCAGACGCAGGAGGAGTTCTTCCACACCTTCAACACGCTCCACAACTCCGACAAGCAGATCGTCATCTCCAGCGACCGGCCGCCCAAGCAGCTGACCACGCTGGAGGACCGGATGCGCAGCCGGTTCGAGTGGGGCCTGCTCACCGACGTGCAGCCGCCGGAGCTGGAGACGCGCATCGCGATCCTGCGCAAGAAGGCGGTGCAGGAGGGCCTGGCCGCCCCGCCGGAGGTGCTGGAGTTCATCGCCAGCAAGATCTCCACCAACATCCGGGAGCTGGAGGGCGCGCTGATCCGGGTGACCGCGTTCGCCAGCCTGAACCGGCAGTCGGTGGACCTGGACCTCACCAGCCAGGTGCTGCGCGACCTGGTGCCCGGCGCCGACATCCCCGAGGTGACGGCGGGCGCGATCATGTCCCAGACGGCGGCGTACTTCGGGCTGACGGTGGAGGACCTGTGCGGGACCTCCCGCTCCCGGGTCCTGGTGACCGCCCGGCAGATCGCGATGTACCTGTGCCGGGAGCTGACGGACCTGTCCCTGCCCAAGATCGGGCAGCAGTTCGGCCGCGACCACACCACGGTCATGCACGCCGACCGCAAGGTGCGGGCGCTGATGGCCGAGCGCCGCTCCATCTACAACCAGGTCCACGAGCTCACGAGCCGGATCAAGGACCAGCCGTCCCTGACCTGACCCCGGCCGCACGGCCCCCGGGGGCGATGTGTCGACACGTCCGCAAGGACACCTGGCGACATATCGCCCCCGTTCTGCTCTCCCGCGTCCACAGGCCTGTGCGGAAGCCGCGCCGAGGGTGGGGGGCCGCCTCCTCCGGTGCGGTGCCGCCCCCCGCGCGGCCGCGTCCTCACCGGTCGTCCGACGGCGGCCGCCGGTCGGCCCCCGGGCCCGCTCACGTCGGCCGGTGCGGTCGGGGCGGCTCTACCGGAGACGGCGCGGCGGCGGGCGCCGTCGGCGCGCACACGGGAGAGCGGGGCCGGAGGACCGCGCCGGGGGCCGTCGGGACGCGACACGCCCTCCCCCGCCCGGCCACGTGTCCCCGGGCGCGGATCCGGCGCTTCCCCGCATCTCCTCCCCCGCCTGTGCACAACCACGCGGAACGGACCCGGAGGCGTTGTCCACAGGGGGTTATCCACAGGCTGGGGCTGTCCACAGGCGGTTATCCACAGGTTTATGCCCAACCTCACCCCGGTTCGGGAGCTCGGCGAGGTGTGTCGCCGAACGTCACCGCCACTGCCCGGAACCGCTGCTCCGTCCTGGTTTCCGGGCGTCGGAGAGGCTGTTGCCCTGCCCACACCGGCCGCCGGAGCGGATCGCGCCAACGGACATTGTCTTCTTCCCTGTGGACAACTCGACCCCCCGCCTTTTTGCGCAGGTTCGCCGGTAATGCGCAGGGGGTCGAAAAATTTTTTCCGGAGAGTTCGGCCGAGTTATCCACAGGAGGGGGCCCAAATCTGTGGACAACCATGTGGATAACCTGTGGACAACTGCGCTCGGGCTGTGGGTAACCCGGGGTCTCCCTGTGGACGGTGCGGGGGGTCATGGGATCACCAGACCACAGGCTGCTGTGGAGAACCTGGGGAAAACCTGTGGACGAGCCTGTGGACGAGCTGTGGAAAACTTGGGGACAACCCGATTCATCCACAGCCCCCCGAAGTTGTGCACAGGGTTCTCCACAGGACCTGTGGATAAAAATTCCCGTACTGACCTGGTAAAACGAGGGTTATCCACAGTATCCACAGGCCCTACTACTACTGCGCACCTAGATCAACCCAAGTGTGGCTTCGAAACGGCAACGCGGAAAATCTGTGGACAACTCGCCGAGACCGCCGAGACCCACGAGCCGTCAGCGGCAGCGGGTGAATCCGGGTAACGTGTGGTCTCGCCCCTGTCCTCCGCCGCCCGGCTCCGAGCGGTGCCCCCTAGCAGGAGACCGCGGCCCGACCGGCCTCGACGGATCCGACGACGCACCAGGTCACGCGCCCGCACGGTGCACGGCCAGCGTTCGTCCACAGCCTGTCGACGACCGGATCCGGCCCCGATCCCCACAGACATCCGTCAGCTGCAACGTTGAGGCCTTCGGCCGGGTGCCACCCGGCCAGGGCGGAAAGTGAGTCGGAAAGTGAAGTTCCGGGTCGAACGCGACGTACTGGCCGAAGCGGTCGCCTGGACCGCGCGCACACTCCCGACGCGCCCCTCGGTCCCCGTCCTCGTCGGAGTCCTGCTGGAGGCCGGCGAGTTCGACGGCCGTCAGCAGCTGCGACTGTCCGGCTTCGACTACGAGGTCTCCACGCAGGCCGTCGTCGACGTGGACGTCGAGGAGCCGGGCACGGTCCTGGTCACCGGCAAGCTCCTGGCCGAGATCACCCGCAACCTCCCCGCACAGCCTGTGGAGATCTCCACCGACGGTGCGAAGGTCGTGGTGACCGGAGGCAGCGCCAAGTTCACGCTCACCACCATGCCGGTGGAGGACTACCCCACGCTCCCGGAGATGCCCGGTGTGAGCGGGACCGTCGGCAGCGACGCCTTCGCCGCCGCGGTCGGCCAGGTGGCGGTGGCCGCCGGCCGCGACGACACCCTGCCGATGCTCACCGGTGTGCGCGTCGAGATCGAGGGCGAGACCATCACGCTGGCCTCCACCGACCGCTACCGCCTCGCGGTCCGCGAGCTCACCTGGAAGCCCGAGGACCCGGGCCTGTCCGCGGTCGCGCTGGTCCCGGCCAAGACGCTGCACGACACCGCCAAGTCGCTCACCTCCGGTGCCGAGGTCTCCATCGCGCTCTCCGGGAGCGACACCGGAGAGGGCATGATCGGCTTCGAGGGCGGCGGCCGCCGCACCACGACCCGCCTGCTCGACGGCGAGTTCCCCAAGTACCGCGCACTGCTGCCGGACACGTTCAACTCCGTGGCCGAGGTGTCCCGCTCCGAGTTCGTCGAGGCCGTCAAGCGCGTCTCCCTGGTCGCCGAGCGCAACACGCCGCTGCGCCTGTCGTTCACCCCCGGGCAGCTGGTCCTGGAGGCCGGGACCGGCGAGGAGGCCCAGGCGGTCGAGGTCCTGGAGGCCGAGCTCGAGGGCGAGGACATCCAGATCGCCTTCAACTCCGGCTACCTGCTCGACGGCCTCGGCGCCATCGGCACCGACGTGGCCCGTCTGAACTTCACCACCTCGACCCGGCCGTCGATCCTCACCGGCAAGCCCGCGGCCGAGGGCGCCGAGCCCGAGTACCGCTACCTGATCATGCCGGTACGACAGCCGAACTGACCCGGGCGCCGAGGCCCGGCCCACGGCGCCCCCGCGGCGCCCGGTCGGGCCGTCCCGCGGTCACGATCCACTGTCAGAAGAACCCGCCCGCAGACGGCGTACAAGGGGGAGCGAGAGCATGCAGCTCGGAATGGTCGGCCTGGGGAAGATGGGCGGCAACATGGCCGCCCGGCTCCGCGAGAAGGGGCACGAGGTGGTCGGGTTCGACGTCGCCTCCCCCGACCGCGACGTCGACGACCTCGAGACCCTGGTGGCCCGCCTGGACGCCCCCCGCGTCGTCTGGGTGATGGTCCCCGCCGGGGAGCCCACCGAGTCGACCATCACGGCGCTGGGCGACCTCCTGGAGGAGGGCGACCTGATCATCGAGGGCGGCAACACCCACTACGTGGACGACCGCCCCCGCGCCGACCGCCTGGCCGCCAGGGGTGTGCGCTACATCGACGCCGGGGTCAGCGGCGGCGTCTGGGGCCGCCGGAACGGCTACGGGATCATGGTCGGCGGCGAGGCCGCCGACATCGAGCTGGCCCGGCCGGTCTTCGACTCCCTCACCCCCGACGAGGGCGGCGGTTTCGTGCACGCCGGCCGCGTCGGCGCGGGCCACTTCGTCAAGATGGTCCACAACGGCATCGAGTACGGCATGATGCAGGCCTTCGGCGAGGGCTTCGAGCTCATGGCCGCCTCCGGCATCGTCGACGACGTCCCGGGCACCTTCGAGAGCTGGCGCGAGGGCACCGTGGTGCGCTCCTGGCTGCTCGACCTGCTGTCCCGGGCGCTGGAGGAGGACCCCGACCTCTCCGGCCTGCGCGGTTACGCCCAGGACTCCGGCGAGGGCCGCTGGACGGTCCAGGCCGCCGTGGACCTGGCGGTCCCGGCCCCGGCCATCACCGCCTCGCTCTTCGCCCGCTTCGCCTCCCGCCAGGACGACAGCCCGGCGATGAAGGTCGTCGCGGCGCTGCGCAACCAGTTCGGCGGCCACGCGGTCACCAGGGCCGACGGAGCCACCGCGGCCAGGGACTGACACCGGCCGACCCGTCCCGGACCCGTCGGGGTCCGGGACGCGCCCCGCGGCGCCGCTCCGGGCGCCGGGCGCCCCTTTCCTCCGCCTTCGCCCTTCCCTTTCCCTTCCCGCAGCCCGTCCGCTCCCCTGACCAGGAGGAAGGCCGGATGTACGTTTCCCACCTGCAACTGGCCGACTTCCGTTCCTACGCCGAGGCCCTCGTCGAACTGGGCCCGGGCGTGAGCGTGTTCGTCGGATCCAACGGCCAGGGCAAGACCAACCTGGTCGAGGCGATCGGCTACGTCGCCACCCTCGGCAGCCACCGCGTCTCCTCGGACAACCCCCTGGTCCGCCAGGGCGCGGCCCGCGCCATCGTGCGCGCCCGGGTGGTGCGCGACGAGCGGGACATGCTGGTCGACCTGGAGATCAATCCGGGCCGCGCCAACCGCGCCCGGATCAACCGGGCCGCCGCCGGTCGCCCGCGCGACGTTCTGGGGATCCTGCGCACGGTGCTCTTCGCCCCCGAGGACCTGTCCCTGGTCAAGGGCGACCCCGGTGAGCGGCGCCGCTTCCTCGACGACCTGCTGGTGGCCCGCTCCCCGCGCATGGCGGGGGTCCGAGCGGACTACGACCGGGTCCTCAAGCAGCGCAACGCCCTGCTCAAGACCGCGTCGGGGCGGATGTTCCGGCAGCGCTCGGCCCCCGACCTGAGCACGCTGGAGGTCTGGGACGCCCACCTGGCGGAGGCCGGGGCGGAGCTGCTGGCCGCCCGGCTGGACCTGGTGGAGGCGCTGCGCCCGCTGGTGGGGGCCTCCTACGCGGGGCTCACCGACTCCGGGGGCCCGGCCGTGCCCGCCTACCGGACCTCCCTGGCGGAGGAGGGCGGAGAGCCTCCGCGCGAGCGCGCGGCCCTGGCGCAGGCCCTGGTCGGGGCGATGGCCGCCCAGCGCGACCGCGAGCTCCAGCGCGGGGTGAGCCTGGTGGGCCCGCACCGCGACGACCTCTTCCTGGAGCTGGGCGGGATGCCCGCCAGGGGATACGCCAGCCAGGGCGAGTCGTGGTCGTACGCGCTCTCGCTGAAGCTGGCGGCGTTCGACCTGCTGCGGGAGGACGGCGACGACCCGGTCCTCATCCTCGACGACGTCTTCGCGGAGCTGGACTCCGAGCGGCGGCGCAGGCTGGCCGAGCGGGTCCGCGACGCCGAGCAGGTGCTGGTGACGGCGGCGGTCGAGGACGACATCCCGGTGGAGCTGGACGGTGCCCGGTTCGGCGTGGGCGGGGGGGAGGTCCGCGGTGAGTGAGCAGTATCCACAGCCTGTGGATCCCCGCCGCGGTCCGGCCCCCTCCGGTCCGGGCTCGGCCGCCCGCCGTCCACAGCCTGTGGACGGCCGCGCGGACTCCGCGTCCGCGGCCCCCGCCGCTCCGCCCGCCGCCTCCGGGGCGGACCTCGCCCGCCAGGCGCTGGCGCGCGCCCGCGCCGAGGCCCGCGAGCGCGGGGCCGTCCCGCGCGGCACCGGCCCGCGCCGCCGTGGCCGGTTGCGGTCACGCAACGAGCCGCAGATGTTCGGGGAGGCCGTGAGGACCTGGCTGATCGAGCACGGATGGCAGGAGCAGGTGGCCATCGGCGGCGTTTTCGGGCGCTGGTCGGAGATCGTGGGCGAGTTCAATGCCCGCCGTCTGCGCCCGGAGAGCTATTCGGAGGGCGAGCTGGTCCTGGTGGCCGATTCGCCGACGATGGCGGCCCACGCGCGCTCGATGGTGCGGGACCTGATGAGGCGGGTCAACGAGGAACTGGGCGAGGGCACCGTCGTCTCCATCAGGATCAAGGGCCCCGGTTCCCGCCGACGCTGAGTCCTGCGGAGCGCGGCGCAGCGGGACCGGCCGTCCACAGGCTGTGGATATCCCCAGGTGGGAGCGGTTCCCGCGGGGCGGGCGGGGTAGGTGTCCCCCGGTGGGACGGGGTGGACGGACGGGTTCCCGGACCGCACCACCCCCCAAGGCATCTGAAGCGCCCGCGGAACTCCGAGAAGCCCATCCCGTGTGTGGGGAGTCGTCTCCCTCCCCGAACGGTCGTTGTGATGCGGCACAGGGCCGCCAATGCCACTTTGTCGTACCGCGCGGGGTATCATGGAAGCGGTTCTTCAGACGCCTGTAGCCGGTATCACGCCCCCAAGAGAGGGTGGGCGGACGGGCCGTGCGGCGAACGGTGATCCCCCAGGTGTCGCGGCATTCCGACCCTGCGATCGCCATGCCGCCGGTCCTCCGCCGTCCGCTCGGCCGCGGTCGGCAGGCGTCCCCAGCAGGAGGGTGTACCCACTTGGCCTACGACGCTCGATCAATCACGGTTCTGGAGGGGCTTGAGGCGGTCCGCAAGCGCCCCGGAATGTACATCGGTTCCACCGGGGAGCGCGGCCTTCACCACCTCGTCTACGAGGTGGTCGACAACTCCGTCGACGAGGCGATGGCGGGCCACGCCGACGCCATCGAGGTGACCCTGCTGGCCGACGGCGGCGTGCGGGTGGCCGACAACGGCCGCGGCATCCCCGTCGACCTCCACCCGGTGGAGAAGCGTCCGGCGGTCGAGGTCGTCCTCACCACGCTGCACGCGGGCGGCAAGTTCGACGGCAAGTCCTACGCCGTCTCCGGCGGTCTGCACGGCGTCGGCGTCTCCGTCGTCAACGCCCTGTCCACCGCACTGGACGTCGAGATCCGCCGGGACGGGCACGTCTGGCGGCAGCACTACGAGATGACCGCCCCCACGGGCGAGCTCGTCAAGGGCGAGGCCACCGAGGAGACCGGCACCCAGATCACCTTCTGGGCCGACGGCTCGATCTTCGAGACCACCACGTTCTCCTACGAGACCCTGTCCCGTCGCCTCCAGGAGACGGCGTTCCTCAACAAGGGGCTCGCCATCACCATCCGCGACGAGCGCCCCGACCACACCGACGGCGGCCCGACGGTCAACACGTTCCACTACGAGAACGGTCTCTCCGACTTCGTCAGCTACATCAACGCCAAGAAGGAGCCGGCGCACGCGTCGATCATCTCCTTCGAGGAAGAGGGCGAGGGGATGTCGGCGGAGATCGCCATGCAGTGGAACCACTCGTACACCTCCTCGGTGCACACCTTCGCCAACGTCATCAACACGACGGAGGGCGGCACCCACGAGGAGGGCTTCCGCTCGGCGCTCACCACCATCGTCAACCGGTACGCCCGCGACCAGAAGCTGCTGCGGGAGAAGGACGACAACCTCACCGGCGACGACATCCGCGAGGGCCTCACCGCCATCATCTCGGTCAAGCTCGCCGAACCGCAGTTCGAGGGCCAGACCAAGACCAAGCTCGGCAACACCGAGGCCAAGTCCTTCGTCCAGAAGGTCACCAACGAGCACCTGCGCGACTGGTTCGAGCGCAACCCCGGCGAGGCCAAGGACATCGTGTCCAAGGCCAGCCAGGCGGCCCGCGCCCGCATCGCCGCCCGCCAGGCCCGCGACCTCACCCGCCGCAAGACCCTCCTGGAGTCCACCTCCCTCCCCGGCAAGCTGTCCGACTGCCAGTCGACGAACCCGGAGGAGTGCGAGGTCTACATCGTGGAGGGCGACTCCGCGGGCGGTTCCGCCAAGGGCGGCCGCAACCCGAACAACCAGGCCATCCTGCCCATCCGCGGCAAGATCCTGAACGTCGAGAAGTCCCGCATCGACCGCATCCTCAAGAACAACGAGGTCCAGGCGATCATCACCGCCCTGGGCACCGGCATCCACGAGGAGTTCGATGTCGAGAAGCTGCGGTACCACAAGATCATCCTGATGGCCGACGCCGACGTCGACGGCCAGCACATCCGCACCCTGCTGCTCACCCTGCTGTTCCGCTTCATGAAGCCGCTGGTGGAGCTCGGCCACGTCTACCTGGCCCAGCCGCCGCTGTACAAGATCAAGTGGGACCAGCGCGGCACCGACGCGAGCTACGCCTTCTCGGACGCCGAGCGCGACCGCGTCATCGAGGCGGGCGTCGCCGCGGGCAAGAAGGACCCGCGCCCGCGCGACATGGTCCAGCGCTTCAAGGGCCTGGGCGAGATGAACGCCAACGAGCTGTGGGACACCACCATGGACCCCGACCGGCGGGTTCTCCTCCAGGTCAGCCTGGAGGACGCCGCCCAGGCCGACGAGATGTTCAGCGTGCTCATGGGCGAGGACGTCGAGTCCCGACGCGCCTTCATCCAGCGCAACGCCAAGGACGTCCGCTTCCTGGACATCTAGGGACCAGGCCCGGGGCCGTGCCCCGGGCAGCGAACCGAGCTCAACGAAGCTTCGTAGAAGGGATCGACATCCGTGACGGATGCGAACAACCCGGACGCCCCTGAGGGAGCGGACTCCGCTCTGGAGACGCCCGAACGCGTCACCGACCGCATCGAGCCGGTCGACATCCAGGTCGAGATGCAGCGCAGCTACCTCGACTACGCGATGTCGGTCATCGTCGGCCGTGCCCTGCCCGACGTCCGCGACGGCCTCAAGCCCGTCCACCAGCGCGTGCTGTACGCGATGTACGATGGCGGCTACCGCCCCGACCGCGGGTTCTTCAAGTGCGCCCGCGTCGTCGGCGACGTGATGGGCAACTACCACCCCCACGGCGACAGCGCCATCTACGACACCCTGGTCCGGCTGGCCCAGTGGTGGTCCATGCGCATGCCGCTGGTCGACCCCAACGGCAACTTCGGCTCCCCGGGCAACGACCCGGCGGCCGCCATGCGGTACACCGAGTGCAAGCTCGCCCCGCTGGCCATGGAGATGCTCCGGGACATCGACAAGGAGACCGTCGACTTCCGGCCCAACTACGACGGCCGCTCCTCCGAGCCCGTCGTACTGCCCGCCCGTTTCCCGAACCTGCTGGTCAACGGCTCCTCGGGCATCGCGGTGGGCATGGCCACCAACATCCCGCCGCACAACCTGCGCGAGGTCGCCGAGGGCGTCTACTGGTACCTCGACCACCCCGAGGCCTCCGACGACGACCTGCTCGACGCGCTCATCGCGCGCATCAAGGGCCCCGACTTCCCGACCCGCGGCCTCATCGTCGGCAAGCGCGGCATCGAGGAGGCGTACCGGACCGGGCGCGGCTCCATCACCATGCGCGCCGTGGTCGAGGTCGAGGAGGACAAGCGGGGCCGCCAGACCCTCGTCATCACCGAGCTGCCCTACCAGGTCAACCCGGACAACCTCGCGCTGAAGATCGCCGACCTGGTCAAGGACGGCAAGATCAGCGGCATCGCCGACGTGCGCGACGAGAGCAGCGGCCGCACCGGCCAGCGCCTGGTCATCGTGCTCAAGCGCGACGCCGTCGCCAAGGTCGTGCTCAACAACCTGTACAAGCACACCCAGCTGCAGGAGACCTTCGGCGCCAACATGCTGGCGCTGGTCGACGGGGTGCCGCGCACCCTGCGCCTGGACCAGATGATCCGGCACTGGGTCAAGCACCAGGTCGAGGTCATCGTCCGGCGCACCCGGTACCTGCTCCGCAAGGCCGAGGAGCGCGCCCACATCCTGCGCGCGCTGCTCAAGGCCATGGACCGCATCGACGAGGTCATCGCCCTCATCCGGTCCAGCGCCTCCGCCGACGACGCCCGCACCGGCCTCATGGGCCTGCTGGACATCGACGACGTCCAGGCCCGCGCCATCCTCGACATGCAGCTGCGCAAGCTGGCCGCCCTGGAGCGCAACCAGCTCACGTCCGAGTACGACGAGCTCATGGCGCAGATCGCCGACTACAACGACATCCTGGAGTCGGACACCCGCCAGCGCACCATCATCCGCGAGGAACTGGGCGAGATCGTCGACAAGTACGGCGACGAGCGGCGCACGCACATCATCCCCTTCGAGGGCGACATGCGCATGGAGGACTTCATCGCGGAGGAGGACGTGGTCGTCACGATCACCCGCGGTGGGTACGCCAAGCGCACGCGCATCGACAACTACCGGGCGCAGAAGCGCGGCGGCAAGGGCGTGCGCGGCGCCCAGCTCAAGCAGGACGACATCGTCCAGCACTTCTTCGTCACCACCACCCACCACTGGATCCTGTGCTTCACGAACCAGGGCCGGGTGTACCGGACGAAGGCGTACGAGCTGCCCGAGGCCGCCCGCGACGCCCGCGGTCAGCACGTCGCCAACCTGCTGCCGTTCCAGCCCGGCGAGGAGATCGCGCAGATCATGGCGCTGCGCGACTACGAGGCGGCCCCCTACCTGGTGCTGGCCACCCGGGAGGGCCTGGTCAAGAAGTCCCGCCTGGAGGACTTCGACTCGGCGCGCTCGGCCGGCATCATCGCGATCAACCTGCGCGAGGGGGACGAGCTGATCGCCGCCCGCCTGGTGTTCGGCGACGACGACCTGCTGCTGATCTCCAGCGACGCCCAGGCGATCCGCTTCCCCGCCTCCGACGAGTCGCTGCGCCCGATGGGCCGGGCGACCAGCGGTGTGATCGGCATGCGGTTCCTGGAGGGCGACTACCTGCTGAGCATGGACGTCATCCGGCCGGGCGACGGGTCCACCGACGTCCTGGTCGCCACCGAGAACGGCTACGCCAAGCGCACCCCCTCCGACCAGTACCCGGTGCAGAACCGGGGCGGCAAGGGCGTGCTGACCGCCAAGGTCGTCGAGGCCCGCGGCAAGCTGGTGGGCGCGCTCATGGTGGACCCGGAGATCGACGAGGTCTTCGCGATCACCTCCGCCGGCGGGGTCATCCGCACCGGCGCGGCCGAGGTCAAGCAGTCGGGCCGCACCACCATGGGCGTCCGGCTGATGAACCTCGACAAGGGCAACAAGATCGTCGCCATCGCCCGCAACGCCGAGGCCGGTGACGCCGAGGAGGAGCTCGAGGGCATCGTGGGCGACACGGCCGTCGAGACGGTCGCCGCCGAAGGTGAACCCGAGGCCTAGACTGCGCGTTAAGTCCCGATAGGACCCGTGGGGGTACGGACCACCCCCACGGGTCCTGGTCGCTCAACCACCCGCTCTCAAGGAAAGTCCAGCGGTAACGTTTCTATGTCTGACAACCAGCGGAACACCACCACGAACGACACCGCTCCCGCAGGGGACGTGGAGACGACCGACACGGCCCCTGCGGGCGACGGAGAGGCGGCCACCATGACGGAGACCCCGGGCGGCACGGAGCCCCAGGAGGCGGCCGCGGTCGGCACCGGCTCCCAGGAGGCGGCCGCGGGCAAGGCGAGCCTGAGCAGCCGCAAGGCGCACCTGACGGTGTCCCGCGTGGAGCCCTGGTCGGTGATGAAGTTCAGCTTCGTCGTCTCGCTGGTGTGCTTCATCGTCCTGTTCGTGGCGATCGCCGTGATCTACGCGACCCTGTCGATGCTGGGCGTGTTCGACGAGCTGACCAACATGATCAACGCCCTGCTCGAGGGTGAGGGCGGCGGCGAGGACGAGCTGGGCCTCAACCCCGCCGCGTGGTTCTCCCCCGGCCGGGTGCTCGGCTACACGGGTGTGGTCGGGGCGCTGAACATCGTGCTCATCACCGCCCTGTCCACGGTGGGCGCCATGGTGTACAACCTGGTCGCCGACCTGGTGGGCGGCCTGGACATCACCCTCTCCGAGGCCGAGTAGGACGTGTCCGTGCGAGGGGCCGCCCGGACGGGCGGCCCCTCGGCGCGTCCGGGGGTGTCCGGAGCACTCCCGGACGGCGGTAAAATCGGAGGTGAAGAGGGACGCGAACACCGCGTTCCGGCTTCCGTCCGCCCTCGGCCGCCGGTTCGCCCCGGCCCACCGGATGCGGTAGAGTTCCACACGGAACACGGGCGTATAGCTCAGTCGGTTAGAGCGCATCCCTGATAAGGATGAGGCCCCAGGTTCAAGTCCTGGTACGCCCACACGGTCGAGAGGCCCCCTGCCATCGAGGCAGGGGGCCTCTCGCGTGTTCGGGGACATGTCGACGGGACGACGTGTCGACAAGGGGACGCGCCGACAAGGGGACACGCCGGTTCGTCGGCGGGTCGGCCCGGGCCGGGTGCGCGCCGAGGCGCCGGGCCTCCCGGGCCCGTCTCCCGACACGGCCGGGGCGGGGTCCGCACGCACCCCGTGCCGCGCCGGCGAGGGGGACGGAGAGCCTCCGCCCGCGGCGCGGGGGCGGACGGCGACGCCGGCCCCGGTGCTCCCGGGGCCGCGGCCACCGGACCGGCGTGCGCGGGGTCCGGGGCCGTGCGGCCTGCGGCGGCGGGGCGGGCGGGGGCGCAGCTCCCCCTGTCCTGGGGTGTGCGGTCCGGGGGCGGAGACGCACGCCGCCTTTGCGCGGTTCGCCTGACCGGCGGTGACGGCGCGCGCCTATGCGGCCGGGCCCGGTCCGGCGGCTCCCCGCTGCCGGGCCGCCCGGCTCCCCGGACCGGAGCCGCTGGAGCGCGCGGGCCGGGAGGCCATCCGCCGCAGCACGACCCCGAGGACCCGGTCGTCCGGGACGGGTCCCCACACGCGCGAGTCCGTGCTGTTGCCGGTGTTGTCGCCCAGGACCACCAGCCTTCCGGGCGGCACCGTGCCGCCCTCCGCGGGGACGGAGCCGGGGACGGGGTCGCCGGGCAGCGCCGCGACCCGCTTGACCACCCAGGGCGGCAGCGAGCCCACGAGCAGGGCCAGGTCCTGGAGGTCCTCCGTGTCGGGGCGGCCCAGCACGGCCACGTCCCCCACGCGCAGGCGCCGCGCGGGGACGCGGCGCACGAGCACCCGGTCGCCGTGGTGGAACGCGGGCTCCATGCTCTGCCCGACCACGTCCACCGCGACCAGCGTGCGGTTGAGCCACAGGAGCAGGCCGAGCGGGACCGCGACCGCGATCCCCGCGGCGGTGAGGAGCGCCGCCGTCATGGCCGCCCCTCCCGCCCGGGTCCGGGGCGGCGGGCCGCCCACGGGGGTCTCGGCCCGCGCGCGGCGGTGGTGCCGCCGACCGCCCCCCTCCCGCACGGCCCGCCGTCGGCGGGCGGGTGGAACGCGGGCGCGGTGGGCGCCCGGCACGCCATGCGGGGGTGGGACATCGGCGGCACCTCCGGTACGCGGCCCCTTCACGGGGCCGGTCGGTCATCGGACCGGGTCAGCAGGGCTTGTAGAGGGTGCAGGTGACGGGGGTGCTGCCGGGCGGGTCGCAGCAGTAGCGGCGGATGCAGGGCGAGGTGACGGGCGCGTACTGGTACCAGCAGTACGGGTTGGCACTCGCCTTCGCCTTGGGGACGACGCGGGCGAGAAGCCGGTCTCCCAGAGAGCCGAGCATGGGGGTCCTTTCCGTTGGTCGTGCGCGGGTCAGCAGGGCCTGAAGGCGCTGCACTGGACTCCGACGTATCCGCCGATGTTGCAGCAGGTCCGCCGGATGCAGGGGGAGCTGATGGGGGCGTATTCGTACCAGCAGGAGGAGGCGTCGGCCTCGGCCCGGGGGACGACGCGGGCGAGAAGCCGGTCCCCCAGCCTTCCGATGCTCCCGAACATGACACTCCGATCCCGGACCCGTGGTCCGTCGTGGCCGTGTACCGGGCCGCCGGTGGCTCCCGGCGGCCGACGACCACGGTAGGGACGGCGGATACATCCGGGATACACACGCGATACACGCGGCCGCCGCCCGCCTGGGGCGTGCAGAACCGCCCCGCCCGCTCCCGGCGGGGCGGTCAGGGCGGATCAGCCGATGTCGGCGGCCGTGAGCAGCGTTCCCGCCGTGCGCCGGGCGGTCCCGACGGAGCCGGTGTCGCCGTCGAGGTGGGCGCCGGCCATGGACCCGTCCAGCAGCTGGAGCAGGGCGGGCACGAGGTAGGAGAGCTCCTTCCGCGGACCGAGGACCCGGGTGAACAGCCCGAGCTGCCAGGACCGGTAGTCCCGGACGGCCGAGCGGATGCCCTCGTGGGTGGGGTACTCCGCGGCGGCCTTGGCGAACGGGCAGCCCTTCCAGTCGGGGGAGCAGACCCCGCCCCCATAGGCGTCGAAGACGGCCATGACCCGCTCCCGCACCCCTTCGGGCGCGGCGTCCACCACCGCCTCCACCTGCTCGCGGATCGCCTGGTGGCGCTGCCTCAGGTAGGCCTCCACGAGCGCCTCCTTGGTACGGAAGTGCACGTACATCGTGGATTTGGCGACCCCGCTCTCGGCGATCACCCGGTCTACCCCGACCGGGTGGATGCCCTCCTCGTAGAACAGCCGGTCGGCCGCGGCGAGGAGCCGTTCGCGTGCGGAGGGGCGTTTCGTCGTGAGTTCCATGCCTCCAGCTTCGAACGAACAGGTCTGTTTGACAAGTCGGGGAGGCGCTGGCTAGGTTCATCTCAATCGAACGAACAGGTCTGTTCGATAAGAGCGTCAGGAGAACCCCCATGTCCCGTGTCACCCTCATCGAGCGCGAAACCGCCGACACCGCCGCCGCCGAGCAGCTCGACGCGGTGAAGCAGGCGCTCGGAGTCGTCCCGAACCTCGCCAAGGCCCTGGCCAACAGCCCCTCCGCGCTCAAGGGCTACCTCGGCCTCAGCGGTGCGCTGGCCGGGGGCGCCCTGTCCGCCGCGGACCGCGAGCGGATCGCGCTCGCCGTCGCCGAGGCCAACGGCTGCGACTACTGCCTCTCGGCGCACACCTACATCGCCGCCAACGTGGCCGGGGTGGACGGGGACGAGATCGTCGCCGCCCGCCGCGGCACCAGCTCCGACCCCCGGTCCGCCGCGGTCGTCCGGCTGGCCGTACAGGTCACGGAGACGCGCGGCTCCGTCGACGGGTCCGCCCTGGACGCAGCCCGGGCGGCCGGGCTCGGCGACGCCGAGATCGTCGAGGTCATCGCGGCGGTCGCCCTCAACGTCCTGACGAACTACGTCAACAAGGCGCTGGACGTCGACATCGAGTGGCCGCGGGCCGAGCCCCTCACCTCCCTGTGATCCAGGAGCACGACGGGGCCGGACCCGGGCCCCCGCCCGGGTCCGGCCCCGTTCGCGCGGGGGCGGGGTGCGTGGTCGCCGCGGGAAACCGGAGGACGGGCGCACGCATCGAAGCCCGCGTCGGCCCCGCCCTCTCCGGAAGTGAGTCCCTTGACGCATCCCTCCCCCCGTCCGGTGCCCCCGCGGTACCGCTCGCGGGTCACGGTGGCCCCGGTGGCGCGTGCCCTCGGCTTCCTCCTCCCCGTCCCCCTGGTGCCGGTGTCCCTGCTCGGCTACCTCGCCTTCGATCCGGGGCCCGCGACCTTCTACGTGTTCCTGGCCCTCGCCCTGGGGCTGCTGCTGACCGGGTGGGTGTCCCGGATGTCCTCGGTCCGAACCGAGGTCCGTGCCGGGGTCCTGACCCTGTCGAAGATGTCGTTCCTGGAGGTGCTGTGGCTCTTCGGCGGCGACGCCCCGGAGAGTGAGCGCTTGCGGCTGCCCGTCGCCGAGATCGCCTACGCGGGCGGGGCGCGCTTCCGGCTGCGCGACACCACCCTGCGCACCGACGGGAACTTCACCAAGCGCCGCCCCGGCGAGGGGATGGAGTTCGTGACCCGCGACGGCCGCTACCTGATCACGCGGGCCAGGGACGTGGAGGGCCTGAAGCGGGCCCTGGTGGCGCACGGCATGCCCCCCGCGGCGCTCCAGGCGCCCTTCCCCGCGGGGATCGGGAGTCCGGAGACCCTCCGCGAGCAGCGGGTGCCGGGTCCGGGCCACGCGGTTCCCCCGCCGCACGGCCGCTGAGCCCGAGGGTCGACGCGCCGACCTGTCGACAAGGGGCTTCGTCCCCTCATCGATCCGTCGACCGTTCCGACCGCAGGGCCCGTGCCGGCCGGGATCCGGACTCTGCGGCCTCCGCCGTCCGGGACCGCGGGGCCCTGGGGGAGATCCTCCTCGGGCCGCCCCCGCCCGCTCCCGGAGCACCGCCCGCCCAGCGGCCGGCCGCCCTCCACGCGGCTGCGGCCGACCTGTCGGACCGCCGCATCCCGCTCGCACCCGGCGCCGAGACCGGGCGCAGGCGATTCGCCGCCGGTGCCCGTGCCATCTGCCGCCCGCGCGTCGGCGCCCGGCCGCGGGGGTGTCCGGCCGCGGGGGTGTCCGGCGCCGCCCGGGAGTCCCTGGCGGACCGGCCCCCACCCCCCGGACCCGGACCTCTCCGGACACCGGCGCGACACCGCCGGGCCGTCCGAGGAGCGTGTGGCGCGGTCGCCGGAGTGGAGGACGCACCGCCCGTGGGGCTGATCCGGTTCCGCGGGGCCGCCGGGAGACAGGGGGATCGGCCGCCTTGTCGACCTCTCGACAGGTCTACCCGTCGGTCCCGTCCTGCTCCGGCCCGTCCGCCGCCGCGTAGTCGTCCCATCCGGACTCCTCGGACATCAGCTCCCGCCAGGTCGGCCACCGCCCCCCGGTGTGCTGCCGCAGGAACTCGCCCGGGAGGCTGAAGGGAGGTGCCTTGCGGGGGTCGGCGATCGCCTGGTCGACGACGGTGTCGAAGAGTACGGCGGACGCGCGCAGGCGGGGCAGTACGGCGTGGATCCGGTCGGCCTCGCCCTCCGGCAGCGCGGGGCCCTCCCGCCCCAGGTCGTATCCGGCACCGAGGGACACCAGTGCGATCTCCGGGCGCTTGCGCACCGCCACCTCGAAGCACAGGTGCAGGGCGACGGCGTCCCAGACGACCTCCACCCGGTCCGCCTCCACCCCCCGGTCGTGGAGGAAGGCGGCCGCCGTGTCGGCTCCGTCGATGTCGAAGCGCCCTCCCAGGTCCCCGTGCGGGGTGAGGCCGATGTCGTGCAGCACGCAGCCGAGGAACAGCAGCTCGTCGTCGTAGTCGTGGTCCGGACGCAGCCCCCGGTGCTCACCCAGGAAGCGGCCGTAGAGGTAGGTGCGCATGCTGTGGTTGAAGATCGCCGGGGCCTCGGTCTCCCGGGCCAGCCGCAGGGCGTCGAGCGCGAGACCGGTCCGGGGGAACGGTAGATCGCCGTAGGTATCCATGCAGGACTCCATCCTTCAGATTGCCTGAAGCTTATCTCTGGCTTCAGCTTGCCTGAAGGTGGGGGCGGCGTCCGGTCCGATCCCGGGCTCCCGGGGCGGAGGGCGGGCTCCGGGTGGGCGCAAAACTGTACAAATGCACTCATGATCGACATGTCACCTCGACATGTCGACACGCCGTCACCGGTGACGAAAGCGTAGTGACAGGACGACCCGGGCGAGGTAGAACGGCACGGAGACCGACGCACGACCAGAGGAGTCCGAACCTTGACCGACAACCCGTTCTTCGCCCCCAGCGGTCTGCCCTACGGGCTCCCCGACTTCGCGAACATCCGCGAGGAGCACTTCGTCCCCGCCTTCGAACGCGGCATGGCGGAGCAGCTCGCGGAGATCGAGGCCATCAGGAACGACCCGGCCCCCGCCACCTTCGACAACACCCTCGTCGCCCTGGAGCGCTCCGGCGCGGTCCTGCGCCGCGTCACGAACGTCTTCTTCACCTTCGCCTCCTCCGACGCCTCCGACACCGTCAAGGAGATCGAGACGGAGATGATGCCGCGGCTGAGCGCCCACGCCGACGCCATCACCCTCGACCGCGCCCTGTGGGAGCGGATCGAGCGGGTGACCGCCGAGGACCCCGAGGACGAGGCCCTCCTGGAGCGCTACCGCACCGACTTCGTCAAGGCCGGGGCCCGGCTGGACGGCCCCGCCCAGGACCGGCTGAGAGAGATCAACGAGGAGCTGGCCCGGCTCTCCACGGAGTTCGGCCAGAACGTGGTCTCCGCCGCCACCGACTCGGAACTGGTCGTGGACGACGCCGCCGCGCTCGACGGCCTGGACGGGGACCGGATCGCCGCCGCCGCCCGCGAGGACGGCACCTACGCCCTGCCGCTGCTCAACACCACCGTCCAGCCCGCGCTGGCGCGCCTCACCGACCGGTCCGTGCGCGAGCGCCTGTACCGGCTCAGCGTGGAGCGCGCGCCGCGGAACCAGGAGATCGCCGCCCGCATGGCGGTCCTGCGCGCCGAGCGCGCCGCCCTGCTCGGCCACCCCGACCACGCCTCCCACAAGGTCGCCGACCAGACGGCCAGGACCCCCGAGGCGGTCGAGGAGCGGCTGGGCGCCATGGTCGAGCCCGCGGTGCGCAACGTCCTGCGCCAGACCGAGGAGCTTGCGGAGCTGGCCGGGCACACGATCGAGCCCTGGGACTGGCCGTTCTACGCGGAGAAGGTGCGCCAGAGCCGCTACGAGGTGGACGAGGCCGCCCTGCGCCCCTACTTCGAGCTGGACCGGGTCTTCGTCGACGGCGTCTTCCACGCGGCCACCGGCCTGTACGGCATCACCTTCGCCGAGCGCCCCGACCTCGCCGGCTACCACCCGGACGTGCGCGTGTGGGAGGTGTTCGACGCCGACGGGTCCGGGCTGGGCCTGTTCCTGCTCGACCCCTACGCCCGGCCCACCAAGCAGGGCGGCGCGTGGATGCACAACCTGGTCGAGCAGTCGGAGCTGCTGGGCCAGAAGCCGGTGGTGGTCAACAACCTCAACATCACCAAGCCCGGCTCCGGGCCGACCCTGCTCACCCCGGACGAGGTCAACACCGCCTTCCACGAGTTCGGGCACGCCCTGCACGGCCTGCTCTCGGCGGTGCGCTACCCCCGCCTGGAGGGCACCGAGGTGCCGCGCGACTTCGTCGAGTTCCCCTCCCAGGTGAACGAGATGTGGGCCAACCACCCGCGGATCCTGGCGAACTACGCCCGCCACCACGAGACCGGGGAGCCGGTGCCCGCCGAGCTCATCGAGAAGCTGGCCGCTGCCGAGCGCTACGACCAGGGCTTCGCGACGGTCGAGTACCTGGCGGCGGCGCTGCTGGACTGGTCCTGGCACCGGATCGCCCCGGGACAGGAGGTGGACCCGCAGACCTTCGAGGCGCAGGCCCTGGCGAGGTGGGGGCTGGACCTGGACCTGGTCCGCCCCCGCTACCGCACCGCCTACTTCCAGCACTGCTTCTCCGGCGACTACCACGCGGGCTACTACTCCTACGTGTGGAGCGAGGTGCTCGACGCCGACAGCGTCGAGTGGTTCAACGACAACGGCGGCCTCACCCGGGAGAACGGCGACCGCTTCCGCCGGTACGTGCTGTCCGTGGGCGGCAGCGTCGACCCCCTGGCGGCCACCGCCGGGTTCCTCGGCCGCGAGCCGCGGCTGGAGCCGCTGCTGCGCCGCCGCGGACTGGTCTAGAACCCGTCGGCCCCGCCGGCTCCGCGCTCCGCGGCCGGTCTCCTCTCCGGGGGGCCGGCCAGGGGCAGCCGGAGCGTGAAGGCGGTGCCCTCGCCGACCGTGCTGCTCACCGCCGCCGTCCCGCCGTGCAGCTCCACCAGCCCGCGCACGATGGCCAGCCCCAGCCCGCTGCCGCCGGTGCGCCGGTTGCGGGACCTGTCCGCCCGCCAGAACCGGTCGAACACGTGCGGCAGGTCCTCCGCGGCGATGCCCACCCCGGTGTCGCTCACCCTGAGCACCGCCTCCGAGCCCGCCCGGTGGGCCTGCACGGTGACGGTCCCGCCCGCCGGGGTGTGCCGCAGCGCGTTCCCGACCAGGTTCCCCAGCACCTGGAGCATCCGGGTGCGGTCGGCGACCAGGGTCACGTCGCGGGTCTCGGCGACCAGCCGCACCCCGGCCTCCTCCGCGCGCAGCCCGTGGCCCGCGACCACCTGCTCGACCAGCGGGCCGACCTCCACCGGCTCCGGGTCCAGGCGCAGCCGCCCGGCGTCGGCCAGGGCGAGGTCCTGGAGGTCGTCGATGACCGCCTGGAGCAGCAGGGTCTCCCCCAGCAGCATCCCCATGCGGTCCGGTTCGGGCGCGACCACCCCGTCCTGGACCGCCTCCAGCCAGCCGCGCAGGTTGCTCAGCGGGGTGCGCAGCTCGTGCGACACGTCGCTCACCATCGCCTTGCGCAGTTCCTCGGCCCGTTCCAGGTGCGCCGACATCTCGTTGAACGCCTCCGCCAGGCGCCCGATCTCACCGGAGTCGCGGACCTCCACCCGGGCGGGCCCTCCGCCCTCGCGCATGCGGTGCACTGCGTCGGTGAGCGCGTGCACGGGACGCAGCAGCCGGGTGGCCAGGGTCGTGCTCACCACCACGGTCAGCACCAGGACCAGTAGCACCACCCCGCCCACGCGCAGCGCCCCCTCGCGGGACAGCGACAACTCCGCCCCGGGTCCCTCGGCGGGGTCGTCGATGAAGAGCAGCGCGGCGGGGGCCACGTAGGGGGCGAGCTGGGCGCGGCGGGCGGCGTCCAGGCAGGCCGCCGCCTCCGGTGACAGGTCGACCCGGGACCGGGCCACCCCCTCCGTGGCGGGGGGCGTCGGAGCGGCCGTCGGGGTCTCCTCCCGCGGGACGTCCGCCTCGGGGAGCCTGGGGGGCACCGCCTCGACCGGTTCCGGATCCCGGTGGGCCTCGGAGGGCTCTTCTGGAACCGGATCCGGGGCCGGCCCGCCCCCCTCCCCGCCGGGGGCGGGGCTCGGGGCCTCCTCGAAGGCGGAGTCGCCGGGGTCCCCCGGCGCGGCCGGGGCGCGGGACTCGTCGGGGTCCGGCCGCGCCGACGGGTCCCCGGCGCCCGCCCCCGTGACCACGAGGCCGCCGGTGCGGCCGTCCATCGCGTAGGCGATGCCCTCCCCGGCGGCCCCGCAGTCGGAGACGCGCGCGTTCAGGTCGGCCAGCGCCTCCTCCTCGGCCCCGACCGGCCGGTCCAGGACGTCGAGGCCGCAGTCGGCCCACATGTACGCGTCCTCTTCCTCCGTCTCGACCACGGGGCGTCCGGACGGCCCGGACACCACCTCCGCCGCGACCCCGTACAGCGACCTGAGGCAGGACGCCCCCTGCTCGGCCTCGGCTCGCAGCACGGCGTTCTCGTGGTCGGTGAGGGCGAAGGGGCCCACGGCCCGCGGGTCGATACGGTCGCTGCTCCCGGCGGCCAGGGTCACGTCCACCGCCAGCGCGTCCACCACCGACGACGTCCTCGGCGGCAGCGGCTGGGCCTCCCCGGTGGCCCCCGCGGCCGGGGAGGCGGAGTCGGCGATCACGGCCCGGCCCTCGGTGGTGAGCGCGATCCGGCGGCCGGTCTCCCCGGCCAGTTCCCGGACGGTCTCCTCCACCCCCTCCCACCCCCGGTGGGTCGCCGCGTAGCCGAGGAGGGTGTCGTGGATGTGGGTGTCCACCGCCAGGGTCTCGCCCTGCTGGACCGTGATGGACTCCGACGTCCGCTGCACCGCCAGCCAGGCCGTCGCGGTGATCGAGCAGACGGCCACCAGTACCGAGCCGGTCAGCAGGCGGAACAGCAGGCCGTGCCGCAGGGAGCCCCGGTGCCCGGGCGCCCGCCGACCGGGGCCCCGCCGCTCAGCGGACACGGTCGGGCCCCGCGAGCTTGTAGCCGACCCCGTACACGGTGACCAGCCGGACCGGCCGCCGCGGGTTCGGCTCGATCTTGCGACGCAGGTTCTTCACGTGGACGTCGATGGTCCGCTCGGTGATGTACCCGCTGATCCCATGGATGCGCTCCAGCAGCTGGGCCCGGCTCAGCACCCGGCCGGGCCGGTCCGCCAGAGCCCGCAGCAGCTGGAACTCCACGGGGGTGCACTCCACCGGCGCCCCGTCCACCAGCACCGCGTGCCGGGCCGGGTCCACGGTGATCGGGCCGGCGCGCAGCACCTGCTCCTCGTCCCGGACCGGGGTGCGCGAACGCCGCAGCAGCGTGCGCACCCGCGCCATCAGCTCCCTCGGGCTGTAGGGCTTGGTGACGTAGTCGTCGGCGCCCAGGTCCAGCCCGGTCAGCAGGTCCTCCTCGGTCGAGCGGGCGGTCAGCAGCAGCACCGCCACGTCGGACTCCGCACGCAGCACCCGGCACGCCTCCAGCCCGCTCATCACCGGCATCATCACGTCCATCACGATCAGGTCGGGCCGCTCGCGGTGGTGTTCCTCCAGCGCCGCGCGGCCGTTGTGCACGACGCGGACCGCATGGCCCTCGTGCTCCAGATAGCGCCGGATCAGCTCGGCCTGGTTCACGTCGTCCTCGGCCACCAGGACATGTGCGCACACGCGGGGACCTCCGTTCGCCGACCGGGGGGGCGGGCGCCCCCGACACCGACGATCGTACGGCCGCCTCCCGGCCGGCCGGCGGGACCGAACGGCGGCGCCCCAGGTCGGAACACGGGACGCACACGACGGCCACACGGGTTCTTCACATTCCTCGTCCACTCTTCATGGCGTCCGGTGCGGAGAGACCCGCCGGACCCCCTCGACCGGATGGACCCCCATGCGCCGATCCCTGATGTCCCGCGGAGCCGTCGGGCTCCTCCCCGTCCTGGCCGCCGTCGCCCTGACCGCCGCCACGGCCTGCTCGCCCCCCTCGGAGGGGTCGTCCCCCGAGGGTGCGGCCGAGGCCTCCCAGGGGGCCGGGGACGTCCAGGAGTCCGAGGAAGCCCGCATCGCCACGGTCACCGGAGACGGGATCGAGGTCCGCTCCGAGCCGGACGGTGGCGAGGTGGTGCACACCCTCGCCAACCCGAACGACCTCGGCGCGGAGCGCACCTTCCTCGTCCGGCAGGTCCGGGGCGACTGGCTGGAGGTGCTCCTGCCGGTGCGGCCCAACGGCTCCACCGGCTGGATCGAGGCCGCCGACGTCGAACTCACCGTCACCGCGTTCCGCGTGGAGATCGACATGTCGGAGTTCTCCTTCACCGTCCTCGAAGGCGGGGAGGAACTCCGGACCGGGCCGATCGGCATCGGTACGAGCGACACCCCGACACCGCCCGGTGAGTACTACTTCACCGAGCTGTTGGAGCCCCCGGACCCCGACGGCGCCTACGGCGTGTACGCCTTCGGCCTCAGCGGCCACTCCGACACCCTGGAGAGCTTCGCGGGCGGCCCCGGCCAGCTCGCGGTGCACGGCACCGACGACGAGTCGGGCCTGGGCGGCGAGGTCAGCCACGGCTGCATCCGGGTCTCCAACGAGGACATCACCTGGATGGCCGAGCACCTGCCGCTCGGCACGCCGGTCGAGATCACCGAATGACCGCTCGGCGAGCGGAACCACGAGCACACGACGAAAGGCCGACCATGCGCGTCAAGCCCACCCTCCTCCTCACAGCGGCCCTGGCCGCGGCGTTCTTCGGGGCCTCCCCGGCGTTCGCCGCGGAGCCCGCCCCCGCCCCCGCGGTGGTGGCGCCGTTCTCGGACGACCCCGCCGACGGCGGCGGTCCCGCCGAAGAGGTGCCCTCCCCCGACCCCAACGAGGGCGGCGGTCCCGCCGAAGAGGTGCCCTCCCCCGCCCCGGGGGAGCCGACCGAGGAGCCCACCCCCGCCCCCGACCCGGACACCCCGGCCGAGGCCGTGCCCGCCACCCCGATCGAGGAGAACCCCTCCTACACCGGCTGACCCGCGCCCGCCACGGGCCCGCCGGGCGGAGACGGGACCGGCCGGGCCCCGGGCGGAGCACGGTGCGGCGTCGGGTAGTCCTCTGAACATGGAGAACACCGACGCCCACATCCGGGTCCGCGGCGCGCGGGTGCACAACCTGCGCGCCGTGGACGTGTCCCTGCCCCGCGACGCGCTCGTCGCCTTCACCGGGGTGTCCGGGTCCGGAAAGTCCTCGATCGCGTTCGGCACCGTCTACGCCGAGGCCCAGCACCGCTACCTGGAGTCGGTCGCCCCGTACGCGCGCCGCCTGCTCCAGCAGCTGCCCGCCCCGGACGTGGACGGCATCACCGGGCTGCCGCCCGCGGTGGCCCTGGCCCAGGCCCGTTCGGTGCCCTCGGGCCGGTCCACGGTCGGCACCCTGACGGCGGTCTCCAACTCGCTGCGCATGCTCTACTCCCGGGCCGGGACCTATCCGCCCGGGGCCGAGCACCTGGATTCGGACTCCTTCTCCCCCAACACCCCCGTCGGCGCCTGCCCGGTCTGCCACGGGGAGGGCGTGGAGTACGAGGTCACCGAGGGATCACTGGTCCCCGACCCCTCGCTGAGCATCGCCGGGGGCGCGATCGCCTCCTGGCCCGGCGCATGGCAGGGCAAGAACCTGCGCGACATCCTCGACACCCTCGGGTACGACGTCCACCGGCCCTGGCGGGAACTCCCGGCCGAGGAGCGCGAGTGGATCCTGTTCACCGACGAGCAGCCGGTGGTCACCGTGCACCCGGTCCGGGAGGCCGGCCGGGTGCAGCGCCCCTACCGGGGCACCTACAGCAGTGCCCGGCGGCTGGTCCTCAAGGCGTACGCGTCCTCGGCCAGTGAGGCCCGCAGGGAGCGCGCCCGCTCCTTCATGGACGAGCGGGTCTGCCGGGAGTGCGGCGGGCGGCGGCTCGGCCGGGCCGCGCTGCGGGTGACGTTCGCGGACCGGACCATCGACGAGCTGGCCCGGATGCCGCTGTCCGCGCTCGCCGACCTGCTCGCCCCCTGGCGCGGGGACCCCGGTCCCGCGGGCGCCCTCGTCCAGGACATCACCGGACGGATCGAGGTCCTGGCGGAGCTGGGCCTGGGCTACCTGGCCACCGCCCGCCCCGCCCCGACCCTCTCCACCGGGGAACTCCAGCGCATCCGCCTGGCCACCCAGGTGCGCACCGCCCTGTTCGGCGTGGTCTACGTACTCGACGAACCGTCGGCGGGGCTGCACCCGGCGGACTGCGAGGCCCTGTCGGGCATCCTGCGTCGACTGCGCGACGGCGGCAACACCGTGTGCTTCGTGGAGCACGACATGGACATCGTGCGCGGCGCCGACTGGGTCGTGGACGTGGGCCCCGGCGCAGGGAGCGACGGCGGCCGGGTGCTGTACAGCGGCCCGGTGGCCGGGCTCGCCGGAGTCGGGGAGTCGGTCACCCGCCGCTACCTCTTCGGCCCGCCCGCACCCGAGCGCGTCGGCCGCACCCCGGCGGGGACCCTGGAGGTGCGCGGGGCCGACCGCAACAACCTGCGCGGACTCGACACCGACGTGCCGCTGGGCGTGTTCACCGCCGTCACGGGGGTGTCGGGGTCGGGCAAGTCCACCCTGCTCGGAGAGATCGGGGAACGGGCCGCCGCGCGCGGCCGGGCGGTGTGGGTGGACCAGAAGCCCATCGGCCGCACCCCGCGCTCCAACCCGGCCACCTACACGGGGCTGTTCGACACGGTCCGCAGGCTGTTCGCCGCCACCGACGACGCCCGCCGGGCGGGGTACGGGCCCGGCCGCTTCTCCTTCAACGTGCCCGAGGGGCGCTGCCCCACCTGCGAGGGCGAGGGGTTCGTGTCCGTGGAGCTGCTGTTCCTGCCCAGCACCTACGCCCCCTGCCCCACCTGCGGGGGCGCCCGCTACAACCCCGACACCCTGCGGGTCGCGTACCGGGGGCTGAACGTCGCCGAGGTGCTGGACCTGCCGGTGAGCGGGGCGCTGGAGTTCTTCGCCGACGTGCCCGCCGTGGCGCGCTCGCTGGACTCCCTCGCCGCCGTCGGCCTGGGCTACCTGCGGCTCGGCCAGCCCGCCACCGAGCTGTCGGGCGGGGAGGCCCAGCGGATCAAGCTCGCCACCGAGCTCCAGCGCCGCACCGTCGCCGACACCGTCTACCTGCTGGACGAGCCCACCACGGGGCTGCACCCGCACGACGCCGACGTGCTCATGGAGCGGCTGCGCGACCTCGTCGACGCGGGCGCGACCGTGGTGGCGGCCGAGCACGACATGCGGATCGTCGCCACCGCCGACCACGTCATCGACCTGGGCCCGGGCGGCGGCGACGAGGGCGGCCGGGTGGTCGCGGCGGGCACCCCCGCCGAGGTGGCCGCCGCCCCCGGCAGCCGCACCGCCGCCTACCTCGAGGCCCTGGTCCGCTGAGGCGACCGCCGCCGTGCCGGGGGCGGCCGGTCGTCCCGCGCCCGCGGCCCGCCGGTGCGTCGACCGGGTGCTTCGCCGGCATGTCGACCCGGAGGCGTGTCGACCCGGAGGCGTGTCGACCCGGAGGCGTGTCGACCCGGAGGCGTGTCGACCGGTCGGCATGTCGACCCGCCGTGGCGCCGCTCCGGTGGACCCCGGTTCGCCCCCGCGGTGGAGCCGCCTCCCACCAAGGTCGCAACCGAGGTGCCGATCCGCGCCCGATGTGCCGGGGGCCCGGGTTCCACGACGCTGGGATCACACCACCGGAAGGAGGGGACCGTGATCCCCGAGCACCCCGCCCCGCCCCCGCGCCGAGGCTCCCTCGTCGCCTCGGCCACCGCCGCGGTCACCGCCGTGCTGCTCGCCGCGGGCTGCGCCGCCCCCGGCGCGGCCGCCCCGCCCGCCCCCGCCACCCCCGTCCCCGCGGCCGCCGAACCGACCGCGCAGGACGTCGACGCCTGGCTCGACGGCCTGCTCCCGGCGGCCCTCGACGACACCGGGATCCCGGGAGCCGTCGTGTCCGTCGTCCACGACGGCGAGATCCTCACCGTCCGCGGCTACGGGTACTCCGACACCGGCACCGACGGGGGCGCGCCGGTGCCGGTCGACCCCGAGGAGACGCTGTTCCGGGTCGGCTCGGTGTCCAAGCTCTTCACCGCGACGGCCGTGATGCGGCTGGTCGAGGAGGGGCGCCTGGACCTGGACACCGACGTGAACGAGTACCTGGACTTCACGCTCCCCACCGCGTTCGACGAGCCCGTCACCCTGCGGCACCTGCTGACCCACACGCCCGGCTTCGAGGAACGCGTCAGGGGGCTGATCAAGGCCGAGGGCGACGAGTTCGACCTGCGCTCCACCCTGGTCGAGGACCCGCCGGAGCAGGTCCACCCGCCCGGGACGGTCCCGGCCTACTCCAACTACGGCATGGCCCTGGCCGGGTACATCGTCCAGCTGGAGTCCGGGGTCCCCTTCGACGAGTACGTGGGCGACACCATCCTCGAACCCCTCGGCATGGACTCCTCCACCTTCTCCCAGCCGCTCCCCGACGACCTTCGCGGGCGGCTCTCCCAGGGATACGCGGACGCCGCGTCCGGAGCGGGCTTCTTCGAGATCGTCGAGGACTCCCCCGCGGGCGCGCTGACCGCCTCCGCCCCCGACATGGCCCGGTTCATGCTCGCCCACCTGGGCGAGGCCGACCCCGGGACGGCGCCGCTCGCGCCCGAGACCCTCGAGCTCATGCACTCCCCCGCCCTGGACGCCGAGTCCCTGGGGACCCTCGCGGAGGGGCCGCGGATGACCCTCGGCTTCTTCGAGGAGGACCGCAACGGCCACCGCGGACTCGGGCACGGAGGCGACACCCTCTTCTTCCACTCCCACCTGTCGATCCAGCCCGAGCACGGGACCGGGATCTTCGTGTCCCTCAACGGGGGCGGGGGCGCGGGGACCGACAGCCTCGCCCTGCGCGAGGCCGTCGTCAACGGGTTCGTCGACCGCTACCTGCCCGGTGACCCCCCGGACGCCGCCGTCACGGACACCGCGGCGGAGCACGCGCGGATGGCGGAGGGCACCTACACGCCCTCGCGCACCATGCACAGCACCTTCCTGTCCGTCGTCAACGCCGTGTCCACGACCAGCGTGACGGCGCGCGGCGACGGCACGATCCTGGTCTCCCCGGGGCCGGAGACCATGACCCCCACGGTCTACGAGGAGATCGAACCGTGGGTGTGGCGCGAGGTCGGCGGACAGCGGATCCTCACCATGAGGGTCGAGGACGGCCGGGTGGAGGCCATCGGCTTCGCCTCCGCGTTCACCCTGCTCCGTGCCGCCCCCGAGACCTCCGCGGCCCTGCCGGTCCTGCTGTCCGCCGTGGCGGTCCTGCTCGTCGCGGTGCTGTCCTGGCCGGTCGGAGCCGTGGCGCGCCGCCTGCTGTCCCGGCCCGCCCGGGACCGGGCCGGGCGCACCGCGCGGGTCCTCACCCGTGTCGGCGTGGCCTGCGCGGTCGCCGCACTGGCCGGCTGGGCCGCGGTGGTCGTCACGGTCATGGGGCTCCAGGACGTCCCCGAGGCCGCCCTGCGCGGAATCCAGGGGCTCCAGCTGCTGGGCTGCGCGGCGGTCCTCCCCGCGGCCTGGGCCCTGGCCGGCGACGTGCGCAGGCGTGCCGGATGGAAGAGGTGCACGGCCGGCGCGCTGGTCCTGGCGGCACTGCTCGCCGTCCAGTGGTTCGCCGTCACCTTCGGGCTGCTCGGGCTCGACCTGTCGTACTGACCGCCGTCGTACCGACCGGGCGGGCGGTTCCGGGAGCATGTCCATGGACGAACGAAGAGGAGACCCGATGGATGACCGAGACCGCGGCCCGGCCGCGCGGGGGGCGGATCCGGCTCCGGTCTCCCCGTTCGCCGGGGCGGCCGACCGCGCCGACGCCCTGCTGGACCGGGTGGGACTGCGCGGGCAGGCCTCCCGGGACACCGCCCTGGCGGTGCTCGTGGCGGCGGCCTCGGTCGCACTGCTCTGGTCGCTGCTCGACCTGCTGGAGTACCTGGAGGGGGTCGGCCTCCCGCCGGCCACCGGGGCCGCGCTCACCGCCGCCTTCACCGTGCAGTCCCTGCTGCTGGTCGTGCGCCGCAGCCTCCCGGCCGTGTGCCTGCTCGCCGGGGCGGCGGTCCAGGTTCTGGTCATGGCGCTGCTGCCGCCCGAGGTCGGACTCCAGGGGCCGGCGCTGTTCATCGCCGCCTACACCTGCGGGACCCGGCTTCCCGCGCTCCGGCTCACCGCCGCGGCGGCGGGGGGCACCGCCCTGTACTGGCTGGGCGGCGGCCTGTTCCAGGGGCTGCTGGCACCGCCGGTGGACCTGCCGCCGGTTCCCGAGAACGCCGTGGTGACGTGGCTGGGGCTGCTGGTCTCCGGCGTCCCCACGTTCGTTCTGCCCGCCCTGGTCGGCGCCTACGTGGGCACCCGGCGCCGCTACGTCGACCTGCTGCGGGTGCGCGCCGCCGAGGAGATCCGCGCCCAGCACGACCGGACCGAGGGTGCGATCCGGGCGGAGCGGGCCCGGATGGCGCGCGAACTGCACGACATCGCCGCCCACCACCTGTCCGGCATGGTCGTGCAGGCCGGGGCCGCCGAACGGCTCGTCGGCCGCGACGACGACGCCGCCCGGGAGGCGATGGCCTGGGTGCGGTCCCAGGGCAAGGAGACGCTGGCCAGTCTGCGCTCGGTGGTCGGCGCGCTGCGCGACCCCGGCGAGGACGAGGGGGGCGGGATCGACCGCGGCGCACCCGTGCCGGGGCTGTCCGCCCTGGACCGCCTGGTCGGCACCGAGCGTGAGATCGGCGCGGAGATCGACGTGGTGCGCGAGGGCGAGCCCTACGAGCTGGCGCCGATCGCCGACGTCACCGCCTACCGGGTGGTGCAGGAGTCGCTGACCAACGCCCGCGACCACGCGGCCGGTGCGCGGGTCCGGGTGCTGTTGCGGTACCGTCCGGACCGGTTCTCCCTGGAGGTGGTGAACGGCCCGGGCGGATCCCGGGCGACCGATCGGGAGCACCGCGGGCTGGGCGTGCTGGGCATGCGCGAACGGGCCCAGGTGGTGGGCGCGGCACTGGAGGCCGGGCCCACCGGGGACGGGGGATGGCGGGTGGGCTGGGAGATGCCGGTGGACGGGGGCGAGCGGTGATCAGGGTCCTGCTGGTGGACGACCAGGCCATCGTCCGGGCCGGGTTCCGGGTGATCCTCGACATGGCCGACGGCGTCGAGGTCGTCGGCGAGGCCGGGGACGGGCCGACGGCGGTGGAGCTGGCGGCCCGGCTCAGGCCGGACGTGATCTGCATGGACGTGCGGATGCCCGGCGGCGACGGGCTGTCCGCGACCCGGGAGATCCTGGAGCGGGCGGCCCTGCGGACGGGGGAGCGCCCGCCGGAGATCCTCGTGATCACCACCTTCGACCTGGACGAGTACGTGTTCGGGGCACTGGAGGCGGGGGCCGCGGGGTTCGTCCTCAAGGACACCGACCCCGACGACCTCGTGGAGGCGGTCCGGCGGCTGGCAGGCGGCCAGGGGCTCATGGACCGCTCGGTGACCCGCCGGGTCATGTCCGAGTTCGCCCGCCGCAGGCCGCCGGGCGGCGCCGACCCCGAAGCACTGGGGGTGCTCACCGCCCGCGAGGCCGACATCGTGCGGCTGCTGGCGCAGGGGATGTCCAACGCGGAGATCGCCGGGGCGCTGTTCATCGAGACCAGCACCGTGAAGTCGCACCTGACCCGGGCCATGGCCAAGATCGGCACCCGCGACCGCCTGCAGACGGTCGTCTGGGCCTACCGGACGGGCGTCGCCCGGCCCTGAGACCCCGGGCGTGCGGCTCTGCGGACATGAGGACATGCGGACGTGCGGGTCCGTCGACCTGTCGACAGGTCGACGGACCCGCACGCCTCCATGGCGACCCGGCGTCAGCCCGGGTAGGGGGCGGCCGCCCGGGCGGACCGGAGCGCCCCCGCCCACCAGGCCAGCTGCTCCAGCATGGCCTTGGCGTACCCCTCGGCCTCGGGGTCCGTCGGGCGGCCCTCCTCCCAGGAGAAGAAGTAGTTCGGGAAGCTCAGCCCGTCGCGGATGGTCACCGCGTGCAGCTCCGTCAGCACGTTCTCCAGGTGCAGTACCGCGTGGCGGCCGCCCGCCGCGCCGCCGTAGCCGACGAACCCGACCGGCTTGGCCGTCCACTGGGTGAAGTGCCAGTCGATGGCGGCCTTCAGCGAGGCCGGGTAGCTGTGGTTGTACTCGGGGGTGACCAGGAGGAACGCGTCCGCGTCCGCCAGGGCCCGCGTCAGCGGGGCCAGGTCCTCCGGGAACGGGTAGTCGTCGCCGGCCATCTTGGGCGGGACCGCCGGCAGGGCCGGCGACAGGTCGAAGTCCGCCAGGTCGACGACCTCCACTTCGAAGGCCCCGTGGGCCCTCGCCCGCTCGGCGACCCAGGAGGCGACCGTGGGGCCGAACCGGCCCTCCCGGACGCTGCCGACGACGATCACGAGCTTGAAAGCGTGTGCTGTGTTGTCCATGCCCACCACGATCCGCCCCGCCCGGGGCCGCGAACAGGCCGTGGTCGGGCTGGCCCCCGCAGGGCCACCCTGAGGTCGTGACCCGGCGGCCCGGCCCCGCCTAGGATCGCGGCATGGGTACTCCTCTGGGCGATTTCATCCGGGCCCGGCGCGACTCCATCCAACCGGAGGCGCTGGGGCTGCCGACCCGCCACCGCCGCCGTTCGCCCGGCCTGCGCCGGGTCGACCTCGCCTCACTGGCGGGGATCAGCGTCGAATACCTCACCCGGATCGAACAGGGGCGCGACCGCAACCCCTCGCCCGCCGTGGTGAACGCGGTCGGAGACGCGCTCGGGCTCGACGGGTCGCAGCGCGCGCACATGCTCTACCTCGCCAAGATCACCGGTGGCGGCTGCCCCTCGCACAACCGCCCCGCACCGGTGGACCGGGAGGTCCGGCCCACCACGCTGCGGACCCTGGGGCTGCTGGAGCCGGGTGTCGCCGCCGTGGTCGACCGGCTGGGCGACATCCTGGCCCGCACGGGCGGGTTCGACGCGGTGTTCGCCGGGACCGGGCTGCTGGAGACCGCGGAGGGGAGGGACGGCGGGTTCCCCAACCTGACCCGGTACGTGTTCACCGACCCCCGGGCGCGCGAGCTGTTCCCCGACTGGGGCGCCGTCGCCGACGGGCAGGCGTTCGACCTGTGGACCGCGCCCTCGCGCGAGTCGTCGGAGTGGATGGGCGCGGAGCTGGCACCGGTGGCGGGCCCGGAGTTCACCGACCGCCTGAACCGCCACGTGCTCCCCGAACGCGGGAGCCTGGCCCTGGAGCACCCGGTGGCCGGGGCGCTCCTGCTGCACCGTGAGGTCCTGGAGCTGTCCTCGCAGGACCAGCAGATCCTGGTCCTGCTGCCCGCGGACGAGGCGACGGAGGCCGCCGTCGCGAGCCTGCGGGACCGGGCGGCCGCGGGTGCCGGCTCCGGCCGCTGACCCCGGGCGGCCTGGTCCGGTCACACGTCCCGGCGCCCGAACACCGCGACCGCGGCGGACACCGCCGGCCGGGCGCGGGGCACGGGCACCGCGGACGCCGTGGGAAGGTACCCCCCGCTCCCGGCCACCGCGATGCCCGCGACGCTCTCCACCGCGGCACCGTAGGCGCGGGCGCGGATCCCACCCCCGGTGAACGACGGGTTCCGGGCGGTGGCCGTCGTCCCCTGCCCGTGCGGAGGGGGCGTGACCGACGTGGTGCCCGTGGACGGCGGGCCGATGGCCCGCGAGCACCTGCGGGTCGTCCCCGGCGCCTCGGTGGGGCTGCGCGTGGTGGGCGGGGGCGGCCGACGGCGGGTCGGAGCGGAGCCTGTGAGAACACGGCTCAGGAGGGGGCGGCCCCGCCCGCGGGGCCGTCCATTGGGTTCAGGCGTGCGGCGGTCTCGACACCGCCGTCGTGGAGGACCAGGCGGATCGCCGACATGTCGATGTACAGGCCTTCGACCCGGTGCGCGGTGAGCATGGACAGGGCGGTGCCGTACTTGGCCATGGACTGCGCGCCGGGGAGGAAGACGGAGAGTTCGTCGCGGGGGCCGAAGGCGCGGACTTCGGCGTGTTCGGTGAGCGGACCGGGGGGCAGGCCCTCGACGGGCAGTTCGACCCGCCACATCGGTCCCTCGTCCGAGCCGAACCGGCGCAGCTCTTCCTCGGTCTCCGCGGTCATGGACGCCCAGGGGCGGCCCGACACCCGTCCGCCGCGGGCCCGCGCCAGGGCGGCCAGCCCGTCGGCGGTGGCGGCGACGGCGGTCATGGTCGGCGCCCAGACGTCGTCCTCCAGCCCGGTGGGCGGCTCGGCGGGGTCGGGGGCGACGGCGGTCAGGACGGTACGACCGGGCGCGGTGCTCCGCCGCACCTCGGGCCGCGCGGTCAGGAGTTCGCGGGCGGTGGCGATGGCGTCGTCCTCCGCCGCCCGCTTCAGGTGCAGCTCCTCGACGTGCTCGCGCAGGAGGTCGGCGGCCGACCCGGGCTCGTCCAGGGCGCGCCGCACGAGCTTGACGCTCATGCCGGTTCCGCGCAGGGCCATGACCTTCATCGCGGTCTCGATCTGATCGAAGGTGTAGCCCCGGTACCCGGTCCGCTCGTCGACCTCGGCGGGTACCAGCAGCCCCTCGGCGTGGTAGAAGCGGAGCGTCTGCGGGGAGAGGCGGCACATCTCGCTGAAGTCCTTGATGGAGAGCATGGGACGAGTGTGGGCCCTGTGGTAACCGGAAGGTCAACCCCGGCGGCCGGGTGCCCCGGATGTGTGCGGCCGGGGCGCTTCGGGGGCGCTCAGACCCGCTCCGGTCGGCCGGAGCCGTCCGGGGCCGCCGGGGGCGCGGTGTGCAGGACGTCGCGGACCTGCTCGGCGGCGCGGAGGATGCTCTCGCTGATGAAGTCGCTGAAGCGGGCGATGTTCTCCAGGCGGTTGGCGGCCACGCTGCCGCGTCCGACGAGGTCCACGCCCTGCCGCGCGGTCTCGGCGAGCATGGCGGTGCCCCGGGCGCTGGCGATCGTCGACTGGTACCACACGTCGTCGTCGACGAAGTAGCGGTCGCGGCGGCCCTCGTCGCGCTCCCGGCGGAGGAGGCCCTGCCCCTCCAGGAACGCGACCGCCTTGGAGACCGACGCGGGGCTGACCCCGAGGCGCCCCACCAGTTCGGCCGCGGTGAGGCTCCCGCTCTCGGCGGTGAACAGGCAGGTGAGCACCCGGGCCATCATCGCGGGCAGGCCCTGCTGCATGAGGAGGGTCGTGAACCTCTCCTCGTACTCGGCCAGTGCCGCGTCGTCGCGGCCGCCGTCCCGGGAGGCGGTCCGCCCCTCCGGCTCCGCCTGCCTGCGCCGGCGGACGCGGCGTTCGGTGGCGCGCTGGGCCAGGTCGGCGCGGTAGGCGGTGGGGCCGCCGTTGCGCATCACCTCGCGCGTGACCGTGGAGGTCGGGCGGTCCAGGCCGCGGGCGATCTCCGCGTAGGCGAGGCCGTCGGCCAGTCCCTGCGCGATCCGCTGGCGTTCCTGCTGGGTGAGCCTGCCTCCCGGCACCGCGATCTCCTCCTCCGTGGTCCGTCGGTGGGGCCAGCGTAGCGTTCGGCCGCATCCAATGCAACAACGAGAAGGTTGTTTGTTGCATTAATTCGATGCTCATTGCAATGAAAATCATGCTCCGAGCTGGTTTTTCTATGCTCATTGGCAACAAGGTAGTTGCCAGATTTAGAAATGCAACGTAGCGTTCACGTTGTCGGAAACAAGAGAACGAAGAGGGACACCATGCAGAAGTTCGCCACCGCCGCCCCGGTCTCCGTCGTCCTGGACATCCCCTCCGGACGGGTCCAGATCATCGCCTCCGACCGGGCCGACAGCACCGTCGAGGTCCGGCCCGCCAACGGTGCCAGGAGCCGCGACGTCAGGGCGGCCGAGCAGACCTCCGTCACCTACGACGACGGCGTGCTGCGGATCCACACCTCGGGCACCGGGAACCGCCTCCTGGGGCCGACCGGGGCCCTGGAGGTCACCGTCCAGGTGCCCACCGGCTCCCGGGTGGAGGGCCGCAGCAGCGGCGCCGAGCTGCGCGGGGTCGGCCGCCTGGGCGAGGTCGCCTTCGACGGCTCCTACCGCCGGACCAAGGTCGACGAGGCCGCGGGGCTGCGACTGACCGCGCTCGACGGCGACGTCGAGGTCGGCCGCCTCACCGGCCCGGCCGAGATCGAGACCGGCCGGGGCGACATCAGCATCGCCGAGGCCGCCCCGGGTGCGGTCGTGCTCCGAACCGGGGCCGGCGACATCTCGGTGGCCGCCGCCCCCGGGGTGTCCGCCGCCCTGGACGCCGGCACCGGGCACGGCCGCGTCGACAACGCCCTCAGGAACGACGGCACCGCGGCGCTCGACATCCGCGCCACCACCGGCATGGGCGACATCACCGCCCGCAGCCTCTGAGGAGCGGGTCCGGGCCCGGCACACCCGCGCCGGGCCCGGGGACACCGCCCAGGACGCACGACACCCCCGCGACACCAGAGCACGAGAACACCAGGAGAAGGCACATGACGAAGAACAGCGGATCCCGCACCGAGACCCCGTGGACCGGCATGGTGCCGGTGGACGACACCGCCCTGGCCGTGACCGACACCGGCGGGACCGGGACCCCCGTGGTCTACCTCAACGGGCAGTTCGCCACCCAGGGGTACTGGCGGCGGACCATCGCCGAGCTCGGGCCGGGGTGGCGGCACATCACCTACGACGAGCGGGCCCGGGGCAGGAGGTCGAAGACCTCCTCGGACTACTCCTTCGAGGCCGCCGTCCGCGACGTGGACGCGGTCCTGGCCGCCCGGGGCGTGGAGCGGGCACTGGTGGTGGGCTGGTCCTACGGGGCCTACGTGGGCGCCCACTGGGCCTCCCGGAACCCGGACCGCGCCATCGGCGCGGTCCTGGTCGACGGCGCCCAGCCCTACGACTGGATGGACGAGGCGATGGAGCAGCGGATCTGCGGGCTGTTCCGGCGGGTCGCCCTGTTCGCACCGCTGCTGCGCCCCACCGGCCTGCTCCCGCGGATGAACGCCGAGCAGATGGCGCAGAGCAACATCGAGCTCGGCCGGCTCGGCGGGGAGAAGGAACTGGGCGCCGTCCTGGACGCCACCACCGTCCCGCTGCGGTACGTGCTCGCCTCGGGAACGTCCCTGGGGAGCAGGGGCGAGGAGCAGGAGGTGATCCGGGCGGGCATGGACCCGGTGTTCGAGCGCAACGAGAACATCCGGCTCTTCGCCAAGGTCCCGAGCAACCACGGCGCGATCCTCAGGAAGGACTTCCGCGCCATCGCCGGTGCGGTCCGCGAGGTCGCCGCCCTGGACGGGCGCGACCACTGACCGCGGCGGGAGGGGCCCGCGGGTTCCCCGACATGCGGGCATGCCGATTCGTCGACATGCCCGCATGTCCCCCTGCCGGCGGTGGAGGGGGTCTTCGCCGGGCGCGTACGACGCACCGGGCCCGCCACCGCGGGACGGCCGGGAACACCCCGGCCGGAGGCCGCCTCAGCCGCTGAGCCGGTCCAGGAACCCGTCCAGGTTCTCCACCAGGCGCTTCACCTTCTCGTCGACGGTCAGGGACTCCGCGAAGCGGCCTCCCGGTTCCGGCTGCTTGAGCCCCCGCACGTACAGCGAGCACGCGAAGTCCGTGCACATGTGCAGCCCGATCGTGTTCCCCTCGCGTCCGGCCCTGCCCACGCGCGGTGCCACCATGAGCGCCACGCCGGGCCCCTGGCGGCTGGTCACGCACACCGAGCACAGAGCCCGGCGGGACCCGTTGTCCGCGCCGGTGAGCCGGAACGCCACGCCCACCGGACCGTCGCCGCGTTCGACGACCAGGTACGCCCGCTCGTGCGCCGTCGGGTCGCGCCAGCCGAGGAAGTCCAGGTCCTCCCACGGTCGTGTGTCCAGATCGCGCGGGAGGGCCAGCCGCTTGGCCTCGCCCTTGGAGCAGTTGATGAACGAGCCGCGGATCTCGTTCTCGGTCACGGGAATCATTCCTGTGACGCTAACAGCGCCCTTCCCCAGCGGGCAACGGCATTGTTCCCGCTGGTCCCGGGACCGCGCAGCGAGCGCGTCGCCTCCAGCAGGGTCGTGTGGACGTACTCCGGTTCCGGGCTCCCGACCATCGCTACCTTGTCGTACCCCGCGACCACGATGTCCGGCCGCAGCTCCACCCCCGGTGCCGCTCCCCCGGGACCTCGGCAGGGTGCGCGGGGAGGGCAGCGGTCCCGAGAGCCCGGCGCGCACCGACCGGTCCGGGCAGACCGTGAAAGCGAGCCCCCACCGCTCGGTGGCCGGGTCGAGGTACATTCCCGGCCCGGTCGCCTCCGCGCACCGGACGGCGCTCAGGAAGGGGTCGTCCTCGCGGTGCTCGATCGTGTACACCCTCCGGATCGTCTGGGTCACCCGGACCTCTCCCGCCCAATCCCCGGGACCCGCCGGCCGGCCGGGGTCCGCGTGGGGCCCGAGCCCGGCGGGGCCGTGCACCCACGGTCCCGGGGACCCCGGCACGGCCGCCCGCATCCGGCACGCCGTCGGGGCGAGACCTCGGCCTGTCAGACCGACGCCGGGACGCGCGGTGCTCCGGAGCCCATGCGGCGGGCGGTCAGGGCCAGCCCGGCGATGAGCGCCACCTCGCCCAGGTTCCCGACGGCCAGTGGGGCGGTCGGTACGGCGGCCGCCAGGAACATCAGCGCCGCGCCCGCGAGCATCCAGAACTCTCGGCGGGACACCGCCAAGGCCAGGCCGACTCCCACCAGCACCAGGATGGTGGCGATGGAGGGGATCGGCGGGGCCGGTTCGGCGGCGGAGTAGCGCAGGGCGTCCCCCTCGGTCCCGGCGACCAGGGTGAGCTCGAACAGCTCGAACACCACTCCGTAGGCGATGAGCAGGGCCGCCGTTCCGGCGAAGGCGGCGCCGACCCAGCGGGGCCGGGCCCAGCCGAGCCCGGCGTCCCGGGCCGCGTTGTGGGCGAAAACGATGAGCAGCGGCGTCACCAGTGCGTGCACGACGAATCGGGGCAGGTTGAGCGCGTACAGCAGCGGGCCCTCCCCCAGCGTGGAGCCCAGGGCGACGACGCCGTTGTCGTACACCAGACCGGCCGCGACCAGCACGGCGAGCCAGGTACCGGCGGACCGGCGGGTGAGCGCCAGGCGGACGAGCCAGGCGGTCAGGCACAGGTGGACCAGTGCGAAGACCGCGAAGACGAGGGAGACCATCGGGAACCTTTTCTCTCGCTTTCCGAGGTATTTTGTCACGGTTCCCCGGTTCGGGCTCTCCAACCCTTTCGAGTCTCCGGTTCAGGCGGCGGAGCCCGGGCGGACGATCATGAGCACGACGACCACGGCCCACAGCAGGTTGTAGAACCCGCTCCACATGGACAGCCTGCCCAGCGCCGACCTCTCGCCGGGCTCGCGCAGCGCCTCGCGCTGGCGGGGGTGGATCTGCCAGGCGAGCAGGATGCCCGCGGCGGCGGTGAGGACCATCGCGACGTTGACCCAGATCTCGGCCATACGCCCCTGGAGGAGGGCCAGGGCGATGCCCACCACGGGGACGACGATGCCGATGAGCGCGTAGACCCGGGTGATGCGGTGCAGGACGAGCGCCGTGTTCCGGCTGCGTTCGCCGCCCTGCACGGGCGCGCCGGCCGGGACGGCGACCGGGACGTAGCGGGGGAACAGGCTGGTGGCGACGGCGGAGCCGCCGACGAACACGATGCCCGCCAGGACGTGGATCGAGAGCAGGAGGTCTTCCATGGGTGACTCCTCGGTGCGTTACCTTCAGACAGGCTGAAGCTTAGGGCATGCTTCAACCATGCTGAAGGCGGGGTCGGTCAGCCCCGGGGAACGGAGGAGAAGGCCGCGCGGAACGCCGCGCCGACCTGGCGCTGGACCGGGTCCGCGTCGGGGCCGAACAGCTCCTCGTCGACCCGCGCGATCTCCCGCCCCGCCCGCTCCAGGAGTTCCCGTCCGCGCGGGGTGGCCTCGATGCTCGAGGCCGCCCCCGGCCGGGCGGTGAGGTCGCGCACGAGGCCCGCCGCGACCAGGGCCTTCACGCCCGTGTGCGCGCTCTGCACGGTGATCCCCGACATGCGGGCCAGATCGCTGAACGAGATGCCCGGCACCCCCGCGATGTGGCCGAGCAGGCCCAGGCGGGCGACGGTGAGGTCCAGCGGGGCCAGCGCGGCGCCGAGTTCGTTCTCCACCCGCCGGGCCAGCGTCAGGACCAGAACGGAGACGCTCAGTGCGGGCGGGCCGGGGCGGTCGTTCTCGGTGCTCACCGCTCCAGTGTCCCCCATGGGCGGGGTGCGGGGCGTCCACGGAGATTGTCCGGGTACCCCTAGGGGGTATAATGCGACCATGGACGACTCTCCGACCTGTGCCGCCGCCTCCGCTCTCGGGCCCCTGGAGCTCTCCCTGCCGTTCCGCCTGTTCGGCCTGTGTCTGCGGCTGCGCCTCGTCCTCTCCGGGGGCTGCCCCGGGGGGCGGTGATGCGGCCCTGGGCTGGTGCGACTGCCTGTCGGTGTTCGCCCACTCACCGAACGTTCGGTCAGTACACATGGTCTGAACTGCTCAAACCTCGCCCTGCTGTTCTAAATGCCGTAGGTCACATGGCATAGTGTCCTAGGGCTCGTGACCTATGTCTCGACACATCCGTCCTGTGTCGATTCGGCGCCCGCCCCCGGGCGCCGGGCGCGGCCCACGGGAGTGACCGACCCCGGTCGGCAGACATTACGGAGCAGCAATGGCAACATCCGAAGCCACGGCATCGGGACCCGCCCCCCTGGACGCCAAGGAGCGGCGCAAGGTCCTGGCCGGGACCATGGTCGGCACCACCATCGAGTGGTACGACTTCTTCATCTACGCGCAGGCGGCCGGCCTGGTCCTGGCGCCCCTGTTCCTCGCCCCGGTGTCGGAGGCGAACCCCGGGCTGGCCCAGATCCTGTCGTTCGCGACCATCGGCATCTCCTTCCTGTTCCGTCCCCTGGGCGCCATCGTCGCGGGCCACCTGGGGGACAGGTTCGGCCGGAAGAAGGTCCTGGTCGCCACGCTCGTCATGATGGGCGTCGCCACCTGCCTCATCGGTGTGCTGCCGACCTACGCCCAGATCGGCGCGGCCGCCCCCGTCCTCCTCATCACGCTGCGCATCCTCCAGGGCTTCTCCGCCGGCGGCGAGTGGGGCGGCGCCGCCCTGATGTCCGTGGAGCACGCGCCGGTGAACAAGCGCGGCTTCTTCGGCGCCTACCCGCAGATCGGCGTGCCCTGCGGCATGATCCTGGCGACCTTCATCGTCTGGCTCATCACCATGGTCATCGGCCAGGACGCCTTCCTCGCGTGGGGCTGGCGCATCCCGTTCCTGCTGTCCTTCCTGCTCATCATCATCGGCCACCTCATCCGCAAGACCGTGGAGGAGTCCCCGGTCTTCAAGCTGATGCAGCAGCGCCGCGCCAAGTCCTCCGCCCCGCTGGGCACCCTGTTCCGCAAGAACACGAAGGAGGTCGTGCTCTCCGCGCTGATCTTCCTCGCCAACAACGCGGCCGGGTACCTGGTCATCGCCTTCCTGGCCACCTACGCCTCGACCGCCCTGGGCATGGAGCGCGGGCCGGTCCTGCTGGCCACCACCCTCGCCTCCTTCGGCTGGCTCATCTCCACCCTGTACGGCGGCTGGGTCAGCGACCGCTGGGGCCGGGTTCGCACCTTCCAGATCGGCTACGTCCTGCTCGCCGCCTGGGCGGTGCCGATGTGGTTCCTCGTCGACACCGGCGACATCTTCATGTACTTCGTCGGCGTCTTCGTCTTCTGCCTCACCCTGGGCCTGAGCTACGGTCCCCAGTCCGCGCTGTACGCCGAGATGTTCCCGGCCGAGATCCGCTACTCCGGCGTCTCCATCGGCTACGCCCTGGGCGCGATCCTGGGCGGTGCCTTCGCCCCGATGATCGCCCAGATGCTGCTGGAGAACACCGGTGTCTCCTGGAGCATCGGCGTCTACATGGTCGTCGCCGCCGCGATCTCCTTCCTGGGCGTCTCGCTGGTCAAGGAGAGGATGGGCGTCGACCTGCACGTCGAGGACGAGGACGGCGAGGCCGCCAAGGCCTCCTGACCCCGCGGATCCGACCGCGCCCGGGGGCGGTACGGCGACTCGTCGCCGTACCGCCCTCTCCCCTTGTCGACACGGGGCCGCGCCGACGATAGTGGGAGCGCTCTCACTGCTGTCCCCCGAGCGAAAGGCGCCACCGTGTTCACCGACATGACCTGGATGAACGAGCCCCCCTCCTGGCAGGTCGAGGAGGGCGTCCTCACCGTGGCCACCGGGGACCGCAAGGACTTCTGGCGGCACACCCACTACGGGTTCGTGCACGACGACGGCCACTTCCTGTACACCGAGGCCACCGGGGACTTCACCGTCCAGGCCACCTTCGAGGGCGACTACCTGGAGCAGTACGACCAGGCCGGGCTGATGATCCGGGCCGACGAGGAGAACTGGATCAAGACCGGCACCGAGTTCGTCCACGGCGGGCTCGACGTCGGCGCGGTCGTCACCCGCGGGCACTCCGACTGGTCGATGGTCTCCCTGCCGCGGACCGGGGGCTCCTTCCGTCCGGTGACCGTCCGGGCGGTCCGCACCGGCGACACCGTCAACGTCCAGTATCTCGACGGCTGGGGCGCCTGGCGGCTGCTGCGCCTGGCCCACCTGCCGCTGGGCGGGACCTGCCGTGTGGGGGTCATGTGCTGCTCACCGCAGCGGGAGGGGTTCCGCGCCGTCTTCCGGGACTTCTCGGTCTCCCCGGAGATCCCCGAGGACGACCACGCCTGAAGGCCGGGGGCGGGTCGGCCGGGAGGGGGCCGACCCGCCCGAGCGGGGGAGGGGAGGTGGTCAGGTGATGGTGGAGCGCACGCCCGAGATGACCTCGGAGCTCCACATCATCGAGATGTGCTCCAGGCAGCCGGTCCGGATGTTGGAGGCGCCCTCCAGGGACGTGCTGGACGTCGGGGAGATGACCAGGTCGCAGGGGGAGCGGAAGGTCGTGTAGACCGTCGACCCGGGCGTGGGGTCCCCGGCGTTGAGCTCGTTCAGGAACGACGACCCGTGCCGCATCTCCGCGCAGGAGGTGACGATGCCCGGGCACAGGCTCGCGATGTCCGTCCCGTTGTTGGGGCCCCCGATCGAGATCCAGTGGTGGACCTTCCCGGCGCCGCCCAGGTTCTTGATGTACCAGCGGGACGACAGCCCGCCCATGGAGTGGGTGACCAGGTGGACCCTGTCGGTGCCGTGCCGGGCCAGGATCCCGTCCACGTAGGAGGAGAGCTGTCCGGCGATGGTCTTGTTGGAGCGGGCCCAGTCGTAGGTGAAGACGTGCAGCCGGTCCTGCGGGTAGCCGGAGGCGGTCAGCTGGGCGCGCATGGTGGACCACTGCTCGCCCTTGCCGGCGAAACCGTGGATGAAGATGACGGGGGTCTGCGGCGCTGCGGCCGCGGGCGCGGCCTGGGCGAAGGAGAGCACGACGGCCAGCAGCAGGCCGCTCAGAACGGAGAGGAGGCGTTTCATGGGGGGTCCTCCGGATCGGCGGGGGGATCTGGAGCGAGTGTGTGACACCGGCCGCCGGCCGCGCATCGGCTGAATCGCCGGTCCCTTTACATCTTTTTAACTCGTGGGTAACTTTTGGTGGGTGACCAGAGTGCCCCCCGCTGTCACCGCACCGTCCGGACGCGACCGCGACCTGGCCGCAGTCCGCCGTCTCCTGCGCGCCGCCCGCGCCGGGCGCAGCGCCGCCCTCCTCGTCACCGGCGGACCGGGCTCGGGCAAGAGCACACTGCTCGCCCGCGCCGTCACGGAGGCCGCCGACCTCACCGTCCTGTACGCCCGCGCGGTCCCCGAGGGGAGCGACCTCGCCCACGCGGGCCTGCACCAGCTGCTGCGCACGGTCCTGCCCTACCTGCCCCGGCTGCCCGCCGCCCAGCGCGAGGTCCTGGAAGGGGCGCTGTCCCTGGGCCGGGAGGACCGCCCCTTCCCGCTGGCGGCCGCCGCCCTGGCCCTGCTCACCGAGGCCGCCGGCGAGCACCCGCTGCTGGTGTGCGTGGACGACCTCCACCTGATGGACGCACCCTCCCGGAGGGCCGTCGCCTTCGCCGCCCGCCGGTTCTCGGTGGAGGGCGTCGCCACCCTGCTGACCGCCGACGCCGACGCGCTCGGCCGCCTGGCCGGACCGGACCGCCTGGCGCTGGCGCCGCTGCCCGCCCCGGCGGTGGCCGACCTCCTCGACGAGCGGTCTCCGCACCCGCTCGCCGCCGGGGTCCGTGCCGAGCTGGTCGCCGCCGCCGGGGGCAACCCCGGTGCCGCGGTGGAGCTGGCCGCCGCCCTCACCCCCGAGCAGGCGCGGGGCGAGGACCCGCCGGACGACCCGCCCCGTTCGCACGGCCCGATCACCGACGACCTCGCCCGGCGGCTGCGCGCCCTGCCCGACCGGGCCCGCCACCGGCTGCTGGCCCTGGCGCTGGACGACGCCGACGGACACCACGACCGGGCCGAGCGCGCCGGACTGGACCCCGGCGACCTGGACCCCGCCGCCGCCGGGCTGGTCCGCCGCGAGGCCGGGCGCCCCGTCCCCGCGCACCCCCTGGTCCGCTCCGTCTGCCGCCACCGCTCCCCGCCCGCCGAACGCCACGCCGCCCACCGGGCCCTGGCCGACCTCTGGGCGGACACTCCCGCAGTGGCCGCCCGCCACCGCGCTGCCGCCGTCGCGGGGACCGACGCCGGGCTGGCCGCCGACCTCGCCGCGACCGCACGCGCCACCGCCGACCACGCCACCGCCGCCCGGCTGTGGGAGCGGTCCGCCGAGCTGACCCCCGCCGGGACGCCCGCCGCTCCCCACGGCACGGCCCCCGCCGTGGCCGGGGCCCGGGGCGGCGGTGCTCCCACGGCGCGGGAGGAGCGCTTCCTGGCCGCGGCCCGGCACGCCTGGCTGGCCGGGGACCAGCGGCGGGCCCGGCGCCACGCCCAGCGGGCGGGCGGCGCAGCCGACCCCCTCACCGCCCGGATGGACCTGCGCAGCGGTGTGGCCGTCGACGCCCACCACCGCCTCGCCGCCGCCGCCGAGAGCACGGCCCCGTACGACCTCTCCCTCGCCCTCGACCTCTTCCACCAGGCCGCGGAGGCATGCTGCCTGGCCGGCGACCACGAGCGCTACTTCGCCACCGTCGCCCGGGCCCACGTCCTCGCGGGCGGCGCGTCCGCACCCCGCGACCGGGTCCTCCTCGACTACATGGCGGGAAAGTCCGCCATGTTCCAGGGCCGCCACGCCGAGGGCGTCAGCGCCCTGCGCCGGGTCCAGGCCTCCGCCGACCGGATCGGAGAGCCCGACACCCTCGTCCTGGGCGTCATCGCCGGACTGCTGTGCGGCGACCACGTCCGCACCCGCGCCCTGGCCGGGCGCGCCGTCCTCGCCGCCCGCCGCACCGGGGCCCTCGTCCTGGTGCCCCAGGCCCTGGAGTTCCTCACCTACGCCGAGCTCTGGTTCGGGCGGCTGTCCCTGGCCGAGGAGAGCGCGGCGGAGGGGCTGCGCACCGCCCTGGCCACCGGTCAGGAGAACTGCGCCGGACACCACCGCGCCGCGCTCGCGTTCGTCGCCGCGGTCCGAGGCGAGGAGGAATCCTGCCGGGCACTGGCCGGGGCCGCCCTGGCCACCGCCGAGGCGCACGACGTGGGGCTGCCCGCGGCGCTGGCGTCCTGGGCGCTGGCCCTGCTCGACCTGGGCGCGGGCCGGCCCCGCGAGGCCGCGGCGCGACTGCGCGCCCTCACCCGCTCCGGCCCCGGACAGAGCCACACGGCGGTGCGCCTGCTGCTGACCCCGCACCTGGTGGAGGCCGGGGTGCGGGCCGGCCTCGACATCCGCTTCGACACCGGAGTCGCCACCCTGCACGCCTGGGCGGAGGCCACCGGCAACGACACGGCCCGTGCGCTGGTGGCGCGCTGCCGCGGCCTGCTGGCCGACGGCCAGGAGGCCAACGACGGTCTGCTGCGCGCCCTCGAACTGCACACCTCGGGGTACTGCGACTTCGAGCAGGCCCGCACCCGTCTGCTGCTGGGCGCGCGGTTGCGCCGCTCACGGCACCCGGGCCCGGCCCGCGAGCACCTCACCGAGGCCCGGGAGGCCTTCGAGCGGCTGGGCGCCGAACCCTGGGCCCGGCAGGCCCGAGCGGAGCTGCGCGCCGCGGGCGGGGCGGTGACCGCGGCGGAGACGCGCCTGGCCGACCTGAGCCCCCAGCAGCTGCGCATCGCCAGGCACGTGGCGGACGGCGCCACCAACCGGGAGGTCGCGGCGCGCATGTTCCTCAGCACCCGGACCGTCGACCACCACCTGCGCAACATCTACGCCAAGCTCGGCATCCGGTCCCGGGTGGAGCTGACCCGGCTCGTCGACCGCCCGGCGTTCGCCGACCGCGCGGATCCGGGCGTACCCTCCGGGCCGCCGATGTTTCACGTGAAACATCGGCCGTGACACGGCGGCGCAATACGGGGTCGCCCCGTGCCGGCTGGGGGACAATGTGCGGGACGGCTCTCCCAGGAAAGGCACCACGGTGTTCCACCTGCCAGGATCGCCCTCCGACCTGCCCCACCCCGAGGTCCTCTGGGCCCGGGCCGGGGCCTACGCGGCCGTCTGCGCCGGGCTCGGGCTGACCGAATGCGTCCCCGGCCCCGGGGCCGTGCACTTCCGGCTGGTCCTGGGGTCGCGGTTCTGCCTGGCCCGGGTGGCAGGGGGGAGGTTCCTGCTCATCGGCCACGACCCCGAGAACACCGGCGCCCGCTCCTGGACCCGGCCCATCGACATCTTCGAGGGCGCGCCCGAGGCGCTGCCCTGGGACTGGCTGGCCGGGCGGCCCCGTCCCGACTTCGCCTACTGGTGGGACGGGGAGTGGGCGCGCGCCGCCTACCCCGACGACTGGGAGGACGACGGCCTGGCCGCCACCGTCGGCTGGTGCGCCGACCCGGACGACTTCACCGAGTGGGTGGCCCGCGCCGCCCTCGGGGCCGTCGACGCCGCCGGCGCCGTCTCCGCCCGCAAGGCCGTGGCCGATCTGGCGGCCCGCGCCCTGGACCGCACCCTGGACGCCGACGCGCTCGCCGCGGTCCTGGTCCACGCCGCCCGGGACGGCCACGACCTCGCGGCCGCGGAGGCACTGGCCCGCCGCCTCGGGCTCACCGGCGAGCGGGATCCCGAACGGATGGAGCCGAGCGGGTCCGCGCCCGCCGGCGGCCGCCCCGCCGTCGGCGGACACTCGCTGATGCTGCTGCTCGGGGATGCCATGCGGGCGGCCCGCGAGCTGCCCGGCCGCGGTGACCCCGTCACCGTCCTGGCCGCGGGCGGGGCCCCGAGCGGCCGTGCCGAGGAGGCCCTGGCCGAGGCCGCCGCCCTGGTCCGCGGCCACCTGCTCGGCGACGCCGACCGGCGGGTCCTCCTCTACCGCGCACCCCACCCGTACGGCCTCGTCCACGACGACCTGTCCCCCGTCGCCACCGGCCCCGGCCTGCACGCGGTACTGGAGGGACTGCGGCGGCACGAGGGGGACGCCGACGGACGGTGGCTCTTCGCCCGGCTGACCGTCACCCGCGAGGACGCGGCCCTGGAGCGGGCCCACGACCACTGGCCGGAGTGGATGCCCGGCCCTGTGGACGAGGAGATCCGCGAACTGGGCTTCGCGCACGCCACCGGCGAGCCCGGCGACGTGGCCGAACTCCGCGCCGAGATGGAACGCCGCCCCCCTTCCCGCCGCCCCCCGTGGGCCGACCTGCTGTCCGACCGCGCCGCCGAGGACCCGCCCCGGCCGGGCCCGCCCGGACGCCCCAGCGTGCCGCCGCTGCGGATCGCCCCGGCCCGCCGGGTCGACCTGCTCGACGGCATCGCCGATCGGATGCGCTGCCTCGCCGGGGGCCTGGAGTGGTCCCGGCTGCGCCTCACCTACCGTGCCCTGGCCGGGTACGCGGGCGGCACCCTGGCCGCCGCCACCCCCGGCGGCGACCGCGAGCTGCCCGTGGGCGGGGACCTGCGCGCCGCCCTGGAGGTGCTGCGCTCGGCCACCTACATCGAGGGCCGCGGCGCCTGGTTCACGGTCGACATCACCGTGGGTCGGGTCTCCGGCTGGCGGATCGTCTACGACCGGGACGGCGAACCCGCCTTCTCCCTGGCGCCGCTCGCCTTCGACCACGCCCTCGACCTGCGGTACTTCCCCCGGGACTCGACGAACGTGCCGCCGTGGCTGGCCGAGCGGCTGCGCGCCGCCGCGACCTGATCGCGCCGACGCCCGCGGGCCGACCCCGTACCGGGAGCGGTACGGCCGGGGCGCACCCGGCAGCGTCCGCCTGCGGGTGATGGGCGGCCCCGCCGTCCTGCCGCCGGCGGGTGTGGCCGGGGGACGCGTGCGAGGCTGCTCCGGGGAGCTCCTCAGGAGTCGAGGACCCCGCCCTCGCGGGTGACCACCGGGGGCAGCACCGACCACGGGAAGTCGATCCACCGGTCGGTGTGCTTCCACACGTACTCGCAGTCGATCAGCGAGTGGGGTTTCTGGTAGACGACCGCGCTGCGCACCTCGGCGACGTGCTCGGAGCAGAAGTCGTGGACGAGTTTGAGGGTCTTGCCGGTGTCGGCCACGTCGTCGGCGACCAGGACCCGCTTGTCGCTCAGGTCCACCACGTTGGGGACGGGCGGCAGCATGACGGGCATGTCCAGGGTGGTGCCCACACCGGTGTAGAACTCCACGTTCATGACGTGGAGGTTCTTGACGCCGAGCGCGTAGCCGAGCCCGCCCGCCACGAACAGGCCGCCGCGGGCGATGGACAGGATGATGTCCGGCTCGAACCCGTCGTCGGCGATCTCCTGCGCCAGCTCCCGCATCGCGGTGCCGAACAGCTCGTACGTGAGCGTCTCGCGGTCGTTGCCCATGGTCGCCTCGCTCCCTCGTTCCCCTTGGGACCCACCCTGCCACGCATGCCGGGATCCGCTGCGAGCGGGTGCCCGGGGGCACGGTGTTCGGGCAGGTGGAGGTGGGTGCGGAGAGCGGGCGGCCACCTGTCCACCGGAAACCGTGCCCGGGGTCACATATCTGGACGATCGGTTACGGATTGCGGCCTCTGGTGCGACGTTTTCTTGATCTTGTCGCACGTATGGCGAACATATGGCCACAAACCGCACCATATGTCTGTACACGTCAGCTTCGACACACCCGACGATCCGACACATGGAGGCAGAGGCATGGCCGACGACCGGGACCTGCTCCCCTCCGAGCAGCCGGTGCAGCTGCTCGACGAGTCGGGGAGGCCGGTCGAGAACCCGACCCTCCCCTTCCCCGACAACGCACGTCTCCTCGCCGCGTACACCGCCCTGGTGGTCGGCCGCCGCGTCAACGACCAGGCCGGCGCCCTGGTCCGCCAGGGCCGCCTGGCGGTCTACCCCTCCTCGCACGGCCAGGAGGCCTGCCAGGTGGGGGCGGCGCTCGTCCTGCGCGAGAGCGACTGGCTCTTCCCCACCTACCGGGACACCGTCGCCGTCGTCACCCGCGGCGTCGACCCCGTCGAGGTCCTCACCCTCCTCAAGGGCGACTGGCACGCCGGGTACGACCCCTACGAGCACAGGGTCGCCCCGCAGGCCACCCCGCTCGCCACCCAGCTGCTGCACGCCGTCGGCGTCGCCCACGCCGCCCGCCTGCGCGGCGAGGACACGGTCGTCATGGCCCTGTGCGGCGACGGCGCCACCAGCGAGGGCGACTTCCACGAGGCGCTCAACTTCGCCGCCGTCCTCAAGGCGCCCGTCGTGTTCTTCGTCCAGAACAACGAGTACGCCATCTCCGTCCCCCTCGCCCGGCAGACCGCCGCCCCCTCCCTCGCCCACAAGGGCATCGGCTACGGGGTGAACGGCGAGCGCGTCGACGGCAACGACACCGCCGCCGTGCTGGCCGTGCTGGGCGGCGCCGTCGAGGCCGCCCGCTCCGGAGCGGGCCCGCAGCTGGTCGAGGCGCACACCTACCGCATGCAGGCGCACACCAACGCGGACGACGACACCCGCTACCGCAGCAGCGACGAGGTCGACCCGTGGGTCTCCCGCGATCCCCTGCTGCGTCTGGAGGCGCTGCTCAAGCGCAAGCGCGTGCTCACCAGGGCGCGCCAGGAGGAGATCACCGAGCGGGCCGAGGCCGTCGCCGCCGCCATGCGCGAGGGCATCTCCCGCGACACCGACCCCCACCCCTCGGAACTGTTCGCCCACCTCTACGCCGAGCCCACCCCGCAGCTGAGGGAGCAGGCCGCCGTCCTGGCCGACGAACTGAGCAGAGAGAACGACTGACCCATGGCGACCGACCCCACCAAGCTCACCATGGCCCAGGCCCTCAACCGGGCGCTGCGCGACGCCATGGCCGAGGACGACACCGTGTACGTCTTCGGCGAGGACGTCGGCCCCCTCGGCGGCGTCTTCCGTATCACCGACGGCCTCACCGCCGAGTTCGGCGAGGACCGCTGCTTCGACACCCCGCTCGCCGAGTCCGGTATCGCCGGCCTGGCCGTCGGCATGGCGATGAACGGGATGCGCCCCGTCATCGAGATGCAGTTCGACGCGTTCGCCTACCCGGCGTTCGAGCAGATCGTCAGCCACATCGCCAAGCTGCGCAACCGCACCCGCGGCCGGGTCTCCATGCCCATCGTCATCCGGGTGCCCTACGCGGGCGGCATCGGCGGGGTGGAGCACCACTGCGACTCCTCCGAGGCGTACTACGCCCACACCCCCGGCCTCAAGGTCGTCACCCCCGCGACCCCCGCCGACGCCTACCACCTGCTGCGCGAGGCCATCGCCTCCGACGACCCGGTCGTGTTCATGGAGCCCAAGAAGCTCTACTGGGCCAAGGAGGAGTTCGACCCCGCCGCCGGGCGCCCCGGCATCGGCACCGCCGTCGTGTGCCGCCCCGGCACCGACGCCACCCTCATCGCCTACGGGCCGTCCGTGCCCACCGCGCTGGAGGCGGCCGAGGCCGCCGCCCAGGAGGGCCGCAGCCTCCAGGTCGTGGACCTGCGCTCCATCGTCCCCTTCGACGACGAGACCGTGTGCGCCGCGGTGCGCTCCACCGGCCGGGCCGTGGTCGTCGCCGAGGCGAGCGGGTTCGCCAGCGTCGCCTCGGAGATCGCCGCCCGGGTCACCGAGCGCTGCTTCCACTCCCTGGCCGCCCCGGTGCGCAGGGTCACCGGATTCGACATCCCGTTCCCGCCGCCCAAGCTGGAACGCCACCAGCTGCCGAGCGTCGACCGCATCCTCGACGCGGTCGACGACCTCCAGTGGGAGGACGACCAGTGACGATCCGTATCTTCGAACTGCCCGACCTGGGCGAGGGCCTCACCGAGGCCGAGGTGGTCAAGTGGCTGGTGGCGGTGGGCGACACCGTCGCCGTCGACCAGCCGATCGCCGAGGTGGAGACCGCGAAGTCGATCGTGGAGGTGCCCACCCCCTACGCCGGCGTGGTCCACGAGCTGCACGGCGCCGAGGGCGAGGTGCTGGCCGTGGGCGGCCCGCTGATCAGCGTCGCCGACGAGGCGGCCGCCCCCGGCGCGTCCGCCCCCGCCCCGGTGTCGGCGGACGGCGAGCGCTACCGCGAGGAGGAGCGCGCGGGCACCGGCTCGGGCAACGTCCTCATCGGCTACGGCACCCCGGAGGCGGGGGGCGGGGGGCGCCGGCGCCGACCGCGCCGGAAGGCCTCCGCGGCCCCGGCCGCTCCCTCCCCCGCGCCCGCGCCCCCGCGCCGGGTCCCGCTGGTGACATCGCCGCTGGTGCGCCAGCTCGCCCGCGAGGCCGGGCTGCGCGTCGCCGACGTCGAGGGCAGCGGTCCGGGCGGTCTCATCACCCGACGCGACGTGCTCGCCGCGATCGAGGCCGCCAAGGCCCCGGCGGTCCCGGCGGCTCCGGCGGTCCCGGTGGCCGAGCCCGTCCCGGCGGGGGCCGTGGACCCGCGCACCGGCCTGGCCGAGTCCAGCCGGGTGCCCATGAGCGGCTTCCGCAAGAGCGTCGCGGCCGCCCTCTCCCGCAGCCGGAGCGAGATCCCCGAGGCCACCGTGTGGGTGGACGTCGACGCCACCGAGCTGGTGCGCCTGCGCGCCGCCCACCCCGAGGGCCCGGGCCTGCTGTCCTACGTCGCCCGGTTCACCGTGGCGGGCCTGCGCGCCCACCCCGAGCTCAACGGACTGGTGGACACCGAGCGCGGCGAGCTGGTCCAGTACGACGGGATCAACCTCGGCCTGGCCGTGCAGACCGACCGCGGCCTGGTCGCCCCGGCCGTGCTCGGCGCGCACCGGCTCACCACCGCCGAGCTGGACGCCGAGATCAGGCGGCTCACAGCAGCCGCCCGCGCGGGCCGGGCCACCCCGGCGGAGATGACCGGCGGCACGTTCACCCTCAACAACTACGGCTCCCTGCGGGTCGACGGCAGCGCCGCCATCATCAACCACCCGCAGGTGGCGATCCTCGGCATCGGCCGGATCATCGACCGCCCGTGGGTGGTGGACGGCGAGCTGACCGTCCGCAAGGTCACCCAGCTGTCGTTCGCGTTCGACCACCGGGTGTGCGACGGCGGGGCGGCGGCCGGCTTCATGCGGGTCGTCGCCGACGCCATCGAGGACCCCGCCGCGGCCATCGCCCGCCTGTAGGCGGGGCCCCGGACGGCGCTCCGGAGGGGGTCGGCACCCTCCGGAGCGCTCCCGCGCGCCCGGCTCAGGAGACCGGATCCGGCTCGTAGGCGAGGACCTCGTCCAGGTACTCGGCCACGGCCCGCCGGTTCTGCTCCAGGCAGCGGATGCGCCGCTCCATGCGGTCGAGCTCGCAGCGCAGGGTCGCGATCATCTCCGGGGTGGCATCGGGGAAGTGGATCGACCGGGGCCTGTCCAGGCACGGAAGGATCTGCCTGATGATCCTCGTGGGCAGCCCGGCGTCGAGCAGCCCCCGGATCTGGAGCACCCGGTCCACGGTGGCCTCGTCGTAGTCCCGGTACCCGTTCTCCCGGCGTTCCGCCAGGATGAGGCCCTGCTCCTCGTAGTAGCGCAGCAGCCGGCGCGGGACCTCCGTGCGCTCCGACAGCTCCCCGATCCTCATGTGGTCCACCTCACGACGCTCCACCTTGACCTTCACACGTATGTGAAGGTTCGAGCATGGCGCCATGATCTCCACAGCACAAGACACCGTCCGGGAGCGGTCGGAGCGGCTCCCTCTGGCGCCCCTTCTCGCCCTGGCCCTCGTCGCCTTCGCCACCGCCCTCACCGAGCTGCTGCCCGCCGGGCTGCTGCCGCAGATGAGCGCCGACCTCGGGGTGGGCGAGTCCGCCGCGGGCCAGGCGGTCACCGCGTACGCGGTCGGCACGGCGGTCACGGTGATCCCGCTGGCCGCGGCCACCGCCGGGGTCCGCCGCCGCCCGCTGCTGCTGGCGACCGTGGCGCTGTTCGCCTTCGCCAACACCGTGACCGCGCTCTCCTCGGACCACCTCCTCACCCTGGCCGCCCGGTTCGCCGCCGGGATCGCGGCGGGACTCGCCTGGGCGATGCTCGCCGGGTACGCCCGCTCCCTGGTGCCGGTACACCTCCAGGGGCGCGCACTGGCCGTCGTTCTGGCGGGAATCCCCATCGCCCTCTCCCTGGGCGTGCCCGCGGGGGCCTTCCTCGGCCGGGTGCTCGGCTGGCGGGCCGCGTTCCTCGCCGTGACCGTGATCGCGGTCGTCCTGCTCGTGTGGATCCTCGTCGCGGTGCCGGACCGGCCGGGGCGTCCGCGCGACGAGCGCGTGCCGCTCGCCGGGGTGCTCGCACTGCCCGGGCTCGCCCCGGTCCTGGCCGTCACGCTGGTCCTGGTCACGGCGCATACCGTGCTCTACACCTACATCGCCCCCTTCCTGGCCGACGCGGGCCAGGGCGGGTCCGTGGGCCTGGTGCTGCTGGTGTTCGGCGTCGCCTCCCTGGGCGGGGTCTGGCTCGTGGGCGCGTTCGTCGACCGGAGGCTGCGGGCACTCGCCGCCGCCGGGGTCCTGCTCATCGGAGCGGCGGCCTCCCTGCTCGCCCTCCTGGCCGACCTGCCCGCAGCGGTCCTGCTCGCGGCGGCCCTGTGGGGCCTGGGCTGGGGCGGGGCGCCCACCCTCCTCCAGACCTCGGTGACCGACGCGGCCGGATCCTCCGCGGTCATCGCCCAGTCCGTGTACGTCACCCTGTGGAACGTCGCCATGGCCGGGGGCGGCGCGGCGGGCGGGGCGCTGCTCGTCCGGGCGGGCACCGGCGCGCTGCCGTGGGCGGTGCTCGCCCTGCTCGTCCCCGTCCTGCTGATCGTGCTGACGGCGCGGCGGGCCTTCCCCGCCTCCCGGCTCTGAACGCGGCGGTGCCCCCGGCCGACCGGCCGGGGGCACCGATTCGTCGACAGGGCGATACGTCGCTATGCCTCCTCGTCGCCCTTGGCGACCAGGGTGAGGACGTCGTAGGTGGCGACGGCCTCGCCGTCCTGGTCGGTGACCACCGCGTCCCAGCGGACCTCGCCGTACTCGGCGTTGGTGCGCGGGGTGATCTGCTTGGCGGTCAGCGTCACCCGGATGACCGCGTCCTCCTTCACCGGGGTGAGGAACCGCAGGTTGTCCACGCCGAAGTTGGCCAGCACCGGGCCCGGGGCCGGGTCCACGAACAGGCCGGCGGCCAGCGACACCACCAGGTAGCCGTGCGCCACGATCCCGCCGAAGAGCGGGTTGGCGGCCGCGGCCTCCTCGTCGGTGTGGGCGTAGAAGGTGTCACCCGTGAACTCGGCGAAGTGGTCGATGTCGGCGCGGGTCACCGTGCGCTCCGCCGACTCGATGGTGTCGCCGATCCGCAGCTCGGAGAGGTTCTTGCGGAAGGGGTGGACGTCGCCGGTGTTCCGCCTGGACCCGGTGGTCCAGTGGCCGGTGATCGCGGTGAGCATGTCCGGCGAGGCCTGGATCGCGGTGCGCTGCATGTGGTGCTTGACGCCGCGCACACCGCCCATCTCCTCGCCGCCGCCGGCGCGGCCCGGACCGCCGTGCACCAGCACGGGCAGCGGGGAGCCGTGGCCGGTGGACTCCTTGGCGTCGTCCCGGTCCAGGACCAGGATGCGGCCGTGCCAGGGGGCGACGCCCAGCACGACCTCGCGGGCCACGTCGGGGTCGTGGGTGACCAGCGAGCCCACCAGGGAGCCCCGGCCCAGGGCGGCCAGCTCGACGGCCTCGGCCACCGAGCCGTAGGTGATGACGGTGCTGACCGGGCCGAAAGCCTCGACCTCGTGCGGTTCCCGGGCGCCCGGCTCGGCGCGCAGCAGGATCGGGGACATGAACGCCCCGGACTCCGCGTCGGCGCCCACGACCTCCACCCGCTCGGGGTCGCCGTACACCAGCTCGCAGGAGGTGCGCAGGGCCTTGACCGCCTTGCGCACCTCGTCGCGCTGGGCCAGGGAGACCAGGGCGCCCATGCGGGTGTCCGGGTGGTCGGCCGCGCCCACCACGACCTTGGACAGCCGTGCCCGGAGCGCCTCGACGACGGTGTCGGCCATGGCCTCGGGGACGATGACGCGGCGGATGGCGGTGCACTTCTGCCCCGCCTTGACGGTCATCTCCGTGACGACCTGCTTGATGTACAGCTCGAACTCGGGGTCCTCGGCGGTGACGTCCGGGCCCAGGATCGAGCAGTTGAGGGAGTCGGCCTCGACGTTGAGCTGCGTCCCGCCGCTGACCACGTTCGGGTGGTTGCGCAGGATGGCGCCGGTGGCGGCCGAGCCGGTGAAGCCGACGATGTCCTGGGGCCCGAGGTCGTCGAGCAGGCCCCGGTGCCCGGCGGCGAGGAGCTGGAGGGAGCCCTCGGGCAGGATCCCGGACTCGACGGCCCGGCGGACCACGGCCGCGGTGAGGTAGGCGGTCTGGGCGGCGGGCTTGACGATGCTGGGCAGCCCGGCCAGGAAGGCGGGGGCGAGCTTCTCCAGCATGCCCCACACCGGGAAGTTGAACGCGTTGATCTGCACCGCGACGCCCGGACGCGAGGTGTAGACGTGCTGGCCGGCGAAGGTGCCCTCGCGGCTCAGCCGCTCCAGGGGGCCGTCGAGGATGACCGTGGAATTGGGCAGTTCGCGGCGGCCCTTGCTGGAGAAGCTGAAGAGGGTGCCGAAGCCGCCGTCGATGTCGACGGCGCTGTCGCGCCTGGTGGCGCCGGTCCGGTAGGAGAGCGCGTAGAACTCGTCCTTGTACTGCATCAGGTGCTGGGCCAGCGACTTGAGGAGGTTCGCGCGCTGGTGGAAGGTGAGGGCTCGGACGGCCGGACCGCCCACGGTGCGGGCGTAGTCGACCATGGCGGAGACGTCGGGGCCGGTGCCCGCCAGGCGGGCGACGGTCTCGCCGGTGTTCGCGTCCGCGAGGGGTTCGCCCTCGTCGGCGGGGGTGAACCACGACCCCAGTGCGTAGCTCTCCAGTACTTCGGACACCTGACGGTCCTCTCCTCGGGCGGCGGGTCTACCGGAACAGTATTACAGACCGATCGTTCAGTAAATAGTTCCCGCTCGGCGGCGTCCACCGCCACCTGCGGCTTCCCGCCATGCGGACATGTGGGGAGGCCGCTTTGTCGACAGGCCGGGGGTGACCTGTAACAAACGGTCCGCGGCGGACAGAAGAGGGGTGAGACCGGCACACCGAGAGGAAAGCGATGAGCGGCGATGGCGCGGAGGACGGTGCGGGCGGGGTGTTCACCCGCTTCTTCACCAGGCATTACGACGATGTGCGGCGTTACGCGCTGCGGCGGCTGGGCCCGGACTCGGCCGACGACGTCGCGGCCGAGACCTTCTCCGTCGCCTGGCGCCGGTTCGACCGGGTGCCCTGGGACGAACCGCTGCCGTGGCTGTACGGGGTGGCGCGCAACATCGTGCGCGCCCGGTTCCGGGAGATGAGGCGACAGGGCGAGATGTCGACCCCGTTCTCCGAGGACGGCCACCGGGAGCCGGGGGCACCGGACCCCACGGGGGCGGTGGCCGAACGCGACAGCGCGCTGCGGGCGCTGTCACGGCTCGGCGAGACCGACCGGGAACTGATCATGCTCCTGGCCTGGGAGGGGCTGGAACTGCGGGACGCCGCCCGGGTCCTGGGCTGCACCGCGGCCACGGCCCGGGTGCGGCTCTACCGGGCGCGGCGGCGGATCGAGCGCCTCCTGGACCCCCCGCCCCCGGCCCCCCGCCCCGCGGCCGCCGCCCCGGCCACCGCCCGCACCGCACTGAAGGAGAAGCCGTGAAGGACACCGCATCCCGTGACGTCGACGCCGTCAGGCGCATCTTCGCCGAACACGACCCAGCGGCCCCGTACCCGCCGGACGCCGCCGCGCGCGAGCTGTCCCGGATCGAGGCCGTCGCCGCCGGGAGCCGGCCGGGCCGGACCTCGCCGCCCCGCCGCCTCCTGCGCCCGGTCCTCATCGCGGCCGCCGCGGTGCTGACCGCCGCCGCGGTCGCCGTCCCGACGGTGTTCCAGGCCGGACGGCCCGCCCACGCGGATCCGCCGCCCGCCCCGCTGGACGTGTCCGCCGCCGAACACGCCGGGGGGCGCGTGCGCCTGCTCGAACTCGCCGGGGCGGCCGAGGCGGCGGAGCCGCCCGCACGTGGCGGCGACGTCGCCTACGTGCGGACCTCGGAGTGGACCTTCACCTACGCACAGGACGCCGACGACGGCCGGAGCGGCTGGGGGATCCTGCCGGAGGACCGCAGCGTGTGGCGGACCCCCGACGAGTCGGGGGTGGAGCTGACCGTGCCGGGCGCGCCGGAGCACCTCGGCGGCGACGCGGGACCGCTGGGCTTCCTCTTCGGCGACGGTACCGAGCGCTTCACCTGGGGCGGGGGCGAGGGCGGGGACGGGATGTTCTTCACCTGGGACCCGGACTCGCTGGCCACGGACCCGGAGGCCCTGGAGCGTCAGCTCCTCGACGGCGCCGGGCACGACGCGGGCACACCGGAGGCGAGCCTGTTCCACGCGCTGGAGAAGCTGTACGCCGAGGCCCCGGTGGATCCGCGGGTCCAGGCGGCCGTGCTGCGCGTGCTCGCCGGTCACGAAGGCGTCCTCTACGCGGGTCACGCCGAGGACAGGTACGGGCGCGGGGGCGAGCTGTTCCTGGTCGAGGACACCGCGTCCCAGGAGGGCACGACCCTGGAGCGCCGGATCATGTTCGACGCCGACACCGGGATGCCCCTGTACTTCGAGATCGTCGCCGTGGAGTCGGAGCACGAACAGCCCGAAGGGGTCGGGCTGCCCGTCGTCAACCACTACTCGGTCCTGGTGGAGACGGCCTGGGTCGCGGAGGTGGAGGACCGGCCCTGACCCCCGGGGCCGGCGGCTCCGTCCACAGCCTGTGGACGGAGCCGCCGGCCCTCCCCCACCGGAGCGGACCGCCGGTCGTCACGGTGTACACCGGCCCCACACAGGCCGGGCGGGGCCGCCACCGCCCTCCCGGGGGACCGGCGGCCGGGCCGGGCACCCGGCCCGGGACCGCTGCCGCAGAACCCCGGGACCGGGCGGATCCGGGCGTCAGCGCTGGGCGAGGGCGATGACCTCGGCGTTCGGCAGGGCGGCCACCAGCTTGCCCGGAACCCACAGCTTGGACCGGCGCAGACCGCTGCCCACCACCACGTGCGGAGCGGCCGCCACGGCCTCGTCCACCAGGATCGGCCACCCCTGCGGCAGCCCGAACGGGGTGATCCCCCCGTACTCCATCCCGGTGAGCCCGGTCGCCTCCGCCATCGACGCGAACGACGCCTTGCGGGCGCCCAGGTGGCGGCGGACCGTTCCGTTGACGTCGGCCCGGTCGGTGGCCAGGACCAGGCACGCCGCGTAGGTCGTCTCGCCGCCGCGCTTGGCCGCCACCACCACGCAGTTGGCGCTGGTCTCCATCGCCATGCCGTAGTGGGAGCAGAACGCGGCGGTGTCCGCCAGGTTCGGGTCGATCGGCGCCACCCGCACCTCCGCGTGGCCCCTGACGGACTCCCGCACCGGGGCGGCCATCAGGTGCTCCTGCTCGCCGGCGTCCACCCAGTTCAACGTCACGGACATGGGCATACTCCTCGCTTCGTTCTCCCGACGCCCCGGATCAGGCGGCCGAGTGCCGCCGCAGGATATCCAGGGCGAGTCCGGCCAGGTCGTCGGCCCGGTATCCGGGCCATCCGTGCACCGCCGACAGGTACCCCGCCGGGATGCCCGACGCCCCCTGCAGGGCTCCGGCCAGCGCCCCGGCGATCGATGCCACGGTGTCGGTGTCGTTGCCCGCCCGCACCGCCGTGTGCACGGCGGGCACGTACCCCTCCGGGTGGCGGGTGAGGGCAGACCAGGCGGCCTGGAGCGCGCTCAGCACGAATCCGTTGTCGGGGAACGCGTGCGGGGCGGCCTCCTCCGCCCCGTCCAGCCAGGTCTTCCACTGTCCCCGCCGCCCCTCCGGCAGCAGCTCCAGCCCGGCGCGGACCCCGTCGGGGGTCCCCTCCAGCACGGCCCGGCGGATCCCCTCGCACCACAGCACGCACGCCTCCGACGCCAGCGGGTCCCCGTGGGTCAGGCGGCTGTAGGCGTCCGCCGCCCGGGCCAGCCCCCGCGGGTCGCGCAGATACGCCAGGGCCAGCGGTCCGGTGCGCATCAGCGAGCCGTTGCCCGCGCTCGGCCGCCCCTGCGCGAACAGGCCCGCGGCGTATTCCGTCATCACCCCGGCGACCCCCGGGCGGCGGAAGGAACCCCCGGCGCCGCGCATCACCGCCCTGGTCTGGTTCCCGATGTCGGAGGCCCCGTCGTTCGCCCACTCCAGGAAGGCGTCGGCGGTCGCGTCGAGGGCGGCGGCGGACAGCGGGTCGTCGTGGTCGCGCAGCACGCGGGCGATGCACACCGCCATCTGGGTGTCGTCGGAGTACTCCCCCGGCGCGTACGGTCCCAGCCCGCCGCCGATCATCTCCGGCACCCGGCGCTCCGACAGGGCGGGCCCGAACTCGTAGGGCACGCCCAGCGCGTCCCCGCACGCGGCGCCCAGCAGCACGCCCACGGCGCGGTCCTCGATGCTTCCGGTCGACGGGATTCGCACGGCTGCCTCGCAGGGTCCGGGTGACGGTGAACGGGGCCGAGAATATCGCTCGCCGGGCTCCCGCGGGAGCCCGACGGGCGGTTCCGCGGTGTCCGGTACAGGCCGGGATCAGAGCCGAATTCCGTAATTTCGGCCCGTAGAATTCCGAGATATGGAGACCCCCACCCCCGACCCCCACTCCGGTGCCGTCCTGGACGGGCGTTACGCCCTCGGCGAGCTCCTGCGCAGTGACGCCTCGGGGAGCGCCTACCCGGCCCACGACCTCGCCACGGGAGACACCGTCGTGGTCACCGTGCTGCACTCCTGGCTGGTCGGCGACGACTCCGTGGTGCACGCCTTCCAGGGGCGGGCGCAGCACCTGGAAGCGGTCTCCCACCCGGGCCTGGCCCGGTTCCTCGGCCAGGGCCGCGACGGCGACCGGGTCTACGCGGTCACCGAGTACCTCCATGGGGAGACCCTCGACCGGGCGCTGGGCGCGGGCGACCTGCACTACACCCCGCACACGGCCCTGGGGATCGCGGCCTCCGTCCTGGAGGTGCTCGACACCGCCCACGCCCAGGGCATCGTCCACGGCGCGCTCGCCCCCGACCGGATCGTCGTCGGCGAGGACGGCGGGGTGGGGATCACCGGCTTCCCCCTCCTCTTCGACGCCGCCGAGGACGAGGCACCCGACACCCGAACCGACGTACGTGCGGTGGGGCTCCTCCTGCACCTGCTCCTCACCGGCGAACGCGTCACCCCCGACGAGGTGCGCCCGCTGCGCCCCTCCGCGCTGATCGACTCCCTCCCGCCCGACCTGGACATGCTGGTCGCCAACGCGACCGACCCCAACCCCCGCTACCGGCCCCGCGACGCGGGCCAGTACCTCACCCTGGTCGAGCAGGTGATGCGGTCGATGGCCCGGCCGCTCGACGAGGGGGACGCCGGCACCACCCGGCCCATCCCGATCGTCGCGGCCGCCCCCGCCGAACCCCCGGCCGACGGGGGCCGACGGGGGCACCGGGCCCCGTCGCGGCGCCGGGTCCCCCTCCTGGCCGCCGCCGCGGGGCTGCTGGTCGCGGTCCTGCTCGCGGCCGGGTGGGCGCTGCTCCCGGGAGAGCCCGAGGCGACCCTCCCCGACCTGGCGGGCACCACCGCGGAGGAGGCCGAGGCGCGGCTGGAGGCGCTCGGCCTGGACCTGGTGATCCGCTACCGGGACACCTACGACGACACCGTCGACCCGGGCGGGGTGGCCCGCAGCGACCCCCGGCCGGGCGCCGTCCTGTCCCCCGGCGACCAGGTCCTGCTGTCGCTGTCCGTCGGCCCCCGCCTCGTCGCGGTGCCCGACGTGGTCGGCGGCAGCGAGAACGAGGCCCGCAACAGCCTGCGCGAGGCCGGGTTCACCCGTATCGAGGTGGTCCAGGAGCACTCCGCCGAGGAGATGCCTGGCACCGTCCTGGCCACCGAGCCCGCCGCGGGCGAGGAGGGCGACCGGGAGGCGGACGTGGTCATCCGGGTCAGCGAGGGCACCCTGGTGCCCGCCCTGGACGGCATGACGGGCGAGGAGGCCACCGAAGCCCTCACCCGGATCGGCCTGACGCCGGTGGTCGTCGAGGAGCACCACGAGACGGTGGAGGAGGGGAACGTCAGCGGCCAGAGCCCCGAACCCGGGTCGATCCTGCCCGAGGAGGGCGAGGTGACGGTGACCGTCTCGACCGGCCCGGAACCGGAGGAGGAGGAAGAGGGCGAGGACGAGGACGACACCCCCTCCCAGGCCCCCGAGCAGCCGTCCGGAGACGACGACCGGGACGAGACCCCCGAGACCGGGCCCACCGGCAACGGTGGAGGCAACGGCCACGGCAACGGGAACGGCCGGGGCGACTCCTGCTCCGCCCCCGCCTGGGCCTCCGGTACCACCTACCAGGAGGGGGACACGGTGAGCCACGACGGCCGCGAGTACGAGGCCCGCTGGTGGAACACGGACAGCCCGCCCGACCCGAGCTCGCTCTGGGGCCCCTGGTCCGACCGCGGCCGCTGCTGACCCCGGCCGCGCCGCGGGCTACCGGAAGTCGGCGGCGCGGTCGCGCGCCCACTCCCGGAAGGGCAGTGCCGGGCGTCCGAGCACCCGCTCGACGTCCCGCGACACCGCCTCGGGGCGCTCGGCCATGGAAGCCCAGTGCGCCAGCGCGTCCTCCGCGTACCCGGCGTCCCCGAACAGGGCGGTGAGCTCCGCCACGGCCTCCTCCGGCGGCTGCTCCTCCCACCGCGCCTGCACCCCGATCGCCTCGCCGAGGATCCGCACCTGGTCCCGCTGGGACACCGCCTCCGGCCCGGTCGTCAGGTAGGCCCGGCCCGCGTGCCCGTCGTCGAGCAGGGCGCGCACCGCCACGGCGGCCACGTCGTACTCGTGGACCAGGGAGCGCTCGGCCCGCCCGTAGGGGGCCCGCACCGTGCCGGTGCGCACCTGGTCGGCCCACTGCAGGGCGTTGGCGGCCAGACCGGTGACCCGCAGGAACGTCCACTGTGCGCCGGACTCCCGGACCGCGTCCTCCACCGCTCCCCACGAGCCCCGCTCCTGCGGGTCCCCGGAGCCGGCGTTGGCGGCCGACAGGTAGACGACGCGGTCCGCGTGCCGGGCCAGGGCGGCCGCCACCGGTCCCACCCCGTCCGCCGTCATCAGCGGCCACACCAGGTAGGCGGCGCGGGAGCCCTTCGCCGCGGCGGCCACCGACTCCGGGTCGGTGATGTCGCCGACCACCGCCTCCACCCCGGCGGGCAGCCCGTGGTCCTCCCGGCGCACCAGGACGCGCACGGGCACGCCCTCGGCGAGCAGCCCGGCCACCACGTGCCGCCCGGTGTTGCCCGTGGCCCCGGTCACCAGTACGGGTCGCTCCATGGTCGTTCCTCCTCGGTCGCGCACCCGGCGGCCGCCGGGTGTCCGACCACCAGCCTGGTTCCTCAATAAAGGTTGAGGTCAAGGCTCGGGGTGTGCGCCGGCTCCGGGCCGGTGTGGCCGCCCCCTACACCGGTTCGCGCCCGAATGTATGTCACACGTACATGTGAAACGGATCACCGCGGCTCTACCTTCGGGTTGGCACCCCCATCCCCCAGCGCGGGCGATCGTGACCAGGCGGTGCCGACTGGAGGAAGAGAAATGCGCAAGACCCCCCTGGCCGCCGCCTCCTGCGCGGCCGTCCTCGCCCTCACCGCCTGCGGCAGTCCCGGCGAGGCCGCGGGCGGGGGTGAGGACGGACCGATCCGCGTCGGCATCGTCTACTCCGCCACCGGCCCGCTGGCCACCTACGGCGAGCAGTACAAGCAGGGCCTGGAGGCGGGCCTGGACTACGCCACCGGCGGCACCATGGAGATCGACGGCCGCGCCGTCGAGGTCGAGTACATGGACGACGGCGGCGACCCCACCGCCGCGGTCTCCGCCGCCCGCGAGCTCATCGGCACCGGCCACGACATCATCGCCGGATCCACCGCCTCCGGCATCGCCGTCCAGGTCGCCCCGCTGGCCGAGCAGGACGACGTCCTCTTCATCTCCGGACCGGCCGCCACCGACGCCATCACCGGCATCAACGGCAACACCTTCCGCTCCGGCCGCCAGACCTACCAGGACATCCTCACCGCGGGCACCTTCATGGACGACCCCGAGGGCGCCAAGGTCGTCGTGTTCGCCCAGCAGAGCACCTTCGGCCAGGCCAACGTCGACGCCGTCACCGCCGTGCTGGGCGGGGAGGGCGCCGAGGTCGACAGCGTCCTCGCCCCCGCGGACACCACCGACCTCACCCCCTTCGCCGAGCAGGTCGGCCGGGCCGACGCCGACCTCGTGTTCGTCGCCTGGGCCGGGGAGACCGCCGCCGCCATGTGGCAGTCCCTCGACCAGCAGGGCGTCCTCTCCTCCACCGAGGTCGTCACCGGCCTCGACATCCGGGCCTCCTACCCGGTCTTCGGCGAGGCCGGCGGCGACATCTCGTTCCTGTCCCACTACTTCGACGGAGCCTCCGACACCGAGGCGGCCCGGGCCATGCGCGAACGCGTCGAGGAGGCAGGCGGCAGCGTCGACCTGTTCACCCCCGACGGCTTCACCGCCGCCCAGATGATCGTCCACGCCGCCACCGAGGGCGACACCACCGCCGACCGCGTCGCCGCCCTGGAGGGCTGGACCTTCGACGGGGTCAAGGGGGAGCTGACCATCCGCGCCGAGGACCACGCCCTCATCCAGCCCATGTACCAGGTCGAACTCGTCGGCGAGGGCGACGACGCCCGGCCCGAGCTGGTCGCGGAGATCCCCGCCGCCGACGTCGAGCCCGTCACCGCGGAGTAGGCATGACCACCGACAACGCCCCGGGCGCGGCGTCCGCCGCGCCCGGCGCCGCCGCACCCGGGGCTCCCGCGCCCACCGCCGCCGTCTCCCTGGCCCTGGACCACCTGAGCTGGTCGGTCGGCGGCGCCGTCATCGTCGACGACATCACCATGCACGTCACCGAGGGCGAGTTCGTCGCCCTCATCGGCCCCAACGGCGCCGGCAAGACCTCCCTGTTCAACCTGGTCTCCGGCCTCACCCGGCCCACCTCCGGCACCGTCTCCCTGGGAGGCGCCGACATCACCCGGCACGCCCCCCACAGACGGGCCCGCCTGGGCATGGGCCGCACCTTCCAGACCTCCAGCGTCTTCGCCGACCTCACCGTCGGCGCCAACGTCGGCCTGGCGGTCCAGGCGCGCACCGGCGACTCCCGGAGGTTCTGGAAGCGCGCCGGGGCCGACGGCGGACCCGAGGCGGCCGCCGCCCTGGAACTGGTCCGCCTCGACCACCGCATCGACGCACCGGCCGGAGACCTCTCCCACGGCGACAAGCGCAAGCTCGAACTCGCCCTGCTGCTGGCCCGCCGCCCCCGCCTCATCCTCCTGGACGAGCCCATGGCCGGGGTCAGCGCCGGGGAGATCGGCGAACTCACCACCGTCATCCAGGACGTGCACCGCGAACAGGGATGCACCGTCCTCATGGTCGAACACCACATGGAGGTGCTCCTCGACATGGCCGACCGGCTGGCCGTGATGCACCACGGCGCCCTGCTCGCCTTCACCGACCCCGACTCCGCCATGGCCGACCCCGACGTGCAGGCCGCCTACCTCGGGGACGCGGCGTGACCGGCGCCGGGCCGCTGCTGGAGGCGGCCGGCCTCAACGTGTGGATCGAGGGCTCGCACATCCTCCAGGGCGTCGCCTTCACCATGCCCGAACGCGGCGTCACCTCCCTGCTGGGCCGCAACGGCGTCGGCAAGTCCACCACCGTCAGGGCCGTCCTGGGCCTGGTGCCCCGCACCGGCCGGATCGCCTTCGACGGCGCCGACATCACCGCCGAACCCACCCACGCCATCGTCACCCGGGGCATCGGCTACGTCCCCGAGGAACGCGGGATCTTCGCCGCCCTCACCGTCGCCGAGAACCTGCGCATCGCCGAGCGCCGCCCCGGACCCCACCGCTACGACCTGGTCCACGAGCTGTTCCCGGAGCTGGAGAAGCGCCGCGACCAGCCCGCGGGCACCCTGTCCGGCGGCCAGCAGCAGATGCTCGCCATCGGCCGCGCCCTGCTCAACCCCAACCGGCTCCTCATCGTCGACGAGCCCACCAAGGGCCTGGCCCCGCGCATCGTCCGCGAGGTCGCCGACGCGGTGGCCCGCGCCGCCGAACAGGTGCCGGTGCTGCTCGTCGAACAGAACCTGTCCCTGGTCCGCCGGGTCGGCGGCGACGCCGTCGTCCTGGACGCCGGCCGGGTCGTCCACACCGGACCGGCGCAGGACCTCCTCGACGACGCCGACCGCGTCCGCGAACTCCTCGGCGTGTCCCGTGCGGCCGCCGCATCCGCCGCCGACACCGAAGGGAGGCCGACCGCGTGAGCACCGTGGTCCTCCTCATCGTCACCGGGCTCGGCCTGGGCGCCCTCTACTTCCTCATCGCCTCCGGACTGTCGCTGATCTTCGGCCTGATGGACGTGCTCAACTTCGCGCACGGGGCCTTCCTCGCCATCGGCGCCTACGGCACCTGGTGGGCGGCGTCCTTCCTGCCCGGGGCCGGGCCCGACGGGATCGGCTTCCTGCTGGCCCTGGCGTTCGGCGTCGCCGCCGGAACCCTGGCCGCGACCCTCGTCGAACTGTGCGTGATCCGCCCGCTCTACGGCAGGCACCGCGAGCAGATCCTCGCCACGGTCGGTCTCAGCCTGGCCACCCCGGCACTCCTCCAGGCGATCTGGGGCGCCGACCCGCTGACCTTCCCCCGGCCGCGGCTCGTGCGCGGCACCGTCGAGCTGCTGGGCGCCAGCATCCCCAAGGACCGGGTGCTGCTCATCCTCGCCGCGGCGGCCCTGTTCACCGCCCTGTGGCTGTTCAACTCCCGCACCCGCTACGGGCTCATCGTCCGCGCCGGCGTCCAGGACCGGGCCATGGTCACGGCCCTGGGCATCGACGTCCGCAAGTCCTTCACCCTGGTGTTCGCCATCGGCGGCGCCGCGGCCGCCCTGGCCGGGGCCCTGGGCGGCCTCTACTACGGCGTGGTCACCCCCACCCAGGGGATGTCGCTGCTGATCTTCGCGTTCATCGTCGTGGTCATCGGCGGCACCACCTCGCTGGCCGGCTGCGCGGCCGCCTCCGTCACCGTCGCCCTGGTCCAGCAGTTCGCCAACTACTACACCGTCGCCGGGCTCGGCGACATCGCCGTGGTCATCGTCCTCGCCCTGGTGCTGCTCACCAGGCAGGGCGGGCTGGCCGCGAAGAAGTCCGCGGAGAGGGTGGCATGATCACCGAGACCGAAACCCGGCCGACCGCAGCCGCGGACGGCGACCCGACCGGGACACCGCGAGCCCGGCGCCGACTCCCCCGCTGGGCGGGCCCGACCGCCGTGCTGGCGGTCCTGGCCACCCTGCCCTTCTCCACCCTGACCGTCCCCGGACTGTTCGAGGGCGCCCTCAACTCCCCCGCCACCCTGCACCTCATCGCGTTCTGCCTGGTGTTCGGCGGCCTGGCCACCAGCTACGACCTGCTGTACGGGCGGGTGGGCCTGCTGTCCTTCGGGCACGCCCTGTACTTCGCCTGCGGGGCCTACACCGCCGCGCTCCTCATGCGGACCCTGGAGCTGCCCCTGCTGTGGTCGGCGCTGGTCTCCGTCCTGGCCGGCACCTTGCTGTCCCTGCTGCTGGGCGCGGTGGCGCTGCGCGTCAACGGCATCGCGATGGCGATGGTGACCCTGGCGTTCGCCCAGGCCGGATCCATCCTGGTGTCCCGCGACCCGGGCCGGGCGACCGGAGGGGAGGAGGGACTGTCCCTCAACACCGCCGTGGTCCCCGACGCGTTCGTCGGCGTCATGAACACCGTCAACCTGTACTGGGCGGCGCTCGCCTACGCCGCGTTCGCGACCGTCGTGGTGTGGTGGCTGTCGGCCTCCCCGGTGGGCCGGGTCTGGCAGGGCATCCGCGCCAACGAGCAGCGCGTCGCCGTGCTGGGCGTGGACCCCTACCCGTACAAGCTGGCGGCGTTCACCGTGGGCGGCGGCCTGGCCTCCCTGGGCGGCGTGGTCTACCTGCTGGTCACCGGCGGTGTCACGCCCACCATCACCACCGCCGAGTTCACCCTCACCCTGCTGGTGATGGTGGCCCTGGGCGGGGCGGGAAGCCGCTGGGGCGCCCTGGTCGGCGCCGGGCTGTACACCTACGCCGAGCACCGGCTGCGCCAGGCGGGAGGGGAGGCCTTCTCGGCCCTGCCCGAGTGGATCGCCGCCCCGCTCTCCCAGCCCCTGTTCATCCTCGGCGCACTGTTCGTCCTGATGGTCTTCTTCGCGCCCGGCGGCCTGACCGCGCTGCCCGGGCGGATCCGGTCCGCGCTGCGCGACCGGCGGACCGCACGCGAATGAGAGGGAAACCCGCATGAGCGACACCGCCCCGGTCGGCGGGGACGAGTACACCGTCCCCGTCGCCGGGGGCGACCTGACCGTCACCCGGTGGGGTGACGGTCCCGGCGCCCCCGTCCTGGCCGTCCACGGCATCACCGCCAACGGCCACTCCTTCGCCCGGGTCGCGGCCGAGCTGGCCGCCCGCGGCGGACCCCCGCTGCACGCTCCCGACCTGCGCGGGCGCGGGGCCGGCGGGGCCCTGCCCGGCCCCTACGGGCTGGCCGCCCACGTCGACGACCTGGTCGCCGTCCTGGACCGCCTGGGCGTGGAACGCGCGGTCTGGATCGGCCACTCCATGGGCGCGTTCGTGTCCTGCCTGGCCGCGGTCCGCCACCCCGACCGGGTCGCCGGGCTGCTGCTCGTCGACGGCGGCCACGGGCTGCCCGCCCCCGCCGGAACGGACATCGACTCCGTCCTGGGCCCGGCCATGGCCCGGCTGCGGATGTCCTTCGAGTCCCCCGACGACTACCGGGCCTTCTGGCGGAGGCACCCCGCCTTCGCCGGGCGGTGGAACGCCTGGGTCGACGCCTACATCCTCCGCGACCTCACCGGCACCGCCCCCGACCTGCGCTCCACATGCAACGAGGAGGCCGTACGGGTCGACGGCGGCCAGGTCCTCACCGACGAGGAGGTCCTCGGCGCGATCCGCCGGCTCCCCGTCCCCGCCCGCCTGCTGTGGACGGCGCGCGGACTCATGGACGAGACGCCTGGGCTGTACACGCCCGAACGCCTCGCCGGCCTGCCCGCCTCCCTGGCCACCGCCGAACTCCCCGACGACAACCACTACACGCCGCTCTTCTCCTCAACCGCCCGACTGCTCGCCGAGCAGGTCCACGCCCTTGTCCAGGAGACCGTGCAGGTGCAGGGCCAGCTGTAGCTCCAGCGCGCGGTCGGGGTGCTGCCAGTCCTCCCCGATGAGCTGACCGATCCGCTCCAGGCGCTGCGCCACCGTGTTCACATGGATGTGCAGCGCCGTCCGGGCCTTCGACAGGTTGCCCCCGGCCGCGAAGTAGGCGCGCAGCGTCTCCACCAGCACGGTCCCCCGACGCTCGTCGTACTCCAGCAGCGGGCCCAGGGCGGACCGCACGAACCCCGGCACGTCCCGGTCCCGGCCCAGCAGCAGCCCCGAGAACCCCAGGTCCTCCGCGGTCGCCACACCGCCGACCCGGCCCAGTGCCCGCAGCGTCTGCACGCACCGCGCCGCCTCCGAGAACGCCGACCGGAACTGCTCCGGGCCGCCCGTCGGTCCGGCCAGCCCCACCGTCACCGGCACTCCCCCGGCCGCCGGCCCCAGCTCCTCGGCCACCCGCCGCCCCGCCGGCCCGGGGTCGGTCCCCGGCAGCGCCAGCACCAGCCGGCCCGCCCGGCTCCCCGCCAGGCCGCCCGTGGTCTCCGCCACGTGCGTGGCCGCCGACCGCAGCCGCCCCGGGTCCGCCCCCGGCGCCTCCGCCACCACCAGCACGTGCGGGGCGTCCAGGTCGGCGTGCAGCAGTGCCGCCCGCTCCCGCAGCGACGCCGGATCGCGCGGCGGCGTCTCCAGCAGCTCGTTGAGCAGGTCTCCGCGCACCCGGTGCTCGGTCTCGCTCACCGAACGGCGGATCAGCAGCAGCAGCGCGGTCACCATCGCCGCCCGCTCCAGCACCCGCTGGTCGGTCTCGTCCAGCCGCACCCCGCGCAGCACCAGCGTCCCCAGCGGCTCGCTGCCCGCCGCCGCCGACGCCACCCAGGCGTCCCGGGCGCGCACCGCGCGGCCGCTCGCCAGCGCCGCCCGCACCGCCTCCTCCACGGCCTCGTCCCGCTCCTGGGGGTGCGACCGCTCCGTCACCGACCCCTGCGGGGTCGCCGTCACCGTCACGTCCGTGGTCTCGTCCCGGACCGTCACCGACCCGCCCAGCACCCCGGCGATCGCCGCCGCGACCTCCCGCACCCCGCCGCCGCGCAGCACCAGGTCGGTGAGCCGGTCGTGGGCTGCCGCCGAACGCTCCACCGACGCCGTGTGCCGCTGCAAACGCTCGTTGACGGTGTGCAGCTCGTCCAGGGCCCGGCGGGTGTCGTCGATGAGGTTGGCGCTGTCGATCGCGATCGCCGCGTGCGCCGCCAGCGACGACAGCAGGGCCACCTCCGAGTGCGCGAACGGCCGCTCCCGGCGGTTCGCCGCGAACAGCACACCCACGTCCCGGCCGTTCATCTTCAGCGGCACCCCCAGGATGGCCACCAGGCCCTCCTCGCGCACCGCGTGGTCGATGTTCTCCGCGTGCGCGAACCGCGGGTCGGCGAAGTAGTTCGCCGTCACGTACGGCATCGCCGTCTTGGCCACCAGCCCGCCCAGGCCCTTGCCCGGCCCCAGCCGCAGCTGCTGGAACGACGCCGACACCGACCCCGAGGTCACCCGCATCACCGTCCCGCCCGCCTCCGGGTCGCTCAGCGTCAGGTAGGCGACGTCGGTGCCCAGGAGGTTGCGCGCCCTCTCCACGATCGCCCGCAGCACCTGGTCCAGGCTGCGCATCCCCGCCAGGTCGTTGGCCGTCTCGAACAGCGCGCTCAGCTCCGACTCGCGGCGCCGCCGGTCCCGCATCACCGACCGCACCCGCAGCGCGGTCAGCTTGGCCGCCTCCAGCGCCGCCACCACCTCCGGGTCGGCGCCCCGGGCCCGGGCCCGCAGCACCGGGCGCTCGTACTCGACCGCCGGGGCGTCGCGCAGCAGCAGGTCCAGGAAGAAGGCCTGGCCGGCGACGCCCGCGGGGTCGTCCTCGGAAGGGGTCGTGTTCAGCTCGCGCTCCATGCTCCGTCCACCGGCAGCGACGCCCCGTTGACGTACGACGCGTCGTCACCGCACAGGTAGGCGACCAGCTCGGCCACCTCCTCCGGTTCGATCAACCGCTTCAGCGGGGTCCGCGCCAGCAGCACCTCCGACACCACCCGCTCCTCGGGGATGCCGTGCGCCGCGGCCTGGTCCGCGATCTGCTTCTCCACCAGCGCCGTGCGCACATAGCCCGGGTTCACACAGTTGGAGGTCACCCCGTGTGCGGCGCCCTCCAGCGCCACCACCTTCGAGAACCCCTCCAGGCCGTGCTTGGCCGTCACGTACGCCGACTTGTAGGCCGAGGCGCGCAGGCCGTGCACGGAGGAGATGTTGACGATCCTCCCCCAGCCCCGCGCGTACATGTGCGGCAGGGCGCCGCGCACCACCCGGAACGGCGACTCGACCATGAGACGAAGGATGAACGAGAACCGCTCCGGAGGGAAGTCCTGCACCGGCGCGACCGTCTGCACACCCGCGTTGTTCACGACGATGTCCGCGCCCCGGGCCGCCTCCTCCGCGGCGTCCAGGTCGGTCAGGTCCAGCACGACCGGCTCGCCCACGCCCCGGTCGGCGAGGTCGGCCAGGGCTTCGGAGTCCACGTCGACCAGGCGTACGGTGGCGCCCGCGTCGGCCAGCCGCAGGGCGCAGGCCCGTCCGATGCCGCCGGCGGCGCCGGAGACGAAGGCGGTCCTGCCGGTCAGGTCGACCCGGGCGGTGTGCTCCGCGGGGCGGGGGGAGGGGGGACCCGGCGCGCGCCGCGCCGTGCCCGCCGGGAACTCGTGCGTCGTCATGGCAGCAACGTAGGCCCGCCCGCCCGACCGGGGGATAGGAACCGGATACACACCACCGGGCCCGGACATGTGGACATCGGCCATGCCCCGGAGGACCCCTGTGGGGTTCGCACTGGACAGGGGTGTGTGATCGGGGCCTCCGCTACATGTCGCGCACGTCACATCGGGGTTAGTGTCCCGGCAACGGTTCGGCCGAACCCCCCGCTCACGCCGTATCCCCCTGGAGGCAACCCCCCATGGACTCCACCGCCCGCCGGGCGGGGGCGCCCCTCGCCCTCGCCCTGGCCACCGTCCTCGTCACGGCCGCCGCGCTCCTGGCCGCCCTGGCGCCCCGCGCCCACGCCGCCGCCCTCGCCCCCGTCACCTCGTTCGGCACCAACCCCGGGAACCTGGCCCTGTACACCTACGTGCCCGACGGACTGCCCGCGCAGGCGCCCCTGGTGGTGCTCTTCCACGGCTGCGCCCAGGACGCCGCCGCCTACCACCGGCACTCCGGCTGGGCGCAGGCCGCCGACGCGGGCGGGTTCGCACTCGCCTACGCCGAGCAGAGGACCGCCAACAACCCCAGCCGCTGCTTCAACTGGTTCGAGCCCGCCGACGTGGCCCGCGACTCGGGGGAGGCCCGCTCGGTCCGGTCCATGGTGGAGCACACGGTGTCCGCCCACGGCCTGGACGCCGGCCGCGTGTACGCCTCCGGGCTGTCCGCCGGCGGCGCCATGGTGGGCGAGGTGCTGTCGGCCTACCCCGACATCTTCGCGGGGGGCGCCATCGTCGCCGGGATCCCCGCCGGCTGCGCCACGGGCATGGTGGACGCCTTCACCTGCATGAACCCCGGCAGGACCCTGACCCCGCAGCAGTGGGGGGACCGGGTCCGCGCCAAGAACCCCGGATGGACCGGGCCCTGGCCGCGCGTGGCCGTCTGGCACGGTACCTCCGACACCACCGTCGCCCCCGCCAACGGCACCGCGAGCGTGCGGCAGTGGACGAACGCGCACGGGATCCCCGCCACCCCCACCGCCACCGAGTCCCTGCCGGGGTCCACCACCGCCTCCTACTACGGGGGCTCCGACGCCGCCTCGGCGCGGGTCGCGCACTACACGGTCTCCGGCCTGGGCCACGGCACCCCCGTCGACCCCGCCGCCGGCTGCGGCACGGCGGGGGCGTACTTCCTCGCCTCGGTCTGCTCCACCGGTCACACCGTCGGGTTCTGGGGGCTGGGCGGGGACCCCGGCCCGCAGCCCACCGAACAGCCCACCGAGGGCCCGACGGAGGGGCCGGGCGAGGGCCCCGACCCCGGTGAGTGCGTGCGCTCCACCAACTACGCCCACGTCCAGGCGGGCCGCGCCGTCCACCGCTCCGGGCAGACCTACGCCGTCGGTTCCGGCGACCCGCTCGGCCTGTGGAACGTCTTCGTGACGACCTCGCTCACCGAGACCTCGCCCGGGTACTGGGAGAACACCCCCGGCGCCTGCTAGCGCCCGTTCCGGTGCCGCAGCCCTGCGGGCGGGCACCCGCGGACCGCGCCCCGGCGGCCCAGGAGCCGCCGGGGGCCGGGCACGGGACCTCCCGGGTCCCCCCGGGGAACGAGAGCGGGCGGGCCGGGGAGGAGATCCCCGACCCGCCCGCCGCCTCCGGGCCGGGCACGACCCCCGCGGCGCCCGGACCGCCCGTCACCGCACCCGTCCCCGACGGGTGCGGTGACGGAGACGAACCCCTCTCACGTCTGTTCGCCCAGCACGTTCGCGGTCAGCCGCCGCAACGCCAGACGGGTGGCCTCGAACTCCTCCTCCGGAAGGCCGATGGCCGCGCCGACCGCCTCCGGGATCCCCTCGGCCAGCTCCCGCATCGCCGCCCCCGACTCGGTGAGCGTGATCAGCACGGAGCGCTCGTCCTGCGGGTCCCGGTCGCGGTTCAGCAGCTCGCGCGCCTCCAGCCGCTTCAGCAGCGGGGTGAGCGTGCCGTAGTCCAGCTGGAGCGCGGAGCACACGTCCTTGACCGGGCACTCCCCCCGCTCCCACAGCAGCATCATCACGAGATACTGCGGATAGGTGAGGTGCAGGGGTTCCAGGAGCGGCCGGTACAGGTTGGTGACCGCACGGGACGCCGCGTAGAGGGCGAAGCACATCTGCTCGTCCACGGCGGGGAGTGCGAAATCGCCCGTGGGGGCTGGAGGTCGGTCGGGCATCGGCAACATGGTAGTAACCCCGCACCCGATGTCAAAGCACGCAATTGTCTTGCACGCAAGGAAGAAGGGGACCCGATCCCCCGGGGGTTCGGATACCCCTGACCGGGGTGTCCGGACGCCGGCCGGGGCGCCGCCCGGGAGGGGACGGCGCCCCGCCCCCGGTCACCCGCGCGGAGCGTCGAACGGGAGCATGCGCTTGACCACCTTCCCGGCCGGGTTGCGCGGCAGCTCCTCCAGGAACACCACGTCCCGCGGCACCGAGAACCGGCCCAGCACCTGCCGTACCCGCATCCGGATCTCGTTCGGGTCCAGCACCACGCCCTCGTGCGGCACCACGAACGCCGCGAAGCGCTGGCCGAACTCCTCGTCGGGCACCCCCGCCACCACGACCTCGCGCACCCCCGGCATGGCGACCACCGCCTCCTCCACCGGTCGGGGGAACACGTTCTCCCCGCCGGACACGATCATGTCGTCGTCCCGGCCCGCCACGTGCAGAAGCCCGTCCGCGTCGACGTGCCCCCGGTCGCCCGTCTCCATGAGCCCGCCGACGACCCGCTTGTTCCGGCCGTTGGTGTACCCGTCGAACAGCATCGCGTTGCCGACGAAGATCGACCCCTCGCGCCCGGGCGGCAGCTCCGCCCCGTCGGCGTCCACCACCGCCACCCGCGTCCCCAGCGGCGGGCGCCCCGCGGTCGACGGGGACCTGCGCATGTCCTCGGGGGTCGCGATCGTCGCCCACGACACCTCCGTGGACCCGTACAGGTTGTAGAGCACGTCCCCGAACGCGTCCATGAAGCCGGTGATCAGCGCGGGGCTCATCGCCGAGCCGCTGCACGCCACGATCCGCAGCGACGACGTGTCATAGGCGTCGCGCGTGGACCTGGGCAGGTCCATGATCCGCCGCAGCATCACCGGCGCCGCCACCAGCGCCGTGCACCGCTGCTCCTGGACCGTCCGCAGCACGTCCTCCGGCTCGAAGAGCCGACGCATCACCAGGGTCGCCCGCATCGTCATGCCCAGCTGCACCCCCGCCAGGCCCCAGGTGTGGAACGCCGGGGACGACACCAGGATCCGGTCCGACGAGTGCAGCGGGATCCGCGACAGGATCGACGCGGCGTCCTGCGGTCCCTTCGGCGTGGGCCGGCGCGCGCCCTTGGGGGTCCCCGTCGTCCCCGAGGTCAGCACGATCAGCCGCCCGGGCCGTTCCGGCGGCTCCGGCTCCTCCCCCTCCGGTTCGGTGCCCTCCCACGCCAGGTCGGAGACTCGGGGGTCCTCGGTCCACGCCCTCAGCCGGGGGACATCCGCCGGGACGTCCGCGCACAGCTCCGCGAACTCCTCGTCGACCACCAGCGCGGTGACCCCGTTCGCCGCCACCACGTCCGCCGTCCGCGGGGCCGACAGGCCGGTGTTGAGCAGCACCGTGTCCGCGCCCAGGCGGCCGCAGGCGATCATGGCCTGTACGAACCCGCTGTGGTTGCGGCACAGCAGGCCCACCCTGCCCTGCGGGCCCACCCCCGCGGCGCGCAGCGTCCGGGCCAGCGCCCGCCCGCGCAGGTTCATCTCCGCGTAGGTGCTCGCCCCCCGCTCGTCGATGACCGCGATGTGCCCGGGAGCCCGCTCCTGGGCGGCCGCGTACCCGCCCGCGATCGTCGCTCCCCAGGTCTTCAGGGCGCGCAGCTGCCGGACGATCCTGTCGGGGCGGCCCGGTGAGATGACGCCGGCGCGCACCAGGACCCGGGCCACCGCCAGGGAGTGTCGGACACGGGACGGACCATCGGTAGCCATGCTGTCTCCGGGGAGTACGGGGACGGGCGAAGCCTTCCGCGCCTCACCGGGCGGCCTTCGCCGCGTGACCACCCGGAAGTTACTGAGACGGTAGGCGACGGGACGACGTCGTTTCTCCGAACGCGGGTGAGCGGTGGCCCGCCGGACATTGTCACTTCGGCGCGAAGTCGACCGGTCGACACGGCGACCCGCCTCCCTGTCGACCCGGCTCCATGTCGACATGGCGGCACGGGTCCCGGGACCCGTGCCGCCGTCACATGTCGATGGCCATCTCCTTGCCGCTGGGTTCCGCCATGTCGCCCTCCGGCTCCAGGGACACCCACAGCTCGTCCGGAGAACCCATGCCGCCCGCGAAGCCCGCGTAGCGGTCCCCGCCCGAGGGCTCCATGATCCCCGCGGGCCGCACCTCCCCGCCGTCCACCCACCACATGCGGTACGCCATACCCTCCGGAGCCTCCGGCAGGCCCTCCACCACCAGCACCGCCGCATCGCGGTCGTAGGACGCGAAGACGGTCGCCCGCGCCTCCCCCAGCGGAGCCGACACCATGTTCGTGTCCGCCGCGGCCAGCAGCGCCTCCATCTCCGCCGTCCGCGCCTCCTGCGCGGCCAGCCGCTCGTTGACGGACACCAGGGTCCCCGCCAGCAGGACCGAGAACAGCGCGAGCGCGGCGGCCAGGCCCCACGGAGCCCACCGGGCCAGGGCCCGGAACCGTGCCGCGCCCCTCCCGGCCCGGCGCGGCGGCTCCTGCCGGGTCCGGCCCGCCTCGGCCAGCAGCGACTCCCACACCTCCTCCCGCGGCTCGACCGCCTCGGCCCGGGCCAGCCGGGCGGTGGTCTCGCGGAACTCCACGAGGTCGCGGCGGCAGTCCTCGCACTCGGCCAGGTGCCGCTCCGCCCTGCGGACCTCCTCCGGCTCCAGGGCGTCGACGGCGTAGCCCGCCGTCAGCCCGTGCTCCCCGGCCCGCCTCACACCGTCACCCCCAGGCAGTCCCTCAGCTTGATCAGTCCGTCGCGCAGCCTGCCCTTGACCGTGGTCAGCGGCACCCGCAGCAGGTCCGCGGCCTGCCTCTGCGTGTATCCGGTGTAGTAGGTGAGGCGGACCACCTCGCGCTGCCGGTCGGTCAGCCGTCCCAGGCAGCGCCGCACCTTCTCCCGCTCCAACCGGTTCTCCACCTGCTCGGGGACCGTGTCGCGGGGGGTCGCCTCCGGCTCCAGCCGGCCGGCCGCCGACAACCGGTCCGCCGCCGCCTGCTCGGAGCGCACCCGGTCGACCGCCCGGCGGTGGGCGATGGTCGCCACCCACGCGGCCACGCTCCCCAGCGACGGGTCGTAACGGGAGCTCGTCCGCCAGACCTCCAGGAACACCTCCTGGCACACCTCCTCCGCCTGCGCCGTGTCCACCAGCACCCGCCGGGACACGCCGAACACCGCCCCCGACAGCTCCCGGTAGAAAGCCTCGAACGCCGTCAGGTCCCCCAGCGCGACCCGGCGGAGCAGCCCCGGCAGGGGATCCTCCCCATGACCGCCCGCACCCTCCGGAACCGCGTGCGCACCCGCCCGCCTCACCGGACCACCAGCCTTCCCTGCTCGGTCACCGGGGGATTCGGACCCGGACCGCCCGGGGAGACCCCGGGAACGACTCCGTTATGGTCCCGTTATCCAACCTGCGGTCGCCCCCGCCCCGGCGGCTCCGAACGGGGGGCATGACCGACACACCGCGCAGCATCCCCGCGGGCCCCGCCGCCCTCGCCGGACTCGTGTCCGCGGGCGCCGCCGTGGCCGCGGCCGAGGTCGTCGGTGCCCTCCTGTCCAGGCCGGCCTCGACACCGGTCCAGGCCGTCGGCGCCGGGGTGGTCGACCTGGTGCCCCTCCCCCTCAAGCAGTTCGCCGTGGACGTCTTCGGCACGGCGGACAAGACCGTGCTGCTCGGCGGCATCGCCGTCCTCCTCGCCTGCTCGGCGGCCCTCATCGGCATCGCCTCCGTCCGGGTCCGCCCCGCCGCGCTCGCCGGGGTCGCCCTGTTCACCGCCATCGGCCTCACCGCCGCACTCACCCGTCCCGGTGCCGGACCGCTCGACGCCCTGCCCGCCCTGGCCGGGGCCGCGGTCTTCACGGCCGGGCTCCTCCTCGCCACCCGGACCCCGGCCGCCTCCGACGAGGACACGGCCGGCTTCGACCGCAGGCGCTTCGTCCTCCTGGCCGGGGCCGCCGCCGCGGCCTCCGCGGGGGCCGGGATCACCGCCCGCCTCCTGCCCGCCACCACCGGAGGCGGGCTCACACCCGCGAACGCCGCCCTGCCCGCCACCGGGGACCCGGCCGCCCCCCTGGCCGAGGGCGTCGACCTGGAGATCGACGGACTAGCCCCCTACTTCACCCCCAACGCCGATTTCTACCGCATCGACACCGCCCTGTCCGTCCCGCGCATCGACGCGTCCGCCTGGTCGCTGCGCATCCACGGCCTCGGGGTCCGCGGCGAGCTGGTCCTCACCTACGACGACCTGCTCCGCCACCCCGGGCTCAGGGAGCGCGACATCACGCTCACCTGCGTTTCCAACCCCGTCGGCGGCGACTACATCGGCAACGCGCGGTGGACCGGCGTCCCGCTCGCGTCCCTGCTCGCCGAGGCGGGGGTGCGCTCCCCCGCCGACGGCGGCCCGGCCGACCAGCTGGTGTCCCGCTCCGAGGACGGGATGACCATCGGCACCCCGGTCGCCGACGTCATGGACGGCCGGGACGCCCTGCTCGCCGTCGGCATGAACGGCAGGCCCCTCCCCGCCGAGCACGGATTCCCCGTCCGCATGGTCGTCCCCGGCCTCTACGGCTACGTCTCGGCCTGCAAGTGGATCGTCGACATCGAACTCACCTCGTTCGACGCCTTCGACGCCTACTGGGTCCCCCGCGGATGGTCCGCCAGGGGGCCGGTCAAGACCCAGTCGCGCATCGACACCCCCCGCGACGGGGCGGACCTGGCGGCGGGCCGCACCGTCGTCGCCGGTACGGCCTGGGCGCAGCACACCGGCATCGACCGGGTCGAGGTCCGCATCGACGGCGGCCCCTGGGCCGACGCCGAACTCGCCCCGGAGGGAGGCGTCGACACCTGGCGCCAGTGGTTCCTGGAATGGGACCCCGAACCGGGGGAGCACACGATCTCCGTCCGCGCCACCGACCGCGGCGGACGCACACAGACCCCCGACCGGGCGCCTCCCGCGCCCGACGGAGCGACCGGCCACCACCGCGTCACCGTGACCGTGGCCTGAACCGGCGGCCCCCGACCGGGGACCCCGGCCCGCGGCCGCGGGCCGGGAGGAGAACACCGAGGAGAAGACATGCCCACGACCTTCCACCGCGCCCGCCGGCTGCTCGCCGCGGGTGCCGTCGCCGCCACCGCCGTGCTCGGCCTGGCCGCCTGTGAGAACACCACGGGGGGCGGGGAGACCGTGGATTCGGAGGAGATGACCGAGGAGCCCCTGGAGGAGGACATGGGCGGGTCCGAGGAGATGACGGACGACATGACCGAGGAGTCCATGGACGGGGAGGTGTCCGGGGACGACATGGAAGGCGACATGTCCGAGGAGGGCATGGAGGACGACATGTCCGACGACATGTAGCAGCCGCCCCGGGGCGGGAACGGCCCCCGCCGTGCCCGGAGGGACACGCGGGGGCCGCCGCACGGGGGCGCCCGGCCCCCGGCTGAACAGGTCAGCCGGTCACGGTGATCGGCGCGGACGGGTCATCGGCGTTCGTCACCAGGTACGTCGCGGTGAAGTCCGACTCCGTGGCGTTCACCGGGCAGCCGAAGCCGCCCTCCACCACCACCGGGGCGGAGGTGGCGAAGGCCAGCGTCGAGGCGGGGGCCCCGTTCGTCCAGGTGCCCTCCACCCCGACCGGGCCGCCGGGGCTCACCGTCGCGGTGCACGAGGCCAGGCCGCTGGTGGTCACCACGATGCCGCCCGCGGGGACGGTCATCGTGCCCACCGCCGGGGAACCGGACTGCATGGACATCTCCCACACGGGGTCCGCCACCGTGACGGTCGCGTCCACGAACAGCAGGTTCGTGGAGCAGTCCTCGAAGGTGGGCGCGTTGATCGGCCCGGACACGGCACCGTCCGGGTTGTGGTTGCCGGGGGCGGCGGGGACCAGGTTGTTCCCGCCGCCGGGGTCGGCCGCCGAGACGTCGCAGGTGACCACGACGCTCCCGGCGGTGAAGGTGGCGCTGCCGCTCAGGGTCGCGGAGAACGCGGCCCCGGCCGGCTCGACCGTCGTCGGACCGGCCTGGGCGGCCAGTGCGGTGCCGCCCGGCAGCAGCAGTGCGGCGCCGGCCAGGGCGAGGAAGGAGTAGGTGCGGGATCTCGGTCGCGGAACCGACATGAGCACTCCTGAGGAGAAGGGGTCGTCTGGGTGCGCGCCATTCGGTTCGGTAGCCATGGTTTTCCGGATCGGCCGGGGACGGGCGGCGGTCGCCCCGTGCCCGCCCCCGGCGGTCTCGTGTCCCGGGATCAGCTCCGGTGGATCGCGCGCCGGCGGCGCCGCGGAGGCCGCGCCACCGGCCGCCAGGCGAAGGCCAGTCCGCCGCCGACCAGCGCCAGCAGGGTCCCCACCACCAGACCGCCCAGGTTGGACAGGACCAGCGCGCCCAGCCCGAGGAAGCCCGCGAGGGACCCCGTGACGACGTGCTGGTTCGGGGTGAACCAGGTGACCAGGCCCAGGACGATGAGCATGCCCCCGAACAGCGCCGAGGAGACCGCACCGACGCCGGTGTGGACCATCAGCTCGATCGGCATGGCGACCAGCGAGGCCATGACGACGCCGGAGGCGATCATCAGGAGCCCTCCCGCGAACGGGCGGCGCCTGCGCCAGGTGCGCCAGGCCGCCCACAGGCCCCTGATCCCGCTCAGAAGCACTCGTCCTCCCCGAGGCTGACGCCCAGGTCGAGGTCGGCGAGGCGGAAGGTGCCCGCGGTGGCGGCCCGGGCGGTCTGCTCCAGGTCGTCGACGACGATGACGTCCGACTGCATGCCGAACAGGTCGTTGAACCCGGCCGCGCCCCGCGGGCCCTTGTCGAGGGTCCCGGCGTCCCGGCCGATCTCGATGTTCTCGAACTCGGCGTCGCCGCCCATCTGGGACATGTCGATGACCAGGTTCTCCGCCATCACGGGCGTGCCCTGGTCGCCGGCGGTCAGCCGGAGCGAGATCTCGCCGACGATGGGGAACTCGGTGAGGACCGACTGGCACAGGCCGACGATCTCCGCCTCCCGGATACCGGCGACCGCGACCGGCACGGCCTCCCGGCGGACGGTCTGGTCGAGCCAGCCGTACTGGACGAAGCCCTCGCCGCGCAGGCTGTCCGCGGAGATCTTGAATTCCTGGCCCGAGACGGTGAAGGAGGCGGCCAGGGCGCCCTGTGCCATCGCGACCAGGAGCCCGCCCACGGCGATCCCGGCGGGGACGGAGAACAGGGCGAAGCGCTTCCAGCTGGTGTGGCTCTGGGGGGAGTCGGAGTCGGACTCTTCGGCGCGGACCTCTTCGGGGGATTCGGGGGATGTGCGGTCCATGTACGTCCTTCCACGGAGTGCGCCCGCACAGGGCACGGATGCGAACACGTACGACCGCGCTGCGCCCGCCGTTCCCCCGAACCACGGCACGCGGCCCCACCGGAGACTGCGGGATTCCGGGCGGGGGTGCCACGGGTCTCCGGTGATGCTGCACATCATGGAACGGGGGAAGTGTGATTTCAAGGGTGCTTTCGGAACTTTTCCGGGTTTCCCGAAAATGATCATGTCAGCACTCTGACGTGCGAAAACAGAAAGAAAGGAAGGGTCGTGCATTGTTCTGGCGCGAAGGTCGTTCCGTGTTCGGGCAGAGAGGCGGAGTTCTCTGTCACGGAGGTGAGCAGGAGCGTGGACGGGGGCTGTGCCCGGGTGAGTGGAGGGGGCGGTGACGAGTGGAGACGACGTGTGAGCGGCGACACAGGAGGTTCGGTTTGCCGGGCCCTCCGGAGGCGGGTAGTGTTCTCCGAGTCGCCCCGGGGCGGCGAGCGGCTCCGAGCAGGAGTCGACTCGGCACCGGACCGGGATCGGCGACGACCTCCCTTCCGAAGTGAGCGGTTCGAAGCACTGCTTCGACCATGTAAACTCGGTCGGGTCGCCTCGAAAGGGGCACACGCCTTCACGAGAAATCAGAAGGTTCCGGAAAACGCCGGTTTGGCGGGACACGGAAACACTGATAAAGTGAGGGCACAACAAAGCGGAAACGCAGACGCCTTCCACGGAAGAGCGGCCGGGAACAGAAACACGTACCCGGGGCTTGTACGGGAAGAGCGGTTGCTTCTTGAGAACTCAACAGCGCGTGTTCGATTTTTACAGCCAAGTTTGTTTTGGCCCCGTCACACGACGATCAGTGAGATCGGAGTGTGCGAGGTTCCTTTGATTGGACCAGAAGGACATTGAGCCAGACGGTTCGGTCAGGATTTTCTTCTAGGTTTCCGCACCCCTTTCGGGGTGGCGGTGCAAGACCTTTATGGAGAGTTTGATCCTGGCTCAGGACGAACGCTGGCGGCGTGCTTAACACATGCAAGTCGAGCGGTAAGGCCCTTCGGGGTACACGAGCGGCGAACGGGTGAGTAACACGTGAGCAACCTGCCCCTGACTCCGGGATAAGCGGTGGAAACGCCGTCTAATACCGGATACGACCCTCCTCCGCATGGTCGAGGGTGGAAAGTTTTTCGGTCGGGGATGGGCTCGCGGCCTATCAGCTTGTTGGTGGGGTAACGGCCTACCAAGGCGATTACGGGTAGCCGGCCTGAGAGGGCGACCGGCCACACTGGGACTGAGACACGGCCCAGACTCCTGCGGGAGGCAGCAGTGGGGAATATTGCGCAATGGGCGAAAGCCTGACGCAGCGACGCCGCGTGGGGGATGACGGCCTTCGGGTTGTAAACCTCTTTTACCACTCACGCAGGCTCCGCGTTCTCGCGGGGTTGACGGTAGGTGGGGAATAAGGACCGGCTAACTACGTGCCAGCAGCCGCGGTAATACGTAGGGTCCGAGCGTTGTCCGGAATTATTGGGCGTAAAGAGCTCGTAGGCGGCGTGTCGCGTCTGCTGTGAAAGACCGGGGCTTAACCCCGGTTCTGCAGTGGATACGGGCATGCTAGAGGTAGGTAGGGGAGACTGGAATTCCTGGTGTAGCGGTGAAATGCGCAGATATCAGGAGGAACACCGGTGGCGAAGGCGGGTCTCTGGGCCTTACCTGACGCTGAGGAGCGAAAGCATGGGGAGCGAACAGGATTAGATACCCTGGTAGTCCATGCCGTAAACGTTGGGCGCTAGGTGTGGGGACTTTCCACGGTTTCCGCGCCGTAGCTAACGCATTAAGCGCCCCGCCTGGGGAGTACGGCCGCAAGGCTAAAACTCAAAGGAATTGACGGGGGCCCGCACAAGCGGCGGAGCATGTTGCTTAATTCGACGCAACGCGAAGAACCTTACCAAGGTTTGACATCACCCGTGGACCTGCAGAGATGTGGGGTCATTTAGTTGGCGGGTGACAGGTGGTGCATGGCTGTCGTCAGCTCGTGTCGTGAGATGTTGGGTTAAGTCCCGCAACGAGCGCAACCCTTGTTCCATGTTGCCAGCACGTAATGGTGGGGACTCATGGGAGACTGCCGGGGTCAACTCGGAGGAAGGTGGGGACGACGTCAAGTCATCATGCCCCTTATGTCTTGGGCTGCAAACATGCTACAATGGCCGGTACAATGGGCGTGCGATACCGTGAGGTGGAGCGAATCCCTAAAAGCCGGTCTCAGTTCGGATTGGGGTCTGCAACTCGACCCCATGAAGGTGGAGTCGCTAGTAATCGCGGATCAGCAACGCCGCGGTGAATACGTTCCCGGGCCTTGTACACACCGCCCGTCACGTCATGAAAGTCGGCAACACCCGAAACTTGTGGCCTAACCCTTCGGGGAGGGAGTGAGTGAAGGTGGGGCTGGCGATTGGGACGAAGTCGTAACAAGGTAGCCGTACCGGAAGGTGCGGCTGGATCACCTCCTTTCTAAGGAGTCTTTTCAGGCCAACACTTTTCCTATGGTTGGCCGGACTCGAAAGTGGACCTGCTGAACCCATGGTTGATCTGTGGTGTTCCGGTGGGATTGGTTGTAATGGATTGGTCGGACTTCACCTCCAAGGGTCCTAGAAGCCTTGGAGGGCGCGTTGTTGGGTGTCTGAGGAAGCAACCCTTGTGGTTGGTTCCCGCGGACCGCCTCTGAGAACTCTCAGAAGCCTGTGGGCCTGGTTCCCTTGTCTCCGCTGTGTGCGGGGGTGGGGGTTCTCGGTTGTCCGGGTGGGTGAGTGGTAGCAGGGTATGCGGTTGGTGTTTTGATTTGTGAATAGTGTGCGCGAGCATCTTGTTATCTGTAGTGGCCAAGTGATAGTGGCATACGGTGGATGCCTTGGCACCAGGCGCCGATGAAGGACGTGGGAGGCCGCGATAGGCCACGGGGAGCTGTCAACCGAGCTTTGATCCGTGGGTGTCCGAATGGGGAAACCTAGCCCGAGTTGTATCGGGTTGCCGCCGCCTGAATGTATAGGGCGGTTGGTGGTGACGCGGGGAAGTGAAACATCTCAGTACCCGTAGGAAGAGTAAACAACAGTGATTCTCCTAGTAGTGGTGAGCGAACGGGGAAGAGGCTAAACCGTGCGCGTGTGATAGACGGCAGTCGTTGCGTGTGCGGGGTTGTGGGGCGTGTCTTTTCGGGTCTGCCGGCCCGGAGCACTAGTGGTCAGAGCTAGCTGAATCCGTTGGGAAGCGGTACCGGAGTGGGTGAGAGTCCCGTAGGTGAAGGTTCTGATCAGGTGTTGACGCTGTCCCCGAGTAGCGCGGAGCCCGAGGAATTCCGTGTGAATCTGGCAGGACCACCTGCTAAGCCAAAATACGTCCTGGTGACCGATAGTGCACTAGTACCGTGAGGGAAAGGTGAAAAGTGCCCCGGTGAGGGGTCGTGAAATAGTACCTGAAACCGTGTGCTGTCAAGCCGTCAGAGCTGGATCTTGTGTCTGGTGATGGCGTGCCTTTTGAAGAATGAGCCTGCGAGTCATGGTGTGTGGCGAGGTTAACCCGGGTGGGGTAGCCGTAGGGAAACCGAGTCTGAATAGGGCGTTTGAGTCGCATGCTGTGGACCCGAAGCGGAGTGATCTACCCATGTCCAGGGTGAAGCGGGGGTAAGACCTCGTGGAGGCCCGAACCCACCAGGGTTGAAAACCTGGGGGATGAGGTGTGGGTAGGGGTGAAAGGCCAATCAAACTCCGTGATAGCTGGTTCTCCCCGAAATGCATTTAGGTGCAGCGTTGCGTGTTTCTTGCCGGAGGTAGAGCTACTGTTTGGCTGATGGGCCCGACAAGGTTACTGACGTCAGACAAACTCCGAATGCCGGTTAAGTGAAGCGTGGCAGTGAGACTGCGGGGGATAAGCTTCGTAGTCGAGAGGGAAACAGCCCAGATCATCAGCTAAGGCCCCTAAGCGTGTGCTAAGTGGGAAAGGTTGTGGAGTTGCTGAGACAACCAGGAGGTTGGCTTAGAAGCAGCCATCCTTTAAAGAGTGCGTAATAGCTCACTGGTCAAGTGGTTCTGCGCCGATAATGTAGCGGGGCTTAAGCACACCGCCGAAGCTGTGGAGCCCGGTTTTTGCCGGGTTGGTAGGGGAGCGTCGTGCGTTCGGTGAAGCCGCCGAGTGATCGTGTGGTGGAGGGCGTGCGAGTGAGAATGCAGGCATGAGTAGCGAAAGCAACGTGAGAAACGTTGCCGCCGATTGACTAAGGGTTCCTGGGGCAGGTTAATCCGCCCAGGGTGAGTCTGGACCTAAGGCGAGGCCGACAGGCGTAGTCGATGGATAACGGGTTGATATTCCCGTACCCGTGCACGAGCGCCCAGTATCGAATCAGGTGATGCTAACCACGCTGGTGGGTTTCCGGTCCTTCGGGACTGGTTGCTTTACCGGTCTGGGATCCGAGCTTGTAGTAGGTAAGTGATGGGGTGACGCAGGAGGGTAGCTCTACCCGGCGGTGGTTGTCCGGGGGTAAGCGTGTAGGCTGGGGGGTTGGTAAATCCGCCTCCCGTGAAGGCTGAGACGTGATGCGGAGCCGTTTTAGGCGAAGTGAGTGATCCCATGCTGTCGAGAAAAGCCTCTAGCGAGTTCGTGAGCGGCCAGTACCCTAAACCGACGCAGGTGGTCAGGTAGAGAATACCGAGGCGTTCGGGTGAACCATGGTTAAGGAACTCGGCAAATTGTCCCCGTAACTTTGGGAGAAGGGGAGCCCTGTCTGGTGAAGGCCTTCGCGGCTGGAGCTGGGTGGGGTCGCAGATAGCGGGGGGAAGCGACTGTTTATTAAAAACACAGGTCCGTGCGAAGTCGTAAGACGCTGTATACGGACTGACGCCTGCCCGGTGCTGGAACGTTAAGAGGACCGGTCAATGGGGGTTCGCCCCTGTGAAGCTGGGAATCTAAGCGCCAGTAAACGGCGGTGGTAACTATAACCATCCTAAGGTAGCGAAATTCCTTGTCGGGTAAGTTCCGACCTGCACGAATGGCGTAACGACTTCCCCACTGTCTCAACCATGGGCCCGGTGAAATTGCACTACGAGTAAAGATGCTCGTTTCGCGCAGCAGGACGGAAAGACCCCGGGACCTTCACTATAGCTTGACATTGGTGTTTGGGATGGTTTGTGTAGGATAGGTGGGAGCCGGTGAAGCTATCACGCTAGTGGTGGTGGAGGCGTTGGTGAAATACCACTCTGACTGTTTCGGGCATCTAACCTTGGGCCGTGATCCGGTTCGGGGACAGTGTCTGGTGGGTAGTTTAACTGGGGCGGTTGCCTCCCAAAGAGTAACGGAGGCGCCCAAAGGTTCCCTCAGCCTGGTTGGTAATCAGGTGTTGAGTGTAAGTGCACAAGGGAGCTTGACTGTGAGACGGACGTGTCGAGCAGGAGCGAAAGCTGGGACTAGTGATCCGGCACCGGCGTGTGGAAGCGGTGTCGCTCAACGGCTAAAAGGTACCCCGGGGATAACAGGCTGATCTTCCCCAAGAGTCCATATCGACGGGATGGTTTGGCACCTCGATGTCGGCTCGTCGCATCCTGGGGCTGGAGTTGGTCCCAAGGGTTGGGCTGTTCGCCCATTAAAGCGGCACGCGAGCTGGGTTTAGAACGTCGTGAGACAGTTCGGTCCCTATCCGCTGTGCGCGTTGGAGACTTGAGAAGGGCTGTCCCTAGTACGAGAGGACCGGGACGGACGAACCTCTGGTGTGCCAGTTGTCCTGCCAAGGGCATGGCTGGTTGGCTACGTTCGGGAGGGATAACCGCTGAAAGCATCTAAGCGGGAAGCTTGCTTCGAGATGAGGTCTCCTGCCTCCTTTGAGAGGGTAAGGCTCCCTATAGACGATGGGGTTGATAGGCCGGGTGTGGAAGCCTTGTGAGGGGTGGAGCTGACCGGTACTAATAGGCCGAGGGCTTGTCCGCTGCAGATAATTGGGTGCTCGCGCATACGTTTCACATAGCTGGTGGAAATGTTTCCCGGCTTCGGGGCTCTTTGTTGGGGTTTCGGGGTGTGGGTGTTGGTTTCCGTGGTGGTTATGGTGGGAGGGTCACACCCGGTTACATTCCGAACCCGGTCGTTAAGTCTCCTTGCGCTGATGGTACTGCCCTGTGGTGGGGTGGGAGAGTAGGTTGCTGCCACGGTTTTTTGTTGGGGGTTGAGGCCCGTCTCTGGTGAGGCGGGCCTCCCTTCGTTGGTGGGGTTGTTGTGGGGGTTGCCTGGGGGCGGCCCCCCTTTTTTTGTTTTGGGTGTGGGTGGGTGTTTCTCGGCCCGGGCTTCAGGGGGTTTCCCGTCGGACCGGGGTCCTCGGCCACAGCCGGAAAGCATCGCTTGGACCTCCGCCGCAGGGGGTGAAGGCCGCAGGGGGGCTTCCCGCCCCAGGCACAGGGGGGTTGAGGGGAGGGAGAACCGGGACCTGCACCGCAGGGGGTGAAAGCGGGGAAGAACCTCGGCCCCGGCCCCAGGGGGGTAGGCGGACTTGGAGGTTTCCAAGAGGGTCACCCGTTGGAAAGGGCGGTCTGTGGTCGCTCCCGGCAGCAAGCGTTGGTTTCCAAAGGCTCAGCCATTTGGGAAGGTACAGACTGCGGAGCGTGGGCCCGTCCCGTCGCAGTCGGCGTGCGGCAGAGCGCCGGGCCTGGGCGTTGGGCGCACGTCCCGAGTGGTGGGGGCTTGCGGGGCGGGTGCGCGCGAGGCCTGCCCCGCCCGGCCACACAGGTCCACGGAGGAAGGGTCCGCCTGCAAACCCGCGGGGACTGTAAAGATAAGGGTGTAACTCCAAGGGGGTAGGAGTTCACCATGAGTGACAAGGCGCAGGTCAAGAAGGATACTGGCAGGTCGGACGAAGAGCTGGTCGCGGAACTGGTCGCCAAGGCCAAGGCCGAGGGCATCGACCTGGTCGGCGAGAACGGGCTGCTGTCCCGCCTGACCAAGACCACCCTGGAGAACGTCCTGCAAGCGGAGATGGACGCCCACCTGGGCTACGCCAAACACGAACGCTCCGCGCCCGGCAACGGCAGCGGCAGCGGCAACGCCCGTAACGGCACCCGCTCCAAGACCGTCACCACCGAGGCCGGCCCCGTCGAGCTCGACGTGCCCCGCGACCGCGACGGCTCCTTCGAGCCGCAGATCGTCAAGAAGCGCCAGCGCCGCCTGAACGGCGTCAACGGCATCGTGCTCTCACTCTCGGCCCGCGGCCTGACCCACGGCGAGATCTGCGCCCACCTGGCCGAGGTCTACGGGGCGAACGTGTCCAAGCAGACCATCTCCACGATCACCGACGGTGCGATGGACCGGATGGCCGAGTGGCAGAACCGGCCCCTGGACCCCGTCTACCCGGTGCTGTTCGTGGACGCCATCAACGTCAAGATCCGCGACGGCCAGGTCACCAACCGGCCCGTCTACGTCGTGCTCGGGGTGACGGCCGAGGGCGAGCGCGACATCCTGGGTCTGTGGGCGGGCGAGGGCGGTGAGGGTGCCAAGTACTGGGCGCACGTGTTCACCGAGCTGCGCAACCGCGGGGTGGCCGATGTGCTCATGCTGGTGGCCGACGGGGTCAAGGGCATGGGCGAGGCGGTCGAGGCCGTGTGGCCGCGCACGGTGCTGCAGACCTGCATCGTGCACCTGCTGCGCAACAGCTTCCGCTACGCCTCGGTCGCCGATCGGCAGAAGGTCGCCGGCGCGCTGCGGCCGGTCTACTCCGCGGCGACCGAGGAGGCCGCCCGGGAGCGGTTCGCCGAGTTCTGTTCGGTGTGGGGTGAGCGGTATCCGGCGATCGTGCGGTTGTGGGAGCAGGCGTGGGCGGAGATGGTGCCGTTCCTGGCCTTCGATGTGGAGATCCGGCGGGTCATCTGCACCACGAACGCGGTCGAGTCGATCAACGCCCGGATCCGGCGTGCGGTCAAGGCCCGGGGACACTTCCCCAACGAGCAGGCCGCGCTCAAGTGCGTGTATCTGGCGTTGATGGCGTTGGATCCGACCGGGGCGGGTGCGGTGAAGTGGGCCGGCCGGTGGAAGCGAGCGCTGAACGCGTTCGATCTGGCCTTCGACGGGCGGTTGACCGCGACACGCCAGTGACCAAGAAAAACAGTTACACCCTTAACTTGACACACCCGGTCCGCCTGGAAAGGGACGGGCCTGTCCGACCTCGCTTGTAACACCAACCACAGGCGGAGCGACCCGCACCCGAACCGCCCCGGGCACCACAGGGGGTGAAAGCCGCAGGCACCTTCCCGCCCCGGCCCCAAGGGGCGAAAGCCGCAGAGAACCTCCCACCCCTGGCCCCCGGGGTGAAGGCCGCAGAGGACCTCTCCCCGCTTGGGAACGGCCGGCACCGAACACCCGCACCGGGCCTGGCTGGGCACTCCCGGACCGATGGCGAGGGCCAGCGCTCCCTCCTCCCTCCACCCCCTGGGGGTCGGGGCGGGAAGGTGCCTGCGGCTTTCACCCCCTGTGGTGCGGGAGGGTGCTCATGGCTGGGGTTACCCCGGCTGTGGTTGGTGTTACAAGCGAGGTCGGGTGCGACCGCGGGTTTACAGGCGGACCCTTCCTCCGTGGACCTGTGTGGCCGGGCGGGGCAGGCCTCGCGCGCACCCGCCCCGTAAACCCCCACCACCCAGCACGCCCGTCGAACGCACCGGCCCGGCGCTCTGCCGCACGCCGACTGCGACGGGACGGGCCCACGCTCCGCAGTCTGTACCTTCCCAAGCGGCCGGGCTTTTGGAAACCAACGCTTGCTGCCGGGCGCCCCCACAGACCGCCCACCCCAGATGGTGACCCTCCTGGAAACCTCCAAGTCCGCCTACCCCCCTGTGTCCGGGCCGGGAAACCCTCCTGCGGCCTTCACCCCCTGGGGCGGAGGTCCAAGCAACACCCTCCGGCTGTGGCCGAGGGCCCAAGAAAAGACAACAATCCCCTGCGGCACAGGTCCCGATTCTCCCTCCCCCAACCCCCCTGTGCCCAGCCGGGAAATCCACTTGCCGCTCTCACCCCCCGGGGGCCAGGGCGGGAAGGATGACCGCGGCCCTCACCCCTCCTGTGTCCGGGACCTGGGGAACGCCCACCCCCACCCCTCGGGGCCGTATGAAGTGGTTCTCCCTCCCGACGACGCTGGACCCCGGGCAGGAGACCTCCACCCACAACAGCGTTGAAACATCAGGGAGGGCATGCACCCGGCAGGGACCCGGACAGGACGGTGGACCTGGCGGCCCTCCCCCGCCACACCCCAGGGCGGAGTGGCAGGGAGCATGCCCGCACCCGCCTACGGCCGCAGCGGCACCGCCCGCCGGCCCGCCGCCCGGAAATCCCCTCCCGGGCGCAGCGACGATCCGACCCTGCGCAACCGGCAGCCCCGGCGGCCCCGGCGGCCCCGGCGCAACCGAACACCACCGCCGGCCGGTCACCCGCCCGCGGGCATCACCCGGAGCGGGCCGTACCCCTGGAGCCGGGGGCGCACCGGAGGTGCGGGTGGCGGTAGGGGACCCGCGTGGGGCGTGGAGGATATGAGGCTGTGGTGCGGGGGATCAGTCCTCGTCGGCCTCGGGGGCCTCGATGAGCTGCCGGAGCAGCGCTACGAAGTCCTCGTCGCTCATGGCCGACCAGTCCACGTGCTCGTTCATGCTTGCGGTGTCCCCAAACTGGACACCGACTAAGCCTGCGCTAAGCGAATTGATGGGAGAAGTCTGGGTTAACTCCGCATCGTTCCAGGTCGGCTCAGATACGCCGCTGGAGGGCGCCCCGGCATTCCGGGCAGCGGCAGCGCTTGTTGTACCCCGTGACGGTGCCGTGCGGAAGGGAGGGGTCGCGCTGGGCGATCAGCGTCGAGTCGAGCTGCTCCCCGAACGGCTGCAGGATTCTGGCGGTCGAGAACACCTGTCTGGGGCTGATCTCCAGCTCCGCGGCGGCTTCGTCGATGTGCTTCCCCATCCGGAGTTTCGCGATGAGGCGGGAGCGGGTGCTCGGAGGCATCTCCGCTTCGGCGTTCGCGATCAACTGCTCGACATCGTCGATGGGGTGGCTCATGGGTTTCCTCTACGTGTGCGGGCGAGCCCGCCGGAACGGGCATCTTCTGCATCGTACGCGCTTTCCGCTGATGTGGCCCGTGTTGTCGATGGGGCTCCTGATTCCCTGTTAGGGACACTCGTCACAGATAGTGGCGGGCGACTTTCCCTCTTAATGCATCGAATCAGCCGCTCTTTTCTAGAAACTCATTGCTAGATGCTAGATGCCGTGTTTCGCTGGTCACATACCTTCGACACTCTCCGTCATTGGAACGGTGCCATGACCAGTCCCACGGTCCGCCGTCGGCGGTTGTCCGCCGAGCTCCGCCGCCATCGTGTTCAGGCGGGTCTCACCCTCAGCGATGTCGCCGAGGAACTGGAATGGTCTCCGGCGAAGCTGGGCCATATCGAGACGGGGATCCGCAAGTGGCCGTCGGTCATGGAGATCTCCGCGCTGCTGCGACTGTACGGGGTCACCGGCGGCCAGCGGGAGGCGATCCTCACCCTGGTGCGCGAGTCGCGGATGCGCCCGTGGTGGACCGAGTACGAGGACGTCCTCTCCTCGGCCTACGTGGGCAACGAGGCCGGGGCGGTCTCCCTGCGCGTGTACGGCGGGATCCTCGTGCCGGACCTGCTGCAGAGCCCCGACTACACGGCACTGGTGGGCCGCGCCCTCGGCCACGGGGAGGACGCGGTGGAGCGGATGGTCGCCGCCTACCTCAAGCGCCAGGAGGTCCTGGAGCAGGTCCGCTACCACGCGATCGTGGAGGAGGACGCCCTCCAGCGCATCTCCGGCGACCGGGGGCTGCTGCGGGCGCAGACCACCCGGATCATCGAGGCGGCCTCCGAGCGGGTCACCGTGCAGCTGCTGCCGACCTCCGCCGGGCCCCACCCCGGGATCGCCGGGCCGTTCTCGGTGCTGGAGTTCGACGAGGACGAGGCGGACCTGGCGTATGTGGAGGCCACCCAGGGAGGGACCATCGTGGAGGCGGACGAATCGGTCGCCACCTGCAAGAAGGTCTGGGCGGAACTGACCCGGATCGCCCTGTCCCCCAAAGCCTCCGTGGGGATCCTGCGGCGGATGGCGCTCCTCACTTGACGGCTTGCTAGTCTGCTAGGTGACAACCTCATAAAGTTCTCTACGGAGCCCTCCTGCGGGGGCTTCCCGAACGAATCGGATCAACGAAAGGGTCCAGACAGTGAAGAAGATCATCGTTCTGGCGCTGGTGGCCCTCGGGGCTTTCGCCATCTACCGCAAGATCCAGGCGGACCGTGCCGAGCTCGACCTGTGGACCGAGGCCACGGCGGCCGGCGAGAACTGAGTCGGCACGGCGCGGCGCGCGCCGTCCGGTGCCGGTGCGTCACACGAAGACGTGGGTGGGCCGATGTTCCCGTGGTGCGGCCCACGGCTTTGTGTCGTTCGACCCCTGGCCCACGGCCCCCGCGGTCGTGATCCGGGGTGCGCCCTGGTGAGGGTATGCTCTGCGTAGCGACCGGGCCTGGTACCGGGGTGCGAGGGGCCATAGCTCAGCTGGCAGAGCGCCGGTTTTGCATACCGGAGGTCAGGGGTTCGACTCCCCTTGGCTCCACAGCGGATAACAGCAGGTCAGACGTAGTGCACGGGGACTCCTTCGGGGGTCCCCGTTCTCTGTTCCCGGGCCCTGGAACGGATTCGGAACGGATGGGCACGGGCGGCACCGGTCATGCCGCCCGCACGAGCGCAGGGGCGCGTTTCGCCGCCATCCGGCCGGCCGCCTCGTCGAGGGGAGCAGGGAACAGGGGTGCCCGTGCGGGTCGGGCGACATCGTCGCCGACCTGTGACCGGGCGGACCCCCGGCCCCCGCGTCGGCCGCGGCCGGGGAACGCGGCGGTCGGCGGTGCCGGGTCCCGGTACCTCCTGCCGGTGACCGGTCCCGGTCCCGGTGCCGTCCGGGCCGGGGGCGGTGGGCACCGCGTCCCGAGGTGCTTCGCGCGGTGCCCGGGTCGGCACGGGCCCGGGCTTCTCGTGCGGAGGGTGCGCCCCTTCCCGGTCACGTCCACGCCCGGCCCCCGCGCGGCGGAGACCGTCCCCTGTCCGTGGGCTTCCTGGGGCGCACCGGGCCCCGTTCCGGCGCACCGCCCGTGCCCGGCGCCCCCTCCGGCCGGGCGGCGGCGCGCACCCCAGGAGAGGTCGGGGTCGGCGCCGCGACCCCCCATCCCCGGACACCCGTCCCACCCGCTCTCCGCCCCACCCGCCCCCGTCCGAGGCGGGGGACGCCGGCCCGGGGGCGCGGCCCGGGAGACTTTCGGTCCTCGTCAAAAGGCTGGTCGCCCCGTTCCGCTTCGACGAAGGTGGTGTCCACGGGAGGACGGTCGCACGGATCCGCCGACGGATCCCTCCGAGCGGCCGTTACCGGGAAAGGGAGCCGACCATGCCGCAGTACTTCCTCACCATGCCGCACGACACCGCCGACGAGCCGACGATGGAGTCGATGCAGGAGATGGACCCCGCCGAGCTGGAGGCCGTGATGGCCGCCGTCGAGGCCTTCAACACCGCGCTCAACGAGGCCGGCGCCTTCGTCCACGCCGGAGGGCTCCACCCGCCCTCGACCGCGATCACCGTCGACGCCACCGGTCCCGAGGTGGAGCACACGCCCGGCCCGTTCGTCGACGCCACCGAGTACGTCGGCGGCTTCTGGATCATCGACGCCCCGGACGAGCGGACCGCGGTCGGCTGGGCCGAGCGGTGCTCCGCCGCCCTGCGGTCGCGCATCGAGGTCCGCGCCCTCCAGGAAGCGCCCGAATAGGCCCCTGGCGGCGACCCGGCGGCCCCCGTGGAGGGAGCCGCCGCGGGCGGGCCCCGGCCCCGCTCCTCCGGGTCAGCCCCACCGCACGCCCCGGAGGAGGTCCTCGGGGCGTTGCAGCACACGGCCGGCGTGCCGCCGTTCACGGCCCCGCGGGCGAGCCGCTGGACGGGAACGCCCGGGTCGAAGCCCGAGCGCTCCAGGACCAGGAGGCTCCCCTCCTTTCGGCCCGCAGCGTCCATGGCATCTCGGCGGTCATGGCGGAGGGGGCGGCTCGGCCCGGCTGATGCGCAGAAGGCGGGGCGGATCGACCTCCGGATCTCGCAGACGACGGTCCCGGGGGACCCGGTCCGGTCCACGGGCCGGGCGCGGAAGGTGGAGGCGTGCCCCGCCCCGGGCCTGGGCTCCGGGCATCGGCCACCGCGCCAGGAGTTCCGGCGTGGCCGGCGCGGGCCGGAGCCTCTGCGGCGGGCGGGGGAGAACCGGCCGACGTGGACGGAGCGCAGGTCCTCAGCCGCCCTCGTCCACCCGGTCGAGGACGTCGCCGAGGGCGTTCATCCGGTCGCGCCCGAACCGTTGGTACGGGGTGGGCCGGTCCGCCGGGTCCTCCAGGGGCCGGGCGGTGACCCGTTACAGGCTCTGGCGCCCGTCCCGGGGCTTGTCCGCCAGGCCCCTCCCCCGCAGGGCCCGCAGGTGCCCGGAAACGCCCGGCCGACCCATGTCGAACACGGCCGCCGGCCCTCTGCTCCCCCTCCGGCAGCGCGTCGGGATCTCGCGGCGGGCGGGGCCGGCGAGGGCGCCGAGGAGCCGGTCCGGCGGGGTGCTCCCGGTGCGGGGGCGGGGACGGGTGCTCCGGCCCGGGAGCACGTATCCCATCGCCGCCGGGGCCGGAGAGCGTCGCCTGGAGGACCCACGGCATGCCGTCGGGCCCCGCCGCGGCCGCGCCCGCAACGCGCAGGCGCGCCATGCCGGCGCCGGGGTCCGAGCCGACCGGTGTCGGTCCCGGCCGCCCCCGGCGTTCGTGCCGGGGAAGGGCCGGTGCAGCACCGGCGTGGATCCGACGCGGGGCCGACTTCCGGCCGGCGGTCCTCGCCGAAGGCCCGGACCGCCTCGGCCCCGAGTCCGAGCGCGCCCCGGCGGAACCCCGGCGCCCCGTCCTGGTCGGAGACGAACACGGCCGCGGTCCCCACCGCGTTCACCGCCATGCGGCCACGTTGTACGGGAAAACCCTGAGAGCCGAGCGGGTGCACTCCCGCGCGCCGGGGGTGCGGGTGTGCGCGGATCGGGCCGTGGTGTGCCGGCGTTCGGCGTGGCCCGCCCGGGCTCCGCCCTCCCCGGACGGGGCCCTCGCCGTCCTCGGGGAGCCCCCGGGGACGGGCCCTACCGGAGGCCGGTCCGGCGCGGGGGTTTCGGGCTGGTCGCACCCGGGTCCAGGGTGACGTGTGTTCTCTCCTGCCAGCCTTATCCGAATTCATCGTTGCTGGAGCTTTTGGCGGATAGGCGTGAAAAGGGAGTGTTGGGGACCCGCGTCACGATCGAATAGGGACTTCCTGCGCGAAGTGTCGCGGATCCTTTTGGTTACCAATGGGTAGGACCGGAGTGCCCCCGGTGGTGTGCGAAATGCGTGACCTGCGGGGTTGCGGAGTGTGTGTGCCACGGCGGCCGCATAGTCCGTTCGGGGGATGCGACGGCCGGGTGGCCCGCTTCGGCGGGGTCTGTCCGACCCGGGACGAACGCCCGTCGGCCATGGTGAAACCGCAGGTCATCCGGCTTGTCGTGGAATGGTGCGGCTGGAGTGTTTCGCTAGGGTCACAGTAGTCCCCTTCTCTGATGTGGTGTAACTCTCCGTGTGTGTATGATGACACTCCATCTAGGTGCAATGGTCCTACTGGGCCATATGAGAAATAGGCCAGTTGGGGTCTGTTGGTGAACTGAGACGGTCCGTAGTTTCGACACCAGCGACAACGAGGAAGACAGCGCGCCGAAACGATCGACCCCCGAAGTCGGCCCGGGCGGCCCCCCGTCCGGATACGTTCCCGCCCTCGGATTCGGCCCGCGTCCTCCTCCCCCCGCCGGTGCTGCCGGCCGGCGGGTTTCCGATCACCACACATGCTGATCTTGGGAGTGGGGCAACATGTGGAATGAGAAGATGGCGGCCCGTGCCAAATGCCGGGAGATCGACCCGGACGCCCTGTTCGTCCAGGGCGCCGCGCAGAACCGCGCCAAGCTGATCTGCCGGGGCTGCCCGGTCCGTACCCAATGCCTCGCCGAGGCGCTGGACAGCCGCATCGAGTTCGGTGTCTGGGGAGGCATGACCGAACGCGAGCGGCGCGCCCTGCTGCGGCGGCGCAAGGACGTCACCAGCTGGTACGACCTGCTGACCAGCGCCGAGCGCCGCTACGAGCAGGAGCAGGACCGCCAGGAGGCGGCCGGCGGGGCCGACCCCGTCCCCGCGCACCACTAGCGCACGGGGCCGCGGAGGAGAGGACGCGGCCCGAACCCCAGGCGCCGGACACGGCGCGGGGGCCGGGGAGGGGAGAGCCCCGGCGGGGAACGTGCGCGGCCGCCGGCCGCGCGGGAGAGACGGTCCCCACCCCCTACGAAGGTCTGGGTCCGCGCCCGTCGGAGTCCGCCGTCGGGAGGAGACGCGGATCAGGGGAGGATCAGGGACGATCCCGATACCGGGACGCTCCCCCGTGGCGCATCATGGAGGGAGTGCGGCCGTCGCGGTCGCACTCCCGAGCGCAGGGGGAGAGGGAAAGTGGCCGTGCAGGAACCCCAGCACCCCGTGAGGCGTCCGTGGGAGCCACCACAGCCCCAGATCCGGCTGACCCACGCCGACCGGGACGCGGTGGCCGAGGTCCTCCGGGACGCCTACGGCAAGGGACAGCTCAACGAGGACGAGTTCGAGGAGCGCCTCGACCAGGCCATGCGGGCCAAGTACGGGGCCGAACTCGAACCCCTCACCCAGGACCTGGGGATGACACCCCGCGGAGGGCCCGCCGCCCCGGCAGCGGCCCGCAGCGGGGAGGGCGGTCCGCCCCCGAGCACGGCGGCGGAGCGCGTGGTCGCCGGAGTCGGCCACGCGGGCAACTACTTCTTCCCGATCGTCGCCCCGCTGGTCCTGTTCCTGGGCGCCAACAACATCTCTCCGTACGTCCGGCGCCAGGCGCTGGAATCGCTCAACTTCCAGCTGGCCTGCCTGATCGGCTCCGTGCTGAGCCTGCTGACCATCTGGCTGGTCATCCCGGCGTTCTTCCTGCTGGCCATCCTGCTGGGCTGGGCCGTCCTCCCGGCCATCGGCACCATCGCCGCCCTGCTGGGCAAGGACTGGCGCTACCCCCTGCCCGACCGGTTCCGCCTCGTCAAGGACGAATAGGAACCGCTCCCGGGGAGCACGGAGCCCGGTCCGCCCTCCGGCGGACGCCGGGAACGGGTGGAGGGGGCGCGGCCGGGACCACGTCGTCCCGGCCCGCCACCCACCGGTCCGTGCTACTTGCCGGGGCGGCCGTTCTCCTTCGAGCGGTCACCCGCGGTGGCCTTGACGGCCTCCTTGGTGTCCTTCGCCTTGTCCGCGGCGGCACCGGCGGCCTTGCCGGTCTTCTCCGCGGCCTTCTCGGCGGCCTTGCCGACCTTCTCCTCCAGGTTCTCCCGGGTCTCCCGGACCTGCTCGCGGGCCTGGTCCAGGTGCTCCTGCCACTCGGCGTCCTGCGACGCCTGGCGCATCCGGATCAGGGAGTACACGATCACACCGCCCACCAGGGCGGCGCCCCCGACCAGGACACCGCGGGGGACGCGGCGTCCGCCCAGCCCGCGCCGTGCGGGCTTGGGGTCGACCCGCTGGGCGGCCGCCGTGAGCAGCCCGACCACGCGGGGGGCCACGGTGTCCTCGACCCGGTGGGCCGCGGTCTCCAGCCGGGGCGCGGTCCAGCCTCGGGCCTGGAGGAGCGTCCGGGCCGCCTGCTCACGGGCCTGGTCCGCGTACGGACCGAACCGGTCGGCCTGGTCCTTGGCCAGGACCTGCAGTCGGGCGAGGGCCACCTCGGCCTCCTTGCGTGCCTTGCGACGGTTGGCAGTGGTAGGCACGTCGTCAGCTCCTTCGGTCGTTCACCGATTTCATACGGTCACACCCGGAGCGGCGACGGTCGGTGCCGACGGCTCGCATCCGGGCCTCCCGTCGTCCTTCCCCGTTATCCGGGTGTTATCTCAACATACGTCCTCTCCGTCGGCGATCGGCGTTTCGACACCGCCGACGGGGTACGCCGCAGAACACGGGACGATGCGGGCGTACCGTGAGGTAGAGGATGTTCTCCACGGTCCTGTCGGGTTCCTCCTAACCTGCCGGGCCGGACGGGTAACGTGATCACGTCAAAGAAGTCGACCGAAAGGCACTCAGGTGTCGGACTCCAAGGCTCAGCCGACCGCTCGGCTGAACACCTCCAAGGGAAGCATCGTCATCCGGCTCTTCGAGGAGGAGGCGCCCGAGACGGTCGCCAACTTCATCGGCCTGGCCGACGGCTCCAAGCAGTGGATGGACCCCGCCACCGGCAAGCCCGGCAAGGGCAGCCTCTACGAGGGCACGATCTTCCACCGGGTCATCGAGGGCTTCATGATCCAGGGCGGCGACCCGCTGGGCAGCGGACGCGGCGGCCCCGGCTACACGTTCGACGACGAGATCCACCCGAGCCTGCGCTTCGACCGCCCCTACCTGCTGGCCATGGCCAACGCGGGCCCGGGCACCAACGGCTCCCAGTTCTTCATCACCGTCGAGAAGCCCTACTGGCTCGACGGCCGCCACACCATCTTCGGCGAGGTCGTCGAGGGTGAGGAGATCGTCCAGCAGATCTCCCAGGTGGAGACCGACGCCCAGGACCGCCCCCGGCAGGACGTCGTGATCAACAGCATCGAGATCACCCGCTGACCGGCTTCCACGGGGGCACGGCGGCACCGATGGGCACACGGCAGCGCACAGGAGGAAGACCCGGACCATGACCGCCTCTCCCCCGCCGCCCGGAGCGGATCCGGGACCGCAGCGGCCCACCCGGCGCACCTGCTACCGCCATCCCGACCGGGCGACGGGGCTGTCGTGCACCCGGTGCGACCGGCCCATCTGCCCGGACTGCATGACGGCGGCGTCGGTGGGGCAGCACTGCCCCGAGTGCGTGGCGGAGGGCAACCGCCGGGTGCGCAGGACCCGCACCGTGTTCGGCGGCGGCGCCGTCACCGCGCCGTACGTCACCTGGGCGATCCTGGGGCTGATGGGCGTCGGCTACGTCGCCCAGATGCTCACCGCGGGCTCGCCGCTCGGCACGGCGGGTTCACCGCTGGTGGAGCGGCTGGGCATGTGGGGCGGCGGCGTGGCCTTCCGCGGGGAGTGGTACCGGCTCATCACCTCGGCGTTCCTGCACGCCGGGCTGTGGCACATCCTGTTCAACGGGTGGGCCATGTACGCCCTGGGGCCGCAGCTGGAGCGGTGGCTGGGCCACGGGCGCTTCCTGGCGCTGTGGGTGCTGGGCGCGCTGGGCGGGTCGGCGCTGACCCTGCTGGCGGCCCCGGACACGCTGTCCATCGGCGCCTCGGGGGCGATCTTCGCGCTCTTCGGGGCGGTGTTCGTGATCGGCCGCAGGCTCGGTCTGGACGTCCGGATGGTGGCGCTGCTGATCGGGATCAACCTCGTCATCACGTTCGTGTTCCCGAGCATCTCCTGGACCGCCCACCTGGGCGGGCTGGCCGTGGGCCTGCTCCTGGGGGCGGTCTACGCCCACCTGCCCGGCGGATCGGCCTCCCCGCGCACCCGGAACCTCGTCCACATCGGGGCGATGGCCGTGCTCGGGGCGGTGCTGGCGGCACTGGTGCTCGTGTCCCCCGTGCTCCTGGCGGCCCTGTACACCGGTTGAGGCCGCGGTACGGCGAAGGCCCCCGGAGCGGTGCTCCGGGGGCCTTCGTGCATCCGCGGCCGGCCCGATCCGTCCGCGGGCGAGCACGGGGGAGAGCCGTCCGAGCTGCGGACGGCCCGCGATCACGAGGGTGCCGGCTCCCGAGGGAGCGGCGTGCCGGGGGTCAGTGCCAGCGGGTGGACAGGATGATGGCCACGATGATGCCGGAGAAGCCGATGGCCAGGTTCCAGTTGCCGAGGTCCTGCATGTAGGGCACGTACTGGCCCGCGATGTAGAAGACCGCGATCCACAGGATGCCCAGGACGAAGAAGCCGAGCATGGCCGGGACCAGCCACCTGGGGCTGACCTTGGGCTTCTCCTTCGAAGGAGGCGGCGTGTAGACGACCTTCTTCTTGCGATCGTTGCGGGACTTGGGCACGGTCGCTGCTCCAGTACGGGTGGGGCCGGTCAGAACGGAAACACAGTCTACGCCCAGCACGGGGCCCGGTGTCACCCCAGGGTCGGGCACGGAAGGCCTGTGAACGACGGCGGGGCCGCCCCTGCCGGAGCGGCCCCGCCGTCGTTCCCTCCCGCGCCTAGTCCCGCAGCGACGGTTCGAACACGAACCCCTCCTGGTCCGGCGGCTGCTCCCCCTCGGGCGGGGTCTCCCCGCCGGGATCGGTGGGCTGCCCGTTCCCGTTGCCGTTCCCGTTGCCCGGATCGGTGGGCGTTTCGGGCTGGGTCGGGGCGATCGCCACGGTCACGGTGACCGTCGTTCCCGGGGCCACCTCCTGGCCGGCCTGCATCGACTGGCTGACGACCGTGTTGGGCGGGTTGTTGGGGTCCTCCACCTCGTGGAAGGACGCCGTCAGCCCGCGCTCCGACAGGGCGGACTCGGCCTGGTCGCGGGTCATCCCCATCAGGTCGGGGACCTGGACGTTGCCCGGGCCGCTGGAGACGAACAGCCGGATCTCCGTGTCCGGGGCGACCGCGTTGCCCGCGGGCGGGTCGGTGTTGATCGCCTGCCCGGACGCGATGCTGTCGTGGTTCTGCTGCTCGGGGACGACGTTCGTGAACCCGGCGTTGTTGAGCGTGTTGATCGCGTCGGCCTCGCTCTGCCCCTGCACCGAGGGGATCTCCTGGGCGTCGGGGCCGCTGGAGACGTACAGGACGATCTCGTCGTCCAGCGCGATCTCCTCGCCGGCCTCCGGGTCGGTCTCGACGACCGTGCCCTCCTCGGCCTCGTCGTCGGCGCGCTGCTCGATCCTGACCTCGCTGAACCCGGCCTCTTCCAGCTCGGTCCGGGCCTCCTCGGCCGTCGACCCCACCACGTTCGGCACGGCCTGCGTCTCGGCCTCCCCCGGGCCCCGGCTCATCAGGAAGATCACCAGGATGATGGAGGCGATGACACCGATGCCGAGCAGGGACCACAACACGATCTTGCCCGTGTTGTTCTTCTTCTCGTCCTCGTAGTCGTCGTAGTCGTCGTACCGGTCGTCGTAGCGGTCCTCCGCGGGCGGCAGCATCGTCGTCGCCCCGCCGGCGGCCATCGCCATGTTGCCCGCCTGGGTGGGCATCCCGGCCAGGCCGCGCTGGATGTCGGCCCGCATCTCCGCGGAGCTCTGGTAGCGCTGGTCGCGGTCCTTGGCCATCGCCCGCAGGGTGATGTCCTCCAGCCACTCCGGCACCTGCGGGTCCACCTGCGACGGCGGCACCGGCTCCTCGCGGACGTGCTGGTAGGCGATGGACACCGGGGAGTCGCCGGTGAACGGCGGCCGCCCGGTCAGCAGCTCGTAGAGCACGCACCCGGTCGAGTAGATGTCGCTGCGCGGGTCCACGCGCTCGCCCCGGGCCTGCTCCGGGGAGAGGTACTGGGCGGTGCCGATGACCTGCGAGGTCTGGGTCATGGTCGCCTGGTTGTCGTCCATGGACCGGGCGATGCCGAAGTCCATGACCTTGACCTCGGCGTTGCGGGTCAGCATCACGTTCGCGGGCTTGATGTCCCGGTGGACGATCCCGTTGTCGTGGCTGTACTCCAGCGCGCGCAGGATGCCGTCGACGAGTTCGGCGGAGCGCTCCGGCAGGAGCCTTCGGTCGTCGTCGAGGAGCTCCTTGAGCGTCCTGCCGTCCACGTACTCCATGACGATGTACGGGATCGAGAGCCCGTCGATCATGTCCTCGCCGGTGTCGTAGACGGCGATGATCGCGGGGTGGTTGAGGGAGGCCGCCGACTGGGCCTCCCGGCGGAAGCGGGCCTGGAACACGTGGTCCCGGGCCAGGTCGTGCCTGAGAGTCTTGACGGCGACCAGCCGGTCGAGTCTCAGGTCTCGCGCGCGGTAGACCTCGGCCATGCCGCCGCGCCCGACGATGCCGTCGAGTTCGTAGCGCCCGCCGAAGAGCCGGGGTTGGGACATGTCGTGTACTGATCCTTGTTCTGGGCCCGCGTGCGGACCTTCTTACTCCGAGCGTCTGCCGCTCATGGCCTCGTCACGGCGGCGTCGTCGCCACCACCTCCGGGCGGGGGCTCGTCGCCTCCGCCTCCGCCGCCTCCGCCGCCCTCACCCGGGTCGGTGGTCCCGGGGTCGGTCTCCCCGTCCGTGGGTTCACCGTTCCCGTCGCCCGGGTCGGTCGTGTCGGGGTCGGTCTCCCCGTCGGTGGGCTCGGGGGTGTGGCTCGGGGTCTCCTCGGGGGTCGTCGGCGTGTAGTCGGGTGTGTAGTCGGGAACGACGGGCACGTCGGTGGACTCGTCCTCCTCGGGCTCGGGGGAGGGGGTCGGCGTGGGCTCGTCGACGGTGACGGGCGGCTGCTCGCCGCGCACGTTGTCCGCCCCGTCCGAGCGGTCGCCGCTGAGGTAGAAGCCCCCCAGGACGGCGGCGACGATGAGGACCGCCGCGCCGACCGCGGCGAGGATCACCGGCAACCCGACCCGCCGCTGGGACGCCAGCCTAGCGGAGCCGTCATCCTGACCAGGCGTTACGGTCTGCTGTCCGGTGGTGCGCCGGGGTGTGCTCCCCGTGGTGCGCCCGGAGTCGGGGACCGCGGCGACCACCCGGGTGGCGGCCACGCCGCCGAACCCGGCGGAGGGCGTGGGCGGTCCGGTGCCCGCCTCGGAGCGGATGACCGCGGCCATGTGGGCGACGTCGCCCGCGGAGGCGGGCCGGTCCTCGGGGTCCTTGCACAGCAGCAGGAACACCAGGTCGTCGAGCTCCGGAGGAACGTGCTCGGGCAGCGGCGGCGGCTCGTCGCGGGTGTGCGCCAGGGCCAGCGCGATCGGGCTGTCGCCGGTGAACGGAGGCTCCCCGGCCAGACACTCGTAGGCGACCACGCCGAGCGCGTACAGGTCGGAGGCGCCGGTGGCGGGCCGTCCCGACGCCTGCTCGGGAGAGATGTACTGGGCGGTCCCCATGACCATTCCGGTCTGGGTGAGGGTGACGGACATGTCGCCGCGGGCGATGCCGAAGTCGGTGAGCTTGAGCCTGCCGTCCCCGGTGACCAGCAGGTTGCCCGGCTTGATGTCGCGGTGCACCACCCCGCGGGCGTGCGCCGCAGCCAGTGCCTGGGCGGCCTGGCCGATGAAGTCGAGGGTCTCGTCCGGGGTGAGCCCGCCACGCTCCTTGAGGACCTGGGAGAGGGGCTCGCCCACCACCAGCTCCATGATGAGGAACGCCCGCCCGTCCTCCTCCCCGTAGTCGAAGACCTGGGCGATGCCCGGGTGGGAGAGGCCCGCGGTGATCCGCCCCTCGGTGCGGAAGCGCTCTCTGGCGGTGGGCTCGGCCATCTGCGACGGGTGCAGGAGCTTGACCGCGACGGGCCGGTTGAGCAGGGTGTCGGTGGCCTTCCAGACCGTGCCCATGCCGCCGGAGCCGATCTGCTCCTCGAGTCGGTAACGGTCGCTCAGAACGGTCCCGGCGAGCCCGCCGGGACCGTTCTGGGAAGGAGGTTCGTAGGTGCTCACTACTGAACCACTGCCTCCATCAGTGCTCGTGCGACCGGGGCCGCGAGTTCGTTGCCGCTCCCGCCGCCGAACTCCACCACCACGGCGACCGCGATCTGGGGATCGTCGGCCGGGGCGAAGCCGATGAACCAGTTGTGGGTCCGGTCGGTGCCGTTCTCGGCGGTACCGGTCTTGCCGGCCACCTGGATGCCCGGGATCGCGGCGTTGGTGCCGCTGCCCTCGGGCGCCGTGGTGACCAGGACCATCATCTCCGTCAGCATGTCGGCGGTGCGGGCGCTGACCGCCTCGGAGTGCGTCTCCGGGGAGGTCTGGGTGATCACCGACAGGTCGGAGTCGCGCACGGAGTCCACTACGTAGGGTCGCATGACCTCGCCGCCGTTGGCGATACCGGCGGCGACCATCGCCATCTGGAGCGGGGTGGCCTCGACATTGGACTGGCCGATGCCGGCGCGGCCCAGGATGCTCTCGTCGGTCTCCACAGGAGCGTAGCTGTCCACCACCGACAGCGGCACGGCCATCGGCTCCTCGGGGTTGAATCCGAACGCCGTCGCCTGGTCGCTGAGCGCCTGGCCGCCCACATCGATGGCCCAGTTCGCGAACGAGGTGTTGCACGAGATCTGGATGGAGTGCGCCAGGGTGTCGGGCTGCCCGCCGTTGCAGCTGCCCATGGCGTTGGGCAGCGGCGGACCGGATGGGAACTCGCGCAGGTCCGGTGCCTCCTGGGTGCTGTCCGGCCCGGCGTCCAGGTTCTCGATCGCCGCCGCGGCTGTGACCAGCTTGAACGTCGAACCCGGGGGGTAGCGCTCGTTGAGCGCCCGGTTCAGCAGGGGCTTGCGCTCGTCGTTCTCCAGTTCGACGTAGTTGGCGACCGAGTCGTTGGGGTTGTTGATGTCCACGACCGTGTTGGGGTCGTAGGACGGGTAGGAGATCGCGCCCAGGATCGCCCCGGTGTTCGGGTCGAGCGCGACCGCGGCGCCGTTCCTGCCGCCCAGCGCCTCGAACGCCTCGAACCCGGCCTCCTGCACCTCGGGCACCAGGGTCAGCTGCACCTGGGCGCCCTCCGGCTCGCGGCCGGTGATCATGTCGCGGAAGTTGCGCACGGCCAGCCGGTCGTCGCTGCCGTTGAGCAGGTCGTTCTGGGTGGCCTCGATGCCGGAGGCGCCGTAGTTGCGGAAGGAGCCCACGATCGGCGTGTACATCGACCCGCCCTCGTAGATCCGCTGGTAGCGGGCGGGCTCGCCCTCCTCCGCGATGTTCTCGGAGTAGGCGACGTTCTCCCCGGCCACCAGGATCGGGCCGCGGGGGGCGCTGGCCTGCTCGGCGTACTGGCGCCGGTTGAGCGGGTCGTCCTTGATCGCCGGAGCCTGGATGCCCTGGATCCAGGTGACGTTGACCATGAGCACCAGGAACATGAGCAGGCAGAAGATGCTCAGTCTGCGGATCGTCGTGTTCATCGTCGGATCACCTGGGTCGCGCCCTCGTCCTGGATCGCCTGCGGTGCCGGGCGGCGGGCGTTGTCGCTGATGCGCAGCAGGATGCCCATCATGATCCAGCTGGTCAGCAGCGCGGTACCGCCGGCGGACATGAACGGTGTGGTCGAGCCGGTCAGCGGGATGACCCGCGAGACGCCGCCGAGCACGATGAAGGTCTGGTACACGAGCACGAACGCCATGCCGCTGGCCAGCAGCTTGTTGAAGGTGCCGGTGGAGGCCAGGGCCACCCGCATACCGCGCTCCACCAGGATGAACAGGACCATGAGCACGGCCAGCAGGCCGGTCACGCCCAGCTCCTCACCGATGGAGGCGAGGATGAAGTCGCTGTCGGCGGCGAAGATGTCGGTGGGCCGCCCGGCGCCCAGGCCGGTGCCGAACAGGCCGCCGTAGGCCATGCCCACGATGCCCTGCACCAGCTGCTGGCTGCCGCCGACCGCCTCGTAGACCTCCGGTTCGAACGCGTTGATCCAGATGTTCACGCGGGCGCGCACGTGCCAGAACAGGAAGTGGGCGACGGTCGCGCCGCCCGCGAACATCAGCAGCCCCAGGGTCACCCACGAGGAGCGCTGGGTGGCGACGTACAGCATCGCCAGGAAGGTGCCGAAGAGCAGCAGCGAGGTGCCCAGGTCCTTGAGGACGACCAGCATGCCGATGGCGATCAGCCAGCCGACCAGGATCGGCGCCAGGTCGCGGGCGCGCGGCAGCTCGATGAGGGTGAACCGGCCGATCTTGATCGGCTTGCCCACGATCTGGAGCACCTGGCGCTTGCTCATCAGGTACGACGCCAGGAAGATGACCAGCGCGATCTTGGCGAACTCCGACGGCTGGAAGGTGATCGGGCCGATCTTGATCCACAGCCGCGCGCCGTACACCTCGTGGCCGATGACCGGCAGGGCCGGCAGGGCCAGCAGGACCAGCGCCACCAGGGCGCTGATGTAGGTGTAGCGCTGGAGGACCCGGGGGTCCTTCAGGAAGATGATGATGAGGAAGCAGAAGATCAGGCCCAGCGCCGTCCAGACCAGCTGCATCCCGACGCCGGCGCTCTCGATGTTCTCGTTCTCGACCGCGTTCAGCCGCCAGATCATGGCGACGCCGATGCCGTTGAGGAACAGCGCGCAGGGCAGGATGAGCGGATCCGCGTAGGGGGCCACGAAGCGCATCGCCGCGTGGGCGGCGACGGAGAGGGCGCCGAAGGTCAGGCCGACGGTCCAGGTCGCGGCCGGGACCCGGCCGTTGAGGTTCAGGCCGGCGATCGCGATGCCCAGCATCGTGATGAGGACCGCCACCACGATGAGGACCAGCTCGGCGTTGCGCCGTTTGACGGGGGGGAGTGCGGTGGGGGCCTCGGGTGCGGAAGTGTCACTCACCTGGCCTCACCCGCTTCCTTCCTCGGTCTCCGCGCCCTGTGCGCCCTCGGAGGCGGCGCCCCCGCGGAGCGCCTCCACGCGCTGGCGCGCGTCCTGGAGGTCGTCGGCGGGAATGTTGTTCTCGATGGACTGGCGCTCCCCGTCGGTCAGGGACTCCAGGGTGATCCCGGTGTCCTCGACCTCCTCGGACAGGCTGAACCCCGCGATGTCGGTGTCGATGCCGCGGTAGATCGAGACGTTCTGCCCCGACTCGGACGGGCCGATGAAGTACTGGGAGTCGATGTACTGGCGCCCGAAGTAGTAGCCCGCTCCGGCGACGAGGCCGACGATGACCAGGAAGCCGACGATCATCGGCCACCAGCGGCGGGTCCGGTACTCGGGCTCGTTGCCGCCGCCGCGCGGGCGCCGCGGGTTCGCGGGCTCCTCGTGGTCGGGGTAGGGCTGCTCCTCGTAGGGGGCGGCGTAGGCGCCGCCCGCCGGGGGGCCGCTCGGCGCCGGGGCCCCGGCGTAGGCCGGCTCGCCGCGGACCGGGTCCATCTCGGCGGTGTCGCCGCCGCCGGAGCGCACCTCCTGGGCCCGTCTCGCCGGGCTGTCCTGCCCCTGGGCGGCCACGTCCCGCCGCTGGTCGGCGGCGCCGACCACCTGGGAGGCGAGGGTGGGGCCCTCGCGGTCGCCCTCGGTCTCGATCACGTCGGCGATGACCGCGGTGATGTTGTCCGGGCCTCCGCCGCGGATGGCCAGGTCGATGAGCTTCTTGGCGGCCGTGCGCAGGTCCGTCTCGGTCGCCAGGGTCTCGTGGATGGTCTTCTTGCTGACTACGCCGGACAGGCCGTCGGAGCAGAGCAGGTAGCGGTCGCCGACCTTGGCCTCGCTGATGGAGATGTCGGGGTCGACCGGGCTCTTGCCGTCGAGGGCGCGCAGGATCAGGGACCGCTGCGGGTGGGTGGCGACCTCCTCCTCGGTGATCTTGCCCTCGTCGACGAGGGTCTGCACCAGGGTGTGGTCGTGGGTGATCTGCTCGAAGCGCGACCCGCGCAGCAGGTAGGCGCGGGAGTCGCCGATGTGGATGAGGGCGACCCGGGGACCCGACCACAGCATGGCGGTCAGGGTGGTGCCCATGTTCTCCAGCCGGGGCTCTTCCATGATCCGCCGGGCGAGGGAGGCGTTGGCCTGCTCCACGGCCTGCTGGAGGACCTCGGCCATGTCGTCGGCCCGGTGGTCCTCGGCGTCCAGGCGGCGGATCGAGGAGATCGCGATGGAACTGGCCACCTCGCCGCCCGCGTAGCCGCCCATGCCGTCCGCCACCGCGAGCAGGTGCTGGCCGGCGTAACCGGAGTCTTCGTTGCCTTCGCGGAGGCATCCTACGTCGGAGTACGCCGCGTATCGGAGAGCGATTGTCATTTGCGCAGTTCCAGGACGGTCTTGCCGATACGGATGGGCTGACCCACCGTGATGGGCTGGGGGCGGTTCAGCTTCTGTTGGCCGAGGTAGGTGCCGTTGGTCGAGTTCAGGTCCTCGACGAACCAGCGGCCGTTGTCGGAGTAGACGCGCGCGTGGCGGCCCGAGGCGTAGTCATCGGTGATGACGAGCGTCGAGTCGGGCGCGCGCCCGATGAGGATGGGCTGGGACGCGAGCGGCACGGTGGTGCCCGTCAGCGGTCCCTGGGTGACGGCGAGGATGCTGGGCTCGTTCCGGCGCGGGCGCTGGGGACGGGCCGGCGCGGCCCCCGAGTGGGAGGGGGTGCCGCCGCCGCGGGGCGCCGGCCGTGCGGCGGGACGCGGCTTCTTCCTCGGCTTGCGTTTGGAAGGACCGAAGAGGTCGGTGCGGACCACACCGATCGCCATGAGGATGAACAGCCAAAGCACCGCGAGATACGCGATCTTGATCAGTATGAGGGTCAAGTTGGACATCGAACTGCTCTTCAGCCCCTGTCGTGCTCCGGCCGGGGTGGCGGTCGTCGGCGCCGCCACCGTGTCTTCCCCACCTTCGTTCCGGTGAGTTGAGGTCGCTGGTCCGCGGCCCCTCGGGTCGCGGCCATTGTGCCCGATCGGTCGGGTCTTCGCGGAGACTACCTTCCCGGCCGGATATCCGACAGCGGGTCCGAATGGACCCGAACCCCGGACTTGACCTTTGTGACGCCGACGCGGCGGTGTTGGTTGCGCCCGGTTCGGGGCGGCCGGCCGGAGTCCTCGGTCACCTGTGTCCGGCTCAGTCGCGCCGGAAGGTCATGGTGGTGCGGCCGAGGCTGATCCTGGTGCCGTCCACCAGGCGGGCCTGGCGCACCTGCTGCCCGTTGACGAAGGTCCCGTTGGTGGAACCCTTGTCGACGAGGATGGCCTCGTCGCCGTCCAGGCGGATCTCCACGTGGTGGCGCGAGACGCCGTTGTCGACCAGGCGCAGGTCGCAGTCGGTGCCGCGGCCCAGCAGCGTGACCGGCGTGGTCAGCTCGAAGGACTGCTGCATCCCGTGGCTGGCGATACTGCCCTCGGCGGTGGCGCCGCCGGGGGAGATCAGCAGGCGCGGACGGCCCGGCTGGCGCTGGGCTCCCGGGGTGGGGTCGCCCACCGGGGTGCGGACCTCGCCCTCCTTGCTCACCATGGTTCCGCGCACCACGCCGGAGCGGATGCGGAAGCGGCCGGTCTTGAGGCCCTCGTCGGACCTGAAGTGCACCCGGACCGGACCGACGAACGAGTAGCCCTGTTCCGTGGCGTAGTCCCGGGCGAGCTTGGACAGCTCCTGGCCCAGGCTGTCCGCGTAGACCTCCAGGCGCTCCCTGTCGCTGGCCGCCAGTTCGACGATGAAGTCGTTGGGGACCAGGGTCCGCCCCTGGGCGACGATCGCGGCGCGCTCGTCCATCTCCCGCTGGACGGCGCTCGCCACCTCGACCGGTTGCAACTCGGACTTGAAGGCCATCGCGAAAGTGCCTTCGATCATGCCCTCAAGCCTGCGCTCGAAGCGCTGGAGCACTCCCACGAGCTACCTCCCTTTGTACTCCACATCCGTATGTGTAGACGATCGTAACCGGGCGATGGTGCCCCTGGTTTCATACGTACCCCCGCAAGAGGGGCGTCCGGGGCTCCCGGAGGGGCCCTGGGAAACGATGTGCGACCCACGCTGAGAGCGTGCTAGCCTTATGCATGTCGCCAGGGGGAACCGGACGAAAAGCCCGGATCACCTGGCAACATAACTGAATGCATGTCACTCGGGCGGGTGGCGGAACGGTAGACGCGCACGGTTCAGGTCCGTGTGTCCGAAAGGATGTGAGGGTTCAAATCCCTCCTCGCCCACAAGATACCCGGTGGAGATCGTGAGTCGATCATCACCGGGTTCTCTCATGCCCGGAGTCCGGTGCCCGCACCCCTCCGGGGGTCCCGTGGCCGCTCCCGGCCACGGGCGCGGCGCACGTCCACCGGACACCTCCGACCCTCCCCCTCCCCGTTGTCCTCCCCGCTCCCCCCGCCCTCAGCGGCCGGGACCCCCGGGCGCGGCGGCCTCCTCCTCGCCCGCCGGGTCCAGCCGCACCGCCGCGGTGAGGCGGCGGGTGTGGTCGACGGTGCGGGCGGGGCCCCGCAGGTCCACGGTGAAGGTGTGGCGCGGGTCCTCGGACGACGCCGCCAGTGACAGCTCCAGCAGGCCCGGGTCGACCGTGCGCACCCCGTCGGGTCCGGTGTAGGACGACTGGTCGGCGTGGACGGTGAAGTCCACGGCGCGCGCCTCCCCCGGTTCCAGGTCCACCCGCGCGTACCCCACCAGCCGCCGCACCGGCAGCGCCACCCGGGCCACGGGGTCGTGCAGGTACACCTGGACCACCTCGGTCCCGGCCAGGCGGCCGGTGTTGCGGACGGTGCAGCCCACGGTCACCTCCCCGTCGGTGGGGACGGGCACCGGGGAGCCGTCGGCGGGCCGGCCGTCGACCCGCGGGTCCTCCCAGGAGAACGAGGTGTAGGACAGGCCGTGCCCGAAGGGGTGGCGCGGGGTGGGGTCCACCGAGCTGACCTCGCTGCGCCGGGCCAGGGGTGCGCCCAGGTAGGTGGCGGGCTGGCCGCCGGGGGAGCGCGGGACGGAGAACGGCAGCCGCCCGCTCGGGCCGACCCGGCCGGACAGCACCCCGGCGATGGCGCCGGCGCCCTCCTCCCCGGGCATGAACGCCTGCACGACCGCGGCCGAGGCGTCGGCCGCGGCGCCCAGGGCGTAGGGGCGGCCGGTGATCAGCACCGCGACGACCGGGGTCCCGGTGGCCGCCAGGGCCTCCCACAGCTCCTGCTGGACCCCGGGCAGGCGCAGGTCCTCGGCGTCGCATCCCTCGCCCGAGGTCCCGCGGCCGAACAGGTCGGAGCGGTCGCCGAGCACCAGCACGCACACGTCGGCCTCCCGTGCCGCCGCCAGGGCGGCTTCGAACCCGTCCGTCTCCGGCCCGTCCACGGTGCAGCCGCGGGTGTGGACGATCCGGGTGTCGGGCAGTTCGCGGTGCAGCGCCTCGTACACGGTGGGGACGGGCACGCCCAGCGGGGTCCCGGGGTGGTTCCGCCCCACGTGGGCGGGGAAGGTGTAGCAGCCGAGCATGGCGTCGGGGGTGTCGGCGAGCGGTCCGACCAGCGCCAGTGTCCGCGGGGCGGACAGCGGCAGGACTCGGCCCGGGTTGTCGAGGAGGACGACGGAGCGCTCGGCCAGGGTGCGGGCCAGGGCGCGGTGCGGGGCCGGGTCGAGGTCGAGGGGGGAGTCGCCGGGGTCGGGGGACCAGCCGGGGTCGAGCATGCCCAGGGAGCACTTGTGCAGCAGGACGCGCCGGGCGGCGCGGTCGACCAGCGCCTCGTCGAGTTCCCCGGAGCGGACCAGGGCGGTGAGCCGGTCGCCGTAGCAGTGCGGGTCGGGCAGTTCGACGTCGACGCCGGACTCCAGGGCCAGGGCGCCCGCGCTCTCGGGGCTCTCGGCGACCCGGTGCAGGGTGTGCAGGAAGGTGACGGCGAAGTAGTCGGAGACGAGGGTGCCCTCGAAGCCCCACCGGTCGCGCAGCAGTTCCGTGAGCAGGCGGCGGTCGGCGGCGGCCGGGATCCCGTCGTTGTCGTTGTAGGACTGCATGACCGAGCGGGCGCCCTCCCGCACGGCCGCCTCGAAGGGGGGCAGGACGACGTCGGCGAGTTCGCGGGGGCCGACGGACACCGGGGCGTGGTTGCGTCCGGCCCGGGAGGCGGAGTACCCGGCGAAGTGCTTGAGGGTGGCGATGACCCCCGTGGACTGGAGCCCGCGCACGTAGGCGGCGCCGATGGTGGACACCAGGTAGGGGTCCTCGCCGATGGTCTCCTCCACGCGGCCCCAGCGCAGGTCGCGGGCGACGTCGAGGACGGGGGCGAGCCCCTGGTGGATGCCGAGCAGGCGCATGGTCCCGCCGATGTTCGCGGCCATGCGCTCGACGAGGCCGGGATCGAAGGCGGCCCCCCAGGCGGGGGGGACCGGGTGGATGGTGGCCCGCCAGGCGGCCAGGCCGGTCAGGCACTCCTCGTGGGCGATGGCGGGGATGCCGAACCGGTTCGCGTTCATGATCTCGCGCTGGCTGCGGACCAGGGAGGCGCGTCCCGCCGCCGGGTCCACCGGGGCGGTGCCGAAGGGGCGGGTGAGCTGGCCCAGCCCGTCGCGGATGACCTCCTCCCAGGCGAGCGGTTCACCGGAGGCGTCGTGCTGGTGGGGGGCGACCGGGGCGCCCGAGGCGTCGGCGCTGACCCAGACGCCGTTGAGCTGGGCGGTCTTCTCCTCCAGGGTCATGGCGGCGAGCAGGTGGTCCACGCGCTCGCCGTCGGCCAGGGAGGTGTCCCGCCAGGGGCCGTCCAGGGGTTCGGGGGGTGGGGTCATCGGGGGGTGCCCTTTCCGTGGTCCAGAAAGTTTCGGAAGTTTTATCGAAACCAATGGAACGAGAATGTACGTTCGGCGGGCATCCGGGTCAAGGTGGGAAGAGAGTTGAATCACAGGAGTGCGGAAGCCCTGGAGAAAGATCCCTGTTCATAGCGGTATGCGAGTGATGTGCCATGGGGAGGTCTCGCCCCGGGGCTCCGAAAATTTCGAGGTCGCGCGACGGCAGGGGCGCCCGTCCGGCCCGAAGCGGGCGGATGGCACACTGCGGACGTGGGAATCACCGAACGCCTTCACGAGATCGGGCGGCCCATGGTCGCCGAACAGCTCGCACACCCGACCGTCGCGGGTATCGCCCGCGGCGACCTCGACGACCGCGCCTTCCGCTACTGGCTGGAGCAGGACCACCTGTACCTGCTCGACTACGCCCGGGCCTTCTCCCGGCTCGCCTGGCAGGCCCCCGACGGCCACCTCGCCGACCTGGTGGGCATCGCGCACAGCACCCTCAACGAGGAACTCGAACTCCACCGGTCCCTGTCCGGGGAGTTCGGCGCCGACCTCACCACCCGCGAGAAGGGCCCGGCCTGCGCCGCCTACACCGAGTGGATCATCGACGCGGCCGCCGACTACCGCGACGGCCTGGCCGCCGTCTACCCCTGCATGTGGGGCTACAACCGACTCGGTATCGCCCTGGCCGAGAACCGGCCGACCGAGCCGCGCTACCGCCGCTGGGTGGACACCTACGCCGACCCCGGGTTCACCGAGCTGACCGAGCGGTACGGGCGGATGCTGGAGGAGGCCGACCCCGACCCCGAGCGGGCCGAGCGCTTCTTCCGCGAGGGCATGCGCCACGAGCTCGCCTTCTGGGACACCCCGTACACGGGTTGACCCCGGGTCTCCTCCCCCGCCGCCCGCCGCGCTCCGCAGTCCTCAGGGGACGGCCCGCGGCCGCGGCCTCACCCCCGCGGGCGTCCTGTGGCCGGCTTTCCGCCCCGGGCCCCCGCTCCGGGCCCCGCGACCACGGGAGCGCCCCCGCTCCCCGACGACGGAAGCGGGGGCGCGGGCCGACGGCCCGCACCCCCGCGAGGCTTCGCGAGCGCCCGGTCAGGGGGCGATGACCTCCTCCACCTCGGCGAAGCGCTCGATCTCGCAGCCGTTGCGCTTGTTGAACTCGGTGTCGATCTCGGTGCCGTCGATGCTGCCGGTCACCCGGACCACCTCGGGGCCGCCGATCTGCATCGTGCACATCATGTCGCTGGTGTCGAGCAGGAACGGTTCGGTCCCGACCTCCTCGATCTCCGCGCACGCGGACTCCGGGTCGGGGTGGTCGCCGCCGGCGGGGGCGCAGGTGAGCGTCCACGTCCCCTCCTCGAAGCCCGACTGGGGGGTCGGTCCCTCGTCGTCGCCGAGGGAGCGCTCGATGGTCAGTTCGGTGGAGGAGCCCTCGCCGGGCGCCTCCTGGGGGGCGTCGGTACCGTCCCCCCCGTCGGAGGGGGCATCCTGGTCGGGGGCGGAGGGACTGGATTCGTCGGATCCGGTTGCCGGGGTGCCCACCTCGGTGGGCTCGTTGCCGCAGGCCGTCAGGAGCAGGCCGAGGGCCGCGAGCGCGGCGAGGCGGGTCGGCAGGGCCGTCGCGAAGGTGTGCTGAGCCATGACGCTTGGACGCCGCCGCGTCACTCACGGTTCCCTCCCCCGGAAAAATCTCCGGAGGATTCCGGAGGAAACGGATCTACATGGGGGTCATGGATGTTCGGCAACGTGCCCGAGGTGGGCGTCACCGAGGTTCCCGCGGACGGATACCTGCTCGACGTGCGCGAGAACGACGAGTGGGCGGCGGGCCACGCCCCCGCCGCCGTGCACATTCCGCTCGGCGAGCTCAACGCCCGGGCCGGGGAGATCCCCCAGGACCGCAAGGTGTACGTGGTCTGCCGCGCGGGCGGGCGCTCGGCGCAGGCCGTCGCCGCCCTCAACAACGCCGGGTGGACCTCGGTCAACGTCGCCGGGGGCATGCAGTCCTGGGAGCGCGCCGGACTCGACATGGCGGCCGACGCGGACGCCGAGCCGAGGGTGATCTGAGTCCCATCGGGCCCGGAAAGCGATCGGATTGCCCAAAGCCCTGCCCCGCGGGGCCCTCGGGTGGCACTATGACGTCGTGAGTTCCGAGCGCGCGCCCCTCAGCGCCGCAGCCGTGCTGGCCTCCTCGGCGGACGCGGTGGTCGGTCTCGACAGTGAGCTCCGGGTGTTCCTGTGGAACCCGGCGGCCGAGCGACTGTTCGGCTGGCGGGCCGACGAGGTGCTCGGCGCCGCGCTGCCGATCGTCCCCGCCGAGTTGAAGGCCGAACACGGCGCGGTGCTCGAACAGGTGCGCGCCGGGCCCTCCCTCACCATCCACACCCGCCGCGTGCGCAGCGACGGCACCCCGATCGACGTGCGGATCAGCACCGCCGCCCTGCCCGACCCGGAGGGCGGGCCCGGCGGCTGGGTGCTCACCCTCTACCCCACGGACAACGAGGAGCAGGCGCACACCGCCGCCATGGAGCGCGCCCGGCTGGTGCGCCGCCTCACCGACGTGGTCGTCGACATCAACGCGGACCTGAGCCTGCAGTCGGTGCTGGACCGCATCTCCAGCGGCATCACGGAGTTGACCGGCGCCGACGCCGGCGGCTTCGTCCTGCTCAACGAGGACCGGGTGGAGCTGGTGAGCATCACCCGGCTCTCCGAGGAGCTCCAGGGCTACAGCGCCCCGCTGGAGACCAGCCTGTTCGGCGAGCTGCTGCGCAGCGGCAAGTCGGTGCTGCTCGCCAACGAGGACACCCGGGGCCTGCAGGACCTGGTCTGGGCCGACCTTCCCGGCCTGCACACCATCGCCCTGTGCGTGTCCAACGTGCACGGCCGCCCCTACGGGGCCCTGTACGCCCTCTACAGCCAGCGCCGGGTCGGCCACGTCGAACTCGAACTGCTGGAGCTGCTGGCCGCCCACGCGGGGGTCGCCATCGGCAACGCGATGGCCTACGAGGAGCTCAACCACCAGCGGGTGCACGAGAAGGCGGTCGCCGACTCCAGTGCCGACGGCATCGCCGTGCTGGACTTCGGCGGCCGGGTGCGCAAGTGGAACCGCTCGGCCGTCGAGCTCACGGGCTACTCGGCCGAGGTGGTGGAGGGCCGCCACCCGCCGTTCCCGATCCCCGCCTGCCACGGCCGCCCGATCAAGCACCGGCTCAAGGACGGGCGCTGGCTGGAGATCCTCATGGCGCGGATCCCCCGCACCCACGAGTGGGTGGTGGACTTTCGCGACATCACCGCGCAGAAGGCCATGGAGGACGAGCGCGAGGCGTTCCTGGCCACCACCGGCCACGAGCTGCGCACCCCCATCACCGCGATCCACGGGTTCGCCACCACCCTGATCCGCAAGTGGTCCCGGATGAGCTCGGAGGCCCAGCGGGAGGCGGTGAGCAACATCGTGGACCGGTCCACGGCGCTGACCCTGCTGGTGGAGCGGCTCAGCCTGGGCTCCGACGCCTCCCGGGGAGAGCTGGACGTCAACCCCGTCCCGTTCGAGCTGGCCCGGGTGCTGCGCCAGGCCGTGATGACGTTCCGGTCCCTGTCGGACCGGCACGACGTGGTGCTGAGCGCCTCCGGCGACCTGCCCACGGTGTTCGCCGACCCGCTGGCCACCGGCATCATCATGGACCAGCTGCTGGACAACTCCATCAAGTTCTCCCCCGAGGGCGGCACGGTGCACGTCGCGGTGGCGGTGGAGGGCGACACCGTCACGGTCTCGGTGGACGACGACGGCCCCGGCCTGCGGCCGGGCGACGAGGAGCGGGTGTTCGACCGCTTCTTCCAGGGCGGGGTGCGCGGCGACCGGCGCAGGTTCGGCGGCCTGGGGCTGGGGCTCTACATCGTGCGCAAACTCGCCCAGGACCAGGGCGGGGACGTCACGGCGCACAGGCTGGACCGCGGTACCCGCATGTGCTTCACCCTGCCGCTGCACCGGGGCGAGGGGCCCGGCCCGGAGGGAGGCGGGAGCGACGGGGAGGTCGTCGAACCGCCCGGGGTGGCGGCGGTCCGGGTCGGGGTGACCGGCCGGAGCGCGCCCCAGGGGCCACTCCCGTCACAGGAAACGCCGAAAATCTCATCCGGCCCCGAAGCCCTGCCACGCCAGCGATCCACGCGCCCCAAGGCCGGCCGGCCCCGGTGATTCACCGGGGCGTTGGTTTCCGTTCGAGGTGATCGGGGCATTTCCACCCCTGGCGGAATTCGCCGTCACACAACGGGCGGGTTCCGGACCGCACCACAGCACGAACTCGCAGGGACGAAAGCCGTGGCAGGAGATCACACCCCGTTCGACACCGGGGGTCACCCGAGCAAGGTCGAACGGCACGTCATCCTCCCCTACGTTCCCACCAGCGTGATGGACGCGCGCCGCCGCCTGGGCGACGACCTGCGCGCCATGGGCATCCCCCAGGAGCGCATCGACGAGGCCGCCCTCATCATCAGCGAACTGGTCAGCAACGCGCTGCGCCACGCCAGCCCCCTGCCCACCCCCGCCAACCCGGCCAACAGCGTCGGCGTCGCCTGGCGGGCCGAGGTGGAGGCCTCCCCCGGGCCCGGCGGCTGGCTCGAGATCTCCGTCCGCGACGGCGGCTCCACCACCATGCCCCGGGTGGCCGACCCCGGCACCTCCGCACTGGGCGGTCGGGGTCTGGGGATCGTCCAGCACCTGGCCGGCCGCTGGGGCACCGAGATGGACGCGACCACCACCACGGTCTGGGCCGTGCTGGACCTGCCCGACGAGGACACCGCAGCGGAGTGCGGGGCGGGCGCCGCGGCGGACCACACGGCACCGTCCGCCGCCGACCGCGCGTCGGGGCGGGCCGGGCCCCCGCGCGGGGACGGGGCCGTCGCGTCCCTGCCCTTCACCGTCCGCGGCGGGGGCCGTGCCCGCGGCGCCCTGCTCTGACCCGCTCTGACCTGCGGTGCGCCGTTCCGGAGCCCGGTCCGCGGGAGGGAACGTGACCGATGTCGCGAAACACCGTCAACGAGGTGGCCCGGTCCGGACCGGGCCGCTACAGTCACGACTGTGGAGTTGAAGATATCGAGCCGATCTCAAGATGACCTCGCGGTGGTAACCGTCGGTGGCGAGATCGACCTGTACACGGCACCCCGCCTGCGCGACGAGCTCATCACGGCCCTCGACGAGGGGGCCCGGAGGCTGGTCATCGACATGTCGTCGACCGAGTTCTGTGACTCGACCGGCATCAGTGTCCTGCTCTCGGCGATGAAGCGTTCCCGCGACAAGGGCGGAGACCTGGAACTGGTGGCCCCCAAACCGGCCGTCATGAAGGTCCTGGAGGTCACCGGCCTGCACGAGGTCTTCGTCATCCACCCCGACACCGACGCACTGCCGGTGGCCGCGGGTACCGGGACCGTCCCGTAGACCGGGCCGCGGTGACACGGGGGGAGGGCGGCGGACCCGAGAAGGCTGGGATCGCCGTCGTGATCGCTGCCAAGGACGAGGAGGCGCGGGTCGGTCGCACCGTGACCGCCGCGCGGGCGCTGCCCGGGGTGGACCTGGTCGTCGTCGTCGACGACGGGTCCGCCGACCGCACCTCGGAGGTGGCCCTGGAGGCCGGGGCCCGGGTGCTCCGGCACAGCCGCAACCGCGGCAAGGGCGCGGCGATGGAGACCGGGGCCGAGGGCGTGCGGCTCATCGAGGAGCACGAGGAGAGCGCCGACGGGATCCGCCCGCCCCGGCACCTCCTCTTCCTCGACGCGGACCTGGAGGCGAGCGCGGCCGGGGCGGCGCCCCTGGTGGACCCGGTCGCCGAGGGCAAGGCCGACATGACCATCGCGCTGTTCCCGGCCACCCGGCTGCGCCTGGGCGGCCACGGGTTCGTGGTGCGCCTGGCCCGCGGAGGCGTCCGCCGGGCGACCGGCTGGGAGCCCGAGCAGCCGCTCAACGGACAGCGCTGCATCACCCGCGCCGCGTTCGAGGCGGCGCGGCCGCTGGCACCGGGGTTCGGGGTGGAGACCGGGCTGACCATCGACGTGCTGCGGGCGGGACTGCGGGTGATCGAGGTGGAGGTGCCCCTGGAGCACCGGGCCACCGGAACCGACCTGCGCGCCCAGCTGCACCGCGCACACCAGTTCGCCGACGTGCTGCGGGCGCTGGCCGCCCGCGAGCTGCGCCCCACCGTGCGGCGGGCCCTGGACGGCGCGCGCGGCCGTGCGAGGGCACGAAAGCGCGGTTCGGGACCGTTTTCTGGCAGAAATCGCCGGTAGTAACACCACAAATTCGCTCAGTAGCGATACGCTCGCACGGTGTTCACCATGATCCTGGCCGTCACGGGCGTGCTCACGGGTCTGGGCGGACTCGCCCTGGGCGGGTACGCGCTGGCCAGAGCCCGCGCCATCGACGCCGACACCCGTGTCCTCGCCCAGCGCGCCGCCGCCTCCGCACAGGTCGGCGGTGCCGACCCGCTCGCCGTGCGCGACATGGCGGTGCTCCACTACGACGCCCTGGAGGAGATGTCCGGGGCCCGCTCCTTCTCCCTCGCCCTGCTCAACGGCGACGGGGACGGGGTGGTCGTCACGTCCATCAACGGCCGTACCGAATCGCGCACCTACGCCAAGGCCGTGGTGCGCGGCGAGGCCGCGACCCTGCTCAGCCCCGAGGAGTACCGCGTGGTGCGGGCCGCCCGGCTGGGCGAGGGCATCGGCGCGGCCGTGCCCGCCCCGCGCGTCAGCGGACCGGTGGTCGCCGAGGACGCCGAGGTCCCGGTCACCGTCGTCCCCGACCCCGAGGCCCCCGAGGCCGGGCCGGCCCCGGCGGCCGACACGGAGGAGGAGGCGGCGGTCGCCGCGGGGGTGATCGAGCCCGACACCTCCGTCCCGGCGGAGCACAGGACCGGTCTGCGCAGGGCGCCCGCCCCGCGGCGCGACCCGTCGTGATCGCCCCCGCCGCCCCGGGTGCGTATAGCCTGAACACCATGCCCAACCGCTACGCCTACCTCGGCCCCGAGGGCACCTTCACCGAGGCCGCGCTGCGGGCCCTGCGCCCCGACGCGGCCGACACCGCGCGCGTCCCCTGCGACGGGGTCGCCGCGGTCTTCGACGCCGTCCGCACCGGCGCGGCCGAGGGCGGCGTCGTGCCCCTGGAGAACTCGGTCGAGGGCGGGGTCACCTCCACCATCGCCGAGCTCATCGGCGGCGAACCGCTGGTCATCACCGGTGAGACCGCGGTCCCGGTGGAGTTCGCCCTGGTCGCCCGGCCCGGCGTCACCCTGCACGACGTCAAGACGGTGGCCACGCACCCGCACGCCCTGGCCCAGTGCCGGGGCTGGCTGGCCCGGCACCTGCCCGACGCCGAGACGCACACCGTCTCCTCCACGGCCGCCGCCGCCCGCGCCGTCTCCGAACCCGGGGCGCCCTACGACGCCGCGATCTGCGCCGTCATCGCCGGGGAGCGCTACGGGCTGCACGCCCTGGCGACCGGGGTGGGCGACCGCGCCGACGCGGCCACCCGGTTCATCTACCTGTCCCGGCCCGGGCGCCCGCCCGCGCCGACCGGTGCCGACCTGACGTCGGTGGTCGCGTTCATCGCCGACGACCACCCGGGAGCGCTCATCGAGGTCCTCACCCAGTTCGCGGTGCGCGGGGTCAACCTCACCAGGCTGGAGTCGCGGCCCACCGGCGACGGACTGGGCAGCTATTGCTTCTGCATCGACGCCGAGGGGCACGTCGCCGACGCCCGCGTCGGCGAGGCCCTCATGGGACTGCGCCGGGTCTGCCGCGACGTGCGCTTCCTGGGCAGCTACCCGCGCAGCGGGCGGGCCACCGAGCTCGACCCGCCGCTGCGCCCCCGCCCCGCCACCGAGGCCGACTACGCCGAGTCGGAACGGTGGCTGGCCCGGATCCGCTCCGGCGGGGTCGACTGACCCCGCGCACGGTCCCGCGCTCCCGGACCGGGCCCGCGGGCCGGGCTCAGGAGTCCGGGAGGCCGTCGTCGTCCTGCGCGTCGAACACCCACTCCTCGGCCGCGGCCCGGCGCAACTCCAGGTAGAGCGCCAGCCGCAGCGCGGTGTCGCGGGGCCGCTCGGTTTCGAGGGCCTCCAGCGCCGCACTCAGCTCCTCTGTGCTCATCTCGCGCAACGGTTTCACTGCCGTCCCCTTCCCGGAACCCGGTGATCTCTCTTCGTGATGACGTGGTGACACCGCGTTCATGACGCGAACCGGGAAAAGATGTCTGCGGGGCCGGGGCCGGGCGGTAACCTGCAAGACGTGATCGACCTTCGCGCTCTCCGAGAAGACCCCGACCGACTCCGCGCCTCGCAGCGGGCCCGCGGGGAGGACCCCTCCGTCGCCGACCGCCTGCTCGCGCTGGACTCCGAGCGCCGCTCCGCGCTCACCCGCTTCGAGACCCTGCGGGCCGAGCAGAAGAGCGTGGGCAAGTCGGTCTCCAAGGCCTCCCCGGAGGAGCGCGAGGCGCTCCTCGCCCGGGCCAAGGGGCTGGCCGCCGAGGTCAAGGCCGCCGAGGCCGAGGCCGACCGCCTCGCCGCCGAGCTGGACCGGGCCGTGGCCTCCGTGCCCAACCTCGTCGAGGAGGGCGCCCCCGAGGGCGGCGTCGACGACTTCAAGGTCCTCGACACCGTCGGCACCCCGCGCACGTTCGACTTCACCCCGCGCGACCACCTGGAACTGGGCGAGAAGCTCGGCGCCATCGACATGGAGCGCGGCGCCAAGGTGTCCGGTGCGCGCTTCTACTTCCTCACCGGCGTCGGAGCCCAGCTGGAGCTGGCCCTGCTGAACATGGCCATGAACCAGGCCGTCGCCGCCGGGTTCACCCCGATGATCCCGCCCGTCCTCGTCAAGCCCGAGACCATGGAGGGCACCGGCTTCCTGGGCGCCCACGCCGACGAGGTGTACCGGCTGCCCGCCGACGACCTCTACCTGGTGGGCACCTCCGAGGTGCCGCTGGCGGGCTACCACGCGGGGGAGATCCTGCCCGCCGACGTCCTGCCCAACCGGTACATCGGCTGGTCCCCGTGCTTCCGCCGGGAGGCAGGCTCCTACGGCAAGGACACCCGCGGCATCATCCGGGTGCACCAGTTCAACAAGGTGGAGATGTTCGTCTACACCCACCCCGACAACGCGCACGAGGAGCACCGGCGGCTGCTCGCCTGGGAGCGGGAGATGCTCGACAAGCTCGAGCTGCCCTACCGCGTCGTCGACATCGCCGCCGGCGACCTTGGCACCAGCGCCGCCCGCAAGTACGACTGCGAGGCGTGGGTCCCCACCCAGGAGACCTACCGCGAGCTGACCTCCACCTCGAACTGCACCGAGTTCCAGGCACGCCGCCTCAACGTGCGGTTCCGGGGCGAGGACGGCAGGACCCGCTTCGCCGCCACGCTCAACGGGACGCTCGCCACCACCCGGTGGATCGTCGCCATCCTGGAGAACCACCAGCAGGAGGACGGCTCGGTCGTGGTCCCCGAGGCGCTGCGCCCCTACCTGGGCCGCGACGTCCTGGAGCCGGTCAGGTAGGACGCCCCGGTGCGCCCCGGCCTGCCGGGGCGCACCGGAAGACCACGAGGAGCCCGTCCCCGAGGATGAGGGGACGGGCTCCCGTGTGTGCGGTGCGCCCCGGCACGGGGCGTCCGCGCCCCGGCTCCCCTACAGGTAGGGGCCCGAGACGTTGTCCTCGCGGCCCGGGGCCCGGCCCGGCTGCGCCTGCGCCTGGAGGCCCGCGACACCTGGAGGAAGGGCCTTGCGCATGTTCTCCAGCTGCGCGCGGGCCGCCATCTGCTGGGCGAACAGCGTGGTCTGGATCCCGTGGAACAGGCCCTCCAGCCAGCCCACCAGCTGGGCCTGCGCGATGCGCAGCTCCGCCTCGCTGGGAGCGGAACCGTCCGCGAACGGCAGGGTGAGGCGGTCCAGCTCGTCGATCAGCTCCGGCGCCAGGCCGTCCTCCAGCTCCTTGATGGAGGAGGTGTGGATCTCCTTGAGACGGGTGCGGCTGGCCTCGTCGAGAGGCGCGGCCTTCACCTCCTCCAGCAGCTGGCGGATCATGCTGCCGATCCGCATCACCTTGGCGGGCTGCTCCACCATGTCCGCGAGCGTGCGGGGCTCCTCGTGGCCGTCGTCCTCCCCGCGCTGGTCCACTCCCACGACCAGGACCTGGGGCTGCTCGTTCGCATCGTCCGTATTGCTCATATGTCCCCTTACCGAATGTCGTCGACCGCGCCCGTCAGCGGGTGAGCAGGATCTTGCCGGTGTGCGCGCTCGATTCCATGACGTCGTGCGCCTCCGCCGCGTTCCGCATCGGCAGGACGCGGTCCACGACGGGGCGGATGGCTCCTTGTTCTACCAACGGCCATACCTGCTCCAGTACTCCCGCGACGATGGCCGACTTCTCCTCCAGGGGGCGCGAGCGCAGGGTCGTGGCGTGCACGGAGAGGCGCTTGGCGAGCATACGGCCCAGGTCGGCCTCGCCGGAGCGGCCGCCCATCAGCCCGATGATCACCAGGCGGCCGCCGGTGGACAGCGAGCGCAGGTTGTCCGCCAGGTAGGAGCCGCCGATGATGTCGAGGATGAGGTCGGCGCCCCCGGCCTCGCGCATCCGCGCGGCGAAGTCCTCGGTCCGGTAGTCGATGGTGATCTCCGCGCCCAGCTCCCGGCAGGCCGCCAGCTTCTCCTCCCCGCCGGCGGTGACCGCCACCCGGGCGCCCAGGGAGCGGGCGAACTGGATGGCGAACGTGCCGATGCCGCTGCCGCCGCCGTGCAGCAGCACGGTCTCGCCCCGCCCCAGCCCGCCGACCATGACCAGGTTCGACCACACCGTGCAGGCGGCCTCCGGCAGCGCCGCGGCCTCGACCAGGCCCACCCCGCGGGGGACCGGCAGCAGCTGGCCGACCGGCACCGCGACCCGCTCGGCGTAGCCGCCGCCGGACAGCAGGGCGCACACCTCGTCGCCCACCGCCCAGCCGGAGTCCTCGGTGCCCGGGCCCAGGGCCAGGACCGTGCCGGAGCACTCCAGCCCCGGGTACTCGGATGCGCCGGGCGGCGGCGGGTAGGAGCCCTGGCGCTGGGCGACGTCGGCGCGGTTGACCGCGGTGGCGGCCACCTCGACGATGACCTCTCCCTCGCCGGGGACGGGATCGGGGACCTGGGACCAGGCCAGGACCTCGGGTCCGCCCGGTTCGGTGATACGGATCGCATGCATGGAACCGACCGTATCCCCGCGGAGGGCGGAACTTCCAAGTGGATCGTGTTCGAGAAGGGAGAGGGGATGCTTCGCAGGGCCGCCGCGGGTAAGAGTGAACCCAGGGAGCGACCCCCGTTCCCGGCGGGGTACCCCTCCCTCCGCAGTACACCCCCTTCACGCAGGAGAACTCGGTGTCACACCAGGATCAGAACGGGACGGGCGCGGGCTTCGAGGAACAGGAGCCGGACGCGTCCCCGTGGCGGCGTGCGGAGGACGAGCCGGAGGAGTCCGGGGCCGCCGTCACCGAGATCGCCTCGCGCAGGCAGGCCGAGCCCTCGCCGCGCGAGCAGTGGTTCGGCGGCGACGTGCCGCCGCCACCGCCCTATGCCGCCCCCATCCCGCTGGAGACCCCGATGGTCCCGGCCGCACCCGCGGAGGCGGCGGACGCGGTGCCGGAGGAGGACGGGGCCGCCGAGCCGGACACGGCCGACGAGGCCGACGACGGCGAGGACGAGGTGCGGTCCGACACCGTCCGGCTGATGCCGCGGCCGCTGCGGCTGCGCGAACGCCCGCTGCGCCGGCCCGCGCGTCCGGAACCGGACGGGGAGTCCGACCCCCTGGCCCCCCGTGCCCTGCGCCGGGACGCCGACGTCCCCGAACCCGAGCAGCTGCCGCCGCTGGAGTCCGCGGCCGACCCGGAGCCGCCCGCCCCGCAGACGCCGCCCGCGGACGGGCGGGGCCCGGCGGCGACCGCCCCGCCGCTCCCGCCGTCCGGGACGCCACAGCCCGTCCCGCAGCCGTCCGGGACACCGCGGGCGCCCGCCCCTCCGGCGCCCGGGGCACCCGGCGAACGGCAGACCTCCGACTCCCTCAACGCCGCCACCCTGGTACGCAACCGCCACCAGGGCCCCAGCGGTGGCTGGCGGCGTGCCCTGCACACCGCCACCCTGGGCCTGGTCAACCCCGGCGAGTCCCCCAAGGTGCTGCGCCGCCGCGAACTCGTGGCCCGCGCCTGCACCCCCGTCGCCACAGGCCACCACCGGGTCGCCGTCCTCAGCCTCAAGGGCGGCGTCGGCAAGACCACCACCACGGTCGCCCTCGGCGCCACCCTGGCCTCCCTGCGCGGCGACCGGGTGCTGGCCGTGGACGCCAACCCCGACCGGGGCACCCTCTCCGACAAGGTGCGCCTGGAGACCGCCGCGACCATCCGGGACCTCCTCAACGAGCGCCACCTCGTGGCCCGCTACGCCGACATCCGCGGGTTCACCTCCCAGGCGCCCAGCCGCCTGGAGATCCTCGCCTCCGACCGCGACCCCGCCGTGTCCGAGGCGTTCGGCGACGAGGACTACCGGGAGGTGGCCCGGATCGTCGAGCACTTCTACTCCATCTGCATCACCGACTGCGGGACCGGTCTGCTGCACGCCGCCATGCGCGGCGTCCTGGGCCTGGCCGACCAGGTCGTCCTGGTGAGCTCGGCGTCCGTGGACGGGGCGCGCAGCGCCAGCGCCACCCTCGACTGGCTGGAGGCCCACGGACACGAGGGGCTGGTGCGCGACGCGGTGGTGGTGCTGTCCATGGTGCGCTCCGACAGCAAGAGCAGCGTCGACCTCGACCGGCTCGAGGGCCACTTCGCCGCCCGCTGCCGCGCCGTCGTCCGCGTCCCCTGGGACGGCCACCTCGAGGAGGGGGCCGAGGTCGACCTGGACCGGCTCGCCCCCGCCACCCGCGACGCCTACCTGCGGCTGGCCGCCACCGTCGGGGAGGGGTTCGCCCGCCGCAGGTGAAGATCCGGGGATTCCCGGGCTCTCTCGTGGGCAGTGGACGGAGCAACGAGAGGGGCCGAGGATGAACGCACGGGAGCGTCCGCCGGCGGTGGTCGTGGGCGTGGACGGGTCGTCCGGCGCCCGCGCCGCACTGGTGTGGGCGATCGGAGAGGCGGCCCGCCGCCGGTTCCGGCTGCGCATCGTGCACGGGCTGGGCCCGGCCACGGTGATCGGCGCCGCCACCGCCGACCGCCGGTCAGTGGACGAGGTGCGCGCCGCCGCCCACGAGCTGCTCACCGAGAACGCCGAGTACGCCCGCCGGGTCCGACCCGACCTCGAGGTGGTCACCGTCCTGGCCGTCGAGGACGCCCCCGGCGTCCTCCTGGAGGAGGCCCGCCCCGGCGACGTCATCGCGGTGGGGTCGCGGGGCCCGGGCTCGGCGCGCGCCACCATGCCCGGCTCCGTGGGGACGCGCGCCTCCTCGCACGCGCCGTGCCCGGTGGTGGTCGTCCCCGACGCCGAACCCCGCGGCCACCGCGGGCGCATCGTCGTCGGGGTGGACGGCTCGCCGTCCTCCCGGCGCGCCCTCCGCTTCGCACTCCGGGAGGCACTGGCCGCAGACGCCGCCGTGACCCTGGTCCACGCCCGCGGAGCCGGAGCGGCGGCCGCCGACGAGGCGCCCGACCGGCGGTCCGAGGAGGTCGTCGCCGGAATGCTCGCCGACGCCCTCGACGGGCGCGCCGGGGACCTCGACATCGGCTCCGTGCGCGTCGCGGCCGACCCGGTGGAGGCACTGCTCCAGGCCGGCGCGGACGCCGACATGATCGTCGTCGGCTCCCGCGGCCGCGGCGGTGTGCGCGGCCTCCTCCTGGGCTCGGTCAGCCGGGGGGTGCTGCACCGCGCCGGGATCCCGGTGGCCGTGCTGCCCCCGCGTTCCGACGGAACGGACTGAGGGCCCGGGGCCGGTGGCCTTACGGCCCCGTGCCGTTCCCGGGCCCGACTGCTGTACTCGGTGAAGATGGTTGCCTGAAAGGGGTTGTCACATGGTGAACGAGGACCGCACACCGCGCGTGGTGGTGGGCATCGACGGATCGGACAACGGACGGGCGGCCCTGGAGTGGGCGGCGGTCGAGGCGGACCGCAGAGGGGTGCCGCTGCGGATCGTCCACGCCCTGGGCATGCCGCTCGTCGTGACCGCGTACGGGGGGCCGGCCCGGTTCGAGCCGACCGAGGAGATCCAGGGGCAGGCCGCCGAGGTCCTGCGGGACGCGGCGGCGCACGTCGCCGAGGTCCGGCCCGGGGTCGAGGCCGAGACCGTCACCGCCCTGGAGGAGGCGCCGCTGGCCCTGCTGCGCCAGAGCCACCCGCACGACCTCCTGGTGGTGGGTACCCGCGGGATGGGCACCGTCAAGGCCATGTTCGTCGGCTCGGTGAGCGTCCGGCTGGCCGCGCAGGCGCCCTGCCCGGTCGCGGTCGTGCCCGCACACGACGGAAAGCCCACGGCGACCGGGCTGAAGCGGATCGTCGTCGGCGTCGACGGCTCCCCCAACAGCCGCCGGGCCCTGGGTGCGGCGGTCGACCTGGTGGCCGGGACCGGCGGGGAGCTGGTCGTGGTGCACAGCTGGGAGGTGCCCTACCCGTACGACCCGGTCGCCCTGACCGCCTCGGGGTTCCAGCCCCAGGAGGACCTGTTCGAGAAGCAGTCCGAGCAGCTGGTCGCCGAGATGCTCGCCGAGGCCATCGACGAGCAGCGGGACGACGTGGCCATCGACGTCACCGTGGTGCGCACGCAGGACGCCCCGGTGAACGCCATCCTGAAGGCAGCCGAGGGCGCCGACGCGATCGTCGTGGGCTCCCGCGGCCGCGGTACCGTCCGGGGCCTCCTCCTGGGCTCGGTCAGCCAGGGGCTGCTGCACCACTCCAAGATCCCGGTGGTCGTGCTCCCCAAGCAGGCCGACGAGGACTGACGTGCGTCCCGGCGGGCCGTGGACGGCCCGCCGGGGCCGCTCGCCCCCCGCTCACCGCGGGTCGTACTCCAGGCAGAAGGGGTGTCCGGCGGGATCCGCGTACACCCGGAACCGCTCCTGTGTCCCCTCCTCCGCCGTGCGCAGCAGCACCGCGCCCAGCTCCAGCACCCGCGCCTGCGCCGCGTCGATGTCCTCCACCCACACGTCCAGATGCGCCTGCTGCGGCCGCTCGGGGTCCGGCCACGCCGGGGCCCGGTGCCCGGCCACCTTCTGGAACGCGAGCACCGGCCACTGCTCCGGGTCGCCGATCGTCACCCAGCCATCGTCCCGCTGACCGATGGGCCTCCCCAGCAGCTCCGCGTAGAAGCCCGCCAGCGCCTCGGGGTCGGGGCAGTCGTAGACAAACGTGTGCAACCGTCCGATCATCCCCGCACCCTCCCACGCACCCGCCCCCATGTCGACACCACTCACCGCAGTTCCGGGGAATGAGTCCAGGTGCCGCGCCCCCACCCCGGACGGTCCGCATGCGCCCACGCCCGAAGCCACCCTCCCCCGACCTGTTCGTCGACCTCCTCGCCGCGGTGGCGATACCCCTGCCGGTGGCCGGCGCGTACTTCCTCCCGGCCCTGGTGGTCGGCCACGGCGAGGGCCGGCCGACGCCGGTCCGGGGGCACCTGCTGAGAATCGCGGCCTTCTTCGGCGGGTTCTCCTCCCTCATGCTCTACGTCCGCGGCGAGGCATGGGCCTTCCCGCAGCCGTTCCACGGGTCCGCCGCGAGCGTGCTCCTGGTCTCGGCGGGCGGCGAGACCGCCGACCGGATCGAGGACACCGCGCTGCACGACCGCGGGGTGCGGGTGGAGTGCACCCTGACGGACGTCGCCTCGCGCACGGTCGTGACGACCACCACCAACGCGGACGGCACGACGTCGACCCGCACCCGCACCGAGTACGACCACGCCCTCGACTGCCCGGAGGGCGGCCCGTCGGCGGTGACGCACGGCTCCCCGCTGGGTTCGGCGGGGGACGCCCTGGACATCACCTACGACCCCCGCGGCCGTCCCGGCCCGGTCCCCTCGGCATCGGTCACCCCGCCCGGCGGCGTCGGCGGCGTCCCCCGGACCCTGACGGCCGCCGTCGCGATGCGCCTGGCCTACGTGCCGGTCCATCACCACCACCGCGCCCGCCCCGGGCACCGCCGCCGCGACCACCCGTAGAGCGCCACCGCGGCGGTCACACCCGGCGCGACCGGCGGCAGACCGGTCCGGGGAAGGGGCCCTCCACCGGGACACCGCCCCGGTACCCGCACCCGCCGGCGGCCCGCGCCGACGGCCGGGGAAGGGCTCGGACGAGCGGACACGGCACCCCCGGAACGGGGACCGCCCTCCCTGCGCGACCCCGCCCCGCAACACGAAGGGCCGCCCGCTCCTCGAGCAGGCGGCCCCACCGCGGAGGGTGTGGGATTTGAACCCACGAAGCCCCGTCAAGGACTTGGTGCTTTTCAAGAGCACTGCACTCGGCCGCTATGCGAACCCTCCCCGGGACCCTAGGGTCTCCGCGAGTCATCGTAGCCGAACCGTCCCCCCGGTACGCGCCCGCCGGGGAAGTCGCCGACGGCGGGTGGCGCGCCTGGGTTACTCGCAAGTAACATGCGGGGCATGGCAAACATGAACGCCGAGACGGCGGAGATGGTCAAGTCCGGTTTCCTGGCCGCGGTGCCCTTCGCCCGCACGCTCGGCCTGTCGTTCGAGGAGCTCGACCTCGGTAGGGCCGTGATGAACCTGCCGGACAGGGCCGAGCACCACAACCACATCGGCGGCGCGCACGCCGGGGCGATGTTCACCCTGGCCGAGTCCGCCTCCGGGGCCATCATCATCGGCACCTTCGGTGACACCATGGACCGCGCCCTGCCGCTGCCGACCAAGGCCGAGATCCACTTCCTCAAGATGGCCACCGGCGACATGACCGCCGAGGCCGTGCTGGGCCGCCCGCGGGACGAGGTCATCGCCGAGCTCGACGGAGGCCGACGCCCCGAGTTCCCCATCGATGTGGAGATCCGCATGGCGGACGGCACCGTCACCGGCAGGATGACGATCATCTGGACCCTCAAGCCGAACCGCGGGTGACATCCGCCCCCACAGCCGCACACCGAACACGATCGGCCCTGGTCGCGCCCTGTTCCGAGGGCCCGCCCGGGGCTCGTCGATTTGTCGGCGCCGATGGGTAGGTTGACCCTGACCATCCCGACGAGGAGGCAGAGATCGTGAAACTGCGTGTGGACCGAGACGCTTTCGCCGAGGCCGTCGCCTGGACGGCCCGCGCCCTGCCGAGCCGCCCGGCGGTGCCGGTGCTGGCCGGGATGCGTCTGGAGGTCCCCGAGGGCGGTTCCTCCCTCCACCTGTCCGGGTTCGACTACGAGGTCTCGGCCCGGTCCTCGGTGGAGGTGCTGGCGGAGGAGACCGGCGCGGTGCTGGTCCCCGGCCGGCTGCTCGCCGAGATCGTGCGCAACCTCCCCGGCGGCTCGGTGCACATCGACACCGACGGCACGAGGGTGCGGATCAGCGGCGGGGCCGCCCGGTTCACGCTCATCACGATGCCGCTGGAGGACTACCCCACGCTGCCCGGCATGCCCGAACGCATCGGCTCGGTGCCCGCCGACGCGTTCGCGGAGGCCGTCCGCCAGGTCACCCCCGCGGCCAGCCGCGACGACACGCTGCCGATGCTGACCGGCGCATACCTGGACTTCACCGCGGACACGCTGAGCGTGGTGGCCACCGACCGCTACCGCATCGCGGTGCGCGAGCTGTGGTGGAAGCCGCAGGACCCCGCCGTCGACACGTCCGCGCTGGTGCCCGCCCGTACCCTGCACGACATGGTGCGGGGTGTCATCGGCGGCTCGAACATCGAGGTGGCCCTGTCGTCGGGTGCGGCCGGCGGCCTGGCGCCCGGGGAGGGCACGATCGGTTTCGAGAACGGTGACCGGCGCAGCACCACCCGGCTGATCGACAGCGACTTCGTCAAGTACGCCGCCTGGTTCCCCGCGGAGTTCGCCTCCCGCGCCGAGGTGGCGGTGGCCCCCCTGATGGAGGCGGTGAAGCGGGTGGCGCTGGTGGCGGACCGCCACACCCCGCTGCGGCTGGCGTTCACCGAGGGCGAGGTGTCGCTGGAGGCGGGCTCGGGCGAGGACGCCCAGGCGGTGGAGGCGATCTCCGTCGACTACCAGGGCGATCCGCTGCGGGTGGCCTTCCGTCCCGACTACCTGATGGACGGCCTGGCGGCGATGGGTACGGACACCGCCCACCTGAACTTCACGGAGCCGACGAAACCCGCCGTGTTCACCGATGTCCCGGCGAAGGAGGGCGAGTCCCCGTCCTTCCGGTATCTGGTGCAGCCGTTGCGGGTGTCCTGATCAGCGGATTCGGGCTTTATCCCCGGCTTGCCGCCGGGTTATCCACACGGTTTTCCACAGGACTGCGGCCAGCCTGTGGATAACCCGGGGTAATCAGCCCCAGGATCACCCGAATCACCCGCGGCCTGTGCTCGCATTTCCGCTTTGACGTGCGAGAACGTCGTCAGGAGCGATCCTGTGCACAGCCTGTGGAAAACTCCGCGCAACCGGACCCTTTCCGGCGTTGCGAATCACCATAAAACAGGACAATTTGCTCGGTTGGTGTGAACCGGACTCCGTCACTCGCTCGTGGGCAGAGAGGATGAAGCCCCACCCGTTACGGACGTCTCCAGGCCGAGCTGCGCCTGCCGCCCCCGCTGGTACCCCGCCCGGGCCCCGGCGGCACTGTGCGTCCGCTCGGGCCGGTGCTTGCGCAGCTGCGGGAACTGCTTCTGGAACTCCTCCTGGACCCGGTGCACGTCGGCGCGCAGCACCAGTTCCGCACCGCGCCGCGACGCCACCTCGTTCTCGGCGGCCGAACCGGTGCCGGTCGGCTGCGCCATCTCCTGGAGGCGGCGGCGGAACTCGCGGATGCGCTCGGCGACCGCCTGCCCGTAGGCCCGCACGAACGAGCGGTAGTACCGCTTGCGCTCGGTCTCCAGCTCGGAGCGCGTGTAGTTGCGCAGCTCCCGGATATCGGTCACGTGCCCCGAACTCATGAACTTCGCCGACGACTCCATCTGCATGGAGATCGAGGGCATGAGCATGCGCAGCGCGTCCAGCGCGCTCACCGTCCCCACCAGGATGAGCACCCTGTCGGTGTTCTCCGAGGAGTTGCCGCGGACCGCCGACTGGCAGCCGTAGGCGGCGGCGATGTCGGCCAGCGCCCGCACCCGCGCCTTGCCGTGGCCGCCCACCCCCGAGACGGTGTAGTCCATGCGTCCGATCGCGTCGGGCTCCTCGCCCCGCTCGGCGCGGGCCTCGGCCTCCGCGATCGCGTGGCGGGTCATCAGCTCGGCGGCCTTGGCGGTGAACGCCTGGCTCTCGGCATCAGTGACCGAGGGGTCCTCCGCCATGCGGAGGAGCCCTCGGACCCGCTCGACCATCTTCTGACGAGCAGCTTCAGTCATCGGCGCCCGGTTGCTCCCGTAGGTGTGTTCTCCCTCTTCCGCACCTGGGCGGAAAACACCGAGCCTACTTCTTGTCGCCGAGTACCATCGCGATCACTCCCACGGTCGCCCAGATCGCGAGCGCGGCGAACAGGCCGCCGAACAGGCTGAGGGAGAGGATCCCGTAGCCCACACCGCCCACCACGGCGGGCACCGCGGCGTAGCGGAAGGGGTAGTTGGCCGCGTAGCGGCGTCCGCGCCGGTCGGACTTCTTGCTGATCACTCCGCCGACACCGCCGACGAGGGAGAAGAAGATCACGGCCGCGCCCAGGCCCGACATGACCGCGGGGAGCAGCCCGCCGCCCAGGCTGAGCAGGAAGAAGAGGGCGCCGCCCGCGGCGCCGCCCAGCACGGACGTCGTCCAGGGCCAGATCATCGTCGCCGAGGCGACGGGAGTGAATGCGTTACCGCGCTCCAGCGTCATGTCCACCGCTCCAGTCGTTCGCGTGACGACCGCTCTGGGCCGGGCCGTCTCCACCAGCATGCAATGCCCCGGGCCGCGCGCACATCAGGGCACATCCCTGACTTACCCCGGAGTGTCCGGCGGCGCACCCCGCGGGGCGGCCTGTGGACGGACGGAGGAGCGCGGACCACGACCGGTCAACGAACGGCACGCGCCGGAAGTGCCCGGCGTGCGGTACGGCCGTGCGTCCCGGGGCCCGACCCGCGGGCCGCGGCTCACGACCCTGAGGAGTACCCCAGGAGGACCGGGGGGAGCACACCATGGGCCGGAACGCGCCGGGTGCCTAGCGTTTCCGTATGACCCTCCCCGCGTCCGCCAGGGGCGCCGTCCCCGCCGACCCCCGCCCCGCCCGCCACGGCGGACCCGCAGGCCCCCTCCGCGCCGTGTCGTCCGCTCTCGGGGCCTGCGCGCTGCTGCTCCTGTCCGCGGCCCCCGCCGCGGCCGACCCTCCCGACGCCCCGCCCCCCGCCGCCGGAACAGACCCGGCCGCACCGGCACCGGAGGCCGTCGACGCCCTGGTGGAGGCCTACCGGGAGGCGACCGGCCTGCCCGGGGCGGCGGTGGTCCTGACCCGCGGCACGGACGTCGTGCACGTGGGCGGCTACGGCACCACCCCGGACGGCACCCCGGTCACCGGCCGCACGCCCATGGCCCTGGCATCGGTCAGCAAGTCGTTCACCGCCCTGGCGGTCCTCCGGCTGGCCGAGGCGGGGGAACTGGACCTGGACGACCCGGTGCGCGAGCACCTGCCCGAGTTCACGATGGCCGATCCCCGCGCGGAGCGGATCACCGTGCGTCAGCTGCTCGACCAGACCTCCGGCATGTCCGACACCGAGTTCGCCTCCTACAGCCGGGGCCGGGAGACCCTCACCCTGCGCGGGTCGGTGGCCGACCTGCGCGATGTCCGCCTGGCGGCCGAGCCCGGTACCCGCTGGGAGTACCACAACCCGAACTACCAGGTCGCCGCCCGGCTGGTCGAGGTTGTCGGCGGACGGCCCTTCGCCGACCACCTGCGCGAGGAGGTGTTCGCCCCGCTCGGTATGGACGCCACCACGACGATCGACACGGACCTGGACCTGCCCGCCGACGCGCGGGGCCACATCGTCGTGCTCGGCCTGGCCCTCCCCGCGGACGAGCCGCCCGGGTTCGGGAACGGCTCCGGCGGAGTCGTCGGCAGCGCCGAGGACATGGGGGCCTGGCTCATCGCCCACAGCACCGGGGGGCGGGGGCCGGGCGGAGCGGAGACGGGCCTGCTGTCGCCCGGGGGCTTCGAGGAGCTGCACACCCCTTCGGAGGCGTCCGGCTCCTACGCGCTGGGGTGGTCGCTGGGGGAGACCGCCTCCGGCGCCCCCGTCGTGGAGCACAGCGGGCAGATCATGACCGCCACCTCCCACCAGGCCCTGCTGCCGGACAGCGGATACGGCATCGCCGTCATGGCCAACAGCGGTACCTCCGGCGCGGGGGCGAGCGGCCTGGCCGACGCGCTCATCGAACTCGTGGACTCCGGTGCGGCTCCGGAACGGCCGGGGGACGAGGGGGCGTGGGCGGCGTGGACCGACGCGGCACTGCTCTCCCCGGCCGTCGCGGCCGTGCCCCTCGGCGTCCGCGGTGTGCGCCGGGCGGGCGGCTGGGCGCTCGCCCGCTCGGGCCGGCCGCGGTGGGCGACGGCGGTGCGCCTGCTGCCGTACGCCCTGCCGCCGACCCTGTTCGTGAGCCTGCACGAGGTGCTCGGATGGCTGTTCCAGGGGCGTGACATGGCCTGGTTCCAGCCGCCCTACCTCTTCCCCGCGTTCTGGGCGGCGCTGGCCGTGTGCTCCCTGGGCTGCTGCGCGGTGCTCGCGGCCCGGGTCGGGCACCTCGCGGCGGTGGCGGGGGCGGGCCGCCCGCGGAACCCGGACCGGTCCCCGGCCGGAGCCGCGGCCCCCGACCGCTGAGGCCCGGGTCCGGCCAGGACGCCCGCCCGGCTCAGCCCGCCGTCTCCACGGCCTGCCGCAGGTCCGCCACCAGGGTGGGCCACGCCGACCGGAACGCGGGCAGCAGCGGCAGCGACTCCGCCTCCGCCACCGGCACCCACCGGACCTCGAGGCTCTCCTCGTTGCCGGGGGAGAAGGGAGCCAGCTCCGGCACGCTCAGCAGGAACGTGTCGTACCGCCACACCGCCAGGTCGTGCTCGTGCACGCCCACCACGGTGTACCCGCCGAGGTCGCCCGCGATCTCCTCACGGAACTCCCGGACCGCGGCCTCCAGCGGCGTCTCGTCGCGGTTGCGCGCACCGCCGGGGATGCCCCACATGCCGCCCATGTGCGTCCACTCGGCGCGGTGCTGGAGCAGCACATGTCCGCTTCCGGCCACGTCGGTCCCGTACAACAACAGCCCCGCGGCCCCGTAGACTCCCCAGCGCCTGGACCCGTCCGGCAGGTGCACCCAGCCGTTGCCGTCGCCGTCCTCCATCAAGCCCTCCTGAATTCCCGCGCGCCCGGCACCCGCGCGCCGGCCGCACCGCCCGCGACCGGAAGCCGGACGCGGTCCGCCGGGCCTCTCCACAGCCCTCTACTCTTCGAGAACCGATGGTCCGCTCGACGACTTCCGCAGCCCTCCTGCCCGTGTACGCACTCAGTCTGGCCGCACGCTACTGGGTCCCCCTCCTGTGCGTCCACACCGTGGGCATGCTGGTGCACACGGTGTTGATGCGCGGCCTGGTGCGCCTGGCCGGTGTCGAGCAGACGCTCTCCATGGCGGGCCTGGGCCTGACCCTGCTGGTCACCCTGGTCACGTTCGTGATCATGTTCCAGCTGCTGCGCCCGGGGCTGCCCATGATCGACGCCGAGCTGAGCTCGGAGGTGGTCCGGGAGGACAAGCGCGGCTTCGCCGAGCGCGAGCGCCGGGTGGTGGACGGGGTGGCCCTGGCGATCCTGCCGTTCCTGCTGTTCTACGCGGCCTGGGGGCTGATCCGCGAACAGTACGACGTCTACAGCATCGCCCTGATCAACAGCGGCGGGCTGGAGGCGTTCGCGGCGCCCCTGCAGGTGCCCTGGTACGGCCTGCCGCTGGTCGTGGCCGTATCCGCGTGGCTGCTGCGCAAGCTCTGCTCGCACCTCTACCGGAAGCGGCACAGCGCCGTCCTGGGCGTGCTCACCGCCCTGTTCGAGGGCGTGTGGGTGTTCATGTTCCTGTTCTCCCTGGGATCGGCCATCACCCAGGCGGAGCTGTGGCTGACCGGCCGGGTCTTCTGGGTCGAGATCCAGAGCGGGGCCAGGGACGTGCTGAACGGGGTCGGCGGTCTGATCGGCCGGCCCGACCTGTACGACCAGATCCGGGTCTGGCGGGCCGCCGTGTGGAAGGCCGTCTCAGCGGGGTTCGTGGGACCGCTGCTGTGGCTGACGATCGCCGCGGTGATCTACCGCGCCCAGGTCGACGACCACGACAGCGTTTTCGAGGAGCGCCGCGCCCGCGGCACCTTCGACCGGGCGGTCAACCGGCTGGCCGGCACCGGGCGCTTCTTCGACCGGATCCTCGGCGGGGACCTCAAGGACCAGCTGTACCCGTGCCTGAACGCGCTGCGCTTCGTCCTGCTCCTCGGGCCGGTGTTCTACCTGTCGTACTCCCTGTACTTCGTCCTGCTGGAGGTCGCGTTCACCCGGCTGCACCGGCTGGTGTTCCTCCTGGGCGGACCGGGCCCGCTGCACGCCGAGTGGTGGCCGTGGCTGCAGCCCATCGACTTCGCGGTGACCTCCCTGCACATGCTGATGCGGGTGTGCCTGCTGGCGGCCGCTTTCGAGATCGCTCTGCGCAGGGCCGAGGAGGACAGCGTCGGGCGCCGGGTGCGCCGGGCCGCGACGCACGTCCCCTCCCGCAGCTCCCGCCACGCCCGCTGAACCCTTCTAGTCCAGGGGCTCGGCCTCGAACACGAGGGAGTCGGGCCGGGGGCGGACGGGGTCGTCGGAGGTGTCGACGGTGACCTCGAAGCGCAGGTCCCCGACCGCGTCCGCGGGTACCAGGAACGACAGGATGATGGACTGCTCCTGCCCCGGGGCGATGGTCTCGCCGTCGGCGGTGGCGCAGCCGTAGGCTCCGTCGCCCGCCTCCTCGCCGAAGTCGCGCATGGAGAACAGGTGCGTGCGCTCCCAGGAGCGCCCCCGCCCGTCCACGGCCCGGAATTCACAGCTGTGGCGCAGCAGTTCGGCGGACTCCTCGTCGCCGGGGGTGACGCGGAAGCCGACGTCGAGGAGCTCCACCCCCTCGGGCGGGGGCTCCGACCCGCCCAGGAAGCCGGTGATGTAACCGGTAACCCGCCATTCGCTGCCCGCGAGTTCCGCGGTGTCGCCGACGTCCACGGGCCGCGGCTCGGGCGGGATCGCTCCGGCCTCGCGCCCGGCCCGGACCTCCGTCATGTAGGGCCAGACCAGCATCACGGGGAACAGCAGTACCAGGACCACCGCGTAGGGCAGGTGCAGGCGCTTCCACAGCGGACGGGCGTGCCGGACGGACCGGCCCCCGGCCCCGGTGGGCGGTGGCGGTCCGCCGGGGGCGCCGGCCGGGGGAGCGGGCTCTCCGTGGGCCGGGCGCCCGGGGCCGGGCGGGCCCCCGTACACCCCGGAGCCCGGGTGCGGTCCGGGGCGTGCGGGCCCGTCGAACGCCCCCCGTGCACGGTCTTCGCCGCGCGGGTCCTGCGATGGGTACGCCCCGGGGAGCCGCCCGCTCCCGGGCCGCTCCCCCGGGTACCCGCCGCCGTCCGGCGCCACAGGACCGTCCACGGGGTTCCGCGGTGCCCGGCGGCGCCCCCCGCGCGGGTACGCGTCCGAGCCCCGGCCCGGAGGAGTCCCCCCGTCGCCGGGTCCCTGTCCTCGGTGCCTTTCCACGCGCGGATACCCGTCCGGGTCCGCACCGAAGGGCGCCCCTCCGGCCGGTGCCGCGCCGCTCCCGGGGCCCTGCGGTGCCCGGCGCGGTCCGCCGCGCGGGTCCTGCGGCGGGTACGCGTCCGGGGCCGGGCCGGAGGGCGCCTCCCCGTTGCCGGGTCCCTGTTCTCTGCGCCGTCCACCACGCGGGTCCTGCGGCGGGTACGCCCCGGAGGGCCGCCCGCCCCCGGGCCACTCCGCGGCTCCCGGAGCCCGGTCCACCGGCCCCGGCCGCCTCCGTACGGGACGGCGGGGGATCCGCCGGTCCGACGGCTCGGGACGCCCCCCGGCCCCGGGCCCGGGGGCTCCCCCCGGATACCCGCCGTACCCGTCGGGCCGCCCCACCGGGGGCGGTCCGGCCGGCGGCCCGGGCACGCGGTACGGCGACGCGGGCGGCTCATCGCCGCCGGAGCCGCCACCGGGCCCGCCGCCGCGACGGTCCCCGCGGCGGTCTCCGGGCTCCCCCGGCTCATTCGGACGCATCCGCCGGCTCCCCCGTGTCGCTCTCACCCATGTCGATCTCGGGCGCGGCCAGGACCACCGCGTCCGCCCCCGGCTCGGCGTCGACCCCGCCCAGGTCGATCTCCACCTGGGAGGACAGCCGGCGTTCGAACCCGGGCCGGTGCGTCAGCACCAGCGTCGGCCCGTCCAGGCGGTCGGCGGGCACCTCGAACACGAACGCCCCCCGCTGCGGGATGCCGGGGGAGAAGGTCGCCTGCTCCAGGGACGCCCAGAACCAGCCCCGCTCCTCGTAGACCACCCCGCCGGACATCCGCAGCTCAGCCGAGACCCCGTGGACCGTGTCCTCCAGGGCGTTCACCCGCGTCCACACGACCACCCACACCCCGTTGGCCGGAACCTTCTCGGGCTCCCCGATGACGCTGCCGGTCACCTCGATCTCGGCGGCGACGTCCACCCGGGTCACCTCGGCCTCGAACGCGCGGGTGGCCACCGCCGCCCCCCGCGCCCCCGCGGTCGCGACGGGCGCGACCAGCGCCTGCCCGGTGACGATGAAGCGCTGGGCGAAGAGGATCGCGGCGATCAGGCCCACGCACAGCACGAAGGCCAGGACGCGGCGGCCGGGGCCGGAACGGGGCTTGGAGCGCACGGTCAGCCCTCCCGGAGCGGAAGGTCGACCGTGCCGACGCTGGAACCGGGGATCGCGCTCCACAGGAACCCGTTGCCGTCGGTCACGGTGATCTTCTCGGTCTGGCGCACGGTGATCCGGACCGCCTCGACCTCGTCGGGGGCGACACCGGAGGGCAGGGGCCAGCTGATCAGGGCCTCCTCCGGCATGTGCGGCTGCAACCGCGAGGTGACGCCCTGGGGGTAGCGCGCCAGGGTCAGGTCCGGGAACTTCACCTCGTGCTCGCCGGGCAGCAGGCGCACGTCCATGGTCGAGGCGATGTCGAACATCGAGACCGGCAGGTCGGAGCCGTGCAGCTCCACGTTCGCGAGGACCCGGACGACCGCCCCCTCCACCTCGTCGGAGGCCGGCTCCGCCTCCTGCGGGGTGATCCTGTACAGGATGTTGCGCAGTTCGGTGCCGGGCGGTTTCGGCTCGGGGGCGGCGGCGTCGAGTCCGCCGAACAGGTACAGGCCCAGCACCGTGACCGCGACGGCGGCGGCCCCGACGGACAGTATCGCGGCACGCAGAACACGGTCGCCGGGGAGGAAGGGAAGGGGGCGACCGGGGGTTCCGTCCGAGTGGGCGTGATGGGCCACGCGCCGCAGTTTAGGTGCAAACGTCGCTGACGTGCCGCAAACGGCCGGAAGAGGTCACACCGGTACCGCCGACCACTTCCCGCACGGATGCGGTGCCCGCCGCCGCCCGGCGGGAGACCGCTCCCCCCGGGGACGCGCGGGCGGCGCCCGGCACCACCTCCGCGTGCTCTCCCGCTTCTCCCGGACGGCTTCTCCTCTCGGGTCCTCCCGGGCGGGACCTCCCGTTCCCGAAGAAGTGTCACCGCCGGGGTGAATGGTGCTCGGGGCGCCGTTTGCCCGATGTCCGCCGGGGTATCGGAAAAGGCGAATGTCTCACCCCGGGTGCACTCCCATTCCACTCTGCGTCGTTCCCGCTCCGTTTTCCGGAGGCGGCCCCGGGTGGCCGACGGACTTCCGGGAAAACCGCCGTCCCGCCCCGCGCGGGTGTTCCCGTGCCACGTCCGCGGGCACCGCCCCGCCTGCGGGCCGCCCCCGCCCGGGGCTGTAAGTGGACTGAAAGCGGCGTGGAAGAGACTCGGTCCAGTGTTGAACACGTTCGGCACGACCGGCCGCCGCGAGAGGACGGCTCGCGAACCCTTCGGCCGGGTCGGCGTTCGTTGGACACATGCCACCCGTGGCGTTCCCGAGGCGGAGTCCGCCACGGGTGGCCCGTCCGCCCGAAGGGCGGTGAAGTCCGTGATGGTTCACAGAAGAAGACGTAGGGCCACCTTGCGGCTCTACGCGAGTGCGGTGAGACGAGGATTGCGAGTCCCCCAGATGCTGACTCTCGATGACCGGTTCGAGGCGATCGTCGCCGACGTCGCTCCCGGGGCCAAGATGCGCCCCTTCCAGGAGCCCGACCCCCAGGTGCCGGCCCCGGCCGGGGAGCCGGACAGAGAGGTTCCGGCCGGAGCGGAACCGGGGGAAGAAGAGAAGTAGCGATCTGAAGTAGCCGAAAGGTCACTCCGAGTATCTATTGCAGAGGGGGATACTCGGAGTCTTTCGCACGCCCGGATTCCGGTTTTGCGCAATTCACCTTGCTAGGGTTGCTCCTTGTGGAATTCGGTGTGCTCGGCCCCATCGCCGCCTGGTCCGAAGGGCGTCCGGTTTCGATCGGCGGACCGCGGCAGCGCTGTGTGCTCGGCGCACTTCTGGTGGACCTCGGGCGCGAGGTCACCGTGGACCGGCTCATCACTTATCTGTGGAGCGACGACCCGCCCCGCACCGCGCGTTCGGTCATCCAGGTCCAGGTCTCCCACCTGCGCCGACTTCTCCCCGACCGTATCTCCACCACCGCCGGCGGCTATGTCCTCGACGTCGACCCGGAGAGCGTCGACCTGCACAGGTTCCGCCGTCTGCGGGACGACGCGGCCCGGTCCGAGCCCGAGGCCGCGCTGCCGCTCCTCGAGCGCGCGCTGGCCTGCTGGCGCGGAGTCCCGTTCTCCGGGGTCGGGTCGGAGGCCCTGGAGCACACCGTGGTCGCGCCCCTGCGCGAGGAGCGCTGGGCCGCCGTCATCGCCTGGGCGACCTGTGCCCTGGAACTGGGCAGGTACGGCGCGGTCGTCTCCCGCCTGACCCCGCTCGCCGGGGAGGAGCCGTTCCGCGAGCGCCTGCACCACCTGCTCATCACCGCCCTGTGGCGGGACAACGAGAAGGCCCGGGCGCTGGCCGCCTACGAGGACTTCCGTGCGCGCCTGGCGGACGAACTCGGGGTCGACCCCGGCCCCGAACTCACCGCCCTGCACTCGCGCATCCTCCAGGAGGACGCCGATCAGGTCCGGGAGACGCCCGCGGGGCGAACGGAATCCGGGAGGCCCTACCGGATCCGCAACGACCTGCCCAGGGACCTCCCCGACTTCACCGGGCGCCGCGACGCCCTGCGCCGCCTGGAAGAAGTGTCCCTGGGCTACGGGGGGCGGGCGGAGGTCTGCGTCATCACCGGCCCCGGGGGAGAGGGCAAGACCACCACGGCGGTGCGCTTCGGTTACGAAACCGCCAAACGTTATCCCGACGGCCAGCTCTTCATCGACCTGTACGGCTACACCGCGGGCAAGGAGCCCCTGGACGCGTCCTCCGCGCTGGGCTCCCTCCTGCGCGCGGTGGGGGTGCCCCCCGAGACCATCCCCGAGACGCTGGAGGAGCGGGCCGCCCTGTGGCGCGCCACCCTCATGGGCCGCCGGACCCTGCTCATACTGGACAACGCCGCCAGCTACGCGCAGGTCAGCCCGATGCTGCTGTCCTCGCCGGGCTCCCTCACACTCATCACCACCCGCAACGAGCTCTCCGGGCTGAGCGGGGCGCGCTTCGTCTCCCTCGGGATGTTCGACGAGGAGTCCTCCCTGGAACTCTTCTCCCGGGTCCTGGGCGAGGAGCGCGTCCGGCGGGAGGAGGACCTGGCCCGGCAGATCGCTCGGATCTGCGGCGGCCTCCCCCTGGCCCTGCGCGTGATCGCCGGCCGCATGCTCAGCCGCCCCCGGTGGACCTTCGAGCACGTGGTGCGCCGGCTCACCGAGCAGAACCGCAAGTTCCGCGAGCTCCAGGTCGACGGGCAGAGCGTCGAGACCGCCATCGACCTCTCCTACCTCAGCCTCACGGAGGAGCAGCGCCGTGCCTTCCTGACCCTGGGGCTGATGATCGGCAACGTCATCGACCTGGCGGGCGGTGCGGCCCTGCTCGAGGGTTCGGCGGAGGACTCCGACGACATCCTCCAGGAGCTCGTCGGCGTCTGCCTGCTCGACGAGCCCCAGGGGGACGTGTACCGCATGCACGACCTCATCAGGGAGTTCGCGCTGAACCGGGCGGTCGCCGAGTTCGGCGCGGAGCGGGTGGAGCGGCTCAGGACCCGGCTGGCCGAGCACTACCTGGCGACCGCCCAGCACGCCGCCGAACTCCTGGGGCCGCGCGCCCTCGAGAACGAGGAGGCGCTCAAACAGGGCTACCGGACCGAGCTGCTGAGCCGGTCGGACGCCGAGGCCTGGTTCGACCGCCACCGGGACAGCCTGGCGGACACCATCGACCACTTCGCCTCGCACGACCGGGGCGAGTACGCCTGGCGCATGGCCGAGTCGGTGTGGCGCTTCTACGCCCTGCACCGGCAGATGGGCCTGCTCATCAGCTCCCAGGAGCGCGCCCTGAAGATCAGCGACCGGCAGGGGAACCTCCGGGGGCGCGCCGTCACCCTCATCGGCCTGGGCATCGCGCACTATTTCTCCGGCCGCTTCGACGACGCCCTGCGGATGCTCCTCGAGGCCAGGGACCTGCTCACCCGGGTGGGCGACAGCCGGGGCATCATCCGGGCCCTGGCCAACCTCGGCATGGTCTACGAGCGGGTCGGCCGCCTGCGGGAGTCGGCCGAGGCCATCCAGGGAGTGCTCGACCACGCGGTGTCCCTGGGCGACCAGAGGCTCGAGGCGCTCCAGTGGGGGAACCTGGCGGTGGTGCGCCAGAGCCTGGGCCAGTACCGCGAGGCCCTGCACTGCGCGGAGCAGGCGCTGGCCAAGGCGTCGGAGGAGGACCACCAGGAAACGATCACCCTGGTCAAGCGGGTCATGGGGGAGGCCAAGGTCGGCCTGGGCGACGTCGACGCGGCCCTGCTCGACCTCGACGAGGCCCTGGAGCTCTCGCACCGGCTGGGCCTGGTCGGCGACCAGATCTACATCCACAACTCCCTCGGCATCGCCTACCGCGCCGCGGGGTGCCCGGAGGAGGCCGTCGAGGCGCACCGGGCCGCCCTGGCCCTGGCAGAGGAGTCCGGGGACCGGAGCGGCGACGCCGAGATCCTCACCGACCTGGGCATCACCCACGCCGACGCCGGGAGCCACGAGGAGGCCGCGGCCGCCCTGGAGAAGGCGCACGCCATCGCCCTGGAGCGCGACGAGCGCTACATGGTCGCCCGTGCCTGCCTGGCCCTGGGCACCCTCCCCGCGCCCACGGTGACCGCGGACCGGGCCGAGGAACTCCTGCGCACGGCGGCGGAGATCCTCACCGAGGTGGGGTCGCCCGACGCCGAACGCGCCCGCGCGGCCCTGGCCGACCGCCTCGGCGGCTGAAGCGGACCGGGTCCCCCGCCCGGCGCATCGACCACAGGCACACGGTGGCCGGCAGCACCCGCACCGGCCGGGGCACACGGGGGTAGACGGCCCGGGTGACGGCCAGGATCCCGTCGAACACCCGCTGCCTGCCCGGCGACCAGGGCAGGCCGAACCCCTCGCGCAGCCGCTCCGGGAGCAGCCCCGCGGTGAGCAGCCGCTGGAGGGGCATCAGCACCCGCAGCACCGGCTGTCGGGGACGGAACAGGCGGCGGGTGATGTCGCGGGCCTCCTCGCCCACCTCCAACCGGGCCAGCGCACTCTCCCAGTAGGCGTCGAACGCCTCGGGGGTGTCCGGCCAGGCATCGGGGGCAGGCCCAGCGCGGTGCCGAACACCGAGGCCTCCCGTAGGAAGAGCGCGTACTCGTCCTCGTCGCGGAACCCGCCGAACACCAGGGTGTGCAGGCGGGCGGCGTTGTGGCAGAGCGTGGCGGCGACCCACAGCAGGAGCTCGTCGTCCAGGGCCCGGTAGCCGGGGCCGTTGACCTTCCTGTGCATCGCCTTCACGACGGCGTGCAGGCGTTCGCGCTCCTCGTCGGTGCCGTAGACCGTCCCGTAGACGTAGGCGAGGGTGCCGAAGAGTCGCTTGAAGGGGCGGTCGTCGAAGTCGCTGTGGTGGTACACGCCGTGCGCGACGCTGGGGTGGGCGATCTGGAGCAGTACGGCGTACCCGGCCCCACCCAGCAGGCAGGCCTCGGCGGTGATCCGCCGGAGCGGCGATCCATCGGACGGTCGGCCCATGCCCAGGATGGTAGGAGAAAACCGCTTCCCCCGGTGGTGGCACGCGCCGTACCGTCCCCTCATGGGAGCCATCCGCGACGACGACACCGCCCTCCTGCGCCTGCTGGACGAGGGCGGGCGGAACCGGATCGACGCCGCCATCCGGGAACGGGGATACCTCGCGGGGGTCGTGGCGGTGCGGGAGGCCTTCCTCCCCTGGGGCGGCCTGCACCTGTACGACGCCCGGGACATGGTCCTCGCGCGGTTCGCCGAACTCGGGATCGACCCCTGCCCGCCCACGCCCCCGCTGGACGTCGATGGACTGGTCGCCCGGGCCCGGGCGTACTCCTCCCGGCCCCGGGAGATCGCGGCGGTCTGGGACGGCGACGACTTCGGGTGGTACCTGGTCCTGGAGGCTCCCTGCGAGGACGGGTCGATCCTGCACCTGGGGCGGCTCCGCCGCCGCGACGGCCTCCGTACCTCCACCGGGGAGGTGCCGTCCCGGCCCGAGGCCGTGGAGGGGCGGGAGGTCGGTACGGCCCTCGCCGCCCGGCTCGGGGTTCCGTTCCGGTTCGACCACCCGGACACCCCGGACTTCTCGGACTGACGCCGGATCCGGTCCGGTCGGGCCCGACCGGGCTCCCGTGAGAGGGGCCGCCGGAGTCGGGTAAGGGAAAACTATCCCTTTGGTGAGGTCCAGTGCCCGGGCCCCGCCGACCCGGATTGGTCTACACCTCTCTCCGCCCGGACCGCACTCGCGCTCGGCGCCCGTCTCTCCTGCTCTCACTCCATGTGCCCGAACGGTCGCCACCCGTACCAGTGGGCGCGGGGTGCGCAGTGGTCCGGAACGCGGTCCGGTCCCACCCTCCCCTTCCGTGTCACCAGGCCCCTTGCACTCTTCGTCACAGCCTGCCTACGGTCTTGCGCGACGGGCGGGAACCCCCGGTGCACAGGGGTTCCGGGACGACGATGTCCGGTGCCCGGGGCCCATCCGAACCCCGAGCGCCCAGCCCCGCCCTGGACCGGACACGGTCCGGGTCATCCCGCTACGCGTCCCCCGCCTGCTCCGGCACGCACGGGGACCATGACCCGCACGGAAGGGCCCCGCATGCAGATCCGCACGTCCGACACCCCCCGCAAGCACCGCAGGCTCCGCGCCGCGACCGCGCTCGCCGCCGCCACCACCCTCTTCTTCGGCCTCATGCCCGTGGGAACGGCCAACGCGCACGGCTACATCTCCAACCCGCCGAGCCGCCAGGCCCAGTGCGCCGCCGGCACCGTCCAGTGCGGCCCCATCCAGTGGGAGCCGCAGAGCGTCGAGGGCCCCAAGGGGCTGACCAGCTGCTCCGGCGGCAACGAGCGGTTCGCCGAGCTCGACGACGACAGCCGCGGCTGGCAGCGGACCGACGTCGGCCGCACCCAGGCCTTCACCTGGACCATCACCGCCAACCACCGCACCTCCACCTGGGAGTACTACATCGGCGGCCAGCGGATCGCGGTCTTCGACGACGGCGGCGCGCAGCCGCCCTCGACCTTCTCCCACACCCTCGACCTGTCCGGCTACAACGGACCGCAGAAGATCCTCGCGGTGTGGAACGTCTACGACACCGCCAACGCCTTCTACGCCTGCATCGACGTCAACGTCCGCAGCTGACCTCCACCACACCCCCCGTGCGGCCCCCGGCCCGGCCCCGCGCCCGGGCCGGGGGCCGCGGCCCGTTGGTCCGGCACCGGAAGCGGCCTACCGTTCGAGCATGGACACCCGAGCGGTCACCGAGCGGTCACGGCGACCGGGCCGACCGTCCGGCGCGGCGGTCAGGACGTCCTCACCGCACCCGACCTGAGCGTTCCGGCGGGCGAGGTCGTCGGCCTGCTCGGGCCCAGCGGCAGCGGCAAGACCACGCCCATGCGCGCCGTCACCGGCGTGCAGCGGATCACCGCGGGCACCGTGACGGTGCCCGGCCACCCGGCCGGAGCGGCCCCGCTGCGCACCCTGATCGGGTACGCGGCGCAGACCCCCTCCGTCTACGCCGACCCCACCGTCCGGTCATCGCGGTGGCGTTGGGGCCGGGCATGGAGACCGAGGGGGCCCGGGGGACATCCGGCGCGATCGCCCTGGCCGACGCGCTGCTGGGGATCGCCCTGGGGCTGTTCGCCAGCGCGTTCGCCCGCACCGAGTTCCAGGTGGTCCAGTTCATGCCGGCGTTCGTCATGCCGCAGATCCTGCTGTGCGGGCTGTTCGCCCCGCGAGGACATGGTCGACCTCCTGTACCGGGTCTCCGCGGTGATGCCCCTGTCCTACGCGGTGGACGCCATCACCGAGGCCGTGGAGCAGCCCGACGTCACCGGCGCCCTGCTCGCGGACACCGGGATCGTGCTGGGCTGCGCCGTGCCGGCACTGCTCCTGGGGGCCGCCACCCTGCGCCGCCGGACGCCCTAGGACCCGCTGGGGCTACACTGCGGGCGGAACGGAACGCTCCCGGAAAGGGCCGCACGGCCATGGGTTTCCTCGACGGATTCCGCAAGCCCCCGGCGCCGGTCCGGCCCCTGGACCAGGCCACCGTGGACGAGGCCCTCGCCCTCGTCCGGGCCCGTCGCAAGATCGAGGCCATCAAGGTCGTGCGCGAGCGCACCGGCATGGGCCTGGCCGAGGCCAAGGACACGGTCGACGCGCTGGAGCAGGGCCGGTCCGTCCCCGTCGAACCGGCCCCGGGCCACAGTCTCGCCGACCGGGTCCGCGAACTCCTCGCGCGGGACCGCGTCGCCGACGCCGTCGTCCTGGTCTCCCGCGAGACCGGCATGACCGAGACCGAGGCCGCGCGCTTCATCGACAGCCTCGACCGCTGACCCCGGTCGGCGGTCACCGGCGGCGCAGGTGGGCGCTGCTCGACGGCAGGAACATCGCGGCCATCGCCCCGAGCACCGCGGCGATGTGCAGCCCCCGCACCGCGTAGTGGAGCAGGTCGGCCCCGCCGGCCGCGGCCAGCGCCGCCCCGACGTTCCCGTCGGCGGCGAACCAGTCGGCCAGCGGCACCACCAGGGACGCCAGCCCGATGCAGCCGAGCAGGACGGCGAGCACGCCCCGGGCCCAGGGGCGGCCCCGGTACAGCTGGAGCACCAGCAGCGTCGCACCGCCGTAGACCGCCGCGCGCAGCGCGATGTGCGCGGCCACCCCGGCCCCGAACCCGTCCGCGGCGATCTCGCCGGTGGCCCCGATGACCGACTCGACCACCCCCGCGCCGATCGCCGCCAGCCACAGGAGACAGGCCGCCCGTAGCGCCGCCGGAGGCCTCCCCCGGCCTGGGGGGCGGGCGTCGGTCCGTGTCGTCGTCTCCATCGTGGCTCCCGGTCCGTCCCGTCGTCGATGGAACGAGTCTGGTCCGCCGGGCCGCCCGGATCAGGGGTGCCCGGATGCCGGTTCCGCAGTGGTGCACACCCCCGCACCCGGGGGCCCGCACCCCGGCCCGGGGTGCAGTGCACACCAGCCCCCCACTCCTCGGGAGGCGGGAGAAGAACAGCGTGCTGTGGCGGTGCACGGTTGGTTCACCGCCTCCGGACCGGTCCCACTGCACGATGCCCGAAGCCGGTGCGAACCCTCCCAATGTCCGGCCCTCCACGAACCGGAGCCCTTCGTCATCGCACCACGGTCGTCACGCCACCCCTCCCACGCGGGGATTGGCTGCGGGCGGAAGTAACGGGTCGGCCCGCCCCTGTACGCCGGTGCTACCGTGAATCGAACGTGCTCCACTCCCTCCGCCCGGAGCACGGAAGGGAACCGTCATGGCAGACCCGACCAGCACCACCGGTGATCGATCCACTCCCGGAGAGCAGGACCACGAGGGCGTCGAGGTGCTCGTAGAGGGTCTGGCACCGACGTGGGCCGGCCGAGACCTGGAGGCGTCGGCCGTCAGCGACGACGAACGGCTCGGCACCTTCCAGCGCAACCAGCTGTTCGAGGCGATGGGGGACACCCCCGAGACCGCCTGAGGCCCGGAGCCCCGACCGGGGCAGTCGGCTGATCACCTCGGACGTGAGCCCCCTTCCCGGTGCCGGTTCGGCCGTTCTCGTGCCTGTTCTACAAAAAGGGGTGCGGCTCCGGCCGGGTGGCCGGGCCATGGTGGACGGCGGATCGTGGGATCGCGCCCCGCGTGCCGGGGTCATCCTGGGCCAGCACGTGCTGGCCTCGCGCACCGGAACCGTGACCCTTTCCCACACACCCTCGGTCCGGGGTACCAGGCTGCGCCCCGAAGGGCCCCGGCCGGTCCGCCCCCGAAGGTCCGTCGTCCCCGCCCCGGACACAGCCGGAGGGGTCTGACGTGGCCGGTAGCGGGACGGCACCTATTCTGGGGCCATCATGTACACACCTCCCCCGCCCAACGGGCGCCCGCCGACCCGCATCCCCACCGCTGCGAAGATCGGGATCGGCTGCGGGTGCCTGGTCGCGCTGGCCGGGATCGGCTTCGTGTTCCTGCTGGCCTACGGCGTCGTGGCCGGGGCCGCAGGGGCGTGATCCCCGCCCCACCTCGAAGGGGTCTCGACAGGGGGAGGGCGGGTTCACGTCACCGCGGGGGATGCAGAGCTGCGGTCCCTTCGCCGGTCGGAGTCAGTCCTGGAGCGTCCACTCGCAGCCGCCGGACAGTTCCAGCGCCGCATCGGACTCGGATACCTCGACGGTGCCGGGGCCCTCGATGTTGTTGTTGGCGATGATGTCGTCCAACTCGCCGGACAGGCCGGACAGGCGCGCGTAGTAACACATCGGGAGGAAGCCGTCGGGGTCAGGGCCGTCGGTGGTGTAGATACCGGGCTCGATGTCGTCGCCGACCCGGTGCACACCGTCTCCCACGGAGGCCGAGGTTTCCTCTTCCTCGGGGGTCTCCACCGCGGCGGGTTCTTCCTCGGCCTCCTGTGCGGCCTCCGTCTCTTCAGAGGGCTCTTCCACGGGCTCGGGAGAGGCGGATGCGGACGGGCGGGCCTCAGGAGTGGTGTCTCCGGAGAGAAGCGACATACATCCGCCCAGGAGCGCGAGGAAGAAGAAGATGCCGAGGCAGCCGCCGCAGCCGATGCCGATCTTGGCACCGGTCGACATGCCCTGCTTCGGGGGCGGCCCGCCGGAGGGCGGGGGGTAGGGCATCTGGGGGCCGCCGGGGTAGGACATGGCGATGCTCCGGTTTCCTGGGAGGGGTGCGACGGGAGCGGGCGGCCGCGGGAATGCGGCGATCGTAGCCGTTGGTGGCGGCGGGTACGGGGGGTTTCGGAAAAGAGGCGGGCTCCGCCATGGGGCGGCGCCTTGCAGAAGGGGAGCCACTCTCCCCCGGGTTCTCCGCGCGATGGGAACGGCTCAGGGGACCGAGAACGCCGAGAGGCCGGTCCCGAAGGACCGGCCTCTCGCTCTGTCGGGGTGGCGGGATTTGAACCCACGACCTCTTCGTCCCGAACGAAGCGCGCTGCCAAGCTGCGCTACACCCCGAAGCAACGAGCCCAAGTCTAGCGGACGTCGGGAGTGCTCGGGTAATCGATTACGGGACTGTGGCCCAGGCCTCCTCAGTCCTCTCCCGGACCTCCCACGAGGTCCAGAAGCGAGGCCTCCGGGCGGCAGCAGAACCGCACCGGTGCGTACGGCGAGGTGCCCAGTCCGCCCGAGACGTGCAGCCACGCCCCGGCGTACTCGTTCAGCCCCCACGCCCGCCGCCGGTCGATGCCGCAGTTGGTGACCAGCGTCCCGTAGAACGGCAGGCACAGCTGGCCGCCGTGGGTGTGCCCGGCCAGCATCAGCTGGTAGCCGTCGGCCGCGAACCGGTCCAGGTTGGCCGGCTCGGGCGAGTGCAGCACGCCCAGCCGCAGGTCCGCCGACGGGTCGGCCGGGCCCGCGATCTCGTCGTAGCGGTCCAGCTTGATGTGCGAGTCGTGCACGCCCCCCAGCGCCACATCCAGTCCGCCCGCCTTGAGGGCCCCCCTGCGGTTGTTGAGGTCCAGCCAGCCCGACGCGGACATCGCCGCGCCCAGCTCGCGCCAGGGCAGGTCCGGCACCCGGCGCTTGTTGTAGTCGGTCTTGCTGGTCCGCCACAGGTAGCGGGCCGGGTTCTTCAGCTGGGGCGAGAACAGGTCGTTGGACCCGTACACGAACGCGCCCGGCCGGTCCAGCAGCGGCCCCAGGGCGCCGATGAAAGGCTCCACCGCCTCCGGGTGCGCCAGCGAGTCCCCGGTGTTGACCACCAGGTCGGGCTCGTACCGCTCCAGGCCGCGGATCCAGTCGATGAGCATCCGGCGGCCCGGCGTCAGGTGTGCGTCCGACAGGTGCAGGATCCGCAGGCGCGGGCTGCCCGGGGGCAGCAGGGGCAGCTCGTACCGGCGCAGCCGGAACCAGTTGCGTTCGATCACCGAGGCGTACGCCAGCCCCGCGACTCCGACGGCCCCCGTGACCGCGACCGCCCGGCCCGTGTTGCGCAGGAGTCGTCCCTTGTCGATGCCCATGCGGCCTTCTTCCTCGTCGGGCTCGGATCGGGGTGCGGACACGCGCTCCGCACGGACCGGAGAGGTCGCGAGACGCCGTTCCGGCACCCCCTCCGATGGTCTCAGATCAGCGCCGTCCGCGCACAAAACGTTGGTGGCCCCCAGGGGGACCACCGTAGGATCGGCCCATGTCCGAACTCAAAGACCGCCTCAAGAACGACCTGACCACCGCCATCAAGGCGCGTGACAAGGTGCGCACCGGCACCCTGCGCATGGTCCTGGCCGCCATCTCCACCGAGGAGGCCGCCGGCTCCGCCCAGCGCGCCCTCGGCGACGACGAGGTCGTCAAGCTGCTGACCCGTGAGGCCAAGAAGCGCCGCGAGGCCGCCGAGGCGTTCGACAAGGGCGGTCGCCCCGAGCAGGCCGAGGCCGAGCGCGCGGAGAGCGAGGTCATCTCGGACTACCTTCCCAAGCAGCTCACCGACGACGAGCTGTCCGCCCTGGTCGCCGCCGCCGTCGAGGAGGCCGGCGCGCAGGGGCCCCGGGACATGGGCAAGGTCATGAAGGTCGTCAACCCCCGGATCGCCGGGAGGGCCGAGGGCTCGCGGGTGGCCGCCGAGGTCAAGCGGCGGCTGGCGGGCTGACCTCCCCCGGGCCGCGGGGCGGGGCCTGTGAACGCCCGAGGGGGCCGCGGCGTGCGCCGCGGCCCCCTCGGTGTCTCTCGGGGCCTCCGCGGCCCCCTCCTCTTGTGTTCCGCTAGTCCCGCGGACCGGTCGTCGGCACGTGCGCCGGCCGGCCCCGGAACCAGCCGTCGTCGTCCTCCGGCGCGTCGGCGGTCCCGCCGCCCCGGCTCAGGAAGACGTTGACCGTGGCCCCGCGCGGCAGCCGTGTCCCGGGGTCGGGGTTGACCGCGGCCACCCTGCCCTCCGGCTCCCGCGAGTTCAGGCGGGTGCCGGACACGTTCACCGTGTACCCGGCCTCCTCCAGGGTCGCCACCGCGTCGGCCTCGGTCTGCCCGATCACGTTGGGCACACCGCCGTCGTCGGACGCAGGGCTGGGGTCGTCGTCCGGTTCGGCCGAGGGCGGCCTGGGCACCGACGTGGACCCGAACCTGCCCGGCGCGGACGCCAGCTGCTCGACCTCCAGGCCCTCGTGGGCCTTCTGGAAGCTCTCCTTCCAGATCTGGCCCGAGATCGTCGCCCCGTACACCACCGAGTAGTACCGGTCGCCGATGGTGACGTTGCGCAGCGGGTACTGCTGCGGGCCGCGCGGGTCGGCGACGAACACCGCGGACGCCATCTGCGGGGTGAACCCGGCGAACCAGGCCGCCGCGGAGCCGTCGGTGGTGCCGGTCTTGCCGGCCGCCGGTCGGCCGATCCCCAGGGCGCTGGCGGTGCCGCCGTTGAACGTCTGCGACAGCAGGTAGCTGACGCCGTCGGCGACGTCCTCCTCCAGGACCCGCTCGCACTCCGGCTCGATCTCGATCGTGGTGCCGGCCTGCTTGTCGTCGATGCTGGTGATGGCCTGCGGCTCGCAGTACATGCCGCCCGAGGCGAAGGTCGCGTAGGCGTTGGCGACCCGCAGCGGGGACACCTCCTCGCTGCCGAGCGTGAAGCTGCTGTTGGCCAGCGAGTTCTCGTTCTCGGTGAACAGGGTGCCGTCGGCGCGCTTGAGGCCCAGCTTCTCGGCCATCTCCATCACGTCGCAGATGCCGACCTTGGCCTGCAGCTGAGCGAAGTAGGTGTTGGACGAGGCCTTGGTGCCCGACACCATGTTGTGCGTGGTCCCCGACGCCGTGTCGCCGGCGTTGCTCGGCGTCCACGTCGCGAGGTACCCGCCGTTGCAGCTGCGCTGCCCGGACACCGACACGCTGGTCGGCGAGTTGAACGCCGTGCTGAACGGCAGCCCCTCTTCCAGCGCCGCCGCCAGGGTGATCGCCTTGAACGTCGACCCTGCCTGGAAGCCGGTGCTGCCGCCCCGGTCGGCGTCGGTGGCGAAGTTGATGGAGGTCTCGCCGAGCTTGCTCTCGTCCGGACCGTAGTTGCGGCCCTGCGCCATGCCGAGGATCTGTCCGGTGCCGGGCTCGATGATCACCTGGGCGGACACCTTGCGGGACTCGTTCTCGCGCGGCACCCACTTGTCGACGGCCTCCTGGGAGGCCTGCTGGACCTGGGGCCGCAGGGTGGTGTGGATCTCCAGGCCCGCCGTGCGCAGCCAGCGCGCCCGCTCGGTCTCGTTGGGGCCGAACCGCTCGTCCTTCTCGATCTCCTGGACCACGTAGTCGCAGAAGAACGGCTCGTCGCTGGGGACGCACCCGTTGGGCGGGGTGTCCAGGTCGACCTCCAGCGGCTCCGCCTTGGCCTCCTCGGCCTCCGCCTCCGTGATGGAGCCCGAGGCGACCATGCGGTCGAGGACGACGTTGCGGCGCTCGACGGTCTGCTCGGGGAAGAAGCGGGGGTTGTACAGGTAGGGGTAGCGGACCAGGCCCGCGATGGTCGCCGCCTGGTGCAGCTCCAGCTCGCTGGCGGGCACGTTGAAGTAGTGCTGGGCCGCCGACTCGACACCGTAGGCGCCGTCGCTGAAGTAGGCGATGTTGAGGTAGCCCTCGAGGATCTCGTCCTTGGTCATCCGCTTCTCCAGGGCCACGGCGTACCGCAGCTCCCGGATCTTGCGGGCGATCGTCTCCTCACGGGCGCTGTCCAGCTCCTCCTGGGAGGTGGCGGCCTCGATCTGGACGTTCTTGACGTACTGCTGGGTGATGGACGAGGCGCCCTGGGTGTTGCCCCCCAGGGTGCGCAGGGCGGCGCGCAGGGTGCCGGCGACGTCCAGCCCGCCGTGCTCGTAGAAGCGAGCGTCCTCGATGGCGAGGATGGCGTCGACCATGACCGGGGAGACGTCCTCGAGGGCGACGAGCTCCCGGTTCTGGTCGAAGATCTCGGCGATGACGCCGCCCTCGGCGTCATAGATCGTGGAGCGCTGCGGGGGAGGCGGCGTCTCCAGGTTGCTGGGCATGTCGAGGAACCCGGCGGCGACGTTGCGCGCGGTGATGCCCACACCGCCGACCGCGGGCAGCGCCAGCGCGGCGACCAGAAGGCCCGCAATCGCACTGACGACGACCAATTGGCTGATTCTCTGAAGCAATGTCCCCTGACCCACCCCATCAGACTAAGTGACCACATGAGCGCGGAGAGGTGCGCTGTGGATCGGATGGTGCTCGGACGTACCGAAACGCCCGCGGCACCGCGCGGGCCCTGCCACCAGACCATCTTTTCACGTGTTATCGCAGCCCCTGCGGCCTTCGGTTCGGTTGCGCAGGGGAGCCGGGCCATCACGGCGGGAGGGTTCGCGCCAGCCGCGCAATGGCCCGAGCGGACCATATTCGGTGAGATGGAAAGTGGGTCGAGTGGGTTCTGTCGCGACGGCCCCGGAGTCCGTAACTTTCTGCACAGCGGGGCGGGCCTTCGTCCGTTCCACTCGTCAGCCGGAGCCTACCCTTTCCCGGCAACCGCTCGGAGCACACGGATACCCGGCCTCCCCGCGGTCACGGCCCACCCACGGGGGTGCAGCGCACATGTGGATTCACCAGTGGACGACCCGGGCACGCTGCCGCAGGGTCGATCCCGACGTACTGTTCGTCCAGGGCGCGGCCCAGAACCGCGCCAAACTCATCTGCCGGGACTGCCCGGTGCGCACCGAATGCCTGGTGGACGCGCTGGACAACCGGGTGGAGTTCGGGGTGTGGGGCGGTATGACCGAGCGCGAGCGCCGGGCGCTGCTGCGCAAGCACCCACAGGTCACCGACTGGGCCCCGGTCCTGGAGGTGGCCTGCCGCGAGGGTGAGGAGGACCTCGTCCGCGACCTGGTCCGCCACGCGGACGCCGCGGTGGCCGCCACCGCGCCCGCCGACCGCCCCTGACCGCCGCCCGCCCCTGACCGCCGACCGCCCCTGATCCGCCGGCGTTCCCGCCCGTCCGCTCCCCACCGCCCAGTCCGGCGCCCTGCTTCCACTCGGCGCCCCGCTCTGCTCCGCGCCCCCACCGGGTCGGCCGCTACGCCTCCCGGGCCAGGGCCCGGCCGATCCCGCGCAGCCCGTCCAGGTCGTGCACGTCCTCGGGCAGGGCGGGCACCTCCGCCACCGGCACCCCCGGGTGGGCGGCCTCCGTCCGCTCCCGCAGCCCCCGCTCCCGCAGGTGGGTGCGGACCAGGTCGGCGTGCAGCCGCAGTGCCGCCGCCGCCCCCGGATGCGTCCCCGCCGACTCCAGCGCCTCGGCCGCCGCCGTCGCCGCGTCGGCGCCCAGCCCTGCGCCGGCCCCCGCCGGCAGCGGGTGCGTCCGGTTGAGCACCAGCCCCGCCAGCGGCATCGCGTCGGTGGCCAGCCGCCGCATGAAGTACGAAGCCTCCCGCAGTGCGTCCGTGTCCGGCACCGCCACCACCACGAACGCCGTCCCGGGCGCCTGGAGCAGCCGGTAGGTCCGCTCCGCGCGCTCCTGGAACCCGCCGAACACCGTGTCGAACGCCGCCACGAACGACCGCAGGTCGTTCAGCAGCTGCGCCCCCAGGATCCTGCCCAGCACGGACGTGACCAGCCCCATGCCGGCGCCCAGCAGCTTGAACGCGCCGCTGGGCGCCGGAGCGCTCAGGAACCGCACCAGCCGCCCGTCCAGGAACCTCCCCAGCCGACCGGGCGCGTCCAGGAAGTCCAGCGCGGACCGGCTGGGCGGGGTGTCCACCACGATGAGGTCCCACTCCCCGGACTGGCGCAGCTGCCCCAGCTTCTCCATCGCCATGTACTCCTGCGTTCCGGAGAAGCTCGTGGAGAGGGTCTGGTAGAAGGGGTTGGCCAGGATCTGCCGGGCCCGCTCCGGGTCGGCGTGCTCCTCGACGACCTCGTCGAAGGTCCGCTTCATGTCGAGCATCATCGCGTGCATGCTCCCGGGGGTCCCCTCCGGCAGCGGCACCGGGCTCGGGGTGTTGCCGAGCGACTCCAGTCCCATCGACTGGGCCAGCCGCCGGGCCGGGTCCACGGTGATCACCACCGCGTGCCTGCCGCGTTCGGCGGCCCGCAGCCCCAGCGCGGCGGCGGTCGTGGTCTTGCCGACCCCGCCCGCCCCGCAGCACACCACGATCCGCGTCCCGGGGTCGTCCAGCAGCGCGTCCACGTCCAGACGTGCGGCGCTCACCGGCGCACCCCCTGTTCGGCCATGCGGCGGGCCAGTCCGTCCAGTGCCGCCCGGTCCACCCCGCCCTCCAGCAGGGGCAGCTCCAGCAACGGCGCCCCGGCGCCCGCCAGCTCCCCGCGCACCCGCCGTTCCAACAGGACCCGCCGGGCGTGCGCGCCCACCTCGCCGGCCAGAGACTCCGCCAGGCCTCCGGGGTCGTCCAGCCGGGCGGCCTTCAGCCCGGCGGCCAGCTCCTCCAGGTCGACCTCCCCGGCGGCCGCGGCCGCCAGCGAGTCGGACGGCAGCAGCGGCGGACGCACCATGTTCACCACGACCATGCCCACGTCCAGGCCGAGCGCGCCGACCTCGGCGATACCGTCCCGGGTCTCCTGGGCGGGCATCTCCTCCAGCAGCGACACGAAGTGCACCCGCGTCCGGCCGGAGCGGATCACGTCCATCACCCGGTCGGCGTGGTTGCGGATCGGCCCCACCCGGGCCAGCCCCGCCACCTCGGAGTTCACGTTGAGGAACCGGCCGATGCGCCCGGTGGGCGGCGCGTCCATGACCACGGCGTCGTAGTGGAAGGGGCCCTCCTGGCGGCGCCGCCCGCCCTCCCGGCGGCGCACCGCCTCGGTGGCCTTGCCGGTGAGCAGCACGTCCCGCAGGCCCGGCGCGATGGTGGTGGCGAAGTCCACGGCGCCCAGTTTCGTGAGGGCCTGCCCGGCCCGGCGCATCCCGTAGAACATCTCCAGGTACTCCATGAGCGCCGCCTCGGCGTCCGCGGCCAGCGCGAACACCCGGCCGCCCCCCGGCACGGCGTCGACCTCGCGCTCCTCGTAGGGCAGCGGCGGCAGCCCGAACAGGGTGGCGAGGCCCTGCCGTCCCTCGACCTCCACCAGCAGCACCCGCCCGCCGTCGGCGGCCAGGGCCCGGGCCAGCGCCGCCGCCACCGTCGTCTTGCCGGTGCCCCCCTTGCCGGTGACGATGTGCAGCCGGGCGCCCGCGCATGCCCGCGCGGGGTCGGGATACCGTGCTCGGTCCTCTCGCTCGCTCACCCCACGGAGTCTATGCGGGCGTCATCCCCGCGCACGGGGGACCGCCCGGATGAGTAATGTGGCGGCGTCGACGTGCCCGGACCCGCCGGGCGCACCGCACAGGGGGTAGTGACACATGAGCAAGTGGGAGTACCAGACGGTGGCGCTGCTGTCGCACGCCACCAAGCAGATCCTCGACAACTGGGGCGCCGACGGCTGGGAGCTGGTCTCCGTCGTCCCCGCGCCGCTGCCCGAGGGCACCGACCCGCGCAACCAGCAGTACGTCGCCTACATGAAGCGGGAACTCTAGAGATGGCCACCCCCGAAGAGCGGATCGCCGAACTCGGGCTCACCCTGCCGGAGGTGGCGGCCCCGGTCGCCTCCTACGTGCCGACCGTCCGCAGCGGCTCCCACGTGTACGTGTCCGGCCAGCTGCCGTTCGTGGAGGGGAAGCTCCCCGCCACCGGCAAGGTCGGCGCCGAGGTCACCCCGGAGGCCGCCAAGGAGCTGGCGGCGCTGTGCGCCCTCAACGCGATCGCGGCCGTGCGCGCCGAGATCGGCGACCTGTCCGGTGTCGTGCGCATCGTCAAGGTCGGCGGGTTCGTGGCCAGTGCCCCGGACTTCACCGGGCACCCCGGGGTCGTCAACGGGGCCAGCGACCTGCTCGCGGCCGTCTTCGGCGACGCGGGCGTGCACGCCCGGGCGGCGGTCGGTGTCGCGGCCCTGCCCTTGGACTCGCCGGTCGAGGTTGACATGATCGTCGAGGTCGTCTGAGCGAGGAGGAGCCGATGTCGAGCGGTTCGGGTGGGGTCGGGCCGGTGGTGCCCCGCGCCGCCGCCACGGTGGTGCTGCTGCGCCCGGCGGGCGCGGGCATGGAGGTCCTGCTCATGCGCAGGGTCCGCTCCATGGGGTTCGCCCCCGGCGCCTACGTCTTCCCCGGCGGCGGGGTGGACGTGCGCGACGAGGCCGGAGACCTGCCCTGGACCGGACCGTCCCCCCGGGAGTGGGCGGACGTGCTCGGCGTCGACGTCCCCCGGGCCAGGGCCCTGGTCTGCGCCGCGGTCCGCGAGACCTTCGAGGAGACCGGGGTGCTCCTGGCCGGGGAGCCCGGGAGCGACGACCTCGTCCTGGACACGACGTCGCAGGAGTGGGAGCGGGACCGGTTGGGGCTGATCGACCGCTCCCGCTCCTTCACCGAGGTGCTGTCCCGCCGCGGCCTGGTGCTGCGCTCGGAGTGGTTGCGCGCCTGGTCGCGGTGGATCACGCCGGCGGCGGAGAAGCGCCGCTTCGACACGTGGTTCTTCACCGCGGAGCTGCCGCCCGGACAGGTCTCCCGCGACGTCGGCGGGGAGGCCGACCTGACCCGGTGGATCGACCCGGCCCTGGTGGCGGGGGAGTGGGAGCGGGGGCGGATGCCGATGCTCCCGCCGACCCTGGTCACCTGCGGGCAGGTGGCGGCGTGCGGCACCCTGGACGGGGTGAGGAACGCCGAACGGGATATCGTCCCCATTGAGCCCGAAGTGCGCGTGGTCGACGGCCGGACCCGGGTCTTCGTCCCCGGCGGGATCGACTATCCCCTTCCGAGTGAGTGAGGTGCGATGAGGATCGACGGCTCCGGCACACTGCGCGCCGGCTGTGTCCTGTGCCCCAACCCCGGTCCGATGACCCTGGAGGGGACCAACACGTGGATCCTGCGCGAGCCCGGCGCCCGCGGGGTCGTGGTGGTCGACCCGGGCCCGCATGACGAGCGGCACCTGGAGCGGGTCGCGCGCACGGTGCAGGAGCAGGGCGCGCAGGTGCTCATGGCCGTCCTCACCCACCGGCACCCCGACCACTCCGAGGGCGCCCGCTACTTCTCCGAGCTGACCGGGGCCCCGGTGCACGCGGTCGACCCCGAGATGCGGGTGGGCGGACGCGGCCCGGTCGACGGCGAACTGCTGGAGGCCGACGGGCTGCGCCTGCGCGTGCTGGCCACCCCCGGGCACACCGACGACTCCGTCTGCCTGTACCTGGAGGCGGACGGGGCGATCCTCACCGGTGACACGGTCCTGGGGCACGGCACCACCGTCATCGACGGCGACGACGGACTGGGCCCCTACATGGAGTCGCTGTACCGGCTGCGCGACCTGGTCCGCGAGCACCAGGTGCGCACCCTGCTGCCCGGCCACGGGCCGATCATCACCAGCCCCGCGGCGGTGCTGGACTCCTACATCGACCACCGCGAGTCCCGCCTCGCCCAGGTGCGGGACGCGGTGGACTCGGGCGCCGTCCGGGTGGAGGAGATCGTCGACCGGGTGTACCCGGACATCACCGAGCAGGTCCGCTTCGCGGCGATGTCGTCGGTCCGCGCCCAGCTGCGCTACCTGTCCCTCAACGGCGGCCTCCCCGACGGCGTCGAGGCCTGACCCGCGCCCCGTACCTCCCACGCCCCGTCCTCCCGGCCGCGGCGGTCCCTGGCCGGGGGCACACCCGCCCCGTCCGGCACGGGAGGGGAGGCTTTCCGGTCCCGGTGCGGACCGCCGGGCCCCTCACCCGTCCGGGGAGCCCCCGACGCCCCACGGTCTCAGCCGAGGTCCCAGGGCCCCCGCCGGCGCCCCACGCGCATCCGCCGCACGGTCGGCCCGGCCCCGGCCCCGGCGGACCTCCCGCCGGGCGCGGGTGGCCGCTGCGACCGGTGCCGTGACGCGGCGGGATCCCGGCCCGGGAACGGCGACGGGCTCCGGTCCGCGCGATTCCCGGTTGAGGGGATTCGACGCGGGCCGGAGCCCGCCGGGCTCCCGCGCAGGGGGGCGGTCGTCGCCGCACCTAGCGGGCGCGGCGGCGCATGCGCTCGACGTCCAGCAGGACCACGGCCTTGGCCTCGATGCGCAGCCACCCGCGCAGCGCGAACTCGGCGAGGGCCTTGTTGACCGTCTCGCGGGAGGCGCCGACCAGCTGGGCCAGCTCCTCCTGGGTGAGGTCGTGGTGGACGTGCAGGCCGTCGTCGCCCTCCTTGCCGAACTTCTCGGCGAGCTCGAGCAGCGCCTTGGCGACCCGGCCGGGGACGTCGGTGAAGACCAGGTCGGCCATCACGTCGTTGGTCCGGCGCAGCCGCTCGGCCAGGGACTTGAGCAGCTGGAGCGAGACCTGGGGGCGGCTGGACAGGAACGGGCGCAGGTCGTCGTGGCCCAGCCCGGCCAGCACGGAGTCGGTCACCGCGACGGCGCTCGCGGTGCGCGGGCGCGGGTCGAACAGCGACAGCTCGCCGAACATCTCGCCGGGGCCGAGCACCCCGAGCAGGTTCTCGCGGCCGTCCACGGCCGTGCGGGTCAGCTTCACCTTCCCGTTGAGGATGACGTACAGGCGGTCGCCCTCGTCGCCCTCGTTGAACAGGGTCTGGCCCCGTCCCAGGCGCACCTCGTTGACCGAGGAGCGCAGTGCAGCGGTGTCCTCCTCATCCAGGGTCTCGAACAAGGGGGCCTTGCGCAGCACCTCGTTGATGTCGTCCACCACATGTCCTCCTACTAAAACCTGACCGCCAACAGTGTGACGTATATCGCACCCGGGTGTGAAACCAGGTCGTTACCTCGGCTTGTCCGCCGGGAGACCACGTGCCCACGACTGGCCGACGTCAGCCCCTGCGATCTTAGTCGTGATCGGCTTCTAGCAGGGATCTCCGCGCCGTGCCAGCGGGACATTGGTTACATAATCCCGCTGGACGCCCCCCGCCCCGCGAGGGGGGTGGAGGGGGCGGGCCGCACGCGGGCCCCCGGGGCCGCCTACCCTGTGACGATGCCCCGTGACACACCGAACGCGAGCGTGCCCGCACCCACCCCGACGGGAGAGAGCCGCCTCGCCCTGGTCCGCCGCGCCCGCAGGATGTACCGGGAGCTCGCCGAGCTCTACCCGGACGCCCATGCCGAACTCGACTTCACGACCCCCCTGGAACTGCTGGTCGCCACGATCCTGTCCGCGCAGTGCACGGACAAGCGGGTCAACCAGGTCACCCCGACCCTGTTCGCGCGCTACCCCGACGCCGAGGCCTACGCCTCCGCTGATCGCGATGAGCTTGAGGGGATCATCCGACCTCTCGGTTTCTTCAGGGCCAAGGCGAACAGCCTCATCGGCCTCGGGCAGGCACTGTGCGAACAGCACGGAGGCGAGGTCCCGGGGAACCTCGCCGACCTGGTCAAACTACCCGGTGTAGGGCGGAAAACCGCAAACGTACTGCTCGGTAACGCCTTCGATGTGCCCGGAATCACGGTCGACACCCACTTCGGGCGCCTCGTCCGGAGGTTCGGATGGACCGACGAGCAGGATCCGGTCAAGGTCGAGCACGCCGTCGGGGAGCTCTTCCCGCGCCGCGACTGGACGATGCTCTCCCACCGCGTCGTCTGGCACGGCCGCCGTGTCTGCCACGCCCGGAGGCCCGCCTGCGGGGCGTGCAGGGTCGCCCGCTGGTGCCCCTCCTTCGGCGAGGGCCCCACCGACCCGGAGACCGCGGCCAAGCTGCTGCGCATGCGCTCCTTCGCCTGAGCACGACCGCACGCGCCCGACCGCGCCCGTCCGGGCGCTCCGGAGGGAGTGCGCGCACCCGTCCGGAGCGGGTGTCGTGCTTTGTACTCTGATGGTGTGAGCGTTGACACCGCAGAGTCGCCCTGCCGGGGTCCCATCACATGACGATCCAGAGGAGGGACGTGCCGGAGCAGCGCCGACGGACCGCCACGGGCGGACCGCCGCCCCCACTCCCCTCCGAAGACAGGTGCCGACCATGAACCCGATGCCGTCCTGGCTCGCTTCGCTCTCCGACGCGGCGTCCGGCATGACCGTGCCCCCGCAGATGCGGCCGCCGCGCAGCGGCGGCCGCGAGTCCGCGGTCCTCATCCTCTTCGGCGAGGGGCCACACGGCCCCGACCTGCTGCTCATCCAGCGCAGCGAAGGCCTGCGCAGGCACTCCGGGCAGCCCGCCTTCCCCGGCGGCCGGATCGAGCCCACCGACCCCTCACCCGAGGCCGCCGCCCTGCGCGAGGCCGCGGAGGAGACCGGCCTGGTGCCCGGAGGGGTGGACATCGTCGGCCGCCTTCCCGAGCTCTACCTCAGCTACAGCGACTTCCGCGTCGCCCCCGTCCTGGGCTGGTGGCGCGACCCCAGCGAGGTGCGCCCCACCGACCTGGGCGAGGTGGCCGCCGTCTCCCGCGTCCCCGTCGCCGACCTCGCCGACCCCGCCAACCGGGTCATGGTGCGCTACGGCGACGGCACCCGGTGGGGGCCCGGGTTCCGGGTGGACGGCATGCTCGTGTGGGGGTTCACCGGTTCCATCGTCGACCGCCTGCTCTTCCTGGGCGGATGGGAACTTCCCTGGCGCCGGGAGGGTCTCACCGATGTGTTCGAAGCGACACCGGACGGGCTGCGGCCCGTCGGCTGAGGCCGACACCGCTCACCTCGCTCCCGTGGGTAGCGCTCACCTTTGGAGGGCAATGTGCTCGACGTGATCCTGATCGCCCTGTTGCTGCTGTTCGCGGTGACCGGGTACCGACAGGGTTTCATCGTCGGTGTCTTCAGCTTCGCGGGGTTCATCGGCGGCGGCGTGCTCGCCGCGCTGACCTGCCCCGAGTACATCCAGCGATGGGTGGAGGACCCCGGCCGGCAGGCCCTGGTGGCCATCGCCGTGGTGTTCCTGTCCGCCGCCCTGGGCCAGTTCCTGCTCTCCTACCTGGGCACCATGGTGCGCAACAGGGTGACCTGGGACTCGGCCCGGGTCGTGGACGCCATGGGCGGTGCCGTCGTCAGCGGGCTGTCGGTGCTGCTCGTGGCCTGGTTCATCGGCAGCACGGTCGCCAACTCGGCGCTGCCGTTCGTCGCCGAGCAGGTGCGCGGGTCCCGCATCCTCCAGTCCGTCGACGCACTCATGCCGGAGTCGGCGCACAGCGGCTTCTCCACGTTCCGCCGCGTGGTGGACCAGAGCGCCTTCCCACAGGTGTTCAGCGGGCTGGGCACCGGGGAACTGGCCGAGGTCGAACCGCCCGACCCCGACGTGCTCACCACCCCCGAGCTGATCGAGGCCAGCCGCAGCGTCGTCAAGGTGCTGGGCACCGCGCCGTCCTGCCAGCGCCGGGTGGAGGGCACCGGGTTCGTGTACTCCGACGGCCGGGTCATGACCAACGCCCACGTGGTCGCCGGGGTCACCGACGACCTGCGGGTGGTCACCCGGGAGGGCCACCAGCTGGAGGCCACCCTGGTGCTGTTCGACGCCCAGCAGGACCTGGCCGTGCTGCACGTGCCCGACCTGGACCTGACCCCGCTGGAGTTCACCTACGAAGCGCCGCAGGGAGGGGACGCCGTCGTCGCCGGGTTCCCGCGCAACAGCGGGTTCACCGCCGTCCCGGCCCGGGTGCGGGCCCGTCAGACCGCTCAGGGGCCCGACTTCTACCACTCCCAGCAGGTGAGCCGGGAGATCTACCAGGTGCGCGCCGTGGTGCGGCCCGGCAACTCCGGCGGACCGCTGCTCGCCCCCGACGGCACCGTCTACGGGGTGGTGTTCGCCGCCGCCACCAACGAGCCCGAGACCGGGTACGTGCTCACCGCGGACGAGGTCTCCGCCAACGCCGAGCAGGGGCTCACCGCCGGCTCCGAGGTGTCCTCCCAGACCTGCGACTGACCGGACCGTGCGCCCGGGTCCGCCCGGGCGCGCGGAGCCGGGCGGGCGGCCGGGGGGACCGGTGAACGTCCGAGGGCGCCCCCCGCAGCGGGGGGCGCCCTCGTCGTATCGTCCCGGAACCCTAGTTGGAGCTCGGGTCCGGTGTGATCGGCCAGCTCATGCGCACGATGGTGCCGTGCTCACCCGGGTCGATCTTCACCTCGTCGGCCAGGCCGGTGATGACCGCCAGCCCCAGCCCCGGGGAGAACCCCGAGATCCCGCCGGGAGGAGTGTCCTCACCGTCGAGGAACAGTCCGTCGAGCAGGGGCTCGGTGTGGTCGGCCGGTTCCGGGGCCTCCGTGGCCGGGGCCCGGTCGGAGACGACCACCTCGAAGCGTCGGGTCGCGCTCCCGTTGGCGCGCAGGATACGGCTCGCGGTGTCGGTACGGGAGTCCGACACCGGATCAGGCCCGCCGTCGTCGATCAGCTGGAGCAGGATCGACTCCGTCGGGCAGTGCAGCTTGTGCGCCGCCACCGCCCGGGAGCACGCCTCACCGACCGCCAACCGGATCTCGTCGATGGTGGAGGCGGGGATGCCCGCCCGCCGGGCCACGGTCGCGGCCATGAGCCGGGCCGTGCGCACGTGGGCCGGAAGCGCACTGATCGTGAGCGTGATGGTCGCCATCGCTCGCTCTGTACTACTTCGCGGAACGCTTGTCGATGGCTTCCTGCACCGTGTTGTGGATACCGAAGACCTTGGTCAGACCGGTGATCCGGAAGATCTTGAGGATGCGCTCCTGGGTGCACACCAGGTCCAGGGTGCCGTCGTGCGCGCGCACGCGCTTGAGGCCGCCCACGAGCACGCCCAGACCCGTCGAGTCCAGGAACTCCACCTTCTCCATGTTGACCACGAGGTGGAAGTTGCCCTTGTTGACCAGGTCGATCAGCAGCTCGCGGAGCCGGGGTGCGGTATAGACGTCGATCTCACCCTCAACGACGACGATCTCGGTGTCGCCCTCGGTGTAATGATCAAGCTTCAAGTCCACTAGTCCTCCAGCGCCGATGATCTCTGCCGGGCGTTACCCCACCAGCACGCATTCAACCACGGGTGTCGTGCCGGTCCTTCCGTGATGCACGGAAAAACCATGACACCGCGCGACCGTTCCCCCGGATGCCACACTGAAACCAATGTCCACCTGTGAGGAGGGGTCTCGGATGAGGCGACCGGAGCCCGTGCTTCCCGGTGTGTGGCGTGACGATACCCGGTACCCGCAAGTGACCCACGTCGAACACGTGGCCCGACACGACGGGGTGAGCGGGCGGTGGCCGGAATGGACCCCGGCCCTCCTGGTCGAACGCCTGGCCGACCGGGGGATCACGGAGCCGTGGTCCCACCAGGTGGCCGCCGCCGACCTCGCACGCTCGGGCCGTGATGTGATCATAGCCACGGGTACCGCCTCGGGAAAGTCACTTGCCTTCCTTATGCCCGCGGTGGAGGCGGTTGACGCGGGCGGAACCGTGCTCTATCTCTCGCCGACCAAAGCACTGTCCCGGGACCAGCTCCGCGCCCTCGAGGACCTGCGCCTGCCGGGCCTGCGGGCGGCCGTCTACGACGGCGACACCCGGCCCGAGGAGCGCACCTGGGTCCGCGAGCACGGCAATTACGTGCTCACCAATCCGGACATGCTCCACCACGGCATGCTGCCCCGGCACGAGGCCTGGCGGCGCTTCCTGCGGCGGCTGCGCTACGTGGTCGTGGACGAGGCGCACCTGTACCGCGGGGTGTTCGGCTCGCACGTCGCCCAGATCCTGCGCAGGCTCCGGCGGGTGTGCGCCCGCCACCGCTCCGAGCCGGTGTTCGTGCTCGCCTCGGCCACCTCCGGCAGCCCCGGGGAGAGCGCCACCCGGCTCACCGGGATCCCGGTCACCGCCGTCACCGAGGACGGGTCGCCGCGCCCGGGGATGTCGGTGGCGCTGGTGGAGCCGGAGTTCACCGACCTGACCGGCGAGCACGGCGCACCCGTGCGCCGGACCGCGCCCTCCCAGGCCGCCGAGATGCTCGCCGAGCTGGTCGGGGAAGGCGTGCGCACGCTCGTCTTCGTACGTTCGCGCCAGGGCGCCGAACTGGTGGCGCTCACCGCCCAGCGCCTGCTGGAACCCGACCTGGCCCGCCGGGTGGCCGCCTACCGCGGCGGCTACCCGCCCGCCGAGCGGCGGCGCCTGGAGGAGGCGCTGCGCACCGGGGAGATCCTCGGGCTGGCCAGTACCAACGCCCTGGAGCTCGGGGTGGACATCACCGGCCTGGACGCGGTGATCATCGCCGGGTGGCCCGGCACCCGGGCCTCCCTGTGGCAGCAGGCGGGGCGCGCCGGGCGCGGGGACGACGCGGCACTCGCCGTGTTCGTGGCCCGCGACGACCCCCTGGACACCTACCTGGTGCACCACCCGGAGGCGATTTTCGGTCAGACCGTTGAGACCGCCGTCCTCGATCCGGAAAACCCGCACATCCTCGGCCCCCACCTGTGCGCGGCCGCCCAGGAGTTCCCGATCACGGAGGACGACTTCTCCCTCTTCGGTCCCTCCACGCGTGAGGTGCTCGACGGACTCGTTCACCGGAAATTCCTCAGGAAGCGCCCGAGGGGGTGGTTCTGGACGAGCAACGAAAGGGCAAGTGACCTCGCCGATATTCGGGGTTCGGGCGGCTCCCCCGTTCAGATCGTCGATGTCTCCACCGGCGGGCTGCTCGGCGAGATCGACGAGGCGGCCGCCCACGGCACCGTCCACCCCGGGGCGGTCTACCTCCACCAGGGCGACACCTACCTGGTCCGGGACCTGGACCTCGACGAGGGGGTGGCCCTGGTGGAGCCGGCCGAGCCGCCGTACAGCACCTGGGCGCGCGACACCACCGACATCACCGTCCGGTCGGTCATCCGCGAGGAGGAGTGGGAGAGCGGCGCCGTACTGCGCTTCGGCGAGGTCGAGGTGGTCCGGCAGGTGGTCGGCTACCTCAGGCGGGACGTGCGCACCGGCGCGGTCCTGGGCGAGCAGTCCCTGGACCTGCCCGAGCGCACCCTGCGCACCCGCGCCGTGTGGTGGACGCTGCCGCCCGACTCCGAGGAGCGGCTGCGCAAGGAGGAGGTCGGCCTGCTCGGCGCCGCGCACGCCGCCGAGCACGCGGCGATCGGCATCCTGCCGCTGCTGGCCACCTGCGACCGATGGGACATCGGCGGCGTGTCCACGGCCACCGGCCGGGTGGAGGTCTTCGTCTACGACGGCCACGAGGGCGGTGCCGGGTTCGCCGAACGGGGCTACGCTGCCGCCCGGGAGTGGCTCACCGCCACCCGTGAGGCCATCGCCGGCTGCTCCTGCGAGGAGGGCTGCCCCTCGTGCATCCAGTCGCCCAAGTGCGGGAACGGCAACGAGCCGCTGAGCAAGTCGGGCGCGCTGCGGATGCTGGACGAGGTACTGGGGGCCGCCGACCGGTAGCCGCACCTGGCCGGGGCGCCCGGCGGGTGGTCACAGGCCCGGGAGCGGGCGGGGGCGCGCCGACAGGCGGGGCGCGGCGTCCGGCGGGGTTGGGGGCTCCGGGAAGGGGTCCGCGCCCACCGCGGCGTACAGGATGAAGGGGAGCTCGGTGTCGTCATGGACGACGGCCAGCGCCACCCACCGGCCGGTCCCCGGCGGCCGCCACACCCGCAGGTCGCAGACCGCCGTGTACAGGTACACGAATGCGGACGGCGACTCGGCGCCCTCGACCGCGGCGTCCACGTAGGGGCCCGGGTCGACGAACGCCGGGGCGCCCCACCGCTCGGACAGGAGGGAGGCGACCTCCGCCAGATCGGCCCCGATCGCGGCCCAGGCCGCCTCGACGGTCTCCGTGGACCGGTCCTGCCAGAAGGCGCGGCTCATGGCCAGGACCGCCAGGTGGAAGTCCGCGTCTCCGGAGGGCGGCGCCGATCCCGGGGTGAAGGGGCGGGCCAGGTCCGCGTCGATCAGGCGCAGGCGGGCGGTGACGTCGGTGGGGAGGTCGGCGGCGGTGCTCCGCGGCGGGGGCGCCGGATGGACGGCGGCCTCGGACGGTGGGTCCGCCGGAGGGCTCTGCGGGGTGGGGTCCTCCGGCGGCGGGGGCGGTCCGCCGGGGGAGGTGCGGCCGCGTTCGGCGGTGTCGGCCGGGGGACGGGGGCGGGGGTTCTCGGCGGTGGTCACGGGGACATCCTCGCGCGGGGTGCGGACACCTCCGGGGGGAGGGGCACGGCCCGCGCCCGGGCCCCGTCCCCGGAGACCGGCAGAAGTTATCCACAGGCTGGGGAAAGCCCTTCCGTGCCTCCCCCGCGCCGCCCACCCTGGAGAACAGGGCGACACCCCTGTCGCCCCTCCTACCAGGGAGGTCACGTGTTCTCTCCGGCATGTCCGGCCACCGCACGCCCCCGTCCGCTTTCCCCCGCCGCGCGGCCCCGGCCCGCACCCGCGGACACCGACCGCGGCATCACGACCACCGAGTACGCCCTGTGCATCCTGACCGCGGCCGCCTTCGCCGGGATCATGTACGCGATCGCCAAGAGCCAAGCCGTCAACGACGCCTTCACCGGGATCGTCATCAATGCGCTCGGCAACGGCCTGTGACCGGGGCGCCGTCACCGTCGAGTTCGCCCTCACCCTGCCCGCCCTCCTCCTCGTCCTGGCCCTGGCGGTCGGCGCCGTCACCGCCGCCGAAGCCCGGCTCGCCTGCGGCGACGCCGCGCGCGTGGGCGCCCGGTCGCTGGCCAGGGGAGAGAGCGAGGCGCAGGCCGGCGAACTGGCCCGCGGCGCCGCCCCGGCCGGGGCGCGGGTCGACCTGCGCCGGGACGGCGAGACGGCCCGGGTCACCGTCACCGCCCGGGTCCGGTTCGGCCGGGTCCACCTCCACACGTTGGAGGTGAGCGGCACCGCCGCGGTCCTGCTCGAACCCGGGGTCCTGCCATGACCGCCCGGCCCGGATCCGCGCCCGGAGCCGGGACCGGAGCCGAAGCCGACACCGGCGCGGCCGCCGTCCACTGGGTCGCCCTGGCGGTCCTGCTGTGGACGGTGGCCCTCGCCGCAGTCCTGGCGGCCGGCGCCCGGTTCGACCGGGACCGCGCCGGCACGGCGGCGGACCTGGCCGCCCTCGCGGCCGCCTCCGTCGCCGTCCACGGGGCGGACACCGCCTGCGAGCGGGCCCGCCGCACCGCGGAGGCCAACGGGGCCTCCCTCGACACCTGTGAGATCACCGGCTCCACCGCCGAAGTGGTGGTCGCCGTCCCCTCCGTTCTCGACCTGTCCGTCAGCGCGCGCTCGCGTGCCGGACCCGTCCACGGAGCCCTTCCGGAGGAAGAACCATGACCGTGCCCGTCCTGATGTGCGCCCTGCTCCTGAGCGCCGTGCCCGACCCCGCCCGCCCCGCCACATGTCCCCCGTCCGCCGCACTCCGCGCCGACTCGTCCGCGGAGTCACCGGTGTCCGCGACGCCGTACGCGGTTACGCGGGCGGATGCCCCGACGCCCTCGGCGTCGCGCGCGGACCCGTTCGTGGAGCGTTCTCCGTTCGCGGAGGCACTGGTGTCCGTGGTACTGCGCGCAGACCCGCCCCCGGATACCCGGACGGCCGTCCCGGCGCACCCGGGCCCGCCCACGGGGCATCCGTCGTCCGGGGTGCTCCGGGCGGACCCGTCCACGGCGCGTTCGGCGTCCGTGGCGTTCCGCGCGGAGGCCTCCGCCGAGGGGGCGACGGGATCGGGGCGGTCGCGGGCGCTTGGGGACCCCCGTGCCGTCCGGCCCCGGCACCCCGGCCGCGCGCCGTACGTCGTCACCGCCGTCGACCCGGTCATCACCCTCGACCCGTCCCGCCCGGCGCCCCTCCCGCCCTCCGCCCGGACGGCGGCCACGGCGGACGGGACCGCCCGGCTCCTCCGGCCCGGCGCCCCGAGGGCCGCGGCCACGGCCGGTCCGCCGCGGTCGGGGCAACGGCCCGCTGCCGCCCCGGAGCGGACCGGGCGCGTCCCCACCGGGTGGACGGCCTCCGGCCCCCGCCAGACCGGTGACGGCCCGGAGCCGGTCACCGTCCCACCGGCCCGACCGGTCTCCGGCGTGGAGGGGCCGAGGGCGGAGCCGGCCTCCGCCACGGCGGAGGCGCCGCGCGGCGGCCCCGGCCCGTACGGCGATCCGGCACCGGCGGCTCGGCCGACCGAGGCGGAGTGGGACGGCCGCCCGGGCACGGGGCCCGGAACCGTCCAGATGGTGCACCACGTCTCCACCACCCCGGCCCCGGCCGAGGCCGTCGCCCGATTCGTCGGCAACGCCTCCACCGTGCTCCTCGCCCTGCTCGGGGTGGCGGTGCTCGCCCTGCGGCTCACCGTGGGCTGGCCCCGCTTTCCGGAGCCCTACCTGGGCCGCCGCCGGGCACGGGGAGACCGCGACGCCCACTGATGCCACCGCCAGCGCCGGAGAGACCGTGTCCGGGGGCGCGCCCGCCCGGACACACCGCCGCCCCGCCGGCACCCTCCCCTTCACCCCCGAGTACTCCCAGGTCGGCCACGCGACAGCCGCGACGGCCGTACCCTCCGATGTATGGGACACCGACACCCGAGCAAGCTCAAGAACACCGAGGTGGGCCATGCCCGGGCCAGGTGGCTGTTGCGGGCCGAGCTGGCCGGGTGCACGGAATGCCGGGCCGAAGGCGACCGGGAGGCCCTGGGCGACCTCGACCAGGAGGGCGTGTTCGACTCCCTCATCAGCGGTTTCGTGCTCGCCCGGGTCCAGCAGTGGCGGGTGCCGGGCCGCGCTCCCCGCTATCCGGCGACGGTGTACCGCCTGGCCCCGGTGGACGAGCGCGACTTCTGGCGCCCGCCCACCCAGCACTGCATGCGCCTGTGCACGGTCGAGGGACCGCGCGGCACCCGGGTGAACACCCTGTCCGCCCTCAAGGAGCTGCGGCTGATGCCCCTGCGGGACCGCTCCCTCGTCCTGGACGACATCATCGACGGCCTGAGCGAGGACGAGGCCTGACTCCCGCGTCTTCGGGCTCCGCACTCCCGGCTCCACGCCGTGACCCCGCTCCGGGCCGGCCCCGCGCCGGACACCTCTTTCCGCTCCCGGCTCCACGCCCCGGGATCGCTCCGCGGCCGCCCCTCCCGGTTCCGTTCCGCGAACATTCCCGGGACCGCGGTTCGGTCCTCTCCGGCTCCCTCGCTCCGCGGGCCGGCTCCGCCGTCCGACCGCTGTTCCGCCCGGGCCCGCCCGGCTCCGTACGCCGTTCCCCCAGCGGGGCGGCGCGTCCGGGGTCACCTCCCCAGCGCGCGGGACAGCAGGTCCACCACCATCGGGACCACCCCCACCAGCAGGAACGACGGCAGGAAGCACAGCGCCAGCGGCATCACCACGAGCACACCCAGCCGCTCGACCCGGGCGGCCGCCCGGGACCGCAGCTCCCTGCGCAGATCCGAGACGTGCCTGTCCAGCAGGTCCGCCACCGGCGCTCCGGTGTCGGCGGCCCGGGCCAGGTCGCGCCCGGCCGCCACCAGCGGCTCCGGCAGCACCCCCGACGCCTCGGCCCAGGCCGCTCCGGGGTCGGCACCCAGGCGCAACCGCTCGGCCACCGACGCCAACTCCGTGCCGAGCCCGCCCGGGGCGGCCCGGGCCACGGCCGCGAGGCAGGACGGCAGCGGTGCCCCGGCCCGCATCCCGGCCGCGATGAGCCCGATCACCACGGGGACGTCTCCGGTGAGCGCGATCCGCCCGCCCCGCCCCCTCCCACGGACCCGCGCCCACCACACGGACCCGGCGACCGCGGCGACCACCGCCCCGAGCACACCGAAGAGGGCCCCGGCCAGCGCCACCGCACCCGCTCCGGCCGCGAGCACCGCCAGCAGCCGTTTCGGGAAGGGCGCCCTCGGCACCGGAGGCGGCCGCAGCCGATTTCCAGGGCCGCCGCCCATCGCCACCCACACCCCGACCGCCCCGCACACCACGGCGATGACACCGAACACGCCCTACCCCCGCTCTCCTCGGCCTTCCGCCGCCGGCCCCGCCGGCTCATCAGTCCCCCCGGTCCACGGCCGCGCGCACCAGCCGCGCGATCCACCACAGCCCGCAGAGGTTCAACAGCACCCCGAACACCAGGCAGAGCAGGCCCAGCGGGGTGGTGAACAGGAACACCAGCGGCGAACCGCCCAGCCCGGTCGACAGCAGCAGTCCCACCACGGGGAGCACGCCCAGGACGATCGCGGTGGTCTTCGGGCCGCCTGTCCGCGCCGCGATCTCTGCGCGGACCTCTTCCTGTGCCGTGAGCTCGGCGGCGAGCGCGTCCACGACATCGGCCAGCCCGGCCCCGGTGTCCGAGGCCACCTCCCAGCACACGGCCAGGTAGGCAAGGGCGCGCAGATCCGGGTCCGCCTCGGCGGCCCGGACCGGGACCCGGGTGCCGAACCCGTCGCCGACCGCCCGGGCCACCTCCGGCCCGGCCTCGACGAGCGCCGCCCCGAGCGCGTCCTCGGGCGGCCGGCCGGCCCGCAGCTCGGCGGCCAGCACCCGGCACAGGGTGATCACCCCCCGCCGCTTCTCCCGCCCCGGCACGGCTTCCCGGCGCATCGCCCGCACCCGTTCCAGGGCCTTCACCGGGCCCGGCCGACGGGACACCACCCATCCGATCCGCCCCGTTCCGGCGTCGGCCACCGCTCCCAGCAGCACCAGCCCCAGAGCACACGCCCACACCCAGACCACGTCGCTCCCCCGATCCACGTGAACGCCCCGCCCGTTTCCGTGCCCGCCCGGCTCCCCCGGGCCGGGGTCATGGGGGCCAGGAGCCGCCGAGGCGGGCGGCGAGCGCGTCGATCCCCGGGTGCTCGCAGTGGTCGCCCCCAGCGGTGAACGACACCGCGGGCACCGTGTGCACCAGCCCCCGCCCGTCGTGGTCCAGCACCCGGACCTCCGACAGCCGCCGCCCCCCGGCGTCCCGGACCAGGTGCACCACCAGCACCCCGGTGGCCGCCAGCTGGCTGTGCACCGCCTCCCGGCCCAGCCCGGCCGCGCAGCCCAACGCCTCCACCCGGGCGGGCACGTCCCCCGCGCCGTTGGCGTGGAGCGTGCCGGCGCCGCCTTCGTGGCCTGTGTTGAGGGCGCCCAGCAGGGAGACGATCTCCGGCCCCCGCGCCTCGCCCACCACCAGCCGGTCCGGACGCATCCGCAGCGCCTGGCGGACCAGCACCTCCAGGGTCACCTCGCCGGTGCCCTCGATGTTCGCGGGGCGGGTCTGCAGGCGCACCACGTGCGGGTGCTCGGGGCGCAGTTCGGGGGAGTCCTCGGCCAGCACGATCCGCTCGCCCGGGGCCACCAGGGACAGCAGCGTGGACAGCAGGGTGGTCTTTCCCGTCCCGGTGCCGCCGCTCACCAGGAACGCCGCCCGCGACGCCACCACCGCCCGCATCAGTGCCGCCCCGTACGGGGTGAGGGTCCCGCAGTCCACGAGCCGGTCCAGGGTGAACACCCGGCGGGGCGGCATCCGCAGGGACAGGCACGCCCCGGCGGGGGAGACCGGTGGCAGCACCGCGTGCAGCCGGGCCCCGCCCGGGAGGCGCGCGTCCACGTAGGGCACCGCCGCGTCCAGCCGACGACCGGCCTGTGCGGCGAGCCGCTGGGCCAGCCGCCGCACCGCCTCCGGGGACTCGAACCGCACCCCCACCCGGCGCAGCCCGCCGCCGTCGTCCACCCACACCTCGTCGGGTCCGTTGACCAGGATGTCCGTGACCCCCGAGACCATCAGCTCCTCCAGCGGCCCGGCCCCCGCAAGGTCCGCGGCCAGCCGCCGGGTCAGCGACAGCACCTCGGCGTCGCCCAGCACCCCGCCCTCCGCCCGCAGGGCCGCCGCCACGGTGCCGGGGCTGACCACCGACCCGGAGACCACCAGCCGGTTGCGCACCGCCTCCACCAGGCCGGGGCCGTCCACCGAGGGGGAGCCTTCCGTCGGCCGCCGCGGCACCCGCTCGGTCGGCGCGCTCACCGGGGCACCCCGGTCAGCTCGGCGACCAGCCGGTCGGCGAACGCGGCCAGCGGCGAGCGCGGATGGTCGGCCGGCCGCCGCCCGGCGGCGAGCGTCCGCTCCAACCCGGGCTCCGGCGGCAGGTCGGCTCCCAACGCCAGTCCCAATCCCCGGGCCACCACGTCGGCGGTCAGCCCGCCCGACGCCCCGCGCACCACCGCGCGCACCTCCCGGGACTCCGCACACAGCCGCGGCACCACCGCCGACGCCGCCACCACGGCGGCCACCTGTGCGGGGACGACCAGCAGCACCAGGTCCGACCGGTTGAGGAACGCAGTGACCGCGGCCCCGAACGACCTCGGCAGGTCGACGACCACCAGGTCGCACCCCTGCCGGGCGGACTCCAGCATCGCCCGGGCGGTGGCCGCGGGCAGCGGGCCCCGGTGCGCGTCCGGCCCGTGCATCCAGGTGAGCACGGAGATCCCGGCGGGCCCGGGCAGCCGCGGCGCCACGTCCGACCAGCGCAGTCGGCCGCGCCGGTCCACCAGCCCGTCCCAGCCGAGCCTGCGGTCCACCGGGTCGCGCTCGCACCCCAGCAGGATGTCGGGGCCGCAGCCCAGCGGGTCGGCGTCCAACAGGGCGGTGCCGTGCCCGCCCCGGGCTCCGGCCAGCGCCAGGGCGACGGCGAGCAGGCTCGCCCCGGCCCCGCCGCGCCCGCCCATCACGGCCACGGTCGGCGCCCGCCTCGCGGGCTCTCCGCCCGCGGCGATCAGCCCGGTCAGCAGGTCCTCGTCGCGGGGCAGCAGCAGCGGACCCCCGGGGGCGGCCGACCCACCGGCGCCGGGACCGCGGCGGTCACCGCGGTCCACGACGACGAACCGGGCGTGCGGTGGACGCTCCCCGGCACGCAGCTCGGGGTAGAGGTCGGCGCCCAGCACCACCAGCGGCGAGCGCGGCCAGGACAGCAGCGCCCGGTCGACGCTGTCGGCGGTGTTCACCCGGACCGACGCGGCGGCCGACAACCGCAGCAGGTCGTCGAGCAGTCCGGTGTCTGCGGTGGCGATGAGCGGAACGGCGTCCATGGGGCCTCCGGGGAGGGGGAGGGGCACCCTTCGACCATCGCCGATGCGGCGGCCGCACGAAAGCCCGATCGGCGACCTGTGGACAACTCCGCCCGGAGCGCCACCGCACGGCTTCGGGCGGCGGGGCGCCGTGCCTCCCGCCTCTCACCGATCCCACGGCTCCGTGCGCCCGTGCGCGGCGGCCGGACGACCAGAGCGGTCGGCACACGCCGACCGGATCGCCGTGTGCTCGCGCGGTGGGAGCGGCGTCCGCGCCCGGGAGGTCCGCGCACCCGCCCCGCCTCTCCTCGCACCGGGTGCGTTCGCACGCGGTGGGGGCCGGGTCCGCCCCGCGTGTCTCGGGTGAACCGGGTGTACGGAGGCCGTGACCGCCCCTTCCGGTCCCCTCACGACGCCGTGCGCGCCGGCCCCGGGGTGCGGGCCCCTCCTCGGCTCCGTGAGTCGCGTCCGGTGTCCGGTCCACCCCGGTCCCAGCACGGGGGCGGGGTGTCGGGGGTGTCAGGGAACGCGGCCGGGCCGGCCGTCCACGGGTCCGCCGCGCCGGCCCCGTGCGGGCGCGGTTCGCGGGCGACACGGCCGCCGAGGGAGGGGGCAGGGAAGGGGTCCGCGGATTCCGAGAACCTGCGGGCGGGATGCGCACACGGGGGCGGATGCACATCCCGCCCGCAGGCTCGGCGAGCGGGCCTCGTGCGACATCCCGCGACAGGGGGGAGCGCGGGTGGGTCGCCCTCTCGGCTCTGGGGGGAGAACCGGGCCCGCCCCTCGGGAGGGTCGACGGGGGGAGGGGATCCCCCGGACCACCGAAAAGCGTGTAGGGACGTATGTTCCGTGCCGGGCCGGTCCCGCCGCATCGCACACGGAATGCGCGCATGCCGAGGCATTTGCCGAAGTGCTGGGAACCGTGGGAACCGGTTGCCGTCCGGAACGACGGAACCGACGTTACCACGTGACACTGTGTATCGGTTCGGGAATCCAGGATGAAAAGTTGGACCAACCACCTTTTCGGATCCCGGAGACCGGCGTAGAAAGAAAGGGATCGGTGGCTGAGTCCCACCCTGGCAGGTGAACCCGGAACCCACGCGCCAGCAGGCCCCGTAGGGCCCGCCTCGACCGAGACGCTCGATGGAGTGCCTGGTCAGGCCAGACGAATGGACGCTTGTTAGCCGGGTGTAACCGGTCGGACGCGGTGCTCCGCGGATTCTCCGCGGGGCACCGTTCGCCGTGTTCGGCGAGAGTGCGGAGCAATCCCGAAACATTCAGTAACGGACAAGCGTGACCGAACCGATATCGTTCGTACCTCTACCCGTCGGTAAATGGACGAGTAACAAGCATGGTTTCCGTTCAAGGCACGCCGTTCGCCCCGCGGTTCGCGCTCCGCGCCACCGCGCACGGCACCGCCGCGCGCGCCCCGTGCCGCCCCGTCCCTCAGCCGCGCTTGAGCGCCTCGCAGGTCGCCAGCGAGTCCTGCGCCCCCGCCCGCACCGCACGGCAGCAGTACACGACCCATCCGGCCACGCCCTCCGCGGTCCCGGACATGTATCCGCGCAGCGCGGTCGCGTACTCCTCCGACAGCGTCCGGTGGCCCAGCTCGGACGGCACCAGCGACTTGGGGTCCAGGCCCCGCTCCACCAGCGTCAGGCGCTCGGCCGCACGCGCCACCAGACCGTCGCCCCACCCGAACGGGCGGACCGCCATCAGTTCGCCGTGCACCAGGGCCGACGTGACCAGGGCGGGCACCGAGGCGCGCGCCGCCAGCAGCGCGTACAGGCCCTCCATCCGCGCCAGCGCGACCTCGGGGGCGGGTGGCGCGCCCAGCTCCAGCGGGTCCTCGACCCGCTCCCCGGCCATGCGCGGCCGCCCCAGGGCCTCGGCGGACACCGCGTCCGCGGCGGCGAGCGTGTGCAGCCGCGCCAGCACCTGGCGCGGCGCCCTGGGCCAGGTCTCCACGAGGGTCCCCAGCTCTCCGCCCACCCGCAGCGCACCCTTGATCCGGGTGTCGTACACGTGCCCGGCGCGGATCTCGTCCATCGAGACCTCGGCGCCCTCCAGCGCGGCGGACGCGCACGCCCCGCGCAGCGAGGACTCCATGGACACGTCACTGCTGCGCCGGCGCAGGATCCGGTGCCCCAGCAGCCGGTCCACCAGCGTCCGGGTCTCCTCCACGGCCTCGGCCACACCGGGGAGTGCGGCGATCCTGGCCAGCGGATCGGTCTGGGCGGTAGAGGTCTTTTCGCTCACGGGATCCAACATACGCGCCGGTAACACCGTCCGTCCCGGCGACCGGCGCCCGGCCGCGACACGCGCGGAACACGCCCGACACGCACCCGCACGCCCTCTTCCGCCCGGTCGGGCGACCGTTCGTCGCCCGGCGGCGACCGCTCACCGGCCGTTCGTCGCGCACCCCGTCTGCCCCGGCGCTGGAACCGGCCCTCCCTGTTCCACAGGTACAGACCACATGATTAATTGGGTGTGAACCAGCCTACGTAAGGAGAATCACAGTGGCAGACAGCACTCCCCCGAGCCAGGAGACACTGTCCAACCTTCTCCATGAGACGCGCAGCTTCCCCCCGCCGGCGGACCTGGCCGCGAACGCCAACGTCAAGGCCGAGGCCTACGCCGAGGCCGCCGAGGACCGCCTCGGCTTCTGGGAGGAGCAGGCCCGCAGGCTCCAGTGGGACCAGCCCTGGGACACCGTCCTGGACTGGCAGCCGCCCTTCGCGAAGTGGTTCGTCAACGGCAGGCTCAACGCCTCCGTCAACTGCGTGGACCGCCACGTCGCCAACGGCCTGGGCGACCGCGTCGCCTACCACTGGGAGGGCGAGCCCGGCGACACCCGCACCATCACCTACGCCGAGCTGAAGGACCTGGTCTCCCAGGCCGCCAACGCCCTCACCGAGCTCGGCGTCACCAGGGGCGACCGGGTCGCCATCTACATGCCGATGATCCCCGAGACGATCGTCGCGATGCTGGCCTGCGCCCGCCTGGGCGCCGTCCACATGGTGGTCTTCGGCGGATTCTCCGTCGACGCCCTGGGCCAGCGACTGGACGACAGCCAGGCCAAGCTCGTCATCACCGCCGACGGCGGCTACCGGCGCGGCAAGGCCAGCGCCCTCAAGCCCGCCGTGGACGCCGCGGTCGCCGACCGCCCGGCCGTGGAGAACGTCCTCGTCGTCCGCCGCACCGGCCAGGACGTCGAGTGGACCGACCGCGACGTGTGGTGGCACGACCTCGTCGACTCCCAGAGCACCGAGCACACGCCCGAGGCCCACGACTCCGAGAACCCGCTGTACATCATGTACACCAGCGGCACCACGGCCAAGCCCAAGGGCATCCTGCACACCACCGGCGGCTACCTCACCCAGGCGTCGTACACCCACTGGGCGGTCTTCGACCTCAAGCCCGAGACCGACGTCTACTGGTGCGCCGCCGACATCGGCTGGGTCACCGGCCACTCCTACATCGTCTACGGCCCGCTCTCCAACGCCGCGACGACCGTCCTCTACGAGGGCACCCCGGACACCCCGCACCGCGGCCGGTTCTGGGAGATCATCGAGAAGTACAAGGTCACCATCGCCTACATGGCCCCCACGGCGATCCGCACCTTCATGAAGTGGGGCGACGACATCCCCGCCAAGTTCGACCTGTCGAGCCTGCGCGTCATCGGCTCGGTGGGCGAGCCCATCAACCCCGAGGCCTACGTCTGGTACCGCAAGTACATCGGCGGAGACCGCACGCCGGTCGTGGACACGTGGTGGCAGACGGAGACCGGCGCCATCATGGTGAGCCCGCTGCCGGGCGTCGCCGACGGCAAGCCGGGCGCGGCCATGCGCGCGCTGCCCGGCATCGTCGCCGACGTGGTGGACGAGAACGGGGCCTCCGTCCCCGACGGCGACGGCGGCTTCATCGTGATCCGCGAGCCGTGGCCGTCCATGCTCCGCGGCATCTGGGGCGACCCGGAGCGCTACAAGGACACCTACTGGTCGCGCTTCGAGGGCCTGTACTTCCCCGGCGACGGCGCCAAGAAGGACGAGGACGGCGACCTGTGGCTGCTGGGCCGCGTCGACGACGTCATGCTCGTCTCCGGCCACAACATCTCCACCACCGAGGTCGAGTCCGCCCTGGTCTCGCACCCGAGCGTGGCCGAGGCCGCCGTGGTCGGCGCCACGGACAAGGTCACCGGCCAGGCCATCGTCGGCTTCGTGATCCTGCGCAGCGGGGCCGAGGAGGTCTCCGAGGAGATGATGAAGGCCCTGCGGGACCACGTCGGCGCCTCCCTGGGGCCGATCGCCAAGCCGGCCCGCCTGCTGGCCGTGCCGGAGCTGCCCAAGACCCGCTCGGGCAAGATCATGCGCCGCCTGCTGCGCGACATCGCCGAGAACCGCGAGGTCGGTGACACCTCCACGCTCACCGACTCCTCGATCATGGAGGTCATCGCCAAGCAGCTGCCCTCCGTCAAGCAGGGCGACTGACCCGGGGGAGCGCGGGGCGCCCCGGGCCCGCATCCGGCCCGGGGCGCCCCGCCGCCTCCGTATCCGGGCACGGAGGCTCACCCCGGTGACGAAAGCGGGAGCCCGCGTTGTGCGTGCCGTGAGGGACATCGGCGGGGCCCCGTGTGCGAGGATGCGGAGGATCATCCGCGTGTTCGGACCGACAGAAGGGAAACCCCGCGATGGTGGACAAGCCGGGTGCCGCCGGAGAAAGCGACCGCTCCGTCGGCGAACTGGTCTCGGACGTCACCGGGAACTTCTCACGTCTGGTGCGCCTGGAGCTGGAGCTCGCCAAGGCCGAGGCCAAGGCCGAGGCGGCGAAGGCGGGCAAGGGCATCGCCGGGTTCGCCGTGTTCGCCGTCCTCATGCACATCTTCGTCATCCTCCTCTCGGTGACCATCGCCTTCGTCCTGTACGAGGTGGCGGGCCTGCCGGGATGGGCCTCCTTCGCCATCGTGACCGGGGTCTACCTGCTCATCGCGCTCATGTTCGCCCTGTTCGGCCTGCTCAGCTTCCGCAGGATGCGGGGCCTGGAGCGCACCCAGCTGACGACCTCGCGCCTGGGCGCCATCCTGCGCCGCGAGATCACCCCGCCGGGATCGGACGTCGCCGCCGCGCAGCCGAGCGGGGCCACGGCCACCGCCGGGAACTGACACCGCCGCAGTGCTGGACGATTCGGCCGCCTACGTCGAGGGCCCCTGGGCCCACCGGACCGTCGGGGCCGCGGGAGCGCGCTTCCACGCCGTCGAGCTGGGCGAGGGGCCGCTGGTGCTGTTCCTGCACGGGTTCCCCCAGTTCTGGTGGGCGTGGCGGCACCAGCTCACCGCCGCCGCGGCGGCGGGGTACCGCGCGGTCGCCGTCGACCTGCGGGGATACGGCGGCAGCGACAAGACCCCCCGCGGATACGACCCGGTGACCCTGGCCCAGGACGCCGCCGGCCTGGTCCGCGCCCTGGGCACGCGCCACGCGGTCGTGGTCGGCCACGGCGTCGGCGGCCTGGTCGGGTGGACCATGACCGCCTACCACCCGGGCACGGTCCGGGCCCTGGCGGCGGTCGCCTCCCCGCACCCGGGCCGGGCGGCCCGGGCGCTGCTCTCCTCCGGCCCGGGCGCCCGCCACATGCTCCAGGCGCAGCTGCCGGTCCTGCCCGAGCACCGCCTCCTCGCCGACGGCTGCGCCCGGGTCGGCGACCTGCTGCGGGAGTGGTCCGGTCCGGGCTGGCCCGACACCGAGGCCGAAGAGATGTACCGGATCGCGTTCTCCATCCCCAAGGTGTCCCACTGCTCCCTGGAGTACCACCGGTGGATCGGCCGCTCCCGGCTGCGCCCGGACGGCCTGCGCTACCGGGCGCGCATGCGCACGCCGGTGCGCGTCCCGGTGCTCCAGGTCCACGGCCGCCTCGACCCGCTCTGCCCCCCGGAGGCCGCCCGCGCCTCGGAGCGCTCGGTGCTCGGGCCCTACCGTTGGAGGGAGATACCCGATGCCGGGCACTTCCCGCACGAGGAGCGCCCGGACGCCGTCTCGGGAGCCCTCACGGAGTGGCTCGACGATCTCCCCGGCGACGACTGAGGAAGAAGGTGGACACGGTGAACGCGGACCGCGACCGCGCCCCGGACGGGCGTGCCCAGAACCAGCGCCCACGCGACCGCTACGGCCGGCCGATGCCGCACGGCAGCGTCGGCGAGGTGGAGCGGGTGCCCGACGACGCCGAGTTCTCGGCGGAGGAAGGGCTGGAAACGGCCCAGCGCCTGCTCGACGAGGGATACGCTTTCACCGCCCACGAGGTTCTCGAAGCCGTGTGGAAGTCCTCCCCCGAGCCGGAGCGGGAACTGTGGCGCGGTCTGGCACAGGTGGCGGTGGGCGTCACGCACGCCCAGCGCGGGAACCCCACGGGCGCCGCCCGCCTGCTGCGCCGGGGCGCCGACCGGGTGGAGGCGTACGGACCGGACGCGCCGCACGGAGTGGACACCGCGGGGGCGGCGGCCTTCGCCCGTTCCCTGGCCGACGGCCTGGACGCGGGACGCGTCGGGCCGGGCGACGGGGTGGACCCCTCCCGGCTGCGACTGCGCTGAGATCGCAGGGGCTCCTGGGGCTCATTCCCGCTTCATGCCTTCATGAGAGCTTTAACGTTAACACCGCATTAAGTCATTATGCAAGGCAAAGATCGCCGATAAAGGCATTTATCCGTTTTTCGAGATCACCGATGGATCACATCTTTGATCATTCTCGAAAAAATCACTAATCCGCTCTCTCCTTTTTTCTTCGGGCTGCGTAGGATTTCCTGATCACCGCCCGTGAGCACGTGGCGCGGGCCGTGGGCAAGAAACCGAAAGTGGCACCGCCTCGACCCCGGACCACGTGCCGTCGGGCCAGCTCAGGCTCCCTCCGGACGGCGGTACGTGCACGACTTCGCACGGGATTCCCCGTGCTTTGCGTGGACGGGGGAGAAAAAGGCCGTGCCCGTCGCAAGGAGGACGGATTGTCTGGGCTCAACCTCGCCGCGCCGAGCGGCACGGCCCTAGAACTACAAGGCATCGACTTGACGCTCATCATCGTCGTCATGGCGGTGGCGCTCCTCGCGCTCGCCGTCGCGGGGATGCTGGTACGTGAAGTCCTCGCCGCCGGACAGGGCACCGAGCGAATGCGCAACATCGCGGTCGCGGTCCAGGAAGGAGCGGGTGCCTACCTGAGGCGACAGTTCCGCACCCTCGCGGTCTTCGTCGTCATCATCCCCCTGCTGCTGCTCCTGCTCCCCGCCGACTCGTGGGACATCCGGATCGGACGGTCCCTCTTCTTCGCCCTCGGCGCCGTGCTCTCCGCCGCCACCGGCTTCATCGGCATGTGGCTCGCGGTCCGCGGCAACGTCCGCGTCGCCGCCGCCGCCCGCGGCGGTACCGCGGACGACAGCCGCACCGCCATGCGGATCGCCTTCCGCACCGGCGGTGTCGCCGGCATGATCACCGTCGGCCTGGGCCTGCTCGGCGCGGCCGTCGTCGTCCTGCTCTACCGGGGCGACGCCCCGATCGTCCTGGAGGGCTTCGGCTTCGGCGCCGCCCTCCTCGCCATGTTCATGCGCGTCGGCGGCGGCATCTTCACCAAGGCCGCCGACGTCGGCGCCGACCTCGTCGGCAAGGTCGAGCAGGGCATCCCCGAGGACGACCCCCGCAACGCGGCCACCATCGCCGACAACGTCGGCGACAACGTGGGCGACTGCGCGGGCATGGCCGCCGACCTCTTCGAGTCCTACGCCGTCGTGCTCGTCGCCTCCCTCATCCTGGGACGCGTCGCGTTCGGCGTCGAAGGCCTCGTCTTCCCCCTGCTGGTCCCGATGATCGGCGTCATCACCGCCATCATCGGTATCTTCATCGTCGCTCCGAGCGCCCGCGACAAGACGGCGATGTCCGCGATCAACCGCGGCTTCTTCATCTCCGCCGGGATCTCCGCACTGCTCGTCGTCGCCACCGCCTTCTGGTACCTGCCCGGCAGCTTCCAGGAGCTGTCCGGCGTCAGCCAGGGCGTCCTCGACGAGATCGCCGCCGCGGGCACCGACCCCGACCCGCGCTTCATCGCGATCGCCGCGGTCCTCATCGGCCTCGTCCTCGCGGCCGCCATCCAGCTCCTCACCGGCTACTTCACCGAGACCGACAGGCGCCCGGTCCGCGAGATCGGGGAGAGCTCCGAGACGGGCGCGGCCACCGTCATCCTGTCCGGCATCTCCGTCGGCCTGGAATCGGCGGTCTACTCCGCCCTGCTCATCGCCGGCGCCGTGTACGCGGCGTTCCTCCTGGGCGGCGGGTCCATCACGCTCAGCCTGTTCGCCGTCGCCCTGGCCGGCACGGGCCTGCTCACCACCGTCGGCATCATCGTCGCCATGGACACCTTCGGCCCGGTGTCCGACAACGCCCAGGGCATCGCCGAGATGTCCGGTGACGTCGAGGGCAAGGGCGCCGAGATCCTCACCGGCCTGGACGCCGTCGGCAACACCACCAAGGCCATCACCAAGGGCATCGCGATCGCCACCGCGGTCCTGGCCGCCACCGCCCTGTTCGGGGCGTTCCGCACCTCCGTGCAGGAGCAGCTCGGCGGCGGGGAGGTCTTCTCGCTGTCCCTGGACAGCCCGGACGTCCTCGTCGGCGTCATCATCGGCGCCAGCGTGGTGTTCTTCTTCTCCGGGCTGGCCATCATGGCGGTCGGCCGCGCCGCCGGGCGCGTCGTCCTAGAGGTGCGCGAGCAGTTCCGCACCCGGCCCGGGATCATGGACGGCACCGAGAAGCCCGAGTACGCCCGCGTCGTCGACATCTGCACCCGCGACTCGCTGCGCGAACTCGTCACCCCCGGCCTGCTCGCCGTCCTGGCGCCGATCGCGGTCGGCTTCGCCCTGGGATACGCCCCGCTGGGCGCGTTCCTCGGCGGCGCCATCGCCGCGGGCGTCCTCATGGCGGTGTTCCTCGCCAACTCCGGCGGTGCCTGGGACAACGCCAAGAAGCTCGTCGAGGACGGCCACCACGGCGGCAAGGGCTCGGAGGCCCACGCCGCCACCGTCATCGGCGACACGGTCGGCGACCCCTTCAAGGACACCGCGGGCCCGGCCATCAACCCGCTGCTCAAGGTGATGAACCTGGTCGCGCTGATCGTGGCGCCCAGCGTCGTCATCTACGCGGACAACACCGTGCTGAGGGTCGGCGTCACCGCGCTGGCGGTCGCCATCCTCGTCGGCGCCGTCCTGTGGTCCAAGAACCGCGGGTCGGGCAACGAGACCGAGCCCGCCGAGCTCCGGCACGGCGCCCCCGAGAGCGACGACGGCGACAGGGCCCCCTCCGACGACACCCCGGGTGTCGAGGGCGGGACCGGCGTCGCCGACGAGCCCACCGACCACGGCAACAAGGAAGAGGCACGCAGCAACTAGCCATGCCGAGGGGCCGCCGGGGGGACCCGGCGGCCCCTCCTACTCTGGGTGGGGACAAACCACGTACTCAGGGGGACGCATGTCGGGAATGAAGGGCCTGTTCGTCATCGTGGGGGTGATGGTGGGGTTCATCGTCCTGCTCTCCATCGTCGCGACGGTGATCGCGTCATGACCGGCCGCACGCTCCTGCTGCTCCGCCACGCCAAGGCCGAGGCCGGCTACGGGGTCATCGACTACGACCGCTCCCTCACCGACCGCGGCCACGAGCAGGCCCGCCGGGTCGGCCGCCTCCTCGCGGAGCAGGGCCACACCCCGGACCACGTGATCTGCTCCTCCGCCAAGCGCACCCGCCAGACGCTCGACGGCGTCCTGGAGGCACTGGACGGCCCCGTCGGGCCGGAGATCGACTACTCGGAGTCGGCCTACACCGCCGGCGTGGACGCCCTGCTGGAACTGATCACCTACGTCGACCCCGGGGTGCGCACACTCCTGGTGGTGGGGCACAACCCCACCATCGCCCAGCTGGCCGCCACGTTCGTGGGCAACGAGGCACTGGTGTCGTACTCCCCGGCCACCGTCGCCGCGGTGGACCTCGAGGTCGAGTGGCTCTACACGGCCCCGGGCACGGGGACGGGCCGGATCCTGAACTGAGAGCCGGCCCCGGTATGTCATCGGCCCAGCGCACACGCTGTACGGCGACGCGTGCCTCGACTGATCCGCAGGGGCAGTGATTGTGACCCGGGTCACACGAGAGATCGTTTGCGTCGATCCGAGTCGGGGGGTAATGTTCTCCGAGTCGCCTCCGAAGGGCCCAAGGCCCGGGAGGGGCACGACCGAGCGAGCCGCACGCGAAAGCGGGCGGGCCGGTCGAACTTCTTCTCTCTGAAATTCAGCAGTCCGGAGCAGTGCTGCGGCCATGTAGACTCGGAGAGTGCTTCCAAAGGAAACAGCGGAAGCGGTCCTTCACCAAGTCAGAAGGTTCCGGAAAACGCCGGTTTGGCGGGACACGGAAACACTGATAAAGTGAAGACACAACAAAGCGGAAACGCAGACGCCTTCCACGGAAGAGCGACCGGGAAACACGAATCCGGGGCTTGTACGGGAAGAGCGGTTGCTTCTTGAGAACTCAACAGCGCGTGTTCGATTTTTACAGCCAAGTTTGTTTTGGCCCCGTCACACGACGATCAGTGAGATCGGAGTGTGCGAGGTTCCTTTGATTGGACCAGAAGGACATAGAGCCAGACGGTTCGGTCAGGATTTTCTTCTAGGTTTCCGCACCCTTCGGGGTGGCGGTGCAAGACCTTTATGGAGAGTTTGATCCTGGCTCAGGACGAACGCTGGCGGCGTGCTTAACACATGCAAGTCGAGCGGTAAGGCCCTTCGGGGTACACGAGCGGCGAACGGGTGAGTAACACGTGAGCAACCTGCCCCTGACTCCGGGATAAGCGGTGGAAACGCCGTCTAATACCGGATACGACCCTCCTCCGCATGGTCGAGGGTGGAAAGTTTTTCGGTCGGGGATGGGCTCGCGGCCTATCAGCTTGTTGGTGGGGTAACGGCCTACCAAGGCGATTACGGGTAGCCGGCCTGAGAGGGCGACCGGCCACACTGGGACTGAGACACGGCCCAGACTCCTGCGGGAGGCAGCAGTGGGGAATATTGCGCAATGGGCGAAAGCCTGACGCAGCGACGCCGCGTGGGGGATGACGGCCTTCGGGTTGTAAACCTCTTTTACCACTCACGCAGGCTCCGCGTTCTCGCGGGGTTGACGGTAGGTGGGGAATAAGGACCGGCTAACTACGTGCCAGCAGCCGCGGTAATACGTAGGGTCCGAGCGTTGTCCGGAATTATTGGGCGTAAAGAGCTCGTAGGCGGCGTGTCGCGTCTGCTGTGAAAGACCGGGGCTTAACCCCGGTTCTGCAGTGGATACGGGCATGCTAGAGGTAGGTAGGGGAGACTGGAATTCCTGGTGTAGCGGTGAAATGCGCAGATATCAGGAGGAACACCGGTGGCGAAGGCGGGTCTCTGGGCCTTACCTGACGCTGAGGAGCGAAAGCATGGGGAGCGAACAGGATTAGATACCCTGGTAGTCCATGCCGTAAACGTTGGGCGCTAGGTGTGGGGACTTTCCACGGTTTCCGCGCCGTAGCTAACGCATTAAGCGCCCCGCCTGGGGAGTACGGCCGCAAGGCTAAAACTCAAAGGAATTGACGGGGGCCCGCACAAGCGGCGGAGCATGTTGCTTAATTCGACGCAACGCGAAGAACCTTACCAAGGTTTGACATCACCCGTGGACCTGCAGAGATGTGGGGTCATTTAGTTGGCGGGTGACAGGTGGTGCATGGCTGTCGTCAGCTCGTGTCGTGAGATGTTGGGTTAAGTCCCGCAACGAGCGCAACCCTTGTTCCATGTTGCCAGCACGTAATGGTGGGGACTCATGGGAGACTGCCGGGGTCAACTCGGAGGAAGGTGGGGACGACGTCAAGTCATCATGCCCCTTATGTCTTGGGCTGCAAACATGCTACAATGGCCGGTACAATGGGCGTGCGATACCGTGAGGTGGAGCGAATCCCTAAAAGCCGGTCTCAGTTCGGATTGGGGTCTGCAACTCGACCCCATGAAGGTGGAGTCGCTAGTAATCGCGGATCAGCAACGCCGCGGTGAATACGTTCCCGGGCCTTGTACACACCGCCCGTCACGTCATGAAAGTCGGCAACACCCGAAACTTGTGGCCTAACCCTTCGGGGAGGGAGTGAGTGAAGGTGGGGCTGGCGATTGGGACGAAGTCGTAACAAGGTAGCCGTACCGGAAGGTGCGGCTGGATCACCTCCTTTCTAAGGAGTCTTTTCAGGCCAACACTTTTCCTATGGTTGGCCGGACTCGAAAGTGGACCTGCTGAACCCATGGTTGATCTGTGGTGTTCCGGTGGGATTGGTTGTAATGGATTGGTCGGACTTCACCTCCAAGGGTCCTAGAAGCCTTGGAGGGCGCGTTGTTGGGTGTCTGAGGAAGCAACCCTTGTGGTTGGTTCCCGCGGACCGCCTCTGAGAACTCTCAGAAGCCTGTGGGCCTGGTTCCCTTGTCTCCGCTGTGTGCGGGGGTGGGGGTTCTCGGTTGTCCGGGTGGGTGAGTGGTAGCAGGGTATGCGGTTGGTGTTTTGATTTGTGAATAGTGTGCGCGAGCATCTTGTTATCTGTAGTGGCCAAGTGATAGTGGCATACGGTGGATGCCTTGGCACCAGGCGCCGATGAAGGACGTGGGAGGCCGCGATAGGCCACGGGGAGCTGTCAACCGAGCTTTGATCCGTGGGTGTCCGAATGGGGAAACCTAGCCCGAGTTGTATCGGGTTGCCGCCGCCTGAATGTATAGGGCGGTTGGTGGTGACGCGGGGAAGTGAAACATCTCAGTACCCGTAGGAAGAGTAAACAACAGTGATTCTCCTAGTAGTGGTGAGCGAACGGGGAAGAGGCTAAACCGTGCGCGTGTGATAGACGGCAGTCGTTGCGTGTGCGGGGTTGTGGGGCGTGTCTTTTCGGGTCTGCCGGCCCGGAGCACTAGTGGTCAGAGCTAGCTGAATCCGTTGGGAAGCGGTACCGGAGTGGGTGAGAGTCCCGTAGGTGAAGGTTCTGATCAGGTGTTGACGCTGTCCCCGAGTAGCGCGGAGCCCGAGGAATTCCGTGTGAATCTGGCAGGACCACCTGCTAAGCCAAAATACGTCCTGGTGACCGATAGTGCACTAGTACCGTGAGGGAAAGGTGAAAAGTGCCCCGGTGAGGGGTCGTGAAATAGTACCTGAAACCGTGTGCTGTCAAGCCGTCAGAGCTGGATCTTGTGTCTGGTGATGGCGTGCCTTTTGAAGAATGAGCCTGCGAGTCATGGTGTGTGGCGAGGTTAACCCGGGTGGGGTAGCCGTAGGGAAACCGAGTCTGAATAGGGCGTTTGAGTCGCATGCTGTGGACCCGAAGCGGAGTGATCTACCCATGTCCAGGGTGAAGCGGGGGTAAGACCTCGTGGAGGCCCGAACCCACCAGGGTTGAAAACCTGGGGGATGAGGTGTGGGTAGGGGTGAAAGGCCAATCAAACTCCGTGATAGCTGGTTCTCCCCGAAATGCATTTAGGTGCAGCGTTGCGTGTTTCTTGCCGGAGGTAGAGCTACTGTTTGGCTGATGGGCCCGACAAGGTTACTGACGTCAGACAAACTCCGAATGCCGGTTAAGTGAAGCGTGGCAGTGAGACTGCGGGGGATAAGCTTCGTAGTCGAGAGGGAAACAGCCCAGATCATCAGCTAAGGCCCCTAAGCGTGTGCTAAGTGGGAAAGGTTGTGGAGTTGCTGAGACAACCAGGAGGTTGGCTTAGAAGCAGCCATCCTTTAAAGAGTGCGTAATAGCTCACTGGTCAAGTGGTTCTGCGCCGATAATGTAGCGGGGCTTAAGCACACCGCCGAAGCTGTGGAGCCCGGTTTTTGCCGGGTTGGTAGGGGAGCGTCGTGCGTTCGGTGAAGCCGCCGAGTGATCGTGTGGTGGAGGGCGTGCGAGTGAGAATGCAGGCATGAGTAGCGAAAGCAACGTGAGAAACGTTGCCGCCGATTGACTAAGGGTTCCTGGGGCAGGTTAATCCGCCCAGGGTGAGTCTGGACCTAAGGCGAGGCCGACAGGCGTAGTCGATGGATAACGGGTTGATATTCCCGTACCCGTGCACGAGCGCCCAGTATCGAATCAGGTGATGCTAACCACGCTGGTGGGTTTCCGGTCCTTCGGGACTGGTTGCTTTACCGGTCTGGGATCCGAGCTTGTAGTAGGTAAGTGATGGGGTGACGCAGGAGGGTAGCTCTACCCGGCGGTGGTTGTCCGGGGGTAAGCGTGTAGGCTGGGGGGTTGGTAAATCCGCCTCCCGTGAAGGCTGAGACGTGATGCGGAGCCGTTTTAGGCGAAGTGAGTGATCCCATGCTGTCGAGAAAAGCCTCTAGCGAGTTCGTGAGCGGCCAGTACCCTAAACCGACGCAGGTGGTCAGGTAGAGAATACCGAGGCGTTCGGGTGAACCATGGTTAAGGAACTCGGCAAATTGTCCCCGTAACTTTGGGAGAAGGGGAGCCCTGTCTGGTGAAGGCCTTCGCGGCTGGAGCTGGGTGGGGTCGCAGATAGCGGGGGGAAGCGACTGTTTATTAAAAACACAGGTCCGTGCGAAGTCGTAAGACGCTGTATACGGACTGACGCCTGCCCGGTGCTGGAACGTTAAGAGGACCGGTCAATGGGGGTTCGCCCCTGTGAAGCTGGGAATCTAAGCGCCAGTAAACGGCGGTGGTAACTATAACCATCCTAAGGTAGCGAAATTCCTTGTCGGGTAAGTTCCGACCTGCACGAATGGCGTAACGACTTCCCCACTGTCTCAACCATGGGCCCGGTGAAATTGCACTACGAGTAAAGATGCTCGTTTCGCGCAGCAGGACGGAAAGACCCCGGGACCTTCACTATAGCTTGACATTGGTGTTTGGGATGGTTTGTGTAGGATAGGTGGGAGCCGGTGAAGCTATCACGCTAGTGGTGGTGGAGGCGTTGGTGAAATACCACTCTGACTGTTTCGGGCATCTAACCTTGGGCCGTGATCCGGTTCGGGGACAGTGTCTGGTGGGTAGTTTAACTGGGGCGGTTGCCTCCCAAAGAGTAACGGAGGCGCCCAAAGGTTCCCTCAGCCTGGTTGGTAATCAGGTGTTGAGTGTAAGTGCACAAGGGAGCTTGACTGTGAGACGGACGTGTCGAGCAGGAGCGAAAGCTGGGACTAGTGATCCGGCACCGGCGTGTGGAAGCGGTGTCGCTCAACGGCTAAAAGGTACCCCGGGGATAACAGGCTGATCTTCCCCAAGAGTCCATATCGACGGGATGGTTTGGCACCTCGATGTCGGCTCGTCGCATCCTGGGGCTGGAGTTGGTCCCAAGGGTTGGGCTGTTCGCCCATTAAAGCGGCACGCGAGCTGGGTTTAGAACGTCGTGAGACAGTTCGGTCCCTATCCGCTGTGCGCGTTGGAGACTTGAGAAGGGCTGTCCCTAGTACGAGAGGACCGGGACGGACGAACCTCTGGTGTGCCAGTTGTCCTGCCAAGGGCATGGCTGGTTGGCTACGTTCGGGAGGGATAACCGCTGAAAGCATCTAAGCGGGAAGCTTGCTTCGAGATGAGGTCTCCTGCCTCCTTTGAGAGGGTAAGGCTCCCTATAGACGATGGGGTTGATAGGCCGGGTGTGGAAGCCTTGTGAGGGGTGGAGCTGACCGGTACTAATAGGCCGAGGGCTTGTCCGCTGCAGATAATTGGGTGCTCGCGCATACGTTTCACATAGCTGGTGGAAATGTTTCCCGGCTTCGGGGCTCTTTGTTGGGGTTTCGGGGTGTGGGTGTTGGTTTCCGTGGTGGTTATGGTGGGAGGGTCACACCCGGTTACATTCCGAACCCGGTCGTTAAGTCTCCTTGCGCTGATGGTACTGCCCTGTGGTGGGGTGGGAGAGTAGGTTGCTGCCACGGTTTTTTGTCGGGTTGAGAGCCCCCTCGGTTGAGGGGGCTTTCCCTGTTTGTGGGGGTTGTTGTGGGGGGTCGTCCTGGGGGCGGCCCCCCTTTTTTTGTTTTGGGTGTGGGTGGGTGTTTCTCGGCCCGGGCTTCAGGGGGTTTCCCGTCGGACCGGGGGCCTCGGCCATAGCCGGAGGGTGGGCCCGGGCCCCGAGCACAGGGGGTTGGGGGAGGGAGAACCTCGGCCCCGGCCTCAGGGGGGTTGGGGGAGGGAGAACCTCGGCCCCGGCCTCAGGGGGGTTGGGGGAGGGAGAACCTCGGCCCCGGCCTCAGGGGGGTTGGGGGAGGGAGAACCTCGGCCCCGGCTTCAGGGGGGGTGGACGGACTTGGAGGTTTCCAAAAGGGTCACCATCTGGAAAGGGCGGTCTGTGGTCGCTCCCGGCAGCAAGCGTTGGTTTCCAAAAGCCCGGCCGTTTGGGAAGGTACAGACGGCGGAGCGTGGGCCCGTCCCGCCGCAGTCGGCGTGCGGCAGACCACCAGACCTGGGCGTTTGACGGGTGTGCTGGGTGGTGGGGGTTTACGGGGCGGGTGCGCGCGAGGCCTGCCACGCCCGGCCACACAGGTCCACGGAGGAAGGGTCCGCCTGCAAACCCGCCGGTCGCACCCGACCTCGCTTGTAACACCAGCCCCCGCTGGGGTAACCCGCACCCGAACCGCCCCGGGCACCACAGAGGGGTGAACCCGAACAGAGACTCCCACCCCGGCCCCAGGGGTGAAGGCCGCAGAGGACCTCTCCCCCTTGGGAACGGCCGGCACCGAACACCCGCCCTGTCACCCACCCTGGACCTGACCGGGCAGTCCCGGGACGGTCACTCCCACCCCGCCCCCAACAGGTGAAATCCCCAGAGCAGCCCCAGTCCCCTAGAGCGACGTCCCCCCCGTCGAAGCCGGCTCCGCCTCCCCGTGCAGGTCCGCCGCCTCGATCTCCTCCCGGGTGATCCCCAGAATGAAAGCGATCGTGTCCAGGTACGGCACGTTCACCGACGTGTCCGCCTGCTGCCGCACCACCGGCTTGGCGTTGAACGCCACACCCAGGCCGGCCGTCTGGAGCATGTCCAGGTCGTTGGCCCCGTCGCCGACGGCGACGGTCTGCTCCAGCGGAACCCCCGCCTCCCGCGCGAAGCGCTCCAGCGTGACCGCCTTCCCCTTGCGGTCCACGACCGGGCCCACCAGGCCGCCGGTCAGCCTGCCGTCGACGATCTCCAGGGTGTTGGCGGCCGAGTAGTCCAACCCCAGCCGTTCCACCAGCACATCCGTGATCTGGGTGAATCCGCCGCTGACGATGCCGCACTCGTAGCCCAGCCGCTTCAGGGTGCGGATGAGGGTGCGGGCGCCGGGGGTCAGCTGGATCTCCTCGCAGACCTCCGTGATCGCGGAGGCGTCGAGGCCCTCCAACAGCGCGACACGGCGGCGCAGGGACTCCTCGAAGTCGAGTTCGCCGCGCATGGCCTGCTCGGTGACCCGGGCGACCTCCTCCTCACAGCCCGCGTGGGCGGCCAGGAGTTCGATGACCTCGCCCTGGATGAGCGTGGAGTCGACGTCCATGACGATCAGGTGCTTGGCGCGGCGGTGCAGGCCGCTGGGCTGGACGGCGACGTCCACGCCCTGGGTGGAGGCCTCCATGGCCAGTTCGGCGCGCAGCTGCGCCAGGCGGGTGGGGTCGCCCGCGGCACCGGAGATCTCCATCTCCACGGAGGTGACCGGATAGCTGGACAGCCGCTCGATCCGGTCGATGTTGGCGCCCGCCCGGGCCACGCAGGAGGTGATGGCCCCCAGGGCGCCGGGACGCAGCGGGTCGGCGAGCACGGTGACGTGCAGCCGTGCAGAGGAGGAGGACTCGCTGACCCGGTTCCGCGCGTCGCCGGGGGCGTAGTCCACCTCCATGTCGAGGTCGATCGCGGTCTTGTCGAGGGCGTTGCGCACCTCCTCGAAGACGCGCTGGCGGCTCACCCCGGGGGCGACCCGCTCGTCGACCTCCAGGACGGTGCCCAGGACGAGGCGTCCGGCCAGGACGACCTGTTCCAGGTCGGAGATGGTCACGGGGAAGACGGAAAGGGTGCTCAACAGTCGCGCGCTGATACCCGGGCGATCGCGGCCGGTCACCGTCACCAACAACGTGGTTTCATCATTCATGGCGCCACCCACGGTACTCGGCCGCCCGGTGGCGCCGACGCGCAGGTCTGCTTCTTTTCCCAGCTAGTTCACTATGTGGACACCGGGCCGGGGTGTCCGCGGGTGCCGGGCGTCACTTGTCCTTCTTGGACTTGCGGGGTTTCTTCGCCTTCACCGAGACTCCGCCCAGCATGCAGGTGCCGGTGAGGCGGATGACCGGGGCGTTCGGGTCGGTCACCTGGTCGGTCCCGTGCAACTCGGTGCCGCCGAGGATCCCGGACGTGTTGTTGATCACCCTGACCCCGTACGGGACGGTGATGTCGACTCCGCCGAGGATGACGGCGACCTGGATGGTGACCTCGCGGCGGCTGAGGACGGCCTCCCGCAGGTCCAGGTCGACGCCGCCGCACAGGACGGACACGTTGGTGCGGGGCTCGACCAGCCAGCGGCCCTTGCGCTCGCAGCCGCCGAACACGGCGACCATGTTCTCCGAACCCTTGCTCTGCCCGGCGAGGTCGCGGGCCTCCTGGCCGAGGATCTCCATACCGTCGGTACCGACTCCGGTACCGCTCCCGGTGCCGCCGACCACGGTCTGGAAGGGGCTGTGCCCGGAGACGGGCAGGTCGGAGACGATGGGGGCGAGTTCGCCGATGGTCTTGGCCTTGTAGAGGGTGTCGAGGCGTTCCTCGTGCTCCACCGGACTGAGGCGACCCTCCGCCAGCGCTTCGCGCAGGCGTTCGGCAACCTTGTCACGGTCCGCGTCGGAAGCTCGGATGTGCTCGGGCTGCATGCTCTCGGGTCTCCTCCTCGATCGTGGGCCGGGCTCGGCCGCATTCCAAGTATCGGTTCGGCGCTGTCCCCAGCGGATCAGGTATCTCCCCTGGTCCGACCCTGAGACTTCCCCTCAGGTCCAAGAATGCCCGGTTCGGAGGCTTCCCGACAGGGGGCGGCGCGGGGGCGGTCCAACAGTGCAGGACCCCGGCCCGCACCCGCAACACTCAGGCTCGCACCCGCAGAGCCCCGGCCCCCGCCGCAGGACCCCGGTCCCCGCCGCAGGACCCCGGTCCCCGCCGCAGGACCCCGGCCCCCGGCGCAGAGCCCCAGTCCTCGCCCAAAGCCCCAGCCCCCGCCGCAGGACCTCCACCCCCGCCCCAGAGCCCCGGCCCAACCCAGCACCCCGGCCCCAGCGCAGAACCCCGCTCACAGGGGGATCGAGGAGTGCGCGGCCACCAGGGCCCGGCGCACCGCCGCGTCCAGGCGGCGCAGGGACCGGGACCGCAGGTCGACCTGGTGGGCGCTCATGCCGCGGCCGGCCCGGGCGTCGGCCAGGTCCACGACCGCTGCCAGCCTCGCCGCCTGCTCGGCGACTCCGCGGGCGCGCTGCGGGTACCCGGGCGGGAGCACCCCATTGGAAGAGGGGGTGTCCAGGGCGGCCACCCGACGGTGCACGGCGGGCGAGAAACCGGCGAGGTCGTCGACGCCCCCCAGTTCGCGCGCGACCTCGATGAGGGTGAGCTTGAGCTCCTGCTCGGCCTCGGAGAGGTCGGGCACCTGGGGAGTCGTGTCGTTGGCCGGATACGGGGTCCAGGAGACCCCCACGTAGGATGAACCGCGCCGGTCGGTCGTGGGGACCAGCCCCACCTGGCGGTCGGCGAGTCGGAGCAGTACCCCCTCCCGCGCCTCCAGCGCGGCCTGGTTGAGCTCCCCGGGGCCGACCAGGCCGAGCGGGTCCCCTTGTACGGGCAGCGCCAGTCGGAACATCGACGGCCGCGTGTCGGGAAGGCCACGAAGCCGTACCAGTGCGGTCCGCAGCGGTACGCCCTCCTCGAAGGGCAGGTCCCCCGGCGGTACGGTCCCGATGAGCTGGGGCCCGTGCCGTTCGACGGCGTCCACGGCCTCGTCCAGGCCGATGTGCCCGGACAGCCAGGCGTTGCCCCAGGCGACGAGTGTTGCGGACGTGGAGTTCATGGCTCCAGGGTAGGTCGGCACCTGCACCGGCGCGGGACGCGAGTGACGTGAGGGAGAACGATGGACGGTCGGGTTCTGGGGCTGAGCGGGGTCACCGTACGACGGGGCGACGCGCTCCTGCTGGACGGTGTCGACTGGTCGGTGCTCGAGGGTGAGCGCTGGGTGGTCCTGGGCCCCAACGGCGCGGGCAAGACCACCCTGCTGAGCGTGGCCTTCAGCCAGCTGTACCCCACCTCCGGCGAGGTGGAGGTCCTGGGCGAGCACCTGGGCCGGGTGGACGTGTTCGAGCTGCGGCCGCTGATCGGGTACGCGGGGGCGGCGATCGCCAACCGCATCGAGGAGGGCACCCCGGTCCTGGACCTGGTGCTGAGCGCCGCCTACGGGTACCTGGGGCGGTTCCGCGAGGAGTACGGTGTCCCGGACCTGGGGAGGGCGCGGGCGCTGCTGGGCCACTGGGGGGTCGGCGACCTGGCCGACCGCGACTTCCACACGCTGTCCGAGGGGGAGCGCAAACGGGTCCTGATCGCCCGCGCGCTGATGTCGAACCCCGAGTTGCTGCTCCTGGACGAGCCGGCTGCGGGCCTGGACCTGGGCGGCCGCGAGGACCTGCTGCGCCGCCTGGGCGCGCTGGCCCGCAACGAGGCGGCACCGGCCCTGGTGGTGGTGTCGCACCACGTGGAGGAGATCCCGGCGGGGTTCACGCACGGACTGCTGCTGCGCGAGGGCGCCGTGGTCGCGGCGGGCCCGCTGGGCGAGGTGATGTCGGCCGAGAACCTGTCGGAGACGTTCGGCCTGCCCCTGAAGGTGGAGCGGGACGGCGACCGCTGGACCGCCCGGGCCGTCTGATTCCGGGCCCCTCTCCGAGACGCTCCCCCCTGCACGGCCGGCGGTCCTCCGCCGGCCGTTCTCCATTCCGCCCCGCCCCGCCCCTGCTCCCGGTTCCCGCCGGTCCCTCTCCTGACCCCTCCCCCCCGTCCACCGCCGCTTCCCCCCGTCCACCGCCTACCGTCGGTTCCCCACACCCGCCGTCGGTTCCCCCCGCCGCCGGCCCCCGCCGCCCGGTGCCGCCCCACCGCAGGCTCCCGCAGCCCCGTCGCACCGCACCGCTTCCGCCCCACCGCAGGCTCCCGTAGCCCCGTCGCACCGCACCGCTTCCGCCCCGTCCTCTCCTCTGACCCGTCCACCGCCCGCTCCGATCTCCATGCCCTTCCCCGCTCCCGTCCCCCGTCCCCATGTCCCCCGTCGGGGACCGAGAAGCCGGAATCACCACCGGAACCGGAATAAGGGGTACGGAAACAGCGCGATCATATTGACCTTAAATACTGTTTCTGTCCGGATATGGCTCCCCGATGTGACTTCGGGTACCGTCTTCGGCGGTGAGCGGAACGCTCCAATTCGGCGCGCTTTATGATCATCGGGTGGGCGGGGCCGGGCGCTGCGCGGCCCGTGCCCGCGCTGCCTGCACCCCCGTCAGGAGAACCGGAGCTGCCCAGATGTCGATGTCGAATACCGCCCCGGCGCAGGACAAAGGGGTGATCGCATGACCATGATCATCATCGTCTCCCTTTTCGTCGCCGTTCTCCTTCTCATCTTCTGGCGGAGTGTGCGCATCATCCCGCACTCCATGCAGGACGTGGTCGAGCGCTTCGGCAAGTACCACCGCACCCTGGACTCGGGGTTCAACGTGGTCATCCCGGGTGTGGACCAGGTACGCGAGCGCATCGACCGCCGTGTCCAGGTGGTGAGCTTCCCGCCGCAGTCCGCCATCACCGAGGACAACCTGGCCGTCGAGGTCGACTCCGCGGTGTACATCCGGGTCGTGGACGCCTACCGGGCCACCTACGAGGTCGCCAACTTCATCCAGGCGGTCGAGCAGCTCACCCTGGCCACCCTGCGCAACGTCATCGGTGGCATGAATCTGGAGGGGACCCTCACCTCCCGCGACCAGATCAACCGCGAGCTGAAGACGGTGCTGGACGAGGCCACCAGCGACTGGGGCATCGAGATCAGCCGCATCGAGCTGAAGGGCATCGAGCCGCCCGGTTCGGTGCAGGAGGCCATGGAGATGCAGATGCGCGCCGATCGCGAGAAGCGCGCGCAGCTGCTCAGTGCCGAGGGCGAGAAGCAGTCCGCGGTGTTGCGGGCCGAGGGCGAGCGGTCGGCCGCGGTGCTGCGCGCCCAGGGCCAGGCGGAGGCGCAGATGCTCACCGCCAAGGCCGACGCCGAGGCCCAGACCGTCCGGGCGCGCGGTGAGGCGGACGCCATCCACATGGTGTTCAAGGCCCTGCACACCAGCAGGGTCGACCCGGACGTGCTGGCCTACCACTACCTCCAGAAGCTCCCCGAGATCGCCAAGGGCGACGCCAACAAGGTGTGGATCGTGCCCTCGGAGATGGGACAGGCCATCCAGGGGGTCGGCGCCGCCTTCCAGCGGCTGCGCGACGACATCGTGCGGGCGCCCTGACACCACGGTCCGTCCTCTTCCCGGTCCCGGGGCGCCGGAGCGCCCCGGGACCGGGCTTTCCAGGACCGGCCCACCGGTCGCCGCACGGCCTCCGCTGCCCGGGAACAGGCCGGGCTCGGGACTCCGGCCTCCGCTCTTGGGAGAACCGCCCGGACCGCGGCCTCCGGACACCTGTGACCTCCGAACACCCCGGAGCCTCCATCCACCGGCGACGACCAGCAGCGGACCGCCGGTTGATGACCCGATGACCGGCCCCCAGGTGGTGCTCTCGTAGTCTGTTGGGACCCTCGAGGGTCGAGGGAGCGGAGAAGCCACGAAAGCCGGACTATGGAACTCTGGGAGGCCGCGGCCATCCTGCTGGCGGGGATCGCCGCCGGAGGGATCAATTCCATCGCGGGGTCGGGAACCCTGTTCACCTTCCCCGTGCTCCTGGCCCTGGGGTACCCGCCGATCACCGCGACCATCTCCAACAGCATCGGCCTGGCGCCGGGCAGCATCAGCAGTGCCGTCGCCTACCGCCGGGAGCTGGTCGGGCAGCGCGGCCGGGCGGTCCGGTTGGGCAGCATGTCGTTGCTGGGGGCGATCACCGGCGCGCTGCTGCTCATCTACCTTCCCGCCGGGGTCTTCGAGAAGGTCGTGCCGTTCATGATCGGCGCGGCCTGCGTGCTCATCGTGCTCCAGCCGCGCATCACCCGCTGGGCTCGGACCCGCAGGCCCGCCCGCAAGGACGGCGGCCCGCTGCTGCCGGTGGGCGCCTACCTGACGGGGACCTACGGCGGCTACTTCGCCGCTGCCCAGGGCATCATCCTCATGAGCATCCTGGGCGCCGCACTGGACGACGACCTACAGCGGCTCAACGCCCTGAAGAACCTGCTCGCGGGGATCGTCAACGGTGTCGCCGCCGTGTTCTACATCGTGCTGGCCTCGCCGTCGTGGCCGGTGGTCGGCCTCATCGCGGTGGGCTCGATCGTCGGCGGCTACCTGGGGGGCCGGTTCGGACGCCGGATGAGCGCCGCGGCCCTGCGTGTGGCCCTGGTCATCGTGGGTCTGTCCGCGGCCGTGCAGCTGCTCATGGGCCGGGTCTGATCCCGCCGCACCCGTGCAAGCGTTCGCTCCCGCTCCTGCTCCGGCACCCGCGTGAGCACCCTGATCCGCGTCCGTACCCGTGTCCGGACCGGTGCCGGTATCCGTGCCCCGTCCTCCGGGATCCGCTACCCGGTTCCTGGTCCCCGGTCCCGGCCGCCCCGCTCCCACCCCCGGACCCCGGCGCCGCACCCGGTCGGCCGGGTACCGGTTCAGGAGCGGCAGGCGCCCCGGGCGGCTCCGACAGCCCTGATGATCCGACAGCCCCGATGATCCGGCTGCGCCGCTGCGCCTGCACCTCAGGGACCTCAGCGACCTCAGGCGCCTCAGGTGCGGAAGTACCCGCGCCGGTCGGCGTCGTCGATGAGCGCCGTCGCGTACGCCCCCAGCGCCTCGGAGCCCTCGGAGATCAGCTTGACCTTCTCCATGACCTGGGCCCGGGTGATCCCGAACCGGACCCAGGTGCCGCCCTCGTTGTGCCAGTTCGCGAGCATCGGCGACAGCCGGTCGACGGCCCGGGCGAAGCGCGCCTCCGCGGTGACCCTGGCCTCGAACTCCTCCCACAGGGCGCGGGCCCGCTCGGCCTGGTCCTCCGGCAGCAGCGGGAAGATGCGGTCCGCGGCGGCACGCTCCCGCGCGGCCTGGGTCTGCGAGCTGACCTGGTCGAACAGGAAGGTGTCGCCCGCGTCGATCTCGACGATGTCGTGCAGCACCAGCATCTCGACGACCTTGTCGATGTCGGTGCCCTCGGGGGCGTACTCGGCGAAGGTCCGCGCGGTCAGCGCCAGATGCCAGGAGTGCTCGGCCGAGTTCTCCCTGCGGGACCCGTCCACCAGCAGGTTCTGCCGCAGGATGCGCTTGAGTTTGTCCACCTCCAGAAGGAAGCGGAGCTGCGCGTTCAACCGCTCGTTGTCGACCCCGCTGGCAAAGACCGGTGCCGGTTCCGTCACGTGGTTCGCCCTCCTGAAGGATGAGTCGAAACGGTCAGGTGGACCGCTCTGGAGCGGTCGCCCCTGGATGATCCCATGGAACGCGGACCGGCTGTCGCGGTGGCGTCCGTTAAGGGGACGGCCGGGGATGTGGCGGGGTGCACACGGTGAACGTGCCGTCACGGGGAGGGGACGGCGGCGCGTGGGCCTCCTCCGGGGTGCCGACCCTGTCCGGACCCGGCCCGGACCTGCGCGGAAGCCGTGACGTGCCGGTGGAACCACTCGGTCAGGGCCCGGTCCGTGAGCACGCCGCCGGGGGTGAGCGGGCCGGGCTCCAGTCCGGGCTCGGGGCCGATGGCGTGGGCCAGATCGGGGATCACGATGTGACGGAGCACATGGTTCGTCCCCTCGGGGGACACGGGTACGGGGGTGTCCCGCCTGGGTCGGCGGCGTCGCCGCAACCAGCCCGAACCCTGGCCCTCCCGGCCCTCCTGCCTCTCCCGCCCTCCCTGCTCCTCCTGCGCCGCGGTGCCCAGGAACTCGGCGCGGAGCGCGTCGTGCAGGCCACGCCCGTGCTCGGGCGGCAGCACGTCGTCCCGGCCACCGCTGACGATCAGCGTCGGGACGCGGCTCTGGGCGACGTCGGCGGCCCGGCTCGTGAAGTCGAACCGCTCGCGGACCGCCAGGGACTCCTCGGTCCACCCGTAGGGGGTGCCGTGGTTGCGCTCCCGGACGGCCAGGAGCGGGGCCGGGTCGGCGACCGGGTTGATGAGGGCGACGGCGCCGAGCGGCAGGTCGCCCTCGGCCAGGGACAGCAGTGCGGCGGACGCGCCGGCGCCCACCCCGACCAGGCCGACCGGGTCGTCGGTGATCGGGAAGAGGGAGCGTAGTTCGGCGACCAGGCGGGGCAGCTCGGCGGCGGCCTCCTCGACCACCGGGCCGAACAGCTCCATCAGGTAGTCGCTCTCACCGCGGCGGCCGATCTCGCGCACGCCGCCCCGGGGCAGGCGGGCGCCGAACAGCGGCAGGCCCGGGTAGACGCGCCAGGCGGGCAGCGAGGCCATGGGCACGGTTCCGGCCAGGGCGGCCTCGCCGCGCGGCGGCTCGAACGCGTGCAGGCCCAGGACGAGCGGTGCCGGGTGCACGCCGGTCGCGGGGGGCAGGGCCACGAACGGGATCCCCGCCGCGGACCCGGTGACCGGGGTGGACCTGCCGTCCGCCGCGCTTCCATCCCCCGCTCTTCCGTCCCCTGCCCGCCGGCCCCCCGCTCGCTCGCCCTCCGCTCTTCCGTCCACCGCGTCCACGGGTGCGTCGCCTACCACCGCGCCTCGCCTTCGTCGCGTCCGTTGCGCCGTGAGAAGTCGGTGAGGTAACTGCTCACCATCCGCTTCGCCTCGTTGATGAGGTCCGGGTCGCCCTCGGGGTCGTTGCGGAACGCCAGCTTGAGCACCGCGTCGGCGGCCTCGACGGCCACGTGGACGGCCCGGTCGAGGTCGTCGTCGTCGGAGATGCCGGAGGCGGACACGACGATCTGGCGCAGCCGGATAGAGATGACCCGGTTGTTGTCCGTGCCGCCGTTGAGCAGGCGGGTGTCGACGATGTCGCCGAAGTGCAGGCTGCGAAAGCCCGGCACGTTGCGGTGCATGTCGATGTACTCGTCGACGATGGCGTCGACCGCGGTGGTCCAGTGGCCGAACGACGCCCCGGCGAGGCGTTCGGTGATCCGAGCGCCGAACTGGTCGAGGAACCGCAGGCCCAGGGCCTGGGTGATCGCCTTCTTGTCGGGGAAGAACTGGTACACCGAGCCGATCGCCACCCCGGCGCGTTCGGCGATCCGCGTGGTGGAGAGGTTGTCGTAGCCGACCTCGTCCAGGATCTCCGCGCAGCAGTCGAGCATCCGCTGGACGCGGAGCATGCTGCGCTGCTGGGCGGGGAGCCTCCGGAGCGGGGCCTGCGCGAAGGCGAGCTCGTCCGTGGAGACACGTGCGTGACCCGACCCGTTCTTGCCTGCGGGGGTCCTCCGCGACCGCGGGGGAGTTGAGCTTCGGGAATTAGTCGTCACGCCACCTATGATGCCGTTCCGGAATCACCTGGTTCCGGGGAAATTCCAGTTTCGTTCTGCGGACTCTTCCTTCCGCGCCATCATCACGGCATGGTGGGAGCGTGCCCGAGGCCTCACAGCCATCGCTCTTGGAGGTTGAGTCAATGAACACCCCGCCGCCGACGCACGGGATTCCGCGGGAGACCACGCCCGAGGAACTCGACGCCGTCATGGAGCGTGCGGCCGCCGCCGCCCCGCTGCTGGCCTCGCTCGCTCCCGCCGAGCGCGCCCGGCTGCTGCGGGCCGTCGCCGAGGCACTGGACACAGCTGCGGACGACCTCGTCCCCCTGGCACAGGAGGAGGCGCACTACCCGGAGGCCCGCTGCCGGGGCGAACTGGCCCGGACCACCTTCCAGCTGCGGCAGTTCGCCGAAGTGCTGGAGGAGGGCACCTACCTGGAGGCCATGGTCGACCCGGCCGACCCCGACTGGGGGACCCCGCGACCCGACGTGCGGCGCCTGCTGGTGCCGCTGGGACCGGTGGTCGTGTTCGGGGCCAGCAACTTCCCGTTCGCGTTCTCCACCGCGGGCGGGGACAGCGCCTCGGCACTGGCCGCCGGCTGCCCGGTGGTCGTCAAGGCCCACCCCGGCCACCCGCGCCTGGCGCGGCGCACCACGGAGGTCGTCGTGGCGGCACTGGCCGCCGCGGGCGCCCCCGAGGGGTCGTTCGACCTCGTCGAGGGAGTCGAGGCGGGACGGCTCGCCGTCCTGCACCCGCTGACCCGGGCGGTCGGGTTCACCGGGTCCATCCCCGGCGGGCGCGCCCTGTTCGACCTGGCGGTGTCGCGTCCGGACCCGATCCCGTTCTACGGGGAGCTGGGCAGCGTGAACCCGGTGTTCGTCACCCGGGCCGCCGCCACCGCCCGCGGTGGGGAGATCCTCACCGGGTACGCCGAGTCCGCGACCCTGGGCTCCGGGCAGTTCTGCACCAAGCCGGGCGTGCTCTTCGTCCCGGAGGACACCAAGCTGGACACGCTCATCGCGGACTTCGAGGGGCGGGCGGCGACGCCGCTGCTCAACGACAGGGTCGCCGACGGGTTCGCCCGCGGGCTGGACTCCCTCTCGGGGCACCCGGCCACGGAGGTCCTGGTCCAGGGGGCGCGGGACGGGGACGGCGCCTGGTCGCCGTCGCTGCTGCGCACCGACCTGGACGCGCTGCTGGAGCACGCGGAGGCCCTCCTGGAGGAGTGCTTCGGCCCGGCCACGCTGGTGGTGACCTACGCCGACGAGCGGCGGCTGCTGGAGGCCGCGGGCGTTCTCCAGGGGCAGCTCACCGTCACCGTGCACGGCGAGGAGGACGACGCGATCGCACCCGCACTGCTGGCCCTGGGGGCGTCCGTGGCGGGCCGGGTCGTCTGGAACGGCTGGCCGACGGGTGTGGCGGTCACCCACGCCATGACCCACGGCGGGCCGTACCCGGCGACGACCGCGCCGCTGCACACCTCCGTGGGCAGCACGGCGATCCGCCGGTTCCTGCGCCCGGTCACCTACCAGTCGGTGCCGGACGCCCTCCTGCCGGAGGTGCTCCGCGACGCCAACCCGCTCGGCGTCCCCCGCCGCCTCAACGGCGCACCCGCCACCTCCTGACCCCGACAGCGGGGGAGGCGCCGCCGCCTCCCCCGCCCACGGGCGGGCGCGTGCCGCCTCGCCCCCTCCGGTCCTTCCGCTTCCCTCAACGCTGTCGTGGGCGCAGGTCCGCCTGCCCGGGGTGCCGCCGGACCTTCGCCACGGCGGCCCGGACCGCCCGGCGCGACGGTGAGGGCGGGGGCACCGCGGGCCGCGGCGGGATCACGCCGTCCCCCGGTCATGGGCGGCGATGAAAGCGCGGGCCCGGCGCCGCAGCCGCAGGACCGACGGCCACAGGGCCGTCAGCAGCACCGCACCCGCCACCGGCCGTGCCGTGTACAGGAACACCTCGCCCGGTGACAGCCCCGGTGGCCCCGGAAGTGAGACGATCCAGGCTCCCCAGAACGACACGGCCAGCGCCCCCACGGAGAACCCGAGGAACCCGCAGGTGTGGAAGGCCGGCGCGGACTCCGCCACCGCCCGTCCCAGACGGTCGGTCTCCGGGTCGCCGGTCGTCCGCCCCCTCTCCACCTCGCGCACGGCGGCCGCCGACCGTACCGGGTCGGTGTCGGAGTCGAGCGGGTAACGGGCATGCGCTCGGCGCAGGGACCGCTCCAGCCGCCACAGCAGAGCGCACATCACGCAGACGGCCACCGCGAACGCCGCGGTCAGGGCCCGTTCCACAGGAGAGGACACGAGGAGTGAGAACAGGACGACACCGATCACCGGCGGTACGGCCGGCGCCGCGTACAGCCGGGTACGCGATCCGGGACGGGCGCGCATGCGGAGTTCCCTGCGGGCGGCGCGTACCCGGAAGGCCGATGGCGGGGGGACCGTACCCCGCACGGTATCGGGACCCCCACCTGACAGGTGGGTGTGAGGTTCACCGGAAGCCCTTGGAGGCCGGAGCCGGCCACCCGTAGTCTCGCGCCATGAGCAGCCACCCGAACCCCGGCACCGCTTCCGGCGCGGCCTCCGGCCCCGTCCCCGACGCGGTCTCCGTTCCCGACCCCGTCCCGGCCCCCGCGGCCGCCCCCGCCTCCGACGCGGTCGAGGCCCTGATCCGCGACCTCCCCAAGGTCGAGCTCCACGTCCACCTCGAGGGCTCCATGCCCGCCGAGACCCTCTTCGCCCTGGCCCGGCGCCACGGGGTCGAGTCCGTCCCCGACACCCTCGAGGCCCTGCGCGACTGGTACGCCTTCACCGACTTCCCGCACTTCCTCGACGTGTACCTGGCCTCGGTCGGCGCCCTGCGCGAGGAGGAGGACTTCGCGCTGCTCACCTCGGCGGTCGCCGAGCGCCTGGCCGCGCAGAACGTCCGCTACGCCGAGCTGCACATCAGCCTCTACACCCACCTCATGCGCGGGGTGCCCGCCCGGGTGGTGTTCGACGGGGTGGAGGCGGCCCGCCGCGAGGCCGAGCGCGAACACGGCATCCGGCTGCGCTGGATCCCCGACTTCCCCACCGACTTCGGACCGCAGAGCGCGGACCGGACCCTCGACGCGGTCCTGGCCGACGCGCCTCCCACCACGGTCGGGTTCGGGGTGGGCGGGACGGGCAGCACCCTGGTCCCCTACGCCGACGTGTTCGGCCGGGCCCGGGCCGCCGGGCTGGCCAGCCTGCCGCACGCGGGGGAGCACGGCGGCCCCGAGCGGGTGGTCGAGGCCCTGGACCTGCTCAAGGCCGAGCGCATCGGGCACGGCATCGACTCCATGCTCGACAAGGACCTGGTGGCGCGCCTGGTGGACGAGCAGGTCCCCATCGACGTCAGCCCCACCTCCAACGTGTGCACCCGGGCGGTGGCGCGGATCGGGGAGCACCCGCTGCCGGCCATGCTCGACGCGGGGCTGCTGGTGACCCTCAACACCGACGACCCCACCATGTTCGGCACCGACCTCGTCAACGAGTACCGCACCGCCCACCACCTGGGGCTGTCCCCGGAGGACCTGGTGCGGCTGGCCGCCAACGGGGTCCGGGCCTCCTACCTGGGCGCGGCGCACCGGCACGGGCTGCTCTCCGAGATCGCCGAGGTCTGTGCCCGGCACGGGGTCCCGGCCTCCGCGGCCGTCTGACGAGACCCATTCGGTCCGCGCAACCGCACTCCCCGCCCACTCTGCGCACCCCGGTCACCCGCCCACCCGGTCACCCGCACACCCCGTGCACCCCGGCCACCCGTGCAGTCCGATCTCCCCGCACTCCGGACAAGGGTCCGGGCGTCCGCGTCGACCGACGCGAACGCCCGGTGGGAGTCGTCGAGGGATCCGTCCCGAAGTCCCGCCAGGATCCGTCCCGGGCCCCCTTCGGAGCCTCCTCCGAGGCGCCCCGAGGCCGGTCCGGGTCAGGCGGGCGAGTCGGTCAGCGGCAGGCCGCACTCGGTCCGCATGTCGACCCAGGTCTGCGCGGCGCTCTCCGCGGCGGCGCCCTCGTAGGGGACGGGCACGCCGTTCTGGATCTGGGCGGGCAGCCAGTCGGCCTGGGTGACCGAGCCCTGGTCGAAGGTGAGGGTGAGCACGCCGGTCTCGGCGGTGGGGCCGTTGAAGTTGTAGAACACGAAGTTGCTCAGCCCGTAGTGCACGTAGGAGTCGCCCATGAACCCGCCGGGGGACAGCACGTGGGCGTGCCCGCCGACGACGGCGGTGGCGCCCGCGTCCACCAGCTCCTGGGCGAGGGTGGGTGCGTGCGGCAGCGGGCAGTGCGAGCCCTCCAGGCCCCAGTGCAGGAACACCACGACGTTGTCGTACTGCGCGGCGGCCTCGGCGACGGCGTCGAGCATGTGCTGCTTCATCTCGCCCTTGGTGGAGGCCATGCCGGGCTTGCCCTCGCCCGCGGTCCACTCCGCCATCAGGTGGTCGTCGAGCACGTCGCTGGCGCCGAACATGGCGATGCTCTGGCCGTTGACCTCGGCGACGTGCGGCGTGTACGCCTCCCCGATGTCGCGCCCGGCGCCCACCAGGGCGACCTCGGAGGCGTCGCCGTTGGCGAGGGTGTCGAGGAGGCCGTCGACCCCGTAGTCCATGCCGTGGTTGTTGGCGATGGTGGCCACGTCCACGCCCGCCCCGCTCAGGGCGTCCAGGGCGGTGGCGGGCGCGCGGAAGAGGAACTGCTTGCCGGGGGCGGGGGTGCCGCCCTCGGTCACGGCGGTCTCCAGGTTGACCATGGCCAGGTCGGCCGCGGACAGGTGCTCGGAGATGGGGTCGAGCGCGGTGGCCGGGTCCTCCAGGCGGGGGCGCAGCAGGCCCTCGAACATCACGTCGCCGCCGAAGGCGACGGTGAACGGCTCGGTGGCGACCTCGGGTTCGGCGGCGGCGCTGGGCGAGGGAGAGGAATCGCCGCCGGCCGATCCCTGAAGCTGCTCCGGCTCCTCGTCGGCCGAGGAGCAGGCGGCGACGAGCAGGAGGGCGAGCGTCGCGGCTCCCAGCGGCAGGGCCGTGCGCGCGCGGGTACGGATGGGTGCGGGTTGCATGCGTGCTCCATAAGGGGCGGGGGAAACGGGGGGCGTGTCCTGAGGTTCAGGACGCGCATCGCACGTCTCCGGTTGGCCGGTGCGCACGAATCCGGGGACCCCGACCCGTTCGTCACCGAATGCTACTCATCGTGTTCAGGATATTGCCAAGCGTGTTCGCCGTCAGGGTTTCGGTGCAGGTCCGAGGCGGCCCGGGGTGCCGGGGCGTGTCTCCGGCGCGGACGCGGAGGCGCGGCCCCGGTGTGGGACCGGGGGCGCGGCCCCGGTGTCCCCGGCGCGGGGCGCCCCTTCGGCTTCAGGGTACGTGCTCTTGACCAGGTGTTTTGTCATGCTTTGCAACCTCTGGTGCGGTCTGCGTCCAGTGGGTCCGGGCGGACTCCCTCGCGGGAGGACTCCTGGCGGCCGACGGGTTTCAATGGTGCATATCTCCTTTTTCCGACTTTTCTCTCAAAGGGTGTATCAAACTCATTCCTCTGAATTGGCCATGCACGGGTTGAGGCGCCCTTCAGTGTCCGGGGAAACTAACCAACGAAGTTGCTTAGTAGTTTGGCCGTGTTGGTTTACCGGTAAATTTTTCTGACTAAATTACTACTCAGAGTGTCTACTTGATCTCACTGTGTTTTGAGAGTAGGTGCTCTGATCAGGCTTGACTTCATATGGTTACAATAGAGTGACCCTAAGTACTTGCGCTCGAGATAAGCATTTCCGGAAAGCGCTTGTGCTTCTTCGTGGGCTTGCTAACGTTTCGGTCCGTCGCCGGTTCGAGAAGAAAAGGACCGCGGCATCCTGCGGGCCACCCCGCCGTTCCACCGCCTTCGTGCCGGTGGCGGGCCCGCACCGCCGCCCCGGCGGAACCGTGCGCACCCAGCGCCCCGCGCCCCCGCGGACCGGTCCCGCCTCCGCGGTTCCACGCCACGACCGGCGTGCATCCCCAGGTTTCCTGCGTCGAAAGGCCGCACCAGATGCGCAACACATCCCGTACCTTCCGCTACTCCTTCGTCACCGCCGTCGCCGCCGGGCTCGCGTTCGTCCCCGCCGCCGCGGCCTTCGCCGACACCACCACCAACGGCTCCGGCGGCATCGGCTCCGGCAACCAGGTGGTCGTCCCCGTGGACATCGAGGCCGGGCTGTGCGGCAACTCGCTCGCCATCCTGGGTATCTCCGCGGCCAAGTGCACCCAGGTCTCCGAGGTCCTCTACGAGGCCAGCGGCCAGGGGGGCGGCGCCTCCACCGACGGCTCCGGCGGCGTGGCCTCGGGCAACCAGATCATCATCCCGGTCGACGCGGCGATCGACGCCTGCGGCAACGCCGTCGCCGTCGGCGGTATCTCCAAGGCCGAATGCGTCGAGGTCGTCGAGGTCCTGGAGGAGGAGTCCGGCAACGGCACCTACTCCACCAGCGGCTCGGGCGGGGTGGCCTCGGGCAACCAGATCGTCGTCCCGGTCGACGCCGCCATCAACATCTGCGGCAACTCGGTCGCGATCCTGGGCGGTGCCAGCTCCAAGTGCACCACCATCATCAACATCATCCAGGCCGCCCCCGAGAACGAGGGCGCCCCGGAGGCCTCCACCGACGGCTCCGGCGGCGTGGCCTCGGGCAACCAGGTCATCGTCCCGGTCGACGCGGCCGTCGACATCTGCGGCAACGCCGTGGGCGTGCTCGGCCTGGCCGAGGCCTCCTGCATGGAGATCATCTCCGAGAAGCCCGCCGAGCCGCAGAAGCCGGAGGAGCCGGGCGAGGAGTCCCCCGAGGAGCCCGGCAAGCCGGAGAAGCCGGAGGAGCCGGGCGAGGAGAGCCCGGAGTCGCCCGCGCCGGAGAAGCCCCGCGAGGAGGACGAGCAGGAGGAGACCGGCGACGACAAGCCCGCCCCCGTCCAGCAGGCCGGCGGTGAGCTTCCCCTCACCGGTGGCGCCCTGACCGGGCTGGTCGCCGCGGGCGTCGCCGCCGTGGGCGCGGGCGGCGCGGGCCTGTACTTCGCCCGCAAGCGCAAGGCCGCCGTCTCCGCCGACGCGGAGTAGGGGGCGCGGGAAGGACCGGGCGGTACCGGTCCGGCGCCCGGTGCGGCGGGCGCCGGGGCCGTACCGCCCCCCACCCTCACGCGGGGGCCGCCACGGCGGCCCCCACCCTCACGCGGGGGCCGCCACGGCGGCCCCCGCTCCGCCGTTCCCGGGCCCCGACGACCTCCGGTCCCCACTCTCCGCCCCGCCGTTCGGCTCCCGATCCGCCGGGCCCCGCACCCGCCCCGCCGTTCCCGGCCCTCCGAGGCCGGGCCCGTCCGGCCGCGGGGGCGGCCACGCCGACTGCGGGCGGGCCGGTGCCGGGCGCCCGGCACCGTCTCATACCCTCGAAGACGTGCGCAGAGTCCTGTTCTCCCAACGCATGCTGGCGTTCCACGCGCTGGTCCTCGTCATCGTGCCCGCATTCGTCTGGCTGGGCTTCTGGCAGTTGGACCGCTGGGAACAGCGCAGTGCCGCGGTCGACCTCCAGCAGACGAACCTGGCCGCCGAGCCGGTCCCCGTCGCCGAACTCACCGAGGTCGGCGGCGACGTCGACCCCGGCGACCGGTGGCGCTCCGTCGAGGCCTCCGGCACCTGGGACACCGAACACGAGATCCTGCTGCGCAACCGCGACGGCTCCGGCGGTGTCGGATTCCACGTGCTGACCCCGCTGGTCACCGGCGAGGGCCCGGCACTGCTGGTCAACCGGGGATGGATCCAGCGGGGGGAGACCGCCCTGGACACCCCCGACGCCCCGCCCGCCCCCACCGGCACCGTGGAGGTGACCGGGCGCCTGCACTTCTCCGAGACCGAGGAGAACACGGGGCTGCGCAACCGGGACGACCTGCCCGAGGGGCAGCTGCTCATGGTGGACGTCCCGATGATCGCCGAGGGGCTGCCGTACCCGGTCTACGGCGGGTACGCCGACCTGACCTCCCAGGACCCGGTGCCCGACCCGGCCCCCGAGCGTGTGGAGGTGCGCGAGCTCGACTCCGGTATGAGCCTGTCCTACGCCGTCCAGTGGTGGGTGTTCACTCTCGTCGCCATCGGCGGCTGGGTCTTCCTGGTCCGCCGGGAGCTGCGCGAGGCCCGGGAGGCCGAGACCGAGGCCGGACAGGGCGGGGACGGCCGGGACGCCGCGCCCGTCGCGGCGGCCGCCGGGGACCGCCCGAGCGGGGACGCCGGCTGACACCCGCCGGCGGCACCGGCCGACGGCGCCCGTCAACGCCACCGGCCACGCGGCGGGACCGCCGCGTCGGCGACACCCACAGGGGGACACGTGCACGAACACGACGACTACCCGGCACCCGGGCGGGTGGAGCGGCGCCCCGTCGACGCCGCCGAGAGCGCCCGCGCCGGGCGCCTGTGGTGGGACGGGGCGGCCGACGCCTACCAGGCCGACCACGGCGGCTTCCTCGGCGAGGCCGATTTCGTCTGGTGCCCGGAGGGCCTGACCGAGGCCGCGGCCGGGCTCCTGGGCGACCTCGACGACCTGCGCGGACGCCGGGTCCTGGAGGTCGGCGGGGGAGCGGGGCAGTGCGGGCGGTGGCTGCGCGCCCGGGGGGTCCGCGAGGTCGTCTCCTTCGACCTGTCGTTCCGCCAGCTCCAGCACTCCCGGCTCATCGACGAGCGGCTGGGGCTGGACCTGCCCGTGGTCCAGGCCGACGCCCAGCGGCTGCCGTTCACCGACGCCGCCTTCGACACCGTGTTCTCCTCGTTCGGGGCGTTCCCGTTCGTGCCCTCGGCCGACGACGCGCTGGCCGAGGCGGCCCGGGTGCTGCGCCCGGGCGGACGGCTGGTGTTCTCGGTGACCCACCCGGTCCGGTGGAGTTTCCCCGACGACCCCACCGAGCACGGTTTCACCATCCGGCAGTCCTACTTCGACCGCCGCGCCTACGTCGAGGAGGACGACGACGGCAACGCGATCTACGTGGAGCACCACCACACGGTCGGCGACTGGGTGCGGGGGATCGCCCGGGCCGGGCTGGTGCTGGGCGACCTGGTGGAGCCCGAGTGGCCCGAGGGGCACGACCGGGTGTGGGGCGGCTGGGGTCCGGTGCGCGGCCGGGTGATCCCGGGCACCGCGATCTTCAGCGCCGACAAACCCGGGAGTGCCCGACCCTAGAGGTCCTCGTCCCCGGACTTCGCCGGCCCGGGAGAGCCCCGGTCCCGGAGGCCCCCGGGGGTCCGGCCGTCCGCCGCGGAAGGACCGGCTTCCGCGGTCCCGGACAGGTACTCCGGCGGGACGGCCGGGACCAGCCACACCCCGTTGCCCGTCACCCGGAACCCGTGGCCGTCCCGGTGCATGCGCCCGGCGTCGACGGTGAGCACCACCGGCCTGCCCCGCCGCGCGCCCACCCTGGTCGCGGTCTCGGCGTCGGGTGACAGGTGCACGTCGTGCCGGGCCATCGGGCGCAGGCCCTCGGCGCTGATGGCGGGCAGGAACCGGCCGACCGTCCCGTGGTAGAGGACCTCCGGCGGCACCGCCGGGGCCAGCCCCAGGTCCACGGCCACCGAATGCCCCTGCCGGGCGCGGATGCGGGTGCCGTCGGCGCTGAGCTCGAAGCGCCGCTTGTCGTTGCCCGCCACCACCTCGTCCAGCTCCGCCCGGGAGATCCGGACGTTCGCCCGGCTCAGCCCGGCGAGCAGGCCGTCCACGGAGGTCCACCCCCGGGGGTCGAGCCGCACTCCGGCCCGGTCGGGGTCGTGGCGCAGCACCCGTGCGATGTACTTGGAGGCGCGCACCGGTCTCTTGGGGTCCATCGCTTTCCGCCGCATGTCCATGCACCGCATCCTGCTGTGCCCGGGAACCCCGGTCCAGGGGTTTATCCGGTGGACCCGGCGGGACGGCGCGCAATAGCCTGCGCTGTCCGAGGCGAGGAGGGGAAGGCCCGTGTCACAGCGGTTGCGCGGTATCTGGGCGGAGACGAGGCAGGCGTTCGAGGCGGAGAGGTACCGCGTCGGAGACCGGGAGGTGGACCTGTCCGCCGACCTGGCGGCGATGCGGGAGGGCACCCGGCTCCACCTCCCCGAGGGGCTGGCCGCGCTGCCCGCGCCCGCCGCCCGACACGACACCCGGTTCGAGGTGACCGGCGAGAGCACCCTGGCGGCGCTGCTGCGACTGGACGCCGAGGGCAGGCGGGCGGCGGCGCTGAACTTCGCCTCGGCCCGCAACCCGGGCGGCGGGGTGGCCAACGGTGCCCGCGCCCAGGAGGAGAGCCTGGCCAGGTCCACGGCGCTGTACGCGTCGCTGGTGCGGTGCCCGGAGTTCTACGAGCACCACCGGGCGGAGCGGTCGCTGCTGTACAGCGACCGGCTGATCTGGTCGCCGCGGGTCCCGGTCCTGTGCGACGACCGGGGCGGGCGGCTGGCGGAGCCTCCGACGGCGGGGTTCCTCACCTGCGCCGCGCCCAACCGGCGGATGGTGGAGCGCAACCAGCCCGAGCAGGCCGGGAGGATCCCGGGGGTGCTGGCGGTCCGGGCCCGGGGCGTGCTGGCGGCGGCCGCCCACCACGGGGTGGACGTCCTGGTGCTGGGCGCGTGGGGGTGCGGCGTGTTCGGCAACATCCCGGAGGAGGTCGCGGAGGCGTTCGCGGGGCATCTGCACGGTGGGTTCGCGGGCGTGTTCGAGCGGGTGGTGTTCGCGGTTCTGGACCGCGACGAGCGGGTGCGCGGGGCCTTCGCCGACCGCTTCCCGGCGTCAGTCGGGCCGTGACACCTCCTCCGGCCGGCGCTTCGCCGACTCGTGGACCTGGGCCAGGCGGCGCAGCACGACCATGAGGGTGTCGCCCAGGACGGTCTTGACGACGGCGCCCTCCAGGACCTCTTCGGGTTCGGGGAGCGCGGCGAGCCGGTCCAGGTCGATGCGGGCGACAGGCTCGATCGCCTCGGCGTAGCCGCTCAGGACGTCGTCCTCCAGGGGGTGCCCGGCCTCGCGGTGGGCGGCGAACACCATGGCCAGGGCCTCCAGGTTGGGATCGTCGGCGTAGGAGTGCCAGCCGCGTCCGGCGACGAGGTCCCGGGCGCGCTCGCGGTCGGCCTCCTCGGGTTCGATGCCGTTGCGGACGGCGGGGATGCGGGGCATGACCCTGCCGAGCATCCCGTGGATGCCGAGCCCGGGCTCGTCGACCTCGGCGAGGATCGTGCGCACGGTGGCGACGGGCAGCCCGCCCACGGTGGTGAGGGCCCGGATGAGCCGCAGGCGGCGCAGGTGCTCGGTCCCGTACCGGGCCTGGTTGCGGCCGGTGGCCTCGCCGCGGGGGAGCAGGCCTTCCCGCAGGTAGTACTTGATGGTCGGGATGGGGACCTCGGCCTGTTCACTGAGTTCGGCGATGCGCATGACGGACATCCTCTCCTGTTCTCTCTTGCGGAGCTCGCGTGGATAGTGGATAGTCTGAATATCCGCACTGGATAAGTTCGGTATCCACAAGGAGTATCCCATGAACCCCCTGAAGACCACGATCCGCACCGTCATCGACCTGCACCGGCCCCTCACCCTGACCGCCCTGCTGTGCGCGGCCGTGCTGCTGGTCTCCGTCCCCGGCATCCTCCTCGACGGCCGGACCGTCACCGGCGACCCCGTCTGGCTCAAGCCCACCAAGTTCGCGGTCTCCATCGCCGTCTACAACGTCACCCTCGCCTGGCTGCTGTCCCTGCTCACCAGGTGGCGGCGCACCGGCTGGTGGCTGGGGACCGTCACCGCGGTCATGGTGACCGGCGAGCTCGCCGCCATCACCCTCCAGGCGGTGCGCGGCCGGAGCAGCCACTTCAACTACTCCACCGCGTTCGACAGCGCCGTCTACTCACTGATGGCGGGCATGATCGTGACCGTCTGGGTCGCCACCTTCGCCATCGGGGTCGTCCTGCTGGTCCAGCGGCTGGGCGAGCGCTCCGTCACCGTCGCCGTCCGCGCCTCCCTGGCGATCGCCCTCGCCGGGATGGCCGTCGCGTTCTTCATGACCTCGCCCACCGCCGAACAGATGGTCACACTGGGCGGGGGCGGCTCGTCGGACGTGATCGGCGCCCACACCGTGGGCCTGCCCGACGGCGGGCCGGGGCTTCCCCTGGTCGGCTGGAGCACGGTGGCCGGGGACCTGCGGGTCGCCCACTTCGTGGGGCTGCACGGCCTCCAGGTGATCATCCTCTTCGCGTTCCTCCTGATCGCCCTGGCCGGCCGGTACCCGCGCCTGGCCGACGACGGTGTGCGCACCCGGCTGGTCCTGGTCGCCTCCGGCTCCTACGCCGGACTGTTCGTGCTGCTCACCTGGCAGGCCCTGCGCGGCCAGTCCGTGGTCGCCCCGGACGGCCTCACCCTGGGCGCCGCCGCGGCGCTGGCCGCCGCCACCGCCGCGGGCGCCCTGTGGGCGCTGCGCCGCCGCGTCCGCGACCGCGTAGGATCCCGGTGACCGGACGGAGGCGGCCATGCGGCTCAAGCTCGATCTGCACGACATCTTCAACAGGGGACGTGACATCGACCGCGCCCTCGCGGACATCATGGACGAGGCCGAGCGCACGGGGGCCAGAACCGTGGAGATCATCCCGGGCAAGGGGTCCGGCCAGCTCAAGAAGCGGGTGCTGCGCTTCCTCGACCGCAAGGACGTCAAGGCCCGCTACCACCGCGTCGAGAAGGACTCCAAGAACTTCGGCCGCCTGTTCGTCCACTTCAGGCGCTGAGGCGCCGGGGCCGGGCATGCCGGCGCCGGCGAGCGCCTCCCGCGACCCGTGGGCCCGGGAGCGGTGGTCCGGAATCGCGTTCGGATGATTGCGGTGAGTTGTAGGAGACTTTGCCGCCCCCATCCCCGGGCCCGCCGCCGGACGGTCCACACTCGGGAATGACGTGTCCACGACAGGGGGGAACATCGATGATCACGACCGACTTCCTGCCCGGGTCGCCCTGCTGGGTCGAGGTGTCCTCGCCCGACACCGACGCCTCGGCCGCCTTCTACCGGCGGCTCTTCGGCTGGAAGGCGATCGAGGACAGCCCCGAAGCCGCCGGATACCTCTGCTTCAAGCTCGACGAGGACGGTGTCGCCGGGCTCAGTCCCCTGTTGGGCGAGGGCGAGAGCCCCGCCTGGACGGTCTTCTTCCACGACCCCGACGTGGACTCCACGGTCCCCGCCGTCGAGCGCCTGGGCGGCAGCGTCCTGTTCGAGCCGTTCGACGTCCTGCGGCTGGGCCGCACCGCACAGTTCTTCGACCCCCAGGGAGGTCGGTTCGCGGTCTGGAACCCCGTCGACTTCCCCGGGCTGCGGCGCGCCGACGCTCCGGGAAGCCTGTGCCGGGTGGAGCTGTGGACCCCCGACGGCGACGGCTCGGTGGAGTTCTACCGGGAGCTGTTCCGCTGGAGTTACAGAGACCTCCCCACCCCGGGGCGGAACGGCCGCTACCGCGTCGTCACCCCCGCCGGGGCCGGCCACGACCGCGACCAGGGCGGCATCATGGCCCTGCCCCCCGAGCGTGTGGACGACACCGAGGGCTCGGCCCAGTGGAGCCCCGTGTTCCAGGTCGCCGACGCCGAGGAGGCCGTGGAGGACGTGCGTGTCGGAGGGGGCCAGGTGTACACGGGCCCCGAGGACACCCCTGGTGTGGGCCGCATGGCGGCCTGCGCCGACCCCTTCGGAGCCGGGTTCGTCCTGCTGGAAGCACCGCGGGACTGAGCCCAGGGGCGTCCTCCGCCTCTGAAGAGCGGGGGCGGGGGACCCGCACCCCTCACTGGCGGGAGACCGCGGAGGCCCCGCCGCGCAGGACGAACTTCTGGATCTTGCCGGTGGCCGTCTTGGGCAGGGCCTCCACGAACTCCACGCTGGTCGGCGCCTTGAAGTGCGCCAGGTTGTCCCGGGCGAACCCGATGATCTCCTCCTCGGTGGCCCGCACGCCCTCGCGCAGCACCACCGCGGCGCGCGGCGACTCGCCCCACTTCTCGTGCGGGACGCCGAACACGGCAGCCTCCAGGACCGCCGGGTGGCGCAGCAGCACACCCTCCACCTCGACGGAGGAGATGTTCTCCCCGCCGGAGATGATGACGTCCTTGAGCCGGTCCTGGATCTCCACGTAGCCGTCGGGGTGCACCACGGCGGCGTCGCCGCTGTGGAACCACCCGTCCCCCATGGCGCGCTCGGTGGCCTCGGGGTCGTTGTAGTACCCCTTCATCACCACGTTGCCGCGCACGGTGATCTCGCCGACCGTCCTGCCGTCCCAGGGCACCTCCGCGCCGTCGTCGCCGACCACCCGCAGTTCGCCGGAGGTGATGAGCTCGACGCCCTGGCGCGCCTTGACCGCGGCCCGCTCCCCCGGCGGCAGCCCGGCGTGCTCGGCGCGGGGCTCGCAGACGGTGATGAAGGGGGCGGTCTCGGTCAGGCCGTACACGTGGGTGACGGTCCAGCCGAACCCGTCCTCCAGCCGTTCGATGGTGGCCGCCGCCGGGGAGGCGCCCGCCGTGAACACGTGCACCCCGGACGGGACCTCGCCGCGCACGTCCTCGGGGGCGTTGGCGAGCATGATGAGGACGGTCGGCGCGGCGCACAGCCACCGCACGCCCTCGGTGCGGACGAGCTCGAACACCGTGGCCGGGTCCATCGCCGGCAGGCACACGTGCACCCCGGCGGCCGCCGTCACCGTCCAGGTGAACGTCCATCCGTTGGCGTGGAACATCGGCAGCGTCCACAGGTAGGCCTCGCCGATGCCGATCCGCCCGTACAGCAGGGTGCCCACGGAGTTCATGTAGGCGTTGCGGTGGGTGATCATCACGCCCTTGGGCCGGGCGGTCGTCCCCGACGTGTAGTTGATGGTGAGCAGGGAGTGTTCGTCGGCCTCGGGGCGCTCGAACGCGGAGGACGCCCCCGCGAGCAGCTCCTCGTAGTCCTCCCAGCCGGGCCGCGCCCCCTCCAGGGCGATGAACCTCTCCACTCCCGGCATCCGGTCGCGCACCGAGTCGACCGCGTCCAGCTGGTCGGCGTGCACGCACAGCACCCTGGCGCCGGAGTGCCCGACGATGTAGACGAAGTCCTCGGCGGTCAGCCGGAAGTTCACCGGCACCAGCACCGCGCCCAGCTGCGGGACCGCGTAGAACGACTCCAGCTGGGCGTGGGTGTTGGGCGCGATGTAGGCGACCCGGTCTCCCCGGGAGACCCCCATCCCCTGGAGCACCGACGACCAGCGGTCGCAGCGGTCGAAGAACTCCTCGTAGGTCAGCCGCAGGCCGCGGTCGACGACGGCGAGCCGGTCGGGGTACAGCCTGCGGGTCCTGCGGGCGAACTCCAGAGGGGTGAGCGCGAGTTCCATTGCGGCCTTTCTCTGCGTCGTGCGGGGGCGGTCAGAGGTCGAACAGTCGGGCGGCGTTGTCGTGCAGGACGCCGCGCAGCCAGTCGTCGCCCAGGCCGAGCCCGGCCAGGGCGTCGAGCTGCTCCAGGTAGGGGTAGGGGATGTTCGGATAGTCCGTGCCGAGCAGGATGCGGTCGGCCAGGTCCTTGAGCCGGGGGAGCGCCTCTGCGGGGAAGGGGGCGCGCCGCTCGGTGAACCGGGTGAACACCATGGTGGTGTCCAGGTGCACCCGGGGGTACCGCTCGGCCAGGTCGAGGAAGGCCGCGTACTCGGGCGACCCGGCGTGGGCGATGACCGCGGTCAGCCGGGGGTGGCGGCGCATCACCTCCCCGAACGGCCCGGGCCCGGTGTGCTCGCCGGGCAGCGGTCCGGACCCGCAGTGCACCACGACGGGGACCCCGGCGTCGGCCAGCGCGCCCCAGGCCCCGTCGAGCAGCGGGTCGCGCGGATCGTAGCCGCCGACCTGCACGTGGGCCTTGAACACGCGGGCGCCCGCCGCGATGGCGGCGGGCACGTAGTCGCGGGCCTCCGGTTCGGGGTAGAGGGTGGCGCTGCGCAGGCAGTCGGGATGGTCGGCGGCGAACCCGGCGGCCCAGTCGTTGAGCCAGGCGGCCATGCCGGGGCGGTGGGCGTAGAACAGCGACGTGTAGCGCCGCACCCCGAACTCCCGGAGACGGGAGACCCGGCGCGCCTCGTCGTCCCGGTAGGTGATGGGCCAGTACCCGCCCAGGGCGTCGAAGTAGGCCCACACCTTGCGCAGCACGTTGTCCGGCATGAAATGGGTGTGCACGTCCACGAGCCCGGGCAGGCCCAGGCCCTGCCAGACACTGCGGACGGCGGTGGACTCGGTTGAGACGTCGGTCACACGGACACGATACGAGGGCGGCCGGTCACGGACCAGCCCGGGGGACGTGCCGCCGAATCCGGTTCAGGCCGCCAGCAGCAGCACCCCGGCGACGACGATCGCGGAGGCGGCGACGCGCACCGCTCCGAACCGCTCCTTGAACAGCAGGCTGCCCAGGAGCGCCGCGAACACGATGCTGGTCTCGCGCAGCGCGGCGATCCCCGCGAGCGCGCCGCCCAGCTGCGCCCACAGCACGATCCCGTAGGCGGCCGCACTGATGGCGCCGCCGGCCAGCCCCACCTTCCACACCGGCCGGAGCTGGGCGGGCAGCCGTCCCCGGCGGGTGCACGCCGCGACCGCGAAGAACACCGGCCCCTGGAGCACCATGATCCAGGTGATGTAGCCCAGCGGGTCCTGGGTGGACCGCACCCCGTAGGCGTCCACCACGGTGTACGCCGCGATGGCCAGGCCGGTGGCGAACGCCGCGGGCAGGGCTCCCAATTGCGCCCGGGAGGGGAGGCCCCCGGCGAACACCAGGGTCATCAGCCCGGTCGAGACGACCAGCACCCCGAGCAGGTGGGGCGCGGACATGTCCTCGCCGAGCAGGGTCACCCCGACCAGCGCCACCACCCACGGGGCGGTGCCCCGGGCCAGCGGGTACACCTGGCCGAACTCGCCGCTGCGGTAGGAGGCCATGAGCAGGCCGAAGTAGACCAGGTGCGTGAGCACCGAGGCGGTCAGGAACGGCCAGGCCTCGCGGGGCGGCAGGCCCACGACGAACAGCATCGGCAGGGTGGGGACCATGCCGCCCAGGCCGATGAGGGCGAAGCCCAGGAGCCGGTCGGTGATGCCGTGGGCGATGGCGTTCCAGGCGGCGTGCAGCAGCGCGGCGAGCAGGACCGCCGCCACGATCACAGGAGTCATGGGATGTTTCGTCTCGGTGGCGGACAAGGCCGACCACCCTACTCCCGGACCCCTTTCACGTTCGCGGCGGCCGACGGCCGGTGGAGCGGGCGGTCCCGGCCCGCCGGGAGGTGTCCGGCAGGCCGGGCCTCGGCGGTCAGGCCCGGCGCCGGGTGCGGGCGTTGGTGGGGGCGATGCGGTCGTTGCGCAGGTGCTCGTACACGATCGACGCGCGCACGTCGGCCACCTCGGGGCGTTCGGTCAGCTTGTCGATGACGAACGCGTAGAGGCTGTTGTTGTCCGGCAGCGCCACGTGGACCAGGAAGTCCTCGCTGCCGGAGGTCACGAACACCGACAGCGTGTCCGGCAGCGAGCGCACCCAGTCCCGGAACGCCTCGATGTTGTGCCGTGAGGGCTTGACCACACTCACGGTGATGAGCGCCTGCACCGGTCGGCCGATGAGCTCCAGGTCCACGTCCAGGATCGCGCCGCGGATCACACCCTTCTCCCGCAGCGCGCGCGTGCGGTCGAGGGTCGTGGTGGGCGATGCGCCCACCGCGGCGGCCACATCGCGGTTGGTCTTCCGTGCGTCCGACTGGAGTTCGGCCAGAATCGCCGTATCAAGTTCGTCGAGATCAGCCATGTGCGCATCATACCCGTATTAAGTACGGAAAGTTGTGTATACGCCCGGGTTATGCCTAACATTCAAGCGAAAAGGTCGTATTTGGCTCGCCCGAGAAGAGATCCTTCGGAGGCAGGCGATGAAGCTCGCCGGTCGGCCTGGCTCTGGTGCAACGCCGCACCGCCGCTGAACAAGGGACGTCCGTCGCCGTTATGTCACCCTCGTCGATGACGGCCGTCGCCGACCGACCGTCGGTACGGCCCGCCCCGGAGCACACCACAGCCCGCCGGGGCCGCATCCTCGCCCTCGTGGCCATCGCCTGCGCGGCGCTCAACCTGCGCCTGGTGGTCACCTCGCTGTCGCCACTGCTGACCACGATCTCCGCCGAGTTCGGGTTCACCGCCACCGTCGTCGGTGTCTTCGGAACGCTGCCGCTGGTCGCCTTCGCCGTGTTCGGCCTGGTCACGCCGTTGATCATGCGCCGGATCGGCCCCGAGGCCACCGTCGTGCTCAGCATGGTCCTCACCGCCGCCGGACAGGCGCTGCGCGCCTTCGCGCCCGGCACCGGCACCCTGCTGCTGCTCACCGCCGTGGCGCTCACCGGCGCCGCGCTGGGCAACGTGGTGCTGCCCCCGCTCATCAAGCAGTACTTCCCCGACCGGCTGGCCGCGCTGAGCACGGTCCAGATGGTCGCCATCCACATCGGCGCCCTGTTCCCGCCCCTGGTGGCGGTGCCCCTGGCCGAGGCCTTCGGCTGGCGGGTCGCGCTGGGCTCCTGGTCCGCGGTCGCCCTGGTCGCGGGCCTGCTGTGGGCCGCCCAGTGGATGTCCCCGGCGTCGCGCCGCACCGGCGGCACCGCCCGGGCCGAGCAGGGGCCGGAGCTCGCCCGCCCGCTGCACCGGGTGGGCATGGCCTGGCGGATGGCGCTGCTGTTCGGCCTGGTCACCTGGAACGTCTTCACCCTGTTCACCTGGCTTCCGGCGCTGCTCACCGACGCCGGGCACACCTCCGCCTACGCCGGGACGATGGTGTCTCTCATGGTCGGGGTGAGCCTGCTGTTCGGCCTGGTCGCGCCGACGGTGACCGCCCGGGCCGCCGACACGTTCCCGATCGTCGCGCTGGGCGTGGCCGGGTACGCCGCCGGATACCTCGGCCTGGCCGCGGGGCCGGCCTGGCTGGCCCCGCTCTGGACGTGCTTCCTGGGCCTGGGCACGAGCCTGTTCGTGGTCGTCATGACCATGATCAACACCCGGGCCACCACGGGCCGGGGCTCCGCCTCGCTCTCGGGGTTCGTCCAGGGGGTGGGCAGCGGTGTGGCCCTGGGCGGCCCGCTGCTGTTCGGCCTGCTCGCGGAGCTGACCGGCGGGTGGACCCTGTCGTACCTGCTCGTCGCCGGCGGATCGCTGACCGGGGCGGTCGTGGTCGCCTACCTGGAGCGCACCCCGTGGACGATCGAGGCGGCCGCGGCGGGGCACCGGCCCTCCCGCCGGGGGCGGCACTCCGCCGACCGCCGGTCCGGCTCCGCCCGGGGCTGACCGCTCCCGGCGCGGCCGCCACCGGCCGCGCCGGGAGCGGTGCGTGGAGCAACGGTGCTCCGGGACCCCGCCGCAACGGGCGGGGTCGAAGCCCACCCGGATCCCACGAGGTTCTTTTTTCCCTTTCCTCCCATGTGGATCGCGGATTTCACGTGCATCTGCATTCTCGCGAAACTCTTTCCTGAACGGGTGAACGGAGTTCCCCGCCTCCGGTCAAGAGGCGTTCGGACGGATTTCCGGAAAACCCGTGGCCGGACGTGGCCAGGGGGGAGAAGGCCCACCGCGCAGACGTATCGGGGCCCGCCGGTGCCGCCCCGGGCACCTTTTCCCACCTGCGCTGAGGATGTTTCCGACATGAATCACCTGAGAGCGTGATCTACCCCAACAAAGGCGTTTAATGTGGTGAATGCACGCATAATGGCGGCATGACAACCTCACCCCCCGGACAGCCCCCCGGGAGACTCCCCTGACCCCGGAGAGAGCATGTGCCCGCCGACCGACCGGCGGTCCCGCACACGAGCACCGATCGCACCAGGCCGGTATCGCGGCATCCCCGGTACACGAGGGGCTCTCAGGGGAGTCGATCACCATGGCCACGGACCAGCTCCGTTTTCGCCCGACCCGCACCGGTCGGCGCTCCGCCGTGCCCGGCACGGCGGACCGCCACCCGCTCCCCGGAGCGGACGCCCCGTCCCCCGCCGGGCCGGAGGGGCCGCCGCCACCGCTGATCGGAGCGGGAGCACCGCCCCCGCTCCCCGGAGTGGACGACCCCCTCCCACTCACCGGCGACCTGCCGGTGCTCACGGCCCCGGCCGACCCGCACCCGGCCGACGCCGTCCCGCCCCCGCTGCTCCGGAACCTCGACTTCCAGGCCCTGTGGACCAGCCGGTTCTTCGCCGGGCTCGGCAAGGAGAGCGGCGAGGTCGCCTACCCCCTGCTGTGCCTGATGCTCGCCGGGTCCGCCGCCCACGCCGGGGTCATCGGTGCGGCCCAGGTGGCCACCACCATGATCGCGGCCGTCGTCGGAGGCTCGCTGGCGGACCGCTCCAACCGGCGCGTCGTCCTGCTCTGCTGCGACCTGGGGCGGCTCGTCCTGCTCGGCCTCTTCGGGGTCGTGCTGCTCAGCGGCAACGTCACCTTCCCGGCCGTCATCGCCGTCGCGGTGTGCTCCTCCGCGCTCATGGGGGTCTCCAACCCCGTGGCCATGGCAGCCATCAAGCAGCTGGTCCCCGCGCCGCAGGTGGCGGACGCCTCCGCCCAGAACCAGATCCGCTTCTTCAGCACCAGCGCGCTGGGCGCGCCCGTCGCCGGGTTCCTGTTCAACCTCGGCCGCGCCTACCCCTTCCTGGCGGAGGCGGTCGCCTACCTGGTGTCGGCGGCGCTGGTGCTGTGCATCCGCCGCCCCATGCAGGAGCGCGGGTACCGGGCCCGCGAACCGTGGACGCTGCGCGGCATGGTCGGCGGGTTCGTGTTCCTGGCCCGCCACCCCATCCTGCGGCCGATGCTGATGTGGATCGTCGGGTTCAACATCGCCTTCACCCAGACCGGAACGTTCCTGGCGCTCATCGCCACCGCCGAGGGCCAGGGGGCGAGCCACCTCCAGATCGGCCTCACCGTTGCACTGGCCGGAACCGGCGGACTGGTGGGCGCCCTCGTGGCCGGACCGGTCATCAGGTCGGTGCGGCCCTCGGCGACCTTCCTGGCCGCCGCCTGGTCGGCCCCGGTGTGCGCGCTCGCGCTGGTGGTCGCGCCGAACGTGCTGTCCCTGGGTGTCCTGGTCGGCTGCGTGTTCGCGATCGTCCCGTGCGTGAACGCCGTGTTCTACGGCTACATCGCGGCGTCGGTGACCGACGAGTTCCAGGGCCGGGTGCTGGGCGCGGTCACGTTCATGTGCCTGGTGTCCCAGCCGGTCGGCATCCTCGGTGTGGGCCTGTTGTTCGACGCAGCCGGGCCCACCTGGGTCTTCGTGTCGATGGCCGTGGTGTCGGGGCTGGCGGCGCTGTTCAGCCTCTCCCCGGTGATGCGCGACCTCCCCCGGCCCGAGGACGTCGCCGTATCCTGACCGGTCGCGGGCGGGCGCCCGCGACCGGTGCCCCGCGCCCCGTTCAGGATCCGATGGGCATCGCCATGATGGGGTCGGAGGTGGGCTGCTCGGAACCGCCCGCCGGTTCGATGGTCACCGCGACGCCCTCGGTGCCGGCGCCCCGCGTGGCGGCCGGGACCGGGGCGACCACGCCGCGGTCGTCCACCGGCAGCACGCCGGCCGAGTACACGGTCCCGTCGGCCCGGGTGAACCAGAGCTGGTAGTCCTCCCGCTCCAGCGGTTCCAGGCCGTGGCCGCTGAACACCAGGCTGCCGTGCGCCTCGGAGTACACCGCCGCGACGAACACGCCCTCCATGGGCTCTGCGGTGGTGTACTGCGACTCCGGGTCCGACAGCACCGCCGCGACCAGCCGCTCGTTCTCCTGGAGGGCGCGGATGCTCCGCGCCTGCTCCCAGGCCACCGCGCCCAGCGCCACCGCCACGGCCAGACAGGCGGCGAGCATCCACGTCGAACCGCGCGTCCACCACCGGCGGCCCGGCTCGGCCAGCAGGGCGGGCGGCGGGGCCAGCTGGCGGGTGCGCGAAACCTCGGCCAGCACCCGGTCGCGCAGTCCGGGCGGTGGCGGGGACTCGGCGGCCGTGCCCAGCAGCGCGACGGTCTCGGCGAATCCGCGCACCTCCTGCACGCACGAGTCGCACCGGGACAGGTGGTCCTCGAACCGGACCGCCTCCTCCGGCGCCAGCGCGTCCAGGGCGTAGGCCCCCGACAGCGTGTGCGGGTCCTGCCTCAGTCTCCGGCTCACCACTCCACCCCCAGGCAGTCGCGCAGCCGGATCAGCCCGTCGCGCATCCGCGTCTTGACCGTGCCCAGCGGAGCGGACAGCAGCCTGGCCACCTCACGGTAGGTGTATCCGCCGTAGTAGGCCAGCCGCACCGACTGCTCCTGGAGTTCGGTGAGGGTGTCCAGGCAGCGGCGCACCCGCTCCCGCTCCATGCGGTCGGTCACCTCCTCGGCGACCTCGTCGTAGGGGCGGCCCACCTCCGCGGCGGCCGCCCGCGCCTCCCGGTCCGCGCCGACCTGCTCCGAGCGCACCCGGTCCACGGCGCGGCGGTGGGCGAGGGTCATCAGCCAGGCCCGCGGTGTCCCGCGCCGCGGGTCGTAGCGGCAGGCCGTGCGCCACACCTCCACCATGACCTCCTGGGTGACCTCCTCGGACTGTGCCGGGTCGCGCAGCACCCGGCGCACCAGCCCGTGGACCGCGGGGGCCACCCGGTCGTACACCTCCCCGAACGCGGCCTCGTCCCCGCGGGCCACCGCGCCCAGCAGGTCGACGAGGCCGCGTTCGGGCTCGGGCACCGGCTCCGCCGCCCGCGGGCCGCGCGCCCGTGCCGCGTCCTGGTCCATCGGTCCTCCCTGTCGAGGTGGAGGGCCGCACCGGCCGGTGCGGCCCTGATGGGACCCGGACGACCCGGCTCACGCTCGCGGACCGCCCGGGACTCCCGTGTCGACTACTGCGGCATCAGCACGGTGTCGACGATGTACACGGTGGCGTTGGCGGTCTGCACGTTGCCGCAGACCACCTTGGAGTCACCGTTGACGGTGAAGTCCTCGCCGGCGCCCTCGGTGGTGACGTCCCCGCCCTGGAGCGAGGTGAACGTCCCGTCCTCCAGCGCGTCCGGAGCCTGGCGGCCCTCCACGACGTGGTAGGTCAGCACCTCGGTGAGCTGCTCCTTGTCGGCGAGCAGCGCCTCCAGGTCCTCCTGCGGGATCTTCTCGAAAGCGTCGTTGGTGGGCGCGAACACGGTGATGTCCTCGGCCGAGTTCAGCGTGTCACCCAGGTCGGCCTCCGTGACGGCGGTGACCAGTGTGGACAGCACCGGGTTGTTGGAGGCGGCGGTGGCGACCGGGTCCTGGGCCATGCCCTCGAAGCTGCCGGCGCCGTCCTCGGGGACCGCGGCGCAGCCCGGGCCGAAGTTCTCGCCCGCGGTGGCCATCTCGCCCCCACCGTTGTCCATGCCCTGGTCGGTGCTCTCCTCGCTGGCGGTGCCCTCGGCGGGCGTCTCCTCCGCTCCCGTGCTTCCGCAGGCGCTGAGGCCCAGGGCCAGAGTGGCAGCGGCGCCGACGAGGATGCTCTTGCGGATCATCTTGCTCTCCTTTGACTGTTCTTCTCGTGAAAACCGTGGAATCGGAGGTGAAGAATTTCGGTGCGGCGGAGGATCAGGTGGCGGTGAACGCGATCCGGTGGTGGCCGGTGGCCCCGCCCGGTATCGGTTCGGCCCGTTCGGCGGTCTGCACCGCCCCGGTGGCGTCGGTGGCGCGCACCTCCACGTCGTGGCGGCCGGGGCCGACGGTGACCTCGGTGACCCACTGGACCCAGGTGTCGATGCCGGGGACCCTCGCCAGCTCGGCGGGGGCCCAGGGGCCGTCGTCGACCCGGACCTCGACGGCGTCCACCCCCCGGTGCTGGGCCCAGGCGACCCCGGCCAGCACCACCTCCCCGGCGTCCACCCGGCCCAGCGGCGCGGGGACGTCGATCCGCGACATCGTGTGGATCGGGGCCCTGAGCGCCCAGCCCCGGTCGGCCCAGTAGGCCTGTTCGTCGGCGAAGCGGGTGAGTTCGAGGTCGGTGATCCATTTGGTGGCGCTGACGTAGCCGTAGAGGCCGGGGATCACGGTGCGGGCGGGGAAGCCGTGCTCGGGGGGCAGGGGTTCGCCGTTCATGCCGACGGCGAGGAGTGCGTTGCGGCCGTCCATGACGACCTCGGTGGGGGTGCCGCAGGTCCAGCCGTCGTGGGAGGTGGCGAGGATCTGGTCGGCGTCGGTGTGGACGCCGGCGCGGCGGAGCAGGTCGGCGAGCGGGTACCCGAGCCAGCGGGCGTTGCCCGCCAGGTCGCCGCCGACCTGGTTGGAGACACAGGTGAGGGTGATGTCGGCCTCGACGAGGGGAAGGTCCAGGAGTTCGGCCAGGTCGATCTCGAAGGGGTGGTCGACCATGCCGTGCACCCGCAGCCGCCACCGGACCGGATCCGGGCGGGGGACGGTCAGTGCGGTGTCGATGCGGTAGAAGTCCCGGTTCGGGGTCACGAACGGGGTGAGGCCGGGGACGCCGAGCTCGGTCGCCGCCGGGAGCGGAGGCAGCGGCCGCGCCGCGGCAGGCAGCGCCACGGACCCCGGTCCGCCCGCTCCACCCGGCCACCCCGACACGAGGCGGGACAGGGCTCCGGCGGCGCCGGCGCCCGCGGCGATCCCCACGGAGGTCAGGACGAACGCGCGCCGACCCGGCCGGTGCTCGGCCGCGCCCGCCCCCGCGGGCACGGCCTCCTCCCGGGCGGTCTCCACCGCGGCGCCCCTCCGGGGGGCCGTCCGGACACGGCGGGCGGCCCGCAGCAGTGCGTTCAGGCTGAGAACACCCACGGCCACGGCGGTGAGGACGGGGATCAGGGCCCTCACGTCGTCACCGCGACCGATGAACACCGCTGCGGCGCCCGCCGCACCGAACGCCGCCAGGCCCGCGTACCCCCAGAGCGGCCGCCGCAGCGCGACCACTCCGAGGACGCCTCCCACCAGCACCAGGACGACGACGATGCCCGAGACCAGCACGAGCTTGTCGGCGGTCCCGAACAGGGCGATCGCCCATTCGGCCAGGGCCTGCGGCGTGTTGTCGACGACGGCGTCGCCGACCGAGACCACCGGGGACGCCGTCCCCAGGAGAGCGGCGACCAGTTCTCCGGCGGCCACGGCCGCGGCGACGGTCACCACTCCCGAGCACAGACCGGGAAGGAGCCGCCCTCTCCTGCGGCTCCGCTCCCGGGTGTCCTGCGCTCTCGTGGTCACGTGGGGTATTCGGAGCAGGGTGGGGGAGCGGATGGGTCCGGACCGGATTTTTTTCGGGAGCCCCTACTCGGCGGTGAACCGCAGGTAGTGCCACCCTTCCGCGCCGTCGGGGATGGTCTCGACCGGCACCGACGACTGGGTGGACCCGGTGGCGTCGGTGGCGCGCACCTCCAGCGCGTGCATGCCCGGACCGACGGTGACCTCGGTGACCCACTGGACCCAGGTGTCGATGCCGGGGACCCTCGCCAGCTCGGCGGTGTGCCACTCGTCCTTGTCCAGGCGCACCTCCACCGCGTCGATGCCGGTGTGCTGGGCCCAGGCCACCCCGGCGACGGTCACCTCTCCGGCGGGGACCCGGGTGAAGTCGCCGGGGACGTCGATACGCGACATGGTCTTGACCGGTCCGCGCTCCGCCCAGCCCCGGTCGGTCCAGTAGGCCTGCTCGTCGGCGAAGCGGGTGAGTTCGAGGTCGGTGACCCACTTGGTGGCGCTGACGTAGCCGTAGAGGCCGGGGACCACGGTGCGGGCGGGGAAGCCGTGCTCGGGGGGCAGGGGCTCGCCGTTCATTCCGACTGCGAGGAGGGCGTTGCGGCCGTCCATGACGACTTCTGTGGGGGTGCCGCAGGTCCAGCCGTCGTGGGAGGTGGCGAGGACCTGGTCGGCGTCGGCGTGGACCCCGGCGCGGCGGAGCAGGTCGGCGAGCGGGTACCCGAGCCAGCGGGCGTTGCCCGCCAGGTCGCCGCCGACCTGGTTGGAGACGCAGGTGAGGGTGATGTCGGCCTCGACGAGGGGGAGCCTGAGGAGCTCGTCCAGGTCGATCTCGAAGGGGCGGTCGACCATGCCGTGCACCCGAAGCCGCCACCGGGAGGGGTCCGGACGGGGGACGGTCAGTGCGGTGTCGATGCGGTAGAACTCCGGGGCGGGGGTGAAGAAGGGGGAGAGCCCGGGGATGCCGAGGTCCGTGCCGGGGGCGAGGGGCGGGAGCGCGCGGGCGGCGGCCGGAAGCCGCAGGGACTCGGGCCCCGTGCCCCGCCCGAGCGCCGACGGCAGCCACAGGCCGGTCCCGCCTGCGGCCGCGCCCGCCGCGATCACCCCGGCCGACGCCAGCACGGTGCGCCGCCCAGGCCCGGCGGATGCCCCGCCCACCGGTACCCCGGACGTCCCGGCTTCGTCCGCCCCGCCCCCGGACGTCCCACCCGGGCCGCCCGCTCCCGTCGCCCCGGTCGGCTCCTGCGGGGGCCCGACCCCGGTGACCTCCCGCGGAGGTCCGGTCCCGGGTTCCCCGCCCGGTCCGTCGGCCCCGGGCGCTCCGCCCGGTCCGTCGATCTCCGCCACCCCGGTCGGAGGCACGGGTGCGGGAAGGGTGCGGCGCAGCAGGGCCAGAACCAGGGCGCCGACCAGTGCCGCCACCAGGACCGGGACCGCAGCCCCCGGGTCGCCACCGCGGCGCAGCCAGGCGGCGGCCACACCCGCCAGTGCGGCCGCGCCCAGAACCGCGTACCCCGCGGCCGGACGGCGCAGGGCGAGCACTCCCGAGACGCACGCCACCGCCGCCACCACCAGCAGGACCCCCGCGACCAGTACGGCCTTGTCGGCCGTTCCGAAGACCGAGACCGCCCAGGCCACCAGGCCGGACGGGCTGTGGTCCACCACCGCGTCGGCCACCACCGTGACCGGCGGCGACACCCCCAGCAGCGCGGCCGCCGGCCGGGCGGCCCCCAGCGCGGCCGCCGCCGTCGCCAGACCGATGAGCGGGCCCGCGGAGCGGGGAGGGACAGATGCTGACATGGCAGAAAGAATCGCCCATCGCCGCCTCCCGGCGCCAGGCCCGGTGGACTTTCCTCCCGTTGCGGGACACCGCGGTCGGTTCGACTCCGGGAGTGCAGGAGGATATCTCCCGTACGTCTCCCCAACGATCGGAGTTCCCCCACATGGTGCGGAAGACGCCCATCGCCGCGGCCGCGCTCATGGTCTCGGGCAGCCTCCTGCTCAGTGGCTGCACGATCACCGCGGACATATCGGACTGGTGGTCCGAGACGTTCGGGAACGCGTCCGGCCCCCCCGAGGTCAAGGAGGAGTTCCCCTACGTCCGGGAGGGCCGGATCTTCCAGGACACCGGGCAGGACGCCGAGATGCGCTTCGCCGTCACCGGCCTGGAGCGCACCGACGAGTACACCGTCATGTACTACGAGATCACCTATCTCGACGACTTCGCCGGCCCCAACCGCAACCTCAGCATGGCCCACACCCTCGTCGACCCGCTCACCGGCCGCGTCTACCGCCAGTTCCTCGACGCGGACGGCCTCAAGTACGGGTCCGAGAGCCCCAACCAGGACGGCCTCTACCCCGTCCACGACGGCGTCACCAACGAGTACGTCCGCTACTTCCCCCGTATCCCCGACGAGGTCCGCCAGGTCACCTTCGTCGGCAGCGGGCTGGGCGCCATGACCGGCATCCCCGTCCAGGACGTCGAGGAGGAGCGCGCGGACCCGGAGAGCCCCAACGGTGCGGACCACCTCTCCCTGGACAACCCGCCGCCGCGCGGGGAGAACCTCACCTTCGTCAACCGGCGCCCCGACGAGGACGCCGTCGCCGACGAGGGGTGGGTGCAGAGCTTCGTCGACTCCGAGATCGCCTCCACCACCCGCGACGGCGACCGCGAGATCATCTCCCTGCACTCCGATGTCATGTTCGAGTTCGACCGCTCCGACCTGACCGCCGAGGCGGAGGAGGTCGTCCGCCGGGCCGCCACCTCCCTGGCCGCCAACGTCGACCCCGACGAGCCGGTCATCACGATCATCGGCCACACGGACGGCATCGGCGACGACGCCTACAACGACCGCCTGTCGGTGCAGCGCGCCGAGAGCGTCCGCGACCTGCTGGCCGAGGAGATCGGCCCGGGTTACGAGCTGGAGGTCGAGGGCCGCGGCAAGAAGGAGCCCATCGCCCGCGAGGGCGGCCCCGACGACGAGCAGGCCCGCGCCCGCAACCGCCGTGTCGAGTTCTCCTACGTCTTCAACACCGAGGTCGAGACGACGGAGGAAGAGGAGTACGACGAGGACGGGCTCGACACCGCCCAGCGCAACGTCACCTGGCCCGCCCCCTACGACGACGACCCGGGTTCGGTGGTGGCCGAGAGCGAACAGGACGGCATCCGCCTGGAGGTCTACCCGCTGCGCCGGGACGGCGCGTACGTGATCGGCACGGTCGCGCTGACCAACACCACCGACGAGCCGCTGATGCCCGAGATGGGCGGCTCGGACGTGGTGGCCGGCGGCCCGGAGCAGTTCAGCAAGGGCACGCTGGGCGGCTTCCAGCTGTTCGAGCCGGAGAGCGGGCTGGTGCGGTACGTGGCGCAGATGGACTTCGGCGAGGGCCGCTACAGCAGCTTCGCCGAGGAGGTGCACGTCCTCCAGCCGGGCAACACCTACAACCTGGTGGCGGTGTTCCCGGCCCCGGCCACGAGCGTGGAGGCGCTGACGCTGCGCGCCGGGCCGTTCGGGGAGTTCGAGGAGATCCCGGTCGAGTACTAGGCCGGAGGCGGGTCCGGGGCCCGCGGAGCGGGGGCCGTCGTTCCGACGGCCCCCGCTCGTGTTCCGCGCGGTCCCCGGTCCGGAGCGGCGGGGACGGGCGCGGCCCCGGCACTCCGGGGTGCCGGGGCCGCCGGACGGGTGTGCTGGGTCAGTGGGAGGGCGAGGTCAGGGAGAAGCGGGCGAGCAGGTCGCGGCCGCGTTCGGCGCTGCGCGGTTCGGACAGCAGCTCGTACCGGTCCGCCACGATCTGCGTGTGCGACACGAACATGCGCCTGCCGCCCATGGCCGCGTAGCCCATGGCCGCGAACGCCGTGCCGGCGGCCACGCCGGCGAACAGCCCCGCGAGGATCGACCCGAGCATCCCGCCCGGGGTGAGCACCCCCAGCACGACTCCGATGAGCAGGCCGAACCACATGCCCGACAGGGCCGCCGATCCCAGCACCCGCGCCCGGGTCAGCCGTCCGGTGACCCGCTCCACCACGCGGGTTCCGGTCCCCACGACGGTGAGGTCCTCGACCGGGAAGTCGGTGGCGGCCAGGTGGTCGACGGCGCGCTGCGCCTCGGCGTAGGTGGGGTAGGACCCGATCGACCACCCCGTGGGCGGGGCGGGCAGGGCCCGAGGGTCGGGGGAGAACATGTGCGCCTCCTCGTACGGGTACGTGGCCGCCGGACCGCCCCCGCAGGGGTCCGGAGGCCGGGAAGCCCGGGGTCCGTAGGACGGACGGGCCCCGGGCCGGGGACGGAGATCCCTGTGCCGCGGGAACCTTTCCGGACGGGTGCGCGGTCCGCGAGGTCCTCTACCCGTGAGAACGGGCCTGCGCCGGCTGCCGTTCCCTTACTTGAGTCGTTCTAACTCAACTCTAAAGAAGAGGGCGGGAGGGATGCCCGGCCTGCGGTTTCCCGCGGTTTCCCGGGGGCCGTGCCGGTGGCCGACCCCGCCCGGGGCGGCGGCGTCGTACCGGTGAGGTGCGGTCGGAGGTCCCGCGCCCGCACCGCATCCTCTCCTCCCCGGCGTCGGCGCGGCCCTTGCCGCGGCCGTCATCGGGGCCGTCGCCGTCCTCGCCGGACCGATCGCCACCCGTGCCGCCGTCCGTGTCGCCGTCGAGGCGCCCGAGCCACCGGGCCGCCGGGTTCCCAGGCCCCCGACCACCGTTCCGTCGACCGGGAGGAGGCCGTCCGGCTCCTTCCGGCGTGGCGCACCGCATGCTGCCCGCAGCCGGTCGACGGACGGCTCCGGGGGCGTGCGCGGGTCAGGGGCGAGGAGTGCGGGCACGTCCCGGGGAGACCTGGGCGGTGACGGCGGCGAGCACGGCGTCGGCGGTCTGTCCGGCGGTACGGGAGCCGTCGACGGGCAGCTCGGTGAGGCGGAGCCGCTCGGCCTCGGCGCGCATGAGCTCCTGGAAGCGCAGGGTGCGGGCGAGGAACGCGTCGATGAGGTGCCGTTCCTCCGGGGAGGCGGTGGAGCGGCCGGAACCGGCGTGCACGCGCTCGCGCAGCAGGTCGTCGGGCGCGGTGAGCCATACGGCCCCCGTGTGCGGGGAGGCGAGGCCCGCGACCCGGGTCGGCCACAGTGCCGACCCCTCCAGCACCAGGCCGGGACCGCCGCCGGAGGCGTGTTCGGCGACGGTCGCCTCGATGCGCGGCCACAGGCGCTCGTAGTGGGCGAGGACGGAGTCGATCAGCCCGTCCAGGGGCAGGGTGCCGTAGTGCTCGGCGACGTGCGGCGGCACCTCCCGGTCGGGTGTCCGCCAGGGGCGGCCGGGGTGCCGGGCGAGGTGGTCGGTGGCGGCGTGGGAGAAGCCGAGCCGCCCGGCGAGCGCCTGGGCGGCGGTGGACTTTCCGGTGTGGGAGGTGCCGCCGATGAGGATGACCCGGATGTCGCGCATGCCTCCGACCCTAGCCACCGGAGGCTTTTCCGGGCCCGGGGCCGGTCGCCCGGGCGCCTCCGGAGGCCGACACGGGGTGAGGGGGTAGGGGGACCTTCCGCCGCAGAGGCGGTGTGACAGGAGTGCCCCCGCCGGGCGGGGGCACTCGTTGTCCGGGGCATCCGGGCGGAGGCGTCCCGGGTCAGTCGAAGAGGTCCTCGGCGCGGTCGACGTCCAGGGCCCTGTCCAGCCAGGAGTTGAGGGTGTCGAGGTCGCGGCAGGACAGGATGCGGTCACGGACCTGGTCGGAGACGGTCCGCCCGCGCTTGTTCAGGACGCGCAGCACGCTGGTGGCGACACCCTCCTCTCGGCCCTCCTCGCGGCCCTCCTCGCGGCCGAGGCCGACGTACTTACGGGCGAAGTCGCTCTGCCATTCGTAGGTCTCCACGGACATCAAGCCCTCCAGCTCCTTACGGGCCGCCTCGTTGAGGCCGGCCAGCACATAGTCATAGTAGAACGGACGGTTCTTCTCACCGGCGGAATCCAGCGCCTCGACCAGTGCCTTCAGCACCCGGCCGTCGTGCTCGCCGTGCGCGTGCGCGGACAGCACCGCGAGTTCGGGCAGGGCGCGGGCCTGCTCCGGGTCGACCACGACCGGCATGGTGTCGGGGCCGATCACCAGAGGACGCAGCACGAGCCCGGGATGGCCGGTCTCGACGGGTTGTGCGCACCAGCGGGCGGTCGCCTCGTCCGGGCACAGCACGATCAGTACCGTCGGGCACTCCAGGCGCCCGTACAGGGTGGCGAGGTAGGCGAGCCAGCTGAAGCGCTTGCGGTCGTCACGGCGGTGCTGGCGTTCCACGGCCACGGCCAGGGCGGGTCGGTGACCGTCGCGGAGCAGGACCGCCCCGTCGGCGTTCCACTCCTTGGGGTCGCAGTTGGTCAGGACCGATGAGGTCAGCACTGCCTCGGTGTGGTGGGGGACCGGGTACCCGAGGGCTTCGCGCAGCAGCACGGGGACGGTCTCCGGCCTGTTCTGGATCAGCCGGAGCGGGATCTCATGGGATCGACTCGGCATGGGACTCCTTTGTCGTTTGCGGAGGGAGGGCGGCCGAGGGGCCGGGCGCGGGAGGACGCCCGGCTCCGCGGTCACCGGCTTCGGCGGACGCCGCCCGGGAGGGGGAACGCCGCCCGGGTGTGGTGGCCCGGGAGACGTCCCCAGGCTGTGGACAACTTTTCGACGAGCAGCAGACCGCTCCCTCCCTCGGCGTCGGCCCGCTCGTCGGAGGTGCGGGGACGGGGACCGGTCGGCGTTCCGTCGCCGAGCTGGTGATCGGTGAGCCCCGGTCCGCGGAATCCGCCACGGTGGCGCGGGGTGCTGATGGTCCGCTCGGTTCCCGCCCGATGCTCCAGCGGGCGAGGCGGACCCGGGTCTCGGCCTCGAAGCGGTCGGCGGGGTGCTCGCTGCGACGGCGCTCGTGGTCTGCGCAGTAGGGCCTGGCCGGCTCGATGCCGGAGGCGTCGAAGGCGGTGCCCGACGGGGCCGGACGCAGTTCGGAACGGGTGGGGGCCTCGCTTTCCCGGCGCGTGCGGAGGGCGGAGCGCCGGGCCGGGGGCGGGTTCTCGGCGTAGCGGCGGACACGCCCGGACCTGTGGCGGAAGCCGAAGAGGGCGGGCCGCGTGTGACGGCTTCGGGAAGGGGAGAACGGCGCTCCCGCCATACGCGGGACACGGCCGAGGAGCGCGGCACTAGACTGGCTCACGCTGACATTTCTTGGGTTGAAGGTTTCTACTGCCGGCCACGACCTCGGACGTTTCTCAGGCGTCGCGGGGTCACTGCCGTATGAGGACATGTGAAGTTGTTTCGGCAGAAGGCTATAGCCGGATCAGGGGTGGATGCCGCCCGATCGGCAATGTTTTTCGGGGCCGTGTCGGAATCGCGTTCCCGCAGGTCGGCGAAGTGTGGGAAAGTGTCCGAACTTTCTTAGTATTGATTGGCTTATGTCCGAAATGTGATTCCCTGGGTCGGACAAGAAAAAAGGCCGACCGGGGGGAGCCGGTCGGCCGTTGAGCGGGGGTTGAAACCTAGGAGACCCGAGGCTTCAGGCTGTGGAGGAACGCGGCCCAGGCGTCGGTTCTGATGTCGAGGTGGCCCAGGGAGCGGTTCTGGGTGTCACGGACAAGGACGAGAGGCCCTTCGGCGACCTCGACGCAACCGCCTTCGGCGGCGCTGTGACTGCTCTTGCGCCGGTTCTCCACGGCGATCCTCTCGCTCGGGTTCAGGCGTGGAGCTTCACGCCTCGGAGGAAGGACGCCCACGCTTCGGCGGAGTAGTCGATGTGCCCGAGGGGGCGGTTCTGGGTGTCCCGAACGAGGACGTCCAGCCCCTCAGCCACCTCCACGCAGCTGCCTTGAGCTGCGCTGTAGCTGCTCTTGTGCCATGGCAGCTGGCCGAGTTCGTGCCTGCTCTTCAATGCTTTCCCTGACCTTCCTGACATATTCAACGCTGGCCCTCATCGGCAGTGCTTCGGCTTGCAGGAGCCCAAAGATGGTCATGCACTTCTGCACGGTCTCTTGGTCGTCGATGAGCACCTCGCCGCTTGCATACTCGGCAGAGGCCAGCGGTGGAGTGTCGGAGAAGGTGTAGATCCGGAACGGGCCAGCGGCTCCGGGGTGGTACAGGGTCCTCGGGGGTGTGACCTGGAAGCGGATCTTGCCTTCCTCGACAAGGTGCAGCACCCAGTCCAGCTGGGCGATTTGGGTAGTTTCGTCCCCCATGACGAGGTCTAGGACGAACGCCTCTACCACGATAGACACTAGCGGAGGGTGGTCCCTCACGAGTATCTCTTGCCTCTTTTGCCTCGCCAGCACCATCTCTTCCACCTCTTCGTTGGTGGCCCATGGTGCGGTGTGCTGGATGGTGGTGCGGGCGTATTCGGGTGTCTGGATCAGGCCGGGGAAGATCTGGGACTGGTACTCCCGGAGCTCGGTTGATTTCTGCTCCAGCTTCGGAACCTTTTTGTACCAGGGTGGGATGGTTTCGGTTTCCTGGCTTCTCTCCCATGCGCGGACCAGTTGGCCGTTCGCCTTGAGCGCCTGGTCGAGCCGGAACACCTGTTCCTCGCTCATGCCGCGCTTGCCGTTCTCCCAGGCGGACACATGTGCGGCAACCACGTTGGCGTAAGGCGCGAGCTCCGCCTGGGTCAGCTTGGCCGCGCGGCGGAGGGCTTTGAGCTCCTTGCCCACCTTGGCCCATTCGGGCTTGCGGCGATCGGTCATTCGTCACCTGTCCGAGTGAGGGGGGAAACCGGGGATAACCACGATGCAACGCACTCTCAACCGCCCGCAACCGATTCGCCGAAATGTTGTCCCTGTGGTTGATTCACTGGCCTTTCACCGAACGGCTCCCCCAAGGTGTTCTCACGAAGGCGCACGGTAACCGAAAGGGTCTTTGTACCCTTGTCGGTTCTTCTGGGTGGTTCTTGGCGTCGTCGGACAACGATGCGGAAGGCGGAAGCGCACAAGATGGGATCGGTGACCCGCATGGAACCCCGCCGAGAGCGGAACACTGCCTCCAGCGACGACGTCGAGGAGCTGGTACCCCGTCCGCCGAGTCCGGCGCCACCCGGACCCGTACCGCTGCCGCGCCGCACCGTGGACCCGCGCGACCGGGTCGCGATCCTCGTCGACGTCGAGAGCGGGGAACTGGGGCACTCGATCACGGTCCCCGGGACCCCCGAGCAGACAGGGGCTCTGCGCCGACAGATGGCGGCGCTGGCGCTGCTGCCCGAGGCACAGAACGATGTCCTCCAGTGCCTGGTCAGCGAGCTGTTCACCAACGCCGTCCGGCACACGCGCAGCGGGCGGCCCGGCGGCAGGGTCGCCGTGACGCTGCACCGGCTGCGCGGACGGGTGCAGGTCAGGGTGACCGACGAGGGGGTGCACGGCGACTGCTCCGGAACCCCGCACGTGCGGGAACAGGACCTGGACCGCGAAGGCGGGTTCGGGCTGAGGCTGGTCGCCCTGCAGGCGGACAGGTGGGGGGTCCTGTCCGAGGGCGGTCGGACCACGGTCTGGTTCGAGCTGGATCGCGGGTGATCCCTGCGATGAGCTGGAACCGCGCCGACGACGGCGAACAGTACGAGGCGGCCCGGCGGCTCAACGCCGAGGCGGGCCCGATGTGGACGGTGATGTGGGCTCCGGCCATGCGTGCGTACGTGGCTTTCTACCGGGGGACGGCCGAGGTCCGCTGGCAGGGCGCGTCCACGGAGGAGGAGCTGATGGGGCGCCTGCGGGACGCCGAGCGGAGGGCCGGTGCGGGCACGGGGAGGCCGCGGTCCCCGGAGGCGGCCGGGGAGCGTGGCGGCCCGCGGACCGTCGGCGCACACCGCCGTCGACCGGTGCCGGCTGCGGAGCCGGTCCCCGCGGTGCGCACACCGGCACCGCAGCCGGGCCCGTCTGCGACAACGGTGGCGGCCGGCGACCCCGGCGCCCCGTCCCCGGTGCCCCCCGGCGGGGTCCCCGTGTCCGCGGCCGCCGCTCTGCGCACCGGCTCCGGAACCGCCCCCGTTCGTACCGGTACCGGCCCCGAGGCCACACCGACCATCTCCGGTTTCGGAAGCGTTCCCGAGCGCCCCGACGGGGTCCTCGGCCATCCCACTTCGCACACCGGCCCCGGTGGTGTCCCCGTGTCCGCGGCCGCCACCCCGCCCATCGGCATCGGGGACGCCGGGTCGCGCCCCGGCAACGGTCCCGGAACCGGGTCCGGCCGCACTCATGACGGCCGGGAACCCGCTCCTGGACCGGCCGCTCCCGACGCGGGAGGCGCCGCAGCGCACCCCGGCGCTGGTTCCGGGCATGCCGCGTCCCGCACCGGTACAGGCCACGGCGGTGCCCCGGCGCCCGAGGCCTCCGCCGCGCGCCTGGGAGTCGAGGGGGGTCCCACGCATCCCGGTGTCGGTTCCGGGCCGGCCTTCCCGCGCGCCGGTACCGGCCCCACGGTCGTGCCCGTGCCGGCGCCCGCGGGCCCCGCCGTGCGCGCCGCCATCGGCACCGGCCCGGACCTGCACATCGCGACCGCGCGGCTGCGGGGCCCGCGTACCGTGGCCCGGCCGGTGGTGATCCCGGGGGAGCCCCTGGCGGACGGGTACTGGAACTGCCCGGCGCAGGGGTGCTCGTGGTCCTCGGTCAACCCCATGGCACACCCGTGCCCCGTGGGCGGCCGGTCCCGGAGCCGGGAGCAGAGCCCTCCCCGTGTGCGCGCGGAGCCCGAGGCCGTGGGCCTCCCGCACGGAGGTCCGGCATCGTGAGAGGCGAGCCCGCGTCGCTGTACGAGGCGATGCTCATGCTGCAGGAGAGACAGAACGCGGCCCGGGGCGCACGCCGGGAGGCGGGCGTGCGGACGACCGGGTGGGAGTGGCCGATCGGGCAGCCGACCCTGGGCGAGGTCATCGCCTCCCTGGAGATGGTGTACGACCTGGCGGAGGGCACCGCGGAGGACGCGGAGGCGATCCTCCGCCTGGTGCGCACCCTGCGCGCCCTCCACACCGAGCCCGTTCCGCATTCGGCGATCGACCACCTCCATCCCGTTCACCGGTGACGCCTGCCGCTTCTACCGCCCTTCGGTCCAGCCCGTCCCCTTGCCGATCGCTGAGCAGCCCTGTGAGCCGGGCCGACCCGGCCGGCCCCGCCTGTTCCGCCGCTGCCACCGCTGCCACCGCTGCCGCCGGTCGATCGTCCGGACGGCCTGGCCGGCCCTCCTCCCAGGCGCTCGGCTCCGTCCCCGACGCAGGCCCGGTAGCGCCTCGGCGCAGGGGTGTGTCCGGCTCTCTCTGCGACCGGTCTCGCCCCGAGTCCGGTGCCGCCTGGTCGGCTGCGGGGTTCGAGCGTGTCCGGGGAGCCGACCGTGGCCCTCACCGGGGCCGCCCGCCGGGGGCCGCGTGTGTCCGGCTCGCCCGGCGGCCGACCTCGCCCGTGGCCGGTGCCGCCTGGCCGACTGCGGCGGACCGGGTGTGTCCGGAGAGCCGGCCGTGCCCGGCAGGACCGCCGGGCCCCTGCTCAGGACGTGGCTGGTCGGGTGGTGGCCCAGCGGCGGAGCTCGTCGGCCAGGGCGACCGGCGCGTCCAGCTGGATCAGGTGCCCGGCCTCCGGGATCAGCGACAGCGTGCTGCCCGGGATCGCCGCCTGCAGCCGGTGCGCGCGGTCGACCGGAATCCACGCGTCCTCCGTCCCCCACACGATGTGCACCGGGCACGGCAGCTTCGCCAGACGCGGCTCCAGTTCCTCCGTGAACCGCTCGTCCGCCTGGGCGATCTGCCGGTAGAACGCCGCCTTGCCCTCCTCGCCCAGCCACGGGCCGACCAGCATGTCGAGGTCCTCACCGCGCAGCCCCCGATGGGACGCACCGGCGATGTAGGCGCGCACCGCCCCCTCGTGCACGGCTTCCGGGAGCTGTGCGAACACCGCCGCGTTCTCCCGCACCAGTCGGAAGAAGGCGGACCCCCACGGCCGCAGCGCCACCACGTCCACCAGGCACAGCCCCCGGTACACGGCACCGTGCAGGAGCGCCGCGCGCAGCGAGACGGCCCCGCCGTAGTCGTGGGCGATGACGTGTGGGCGGTCCAGCTCCCAGTGGTCCAGGAGCGCCGCGAAGGCCTCCCCCTGCACCCCCAGGTCGACCGGGTGCTCCGCGTTCTTCCCGGAGGCGCCGTAACCCGGCATGTCCCACAGGTACACGGTGAAGTCGCGGGACAGCGCGTCCGCGAACGGCGACCACAGGCGAGAGGACCACGGCGTGCCGTGGCACAGCACCAGGGGCGGGCCCTCGCCCCGCCGCCCCCAGGCGATCCGGTGTCCGTGCCATGTGAATACCTCGGTGACGTCCATGGTTCCAGGGTGCCGGAGATCGGGGGCGGGGAGCGGTTGTCCACAGGGTGGATCCGAAAGGACCGGTCTTCCGGGGCGGCCGCCGAAAACGGTTGGACACCGGCCCCGGGGCGGAGGGTAGGTTCGGGCCGTGTCCTCTCCCGAAGCGTCCAGACACGTGCCGCCGGTCCGCCGGTAGGCACGTGACGCCGCCGACGCCCCTCGCCGTCGGCCGAGATCCCGGACCCCCGCCGCGGGGTCCGTCTCCCATGCGCTCGTGAACTCCGGCGGTGCCGCGCGCCCGCGTTCCCTTCACACGACGCTCTCGGGAGACACCCGTGCCGTTTCTGCTGTACATGCTCGCCCTCGCGGTCTTCGCGCAGGGCACCTCGGAGTTCATGCTCGCCGGGCTGCTGCCCGCGATCTCCGCCGACCTGGGCGTTCCCATCCCGCAGGCGGGGCTGCTGACATCGTCCTTCGCCGTCGGCATGGTGGTCGGCGCGCCCCTGATGGCCGCGCTGGGCCGCCGGTGGCCGCCGCGGTGGACCCTGACCGGGCTCCTCGGCCTGTTCACCGCCGCCCACGTCGTGGGCGCCCTCACCGGCGACTTCGCCGTCCTGCTCGCCACCCGGGTGGTCGCCGCCCTGGCCAACGCCGGGTTCCTGGCGGTCGCCCTGGCCGTGGTCGCCGCCGTGGTCCCCGCCGGCCTGCGGGCCCGCGGACTGGCGGTGGTGCTCGGCGGAACCACCCTGGCACTGGTCGCCGGAGTCCCGCTGGGGGCGCTCCTGGGCGCCGGACTCGGGTGGCGCTCGACTCTGTGGGCGGTGGCCGCGGTGTCGGTGCCCGCGCTCGTCGCGGTGCTCGCCGCCACCCCGGACCGGGTCGACGGATCCGGGCCGGACGCGGCACCGGAGCGCGGCGACCCCGCGGTTCGCAGCGCCCGGTCCCGGGCCGGGGCGCCGGGGCCGGGCGCCGAGTTCGCGGTGCTCGGCCGCCGCGGGCTCCAGGTGGTCCTGCTGCTCGCCGTGCTCGTCAACGGGGCGACGTTCTGCGTGTTCACCTACCTGGCGCCGCTGGTGACGGACACGGCCGGGCTCTCCCCTGCCGTGGTGCCGGTGGTGCTGGCGCTCTTCGGGGTCGGGGCCTTCGCCGGGATCCGGGTGTCGGGCGGCCTCGCGGACCGGCACTGGCGGCCGCTGCTCGTCCGGGGCGGGTGCGCGCTGCCCGTCGGGTGGGCCCTGCTGGCCGCCGCGGCGGCGCACCCGGCGGCGGTGGTGGTCCTGGCCCCGCTCCAGGGTGCGCTGTCGTTCGCCGTGGGCGGCACCCTCATCGCGCGCATCATGGCGAACGCGGCGGGTGCGCCCACCATGGGCGGTTCGTTCGCGACGGCGGCACTCAACCTGGGCGCGGCCGCCGGGCCGGTGCTGGGCGGGATGGCCTTCGCCGCGACCGGGGCGCACGGCCCGGTGCTGGTGGCGGCGGCGCTGGCGCTCGCCGCACTGGCGGCGGGCGGTGTCCACGCGCTGGCCGCCGGCCGGGCGGCCGGCGCGGCGGCACCCGACGACGTCCGCGGCTGAGGCCGAGGGCGGCCGTCCACAGCCTGTGAACAACGGGACGGGGGCGGGGAGGGTGGGCGAGTATGGATTCGGGGGGAGTGCGTCCCGGCGCAGGCGGAGTGCGAGTCCCCCGAATCCATGGTCCGCCCCCGCCCCGCCACACGCCACCCGCGCCTCGCCGCCTGTGGACAGCGACCAGGCTCCGGTCCGTGCGACGTCGACCCCTGTCCGCACGCGACCCGGCTCCACATCCGAACGGTCCGCCGTCGGCTGCGCGACCGGCTCCGAGCCCCTCGGGGGCGCGGCGCCGTCCCTGCGCGGTCCGGCTCCGCCTGCGCGACCGGCCCCGTCCGGGCGGCCGGCTCCGGGGGTGGCGCTCCGCGGCCGCCGGTGGCCCGGCCCGGTCTCCGTGCGGTCCGGCTCCGTGTGCGGACGGCCAGAGTCCGTCCGGGGCGCCGCGCAGTCCGGGCCCGGCCCGGACCCTCCCCGGCGCCCGGGCCCCGGGGAATGTCCGGGCCGGGCGATAAGGTGCGGGGAACGCCCGCCGCCGAGTCCGTCGAGGGAGCCATCCATGGCCGGGACCGTCCTCAGCACCCGCGCGCTGAACCGGGCCACACTCGACCGGCAGCTCCTCCTCTCCCGCACGCGCCTGCCCGCGGCCGACGTGGTCACGCACCTGGTCGGCCTCCAGGCCCAGACCACCCACACCTGGTACCTGGGCCTGGAGAACCGCATCGAGGACCTCGACCCCCACCGGGTGGGCGGCATCCTCACCGACGGCGGCCTCGTCCGGGTCACCCTCATGCGCGGCACCATCCACCTGGTCACCCCGCAGGACTGCCGTTTCCTGCGCGCCACCGTGCAGCCCGCCATCGACCGCGGGTTCTCCGGCAGCAGTCACGGCCAGGCCACCCGCGGCATGGACCTCGACGCCGTCGCCCGGGCCGGGTACAAGCTCCTCCTCGACCGCCCGATGACCCCGCGCGAACTGGGCGAAGGCCTGGTCGAGCAGTGGCCGCAGGTGTCCGGCGACCACCTCGCGCAGGCGGTCAAGGACCGGATCCCCCTGGTGCAGATCCCCCCGCGCGGGGTGTGGGGCGCCACCGGGGCGCCCGCGTTCGCGCCCGCGGACACCTGGACCGGGCTGGCCATGGACGCCGAACCCGACCCCGAGGGCCTGGTGCTGCGCTACCTGGCGGCGTTCGGCCCGGCCGGTGTCAAGGACTTCCAGGCGTGGTCCTCGCTCACCCGGTACGCGTCGGTCTTCGCCGGGCTGCGCGACCGCCTCGTGGAACTGCGGGCCGAGGACGGCAGCGTCCTGTTCGACCTCCCCGGCGCGCCCCGGCCCGGGGAGGACGTCGACGCCCCCGTCCGGTTCCTCTACGACTTCGACAACGTCCTGCGCGGCCACGCCGACCGGAGCCGGGTGCTGCCGCACGCCCACCGGTCGCTGCTGGCCTCCCGCAACGGCATGCCCCCGGGAACGGTCCTGGTGGACGGGTTCGTGCGCGCCTCCTGGAAGGTGGTGCGCCCCAAGGGGTCCGCGCCCCTTCTGGAGGTCTCCCTGTTCGAGCCCGTCAGCGCCGCGGACCGCGACGCGGTCGCCGCCGAGGGCGAGCGCACCCTGGCTTTCCTGGAGCCCGAGGGGCGCGGGATCCGGTTCGTCGAACCCTGATCCGTGCACGGATCCCAGGCCGGTATCACCCGTCCGTTCCGAGTAAAAGCGCCCTGATGTGGACGTATGTATCCGGACCACGGACAATACGGGGTGATATGGAAGGATTCTCGGGTGACTGAAGAGTTCCGTGCCGCGTTCCAACGTGTGCTCGATACCGCCGCCGAGCAGGCTCCCGGGTTTCCCGCGGCCGTGCACGACGTCTTCCGGCTCTCCTCGCAGGTCCCGCAGGAGGAGCTGACGTCCGCCATGGAGGCGCTGGCCCCCGTGCTGTCCGACTGCGAGTCCGCCGCCGGTATCGCCGCCGACCTCGCGGTCCTGGCCGGCGCGCTGGTGGAGGCCGGGGCGCCCGCCGGGCAGGTGGGGCTCGAAGTGCTGCGCCAGCTCGGCAGTTACGGGCAGGCCGCGGTCGCGTTCATGCACGCCTGGGACAAGACCGGCGGGGGCGCTCCGCCGCACCCGGGCGAGGTGGGCGAGGCCGAGGAGCAGCGGGTCGAGGAGGTCCTGGGCGAGAACGCGCCCCTGGCCACCGTCGGCTGGTGGACCTGCCTGCGGTACGGACTCGCGGCCAAGGCCATGCTCGGTGACGCCGGGGTGCGGGCGGCCGTGCGCGCCGACTCCGGCGCCCTGGAGGGGCTGAGCCAGATCGTGCACGCCCTGTCCACCCGGCTGCCCGAGTTCACCGAGGTCGGCGAGCTTCTGCGGATGGCCGAGGCGGACACGGTGCTGGTGCTGGACCGCGCCTCCTGGCGGGGGTTCCGGATCCGCTTCGACGGCATCGGGGACAACTTCCAGCTGCACACCCTGCTGGCCGACGCGCTCATCGGCAAGGAGGGGCGGCGCCTGCCGGGCTCCCGCCCGGACCCGCGCTGGACGGCGGCCTGCCTGGCCGGCGCCCCGGACCCGCTGGCGGACGTGGTGCGCGGCGAATGGGACCTGGTGGGCGGGGACGGCACCTGGGTCGGCAACGAGGCGTGCCCGGCCGACATCCCCTTCGTCGACGGGGAGCGGGTGCTGGTGCTGGAGCCGCAGAGCCTCGCCCACTCGTGGCGGGCGGGGCGCCGCCACCCGCACATCCCGGGCAGCGTGACGGTCGTCGAGGAGCTGCACCCGGACGAGGCCGCCTCGTGGTGGTCGCGGATGCACCCCGCCGGGTCGGTACGCCACCCGCTGGCGCCCGCCATCGAACACGGGGACACCGGCGCGCACCGGCCGCCCCGGCACTTCGGGGTGGCGGCGCACTTCGAGGAGGTCGACTCGGGGCCGCTGTCGTCGACGTTCCCGGCACTGGACCCGGAGGTGGAGGCCGATCCGTCGGGGGACTCCTCGCAGGAGGTGCCGCCGGACGGGCCGTGGTCGGAGGCCTATCCGCGCGAGGCGGTGGGGTGGGCGGACGAGCCCGCCTCCGAGCCGGAACCGCCGCCGGCCGTCTCCGACCCCGGGCCGTGGGCGGCCTCCTCCGGTCAGGAACCGCCGCCGGTCGCCTCCGGGCCGGAACCCTGGCCGATCGTCTCCGAGCCCGGACCCTGGCCGATCGCTTCCGGGCAGGATCCGTGGACGGCCGACCCGGAGCCCGAGCCCTGGGCCGCTTTCCGGCAGGAGCCCGGAACCCGCGGGTACATCCCGCCCGACGACGGCCGGCCGCCGGGCGCGCACCTGATGCCGCCGCTGCCGCCGGGGGTGTCGGACAGCTGGGCGTGGGCGCCGGGCTGGAAGTGGCCGCCCCCGCCCGGGGCGGTACCCGGGGCCTGACCGGCCGGGCGCATACGCGCGGCCCGCTCCGCGGGCCGCGCCGCCGCGCTTTCGCCGGCCGGCCCGGCGGGACCGGGAAGGCCGGTCGGCGGGGGCGCGGCGGCGTGCGCGCCCTCCCGCGCCCCTTTCCGTGCGGTTTCCCGTGAGGCCTCCGCGTCCTCCCGCTGCCGCCCGCACCTCTTTCCGCGCGCTTCCCGCGTTCCTTCCCGTGCGCCTTTCCCCGCGCCTTCCCCCGTCCGCACCCGGGCCCCTTCCGACACGCCGGACCGGGGGGTGCGTCCGGGCGCGGGGGTGCGCGGACGAACGTGCGGGTCCGGCCGGGGGACCGGCACGGAACCCGTGATCTCCCACAGGGAGCGCCGACCCGACTAGGCTGGCGTTCGGCAATCCGACACCCCGGCAGGCCGACCGCGCTGGGTGAGTCACGAGCACACTCAAGGAGATCCCGTCATGGGACAGCGACACTTCGATCTGGTGGTTCTCGGCGCGGGCCCGGGCGGCTACGTCGCCGCGATCCGGGCCGCCCAGCTCGGCCTCAACACCGCCGTCATCGAGGAGAAGTACTGGGGCGGCGTCTGCCTCAACGTGGGCTGCATCCCCTCCAAGGCCCTGCTCCGCAACGCCGAGCTGGCCCACCTCTTCAACAACGAGGCCGACTTCTTCGGCATCAAGGTGGACGGCAAGGTCGAGTTCGACTACGGCAAGGCGTTCAGCCGCAGCCGCGAGGTCGCGGACGGCCGCGTCAAGGGCGTCCACTTCCTCATGAAGAAGAACAAGATCACCGAGATCGACGGCCGGGGCACGTTCGTCGACGACCACACCATCGAGGTCGCGGGCGGCGACGGCTCCAGCGAGACCGTCACCTTCGACAACGCGGTGATCGCCGCCGGCTCCTCCACCAAGCTGCTGCCCGGCACGCAGCTGTCCGAGCGGGTCGTCACCTACGAGGAGCAGATCCTCGAGTCCGAGCTCCCCGGCAGCATCATCATCGCCGGTGCGGGCGCCATCGGCGTGGAGTTCGCCTACGTCCTGGCCAACTACGGTGTGGACGTCACCATCGTCGAGTTCCTCGACCGCATCGTCCCGCTGGAGGACGAGGAGGTCTCCAAGGAGCTCTCCCGCGCCTACAAGAAGCTCGGCGTCAAGGTCCTCACCTCCACCCGCGTGGAGAGCGTCGAGGACACCGGTGACAACGTCAAGGTCACCGTCACGACCACCGAGGGCTCCCAGCAGGTGCTGGAGGCCGACAAGCTGCTCCAGGCCATCGGGTTCGCGCCGAACGTCGAGGGCTACGGCCTGGAGAAGACCGGGGTGGAGCTCACCGAGCGCGGTGCCATCGCCATCGACGGCCGGGGCCGCACCAACGTCCCGCACATCTTCGCGATCGGCGACGTCACCGCCAAGCTGATGCTGGCGCACACCGCCGAGGCCATGGGCATCGTCGCGGTGGAGACCATCGCCGGGGCCGAGACCCAGGAGATCGACTACAAGTTCATCCCGCGCGCCACCTACTGCCAGCCGCAGATCGCGAGCTTCGGCTACACCGAGGCCGAGGCCCGCGAGGCCGGGTTCGACGTGCAGGTCGCCAAGTTCCCGTTCATGGCCAACGGCAAGGCGCACGGCGTCGGCGACAGCCGCGGGTTCGTCAAGGTCCTCTCCGACGCCAAGTACGGGGAGATCCTGGGCGCCCACATGATCGGCCCCGACGTCACCGAGCTATTGCCGGAGCTGACCCTGGCCCAGCAGTGGGACCTGACGGTCCACGAGGTGTCCCGCAACATCCACGCCCACCCGACGCTGAGCGAGGCCGTCAAGGAGGCCGTGCACGGCCTGTCCGGGCACATGATCAACTTCTAGCCGCCCTCGGGGGCGCGGAGTCCCCGGAGGATCCGGCGGAGGGCGTCGGGACCGGTGCGGCACCGGTTCCCGGCGCCCTCCTTCGCGTTCCGGGAGCCGGCCCGGCCCGGCGTCGCGCGCTTGACATGACGTCATCGATGACTTCAGCATGATGTCATGGACCTGATGCCGTATGTCGACGAACTCCGCCGCCAGCTCCTGGTGGCCGCCGAAGCCGGGGACGGGGAGACCCGGCTCATCGCCGAGCGCCTCAGCGCGGCGCTGGAGCCCTCCGCACGGCTGACCCTGCTGGAAGCCCTGTCCGCCGCCATGGACGAGGTCACCCGGGACCTCGCGCCCGGCTCCGTCGAGGTCCGGCTGCGCGGGCGGCGGATCGACTTCATCGTGACGTCACCCGGGTTCGGGGACGACGAGCAGGGCGGGACCGGACCGGTACCGCTCCACCCGGGTGAGGCGTCGGAGGGCGGGCGGGCCCCCGTCGGCGACCACGGAGCGGAGGCCGATGAGGGCGGTACCGCGCGGATCACCCTGCGCCTGCCCGAACGCCTCAAGCCGCGGGTCGAGGACGCGGCCCGCCGCGAGGGCCTGTCGGTCAACGCCTGGCTCGTGCGCGCCGTGTCCGCCGCGCTCGACGGCGGCGGGCCCCGGCCCGACACCCGGGCGCGCCAGGTCGGCCGCGGCTACACCGGCTGGGTCCGCTGACCGCACCCCGCGGATCCCACCACCGCGTCTCCCCAGCGGAGACGACCACCAGCGCCGTAACAGGGAGACAGCCATGCCCGTTTTCGACACCCCCGAGCCGATCACCGCCGACATAGGCCTGGTCGCCGGAGCCCTCCAGGTCGCCGCCGGCGACGGGTCCGAGACCGTCGTCGAGGTCCGTCCGCGCGTCGCCGACAGGGAGAGCGACGTACGCGCCGCCGAGCAGGTCGAGGTCTCCTACGCCGACGGCCACCTCACCGTGACCGACCCCCCCCAGGGCTCGGGACTGGGCCGCCTGCTCCGCAACGGCCTGGTGGACATCGCCGTCGAACTGCCCGCGGGGTCGCGCCTGCGCGTCACGAGCGGCTACGGCAACGTCCGCTGCACCGGCACCCTGGGCCCGTCCGACATCACCGTCTCCAGCGGGAACATCACGGCGCACCGCATCGCGGGCGGCGCCGGGCTCACCACGGCGCACGGCTGGATCCGCGTGCGGGAGATCGACGGCTCGGCCGTGGTCAAGTCCACGACCGGCGGCATCACCATCGGCGAGGTGACCGGGGACTTCCGGGCGAACTCCGCGCACGGCGAGATCAGCGTCGACCGGGCCCTGTCGTCCGTCACGGCGCGCACCACCTACGGCAACATCCGGCTCGGCCGGGTGGGCGAGGACGGCGTCGACACGGAGACCTCCTACGGCGAGATCGAGATCGGCGTGCCCGAGGGCACCGCCACCTGGTTCGACGCGCTCTCCGGCAAGGGGGCCGTGCGCAGCTCCCTGGAGGCGGCGGAGGCCCCCGCGCCCACCGAGCGGACCCTCCGGGTGCGCGCCCGCAGCGTCCACGGCGACATCACCCTCCACCGGGCCTGACCCGGGAGGGGCGCCGCGGCCCGCCGTCCGTGCCGCCCCGGACGGCGGGCCGCCGTCCGGGGCGGCCTCGTCCGTTGTGCCGGACCGGTGGCGGACTTGCTAAGTTTCCCTGTGTCCCCCGCCGGAACCGTCCCCTTTCGTCCGGCGCCCTTCCGAACATCGAGAGCCACCCATGCGACTGATCCCGTCCTCCCCCCTGTCGTGCCTGGGCACGGCCGCCGTCGCCGCCGTGATCGGCGGATTCGTCCTGGTCGGCTGTGACGTCGTCGCGTTCGACGAGTTCGACACGGACTTCAGCCTCTTCTCCGGGGACGAGGAGGCGTCCCCGAGCCCGGAGGCGAGCGCCGAGCCGAGCCCGGAGGGCGAGGAGGAGCCGGAGGAGACCGCGCGGTACGCACTGCCGGAGTCGTGCGCGGAGGCGGGCGCCGCGGAGGTCGTCGGGGACCTGGCGCCGGGGACGGTGCTGGCCGAGGACCGCGGCGAGGTCGAGGGGTTCGCCGACGCGGAGCAGCTGACCTGCTCGTTCAGCGACGGCACCGGGGCGCCGGGCGCCGCCACGTTCACGCTGGTGTTCACCCTCAACGTCGACCCGAGCCTGAGCCCCGACGTGGTGGCGGTGCCGGGCGCGGAGGAGGAGATGAACTGGGAGGTGGACATCGACGTGGACGTCGACACCTACCACACGGACGAGGCCGACTCCCTGGGCGGCGACCTCGAGTACGTGGGCACTGTGGACGGCAGGACCCGCCACCTGTACCTGTCGCTGCCGGGCGAGCTGTACGTGACGGCGATCGCGTACGGCGAGGAGGTGCCGCGCGAGGACCTGGAGCGCGTGGTGATGCTGGCGGCGGAGCGGGTGCGCGGCTGACCCCGGTCCCGGGGACCGGAACACGGAAGTCGAGGCCGTCGGCGCGGTGCCGGCGGCCTCCGCCGTGCCCGGGGCGGGATCCCGGCGGTGCCGCGTCCGGCGGCGGGTGGACGCGGTGCTCCCCGCCGTGTCCGGACGGGCGTGCCGACCGGCCGAGCGGCGGCCCCGGGGCGCCGTCCGGGCCGTCCGGTCGGGTGCGTGGAGACCGGTGCGGAGGCGGTCCGCGGCGGCGGGGGCGCGGGCCCTGTGGCCGGGCGGGGATGCGCTCGGGGCCGACCGGCCGGTCAGTCCCGGTCGAGCAGCCGGGCGCAGCGGATCAGGCCCAGGTGGGAGTACGCCTGCGGGTGGTTGCCCAGGGCGCGCTCGCTCACCGGGTCGAACTCCTCCGGCAGCAGCCCGGTCGGGCCCGCGCAGTCCACCAGGTGCGCGAACAGCTCCTCGGCCTCCGCGCGCCGCCCGGTGGCCAGGTAGGCCTCGATCAGCCAGGTGGTGCACAGGTGGAAGCCGCCCTCGCCGCCGGGCAGGCCGTCGTCGCGGTGGTAGCGGTACACGGTCGGGCCGTTGCGCAGCTCGGCCTCGATCGCGGTCACCGTCGCCTGGAAGCGCTCGTCGGACGGGTCGATCAGTCCCGACAGGCCGATGTGCAGCGAGGCCGCGTCCAGGTCGGTGCCGTCGTAGGCGGTGGTGAAGGCCTGGGCCTGATCGTTCCAGCCCCTGGTGACGACCTCGGTGGCGATCTGCTCCCGCAGCGGCTCCCAGGACGGGTCCGGGGTGCGGCCGTGCTCGGCGGCCAGGGTGAGGGCGCGGTCGAGGGTGACCCAGCACATGACCTTGGAGTACACGCGCTGGCGGGGCTCGTCGCGCTCCTCCCAGATGCCGTGGTCGGGCTCGTGCCAGCGGCGGGCCACGGCGTGGGCCATGTCCTGGACCAGGTGCCAGTCCCGGTCGGCCAGGGTGCCGCGGGCCCGGGTCAGGTGGGCGATGAGCTCGACGACCGGCCCGAACACGTCCAGCTGGACCTGGTGGTCGGCGAGGTTGCCCACCCGGACCGGGCGCGAGCCCGCGTAGCCGGACAGGGACTCGATGACCTCCTCGGGGCCCAGGTCGGTGCCGCGCAGCGAGTACAGGGGCTTGAGGAGCTCGGGGCCGGGCAGGGTCTCCACGACCCGGTGCACCCAGTCCAGGAACGCCTCGGCCTCGGTGGTGGAGCCCAGGTCGACCAGGGCCTGGACGGTCAGGGCGCCGTCGCGCAGCCAGCAGTACCGGTAGTCCCAGTTGCGGATCCCGCCGATCTCCTCGGGCAGGGAGGTGGTGGCCGCGGCCATGACCCCGCCGCCGGGCGTGCACAGCCCGCGCAGGGTCAGCGCCGAACGCGCCACCAGGCGCTTCTCGGTCTCGGGCAGGTCCAGGCCGTTCAGCCACCGCGACCACTCGCGCTCGCCGCTGCTGCGGCGCTCGGCCTCGGGCAGGGCGGACGCGGCCAGGGAGTCGGTGCCGCAGCGCAGCTCCAGCACCACGGGGCGCTCGGAGGTGGGCTGCACGGTGGCGTAGGCGATGTCGTCGACGCCGTCGTGGTCGATGCGCCAGGCCACCCCGGGGGAGTGCAGGGCGATCGGGAACTCGGCGCCCTCGACGATCAGTCCGTCGTCCTTGGGGGTGATGCGCACCGGGGCCCGGCCGAAGTCGGGACGGGGGGCGAACTCCACCACCGCGGGGGTGGTGCCGGTGATCACCCGGACCAGGTCGGTGCGGCCCGGGTCGGTGGCCTCGGCCAGGTAGTCGATGACCTCCAGCCGGGAGAAGCGGGTGCGCACCGTCATGGTGTCGCGCTCGTACCGCTGGCCCAGGGGCAGGCCCCGGTGGGCCGGGGAGATCGCGAACACGCCCGCGCTGCGCCCGCCCAGGAGCTCGGCGAACAGGGCGGGGGAGTCGGGTTCGGGGTGGCACAGCCACAGCAGCCGGGCGTCGGGGCCCACCAGGGCGACCGAGGCCTGGTTGGAGAGCAGGGACATGCGCTCGATGGGCGTGGGGCGCTCGCCGAACACCCAGGAGCGGCGCTCGGCGGCCAGCAGGGCCAGCAGCTGGGCGGCGGAGGGGGTGTCGGCGACCCGGTGGGCGGCCACGGAGGGCTCGGTGGTGTCGCCGACCCGGATCCCGGCGTCGGCCCCGGTCAGGTGCAGGAACACGGGCTCCTCGCCGTCCCCGCCGCCCATGTACAGCACCGCGGTGGCCTCGACCTGGCCGCGCAGCACCTCCAGCGCCTCGGCCTTGCCGTGCGCGGAGGGGTCCAGGGTCAGGTCGGTGTCGAACTCGGTGCCGTGCGCGCCCACCAGGCGGACCTCGGCGGGCAGGCGGGACAGGGCGGCCAGGTCGCGCAGGGGCCGGGCGGAGATGACCGCGCACACCGTGCCGGGCAGCTCGGCCAGCTCGCGCAGGGCGCGCACCGCCTCGGGCAGGGGGCGGCGGTCGGGGTGCGCGTCGGCGTCCAGGGGTGCCAGGGCGCCGTCGTAGTCACAGGCGACCAGCAGACGGGAGGTCCGGGCCAGCGCGGACACGCGGCGCCGCACATCGGTGGCCAAGGGCTCGGGGGTCACTCCGATGGGCTGCTCCGGCATGTCCGGAACCGCGTCCACCGCCTGGGTGAGCGTCACTGTGCCTCCTCCGCTGGTCCACGCAACGACCTGGGGAAATGGGTGATCTGTAGGACTCCGCGCGCATACATCCGGTTCACGTTGATTGGTGTGGAAAACGTAGAACCCGGGGCTTGTGGCACGGGTGGGGCTTCGGGGGACTTGGAACAGATCTCAGGAACTTTTAACGCGGATGTGGATGAAAGGGATCGCGCGCAGCGTCAAGATCCGGTCTCCCGGAAGTCAACGCGAGACTACCTGCGGTCTGTTGCCCCTGAGGCCCGTGGGGAGCGTGATGGAGATCACTCTATAGGTGTTTCGAGGTGATAGCGGAGGCTTGTCCGGGATGGGATGGGGTTTCCCGCCGCTGGGGGTGCGGGGAAAGGGGGGGCGAAGCCGTCGCGACAGGAACGCGTCCTCTTCCCGGGGGAAAGGGGCGCTGTGTCATGCGACACCCTGCTCCGGGGCTCGAACGAGTCATCGACCTGCGAGAACGCCCGCTCTGCGTGCGGGGCTCCACTGCGGTACGCCCGGGACGGCCGCCGGCACGGCCCGGCGTCGCATCCCTCCGTGCGCGGGGGCGCCGGCCGCGCGGATCGGGGGAGGGGACGAGGGGCCCGCCCGGGGACGGGCCCCGGCGGTCACGACGTCTTCTCGGGCTTGCGCAGGTGGTGTACGAACGCGGGCGGGATGTTGGCCAGCACCCGGTCCGACCGGACCCCGTACCGGTCGATCCACTCCTGGACCACCCAGCTGGTGCGCGCCTGGCGCAGGTAGTCCTCGCGGCGGGCGATGACCGCCTTCACCTCCTTCGTGTAGAGGTAGCCGTAGAAGGAGAGGTGGCCGCCCGGGCGCAGCACCTCGAAGTAGTACTCCAGGATCTCCCGGACGGAGTCGGCGGTGAAGTTCGCGAACGGCAGCCCCGACAGGATCACGTCGTAGGTGCGGTCGGTGCCCATGTCGCCGACCAGCTTGGCGTGCACCGTCGCCTGCGGGGCGATCGGCGACAGCACGGGGTCGGTCTCCAGCAGGTTCTCCAGGTGGGCGGCGAACTCGGGGTTGGCCTCCACCAGGTCCACGGTGTCGCCCGGGCGCATGGCCGGGGCGATCCCGCGGGTGATCGCGCCCGTCCCCGCGCCCACCTCCATGATGCGCAGCGGCTCGTCGGGGACCGGACGGACTCGGACGTGTTCGGCCATCGCCCGGGCCAGTGCGGGACTGCTGGGCACGATGGAGCCGGTGGCGTGGAACGTCCGCAGCGCCTGGGTGAAGAACAGCCTGGTGTCACGCAGGCGCTCGTCGAGGGCGGCCAGGGGTCCGGCGGTGCTCTTTGTCTCGGACATAACCCGAACGCTAACCCCTGGCGGTCCGCGATGGGAGGCGGCGGCGGTGCCGTGCCGTGAATTACCGGTGTGGACCATCCCACGGGGGGTTCGGGAACCGCCGGGGGCGGCCGCCGCCCGGGCACGGCGGACCCGGCGCGGCTAGGCTGGCCCCCATGAGCGAAGCGGAGCAGGCCACCGGAACCGAGCACCCCCGGACCGCGCTGGTGACCGGTGCCTCCTCCGGGATCGGCGAGGAGTACGCGCGCCGCCTGGCCCAGCGCGGCTACGGCCTCGTGCTGGTGGCCCGGCGCAAGGAGATGCTGGAGTCGCTGGCCGAGGAGATCCGCGACCTCTACTCCACCGCCGTCGAGGTGCTCCCCGCCGACCTCGGCTCCCGTGCCGGGGTGGACGCGGTCGCCGGGCGCCTCGCCGCCGACGGGACCGACGGTCGACCCGCCGTCGACCTGCTCGTCAACAACGCCGGGCGCGGTGACGGCGGCGTGTTCGCCGAACAGGACCCCGCCGAGATCGACGCCATGCTCGACCTCAACGTGCGCGCCGTCCTGCACCTCACCCGCGCCGTGCTGCCCGTGCAGATCGCCCGCCGCGAGGCCGGGGAGCAGGCCCGCCTGGGCGTCATCACCGTGTCCTCGCTGGCCGGGGAGCCCGCCGCCAACCCCGGCGGCTCGGTGTACGGGGCGGGGAAGAAGTTCCTCACCCTGTGGAGCGAGAGCGTGTCCGCCGAGGTGCGCGGCAGGGGGGTATCCGTCACCGTGGTCCTGCCCGGGTTCGTGCGCACCGACATGACCCGGGGCGTGCAGGAGAAGGGCCTGCCCGAGTTCGCGTTCGTGCCCAAGGAGCACATCGTCCGCGACTCGCTGCGGGCGTGGGCGGCCGGTCGGTCCCACGTGGTGCCCGGCCCCCAGTACAAGACCGCCGACGGTCTGCTCAAGGTCCTGCCGCGCTCCCTGGTGCGGGTGCTCGCCCGCCGCATGGTGTGACGTGTTCCGTGCCCGCATGCTGAGACTCCTGCCCCCGCGTGCAGCGGATGGTCGCCGCACCGCCTAGGCTTGTCGGTGCACTGTCGGTCGAGGAAAGACACCATGAAGACCTTCGAAGAGCTGTTCGCCGAGCTGTCCGAGAAGGCGCGCACCCGACCCGAGGGGTCCGGGACCGTCGCCCAGCTCGACGCCGGTGTCCATGCCATCGGAAAGAAGGTCGTCGAGGAGGCCGCGGAGGTCTGGATGGCCGCCGAGTACGAATCGGACGAACAGGCCGCCGAAGAGATCTCGCAGCTCCTCTACCACCTCCAGGTCCTGATGCTGGCCCGTGGCCTGCGACTGGAAGACGTCTACAAGCATCTGTAGGTCGGCGCGCCCCGACCACGGCGCGTACGGCCGCTCGACGTCTTCGTACACGCAGAGCCAACACGAAAGCCAGACACATGCCCGACATGCTGAGAATCGCCGTGCCCAACAAGGGCCAGCTGTCCGAGCCCGCCGTCGAGATGCTGCGCGAGGCCGGGTACCGGCAGCGCAAGAGCAGTCGCGACCTGGTGATGGTCGACCCCGACAACGACACCGAGTTCTTCTTCCTGCGCCCCAAGGACATCGCCGTGTACGTCGGCGAGGGCATCCTCCAGGCCGGGATCACCGGCCGCGACATGCTGCTGGACTCCGGGGCCCCGGTGGACGAGGTGCTGCCGCTGGGGTTCGGCGGTTCCACGTTCCGGTTCGCCGCACCCGACGGCGCGAACATGAAGGTCTCCGACCTCGACGGCAAGCGGATCGCCACCTCCTTCGACGGACTGCTCCGCTCCTACCTGGACAGGCAGGGCGTCGACGCGCGCGTCATCCACCTGGACGGGGCGGTGGAGAGCTCCGTCCAGCTGGGGGTGGCCGACGCCGTCGCCGACGTGGTGTCGACCGGCACCACCCTGCGCCAGGCCGGGCTGGAGACGTTCGGGGAGCCGATCCTGGTGTCGGAGGCGGTGGTGATCCGCCCCGTGGACGCCGAGCCCGACCCCAAGTTCGACACTTTGATGCGGCGGCTGCGCGGAGTCCTGGTCGCCCGCGACTACGTGATGATGGACTACGACGTGCACGCCGAGCGCCTGGAGGCGGCGGTGGCGCTGACCCCCGGCATGGAGGGCCCCACGGTGTCCCCCCTGCACCGGGAGGGCTGGGTGGCGGTGCGGTCGATGGTGCCGCGCCGGGACGCCCAGCGGATCATGGACGACCTGTGGCAGCTGGGCGCCCGGGCGATCCTGGTGACGGACATCTACGCCTGCCGCCTCTAGGGGCGGGGGTGTGCGAGGGGTCCGCGGTGCGCCGCGGGCCCCTTCGCGTTCCCCGGTGCCGGGCCGGGGGCCCGGCGGGCCCGGGGACTTCAGGCCGGGACGACGGTGATGGTGTACTCCGTGCCGTCCCCGTGGTCCGGGATGTGGACGGACAGCACCCTGCGCTCCCCGTCCCAGGCGGAGGTCCACCCGTCCGGGGCGTCCACGGTCAGCTCGTGGTCGGGGAAGGCGTGCTCGGGGAGGTGGACCTCGGTGGGGCCGGACACCCCCTCGCGTTCGGTGAACCGGAGCCGGAACTCCGCTGAGCCGGCGTCGTAGGACACCTCCACCGGCCGGCCCGCCACCGCCCGCGGGTAGGCCCGGGACATGACCTCCACCAGCGGCCCCGGGGTGAGGCCGGTGTCCGCCCAGGGTCCCCAGCCGTCGTGGTCGTTGGACCAGTAGGCGCGGCCCGAGGCCGTCTCCTCGGTCTCCTCCAGCATGCGGCGCACGTAGGCGTCCGCGCCCGGACCCGACATGTCCAGGCCGAACTCGCCCAGCACGATCGGCGCCCGCAGGCGCTCGGCGGTGGTGCGGACGCTGTCCGACCACAGGTCGATGCTCGTGTCCACGGTCGCGCGGGAGTCGCCCTCGTAGGCCCGGCCCAGGTCCATGGGCAGCGGGTAGGCGTGCGGGGCGTAGACGATGCGGGGCGCGCCCTCGCGCGGGTCCTCCAGGTGGGGGAGCGCCGACGGGAAGCCCCAGTTCACGCCCACCGCCTGGCCCTCGACGAAGATCCAGGCGTCCTGGTCGGCCTCGCGGATGCGGGCCAGGCAGCGGCGGTACAGCTCGGCCAGGGGGCCGGCCTCGAAGTCCGGCCCCTGGAGGCTGCCGCCGAAGGGCTCGTTCATGAGGTCGTAGCCCAGGACGGCGGGCTCGTCGGCGAAGCGGGCGGCCACGTGGTTCCAGGCGGCGGCGTAGTCGTCCATGAGGTACGGGTGGTCGCCGGTGGTGTTCCAGAAGTGGTCGAAGGAGCGCACGACGCCCGGCTCCAGGTAGACCAGCTCCCACATGTCCCGCGACTCCACCGGCAGGCCGTCGTTGTGGGTCGCCCAGCGCGGGGCGCCGTTGCCGGAGTGCTCCTCGGGGCTGGTGTGGCGGCCGTAGAGGTCCTGGTGCATGTCGAGGAGGACGTGGTAGCCGCGTTCGGCGTACCAGTCGACGCGCTCGGCGACGGCGTCGAGGTAGGCCTCGTCGTAGACGCCGCGCTCGGGCTCCAGGGCCTGCCACTGGATGAGGAAGCGGACGAAGTTGGTGCCCATGAGGTCGTACTCGGTCTGCACGGCCTCCTCGGTGATCCAGGGGAGGCGGGCCGGGTCCGACTTGGCCGATCCCGAGGTGTTGAAGCCGTGCAGGAACAGGGCGCGCCCGCGGTCGTCGGTGATGTAGCGGGTGGGGCCCGGGTCGTTCCGGGTGGCCACGGCGATCAGGCCGGGGAGCAGGATCAGGACGGCGAGGACCGCCGGGAGACGTTGCAAGTCGCGTCCTTCGGGGGGGTGGGGAAGGGAGACGTACGTCACTATCCTGCAAAACGTGAATCTTATTCGCAATATCCCGGCGGCCACGTCCGCCGCCGCGCTGCTCCCGTGCCTGCTGTTCGGCTCCGGCGGGTTCCTGACCCTGCTGGGCGCGTGGAACGCCTGGCTGCTGCTGCCCAGCGCCCTGGGCGCGCCGTTCGCCGTCCCCGGGCTGCGCTTCGCGCCGCTGGGCGAGAAGCCGCTGTCGGCGCTGCTCACGGAACTGGCCGGGGTCGCCGTGCTCGTCGCCGTCGTGTGGTGGACGACGGCCCGGTCCGTGGCGCGCCGGCCCGACGCCTCCGCCGGGCGGGCGTTCCTCGCCGGGTGGGGCGCGTTCGCCCTCGGGGCCGCGGCCGCCGGGGCGCCCCGCGCCCTGGTCCCCGCCTGGGAGATGGGGCTCGGGCCCGCCGGGTGGTACGCGATGCTCGCGGGCGGGCTGGTCACCGGGCTGCTGTGGGGTTCGACACTGGGCTGGATCTGCGGGGCGGCCCGGCTCGCCGTCCGGCCCCGGGTCGCCGCCGCGGGCTGAAGGCCCACCCGGGTCGGGGTTTCGGTCGCACCCGAACCCGTCATCCGTCGGTTCGATGGTGTTCACGCACGGTTCGTCCCCAGTGATCCCCCGTGGCCGAAGGTGGTCGTTTCCGGGGGAGGACTCCGGCACTGACGGAGGACTGTGTCACGATGCCCGAATGATCGAAGACTTCCGCCGCGCCGTCGCCGACGTCGTGGAGGCCGCCCAGTCGAGGCCCCACGACGTTCTACCGCTCGCCGGAACGCTGTTCCAGCTGGCCGGGCACGTACCCGTCGAGGAGCGGGCCGCGGCGCTCGCCGCCATCGCCGAACGTCTCCGCACGCCGGAGCGGATCGCCCTGGGCGCCGTCGCCGACCTGTCGGTGCTGTGCGGCGCCCTCGTCGAGGTGGGGACCCCCGCGGGGCCCGCCGGGGTCGAGATCACCCGCCGTGCCCGCGAGGTGGGCGGGCAGGCGCTGCGGTTCGCGGACGCCTGGGAGAGCACGGGCGGCGACGCGCCGCCCCACCCGCGGGAGACCGGCGAGTCGCACCGGGCGCGGGTGACCCCGGTGCTCGGCGACGCCGACATGTACTCGCTCGCCTCGTGGGCGACCATGCAGCCGTACGGGATCGCGATCCGCGCCGTGCTGGGCGACGCCGGGGTGCGCGCCGCGCTGCGCGAGGACCCGCGGGGGTTCGCCGAGCTGCTGGCGCTGGCCGCCCGGATGAGCCGCCACGTCGAGGAGTTCGGCGAGGTCCACGAGCTGCTGCTGATGGCCGAGACCGACCGGCTGCTGGTCCTGGACCGGGCCTCGGGGCGTGCCTTCCGGGTGCGCTTCGACGGGGTCGGGGACAACTTCCAGCTGCACACGCTGCTGGCCGACGCTCTCATCGGCCCGGAGGGGCGGGGCGTGCCGGGGCAGCGGCCGATGCCGGACTGGGTGGCCTCGGCCACCGACCTGCAGGACGACCCGCGGCTGTCGATCGTCGAGGGGCAGTGGGACCTGGTCGGCGGCGACGGGACCTGGGTGGGCAACGAGGCCACGCCGGGCGCGGTGCCGGTGGTGAACGGCGAGCGGGTGCTGGTGCTGGAGCAGATCTCCCTCAAGCACACCTGGCGCACCGGCCGCCGCCACCCGCACATCCCGGGACGGCTGTGGGTCGAGGAGGAGCTGGGGCGCGACGAGGCCGCCGCCTGGTGGGGGAGGGTGCACCCGGCGGGCACCGTCGTGCACCCGCTGGTGCAGAGCCAGGAGGAGACGTCCCCGGTGGTCGACGTGCCGCCGGAGGAGACGCCCGGGCCGTGGAGCCCCGCCGCCGACGCGCCTCCGGCGCGGGACGGCCGCGGCGGGCTCGACTCGTGGAACCCGACGCAGGAGCCCCGGTCGCCGGCGCAGCCCGAACCCTGGGAGGCGCGGTCCGAGCGGGGCTCGGGCGATGACGACTCCTGGGGCTCCGTCCGGGCTTCGGGAACCGGGGACCCGGCGGGCCCGGGTGGTGCTTCGGGTGGGCAGCCGCCTGCTGGTGCCTCTGGGTACGGCGGTTCTGAAGGTTCCTCTGTTCACGGCGGTGCCGCCGGGACGTCGGGTGCCCATGGCGCCTCCGGGTACGGCGGGTCTGCCGGAGAGGCCGCGCACGGTGGATCCGCTGGGACGCCTGGTGCTGCGGGGGCTTCGGGTGCCCATGGTGCCTCCGGGTACGGCGGGCCTGCCGGAGGGCCCGCGCACGGTGGGCCTGCTGGGCCTTCGGGTGCGGGCGGTGCTTCGGGTGGGCAGCCGTCTGCTGGTGCCTCTGGGTACGGCGGTACCGAAGGTTTCTCTGTTCACGGAGGGGCTGCCGGGACGTCGGGTGCCCATGGCGCCTCCGGGTACGGCGGGCTTGTCGGTGCGGGTGGTGCTTCCGGGGGCCAGCTGGCCGGTGGCGCCCCTGGATACGGCGGTGCTGCCGGTCCGTCCGGGCAGGGTGGGCCTTCGGGCGTGAGTGATGCTTCGGGTGGTCGGCCGTCCGCTGGGGTACCCGGTGCTGCGGGGGCTTCGGGTGCCCATGGTGCCTCCGGGTACGGCGGGCCTGCCGGAGGGCCCGCGCACGGTGGGCCTGCTGGGCCTTCGGGTGCGAGTGGTGCTTCGGGTGGGCAGCCGTCTGCTGGTGCCCCTGGGTACGGCGGTTCTGAAGGTTCCTCTGTTCACGGGGGTGCCGCCGGAACCTCGGGCGCCCACGGTGTCCCTGGATACGGCGGTGCTGCCGGTCCGTCCGGGCAGGGTGGGCCTTCGGGCGTGAGTGATGCTCCGGCCGCCCGACCGCCCGCCGGGACCTGGGGTGCCCATGATGCCTCCGGGTACGGCGGCGTCGGAGGTGCGCCTGCTCAGGGCGGGGGCTCGGCGGCCACCGGTGCGCACGGTGCCCCTGCTTACGAGGGCGTCTCCGGTGACTCCGGGCACGGCGGGCCCCTCGGGGGGACCGACACCTCGGGCGGGCGGTACGCCACCGGTGCCCAGGAGTCCTGGGATTCCCCCGGGAGCGGCTCGGCGGCCGTGCCGCCGGGGGCCTCCCTGGTGCCGCCGCCCCCCGCCGACAAGTGGGAGGTCGAGCCGGAGCCGTCGATCGCCGAGGGCCCCGGGGCGGATCGCGAGCCGCCCGGCGCCGGCCTGCTGGAGCCGATGCCGGAGGGCGTCTCCGACAGCAGCGGCTGGGGCCCCTCCTGGAAGTCCTGACCGCCGGGCACCCGTGCCCGCCTGGTGCGGCCCCGGGGGGCACGACTCAGGGGGCGATGGGTTCCGGGACGGGGCGCGACCGGAGGGCGGCCCGGGCCGGCGGGATCTGGAGGGGGACGCGCCCCCGGGCTACGGGGCGGCTGTCGGACGGCCGCCCCGTGCCCGGGTCCAGCGCCATCCGCCCGTCGGCGGGCTGCGGGCCGGGCGTCCCCGGTGGCGACGCCCCTGCGTGCACCCGGGCGCGCGGTGCGGGCGGGGACCGCGGCATGATCGCCCCGAACGGTTCGGGAACCGCGGAGTGCGGCGCGCCCGACGCCGGGAACAGGCCGCCCGGCGGGTACGGGGCGGCCGTGTGCGGTCTCCCCATCACGACACCCGGGAGCCATGGAACGCGGAAGGGTCCGGCGGCGGCGCTTTCCCGGGCCGCCGACACGAAGGGTCCCCGGGCGGGCACAATGGCGGGATGGAGACACGGCAGGTGACGGAGGAGAGGGAGACGCTCGCCCGGGTCACGGGGGAGACGGGCGGCGACCTGGTGCTGCGCCGGGAGGGCGCGCACTACGAGATCTACAGCAACGGCGTGTTCCTCATGGACACCCGGGACGGTACCTCCGAGCGGGAGATGGTCCGCGCGAGCCTGGCCGCCCTGCCCCGGGGCCGCTCCCGGGCTCGGGTCCTCATCGGCGGCCTGGGGGTGGGCTTCTCGGCCCGGGAGGCGCTCGACGACCCCCGGGTCTCCCTGGTGGAGGTCGTCGAGCTGGAGCCGCACGTGATCGCCTGGCACGACGGGGAACTGGGCGAGGCCGCGGGGTACGTGCACCGCGACCCCCGCTGCCGGGTGCACAACGCCGACATCGTCGCCTGGACCGAGGCGGCCGCCGGGCGGTCGCAGCGCTACGAGGCGATCTGCCTGGACACCGACAACGGCCCGGACTGGACGGTGACCGAGGCCAACGACCGCCTGTACCGGGCGGCGGGGCTGGACCTGCTCGGCGGGCTGCTGGCCCCGGGCGGGGTGCTGGCGTTCTGGAGCGCCAACGCGGTGGACTCCTTCGAGGCGCTGCTGCGCGAGCGCTTCGCCCGGGTGGACGTGCTCGAGGTGCCGGTGGCCCGGGGCGTCCCGGACACCGTCTACCTGGCCCGGGAGCCCTGAGCCCGGCGGGCCGGGCTCAGCTCCGGGAGGACATGAACCGGGCGAACTCCTCCAGGGAGATACGGGAGTCGCCGTCGGAGTCCATGGCGCGGACGGTGTCGGCGGCCTGCTCCGCGGTGCACTCGTCACCCAGGTTGCGCATGAGGGCGACCAGCTCGTCGGCGGAGATGCGGCCGTCGCCGTCGCTGTCGACGAGGGCGAAGGTGGCGGCGTACTCGGAGGTCTCGGGCATTGTCTCTCCCAGTCGGGGGTCCGTTGGTGCGCAAAAGGCTACAGGTAGGACGAAGGGCCGCGCCGGGCGGTTCGCGCACCGGTGCGGCCCTCGGGTACCGCCGGGGTCACTTGCCGACGGACGCCCGGGAGCCGATCCAGCGGGCGATCACCGTGAAGAGCAGCACCAGCACGAACAGGCACAGTGCCGCGCCCCACGCGCGGTCGATGCCCGCCTCGAACGGCTGGGCCGCGCCCCGGTACAGCTGCATCGGCACGGCGCCCTGCGGGGAGCCCTGGAACGCGGTGACGATGATGCCGGTGCCGAACGCCGTCAGCAGCAGCGGCGCGGTCTCGCCGATGCCGCGGGCGACCGCCAGCATCGAGCCGGTGGTCAGGCCGGGGGCCGCGGCGGGCAGCACCGTGTGCACGATGGTCTGCCACTTGCGGGCGCCCAGGCCGTAGCTGGCGTTGCGGATCTCGTTCGGGACCAGGCGGAGCATCTCCTCGGCGGAGCGCGTGACGATCGGCAGCATCATCACCGCGATCGCGACGGCGCCCACGAACGTGCCGAAGCCCATCCCGCCCCAGCCGATCACCAGCAGGCCGTAGACGAACAGACCCACGAAGATCGACGGGATACCGGTCATGACGTCGGTGAAGAAGCGGATCGCGCCGGTCAGCCGGTTGGGCCCGTACTCCACGATGTACACGGCGGTGGCGATGCCGAACGGGATCGACATCGCGACGGCGAGCAGCATGATGTACAGCGTGCCGAAGAACCCGGCCGCGTAGCCGCCGCCCTCGCGGCGGGGCGGGGGCTCGGTGGCGGTGAAGAACTCCAGGTTCACCACGCCGATGCCGCGCCGCGTGACCTCGAAGATGATGAGGAGCAGCGGGATCATCGCGAGGATCATCGCGCCGGTCAGGACGACCGTGGCCGCGCGGTTCTTGAACCGCCGGTAGCCGGTGCCGGGCGGGCGCACGCTCAGCGGGACGTGCTGCGCCGGGGTCGGGGGTGTGGTGGTCGCGGTGCTCATACTGCGGCGTCTCCCGTGAACTGCCCCAGGCGCCACACGACGACGCGGGCCAGGACGTTGATGATCATCGTGACGAGGAAGAGGGCGACACCGATCGCCATCAGCGCGGTCCGGGTCTCCGGCGAGGACTCGCCGAAGGTCGCCGCGATGTGCGAGGCCATGCTGCTGCCGGTGCCGAAGAGGCTGGCGCCCCACGACTGCGAGCCGCCGATCAGCATCAGGACGGCGATCGTCTCACCGAGGGCGCGGCCCAGGCCCAGCATGGTCGCGGCGACGATGCCGGAGAAGCTGGAGGGCAGCACGACCTTGGTGATGACCTCCCACCGGGTGGAGCCCAGCGCGTAGCCGGCCATCTGCTGCTCCAGCGGCTGCACCGCGATGACCTCGCGGATGATGGCGGTCATGATCGGCAGGATCATGATGGCCAGCACGATGCCCGCGGGGAAGTAGCCGACGCCGCGCACCGGGCCCTCGAAGAGGAAGAACCATCCCAGCGTGGACTCGACCAGGTCGAAGAAGGGCCGCATCACGTTCGGCAGGAACCAGTGCAGGCCCCACAGGCCGAAGATGACGCTGGGCACCGCCGCCAGCAGCTCCACCGTGTAGGAGAGCGGCTTGGCGAGGCGGCGCGGGGCCAGGTGGGTCAGGTAGAGGGCGACCATGATGGCCAGGGGCAGCGCGATGGTGATCGCGATGGCCGCGGTGATCAGGGTGCCGTAGATGAACGGCCACGCCCCGTAGGTACCGGTGATCTCGGTACGGGAGCCGCCTGCCGACCAGTCCTCCCCGAGGAGGAAGCCGAAGAAGCCCTCCTTGGCGAACACCGGCCACGCCTCTGTGGTGGTCCGGATGACCATCAGCGCCAGGATGACCAGCACGATGGTCCCGCAGGCGGCGACGGTCCACTTGAAGATCGGGTCGGCCAGCCGCCCTCTGCCGGACGCCAAGGTCCTCCGCGGGGAGTCCTCGGGGGCCTGCGGGGCCTCGGGGGCCTCGGTGGGCATGTGCTTCTCCTCTGTGGCTTTCGTGGGGAGTGGAGAGCGTTCCGGCCCCGGCACCACGGGGCGGAGGAGGGTCTGGGGCGGCGGCCGGGCCGGTGGCCCGGCCGCCGCGGGCGGTCTCCGCGGGGGCGGGGGATCCCCGCCCCCGCGGAGGGGGCCGCTAGTTGGAGGAGTTGGTCTTCTCCAGCTCGGCGACGACGCGCTCGGTCAGGCTCTCACCCAGGGGGGCGTAGCCCAGCTCACCGGCCAGGGAGCGGGCGCCCTCGTCGGTCAGCGCCCAGGTCCAGAAGTCGATGATCGCGTCGGCGTTGGCCTGCTCGTAGCCGCAGGTGTAGGTGAAGATCCAGTTGGAGCCGGCGATCGGGTAGCCCTCGCCGCCGACGTTGTCGATCGCGAACTGGAAGTTGTCGGGGATGTCGAGCTCCTCGGAGGCGGCGATGGTGGCCTCCAGGGTGGGCTCGATCGGGGTGCCGTCCTCGTTCACGACCTGGGCGACGGCCAGGCCGGCCTCCTGGGCGAAGGACTGGTTGACGTAGCCGAGGCCGCCGGGGTTCTGGGTGATGCCCTGGGCGACGCCGTCGTTCTGCTGGCCGCCGACCAGGCCGTCGGCCCAGTCGAGCTCCTTGCCCTCGCCGTACTTGTCGGCCCACCAGTCCACCTCGGTGGTCAGGTAGTGGCTGAACACGTAGGTGGTGCCGGAGCTGTCGGAGCGGTGGACCGGGATGATCTCGTCGCTCGGGAGCTCCATGTCGGGGTTGAGCTCGGCGATCGCGTCGTCGTCGAAGGTGGTGATCTGGCCGTCGTAGATCTTGGCGATGGTCTCGGCGTCCAGGACCAGGCCGTCCAGGGCCTCGTTGTTGAACGCGATGACGACGGCGCCGAAGACCACCGGGAACTGGACGGCCGCGCAGCCGCGGGCCTCCTCGGCGGCGGCCAGGTCCTCTTCGTCCAGGTACTCCTCGGAGGAGCCGAAGTCGACCGTCTGCTCCAGGAACTGCTCGACGCCGGCACCGGAGCCGACGCTCTGGTAGTTGATCTGGACGCCGGGCTGCACGTCGCTGTTGTACGTGTAGATCAGGTCCTGGAAGAGCGGGTCGGGGAAGCTGGCGCCCGCGCCGGTCAGCGAAGCGCTGAGCTGCTCGGTGCCGGAGTCGCCGCCGGCGTCGCCGCCGCCGGTGTCACCGCCACCGCCGCACGCAGTGGCGAGCAGGGGGATGGCCGCCAGGACGGCGAGCTTGGAACGCCCGTTGCGCATGTCGAAGTTCTCCTCGTTGAATCACCGCTGTCGGGGCTGACGTGAAACGACGTTAAACGTGGAGAAAGTCGTGTCGCCATCGAAATGGGAGACAATTAGTGGAAGTCGGGTGAATGGCGAGTGAATGGGGGTCACATTTAGGTAACGAGCCGCGTGTGGCCGTGCCGTGCCCGGGCTGTCGCCGTGACGCATCACACCGTGATTACCTGCGGGTATGCCAAGTATGGCGGGGAGTCGGCGGTCATCGTACCGATGTTCGGGTTTTTTTCCTCATTCACTTTCGCGTGTGCCTTCGAATGAAGTGACGCGAACATGAACAAGGGGCCGCCCCGGTGTGTCGGGCGACCCTGGAGGAAAGATCAGACCATGCTTATCCGCCGTTCGCAGTGTCCAGCCGATAACCGATCCCGCGCACCGTGTGGATGAACCTGGGGCGGGCTTCGGAGTCGCCCAGTTTGTGGCGCAGCCGGCGGATGTGCACGGCGATGGTGTTGTTCACCGGGGGCAGCGGCTTGCGCCAGACCTCGGTCCACAGCTCCTCACGGCTGACCACCCGGCCGTGGTTGCGCAGCAGGAAGTCCATGATCCCGAACTCCCGCAGCGCCAGGTCCACCGGGTGGCCGTCCACGAACAGCCGGTGCCCCAGCGCGTCCAGCTCCAGCGCGCCCGAGCGCAGCGACGTCCCCGGGGCGGTGACCTGCTCCAGGTGGCCGCCGCCGTCCGATCCCGGCAGCGAACCGCGCAGCAGCGCGGCCAGCTCCGGGATGCGGTACGGGCGGTTGACGCAGGCGGTGGCCCCGGCGGCCAGCGCGCGCAGCGCCCGCTGGGAGTCGCCGGGGCCCACCCCGATGAGGATCGGGATGTCCGTGGCCCGCCGGGTCACCCGCACCAGCGTCTCCAGGTCCACCTCGGGCGGGGTCGCGCTGGTCACGATCGTGTCCGGGCGCATCAGCCCCACCCGCAGCAGAGCCTCGGCGCCGTCGACGCACACCGTGATGTCCACGTCGTGGCCGCTGAGCGAGAGCACCAGCTGGTGGGACTGCTCGGACTCCGGCTCCACCAGCAGGACCCGCAGCGGACCCTCGGCGCGCTCCACCGCGTCGTCCGGGGCGCCCGATGGGCGGGGCACGGACGTGGAGGCGGAGAGCGCGGTCATGGTCGTGGTTCCACTTCGTCGGAGGGGCGTGCCGAAGAGGCCTGGGCGGGTAGGGGCTCCGATCAGCCGAAGCGGCCGGAGATGTAGTCCTCGGTGCGCTGGTCGGCGGGCTTGCTGAAGATCGTCGCGGTCTCGTCGAACTCCACCAGGCTGCCGTAGCGCTCGCCCTGCTCGTCGACGCCCGCGGTGAAGAACGCGGTGCGGTCGGAGACGCGGGCGGCCTGCTGCATGTTGTGGGTGACGATGACGATCGTGTACTCGGCCGCCAGCTCGTACATCAGGTCCTCGATCTTGAGCGTGGCGATCGGGTCCAGCGCCGAGCAGGGCTCGTCCATGAGGATGACCTCGGGGTTCACCGCGATCGTCCGGGCGATGCAGAGCCGCTGCTGCTGGCCGCCGGAGAGGGCGAAGGCGCTCTCCTTGAGCTTGTCCTTGACCTCGTCCCACAGGGCGGCCTTGGTGAGGGTCTCCTCGACCAGGTCGTCCATGTTGCCGCGCACGCCGTTGATGCGCGGGCCGTAGGCGACGTTGTCGTAGATCGACTTGGGGAACGGGTTGGGCTTCTGGAAGACCATGCCGATGCGGCGGCGCACCTCGATGGGGTCCACGTGCGGGGCGTACAGGTCCTCGCCGTGGTACTCGACCCTGCCCTCGATGCGGGCACCGGGGATGAGGTCGTTCATCCGGTTGAGCGTGCGAAGCACCGTGCTCTTGCCGCAGCCGGAGGGGCCGATCATCGCGGTGATCTGACGCGGGCCGACCTTGAGGTCCACGTCGCGCACGGCCTTGTTGGAGCCGTAGTAGATGGAGAGGCCGGAGACGTCGAAGACGGGGTCGCCCAGTCCGGGCACCTCGCGGTTGTACCGGATGGTGTCGGGGGCGACTCCGCGACCGGAGTCGGTGCCGCGAGCGGACGCGGTGTTGCTGATGGACATGGGGCCACTTCCGGGTCGGACGGTGCTTGCGGGCTCATGGAGGGTCAACCGGCGGAGCGCGGTCGAACCCATGCAAATATGTCCGTGTGAAGCTCAGGTGAACGATCCCCGTTGCCTGAATGAACGTGGGCGGTGAACTCGGATCCGTGATGACGCGGACCGTTGCCCTCCCGTCACCGAAGCGGCCTGTCCGCCTCCATCAGGTCGGGTCCTGCCTGGTGGAGGGCCCGGGCCGGGGGTCTCCGCGGCGCGCGCGGCCGGCTTCACGGTGATTTCGGCCGTCGGCCGCCCCGGGCGGGCGGGGAGGTCGTGCTCCTCCCGTTCCGGCAGGGTGCACCGGCACGGTGCCCGCGACACCGGGCCGGGGCCGGTGGGGAACGGTTCGAGGACGTGTGCCGACCGGGGCCGGTGCGGTCGGGGCCCCGCCGGACAGGTCGGAGTGCGCGTCCCTCAGCAGCGCGGCCAGGGGGCGGCGGGCCCGTGCGCACCCACCGCGACGACGGTCACCGTACCGCGCACGGTGCGGCCTCCGACCGCTTTCTCCCCGGCCGGGGCGGGCGCCGGGTCCGCTGCCGGCCACGGCCCGCCCCGGCCGGATCCGGACACGGCGGTGCCCCGGCCGCGGGGCCGGGGCACCGGTTCCGGGACGGCGGGGCGGCCCTCAGGCGCCCGCCTCGCCGGACTGCTCGGCGATCTTCTGCTTGACCTCGTCCATGTCCAGCTCGCGGGCCTGGGTGATCAGGCTCTCCAGTGCCTCGGAGGGCAGCGCGCCCGGCTCGCTGTAGATCACGGTCTGGTCCCGCACGATCATCAGCGTCGGGATGGACTGGATCTTGAACTCGAAGGCGAGCTCGCGCTCGGCCTCGGTGTCCACCTTGGCGTGCACGATGTCGGCGTTCTTCACCGAGGACTGCTCGAAGACCGGGGCGAACTGGCGGCAGGGTCCGCACCAGTCGGCCCAGAAGTCGATGAGGACGAAGTCGTTGTTCTGCAACGTGTCCGCGAAGTTGTCCTTGGTGAGTTCGAGGGTGGCCACGGGTTCTCCTGCCGTCTGTCGGTGTCGGTCGGTCGGACCGGGGCCCGGCCGCCTTCCTCTTCGGTGCACTACAGCGATCGTGCCCACTCGTTTGTTCCACATGCCCGCGGAGCGTGTCCGAAGCGGCTCGTCGGCCTGGAAGTTTCCTACTCGACACGTGGTGCATGCCTGTTTGGGCGGAAAGTCGAGGGAAGACTACCGTCGAGGAACGGGACGGACGAGACGAAGGAGTTCCGATGAGCGCCGACGCCGCTGACGGGGACACCGGGGCGGGTGGTGACCCCGTCGACTACCGCTTCACCCTGGCCAACGAACGCACCTTCCTGGCCTGGGTGCGCACCGCGCTCGCCCTGCTGGCCGGGGCGGTGGCCGTGCTGCACCTGCTCCCCCTGGGCTGGGACCAGGCGCCGCGGACGGTGGTCGGGCTGACCCTGGCGGCCCTGGCCGCGATCATCACCGTCTACGCACCGATGCGCTGGTACCGGGTCCAGCGCATCATGCGCAACGGCGGAACCCTGAGGCTGAGCGTGCTGCCGCTGCTGACCACGTTCGCCGTGGGGATGGTGTGCCTGGTGGTCCTGCTGGGACACTTGCTGTGACCAGCCCGATCGACCGGGACGACCCCGGACTGCAACCCGAGCGCACCCTGCTCGCGTGGCAGCGCACCCTGATCCTGCTGGTCGTGGTGGGGCTGCTGTTCCTGCGCGGAGAGCTGGCGGCGGGAACCACGGCGGTCCCCCAGGCGCCGCCCCTGGTGCGGATGGCGCTGATGATCGGCTTCCTGTTCGTCGCCGGGATCGTGGGCCTGCACCTGTGGCTGAGGTGGCGGCGCAGCCGGAACGGGCTGTGCGACCCGGGCACCGGCGGGCCGCCGCCCGCGGTGGCCGCGCCCTGGGCGATGATCCTGCTCTGCTCGGCGGTCCTGGTCCTGAGCGCCGTGCAGATCCTCGCCGTACTCCTGGGCTGAGTCCGCCCGGAACGGCGCGGCACCGTGTCCGAGCGCCGCGGTCGGGGCGCGGACCGGGGCTCCGCGGCGGCGCTGGGCGCTCGCCGGGGCGCGGAACTCCGTGGGACGGCGTCCGCGCCTGTGCCGGAACGTGGTGGGGGCGGCCGGAGGCGGACGGGGCCGGGGCCGTGTGGGGGCCGGGACGCGGGAGCCGCGGCGGCCGACGGGGGGAGGGGTTCGCGCCTGTGCCGGAACGAGCCTGTGCCGGAACGTGGTGGGGGGCGGCCGGGCGGGCCTGCGGGCGGGGTGGCGCGGTCCGCCGCCGAGCGGTGACGGGTACCCGCGGAGGGCGTTCGGGGCGGGCCCTGCGCGGTCGGCCGTGTGGACCGGACGGGGTCCCGGGCGGTGGGGCCGCCGTCACGGCCCGTCCGCTCCGCGCCGCCGGGGGCGGGCCCGGGCAGGCGTGCGGACGATCGTTCCCGCGGTGCGGCGCGGGTGGTCTCCCCGGGGCAGGGGGGAGGCCTGCCCCCTGAAGAGGGGCGGGGTCTCCATGAGCGGGGATGGAGCGGATGCCCTTGGCGGGCGGTGAGGCGGGAGGGCTCACGCTCCTGCCCTGGGGCGGGCGGAGAGCGGCCGGGCCGGTTCTCAGACGGGCTGCGGAACGGTGTCCTGCGCCCGGCGGTGCTCCACGATCGAGCCGATGATGGCGTTGAGGTCGTGGACGGGCTCGTAGCCCACGAGGCCCCTGGCCAGCGAGGTGTCCGGGTAGCGGCGCTGCATGTCCTCGTAGCCCTCGCCGTAGGCCTCGTCGTAGTCGATGTAGACGATCTCGCTGTCCGAACCGGTCAGCTCCACCACGCGGTCGGCCAGCCCCTTGATGGACACCTCCTCGTGCCCGCCCAGGTTGACCGCCCGGTTGTAGGCCGCCGGGGTGTCCATCAGCCGCAGCATCCCGGGCACCACGTCGTACACCGAGCCGAAGCAGCGGCGCTGGGCCCCCGTTCCGTACACCGTGATGGGCCGCCCGGACAGCGCCTGGTCGACGAACCGCGGCACGACCATGCCGTAGCGGCCGGTCTGGCGCGGGCCCACGACGTTGAAGAAGCGGGTGATCACGCACGGGACACCGGACTCGGAGCCGTGCACGTAGGCCACCAGCTCGTCCAGGCCCTTGGCGGCCGCGTAGGACCAGCGGCTCTTGGTGGCCGAACCGTAGATGCGGTCGTCGTCCTCCTTGAGCCCGTCCGCGTCGTTCTTGCCGTACACCTCGCTGGTGGACGCGACCATGTAGGGCACCCGGTGGGCGACCGCGGCCTCCACCACGTTCTCCGTGCCGTGCAGGTTGATCCGCAGGGACCGCAGAGGGTTGTCCACGATGTTGTAGACGCCCACCGCCGCGGCCAGGTGGAACACGGTGTCGGCCTCCGCGACCAGGTCGTCGACCAGGGCCCGGTCCAGGATGTCCCCTTGTACGAAGCGGAAGCCGGGCACGTCCCGCAGTTGGACCAGGTTCTCCAGGGACCCGGTCGACAGGTCGTCCAGGACGACCACCTCGTGTCCCTGTGCGACCAGGTGGTCGCACAGGTGCGAGCCGATGAACCCGGCTCCTCCGGTGACTACGGCCTTCATGGTTTCCCCTCCACTTTCAGGCGTTGGAACTCGTCTTCTTCACGGGGGTGATGGCGCGAAACGGGATGGGTGAGGGAGTCTTCGGTGCCGGGGCGGGGACCGGCGCCGCTCAGGCCAGGCAGCGCAGGATGTGGAAACCCTCGCCGAAGGCGACGCCGGCCTGCATGCCGCGCAGGACGGCCAGGCTGCGCAGGGTCAGCTCCGAGCGGGTGTGGGGATGGCGGTGGCTCTGGGACCCGTACAGCTCCATGCCGAGGAGCTTGTCCCCCATCTCCTTCTCGGACAGCTCGACGATGAGGTTGGGGGAGGGCGCCTGCTCCAGCCGCCACTGGTCGGCGGCCTCCTCGTAGGCCATGACCAGGCGGGGGTGGTGCCGCACCGTCCGGTCGGAGGGGCGCAGCGCGGTGTGCACCGCCTCGGCGGTCACCTGGTGGTCCTGGTTGTAGCTGGTCCTGTGGGGGGCCACGACCATGGTGGGGCGCAGCCGGGAGATGGAGAGCGGACTGGTGCTCTCGATGATCTGGGTGAGGTCCACGCGGGGGACGGCGTCCAGGCGCAGGTGGTACTCGTCACCGGGCAGGGCCATGTGCCAGTCGTCCCAGCGGAAGTGGTCCGCGACCTTCTTGATCTCGGCGTAGCGCTCCTCCGCGGTGGAGAAGCCCTTCGGCGACTGGTCTGCGGTGTCCCCGACGGTCATGAACTGCACGAAGACCTCGGCGCCCGCGGATTTGGCCTTGCTCATGAGGCCGCCGCAGCCGAGCGTCTCGTCGTCGGGGTGGGGTGCGAAGACCAGGATGCGTTCCTGGCACCAGTCCGTTGTCATGCTGCTTTCCCGTCCTTTGCCTACCGAATGGGGGATGCGCGCCCGCGGTCGGCGGGGCGGTCGCGGGGCGCCTGTGACACGGCGGTCGCGGCCGCCACGGAGAGATCGGTTCGTGTGGAGATCAGTCCTGTGCTCTCGCCCGGCGGAGGATCTCCAGGGCGTCGGGACCTGCGTTGAGCAGCAGGTCGAGCGCCGACAGCCGGGGAACGAAGTCGTCGGCCTCACGCTGGTGCTGGCGGTAGACCGGATGCCGGAACCCCTGCCACTCGACGTCGATCCCGTAGCGCAGCAGGATCTGCGGGTCGAGGTAGTCCCGGGCGCCGTCGCCGGACAGCATGACGTCCGCTCCGGCCTTGGTGCAGATCTGGGCCAGCAGCTCGCTCTTGCGGCCCGGGAAGTCACCGATCTCGCTCGCGCGCAGGATCGGCGTGTCGATGCCGAAGCCGCGCATCACCATCCGGGTGGTCGCGATGGCGAGGTCCGCGAGGCTGTCCCACTCCGTTTCGTACAGGTGGGCGATTTCTTCCCTGTATTGGTTCCAGTAGGGCGTCTTGGGGTAGCAGTGCTCCGCCAGTGCCTTGTAGTGCTTCTCCCTCCATTTCTGGCTGTTGTCAATGACTTTGTCCAGAATCAGGTCGTCTCGGCTGCCTTGTGTCACCGGAACTGTCAATAGTGTCGGACGGCCACGTCCGGCCACATAGTTGCGGTTTTGCCAGCCTCGCCGTTCGAACTGGACCGTATCGAGGATGACGAAACGGTCGCAGCGGTCGAGTTTGTCGATCGTTCCCAGCCACGGCAGGTAGTGCGGCTGATGGATCGCCACCCGGACGCGCCGGTCCGGGGAGGAGTCCGTACCGGTCAGAGGGCCGGTACCGGGTTCTCGACCCGAGTCGGTCGGAGCGGGTTCGGGTGATGGAGAAGCAGAATCGCCGATCACGCCGTGCACTCTCCTTGTCTCCGTCCGTCGCGGATCACGCGGGGCCCGGGAGGCCCGGGCCGGCCGGGGATAAACCGACGGCGCGTACGCCCCCGGTCCCCGGTCCCAAATATCTTCTAATGGGTACCACTTCACGCAAGCCCGTGTATACGATTTCCGTGGCCTACATAGGACGCGAACTCGGGTGAACCCTTCCAGGTGACAGGGCGTCAACCTATCGTCGACTTAGCGGGTTAATGTCGGTCCGAAACCGATCACTTTCGGGAGGGGTCCCAAGGCTGTGCGTATCGTGCGTTTCGTCGGCGGCCTGCTGGTCGGGCTGATCGCCCTGGCCCTGGCCGCCGCACTCTTCGTCCTCTGGTTCGACTTCGCGACCGACATGGCGGCCGCGGCCGGACTCGGACCCCTGGGGTACGTGTTCCTGTGGCTGGCCTTCGGCGCCAACCTCCTGCTCTGGACCGCCGTCGGGCTGCTGCGCCTGGGCGACGACTCCGTCCGGGCCGTGCTGCGGCGTGAGACGCCGGTCGGCGAGCGCCGCGCCGTCCGCGCCCGCGAGCGGGTCCTCGTCGGCTCGGGCGGTCCCGCGGACGACGCGGCCGGCACCGACGCCGGGCCGGCCCGGGCCGGGGAGGGCCCCGGGACCGCCACCATCGCCGTGATCATCCCGGCGCACAACGAGGAGCCGGTCATCGGCGGGGCCATCTCCTCGGCGCTCGGCCTGTTCCCCCGGTGGGACATCTACGTCGTGTCGGACTCCTCCAAGGACTCCACCGCCGACATCGCCGCCAAGACCGGCGTCAACGTCCTGGAACTGCTCACCAACCGGGGCAAGGCCGGGGCCATCGAGGCCGTCATCGAGGAGTTCGCGCTCACCGAGAACTACGACGCGGTCCTCATCCTCGACGCCGACACCGAGCTCGACGAGGGGTACGTCGACGGGGTCCGCCGCCAGCTCCAGGACCCCAAGGTGGCCGCCGTCGCCGGGTTCGTGGTGTCGGAGTGGAAGCCGCGCGAGCGCAGCTTCGTGGGGCGGATGATCTCGGCCTACCGCGACCGCCTGTACTTCATGCTCCAGTACTTCATGCGGTTCGGGCAGACCTGGCGCGGGACCAACGCGTCGTTCATCGTCCCCGGCTTCGCCAGCGTCTACCGCACCGAGGCCCTGCGGCAGATCGAGGTCAACCCCAAGGGCCTGGTCATCGAGGACTTCAACATGACGTTCGAGGTGCAGCACAAGCGCCTGGGACGGATCTCGATGCGGCCGGACACCAAGGCGTACAGCCAGGACCCGTTCACCTTCTCCGACTACCGCAAGCAGGTGGGCCGGTGGACCCTGGGGTTCTGGCAGACGGTGCGGCGCCACGGCATCTGGCCCAGCACGTTCTGGGTGTTCCTCGGCCTGTACATCCTCGAGGTCGTGGTGGTCTCGGCCATCCTGCTGCTCACCACGGTCGTCGCCGTGTTCGTCCTGGTCGGCACGCTCGCCGGGGAGGCGTTCGTGGCGGTGCCGTTCGTGGGGACCTCCTTCACCGCGGTCACCGCGTTCCTGCCGCTGACGGCGCTCGCGATGGGCCTGTTCATCCCCGACTACATGCTCACCTGTGTCATGACCGCGATCCGGCGGCGGCCGTCGTACCTGGTGTACGGGCTGCTCTTCTTCCCGATCCGGGTCGTGGACGCGTTCATCACGCTCAGGATGCTCCCGAAGGCGTGGACCGCCGACTCCGACGGCCGGTGGGCCAGCCCGGACCGGGTCGCCAAGAAGTGACCCCGGCCGGGGGAGGGGGTGAGGGACGGCACGCGCCACCCCGGGGACGGCCGGTTCCGGACAGCGTTTAGCCTCGGGGAAGGGACCCCGACCCTCCTCGGGGTGCGAGTCGTCTGAGTGGGTGTGAAGTAGCGGTGGACAAGAGTCGGGTTTCGTTGGCGTTGTACCGGGTGCTGGCCTATGTGACCGGTGTCTTCCTGCTGGGCCTGACCTTCGTGGCCATGCCCGCCAAGTACCTCATCGGTGAGACCGCGCGGTTCTCCCTGATGGCCGCGCCGGCCGGGCTGGAGCACTGGTTCGGCCCCGAGTCGCCGCTGATGCTGTTCATCGCCATGCCGCACGGCTACATCTACATGGTGTACGTGCTGGTGGTGCTGTGGGTCGCCCTGGACCGGCGCTGGAGCGCGCCCAAGACGCTCGGGGTGGTCCTGGCCGGGACCATCCCGGTCCTCGGCTTCGTGGTCGAGCACAGGGTGGTCGGGGCGGAGAGGGCCAAGGAGGCCGGGGCGGGCGGCGCCCCGGCTCAGGAACCCGCCGCCGCGGGCTGACCATCGCCCTCCGGGGCCTCCTCCGACGCGGAGGGGGCCCCTTCCGCGTTCCGGGCCGTCCGCGCGTCCGCCAGCTCCCGGCGCATCAGCAGGACCCAGAACACCAGGGCGGAGACGCCGAACATCGCCCACTGGACGGTGTAGCTCAGGCTGCGCCAGTTGACCGTGAAGCCGGTGGGCGGCTCGGGCGGCGGCACCGGGGTCAGACCCGCGGTCGCCGGGTCGCCCTCGGGCAGGACCACGTACCCCTCGTAGAGCGGGTGGTCCCACTCGTTGACCAGCAGCGAGGTGGCGATCCGCTCCACCGTCCCCTCCTCGGTGGCGACGGGGGTGAACCCGCCGTCGGAGACCGGCGGCAGCAGCCAGCCGGTGACGGAGACCTCGCCGCCGGCGACCTCCGGGGCCTGCGCCCCCTCGGGGACCCAGCCGCGGGCGACGGTGACGGCGGAACCGTCGGCGGTGACCAGCGGCAGGATCACGTCGTGGCCGCGGGCGCCGTCCTGGGTGCGCGGTACCAGCAGGGTGTCCTCGGGGGCGTAGCGCCCGGTGACGGTGACCGCCGTGTTGGCGAAGGTGTCCGGGTGCATGTACTCGCCGGGTTCGAGGAGCCCGTCGAGCGGTACGGCGTCGGCGAGGTCCTCGGCGGGGTTGGTGATGACCTCGCGGTCCGGCTCGAAGGCGCGGACGAACTGCCACGAGGTGCCGGCGGCGCACACCGCGGCGACCAGGAGGATGCCGAGGTGGATGCCGATCCATCGGGGACTGAGCAGCGGTGATCTCACCCGACCAGGCTATGTCCGCCTCCGGCGGGGCCGGTCATGACCCCGGTTTGACGCTGGCCGCGGCGGCTTGGGGCGGGATGGACGGAGGAATGGCGATCACTTTAAGTAATTCCCCGTGACTTAGGGTTGTCTGGTGAGGTCGGGGTGGGTAGTGTCTCTACCAACGCGGAACGACAAAGTCGCTCCGGAGCCGCAGGGCACCGAGCGCACCGAGCCGACCGCGTGCGGACCTTCCAGGCCGCGACTCCAGGGGGGAGGAGTCGCAGGCCGTTTCCCAGAGCGGGGGCTGCTTCCGTACTTTGAGGGGGGATGCGGAAGCGGCCCCCGCCGCTTTTTCCGGCGGGGTGCGCCTTCGGGCGCACCCCGTCCGCGTGTCCGGGGTCACCGGGCGGTGCCCGCGGCGTTCCGGGCCAGGGGGAGGGCGTAGGAGAGGGCGACGCCGAAGCAGGCGGAGAGGGAGACGCCCAGGAGGAGGTCGGTGAGGACGGCGGCGAAGCCCATGCCGATCGCCAGTCCGAGGGAGAGGCCGAGGGTCCAGTCGGGGGAGGTGCTCTGTGTCTTCGTCATGTGCACCATCCTCGCCGCCGGGACTCCGGGCCGGTAGAAGCCGTTGTCACCGGTCCGGGATGACGGTTGTCACCCCGGACACGGAGATCCCTCCCACTCCGCTTCGGGCGACGTCCCGCACGGAGTGTTCCCGCACGTCGGAGAGTGTCGGGCGGCGTACTCCCTGGGAGCGGGGTCGACGGTCTCCTTCCCGGTGCGTGCTCCGGAGAGTCCCGTGGCCGCCTGGAGCGCCTCATCGTCGATGTCGATCCGGGTCAGGGCCGTGGCCGCCTCATGGTGGTGTACCCGGCCGGTACAGGTCGGGTACACCACCATGAGATGGAGAACGCGCAGGTCAGCCCATGGTCTTCTGGCCGTCGAGGGACTCGCGGATGATGTCGGCGTGGCCGCAGTGCTGGGCGGTCTCCCTCAGGATGTGCAGGAGCACGTCGCGGACCGACCAGGAGGCGCCCTCCTCGAACCACGGGGCCTCCGGGAGCGGGTGGCTCCCCTCCAGGTCGGGCAGGGAGAGGACGTACTCCTCGGTCGCGGCCGCGGTCCGCTCGTACTCGGCCAGCACGCCCTCCAGGGTCTCGCCCTCCAGCAGGGCGAAGCTGTCGGCCTGCACCTTCCAGCTCTCCGGGTCCTCGTAGTCGACCGGCTCCGCGGCGGACCGTCCTGGGCGAACCGGATCCAGTTCCGCTCCGCCGCCGTCACGTGCTTCACCAGCCCCGCCAGGGTCAGCTCGCTGGCGGTGGTGCGCCGGGTCGCCTGCTCCTCGTCGAGCCCCCCGAGGGTGTGCAGGAGGAAGCCGCGCTGGTCGGAGAGCATCTTCAGGAGGGAGGTGCGCTCGGTGTCCGCCATCGTCGCCGTCGCCATGGTGTACCGCCTTCGCCTTCGGTGTGTCGGTGGTTCCACCCTAGGAAGGCTGTAGGTCAGTTCCTGTCCTCCAGTCGGAACGAAAATCGAGAGGGTTCCGACGCTTGCGGATACCCTGGCGTTCTGGCGACTCGGAGGCCTCATGACCATTCCGCTCCAGTACCGGATCGACGGACCGCGGCACGCTCCCGTCGTGCTGCTCGTCCCGCCGTTCGGCACCACCCTGTCGGTGTGGGAGCCGCAGATGCCCGAGCTGACCCGCAACCGACGGGTCCTGCGGATCGACCACCGCGGCCACGGCTCCTCGCCGGCCGCGGGCGGGCCGTGCGGGGTCGAGGACCTGGCACTGGACGTGCTGGCACTGCTGGAGCGGCTGGAGCTGTCCCGGGTGTCGGCGGTGGGCGCCGGCCTCGCCGCCTCGCTGGTGGTGTGGATCGCCGCCAACTCGCCGCGCACCCTGGAGCGGATCGCCCTGCTGGCCGCCGCGCCCCGCACGCCCCCCGCACACCGGTGGGACCGCCTGGCGGACCGGGTGCGCGAGGCGGGGATGGAGTCGGTGCTGGCCGACGTGTCGCTGCCCTGGTTCACCCCCGACCTGGTCGAGGAGCGCCCCGACGTGGTGGAGGCGCTCGTCGGCGAGCTGGGCCGGGTCGACCCCGGCGCGTTCGCGTCGGTGTGCGACGCGATGCAGGCCATGGACCAGCGGCACCTGGTCGCGGGCGTGCGGGTGCCCGCACTGGTGGTGTCGGCCGCGCACGACCCGATGCTGCCCCCCGGGCACGGGCGCAGGCTCGCCGACGGTATCGCCGACGCCCGGTTCGAGGTGGTCGCGGGCGCCGCCCACCTGCTCGGGGTGGAGCGGGCGGACCGGGTCAACGAGCTGCTGGCGGAGCACGTGGCCCCGTGATTCAGATGAGCGGGCTGCTGATCTCCAGCAGGTAGCCGTCCGGGTCGCGGAAGTGGGCGGCGCGGGTCCCCCAGGCCGTCCAGTCGCGCGGCGCCATCACCTGGCGCGCGCCGTCGGCGACCAGCCGGGCGGCGGTGGCGTCCACGTCGTCCACCTCGAACACCACGGCCATGCGGTCCTGGTGGGGGAGCTCGGGGTCGGCGGTGTCGGTCTCCAGCGCCTCGGCCATGACCTCGCGCTGGTTCAGCGCCAGGCGGGTGGTGGAGGACACGTCGAACTCGGCGTAGCGGCTGTACTCGTCGCCGCGCAGCACGGGGAGTTTGAGCACGTCGGAGTAGAAGCGGAAGCAGGCCTCGTAGTCGTTGACGAGGAGCCGGATGTAGCTGCAGCGCATCTTGGGGGCCTCCCAGCGGGATCTGCGGTCTTCCGCACCAGTGTGGGGTCTCGGGTCAAGTCCTACCTGAGTATCCGTACCCGGTTTCGGGGGCCCCAGGGGTTCCGGCACGGGGCCGGGAGATTTCCGGAAGTCGTCCGGACGCGGCCGCGGCGGCCGTGCTGAGCTGCGCCTGGGCGGCCCATGGCCCGTCTGCGGCAGGGTGTACCACCTCTACATCGATGTATAGCGACTGTTGTCTTCCTTGTAGTACATGTACTATCTATCGCAGTAGAGAGACAACGAAGGAGGCACGGCCATGGCGGACGCCGGAGCACGATCGGTGGCCCGGGAGGTGGCGGACGGGACTCCGGCCGAGGCCGCGGTCACCGTGCGCGGCCTGCGCATGAACTACGGGACGACCGAGGTCCTGCGCGGCGTCGACCTGACCGCCCGCCGCGGCGAGGTCGTCGCCCTGCTCGGCCCCAACGGCGCGGGCAAGACCACCACCATCGAGATCCTGGAGGGCTTCCGCCTCCGCTCCGCCGGGGAGGTCGAGGTGCTGGGCACGGACCCCGCCCGCGGCGACGAGCGCTGGCGGGCCCGGATCGGCGTGGTCATGCAGTCCTGGCGCGACCACGCCTCCTGGAAGGTGCGCGACCTCGTCCACCACTTCGGCCGGTTCCACGCCCCCTACTCCGAGCCCGGCCGCCCCCGCCCCTACGACACCGACGAGCTGCTGGCGGCCCTGGGCCTGACCGGGCACGCGCACAAGCGGCTGCGCACCCTCTCCGGCGGCCAGCGCCGCCGCGTCGACGTCGCCCTGGGCCTGGTCGGCCGCCCCGAACTGCTCTTCCTCGACGAGCCCACCACCGGACTGGACCCCCGGGCCAGGCGCGACTTCCACGAGCTGATCCACCGGCTCGCCGACGAGGACGACACCACCATCCTGCTCACCACCCACGACCTGGCCGAGGCGGAGAAGCTCGCCGACCGCATCCTCATCCTCGCGGGCGGGCGCATCGTCGCCGACGGCAGCGCCGACCGGCTCTCCGCCCTGGTCGGCATGCAGAGCGAGGTCACCTGGACCGTCGACGGCGCCCGCCACGTGCACACCACCGACCACCCGGCCCGGCACGTCGCCGAACTGCACCGGGTGCACGGCGACGCCATCGCCGACCTGAGGGTCCTGCGCCCCTCGCTGGAGGAGGTCTACCTGGACCTGGTCCAGCGCTCCGAGTCCGGCGACGCCGACCGCGCCGCCGCCGAGTTCGCCGAGGAGATCCGATGAACCCCGCACTCAACGCCGCCCGCGCCGGGTTCTCGCGCGGCTGGACCGAGTTCAGGAACTCGTTCGCCGACCCGGGCGAGGTCATCGGCGGGTACCTCGCCATGCCCGCCGTCTTCGTCGCCCTGACCTTCTTCGTCGGGGACGACACGGTCGAGGGCGCGGACGTCCCCGTCGCCGCGATGATGATGACCGGCGGGGTGACGATGCTGCTGCTCATGCTGGGCACCGCCACCGTCGCCCAGCTCATCGGCAGCGAGCGCGAGGACGGCACCCTGCTGCGCGCCCGCGTCGCGCCCGACGGGATGGTCGGCTACGCGGTGGGCAAGACCTGGCACCTGGTCACCATGAGCGCGGCGGCCCTGGCCTTCATGCTGCTGCCCGGCCTCCTCCTGGTCGACGGGTTGGCGGTCCAGGGCGCGACCGGGGTGTTCACCCTGGTGTGGGTGTCGCTGCTGTCCATGACGGCGCTGGCGCCGATCGGCGCGGTCATCGGCGCCACCCTGAGCAACCCGCGTACCGGGGTCGGCCTGACCATGCTCCCGGTGATGGGGCTGACCCTGGTGTCCGGGGTCCTGTTCCCGATCTCGGTGATGCCGTCCTGGGTGCAGGCGGTCGCCCAGGTCTTCCCGGTCTACTGGTCGGGCATGGGGGTGCGCGCCGCCCTGCTCCCCGGTGCCCACGCCGCCGCCGAGCTCACGGGCTCCTGGCAGCTGCCCCAGGCCGCAGGAGTGCTGGCACTGTGGTCCGTGGCCGGGTTCGCGGTCGCGCAGCGGGTGCTGCGCCGGATGACCCGCAAGACGTCCGGATCGAGGGTCCAGCAGGCCCGGGAGAAAGCGATGCAGCGTGCCTACTGAGAAGAAGAGGGCCGGGAACGCCGAGGCCATCTACAACCGCATCGCGATGCTGCGGGCGGAGCGGGACGTCTCCCGACGCCAGCTCGCCGAAGCACTCGGGGTGCACTACCAGACCGTGGGCTACCTGGAGCGGGGCGAGTACAGCCCCAGCCTCCACCTGGCCCTGCGGATCGCCCGCTACTTCGAGGTCCCGGTGGAGGTCGTGTTCTCCACCGAGCCCTTCCCCCGCATCGGCGGCTGAGCCGACCGCACGACCAGTGAGGATCACCATGTTCATCGGACAGCCCGACAGCCGGACCCAGGAGCGCATCCGCGCCATGATCGAGAACCCGCGGAGGCGGGCGTTCTGGGCGGCCCGCTCGCGCCGCCGCGCCGCGGTGGTCGTCTTCGTCGCCGTCACGCTGGCGGCGACGGCCTTCCTCGCCCTGCCCCTCGTCGTGGGCGAGTCGTGGTCCACCGCCGGGCTCGTCGGGTTCGTCGCCCTGCTGGTCGCGGGTGCCGTGATCTCGACCCACATCAACATCGCGGCCCGCTGGGTGGTGGGTTACGGGGGCCTGGACGAGTTCCAGCGGGCGGAGATGGACCGGGCCACCCGGCTCGGCCACCACGTGACCGCCGGTATGGCGACCCTGCTCATCGCGGTGGCCGCCGGGTTCGCCACGGCGGCGCCCGGGACCGACATGGGCGCCGAGCTCCCGCTCGCCGTGCTGGCGCCGCTGGTGGTGTTCACCGCCATGGCCCACGCCGCGTTCCCGGCCTGCTACCTGGCCTGGACCCGCCCCGACGAGGTCCCCGACGACGAAGACGACGCCTAGAAACCCTCCGACGCGAAGAGGAGCCCCCGTGAACACCCCCCACCGCCCCGCCGGCCTGCCCGACGGCGTTCGCACAGCCGACGAGATCCTCACCGAGAAGATGGAGGAGCCCCGCGCCCGGGCCGCCTGGGCCCGCCGCTCCACCCGGCTGCGCCTGGTCGCGCTGGTCCTGGGTACGGCCCTGCTGGGCACGGCGGCGTTCGCCGTCATGGTGGCCGCCCGGTCGGGCGCGCTGGTCATCGGTTCGGCGCTGGTCCTGGTCATCGTGCTGGTCTTCCACGCACCCCTCGCCCAGCGGCTGAACGCCGGAGCCCGTGTGCTCAGGGGCTATGAGCGGGTGGTGGACGAGCGCCAGCGTGCCGAGACCGACCACGCCCGCGCTCTGGGCCACACGGTGACCGAGTGGATGATGACGGCCCTGGCGGCCCTGGGCGGGATCGCGCACCTGGTCACCAGGGACGTCCTCGGCGTGGTGGCGGAGGTGCCGATCGGCCTGGCGTCCGTGGCCGTGTGGACCGTGCTGGCGCTGCACAACCTCTTCCCGGCCTGCTACCTGGCCTGGACCCGCCCTGACGAGGAGGAGTAGCGCCTACCAGATGTCGGGGCCGGCCCAGCCGTAGGTGTCGCGCTGGGCGACGGCGGCCAGCTCGTCCTCGGAGAGGACGCGGGGCTCGCCGAGCCGGCGGGCGCGCAGGTAGGCGGCGCACAGCCAGTCGAGCAGGCGCAGGTTCTCCAGTGCGTGCTCCAGGCCCCGGCCCAGGGCGACCCCGCCGTGGTCCGACAGCAGGGCGGCGTCGCGGCCCTTGAGCGCCTTGACGGCCTGGTCGGCGATGTCGCCGGTGCCGTAGGTGGTGTACGGGGTGACCGCGATCGCCCCGCCCAGGGCGGCGGCCCGGTGGTGGATCGGCGGCAGCTCGACCAGCACCGACGACACGGCGACGGTGTCGGCGGTGAACGCGTTCACCACGGCGGTGGTCTCGCGGCCGTGGCCGGCGGCCTGACGGTGCACCGCCATGTGCAGGGTGGTCTCGGCCGCCGGGTCGCGGCGGCCCTCCAGCATCCGGTCGTCGAGCGACATCACCGGGCAGTCGGCGGGCTGGATCTGGTCCAGCGGGACCCCGTGCGGGGTGACGACCACCAGGTCGCCGCTGCGCACGCTGAGGGTGGCGGACTCGCCGGGGGCGATACCGGGGAGGGCGGCGAGGGTGCGGGCGGTGAGGCAGACGTCCCGGCGTTCCTGTTCCAGCAGCATGTTTCCTCAAGGCGTGCGCGGGCGCGGCCCGAGGGCGGGCCGCCGGTGCTGGGCGCCCGAGGACCGGGCGAACCCACTTAGGTACACCTAAATGTACGTCAAAGACTCTTCCCCGTATTCCCCAGGTGCGGATGTCCGTCCCGGTCGGCCCCCTGGCCGGACGTAGTCTCCGACCGCGGGGCCGCGTGACGCGGACCACGGGCCGTCGCGTCTCATGCGGGCCTTTTCGCTGCTCAGAGCCGTTTTGTGGGCATTGCGACGCAAGTGCTCCATGAGAAGGGGTTGTTTGTGACCAGCGGACGAGGGCAGACCGGGCCCGTGAACGAACGCCATGACACCCTCCCGGAGGCGCCCTACCTGGCGCTCCCGGGCTCGACCCGCGCCACCAGCATCCACATCGACGGCGAGTGGCGAGCCGCCCGCGACGGCCGGGTGCGGGAGATCATCGACCCCGCCGACGCCTCCGTGCTGACCGTCGTCAGCGAGGGCGGCCGGGCCGACGCCGAGGACGCGGTCGCCGCCGCCGGGCGGGCCTTCGCCGGTCCCTGGCGGAGCACCGCCGCGGGAGAGCGCGGCCGCCTGCTGGAGCGCATCGCCGACCTCCTCCAGCGGGACCGGGCCGAGATCGCCCTGGAGGAGTCCCTCGACACCGGCAAGACCGTGGAGGAGGGCGGCATCGACGTCGACGACGTCACCGAGGTCTTCCGCTACTACGCGGGCCTGGCGGACAAGGACGCCGGCCGCCTGGTGTCCGCGCCCGAGGGCGTGCAGAGCCGGATCGTGTACGAGCCCGTCGGCGTCTGCGGCCTCATCACCCCGTGGAACTACCCGCTGCTCCAGCTCGCCTGGAAGCTCGCCCCGGCGCTGGCCGCGGGGAACACCTGCGTGATCAAGCCCACCGAGGTCACCCCGGTCACCACCCTCAAGCTCATGGAACTCGTGGCGGAGGCGGGCGTCCCCGCCGGCGTCGTCAACGTGGTCACCGGCAGCGGCCCGGAGGCGGGCGCGGCCCTGGCGGAGCACCCCGGGGTGGATCTGGTGTCCTTCACCGGCGGGCTGGCCACCGGGCGGCGGATCATGGCGGCCGCCGCGTCCACGGTCAAGAGGATCGCGCTGGAGCTGGGCGGCAAGAACCCCAACATCGTCTTCCCGGACGTGGACCTGGACACCGCCGTGGACTACGCGCTCGCCGCCGCGTTCTTCCACTCCGGCCAGGTCTGCTCCGCCGGGGCCCGGCTCATCGTGCACGAGGACGTCCACGACGCCTTCACCGCCGAGCTGGCCCGCCGCGCCGACGCCATCCGCATCGGCCGCGGCCAGGACGAGGGCGTGCGCTGCGGACCGCTGGTGTCGGAGCAGCACCGCGCCAAGGTCGAGGCCGCCGTCGCCCGCGGCGTCGAGGAGGGCGCCCGGATCATCGCGGGCGGCAGGCGGCCCGACGAGCCGGAGCTGCGGGCGGGCTACTTCTACCGCCCCACGGTGTTCGTCGACTGCGACCGCTCCATGGACATCGTGCGGACCGAGGTGTTCGGCCCGGTCGTCACCGTCGAGCGCTTCCGCACCGAGGACGAGGCGATCGCGCTGGGCAACGACACCGACTACGGGCTCTCGGGCGGTGTGTGGACTGACGACACCGCGCGCGGCGAGCGCGTGGCCGCGGCCCTGCGCCACGGCACCGTCTGGATCAACGACTACGGCCCCTACTTCCCCGGCGCCGAGTGGGGCGGTTTCGGCCGCAGCGGCATCGGCCGCGAGCTCGGCCCGACCGGGCTCGCGGAGTACCGGGAGGCCAAGCACATCTACCGCAACCTGTCGCCCGAACCGCAGCGCTGGTTCGGCTGACCGCACGGTCCGCGGCGGGACGCCGCCGCGGACCCGCCCCGACGGCACCGGGAGACGGACGAAGACGACAGCACGGGTCGGTTCCCCCTTCCCCCGAGAGACCAACGAGAGGAATCAGGCCGTGTCCCACGACCACACCTACGACTACGTCATCGTCGGCGGCGGCACCGCGGGGTCGGTGCTCGCCGACCGGCTCACCGAGGACCCCGGTACCACCGTCTGCCTGATCGAGGCCGGCCCCGACGACCGCGACCTGGAGCACGTGCTCCGCCTGCGCGACTGGCTGAGCGTCCTGGGCGGCGACCTCGACATGCGGTACACGACCACCGAGCAGCCGCGCGGCAACTCCCACATCCTGCACTCCCGGGCCCGGGTGCTGGGCGGGTGCTCCTCCCACAACACGCTCATCAGCTTCCGGCCCTTCGCCGAGGACCTCGACGACTGGGTGGCCGCCGGGGCCGAGGGCTGGGACAACGCCACCGTCCAGTCCTACGCCGACCGGATCAAGTGCAACATCGTCCCGGTCGCCGAGAAGGACCGCAACGCCATGGTCCGCGACTGGGTGGAGTCGGCGGCCAAGGCCACCGGGGTCCCGGTCGTCGAGGACTTCAACGCCCTGACCTCGCACGGCGGCGGGTTCGCCGGGGGCGCCGGGTTCCTGTCCGTCGCGTACGACCCCTACACCGGGTACCGCTCCTCGGCGTCGGTCGCCTACCTGCACCCGATCATGGACGTGCGCGACAACCTCACCGTCCTGCTGGAGACGTGGGTGGACCGGGTCGTCCTGGACGGGGACCGCGCCACCGGGGTGGAGGCCACCGGCAGGGACGGGGAGCGCCTCTCGGTGTCGGCCCGGCGCGAGGTGATCCTGTGCGCGGGAGCCGTCGACACGCCCCGGCTGCTGCTGCTCTCGGGCGTGGGCGACGCCGGGCACCTGCGCGAGGTCGGCGTGGAGCCCCGGCACGACCTGCCGGGCGTGGGCGAGAACCTGCTCGACCACCCCGAGACGATCATCATGTGGAAGACCGGCAGGCCCGTCCCGGAGAACACGGTGATGGACTCCGACGCGGCCCTGTTCGTCCGGCGCGACGACTCCGACCCGCGCCCGGACCTGATGTTCCACATCTACCAGATCCCCTTCGACGACAACACGAAGCGGCTGGGCTACGAATCCCCGCCCGACGGCCACGCGGTCTGCATGACACCGAACATCCCGCGTCCGCGCTCGCGAGGCAGGCTCTACCTCACCAGCGCGGACCCGCGGGACAAGCCCGCCCTGGACTTCCGCTACTTCACCGACCCCGACGGCTACGACGAGCAGACCATCGTCGACGGCCTCAGGATCGCCCGGCGGGTCGCCGAGGCCGAGCCGTTCCGCTCCTGGATCGAGGCCGAGGTCGCCCCCGGCCCCGGGGTGCGGACCGACGAGGAGCTGTCGGAGTACGGCCGCCGCGCCGCCCACACCGTCTACCACCCGGCGGGCACCTGCCGGATGGGCGCCGCCGACGACCCGCTGGCCGTGGTCGACCCGCGGCTGCGGGTCCGGGGCCTGCGCGGGCTGCGCATCGCCGACGCGTCCGTCTTCCCGACCCTGCCCACCCCCAACCCCATGGTCATGGTCCTGGCCCTGGGCGAACGCGCCGCCGACCTGGTGCGCGAGGACCACCGCCGGGAGGAGGCCCGATGAGCGCCCCGACGACCGGACCCGCGGCGCCGCGGGGCGGCACGCAGGACGTCATGTTCTCCGTCCGCAACCTGTGGAAGATCTTCGGCAGGAACGCCGGCGGCATCATCGGAAGCGACCTGGAACGCGCCGACCGGGACCGGATCAAGGAGGAGACCGGCTGCACCGTCGCGGTGCGCGACGTCTCCTTCGACGTCCGGCCCGGCGAGATCTTCGTGGTCATGGGCCTGTCCGGCTCGGGCAAGTCCACGCTCATCCGCTGCCTGAGCCGCCTCATCGAGCCCACCGCCGGGCAGGTCCTGCTCGACGGCGAGGACATCGGGGAGGCCACCCCGCAGCGGCTGCGCGAGCTGCGCCGCCACAAGATCGCCATGGTCTTCCAGCACTTCGGCCTGCTGCCCGACCGCAGGATCATCGACAACGTCGCCTACGGCCTCGAGGTGCGCGGCATGGCGCGCCCCGAACGCTACGAGCGGGCCGAGCAGATGATCGAGATGGTCGGCCTCTCGGGCTACGAGGACTCCCGGCCGGGCGAGCTTTCCGGCGGCATGCAGCAGCGCGTCGGCCTGGCCCGGGCCCTGGCCGTGGACCCCGAGGTGCTGCTGTTCGACGAGCCGTTCAGCGCCCTGGACCCGCTCATCCGCCGGGACATGCAGCAGGAGGTCGTCCGGCTCCAGCGCGAGCTGGCCAAGACCTCGGTGTTCATCACCCACGACCTCCAGGAGGCGCTCAAGCTGGGCGACCGCATCGCCATCATGCGCGACGGCGAGCTCGTCCAGGTGGGCACCCCCGAGGAGGTGGTGGGGCGGCCCGCCGACGCGTACGTCGCCGACTTCACCTCCGACGTCGCCCGCACCACCGTGCTCACCGCCCGTTGGCTGGTGCGCGACCCCTTCCCCGGGGAGAGCACCGACGGGCCGGTCACCGCGCCCGGGACCGTCCTGGCGGAGGTCCTGCCGGTGCTCGCCGCCAGCACCGCACCGGTGCGGGTGGTGGAGGACGGGATGCTGCTCGGCTACGTGGGCCGCGACGACGTGCTGCGCGCCATCGCCGAGGACCAGCTGGCCGACGCCTCCGTGGCCGCCGCCATCGAGGAGGAGACGCTGGGGGAGCTGTCGGACGCCGACCACGGCTCCGGCGGACCGGCGGGCGGAGCCGGTGCACCGGGCCCGGGCCGGCGGGGCGGCGGGGGCCCGGCGGCGCCGCGCCCCGGGGCCGGCCCGCGGGGCCACGGCGGTCCCGCACCGACCGGGGCGGGTGGCTGACATGGCCGTGACGACCCCGCCCGGGGGCTCCGGCGGGCCCGGCCGGGTGTACCGGGACCGGGAGGACCGGCGCACGCGGACCCGGGAGCGAACGCGCCGCGACCCGGGGGCGCTCCTGCGGTCCCCCTGGCCGTGGGCGCTGCTGACGGTCGCCGTCCTGGTGGCGGGCCACTGGATCGCCCGCCTGGCCTGGGGAGGCGGACCCGGCTTCCCCACCGGTACCGGCGAGCGGTTCATGGCGTGGCTGGACGGCGTCTACGCCTGGATCGTCGTCAACCGCAACGACAGCCCGCTGTTCCTGTACTTCTTCAACTACGTCTCGGTGGGGCTGGGGTCGGCCGTCGTGCTGATCAACCGGTTCCTGGAGTTCCTGACCTGGCCCGGTGTGACGGTGCTCGGCACCATCCTCGCCTGGCGGGTGGCCGGATGGCGGGTGGCGCTGCTGGTCCTGTCCACCTTCGGGGTGTTCGCCCTGACCGGGCTGTGGGACGAGTCGATGAGGACGCTGGCGCTGATCGTCACCTCGGTGTCCATCGCCCTGCTGTTCGGCATCCCGCTGGGCGTCCTGGCCGGGCGCAGCGACCGCTTCCAGCGCGCCGTCCGGCCGGTGCTGGACTTCATGCAGATCATGCCCGCGTTCGCGTACCTGCTGCCGTTCGTGCTGCTGTTCGGCATCGGCGACCCGGCGGCGGCCGTGGTCACCGCCGTCTACGCGATCCCCCCGGCGGTGCGCATCACCGCGCTGGCCATCCGGGAGGTCCCGCAGGGCGCGATCGAGGCGACCACCTCGCTGGGTTCCACGCCCTGGCAGATCCTCACCAAGGTGCAGCTGCCCGGCGCCCGGCGCACCATCCTGCTGGGCGTCAACCAGACCATCATGCTGGCCGTGTCCATGGTCGTCATCGCGTCGGTCATCGGTGCGGGCGGGCTGGGCGACGCCATCTACCAGGCGCTGTCCAAGGTCAACGTGGGCCAGGCGCTCCAGGCCGGACTGGCGATCGTCATGCTCGCCATCGCCATGGACCGGGTGACCGGCGCCGTCGGGCACGGTTCGCGCGGCGCCGCCGCGATTCCCGAGCGGTACAGGCTGCCTCTGCTGGGCGCCGACCTGATCGTCCTCATCACCACCGTGTCGGTGTCCCGCCTGCTGGGGGCGGGGGGCTGGCCGCGCGACGTGTCCATCGACATCAGCGGCCCGGTGAACGCCTTCGAGGCCTGGCTCCAGGCGGTGCTGGGCCCGCTCACCACGGCCCTGGGCGCCTGGACGCTGGACTGGGTGCTGGGCCCGCTGAGCACGCTGCTGGGCGGGTCGCCCTGGTGGCTGGTGGTGCTGTGCGCCACGGCGCTGGGCTGGATCTTCGCCGGCCCGCGCGCCGCCCTGGTGTCGGCGGGGTCCTTCCTGGCCGTGGGCCTGCTGGGGGTGTGGGCCAACGCCATGGACACGCTTTCCCAGGTGCTGGTGGCGTCGGTGCTCACCGTCGCGCTGGGGGTGGCCGCGGGGGTGCTCATGTCGCGCAGCGACGTGTTCGCCGCGATCCTGCGGCCGGTCCTGGACGCCATGCAGACCCTGCCGCCGTTCGTGTACCTCATCCCGGCGGTGGCGCTGTTCGGCATCGGGCGGGTTCCCGCCCTGGTGGCTGCGGTCATCTTCGCCCTGCCGCCGGTGATCCGCCTGGTCGACGACGGTATCCGGGGGGTGTCCCCGGCGGCCCTGGAGGCGGCGGTCTCGCAGGGTTCCACCAGGTGGCAGCTGCTGACCAAGGTCGAGCTGCCGCTGGCGAGGGGCTCGCTGCTGCTCGCCGTCAACCAGGGGCTCATCCTCGTGCTGTCCATGGTGGTCATGGGCGCCCTCGTGGGCGCCGGGTCGCTGGGTTTCGACGTGGTGTTCGGCCTGGCGCAGAACGAGCTGGGGCTGGGTCTGGCCTCGGGTCTGGCCATCGTGTGCCTGGGCCTGTTCCTGGACCGGGTCACCCAGGGAAGGAAGGTGCAGCGTGCGTAGGGGACTCCTCGTCCGGATCCTGGCGGCCGCGGCGGCGGTGGCACTGGTCTCCTCCTGCGCGGTGCGCACCGACCAGGTCGCCCGGGACCCGGGCACGGTGCGCATGGCGCTCAACGGCTGGGTCGGCTACGAGGCCAGCGCCGAGGTGCTCGCGTACATCCTCCGCGAGGAGATGGGCTACCAGGTGCAACTGGTCCGGGTGGACGAGCAGCCGTCCTGGCAGGCCATCGACCAGGGCGTCATCGACGTCATCGTGGAGAACTGGGGCCACGAGGACCTCATGGAGCTGTACGGCCCCGGGGGCAACGGCACCGCCGTCGACGGGGGCCCCAACGGAAACGAGGGGGTGATCGGCTGGTACGTACCCGCCTACGTGGCGGAGGAGTACCCCGAGATCACCACCCTGGAGGGGCTCCGGGAGAACACGGACATCTTCCGCACCGCGGAGACCGGGGACCGGGGCGAGTTCCTGGGCGGCGCGCCCGGGTTCGTCACCCAGGACCAGGGGATGATCGACGCCTTCGACCTCGACCTGGAGATCGTGTTCGCCGGCTCGGAGCCCGCGCAGATCACCGAGGTGCGGCGGCGGTACGCCGCCCGGGAGCCGGTGCTCTTCTACTTCTACGACCCGCAGTGGCTCCAGGAGGAGCTGGACCTGGTCAAGATCGACCTCCCGCCCTACGAGGAGGGCTGTGACGCCGATCCGGCCTCGGTGCCCTGCGACTATCCGGCCTACGAGCTGAACAAGATCTTCCGGGCCGGGTTCGTGGAGGAGGGAGATCCCGCGTACCGGTTCCTCGACAACTGGACGTGGAGCAACGCCGACCAGAACGCGGTGGCCCGGATGATCGCCGACGAGGGCCTGGACCCCACCGAGGCGGCGGAGGTCTGGGTGCGGGAGAACCCGGACGTGTGGCGGCCGTGGATCCCGGAGGGGTTCGAGGGCCGGTGACCCGCGCGCCCCGGACCGGGCCCGGGGCGCGCCGCCCCGGGCCCGGCCGTGAACGCGGAGGTCACGGAAGGGACGGGGGGAGGTCGCTTTTACGACGCGTCCCGGTCTCGGTCGGCATGGATGGCGTTCTCCGTGGGAATCGAGTGATCCGTGCCCCTTGTCCCGGTGCGCACAAGACGTGAGAATCATTCATGTTCAACGGGCCGACCCCCGGGAGGACCATGCGCTGGGACCGATTCGCCGTGGCCGTGGGAACGGTGCTGTTCCTGGACGCCCTGCGGGTGTTCCTGCCCTCGCTCACCACCCTCTTCGGGCGGGCGGGGGAGACCCCGGCGGAACTGATGGGCCTGTACGCCCTCGCCTGGTTCCTCGCCCCCGTCCCCTTCGTCGCCGCGGCCCGGTACCTGGGCCCCGGGCGCACCGCGCTGGCCGCGGGCGCCGTGCTCGCCGTCGGGCGCCTGGCCCTCCAGGCCGCCGACGGCGGCGCACCCCAGCTCTACCTGGCGTCCTTCCTGGTGGGCACCGGCACGGTGTGGCTGACCGCCTCCGCCATGACCACCGTCGACCACCCCCGGGCCACCGGGCACGGGGTGATGGTCGGCGTCGTCACCGGCGTCGCCGCCACCGCCGTGGTCCACACCCTCCTCAACACCGTCGACCTCGCCTGGCGGGACGGCCCCGCGGCCTGGGCCGGGGTCGCCGTCGAGGTCGCCCTGTTCGCCTGGGCCGCGGCCGGGGCGTACCGGTACGGGTCGGGCCACGCCGGGCCCAGGCCCGCCCCCGCCCGGGCCTGGCTCGCCCTGGGCCCGCTGCTGTTCCTCTCCGGGCTCTACACCGCCAACCCGGCCGTGGGCGAGGTCATCGGGGACACACCGGTCGCCGCCGCGCTGGTCGCCACCACCGCGGTCCTCTCCGTGATGGTCGCCGCCGACCCGCGCTGGTCCACCGGGCACCCGGCGGTCCCGTTCGCCGTCCTGGCGGCGGCGCTCGCCGTGCTGTGGGCGTCGCCCACCGAGATCGGGGGCGTTCCCGGGGTGTGGCCCTCCTGGGCCCTGGCCGCGCTGCCGATCGGCCAGCTCGCCCTGGCGGGCTGCGCGGGGTGGGCGGTCCACCGGACCGGCCGGCCCGGCCGCGCCGCCACCGGGTGGGCCGCGTCCGGCGGGCTGTTCCTGCTGGCGGTCGCGGTCTTCGGGTTCTACGCCGCCTACGACCTGTACTACGGCAACGCGGTGGTGCCGTTCCTGGCCCTGGTGCCCCTGGCGGTCGCGATGAGCGGCCGCGGCCCCGTCCCCGCCCGCGCCGGGCGGCCCTGGCTGACCGCGGGGGCGGCCGCGCTGGCCCTGGTCCTCACGGTCGCCGTGCCGTCCTGGCACGCGACCTTCCGCGGCGGCGCGGAGGAGGTCCGCGAACCCGTGCCGGGACTGCGGGTGGCCGCCTACAACGTGCGCATGGGGTTCGGCATGGACGGGCGCTACGCCCTGCACGAGCAGATCGGGCTGCTGGAACGGGACCGCCCCGACATCGTCGTCCTGAGCGAGGTCGACCGCGGATGGCTGCTCAACGGCGGCCACGAGGCGCTCTCCCTCACCGCCGAGCAGCTCGGCATGCAGGCCTACTGGGCGCCCGCGGCCGACCCCCTGTGGGGCGACGCCCTGCTGACCTCCCGCGAGGTCACCGAGGTGCGCGGGCACACCCTCACCCCCAGCGGGCCCACCGGCGCCCAGGCGCTGGAGGCCGTGGTCCGCTGGGACGGCGGCACCGAGGTCAGCGTCATCGCCACCCACGTGCAGCCGGAGACCTACGACTTCACCGCCGAGAGCGCCCGCGCCCAGCTGCACGACCTCGCGGCCGTCGTCGAGGGGGCCCGCGCCCAGGGGCGGCCGGTCGTCCTGGCCGGGGACCTCAACATCGGACCGGAGAACCCGGCGTGGTCGATCCTCACCGACGCCGGACTGCACGACCCCTTCGAGAGGCCCTTCAACACCGTCCCCAGCCTGGCGGGGCCGCCCCAGGAGATCGACCACATCCTCGTCACCGAGGAGTTCACCGCGGAGAACCCGGAGAACCCGGACGTGCCGCACTCCGACCACCGGATGATCTCGGTCGACCTCGACCTGGAGTGATCAGCGGCCGGGCCGCTCGTACCGCAGCCGCCGGGCCACCCAGTACACGTTCACGCAGGACGCCGCGAACGCCGCGCCGAGCACCACCACCAGCCACACCGGGGCGTCCATCACGAACGCCGCCGCCGTGCCCGCCGCCAGCACCAGGCAGCCGAACACCGCCAGCACCAGGCGGAAGCCCAGCGCGCTCGCCGGGCGCTCGTGGCTGCCCAGCGGCCCCTTCAGCCGTCCCCGCCGCAACTTCTCCCGACCCATGGCGACCACCTCCGGTCCTACCACTACCTCCACCCGCGCCGGACTAACGGGCGCCCCCCGTCCGACGCCGCGGGGGCGGGGCGCCGCGACGGCGCCCCGCCCCCGCGGACGGTCCGGTCCTACAGGTCGCCGAGCAGGGCGGGCAGGGCGGACTCGTAGGCCTCGCGCAGCTCCGCCAGCGGCACCCCCGCGGTGCCACCCAATACCGAGCCGAGATGTCCGGCGAATAGAGTGTCCGCCTGTCAACTGGGAAGAATGTCAGACAAGGAGCCGCCTTCGGCTCTACGCTGCACGGTATGGAGATGCTGCTCATGGAACACCAGATCACCATCCGCGAACTGCAGCGGAACACGGCCGAGGTCATCGACCGCGCGCGCAGAGGCGAGCATTTCCTGATCACCAGGCACGGAGAGGTCGTCGGCCGCCTCGTGCCGCCGGATCCGGCCGAGGAAGCACTGGCCAAGGCCGTGGACAACGGGCTCATCGACCTCCGTGACCTGGAGTCGCTGCCCATGGCGGAGGAGGCCGCCGGGATGCGCAGAGAGCCCTCCCCGCCCGGCACCCGTCTCGCATCCGACGCCTTGCTGGAACTGCGTGAGGAAGAGGACCGGTGAGGTTCGTCTATCTGGACGCGTGTGCCGCACTCAAGCTCTTCAAGGAGGAGGCCGAGTCGGAGGCTCTGGAACGCTGGTTGAACGGCCAAGCCGGCGCCCGCCAGATCACCTCCTATCTGACCCGCACCGAACTTCGTCGGGCTCTGCACGCGGTCGGCGCGCGGCCCGAGACCCTGGTCAGGGCTGCCGAGTGGCTGTCCAGGGCGGCCCACCTGCACATGCCCGCCCAGGTGTTCGACACGGCGGGCGACCTGGGACCGGGAACCCGCCTGCGGTCCCTCGACGCGTTGCACGTGGCCTGCGCCCTGGGACTCGGCGCGGCCCTGACCGGCTTCGTCACGTACGACGTGAGACTGGCGAAGGCGGCGGAGGCCGAAGGCCTCCCCGTCGTCTCCCCCTCCCCGTGATGATCGGAAAGAGGAGGCGGGCGGATGAGCGGCTACCGCAGATGGCGTGACAGCGGCCACCCGGAGCGGGCGGTGGAGAGCGCCGGGGGCCCGAGGAGTTCGAGGCAGAGGTGGAGCGGCCGCGGGAGCAGGCGCGGGCCCGGCGGCTCGCCGAGACGCGCGGACGAGGCGGGCCCGCACAGACCCGGGTCGCCGAGGCGACGGGGGTGCCCGTCGCGCGGGTGCCGCAGATCGAGGGCTGCGACCTCTCCACCCGGGATGTCCTCGACCGGAACCCGGCCCGCTGGGAGGCACGCTGGTCGTCATCGCGGACTTCGGCGACGAGCAGACGAGGGTCGGCTGGGAAACGCCGCGGGGGCGGGGCGCCGCGACGGCGCCCCGCCCCCGCGGACGGTCCGGTCCTACAGGTCGCCGAGCAGGGCGGGCAGGGCGGACTCGTAGGCCTCGCGCAGCTCCGCCAGCGGCACCTCCACGGTGCCGCTCGCGTGGGACACCACCAGGGCGTCCCCGCCCACGCTGCCGATCTGCTCCACCGGCACCCCGTGCCGGGCCGCCAGCGCCACGAACTCCTCCTCGCCGCCCGGGGCGACGGCCACGATCGCGCGGGCGCCGGACTCGCTGAACAGGGCGGTGAACGCGTCCGCGGACACCGCCACCCGCACACCCGTCCCGCCGCGCAGCGCCGACTCGGCCAGGGCCACGCCCAGCCCGCCGTCGGACAGGTCGTGGGCGGCCTCGGCCAGCCCGCGCTCGGCGGCCTCGGCCAGCACCTCGCCCAGCGCGGCCTCCGCGGCCAGGTCCACCCGCGGCGGCAGGCCGCCCAGGTGGCCGTGGACCGTGTCGGCCCACGCCGAGCCGCCGAACTCCGGCCGGGTCTCGCCCAGCAGGAACACCCGGGAGCCCTCGGTCCCGAACGCCGTCTTCAGGCGGGTGCGCACGTCGTCGATGACGCCCAGCACACCGATGACCGGGGTCGGGTTGATCGCCACGTCGCCGGTCTGGTTGTAGAAGCTCACGTTGCCGCCGGTGACCGGGGTGCCCAGTGCCTGGCAGGCGTCGGCCAGGCCCCGGGTCGACTCGGCGAACTGCCACATCACGCCCGGGTCCTCCGGGGAGCCGAAGTTGAGGCAGTTGGTGACCGCCAGCGGCCGGGCGCCGGTCGCCGCCACGTTGCGGTACGCCTCCGCGTACGCCAGCTGCGTGCCGGTGTACGGGTCCAGCCGGGTGTAGCGGCCGTTGCCGTCGGTGGACAGCGCCACGCCCCGGTGGGAGTCGTCGGCGATGCGGATCATCCCGGCGTCGTGCGGGGTCGACACCACGGTGTCGCCGCGCACGTAGCTGTCGTACTGCTGCGTCACCCAGCTCGGGTCGCCCACGCCCGGGGCGCCCAGCACCCGCAGCAGCTGCTCGCGCAGCTCCGCGTCGGTCTCCGGGCGGGGCAGCTCGGCGGCGTCGTCGGCCTGGAGCGCGTCCTGGGACTCCGGACGCGCGTAGGGGCGCTCGTAGACCGGGCCCTCGTCGGAGGCGGTCCGCGGCGGCATGTCCACCACGGTCTCCCCGTGCCAGGTCATGACCAGGCGCCCGCCGCGCTCGGCCTCCTCCGCGGTGACGTCGGTGACCTCGCCGATCTCGGTGGCCAGGATCTGCCACTTCTCGCAGATGGCGAGGAACTCGTCCATCTTGGCGGGCTCGACGATCGCCATCATGCGCTCCTGCGACTCGCTCATGAGGATCTCCTCGGGAGTGAGCCGCGGGTCGCGCAGGGGCACCCGGTCCAGCCGGATGTTCATGCCGCCGGTGCCGCCCGCCGCCAGCTCGGTGGTGGCGCAGGAGACGCCCGCCGCGCCCAGGTCCTGGATGCCCACCACCAGGTCCTTGGCGAACAGCTCCAGGCTGCACTCGATGAGCAGCTTCTCCATGAACGGGTCGCCGACCTGGACGCTGGGCCGCTTGGCGTGCGACTCGTCGTCGAAGGTGGCACTGGCCAGCACCGACGCGCCGCCGATGCCGTCGGGGCCGGTGGTGGAGCCGAACAGCACCACCTTGTTGCCCGGGCCGGGCGCCTGTGCCAGCTTGATGTCCTCGTGCTTCATCACGCCCACGCACAGGGCGTTGACCAGCGGGTTGCCCAGGTAGCCGGCGCCGAAGCCGATCTCACCGCCGATGTTGGGCAGGCCCAGGCAGTTGCCGTAGAAGGAGATGCCCGAGACCACGCCCGGCAGCACCCGCTTGGTGTCGTCGGCGTCGGCCGGGCCGAACCGCAGCGCGTCCATGACCGCCACCGGGCGGGCGCCCATGGTGAGGATGTCGCGGACGATGCCGCCCACGCCGGTGGCCGCGCCCTGGTGCGGCTCCACGTAGGACGGGTGGTTGTGCGACTCGATCTTGAAGGTCACCGCGCGGCCGTCGCCGACGTCCACCACACCGGCGTTCTCTCCCATGCCGACCAGCAGGGCGTCGCTGTGGGGCGCCTTCTCGCCGAACTGGCGCAGGTGCACCTTGGACGACTTGTACGAGCAGTGCTCGCTCCACATGACCGAGTAGATGGCCAGCTCCGCGGAGGTGGGGCGGCGGCCCAGGATCTCGCGGACCCGCTCGTACTCATCCTTCGCCATGCCCAGTTCGGCGTACGGCTGAGGCGTGTCCGGGCTGCTCTGCGCCACGGCGACGGTGTCGAGACGAGGTACTTCAGACATGCGTGGTTCCGTTCGGGATGTGCGGGTGTGAGCCGGGCCGTGGCGTCCGCCGACCGGCGCGGAAGGTCGTGGGCGGGGTCATCGGGTGAGGTCCGCGTAGCGGATCATCAGCACCGCGGGATCTCCGGAGTTCCCCGTGGAGGAGTCGGCGATCATGACGGTGTCGTCGGTCAGCACGGTCTGCTCCGGCGGTACGTCCTCGGGCGACTCCGCGCCCGGGGGCAGCATGATCTTCCAGTCCCGGTCCAGCAGGTGGTCGTAGACCTCCTGGACGGTGGCCCGGGGGTCCTCCGTGGGCTCGTCGTCCTCGGTGAGTACGGTGACGAGCCGGGCGCAGCCCTGCTGTTGGCAGTACACGCCGTTCTCCGGGTCGGAGGTGTAGACCAGCCCGGACGGCGGGTCCCCCAGCGAGGAGACGTCGGGCACGTCCGGCTCCTGGGCGGGCGGCGCCCCGCCCTCCTGCCCGGACTGCGGGGCACCGGTCGACACGGCGCCGATCGAGTTGAACAGGCCGACGGCGGCCGACACCACCAGTCCCACGACGACGATGGAGGCGAGTACGTACATCGTGGTCCGGGAGCGCAGGAGCGCCATCATCGCGAGGATCGTCCCCTTGTCGGTGTGCGGTGGGACCGGGCCGGGCTCAGACGCCGGCCGGGCTCTTGGCGCCCAGGTGGGCGAGGACCGAGGTGAAGAAGCCCAGGCCCTCGGTCGAGGGGCCGGTCAGCGCCTCCACGGCGTGCTCGGGGTGCGGCATGAGGCCGACGACGTTGCCGTGCTCGTTGGTGATCCCGGCGATGCCGCGGCGCGAGCCGTTGGGGTCGCCGCCCGCGTACCGGACCACGACCCGGTTCTCCGCCTCCAGGGCGTCGAGGGTGGCCTCGTCGGCCACGTAGCTGCCCTCACCGCTCTTGAGGACGACCAGGATCTCCTGGCCCTCCGAGTAGTCCCCGGTCCAGGCGGTGGCGGTGCTCTCCACCCGCAGCCGCTGCTCGCGGTTGACGAAGCGCAGGGTGGAGTTGCGGGTGAGCGCGCCCGGCAGCAGGTGGCTCTCGCACAGGATCTGGAAGCCGTTGCAGATGCCCAGGACGGGCAGCGCCCCGGAGCGGGCGGCCGGGACGAGCTCGGACATCAGCGGGGCGAAGCGGGCGATGGCGCCGCAGCGCAGGTAGTCGCCGTAGGAGAAGCCGCCGGGCAGGACGACCGCGTCGACCCCCCTGAGGTCGGCGTCCGCGTGCCACAGCGGGACGGGTTCGGCGCCCGCCAGCGCGACGGCGCGCGCGGCGTCCTTGTCGTCGAGGGAACCGGGGAAGGTGACGACGCCCACACGGGCTGTCATGAGCACACTCCGAGTCGTTGGTCGGGTCCCTCCCCGCGGGTGCGGGGAGTTGTCGGCGAGGAGGATGGCGGCGTCCGTCCGACCCCGAGGGGGGCACCGCGTCCGCACTTGGCAGAGTACCCGCTCACCTGTGCGCGGGTACGACGCTCACCCCTGTTCCGGGGTCCCGGTTCGTACGATTCTCCCGGTTCCCACGGCTCCGCGGGGTCCCCGGGTGTACGACCCGACAGGAGTCGTGGTGTGCGACACAGTCTCCGCGGGGTGTGCGGGGGCGGGGCCCGCGGGCCGTCCGCGTCCCCTCAGACCCGGCCCAGCATCAGGGCCTCCGGCGTGGCCGGGAGCCTCCCGGCCGCACCCTCGGCGGGGCGCCGGTCGCACGGGGCGCGGCGCTTGCGCAGGAGCACGGTGACCCGCGGCTCCCCCTCGAAGGACACCTCGTCCATGAGGCGGCGCATCAAAAGGATGCCCCTGCCCGATTCTGAATCGATCCCGGGCAGGGGCGGTGGTCGTTCCGATGTGAAGCGCGCGGCGAGCGCTTCGGAGTCGGGTGCTCTCCCCGTATGGGAGATCCGGACCTCGCACCAGTGCGCGCCGAGGTCGGCCTCCACCCGGTAGTCGGGGGCGGGGCCGCCGTGCTCGACCGCGTTGGCGCACGCTTCGGAGGAGGCCAGCAGGAAGTCGTCGACACAGCCCCGGCACAGTCCGGCGCGGTCCAGGAAGGTCTCGAGTACGTCGCGTACGACGGCGACCGTGTACGCCCGCCGCGGTAGGGAGATCGAGAAGACGGCGTCCATGAAATAACACCTCTCGTGCTCCGTCGTCGGTCATTGGGCCCGGCACGTCAATGAACCTTCCCGAGGGCGGCGAACGTAAAACGACCGCCGGTGCCCTCATGGGGCATCGGCGGCCGTTACATTGCACATCCGGCGCTACGGACACTTCTCGCGCTTTTGGGCAAAGTCCCTTAATTCAGTGCTCATGACCGCTGTACCGCGCTGCGCCGCCGGATGGGGCCGGGGGCGGCTCAGGAGTCCACGCGCACCCGGAAGTCCTCGATGACGGTGTTGGCGAGCAGAGTCTCGGCCAGGCGGCGGACGTCGGCCAGCTTGGCCTCGTCGACCTCGCCCTCGACCTCGACCTCGAAGCGCTTGCCCTGGCGGACCTGTTCGATCCCCTCGAAACCCAGGCGCGAGCAGGCGCCGGCGATCGCCTGGCCCTGCGGGTCCAGGATCTCGGGCTTGAGCATGACGTCAACAACGACGCGGGCCACAGGGTCCTCCACAAGAGAAATGGGTGTGCCGCCCTCCCGCCCCCTCCCGGCTCCCCGGCCGGGCGGACGCCTCTCCGTACTGCTCGGAGCGGGCGACGCCAGAGTACGGCACGCACGGGGGCGACCGGTGCGGCCGTGTCCGGCGTCACTCCGGCCCGGGGGTGCGGCGGGGATCGGCCGGGGAATACCGCAGAGCCCTACGGGTAGAGGGGGAACAGGGTTTTTTACCGCACTGTGAACCCTGCAAGCGAGTGTTTCGGTACGTTCGTGACTCGGATCACCCCGATTGATGTCATCATTGAGAGCACAAGGTGGCGTCTAAGAGGGTGGAAGTGATCGTCCGGTCGTCCTGAGGGGGAATCTTGACGACTATCGAAATGGACCCGATCGCCGCGCGGAACCGTGACGGGCGGGAGCCCGAGGAGGCGTTGGACTTCGCCACCGCCGTCACACCGTTCGCCGACCAGCTCTACCCCACGGCCCTGCGGATGACCCGCAACCCGGCCGACGCCGAGGACCTCGTCCAAGAGACGTTCGCCAAGGCCTTCGCCAATTTCCACCAGTTCCGGGCCGGCACCAACCTGCGTGCCTGGCTCTACCGGATCCTGACCAACACCTTCATCAACACCTACCGCAAGAAGCAGCGCGAGCCGCGCCAGGAGACCACCGACGAGATCAAGGACTGGCAGCTCGCCGCCGCCGAGGCGCACACCTCCTCGGGCATGCGGTCGGCCGAGAACGAGGTCCTGGACCACCTGCCCGACTCCGACATCAAGCAGGCGCTCGCGCGGCTGCCGGAGGAGTTCCAGGAGGTCATCTACCTCGTCGACATCGAGGGCTACGCCTACAAGGAGGTGGCCGAGCGCATGGGCACCCCGCTGGGGACCGTGATGTCCCGGCTGCACCGGGCCCGGCGCCAGCTCCGCGAGATGCTGGCCGACTACGCCCGCGACCGCGGCATGCGCGTGCCCCCCGCCCGCTAGCGGCTCCGCGCGCCCCCGTCCCCCGCCCCGGGAGGCCCGGGGCCCGAACGGCACCGCGCGGGAGGGCTGGAACCCCGCCCCCGGCGGACGCCGGAGTCCGGACCCGCAGGGTTTTCGGACCGACCGCCCCACCACGCTCCGTGGCCGGACCCGGCCGCCGTCGCTCCGCGGCCGGATGTTCCGCAACCCTCCGACAAAGTCGTCGGAAGACCTTGTACATGCTAGGAAGCCCTGCTAAACGGGCTCGTCCGGTATCGGGGAACATGGGTCCGCGACGTAAAAGGTGGCGGCCGGGTCTTGCGCTCGCCATGGTGAGTTCTGTCACCATATGGTGAGGTCCGCCGTACACCCATCACCCCGGGTGCATGCGCGGCGATCCGGCCGGCCAGCGTTCACCCGCGCGAAACCGGCCCCGAATACCGAGGAGCGACGTGTCGGACACCACCGCGCACGAGGAACCGGAGCTCATCCAGCTCCTGACACCGGAAGGGGAGCTGACGGGCCACCCCGACTACCCCCTGGAGATCACCGCGGACGAGATCCGCGACCTGTACCGGGACCTGGTCCTGGTACGCCGCTTCGACGGAGAGGCCGTCTCCCTCCAGCGCCAGGGCGAGCTGGGCCTGTGGGCCTCGCTGCTGGGCCAGGAGGCCGCGCAGATCGGCTCCGGCCGGGCCCTGCGGGGGAACGACATGGCCTTCCCCTCCTACCGGGAGCACGGCGTCGCCTGGTGCCGCGGCATCGAGCCCAAGGAACTGCTCGGCATGTTCCGCGGAGTCACCAACGGCGGCTGGGACCCCCACGAGCACGGCTTCCACCTCTACACGATCGTCATCGGCAGCCAGGCCCTGCACGCCACCGGCTACGCCATGGGCGTGCAGCGCGACGGCGCCCTCGGCGAGGACGGCACCGCCGTCATCACCTACTTCGGCGACGGGGCCACCAGCCAGGGCGACACCAACGAGGCGTTCAACTTCGCCTCGGTGAACAACGCCCCCGTGGTCTTCTTCTGCCAGAACAACCAGTGGGCCATCTCCGAGCCGCTGGAGCGCCAGGCCCGCGTGCCCATCTACAAGCGCGCCTCCGGCTTCGGCTTCCCCGGCGTCCGCGTGGACGGCAACGACGTGCTCGCGGTCCTCGCCGTCACCCGGGCCGCCCTGGACAACGCCCGCGAGGGCAACGGCCCCACGCTGGTCGAGGCGTTCACCTACCGCATGGGCGCCCACACCACCAACGACGACCCCACCCGGTACCGCAACGCGGCCGAGCTGGACGAGTGGAAGGCCAAGGACCCGATCCTGCGGGTGCGCCGTTACCTGGAGAACAACGGGCTGGCCGACGAGGAGTTCTTCGCCTCGGTCGACGCCGAGGCCGACGCGCTGGGGGAGAAGGTCCGGACGCAGTGCCGGAGCCTGCCCGACCCCGAGCCGCTGGACATCTTCCACGAGGTGTACGCCGAACCCAACGTCCACATCGACCGCCAGCGCGCGGAGTTCGCCGAGTACCTGGCCTCCTTCGAGGCGGAAGGGGTCCGATAGGCCATGACCAACCTCACGATCGGCAAGGCCATCAACGCCGGCCTGCGCGCCGCGATGGAGCACGACCCCAAGGTCCTCGTCATGGGCGAGGACGTCGGCAAGCTCGGCGGCGTCTTCCGGGTCACCGACGGCCTGCACAAGGACTTCGGCGCGGACCGCGTCATCGACACCCCGCTGGCCGAGTCCGGCATCGTCGGCACCGCCATCGGCATGGCGCTGCGCGGCTACCGGCCCGTGGTGGAGATCCAGTTCGACGGGTTCTTCTTCCCCGCGGCGAACCAGACCTTCACCCAGCTCGCCAAGATGCGCCGCCGCTCCGCCGGCAAGCTCAGCGTGCCCGTCGTCATGCGCATCCCCTACGGCGGCGGCATCGGCGCCGTGGAGCACCACAGCGAGTCCCCGGAGTCGTACTTCCTGCACACCGCGGGCCTGCGCGTGGTGAGCGTCGCCAACGCGGTGGACGCCTACTGGATGATCCAGCAGGCGATCCGCAGCGAGGACCCGGTGATCTTCCTGGAGCCCAAGCGGCGCTACTACGAGAAGGCGGAGGTGGACACCGGGGCGTCCGTCTCCGAGGCGACGCCGATGGGCGCCGCCCGGGTCGCCCGCCCCGGCACCGACGTCACGCTGCTCGCCTACGGGCCCATGGTCAAGACCGCCCTCCAGGCGGCCGAGGCCGACACCGACCACTCCATCGAGGTCATCGACCTGCGGTCGCTGGCCCCCGTGGACTACCCGACCGTCTTCGAGTCCGTGAGGAGGACCGGCCGCCTGGTCGTCGCCCACGAGGCCACCCTCACCGGCGGGCCGGGCGCGGAGATCGCCGCCCGGGTCACCGAGGAGTGCTTCTACCACCTGGAGTCCCCGGTCATCCGGGTCGCCGCCTTCGACACCCCCTACCCGCAGTCCCGGCTGGAGGAGCACTACCTGCCGGACCTGGACCGGGTCCTGGACGGGGTCGACCGGGCGTTCGCGTACTAGGGGATATAGGAACACATGGCGATTCAGAAGAACGCCCCCGCGGTGGGCGGCGTGCACTCGTTCAAACTGCCCGACGTGGGCGAAGGCCTGGTCGACGCGGAGATCCTCACCTGGTTCGTGAAACCCGGTGACGTGATCGAGGTCAACCAGATGATCTGCGAGATCGAGACCGCCAAGGCGGTCGTCGAGCTGCCGAGCCCGTTCGCGGGCACGGTCAAGGAGCTGCTGGTCGAGGAGGGGCAGACGGTGGACGTCGGCACGGTGATCATCACCGTGGACGACGGCACCGGCGGCGGGGACGGCGGCGCGGCCGCCGCCCCGGCCGAGGAGGAGCGGGAGAAGCCGCTGGTGGGCTACGGCGAGAAGGCCGGCTCCACCCAGCGCCGGGCCCGCCGCCGCCCGGCCCCCTCCGGCCCGGTGTCCCCGGCCCCGGCGGCGAAACCGGCCCCCGCCCCGGCGGCCCCGTCGGTGGCCGTCGCCCCGGCCCCGGTCGCCTCCCAGGGGCGCCCGCTGGCCAAGCCGCCGGTGCGCAAGCTCGCCAGGGACCTCGGCGTGAACCTGGCGACGGTCGTCCCCAGCGGGGCGGGCGGCGTCATCACCCGCGACGACGTCCACGCGGCCGCCCAGGGCGGGCAGGCCGCCCAGGAGACGGCCGCCGCACCGCAGGAGGCCCCCGCGGCCGCGCCCGCGGCGGTGGACCGGTCCGCCCGGGAGCTGCGCGTGCCCATCAAGGGCGTGCGCAAGGCGACGGCGGCGGCGATGGTGGGCAGCGCGTTCACCGCGCCGCACGTCACCGAGTTCCTCCAGGTGGACGTCACCCGCACCATGAAGGCGGTCGCGCGGCTGCGCGAGCACCCCGACTTCGCGGGTGTGCGGGTGTCGCCGCTGCTCATGGTCGCCAAGGCGCTGCTGCTGGCGATCAAGCGCAACCCCGAGGTCAACGCGTCCTGGGACGAGGCCGCCCAGGAGATCGTGGTCAAGCGCTACGTGAACCTGGGGATCGCCGCCGCCACCGAGCGCGGACTGGTGGTGCCCAACATCAAGGACGCCGACGCCAAGACGCTGCCGCAGCTGGCGGGCGCGCTCAAGGAGCTCACCGACACCGCCCGCGCGGGCAAGGTGACCCCGGCGGACATGTCCGGAGGCACGATCACGATCACCAACGTGGGCGTGTTCGGCGTGGACGCGGGGACCCCGATCCTGAACCCCGGCGAGGCGGCGATCCTGGCCTTCGGGCAGATCCGCGACATGCCGTGGGTGCACAAGGGCAAGCTGAAGATCCGCAAGGTCACGACGCTGTCGCTGTCCTTCGACCACCGCCTGGTCGACGGTGAGCTCGGCTCGAAGGTGCTGCGCGACATCGGCGCCGTACTGGAGGACCCGGAGCTGACCTCGCTCGCCTGGGGGTAGTCTCCTGTGAATCGCGCCGTCGGGGCTGACGGTGCGACCGTGGCCCCCGGGGGAGACCCCGGGGGCCGCACGTGTTCCGGGTGTCCGTCCCGGCCCGGGCGCCCGGGCCGGGCCGTTCGGGGCGCCGGGCGGCGCGGAGGCGGGGGAGCCGGGGGAGCCGGGGCACGGCCGCGGCCGTGAACGCGCAGGGGGCCGGTGCGCCGTGCGCGCCGGCCCCGCCCGCGAGGAGGGGTCCGTCCCCCAAGGGGGAGGAGGGCGGACCCCCGTATCCCTGTTCTTCCCCGGCGTGTCGGCCCGGACACCTTCGGTTCCCGGGCGCCCGCGGGGCTCACAGGGGCGGGGCGACCATCCCGTACACCGCCCCGACCGCCGCCAGCGCGAGTCCGGCCAGGGCGGCCAGCGGCAGGTGCACGCGGGAGAAGGGCCGCAGCTGCCCGCGCGCCAGGCAGATCCCCACGAACACGGCCGACACCGCCGACAGCACCGCCGTCGCGGTCATCGGCAGTGTCAGGGCGGGGGAGCCCTCGTGCAGCCACTTCTGGGCCACGGCCAGGTCCGTCGCCCCGTGGACCAGGAGGCCCACCGCCGTGACCGCCGCCAGCGCCGTCGAGGCCAGCAGCATCCGCGTCGCCAGGGTGAACCCGTTCCCCGAGCGCTGCACCGGGACCAGCACCGTGAGCAGGACCAGCAGCGCGGCCCCCGCGACGGCCAGGTGCAGGGAGGGGGAGGCCAGCGGCCCGGTGCGGGTGTACACGGAGGTCGGGTTCATGTCGGTGGCGATCGCGGCCACCTCCCCGTCCCGCTCGACGAACGCCAGCAGGTCCCGGCCGTTCTCGGCGACGAAGACCCCCTCCTCCACCGGCAGCCAGCGGTCGTCGGCCGTGAGCCGCCCGGCGACCGACAGCGTTCCGTCGCCCGCGTCGCGGACCGTCACGTTGTCGATCAGCGCCACCAGCCGGGTCGGACCCGCGGTCGGCAGCCGGGAGGTGATGTAGGAGCCCTCGTAGGCGCTCAGGTCGGCGTCCGGGTCGGCGGCCCCCCCGGGGTACTCCTGCGGGGCGAACTCGTCCGCGAACGCTTCGACCACCGCCATGCGCAGGTCCAGCAGCGGGTTGGCGCCCTCCGGGTCGTCCCCGTTGACCGCCACGAACACGCCCGCACCGATCTCCGGCACCAGCGCGTACCCGGTGTGGACCCCCGGCAGGTCGCCGCTGTGGCCGATGATCGGGGAGTCCCCCGCCCGCCACTGGTAGGTGCCGTAGCCCATGCCGGTGGTCCGCGGGTGCATCCCGAGCCGCCGCTCCAGCATCGCCTCGGCCACCCCCGGGGCCAGGGCCTGCTCCCCGTCGACACGGCCGCCGTCCAGCAGCGCCTCCATGAAGAGGGCCATGTCGCCGACGGTGGTCACGGCCGCGCCCGCCGGAACGTCCCCCATGCGGATGTCCTCGGCCGCCGTCCCGTCGGCCAGGTGCGAGGTCACCAGGGGCCGGTCGGCGCGGGCGTCGGCGAGCTGCACGAACCCGGTGTCCTCCATGCCCAGCGGGGTGAACACGCGTTCGTCCACGTAGTCCTCGAACGGGGTGCCCGACACCTCCTGCACGACGTACCCCGCGAGCGCCACCCCGTAGTTGGAGTACGCGGTGTACTCGCCCGGGGCGAACAGCCGGTCGGGGGCCGCGGTGCGCACCGTCTCGGCGAGGGTCGCGGTGCCCTCCCCGCCGAGCCGCCCGGCCACCTCGGCGAACCCGGGGGTGTGGGTGAGCAGGTCGTGCAGGGTCACGGGCTCCCCGGGCGGCCGTGCGTCCCCGGGCAGGTAGGCGGCGATGTCCTCGGCCAGGTCCAGGCGCCCGTCCTCGACGAGGGTGAGCACGGCGGCCGCGGTGAACGACTTGGCCACGGACGCGGTGGGGAACACGTGCTCCTCCGCGTCCAGGGGGGTGGCCTCCGCCAGGTCGGCGTACCCGTGGGCGGCGGTGGCGATCCGCTCGCCGCCGAGGACGACGGTCACGGCCGCGCCGGGGGCGCCGTGCGCCTCCAGGAGTTCGGCCACCCGGTCGTCGGCGAACGCGCGGGCTGTCGCGGGGGTCAGCGGGGTCGCCTCGCGGGGCGGCGGGGCGGTGGCCGGTACGGGGGAGGCGGCCGCGGCGGGGACCGCGGGCGCCGCCGTCAGCAGTACGGCCGCGCAGAGCGCGGCGGAGCGTCGGCCGGTCATGGTGGCCTTTCGTCGGGGGTTCTTCTCCTTTCCGAAACTAGGGATCCGGTCCCGGCGGCACACGGGCGCCGGCCACCCGAACCGGGGTGGGGCGGGCTGCACCTCCGGGCCGCGGCAGGGGGCACCGGCCGGCGGACCGGACGGGAGGCCCCGCCCCCGGGCGGCGGGGACGGGGCCTCGGGGCGGGGCTACGGGCGTGCGCCGATCTCGCCGACCCAGCCCGACCAGACGTAGCTCACCTGCTCGGCGGGCAGCGGGTAGGACAGGCCGTGGTCCTTGGCGGACCCGGCCCCGGGGTCCTCGGCCAGCAGGGTCGTGTCGCGGTACAGCAGCGAGCCGTCCCCCGCGTCGTAGAGGAAGCGGAACTCCGACACGGACGCCCCGTCCTCCACCTCGAGGGAGAACAGCTCGCCCTCGCGGCCCAGCGGGTCGGTGGCGGTGCCCAGGTACTCCAGGGCGTCGAACCCGGCGAGCACGCGCTGCACCGCCGCCTCCTCCGGCCCCGCCAGGGGGCGGGTCCCGTACAGGAACTCCACGGCGTTCACGATCGCGGCAGGGGAGTCGTCCGCGGGGTCCTCGCCCAGGTCGGCGAGCACCGCCGCCATGCCTTCGGTGTCGGTGGGCAGCTCCGCCGGCCACACCAGGGAGGGGTGCAGGGTCTCCTCGTGGGACTCGCTCCCCCGCTCCAGGAAGGCCTCGTGGTCCGCCTCCTCGCCGCCCTTGTCCAGGGGCGGCTGCGGGTGGCCGTCCGAGCGGTGCTCGCCGCCCGGGCCCGTCCACTCGTTCCACTCGTAGGGGATGTACCGGTAGCCGTGGGTCTCGTCGGGGTCGTCGTCCCCGGCGTTGGCGGTGAGCCGGACCAGTTCTGTCCCCGAGGTGGACACGAAGGCGACGTCGCCCGACCCCTCGGCCGGGCCGCGGCCCTCGGCGGCCTCGGCCAGGGCCAGCAGGCCGTCGGTGCCGTCGACCGGGTCGCCGCCGACGACCTCGATCGGCTCGGGCGGTGCGGCGTAGGCGGAGGGGATGCCGCCCGGTTCGTCGGCGGACGGCAGCAGGGCGGCGGCGCCCACGGCCAGCGCCGCGGCGGCCGCTCCGGCGACCAGGACGGGGGTGCGGCGCCACAGGGGTCGGGACACGGCGGGGCTCTCCTTCAGTCGGGCGATGGCGTGGGTACGGGCCCGGTGGCGGGCCGCGGGGTCGGGGGCGGTGCCCGCGGCGGGGTCGGTGCCGTCCAGGGCGGTGCGCAGTGCGGTCAGGTCGTCCATGCCGCCTCCTTCGGGGCGTGGCCGGGTGCGGTCTCGTTCATGTGGGCGGTCAGCTTCTTGCGGGCCCGGTGCAGCCGGGCGCGGGCGGTGACGTGGGTGCAGCCCAGGACCCGGGCCGCCTGGCGGCAGTCGAGCCCCTCCCAGGTCACGAGCATCACGAGCTCGCGTTCCGGTTCCGTCAGCTGGGCCAGGGCCGCCAGGGCCCCGTCGCGTTCGACCACCCGGTCGGCGTCGTCGGCGTGGACCGCCGAACCCGGCCGCCGGCTCAGCGACTCGGCGATCAGGTCCTGCCGGTGGTCCTTGCGCAGGTGGGCCAGGGTGATCCGGCGTGCGCAGGCGTACAGCCAGGGCAGCTCGCGCCCGGGCGGCATGCGTTCGCCGCGCTGCCAGGCCACGACGAAGGCCTCGGATGCGACGTCGTCCGCCCGGTCCGGGCCCACCCGCCGCCGCGCGTAGCGGTGGACGGCGTCGTAGTGCTCCTCGAACATGGCGTTGAAGTCGCGCTGGCCGGAGTATGCGTCCCCGGCCGTGCCGCGTCTCATCGGCGTACCTCCCGTCCTCTCACCTGGATGTGTCGGGGAAGGGGGAGGGTGTTAGAGGGGGATCCGGACTTTTTCGGTCAGCCCAGCAGGAACGTGACCGCGAAGAGCACCGGGACCGTCGCGAACGTGGAGATCAGCACGGTGTCGCGGACCGTGTCGACCTCCGCGCGGAAGCGCAGCGAGTAGGTGAACACGTTCTGGGCCGTGGGCAGCGCGGCCAGCACCACCACGGCGAACAGGTCCGCGCCGGGCAGGTCGAACACCAGGGCGCCCAGCGCCCACGCCACCAGCGGCTGCACCACCGACTTCAGCGACACCGCGAACAGCACCGACCCGCGCTGCGGGCCCCGGCCGGGCATCCCCGAACCGTGCAGGGAGATGCCGAACGCCAGCAGCATCGCCGGGACCGCCATCCCGCCGATCAGCTCGAAGGGCTCCAGCAGCGGGGCCGGCGGGGCCCAGCCCGACGCCGCCACCGTCACCCCGGCCAGCGAGGCCAGCAGCAGCGGGTTGCGCACGGGGGTGCTCAGGGCGCGGCGCAGCACCGGCCCGGTCCCGCGGACCTCGCCGCCCGCCAGGTCCAGCACCGTCACCGCGACCGGGGCCATCACCAGCATCTGGGTCAGCAGGATCGGAGCGACCAGGGAGGCGTCGCCCAGGACGTAGGAGGCGATGGGCAGGCCCAGGTTGCCCGCGTTCACGTACGAGGACGCCAGCGCCGACATGGTGGTGCGGGAGACGCCCCAGCGGCGCAGCAGGCCGACGGCCACCACCACGGCGACCACGGCCGCCACGCTCAGGGAGCTCACCACGACCTTGCCCGACCACAGCACCGACAGGTCGGTGTCGAGGAGGATCGTGAACATCAGCGCCGGGCCCGCCACGTAGAAGGCCAGGGTGCTGAGCACGTCGCGGCCCCCGGCGCCCAGCAGGGAGAGCCTGCCCAGCATGTAACCGATGACGACGACGGTGGTGATGACGCCGAAACCGGTGACCACGCCGGACACTGGCGACCTCCTGGGGCAGTGGGGACCCTGGGAATCTACTCCCGGTCCCGGCGCCGCCGCCAGGAGCGGGGTCACACCCGGTCGGTCGCGTGGAGAGGGGGCGCCCGCGCCGGGTCAGGCCCCCCGGGCGTCCTCCCCGCCGTTCTCCCGCGCGTCCTGCGCGGCGGCGGTCGGGGCCGCGGCCCGGCGGCGGCGCCGCGCCTCGCGCAGGGTCACCCCCACGATGCGGGTGGCCACCACGGCGCCGATCACCGCCAGCGGCAGGACCAGCGCCGTCACCGGCTGCCGGATCCCCTCGTAGCGGGCGCCGGAGCCGTCCAGCACCAGGAACCCGGCCGGACGCGCCCGCAGCGCGCCGGCACCGCCGGCCCCGTCGCCCCCCGTGCCCAGGAAGCGTCCCGTGCCGCCGCCCATCAGCGTCAGCGACGACACCCGTGCCACCGGGACGACCGTCGTCACCCCGTCGGAGACCGGTGCGCCGAACACCGTCTCGGCCCGCGCCGAGCCGCCGGTGCGCTCGATCAGACCGGACAGTGCGGCCACGGCCGGGTGGCGGGCGGCGCGACGCGCCGCGGCGGATGCCGACATGGTGGGTCCTCCTGGAGGTGGAAGCGGACTTTCACGCTATAGCGCCCACCCGGGCGCGGGGCGGGATCTGCGCCCGGTGGCGCGTTCCGGCCACCGGGGACCGGGTCGGCGCGCGGGCGCCCCGGGGTGTCCCGGCCGCCCGGCGCGGCCGCCGGAGCGGGTCAGAAGAGCGGCTCGCCGGGCTCGAAGGTGACGGGGTCGACCGGGACCACCCGCTCCTGCGGGGTGATGACCATCAGCACCCCGCCGTCCGGGTGCTCCACCGCGTCGCGGAAGAGGAGGGGCTCCCCGGACCCGGCCAGCAGGTCCTCCCCGCTCTCGACGTCCCACACGGACGAGGTGTGCCGGGCGACCGCCTCACCGCCGTCCTCCCCCTCCTCGAACGTGTACCAGTCGGCGTACAGCCGGTCGCCGCCGGGCGAGAGCGCCAGCTCCGCCACGTGGGAGGACACGTCGCCCCCCACGAACCCGTCCATGGTGAACGACCGCACCTCCCGGCCCCGCACGTAGTCCCACCACACCAGCCGGTCCCCGGAGACGTGGACCACCTCGTCGGTGCCGGGGACCACCGCGAACTCCGGACCGGTCAGGCCTCGCACCGTGTGCAGCGCACGGCCGTCCCGGGCGTCCCAGACCGTCATCTCCGCGCCCCCCGCCGTGACGATCCGCTCCCCGTCGGGCATGACCGCCCTCGCGGTCCGCTCGTCGACCAGCCGCCCCAGCGGCTCCCCGGTGGCCGTGTCCACCACCCCCACCTGGAACGCGCCGAGGCGGGCGTCGACGGTGACCGTCATCAGCGACCCGTCGGGGCTGAACCCGACGTGGCTCGCCGGCTTCGGGTCGTCCACCCACACCCCGTCGGGGCCGCTGGGCCCCCGCTGCGGCCCCAGGTGCTCGACGGTCGTCCTCGAGGGCAGGTCGAACGTGGTGGCCATGGTCACCGGCGTGTCCACGTCCTCGAAATCCCGCTGCACCCCGGCCGCCAGCAGGCAGCCCGCCGGGGAGAACACCGGTTCCAGGAGTCCGGCGACCTCGGGCAGCCGGGCGACCTCCTCCCGGGCCTCCCAGTCCCAGATGCTCAGACCCTCGGAGGTGTGCACCGCCAGCAGTTCCCCGCTCGGGTCGAACGACAGGGACCGGGACCACACCCGCTCCCCGTCCAGCGGGCCCTCGGGAGCCGGGTAGGCGACGCCCTCCGAGCAGGGGGCGCCCCCGGACATCACCGGGGCGCCGGGCTCCTCCTCCCGCTCCGTCCCCCGCCAGGCCCACACGCCGACCGCGGCGACGGCGGCCAGCGCCACCGCGCCCGCCGCCACCGCCGTGGCCCGCCGCCGGGCGCGGTCCCGCGACCGCGGCTCCGCGGCGTCCCGCGCGCCCCCGGCGGCCTCGACCAGCGCCCGCTGCTCCCCGGCCCGTGCGCGCACCGCCGCCAGCACCGCCGGCGGCCAGGGGTCGGCCGCGCGCGGTCCGCCGAGCATCCGCACCAGGTCGGCGGCGCTGGGCCGCAGGACGGGGCTGTTGCGCAGGCAGGCCTCCACCAGGCCGCGCAGTTGCAGGGGGACCCGGGACAGCCCGGCGGGGCCCTCCAGCCCGCTCGCGGCGTACGACACGGTCGCCGCCCACGCGAACACGTCGGTGCCCGGCCCGGTGCCCCCTTCCGGGGCGGCGAACGACGGGTGCGGCGCCCGCTGCTCCACCCCGGCGACCGCCCACTCCAGGCCGGGGTCGGACAGCAGCGCCCGCTCGGTGGTGACCAGCACCCCGGCCGGCCACAGCGAGCCGTGCGCCCGGCCCGTCGCGTGCACGTCGTCCAGCGCCAGCGCCAGGTGCAGAGCCAGTGAGTGCAGCGCGTCCGCGGACAGCGTGCCGACCGTCTCCACCAGGTCGGTGAGCCCCGCCCCCGGGGGGTGCTCCACCGCCACCCACGGCACCGCGCCGCGCAGGTCGGCGGCGCGCACCGCGCACACCCGGTCGCTCTCCAGCCGGTACCCGGCCTCCACCAGCTCGCCGAACACCGACCGGAACCGGGCGTCGGTGGCGTGTTCCGAGCGCACCACGTGGACGGCGGCGGGCGGCCCGCCCGGCGTGGAGCCCAGGTAGACGCGCGCGTAGGAGTCCTCTCCCAGGCGGGAGTGGAGCCGGTAGGGGCCGACGGAGGGCGGGTCGTGCGGGTGCAGGGGCTGCATGGTCCTTCGGGGGACGTCGGGGGCGGGGACCGGTCAGCCGACGCGGTCGACCAGCCGCATGCGGACGGGGTCGATCACCCAGACGGGCGCGTTGTCGATCGGGACGGCGGCCAGCACCTCGCCGCCGGGGTGCACGGTGAGCCACTGGACGAACCCCTCGTCCTTCTCCTCGGTGATCTCCCGCCCGGTGGACAGCTCCCACACCTTGGTCCCGTACCGCGGCAGGTCCTCCTCGGAGATGACGAAGCCCGAACCCTTGTAGTTGGCGTACACCCGGTCGGCCTCCGTGTTCACGGCGATCTCCTGGAGGGTGCTGTCCTCGGGGATCTCGGCGGTGAACTCCCCCAGCCGCCCCCCGTCGGGCAGGGAGGTGCGGACGATCCGCCCGTCCTGCGTGACGTGGAGCATCTCCGAGCCGACGACCGCCGTGTTGGCGCCCATCCCGGACCGCACCCCGTCCAGGTTCAGGACCTCCTCCCGCGTCCCGGCGTCCCACACGGTCAGCTCCCCGGTGAAGTCCAGGCCGATGACGAGGGCGCCGTCGGGGGTGGTCCGGATCTCGTGCGCGGGGGAGGCCCCCCGGTAGACGCCGAGGACCTCGTCGGTCTCCGGGTCGATCTCGATCACGGAGGAGTCCGAGGTCCAGTCCGAGTACAGCAGCGTCCCGCCGCCGGGACCGAACGCCACCGCCTCCGTCTCGGTGCCCTCCTGCAGGACGCGGTGCTCCCCCGTCCCGACCGTGAACACGTGGACGCCGTCGTCGTCGGCGTAGGCGATGCGGCACCCGTCGGGGGACACCACGGGGACCACCCCGAACCCCTCGGTCTCGATGCCGATGAGCCCCAGCTCGACCCCCTCGCGCCAGTCCCACAGGGCGATACCGCTGTCACCGCCGACCACCAGGACACCTCCGTCGGGCGAGAACGCCGGGGTGATCGACCGCGTGCCGGGGGCCAGGGGCCGTTCCCTGGCGGCGTCGGCGTACTCGGGGGCCATGTGCTCGGCCAGGTCGCACCGCTCGCGGGAACCGGGGGCCTCCTCCGGCTCCCCGCCGCTCCCGCCGGACGTCACCGCGGCCCAGGTCCCGACCCCGCCGACCAGGGCCAGCGCGGTGGCGGCGGCGCCCGCCGCGAGCAGCCGCCGGCGCCGCCGGGCCCGCTCCAGGGCCCTGCGGTCCAGGGGGTGGGCGTACACCGGCGACCCCACGGCGTCCCGGTACTCCCGGGCCGCCGCGTCCGTCAGGGCGGCCGCGGGCGGCGGCAGCCACGCCGCAGCGGACTCCGCGGGCGGGGCCGGGCCGCCCAGCACCTCCAGCACCTCGCCCATGGCGGGCCGCCGCGCCGGGTCCTTCTCCAGGCAGGCCGTGACCAGCGGGCCCAGGGAGTCGGGCACCCCGGTCAGCACCGGGTCGCGGTGGGTGATGCGGTACAGGACCGCCGACGGGTGGCCCTCGCCGAAGGGGCCGCTGCCGGTGAGCGCGTAGACCAGTACCCCGCCCAGCGCGAACACGTCGGACGCCGGCCCGCCCGGTTCGCTGCGCACGTTCTCCGGGGCCATGTACCCGGGGGTGCCGATGATCCGGCCGTCCTCGCCGTGGGCGTCCCCCAGCGCGCCCGCGATGCCGAAGTCGATCACCTGCGGGCCGGAGGAGTCGACCATCACGTTGCCGGGCTTGAGGTCGCGGTGCACCATCCCGCTCGCGTGCACCCGTCCCAGGGCCTCGGCCACACCCCGCCCCAGGAACCGGACCGCCTCCTCGGGGAGCGGCCCGGTGAGCTGCACCAGGTCGTGCAGGGAGGGGCCCATGACGTACTCCGTGGCCATCCACGGCGTCTGCCCGGCCGGGTCCGCGTCCAGCACCCGGGGGGTGTGGGGGCCGTGCACCCGGCGGGCCAGGTCCAGTTCGCGGGCGAACCGGCCGCGGAAGTCGGGGTCGTAGGCGTACTCGGCGCGCACCACCTTGACGGCGGCGGCGGAGCCGTCCGGTCCGGTGCCCAGGTAGACGCGTCCCATGCCGCCGACACCGAGCAGCGCCCGGATCCGGTAGGGGCCGACGGTGCGGGGGTCGCCGAGGGTGAGTGGTCGCATGGCGGGCTCCTCCTACGTCAGCTCGGTGACCGCGGCGTAGTCGCCGTCGAGGACCATGATCCGGCCCCCGCCGTCGGCGACGACCGCCAGGTGCTCCCCGTCGGGGTGGGCGGCCATCGGCCCGTACACCGGCACGTCGGCGTCGCGCACCAGGGCGCCGGTGGCCGGGTCCCACACGCTGCCCATGTCCTCGGCCCACCCGTATGCGGCGCCGTACAGCAGGCTCCCGTCCGAGGAGTAGGCGAGGCCGGTGACGCGCTCGTGCTCCTCGGCGGGGGAGTCCATGGTGCGCAGCACCCCGCCGGTGGCGATGTCGACGACCCGCACCTGCCGCTCCAGGTTGTGGACCGCCATGGTCCGGCCGTCGGGGGACAGGGCGAGGTAGCCGATCACCCCCTCCTCGCCCGCCAGGGTGTACACGACCTCGCCGGTCCCGGCGTCCCAGACGGTCACGTCGGCGGGATCGTCGCCCCAGTCCGTGACGACGCCCACCAGGTAGGCGTCGTCGGCGGCGAACACCAGGTCGCTGAGCGCTCCGGCCACCGGGATCTCAAGCCCGCCCGGGTCGCCCGTCTCCGTGTCCCAGATCTGGATGAGCCGGTCGCCGTCCGGGTCGCCCCCCTCGGCGGCGAGCACGGCCACCCGGGCCCCGTCGGAGGTGAACGCGGGCATGTCGTAGAAGCCGCGGTCCTGGTCGTTGTAGCCGATCCGGGTGATCTCCTCGCCGGTCTCGGCGTCCCACAGCGCGATGTGCTCGCTCTGGAGGCCGTAGCCGACGGCGGTCAGCCCGTCCGGGCGCAGTGCCGCCGCCTGGGGGGCGGGCGAGGTCAGGGAGCGGAGCAGTTCCCCCGAGCGCCAGTCCCAGGCCGACACCCCCGATATCCCGAACGCGTACAGGGTCTCGCCGTCCTCGGAGAACACGAGTTCGTAGATCCAGCCGGCGAGGGGGGAGTCCCCGTCCCCGGCGGCCGCGGCGGACGGGCTCTCCGTCGGGTCGGCGGAGGCCGCGGCGGAGGGGCCGGCCGCCGGGTCCGCGCCCGGCGACCCCCGTTCGGGCAGGGCCAGGGCCAGCGCCGTCGCGCCCAGCAGGACCGCGGACGCCGCCGCGGCCGCCACGGCGGTCCGGCGCCGCCGGGTCCGGCCGGCGGGCCGCGCCGGGGCCGTGCGCCCGGCCCCGGCGGCGGCACCCTCCGGCCCGGGGACGGCCGACGGGGACGGCGCCATCGCCTCGGTGGTGCGCTCGGCCTCCTCCGCCGACCGGGTCCGGTCCACCTGGAGGCCGATCTGCTCGGTCACCGGTGAGGGCAGCCAGCCGTGTTCGGCCGGGGGCAGCGGCAGCGCCGCCAGGCCCGCGAGGATGTCGGCGGTCTCCGGGCGCGCGTCGGGGTCCTTGGCCAGGCAGCGGGCGAGCATGTCGCGCAGCGGCCCCTCGGGGGCGGCCGCCAGGTTCGGCACTCCGGTCATCACCCGGCGCAGCACCCCGCCGGACGGGCCGGCGCCGAAGGGCGGCTCGCCGCTCGCGGCGAACAGCACCGTCCCGCCCAGGGAGAACACGTCGCTCCGGGGGGAGACGCCCTCGCCGACGATCTGCTCCGGCGAGGTGTAGGCGGGTGTGCCGAAGGTCTGTCCGGTGCGGGTCAGGACCGTTCCCTCCACCGCGCGGGCGATGCCGAAGTCGATCACCTGCGGGCCGCGGGGGGACAGCAGCACGTTGCTCGGCTTGAGGTCCCGGTGCATCAGCCCGGCCCCGTGGATCGTCCCCAGCGCCCGGGCCAGCCCCAGGGTGAGGACGAGCAGCGACTCCGGGGGGAACGGCGCGCCGGAGAGCACCGCCTGCTTGAGGGTCGGCCCCGGTACGTACTCGGTGGCCATCCACGGGACGTCCGCGTCGGTGTCGGCGTCCACCACCGCCGGGGTGAAGGGACCGCTGACCCGGCCCGCGGTGCGGACCTCGCGGGCGAACCGCTCCCGGAACAGCAGGTCGTGGGTCAGCTCCTCGCGGACCACCTTGAGGGCCGCCAGGTGGCCGTCCGGGGTGCGCGCCAGGTAGACCTTCCCCATGCCCCCCGCGCCCAGGCGGGCGAGCAACCGGTGGGGGCCGATGCGCTGCGGGTCGTCGGGGGCCAGAGGTCGCACGGCGGACACGTTCCTCACGGGTGAGGGGGCGGGAGGGGCCTCCGTCAATGTAGCGGCCCGGGGACGAACCGTGTACGACGTGACCGGACCCGGACCCGGAGTGATCAATCGGCCAGGAGGCCCATGAGGGTCAGTTCCATGTCGTACACGGCGATCTCGCCGGTCTCCTGGCGCACCCCGGCCAGTCGCGACCCGTCCGGGGAGATGGCGATGGGGAACAGCGGGGGCGGCGTCCACCGCGTCTCCTCCGGGGCGGCGCTGGCGAAGTCCCACACCGCCAGCCCCGCGTCCGGGGCGCCCGGGGCCAGCAGGGCGGCCAGGACCAGGTCGCCCGAGGCGCTGTACACCACGTCGACGGGGACGCCCTCGCCACCGGGCGGGACGAACTCCCGCAGCTGCCGGTCCGTGGACGGGTCCATCAGCACCACCCGGTCGCCGCGGGGCACCAGCACCCCCTCGTCGCCGGGGACCACGTCGAAGGCGCCCGCGCCCGCACCGCTGCGGTCCCGGACCACGCCCACCCGGTTGCGCCCGGCGGTGCGCCAGGCGACGACCCCGCCGCCGGTCTCCCCGGCCGCGACCGTCTCCCCGTCGCGGGTGTACCGTACGTCGCCCAGGCCGCCCGAGCCGGACAGAGTGCCGGTCTCCTCCCAGGAGACGGTGTCGTACAGGTGCAGGTAGCGGCTCTCGGGGTCGCTGTCCGTGGCCAGCGCGAGCTCTCCTCCGGCCGGACTGAACGCAGCCGCCAGCACCGGCATGTCCGCGGCCACCGTCCGGCTGTGCCCGGTGGCCAGGTCGGTGACCAGGGCCCCCTGCCGGGAGGCCTGCACGACCAGGCAGCCGTCGGGGCTGAACGCCGCCGGGGCGGGCGGCAGGAGCGCGTGTTCGTTGGGCAGGTGCGCCACCGCCAGCGAGGACCGCCAGTCCCACAGGGTGACCCCGCCGTTGGTCGCCACGGCCAGGATCGCCCCGTCCGGGGAGAAGGACAGCTCCACCAGTGTGTCGGCGGAGAAGTCCACCTGCGGGTGCTCCGGCGGCGGCAGGGACTCGGCGACGCCGTTCCGCGTCGGGCAGGACGGTGCGGCGGAGTCGGCCGCGTTCGGCGTGGCGGACAGCGAGTACACGCCGACCAGCCCGAACAGCAGCAGTGTCGAGACCACGGCCCAGGCCCGCAGCAGGGCGCGCCCGCGGGGCCGGGGCCCGGGGGCGGCGGCCGCGGGGAAGGGGTCGAAGCCCGGCTGGGGCAGCGGGCCCAGGACGGGGGCCGCCACGGAGCGGTAGGACTCCTCGGCCCGGGCGACCGAGGCGCGGGCCCGGGGCGGCAGCCACTCCGGGGCCGGGGGCTCCTCCGGCAGCGGCCCGCCCAGTTCGTCGAGCAGCCGCGCCGCCGCCGGCCGGTTCTCCGGGAGCTTGTCCAGGCAGGCGGCGACCAGGTCGCGCATCCCGGCGGGCAGGCCGGACAGGTCCGGGGGCTCGCGCAGCACCCGGCGGACCACGGCGGCCGTCGTGTCGGCGCCGGTCGTGCCCGGTCCGAAGGGGGCCCGGCCGGTGGCGGCGAACAGCAGGACCGCGCCCAGGGAGAACAGGTCCCCGGCGGGCAGGACGGTGCGTCCCGCCAGGTACTCGGGCGCGGTGTAGGCGGGCGGCCGGGCGGCCCGGCGCGCCGCGGAGTCCGCGAGCGCGCGGCCGATGCCCAGTCCGATCAGCCGCGGACCGGCGGCGTCCACGAGCACCGTGGTCGGGGACAGGTCCCGGTGGACGCATCCCTGGTCGTGCAGCCGGTCCAGGGCCTCGGCCAGTCCCCGGGCCAGCAGCAGCAGTGAGGCTTCGGGCAGCGGGCCGGAGTCGCGGACGAGGTCGCGCAGACAGGGCCCGGCGACGAAGCCGGTGGCCACCCAGGGGCGTTCGCCGGACAGGTCGTGGCCCAGAAGGGGAGGGGTGAAGCGGCCGCGCACCCGGGAGGCCCCGGCGGCGTCGCGGGTGAAGCCGGAGCGGAACCCGGGGTCGGTGGCGTACTCCCCGCACACGGCGCGCACCGCGGCGGGGCGGCCGTCGGGGTCGACTCCCAGGTACACGGCGCCCAGATCGCCGGAGCCGAGGTGGGCGATCAGGCGGAACCCACCGAGACGGTCGGGCTCATCGGGGGTGAGGGGGCGCATGGGTCCTCTGGGGGGGTCCAGGGGCGGATGAGGACGCGGTCGGGACGAAGAGGGGTAGGGGACACCTTAGTCCGTTGTCGGCGTGATTAGGGCACGATTCGGGACCAAGGTCGTTCTTGTGGAGTTTTCCCATGACTTGCCCTGCCGCGCCGGTGAGCGCCGCTGATCTTCTGGGGTTAATGCGCCGTAAGAGAAGAAAGTCCCCTGATGAGTGAACCGTGGCCGCCGTGTCCCGCGTTGAACCTTGAGCCGGCGGATCGCCGGGCGGTGGGGGCGCCGCACCGCGAGGACGGCGGGGTGCGGCGCACCGCGCGGCGGTCCGGGCGACCGGGCCGCCGCGCGCACGCGCGACGGCCGACCCACCTGCGGTGGATCGGCCGTGGAGGTTCTCGGGAGCCCTGCGGTCGCGGCGCGACCGGGGGGTGGTGTCATTCCGCCGTCCGTCCCGGGCGGGGGGACGCGGTGCGGCTCAGGCGGCGACCGGCTGGGAGCGGTAGGACGGCTCCGGCGGGAGGGCGACGGGGTTGAGCTTCTCCGCCGCACCGACCGGGTCGCTGGCCGGGTGCGACATCGTGCCGCCCTGGAAGAGGTCGTTCCAGAAGAAGCGGCCGTCGCGGCACCACACGTTGACGTCGTGCTTCACCGACATGACGGCCATGTCCGAGGTCCCCGACCAGTAGAACTGGCGGGAGGTGGAGGCTGCGAGCTCGCCCAGCAGGGCCGTGATCGCGCGCTGTGCGCAGAAGGCGTGGCGGGGCTTGTGCTTGACCCGTCTGGCAAGTGCCGACTTCACCCGGGAGGCCCGGGGGTTGTTCAGTCGCCAGTGACTCAAGGTCGTCTCCAGTGCGTCTCGGTTGCCGCGGTCATGGCCGGTGTGGCGGTTGCGGCCACAATGCCGCGGTTCGAGGGGCGCCGTCCCGTCCTGGGAGCGTTGACGGCTTCCCTCCACAAAGTTGGTGAGGTTCGGAGGTTGTCGTTACCTCGTAGTTATTCTTTGCGCTCCGGATGCTAGCAGCACCTGACCCCCGGTAGTCGAGGCTTCTAAGAGTGACCAATGTCACATTTAACGAATGGGTCTCAACCGTACGGTGCATGGAACCTGCTGCTCAGAGCATGTTTTTCGAACATGTGTACCGGCTCTGGGGTGGCATGTACCGATGAGTAATCCCGGGCCCCCTGTCGGAAGTGTCACCCGGTTTCGCAACTCCTGGCGCATCAGATGTAGCGCTGTGTGACTTTGCCCAGCTTGCGTGTTCTTGACCCGGGCACCGCTCCTTCTTGCCCCCGCCGGGGGCCGCCGCCCCGGCCCCGGCGGCGTGGTGTTTTGCGTTCGTCCGCACCCCGGTGTAAGGGCCGGTCCCGGAGCTGAAGGAGACTGGAGAGGTCCGACCTCTACGAGAGAAGTGCCCGTGACCCAGACTCAGACATCCGGTGACAGGACAACGGGGAGCAGCGTTCCCCTGGAGCCCACGGGCGGTGCCCGCGCCTGGGTGGTGTGGGGTGTCGCCGTGGTCGGCTACTTCCTGGCGATGCTCCACCGGAACGGCCTGGGCGTCGCCGCCCTGGAGGCCCAGGCGCGCTTCGACGTCGGCCCCGCGCTGCTCTCGCTGCTGCCGATGCTCCAGCTGCTGATCTACGTCCTGCTCCAGGTGCCCGCGGGCCTGCTCGCCGACCGCCTCGGCCCCCGCTTCACCCTCGGCATCGGCATGATCGCGATGGCGGCCGGCTCCTGCCTGTTCGCCCTCGCCCCCGGTATCGGGGTCGCCGTGGCCGGCCGCTTCCTCATCGGCCTGGGCGACGCCCTCGTCTTCCTCAACGTCCTTCGCCTGGCCGCCCTGTGGTTCCCGCGCTCCCGCTACGCCCTCGTCAGCGGGCTGACGGGAGTGGTCGGCGGCACCGGGCAGGTCGCCAGTGCCGCGCCCCTGGCCTGGGCGCTGGGCGGGGTCGGCTGGGTCGCGGCGTTCCTCGCCACCACCGGCCTCACCCTGGCGGTCGCCCTGCTCGTCCTGCTGGTCGTGCGCGACCGCCCGGCCGGGGCGGCCGGACACTCCACGGTCATCGACCCCATCCCCCTCTGGGCGGCCCTGAAGGAGGCGCTGGCCGCGCGCGGGCCGCGCATCGGCATGGCGCACCACGCGGCGATCATGGCGCCCTTCACGATGATGATGGTGCTGTGGGGCTACCCCTTCCTCGTCACCGGCCTGGGGCTGGCCGAGGGCACGGCCGCCCTCACCCTCACGGCGCTGGCCGGAGGAGCGCTCTGGATGGCGCCCGTGGCGGGCCTGCTGATCGGCCGCAACCCGGCGCTGCGCGGCGTGCTCGCCCTCACCCTGGCCACCGCCATCGGCCTGGGCCTGCTGGTCCTCGTCTCCTGGCCCGGCGGGGTGCCCACCGGGGTCGGCCTGGCCGTCATGGTGGTGTGCGTGGCCGGGCAGACGCTGGCGCCCACCATCTCCTTCGACTACGCGCGCGACGGGATCCCGGCGGGACGCACCGGGGTCGCCTCGGGGCTGGTCAACATGAGCGGGTTCACGACGTCCGTGGTGTGCACCGTCGCGGCCGGGTCGATCCTCCAGGCCCTGCCCGAGGGGCCGGACGCGTTCCGCATGGCCTTCCTGCCGATCTGCGCGACGACGCTGCTGGCGGGCGGCGTGCTCGCCCGGCTCATCCTGCGCCGCCCCTGACCGGGCGGCCCCGGCGGCGGCCCCCGGAGAACCCGTGTCCCGGCGTCCCGGGCCGGGGGAGGATGGGCGCCATGCTCGCTTTCTACGACGCGCACATGCGCGGCCTGCCCGATCCCCTGCCCGAGGGCGTCACCGCCGAACGCGACGGGCCGCTGGTGCGGCTCGTCGGCGGCCACCGGGGCCTGGTCACCGGGCCCGCGGACCTGAGCGGGGTCGGGGGCCTGGACGCGCTCATCGCCCGCCAGCGGGACCGCTTCGCCGTGCTCGGGCAGGCGGTGGAGTGGAAGACCCGCGGCCACGACCGGCCCGCGGACCTGCCCGGGCGGCTGCGCGCAGCCGGGTTCGAGCCCGAGGAGGAGGAGACGGTCCTGCTCGCCCCCGCGGCGGAGGTCGCGGCCGAGCCCGCCCTGCCCGGGGGGATCGCCCTGCGCCGGGTGGCGGAGCGGGCCGACCTCGACCGCATCGCCGCCCTCCAGTCCGCCGTCTGGGGGCAGGACCAGGCCTGGCTGGCCGGCGAGCTCGCCGCGCGGATCGCCGCCGAGCCGGAGGACACCGTCGTCCTGGTCGCCGAGGCCGCCGGAGAGGTCGTGTGCGCCGCCTGGCTGGTCGTCCGCCGCTCCCGGGGGTACGCGGGCCTGTGGGGCGGCTCCACGCTCCCGGCCTGGCGCGGACGGGGCCTCTACCGGGCGATGGTCGCCGAACGCGCCCGCCTGGCCGCCGCCCTGGGCGTCGGGTACCTCCAGGTGGACGCCTCCCCCGACAGCGCCCCCATCCTGCGCCGCCTGGGCTTCACCGCCGTCACGACCACGACCCCCTACGTCTGGACGCCCCCGGCCGCCACCACCGCCTGAGGGGCCGCGTACCCACCGCTGGGCGGCCGGCGGGGCCCGTGGCCGGTCGCGGGGGCGCGCCGCCGCGACCGGCCCGCGAAGGCTCCCCGGGGGGGCGGGCAGGGCGTGGCGGAGGGGCCGGAACGTCGGCGGGGCGGCGCAGGATGGGTGCATGACATCACCGCAGCACCACCGCATCGACTACATCGAGATCCCCGCCGGCGACCTGGAGGAGTCCAAGCGCTTCTACGCCGAGGTGTTCGGCTGGGAGTTCAACGACTACGGGCCCGGCTACGCGGGCGTCCGGGGGCCGGGCGACCGCGAGGTGGGCGGGCTCAACCCCGAGGGGAACGGGCACCGCGGAGGCGGCCCGCTGGTCCTGCTGTTCTCCGACGACCTGGACGCCACGGCGGAGGCCGTCGAGCGTGCGGGCGGCCGGGTGATCCAGGGCCCCTACGCCTTCCCGGGCGGGCGCAGGTTCCACTTCACCGACCCCGCGGGCAACGAACTCGGCGTCTGGGCCGAGTCCTAGAGCAGGCCGGCGGCGCGCAGCGACGCCAGGGCGCGCCCGGGACCCGGGTCGGGGTCCTCCTCGCCGCGGAGGGCCTCGGCCAGGGCCCGTACGGCCGCCTCGTCCGCCGTCCCCCGCTCCAGCCGGTCGAGGAGGGCCAGGACGGCCCCTTCGGACTCCGGGCCGTTCACCGGGACCCGGGAGAGCAGCGCGGCCGTGTCGCCGCCCGCCCAGGGCACGGACATGTCCAGCCCGTCGTCCTCCATGTCGTCCGGGTAGGGCGCCCGTGCCCAGGAGCCGTCCTGCCACCAGTACAGGTAGCCGATGGTCATCCCCTCGGCCTCGTACCGCAGCTCGTCCCACGGCAGCCACTCCGGGCCTCCGGCGAGGAAGTCCACCGGGTCGTCCCGCAGGTGCCCGTGGCTGCCGTCGGCGTCCTGCCCCCAGAAGAACCCCCGTCCGCCCGGCAGCCGGCCCAGGGTCCACCACCAGGAGCCGCCGCCCCCGTCCGGGCACGACACCTCGTTCCCCTCGAAGCCGGTCCCCGGGTCGCACAGGTGCAGCAGTACGGCGCGCGCCCACAGGCGGTCGAGCGGCAGCAGGTCCTCGGGAAGGCTCGGTCGGTGCATGCCCGGACTCTAGCGGGGCCGACCGACACGGAGGGGGCGGGGCCGTGCGGCCCCGCCCCCTCGTGTGGCGGTTCAGTCCTCGTCCGGGCCTAGAAGGCGGACTCGGGGACCTCCATGAGGTCGTTGGTGACGTTCTCCGCGATGCGGCGCTCGGCGGCGACGCGCGGCAGGACCTGGTCGGCGAAGAAGCGCGCGGCGGCGATCTTGCCGGTGTAGAAGTCCTTGTCGCCGCCCTGGGCGCCGTCGACCTTGTTCAGCGCCACCTCGGCCTGGCGCAGCAGCAGCCAGCCCAGGACCACGTCGCCGAAGGCCATGAGCAGGCGGACCGAGTTGAGGCCCACCTTGTACAGCTCGGTCTTGTTCTCGGCGGCGGCCATCGCGTGGCCGACCATGACCTCGACGATCTTCTCGACGTTCTCGGTCGCCTCAAGGAGCAGCGCGCGCTCCTCCTTGAGCTGCCCGTTGCCCGCCTCGCTGTTGGCGAAGGCCTTGATCTCGCCCACCAGGGTGCCCAGCGCCTGGCCGCCGTTCTTCAGGATCTTGCGGAAGAAGAAGTCCTGGGCCTGGATGGCGGTGGTGCCCTCGTAGAGGGTGTCGATCTTGGCGTCGCGGATGTACTGCTCGATCGGGTACTCCTGCAGGAAGCCGGAGCCGCCCAGCGTCTGGAGCGACTCGGCCAGCAGCGCGTAGGAGCGCTCGGAGCCGACACCCTTGACGATCGGGAGCAGGAGGTCGTTCATGGCCTCCAGCGCGGTGTGGTCCTCACCGTTGGCCTTGGCGATCTGGATGGCGTCCTGCTGGGTGGCGGTCAGCATGACCAGGGCGCGCATGGCCTCCACGTAGGACTTCTGCGTCATGAGGCTGCGACGCACGTCCGGGTGGTGGGTGATGGTGACCTTGGGGGAGTCCTTGGCGCCGGCGAGGTCGTTGCCCTGCACGCGCTCCTTGGCGTACTCCAGGGCGTTGAGGTAGCCGGTGGACAGGGTGGCGATCGCCTTCGTGCCGACCATCATGCGGGCGTACTCGATGATGAGGAACATCTGGCGGATGCCGTCGTGCTTGTCGCCGACGAGGTAGCCGATGGCGGGGTGCTTGTCGCCGAAGGTCAGCTCGCAGGTGGTGGAGGCCTTGAGGCCCATCTTGTGCTCGACGTTGGTCACGTAGGCGCCGTTGCGCTCACCGAGGGAGCCGTCCTCGTTGACCAGGTACTTGGGGACCAGGAAGAGCGAGAGGCCCTTGGTGCCGGGGCCCGCGCCCTCGGGGCGCGCCAGCACCAGGTGGAAGATGTTCTCGGTCATGTCCTGCTCGGCCGAGGTGATGAAGCGCTTCACACCCTCGATGTGCCAGGTGCCGTCGCCCTGGTCGACGGCCTTGGTGCGGCCGGCGCCGACGTCGGAGCCCGCGTCGGGCTCGGTCAGCACCATGGTGGCGCCCCAGCCGCGCTCGATGGCGAGGCGGGCGAACTCCTTCTGCTTCTCGTTGCCCTCGGAGTAGAGGATGCTCGCGAAGCCCGGGCCGGCGGAGTACATGTGGATGGACGGGTTGGCGCCCAGGATCAGCTCGGCCGCCGCCCACACGAGGGAGCGGGGCGCGCCGAGGCCGTCGAGCTCCTGCGGGAGGTCGAGGTTGTACCAGCCGGCGTCCATGTAGGCCTGGTAGGACTTCTTCAGGCTCTCGGGGATCCGGACGGTGTTGGTCTTGGGGTCGAAGACCGGGGGGTTGCGGTCCGCGTCCTCGAACGACTCGGCGACGACGCCGGTCGCGAGGCGGTCGACCTCGTCCAGGATCGTCCGCGCGGTCTCCTCGTCCAGCTCCTCGAACGGGCCCTTGCCCAGGATGTCCTGGCGGTCGAACAGCTCGAAGAGGTTGAACTGGATGTCGCGCAGGTTGCTCTTGTAATGCGTCATGGACAGCTCCGCTGTGTCCCTGGCCGCGGTGTCTGTACACGCGGATCTACCGACTAGTAACAAGTCAATGTTACTACCGAGTAGCGCTCAATGCCAGTAGGGGGGACGGACCTGTGTCCCACAGGACAGGGACCTGTGGCGAAGTCGCAGGTGAGCGCGGTTCCGGGAGCGCTCCCGGAACCGCGGCCCGCGGACACCCCCGCCCCGCGCGCCCGTCAGGCGGTGCCCCCGCCCACCGGGACCAGGGTGAGCACCGCCCTGTCGATCCCGTCCAGGTGCAGCAGCGTGTGCGCCGCGTCGTCGACGAACCCCGAGATCACCAGGCTGCGCAGCCCCATCGCGGTCGCGCACAGCGTCACGTTCTGCGCGATGTGACCGGCCTCCTGGTGGAGCAGCCGCAGCGCCCGCTGCCCGTACCCCGCCCGCAGCCTCCCCACGTCGCCCACCAGGAGAACGAACACGCCCGCGCTCGCCGTCACCATGCCCGGCATCCCGTCCGCCGACGGGCGCAGGAACGGGGACAGCGCCGTCAGCCGCTCCACCGGCACCGGCCCGTCCGCCCGCACCAGGGCGTGCCCCTGCGGCCGGTACCGGTAGGTGCCCGGCTCCAGGCCCGCCACGTCCCGGACCACCGCCCACACCTCGGTCGCGTACGCCCCGCCCGGGCTGGGGTGGTTGCGCGGCGGCCGGTGGCGCCCCGGCTCCCCGGCGCGCTCGGCGCTGATCCCCGCGGCGTGCCCCAGCAGCGCCGACAGCTCCGCGAGGGACGGCCCCGGCCCGTAGGCGCCGTGCGCGCTGGACCGCCGGGCCAGCACCTCGCCCAGCGGGGCGGTGAGCGGCGGGGGAGGAGGCAGCTCCGTGACGGGCGCGCCGAAGGACTCCGGACGGTCCGCTTCCGGGGGGACCGGGCGGGGGAGCTGGACGCTGCCGATGCCCTCGGTCCGGTACTTGGAGGCCTCCGCGTACGCCCGGTCGGGAGCGGCCGCCCCGTCCGCGAAGTAGTCCTGCGCCGCCTCCCAGCGCGGGTACGACAGCGACAGCAGCCACGCGATCCGCCGCTCGTCGTCGATGTCCAGCCCAAGCCGGTTGTGGTGCATGTGCAGCAGCGACCACACGATCCGCGTGAGCTCGTTGGCCAGCGGCCGCCGGGCGTGCAGTTCCCGCAGCCGGTCCACGGCCTCCCCCAGCGCCCGCGTCCACAGGTGGTGGGTGCTCGAGCCCTCCTGCGCCACCAGCCGCTCCAGCATCGCCCGCCGCTGCGACCAGCGCGACGGCGACGCGTGGAACAGCCGCTCGGCCTCCACCCGGGGACCGTCGTCCCCCCGCGCCACCTCCGCCGAGAAGTCCCAGGAGGCGTGGTAGCCCCGGGCCTGGCGCACCGCCTCGACGTCGCCCAGCCCCAGCACCCCGAACGCCAGCGACACCAGGTCGGCGGCGACCGCCTGCCGCTGCCCGGGCCGGGGCGCGGCCCGCAGCACCGCCAGGGCGATGGCGGTGCTCGCGCAGAAGAAGTCCTCGCACACCTCCAGCGCGCCCGGCCCGCCGTAGCGCTCGGTCTCCGGTTCGTACACCGCCCCGGAGACCTCGCCGTCGGCGTGCCAGTGGGCAGGGTCCGCCTGCGGCAGGCCCCGGTAGTAGGTCTCCGGGGCCAGGTCCAGGGCGTCGGCGGCGGTGTCGGCGGCCGCTGCCCGCACCCGGTCGGCGAACCCGCGCACCGCCTCGGCGTCGGCGTTCAGGAAGCGCACCCGCAGGTGGGGTCCGCCCGCCCAGTAGCGGATGAAGAACCACGCCTCGGCGCCCCCGCCGGAGACCACGGCCTCGGCGGCCGGGGCCAGGTGGTCGAGGAGGAACGCGTCGACTCCCTCGCGGCTGCGGTGGAGGTGGACGTACACGGCGGACCAGGTGCGGCTCATCGGGGTCCTTCGGGCTCGGGGGATACGGGGGAGGTCCGGTGTCAGGACGGGACGGCGTCCACGGGCAGGTCCAGGTAGGCCCCGCGCTCGGCGCGCACCCACAGCTGGTAGGCGGGGGTGGCGTCGGGCGCCAGGCCCAGCACCGCCGCCCACTCCGACTCCGTGTAGTTGCGCATGGGCCGGGCGCACAGCCCGCTCCCCGCGGCGGCCAGGCAGCCCCACTGGGCGATCCAGCCGAGCAGGGGGTGCAGCGCGGTCTCGGCGCGGTCGCCGAACGCGTCCGCCCACGGCGCGAAGTCCACGGACAGGGTGTGGCCCAGGGAGGAGGAGGCGTTGGTGTCCCCGGTGCGCGGGACCGGGCGGTCCGGCCCGGTGGTGCCGTCCGGGTGCAGCTCGGTGGCGACCCGGTCGTCCACCCGGTCGCCGGCGAGCACGATCCGGTCCAGCCGCAGGGTGTCCGCGGGGGCGGCCGGGACCGCCGCCGCCAGGGCGCCCACCAGGGCGGCGGTGACGTCGGCGCCGTCCTCGGCGGACACGTACGCGCTGGTCACCAGGTTGGCGGTGGACACGCCGCTGGTACGGGCGTCCAGCCAGTCCCGCAGCGCCGTCCCGGCCGCACCGCGCGAGGCCGTCGCCGCGACCCGCTCCAGGGCCGCCGGGCCGATCTCGACCGCGCCCGCGGCAGGGGGCGGCCCGGCGGCCTCCGGGGCGCCGGCCGCACCGCCCGCCGTGGCCGCTGCCAGGGCCCGGGGACCGGTTCCTGCCGGGCCCGAGGCGCTGACGGTCCCGGCGGTCCCTGCCGTCCCAGGAGCCGCGGTGAGGAGGGCGCAGGGGGCGAAGCCCTCGGGCACCGGCACGCCCTCGGGGGCGAACAGGGTGCGGGGGGCCAGCCCCGCGCGGGTCAGCGCCAGCCCCAGGGCCGCGGCCAGGTGGCCGCCCTCCAGCAGGGCCAGCGACGGGCGCAGCCGCCCGTACCCGGGTGGATAGCGCCGGTGGTCCACCGCCACCGCGATCCGGGCCCCGGCCAGGGCCGCCTCCGGGTCGGCGGGCACCGGGGACCCGCCCCAGGGCTGGAGGGAGCAGGTGCGCGGGTCCATCCGCAGGCACCACCCCTCCCCTTCACCGGGCAGCAGGAAGAGGTCCGCGCCGAACAGCCCGCGCGGCGAGGGGTAGGAGCGGTGCACCGGGTACCGGTCGGCCGGGGAGACCCGGCGCACCCGCACCGCCTCGGCGCAGGCCGCCGCCAGCCGCGCGCCCGGGGACCAGCGGCCCCCGACCGCGGGGCCCGCGGCGTCCGCCGAGCGCAGCGCGGCCAGCGCGCCCCGCGCCGCCTCCGGCAGCGGAACCCCCGCCGCCGCCCGCAGCACCGGGTCGCCCAGGGCCGGGCCGAAGAACAGGGTCTCCACCGGCACGACGTCCTTGCCGTGCGACTGCGCGTGGAACGCCGCCAGCGCCCGCGTCCGCTCCGTCACGGGAACGGGTGCGGGACCGGGTACACCTGACCGGGTCGCTCCCACGGGACACCTCCCTCGAACAGGTCGGACGCCCGGGACAGCCGCTCCAGGCCGCGCGTCCTGCGGTGGGTGTGGCCGAACGTCATCGGCAGCGCCCCGGGCACGATCACCTTCACCGACCGCACCCCGGCGGCCTCCGTGTACGGGGCGCTGCTCTGGTCCACCACGATCACGTCCAGGCCCAGGGCGTGCAGCGCCTCCAGGCGCTCGCGCAGCACCGCGCCCAGGTCGGCCCCGGCGAACGACGACGGCCCGCGGGCCGCGAACTCCTCCGCCGACACCGTCCCGGACGGGTGCCCCAGGAACTCCCAGTGCGGGCGAGCCTCCCACAGCCCGTGCATGCCGGTGTGGTCCTCCAGGGTCCTGACCAGGGTGAAGTCGTCCAGCATGGGGCGGCAGCGCTCCACGCTCACCGATTCCCGCATGCGCACCCACTTGGGGTACATGAGCGCGTTGGTGGCGGTCTCCTCCACGGCGGCCATCAGCGCCCGGTGCGGGTCGGCGTGGGTTCCGGTGGCCAGGCTCATCGCCGGTGCCAGGCCGGAGCGCACGGTCTCCTCGGCCGCGGTCACCATGGCCAGCGCGGTGGGCACGCCCAGGTCGGAGGTGGCGTCCAGGACCCGCAGCCGCAGCCCGCGCTCGGTGAGCAGGTCCACCAGGTGCACCAGGTCGGGGTGGTCCGCGGTGTCGACCTCGCGCAGCCGCGTCCGGGAGTACCAGGCCAGCAGGAAGGCGTCGCGCTCGATCACCTCGAACAGCCCGTACAGGACGGCCTCGGCGAGGTCGCCGCCGACCGCGCACCCGTTGGACGACTCGTACAGGAAGCGGGTGTCGCCGGTGCCCGCGTGCCAGAACGCCACGTGTTCGGGCACCAGCACGCGGCGGCGCTCCAGGGTGGACCAGCCCCACACCCAGTGGGTGGGTGTGGCGGGGGTGTAGGGGAGCAGGTCGAACGCGGGGTGGCCGTACCACTCGGGTTCGTGCAGTCCCAGCCGGGCGGGGTCCACGGCGTCGTCGGCCAGCGCGGCGTAGGAACCCCACACGCGGGGCGCGCCGGTGTGGCGGTGGCCGCCGGTGACGCGTTCGACGCCCTCCAGCAGCGCGGGGACCTCGCTGTCGGCGAACCGGGCGGAGCGGCCGTACCCGCCCTCGCGCCGGGTGTGGCCGGGGGCGACGGTCTCGCAGGTGACCAGGGACAGCGGGGACTCCTCGTCCCGGTACAGGTGGGCGACGGGGCCGAAGCGGAAGTCCAGCAGCCGGGCGCGCAGCTCCGCGCGGTCCATCCGCCGCACCCGCAGCGCGTCCCCGGCGACCGGGCGCGGGGTCTCCGGGTCCAGGCCGCCGGGCACGCCCAGGCCCTCCCCGCCGGGGAAGCAGCGGGCGCACCGCGGGTGCGGGACGAAGGTGTGCCGGGTGACCTCGCCGGTGCGGCAGTCCAGCGCCCACAGCGCCAGCCGCAGGGCGGCGGGGTCCGCGGCGGCGGCCCGGACCAGGGCGGACCAGGCGTCCTCCCACAGCGGGAGGAGGTCGGGCTCGCCGCTCTCGGGGCAGGAGTCCCCCTCCACGTCGCGCCGCCACAGCCCGGCGCAGCGGGAGCAGCCGGCGCCGTCGCCGGTCCACGGCCCGACCACCGCCAGCCCGCCGCTCATCCCCAGGTGCAGCAGACCGTCCCCGACGGCCAGGGTCACCGGCTCCGCCAGTGTGGCCCCCGCCGGGGAGGGCACGGTCAGGAGTCCGGGCTCGGCGGCCACCGTGCTCATGGGCACCTCCCCGGCCTGCGGGCCGTGTGCTCTCCCCGGTCCTCCGCCAGGCGGGTGCTGCGGCGGGCGCGGCCGGGGGATGTCGTCAGGTCCATGCGGCCACCGCCGTGTGGACGCCGTGGGCCGCCCAGGCGGCGGCGCCCGCGGGGGCGGCCACGCGGACCCGGCCGGTGGCGGCGGACCAGGCCGCCAGTGAGGCGGCCGCGTCCGGGGTGCGGGCGGCGTGCACCGCCAGCCCCGGCAGGTCCTCGCCCTGCACCGCGGCCACGGCGCGGGTCAGCGCCTCGCGCAGCGCGGCGTCGGGGTCGGCGGCCGCGCCGGAGGCGAGCACGGCCGCGCCGGCCACCTCGGCCCGCCACAGCCCCGCGTCCTCCAGCTCGTGGAAGCGGACCGTCGCCGCCACCCCGGCCCGCAGCGTCAGCGCCGCCCACAGGCGGCGGGACGCCGCCGACATCGGCCCCGGCGGGTCCACCTCCTTCCACGGCACCCCGGCGCGCAGCACCAGGTCGCCGACCGCGTCGCCGACCGCCTCCGCCCGCGTGGACCCCAGCCCCCGGCCCCCGGGTCCGGCGGCCGGCCCCCAGGCCACCGCGTGCAGCGAGCCGACCAGCGCGTCCAACCGTGCCTGGGCCGTGGTGGCGCCGCAGCCGCTCACCCCCCGGCGCCCGGCGCGGGCCAGCCCGACCGGAAGCTGGGGCAGGTCGCCCGGCAGCGGTTCGCCCACCGGCCCGAAGACCCGGTCCCACAGGGGTGCGAGCGCGTCGAGCCGGTCGGTGAGCAGCTCCGCGGGTTCGGGCGCCTCCGGGAACTCCCCGGGACGCCCCGCGTCCAGTTCCGGCAGCAGCGGCAGCCGGTGGGGCTCCGAGACCAGCTCGTCGGTGGTCACCATGAACTCCGGGCTCCGGACCCGCGTCCCCCCGGCCGGGCGGGCGTCCGCCGCCGCGCCGTTCCCCTCCGCCGCCCGGGCCGTGTCCGTCACCGCGGTCTGCGCGGTTCCTTCCGCCGCCCGGGTCGCGTGCGCCACTCGGGTCGGTACGGCTCCTTCCGCCGCTCCGGCCGCATGCGCCTCCGGGGCCGGTGCCGCCTCCTCCGTCACCCGGGCCACGTGCGCGACGGCGGCCAGCGCGAGCTGCGCCGCCACCAGGGTGCGCGCCGCCTCCGACTCCGGCGCGCCCGGGTCGGCCCCCGCGGGTTCGTCGAGCGCCCCCGCCCAGGCGCGCAGCGCGTCGAGCGCGGCCGGGGAGGCGGTCGCGTCGCGCGGCCCGGCCGCCCACACCCCGCCTTCGGCGACGATCACGTGCAGGGCCTCCGGGTGCCCCGGCACCGTCGTCCGGACGGTCGCCAGCACCCCCGGCTCCGGCGGCCCGGTGTCGGCGGACACGTCGCGAAAGCCCGCCCGTCCCAGCGCCCGGCGCACCGCCGCCTCCACAGCGACCGATTCCCCGCGCACCCGCACCGAGGACCCCGCCAGCGCCCGCAGCGCCGCGAACGGCCGCGCGGTCAGCGCCTCCAGGTGCGGGTAGGCGGCCCGCTCCGTCGCGCCGAGTTCGTACTCCTCCTCGGCCTCCCGCAGGAACCCGTGCTCCTCCAGCTGCCCGAGGATGCCGGTGAGCACCGCCCGGCCCCCGGCCGGGAACCGCTCCACCAGCGCCGCCCGGGTGAACCCCGAGCGCAGCACCGGCTCCAGCGCCCGCCACACCGCGTCCGCCGGGGCGCCGCGCAGCACCACCGCGGTCGCGCCCATGCTCACGGCGACGCCCTCCGCGGCCAGCGAGCGGGCGCGCACCGCCCTCTTCAACCGCAGCACCGGCTCACTCATCGGCCGCACCGCCCCGCCAGGGCAGCGTCGGCCGCAGCCCCGGGTCCCCCTGCTGGTGCTCCACCACCCGGCGCACCGTCTCCTCCCAGGTCTCGCCCACCACCTCCTGGGCGGCCGCGGTGAACAGGTACGCGATCGAGTACCGCTGGACGGGGGTCACCCCCATCAGCGGCAGCAGGTCGAAGAAGCAGTTGATGAGGAACCGGAACGCCGCGAACCCGTACCCGTCGCCGAGCCGGGTGAAGTCCAGCTTCCGGAACTCCCGGTGGAAGTCGCTGTAGGACCGCTCGTCCGACCCGCTCCACCGCACCCGCACGTCGTCGCCGAACCGCGCCGCGGTGGTCAGCCGGTCCTGGTGCGGGTAGGGCAGGATGTGGCCCCTCCTCGCCAGCTCCACCGCCTCGGGCAGCCACCGCCGCGCCCACTCCAGCCATCCCGTCGTCGATGCGTCCGAGGCGGTCCCCCCGTGGACGGGCGCCAGCAGCGCGACCAGCTCCCCGCGCTGCGCCCGGTAGGACTCGGCCAGCCGCGCCTGCGCCGTCCCGTCCGGGTCCGACCAGTGGAAGTACTCCTTCCAGTGGGACAGGAAGGCCTGGTAGCCCGAGCGCAGCCCCCACTCCGGGTACTGGGACGCGATCGCCCCCATGCCCGCGAACACGTGCGCGAACGCCCCCGCCCCGTCCACCCGGTCGGCCACCAGCCCCAGCCCGTCGCCGAGCACCCGCCCCTTGAGCGCGATCGCCTCCGGGCCGCGCAGGAACGTGTCCACCGGGTCGCCGTCCAGGCGCAGCACCGAGTTGTCCGGTTCCAGCGGCGTGTAGGGGGGTTCCACCAGTTCCAGGCGGCCCAGCCGCTCGGAGAACGCCGCGTACCGCTCCGGGTCCAGCGCGGTCGCGGACGGCCGCCGCTCCAGGAACGAGCGGATCCGCGCCTCGGCCCCGGCCGCGGCCCCGGCCACCGCCGCGTCCTCCCCGTCCAGGTACAGCACGCAGTGCGGGCCCAGCCGCCAGTGCAGGTGCAGCCACGCGGCGGTGACGCCCGGCCGGGCCGCCGCGTCGCGGGCGGCCGGGACCAGGCACTCGCCCAGCAGGGCCGCCTTGTCGCTGTCGTAGTAGGTGACTCGGAGTCCGACGGTCACGGGAACAGCCTCACTTCGCCTGGGGGATCGGCCGCCCGGGGGGCGGCGGGGACGACGGCCAGTTCGAGGAACACCTCGGTGGCGTGCCGGCCGCGCGGACCGCTCAGGCCCGCGGCCGCCGGGTCCGGGGACATCTCCTCCACGAGCAGCAGCGGCCCGAGGTGGTCGAGCCGCCGCGCGGCCGTGGCCGTGTGCAGCCTGCTCAGGAAGTCCACGTGCTGGGGCTTGGGCGCCATCGCCCGCTCCAGCGGGCCCAGCCGGGCGCCCTGGAGCGGGCGCACGAACACCTGGTCGGGGATGCCTCGGGCCAGCCGCAGCGCGTTCACCCGCCGGTGCAGCGCGGCGGGCGACTCGCCCGGGCGGGCCGCCAGCTCCGCGGTCTCCAGCGCCCACCGGCGGCGGAACAGGGTGACGGACCCGGCGCGCACGCGCGGCACCGCGCCCGCGAACCCGTCCGCCTCCCAGCGGGCGTGCAGGTCCATCACCGTGTCGCCGAAGGAGAAGAACGGCGAGTCCGCGACCATCGCCACGAGCATCTCGTCGTAGGGCAGCGCGTGCGGGACCAGGAAGCCCGTGTACACCGGGTCGATCTCCCGGTCCGGCCCGCCCGCCGCGCCGCGCCGCACCAGCCGCAGCCCGTCCGGGGTGTGCACCAGCGACAGGTCGGCGGTGGCGGGCCCCGGCAGCGCCACGGGCTCGTCGCGCAGCGCCAGCTCCTCCGCGGCCAGCGGCGGCGTCAGGTTCGCGTTGAACCCGAGCGCCGACCGCATGTGCACGGTGGGGGTGCCGGGCGGGCCCGATCGCCGCACGTGCTCGGCGACCCGGTCGCGGGCCCGCTCCGGCAGAGCGGACAGGAACCGGCTGAAGTACCGGGCCCGTCCGCCGTACAGGTGGTTGAGGACGAGCCGGCCGCCGTCGGGCTGGCCGAAGACGGCCAGGGAGCGGTACGCCGTGAACTCGCGCTCGGGGAGGAGGCCGGCGATCTCGGCGACCGCCGACGGGTCGACCTCGACCTCCTCCTCGGTGCGGCGGGCCAGCTCCGCCAGGTACTCGACGGCCCGGCGCCGGGCCGCCACCAGGCGGCGCAGGTCCTCCCCCGCGCCGGAGACGGCGTCGGGGTCCCCGGCCATCAGCCGCTGTGTCAGGGGGAACGCGGCCCGCGCGTGCGCGGCGAACCCGTCCAGGTCGTCGCAGCGCCCGCCCTCGCCGTAGCGGGCCGTGAACACGCTCTCCAGCGCGCCCGACAGCATCCGCTGGTCGTCCAGGGCGAACAGCAGCGGCATGGCCCGCCGCAGGTCGGCCGTCCACTCCCGGGTCCACGGCCGGGGCACCGGCGCCCCCCGGGAGACGTGGCAGTCCTCCACCAGGGGGGACGAGGCGGCCTCGACCGGGACCGGTTCCTCCCCGGGCGGTGTCACCGCCGCCGACCACAGGCGCGCCAGGTGCGTGACCGTGCGGGCGCGCTCGGCGCCGTCCGCCTCCGCGAACCCCTTGAGGACCTCCTCGGTGGCGTCGAAGGCCTCCGTCATCCGCGCCGCCACCGGGCCCGGCAGCCGCCGGACCAGTTCGTGCCAGCGCCGGTCGTACTCGGGGTCCTGCTCGGCGGCAGGGGCCCAGGGCACCAGCACGCCGGCCTCGATGAGCCTGTCCAGGAGGCCGCCCACCGCCTCCGCGGGGTGTCCCAGGTCCGCGGCCAGCTCCGCGCGCAGGGCCCGCAGGACCACCGGCCGGGCGGCCCGGCGCTCCAGCGCCGCGAGCAGGGCGCCCCAGGCCCCGGCCAGGGGCAGGCGCACCTCCTCCTCGCCGAACGCCTCCGCCCGCGACCCCGCCGCGGGCGCCGCCCAGCGGCGGCGCCGCACCAGCAGCCGGTCGCCCTCGCGGCGCGCCCCGCCGGTGAGCACCCACTCCAGCTCCGGGCGCGCCGCCGGATCGGCGGCCAGCGCCCGCGCCGCCTGGCGGACCAGCAGCCTGCGCAGCCCGGCCGTCGTGGAGAAGCGCAGCGGCTCCCCGTCCCGGGTCGGCGAGGACGGGTGCTCCAGGTCGTCGAAGAACACCCCGGTGTACAGCGAGTACGGGCTCACCTTCACCGTGGACCGGGAGTGGTAGCGCACCAGGGCCGGCTCCGCCTTGCGCATCCGCTTGTCCGGATCCCGGTCGGCGGGGGCCGACGCCCGCGCCGCCACCGCCCGGTGCAGGTCCGGGCTGGAGAGCGCGGTGCTGCGGTCCGTGGCAGGGTCGCGCGCCCACGCCGCGAGCTCGGCGCGCTCCAGTGCCAGGGACCGCGCGTGCGCCCCGTCCAGGGCCTCGGTGGCCGCCCGGGTCCGCTCCCAGCTGTCGGCCCACTCACCCAGTGCGCCGATCCGCCAGGACAGGGGGTTCCCCACCAGGGGCGTGCGCGGCGGGCGCCGGTTGAACACGTCGCGTTTGGCGGCCAGCGCGGTCCGCCGGTCGGCCTCGTCCTCCAGGGTCGGTGCGAGCAGGTGGAGGGCCTCCAGCAGGTGGTCGCGGATGTGCTCGCGGTGCGCCTCCTCGTCGGCGAGGGTGCACAGCAGGTCCCGTTCCAGGTCCGCGCGGTCCGAGCGCAGCGGGCGGTACGGGTACAGGTTCACGCGGGAGACCAGGTAGGGCCCCTCCACGAGGTCGAAGCGGTCGGCGGGTCCGGGTGCGCTCACTCGGCCACCGCGTCCGCCGTGTCCTTGCGCCTGCCCGCGCCGAACCCGCGGGGCTCGCGCTCCGACGCCCACCGGAACCAGCGCAGCGCCGCCACGGTGCCCACCAGCGACCAGCCCAGCAGCAGCCACACCGACGGCCAGTGCCAGACCTGTCCGCTCTCCGACAGGGCCCCGTGCAGCAGGACCGTCAGCGGGCGCCCTGGCAGCAGGTCCACGATCGCGCCCAGGGTGTCGCCCAGCGGCAGGATGACGAACCCGCCCGCCAGGAACGCGGTGGGGAAGAAGATGCCGTTGACCATCGGAACGGCGGCGTCGGCGCTGGGCGGCAGCAGGGAGGCCGCCGCGCCCAGCGGGGCCATGCACAGGAACCCGAGCGCCACCGCGGCCAGCAGCAGCGGGATGCGGTCCGGCGCCACGCTCACGCCCATGAACATCCCGATCCCCGTGACCACCGCGAGCACGATGACCGCGGTCAGCAGGGTGTTGGCGAGGTAGGCCCCCATCACCGTCGCGGGCCGGACGGGGGTGGTCCGGAAGCGCTTGAACAGCCCGTGGTGGCGGCGGATCGCCAGCCCGATCGCGACGTTCGCGAACGCCACCGACATCAGGGCGAAGCCGAGGACCCCGCCGAAGCTCAGGTTGGCCTGGGTGATCGAGTACTCGCCCAGGTCCAGGACGGTGTCGGCCTGGGACCGGAACGCGAACCCGAAGCCGACGTAGAACATCACCGGCATGAGGACGATGAACGCCAGCGTGATCGGGGAGCGCCAGAACTCCTTGAGCTCCCCGTCGACGTGCAGGAGGAAGGTGCGCAGCCCGTTGGCCCGGGCGGGCCGGACGGCGGGCGCGGTGTCGGTGGTGCTCATTCGGCCTTCCCCGAGGTGGTCTTCTCCGCGCCCGCGTCGAGCATCGCCAGGTAGGCGTCGTCGAGGGTGGGGGGCACGATGGTCAGCCCGCTGATGGTGGTCTTCTCCCGCTCCGCCCAGGCCTGGACGTCGCGGACCACGGAGTCCTGGTCGTCGGTGTGGATGCGCACCCGCCCGTTGACCAGGCTCGCGCCGTCGGGGAGGCGGTCGGCCGCCACGCCCGGGTCGGCGAACTCCACCACGGTGAACGCCGAGGAGGAGCGGACCAGCTCGTCCGGGGAGCCCGTCGCGATGAAGGAGCCCTCGCGGATGACGTCCACCCGGTCGGCCAGCTCCTGCACCTCGGCGAGGTCGTGCGAGGTGAGGATGACGGTGGTGCCGCTGTCCCGCAGGCCCGAGACCAGGGCGCGGATGCGGCGGCGCGACACCGGGTCCAGCCCGGTGGTGGGCTCGTCGAGGAAGAGCAGCTCGGGGCGGCCGGTCAGGGCCAGGGCCAGGTCGAGGCGGCGCAGCTGGCCGCCGGAGAGGGACTTGACCAGGGCGGTGCGCTTCTCGGCGAGGTCGACCTGTTCGAGGATCTCGTCCAGGCCCACCGGGTCCGGGTAGTAGGAGGCGTGGCGGCGCAGGATGTCGCGGACCGACAGGCCCGGTTCCAGCATGGTCTGCTGGAGGACCACGCTCATGCGGGTGCGCAGCCGGGCGAAGTCGCGGCGGTTCCCGGGATCGAGCCCCAGGACGGACAGCCGGCCGGAGGTGCGGCCGCGGTGCCCCTCCAGGATCTCGATGAGGGTGGTCTTCCCGGCGCCGTTGGGGCCCAGCAGGGCGGCGATCGTACCGGTGGCCACCCGGTAGTCGATGCCGTGGAGGACCTCTCCCTTGCCGTAGTCCTTGGTGATGCCCGTGGCCTCGATGGCGTGGTCGGTGGGGGCGGCGGCGGGCGCGGGGTCGCCGGAGCCGCCGGTGTCGCTGGGGTGCACGTGCTGCCCTCGGTGTTCTCGTGGGGGTCGCGGGGTGGGGGCGGTCCCCCGACCGGTGGGGAACCGCCCTGGGCGCGGATCGGATCCGGAGCCGGATCCGCTCAGGGCCGGGTCAGGGCCGGATCAGCCGCACGAGCCCGAGGAGCAGCAGCTGCTGGAGCCGCAGCAGGAGGTGGAGGTGCAGCTGCTGGAGCCGCTGGTGGCGCCGGTCTCGGGAACGGCGACGGCCTCACGGACGCTCATGACCTCCATGTCGGAGAAGTCGAGGTCGGGCAGTTCGATGGAGGGGGAGTCCTGCATGGGGGACACCTTTCGTGGAGGATGTGGGAAGGCACCCGTTCGCCCGCGTGCCGACCGGGTGGCCGGACGCGCTTCTCCCTACTCGTCCAGTCGGAATCCCGGAAAACCGGAACCCCGGGGACAAGGGTGTGGCCGGGAACGGTCAACGGGTTTATCGATGACCCTGTTTTAATGGGGAACGGGGGTTTGGAAGTCGGTGGACGGGGGATGGGAAAAGGTCGCGCCGCACGTGGCTGCGACCCGTCGGTGACACGCCGGGACCGGGCCCCGGCCTGTCGGCGGCGTGCGGGGTCAGCCGCAGGAACCGCCGGAGCAGCAGCTGCTGGAGCCGCAGCAGGAGGTGGAGGTGCAGCTGCTGGAGCCGCTGGTCGCGCCGGTCTCCGGGACGGCGACGGCCTCGCGGACGCTCATGACCTCCATGTCGTCGAAGTTCAGCTCGGGCAGGTCGATGTCCAGAGCCGTGGATTCGGGCATGGTCAGCCCCTTCGTTCGTTTCTTGCACAGTCCCCCGGGCGGCACGAAAGTAACATGCGAACGGGAAAGTCGATAGGGGCCGTGTCGACCATTCTCCGGAGTGTGTCCCGGGGTTTTCGCTCCTGTAACAATGGACTTGGCGAAGTGAGACGACCGGGATGGGGTCCCGAATGGTCCGAAATTCCAGGGGTGCGCCCGGCGGGGAGCGGCCGGTGATGACCCTGTCCTTCCTGGACACCGTGCTGGAGGTGCGCGCCGACCCCGGGACCGGGCTGGACGGTGCTTTGGAGTTCCTGGGGACGCACCTGGTCGCGGACGCCCCCGGCGGCCCCGGGGAGCCCCTGCTCTCCCTGCACGTGACGGCCTCCCCTGACGGGCGGCACACCCCGGCGGCGGACGCCGCCTGGGAGGACGTCCACGTCCGTGAGAGCGCGAGCGACTTCTTCACCATCCCGGCCCGGCGGGCCCGCGAGGGCGGCCGCGAGTACATCCACTGCACCCGCACCAGGAGCCGCTTCCGCTTCGACCGCGCGGCCCGCCGCATCGACGCCGCCGTCCCGCCCGAGGGCGCCAAGGACCTGGTCGAGCTGCTGCGCGACGTCGTCCTGAAGGACCAGGAGAACCGGGGCGCCGCCGTCCTGCACGCCACCTGCGCGGAGAGGGGCGGCCGGGCGGTCCTGGTCACCGGGGCCAAGGGAGCGGGCAAGAGCACCCTGCTGCTGGAGCTGGTGGAGCACTTCGGCCACCGGATCATGAGCGGGGACAAGACGGTGCTCCGGCTGGAGGAGGACGGCCGGGTCCTGGCGTCGGGCTGGCCCGACCACCCCCACCTGGGGTACGGCACCATCGTCAAGTACCCGGGGCTGGCGGAGATCGCGGGCCTGGGGGAGGATCATGTTCCGCCCGCCGACCACGCGTTCTCGCCGTTCGGCAAGTTCGCGGTGGACCCCGTCCGGTTCCGCGAGCGGTTCCCGGGGTCGCCCCGCGGGCTGCGGGCCCCGGTCGCGGCGGTCCTGCACCCGGCGATCGGTCCGGGGGAGGACACCGGGGTGGTCGCCCGCCCGGACGACCGCGCCGAGCGCGCGGCGCTCCTGGCCGCCAACGTGGAGTCGGCGTTCGAGGGCGGGAACGCGGGCTGGCACGGGTTCCTCGACGACCGCCGCGCCGCGGTGGTCCCGGTGCGCGACCGCATCGTCCGCTCCTTGGCCGCCGTGCCCGCCTGGACCGTGACCGGGCCCGGCGACCTGCGCCCCGGCCGGATGCCCGGCTTCCCGACCGCCTGAGCCCGCCCGGGGCGGTCGGCCGCCGCCCGGGCGCCCCCGCGGGCGTCAGAGGAAGACCGCGTACTCCGCCAGCTCGGGCACTCGGCGCGGGTCGACGTCCACCGCGGCGGCCAGCTCCTCCGCGGAGGAGAAGACCACGCCCGCCTCCCGCATCTCCTCCAGGCGGCGCAGGTTCTCCGGGGTCAGCCCTGGCAGCCGGGCCAGTAGCTCGGCGGGGGAGTGGTTGACGTCGATCAGACCGCCGTCGTCGAAGCCCGTGCCCAGGTCGGGGCGGCCGATGCCGAGTTCGATGGCGTGGACGCGGTTGCTTTCGAGGATCCGCCGGGCCTCGGTTCGCAGCCGCCCCCGCTCCCGGGCGGCCTTCAGCAGGGCGCGGTTGTCCGGCCCCGGCGGGGACCCCTCCTCCAGGGCGCGGTCGGCACCCGGGGACGCCTTCCGCGTCTCGACGGCCCGGAGCAGGGCGAAGGAGGAGACGGTCCCGCCCACCCACAGGAGCGGGAAGGACACGTTCTCCAGCAGGGACATGTCCTCGGAGACCACGAAGAGCACCAGCAGCACGGTGGCGGCCAGGGCGCCCAGGAACGCGGCCGGGTTCCGCAGCCGGACGAAGGCGTACCAGAGGAGGAAGGGGGAGAGCAGCCCGCCGGTGAAGGCGGAGAGGCCGCCGCCGACGGCGGGCACGATCCAGCCCTTCGCCCCCTCGGGCCGCGAGGGGATGGCGGGGGAGTCGGGGGCATGCCGCTGTTCGTCCACCCGCCCAGGATAGGAACCGCCGGTCCGTGCGTGAAGGCGGGGTCGCGGGGACGCCCCGCCGGGCGGGCGGTTCAGGCCGCCTTCCACTCCGGGGCCAGGACGGACCAGATCTCGGTGTCCCGGCGGCTGCCCCGGTAGAGGTGGTTGCCGCGCATCACACCCTCCCGGGTCATGCCCAGGCGGCGCGCCACCGCGATGCTGGGGGCGTTCTCCGTGTCCACGTGCCACTCGACGCGGTACACCCCGCGCTCCCGGATCGCCCAGTCGATGAGCACGCGGGCGGCCCGGGTCACGAGGCCGCGTCCGGAGGCGGCGGGCTCCAGCCAGCAGCCCGCCTCGGCGGTGCCCTGGGCGGCGTCGAGCTGCGGCAGGAGCACACCGCCGACCAGTTTCCCGTCCAGCCGGATGCCGCAGATGCGCCCGGTGTCCGCGGCGGTCCTGTCCGCGTACCGCTGGAGGTAGGCCCGGCTCGACTCCAGGTCGGTGACCAGGTCGGGCATGCCGACGTAGCGGCCGATGAACTCCCGGCCCCGGTCGATGTGGTCCAGGAACTCCTGGGCCTGCCAGGGTTCGAGCGGGCCCAGTTCGGCGCCGTCTCCGAGGGGTGTGGTGTACATCCGGCTCCTCAGCGGGGGATCGGTCGGTGGTGGACGGAGCAACCCTACGCGGCCCTCTCAGCGGCGGGCGTAGCCGTTGCCCTCCTCGGTCATGACCAGGGTGAGGGCGGCGGACATGGCGCGGGCGGCGGCCAGGCGCTCCTCGTACAGCCCGGGCGTGTCCGGCGGGGTGAGTCCCAGGGCCCTCGCGGCGGGGCGCGGATCGACCCCGTCCGGCTCGTCGGGGCCGGAGTCGCGGACCCGCTCGGCGGCGAGCAGCTCCAGCGCCTCGGTGAGGTCGCGGCCCAGCACGCGGGAACCGCCCTCGGAGTCGGCGTACAGGACGGGGCGGCGGGGGCCCTCCCCGCACAGGAAGTAGGTGCCGCCCGCACCCTCGTAGGCGAACGGCTCCAGGCGCTGCCCTCCGATGAGGTGGACCTCCTCGACGTGGGGGTCGTCGTCCCCGTACTGCTCGGCGAGGTCGGTGTACACGTCGAACGCGGCCAGGAGGCCTTCGACCTCCCCCTCCTCGCGGGCGCGGCGCAGCAGCCCGGGTTCCTCCGCGGGGCCGGTGAGCCAGCGCGCGGCGGCCGCGGGGTCGTCGAGGTCGGTGGGCACGAGGCGGGCGGTGCCGTCGGTGCCCACCACCGCGCGCGACGGGAGGCCGAACACCGGCTCGGGCAGGTCGTACAGGGCGTGCTCCGGGGCCTCCGCGACGGGGGAGAGGTCGAGGTCGGCGGCCATCCGGGCCCAGCCGAGCCGTTCGGCGGCGCACCGGCGCTGGTCGGCGACGCCGAAGTCGCGCACGGCTCCGTCGCCGAGTTCGGCGTTGGCCCGGGCCTTGACCTCGGCGTCGGAGGACCCGGCGATGTCCCGGGCCGACCAGCCGGGGGAGATGAGGCTCGGGGGGACGGGGTGCGCGTGCCACGCGTGCACGGAGAATCCGTCCGCGAAGCGCACGGCGGGGCCGTCGGCGGAGTGGAGCCGCCCCCGGGCGTCGGTGCGGACCTCCACGGGCGGCGGGGTGAGGATCGCGGTGCGCTCGTACGCCCACCACCAGCCCACGGTCGGGCCGAGCACGGCGAGGGCGTCGAGCCCTTCGACGGCGGGGACGGCGCCGGTGTCGCGCAGGAGGAGCGCGGCCAGGACGAGGGCGGGGGTGGCCGGTTCCCGGGCCTCCTGCCGGACGGTCCACCATTCTTCGCCGGTGCCCGCCTGCGTCCGGAACCGATCGCCGACCCGGTGGGAGCGCCAGGCGGGGGCCGGGACCAGCGCCTCCGCGGTGGTCAGGGCCCCGGCCGACAGGTCGTGCGGCAGGTCCGGGCCCTGGAGCCGCTTGTGGAGGCCGAGGTCGCCGAGCGCGTCCGTCAGCGCCGGACCGGATCGTGCGTCCCGGGCCGCGAGCATCCCGGCCAGCGGGGAATCGCACCACACGACGGCGGGGGGCTCCAGGCCCAGGCCCCGGTAGATCTCCCCCACGGCGCGCTCGGCCGCCGCCCGGTCGGGGGCGGCCGCGCGCTCCCGCCATCGCCCGGCCAGGTCCTCCAGGGCTCGGCGGTGCTCGTCGGTCAGTCCGTTCGTGGACAAGGTCGCTCCTCGCATGCGGTGTCCGGTGCCCCCTGTGACGACCGGCCGACGCACCCGGTTCCGGGGCCGGGTCCGGCCGGGGGCCGCCCCCGGCCCGGCCGCGTACCGGCGTGGGCGGTGTGTCAGAGCGCGGCGAGCCGGTCCACCAGCAGCTCCACCCTCGACCCGGTCTCCTCCGGCGGGAGCCGACCCGACCGGGTCAGGGTGGCCAGCCCGTGCAGGGCCGCCCAGAAGACCTCGGTGAACAGCCCGGGGTGGACGCCGTCCCCGGCGGCCTCGCCGAGGCCCTCCAGCAGGGCGGCGAAGCCGTCCTTCAGGGGCTGGGGGGTGTCCTCGCTCGCGAAGGCCAGGCCTCCGTCGAGCTCGAACATGGCGTCGTAGACCGCGGGGTTGCGGGCGGCGAAGTCGAGGTAGGCGCGGGCCAGGGCGGCGACCCGGGCGCGGGGGCCGTCCGCGGCGGAGGTCGCGGCCCGCAGCGCGGCGGCCATCTCGGCGGCGCCTTCGAGGGCGACGGCGCCGATGATCTCGCGCTTGCCGCGGAAGTGGCTGTAGAGGACGGGCTGGCTGTATTCGATGCGCTCGGCGAGGCGGCGGGTGGTGACCGCGTCCCAGCCCTGCCGCTCGGCGAGTTCGCGGGCGGTCGCCACGATGAGGCGTTCGCGTTCCGCCCGTTCGCGCTGCTTGCGTTCCTGTACCGACATGGCTCGATTCTAGCACCGCTAGACAAACGAGCGGTAGTAGTACTAGCGTTGACCCAACTGCTAGCGACGCTAGATTTCTGGAGGGTCATCGTGTTCGGCGTACTTGAGGTGTTCACCGTCGTGGTTCTCGGCGTGATGGTGGGGGTGGAGTTCTCCGTCTCCTTCGTCGTCAACCCGATCCTCAACGCACTCCCCGAGGACAGCGGCCAACTCGGCCGCGCCCACGGAGGGCGGATGCTCGGCGCCCTCATGCCGGTCTGGTACGTCACCTCGCTGGTCCTTGTCGCAGCGTGGGCCGTCGCCGGATGGAACCAGGAGGGGACCGGCCTCGTCGTCGCCGCCGGCGGGTTGCTGGTCCTCAGCGTGCTCATGTCGGTCCTGCTGCTGGTCCCGATCAACAACCGGGGCAAGATGTGGACCCCCGAGAACCGGCCCGCCGACTGGAAGCGGCAGATGAAGCGCTGGGACCGCTACCACCACGTCCGCGTCGCCGTCATCATCGCCGCCTTCGCCCTACTGGTCGCCTCCCTCGTCTGACCCGCGCACACGCCGGACACCGGTCGCCTCCGCCGTGCTTCCATCGGGCTGCACGCCGAACGGTTACCTCGGCGCCTGCCGGGCCGTCATGGCCATGACGGAATGCGCGAACGGAAGGTGACGACATGACCGGATCGGCCCCGAACGAAGCGCTGGCGGAGGCCTTCGAGCGGCAGCGTGAACGCCTGGTGGCGGTCGCCCACCGGATGCTCGGGTCGCGGGCGGACGCCGAGGACGCGGTGCAGGAGGCGTGGATCCGGCTGGCGCGGCAGGACGCGGCGGTGATCGACAACCTGGCCGGGTGGCTGACCACCGTGGTCGGCCGGGTCTGCCTCGACGTGCTGCGTTCGCGTAAGACCCGGGCGGCGCTGTCGTACGAGGACCGGCTGCCCGAACTGGTGGTGGCCGTGGACACCGAGGCGGCGCCCGAGGACGACGCGGTGCTCGCCGAATCGGTCGGGCTGGCGCTGCTGGTGGTGCTCGACACCCTCACCCCCACCGAGCGGCTGGCGTTCGTCCTGCATGACATGTTCGCGGTGCCCTTCGCCGAGATCGGCGGGATCATCGGCCGGTCCACCGACGCGACCAAGATGCTCACCAGCCGGGCCCGCCGGAAGGTGCGGGGCGCGTCGCTGCCGGAGGAGGAGCCGCGGCGGCAGCGCGCGGTGGTCGACGCGTTCCTCGCCGCGGCGCGGAACGGGGACTTCGAGGGGCTCGTACGGGTGCTCGATCCGAAGGTGGCCTGGCGCACGTACCACCCGCAGGGTGTGACGACCACGGTCGGGGCGGTCGAGGTGGCCGAGCCGGTCCTGCGCGGCGCCCGGTCGATGACCTCGACGCTCCCGGTCCTGGTCAACGGCGAGCCCGGTTTCGTGGCCTGGGGTGCGAGGGGCAAGGTGCTCGGCTTGGTGGCGTGCACCGTGGTCGACGGCCGGATCGTCGAACTCCTGACCGTGAGCGACCGCAGGCGCCTCGACGCCATGGGCCTGCCCGAGCGGCCCGAGTAGCGCACGCCGGGCTCCGGGGCTGTTACGTCTCCACGGGGGGCTTCGTCGTAGTGGTGCAAGCATCCGAAGACGAAGGAGGCCGCGATGGAAACCCGGATAGACCCCATGGCCAACGAGGTCGGGGCGAAGTGGGCCAGGTACATCATCTCGTCGAACAAGGCCATCACCGACTCGGCACTGCCCAAGGCGGTGCAGGAACTGGTGAAGATCCGCGCCAGCCAGATCAACGGCTGCGGCGGCTGCCTCGACATGCACACCAAGGACGCCGCCGCGGCGGGCGAGAGCGCGGTGCGGATCAACCTGGTCGGGGCGTGGCGGGAGACGACCGTCTACACCGAGGCGGAGCGGGCGGCGCTGGAACTCACCGACCAGGGCACCCGCCTCGCCGACTCCAGCGGCGTCACCGATGAGGCGTGGGAGAACGCGGCGAAGCACTTCGACGAGGACCAGCTCATGGCCCTGGTGGCCCTGATCTGCACGATCAACGCCTTCAACCGGCTGAACGTGATCACCCGGACGCCCGGCGGCGAGTACCGGCCCGGACAGCTCGGCTGACACGGACCCTCCCTCAGGCGGACCCGGGACGCCCTCCGGGTCCGCCCCAGGCCGCCACCCGGACAACGACCAAGGACCACACCCATGAACACCGCACTGTGGATCATCACCGGCCTGCTGACCGCCGTCTACCTGTTCTCCGGTTTCGGGAAGCTGTTCGTCCCACGGGAGAAGATGGCCGCGATGGCCGACGCCGCGCGCTGGGTCCTCGACTTCAGGCCCGGCACCCTCAAGGCCATCGGAGCACTTGAGATCCTCGGTGCCGCGGGCCTGACCCTGCCCGCCCTGCTCGGCATCGCGCCGGTACTGGTGCCGCTGGCGGCCAGTGGTCTGGCACTGATCATGGTCGGCGCCGTGATCGTGCGGGTCCGCCGCGGAGAGACCAAGGCCGCACTGGGGGACGGGGTCTACCTCGCCCTGGCCGCCTTCGTGGCCGTCGGCCGCTCCGTACTGGAACCCTTCACCGGCTGACCGGCCCCCACGGGGCGCCGACGCGGCCCGGCGCCGCCGACGAGCCCGAGTAGGCGGGGAGAAGGGCGTCCGGCGGGGAGGCCGACCGCCGGTCGCCGCTCAGAACCCTTCCAGGTAGACGGCCAGGGGGACCGGGCGGCCCCGGGGGTGGTAGCGGGCGTGGAAGGCGTACTCACCCGTCGGGGTCGGCACGACCACCGCGCGGACCCCGGCGGAGGCGGTCACGACCGCGTCGAGGGCGCCGACGTCCGGATACGAGACGAACGCGCAGGGCGTGACCCGCGCCCCCCGCCGGACCCACACCACCTCGCCGCCCTCCCGGACCGCCTCGGCCCCGTGCAGGGCCTCCACCGTCCAGGCGGCGGAGCCGCCGTGGCGCAGGTACTCCCGCGCCATGCGGGCGACCACCTCGCCCACCCGGGTGCCGTCCGGCACCTCCCACTCCTGCGCGCGGGGATCGACGTCGTCCCCCATCGAGACCGGGTCCCGGTCCACGATCACCCTCACGGCCGCCTCCCGCGGACAGGCCGCGGGGCCGGGTGCGTGCGCCCGGCCCCGCAACGGTGTTCGGTCAGTCCCGGTCCAGGACGTCGCCGACCTCCTCGCAGTCAGTCGAAGACCTCCACCGGGCACCGGGCCGCACCGCTGCGGGCTATGCGGGCGTCACTGGTGACCAGTGACGCCCCCAGGGCTTCGGCCAGTGCCACGTAGGTGGCGTCGTAGGCGGACAGGTTCGCCCTGAGCACCTTGATACGGGGCCACAGGGGAAGCACGTCGTAGCGGTCGATCGGGAGGCGGTCGTAGGCGGTCATCGCCGTGTCCGCCTGGTCGGAGGTGATCTTTCCGCCGCGAGCCATGCCGAGCAGTGCCGACATGACCTCGGTGTCAAGGAGGTAGGGGGCGCACAAGACGTCGGCTCCGGCCACTCGCGCTGCAACGGCCGAGCCGACCGGGCCGGCCGCTGTCAGCATCTCGACGAGCGCCGAGTTGTCGATGACGATCAACGCCCGGCTCGCCCTTCATCGATGGAGTCCAAGACGTCGGAGACGGTGACGTCGGCCTGGGCGGTGCGACGGGCCGCTTCCACGGCGTCGGCCAGGGTGGGCTTGGAGACCTCGCGCGTGAGTACGGTGCGGGCATAAGCCTGGAGGGATTGCCCGGCTTTGGCGGCTCGGATCTTCATCTCTCTGACAACGTCTTCCGGCATGTCCCGAATGGTGAGTGCGGTCATGAAAGCATTCTGCCATCTGTGAAGGCATTATGCATTCATTCTTGTGTACGAGGTCGGCGGACGGACAGGGGCGACCGGACCGCCGCGGAGTGGCGGCGGGTGTGGGCGCGTATGCGTCACCAGCGGTCGGCGACCGCCTCTCCGGGGCCTTCCGGACAGGCCGCGGGGCCGGGTGCGTGCGCCCGGCCCCGCAACGGTGTTCGGTCAGTCCCGGTCCAGCGCCGTGCCGATCTCGCCCACGCGGTCGGCCAGCAGCCCGATCGCGCCGATGGCGCGGGTCATCGGGTCGTCCTCCGCCCCGCCCAGGGCACGGCTGCGGCGGAACGCCGCCTTGACCTGCGCCCAGCGGGCCTCCTGCTCCGGGGTCATCGTCCCGCGCAGCTCGGCCAGCTTGAGCAGGTTGGCCTCCGCACCCGAGGTCAGGGTCTGCGCCTCGCCCAGGTAGTGGTCGTCGATGACGGCCTCCACCTCGGCGTCGTTCATGACCGGCACGAGCTTCTCCGCGAGCCGGTTCATGTTCCGGTAGGAGCCCTGGAGGCGGAACGGCGGCTCGGTGCGGGCGTCCTCGGACTGCGCGGCCGAGGCGATGTACGCCTGGTTGTTGGCCAGCACGACCTCCTGCACCCGCAGCATCTTGCGCAGCACCGACACGATCCGCTCGACCTCGATCGCCGAGTACGGGTGGCTCATCTGGTCGAGGGTCACCGAGTCGTCCCCCCGCGCCAGGCGCACGAACCGGTGGATGTCCTCCCGGTCCCGCGTGGACAGCGGCGCCAGGGTCGGGTTTGAGGTGAGCGCGTTCTCGATGTAGCTCAGCGAGAACAGCTCCTCCTTCCCCGACAGCACGTCGCCCAGGTTGTACACGTCGGCTCGGTTGGCCAGCATGTCCGGGATGCGGAACCGCTTGCCCTGCTCGGTGTACGGGTTGCCGGCCATGCAGACCGCGAACCGCTTCCCGCGCAGGTCGTAGGTGCGGGTCCGCCCGTTCCAGACGCCCTCCATCTTGCGCTGGCCGTCGCAGAGCGAGATGAACTTCTGGAGCAGCTCCGGGTCGGTGTGCTGGATGTCGTCCAGGTACAGCATCGTGTTGGTGCCCATCTCCAGGGCGAAGGAGATCTTCTCGACCTCCTGCCGGGAGGTGGCGTCGGGCGCCTCCGCCGGGTCCAGGGAGGTCACCCCGTGCCCCAGGGCGGGCCCGTTGACCTTGACGAACACCAGGCCCAGCCGGCTCGCCACGTACTCCATGAGGGTGGTCTTGCCGTAGCCCGGAGGGGAGATGAGCAGCAGCAGCCCGCTCTGGTCGGTGCGCTTGTCGTCGCCCGCCGCGCCCAGCTGCTTGGCGAGGTTGTCGCCGATGAGCGGCAGGTACGCCTCGTCCAGAAGCCGGTTCCGGACGAATCCGCTCATCACCTTCGGCTTGTACTCGTCCAGCCGCAGCCGCTCGCGCTCGGCGGCCACCAGGGCGTTGCGCCGCCGCTGGAAGTCCCGGTAGGCGGGCACCTCCTCCAGGCGGAACGCGCGGGTGCGCGGCAGGAACTCGTCGAGCCGCACCTCCAGGGACCGGTCCCGGATCCGGGGGTGCGAGCCCAGCATCCCGGTGACGGTCTCGTGCACGGCGGCGGAGGACTCGTACCGGTCCACCTTGGCGACGGCGATCGCGGCGGCCTCGGGCAGGTCGCCGGGGTCGACGTCGTCGCGGGTGGCCGCGTACGCCTCCAGCCACGCGCCGATGAGCTGGTGGCGGGCGGCCAGGTCGTCGCCGAGCTTGCGCAGGTCGTCCTCGAAGGACTTGCGGGTGGTCTCGCGGGTGCTGCCCAGCGCCCGGGAGAACCGGTCCAGCAGGGCGCGCGCCCCCGCCCCGGAAACGAACCCCTGCTCGGCGGGCCCGTCGGCCGCCAGCTCCTCGAACAGGTACTCGCCGACGAGGTCCAGGTCGGCGTCCTGGTAGAGCCCCGTGTCGGTGAGGAACGCGTCCGCGGCCCCGGCGAGCTCGGTGCGCAGCGCGTCGATGGCGGAGGACCTGCGGGCCCCGAACACCGTGCGGGCGCGGGCCAGCGACGCCGCCCGGGTGGCCCAGGCGGTCTGCCGCCGCTGGTCGGCGCCGAACGCCCAGAACAGCTGGGCGGCCGCGCGTGTACGGCCCGGGTAGCGCAGCAGTCCGGCGCCGGTGCGCAGCCGCAGCAGCGCCGAGAGGATCTTCGCGGCGTCGTGGTCGTGCACGCCCCGCTCGTACCCCTCGTCGTAGCGGGTCTCGGCGGCCCTGCGCACCAGGGCGAGCAGTGAGCCGCCGTCCTCGGGGTTCAGTTCGGCCTCGTGCAGCCGGGCCAGGCCGTCCGCGCTCTCCTCGGCCTCGGCGAGCATCGACGCGGCCAGGTACTCGGCCCGGTACACGTCGGGGCTCTCCGACACCAGCAGGCGGTCCCACAGGTGCCGGGTCCTCGCGAACTCCGGGTCGGTCACCGGCTCCCGGAAATCGGTGCCGGTGATCGCCACCGCCATCTCCCCCTGGTACGGGGTGAGGGTCAGGTCGACGGGCTGGGAGTTGATCGCGAACCGGTGCCTGCCCAGGCGGATGGTCTCGCCGTCGTACAGGTCGGTGCGGTCCTGGAGCGACCGCCCCGCCTCCTGGCGGGCGGCGAGGATGCGGCCCTGGAGCTCCTCGGCGCGCACGGTGTCGCCGAGCTCGCGCATCTCCTCGGCGGTGCGGCGCAGCCGCGCCACCATGGCGTCCGACGCGAAGTAGGTGTTGACGTCCTCCAGGGTGGACAGCGACGCCACCCGTCGGTGCACGCCCTCCAGGACGCGCTCGGCGGAGGCCGCCAGCCGGTCGGCGCGGCGGGCCCGCTCGTCCACCAGTGCCTGCTTGCGGGTGGAGAACGCCTCGTACACGTCCTCGCGCTTGTCCGCCAGCTCCCCGAGGAAGTCCTCGAACTCGGCGAACCGCGACTCCAGGTTCTCCAGCTGGAGCATGATCCGCCCCAGCTGCTCGTCGCAGCGCTCGGGGTCGTCGGCGGCCGCCAGCGCCCCGGTGATGGCCTGCCCGAGCAGCGCGAACTCGGCCGCGAACTCGGCCCGGCCCTCCAGGGCCAGCAGTTCCCTGCGCCGGGCCTCCAGGGTGGCGCGGGCCCGGTTGATCCCGGCCAGGACCTCGCTGATCCGCTCCAGGATGCGGGTGCGCACCTGCGCGTCGCCGATCTCCAGCGACCCGATGACCTCGGTGACCGTCTGGAGGCCCTCGGTCTGCGCGGCGATCCGCTCGCCCACGGCGGCGGCGGCGCTGACCGCCTCGATGGTCTCGGCCTCCTCGACCAGCCGCCCCACCTCGGAGTGGTAGCCGTCGAAGGCGTCCTCCTGCTCCAGGAACGCCACGGTGCGGCGGCCCACGGAGCCGATCTCCTCCTCCAGGGAGCGGTCCAGCCCGGCGAGCCGGTCGGCGTCCACGTAGCGCATCTCGCCCAGCGTGGCGGCCTGCCCCTGGGCGCGGCGCAGCTCGGTGAGCCGGGTGATCCAGCCCTCCGCGGACCGCGGGGTCTCCCCGCGGGAGGTGCGGACGAGCGCGGTCGCCCTCTCCTCCGCCGCGGCCAGGGCCTCGGCGGCCTGCGCGGTGAGGGCCTGGACGGTCTCGAACTCCTCCAGCACCCGCTCGGCGGTGGCGCGCACCTCGGAGAGGGGGCCGGCCAGGTCGCCCAGATCCTCCTCGCCCAGCCAGTGGAACCGGTCGGCCACCCGGCGGCAGGCGCCGATGAGCGCCTCGAACACCTCGGTGGAGGGCCGCATGTCCTGCGCCATCCGCGCCACCGACAGGCAGTCCGACACGCCCCGCACCAGCTCGGCGTTGCCGACCCGCTCCAGCGGGCCGCTGCCGACCGGCTGGGCGGCGGCGTACTCGTCCGACACGTACGGGGTCTGCCACACCTGCATGGGGTGGACCCGGGTGGGCTCGCCCGAGGTCTCCCGGAACACCGTCATGGTGCCGTCGCCGAACAGGGAGTACCCGTGGCAGACGATCGGGTTGGCGACCTCCTTGCGGATGGTGTTGTACGACAGCAGCAGGCTGCGCCCGTCCGCCCGCGAGTGGAAGACGTACAGCACGTCCTCGCCGTTGGGCGAGCGGACCACCCGCTCGAACTCCAGGTCGGTGACGTCGGTGTCGAACGTCCGGGCGACCCCGGTGGCCAGGTAGTAGCCGCCGGGGAAGATCAGGCCCTGGTCGTCGGGCAGCCGCTGGCAGGACTGGCCGATCCCGTCCAGCCGCAGCACGTCCTTGGTGTGCCGGTTGAAGACCAGGTGCCGCCACGCGGTCTCGTTGTAGGGCCGCACCCGCAGCAGGACGAGCGGACCGACCTCGGCGTAGAACACCGAGGCGTCGGCCAGGCTCTGCAGCGCCTCGTCGACGGGCTCGCTGTAGATGCCCTCGCCGACCTCGGTGTTGTTCTCGATCTTGATGGTGAGGTCGCCGCCCACCGTCTCCACGAACAGCTCGTCGAGGATGGAGATGTGCGGGTGGCGGCCCAGGACGTGGTCCTCGCGGGTGGTCTCCACCCACGAGAAGTCGTGCGAGGGCGGGAACACGTGGTCGCGCTCGCCGCGCTCGTCGAGGTAGGCGGGCTCCCCGGTGGGCGACACCGCCCACCGCAGCACCCGCACGTCCTCCGTCTGCGGGCCGATCTGGAAGACGGCCAGCAGCCGCTCCTCGACCCTGCGCAGCTGGAGGAGGCGGGCGTCGCGGTAGTAGCGGTACAGCTGTCCGAAGTCCTGCCGGAACCGCGCGTCCTCCAGCAGCCCGGGGAACTCGCCCTCGGGCGTGTCGGCGAAGGTGAACCCGTCGCCGTCGCGCTCGTAGCGGTGCAGTGAGAACACGTCGGAGACGTGCGTCTCCCGCTGCATGCCGATGAAGACGTTGTACCCGAACAGGATGGTGGCGCCGGCACCGTCGGTGGACCCGCCCACGGCGACGATGTCCCGGGGCGTGCAGTTGTGCTCGGTGCGGATCCGCTCGGTGCCGAGCAGGGTCAGCTCGGTTCCGCCGAACACCTCCAGCCGGCGGGAGTTCAGTTCCTCGGTACGGCGGGCCAGTTCACCGGTCTGCTCGCGGAGCCGGGCGCGGAGCACCTCGTAGGTGCCCGCGTCCAGCGCCCGCTCGTCGACGGTGTCCGGCCCGGGGACTGCGGTCTCCTGGACCTCGGTCACGGAGGACTACCTCACTGCTTCACGGCGTTGACGGAGTTCATGACGGGGGCGAGCGCCGTCACCGGCAGCTGGTCCAGGCCCATGGAGCGGGCCGTGGACAGCAGGCCGTTGAGCTTGCCGCTGTCGCCCCGGTCGGCGTTGATGAGCTTGAGCAGCAGCGCGGAGACGGTGAGGTTCTTGACGTCCTCGGTGTCCAGCGACGCGACGACCTTCTTGATGTCGCCGACGAAGTCGCCCTCGCCGTTCAGCCAGCTGCCGCCCAGCGCCTGCATCGTCTCGGAGCTGCCGACGAAGCCGTCCACGGCCTTGCCCAGGCCGATGGAGTTGACCATGCGGTCGAAGAACATCCCGTCGCCGCCGACGATGTTGATGTCGGCGTTCTCCAGACCGGTGGCCAGCACGGTCGCCTGGGCCTCGGCGACCTGGCGGTGGACGTCGATCCCGGCCAGGCGGACCTCCTTCTCGGCCTCCAGGCGCAGGCGGTACTCCTCGTGCTCGCGGCTGACCTGGTCCAGGGCGGCCATGGCCCCGGCCTTGTCGGTGAGGCCCGCGGCCTCGGCGCGCAGCTTGGCCTCGATGCCCTCGGCCTCGGCGAGCATCTTCGCCTGGACGGCCCTGGCGTCGGCCTCGGCCTTGAGGCGGGAGACCTCGGCCTCGGCGGTGCCGACCTTCTCGATGGCCGCGGCGTCCTGCTCGCGGACCTGGACCTCGGCCAGGCCCTGGGCGGCGGCCTCGGCCTGGATGCCCTCGGCGAGGCGGATCTTGGCGCGGGTGTCGAGCTCGGCGGCCTGCTGGCGGGCCTCGGCGAGGGTCAGCTCCTCGGCTGCCCGGTGCTTGGCCGCGGCCTCCGCGGCCTCGGCGGCCTTGATGTCCTTGACCAGGCGCTCCTGGGCCTCGGCCTCGGCGTGGATGATGATGGCCTGGCGCTCGCGCTCGGCCTCCTCGACCGCGCGCAGGCGCTTGATGGCCTCCTCCTGCTCGGCGACGGTGCGGTCGACGGCGACCCGCTCCCGGACGACGTCGGCGACCTCGCGCTTCTCGGCCTCGACCTCCTTGTCCTTGGAGATGCGGCTCAGCTCGGTCTCCCGCTCGCGGCCGATGACCTCCAGCATCCGGTCCTTCTCGATGCGCTCGGTCTCGATGGCGATGACGCGCTCGCGGTTCTTCTCCGCGACCGCGATCTCCCGCTGCTGGTTCTGGTGCTGGACGCCCAGCGCCTCGGAGGTGCGGATGTTGGCGGTCTCGGCCTTGAGCCGCTCCTCGGCCTGGACGCGCGCGGTCTCGGCCTCCTCGCGGGCCCTGATGATCTCGATCTCGCGCTTGGCCTTGGCCGCCGCCTCCTCGCGCCGCTTCTCCAGCTCGGCGAGGGTCTCGGCGGTCTCGGTGTTCTGGCGGTCGATCTCCTTCTTGCGGTCGTTCTCGAAGGCGTTGGTGCGCTTGTGCTCGGTGGCGGTGCGCTCGGTGATCTTCGAGATGCCCTGGGCGTCGAGGATGTTGTTGGAGTCGTGCTGGTGCAGCGGGGTCTGCTCCAGGTAGTCGATCGCCACGTCCTCCAGCACGTAGCCGTTGAGGTCCTGGCCGATGACCTCGACGATCTGCTGGCGGAACTCCTCGCGCTGGGTGAACAGCTCCTCGAAGTCGAAGCGCTTGCCGACGGTCTTGAGGGCCTCGGCGAACTTCGCGTTGAACAGCTCCTGGAGCGTCTCGGGGTTGCTGGCGCGCTCGGTGCCGATGGCCTTGGCGACCCGCTTGACGTCCTCCTCCGTCTCGTTGACCCGGATGAAGAACTTCACGCTGATGTCCGCGCGGATGTTGTCCTTGCACGTGAGGCCGTCGCGGCCGCGGCGGTCCAGGTCCAGGGTCTTGACCGAGATGTCCATGTACTCGGCCTTGTGGAGGATCGGCAGGATCACGGCACCGGTGAAGGTGACGTGGACGTCGCGCGTCTTGGAGATGATCAGCGCCTCGCCCTGCTTGACCTTCTTGAACATCTTCAGGATGGAGACGATCAGGAGGATGAGGACGAGGAGGGCGACGGCCAGGGAGATGCCGATGGTGAGGAACGCCGCGTCGGCGGCCTCTCCGGTGGATGGGGCGCTCAGCAACACGTATGGGGGCCTTTCTGCGAATGACCGTGCGGGGTCGAGCGGCCGGTTCGGGGGCGGGTCGGGGGAGGGTGGTCCCGCGGTCACTCCCGGGGGAGGGGCTCGTGGAGTGGGACGCGGGGGGCCGTGGAACGGTTCCCGGTACCCGGGTGGACACGGCCCGTGACCTGCCGTCGACGGTCCGCGAGGAGGTCGCGGTTCCGTGCCGGTGCCGGTGCCGGGCCCGGATCTGAGGTGCCTCCGGCGGCGTCACCGGAGGAGCGGACGGCCGTCACCGGCGGTCGGGGCCGGTCCCCACCGGGGCGGCGGGCGGTGCGGTGGCGGGGGCGGTGCGGCGGCCGAGGGGCCGGGTGCCGCGGGGGTGCGCCGGGGAGCCTCCGGGGCCGCCCCGGGCCGGTCAGTTCTGGCCGGGGTCCAGGGCCGGGTCGAAGCGGGTGACCAGGAAGACGTTCCGGTCGTCGCTGTGGTCGAAGATCAGGGCGGTGCTGCCCGGCGGCAGGACCTCGCCGCCGATGGTGCGCACCGGGATGGTGATGGAGGCCCCGCCCGCGGTGGTGAGCTCCGCGTGGCCGAAGCCCTCGTCGGCCGCGCCGATCCGGATCACGCAGGTGCGGCCGACCAGTTCGCTCCTGGACGACCCCCTGCGCCGGGGCAGGAACCGCTGCACGGCCATGACCGTGCCGCTGGTGAACGCCCACGCCGCGATCACGGCGATGACCAGGACGACGGCGCCGAGCGCCCAGGCCAGGGCGCTGCCAGAGGTGGTGAGGACACCGGCCATGATCCCGCCCATCATGCTCACGAACCAGGCGGAGAGCACCAGCATGGTGATCTCCACGGTCACCGGGGCCCTGCCCAGCCCCACCCGCCCGAGTACGGCGCTCGCGCCCACCGGGTCGCCGTCGGAGTCCACGGAGTCGAGCATCTCGGTGTCGGCCAGGCCGACCGCGACCACGATCCAGTAGACGACGACCACGAGGAGCATGGGCGTGAGCAGTACGGTCGGGAAGCCGAAGGCCGTGCTGAGAAACAGCCCCACGCGGGTCACGCTCCTTCGCGTCCGTCCCGGGCCCCGGCGGCTTCGGGGGAGAAGCACCGTCTGTCCGGGGACCGTGCCCGGAACTCTACCGAACGTCCCAGTTCAGGGCGGGCGAGGGGGGCGGTGGTTGGCCGGAACCGGCCAGGGCCGGTCCGCATTTCCGCCGTGCGCGGGGGAGCGGGGGTTTAGGGGCGATTATTTCCGACCGGTGAATTCTTCGAGGTCCGCGGGTGTCGTTTTCCCCGAGCTCCCGTCCCCGCTTCCCGGGAGACCGTGGGCGACGGGCGCATATCACGTTGCGCGACGGCGCGATATTGAGAAGTATTCACGCGCTCGTGGGAGGAGAGGGGCTGTGGCGCTTCCCGGACGGCTGATTTAGTATCTGCTACCCCACAGAGGGACAACGGGAGGGCCAGGTCGATCACGTGAACCCCGGAGTCTTCTTCCGCCTTCTCGGGCCGCTCCAGGTCGAGACCGCTTCCGGGCACGTTCGGATCCCCCCGGGCCGCCAGCAGGTCATCCTCTGCGCACTCCTGCTGGAGGCGGGGCGGACCGTTTCCACGGACCACCTCGTCGACGTGACCTGGGACTGCGATCCCCCCGACACGGCCCGCACCCAGGTGCAGATCTGCGTTTCGCGGCTGCGCAAGAGCCTGGCCCCCACCGGTGTCCCCCTGCTCACCTCCCCGCCGGGCTACCTGCTGCGGGTGGAGCCGGAGCACGTCGACGTCCACCTCGGCGCCATCCTCGCCGAGCGGGCCGAGGAGGCCGCCGCCCGGGGCCGCCACGAGGAGGCGGTCGACCTGCTGCGCCGGGCCGCGGGCCTGTGGCGGGGGCCGTCGCTGGGGGGCCTGTCCGGCCGCCTGCTGGCCTCCCGGGCCGCCGGCCTGGAGGAGGAGCGCACCTCCCTCGTCGAGACGTATCTGGACCTGGAGCTGGAACTGGGCCGCCACGACCTGGTCGCCGGGGAGATCGACGACCTCGTCCGGCGCCACCCCCTGCGGGAGCGCCTGCGCGGTCAGCTCATGCTCGCCCTCCACCGCTCCGGCCGCCGGGCCGAGGCCCTGCGGGTCTACCGGCAGGGCCGGGAGCTGAGCATGGGGGAGCTGGGCCGCGAGCCCGGCCGGGAGCTGCGCGACCTGGAGGCCGCCGTCCTGGCCGGGACGGTGCCGTCCGCGCGCGCCCCCGAGCCCTCCTCGCCGGCCGTCCCCGCCGCCCCGCGGCCCGGCCCCGGCGCACCCTGCCCCCGCCAGCTCCCCGCCGACACCGCGGACTTCGCCGGCCGCGGGGAGGAGGCCGCCTCCCTGGAGGCCGCTCTCGCCCGACCGGTCCGCCGCGGTGACCCGGCCGCGGTCTGCGCCGTCGTCGGGCTCCCCGGCGTCGGCAAGAGCTCCCTGGCCGTCCACGTCGCCCACCGGCTGGCCCGGTCCCGCTTCCCCGACGGGCAGCTCTACTGCGACCTGCGCGGCGGGAGCGGGGCACCGCTGGACCCCTCCGAGGTGCTCGCCCGCTTCCTGCGCGCCCTCGGCGTCCCCGACGGGAGACTGCCCGGACCGCGCGCCGAACGCGCCCGGATGTACCGCGACCTGCTCGCGCGCCGGCGGGTCCTGGTGCTCCTGGACGACGCCACCGACGAGCGGCAGGTCGCCGACCTGCTGCCCCCCGGGCCCGGCTGCGCAGCGATCGTCACGGGCCGCTCCGGCCTGGCCGGGATCCCCGGGGCCGGCCTGGTCGAACTCGACGTGCTCCCCCGGGACCAGGCCCTGGAACTGCTGCGCCGGGTGGTCGGACCCGAGCGCGTGGACGCCGACCCCGCGGCCGCCGGCGCGCTGCTGCGCACCACGGGACGGCTGCCCCTGGCGCTGCGGATCCTCGCGGCCCGGCTGGTCGCGCGGCCGCACTGGTCCCTGGCGTCCATGGTCGCCCGGCTCGACGACGAAAGGCACCGCCTCGACCAGCTCTCCCACGGCGGGCTCACCGTGCGCGACGGGCTGGCGCCGGGCTACGACCGCCTGGCACCGGACGCCCGCCGGGCCCTGCGGCTGTTCGCGCTGACCGACGGCTCCGGCCAGCCCGGGTGGACCGCCGGGGCGCTGCTGGGCGACCGCGGCCCCCGGCCCGGCGAGCTCCTGGCCGCCCTCGTCGACGCCCGGATGCTCGACACCGACGGCACCGACGCCGCGGGCGGCGCCCGCTACCGCTTGCACGACGTCGTCCGCCTGTTCGCCCGCGAGCGCCTGGCGGACGAGGAGCCCGAGCGGGAGCGCCGGGAGGCGGCCGCCCGGCTGGTCGGCGGTTGGCTCGCCCTGACGGAGGAGGCGGACCGGCGCGTCCGGGGCGGCTCCGGGCCCGTCTCCGCCCGCTGCGGCGGCGCCCTCCGCTGGGACCCGCCCCGGCCCCTGAGCGAGGCCGCCCTGCGCGATCCGGCGGCCTGGCTGGAGACGGAGCACGCCCTGCTGGGCGCGGCCGTGGGGCTGGCCGCGGACCACGGCCTCGGCGAGCTGTGCTGGAACCTGGCCCTGGCCCTGGCCCCCCTGTTCCACCGGAGCGGGCGCCTGGAGGAGTGGGGGCGGGTCAACGAACGCGCCGCGGCCGCGGCGCGTGCAGCCGGGGACCGCCGCGGCACGGCCGTGATCGCCTATTCCGACGGTTCCCTGCACCTGGCCCGGCGGCGGTTCGGCGACGCCCGCACGGCCCTGGGCGGGGCGGTGGCGGTGTTCGACGAGCTGGGAGACGTGTCCGGCCGCGCGTGGTGCACCTGGCAGCTGGCCCGGCTGGAGCGGGCCGCCGGGCGCCGCGAGCGGGCCCTGGAGCTGTGCGTGCGGGCCCTGCGCGACTTCGAGGCGGTCGGCGAACCGGCCGGGGTCGGCCGCGTCCTCACGCTCAGCGGGCACCTGCGCACGGTCACCGGTGCCTTCGCCGCGGGCGAGGCGGACCTGGCCAGGGTGCTCGCGCTGTACGAGCGGACCGGGGACCTGCGCGGCCGGGCCCCGGCACTGCGCCGGATGGGGTGGGCCGCGCAGGCGCGGGGCGACGACGCGCGGGCGCTGCGCCTGTTCACCGAGGCGCTGGAACTGGTGCGCGATCCGCTCGACCCCGCCGGCGAGGAGGGCCTGCTGCGCGACCTGGCCCGGGTGAACGACCGGCTGGGCCGCCCGGGCGGGAGGGCCGCGCCGCGGCGCCCGCGCATCGGCCCGGTGTCCGGACCCTAGGAGGAGGGGCGCCGGTGCGGGGGAGGATCCCCCGGAGCCACCTGGCCGGTCACCGCGGGGTGCGCCGCCAGGAGGCGATCAGGCCGTGCTCGGACAGGGTGAACGCGTCCGAGTACGCCAGCGTGAGCATGCGGGACGTCTCGGTGAAGGACCCCTCGGCGACCACGCCCTCTCCGCTGACGCGCAGCAGGTCCACCCGGTGCAGGCCGTGTCCGGCCAGGTGCTCGCGCAGGGCCGACTCGACCCGGGACCGGCCCCGGACGCCCGGGAGGCCGGGCAGGCGCAGGAGGGCGCACTCGTCCAGGAGGGAGGCGCAGCCGTCGAGGTCGGCCCGGTCGACGTAGTCGTAGAGCAGGAGCACGTGCTCGGCGCCGGCCCGCGCCACCCGCTCGCTGCGTCCGGGGGTGTTGTTCTCCGGCCCGCGGGTCATCCGACACCTCCTCCTCCGGGCGGGGGCGGCACGCCGCGGGCGGCCGGGCGGTGCGCACGGGGTCCCCCGGGTGCCCGTGGTACGGGGTTCACGCTAGGAAAGCCCCCTGTCGCGGTCCTATCCCCGTGCTATCCCGGATCCCCCGCCGCGCGGCCCGGTAGCCGATAAATCACCTAACGTGATATTCGCAGTTCCATTAGCGCGATCCCCTGCCATCCGGTTTCGGGTCTGAGTTCCAGCGTGGAGGATGTGAGAATAAGGAGGTCCCGGCGCCGGTTTTCGTCGAAATAAAGTTCGCTTCTGTTCGCAATGCGTGTGATATAACTCCTTTTCGGGGGTTGTTCCTGCTCAATTTCGGAACGATGGGGAGCTGTGTGATCACGCCACACGAAGAGTCCGGAAGCGACGGGGTAATGGCCTTCCGCGTGCTCGGCCCCATCGAAGTACGGGGCGCGGGCGGCGCGGTCCGGGTCCCCGTCGGCCGCCAGCAGACCGTCCTGGGCATCCTGCTCCTGGAACTGGGCCGCGTCGTCTCCACCGACCAGATCGTGGACATCCTCTGGGAGCACAGCCCGCCCGAGACCGTCCGCACCCAGGTGCAGATCTGCGTCTCCCGCCTGCGGACCCTGCTCAAGCAGACCGGCGCCGTCATCGAGACCCGGGCCCCCGGCTACGTCCTCAACGCCGACCCCGCGACCGTGGACGCGCACGTCTTCCGCGCCCGGGTCCGCGAGGCGACCGCCCTGTCCCAGCAGGACCGGACCGAGGAGGCCGCCGCCCTGCTGCGCTCCGCGGTCGGACTCTGGCGCGGCCCTGTGTTCGGCGGTGTCGGCGCCGAGGCCCTGCGGGCCCGGGCCACCCACCTCGACGAGGAGCGCATGGCCGCCGTCGAGGCCTACCTGTCCATCGAACTCGGACTGGGGCGGCACCAGCGCCTCATCGGGGAGATCAACGGGCTGGTCGAGCAGCACCCGCTGCGTGAGGGGCTGCGCGCCCAGCTGATGCTCGCGCTGTACCGGTCCGGCCGCCAGGTCGAGGCGCTGGAGGTCTACCGGCGCGGCCGCGACCTGCTCATCGAGGAGCTGGGCCTGGAGCCCGGCGCCGAACTGCGCGAACTGGAACGTGCCATCCTCGCCGGGGACCCCGACCTGGAGCACGTCCCCGCCCAGGGGCCGGCCCGGGCCGAGGGCGGCGCGCCCGCCACCGCGTTCGGCGGCGGGGTCACACCCTTCCAGCTGCCCTCCGACACCGTCGACTTCGTCGGCCGCCGCGACCTCATCGAACGGGTCGAGGACGTCCTGTCCGGCTCCGGCTCCGGGACCCGGGTCGCCGTGCTCATGGGCCGGCCCGGGGTCGGCAAGAGCTCCACCGCGGTGCGGGTCGCCCACCGGCTGGGCCCCGAGCACTACCCCGACGGGCAGCTCTACTGCGACCTGCGCGCCACCCGGGAGGCCCCGCTGGACCCCGGCGAGGTCCTGGGCCGCTTCCTGCGGGCGCTGGGCGTGCCCGGCCCCGCCGTCCCCGACGACGCGGACGAGCGCGCCGCCATGTACCGCGGCCTGCTGGCCACCCGCCGGGTCCTCGTCGTCCTGGACGACGCCGCCACCGAGTCCCAGCTGCTGCCGCTCATCCCGGCCGGTCCCGGCTGCGGGGTCCTCATCACCTCCCGTGCCAACCTCACCGGCCTGCCCGGCGCGACCTTCCTCCAGCTCGAAACGCTCCCCGAGGAGGCCTCGCTGGAACTGCTGCGCCAGGTCCTGGGCGACGCCCGGGTCGACGCCGAGCCCGCGGCCGCCCACGCGCTCGTGGGCGCGGTGGGGCGGCTGCCCCTGGCGCTGCGCATCGTGTCGGCCCGCCTGGCCGCCCGCCGCCACTGGACGCTGTCCTCGATGGTGGACCGGCTGGCGGACGAGCGGCACCGCCTGGACGAGCTGGCCCACGGCGACATGACGGTGCGGGCGAGCCTGTCGCTGACCTACGACGGCCTGGAGGCCGGGACGGCCCGCGCCTTCGGGCTGCTCGGCCTGGTCGAAGGACCCACCATCCCCATGTGGTCGGCGGCGGCCCTGCTGGGCGACGACCGCCCCTTCCCCTCCGACATCGTCGAACCGCTGGTGGACGCCCACCTGCTCGACATCGTGGGCACCGACCCCTCGGGGGAACCGGTGTACCGCTTCCACGAGCTGGTGCGCGACTACGCGCGGGAGAGGTCGGCCGACACCGAGGACGACGCCTCCCGCGGAGCCGCCGCCGTCCGCCTCATGGGCGGCTGGCTCGCGCTGCTCGACGCCGCCAACGACGACCTCATGGGCGGGGAGTACCTGCGGGTCCGCGGCGGCGCCCCCCGGTGGTCGCCGCCCGCCCGGTACGTGGAGCGCGTCCTGGGCGACCCCTACGCCTGGTTCGAGGGCGAACGCGCCAACCTCCGCCACGTGGTGCTCCAGGCGGTCGAGCTCGGCATGGACGAGCAGAGCTGGGACCTGCTGGTCGGCTTCTCGGTGTTCCTCACGCGGCGCGGCTACATGCAGGAGCTGGCCGAGCTCCACGACAGGGTCGAGCCGTTCGTGCGCGGACGCGGCAACCGGCTCGGCATGGCCTCCCTGTGGGCGACGGTCAGCGAGGCGCTGGGCCACCGCTACGACGGGCCGACCCGGGCGGCGCTGCTGGAGCGGGCCCTGGAGACCTACACCGAGCTCGGAGAGGTGCGGGGGCAGGCGATAGCGCGCCGGGCCCTGGCCACCCTGACCGCGGAGGCCGGTGACGAGAAGCGCGCGCTGAGCCTGTGCGAGGAGGCCCTGGAGGGTTTCACCGCCGTCGGGGACCTGGGCGGGCAGTGGCGCAGCCTGATGCTCACCGGCTACCTGCGCGGCCGCGGCGGCGACGCCGACGGGGGGCGCGCGGACCTCGACCGGGCCCTGGAGCTGGCGGGGCGCACCGGGGACCCGAGGGCCAGCGCCCAGGTGCTGCGCCGGGCGGCCCAGCTCGACCTGCTGCGCGGGGACGCCGACCAGGGGATCGCGCGGCTGCGCGAGGTGCTGGCCGTCGTCGAGGAGATCGGGGACCTCGTCGGCCAGGCGATGGTGCTGCGCGACCTGGGGGCGGCCTGCGCGCGGGCCGGACGGACCGGGGAGGCGCGGGAGCTGCTGGCGCGGGCCGTGGCGGGGTTCGAGCAGCTCCACGACGAGAGGGAACGAGCCGAGGCGGCGTCCGTTCTGGCCGACCTCGGCTGACCGTTCTCCATCGTCGGTCCCCTCTACTTCTCCCAGCGGTCGCTCAGGACGCCCTCGAGGATCTCACCGGCGGGGCCCAGCTTCTCCCAGCGGTCCTCGAGGAGGGACCCGATCGCCTCGCCGGCGCGGCCCGGGACCTCGCCGACCCCCTGGGTGGTCGAGGCGAGGGCGGGGGAGGCGCCCAGGGACAGGGCGACGGCGGCGGCGAGAGCGAGGGAGAACTTGACGATCCGCATGGTGACCTCCGTTTGTGTAGGCCCCGTCGTTCGGGGGATGCCCACATCCTGCACCGCATCGCCGCCGAAGGCTTATCACAGGACTATTCGCACGATTGCACGGCGCTGACAGGGGCCTATCCCGGTCCGGGATAGGCCGCCGATAGCAGGTGGATGCCCTCCCTTCCGATGATCGTGGGGAACCGATCGCGGGAGGAGATCCCGGGGTATCGGACCGGGATCGCCTTGGACTGCGGAGCGGTGATGAACGACGTCCCCATGCTTGAGACCCTGGGAGAGTGCCGTGTCGACGGGCGCCCCGTGCGGCACCGGCGGGCAGCCGAACTGGCGGCGGTCCTGCTCCTGTCCGACGGCGCGGCGCCCCGCGACTGGCTGTCCACCGTGCTGTTCGAGGGCGACCCCTCGCCGTCCAGCCTGCCCACGCTGGCCATGCGGGCGCGGCGGATCGGCCTGGACGTGCGGTACGAGCGCGAGATCGGTGCGTACCGTATCGGCGAGGGCGTCCGCTGCGACGTCGTCGAGTTCCTGTTCCTGCTGTCCCACGGCTACGTCGCCCAGGCGATGGAGTTCTACCGGGGCCCGTTCATGGTGCGCAGCCAGAGCCCCTTCGCCGTCCAGACCCGGGCCCACCTGGAGCAGCGCATCGTCGAGGCCGTCGTGGACAGCGGCGACGGGCGCCTGATGGCCGACGCGCTCCGGGTCGTGCGCGACCCGCGGATGCGGCGGACACTGGCGCGCGACGCGGGCGCGGCGATGGACCCGGGCCCGGCGGCCGCGGCGGTGATGGCGTAGCGGACGCATCAGGGCGGCGAGACGAGCAGGAGGGAGGGGACGGCGTGCGGAAAGGCCAGGCGGAGCAGGCCGTACCCCGCTCCGGCCGCACCGGACAGCGCGGGCGCGGCGCCCGGGGTGAGGCGCCAGCCGCGGGCGCGGCCGTGCGCGAGCAGGCCGGCCGCGCCGCGCAGCGGGGCGTCGTCCGCCCCGCCGCCCCGCCGCCGGGCCGTCGACACCAGGAACTCCAGGACGCCCAGGTCGCCGTGGCAGGCACCGTGGTCGCCGGCGGAGCGCAGGCCGGAGCCGACCCCCAGCACTGCGTCGCGGACGGCGCGCTCCAGGGACGCCAGGTCCTCCAGGGCGGCCGAGCGCACCGCGGGCTCGCGCGTGTCGGCCAGCAGCGACAGGCGGGACAGGCCGATCCCCGCCAGGCCGCGGCACCAGGACACGTCCGTCGGCGGGTGCCGTTCCAGCACCTCCCGCTCCCGGGACAGCAGCCGGGCGACCGCCCCGCCGTACCCCGCGCCGGGCAGTGCGGCGTCCATGCGGGCCAGCGCGACCAGGACGCCGGTGGAGCCCGAGGCCATGCCGGGCTCGGGTACGGGCTCCGCCTCGGCGAGCGCCGACGCGACGCGGTCGGCCACGGCCAGCGCTCCCGAGTCCGGCAGGACCGCGTGCAGGGAGAGGGCGGCCAGGACGGTGCCCGCCCGGCCCCCGGCCGTACCGGGGGAACCGCCCTCGGCGTGCCCGCGCAGCAGGTCCAGGTGTGCCAGGGCACCCCGTACCCAGGGGTCGCGGCCGTGCACCGAGCAGGCCGCGGCCAGGTGGACCAGCGCCGCCCCCGCCCGGGCGAACCGGTCCGGGTCGTCGGGGGAGAAGCGCAGGGCGGCGGAGTGGTCCGCGGCGGCCTCGGCGCGCGTCCGCGGGCCGGGGCCGCCGTCGAGGACGGCGAGCCGGGCCAGCAGCGGTCCGGCCCCCGGATCCCGCGGGGAGAGCCCGCGGGCGAGGTCGGTCGCGGCGGCCAGGGCGGTCGCCGGGTCCAGCGGCCGGTCGCCCGGGCGCGGGTCGGCCGCGTCGGGGTCGTCGGGGCACAGGTCGCGGGCGGCCCGGCGGACCAGAGCCACCGCGCCCCCGGCGCCGTGCCGGTCCAGGGACCGCAGCCGACGGCGCACGGACGCGGCCGGGGTCTCGACGAGCACCCCCGGGACGGTCCGGCCCGCGCTGTCGACCAGGTCGGCGGCCCCCGCCGGACCCGACAGGTGCGGCAGGTCGCCGTGGAGCAGGTCGGCCGACTCCGCCCGCAGCAGCGCCGACCACAGCCGGGCGTCGCCGTCACCGGGCAGCGGCCGGGGCAGCAGCAGCGAGCGTGTGAGGCCGTCGCGCAGCAGGTCCGGGCGGTCCCCGGCGTCCAGGGAGGGCGCGTAGAGGGCGGCCGGGTACAGGTCGTGCCGCAGCCGGGTCCGGGCCAGCCCGCCCAGCGGCCCCTCCCGGGACAGCCAGGTGCCGCGGTCGGCCACCAGGGCGTCGTAGGCGAACGCGAACCCGTCCGTCAGGGCCCCCGCGTGCCCCTCCAGCGGCAGCACCCCGCCACCGGACTCGGGCAGGTGGTCCTCGTCCTCCACGGGCTCCTCGTCCAGCGGGTCGTCCTCGTCGCCGGTGAGGAGCGCCGCCGGGTCCACCGGCCGCTCGGGGGAGCGCGCCGTCGCCGACAGCAGGCGCTCGGCGTCCGTCAGCACCGGGTGCGCGCCGTGCGCGACGACGTCCCGGTGGCGCGGCGCCCGGCCGGTCAGGGCGTGGGACAGCGCGGTGAGGGCGCCCAGCCGCCAGTAGAAGGCGCCGCCTTCTCCGTCGGGGCAGGCTTCGTGCTCGACGCGGAGCGTCCACCCGTGGTCGGGCAGGCGCAGCACCGGGGCGGCGGTCAGCCGGTGCTCGGGTCCGCGCGCGTTGAACCAGGAGACGATCTCCTCCCACAGCACCGCCGCGTCCGGCGGACGCGGGGCGTGGACCATCCGGGTGTCCCCGAACGAGACGACGGCGCCGACCAGCCCGCCCGGGCGGCGCACGTACCCGGAGCCGAAGTCCACCAGGGCCACCTCGTCCAGCCGGCCCCCGTGCAGCCCGTCCAGCGCCGGGAGGTCGGCGACGAGGTGGCGGGCCAGCTCCAGCCGGGACCCCTCCCACCGGGAGAGCACCTCCGCGACCCGGCGCAGCAGAACCGTGTACTCCTCCCACAGCTCGCGCTGGAACCGCGGGCGCGACAGCAGCTCCAGGTACGCGCGGAACCGGGCCTCCCCGCTCTCGCCGCCGATCCGCCCGGAGAGCTGGGCGAACTGCATCTCCAGGGCCACGGTCGGGGTCATCAGCCGGCTCAGCTCCTCGTCCGGCCACTCCCGGGCCAGCAGGTCCGGCAGCCCGGCCAGCCGGGGGTCGGCCCCCCGCACCAGCGCGGACACCGCGTCGTGCAGGGCCCGCTGGTGCCCGTGCACGGCGTCCAGGGCCGGGCGCAGGAACCCGGCCGCCCCGGGGTCGGCGAGGTACGCCTCCCGCGGGCGCCCGGCGTCCCGGCCCAGGGCGATGCGCCCGTCCGCGCGGCGCACCCACGGTTCCGGCCCGGCGGGGGCGGGCGCGTCCGCGGCGGGGTCGTCCGCCGCCCGCCACCAGGGGAGTTCCGCGACGGTCCATTGCCTTTCCATGTTCGGCTCCCGTTCCGACCGGGGTCCCGATGACGCACCGGTGCTCTGGACCCAGTCTCACCAGGGGCGTTCACGGCGCCATCACGCCGGGGCGGCGGCCGATAGGCGGGCGATAAGTGGGCGATGGGGGCCCCGGCGACAGTAGGTGTGCAGAGGTCGGACCCTTCCCGAGGAGGAGGCGAGATGACGAGGACGGTGGAGGTATCGACACTGGGCCGCTGCGCCGTGGACGGCGCGGCCGTGGCCAACCGCAGGGCCGTGGAGCTGGCGGCGCTGGTCGCCCTGTCCCACGGGAGCGTGCACCGCGACCGGGTGCTGGTGGAGCTGTTCGAGGCCGACCCGGCCCCGTCGAGCCTGCCGACCCTGGCCATGCGCGCCCGCCGGGCGGGGATCCCCGTCCGCTACGACCGGCGCAGGGCCTGCTACACGCTGGACGGCGGCGTCCGGTTCGACGTCGTGGAGCTGTTGGGGCTCGTCCGCGCGGGGGAGCTGGAACGGGCCCTGGACCTCTACACGGGTCCCTTCCTGCCGACCAGCCAGAGCCCCTTCGCGGCGGACACCCGGGCCGATGTCGAGGGCGCCGTCGTGCGCGCGGTCCTGGCCCGGGGCGATGTCGCGCTGATGACCCGGGCGGACCGGGTGGTCAAGCACCCGGAGCTGAGCGAGGAGCTGGTCCGGCGGGGCGCCGACCCCGCCACCGTCTCGCTGAGCCGTTCCTGGCTCTCCGGGCTCGGCTTTCCCGGCTGACCCCCGGCTGACCCCCGGCCGGCCCCCGGGGCCGGCCCCGGGCCGCCCCTGGGCGGGAGGAGGACCCCGGACGACCGGAAAGGCCGCCCTTCCAGGTTCCCCTCCCACTGTGCCGGGGTGGTCTCTGGTACGTGTACGAGTCTCCGGCAGCGGATTCGCAGGGGCTTCACACGGCCCGGAAAAAAATTCTCGGCGGGATGTCGATCCTGCGCGGCCCCGTTCGACGAACAGGTGAGAGGCGGGGGAGAGGCCCCCGGACCGCACGGAAGGCGAACACCATGCGCTACATGATGTCGATCATGTCCGACCCGCAGGCCGAGGCGAACACCGAGATGACCCCGGAGATCTTCGAGGCCATGGCCGCCTACAACGAGGAGCTGGTCAAGGCCGGGGTGCTGCTCGCCGGGGACGGCCTGGCGCCCTCCACCGAGGCCACCCGGGTGACCTTCTCCGACGGGAGGGCCCGCGTCACCGACGGCCCCTTCGCCGAGGCCAGGGAGTTCATCGCCGGGTACTGGATCATCCAGGTGTCCTCGCCCGAGGAGGCCGTGGAGTGGGCCAAGCGCTGCCCCCACCCGCCGGCGGGCGACACCACGGAGATGCACCTGGTCCTGCGCCGGATCATGGACACCGACGACTTCAGCGACGAGATGATGCCCGAGGAGCTCAAGGAGCGCGAGCGCGAACTGCGCAAGCAGAACGCCCACGAGGGGGAGGCGGGCTGACCACGGGCCGGGTTGCGGTGACGCGGCTCACGGTGCTCTCATGGGCCCGTGAGCCACACCGATACCCGGCGCGCGGTGGAGGCGGTCTGGCGCATCGAATCGGCCCGCCTCGTCGCCGCACTCACCCGCATGGTCGGCGACGTCGGCCTGGCCGAGGAGTTCGCCCAGGACGCGCTGGTCAGCGCTTTGGAGAAATGGCCGCGTGAGGGTGTGCCCGACCGGCCCGGCGCCTGGCTGACCACCGTCGCCAAACGCCGTGTCGTCGACCGCTGGCGGCGCGACGAGCGCTTCCAGGACCGCATGGCCGAGCTGGGCCGCCACATCGCCGAGAACGACGGGCGGGACGGGTTCGACGCCGTCCTGGAGGAGGACTACGGCGACGACCTGCTGCGGCTCATGTTCGTGTGCTGCCACCCGGTGCTGTCCACGCAGGCGCGGGTCGCCCTGACCCTGCGGATGCTGGGCGGGCTGACCACCGACGAGATCGCCCGCGCGTTCCTGGTGCCCGAGCCGACCGTCGCCCAGCGCATCGTCCGCGCCAAGCGCACCCTGGCCGAGAGGAAGGTGCCGTTCGAGGTGCCCGTCGGCGAGGACCGCGACGCCCGGGTGGCCTCCGTGCTGGAGGTCGTCTACCTCGTCTTCAACGAGGGGTACGCGGCGACCTCGGGCGACAGCCTCCTGCGCCCCGAGCTGTGCGAGGAGGCCATGCGGCTGGGCCGGGTGCTCGCCGGGCTGCTCCCGAAGGAGCGCGAGGTGCACGGACTGGTCGCGCTCATGGAGCTGCACGCCTCCCGGTTCCGCGCCCGGGTCGCCCCGGACGGGACCCCGGTACCGCTCGCCGAACAGGACCGCTCCCGCTGGGACCGGATGCTCATCACCCGGGGCATGGCGGCGCTGGTGCGGTCGCTGCCGCCCGACCCCTCCCTGCCGCGCGGGCCCTACGCCCTCCAGGCGGCGATCGCCGCGGAGCACGCCCGCGCCCTCACCCCGGAGGACACCGACTGGACCGTCATCGCAGCCCTCTACCTGGCGCTGGTCCGGGAGACCGGCTCCCCGGTGGTGGAGCTCAACCGGGCGGTGGCGGTGTCGATGGCCGACGGCCCGCAGGCGGCCCTGGAGATCACCGACGCCCTCCAGGGGGCCCTGGACGGCTACCACCCGCTCCCTGCCGTCCGCGGAGACCTGCTGGAGCGGCTGGGCCGGCCGAAGGAGGCCGAGGCGGAGTTCCGCCGAGCGGCGTCCCTCACCCGCAACGGGAGCGAGCGCGCCCTGCTGCTGGCCCGCGCCGACCGCGTCGCCCCCTGACCCCCCGACGCATCCCGCACGGCGGGATTCTGCCGAGGGCAGTGAACCCTGGCGCGGGAGGGGAGGTCCGGGCCAGACTGCCCGCATGAGACTTCTGGTACTGGGCGGCACCGAGTTCGTCGGGCGCGCGATCGTCGAGGACGCGCTGGAGCGGGGGTGGGACGTCACGGTCCTGCACCGCGGGACCGGGCAGGCCCCGCCGGGCGCGGCCGTGCTGCACGGCGACCGGCTGGCCCCGGACGGCCTGGCGGAGCTGGGGGAGGGCGAGTGGGACGCCGTCGTCGACACCTGGTCGGCGGCGCCCCGCGTGGTGGCGGAGTCCTCCCGCCTGCTGGCGGACCGGGCGGGCCGTTACTCCTACATCTCCAGCCGCTCCGTCTACACCTTCCCCGCGGCGCCCGGCTCCGACGAGACCTGGCCGACGGTGGACGGCGACCCCGGGGCCGACGGCACCGACTACGCGGCCGACAAGCGCGGCGGCGAACTGGCCGTGGAGGCGGCCTTCGGCGACCGCTCCCTGTTCGTGCGGGCCGGACTCATCCTCGGCCCCTACGAGAACATCGGCCGCCTGCCCTGGTGGCTGAACCGGATCGCCCGGGGCGGCCCCTTCCCCGCCCCCGGCCCCGCCGACCTGCCGATCCAGTACGTGGACGTCCGCGACCTGGCCGCCTGGACCCTGGACGCCACCGCGGCGGGGCTGTCCGGCCCGTTCAACCTGGTGAGCCCGCCCGGGCACGCCACCATGGGCGGGCTGATCGACGCCTGCGCCGCCGCCACAGGGTCGGGCGCCGAACCCGTGTGGCTCACCCCCGAGCAGGTCGCCGCGGCCGGGGTGGAGCCGTGGTCGCAGCTGCCGGTGTGGCTCCCGCCGGGCGAGCTGCACGACTCCCTGCACACCGGCGACGTCTCCCGCGCGGTGGCCGCCGGGCTGCGCTGCCGCCCGGTCGCCGAGACCGTCGCCGACACCTGGGAGTGGCTGGTCTCCCTCGGCGGCACCGCCCCGCAGCGGCCCGACCGCCCCGCCGTCGGCCTGCCCGAGGGCGCCGAGGAGCGCCTCCTCGCCGCGTCCGGCACCCGCTGACACGCCGCGGGGGCCGCCCGTCCGGGCGGCCCCCGCGGTCGTGCCGGGCTATCCGGCCGGGGTGCCGACCGGGCGGGACGACACGACCAGGCTGTCGGCGGTGTCGTTGACGTCCACCACCACCGTGTCCCCCTCGGCCAGCCCGCCCGCCAGCAGCTCGCGGGCCAGCGGGTCGCCGATGGAGGACTGCACCAGGCGGCGCAGCGGCCGGGCGCCGTAGTTGGGGTCGTAGCCGGTCATCGCCAGCCACTCCCGCGCCCCCGGCGTCACGTCCAGGCGCAGCCGCCGGTCGGCCAGGCGGCGGGCCAGCTTCTCCACCTGGAGGTCCACGATCCGGGTCAGGTCCTCGATGGACAGCGCGTCGAACATGATGACGTCGTCGAGCCGGTTCAGGAACTCGGGCTTGAACGTCGCCCGCACCACGTCCATCACCCGCTGCTCGCGGGTCGCCTCGTCCAGGGTCTGGTCCACCAGGAACGGCGAGCCCAGGTTGGAGGTGAGGATGAGGATGGTGTTGCGGAAGTCCACCACCCGCCCCTGGCCGTCGGTCAGTCGGCCGTCGTCCAGGACCTGGAGCAGGGTGTCGAACACCTCGATGTGGGCCTTCTCCACCTCGTCCAGCAGCACCACCGTGTACGGGCGCCGCCGCACCGCCTCGGTGAGCTGGCCTCCCTCCTCGTAGCCGACGTACCCGGGGGGTGCGCCGACCAGGCGGGACACCGAGTGCTTCTCTGAGTACTCGCTCATGTCGATGCGGACGATCGCCCGCTCGTCGTCGAACAGGAACTCCGCCAGCGCCTTGGCCAGCTCGGTCTTGCCGACACCCGTCGGCCCCAGGAACAGGAACGACCCGGTCGGCCGGTCGGGGTCGGAGATGCCCGCCCGGGCCCGGCGCACCGCGTCGGCCACGGCCACCACCGCGGACCGCTGGCCGATGAGCCGCCTGCCCAGCTCCTCCTCCATGCGCAGCAGCTTGGAGGTCTCGCCCTCCATCATCCGCCCCACGGGGATGCCGGTCCAGGACGACACCACCTCGGCGACCTCGTCGGCGCCCACCTCGTCCTTGACCATGGTGTCGGCCTTGGCCTCGGCGGACTCCTCCGCCTTGGACGCCTCCTCCAGCTGCTTCTCCAGCTGCGGGATCTCCCCGTACATCAGCCGGGACGCCGTGGTGAAGTCGCCCTCGCGCTCGGCCAGCTCGGCCTGGGTGCGCAGCTCGTCCAGCCGCCCCTTGAGCTCACCGACCCGGTTCAGGCCCGCCTTCTCCTGCTCCCACCGGGCGACCAGCCCGTTCAGGCGCTCCTGCTTGTCGGCCAGGTCCGAGCGCAGCCGCTCCAGCCGCTGCCGGGACGCCGGGTCCGACTCCTTGTCCAGCGCCATCTCCTCCATCTTGAGGCGGTCGACGGTGCGGCGCAGCTCGTCGATCTCCACCGGGCTGGAGTCGATCTCCATGCGCAGCCGGGACGCCGCCTCGTCGATGAGGTCGATCGCCTTGTCCGGCAGGAAGCGCGCGGTGATGTAGCGGTCGGACAGGGTGGCGGCGGCCACCAGCGCCGAGTCGGAGATCTGCACCTTGTGGTGCGCCTCGTAGCGGCCCTTGAGCCCGCGCAGGATCGCGATGGTGTCGGTGGCCGACGGCTCGCCCACGAACACCTGCTGGAACCGGCGCTCCAGGGCGGGGTCCTTCTCGATCCGCTCCCGGTACTCGTCCAGCGTGGTCGCGCCGACCATGCGCAGCTCACCGCGGGCCAGCATCGGCTTGAGCATGTTCCCGGCGTCCATGGAGCCGTCGCCGGACGCGCCGGCTCCGACCATGGTGTGCAGCTCGTCGATGAACGTGATGACCTGGCCGTCGGAGTCCTTGATCTCCTGGAGCACCGCCTTGAGGCGCTCCTCGAACTCGCCCCGGTACTTGGCGCCCGCCACCATCGCCGACAGGTCCAGGCTGATCAGCCTCTTGCCGAGCAGCGACTGGGGCACGTCTCCCGCGACGATGCGCTGGGCCAGGCCCTCCACCACGGCGGTCTTGCCGACGCCGGGCTCGCCGATGAGCACCGGGTTGTTCTTGGTGCGGCGGCTGAGGACCTGGATGACCCGCCGGATCTCCCCGTCGCGGCCGATCACCGGGTCCACCTTGCCCTCGCGGGCCCGTTCGGTCAGGTCGACGCCGTACTTCTCCAGCGCCTGGTAGGTCTCCTCGGGGTTCTCCGTGGTGATCCGCCCCTTGCCGCGCACCCGCTCGAACGCGTCGAGCAGGGCCTCGGGGGTGGCGCCGGCCTCCTTGAGCAGCCGGGCGGCCTCGCCGCCGTCGGCGGCCAGGCCCACCAGCAGGTGCTCGGTGGAGACGTACTCGTCCTCCATCTGCTTGGCGCGCTGGGCGGCGGTGTTGATGGAGACGATGAGCTGCCGGGAGGAGCTCGGCGACGCCGTCGTGGAGCCGGACACCTTGGGCAGCGCGTCGATGGCCGCGTCCACCCTGTCCTTGAGCCGGTCGGGGTCGGCGCCCGTCTCCTTGAGCAGCGGTCGGGTGATGCCCTCGGCCTGGTCCAGCAGCGCGGCCAGCAGGTGCACCGGCTCGGTCTGCGGGTTGCCGTCCGTCGTGGCCCGGCGGATGGCCACCGACAGGGCCTCCTGGCTCTTCTGGGTGAGCTTGTAGTTCATGCGCGGTGACTCCTTTCACAAGTCTCGTGACGCAGGGTGGTGTTGCTCGGTCGACCAAGCCCCCGTGCCGCTGTGCGGAGCCCCGGTGGAACCGTTGCGGCCCTCAGGCCTCCTCGCCGGGGGCGCGGCCGGGGCCCTCCTGCGCGGAGTCCCCCAACCGGCCGTCGCCCTCGGCGGTGTTGAAGATCGTCACCCGGGTGCGCCGGACCAGTTCGCCGCGCACCCCCGGCCCGCCCTCGGGGTGGGCCGGGCGCGACCGCCGGGCCACCGCCCGGCGTGCCGCCTCCAGTTCGTTGGCCAGGTGGAACACGTGCTCGCGCAGCTGTTCCACCTCGTGTTCCAGCTCCAGGATCCGCTTGATCCCGGCCAGGTTGATGCCCTCCTCCTGGGACAGCCGCTGCACCTCGCGCAGCGTCTGCACGTCGCGCATGGAGTAGCGCCTACCGCGTCCGGAGGTCCGGCCCGGGGACACGATCCCCAGCCGGTCGTACTGCCGCAGCGTCTGCGGGTGCATGCCCGCCAGTTCGGCCGCCACGGATATGACGTAGACCGGGGCGTCCACGCCGAAGGAGTCGTTCATCGGTCTCACGCACCCTTCGCCCGTGCTTCGAGCCCGTCGCGCGGGTCGTGGTCGGACGTCGCCGCGCGGAACTTCTCCAGGGCCTCACGGGCATCGCCGTTGAGGTTCGTGGGGACGGAGACCTCCAGGGTGACGATCATGTCCCCGGCGGTGCCGTCCTTGCGGGTCGCACCCTTGCCGCGCACCCGCAGTTTGTGGCCGTTCTGTGTGCCCGGTGGCACCTTGACCGTCACCGGGAACCCGGAGAGGGTCGGGATGCGCACGTCGGCGCCGAGCACCGCCTCGGGGAAGGTGATCGGGACGGTGATCGTGACGTTGTCGCCGGTCCTGCCGAACACCGGGTGCTCCTTCACGTGGACGACGACGTACAGGTCGCCCGCGGGGCCGCCGTTCTCGCCCGGCGCGCCCTTGCCCTTGATGCGGATGCGCTGGCCGTCGGCCACCCCGGCGGGAATGCGCGTCTGGATGGTGCGGGTGCTCTTGCCGCGCCCGCTGCCGTGGCAGGTGGCGCAGGGGTCGTCGACGACCAGGCCGCGCCCCTTGCACTCGCTGCACGGCTCCGACAGCGAGAAGCCGCCGAGGTTGGTGTTCTCGTGCCCGGTGCCCGCGCACTTGGGGCACATCCGCGGGGCGGTGCCCGCCTTGGCGCCGGTCCCCTTGCAGGTGGGACAGGGGGCTTCGCTGGCGAGCTGGAAGGAGCGGGTCGCCCCGGCCGCGGCCTCGCGGAAGGTCAGGGTGGTCTCGGTCTCCACGTCGGCGCCGCGCCTGCTGCGCGTCGCCGTGCCGCCCCGCCCCCGGCCGCCGAACAGCCCGCCGAAGAGGTCACTGAGGCGCTCTCCGCCGGTGCCGCCCGCGGTGCCGCCGCCCTGCCCGAACAGGTCGCTCATGTCGAACCCGCCCGGGCCGGTCCCGCCGCCGGGCCGGTAGGAGCCCCCGAACAGGGAGCGCGCGTCGTCGTACTCCTTGCGGCGCTTGTCGTCCGACAGGACGTTGTACGCCTCGGAGATCTCCTTGAAGCGGTTCTCCGCCTCGGGGTCGCCGGTGTTGGCGTCGGGGTGGTTCGCGCGTGCCAGCTTGCGGTAGGACGACTTGATCTCGTCCTTGGAGGCGGTCTTTGAGACTCCGAGGACCTTGTAGTAGTCCTTCTCCAGGTAGTCCTTGGTGCTCATCGACTGGGTGCCTTCTCCCGCTGCTCAGATCGCGTCCGTTGTTGCCAGGTCGTCCCGGGCCTCCCGGGCCCGGGGTCGGCCCCGGCCGCACCCGGGGGGGTGCGGCCGGGGCCCTGCGGGGTCGTCCCGCTAATCGCCGTCCTCGGCCCGGACGTCGCCGGTACCGGCGTCCTCGCCGGTGTCCCCGGCGGGTTCGCCGACGACCACGCGGGCCGGGCGCAGGATGCGCTCACCGATCCGGTACCCCGGCTGGAAGACCTCCACCACGGTCTGGACCGAGATGTTCGGAACCGGGATCAGGGTCAGCGCCTCGTGCAGGTTCGGGTCGAACTCCTCGCCCTGCTCCGCGAACCGCTCCAGGCCCAGCTTGGCGACCACGCCCTCCAGGGCCTCGCCCACCGCCTTGAACCCGCCGGTGAGCTCGTCGTGGTCGCGGGCCCGGCCGATGTCGTCCAGGATCGGCAGGAGTTCACCGAGGACCTGGGCGGTGGCGACCTCGCGGACGGCCACCCGGTCCCGCTCGACGCGCTTGCGGTAGTTGGAGTACTCCGCCTGCACCCGCTTGATGTCGTTGGTGAGCTCCACGACCCGCTCGTCGGCGTTGATCGCCTCCGACACCACCTGCTCGGGGGTGTCCGGGATCTCGATGCCCTCGACGCCCTCGTCGTCGGTGACGGCCTCGTCGTCCGCGGCCTCCTCCGCGGCCCCGGCGGTCTCCTCCGCCTTCGGCTCGCGCACCTCCCCGGTCTCCGGGTCGATACGGCGGTTGTCGCGGATCACCGGACCCTGGCGCTCCTCACCGTCTCCGGTGGTGCCGTTCGTGTTGTCAGACAGCGCCATCTGGGACGTGCCCTCCTTCCTCTCGGCCCGAGCGGGTCAGGACCGGTCGCCCTTGTTGTCCTCGTCGACGATCTCGGCGTCCACGACGTCGGAGTCGTCGGCGGAGGCGCCCGGGGCGGACTCGCCGGCGGCGGCGCCGTCGGCGCCCTGCTGGCCCTGGCTGTAGATCGCCGAACCGATCTTCTGGCTGGCCAGCGCGACCTTCTCGCTCGCCGTGCGGATGGTGTCGACGTCCGAGCCCTCCAGGGCGGTCTTCAGCTCGCCCAGGGCGGCCTCGGTCTCCGAGCGCACGTCCGCCGGGATCTTGTCCTCGTTGTCCTTGATGACCTTCTCGGTCTGGAACACGAGGGACTCGGCGTTGTTGCGGACCTCGGCGCTCTCGCGGCGCTTGCGGTCCTCCTCCGCGTACTGCTCGGCGTCGCGGACCATCTTGTCGATGTCCTCCTTGGACATCGCCGAGCCGCCGGAGATGGTGACGGACTGCTCGCGGCCGGTGCCCAGGTCCTTGGCGGTGACGTTGACGATGCCGTTGGCGTCGATGTCGAAGGCCACCTCGATCTGCGGGACGCCGCGCGGCGCCGGGGGCAGACCGGTCAGGTCGAAGACGCCCAGCTTCTTGTTGTCGCGGGCCATCTCGCGCTCGCCCTGGTAGACCTGGATCTGCACGGACGGCTGGTTGTCGTCGGCCGTCGTGAAGATCTCGGAGCGCTTGGTCGGGATGGTCGTGTTGCGCTCGATGAGCTTGGTGAACACGCCGCCCTTGGTCTCGATGCCCAGCGACAGCGGGGTCACGTCCAGGAGCAGGACGTCCTTGACCTCGCCCTTGAGCACACCGGCCTGGAGCGCGGCGCCGATGGCCACGACCTCGTCCGGGTTGACGCCCTTGTTGGGCTCCTTGCCGCCGGTCAGCTCCTTGACGAGCTCGACGATGGCGGGCATGCGGGTGGAGCCGCCGACCAGCACCACGTGCTCGATCTCGCTGAGGCTGATGCCCGCGTCCTTGATGACCTGCTGGAACGGGATCTTGGTCCGCTCGACCAGGTCGGAGGTCAGCCGCTGGAACTCGGCGCGGGTGAGCTTCTCGTCCAGGTGCAGCGGGCCCTCCGCCGAGGCGGTGATGTAGGGCAGGTTGATCTGCGTCTCGCTGGAGCTGGACAGCTCGATCTTGGCCTTCTCGGCGGCCTCGCGCAGGCGCTGGAGGGCCATCTTGTCCTTGGCCAGGTCCACGCCGTTGGAGTTCTTGAACTTCTCGACGAGCCAGTCGACGATCGCCTGGTCCCAGTCGTCGCCGCCCAGGTGGTTGTCGCCGTTGGTGGCCTTGACCTCCACGACGCCGTCGCCGACCTCCAGCAGGGAGACGTCGAAGGTGCCGCCACCGAGGTCGTAGACGAGGATCGTCGCCTCGTCCTCCTTCTCCAGGTGGTAGGCGAGCGCGGCCGAGGTGGGCTCGTTGATGATGCGCAGGACGTTGAGGCCCGCGATCGTGCCGGCCTCCTTGGTGGCCTGGCGCTGGGAGTCGCTGAAGTACGCCGGGACGGTGATGACCGCGTCGGTCACGTCCTCGCCCAGGTAGGCCTCGGCGTCCCGCTTGAGCTTCTGCAGGATGAAGGCGCTGATCTGCTGCGGGTTGAAGGTCTTGTCGTCGATCTTCACGGTCCAGTCGGTGCCGATGTGGCGCTTGACCGACCGGATGGTGCGGTCGACGTTGGTGACCGCCTGGCGCTTGGCGACCTCGCCGACGAGGACCTCACCGTTCTTGGCGAAGGCGACGACGGACGGGGTGGTGCGGGAACCCTCGGCGTTGGTGATGACCGTGGGCTCACCGCCCTCCAGGACCGCGACACAGGAGTTCGTCGTACCGAGGTCGATTCCGACCGCACGTGCCATGTTGCTTCCTCCGTCAAAGTTGAGTCGTTCGGGCGTAAGTTTGCTTCGTCCGGCGAGGGTTGTCAAGTCAGTTGAGTCGACCAGACTCAAGTTACTTTCTACGACCTGACAACGAGCGACCCTGCGGGGTTGTTCCCGAGTTCGGCGGCTTTCACGAGGGAGATGACGGAACCCCGGGTGAAGCCGGGGGGATCCTTGACCGGGTCTCGGGGTCGTCCCCGACGGGAACCGGGGACGGTTCAGGGGTGGTGCGCGCACCACTCCGGAAGCGGGGGGCGGCGACCCCGGAGAGGGGTGCGTGCGACCCCGACGCGGAGGGGGTCGCGGGCCTAGCTTCGGGATATGGACGCACACTCCCGCCCGTCGCCCTCCACCACCCTCAACGGAGGCCTGCGGCCCGGCCCCTCCCATCCGTCGCCCTCCACCACCCTCAACGGAGGCCTGCGGCCCGGCCCCTCCCATCCGTCGCCCTCCACCACCCTCAACGGAGGCCTGCGGCCCGGCCCCTCCCATCCGTCGCCCTCCACCACCCTCAACGGAGGCCTGCGGCCCGGCCCCTCCCATCCGTCGCCCTCCACCACCCTCAACGGAGGCCTGCGGCCCGGCCCCTCCCATCCGTCGCCCTCCACCGCCCTCGACGCCACCGCCCCCGGCGGGGGGCCGGAGCGGGGCGCCCTCCCGCCCTCCGCCCCGTACCCGTACTCCGCGCCCCTCCCCAGGGAGGGGCGCGAGGCGCGCCCCCGCTCCGCGGTCGCGCGGCTGCTCGCCGACACCCGGCACGCCCTCCTCGGCCTGCCCCTCGCCGTGGTCTCGTTCTCCCTGGTCCTCGCGGGGCTGGCCGCGGGGCTGGGCTCCGCGGTCGCCGGGGTGGGGCTGTTCATCCTGGTGGGCACGCTGTACGCGGCCCGCGGGATCGCCCACGTGGACCGGGTCCGCATCGCCGACCTCACCGGGGCGCCGGTGCTGCGCGCCCCCTACCGGGAGCCCGCCCCCGGCGCCGGGCCGGTGCGCCGCGCGCTGGCCCCGCTGGGCTGCGGCCGCAGCTGGCTGGACGCACTGCACGCGCTGGTGCGCTTCCCGGTCTCTCTGGTCGCCTTCGTCGTCACGGTCACGTGGTGGACGGGCGCGCCGGCCGGCCTGCTCTACCCGCTCTGGGGCTGGTCGCTGTACACCATCCCCGGCTACACCGACGTCGGCTCGCTGCTGTCCTCCGAGCACCCGCTGGTCGCCACCACGCTGGTGTACATGGCCGCGGGGGCCCTGTTCCTGGCCACCCTGGTGCCGGTGGTCCGCGCCTGCGCCCAGGCCGAGGCCCTGCTGGGCCGTGCACTGCTGCTCCTGCCGGAGGACCCCCGGGTGCGCGTGTACACCGCCCCGGCGCCCCGCGACCCCGGCGGCGCCTGAAGCCCCGCCCGCGTCCCGCGCCCGCCGGCCCCGTCGGCGGGCGCTCCCGCGTGCGGGCCGGTGGGATGACCGATGCAGGCGGGCGCGGGGGAGCGGTGGAATGGCGGGTGCGGTGCGGGCCGGGGCCGCCGCCGCGGTGCGTGTCAAGGGGCGAACAGGGTGGGCCCGCGTGGTTTCGTTGCGGCAGGAGTGACTAGCGTTGCACCTGCGGGGTCACGGCTTCCCGCAGAGCCGGTGGCCGCCGCATGATTACCCGCTAGTAACATAGTTAGGACCGCCGGTGTGTGGCGCACCGGCCGACGCAGCAGGATGGGAGGCCACGGGAGATGCTGTACCTGACACTGGGCATCATCACCTCGGTCCTCGCCGTGGTCGCCTTCACCATGTTCGGTCTGGCCATCCGCCAGATCGTGCGGACCGTGAACGTGGGACGACCGGTGGAGGCCGAACGCAAGGGGCCGTTCGGACAACGGTTCACGATGGCGGTCATCGAGATCGTCGGCCACGGCAGGATGCTCAAGCGGCCCTGGGTGGGTGTGGCCCACTGGTTCGTGATGGTCTCCTTCCCGCTGTTGGTCTTCACGGTCATCGAGGCGCAGGGCGAGGTCTTCGACCCGCACTTCCACCTGCCGTTCATCCACGACTGGACGATCTACGGCCTGGCCATCGAGTTCATCGCCGGGACCAGCCTCGTCGGCATCCTCGGCCTGACCGCGTACCGGGTGGTCAACCGCCCGGCGCGCAAGGGCCGCGCGTCGCGGTTCATGCACTCCAAGCAGTGGACCGGCTACTACGTCGAGGCGTACATCATCGGCCTGCTCTTCGCGATCTTCGCGATCCGCGGGCTCAAGGTCGCCACGGACACCTTCCCGTTCCCGGTCTGGGCCACCCCGATCTCGCACGCGGTCGGCGCGGTCATGCCCGGCGAGGCGGCGGTCGCCGACCCCGCGATCGCCCTGGTCGCCGCGTTCAAGCTGATCATCAGCTACGCGTTCTTCATCGTCCTGGCACGCCAGCTCACCATGGGCGTGGGCTGGCACCGCTTCCTCGCCCCGGTCAACATCTACTTCAAGCGCAACGCGGACGGCTCGCCGACGCTGGGCGCCGCCAAGCAGATGATGAACAAGGACGGGAGCGCGCCCCTCGACTTCGAGGAGGCCGACCCCGACGAGGACCCGTTCGGCGCGGGCAAGATCGAGGACTTCACCTGGAAGGGCCTCCTCGACTTCTCCACCTGCACCGAGTGCGGACGCTGCCAGTCCCAGTGCCCCGCCTGGAACACCGGCAAGCCCCTGTCCCCGAAGAAGGTCGTCCTCGACCTCCAGCGGCACGCCTACGAGAAGGCCCCGTACCTGCTCCAGGGCATCACCGCCGAGACCCTGGCCGAGAAGCCCGACGACAGCCACGCCGGCGTCGACGTCCTCGCCCTCCTGGAGAAGCCGCTGGTCGGCACCGAGGAGGAGGGCGGTGTCATCCACCCGGACGAGCTGTGGGCCTGCACCAACTGCGGCGCCTGCGTCGAGCAGTGCCCGGTGGACATCGAGCACATCGACCACATCCTCGACATGCGCCGCTACCAGGTCATGGTCGAGTCCAACTTCCCGTCCGAGGCCAACACGCTCCTGAAGAACCTGGAGAACAAGGCCAACCCGTGGGGCATGTCCGAGGACAAGCGCATGGACTGGATCGAGGAGCTGGCCTCCCAGGAGAACCCGGTCGAGGTGCAGGTCGTCGACGACAAGCTCGACGCGGACACCGAGTACCTGTTCTGGGTCGGCTGCGCCGGCGCCCTGGAGGACCGGGCCAAGAAGACCACCAAGGCCATCGCCGAGCTGCTGGACATCGCGGGCGTCAAGTTCGCCGTCCTGGGCGGCATGGAGGCGTGCACCGGCGACCCGGCCCGCCGCCTGGGCATGGAGTACGTCTTCCAGATGCTGGCCCAGCAGAACGTCGAGACCCTCAACGAGGCCGGCGTCACGAAGATCGTGGCCAGCTGCCCGCACTGCTTCAACACCCTCGCCAACGAGTACCCGCAGCTCGGCGGCACCTACGAGGTCGTGCACCACAGCCAGCTGCTGGCCAAGCTGGTGGACGAGGGCAGGCTGACGCCCGTCGAGTCCATCGACGAGAACATCACCTACCACGACCCCTGCTTCCTGGGCCGCCACAACAAGGTGTACACGCCGCCGCGCGACATCATGGCGAAGGTGCCCGGCGTCAAGACGCAGGAGATGCACCGCCACAAGGAGCGGGGCTTCTGCTGCGGCGCCGGCGGTGCCCGCATGTGGATGGAGGAGCGGATCGGCAAGCGCATCAACACCGAGCGGGTGGACGAGGCGCTGACCACCAACCCCGACACCGTGTCCACGGCGTGCCCGTTCTGCCAGGTCATGCTGGGTGACGCGATCAACGAGAAGAAGTCGCAGGGCGAGGCGAAGGAGACCCTGGAGGTCGTCGACGTCTCCCAGCTGCTGCTGCGCTCGATCAGGGGCGGCGGCCCGCAGGAGGCCGAGTCCGCCGACGCCTAGGGTCTGTTTTTCGAGTGCCGTCCTGTTCCGCGGGGGTGTGTGAGGCGCCGGCGGGGTTCTGCAGGCCCGGAGGGGACGTCCGAGGAACGGGGACGTTCCCTCCGGGCCGAGGGTTCCCGCCTTCCAAAGGCGCCGAACGCGGACCGAAGCGGAGCGGAGGTTCGAAAGAACACGGCCTGGTCGTCAGGCGGACCCGGGTCCCGGGGGCGCTCACCGTACGGTGGGCGTCCCCTGCGCTTTCTCGGAGCGGAGCAGCAGCAGGGCCAGCACCGTGGTCCAGGCGAACCCGACCAGCAGGGACGCCCGCTGGTAGAGGCCCGCCACGGCGACCAGGTCCGGGTTCTGCTGGAACCCCGCGCCCGCCCACACGAAGCAGGCGAAGAACACGAGTGCTGTGAGCACCGAGTACCCGGCCACCGCCCAGCGGCGGTCGGCCAGGGCCCGCAGGGCGTAGAGCACGCAGGCCAGCGGCAGCCCGAAGAAGAACAGCGCGGACGCCGCGTCGTGCAGGACGCCCAGCGGCGTGTAGACCAGCTCGTGGGGGGTGCCCGGCGGGTAGCCGCTGAGCGGGTCGGTGCGGAACAGCCCGGCGCCGACCAGGCCGATCCCGCACAGGCCCAGCAGCCACGGGACGGGCCCGGAGCGGCCGGTGCGGGCCAGCTCCCGGTGCGCGCCGACCGCGAAGGCCGTGAGCAGGGCTCCGGTGAGCAGGAAGTTCACCACCTGGACCCCGCCGGCCCCGGTCAGCGCCAGAGAGCTGACCGGATGGCGGGCGAGGGAGTAGTCCGGGCGCAGGAGGCCCGCCAGGGTGGACACCGCGAGGAAGAGGGGGCCTGCGGCGACCCCGCACCACAGGAGTCCGCGGTTGGGTGACATGGACATCCTTCGTCGTTGTAGATGGGGACCACCTTAGGGTCGGTCCCGTGGTCCGGAAAGCCCGGTCGCGGCCGTCTCCCGGCGGGCGGAGGCGGGCGTCCGTCGCAGGGGGAGATGCCGCGCGACCGGCATCGGTTGGGCGGTCGGATGGGTGACGTGCGGGAACTCTAAATAACGGTCGGTTTACGGGTCGCCCGTGTACAGGCCCGTATATCCCGAACCGCGGAAAGGGAGAAAACGCCGCTGCGGATCCTCCGCGTGCCGGGGTTCGGGGCGGTGGGTGCGGGTTTCTGATTATTCCTCCCGCGCCCTTGGGGCTGGGAAATCACCCATCGGATATTACTTCCTGAGAAAAGACCACCGGGGGCCCCCGAAGAATGGAGTTCGCGCCCCGCGTGCCCCGTTTTTCGTGTAGAACTCTTATCAGCACCCCCGAAGGGCGCCGGGCGCCCACCCGGGGTGTTGCCGCCCGCACGCGGTGAGGAAGGGGCGCGTGCGGGCGGCACCCACGCGCCCGGGCCCGGCCCTGTGACATCTGTCATCGCCGGTCCCGGTGGATTCCCACATCCGATAGGTGACAACGGCGTCTGTGGCCCCGCTCCCGTTTCCGGGAACCTGGATCCATGACGACGACGAGCACCGAATCCCTCCCCGACCGCACCGCTCCCGACGGCCCGGCGGTGGTCGTCCGGGACCTCCGCCAGCGCTACGGCACCTTCGAGGCCGTCAGGGGGATCTCCTTCGAGATCCGGCCCGGCGAGCTGTTCGCCCTGCTGGGCACCAACGGTGCGGGCAAGACCACCACCATCGAGACGCTGGAGGGGTTCCGCCGTCCCAGCGCGGGGAGCCTGCGGGTGTTCGGCACCGACCCCTACGGCCAGCCCGCCGCCCTGCGCGGCCGCACCGGCGCCGTCCTCCAGGGCAGCGGCCTGCTGGAGGACCTCACCGTCCGGGAGTCCATCACCCTCGCCCACGACCTGGTCTCCCGGCCCCGCGACCCCGACGAGCTGCTGGAGCTGGTCGACCTCACGGACAAGGCGGGGATCCCCGTCCGCCAGCTCTCCGGCGGGCAGAAGCGCCGCCTCATCCTCGCCCAGGCCCTGGTCGCCCGGCCCGAAGTGCTCTACCTCGACGAACCCACCACCGGCATGGACCCCGAGGCCCGGCACACCACCTGGCGGATCATCTCCGACCTCAAGCGGCAGGGCGTCGCGGTCCTGCTCACCACCCACTACCTGGAGGAGGCCGAGCGCCTGGCGGACCGGCTCGCCATCATGCACCACGGCGAGATCCGCGTGGAGGGCACACTGGAGGGCGTCCTGGCGTCCTGGGGGGACCGGATCACCTTCCGGCTGCCCGAGGAGGTCGGCACCGACGACCTGCCCGAGATCCCCGGAGCCGAGACCGCGGTGCAGACCCGCGACGGGCGGCTGTGGGCCACCTACACCGTCGCCGGAGCCGACGTCGACTCGCGGGCGCACCGGGTGGTCGGCGGACTCGTCTCCTGGGCCGCCGAACGCGGGACCGTCCTGCGCAACCTCCAGGTCCGCGGAGCCTCCCTGGAGGACGTCTTCCTCCAGGTCGCCGGCGCCACCGGACTCTCCGACTCCTAGCCCCCTCCCCGCCGACATCCCCGGAGCGCACACGATGACCGCCACCGCCGCACCCGCCCGCCCCGCCGCCATGAGCCCGGTACGCCAGGCCCTGCGCCTGGCCCGCACCGAGTTCACCCTCTTCATCCGCTACAAGACCGCCTGGATGTTCCTGGGCCTGGCGCTGTTCATGTTCGTCGTCCCGATGAACCTGCCCAACGAGCCCGTCCTGGGCGACATCGGCAGTGCCGACCTCGCCATGATCGCCGCGATGGGCAGCATCGGCCTGATCATCGGCATCGGCCACCCGTCGAACGTGTTCACCGCCCGCCGCGAGAGCCTCGTCCTCAAGCAGATGCGGGTCAACGGGGTCCCCCAGGGGGCGCTGTTCGGCGCGGTGATCCTGCTGGTGGTCGTCATGTCCCTGCTCATCGCCGTGCTGGGCGTCGCCCTCGTCTACGCCAACTCCGGCGCGCTGCCGCGGGACCCGGTCATGCTGGTGCTGGCGGTCACGCTGAGCGCCGTCTCCATGAGCTTCCTGGGCCTGTGCGTCTCCCCGATGGCGCGCACCGCCGAATCCGCGCAGATGGCCGCGATGGTGCCGATGATGTTCCTGCTCTTCGCGGGCGGCAACATCATCCCGACCGCCGCGTTCCCGGACTCGTTCGTCCGGTTCCTGGGCTACCTGCCCTCCACCGCCGCCGGCCAGCTCGCCCAGGCCTCCTACACCGGCCACGACGTCTTCTCCGGCTACGAGTCCGCCGCCCCGGCCGGGGTCGTCGAGCTGTGGGTCGCCGCCCTGCCCTCGGTCGGGCTGCTGCTCGTGTGGACGGTCCTGTTCGCCGTGCTGGCCTTCCGCACCTTCCGCTGGGACCCCCGCCAGAGCTGACCGGCGGGCACCCGAACCGCCCGCCCCGGACGGGGCGGGCGTTCCTCGTAAGGGACACTCGAACGATGGACCAGGACACCGTTCCCCCCACCGCGGCGCAGCGGCGCCACCTGCGGATCGCCCGCATCATGACCGTCTACACCGTGATCGTGACACCGCTGATCGTGGTCCTGTGGCCCTTGGTCGAGATGGTGCAGACGCACACGCACGGCAACCCGGTGTGGCCGCAGACCGTGTCCCTGGTCCTGCTCACCGGGGCGTCCGCCTGTCTGGGCCCGCTCATCGCCGCCCGGATGCGCGGGGAGACGGTCCCGGACCCGCGCCTGTACCTCGCGTCCGTGCTCCTGGCCTGGGCGGGGACCCTGTTCCTGCGGGTCGAGATCTACATGGTCAGCTCCCTGGGCGCCTGGCTGTCGGTGATGCTCCACCTGCACCGCGGCGGGCGGCGCCCGGCGGCCCTGGCCGTGTCGACCGCCCTGGTCCCCTGGATCGCCTGGCCGTTCCTCTACCCGCACGTCTCCGTCGGGATGTTCACCGTCGTCTGGGCGGGCGGCGCCCTCACGTGCCTCCTCTTCTACCTGGGCTGCGCCGTCTCCTTCCGGCTGTGGGACATCGTGCGCGACGCCGTCGCCGCCCAGGAGGCCAAGGCCCGGCTGGCGGTGGCCGAGGAGCGGCTGCGGTTCACCCGGGACCTCCAGGACCTGCTGGGCCAGGACCTGTCCCTGCTCGCGGCCCGGGCCGCGAGGGCCGGCCGGAACGTCTCCCGGGACCCGGGGGAGGCCCGGGCCGAGGCCGCCGAGGTGCACGCCCTGGCCCGCGACGCCCTGCGCCGGGTCCGCGCCGCGGTCAGCGGATACCGGGAGCTGGACCTGGCCGAGGAGGTCCGCTCGGTGAGGGCGGTGCTGGCGGCCGACGGGACCCGGACCAGCGTGGCGGGACTGGACGGCCTGGACCCCTCCCCGGCGGAGGCCTCCCTGGCGGCGTGGGCGGTGCGCGAGGGCGGCACCAACGTGCTGCGGCACAGCGACGCCACGCGCTGCCGGATCTCCTTCTCCCGGGAGCCCGACACCGGGCGGGCGGTGGTGGAGGTGTCCAACGACCGGGCCCGGGCCGGAGCGGATACCGAACCCGGCGGGGTGATGGGCGGGCTGGCCGACCGGGTGCGGCGTGCGGGCGGCATACTGTCGGCGGCGCGCACGGACGAGGGCGGCTTCCTGCTGCGTGTCCGCCTCCCCGCCGACCCGTCCCGACCCCCCGCAGCCGAGGAGGCGCGTTGACCCCCCGCACCGACGAGACCGACCGCACGATGCGCTTCGCGCGCCTGGTCATCATGGTCACGGTGGGCATGGCGGCGATGATGCTGGCGGGCATCCCCCTGTTCGAGTTCCTCTTCGGAGCCCCCGGGCACGTGCCGTGGCGCTCGTTCGCGGCCCTGGGCGCGTCGGTGCCCCTGGCGGTGATGCTCCTGCTCCTGATGCGGGACCGCATCGACGGCCGCAGGGTCCCCGACCCCCGCCTCTACTGGGGGTCGCTCGTCCTGCTCGCCGTCACCGCCGCCCTGGTGCAGGACGCGATGCTGACGATGGCCCTGTTCGCCGCCTGGTGGTCCGCGGGTGTGTTCGCCGCCCCGCGCCGCCGGGGCGCCGCCGTCACCCTGGCGATGCTGGCGGCCCCGTGGCCGTTCGTCCTCGCCGAGCGGCAGGATCTCCCGATCGCCCTCTACCTGTTCTTCTGGGCCGGGGCCGTCGTGTGGGCGCTCGTGCTGGCCTCCGGCTCGATGGGCACCATCTGGCTGTGGGACATCACCCGGCAGGCGGTCGAGGGCCAGCACGCCCGGGCCCGGCTGGCGGTCACCGAGGAGCGGCTGCGGTTCTCCCGCGACATGCACGACCTGCTCGGACACAGCCTGTCGGCGCTGGCGGTCAAGGCGGAGCTGGCCGGGCGGCTGGTCGACCGGGCGCCCGAGCGCGCGGAGAAGGAGCTGCACGAGGTCCACGAACTGGCCCGGGAGGCGCTGGACCAGGTCCGTGGGGCGGTCAACGGATACCGGGAGCCGGACCTGGCGGAGGAGGTCGCCTCGGTGCGGGGAGTCCTGGAGACGACCGGGGCCCGGGTCGAGGTCGGCGGGCTGGACGGCCTGGAGGTATCCGGGGAGGTCTCCGGGCTGGCGGCCTGGGTGGTGCGCGAGGGCGGCACCAACGTGCTGCGGCACAGCGACGCCGACCGCTGCCGGATCGACCTCTCCCTGGTCGAGGGGGAGGGCGGCCGGGCCCTGGTCGTGGAGATGTCCAACAACGGGGTCCGCGGGGGCGACGGCGGGAAGGGCAACGGCCTGACCGGGCTGTCCGAGCGGGTGGCGGCGGCGGGCGGGGTGCTGACGGCGGCGCGGACCCGCGACGACGGCTTCCTGTTGCGCGCCGTGCTGCCGGCCTGAGGCCCGGCGCCCCGGGGTGCCGGAGGCGTCAGCCCGGCTCGCGGGCGGTGGCCAGCCCCAGCACCCGGTCCAGCTCCTCCATGGCCAGGCGGCGGTCGGCGTGGGCGGCCGCGGCGAGTACCTCGGCGTACAGCTCGATCTCGTCGAGCGCGACGTGGTCGTGGAGCCGGGCGGGCCGGTGCGGTGCGTGTTCCACGCGTTCACCCCCCGGGGAGTGCAGAGGCGTCCTGGACGGGAGCGGGCCCCGGCGGAGGGGGCGGTGGAGGGCGGGGGACCGTCCGCAGGGCCCGGACCCAGGGTACGCGGGGTCCTCCGGGCGCCGCATGACCCGGGAGGACCAGTGCCGGTGTCACCCGGTCCGACCAGGGCCACGGCACCTCCGGTCCACTCGTCACTCTTCTCCCACCGCCCGCTCACGTTTCGCGTTCGTGTGATCGCGTTGTGAAGAAGCCGCGTGATGGTAGGGGTGACAGCAAGGGGCATACGGGAGGAGAAACACCATGGCCCAGAGCAAGGGAACCCCGCGCAAGGTACTGATCGGCGCCGCCATCGCGGTGCTCGCGGCGAGCGCCGCCGTCGCCGTCGTCGACCCGTTCCCCGGCGCCCAGCTGGGCGCCGGCCTGGTCGGGGCCATCGCCCTGGTCGCGTTCGCCGTCCTGTCGGTCGGCGGGCGCAACTCCGTCAAGGCCTGACCCGGACGAGCCACCGGGCCCGCCTCCCCGCACGGGGGGCGGGCCCGTCGTGTTCTCCGGCGGCGGGCCCCGCCCCCGTGCCGGCGGCGCGGACCCGTTCCTGTGATGGCGGCGCGACCCGCGGCCGTGACCCTCGCCTCAGAGATATCGGCGCACCGGAGAGGAACGGCATGAACGCACATGAGGCCAGTACCGTCCGTATCGGCCTTCACCTGGACGGGGCCCTGCTGGCCCGGCGCATCCGCACGGTGCTGGAGGGGCGCGCCTGGTCGGTGACCGAACTGGGCGCCGACCCGGATCTCGGGGACCTGGAGGGCTTCGACGTCCTGCTGCTGCGCAGCGGGGCGATCAGCCGGCTGCCCGGCCGCTCCGAGCGCCCGGGGCCGGCCTGCGTCGTCTTACTGGAGGGCGAGGCCGATCCGCGCTTCGTGGAGGTGGCGCGCTGGGGCGCCCACGCCATCGTGGACCGGGACGACCTGGACGGCAACATCACCCACGCCATCGAGCAGGCCCTGGCCGGCGCGGTGTGGATCTCCCCGACCTTCGCCGGCCGGTGGATGGAGCTGATGCCGCCGATCCTGCGGGCCGACCTGGGCGCGGCGGAGCCGCTGTTCGGGGAGAGCCTGACCCGGCGCGAGCAGCAGGTGCTGGACCTTCTCACCCAGGGCCTGTCCAACGCCCAGATCGCCGAGCGGCTCATCCTCAGCACCGGGGCGATCAAGTTCCACGTCTCCAACCTGCTGCGCAAGTTCGGCTGCGACCGCCGCTCGCAGCTCATCGCCCGACACGGCGCGGGCGCCGGGCGTGTTCCGACCGCGGTCTGAACACGCCCGGCGCCCGGGGCGCGGGGTCAGGCCTGCGCACCGGCCCCCACCGGCGCGGACTCGGCGGCGGCGAACTGGTGCGTGGACAGCTCCATGTACAGCTCGTCGGTCTCCACCAGCTCCTCGTGGGTGCCCGTCGACCTGATGCGGCCGCGCTCCAGGACCAGGATGCGGTCCGCCTCGCGCACGGTGGCCAGGCGGTGGGCGATCACCATCACCGTGGTGATCCGGGACGCCTCCCGGATGGCCTCCTGGAGGGCCTGCTCGTTGATCGAGTCGAGCTGGGAGGTCGCCTCGTCCAGCAGCAGCAGACGGGGGCGGCGCAGCAGCGCCCGGGCGATCGCCACGCGCTGGCGCTCACCGCCGGAGAGGGTGACGCCGCGGTGGCCGACCAGGGTGTCCAGACCGTTCTCCAACCGGGCGACCAGCGCGTCCAGGCGGGTGCGGGAGACGATGTCCGCCAGCTCCTCCTCGGTGGCCTGGGGGGCCGCCATCAGCAGGTTCTCGCGCAGGGTCCCGGAGAGCACCGGCGCCTCCTGCTCCACGTACCCGATCCCGGCGCGCAGCCGGTCCAGCGGCCACTCGGCGAGGTCGCGGCCGTCCATCCGGACGCTCCCGGACTGGGGCTCGTAGAACCTCTCGACCAGCGAGAAGATCGTGCTCTTGCCCGCCGCCGAGGGGCCGACGAACGCGGTCATGCCCCCCGCCGGGACGTCGAACGTCAGATCCTCGAAGAGCGGCACCTGCGGGTCGTACCCGAACCGCACGTTGCGGAAGGACACCGACGCGGGCCGGCCGTCCGGCTCCGGGGCCGCGGTCCCGGAGGGCTCCTCCTCCTCGTGCGGCATCCGCTGGACCTCGCGGATGCGCTGGAGCGAGGCCAGTCCGGCCTGGAGCCCGCTGATGGAGCTGGTCAGCTGGGTGATCGGCCCGGTCAGGTAGAAGAGGTACAGCAGGAACGCCACCAGGACCGACAGGTCCAGGTCGCCGGTGGCGGTGCGGGCGCCGCCCACCCCCAGGATGATGAGGAACGACACCTGGACCAGCAGGCCGGTGGACATGCTCCCGGCGGAGAACCAGATCGCGGCCCGCTTGCCCTGCTCCAGCGCCCGCTCGGAGGCGGCCGTCACGACCGCGGTCTCCCGCTCCTCCGAGCCGCTGGCCTTGATGGTGCGCAGCGAGTTCAGCGACCGCTCCAGGGTCGAGCCCATCTCGCCCAGGGCCTCCTGCACGTTCAGGCTGGCCCGCCGGATGCGCGGCACGACGAGGCCGAACGCGAAGCCGACCACCACGACCACGCCCAGCAGCAGGCCCAGCAGCGCGAGGTCGAGGTAGCCCATGAGGACGATGATGCCGACGAACTGGAGCGCGCCGATGAACAGGTCCACCAGGTCGCGGGTGGTGGAGGTGCGCAGCTGGTTGCTGTCGGACACCACCCGGGAGAGCAGGTCGCCGGGGCTGCCGTGGTCGAGAACCGACATGCGCAGCCGCATGATGCGCCGGACCAGGTCCCGGCGCACCCCGTGGACGATGCCCTCGGCCGTGCGCTCGGTCATGTAGTTGCCGATGGAGGCCAGGACCGTCGCGAGCACCAGCAGCGCGGACAGCACCAGGATGAGCACGGGGTCGGGGCCGCTCACCGTCATCTCGTCCACGAAGTACTTGGCGACCATCGGCTGGGCCAGGGTGAGCAGCGCGGCGACGGTGGTGATCAGGCCGCCGGACCACAGGACGAGGGCGTGCGGGCGGGCGTAGGCCAGCAGGCCGCGCAGGCCCTCCGGGGGTTCGGGTGCGTCGGTGTTCACAGGACGACCTCCTCGGTCGGTCGGGGTAGGGCGGTGGGCGCGGTGAGCGGCCCCGGTGTTCCGATCAGGGAGGCGTCGCCGCAGACGATTCCGGTGAAGCGCTCGGGGCGGAAGAACTCCCGGGAGACGTCCGCGACCTCGTCGCGGGTCACCCGGGCCAGCTGGTCGGCGAAGTCGGCGAGCCGGATGGGGTCCTCGCCGTTCAGGGCCATGTCCATGAGGCTGCCGGTGACCTCGGCCAGCGAGGTCAGGCGGGTTCGCATGCACCCGGAGGCGAACCGCTGCGCCGCGCGGAACTCCTCCTCGGTGGGCGGGTCCGCCACCATCCCGGACAGCTCCTCGGCGATCCCGGCCAGGACCGCGTCGGCGGTCGCGGCCGAGGTCTCGGCCTCCACCGCGATGAGGTTCGCGCCGGGGAAGGAGTCGATGTAGGCGTTGACGCCGTACACGTAGCCGTGGTCGTTGCGCAGGTTGCGGCTGAGGCGGGTGGAGACGGCCCCGCCGCTGAGGGTGTTCAGGGCCAGGAACAGGGGGGCGTACCGGTCGTCCTCGCTCGGGACCGCGTCGGCGCGCAGCCGCACGTGGGCCCGGGTGGTGCCGGGGACGTGGACCACGGCGGGCGCACCCGGGGCGAGGGGCGGGACGGGGGGCGCGACCCATCCCGGGGAGGGGGAGTCCCAGTCCCCGAAGGCCCCGCGCACGGTCGCGAAGACCGCCTCGGCGTCCAGGGAGCCGCCCACGACGATCAGCATCGCCCCGCGCGGGCCCCAGGTGCCGGCGGGGATCCGCAGGTCCTCGCCGGACGGCTCGGCGGGCAGGGGGTGGCGTCCGGCGCCCGCCCGGTTGCCCGCGAGGTGGTCGCCGTACAGCCGCTGGTAGAGGCCGTCGACCGCCCGGTGCTGCGGGTACCCGGAGGACGTCGCCAGCAGGGTGCGCTGGCGCCCGTATTCGCGGGCGGCCTCGCCGGGGTCGAGGACGGGGGAGCGCACCGCCCCGGCCAGGTGGCGCAGCGACCGCTCGAGGTCGGCGGTGCCGCAGCTCCCCGAGAGGACGGTCGCCCAGGGCGAGGCCGAGCCGTGCATCTCCACGGCGCGGGCCTCCAGGTCCTCGCGGGAGGTGTCGTCCCCGCCGGTGTGCAGGACCGCGAGCGCGGCCCGCAGCTGGGCCCGGAACAGCTCTCCGGGGGTCCGGCTCCGCCCGGGGACCACCATCCGCAGCTCGGCCAGGGGGGTGTCCCCGTGCGGCAGGCAGTACACGCGCAGACCGTTGGGCAGGGTCCGTTTTCTCAGGTCCGAGATGCGCATCAGAGTTCCCCTCCTTCGCCGGGGGAGAGCACCAGCAGGGCGCGGTGCTCCCGGGTCAGCCACCGGGCGGCGGCGGACACGTCCTCGGCGGTCGCCTCGGTGAAGCCGCGGTTGACGGTGGCCGGCAGGTCTCCGTCGCCGAACAGCAGCTCGCCGCGGCCGACGGCGCGGGTCCGGGCGGCGAGCTGGTCGGTCTTGCGGTGGAAGGCGGCCAGCCGCCGGGCGCGGGCCCGGGCCAGCTCGGTGTCGGTGGGGCCGTGCTCGGCCAGCCGCCGGATCTGCTCCTGCGCGGTGTCGATGATGACGTCGCGCTCCACTTCGGCGGGGTGGGTCGCGGACAGGATCCACATGTCGGGGTCGCGCGCGTCCAGGAGGTCGAAGAGCCCGTCGCGGGCCGACACCCCCAGGGCCTGGCCGGTGATCTCCGTCAGGCGGCGCGGCACCAGCGCTCCGGGCCCGCCGGCCAGCAGCTCGGCCACCAGGGCCAGGCCGAAGTGCGCCGCGGGGTCGACCGCGGCGTCGGGGGTGCGGTAGCCGAGGGCGAACCCGGGCCGGGCGGCCAGCGGGTCGTGCACGGTGCCCGTCACGGTCCCCTCGGGCTCGGGTTCGCCGTGGTCGGGGACCGGTGGGGCGGGCCGGGCCGGGAGCGTCCCGAAGTGGGCCTCGGCCAGGTCGAGCGCCCGCAGCGGGTCGATGTCCCCGCTGACGGTCAGCACCGCGTTGGACGCCGTGCAGTACTCGTCCAGGAAGCCCCGGCAGTCGTCCAGGGTGGCCCGGGACAGGGCCGCGGGGTCGCCGAACCCGTCGTGGGCGTTGGCGTAGGACCGGAACAGCACCGGCGACAGCGACGGCCAGGGGAACCGGCCGTAGGGCTTGCGGCCCTTGGCGCCGATCTCCTCCTCGATGACCCGGATCTGGGTACGCAGCCCCGCCTCGGTGATCCGCGGCTCGCGGACGCGCCGCGCCTCCAGCTCCAGCATCTCCTCGGCGTGGTCGGAGGGGACGACGGTGTAGTAGTCGGTGTAGTCCTGGCGGGTGGAGGCGTTGCAGAACCCGCCCAGGGCCTCGATGCCGGTGAAGTGCCCGGCCGCGCCGTCGCCCTGGAACAGCAGGTGCTCCACCAGGTGGGCGAGCCCGGGGAACTCCGGGGGGTCGGACCGGAAGCCGGTGCCGAAGTGCAGGGCGATCCCCACGGCGCTCACCGAGCGCAGCGGGAGGACGCGGACGCGCAGCCCGTTGGACAGGGTCCGGTGCAGGGTGCGCGGCGGTGCGGTGGTGGCGGTCATCGCCGGGGGTCCTCCGTTCCGATGGTTCCGGTGGTGCGGTCCAGCAGCGCGGCTCCGGCCCGGTCGAAGGCGTCGGTGACCATCTCCAGGTGGGCGTCGACCGACGGGTGCCAGCCCACGTAGGCGCAGAAGTCGTGCACGTGGACCAGGAGCCGCAGGGCGGCGTAGCGGCCCACGGCCTCCGGGTCCAGGCCGGGGCCGTAGCCGGTGAGCAGGCCGTCCAGCAGGCGGCCCGCCTCCTCCCGGGACGCGGGGACGACCTCGCGGTGCTCCACCAGCTCCCCGGCCAGCCAGCCGACGTCGAACTCGGCCGGGCCCACGGCCAGCTCCTCACCGGTGAGCAGGACGCCCTCGGTCCTGGAGTCGACCGAGGGGATGAGCACCCCCAGGCCGGGCGCCCCGTGCAGGAGGGAGCCGGGGACGTCCCGGCCGTACCGGGCCAGGTCCTCGCACCACTCCCGGGCCAGGTCCAGCCGCCGCGCGCCCAGCACCCGGCCGGCGACCCGGTACAGGTGGGCGGCGGCGTGCGGCCCCCGGCCGCGCTCCAGCCACCGCAGCAGCCGGGCCGGGCCCTGCGGGGACGCCAGCGTGAGCTCCGCGGGGACGGGCAGGGCGTGGATGCGCGCCAGCAGGGCCCCGGCCCCGGCCAGCAGGCCGCCGGGGCCGGAGGCCTCGGACTCCTCCTGGAGCATCCGCTTGGCCACCGAGGACGGGCCGGGGGCGGAGAACACCCGCCAGGCCTGGCCCGGGTCGGGCGGCAGGTCCACCCGGGCCCGGACGGTGCCCGGCAGGTCCTCCAGCGGGCGGCGCAGCCGGATGGGGGTGGTGCCGATGGGCACCGTGCGGTCGACGCCGCCGTTGCGGATCCACACGAACCCGTCGGTGATGGTGTGCAGCACGGTCGTGTGCACGTAGGCGGTGCCGAAGTCGTCGACGATCCTGGTCAGCACGGGGACCCCACCTCCGCCAGGGTGCGGCGCAGGGACTCGGCGCCGGTCAGGACGTCGGGCAGCGGGGCCGCGACGGAGGCGTCGTAGCCGCGGGTGTGCGCGCTGATCCCCGGGATGGGGTCGACGACCACCACGTTGTCGCGTTCGCGCAGGGCCTCCACGTGCTTGCGGTAGACCACCGAGTTCGTCGCGCCCGGCGGCACGGACGGGGCCAGGGCCACCGGGGCGGAGGTGCACTGGAGCGCGAGCATCGCCGGTGTGTCGCCCAGGCCGACGGCGAACCGGGCCAGGAAGTGGAACGACGCCGGGTAGACGATGACGGCGTCCGGCCAGGAGGCCAGGTCGACGTGCAGCGGCTTCTCCGTGGGGTCGTCGGACCAGGCGTCCACCAGCACCGGGTTGGGCTCCAGGGCGGTGAGCGCCGTGTGGGAGACGAACCGGGTCGCCGACGGGGTCAGCACCACCCGGCGGCGCAGCCGGGGGTATCCCATGGTCAGCCAGGTGGACCAGGTCGTCATGTGGGTGGCCGAGAGCGAGCCGGTGACGACGACCAGCAGGCGTTCGGCCCCGAACTCGGGGAACAGGTCGGTGTGCGGTGTCTCGTCAGCCACGGAGGTCCTCCAGCGCCTCGGTGATCTCCCGGACGTCGGCGACGGCCGAGCGGATGCCCTCGGTGTTCACGACCCCGGCGGGGTTGACGATGATCTCGCTCACCCCGGCGTGCTCGTAGTCCAACAGGCCCTTGGCCACTTCCTCCGGGGACCCGTACAGGTACACGCCCTTGTCCACCAGGGCGGCGGCGCCGGCCTCGGGGTCGGCCGGGTCGGCGGGCACCCCGGCCCTGCGCAGCATCTCGGTGTAGTGGGGCAGGCCCAGGTGGGTGCTCGCCCCGCGCAGCGCCAGCCGCCGCGGGTCTCGGCCCGGGCGCGCGACGGCCGCGTGGACCACCGTGGCGATCCGCGGCGGGGCGGGCCGCCCGGCCCGCACGGCGCCCTCGGCCAGCGCCGGGGCGATGGTGTCGCGCACGTGGTGGGCCGGGGTCAGCCAGGTGATGGCGACGTCGGCCGCGCCCCCGGCCCGCCGGGCCATGCCCGAGCGCAGCACGCCCAGGCCCACCTCGACGCGGGGGAACCGGCCGATGTCCGGCAGGACCAGGCCCTCGCCCTGGTGGAACGCCTCGTTCACGGACTCCTCGGCGGGGCCCCCGTCGAGCAGGTCGCGAACGGCCAGCGCGTACTCGGCGGAGGTCCGGGCCGGGGTCTCGTAGGGCCGTCCGCGCAGCGCGCCGACCAGGCCGGGGGTGGCCGGCCCGTAGCCCACCACCACGGGCTTGCCGGTGATGCGGGCCAGGCTGCGGGCCTGGACGGCCGCCTCGAAGGGGTGCCGCAGCGGGATCAGGGTGACCCCGATGCCCACGGGGACGCGGTGCCCGCGCCCGGCCAGGTAGGCGAGCACCTGGTGGGTCTCGGCGTTCAGGGACTGCCCCATCCACAGCCGGTGCAGGGAGGTCTCCCGGACCAGCTTCGCCACGGGCTCGACGAGCTGGGGGCGTTCGGGCTGTTGGGGCTGGATCACGCTCAGGTGCGCTCGGGCCGACATGGCGGTCTCTTCCTTCCGTTGGCGCGGGGGTGGGGTCAGGTCCGGGTCCGGTCCGGGGCCGAGCCCGAGGCGCGGCGGGTCATCCGGCGGAGCAGGGGGACGGCGGCGGCGAGCAGCAGGGCCGTCCACACGGCCACCACGGCGGCCGCGACGAGCGGGTTCCAGGAGTCGGCGCCGCCGAACCCGAGGGGGACGCCGCCGGTCAGCCCGGCGTCGACGCCGTTGGCGATCCACTCGAACGGCAGCACCCGTACGGCGGTCCGCAGCGGCTCGGGGAAGAACGCCGCCGCCCCGGTCCCCGCCAGAGCCGCCGGGACGTACACGGCCAGCGCCGAGTAGGAGAGCAGGTCGCCCCCGGCGGGCAGGACCGCGCCGAGCAGCAGGCCCAGGGCGACGAAGAACAGCAGGCCCAGCACCAGGAACCCGAGGGCGGAGGGCAGGGCGGCCGGGTCGTCCGCGGACAGGCCGCCGACTGTGAACGCCAGGCCCAGCAGCGCGCCGACCGAAACGGCGCTCACCGCCAGGACGTGCAGGCACTTCTCCACGACGTAGGCCTGGAGCCCGCCGGGCAGCAGCCGCAGCCGCAGCAGGGTGCCGTCGGCCCGGGCCGCCAGAACCGCCTGGGCGACGGCGAAGGTCCCCGACTGCACCATGACCAGCATCAGGAAGGTCATGGCCAGGCTCGACGGCGAGGTGATGAAGAAGTCGGCGTCCTCCCGGGGGGAGGCAACCATGCAGGTCGTCCCGTAGACCAGGACGAAGAGCAGCTGGAAGTCCAGCAGCAGCCGGTCGGGGGAGGACAGGGCGATGCGGGCGCCGGTGCGGAACCGGTCCGCTCCCGCCCGCAGGGCGCGGCGGTTCACGGTGCGGTCTCCTCTCGCTCGTCGAGGTGGGCCAGGTAGGCGTCCTCCAGGGAGCCGCCGCCGTGCTCGGCGGCGAACTCCTCGCCGGAGCCGTCGAACGTGATCCGCCCGGCGACGAGGACGGCGAGGCGGTCGGCGATGCGCTCGGCCTCGGCCATGTCGTGGGTGGTCGCGAGGACGGCGACGCCCTCGGCGGCGACCGAGCGGACCGCGTCGTGGAAGGCGCGGCGCGACCGGGGGTCCAGTCCGACGGTGGGCTCGTCCAGGAACAGCACCTCGGGGCGGCCGGCCAGGGCCAGGGCCAGGTCCATGCGGCGGCGCTGGCCGCCGGACAGCTCGCGCACCCGCCGGTCCGAGAAGTCGGTGAGGCCGAACCGGGCGGTGAGGTCCGCCGGGTCGGCCGGGTCGTCGTGGTAGAGGGTGATGTGCCGGAGCAGGGCGTCCACCGGCCAGTCGGCGTGGTCGCGCCAGGACTGGAGCACGACGCCGACGCGTCCGCGCCAGGCGTCGTCCGCGTCGCCGGGGTCGCGGCCCAGCACCTCGACCGTGCCGGAGGTCCGCCGCCGCAGGCCCTCCAGGATCTCCATGGTGGTGCTCTTGCCGGCCCCGTTGGGGCCCAGCAGGGCGAGCACCTCGCCCCGGTGGACGTCGAGGTCCACGCCGCGCAGGACCTCGCGCGCTCCGTAGGCCATCCGCAGACCGGCGGCCCTGACCAGTGGGGACATCGACGTACCTTCCTCGTGTCGTCGGGAGATGACCGCGGGGCCGCCGATGCGCTCGGCACGGCGGCCCCGGGCGGTTCATTCCTTCAGTGGGCGGTCAGGCGCTCAGCAGCCCCAGTACTTGGTGCCGCTGACGGAGGCACCGGAGACGGCGCTGGCGCTGGCCGCGATGGAGACGACCACGGTCGGGGTGACCTCGGGGTTCTCCGACTCGGCGGAGTCCGCGATCTCGGCGGGGGTGGTGTAGTCGTCGGCGCCTTCGAACAGGTTCTTCTCGGTCATGTCGTTTCCTTCTCTCTCTGTGTGTTGTGCGTTGTGCTTCGGTCGGTGCGGGACCGTGCGGTCAGCAGCCGACCTGGAGGGTGGTCACGGTGCCGACGGTCGTCGGCCGCAGGGTGGTCGGGAGCGTGGGGGTCGGAGCGAGCGAGGCCTCGGGCGGCTCGTTCGCGGCGGAGTCGGCGATCTCGGCGGGGGTGGTGTAGTCGTCCGCCCCGCTCATGAGGGACTCGGTGCTCATGGTCCGTCCTTCCTGTTCCGCGGTGTCAGCAGCCGACCCGGAGGGTGGTGACCACCGTGGTCGCGGGACCGGTGGTCGGCAGCGTCGTGCCGGGGAGCGTGGTGATCGGGATGAGCGACACCTCGGGGGCCTCGCTCTCGGCGGAGACTGCGATCTCGGCGGGGGTGGTGTAGTCGTCCGCCCCGCCCATCAGGGACTCGGTGCCCATCGTCAGCAGCCGAAGGCCTTGGTGGCGGCGGCGCTGGCGCCGACACCGGTGGCGAAGGAGACGGTCACGGTCGGGGTGATCTCCGGGTTCTCGACGTCGTTCTCCTCGGCGATCTCGGCCGGGGTGGTGTAGTCGTCGGCGCCCTCGAACAGGTTCTTCTCGGTCATGTCACTGCCTTTCCTGTGGTTCCGTGCTCGCGGAGGGCCGGTGTCAGCAGCCGAAGGCCTTGGTGGCCGCGGCGCTGGCGGCGGCACCGGAGACGAACGAGACGGTGGGGGTGATCTCCGGGTTCTCGACGTCGTTCTCCTCGGCGATCTCGGCCGGGGTGGTGTAGTCGTCGGCGCCCTCGAACAGGTTCTTCTCGGTCATGTCACTGCCTTTCCTGTGGTTCTGTGCTCTGGTCTCGCGGTGGTACCGGCGGGGCTTCACCGGTGGTGAAGCCCGCCAGGAAGTCGGGGAGGGTGGGGGCGCCGGCGGCGCCCCCGGTTCCCGACGGAGGTGGGGTGGACGCGGAGCCGGTGTTCACGGGCCTCGCCTCCCTGAGGGGTTTCTCAGCAGCCGAAGGTGTTGGTGAGCGCGAGGCTCGCGTTGAAGCTGCCGATGGCGGACGCGATCGACGCGGGGGACGCCTCGGGGTTCTCCACCTCGTTCTCCTCGACGATCTCGGCCGGGGTGGTGTAGTCGTCGGCGCCCTCGAACAGCGTCTTCTCGCTCATGCGGTGTCCTTTCGGTGAAGGTGTTCTTCTCGGTGTTCCGGAGCGCGGTGACCCGGCCCCGGAAGTCTGTGCGGCCGTCAGAGGCCGATGTCGGGCGAGCCGTGCCCGCGGTACGGGGCGTCGGGCGGGACCCCGCCCTCGTCCAGGGCGCGGGCCACCTCCCCGGCGCGGTCGGTGCCCTCGCGCACCGCCCGGAGCAGGCCCTCGGCGACGAGCCGCGAGCGGTGCTGGCCGAAGCTGAGCGTGCGGTCGCCCATCTGCTCGGCGTCCGGCTCCCAGGCCCAGGCGACGCCGGGCACCAGCGGTGCGGTGTAGAGGGAGGCGCCGGCGCCCAGCCCCGCGGTGCCGCGCAGCCCCTCGGCCAGGGCGGGGACCGCCGGCCAGGAGGAACTCCCGAGGTAGACGACGATCGCGTCGTTGCGCGGGTAGGACGACCGGGTGGACAGGGCCTTGGCCTGGTAGCGGACGCCCGCCTCCTCCAGCAGGGTGAGCGTGCGGCCCCAGACGCCGGGGGCGTCGCGGTGCTCGGGGACGCTCAGGTACAGGCGGAGGATCTCCCCGCCGTCCAGGGAGTGCCCGCGCGACCCGTGGACCATCAGGAACCCGGGGGAGCGGCGCGGCAGGACCGAGGGGATGCGGATGCGGGACCCGCCCTCCGCCTCCTCGACCCGGGCGCGGGGCACCCGGACCCGGACGCCGCCCATGCGGACGACGATCTCGTCCGGTCCGCTCCCGCCGGCGACGCCGGGGACCTCCAGGACGCTGGTGTCGTGGGGGACCCGTTCCCGCAGGGCCTCGACCATGCGGGGGTCGCTGACGGCCGGGTTGCGCTTGGCCGCGCGGTGCGGCCGTCCGGTGTGCAGGGCCAGGTAGAGGGAGTGGGACAGGCTCGCGGTCAGGCGCTTGGCGTCGTCGCCCTCGAACCGGTGTCCGCGGACCTCGCCCGCCTTGCCGTCCGGGGCGAAGGTGATCTCGTCCAGGGCCTCCCGCAGCGGTTCCGCCAGCGGGGGCGCGGTGGTCGTCGCACTCACACTCGTTCTCCGAATCCGATCGCGGGGGCGTAGCCCTGCGGGTTCAGCAGGGCGCGTCGCCCCACACCCGCGGCGGCCTTGTTCAGGGGGGTCAGGTAGGCGGCGTGCTGGGCGGCGGCCAGCACACGGTTGAACAGGTGGTGTCCGACGTAGGCCGTGGCCCGGACCGCCAGGTCGATGTCGCCGCGCGCCGCGGGCCGGGCCTCCAGGTAGGCGGACCAGAAGGCCTCGATGTTGCTGCGCAGCAGCTCGAACCGGCGGGCGCCGCCCGAGATCGGGTCCTCGGGGGAGGAGGTCATCGCCATGACGCCGCGGTGCAGCCACTCGCCGGCGAAGGCGCCGAGGTCGAAGGCCGGGTCTCCGGCGCGGATCTCCTCCCAGTCGCCGAGGTACAGGACGTCCCCGTCACTGAGGAACTGGTCCAGCCGCAGGTCGCCGTGGACGACCGAGGTGCGGTGCCGCTCTGCGGGGCCGGGCGGAGCGGACAGGGCCGCCGCCACCTCGCCGTCGTCGTGCAGCAGTCGCCACAGGTCCAGTTCGCCCGCGCTGGCGGCCGCGTACGTCTCCAGGTCGATCGAGTCGAGGGAGCGCGGCGGTGCCGGGCTGCGCCCGCCGGCCAGCAGCTCCGCGGGGACCTCCAGGGAGTGGAGGGCCGCCAGGGCGCGTCCGGCCTGCTCGGACATCTCCTCGGTGAAGAGGTCGTCCCGGGCCAGGTCGGCTCCGTTGACCACGTCCTCCAGGAGTTCGAAGGCGGCGAGGCCGTGCTCGGTGTCCACGGCGTGGACACGGGGGCTGGACAGGTCGGGGACGCCGTCGATGAGCCCGTCCACCAGGGCGATGCGCTCCAGTCGGGCGCGGACGTCCTCGGCCGGCCCGTTGAGGCGCTTGACGAACACGCCCTCACCGGATTCGGTCTCGCCGGCCCAGATGTCGTTGCGGCCCAGGTAGGAGGTGAGGGTGTCCTCGACGAACCCGCCGAAGCCGATCCGCTCCAGCAGGGCGGTGACCTCGGGGACGTCCTCCAACGGGATGGGGTCGAAGGTGGTGCGGTTACTCGCCATCGGTGTTCACCTCGTAGACGGACACGAAGGACTGGCTGTGGTGGGTGAGGGGCTCCCGGCCCCAGCCCGCGTACCGCTCGCGCAGGCGCAGGCCGGCCAGGCGGGCCATGAGGTCGAGCTCGGAGGGCCAGACGTAGCGGCTCAGCTCGACCAGCCGGGAGGACTCCTCGCCGCCGACGAAGGTGCGGACGATGACCGCGAGCTGCGCCATCCGGTCGACGTAGGTCGTGTAGAGGCCGACCTGGCCGTCCTGGAGGTGCTGGGCCTCGGTCTTGGTGCCCTCGTCCAGGCCGTGGTAGACGAGCGGGTTGTAGGTCTCCAGGACCACCACCCCGTCGTCGGCGGTGCGGGAGCGCATCAGGCGGAGCGTGTCGAGCTGCTTCTCGGCGTCGCTGATCATGCAGAGCGTGTTGAGCGGGTTGACCGTGACGTCGAAGGAGCCCTCGGGCAGTTCCTCGGAGAAGTCGCCGACCACGGCGGTGATCCGGCCCTCGGGGTCGTTCTCCCGCAGCTTGCGGAGCATCTCCTCGGAGGCGTCGATCCCGGTGACCTTCAGCCCCCGGGCCGCCATCGGCAGGGCCACCCGGCCGGTGCCCACGCCCAGCTCGAGGACGCTGCCGCCCGGGGCCAGTCCCGCGATGAACTCCGCGGCCTGGTCGGCCAGGGGGCTCGCCGGGTAGATCATGTCGTAGACCCCCGCGAGGGAGTCCCCGTAAGTATTCGCCGTCTGCATGGCTCTCCGGGCGGAACCGCCCTGTCCTTTCCCGTTCGCCTTCGTCGTGTTCCGTTCTTGCGTTGACACCATCTTGGGCCCGCGCCGCGAAGATTGCGCTGTCCGTATTTCCACTGCTTTCCCAAGCCAAGGTCGAAGGATTTTTCGACGGGTTTGGCGCGCTTTGCGCGTGGGTTTGCTATGGTGTGATCCTCGCAGGTCACAGCGTTCTTGGTCGAAGGATTGGCTAGGTCCTCGACTTTGGTTCAAGTATATTTTCGGCCGTTCGGGCAGTGTGCGAAAAAACCTTTTGTGCTTCGCGCTCGGGCGGGGGGAAAGATATTGATTCCGCGCGGTCGGAGGGGTAGAAAAGGAGGCATGGTAGAAACAGCGAAAAAGCACAAGGAAAACGACCGGGAGGCCGGCGGCGCCGTCGTCGAGGTCCGGGACCTGCGCCAGCGCTACGGCGACTTCGAGGCCGTCAAGGGGATCTCCTTCGAGATCCGGCCCGGCGAGCTGTTCGGCCTGTTGGGCACCAACGGCGCCGGCAAGACCACCACCATCGAGACGCTGGAGGGCTTCCGCCGTCCCAGCGCGGGCACCGTCCGGGTGTTCGGCGTGGACCCCTACGGCCAGCCCGCGGAGATCCGCGAGCGCGCCAACGCCGTCCTCCAGGGCAGCGGGCTCTTCGACGACCTGACGGTCCGCGAGACGCTGGACTTCACGGTCGGCCTGGCCTCCGACCCGCGCGACGCCGCGGAGCTCCTGGAGACGGTGGGCCTGGCGCACAAGGCGGACACCATGGTCCGCCAGCTCTCCGGCGGTGAGAAGCGCCGCCTGGACCTGGCCTCGGCGCTGGTCACCCGGCCCGAGGTGCTCTACCTCGACGAGCCGACCACCGGCATGGACCCCGAGGGCCGCCGGGACACCTGGAAGATCATCTCCGACCTCAAGGAGCAGGGCACCGCGATCCTGCTCACCACCCACTACCTGGACGAGGTCGAGCAGCTCGCCGACCGGCTCGCCATCATGCACCGCGGCGAGATCCGGGTGGAGGGCACCATCTCGTCCGTCCTCTCCGAGTACGGCGACCACGTCGGCTTCCGGGTCCCCGAGCGCGTCCGCAGCGCCGACCTGCCGGCCCTGGCCGGGCACCGCCCCGGCCTGGAGACCCGGGAGGGGCACCTCCACGTGTCCTACACGGTGCGCGGCGAGGCCGGCCCGCACCGCGCCTACCGGGCGCTGGCCCCTCTGGTCGACTGGGCGCGCGACAACGACGTGGAGCTCGCCGACCTCCAGGTCCGCGGCGTGACGCTGGAGGACGTGTTCCTCCGCATCGCCGACGAGGGCGACGAGTAGTCCCCCGATCCACCCGCTACGGAATCAGGAGCACCTCCATGACGCACACCCTCCTCCCCGGCTCGGCGCGCGAGGCCGCGACGGCCCCCGCCGCCGACCCCGAGCCCGCCGTCCCCGCGACCCGCCGCCCCAGCGGCCTGCTCCAGCAGGTCGCCGTCCTCGTCAGGACCGAGTTCCGGCTCTTCCTGCGGTACAAGACCGCACTGATGTACCTGGCCCTGCCCGGTGCCTTCCTGCTCCCCTTCGCGGTGATGGAGCCCCAGGAACTGGTGCCCGGCGTCCTGTCCGTCCACTACCTGCTGCCCGGCGTCCTGGTCGCGATCGCCACCACCCTGGGCCTGGTCCACCCCGCCAACGTCCTGACCCTGCGCCGCGAGGCCCTCGTCCTCAAGCGGCTGCGCGTGAGCGGGGTGCGTCCGGCGGCGGTGTACGCGTCCATGGTCACGCTGGTCACACTGCTCTGCCTGGCGGTGGGCGCGGTCTTCATCGGCCTCGTCTCGGTGATGGCGGACCGGCTCCCCGCCGACCCCGTGATGATGGTGCTGGCGCTGCTGCTGTCCTCGGTGTCCATGGCCCTGCTGGGCACCCTGATCTCCCCGCTCGTCCGCAACGGCGAGACCGCGCAGATGGTGGCCATGGTGCCGATGCTCGGCATGCTGGTCGTGGGCGGCGTGATGATCCCGCTGGACGTCATGCCCGACTCCCTGGCCTCCGCCCTGCGCTTCCTGCCGATCGCCCCGGCCGTGGACATGCTGCGGTCCGGCTTCCTGGGCGCGGACGCCTTCTCCTCCATCGGCGAGCTGAGGGACGCCGGCCTCCTGGAGCTGTGGGGCACCGCCCTGCCGGCCGTCGGCGTGCAGCTCTTCTGGATCGCGGTGTTCGCGTTCCTGGTCCACCGCTTCTTCCGCTGGGACCCCCGGCGGTCCTGAGGAACGGGTCCCCCCGCCGCGAGGACGGAGCGGGCCCGGGAGCGCACGGCGTCGTGTGCTCCCGGGCCCGCTCCGCCGTTCCGCCCCCCCGCACCGGGCGGCGCGGCCGCACCGTCAGCGCCAGGTGACCCCGGCGTGCTCCTTCGCCAGCTGCGCGTAGTGGACGGAGGTGTACTCCAGGACGGCCCGGTCGTCGTCGTTGAGCTCGCGCACGACCTTGCCGGGGACGCCCGCCCAGAGGGTGCCGGGCGGCACCGTCTTGCCCGGCGGCACCAGCGCGCCCGCGGCGACGAACGCGCCCCGGCCCACCCGGGCCCCGCCCATGACGATCGCGCCGATGCCGATGAGGGAGCCCTCCTCGACGACCGCGCCGTGCACCATCGCCTTGTGGCCCAGGCTGACGCCGTCGTGCAGCTCCACCGGCTGGCCGGGGTCGGAGTGCAGGCCGCACTGGTCCTGGATGTTCACGCGCTCGCCCACCACGATGTCCTCGGTGTCGGCGCGCAGGACCGACCCGTACCAGACGCTGCTGTCGGCGCCCAGCCGGACGCGGCCGACCACGACGGCGCCCGGGGCGATCCAGGCGTCGGGGTGGATCCGCGGGGTCCCGAACCCGGCCTCGCCGATCCTGGGCCCGGGGCCCGGACCGCGGTCTTCGATCCCACTGCCCATGTCGTCGTCCTCCCTGTAGGTGGGGATATGAGTGATCTCCGCGGCGGGAGGGAGGGAAGTTGACCGCTCCGCCCCCGCGCGGGGATGATCGCGCATACCTTAGTAAGAACGTGATCGGAGGCCGCATGCCGATGTCCCCTCCGGGGCTCTTGACGGGACATCGCGGCGTGTGCCTACCGTGGTCGTTCGGTCGTCCACTGTGTGGCGTTCCGCGCCCGGTCGTCCCCCTCGTGCGACTGTGGAAGCGGTGAAAAGGGACACTCGTCTACAGGCCATGCTTTACATGGGCTTGCGGGTGTTCACCGGACAATTGGGTACGGGGCAACTTTCACCTGCTGCGATGTGCAGCCTCTGACGGTGTACTAGGACATGAAAGGCACATGAGCGATATGTTGCCGGGTAGCGGTCTGCAACAGGACATGTTCCCGACGGTGCGCAAGGGCGGTTACGACAAGGCGTCGGTCGACGAGCGCTTCATCCGTCTGAACAACGACAACCAGAGCCTGCGCCAGCGTCTCAACCAGATGGACGACGAGCTCGAGCAGTACAAGCGCGACCTGGCGGTCGCCCGGGAGAAGGCCCAGACCAAGCCCGAGCACGAGCAGATCAGCGAGCGCATGGCCGAGATCCTCCGCATCGCGGAGGAGGAGGCCAGCGAGCGCCGGGGCAAGGTGGAAGCCGAGGTCGCCGAGTCCAGGAAGCGGGCCCAGGAGGAGATCGCCAAGCTCCGCAAGGACGCCGAGGACCACGCCGAGCGGATCATCTCCTCCGCGCGCGCGGAGGCCAACGAGATGGTCTCCGGTGCCAAGAAGGAGTCCGAGCAGCTCCGCGAGCAGGCCAAGCAGGAGGGCGAGCGCCGCCTGGGCGAGGCCGAGGCGCGGGCCAAGAAGATCCACGACACCGCCGACCGCAGGCTCGCCACGCTGACCGCGACCCATGCCGAGGCCCTGCGGCGGCTGCGCGACATGCACGCCACCCTGGCGGACCTGGTCTCGGCCGAGGACAAGGCGGGCGCGCTGGACACCGGCCTGACCCGCGAGGAGAGCACGTCCCCGGCCCGGCCGGAGCCCAAGCCCGCCGCCAAGCCCGCGGCCAAGGCCGCGGAGCCGGTCAAGGCGGAGCCCGCCAAGGCCCCGGGGCAGGTCGGGCCGAAGCCCGAGCCGGTCGCGGCCGTCAAGGCTCCCGAGTCCGCCAAGCCCGGGCCCGCCAAGGCGCCCGAGCGGGCCGAGCCGGAGTCCGGGCCCGAGGCGAAGGCCGCCGGCCCGGCCGCGCCCGAGACCGCTGAGCCGGCCCCGGACGAGGCGACCATCCGGATCACCTCCCTCCCGGAGGTCCCGGACGAGACCACGGTGCGGATCAAGCCCAACCCCAAGCCGCAGGGCCAGGAGCCCAAGGGGCAGGGACCGCAGGGCCAGGGGCCGCAGGGCCAGGGCCCGCGACCCCCGCAGGGAGCCCGGTTCACCGGACCCGCCCCCGAGGGCCCGCAGGCGCCCGGTCCGCAGGTACCCGGTCCGCAGGCCCCGGCTCCCGCGGAGACCGGCGGCGACCCCGGCATCACCGGTATCTACCGGCACCCGGAGGGCGGCCGCCCTCCGGCGGGCGAGGAGGGCGTGCGCGTCATCCGCAAGCCGTAGCGCCGACGCCGCGTGCGTGACCATCCCGGGGTGGGGACCGAGGTCCCCACCCTTGGTGTTTTATGTCCGGTTGTAGGGTGACGTCCGCCTTGTCGCAGGAGGTCGGCTACGATTCCGGAAGCCATGATTATCCGCGCGGCCATCCGGTCCGACCTCGGTGCGATTCTGCGTCTCCTCCGCGAGCTCGGTGACACGAACCACACGCAGAGCGCTCACGTCCGCATGTCCTCCGCCGCCGTGCGCGCCTGGACCCGGATGGAGAACGACCCGGACCGCACCGTCCTGGTGGCCGAGCAGCGGGGCCAGATCATCGGCACCCTCGACCTGCTGGTCGTCGCCAACCTCACCCACGACGCCCAGCCCTGGGCGGTGGCGGACAACCTCGTCGTCGACCCGAACCTGCGCCGCCGCGGCATCGGCCGCGCGCTCATGGAGGACGCGCTGGACCGCGCCTCCCGGGCCGGGTGCTACAAGGTGGAGCTGCTGTCCCACGAGAGCAGGCACGGCGCGCACGAGTTCTACAGGGCCCTCGGCTTCTCCGACTCCGCCCAGGGCTTCCGCCGCTACCTCTAGGGTGTTCCGCGGACCACCCGGGGGCGCCCGGGGGACCTGCCCTGGTCGCCCTCTGCGGCGGACTCCGCCCGGGGGCCGCCGCGCAGCGGCACCCCCCGCATGAACGCGACCGCGACCAGGCCCAGCACGGCGATGGGCACGCCCGCCATGAAGACCCCCTGCATCGCGTGGTCGAATGCGCCCACGATCACGTCGCGCACCGGACCCGGCAGCGTGTGCACCAGCTCCGGGGACCCCTGGGCGGCCCGGCCCGCCCCGGCCAGCTGCTCCGCGAGCGCGGCCGCGCCCGAGTCGGTCCCGGCCGCGGCGTCGGCCGCCGCCCGCTCGCCGGCCGCCGCTGTCGCGGCCTCCAGCTCGCTGTTCAGGCGCCCCACCATCACCGCGCCGAACGCGGCCACGCCGGTGGCCCCGCCCAGGTTGCGGAAGAACACCACCGACGCCGTGCCCGCCGCCATGTCCGCGGTGGGCAGCGAACTCTGTGTCGCCAGCAGCAGGAGCTGCATGTTCAGCCCGAAGCCCAGGCCCACCAGCGCCTGCCCGACGACCACCAGGGTCAGCCCCGGGTCCAGGTGCGCCGCGGAGAGCAGCACGAACCCGGCGACGCACAGGAGCATGCCCACGACCGGGTACGCCTTCCACCGGCCGCTGCCGCTCACCGCGTACCCGGAGCCGATCGAGGTGACCAGGAACGACGCCACCAGCGGCAGCGTCATCATCCCGGACACGGTCGGGCTCATCCCGTGGACCATCTGCAGGAACTGCGGCATGTAGATGATCAGGCCGAACATCATCATGCCCACGCACACCGACGCCGCCGACGCCAGCACGAACGTCCGGTCCCGGAACAGCCGGGCGGGGATGATCGCCTCGCGCGCCCGCCGCTCCACGACCGCCGCGCCCGCCGTCAGCAGCACCGCGGCGGCGCCCAGGCCGACCGCCAGGGGCGACGTCCAGGCGATCTGGGTCCCACCCAGGCTGAGCAGCACGATCACGGTGCTGGCCGCCCCGAAGATCAGCGCCGCCCCGGTGTGGTCGACCGGGGCGTCGCGCCGGGGCACGAAGGGCATGGTGAACATGAACTGGATGACCACGAAGGCGAAGACCGCCAGCGGCACCGTGATGAGGAAGCACCAGCGCCACCCCAGCGGGCTGTCCACCAGGAACCCGCCGACCAGCGGTCCCAGCACCGTGGACACCCCGAACACCATGCCGATGAGCCCGCTGTAGCGCCCGCGCTCGCGCGCGGACACCACGTCGCCCAGGATGATGTTGGGCAGGGTGGCCAGCCCGCCCACGCCCAGGCCCTGGAGAGCGCGGGCGGCGATGAGCCAGTTGATGTCCTGGGCGAGCCCGGCCGCCACGGACGCCACGATGAAGATGCCCAGTGAGATCTGGAACAGCGGCTTGCGGCCCCAGATGTCGGACAGCTTGCCCCACACGGGGGTGGAGGCCGTCATGGTGAGGAGGGCCGCGGTCGCCACCCAGGGCAGCCGGTCCTGCCCGCCGAGCTCGCCCATGATCGTCGGCAGTGCGGTGCCGACGATGGAGTTGGTGAGCATCGAGGTGAGCATCGCCAGGACGAGGCCCACCATGATGCGCCGGACGACCCTGCGGGAGGGGAGGTCCTGGGCGTGGGGGTCCGGCGGTTCCGGGGCACGGGTGACGGACTTGGTGCGCACTGCCTGTTCCAACGAGATCTCTCATCCCGGACACACACGAAAGGCCCCGCGGCGCACTGCCGGGGGCGGGAGGTCCTCCCTCTGGTATAGGTAAACGCTGTTGACGTTGTCAAGTCGGTATCGCTGCCCCCGTTTCGGTAGGCGAACGGGCGGCCGGGGTGCCAACCTGGAACCCGACAGTCGGAGCAGGTCCGCCGGAGGGTGTGGAGATGGACGGTACGGACGGAAGCGGTCCCGGGCCCGCCCGCGGCCGCGAGGCCACCCGGGAGCGCATCCTGGCCAGTGCCCGGGAGCTCTTCACCGAAGAGGGCTACGGCGCCGTGTCCTCGCGCAAGATCGCCGCGCACGCCGGGGTGAACGTCGCTCTGATCAACCGCTACTTCGGGGCCAAGCGCGGCCTGCTCACCGAGATCCTGCGCGAGGACGGCGTCTTCCCCGGCCTCATCGAGGGCGACCGGGACACCCTCACCCGGCGGCTGGCCGAGCACGCGGTGAGCCGCCTGCACGGCGAGAGCAGCGCCCTCCAGCGGGCCCTGGACCACTCGGCGGGCGACCCCGACCTCCAGGCCGTCTACCAGGCGCGCATCACCAGCGCCCTGCTCGACCCGCTGGAGGCCTACCTCGGCGGCGGCACCGACGCCCGCGCCCACGCCTCCCTGGTGACCGCGCTCATGCTCGGCCTCACCCGGGTCCGCCTGGTGGAGGGCGCCACGGCGCTGCGCGCCCAGGAGCGGGAGGCCCTGACCCTGCGCCTCGAGGCGCTGCTCGACCTCTGCCTGGCGGACTTCGGCGGGGAGTGACCGGGCCTTCGCGGACCTTTGCCGGAACGGCAACGGAATTGGCGTCGGAGGAGTGCCGCCGGTGAGGCTGGACCCGGAGGTGGTCCACATGACCGACGAGCAGTTCCCCGACACGCCCCCGCCGGAGATGTTCCGCGCGGAGTACTGGGACGAGCGCTTCTCCGCCCCGGAGCGGATATGGAGCGGGAACCCCAACCTCGCACTGGTGGCCGAGGCCGCCGGCCTGGCCCCCGGCCGGGCCCTGGAGGTCGGCAGCGGCGAGGGCGACGACGCCCGGTGGCTGGCCGAGCGCGGCTGGGAGGTGACCGCCACGGACATCTCCGCGGTGGCCCTGGAGAAGGCGGCCGCCCGGGTCGCCGAACAGGCGCCCGACGCCGCCGCGCGGATCACCTGGCGGCGGACCGACATCTCGGGGTGGGAGCCCCCGCGGGGCGCCTACGACCTGGTGGCCTCCCACTACCTTCCGCTGCGCCCGGAGCAGCGCAACCGGGTCTTCGCCGGTATGGCCGCCGCCGTCGCCCCGGGCGGGACCCTGCTGCTGGTCTCCCACGCGCTGCGCGACCTGGAGGACGGGGTGCCGCGCCCGCCGTGGCCGGAGATGTTCCCGACCCTGGAGGAGATGGCGGACCTGGTGCCCGGCGACCGCTGGGAGACGGTGACGCTGGAGGAGCGGCCGCGCCCGGCCGTCTACGGCGGGACCGAGTACACCATCCACGACATCGTCCTGCGCGCCCGCCGGAACGGCTGACGACACGGCCCGCCCGCCGTTCGCGCACGAACGGCGGGCGGGCTTTCGGACCGGGCGGAGCCGCGCCCGGGTCCGCTTCTCTACGCCGGGGGCCGGGGAGGCGGCCCCACCGCGGCGGAGTGCGTGCCGGGGGCTCCGCTCCGGCCCGGCCTCAGAGGCGCTTGCGGTCGGGCGTCACGGCCTCGCGCGCCTTCTCGCCGGCCTGCGCGGCCTTCCCGGCCTTTTTCTCGGCCTTGCCCTCGGTTTCCATCCTGCGGTTACCGGTGGCCTTGCCCAGGCCCTCCTTGGCGGTTCCCTTGGTCTCGTAAGCCTTGGCCTTGGCCTTGTTGGTCTCGGACATCTCGTTAACCTCCTTTTTGCTCGACTGTGTATTCCCCTGACCCTTTCCGGGGCTTTCATGCGGGAAACCGGGAAGAATTTCATGAAAAGCGGAACGAATCCCGTGGATTCGCCGGTCAGGGGCCCGGACGTCCGACCGGAACCGGGAGCGCGGTCCGGTGCGGGCCGCACGGAGGCCGGACGTGCACGGAGGCGCCCGGAAGGGCCCTCCCGGGCGGGGCGCACGCCGGAGGGACCGGGCCGCCCGGCCCGGTCCGCCGTCGCCCGCGGCCCCTACTCCTCGGGGCCCCGCGGCAGCAGGGAGCCCAGCGGCCCCAGGTCCAGGTTGAGGTCGGCGGCGGTGAGGCCGTAGCGGTCGCGCAGCTCGGTCATGCGCTCCTCCAGCAGCATGAGGGTCATGCCGATCCGCTCCTCCTGGTCCTCGGTGAGGTCACCCTGGTCCACGCGCCTCAGGGCCTGCCTCTCCATGAGCTGCCGCACGAGCTCGACCACGGTGAGCACGAGCTTGATCAGGTCGCGCTCGACCGTGTCGGGCTCGGTCTCGATGCGGTGCCGGAGCCGCTGCCGGGCCGAACCGGAGTACGCCCCCGGGCCGTCCTCCCGCCGCTCCGCCGTCGCGTCCAGAACGTCCTGGAGCGGAGCGAGGACGCCGTCCACAGCGTTCGCGCGGTCCTCCTCCGCCTCGTCCGCGCCCGCGGGGGCCGCGGCCCGAGGAGGGCGTCCGTTCGTTTCCGACATCGCTTCACCTCTTCCCGGACGGGTTCCCGTCATGGCCGTATCCACCCGCTCAGGGGGTGGCCGTGCTCCCAGGGCGAGGGCACGTCCTCGTTGATCGACGAGACCAGCGCGCGCAGGGAGATCCTGACGAGGTCCACGTCCGCGATGGACACGGTCACGTCCCCGGTGATCATCACTCCCTTGGCCAGGACCCTGTCGAGGAGGTCGACCAGGGAGATCTCGCGGTTGGCCAGGGGGTGGTCCTCGTCGAGCATCGTGGTCAGGGAGTGGGCCTCTCCGAAGGGGGAGCCGTTCGTCGGCCGCACTTCCCCCTCCCGGGGCTCCGGGCTCACGTTCCCTCCCCGTCCGTACGCAGGGACGCGAACGAATAGGGGGTCCACGGCCCGGAGGCCTCCACCCTGGTGCCCTCCGGCGCCCCGGCCGCCAGCGCCTCCACGGTCCCGACGAACTCCGCCGCCCGCCCCCGGTCCACGAGGTAGGCGTTGTTCATGACGTTCTCGCCGGAGGCCTCCGACAGGGCCGCGTTCTGCGGCTGGTGCCGTACCTGGGCGAGGGAGTGCCCCTCCAGGGTCCGGGCGACGCGCTCGCACAGGTCGGACGCCTTCTCCCAGGTGTCGTCGCGCCGGTCGCGCTGCTCCCTGCGCCTGCGCAGATAAGCCTTGCCCGGGCTCTCCCCCGGGAGGGGGGCCGCGGGTTCGGGGGTGCGCGCCGGGCGGGCCGCCTCGGCGTAGACCTTCACCCCGAACTCGACCCTGCCCGCCAGGGAGTCCAGGGTCTCCGCGAAGGCCGCGGCGTTCTCGTCGAGCACCTCCCGCACCCGGTCGTCGCTCCGGTAGACGGTGGCCAGCCTCAGGGGGGCGGTCACCGACCGCGCGGCCACCCCGTCAACGACACCGTGGTGCGCCCGCGCGACCTCCTCCAGCCACCGGAGGTCCTCCAGCCTGGTGCGCAGGGCCTGTTCGTCGAACTCGTCGGCGGGGACGGTGCTGACCACAGCGGCGAGCCCGCCCCGGGTGACGAGGTGGACGGGATGGCCGCCCACACCGGTGAGCCCGTCGATCTCCCGGGGGTCGAAGGGCCGACACACGGCGTAGGCGTAACTCGCCTGCTCAGGCCGGTCCATGGCCGTCCTCCTCCAGCCGTCTCGTCTCCGCGTCCTCTTCGGAGGCGGCCGCTCCGGGCGCCTCCACCTGTTCCGTCCGGTGCTCCTCCAGGGCCGCGAGGCGCTCGCGCAGCTGCTCGTTCTCCGCGGCCAGCTCGTCGTTGCGGCGCCGGGAGGCGCCGGAGGACAGCGCCGGGTCGTGCTCCCACCAGTCGATGCCCATCTCCTTGGCCTTGTCGACCGAGGCGACGAGAAGCCTGAGCTTGACCGTGAGGAGTTCGATGTCCAGCAGGTTGATCTTGATGTCGCCCGCGATCACGACGCCCTTGTCGAGAACGCGTTCCAGGACGTCGGCCAGATTGGCGGACGACGCCCTTCCCGAGGGGCGGATCTCGCTGGGACCGCCCCGCCAGGGTGTGGGTTCACTCATGGGTATCGGTCCTTCGTCCGCGCTGCCTCCGCGGGTCCGGTGTCACGTGCGCACGCCCGGCGGCGGAGCCGAGGCCCGCTGCGCCGGACGCCCCCTCTCAGCGAGGCTCGGGCTCCTCCTCGTCATCGTCGAACTCCTCCTCGTCCTCCAGGTCATCCGCGTCCTCCTCCTCGACGGGCTCTTCTTCCTCGGCGTCCTCGTCCTCGACGGGCTCTTCTTCCTCGAGGTCCTCGTCCTCGACGGGCTCTTCCTCCTCGAGGTCCTCGTCCCCGGCGGGCTCTTCCTCCTCCTCGAGGTCCTCGTCCCCGGCGGGCTCTTCCTCCTCCTCGAGGTCCTCGTCCCCGGCGGGCCCGTCCTCCTCGGACTCGTCCGCCTCGTCCTCGAACTCCCCGTCGGTCCCGGCCTCCGCGTCCGCGGAGCCGTCCTCCCCGCGCTCGGCGGACAGTGCGGCGAGCGCGTCCCGCTCCTCGGCGTCGAGGCCGGCGAGCTCCTCACGCTCCTCGGGGGACAGGTCCTCGAGTTCGGCCCACTCCTGCGCGGTGAGGCCCGCCTCCTCCAGGTCGAGGGCGTCCTCGTGCGAGAGGACCACCTCGCCTCCGCGGATCTCGCCGCGCCAGCCCTCGACCTCGTGCTCCCCTTCGCGGCCGAGCATCATCACCCGGCGCCGGTAGTTCTTGAAGTCCGCGCGCACGCGCCTGCCCTGGGCCCGCCACAGGTTGCCGGTGTGCTCCATGAAGCCCTTGGGCCGGTATTCGATGAGCAGCAGGACCCGGGTCAGGGACGGTCCCAGGGGGTGGAAGGTGACGACCCCCCGCATCGTGCCCTTGTCGCTCTCCGTGGACCACGCGATCCGCTCGTCCTGGACCTGCTCGGTGACCACGGCGTCCCAGCTGCGGCTGGACCAGAAGATCTTGCCCTCCCAGTGGGAGGAGGCGTCGCCGGTCCGCTCCACGTTCCGCACGCCCCTGGTGAACGTGCCGAACTCCGAGAGGCGGGTCCACTGGTCGTAGGCCACCCGGACGGGAACGCCCACGTCGAGGTCCTCGGTGATGACCACCGGCGGTTTCCCGTCCGACCCGGAGTCCTTCCCGCGGAAGGCCCGGCCGACCTTGCGGCCGAGCCCCTTGGCCCCGCCGGAGACGAGGGCGCTCGCGGGGTTCTTCCCCTCCGCGAGCCTGCTCCCCACCTCGGCGGCGACCGGGGAGGCGGAGGCCTCCCCGGAGCCGAGGCGTTCCACGGCGGCGCCGAGCCTGCGCGCGGCCCCGTGGACCAGGGTGCTCGCCTTGACCGAGAGGTAGTCCTGGAGGGCGTCGGCGAGCCGGGACGTCCCCTCGTGGTCGTCGGCCGCGGCCCGCAGACGCGCCAGCGGGCCGTCCTCAGTCTTCGTCACGGTCCTCTCCCCCGTCATCGGCGGCGCGCTTGCGCCGGGAGGCGGTCTTGCGTGCGGTGCCCGCGGTGCGCTTGGCGGCGCTTCCGGCCCGTTCGGCCCCGGACCGGGCCCGCCCGCGCTTGCGGGTCCCCTTCCCTCCGGCGGCTCCGTCCTTCGACGAGCCCTCCTCCTTCGACGAGCCCCCGTCCTCCGGGGAGCCCCCGTCCTCCGGGGCCGACCCGGACTCGGAGTCCGGTGCGTCGTCCTCGGCCTCCTCGGAGCCGCCCTTCTCGGGCGCGAGGCCCTCACGCAGGCGCGAGGTCCGGCCTTCGAGGGCCCCGGCCAGGTCGCCGGCCCACTTGTCGGCGAGGTTGCCCACCGCCGTCCTGCCGGCCTCGACCAGCTGCTCGCGGGACTGGAGCTTCAGCTCACCGACCGCGGGCAGGGAGGAGACCTCCTTGAGCAGCTCCCGTCCGAGCTTGCGGGGATCGATGTCGAGCTTCTTCGCCCCCAGGTAGAGGCCGAGCCCGATGGCGAGCTTCAGCTTCTTCCGTCGTCCCAGGACGTAACCGCCCGCCACCGCGGCCACGATTTTGGCTGTGTCCCCCACCTGGTCTCACCTCACTGGTCTCGCGCGGACTCCCGCTGGAACTCCTCGGCCTCTTCCAGCCGGTCCAGCAGTTCGTCCTCGGCTAGGTCGAAATCGCTCTCGGAGATCTCGCCGCGGTCGAGGCGGTCGGACAGTTCCGCGAGCTCGGAGCGGATGCGGGCCGGGTCGTACACCTCCCGCTCCGCCGCGCTCACCACCTGGTTCATCGTCCAGTCGACGAAGCGGACGGGCGCCAGGGGGGCGCTGAGGATGGAACTGAGAATTCCCATGTCGCTCCTCGGTCCGGGCCGGTCCCGGTCCGGACGGTCAGTTCGGAGGAGGGGTCACGAAGCTGTACGGGGGCAGGGGGCCGTTGACCCGGACCTCCATGTAGGAGCCCGCCTCCTGCTGGAGCCGCGCCGCCTCCTTCAGGAAGTCCTCGACGCGGTCCCGGGGAACGAGGAAGGAGGAGTTCGTGAAGGACGCCCCCACCGGGTCGTTCTCGCTGACGCTGTCGGCGAAGGCCTTCAGCGGCCGCAGGACGGCGTCGGCGTCCCTCCGGCGCAGCTCCTCCACCGCGTGGTGGACCCGTTCGCCGAAGGCCATGCGCTCACCGGGGGTCCCGCCCCCGGCCTTGCGCAGGGCCTCGTTCTCGGCCCGCAGGCCCTCGTCGCCGCGCAGCGCCTCGGCCAGCACGGCCTCCTCGACGTGCTCGGCCTTGACGTTGAACTCCACACGGTCCTGGAGCCGGTCGAGCAGTTCGGAGTAGTGGTCCGCCGACCGGGCGAGCTCAGCGGCCACGGCCTCGTCGTCCTCGCTCAGGGAACCGAAGCGCAGGGGCAGGACGGAGCCCGCCTCGGCCAGGTCCTGGAGCACGTTCTGGTGGGCGGTGAGGTCCCGCCGCTTCGCCCGGAGCCCCTCGGGGGCGTCGCTGACGGCGGCGGCCACACCGTGGCTGCGGACGAAGCGGACCGGGGCCCCCTCCTCGCCCACGCCGCTCAGCTTCATCCCGTCGAGGGCCTTCCTGTCACGGACGATCCCGTAGACGTAGGTGCTCACTCCTCTTCCTCCTCCTTCTTGCTCGAGGTGCGGCGGCGGGAGGAGCGGGCGGGCTGCTTCTCCTTCTCCTCCGACTTCCCGCTGGAGAAGGTGTCGGAGATGGCCTCGGCCGCGCCGCTGAGCGCGCCCTTGGACTTGCTGCGGGCGCCCTTCTCCATGCCTCCGTTGACCAGGTCGGGGAGGCCCGCGCCGCCGCTGCTGGTGAGGTCCAGGCGGTTGCACGCCTCCGCGAAGCGCAGGTAGGTGTCGACGCTGGCCACCACGATCCGCACGTCGACCGTGAGCAGTTCGATGCCCACGAGCGAGACCCGGGCGAACACGTCGATCACCAGCCCCTTGTCCAGAATGAGGTCCAGGACCTCATAAAGGTTGCCCGAGCTTCGGCCGCCCCCGGATGACTGCTGCATCACCGTCATCGGAATCTCCCTTTCTCGTATGGTCTTTCCTGTGGTCGGACACGCTCTTCCTGTTTCCTCGCCTCATTGGCCGTCGGCCCGGCCCCGGGTGTAGCGCTTGGTGCGCCGGTAGCCCTGAAGCTCTCCGTCCGAGTCGATCTGGACGGAGTACGTGGCCAGGAGACTCACCGTGTCGGGGATGCGGCGCAGCTCTATGACCTCGAGGGTCAGGTCCCAGCCGTCGTCCGACGACTCGAAGCCGGAGACGCCTTCGACCTCCAGCCCGGTGAGTTCCTCGAACTGTTCCTGGGCCTCGCGCAGGCGACGCATCATCGACTTCCGCCCTTCTGCGCGCGAGGACGACTTCTGGTCCCTGTCGTCCTGACTCATGGATCTCCCGGCGGTCCATTACCGACTTTTCCTTGCCATGGCATGTCTTTTCCGACGACTAGCCCCAAGGACTCAAGCCAAACATGTTCCAGGTCAAGGGCGGGTCACCGGTGCGGCGGATTCGTTTTTCCCGGGCGCCGGAGGCGGCGCGGGCCGGTCCGGGCCGGGGGGAGGGGCGGATCCGGGGCGGCGGCGCGGGCCGGCCGGGAACGCGCGGGCCCGGCCGTGCGGCGGCGCGGGCGGACCCGCCGCGGGTTCGGACGCCTGCGGACCGCGGCTGCGGCTGTGGACCGCGGTGGGGGTCGGGCCGTCCGGACCCCGTCGGTCGTGTGCGCCCGCGGCGCGGGGAGGCGTCGGCACGGCGCCCGCGGCACGGAGGCGGCCCGGGCGGGTGCCGGGTCGTGCGCCCGCGGAGGGGCGGGGCCGGGTCATGTTCTCGCGGAGGGGCGGGGGAGCGGGGCGGGGGCCGACGGACGGGCCGGGAGCGCCCGGGGGCCTGGTGGCCTCCGGCGCGTGCCCGGGAACGCACCGGGGCGGCGCCCCCACCGGAGACGCCGCCCCGCACGGGCACTAGTCGCGCAGCTTGGCGACGACGTCGATCTCCACCAGGATGTCGGCCAGGTCGGAGCCCACGGTGGTGCGCACCGGGTAGGGGGCGGTGAAGTGCTGCTCGTACACCGCGTTGTACTCGGCGAAGTCGCGCTTGAGGTGCTCCAGGTGCACCGTGGTCTTGACGACGTCGTCGAGGGTCAGGCCGTGCTCGGCCAGGACCGCGGAGATGTTGGCCAGCACCTGGCGGGTCTGCTCCCCGACGGTGGCGGCCACCTCGCCGGTCTCCGGGTCCTGCGGGCCGAAGCCCGCGGTGAACAGGAACCCTCCCGCCACGATCCCCTGGCTGTAGGCACCGGCGGGGGCGGGGGCGTGGTCCGTGCGGACCGCCTTCTTGGACATCCTTGATCTCCTTGTGGTCGGGTCTCGCGTGCGGGGCCCGCCTGGTCGATAATGCCTTTACCGGCGTTCTTACGAATGCACATGCGTATGCGCACACCGGTGCACATGCCGACCAGCGGGGTGGCCCGGATCACGCCTATTAGAAACAAAGTTACCAATTTTGTTCCCGGCAGCGTATCTTGGCCCCACCGGCATCCGGTCGACGACACACCCCGACCGGTCGGCCCCCTGAACGGAGGAACAGTGCAGTCCGAGACCGTATTGGCCGGGGGCCGGGTGGTCGACGGTACCGGCGGGCCCTCCAGACCGGCCGACGTCGTCCTGCGCGGCGACCGCATCGTCCACATCGTCCCGCCCGGCTCCGGCCGCCGGATGACCGGCACCGGCGGCGGCGGGCCCGCCGAGGTCGTCGACATCTCCGGACGCGTCCTGGCCCCCGGCTTCATCGACATGCACTCCCACTCGGACCTGGCCGTCCTGGCCGACCCCGGGCACGAGGCCAAGGTCCTCCAGGGGGTCACCCTGGAGGTCGTCGGGCAGGACGGCCTGGGCTACGCCCCCGTCACCGACGACACCGTCGAGGAGCTGCGCGCCCGGCTCGCGGGCTGGAACGGCACCCCCGACCTGGACCACGCCTGGCGCGGCATCGGCGAGTACCTCGACCGGGTCGACGCCGGAGCGCCCGTCAACGTCGCCCACCTGGTCCCGCAGGGCAACGTCCGGATGGCCGTCCTGGGCGGCGAGGACCGCGCGCCCACCGCGGCGGAACTCGACCGCATGCGCGCCATCGTCGCCCGCGGCATGGCCGAGGGCGCCCACGGGATGTCCAGCGGGCTCACCTACACCCCCGGCATGTACGCCACCGACGACGAGATCGTCGCCCTGCTGGCCCCCGTCCGCGAGGCGGGCGGCTACTACTGCCCCCACCACCGCAACTACGGCTCCCGGGTCGTCGAGTCCTACCAGGAGTGCCTGGACGTCGCCCGGCGCGCCCAGGTCGCCCTGCACCTGGCGCACTGCCACGTCAACTTCCCGCAGAACCGGGGCCGGGCCCCCGAGGTCCTGGACGCCATCGACGAGGCCACCGTCCGCCACGGCCTCGACGTCACCCTCGACTCCTACCCCTACCGGGCCAGCGCCACCTACCTGGGCGCGCCCCTGCCCGGCTGGGCGCAGGCCGGCGGTACCGCCGCCACCCTGGAGCGCCTGCGCGACCCCGCCACCCGCGCCCGCATCCTCCACGAGATCGAGGTGGAGGGCACCGACGGCAACCACGGCATCCCCATGGACTGGACCGCGATCGTCGTCACCGGCACCGCCGACCCCTCCCTGTCCTGGGCGGTCGGCGCGTCCGTCGCCGAGCTCGCCGCCCGGCGCGGCCGCGAGGCGGGCGACCTGTACATGGAGCTCCTCGTCCGGGACGAGCTGCGCAGCGGCTGCCTGCTCCAGGTCGGCAACGAGGAGAACATCCGCACCATCATGCGCCACAGCTCCCACACCGCCGGGAGCGACGGCATCCTCGTGGGCGCCAGGCCCCACCCCCGCGGCTGGGGCACCTTCCCCCGCTACCTCGGCCACTACGTGCGCGAACTCGGGGTGCTCAGCCTCGAGGAGTGCGTCCGCCACCTCACCTCGCGCCCCGCCCGCCGCCTCGGCCTGAGCGACCGCGGCGCGGTCCACCTCGGCGCGGTCGCGGACCTGGTGGTGTTCGACCCCGACACCGTCGACGCCCGCGCCACCTACGACGATCCCCGCCTCCCCCCGGTCGGTATCGAGCACGTCCTCGTCGCCGGGGAGTTCACCGTCCGCGACGGGCGCCGAACCGACCTCCTGCCCGGCCGCTCCGTCCGAAGGGAACGGCGATGAGCACACCCCCCCAGACCCGGCCCGACGCGGTCTGCGTCGGCGAGACCATGGCGGTGCTGCACAGCACCGAACCGCTCACGGCGGGCGCGAGCCTCACCCTGGGCACCGGCGGAGCCGAGTCCAACGTCGCCGTCGCCCTGGCCCGCCTGGGGCACACCGCCGCCTGGGTCAGCCGGGTCGGCGACGACCCCTTCGGGCGGATCGTCACCGACGCGGTCGCCCGGTGGGGCGTGGACGTGCGCGGCGTGGCCGTGGACCCCGACCGCCCCACCGGCGTGTACGTCAAGGACACCGGGCCCGGCGGCGCCGGGGTCCTCTACTACCGCTCCGGATCGGCCGCCTCGGCGCTGTCCGCCGCCGACGCCGACCGGGTGTGGTCGCGCGGGGCCCGGCTGGTCCACCTGTCCGGGATCACCCCGGCGCTGTCCGCCCGGGCCGCCGCCCTGGTCGAGCACCTGCTGACCGGTCGGGCCGAGGGCGACACCCTGCGCTCCTTCGACGTCAACCACCGGCCCGCGCTGTGGCCCGCCCGGGTCGCCGCCCCGGTACTGCTGGACCTGGCCCGGCGCGCCGACATCGTGTTCGTCGGCAGGGACGAGGCCGAGCGCCTGTGGGGCACGCCCACCGCCGAGGACGTGCGCGCGGTCCTGCCGGAGGTCCCGGCCCTGGTGGTCAAGGACGCCGAGCACGGGGCGACCTGCTTCTCCGGGGAGGACGCCGTCTTCGAGCCCTCCCCCGCGGTGGAGGTGGTCGAGGCGGTGGGGGCGGGTGACGCGTTCGCGGCCGGGTTCCTGTCGGGGCTGCTGGACGGCCTGCCGGTGCGTCGGCGGCTGCGCCTGGGCCACGCGGTGGCCGGCGCGGTGCTGCGCTCGCGCGGCGACACCCTGGAGACCCCGCCCGGGGACGTGGCGGAGATCCGGTCGGGCGGCCCGGTCAGCCGATGACGATGGCGCCTGCCAGGACCGGGTCTCCGAAGCTGACGCTGCCGTGTCCGGAGGCGAGCGCCCGGCTGCCCTGGCAGCTGGTCCCGGCGAACAGCGCGAACTTGACCTTGGCCTCGGTGGCGATGGCGGTGACCCCGCCCTGGCCGGTCTTGAGGGCGCGGCAGCCGCCCTGCTCCACGGTCTGCTGGTAGCCGGACTCGAAGGTGATCCTCACCGGAGGGGCCTGGTCCTCCCGGCTGGACATCCCGGCGATCGCTCCGGCGATGGTCGCGGACATGGTGGCGAGGTTCGCGGGGCGAATCGGCACGGGGTTCCCCTTCACGGCCGGTCTCGCCCGGCGTGCCGCCCGGCGAGTTCCTGATCACGCTCTGTCACGTGGCTACAGGGGTCATTTAGCTACACGCGCGGCGGAAACGAGGGGAGCGCCGCCGGAGTGTCGGCGGATTTCTCCAGGCGGGGACCGGAATGTCGACGGACATGGGGGGTCCGGATAGGATTTGCCGGAATGCGGTCCGTGACACTCACGACATGAGGCGGGGAGGGCGACATGGCCAACGCGCTGCTGCTGTTCCTCGCCGAGCTCCTTCTCGTGGGACCGGGCCCCGACCTCCTGCCCTCCGCCCCCATGGCGCTGCTGTTCGTCGTGGTGGGCGCCGCCCTCGCCGGGTACCTGGCGTACGGCTTCTCCACGGTCCCCGTCTGCGACACCACGGCCGGGCGGGCGGGCGCGATGCGCCGCCGCTCGGAGCGGTCCCCGGTCCCGGCCCTGTGCGACCCCGACGCGGCGGGCCGACCGCGTCCCAGGGCGCCCGGCGCGGCCCGGTAGCGGCCGCCCGGCATCCGAGCCCGTCGTTCCCGAACGCCCCTTCGGCGTCCCGGGCGGCCCGACGTCCGTTCTTTTCCTCCTGGACGAAGGGTCCGTTCCACCGTGTACTCCGTGTGGCCGATCTCGGCCGTCATGTCCCTGCTCACCGCGGTCCTGACCGCGCTCACCGCGTTCTTCGCCCCCCTGGCGGGAGAACCGGCCGCGGCCCTGGCCGTGGTGGCCCTGACCGTCGCCGTCCGCCTGCTGCTCGTGCCCGTGGGGGTGGCGCAGGTGCGCGCCGAGAAGGCACGCCTGCGCATCGCGCCCCGGCTGGCCGAGATCACGGCCCGCTACCGCGAGGACCCGCAGAAGCTGGTCGCCGCCCAGCAGAAGGCGTACGCCGAGGCGGGCACCTCGCCGCTGGCGGGCTGCCTGCCCTCGCTCGCGCAGCTGCCCGTCGTCATCGCCCTGTACGGGGTGTTCATCGGCCAGGGCCCCGGCGGCGGCGCGCTGCTGGAGCACACGCTGGCCGGGGTGGCGCTGGGCGCCACCCCGACGGCGGCCCTGGCCGGCGACGGGTGGGCGGGTGCGCTCGTGTTCGGGCTGCTGCTCGTCCTGCTGGCGCTGGTGGCGTGGGCCTCGCGCCGCTACCTGCCGATGCCCGCCGTCACCCCCGAGGCCGAGCGCATGGCCCGCGGCCCGCTCTCCTACCTGCCGTTCACGACCGTGGCCATCGCGGTGTTCGTGCCGCTGGCCGCGGGCCTGTACCTGCTGGTCTCGGGGGCCTGGGCCCTCGGGGAGCGGCTGCTGCTGCGCCGGGTCCTCCCCGAGCCCGCCGAGCCCGCCCGGCCCGCCGGGCGGTGACCCCGGCGCGGGGGCTCCGGGAGGCCCGGGCGGGGGCGCCCGCCGGGGTTCCGGAGGCCCCGGGGGCGGGGCGTCAGAATGCGACGCTGACACAGGCGAGGCGGTCGCCCGCGGTGCCCGCCTCGCCGTGCTCGGTCGCGGTGTGCTTCTCGTGCAGGACCAGGGAGTTGGCCTCGCCCTCGCGGAACTCCCAGGGCATCGTGGCGCTGACCGTGGCGGCGCCGGACTCGTCGGTGGTGAAGTCCAGCCAGACCTCGTTCTCGGGGTTGGCGTAGGCCGGGTCGGTGGAGGGGTTCTCCGCGTCGGCGGCCGGGTCCGGGTCGTTCTGGTAGTGCGGGCCGGCGTCCTCGGGCGCGTCGCCGCAGGGCTGCGTGTGCACGTGGGCGCCGAAGTCGCGGTCGGCCTCCAGCCCGGTCCCGGTGAACTGCACGGACGTCGAGCCCTCCTGGACGCGCACCTGGACGTCGGAGGTGGCGCCCTCGGGCACGGCGGTCTCGTCGTAGGTGATGGCGGCCTGGCTCTCCCCCGGGGGCATGAAGATCCCGGCGGTGACGCTGGGGGAGGCGGTCGGCTGGACGCCGGCCGGGCTCTGCGGGGAGGCCGAGCCGTCCCCGCCCTCGCCCGCGTCCCCGGAGCACCCGGTGGCGAGCAACGCGGTCAGGGCCAGGGCGCCTACGGCGAGCGGTGGCGTGCGCATGACGGAACTCCCGGTGGTTTCTCGACGGTCGTCCGCAAGGTTACCCAAAGCGATTCACTCATCGCTGCGAGTGCGGAGTCAGGGTGTCGAAGGGGGAGGGAAGTGCGTCCTGAGAGTGAAGGCCTCGGGGGAGGGGCCGCGTTCGCGCAACAGGTCGAGACGCCTCCCGGCCTCCTCGACACTCGGGATCGTACCGCTCGGAATCCACCACAGGACCAGGTGCGGGGCCTCCGACCGGTCGAACCACCGCCGCCGTCCGCGCAGCAGCTCAAGGTGGTCGGTGCGGTAGGTGAAGTCCCACAGGGCCTGCACGTCCTCCCACACCGAGTAGTTGACCAGGTGGGAGTCACCGAAGGGGCGCAGGCCGGTGGCGTCCTCCTTGCCCTCCTCGACCAGCCGCCACACGAAGCCGGGCGCCTTCTCGGCCAGGAGGTTGACCGGCTCGATCTGTGACGTGAACCCCTCCATGGAGGGGTCGGAGAGGGGTGCCCGGAGACGGCCGACGTTGAACTGGGCCAGCTGGTGGCCGGGGCGGGGGTCGCTCATGCGGAGTATCGCACCACGGCCCCGGTCTCTATGTCAATATTTTTTGTTTTTAGAAATGACCACGCAGCACCGCCCCGCCGCCGGGTCCAGCCGGGCCCGGTCGCCGTCCTGCCCGCACTCCTCCAGCACCCCCCGCAGCAGCTCCAGGTTCAGGCCGCAGGCCAGCGGCGGGAACTCCCGGGCCAGGGCGTGGAACGGGCAGTTGCGCAGGCGCAGGCCGCCCCCGCCGGGCTCGGCGTCCCCGATCTCCTCCGGTTCGTAGCCGCGCTCGCGCAGCAGCCCCGGCAGGGAGCCGGCCGCCGACTCCCGGGCGATGCGCCGCCCCTCCTCGCGGGCGGCCGCGTGCAGCGCCTCCTCGGCGCCGTGCCGCTCCACCGCCTCCGCCAGCACGCGCGCCGCCAGCCCGTAGTCGCGCGGCGGCAGGTTCACCGACAGCTCCCGGTCGGCCCGCCGGTACAGCTTGGCCGGGCGCCCCGCCCCCGGCCCCTCCCGGCCGGTCAGCCGCCGCCGCGCGGTCTCCAGCAGCCCGGCCTCGGCCAGCCGGTCCAGGTGGTGCGCGGCCAGCGTCCGCTGGATGCCCAGCGCCTCCGCGGCCTCGGCGCGGCCCACCTCGCCGCCCGACTCCACCACGAACTCGTACAGCCTGCGCCGCAGCGGATCGGCCAGGGCCCCGGCGGCGTCGATCGAGGAGTCGTCCATGCCCCCATTGTCCGCGCCCGCGGCGGGTGCGGCGGGCGCGGAGCCGGATGGGAGACTGGACGGGCCCACACCAGACCCCGTCCGAACAGGCGACATGCGAACGATCAGACGCGACGGCGAGCACGAGCTGGAGATCAAGCGCTCCCGCTTCCTCTGCGCCCTGGCCCGGGTGGCCGACGAGGAGGCCGCCCGGGAGTTCATCGCCCGGCGGCGCAGGGAGCACTGGAGCGCCACCCACAACTGCACCGCGTACATCCTCGGCGAGGACGGCGGGATCCAGCGCTCCAGCGACGACGGCGAGCCCGCCGGGACCGCCGGCGTGCCCATGCTCGAAGTACTGCGCCACCGCGGGATGACCGACACCGCCGCCGTCGTCACCCGCTACTACGGGGGGGTCAAGCTGGGTGCGGGCGGCCTCATCCGCGCCTACGGCAGCGCCGTGTCCGCCGCCGTCGACGCGCTCGGGGTGCTGGAGCGCCGCCGCCTGCTCGTCGTGGACGTGTTCGCCGACTACGTGATCGGCGGGCGCCTGGAGAGCGACCTGCGCGACTCCCGCTTCCACGTCCGCGGCGTGGACTACGGGGGGCGGGTCAGGGTCGAGGTGGCCCTGCCCGAGGCCGAGCTGTCCGACTTCGAGCTCCTCATCGCCGAGCTCACCGGCGGGAGGGCCGGGCTGGAGGTGCGCGGCACCACCGTCGTCGACGTGGAGCCCTGATCCGGCTGCGGTTCACGGCGCCGTAACGACCGGTGGCCGTATGTATCGGGACGCCGACGCCCGGCTTAGGATTTGCCGTAAACGTCATCGTTCGTGGGGAGAAACGGTTCATGCGCAGCTCACGGGTGGCCCGGGCCCTCACCTGCGGCCTCGCGGCGCTGCTGGCCGCCGCGTGCAGCGGCGGCCCCGGGCCCGCCCCGGTCGGGCCCGAGGCCGAACCCGCGCCGGTCTCCACCGAGTTCGAGGGCCAGGCCCCGCCCGGGATCGAGGGCGAGGTGCTGCGGGTCCTGCACGGTGACGACGCCGACGTCCACACCATCTTCGCCGACCCGCTGGGCGTACGGATCAGCCCCGTCGGCGACTCCTTCCTGGTCAGCTCCGGGGGAGAGGACCGCCACCTGCTCCAGGACGCCGCCACCGGCGCGGACCTGTGGGAGGGCGAGGCGCGCTTCCGCGGTTTCGACACCGACCTGGGCGGTGCGCCGGTACTGCTGATGTCCGGTCCCGAGGGGGACCCCTTCGTCCTGGACCCCGCGGGCGGCACCCTGTGGGAGCCCGCCGAGGCCGGCGACCTCTACCTGGACGGGGTCGGGGTGCGCCGGCCCGGGGAGTGGTCCGCGGAGGAGCCGTACGGGGAGTACACCGTGCTGGCCGCCGACGGCGGGGAGCTGTGGTCGTACGAGTTCGCCGCCCCGCCGCCGGAGCCGTCCGGGGAGCCCTCCGAGGAGGAGGACGGGGAGGCTCCGGAGGAGGCCCGGGAGGACGGGGAGGGGCCCCGGGGGCTCGGCGTCCCGGTCACCGCCTGGGACGGGGCCGTTCTGCTCGCCTCCGGCGACGGAGCCCTGCACGCCCGCTCCCTCGACCCCGAGGGGCCCGGCGAGGAGCTGTGGACCCTGGACGGTGCCACCGACGGGGACCTGGGCCTGGCCGGCCTCGCCCCGCTGCCCACACCGCACGTGCTCGGCCTGTTCCCGCTCCCAGCCCCGGAGGAGGAGGCGACCGCGGACGAGGACACCCGGGAGCCCGGCGACGGCGACGGGGACACCGGGGAGGACGTCCTGCTGGTGCGCTGGAGCAGTGCCGAGTCCCCCTCCGTGCTCTCCGCCCACGACCCCGGCGACGGCGGCCTGCTGTGGACCCTGGAGGAGCCCGGCCCCAACCCCGTGGGCGGCGCCTACGACCCGGCCGGGCCCGCCGGCGGCCTCTACGACGCGGTCACCGGCACCTTCCTGCTGCCCCAGGCCAGCGGGGCGGCCACCGCCGTCGCCATCGACCTGGTCGCCGGGGAGCCGCTGTGGGGGCTGGAGGAGGAGGGCGGCTCGTTCTCCCCGGCGTTCGCCCACGGCGGGTTCATATACGGCACCGACCGGGGCGGGGAGTCCGACTCCCAGGTGGTGCTGGACGCCCGCGACATGGACGTGGTCGCCGACGACCTGTCCGCCCACGTCGAGGCGGTCACCGAGGGCGGCCACGCCATCCTCGTCCAGGGCCGCCAGCGCTTCGTCTACGGCCCGCCCCCGCAGGACGGACCGGGGGAGGGGGCCTCCGAGAGCCCCTCCGCGCCCCCCTCCGACGAGGCGAGCTGAGTACGATTCGTCAATGAAAATCCGCATTGACGGGTTTCCTGGGGGCTGGTAGACAATTCCCTGTCCTCTGCTCGGCCCGTGCCCCGCGCCGACCCCCGCACCTCCGGCGCCGTTCGGTGCCCGCCGCCCGCACGCGCCACCCCGTCAGAGGGAGAGCAGCACCGTGGCCCCCTCCACCGAATCCCCCGCGGTCCCGGATCGCCCCTCCCGCGCGGCCTCCGCCGGCCGCCTGCTCGGCTCCCTCCGGAACCGGGCCCGCGCCCACGCCTCGGGACTGACGGTCGTCGTCCTCACCGCCGCACTGCTCAGCACCGTCCTCGGCACCGGCGCCCTCGGACGCGCCGACGAGATGTCCGACGGCGCCGTGTGGCTGTGGACCAGCCCCCTGGGCGAGGCCGCCCGGATCAACGGCAACAGCGGTGAGGTCGACCTGGTCGCGGGGCTGCCCGAGTCCGCGGGCACCGACATCCGCGTCGTCCAGAACGACGACTTCCTCCTCCTCTACGACCCCGTCACCGGCAAGGTCACCTCGGTGGACCTGCGCCGGATGGGCTTCTCCGGGGTGCTCGAACTCGGCGCGGGCGACTTCGACCTCGTTCTCGGCGAGGACGGGGCCGCGGTGATCGACCGCGCCTCCGGCGAGGTCAAGGCGGTCGACCCCGCCACCCTCCAGCCCACCGGGGAGACGCTCCGGATCCCGGCCCCGCTGGTCGGCGGCGCCTTCGACGACGAGGGCACGCTCTGGCTGGGTGTGCCCACCCAGGGCACCGTCGTGGGCGTGGAGATCTCCGGGGAGGACGCGGTCGTCGAGCGGACGGCCGCCGCCGCCGAACCCGGTGCCGACCTCGCCCTCACGGTCCTGGACGAGGGGGCGTTCGCGGTCGACCGGACCGGCGACCGCCTCGTCACCGTGGCGGCGGACGGCGACACCCGGGCCGTCGAATCCCCGCTGCCGCTGGAGGACGCCGATCTGCCCGCCCGTACCCGGGGCGGCCTGGTCGCCGTCACCCTCCCCGGGGCCGGCGAGGTCCTCACGGTGGCCGACCCGCACGGCGCGGCCCGCACCGCGCACTTCTCGGTCGGCGAGGGCGCCGGGACCGCCGTCGCCTACGGGGGCCGGGTCTACGTGCCCTTCGCGGACGAGGGCATGGTGAGGGTCTTCGAAGCCGGGGGCGGCGAGCTCACCCCGGTCACCCTGCCCGACGCGGAGGGGCCCCTGGAGATGGAGGTCCGGGAGGGGCGCCTGTTCATCAACTCGCCCCGCACCGGGGTCGCCGCGGTGGTCGACCCCGACGGCCGGGCCACCATCGTCGACAAGTCCGACCCGCCGCCCGGCCTCGGGGGCCAGGAGGAGGGCGCGCCCGCACCCGGGGCACCCGAGCCCGGCGACAGCGGCGAGCCCGACCCGCAGCCGGGCACGGACCCGGGCCCCGGCCCGGGTGCCGCCGACCCCGGCGACAGCGGACCCGCGGACGTTCCGGACGCCCCGGGACCCGGAGACCTGCCCGGTGAGGGCCGGGGCGGCCGGGGCGAGGGCGACGGCGCCGGCGAGGGGGCCGACCCCGGCGAGCCGCTCCCGCCCGTTCCCACCCCCGATCCCGGCGGCGACGAGCCGGAGGGCGCACCGCCGGGTGCCCCCACACCGGTGTCCGCCACCGCGGGCGACGGCTCCGCCTCCCTGAGCTGGCCGGAGGCCTACTCCCCGGACGCCCCGGTGGACGAGTACCAGATCACCTGGAACAACGGTGAGCTGACCGTCGGCGGCGACGAGCTGTCGGCCGAGATCACCGGTCTGGACAACGGCACCGCCTACCGGTTCCGGGTCCGGGCCGTCAACGCCCACGGCATCGGTCCGGCGGCGCAGAGCATGGAGGTCACCCCCGGCGAACGGGCGCCGGGCGCCCCCGCCTCCGTGACGGCCCAGGCCAACGGGAGCGAGAACGCCACCGTCTCCTGGTCGGCGGTGGACGGGGCCCACGACTACCTCCTGACCATCGACGCGGCCTCGGGCACCGACCCCAGCGACCGCACCGCCACCGGGACGTCCGCGGACGTCTCCGGGCTGACCCCGGGCGAGACCTACACCTTCACCGTCACCGCGCGGACCGAGGGCGGGGTGAGCGGCGGGCCGACGAGCAGTCGGCCGCTCACCATGCCCGAACCCGTGCTGGGCGCCCCGGCGAGCGTCGGCCACAGCGTGTCCGGCGCCAACGTGACCATCACCTGGACCCGGGTGGAGGGCGCGGCGCAGTACCGGATCACGCCGAGCGGCGACGGCGGGCTCGGGGCGGTGACCGTGACCGGCAACGCCGCCGGAGGGGGCTCGCTCTCCCACACCATGGGGCGCGGGGGGTCCGGGCGCTGCTACGGGTTCACCGTGGTCGCGCTGGCCGCGGACGGCACTGCCGCGCAGTCCTCCACCAGCAGTCCCTCCAGATGCGAAAGGGAGTTCCGGTGATGCGTCGCAAGATCCGGGCCTCGTGGGCCGGTGTCCTGGCGACCGCCGTCGCGGTGGCGCTGCTGTCCCCGACCTCGGCTGTGCAGGCCGCCGACCCCGTCGCCATCTGCAACTCGCAGAGCGCGTCGGGGGCGCAGAGGTACACGCAGAACGCCAGCGGGTGGCCCAAGCCCATCCCGGGTGGCGGCCAGATGTACCTCTTCTACGAGAGGAATCTGGGCCAGAACTGCGCCGTGACCATCGGCAGCGGCGCCGTCGACATCGGCCTGCGCCGATCGGACGGCGCGGGCGGGGCGCAGTGGAGCACCGGCACCGGGGCCACGGGTCCGGTGTACGTCCAGGCGCCGGGTGCGTGCGTCGACGTCACCGGCGCCTCCAACGGGCGTTCCGCGACGGTCTTCCGGACCAACTGCGGGAGCTGAGCCTCAGCCCGCGCCCCGGTCGGTGCAGACCTCCTCGGAGTGGGCGATCGTGTCCCCTCCCAGGAGGGCGATCACGATGAAGCAGTACTCCGTCCCCGGGTCGAGGCCCTCCACCCGGACCTCGGACGTGCCCGCCGGCGCGTCGGCGAGCGAGGCCGGGGTGTCGCCCACCGGTCCGCCCACGACGTGGTGGGGGGCCGACCCGGCGCCCTCCGCCGCGGTCCAGGTCAGGACCACCGCGTCCCCGGAGTCCTCCAGGGCGACCCCTCCGGGAGCGGCCTCCGGGGCGACGGCGGCGGTCGGGACGTCCGACACCTCCGGCAGGCCGCCCTCCGGCGCGGGCGGCTCCTCGCGGGACATGAGCCCCACCGCGCCCAGCACGGACGCCACCGGGCCGGGGTTGAGGAACGTGGCCACGCCCAGGACGGTGACGAGGACCGCCGCCGCCACCACGGCGGTCCGGACGGCGCCCCAGCGCGGCGCGGACCCGTCCTCCCGGTCGTGCGGGCCGCCCGGCGTCCGCCGGTCCACCGGACCGTGCCAGGCGTCGCCGGTGGTGTCGTCCGGTTCCGGTCGGGTGCGCGGTGCCGTGTTCGCCTTCGGGGAAGGGGGCGCCGCGCCGGCGATGCCGTGCCACGGGTCCCCGGGGCCACCGCCGTCCCGCCGCGGCGCGGAGGGCGGCGGTGCCGCCCTCCCGGGGATGGCGTGCGCGCTCGGGGCGGCGCGGTCGGCGATGCCGTGCCAGGGGTCGGTGGGGGCGGACCCGCCCGGGACCGTGAGCGGTGCCCGGGCCGTGGCGGGCGGTTCCGCCGTGCCGGGACCCGCCGGTGTCCCGGCGGTCTCCGCCGACGCGGCTCCGGCGGCCTGCGGGAGGTCAGGGGTCGCTGGGGCCGGCGGCCGGGGGGCTCCGACGGCTTCCGCGTGGGCGCCCTCCGCCGGCGCGGTGGGCGGCGTCGCGGGCGCCGGGCGCGTCGGTGTCCGGGGCTGCGGAGCCGGAAGGCCGTCCTGCGCCTCGGCCGACGCGGTTCCGGTGCCCTGTGCTCGCCCCGCGGCTCCCGGGACCGGCGGCCGGGAGGCGGTGGGGTGAGCCGCGGGTTCCCGGCTCGCCGGCCGCGGGGCCGGCGGCTCGCCGGGCGCCTCCTCGTCCACCGCCGGCGGGGTGGGCGCCGTGCCCTCCGATGCCTCCCCCACGGCGTCCGCCGCCGATGCCTCCCCCACGGAGTCCGCCGCCGGTGCGTCCGGCGGCGGGGCCGGGGAGCCCGCGGGTGTCCGCGCCGGCGCACGCGTCTCCGGCGTGGACCCGGTGTCCCACGGGTGCCCTGCGGATTCCGGGAGCGGCGGTCCGGGCGTGACGGCCGGGCCCGCGGGCGCCGGGGGCGCCGCTGCGTCCACCGACGTCTCCGCCTCCGCCTCCGGGCCCGGCACGGGAGCGGCGGGCCACGCGCGCCCCGCGGGCGCCGTGCCCGCCGACGCCCGCTCCGCCGGGGTCCCGGCCTGCGCCGACGCCAGGTCGGCGGCGAACGCGGCCGCGTCGGGGTGGCGCAGGGCGGGGTCCTTCTCCAGGGCCCGCGACAGCACCGCCCGCCACGCCCCGGGCAGGTCCTCCCGGGGCGGCGGGAGCACGGATCCCAGCACCCGCTCCCGGAGTGCGAACAGGTCCCCGGGGCCGTCGCCGAACGGCGCGCGCCCCGCCAGCAGCGCCCACAGCGCGGCGGCCAGGCGGTACACGTCCGAGGCGGGGGCCGCCGCCCCGCCCCCGACCACCTCGGGCGGGGTGTAGGGCAGCGTCGCGACGTCCGGTGCCGGACCGGGGTCCCCCAGCGGCCGCACCCGGTCCAGGCCGGCGAGCGCGACCTCCCCGCCGCCCGACAACAGGTGCGCGGGCTCCACACCGTGGTGTGCCAGCCCCGCCGCGTGGAGCACCCCCAGCGCCCCGGCCGCGACCGCCCCGACCCGGGCCACCTCCGGCAGCGGGAGCGGGTGGCGCCGGTCCAGGAGACCGGCGTAGTCGCCCTCCGCGTACAGGGGCATGGCGGCGAAGGGCCGACCCGACCGGGTGCTCCCCCGGGCGAGCACGGGCACCAGGCCGGGGACGCCGTCCGGCACCTCCGGCCGTGCCGGGCCGCCGCCGACCGCGCGCACCACCTTCAGCACGACCGGGTCGCCGCCGCCGTCCGGGACGGCCCGGTAGACGGTGGCGTTCGCGCTCCGTCGCAGCACCTCCAGGGAGTGGAACCCCTCGACCAGGCTCGCGCCGGACCTCGACCCGTTCATCCCCCGCCCCTCCTCGCATTCCGTGCCACGGCTGTGCTCACCCGGCCCGCCAGAACAGCGGCCGGGGGTCGAACCACCACAGCGCCCGCCGCGTCCGGGAGCGGGTCCGGCGCAGGCCGGACGAGCACCGCCGCACCGTACCGGCGGCCTGCACCGCCGCCTCCCGGCTCACCCGGGCGTTCTCGGCGAACCCGATCCAGTTCACCGCCCGGCCCAGCCGAAGCAGTTCGTCCCGGCTCCCGGACCGCTCCGCCCCGGGCAGCAGGTCCCCGGCCGCGGAGAGGGTCTCGCCCACCGTCCCGCCCGCCGGGAGCGGCACCCCGCACTGGCGCAGGGCGTCCCGCAGCTCCCACCAGGCGCCCAGCACCCGGCGCTCGGGCGGGCCGGCCCGCAGCCGCCGCCACCGCCGCAGCAGCCGCGCCGCGGGGACCGCCAGCGCGATCGACAGCAGGGCCCCGCCCGCGAACAGCGCCGGCCGGGTCCAGGAGTCCTCCCGCTCCGGCGGGCGCTCCTGCGACCCCTCGGCCCCGCCGCCCAGCGCCCCCTGGTGCTCGGCCTCCTCGCCGTCCTCGTCCCCGGCCGTGCCGGCGGAGGTCTCCTCCGGGGCGTTGCGCCCCTCCTCCCCGGGGGTCACCGAGAAGGGCACCCAGCCGAAGCCCTCGAAGTACACCTCGCCCCACGCCACGGCGTCGCCGGTGCGCACCGTGCGGGTGCCGTCCCCCGCCTCGTCCCCGGGGCCGAAGCCGACGACGACCCGGCTCGGCAGCCCCGCGGCCCGGGCCAGCACGGCGAAGGCGCTGGCGAACTGCTCCGACGTGCCCCCGCCGCCCCGGCCCCCGGGCGGGGCCAGGACCTGCGCGATGTGGGCGTACCCGTGGCCGCCCGGGCTCTCCGCGGAGAAGTGGTGGGACTCCCGCAGGTACTCGGCGATGAGCCTGGCCCGCTCGTAGGGCGGCCCCTGCCCGGCGACCGCCGCGACCACGTCGTTCAGGACCGGCGGGGCCCCCGCGGGCAGTTCCCGGTACCGGTCGAACTCCTCGTCCGCCGGGACGTGCGCGGTGGCCAGCTCCGCCGGGCGCCAGTCCCCCACGTCGCCGGCGACCGAGTACTCCGCGCCCGCGACGGGCCCCTCCCTGAGCACCACGACCCCCGACCGGGCGTCGTGGCCCACGGCGGGCAGGCCCACCGTGCGCGGGGCCCCGACGACCGGGACCCATCCGCCGGGCAGGCCCTCGCCGACGGCCACCTCCGCGCCCACCCGGACGGCGTGCGGCGGCGCGGGCTCCGGCGCGGGGAGCACCTCGCCCGCGGCCCGGTAGCCCCCCTCCGGCAGCCACGTCGTCCCGGTGAAGTCCGCCAGGGCCACCCAGCGCAGCTCGACGGGCTCCTCGGAGCGGACCGTGAGCAGCGTCCCGTCCGGCGCGGCCGCCCATTCGGAGAGGTGGCCGAGCGGGTTGAGCGCCGCCTCGGGAGCCATCGGCGGGGTGAGGGCCTCGCGCGGGTCGTGCGGCCGGGTCTCCCAGCCCGCGAGCAGCACCGGCCCGCCGAACACCGTGACGGCGGCCGCCAGCACGGTCACGAGCCCGGTCGTCACGACCCGGCCCGCGCGCCCGCCCGTCGCCGTTCCGGGGCCGCCGTCCTCGACCTCCAGGTCGGCGGGCGCCGCCCCGGCCGGGGGGCGCCCGTCGGAGGCGGCCGACATCAGCAGGACCGAGGCGACCGCCACCAGCCCGATCGAGGGGAACCCCGGCGGCGCCACCGGGCCGTTGAGCACCACCGCGCCCACCAGCCACAGCAGGCCCGGAAGGATCGCCAGCACCGGTCGCCGCCCGTGCCAGAGCAGCACCGAGCCGACCCCGGCCAGCCAGGTCGCCAGCAGCGGCGCGGTGAGCGTGTCCACGCTGAGCGGTGTGGGTGCGGCGCTCGTCAGGATGCGGGCGCCGGAGTGCAGCAGCGCCTCCACCGTCGAGTCGACCACCCCCGTCCCCTGGCCGGGGAGCACGGCCGCGCAGACCACCACGGCCGCCAGCGGCAGCGGAAGCCCGACCGGGACCACCAGGGACGGGCGCAGCCGCGCCCGCGCCGCCAGCGTCACCGCCACGGCGAGCAGCGCGCACAGCGGCAGAACCACCTGCACCGGCACCGGTGTCGCGTAGCCGGGGGCGAGCGCGACGCCTCCGGCGGAGGCGGCCAGGGTCAGGCCCCCGCCGGCGAGGAGCCGCCGCGTCGCCGGGCGGCCCCCGCCGGCGGGGGCACCCGCGCGTTCGCGTGTCAGCGTGACCATGGCGCCCCGTTCCAGTGCTCCGCGAAACCCCGGGCGTCCCCGGCGGTGAGCAGGGTCACCGCCGGCGGGGCGACCGGCCGCTCCCGCGCACCGACGACGATCGCGACCAGGGAGGAGTAGTGGTGCTCCAGCCGTGCGAACGACCGCAGGTCGGCGGTGTCCAGCGCGCCCGAGACCAGGATCGCGGTGTCCCCGGCGGGCCGGGACCGGGCCAGCCGCAGCGCCCCGGTCAGGTCGGCGTCCGGTGTCGGGACCGCCTCGGCCAACAGGTCGAGCAGGGGCGGCAGCCCGCCCGCGGAGTCCCGCCCCCGGCCGCTCACCAGCCACAGCTCGCAGTGCATCGACGCGCCCACACCGGTCCCCGCCAGGGACGCGGCCACACTCGCCACCTCGTCGAGCCGGTCCTCGCCGCCCGGGGTGGGGCGGTCGTCGACGAGGACGTGCAGGCGGGGCTGGGAGACGTCGACGTACTCCCGCACCACGAGCCGGTCCAGCCGGGCCGAACTGCGCCAGTGGACGTGCCGCAGGTCGTCGCCGAAGACGTAGTCGCGCAGGGTGTGGAAGGTCAGCGCCCCGGAGGGCGCGCCGTCGGCCTCCCCGTCGGGGTCGGCCCGCCGGCCGACCGGCACCGAGCCGAGCGGCTCCCACCGGGGGTGGACCCAGACCAGGTCGGTGTCCCCGTGGTCGCGGTGCGCGGCGGCCAGCCCCAGCGGGTCGGAGCGGCCCGCGCGCAGCGGGCCCAGCCGGACGAGCCCGCGCCGGCCGGGCCGGAACCGGTAGTGGACCTCGGCGGTGGCCCGGCCCGCCAGCCGCCGCGGCCGGACGGGCTGCTCGCCCCGGTGGCCGCTCACGCGGTCGGCCGCGCGGACGGCGCGCCGCCCGGTGTTGCGCAGGGAGAGCCGCACGTCCACGGCTGTACCGGGGGACGTGCGGACCGCGGAGGGGGAGCGCTCCACGGCCACGGCCGCGGGCCGCCCCACCGCGACCACGGCCAGGACGACCGCCGCCACGGCCACGCCCCCGAGCAGGGCCAGCTCCTGGTACTCGGACAGGACACCGAGCACCAGCAGCAGGACCCCGGTCGCGGCGACGACCAGGCCCCGTGCGGTCGGCATCAGCCGGCCGCCGGGCTCGCCGGGCGGCCCGGCGGCGGCGCGGGGGTGTCCCGGAGGATCTCCTCCAGCACGTCGGCCCCGCCCCGTCCGCCGATGGACGCCTCGGGGGAGGGGACCAGCCGGTGCGCCCAGACCGCCCGGGCCAGGTACTTGACGTCCTCGGGCTCCACGTAGGGGCGCCCGGAGACGAGCGCGAACATCCGCGCCGTCCGCGCCATCGCCACCGTGGAGCGGGTCGACAGGCCCACGCTCAGCTCCGCCCGGCCGCGGGTGGCGTGGGCGATGCGCAGGATGTACTCGTAGACGGAGTCGTGGACGAACACCCGGCGCGCGTCCTCGCGGAGCCGGCGCGTGTCCTCCTCGTCCAGGACCGGCTTCAGGTCCTCGGGGGAGGTGAGGGCGTCCCCGCGCATGATGGCGATCTCCGCGGCCGCGTCGGCGTAGCCCAGGGAGAGGCGCATGAGGAACCGGTCCAGCTGGGCCTCGGGCAGCCGGTAGGTGCCCGACATCTCCACGGGGTTCTGGGTGGCCACGACCAGGAACGGGGAGGGCACCGCGTACCGCACTCCGTCCACCGTGACGGCCTGCTCCTCCATGACCTCCAGCAGGGCCGACTGCGTCTTGGGCGAGGCCCGGTTGATCTCGTCGGCGATGACGACGTTGGCGAACACCGGGCCCGGCCGGAACTCGAACTCCCGGGTGGCCTGGTTGAAGATCGTGACCCCGGTGACGTCGGAGGGCAGCAGGTCCGGGGTGAACTGGACGCGCCGCCAGTCACCGCCCGCGACGGCCGCGACGGCGCGGGCCAGCGTGGTCTTGCCGGTGCCGGGCACGTCCTCCAGGAGGACGTGCCCCTGGCACAGCATGGCGACCAGGGCCAGGCGCACGACCTCGGACTTGCCCAGCAGGGCGGTCTCGACGGAGGCGGCGATGCCGTCGAACCGGTCGGCGCGGATGACCGCGTCGTCCATGGTCAACGGGAGGACGGGGGCCGAGGCGGCGTACGTGTTCACAGTGCGGTTTCCGAGGGCTGGTGGGGAAGGGGAGGCGGGGTCGGCCCCGGCGCGGGTGCGGGCGCGCCGGGGCCGGGGTCAAGCGTGCAGCGGTTTGGCGCCCCTGCCCCTGCCCCGCAGTGCCGGTCCGGACATGCCGTACGACTGCCCCGACGCCGCGCCCTCGAAGGCGCCCGCCAGCATGCCGAGCAGGCCGGTGGCGCCGCTGAGCGCGGCACCGGCCGCGCCCAGCACACCGGCCCCGGCGCTCGCGGCCAGGCCCGCCAGGGCGGGCACGGCGGCGGCACCGAGCTTGAGGGCGCCCAGGCCGAAGCCGAGCACGCCGCTGCCGATGCCCTTGGCCAGGCCCTTCCAGCCGCCCCGGGCGGCGAGCCAGGTCGCGCCGCGGGAACCCAGGAAGGACACGGCCCGGCTTCCGCCCGCCATGACGACCCGCTGGCCGACCCAGCGGAGGGCGGTGCCGCCCGCCGCCCAGGCGAGCGGTGCGAGAAAAGCGACCATGGTTGATCATCCCTTTCCGTGGAGCCCGGTGTTCCGGTGGGGTGCTGCTGTCAGGCGTCGAAGGTGTCGGGGCTTCCGGCGGAGGTCGGGTTGATCCGCAGGGCGCCGACGAAGTTGCCCAGGCGGCCGGAGAGGGGCACCTCCTCGACGAAGCGGCCTGTTCCGGGCGCGTGGATCATCATCCCCCCGCCGGCGTACATGCCGACGTGGGACGGGCTCCGCTGGGAGGAGATGGTGTGGAAGAAGAGCAGGTCGCCGGGTTGCAGCCGGTCCTCCAACCGCTCCATCGCGGCCGCTCCGGTGGCGCCCCCCAGCAGGGCGGACGCCTGCATCCGCTCGGTCGTCGCACCCGTGTACACATGGCCGGGGTCGTCCGGTAGCCACTGCGGCCAGGTGGTCCTCGGGATGGTCACCCCCGCCGCCCGCCAGGCCGCCTGTACCAGGCTGGAGCAGTCGTACGCGCCGGGCCCGGTCGCACCCAGCACGTAGGGGGTGCCGATCTTGCTCCGTGCGAACTCCACGGCGGCCCGGTGCGCGGGACCCGCGCTGCCCAGGAACGCGGACTGCGACACGCCCGCCTGCTCCTCGCAGTCCCGGGCCGAGGCCGAGGAGGCCGCGGAGGCGTTGACGATGTTCAGCGAGGGCGAGGTCGGGGCGATACCGGAGTTCTGGTAGTACCGGGCCACCGCCATCACCTGGTCGACGTACCACTTGGCGGGGTTGTGCTTGAAGACCGTGCACTCCATGGGACTCAGGTCGCTCCGCCCGCAGACCGCACCCGATCCGCGGTCCTCGGCCTGGCGTGCGTAGTAGGCGATCCGGAAGGCCCCCGAGGTGATGTTGTCCCACGGGTCCCAGACGTTGACGATCCCGTCGTCGTTGCCGTCGATGCCGAAGTACCGGGGGTTCGCCGGCATCTCACCGACCTCGTAGTGCCAGCGGCGGTCCGCGACCGGTTCCTTGGGCTTGCCGCCCCACGCGTTGCCGGCGCTGCCGAGCCGCCCGCCGACCTGTCCGGTGACCGGGTCCTGGACCCCGAACTGGACGATCCCGGCGGCTCCGTAGGGATTGCGCTGCCCTTCGATGAGGCCGGAGTGCCAGGTGGGGTCGCGGGAGATGTACTGGCCGTTGTGCGTCTCGATCGCGCCGATCGCGGCCATCAGCTCCCAGGGGAGGCCGTAGGCGTCGGCGGCCGCGCGGTGGATGCGCAGGATGTTCTCGGGGACGGCGACCGTGACGCCCAGGGTCCCTCCGCCCCTCTTGTACGTGCTGATCTCGATCGTGTCGCCCGAGGACGGTGACACGGCGGAGGCCTGGACCACGCCGCCCGTGGAGCCCGCTCCGTCGAAGCCGCTCGCCGAGACACCTCCGACGGGGCCGCACATGGTCGCGGCGTAGGCGATGCCCCCCATGACGGCGAGTGCGGTGACGCCCCCGCCCACCCGTGCGGCGCCGCCCTGCGGGAGGGAGGCCGATCCCCGGTCCCCGTCGCGCCCTGCGCCGGGCAGCAGGAGGCTGCGGGCCCGCGTCCACAGGCGCCCGGCGATCCCCCGGATGTCCGCCATCAGAGTGCCTCCCCCTCGTTGCCGACCTCGGCGCCCTGGAAGGCGTAGACCTTCCAGCCGCCCTCTCCGGGGACCACGGTGACCGCGTACGCCACGGGGTCGTTGCCGCCGTCGTCGCCGGTCTCGCTCAGGAAGCGTGCGTCCACCTCGAAGATCACCGAGTCCGGGCCGATGTGGCGGATCGCGGTCACCGTCGCCGACACCCGCAGTTCCGGGGGGGTCCCGCGCACGGCGGCGCTGTGGGGGGCGCCCAGGACGAGGTCCTCCACGGTGCCGAAGAAGTCCTCGGCGATCAGGGGGGAGAGCCGGGCGAGGCGTTCCTCGTCGGTCTCCTCGGGCCGCACCTCGCTGTAGGCGGTGACGAAGTCCCGGGCGGTCTCGGCGCCCGCCGTGAGCTCGTCCTCGGAGTGGGGCATGAGCGCCAGGACGTCGCCCACGGGCTCCCCCGAGCCCTGTGCCGCCGGGGCCTGCGGAGCGGTCCCGGGGTCGGGCCCCTCCGCTTCGGAACCGCCCATGAGCTGCCGGAACAGCAGGACGAGGGCGATGACCAGGGCCGCGAGGATCCCGATCACGATCACCTTCTCGCGTGAACCGCTGGTGAAGTCGCTCATGCCGGACCCGCCGTTCCGCTCCTGGATATCCGGTACATCCATACAGACGGCCTCCCGGTACGGCAATGGATTTCGGCGTCCGGATGCGGTGACCCAGTGTGAACATGAGTAACTTTTGCATAAACCCTTGAGTGTTCCATTGTTCGCGGGCAAGAGGTCCCGAATGCGACACCCGTCAAAGGGCGGGGGACGACCAAGTGCGATCACGCTTCGAAGTCGAACTATTCCTCTTGGTGGCCGAGGGGCGGGCCTTCTTTTTCGCATTGTCCGCGAGGTGTCGGCGGGCATCATTGCGCAGAGTGACAAATGTGACACTGGTCACTTGAGGCGTTTTATGCCCTTGCGGTATATATGGCCTGCTGTTCGACCCCCGCCCCGGCCCAGCGGCATCACCGTCCGTTACCCCCGTCCGAGAACTCCGGTTTTCGGACGTCGTGAATCGCGAAGTTCCGAGTGACGGGACGTTCTCCGACTCCGTCGGGTTCCGCCCCTCCTCCGACACGGACCGAGCGATCCGGGGAGAGCACCTGAGGAGGCGACCATCGACGCCGATGACGTTCGCGGCGCCTCCACTGCGTCCTCCGTCGGAGGCCCCGGTGAGGCGGCCGTCCTGGGCTGCCACGGGGGCGCGGGGACGACCACCCTGGCCGCGCTGCTCGGTACCCCCTGGGACCTAGGGTCCTACACGCCCGACCGAGATCTGGTCACCGTCTTCGGCCGACCCCTGGTCCTCGTCTCCCGGGACGGCATCACCGCGACGGCGCGGCTCGCGGAGGTCGTCAACGTCCTGGAGCACAACGGGCTGCGGCCCGCGGCCCTGGTGGTCGTGGCCGACGGCTCCGGCCCCGAACCCCCCGAGTCCTCGGCGCGGCTGCGCCTGGTGGGCGAGCGCACCGGGCGCCCGATCCGCTTCCCCTTCGTCCCGGGGCTGCGCTACGTCGACGCGGCCGAGGCGGCGAGGGTGGCGCTGCCGAGGAAGGCGTCCCGGGCCCTGGCGCGGATCACGGCGGCGGCCGGGACCCCCGCCCCCACCCCGCAGGCTGACGAGAACGGATGAGCATGGACGGATACCTGCAGGTCGCGGCCGACCTGACCCACCACCTGGCCATGGTCCCCATGGACTTCGGGTGGACCACCGACCCGAAGCTGCCCGACTTCGACGAGGGCGACGACCCCATCGGCACCGCCATCAACTGGGGCCAGGGCATCATCGTCGTCATCGGGATCATCGGTGTGCTCTTCGCCGCCGGGAAGATGGCCATCGGCAAGTTCGGCCGCTCCGACCTGGCCGCCGACGGTGTCGGCGGCCTCGTCTGGACCATCATGGGCATCTCCCTGATGCTCGTCGCCGTGCCCGTGATCCGGGCCGTCGCCAACGTGGGCGGCGGCTGATGGCGGGTGCGCTCGCGGTCATCGCGGACGCCGCCCACCTGGCCGCCTCCCTTCCCGCCGAGGTCACCTGGGACCCCGAGCCGAGGGTGCCCGGCTGGGGAGGCATGGGCGGCCAGAGCCCCGACGGCGACCCCATCGGGCGCTTCCTCAACCTGGCCCAGGGTGTCGTCGTCGTCATCGGCGTCTTCGGCATCCTCTACTCGGCCGGGAAGATGGTGGCCGGCAGGCTCGGCCGCTCCGAGGCTGCGGCCGAGGGCGTCGGCGGTGTCGTCTGGACCATCATGGGCGTCTCCCTGATGCTGGTCGCCGTCCCCGTCGTGACCACGCTGGTCGGCGTATGAGCGGACCGACCGGCGGCCCGGTCCCGGCGGCGGCCGCCCAGGCGGAACCGGCCGTGTTCGCCATGCAGTCCTTCGAGCGCTCCGGCAACGAGGTCCTCGGCTACCTGGTCGGCCTCGGGGCGCTCATCGGCGTGCTCGCCCTCGTCATCATCGCCGGCCGCATGATCCACGCGAACTTCACCGGCGACCCCTGGATCGCGGCCCGGGGCATGGCCGAACTCCCCTGGGTCGTCCTCGGGATCGTCCTGCTCGTCGCGGGCGCCGCGGTGGCCGCGGCCCTGCTCCAGGGATCCAGGCACCAGACGCAGCGGGACCTCGGCGAGGTCTTCGCCTGCATGGTCGACGCGCAGAGCGCGCGGGAACACGACGCCGACCCCAGCGCCGACCCCAGTGCCGAGGAGAAGGTCGAGACGTGCTGATGTCCGCACAGGACACGGCGGCGGCCGGACCGGCGGTGGGCCCGGAGCAGTGAGAAGCCGGCCGGGGCGGTGCCCGAGCCGTTCCGTCCCACGACTTTCGAGGAGGTGAGGGCATGGAGAGAAGCGCGCTGGAGAAGTGGGTCTCCGAAGGCCTGCAGGGCGTCATCGAGCGCCTGTTCGCCCTGATCATCCACAGCGGAGGGCCCCTGCCGGTGCGCGGCGAGTACGCGGGCTCGCCCACCAGCCCCGTGGCCACCGTGGACCAGGGCGTCCTGCACCTGCAGAACATCTTCAGCCCCCTCGTCCTCTTCCTGGCGACGCTGGGCATCCTGCTGGCGGCGGTACGCCTGCTCTGGACCCGTCGGATCGACCCGATGATGGACCTCGTCCGCGGCCTGCTCACCGTCATCGTCGCCACCTTCGGCGGCCTCGCCCTGGTGTACGCCTTCGTCAACTTCGGCAACGGCCTGACCTGGATGATCACCGACAGCGTGACCTTCCGGCACGACGGCATGGAGCGCAACTTCATGTACACGGCGATCGAGGTCTACCCCAGCATCATCCGGGTGGGCTCCGAGCTCGGCGACCTCGGTTTCACGGACAACGAGCCCGCCCGCCAGGCTGTCACCCTCCTCGTCGGCCTGGCCGTGATGATCGGCCTCAACGCGCAGATGATCGTCCTCTCCCTGCTCGAGGCCGTCGTCTACCTGATCGCCTGCCTGCTCCCGCTGGCCGCGGCCAGCACCCTGATCCCCGGCGTGCAGATCTTCTCGAAGGTCATCGGCTGGCTCTTCGCCTGCCTGCTCTACAAGCCCTTCCTGCTGGTGATCTACCTGGCGGGCCTGGTCATCCTCGGAACCGACGGCTCCTCCGGCGACGACCTGTCCCGCTACCTCCTCGCCGCGGGCGTCATGCTCCTCGCGACGGGCGCGCTGCCCGTGCTGATGAAGCTGATGAGCTCCCCCGCCCTGTGGATGATGGCACTCGCCACCGGCGGTGCCGGATCCCTCCTGGGCGGCGGTGGCGGCGGCGGGAGCGGCGGTGGCGGCGGCGAGGGCAGCGGTTCCTCGGCCGGCAACGGTGCTCCCGAGGGCGTCGGCGGCGGCACCATGGGCGGCCCTCCCTCCCCCTCCCCCCAGGCGGCGGCCGGCGCCAACGAGCGCGCCGCCAGCCTGTCGCGGAACCTCGGCGAGGGGGACGGCGGCGGTACCCAGGGGGGACCGCCGAGCGGCGCCGCGGACCGGGACGCCCTCGGCACCCAGGGCTCGGCGGGCGGCGGCTCCGGCGGCACCGGGGCCCTGGACGGCGGAACCCTCGGCGGGACCGGGGACCCGGGAGCCGCGACGGCCGACGGGGACCCGACCGCCGCCGGGGCCTCGGACCCGTCCGGCTCCCCGGGCTCCGACACGGCGGGGACGACCGCCTCCGGGGCTTCCGGGACGGTCGACTCCACGGTCACCGGTTCGGAGCAGAGCCATACCTCGGCGACCGGTGCCGCGGACGGCGGCGACGGCGGCGGGTCCGCACCCGGGGCCGCCGACGGATCCTCGTCAGGGGGCGGCTCCTACGGGGGCGACGGCTCCTACGGGGGGAGCACCTCCGACGGGGCGGTCCCGGAGACCGGGGGGACCTCCGGCGGGACCGGGGGAGCAGGAGGAAACGGGGATCCGGGCGGACCCGGAGGAGCCGGGGGCGCAGAGATGCCCGACGGAGTCGGGGGAGGGGTGGGCTGAGTGGTTCGCACGTACGGGGGATGGCGCAAGCGCCGCAGCATCGGGCTCTTCGGTCTCGGCCTCACCGCCACCCTCTTCCTCTTCGCGGGGCTCATCCTGCTGATGCTGTCCGGCCTGTTCGCGCCGGGCCTGGCGCTGTACCTGCTGCCGGTCATGGTGGTGGCGTTCGTGCTGGCCGCGGTGCCCGTGCAGGGCGAGTCCCTGCTCGCCTTCCTGCTCACCCGGCTGCGCTGGTGGTGGGCCAAGGTGCTCGGCCACACCCGCTACCGCGCCGGAGTCATGGTCGAGCACCCGCGCGCCTTCCAGCTCCCCGGTGTCCTGGCCCCCGTCACCCTGCTCTCCTGCGAGGACGGCCGCGGCGGCCGGTTCGGGCTGGCGTGGAACCGGCGGCTGGGCCACATGACCGCGACGGTCCTGGTGTCGTCCAACTCGGTGTGGCTCGCCGAGCCCTCCGACGTCGACACCTGGGTGGCGGGCTGGCACCAGTGGCTGGCCTCCCTCGGATACATGCCGTGGGTCCAGTGGGTGACGGTGACGGTCGAGTCCCGGCCCGACCCGGGCAGCGCGCTGCGCCACCGGGTCGAGGCGGAGATCGACCCGGCCTCCCCCGAGGCCGCCCGCAAGATCATGCACGACCTCGTCGTCAACGCGCCCACCGTCAGCGCCCAGGTGGAGACCCGGGTCAGCATCACCTACGACCCCCGGAAGTTCCCCACCGCCCCCAAGGACCGCATGCAGGCCGCGGTGGAGATCAACGGGTACCTGAACCAGATCGAGACCTCCCTGGCCGGGTCGGGCGTCTCGGTCCTGGGCCGGGCCACCCCGGAGCAGCTCGTCGCCATGGTGCGCTCGGCCTACGACCCCACGGCGCTCAACGACCTCAGCTCCCTGCTCCAGAAGACCCCCGGGGACATCGGCAGCGTCGACTGGACGGACGCCACCCCGGTCGAGGCCGAGGCCCACCACGACCGCTACACCCACGACAGCGGCACGAGCGTCTCCTGGATCTGGCAGGAGGCACCGCGCACCCACGTCACCAGCACGGTGCTCGCCGAACTGCTCGCGCCGACCCGCTGGGTCAAGCGCACCACCCTGCTGTTCCGCCCCTGGCCGGCGGCCGCGGCTGCGCGCGCCCTGGAGGCGCAGAACGCCGCCGCACAGTACAAGAGCGAGCTGTCCTACCGGGTGCGCCACCGGGTGAGCGCCCGCGACCGGCAGGACCTGGCCTACGCCCGGCAGGCGGCCCAGGAGGAGACGCGCGGTGCCGGGCTGGTGCAGGTGAGCCTGTACACGACGGCCACCGTCGACGACGAGCAGAGGATGCAGCAGGCGATCGCGCACACGGAGTCGGCGGCCGAGACCTCCCGGATCCGGCTGCGCCGGGCCTGGGGCAGCCAGGACGTCGCTTTCGCCACGACGCTGCCCCTGGGCGTGTGCCCGCCGTTCCTCGTCCAGCGCGGTATGGGTTAGGAGGCGACCGATGTCGATCGTGGACCGGCAGAGCGGGGCGCAGGAGCGCCGCCAGCAGCGCGAGGAGCGCAGGAGGGTCAAGCGCAGGCGGCAGCAGGAGGCGGCCGCCCCCGACCGCTCGGCGGAGCGGGAGCGCGAGGTCATCGCCCCCCTGCTCGGCTGGCGGCACCGGGGCGGCGGGGCCTCGCCCAACATCCCCAACGTCGTCGAGTACCAGGCGACCACCGCCCAGGCGTGCGGGCTGTTCCCCTTCGTCACGAGCAGCAAGCCGCCCGCCATCGGCACCCCCATCGGCCGCGACCTGCTCTCGGGCGAGGTCGTCTGCCTGGACCCGATGGCGTGGCTGCGCGCGGGGCTGATCACCAACCCCGGGTGCTTCGTCCTGGGCCAGCCCGGCACGGGCAAGTCGACGTTCGTCAAGCGGCTGGTCACCGGCGCCGTCGCGTTCGGCTCCCAGGCGATCATCCTGGGCGACACCAAGCCCGACTACAGCGACCTCATCGCCCACCTCGGCGGCCAGGTCGTGCGCATCGGGCGGGGCCTGGACCGGATCAACCCGCTCGACGCCGGCCCCCTGGGCCAGGTCATGGGGCGGCTCACCGACCTGGAGCGGGAGAAGCTGCGCTGGGAGGTGCGCTCCCGCCGGATCTCCCTGCTCATGGCGCTGTGCACCCTGGTCCGCGAGGGGCGGATCGCCAACTCCGAGGAGGTCGTGCTCGGCGCGGCGATCGACCTGCTGGACGAGCGGCTCGCCGGGCGGCGCCAGCCCACCGTCATCGACGTGCTCAACGTCGTGGAGGAGGGGCCCGACTCGCTGCGGTCGTTCGCCCGCGCCGACACCCGGGACCAGTACGACAAGCGCGTCGACGACCTCGTCTTCACCCTCCGCCTGCTGTGCACGGGCTCCCTGGCCGGGGTCTTCGACGGCGAGACCACCACCCCGCTCGACCTGGAGGCGCCGGGGATCAGCGTCGACATCTCCCGCGTGGGGGCTGCCGGGGACAAGCTCCTCACCGCCGCCATGCTGTGCACGTGGAGCTACGGCTTCGGCATGGTGGACGCGGCCGCGGTCCTCTCCGAGCACGGCGTCATCCGGCGCCGCTCCTACATCGGGGTCATGGACGAGCTGTGGCGGGCCCTGCGGGGAGCCCCCGGCCTGGTCGAGTTCGCCGACTCGCTGACCCGGCTCAACCGCTCCAAGGGCATGGCCTCCGTCATGGTGACGCACTCCCTCAACGACCTGGAGGCCCTGGCCACCGAGGAGGACCGGGCCAAGGCGCGCGGGTTCGTGGACCGCTCCGCCATCACCGTCCTGGCGGGCCTGCCGCCGCGCGAGCTCGCGGCCGTCAACCGCATCACCCCGATGACCGCCCCCGAGCAGGGCCTGGTCTCCTCCTGGTCCTCCCCCGACTCCTGGCAGCCCGGAGCCCGCCACCCGGGACGCGGCAAGTACCTGATCAAGACCGGTGCGGAGCGCCTGGGCATCCCGGTGCAGATGACGCTCACCCGCGACGAGCTCACCCTGTACGACACCGACCAGGCGATCCGGAGGGAGTGAACCGTGGCCCGTGAACGTCCGAGGTACCAGGTGAAGGGCGGGGTGGCGGCGGCGGGCGCGCCGCCCCTGCTGGTCCTGCTCGCGCTCTGGGGCGTGGTCGGGCTGTTCTTCCTGTTCTGGCTGGCCGCCCGCGTCGTGGCGGCGGTGCTGGGCGGGACGGTGACCCCCTTCGGCCCCCTGTGGGCCTACTCCCTCCTGATGCGGGACACCACGGCGGTGTGGCCGGGCGTGCCCACGGTCCCGGTCCTGCTGGTGTTCACCCTCCTGGCCACCGCGTCCGCCGCCGCCGTGTGGTGGGTCCTGGCCCGCCTGCGCGACGCCCTGTACGGGCAGCCGGACGCGGTCGGCGCCCTGAACAAGGACAACGACACCGTCTCGGAGCTGGCCCGCCCCGAGGCCGCCGACAAGGCCGTCCGCCTGCGGCGGCGCTCCCTCGGCGGGTCCCGGGGGCGGTCGCTCCGGGACGCCGACGTGGGCCTGGCCCTCGGGGACGTCCGCATGGGAGGGGACCGGGTGGGCAAGCGCCTGTTCGCCTCGTGGGAGGACACCGTCCTCGCCTTCATGGCCCCCCGGGCGGGCAAGACCACCGCGATGGCCATCCCCTACGTCCTGGACGCGCCCGGGGCCGCCCTGGCCACCAGCAACAAGGCCGACGTCTGGTCGGCGACGGCGGCGATCCGGCAGCGGACCACGGGCGAGCGCGTGTGGCTGTTCGACCCCCAGCACATCACCCACCAGGAGCAGGAGTTCTGGTGGGACCCGTTGGCGGAGGTGCGCGGGGTGGAGGACGCCTACCGGCTCGCCGGGCACTTCGTCCTCACCATCGACGACGACTCCAAGAAGGACATGTGGGGGCCCGCCGCCCGCGCCCTGCTCTCCCAGCTCATCCTGGCCGCCGCGCTGGACGGCCGGTCGCTGCGCGAGGTCGGCGAGTGGCTGCACGACACCAAGCTCCCGCAGCCGGTGGACGTCCTGTTCGACCACGGGTTCACCGCCTACGCCGAGGCCCTGCGCGAGACGCAGAACATCGTCGCCGAGACCCGCGACGGCATCTACACCACCGCGCGCACCGCCGCCCGCTGCCTGGACGACCCCGAGATCATGCGGTGGGTGACGCCCCAGGAGGGCGACCCCTTCCCGCGGTTCGAGCCGCGTACCTTCGTCACCACCCGGCAGACCCTGCACCTGCTCAGCAAGTCCCGGGCGGCCTCCGCCCCGCTCATCGCGGCGCTCACGGACGCGATCTTCCTCGCCGGGGAGCAGGCCTCCGAGGCGCAGGGCGGGCGCCTGGACCCGCCGCTGGTCGCGGTCCTGGACGAGGCCGCGAACATCTGCAAGATCGCCGACCTACCCGACATGTACTCCCACCTGGGGTCGCGGGGCATCGTGCCGGTCACCATCCTCCAGAGCCACCGCCAGGGCGTGCGGGTGTGGACGGAGAACGGCATGGAGGCGATGTGGTCCGCCGCCACGGTCAAGGTGTTCGGCGCAGGACTCGACGACCACAAGATCGTCGACGCCCTGTCCAAGCTCGTCGGCCAGCACGACGTGTCCACCACGTCGTTCAGCTACGGCGAGGGCAAGGGCAACCACTCGGTGCAGCTGCGGCGGCAGGAGATCCTCCAGGGCTCGGACATCCGCCGCATCGACAAGGGCGACTGCCTGCTCTTCGCCACCGCCGCCAAGCCCACCATCCTGCGGATGCTCCCGTGGTACCGGGACCGCCGCGCCCCCCTGATCTCCGCCGAGATCAAGGCCGCGGAAGCGCTCATCACCAGCGGGGCCCGCAAGCGCTACGGCGGCCGCCGCAGTGCCGCGGCCGCCGCGGAGAGGGAGTAGGACATGTCCGAGGCCGACGCGGCGCAGCCGCCGGAGCGCGTACCCTCCCGGGACCGGGAGCGCAGCGGTTCCTCCCTGGCGGGGGAGGCCAAGGGGCTGGCCCCCCGCTCTTCCGGAGGTGCCCCGGCCACCCCGTCGTCCACGGACGGCGGCGGACAGGTCGCCCCGGAGACCGTCGCCGCGCTCAAGGACCTGAACAGGCTCACGGGCTGGGTGCTCCAGCTGCTGGGGGCGGTGCTCAGGGCCCTGTCCGAGGCGCTGTTCCGGCTCTCGCGGTTCGCCTTCCGGCTCTCCTTCCTGGCGCTGCGCTGGTCGCTCAGGCGGGGCCGCCCGATGGAGCGCCTGCGGATCAGGTCGCGGCTCAGGTCCATCGAACGCGCGAAGAAGAGGACCGACAGGCAGGCGGAGAAGGCCCTGGGCCGGATTGAGTCCCACGTGGCCGCCGTTCGCGAGAACGGCGACGCCCGGGTCCGGGAGGCCATGCAGCGCCGTGCCGCCCGGGTCGGGGCGGTCCGGGAGCGGGCCGACCGGCTCACCGACCAGGCGCGCCGGACCGGCGAGGCCGGTGTCCGGCGCGCCCGCTGGGAGGCACGCAACCTCCCCCAGGAGCAGCTCGAGGAGCGCGTAAGCGATGCCAGGGAGGCCCGGGACCGCCGGGTCGCCCGGGCCGAGCAGCGCGCGAACGCCCTCGTCGACCGGGTCCGCGCGTCCGCCGACGCCGAGGTGGCCCGGGCCCGGACCGACCGCGACCGTGACAACCGGCAGGCCGTGGCACGGGCGGGCGCGGCCCTGCGGGAGGTCGGCGCGGCGCGCACGGAGCGCCTGGCGGACCTCGACCGCAGGGCCTCCGAGGTGCGGGACCTGCGCGGTCAGCGCCTGACGCCGCGCGCCCTGCACGCGCGCCTGCGCGCGGACCACCGGCAGGGTCGGGAGGCCACCCGGAGGTTCCGGGGCCGGGTCTCGGCGGCGGAGCGGAGCCTGGGCCCCGCCCCGGCGCCCGTGCGCACCGCACCGGCCGGACCTGCCGCGACGGTTACCCGGCCCCGACTGCGCAGCCCCGGGCTGCGGCTCGGCGGGGCGGCCGGGCACAACCCCGGATTGCGGCTCGGCGGAGCGTTCGGACGCAACCGCGGGAGGGCGGTCCCCGCGCCGCGCCGCACCCCGGCGCGGGTTCCCGCTCCCAGGAGGGGGAGGGGCGCCTCATGACCACCTCTGCGCATCGGCGACAGCCGCACCGACGACTGCTCGCGTCGCGGAGGGGGCCGGAGCGCGGCGGTGCCCACCGGAACCCACCCCCCACGGAAGGACCAGGCCATGGCCGACGGTGAAGCACGACCACTCCCGGAAAGGACTGCCGCGGAGCGAGCGCGGGCCCCGCACGGACCCCCGCCGGACGCCGGTGACGACAACGCCAAGGGTCGCACGATGCAGGACATGCGGATCAGAAGACGGCTCAGGGAAATCGCGGAGGCACGGACCCGGTCGTACATGGCCGGCGTGGAGAGCAGCATAAGGATCGACGGGCACGTGGACCGGGTCCGCCGGGGCGGTGAGGCCCTGGTCCGTGCCGAGAGAGAGCGAGGGGCGACCGCGGTCCGGGCCGCGCGCTCCGAGGCCGACGATCTCGTGGAGCGCGCGGACGCCACCGGTAGGGAGCTGATCCGCGGTGCGAGGAGCAGAGGACTCACCCTCGCCCCCACCGAGGCGTCCGGGCGTCTGAAAGCCGCCGAGCGGGAACGGGAGCGGCTCGTCGGCATCGCCTCGGCGGAGGGGAGGGCCCTCGTCGACGAGATCCGCGCAGACAGCGCCGCCAGGGTGGGGCGGGTCGAGGCCCTGTGCGCCGAGGACTCCGAGAGGGCCGAAGCGGACGCGCGGGCCGCCCGACCGGAGATCAAGGCTGCGCGAACGGACCGCCTGAAGGAACTCGATCAGCGGAGGAAGGAGCTGGAGGGCCTGTTGGGCACCGGCAGGCCCCGTGGTGAACTGCGCTCGCTGCTCCGGAAGGACCGCGAGCGCGAGCGGACGAGCCTCAGCGGGTTCAGGAACCGGCTCGCCAGGGCGGAACTGCGGGCGGGTCTCCTGTCGGCGGACGTCACCGCCCACGTTCCCGCGTCGGCTCCGGAGGCCCTGGCACCCGGACAACGTCATCCGGGCGCCGCGGCGGGGCTCCGCGGGGCGGTCGCGCGCGCCTCCGGCGGGAAGGTCCCGCAGCCGCGCCGTTCCGCGTCGCGGGAAGGCGATCAGAGGTCCGACCGCAGGGGGCGTGGCCTGTGACGGTTCCGCAGCGGGGACGACGGCAACCGGGAGGCCGGGGATGAGCGGGCGGACCGGCGGCGCGGGCCGCCTCAAGGACGAGGAGGCCGAGTCCAGGCGCCGCACCAGGGGCCGGCCGACCGGACCGCGGGAGACGACGGGGTCGGATTCCGGAGGTGGGCGGCTCGACACCGCCGACGCCCTCCTGGCGGCCGCCATGCGGGCCCCGATCGGGCGCGGCGGCATGACCAACTCCGGCTGGCTCGCCATGGCGTCCCTCCACGGCCACCTGCGCAGGCGGCGGCTCCAGAGCAGCGGCGCGGCGTTCTTCGCCGAGACCCACGTGGCGGGCTCCCCGGCCCTGGTCCACGCGGCCCTGCACCTGGCCCGCGGCGCCGACCCCGCCGCCGCGGCCGCCCTCCTGCCCGGGACGAGCGCCCGGGAGGTCCGCGAGGCCCGTGACAGGCTCGACGCCGCGACGATGGCCAAGGCCCTGGAGAGGGACCTGGTCAGCGGGAACCTGGAGAGGACCGCGCACACCGCCCTCCAGGAGAGGGGGATCGACCCCGGTACGCCGCCCGAGCAGTCCTGGCGGCGCGCCCTGGACGGATCCGACCTGGACAGGCTGCGCCCGCGCGACCTGGTCGCGCTCTACGCGAGTGCCGCCGACGCCACCGGGCCGCAGGCGCGGCAGGCCGAGTCCCGGGTCCTGGAGGCCCTGGCCGAACGGCATCCCCAGCTGGCGGAGTCCGTCGAACGCGGCCTCGTCCAGGACCGGGCCTTCGCGGGCGACCCGCTCTCCTCCCGGATCGACAAGCACTCGGCCGTGGCGGGTGCGGTGTGGTCGGCGAACGAACGCCCCGCACCGATGGAGGAGTGGCTGGTCAGGGCCGTCCCCCGGTTCAAGGACGCCCGCACCGACCCGAACTGGCGGCGCGACGCCGCCGAATCGGTCATCACCGCCGCCCTCGACGGCAGGGCCCCCGCGGGCTCCGTGGCCGCGCTCATCGACAACGCCAGGCGGAACCTGCCCGGGTTCGACGCCCGCTACCGCGAGGGGCTGGCGCTCGCCGAGGAGCGCGCCCGCACGGGGACCGGCAGCGGCTTCCCCCAGGGGGACGCCGTCCTCTACGCGCTGGACAGGGAACGGGGCTTCCCGGTCAACGAGGCGCGCCGGGGCCGCGAGGCGGTGGTGAGGACCGCGAACGCGGACGCCGCCCGTCTGCGGGCCGGGACCGGGCCCGACACCCCCGGCCGGCGCCCGGAGCTCGCCGACTCGCGCCTGCCGAAGAACCGGGGACAGGCGGAGCGCGCGGTGGAGGCCAACGGCCGCGCGGTCGCCCGGACTCCGGCCACCCGGCTGGACCGTGCTCAGCAGGGCGACCTCGGCGAGCGCCGCGAACGGACCCGGCGACAGGTCCGGCAGGCCCGTGAGCAGCGGTCCGCCTACCGGGCGGGCCGGACCGACGCGGTCCGCCGCGACAGCGTCGGCCTGCCCCGCACCCGGGTACAGGCACGCGCGGCGGTGCGCAGGGCGGCGGTCATCCACCGGCGCCAGCGCAACGAGCTGAGCACCCTGACCCGGCGGTCGGCCGCCGGCCGCTGACGGGCGGCGGCCTCCGCGGAACGCCCCGCCGGGCCGGCGCCCGCGCCGGGGCGCGGCCGGACCCCGGCGCGGGCGCCGCCTCCGGGGGCCTGACGAACGCGGACGCCTCCGCGGCCCGGCCCGGGGGCGCGGGCCGGGGACGCGGGCCGGGTCACGACCACGACAAGGAGAACAGGACACCGATGGACATCGAACAGGAAGAGCGGGCGGGCGGGGGCCCGCTCCCCGGGTCCGGGGAGCGGCTGAAGGACGAGACCCCCGACGTCTCCGCCGCCCTCGACGGGGTGGACATACCCGGGGACGAGGACGGGGAGGAGGGCGACCCGGCCCCGGAACCGGTGTTCCGGAACGTCGAGGAGTTCGTACGGCTGCGCTTCCTGCCGGTCTACGTCCGCCCCGAGGGCGGGCAGTTCCGGTGGTGCAAGGAGTGGTGGCGCCACGCCGAGGCGGTGTCGCGCTTCCAGGCGTTGTGGCACGCGTGGGAGGTGCTGCGCTGGGAGGCGGGCACCGGCATGGCCATCTGGTACCGGGACCACCTGGACTTCCAGATGGGCATCCTGCTCGGCGACAACGGGCCGTTCCGCGAGTGCACCTCGCGCCGCCACCAGGAGCCGCGCCCGCTGCCCGCCGACCCGGCCCCCGAGGGCTGGTTCGAGGACGAGTGGTAGACCCGGGTGTCCGCGGACGCCGCCCGCCGCGCGCGGACGGCGTCCGTCCCGGGCGCGGCGGACGGGGGATCTAGGGGACGAGGGCGAGGCCCAGGACCCCGCCGGCGACCACCAGGGCCGCCCCCGAGGCGGCCAGGGCGAAGTCCGCCACCCGGGCGAACCGCGCGGTTGCGCGCCTGCCCGGCAGGCGCGCCATCACGGCCTCGGCCGCCCGGTCCCCCTCGGCCGGGTAGGCGGCGATCTCCCGGTCGGCGCGTTCCAGTGCCTCCCCGGCCGCGGCGTCGTCCACGGGACGGGTGGCCGTCTCGTCCAGCAGTGCCTCGGCCCGGCCCAGCGCGGCCAGGGACGCCTCCGTCCGCGCCTGTTCGGCCTCCAGCCGGGTGAGGGCCTCGGGGACGTCCAGTCCGTGGTCCAGGATCCGCCGCACCGACCGGGTGAAGATGAAGGCGCCCGCGAGGATGCAGAGAAGTAGAGCCATGTCGTGTGTTCGTTTCTCTAGGGGGCCGCGGTCCGCCCGGAGGCGGGGCCCTGCCCGGGGGTCCGCCCGGCCGTGGTGGACGAGGGCAGCCGGGGGATGGCGGCGGGGTCGGTCGAGGCGCCGGAGTTCTGCTGGAGTGCCGCCACGACACCGCGTGCCGGACCGAGCCGGGAGCGGGTGCCCAGCTGCGGGGACGTCGTCACGCTCCGGCTGGCCGGGTCGGTGAGCCCGTGCCGGGCCAGCGCCCGGGCGACGCGTTCCGGCCGCACCTCCAGGGCGTCGCGGAGCAGGTCGTCGGTGACGGGGTTCAGGTTGTTCAGCTCCCGCAGGTACCGTTCGGCCCGGACCTTCCCCTGGGGGGAGAGGGGAGCGTCCGGCCGCAGCTCGTACCTTTCCGACACCAGGCCGATGGCGGCCTGCGCACGCAGTTCGAGGTCGATCTGCGAGGTGTCCCCGCCCGCCTCCGCCCGGCGGTTCCGGTCGTCGATGGCGCTCCGTATGGTCCCGGAGGCCGAGTCCACCCGGGCGCCCGCGTCGGTGAGGTCGAAGACGACCCTGGCGACGCCCTTGCCCTCCAGCTTCGCGATCCTCTCGTGGTGGGCCTCCCGCACCCGCTCGATCTCGTTTCCCGCCTGGAAGAGCTTGTTGGTGGAGGCCGCCTGCTCGTCCAGCTTGGCCCTGATGTCGGCGGCGATCTCCTTGGGCTTGCGCTCCAGGTCCTCGATCTGTTGCTCGATCTGCGTCTTCTCGGTGGGGCTGTTGAGCGCCGCGAGGTAGTTCTCCTGGCGCCTCGTCACCGCCATCTTCAGTGTGTTGCGGAGCTGGGTGGAAATGCTTCCCATGAGGACGGTGAAGGCCACCGTCATGAGTGCGGTGAACAGGGTGCCCAATGTTCCGATCTTCTCCTCTTACCACCCGGCGAGGGCGCAGACACCGATCAGCAGGATGAGGCCCGCCCAGGCCCAGGCGCCCGACCAGGCGCGGGGAAGAGGGGCGGACGGACGTGCGCGGACGCTCAGGGACGCCTTGGGACCGGGAACCGGGACGGCGCCCTCCGAGAGGGCGCGTCGCCTCTCCAGCAGGTCCGTTGCGTAGGCATCGAGGATCTCCCGGTCATCGGATGACTCCGGGAGGTCCTGGAGGCGCCTCCCCTCGGGGAGGTGGACCCGGCGTCCGGCCATGAAGACGTGCAGGAGGCCCTGGAGGGCCAGGACGAGGACGGCGGCACCGGCCAAGGCCAGGACGCGTTCGTCGAGCATGGGTGTCACTCCTTGTCCTCGGAGCGGTGGAGGAGGCCGGTCTCCGGGCCCGTCACGGGGAGGGCCTCGCGCCGCGGTTCCTCCCGGGGGCCTCGGGGAGGGGGCCCTGCCGTGCCGCCCGCAGGGCGCTCGCCTGGTTGTTGCCGCGGACGACGACGAGGCCGGGGCCGTCGGATGTCGCGGCGGGGGCGTCCAGTCCCAGCTCCTTCTCCAGGGCCTTGCCGTCCTCCTGGGCGCCCTGGTAGCGCTTCAGGACGCCCTCCACGTTCGTGGCCTCGTTCTTGGCGTCCGTTGCGTGGCGCTGGACCTGCCGCTGCTCCTCTTCCAGGGGGCGCAGGGCGCTCACCATCTCTTGCTTCCGGCGCTTGAGCTCGTCCAGATCCTTTTTGGGGACGATGTCCATGTCCCCGATCCTGGTCTTGGTCCCGGGGAAGTTCTTCTTCTTGTCCTTCTCCCGGGGGCCGTTGACCAGGAGTTTCTTGCTCATGTCCGTTTTCGCGTCGACCGATGACCGAATCGTGAAAACGATCATGAGCGACATCCCGGAAATGATGCCGTAGGAAAGGTAGAGCATTTGCAGCCAGCCCGGCAGTGAGCCGATCAGTGCGCCCATGGCCTCCTCGCTCTCCGGATCCGATCGCCGCTGTACACCGGGACAGCCTAGGGCCGCGGCACTGTGGCCAGGAAGTGATGCGTGTCACATGGTGGGCTGTTCAATGTCCGGGTGGAAGGTTCGGCCTGGTCGGAGCGTTTTCGCCCCCTGTTGTGGGACGTGCTGGCGTCCCGGTGCCGCCGCCGCGGCGGTATGCGGGGCGGAGATCTCGCGGGTGGTCCGTCCTTCGGAGGTGCCGCCCTTTTCGTGAAGGCGAAAGGAATCCCGAAAAGTGAGGGGCCGGAGTCTTTTCTCGCTGTACGGTTCCGGATCGGTGGACTTCCGATCGGTTCCCCCGGGTGTCGGGGGTGCTCGTTGTCGAGGGCGGGGCCGGAGCGGGGACCTTGGGTGGGTCCGGGGCCGGGAGCGGGGGTCGGGGGCGGGCGGGGGCGGTGCTTTTGTCGCGGGAGCGGCGGGAACGCGGCGTCGCGGATGGTCGCGGGCGTGGATGTTCTCCTGTGGCCTGTGTCCGGGGACGGGTGGCCGGAGGCGGGTGGCAGGGGACCGGGGGTGGGACGAGGGCTGGGGGTCGGTCGGCGAGGCCGTAGAGTCGCTCTGATCCTTCCCTTTCCCGGCGCCTTCCGCTCGGTCGGAACGTGAAATCCCATGGGCCGGAATTCGTGAATAGGTGAAGGTATCTTGTTTCCATTCGATGGCCGAACGTGCGGAGGTGCAGCTGTTACGGCTGTTTCCGCGACCGGTCGGCCCGCGTGCGCTTTCTGAGAAAGGTCGGTGTTCGCCATGGCACGACAGACGCTGTCGGTCGTCATCTACCGGGAGGGCGACCAGTACGTCGCCCGGTGCCTCGACGTGGAGGTCTCCAGCTTCGGAGCCACCCGGGAGGAGGCCGAGGCGATGATCGCCGAGGCCCTGGAGCTGCACCTGGAGGACCAGGTGGGGCGGGACGAGCTGATCCCGGTGGCCGAGCCGCGTGTCCACGAGGTGGAGGTGAACGTGGGCAATGGCTAGGGACAAGAAGGCGAAGTCCGGCAAGGAGATCGCCAAGGAGCTCGAAAGACAGGGCTTCAAGAAGAGCCGCCAGAGCGGGAGCCACGCCACCTACACCGGCCCCAACGGGCAGGGGCGCGTCACCATCCCGCTCCACGGCAGCGGAAGCCTGCCCGCGGGTACGCAGCGGAGTGTCGAGAAGCAGATCGAGGACGCCCGCAAGAAGCAGACCCCCCAGAACGACACCCCCACCAACCTGGGGAACGCGGTGAAGAAGGCCGCGTCGGGGAAGCAGGCGAAGTCGTCCGAGTCCTCCAACCAGAGCAGGGGGCTCTTCGGTAGGAAGAAGGGCCGAGGGAGATGACGGCGCGTGGTCCGGAACCGCGGGTTCCGGGCCACGCGCGTATCTGCGGGAAGGTGCGGGCGGCCGTTCTCCTTCCCGAGAACGGATCAGGATCGGCCCGGTGCCACGAGAGTCCGGGGCGGAGCCGAGGCCCGTGACGCGCCCTCTACCCCGTCGGGACCGTCAGCCCCCGTCCCCCGCGGCTCGGTCGGTGCAGACCTCCTCGGAGGGGGCCAGCACCTCGGTCGAGTGGACGGCGACCACCTGGAAGCAGTACTCCACTTCGGGGTTGAGGCCGGAGATCTCCACCGAGGACTCGCCCGCCTCGGTGCGGGCCATCGACGTCCCCCGAGCGTCGGCGGGACCGCCGACCACGACGTGGCGGCTCTCGCCGCCGGTGTTGTCGGTCCAGGCCAGCGACACGGCCACGAGGTCGTCGGTGAGCCCGATGTCGGTGGGGGCCAGCTCCGCCGCCGGGTCGGCGGCGGCCGGGGGCTCCGCGGCTTCGGTCCCGGTCCCGGACCCGGACCCGGGCCCGGTGCCGGTTCTGTCGGAGGTGTCCGTGGTCCCGTCGGCCTGCGGCGGCGCGGACGGGGAGTCGGGCCCGCCGAACCCCCGCAGCAGCACGGCGACGCCCGCGACCACCACCACGACGACCAGCAGGCCGAGGAGGGCCGGGCCGACGAGGGCGCCGATCCCGCGCTCGCGGGCCGGAGGGTCGCCCCAGGCCGGGTGCTGCCGTGGGAGGCGGTCCCGGTCGGCGGTGTCGAAGGGGGGCGCGGGAGCGGACACGGGCCGGGGCGGCGCCGCCATCGACGGAGCCGGGAGCGGGGCCGGGGTCGCGGGAGTGCCCGAGGTGCTCCGTTCCGGATCCCGGGGCGCGGGCGCGGGCACCGGTGCGCGGACGCCCGGACCCGCCGCCTCGCCCGGTCGGACGCCGGATGCCCGGGGCCCCTGGGCGGGGGCCGCCTGGGCCGTGGGCGCGGGTGCCGGTGGCACGGGGGCCGTCGCCTGGGTCACCGGTTGGGGGAGCGGAGCGGGACGGGGCGGCCGGGGGGTGCCCACGGCGGCGCCGGAGGGCGTCGGGGCGGTTCCGGGCTCCGGGGCGTGGGCCCGCCCGTGGCCGTCCTCGGGGGCGGGGTCGGCGTTGTCGTCGCCCCGGTGGGCCGTCCGGGGCGTGCCGAGGGCGCGGGGCGGTCCCACCGCGGAGAGGTCGAACTCCCCGGAGGGGCCGTCGCCGGAGAGGTCCGTGTCGGCCCGGGTATCGGCATCGTCGTCGGGGCGGCCGTCATCGGTGTATCCGTCGTCCGGGTACCCGTCGTCGGAGCCGCTGCCGGGCTCCGGCCCGGCTCCGGCGGCCGGTGCGGGCGGTTCCGGTACCTCCTCCGTCGCGCCGGTGACGGCCGCCGGATCCGAGTGGGCCGCCCGCGTCCCGGCCGCCTCCTCGCGAGTGGTCTCCTCTGCGGGGAGGAGCGCGGTCTCCGCCTCCCCGGCCGGATCGTCCGGGTATCCGTCGTCCTCCGGTGCCGAGTGCGGCTCCTGCGCTTGCTCCGCCTCCGGAGGCAGGGGCCCGCCGGTGGGGAGGGCCACGGCATCCGCGGCCTCTTCGGGGCCGTCCGTGTACCCGTCGTCGGCCTCCGCTTCACCCGTCTCCTCGGCGGGCACCGCGAACGCCCGGTCCGTGCCGGCCTCTCCGGTCTCTCCGGACGGCTCCTCCCGGGCTGCCAGCGCCGCGGCGAACTCCTCCGCGGTGGCCGTCCGCCGTTGGGGATCGGCCGCCAGAGCACGGCGCAGAACCGCCTCCAGCCACCCCGGCACGTCCTCGCGGGGGAGGGCGGGCACCTGCGAGCCGAGGATGCGGGCGCGGTAGTGCGCCAGCGGGGCGGACTCCTCCCGCTCCCCGTCGAACGGGGCGTGCCCCGCCAGCAGCGCCCACATGGTGGAGGCGAGGCGGTACACGTCGGAGGCCGGGGAGGGCGCCTCCCCGCGCAGCTCCTCGGGCGGGGCGTGGTCCAGGTCCCGCCGCGTGTAGTAGACCGGCGGGAACGGGTGGTCCAGCGGCAGCGCCGAACCGAAGTCGATCAGGGTCGGGCCGGGGTCCCCGCGCAGGATGTTCTCCGGACGCACCGCGTGGTGCAGGAAGCCCGCTCCGTGGATCGCCGCCAGGGCCCCGGCCACCGCCGCGCCCACGGCGAGCACCTCGTCCACGGGAAGGTGCTCGCCGTGGGCCAGGGCCTCGCCGTAGTCGCCGCCGGGCCGGTACTCGGTCACCGCGTAGGGGCGGCCCTCGTCGGTGACGCCGGAGAACAGGAGGGGCTGCACGCCCCCGGTGGCGGAGAACTCCTCCCACAGACCCACCTCGTCCGGCCGCCCCGCGCCCGCCGGCGGACGCAGCAGCTTCACCGCGAAGGGGTCCTCGCCCGACTCGGGCTCGGCCCGGTACAGGAGCGACGCGTTTCCGAGGCGCAGAGTCGTCAGAGAGCTCATGCCCGGGATCTCGGGCTGGGACGAAGTACGGCGACGACCCTTGCGGATCATGGGGTCCCTTCTGGCACAGCGGTCCCCTGCATCCGGTCGGCCGACGGCACGGACGGCTCGTCGGCGCGCGGAGGGGCCGTCTGGTCGGCCGGAACGCGTCGGCACGGGCCGGTTCGGCGGCTTGGGGGACGACCGCTCCGCGGGAGGGGAGGTGGTTCCGGGGCCGCTGCCGGGGCGGGGCACGGGGCCCGGCAACGCTGCGGCGAGCCTAGTACACGCCTTCGTACCGGGGGAACGCCGGAACCCCGAACCGGTCGGGACGGTCAGGCGCTCTTTCCCTTGCGGCGGAACAGCTGCCCCTCCTGCTGAGTTTGCCGCGCTTTGAGGGAGGACCGGAGCAGACTGGTCGACCGGGTGCTCTCACGCGACTTCTTCATCGCCTCGCCCAGACTGGTCGGCTGCTGTGATTTCTGGTTCTTTTTGAGCTCTTCCATGATCGCCTTCAACTTTTTTCCGGCCATGCTTCACTCACCTTCGTTTTCTGGAAGCTCGGAGTTCTCTCCGAGCATTTCCGGCCCGACGGGTGCAGGGCGGCCGAGTGCTCCGGGCGCCACCGACGTAGTGCGGGGCGCGGTGGCGTGCGCGAGGCTCGGATGCTAGCACCGTGGAACGGTGGGGAAAAGGCCGGTAAGCCTCGCCGGTCCTGAAATCCGAGGTCCGTTCTTCATATGTCGGGAACGGTCGTGTTCCCCCTTCGGGGCCCGGCGGAGGACCGAGTCGTGTCCAGGCCGGGCCCTGAGGGGACGTAGAGGAAGGAAGTACGGGGATGGCATCGGGCAAGAGCGGTGGCGGGAAGAAGAAGGACGCCAAGGGAGCCGAGGACATCGGTGATGCTCCGACGACCGTCACCTGTCCCGCGTCCGGCCGCCAGGTGGTGAGCCAGGACTTCCCGCTGCGCGAGTTCACCCCGCACGCGAACGCCGGGGTCGATCCGAACGCCCGGAGGAACGCCGAGCGCTCCCGGCCCTTCCGGGCGACGGAGCCGCGCAGGGGGAACAGCCCTTCCTGAGGGGGAGGCCGCTTCCCCCTACGGCCTGAGACGCGGGGCACTGCGCCTTCGCTTCCGCTCCGCCGGGGCCGGCACCGGTCCCGGCGGTTCTCCGCGTCCGTTTCATGCGGTTCCGTTGCCGTTCGAGTTGGAAGCGGTCGCTATGATGCGGTGTCCGTACGTCCTTCGGCGGGCCTCTGCTCCCCGTGTCCGTGGCGGACCCGCCCCCTGCCCCTCCCCCCGTGGATTCCATGCGCCCCCCACAGACCCTCGCCTCCCTGCCCGCGACCGCGACGGACCTGGCCCCCGCCGACCCGTCGGCGATCGGCCCCTACCGGCCTCTCAAACGCTTGGGCGCGGGCGGTATGGGCGTGGTCTACGCCGCCGTGGACCCCCGGGGATCTCTGGTCGCCGTCAAGGTGGTCCATGCCGAGTACGCCGCCGACGCCGAGTTCCGCAGCCGCTTCGCCCGTGAGGTCGAGATGCTGTCCCGCGTGGGCGGCGCCTGCGCCGTCTCCCTGCTCGCGGCCGACACCGGAGCGGACCGGCCGTGGCTGGCCATGCCCCTCGTCCGCGGTTTCAACCTGGGGGCTTACGTCCGTCAGAACGGGGGTCCCCTGCCCGCTCACCTCCTCCACGGGCTCGCCCTCGGTGTCGCCGAAGCGCTCGCCCAGATCCACGCGGCCGGAGTGGTCCACCGCGACCTCAAACCGGCCAACATCGTGGTCTCCCCGGAGGGGCCGCGGGTCCTCGACTTCGGGATCGCCCGGGCCCTGGACCAGACCGCGCTGACCCGTACGGGCTCCCTTCTGGGTTCTCCCGGCTGGATCAGCCCCGCCCACTACCGGGGCGAGGCGGTCAGCACCGCGGACGACGTCTTCGCCTGGGGGGCGGTGGTGGCCTACGCGGCCACAGGCCGTCCCCCCTTCGGAACGGGCGACCCGGCGGGGGTCGCCCACCGGGTGCTGAGCGGCGACCCCGATCTGGACGGTTTCGACGGACCACTCGCCGACCTCGTGCGCCGAGCCCTGGCCAAGGAGGCCGGGCCGCGGCCCACCGCCCTGGAGCTGGTGGCCGGCGTACTTCGGGCGTCCGGCCCGCCGGGAACGGCGGTCGCGTCGTTCACCGGAACCGAGGGGGTGGGGCGGATCGTCGGGGGGAGCCTCCAGGACACCTGGGCCGGTGTGCGCCTGCCGGAGGAGCGCCACTTCGATGCGGTACCCCCGTCCGCCCGGGGCGGCGCGGAGCGGGTGCGTCCGAGACTCTGGACGGCGCTCGCGGCGGCGGCCGCCCTGCTGTTGTTCGCGGTCGCCGGTCTGGGTGGCGCCGTGCTCTCCGGCCGCCTCGACGCGTCGCTGATCGGGGGCCGGTCCGCCGGGGACCGCGCCGCGTCCCCGGCGGAGAGCACTGCTCAGGACGACGGGAACGGCTCCACCGAGGGTGCGAAGGGCTCGGAGGGGGCCGGAGCGTCGGACGACCCCTCCGAAGACCCGTCGGAGGAGGAAGAAGAGGACGGGACCGAGGAACGGATCGGTTCCGAGGAGGCGATCGGTTCCGAGGGCACGACGACCACGTCCATCGGTCTGGTCGGTGCGGGTGTGGGTGCTTCGGGCCCCAAGCCCCCGGGCGACCACGTCATCGCGTTTCGCCCGGACGGCGGCTCGAGCGTGTACGCGAGCCTCGAGGGTGCCGTCGTACTGTGCGCCTGGAGCTTCTGCCAGAGCCAGGGCGGTGGCGTCGGCAACGGCAGCGCGGGGTCGGTCTCCTCCAGCCCGTCGGCGCTCACGGGCTACGCGAACCAGGGCAGCCGCACGGTGAAGGCGGAGGTCACCTACACGACGGCGGCCGACGGCACCGTCACCATCACACACCTGGTCGAATACCACCGCACCAGCGGCACCGGGACCCCGCCGTGGTGACGGCGGACCGGGAACAGGCGGACGACCGCGAGCGAGGAACGATGAAGAGGATCACCGGCCGTGTCGCGGCGGCCCTGGGGCTGGCCCTGGTCGTCACGGTCGCCAACCCGGCGCCGGTCGGCGCGGCCGCCTACGGCGGCCAGTGCGGCAGCGGGTACGGCAGGGTCAACGAGGCGGCGATCCCGGGCGGGACGGTCTTCCTGACCTACAACAACTCCAACGGCAAGAACTGCGTGGTCGTGGTCCGCTCCGACCCGGGGGCGCGCGTCCCCATGGACGCCGCCCTCAAGCAGAGCGGCGGCACCTCCTGGCAGACCGACCCGGGCGACTGGACCGAGTACGCGGGACCGGTATACCTCTCCGCGGCTGGGCGGTGTGTGGACTGGGGCGGGAGGATCGGCGATGACTGGGTCGTCCGCAACGGCACCAACTGCGGCTGACCGCGCGCGTTCCGTCGGCGGGGGAGTGGGCGGCGACCGCCTCCCTGCCGGAACGTCGGGCGGGGAGGATCTGCCGTCCGTTCCGGCCGCGCTCCTGCCGCCGGACCGGCGGACACGGCGGCCGGCCGGCGTTCGGCCGCCACAACGGGAACGGCCCCGCCGGAGCGGGGCCGTTCGGGTTGTTCAGGCCGGGTAGAAGGTGTAGGCCCCGTACCTGGAGATGCTCAGGGTGTGCTCCCGCACGTCACCCGTCTCCGCGTCCAGGGAGCGGCAGGTGAACGGCGCGTCCTCACTGGTCCGGCCGCGGACCAGGTCCGACTCCATGTCACAGAGCACGTACTCGGTCTCGGCGTCCCAGCGGAGGGTGTCCTCGACCATCTCGCGTACCAGCGGGCCCTCCGGCAGTTCCGGCTCATAGGAGATGAGGATGCCAGAGGACTGGATGTCGATCTTGTACTCGAATTCCTCACCCAGGAAGTTCACCGTGCAGGTCACGGACTCGCCTTCCTCGCCGGCGATGTCCGGGCACTGGTAGGTGGCGTCCGGGTCGGTCATGGAGGCGAAGATGGAGACCTGCTCCAGGGCCTCCCAAGCGATCCGCTCGCTCAGGGGGGCCGAGTTGTCCGGTTCGGGCGGCAGGTCGTCCTCATTGAGCTCGGGCTTCTCGCTCGGAACGGGGCCCTGGTTGAAGTCCTCGGTGTCGACTTCTACGGGTTCTTCCTCCACATCCGTCTCGGCGGTGCCCGTCCTGGGCTCGGGCTCCTCCGCGGGGGCAGGGCCTCCGCAGGCCGCCAGGGCCAGCGCCGATCCGGCGGCGACCAGGCCGAGGGCGGTGCGATGGGCTCGTGAGGAGTTCAACATGGATACCTCGGGCTGTGTTGATAGGGGATAGGGCCCTCTTGTGAGAGAAGGGGTCCATGTGATTAGTGTCCGCGGGTGGGGTCTCGGTTCTCCGCTCGAGAAAAAGTGGCCTAGGTCACTTCGTGTCGTCGTGGTCTTCTGCCGCGGTCTTCGCATCCTGCCGATGCCGATCGACGAGTGACCGCGGCTCCTCCTCGCCGGAATGGTGGAGCCCGGTCCGCCGGAACCGAAGCACGGCGGTGGTCGGAGCTCTCAGGTATCGGTTCGGGAATCCGGGGCGGCCGCTCCTGAAGCGGCACCGCCATTTCCGCGCCCGCCGCCGACAGCCGGGGCGCACCGTCGGAGGCCGGGGCGCGGGGTGCTTTCACGCCATCCCGCACACGGGGTCTCAGCGCGGCTCCCGCTCCGCCGTCCCCGGGCTCTCCGCGACAGTCCCCGGGGCCGGGGTCGGGGCCGGGGGCGTCCTCCCGTGGCGCCGCCTCTTCAGTTCGCCGACCGTCACCACCGTCAGCCACAGCGCGGTGAGCGGGATGACGAACCACAGCATCGCTGCGCTGTAGGTGCCCAGCACGGCGTTCCCGGTGGCCTCCAGGACCAGGTAGGCGATGTAGGCGACGTAGAAGCCGACGAGCAGCGCACCCTCCCAGCGGGACACGTCCAGGCCGGTCAGGGCGATCGGCAGCAGCACCAGCGCCACCGCCACCATGATCGGAAGGTCGAACCGCAGCGCCGACGGCGCGATCTCGATCCCCCCGGGCGCGATGACGGCGGTCAGGCCGAGCACCGCGCCGAGGTTGAACACGTTGCTGCCCACGATGTTGCCCACGGCCATGTCGCGTTCCCCGCGCATGACCGCGACCACGCAGGTCACCAGTTCGGGCAGCGACGTGCCCACGGCCACCACGGTGAGCCCGATCAGCAGGTCGCTCACCCCGAGCGCCGCGGCGATCGCGCTCGCCCCGTAGACCAGCAGGCGGGCCCCGGCCACCAGCAGCACCGTGCCCACGAGCACCAGCAGCAGGTCCCACAGGACCGACTTGGTCCGCGAGGTGGTGCGGACCGGGCCGTCCGCGCCCGGGCCCTTCCCGCCCGGGCCTTTGTTCCCATCCGGGCCGTCCGCTCCCGGACCGGCGTCCGCCCGTACCGGTTCGGGGTCCCCGGCGGCCCTCCTGCGGGAGGCGACCACCGTGACGGCGACGTAGACCACCAGCGCCAGGAACAGCAGGCCGCCGTCCAGGGTGCCCAGGGTCCCGTCCAGCGCCATCAGCAGGGCCACCAGCGACAGCAGCACCATCACGGGGATGTCGGCGCGCACGACCTGGGAGTTCACCGCCAGGGGGACGAACAGCGCCGACGCTCCGAGGACGAACAGGATGTTGGCGATGTTGCTGCCCACGACGTTGCCCACGGCCAGTCCCGGGAACCCGGAGATCGCGGCGTCGGTGCTGACCGCCAGCTCCGGTGCCGAGGTCGTGAACGACACCACCGTCAGACCCACGACCAGCGAGGACATCCCCACCGTCCGGGCCAGCGAACCGGCACCCCGGACCAGGGACTCCCCTCCGGCGATCAGGAGTACGAACCCCGCCAGCAGGGCGAGAACCACCAACACGTTCACTTGGGCCTTCCGATCGCTCCACCAGGTCACGCACGGCATACCCGCACCCGGGGCGCTTCGCCCTTGCAGGCCACCCGGTTTCCGGGACGCAGCGCCGCCCCGTGGCCGGGGAGCCCATTCTTTCGGGCGCCGGGGCCCTCGCGCGACCCGTTCCCGGATTGTCCGCGGCCCACCCGGGCTGCGGTCCCGACGCGGCCCGGACAGGCCCCGCGACCGGCGCGGCCTCCCGGGCCCCGGCGGGCCGGGCGGGGTCGGCGCCGCCGGCATCCGGGCGCCGGATCCTCCCCTGGGGCCGTAGCTCGGCCGGTACCGCGAACAGCTCGGCGATCGACTCCCCGCCCGGCACCCGCAAGCCGCTCAGCCCGGTCGCGTCCGCCGACGGTGAGGCCCGCGCACCTGCGAACGGCGCGGGACCGGGGCACGGCGATCCCTCCCCGTCCTCCGTCCGCAGCCGCACGTCCGCCGGTGCGCGGCTCCCCGAACGCGGAGCGCGCTCTGCACGGCTTTCCCGCGGATTCTCCGTGGCCGGGAACTTTTCCCTCCTGCCCGGCATCACTTGTTCTCCGAGAGGACTGGAGGCACAAGTGGAACCACTGGGGCCCGAGGACCCCCGGGAGATCAGCGAATACCGCCTGCTCGCCCGGCTCGGCGAAGGCGGCATGGGGGCGGTCTACCTCTCCCGGACCCGGGGCGGCCAGCCGGTCGCCGTCAAACTGATCCGGCGGTCCCTGGGGCGGGATCCCGAATTCCGCAGGAGGTTCGAGCAGGAGGTGTGGGCCGCCCGCAAGGTGCGCGGCTACCACCTCATCGCGGTCCTGGACCACGACACCTCCGGGGAGACGCCCTGGCTGGCCTCGGAGTTCGTCGCAGGGACGTCCCTGTTCGAAACCCTGCGAACGCACGGCCCCCTGCCGCTGACGGACGTGTTCCACCTGGTGGGCTGCACCGCGCGGGCGCTCCAGGCCATCCACCTGGCAGGGGTCGTCCACCGGGACCTCAAGCCCGGCAACATCATGCTGTCCCTGGACGGCCCCAAGGTCATCGACTTCGGCATCGCCAAGTCCGCCGACGCCACACAGCTGAGCAGCGGGGTCATCGGAACCCCGCAGTACATGTCGCCCGAGCACGCCCGTGGCGAGCGGGTCGGCCCGGAGAGCGACGTCTTCTCCCTGGGACTCATCGCCGCCGTCGCCGCGACCGGCAGGCACCCCTACGGCGAGGGCGGCGGGATGACCGTCAGTGCCCGTATTGCCAACACCGACATGCGACCCCCTGACCTGGGCGGATATCCCGAGGAACTCCTGCCCCTCCTCCGGCGCTGCCTGGTCGCCGACCCCTCCGCACGGGCGGGGGTCGAGGAGCTGATGGCGCTGTGCCTGCACCGCTCCGGCCGCGACCCAGGCGACCACGCCGGGTGGCTTCCCGCACCGGTGGCCCGGGAGATCGAGGAGCGGCGGGCGGAGGCGGAGAACCCCCCGCCCCCGGACCCCGGCACCGGTCACCGGACGGCCCGCCCGTCGGCCGGGCCCGCCGGGTCCCCGGGGGAGGCCGCACCCCCGACCGGGCCCGCGGCGGGACCCACCAGGCAGTACACGGAGCCCGACCGGGCGTCCGCGGGATCCGGGGCGCCGCCGCCCCACGGCGCCTCCGGCCGCGCCGGCGGCGGGGACCCTCGCCGGACCCCCCTGAGCCCGGATCCCCGCTTCGGTCCGCCCGCAGCCCCCGTGGCCCCGAGGACCGGTCGCGTCCTGGTCCCCCTCGCCGCCCTCGGGGCGGCCGTCGTCCTCCTGTTCGGGTTGCTCCTCGTCCGCCCCCTGTTCGACGCCCGGGACGGCGCCACGGGGGGAGGCCCCGGGACGGAGGCCGCCACCGGCGGGGACCCGGCCGACGGCACCGCCTCCCCCGCGGGGGACGGCCCCGATCCGGAACCTGAGCAGGAGGCGGGATACGAGGTGCTCGTCGAGGGCCGGGAACTGTCCGTACGCCCCAACCAGCGGGACCCCTCCGGTGTCGACCTGGACGTTCCCGAGGTGGACGCCGCGGACGTCGACTTCGACACCGACGAGGTCTCCGTCCGCGGAGGGTCGAGCGGCGACCGCTGGCAGTTGATCACCACGTTCGGTATCGCCGATGGCAGGACACCGCAAGCCTGTCTCCGCGCTGCCCAGGGCAACGCCCTCCCCGACGGCGTCGAGGGGCATGAGTTCGGGTCGTTCGTTCCCGAGGGCACGATCCTGTGCACTGTGACCTCCGAAGGAAACCTGGCCATGTACGAGGTCACCGGCCTCACCGCCAACACCGACCGGTACCACGAACTGCCCTCGGTCGAAGGCGTCCTCACCCTCTGGAGCATGCCCTGAGGCCGAGTGGCACCCGGGTCCGCCTGGAGCGCCCCGACCGGGTCGGGGGCCCGGGCCCGACCGGCGGTCACCCACCGGGCGGCAGCGCGCCTCCGCAGGAGGCCGGGTGACCGTCCGGACCGCCCGCCGGAGCGCTGCACCGGCGGGCGGCGGGTTTCGGGGCGTGCCTCGGGGGCGCGGCGGAGGGCATGCCCCGAACCCCCTGAACGAGGGTTCCGCCCACGCGACCGGTTCCTCGCGGCCGCGCCCGTGATGGTGGCGGCCGCGCCGGCCGTCGCTGTGGCGGTGCGGCTGAACACCCCGGACACGGACGGGCACCCCGATTACTCCGGTCGGGCGGACGCGGAGGTTGTGCGCGTCCGGGCGGAGCCCGGCTCCGGCCGGACGGGGATGGGCGACCCGAGGACCACCGGCGAGGTCGCCTACACGGTCGACCGGCCGGGAGCACGTCTCCGCGGTGGCGGGCGTGCTCCAGCCGGAGCCCGAGGAGGGGGAGCGGATCACGGTCGCCCACGATCCCGCCGACCCCGGGGCGGGTCGCCTCCCCGGACCTGGCGGGGTCCGGCGGGCAGGCGGATGCGGGCGGCCCTCACCGTGTACTTCGGGTTCATGGTTTTCCTGGGCCTGGCCTTCTTGGGCCGTTTCGTCTGGCGGAACCCGGACCTGTGGAGCTCCGGACCGCCGGGGAAGGGGCCGGACCGTCCGGGTCGGTGACCCCCGTTGTCCCGGGGAACCGGCGGGAGGCCGTCCGGCGGGCGGGGACCGGACCGTGGACCGGGTCCGGCGTGGTGGGCGGGACCGCGCGGGGACCCGGTCGACGGACCGGGCGGCCGGTCAGAGGAGGAGTGGGACCAGGGCGGCCGCCAGGAGGACCGCCGCCAGTAGGGCGGTGGCGGCGGCGCCCCGGCGGTCGGCGGGCAGCCGGCCGAAGAGCCGGGACAGGCGCCCGAGCAGGGCCAGCGGCGGTGCGGCGAGCCACACGTCGCGTTCGACCCGGGAACCGGCGGCCTCCACGATGCCGGGCAGGTGTCCGACGGCGCGCAGGAGCGAGCCCGCCATGCCCCTGCTGTGGCCGCGCTCCGGGGCCGCTCCCCGTACGACCGCCGCGAGGGCGCCGCGCAGCCCGCGTTCGTCGTTGGCCCAGTGGGCCCGGTAGAGGATCGTGCCCTCCGGACCGATGAGGTAGGCGGAGTTCGGTTTGGGGCTGAAGGCGCGGTGCGCCGCTCCGTTGATGCCGTCGACCGCGACCTCGAATGGCAGGTCGTGGTGGCGGCGCAGCTCCCGGGCGTGCTCCCACTTGCGCTCGAAGGTCCGGGGCTGGGGGAGGAGCTGGCCCGGGTGCGCCTCCCTGGTGTTGACCAGGACGAACCGGACCGCCTCGCCGAACTCGGCGTGCAGGCCGCGCAGGACGGGCCCGGCGCTCTCGGTGACGGGGCAGGTGCGCGAGCCGAAGACCAGCAGGACGGGGCGCGGTCCCAGGTCGGCGGAGGCGAAGCGGGGGCCGTCGAGGGTCGGCAGGTCGAAGTCGGGGACGCGGTCGCCCGGTCCGGGGGCGTCGGAGGCGAAGTACATGTCGCCGACGAGCAGCCCGGTCCGGAAGCGCTCGAAGCGGTAGGCGTCCCCCGCTCCGGTGGCGGTCGGGTCGGGCGTGGGCGGTCGGGTCATCGTGACTCCTCGGTGGGCGGTGTCGGCCGCCGGGGGACGGACGGCACCTGGTTGACCGGCCGGTCAAATGACCGGGCAGGCGGAACCGGCCCGTGTCCGGGCCGGAGTGGTGCGGGTCAGCGGGGAGCGGGAAGGAGGGCGCGGACGCCGTCGCGTGCGTGCTCCACCAGTTCGGGGCGGTCGTAGGCCTTTGCGAGCAGGGCCGTCCCCTGGAGGTAGGCCAGGATGCGCAGGGCGGTCTCCCGGGGGTCCGCCGAGCGGGCGACCTCGCCGCGCGCCTGGGCCTCGCGGACGGCGTCGGAGAAGTAGGCGGCCCAGGCGTCCAGGATCCGCGTCGCGTGGGCGCGGGGTTCGTCGCCCCGTGCGGCGAGTTCGGTGGACAGGCTTCCGATGGGGCACTCGGGGGTGCTCCCCATCCGCTCCCGCATGAGGGCGATCATGCCGGCGAAGCCGCGCACGAACCGGTCGATCCGCTCCAGCGGGGGTGCTTCGGCGCCGAAGGCCTCGTCGAGCAGAACCGTCATCATCGACCAGTTGGCGTCGAGCACGGCCAGGCCGAGGCGTTCCTTGGAGGGGAAGAAGTGGTAGAGGCTGCCCCGGTGGACACCGGCCTCCTTGCAGATGTCCTCCACACTGACCTCGGCGAAGGAGGAGCCGTGGATGAGGTCGCGTGCCACACGCACCAGACGTTCCTTCGTGTCCCCGGCCATGGCGTCCCCTCGGTTTGACTGATCGGTCAAGAACCTACGTGCTCTTGACCGATCGGTCAACGGTGGGCGGGGCGGGATTCCGGCGAGGGCTCCGGCGGTCCGCCGGAGCCCTCGGTGGGAAGGCAGGGGCCTCACTCCGTGGGGGTGAAGGTGGCCCAGGTGTGGGTGCCCAGGTCCCCGAGCGGACAGACGGGCGAGTATCCCCAGGCTGTGGACAACTCCTGGACCATGAGCAGGCCGCGCTGGCCCTCGGCGCTCTCCCACTCGGCGGGAGTGCGGGCCTTCGGGATGGCGGGGATGCCGCCGGACAGGCCGTCGTCGGTGAATCCGAGGGTCAGCGTGTGGTCGCCGGTCAGCCACAGCGTCCGCACCACCCCACCGCCGACCTGTCCCGAGGCGGTGTACTTGACGCAGTTGGCGAACAGTTCGCTGCCGCACAGGACCAACGTGTCGGCGAGGTCGGGGTCGAACCCGGCCAGGTCTGCGGCCAGGTCGCGGCGCACGGTGGACAGGTGCGACAGGTCGCCGGGGTAGAGGCGGTGGTGCCACAGGCGGGTCGGGTTCATGCTCCCACCCCCGCGCGGGTCTTGCGGTGTTGTTGGTCCTGCCAGCGGCGCACCGCGTCGGCCAGGTCCTCGAAGGTGACCGGCGGCGGGGTGGGGGCGAGCAGGTCGCCCTCGCCGGGGCGGGGCTCAGGGATGCGCGGTGCGGCCCACTGTTGGAGGCGGGCGGTGGCGTGGGCCTGGAGGCGTGCCTGCTCGCGGGCGGCGCACGGGTCGGGGAGGGTCTTGTGCGGCTCGGCAAGGCGCGGGCTCTCGGGGGCGCGGGGTGCGGTCTGGTCCTGGATGCGGGCCTGCTCGTGGGCGGTGTAGTAGGGGCGCACGAGCGGAAGGTCGTCGGCTGCAAAGGTCTCGCGCGGGGCGGACAGCCGGGGCGCGGCGGGCGGGCTGGGCCGGGTGGCGGGGCCGGGAGTTTGGGCGTAGCGGCGCACCCGTGCCGAACGACGGCGGCGGTGGTGTCGGCCGCAGGGAGAGGAGAACAGCGCTCGCAGGAGCCCGAGGGCAGCCCGGAAGAGCGCGGCACTAAACTGGCTCACGCTGGCAATCCTTGTGTTCAAAGGGGTGAATTGCTGGCCACGACCCCGGGCGCTGACAGAGCGTCGCGGGGTCACGCTTTTTTCGGTTGTGGGGCCAGAATAAGGCACGGCGGGGGCTGTGCGCACATTTTTCGGACGGATCACCGAAGAAGATCCGAGGCCACGTGTCGTCCCAGGTCAGGATGGATTTCAGGCTTGGGTGGGAGTGGCTTTTCTGGGTGCTGGAGTCATAAGTCTGATTTGTTGGTTTTGGCGTAGTAAGCAGAGTTCTGTGGTTGTGAATGGTTCCCTTCGGGATGCCCGGCCGGTCCCACGCCCCGGCCACGGCGTCCGGACCTCGTGGTCCGGCTGGAGGGGCGGGCGCCCGTGGCGTGGAGGGAGGGCTGTGGAAACGGGGTGTGCACAGGTGAGAGCGTGGTGCACATGAGCATGATCGACGATGTCATCGCCCTGGCCGCCGCCCACGGGCTGGACCTGCGCCCGGAGAGCGCGGACGTGAACGAGGCGGGCCTGGACTACCGGGTCGTGATGGCCGAGGACACCGGTGGGAAGCGGTGGGTGCTACGTGTGCCGCGCCGCGCGGACGTCTCGGCGGGTATGGCCGCGGAGGCCCGCATCCTGGACCTGGTGTCCCCGGTCCTGGCGGCCGAGGGCGTCGCCGTGCCGGACTGGAAGGTGCGCGAGCCCGAGCTGATCGCCTACCCGGCGCTGCCCGGTTCCCCCGGTCTGACCCTGCCCGGCGGAGAGCCCCTGTGGCACATGGACCCGGCCGACCCCGGCTACGCCGAGCGGCTGGGCCGCCTCCTGGCGCGCCTGCACGCCATCACCCCCGAGCAGGCCGGGGCCGCCGGGGTGGAGGTGCGCACGCCGGCGCAGGTGCGCCGGGCATGGGCCGAGGACGTGGCGCGGGTGCGCGAGGAGTTCACCGTCGCGCCCGCTCTGGCCGAGTCCTGGCAGGCCTGGTTGGAGGAGGACTCCTGCTGGCCCGAGACCACGGTGATGACGCACGGCGAGATCTACCCCGCCCATGTCCTGTTCGACGAGGGGGGAGCGATCACCGGGGTCCTGGACTGGACCACGGCCCGTGTGGACGACCCGGCCCGGGACCTGTCCGCCCAGTACGGTGCCGCGGGGGAGGAGATGTTGCAGGCCGCCCTGGCCGCGTACGAGGAGGCGGGCGGACGGGTCCACCCCGGCCTGGCCGCGCAGGCGAAACACCTGTGGGAGGCCTCCCCGATCGCGTACGCCCTGTACGCGCTGACCACGGGCGCCGACGCCGACCTGGCCGCGGCCGCCGCCATGCTCGATCCCGAAGCCTGACGCCTTTCCCGGCTCACGGTGGGGGGAGCGCGAAGCGGGCCGTCCCGGTCTGTTTCCCCGGATACCCCCGGGGGTCGATCACCTGACGAAGGCCCCGGGCTGTCGCAGTCCGGGGCCTCGCGTGGCTGTGGTCACTTCTCGGCGGTCAGCGCCGCGATCCATTCGGACGAGGTGAAGGTCAGGTGCCCCGCCTCGCGGTTCTGGGTGTCGCGGACATCTGCGCCGCAAGCGTGCTCCCGGGTCTCCACGCAGTTCGATCCTGTGGAGCTGTAGCTGCTCTTGTGCCAGTCGTTCATGCGAGGTCCTTCAGTTCTGCGAGCGAGTGCCGGGAGGGGAGGGCCACCGCCAATGCCCCCGTGATATGTGCCTGCAGCCGCTCGTGCGAAGCGGCGTCGTGGATGACGTTACCGTCTGCGTGGTCGCTGCTGATAGCCGGTTCCCCGGAGTGCAGCCGAAAGGCCAGAAGCGTGGAGGCAGGGTCCAGCAGGATCGACCCTGTCGGCACCAGGTGAACCGCCACCCGCTCGGTGGCGACCAGGGCCAGCAGGTGTCGGGCCTGCTCCTTCCGTATTTCTTCATCGAAGCTGGTCAGGGCGGACACAGGAAACACCGCAGTGATACGGAGCAGGGGGAGTTTGCTCAGGCGTTCCGTTCGCAGCCTGGTGAGTCGTGCGACCTCCTCGTCCGATGCCAGCGGCCATCCGGACCGGAAAACCCGGGTGGCGTACGGGGCGCACTGGAGGTATCCGGGCACGAGCACGGGGGACACGATGTGCAGAGTGCGCGCGGCCTCCTCGATGGCGGACAGCGTTCGTGCCCACTCCGGAACCGCTACACCACTGGCTGCCACCCGCCACGACGCCAACAGCTTTCCATCGGCGTCCAAGACGGCATCAAGCGTTTCCGCCATGGGCAACTTTGGTAGAGAATGACCGTTTTTCCAGCGGGAAACCGAAGCCACGGACGAGGCCGTGCGCGCGGCGAGCTGTTTCTGGGAGAGGCCACGCAGTTCCAGGAACCGGGCGAGCGATTCAGGGAAAGGGGGTTCCGTCATGTGAACCAGATTACGTTCGGGTTCCGCATGGCATCAGGATTTCTCTGAAAAACCTCAGTTGATGGCGGTACCGGCGAACCAGAAGCCACCTTGGTGCCATGGAACCTGTAGCACGGCGGAAATCGATTCCCCGAGGGCACGAGACCGAGGCGGCGGTGCTGGCGCTGCATTCCGCGCTTCGGCGTCGAGGGGTGGCGGCGATGGACGGCGACCTCCCCGGTTCGGTGCGGGCGGAGCACGCGGGGCGAGGGCTCACCGTCCGGCTCGCGGACGGGCACTGGTGGCGCACGATTCCCGGCGAGCCGCACTCCACCGTCCCGGTCGCGCCCCGGGGCTCCGAGGACCTGCTCGCCCGTCATCTCGTCACCGAACTCCTGGGGCGCCTGTGAGCGCCGACGAACCGCTCACCTGGGCCGAGTTCCGTCGCCTCACCCGGCCCCGCGGCCCGCAGGTCCCGCGGCCCCGGTCGGCGGAACCGCCCCCTCTGCCCCGCCGCGAACGCAACCGAAGGCCCGACAACCCCGGGAAGGGAACCGCGATGTCCGCCCAGTACGACGAACACCCCGCCCGGTGCGGCAGGCCCGCCACCGAACCCCAGCGGGAGAGGGCCGACGCCCTCTTCGACCGCCTCTCCTCACTCCTGCGCGACGCCGCCGACCCCTGCGCCGACCCCGCCCGGCTGGTCCGCGAGGCGGACCGGGCCTTCGACACCCTCCACCGCCACCTCAGCCGCGGCGGCGCCCTTCCCCGGCCCTGGCGCGACGCCCGCCACTGACACCGGACTGATTCCGAGGGGAGGCCTCGTACGGGCACGGTAACGCGCCCCCGACGATCCCACCCCAGGCCACCGGGCATGTCGGTCCCGACCAGGCTCGGCCGTCCGCACGTGTCCGGGCGAATGCCGACCGGCGCGGGGGGCGCGGGCCGACTCCCGTTCCGCCGCCGGGACCTGCTCTAGGGTGTGGGGCATGGCGAGGTACCCGATCACCAGACTCGAGGTCGACGGCTTCGGGCCGCTCGATGAGGTCGACATTCGGCTCAGCCCGACGCTGAACATCGTCACCGGGGAGAACGCGACCGGGAAGTCCCAGTTGCTCAAGCTTCTGTACGCGGGTACCCGAACCCTGTCCGGCAGGCCGTCGCTCACCAAGGGCGCGCTCTCCTCCGATATCGCCGATGCCCTCATCGGCATCTTCCGTCCCGAACAGCTCGGCCGTCTCGCACGTCGGGGCCGGGGCAGGGTACGTGCGTCGGTCGCCCTGAAGTACGGGGGGATCGGCGATCCCCTGGCTTTCAACTTCGCCTCGAACGCACGGAGCGACGTGCAGACCACTTCCGTGCCGCGCAGCCCTCTCGACGACACCCCGGTCTTCCTTACCCTCGCGTGAACTCCTCTCCCTGTACCCGGGGCTGGTCTCGCTGTTCGAGACGAGGGAGGTCGAGTTCGACGAGACCTGGCGCGACACCGCTTCCCTGTTGGGCCGTCCGGCCCTCCGCGGTCCGCGCGGTACCTTCGCGAACGAACTCCTGGCCCCCCTGCTGGGGGAGATCGAGGGAACCGTCCTGGAGGAGAACGGGCGCTTCTACGTGCGCCTTCCCATCGGTAGCGCCGGGTCGGGCAAGATCGAGGCGCACCTGGTGTCCGAGGGCTTCCGGAAGCTGGCGATGATCATCAGGCTCGTCTCCAACGGGGTGCTGCTGGAGGGGGGCTACCTGTTCTGGGACGAGCCGGAGGCGAACCTCAACCCCAAAACGCAGCGGGCCGTGGCCAGGGCCATCCTCGCTCTCGCCCGCAGCGGGCCCCAGGTCTTCGTCGCCACGCACAGTGTGTTCCTGTTGCGGGAACTCGAACTGCTCCTCCACGAGGAACCGCCTGAGAGCTCGATCGAGCCCCGGTACATCGGCCTCTACCGGGAAGCTCAGACGGACGAGGACTCCCTTTCCCGAGCGGTGCGGGCCGAAGCCGCCACGGATCCCGCGGACCTGAGTGCGATCGCCGCCCTGGAGGCCGAGCCGTCGCAGAGTCTGCGGTACCTGGGAGTCTGACCCCATGCCGGTGGAAGCCGAGATCGATGGATCCCTCTTCACTTTTCCCGACGGCTGGGAATTGGAGAAGCCGGACGAGTGGCCCGAACAGCGGAGGGCGACACAGTCCCCGTTCCATTCCGAAGGCTGCGACCTCGTGGCGATGAAGGACGGAGTCCTGTGGCTGATCGAGGTGAAGGACTACACGTATCCGGGGGCCGAGGTCCCGGATGATCTCGCGGAAAAGGTCGGCCTCAAGTTCTTCCACTCACCGGCCGTCCTGCACATGGTCGCGCGCTGGGGCCAGGGGGGCCGACGGGATTTCAGCCTGGCGGCGTTGGCCTGCCCGGAGACCCGTGTCCGCCTCGCGGTGGAACTGCCGGACGGAGGGCGCAGGCTGATCGGGGTGGCGACCCCTCTCGCCGGGCTGAAGGACAAGCTCAGGCGCGTCACCAAAAGGCTGAACGTGCACCGTCCCATTGTCAGCGACTCTCACGTGATGAACGGTGTCCCGTGGGAGGTCAGGCGGAATCCCGGAAGCCGCCGAGAACATGCCGACCGGTGAGATGGCCTCCTGCCGCGGTGCTTCGGCAACAAGCCGGCACGTGACAACGGCCCCGCAGGGTCACACGCGGACCTCGCACCCGGACCGCCGCCCCCATGCGGCTTGCACATCGGTCGTCTCCTCCGGTCGGCTGCGCGACCAGCGGAGGACGGCTTCCCCTCGGCGCGCTGATGAGGACGCAGAGTGGGGAGGCCGGGTGGAGCAGGCCGCCGACCCCGCGGCGGCGCGGGGTCGGCGGCCTGCTCCACCCCGGTCGGCGGACCGGCCGTTGGGCTCCGGTCACCCCTCCGCGGACGGGCGGGGCCCGGCGGCCCGGCGGAGCCGGTTGGCGATCGCGAACCCCAGACCCTCCTCCGGCGGGAGGGAGGCCACGATGACGTCGCACCCGCTCCGGTCGAGGTCGCGCAGGAACCCGTAGAGCCCGCGTGCGTACTCCGCCGGGGAGGCGGGCACCGGGACGACGGCGTGCGCCCCGGCGGGCGCGTCCCCCGACCCGGGGGGCACAAGGACGCCGACGCCGAGGCCCCGCGCTCCCAGGCGCTCGGCCTCGCCCACGACCTCGTCCGGTGCGACCAGGACGACCCGCGCACGCGGCGCGTAGTGCGAGGGGTGCTGCCCCGGCACCCGGACCGGGCTCGCCGAGGGCGCCGCCACCGGTCGGCCCAGCGCCTCCTCCAGGTCCTCCCTGGTGACGCCCCCGGGCCGCAGGACGCTCGGCGTCCCGCCCGTGACGTCGACGATGGTCGACTCGACGCCGACCTCGCAGGGGCCCCCGTCCAGCACGAAGCCGACGTCGGCCCCCAGTTCCTCGCGGACGTGCTGCGCCGTGGTGGGGCTGACCGAGCCGAAGCGGTTCGCGGACGGGGCCGTGACCCCTCCGCCGAAGGCGTCCAGGAGCGCGAGCGCGGCGGGGTGGGCGGGCACGCGGACGGCCACCGTCTCCAGCCCGCCGGTCACCTCCAGGGGAACGCGGGGACCCCGCCGCAGGACCAGCGTGAGCGGCCCCGGCCAGAAGCGCTCGGCCAGCACCCGGGCCGTGTCCGGGACCTCCCGGACCCAGTCGCCGAGCCGCGCGGCGGAGCCGATGTGCAGGATGAGCGGGTGGGAGGGAGGGCGGCCCTTCACCTCGAAGATGCGCGTGACGGCGCCCGGGTCCTCGGCGTTCGCGCCGAGACCGTAGACGGTCTCGGTCGGCAGCGCCACCAGTCCGCCCGTGCGCAGCACGTGAGCCGCCTTCTCGATGTCGGCGGTGCTCCACGTGGTCACTGTCGTACCTCCCCTTGTCCCGTGGCGGCCCCGGCCCCCCGCGGACGGCTGCGCGGTGTGCGCCCGCCGGTGGGCGGTCCGCGGGATCGGGGCGAGGGCGGCGGGCCCGAGGGGCCGCGCTCCGCCTCAGGGTACAAGCAGGTGGAGCCGGTACCCGGCCGTCCGGAGGCGGTCCCGGGGTGAGACGGGGCACGCGGCAGCGTCCGCCGCGGGCCTGCCATGATCGCGGTATGGAACCGAACACCGGTCCGACCGCCCCGCCCGCGGCCGGGACCTACGTCCCCACCCCCGACGGCGGGCGGCTGTGGGCCGAGAGCAGCGGCTCCGGCAGCCCGGTCGTGCTGCTGCACGGCGCCGGCATGGACTCCCGCCTGTGGGACACCGTCGCCCCCGGGCTCGCCCGGCGCCACCGGGTGGTCCGCTTCGACGCGCGCGGACTGGGCCGCTCCTTCGCCCCCGAACGGCCGTTCAGCGATGTCGAGGACCTCCGGTCGGTGCTCGACCACTTCGGCCTGCGCCGGGCCGCGTTGGTCGGGCTGAGCATGGGCGGGGAGACCGCGCTGGACTTCGCCCTCGCGTACCCCGGCCGGGTCGCCGCGCTGGGCCTGGTGTGCAGCTCCGTCGGCGGGCACGACTGGCCGCAGGACGCCGGTTCGACGGCCTACGACACGGCCCGCCGCGAGGGGGACGCCGAGGCGCTGGCGCGGCTCGAACTGTCGGTCTGGGCCCCCATGGGCCGTACGGCCCCCGGCGGGGAGCTGATCGAGGCGATGGTCGCCGACAACGCGCACCGGCGCCTCGTGAGCGAGCGGTACATGGCGCCCCCGCCGAACCCCGACGCCGAGGCGCACCTCGGCGACATCGCCGTGCCGACCCTGGTCGTCCACGGCGACCGCGACCACGCCGAGATCGGGGTGATCGTGCGACGGCTGGCCGGCGGCATCCCCGGCGCCCGCGGCCACCTGGTCCCCGACGCCGACCACTACCTGCCGCTGCGCACCCCCGGGCGCCTGGCGGAGCTGCTGCTGGAGCACCTTCCCTGACGGTGAGGATGCGCGGTGGCCTCTCCGGCGGGACCGGACCGCCCGGAGGAGCCGCCGCACGCGACCGGACGGGACGCAGGACGCGGCGCGCCCCTTCCGGCGGCTTCACGACCCCCTGTCCCGGCGGCCCGCGGGCGTGCGGGAGAGTGCAGGGTGATGAACCCCCCGGCTTCGAGGAGATCCATGTCCCCCGTCCAGATCATCCGCACGATGGCCGCCGCCCTGATCGCCGGAGGCGCGGCCCTGGGACTGGTCCCCGCCGGCTCGTGCGGCGCGGGCTGGTGGACCCCGCTCGGCGCCACCGCCTCCTTCGGATGGTTCGCCTACACGCCCTATGAGGACCGGTCGCCCTTCCTGCCCCAGGACATGTGCGAGGCGGCCATGGCGCCGGTGGGGGTGTGGGCGGTCGCGCTGGTCGTGATGGGGGCGACCCTGCTGGCGGGGGTGTGGTTCACCACCTCGTACCGGCCCAAGCGCAGGCCCGAGCGGTAGGCGCCCGGTGCCGCCCCGGCCGACGGGGGCCGGGGCGGTCCGGCGGGCGGCGAGCCCTTCACCGGCTTGCGCACCACGCCGGCGGTTCGCGCCGCCCTCCCGCGCGGTCAGTCCCAGCCGTGGACGGAGAACCGCTCGCCCGCGCGGATGCGGGCGATGACCTCGGCGGCGAACGGGATGGTGTTCTCCGGCAGGTCGTCGGGGTCCTCCCAGGTGAGCCGCGCGCACAGGTGCGGCTCCCGGTTGACCGGGGTGCCCTCCCAGCGCGGGGCCGTGAAGAAGAACCCGATGCGGGTCACCCCCTCGGCGTTGCGGTGGTGGGTCACGTGCGCGCAGTGCAGGGTGTCGGGGTCGACGGTCACGCCGACCTCCTCGTACAGCTCGCGGGCCGCCCCCTGCGGGATGGACTCGCCCGGCTCCAGGCCGCCGCCCGGGATGGCGTACCGCCCGTCCTGGAACCCGGTGTTGCGCCGCTCGCCCAGCAGCACGCGCCCGTCCCCGCGGAAGAGGACCACGCACAGGTCGATGACGGGGCTGCCGTTCACGCGCTTCTCCTCCGGCCGATCCACCAGTACAGGCTCCAGGCGGCCGCCCCCGCCGCCGCGCCCGGGGCGGCGCCCAGCAGCACGGACCGCACGAAGTCGTAACCGCTGACGGCGGCGCGCTCCGTCAGCCCGCCCGCCAGGCCGCCCGCCACGGCGCAGGCGGCGATCGCGGCGAGCGGCACCCAGCGCGGCTCCACCGGACCCCCGGCCCGGCGGGCGACCCACCACGAGACCGCCGCCAGCCCCAGCACCGAACCGGCGTACATCAGCACGTTGTAGGCCTTGTGCGGCTCCACCACGGGCGCCTGGAGCACCGGGAGCAGCTGCACCCCCGCGCCGCCCGGATGGGTGAACGCGTCCCACACCATGTGGGTCAGCGCCCCCACCGCGATCGCCGCCGCCCCCCACGCGACGCCGCGCGCGCTCGGCGCGGGCGGCGGCCCCGCCTCGCGCCCGGCCAGTGCGGCCAGGGGCGCCCGCAGCGCGTACGTCCAGCAGGCCCACACCAACGCCCCCAGCGCCACCACCACCGGCAGCCCCGGGGGGAAGTGGGTGGTGGACGCCCCGACGGGCAGCGGCAGGTAGTAGGGCAGGTCGGGGACCAGCGAGCCCACGACCAGCGCCGAGGTCGGCAGCCGGGTGCGGGCCAGGGGCAGCACGGCCGCCGCGTGCGCGGGTGTGAAGGGCATCAGCCGCCCCCGCCCGCGCGGCCGACCGGGGGCCGGGTCGCGGACACCGCCCGTGCCCGTCGCCTGTCGAGAGCCGTCACCGCCCACTCCTCCGCCTCCGCGGGCCCGGCGGTACACCGCCGGGCCCGCCCGCTTCGCCACCGGTCCGCTTCTGCGGCCACGCGCCCCGGGGGCGCTGCCCCCGGACCGACCGCCGTGCCGTTCCACTCCGCCCCCCGGGCGGGCGGCGCCCGTACCCGTCAGCCGTTCGTCGCCGCCACGCCCTGCGAGAAGGAGAGGAACCCGCCGTTGAGCATGTACACGTCGTACGGGCTGACGGTGTCCTCCGCCGAGTCCACCCACGCCACCCCGCCGTCCCGGGCGTAGCAGGTGAAGTCCGCGGGCTCCTCGGCCCCCGGCTCCAGGACGGCCACGTCCTCCATGTCGCAGAACACCGCCCCGGAGCCGCTCTGGTGCCGGAGGTTCTCCTCGGCGAACCCGCGGGTGACCGGCACCCGCGGGTGCTCGATCGAGAAGGCGGCCCCTCCGGCCGCCTCCTCCGAGGTGAGCGGGAACTCCAGCTCGACGCCTCCGTAGGTCAGCGTGCAGGTGTGGCTCTCGCCCGCGGCCTCCCGCATCCGGGCCGGGCACTCCGCGGTCGCCTCCGGGTCGGCCTCCCCCGCGATCGCCGAGACGTCCGACAGCAGGTGCCAGGCGGCCCGCTCCGCGACCGGCGCCGACGCCTCGGGCTCGGGGGGCAGGGCGGACAGGTCCGCCTCTGGCGGGTCGGCCGGGACCTCGCCCTCCACGAGCAGCGCCGCCAGCTCCTCCTGAGAGGCCTCGCCCGGGTCCTCGGGGGCGCCGCCGGAGCAGGCGGCGGTCAGCGCCACGGCGAGCGCGGCCGTGAGGGAGGTAAGGGTCCGCCGGGAGGACGGAGACATCGTGGGCTCTCCTTCGTGGTCGTTGCAGGGTGGTGGAACGCCGTTCCGGTGGGGTGGGATGCCGCTGACGGCGGGTCGGTTCCCGGTCACTCCGCGCACTCCCGTCGAGCCGCCGTCGAGCCCGCGTCGAGTTCCGGTCACGGGAGGCTCGAACCACGGTCACTTCTGCGTCCGGACGTGCCCCGGGCCACACCCCGGCGCCCCATCACCGAATCCGGTTCTCTACCATCCGAGGTATGGACGTCCAAGAGAGCGGCGCCGCCGGATCCGGCGCCTTCGACCCCGCCGAAGGGTTCCCGGTCGCCACCCTCGACCGGTGGCGGGAACTGGTCGCCGGAGTGCTGCGCAAGAGCGGTGTCGCCGACGGGCGCCTCGCCGACCGCCCCGAAGCCGTGCTGGCCACCCGCACCTACGACGGCTTCGACATCGCGCCCCTGGCCACCGCCGAGCCGCCCGCCGCCGACCCCGGCCACCCCGGGCTGGCCCCCTTCACCCGCGGCTACCGCCCGGTGGCCACCGGCGGCTGGGACGTGCGCGCCCGCTACCTGGAGGCCGACCCCGAGGTGCTGCGCCGCCGAGCCCACACCGACCTGATGAACGGGGTCTCCTCCCTGTGGATCGCGGTCGGCGACGGGCACCTGCCCGCCGACCGCCTGGGCACCGCGCTCACGGACGTCTACCTCGACCTGGCACCCGTGGTCCTGGAACCCGGCGCCGCCTACCGCGAGGCCGCCGACGCCCTGCTGCGCGCCCACGCCGACGCCGACGTCCCCGACTCCCGCGTCATCTCCCACCTGGGCATCGACCCCCTCACCGCGGCGGCCCGCGCCGGGGCCCGCCCCGACGTCCTGGACGCCGCCCGGTTCGCCGCCGACCGCGCGCGGGGCCGCCCCGGGCTGGGCCTGGTCACCGCCGACGCCACCCTGGTCCACGACGCGGGCGGCTCCGACGGCCAGGAGCTGGGCTGGGCGGTCGCCGCCGGGACCGCGCTGCTGCGCTCCCTCACGGCCGCCGGGCTGGACATCGCCGACGCCGCCGGGCGCATCGAGTTCCGCCTGGCGGTCAACGCCGACCAGTTCGCGGGCATCGCCAAGCTCCGCGCCGTCCGCGCCATGTGGAACCGGGTGCTGGAGGTCGGCGGCGTCCCCGCCGACCGCCGCACCATGAGGGTCCACGCGGTCACCTCCGAGGCGATGCTCACCCGCCGCGACCCGCACGTGAACATGCTGCGCACCACGGTGGCCTGCTTCGCCGCCGGGGTGGGCGGGGCCGACGCGGTCACCGTCCTGCCCTACGACGCGGCCGTGGGCCTGTCCGACGACTTCGCCCGCCGGGTCGCCCGCAACACCCAGGCCCTGCTCATCGAGGAGGCGCACCTGGCCAGGGTGGCCGACCCGGCCGGCGGCTCCTTCCACGTGGAGGCGCTCACCCGCGACCTCTACCTCGCCGGATGGGCCTTCCTCCAGGAGGTCGAGGCGTCCGGCGGCGCCGCCGAGGTGGTCGAGGACGGCTGGCTGCGCGAGCGCGTCGACGACGTCTGGGAGCGCCGCCGCGCCGACCTGGCGCACCGCCGCTCCCCGCTGACCGGCGTCAGCGAGTTCCCGAACCCCCACGAGGAGCCGCTGGAGCGCGAGCCCCTCCCCGAGCGCCGCTCCTGGTTCCCCCGGCGCCGGTACGCGGGCGAGTTCGAGGAGCTGCGCGACCGCTCGGATGCCGCCGCCGAGCGCCCCGAGGTCTTCCTGGCGACGCTGGGCCCGGTCGCCGTCCACACCGGGCGCGCCTCCTTCGCCGCCAACCTGCTGGCCGCGGGCGGGATCGCCGCCCGCCTGCCCGGCCCGCTGGATCCCGCCGAACCCGCCGCGGCCGCGCGCGCGTTCGCCGACTCCGGCCTGCGGGTGGCCGTGGTGTGCTCCTCCGACAAGGTCTACGCCGAGCACGCCGCCGCCGCGGTCGAGGCCCTGAGGGAGGCGGGCGCCGAACGCGTCCTGCTGGCGGGCGCCCCCCGGGAAACCGGTGCGGACGCCTTCCTGTACCAGGGGTGCGACGCCGTCGCCCTCCTCACCGAACTGGTCGACCTGCTGGTCCCGAAGGGGGAGGAAGCATGATCCCCGACCTGTCCACCGTGGCCCCCGGCGAGCCGGAGCCCTCCGGCGACGACGCCCGCTGGGCCGCCGCCGTCGAGGAGGCCACCGGCAAGGCCCCCGACGCCCTGGAGTGGGAGACCCCCGAGGGCATCCCCGTCAAGCCGCTCTACACCCCGGCCGACCGGGCCGGGCTCGGCTTCGTCGACGGCCTCCCCGGCATCCCCCCGTACCTGCGCGGCCCGTACCCGACCATGTACGTCAACCAGCCGTGGACCATCCGCCAGTACGCGGGCTTCTCCACCGCGGAGGAGTCCAACGCCTTCTACCGCCGCAACCTGGCGGCCGGGCAGAAGGGCCTGTCGGTCGCCTTCGACCTCGCCACCCACCGCGGCTACGACTCCGACCACCCGCGGGTCGCGGGCGACGTCGGCATGGCGGGCGTGGCCATCGACTCCATCTACGACATGCGGCAGCTGTTCGACGGGATCCCGCTGGACCGGATGAGCGTGTCGATGACCATGAACGGCGCGGTCCTGCCGGTGCTGGCGCTGTACATCGTCGCCGCCGAGGAGCAGGGCGTTCCGCCGGAGAAGCTGTCCGGGACCATCCAGAACGACATCCTCAAGGAGTTCATGGTCCGGAACACCTACATCTACCCGCCGCGGCCGTCTATGCGGATCATCTCCGACATCTTCGCGTACACCTCGCAGCGGATGCCGCGGTTCAACTCCATCTCCATCTCCGGCTACCACATGCAGGAGGCGGGGGCCACCGCCGACCTCGAACTCGCCTACACGCTGGCCGACGGGGTGGAGTACATCCGCGCCGGGCAGCGCTCCGGCCTGGACGTGGACGTGTTCGCGCCGCGGCTGTCGTTCTTCTGGGCGATCGGCATGAACTTCTTCATGGAGGTCGCCAAGCTGCGCGCCGCCCGCCTGCTGTGGGCGCGCCTGGTCAGGGACCTGGGCGCGGTCCAGGACAAGTCGCTGAGCCTGCGCACCCACTCCCAGACCTCGGGCTGGTCGCTGACCGCCCAGGACGTGTTCAACAACGTGGCCCGCACCTGCGTGGAGGCGATGGCCGCCACCCAGGGGCACACCCAGTCGCTGCACACCAACGCCCTGGACGAGGCGCTGGCCCTGCCCACCGACTTCTCCGCGCGCATCGCCCGCAACACCCAGCTCCTCCTCCAGCAGGAGTCCGGGACCACCCGGTCGGTCGACCCGTGGGGCGGCAGCTACTACGTGGAGCGGCTCACCCGGGAGCTGGCGGCCAGGGCGTGGGACCACATCGTGGAGGTCGAGAAGGCGGGCGGCATGGCCGCCGCCATCGACGCCGGGCTGCCCAAGATGCGCATCGAGGAGGCGGCGGCCCGCACCCAGGCGCGCATCGACTCCGGGCGCCAGCCCGTCATCGGCGTCAACAAGTACCGGCCCGACAGCGAGCAGGAGATCGACGTCCTCAAGGTCGACAACTCCAAGGTGCGGGCCAGCCAGCTGGAGAAGCTGCGCCGCCTGCGCGAGGAACGCGACGAGGACGCCGTGCGCGCCGCCCTGGACGCCCTCACCGCGGCGGCCGGGCGCGAGTCCAGGGCCGACGCCGAACTCACCGGCAACCTGCTGGCGGCGGCCGTGGACGCGGCCCGTGCCAAGGCCACCGTCGGCGAGATCTCCGACGCGATGGAGAAGGTGTTCGGGCGCCACTCCGGCCAGATCCGTACCATCCAGGGTGTGTACCGGGACGAGGCGGCGGGCAGCGAGGACGCGGCGGGGCTGATGGAGCGGGTGGCCCGCCGGGTGGAGGAGTTCACCGAGGAGGAGGGGCGCCGCCCCCGCATCCTGGTGGCGAAGATGGGCCAGGACGGCCACGACCGGGGCCAGAAGGTCATCGCGACGGCGTTCGCGGACCTGGGCTTCGACGTGGACGTGGGCCCGCTGTTCCAGACCCCGGAGGAGGTCGCCGTCCAGGCGGTCGAGGCGGACGTGCACGTGGTGGGGGTGTCGTCGCTGGCGGCGGGGCACCTCACCCTGGTGCCCGCGCTGCGCGAGGAGCTGGCGAAGCTGGACCGCGGGGACATCATGATCGTGGTCGGCGGCGTGATCCCCCCGCAGGACTTCGACGCCCTGCGCGAGGCCGGTGCCGCGGCGATCTTCCCACCGGGTACGGTCATCGCCGAGGCCGCCATCGGCCTGCTCGACGAGCTGGAGGCCCGGCTGGAGCAGGCGTGACCCAGGGGGACGGCGGCGCCCGCGTGACCCGTGGGGGCCATGGAACCGGTGGAGAGCGCGGGGCCGACGGGGGCCGGACGGCGGCGCGGACACGGAGACCGTCCCGGGGCGGCCTCCCCGGGCGGTCCGGGCGCCGCGGACACCCCGGGGGCGGGGCGCGGTGACGACGAGGGACGAGGAGACGGGCGTGGACCGGATGCGACGGCGCAGGCCGGTGGACGTGGCCGCGCTGGCCGAAGGGGTGCTGGCCGGGCACCGGCCCACCCTGGCGCGGGCGATCACCCTGGTGGAGTCGCGCCGCCCCGACCACGCCCGGGCCGCCCAGGACCTGCTGGTGCGCCTGCTCCCGCACACCGGCGGCGCCCACCGGGTGGGCGTCACCGGTGTGCCGGGGGTGGGCAAGTCCACGTTCATCGACGCCCTGGGCACCCGGCTCACGGGTGGGGGCCACAAGGTCGCGGTGTTGGCCGTGGACCCGTCCTCCACCCGCTCGGGCGGCAGCATCCTGGGCGACAAGACCCGGATGGCCCGCCTGGCGGTGGACCCCGACGCGTTCATCCGCCCCTCGCCGACGGCGGGGACCCTGGGCGGGGTGGCGCGGGCGACCCGGGAGACCATGCTGCTCATGGAGGCGGCCGGGTTCGACGTGGTGCTGGTGGAGACCGTGGGGGTGGGGCAGTCCGAGGTGGCGGTCGCCGCGATGGTCGACTGCTTCCTGTTCCTCACCCTGGCCCGCACCGGCGACCAGCTCCAGGGCATCAAGAAGGGCGTGCTGGAGCTGGTGGACGTGGTCGCCGTCAACAAGGCCGACGGCCCGCACGCCGAGGACGCCCGCAAGGCGGCCCGCGAGCTGTCGCGGGCGCTGCGCCTGCTCCAGCCGGTGCACCCGGACTGGCGGCCGCCGGTGCTCACGTGCAGCGGGCTCACCGGTGAGGGCCTGGACGAGCTGTGGGAGACGGTCCGGGAGCACCGCAAGGTGCTGGACGCCGACGGGTCGCTGGCCGAGCGGCGCAGCGGGCAGCGGGTCAGCTGGATGTGGGACCAGGTCCGCGACCGGCTGATGGACGCGTTCCTGCGGCACCCGGGGGTGGGTGCGCGCGTCCCGGAGCTGGAGCGCGAGGTCCGGTCGGGGGACACCACGGCCACGCTCGCGGCGGGAGAGCTTCTCACGATGTTCACCCAGGGTGACGGCGGCGGGGGCGCGGAGCCGGCCGGGGACCCGCGGTAGGGCTCCGGTCCGGCCACGGCGGATCCGGGCGGCCGGGCCTGTGGGTGCGGCGTGTCCCATATCGTGAAATGGCATAGAGTCAACGGGCGATTTCGGGTGGAGTGTCGGGGGTTCGTGCCCCCGAGGCGAAAATTTCTTCCGGTATGCCATTCCCGAACGCCCTCCTGGCTTATACCGTGTGTGTCCAACGACTTACCGGACACGCGGACGCGCCAGCGCTTCCCTCCTCGGTGGTCCGGACCCGTGGGAGTGGGAACGGACCCGACGGGCGCGGGCCGCGCGCTCGCGTATGGTCAAGCGAAGGGACCCCTCGCCTTCTCGAAGTGGGGTCGGGAGGAGAGAACGTGCACAGGCTCGGACTGAGCACAAAGGTGGAAAGCCGCAGCGTCATCGTCGCGGTCGAGGGCGAGCTCGACATCGCGACCACCAACGACCTCCAGGAGCACATCCGGTCCGCGATCGAAGACCACGGACCGTGGCTGATCCTGGACATGTCGGGGCTCGACTTCATGGACTCGAGCGGCCTCAACGTCATCATCAACGCCTACCGCACCGTCCGTGAGCGGGACGGGGCGCTGGCGCTCGCGGCCCTCAACGAACGCGTCACCAAGGTCGTCCGCCTGGTCGGCCTGCACCGGCAGGTCCCCGTCCACCAGACGGTGGCCACCGCCGTCGCCGCCATGGAGGCGCTGGAGAAGCGCCAGGCCGGCTGAGCCCCGCCCCGACAGCCGCACACCGAGCACCCGAACGGCCGGACGCCCCGCACGTCCGGCCGTGACCCCTGGCCGCGGTCGGCCTTCCGGGCCCGCCCGCGCGCCCGTCCGTTTCCTCGTGCCTCCTCCGCCGCCCCGTCCGGGGACGCGGCCGCGCCGGCCGCCGACCGGCGCGGGCTCCGGACCGGCGCCCACCCGGTGCGACCCGTGGCGCGGGTTCGCCGGGCCCCCTTCCGGGCACGGGTCCGACAGGACGGACCGGCGAAGGAGGAAGCGGGCCATGCGGATACTCCCCCTCGATCGGATCGGCACCGGAGACCACGCCCTGGTGGGAGGCAAGGCCGCGGGGCTGGCCGGAGCGATCGCCGCGGGCGGGCGGGTCCCGCCGGGGTTCTGCGTCACCACCGACGCCCACCGGGACGGCACCGTTCCCCGGGACGAGGTCGCCGCCGCCTACGAGGCGCTGGGCGCGGGGCCGGTCGCGGTGCGCTCCAGCGCCACCGCCGAGGACCTGCCCGACGCCTCCTTCGCCGGGCAGCAGGACACCTACCTCGACGTCGAGGGCGTCGACGACCTGGTCACCGCCATCCGCCGCTGCTGGGACTCCCTGTGGACGGACCGCTCGGTCGCCTACCGCCGCGACCGCGGCATCGACGACGGGTCCGTCCACATGGCGGTCGTCGTCCAGCGCATGGTCGGCCCCCGGGCCGCCGGGGTGCTGTTCACCGCGAACCCGGTCACCGGGACCCGCGGAGAGACGGTCGTCGACGCCGTGCCGGGCCCGGGCACCGCCGTCGTGGACGGCACCGCCGAGCCCGACCACTACACGGTGCGCCCCGACGGAGGGGTCACCGCCCCGGCCGGCGGCTGCCTCTCGGTGCCCGAGGTGGAGGAGCTGCGCGCGCTGGGCCTGCGCCTGCAGGAGCACTTCGGCGCACCGCAGGACGTGGAGTGGGCGATCGACGCCGACGGCGTCCTGTGGACGCTCCAGTCCCGCGCCGTCACCACGCTGTTCCCCCTGCCCCCCGACCATCCCGACGGGCCGCGCGTGTACTTCGAGGGCGGCCACATGCAGGGCCTGCTGCGCCCCTGCACGCCCATGGGAATGTCCGGGCTCAAGGTCGCCACCGCCGACTGGTTCCGGTCACCGGGGATACGGATCGACCCGTACGCGGACACCGGCCTCCTCACCGGGATCGGCGGGCGCCTCTACCTGGACCTGACGCCGTTCGTCCGCAACCGGTGGATCCGCGGAGCCCTGCCGGACGGCATGGAGCTGTACGGCCCGCGGACCCGGGCGGCGATCCGGTCGGTGCTGGCCGACCCCCGGTTCGCGCCGCGCCGGACCCGCCCGGGACCGGGCCGGGCACGTGTCGCGGTCCGCGTCGCGGGTGCGGCGCTCCCCCTGGCCGCAGGGCTGGCGGCAGGGGCGGTCGCGGCACTGCGGGACCCCGCCGCGGCCCGGGAGCGGATGCTGCTGGCGGGGGAGGCGGCCCGCCTGGCCGTGGCCCGGGGGCCCGGGCCCGACGCCACCGCGCACGAGCGCCTGGAGTACGCCGAGCACGTCCAGGCCCCTCTGTTGCGGGAGGCCATGACCCCCATGCTGGGCCCGCTGTTCGTCGGCCTCCTCGCCGGCCGGCTTCCGGAGGGCCTGCTGCGGGGCGTCGCGACCCCCGCGGAGGTGGCCGCGGTCCTGCGGGGCATGCCGTACAACGTCACCACCACCATGGACCTCGAGCTGTGGCGGGTCTCGCGGGCGGCGGCGGAGCACGGGGACGTCTTCGCCGGCACCCCGCCGGAGCGCCTGGCCGAGCGGTACCTGGCCGGGGAGCTGCCCGACATCGGCCTGCGGGCCTTCCTGGAGAGGTACGGACACCGCGCGGCGGCGGAGATCGACATCGGGGTCCCGCGGTGGTCGCAGGACCCGGCCCCGCTCTTCGCCGCGATCGCCGGGTACCTGCGGGTGACCGACCGGGACCAGGCCCCGGACCGGCGCTTCGAGCGCGCCGCCGCGAGGCCGAGCGGGCGCGGTCCGAGCTGGTGGCGCGCACGCGCGTGCGCCACCCGGTGCGCGCCCGCGTCGCCGACTTCCTCTTCGAGCGGGCCCGCGGGCTCGGCGGTGTCCGCGAGTACCCCAAGTTCGTGTGGCTGTACGCCATCGCGGCGGCCCGCCGGGAACTGCTCCTGCTGGGGGAGGGGCTCGTCGGAGAGGGGCGCCTGGAGCGCCCGGACGACATCATGTTCGTGGACTTCCGGGAGGCGCGGGAGCTGCTGGAGGGGGCCGACCTGCGCGGGGTCGTCGCCGCGCGCAGGGAGTTCCACCGCCGCGAGCAGCGGCGCCGCCGGGTCCCTCCGGTGCTGCTGTCGGACGGCACCGACGTGGAGGTGACACTGCCGCCCGGCACGGGCCGGGGCGGCCCGGGGGTCCTGTCGGGGGTGGCCGCCTCGCCGGGCGAGGCGACCGGGCGCGCCCGGGTGATCAGGGATCCGGCCGGGGCGTCGATCGGACCGGGGGACATCCTCGTGGCCCCGACCACCGACCCCGGGTGGACGCCGCTGTTCATGACCGCGGGCGGGGTGGTGGTGGAGACCGGCTCGACGATCGCCCACGGGCCGACGGTCGCCCGGGAGTACGGGATCCCCTGTGTGATCTGTGTTCCCGGCGTGACGGAGGAGCTGGCCGACGGGGAGGTCATCACCATCGACGGCTCCGCCGGCGTCATCCGCCGGGCCCCCGACACCCCCTGACCGCCGGACGCCGCCGTCCCGCCCCGCCGTGCCCGTGTGTGCACGCCAGGGCGGGTGGTGCGCGTGTGCCGCGCCCCGAGCGGTGTGCCCGGTGGATCCGCAGTGGTGCGTGGAACGCCGGATGCGTGTGCGCCGCGGGGGGATGGCGTGGGTGTGGTGTGCCCGGGGCGACGTGTGGGGTGGAGCTGGAACGGTGTGCGTGTGCGGACACGGCTGCGGCGCGGCCGGAGGGCCGCGCCGCGGGAGGTGCCGGGGCGGATCAGTCCCCGCCTCCGCCACCACCGCCGTCGCCGCCACCTCCGCCGGAGTCGCCCCCGCCCCAGCCGCCGCCGGAGTCACCGCCGCCCCAGCCGCTCCAGAACCCGCCGCCCGACGAACCGGACGACCCCTGGTGGCCGTGGGAGGGCGCCGCGCCGGGGTCGCCGGGCTGCCCGTGCGCGGGCGGGGCGCCGGGAGCCCCCTCGTGAGCGGACCGGTGCGAGGAGTCGTCCCCGTGGTGCGGGTCGCCCGCGTGGTACACCGCGCCGCCCTGGTCGTACCCGCCGCCACCGCCGTACCCGCCGGGTGCCCGGCGGACCGCGGTCCGGGCCCGCCACAGGGCCATGACCAGGAGGAGCAGGGCGCCGGTCGTCAGCAGGCCGACCAGCACCCCCTGGACCAGGCCCAGCACGGACAGGACGGCGATCGGGTCGGGAACGCTGCTCGGGACCACCACCCACAGCACCTGGAAGAGGGCGTTGAACAGGCCGGAGCACAGGAACAGCACGGCCGACGTGCGGACCAGGCCCGGTGCGGCCGCATGCCGCGCCCGCGCCAGGGCGACGACCGCGATCACCGCCGGCGGGACCAGGGCGAGGAGGACGTTGAACAGGACGCCGACCAGCAGGCCGGGATCGTTCATGGGCATGGGGGTCTCCTAGCGGCCGGGGTGCGGGTGGGCGCCGGGGGGCGGGTACGCACCGCCGGGTGTGTGCGGGCCGGGTCGCGCGGGTGCCCTGGTCGCGGCGAGGACCAGGGCGATCCCGCCCCCGGCGAACAGCAGGGTCGCCGCGCCGTGCAGGACCGCCGACAACGTGTGGAACGCGGTCACGGGCAGTGCGAACGCGGCCATCAGGTCCGGCATGGTGAACACGAGGACCTGCGCCGCGATCTGGATCAGTCCGGCGGCCAGGACCATCAGGCCACCGGTCACCGCGGCTCCCCTGCGCCCCTTCGGCAGGCGCGGGCCCGCGGCCGCCGCCGCGATGCCCAGGGCGATCTCGGCGGCGATGAACAGCAGTGCCGGCAGGAACGACACCAGGGGTGTCAGGTCGGGTGTCGTGCTCATCGGGGTCCTCCCGTGGTCGGAGCGGGGTGCGGGGCCCAGGGGCCCTGGGCGGTGGGGGCCGCGGGCGGGCCCTGCGGACCGTCCCCGAACTTCCGGGCGCTCAGCACCGCGACCAGCAGCAGGACCAGGCCGCCCGTCCTGAGGGCGCCGACCCCGAGGAAGACCGCCTCCAGGACGCCGGGGGGAGCGAGCACGAAGCCGGGGTCGAGGAAGGGGTCCGGCGAGAGGACGAACCTCGTGTAGATGTGCCAGCCGGTGGTGACCAGCCCCGACAGGAGCAGCAGCACCCCGCCCGCGGCGGCGGCCCCCCTGCCGGAGGGCGCGCCGAAGGAGCGGACCAGGGCGATGGCGCCGACCACCATGGGCGTCAGACAGGCGAACAGGAAGGTGAAGAGGAGGCTGATCATGTCCGTGTGTTCTCCCGGTCTCGTGGCGGTCAGCTGGGGGTGTGCGGAGGCCGCGGTCCGGGCCGCCCCGGCCCGCCCGGCCGCGGTCCCGGAGCCTGCGGGCCGCCCGGCCCGCCCTGCCCGGGGCCGCCCGGCTGCGGACCAGGCCGCTGCGGACCCGCCGGGTGCGCGCCCGGGTGGCCGCCGTACGGAGCGCCGTGGGCCGCGGGCGGTCCGGCCGCGGCACGGGGCCGCGGGCGGCGGCGGACCGCCGCCAGGGCCACCAGCAGCAGGCCGGTCGCCCAGAGGAGGTCGGAGACCCCCGCGAGCACGTTCAGGGCGATGGAGGCGGTCCGTCCCCCGTTCAGGGAGCTCACGGCCTCGTGGATCGATGAGCTCGCGAACGTCAGCAGCAGTTCGAGGCCGGAACCCGCCAGCAGCAGCGCGCCGCCGACCACGGTCAGCGCCCGCCTCCCGTACGGGGCGGTGAAGCCGATGACCAGCGCGGCCGCGCTCAGGAGCAGGAAGAGGACGGGGAAGATGAGGAGGAGTGGATCGACGCCCACGGGTTTCCTTCCGAAGCGGGGGTGGGGGGAACGGTCGCGGGGGCGGGGAGCGGGGGCGGCGTCCCCGTTCCCTGGTAGACGCCCGCTCCGCCGCCCTGGTTTCGTATGGGGCCGGGTCTCCACTCTGGCGGTCGGAGCAGGCATTGCGCCAGGGTGGAGTCGTGCGTAACATCTCATCGAATCGCTTCGACAACGAACGGGACGGCACCGTGCGGATCTCCGATGTGGCCCGGCACGCCGGCGTGTCGCCCAGCACGGTCTCCTATGTCCTCAGCGGGAAGCGCTCGATCTCCGAGACCACCCGGCGCCGGGTGCTCGACAGCATCGACGCCCTGGGCTACCGGCCGCACGCCGGCGCCCGCTCCCTGGCCAGCCGCCGCAGCAACGTGCTGGCGCTGGTCGTCCCCCTGCGCGAGGACGTGCACGTCCCCGTGGCGATGCGGTTCGCGGTCTCGGTGGTCACCGCCGCCCGCGCCCACGACCACGACGTCCTCCTGCTCACCCAGGGGGAGGGCCCGGCGGGCCTGCACCGGGTGGCGGGCAGCGCCATGGTGGACGGGGTCGTCGTCATGGACGTGGAGACCGAGGACGCCCGGGTCCCCGTGCTGCGCTCCCTGGACCTGCCCTCGGTGCTCATCGGCGTCCCGGCCGACACGGAGGGACTGACCTGCGTCGACCTGGACTTCGCGGCGGCGGGCGCCGCCTGCGTGGACCACCTGGCGGACCTGGGGCACCGCGAGATCGCCTTCGTCGGCCAGCCCGCGTCGGTGTACGGGCGGCGCACCGGGTTCGCCGAGCGCACCCTGACCGGGTTCGAGGCGGCCGCCCGGCGGCGCGGGGTACGGGCCGTGTTCCACCCCTGCGACCCGGAGGGCGCCCGGGAGCTGGCGTCCGCGCTGGTCCGGGAGCGGCCGGGGCTCACCGGCCTCATCGTGCACAACGAGGCCTCGCTCGCCCCGCTGCTGGACGCCTTCGCCGAGCACGGCCGGGTGCCGCCGGAGATCTCCGTGGTGGCCCTGGGACCGCTGCCGTCGGGAGTCGCCGACCTGACCCGGGTGGAGCTGCCCGCCGAGGAGCTGGGCGCCCGCGCGGTGTCCCTGCTCATGGACCGGATCGACGGCCCCGAGCGGCCCGCGGTCACCCTCCTGGAACCGCGGATCGTCCCGGGCGCCAGCACGGCCCCGCCCGCGGACTGACCCCGCCGGGCGACCGCCCGGCGGTTCCCCGCATCCGTCGTCGAAGCGCTTCGACGACCGGGTGCGCACCCACCCACCGATCGTGACCGCGTCGACCGCGCGGTCCCACCCCCCGACCGGAAGGACGAGGCATGTTCAACGAGATCGAGGACGGAATCGAGTGGCGGGGCGGCCACCAGGTCGTCCGCGTCCGGGCCTGGGGCGCCGACGGCCTGCGCGTCCAGGCAGGGCTGTCCGTCCTGCGCGAGGACCTGCCCGGGGCGCTGGACGACCCCCCGGCCACCGGCGACGGGGCCCGCACGTTCCTGGACGGCGACCGGGCCGTGCTGGTCAACGGCTCCATCCGGGCCGAGATCGACGCCTCCGGCATGCTCCGCTTCCTGCGCACCGCCGGCGACGGCCCGGGCGAGGAGCTGCTCGCCGAGGAGCGCGCCCACTTCTGGTGGCCGGGCCCGCGCGTCTACTCCTCCACCGGCAACGGCTACTACCGGATCGAGCAGCGGTTCCGGGCCTACGACGACGAGCGCCTGTACGGGCTGGGCCAGCACACCCACGGCCTGTTCGACCACAAGGGCGCGGTGGTGGACCTGGTGCAGCGCAACGCGGAGGTGACCGTCCCCTTCGTGGTCTCCTCGCGCGGCTACGGGCTGCTGTGGAACAGCCCCGCCGTGGGCAGGGTGGAGTTCGCCGCCAACGGCACCCGGTGGACCTCCGACAGCGCCCGCCAGATCGACTACTGGATCACCGCCGGGCCCGACCCGGCCGCCGTCCTGGAGCGCTACGCCGACGCCACCGGGCACGCGCCGATGCTGCCGGAGTTCGCCTCGGGGTTCTGGCAGTGCAAGCTGCGCTACCGCACCCAGGAGGAGCTGCTGGGGGTCGCCCGGGAGTACCGCGACCGGGGGCTGCCGCTGTCGGTCATCGTCGCGGACTTCTTCCACTGGACCCACCTCGGCGACTGGCGGTTCGACCCGGCCGAGTGGCCCGACCCCCGGGCCATGGTCGAGGAGCTGCGGGAGATGGGGGTGGAGCTGATGGTGTCGGTGTGGCCCTCGGTGAGCCCGCTCAGCGAGAACTACAAGCCGATGCTGGAGGCCGGGCACCTGGTGGCCACCGAGCAGGGGCCGCCGGTGCACGCCGACTGGGCCGACAAGGGCGTGGACGCCCACGTCCAGGTGTCGTTCTACGACCCCACCAAGCCGGAGGCCCGCGCCTACCTGTGGGAGCGGATCCGGGAGAACTACCACTCCCTCGGCATCCGGGTGTGGTGGCTGGACGCCTGCGAGCCCGAGCTCAAGCCCGGTCACCCGGGCAACCTGCGCTACCACGCGGGACCGGGGGAGGAGGTCGGCAACATCTACCCGCGCGAGCACGCCCGCGCCTTCTACGAGGGGATGCTCGCCGCGGGGGAGGAGGAGGTGGTCACGCTGTGCCGCTCGGCGTGGGCGGGCTCCCAGCGGTACGGGGCCGCCCTGTGGTCGGGCGACATCGCCCCGACCTTCGCCTCCCTGCGGGCCCAGATCCGCGCCGGGTTGAACGTGGCGATGTCGGGGATCCCCTGGTGGACCACGGACGTGGGCGGATTCCACGGCGGCGACCACGACGACCCGGAGTACCGGGAGCTGATGGTGCGGTGGTTCCAGTACGGCGTGTTCTGCCCGCTGCTGCGGCTGCACGGGTACCGGGAGCCGTTCTCGCACGCCCTCTACCCCGAGATGACGGGCGGGCCCAACGAGGTGTGGTCCTACGGCGAGGAGGTGTACGGGTCGTTGCGGGAGCTGCTGTTCCTGCGCGAGCGGCTGCGCCCCTACGTCATGGAGCAGATGCGCGTCGCCCACGAGCGCGGGCTGCCGCCGATGCGCCCGCTGTTCGTGGACCACCCCGGCGACCCGCGCGCCTGGGAGGACGGCGACGCCTTCCTGTTCGGCCCGGACCTGCTGGTCGCCCCGGTCACCGAGTACGGCGCCCGCTCGCGGCGGGTGTACCTGCCGGAGGGCGCGGACTGGACGGACCCGTGGACGGGGGAGACGCACACGGGCGGCGCCGAGATCGTCCTGGACACCCCCCTGGAGCGGGCTCCGGTGCTGGTCAGGAAGGGGGCCGTGGTGCCGGTCGCCGAGTGACCGCACTCACAGGAATTTCCCGGGGCGGCCACCCGTTGCACCCCATGCGGGACGGTGCGGTAGAAAGTGTCCCCCGGGCTCAACCGAAGCCTTCACGGAATACCGCGCCTTCGGGCGGTCACGGAGCCGTGTTGTGCACCACGCCGTGAGGCGACCGCCGCATCGTCCCGCACAGACGGGGGACGGCCCCGTCGGGCATCACGCCCGGCGGGGCCGTCGTCTTTTCCGGGGCCGTCCCGGCCGGCGGGCGCCGGGCGGGGGCCCTCCGTCCGTTCACACCGCGGCTCCCGGAGCCGCGGGGGTCCTGTCGAAGTAGGCCTTGGCGCTCCGGGAGTAGAGCAGCGCGACCACGGTGAACGCGGCGGCGGAGGCGAGGATCTCGGGGACCCCCGCGACGGGCGTGAACACCAGGGCCAGGATGAGCACGCCGTAGACGGCGTTGACGCGCAGGGCGGCCGGGCGCGCGTCGGGCCGGCCCCTGGCGACCATCATCGCCAGGAAGAGGCAGGCGACGCCGTACACCAGGGCGATCCCGACGGCCACGAACACGGCCCAGACGGGGATCCCCGGCGGGGGCGGGACGGTGTCCACGGTCTCGGCGGCGATCCCGCCCGCGAGGGCGAGGCCTCCGGCGATGAGCTGGTAGGCGGTGATCAGGGCCAGGAGGACGAGGACGGCGGTGACGCTGCCGGGCCTGGCGCGTCCTCCCGCGGTGCGTCCCGCCTCCGGCCGCGTCCCGTGGGCGAAGGGGCGCGTCCGGTCCTCCGCGGTGGCCGCGTCCTCCCGGGCCGCGGCGCGGGCCGTGCCGAACCTGTCGCCGACACCGCCGTCGGGCTTTCCGAGCCCTTCCTGCGAATGCATCACAACCTCCTCGGGGTCGGTTCGTCATGCGATTCGAGGCGACGGCTACCCGGCGGCCCCCCCGGTACACCCCGGCGGGCCGCCGACGGCCCTGCGCCCGGCCCGCCCGCGGGCGGGCCGGGCGCAGGAACGCCTGCTCACCGCGGGTGCGCCCGGCCACGGCCCGGGCCGCGGCGGCACGGGAAACGGTCCTCCGGCGGGTGTCGGCGCTCCTGACCGAAACCCCCCCGCCGCTCGCCGGCGGGGCCGCCGCCGTTCCCGGGCCCCGGTACGCCCGGGAGGGGCGCCGCCCCGCCCGCCGGGGCGTGCCCGTCCGCCGGGGCGTGCCCTCCCGGCGGGGCGCACACCCCGGCGCGGCCCCGGTCCGTCAGGGCGACCCGCCGGTCAGCGCACGCCCAGCAGGTGCTCCAGGGCGAGCTGGTCCAGCCGCTCGAAGTGGTAGCCGCGCCCGCCGGCCTCGTCCGCGTCGAACTCCTCGGCCAGCAGCCCGGCCAGGCTCTCGCCCTCGCCGAGCGTGGGCACCGACAGCTCCGGCACCCGCGAGGCCGCCAGGGCCTCCTGGACCTCGGGGTCGGCGCGGAACGCGGCGGCCTTCTCCTTGAGGATCAGGTAGTTGCGCATGCACGCCTCCGCGGAGACCCACACCCCGTCCATGTCCTCGGTGCGCGGCGGCTTGAAGTCGAAGTGCCGCGGACCGGTGTACCCGGCCCCCTCCAGCAGGTCGACCAGGAAGAACGCCTCCTTCACGTCGCCCGCGCCGAACCGCAGGTCCTGGTCGTACTTCACCCCTCGCTGGCCGTTGAGGTCGATGTGGAACAGCTTGCCCGCCCACAGCGCCTGGGCGACCCCGTGCGCGAAGTTGAGCCCGGCCATCTGCTCGTGGCCGACCTCCGGGTTGACCCCGACCATCTCGGAGTGCTCCAGGGACTCGATGAACGCCAGCGCGTGGCCCACCGTCGGCAGCAGGACGTCGCCGCGCGGCTCGTTGGGCTTGGGCTCGATGGCGAACCGCAGGTCGTAGCCCTGCTCGCGGACGTACCCGCAGAGGATGTCGAACGCCTCGCGCAGCCGGTCCAGGGCGGCGGCGTCGTCCTTGCCCGCCTCCGTCTCGGCGCCGTCCATGCCGCCCCAGCACACGTACGTGGTGGCGCCCAGCGACACCGCCAGGTCGATGTTGCGGACGACCTTGCGGATGGCGTGGCGGCGCACGTCGCGGCTGTTGGAGGTGAACCCCCCGTCGCGGAAGACCGGGTGCTGGAACAGGTTGGTGGTGGCCATGGGCACCGCCAGGCCGGTCTCGTCCAGGGCCGCCCGGAACCGCTTGAGGATCCCCTCCCGCTCGGCGGGCGAGCTGCCGGGCGGGATCAGGTCGTCGTCGTGGAACGTGATGCCGTACGCCCCCAGGCCGGCGAGGCGGTGCACGGCCTCCACCGGGTCGAGCGGGGGGCGCACGGCGTCGCCGAAGGTGTTGGCGCCGCGCCAGCCCACGGTCCACAGCCCGAAGGTGAACCTGTCCTCGGGCGTCGGTCGGTACGCGGTCATGGGATGCCTCCTGGGGTCGGGGACCTCAGTTTGTCTAGGCTCCCAACTAATTGTCAACGGGGTGGCCGCGCAGCACCGCCACGCCCCCGCCGGGCAGCAGCAGCCCGTCGGCGGAGGTCTTGGACACCAGGTCCACCGCCCCCGCGCCGAGCCCCAGCCGGGCCGGGTCGATGCGCAGCGCCCGGTGCCCGTGGTTGGTGAGGAACACCCACGCCCCCTCCGGCCCGACCCGGCGCACCACGTCCAGACCCTCCTCGGGGAAGGGGCCCTGCCCGGCGGCCTCGGTGAACACCCGGCCCAGCCCCCGGTCGTTGAGGTGCGCCGACACGTACCAGGCCTCACCGGCCCCGTACCGGCGCCGCGTCACGGCGGGCAGTCCGTCCAGCTCCCCGCCCGCGTACGGGGCCACCGCCTCGGCGCCCTCCAGGTGCACGCGCTCGCTCCACAGGGTCACCTCCTCGCGCACCATCCCCACGTCCACCCCGGCCTTCTCGCCCTCGGACATCGGGTGGAACTCCTCCACCCGCACGCCCAGCAGGTCGCGCAGCATCCCGGGGTAGCCGCCGGTGCGCACCGTCCCGGTGGGGTCGGCGATACCGCTCAGGTAGGTGACCACCAGGGTCCCGCCGTTCTCGGTGTAGCGGGCCAGCCGCTCGGCGTCGCGCTCGGACAGCAGGTACAGCGACGGCACCACCAGCAGCGGCACCCGCGGCGGCTCCCGGTCCGGGCGCACGAAGTCCACCGTGCGCCCCGACCGCCACAGCACCCGGTGCACCTGGCGCACCGCCGCCAGGTAGTCGACCCGGTCCGAGGGCAGGGTGGTGGCCTTCATCGCCCACCAGCTCTCCGGGTCCCACGTGACCGCCGCGTCCGCCACCACGTCCGACCCGGCCGTCTCGGCGATGCGCCCCAGGACGTCGCCCAGCTCGCACACCTCCCGGAAGATCCGCGAGTCCGGCCCGGCGTGCGGCACCATGCCCGAGTACCACTGCTCCGCCCCGCCCCGGGAGGCCCGCCACTGGAAGAACATCGCCCCCCGCGACCCCCGGGCGACGTGCGCAAGGCTGTGCCGGGCGATCTCCCCGGGCGCCTTGGGGCGCACGATCCCCTTCTCGTAGACCACCCCTGCGGCCTGCTCCATGAGCAGCCACGGGCGGCCCTCCCCGGGGACCCGGTCCGCCCAGGAGCGGGCCAGGTCCCCGGCGAACGCGGTCTGCTCGTCCCCGCCCTCCCCGGCCCGGTCCGGGTAGTCGTCCACGGACACCAGGTCGACGTGCTCGGCCCACCGCCACGGGTCCACCGGCACCCAGTCGCCGAACGCCAGGTTGGTGGTGACCGGCACCTCCGGGGAGGCCGCCCGCAGCACGTCTCGCTGGTCCAGGAAGTGGTCGAGCATCTCGTCGGACAGGAACCGGCGGAAGTCCAGCACATGCGCCGGGTTGGCCAGGTACTGGGTGGCCCGCGGCGGCAGCACCTCGTCCCAGGACCCGTACCGCTGGCCCCAGAACTCGGTGGTCCACGCCCGGTTCAGCGCGTCCAGGGTGTCGTGGCGGCGGCGCAGCCAGTCCCGGAACGCCCGGGCGCCGTGCTCGGAGTAGGTCCACGTCCCGTACTCGTTGTGCACGTGCCACATCGCCAGCGCCGGGTGGTGGGCGTAGCGCTCGGCCATGGCCCGCACGATCCGCACCGACGCCTGCCGGTAGGCCGGGGCGCACACGTCGTAGGTGTCGCGGCTGCCGTGGACGAGCCGCACCCCGTCGGCGTTCACGGGCAGGGCGTCGGGGTGCGCCAGCGAGAACCACGGCGGCGGCGACGCGGTGGGGGTGGCCAGCGCCACCCGGACGCCCGCCGAGTGCAGCCGGTCGAGCACCCGGTCCAGCCACGCGAAGTCGTACTCGCCCTCGCGCGGCTCCAGCCGCGACCACGCGAACACGCCGACGGTGACCAGGTTGACGCCCGCCCTCCGCATCAGGTCGACGTCCTCGGCGGCCGTCTCCTCCGGCCACTGCTCGGGGTTGTGGTCTCCGCCGAACCACAGCTGCCTGCGGGGCGGGGAGTGCGGCGGGGTCTGGGCGGCCATACGGGGGACTCCTTAGGTTGGGCGGACGAAGGAAGTATGGCGAGGAACCCCGCCCGCCCGACACCCCTCACCCCCCGGGAGCGACATGTCCCACCCCCGCACACCCCCCGTCCGCGGCGCCCGCACCCGCCACCCCGCCTCCTCCTGGGAGGACGCCCTGGTCACCGGGGGCGGCCGGGTCGGTGCCCTGGTGCACTCCACCGCCGGACTCGTGGCCCTCACCCTGTGTCACGAGCGGCTCTTCCTGCCGACCGCCGACGCCCTGCCCGCGCCGGAGACCTCGCGCCTCCTGCCGGAGCTGCGCGCCCTGGTCCTGGCGGGCCGGTCCCGGGAGGCGGCCGAGCGGATCGCCGGTTTCGCCGCCGCCGAGGACCCCGGGTACGCCCGGACCCGGTGGATCGACCCGCTGGTGCCCGCGGCCGTGCTCTCCTTCTCCCCCCGCGCCCCCGTCCCGGGCGATCCGCTGCGGAACTGCGACTTCGCCACCGGCGTGGTCGCCGAGACCCTCCCGGACGGGACCGGTCACCGCGCGGTGGCCTCCCGGGCGGACGGGCCGGCGACGGGGGTGGTGGCGGTGGAGCTGACCCGGGCGGCGGGCCTGGACGGGACGCTGCGCCTGGCCCTCCCGCAGGGGCCGCCGCCGGTGCGGACCGCCGCGGACTCCGCCGCGGCCCCGGGCCTGCTGCGGCTGCGCGTCCGCTTCCCCGACCGCCCGGCGGGTGCGCCGGACGCCGCCCCCGCCGGGTACACGGTCGAGTGCTCGCTGACCGCGGACGGGGGCACGGTCACCCCCGCACCCGGCGGCCTCGATCTGCGCGGGGTGCGGCGCCTGGAGGTCATCGCCCGCGTCACCGTCGACATCCCCGCCGCCCCGCCCGGGACTCCCGCCGCGGCGGGCGCGGCCGGAGAGGAGACGGCGGAGGGGGCTACGGCGGCCGCACCGGCGTGCGGGGCGGACACCGCGGGAGCGGTCGGCGGAGCCTCCGCGGCGGGGGCGTCCGGGACCGCGGTCCCCGGGGCACCGGCCTTCGCCGAGGTCCTGGCCCGGCACGCCCCGCTGCACGGCGCCCTCATGGAGCGGTTCCGCATCGACCTGGGCGGCCCGGCCGCCGAGGGGACCGCGCCGGAGCACCTGGCCCGGCTGGTGGACGCCGGGCGGTACGCGATCGTGTCGAGCACCGGGGACCTGCCGCCCACCCTCCAGGGGGTGTGGAGCGGCACCTACGACCCGCCCTGGCGGTCCGGGTACACCTTCGACGGCAACCTGTTCTCCGCCGTGGCCGCCCTGCACGCCACCGGGACCCCCGAGCTGATGACCCCGGTGTTCGACCTGCTGGAGGGCATGCTCGGCGACCTGCGCGAGAACGCCCGCCGCCTGTACGGGTGCCGGGGGATCCTGGTGCCCGCGCACGCCTCCACCTCCGGCCGCCACCAGCACTTCGGGCCGGTGTGGTGCCTGACCTGCTGGACCGCCGGGGCCGCCTGGGCGGGGCGGCTGTACTGGGACCACTACGCCCACACCCGCGACCGCGGCTTCCTGCGCGAGCGGGCGCTGCCCTTCCTCACCGAGGCGGCCCTGTTCCACGAGGACTTCCTCACCGGGGACGGGTTCGTCCCGTCGTACTCGCCGGAGAACACCCCCGCCGACGCCGACGGCCAGGCCTGCGCCAACGCCACCATGGACGTCGCCGCCGTCCGCGACCTGTGCCGCAACCTCATGCGCGCGCACCGGGTGCTGGGCCTGCCGGGCGGGCGCCGGTGGGCGGCGCTGGCCGCCCGCCTGCCCGCCTACCGGGTCGCCCCCGGCGGGGAGCTGGCCGAGTGGGCGGGCCCGGCCGGTCCGCTCGCCCAGACCGAGCGGCACGCCCACCGGCACGCCTCCCACCTGTACCCGCTCTGGTACGAGCCGGACCCGGCCCTCGCCGCGCCCCGCCTGCGGGCGGCCGCCGCGGCCGCGGTGCGCGCCCGCCTGGACTGGTGGAGGGGGGAGGAGTCCGACGAGATGGCGTTCGGGCTGGTCCAGCTCGGACTGGCGGCCGCCCGGCTCGGCCTGGCCGACCGGGCGCACGCGGCGCTGGGGATGCTGGCCTCCCGCTACTGGCGGCCCACCCTCACCCCCACCCACAACCGCGGGGAGCTGTTCAACGTGGACATCGGCGGCGGGCTGCCCGCGGTCGTCGCCGCGATGCTGCTGGGCTCCACCGAGGGCCGCGCCGACCTGCTTCCCGCCCTGCCCGGAACGTGGACCTCGGGCCGGGTGGAGGGGCTGCGCGGCCGGGGCGGGCTCATCGTCGACGTCCTGGAGTGGGAGCGGGGGCGGGCGCACGCCCGGCTGCGCTCGGTGGAGCCCCGCGGCTTCGCGGTCGCGTTCCCGGACGGGACCCGGAGCCGGGTGGACTGCGATCCCCGGCAGGCCATTTCGCTGCGATTTCAGACTTTCCTCCATGATCACAGTCGAAGCGCTTCGAAAAAGTTGCCCTGACCCCTCTTGCCCGGCACCCGAAGGGTATTCACACTGATCGGGAATTGACGCCCTCCCGGGACCCGGAATCCCCGGGAGGGCGTGACCCCCCCGATTTCAGGAGCCACGCATGCCCTCCCGACCCCCGAGACCGCGGCACCGGACACCCGTCGCGGCCGTCGCGGCCCTGGCCCTGGCGGTACCGCTCGCCGCGGTCGGCGCCGCCGCGGCCGCCGCACCCGCACCGGCCGCCGCACAGGCCGACTACAGCTGGGACAACGTTCAGATCGCCGGCGGCGGGTTCGTCCCCGGCATCGTCTTCAGCGAGGCCGAGCCGGGCCTCGCCTACGCCCGCACCGACATCGGCGGCGCCTACCGGCTGGACCCCGGCGGCGAACGCTGGACCCCCCTCCTCGACTGGGTCGGATGGGACCAGTGGGGGTGGACCGGCGTCGTCTCCATCGCCGCCGACCCCGTGGACCCCGACCGCGTCTACGCCGCGGTGGGCACCTACACCAACGACTGGGACCCGAACAACGGGGCGATCCTGCGCTCCGACGACCGCGGCGAGACCTGGGAGTCCACCGAGCTGCCCTTCAAGCTCGGCGGCAACATGCCCGGCCGCGGACTGGGCGAGCGCCTGGCCGTGGACCCCAACGACAACTCGGTCGTGTACTTCGGCGCCCGGGGCGGCCACGGCCTGTGGCGCAGCACCGACTTCGGCGCCACCTGGTCCGAGGTGACCGCGTTCCCCAACCCCGGCGACTACGTGCAGGACCCCGACGACCCCAACGGCCTGCTCGACGACGTCATCGGCGTCACCTGGGTGGCCTTCGACCCCGACACCGGGTCCCCGGGCGAGCCCACGCAGGACGTCTACGCGGGCGTCGCCGACCTCGACGACCCCCTCTACCGCAGCACCGACGGCGGCGACACCTGGGAGCCCGTCCCCGGGACGCCCACCGGCTACCTGCCCGCGCACGGCGTCCTGGACCACGAGAACGACCGGCTGTACGTGGCCACCACCAGCACCCCCGGCCCCTACGACGGGGACGCCGGACAGGTGCTGCGGCTGGACACCGCCACCGGGGAGTGGACCGACGTCAGCCCGGTCCCCCTCGAGAGCGAGGACTCCTACTTCGGGTACGGCGGGCTGACCGTCGACCGGCAGGACCCGGACACCCTCATGGTCGCCACCCAGATCTCCTGGTGGCCCGACATCCAGATCTTCCGGAGCACCGACGGCGGGGACACCTGGACCCGGGCGTGGGACTGGGGCTCCTACCCGGAGCGCACCACCCGCTACGAGATGGACATCTCCACGGCGCCCTGGCTGGACTGGGGGAGCGCGGGCGAGCCGCCCGAGACACAGCCCAAACTGGGCTGGATGACCCAGGCCATGGCCATCGACCCGTTCGACTCCGACCGGTTCCTGTACGGCACCGGCGCCACCGTGTACGGCTCCGACGAGCTGACGAACTGGGACTCCGACACGAAGTTCACCATCGAGGTGAAGGCGCACGGCATCGAGGAGACCGCCGTCAACGACCTCACCAGCCCGGCGGGGGACGGCGCGCCGCTGCACTCGGCCCTGCTCGACCTGGGCGGGTTCACCCACGAGGACCTGGACACCGTCCCGGACCGGGTGTACCAGCAGCCCTCCTGGGGGCACGGCAGCTCGGTCGACCACGCCGAGCTGGCGCCCGACACCCTGGTCCGGGTCGGCGGCGACGGCGAGGAGGCCGCCATCGGGATCTCCACGAGCGGCGGAGGCTCCTGGTGGGCCGGCCAGGAGCCCGGCGGGGTGACCGGCGGCGGGACCGTCGCGGTCAACGCCGACGGCTCGCGGATCGTGTGGAGCCCCGACGGGACCGGCGTCCACGTCTCCACGACCCTGGGGTCGTCCTGGAGCGCCTCCTCGGGCGTCCCGGCGGGGGCGCGGGTGGAGGCCGACCGGGTGGACCCGGACGTGTTCTACGCGGTCTCCGGCGGCACCTTCTACACGAGCACCGACGGCGGGGCCACGTTCGAGGCCGGGTACGACGGGCTGCCCGCCGAGGGCAACATCCGGTTCGGCGCGGTGCCGGGGCACACCGGCGACGTGTGGGTCGCGGGAGGCACCGGCGACCACTACGGGATGTGGCGCACAACCGACGCCGGGGCGTCCTTCGAGGCCGTGGAGGCGGTCGACGAGGGCGACGCGGTGGGCTTCGGCGCGCCCGCTCCCGGCGCCGACTACCCGGCGGTGTACACCAGCTCGCGGATCGACGGGGTGCGCGGCATCTTCCGCTCCGACGACGCGGGTGGGACCTGGGTGCGCATCAACGACGACCGCCACCAGTGGGGGTGGACCGGGGCCGTCGTGACCGGCGACCCCGACGTCTACGGGCGGGTCTACATCGGCACCAACGGCCGCGGCATCGTCTACGGCGACCTCGCCGACGGCGGGCCGGGCACCGGAGGCCCCTCCGAGGAGCCGACGGAGGAGCCCACCGGGGAGCCCACGGAGGAGCCCACCGGGGGGCCGACCGAGGGCCCCGGAACCGCCGACTGCACCTGGGACTACTCCGTGAACAACACCTGGCCCGGCGGGTTCCAGGCCTCCGTCACCGTCACCAACACCGGGACGGAGGCGGTGGACGGCTGGGACCTGGCCTGGGACTTCACCGCGGGCGAGGAGATCACCAGCCTGTGGAACGGCACGCACCGCCAGGACGGCGCGTCCGTGGTGGTCTCCGACTCCGGCTGGAACGCCCGCATCGCCCCCGGTGCGTCGCTGACGGTCGGGTTCAACGGGTTCGTCGACGGTGAGCCCGGAACCCCGCGCGCCCTCTCCCTGAACGGGGAGGACTGCGGCTGACCCGGCGCGGGGGCGCACAGCGCCCCCGCGCCCGGACCGGGCCCGGCCGACCGGTGGGGGCGGCCGGGCCCGCGTCCCGGGAAGATCCGACACTCTTTTGGCGATAGATGTACACCCGGTACATTGGTTGCATGAATACACCCGTGAAAGAGACGATGTCCGAGGTCCGGCGCCACCTCGCCGACGCGATCGACCGTGCACGCCACGACCGCACACCGACCTTCATCACCCAGAGGGGGCGTACCACGGCCGTACTCCTCGACGTCGACGAGTACCACCGCCTCCTGGCCATCGAGGAAGCGGCCGAGGACGCCTGGCTCAGCCGCCTTGCGGCCGAAGCCGAGAAGGAGGGGCGTGAACCCTCCGTCTCGCTTGAGGAGATGGCTCGCGAAGTGGCCCAGGGACAGGAGTGAAGCGGCATATCACCCGGTTCGCCCCTGATGCACGGCGCAAGATGCGCCGCATACCCCGCAGCGAGGCGACCAGGATCCTGCGCCGGCTGTCCGAGCTCCAAGACGCCCTGGACGCCGGTGACACCAGTGCTTTCGACGTCAAGCCACTGGTCGGGCATCAGGGCCACTGGCGTCTGAGGGTCGGCGACTACCGGGCCGTCTACACACTCGACAAGGACGACGAAGGGCAACCGATCGTGTGGGTCTGGGTCGTCACCGTCGGAAACCGCCGGGACATCTACGACCAGTGGCCGTGACCCGGACCGGGCCCGGCCGACCGGTGGGGGCGGCCGGGCCCGGTCCGGGTCACGGGCCGAGGGCTCCGGCCGCCGGTTCCGGGCGCCTCAGCCCTTGACGGCGCCGATGATGACGCCCTTGGTGAAGTGCTTCTGCACCAGCGGGTAGATGACCGTCACCGGCACCAGCGCCACCACCACGATCGCCATCTGCACGGCCAGGTTGGGCGCCGAGGCGGTGCCCTGGACCGCGTCGCCGATCAGCGAGTTCGAGTTGAGCTGCTGGCCCTGCTGCACGTACTGGCGCAGGATCAGCTGGAGCGGCCACTTGGCGTTGTCGTTGAGGTACAGGATCGCGTTGAAGAAGGCGTTCCAGTAGCCCACGGCGTAGAACAGCCCCACCACCGCCGTGACCCCCTTGGACATCGGCAGCACCAGGCGGGTGAGGATCGTCCACTCCCCGGCCCCGTCGATCCGGGCGCTGTCGGCGATCTCCCCGGGCAGGTTCATGAAGAACGCCCGCATCACCACCAGGTTGAACGCGTTCACCGCCGTCGGCAGGATCAGCGACGCGTAGGAGTCGATCATCCCCAGGTCGCTGACCAGCAGGTACAGCGGGATCATCCCGGGGGCGAACAGGAACGTCAGCAGCACCGCGAACAGCAGGGGCCGGTGCAGCAGGGACCCCGGCCGGGACAGCCCGTAGGCGGCCAGGACCGTCGCGGCCAGGCTCACCAGGGTGCCCACCGCGGTCACCCCCAGGCTCACCAGCACCGCCCGGGTGACCACGCCCCCGGAGAACAGGTCCGCGTACGCCTGGAACGAGATCCCGCCGGGGACCACCACCAGCCCGCCCGCGGCGGTGACCGCGGAGGCGGGCGACAGGCTGGTGAGGACCACGACGTAGATCGGCAGCAGGATGACGACCGCCACGACCACCAGGACGGTGTTCTTGGCGGCGCGGGCCGGCAGGGACGGCCGCTCCGCCCAGACCGGGCGGCTCTCGAACAGTGTGCTCATGACCGTCGGTACACCCCGTGTTCGCCCATCATGTGGGCCAGCTTGTTGGCCGCCAGGATCAGCACGAGCCCGACGACGCCCTTGAGCAGGCCCGCCGCCGCACCGGCGCTGAAGTTCCCGGTGACCAGGGTCTGGTGGTAGACGTACGTGTCCAGGACCTCCGAGACGCCCGAACCGAAGGCGTCCCGTTGGAGGTAGAACTGCTCGAAGCCGACGTTGAGGATGTCGCCGAGCTTGAGGATCAGCAGCAGCACGATGACCGGCCGAAGCCCGGGCAGCGTGATGTGCCACATCCGCCGCCACCGGTTCGCCCCGTCCACGGCCGCAGACTCGTACAGGTTCTGGTCGATGGCGGCCAGCGCCGCCAGGAAGATGATCGTCCCCCACCCGGCGTCCTTCCAGACCATCTGGGAGGTCACGACCAGCAGGAACGCGTCGGGGTTGGTCATCATGTCCAGCGGCGCGTACCCGGCGCCCCGCAGCGCCTGCGAGATCAGCCCGGCCCCGCCCAGGATCTGCTGGAACAGCGTCACCACCAGCACCCACGAGAAGAAGTGCGGCATGTAGACGATGCTCTGGAGCACCAGCCGCACCCGGCGGGTCAGCACGCTGTCCAGCAGGATCGCCAGCGCGATCGGCACCGGGAAGAAGAACACCAGCTGGACGGAGGCGATGACCAGCGTGTTGCCCACCGCGTTCCAGAACCGGGGGTCGGTGAACAGCCGCTCGAACTGGTACAGGCCCACCCAGGGGCTTCCGATCACCCCGTCCCACGGGTTGTACTGCTGGAACGCGATGATGTTCCCGAACGTGGGGACGTAGTGGAACACCGCGAGCAGGCCGATCGCCGGCAGCGTCATCAGCAGCAGGCTGCGGTCGCGCAGCCACCGCGCCCGCAGCCCCGGCCTCCCCGCGGCCCGGGGCCCGCGGCCCCGCCCCGCCGGGCGCCCGCGCCGCGGGCGCGGCGGCGCGGGCTCCCGGTCCGGGGCGGGGGCGGGGGCCGTGGCCCGCTCAGTCACGGCCGTGCTCCTGGAGGACGCCGTGGTAGAACTCGCGCCCCTCGTCGCCGCCGTCGCGGCGCCAGTCCGCGACGGCCTGGTCCAGCGCGCCCAGGTCCTCCCGGCCGCGGATGATGTCCTCGACCTTGTCGGTGAGCGGGGTCTCGGCTCCGGCGAACCGCTCCGGCCGCTGGATGCGGATGCCCGCGAACGGGTCGTCCTCGGTGAACTGCGCCGCGTGGTTGTACCAGTCGGTCTTCCACTGCACGAAGTCCGGGTACTGGCTCTCGGTGATCGCCGGCGGGCGGCCGCTGATGAAGTAGTAGCCGTCGTTGACCTCGCCCGAGCCCAGGTCGGTGAGCTGCGGGGCGCCGTTGTCGTCGAGCTCGTGGTGGACGCCCTCGGCGCCGTACCGGTAGTCCATGTACTCCCGGGTGCCGAAGGGCGCGGCGCAGAAGTTCAGGATGCCCAGCACCTCCTCGATCCGCTCGGGCTCCATGCCCTTGCGGACGAAGACCGACTGCGCGGAGGGGTCGCTGCGGTGCATGACGGGGTCGGCCCCGCCCACGCCGAACACCGGCATCAGGTCCACGCGGAAGTCGGGGTCGTCGCCGAGCATCTGCCCGTACGACTCGTGCCAGGCGCCGATGCCGTCCTGGGTGAAGAGGATGCGGCCGGAGTTGAACAGCTCCTTGGCGTTGTCGCCCTTGGCCACGATGTCGGGGTGCACGAGCCCGGCGTCGAAGATCCGGCGCATGAACTCCACGCTCGCCCGCCACTCCTCGGTCTCGAACATGTGGATGAGCTCGCCGTTCTCGTAGCGCCACTGCTTGGGCGCCCCGAAGATCTGCCGCATGCTGAGGTTGAAGTCCCCGAACGCCCACCGGTTGTTGTCGGGGTCGTTGACCTCCTCCCCGATCGCGAACAGGTCGTCGGTGCTGGTGGGCACCTCCAGGCCGTACTCCTCCAGCAGGTCGCGCCGGTACAGCACCCAGTTGCCGAACGGCTCCGACGGCCAGGGCACGCCCTGGAGCCGCTCGTTGAAGACGTTCCAGCGCCAGGCGTCGCTGTCGAGGTTGGCGAGCAGCGGGTACGCGGCCGCCGCGTCCCCGGCCAGGTACGGGGTCAGGTCCTCGAACAGCTCGCCGACGGCGCGGTTGAACTGGGCGAGGAGGTTGATGACCCAGTCGGGGAACATCGTGATGTCGGCGACGTCGCGCCCGGCGACGAGCGCGTTCATCTTGTCGATGACGGTGTTGCCGTCCAGGAAGTTGAACTCGACGGTGGCGCCCAGGCGCTCGTTGACGTGGTCGAAGAACGAGTTGTTCCCCAGGCCGGGCGGGAGCGGGCCCCACAGCGGGGTCATCGCCGTGTAGCTCCCGCCCCGGCCCGGGGGCTCGGGGACGGCCTGGATGAAGTCGGCGGGGTAGGAGGTGAACCCGTCGGGGGCGCCGTGCTGCCCCGGGATGTCGGGGACGACCCCCTCGAAGGGGATGTGGGTGGGGATCAGCGAGTCGAGGGATCCGGCCTCGGCCGCGGATCCGCCGCCGGTCCCGCCGCCGCCTCCGGAGGAGCAGGAGGTCAGGACGGCGGGGGAGAGGGCGGCGAGGGCGCCGGCGCCGGCGAGCCCGAGGAAGCGGCGCCGACTGGTGAACGGGGGGTGGAGGGGCATAGCGTCGTTCCTTCGTGCGGTGGCCCCTCAGGGCCCGGGGGGTAGGAAACGAGCGGCCATTTTGCTATGAATTGTTCGGCCGTTGGAAAAAGCAAGTTAGTCCACCGTGATCTGCCGCACAAGGGTTCGGCGCGGAACGAAGTCGAAGCGTTTCGATTTCGGTGGGCATTGGCACCCAGGAGAGACGGACGCCCCATGAGCAACCCGGTCACCGACCCCGCCGCCACCGACCCGTCCCGGCCGGACGGGGAGCGCCTGGCGGCCCTGGTCGCCGCGCTCACCACCGAGGAGCGGCTCGGGCTGCTGCACCAGTACCAGGCGGCCGTCCCCCGGCTGGGCCTGGCCGGGTTCCGCACCGGGACCGAGGCCCTGCACGGCCTCGCCTGGCTGGGCACCGCCACCGTCTTCCCACAGGCCCTGGGCCTGGCCGCGACCTGGGACCCGGAGCTGGTGCGCCGGGTCGGGGAGGCCGTCGCCGACGAGGTCCTGGCCGCCCGCGACCGCGGCGCCGGGCGCAACGTGTGGGCGCCGGTCGTCAACCCGCTGCGCGACCCCCGCTGGGGCCGCAACGAGGAGGGCTGGTCGGAGGACCCCTGGCTCACCGGGCTGCTGTCCACCGCCTACGCCCGCGGACTGGCCGGGGACGGGCCGCGGCTGCGCACCGCGCCCACCGTCAAGCACTTCCTCGGCTACAACAACGAGACCGACCGGTGCACCACCTCCAGCGACCTGCCGCCCCGGGTCCTGCACGAGTACGAGCTGCCCGCCCACCTGCCCGCCCTGCGCTCGGGCGCGGCCGTCGCGGTGATGCCCTCCTACAACCTGGTCAACGGCAGGCCCGCCCACCTGAGCCCGCTCATCGGGGAGGCGCTGCGCGCGGCCGCCCCCGACGACCTGCTCGTGGTCAGCGACGCGATGGCGCCCGGCAACCTCTTCGGACTCCAGGGCTTCCACCCCGACGGCCCCACCGCCTACGCCCACGCGGTGCGGGCCGGGCTGGACTCCTTCACCCAGGACGACGACCGGCCCGAGGCCACCCTGGACCACCTCCGGGAGGCGCTGCGGCGCGGGCTGCTCACCGACGAGGACGTGGAGCGGGCGGTCCGCCACGTGCTCTCGGTGCGGCTGCGCCTGGGCGAGTTCGACCCCGGTCCCGCCCCCGGGGGCTCCCTGGACACCCCCGCCCACCGGGCCCTGGCCCGGGAGGCGGCGACCCGCTCCCTGGTCCTGCTCCGCAACGAGGACGGCGTGCTGCCGCTGCGCGGCGTGCGCCGCGTCGCGGTCGTCGGCCCGCTCGCCGACACCGTCCTGACGGACTGGTACAGCGGGACCCCGCCCTACACCGTCACCGCGCGGGAGGGCATCGCCGAGCGCGTCGAGGTCGTCCACCACGACGGCGCCGACCGCGTCCGGCTGTCCTCCCTGGTGACGGCGGTCGTCGAACCGGAGGCCGGGGAGCCGCTGCGACTGGGCAAGGGCGACGGCGACGCCTTCGCCCTGCTGGACTGGGGCGGCGGCGCGTTCACCCTGCGCTCGGAGCGCACCGGGCTGCACCTGGACGAGGCCCCCGACGGCTCCCTGGCCTGCACCGCCCCCGGGCCGGGCGGCTGGGAGGTCCGCCAGACCCTGCGGCTGGAGGAGGCCACCGGGGCGGACGGCCCCGAGGGCCCCTACCACCTGGTCCAGGTCCACACCGGGAGGCGGGTCGGCGTGCGCGCGGACGGAGTCCTGGCCCTGGTGGAGGAGCCCGGCGGCGCCTGCCCGTTCTGGCTCGACCGGGTGTCCTCCGGCGCCCTGGAGGCCGCCCGGGCCGCGGCCACCGCCGACGTCGCCGTGGTGGTCGTCGGCGACCACCCCATGGTCAACGGGCGGGAGACCGAGGACCGGGCCGACCTGGAGCTGCCCGCCGCCCAGCGGCACCTGGTCCGCATGGTGCGCTCGGCCAACCCGGCCTCGGTGCTGGTGGTGAGCAGCGGCTGCCCCTTCGCGGTGACCTGGGCCGCCGAGAACGTGCCCGCGGTGCTGTGGTCGGCGCACGGCGGGCAGGAGTACGGACACGCCCTGGCCGACGTCCTGTTCGGCGACGCCGAGCCCGCCGGGCGGCTCACCCAGACCTGGTACCGGTCCGGCGACGACCTGCCCGGCCTCCTGGACTACGACGTCATCGGCTCCGGGGCCACCTACCTGTACTTCGAGGGGGACCCCCTGTTCCCGTTCGGCCACGGGCTGGGCTACGCCGAGCCCGTCTACGGGGAGCCGGAGGCGGTGGTCGGCGACGGCCGGGTGACCGTGCGGGTGCCGGTGGCCAACCCCGGCGACCGGCCGCTGGAGGAGGTCGTGCAGGTGTACACCCGCCAGCTCTCCTCCCGGGTGCGGGTCCCGGTGCGGGCGCTGCGCGGCTTCGCCCGGCTGCGGCTGGAACCCGGGGAGGAGGCCGTCGCCGAGGTCGCGTTCGACGTGGCCGACCTGGCCCGCTGGGACACCGTCCGCGAACGCTTCACCGTGGAGGAGGCGCCCCGCGAGGTCCTGGTGGGGCGCTCGGCCGCCGACATCCGGGGGACCGTCCCGCTGGTCGTGCCCGGTGAGCCGCCCGCGGTCCGCCGCGGCACCTGGTCGGCCGCCGGGTACGAGGAGGCGCACGGCACCGCGCTGTGCCCGCTCACGCCCGAGCGCGGGGACGCGGTGCGGTTCACGGAGCCGGGCGCCCGGCTGCTGTTCCGCGACACGGACCTCACCGGGGTGACCGGCATCCGGGTGCTGGCCAACGCCGGGCGCGCGGCGGAGCTGCGGGCGGTGCTCGAAGACCCCGCCGCGGGCCCGACCCTGGCGCTGCTGCGCGTCCCGGCGGGGGAGGGGCCCTACGACTTCACGGTCGTGGGGTCGGACACCTCCGCCGCCACCGGGGTGCGCGACCTGTACCTGGTCTGCGACGAACCCGGCACCGCCGTCGCCACCGTCACCCTGGAGTGACGCGGCCGGGGCCGGGGACCCCGGCCCCGGCCCGCCGGGCCCCACCGGGGAAAGGACTCCGGCGGCGGGCCCGCCGCCGGGCGGGCCGGGGAGGACGGGGGACGGGAGGCGCCCCGCGCCGGGGCCCGGTGCGGGTCCCGGCGCGGGTCCCGGCGCGGGGCGGAGAACGCGGTGCCCTGCCCGGGACGACCGGGCGGCGGTGTGCCGGGCGGTACGGCGGCCTCCCGCCCCGGAGCGCGGTCCCGGCTCCGGGGCGGCCGGGGGCGTCCGCGACCCGCGAAGACGCGGGGCGCGGCCCGGCCGGGGCCGACGCCGGAGCGCCGGAGCGCGGGAGCGCGGGTGCCCGGAAGGCGCTCAGCGGGTGACGCGCACCGTCTCGATCCACGGGGGAGGCTCCGGCGGGGCCTCCCCGATCAGCGCCGCCACCACCCGGGCGGACGCGGGCTCGGACGGCCAAGGCGTGTACCCGTCGGTGAGCACGACCACCACCTGCGGGCGCTGCGGGGCGCGCAGCGCCGCCTCGATGCCCACCCGCATGTCCGTCCCCCCGCCGCCCAGCAGCTCCACCTGCTCGGCGGAGGTCACCCGGCGGGCAGCCTGCACGTCGGCGTCGCAGGCCAGCACCGCCACCCGCTCCCTGCCCACGCCCACCTCCTTGAGCACGCCGGAGATCTCGGCCAGCGCCGCCGCCAGGTCGTCCTCTCCCATGGAACCGGAGGTGTCCACCACCACCGCCACCCGGGGCATCGGGCGGCGCAGGCTCGGCAGGACCACCCCGCGCAGCGCCCCGCTGCGCCGGGAGGGCCGGGAGTAGGTGTAGTCCACCGCGCCCCCGGCCCAGGCCAGCGCCTCGCGCACCGCCCCCGCCAGCACCCGGCGCCAGTCCACGGTGGGCTGGAGGATCTCCTCCGCCCACCGCCTCCAGCCCCCCGGCAGGCTGCCCCGGCTGCGCTGGTGGGAGCGCATCGCCTCGGCGGTGGCCCGGCGCAGTGCGTCGGCCTCCACGTCGCCGACCCCGCCGACGCCCTGTCCGGCCTCCTCCCAGGGGCGGCCCGCACCGTGCGCCCCCGACCCGCAGTCGGGCGTCCTGACCTCCTCGGGCAGCAGCCGCAGGTAGGCCTCGAACAGCAGCCCGTCGGGCATCCCGAACCTCTTGGGGCTCATCGTCCCCTCGGGCAGCTCCAGTCCGTCGGCGAGGATGTCGTCGTTGATCTCGCAGTCCTGGGCGACGTTGACCCGCAGGTGGTCGCGCTGATCGGCGGCGGGCAGCCGGTCGCTGCGCCCGTGGTGGTCGCGCAGCAGGTGGGACACCTCGTGGATCCACACGCCCGCCAGCTCCGGGACGGGCGTACGGGCCACGAAGTCCGGCGACACGTAGCACCGCCACCGGCGGTCCACCCCCATCGTGGGCACCAGGCGGCTCTCCACGATGGTCAGCGAGTACAGGGCGGACGCCAGGTAGGGGCGCTCCTGGGCGGCCCGGTAGCGGGCCGCCAGCAGTCTGGTCCGGTCCAGCCGGACGACGGTCTCCTCCGCGGTCCCCCCGGTCTTCTCCCCGGTCCCTTCCCCGGTGGCCATCGCGTCAGTTCCCCGGGAGCGCGCCGGACAGCCGCAGCAGGTCCACGAACGCGTCGATGTCCTCGGGCACCGGCCAGCCCGGGTCGCGCATCATCGCCAGGTCGGTGGCGGCCCGCGCGGCCACGTCGGGGACCCCCGCCTCCACGGCCTTGGCCAGCACCTGCCAGCCCGCCTCCCAGCGGCGCCGGGTCGGCTCGCTGCGCACCGCCGACACCACCGCCGTCAGGAACGCCAGCTGGCGGTCGCCCCGCTCGGGGAGCGCGAACGCCCCGGGGTCGGCGAGCACCCGGTTCGGGTCCGGCAGGTCGAGCTGCTCCATGTAGGTGAGCAGCTCCAGCCCGGCCCCGTCGCCGATGGCGCCGACCACCGCCGCCGAGGTCGCCTCCGGGGAGGCGCCGGCGGCGTTGCCGGTGGCCAGCAGCCGCAGCACCATCTCCCAGGTCCGCGGCGAGGGCCAGGGGCCGCCCCGCCCCTCCGCGTCCTCGGGGAGGCTGTGCGCCAGGCCGGGGCGGGCGGTGAGGAAGCCGGACACCACACCGCGCGCCTGCGCGATCGCCGTGGCCACCCGGTCGGGGGCGACCAGCGGCATCGACGCCGCGGGCCACACCCCCGTCATGCCGCGGGCGACGGTGCGCGGGTCGTGGGTCCAGCGCAGGTGCACGAACCGGTTGGCCAGCGGCGGGGCCAGGTGCCAGCCGTCGGCGGCGCTGGAGGGAGGGTTGGCGGCGGCCACGATCCGCACCGCCGGAGGCAGCTCCAGGCTGCCGACCCGGCGTTCCAGGACCACCCGCAGCAGCGCGGCCTGGACGGCGGGCGGGGCGGAGGACAGCTCGTCGAAGAACAGCAGTCCGGTGCCCTGCGCGGCCAGCCGCACCGCCCACGCCGGGGGCGCCATGGGCACCCCGTCGCGGGCCGGGTCGTCGCCGACCACGGGCAGGCCGGAGAAGTCGGAGGGCTCGTGGACGCTGGCGATCACGGTCTCCAGCGGCAGCCCCAGCTCCAGGGCGAGGCGCTCCAGCCCGGCGGACTTGCCGATGCCGGGCTCGCCCCACAGCAGGACGGGCAGGTTGGCGGTGACCGCCAGGGCCAGCGCCTCCAGCTGGGGGTTCTCGGCGGGCTCGGTCCGCCGGTCGAGGAGCTGCCGGGTGAGGTCGTCGGCGGCCGAGAGCGGTGCCGGGGTGTCGGTGATGGTCACGTCTTCTTCCGATGGTCGTCGGGGGCTCGGAGTTCGCGCCGCGGTTCCTTCCGCGCTCGTGACCGAATCCTCCCAAAAGCCGGTGACGGAACGGGCTCCGCGGTCACAGCTCCCGCAGCAGTTCCTCCCACCCGGCCGGGTCGGCGAGCTTGCCCTGGCGGAGCAGCCCCTCCAGAGCCGGTGCGAGGTCGACACTCCTGAAGTCGGAGGTACCGGTCCGGTGCACGCGGGCCCCGGCGGCGACCAGCGCCCGGGCCAGGGCCGGGCTCCCGCCGAAGCGGAGCGCCCGGTGGACGGGGGTCCAGCCCGCCTCGTTCTCGGCGTCCACGTCGAGCCCGGCCGCGAGCAGGCGCGGCAGCAGCACCGTGTGGTCGAGGTGGTGCAGCTCGTGGAGCAGGGTGTTGCGCTCGCCGTCGCGGACGTGCGGATCCCCGCCCCCGTCCAGGTACGCCAGGACGGTGCCGGTGTCGCCGTGGCGGATCCGCTCGAAGAGCTCGCTGCGCCGAGCCTTCAGCCCCTTGGGCAGCCACCCCCGGCCGGACCGCCAGGTCTCGGTGGCGCGGAAGCAGGGGGAACTGGAACCGCCCAGGGCGCGTATCGCCCGCTCCCGGGCGCGCTCCTCCTCCGTGTGCGGGCCGACCAGCCGCCCGTCCCGCAGAACGAGGGTGTGCCACTCCCCGCCGCAGCGGACGCGGACCGGTTCCAGGGGTTCCCAAGGGGGCGGTCCGACGGGCCCGCCGGCGGGCGGCCGGGCGGGGGCCAGGGCGTCGCGGACGACCGGGTGCAGGTGGTCGGGGGACATCCCCGCCAGCACCATGCCGATGTCCACCGGCCGGGCCCAGCAGACCTCGGGCAGGGGCACGGTCGGGCCCGGGGGCGTGGTGTAGTGGTTCTCCAGGCCCACCCGGATCCGGTGTCCGCCGTACTCGACGGCGAACGTGCGCGAGAACTCCGCGGTGAACCAGGTGAGGCCTCCGTGCCCGAGGGCCGCCAGGCCGTCGAGCTCCGTACGCCACCGTCCCGCGGACAGGGGGAACCGGGCCAGGGCGTGGACGGTTCCCGCGTCGGCCGCCTCGATCCCGGCGGCGGCGAGGGCCTGGGAGGTCCCTTCGGCCCCGTGGAGCCGGTCGAGCCATTCGGTGCGTGCGGCCGGGTCGGCGTGGCCGGGATCGGCGGTGGGGAGTGCGGCGCTGGTGCGCGGGGTGCCGTCGGGGTTCAGGAAGGGGGCGCGGTCGGGGCCGCCGCCCCAGCGTTCCCGGGTCTCGTGGACGTGCCGGGAGTCCCACAGGTACCGGGACGAGGTCCAGAGCTGCGGCTCGTACACCCTGTCGCGGAAGGGGGCGTCGAGGCCCAGTTCCTCGTGCGGTGTCAGCTCCAGCACCAGGCGCTGCGACCAGCCGCTCCCGTCGTACCGGTTCGTGCGCGGGTGCGGGGAGCGCACCGTCAGCCACGGGCCCCGGTCGCCGCCGGGCCGGGACAGGACGGGGAACCGGGGTGCGTCGATCCAGGTCTGGTCGGCGGCCTGCCGGGGATGGTGCCAGCGGACCAGGTCGGGGACCAGGTGGCGGAGGTCGTCCAGGAGCGCGTCGGCGAACTCCGTGCCGTGCTCGCGGCGGGCCGCGTCGGGGTCGAGGCGGACGTCGACGTTCGCGGCGGCGCAGGCGCCGCGCCAGTCCCCGGCCAGGCGGCGCTCGGTGGCGCGCTCGATCATCGCCCGCGGCACCGCGTAGCGGCGGATCCGCCGGAGCGCACTCCGGCGGGCGGGGGTGTCCGAAGGCGGGTATGCGGTGTACGGGGTGTTCATGGGTCCTTTCGGGATCCGGGGGCGGGTCGATCCACGACCGGTCTGCACCACCGGCCGGGCCCCGGTCCGGCCACAGCCGATTCTTCCAGCCGGGGCCGAACAGGTCCGTGCCGAGTGCCTCCCACGCGGCGCCGCCGCGGGATCCGGCCCTGCTCAGGGCGGGGGCGTGCAGGGACTCCGGGGGCGGCGGGGCATGCACGGGCCCGCCGGTGCTCCGCCACCCGGACCCGCCGATGTCCTCCCGCCCGGCCCCGGCGGCGCACAGCGTCCTCAAGCGGATTCCGCCGCCCCGGTGGGCGGCCGGGAACAGCGCGGTGCGCCCCTGCGCGTCGCGCGCGTTGACGTCGAGCCCGCCCGCCGGCGGGCGGAAGAGCAGCACCCCGTGGTCGATGCGGGGGAGGTGGTGCAGCAGGGTCGCGCCGGTGCGGGCGCGCACCCGCGGGTCACCGCCGCGGCCGAGGCGGTGCAGGACGCCGTCGGTGCCCCCGTACCGGGCCCGCTCGAACAGGTCCTCCCGGATCCGCGCCGGTCCCCGGCCAGGCGGCGCTCGGTGGCGCGCTCGATCATCGCCCGCGGCACCGCGTAGCGGCGGATCCGCCGGATGCGGGCGGCCCGTTCCGGCGGGTGCGACTCCGACCCCGCGCGGTACGGGGCGGTCACGGCGCTTCCTCCCGCAGCCTCTTCAGCGTCGGCTCCCCGACGAGGTCGGCCAGGTCCCGCCGCCCGGACCCGTCCCGCCCCGGGGCGATGCCCTCGGTGCGGGCACCTGCGTCCAGCAGCGCCCGCAGCAGCGGGACCCCTCCCCTGGAGTGCGCGGCCAGGCCCAGCGGGGTGAACCCGTTGCGGTTGACGGCGTCGAGGTCGAGCCCGGCGTCCAGCAGCGCCCGCAGCAGCGGGACCCCGCCTTCGGGGCGCGGGGCCGGGGCCGGGGCCGGGGCCGGTGGGGCGGAGCCGTCGCGGTCACCCGCGTCGCGCGGCCGGGACACCAGGGCCTCGTGGTCCAGCAGGTGCAGGCGGTGCAGCAGGGTGTTCCCCTCGCCGCTGCGGATCCCGGGGTCCCCGCCCGCGTCGAGGTAGGCCAGGACGGCGTCGGTGTCCCCGTTGCGGATCCGCTCGAACAGGTCGGCGCGCAGCAGGCGCAGGGCCTTGGGCAGCCGCCCGCGCCCCGTCGTCCACGCGCGGACGACCGGGAAGCATCCGGCCACCGATCCGCCCAGGGCGTGCATCGCGGCCTCCCGGGCCACCTCCGCGTCCTCGTGCGGGACGACGAAGCGGCCGCCGGTCGGCACCACGGTGTGCCACTCGCCGCGGCAGCGCACCCGCACGGGGGCGGGCGGCGGGCCCGGAGGCGGTCCGACGGGTCCGTCGGCGGGCGGCCGGGCGGGTGCGAGGGCCTCCCGGACCAAGGGGTGCAGGTGGTCGGGGGACATCCCCGCCAGCACCAGGTCGATGTCCGGGGGCCTCTCCCACAGCGCCTCGGGCAGCGGCAGTGGTGCGGCCGTCCGCTCCAGGTGCCCGAGCCGGGTGCGGCCCGCGTCCCCGCGCACCTCCAGCCAGGGCGCGCTCCACTCCTCGCCCAGGCGGATGCCGGTCCGCCTCGGGCCGCCCGCCGCGGTCAGCCGGGGGAACTCGGCGGCCAGGCGCACCGGTGACAGGAAGGGGTGGGCGGGCACGGACCCCTCGGGGAAGTCACCGGGATCGGACACGATCCCCGCGGCGGCCAGGGCCTGCGCCACCCTCCCGGACCGGTACAGGCCGTCGATCCATTCGGTGCGGGCGGCGGGGTCGGTGTGTCCGGGGTCCTCGGTGGGGAGGAGGTCCGGGGAGCGCGGGGTGCCGTCCGGGTCCAGGAAGGGCACGCGGTCGGCGCTCCCGCCCCAGCGTTCCCGGGTCTCGTGGACGTGCCGGGCGTCCCACAGGTACCGCGACGCCGACCACATGGAGTCCGCGTGGTCCCTGCGGCCCGGCCTGAAGACGAAGCGCAGGTCCAGGACGATGCGCTGCGGCGAGTCGGCCCGGCCCCGTAGGGTCCGGGCCGTGAGCCAGGGGCCCCGGTCGCCGCCGGGCCGGGAGAGCTCGAAGGTCGTCTCCGGGGCCGGCACGGAGGGCGTCTGCGGGCTCCGCGGGAAGTGCCAGCGCAGCAGGTCGGGAACGAGGTGGAGCAGGTCCTCCCGGACCGCGTCCGCCGTTTCCGCGCCGTGGCGGCGGCGGAGCTCGGACAGGTCGATCGCCACGTCGACCCCGGCGGCGGCGCAGGCTCCGTGCCAGTCCCCGGCCAGGCGGCGCTCGGTGGCGCGCTCGATCATCGCCCGGGGCACGGCGTAGCGGCGGACGCGCCGCAGCCGTTCGGTCCGCCTCCGGATCCGCGCCCTCCACACGATGTCCCCCGGTGCGGCGCTCAATCCTCCTCCGGTTCTTCCAGCTCCTCCAGCAGGCCGTCCCACCCGCCGCCGGAGCCGGAGGCCGCGTGCACCGCCTCCTCGAAGTGCTCCTTCTCCGACAGGTCGTAGCCCTGGGTGACGCCCTCCGGGGCGGTGCCGACGGCGATCAGGCCGCGGCCCCCTTCGGGATCCGGCCGGACGCCGGCGTTCGCGGACGCGCGGGCGCCGCGCCGCTCCCCGGCGAGGCGGCGCTCGGTGGCGCGCTCGATCATCGCCCGGGGCACGGCGTAGCGGTACGCCCCGCGCAGCGCCGCGGCCCGTTCCGGGGGGTGGGACGCCGGGGGCGGGCGGTGGGGGGACTCCTTCACGACTCCTCTTCCTCTCCTTCTTCTCCGCCGCAGAACTCCTCGACCAGGGCGGACCACTCCTCGTGCGGGCCGCCGCGGTACTCGAGCCCCTCGACCGCTTCCGCCAGGTCGTTCCCGTGCCTGCCGTCGCCGCCGATGTCCGCCGTCCGCGCGCCCGCCTCCAGCAGCGCCCGGCCCAGCTCCGGCGGCCCCTCCAACCGGGCGATCCGGAACAGGGCGGTCTGGTCCTCGCCGTCGCGGGCCTCCAGGTCCGCCCCGCCCGCCAGCAGGCGCGGCAGCACGGCCCCGTGGTCCAGCAGGTGCAGGTGGTGGAGCAGGGTACGGCCGCCCCGGTCCCGGACGCGGGGGTCGCCGCCCGCGTCCAGGTAGGCGGCCAGGGCGTCGGTGTCGCCGTGCCTCACACGCTGGAACAGGTCGTCGCGCGACCGGGCCAGCGCCCGGGGCAGGCGGCCCGGGCCTGTCGTCCAGGCCTCGAGGACGGCGTGGCAGCCGGCCGGTGTTCCGCCCAGGGCGCGCAGCGCGGCCTCGCGGCCCCGCTCCTCGGCGGTGTGCGGGATGGTGAGCCGGCCGTCGGCGTGGGAGAGGGTGTGCCACTCGCCGTTGCAGCGCACCCGCACCGGGTCGGCGGGCGGGGTCCACGGGGGCGGTCCGACGGGTCCGTCGGCGGGCGGCCGGGCCGGGGCCAGCGCCTCGCGGACCAGCGGGTGGAGCTCGTCGGGGGACAGCCCGTCGCGGACCACGTCCACGTCGATCGCGGGGATGCGGCACACCTCCGGGAGGACCGGCAGGCCGCCCTCCTTCTCCCAGGACGTCCACGCCTCCAGGCGGAACGACAGGGAGCCGTCGGGGGCGCGCTCGACCGCGAAGCGGCCGTCCGCGTCGTAGGGGAACCAGTACACGTCCCCGTGCCCGGCCGCCGACAGCCGCGCCACCTCGTCGGACAGCCGCGCCACCGACAGGGGCGTGTAGGAGAGCGCCTCGACCGGGTCGACGGGGGCGCCCCACTCCCGCTCCACGGGAGCCGTGTCCAGCGCGATCCCGGCGGCGGCGAAGGCCTCGGCCACCCGTCCGGCGCGGTGCAGGCCGTCGATCCGCTCGGTGCGGGTGGCCGGATCGGGGCCGGGGGCGGGGACGGTGTGTCCGGAGCCGGGGGTGGTGTGTCCAGGGGCGGGGGCGCTGGAGCCGGGGTCGGCGGCGGGGAGGAGGTCGGAGCCCGGGCCGGGGGTGAGAGTGGGACCGGGGTCGGCGGTGGGGAGCCCGGCGGTGGTGCGCGGGGTGCCGTCCGGGTTCAGGAAGGGGGCGCGGTCGGCGCTCCCGCCCCACCGTTCGCGGGCCTCATGGACGCGGCGGGCGTCCCACAGGTAGCGGGAGGTCTCCCATATGTGCGGGACGTTCTCCCAGTGGTTCACCCGCATGGCCGACTCGCAGCGCTCCAGCAGCAGGCCCTCCCAGGAGTGCTCCACCACAGACAGGACCAGGCGGCGGTGGCCGTGGATGAGCCGGTCCGCCTGGCGGGCCGCCAGCCAGGGGCCCTCCGCCCCGCCGGGGCGGGACAGCAGCAGCCGCTGACCGGGCAGCAGGCGGCCGTCACCGTGCCAGAGCCGGGGGAAGTGCCAGCGCACCAGGTCGGGAACCAGGTTCTGGAGGTCGTCGAGCAGCCGGCCGGTGAACTCCGCGCCGTGCGCGCGCCGCAGCGCCCGCAGGTCCAGGTCGACCGCCACGTCCGCGGCAGCGCAGGCGCCCAGCCAGTCGCCCACGGCCCGCCGCGCGGCGGCGCGCTCGATCATGGCGCGGGGAACGCCGTAGCGGCGCCCCATGCGCAGACCCGCGGCGCGCATCGGGCGGTGCGCCTTGGAGGGGTGCCCTGCGGCTTTCATGCGGTGGCCTCCTTCATGCCGGTCGGGCCTTTCGGGTCTTTCAAGCCTTTTCGGCACAGCCTTCCAGAACCCGCCGACGCGCCGCGCACCGGATACCGGCGGAGGGGCGGGGACGGAGGGGCGGGGCGGTCCCGCTCCGGGATCGATCCCGCAGAATCCCGGACCCCGCAGCGTCCGCCCCGGTACGCTCGCCGGGACGGCGGCACCGAGACGGGAGAGGCCCGGGATGCGGCGGGAGATCGAGACGAAGTACCGGGTGCGCGACCCCGGTGCGCTGGTGGCCGCGCTCGGGGCCGCGGGTGTCGTGCTCGGAGCGCCCGCCCGCCAGGACGACCAGGCCTACGCCCCCCGGGGCTGGGACCCCTCCCAGGGCAAGGCCGGGTTCACCTTCGCCCGCCTGCGCACCCAGGGCCGGGAGCACATCCTCACCACCAAGACCCCGATGGCCGACGCGATGGAGTGCGCCGAGCAGGAGACGGCCGTCGCCGACCGGGAGGCGGCTCACGGGGTCCTCACGGCCCTGGGGTACGTCCCGCACGTGCGCATCGTCAAGACCCGGCGCACGGGCTCCGCCGGGCCGATCGGGGTGTGCCTCGACGAGGTCGAGGGCGCCGGGATGTTCCTGGAGCTGGAGCTGGTGGTCGAGGACGGGCGCGACGGGCGGGCAGCCCAGGCCGGGCTCGACGCCTGGGCCCGCGGCCTGGGTGTGGACCTGGAGCGCACGACCGACACCTACGACGTCCTGGTCCGCGCTGCGCCTGCATGAGCACCGTTCCGCGCGGTGGCGGTCTGTGCACTGTTCCGCGCGGCGGTCCGTGCGGCCCCGGCGCCCGACAGGCCGCCACGGGCGGAGGCCGTCCCCGGCCCCGGCCGGGCGCGAGGTGCGGGGCCGGGTGCACCGGGGGCCGCCCCGGACCACGGGCCGCCCCCGGTCCCCTCCGCCCGAGCCTGATCCGGGTCCGGCAGCGGTTCCGAGACCTCCTACGGATCTCTCACGCACACGCGGTGCCGAGTCCGTGCGCGTCCCGCCGGGCCCGTGCCCGTCGTGCCGGGCACGGCACGGCAGCGGTCCTGTGGGCCCGGTGCACGCCCTCGACTACCTCGGCAGGGTGAGGATCTCGGCCCCGTCCTCGGTGATGGCGATCGTGTGCTCGCTGTGCGCCGTCCGGCAGCCCGTCGCGCTCCGCAGCGTCCACCCGTCCGCGTCCGTGACCAGTTCCGCGGTGTCCGCCATGACCCAGGGTTCCAGCGCCAGCAGCAGCCCCGGACGCAGCTTGTACCCGGTGCCGCGCCGCCCGTTGTTGGAGACGTGCGGGTCCTGGTGCATCGTCGATCCGATCCCGTGGCCACCGAACTGGGTGTTGATCGGGTACCCCGCCGCCCGCAGGACCGAGCCGATGGCGTGGGAGATGTCGCCGACGCGGTTTCCGGGCCGGGCCGCGGCGATCCCCGCGCTGAGCGCGCGCTCGGTCGCTTCGATCATCGCGACGCTCTCGGCGGGCCTCGACCCTCCCACGATGAAGCTGATGGCCGAGTCCGCGGCGATCCCTCCCAGGGACACGGCGAGGTCGAGTGTCAGCAGGTCGCCGTCGGCGAGCGTGCGGTCGTGCGGCAGCCCGTGGAGCACGGCGTCGTTGACGCCCGTGCAGATGTGGTGGCCGAACGGCCCGCGCCCGAAGGACGGCGCGTAGTCCACGTAGCAGGACTGCGCCCCGGCTTCGGTGATCATCTCCCGGGCCCACCGGTCGATGTCCAGGAGGTTCGTGCCCACCTCCGTGCGGTCCCTCAGCGTGCGCAGGATCTCGGCGACCAGGGCGCCGGCCTCCCTGCCCCGGGCGATTTCGGCGGCGGTCAGGATCTCTACCATGCGGACCTCTCTCGCGGTTCAATAACTATACCGGCCATACTATACCGGTATCCGGGCCGCCGTTCCGGCCGGACCGTCGCCCGCGGGTGCTCACCAGCTGATTCCGGCCCCCACCGGCAGGTGGTCGCTGCCGGTGGCCGGCAGCACCCAGGAGCCCTCGACCTCCACGCCCCTGACCAGGACCTGGTCGATGCGCACCACCGGGAACCGTGCCGGCCGGCTGAAGCCGAAGCCGTCCCCCGCCAGCTCCTGGGCCGGGTCGAGGAGCGCGGTGATGCCGGAGAGCGCGCGGTCGTCCGTGGACCCGTTCAGGTCGCCTAGCAGCACCACCCGCTCGTCGGCCTCGGCGGCGAGCACCTCGGCGAGCGCCTGCGCGTTCCGGTCCCGGCCGTCCGTCCAGCGGCTCGGCCCGCAGGTGGTCGCGACCCTCACCGAGCCCTTTCGGCGCGGCACCGAGCGCATCCACACCGACCACGCGGGCGTCGGCCTGGGGCTGGCCATCGTCAGGAGCGTCACCCGGGCGCACGACGGGACCCTCACCCTGGTCCCGCGTCCCGACGGCGGGCTCCGCGTCACCGTGGAGCTTTCCGCGGTGGCGCCGGACAGCGGGGGGTGAGGAGTGCGTACGGAGGCCCCGTCCGACCGCGAGCCGCCGCACGCCGCCCGGCACTTCACGTCCTCCTACGCCGATTCGTGCGCTGTTCCCTGCCGGGCCTCCTGCCGGGAGCGGACGGACGGCTCGGCCGCGGTGCTGTGGGCGGTGGGCCGCACCCCCCGCAGCAGTACCGCGGCCAGGACCGCGGCGACCGCCAGCGCCGCCGCCCCCGCCAGGGCCCCGGCGCCCATGCTGTCGGTGAACGCCTCCTGGGCGGCCCGGAGCACCGCGTCGGCCTGCGGGCCGGTCAGCGACCCGGACGCGGCCACGGCACCGCCGATGGTGGATCCCGCGTCCTGGGCCGCCTGGGACGGCAGGTCCGGTGGCAGGGTGTTCTCCATCGAGGTGCGGTAGACCGCTGCGCCGATGCTGCCCAGCACGGCGATGCCCAGCGCGCCGCCCAGTTCGTTCCCGGTCTCCGACAGGGCCGAGGCCGCGCCCGCCCGCTCGGCCGGGACCGAGCCGACGACGATGTCGGTGCCCAGGGCGCTCACCGGAGCCAGGCCCAGGGCGAAGACCACCGTTCCCGCCACCACCGCCGTCAACCCGGCGGCCCCGTCCGCCATGGCCAGGACCGCGAACCCGGCGGTGGCCAGGGTCAGGCCCGCCCCCATGACGAAGGCGGGCCGTACGCGGCGGGCGGCGACGGTGGCCGCGACGGTGCCCGCGAGCATCGCGGCCACCATCGGCAGGGTCCACAGCCCCGCCTGGAACGGGGACATGCCGAGCACCATCTGCAGGTACTGGGCGACGAACAGGTTGATGCCCATCATCAGGCAGCTGCCCAGTGTCATCACACCGATGGAGGTGCTGAAGAAGCGGTCGGCGAACAGGCCGAGGTCCACCATGGGGCGCTCCAGCACGCGCTGGCGGCGCACGAACACCGCGCCCACCGCCAGGCCCGCGGCGGCAGCCAGCGCGGCCGTCCAGCTCGGGCCGTGCGCGGCCGCCTCCTTGATCCCGTAGACGACGGCCAGGATGGCGACCAGCGACAGCAGTGCGCTGAGCGGGTCGGCCGGTCCGGGGTCGGAGGCGCGGTACTCGGGCAGGAGCACCGGGCCGAGTACGAGCAGCAGGCCCATGACCGGCACCGCCAGCAGGAACACCGAGCCCCACCAGTGGTTCTCCAGCAGCGCGCCGCCGGCCAGGGGGCCGATCGCACCGCCCACCATGAAGCCGGCCATCCACACGCCGATCGCCGCCGTGCGCTGGGCCGGGTCCTGGAACATGGTGCGGATCAGCGCCAGGGTGGAGGGCATGAGGGTGGCGCCCGCGACACCCAGAACGGCCCGTGCGGCGATGAGCGCGGCGGCGGTGGGCGCGTAGGCGGCCAGGAGCGAGGCCGCGGTGAACACCGTCGCCCCGATCAGCAGCAGCCTGCGCCTTCCGATGCGGTCGCCCAGGGCGCCCATGGTGATGAGGAACCCGGCTATGAGGAAGCCGTAGACGTCGGTGATCCACAGGAGCTGGGCGGCGCTGGGGCGCAGGTCCGCGCTCAGGTGGGGGACGGCCAGGTGCAGGACCGTCAGGTCCATGGTCAGCAGCATGGTGGGAAGGGAGAGGACGGCCAGTCCGGTCCACTCGCGTGCGCCGGCCCGGGGCGGTGCCGCCCGGCCGGTGTGGGGGCCGGTAGGGGGACCTGTATCGGGGCCGGTGTGGGGATCGGTGTGGGAATGGGGCATGTGGGGCTCCTCCGAGGGCGGTTTCTCCTCCGAGGAAGCATCGAACCTCAACTTTACTTTAGGTCAAGCGGGTCTCGTGTCTCCTGGGGTGCGGGCTCGGGAGGGGGCGCGGGCGGTCCGGGCCTTCCACCGCTGTGACCTCACGGGACCCTGTGGTTCCCAGCGCATGGCGGAACGGCGTGCGCGGTCCGACGTGACCGAGGTCATGGGGTGACGGCCACGTGCGGGGTGGGGGCGGCGTGCGGGGTGGGGTGCCGGTCGACCCGCAGGAGGTTGCAGGGGGCTCGGGTGCCGACGGGCGGGTGGGTGGTCGGCGGGCGGTCGGGTGGCTGGTCGGGCGGCGCTGGGCGTCGGACCCGTGTGGGGTCGGACGGAGTGCCGCTCGGGTTTGTGCTGTCCGGTCCGCGAGGTGCGGTCCCGTGCCGTCCGGCTCCGGGGGGGTTCGGTTGCTCCTGCCCGCACACCGGGGAGAGCCGCCCCGGCCTGTTGGGCGCGCCTCCGGTCGTGCAGGGGCGGCGACGTTCTCCGGTCGTGCAGGGGGCTGGGTTCGCCGTGTCCGCGGCCGGGTCTAGGAGCGGGAGGTGAGCGGATGCCAGGCCCAGAGGTTGGGTTCCACGTAGCGGCCGTGGTCGGCGTCGATGTCGATGTCCACCGGGGCCAGGGCGCCCGGGACGATGTGGCGGCCGCTGCCGGGCAGGTCCAGACCGGACCAGCGGCGCCACTCCTCCACGGTCCCCTCCACCACCATCGACTCCTCGCACGGGTGCAGCAGGTGCGCGCCGAGTCGCTGGTGGGTGCGCAGCCACGGGTCGAATGCGGTGCCGTCCGGGCGGGTCCAGGCCGCGTACTCGGCCATGGGGATGAGGAGGTAGCGGTCCTTGAACGTGGGGCGCAGCGGTGCGGCCAGGGCCTTCAGTCCCTTGGCGGCGGCTGCTTCGCGCAGGTGGCGGGCCATCGCGGAGCTCAGGCCGCGCCCCTGGTGGGCGTCGGGGACGGCGATGTACAGGGCGGCGGCGATGGTGGGGGCGCGTCCGGCCCCGTGGTCGGCGAAGGACTGTTCCAGGACCCAGTCGTAGCCGCCGTGGGGCAGTTTGTCGGGGGTGCCGTGCCAGGCCAGAGGGGCGGCGTGGCCGCGGGCCACCACCTCGTCGTCTTCGAGCAGGACCAGTTGGAGGTCGCCGAAGGTGTGCGGGAGGCGGTTCCAGAACCGGGCGCTGACCTGGTCGTGGAACATGGGCTCGGGGCCGGGGTTGAGCTCGGGCCGGTCCAGGACCTCGATGAGGTCGGGGCTGCGGGCGAGGGTGGTCAGGCGCATGGAGGCCATTGTGCCGGGGATGGGGGAGGGGTTTTCGCCCGGGTTCGTCCCTCTGTGGTGTGGGAGGGCGGGTGGGTGCGGGTTACGGCGTCTGTGGTCGGTGTTACAAGCGGGGTCGGGTGCGACCGGCGGGTTCGCAGGCGGACCCTTCCTCCGTGGACCTGTGTGGCCGGGCGGGGCAGGCCTCGCGCGCACCCGCCCCGTAAACCCCCGCCACAGTCGATGTGCGCCCAACGCCCAGGCCTGGTGGTCTGCCGCACGCCGACTGCGGCAGGGCGGGCCCGCGCTCCGCGGTCTGTGCCTTTCCAAGCGGCCAGCGTTCTGGAGACCAACGCTTGTTGTCGGGAGCGACCACAGGACGGCGGTGCGGAAGACCCGGCGCCCCGGGGTCCGGCCTCAGGCGGGATCCGGTTTCAGCGCGTCCAGCTCCTCGAACCAGTAGTCGAAGTAGTTCCCGCAGACGGCGTACTGGACCGGCGGATACCCGCCCAGGTCACGGGTGCGGGCCCCCGCGCGGACCAGTGCGCGGGTCGGTCCGGTCTGCGTGCTCTCCACCGCGGCGTAGTAGAGCGGGGTGCGCCCCCGGTCGTCCTCGGTGTCCACGTCGAGCCCGGCGGCGAGCAGGCGGGGGAGCAGCAGCTCGTGGTCGAGGAAACGGAGGTGGTGCAGCAGCGTCCTCCCTGAGGCGTCGCGGACCCCCGGGGCGCCGCCCCCGTCCAGGTAGCGGACCACGGCGTCGGTGTCGCCGTGCCGCACCCGCTCGAACAGGTCGTCCCGGCGGGCGCGCAGCGCCCTGGGCAGCCGACCGCTACCGGTGGCCCAGGCCTTTGCGACCGCGAAGCACCCGCTGCTGCGGCCGCCGAGCACGTTCAGCGACTCCTCCCGTCGCCGTTCCTCTTCGCTGTGCTGCACGTCCAGCACTCCGTCGCCGGGGAACACCGCGTGCCATTCGCCCCGGCAGCGGACCCGGACGGGGCTCCGGTCCGCGAAGGCGGGCTCGGGCGGCGCTCCGGGGGCACGGCCCGGGGCGATCGCGCCGTGGACCAGGGGGTGGAGTTCGTCGGGGGACATCCCGTCGCGCAGGACGTCGACGTCCGGCGGGCGGGTCCAGGACGCCTCGGGCAGGACCGGCAGCTCCGCCGAGAAGCGGGGGGCGAACTCCACGAACCCCAGCCGCACGAACTCCCCGTCCAGCAGGGCCACCATCGTGGTGCGCGCGTCCAAGGGGAGCTGGAAGCTCCGTCCGAGCCCCGTCGCGGCCAGGTGGCGGAGTTCGCCGCGCAGGCGGGCGGGGGACAGGGGCAGCCTCGCGGCGACCGCCACCGGGTCGACCACCGAGGAGCCGAACACCACCGTTTCGGGGGAGAACTCGATCCCGGCCGCGGCGAACGCCTCGGCCACCCGACCGGCCTGGTGCAGGCCGTCGATCCACTCCGCGCGGGCGACGGGGTCCCCGGTTCCGGGGTCCTCGGCGGGCAGCCGGTCCACCGTGCGCGGGGTGCCGTCGGGGTCCAGGAACGGAACGCGGTGGGTGTTCCCGCCCCACCGCTCGCGCGCCTCACCCGTGCACCGGGAGTCCCACAGGTGCCGCGAGGTCTCCCAGACCTGGGGGAGCCCCCGCCAGTGCCCCGTGGGGGACGACCTGGCGGTGCGCGTGACGAAGGCCCGCCCCTGCGGCGAGTACGCGATCTCCGGGTTCGCCTGCCGCTCCTGGACGGCGAGTGTGGGCCGCTGGTCCCCGATGATGCGCGTGTCCCGGAGCCCGAGCGTCAGCCACGGGCCCTCCGGGCCGCCGGGCCGGGAGAGCAGGGCGTCGTGCCCCGGCATGATCAGCCCCACCCCCTTCCAGGAGCGCGGCAGGTGCAGGCGCGCCAGGTCGGGGACCAGGTGGTGCAGGTCGTCCAGCAGCCTTTCGGCGAACTCGGAGCCGTGCGCACGCCGCAGCGCGTCCGTGTCCAGGTCGACGTGGACCCCGGCGGCCGTGCACGCCCCGCGCCAGTCCCCGGCCAGGCGCCGTTCCGTGGCGCGTTCGACCGCGGCGTAGGGGATCCCGTAGCGGCGGCCCCTGCGCAGTCCCGCCGCCCGCCACGGCCCGTGCGACACCGACGGGTGGTGGGAAGCGGTTCTCACAGCTCCTCCGGCAGGCTCTCCCAGTCCTGCTTGGTGATCCCCTCCTCCTCGGCGTCCTCCGCGGAGCGCCGGTCGATCGCGCCGTCCAGGTCGTCGTCGCCGATGTCCTCGGTGCGCGCGCCCGCGTCCAGCAGTGCGCGCGCGAGTTCGACGGTCCCGCTGCCGGTCACCGCGAAGTACAGCGGCGTGCGTCCCTCCGTGTCGGCGGCGTTCACGTCCGCCCCGGCGGCGAGCAGGAGCGGCAGCGCCGTTTCGTGGTCGACCATGGCGAGGTGGTGCAGCAGGGACCTGCCGTGGCGGTCGCGCAGGTTCGGGTCGCCGCCCCCGTCCAGGTGGCGCAGGACCGCGTCGGTGTCGCCGTGGCGCACCCGCTCGAACAGGTCGTCGCGGGGCACGCGCAGCGCCCGGGGAAGGCGCCCCCTTCCGGTGCTCCACGCGTCACGGGCGGTGAAGCAGCCGCCGCTCGCACCGCCCAGCGCCCGCAGCGCCGCCTCGCGCTCCAGCTCCTCCGCGGTGTGCGGGATGTCCAGGCCGCGGGCGGTGGGGGTCACCGTGTGCCACTCCCCGTCGCGGCAGCGCACCCGGGCCGGGCCGAGGGCCGGGAGGGTGCGCGGCCGGTCGGCGGGCGGCCGGGCCGGGGCGAGGGCCTCGCGGACCAGCGGGTGCAGCTCGTCGGGGGACATCCCGTCGCGGAGCACGTCGATGTCCGGCGGCCGGGTCCAGCACACCTCCGGCAGCACCGGCGGCTCCTCGGACTCCCAGAGCAGGTACTCCTCGATCCCCAGCCTCGGGACGTCCTTCTCCAGGTCCAGGACCACCGACTCGTGGATGGTGAAGGGGATCCGGAACCGCGTGCCGAATCCCGCGGAGGCCAGACGGCGGCCCTCAGCGGCCAGCCGTGCCGGGGAGAACGGCAGCTGCACCGCCGTCTCCAGGGGGTCGACCGGCTCGCCCCAGTCCATGTCCACCGGTGTGAGGTCCAGGTCGATCCCGGCGGCCGCGAAGGCCTCGACCGCCTTCCCCGCCTGGTGGAGCGTGTCGATCCACTCGGTGCGGGCGGCCGGGTCGTCGGGCCCCGGATCGGCGGTGGGCAGCCCGTCCACGGTGCGGGGCGTCCCGTCGGGGTCCAGGAAGGGCGCGCGGTCGGGCCCGCCGCCCCAGCGCTCGCGCATCTCGTGGACGTGCCGGGCGTCCCACAGGTGCCGGGAGGTCGCCCACAGGTGGGCGGCCCCCGCCCAGTGCGCCGCGTACGGCACCCGGTTGGAGCGCGGGAGGAACTCCCCCAGGGGCACCTCCTCCACGGTCAGCAGCGGCCGCTGGTCCCCGTGGACCTTCCAGCCCCGGGTGCGCAGCGTCAGCCAGGGCCCCTCCGGGCCGCCCGGCCGAGAGAGCAGGACGGGCTGCTGGGGGACCAGGGTGCCCGTTCCGTTCCAGAACCGGGGCATGTGCAGCCTGGCCAGGTCCGGGACCAGGTGGTGGAGGTCGTCGAGCAGCCGGTCGGTGAACCCGGTGCCGTGCTCGTGGCGCAGCGCGTCGGGGTCGATGTCCGCGTCCACCCCGGCGGCGGCGCAGGCGCCGCGCCAGTCCCCGGCCAGGCGCCGTTCCGTGGCGCGTTCGACCGCGGCGTAGGGGATCCCGTAGCGGCGCCCCTTGCGCAGACCGGCGGCCCGCATCGGCCGGTGGGACTCCGAGCGGGGGCGGTACACCGGCCTCACCGGTACAGGCTCGCGATCGCGCGCATGTCCTCGTGCACGCCGCGGGCCGGGCGCAGGTTCCCGGCGATCGCCCGCTTGGTGCGGCGCGGCAGGCCCGGGCCCAGGCCCGCGTACTCCATGCGGCCGCTGCGGGCCACCGCCTCCGACAGGGCGCGCGCGGCCGGGAAGCCGAACCCGGTGTGGCGCACCTCCAGGCGGCGCAGCGGGCTGGCGGGGATGGCCTCGGCCAGCGCCGACACGCCCGCGTCGCCCAGCTCGTTGCCGGGCGCGCCCAGCGCCCGCTGCGACGGCGGGCGGCCCAGGTCCAGCGCCTCGATGCCGCCCAGCGCCCCGGCCAGGGCGACGGCGCCCTCGACGCCGATGCCGTTGCCGCCCAGGCCCAGGGTCACCGGACGGTCCAGGCCGCCGACGGCGTCGGCGATGGCCCGCGCGCCCTCGTCGCCCAGGTGGTTGGCGGGCGCGTACAGCTCGCGCACCCCCGCCTCGCGCAGGAACGCGGCCAGCAGTCCGGCGGTGTCCGGGCCCAGGCCGTTGCCGCCCAGGAACAGCCGCTCCAGCGGGGCCTCCCGTTCGGTCAGCGCGTCCAGCAGGGCGCGCAGACCGTCGGCGGTGATCCCGGTGTTCACCAGGTCCAGGGAGCGCAGGCGGCGGTTGCGGGCCAGCGCCCCGGCGACCGCACGAGTGCCCTCGTCGCCGACCGGGTTGCGCTTGAGCCACAGTGCGCGCACGGTGCCGTCGTCGGCGAGCCGGTCGGCCAGGGCGGCCGCCCCGTCCGCGCCGATGCGGTTGCAGCCCAGGTAGAGGGTCTGGAGGCCGTGGTCGCCGGCCAGGGCGTCGGCCAGCACGCGGGCACCCTCGGAGCCGATGGCGTTGGTGCCCAGGAGGATGTGCGCGGCGTGCGGGGAGGCGGCGGCCGCCGGGATCACCCGGCGCGCCCCGGCCAGGCCCAGCCCCTGCTTGCACAGGTCCACGCGGCCGTCGGGGCGCAGGGTGCCCAGCGGGAAGGTCGCGTCGGCGGTCACCGGGGCCGGGTCGGCCAGCCGGGCCAGCAGCGGCTCCAGGCCCGCCGGGTCCGCCAGGGGCAGGTCGGGGTGCTCGATGGCGGGGCAGCGTACGGGCGTCTTGTCGGTCATGACCATTCACCGCTCGATCGTGATCGGGCCGGTGGACGGAGCCGACCGGGGCCCCTGCGTGCAGAAGAGAGGGCGGCAGGACCGGTCGGATTCGAACCGACGTCCTCCAACTCGCTGTCCGGCGCGACGACCTCTGCGCTACGGCCCTGCCGAGCAGGGAGTCTAGCCACATCCGCGGACGTTTCGGGGGTTTCCCCCCGTTTTTCCGCGTTTTCGCATGTGGGCGTGGTGCGAACGAGCCGGGTGGCGGGAGCGGCCGGATTCGAACCGGCGTCCTCCTCCATGAGGTGTAGGCGCGACGACCTCTGCGCTACGCCCCCGCCACGCGTCGAGCGTAGCGGTTCCGCCGATCACGGTCCCGGCCGCCCGGGGCGGGGAGAGCGGGATGGAACCGACCGGATTCGAACCGGCGTCCTCCCCCAATGGAAAGTGGGCGCGACGACCTCTGCGCTACGGTCCCACCGCTGCGGGAAAGATAGCGCACCGAGGGCGGCGGGACCGGCCGGATTCGAACCGGCGTCCTCCTCCACGCAATGCAGGTGCGACGACCTCTGCGCTACGGCCCCGCCGCCGCGGCACACACTAACGCCTCCGGACCGACGGGATCGGGCCCGGTGCCCGCCCCGAGAACGGGGTGGCGGGGCCGGCCGGATTCGAACCGGCGTCCTCACGGTTCTGGAGACCGCGCGCGACGACCTCTGCGCTACGGCCCCGCCGCGGCACACCGTAGCGCAACGGTGCGGGGCCGGCCGGCAACGGTGACGGGGGCGGCGGGGCCGACCGGATTCGAACCGGCGTCCTCCCGATGAGCAGTCGGGCGCGACGACCTCTGCGCTACGGTCCCGCCGCCGCGGTACACGGTAGCGGAGCGGGGGCCGAGGGGCCGTGCCCCGCCGGCCCGGTCACCCCGCCTTCGGCGCGGGCAGCGGCAGCGCGCCCGAGTCCAGGGCGTGGATGATCCCCGCGGCCCCTCCCCGAGCCGCCGCGCTGAGGCCCAGCGCCGACGGCTCCACCCGGCAGCCGCCCGCGTCCGCGGCGAACACCCCGGCCGTCAGCGCGGCCCGGCAGCGCGGCAGCAGCCACGGGCCCATCGGTACGAAGTACCCGCCCAGCAGCACCAGTCCCGGGTCCACCAGGTTCACCAGTGCCGCCAGCCCCCGGCCCAGCCGGGTCCCGGCCCGCTCCAGCGCCGCCACCGCCACCCCGTCGCCCGCCGCGGCCCGGCCCACCGCCGTGTCCACCAGCGCCGCCACGTCCTCTCCGGACGGCGGGTGCACCGGGGCCAGGTCGGGGACCGCGTCGCGCAGGATCGCGCCGATGCCCGCCACCGCCTCCAGACAGCCGCGCCGCCCGCACGAGCACTCCGGGCCGTCCGGGTCCAGCGCCAGGTGCCCCAGCTCCCCGGCGAACCCGCCCGCGCCGCGCAGCAGGGCGCCGCCGGTGAGCACCCCCGCGCCGATGCCGACCTCGCCGGTGACGTAGACCAGGTCCGGGGTCCCCGCGAAGGAGCCCACCCGGTGCTCGGCCACCGCCCCCAGGTTGGCGTCGTTGTCCACCTGCACCGGGAAGCCGAGCGACTGCGCCCGCTCACCCAGCGGGAAGTCGGACCAGCCCAGGTTGGGGGCCCGGCGCACCGTCCCGGTGGGGGAGTCCACCAGCCCCGGGACCGCGATCCCGGCGCCCACCACGGTCCGCCCGCGCACCGCCGGGTCGTCGGCGGCCTCGCGCAGCGCCTCCACGATCCGCCGGGCGCTCTCCTGCGGCCCCGCCGCCCGCGCGTCGAACGGCGTGTGCCGGGCGGTCAGCTCCCGCTGCACCAGGTCCACCGCCACCACCGACAGGTAGTCGACGTTGACCTCCAGGCCCAGCGCCGCCACCGACGTGTCGTCCAGGTCCAGCAGCACACCCGGGCGGCCCACCCCGTTCTGCTCGGTCCGGCCGGTCTCCCGGACCAGGCCGCGCGCCATCAGGTCGGCGACCAGGCTGGAAACCGTCGTCTTGTTCAGACCGGTGGCCGTCGCCACCGCCGCCCGCGAACACGGCGCGGACTCGCGGATGGTGCGCAGCACCACCCCCAGGTTGGCCTCGCGGACCGTGCGCAGGCCCACCGTTCCCGAACCCACCGCCACGGGGACCCCCCTCGTCAACGCACCGCCGTGTCCGGATCGTACCGGGCGGGCCGAAAACAGGTTGCCGGAAGTCCGCGCCCGGTGATGGGATGCGGCCCATGGTCCCCGCAGACGTCTTCCGCGACCAGCCGGTCCTCACCGGCGACCTGGTCGAACTCCGCCCGCTCGACGCCGAGACCGGCGCCCCCATGGTCGAGGCCCTCGTCGACATGGACCCGGAGGTGCGCCGCCTCACCGGTACCCACCGGCGGTTCACGCGGGAGGCCGCCGAGGAGTGGAACCGGACCCGCCCCGACCACCACGACCGCGCCGACTGGGTGATCGTCGAACGCGCCGGGGGCACCACCGTCGGCGACTGCGCGCTCATCGACCTGGACCCCGACAACGCGTCCGTCGGCTACCGGATCGCCCTCTTCGGCACGGAGTCCACCGGGAAGGGCTACGGCACCGCCGCCACGGACCTGGTCCTGGAGTACGCGTTCACCGTCGCGGGCCTGCACCGGGTGTCCCTGGAGGTGTTCGACTTCAACCCGCGGGCGCAGCGCTCCTACGAGAAGTCCGGGTTCGTCCGCGAGGGCGTGTGGCGCCACGCCCTGCACTGGGACGGGGAGTGGCACGACGCCGTCCTGATGTCGGTGCTCGCCCACGAGTACGAGGCCTCGCGCGCCGGGGCCGGCGGCGGTACCGGGGGCCGTTAGCCTCGAGGGCATGCCCGTTCCCGAGTTCCTGCGCGAGCTGCGCGATCACATCGGTCCGGCCCTGGTCCCCCTCGTGGGGGTGACCGCCGTGGTGCTGGACGAGGACGACAACGTGCTGCTGCACCGGCGCGCCGACGACGGCCGCTGGGCCACCCCCGGCGGCATCCTCGAACCGGGGGAGCAGCCGGCCGTGGCCGTGGTGCGGGAGACCCGGGAGGAGACCGGCCTGGTCGTCGAGGTCGAGCGGCTGGTCAGCGTGCTGGGCCAGGAGCCCCACGTCTACCCCAACGGCGACCGGGTCCAGTTCCTGGACCTGGCGTTCCGCTGCCGCCCGGTGGGCGGCGCCCCGGACGCCGGCGGGGACGAGACCCTGGAGGTGGGCTGGTTCGCCCCCGGTGAGCTGCCCGCCATGTCGCAGCGCATCCTGGACCGCATCGCCTACGCCCGCGAGCCCCGCCCCGAGCCCGTCTACATCCGCTGACCCGGGCCGTTCGGGCGCCCTCCGGGGCCTTCGGGTCTGCGGCCCCGCCCCGTCGGGCACCGCCGCGGCCGTGTGCCCGCGGCCGTTCCGCGACCCCGGGCGGCCCCTTTTCCTGCGCTCCGGCCCCCGGCGGGCGGGTCAGAGGAAGACGCGGCCGCGGCGGCCCCGGTCGCGCAGCGCCGCCATCCGGCGCACGTTGCCCGGCCGCCGCGACAGCAGGTGGTACAGCAGCAGCGTGCAGCCGCGGTCGGTGCGCGCCCGGTCGGCCATCTCTCCCATGTTCACCCGCGGGTACAGCCGCACCCCGCCCGCGTGCGCCCGCACCGTGTGCGCCCCCTCCGGGAAGTGCGCGTAGGCGTGGTTGTCGGCCGTGTACTCCGAGCAGCGCGCCAGCGCCGCCCCCAACAGCGGCACCAGGTCCGCGCCCAGCACCGCGACCCGGCGCCAGAACCCCGTGTGCCCCGCCACCGCGTGCCCGAGCTGGTGGGCCACCGCGAACGCCAGGGCGTCCGGGTCGCCGACCCGCCCGTCGTCGTCGAACAGCTCGCCCGACAGCACCAGGTAGCGCCGCAGCCCGTGCGCCCCCGCGTCGGCCGGGCCGCCGTCCACCCGCACGTACGCCTCCGGGGTGCCCACCCCCATCGCCGCCGACAGCATCACGACCACCCGGTACGCCTCGGGGAACTGGGTGGGGGAGATCTTCACGGACTCGGCCCGGTGCCGCGCGTACCGCAGCCCCCGGGCCAGCCAGCAGGCGGCCGGGACCAGCGCCAGCGCCAGGGCGGGGGCCTGCCAGGTGCCGGTCAGCCTGAGGAGCAGGTGCGCGCCCAGGACCAGCAGCAGCGCGTTCACCGCGACGCACACGGCCAGCAGCGGGGTCTCCCACGGGTGGGCCGGGGCGGGGACGATCTCCTCCCCGTCGCCCAGCTCGTAGGGTCCGCGACCGCCCGGCCGCACCGACCGGCAGTAGGGGGCGGCCGGATACCGGGTCCCCGGGACGTATCCGCAACCGCTCGCCCCGTGTACCGAACAACTCCTGAAGCGGCCCTGCGCGGGCACGGCACGGAACATGTGGCCTCCCCTCGGGCGCGGGAACGATGAATCCAGGGTCGGTCACTCCCTGTATCCAAATATTACTTTCCGCTTCCTCGGAGATGGGTGTTCAGCGCGACGGCGTGTCAATAGCGGTTCCGGTCCACCTTTCGCGAGCCATCGGGCTGTCCGAAACCCTGTCCGGGGTTCCGCCGCACACTCAGGGGTGCTCGTACCGGCGCAGCTCCTCGGCGAGCAGGTCCAGGAACCGGTCCACCTGCGCCGGGTCGTACCCCGGCCGGGCCCGGGTGGTCGAGAACTGGGCCCGCTCCACATCCCTGGCGGACAGCGTCGCCCGGTCCGGCCGCCCCTGCTGGAGCACCTCCAGCGTGAACTCGGCCCGGTCCAGGAACTCGTCGACCTCCTGCTCGTTGTAGCCCGTGGTCAGCCTCGTCGTCGCGAACTGCTGGTCGCGCACCTGCTGGGGCGTCAGCCGCGGCGGCGGCCCCGGGCGGCCCCGGCCGGCGGGCGGGGGCGGCGGCGGGGGCGCCGCTCCGCGGGCCGCCGACGGGTGCGGGGGCAGCGGAGGGGCGGCCGGACCGGGCCTGCCCAGCCCGCGCCCGGCCAGGTCGGCGACCACGACGTCGAGGAAGTCGTCCACCTCGTCCTCGCGGTACCCCGGGCTCAGCCGGGTGGTGCGGAAGCGCGAGTTGCGCACCTCCTCGGCCGTGATGAGCGGGCCCTTGCGCGGTCCGCCCTCCAGGGCGACGAGCGTCATCTCGATCCGGTCGAGCAGCGCGTCGACATCCTCCTCGTTGTATCCCGGGCGCAGACGCACCGTGTGGAACTTCTTGTTGCGGATGTCCGCCGGTGTCAGAGGCATGGTCCCTATTGTGCAGTTCAGGAGGTTCTCAGGGTGGTCATTCCCGCACGCCCGGCGCCTCCGTCCGGGCGATGCGCCGCGCGAGGTCGTTCAGCGTGTCGGAGACCTGGACGCGGTCGTAGCCGCGCAGCACCACGTCGAACCGCGCGGAGGCGAGTTCCGCGGAGGTGACGGGCGGGGCCTCCGGCGGGGTGCCGAAGGGGGCGGGGACCCCGGTGCGGGCCGACAGGGTGGCGAACGCCCGGTCGAGGAGCTCCGACACCTGCTCGCGCTCGTACCCGCGCAGGACGACGTCGAGCTGCGGCCGGGGCGGGTAAGGCTCCTCGGCCGCGGGTGCGGCGGGGGCCGCGGTGCCCCCGCCCGCCTCCTCCAGGCGGGCGATGTCGCGGGCGAGGCCGTCCAGGACGTCGGCGACCTGGACGCGGTCGAACCCGCGCAGCACCACGTCGAGCTCCGCGGAGGCGAGTCCGGCGGCGGTGATCGTCGGCGTCCCGGCCGGGATGTCGGGGTGCGGCGGGGCCCCGGTACCGGCGGCCAGGGTCGTCATCGCGCGGTTCAGCAGGTCGGTGACCTGGACGCGGTCGTAGCCGCGCAGCACGATGTCGAAGTCCGGGACCACCGGGGGGGAGTTCATGCCCGCATTATGCCGAGGGCCCGTGGGCGGCGCCATAGCGGAGCGGCCCGGTGGCCGACTGCGGTCGCACGGACCGGGTTCACTTCCGCATGAGGTAGACGGCCAGGGCGCGGGCGATCGAGGCGGCGGCCCGCTCCTGCCACTCCGGGTCCTCCAGCAGGGCGGCGTCCTCGGCGTTGCGCATGTTCCCGGCCTCCAGGAAGACCTTGGGCACGGTGGACATGTTGAGCCCGCCCAGGTCGGTGCGCTCGTCCAGGCCGTCCTGCGCCAGGTAGTCGGCGTAGGGGATGTCGGTGCCCTCGCGGTACTCGCGGCGCAGGTCCTCGGCGAGCTCCCGGGAGGGCTCCACGATGTCCTCGGTGTAGCCCTCGACCTCGCCCGGCACGATCACGTGGAAGCCGCGCCCGGAGGCGGGTCCGCCGTCGGCGTGGATGGACAGGGCCGCGTCGGCCTGCGCCTCGTTGCCGATCTCGGCGCGCTCGTCGATGCAGGGGCCCACGCCCTCGTCGTCCTCGCGGGTGAGGATCACGGTGGCGCCGTCGGCCTCCAGCCGCTCCTTGACCAGGAGGGACAGCTCCCAGTTGAAGAGGTGCTCGGGGTAGCCGGTGTCGGTCTCGGCGCCGACGGTGTCGCAGGCCTTCTCCTGGGGGCCGGCCGGGACCATCTGGTTGATCTCGGTGGCGGCGGAGGCGTTGCCGCCGTTGTGCCCGGGGTCGATGACCACGACCCTGTCGTGCAGCGGGCCGTCGCCGACGGGTTCGCGCGCGGTGTCGTCCTGCCCGCCGGCGTCCCCGGTCCCCCCGTCGGAGGAGCCGTCGTCGGGTCCCGGGAGCGGGATGGCGGCGGTGGGGTCGGCGTCGGGTGCCGCTCCTGAGGCCGGGGCGCAGCCGACGGCGAGGAGTGCGAGGAGCGGGACGAGGTACAGGGCGCGGGTGGCGCGGCTCCGGGGCCCTGTCGGTGCGGAGACGGGCATGCCCCACAACCTACCGGGCGAACCGGGCGGAACACCCCTCCGGTGCGAGGTACTTCATAGTAAGACGCTTCAGTGATTGATCGGTTTACAGGATACGGAGAAAAAATTTCGAGCGAATCCGAGCCTTTGCGGAGGGTAGTCGGAGCCTTTCCTGTGACCTTCTTGTTATCCATTTTCGGATGTTTTCGGTCATTCTCCCCGTGTATGGTTTCCGTGAGGAAACGGGAAGTTTCCCGCATCGGCTCCGCAGGCCCTTCCGTCCGGGACCGCAGTCGATTCTCCCTGGTGAAGGCCTTGTTGCATGCCTTCCCGAATCCCCATCCGACCCCTGGTCCCAGTCCCCCGCGCAGCGCGGCCGCACCCGCCCTTGAGCGTTGCACTGAACCAGGCCGACCCGGCGAGCACGGGTCGGGGTCCCCTAGAGGATTGATTTGAAGACCACTTCGAAAATCGCCGCTCGCCGCATCATCCAGGGCGGTGCCGCTTTCGCGGCCCTCGGTGCGCTGAGCATCGCGACGGCCCTTCCGGCCGCCGCCGACGTCGAGCAGTACGGCTGGGCCTACGCCGCCTCCGAGGGTGGCGCCGGCTTCGTCGAGACCCAGGACGGCACCGCCAGCGACTCCTTCTCCGTCGACTACGGCTGGGCCTCCTGGTCGGGCACCACCACCGCCTCGGTGGGCGCCGACGGCGTCCGCTCCACGGTCGAGGTCCCCTCCGTCCGCATCCAGATCACCGTCACCGACGTCGAGGACGACGAGCTGGAGAAGGAGGAGGAGAAGGACGAGGAGACCGACGAGGAGGTCGAGCCGACCGAGGAGCCCACCGAGGAGCCCACCGACACCGACGGTGACGACTCCGAGGGCGACGACACCTCCGGTGGGGAGGGCGGCGAGGCCGAGGAGCCCGCTCCCACCGCCCCGGCCGAGGGTGGCACCGAGACCCCGGTCGAGACCCCGGAGAGCTCCCCCGAGGCCGAGGGCGGCGCCGACGCCGACGCCACGGTCCTCCAGCTCGACGAGACCAACAGCGAAACGGTCGCCGACTCCGACGAGATCCTCGTCGAGGCCACCATCACCGGTATCTCCGTCAGCACCTTCAAGAGCTGGGACGGCTCGGTCTCCTACAGCATCAACGAGGGCACCGTCAGCAACGTCACCGCTCCCGAGGGCGTCAACCTCACCGTCACCCCCGACTCGTACCAGTGGGAAGAGACCACTGACTTCGAGGGCTACCTCTGGGACGACGCCTACGCGATCCTCGACTACGACCTCAAGGTCGACGGCGAGCTGGTCGACTACATCACCGTCGCCGAGACCGGTGTCGGCACCCTGACCCTCAACGAGGGCGAGAACCCCGACCCGGGCGAGGAGAAGCCGCGTCCGGAGCAGCCCTCCAAGCCCGAGGGCGACGACAAGAAGCCAGCCGTCAAGCCGTCCGAGGCCCTGGCCACGACCGGTAGCCCGATCGGCGGCCTGATCGCCGCCGGTGCCGCGATCGCCGCCGGTGGTGGCGCCGCCGCCTACCTGGCCCGCCGCAAGAAGACCGCCGCCGTCGAGGCTCCCGCCGAGCAGAACGACAACTAGGCACACGCCACCGCACCACCGGCCCTGACCCGCCGGTGACACGGTGACCGCCACGGCCCCGGGGACCCCTCCCCGGGGCCGTTCGCGTTTCCCGGATCCCGTGGAACTCCCCGGTGCCGACGGCCGTTGAATCCGTGTCCGGATCCTCACGGTGGGAGATCACACGGAGGGGAACGGTTTCCGTTTCGTGACCGAGCCGTTAGGCTCGACCGTGCGGGCGCCCAGCGCCCCGAGCCCCGCACGGCCCCTTCCCCGGGGCGGGAAGGCCGTCGTCCCCGCCGCCCCGCGTGCCGCGACCCGTGCGCGGTGCCCCCCGTGAACCCCGCCCTCCGGGCCCGGTCACGGGACCGGCCGTACGGCCGGACATCCCCCAGTAGCTACAGGAGTGCCGTGGTGACCCCCGCCAGAACGACAGCACACCGCTTCCTCGGCGGCGCCGCCGCGACCGCGCTCGCGGCCGCGCTCGCCCTGACCGCCGCCGCGCCCCCGGCCGCCGCGGCCGCCGCCGCGGTCGACCCGCTCGTGTGGGGCAACGCGCAGGCCTGGGCCGCCAACGGCGACGCCGTCTCCGGCTACTCCACCGCCGTCAGCTTCGGCGGCGCCGACGAGGAGCGCGGCGACACCGACGAGGTGTACGGCCCGCTCGCCCCCTACATCGAGGTCGAGGGCTCCAGCCGTACCGTCGTCGACGGGGAGGGCGCGACCGCCACCGCCACGGTGGAGTCGGCCGTCCTGCGCCTCACCGTCGTGGACCTGGTCGCCCTCGGCATGATCGACGTGCCCTCCGACACCGACATCGCGCCCTCGGGCGCCGACACCGCCCCCTCCTCCTCCCCGGAGGACGCCCCCTCCGGTGACGGCGAGGACCCGCTCACCCCCTACTGGGACGCGCCCACCCCGGAGCGCGAGGAGGACCCCCGGCCGCAGCAGCCGCCCACCGACGAGGACCTCCCGTACTTCAGCGAGGAGGCGGAGAGCCCCCACCCGCAGAGCCCCTCACCGGGCGAGAGCCCCTCGGACGGCGTCATCGCCCTCGACGACGCCGACACCCGCCGGGTCTCGGCCGACGACAACGCCCTGGAGGTCTCCGTCGCCGACGTGGCCACCACGGCCTCGGCGGGGTTCTCCGGGCACACCGGCACCGGGTTCGACCACGGGGCCCTCAGCGCCTTCGGGGTGCCCGTGGAGGGCCTGCGGCCCGGGCGGGCCGTGGTCGTCGAGCACACCCTGGAGATCATGGACAAGGAGGGGGAGACGGTCCGGCAGGTCCCGGTGGAGGTCGGCTTCGCCCGCGTCCAGGAGACCTTCGACGACGAGGACCCGGACTGGCGGGGCAAGGGAGCCCGCTCCCGGCTCGTCGTCTCGGTGAGCGTCGGCGGCGCCGGGGACGGGAACGGCTTCTCCGTCGACTTCGCGGACTCCTGGGCGCTGGGCTCGACCTACGCGGCGGGCGCCTCCCCGTCCCCGAGCGGCCGTGTCGACACCTCCCCGCAGGCGCAGGAGCGCTCCAACAACAGCCTGGCGATGACGGGCAGCTCCCTGGCCGCCCTGATCACCGCGGCGCTGGTGGCGGTCGGCGGCGGCTCCACCGCCACCTTCCTGGCCCGCAAGCGCACCAGCGCCATGGACGACCGACTCGGCGACTGAGGCCCGGGCGGGGCCGCCCCGCACCTGCGGCCGCTTCGGCGCCCGCACCGGCGGCGGGGCCGGGCCGGGCTCAGAGCCAGCCCTTCTCGTAGGCCACCCGCGCCGCCTCAGTGCGGTTGCGGGTACCGGTCTTGCCGATGGCGGACGACAGGTAGTTGCGGACGGTGCTCTCCGACAGGTGCAGGCGGGCCGCGATGTCGGCGACCGTGGAGCCGTCCACGGCGGCCGCCAGCAGCTGGCGCTCCCGGGCGGTCAGCGGGTCGGGCTCCGAGCCCAGCGCGGCGGCGGCCAGGGCCGGGTCGACCACCGTCCCGCCCGCGGCCACCCGCCGGATCGCCGCGGCCAGCTCCTCCACGGGCCCGTCCTTGCCGAGGAACCCGGCGGCTCCCGCCTCCATCGCCCGGCGCAGGTATCCGGGGCGGCCGAAGGTGGTGACGATGAGGACCCGGCAGGACGGCAGCCGCTCCCGCAGCTCCGCGGCGGCCTCCAGGCCGCTGCACCCGGGCAGCTCGATGTCCAGGACGGCGACGTCCGCGCGGTGCTCCACCGCGGCGGGCACGACCGCCGGGCCCTCGCCCACCATGGCGACGACCTCCAGGTCCTCCTCCAGGCCCAGCAGGAGGGCCATCGCGTCGCGCATCATCCCCTGGTCCTCGGCCAGCAGGACCCGGACGGGGGAGGGGGCGGGGACGTCGGTAGCGGTCATGCGGCACATCTTAGGGAACGGGGCCCAGGCGCTCGCACCCCTCCCGGCGGACCCGCCGATCCCCGCGCCCGCGCCTCCAGGCACCGCCGTCCCGGGGAGCCCCCGGCCCCCGTCCTTCCGGGCCGGGCGCGCCGCCCCGGTGTTCTCGCGGCCCGGGCGTTTCCGGTGCTCCCGGTGCCGGGCGTCTCCGGGAGATCCGGCGCCGCCCCGGTGTTCTCGGCGCCTGCGCCGCCCCGGGCGTCCCCGCCGTACCCGGCTCTCCGGCACATTGGGGCTCTGAACCCGCCCGGGGGCTCCGGGGCCGCCCCGACCTCGTTGCCCCGGGCGGCCCCCGGGCCCCTGACCTCCCCGCCGCGCCCTCGTCCCCGGCACAGCCGCCGCCTCCGACGCCTCCGCCGCTCCCGGCACCTTCGTGACCCCGGTGGTCCGTCCTGTGGGACCCGGCCGTCCCATCGGCCACGGGGAGCCCGGCCGTCCCGGCAGCCCCTGGTGCCTCCGCTATTCCCCGTGCCCCGGGGGACGCCGGTCCGCGCCGCCGTCTCCGGCCGCTCCGGTGCCCCGGTCGGCCCCGGGGGGCCCGGCCGTCCCGGCGGTCGCGGCAGGCTCACCGGCGGGGGAGACCGGCAGCTCGGCCGCCACCCGGAACCCGCCCCCGGGCACGCCGCCGCTCTCCAGGCGCCCGCCCGCCAGGGCCAGCCGCTCGCGGAGCCCGGCCAGGCCGTTCCCGCCGACCCGCGCTCCCTCCCCCGTCCGTGGGACGTCTCCGGCGCCCGGGCCCTCCCCGGCCGACGGGGACCCTGCGGGCGCGGTCCCGCGCCCGTCGTCGGTCACGGTGACCCGCACGGCACCGCCGGAGTGCTCCACCTCCAGCTCCACCGACCCGGCGCCGCTGTGCCGCAGCACGTTCGTCACGGCCTCGCGCACCACCCAGCCCATGACCGCCTCCGCCTCCGACGGGGGCGGGGGACCCGACCGCCGCACCGCCAGCGCGACGCCCGCACCCGCCAGGGCCGAGCGGGCCCGCTCCAGTTCCAGGGCCAGCCCGCCGTCCCGGTACCCGGACACCGCCTCCCGGATCTCGGTCAGGGACCGCCGCCCCACCTCCTCGATGTCGGCGGCCTGCGCGGCGGCCGCCGCCGCGTCGCGCGGGGCCAGCCTGCGCACCGCCTCGGCCTTCACCACGATCACCGACATGCTGTGCCCCAGCAGGTCGTGCAGGTCGCGGGCGAACCGCAGCCGCTCCCGGTCCACCGCCGCCAGGGCCAGTTCCTCCCGGGTCCGGCGCAGCTCCCGCACGGTCTCGCCCAGCCCGATCAGAGCGGACACCATGATCCCCGAGATGAACGTCCCGTACCCGGAGATCATCGGCAGCCACAGGGCGTCGCCCCGGTGCCCGGCGATCACCCCCGCCGCCCCGCCCAGCACGATCAGCGCCCCCACCAGCGGCACCGCCGGCAGGGCGGTCCCGCAGGCCAGCGCCGCCATCATGAACAGGAACACCCAGGTGTCGCCGTAGACCAGCGCCAGCACCGTGGTCAGCGCCGCCTGGGCGAGGAGCAGGGCGGCCAGCCCCCGGCCCGCGTACCGGGGCGGGGAGAGGTCCCGGGTGACCACGGCGGCGTACAGGGCCGAGACCGCCACGAGTCCGGCCCCGCCGAGCCAGGGCCAGGGCGCTCCGTCGAACAGGTCCGTGACGGCGCCGGCGGTCAGCAGCAGCCCGGGCAGCAGCGCGGTGCGCCCGGGCGGCCCCGCCGCCGCGAGCGACAGGTCCGCGCCCCCGGCACCGCAGCCGTCGTCCCCGCCGCCCGCGGCGGTGGTCCCGGCGGCTCCTCCGCCGCCCCTCGGCCGGTCCATGGGGCCCTATCCCTTCGTCGCCGGTCGCAGGAAGGAGTGCACCGCGTAGGCCCCGAACACCAGGGTCCACCCGAGCAGTCCCGCCACGGTACCGGCCGCGGGAGCGCCCCCGGCGACGGTGTCCCACCCCAGAGCCCCGAAAAGGTGGCCAGGGGACCACGCGGCCAGGGCCGCCAGCACGCCGGGGAACTCCGACAGCGGGAACCACAGGCCGCCGAACAGCGCGAGCACCAGGTTGACCACGATGTTCGTCGTCCCGGCCGCGGAGGGCGACAGCCGGTACCCGTTGGCGATGCCCAGCAGTACGAACGGCAGCGACCCGGCCCAGAGCAGCAGCGCCAGCGCGACCCACTGCCAGGCCTCCAGCCGGACCCCGTTGAGGACCGCCCCGGTCGCCAGGACCAGGAGCACTGCGGGCAGCACCATCAGCGACCCGGTGAGCGCCCGTCCGGCCACCACGGTCCACGACCGCAGCGGCAGCAGCCGCAGCAGGCGCAGCCAGCCGGTGGACTTGTCCTCGGCCACGGCGGTCCCGGCCGACAGCCCCGCGCCGAGGGCGCCGTAGGCGGCCAGGCCCACCATGGAGGCCACCGCCCAGCCGGGGTCGACCGGGCCGCCCCCCTGGCCGATGCTGGTGAACAGCACGTACATGAGCACGGGGGTGCCCAGGCCGAAGACCACGAAGCCGGGGTCGCGGTAGGTGCGGCGGACCTCCAGGCCGACGTAGGCGGTCAGCAGGGCGGCGGTGCGGTTCATCGGTCGGCCTTTCGGGAGGAGGAGGCGGTTCCGCGGTCGGGGGTCCCGCCGGGTCCGGAGGTGATGCCGATGAAGGCCTCCTCCAGGTTCGCGGTGGCGACCTCCAGGTCGCGCACCCGGCCCAGGGCGGCCAGGGCGTGCACGGTCTCGTCGGAGTCGGTGGTGCGCAGCCGTACGCGGCCGCCCAGGTCCTCCACGGACACCACCCCGGGCAGCCGCTCCAGCCCGGCGGGGCGCTCGGCCCCGGCCGGCAGGGCGAAGGACACGACCCCGGTGCCGAACGAGCGGCGGATCCGCTCCGGGGCGTCGTCGGCGATGACGCGCCCCCGGTCGATGACGACGACCCGGTCGGCGTTGAGGTCGGCCTCGTCCAGGTGGTGGGTGGAGAAGAGCACCGTGGTGCCGCGGTCGGTGAGGGCGCGCACGGACTCCCAGAAGGAGCGGCGGGCGGCCACGTCCAGGGCGGCGGTGGGCTCGTCCAGGACCAGCAGGTCGGGGTCGCCGACCAGGGCGAGGGCGAAGCACACCCGCTGGGTCTGGCCGCCGGAGAGGCGGTCGGCGCGGCGGCGGGCTACCGCGGTCAGCCCGGCGAGCTCCAGCGCCTCGGCCACCGGCAGGGGCGCGCGGTGGGTACGGGCGACGAACCCGACCAGCTCGCGGACGGTGACCCGGGGGATCGGCCGGATGTCCTGGAGCATCGCCCCGACCCGGCCCGCGTCGACGGCCGCGCGGGGGGAGGCGCCGAACAGCCGGACGGTCCCGGCGGTGGGGGCGTCCAGGCCCAGCAGTATGTCGACGGCGGTGGACTTGCCGGCGCCGTTGCGGCCCAGCAGGGCCACCCGCTCGCCGGCGCCGACGGCGAGGTCCACGCCGTCCAGGGCGCGCACCGCGCCGAACTCCTTGACGACCCCGTTGAGTGTCACGGCCGGGGGTGCCGTGTGCGTCCTGTCCATGCCCCGAACGCTACGGAGCGGCGGCGGTCCGCTGTAGAAGGAAATGTACGGACCCCGCCGGTACGAATGTCCCATCCGCAGGTGGGGGCGGGCGCTGGGGGTGCGGCTCCGCCGGGGCTGACCCGGGAACGCAAGGGGGCGGGCCTTCTCGGTGAAGGCCCGCCCTCGGGTCTTGTCAGCCTGTGTCGGCGGCCGGGAGTCCGACCGGCCGGTTCCCCCCGGAATCAGCGACTCGGACCGGGGAGATCACTCCGTACGCTGGCTGGGGATGCCGGCCAGCAGGGCACGGACCTCCGTCTCACGGTAGCGACGGTGTCCGCCCAGGGTGCGGATCGAGGTCAGCTTGCCCGCCTTGGCCCAGCGCGTCACGGTTTTGGGGTCCACGCGGAACATGGTGGCAACCTCGGCGGGGGTCAACAGGGGCTCCGCCTCGGGCGTGCGAGTTGACATGTGTACGGCCTCTCCTCCTGGATCTGTGTGCCGATCCTTGAGCCTGTGATCCTGGCGCTTCGCCCGGATGACCAATATGTGTCCATACTGGCATCACCCGAGGTGATGGTGCAGCCACTTTCAGCAACTTTGCTCAGGGGAGGCCCCGGGAAGCCGTCCGTGGCTGCGTCACGCTAAGTGATTCTAGCGACACGTTTAGTGGCATGTGGCGTATTCGGTCAAAACTTCGTTCTCGGGCCTCGTTTTTCTCGATCCGGAGAACACGAAGTGCTACGGAGGTCTGACCGAAACCCCGGGTCGGACCCGCGGTCGCCGGGTCGGGCCTCCGTTCGGTCCGCCGGGGGAGGGCGGGGCCGTCGGCGGCGGGATTCCCCCTCCGCAGGCCGCTCGGGAGCGGACGGATTGCGCGGGATCGCCCGCGCCGTAGGGGTTCTCCGATGGTCGGTGGTGCTTTCAGTGATCGGACGACTACAGTCTACGTCGATCCCTAACGGGCGTTATGCCCAGTTTCACCACGCTTGATGTCGTGCGCGGGCGACGTCCGGGCTCGCACCGTTGTCACGTGCGCAAACGACCCCGGCGGGCGAAAAGAAACCTGGTGTACCAGGTTGGCGGGCGGCGCGTCGCGGGCGTGTCGACCCCCGAATTTCACGACGGAACCGGAGTCGGTGTCCATGAAAACCTGGGCATCCCATCACCCTCAGTTGGCGTGCTCGAGGGCGCGGATCGACCTCCAGCGGTGCAGCAGCCGGTCCCGGAGCTCCACCACCCGCTCCGCGTCGCCCGCCGCCAGCGCCCCCACCGCCTCGGCCACCTCCGCCACGGACCGCTCCCCGGCCAGCTGCGCGTCGTCGAGCAGGTGGACCAGCCCGCCGTAGTCCAGCTCCAGCAGGGAGGCCGGGTGGGCCACCGACCGCAGCCAGTCCACCAGCCGCTCCGTGGCGGCCGAGACGGCGTGCCGTCCGATGTGCTCGGTCAGCACCGCCTCGGTGCGCTCCAGCCGCTCCAGGGCCGTCGCGACCCGCGTCAGGTACAGCAGGGCCCGGGTCGGCCCCGCCGACGGCACCAGGCGGCGCTCTCCGTCCGCGAAGGGCACGAACCAGGGCACCGGCACCGTCCAGTTGCTCGACAGGATCCCCGGCCGGATGCGCTCCCCCGAGGCCCGCCACTCCCGGTACCCCTCCTCGACCCGCTCGGCCTCCCGTTCGGGCACGAACACCCCGCTCAGCGACGGCGGCGTCCGCTCCGCGAACTCCGTGAACGCCCGCCAGGACCGCAGCCGGGTCTCCCAGGGGCACACGTACAGCCGCCCCTCCACCCGGCGCAGGTAGGCGTCCCGGCTCTCCTCCCGCGGGGCCACCAGCGGAGGCGTGACCACCAGGCGGCCCAGCGCCTCGGCCTGCTCGGCCGCCAGGGCCCGGGCCCGGCGCGGCCGGCCGGGGGAACCGGAGTACTCCTCCCACCGTCTCCTCTCGTCCGGCGCGAACGAGTCGATCGGCTGATAGACGCGGAGATAGGCGGTGTAGGGCAGCACGGAACGCATCGTGGCACACATCCCGCCGTGTGGCACTCGCCACGCCCGAATCCCGTATCCCCCGCTCGGAGCGGGTTTCCGGGGGGCCGACCGGCGGCGGGCCGGGCCGTCCCGGGTCCCTCCACCACATCCGTCACACCCGGGTGGCGTAGGCACGGCGGGGCCCGACCAGGTACGGTTGTACGTGTACGTAAGCTGACGCCTGTCGTCAGTCGCGTTTGACGGCCGTCAGCCCGTTAGTGCGGGTTAGTTAAGTGATCCGGGGTTCCGTCGGAACCCCATCGTTGAGGGGGTCGAGCCAATGGGGCGCGGCCGAGCCAAGGCCAAGCAGCAGAAGGTCGCCCGGAAGCTCAAGTACAGCACCGGTGGGACCGACCTTGATCGGCTGCGGTCGGAGCTGGGTGTCGCTGAGGATGAGGGACCGACCGGACCGGGTCCGGACGATTCCTACGCGGATTCTCACGATGACCTGATCGACCGCTACGCGGATCTCGCCGAGAAGTACACGGAGTCCGACAAGTAGGCAGTGCGTCGGACGGGGCTTCCAGGTCGCTCGGACAAACACGACAGACCTGCGGACACCACCGGTCCCCCACCAGGGACCGGGCCGGACAGGTGGATATAGCCGGTGCGAACCACTGCGGTGGTTCGCACCGGCTATGTTCGTGTCCTCTTCTCACGCGCGGGGGTGGTCGCCGTTCAGGTGCGCCAGCCCGGAACCCGCCGTGACCGTGCCCAGGCGCCAGGCCGGGACACCGCGCTCGGAGAGCACCTCCAGGGCGCGCTCCTCGTCCTGCGCCGCGACCACCGCCACCATGCCCACGCCCATGTTGAACGTGGCCTCCATGTCCTCCCGCGACACGCCGCCCTTCTCGGCCAGCAGGCCGAACACCGGGGCGGGCGTCCAGGTGGAGCGGTCCAGCACCGCGTCCAGGTGGCCGGGCAGCGAGCGGGCCAGGTTGGCCGCCAGCCCGCCGCCGGTGATGTGCGAGTACGCGTGCACCTCCACCGCGCCGGTCAGCGCCACGCAGTCCCTGGCGTAGATCCGGGTCGGGGTGAGCAGCGCCTCGCCCAGCTCCCCGCCCAGCTCCGGCACGTGGGCCGTCAGGTCCAGCCCGGCGGTGTCCACGATGTGGCGGATCAGCGAGTAGCCGTTGGAGTGCGGGCCCGAGGACGCCATCGCGATGACGGCGTCGCCCTCGCGGACCCGGTCCGGGCCCAGGATCGCGTCGCCCTCCACCACGCCGGTCCCGGCGCCGGCCAGGTCGTACTCCTCGGGGCCCATCGCCCCGGGGTGCTCGGCGGTCTCCCCGCCGATGAGGGAGCACCCCGCCTGGTGGCAGCCCTCGGCGATGCCGCCGACGATCTCGGCGATCCGCTCGGGGACCACCGCCCCGCAGGCGATGTAGTCGGTCATGAACAGCGGCTCGGCGCCGCTGACCACCAGGTCGTCGACGACCATGCCCACCAGGTCGATGCCGATGGTGTCGTGGCGGTCCAGCTTCTGGGCGAGCAGCACCTTGGTGCCCACGCCGTCGGTGGAGGTCGCCAGCACCGGGTCCTTGTACCTGGTGGTGTCCAGGCGGAACAGGCCCGCGAAACCGCTGGCGTCGGTGACCTGCTCGGGGCGCCGCGTCCGCGCGACATGGCGCTTCATCAGGTCGACGGCGCGCTCCCCGGCGGCGATGTCGACGCCCGCGGCGGCGTACGCCCCCGTCGCCTTGCTGTCGGCTGCCACGCGAGTTCTCCTCGTGCTGTGATGGTTGGTGCTCGTTGATGCCGGACGGCCGCCGCACCCCGGGGTCCGGGGCACGGCGGACGGCGCGCACGGCGGGACCGCCGTGCGGACGGCTACTTGGTGCTGGTGGCCAGGGTCGAGCCCTCGGGCGTCCCGCAGGACTTCTCCAGCAGGTACTTGCCGCGGGCGGCGGGGTCCACCTCGATCGGGTAGACGCCGTCGAAGCAGGCCCGGCACAGGTCGTTCTCGGGCACCGTGGTGGCGGCGATCAGCTCGTCCAGCTCGACGTAGGCCAGGCTGTCGGCGTTCACGGACGCGGCGATCTCGTCCACCGACAGGTTCGCGGCGATGAGCTCGGCGCGGGTGGCGAAGTCGATGCCGTAGTAGCAGGGCCACAGCACGGGCGGGCTGGAGATGCGCACGTGCACCTCCGCGGCGCCCGCGTCGCGCAGCATCCGCACCAGCGCGCGCTGGGTGTTGCCGCGCACGATCGAGTCGTCCACGACCACCAGGCGGCGGCCCTCGATGACCTCGCGCAGCGGGTTCAGCTTGAGCCGGATCCCGAGCTGGCGCAGGGTCTGGCTGGGCTGGATGAAGGTCCGGCCCACGTAGGAGTTCTTGACCAGGCCCTGGGCGAACGGGATTCCGCTGGCCTCGGCGTAGCCGACCGCGGCGGGCGTGCCGGACTCGGGCACCGGGATGACCAGGTCGGCGTCCACCGGGTGCTGCCGGGCCAGGCGGCGGCCCACCTCCACGCGGGTGGAGTTGACGTTGCGCCCGGCGATGGTGGTGTCGGGACGGGCCAGGTAGACGTACTCGAACAGGCAGCCCTTGCGGCGGGCGGGCGCGAACCGGCGGGACCGGACGCCGCGCTCGTCGATGGTGAGCAGCTCGCCCGGCTCGATCTCGCGGACCACCTCGGCGCCCACGATGTCGAGGGCGGCGGTCTCGCTGGCGACCACCCAGCCGCCGGCGCCGGAGGTCTCGCCCAGGCGGCCCAGGACGAACGGGCGGATGCCCTGCGGGTCGCGCGCCGCGTACAGGGTGGTCTCGTCCATGAACACCAGCGAGAAGGCGCCCTGGACCTGCGGGAGCAGCTCCATGGCGGCCTCTTCGACGGTGCTGCCGTCGCGGGCCCGGGAGGCCAGCAGGTTGGTGAGGACCTCGGTGTCCGTGGTCGCGTTGCGCCGGGTGTCGGGCAGCATCGCGGCCAGTTCCGGGGTGTTGATGAGGTTGCCGTTGTGGCCGAGTGCCAGACCCCCCTCACGCGCCGTGTAGAAGGTCGGCTGCGCGTTCTCCCAGACCGGCGAGCCGGTGGTGGAGTAGCGGCAGTGGCCGATGGCGAGGTGGCCGCGCAGGGAGTCCAGGGTCGCCTCGTTGAAGACCTGGGAGACGAGTCCCATGTCCTTGTAGACGACGATCCGTTCCCCGTCGCTCAAAGCGATGCCCGCGGACTCCTGTCCGCGGTGCTGCAAAGCGTAGAGGCCGAAATAGGTGAGCTTGCTGACTTCTTCGCCGGGAGCCCAGACCCCGAATACACCGCAGGCGTCCTGCGGGCCGCGTTCGAGCGGATCGAGGTCCATGGAGAGCCGGCCGTCGGAGTACGACACGCTCACAGCTTAGTGCCTGGGGATGAGGGCGGCACCACCCGGGGCCACAGGGGCAGGTGTCCGGACAGGTCGGAACGGGTGCCGCTGGCCTGTACCCCCCCGTCCGCGACCGCCTGCGCCCAGGCGGTTTCGCCCACGGCCAGGCGCAGCCAGACACCGGGGGAGGTCTCCACCACACCGGGCGGGGTGCCCCGGGTGTGACGTGGGCCCTCGATCGCCTGTACGGCTCCGTGCGGGGGGACGCGGATCTCCAGGGAGTTGCCGGGCGCCCGCTCGGCGAGCAGCGCCAGGGAGGCCCGCACGGCGAGCTTCACCAGGGGGCGGGCGGCCCCGGGGGCCAGCGCGGTGCGGACGAGCAGGGCCACGGCGTCTTCGGCGCCGAGGTTCTCGCGGGTGGTGGCGCCCGCCTCGGCCAGGGCCAGCCGGACCCGGCGTACCAGGGCGGGGGTGAGAGTGGACGGCATGCCCCGAGCCTAGGGTCCTCCTCCGACGTGGGCGGAGACCCCGCCCCGGGTCAACGCCGGGATGAATGAAGGGGATACTTGCCATTGCCGCCCAATGGCCTGAAAGTGGACACCGGAGAACCGGGGGTTCGGCGTCCGCCGGGCTCCCACCGATCGAGTGATTCGTGTCTCAGCGTTCCGCTGGTCAGCGGGCGCGGAACACGGTAGCGTCCCGAACCGTCCCGGTGTCGTTGAGATTGGGAGGAATGCGATGGACCCCGTCCCCCAGGGAGATCCACGCACCGGTTCCGCCGGATGAACGAGGGGTGACCGCGCACGGGAGCGTCGCGGAGACCCCCCGCTTCCCGACGAGCCGCTCGGCGGACCCGCTTAACATCCACCAGGTAAGACCCACCGCACCATCGGGAGAGACGACGTGCGCCTGCGTTTGCGCCCGCGTGATGACAGTTACTACGAGATGTTCACCGATTCGGCGAACAACCTGGTCATCGCGGCCCGCCTGCTGGTGGAGCTGATGAGTGACGGGGCCGACCGCGAGGCCATCACCGAGAAGATGCGCGCCTGCGAGCACGCGGGCGACGACGCCACGCACGCGATCATGCGCCGCCTCAACAAGAGTTCGGCACCTCCCATGCACCGCGAGGACATCTACCGTCTGGCCTCCAACCTCGACGACGTCATGGACTCGATGGAGGCCGCGGTCGACCTCATCGGCCTCTACGGCCTGGACCGGCTCCCCAAGGGCATCATCGACCAGATCGAGGTGCTGGAGCGCGCCGCGGAACTGACCGCCGAGGCCATGCCGCGGCTGCGCAGCATGAAGGACCTCACCCGGTACTGGATCGAGATCAACCAGCTGGAGAACCAGGCGGACCGGATCTACCGAAAGCTCCTGGCGAAGCTGTTCAGCGGCGAGTACGACGCGCTGACGGTGCTCAAGCTCAAGGACGTCATCGAGGAGCTGGAGGAGGCCGCCGACGCGTTCGAGCACGTGGCCAACACGGTCGAGAGCATCGTCGTCAAGAACGTCTGACCCCGCCCCTTCCCCGGGGAGCCCCGCGGAGCCGGGGCCTCGGCGGCGGCCGCGCGGACGGGTGTGGGAGCCTGCACCACGGGCCCTCCTCCGGCGGAGGAGGGCCCCGGGACCCGCACCGGGACCGACGAGCGCACAGGAGAGGCAGGACCGCCATGCCCGCCGAGGAGCCCGCACCGGAAGCCGCCCTCCCGGGTGGGGCCGACGCCCTGGCCCTGGCGGCGTCGGTCCTGGACGCCCAGCCCTTCAGCAGGCTGCTCGGCGCGCGGATCACCCGCTTCGAGCCGGGCGGCGCCGTCCTGGAACTGGACGTCCGCGACGAGCTGCTCCAGCAGAACGGCTTCCTGCACGGCGGCGTGCTCTCCTACGCCGCCGACAACGCGCTCACCTTCGCCGGCGGCACCGTCCTGGGTCCGTCCGTCCTCACCGGCGGCTTCGGCATCGAGTACCTGCGCCCGGCCCGGGGAGTCCGCCTCAGCGCCCGCGCGCACGTCGTCGAGCACACCCGCCGCCGCGCCCTGTGCCGCTGCGACCTGGTGACGGTCGACGCCGGGGGCGGCGAGACGACCGTCGCCGCCGCCCAGGGCGTCATCACCCTCACAGGCCGGTGATCTCCCGGCCCGGGGCGGTCTCCCGCGCCAGCAGGCCCCTGACCAGCGTGTAGAACGCCTCCGCGTCGACCTCCTCGACCACCCGGGCGTTGGGCTCCAGGCCGTGCACGCCCCAGGACATGGCGGAGTAGCCCCGGGTCAGCTCCCCGGCGGTCTCCACGTCCACGTGGTACGGCGAGGCCCTGAGGACCAGCTCGGGGTGGAGCAGCACGGCGGCGGTCAGAGAGTCCGGGTGCGTGGTGCCGTCGATGCCCACCCTGCGGTCGAACTCCAGCGTCGCCGCGCAGATGCGGGTGAAGAACCGCGACAGCGGCGTGCCCAGCGCGGCGATCTCGTCCAGGCGCTCCTGGCCGAACACGGCCTGGCGCAGCGTCAGCGGGTCCCACGGCACCACGGTGATGTCGAACCCGGCGGCGAACACGGCCTTGGCCGCCTCGGGGTCCACGTAGAAGTTGAACTCGGCGGCGGCGGTGATGTTGCCGCGGCCGTTGTTCGACCCGCCCATGACGAACAGCGACTTCACGTTTCGCGCGAACGCGGGGTCCTTCACCACGGCGGCGGCGATGTTGGTGAGCGGGCCGATCGCCACGATCGACAGCTCGCCGGGGTTCTCGGCGGCCATCCGCACCAGGGCGTCCACGGCGTGCTCGGCCTCCGGCTCCAGACCCGCGTGGTCCATGGCCAGCCCGCCGGAGCCGTCCCCGTGGACGTCCTCGGCGCTCACCCACGGGCGCACCAGCGGCCCCCGGCAGCCCAGGTACACGGGGACCGGGGTGTCGACAGCGGCCACGTTCAGCGTCATGAAGGCGTTGCGGACCTGCTGCTCGAAGCCCACGTTCCCGGCGACCATGGTGATCGCCCGCAGGTCGGCCGCCGGGTCCAGCAGGCCGACCAGCAGGGCGACGCAGTCGTCCTGCGCGGTATCGGTGTCGATCACCAGCGGCACGGTCATGAGGTTCCCCCAACAGACGACGGGAGCCCGCCGCGGGCCCCCTCCCGCCTCCATTCAACCCCGGTCGCGGGCCCCGTTCGATCCCGTGCCGCACCGCCGCCGGCCCCGGGCCGACGGCCGCCCGGCGCGGAACCGGGGCGCGGAGGGTTCCGGGGCTCGCTCGCATTTGGTACCGAGTCTCTTTTCGGGGTCCGAAGCATAATCCGGACAAAGGGTCGAGTCAACCCTTGAAAGAAGTCGGGGTGATTTTTTCCCGGAGAATGCCGAGAAGGTGGCCTGATGTGGTCGAAGTCATGCGCGGAATGGGCTTTCTCGTTACTCTGATCGTGGATTCCGGCGGTCTGCCCCCTATCGGAGCCCGTCCTCGGCCGAGGTCTCTCGATCAAGCCGTTGAATAATGGAGGAAACCTGTGAAGGCTACGAAATCCCGCCGTGTCGCCCGGGGCCTGGCGGCCGCGGCCCTCGCCGCCGGCACCGCCGTCATCGGACTGTCCGCCCCGGCCCAGGCGGCGCCCGCCCCGGAGCAGGTGCCCGCGGCCGCGACGATCTGGTGCACGTACAAGGTCAGTGCCAGCGGCGGGCTCAACGTCCGCAGCGGCCCCGGGACCGGCTACGCCGTCGTGGGCTCGCTGGCCAACGGCGCGATCGTGAACGCGACCCAGTCCACCACCAACGGCTTCCGCCAGCTCGGCACCAACCGCTGGGCGTCGGCCACCTACCTCGTCAAGCAGTCGGGCAACTGCTTCACCTGATCCCCGGACCCCGGCCGGGCTCCCGCCCGGCCGGGGCGGTGCGCCCTTCGCCACCCCAATGGGGGAGTTGTCGGGAAACGTATTTCCCGCCCCGTTTCCTGGTTGTCCGAAATGGATCCGGAGAGATATCGGATATATTATCCGGATCGCCGGTGGGGGCCTCCGGTTCTTCCTCGGGTCCTCCGGATTCCTCTCCGTGCGTGCCCGTTCGGCTCGGAACGCCGCCCTTCGCCGAGGGGCGTCCCGTAAGCGGTCCTGCCGTGGGATGACCTCGGCTGTGGCCGGTGCGATCACGGGATCCGGGCCGTCCCTGACGGTCCCGTTCGCCGGGTCGGGCCCGTGTGCGTTCGGCCGGCCGGTGACGCATCCGCGCCGCGGGGGTGTCGACGCCCCCGGCCGGGGGCGGACGCGGAAGCCGCCGCCGGCGGACCGGACCCTCCTGGCAGCCGCGTACCGGGGGGCCGACCTGACGGTCCGGCGACCGGCGCCGCTGTTCGGGCCGTCGGGGCCCGCCGCCCGGGCGAGGAACCGTCCGGCCGGAAGCAGGCCCACGACGCAGCGCACAGGCGGGTCCGCGCCCGCGTCGGGCACTGCCTCGCCCGCATGGGGACGTGGAAGTCCCCCGCGACCGCCGCCTGCGCGGCGACGGCGTCCACCACGCCGCGCCCGACACCGCCCGCCCGACACCGCCCGCCCGCACGGCCCCGCTCTCACGGAACGGCCCCTGCCGTATGCGGGACCCGGGAGGTCCACGGGGGACTGCCCCCGACCCCGCGGTCCCGGAGGGGGTTCAGGAGAGGCAGAACTCGTTGCCCTCGATGTCCTGCATCGTGATGCACGACTCGTTGACGCCGTCGGCGCGCTGCGTCAGCACGTGCTTCCCGCCCAGAGCCGTCAGCCGTGCGCATTCGGCCTCGAGTACGGTCAGGCGCTCGTCACCCACCAGCCCGGCACCGGTCCGCACGCACAGGTGCACCCGGTTCTTGACGACCTTGCCCTCGGGGACCCGCTGGAAGAGCAGGCGCGGAGCCACACCGGTGGGGTCGGTGCACGCGAAGTAGACCTCGTCCCCGGGCGGCAGCGAGCGGTGGTACTCCTCCCACGTGGCGAAGCCCTCCGGGACCGCCGGTACGACGTACCCCAGCACCTCGCACCAGAAATCGGCGAGGCGCGCGGGTTCCGCGCAGTCGAAGGTCACCTGGAACTGTTTGATCGTTGACATCGGCGCAGAGTAACAGGGGCTCTGCCCGTCCCCTCGGGGGCGGGTCCGCACGTTGCCAGGAGGAGGCCCCTGCTGTCCGCTGCCGTGTCATGCGGTCGCGGGGGCGGACCGGGGCCGGTGTCCACCCGGAAAGGGGCGCCGGGACGCGGTCCCGGCCGGCCGCTCCCGTGCCGCCACGGACCGGTTGCGGGACGGCCCTCGGCTCCGGGGCCGACGGGACGGCGTTCCGGGGGACCGGACGCGCGGGATTCTCCGCAGCGCGAAAGGGGGCCCGTGGAACGGACCCCCTCGGGAGAGCGGACGCCGCCGGGCGGTCCGTCCGGAGCGGAGGCCGTCGGCGGCGCGGTGGGCCGCGCCTGGGGTCTGTTTTTTGAGTGCCGTCCTGTTCCGCGGGGGGTGTGTGTGAGGCGCCGGCGGGGTTCGGCAGGCCCGGAGGGGATGTCCGGGGAACGAGGACGTTCCCGTGGGGCCGGGGGTTCCCGCCTTCCGGGGGCGCCGAACGTGGACCGAAGCGGAGCGGAGGTTCGAAAAACACGGTCTAGCCGAAGCGGCCGGTGATGTAGTTCTCGGTGTCCTTCTTGTCGGGCCGGGTGAAGATCTTGTTCGTCTCGCCCATCTCGACCAGCTTCCCCGGCTTGCCGGGCGCCGACAGGTTGAAGAACGCCGTGCGGTCCGACACTCGGGCCGCCTGCTGCATGTTGTGGGTGACGATCACGATCGTGTAGTCCTCCTTCAGCTTGTGAATGAGGTCCTCGATCGCCAGCGTCGAGATCGGGTCCAGCGCCGAGCAGGGCTCGTCCATGAGCAGCACGGAGGGCTTGACGGCGGTGGCGCGCGCGATGCACAGGCGCTGCTGCTGGCCGCCGGAGAGCCCCGAACCGGGCTTGTTCAGCCGGTCCTTGACCTCCTCCCACAGGTTGGCGCCGCGCAGCGACTCCTCGACCAGGTCGTCGGCGGCCGCCTTGCTCATCCGCCTGTTGTTGAGGCGCGCCCCCGCGAGCACGTTGTCGTAGATCGACATGGTGGGGAAGGGGTTGGCCTTCTGGAACACCATCCCGACCTCGCTGCGGACCAGCACGGGGTCCACGTCCGGGGCGTAGATGTCCATGTCGTCCAGGAGCACCTTGCCCTCGGCGCGGGCGCCCGGGGTGACCTCGTGCATCCGGTTGAGGGTGCGCAGGAAGGTGGACTTGCCGCAGCCGGAGGACCCGATGAACGCCGTCACCGAACGCGGCTCGATGGTCATTGACACGTCCTCGACGGCGAGGAAGTCGCCGTAGTAGACGTGGAGTCCGGAGACGTCGATTCGTTTCGCCACTGGATGTTCCTCGTGATTACCGGGTAGGCGGGCTAGCGGGACTTCGGCGCGAACAGGCGGCCGATTATGCGGGCCAGGAAGAAGAGCAGCATCACCACGAGGATGAGCGTCAGCGCCGCCGCCCAGGCCCTCTCGTAGTTGACCGCGCCGCCCATGCGGACCTGCGAGTAGATGAACACGGGAAGGCTCATCATCTGCCCGTCGAACAGGTTCCAGTTGATCGACACCGCCGAGGACCCCGCGGTGAGGATCAACGGCGCCGTCTCACCGATAACGCGCGCGATGGCGAGCATGATTCCGGTGGTCAGTCCGGCGGCCGACGTGGGCAGCACCACCTTGGTGATGGTCCGCCACTTGGGCACGCCCAGCGCGTAGGACGCCTCGCGCAGGTCCTGGGGGACCAGGCGGAGCATCTCCTCGCTGGAGCGCACCACGACCGGGATCATCAGCACGGCGAGCGAGATCGCGCCGGCCGCGCCGTTGGTCTGGCCGGGGCCGAAGAGGATCATCCAGAGGGCCACCACGAACAGCCCGGCGACGATGGACGGGATGCCCGTCATGACGTCGACGAAGAACATGATGGTGCGCTTCATCCGCCCGCGCGCGTACTCCACCAGGTACACGGCGGTCATCACACCGATCGGCACCGAGATGAGCGTGGCCATGCCGGTGATGGCCAGGGTCCCGACGACCGCGTGGTAGGCGCCGCCCGCGTCCATGCTCGGCAGGACGCCGTTCATGGACACCGTCAGGAAGTACCCGTCGAACCGGGCCAGGCCGTTGCCGAGCACCGTCCACAGCACCGACACCAGCGGCAGCAGCGCCAGGGCGAAGCATCCGTAGACGACGGCGGTGACCAGGCGGTCCTTGGCCTTGCGGCCGCCTTCGACCCGCGCGGAGGCCGCCACCGCGATCACCGTGTAGGCGAGGGCGGTGAGCAGGCCCCACAGGGCGAACCCGAAGGAGGAGAAGGCCAGCAGGACGCCCGCGACCACGGCGGCCGAGGAGGCCAGCAGGACGGGCGGGAAGTAGCGGGGCAGCGAGCCGTTGCGCAGGTCGCGGCGGGGGGTGCCGGGGCCGGCGGGCTGAGCGGTCGTCAGGCTCATCGGGACTCCTTGCTGCCGCGCGCCACGATGTAGCGGGCGCCCATGTTGACGACCAGGGTGATCGCGAACAGCACCAGGCCGGCGGCGATCAGCGCGGACACGCCGTAGCCGGTGGCCTCGGGGTACTGGAGCGCGATGTGCCCGGCGATGGTCTGGTTGCCGCTCTGGATCAGGTTCCAGGAGATGGCCAGGGACGGGGAGAGGATCATGGCGACGGCCATGGTCTCGCCCAGGGCGCGGCCCATGCCGAGCATGGCGCCGCCGACGATGCCGGACCTGCCGAAGGGCAGGACGGCCAGCCGGATCATCTCCCAGCGGGTGGCGCCCATGGCCAGGGCGGCCTCCCGGTGCCCCTGCGGGACCTGGTGGAACACGTCGCGGGACATGGCGGTGATGATCGGCAGGATCATCACGGCGAGCACGATGCCGGCGGTGAGGATGGTGCGGGCGGAGGTGGAGGCGGGCCCGGCGAAGAGCGGGATCCAGCCGAGGTTGCGGGCCAGCCCCTCGTAGACGGGGACCAGCTGGGGGGCGAGGAACCCGATGCCCCACAGGCCGTAGACGACGCTGGGGATCGCGGCGAGCAGGTCCACCAGGTAGCCCAGCAGGGCGGCGAGCCGGCGCGGCGCGTAGTAGACGATGAACAGCGCGATGCCGATGGCGACCGGGGTGGCCAGCAGCAGGGCGATCGCGGCGGCCAGGACGGTGCCGAACGCCAGGGCCCCGACGCCGAAGGCGGGGTTCTCGCGGACGTTGGCGTCCCAGGCCTGTTCGGTGAGGAAGTTCGCGGTGTTCGCGCTCAGCGACGGCCAGGCCTGAACGATCAGGAAGGCGGCGACCCCGGCGAGGATCACGAGGATCAGGATGCCCGAGCCCCGGGCGAGCCCGGCGAAAGCGGCATCGCCGATCCGGCGCTTGCCCCTGGGCGGCGGTGCCACCGTGGGCGCGTCCGTCGTCGTCATGTATCGGCTCCGGTTCGGAAGGGTTCAGCGCTGCCCACCAGCCCCCTGCGGGTGGGCTCCGGACCCTTGTCGGGTTCGGGTGTCCTTCCCGGGGGTCGCCCCGCGGAAGGCCGCCGCGACCGCCGAACGCAGTGAGGTCGCGATGCGCCGAATGCGAAGGTAGGCCCGCTAGGTGACCAGTTGTCCCAGGGAAGGTGAACGAGAGATGAACGGGATGTCGCACTCCCGTGGCGGCCAAGGGTTTGGCCGGTTAATGTGAGAAGCGGCACGTAGGAGCGGTTCGTCCACACGTGTTCCTCCGCAGGCCCCCGGCCCGCCGCCTCCCCTCACACGTCGCCCGGAGGTCTCTCGGGCGGTGCGTACATCACATCGGTGTCCCAGATCTCGAAGCCCAGCGACGTGTACAGCCGCACGGCCGCCTCGTTGTCCCCGTCCACGTACAGGTGGACCCAGGGCAGCCCGGCGTCGCGCAGGTACAGCAGGCCCTTCAGGGTGAGCGCCCGGCCCAGGCCGGTGCCCTGCCAGTCGGGGTCCACGCCCACCGCGTACACCTCGCCGACGGGCTCGCCGTCGGTCAGCCCGGCGCCGTCGGCGTGCACCTTGGTCCAGTGGAACGCGGCGATCCGCCCGTCCTTGGCGGTGGCCAGGAAGAACCCGTGCGGGTCGAACCAGTCCTCGACCTCCCGCTGGAGCAGGTCGTCCAGGGTGAGCCTGCCCTGCTCGGGGTGGTGGGCGAAGGCGCGGGCGTTGGTGTCGAGCCACGCCTGCTCGTCCTGGCCGACGACGAACGCGCGCACCTGCACCAGGTCGGAGACCTCCGGCCGGAGCACGGGTTCGGGCAGCACCGGCGCGGTCCGCGGCCCGCCCGGTTCGTCCGCGGCGAGGTCGCGCAGCGGCATGCGCATCTTGTGGAGCTCGCGGACGGCCCGCCAGCCGTCCTGCTCGGCGACCGCCACCGCCTGCGGGGTGCGGCCGTGCGCCCAGACGCGGACCCCTCCGGGTCCGGCGTCCCGGTGGACCGAGTGCAGCAGGGCGGTGCCGTGCCCGCGCCCCCGGTGGGCGGGGTCGACGACGACCTCGCCGGAGTCGGGCTCCCCCTCGCCGCGCTCGACGAAGGCGAAGCCCACGACGCGGCCGCCCTCGGAGACCACGTGGAAGCGCGCGCTGCCGGAGGGCGCGCCGTGGCGGACGCGCAGCAGGGTGTGCTCGGACAGGGGTGCGGCGCCGTCGGCTCTGCGGGCGGCCTCGGCGAGCGTCAGCACCTGGTCGGCCGGTCCGGCCGCCAGGTCGTCGGTGACCAGCGGGGTGCTCATGGACCGAAAGCCTACGACGGCGGGCCCGGAAAGGTTCCGTTGGCCTCGCCCGTGGGCGATGCGCGTGCCGCCCGGGCGGGTCCGGCGCCTCTGGACACCGGGCCGGACCCGTGCGCCCCGGTGTCCGGGCCGTCGGGACCCGGACACGGCCGTGCCCCGGCCCCGCGGCGGCGGGACCGGGGCACGGCGGCGGACGTCAGCCCTTGCGGCGCCGTCCCTGGTAGCCGCCCGGGCCGGGGCGGACCCGGCGGGTGGGGGCCAGCGGGGCGGCCAGCAGCAGGGTGAGCAGGAAGGCCGCCAGCAGTACCGCGGGGGCCATGTTCGGTCCCATGTCGGTGTGCTCGGCGGCCACCTCGGTCTCGGCGGCGGCGCCGTCGTCGGTCTCGGTCGGTGTGGCCAGCGGCAGGGTCGCCAGGTCCTCGCCGGGCAGCACGTCGGGCAGTGCCGCCTCGTCCCGGGGCAGCGTGGGGATGTTCGCACCGGTGGTGGGCGCGTCGCTCACGGTGCTCTGCGGGGCGCCCGGCGTCTGCGGGGTGCTCGTCGAGGAGGGGCGGGACGTGGCGCCGTTCGAGGGGCCGGGGGTGCCGGTGGCCGAGGGCCGGGGGGTGGGCCGGGGGGTCCCCCGGTCCTCGGTGGGGGTGGCCGACGGGGTGGGCCGACCGCTCGGGCTCGGAGAGGGGGATTCGCTCGGCGGTTCCGAGGGCGAGGGGGTCGGGGTGGGCGTGGGGGACGGAACGGGCCTGGTGACGGTGACCGCCCAGACCCCGGAGGAGAGGGTGTGCACGTCGGCCGGGGGCACGGTGCAGCCGGTCTCGGGGTCGGCGGCGGCGAACGTCAGCGTGGCGACCACGTCGGTGGACCGCCGGGGGGACCCGGTCACCGCGACGGTGTCCGCGGCGCCGGCGGCGAGCAGGCCGCCGTCGAGGCCGTCGGCGGTGAAGCCCTCGGTGACCCGCATGCCGATCACGCAGATGTCGATGTCGCCGATGTTGCTCACGGTGAGCGTGTTGGGCGGTGCCTGCCGGCCCGGCGTGACGCTGTCCGCGTCGCGGGCGAAGACGACCGAGGCGACCGGGACCGGTTCCGCACTCGGCTCGCCGGGCTCCGTCGGCTCGGCGCCGACGGGGGAGGCCACCGCCACCAGGGTGGATCCGACGAAAGCGGTACCGAGCGCGATACCTACACGTCGGAGGGTGAGCGGGGTGCTCGCGGCGTTGGTGGGCATCGTGGCGGGTTCACTCCTCACGGGCGCGCGCCATGCAGTGGTCCGCACCTGGTCGGGGAGCCGTGCCGCGCCTGGCGTGTACCCCGGGGGTGCCCCACAGATCTTAGGGCGTGACCGCCTCGAACACGAGGTCCCGTACCGCACCGTTCTTGTCCTGTAACGGTGCGTTCCCCGGGGGTCCGCGCCCCGGCCGGACCCCTCACGGACCCGCTCCGCCCGGAACGCACCGCGCCGGGCGCCCCGCGGGGCGCCCGGCGTGCGGGAGGGGCGGGGCGACCGGGTCAGCCCGCGGTGGCCTCGCTGCGCGCGGCGGGCAGCGCCCCGCCGCTCTCGCCGGACTTCGCCTGCTCGGCCCCGGGCGCCTGCGTCCCCTTGCTGACGGGGTCGGGCACGAACCGGTAGCCCACGTTGCGCACGGTCCCGATCAGCGACTCGTACTCCGAGCCCAGCTTGGCCCGCAGCCGCCGGACGTGGACGTCGATGGTGCGGGTGCCGCCGAAGTAGTCGTAGCCCCACACCTCCTGGAGGAGCTGCGCCCGGGTGAACACCCGCCCGGGGTGCTGGGCCAGGAACTTCAGCAGCTCGAACTCCTTGAAGGTGAGGTCGAGGATGCGCCCGCGCAGCCGGGCGATGTAGGTGGCCTCGTCGATGACCAGGTCGCCGCGGCGGATCTCGTCCGGGTCGTCGGTGCCCGCGTCGGCGCCGCCGACGGCCAGCCGGAGCCGGGCCTCCACCTCGGCGGGGCCGGCGGTGGTGAGGATGAAGTCGTTCACCTGCCAGTCCGGGGTGAGCGCGGCGACGCCGCCCTCGGTGAGCACCACCAGCAGCGGGCAGTCCAGGCCGGTGGTGTCCAGCAGGCGGCAGAAGTTCCGGGCGGCCGCCAGGTCGGTACGGGCGTCGACCAGAATGGCGTCGACAGGTGCGCTGGAGCCGGACCCGGCGCCGGACGCCAGGAGTGCGCCGGCCTCGGCGGGCGCCACCCGCACAGAGTGCAGGAGGAGTCCGAGAGCGGGCAGCACGTGATCGGACGGTTCGTTGGAGTTCGTCAACAGAAGCAGATGGCTCATGCGTCTCTTCCCGTCACCCCGCGCTATGCGGGCGATCGAAGGCGCCATTGCCCCCGGTGAAGATTTGTTTAATACGTCGCCTCCGAGCTACACCAAGGATAATCAACAGATGGCGAAGTGCACTATCAGGTACTGGGCCGCGGCCAAGGACGCGGCGGGAATCGCCGAGGACACGGTCGATGCGGCGACTCTCGGTGAGGCCCTCGACGCGGCGCGCCGACTCCATCCCGACGACCGCTTCCTGCGCGTTCTCGGGGTTTCGTCGTTCCTGGTCGGCGACCGGCCGGTCGGCCGCCGGGCCCATGGTGACGTTCCGGTCACGAATGGGACTGTGATCGAGGTCCTACCGCCCTTCGCGGGCGGGTGAGGTGCCCGAAAAGCTTGTGGAACCCGGAGGAAACATGACGGAAACCCCTGCGTGGGCGGGGCTCGCGCGCGTGGTGATGCTCGGCAGGCCGGGGTGCCACCTGTGCGAGGACGCCTGGAAGGTGATCGGCGCGGTGGCCGACGAGGCGGGTGCGAGCCGGGCCGAGGTGTCCCTGGACGAGGTCGCGGACGCCGACCGGGAGGAGTACTGGGACAAGATCCCGGTCACCTTCGTCGACGGCGCCCGGCACGATTTCTGGCGCGTCGACGAGGGCCGGCTGCGTGCCGCGCTGAACTCCTGAACCGCTTCGAAATCATTCCGCCGCACCGTTGCGCGGCGAATCCGGGGCCCGTGTGAACGGGTTTCCCATTCGCTTCTTTCCGGTGCCGGATCGGTCATCGGGGGACAGGGATAACACCATGTCCCATCGGTCCCCTTTCCGCGTGCGGGGAGTGCGGGGCCGCCCCGCCCCGGCGTCCCGCGGTGCGCCGGGGCGCCGCCGCGGCTGGGAACTTATGAGCGCGGCGTCACAACCGACCCCACTTTGTGCGTGCTTTCACAAGCGCGTAACCTAGGGCGTGTTCGGTGGAAGCCCCCGTCCGGCCCGGCGCCCGCGCCGGCCCGGGGAGCCGAACACGCCCTCGGGGCGTCCGACGACCCTCCGGGGGCGCGGTCCCGGCCCCGGCCCGCGCCCGCACGACAGCCCTCAGGAGCAGCCCGCCCGTGACCAGTCGTCCGCCCAGGCCCCGGGAGAGGGGAATCCCGGAGGCCACCGTCGCCCGGCTCCCCGTCTACCTGCGCACCCTGCAGACGCTCCAGGACCGGGGCACCCTCACCGTGTCGTCGGAGGACCTCGCGTCGGCCGCCGGTGTGAACTCCGCCAAGCTCCGCAAGGACCTCTCCCACCTGGGGTCCTACGGAACGCGAGGGGTCGGCTACGAGGTCGAGTACCTCGTGTACCAGATCTCGCGTGAACTTGGTCTCACCCAGGACTGGGCCGTGGCCATCGTCGGCATAGGCAACCTGGGCCGCGCCCTGGCCAACTACGGGGGGTTCGGGACCCGCGGGTTCCGCATCGCGGCCCTGCTGGACGCCGACACCGCCATGGTGGGGCGGCGCGTCGCCTCACTGGACGTGGGGCATATTGACACCCTGGAAGAGGTTGTCCGGGACAAGGGTGTCTCCATAGGGGTGATCACCACGCCGGCCGCCGCCGCGCAGGCGGTCGCGACCCGCTTCGTCGAGGCGGGGGTGGGCAGCATCCTCAACTTCGCCCCCGTCGTGCTGAATGTGCCGGACGGGGTCGATGTGCGTAAGGTCGACTTGTCCATCGAACTCCAGATCCTCGCCTTCCACGCGCAGCGCCGCAACGGCGACGGGGGCCGCGGCGCGGAACCGGCGGGACTGGAACTGACATGAACACGCCGCGGGGCCGCCGGGTCCCGCGGACACGGGTCGCGAGGCCTGCATGAGCGGCGGCGGTGAGCGAGCGTACGCCGCGCTTTCGGGGGGTCGCCCGCACCGGGCGCGGACCCTGCCGGAGCATGAAGAGACGCTGATGTGGTGCCTGCAGTAGGAGAATGCGGATGAGTGTCCTGGCCGTGGGGTTGAGCCACCGGAGTTCACCGGTGGCGCTCCTGGAGCGTGTCGCGCTGAACGGGGAGACCCGCGCCAAGGCCGTCGAGGAGATGCTCGGCACGGAGTCCGTCAACGAGGTCATGGTGGTCTCCACCTGCAACCGGACGGAGATCTACGCCGACGTCGACGCCTTCCACGGCGGTGTCGCCGCCGTGACCGAGATGCTGTCCTGGCACACCGGCGTCCCCCTGGGCGAGCTCTCCGAGCACATGTACGTCCACTACGAGGACCGTGCCGTCCAGCACCTGTTCTCCGTCACCTGCGGCCTCGACTCCATGGTGCTCGGCGAGGGCCAGATCCTCGGCCAGGTCCGCGACGCGCTCAAGGCCGGGCAGGAGACCGGCTCCGTCGGCCGCGTCCTGAACGACCTGGGCCAGCGCGCCCTGCGCGTGGGCAAGCGCGCCCACACCGAGACCCACCTCGACCACGCGGGGGCCGACATGGTGAGCTTCGGCCTCACCGTCGCCCTGCGCAGACTGGGCACCGGGCCCACCGGCGGCGGGGAGCTGACCGCCGACCGCACCGTCCAGGCGATCGGCGCCACCCCCCCGGCCGGCTGCCCCATGTCCACCGCGGGGGGCGACACCGCGGACGCCCCGGGCCTCGCCCGCGCCACCGCCGGGCCCCTGGCCGGGATGCGCGTCCTCATCCTGGGCGCGGGCTCCATGAGCGCGCTGTCCGCCAACACCGTCGCCCGCCAGGGCGCCGCCGCCGTCATCGTGGCCAACCGCACCCGTGAGCGCGCCGACCGCCTCGCCGAGTGCCTCACCGAGGCCTACGAGGGCGTCACCGCCCGCTCCGTCCCCTTCGCGGACGCCGCCGACACCCTCCCCGGTGTCGACCTGGTCGTCTCCTGCACCGGCGCCCAGGGCCTGGTGCTGCCCGCCGAAGCGGTCGCCGCCGCCACCTCCGGCCGCACCCGCCCCCTGGTCTTCCTCGACCTCGCCCTGCCCCACGACATCGACCAGGCCGTGCGCGACCTGCCGCAGGTTCACCTCGTCGACATCGAGGACCTGCGCCGGGCCGCCTCCCACGGCGGCGGCACCGGCGCCGGCCGCGGCGGCGCCCTGGAACTCGTCCGCGGCATCGTGGACGAGGAGGTCGCCGAGTTCCGCACCGTCCGCAGGGCCGCCCAGGTCGCCCCCACCGTCGTCGCCCTGCGCGCCCAGGCCCGCGACGTGGTGGAGGCCGAGCTCGACCGCCTGCACGGGCGGCTGCCCGAGGACCTGGACGACCGCACCCGCGAGGAGATCACCCGGGCCATGCGCCGCGTCGCGGACAAGCTCCTGCACAGACCCACTGTGCGCGTCAAGGAACTGGCCGCCGCCCCGGACGGGGAGTCCTACGAGGCGGCCCTGCGGGAACTGTTCGACCTCGACACCACGACCACGGCGGCTCGCCCCGCCCAGGAGAAGGCATGACCGCCACCACCGGGCCCGCCCGGCTCGCCACCCGCCGCAGCACCATGGCCACCAGCCAGTCCCAGATGGTCGCCGACGCCATCACCGAGCGCACGGGACAGGCCATCGAACTGGTGCTGGTCACCAGCTTCGGCGACGTCACCAAGGCCCACCTGACGCAGCTCGGCGGCACCGGCGTGTTCGTCAACGCCCTGCGCGACGAGCTCACGGCCGGCAGCGTGGACTTCGCCGTCCACTCCCTCAAGGACCTGCCCACCACCCCCGCGGAGGGCCTGGTCCTGGCCGCCATCCCCGAGCGCGACGACCCGCGCGACGCGCTGTGCGCCCGCGACGGGCTGAAGTTCGCCGACCTGCCCGCGGGCGCCAGGATCGGCACCGGCTCGCCGCGCCGCGTCGCCCAGCTCGCCGCCCTGCGCCCCGACCTGGTGTACGTGCCGATCCGCGGCAACGCCGAGACCCGCCTGGGCAAGGTCTCCTCCGGCGAGCTCGACGCCGTCGTCCTGGCCTACGCCGGACTGGTCCGGGTCGGCCGCATGGCCGACGTCACCGACGTGTTCGACCCCGAGCAGGTGCTGCCCGCCCCCGGCCAGGGCGCCCTGGCCGTCGAGTGCCGCACCGAGCGCAGCCGGGAGGACCTGGCCTACCTCTCCAGCGTGGACCACCCGGCCACCCGGATCGCGGTCGTCGCCGAGCGCACCGTCCTGGCCGAGCTCGAAGCGGGCTGCGCGGCGCCGGTCGGCGCCCACGCGCTCTACGACGCCGACCGCGGCGAGCTGCGGCTGCGCGCCGCGGTCGTGGCCACCGACGGCTCCGAGTCGGTGCGCGGCGAACGCGTCGCCGCCGTCGGGGGCGACACCGACGTGGACGGTGCCGCCGCCCTGGGCCGCGACCTGGCCCGCGCCATGATCGCCGACGGCGCCGACCGCATCGTCGCCGCGGCCTTCGCCGAGAGGGAAGCCCCGACCGAGTCCTGAGCCAGAGCCCGCCGGCGGGCACGGCCCGCCGGTCCCGCCCGCGCCCCGGCCACCGCACCCCGGTGCGCGGCACCCCAGACCAGCGGCAACACAGGGAGTCACGTGAACGCCAACGCCAACCCCTCTCCTCCGCCGGAGGAGCAGCGCGCAGTCGCCCGGCCCGGGCACGTCGCCCTGGTCGGTGCCGGGCCGGGCGGGGCCGACCTGCTGACCCTGCGCGGCGCCGAGCTGCTCCGCGACGCCGACGTGGTCATCACCCCGCGCGAGCCCGCGGCCGAGGAGCTGGCGGGTTTTCGCGAGGAGCTCCTCACCCACTGCCGCGAGGACGTCACCACCGTCCGGGCCGAGGACATCGGCGACGTCAACACCTTCGCCGTGGCCCGGGCCCGCGAGGGCCTGCGGGTGGTGCGGCTCTTCTCCGGCGACCCGTTCTTCGGCTGCCGCGGCGCCGACCTCGTCCTGGCCTGCCGGGAGGCGGGCCTGGAGGCGGAGGTCGCCCCCGGCGTCTCCTCCCTCACGGCCGTCCCCACCTTCGCGGGCATCCCGCTGATGGGCCACGGCACCCCCGAGGTGCGCATCCTCAACGCCCGTGTCCGCGGCGCCGAGGTGGACTGGCACGAGGCCGCCGCCGGCGACGCGCCCCTGGTGATCCTGGGCGGCGACGCCCCCCTCGAGGAGCCCGCCGAGTTCCAGGGACCCGGCTTCGACGTGCTGTGCAAGACCCTCATCGCCGGGGGGCGGCCCGCCACCACCCCGGTCGCCGTCGTCCGCGCCGGGGGCACCACCCGCCAGACCACCGTGGCCTCCACCCTGGGCCGGCTGGTCGCCGAGCTCAAGGCCAAGGACGCCAAGGGCCACCACCTCACCGCCCCCGCGATGATGATCGTCGGCGCGCCCGCCGCCCGCCACAGCGAGCTGTCCTGGTACGAGAGCCGCCCGCTGTTCGGCTGGCGGGTGCTGGTGCCCCGCACCAAGGAGCAGGCCGCCGCCCTCTCCGAGCAGCTGCGCGACCACGGGGCGGTGCCCGAGGAGGTGCCCACCATCTCGGTGGAGCCGCCGCGCACCCCGCAGCAGATGGAGCGCGCCGTGCGCGGCCTGGTCACCGGCCGCTACCAGTGGGTGGTGTTCACCTCCGTCAACGCGGTCAGGGCGATCCGCGAGCGGCTGGAGTCCTACGGTCTGGACGCGCGCGCGTTCGCCGGGGTCAAGGTCGCCGTCGTCGGCGAGGCCACGGCCCGCGCCGTCCGCGAGTTCGGCATCCAGCCCGACCTCGCCCCGCCCGAGGACGCCCAGTCCAGCGCCGGACTGGTGTCGGTGTGGCCGCCCTACGACGCCGAGATCGACCCCATCGAGCGGGTGCTGCTGCCGCGCGCCGACATCGCCACCGAGACCCTCGCCGCCGGGCTCACCGACCTGGGCTGGGAGATCGACGACGTCACCGCCTACCGGACCGTCCGGGCGGCGCCGCCGCCCGCCCCGGTCCGGGAGGCGATCAAGGGCGGCGGTTTCGACGCGGTGCTGTTCACGTCCTCCTCCACGGTGCGCAACCTGGTGGGGATCGCGGGCAAGCCGCACAACACCACCGTCATCGCCGTGATCGGCCCCGAGACCGAGAAGACCGCAGTCGAGTTCGGGCTGCGCGTCGACGTCGTGGCACCCAAAGCCTCCGTTTCGGCCCTCGTGGAGGCGCTTTCGGAGTACGGTGCCGCCAAGCGCGCCGAGGCGGTCGAGGCGGGCAAGCCCGTCCTCAAGCCGAGCCAGAAGCGCCGCGGCCGCCGCCGCAAGCTCTGATCCGAGACCACCCCGCAGGAACCCGCCCTCTTCAGGAGTACCCATGGACACCACCGGTCGCGAAGCGGCCTATCCCGCCGCCCGGCCGCGCCGCCTGCGCCGGGGCCCGGCGCTGCGGCGCCTGGTCGCCGAGACCCGGGTGCTGCCGGAGAACCTGGTCCTGCCGATGTTCGTCAAGGAGGGGATCGACGAGCCGGTCGCCATCTCCTCCATGCCCGGCCAGTACCAGCACACCCGCGACAGCCTGCGCCGGGCCGCCCACGAGGCGGCCGAGGCCGGGGTCGGCGGCGTCATGCTGTTCGGCATCCCCGCGCACAAGGACGAGCGCGGGTCGGCCGCCGACGACCCGCACGGGATCGTCCAGGAGGCGCTGCGCGACCTGGCCAAGGACGTGGGCGACGCCCTGGTGGTGATGGCCGACCTGTGCCTGTGCGAGTACACCTCGCACGGCCACTGCGGACCGCTGGAGACCGGCGGGCACGTGGACAACGACCTCACCCTGGAGCGGTACGCGTCCATCGCCGCCGCCCAGGCCGAGGCGGGCGCCGCCGTGGTGGCGCCCAGCGGCATGATGGACGGCCAGGTCGCGGCGATCCGTGCGGGGCTGGACCGGGCCGGGTTCGCCCGGGTGCCGATCCTGGCCTACGCGGCCAAGTACGCGTCCTCGTTCTACGGCCCCTTCCGGGAGGCCGCCGAGGGGGCCCCGCAGTTCGGGGACCGGTCCGGCTACCAGCAGGACCCGGCCAACGCCCGGGAGGCGCTGCGCGAGGTCGCCCTGGACGTCGCCGAGGGTGCGGACATGGTGATGGTCAAACCCGGACTGGCCTACCTCGACATCGTCGCCAAGGTCGCCGAGGCCTCCCCGGTGCCCGTGTCGGCCTATCAGGTCAGCGGTGAGTACGCGATGATCGAGGCGGCGGCGGAGCGCGGGTGGATCGACCGCGAGCGGGCGATCCTGGAGACCCTCACCTCCTACCGGCGCGCGGGGGCCGAGCAGGTCCTCACGTACTGGGCGACCGAGGCGGCCCGCCTGCTCCGGTAGCACGACCGGCCCGTCCCCCGGTCGCGGTCGCCGGGTGCGGGTCCCGAACCGAGGACCGCGCCTGGAACATCGAGAACACCGGGGAGGGCTCCATGGCCGATGTGTTGTACCGACGGAAGCGGCGTCCGGCGATGGACGGCATGGTCGACGCCGCGCTGGGCTACGCGGCGCTGGGCTGGCCCGTGGTGCGGGGCGCCGCACCGGGAGAGGACCGCGCCTGCAACTGCGAGCGGCTGGGCTGTCCGGACCCGGCGGCCCATCCGGCGACCATGGCCTGGGGGGTGGAGGCCAGCACCGACACCGACACGATCCGCCGGTGGTGGGCGGCCGACCCCGAGGCCAACGTGATCCTGCCGACGGGGCGGGTGTTCGACGTCTTCGACGTGCCGCGCGAGGCCGGGGTGATGGCGCTGGCGCGCATGGGCCGGGCCGGCGTCCCCGCGGGCCCGGTCGCGGCGCTGGGGTCGCGGTACCTGTTCTTCGTGGCGACCCGGTCGCCGGTGGACGAGGACGAGTGGTGGTCCTGCCACCTGGACTGCGTACCGGAGGCGGTCGAGGAGATGCCGGGCCTGCGCTGGCACTGCCGGGACAGCTTCGTCCTGGGCGCGCCGTCCCGGCTGCCCGGCGGGGGACAGGTGAGCTGGATCCGCACCCCGCGCGACGGCGGGGGGTCGGTGGTCCTGCCGGACCCGATCGCGGTCCTGGCCATCCTGGCGGACGCGAGCGAGGAGTTCGGCGACACCGCCTCCTGACCGCCCGGGCCGGGCAGGGCCCGGTCCCGGACGGCGACCGGCGGGGCCGGGGGAGTCCTGGCCGCGCGGACACGGAGGGCCGGTGCCCCGGGCGCCGGGGCGCACGGGCGGGTGGTCCGCGGGACGCACGGCCGCGGCCGTGCGGACACGGGCCCGGGCGGGGGCGGTGCGGGTGCCGAGCGCGGGACGGCGGCGGGCCCCGGGCCCCGGGAGCGTCGTCCGCCGGACACACGATCGCGGCCGGGCGTACACGGATCCGTGCGGGTGGCACGGACGCCCGCCGGCCGTGCGGGGCCGAGGGGCGCCGGGACCGGCGCGGCGCGGCGCGGTGTTCCGCGGTCGGGGTCCCGGGGTTTCGAGAAGGTTGCGCGCACGGTCCGGAGCGCGTCCCGACCCCCCCGGACAAGTCGAATTTCGTATTTTTTCGGCGTTTTCGGGGTCTTGACAGCAGCACCGGAATCCCGATCGGTACCACCATTGGCGTCTACCCTTTTCACTTACGCCTCAGGATTCACAGCACCGCCTGGCCGACGAGTAAGTTAATGCCTGTTCACCGGGCATTTCTCTATGGGATTCGGTCCCCTCTGGCACGAAATCTCTTTTTCATGCCCTGTTTACATATCACCATTGCGTGGCTACTCTCATGGGAGCGCTCCCGAACAGAGCGCGACCGCCTTCCAGGCCAGCCGGCCCCGTCCGTCCGTAGTCACTCCGTCGCCCGCCCGGGAACCCCGCTCCATATGGGAGCGCTCCCGAAAGCTGGTCGTCCCCGCCGGAGAAAGCCATGCCCCGCTCACCCCCACCGCAACGACCGCACCATTCGGATTCCACGCAGCAGTCGCGCTCCGCGCGACACCTTCTTTCCTTTCCCTACGGATCACCCCCCTCCGCGAGGAAGCAGAAGAGATGAGCAGAATCCACCGTGCCGCGACACCCGGACCGTCGCACGCACGTAGAGGACCGGCCGCACTGTCCGCCCTGGTGGTGGGCGCCGCACTGGCCGTCGTCCCCGCCACCCCCGCCAGCGCCGACGCCGGCTGCGCCGTGGACTACACGGTCAACGACTGGGGCTCGGGTTTCACGGCGAACGTAGAGATCACCAACCTGGGAGACGCCGTAGACGGCTGGACCCTCGAATGGTCCTTCCCCGGCAACCAGCGGATCAGCAATCTGTGGAGCGGCACGCACACCCAGAGCGGAGCCGACGTCTCCGTCTCCGACGCCGGGTACAACGCCTCCATCGCCACCGACGGCTCGGTGAGCTTCGGGTTCAACGCGAGCTACACCGGCTCCAACGCGGCCCCGCTCGCGTTCGAGCTCAACGGTGTCCTGTGCGACGGCGCGGTCGACCCGGATCCCGACCCCGACCCCGATCCCGACCCGGATCCGGACCCCGATCCCGGCACCTCCGGCCGCGTGGACAACCCCTACGTGGGGGCCGACGTCTACGTGAACCCCGTCTGGTCCGAGAAGGCCGCCGCCGAGCCCGGCGGCGAGGCGGTGGCGGACGAGCCCACCGGCGTCTGGCTCGACCGCATCGGCGCCATCGAGGGCAACGACAGCCCCACCACCGGCTCCATGGGCCTGCGCGACCACCTGGACGAGGCCCTGGAGCAGGCGGACGGCGATCCCCTGGTGTTCCAGGTCGTCATCTACAACCTGCCCGGCCGCGACTGCGCCGCCCTCGCCTCCAACGGAGAGCTCGGCCCCGACGAGATCGACCGCTACAAGAACGAGTACATCGACCCGATCGCCGACATCCTCGCCGACTACGAGGACACCGAACTGCGCATCGTGGCGACCATCGAGATCGACTCCCTGCCCAACCTCGTCACCAACGTCTCCGGGCGCCCGACCGCCACCCCCGAGTGCGACGAGATGCTGGCCAACGGCAACTACGTCGAGGGCGTCGGCTACGCCCTGGCCACCCTGGGCGACATCGACAACGTCTACAACTACGTCGACGCCGGCCACCACGGCTGGATCGGCTGGGACGACAACTTCACCGCCTCCGCCCAGATCTTCTACCAGGCCGCCAACGCCGCCGGGGCCACCCCCGCCGACGTGCACGGCTTCATCGCCAACACCGCCAACTACTCGGCGCTGAAGGAGGACCACTTCTCCGTCGACCAGACCATCGGCGGCGTGCTGGTCCGCCAGTCCGACTGGGTGGACTGGAACCGCTACGTCGACGAGCTGAGCTTCGCCCAGGCCCTGCGCGGCGAGCTGGTCTCCCAGGGCTTCCCGTCCGGCATCGGCATGCTCATCGACACCTCCCGCAACGGCTGGGGCGGCCCCGACCGGCCCACCGGACCGGGCCCGCAGACGAGCGTCAACGCCTACGTCGACGGCGGACGCTACGACCGCCGCATCCACCTGGGCAACTGGTGCAACCAGGCCGGAGCCGGCCTGGGCGAGCGCCCGCAGGCCGCCCCCGAGCCCGGCATCGACGCCTACGTGTGGATGAAGCCCCCGGGTGAGTCCGACGGGTCCAGCGAGTACATCGAGAACCCCGAGGGCAAGGGCTTCGACCGGATGTGCGACCCGACCTACGAGGGCAACGCCCGCAACGGCAACAACATGAGCGGCGCCCTGCCCAACGCCCCGGTCGCCGGGCACTGGTTCTCCGCCCAGTTCCAGGAGCTGCTGGAGAACGCCTACCCGCCCGTCGACTGACCCGGAGACGGTCACCGGCCCCGCGGCCGGTGACCGCCCCCCGGCTCCGACGGCCCCCGGGCACTCCGAGCGGACGCACCGCCCGGGGCCGTCGGCCCCCACCCGGTCCCCCCGCCTCTCGGGGACCGGACGCCGGGCGGGGATCCCGGAACGATCCCCGCCCGGCCCCACACCACCCGAACCCCCTGTCGGTCCCGCCGAGCGCGGGTGGCGTGGCTCCGCCATGCCCGCCCGCCCCCGGGCCCGGTGAGGGGGACCCACCCAGGAGACGCACGTGCACACCCCCCGCACGCGCCGCCGATGGCGCCGACCCTTCTCCCTCCTCGCGGCCACCGCGCTGGCGGCCGCCCTGCTGCCGGCCACGGCCGCCCACGCCGACCCGCTCTGCACGGTCGACTACAAGGTCACCAACGACTGGGGCAGCGGCTTCACCGCCGACGTCACCCTCACCAACCACGGCCCCGGGGTCTCCCCCTGGAGCCTGGGCTGGGACTTCCCCGGAAGCCAGCGGATCACCAACGCCTGGAACGCCACCGCCACCCAGTCCGGGGCCTCCGTCACCGCCACCGCCCCCGCCTGGGCGCCCGGGCTGGCCACCGGGCAGAGCGCCACCTTCGGCTTCCAGGGCACCGGCTCCGGGGCCGCCCCCACCGCGTTCACCCTCAACGGGACCTCCTGCGAGGACGGCGGCGAGGAGCCCGGAGAGGACGGCGAACTCGTCGTCTCCCCGGCGAGCCTGGCCGTGGACCCCGGCGGTTCGGCGACCTTCGGCGTCCACCTGTCCGCCGCCCCCGAGGACGGCGACGTCGACGTGGCCGTCGAGCGCACCTCGGGCTCCGACACCCTCGCGGTCACCGGCGGGGCCGAGCTCACCTTCACCGACGACGACTGGGGCGAGTCCCAGGAGGTCACCGTCACCTCCTCCGGCGACGGCGGCGACCCGGCCCAGGCCGTGTTCACCGTCTCCGCCGACGGCTACGACCCCGTCACCGTCACCGTGCGGGAGCGCTCCGGGGCCACCAACGAGTACGAGGCCGAGTTCCTCGACCAGTACGAGAAGATCAAGGACCCCGCCAGCGGGTACTTCCGCGAGTTCGACGGCCTGCTGGTCCCGTACCACTCCGTCGAGACCCTGATCGTCGAGGCCCCCGACCACGGGCACGCCACCACCTCCGAGGCGTACAGCTACTACCTGTGGCTGGAGGCCACCTACGGCCGCGTCACCGGCGACTGGGAGCCGTTCAACGCCGCCTGGGCCTCCATGGAGACGTTCATCATCCCGGGCACCGCCGACCAGCCCACCAACGCCTCCTACGACCCGTCCTCGCCCGCCACCTACATCGCCGAGTCCACCGACCCCGCCGACTACCCGATGCCGCTCGACCAGGGCGTGCCGGTGGGCAGCGACCCGCTGGCCGACGAGCTGAGCAGCACCTACGGGACCGACGAGGTCTACGGCATGCACTGGCTCCTGGACGTCGACAACACCTACGGGTTCGGGTTCTGCGGCGACGGCACCGACGACGCGCCCGGTTACATCAACACGTTCCAGCGCGGCTCCAACGAGTCGGTGTGGGAGACCGTCCCGCACCCCTCCTGCGAGACGTTCGAGCACGGCGGGCCCAACGGGTACCTCGACCTGTTCACCGACGACTCCAACTACTCCCAGCAGTGGCGCTACACGAACGCCCCCGACGCCGACGCCCGCGCCGTCCAGGTCGCCTTCCAGGCGCACACCTGGGCGAGCGAGCAGGGCAACGAGGGCGCCATCGCCGACAGCGTCGCCGACGCCGCCCGCATGGGCGACTACCTGCGCTACGCCATGTTCGACAAGTACTTCAAGGAGGTCGGCGACTGCGTCGGGCCCCAGGCCTGCGCCCCCGGCAGCGGCAAGGACTCCGCGCACTACCTGATGTCCTGGTACTACGCCTGGGGCGGCGCCCTGGGCAGCGCCGAGTACCCCTGGGCCTGGCGCATCGGCGGATCCTCCGCCCACCAGGGCTACCAGAACGTGATGGCCGCCTACGCCCTCTCCGAGGTCGACGCCCTCAGGCCCGAGTCGCCCACCGGCGCCGACGACTGGGGCACCAGCCTCGACCGCCAGCTGGAGTTCCTCCAGTGGCTCCAGTCCTCCGACGGCGGCATCGCGGGCGGTGCCACCAACAGCTGGGAGGGCGACTACGGGCAGCCGCCCGCCGGGACCCCGACCTTCTACGGGATGTTCTACGACGAGAAGCCGGTCTGGCACGACCCGCCGTCCAACCGGTGGTTCGGCTTCCAGGTGTGGGACATCGAGCGCGTGGCCGAGTACTACCGCATCACCGGCGACGAGCGCGCCGGGGACATCCTCGACGGCTGGGTGCCCTGGGCCATGGCCAACACCACGGTCGGCGCCGACGGCGACTTCGCCATCCCCGCCGACATGGACTGGAGCGGTGCCCCCGACACCTGGACCGGCACCCCCACCGGCAACCCCGGCCTGAGCGTCGAGGTGGTCTCCCACAACCAGGACGTCGGTATCGCCGCCGGGCTGGTCAAGACGCTGCTGCACTACTCCGCCGCCACCGGCGACACGGAGGTGCGGGAGTTCGCCGAGGGGCTGCTGGACGCGCTGCTGCACCACGAGGACGACCTGGGTGTGGCGATCCCCGAGGTGCGGTCCGACTACCGGCGGTTCGACGACCCGTACGGTGCGCCCGACGGCGGACTGTACGTCCCCGACGGCTGGACCGGGACCATGCCCAACGGCGACGTGGTCGACTCCGACTCCACGTTCCTCTCCATCCGCTCCTTCTACGAGGACGACCCCGACTGGCCCCGGGTCCAGGCCTACCTGGACGGCGGGCCGGCACCCGAGTTCACCTACCACCGCTTCTGGGCGCAGGTGGACGTGGCGACCGCCCTGGCGGTCCACGGGGAGCTGTTCGGCTGACGTCCCACGACCCCCGCGGCGGCCGCCGCCGTACAGCCGCCGAGCGCGGCCGTCGCGGGATCCAGGCGGGGGAGGGGCCGGGTCCGGCCCCGGCCCCTCCCCGCCCCCACCCGGGGTCCGGGGCCCGCACGGGCCCCGGGTCCCCTCCCCGTCCGCCCTCTCCCGGGTTCTCTCCGACCCGAGTCCCCGCCGATCCAAGGAGCGACCGATGAAGACGACCACGCGGCGCCGCGGGGCGAGGTTCCTCGCCCCGGTGTTCGCCCTCGCCCTGGCCCTGTCGGCCGGGTCCCCCGCCCAGGCGGAGGACCCGTCACTGCGCGACCTCGCGGACCGGCACGGCCTGCGCATGGGCGTGGCGGTCTCGGCCCACCTGCTCGACAACGCGCGCTACGCGGAGATCGCCGCCGAGCAGTACAACTCCGTCACCCACGAGAACGAGCTCAAGTGGGAGAGCGTCCAGCCCCGTCGCGGCGAGTTCAACTGGTCCGGCGCCGACCGGCTGGTGGACTTCGCCCGGGCCAACGGCCAGGACGTCTACGGCCACACCCTGGTCTGGCACAGCCAGCTGCCGTCCTGGGTGGCCGACGGAGGGTTCAGCCCCTCCGAGCTGGAGGGGGTGATGGAAACCCACATCTCCACGGTCGTGAACCGCTACTCCGACGACATCAGCCACTGGGACGTGGTCAACGAGGCGTTCAACGAGGACGGCACCTTCCGGGACTCGGTCTTCCACCGGACCCTGGGCGAGGACTACATCGCCACCGCGCTGGAGATGGCGCACGAGGCCGACCCCGACGCGCGCCTGTTCATCAACGACTACAACGTCGAGGGGATCAACGCCAAGAGCGACGGCCTGTACCGGCTAGCGTCCTCCCTGGTCGCCCGGGGCGTGCCGCTGCACGGTGTGGGCCTCCAGTCCCACCTCATCGTCGGGCAGGTGCCCGCCAGCATGCAGGCCAACATCCAGCGGTTCGCCGACCTGGGCCTGGAGGTGGTCGTCACCGAGCTGGACATCCGCACCCCCACCCCCGCCTCGCAGCAGCAGCTCCAGGCGCAGGCCGCCGACTACACGCGGGTCTTCCAGGCCTGCATGGCCGTGGACGGCTGCGGCGGCGTCACCGTGTGGGGCGTGAGCGACGCCCACTCCTGGATCCCCGACGTGTTCCCCGGCCAGGGCGACGCACTGCCCTACGACCACCGGTACGAACCCAAGCCCGCCTACTGGGCGATGCACGAGGCCCTGGGCGGTGACGGCGACCCCGGGCCCGGGCCGGGCCCCGGCGGGGCCTGCGCGGTGACCTACACCGTGAGCAACCAGTGGAACCAGGGCGCCGTCATCGACGTGACCGTCCGCAACACCGGATCGGCCGCCGTCAACGGCTGGACCCTGGGCTGGACCCAGCCGTCCGGCCAGCAGATCACCCACTCCTGGAACGCCACCGTCACCCAGACCGGGAGCGGCGTCACCGCCCGGAACGCGTCGTGGAACGGGACGCTGGCCCCCGGCGGCAGCGCCTCGTTCGGGTTCCAGATCACGCACCAGGGCCAGGTGGCCCCACCCACCGGGTTCGAGCTGAACGGCGCCGCCTGCGACTGACCCGCACCGCGCGCCCCCGACCCCCGGGGCTCCCGCCCCCCACCACGGGTGCCCCGGGTCCGCCCCGTCCCGGGGGCCGGACCTCCTCCATCCGGCCTCCGGGGCCCATCCCCTCCGCACGCCGTCCACCGAACCTCCGGAGAACCCCCATGCATCCGCGAACACCCACCGCGAACCCCCGGGCGGCCCTCGCCCCGGCCCTGGGCACGGCCCTGGTGCTGATCCTCTCCATGGTCGTCGCCCTGCTCTCCGTCTCCCCGCCCGCAGCCCGCGCCGACACCGGCTTCCGCGTGGAGGACGGGCGCCTCGTCGACGCCGCCGGCAACGACTTCCTCATCCGCGGCGTCAGCCACGCCCACACCTGGTACCTGCACCAGACCGGGTCCTTCGCCGACATCAAGGAACTGGGCGCCAACACCGTCCGCGTCGTCCTCAGCAGCGGCGACCGCTGGGACGAGAACGGTCCCGCCGACGTCGCCAACGTGGTCTCCCTGTGCAAGGCCAACCGCCTGATCTGCATGCTGGAGGTCCACGACACCACCGGCTACGGCGAGCAGTCCGGCGCCGCCACCCTCGACCAGGCCGTCGACTACTGGCTGCGGATCCAGGACGTCCTGGAGGGCGAGGAGGACCACGTCCTGGTCAACATCGGCAACGAGCCCTACGGCAACGACCAGGCCGTCAACCAGGCCTGGGCCGACGACACCATCGACGCCATCGGGCGGCTGCGCGCCGCCGGGTTCGACCACACCCTGGTCGTGGACGCCCCCAACTGGGGCCAGGACTGGCAGGGCATCATGCGACGGGACGCGCCGCAGGTGGCCGCCGCCGACGACAACACCGTCTTCTCGATCCACATGTACGGCGTCTACGCCCAGGAGTCGACGGTGGTCTCCTACCTGGAGCACTTCGCGGACGCCGGGCTGCCGCTGATCGTCGGCGAGTTCGGCCACGACCACAGCGACGGGAACCCCGACGAGGACGCCATCATGGAGCACACCCGGCGCCTGGGACTCGGCTACATCGGCTGGTCGTGGAGCGGCAACGGCGGGGGAGTGGAGTACCTCGACATGGTCGAGGGCTTCGACCCGGACCGCCTCACGCCGTGGGGCGAGCGGATCTTCCACGGTCCCGACGGCATCGCGGAGACCTCGGTCGAGGCACCGGTGTACGGCGGCGGGCCCACCGAGGAGCCCACCGACCCGCCCACCGACCCGCCCACCGATCCCGAGGGCGAGTGCACCGCCGAGTTCCGGGTCACGAACGAGTGGTCCGGCGGCTTCCAGGCCGAGGTCGAGGTCACCGCGCACACCGCGCTCGACGGCTGGACCGTGACCTGGACCGCGCCCTCCGGGCAGACCGTGGCCCACGCGTGGAACACCGACCTGGACACCGCCGGCGGCACCGTGACCGCCCGCAGCGTCTCCTACAACGGCGTCCTCGCCACGGGCGCCTCCACCACCTTCGGACTCATCGGGAACGGCCCCGCCGCCGCCCCCGAACCGACGTGCGCCGCGGCCTGACCCGCCACGGCGACCCCGGCCGGGCGGCCGCCCGGCCGGGACTCCCCCACCCGAAAGGAACACCCCTCATGGAGAGGACCCGCACCCGCAACCTCCTCACCGCCGCGGTGGCGCTCGGTGCGCTCGCCGTCGGCTACTCGGTGGTGGTCGCGCCCGAGCCCGCCCAGGCGCACGGCGCGTTCACCTACCCCGCCTCCCGCACCTACGCCTGCTTCCAGGACGCCACCGGCGGCAGCTCCGGCGGTGCGCTGGCGCCCACCAACCCGGCCTGCGTGGACGCGCTCGCCGAGGGCGGCGACTACGCGTACTGGAACTGGTTCGGCAACCTCATCTCCAACTCGGCCGGCCGGCACCGCGAGTTCGTCGCGGACGGCGAGCTGTGCGGACCCACGGAGCGGTTCGGCGCGTTCAACGCGGCCCGCGACGACTGGCCGTCCACGCCGCTCCAGGCCAACACCACCGTGGAGTTCCTCCACAACGCCTGGGCCCCGCACCCGGGCACGTTCTACACCTACGTCACCAAGCCGGGCTGGGACCCGAACCAGCCGCTGAACTGGGACGACCTGGAGCTCATCGACACGGCCGTCAACCCGCCGCTGCGCAGCGGCGGCGCGGCCGGGGCCGAGTACTACTGGGACGTCGACCTGCCCGACCGGTCGGGCCGCCACGTCGTGTACTCGGTCTGGGAGCGCTCGGACAGCCCGGAGGCGTTCTACAACTGCTCGGACGTGGTGTTCAGCGGGGGCGGGGACCCCGGCCCCACGGACCCGCCGGAGCCGACCCCGGAGCCGACGGACCCGCCCGAGCCCACCCCGGGCCCCACGGACCCGCCGGAGGGCGAGTACTGCACGGCCGAGTACCGGATCGTGAACGAGTGGTCCGGCGGCTTCCAGGCCACGGTGGAGCTGACCGCGGGCGAGGAGGGCGTCGACGGCTGGATGGTGGACTGGGTGTTCGCCAACGGCCAGACGATCTCCAGCCTGTGGAACGGCTCGGTCGTCAACCACGGGTCGCACCACGAGGTGCGCAACCTGCCGCACAACAGCCTGCTGGACCCGGGTGAGAGCACGAGCTTCGGGTTCACGGCGAACCACCCGGGCGGCGTGAACATCGTTCCGCTCCCGGACTGCGGTCCCGCCTGACGGCGCCGACCCGGGGCCCGGACCGCCACGGCGGTCCGGGCTCAGCCCTTGAGGCCGTAGAAGTGCACCGGGGAGTTCGGCTCGAACCCGATCCTCGGGTACATCGGCGCCCCCGCCGCGGTCGCGTGCAGGGTCGCCCGGACCAGGCCGGTGGACCGCGCGCCCTCGTACAGGGCCTTGCGCGTCACCGCCTCCCCGTACCCCCGGCGCTCCCACTCCGGGGCCGTGGCGACCAGGACGACGAACAGCCGGCCCTCCGCCTCCACCGCTCCCGCGCAGGTCACCGGGACGCCGTCCCGCAGCCCCAGGTAGGCGTGCACCCCGCCCTTCCACAGCGCCGACCCCGCCAGCCCGTCCCTGCCGTCCTCCGGCGGGAACCCGTAGGCCCGCGAGTTCAGGTCCGCGTACGCCAGCAGGTGCTCCTCGGTGGTGACGCGGACGAACTCCAGGTCGGGGTGCGCGGGCTCGGGGAGGGCGGGCAGGTCCGCCGCCATTCCGACACCCGAGAACGCGGACTCCAGCCCCGCCCGCCCGGCCGCGGCCCGCAGCCCCGCGCGCGCCTCCCCGGACAGCAGGTCCTCGAAGACCCACAGGAACCCCGGGTGGCGTTTCGACCGCATGACGTCCGCCGCCCGCTCCAGCCGATCCGCGACCAGCTCCGGATCCGCGTCGACCTCGGTCAGCGTCACACAGTTCCAGAACGCGAACCGGCTGTCGGCCCAGCGGACGCAGACGCCCGGCAGGTCGCGCACGTCCGCCTGCGGATCGCGGTCGAGCACCAGCGTGCGCCAGCCCGCGGCCAGCTGTTCCATCGACTCGACAGAGTCGGCACGACCCACCATCACAACCCCTGCACCCCCGTACCTTTTCCCGAGCACACGATCGCGCGGGAGCGCGGGGTTACCGGCCGGTTCCGCCGATCCGTGACCTCGCCCGGCGGAGGGCAGAGAAAAAGAGGAGCGCCTTCGGCCGCTCCTCTCCACTATTAATCTATAGCGTACCCGGGGGCTTGCGGCAAGACCCCCCTCGTGCCTCACAATCGACCTTCGTGACAACACGCCATGTTCCGGGGGACCACGTGAATCCGCAGGCCACCAGCCTTTTCGAGCTGCCCGAAAACCTCGCCGCCAAGGCGGACCCGGCGCTCATCGCCGACGACGAGCGCCACTTCGCGGACATCACCCGCAGTCTCGCCGAGACCATCGCCGACCTGACCGACCGCCTCGGCACCGCGCGGCTCGCACCCGGCGGAGGGGGCCGCATGGTGATGGACCGCGACATGGAGGTCCATCGCCTCTCCTCCCGGCTGCGCACCCTGCGCCGCTTCGGCCTGGACCTGTGCCTGGGCAGGGTCGTCCCCGCCGACGGCGCCGAGCCCGTCTACATCGGCAGGCTCGGCCTCACCGACCGGGACGGCCGGCGCCTGCTGCTGGACTGGCGCTCCCCGGCCGCCGCGCCGTTCTTCGCCGCCACCCACGCGGACCCGATGGGCCTGGAGAGCCGCCGCCGCTACCGCTGGACCCTGGGCCGCATCACCGACTACTGGGACGAGGTGTTCACCGAGGAGGGACTGGACGGCCACCACGCCGCGCTCGACGACCAGTCCGCGTTCATCGCCAGCCTCGGCGCCACCCGGTCGCCCCGGATGCGCGACGTCCTTGGCACCATCCAGGCCGACCAGGACGCCATCATCCGCGCGGGGTCCGCCGGGGCCCTCGTCGTCGACGGCGGCCCGGGCACCGGCAAGACCGTCGTCGCCCTGCACCGCACCGCCCACCTGCTGTACTCCGACCCGCGCCTGGGGCACCGGCGCGGCGGGGTGCTGTTCGTCGGCCCGCACCAGCCCTACCTGAACTACGTCGGCGACGTCCTGCCCAGCCTGGGCGAGGAGGGGGTGCGGACCTGCACCGTCCGCGACCTCGTCCCCGAGGGTGCCGCGGTGCCCCCGGAGAAGGACCCGGAGGTGGCGCGGCTCAAGGAGTCGGCGCGGCTGGTCGACGCGATCGAGCCGGCCGTCCGGTTCTACGAGCGGCCCCCGAAGCAGGGGCTGGACGTCAGGACGCCCTGGGCGCAGGTCCGCCTGACCGCGCAGGACTGGGAGGAGGCGTTCGACGCCGTGGAGCCCGGTACCCCGCACAACGAGGGACGCGAGCCGATCTTCGACGCCCTGGTGGAGATCCTGCTGGACAAGCACGACCGGGACGAGGAGGGCGTCTCCCCGGAGATGCTGCGCCGGGTGCTCCAGCGGGACCGGGAGCTGATGACGGCGCTCCACCGGGCGTGGCCGCTGCTGGAGTACACCGACATCGTCGGGGACCTGTGGTCCGTGCCCGCCTACCTGCGCATGTGCGCCCCCTGGCTGGACGCGGAGGAGGTGCGGGCGCTCCAGCGCGCGGACGCCCAGGCCTGGACGGAGCCCGACCTGCCGTTCCTGGACGCCGCCCGGCTGCGGCTGGGCGACCCCGAGTCCTCGCGGCGCCGCCGCGGCCACCGGGCGGCGGAGGCCGCCCAGCGCGAGCGCATGTCGACCGTCATCGACGACCTGGTCGCCGCCGACCCCGACGGGGAGGGCGTGGTGACGATGCTGCTCGTGGAGGACATGCAGAACAGCCTGGTGGACGACTCCGTGCTGCCGGGCGCCCACCGGGACGAGCTCGCGGGCCCGTTCGCGCACATCGTGGTGGACGAGGCCCAGGAGCTGACGGACGCCCAGTGGCGGATGCTGCTGCTGCGCTGCCCGTCGCGCAGCTTCACGATCGTGGGCGACCGGGCCCAAGCCCGGCACGGGTTCGCGGAGACGTGGCGGGAGCGGCTGGAGCGGGTCGGCCTGGACCGGGTGAACATGGCGTCGCTGAGCATCAACTACCGGACGCCGGAGGAGGTCATGGCGGAGGCGGAGCCGGTCATCCGGGCGGCGCTGCCGGACGCGAACGTGCCGACGTCCATCCGGAGCTCGGGTGTGCCGGTGGCCCACGGGGCACCGGAGGAGCTGGACGCCCTGCTGGAGAGGTGGGAGCGGGAGAACCCGGAGGGGGTCGCCTGCGTGATCGGCGACGCGGAGTTCCCGGAGCGCCCGCGGGTTCGGTCGCTGTCGCCGGAGCTGGCCAAGGGCCTGGAGTTCGACCTGGTGGTGCTGGTGGACCCGGACGGGTTCGGAGAGGGTATCGAGGGCGCGGTGGACCGCTACGTGGCGATGACCCGCGCGACCCGGGAGCTGGTCATCCTCACCAGCCCCTGACCGGCGAACCGAGACCGGTCCGCCCCGAAAAGCAACCCCAGGAGGCCGAGAGGGAGAACGAGGCCCTCCGCCACAGGGGTCGTCCCCTCCCCCGAAACCCCGTCCCCAACCGGAGGCCCTCTCCCGTCCCCCCAGCCCCGGGGCGAAGGCCGCAGGAGAGTTCACCACCCCAGCCCCACAGGGGTCGGGGGAAGGAGAACCGGGAGCTGTGCCCCAGGGGGTCGGGGGAGGAGGGACCGGGGCCTTCGCCCCAGGGGGTGAGAGGGAGGGGGGACCAGGTCCTCCGCTCCAGGGGGGTGGACGGACTTGGAGGTTTCCAGGAGGGTCACCCCTTGGGGCGGGCGGTCTGTGGTCGCTCCCGGCAGCAAGCGTTGGTCTCCAAAAGCTCAGCCGCTTGGGAAGGTACAGACTGCGGAGCGTGGGCCCGTCCCGCCGCAGTCGGCGTGCGGCAGAGCGCCGGGCCGGTGCGTTCGACGGGCGTGCCGGGTGGTGGGGGTTTACGGGGCGGGTGCGCGCGAGGCCTGCCCCGTCCGGCCACACAGGTCCACGGAGGAAGGGTCCGCCTGCGAACCCGCCGGTCGCACCCGACCTCGCTTGTAACACCGACCACAGACGCCGTAACCCCAGCCGTGAGTGCCCTCCGGTACCACTCGGACCGTGGGCCCGTACTCCGCAGACCTTCGCGGCCACGCACGTCGTCCCGCGTGTGCTCCGCCCCGCCCCACCCCGCTCAGGCAGGGGAGGGGCGGAGCAGGACGAACTCGTTCCCGTCGGGATCGGTGCAGGCGGACAGGCGCCCCACCCCGGCCGCGTCGTCGGGCTCCATGTCCACTCTGCCGCCGGTCTCGGGGACCAGTGCGGTGGTGACGTCGACATCCTCAACACGGAACACCGGGTGCCAGTTCCCGTTGCCCGGAACCTGCGCGATACCGCCGTGCGCGCGCTCGTCCGCCAGGCCCTCGGGCCGGACGGTCAGGTAGGTGCCTCCGCCCGGCAGGTCGAAGGAGGTGAACTCCCAGGGGAAGAGCGCACCGTAGAACTTCCGGGCGCCCTCGGGGTCGGGCGTCCACAGTTCCGCCCACATGAGGGTCCCGGGGTCGTCCACGGCCTCCATTCCGGTGAAGGAGAGCGGCTGCCAGAGGGCGAACGGAACGCCCTGCGAGTCGGTGCAGTGCGCCATCACGCCCATGCCCATGACGTCCATGGGAGAGACCTCGACCGTGCCGCCCAGTTCCGCGACCTTCCGGGTGGCGGCCTCGACGTCCGGAGTGTGGAAGTAGAGCGTCCAGGCGGGTGGCTGCTCCTCCTCCATGAGCGGTCCGGCGCCGCCCACCACCCGACCGCCGAACCTGAGGAGCATGTAGCCGCTGGTGTCCGGACCGGCGGATTCGGCCTCCCAGCCGAACAGGCGGCGGTAGAACGCGAGCGAGGTGTCCAGGTGGGAGGCACTGAGCTCGATCCAGCAGGGGGAGCCGGGGCGGTAGTCGGTGGTGATCATGGCGGTGTCCTCCATCGGTCGACCTGGCGGGTGCGGTGAGGCTTGCCATCTGCGAGTGTCGCCCGGACCCGCGACAAGGTGGGGCACGTCGGCGGCAAAGTTCGCGCAATCGAACCAGGGCGGGCTCCCCGGTGTGCCGGGGAGCCCGTCGGGTGGTCACCGGGTGAAGGTGGCCCAGGTGTGGGTGCCCAGGTCCCCGAAGGGGCACACGGGCGAGTATCCCCAGGCTGTGGACAACTCCTGGACCATGAGCAGGCCGCGCTGGCCCTCAGCGCTCTCCCACTCGGCACAGGAGCGGGTTCGGGGGATGGCGGGGATGCCGCCGGACAGGCCGTCGTCGGTGAATCCCAGGGTCAGCGTGTGGTCGCCGGTCAGCCACAGCGTCCGCACCACCCCACCGCCGACCTGTCCCGAGGCGGTGTACTTGACGCAGTTGGCGAACAGTTCGCTGCCGCACAGGACCAACGTGTCGGCGAGGTCGGGGTCGAACCCGGCCAGGTCTGCGGCCAGGTCGCGGCGCACGGTGGACAGGTGCGACAGGTCGCCGGGGTAGAGGCGGTGGTGCCACAGGCGGGTCGGGTTCATGCTCCCACCCCCGCGCGGGTCTTGCGGTGTTGTTGGTCCTGCCAGCGGCGCACCGCGTCGGCCAGGTCCTCGAAGGTGACCGGCGGCGGGGTGGGGGCGAGCAGGTCGCCCTCGCCGGGGCGGGGCTCAGGGATGCGCGGTGCGGCCCACTGTTGGAGGCGGGCGGTGGCGTGGGCCTGGAGGCGTGCCTGCTCGCGGGCGGCGCACGGGTCGGGGAGGGTCTTGTGCGGCTCGGCAAGGCGCGGGCGCTCGGGGGCGCGGGGTGCGGTCTGGTCCTGGATGCGGGCCTGCTCGTGGGCGGTGTAGTAGGGGCGCACGAGCGGAAGGTCGTCGGCTGCAAAGGTCTCGCGCGGGGCGGACAGCCGGGGCGCGGCGGGCGGGCTGGGCCGGGTGGCGGGGCCGGGAGTTTGGGCGTAGCGGCGCACCCGTGCCGAACGACGGCGGCGGTGGTGTCGGCCGCAGGGAGAGGAGAACAGCGCTCGCAGGAGCCCGAGGGCAGCCCGGAAGAGCGCGGCACTAAACTGGCTCACGCTGGCAATCCTTGTGTTCAAAGGGGTGAATTGCTGGCCACGACCCCGGGCGCTTACTAGGCGTCGCGGGGTCACGCTTTTTTCGGTTGTGGGGCCAGAATAAGGCAACCTGCGGGCGGTGCGCACATTTTTCGGATGGATCACCGAAGAAGTTCTACGCTTGCGCGTTGCCCCAGTTCAGGGGGCCGTCAAGCGTAAAGGCGAGTGGCTTTTCCGGAGAAAAGAACCATGAGTCCGTTTTGATGCTTTTGGGTTGTCAACGCCGGTAAATAGCGAAAAGCGGTTTCAACCACAGCAGCTCCCCGAACCGGTGGTCCTGTGCGGGCCGGAGCCGGGCGGCGACCTCGGGGGCCTGCTTGCGGAGGTAACGGCGGCCTTTGCGGGCGTGGAAGGTGTTGGAGGCGATCTTGACGACGGGGAAGGGCTCGAGCATGGGGAGGGTGAGGGCGATGTTCTCCCAGGTGTTGGTGGCCTTTTCTTCGAGCAGGACGTCCGCGGGGTCCACGCCCAGGTGCTCGGTGGCGTAGTCGGCCATGACCGCGGCCTCGGAACGGGCGGCTCGGGGGCGGCGCGGGCTCGTGCCGGTGAAGATCAGAACGCTGCGCGCGGCCCGGGGGTCGCGCGAACGCAGGGCGATGCGGGTCCGGTAGCGCTGGACCAGGCCGGGGCGGTCGCCGCGGCGACTGGGGTAGCCCAGGACGACGATGGCCTCCTCGGTGCCGCCGGGGATGCTGCCGCCGGTGCCGCTGGCGCCGAGGACCACGGGGCCAGTGGAGGCCATGAGCGGATATTCCTGCCGGGAGGCGCGCCAGAGCGTCCACTCGCTCCAGAGAAGGACGGCGCCGGTGGCGGCGACGGCCCCGAGCAGAAGGCGTTCGCGATCCATGGGGAGAACCTACCGGCGCCCGCCGGAGGCCGGGATCATGCTCCGCGTGCGTGGTGCCGTCCGACCGGAACCGGACCGGACCGGAACCGAGGGCGGGACCAGAACCGAGAGCAGGGCAGGGGCCGGACCGGGGTCATGGATCAGGAGCCCCGGGTCCCGGACCGGAGGCCGGGATTCAGACGAGGGCGGCGACCAGCAGGGCGAAGGCCGCGATGATGACGGCGACGCGGACGGAGCCCGTGACCGGGTCACCGCCCTGGCCCGCGCGTACCTCGGATTCGCCGCACGCAACCCGGCTGTCTACGACGCCATGTTCGAGCTCGACGGCGGCCTGGCGTTCGCAAGCGAGGACACTCCGGAGCCGCTGAAGGACGCCTTCGCCGCCCTGCTGGAAAGCCTGGGCGAGGTCGCCGGGGACGGAGTCCACCCGGGACTGTTCACCGAGGTGTTCTGGGCGGGGCTGCACGGACCGGCCACCCTGAACCGGGCGGGGCGGCTGCCGCCGGGGGCGCCGAGCGGAGGGTGGAGCTACCGGTGGACCGGCTCGCCGTGCTCTGACGCGCCGGACGCGTGCATGATCCGCGGGCCCACTCTGCCCGCCTACTCCGCCCGCCCGCCTGCTCCGCGATGCCCGTCGGCCTCGGCCGGGCGGGTGCCCCGACGCGTTCGGTTTCCCGGGCCGGTGAGGGCGGGAAACCGAAGGTGACGGTGGAACGCCGCCGGTCCGCGGGGGTGGTGCTAGTCGTTCTTCCATTCCCCGGCGAGGAGGCCGAACAGCGCCACGTCGAGGAACTCGCCCAGCACCCAGGACGAGGAGCGCAGCACGCCCTCACGGACGAAGCCGTTCTTCTCGGCGGCGCGCATCATCGCGAAGTTGTCCGTCAGCGTCTCGATCTGCAGGCGGTGCAGGCCGCGGACGGTGAAACCGTAGTGGCAGAGCACCGAGACCACGTCGGTGCCGTAGCCCCTGCCCCGGGCGGACGGGCGGAGGCCCATGCCGAGGTGTGCGGAGCGGCTGTGGTTGTCGATGCCCCAGAGCGTCGCGGTACCGAGCAGTTCGTTGTCGGCGAGGTCCACGACGGAGAAGGTGGCGTGGCCCTCGGCGGTGTCGTCGACGTTGACCAGGGAGTGCTTGGAGCCGGGCATGACCGGGCGCCAGGGGCTGCTCTGGACACGGGAGTGGACGACCACGTCGTCGTAGAGTTCGGCCTGAAGGATCGGGTTGTCGTCCTCGTGCCGGGCGCGGAGCCCGACCTTTTCGCCTGTGAGCATGGAGGACTTCCTATCGGAGCGCGCTGACCTGTTGCAACCCGGTTCGGCCCGAGCGTCCCTTTCCCGCCCCGACCGGCGTCGGCCCTCAGACGTCGGTCACGGCCTTCCCCGCATCCCGCTCGATCCCGCCTCCCGGCTGCATCCTCGGCAGCCGTACCTTCCGGCTGTACCTCCCGGCGGCGCCTCGCAGCGGCGCCGCCTGTCGAGCTGCGCGCGTTCGATGCCCCGTCCATGGAGACACCCCGACCCCGTCGCTGGTCATGACACCCTTTGCCCCGCCCTTCTCCTACCTTGACGACGTTCCGGGCAGTGGTCCCTGACCTGTAACCGATACGGGAGGCATCATGATCGCGAAACTGTCCGAAATGGGCGTCACCTCCGAGATGGCCTACACCGCCGGCTTCGCCAGCATCGGGGCCTCGGTCCTGAGCTGGGTCGTGTCCAAGAAGAAGGAGAACGCCGGCACCGACCGGGCAGATCGCTGGGGGCTCTTCGTCGGTGAGTGGGCACCGACCTTCTTCGCGCTGGGTGTGGCCCTGCGCCTCGAAGAGAACAAGTGACCGTGGCCTTCGGGTCCGGGCGGGCCGACGGAAGCCGGTTCGTCCCCCGGGCGGCACCGGGGCACGCTCCCCGATGCCGCCCGGGGTTCTGAGGCCCCGGCGGGAGCGCACGCGGAACCGCCGGAACGGAAAGGCCCCGCCGGGTGTACAGGCGGGGCCGATCGCGGAATCGGGCATCGGCCCGGGGCCTTCCCCCGGGCCGCTCCTCACTTCTGGGAGGGGTCGGCGGCGCGCAGCTCCTCGTTGATGCGCTGCGCCTCCTCCAGCTGGTCCTCCAGAATGATGATCCGGCACGCGGCCTCGATCGGCGTGCCCTGATCCACGAGTTCTCGTGCCCGGGCGGCGAGCCTGAGCTGGTAGCGGGAGTAACGGCGGTGTCCGCCCTCCGAGCGCAGGGGCTCGATCAGCTTGGCCTGGCCCAGGGCGCGCAGGAACGCCGGCGTGGTGCCGATCATCTCCGCGGCGTTGCCCACGGTGTAGGCGGGATAGTCGTCATCATCGAACCGGTCACCGGTGTCGGGACGGGGCAAGTGTGTGTCTTCCTTCTCCTGAACGCACGTCGAGGGCCCCAGCGCCGTACGGCGCTGGGGCCCGAGAGTTCAATACCATCTACCGGCCGCTGCCGGTCTTCCGCTTCCCGAGGTCAAGCCGGTACGGGATCGCGGGGATCGCGGTTGTGTGACCGTGGACCACCTTCCTTGAAACGAGGGCCCTGCGGTACCCGAGCGGAACTTCCCCTCGCCCGGGCGATCCTGATGGCATCTACTCCTCTCGTTTCTCACTTCGTGCACTGCTTTCGACTGCGGTACTACCGGCCCCCGACGCCGTACAACCGTGCGCCGGTCGGGCCCCACTGCATGTCTCTTCCTGCCGCGGCCCTCCCTGTGGGAGCGGAAGGCCGGTACTGCGGTACTGCCTGACCTCTGTACTTCTTTGCTTCTCGTACTTCTTTTACTTCTGTACTTCCGTACTGCTGTCCTGCCGGTCCGGCGGTGCCCTGGAGCACTGCACGCCGTCGAACCGTCCTGCGCGGCGCCCCCCGTGCGGGCGGGACACCGGTCCTGCGGTACTACCGGCCCCCGACGCCGTACTCGCCGTACTGCCGAGTGCGCCGGTCGGGCCTTCCTGCCGACCACCAGCGGATCCCGGTGGCCACAACAGGAAATGTAGCAGCGCGAAGTATTCATGTCTACTGTCGCCGCTACAAGTTTTCGACCCTTGCCGGAGAAGGTTCTCCTGGGGGCGGGGAGCGCCCGGCCGCCGGCGCGGTAGAGCCGGGGCGGCCCCCGGCGGGCGGAGCGGGCCATGCGGGCGGGGACGGGCCGGATAGGATGCGGCGCATCGAGAGGGTGCCGTGAACCCCGCTCCCCGGATCTCGCGACGCGTACGGCTTCCAAAGCGAGGACGGAGAAACATGGCCAGCAGTTACGACTACCAGCTCCCGTTCCACATGAACCAGGTGTGGAACATGCTCCCCCATGCCGTGCGGCGCACCAGGGGAGCCTCGAACCAGGGGAACCCGATGCCCGGCGGCGGTTACCGCTACACCTTCTCCACCGGCTTCAACATGCTCACCTACGGGCAGAACGTGTACATCGACCTTTCCCCCCACCCCCAGGGCACGCACATGCGCGTCTCTCCCAACCTGAAGTTCGGTCTCGTCGACTGGGGCGAGGGGCGCGAGATCGCCGCCAGCCTGTACGACCACCTCCTCAACATGCTCCGGCACCAGGGCGGCCAGGCTCCGGGTGCGGGGGCTCCGGGCGCGGGGGCCCCGGGCCACGCCCAGGGCGCCCACGGGCACCAGGCTCCTCCGCCCGGCCCGCAGGCTCCTCCGCCCGGGCACCAGGGACCTCCACAGGGTCGCGGCCACCAGGCGCCTCCGCCCGCCCACGGCGGCTACGGCCCTCCCCCCGGCCACGGTCACCCGGGCCCTCCCCCCGGGCACGGCGGCTACGGGCCTCCCCCCGGCCGGGGCGGGTACGGCCCGCGCAGGTAACGGCACGGAGCGCGGACGGCAGCGCCCGCTGCGTCCGCCTGCCGCACCCGTCCACCCACCGCGGCCACTTACCGCGCCCACCCGCCGCGCCCGCAGCCCCCGCCCGCCCACACGCCGCCCCCGCCCGCTCACCGCGCCCACCCGCCCGGCCGGTGCCCGAGGAGCGCCGGCGGCCTCAGCCGCCGGAGCCGAGGCCGCGAGCCCAGCCCTCCCTCGAAGACCGCCCGGCCGCTTCGGGATCGTCCCCGGCGGCCCGGTAGAGGCGTGTCAGCCCCGAGGTCACGACGGGCTCGACCTGTTCGAAGGACAGGACCCCGGTCGCGAAGAGCATGCACGCGCCGTGCCCGAGCATCCACAGCTCATGGGCGAACGCGCGTGCTTCGACACCAGCGTCGAAGCGCCCCGCTTCCACGGCCCGCCCCACCGCATCGACGAGGTGCCGGAGCGTGGCGTCCGCCGCCCGGCCGTCGGGCAGCGGCAGCGAGCCGTCGAACATCAGGGTGTACAGGTCGGGGCTGTTCCGGGCCGAGGCCGCGTAGGCGGCCCCGGCCGCGGCCAGGTCGCCGACGGGGTCGTCCGTGGCGGGAAGCTCCTCCAGGCGGGCGGCGAGACGGCCGAACCCCTCCTGGCGCACCGCCCCGAGCAGGCCGGGCATCCCGTCGAAGTACGTGTAGACGGCCATGGTGGAGACCCCCGTCCCGGCGACGAGGCCGCGCAGGCTGACGGTCTCACGGCGGGCGAGCATGCCCGCGGCACGCTCGATCAGCAGGCGGCGGACTTCGGGGCGGGCGGGACGGACCACTTGATCATTCTATATCGGTGCTATTGAATAGCACTGTTATCGAATGAGGAGGACACCGTGCCGGTCCAGCTGCTCAACCCGTCCACCCTGCCCCTGCCCGAGGCCTACGCCCAGGCCTCGATCGCCGAAGGCTCCAGGCTGGTGTTCGTCTCGGGACAGGTCGCTCGCGACGCCGACGGCACCCCGGTGGGGGCGGGTGATCTGGCGGCGCAGACCGAACAGGCCTACGCCAATGTGCACGCGGCCGTCACGGCCGCGGGAGGGACCTTCGCCGACATCGCCAAACTGACGGTCTACGTCGTGGACTGGGAGCCGGAGAAGATGGCCCGGCTCGGCGAGGGTGCGATGCGTGCGGCGCAGCGCCTGGGCTTCGACCCGGTCCGCCCCATCACCCTGCTGGGCGTCGCGGCCCTGGGCGAGCCCGATCTGCTGGTCGAGGTCGAAGCCGTCGCCGTGCTGCCCTGACCGGGGGAGCGGGCGGCCCTGTGGGTGCGTCCGCGCTCAGCCCTTCAGCCCCTCAGCCCTTCAGCTCCTCAGACCCTCGTCGAGGAGGCGGAGCAGCACACTCCGGCGGGTCCGGCCGGTCCCTAGGTCACCCGCCGGAAAGCGCCGCACGACCCCGCGCAGTCCGGACGGCGCGCGCCCGACCGCCCAGCGGACCTCCCCCTCGCCCACGGCCGGGTCCCCGCCCGCGGCGATCTCCCGGGCCAGCGCCAGGTACAGCGCGGGCCCGTGGACGCGCCCCACGGGACTCGGTGTCGCCGGCGCGTGGATGTACGGCACGTCCGCCGCGGCCACCGCGGCCCGGGCGGCGGACTCGGCCGCCGGGTCGCCGACCTCGTTCGCCGCTGCGGCGGACGCCCGGGCGGCCGTGCGCAACCGCTGCGTCCGCCGCTCCCCGAGCGCGTAAGCCCGCGCCGCCGCGACCGCCTCGCGCGGGCGGCCGTCACCCGGTGCCGCCGCCTCGAACAGCGGCAGCGCCCGCTCCGCGCAGTCGGCCGCCCACCGTGTGAGAAGACGGTGCCCGTCGCCGTCCGGTCCCACTCCGCCGGAGCCGCCCGCCATCGCCCACCATCCCCGGACCGGTCCCAGAACGGCCAGGGCGGCCGTCGTCGATCCCTGAAAACCATGAGTCATGGGATTCAAGCGTATCCTTGAAAGTCCTGTTGAGACTTTCGGCGCTTCTCCCCTTGTCCATGCGGCCCAGGCCTCGAACGGTGTGTCGCTCAGTCGGCCCCCGGCCCGCCCCTCCCGGCGTCCTGCTCCCGCACCCACAGTGCCAGTCGCGTCCGATCCCGCAGGCCCAGCTTGCGCAGGATGTTCGTGACATGGTTGCGCGTGGTGCCGTCCGTGATGAACAGCCCCCGGGCGATCTCCCGGTTCGTGGCCCCCTCGCCGATCATCCGCGCCACCTCCCACTCCCGTTGCGACAGCGGCGACCGCGCCGACCCGGTCGGCTCCGCCGGGCCCGCCGGGACCGCCGCCGGGGCGGACCCGGCGGGCACCGGTCCGGGAATCCCGTCCAGGGACGCCACCAGCCGTTCGGCGGCCGCAGCCCCCAGCACGGTCTCCCCGCGCGCCACCCGCTGGAGCGCCGACACCAGCTCCTCCGGGGGAACGTCCTTGAGCAGGTGGCCGCGCGCCCCCGCCCGCAGGCACCCGAAGATGACGTCGTCATCGTCGAACGTCGTCAGCACGATCGCGGGGACGCCCGGGTACTCCTCCCGCATCCGCGCGATGAGGGTCAGGCCGTCCATGCGCGGCATGCGCGCGTCCACCAGCGCCACGTCCGGCAGCCCGCCGCGCCCGGAGGCGGCCGCCAGGAACTCCAGGGCCTCCAGCCCGTCCCCGACGTCCCCGGCGACCTCGATCCCGTCCTCGAACTCCAGCAGCTTGCGCAACCCGTGCCGCAGCAGAGCCTGGTCGTCGACGATGAGCACCCGCATCAGGAGACGCCCCTCCCGCCCGTGCCCGCCCGGTTCCCGGAGCGGCCCGTGCCGCCCGGAGCGCCCGCGCTCGCACTCGCGCCCGCACTCGCGCCCTCCGGCCCTCCCGCACCCGCCGGGTGCTTCACTTCGTCCTTCGGGCCCGTGCTCACCCGGTTCCCGGCGCCGCTCGCACTGCCCGCCGCGCCGGTACCGCGTGCACCATCCGTGTCCGCCGCCCTGCCGGTGTCGTGCGCGTCTTCCGGCCGGTCGCTGCGGTGCTCACCGGTGTCCACCGTCCCACCGGTACCACGTGCAGCATCCGTGTCCACCGTCCCACCGGTACCGCGTGCAGCATCCGTGTCCGCGGCCCTGCCGGTTTCGCGTGCCCTGTGGGTGTCCGCCGCCCTGCCGGTGTCGTGCGCGTCTTCCGGCCGGTCGGCACCGCCTGCACCTTCCGCGTCCCCTGTGTCAGCCGCGCCTCCCGAACCATCCGTACCAACCGCACCACCCGCACCGCGGTCCCCACGGCCCGCCCCGCGGCTCTCCTCGCCTCCGCCCCCTCCCGGTCGCTCCACCGGTCCCTCCACCCGCATTCCCACCGGCACCTCCACCCGCAACCGGAACCCCTCCGCGGCGTTCTCCGCCACCAGTTCCCCGCCCACTCCCTCCACCCGCTCCGCCAGCCCCCGCAGCCCGAACCCGCCGCGCACGGCGCCCTCCGGCGCTCCGCCCCCGTTGTCGGCCACCGTCACCGCCACCGCCTCCGCGCCCACCTCGACCTCCACCAGCACCGCATCACCGCCCGAGTGCCGCATGGCGTTCGTCAACCCCTCCTGCACCGCCCGGTAGCACACCAGCTCCGCCTCCTCCGGCAGCTCCGGCCACTCCCCGCCCCTCTGCTCGAACCCGATCCGCACGCCCCCGCCCTGGAACGACTCCGCGAGCGACCGCATCGCGCGAGCCCCCGCCCGTCCCTCCAGGGCCAGCGGCCGCAGCGCCCGCACCCACCGGCGGGTGTCGGTCAGCGCGTCCCCCGCCAGCGCCCGTGCCTGCCCGACCTCCTCCCACGCCTCCTCCGTCCTTCCCGCCTCCCGGAAGCGCAGCGCGTTCGCCAGGCACAGCGACAGCGCGGTCAGGTGGTGCCCGGTGCTGTCGTGCATCTCCCGGGACATGCGTGCACGCTCCTCGGACACGGTCAGCTCCCGGATCCGGTCCGTGCTGCGCCGCAGCTCCGCGTGCGCGGCCTCCAGCTCCCCGTGCGCGGCCCCCAGCTCCCCGTGGGTGCGCTCCAGCTCCTCCAGCAGCTCCCGGGTGTGCCCGGCCCGCCGCGCGGACACCAGCAGCCCCACCGACGCCAGCCCCGACGCCACCACGATGAACAGCAGACTCACCGCCATCAGCACCCCGGCCATGAAGGGCGCGCCGGGCACGAGCAGCGGCAGCAGGAGGCTGAAACCGACGACGAGCGCGCCGTAGACGATTCCGCCGGGCACCCCGAACACGATGACCGCGTTCACCGTTCCCACGCACAGCAGCAGGAAAAGCGTGTGATTGCTGGTGACGAAGGAGGTCAGCGTGACGACCATGAATATTCCGCTGGCCGTTGTCCGCGACCGCGGGGAATGCGGGGACCAGGCCAGGAACGGCCACAGAACGGCACAGGCGACCAGGGACCCGAGCCCGGTGGCGACCAGGGACAGGGTCACCGGGTCGTCGGTCTCCGCGCCGCCCGTCGGTACGAGACCGGTCATCATGACCGCGTAGATGGCCAGCGTGGTCAGCACCGAACCCCAGAACAGCAGGCTCACCACACGCGGCGGCCGGTTCCCGGACAGGCTGACCCAGCGCGACAGGTCGGGCAGGGGGGAAGGTCGTCTCATCGCCCGGATACTATCCCGCGCCGCCCCGGAAAGGGGGCTCGGAACCGTCATGTATTCATGGGCGCGCACCCATGACTCCGGTCATATGAGGGTGCCGATAAATGCCGTGACATCGGCATGACCGCAGGTGGATGTGCCCGCCTCCCGCTTTTTCCTAGGGTTTTTCCCAGAGGACGTCGAGAAAAGGGAGAAACCCGTGGAGAGAACGATCGGCGCGACGGCTCCGGCCGAGGCGCCCCGCCCCCCGTTCGTCGGCATGGCGGTCGCGGTCCTCGCGATCGCCGGCATGGCGGCCGTCTCCTGGACCGCCTGGCCCGACCTCGCGGAACTGGTGCACGGAGGCCGGTACAACCTGGACGGCAGCCCGAACATGGTGCCCCGGTGGCTCCTGGCGGGGGCTCTGCCCTTCACCACGGCCCTGGTCGCCGTGCTCCTGAGCGCGGCCCCGGCACTGGGCGCCAGGATCCAGGACGCGCTGGACCTGCCGGTCCGCCGGACCGCCCGCAGCACCACCCGGGCGATGGACGCCATCCTGGTCCTGCTCTCCCTCCTCCTGCTGGTCGTCCACGCGAGCGCGGTGTTCAACGCGGCCGGGTGGGACATCCCGACCACGAAGGCCGCGGGTGTCTCGGTGGGGCTGTTCCTCATCGGCGTGGCACTGGTCGTGCCCACGGTGCGGTCCGTGGAGGTCCGCGCCACCGCCCTCGCCCGCTGGTGGGAGGAGGCCCGGTGGCCGGTGGCGGCCGGGGTGATCGCGACCGGGGCGGTCCAGGTCGCCGCCGCGCTCCTGGTCGAGAACGGCCTCCTGGTCGCGATGACGTCCCTGCTGCTGCTCCCGGCGATGGTGCTGGGTCTGGTGTTCCCCCTGCTGAGGGGCGGACGGCGCGGCTGAGGGCTGCGGAACCGGGAGGACACGGATACGGACGGCGGGGGCCTCACCGGACCTCCGCCGTCCGCTTCCGCGTCCGCGTCCGCTTCCGCGTCCGTGTCCGCTTCCGCGTCCGTGTCCGCTTCCGCGTCCGTGTCCGCTTCCGCGTCCGTGTCCGCTTCCGCGTCCGTGTCCGCTTCCGCGTCCGTGTCCGCTTCCGCGTCCGTGTCCGCTTCCGCGTTCACGGCACCCCGTCCGCGCGTTCCGGCCCCCGGCCTTCGCGCACCCTCCCGCGGAGCGGGTCAGATCCGCTCCGCGTTCACGACGATGCCGTCCTCGTCGCTGTACAGCCACTCGCCGGGAAGGAAGGTCACGTCCCCGAAGGCCACCGGCGCGTCCAGGCGCCCGGCGGCGTCCTTGGCGGACTTGCGCGGATTGGATCCCAGCGCCTTGACCCCCAGCTCCAGCCGGCCGAGCGCGACCGTGTCGCGGACGGCCCCGTGGATGACCACCCCGGCCCAGCCGTTGGCCACCGCGGCCTCGGCGATCATGTCGCCCATCAGGGCGGACCGCAGCGAGCCGCCGCCGTCCACCACCAGCACGGCGCCCCCGCCGGGGGTGTTGAGGACCTGCTTGACCAGGCCGTTGTCCTCCTGGCACTTGACGGTGCGGATCGGACCGCAGAACACGGCCCTGCCGCCGTACTGCCGGAACTGGGTGGAGCAGCTGCGCAGGGTGTCGCCGTGGTCGTCGATGAGGTCCGCCGTGGTGAAGTCCGCGGCGCGGTTCTCGGTCATGTCGGCTCCGGTCTGACGTGAAGCGGGTGGACACCGCTCAAGTTACCCAGGAGTAGTCGCCCGCTCCCGTCCGGCACCCCGGACCGGGGCCTCCCCCCTCCCTCTCCCCCTCTTCCTCCGCCTCGGGGTGCCTTTCGGTGGCGTCCGTCTCCATCCGTTCACCTTTTCGTGGCGGTTCGTCCCAGGTCCGGCTCGCTCTTTGGTGGGGGAACCCCGTCTCTTTCGTCGATTCCGGCCCCACACCGGCCTTTTCGGCCCCGGTCCGGTGCCAGGATGGGGGCCGCAGACGTCATCAAACCGTGGGAGTCACGTCACCGTCCGGTCGACTCCGCGTCGCGAATCCCCCCTGCGCCCCCCGCGCTCGCGCGACCCTCCCCGACGACCTTCCTGGAGAGAAATGGTCTCCGAGATCTTCGACATCAGCGCCGCCTGGTCCCGGGCCGTGATCGGGTTCGCCGCAGGGCTCGACCCCTGGGTGCAGCAGGCCGCCCACATCGGTACCGACCTGATCCTCGTCGTGTTCGCCGTCCTGTTCCTGGCCGCCTGGTGGCGCGCCCGCTCCGTCGACCCGCGCCTGGTGGGCCTGGCCCTCTTCGCCCCGGTCGCCACCGTCATCGCCTACGGCGTCAGCCGCACGGTCAAATCCCTCGTCGAGCAGCTGCGCCCCTGCCAGGCCATGACCGACCTGACCACCATCGCCACCTGCGATCCGATCGGGGACTGGTCCTTCCCCAGCAACCACTCCGCCATCGCGGGCGCGGCAGCGGCGGCGGTCGTCCTCGCCTGGCGGCGCTTCGCCCCGATCGCGGCGGTCTTCGCGGTCCTGGAGGCGTTCTCCCGCGTCTTCGTCGGCGCCCACTACCCGCACGACGTCACCGTCGGCCTGCTGCTGGGCGCCGCCACCGCCACCGCGGTCTGCCTGGTCGCGGCCCGCCCGATGACCGCCCTGGTCGAGTGGATCGCGCAGAACCGCCGCCTGCGGCCCCTGGTCCGCTCCGCGTCCGCCGACGCTCCCGGCACCCCCGCGGTCCCCGGCGGCCCGGACGAGAACACCTCCACCGGCCCCCGCTCCTACGCCGGGGTCTGACCCGGCCTGATCCGTCCCGCCCCGGCCGGACCCGGACACCGCCGCGGAGCCCGCTCCTCCTTCGGCCCGGGCCCGACCCCGCCTCCGAGGGCCCCGCCCCCGCCTGCGAACACGCCGCCTCCGAACGCGCCGCCCCGGCCGCCCTCCGGCCGGGGCGGCGACGCGCCCGCCGGGCCCTCCGCCGACCGCGCGGCCACCACGGCACCGCCCGCCGACCCGGCCGGGAACGGCCGCTCGCAGGGCGCGCCCGCCTACCGTGCCGGTGCGGGGCGGGTCACGGTCCCGGAACAGGACACAGCTGACACACTGGTGAGGTGGGTACTCAACAGACTTCAGCAGAGCTCTTCGACCGGGCCACCGCCGTCGTCCCCGGCGGGGTCAACTCCCCTGTGCGCGCCTTCGGCGCGGTCGGCGGCACCCCGCCGTTCTTCGTCAGGGGCGAGGGCCCCTACCTCACCGACGCCGAGGGCCGCCGCTACGTCGACCTCGTCTGCTCGTGGGGACCGCTCATCCTCGGCCACGCGCACCCCGACGTCGTCGCCGCGCTACACGGCGCGGTGGACTCCGGCACCTCCTACGGCGCCCCCACCCCCGGCGAGGTCGAACTCGCCGAGCTGATCGTCGAGCGCACCCCCGTGGAGAAGGTCCGCCTGGTCAACTCCGGCACCGAGGCGACCATGTCCGCGATACGCCTGGCCCGCGGGTTCACCGGGCGCAGCAAGATCATCAAGTTCGCGGGCAACTACCACGGCCACGTCGACGCCCTGCTGGCCGCCGCCGGGTCGGGCCTGGCCACCTTCGCGCTGCCCGACTCCCCGGGCGTCACCGGCGCCAGCGCCGCCGACACCCTCGTCCTGCCCTACAACGACGTCGAGGCCGTCGAGCGGGCCTTCGCCGAGCACGGCGACGACATCGCCTGCGTCATCGCCGAGGCCTGTCCCGCCAACATGGGCGTCGTCCCGCCGCGGGCCGGGTTCAACGAGCGGCTCAAGGACATCGCGCACTCCCACGGTGCGCTGCTCATCCTCGACGAGGTCCTCACCGGCTTCCGGGTCAGCGCCTCCGGCTGGTACGGCCTGGAGGGCGTCGCCCCCGACCTCATGACCTTCGGCAAGGTCATGGGCGGCGGCCTGCCCGCCGCCGCGTTCGGCGGCCGCGCCGAGATCATGGACCGCCTCGCTCCCAACGGCCCCGTCTACCAGGCGGGTACCCTGTCGGGGAACCCGCTGGCGACCGCCGCCGGACTGGCGACCCTGCGCGGCGCCACACCGGAGGTCTACGCGCACATCGACCGGGTGTCCGAGCAGGTCGGGACAGAGGTCTCCAAGGCGCTGAGCGCCGCCGGGGTGGCGCACCGCGTCCAGGGCGGCGGCAACCTGTTCACGGTGTTCTTCACCGACGGCGACATCGTGGACTTCGACACCGCCCGCACCACGGACACCAAGGCTTACGCGGCCTTCTTCCACGCCATGCTCGACCAGGGCGTCTACCTGCCGCCCGCGGCCTTCGAGGCGTGGTTCTTCTCGGCCGCCCACGACGAGGCCGCGATCGAGCGGGTCGTGGAGGCGCTGCCCGCCGCCGCCCGGGCCGCCGCCCGGACCCGGGACTGACGCCGGGCCGCCCAGAGACGTCCGGCGCAGCCCCGCACACCGGCCCGCCGGGCCCCACCAGAATCCCCGACGGAAAGACCTACGACCATGACGACGACCACCGTCGTGCACCTGCTCAGGCACGGCGAGGTGTACAACCCGGACAAGGTGCTGTACGGCAGGCTCCCGGACTTCCACCTCAGCGAACGCGGCCGGCAGATGGCCGAGATGGCCGCCGACTGGTTCGAGGGCCACGACATCGCGGCCCTGTACTCCTCGCCGCTGGACCGCACCCAGGAGACCGCGGTCCCGCTCCAGAAGATGCTGGACCTGCCGGTCACCCTGGACGACCGCCTCATCGAGGCGTCGAACAAGCTGGAGGGCCTGTCCCTGTCCAGGAGTTCGGTCCGCGACCCGCGGGTGGTCAGCCGCATGTACAACCCGTTCCTGCCGTCCTGGGGGGAGCCTTACCGGCAGATCGTCGAGCGCATGGTCTCGGTCATCAAGGACGTCCGCCGGGCCGCCTGGGGCCGGGAGGCGGTGTGCGTCAGCCACCAGCTGCCCATCTGGATGGCCCGCCGCGCCGCCGAGAGCAGGCGCCTGTGGCACCGCCCCGACCTGCGAGAATGCAACCTCGCCAGTGTCACCTCGCTGACGTTCGTGGACCAGCGCCTGGCCAGTGTCAGCTACGCGGAGCCCGCGGCCGCGCTGTACCTCGACGAGCCCTCCGTCCCCGGGGCCTGACCCGGAGCGCGCACCCGGAGCGGTAAGCTGGGGCTTCGGGTGCGGTGGGCGAACGTCCATCGACGGCCGTCCCAGGACCGGCCCCGACCCCGCGGTCGGCGCACGGCGTGCGACCCCGGGGCCTGCGCACCCGAGCCCCTTGCCGGTTCCGCCACGGCGGTGCGGCATGCTCTGTATCCATCGTCAGCGAGAGGGTGATCCCTGATGGGTTCCGTCATCAAGAAGCGTCGCAAGCGCATGGCGAAGAAGAAGCACCGCAAGCTGCTCAAGCGCACGCGTATCGCGCGTCGCAACAAGAAGTAGCACTGTCGCGGCGATCGTCGTCTCTCCGCGGGCGCGGGTGTGCTCCGGCACTCCCCGGACGCGGAGAAAATACCCCCTTTCGGCGATGCCTCGACCAACGTGACGGAATTTTCCGGTCGAGACATCGTTGTGTCTCACGGGTCGCGGTCACCGCTTCACCCTCGGGGTGGAACGGTCCGCGTACCGTCACTCACCGTCTCCTTCCAAGGAACGTGTCGCCATGGCTCGTGTCGTACTCGTCACCGGGGTGTCCAACCCCATGGCCGCCAGGGTCGCGCAGACCCTGGGAGCGGAACCCGGCGTGCGCCGGGTGATCGGCGTCGACTCGGCGCCGCCCGCCGCCCCGACGGGCTTCGACCACGCCCATGTGGACCTGCACGACGGGAGCCTGGGACGGATCGTCGCCGAGTCCGGCGCCGATCTGGTCCTGCACCTGGGGCTGGACACCGCGCACAGCGCCAACCGCGAGGACAACGTCCTGGGGACGATGCGGGTGCTGACCGCCGCGCAGCGCTCCACGACCGTCCGCCGCCTGGTGGTGCGCTCCAGCGCCACCCTGGACGCGGACGACGCGGCCGAGGTGGAGCGGCACACCCGCGGCCTGCAGCGCCGCCGCCCCGACATGGAGGTGGCGGTCCTGCGGTTCGCCAACCTCATCGGGCCGGGCGTGGACACCCCGCTCACCCGCTACCTCGACTCCCGGGTGGTGCCCACGGTGCTGGGCACCGACCCCCGGGTGCGCTTCCTGCACGAGGACGACGGCGTCGAGGCCCTGGTGCGGATGGCGCTCAGCGACGGCACCGGGTTCTTCGACGTGGCGGGCAAGGACAGCATCCCGCTCTCGCAGTGCCTGCGCCGTATCGGCGGCCACCGGCTGCCGGTCCCGGCGTCGGGGCTGCGCGTCCTGCGCGGGGTGGCCCGGCGCGGCCGCATCGACTACGCCACCGCCAGTGCCGCCCGCGCCGTGAGCACGGGCCTGGCCGCCTCCCTGGACACCGGCGAGCTGGAGCGGACCCTGGAGTGGGTCCCGGTGCACAGCTCGGCCGGGGCCTTCGAGTCCTACGCCGACGCCCGCGGCCCCCGGCGTGCGCCCGGCCGCAGGGAGAGGGGCGGCCGCCCGCAGCGTTCGGGCCTGCGCCCCGTCCACGTGCTCGCCCTGGCCAAGGCCACCCTGGGCCGCTGACCCGGTACCGCCGCCGGACGGCCGCCCCGGGGTCCCGGTCACGCGGCGGAGTTCCGGTCGCGCGGCGGGGTTTCGGTCCGCGGTGTTCTCCCAGGTTTTCCCGAGCCGCCCCCGGGCCGTCCACGAGTCTTCCCCGGATCTTCTCCGGCCCCGCCGGGCCGGCACCGGCCCCCGCACCACGCTGTCCCCGCGGCGCCCCTGCGCCCCGCGGGCGCCCTCCGGCGCGGGGGCGGGCCGGTCACCACGCTCTCCCGGGCGGTTCCGCCCCTCAGACGGTTCTGCGCTGTCTGGCCGCGCGTATCGCGACGGCCCCCACCGCGGCGCCCACCGCCGCGGCGGGCACCGCCACCTTCAGCGCCCGGCGGTGCGTGCGGAAGTCGTGCACCGGCCAGCCGCGGGTGCGCGCGTACCGGCGCAGGTCCCCGTCCGGGTTGACCGCGTGCGGGTCGCCCACCAGGGACAGCAGCGGCAGGTCGTTTGAGGAGTCGCTGTAGGCGGCGCAGTCCGCCAGGTCCCAGCCGTGCCGCTCGGCCAGCTCCCGTACCGCCACCGCCTTGGCCGGGCCGTGCAGCAGGTCGCCGTTGAGCCGGCCGGTGTAGACCCCGTCCACGCTCTCCGCCTCCGTGCCCAGCGCGCCGGTCAGCCCGAGCCTGCGGCGGATGATCTGGGCCAGCTCCACCGGCGTCGCCGTGACCAGCCAGACCGGCTGTCCGGCGTTCAGGTGCCGCTGCACCAGGGCGCGGGTGCCCTCCCAGATGCGGTCGGCCATGGTCTCGTCGTAGATCTCCTCGCACAGGCCGACCAGGTCCTGGACGTCGTGCCCGGCGACGAAGGCCAGGGCCGCCTCGCGTGCGGCGTTGATGTGGTCCGGCTGCTCGCTCCCCGTCACCCGGAAGACCGTCTGGCCCCAGGCGAAGCGCAGGAGGTCGCGGGTGGTGAACAGGTCGCGCGCGGCCAGGCCCCGGGCGAAGTGGTAGATCGACGCCCCCCGCATCAGGGTGTTGTCCACATCGAAGAAGGCGGCCCCCGCCGGAGTCGGGGACACGACGTGGTGTGACACGGTTCTCTCCTGGCTCGGGTGGGGGAGTCGGTGGTGCCGCCTGCGACGGTCTGTGCCCCCCGTCAATGCGAGCCTACGACCCCCGGTGGGCAGGTCGGAGCCTCTGGGACACGGCGGTAATTCGCGTGATGAAGGTCACAGTAGGGAAAGCTGTTTTGCCCGTCATTCTGCGGGATCTTCCCTGAAACGGTCCTCCCGTACCGGTACGGAGTGCACACCCACCCGTTCACGTGCATCATCATTGTCGGGATGGTGATCGTAGGACTCGCATTCATGAGCGCGCTGGTGGGCTGGAGTGCCACCGCCGCGCTCGCCGCCTACGCCCAGCGGCGCCCCGGCGTGACCGTCATCGGATGGCTCGTCGCGTCCCTCGGACTGACCCTGGGACTGAGTGCGGCGGTGATCGGCGCGCTGTTCGACTTCAACGGCGTGACGTTCCGCCTGCTCCACATCGGTATCAGCCTGCTGGGCCCCCTCTACATGGCCTGGGGCGCCCTGGAGTACGGCGTCCGCTCCGCCCAGGGGCGCTTCGCCTCGCGCCTGTTCCTGAGCGCCTTCACCATCGTCCCCCTGGTGGTCCTGAGCATGGACCGCATCAGCGGCCGGTTCTCCACGACCTTCCCTCCCCTGGGCGACCACTACGACCTCATCCCGCGTTCGCTCGTCAACCTCTCGCAGGTCGTCATCGCGGTCTTCCTCGTCACCGCCCTCGTCGCGGTCGCCCGCCGCTCCACCGCCGACCGCAACCTCCGCCTGGGGGTCCTCGGCCTGGTCGCCCTGGCCACGGTCCTGTCGATCACGGTGGGCCGCCTGGGCCTGGGCGCCGCGGGTCCGCTGCTCATGCTCGGCGCGGTCGCCGCGCTCTGGGGCGCCGCCGCACTGATGGTCCGCCCGCGGCGCGACGCCTACGACGAGGACGACGACTTCTACGACGACTACGAGGACGACGCGGACGGGGACCCCGAAGACGAACTCCTGGAGGAGCCCGTGCGCCGTAAGCGTCGCAACGCCGACCCGTACGACGAGTACTACGACGGCCCGCCGGTGCGCCAGGCGCCGCCCGCCAAGCTGCGCGGCGTCATCACCATCTACACCCTCGCCGACGGCCAGGGCCCCGGCTTCGACCGGATCGCCGACGCCGTCGTCGCCGAGGTCGCCGACCGCGAACCCGACACCCTGCTGTTCGCCTGCCACACGGTGCCCAGCGCGCCGCTCCAGCGCATCGTCTACGCGATCTACCGCGACGACCTCGCCAAGGAGGAGCACGAGCAGCAGCCGCACGTGCTCGAGTTCGGCCGCCGCGCGGGCGCCCACGTGGTCGCCACCAACGTGATCGAGCTCTCCCTGGCCGGCGCGGCCGCCAGCGACGGCCTCGCCGCCCTGCTGATGCCCCGCTGAACCTCCGCCGAACCTCCGCTGAACTCGAGGAACCCGCCCCGGACGCGAACCGTTGACGGCTCCGGGGCGTCCAACCGCGGTGAAGTACCCTTCCCTACAGGTTCCCCATGACCAGTGCCCTCCGGGCACCGATGGCGTGTGACGATGACCGGCCGAGTCCACGGGCCGAGAGCCGCGCCGGAGCGAAAGAAAGTGTGCTGGGATTCCAGATGCGTAAGTTTCTTGTCGTCCTCCTGATCCTCCTGGTGGGCCTCGTCGTGGCCGCCGACATCGGGGGGCGTGCTCTGGCGCAGAACATGATCGCCGGCCAGGTGCAGCAGCAGTTCCAGATGGAGCAGGAGCCCACGGTCTCGATCGAGGGGTGGGCCTTCCTGCCGCAGGCGCTGGGCGGCACCTACGAGGAGATCGTCATCTCTGCCCCCTCCGCGACCTTCGGCGAGTACCCGGTGGAGCAGATCGAGGTCCACGCCCTGGACGTCGACGCCCCGCTGTCGGAGCTGCTGTCCGACCCGCGGGTGACGGCCGGCCGGATCGACGGCTCGGCGGTCCTGCCCTACTCGATCCTCAACCCCTTCCTGCCCGAGGGCATCACGGTGTCCACCGAGGGGGGACAGCCCCACGCCAGCGGTGAGCTGGCCGTGACCGACCTGGGCATCAGCGTTCCGATCTCCGCGGCCCTGGACATCTCCGTCGAGGACGGGGTCGTCTCGGCGACCCCCACCGACATCCAGGTCGAGGGCGCTCCCACCGACATCAGCGGGCTGGTCTCCAGCATGGTCACCGTGTCCTTCCCGGTGCCGCAGATGCCCTTCGGGATGACCGTCACCGAGGCCGAGGCCGTCTCGGGCGGCCTGCGGGTCAGCGGGACCGCCGAGAACGTGCCGCTGATGGGCGCCGAGGCCGCCTGATGGACCCCGTCGGCTCCGCGGTCCTCGCCGCCACCCTGCTCGGGGCCACCGTGCTGGGGCTGCTGTGGCGGCGGGGGCAGGGGCGCTTCCGCGCCCAGGGCCGCCCCGCCGCCCGGGCGGCGGGGACCGCGGGGGCCGCGGGCGACCGAACGGCGGGGGACGGGACGGCAGAGGGGAGCGGGACCATGGCCGACACCGGGGACGGCGCCACCGTCCTGGACGCCGGAGACATCGGCGCCGGGCTGGGGGAGCGGGCCACCCTCGTGCAGTTCTCCAGCGCCTTCTGCCAGCCCTGCCGGGCCACCCGCCGCATCCTGGAGGAGGTCTCCGGGATGGTCGGAGGCGTCGCGCACGTCGAGATCGACGCCGAGGCGCACCTGGAGCTGGTGCGTCGCCTGGACATCCTGCGCACCCCCACGGTCCTGGTGCTGGACGCCCGGGGCGCCGTGGTGCGCCGCGCGAGCGGCCTGCCCCGCAAAGCCGATGTGATCGCCGCCATCGGCGCCGCGGTCGCCTGACCCGCGCCCCGGGGTCCGGCTCCCATTCCCGACCGGATGACCAGGGAATACGTCGGCCCCGGTACGCGAGGCGGCCGCCGCACCCGTTCCCACCGGCCCGAACGCACTCTCCTGTGATCCAGGCCACCCGTGACAAACACGCCGGGGGGCCTGTAGCGTCAAGGACGTGACTTCCTTGACGAGCGCGTATCTCACGAAGCGACGGGCGGTGGACTTCTGCCGCGTCGCCGCCGCGCTCTGTCTGTGTCCTTAGGGCGTTCGGGCCCGAGCCCCTCGCCCCTTGCGCGACCGGTCTTCTCTCTCGTGCACGCCAGGGACACACAATGCAGGTCGATCCCCGGGGACAGCGCTTCGCCGCTGCCCTGACCACACTCGTCTTGGCCGCCGCCCTCGCCTTCGCCCAACCCTGGATCCTGGGATTCCAGGCCGCGGTGTTCGCGATCGGAGTCCTGGCGGGTGTGCGCAACTCGCCCTACGCCCTGTTGTTCTCCGCCGTCGTACGGCCCCGGATCGGGCCGCCCTCCGAAACGGAGGACGCCCGGCCGCCCAGGTTCGCGCAAGGTGTGGGACTCGCCTTCGCCGCCGTCGGACTCATCGGATACCTGGTGGGCCCCGACTGGCTCGGCGCGGCCGCGACCGCCCTCGCCCTCACCGCCGCCTTCCTCAACGCCGCCTTCGGCTTCTGCGCCGGATGCGAGGCGTACCTCCTCGGCCGCCGGCTCGCGGCGGCGGGGAAGACGGCCTGACCCCCCGCCCGCCGGACCCCGCATCCGCCGGGCACAGCCCAGCACACGCGACACCGCACGCAGCAGAAACAATCAGGAGGTTCCCCATGAGCCGCTCCGACGTCCTTGTGGACGCCGACTGGGTGGAGGCTCACCTGGACGACGAGAATGTCGTTCTCGTGGAGGTCGACGAGGACACGTCCGCCTACGACAAGGGGCACATCCCCGGCGCCGTCAAGATCGACTGGAGGACCGAGCTCCAGGACCCGGTCCGCCGCGACTTCGTGGACAAGACCGGTTTCGAGAAGCTGCTGTCCGCCAAGGGCATCGGCAACGACGACCTGGTCGTCCTCTACGGCGGCAACAACAACTGGTTCGCGGCCTACGCGTACTGGTACTTCAAGCTCTACGGCCACGAGAACGTCCGCCTGCTCGACGGCGGCCGCAAGAAGTGGGAGCTGGACTCCCGCGAGCTCGTCGAGGAGGTCCCCCAGCGGGCCGCCACCCGGTACGAGGCCAAGGAGCAGAACCTCGCCATCCGCGCGTTCCGCGACGAGGTCGTCGAGGCCATCGGCACCAAGGACCTGGTGGACGTGCGCTCGCCCGACGAGTTCGTCGGCAAGCTGCTCGCCCCGGCGCACCTGCCGCAGGAGACGTCGCAGCGCCCGGGGCACATCCCGACCGCGCGCAACATCCCGTGGGCCAAGACGGCCAACGAGGACGGCACCTTCAAGACCGCCGAGGAGCTCCGCGAGCTCTACACGGAGGCCGGTGTCGACCTGGAGAAGGACATCATCGCCTACTGCCGTATCGGCGAGCGCTCCTCGCACACGTGGTTCGCCCTGCACGAGATCGTGGGCCTGGAGAACGTCAAGAACTACGACGGCTCGTGGACCGAGTACGGCTCCCTGGTGGGCGTGCCGATCGAGCTGGGGGAGGCCGAGGCCAAGTGAGCGAGAGCTGCGGAGCACCGGTCGGCGGGGTCGCCCTCGCCGACGTCGATGCAGGTGACCAGGCGGTCATCCAGGGCACCGTGACCCGGGACGGACAGCCGCTGCGCGGGGCGTACGCGCGCCTGCTCAACTCCTCCGACGACTTCGTCGGCGAGGTCGCGACCGGCGACGAGGGGACCTTCCGGTTCTTCGCCGCCGACGGCGAGTGGAAGGTGCGGGTCCTGGCCTCCCGGGGCTTCACCGGCGAGTACCCGGTGACGGCCGAGGTCGGGAAGGTCATGGACATCCAGGTCCAGGCCTGAGGCGACACGGGGCGCCGGAAGGGAGCGATCCGCTCCCTCCCGGCGCCCCGCCGTGTTCTCCTTGTGGCATACGGCACGTTCCGTCGGCGCACGACCTTGAAACCGCATCTGTGGGCGATTCGTCCCAACCCCTGTAGCAGAACAGGGGACGCGGCGACGGTGCCGCGCGGAAAGGGGAGCCGACAGGTGCGGTACACGGGGGTGTCGGGGCTCGCAGGAGCGATGGTCCTGCTGGTCACGGGATGTACGGCGTTCTTCCCGGCGCAGGCGCCGCCGGGCTCCGCGGGCGCGGCCGCGATCGAGTGGGAGCCCTGCCACGGCGAGGACGGGGAGGGCGCGCTCCCCGAGGACGGCGACCCCGAGTGGACCGCGGCCCTGGAGTGCGGGACCCTGGCGGTGCCGCTCGACCACGACGACCCCGACGGGGAGGCCATCGACATCGCGCTGGCCCGGGTGCCCGCCTCCGGCGACCCCGGCGAGCGGATCGGCTCCCTGGTCCTCAACCCGGGCGGCCCCGGCGAGTCCGGGGTGGAGATGCTGGCCTACCCCCAGTTCTCCGACGGGATCCGGGAGGCCTTCGACCTGGTGGCCTTCGACCCCCGCGGGGTCGGCGACAGCGGCGGCTTCGCCTGCGGGAACTGGGACCGGTTCGCCGCCGCCCAGCTGCGGGTGCAGGACCCCTCGGCCGTCACGGACACCGAGCTCGAGCGCCTGGAGAAGGCCGCCCGGTCCTACGCGGAGGCCTGCACCGAGACCGTCGGCGCCGAGTTCCTCGCCGAGATCGGCACCGTCAACGTGGTCCGCGACCTCGACATGGTCCGCGCGGCCCTGGGCGACGACGCGCTGACCTACGTCGGCTACTCCTACGGCACCTACATCGGGGCCCTGTACGCGGAGATGTTCCCCGGGAGCACCCGAGCCCTGGTCCTGGACGGCGCCGTCGAGACCGAGCGGCCCAACGTGGAGGTCGCCCGGGACCAGGCGGCGGCGTTCCAGGAGACCTGGGAGCTGTTCGTCGCCGACTGCTCCGGTGCCGGGACCTGCCCGTTCAGCGGGCCGGAGGCGGCCGACGCCGAGATGACGCGGATCCTGGACCGGCTCGACGCCGACCCGCCCACCGTCCGCGGCATGCCCGTGGACGGCGCAGCGCTGCTGGGGATGGTGGGGCTGGCGCTGTACGACGAGACCTCCTGGTCCGAGCTGGCCCGCACCCTGGCCGCGGTGGCCGAGGACTCCGACGAGTCGGGCGGGCTGCTGGAGGCGCTCTACGACACCACCTACGGGGTCGGCGAGGAAGAGGAGGACACCGGGGAGGCGGAGGCGGCCGGGGAGGAGCCGGAGGGCGGCGCGTTCGCGGACGCCGAGGCGGCTCTCACCGTGATCAACTGCGCCGACCGGGTGGACCCGACCGACCCCGAGGTGTACCGGGAGGCGGCCGAGGCGATCGCCGCCGAGACGCCGTTCTTCGGTCCCGACCTGGTGTGGGGCCAGCTGCCCTGCGCCTACTGGACCGACACCGAGACCGCGCCGACCGGGTTCGACGCGGCCGACGCGCCGCCGCTCGTGGTGGTGGGCACCGTCGGCGACCCGGCCACCCCCTACGGCTGGGCCGAGGAGCTGGCCGGACAGCTGGCGACCGCGACCCTGGTCACCTACGAGGGGTCCGGGCACACGGTGTACGGCTACGGCCTGCCCTGCGTGGACGACCCGATCGACGCCTACCTGCTGACCGGCGAGGTCCCCGGGGCCGGCCTCAGCTGCCCCGCGTTCTAGGCTGCGTTCTTCGGACCCCCGCTCCGCTTCGGTCCGTGTCCGGCGCCCTCAGGGGGCGGGAGCCTCCGGTCCCGCGGAGAGGCCCCCGTTCCCCGGAGGCCTCCTCCGGGCCTTCGGAACCCCGCCGGCGCCCCGCCGACCCCCTGCGGAGCCGACCGACATCCGGAGAACAGGCCCCGGACGCCCGCCGCGCCCGTCCCGCCGCCCCGCGGCGGGGCGGGCGCGGCGCCTCCCCGGGTGCCGTCCCGCCCGGCACGCCGCCCGGCCGCCGCGTTCCCGGCGCACGGCCCGGAGCGCCCCCCGGTCCGGGAGGTCGTCCACAGGCGGCCGACGGGCGGTGACAAGGCGGCCCGGCGGTGACACCATCGTCCACAAAGCGCAAGGCCCAGGCCACGCGCGATTCCCGAGTGGATCCCGACCCGGCCGCCCCGCGGACGGCCGCCCAGGAGGTGTTCGGACGGTGCCCCCCACCCCGCGCCCGGAAGGCGCGGCCGCGCGCACCTATATCGGCTGGCGGTACGCGGTGCTCCTGCCCCCGCCCGGGCCGCCGCCGCGCCGTCCCGTGCCGGACGGGGCACGGGACCCAGCGCAGCGGTCGGAGGAGACGCGGCAGGCGGCCGAGGACCGCACCGACCGCCCCCTCCACATCGCCCTGGCCGGGCTCGGCGCCTTCGCCCTGCTGTGCCTGGTGCTGTGGCCGCTGCGGGTGCTGCCCGCCACCCTGGCCATGGGCGGGGTGCTGGCCTGCGCCGCCATCGCCGCCCCGCTCGTCATCGCCCTGGTCCAGGGCCGCCGGGTCGCCGCCCGGCGGCGGGAGGTGCTCCGGGAGCGGCTGGCCGCCGAGCGCGAGGCCCGCGAACGCGAGCTCCACGACCGCCTGGAGGAGCACGCCCGCGCGCACACCGCCTGGCAGGCGGCCTGCCGCGCCTTCGAGGCCCAGCCGCTCTGGCACGCCGTCACCGCCCCGCCCGACACGGACGCGATCCTCGTCGCGGGCGGCGCCGACGCCGGGTGGTCGGCGCTGCTCACCACCCTCGGGGTGTCCCGGCTGCGCGAGGGCGGTGACCTCACCGTCGTCGACCTCACCGGCCGCTCCGTCACCCGCGACCTGGTCCGGCTGGCCCGGCGCTGCGCGGTGGCCCCGCGCCGCTGGGTGCTCCCCGCCGACCTGCCCGGCATGACCCTGGGCACCGACCTGGACGCCGGCCAGCGGGCCCGGATCCTCTCCGCGGTCGCCGCCGCCTCCGGGGGCGCCGACGACCCCGACGCCGACGAGACCCTGCTGCTGCGGCTGATGGAGGTGCTGGGCCCCCGCGCCGGCATCGCCGAGCTGATCGGCGGGCTGCGCGCCCTCATCACCCCCGAGGGCGACGCCGCCGAGGACGACGCCGCGCTCGCCCTGCTCACCCCCGACCAGCGCGCCCGGGTCCGCGAGCGGTGCGCGGGCGGCCCCTGGGAGCGGGCCTGGGAGCTGGAGCGCCGCCTCTCCCCGTTCGAGGCGGTCGGCACCCGCGCCGAGGAGGGCGGGTACGCCCAGGTCAAGATCATCTCCACGGACCGGGCCTCGGGCGGGGTCGCCGCCCGGGTGTACGGCACCTACGCGGTGGCGGCGCTCAGCGAGCTGCTGGAGGCGCCCGCGGGGGCCTCCCGGCGGACGCGGGGGCCGCGCGGCCGCACCGTGGTGGTGTGCGGGGCGGAGACCCTGCCGGAGGGCGAGATCGACCAGGTGCTGTCCGCGGCCGGGGCGGGCGGGGTGGAGGTCGTCCTGATGTTCCGCGACGCCGTGCCCGCCGTCCTGGAGAGGTTCGGCGCCCCCGGCCGCCTGCCCGTGGTGATGCGCCAGGGGGATCCGGGCGCGGCCGCCGCCGCGGCCACCGCGGTCGCCGCAGCCGGGGGCCGCGCCCCTGTCCTGCACCGGCTCACCGAGGAGGTCGCCGCGGAGGTGGGGGAGACCGCCATCACCCCGGAGGAGGACCCCGACGCCGAGGTGGTCTCCGACGACCGGTACTTCGCCTCCCCGCACACCGAGTCGGGGGCGGTCATCCGCAGCGCGGCCGCCGCCGTCGCCCCGCTCGACCTGGTCCGCCATGTGAGATCGGCCACGGTGTGGGGAGAGGCGACCTACTCCCGGGAACGGTCCGCCGCCCCGCCGGACGCGGAGGGCGACCCCTTCCGCCACACCCGCACGCTCGCCCCCGAAGCCGGGGCGCTGCTGGCCCTCCCCGCCACCGCGGCCCTGATCCTGGGCCCCGGCGGGCCTGTCCTGGCCGACACCAATCCGGGTATTCTCACCCTGTCCACGGCAACACTGGCCACAGTGGACGACTCCCGGACCAGTGGTGACGAAAGCGACGGCGCACCCGAACGAAGCGCGGGGGAAGAGGTCCGACCGGAGGCGGTCCGGCCCCGCGTCGTCCCGGCCGCCGCCACCACCGACACGCCCGACGCGACCGCCCCGGTGTCCACGGGGACCGAGGGCGCTCCGGGCCGTGTGCCGCCCAACCTGGGACCACCGCCGGAGCGGCTGGACTGGCGGGTCCGATAGCCGGTGGACAATAGGCTTGGCCCGACACATCGCCCGCCGCCGCAACGCATCGGCGCAGGTGATCAAGCGATCGTGGAGAGTACATGAGCGAGCTTCCCTTGCGCGCCCAACTGGCATCGGTACTGGGGAGGAGTGCCGCCGGCCTGTCCCGTGCCACGGGGCGCGGCGACGGCTCCGTGATCGGCGGCAAAATCGCGCTCAAGGTCGAACCCGACCTGCTCGCCAAGCTCGCCAGGGGCCGCAGGCTCGCCCTCGTCAGCGCCACGAACGGCAAGACCACCACCACCCGGCTCATCTCCCAGGCGCTGCGCGAGTTCGGCGACGTCGCCACCAACGAGCACGGCGCCAACATGCCGACCGGGCACATCACCGCGCTGTCCAACAACCGGTCCGCCGTCAACGGCGTCCTGGAGGTGGACGAGAAGTACCTGCCGCAGGTCCTGGTCGCCACCCAGCCCGCGTTCGTGGTCCTCATGAACCTCAGCCGCGACCAGATGGACCGCGCCTCGGAGATCAACCTCCTCGCCAAGCGCTGGCGCACCGCCCTGGGCAAGAGCAACACCCACGTCATCGCCAACGCCGACGACCCGCTCGTCGCCTGGGCCGGCATGGGCGCTCCCAACGCCACGTGGGTCTCCGCCGGGCAGCGCTGGAAGGAGGACTCCTGGTGCTGCCCCGAGTGCGGCGGCCACCTGCGGCGCGAGCAGGACCCGTACTGGGCCTGCCCCGAGTGCGGACTCGCCCGCCCGCAGACCACCTGGGGGGTGGACAACGACTCCGACGTCCTCGTCACCCCCGAGGGGCAGCGCATCAAGCTCCGCCTCAACCTGCCCGGCGACGCCAACCGCTCCAACGCCGCGATCGCCGCCGCCACCGCGGCCGGGTACGGCCTGCACCCCGAGCGCACCGTGGAGCGCCTGCGCGAGATCACCTCGGTCGCGGGCCGCTACACCTCCGTCGTCACCATGGGCGTGGAGGTCCGCCTGCTGCTGGCCAAGAACCCGGCGGGCTGGCTGGAGTCCTTCGCCGTCCTGGACCCGCCCGCCACCCCGGTGATCCTGTCCGTCAACGCGCAGATCCCCGACGGCAAGGACACCTCCTGGCTGTGGGACGTCGACTACCGGGTCCTGCGCGACCGCCGCGTCTTCGTCATGGGCGAGCGCCGCACCGACCTGGCCCTGCGCCTGGAGACCGACGGGGTGCGGTTCGAGACCGCAGACCGGGTGGACGAGGTGCTGGGCAGGCTGAAGGCCGAGCAGCCCGGCCTGACCAAGGTCGACCTCATCGCCAACTACACGGCCTTCCAGCAGATCCGCACGGCCTACGGCCGCGTCCAGTAGGAGACTCCCATGACGAACACCAGCGCCCTGCGGATCGTGTGGATCTACCCCGACCTGCTGAGCACCTACGGCGACCGCGGCAACGTCCTCATCCTCCAGCGCCGGGCCGAGCTCCGCGGCATCCCCACCGAGATCCTGCACGTCCACTCCAGCGACCCGGTGCCCGAGCAGGGCGACATCTACCTGCTCGGCGGCGGCGAGGACCGGCCGCAGATCCTGGCGGCCGAGCGCCTGCGCGCCGACGGCGGCCTGGCCCGCGCCGCCGCCCGCGGCGCCTGCGTCTTCGCTGTGTGCGCCGGGTACCAGATCATCGGCGAGAGCTACGGCGACGACGAGGCCAACCCGCTGCCCGGCATCGGCATCCTGGACATCCGCAGCGGCCGCGGCCGGACCCGCGCCGTCGGCGAGATCGTCGCGGACGTGGACCCGTCCCTGGGGGTGGGCCGCATCACCGGCTTCGAGAACCACCAGGGCCGCACCGAGATCGGCCCGTCGGCCCGCCCGCTGTCCACCACGGTGCGCGGTATCGGCAACGACGACCGCACCGAGGGCGCCTACCAGGGGCAGGTGCTGGGCACCTACCTGCACGGTCCGGCGCTGCCGCGCAACCCGCAGCTGGCCGACCTGCTGCTGCGCTGGCGCGTGGGGCAGCTGGCGCCGCTGCCCCCGGCCTGGGGCGAGCGCCTGCACGAGGAGCGCCTGGCCGCGGCGCTGTCCTGACGGGCGCCTCCACGGCTCCGGCGGCCCGGCGGGTGACCCCGTCGGGCCGCCGCCGTTCCCCGGGCCCGCACGGGCCCCGGCCGCGGACGCGGTGTGCGGCCGGGCACACCCGGAGGGCCACGGCGTGCCCGGACCGGTGCGGAGGGCACCGCCGGTTAGGGTCGCCCCCATGAAGGCGATGGCGTTGCAGCGGTACGGCACGGAGGACTCCCTGCGGGAGGTGGAGCTGCCCGAGCCCAAGGTGGCCCCGGGAGAGGTCCTGATCGGTGTGCGGGCGGCGGGGGTCAACCCCGTCGACTGGAAGCTCGCCGCGGGCGGGCTCGACCCGGTCATGGAGGCCGGGTTCCCCATGGTCCCCGGGTGGGACGTGGCCGGGGTGGTCGAGGCGGTCGGGTTCGACGTCCCCGAGTACCGGGTGGGCGACGAGGTCTACGGATACATCCGCAAGGACTGGGCTCAGAACGGCGCCTACGCCGAGCGGGTGTCGGCGAGCGTGCGCCTGCTGGCGCCCAAGCCCGCGTCGATGGACTGGACGCAGGCCGCCGGGACCCCGCTGGCGGGGTTGACCGCCCTCCAGGCGCTGCGCCGGGTGGGGGTCCGCGAGGGCGACACGGTGCTGGTCCACGCGGCGGCGGGCGGGGTGGGGTCCTTCGCCGTGCAGATCGCCCGGACGCTGGGCGCCCGTGTCATCGGCACCGCGAGCGAGCGCAACCACGACTTCCTGAGCTCGCTGGGGGCCGAGCCGGTGGCCTACGGCGAGGGCCTGGTGCGGCGGGTGCGCGCGCTGGCCCCGGCCGGTGTGGACGCGGTGGTGGACTTCGTCGGCGGGGGCGCCGCCGAGCAGAGCCTGCCCCTGACGGGCGTCGCGGAGCGGGTGGCCTCCGTCGCCGACGCGGAGGTGGAGCGCTTCGGCGGCCACTACGTGTGGGTGCGGCCCTCCTCCGAGGACCTGCTCGAACTGGGCGGGATGGCCGACGCCGGGGTGCTGACCGTGCACGTCGAGCACGAGCTGCCGCTCGCCGAGGCCGCCCGGGCGTGGCGGCTGAGCAAGGAGGGGCGGACCCGCGGAAAGATCGTTCTGACCGTTTGATGTGCTTCTGTCCGAAAGCGGACGGAATGAAAAAAGCGTGTTCTGTGTCACACCCATATGGATGCCAACGGTCGTCGACGGGGGGCGAACGGCGTGCTCCGCGCCGTCGCGATCCCCGTGGCGGTGTTCATCGCCGGTACCGGGTGCATCGCGTCCGTGGCCGCCCTCACCGCCGTTCCGCTCCCGGCCGTACAGGTGACCGTGGGAGAGGAGCAGGCCCCCCGGGAACCGGAACCGGACCCGCCCACCGCCGGGGCGGAGGGGTCCGAGGAGCCAGGGGGGCCCGGGCGGGGTCCGTCGGAGGAGTCCGGGAGCGGTCAGGACAGCGCCGGGTCGCACACCCAGAGCGTCCCGCCGGAGTCGTACACCGGGGCCACCACGGCCTTCGGCCCGTTCCACGTCCTGGTGGCCACCTGCTACACGGACACCGGCGTCACCGACGGCATGGGCACCCACGCCACCGCGCCGCCCGGGATGGAGTACCACATCTACCGGCTCCACGTCACGAACGAGGGGAACGCCCCGGCGGTCTTCGAGACCGCGGGCACCACCGCCCTCACCACCGGGGGCGAGCAGTTCGTCAACGACGACGAGGCGGAGTTCGCGGTGGCCTGGGACTACCTGTGGGACGACATCGATCCGGGGGCCACCGTCACCACCTACATCATCTTCGAGGCACCGGTCGGCACGGAGTTCGCCGAGGTGATGCTCGGCGGGACCGCCCCGATCACTCCGAACTGAGCCCGCTCCGCCCGGCCGACTCCCGTAGGCCCAGCAGCCACAGCACCCGGTCGTAGGCGCACAGGTGGTAGACCACCAGCACCCCGGTGAACGCCAGTGCCGCCGGGACCTCCCCGGCGGCGGCCAGCGCGGCCGCGGAGCCGAACAGGACCGCCCACTCCACCAGCAGCCGCACCGGCCGGGGCACCGGCACCGGGGCGCCACCCGACCGGGACGGGTCGCCGGGGACAGCGAGGACCCCCCACGCCGTCGCCGCCAGCAGCGGCAGCGCGAAGGGGGCGGACCAGCGCAGTCCCGGCAGCAGCAGCCACACGGCGCATCCCAGGGCCACCAGGGCGGTCAGCTCCAGCAGCAGCCGTACCACCAGCATCCACGGTCTCAGGGACACCGCGCGTCCTCTCGGGGGGAAGGGAACGGAGACGGCGGGGCCGGGCCGACAGGACCGGGACTAGCGGGGGCGGCGGCGCAGGTCGATCTTGGCGTTGGCCCCGGTGTCCGGGTCCACCACGACCTCCTGGCCCGCGGCGATCCCCTCCACCAGCAGGTCGGCGTCGGTCGGCGCGGACCGCTTGACCAGGCCCAGGGCGATCGGGCCCAGCTCGTGGTGGCGGGCCGAGGTGCCCACCCTTCCGACGGTGCGGCCGTCCAGCTCGATGGGGGAGCCCACCGAGGGCAGCCGCTCGGCGGTGCCGTCCAGGTGCAGCATGACCAGCCGCCGCGGCGGGCGCCCCAGGTTGTGCACCCGGGCCACGGTCTCCTGGCCGGGGTAGCAGCCCTTGTCCAGGGCCACCGGCCGCCCGGTGCCCACCCAGTCGACCTCGTGCGGGATGGTGCGGTCGTCGGTGTCCAGCCACGGGCGCACCCGGTGCTCGGAGATCCGCTTCGCCTCGAAGGCCCACATCCCGGCAGGCCTGGCCCCGTTGGCCGTCAGCGTCTCGGCGACGGACACCAGGTCCTCGGAGGGGAGGAAGAAGTCGATCCCCTCCTCGACGAGCCGCATCGGAGTCTCCGTGGAGGCGACGCCCCCTAGCACCTGGAGCATTTCGGGGCCCACCACGGTCAGGACGGCGCGCTCGGCGCTCACGTCCGCCACCTCGACCCGCAGCATGAACCGCATCGAGTCCAGGAACTTCGCCAGGGCTGCGCCCTCACCGGGCTCGGTGTGGATCCACGTCGTGGTGCCGTCGTCCAGCAGGGACAGGTGGTGGCGCAGGTGCCCCTGGGTGTCCATGATCAGGGCCTGGGTGCCGATGCCGGGGGAGAGCTCCCTGACGAGCTGGCTGGTGAGGTCGTTCAGCCAGGTGAGGCGGTCCGGCCCGGTCACCGTCACCACGTCCCGGTTGCTCCGGTCCACCCACGCGCTGGACCGCTCCGCGGCGCGGCCCTCGTGGGCCGGGTCCCCGTAGTGCGCGGCGACCCCGGAGTCGGGGGAGTCGGCGCCCACGGCGCCCGGTGTGCTCAGCAGCGGCGAAGTCATACCCCGAGGGTATCCACCCGGGGAGGGGAAGCGGAAACCCCTGTCCCACCTGCGGTTTCGCTCACGAAAAAAACATTTGCCCCGAGTGTCCCGGAGGACGTACCTTCGGTGTCACGCAGGAAAGGAGGTGGTCCAGAAGATGAAGTCTTTTAGGACTGGCGAGGTGGCCGTCCGCTAGGACGAGCTCGCGTTCGCGCGACGTTCGTTCGCAGCGAATCCCAACGGACACCCGGATCCCGGGCCGCCGGAAGTAGTCCGACCGGCCCCGCCCACAGCGGCGGGAAGTGGCCCGGGATCCGTCCTTCCCCCGGACTCCGCGGCCGGGCGGCCGACCCGGGCCCGCGCCCCGTCGGCCCCGCGTCGCCGCGTCCTCTCCCGGGCCTCGCGCCTACCGGGTCTCCGCGCCCTTGCCGACCTGCTTGAGCTGGGCCGACATGTACGAGCGCAGCGAGTGGCCGCGCGCAGCCAGGTCCCAGGCGTAGCCCAGGGTCTCCCGGTTGTCGCCGAACAGGCCGTAGAGCCGGTGCGAGGCCGTCACGTCCAGGCCGGTGGAGGTGTGCAGGACCGCGTCGGTGGCCATCTCGACCCGGTTCGCGAACACGTTGCCCGCGTACGACTCGATGAAGCCCTCGTTGTGCGTGATGAGCACCTCCAGGTGGATCACCGGGACGCCCTCCTCACGGTCGGCCGTGTCCTCCTCCGACAGCGCCCGCCAGTAACCCGACTCCTCGGTGACCAGGTCGCCCAGGGTCCCGTCCGGGTTCATCCGCCAGGCCGAGCTGCGGTAGTGCAGGTAGGGCAGGTCCGGCCGGTGCTCGAAGACGATCTCCTGGCCGAACTGGAACTCCTCCTCGTCGGCGTAGCCGGCGACGCCGACACCCTCCCAGCGGCCGAGCAGGAAGGACAGTTTCGCCAGATCGGCGTGTACATCAGCGTGCATGACACCAGAGCGTAGCGCTCCGCGGAGGCGGCTCGGCCACCGCCATTCCGGGGTGGCCGACTGGACATGCCCAATTGGCCCCGCTTTCGCGGAGAACTGGTAAAGATGATGGACGACGCGGCGTGTCCACGGGGAGTGTCCGACCCGCCTGCGTCCCTACCTCCGAAGCGCGTCAAAGGGGCGGCCTGTGTTACTGGTGATCGGTTCTGTGCTGCTCGTGGCCGCGCTGGTCCTCCTCCCGCTCGCGGCCCTGGCCCTGCGCCGCTGGCGGCGCCAGCTGGGACTGGCCCGGCTCGAGCCGTCGGCCCTGGCGGCACGGGGCGGGCAGCGCGTCACGCTCACCGGGATCGCCGCGCCCGGCCCCGCCGGGACGGCCTCCTCCTCCGGGCTGGCCGGTGTGGAGTGCGTCTGGCACGGCCACGAGGTGCTGCGCCACTACCTCCCCCTCCAGCAGGAGGGAGCGGTGCAGGAGCGCACCTGCGACTCCATCGCCGACTACGGCTCCGAGGAGCTGTTCGGCCTGGTCGCCGACGGCCGTCCGCTGGACGGCGAGCGGATCTTCGTCGACCCCCGCGACGCCCCCCGCCCGCGTGACGCCGAACTGTGCCTCCAGCGCGTCGTGGCCCGGCCCCAGCCCGGGGTCGCCTCGCCCGCCGACGACCTGCTGCCCCGCGTGCGCGGGCGCATCTCCGGGGTGTTCCGCGGCGAGACCATCGAGTTCGAGTACCGCGAATGGGTCATCCGGCCCGGTGCCCGGCTGCGTGTCACCGGTGAGCTGCACGTCCGCGACGGCCGCATCGTCGTGGCCGCCCCGCGCGACGGCGCCCTCACCGTCGAGCACGGCGTGGCCGAGCGGACCCTGCACACCTCCCCCCGCCGCCGCGAGGCTCTGCTGGTCACGGTCGCCTTCGCGGTGACGGCCCTGGCCGGGATCCTCCTGGTCCTGCTGGGGCTGTGAGCGCCCGATAGGCTGGCCGGCATGCCCCCTTCCCTTGTGATCAAGGTCACGGCCGGTGCCGACGACCCCGAACGCTGCAACCAGGGCTTCACCGTCGCCGCCACCGCCGCGGCCTCCGGGGTGCCGGTCTCCCTGTGGCTGACCGGCGAGGCCTCCTGGTTCGCCGTTCCCGGCCGCGCCGAGGAGTTCTCCCTGCCGCACGCCGCCCCGGCGGCCGACCTGCTGGCCGCCGTCCTGGCGGCCGGGAGCGTCACCGTCTGCACCCAGTGCGCGGCCCGGCGCGGCCTCACGGAGGACGGCCTCCTCGACGGGGTCCGTATCGCCGGGGCCGCCACCTTCGTCGAGGAGATCACCGCGGAGGGGGCCAGGCCCCTGGTCTACTGAGGCCCCGCCGCCCGGAGCCCGGACACGACGGTGCCCGCGTCCCGGAGAGGGACGCGGGCACGGGGGCCGGCGGGGGCTACTTCTTGCCCTGGTTGGCGACCGCCTCGATGGCGGCCTTGGCGGCCTCCGGGTCGAGGTAGGTGCCGCCGGGGACCTTCGGCCTGAACTCGCCGTCCAGGTCGTACACCAGCGGGATGCCCGTCGGGATGTTCAGCCCGGCGATCGTGGCGTCGTCGATCCCGTCCAGGTGCTTGACCAGCGCGCGCAGGGAGTTGCCGTGCGCCGTCACCAGCACGGTCCTCCCGGCGGCCAGGTCCGGGACGATCTCGTCGTACCAGTACGGCAGAGCCCGGTCGAGCACGTCCTTGAGGCACTCGGTGCGCGGCAGCAGCTCCGGCGGCAGGTCCGCGTAGCGGGCGTCCCCGGCCTGCGAGTACGGGTCGTCGTCGGCGATCGGCGGCGGCGGGGTGTCGTAGGAGCGGCGCCAGATCATGAACTGCTCGTCGCCGTACTCCTCGCGCGTCTGCGCCTTGTCCTTGCCCTGGAGGGCGCCGTAGTGGCGCTCGTTCAGCCGCCAGCTGCGCCGGACCGGAAGCCAGTGCAGGTCGGCGGTCTCCAGCGCGAGGTTCGCGGTGCGGATCGCCCGCTTGAGCAGCGAGGTGTGCAGGACGTCCGGCGTGAGGCCGGCCTCCTTGAGCAGCTCGCCGCCGCGGCGCGCCTCGGCTTCGCCGGCGGCCGACAGGTCCACGTCCACCCATCCGGTGAACAGGCCCTTCGCGTTCCAGACACTCTCACCGTGTCGGAGCAGTACCAGAGTTCCCATGGGGCAAAGCCTAGTGCCTGGCGGTGAACGGACACCGGCCAGGGGGAGGCGGTATCCCCCGCGCCCCCGGTCCGTCGGCCGCTCCCGCCCGCCGGCCTCCGGCACCCGCGTCGACGCGCCACCGCCGGCGGACGGCCTGCGGCCACCGCCTCTCCCGGGCGGGCCCCGACCCCCGGGACCCGGCCGGCGCTGCACCGGCGCGCCCGGCCGGGGTCAGCCCGCGTGGTCCTCGGGGGCCAGGTGCGCGAACGCGCGCAGGTTGCGCATGTCGTGGCCGCGTTCGGCCCGCCAGCGCCACTCCTTGCGGATCGCCGAGGCGAACCCGCGCTCCAGCGCGCCGTTGAAGTTCTCGTCGGCGTAGGTGAGCACGCAGCCCAGCAGGCGGTCCACCTCGTCGGGGGTGACCCCCTCCAGCGGCAGCCGCCCCCGGAGGTACACGTCGCCGACCTCGTCGGCGGCGAACGCCATCCCGTACATGTCGGAGTTCTTGCGCATCAGCCACAGGTAGAACTCCGCGTGGTTCTCGTCCGGCCGGCGGCAGAAGAACGAGGTGAGGGTCAGGCTGTGCGGTCCCACCTCCAGCCACACCAGGGTCTTGAGCCTGGCCTTGCCCGGCAGGGTCACCAGGAACGCCCCCTCCCGGGGCCGCTCCGACTCCAGTCCGGACTCCGCCACCGCGAGGGCGATCGCCTCGATCGCGGCCGTGCGCGCCGTTCGTTCTCCCACGTCGTCCCGTTCCTCCCGTTCCCGAGCCGCGCGTCAGCGCGCGGCGGCCAGCGGCAGCCCCACGGGCGCCGTGTACGGGGTGATGCTCGCGCGGTACACGTCGAGCAGGTCGTCCACCGTCCGGTCCCAGCCCAGGGTGGCGGCGTGCGCCGGGGCCGCCTCCGCCAGCCTGTCACGCCGGGCGGGCTCGGCGATCAACCGGTGCAGGACCGTCGCGTAGTCGGCCGGGTCGTGCCCGTCCACCAGGACCCCCGAGCGCTCGCCGACGGCCGTGGCCAGCCCGCCGACCCGGGCGGCGACCACCGGGGTGCCGCAGGCCTGCGATTCCACCGCGACCAGCCCGAACGACTCCGAGTGGGAGGGCACGACGGTCGCGGTGGCCGCCCGGTAGTAGTCGGCCAGGCGCTCGCGCGACTGCGGCGGCTCCATCCGGATCACGTCCGCGATCCCCAGGGAGCGCGCCAGGTCGGCCAGCATCCGGGGTCCGCCCATCCCGCCGCCGGACAGTCCGCCGACCACGCCCACCACCAGGCGCGAGCGCAGCGACGGGTCGCGTTCGAGCAGGTGGGCGGCGGCGCGCACGAGCACGTCCGGGGCCTTGAGGCGCTGGACCCGGCCCACGAACAGCAGCAGCTCGGTGTCGGGGGCCAGCCCGATCCGCTCCAGGGCGGCGCGCCGCGGCCCCGGCGTGAACACGTCCAGGTCGACCCCGGGGGGGATCACACTGATCTGGTGGTCGCGGGCTCCGTAGTGCTCCTTGAGCTGGCGGGCCTCGTCGTCGGTGTTGGCGATGAGCCGGTCGGCCTGGTGGACGAGCTGGTCCTCACCGCGCACCCGCGCCTCCGGCTCGGGCAGGTCGCCCTCGGCCAGGGCGGCGTTCTTGACCCGCGCCATGGTGTGCATCGTCTGCACCATCGGCACGTTCCAGCGGCGGGCGGCCGCCACCCCGGCCTTGCCGGAGAGCCAGTAGTGGCCGTGCACGAGGCCGTAGCGGCCGGGCTCGTCGCGGGCCTCGGTGCGCAGCATCCCGAAGATGAACGGGCACAGGTACTCGGCGAGGGCGTTCTTGTCGAGGTGGCCGTAGGGTCCGGCGGCCAGGTGGCGCACGGACACCCCCGGGGCCAGCTCGACGACCGGCGGCAGGTCGGGGGAGGTCGCCCGGGTGAAGACGTCGACGGCGACCCCGCGCTCGGCCATCCGCCTGGCCACCTCGACCACGTAGACGTTGAGGCCGCCCGCGTCGCCGGTGCCCGGCTGGTCCAGCGGCGAGGTGTGCAGGCTGACCGTCGCCACCCGGGACGGAAGTGCCTCAGATCCTCCCTCGGGAACGATTCCAGACACCGCCGGTCCTCTCCGCTCGTGTTCACACCTTTGTCATCAACAGCGACGAAGGTACACAGTGTTCCTGAGCGGACGGTCCGAGGGGGCGGGTGTTGACGGCCTCCCTCCTAGGGTGTAGCGGTCCAGCCCGAGACGAGGAAGTCGACGGTGGCGGGCAGTGCGGCCCCCCAGGGCGCGGCCGCGGCGCCCCCGGTGTGATCCGCGCCCGGAGAGCGGGTGGCGACCGTCATACCGTGCCCGGTGAGGACGGCGGCGAGGGGTCCGGTGTCCTCGCCGACCAGCAGGAACCGGGCGGCCTCGGGTTCGGCGACCTCGTCGGCGGCCGGGTCCCAGAGCACCGCCTGGGAGACCTCGGGGGAGGCGGCCGCGGCGGCCGCCGCGTCGTCGGCGCCCCCGACGGCGCGCAGGGCGCGCGGGCGGGCGTGCGCGCCCTCGACCGCCCGCACCACGGCGCGGCTGAGGACCGCGGGCGCCCCGTCGGCGCGTTCGGGCACCGCGACCACGAACTCCACGCCGGTGCGGCACATCTCCCGGTCCAGCGCGGCGCGGGCGTCGGCGTCCACGGCGCCGCGGTGGTCGGTGTCCGCTCCGTGCAGCAGGTACAGCACGGGCAGGTCGGCGCTGTCGGGCCCCACCGGCCTGCGCACCCACAGCTCCCTCCCGCCGCCGGGCACGGTCTCGTCGGGGATCACGGAGACCGACGCCGGGGCGGCCTGGACGCAGGCGGAGACCTGGCCGGGCCGGGGCGGCGGCGCGGGCGGTCCCCCGGCCCGGGGCGGCACCAGCGCGCTGCCGGCCAGGGCCGGGTCGGGGCCCAGGTGGGCGCCGACCCGTTCCACGAGTCCCTCCGGCGGCAGGGCGGCGAGCGCGGCGGCGGCCACGGCCACCAGGCCGGAGGAGACGAGCACGAAGGCGCGCTGGGAGAACGTGGAGAACACCGGTGGCCTCGGGAGGTGTCGGGGGTCAGGGGCATCCTGCTGAAGAACCAGGGATGTCACTCATGGTAATCATCCATGTCTGGTCCGTGTGGGAAATGCGGATTCCCGAACCCCCGACAAGGCCGTCACACCGTCAGCGCGTGCCGCAGCCTCAGATCCTCCGGGTAGGGGCGCAGATAGGTCTGGCACCGCAGCCACTCCGGCCCGTCCGCCTCCCCGTGGTGGCGCAGCAGCGCCATGGGGAGGCTGAGCGGGGCCCGCTCCTCGCGGTAGTCCTCGATCGCGGCGAGCAGGTCGTGCCGGCGCGCGTCGTCCAGGCCGTCGCTGATCATCCCGAAGGCGTGCTGGAGCGCGTTGGCGTGCCTGCCCCGGCTCGTCCGCACCGCCATCGCCGTGGTGAACGCCCTCGTGTACTCCCGCCGCGTCTCCTCCGGGTCGTTCGCTCCGGCCCCGGCCGCGATCCGCCCCGTCTCCCGGTACCCCTCGGGGGAGTGCGCCATCAGCTGGAGCTTGTGCCGGGTCTGGAAGTCGACCAGGTCGCGGGGCCGCCACCCGGGCTCCCACAGCGCGCGGAGCCGTGCGCGGGCGAAGACCCTCTCCACGAACGCCTCGCGCAGTGCCGCGTCCGACAGCCGCCCCTGCTCCTCCACCGGCAGGTCGGGCAGCAGCTCGGTGAGCCGCGCGGCGAACGCCCCCCGCCCCCTGCCGTCCACCCGCTGCCTGTCCTCGTCGAACACCGGCAGGGCCAGCAGTCCGCAGCTGGGCGACTTGTTCTTGAGGACGTACCCGTCCAGGCCCCGCAGCTCCTCCAGCCGGGCGTCGGCGATGCCGGCCAGCTCGTCGGTGCGGTCCGAGCCGTCCCCGCTGGAGATCACCCGGTTCTCCTCGCCCCTGCGCTGCAGGTGCAGCGTGGGACGCGGGGTGCCCAGACCGATCTCGGCCTCGGGGCACACCTCGGTCCACTCCACGTACCGGTCGAGCTCGTCGGTGAGGAAGCGGTACCGCGAGTGTCCGCCGTTGTAGCGGACGGGTACACCCAGCAGGCAGCTGGAGGCCCCCAGCCGCGGCCTGACCTCGGGTTCCCCTGTTGCGGGAGTGAGAGTGTCCATGTGTTTTCCCTACCCGTTCCCGCGCCCCGGCCGCAGTCGGCGGGCGCATGTTCCATTCACTGTGTCATTCGTTCACGGAGAGTGAGAGGATGGGGTGTCATGGCCCACACCGTCGTCCTGTTCACCCAGGACCTGCGTCTGCACGACCACCCCGCCCTGACGGCCGCGCTCCGCGGTGGCGGGGCCGTCCTCCCGGTTTTCGTGCTGGACCCCGCCCTGCTGCGCCGCTCCGCCCGCAACCGGGTCCGCGCCCTGCCGGGCATCCTCGGTGAACTGCGCGACGGCCTGCGCGCCCGGGGCGGCGACCTGGTCGTGCGGTACGGCGACACGGCCGCGGAGGTCGCGGCGCTGGCCCGGCGGGTGGGGGCCGACACCGTCCACCTCACCGAGGGGGTCACCCGCGCCGCCGCCCGGCGGGAGCGGCGGCTGCGCGACGCCGGGCTGCGCGTGGTCTCCCACCCGGGTCTCACCGTGGTGCCGCCCGGCGACGTCACTCCGACCGGGGGCGACCACTACAAGGTGTTCACGCCCTACCTCCGCGCCTGGGAGGCGCACCCCTGGCGCTCCGTCCTCCCCGCTCCCGAGCACGTGGCGCCGCCCGGCGGTGTGGACCCCGGGGAGATCCCCGCCGACCTGGACGGCGGGCGCGGCGAACCCGCCGGACGGCCTCTCCTCCTGGGCGAGCAGGCCGCCCGCCACCGGCTGCACGCCTGGCTCGACAGCGGTCTGGCCCGGTACGAGGAGCGGCACGACGACCTGCCCGCCGGGGCGACCTCGCACCTGTCCGCCGACCTGCGCTTCGGCTGCCTGTCCCCGTTGGAGGCTGCGTCGCTCGCCCGGGACGAGCCCGGTGGGGCCGCGTTCGTCCGCCAGCTCGCCTGGCGGGACTTCCACCACCAGGTCACCGCGGCCTTCCCCGACATCGCCGTACGCGACTACCGGCCCCGCGGCACCCGGTGGCGCGACGACCCCGCGGCGCTGAAGGCGTGGAAGGAGGGCCGCACCGGGGTGCCCATCGTGGACGCGGGCATGCGGCAGCTGCTCTGTGAGGGGTTCATGCACAACCGGACCCGCATGATCACCGCCGCGTTCCTCACCCGCACCCTGGGAATCCACTGGCGGGCGGGGGCGGAGCACTTCGCCGACCACCTGCTCGACGGCGACGTCGCGAACAACCACGGCAACTGGCAGTGGGTCGCCGGGACCGGCAACGACACCCGCCCCGGTCGGGCGTTCAACCCGCTGCGGCAGGCGCGCCGGTTCGACCCCGAGGGGGTGTACGTGCGCAGGTACGTCCCCGAGCTCGCAGGGCTGCCCGGCCGGTCGGCGCACACGCCCTGGGACTCGCCGCCCTCCGACGGCGACTACCCGCCGCCCATCGCCCCGCCCGGCTCCTGAACCGCCCGGTCCCCGGCCGGGGCGGGCCCGGCTACTGGACGCAGAACTCGTTGCCCTCGACGTCCAGCATGACCACGTGGTGCGTCCCCGGCTCCCGGACCGTGCGCACCGCCGTCGCACCCAGGCCCACCAGCCGCTCGACCTCGGCGTCGCGGCGCTCGGGCCCCGCGTTGAGGTCGAGGTGCCAGCGGTTCTTCACGGTCTTGGGCTCGGGGACCCGCTGGAACAGCAGGCGGCGGCCACTGGCCCGGTCGCGCACGGCGGCCGCGGTGATCCACGCGCGCCGCCCGTTCACCAGGGTGGTGTGCTCCTCCGGGTCGATGACCCCCTCGGCGGCCAGGCGCTCGATGAGGTCCTGGTGGTCCTCCACCTCGTAGCCCAGGGCCGCCCCCCAGAACGCGGCCATCCGGTGCGGTTCTGCGCAGTCCACGGTGAGCTGCCAGTCGAGTGCCACGGTCGGTCCCCTTCGCTGCGGAGTCGTCGCGTTCCTTCCTACCGCGCGGGTGCGACGATCGGGGCGAGGCGCGTGAGGCGCGTGAGGCGCGTTCAGGAGGGGTCGAAGGCCTGCCGGAAGGCCGCGAACGCGGTGTCGTCGAACAGCACGACCCGGATCAGCGGAACCCGGACCGGCGCGGTGCGCAGCGCCTCGGCGGTGATCCGGGCGGCGTCCGCCACCGGCCACCGGTACACGCCGGTGGAGATCGCCGGGAAGGCCACCGACTCCGCGCCCAGATCGGCGGCCACCCGCAGCGACTCGGTGTAGCAGGAGGCCAGCACGGCGGAGCGGTCCTCGGCGGCGCTGTACACCGGGCCGACGGTGTGGATCACCCAGCGGGCGGGCAGCAGCCCGGCGGTGGTCGCCACGGCCCGCCCGGCGGGGAGGCCCCCGCCGTACCGGGAGGCGCGCAGCGCCCGGCACTCCTCCAGGATCGCCCTGCCGCCCCTGCGGTGGATGGCGCCGTCCACCCCGCCGCCGCCCAGCAGGGAGCTGTTGGCGGCGTTGACGACGGCGTCCACCCGCTGCTCGGTGATGTCGCCCCTGACCACGCCGATCCGGCTGTGCCGCGAGGTGTCCATGGCCCGTCCCCCCTCTGCCGTGGGGCGGAATTATCGCACCCGGAGGGGGGTTGGGAAGGGTGGATACGCGAACCTCGGCACGGCTCTCTCAGGTCGCACCGGCCCGGCGGGCCCGGCTCGGGACCCGACCGCTCCACATCGGGCGGGGAAAACCCTTGTACCGCGGGACACCACGATTTAACGTGGGGGTACGACAGGCTGTAGTACGACCGCAAGTAGACTCGAGGGCATGAATCGGCTCGGCGAACTTGAACGCGCAGTGATGGATGTACTGTGGACGCGAGATGAACCAATGACGGTTCGTGAGGTCGGTCGAGAGCTCGCCGAGCGGGATCTCGCGCACACGACCGTCATGACCGTGCTCGACCGGCTGGCCAAGAAGAAGGTCGTCACCCGGGCACGCGAAGGCCGTGCGTGGCGGTACCGTCCGGCAGCCAGTCGGGAGTCCTACGTGTCCGAGCTGATGTTCGACGCTCTCGGGCAGACCGGTGATCGTGACGCGGCCCTGGCCGCCTTCGTCCAGTCGATGGACGGCAAGGAGGCGGAGGCGCTCCGGCGCGCACTCGCTGAAATCGAGCAGCCAAGGAACTAGTCCGTATGGTCAGTGCCGCCCTCCTCACACTCGTCGCGGTCGGCTGCCTCATCGCCATGGGGCTCCTGCACCGGGCGAAGTGGCCCTCGCGCGGGCCCTACACGGCCGTGATCACCTGGCAGGCACTCGGCCTCGCCTGGGGCGTGTCCACCATCGGGGCGCTCCTGGCCTTCGGACTCTCCTCCTACCAGCAGGGCGCCGCGGGCGGCCTGCTCGCCCTGGCCGCCGACGTCTTCAGCGGCCGCCTCGTGCTCACCGAGCTCGCCCAGGGCGCCGAGGGCGTGGCACACCTCGTGGCCGTGGTGCTCGCCGTGGTGCTCACGCTGGTGCTCTTCTACGGCCTGGTCTCCTCCTTCGTGCAGGTGGTGCGGGTCCGCCGACGCCACCACGACCTGCTCGAACTCGTGGCACACGACCACCCCGACGTCCCCGGCGCGCGGGTCATCGAGCACCCGGCGGCCGCCGCGTACTGCCTTCCGGGCGTGCTGCGCTCCCAGGTGGTGATCAGCGAGGGCGCCCTCGCCGTCCTCGACAACCGCGAGCTGGCGGCCGTCCTGGCCCACGAGCACGCCCATCTGCGCGAACGCCACGACCTGGTGCTGCTGCCGTTCTCCTCCCTCAAGCGGGCCTTCCCCCGGGTGCGGCTGGTCCGCGCCTACTACGAGACCGTCGCGCTGCTCATCGAGATGTGCGCCGACGACCAGGCCCGCCGCACCAGCTCCTCCCGCGAGCTGGCCATGGCGCTGCTGCGGTTCGGTGCCGCCGGGCCCGCCCCGGTGCCCGCCGGGGCGATGGCCGCCGTCGAGGCCGAGCCCGGGGTGATGCGCCGGGTCAACCGCCTGCTGCGGCCCGACGACGAGCTGCCGTACCACGCCGGTGCCGTCATCATGGGGGCCTCGGCCTTCCTGCTGGCCTCGGTCACCTGCCTGTGGCACATCACCATCTGACCCCGCGGCCCGGCCGGTGGCCCTCCGGTCGACCGCCCGGCCGTCCCGCCTGACCCGCGAGGGTCCCGGGTGCGCTCCGCACCGCCGACCGCCCGCCGGCGGGCCCGCGCCCGCGACGGCGTCCCCTGGACTCCCTGTCACCCCCGCGATGGCGGGCCCGCGCCCGCGACGAGCCCCGGACGGCCCACCACCCGACCGCTGGCGGGCCCGCGCCGACGGCCCGCGCTCCGCAGCCGGGACGCCCCCCGGACACCCTGACGACCCCGCCGACGGCGGACCCGCGGTGGTACCCGCGCTCGCAGCCCCGGCGACGCCTCCGGGCGCCCCGCCGCCGACGGGTGAGCCGGCCCCCTCACCCGTGTGACACGTTCCCGGGCACGATCCGCACCGCCGATCCGTTTACCGTGGTGGACGGGCGGACCCCCGTCCCCATGAACATCGTCGGGAGTGTGTTGTGATCGGAATGATCTGGTACGTCATCTACCTGGTCACCTTCGTGGCCAGCCTGTACGCCCTGATCGAGGCGATCCGGACCCCGGCCGAGGCCTTCGCGATCATGGACAAGCAGACCAAGAAGCTCTGGGTCACCCTCACCGGTGTCGCCACCGGTCTCTCCGCGCTCGCGGTGTTCTTCAACGTGGCCATCTTCATCCTGCTGTGCCTGGTCGCCACCCTCATCTTCCTGCTCGACGTGCGCCCGGCCGTCAAGGGCGTCGGCGGCGGCCGCAACGAGGGCCCCTACGGCCCCTGGTAGACCTTCTCCAGTTCCGTGAGCATCAGGCGCAGCGCCTGTGAGTAGGCCGGGTCGTCCGTGTAGTACGAGTGCCCCAGGATCTCCGGGCGCCGCGCCTCGCCTGGCAGCGCGTCATAGGAGCGGGGGTCGGGCAGCGGGTCCGCCGGCTCCACCACGGCCGTCTCCGCCCCGCCCACCGCCCCCGAGCGCATCCGCACCGGCCCGGCGATGGCGTCGGTGGTCCGCCACAGGTTCTGCCACCCCGCGACCCGGCCGCGCAGGTCCGCGAACGGCTCCGGTCCGAAGAAGGCGGGGAAGTAGCGCGCGTACAGCCTGTCCAGCGGCGACCCGTGGGTGATCAGCGCGACCCGGCCCAGGCAGTCGTCCGGTAGCTGCCACACCGTCGCCGCCGCCAGCACCGATCCCTGCGAGTGCCCCGACAGCACCACCGCGGAGCCCTCGCGGGTCATCCGCGCCACCCGCGCCACCAGCTGCGGCACCGCGCGTTCGGCGTAGGACGGCGGGGCGAGCGGGTGCGCCACCCGCGGCCAGAACGTGCCCACGTCCCACACGGCGCCCACCGCCTGCCGGGTCGGCCGGTCCCGGTAGGCGCTGCGGCCGATCCACACCAGGGCCACGAGCGCCGCCCCGCCCAGCAGCGACCCGGCGCCGATGAGCACCGACACCGCCCCGTGGGCGACCACCCGCACCCGTCCGGCCACGGCCGCCGCCGCGGGCTCGGGCCCGCCGGGGGTCAGATGCCCCGACAGGACCGAGTACAGGACCAGGGCGCCCAGTGCCACCGCCGGGACCAGCAGCGCCGCCAGCACCCCCGGGAGCACCTCGGTCATCCGGCCCAGGGCCCTCGCCCGCGCGATGTCCCAGGTGCGCCGGTCGCGCACGCTGCGCTCGTAGTCCTCGGTCACCGCCGCCACGTGCCCGCGGGTGTCCCGCCGCAGCCGCACGGCGAGCACAGCCGCCACGGCCAGCGCCAGCACCGCCTCCAGGGCGATCGCCAGCTGGAGCCAGGAGTAGACGGTGGGGGTCTCCAGCGGCAGGCAGTCCGCCCCGGGGGCGGACAGGGCCCGGCAGCCGCTCAGCCACAGCGCTCCCTGGTACACCGCCGCCGCCGAGAACGCCCCGCCGGTCAGCGCGCCCAGCGCCGCCGTGGCGGGACCCGCCATCCCGCGCATCGCCGCTCCGCGGTGCGCCCGGGCGGAGACGTACAGCACCACCGCGGCCGCCAGCGTCAGCAGCACCAGCGCCACCTGGACGGTGAACAGGGCGTTGAGGACCGACGCGTGCCCGGGCAGCCTCCCCTGGGCCGTCCATCCCGGCCGCGGCCACAGCACGTACACCGCGGTCGCGGCGACCAGGGCCAGGGCCGCGTTGCGCAGCAGGCGGCACAGGCGGTCGGCCCGCACGTTCCACCGCGGGTCCACCCCGGGCACGAGCACGCTGGCCGTGCCCGCCAGGGACACCGCGCCCAGCGCCCCGACCAGCACCGCGCCCCACGGCAGCGCCGGGCCGTTCCCCAGGTCGTACAGCAGTGCCGGGACCGCCACCAGCAGGGACAGCACCCCCAGCGACACCGCCAGGTGCGCCGACCGCAGCCGCGCCATGATCTCGCTGTTGCGCCACAGGTCGGGGTGGCTCAGCGGGGCCCCGGGGTCGTACACCGGCGGCACGGGGGAGGAGACCACCTCGTAGTCGGCGGCGGTGCGCCGCGACAGCCGCTCCAGCACCGCCACCACCGCCAGCGGCACCAGCGCCCCCACCGCCAGGGCCGGGCCCGGCGCGGACAGCACCGAGTCCGGGGAGGCCCAGAACTCCAGCCACGGCCGGGCCCGCGCGCACTCCTCGCCCAGCCCGGCGGCGCACTGCCACCCGAGCAGGTCCACCCCGATCCCGGCCGCCGCCACCGTGATGAGCACGGTCAGGGTCAGCGCCAGCAGCCGCACCCCGGCCCCGTACAGGTTGTCGGCCACCCGCGCCGTCCCGCGCAGGTTGCGGCTCGCCCGCCCGGGGCGCATCCAGTACGCCACGTTGACCAGCATGAACGGCAGCAGCAGCAGCCAGAACGCGCGCGAGGCGCTCCCCGAGGTGAGGTTGCCCCAGGCGAAGATCTCCCGCCGCACCCCGGGCACGGTCTCGGTGTCGGCGCCCCGCCGCCAGCGGAAGAACCCGGCGAGCCGGTCCCCGCCCACCCGCATGGCGGGTTCGACGTCCAGCAGCTCCTCGGCCTGACCGCCGCTGACCCCGTGCACCCGCAGCTCCACCCGCCCGCGCCCGGGCCGGGCGTCGCTGCCGGGGGCACCGGGCACCGCGCCCGGGCCGTCCTCGGGGACCGGTGGCACCGGGGCAGCGGGGGCGCCGGGGAGGAGGGGGTCGGAGGCCGCGGGGGGCGGGACGCGGGATCGGAGGGGCTCTGTTTGATCCGACATGCCAGCATCCTGCCACGCTCCGTGTCCGCGCGACAGCGCAGGTCCCCGACCTGTGGAAAACTACCCGGGCCCCGTCCGGCCGCTTCGGGGCCCGCCCCGCCGGGGTTCTCCTGCGGCCACGGGAGGCCGATCGCCGCCGTGCCCGGGGACGCCCGCCGACGGCCGTCTCCGGTGGTCGCCCGTGCCTCGGCCGCCCTGCCACGGCTCTCCTGCGGCCTTGGGGAGCCGCCCCGCCGCCGTGCCCGGGAGCGCCCGCTCACCGCCGCTCCGGGCCCCGTTCCACCGCTTTGCCGCCGCGTCCCGGGGCCCGTCCGCGGGGGTGTCGTCAGTCCACCAGGGAGGGGTCGTCCACGTCCCAGGTGTTGCAGGCCCCCGGGGTCTGCTCCTCCCAGCCGGTGAGCGTCCAGTGCACGCTGTTCTCCGCCGACCCGTGCGTGCGCTCCTTCTCCGGTCCGCCCTCCCGGTCGGCGGTCGCCTCCGCGTCGGTGAGCAGGGCGTCCAGGTCCTCCTCGGTCAGCGGGTACCCCACCCGCACCGACCCCAGGAACGCACCCGCCAGGCAGTTCGCCTGCAACTCGCTGCGCCGCGTCCACCCGTTGCGCGCGATGCTGCCGACCTCCAGCTCCCGCTGCTCGTGGTAGTACTCCAGCAGTCCCGACTCGCCCTGCACGTGGTGCCCGTACTCGTGGGCCAGCAGCGAGGCGTACACGACGCCGTTGCGCGCCCCGTTCCACTTGTCCACCACGTCGGTGACCCCGATGTAGATGCTCGCGCTCGCCCGGCAGTAGAACGCCCCCGCCTGCGACGGGTAGGTCCGGCAGGGGCTCACCCCCGGTTCGTCCCAGAACACCCGGCGCGGCGGGGTGAACGGGATCCCCGCCCGCGCGAACTGGGTGCCCCAGGCGTCGTCCAGGCAGTCCGCGACGGTGTGCAGGAACGCCCCCATCGACTCCGGGTCGTCCACGTCCAGCTCCGGGGCCGGGCACGGCCGCGGGCTCAGCCGCCCCGTCCCGTACAGCGGGTTGGCCACCAGGGCAGCGTGCCCCGTGGGCCGCTCCGGGGCCTGCACCGCGCCGGGCAGCGGCCCGGAGCGCTCGCTCCCGGAGGGCACCAGCCCGGACTTGTCGTCGGAGTCGGTGGCCGGGGGGCCGGACGCGTCCGCCGCCCCGCCGCCGGCCTCCTCCACGGTCGTCCACGACAGCAGGGCGAGCGCCAGCAGGACCACCAGCAGGCCCGTCACCGTCGCGAACACACGGCGGTCGGTGCGCCGCGCCCGCTCCTCCGCGGACACCCCACCCGAACCCTGCACTGCCGACCGTCCCGTCCTCAGCGGGCCGGGCGGCCCGGCCCGCGCCCCGCCACCGTCACCGCACCAGCTCTTCGGGGGCGTCCCACGTGTCGCAGGCGCCCGGATCCCTCCGGTCCATACCGTGCGCCGTCCACAGCCGACCGTTCTCCCCGCTGCCGTGCGTGTGCCCCAGCCCCCGGTCCGAACGCCGGACGACGTCATCGAGGATATTCTCCCGGCCCTGTGCACCGAACCCCAGGTGCTCCTCGGCCGCCCCCAGGAACACCCCGCCCAGGCAGTTGGCCTGGAGCTCGCTGCGGCGGGTCAGCTCGTCGGCCGCCGACCGCGGCACCCCGGCCCGGGCCGAGTGGAACTCCGCCAGGATCCGCGACTGCCCCTGCACGTGGTGCCCGTACTCGTGGCTGATGACGAACGTGTACGCCTCCGGGCGGTCGCTGCCCGCCGACGCCTCCACGATGTCCTCCACCCCCAGGTAGAGGCCCTGGTTGGCCTGGCAGTAGAACGCCGCCGTGTCCCCCGTCGGGAACGCCCCGCACGGGCTGTGGCCCTCGGTGTACCAGTACACGCGGTTGGGCGCGGTGAACCGCATCCCGGCGTCCGCGAAGTAGGACCCCCAGGCCCGGTCCAGGCAGTCGGCGATGGTGTGGACGAACCGCTCGACCGACGCCGGGTCGTCCTCGTCGAGCGCGGGTGCCTCACAGGTGACCTCGCCCAGTTCCCCGGCCAGGTAGAGCGGGTTGTCCGTGAGCAGCGACGTCCCGGCCGCCGGCTCCCCGGTCCCGCCGGGGTCCGCGTCCCCCGCGGCCACCGGGTGCGACCAGGCGGGATCCGTGCCCGGCATCATCGCGGAGATGGCGAGGAACCCGGTCAGGGCGACCGCCGCCAGTCCGGTGCCCAGGGTGAGCGACACGCCGATCCCCATCCGCTGGAAGAACCCGGGCCGCTCCGACCAGTCCTCCGACACGGGCCTCCCCCTCACCGGCGGGCCCCTTCCGCGCCCCGGCCCGGCCGGGCCGGAGGGGCCGTGCGCTGACCGCCCGGGGACATCACCGGCCGGGGGGACCGGATAGGCTCTCGCATCATGTGGTGGGTCGGCTCCTGGCGCCAGGCCGTCGCGTTCGCGGCGGCCCTCTTCGTGTTCTCCTCGCTGCCGGTGGCGCCCGCCGCGGGCGCGGTGGCCGCGGCTCCCGCCGCGACGGTGGCGGCACCGGCCACCACAGTACCGGCCGCCGGTTCGAGCGTCATCGGGCGGCAGAGCGGCGACCGCGAGGGCCCCCTGATCACCAACACCGTCGAGCTCGAACTCGACGCCCTGGGGGTCCTGCACGCCCGGGAGACCATCCGGTTCGAGGGGACGGCCCCCGAGGTGTTCGTCCGCGGCCTCACCGAGACCATGCTCTACGACACCGAGTACGACCGCCGGTTCGAGGTCGGCGGGGTGAAGGTCACCGGTCCCGACGGGCGGATGCTCGACGCCGCTCTGGAGCACCGCGACGGCGCGCTCGTGGTGGAGATCCCCACCCGCGGCCTGGACGAGGTGGTGCTCACCTACCGCATCGGCGGCACCGTCAGCGAGGTGTCCCGGGGCGTGCAGATGGAATGGCGCGCCATCGGCGCCTACAGCCACACCGTCGAGGCCACCGACGTCACCGTCACCGCCCCGCTCCCGCCCGAGGCACTGTCCTGCCTGGCGGGCGAGCCGCGCAGCGCCATGTACTGCACCGCCTCCGACATGGGGCCGGAGTCCTCGGTCGCGCACTTCCTCCAGGCCGACATGGAGCCCGACGAACGCCTGGACATCGTCGTCAACTACCCGCCCGGCACCGCCGAGGGCGAGCCCATCCTCACCCGCCGCTGGTCGCTGGCCTCGGCCTTCAAGGTCACGCCCGCCACCGCGAGCGTGTTCGGGGTGCTGCTGGTCGTCCTCATCGGCGGCCTGGCCGTCCTCATCCGGATCCGCGGCCGCGACGAGCGCGCCCTGCGCAAGGAGGCCGCGGCCGGCGACCACGCCCCGGTCACCGAGGAGGACGGCCGGGTGCGGTTCACCCCGCCCGACGGCGTCCACCCGGGCCAGATCGGCACGCTCATCGACGAGCGGGTGGACATCGCCGACCTCACCGCCACCGTCCTGGACCTGGCGGTGCGCGGCTACATCCGCCTGGAGGAGCTGCCGCACGAGCACTTCACCTCCGTGGACTGGCGGCTGGTCCGACTGGACGGACCGCCCGGGGAGACCCTGCTGCCCTCGGAGTGGCTGCTGCTGGACGCCCTGTTCGGGGACCGCCCCACGGTGCGGCTGTCCCGGCTGGGCTCCCCGCGCGCCGCAGCCGACTTCCCGGCCCGCATCGACCGGGTCCGCGAGGAGCTGTACCGCGACATGGTGCGGCTCAAGTGGTTCGCCCGCTCGCCCAACCGGGTGCGCACCCTGTGGAGCACCGCCGGGATGGCGGTCACCGCGGCCGGGGTGGTCCTCACCGCGGTGCTGGCGGTGTTCACCACCGCCGCCTTCACCGGCCTGGCGGTCGTCATCGCGGGCGCCGCCATCACCGCCGGGGCCCAGTACATGCCGAACAAGACCAGGCTCGGCAGCTCGGTGTACGCCCACACCATGGGTTTCCGGAGGTACCTGCTCAGCCCGCGCGCGGAGACGGCCCCGCCCGGCCAGCGCGTCGAGCTGTACTCGCGCTACCTGCCCTACGCGGTCATCTTCGACGACGTCGACCGCTGGTCGGACATCCTGGCCGAGGCCGCCCTCAGCGACCTCACCCCGGAGGAGCTGACCGGCGACGGCCTGGCCTGGTACACCGGACCGCTCGAGTGGCGGATCCAGGACTTCTCGGACTCCATCAGCGCGTTCGTGGTGTCCTTGACCGGCATCATCACCAACACCCGCCGGCTGCGGGTGCTCAACCAGTTCCAGCGTTCCGAACGCCGGTAGGGGACGCCGAGAGAAGGAAGCGGGGGAGCGGCCCATGCGCTCGGTCGTGCAGCGGGTGTCGCACGCGTCGGTGACGGTGGACGGCGAGGTGGTCGGGGAGATCACCCGGCCCGGCCTGATGGCCCTGGTGGGTGTCACCCACACCGACACGGAGGCCGAGGCGGCCAGGCTCGCCCGCAAGCTGTGGACGCTGCGCATCCTGGAGAACGAGGAGTCGTGCTCCGACACCGGCGCCCCGCTGCTGGTCGTCAGCCAGTTCACCCTCTACGGCGACGCCCGCAAGGGCCGCCGCCCCACCTGGCAGGCGGCCGCGCCGGGACCGGTCGCCGAACCCCTGGTGGACGCCGTCGTCAAGGAACTGCGCGAACTGGGCGCCACGGTCGCCACCGGGGTGTTCGGCGCGAAGATGTCGGTGGGCCTGACCAACGAGGGCCCCTTCACCGTCCTCCTGGAGGTCTGACACCGGGCGGCCCGGACCGCTCCCGCCCCCTCACACGGCCTCGCAGCGCACCAGCACCGAGCGGGGCGCCACCGAGGACGACGACTCCGCCTCCGGGGCGGTGTCCAGCTCCTCCACGACGCGCAGGCCGGCCCCCTCCAGCTCCCCGCGCAGCTCCTCGGCGTCCGTGTAGGTGACCGTCTCGCTGGACAGGAAGCGGCGGGTCACCCCCTCGGTGTCGATGATCTCCGAGTACATGTTGGTGATCTGGGTCCCCTCCAGCGGGGTCTGGAGCACCGACAGCACGGTGAAGGCGTTCCCGTCCTCCCCCGGGAAGGGGAAGGTGTGGTACGTCTCCACCGGCGCGGTCCCCGTCGGGGCCGGGAAGTGGTCGAACAGCAGCGTCCCGCCCGGGCGCAGGTACGTGCGCACCGCCCGCAGCAGCTCCCGGCGTCCGGGCGCGTCGAAGGTGTTGACGGACAGCCCGCCGATGAGCACCGCGTCGAACGGCTCCTCCGGCTCCAGCGCCGTGGCGTCCGCTGCCTCGAAGACCACCGAGCCGGGGGCGTCGGCGGCCAGCGGCCGCCACATCTCCTCCGCCTGGCCGACCATGTCCGCGGACAGGTCGACGGCCGTGACGGAGTGCCCCTCGGCGGCCAGGGCGCGGGCGAACCGGCCCGTCCCGCAGCACAGGTCCAGGATGCGCAGCGGCCCCGACCCCAGCCGGGCCCGGACCAGGTCCAGGTCGGCGGTGTTGGCCTCGGACAGGCTGCCGTAGATGTAGCCGTGGAAGCCCTCGTAGATGGGGATCACCTCGGTGCCGGGCAGGTCCAGGCTGTGCACGGCGGCGGTCATACCGATGAAGGTCATGGGGCGGGACGCCTTTCTGCGCGGGTCCGGTGCTGGCCCGGGAGGCGCCCTCGATCCGGACGCCCCCCGTGTCGGAATCCTGCGCGAACCGCCTTTCCGGCGGTTATCGGCCGCTTATCCCCGACCCCCGGGCCCGGCCCCCCGGCGCCCGTGCCGGGACGCCCCGGAGCCGCCGGAGCCGCCGGGAGCCCCCGGAACGGCCGTGTCCCGGCCGCCGGGGCCGCGAGGGCCCGGGACCGGGACACGAAGGGGGGTGGAGTCCTCTCGGAGGGAGGGGAGGGGTCAGACGTCGGCGGTGACCGGCTCGAACTTGTAGCCCAGTCCGCGCACCGTGACGATGTACTTGGGGCTGCCGGGGTCGTCCTCGATCTTGGCGCGCAGCCGCTTGACGTGCACGTCCAGGGTCTTGGTGTCGCCGACGTAGTCGGCGCCCCACACGCGGTCGATGAGCTGCATCCGGGTCAGCACCCGACCTGCGTTGCGCAGCAGCACCTCCAGGAGCTCGAACTCCTTGAGGGGCAGCTGCACGTTCTCACCGCGCACGGTCACCACGTGCCGGTCCACGTCCATGCGGACCGGGCCGGCCTCCAGCGCCGTGGGCAGCCCCGGCTCGTCGACGGTCTCCCCGCCCCGGCGGCGCAGCACCGCGCGGATGCGGGCCACCAGCTCGCGGGAGGAGAAGGGCTTGGTCACGTAGTCGTCGGCGCCCAGCTCCAGACCGACGACCTTGTCGATCTCGGAGTCCTTGGCGGTCAGCATGATCACCGGGACGCTGGACTTCTGCCGCAGGCTCCGGCACACCTCGGTGCCCGACAGGCCGGGCAGCATCAGGTCCAGCAGGACGAGGTCGGCGCCGGTGCGGTCGAAGGTCTCCAGGGCCACGGTCCCGGTGGGGGCCACGGCGACCTCGAAGCCCTCCTTGCGCAGCATGTAGGACAGGGCGTCGCTGTAGGACTCCTCGTCCTCGACCACGAGTACACGAGTCACTGTGCCGCCTCCTGACGGTCGGTGTTCCGGGCGGCGTCCAGCCCCCGGTCATCGGGTCTGGGCAGACGCAGAGTGAACGTCGACCCCGACCCCTCCTTGCTCCACACGGTCACTTCTCCACGGTGGTGGGTCATGATGTGCTTGACGATCGCCAGGCCCAGACCGGTACCTCCGGTGGCCCGGCTCCGAGCGGCGTCCACACGGTAGAACCGCTCGAAGATCCTTTCCAGGTCCTGCTGGGGGATGCCGATCCCCTGGTCGGCGACGCTGATGTCCACGGTGGTGCGCGTCTGCGCGACCGAGACGGCCACCCGGGTGTTCTTGGGGCTGTAGGAGACGGCGTTCGTGATGAGGTTGCGCAGCGCCGTGCCCAGCAGCCCCTCGTCGCCCAGGACGGTGACGCCCTCGGCGCCGCTGGCCACCAGCTCGATCCCCTTGGCGTCGGCGGGCATGCGCACCGCGTCCAGGGCCTCCTCCACCACGCCGCCCAGGTCCACCCGGGTGGGCTCGGCCATCGGCTCGGCGCCCTGGATGCGCGAGAGCGTGATGAGGTCCTGGATGAGCGCGGTCAGCCGCGACGCCTCCGTCTGCATGCGGTCGGTGAACCGGCGCACGGCCTCGGGGTCGTCACTGGCGTCCTGTACGGTTTCGGCCAAGAGTGACAACGCGCCGACCGGAGTTTTGAGTTCGTGGGAGATGTTCGCCACGAAGTCGCGGCGCACGGCCTCCACCCTCCGGTGCTCGGTCTGGTCCTCGGCCAGCACCAGCACCAGCCCGGTGCCGCCCAGCGGCGCCACCCGCACGGCGAAGGACGTCGCGTCGGGGCCGAACTTGCGTACCGCCACCTCGATCTCGGTCTCCCGGATGACACCGTCGCGCCGCACCCGGCGGGCGAGTGCGAGGAGCTCGTCGATGACCAGCTCCTCGCCCCGGACGAGCCCGAAGGCCCGGGCGGCCGAGGAGGCGCGCAGCACCCGGTCGGCCGAGTCCAGGACCACTGCGGAGGAAGGGAGAGCGGAAAGGACCTCGGCGATGCCCGGCGGCAGTGTGGTGCCGTCGTTGCGCTGTGGAGCGGGCGCCGGCCGCTCGGTGCCGCCGACCCGGAAGAACGAGCCCGCCAGGACGCCTGCGACGACGCCCGCGACGAGTCCGATGATGCCGGTCAGAGCGGCGAGAAGTTCCCCTTGCACGTTTCGATCGTAAACGTGCGGGCTGGACCTTTACCCGGTCAGGGCCGCTGTCATGGCCGAGCTTCTTCCAGCGTTCACCGATTCTTGGCCGACTCTTCAGAAAACCACTGGGAGCATTGACACCATGCGCGATACGTACCACGAGGACCTCGACAGCCTGAGCGAGCGCCTCATCGAGATGACCCGCCTGGCCAGGCACGCCATCGCACGGGCCACCACGGCCCTGCTGGACAGTGACCTGGACGCGGCGCAGGAGGTCATCTCAGGTGACGAGAGGATCAACCGCCTCGACCAGGAGGTCGAGGAGACCGCGTTCAGTCTGATGGCCCGGCAGCAGCCCGTCGCCTCCGACCTGAGGACGATCATCACCTCGCTGTACATGCGCGGAGACCTGGAGCGGATGGGCGACCACGCCGTTCACCTGGCCAAGATCGCCCGCCGCAGGCACCCCGACTCGGCGATCCCCGAGCCGGTCCGCTCCATCGTCCTGGAGATGGGCCACCAGGCGGAGATGCTGGTGACCAAGGCCGGGGAGGTCATCCGGCACCGCGACCCCGACACCGCGCTGGAGCTGGACGAGGACGACGACCGGATGGACCGGCTGCGGCGCAAGCTGCTCCAGCGCATCCTCGCCCCCGGCTGGGAGTACGGGGTGGAGGCCACCATGGACGTCACTCTGGTGGGGCGGTTCTACGAGCGTTTCGGTGACCACGCGGTGCACGTCGCGGACAACCTCGTCTACATGGTGACGGGGGAGCGGCGGGAGGACTACGAGCCGGAGAGCTGAGCGCGGCCCGCCGGGCCCCTCTCCCCGGGGGGCAGGGGCCCGCGGGCCGGGTGTGCCCCCGTATGGTGATACGAATCTCTTTCCGGGTGCGCGGGCGCCGTCCGGCACGGGGTCCCGTGACCCCCGCGTGACGGCCGCCGATCCCTTCCGCTAAAGGGCCCCCGGCCCGTCCGGACCTGCACTGATCGGCCACTCCCGCAGGGTCGGGTAGACTTTGTCAAGCCCTAAAAAGTGGGGCTTGACCTGCGTGTTCGCAAAGCTAATAGGTACGTTAAGTCACAGATTCATGGTATCCTTGTGGTAGCGGAAGGGGTACCTGTCACATGGCTTTCAAGGTCGGCGACACTGTTGTCTACCCCCATCATGGGGCTGCTCGTATTGAAGCGATCGAGACTCGCACCATTAAGGGCGAGGACAGAACCTACCTCGTTCTGAGGGTCGACAAGGGCGATCTGACGGTGCGTGTGCCGGCCGCGAACGCCGAGGATGTCGGCGTTCGTGACGTGGTGGGGCAGGAGGGCCTGGACAAGGTCTTCGAGGTGCTGCGCGCGCCGCACACCGAGGAGCCCACCAACTGGTCCAGGCGCTACAAGGCCAACCTGGAGAAGCTCGCCTCCGGCGACGTCAACAAGGTCGCCGAGGTCGTGCGCGACCTGTGGCGCCGGGACAAGGAGCGCGGTCTCTCCGCCGGCGAGAAGCGGATGCTCGCCAAGGCGCGCCAGATTCTCGTCAGCGAGCTGGCCCTCGCGGAAAAGACCAACGAGGACAAGGCCGAAGCCCTCCTCGACGAGGTTCTGACGAACTGAAGCACGGTCTCGGAATCGCATAATTCATGACGAAAATTCCTCGGGTGGGCGTCGGCACCGACGTCCATCCGTTTTCTCCTGGACGGACACTTTTTCTCGCCGGTTTGGAATGGCCGGGGGAGGAAGGCGTCAGCGGTCATTCCGATGGGGATGTCGCCGCCCACGCCGCCTGCGACGCATTGTTCTCCGCGTGCGGCCTGGGGGACCTGGGGTCCAACTTCGGAACCTCGGAGCCCCGCTGGAAGGGCGCCTCGGGCGCCGCGCTGCTGGCCGAGACGGTCGCCCGCGTGCGCGCGGCCGGATTCGAGGTCGGCAACATCGCGGTGCAGATCATCAGCAACCGGCCCAAGTTCGCGCCCCGGCGCGCGGAGGCGGAGAAGACGCTGACCGGGATCGTCGGGGCGCCGGTGACGGTGTCGGCCACCACCACCGACGGACTGGGCCTCACCGGGCGCGGCGAGGGCATCGCCGCCATCGCCACCGCCCTGTGCGTCCCCGTGGACTGACCACCCGATCGACACGAACGCCCCGCGGCTCCGGCCGCGGGGCGTTCGTGCTTCACGGCGCCGCGACACCCGTCCTGTTGCCCTCCTGGGTCGGACAGCGCCCCCAAGTGGCACAGAAGCCCCAGGAGAGAACATGGCGGACGTGGACGAGGCCGCTCCGGCCGGGGAGCCCGGGCCTCCGGGGCCGGAGCCCGTGACCGGCCGGACGGGCGGCCGGTGGGCGCCCCGGCCCCGCGGGGCGGTCACCGCGGCACTCACCGCGCTGGTCGCCCTCGCGGTCGCCTTCCGGGGTCCCCGAGACCCCGGAGCACCTGGGCGGACCGTGGGAGAGCGTGCCGCCCCGTGGAGCGTCCTGGCGGTCCCCGCCGCGGCCGTGGCGCTCGTGCGCCGTTCCGTCCCCGCCGGGCCGGCCGCCCTGCTGCTGCTCGCCGTCCGGCTGCCCGGACCCGGGCGTCCCCTGGCCTCCCCCGATCCGCGGTCGGGCCCGACCTGACCGCGGTCATCCACAATGTGAACGCCGCCGCCGGCGCCACCGCCGGACCCGTCGCCGGGGCGCCGCTGTCCGCCGCCCCCCGTCCCGGTCGCCCTGGAGGAGGTCACCCGGGAGCGCTGGGAGGCCTACGGCGCGGAGTTCACCGGGCCGCTGCCGTACCCCGTGGGCGAGGGCACCGTGGGCCTGTGGAGCCGCCACCCCGTCGTCGACGCCGCCCCGGTGGACACCGGCACGGGGTGGGCACGGGCGCTGCGCGCCGAGGCGGGCGGGCCCGGAGGAGCCTGCGCCGTGGACGTGGTGCACCCGGCGTCGGTGCGGGTGGAGGCCTCCGGATTCGGGGTGGACCGGCGCAACGCCTCCGTCCGCGCACTGGGCGAGGCGGTCGCCGGGGAGCCGCTGGAGCGGTCGGTCCTCCTGGGCGACCTGAACGCGAGTGTCGACGACCGGGGACCGAACCGCTCACGTCGAGGATGGGTCGGCCCTCGAGGCGGGGGAGGAGGTCGGCTTCAGCCGGCCCGCGGGCTTCCCGGTGGTGCGGATCGACCGCATCCCCACGCGCGGGGCGACCGCCGCACGGGCGTGGTCGCTGACGGAGACGGGCGGCGACCACCTGCCGGTCGCCGCCCGCGCGCGGAGTCCGAACCCGGTCACTCGTCGGGGCGCAGGGGTTCGCTGCGGACCCGCCGGGAGGGCGGCCCGGAGGCGAAGTCGGGCATCGGCGGCCGCGGCGGCTTGAGGATCATGGGGCGCTTCTCCAGCGGCCTGTGGCGGCGCACGGGCTCGGTGGTGTGCTCGTCGGGGTCGTCGGCCTCGTCGGCCCGGTCGGCGTCGTCCTCGCGCGGCCGTGCGGCCCCCGGGGGCACGGCCGGTGCGGCGAAGCCGCCGCGCCGGGGCCGTCCGGACCCCTCGGGCGGGCCGGACGGGCCGTCCCCGGCCGCCGCCGGAGCCCCGGGGGGGGTCCGGACCGGGTGGGCGGGTGCCGGCCGGAAGGGTTCGTCGGCGCCGGTGCCGTGGGACCCCTCTGCGGCGTGCGTGTCCGCGGGGGCGGTCGCGGTGCCCGGGCGGCTCGGCCGGGAGGGCGCGGGCCACAGGGGTTCGTCGTCGCCGGTACGGGGATCGGCGCCGGCCGTGCGCGGGGTTCCGGCGGTCGCCGGAGCCGTCGTGGTGTCGGAGCGGTCCGGCCCGGCGGACGCGGGCCGGGGAGAGCCGCCGTCGTGGTCCTCCGGGGCGGCGGCGACGGCCGGCCGTTCCGGTCGGGCGGTGGCGGGCCACAGGGGTTCGTCGTCGCCGGTGTCCGGGCCGGTCCCGGCGTCGTGCGTGTCCGCGGGCACGGGGTCCCCTTCCGGGGGCGCGGGCACACCCGCGGCGGCCGGCGCGGGTCCGGCCTCCTCCGCGGGGGAGCCGCCGCGGCTCTCCGGCACGGAGCCGGCCGCGGGGTCCGAGCCCCGGTCCCGTCCCGCCGTGTGCGAAGGCTCCGGGGACGCGGGGGCCTCCCACCGGGGGCCGTCCCCGGCCTCACCGGAGGGGGGCGTCGGCCACGGGTCCCCGTCGGCGCCGCCGGGCTCGGCACGGCCACCGGAGGCGTCGGGAGCGGGCCACGGGCTCTTCTCGCGTTCCCCGGGCACGGGCGGGGACCAGACCGGCCCGTCGTCGGCCAGGTCGTCCGAGAGCGCGGAGCGCGAGGCGGCCATCGGGTCGTCCGGGATGCGGAAGGCGGCGCGCACGGCCGGGCCGGTGTCGTGGTCCAGCGCCGGTGCGGGCTCCTCCTCGGGTTCCGGGGCCTCGTCGTCCTCCGGGGGCGTCCAGACCGGCGGGACGTACTCGGCGCGGGTCCAGGTGTCCTCGTCGTCCTCCGGCGGCTCCCAGGTGATCCCGAAGGCGGGGGTCTCCGCGGACGCCTCCTCCGCGGCGCCGTCCTCCCCCGGGCCCACGGCCACGGCGGGTTCCACTTCCACAGCAGCCACGGGCTCCGGGGCCGCGGCGGGCTCCGGCGCCGGAGCGGCCCCGGGACCGCCGGGCTCCTCCGGCGGCTCCGGAGCGGTCGGCACCGCGGCGGGCGCCTCCGCCTCGTCCGTGACGGGGTCGCCGGGCGCGGGGTCGTGCTCGAACCCCTCGTCCGCGAGAACCGTCGGCAGGGGTGCCGGTTCCGCGGCGGGCGCCGGTTCCGCAGCGGGCTCAGGCTCCGGGGCGGGCTCAGGCTCCGGGGCGGGCTCAGGCTCCGGGGCGGGCTCAGGCTCCGGGGCGGGCACCGGGTCCGCCCCGGGCTCCGGATCCGCCACGGATCCGGGCTCGGGGGAAGCGACCGGGACCAGCGGCGGGTTCTCGGCGGCCTTCCTGATGGGGTTGCCCCCGCCCGAGCCGCGGCGCGGCAGCGGCAGGGTCGGCACCGAGGCCTCCGGCTCCCCGTCCTCCTCGGCGGCGGCCGGTTCGGGCTCCGGCCGCGCGGGCGCGTCCGGTCCGGGGCCCGCGGCCTCCTCCGACGGCTTCCCCGGGCCCGGCGTCGCGGCGCCCAGGCCCAGCCCCAGCAGGCGCTGCTCCAGCGACTGCCCGTCGTCGGGCTCGGCCGCCCGGGGCTCCTGCCCGTGCACCACCGCGCGGGCGCGCAGCACGGTGGGCCGGTCGTCGGCCGGGGTGGGCCGGGGTCCGCCCGCGCGGCGCCTGTGCCGCAGGTGGGCACGGACCGCCATCCACAGCAGCAGCGCGACCAGCAGCGCCAGCAGCGGGGCCACCGCCACGATGACGTTGGCGACCCGCTGGGGGATCGACTCGATCAGCCCCAGGTTGTTGAGCACCATCACCGCCGCCGCGAACAGCACCAGCAGCGGGATCAGCACCAGGTCCACCCAGGCGCGGCGGCGCGGCGACGCGTCGCGCATCAGGTAGCTGGTCCAGCACGCCATGAGCAGCAGCAGCGTGTAGGTCACCGGGAACACGTGGGCGAGCGCTCCGCCCCGCGGATGACCGTATTCGGCCAGCCGGAAGACACCGTTATAGGAGATGACGAGGGCGCACAGCGCGATCAGCCCGACGAACAGGGCACCGCCGGCGAGAGCGCCGACTCCCGTGCCGCGACCCGCGGGGCTGCCGTTCCGTGTTCCTGTGCCGGGGACATCGTTGTAAGGGGCCATCGCTTCCGCAGCGTAGTCGAGGTGATGCCGTTAACACGAGATTCCGTCCGATTCCGGTGGCTTCGCCACTCCGTGCCCCAAGGGCGTTCCGTGGCGTTATGTCGGAATATGCTGCATCTCGTGACCTGCCGTTCCTCGGCCGCGACGCTTTGTTCCGGGGTATCTCACACAACGGATCCCCGAATACGGTTCTCCGTATATGAGCACTTCGGGATGTCCGATGCGGAAAACAGGGGGCCGCGACCACTCCGGCGCCCGTATCACCCCCACTCCGAGGCGTCGGTTTGTGACGCCGCTGTGAGGGGAAAGACGATACGCTTGACAACGTGAGTCTGCGCTTCTATGACACCAGTGCCCGACAGGTCCGCGACTTCGTCCCCCTGCGCGAGGGACACGCCTCCCTGTACCTGTGTGGTGCCACCGTGCAGGCACCGCCCCACATCGGTCACATCCGGTCCGGGGTCAACTTCGACATCCTGCGCCGCTGGCTGACCCACAAGGGCTACGAGGTCACCTTCTGCCGCAACGTCACCGACATCGACGACAAGATCATCAAGGTCGCCGCCGACGAGGGCGTGCCCTGGTGGCAGGTCACCGAGCGCAACCAGCGCGCCTTCACGCACGCCTACGACGTGCTGGGCTGCCTGCCGCCCACCGTCGAGCCGCGCGCCACCGGCCACGTGCCCGAGATGGTCGAGCTCATGCAGCGGCTCATCGACTCCGGGCACGCCTACGCCGCCGACGACGGCTCCGGCGACGTCTACTTCGACGTGCGCTCCTTCCCGCCCTACGGGGACCTGTCCAACCAGCGGCTGGAGCAGGTGCAGCCCGCAGCCGACTCCGACCCCGACCGGGACAAGCGCGACCCCCGCGACTTCGCCCTGTGGAAGGGCGCCAAACCCGGCGAGCCCACGTGGCCCACCCCGTGGGGCCGCGGCCGCCCGGGCTGGCACCTGGAGTGCTCGGCGATGGCCACCAAGTACCTCGGCCCGGCCTTCGACATCCACGGCGGCGGCCTGGACCTGGTCTTCCCGCACCACGAGAACGAGATGGCCCAGTCCCGCGCCGCCGGTGACGCCTTCGCGCAGTACTGGCTGCACAACGGGCTGCTCAAGATCGGCGGCGAGAAGATGGCCAAGTCGCTGGGCAACTCGATGCGCATCCCGCAGATGCTGGAGAAGGTGCGCGCCGTCGAGCTGCGCTACTACCTCGGCCAGGCGCACTACCGCTCCACCATCGACTACTCCGACGAGGCGCTCCAGGAGGCCGCGGTCGCCTACCAGCGGATCGAGGGCTTCCTCACCCGCGCCGTCGAGGTGCTGGGCGGGGTCGTCCCGGCCGGGCGGGTGCCCGCCGAGTTCGCCGCCGCGCTCGACGACGACCTGGGCGTCTCCCAGGGCCTCGCCGTCGTGCACGGGCACGTCCGCGAGGGCAACACCGCCCTGGCGGCGGGGGACAAGGAGAAGGCCGCCGAGCTCGCCGGGGAGCTGCGCTCCATGCTCGACGTGCTGGGCCTGGACCCGCTGAGCGAGCAGTGGGCCACCGGCGGCCAGGGACTGCGCGAGGTGGTCGACGCGCTCGTCGCCGTCGTCCTCCAGCAGCGCCAGGCCGCCCGGGGCCGCAAGGACTACGCCGCCGCCGACGCCATCCGCGACGGCCTCGCCGAGGCGGGCGTGGTGGTGGAGGACACGCCGCAGGGGCCGCGCTGGGACCTGCGGCGGGGCTGAGGGCAGCGCACATGGTCAGGGGCGGGGCGGCCCCCGGTTTCCACCGTAGGGCGCCCCGCCACCCGCCACCAGGGGCGCGCGGCCGCCTGTGGACAACACGTCCGGTACCGGCTCGGCGGTACCCTGGGGGTTTGCCGCCGCCATCGGCGACGCGGCACCCCACCGGCCGGAGAACGCTTCCGGCATGCTCGCGATACGTAGCGGAGGGACGGCGACCATGCCGGCGAAGAAGAGCAAGAAGGGCCCCACCAAGGGCAGCGGCGGCAAGGGCCGCCGGTCCCTGGAGGGCAAGAAGGGCACCCTGCCCGCCGAACAGCGGCACTGGTACGACGGCAAGCAGCGCTCCAAGGCGATCCGCCGGGCCAAGGACGCGGAGGCCCCCGGCACCGCCCCGCGGTCGACCCGCGGCTCCGAGCCCGAGCGCCGCCGGGTCGACTCCGACCTGCTCGTGGGCCGTAACCCCGTCCTGGAGGCGCTGCGCGCGGGCATGCCCGCCAGCCGCCTCTTCATCTCCAACAGCCTCGACACCGACGACCGCGTCAACGAGGCCGCCCGCCTCGCCGGCGAGCAGGGCGTGGAGGTGCTGGAGGTCACCCGCGCCGAGCTCGACCGCCGCTGCGAGAGCAACGGCCAGCCGGGCGCCGTCCACCAGGGCATGGCCCTCCAGGCGCGGCCCTACCGCTACCTCGTGCCCGAGGACCTGCTGGAGCGGGCGCTGGGCTCCGACGAGCCGCCGCTCATCGTCGCCCTCGACGGCGTCACCGACCCGCACAACCTCGGCGCGATCGCCCGCTCCGCGGCCGCGTTCGGCGCCGACGGCCTGCTCATCCCCGAGCGCCGCTCCGCCGGGGTCACCACCACCGTGTGGAAGACCTCCGCGGGCACCCTGGCCCGGCTCCCGATCGCCCAGGCCACCAACCTCACCCGTGCCCTGGAGGCCTTCAAGAAGGCGGGCGTGTTCGTCGTCGGCCTCGACGCGGACGGCGACGCCGCCATCCCGGGCCTGGACCTGGCCACCGGCCCGCTGGTCGTGGTGGTGGGATCCGAGGGCAAGGGCCTGTCCCGCCTGGTGCGCGAGTCCTGCGACGTGATCGCGAGCATCCCGATCCGCAACGCCGAGTCGCTCAACGCCTCGGTCGCCGCCGGGGTGTCCCTCTACGAGGTCGCGCGCCTGCGCGCCGAGCAGCGGGACTCCTGACCTCCCTCCCGTCCCCGGTTCCCCGATGCGGAACCGGGGACGGGCTTTTCCGAGTAGGCCGGAACGCGCCTCACCCGGTACCATTCGGGTGGACGCGGCTCCTGCGGGAGTCCGGCGCCCCGCCGGCGTAGCTCAATTGGCAGAGCAGCCGCCTTGTAAGCGGCAGGTTAGGGGTTCAAGTCCCCTCGCCGGCTCTCACCTCTTTCGACCTGGGACGTCTCCGGGCGCGACCCGCCCCTGTGCGCGTGCGACCGCCCGGAGAGCCACCGCCCACGGCCGTCCACCGCATCCGCCGTGGCCCACGGGACCCGGCCGCCGGACCGCCGGGGCCGCACATCCGCCCGCCCGCGGGCCGGGACCGGAGCCGCGGGGACGGTTCTCCGCCCAGCGGCGGGAATCGGCGGCGTTGCGGGGATGTTGTCCACCGACATGACCGAGCCGTGGCTGAACCCCGAGACCATCGACCACCTCCTCGACGACACCGACACCTGGGCTGTGGTCGGCCTGTCCAACGACCCGCGGCGCACCGCCCACGGCGTCGCCCGGGTGCTGCAGGCCAAGGGCAAGCGGATCGTCCCGGTCCACCCCGGAGCGGCCGCCGCGGGCGAGGAGGTCCTGGGCGAGAAGGCCTACGCGACGCTCGCCGAAGCGGCCGCCGCCGTCGGCGTCATCGACGTCGTCGACGTCTTCCGCCGGTCCGAGGCGGCGGGGGAGTTCGCCGACCAGGCCGTCGCGGTCGGCGCCCGCGGGGTGTGGTTCCAGCTCGGCGTGGTCGACGAGGAGGCGTTCCGGCGCACGACGGACGCCGGGGTGCCGATGGTGATGGACACCTGCCCCGCCATCGAGTGGGGCAGGCGCGGCTGAGCGGCCGCCGGGGCGGCCGGCGCCGCGGCGGCGGGCGCCGCGGGCCGGCGTCAGGAGGAGGGGGAGCGGGACTCCTCCTGGGCGCTCTGCAGGAACCAGGAGGCGACCGCGGCCGTGACCACGCCCATCAGGCCGATGCCCATGATCATCAGCACGGTGGCCACCAGGCGCCCCTCGAGGGTGACGGGGTAGTAGTCCCCGTATCCGACCGTCACGGCCGTCACCATGGACCACCACAGGGCGTCCCCGAACTCGGTGATGTTCGCGTCCGGCGCGCCGCGCTCCGCGTCGAGGACGGTGACCGCGCTCAGGAAGACCATGAGCACCGACGCGCCGCCGACGTAGACGGAGGTCCGGCCCATCAGGGAGATGCTGTGGGCGGAGCGGTTCAGCATGCGCACGATCGAGAACAGGCGCAGCAGGCGCAGGGTGCGGAACATGGGCGCCAGGATCAGGAGCACGTCGTACCAGTTGCGCAGGGCGTACCTCACCCGGTCCTCGCTCAGGTAGAGGCGGACGGCGAAGTCGATCGCGAAGGCGAGCCAGACCGTCCAGGACAGTGCCTGGAGCACGGTGTACAGGTCGGGTTCCAGTTCCGGGTCGATGATCGGCCAGGCGTAGGCGACGAGGAAGGCCACGGCGAGCAGCAGCATCGGCACCTCCGATCTGCGTTCCCACCGGGTCACGCGGCCGTCGTTCTCGATGTGCTGGGGGAGGGCGTCGTGTTCCGCCATGGGGGCACCCATCTCGGTCCGGGGTCGGTCGCCGGCCGCCGGATGCGCGGATCAGAGCGGGCGGCCTCGGGCACGCGGAACGGAGCGGGTCGCTTCCGCCACCGCTGACTTGGGAGGATAGGCGAATTTCCGGCCTCCGGGCGCACGGGGCGGCGCCCCGTACCCGGGGCACGCCGGATTTCGGACGAGGCCTCCGTCCGGCGAACCGGGTGGCCGCCGGGGCCGGCGGGCACGGCCGGGAGGCCGGGAGACCGTTACCCGGCCTCCCGGCCCCCGCCGGACCGCGCGGTCCGCTCCGGGTCAGCGGACGACGTCGAACACCTGCTTCTGGACGCCGTTGGAGTACACCTCGTGTTCCACGAGGTCCAGCTTGGTCAGGTCCTTGTCGGAGTCGCTGAACAGGCGCAGGCCCCCGCCCAGGAGCAGAGGGAAGACCAGCAGGTGGTAGCGGTCGACCAGGCCCGCGTCGGCGAGGCCGTGGGCCAGGGTGCCGCTGCCGTTGACGATGATCGGCCCGCCCTCGGTCTCCTTGAGGGCGGCCACGTCGTCCAGCGAGCGAAGGATGGTGGCGGGCCAGCGCTCGTCCTGCTCGGCGAGGGTGGTGGAGACGACGTAGCGGGGCATGGCGTTGTAGCCGCTGAACTCCTCGACCATCGTCGGCCACACCGGGGCGAAGGCCTCGTAGCTGCGGCGGCCGAGCAGCAGGGCGGTCGCCTCCTCCTGCTCGCGGGCCTTGATCCCGTAGGCGGCCTCGTCGAACTCGACGGCCTTGAAGGTCCAGCCGGCGTTGCGGTAGCCGGGCTCTCCGCCCGGGGCCTCCATGACGCCGTCGAGGGAGACGAAGGCGGTGACGATCAGAGTGCGCATGATGTGTGTTCCTCGTTTTCCGTCCGTGCTCACACCCTCTCGTCGAACGGCCGCCGACGGGATCGACACGCGCCGGGATTTTTCTCCGGGATTCTTCCGCCGCGGGCCGGGCGGCCCCCGCACGGGCGGCGGTGCGGACGGCGTGCTCAGGCGGCTCGCGGGGCGGGGGCCGGGAGGCGGGCGGTGAGGAGGGAGATGCCGTAGGCGGCGCCCGCGGCGGCCAGGGCCGCCGGGATGAGGCCGACCGGACCGCCGAGGAAGGACTCGCCCATGAAGGCGATGGCGACGGAGGACGCCGCCACCGGGTTGGCGACCGTCGTCACCCCCAGCGGCGAACCGAGCTCCACGCCCTGGTAGGCGGCCTGGGCCAGGAACACCCCGAGGAGGGCGACGACCGCGGTGCCCGCGGCCGCCGGGTGGGTGAACGCGGCTGCGCCGTCGGTGCCGAGGACGGTGACGGTCGTCTTGGCGAGCGCGGAGGAGACGCCGAAGGCGATGCCCGCCAGGGCGGCCAGGAGGTGGCTGCGCCAGGTGGCCGGGCAGCGGCCCGCCCCCCAGGCGCCGGCTGCGAGCAGGGCCAGGGTGCCGAGGGCGACGGTCCACCCGTCGGCGGTGGAGAGGGGCGTGCTCCGGCCGTCCGTCACGGACAGGACCAGCAGGACCGCCACCGACGCCACGACCAGGACCGCGCCCCGCACCTGTCGGCGGGTCAGCCGCCGTCCGCCGAGCCGGACGGCCCAGGGGATCGCGAAGACCAGGGTGAGGACGCCCAGCGGCTGCACCACGGTGAGCGGGGCGAAGGCCAGGGCCGCCACCTGGAAGGCGGCCCGCCCGCCGTTGAGGAGGATCGACGTCCACCACATGGGACTGGCCAGCAGCGCGCTGAGGGGGCCGCCCCCGACCAGCGGCTCGGGGACCAGGACCGCCAGCCTCCACTGGGACACCGCGGCCGCCGCGTAGGAGGCGCAGGACAGGGTGCCCAGCAGAACGCCGAGCCATATGTAGGGGTCCATGCCGGCGATCCTTGCGCGGTCCCGGAAGCCGTGTCGTCATACCGGGGGATGATCCCGGGCTACGGAGGGATGCTTCCGCGCGCCTTCGGTATCGGTGCGTCGGGTGCGCCGATGCGTCGGCCGGGTACGCGGACCCGGACGGCGGCCCCTCACCGGTCCGGACGCGGGCGGATGCAGCGGCCCGCGCCGAAGGGCCCGCCGTCCGGCCGAAGCGGGAGAGCGGCGGCGGTGGGACGCCGCGGCGCCCCGCCGCCCACGGCGGTGCCGTCCTGCGCCGTGCCGCTCCATGTCTGTGGCGGTGCGGTTCTCCATACCGGCAGCGGTGCGGGTCCCGTGGCGGTGCCGTGGTCCGCAGCGGTGTCCGGCCTGCGGCGGTGCGGTCACGGGTGCGCGGCCCCGCGGCGGCGCGGCCCGTGGTGCCCGGGCGCTCGGCCCCCGCGGCGGCGCGGGTCCGCGGTGAGGGGCGGGGCTCAGGAGTCGGCCACCTCCGGAAGGGCCGCCGCCAGCAGGTCCACCACGGTGCGCGGGTCCGGGAACCCCTGCCCGAACACGTAGGTGACGGTGATGCCCGCCCCGCGCAGTTCCAGCAGCCTCTCGACCAGGTCGTCGCGCCCGCTCCCGGCGTCGAGCGAGATCGTCGCCGTCCTCTCGACCTCCTCGGGGTCGCGGCCCACGTCCTCGCAGTGGCGCCGGAGCACGTCGAGCTTGTGCGGCACCTCCGGCCCGCCGAACAGGTTGCAGGCGTCCGCGTACCGCGCCACCAGCCGCAGGGTGCGCTTCTCGCCCATCCCGCCGATCATCAGGTACGGACGCGGGTCGGACAGGCCGCGCGGGTTGCCGAGCATCCGCTCCAGCCGGTGGTGCTCGCCCTCGAACGCGCCCTCCTCACCGCTCCACATGCCCAGGCAGATCCGCAGGGTCTCCTCCAGCCGGTCGAACCGCTCGGCCACCGGCGGGAAGGGCAGCCCCAGCCCGCGCGCCTCCGCCTCGTACCAGGCGGCGCCGATGCCCAGTCCGGCGCGGCCGCCGGAGAGCGTGTCCAGGGTGCTGATCTGCTTGGCCAGGACGCCGGGCCGGTGGTGGACGGCCCCGGTCACCAGGGTGTGCAGCAGCACCCGCTCGGTGTGCGCGGCCAGGAAGCCGAGCGTGGTGTAGGCCTCCAGCATGGCGTTCTCGGGGGGACCGAGGGCACCGCCCAGCTGCCAGTAGTGGTCCATCACGGTGATCCGGGAGATCCCCGACGCCTCGGCGTGCCGTGCGGTGTCGGCCAGGCGGCCGCCCAGTTCGGGGACGCCCCCGTCCCAGGTGAAGTCGGCGATGTGCAGCCCGAGTTCCATGTGCCCTCCAGGGGGTGGCGGATAGGGGGTGGCGGGTCGGGATCCCCGACCGGGACCCAGTCTCGCCGCCACGGAGGGCCCGCGCCAGTGCATCGCCGGACCTGTGGAGAACCCGCAGGACACCGCGGGCGGGGCGCGTCGGGACCACGCCCGCGGGGCCGGCCCCGGGGTCGGTTAGGATGCGCGGCATGTCCTCCACCGCACCCGCCGGAGTCCGCAGATGAACCCCGCCTCCATCGTCGCCTGGGTGCTCTTCGCCGTCGTCTTCGCGCTGACCCGCGCCTTCACCCGGGACCTGTACGCCGACCTGTTCGGCGGCCCCGGCCTCGCCGCGACGCTCGCCTCCTTCGGCACCGCCACCGCCCTGGGCCTGCTGGTCCTCGCCGCCGTCCAGCGGTTCGCCGGGCGTTCGCGACCGGAGCGGACCGGGGGCCGTCCGGGCCCGCCGGAGCCGCGCGAAGGCGACCGCCGGGCATCCGGTAGGTAACGGAAAAGCCGCAGCCCCAGGGGTTGTGGAACTTTCGGGGGTCCCGGGACCGTAGACTCCTGCGGGTGAGCAGAACAAGCCCGGGGCGGCGCCGGGCACCGCGGGGCGGTCACGACCGGCGGCGGGAGGGGATCCTGCGAACCGCGTTGGAGGCCTTCACCGCGCGCGGTGGGGTGTCCGCCGGCGGGACCCCGGTCCGGGGCGGACCCGCCCGGACGGGCGTGCTCCACTCCTCCCCGCCCAAAGCCGGTCTGCTCACCGGGGCCCCGCGCACCGCCGCCACCGGCCCCCGTCCCGCCCCGACCGCCGTGGACGGGCTCCCGCCGCCGCGCTCCGACGCCGTCGACACGGCCGCCGCCCGCACCACCGGCCGCCGGACCGGTGCCGGACCGCTCACCGGGGAGGAAGACCAGTGAGAGAGGCGGTCGAGCGGCTGTACGCGGTGTTCTCACGCCACCCCCTGGCGGCCCGCATCGACGGCTGCCCGCACTGCGTCACGGACGAGGACCAGCGCATGCTGCGCGGCTCGCCCCTGCGCGAACTCGGTGAGGACGACCTGCGCAGGTTCGTGGCCAAGGCCCTCACCACCTGGGGCGGTGTCGACGACCTGCGCCACTTCCTGCCGCGCATCCTCGACCTCGCCCTGCCCGGCGGCGGGCTCATCGACATCGACACGGTGGCCGCCAAGCTCGACCTGGCCCGCTGGTGGCAGTGGCCCGCCGACGAGCGCGCCGCCGTCCGCGCCTGCTTCGTCGCCCTGTGGCTGCGCACCCTGGACCGCGAACCCGAGGACCGTCCCGCCGTCCTGCTCCTGGACACGCTGGCCACCGCCTTCGACGACCTGTCCCCCTTCCTGGACACCTGGACCGAGCGGCTGCGGCGCTGGTCCGCCCATCCCCGCGCCCTGCGCCAGTTCGCCGACACCGCCGGCACCGTGGCGGCCACCTCGCCGACCGTGCGCCACCCCCAGGTGGTGATCTGGCTGCTCGAGCTGATCCCCCTGCTGGAGACCCTGTTCAAGGAGTTGGAGGACGTGGACACCGGCCTGGCCGAGGCCGTCCTGGACACCCACGACCAGCTCGTCCTGCTGCGCGCCGCCGTCCTCTGACCGAGGCTCCGCGGGGCCGCGCCCCCGGTCCGGCAGCCGCGGGAGGACCTGTCCCGCGCGCCGTGCGGCCGCCGCGGGCGCCCGGTGTCCACGCGCGTCCGAAGGCGCGGTGCGGGCGTCGTCCCCGCTTCCCGGGCATGCGGTCCCCGTATACGCGAAGGCCCCGCCCCCTGGGGGGACGGGGCCCGTTCAGCGGCCGATCACCGCCGCGGCCACCGCGTCGGGCGCCTGTGCGTAGGAGTCGAACTCCATCCCGAACGACGCCCGGCCCGAGGTCCGGCCGCGCAGGTCGCCCACGTAGCCGAACATCTCCGCCAGCGGCACCGCCGCCGAGACCACCCGGGCCCCGCGCCGCTCCGCCAGCGACCGCACCCGGCCGCGCCGGGCGTTGAGGTCGCCGATGACGTCTCCCACGCAGTCCTCGGGAGTCGTCACCTCCACGGCCATCACCGGCTCCAGCAGTGCCGGGTCGGCCTGTGCCAGCGCCTCCTTCACGGCCTCCGCCGCCACCGCCCGGAAGGCCAGGTCCGAGGAGTCCTCGGTGTGGAACGCGCCGTCCAGCAGGCGCACCCGCACCCCGGTCACCTCGTACCCGGCCAGGACGCCGAGCCGCAGCGCGTCCCGGCAGCCCCGGTCCACCGCGGGGACGAACTCCCGCGGCACGCGGCCGCCGGTCACCTCGTCGACGAACTCGTACCCGCCCTCGAACGGCTCGACGGCGATCCGCACCCGGGCGAACCGGCCCCGGCCACCGGTCTGCTTCCGGTGCGTGCGGTCCACCGACGGCACCGCCCGCCGGATGGTCTCCCGGTAGGCGACCCGCGGCCGGCCCACCCGGGCGTCCACACCGAACTCCCGCAGCAGCCGGGCGATCTGGATCTCCAGGTGCAGCTCGCCCATGCCGCCCAGGACGGTCTGGCCGCTCCCGGCGTCGGCGTGCACCCGCAGTGACGGGTCCTCCTCAGCCAGCCGGGCGACCGCCGACGACAGCCGGTCCCGGTCGGACCGGGACCGGGGCTCCACCGCGACCTCGATGACGGGGTCCGGGAAGTCCATGGCGTCCAGCACGACCGGGTCCGCCGCGTCGCACAGGGTCTCCCCGGTCGCGGTCCGGCGCAGCCCCATGACGGCGACGATGTCACCGGCGACCGCCGCGGGGATCTCCTCCCGGGTCGCGGCGTGCACGCGGTAGATCTTGCCGATCCTCTCCTTCTCTCCTCGCAGCGGGTTGTACACCCGCCCACCGGTGTCCAGCCGACCGGAGTACAGCCGGACGAACGTCAGGCGGCCCAGGTGCGGGTCGCCCGTGATCTTGAAGGCCAGCGCCGCCAGCGGCGCGTCCTCGGAGGGAGGGCGCGCGACCGCGGTACCCGCGTCCCCCGGGCGGACCCCGGCCACCTCCCCCGCGTCGAGCGGGGAGGGCAGGTAGCGGACCACGGCGTCCAGCAGCGGCTGCACCCCCTTGTTCTTGAACGCGGTACCGCACAGTACGGGCGTCACGGTGACGGGCCCGTCCCCCGAGCCGACGGTCAGCCGGCGGATCGCCGCCCGCAGCTCCGCCTCGCCGGGCTCCTCGCCCCGGACGTACAGCTCCATCAGCTCCTCGTCGTGCTCGGCGACGGTCTCCAGCAGGCGGGCGCGCCACCGCCGCGCCTCCCCTTCCAGCTCTCCGGGGACGGCCGCGACCTCGTACTCCTCGCCCGGGCCGGTGTCGGCCGACCACACCAGGGCGCGCATGCCGACCAGGTCGACCACGCCCCGGAAGCCCGCCTCCGCGCCGACCGGCAGGTGCAGGACCAGCGGCACCGCGCCCAGCCGGTCGCGGATCATCTCGACGCACCGTGCCATGTCCGCGCCGACCCGGTCCATCTTGTTGACGAAGCAGACGCGCGGCACGCCGTAGCGGTCGGCCTGGCGCCACACGGTCTCGGACTGGGGCTCGACTCCGGCCACCGCGTCGAACACCGCGACCGCGCCGTCCAGGACGCGAAGGCACCGCTCCACCTCGACGGTGAAGTCGATGTGGCCGGGGGTGTCGATGAGGTTGACCGTGTGCACCGCGCCGTCGACCGTCCACCGGCAGGTGACCGCCGCCGAGGCGATGGTGATGCCGTGCTCGCGCTCCTCCGGCAGGAAGTCGGTGGCGGTGGTGCCGTCGTGGACCTCGCCGACCTTGTGGGAGGTGCCGGTGTAGTACAGGATGCGCTCGGTGGTGGTGGTCTTGCCCGCGTCGATGTGGGCCATGATCCCGATGTTGCGGACCGCGGCCTGTTCCATCCGTGTGGTGGCCATGCCGTCCATTCCTCTCCGTCCGTCGGGGCGACCATTCGGGCGGTGCGCGCATGCCTGTGCGGCCGTGGGTACGGCCTGCCGCCTGCCGGGAGCGTACGGGGCCGAACGCTTTGCGGGCCAGCGGTTTTCGGACACGCGAAGGGCGGCGGACCCGCGTGGTCCGCCGCCCCCGTGGACGCTCCGTCAGTCGACCGGGCGCCGGGGCTCCACCACCGTGTCCGGCCCCGGGTAGATGAGGCGTTCCGCCCCGTCCGGGAAGCGCACCAGGTAGGGAGGGCCGTCCTCGGCCCCGCGCACCTCGATGATCTCCCCGAGGTGCCGCCCGTCGCCGCTGGTGACCCCGTGCGTGCGCAGGTGGTCGCCGACCTTCGCGTGCATGGTCCTCCCCCGTTTCCGCCGGTCCCCCCGACCGGCCCGTACCGGGGGTCTACCCGGACCCCCTCCCACCCGAACCGGACCCCGGGGCGCCCCCGGACCTGTCCGGAAGAGCCCTAAGTGCTGTTCTCTTCGCTTCCTGCGTGCGCCCGCTTTTCGGGAGAGTTCTTAAGGAAACTCGCGTCGACCGCGATATCTCCGGTCAGGCGCCAGGCGCGGCGCTCGAAAGCGAGATCCCCGGTGACGCCGATCGGTACCTTCTTCAGATAGGACATGATCGCCCAATGGTGGTTTTCCCCGGTGAGAGCCATGTGGACGCTTCGCGTTCTCCCCCGTATCCGCGTCAGCAGCGTCACGATAGCGGCCTCCTCCTCGTCGGAGGACGGCTCTTCGCGGGTCAGGCTCTTGACGGTTCCGAAGAGTGTGGTCCTCCGCGGAGGCTCCTCACGGCGGACCAGGCGTTCGCGGATTTCGGGGAGGCCGATGATGACATCCCTGTCCACGATGATGGGCTCGTTCTGGCCTTCTGGTTCCGGTTCGGCGGTAGACCATTTGAAGGAGAAATCCAGCGAGCGGATTTCTCGGGGTTCCGCCATGTTCTCCAGGGATTCCACCAGCGAAGAGCTCAGTCCGAGTTCCGCGGGCGACTCCGGGGCTTCCTCGTCCCGGTTCAGGGCGAGCCTCCGGGTGGACCGCAGTCCCAGGGCGAGAGTCGTCAGGACCTGGCGGGAGAAGGTTGTACGGGCCGGGCCCCCCGCGTCGTCCTCGGCATTCGTCAAGGGCGGGCCGGTCGGATCGACGAAGACACAAAAGACGAAGCTTCCTTCTCCGGTCTGGCCGAGGCGGACGTACTCGTCCAGGAATTCGGATACCACCGCAGGCCTGCGCCCCCGGTGCGAATGAAGCGGGTCCGCCGCCGTCGTGGCCGCGGCCTTCACCATCCTGAAGAGCGATTCAACGGTGCTCTCCGCCTGACGGAAGGGTATGGATCCATTGTCGCTTGGCTGGTTGAGTCGCACCAGAAGGGTATCGAACTTTGCGAGGGATATACGACTTCGGAGTTCTTTTATGTCGATGTCGTAAACATGGCAGAGGGAATCCAGGGTGTCCCGGAACCTCTTGTGGAAATCCACGTAATCAGTTGCCAGCGGGAGCATGATGCGCGCGGGTCCGAATTCTGAAGATCCGTCGAGTCGCCATATCTCCCTGACATCCGGTTTCCTGCTTTCCAGTTCCCAGCCCTGGCTTGCGAGGAACCTGGAGACGGCGCCGGGGGTGAGCAGGGCCGCGGCCTCCCGGAAGGGGTCGAGCGTGGTGGGGGTCATCAGAAGCCTCCCTCCTGCTCGCCGATCCTTTTCATGATGCCCTTGAGCGCGCTCGGAGTAAACAGATTGGCGCGGGGCAGGTGGACGGTCCGGCTTCCGCCGATTTCCTCGGTCGTCGCCAGTTCGCTCGCCGACTGCCAGTACATCCGGCTTTCGGTGAGGAGCCCGTGTTCACCGACCGAGAGCCACCGGTCGGGCTCCTCGGGTACGACGAGGACGCCGAGGTATGCCGGGATGAACCGCTTGCCCCGGGTCAGTTTGCGGAAGGGCTTCGCCTTCATCGGCCAGGCCAGGTGGGTGTCGGTCAGATACCTCGTCTGGGTCGTGCACTTGAGCTGGAGCTCGAACTCGGGACCGTAGTAGCGGCGGTACTCCGCGGACGAGGCGAGCGTGATGTCGACGCCGTCGTAGTCGGTCTCGTGCGTCTTGATGCTGCAACCGGCCGTGTACGTCACCAGCCGGGTGAAGGCCAGGCTGAAGTGCTCCTGCCGGGCGTTCATCGGCAGCTGGCCGTCGATGAGGTCGTCCTCGCCCCTGGGGCGATCGTCGTCGACCTCGGCCATGTGTCTCCCGGAGAAATCTTGGGGTTCGCGGGATCACTGTAGCGATTCCCCGGCCTTCATGTGCCGAGAACCCCTACGCACAAAGGGGTAGGCGGGAGCCGACGAACCTCCGATGCGCCGGGAGGCCGCGCGGCAGCAGGCTGTCAGGGACTACGAGACGAGGAGGACGCGCATGCCGACGGTGCGGGACCTGACCAAGCGCTACGGGGACAGGACGGTGGTGGACGGGCTCACCTTCACGGTGGAGCCCGGCCGGGTCACCGGGTTCCTCGGCCCCAACGGTGCGGGCAAGACCACCACGATGCGGATGCTCCTGGGGCTGGCCGCGCCCACCTCGGGGGAGGCTCTGATCGACGGACGCCCCTATCGGGACCTGCCCCGGCCCGCGCTGCGGGTGGGCGCGGTGCTGCCCTCGGGGCCCGCGCACCCCGGGCGCTCCGCCCGGGCCCACCTGCGGGCCAAGGCGGCGAGCATCGGCCTGCCCCGGAGCCGGGTGGAGGAGGTGCTGGAGCGGGTCGGGCTGGCCGAGGCCGCCGGACGCCGGGTGGGCGGGTACTCGCTGGGCATGCGGCAGAGGCTGGGTGTGGCCGACGCACTCCTGGGCGACCCCGGGGTGCTGGTGTTCGACGAACCCGTCAACGGCCTGGACCTGGACGGGGTGCGGTGGATGCGCGCGCTCCTGCGGCGGATGGCGGACGAGGGGCGAACCGTGTTCGTCTCCAGCCACCTGATGAGCGAGATGGAGGCGGTCGCCGACCACCTGGTGGTCGTCGGGCGGGGGCGGCTGATCGCCGACGCCCCGCTCGCCGAGGTCATCGGCGCCTGGTCGCGCACCCACGTGGAGGTGCGCACCCCCGACCCCGGCCCCCTGCGGGAGCGCCTGGAGCGCCGCGGCCCCGGGGTGCGGGTGGAGGCCGGGCCCGGACTGCTGCGGGTGTTCGGCCTTCCGGCGGCCGGGGTCGGGGACCTGGCGCACGAGGCCGGGGTCCGCGTCCACGGCCTGCTGACCAGGGCGGCGTCCCTGGAACAGGCCTACCTGGAGCTCACCGGCGAGGCCGTGGAGCACGAGTCCGAGGAGAGTGCCCGATGACCGTGACCCGCGGCCGGTACCCGGTCGAGCTGGGCAGGGAGGCCGCCGCGGAGTGGATCCGCCTGACCTCCCTGCGCTCCACCTGGTGGGCGGTGGCCGCGGCCCTGCTCGGCATGGCCGTGTTCGCCGCGCTCATGGGGTTCACCGAGCTGTCGCGGATCTCCGAGAACCCCGACGAGGCCGACGCCCTGGCCTACTCCCGGCTGCTCTCCCAGGGGCACTTCTACCTGGTGCAGTTCACGGTCCTGACGCTGGCCGCGCTGGCCGCCACCGGCGAGTTCGGCGACCGGGGCGTCACGGGGACCCTGCTGGCCAGGCCGGACCGGACCCTGGTCCTGACCGCGCGCACCCTGGTGGTCGCGGGCCTGGCCGGAGCGGCCGGAGTCCTGGCCACCGCGGTGGGGGCGGCGGTCCTGGCCGGGTTCGTCGGCCCGCACGCGGCCCCGGACCCGTCGGCGCTGGCCGGGACGGCGCTGGGTGCGGGGCTGTGCATGGCGCTGTTCGGCGCCCTGTTCACCGGTGTCGGCACGGCGCTGCGCAGTACCCCGGGAACGTTCGTGGTCGGCTTCCTGCTGCTCCTGGGCCTGCCGCTGGTGCTCCAGCTGTCCGGGAACCCCGTGCTGGACGACCTGGCGGCGCTGGCCCCGGGCACCGCCGGGATCGAGTTCTACGCGGGCGGTGACGTGGGCTTCTACACCGCGCCCCACGACGGCCCGGTGAACATCGTCGTGGTGGCGGGGTGGGCGGCCGCCGCCTGGATCGTCGCCCGCGCGGAGTTCCTGGTGCGCGACGTGTGACCGCGGGGTCCCCGGTTCCGCGCGGAGGCCCGCGTGGTGCCGGGGCCTTCCACCGGGGGCACCGGGGCTGTCGGGCCGACTGTGGACCCAGAGGCCGGGGGCCCGCTGAGTCCGCCGGGTCTGCCGGGTCTGCCGGGCCTGCCGGGTCGGCCGGGTTCTCAGTGCCGGCCGGGTTCTCAGTGGCTCTCGGGCCTGCCGGGTCCGCCGGGACCGCCGGGTCCGTTGGCCCGCCGGGACCCGGGTCCCGGCGGGCCAACGAGCGTCAGTGCTCGGCGGCCTCCGTCACCGGGGGCACCGGGTCCGGCAGCGGGGACGCCCCGCCCCGCAGGTGGTGGTCGAAGAACGCCGCCAGGTGGGCGCGCTGGGCGGCGACCGACTCCTGCGGGTCCACCGTGCCCACGCCGCCCCGCACCGCCCTGTCCCAGGCGGGGGAGGACGGGGCGAGGGCGTCCTCCACCTGCGGGAGGATCCACTGGAGGTCGGTGAACGACATGTGCTCCCCCTCGGACATGTACACCTCCAGGACCGGCGCGCTCGACGCCTCGACGAACAGCCGCCAGTCGGGGGAGTGGTCGGACCGGTGCGGGTGCCCGGCGCCGCCGCTCGTCCCGGCCCCCATCAGGGCGAAGGGGCGGGACGCCCCGGCCAGGGTGGCGTCGGACCACTCCTCGTCGCCCACGTGGTAGGCCATGCTGCCGTCCATGTTGACCCCGGCGTCGATCCGGTCGTCCACGAGCATCGCCTCCGCCGTCGTCACCCCGCCCAGGGAGTGGCCGAACATGCCCACCCGCTCCGTGTCCAGGGCGTCGGCCAGTCCCGCGGGCAGCGGTCTCCCGGAGTCGTCGGCGGTGTCCTCCCCGGCGGCGAACCCCTCCAGCCGGTCCAGCACGAACCGGGTGTCGGCCAGGCGCACCCCGCCGGCCAGCCTCCGGTTCCCGGTGTCGTTGGTGGGCAGGGAGGTGCGCAGCAGGCGTCCGTCGGGCAGCTCCACCACCCGCGCCTCGTAGGGGTGGTCCATGGCCGCCACGACGAACCCGCGCGAGGCCAGGTCCTCGCACAGCGCGGTGAACTGCAGGCGCGACATGCCCATCCCGGGGGAGAAGAGCAGCACCGGCAGGCCGGCGGCCGCGGCGTCGGCGTCGAGAAGGGAGGACGTCTCCGCCCCGGCCGCGTCGACGGTGCCGCGCGGGATCCCGTACTGCTCGAAGTCCGACTCCACCGTCCCGGCGAAGGACGCCGGGACGTACGGGGCGGGCTCCCCGTCCCCTTCGGCCGGGTACCAGACGTCGACCATGACGTCGCGGTCCTCGGCGGCCGGCACCCAGGGGTGGCCGCGTCCGGTGTCGACCAGGTGCAGGGTGGTGCGGCCGGTGGTGTGCGGGCCGGAGGGGGCGGGCGGACGCGGGGTGACGGGTTCCGGGGCGGTGACCGCGGACAGGGCGGCCGGGGCGGACAGCGAGGCGGCCAGGACCGCGGCGGCGCCGAGCAGGGCGCGGAGCCGGACGGCTCGCGGAGAGCGTGAACGTGTCATGTCCGCATGTTCCGCCGGGCCCGTGTCCGCGCACATCGCCCGGACGGCGTCGGACGCCTAGGCACAAAGGGGTAGGGGAGGACCCGGGGTCAGAGCAGCCCGGCCTCGTAGGCCAGGATCGCGGCCCGGACCCGGTTGTCCACGCCGAGCCGGGTCAGGACCGACCCCACGTGCACCTTCACGGTCCCGGACGCGATGCCCAGCCTGCGGGCGATCTCGTCGTTGGAGCAGCCCTCGCCGACCAGCTCCAGCACCTGGCGCTCGCGCGCGGTGAGCCGGCCCACCAGTTCCCGGGCCCGCGCGGTGCGGGTCCGGCGCGGGGAGGAGGTGTCCAGCAGGCCGACCACCCGGCGGGCCACCTCGGGCGACAGGTAGGCGCCGCCGTCGGCCACCGCCCGCAGCCCGGCCACCAGCTGGTGGGGGTCGCCGGTCTTGAGCACGAACCCGTCGGCACCGCCGGACAGCGCCCGCTCGATGTAGGAGTCCTCTCCGAACGTGGTCAGCACGACCACCGCCGTGTCCGGGTGCGCGGAGGCGATGGCCTCCGCCGCGTCCAGGCCGTTCATACCGGGCATGCGCACGTCCATGAGCACCAGGTCCGGCCGGTGCTCGGCGGTCAGCGACACCGCCTCGGCGCCGTCGGCGGCCTCGCCCACCACCTCGAACCCGGATGCGGCGGACAGGATGGCGCGCAGCCCGGCGCGCATCATCGCCTCGTCGTCGGCCAGCAGCACGCGCAGCGCCCCGGCACCGTTCCCGGTCTCCACGCGCACACCCTACTCGGGGGCCGCGGCCTCCCGGTCGATCTCCTCCTTGGCCACCAGCACCCCGTCGGCGAAGCACAGCCGGTACACCGGCGGCAGGCCGTTCTCGTACCGCACGAGCTGGTACCGGCAGTCGGCGCCGGGCGGCTCCGGGGGTGCGCCGTCCACGGACCGCTCGGGATAGGCGTACCGGGGCAGCAGCGCCTCCACCTGGGCGCGGGTGTCGCCCACGCGGATCCGCTCGTAGTCCTGGGGCGGCAGCACCGAGTTGGTCCCGGTCCACCACAGCAGGGCGAACCCGGCGCCGACGGCGGGCAGGACGATGGCGGCCGGGACCGCGACCGCGGTGAGAACGCTGCGGCGGGCTCCGGCGCGCGCCTCCTCCCGGGCCAGGCGGGCGCGGGAGGGCGGCGGGTCCCCCTTCCCGGGGCGGCCCTCGGGGATCTCGGCGCGCACCGCGAACCCGGGGCCGGGGAGGGGCCCGGCGTCGAGGGTCCCGCCCAGGGCGGCGATCTCCGCGCGCAGCGCCGCCAGCCCGGTGCCGCCGCCGGACTCCGCGGAGGGCCCTGCGGCGGTACCGGTGTCGGACACCTCCACCCGGGTCGGCCCGCCGTCCCGGACGACCCGCACGGTGACCTCGGCCCCGGGGGCGTACCGGGCGGCGTTGGTGAGCGCTTCGCGGACCACCCGTCCCGCGGCCCGGCCGCCGGGTGTGCGCGGGTCGGGGTCGGGGCCCTCGCGCAGCAGGCGGACGCGCATGCCCGCGTCGACCGCTCCGGAGACGAGTCCGGGCACCGTCTCCGCGTCCTCGCCGTCCGGTCCCTCCCGCAGCACGCCGATCACCTCGCGCAGCCGCAGGGTGGTCGCGTGCGCGGCGGTGCGCAGTTCGGCGGCGGCCTCCGCGCGCTCGGGGGAGTCCTGGGAGGCCATCTCCAGAGCGGCGGCGCGCACTCCGAGCAGGGCCAGGTCGTGTCCGAGGGAGTCGTGCATGCGGGCGGCGATGCGGGCGCGCTCGCGCAGCCGGGCGCGCTCGGCCTCGGCCGCCCGGGTGCGTTCCATGTGCTCGGCGACCTCCCAGCCGCCGCTGGTGAGGCGGGCGCGCCACACCAGGTGCCGGCCCAGCAGCCAGGGGGCGACGAGCGCGGTGACCAGGGCGAGCGCTCCACCGAGCGCTTCGACCAGGCCGGACAGCAGGTCGCGGGTCCCGGGCCAGGCCGTCGCGGTGGACACCGCGTACAGGGCGAGCACCACCACGGCGGCCGTCACCGCCATGGAGGCGACCGGCCGGGCGCGGCCCGAGCGCCGCCCGGCCAGCAGGGCCAGGACCGCGAGGGAGACGAACGGGGAGAGGGGCAGGGTCTGGGCCGGGCCGATCCCCGCCGCGACGCTTTCCGCGGTGGCGGCGGCGAGGGCGACGGCCGCCGCGGCGTCGGGACGGCGCCGGGACAGGCCCACGGCCGCGGCCAGGACGAGCAGCAGCGCGGCCGCCTCCCACCGGTGGGAACCGCCGCGGGAATCGGAGAGCCCGGAGAGTTCGAGGACGGTGAGACCGCCGAGGGCGGCCCACAGCGCCAGGTCGGCCAGGGGCCGGCGCGGGAGGGCGGACGTGCTCATGGTCCCGAGACTAGGCCGTGTTTTTTCGAACCTCCGCTCCGCTCCGGTCCACGTTCGGCGCCTTTGGAAGGCGGGAACCCTCGGCCCCACGGGAACGTCCCCGTTCCCCGGACATCCCTCCGGGCCTGCAGAACCCCGCCGGCGCCTCACACACCCCCCGCGGAACAGGACGGCACTCGAAAAACAGACCCTAGGCCTCGCGCAGGCGGGCGGTCTCCTCCTCCAGGAGGCGGCGGGTGAGGGCGATGTAGTCGAGCACCGCGCGGCGCTCGTCCTCCCCGGCAGCCCGCTCACGGGCGGCCTCGGGATCGCCTCCGAGGCCGTCGCCCAGGGCTCCCGGCTGGCCCTGCTCTCCGCCCTGCTGTGGATCGCCGCCCGCGAGGTCCTGCCCGCGGACCGGCTGACGCCCTCCGGGGCGTGGGCCGCCTTCGCGGCGGGCATCACACCGCGGCTCGGCCTGTTCCTCGGCCAGTTCGTCTTCCCGGCCGCGGCCTTCGCGGTCTTCGACCCGGTGCCCGGCGCGGTGATCGACCTGTGGGTGCCCGCGGACGAGCGGCCCCTGGTGGTCGCGACGGTGGTCGCCGCCAAGAACCTCACCGTCATCGCCCTGACCTTCGCCTGGCCGGCCGGGCTCTTCCGCGAGTTCGCCCTGCTGGGCGAGGCCGACCGGGCGAACGGTGTCGCCTCCGCGCCGCGGTGACCACCCGCCCCGGTATCGGCCGGGCCCCGCGGAACGCCGCCGTCACGCGCTCGCGCTCCTGCGGGCCGGCGCCGCCGGGGGTGCGGACACCGCGCTCCGTCCGGTGGCGTCCCCGCGACCGCACCGCCCGCCTCCGGGCGCTGCGACCCCCGCTTCCGTCCGCGGCGGACGGTAGCCTGCGGCGCGGACCCACGATCTTCAGGAGAGCGCATGACCCGCACGGCGGACCGCCTGCCCGATCCCGAGGCCCTCTGGGCCTTCGCCGCGGCCGAGGCGGCCGTCGCCGCCGGAATGGGCTCCTTCTGGCCGGAGGGGCGGCGCATCGCCGAGGACGGGTCGCTCTTCATGGAGGACGGGGGCGGCAACTGGTTCCGCCTGGTCCGCGTGGAGGGCGACCGGTTCCTTCTGGTCGGCTGGGACCGGTCGGGGGACACCACGAACCCGTACCGGCGGCCGACGAACCTCTTCGCCCAGGCCCCGGCCTGGCTGCCCTGGGAGTGGATCGGGCGCGCCGAGGAACGCGGCGTGCTCGGGTTCGCCTACTGGTGGGACGGGGAGGCGTGGGCGCGCTCCGCCTACCCCGAGGGGGTGGAGGCGGACGGCGTCCGCGTCCACACGGACCCCTACCTCGACGCGGAGCACGCCGCCCGGCGGATCGGCTCCCTGCTGGAGGAGGGCCACCTCGCCGAGCTGGAGGAGTGGGAGGACGCGGAGCAGGAGGAGTTCGACGCCTTCCACGCCCGTGTCGAGGAGCTCGTGGCCGCCGTCGGTCGCCGCTCCGTGACCGGGGCGGACCTCGGATTCCTGGAGGACATCCCCTTCGACACCGAGGCCGCGATGACCGTGCTCCGCCGTGCCGGGGTCGCCGCCGGGGTCCCGCGCGAGGCCGTCCCGGTCTCCGCCGGGACGGAGGTCCCGGCCGACCGCCTGCGCGTCCGCAGGCTCTCCGGCCGGGAGTGGGCCCTGCTCGTCGAACCGGTGATGCGGGCGTCCGCCGAGCGGGAGCGCCCCGTGCCGCCGGACAGCGAGCCGCTGCGCAGGCTCACCGACGCCCTGCGCGGCCTGGCCGCCGACCACGGCGGCGAGGTCACCTACACGGTGTCCATCGGGGAGCGGTCGGCCTCGCCGTCCCTGGTCGACGCCGACGGCTCCCGGGTGGACGGATTCCGGTTCCCGTCCGACTTCGAGCTGCACCGGGCGGAGGCGCACCCCGAGCACGGCCGCTGGTTCTTCCTCCGCGTCCGGGCCACCCCGGAGTCGGCCGAGGTCGACCGGGCCTACGACCACTGGCCCGGGTGGGCCGGTGAGCGTTTCGCCGTGGGCGGCGGCGTGCCCATCGGCGACGTCGCCGCAGAGATGGCCCGCCGGGACCCGGCCTGGCGGCCCGACTGGGTGTGGCTCCTGGACGAGGAGGTCGTGTACGACCCGCCCGCCGACCCCTTCACCCCGCCGGGGCGCTGACACCCGCCGGGCGCACCGGCGGGTGCCCGGAACGCCCGTCCCGCGGGGTCCCCGTCCGCGCCGGGCGCGCTCAGCGGGGGAGCAGGCCGTCGACCAGGACGTCGACGAGGCCGGGCAGGAGGAGGTCCACGCTCTCCTGGGGGGTCGCCGACTTCAGGGAGGCGAAGCCGTGCAGGGCCGCGGCGACCGTGAGCCCGATGACCTCCGGGTCCCCCTCGGCGATCTCTCCGGCCTCCTGGCCCTCGGTGATGGCGCCCAGGACGATGTCGAGCATCCGGCCGAGCGCCGCGAACAGCTCCTCGGGGGAGTCGGACTCGTGCTTGCGCGCGTACATGAGGTCGAGCAGGGCGGTGTTCTCCAGGGCGAACCCCACGTACACGCGTGCCATGGCGAGCAGGCCGCTGCGGAAGTCGCCCGGTTCGGCGGCGGCCGCGGCCAGCTGCGCGGTGAGCCGTTCGAAGCCGGCGAGGGCGAGCGCGTCGAGCAGGGCCGGCTTGTCCCGGAAGTGGCGGCTGGGCGCCGCGTGGCTCACCCCGGCCTCGCGCGCGAGCTCGCGCAGGGACAGCGCGGCGGGCCCCCGCTCGGCCAGGGTGCGCTCGGCGCCCGCGAGCAGGGCGGCCCGCAGGTCGCCGTGGTGATAGGGGCGGTCTGTCATGGGACCAGCATAAACCGATGTTTGCAATGACATCATTGTTGTCATTGACAACTTCGCGGTGGGGCGCCTACCGTGAGGGCATGAACAGCACACCCATCGCACTTCCCGACCTGACCGGCCGCACGGTCGTCATCACCGGGGCCAACAGCGGGCTGGGCCTGGAGAACGCCCGCGTCCTGGCCGGTGTCGGAGCCCGCGTCGTCCTGGCCGTGCGCGACGAGGCCAGGGGGCGGGCCGCCGCCGAGAGCATCCCCGGGGAGACCGAGGTACGCCGCCTGGACCTGGCGGACCTCTCCTCGGTGCGAGCCTTCGCCGACTCCTGGAGCGGCGACATCCACCTGCTGATCAACAACGCCGGGATCATGGCCGTCCCCCGGGGCCGCACCGCCGACGGGTTCGAGCTCCAGTTCGGTACCAACCACCTGGGCCACTTCGCCCTCACCAACCTGCTGCTGGAGCACGTCACCGGCCGCGTGGTCACCCTCTCGTCGGGGCTGCACGCCATCGTCCGGGGCATGGGCTTCGACGACCTCGACCTGGAGCGCGGGTACAGCCCCTACCGCGCCTACGGCCGCTCCAAGCTGGCCAACCTGCTGTTCACCCTCGAACTCCAGCGCCGCCTCACCGAGGCGGGCTCCCCGGTGCTCGCGGTGGCGGCCCACCCCGGCTACGCGGCCACCAACCTCCAGAGGCACGACAACAGCCCGGTGACCCGCCTCGTCAGGACCGTCGGCAACCGCTTCTTCGCGCAGAGCGCCGCGGTGGGGGCGCTGCCCACGCTCTACGCGGCCACCCAGGACATGCCCCCGGCCGGGTTCGCCGGGCCCAGCGGCGGCATGGCCGGAGCGCCGGGCCTGTCCCGGCGCAGCCGAGCCGCCCAGGACGGGGCCGCCGCCCGCCGCCTGTGGGAGGTGTCGGAGGAGCGCACCGGCGTCTCCTTCCCGCTCGCGCTCAAGCGCTGAGCCCCGGACGCCGGGGGCCCGCGCCACCGTCGGCGCGGGCCCCCGCACGTGGCCGGGCTAGGGGACGAGTGTCAGCTCGTCCACCGAGGCGGCGCGCACCGCTTCCTCGGTGAACGCGAACGGCATCGTCTCCCCGCGGCTCCACGGCTCCAGCTGGTCCTCGTAGTTGGGGTGGAACGCGTGCCCGGAGTTGCCGGTCAGGTGGATCCAGGTGGAGGCGTCCCGGTCGGACATGTCGACGACCATCCGCATCGACGGCACCGTCGAGATCCCGTACCCCTCCTCGTCGTCCCAGCCGGTCGCGTTGACGATCGCCGAGCCGCCGGAGCTCTCCACCGGGCCCCGGTTGAACAGCCACTCCACGACGCCGATCCCCGAGGTACCGAACGACTGGTGGGTCGCGGTCAGGGTGTGCAGGTCGCCCCAGCGCCAGTCGGCGGGGTCGTCGCCCAGCAGCTCCGTCAGCTCCTCGGCGGCGGCCTCCATCGCGGCGGCCAGCACCGCGTCGCGGCCGCTCGCCCCCTCGCCCCGCCACCACGCGGAGTCGGGGTCCTCCAGAAGGCCGCCCACCACGTACATGCCGCGCGAGTTGCCGGTCATCCGCACCGGGTCCAGCTCGTCGAACAGCAGCGGCAGCAGGTGCCGCCAGGTCGCCTGGTAGAACGCCGCACCGGCGGAGTCGGGTTCGGTGTACAGGTCCCAGTCGCGCAGCAGGTCCCGGCCCTGCGCGGCGGTGCCCTCCACGTCGGCCTCCAGCAGGTGGGGGACGATCGCCTCGGCGCCCAGGTGGTAGGAGTCCATGTGGATCTCCGACATGTCCGCGCCGGTCACCGGACCCTCGGCGATCGCCTCCTCCAGCAGGTCGTTGATGCGCTGGGCGCGGTAGCCGTAGTCCCAGTCGTCGGTGAGCAGGTGCGGGTAGTCGGCGTCCACACCGGACTGGTTGGCGGTGACGATGAACCCGGATCCGGGGTTGTACACGCTGGGGAGCTCCTCGAAGGGGAGGAACCCCTCCCAGTCGTAGGCGGAGTCCCAGCCGGGCGCCGGGTAGCGGCCCTCGCCCTCGCCCCGGACGGGAATCGAGCCGGGCGCCTGGTAGCCGATGTTGCCCTCGTTGTCGGCGTACACGAGGTTCTGCGCGGGGACCGTGAACCCGCTGGCGGCCCGCCGGAAGTCCTCCCAGTCCCGGGCGCGGTTCATGACGAACAGGGCGTCCGCGGTCGTGCCGGGCGACAGCGCGGTCCACTGGAGGGCGACCGCGTACCCGGCCCCCTCCTCGGCACCCTCCACCGGCGGGGCCTCGGCGATCCCGGCCAGGTCCCCGCCCGCGGCGGTGTCGGACAGCAGCGGGCCGTGGTGGGTGGAGCGGACGGTGAACTCCACGTCCTCGCCGCCGGCGACCTTCACCGTCTCGGTGCGGGTCTCCAGGGGGCGCTCCTCGCCGTCGACGATGTAGGAGTCGCCCTCGACGCGCTCGACGTACAGGTCCATCACGTCGGGGTTGAGGTTGGTGAAGCCCCAGGCGATCGACTCGTTCTGGCCGATGACCACCCCGGGCAGCCCGGAGAAGCCGAACCCGGCGACGTCGAACGGGCAGGCCTCGGTCAGCTCGGTGCAGTGCAGGCCGACCTGGTGCCAGGTGGAGGGCATGGCCGCGCCCAGGTGGGGGTCGTTGGCCAGTAGGGGGAGGCCCGACCCGGTGTGCTCGCCGCCCACGACCCAGGAGTTGGAGCCCAGGTCGGGGGTGTTCTTGGGGCCGAGCATCTCGGGCAGGGCCAGGGCGCCGTCGTACACCGCGCCGACGGCGGCGACGGCCTCCTCGGGCAGCTCGGGGGCGCGCCGCGCGTCCCCGGGGTCGCCTTCGGGCCCCGCGGTCAGCAGCTCGTCGGTGTCGGTGATCGGCCGGTGCTCCTCGTAGGGGTACTCCGGGTACAGCTCGGCGATCTGCTCCTCGGTGAACCCGAGGCCGAGCAGCTGGGCGCGCTCGGTCTCCTCGCGCATGTTGCCGCCCAGGTCCCAGGCCATGGCCTTGAGCCAGGCCAGGCTGTCCACCGGGTCCCACGGCTCGATGGTGTGGCCTCCGTTGAGCACGCCCAGCAGGGCGTACTCCAGGCTCGCCCCGGCCCCGTCGTTCTCCTCCAGCCAGGCGTTGACGCCGGCGGCGTAGGAGTCGAGGTAGCCCCGGGTGTCGTCGGAGAGCAGGTCGTACTCCTGCTCGGCGACGTGCCGCCAGCCCATGGTCCGCAGGTAGACGTCGGTGTCCACCTGGGCCTCGCCGAAGAGCTCGGCGGTGCGCCCGGACGTCACGTGGCGGCGGAAGTCCATCTCCCAGAAGCGGTCCTGGGCGTGCACGTAGCCCTGGGCCATGAAGAGGTCGTGCGCGTCACCGGCGTACACGTGGGGGACGCCGTACTCGTCGCGCAGCACCGTGACCTCGGCGTTCAGCCCGGGGAGGGCGAGTTCTCCGGAGGTCTGGGGGAAGGACCTGCGCACGGTCCACACCCCCAGGAGGGCGCCGACGAGCGCGAGCACCACGAGGACCGAGAGAACACCCAAAAGTACACGTAGGAGGACATGTTTCCGCAATACACCCATGGCGGAACCCTAGGGTGTCCCAAGTCACGCGCTCTAGCGCTGAACTGTGAGGGAACCTAATTGTTACCTGCGGGTAAAGCCCCTCGGGCCCGTCATTCCCGCCGCGGCCCGGACAGGGCCGAGCAGGACGGGGGCGGCGGTGGCGCCGGCGGCGACCACGCGCCGGGGCCGGCGGGGATCTCCGCCCGTCCGAGATGCCGCGCATCCGCCGCGGGCGGGTCCGGGCCGCCCCGCCCCCGGGGCCGGCCGTCCGTCGCCCGCCGGTCCGCCGCACCGGTCGCACGGGCCTTCGGCACCGGCGACCGGGAGCGCCGGGCCGGCCCGGCCCGGCTCAGAGCCGGGCGCCCGCCTGTTCCGCCTCCCGGCGCAGCCGCCGCACCACTGTGGCGGCCGGCTCGTCCGTGGCCAGCCGGAAGCCCTCGCCTGCCCACAGCGCCATGCCGCCGGTGTCGCCCGCGCGCGCCGCGGCCGCCCGCAGCGGCCGGGTCATGTGGTGCAGCTCCGGGTAGGCGTGCGGGGCCGCGGGGTGCTCGGTGATGAACCGGTTGACCAGGCCGCGCGCCGGACGCCCGGTGAACGCCCGGGTCAGCGCGGTCCCGGTGAAGCCGGGGTCGGCCAGGGCCAGCTTGTGCGCGGGCTGGGCCCCGCTCTCGGGACAGCGCAGGAACGCCGTGCCCAGCTGCACCGCCGCCGCGCCCGCGTGCAGCACCGCCGCGGCGTCCCCGCCCGTCATGATCCCGCCCGCGCCGATCACCGGGACCTCCACGGCGGCGGCCACAGCGGACACCAGCTCCACCGTCGGCAGCTCCCCGCCCCGCTCCGGGTCGAAGGCGGCACGGTGCCCGCCCGCCTCCACGCCCTGGGCGCACAGGCCGTCGGCGCCCCGGGCCGTGGCCAGCAGCGCCTCGTCCAGCGAGGTGACGGTGACGACGACCGCGGACCCGGCCTCCTGGAGGCGGCGCAGCACGTTGCCGTCGGGGCAGCCGAACGTGAAACTCACGACCGGGACGCCGAGCCGCTCCAGCAGGTCGACCTTGGCGTCCCAGGCGTCGTCGTCGTGGACCGGCCCGCCCGGCTCCACGCCGTACCTGTGGGCCTCGGCGGCCAGCTCACCGCCGTAGGCGGCCACCGCGGCGGGGTCCCCCGCCGGGCCGGGCACGAACACGTTCACCCCGAACGCCGTCACCCCCCGCCCGCGCACCTGCGCGACCTGTTCCTCCACCCGCCCCGGTTCGAGGTACCCGGCGGCGAGGAACCCGGTGCCCCCGGCCCGCACCACCGCGTCCACCAGGTCGGGGGTGGAGGCCCCGCCCGCCATGGGCGCCTGGACGAGCGGCCGCTCCCGCAGCAGATCCGACAGATGGCTCATGATCCCTCCGCTCTCCCCGCACCCTGCACCGGCAGGGTAACCGACCCGGTACCGGTGGTCCGCTCCCGGGCCCGCTCGCCGGTCGCGCCGGGGACGAAGAAACGGCGTGATTCGGGAAAGGCGAACGCCAGCGGTACCACGGAGAGGGAGAAGGCCGCGGCAAGGAACAGAACGGCGGCCATCGCGAACCCGAGCCCCCATATCTCCCAAGCCGCTCCGAAAACGGCGAAAGCGGCGCCGTTCACGGCCAGTCCGAGGAACGACATCACCGAGAAAAGCGTATTGCGCGCCTCGTCGCTGTACATGAGGTGCTCCCAGGCCGCGAACAGCGCCAGGGACAGCCCGAGCAGGAATTCGGCCAGGACCAGGCCGGGCAGCAGCGGCAGCGCGCCCCCGGCCACCAGGAGCAGCGGCACGGTGGTGGCGACCGCGCCCAGCGGGGTCCACAGGTGCGGGTTCCGGTGGCCGGCGAACCGGGAGCAGGCCGCCCCCAGGGCCAGGGCGAGGCTCATACCGAGCAGCACCAGCCCGTTGAACCGGACGTCGTCCCCGTACTCCCGTGCCACCAGGGGCTGCCAGCAGACGACCAGGACCGCCTTGGCCAGGGTCAGGCCCACGAGCATGGCCACCAGCGGCACGAACCGCCGCCCCGCCAGGGCCGCCACCGACTCCTTGAGCAGTCCGGCCACCGATGCGTCCGCCCGGCCCGGGGCCCGCGGGAAGGCCAGCGGGGCGGCCAGGCCCAGGGCCGCCAGCAGCACACCCGCGGCGAGGATCAGCAGGTCGGCGGAGAGCCAGGTCCCGGCGACCATCACCGAGGCGGCGCCCGCCACCCCGCCCAGCCGGGAGGAGACCTGCCCCCAGCGGGTCACCCGGGCCACCCGGGCGGTCCGGTCGCGGCTGCCGACCCGGTTGACCACCAGCGCGGTCAGGGTGCCCGAGTGCAGGTGGAAGCCCACCGCCCACAGCACGGCCCCGCCCAGCGTGGGGGGCAGGGTGTCGGCCCAGCCGAACAGGGCGAAGCCCGCACCCCAGACCACCAGTCCCAGGGAGAGCAGCCGCCGGTGCCCGTACCGGTCCCCCAGGGCCCCGCTGGGAGCCTCCGCGGCCAGTCCGAACAGAGTGGAAAGGGCGACCATGGCGCCCAGGGTGCCGGGGTCCACGCCCCGGCCCAGGAGAACCGTGATGAACACCGCCCCGAAAGCGAAGTCCGCGGTGGTGGCGCCCAGTGAGAAAAGGGCGTACCGGCGCAGCAGGGGTGTTCTCGCGGGCGGTTCTCCTTCGGACACCGCAGGCCTCCCGAAAAGCCGGAGATCTCCGGAAAACGGATATGCCGAACGGGCGCGGATTCCGGAATGGGGTGCCAAGATAACACCGGCCCCTTTTCCGGGCCATCGGATTTCCGGCGCCGTCCCGGCACGGCCCCCGCCCCGGCGGGTCCGCACCGGGGGGTGAGCGGAGCCCCGACCGCCGGTCCCGGATACGCTCGGCCCGGAAGTGATCTCGCAGGGGGAGGACCACATGACAGCGACCGCCGTCGTCACCGGTGCCAGCAGCGGGATCGGCGCAGCCACCGCCCGGGGCCTGGCCGCCGAGGGCTACGACGTGGTCCTCGTGGCCCGCCGCGCCGACCGCATCGAGGAACTGGCCGCCGAACTGGCCGGGGAGGGGCACAGCGCCCGCGCCCGCGTGCTCGACGTCACCGACCGCGCCGCCGTCGACGCCTTCGCCGCGGAGCTGCCCTCCTGCGACGTGCTGGTCAACAACGCGGGCGGCGCCATCGGCACCGAGACCGTCGCGACCGGGGACCCCGCCGACTGGCGGGCCATGTACGAGGTCAACGTGCTGGGCGTGCTCAACGTCACCCAGGCCCTGCTGCCCAAGCTCATCGACAGCGGAGCGGGCACCGTCCTGGTGGTCAGCTCCGTGGCCGGGCACGTGGTCTACGAGGGCGGCGGCGGTTACGTGGCCGCCAAGCACGGCGCCCACACCCTGGCCGCGACCCTGCGCCTGGAACTGTGCGGGCAGCCTGTCCGGGTCCTGGAGATCGCGCCCGGCATGGTCAAGACCGAGGAGTTCTCCCTCAACCGGCTGCGCGGGAACGCCGACGCCGCCGAGGCCGTCTACGCCGGCGTGCCGGACCCGCTCAGCGCGGAGGACGTCGCCGACACCATCGTGTGGGCCGTCACCCGGCCCCCGCACGTCAACATCGACCTGATGGTGGTGCGCCCCCGGGCCCAGGCCGCGCAGCACAAGGTCCACCGGGTGAAGCAGGAGGACTGACCCCCGACGCGCGGACGCCCGCCCCCGGAGCTCCGGAGGCGGGCGTCCCCGTGCGCGGCGTGCGCTCAGGCGTCCAGTTCGGAGGCCAGCAGCTCGGCCAGGGAGTCCAGGGCGGCGTCGGCGCCCTCGCCCTCGGCGGCCAGGGTCACCTCCTCACCGTGCTTGACCCCCAGGGTCATCACGGCGAGCAGGCTGCCCGCGTTCACCGGGTCCTTGCCCGCGGCCGCGACGGTCACGGGCAGGCCGGTGGCGGTGGCGGCCTGGACGAAGAGGGTGGCGGGCCGCGCGTGCAGTCCTTGGGCGGAACCGACGGCTACGGTGCGCTGGGGCATCTGCTGCTCCTTGGGAGGGGCCGGTGGGCCGGTCAGAGGCGGTCGACGAGGGAATCGAGCGACCAGGAGGGGTCGGGTTCGGTCACCACTCCGACGGCGTCCGGCTCGACGTCGTCGGGTGCGGGGATGGTCGTTCCGGGCAGGGACACCGCCGCCGTCCCCCAGGCCACCGCGTTGCGCAGGCGGTCGGCAGGGGAGTCGGCGGGCGTGAGGAATCCGGCGAGGGCGCAGTCGCCCGCGCCCACCGTGCTGCGGGTGCGGACCCGGGGGCCGCGCGCCCACCGGGCGTGTTCGGGCGACACGAGTATGGCACCGTGCCCGCCCAGCGTCACGAGGGCGGAGCCGTTGCCCGGCGCGAGGAGCTCGCGGGCGGCCGAGACGACCTCGCCGACGGTGGCGGGGACGCGTCCGGTCAGCTCCGACAGCTCCTCCAGGTTGGGCTTGAGCAGGCTGATCGACCCGGCGCGCACCGCCGCCTCCAGGGGCTTGCCGGAGGTGTCCAGGGCCAGGGCGACACCGTACCCGGCGGCCAGCCCGGCCACCCGGACGTAGAAGTCGTCCCCGGCCCCCGCGGGCAGGCTGCCGCTGGCCACGATCCATTCGGGGCCCCGGGACAGTTCCTCCTCGAGAGCGGCCAGCAGGGCGTCGGCCTCGCCGGGGGAGAGGGTCGGGCCCGGGGCGTTGAGCTTGGTGGTGGTGCCGTCGGTCTCGGTGACCGCGATGTTGGCGCGGGTCTCGCCCGCGATCGGGACGGTGAGCCGGGGCAGGTCGCCGAGCAGGGCGGTGAGCTCGGCGCCACCGCCCCCGCCGACCGGCAGGATCGCACGGGTGTCCACCCCGGCCCGGTGCAGGGCCCGGGCGACGTTGACGCCCTTGCCGCCCGCCTGGGCGCGCGTGGCGTCGACCCGCAGGACCTCGCCTCGGACGAGGCGGCCCACCTCCAGGGTGTGGTCCACGCTCGGGTTGGGGGTGAGGGTCAGGATCATGGGAGCTCTTTTCGCGGTCGCTGCGCCCGGCCCGGTCCGGATGTTGGACTGCCTTTGATTATGTGTGTTCATCTGTGTGTGTCAACACTGTTGTCCTCTGGTTTCCGGTTCGGTGGTGTGCCGTTGGGGTCTGCGGGAGGCTGCTCCGCCAGGCTCCGGAGAGGGCGGGCCCGTGGTCCGGCGGGGATGTTCGCCCCGCTGGTGGTGGTTGCGGGTGGTCGCGGCGCCTTGCTGGGATATTGAATGAAGGTACCCCTTGTGTGTCCCAGGCAACACGATTAAACTCACCGAAAACCACACCGAAACACAGGTGATCCAACATGTACGCGGAAGAACGCCAGCAGGCGATCCTCGAGCGGGCCCGCCGGGACGGCCGGGTCGACGTGACGGGGCTCGCCGCGGAGTTCGACGTCACCTACGAGACCATCCGGCGGGACCTCACGGCGCTGGAGCGCCACGGAGTCCTGCGGCGGGTCCACGGCGGCGCGATCCCCGTGGAGCGTCTGGGCTTCGAGCCCGCGCTCAACGTGCGCGACTCCGTCATGACCCAGGAGAAGGAGCGGATCGCCAAGGCGGCGCTCGACGAACTCCCCGCCGAAGGGGCCGTACTGCTCGACGCGGGGTCCACCACCGGACGCCTCGCCGAGCAGCTGCCCGCCGACCGGGAGCTCACCGTCGTCACCAATTCCCTCTCCATCGCCCTCACACTCACCACGCGCACCAACATCAACCTGATGTTCCTCGGCGGCCGCCTGCGCACCCGGACGCAGGCCACCGTCGACGCGTGGGCCCTGAGGTCGCTGGCCGAATCCTTCGTGGACGTCGCCTTCATGGCCACCAACGGCATCTCCGTCGAACGCGGGCTCACCACGCCCGACCCGGCGGAGGCCGAGGTGAAGCGCTCCATGATCGCCTCGGCCCGGCGGGCCGTCCTCCTCGCCGACCACACCAAGGTCGGCAACGACCACTTCGCCCGATTCGCCTCCGTCGAGGACCTGGACCTGATCATCACCGACCAGGGACTCGCCGGTGGCCTCGCCGACGAACTGGAGACCGCCGGACCCACCGTCCGGGTGGTCTGACCAGGACCGGCGTCCGTCCGTCCGAGGCGCGCCCTCCGTCCGCCCCTCACCGTCCAGTCGGACGGACGCCCCACCCACCGACACCCTCGCCGACGGGCCCGCGCCCGCCGCGCCTCCCAGGAGGTCCCCCACATGTCCACCGAAGAGCAGCAGAGCGACAAGCTCGCATCGGTCAGGTCCGGAGTACAGCGCTTCGGCGGCTTCCTCTCGGGCATGGTCATGCCCAACATCGGCGCGTTCATCGCCTGGGGCCTGATCACCGCCCTGTTCATCCCCACCGGCTGGTGGCCCAACGAGTACCTCGCGGAACTCGTCGGACCGATGATCACCTACCTGCTGCCCCTGCTCATCGCGTACACCGGCGGCACCATGGTGTACGGGCAGCGGGGCGGTGTGGTCGGCGCGGCCGCCACCATGGGTGTGATCGCCTCCGCGGACATCCCCATGTTCCTGGGCGCGATGATCATGGGCCCGCTCGCCGCGTACGCCATGAAGCACCTCGACGGGCTCATCCAGCCGCGCATCAAGGCCGGCTTCGAGATGCTCGTCAACAACTTCAGCGCGGGCATCCTCGCCGGCCTCCTCGCGGTGGTGGGGGCCTACGCCGTCGGTCCCGTCGTGGGCCGCATCGCCGACGCGCTCGGTGCCGGGGTGCAGTTCCTCATCGACCACAGCCTGCTGCCGCTGGTCTCGCTGATCGTCGAGCCCGCCAAGGTGCTGTTCCTCAACAACGCCATCAACCACGGTGTGTTCACCCCGCTGGGCACCGCCCGCTCCGCCGCCGACGGCAGTGCGATCGAGTTCCTCATCGAGACCAACCCCGGCCCCGGCCTGGGCATCCTCATCGCCTGCATGCTCTTCGGCCCGCGGATCAGCCGCGCGACCGCGCCCGGCGCGATCGTCATCCACTTCTTCGGCGGAATCCACGAGATCTACTTCCCGTACATCCTCGCGCAGCCGAAGCTGATCCTGGCCGCCATCGCCGGTGGCATGTCGGGTGTCGCCACCTTCATGGTGATGGACGCCGGCCTGATCTCCGCGGCCTCGCCGGGCAGCATCATCGCCCTCATGGCCGTCACCCCGCCCGGCGGGCACCTCCCGGTCCTGGCCGGTGTCACCGTGGCCACGGCGGTGTCCTTCGTGGTCGCCTCGCTCCTGCTCGGCTTCGGCCGCTCGGAGCGCAAGGCCGCCCGCGAGGAGGCCGCCGCCCAGAAGAACTCCGCAACCAGCGAGGAGAACGTCGCATGAGCAGCATCCAGGGTTCCGACGTGAAGAAGGTCGTGGTGGCCTGCGACGCCGGGATGGGCAGCAGCGTCCTGCTGACCACCCAGCTCAAAGGCAGCCTGGGCAAGTACGGCGTGGCGGTCGAGCACGCCCCGGTGGACCGCATCCCCGAGGACGCAGACCTGGTCCTCACCCAGGAGGGCCTGGCCGCCCGCGCCCGCACCCGGGTACCGGGCACGGTCGTCAAGGGCTTCCGGATGTTCCTGGGCGACCCCGTCTTCGCCGAGGTCGAGAACGCCATCAGGGACGGTGGCACCCTTGCCGACTGAACCCGCCCGCCTGGTCCTCACCGAGGACGCCGTCCGCCTGGGCCGCACCGCGAAGGACCGCGCCGACGTCATCGACCAGTGCGGTGAACTGCTCCTGGAACTCGGAGCCGTCGACCCCGGCTACCTGCCCGCCATGCACGAGCGGGAGGCGTCGGTGTCCACGTTCCTCGGGGAGGGGGTCGCCATCCCGCACGGGACCGACCCGTCCCGGGTCCACGTCAGGCGGACCGGACTGGCCGTGATCCAGTTCCCCGAGGGGGTCGACTGGGGCGGGCCCACCGTCCACGTCGCCATCGGCATCGCCGCCACGGGGGAGGAGCACCTGGGTGTCCTGACCGCACTGGCCGGGGTCCTCACCGACCCGGACAAGGCGGCCCGCCTGCGCGGTGCCTCCAGTCCCGCCGACGTGGTCGCACTCCTGGACCCCGCGGCCGCGGACGGCTGAACCCGGTGGGCCCTCCGGGCCGGGCCGTCCCTCCCGCCCCCGCCCGCCGCTCCGTCCACTCCCCGGAGCGGCGGCCGGGGGTCGCCCACCGCCACCACCCTCGACGGACGCCTCCGGCGCGGCCCGCCCGTCGCCCACCACCACCCTCAACGGACGCCTCCGGCGCAGCCCGCCCGTCGCCCACCACCACCCTCAACGGACGCCTCCGGCGCAGTTCCATTTGCTCGACGGGGAGCGGAAGCTCCCCGACGGACGCCTCCGGCGCGGAAGACCCCGTGCCGGACAGCACCATGAAAGGCCGAACATGCTCGTCGCCCGCTTCTACGCACCCGGTGACCTCCGCCTGGAGCAGGCTCCCGAGCCCACCGCCGGGCCCGGGCAGCTCAAGATCGCCGTCGCCAACTGCTCCACCTGCGGCACCGACGTCAAGATCTTCCGCCACGGACACCACCACATCGACCCGCCCCGCGTCATCGGCCACGAGATCGCCGGACGCGTCGTCCAGGTCGGCGACGGGGTGGACGGCTGGGCCGAGGGCGACCGGGTGCAGGTCATCGCCGCGATCCCCTGCGGCACCTGCCCCGAGTGCGGCGACGGCCGGTTCACCGTCTGCTCGCGCCAGCAGTCCATGGGCTACCACTACGACGGCGGCTTCGCCGAGTACATGATCATCCCCGAGGCCGTCCTGGCCGTCGACGGGGTCAACCGCATCCCCGAGGGCCTGGACTTCGCCGAGGCCTCCGTCGCCGAACCGCTCGCCTGCGTCCTCAACGGCCAGGAGATCGCCGGGGTCGGCGAGGGCGACACCGTCGTGGTCATGGGCGCCGGCCCCATCGGCTGCCTGCACGTCCGCCTCGCCCGGGCCAAGGGCGCGAAGAAGGTGTTCCTGGTGGACCTCAACCGGGGGCGCCTGGACATGTCCGCGCAGATCGTCCGGCCCGACGCCGCCATCTGCGGCGAGGAGACCGACGCCGTGGAGGAGGTGCTGCGCCTCACCGACGGCCGCGGGGCCGACGTGGTCATCACCGCCGCCGCCTCCGGCCGCGCCCAGGAGGACGCCCTGAGGATGGTCGCCCGCAGCGGCCGGATCAGCTTCTTCGGCGGGCTGCCCAAGGACAACCCGATCATCTCCCTGGACTCCAACGCCGTCCACTACCGGGAGATCTCCATCTTCGGCGCCAACGGCTCCAGCCCCGAGCACAACAAGCGCGCCCTGGAGCTCATCGCCTCCGGCGCGGTGCCCGTCGCCGACCTCATCACCGAGCGGATGGCGCTGTCCGACGTGCACAAGGCCATCGAGACGGTGGCGGCCGGCACCGCCATCAAGGTGACCATCCAGCCCTGAGTTGTCCACAGCCCGCGGAGGGGGCTACCGCGACCGGCCCCGCTGGGGTTCCCTGATAACGGGAGCCCCGGCCCCCTCCGGCCCATCCACCGATTCACGGAGCGACCATGGCGCAGACCCGATCCCTCTCCTCCCTCGGCGGCATCCCGGCGGCTCCGGGCGCGGCGGTCGGCCCGGTGGCGCGCATGGCGCCGCCGCCGCGGCTGCCCGCCGAGCGCCCCGCCGCGGGGGACCCCGGCGCCGAGGCGGAGGCCGCCCGCGCGTCCCTGGAGGAGGTGGCGGCCGGGCTCGACGCGCAGGCCGCCGCCCTCGCCGGGGAGGCCGCCGCGGTGCTGGGGGCACAGGCCCTCATGGCCCGCGACCCCGAGCTCGCCCGCCGGATCGGCGAGCGGGCCGCCGCGGGCGACCCGGCGGCCTGGGCGGTGCACTCCGCCTGCGAGACCTACCGCGACCTGCTCAAGGCCGCCGGGGGCTACCTCGCCGAGCGGGCCGCCGACCTCGCCGACATCCGCGACCGGGCGGTGGCCCTGCTGCTGGGCCTGCCCATGCCGGGCCTGCCCGACCCGGGCGTGCCGCACGTGCTGGTCGCCGACGACCTCGCCCCCGCCGACACCGTCCACCTGGACCCGGCCAGGGTCCTGGGCATCGTCACCCGGTACGGCGGTCCCACCAGCCACACCGTCATCCTGTCCCGCGCCCTCAGCATCCCGGCGGTGGTCGGCTGCGCGGGCGCCGACACCCTCACCGACGGGACCCCGGTGGCGATCGACGGCGACGAGGGCACCGTCGTCGCCGAACCCGACGAGGACACCGTGCGGCGGGCGCTCCACCGCGCCGAGCTGCGGCGCTCCCTGGCGGCGTCCGCCACCGGCCCGGGGGCCACCGCCGACGGCGTGTCCGTCCCGCTGCTGCTCAACATCGGCGAGGGGGACCCGCAGGCCTCCGCCGCCCACGACAGCGAGGGCGTGGGGCTGCTGCGCACCGAGTTCCTGTTCCTGGAGCGCACCGAGCCGCCCACCCGCGACGAGCAGACCGCCGCCTACATCGGGCTGTTCTCGGCGTTCGCCGGGCGCCCGCTCACCGTGCGCACCCTCGACGCGGGCTCGGACAAGCCGCTGGCGTTCGTCCCGATGGGCGAGGAGGACAACCCGGCCCTGGGGGTGCGCGGCTACCGCACCGCCCGGCTGCACCGGGAGCTGCTGGTGGACCAGCTCGCCGCCATCGCGGCGGCGACCAAGGAGACCGGGGCGGACGTGCGGGTGATGGCGCCGATGGTGTCCACCCCCGACGAGGCGAGGGAGTTCGCCGGCCTCGCCCGCGCCCAGGGGGTGACCCGGGTGGGGGTGATGATCGAGGTCCCGGCGGCGGCCCTGCTCGCGGACCGGCTGCTGCGCGAGGTGGACTTCGTGTCGATCGGCACCAACGACCTCGCCCAGTACACGATGGCCGTCGACCGCACCCTGGGCTCGCTGCCGGACCTGCTCGACCCGTGGCAGCCCGCCCTGTTGTCGCTGATCGGCACCGTGGGCGGGGCGGGCGACCACCTGGGCGTCCCGGTGGGGGTGTGCGGGGAGGCCGCGGCCGACCCGCTGCTGGCGCTGGTCCTGGTGGGCCTGGGGGCGACGAGCCTGTCGATGTCCGCCCCGGCGCTGCCGGGGGTGCGCCACGCCCTCTCGCTCCACACCCTGGACGAGTGCCGCCGCCTGGCCCATCTCGCCCTGGCGGCCGCGGGCGCGGGCGCGGCCCGCGAGGCGGTCCGCGCGGCCGCCCGCACCGAGACCCCATGATCGCCGCTGCGGCCGGGGCGGGGCCCTGCCGCAGCGGTTCCCGAACACCGTGGCCGTGCCCCCGCCACGGCCCCGGGCCCGGGCCGACGCCGCACCGCGCGCACCCGGGCCCCGTGCCCGCGCCGGTGATGGGCGGTCACGGCCGGTACACCGCGGCCCTGTCCCTGCCGCGGGTCCGCGCCGTGCTCCGTCCGGCGGCGCCGACCCCGTCCGGCCTCCGCGGCTCCGCCTCTGCCGCGGTCCGCGCGGCGCCCGCGCCGGCGATGCGCCGGCGGCGCGGCCGGGCACACCGCGGCGCCGCCCCCGCCGTGATCCCTCCGCCGCTCCTTCCGGGAGCGGCGACCCCGACCGCCGCGTCGGTGCGGCCCGGCCGTGGGACCGGCCCGCCGCACCGGGTGCGGCCCGGGGCGCCGTCCGCCTGACCGCACGGCGCCCCCGCGGCGGGGGCGGCCTGGAATCCGCCCCCGCCGCACCCGTGTACGCCGACGCCACCGCGGGCACGGCGTGGTTCCTCGGGCCGCCCGCGACTCCCGCCGCCCGTGGGTTCCGCGCCCGCGGGTTCCGTGCCCGCCCCTCCACGGCCCCCGACCGGGCCGGGCGGCCCCGCGGCCGCCATCCGCGGGCGGCGAGGCCGTCGGGGCCTTCGTGCAGGTGGAGACCTCCGGGCGGCTCGCACACGCGACGAAGAGGGGGCCGGAGGGGAGGCGATGCGGAGAAGCCGTGCGGGCCCGTCAGCGGGGCGGCCCGGACGCATGGTCCGATCAGGAAAGCCAATAGTCCGGACGAAAAGGGACTCGGTTCCCGCTGTCGAGGGGTTACATCCTGTTCTGGGGTGTATACGCGTTTTGTATCCTGCGTAACATCAGCCCCAGTGACAACTTTATACGGGAGCGAATCCGCATGCTCGACACGGACATACGTCTGGAATGGTTCGTATCCTTCCTGGCCGTGATCGACACCGGGAGCTTCGTCGCCGCAGCCGAGTCCACCCGCAGGTCCCAGCCCCGGGTGAGCCAGCACGTGGCGGCGCTGGAACGGGAGATCGGGCAACCCCTCTTCGACCGCAAGAAGCGCCCGGTCCGGCTCACGGAGGCTGGTGCCGCCCTGGCGGTGCAGGCCCGCAACGTCCTCCACGCCCTGGAGGAGGCCGAGTCCGCGATGGCACCCTGGCGCGGCGGTGCCCTGGGCATCGTCACCCTGGGCTCCTACCCCAGCGTCAGCGCCGCGTTCGTCCCGGACCTGCTGCGCGACCTGGCCGCCCGCGAGCCCGACATCAGGGTGGTCCTGTCCGAGCGCGCCACCCTGGAACTGGACGAGGCCCTCATCTCCGGGGACGTCGACCTCTACCTGCGGCCCATGCTCCCCCGGCCCGCCTCGGAGTCCGTCAACTGCCTCCCGCTGTGGCGCGAGCCGCTGGTGCTCGTGCACGCCGAGGACCACCCCCTGGGCCTGGTCCCCGACCCCGTACCCCTGGACGAGGTGGCCGCGCACCCCATCGTCTCGATCGGCCGCCTGGACGCCCCGGAGACCTCCGAGTTCGAGACCTACCGGGTGTTCCGGGACCACGGGCTGGCCATAGAGCCGGTCCAGGCCACCAACCAGCCCCAGACCCTGGTGTCCCTGGTCGCCCGGGGGATCGGCGTCGGCGTCACCAACTGGCTGGCGGCCCGGACGGCGGACACCACCGGGGTCCGGGTGCGGACGCTGGCGGGGGCGCCCGAACGCGGCGTGGCGGTGTGCTGGGACTCCACCCGCCCCCTCACCCCGGCGGCGCGGATCGTTCTCAGGGAGATCTCCGAAAGGGACATCCCCGAAGGAACTATTCGGATCCCGAATAAGACGAGCACGCGCAGGCAGGTCCCCCTACCCCGCTGAACGGTCTGCCGCACATCGATCCGCACAGTATTCGGTTTGCGGATAACCCCATAAAGGAATTGCTCTTAACGGTCTCACGCCACTGTCGGTACGGTCGTGAGCGACGGCGCGAGGAGGATTCGCGCGGCGGCACCCCCGTGCCCCCGTTCCCGCGTCGCCCCGTTCCCTCCCCTCTCCGACCCCCGCGTCCCGGCCCCGCCGTGTCCTCCCGCCCCGGGCGGCCCAGCGCCGCCCCGTCCGGGCGCGGACACGGCGGCCCCGTGCGCCCGCGCGGGGTGTTCGGTCACGCCAACCGGAAGATCTCCCATGCCCCGACCTCTTCTCGCCCCCCTCGCCCTCGCGGGCACGCTCGTCCTGCTGTCCACGGCCTGCTCCGGAGGTTCCACCGTCGACGACGTGGTGGAGGGGGCGGCGGAACCCGTCAGCGGCTCCCTCAAAGCCGGCTACGTCTCGGCGATCGACCAGATCGGCCTGCCCGTCGGCACCGAGCTCGGCCTCTTCGAGGAGCAGGGCCTGGACGTGACCCTCGCCGACCCGTTCCCCACCGGTGTGGACGCCATCAACGCCCTCACCTCCGGGGAGGTCGACATCATCCAGGTCGGCGTCCCCGCCCTGGCCGCCGCCCAGGAGGGCGTCGAGCTGGCCCTGGTCGGCAACTACACGGGCTCCGCCGTCCAGCGCAGCATCGACGAGACCGCCGCCGTCGTCGCCGTCGAGGACTCCGAGATCGACCCCGACGACCTGAGCACCCTCAAGGGCGCCACCATCGCCACCACCTTCGGGTCCATCAACCACCTGTACCTGCTGGGCCTGCTCAAGGACCTGAGGATCGACGTCGAGGACGTGGACCTGGTCAACACCGCCCCGCCGGACATGCCGGTCGCCCTGGAGACCGGCGGCGCGGACGCCGCCGTCATCTGGGACCCCTGGCCGATCACCATCCAGAACCAGGTCGAGGGCTCCTACGAGGTGGTCCGGGGCGGCGGCTACATCCCCTTCATCGGGTACATCGTCACCACCCCGCAGTACCTGGAGGAGAACCCGGAGCTGGTCGAGGCCTTCCTCACGGCCCGGGCCGCCAGCGACCAGTGGATCCGCCAGAACCCCGAGGAGGCCTCCGACTCCGCGGCCCGCTGGCTGACCGGCACCGAGCCCGAGGTCGCCCTCGCGGCCATGGAGCACAACGTCCAGCAGCTCGACGCCCGCTTCTCCTCCTGCAACTACCTGGCGGCGGACACCGTCGCCCTGCTGCTGGAGGAGCAGGAGGTGCTGGAGTACGGCTTCGACATCAACAACCTGTTCGCCCCGGGGCCGATCCTGGCCGTGGAGGAGAACAACCCGGAGCTGTTCTCGGACCTGGCCGAGGTGCCCACCGACGCACAGATCGACCCCGACTTCACGTTCATCCGCGAGGTCGCCCAGAACTCGTGCGCGGTATGAGCCACCTTCCCGTCCGGGGCGGCGACGCCCCGGCGGCACCCCGTCCCGGTGCGGCCGTCCCACGCCGCGGCCGCACCGGGTCGTGGGCCGCGGACCTCGCCTGGTTCGTGGCCCCGCTGGCGGTCCTGGTGGCCCTGTGGGCGGCGGCCGTCGCCGCCACCGGGGTCCCCACACGGGTGTTCCCCCAGGTCACCGATGTGGTCCGGGCCCTGTGGGACATGGCCGTCAGCGGGGAGCTGGCCCGGCACGTGGGCGCCAGCCTGTACCGGGTCTTCATGGGTTCGGTGATCGCCGTGGCCACCGCGCTGCCCTTCGGCATCGCCCTGGGCGCCAGCCGGGCCCTGTCCGCGTTCTTCTCGCCGCTGCTGCGGTTCTCGGTGGCGCTGGCGGGCATCGCCTGGATCCCCGTCGCCACCCTGTGGCTGGGCTACGGCGACGGCGCGGTGATCTTCATCGTCTGGAACGCCATGTTCTTCGCGCTGGCCTACAACACCATGCTGGGCGTGCGCCGCATCCCGACCTCGCTGCTGCGCTCGGCCCGCTCCCTGGGGGCGGGCCCGTGGCGGCTCTTCTGGGAGGTGCTGCTGCCCGGGGCGATGCCCAGCGTCATCGCGGGCCTGCGCATCGGCCTGGGCTACGGCTGGCGCGGCCTGGTCGCCGCGGAGATCATCGCGACCCACGCGGGCCTGGGCTACGCGCTCTTCCTGGCCCAGACCTCGTTCTCGACCGACGTCATCATCGCCGCGATGGTGGTCATCGGCGTCCTGTGGCTCTGCACGGACCGCCTGCTGCTGGCACCCCTGGAACGGCGCACGGTCCGGCGCTGGGGCATGACCTCGGGAGAGGGGTGATGGCGGTGCGCTCCGCCGAACGCAAGAGGGCGGCCGGGCCCGGCAGGCCCGCCCGCGCCCCCGCCCCGCCGCACCGCAGGCTGTGGCTGCGGCTGACCCGCAGCCCCGCCCTGCGCACGCTGGGCCCCTTCGTCCCCGTGGTCGCCCTGTGGTGGCTGGTCGCCGAGCTCGGGGTGTTCCCGGCCGCCTTCTTCGTCGGCCCCGACCGCGTGGTCGCCGAGTTCGCCGAGCTCGTCCGCAAGGGCGTGCTGCCCGGGTACCTGTCCGACTCGCTGGAGCGACTGGCCTACGGCGCGGGGTTCGGCCTGCTCATCGGCATCCCCATGGGGTTCCTGACGGCGCTGTCCCTGCGGGTGCGCAAGGCGCTGTGGCCGGTCCTGCTGTTCTTCCAGGCGATCGCCGACATCGCCTGGCTGCCGATCGTCATCGTCTGGTTCGGGTTCAGCCTGACCGCGGTCACGTTCGTCATCGTCTACACGGTCGTGTTCCCGATCATGCTCGCCGTCGTCTCCGGGGTCGAGCAGGTGCCCCGGGAGCTGGTGCTGGCCGCGCGGTCGCTCGGCGCCGGGCGCCTGCGGGTGTTCTGGGAGGTGACCGTGCCGGGCGCGCTGCCGTCCATCGCCACCGGGGTGCGCACCGGGCTGGGCTACGGGTGGCGGGCGCTGGTGGCCGCCGAGATCATCGTCGGGACCAGCGGTATCGGGTTCATGATGTTCGACGCCCGGCGGGTGGGCGACGTGAGCCAGGTCTTCCTCGGCATGGTCGTGCTGGGGATCCTCTGGTACATGCTCGACGCCCTCGTCCTGGCTCCGTTCGAGAGGGCCACCGTGGAACGGTGGGGATTGGTTCGCGGTATGGAGGACGACGGATGACCGCCCTGGTGATCGACCACCTGGAGAAGACCTACACCGACGCCTACACCGGGGACGAGGTCGTGGCCATCGGCGACGTCTCCTTCTCGGTGTCCGAGGGCGAGTTCGTGTCCGTCCTGGGCCCCAGCGGCTGCGGCAAGACCACGGTCCTGAACACGGTGGCCGGGTTCGTCCGGCCCACCTCCGGCACGGTCTCCGTGGCCGGGAACCGGGTCACCGGCCCGGGCCCCGACCGGGGCGTCGTCTTCCAGAACCACGCGCTGTTCCCGTGGAAGACCGTGCTCGGGAACGTGGTCTTCGGCCTGCGGATGAAGGGGATGCCGCGCCGTGAGCGCGAGGAGCGCGGCCGCGAGTACCTGGCCCTGGTCGGCCTGGAGGGGTTCGAGCGCCGCTACCCGCACGAGCTGTCCGGCGGTATGCGCCAGCGGCTCGGGGTCGCCCGGGTGCTGGCCACCGAGCCCGCCGTGATGCTCATGGACGAGCCGTTCGCCAGCATCGACGCCCAGACCCGGCGCCGCCTCCAGGAGGACCTCACCCGGATCTTCGAGGAGCGCAGGCCCACCGTGTTCTTCGTGACCCACGACATCGACGAGGCCGTGTTCCTGTCCGACCGGATCGTCGTCCTCTCGGGGCGTCCCAGCACGGTCCGGGAGATCGTCCGGGTGGACCTGCCCCGGCCCCGGACCTGGGACGCCGCCGTGGGCCACCCGGGGTTCCGCGCCACCGTCGCCCACGTCAACGGCCTCCTGGCCGAGGGGGAGACCGAGGGGGCCGCGGCCGATGTGGAGTAGAGCGGCCTCCTCGCCCACCCTGCGCCGGATCGCCGCGGTCGTCCTGGCGGTCCTGCTGTACCAGGGCTGGCTCTCCTTCCAGGCGGTCGGCAAGGCCGAACCCGGCCTGGGCGACGATCCCGACGAGCGAGGCCGCTTCCCCGTCGACGTGGTCCTGGGCTTCCAGCCCGAGCGGTACCACATCCTCCGCCTCCAGAACCACGGCCGGATCGCCGGAACCGACGGCACCGTGGTCCACCTGCGCGGCGTCTCGCCCGCCGGGGTGGACGCCCTGGCCCGCGAGTACTGGATCGACGCGCTCGCCGTCCCCGAGGAGGGGCGTTGACCTCCGGCGCGCCCCGGCGCGCCCACCACCCCCGAGAGGAGCCCATGGCCGACACCACCCCGGCCGTCGTCGTGGTCGGCGGGACCAGCGGCATCGGAGCGGCCGTCGCCGCCCGGTTCGCCGCCCGCGGCCACCGTGTCGCCGCCTGCGGACTGCGCGCCGACGACGCCCCCGCCGACCTGCGCGGAGCCGCCGAGATCACCGAACTCGACGTCACCGCGCCCGGAGGGATCGAGCAGTACCTGGATTCCTTCACCGAGATCACCGCGCTGGTCAACGCGGTCGGCGTCATCCGCCGCCGCGAGGAGTTCGACCCGGCCGTGTTCGCCCGCGTCATCGAGGTCAACCTCGTCTCGGTCATGCGGGCCTGCACCGCCGCCCGGCCCGCCCTGGCGGCCGCGGGCGGCAGCGTCGTCAACGTCGCCTCGATGCTGAGCTTCTTCGGCGGCCCCCTGGTGCCCGGCTACACCGCCAGCAAGGGCGGGGTCGCCCAGCTCACCCGGTCCCTGGCGGTGGCCTGGGCGGCCGACGGCGTCCGGGTCAACGCGGTGGCCCCGGGGTGGATCAGCACGGACCTGACCGGCGGCATCCGCAGCGATCCGGCGGCCGAGGCCCGGATCCTGGACCGCACCCCCATGGGCCGCTGGGGGACCCCCGCCGAGGTCGCGGGCGCGGTGGAGTTCCTGTGCGGGCCCGAGGCCGGTTTCATCACCGGCGTCGTCCTGCCCGTCGACGGCGGCTACCTGGCCGCCTGACCCCCTCGAGAAAGGCGAAGCCGTGCCCGACAACACCCCCGTCATCACCCAGTCCGTCGGCATCCCCGACGAGATCGCGGTCGCCGCGGTCCCGGAGGACCCGCGCGTGTGGGTGCCCCAGGCGCCCGACGTGTGGTTCCGCCCGCTGATGCTCAACACCGTCACCGGCCAGTGGTGCAACCTGCTCAAGGTCACCGCGTCCGGCATCGTCTCCCGCCACCGCCACCCGGGCGCCGTGTTCGGGTACGTCATCGAGGGCCGCTGGCACTACCACGAGCACGACTGGGTGGCCGAGGCCGGGCACTTCGTCTACGAGCCGCCCGGCGAGATCCACACCCTCGCGGTCCCGGAGGACTGCGACCGCATGGTCACCTTCTTCAACATCACCGGCGCGATGGTCTACGTGGACGAGAACGGTGCCCAGACCGGGTACGAGGACGTCTTCACGAAGATCGAGATGGCCCGCGCCCACTACGCCTCGGTGGGGCTGGACGGCTACCTGGAGCCGTTCATCCGCTGAACCGGGGTCCGGCCGGGAGTGGTGGGATCCCCCGGCCGGGGGCCGGTTCCGGGGTGAGTGGGATCCCCCGGAACCGGCCGTTCCGCACCCTTCACCCGGAATGGGGGAGGGAACGCCGCCCGCCGCCGTGAGCGGCCCGGCCGGCGCCGGGCCCCTCGGCGGTGCCGTCCGGAAGGCCGGACCCGACAGGGCCGGGGACAGGGCGGGCAGCCCGTCGCCGGCCAGGGCGGGGAGCACCGCCCGCCGCGCGGTCGGCCGACCGCTGTGAGCAGGGTGTTCACCCCGGCCGACGGCAGGATCGCCGCCACGGGGCCCGGGTACGTCGCCGCGCCCGCCGCCGGCGCGCACCGGGCCGGGATCACGGGCCGGGCCGCCCGGGTCCGTCCGACGATGTCGATGGACGCCATCCCGACGGGCAGGGCGACGAACCACGCCACCGCGCCGGCCCCGGCGAGCCGATCAGGACGGTGGACCGGGTCGGCTCCCGGACCGCGAGGGTCGCGGCGAACACGGTGAGCCGCCCGCGCAGCGCCGAAGCGGCGGACCCGGGCCGGAACCGGCGGAAGGCCGGCACCCGCCGCAGCGGGGCCGCATCCGGCGGGAACCTCACAGCTCCGGACCCGCCGCGGCCAGAGACGCCCACAGCAGCGCACAGCCGACCGGCCCGACGAGCACCAGCGCGCCACCCGCCGCCACCCAGCCCCACGCGCCGCCCGCCCGGCGGTCCTCGGCCGCGGCAGCGCCGGTGGGCGCCCTGCCTCCGGGGGAGCCCCGCAGCAGGCCCCGCCAGCCGAGGGCGACACCGGCGGCGGGCGGGAGCAGCAGCAGGAGCACGGCCGCGGGGGACAGGGCGGCGAACCGCCCGGCGGCCCGGTTGCAGTGGTTCGCGGCCACGTCCCCCGAGGTCAGCGCGCAGGAGAAGGGTTCGGCCGCGGTCAGGGCGAGGACGGCCGCCCACGCGGCGGCCACCAGGGCCGCCAGCGTCACGGCGCCCATGGCCAGCCGCGGCGCGGGCGAGGGGCGCGGCCGCCCACCACCGGCGGCGCGGCCCGGGGGGAGCAGGGGGGAGCTCATGTACCCCCATCGTAGGAGACCGGCGCCCTCCCGGGCAGTCCCCGGACCGGGTCCGGGCCGGACTCCTCACATCTCTTTATCCAGAGTGTTGACGAAGTCATGTGACGTGGGCAACGTTGGGCACGTCGGCCAGGGACGTGACCGAGGAGGTCCACCGTGCACGATGACCGCAAGCTGACCGAAGCGCGCCTGGAGAGGGTCCTGCGCGAACGCGTATGGCCCGCCGTCCACGGCCCGTCCGTCCCCCTGGAGGTCTCCCGCTGGGACGCCCCGGGGGAGCCCGTCCCCGCCGAGGAGGGCATCGCCGCCCCACACGCCCCCGCATCCGTCGGCGACACATGGGGGCCCGCCTGGGGCACCACCTGGTTCCGCTTCCGCGGACGGGTCCCCCGGGAGTGGGAGGGCCGCACCGTCGAGGCCGTCCTCGACCTCGGTTTCGACGCGAACATGCCCGGCTTCCAGGCCGAGGGCCTGGTCCACCGACCCGACGGCACCGTGCTCAAGGGCCTCAACCCCCGCAACGCCTGGGTCCGCCTCCCCGCCGCCGAGACCGAGGCCGACCTCCACGTGGAGGCCGCCGCCAACCCCGTCATCCTCGGGAACCCGCCCTTTCGGCCCACCGACCTGGGCTCGGCCCCCGCCGGGCCCGACGGCCCGCCCCTGTACCGGCTGGCCCGCGCCGACCTGGCCGTCTTCCAGGAGCAGGTGTGGGACCTGGCCATGGACCTCGACGTCCTCGGCGGCGTCATGCGCGAACTCGACCCCGGCGACCCCCGCCGCTGGGAACTGCTGCGGGCGGTCGAACGCGCCCTGGACCTGCTCGACCTCCAGGACGTCCCCGGCACCGCCGGCCGCGCCCGCGGGGCCCTGGCCGGGGCGCTGGCCTCCCCGGCCGCGCCCGCCGCCCACCGGCTCTCCGCCGTGGGCCACGCCCACATCGACTCCGCCTGGCTGTGGCCGCTGCGCGAGACCCGGCGCAAGGTCGCCCGCACCGCCGCCAACGTCGTGAACCTCCTGGACGACCACCCCGGGCTGGTCTTCGCCATGTCCCAGGCCCAGCAGTGGGCGTGGCTCCAGGAGCACCGCCCCGACGTCTTCTCCCGGGCGGCGCAGGCCGCGAAGGAGGGCAGGTTCGTGCCGGTGGGCGGCATGTGGGTGGAGTCCGACACCAACATGCCCGGCTCGGAGGCCCTGGCCCGCCAGTTCGTGTACGGCAAGCGCTACTTCCGCGACGAGCTGGGCATCGACACCCGGGAGGTGTGGCTGCCCGACTCCTTCGGCTACTCCGCGGCGCTGCCCCAGCTCATCCGCCTGTCGGGCTCGCGCTGGTTCCTCACCCAGAAGATCTCCTGGAGCCAGACCAACACCTTCCCCCACCACACGTTCCGCTGGGAGGGCCTGGACGGCACCCGGGTCTTCACCCACTTCCCCCCGGTGGACACCTACAACTCCGAGCTGACCGGCCACGAGCTCGCCCACGCCGCCCGCAACTTCCGGGAGAAGGGCCGCGCCACCCGCTCCCTGGTCCCGTTCGGCCACGGCGACGGCGGGGGCGGCCCCACCCGGGAGATGCTGGGCCGGGCCGCCCGGCTGGCCGACCTGGAGGGCTCCGCCCGGGTGGAGATCCAGCGGCCGGACGCGTTCTTCGCCGAGGCGGAGGCCGAGTACCCCGACGCCCCGGTGTGGTGGGGCGAGCTGTACCTGGAGTTCCACCGCGGCACCTACACCAGCCAGGCCCGCACCAAGCAGGGCAACCGCCGGTGCGAGCACCTGCTGCGCGAGGCCGAGCTGTGGTGGACCACCGCGGCCGTGCGACGCGGGGCCGACTACCCCCACGAGGCGCTGGACCGGCTCTGGCGCACGGTGCTGCTCAACCAGTTCCACGACATCCTCCCGGGCAGCTCCATCGCCTGGGTGCACCGGGAGGCCGCCGAGGCCTACGCGGAGGCGGAGGCCGAACTCGGCGCGCTCATCGACCGGGCGCAGCGCCTGCTGGTCGGCCCGGGCGACGGGGTGGTCGAGTTCAACGCCGCCCCGCACGACCGCGGCGGAGTCCCGGCGCTGGGCGCCGCGCCCCGGAGGCCGCCGGAGGGCGACACCGGGACCACCACCGTCGACGGCTCGTACCTGCTGGCCAACGGCCTGCTCACGGTCCGCGTGGACGCCCGCGGACTGGTCACCTCCGTCGTGGACCGGGAGACCGGCCGGGAGGCGCTGGCCGGCCCGGCCAACCTGCTCCAGCTCCACCAGGACCTGCCCAACCAGTGGGACGCCTGGGACGTGGACTCCTTCTACCGCAACACCGTCACCGACCTCACCGCCGTGGACGGGATCGAGATCGTCGGCGACGGCCTGCGGATCACCCGCTCCTTCGGCGACTCCGCCGTCGTGCAGACCCTCACCCTGGCCCCCGGCTCCCGGCGGCTGGACGTGGAGACGGTCGTGGACTGGCACGAACGGGAGAAGTTCCTCAAGGCCGCCTTCCCCCTGGACGTGCGCGCGGAGTCCTCCGCGGCGGAGATCCAGTTCGGGCACGTGCGCCGCCCGACCCACACCAACACCTCCTGGGACGCCGCCAGGTTCGAGATCTGCGCCCACCGCTGGCTGCACGTGGCCGAACCCGGCTACGGAGCCGCACTGGTCAACGACTCCACCTACGGCCACGACGTCACCCGCGACGTGCGCGAGGACGGCGGTACCACCACCACGGTCCGGCTGTCGCTGCTGCGCGCGCCCCGCTTCCCCGACCCCGAGACAGACCAGGGCGAGCACCGGTTCCGGTACGCGCTGGTCCCGGGGGCGACGGTGGCCGACGCGGTCCGCGAGGGGTACCGGCTCAACCTGCCGCCGCGCGAGGTCGGCGGCACCGGGGCGGTGGAGCCCCTGGTGCGGGTGGAGGGGGCCGGGGTGGCGGTCGAGGCGCTCAAGCCCGCCGACGACCGCTCCGGCGACGTCGTGCTGCGCCTGTACGAGTCGCTGGGCGCCCGCACCCGCGCCACGGTGCGCTTCGGGTTCCCGGTGTCGGGGGTGCGCGCGGTGAACCTGCTGGAGGAGGAGTACGAGGGCGCCCCGGACCTGGACGCGGGGGAGGGCGGGGTGGCCTTCTCCCTGCGGCCCTTCCAGATCGTCACCCTGCGCCTGGCCCGCTGAACCCGGGCGGGGCGCACCGGGCCGTGTGCCCGGTGCGCTCCGCGAAGGCCCCGTTCCCGGGCCCCGCTCCGCGGTGCGCGGACGGGCCGGCCCCCGGGGCCCGGGGGGCGCGGTTCAGCCCTTCATCGCGCCGCCCAGCGTGAACCGCCCGCCCATCGCCCGCGACACCGCCAGGTACAGCGCCACCACCGGCAGGGTGTACAGCAGCGAGTACGCCGCCAGCTCGCCGTAGCGCACCGACCCGTACTGCCCGAAGAACGTGAACACCCGCACCGCCGCCGGCATCTTGTCCGGGCTGGACAGCAGGATGAACGGCACGAAGAAGTTCCCCCACGTGCTCACCAGCGTGAAGATCCCGACCACCGCCAGCCCCGGCGCCAGCAGCGGCGCCACCAGGTACCGGATGGACTGCCAGGTCGACGCCCCGTCCACCCAGGCCGCCTCCTCCAGGGCGATGGGGATGCCGTCGATGAAGTTCTTGGTCAGCCAGATCCCGAACGGCAGCGTGCTCGCCGCCAGGAACAGGGTGGTGGCCCACAGCGAGTTCAGCAGGCCCGCGTTCACGAACAGCCCGTACACCGGCACCATGATCGCCGTGATGGGCAAGCCGGTCGCGAACAGCACCGTGTACAGGAACGGCCGCTTGAACCGCAGCGTGTACCGCGACAGCGGGTAGGCCGCCAGCATCGAGCAGAACGCCGTGATGACCGCCGCCCCGCCGCAGGTCAGCACACTGTTCCAGAGCGGCCGGTAGACGGTCTCCGGGGTGAGGATCGCCCGGAAGTTGTCCAGGGTGGGCACGCCCGGCAGCCCCGCCCGCAGCGTGGCCTCCCCGTCCACCGAGGCGAACAGCATCCACAGCAGCGGCAGCAGGAACAGCAGCGCCAGCACCGCCAGGACCAGGTGGACCAGCACCGCCCCGGCGGCCCGGCCCGGGGAGGCGACCGCGGCGATCCGGGGCCGCCGGGGCCCGGCGCCGCCCGCCCGCGTCCTCGCAGTCGTCATGCCCGCTCCTCCCTGCTGAGCATCCGTACGTAGACGACCGAGAACAGCCCGGCGACCACCAGCAGCGCCAGCGCGATCGCCGTGCCGTACCCCAGGTCGCCCAGGTCCAGGGCCTCCCGGTACATCAGCAGCGGCAGGGTGGTGCTGCGCGACCCGGGACCGCCCGCGGTCATCACGTAGATGAGTGTGAACACCTGCACGGTCTGGAGGGTGATGAGCAGCAGGGTGGTGGCGACGGTGCGCCGCAGCAGCGGCAGCACCACGTACCAGAGCACCTGGCGGCCCGACGCCCCGTCCACCCGGGCCGCCTCCTCCAGGTCGCGCGGCACCTCCGACAGCCCGGCCCCGTAGGTCATCATCGAGAAGGCGGTGCCCTTCCAGACATTGGCCAGGACCACCGCCAGCAGCGGCGCGGTGAACAGCCAGTTCTGCCCCTGCGCCCCGACGGACCCGAGCAGCGCGTTGAGGGTCCCCTCGCGTTCGAGGAACGCGTACCACACGAACCCCGCCACCACCTCGGGCACCACCCAGGCGCCCACCACCACCGCGCCCACGGCGCCGCGCACGGCCCCGTGCCGGTGGCGCAGCAGCAGCGCCAGCGCCAGACCCAGCACGGTCTGGCCCGCGACCGAACCGAGCAGGAACAGCACGGTGAGCACCGCCGCCGCCCGGAAACGGCGGTCCTGCGCCAGCCGCTCGAAGTTGTCCAGTCCCACGAACGCGGTGTCGGCGGCCTGCGCCCCGGTCAGCGCCTCGTTGGTGAACGACGCCCACACCGTCCACAGGATGGGCCCGGCGAAGAACGCCAGCAGCAGGAACAGGGCGGGCGCCATCGGCACCACCCAGCGGGCCGCCCCGCCCGGGGCGCGCCGGGGACGGCGCGGCCGGGGCGGACCCCCGGGCCCCCGCTCAGGGACCCGCGGCGCGCGGGTCGTCGGTGCGGTCCCCACGGCTCAGGAACCGCCCGTGACGTTGTCGGGCCCGACGATGCCCTCCACCTCCTGGGCGTAGAGGCCGGCGGCCTCCTCGGGGGTCGCCTCGCCGAGCATCACCGCCTCCATCGCCTCCTGGACCGCGATGGAGATGCGCGGGTACTCGCTGTAGGCCGGACGGAAGCCGGTGATGTCCACCAGCGCCGCGAACTCCTCGGCCATGGACGCGTTCTCCAGGAACGCCGGGTCCTCGGCGACGTCGGTGCGGACCGGGATCTGGCCGCCCTCGATCGCGAACTTCACCGCGTTCTCCCTGGACAGGGCGTAGGTCATGACCTTCCAGGCCAGTTCCGGGTTCGTGGCGTGGGCGCCCATCGACAGCGCCCAGCCGCCGGACATGCTGGTCGCCCCGGCGCCCCGACCGTCCTGCGTGGGCATGGGGGTGAACGCCATGACCTCCTCCCAGCCGTCCCAGGGCCGGTTGGCCTCGGGGATCCACGACTGGGTGGCCCAGGAGCCCTCGAGGCTGATGGCCAGCTCGCCGGAGGGGAAGCGCTCCTCGTTGTTCACGGTGCCGACGTTGGTGTCCAGGGCGTCCTGCACCTCCAGGCCCAGGCCCTCGTCGTAGACGGTGCGGACGAACTCCAGGGAGTCGGTGAACCCGCGGCTCCCGGTGACCCACTTCTGCGACCGGTCGTCGAAGAGGGCGTCCTCGGTCCCCGAGAGCAGCATCTGGAAGCCCTGGAGGGAGGCGGCCTCCCCGGCGGGGGTGCCGGAGTAGACGTTGAGCGGAGTGACGTCGCCGCCGAACCCGTCCCTGACCGCCCGGGCGGCGTCCAGGACCTCGTCCCAGGTGGCGGGCTCCCAGGGGGTCTCCACACCCGCCTGCTCCAGGAGTTCGGTGTTGTACCACAGGCCCCGCACGTCGGTGCCGAGCATGACGCCGTACCGCTCGCCCGACAGGGAGGTGACGGCCTGTGCCTCCTGGGTGCTGAACAGGTCGGCGTCCTCCCAGGCGTCGAAGTACCCGTCCAGGGGCATCAGGTAGCCGGCGTCGGCGTCCTGGTTGATGGTGAAGGAGTCCTGGTAGATGAGGTCCGGGGCCTGGCTCGCGGACCCGTTCATGAGGTTGACCTGGGTCTGGTAGTCCTCGGCGGGCGCCTCGATCGCCTGGAGCTCGACGGTGACGCCGGCGTGGTCGGCCTCGAACTCCTCCTTCACCTTCCGCATCAGCGAGTCCATCGCGATGAAGGTGCCGAACTTCTGGTAGGCGATACGGACGGTGTTCTCGTCCCTGTCCGCGGCGCCGCCTCCGCAGCCGGTGGCGGTGAGTGCCAGCACGGCGGCCGCGGCCGTCAGTCGTGTGCGGGGTCCGGTTCCTTTCATCGTGCTCTCCTGGGGAGGTGAGGTGGGGAACGGTCGACCTGCCTTGAGATGAAGTGACGTGTGACACATCATTACTCAAAAGCTTGGATAAAGACAATGGGGTAAGTCGGCGCTTCCAGGGCGGTTACGCTCATGTGGGACCACGACCGGCACCACGAAACCGCAAGGGGAGGCCCCATGGGCACCAACCTCGCCTGGCTCGGCGGGCTCAACCAGAGCCGGGTGCTCGACGCCGTGCGCTCCGCCGACGGGATCAGCCGCGTCGAACTGGCCGCCCAGACCGGGCTGACCGCCCAGACCGTCTCCAACATCGTCCGCCGCCTGCTGGAGGACGGCCTGGTCCGCGAGGACGGCCGGGCCACCTCCCGCGGCGGCAAGCGCGCCACGGTGCTGCGGCTGAACGCCGACGCCTACTACGCCGTCGGCATGCACATCGACCCCGCCTCCACGACCCTCGTCGTCACAGACCTGGCGGGGCACGTGGTCGCCCGCACCCGGCGGCGCACCCCCTCGGCGCAGGGCCCGGGGCGGGTCATCGACGCCCTGTGCCGGTCGGTGCGCGCCATCGTCGAGGAGGCCCCCGCCCCGGACCGCATCCTCGGCCTGGGCGTGGCCACCCCGGGGCCCATCGACACCGAGGGCGCCGTCACCCCGCCCCACCTGCCCGGATGGCGCTCCGTGCCGCTGCGCGAGGCGCTGGGGGAGGGCACCGGGCTCACCACCGTCCTGGACAACGACGCCACCGCCGCCACCATCGGCGAGCGCTGGGCGGGCGGCGAGCGGCGCTCCGCCGACATGGCGTTCGTGTACGTGGGCACCGGCGTGGGCGGCGGGTTCATCCTCGACGGGCGCGTGTACCGGGGCCGCAGCGGCAACGCCGCCGAGATCGGGCACGTGGTGGTCGACCCGGGCGGCCCCGAGTGCCCCTGCGGCAACCGCGGCTGCCTGGAGACCTACCTGGCCCCGCACGCCGTCGCCGCCGAGGCCGCCCGCCGCCGGGGCGAGGACGCCGGCGCCTACGAGCGCGGTCAGGCGCGCACCGTCGCCGCCTACCGCCGGGTGTGCCGCGAGGCCCGCTCGGGGGACCCGGTCGCACTGGAGGTCATCGCCGAGGCGGGGCGGAGGCTGGGCGACGCGGGGACGGCGCTGGTCAACATCATCGACGTGCCGCTGCTGGTGCTCGGCGGCTGGGGCGTCCCCCACGTCGGCGACCTGTACCGGGAGGCGCTGACGACGGCCGTCGCCGGGCGCACCCTGGCCCGGGGCGTGCGCCGGGTACGGGTGGAGACCTCGCTCATCGGCGAGGACGCGGGCGCGATCGGCGCGGCCTCGCTGGTCCTGCACTCGTCGTACTCGCCCACGGTCGGCGGCGTGTGAGCGGGGTGCCGTCAGCTTCCGCTTCCGGCATCGCCCTCCATGTCGATGAACCCATCCCCGGCGATGGACGACAGCGTCGCCTTCACCGCGGCGATCCGCCGGGAGCCGGCGCGCCTTGAGTTCAGGACGGGGACGAACAAGGGGATGGACCATCCGCCCTCGGCCGTCGTCCCCACCGATAGACCGTCCGGTGGCCGCACGCCCGTACGGGGCCAGACGACCAGGTTCGCCCTGTCGTCCAATCCGACTCTCCACACCGTGTTCCACGGAATGGAGTGGGAGGACACCACCTGGCTGAGGCCGGCCCTGTGCACGACGGTCATCTGCTCGTTGTCCAGGATCAGTGAGGTGTTGGGTACGAACCTCCTTCCCTGGAACACGCCCGCGATGAGGAGCACTCCCCCTATGAGGGGAGCCAGGCCCAGTGGGAAGAGGCCGGGCGTCTCTCCCCGGTAGAGGATCAGGGCCAGTACGGTCATCACGACGAGCAACACGAGACACAGGAGCATGCCGATCCGGACCCCCAGAAGGGTCAGCTCCTTGGCCTCGACGTGGTAGGCGTGCCGCTGGGCGGGGGAGGCAGGGTTCGGCGCTCCTGGACCCGGGAGCGGTGCGGGTGGCGCCTCGAAGGCGACAGCCCCCGTGCCCCCGGAATCTCTGACCGCTCTCGGGTCCGGATTCCTCCCGCCCACCGCGCCGGGAGCCACCCGTTCGAGGATCGTCGGGATGGTCGGCCGGGCGGCTGGATCTTTGGACAGGCACGCCGCCACCAGGTCGACGAGCTCCTCCGGTACTCCGGACAGGTCCGGCTCCTCGTGCACGATCCGGTACACCAGGGTGGCGAGCTCCCCGCCGCCGAAGGGGGGCCGCCCCGTGGCGGCGAATACCAGCACGCAGCCGAGCGCGAACACGTCCGTCGCGGGGCCCGGGCCCTCGCCTCGGATCTGCTCCGGGGCCATGAACGACGGGGTGCCCATGATCCCCGTCGAGGTCATGCCGTCGCCGGAGCCCAGGGCCCGCGCGATGCCGAAGTCGATGACCCGGGGGCCGTCCTCGGCCATGATGACGTTGCCCGGCTTGAGGTCCCGGTGGACGATGCCCTGTTCGTGCACCGCCGCCAGGCCCTCGGCCAGACCGGCGGCCAGGGACAGGACCCCGTCGGCGGTCAGGGGACCGTGCCGCCGCACCGCCTCCGACAGCGACGGGCCCGGGACGTAGGCGGTGACCAGCCAGGGCGGGTCGGCGGCGGGGTCGGCGTCCACCACCTGCGCCGTGTAGAAACCTCCCACCCTGCGGGCGGCCTCCACCTCACGGGCGAAGCGCCGGCGGAAGCCCTCGTCCCCCGCCAGCTCCGGCCGCACGACCTTCACCGCGACGGTCCGGCCGCCCGGCGATCTGCCCAGGTACACCCGTCCCATGCCGCCGCCCAGCACGCCCTCCAGGCGGTAGCGGCCGATGGTACGGGGATCGTCGGAACGCAGGGGGTCGACCAAGGGTCCGTTCCTTCCGGTGCTCGTACTGCTTCGGAATCCTCGCAGAGGGCGGTGGTTCTGGGAATACCGGCTTTCCCCGCCCGCTGGGGAAAACCGTGTGCACCGCACCGGGCCCCCGGGTTAGCGTCACGTCCATGAGCGAACCGCAGCCGAAGCCGAACCACTTCGACACCGACGTCGCCGAGCACTACGACACCCCGGGCGAGGGCATGTTCGCTCCGGAGAAGGTCGATCCCGCGGTCGACCTGCTGGCCGAGCTGGCGGGGGAGGGGCGGGCCCTGGAGTTCGCCGTCGGGACCGGGCGCATCGCGCTGCCGCTGGCCGCGCGCGGCGTCCCGGTGCACGGCATCGACCTGTCCCCGGCGATGGTGGAGCGGATGCGCGCCAAGCCGGGAGGCGGGGACATCGACGTGGCCATCGGGGACTTCACCACCACCCGGGTCCCGGGGGAGTTCTCGCTGGTCTACCTGGTCTTCAACACGATCATGAACGTGACCACGCAGGACGAGCAGGTGGAGTGCTTCGTCAACGCTGCCGCACACCTGGAGCGGGGCGGGCGGTTCGTGGTCGAGGTCGGGATCCCGGAGCTGCGCAGGCTGCCCGCGGGGCAGAAGATGGTGCCGTTCCACGTGGGCGAGGACAACTGGGCGTTCGACCTGTACGAACCCGCGACGCAGCGGTCGAGCTCCAACTACGTCAGGGTCGCGGACGGCCGTGGCAGTTTCCGGTCCGTCCCGTTCCGGTACGTGTGGCCCTCGGAGCTGGACCTGATGGCGCGGATCGCGGGGATGCGGCTGGTGGGCCGCTGGCAGGACTGGGACCGGACGCCGTTCGGGGACGAGAGCGAGAAGCACGTGTCGGTCTGGGAGAAGACCGCCGACTGAGGGGAGGCGCCGTGCCGGGCAAGCGTGCACGACGGGAACGCGAGCGCAGGCGCGCCCGGGAGTCGGCGGAGCGGCACGCGGCGGGACGCTGGGAGGTGCTCTTCGAGACGCCGGACGCGGCGGAGATGCGGGCGTTCCGCGAGCGGGAGAGGGAGCGGCTGCGGAACCACCGGTACGAAGACCTGAGACTGGACGTCCTGTGCCTGCGCACGGAGGCGTGGTACCGGCTGAGCGTCTTCGTTCCCGAGTGATCGGGGTCCCCGCATATCCGCGTTGAAATCCGCGCAATCCGCCGAGTGGGAGGGCGCCGGGGGCCAGCGCGGCCTGCTCATGATCGAGGAGTTGTCCACAGCCTGGGGATACTCGCCCGTCTGTCCGCTCGGGGACCTGGGCACCCACACCTGGGCCACCTTCACCCGGTGACCACCCGGCGGGCTCCCCGGCACACCGGGGAGCCCGCCCCTCGGGGCGTGTGCCCTTCCCGACGTGTCAACGCTGTCGCGGGCGGAGGTCTCCTGTCCGGGGTTCCCGGCACGGTCGGAGGGCGCATCATCTCCCACGACTCCAGGTGGAGCAGGCGGGCACCACCCAGGCCCCAGACCTCCGGGGGCGAAGGCCGCGGGCGGGTCTCCCATCCCAGGCCAGAGGGGTCAAGGGAAGAGGAGGCCGGGGCTTCCGCCGCAGGGTTCGTGCCCGTTTCTGGAGTCCCTGGCCCCAGCCGGAGGACGTCTCTCGGCCCCCGCCCCAGGGGGTGACGGCCGCAGGAGGGTTCGCCGCCCCAGCCCCAGGGGGTCGGGGGAGGAGGGACCGGGAGCTGTGCCGCAGGGGGTGAGAGGGAGGGGGAACCTCGGCCCTGGCCCCAGGGGGTGGACGGACTTGGAGGTTTCCAGGAGGGTCACCCCTTGGGGCGGGCGGTCTGTGGTCGCTCCCGGCAGCAAGCGTTGGTCTCCAAAAGCTCAGCCGCTTGGGAAGGTACAGACTGCGGAGCGTGGGCCCGTCCCGCCGCAGTCGGCGTGCGGCAGAGCGCCGGGCCGGTGCGTTCGACGGGCGTGCCGGGTGGTGGGGGTTTACGGGGCGGGTGCGCGCGAGGCCTGCCCCGCCCGGCCACACAGGTCCACGGAGGAAGGGTCCGCCTGCGAACCCGCCGGTCGCACCCGACCTCGCTTGTAACACCGACCACAGACGCCGTAACCCGCACCTGAAGTGCGTCCGTCCTCCCGAACCTCGAGCAGGCGCCCGGAGTCGTTCTCGGAGATGCCGGACCACGCCATCGGGGCGATCGACCGGCCGCCGGCCCGGTCGACGGGGCGCCGGATGGCCAGCGGGCCCGCACCTCGAAAGGTGCGGGCCCGAGCGGGACGGTCATGTCAGGAGATCGGTCAGACCTGTGCGTCGTCCGTCCGGCGGCGGCGACCCAGGATCATCGCACCGGCGCCGACCAGTACGGCGAGCAGGCCGCCCACGGCCGGGACGGCGACCGAGGCACCGGTGCGCGGGAGTTCGGGCTGCGCAGGGCGCTCAGGAGACTCAGGCTTCGGGTGTTCCGGCTTCTCCGGTGTTCCGGGCTTGCACGGTTTGCCGTTCTCGCTGCCTTCGCACGGTTCCTCGGGTTCTTCGGGCTTGCAGGGTTTCCCGGGCTTTCCGGGTTTGCCGGGCTTGCAGGGTTCCTCGGGCTTGCCGGGCTCTTCGGGCTTGCACGGTTTGCCGTTCTCGCTGCCTTCGCACGGCTCTTCGGGTTCTTCGGGCTTGCAGGGCTTCCCGGGCTTTCCGGGTTTGCCGGGCTTGCAGGGTTCTTCAGGCTTGCCGGGCTCTTCGGGCTTGCACGGTTTGCCGTTCTCGCTGCCTTCGCACGGCTCTTCGGGTTCTTCGGGCTTGCAGGGCTTCCCGGGCTTTCCGGGTTTGCCGGGCTTGCAGGGTTCCTCGGGCTTGCCGGGCTCTTCGGGCTTGCAGGGCTTCCCGTGCTTGCACGGTTTGCCCTGCTGCTCAGATTCTCCCCCAGGTTTCCCGGGCTTCCCAGCCTCCTCAGAGTCCTCGGGCTCCTCGGGCTTCCCAGGTTTCTCAGGCTGCTCGGGTTCCCCGGTCTCGGGAAGCTGCTCCCCGGGCTCTTCGGGCTTCTCGGGCTTGCCGGGCTTTCCGGGTTCCGGGTAGTCCCTGTACAGCTCGGTGAACTTGTGCGTCTTGTCCAGAGGGAACCCCGAGAGGTCCGGGAGCGGCGTGCCGCCCAAGGCCTCCTCCGTCGCCCGGTCCAGGTCCACCGGCGTTCCGCTCTGCCCCTGCGAAGCGGACTCGGGGACCCTCTCCTGGGGCCCCGGGGTGTCGTGGGCGAGAGCGGGAGCCGTGGTCCACAGCAACGGTGCGATGAGCACAGCGCCGGTGAACGTGGCGGCCGCGCGGATGAGGTTGCGAGCACTCAAGGCGCCGGGCGCCTTCGGTGCTGATTTGGAGCAATGGTCCATACCCGAAATCGTCGACAATGAGTTGCTTAAAGTCACTCTCGACTACTGCGAGTCACGCAAAGATGTGGAAAACACTCATCCAGGACGGCGAATCATGCCGGATCGCCGTTCGTGTCTCGGTATATCGGAGCCCATCGGGGCGGATGCCGTCGTTCCCTCGGTCAGCCACCGCCGGATGCCGACGTGTCGCCCACTGCGCGAGTCACATCGGAGGAGGGAGCTCCGCGTAGCGTTCGATTTTCCTTCATTGCAACACGCGACCGCGATTCATTGCATTAGATTCACAGCTGTTGCAACGATTTTGGCTCCAAGACCTGCTGAAACAAAGCTTCTTCGCAACAAGTATGTTGCCAGATATTCAAACGCAACGTAGCGTTTCCATCAACAGAAACTTCGAAGCGAAGGAATGCGCCATGCAGCAGCGATTCGACACCACCGCCTCCGTCACCACCATCCTGGACCTCGCCGCCGGACACGTCCGCCTCATCGCCGCCGACCGCGCGGACACCACCGTCGAGATCCGCCCCGCCGATCCCGCCGAGAGCCGCGACACCAAGGCCGCGGAGCGCATCGAGGTCACCTGCGCCGACAACGTCCTGCGCATCCAGGACCCCGAGGCCCGCGACCGGACCTTCGGGCACCCCGGATCCGTCGAGGTCACCGTCCACCTGCCCGCCGGCTCCGACGTCCAGGCCACCGCGGCCGCCCTCGGACTCCACAGTGAGGGCCGCCTGGGCGAGGTCACCTTCGACAGCGCCCAGGGCCCCGTCCGACTCGGCGAGACCGCCGCCGCGCGCATCACCCTCCAGGACGGCGACATCACCCTGGCCGGTCCCAGCGGGCCCGGCCGCCTCACCACCGCCCGCGGGGACATCCGCGTCGAGCAGGCGGGAGGCACCGGAGCCCTGGAACTGCGCACCCGCTCCGGCGACATCACCGTCACCGCGGTCCCCGGCGTCTCCGCCTCCCTGGACGCGGGCACCTCCTACGGCCGCATCGACAACGCCCTCAAGAACGACGGCACCGCCGCACTCGCCATCACCGCCACCACCGACCACGGCGACATCGCCGCCCGCAGCATCTGACCCGCGATCACATCCCCCTCCAGCGCACCCCTCTCCCAGCCCCGCCCCCTTCCGATCCCACCCCTCTTCCACCCGGCCCCCTGAAGGAGCACGTCATGCCCACCACTCCGATCACCCCAACCGAGCCCACCACCCGGACCGCCTCCGGTACCACCCCCACTCCCACCACCCCCACCACCGCTAACGCCACCGGACCCGACCGCCCCGAGCTCCAGCAGACCATCGAGGACATCGTCGGCCTCGGTTTCGGCGGACTGCAGATGCGCGTACACGACGAGAGAGGCTCCTGGGTCGGCAGCGCCGGTGTGCGCGAGTCCGGCATCCAGGAGGGACCACCCACCGACGGCCACTTCTGGATCGGCAGCACCACCAAGACCTTCGTGGCGACCCTGGTCCTGCAACTGGTCGCCGAAGGACTGCTCGGGCTGGACGACCCCGTGGCCGACCGGCTGCCCCGGTTCGGGCTGGACACCCGGATCACGGTGCGGATGCTGCTCCAGCACAGCAGCGGGCTGTACAACTACACCGGCGAGCTCGAAGCCGACGGGACGTTCGTGCCGGGGATCGACGCGACGGGCAGGGCCTGGGCGCAGAACCGGTTCCGCAGCTACCGGCCCGACGAGCTGGTGGAGTTCTCGCTGGCCAGGCCGGCCCGGTTCGAGCCGGGGGCGCAGTGGAGCTACTCCAACACCAACTACACGCTGGCCGTGCTGCTGATCGAGGAGGTCACCGGGCACACGTACGCCGAGGCGATGCGGCAGCGGATCCTCGACCCGCTCGGGCTGTCGGGCACCGTGGTGCCGGGTGACTCCCCGGACCTGCCCGAGCCGCACGCCCACGGTTACTTCCACTACGAGGAGGACGGTGAGCGGGTGACGGTCGACGTCACCCGCCAGAACCTCTCCCTGCTGGTCGGCGCGGGTGACATGATCTCGACGACCCTGGACCTGCACACGTTCTTCAGCGCCCTGACGGGCGGTCGGCTGCTGCCGGACGCGCTGCTGTCCGAGATGTGCGAGCCGCACCCGGACTTCGGCTACGGCCTGGGGCTGTTCGTGCAGGACCTGGGAGAGGACCGCGGCACGATCCTCCACCACAACGGCAGCCCTCCCGGGGGCTACGGGGCACTGATGCTCGGTACCCCGGACGGCGTGACGACCCTGACCGGCTCGCTGACCATGGGCGACGCGGCGATCAACCCGGCCGAGGTCTTTCCCGGGGTGCTGGAGCGGCTCATCGGTGAGGTCTTCGTCGAAGGCCGGGCCGAGGAAGCCACGCAGGCCGGATAGCCGAACGCGGGTCCCGTCGCGGACCCGCGCGGCGGACGGAACACCGACCGGGCCGCGCCGGACCCACCGGGTCCCGCGCGGCCCGCGCCCGTGTCACAGCCGGAGCGGCCCACCGCACCGGACGACGCCGGAATCGCGCGGCTCGCACGGCTCGCGCGGCTCGCACGGCTTGCGCGGCTCGCACCTGCCAACGCCGGCTCGGCAGGGCCGTGGTCGCCGTCGGGGACAGCGCCCCGGACCCCGCAGCGGGGGCGGGAACCCCCCGCACGACCCCTGCCCCGTGCAGGCCCTTCCCCGAGGCGGCCCTTGCCCGAGGCGGGCCGGCCTCCCGCTTCGCCCTTCCTCCCACCGGTCCGGCCCGGTCCCGAGCGGCCGAGCATGCGCGGGACGGGCCTCCCGTGCACCGCCCCGGCTCTGGTCGGCCCGGCAGCGCACGCGGAGACGACGGCACCTGGGACCGATGTGCCCTCCCGGGTGGGGTGGCTCCCGGGCCCGATCGCCGTCGGCCCGGTCTCGCCCGCCCACTCGCCCCCGCCCCGGCCTCGCGTGCGCGAGGCCGGGGCGGGCGCCTCTCAGCAGCCGGAGGGGGCCGCTCGCCGCCGCCTCACCGCCGGCCCGCTGTCAGGCCGCCGTTCCGGCGCACTCACACCGGCCCGGCGAGGCTCGCAGCCCGACTGTCCATGAAGTCCTCGAGGTCCATGTTGGAGAGCGCCAGGTTGACCACCATGTTCCCGAGCTGTACGGCGGGCAGCCGGAAGGCGCACCCCGGGCGGCCCCACAGCGGCACCACGACCACGGGGTGTTCCGGGTCGCGCATGGTGGGGCCGTCCGCGATCAGCACCACATCCGGGGCCTCCTCCCCGGATTCCCCGGGGACGGGCTGCACGGCGGCCATCAACTGCTCGGGGGACGCACCCTCGAACACCACGTCGTCCACGAAGTCGAAGTCGGTGCCGAAGTCGTCGACGATGTCGCCGAACCACTCCGGCCCGGGATGGCGCACCGATTCCACCACCGCACTCCAGGCGGTGTCGTCGGTGAAGTCGGTGCGCACGAGCAGGCCTTCTCTCCCCTCGCCGGGCGGGGGCAGGGGCCGGGCCGGGGGCTCGTAGCGGGGCGCGGGGTCGAGTGTCTCCAGCCCGGCGCCGACGGGGTCGGAGAAGTCCCCATCCTCCTCCCCGTCCACAGGGGACCACTCCTCGAAGCCCTCCAGGGTCAGCTCCGTGAGGGGGTGGTGCAGGACCAGATGGACGAGCGCGGCCAGCCGGGGCGAGATCTGGAACGCCTCCCCGCCGGAGGGCCGGAAGGCGACCAGCGGTCGCAGCCGGGGATCGGCCGCCGTCGCGTCGGTGACGAGGAGGACCAGGTCGGGCATCCACGTCCCCTCTCCGCCCAGGGCCTCGCGCACCTCCTCGGGGGCGGCGTCCCGCCAAGCAGGGGCGTCCACCGCGAGCAGCAGGCGCCGGGGTTCGCCGGGCGGGACCGCGGGCGGCTTGTCCAGGTCCGGGCCGACCACGGTCAGCCCGGGGAGCGGGCCCATCCGGGAGAGCACGTCGGCCCATGCGGCGTCGTCGCCGCCGGTACGGAGCAGCAGCGTGCCGAACACGCGCGGGCCGTCGTCGGCCGGAGGCAGGGGGAGGAAGGGGCGGGAGGGACGGGACATCAGAGGGGGCACCTCGCGGAGGGGAGGGGAAGGGGCGCCACCGTTCTACCGGCGCCCGACGACAGTCACGTGTCCCCCGCGCGAACAGCCGAAGTGTGCACCGGCGCGGACTTTTCACAACCGACCAGCCCCGCTTCGCTCCCGCAACCGGCCATGCATCCCCGCCCGCGGGCGCCTCCGCTATTCGGACGACCGCCCTCGGCTCGGACCGCCCATGGGCGGCAACGCCCTGGCCAAGTGCAGGGCCTGGGCCCGCGCGAGCTCGGCCGATCGCAGTGCTCCCGCGTCGTCTTCGGGGAAGGGGAACCAGACAGGGCATGCGTTCCCCCCGCCGAGCGGAACACCCTCCACCGGCCCGCACGAGAGCCCGTCTCCGAGCCTTGCCGCCTCACGGGGGCCGACGGCCATTCCGACCGTGCCGGGCACACCGGTCCAGCGTGCCTCGCAGGTGGTGTCGGCCCGCCCCCGCGACTTGCGGAACCACACCTGGGAGAGCAGCCCTTCAGCGGCCAGGGCCTCCACAACCGAGGCGACCTCTTCTGCAGAGGGAAACCGCTCGCCCGGCCCGTATCCGATGACCAGCGAGATCTGTTCCCGCGCCCGTTCTCCGCTCCACTCCACGCGCAGACTTCCTGTGAACGACCTCTTCGCCTCCGCCGGAGCAGAGAAATGGAAACGGCCCGAACGGGGGAAACGGCTCCGGATGAGGCGGACGAGCCGCTCCCTGTCCCAGGGGGCCAGGGCGGGTTCATGGGTTCCCCATCCTCCTGGAACCGCACCGGCCAACAGCCCGGTGAGGATCTCCACGCTCCGCCCGAACGGGGGCGCGAAGGTTCCGCGATGGTCCACGGTCAGATTGACGAGGAGCTGGAGACCCTCTTCGGAAGAAGAGTCGAAGCCCTCCACGGCCCGGAAAGCGGCGGGATCGGTCACTGTGGGGACGAAACCCTCTCCGTCGTCCCAGCGCAGAGGAACACCGGAGGATCCGTCGATGTACTCCTCCTCTGCGGTGCGCACGACCCACCGTGCCTTGGGCATGGACATCAGGGTGCGCAGTGCATAGGTCAGCCGCGCAGATGCGGGCGTCAGCAACTGGAAGCCGGGGCCGCGCAGACCGTGCGAGAAGAGCGCATCCGTGATCCAGCTGGACAATGGGACGACGTCGCGGTCCTGTGCGATGACGAAGGTGCTGCCGGCGACGCGTTCCACGGCCGGGTGGCCGCTCACGGCTCCGGTGTGCTCCGAAGGGCCAGGGTCCTCCCAGGGGCCGAGATCTCCGGGCCCGGACGTCCACACGCTTCCACCCATGCCCAGGGCCAGAGCGTCGGCGACGCGGTGGGCGGCATCCCGGCCCTCCTGGTCGGGGCGGGCTCGCAGCTCCACCCACCAGCAGGGATCGGGCAGGCCCCACACGGCCTCCTGTCCGAGCAGCCGGGCGACCTCAGCGCGGGAACCGACCGACTGCGGCGGTTCCAGGGTGACCAGCGGACGTCCGGCGGGGTCGCACAGCCGCAGGATGTTGCCTCCGCTGAGGGCATCCAGGGACCGGCCGGAACCGGCCTGCCTGAAGGCCTCAGAGACCGCCTGCGGGTCGGGCACGCGGGCGGTCAGCGCCACGACGTCGTAAGTCACGGAGGTCTCCATCGGTTCGGGGAGTGCGAACGGCGGTGCGCCGAGGGAACTCCTGCGTGTACGGCCCGGGCCACCCTCTGTCGCAGCCGATCGGCATAATACGCCCGAAGAGATAACGAAGATCGCTTATCCCATTGAATCTCATGAAAGGGGGGTCCGCATGAAGTTCGACCTGGTGGAACCGGGTTCCTGGGACGAGCAAGAACCCGAACGGGCGCCTCTCGGCCCACCGGAGGCCCGGTTCTCCGACCGTACGTTTCCCATGCTGTCCTGGCTCACCCAAGAGGAGCAGAGTGAGCGGCTGAAGGACGGTTTCACCTCCCTGGAAAAGCGTCTGACCAGGTCTTTCGAAAGGCTTCGTCCGGCGCTGTCCCGTATGGAGGCGGCGGTCATCCGTGCACAACAGGAAATGGCCGGAACCGGCCATGTCGAGGATGCCGAACTCCCGGAGGGATTTCGTGCCGAGCGGTTCTCCGGGGTACGGGAAGGAGCCCGATGAGTACCTGGGATATCGATCCTCCGGGTGTGGGCGGGGTTCTCACCGAGGTCTTCACCACTCTCGGTGACGGCAGCGGTGACGCCCTGGACGGAACGATGAACACCATGGCAGAGGAGATCCTCGCCGCCGCGACGGCCTCGTGCAGCGCACCGGTCCAGAACGAGCTCTACAACTTCCTGGAGCACTACAGCGGTCTGGCCGAAGCGATGGTCACGAGGGCCGGATCCGCGATGGAGGGGTGCTCTCTGGCCGTGGACGCCTATCTCGCCGGTGACCTGGAAATGGCCGAGGAAGCCCAGAACAACGCGGGCGTGGTCGACAGCGTCGACCCGATGCACGCACCCCACTGATCCCGCTCGGCCCTGTACTCGCCGTCCCTCCGCCCCCATCCCGCCCCCTTCAGGGAGCCGACGACGTGCCCCCCATCGAAGAGCGTGTTCCCCAGGCCGACCTGAGGAATCAGCAGCCCCTGGTCCTGGATTACACGGCCCTCATCCATCCGCCCGCGATCCCCTCGGTCCCGGCTTCACCGGATTCCCTGGAAGCGGCGGCGTCCGCCATGCGCACCGCGGCCGGGGAGATCTCCGAGGGCGGTCACAGCGTCGAGGCCTCCTGGCAGGGGTTGCAGGAGCACTACAAGGCGCCCGAAGCGGAACGGCTGTACTCCGTGATGGGGCCGGTGGCGACCAAGGGCGATGCGGTCGGCGACGACACCGCGGTCGTCGCCGATGCCCTGGAGACGTTCGCCGAGGAGGCCCGCACATCCAGGCAGAAGCTCGAAGGGCTCCGCGAGCGGGCGTGGACACTCTACGAGAAGTGCAAGGACAAGGAGCACTGGCACCTCAACCCCGTTGACTTCATTGAGAACGTCATTCTGAAGACCGAGGTCAACCGTGCGTGGGGGACCTACCAGGAAGCGGAGCGGAGCTGCGCCCAGAGCATCGCGGGGGTCACCGGCTCGGGGACCGACTACGTGGCGGCGGGGCACGCTGGCGACGGGGTCAACACCTTCGTCTACGGCATCGATCCCGACGACGTCCCTTCCTACACGCTCGACCCGTCACTGGAGGGCGCGGACCGGCTCTGGGACCTGATGGGCAAGTCCAACGACCTGACCTGGCACCTCGTGGTCCACGCGGACCTGCCCTGGATCCTGGACCCCGCACGCGACGGGGCCATGGCCCTCTGGGACGGTTTCGGGCCCACGATGCTGTGGGACATGGGGGTGTCGGCCGTGGTGGCGGCCGGCCTGTGGACCGAGGACCGGGGGTGGGCATCCTCCCCCTCGGAGGTCGGGAACAACTTCGTCGACCACAAGGTCGATCTGGTACTGAGCGCCGCGGCCATCACAGGGCTGTACGGGCAGCAGGGGTTCATGAACCCCTTCGACGACGACTCCCGGGACGGGGAGTTGTGGTGGGAGAACATCAAGGACGCCTGGGGGCCGGTGCTCCACGAGCAGTTCCCGTGGACCGAACTGGAGGAGCGTCCGGCCTACGCCTGGACCACGGGCGGGGCCAACGCGGCCGTCGCCCTGTTCACGGGCCCGATCGGGTGGAGCGTCAAGGGGGCGACCCTGGCGAGCACGTTCCTGCGCGGTGACTTCCTCCCCGACGCGGGTGGAGGAGGCCGGGACGGATTCGACAGTCCGTTCACGACCGCCTGGGCGGACGGCCCCGGTGGCGGGTCGGGTTTCGGTTTGCCTTCCTTCGTCGTCAACAACCTGGGCGACTACTCGGAGATCACCGAACGCATCAGGGGCTTCTTCACGGAGACGTCCGGTCCGGCCAACTTCCACTCCCCCGACACGCCTCGCTCCGAAGCTACAGAAACCAACAGTGGTTTCGACTCGGATCGGTCACCCCAAAACGGCGGAAGCGAGAATCCCGAGCAGAATCATTTCACCTCGAATGGCGACGAGTCGGTCGGACCCGGTGCTGACTATTTCCATGATTCCAACGACGGCTCGGAAAACTCTGACGATCTACATGCCGGATGGGCCTTTCCTGTCAGGGTGGATGAGTCCATCTCGTCGGACCTGCTAGGAGAGATTCGGGTTTCGGTGGACCTCTTGAGTCAGGTTCATCGTTTCCCGGACGACATGTCCGAAATAACATTCAAGCGCAATGAGCTTCGCCCGGGAGCCAGTGGGGAGTTCGTGCCTATAAAGAGGTTGATTATTCTTGATCCAAGTGATGAATATGTGAGAGAAGACATCGTTCATGAAATCGGACACGCGGTGGACCAGGCTGGCGATAGGACGACCCGTCTAGGGCTGGGGTCAATGTCGGCAAGGCTGTCGCCGGCGATGAGGAATTTTCTGGAAGTGGTAAAAAATTCACCAGAATTTCAAGAGATCAATAGTCAGCCAAGGTCTCGCTATGTGGAATACCTCACCTCGCCGCAGGAGCTGTTTGCGCGGAGCTATTCCCAGTGGATCACTGGAAAGACGGGAGATTCGATGCTTCGGGAGAAGCTTGATATCAATCGCTCCCTTCCGGGGTTTGACAGAAATCGCCAATGGAGTGATGATAACTTCAGGCCGATAGAAGAGGCGCTCGAGGGCGTCTTCAGAGAATGGGGTTTGCTGTGATCGTTCCTGTGGAAGACCCGGAGAACTACTCTTTCGAGGAGCTCGTTGCCATGTACGAGGAGCTCGGGCTCAGCAAGGCGCAGGCTGAGGCGCACGCCGACATCCTGAAGAACCCGGATCCGGAGGGACGCGAGACATACTGAGAATTTTTCATCCTACGTCGCGGAGTTGAAGGGCGGGCACGGCTCGGGCGTTCTCTCCAGTCCGGTGCGGGCAGCAGCGTAGGCGGCGCAGGGCGTCCCAATTCTTGAGCTGTGGCGATCGCACGCACGCACGCACGCTCGCTCGGTGAGCGGAGCTTGGCGTGGGCGGATTCGGCGTCTTTCCTTCGCTGCGGCTTGCCGCGCCCCTTGAACGAGCAGAACACCTCGTCAGAGAGCCCACGTAGCCCTTGTCGCCCAGCCCGATCAGTCCCGCAGCCCCGATGCGCTCGGCGATCTTCCATACCCGGGCGGCCTTGATGTCGTGCACCGCCCCGGACAGCGACCAGGAGGTCCACAGTGGTTCGCCGTCGGGTGTGGCCATGACCTGGATGTTCATGCCGTGCCGCCGGTCTGGGAACCGTGATGCTCGACTGGGCGGGTGACACAGCACGCAGCCGGAGAGCCGGAGCACTGCGGCTGGACTGTGTGTGCTTCAACGCGAGGTTGCGCACCTACTACGAGGCCCGGGGTTTCGCCCACCGAGGTGATGTGGTCGTGGGCGGGACCCCCGGGCAGCGGTAGGACGAGGGTCCTGTCACCCGGGTCAGCCGGTACGAACTCGGCTTGTGGGTCGGCTGATCGTTCCCGGCCGACCAGGCGCGCTTCGTCCCGGCCGCGGTGCCGGTGGCGGGCGTCGCGCCAAGGCCGGGGAGCACGCCGCTGCGGAGGAGCGGAGGTGCGTGACACCAAGAACCGCGAAGTGGGGCACCTGACCTTCGCGTCCATGGAGTGGGTCGCGGCTCTCGCCGCTGAGAAGTAGCCACTTCCACGCGGGCCCCGGGGTTTCCCGGGGCCTTCGTCATGTGCGGGCGCCGTTCGGGAAGGGGGAAGGTGAGACTTGAAGCGACCCTCTGCAGGCCCCTGGAGCGGTGATGAACCACCCGACCGACTGGCACAAGAGCAGCTACAGCGGTGATTCCCTGAACTGCGTGGAGACCCGGGAGCACGCGTCCGGTGTTGACGTCCGGGACACCGGGCACCGCCGGGACGGGTACCTCACCTTCGGCTCCGCCGAGTGGGCCGCCGTCCTGGCGGCCGAATAGTCCCTGTGGCGCGGGGCTCCGGGAGGCCTTCCGGCCGGGGCCGGCGCCGCGGGTCCGTGCGGCTTCCACCCCCGCGACCGCGGGAGGGCATGGGGTCGTGCACGTTACCGCCGCCTGTTGGGAGCAACGGCTCGTTCCCAGGCGGACCCTTGCCTCCCGCCCCGGATGGCTGGGCGCGCACGCCTCGCGCGCACCCGGCTCCGGCGGTACACCCCCGCCACTCGGCACGGGCGCCCGACGCACCGGACCGGCGGTCTGCCGGACGCCGACTGCGGCCGGGGCCGGGCCCGCGCTCCGCGGGCCGCCGTTTCCAGGGGGCTGAGCTCCTGGAAGCCTTCAGTACTGTTCCACCCCCTGTGTCCGGGGTGGGCGGTTCGCTTCCGGTCGGGGCCGGGGTCCCGGGCGGGTGGGAGACCCCCTGTGCCGGGGCGGGTGGTTCGGCCTCCGGCCGGGGTCACTCGTGGAAGGGCTCGCCGGTGACGACGTGGTCCGCGTGGTTGAGGGCCTCCAGGACGAGGCGGCGCAGGTGGCCGTCGGCGAGGCGGTAGATCACGTGGCGGGACCGGCGCCGGGACTCCACGAGTCCGGCCAGGCGCAGTTTGGCCAGATGCTGGGACACCGCCGTCCGGGAGGCGCCGCAGGCCTCGGTGAGGCGGCCGACGTCCGCTTCTTCTTCCTCCGCCAGCAGCCACAGCAGGTGCAGCCTGGTCTGGTCGGCCAGCAGGGCGAACACGCCCGCCGCCACGGCCAGCCGCTCGGGTTCGGGCGGGGCCGGGTGGATGAGGCTCGGGGCCTTCTGTTCGTCGCTGGTCCGCATGTGCGCAGTCTAGGGGGAGCGGTTCGCCCCGAGGCCGTGATCAGTGGCCGCCGGGAGGCGGCGAGGACGGTGCGGTGGTCGGCCGAGGCCCGGTCGCCGGTGTCCGGGCCCGGGTGAGGCCGAGCGCCTGCAACCGCTTGCCGAACTCCGTCGCCGCGCGCTGCAGCTCCGGCGGTGTCCCGTCCTCGGACCCGCTCGCGGGCCCTCCGCCCCGCCGTCCCGGGAAGAAGCCCGCGGCGGCGCCGAGCGCGATGGGCGCGGGCACGAGGAGGGCGGCCATGGGCCCCTGTCGAGGCGGAGGGCGGATGTCCACCCCATGGGCGCGCCGGGTGCTCCGGGCGGTTCCCCGTCGAACCGAATGATGGGTCATCAGGTGCGTACTTGCGCACATGTATGATTCGGGAGATCCGCTCCCAGTTCCCGGAGGTGTCCCCTCATGTGGCGCGTCCTCGCCGACTTCCCCGCCTACCGGCGCATGTTCGCCGCCCAGGTGATCGCGCTCGCCGGAACGGGCCTGGCCACCGTCGCCCTCGGCCTGCTCGGCTACGAACTCGCCGGGGAGCGCGCCGCGGCGGTCGTCGCCACCGCGCTGACCATCAAGATGGTCGCCTACGTCGGCGCGGGTCCCCTGCTCACCGCTGTTCTGGTGCGGGTCCCCCGGCGGACCGTCCTGGTGGGCGCCGACGCGGTCCGCGCGCTCGCCGTCGCCGCGCTGCCCTGGGTCGACCAGGTGTGGCAGGTCTACGTCCTCATCGCCGTACTCCAGTGCGCGTCGGCGGTTTTCACCCCGGCCTTCCAGGCGGTGATCCCCGAGCTGGTGGACGACCGCGGCTACACGGGCGCCCTGGCCCTCTCGCGCCTGGCCTACGACCTGGAGGCGCTGGCCTCACCGCTGCTGGCCGCCGCGCTGCTGGTGCTCGTCCCCTTCCACGGCCTGTTCGTGCTCACCGCGGTCGCCTTCGCCGCCTCCGCGGCGCTGGTGCTCACCACCGCGCTGCCGCGCGACACCGGAGACCCGCGCCGGGCCGCCGCCTCGTGGCGGGTGTTCGCCACCGACCCCCGCCTGCGCGCCGTCGTCCTGCTCGACCTCGCCGCCGCCGTGGTCACCGCCCTGGTCCTGGTGGACACCGTGGTCCTGGTCCGCGCCCACCTGGGCGGCACCGACGCCGGGGTGGCGGTGGCGCTGGCGTTCTTCGGGGCGGGTTCGATGGCCGTGGCGTTCGCGCTGGGCGGGCTGGTGGACCGGTTCGGCACGCGAAGGCTCATGCTCGCGGGCCCCGGGGTGCTCGTCGCCGGGGCGGCGGTGCTCACCGCCGGCTGGGCGCTCGCGCCCGGCATGGCGGTGCTCGGGGCCGGCTGGGTGCTGCTGGGCGTCGGCTGCTCGCTGATCGCCGCCCCCTCCGGCCGGGTGCTGCGGGACGCCGCCCCCGAGGGCGGCCTGGCCGGGGTGCTCGCGGCGCGCTTCGCGCTCTCCCACGCCTGCTTCCTGGTGACCTACCCGCTGGCGGGCTGGGCGGGCGGCGTGGCGCCGGTGGCGGTGTTCGCCGGGGCCGGGGCCGCGGTCGCGGTGTGCGGAGGGGCCGCGGCGCTGCTGTGGCGCCCGCGCGTGACGGGGGAGCCGGTGGGCGGCTGACCCCCGGAGGGGGTGCGGGGCCGCCCCGTGTGCGGCAGGGCGGCGTCTCCCCCGGCGGTCAGTCCGGGATGCCCCAGCCGGGGCCGATGGCCTCGGGGACCAGCTCCAGCTGGCGCATGAAGCTTTCCAGGAGCCCGTCGAGCCCCGGGGCCCCCGTCCGCTCCCACTCCTCGTGCCCGTTGGAGAGCGCCGCGAAGAAGATCGCCGCCACCAGCTCGGGCCTGGGGTCGGCGGGGCCGATGCCGGCGCGCAGGGCGATCGCCTCGGCCAGGCGGGCCTGTCGGCGCCGGCAGTAGACCATCCCGGTGCGCACCAGTTCGGGGCTCTCGGCGATGATCTCGGCCGCCCCGCCCTTGAAGTGGTGCATCGCCGTCCGGCCGAGCGTCTCCCAGTGGTCGCGCATGGCGTTGCGCAGGGCCTCGAACGGCGCCTCGTCGGCGGGCCGGGCCAGGAGGTGCTCGATGAGCACCTCGTCGACGCTCCCCATCGCCTCCAGGACCACGTCCTCCTTGGTGGGGAAGTACCGGAAGAACGTGCGCTGGGAGACCCCCGCGCGGGCGGCGATCTCCTCGGTGGTGGTGTTCTCGTAACCCTGCTCGTGGAACAGGCGCAGTCCCGTCTCGATGAGCGCCCTGCGCGTGCGCGCCTTCTTCGCCTCGCGCAGTCCCGGGCGGCAGTCCCCGGCGGCCTCTCCGACGGCGTCGGGGCTCATCGTGCTCATGGACGCGCCTCCCGTTCACCCGTGTCCACCCGTGGTGTCCCACGGGTTCCACCCGAGGATACCTCCGAGGCGATGTGGTGTCAGTCACTGTAAAAAGGCAGTGGCTGACAAGTGGCAGTCACTGTCATAATCTCGGGGCAGACGATTTCCGAGGGGGACCCATGACCGCAGAGACAGCTCCGCCCCAGGCCGCGCCGCCCGACCGGGAGGCGTCCGGCTGGACGCGCAGCCCCTGGGCGACGCTCGTCGCCATCGCGTTCGGGGTGATGATGGTGGCGCTGGACGGCACGATCGTGGCGGTGGCCAACCCCGCCATCGGGGCCTCGCTGGGGGCCTCCCTGGCCGAGCTCCAGTGGGTCACCCACGGCTACCTCTTGGGCCTGGCCGTCTTCCTCATCACGGCGGGCAAGCTCGCCGACAGGTTCGGCCACCGCCGCGTCTACCTGGTGGGCGTGGTCGGCTTCGTCGCCTCGTCGGTGGCCATCGCGCTGTCCTCCGGCATCATCATGCTGGTGGCCTTCCGCATCGCACAAGGCGTTTTCGGCGCGCTGCTGCTGCCCTCGGCCATGGGCCTGCTGCGCTCGGTGTTCCCGCCGAGCAGGCTCGGCCGGGCCTTCGGGGTCTTCGGCAGCCTCATCGGCGCCTCCACCGCCGCCGGACCCATCATCGGCGGGCTGCTGGTGGGCTCCCTGGGCTGGGAGGCGGTCTTCTACATCAACGTCCCGGTCGGCGCGGTCGCGCTGGGCCTGGGCCTGTGGCTGCTCGCCGCCAACCGCCCCACCGACCCCGGCAGCCGCATGGACCTCCCCGGCATCGCCCTGGTCAGCGTCGCCGTGTTCGCCCTGGTGTGGGCGCTGGTGGAAGCGCCGGTGGTGGGCTGGACGCACCCGGTCACCCTGGCCTCCCTCGGCGCCGCCCTGGTCCTGGGCCTGGCGTTCGTCCTGTGGGAGCGCCGTCCCGAGCAGCCGCTGCTGCCGCTGTCCCTGTTCGCCGACCGGTCGGTGTCCATCGGCGTCGTGCTCACCGTGGTGATGGCGGTGAGCCTCATGGGCTCCCTGTTCTTCGTGACCTTCTACCTCCAGGGCGTGCGCGGGCTGAGCCCCGCGCAGACCGGGATGCAGATCATCGCGATGACCGCCACCATGGCCGTCACCTCGCCGCTGGCCGGGCGCCTGCTGGACCGGGTCGGCGCCAAGCCGCCCACCACGGCGGGCCTGCTGTCCGGAGCGGTCGGCATGTTCATGCTCTCGGGGCTGGGCGCCGGCACCGGCATCCTGTACACCTCCGTCGCGTTCCTGCTGCTGGGCGCGGGCCTGAGCCTGGTCATGACCGGCGCGACCGCCGCCATCATCGGCAACGCCCCCGTGCGCCTGGCCGGGGTGGCCTCGGCGCTCCAGCAGGCCGCCATGCAGCTGGGCGGGTCGCTTGGCACGGCCGTCTTGGGAGCGGTGATGTCCGGGACGATCCTGGCCACCCTGCCCGGGCACCTCACCGCGGCCGGGCAGGGCGCCCCCTCGGCGGCCGAGCTCGCCGCCGCGCAGAGCACCGTCGCCCAGGGCGGGGCGGTGATCCCCGAGGGGGCCGCCGCGGAGGTCGCCGACGCGGTCACCCGCGCCAGCAACCTGGCCTTCCTGGACGGGCTCCAGCTGGCCTTCCTCATCGCGTCCGCACTGCTCATGGCGGGTGCGGTCCTGTCGCTGTTCATGCGCGCAGGACGGATGGAGGACGGGCAGGAGGCCCCCGCCGTCCACGTCTGAGCGGCTCGCGGGAACGGGAACGGGGAGGGGGCGGGGCCGCACGGCCCCGCCCCCTCCCCGCGTCCGGATCAGGTGGTGTAGTCCGCGTTGATGCGGATGTACCCCTCCGTCAGGTCGCAGCCGTAGGCGGTGAATCCGCCCTCGGCGATCCCCAGGTCCACCGAGACCACCACCTCGTCGCCCTTCATGTGCTCGGCCGCCCGCGCCAGCACCTCGTCGGTGGACTCCGCCGGGTAGGTCTCCACGTCCCCGAACAGGATGCGGGTCCTCTCCGGCAGGATGTCGGTCTCCTCCGAGCACTTGCCGACCGCCATCGCCACCCGCCCCCAGTTGGGGTCGGCGCCGTGCACGGCCGTCTTGACCAGCGGGGAGTTCACGACCGCCTTGGCGACCCGCTTGGCCTGCGCGTCGTCGCGCGCCCCGGTCACCCGCACCTCCAGCAGCTTGCTCGCGCCCTCGCCGTCGGAGGCGATCATCCGCACCAGCCGCAGCGCCACGTCGAACAGGGCCGACTCGAACCCGGCCATGTCCACCGGCCCGGCCAGCCCGTTGGCGAACAGCGCCGCCGAGTCGCTGGTGGAGGTGTCGCCGTCGATGCTCAGCGCGTTGAAGGTGCGGTCCACCACCCGGCGGAACACCTCGTCCAGCAGCGGCTGCTCGATCTGCGCGTCGGTGAAGAACCACGCCAGCATCGTCGCCATGTCCGGCTCGATCATGCCCACGCCCTTGGCGATCCCGGTGAGGGTCGCGTCCCCGATCCGGGCCGAGGCGATCTTGGGGTGGGTGTCGGTGGTCATCATCGCCGCCGCGGCCCGGTCCAGGTCGGCGGGCGGGAACTCGTCGGGCAGCGCGTCCAGGTGCGCCCGGACCTTCTCCATCGGGTAGGGGCGGCCGATCACGCCGGTGGACGCCACCAGGACCTCGTCGGCGGGCACCCCGGCGGCCGCGGCGACCCGCTCCTGGAGTTCGCGCGCGTTCTCCTCGCCCACGCCCCCGGTGGCTACGTTGGCGTTGCGGGCGATCACCGTGACACCCCGGGCCCGGCCGTCGGCGGCCGCGCGGCGGCTGAGCAGCACGCTGGGTCCCGCGAACCGGGATCGGGTGAACACGGCGGACACGTGTGCGGGGACCTCGGACACCACGGCGAAGAAGTCGTCGTTGGGGTCCTTGATCCCGATGTTCCCGGCGACTCCGCGGAAACCGGCGGGAACGGGGGTCTTGCTGCTCAATCGTCCTCCTCGGGGTCGTGGGCGCCAGACTACTCCGCCCGGGATCAAGGCCTTGATTACGGCCCTGACCTGCAAGGGTTTCGTCCTGCACGGAGTCCGGAACGGTGTGACAACGAGCAGATAACGGGGTATCCGCCCGAGTGAGTGGAGAACACCCGGGGGAGGCTGTGGTGCGTGATGGAGATTGGCTCACGGAGACGGGGGCGCGGATCCGCGGAGTCCTGAAGGTGATGGTGGACGCGGGCTGGCTGCCCGGCGGCACCGCCGTCATCGGTACCGGGGGCATGTGGGAGTTCGTGGCGGTCGGCCGGATCGACGAGGAGAACGACACCGCGCCCGACGTCGCCTACGACGTGGCGAGTCTGACGAAGGTGATGGCCACGTGGCCGCTGGTCGGCCAGGCGGTCGCCGAGGGGATGCTCGATCTGGACGCACCGATGTCCGAATACCTCCCCGCGGACGGTCTGCCCGGGGCGGTCGTGACGACCCGGCAGATCCTCACCCACACCGGCCGCCTCAACCCGGTGACCTGGCTGGAGAGGTACGTGGGCGCCGGCCAGGACCTGGCCGAGGCGATCCTGGCCGACCCGCTGGAGGAGCCGGGCCACCGGTACGTCGACCGGGGGTTCATCCTGCTCGGGCTGGTGCTGGAGCGGCTGTACGGCACGGGGCTGGACCGGCTGGCCGCGGACCTGTGGGACGAGCTGGGGATGCGGTCCACGGTGTTCGGCCCGCTGGCCCGCTCTCCCGGGGTCGCGCCCACCGAGCGGCGGCTGCCGGGGGCGGCGCCCGCCTGGGGCGTGGTGCACGACGAGGCGGCGGCGCTGATGGGCGGGGTCGCAGGACACGCGGGGGCGTTCACGACCGCCATCGACCTGGGCGCGTTCGCGCGGGAGCTGCTGCGCATCCACGAGGGCGGGGAGGGGCCGGTGCCGCCGTCCTTCGTGCGGGACAGCTGGCGGCCGCACGTGGACGCCGGACAGCGGATGTGGCGGGGGCTGGGGTGGCTGGTGACCCCGGAGGGGGTGGTCCACCACAACGGGTTCACCGGAACGAGCCTGTTCATGCACCCCGAGAGCAGCCGGTACGTGGGGGTGCTGACCAACGCGGTCCACTACGGCCGTGACCGCACCGGCCTGGTGGACCTGCGCTCGGCGGCCCGCTCGGCGGTGTCGCCGCAGGCGCACGACTCCACGCCCTGACCCGGGGCCCGGTCCGGGCCGCCCGGGGACGGCGCCACCGGCGGGGCCGGGCGGGGACGCCCGCCGGGCACGCGTGCGCCGAGGCCGGGGCGCCGCCCGGCGGCGCGGGATCGCGCGGGGGAGCGGACGCGGGGCGGTGTCGTCGGCGGGCCGCTTCCCGGGCCCGGGGCACGGGCACGGGGGTACGGGGTTCGGACGGCCTGTCGGGCGGCGGGGCGGGCGCGGCGCCGTCCGACAGGCCGGTCGGCCGGGTGGGGGAGCGGTCGCGGGCGGTGCCCGCTCAGGGGCGGCCCAGGGCCCGCTCCAGGGCGGTGAGGAACTCCGCCAGGCCCGCCGGGCCCGGCACCACCAGGTCGGCGGCCTCGGCTACCCCGAGCGCCTCCCCGGAGCCCGAGCAGACGTTCAGCCCCGGGATCCCCTCGGCGCGCAGTCGCGCCACCGCGTCGAAGGCGGGCAGGTCGCCCAGGTCGTCTCCCGCGTACAGGACCGACCCGGCGGCCCGCTCCTCCACGAGCCCGGACAGGGCCACGCCCTTGTCCACGCCCTCGGGGCGCAGCTCGATGACCATCCGGCCGGGCTCCACCCGGAGTCCGGCCCGCTCCGCCAGCGCCGCCAGGTGCGGGGCGAGCAGGGCCAGCGCGGCGTCGGGTTCGGCGGCGCGGCGGGTGTGCACCGCCAGCGAGCGGCCCTTGTCCTCGACCAGGGTGCCCTCGGGCGCGCCGACGGAGCCGAGGAGCCCGGGCAGCTCGTCGCGGACCAGGGCCACCCCCGGCGGAGGATCGGCGGCCAGCACCCGGCCGTCCGCCCAGCGCTCGGCGCCGTAGTGGCCCAGCACGGTGATGCCCGGGACCCGCTCCAGCCCGCCCAGGGCGACGGCGGTGGCGGCGGGGCGCCCGGTGATGACGGCGACAGCGCCCAGCCGCCCGGCCAGGGAGGCGAGCAGCTCCACGACCCCCGGCTGCGGCGCGGATGCGCGCGGGTCGTCGACGATGGGCGCGAGGGTCCCGTCGAAGTCGAAGGCGGCCAGGGCCTTGGCGGGGTCGGTCAGCAGGGCGTCGAGCGCGGCGCGCCCCTCGGTCGTGCTCGGTTCGGGCAGCTGCATGGCGGACCTTTCCGGGAGGGCGGATTCCAACCTAACCCGGGAGGGTGAACAGGCGCCGACGACGGGCGCGCCGGAACCGGTGCCGGATGTCCGCGCAGCGTTCGGCCGCCGTTCACCGGCCCCGGTGCACGATGGTGGTTCGTGTGGGATGAGAGAGGCGGGTGCGCACCTGTAGTGCGCACCCGCGCTTCTCGTCTGGTTTCGGACCTGCGGTCGCGTCCGTGGTACTTCGGGCAGAGTGCGACCGAAAAGGAGCCTCAGAGTCGGATGCCCAGCCGCCGCGCGTTGCGTTGGCGCTGGCGGTCGGCGCGCACCCGGCGCAGCCGCTTGACCGTCATGGGATCGAAGGCCAGTGCCTCCGGGCGGTCCACCAGTCCGTTGAGCAGCTGGTAGTACCGCGTGGCGGAGAACCCGAACTCGTCGCGGATCGCCTGCTCCTTGGAGCCTTCGAACTTCCACCACTGGCGTTCGAAGGCCAGGATGCGCTGATCGCGTTCGGCCAGGGCTGGCTGACCGCCTTCGGTCTGACCGATATTCGGCATGGGACACCCCCTGGACGGGAAATTGGTTTGTCCGGATCGGCCCGACTCATGCTAGCGACTCGACATGCCGGATGCGGAGCGGAAAACCCAGGACTGGCAGCAGGGATACAGTTGCCTTCCCTACCCACACGGTCACTTGTCCACGCCGGAAACCTGTGCTCGTGACAGAATTACGGTGGTACAGGGGAGCAACATTAGGGAGCCTGTCGTGCTCGGGGGCATCAGCCGTCACAGGGAACACACCGGGATCGTCGCCATCGCCGCGATCGTCGTCCTCGGTTCGGGCGCCGCCCCCGCGGCGGCCGACGGAGTTCCCGATTTCCGCCCCGAGCAGTGGGGGCTCCAGTCCGTCAACGCCCAGGAACTGTGGCCGGAAACACAGGGCCAGGGCATCACGGTCGCCCTGCCCGGGGTCTCGGTCCACGCCGACCACCCCGATCTGGTCGACAACCTGACCGTCGACGAGGAGTTCGGCGGCAACGACGGCGACGCCGACGCGGGCAGCGCCGCGGCCGCACTGGTCGCGGGCCACGGGCACGGCATGGACGCCGACGGCGGCGTGCTCGGCGTGGCACCCGCCTCGGGTCTGCTGGTCATCCCCACCGAGGGCCGGCTGGCCGCCGCGGTGCGCCACTCCGCCGACGCCGGTGCGCAGGTCATCCTGCTGCCCGAGATCCCCGAGGGGTCCGACCTCACCGGTGCCACCCGCGACGCCGTCGCCGCCGGGGCCCTGGTGGTCGGCCCGGCCGACAACCCGGACGACCCCAACGTGCTGGCCGTGGGCGGGGTCGACGAGAACGCGGAGCTCATCTCCGGCTCGCCCGACGCGGGGGCCATCGACCTGGTCGCCCCCGGCGCCGACCTGGAGACCGCCGGACCCGACATGGGCCAGGTCCAGGTCACCGGGACCGAGTACGCGGCGGCGATGGCCGCCGGGGCCGCCGCCCTGCTGCGCTCGGCCCACCCGCAGCTGCGCCCCGAACAGGTCCGCGAGGCCCTGGTGGAGGGCGGGCAGGAGGGCCCGGACGGGCTGCCGAGCCTGTACCTGACCGGGGCGGAGTCGCAGGCCTCGGGCGCGGCGCAGGACATCCCGCTCATCGACGAGGACCTGGCCGACCAGGCGCAGGAGAGGCCCTCGGTGCCGGTGTGGGTGTGGTTCGCGCTGGTCGGCCTGGTGCTGGTCCTGGGTGTGGCCCTGGTCGTGGTGTGGGTGCGCCGCTCCTCCGCCGACCCCTACGGGGTCAAGGCCGAGCGGGCGCTGGAGGAGGCGGAGATCGCCGAGCAGCGCGCCGCCGAGGCGCCGCCCGCCTCCCGGCGGAAGAAGGGCGGCCGCCGCCGCAGGGGCTGACCGGGGCGGAAACGGGGGACCGCCATTCCCCTCCTCATTCGGCCGGCGCCTCCGGGCGGATTCGGCGGGGTGCCGGAGGGGTGTTTTCGGGGCGGTGTCCGAACGGTCGTGCGCGGCGGAGCCGAACGGTGCCGGGTCCTCCCCGCCGGGCGATCCCGGCGGCGTTTTCTCGAACACCTGTTCCACAGATCCGGCGGGCCCGGCCCCGGCGGGAGCGCTGGTCCCGGCGGTCGCAGCGTCCGGGCCGACGCGCGGAAGGAAATATGCGTGCAAAGAGAACAAGGCGAAGAAAAAGAAGCGCGAATTCTCTCCAAGAGTATCCGGGACATCGCTCTCCGTGGTGATGTGAGATTTCGTCATGTCACGAATACACGTGCATATGTAAGCCACGCCGGATACCCTTGACGCGGGGCGGTGAACAGAGAAACCTTTGTGGAATGTCTCCCCTCGAAGCGTCACCGCTGCCCTCCCGCGGGGAAATGCGGGTGGACTCCTCTCCCGAGCACCGCAACCTCGTCAACGGCCGCGTCCACATCTCGAACTACGACCCCAAGTGGCCCTACCTCTTCGAACGCGAGGCCGAGCGGGTGCGCGGCGCCCTGGGCGACCGCGTCCTGCTCTTCGAGCACGTGGGCTCCACCGCCGTCCCCGGCCTGCCCGCCAAACCCTGTGTCGACCTGCTGCTGGTCGTCGCCGACTCCGCCGACGAGCCCGCCTACCTCCCCGACCTCTACGCCGCCGGGTACGTGCTCGTCATCCGCGAGCCGGACTGGTACGAGCACCGGGTCTTCAAGGGGCCGGACGTCAACCTCAACCTGCACGTCTTCAGCGAGGGCTGCGCGGAGATCGAGCGGATGCGCCTGTTCCGCGACCACCTCATCGCCAACGCCGACGCCCGCGAGCGCTACGTCGCGGTCAAGCGGGGGCTGGCCGAGCGGACCTGGGAGCGGATCCAGGACTACGCCGACGCCAAGTCCGCGGTGGTGCGGGAGATCCTCGCCGAGGCCGGTGCGCCGCTCCCCGACGCCTGAACCCCGCTCAGGCCCGGCGCCCGGCCCGGGTCCGCCGTGCCAGGCCCGCCAGCACGCGTACCGACAGGGCCGCCCACACCAGGCAGTACAGGCCGAAGACCGTTCCGCCCGACCCCGTGAACAGGTCCCGGCCGACCATGCCCACCGCGCCCACCAGCCCCAGTAGGGCCACCGCCCCCACCGGCGGCAGAGACAGCCACCGGGGGACCCGGCGGAAGGCGGGCAGGGCGCACAGCGCGAACAGCAGGACCACGGCCAGCCCGACCCCGGCGTTGCCCCACTGGGCGGCGGCCACCCCGCCGGGCCCGGGGTCCGCGTAGGCGTCGGCCCCCACCTCCGGGCCGCCGGTCACCCCCAGCCGGCCGGCCAGGGCGTACTCCACCTTGGACACGACGTAGAGCAGCGACCACAGCGCCGCGGCCACCGCCCAGCGCGCGGTGCGGTCCGGGGCGCCGGAGGAGGCCCGGGCACCGGACGGCGGGCGGTCCGCGGCGGGCGACGCGTGAGAGTCCATGGCCCCAGTCTGGCCCGCGGCGCGGCCGCGGTCCTCCCCCGGGCGGGGGAGCCGCCTCCCCCGGCGGAGGGGGCGCACCGGGGACGAACGGGGAGCGGTTCCCGGCCGGGGACCGCCGCGCACGCGGCGGGCGGGCTCAGCCCAGGGAGCGCAGCTGCTCCTGGAACCACCGGCGCGGCGGCAGTGCCACCGCCGCCTCAGCCAGCCGCTCCCGCCGGATCCGCCTCTCCTCCGCGGGCATCGACAGCGCCCTGTGCAGGGCCTCCGCCGTCTCCACGGTGTCGTAGGGGTTGACCGTCAGGGCGTCCCGGCCCAGCTCGTCGGCGGCCCCCGCCTCCCGCGACAGCACCAGCACCGAATCCCGCTCCGAGAGCACCGGGCCCTCCTTGGCGACCAGGTTCATGCCGTCCCGGATCGGGTTCACCAGCAGCACGTCCGCCAGCTGGAACGACGCCAGCGAGCGGGGGTAGTCGTCGTTGACCTCCAGGATCAGCGGGGTCCACTCGGCGGTCGCGAACTCCTCGTTGATCTCCTTGGCCACCCGCAGCACCCGGTCCGTGTAGTCGCGGTACTCGGGCACGTCGCCCCGGCTCGGGTAGGCGAACGCCAGGTGGGTCACCCGGCCGCGCCACTCCGGGTGCGCGCGCAGCAGCTCCCCGTACGCCTCCAGCCCCCTCACGATGTTCTTGGACAGCTCGGTCCGGTCCACCCGCACGATCAGCCTCGTGTCCCCGACCAGCTCCTCCAGGGTCTCCCGGCGCACCGCCACCAGCGGGTCGGCGGCGCTCGCGCGCAGCTCCTCCGCGTCGGCGCCCAGCGCGTGCACGCCCACCCCGATCACCCGGCCGCCGTACTCCACGGTCCGGCCGGCGAAGTCCACGTCCGCGCGCAGGATCTCCGCACAGCAGCGCAGGAAGGCGTCGGCCCAGCGCGGGCTCAGGAAGCCCAGCCGGTCGGCGCCCAGCATGCCCGCCAGCAGTTCGCGGGCGATGTCGTCGGGCAGCAGGCGGAGGTACTCCGGCGGCGCCCACGGCGTGTGCGAGAAGTGCGCGATGCGCAGGTCGGGCCGGCGGGAGCGCAGGATGCGCGGCACCAGCGCCAGGTGGTAGTCCTGCACGGCCACCCGGGCGCCGTCGGCGGCCCCCGTCACGAGCGCCTCGGCGAAGGCGTTGTTGTAGGCGGTGTAGTTCTCCCACCGGCGCCGGAAACCCGAGCCGAACGACGGCTTGTTCGGGGTGTCGTACATCATGTGCTGGAGGAACCACAGCGTCGAGTTGGCGACCCCCGTGTAGGCGCCCTGGAACGTCTCCTCCGGGATGTCCAGCATGTGGACGCGCATGCCGTCCAGGTCGTGGCGCAGGTCCAGCCGCGCCCCCGGCGCCTCGGCCGCGGCCCGGCGGTCGGCCTCGGACAGGGCGGCGCACACCCAGATGCCGTCGACCTCGGTGGCCACCGAGATCATGCCGGACACCAGCCCGCCTCCGCCGCGCCGGTGCTCCAGCCCACCGTCCTCGGTGGTCGAGAAGGACACCGGTCCTCGGTTGGAGGCGATGAGGATCTGGGCCTTGTCCACGTGATCTCGTCCTCTCGGGATGCGCGGGGTTCCGGTCGAGCGAAGGATACGGAAACGGCCCCCGGGTCCGGCGCACGGACCCGTGGGGTCGGGCGGCGGCGGACGGCGGAGGACGCAATCTAGGTCTCGCCGGTCGGCAGGCGCCCCAAACCCGACGAAGGTCACAGGTGCACGATGTCACCCAGCGGGCACAGGACACACGCACGGGCCGCTCCCGGATCCGTGCCGTCTCACCATGTGAGTCGTTTCGTGTTACCCGGATCACGCCCCGTGGAAAACCGGTCGACGCGTCCGTTACAGTGACCGTGCCGACTCCGGGAGCACCCGGCCGAGCGCACGACAATTTCATATTGCTCATCCAGAGGGGTGGAGGGACCGGCCCTGCGAAGCCCCGGCAACCATCTCGGCGTACACACTCGCGGACCCGCGGGGCGGCCGGGACAGGTGCCAACTCCGGCCTGGGGACAAGGTGTCCGCCAGGGAAGATGAGGGGAGACGCCTCGCCATGGCGATTGCCGCCACCGAACCCACCTCCGTCCAGTCCTTCGGACCCGCGACCGCGCTGTCCTGTCGCGAGTGCGGCGAGCGCTACGACCTCGCACCCCGCTTCGCCTGCGAGTTCTGCTTCGGCCCGCTGGAAGTGGCCTACGACTTCGGCACCGTCACCCGCGCCGACATCGAGAGCGGCCCCGCCAACATCTGGCGCTACCGGCACCTGCTGCCCGTCCCGGCGAACGTCGCCGAACTGCCCAACATGAACCCCGGCCTCACCCCCCTGGTCAGGGCCGACCGCCTCGCCGCCGAACTCGGCCTGGACTCCCTGTACGTCAAGGACGACTCCGGCAACCCCACCCACTCCTTCAAGGACCGGGTGGTGGCCATCGCCGTCGAGGCCGCCCGCACCTTCGGGTTCACCACCCTGTCCTGCTCCTCCACCGGCAACCTCGCGGGCGCCGTCGGCGCCGCCGCGGCCCGCGCCGGGTTCGAGTCCTGCGTGTTCATCCCCGCCGGGCTGGAGGAGGCCAAGGTCGTCATGGCCGCCGTCTACGGCGGCAAGGTCGTGGCCATCGACGGCAACTACGACGACGTCAACCGGTTCTGCTCCGAGCTCATCGGCGACGAGGCCGGCGAGGGCTGGGGCTTCGTCAACGTCAACCTGCGCCCCTACTACGGCGAGGGCTCCAAGACGCTGGCCTACGAGATCGCCGAGCAGCTCGGCTGGCGGCTGCCCGAGCAGATCGTCATCCCCATCGCCTCCGGCTCCCAGCTCACCAAGATCGACAAGGGCTTCCAGGAGCTGATCCGGCTGGGCCTGGTCGAGGACCGGCCGTACCGGATCTTCGGCGCGCAGGCCACCGGCTGCTCTCCCGTGGCCCAGGCCTGGGAGAAGGACCTGGACGTCATCCAGCCGGTCAAGCCGGACACCATCGCCAAGTCGCTGGCCATCGGCAACCCGGCGGACGGCCCCTACGTGCTCGACATCGCCCGCCGCACCGGCGGCTCGGTGGAGCACGTGGGCGACGACGAGGTCGTCGAGGCGATCGCGCTGCTGGCCCGCACCGAGGGGATCTTCGCCGAGACCGCGGGCGGCGTCACCACCGGCGTGCTGCGCAAGCTGGTCCGGGAGGGGCGGCTCGACCCGAAGGCCGAGACCGTCGTCCTCAACACCGGTGACGGGCTCAAGACCCTGAACGCGGTGAGCGCGGGGGTGACGGCCACCATCGCGCCGTCCCTGAAGGCGTTCGCCGAGGCCGGGCTGGCCTGACCCCCGCTTCCCCGGGGCGGCGCCACGCCCCGGGGACCCGTTCCGCCACGACCACCACAGAGAAGAAGGACGCCATGAGCGCCAGCGTTCGCGTGCCCACCATCCTGCGCACCTACACCGGTGACGCCGCCGAGGTCTCCGCACAGGGGAGCACCCTCGCCGAGATCCTCGACGACCTGGAGGCCAACCACCCGGGTATCCGGGCGCGCATCCTCGACGACGCCGGCAAGGTGCGCCGCTTCGTCAACGTCTACGTGGGCGACGAGGACGTGCGCTTCGCCAAGGGCCTGGAGACCGAGATCGCCGACGGCGCGCAGATCTCGATCATCCCGGCGGTCGCGGGCGGCTGCTGACCGCCGCACCCCGGTAGGCGGTTCCGCGGACCCCGCCCTCCCCACGGACCCCGCCGGCTCGCGAGGCCCGGCGGCTCCCCGGCCCCGCGTCCCCGGGACGCGGGGCCGCCCTCGTTCCCGGCGCGGCTGCGTACGTTGCCGCCGTGGACACCGGGATCAGGGAGTTCCGGGCGCCGAGCGGGTGACGGTGCCGGAGTCGTCGCTGCGGGCCCGGGCGCCGGTGCACGCGTCGCTGCGGCGGGCGCTCGGCGCGCGGATCCACGGGCGGACGACCCCGGACCGGCGGGCCGGCCGGCGCGAGGCGGTGGGCGGGCCCCCGACGAGCCGGGGACCACCGTGCGGGTCGCCGTGCGCGGCGGGCCGCCGGGTTCCACACCGCCGTGGTCCGCCCCGCGGACGACACGGGCGAGGTCGCCCTGCCGGCCGCGGGCCCCGGCCACCGGAGGGCCGGGCTGGGAACGGTGATCACCCGGCACGCGGCCGACCGGATCCGCGCCCGGGGCACGAGCACGGCCGTGGCCGAGACCGGCGGGGACGAGGGGCACGCCCCGGCCCGCGCCGCCTACGAGAAGGCCGGGCCCACCCCGCCGCCCATCGTCCGCCGCTTCCGGGCGCTGTGAGCCCCGGGTGCGTTCGGGGGCGGGCCGTAACCTGGAGTCCCACCGGGGGCGGTCCCCGGGGAGCTCCGGATGAGGCGGCGATGTCGGCGACGCGGTTGTTGGTGCTGGGTGTGGTGCGCATGTCGGGGCGTGCCCACGGGTATCGGGTCGGCCGCGAGCTGATGGACTGGGGCGCCTCGGAGTGGGCCAACGTCAAGTGGGGGTCCATCTACCACGCGCTGCGCAAGCTCACCGCCGAGGGCAGGCTGCGGGAGGTCACCGCCGAGGGCGACGATGTGGTGGAACGCGTCTCCTACGAGATCACCGAGGAGGGCGAGGCCGAGCTGCACCGGCTGCTGCGCAGGGCGCTCTCCCACGCGGGCGACGACCACGCCCTGCTGTGCGCGGGGATCACCCTGATGACCTCGCTGCCGCGGGCCGAGGTGATCGATCTGCTCCGAAGCCGGATCGCGGAGTTGGAGAGGAGCGGCGCCGAGGCGCTGGAGACCGGGCGGCTGAGCACCGAGGAGTGGGACAAGCCCGAGCACGTGCGCCCGCTGTTCAGACTGTGGGAACTGTCCGTGGGGGCGGCCGTGGAGTGGACCCGCGGTCTCATCCGGGAACTGGAGGAGGGGCGCTACACCATGGCCGACGACAGCCCGCGGGCCTTCGGGCGGCCTCCCGCCGAGAAGCCGCGGGGGTAGGCGCACGCCCGGGGCCTGGCGTCCCCGTGCCCGCGTATTAAAACTTGAATATGGCTCGGGGGTGGGGCACACTCGAGCCTGTTCAACTTTGAATAAGGAGTCGCGGATGATCCGTACACGGGATCTCACCAAGCACTTCCGCGCGGGCAAGGAGACCGTCGAGGCGGTCCGGGGCGTCGACATCGACGTCGCCGAGGGCGAACTGGTCGCCCTGCTCGGGCCCAACGGCGCGGGCAAGTCCACCACCCTGCGGATGCTCACCACCCTGCTCGAACCCACCTCCGGCACCGCCGTGGTCGCCGGGCGCGACGTGTGCTCCGAACCGGCCGAGGTGCGCCGCCGCATCGGGTTCGTCGGCCAGGGGCACGGCGCGGGCGAGGACCAGCGCGCCGGGGAGGAGCTGTACACCCAGGGCCTGCTCTACGGGCTGGACCGGGCCACGGCCCGGCGGCGGACCGCCGAGCTGCTCGACATGCTCGAGCTGTCGGGGGCCGCCGACCGCGAGGCCACCAGGCTCTCCGGCGGGCAGCGGCGCCGCCTGGACATCGCCATGGGGCTCATCCACCGGCCGCCGCTGCTCTTCCTCGACGAGCCCTCCACCGGCCTGGACCCGCACAGCCGGGCCAACCTGTGGGAGCACATCGCCCGCCTGCGCGAGAGCACCGGCACCACCATCGTCCTCACCACCCACTACCTCGACGAGGCCGACGACGCCGCCGAGCGGGTCCTGGTCATCGACCACGGACGGGTCATCGCCGACGGCACCGCCGACGAGCTCAAGGGCGGGGTCTCCGGCGACCTCGTCACCTTCGCCGTCGCCGACGAGGAGACCGCGGCCACCGGGGCGGCGATCGCCGGGAAGCTGCCCACCGCCACCGAGGTCGAGGTCGTCCCCGGCCGCGAGGCCGGGGTACGGCTGCGGGTCGAGCGCGGCGACGCGGCCCTGCCCGAGCTGCTGCGCTCCCTGGACGCCGCCGGGGTCGCCCTGACCACGGTGCGGGTGCAGCGCCCCACCCTCGACGACGTCTTCCTGACCCTCACCGGCCGCAGCCTGCGGGAGGAGAACCCGTGACCACGGAGACCACGACCACCGGGACCGCGAGGCGGTCCTCCCTGTTCCGGGACACCCGGATCATTTTCGTCCGACAGTTCCGCCCGCTGCTGCACCGCCCGGTGTTCCTGTTGTTCGGCATGCTCCAGCCGGTCCTGTACCTGGTGCTGTTCGCGCCGCTGCTCACCGGCCTGGCCGGTGAGCAGGGACAGAACCCCTGGCAGTGGTTCGTGCCGGGGCTGCTGGTCATGCTCGCCCTGTTCACCGCCGGGTTCGCCGGGTTCGGGCTGCTGCCGGAGATCGCCTCCGGCGCGCACGAGCGGCTGATGGCCGCCCCGGTCGGCCGGGTGGCCCTTCTGCTGGGCCGGGTGCTGCGCGACGTGGCCGTCATGGCCGCGCAGATGGTGCTCATCGTCGTGCTGGTCGTGCCGTTCGGGTTCCGCGCCCCGCTGCCCGGGTTCGCCGTGGGCCTGCTGCTGCTCGTCGTGCTGGGGACCGGCCTGTCGGCGCTGTCGTACCTGGTGGCCCTCAAGGTGCGGCAGACCTACGTGTTCGCGCCCATCGTGCAGACCGCGGTGATGCCGCTGATGCTGCTGTCGGGCGTGCTGCTGCCGATGGAGCTGGCGCCGGACTGGCTCTACGCGCTGTCCCGCGCCAATCCCGTCGCGTACGTGGTGGACGCCGAGCGGGCGCTGTTCGCCGGAGAGTGGAACGCGGCCGTGGGCGTCGGCTGGGCGGTGGCCCTGGCGACCACCCTGCTGGTCCTGGGCCTGGGGTCCCGGGCGATGCGCAGGATCTCCGCCTGACCTCGTCCGCCGCCAGCGAAAAAGGCTGTCACATGGGAGGTTTGTGCAGGTGAACGCGTATTGAAGAGGTGGTGGAATCGTGACCGCATCGTTTGCACTCTCCTGGGTCGAGTGCTAAAAAGGGATCTGGTTAGCACTCGCCCAGGCTGAGTGCTAACCGGATCGAGGCTGCGAGACCGCGGCCGCCGGCAACAGGGTCGCCGGTGGGCCCGCGGTCGTCCGTCGCGGGCGCACGCCTCGTCCCATCGCGTATCAGCCCGGTCACGGGAGGACAAGAACTCAATGGCAGCCAAACTGATCGCGTTCGACGAGGAGGCCCGTCGCGGCCTCGAGCGCGGCATGAACCAGCTCGCGGACGCCGTCAAGGTCACGCTCGGCCCCAAGGGCCGCAACGTCGTCCTGGAGAAGAAGTGGGGCGCCCCCACCATCACCAACGATGGTGTCTCCATCGCCAAGGAGATCGAGCTCGAGGACCCGTGGGAGAAGATCGGGGCCGAGCTCGTCAAGGAGGTCGCCAAGAAGACCGACGACGTCGCGGGTGACGGCACCACCACCGCCACCGTCCTGGCCCAGGCGCTCGTGCGCGAGGGTCTGCGCAACGTCGCCGCCGGCGCCAACCCGATCAGCCTCAAGCGGGGCATCGAGGCCGCCGTCTCCCGCATCAGCGAGGAGCTCGGCAACCTCTCCAAGGAGATCGAGACCAAGGAGCAGATCGCCTCCACCGCCTCCATCTCCGCCGGCGACACCCAGATCGGCGAGACCATCGCCGAGGCGATGGACAAGGTCGGCAAGGAAGGCGTCATCACCGTCGAGGAGGGGCAGACCTTCGGGCTCGAGCTGGAGCTCGCCGAGGGCATGCGCTTCGACAAGGGCTACATCTCGCCCTACTTCGCCACCGACCTGGAGCGCATGGAGACGGTCCTCGAGGACCCGTACATCCTCATCGCCAACTCCAAGATCTCCAACAACAACGAGTTCCTCCCCATCGTGGAGAAGGTGCTCCAGGCCGGCCGTCCGCTGGTCGTCATCGCGGAGGACGTCGAGCAGGGCGCCCTCCAGACCCTCGTGGTCAACAAGATCCGCGGCACCTTCAAGTCCGTGGCCGTCAAGGCCCCGGGCTTCGGTGACCGCCGCAAGGCCCAGCTCGGCGACATCGCCGTGCTGACCGGCGGCCAGGTCATCACCGAGGAGGTCGGCCTCAAGCTGGAGAACACCGAGCTCGACATGCTCGGCCGCGCCCGCAAGGTCGTCGTCACCAAGGACGAGACCACCATCGTCGACGGTGCCGGCGACGCCACCGCCATCGCCGGTCGCGTCAACGAGATCCGCAACGAGATCGAGCGCACCGACTCCGACTACGACCGCGAGAAGCTCCAGGAGCGCCTCGCCCGCCTGGCCGGCGGCGTCGCGGTCATCAAGGCCGGTGCCGCCACCGAGGTGGAGCTCAAGGAGCGCAAGCACCGCATCGAGGACGCCGTCCGCAACGCCAAGGCCGCGGTCGAGGAGGGCATCCTCCCCGGCGGTGGTGTCGCGCTGCTGCAGGCCAGCGTCCCGGCGTTCGAGAAGCTGGAGCTGGAGGGCGACGAGGCCATCGGCGCCGACATCGTTCGCCGCGCCATCGCCGAGCCGCTGAAGCAGATCGCCGTCAACGCCGGCCTCGAGGGCGGCGTCGTGGCGGACAAGGTCCGCAACCTGGAGCCCGGGTTCGGCCTCAACGCCGCCACCGGCGAGTACACCGACCTGTTCAAGGACGGCGTCATCGACCCGACCAAGGTCACCCGTTCCGCTCTGCAGAACGCGGCCTCCATCGCCGGTCTGTTCCTGACCACCGAGGCCGTCATCGCCGAGAAGCCGGAGAAGGCGGCCCCCGCGGCCGACCCGACCGGTGGCATGGGCGGCATGGACTTCTAGTCCACGGCGCCGGAGGTCCGGATACGCGACCTCAGCCCGCGACGACCGGGCGGCCCCTCGGGGCCGCCCGGTTCCGCATTTCCGGGGGCCGCCGCGGGGGGCCGGACCGCACCGGTCCCTGGTCCCAGCCGGTGAGCGAGCGCTCCACCGCGGTCCGCACCGCCTCGAAGAGCCGCTCGGGCGGGCTGTCCTCGAGCAGGTACAGGGGCGGCCCGCGGGCGGCCAGGCGGAGAACGCCGCCGGCGACGGGCCCACCATCGCGGACCGGCCGGACGTCCCGCGGGGGCGGCCCGGCCGCCGCCGTTCCGGTGCGGGGTCAGGAGTCGCCGTGCCAGGCGTGCCAGAGGGCGGCGTAGGAGCCCCCGGCGGCGAGCAGCTCGTCGTGGGAGCCCAGCTCGGAGATGCGGCCGTCCTCGACGACCGCGACGCGGTCGGCGTCGTGGGCGGTGTGCAGGCGGTGGGCGATCGCCACCACCGTGCGGCCCGCGAGGACGCCCGCCAGGGAGCGCTCCAGGTGGCGGGCCGAGCCCGGGTCCATCAGCGAGGTCGCCTCGTCCAGCACCAGCACCTCCGGGTCGGCGAGCACCACCCGGGCCAGTGCCAGCTGCTGCACGTGGGCCGGGTCCAGGGTGAGGTGGCCCGAGCCGACCCTCGTGTCCAGGCCCTCGGGCAGGGCGCGCACCCAGTCGTCGGCGTCCACCGCGGCCAGCGCCCGCCACAGGGTGTCGCGGTCCTCCTCCTCGCGGTCCAGGGCCAGTGCCAGGTTCTCGGCGACCGTCCCGCGGAACACGTGGCTCTCCTGGCTGAGCAGGATCGCCTTCTCCCGGCGGGCCCGCGGGGCGAGCCCCGTCAGGTCGGCGCCGCCCACCCGGACGGTCCCGGACGTGGGCGTGTGGACGCCCGCGATGAGCTTGCCGAGCGTGGACTTGCCGGCCCCGCTGGGCCCCACCACGGCCAGCCGCTCGCCCGGCGCCAGGGACAGGTCCACGCCGTGCAGGACCTCGGTGCCGGTGTAGCCGAAGCGCAGCCCGGAGATCTCGACGGCACCCGGCGTCCCCGGGCCGACCGGGGCGTCGCCGGTGTCGGGGGCCTCGTCGGCGAGTTCCACGCCCACGAGGCGGCGCAGGCTGGTGAAGCCCATCATCAGGCTGTCGACCTGGTCGATGAGCTGGTCGACCGGCCGCACGATCTGCACGGTGAGGAACACCGCCGTGGCGATCTGCCCCACCGTCAGCGCGCCCTGGGAGTGCAGGTACGCCGCGACCAGGAAGGTCACCGCGGTGGGCAGCACGTAGGAGAACTCCAGCGTCGGGTACCAGACGGTGCGCAGCCACAGCGTGTACCGCTCGGCCAGGTAGGAGCCGCGGACCCGCCGGTCGGTGTGCGCCCGCTGCCGGTCCTGGCGGCCCAGCGCCTCCAGGGTGTGCGCCCCCTCGACGGTGTCGGTCACGCCCTGGGTGAGCTCGGAGTAGGCGTCCAGCTCCCGCAGGTACCCCGCCGGGGCGCGGCGGGCGTACCAGCGGGTGGACGAGGACACGATCGCCGCCGACGGCAGCCAGGCGAGCAGGAGCACCGGGTGCAGGACGGCCAGCGCGCCGAAGATGACCACCACGGTCACCCCGCTCACCACCATCACCGGGATGGAGTGGCGCACGGTGTGCCCGAGGTGGGCGACGTCGCGTCCGGTGCGGGCCATGAGGTCGCCGCTGCCCGCGCGCTCCACGGTGCCCAGCGGCAGGCGCAGGACCGCGCGGACGAAGCCCTCGCGCAGCTCGGCCAGGACCGCCTCGCCGAACCGGATGGACAGCGCCACGGACACCAGGGTCAGGACGGCGTGGCAGAGCAGGGCGCCGACGATGAGGAGCGCCATGGCGTCGATCCGCTCCGGGGCGGCGGAGGCCCGCACTGCGTCGATGATGCGGCCCAGCATCCACGGCGGTGCCAGAGCGGCCAGCGCGGCCAGGCCGTACAGGCCGATCACCCAGGCCAGGGTGCCGCCGTGCCGCCGGCCCAGGGTGCGCAGCCGTGCCCACACCATCGGGGGCGGGGCGACCGGGAGCAGGCCCCGGTGTTCGTCGGTGGCGGTCACGGCTGTTCCTCCAGCACGGTGCGCAGAACGGTGGCGGCGTAGTCGGGTTCGGTCGCCAGCAGGTCGTGGTGGGCGCCCTCGGCGGCGACCCTGCCGTCACGGACGAACCGCACGTGGTCGGTACGGTCCAGCAGCAGCGGGCTGGTGGTGACCAGCACGGTGGTGCGCCCCGAGCGCTCGGCCGCCAGCCGGGCGCCGATGGCCGCCTCGGAGTGGGCGTCCACGGCGGAGGCCGGCTCCACCAGCACCAGGACGTCGGGCTCGTGCGCCAGCGCCCGGGCCAGCCGCAGCCGCTGCTGCTGGCCGCCGGAGTACTCGCGGCCGCGCTCGGTGAGCAGCGCGTCCCACCCCGCCGGGGACTGGCGGACCACGTCCTCGGCGGCGGCGACGCGCACCACCTCGGCCAGCCGCTCCTCGGACAGGCCGCCGTCGGGCGACAGCTCCTCCCGCAGCGGGCCGGAGAACAGGTGGGCGTCGTTGGCGGCGACCAGGACGCGGCGGCGCACGTCGCGCAGCGGCAGGTCGGACAGCGGGACCGAGCGCCCGGTGGCCTCCTCGACCAGGTGCCCGCCCTCGGCGTAGCGGCCCAGCCGGGCGGAGATCGCGGTGGCGTCCGCCGGGTCGGCGCACACCACACCGGTGAGCAGGCCCGCCGGAACGTGCAGGCCGCTCTCCGGGTCGTGCAGGCCGCAGGGCCCGGTCGGCGGGTCGGCGGGCACCTGCGGGTCGGGGTGGTCGTGGGTCAGGGCCAGCACCCGGACGACCCGCCCGGCGGAGACCCGCGCGGAGATGTACAGGGACACCGCCTGCATCATGCGGCGCACGTCCACGGCCAGGTTGGTCGTGAACCCGTAGAACGCCACGAGCTGCCCGACGGTGATCTCCCCGGTCAGCGCCAGCCGGGCGCCGTACCAGACGATGCCGACCAGCAGCAGTCCCGGGTACAGCTCGCGCAGCGCCTGGAGGGCGGCGTCCATCCAGCCCACCCGCACCCCGGCGGCCCGCACCTCCTGGGATTCGCGCCGGTAGCGCTCGCCCACGGTGTTCTCGCCGCCGACGCCGCGCAGCACGCGCAGCCCCGCCACCAGGTCGGAGGCCCGGGTGGTCAGTTCGGCCTTGCGGGTGCGCTGGTGCTCCTGGCGCCGGGCCAGGGGCCGCAGCACCGGTGCGATGCCGAGCATGATCAGGGGGACCGCGACGAGCACGATCAGTCCGAAGAGCACGTGCGAGGTGAGCATGAGGACGGCGACGGCGGCCATGGAGACCAGCGATCCCATGATCATGGAGGAGCGCTCGTAGAAGTCGCCGATCCGGTCGATGTCCTCGGTGCCCACCGCGACGACCTCGCCGGAGGGCAGTCTCCGGGTGAGGGTGGGGCCCAGGTCGGAGGACCGGGAGCAGACGAGCTGCATGGTGCGGTAGCCGGAGGCGTACCAGTTGAAGCACTCGGCCCGGTGCGCCAGCGGGATGAACACGGTGAGGGCCGCGGTGATCGCGGCCAGGACGCCGAACCACGTCAGGACGGCGCGGGTGTCCAGGGCGGAGTCCACCGCGGCGCCCAGGGCGGCCGACAGCAGGACGGTCCCGGCGGTGTACCCGCTCGCGAGGGTCCCCGCCCACAGCAGCGACCGCCACTCCTTGCGCGCCATCCAGAGCAGATAACGGTCGGCGGAGCGGTGGTCGGGATCGCCCGGAGGCTGGGGAAGGTCGCGCACACACGGACTGTAATCTCCGGCCCGTGGCCGGGGCCACCCATTTTCGGAAGGCGAAGGCCCTGCTCAGAGGACCTCTCCGGCGGCGTGCAGGGCTTCGATCAGGCGCTGGGTGGCGGGCGCGCAGCGGTCCCGGTCGGCGTGGCCGACCCAGGCGATCTCGGACACCTCGGCGCTGGGGCGCGGCTCGCCCTCGTGGTCGGCGGAGTAGCAGGCCATCCGCACCCGGGTGCCGGGCGCCTGGTCGTGGGCGACCTCGTCGACGACGGTGACGAGGCGGAAGGTGCCGGGGACGAGGGTGACGCCGACCTCCTCGAGGGCCTCGCGGGCCACGGCCCGCTCGTCGGTCTCCCCGGGCTCGCGCTTGCCGCCGGGGGAGTAGAGGACGTCGCGCCCGCGGGAGCGGACGCACAGGACCCTGCCGTCGCGGACGTGCACCCAGGCCAGGGCGTCGATGACGGCGGGCGGTGTGGTGGAGGCGGACATGGTCTCCAGGGTAGGGGGCGCGGCGGCGCGGGCCCGCCCCGCCGGGGCCGGGACCGCGGCCCGATGTAACCGTTCGGAAACGCCGCGGCAGCACCCCTGGGCGGACACGGTGTGTGCGGGTTAGGTTACGTCCGGACTGGGAGCGCTTCCAGGTGGTGGGGACCAACCGAGAACGAACCGTCCGAGGAACACACATGTCCCGCACATCCCGTTTGCGCGCGGCGCTGGGCGCCGCGGCCGGATCGGTCGCGATCCTGGCCGCCGCCGTCGGCCTCGCCACGGCTCCGGCCGCCGCCGACACCGGTTTCTACGTCAACCCCGACACCTCCGCCGCCCGCTGGGCGGCCGACAACCCCTCCGACCCCAGGGCCGCCCTCATCGAGGAGCGCATCGCCTCGGTCGCCCAGGGCAGCTGGTTCACCCGGCACAACCCCGCGACCGTCCGCGGCGAGGTGGACGCGCTGGTCGGTGCCGCCGACGCCGCCGGGCAGGTGCCCATCATGGTCGTCTACAACATCCCGGGCCGCGACTGCGGCAACCACAGCGGTGGCGGGGCGCCCTCCCACGAGGCGTACCGCCAGTGGGTGGACGAGGTCGCCGCCGGACTCGACGGCCGGCCCGCCTACATCATCGTCGAGCCGGACGCCCTGCCGCTGGTCAGCGGATGCAGCGAGCCGCAGGAGCGGCAGGCGCTGCTGGACTCCATGGCCTACGCGGGCAAGGCGCTCAAGGCCGGCTCCTCCCAGGCGCGCGTCTACTTCGACATCGGCCACTCGGCCTGGCTCAGCCCGTCCCGGGCCGCCGAGCTGCTCAACGGGGCCGACATCGCGAACAGCGCGGACGGCGTCTCCACCAACACCTCCAACTACCGGTACACCGCCGACGAGGCCGCCTTCGCCGAGGCCGTCATCGCCGCCACCGGGGTCCCCGGCCTGGGAGCGGTGATCGACACCAGCCGCAACGGCAACGGGCCCGCCCCCGACGGCGAGTGGTGCGACCCGCGGGGCCGTGCGCTGGGCACCCCCAGCACCACGAACACCGGGAACCCCGTCATCGACGCCTACCTGTGGGTCAAGCTCCCCGGGGAGGCCGACGGCTGCGCCGGGCCCGCCGGGTCGTTCGTCCCCGACCTCGCCTACGAGATGGCGGTCAACGCCCCCGGCCTCCCCTCGGAGGAGCCCACCGAGGGACCCACCGAGGAGCCTTCGGGCGAGCCCTCCGAGCCGCCCGCCGAGGGCGGGTGCACCGCGGACTACCGCATCGACAACGACTGGGGCAGCGGCTTCCAGGCGACCGTCACCGTCACCGCCCACGCCCCGCTGAACGGCTGGCGGGTCGAGTGGGAGTTCACCGACGGCCAGACCGTCACCCAGGCGTGGAACGCCCGGGTGACCTCCTCCGGGGGGGCGGTCACCGCGCTGAACCCGGAGTGGGGCGGCGCCCTCGCGCAGGGCGCCACCGCCGAGTTCGGGTTCACCGGATCCCGCACGGGCGCCAACACGGTGCCCGAGGCGGTCTGCTCGGCGGCCTGACCCGCGGACCGGGCGGGAACCCCCTGCCGCCCGGCCCGCGCGGGGCCCCGCGACACGTGTGACCCGTGCGTCCCCAGGGGCGCACGGGTCCGCGCGAAGTCCGCTACCGGCCGCCGGAAACGCCCGCGGGACCCGCCGGGACGCACTACGATCACCCTGTGTCAGCGACTGCGGGGCCGACCGCCGGCCCCCGGAAGGGTGACGACATGGCGACGGACACCACACCGGTCCCCGGGGCGTTCGAACCCGGTGCGGCGGCCCCGGCGGCGGAGCCCCGCCCGGCCTCCCCGGCCGGGCCCCTCCTGCTGGAGAGCCCCACCGGCGGTGTCCCGCCGCAGACCGACCGGCAGCGGCTGGCCAGGGAACGCGCCCACAACCTGTTCAGCGCCGCCATCGGCGCCTGCACGGCCCGCGGCCTGCGCGACCGGGCCGCCGACCTGCTGGCGCGGGAGGCCCGGCTGCCCTTCCTCACCCCGGACGAGGCCGACCGGGCCGCCGACGCGCTCACCCGGACCCTGGACGAGCTGCGCTCCGTGCCGCTCCCGGACGGGGAGGTGCGCCCGCTCTCCGCGGCCGACGCCGCCGACCTCTTCGACCTGGGGCTGCGCGACCGGCTCACCGGGACGCCCCGAGAGCACCCCCGGCTGCTGCTGCTCGGCGGCCAGCCGGGATCGGGCAAGTCCACCCTCCAGCGGCTGCTGCCGCCGGTCCTGCCCGAGGGCACCGTCTGCTACGACGGCGACGACCTGATGCGCCTGTCCCCGGACTACGAGCGGGCGATGAGCCGCGACGACCGGGCCGCCTCGCACGCGGTCGCCGCGCAGGTGGGGGTGCTGCACGTCCCCGCCATGGAGCACATCCGCGCCGGACGGTCGGACGCGGTGTGCAGCCACCCGCTGGGCAGGGCGGACTGGGCGGCCGAGTGGGTGCGGGGCTTCCGCGAGGAGGGCTACCGGGTGGAGGTCGCCTTCCTGGCCGTCCACGCCTCCGCCAGCCGGTTCGCGATCCTCGACCGGTACCACCGCTCCCGGGAGCAGCAGGGGTTCGGCCGCTGGCTGCCCGAGCACCTGCACGACCGCTTCTACCAGGGGGTCCCCAACACGATCGAGTTCCTGGAGACCCACCGGCTGGTGGACTCCCTGTACATCCTGTCCCGCGACGGCGGGGTCCTCTACGCCAACCACCTGGACGCCGACGGCGACTGGCGGGTGGAGCCCTTCGGGCGGATCGCCCTGGAGGCGCAGCGCGGCCGCCGCGAGCTCTGGCACTCCGAGGACGCCGCCGGGTCCCGGGGGGCGCCGTAGCGCCCGGCGGGCACCGCGGCCGGTTCCGCGAGCCGCCGCCGGGCCCTGGGCGGCCGCCGCGCCGGTACCCCGGCGCGGGGCCGCCCGGTTCCGGCCCCGCCCGGACGGGGCCGGAACCGGGGCGTACGGCCCCGGGGCGGCGGCCCCGCCCTCACAGCCGTTCCATCGCCGCCCGGTCCTCCTCGCCGAACTCCTCCTCCAGGCGTTCGGGGGAGGCGTCCAGGTCGATCTGCGCCACGGGCACCCCGCGGGCGGACTCGATGGCGCCCAGGCGGCGCAGCGCGCGGTCGGAGGCGTAGCGCAGCAGCTCGCCCGCGGGCAGCTCGTACGGCGCGCTCTCGGGGGTGGACTCCGACGCGGCCTCGCCCCGCTCCACGGTGGTCATCACGTGCGGCAGCAGCTCCTCCAGCCGCTCGCTCACCACCGCCCAGTTGGCGTCGTCGGCCGCCACGTGCCTCCGGCAGGTGAAGGTGCCCCACGCCATGTGGCGGCGCTCGTCGTCGCCGATGTGGCGCACGATCCGCCGCATCCCGGGGAAGATGTCGCGCACCGTGCAGATGTGGTTCCAGGCGTAGTAGCCGGTGAGCGCCAGGGAGCCCTCGACGATGTGGTTGTAGGTGACCGAGGCGCGCACCTGGTTGCGCGGGCTCGGGTCGTCCAGCAGCGCCTCCAGGGAGGCGGGCAGCTCCTCGTAGAACAGCGCCCGGTAGCCGGGGTTCTCCTCCACGTACGAGTGCAGGTCGTCGTACACGCCGACGGCGTCCAGCCACAGCCGGAACGCCTGGACGTGCTTGGCCTCCTCGAACGCGAACTGGGTCAGGTACATCTCGTCGCCCAGCCGCCCCTCGGCGGCCATGGCGCGCAGGAACGGCTGGAGGTCCTCGGTGACGGCCTCCTCGCCCGCGGCGAAGAACGCGCACAGCCGCAGGATGCGCTGCCGCGCGGCCTCGCCGATGGTCTTCCAGTCCTCGGCGTCCCTGCTCAGGTCGACGGCGGCCGGGTCCCAGAACTTCGTGTTGCCCTTGACGAACAGCTTCAGGGGCAGCGAGTCCCAGTTCAGGCCGCCGCCGCGCAGGGAGTGGAAACCGGTGCGGTCGGGCATGGGAGGACCTCCGAGGGGTGCCGGGGGGGCTTCCCGCCCATGATTGGACACGAATCGGGTTCGTGTAAAGAGGGGTGGGTGTCCTGGATCACGAAAACCTCGCACCCCCGGATACGGTCGGCATCGGCCCACCGACCGACCCCGCCGAAACGGTACGGTCGGGTTGTCCCGCCCGCACCGAACGATCCGATCGGGGTACGACGTGTTCTGTGGTGATCCCGGCACCTCCGGCTACACCGCCTGCGCCGCCCAGACCCAGCTCTTCTCGCTGGCCTCCGCGATCCCCGCGCTGCTCGGCCTGGCCCTGCTGGTCGCCGCCTTCGCCGCCCCGGGGGTGCGCGACGACCGCGCCCTGCGCACCCGGACCCTGACCTACTCCCTCATCGCATGGGCGATCGCCGCCGGGACCTACGTCATCGGCGGGCTGCCCTCGTTCTGAACCCTCAGACCTCGCCGTCGGCCAGGATGTCGGCGGCGTCGGTGATCCGGTAGGCGTACCCCTGCTCGGCCAGGAACCTCTGCCGGTGAGCCGCGTAGTCCTGGTCCAGGGTGTCGCGCGCGATCACCGCGTAGAACCGCGCCGAGCGGCCGTCCGCCTTGGGCCGCAGCACCCGGCCCAGCCGCTGGGCCTCCTCCTGCCGGGACCCGAACGACCCCGACACCTGGACCGCCACGCCCGCCTCGGGCAGGTCGATCGAGAAGTTGGCGACCTTCGACACCACCAGGGTCCGCAGGTCCCCGGCGCGGAACGCGTCGAACAGCCGCTCCCGCTCCCCGGTGCGGGTCTCGCCCTTGATCACCGGGGCGCCCAGCGCCTCGCCGAGCTCGTCCAGCTGGTCGATGTAGGAGCCGATGACCAGCACCTGCTCGTCGGCGTGCCGCTCCACCAGCTCCCGCACCACCGCCGTCTTGGCCTCGGAGGACGCGCAGAACCGGTAGCGGTCCTCCGGCTCGGCCGTGGCGTACGCCAGCCGCTCGGACTCCGACAGGTCCACCCGCACCTCGACGCAGTCCGCCGGGGCGATCCACCCCTGGTTCTCCATGTCCTTCCAGGGGGCGTCGTACCGCTTGGGGCCGATGAGCGAGAACACGTCGCCCTCGCGGCCGTCCTCGCGCACCAGCGTCGCGGTCAGCCCCAGCCGCCGCCGGGCCTGGAGGTCGGCGGTCATCCGGAAGATCGGCGCGGGCAGCAGGTGCACCTCGTCGTAGACCACCAGGCCCCAGTCGCGGGCGTCGAACAGCTCCAGGTGCGTGTACACGCCCTTCCGCCGGGCGGCCATCACCTGGTAGGTGGCGATGGTGACCGGCCGGATCTCCTTGCGGGTCCCCGAGTACTCGCCGATCTCCTCCTCGGTGAGCGTGGTCCGCCGCAGCAGCTCGCTCTTCCACTGGTGCACCGACACGGTGTTGGTGACCAGGATGAGCGTGGTCGCCCCGGTCATCGCCATCGCCGCGGCGCCCACCACGGTCTTGCCCGCCCCGCAGGGCAGGACCACCACGCCCGAACCGCCCGCGTGGAAGCCCTCGGCGGCGGCACGCTGGTAGTCGCGCAGCTCCCAGCCGTCCTGGACCAGGTCGATCCGGTGGGCCTCGCCGTCGACGTACCCGGCCACGTCCTCGGCGGGCCAGCCGATCTTCAGCAGCGCCTGCTTGAGGTTGCCGCGCTCGCTGGGGTGCACGGCCACGGAGTCCTCGCCGAGCCGCTCGCCCAGCATCCCCTTGAGCCGCCTGGACCGGACGACCTCCTCCAGCACCGCCCGGTCGGAGGAGCGCAGGACCAGTCCGTGCACCGGGTCGCCCTCCAGCCGCAGCCGCCCGTACCGGTCCATCGTCTCGGCGATGTCCACCAGCAGCGAGTGCGGCACGGGGAACTTCGAGAAGCGGATGAGGACGTCCACGACCTGCTCGGCGTCGTGCCCCGCAGCGCGGGCGTTCCACAGCGCCAGCGGGGTGATCCGGTAGGTGTGCACGTGTTCGGGGGCGCGCTCCAGCTCGGCGAAGGGGGCGACCGCGCGGCGGCACTCACCGGCGAGCTCGTGGTCGACCTCGAGCAGGAGGGTCTTGTCGGACTGGACGATCAGGCAGGACACACGGAACCTTCCGTCGGCGGGGGCGGCCCCAGGTGCAACGCGCCGGGGCCCCCGATCATGCCCGGGTCAGGTGGACGAGGCGATGTCCAGCGCGATCACGACGATGAGGAGCACGGCCCCCAGGGCCAGGATCCCGAAGTTGATCCACACCGAGAGCCAGGCGTTCCTCGTCATGCGCGCCCCGCGCTCGGTGTCGTACTTCTCACCGAGGGCCAGGGCGCCGAAGACGACGCCGGGGATCGCGGTGAGTCCGCAGCACAGGACCAGCTGGACGCAGGAGAGGATCAGCGCGGTGACGGCGCGGCCCTCGTGGTCGGCCTTGGGCGGCGCCGCCGGGTACAGGGGGACGACGGGCCCGTACTCGGCCGGGCCGTAGGCGTTCGGGTCCTGTGCGTAGGGGTCCTGGCCGGAGGCGTACCCGTAGGGGCCGGGGTTCGAGTAGCCGCCGGTCGCGTTCTTGTAGGGGTCGTACGGGTTCTCGTTCACAGGGTTCCTCGGAGGGGGAGAAGGGCCACCGGTCCGGCTCAGTAGCCGAGAGCGATGATCAGCAGGAGCACGAACAGGCCGATGCCCACCAGGAGCGCGTCCAGAACGGCGTAGGCCAGGTTGCACGCCCAGGTGTAGCGCAGGTACCGCTCGACCTCGTCCGCGTCGGGGATCTTCGTCAGCCCCACCGCGGCGAGCGCGATCCCCGGGACGTTGACGCCCAGGAACAGGAACCACAGCCCCGTGTAGGCGCCCAGCAGCACAGGCGGGACCAGGGTCAGGACCGCGACCACCAGGGCGGCGACCGTGCCGCCGACCCGTGCGGGCGGCCCCGTCGGCGGCGGACCGGTGAACGGCCCCGCGGGCGGGCGCGCGTGCGGACGGGGGCCCGCGGCCGGCGCCGGGGCGGCGGGGGAGGGGGCCGGTGCGGCCGCGGGGGAGACCGAGCGCAGGGCGAAGCCCTGCTCCCGTTCCCAGAAGTCCCTGGGACTCCCGGATCCCCGCTGCATGCGCTCCCCTTCCCTGCGGGCCCCGCCGCCCCCACGCCTCCTGGTGTACCCGCCTTCACGGGTTGGGACGCGGACGGCCCGGCGGGGGTTCCGCCCCCGCCTGCGGTCAGTAGTTGGTCACCGGCACGATGCCCTCGATCCACGACCCCGACCGGGTGAACACCACGAACGTCAGCACCAGCATGACGAACAGCATCACCCCGGCCGCGCCCAGGCAGTACCAGGAGTACCGGGTCAGCATCTCGGCCCGGCCGGGCAGCCCCCGGTCGCGGGCGTGGGCGGCCCGGATCGCGAACACGATGCCCGCGACGCCGAAGATCCAGTTGCCGCAGCACAGCAGCGTGAACGCGTGCAGGATCAGCGCCATCGTGGAGCTGTTGGCCGCCCCGGACGCGGTCGCGCCGGGCGCGGCTCCCTCCCCGCGCGCCGGGGCGGGGTCCTCCGCCCGGCCGCGCTCGCCGTCGTGTCCGCGCCCGCCGTCGCGTCCGTGCTCACGGGGGGACGAGGCCCCGGGGGGCAGGGTCGCATCGCTCATGGGGGTGTCTCTCGTTGTCCGAGGGCCGACTGGCAACCGCGTCCCAGCCTACGGCGTACCGGTCCGATCGTCCTCCTCCAGCTCGGCCACGGCGGTGATCCGGTGGACCGCGAAGCGCTGCACCGCGCCCCGCGTCTCGTCGAGGGCGGTGACGAACCCGCCGTCGGCCGTCGAGGGGCCGATGATCCGTCCGACCTGGCGCCCGTCGGTGTCGGTGTAGCCGATCCACAGGCGGCGCCCCGCCTCCGCGGCCCGGGCCAGCGCCTCCAGCACCGCCGCCGCCCGGGATCCGGGCGGTCCGTCCTCGGGCAGCGGCACCGGGCGGCGCGCCGCGGTGGCGGCCTCGTCCCCGGCGCGCACGGCCCGCACGATGGCGCGCAACCGGTCGGCGGTGGGGACGGCGGACGGCGGATCGGGCGGCACCTCCACGGGTTCGGCGCGGCGGGCCTCGGGGCGGGAGAGCCGCATGGCCCCGTCCCCGCCCTCGGCCACGGGGTGGTGGCCGAGCCTGCGCAGCCCCTCCACCAGCGCCGCCCGGCCGACGGCCGCGGCCACCACGGTCGGCGCCAGCCGCACCAGGCCCAGGGTGTCGGTGCGCCGGTCGCCCAGCACCTCGTCCAGCAGCGCGGGCTCGTCGCAGCGCAGGTAGGAGGAGGCCGAACCGGCGCGCAGCCGCCCGTGCCGCCTGCCCACGTCGGACACCAGGTACCGCAGAGCCTGCGGCAGCGGGGTGCGCGAATGGCGCTCCAGCAGGGTGAGGATGTCGTTGATGCCGCGCCCGGCGTCCAGCCCGCGCCGCACCGAGGCCTCGGTGAACCGGTACACGGTGGCGCCGCCGGTGGACTCCACGTCCGCGATCAGCGCCAGCTCCCGGGCCAGCTCGGTGACCAGCGGGCCGGGGGCGACGGCGGTGAGGTCGCCCTGCACCAGGACGTGGTCCAGGGGGCGGGGCAGGTGGCCGGAGAGCAGCGCGGCGGAGGCCTCGGGATCGCCCTCCAGCAGCGGGCGGACGTATCCGGCCAGGGCGCCCCGGCCGGTGAACCCGAGCACGGCGGCCTCCGCGGCGGCGTTCTCCACCAGCTCGGTGTACACGGGCGAGCGGCGGCGCGGCCGCCGCCAGGAGAGCCGGGCCGACAGAGACTCCGGCGACGGGGAGAACCCGGGCTCGGCGGTGGCCAGCTCCGTGAGCACGTCCCGGCGGGCCTGCGGGACCAGCGGGCGGACCAGGCCCGGGCCCAGCACGTTGCGTATCCGCCCGCCCGAGTCCCGGGACCCGCTCAGCGCGGGCACCCGGTCGGTGTCCAGCCAGGCCTGCGCCAGCCGCAGCCAGCGGCGCTCGGGCGGGCTCTCCCGCCACAGGTCGTACTCGCGGGTGGGCAGCCACTCGCCCTCGACCCGGTCGTCGGCGCCCAGCAGCCCCGCGGCATGGGCGACCTCGACGAACAGCGCCGCGGTGGTGTCGTCGGTCTCCATGGCGCGGGCGGCCCGGCGCAGGTCCCGGACGCCCAGTCCGCCGTTGCGCAGGACCGCGGCGGGCTCCTCGGCCCACGACTCCAGCAGCTCCTCGACGGCGCGCAGCACCGTGAACGCCTGCCCGGCGGAGAACCGGTCCACCCCCTCGGGCCCGCGGGCGGTGCCCGAGAACTCCGGCGGGGCGGCCGCGACCTCGCGGAACAGCACCCCCGAGCGCAGGTGCACCCCCACCTCCCGGGGCAGGGTCAGGGTGTCGTCGCCGCTGGGCAGCAGCAGGGCGCGGGCCAGCAGCTCCTCCACCGGCGACCCGGCGTCGGCCAGCCCGACGTCGCGGCGGGCGTCGGCGAGGGTGCCGTGCGGCGGCCCCCAGGCCATGCCGTCCAGCAGTCGGCGGGCCTGCTCCCCGACCCCGGCCAGCAGGGCGTCGAGGCCGTCGGGGCCGGACAGCAGCCGGGCCAGCGCCTCGACCGGGCCGGGCGCGGGGGAGCCGGGGGCCAGGTCCCCGGCCAGCCGCTTGAGGCGGCCGTGCGGCAGGGCGGCGAGCAGCACCCGGACCGGCGGGCCCAGCCGGGCCGGGGCGGGCAGCAGGTCCCGCAGGACCTGAACGGGGCGCAGCCGGTCCCGGTCGGGCCAGACCAGCGCCGAGCGCAGCAGCCCCTCCAGGGCGGCCGCCACGGCCCCTCCCCGCTCCCCGTCGCCGTCGCCGGGCGACAGGGCCGCGGTGAGCTCTCCGGCGGTGACGCCCACGGGCTCGGACATCCGGTCGTCGCCCAGGGCGGTGACGGCCTCCAGGACCTGGAGGGTGAAGGAGTCCAGCCCCTCCAGGGCCCGCAGCACGGTGTTGCGCGTGGTGGCCCGGGCGGCCAGGGCGCCGATGTCCTCGGGCACGGGACGGCCCAGGTCGGGCCGGGCGGACAGCAGGGCGGCGAGCTCCTCGTCGGTGCGCTCGCGCAGCCAGGAGGTGAAGGTCGGGGGGCGGCCCGGCCCGGCGGTCTCCGTGCCCGGTCCGCGCAGGCCGGGCGGTGCGTTCTCGGTCATCGGAATCAACGCTAGGGCATGCCCCGCCGATACTCACCCTGCTACGCGACGCCCCGGCACGCCCCCCACCGCGTTCTCATCAGCCGGGAGAGGAGCCGCCCCGACCCCCTCCCCGGCCCTGCGGTGAACGCACCAGGGCCCCGCCCGCAGCCCATCGCCGCCCCCGACGGGCGCCCGCGGTCCAGCACCCCTGCCTGCGGCGGGCGGCATCCACGGGACACGCTCCGGGTGATCCCCGAGACGGGGATGCCGTCCCGGCGGCCCGGGTCCGGGGACCGCCGGGACGGTCGTCAGCGCGGGGTCTGCGCGGCGAGCCAGTCCTTGTAGAGGGTGGTGGCGATGGTCGCGCCCTCGCCGGGCAGCAGGGCGCCCGGCTCGACGACGGCGCCGAAGTACGGGTTCTCCCTGCCCGCGACGACCTCGCGTCGGTCACCGTCGACCGCCAGGCGGGCCCGGACCAGGTCCTCCATGGTGATCTCCTCGGGCCCGGCCACCTCGGTCACGCTCCCGGTCGGAGCGCCCAAGGCGATCTCGGCCACGGCGGCGGATACGTCCGCGGCCGCGATCGGCCGCATCACCGTGTCCGCCACGCGCGCGACGCCGTCGACCGTCGCCTCCTCGGCGATGGCGCGCGCGAACTCGAAGAACTGGGTGGCGTGCACGATCGAGTACGGCAGGTCCGACCCGGTGACCAGAGCCTCCTGCGCGATCTTGGCGCGGAAGTACGGGTTCGCCCCCCAGCGCCCGGTTCCCACGATCGACAGCGCGACGTAGTGCTCCACACCCGCCTTCGCCGACTCCCGCAGGAGGTTGGCGGTCGAGGTGGTGAAGAAGTCCATCACCGCCCTCTCCTCGAAGGACGGCGAGTTGGACACGTCGATCAGGATCGAGGCCCCCTCCAGTGCCTCCGCCAGACCCTCCCCGGTGAGGGTGTTCACCCCCGTGTCCGGTGCGGCGGCCACGGCCTCGTGGCCCTGCGCGGTGAGCTCCCCGACGATCCCGGAACCGATCAGCCCGGTCCCGCCGATGACGACGACCTTCGTCATGATGTGCGCCTTCCGGTGGTGGCGGCGCCCTGCGCGCCGACCGTTCACCGGCTATGACCGGGCGGCCCCCGCGCCTGTGACGGGTACGGGAGGATTCTTCTCAGGGCTCCGCCGAGGCTGCGAAGCCCCCGATCTTGGCGGGGTTCATCAGCCACAGCACCCGGTCGATGCCCTCCTCGGAGGCGGTCACGGTGATCACGCCGAAGACCTCCCCATCCCGGGACAGGCGCACCGCGGGCGCGCCGTTGGCCCGCACCTCCTCCACCGTGACGCCCGTCCAGAACCGGTCCGAGAACGCGTGGACGACCCTGGCGACCCGCTCGCGCCCCACCAGCGGGTACTTCGCGGCGCGCACGGCACCCCCGCTGTCGGTGTAGGAGACGACGTCGTGGGCCAGCAACTCCTCCAGCGCGGACATGTCGCCCCTGCGGGCCGCGTTCACGAACGCGGCCAGCAGCCGCTTCTGTTCGGCCGCCCCGACGCCGGCGCGGCGCTCCCGGGACACGTGCCGCCGCGCCCGGCTCACCAGCTGGCGGGTGTTGGCGGCGGTCTGCCCGATGATCTCCGAGATCCGGTCGTAGGGGTAGTCGAACGCCTCGCGCAGCACGTAGGCGGCGCGCTCGGTGGGCGTGAGCCGCTCCAGCAGCATGAGCACGGCGATCTCCAGGACCGCGCCGCGCTCGGCGCCCAGCGCCGGGTCGGCGGAGGTGTCCACCGGCTCCGGCAGCCAGGGACCGACATAGGACTCGTGCCGGGCCCTGGCCGACCGCGCCACGTTGATCGCCAGCCGGGTCACGGTCGTGGCCAGGAACGCCTCGGGCTCGCGCACGGTCGACCGGTCGTAGGTCTGCCAGCGGATCCAGGCCTCCTGGAGCACGTCCTCGGCCTCGGTGGCCGACCCCAGGACCCGGTAGGCGATCCCGAACAGGCGGCCCCGCACGCCCCGGAACACCTCCTCGGCCCGTTCCAGGCCGGGTCCGGCGGTGTCCGGGCCGGGGGCGTCCCGGGCGGCGTCGGGGCCGGGCTCCTGCGACGGCATGCGCTCGTGGGCTCCTCGTTATTCGACGAGTTTTCCGGTGCTGGACACCTCGTGCATCAGCTCCGAGATCTCCGCGGGGACCCCGGGGATCCCCTCGCGCTCCAGCCTGCCGGGGCCGGACCAGACGAGGTTGACCCGCAGTGACGGATCCGTGTCGGGGAAGTCGGATCGATTGTGGCACCCCCGGGTCTCCCGGCGCTCCAACGCGGCCTCCAGCGTGGCGCGCCCGGAGAGCGCCATGGACTTCAGGTCGAAGGCGTGCGCCAGGTCCTGGAACCCGGCCAGGTCCGGGTGCACCCCCAGCCCGCCGATGCGCTCCTCCACGGCGTCCAGGGCGGTGAGCCCGGCCCGCAGGCCCGCCTCGTCGCGGACCACCCCGGCGTGCTCGGTCATCAGGGTGCGGACGGCGCGCTGGAGGGAGCGGGTGTTCTCGCGCCCCCTGGCGGCCAGCAGGCCGTCGACCTCGGCGCGGGCCCGCCCGACCTCCTCGGCCGAGCGGCGGTGGGCGGGCAGCCCCAGCGAGTACTCCGCCGCGGCCTGACCGGTGAGGCGGCCGTAGACGAGGAGCTCGACGAGGGAGTTGCCGCCCAGCCGGTTGGCCCCGTGCAGCCCGCTGGCGGCCTCGCCGATCGCGTACAGACCCGCGACGTCGGTGGAGTGGTCCTCGGGACGCACCCACACCCCGCCCATGGAGTAGTGGGCGGTCGGGGCGATCTCCATCGGCGACTCGGTGATGTCGAGCATCTGGTGTTCGAGCAGGGTGCGGTGCACCCGGGGCAGCCGCTCCAGGATCGTCTCCTGGGGCAGGTGCGAGACGTCGAGCCACACCCCGCCGTTCTCGGTGCCGCGGCCCTCCCTGATCTCGGTGTAGGCGGCCAGCGCCACCCGGTCGCGGGTGGACAGCTCCATGCGGTCGGGATCGTAGCGGGCCATGAACCGCTCGCCCAGGCCGTTGCGCAGGACGCCGCCCTCGCCGCGGGCGGCCTCCGACACCAGGGTCCCGGCCGCGTTCTCCGGCCACAGCAGGCCGGAGGGGTGGAACTGGACGAGCTCGGGGTCGCGGACGCGGCCGCCCGCCTCGACGGCCAGGCGGAAGGAGTCGCCGGTGTTCTCGTCGCGCCGGGAGGAGGTGCGCCGCCAGATGCGGGTGTGTCCGCCGGCCGCCAGGATGACTGCGTCGGCGAGGATCACGTGCCGGGTCCCGTCCCGCAACCCGAACCCGTAGGCGCCGAACACCGCGCCGTCCTCCACCAGCAGCCGGGTGATGTACACGTCGTCCAGGACGGGGACGTCCAGCCGCGCCGCCCGGTCGACCAGGGTCCGCTGGATCTCCAGGCCCGTGTAGTCCCCGGCGAACGCGGTGCGCCGGTGGGTGTGCGCTCCGAAGAACCGCTGCGAGATGCGCCCGTCCGCCTCGCGGGCGAACCGCATCCCGTACCGCTCCAGGTCCTCGATCCCGCGGGCGGCGCCCTCGGTGACGGTGCGGACCGTGCGCGGGTCGCCGAGCAGGTAGCCCTCCTGGAGGGTGTCGGCGGCGTGCTGGCGCCAGGTGTCCTGCGGGTCCATGGTGCCCAGGGCGGCGTTGATGCCCCCGGCGGCCAGCGCGGTGTGGGCGTCGTACCGGGGCCGCTTGCCCACGGCCAGGACGTCGACGCCGCGCTCCGCCAGTTCGATGGCGGCCCGCAGGCCCGCGCCACCGGTGCCGATGACCAGGACCGAGGTGGCGATCCGCCGTTCCGAGATGTCCATGGGAGTGCCTCCGGATCGAGGTGGTTCGTTTGCCCCTTCGCTTGGACAGACCTGTCGGAGGGCCGATCTGTGACATGCGGCGGGGGTGATCGCCGACACCGCCCGGGGCGGTTCCGGCCACGGACGCCCTTCTGCGCACCCGCTATCCCGTACGCCACGGTGTGACAGGCCGTATACGCGGCGAATAAGTCGACCGAAACAGGAAAGAGGGCTTAAAAGGCAGGTCATCGTCCGCCACTATGGGGACATGACCCAGCGCTCGGAACAATTGGTGCTCGATTATCTGTCCGAGGTCGGCTTGGTCCTGCACGGTCGGCTGACCGCCAGGGAGAGGACCGCCTACCTCGCCGATCTGCGTGCCCGGATCGACGCGCGCCGCGCCGCCGCCCCCCACGGCGGAGAGGACGCCGTCCGCGACATCCTGCTGAGCCTCGGTACCCCCGAGGACCTGGTGGAGCGCGAGCTCACCGGCCGCAACCTCGACATCGAGGACGAGGAGCTGATCCCGCCCCGGCCCCGGCACGCCGACCGGCCGCCGCCGCCCTGGCGGGGCGGCCCCAGCAACGGGCTGATGGGCCTGCTGGAGGGGCCCGGCCGCACCGAGATGCGGTTGGAGGGCCGGGGCCGCCGCGAGACCGGACCGCTGCGCGGGCTGGTGCTGTGCCTGCGCCACCACCCCGCCGAGGCGGCCGCCCTGGTACTGCTGCTGTCCGCCGTGCCCTGGGGGTGGGGGCTGTCCTTCCTGTGGGTGCTGGGGGTCGCGTTCGTCGTGCTCAGCCGGGTGTGGAACACACGGGACAAATGGGTCGCAGTGCTGGTGCCGCTGCTGGCCTGTGCGGTCGGCATGGGGCTGTGGAGCGGTGAGGCCGACTTCGTGGACCAGTACATCCAGCGGTCCCTGGGCGAGTACGGGGTCATCGGCCTGGGGCTGGGCTCCCTGGTGTCGGCCGCCCACCTCTACCCGCGGGCCGTCCGCTCGGCGCGGGCCGCGGAGCGCGGGCGGGCGGGCTGAGACCCGCCGGTCATCGGCAGGCAAAAGCAGGGGAATAACCTTTTCCGGTCTGCCCGTTACGGTGAGTTCGGGCACACGTTCTCGGGTACGAAAGGCGTACACGGCCGCTTTCGCTTCGTCGGCGGCCACGCCAGTGAGACGGGTGACCCGGCGTCCAGTCCGGGTTCCGCACCGCGTTCCCGGCGGCCCGGCATCTCCGCCGAGTCCCGTCCCGTACTCCGCACCCGCGGGGAGGGGCCGCTGGGACGCACGAGGCCCGGATGAGCCGCATCCGGGCCTCGTTCCGCTGTCAGGGACCGGAATTATGCCTCGCCTTCCGTCACCCCCGGGCATTAGCCTGGCATACCAGTTCTCAGGCAACGAGTGAAAGCATGAGGTCCTACGTGCCCACCGGCAAGGTCAAGTGGTACGACGGCGGCAAGGGTTTCGGTTTTCTCACACGCGACGACGGTGGAGAGGTCTTCGTCCATTCCACCGCCCTGCCCCCCGGCACCGACACGCTGCGCCCCGGCCAGCGGGTCGAGTTCGGGGTGGCCGAAGGACGCAAGGGCGCCCAGGCGCTCCAGGTCAAACTGATGGACGCCCAGCACTCGGTGGTCAAGGCCCGGCGCAAGGACCCCGAAGAGATGGTGGTCATCACCGAGGACCTCATCAAACTGCTCGAGGGCCTCTCCAACGGGTACCGCCGCGGACGCCACCCCGAGCGCCGCGAGGCCTCGCGCGTCGCGGCCGTGCTGCGGGTCGTCGCCGACGACCTCGAGGCCTGACCTCCCGCGCGAACGGCCCCGGTCCGCGGACCGGGGCCGTCCGGCGTTCCCAAGACCCGATCAAGAGGGTGTATCGGACGAACCTTGACCCGCGTTGTGGTCAAATCGGTGTCGTGCATCAGTGAGAATGGGGAACGTGAGCCCTTCTCGACGTTCTCCTGTACCCGACAAGGCGTGTATCGAGGCGGTGGACCTGGCCCGCTCGGTGGCCGCCGAGGTCGGGCGACCCGAGTGGGTGGGCGAACACCTCGCACCCCAGGTCGAGGACACCCGTCTGATCACCCACTACTTCACCTGCCTCGACCCGGCGTACCCCGGCTGGACCTACGCCGTCACCGTGGTCCGCGCCTCGCGCGCCAAGGACGTCACGGTCAACGAGGTCGTGCTGCTGCCCGGAGAGGGCGCCCTCGTCGCACCCGAGTGGGTGCCGTGGAAGGAGCGGCTGCTCCCCGGCGACCTCGGTCCCGGCGACCTGCTGCCCACCGACGAGGACGACGAGCGCCTCGTGCCCGGCTACGCCCAGGTCGCCGACAGCGAGCTGGACGAGGACGGCGTGGACCGGCAGATGGTCTGGGAGCTGGGCCTGGGCCGCAAGCAGGTGCTGTCGGAGACCGGCCGCGAGCAGGCCGCCGAGCGCTGGTACAACGGGGACGCCGGTCCGCGCGCCCCGATCGCCGAGGCCGCGCCCGCCCGCTGCATCACCTGCGGCTTCATGACCCCGCTCGCCGGGGAGCTGCGCCAGATGTTCGGGGTGTGCACCAACGGGTACGCGCCGGACGACGGCCGCGTCGTCTCCCTGGACCACGGCTGCGGCGCCCACTCCGAGGTGCGCATGCCGCAGTCGCGCAACGAGCCGGTGGCCCCCGTCGTGGACGAGCTGGGCTACGACCACATCGTCTTCGACGACACCACCGAGCTGGAACTGGTCTCCTCCGACTCCTGACGGCCCGGCCCGGGCACGTCCCGACACCGTCCCGCACCGGGTGTGGGCTAGGGTCTGATGTGCATCGTGCCGGGCCGTGCCGGCAGCCAGGAGGGACCACCATGGCCGAGCCGCTCGCCACCGGGGTTGACCCCTACGACACCGCCGAACTGCGCCGACGCGTACTCGCGGCGTGGGCGGACGCCCCCGCCCGGTTCCGCGAGGACGCCAACGCCGAGGAGGACTTCGCCCTCGGCGGCTACCGCGACCGGGTCGTGGTGGAGCTGGCGCAGAACGCCGCCGACGCCGCCCGGCGCGCGGGCGTCCCCGGACGGCTGCTGCTGGCCCTGGAGGGGCACCGCCTCGTCGCCGCCAACACCGGCGCCCCGCTCACCGCGGAGGGCGTGGAGTCGCTGGCGACCCTGCGGGCCTCCACCAAGCGCGACGACGACGCGGTCGGCCGGTTCGGGGTGGGCTTCTCCGCCGTGGCCGCGCTCAGCGACGACGTCACCGTCGCCTCGGCCGGGGCGGCCGTGCGCTTCAGCGCCGGCCTGGCGCGGGCCGCAGTGGCCGAACTGCTCTCCGGGGAGGACCGCAACGGGCTGGCCGCGGAGATCGAGCGCCGCGGCGGGCACGTGCCCATGCTGCGCCTCCCCTTCCCCGCGGACGGGACCGCCGGCGTCTCCGGCGCGGAGGGCTACGACACCGTCGTCGCCCTGACGCTGCGCGACGACGCCGCCCGCGACCGGGTGCGCCACCTGCTGTCCGGAACCGGTGAGGCCCTGCTGCTGGCCCTGCCCGGACTGGCCGAGGTCCGCGTCCTGGTGGACGGCGACGAGCGCGCCGCCGCCCGCCGGGAGGACGGCGGGGAACCGCTCACGACCCTGCGGACCGCCGAGGGCACCCGCACCACCCGCTGGCGCACCCTCACCCGCACCGGCACCCTCGACCCCGCCCTGCTCGCCGACCGCCCCACCGAGGAGCGCGGCCGCACCGCGTGGTCGCTCACCTGGGCTGTGCCCGTCGACGACGACGGCCGCGTGGCCCCGCTGCCGGAGGACGTGGAGCCGGTGGTGCACGCGCCCACCCCCACGGACACCGGGCTGGACCTGCCCGCCGTCCTCATCGGCACCTTCCCCCTGGGCAGCGACCGCCGCGCGGTGCAGCCGGGCCCGGCCACCGACCTGCTGCTCACCGAGGCCGCCGGGGCCTACTGCGCGCTGCTGCGCCGGTTCGGCACCGAGGCCGCCCTGGACCTGGTGCCCGGCACCCGGGTGGGCGGCGGGCACGTCGACGCCGGGTTCCGCGCCCGGGTCGCCGAGCCCCTGCGCACCACCCCCTTCCTCACCACCGAGACCGGGGCGCCGGTCGCCCCGGGCGACGCGGTCCTGCTGGACACCGGGGGACCGGAGCTCGCCGCGGTCCTGGCCGAGCTGATCCCCGGGCTGCTGCCCGGACGCCTCAACCCCCGCCACCCCGCACTGGCGGCGCTGCGCGTCCACCGCGTCGGCGCCGCCGACATCGCCGACCTGCTCGCCGACACCGACCGGCCGCCGTCCTGGTGGGCGGGCCTGTACGCGGCGCTGGCCGCCGGAGCGGACACCGACGAACTGGGCGCGCTGCCGGTGCCGCTGGCCGACGGCCGCCTGGTGCGCGGGCCCAGGTCCCTGCTGGTCCCCGAACCGGAGGGCACCTCCCGCATCGACGCCGAGGCCCTGGCCGCCCTGGGGGTGCGCCTGGTCCACCCCGAGGCAGCCCACCCGCTGCTGCTGCGGCTGGGCGCGGTGGAGGCGGGCCCCGGCGCGGTGCTGGCCGACGCGCGCACCGAGGCGGCCGTACGCGCCTCCCTGGACGCCGACGACCCCGAGCCGCTGGCCGAGGCGGTCCTGGACCTGGTCGCGGCCTCCGGCACCACCGTCGCGGACGCCCCCTGGCTGGCCGAGCTGGCGCTGCGCGACGACGAGGACGGCTACTCGGTGGCCGCCGAGCTGCTCGTCCCCGGCGCGCCGCTGGCGGAGGTGCTGGCCGAGGACGCCCCGTTCGGCACCGTGCACGCGGACCTGGTGGAGCGGCACGGCACCGACGCGCTGCGGGCGGTCGGCGCGCTGTGGGAGTTCACCCTGGTACGCGCCGAGGAGGCCGCCCTGGGCGAGGACGTCCTCGACGTCTTCGAGGAGGCGCCCGACGCCCTGGACGAGTGGGCCGACGAGGTCCTGGAGCGGGTGGGCGACCCGGAGCTGCCGCCGGTGGTCCCCGAGCTGGTCTGCGTGGCCGACCTCGACTACGTGGCCGACGACCGCTGGCCGCAGGCCCTGGAGATGCTGTCGCGGGGCGCGCTGCGCGAGGCGGTGACCGACCCGGCGAGGGTGCTGCTGCCCGACGGGCGGGTGGTGGACGTGCCGTCCTACACCGCCTGGTGGCTGAGCACCCGGGCTCTGGTGGGCGGGGCCGCCCCGGCCGAGCTCCGCGCCTCCGAGGCCGAGCCCGCGCTGGCGGGGCTCTACGACGAGGCGCCCGCCGACATCGACCCGGAGTTCGCCCGGGCGCTGGGCGTGCGCACCACCCTGGCCGAGCTGCTGGCCGACCCGGACGGGCCGGACGACCTGCTGGCCCGGCTGGCCGACCCGGAGCGGCACGTGGACCGCCCTGCGCTGCTGCGGATCTGGACGGAACTGGCCCGGGTGGACGCCGACCTGGTCACCCCGCCCGCGCGGGTGCGCGCCGTGCTCGGCGGCACCATCGTGGTGGCGGACGCCGAGGAGGCGGTGGTGGTGGACTCCCCGGACCTGCTGCCGCTGCTCGCGGAGCGCCCGCTGGTGCTGGCCGCCGCCCCGGAGGAGCTGGCCGAGGTGCTGGACCTGGAGCTGGCGAGCGAGACGGTGGAGGGCGACGTGCCCGCGGGCGGCACCCTGCGGCAGGTCCCGGCGGTCGCCGACCTCTTCCTGGACCCGGCCGGGGAGCCGGACCGCACCTACCTGCACCATGCGGAGCTGGTCGTGGACGGGGTCGAGGTGGAGTGGTACGCGGGCGACGGCACCGTGCACGCCTCCACCAGCGACGGCCTGGCCCGCGCCCTGTGCTGGCGCGCCGAGCAGTGGGAGCGCCGACACCTGCTGGCGGCGGCGCTGCGCGACCCGGACGCGGCCCCGCTGCTCCTGGCCGAGACCGACCTGGAGCAGTGACCGCGGGGCGGCCGGGCCGGGCTCAGTCGAGCGTGGCGGCCGGACGGGCGCCCAAGCCCTGCTCGGCCTCGCCCCAGGCGGTGACGTCGAGTTCGTCGCCGACCGCCAGCACGCCCGGCCGGGTGACCGCGAACTTGGCGCCGAAGGAGACACCGCCCTCGTCGGCCCGCCGGTACCCCGCCAGGGAGCGAAGCGGCTCCGGGCCGCGCTTCTCCCCGGTCTCCTGGTCCACGGTGGTGACCGCGCAGCGGATGCACACCTTGGCGTAGCCGAGCTCGGCGGTGCCCAGGCGCACGGCGCGGACCCGGTCCTCGGTGTGCGGCTCGGCCCAGCCGGAGACCACGATGTTGGGGCGGAACCGGCGGATCGGCACGGGTTCGGCGCCGCGCTCCAGGATCCGCCCGTTGAGCAGGTCCAGCGAGGCCTGCGAGGCCATCAGCACCGCCGTGCTGTCGGCGAAGCCGCTGGTACCCGGGGTGAGCCCGCCGGTCCTGCGCCCGTGGTCGTCGGGCACCCGTACCAGGCGGCTGGGCGCGCCGAGCACCTCGGACAGCCAGGCCGCGGCCTCCGCGCCCTGGTCGACGCCGACGAAGGGCAGCCCGTGCAGGGTGACGTCGAGCCGGGGCCCGCCGGGGTCGACCTCCACGGTCAGCGGTTCGATCCCGTCGGCGGCCAGCCGCAGCACCCCCTCGCCCGCCTCGGGGCGGATGAGGGCCATGCGCGGGTCCTTGCGCTGGCTGCGGAAGTCGCCGGCGCCGTCCACGACCATGAAGGAGCGGTCGTGGCGGAGGCCGGCCGCGGTGAGTTCGGCGGTGTCGAGGGAGACGCCCGCGCACCCCTTGACCGGGTAGTGGACGAGTTCGGAGATTCTGGCCATGGCGAGCACGCTAGCGCATGGGGGTACCCCCGGTTTGCCCCCGGGCGCCGCACCCGCTGTACTTCTCATCGAGGCCTGGAAGGAACCGGGGCACGTTCCGGTGCGTCCTCCCTGGCGAAACGAACCCCGCCGACATCCGAATCGACAGGATCCCTCCATGCGCACGATCCCCATCGCCCTGTTCGCGGCCGCCGCCCTCGTCGCGGTGGCGGGCTGCTCCTCGGACGAGCCGGACGCCTCCCCTGGCTCCGGCGGTGTCGAGGAGGGCGCCCCGCCCGCGGGAAGCGAGCAGACCTTCGAGGCCGGCCGGCAGATCACGGTCGAGCTCACCATGAACGCCGCCGGCGAGGGGGGACGGAGCACCTCGTTCTTCTCGGGGTACCGCCCCACCGTCGAGTTCGACCACGAGGAGCAGTCCACGACCTGCTACGCGCAGCTCCCGGTGGACCTGCGCGAGTTCCCGCCGGGCGAGACGCACCGGATCGGGCTGGAGTGCGACGACGACGTCGTCGCCGACCCGGACGCCCCGGGGTTCCGGCTGGTGGAGGGCGGCGAGGAAGTGGGCTCGGGCCAGATCGTCTTCACGGGCTGAGCGCGGCGTCGCACCTCCGGCACCGGGGCGAGGGGCGACACGTCTGATATCAACCTTGGCTTATATAGCCTCATGCTTATATGGTGGTCCCATGCACGCCTTCGACGTCCTGGGCGACCCCGTGCGTCGGCGTCTGCTGGAGCTGCTCAACGAGGGTGAGCGCGCCTCCGGCGAGCTGACGGAGGTCGTCCGGGCCGAGTTCGGCATCTCGCAACCGGCCGTCTCCCAGCACCTGCGGGTGCTGCGGGAGAACGGCTTCGCCACCGTGCGCAGGGACGGCAGCCGACGGCTGTACGCCGTGGACGCCGCCCCCCTGCGCGAGGCCGACGCCTGGCTGCGGCGCTTCGCCGCCCGCTGGGAGCCGCACCTGATGGCGCTGGAGACCGAACTCGCCAGAGGCGACCGCGAGCGCCGCGCCCCCGGCGAGGGGGGACCCGGGCGGCGTCCGCGGTGACCCCGGTCCGGAAAGACGCCGGACCGGGACCGGACCCGACAGGGGAGTGGACCATGGACGTTCAGAAGCGGATCGACGAGGCCGGGCGCACGGTCACCATCAGCGGCGAGGGGGCGGAGACCACCGTCACCATCTCCCGCGACTACGACACCGGTGTGGAGAACCTCTGGGAGGCCTGCACCAGCGCCGAGCGCCTCCCGCGCTGGTTCGCCCCGGTCAGCGGCGACCTGGAACTCGGCGGCGCCTACCAGGTGGAGGGCAACGCGAGCGGCCGGATCCTGGCCTGCGACCCGCCCAAGGCGTTCCACGTCAGCTGGGAGTTCGACGGCGCGCGCAGCGACGTGCACGTGCGCCTGACCCCGCTGCCCGCCCGGGACGGCAGGGAGCGCACCCGCTTCGAGCTGGCGCACGTGGCGCCGCTGAGCGAGTTCTGGGACCGCTACGGGCCGGGCGCGGTGGGCGTCGGCTGGGACCTGGCCGTCCTCGGCCTGAGCCTGCACCTGGAGACCGGGGCCGACATCCCCGCCGAGCTCTCCGAATGGGGCGCCTCGCCCGAGGCGATGCGGTTCATGGAGCTGGCCGCCCGCGGCTGGGAGGCCGCCCACCTGGCGGCCGGGGCCGACCCGGAGGCGGTGCGCGCCAGTGCGGAGCGGACCATCGCCTTCTACACCACCGTCCCGGACGAGGCCCCCGAGCAGCCCTGACCGGCGCCCGGGAGGGCCGCCGGCCGGGAGCGGTGGAGGGTGGCGGTGCGGGGGGTGCCGCGGCCGGAGGCCGTCGGCCGAGGGTGATGGGCGGGTCAGCGCGTGACCGTGAAGAACCCCTCCGAGATGAGGGTGCGGAGCGCGCCGGGCACCCGCTCGCGCACCCGGACCGGGTCCTCGTTGATGAGCTGGGCGATGGCGTCCAGCAGCGGCCCCACCGGCATCGTCCCGTCGCAGACCCCCGCCAGCGCGGCCTCCACGGTGCCCACCCGGGCCACCCGGCGCAGCCCGTCGCGCTGGCGCAGCACGATCTTCTCCGGGTCCGGGGCACCGGGGACGCCGATGCGCTCCTCCACCACGCCCGGGGCCAGGGCCACGTGCGCCGACAGCAGCGCGGCGTCGGTCAGCCGGTGCGCCGTCATCGCCCCGTCCACCACGGCGGGGAGGTAGGGGCCCACCGGCTGCTCGATGTCGTGGCGCAGCTGCTCCACGCGCACCGTCGCGTCCTGGGCGACGTCGTTGCGCAGGCTGATCCACCCGAAGCCGATGCCCTTGATGCCCTCGCGCTCGAAGTAGTCCAGCCAGGCGTCGTAGCGCCGGGTGTACTCGGGGGTGCCGTGCTCGCAGGAGTCGCGCAGCCACAGCTCCACGTACTCCGCGGGGTCCTGCACGTCGCGCTGGACCACCCAGCCCGAGCAGCCGGTCCCGGTGATCCAGCCGCCGACCCGGTCCTCCCAGTCGTCGCCGTCGGAGTGCACCCAGTTGGCGAGGATCTGGCACCAGCCGCCCTCGGTGAGGTGGGCGGGCGCCTCGCGCACCAGCTCGGCGCAGACCGTGTCGCCCGGCAGGTCGGACTCCCGGTAGGTGTAGCGGGAGGCGTCGGGGGTGATGACGAACGGCGGGTTGGACACGATCAGGTCGAACCGCTCGTCCGCGACCGGCCCGTACAGGGATCCCGGGAGCAGGCGGACGTCGGGCACCCCCGACAGGGCCAGGCTGATCGCGGCCATGCGCAGGGCGCGCGGGTTGAGGTCGGTGGCGGTGATCTCCCGGGCGCGGGAGGCCAGGTGCAGGGCCTGCACGCCGCATCCGGTGCCCACGTCGAGGGCGCGCTCGACCGGGCCGTCCACGATCAGCCGGGACAGGGTGGCCGAGGCGCCGCCCGCGCCCACCACGTGGTCGGGCCGGGGCACCTCCCCGCCGCCGGGGCGCACCTTGGGGTCGGAGACGACGAAGCCGGGGCGGCCCTCCTCCAGCTCCCAGGGGCCCAGGTGGACGAGGGAGCGCACGACCGGCCCGTCGGGCCGGTCGTCCACGGTGACCAGCCCGGCCGCGGCGAGTTCGTCCACGGGCAGGACGGCGCGCGCGGCCCGGGCGGGGATGGGGCTGCGCAGCCACCACAGGCGCAGCAGCAGGCCGAGGCGCTCCTCGCCGCCGGTGGCGCGCAGGGCGGGGACGAGCTCCTCGCGGGCCAGGGCGCGGGCGGCGGCGTCGCCCAGCCGGTCGCGGACGCCCGACACCGTGTAGTCGGCGTCGATGAGGGTGGCGCGCAGTCGTTCGGCGAGTCCGCGCGGGAAGGCTGTCTCAGGCACGCGTTCATTATCGGCCACCGGACCCACCAGGGCGTTCGGGGCCGCCCGCGCGCGGTGCGCCGGGTCAGGGGGAGTCGTGGCCGGCACCCCGCTCGGCGGACTCGCGCTTGCGCAGCAGGCGGGGGATGTAGAGGAAGCCGAAGACCCCCAGGGCGGTCCCGGTCGCGCACACGCCGATCCACCAGCGCTCGGACTCGGGCAGGTTGTCGCCCATCAGCAGCAGGACGACCAGTGCGACCGCCCAGGCGAAGGTTCCGAGCGCGGCGGGGACGCGGTAGTCGCTTTCGTGGACTTCGGGGTCCGGCTGTCGAGGTTTGCGCACGTTTCCAGGCTAGCCGCAGACCGCCACCGCTCCATGGAGCGGTGGCGACATGCGCCCTGAACAGGGAAACGTTGGTCACATCGGATCAACGGATCATCCGAGCAGATGGTGTTTTCTACGAAACCCGTGTGAAAGTCGTGTCGGCTGTTGTATGAAGATGCAACTAATCTGGCCCAGAATCCTTGTTGTCCGGTAACGCGACCAGGTCAGGCTGACATCGTGAACGCACCAACCTCATCCCCCGTCCACAAGGAGCCCCGCGGGCCCCTTGACCGCTTCTTCCGTGTCTCCGAGCGCGGCTCCACCCTCGGCACCGAGGTCCGCGGCGGTCTGGCGACCTTCTTCGCCATGGCCTACATCGTGGTCCTCAACCCCCTGATCATCGGCACCGCCGAGGACGTCAACGGCGAGACCCTGGGTATCCCCCAGGTCGCGGCCGTGACCGCCCTGGTCGCCGCGATCTCCTCCCTCCTCATGGGCGTGGTGAGCCGCTACCCGTTCGCCATCGCCGCGGGCATGGGCCTCAACGCCGTGGTCGCCTTCGGGATCGCACCGCTGATGCCGTGGTCCGATGTCTTCCTGCTGATCATCGTCGAGGGCCTGATCCTGCTGGTCCTGGTGCTGACCGGCTTCCGCACCGCGGTCTTCGCCGCGATCCCGCCCGGCCTGAAGATGGCGATCGCGGTCGGCGTGGGCCTGTTCCTGGCCCTCATCGGCCTGGTCAACGCCGGATTCGTCCAGGCGGGCGAGGGCACCCCGGTCCAGCTCGGCAACGGCGGCCTCCAGGGCTGGCCGATCCTGATCTTCGTGGTCGGCCTGCTCATCGCCATCGCCCTGTACGTCCGCAAGGTCCGCGGGGCGATGCTGCTGAGCATCATCATCGCCACCGTGCTCGCCATCGCCGTGGAGACGGCCCTGGGCCGCGGCGAGAACGGCCTGGGCTGGGGGCTGACCGTCCCCACCCTGCCCACCGGCGTGGACGGCCTGGTCGCCCTGCCCGACTTCTCCCTCGTCGGCCTGTTCGCCGACGGCGGCTTCAACGTGTTCGCCCGCTGGTCGGAGATCGGCTTCGCCACCGTGCTGATGCTGGTCTTCACCCTGCTGTTGGCCGACTTCTTCGACACCATGGGCACCATGGTCGGCGTCGCCCACCAGGGCGGGCTGGCCGACGAGGACGGCAACATCCCGGGCACCCGCGAGGTCCTGGTCGCCGACTCCCTGGGCACCGTCTTCGGCGGTCTGGGCTCGGCCTCGGTGGCCACCCTCTACGCCGAGTCGGCCGCCGGCGTCGGTGAGGGCGCGCGGACCGGTATCGCGCCGATCGTCACCGGCCTGATGATGGTCCTGGCGACCTTCTTCACGCCGCTGGTGACCCTCGTCCCGTTCGAGGCCGCCACCCCGGTCCTGGTCATCGTGGGCTTCATGATGATGACCCAGGTCGTGAACATCGACTTCAAGGACCCGGCCATCGGCCTGGGCTCCTTCATGGCCATCATCATGATGCCCTTCACGTACTCGATCGCCAACGGCATCGGGTTCGGCCTGCTCACCTACGCGTTCGTCAGCCTGGTCACGGGCAGGGGCCGCCAGGTCCACCCGCTGCTGTGGCTGATCTCGGTGGTGTTCCTCATCCACTTCGCCGAGGCGCCCATCTACGCCCTCATCGGCTGACCGGAGCGGGAATTCCCGCGAGGGTGGACGGCGTTGACCCGAATGATGAGTCAACGCCGTTTACCTTTTCTCGCCCGGAACGCGCCGATGACCGCATCAGTCCCTCCTCCGAGGAGGGGCTGATGCGGCGTATCGCCATGTTCCGCTCACTGTCCGTGCGCAACTACCGCCTGTACGCGCTCGGCCAGCTGCTCTCCAACCCCGGCACCTGGATGCAGCGCATCGCCCAGGACTGGCTGGTCCTCCAGCTCAGCGGCGGCAGCGGCATCGCGCTGGGGATGACCACCGCCCTGCAGTTCCTGCCCATGCTCCTCTTCGGGCTGTGGGGCGGGGCCCTGGTGGACCGGCTGGACAAGCGCCGCCTGCTGGTGTTCACCCAGAGCGCGATGGGCCTGCTCGCCGTCGCCCTGGGCGTGCTGGCCACCCTGGGGGCCGCGCAGGTCTGGCACGTGTACCTGTTCGCGTTCGGGCTCGGGCTGGTCACGGTGCTCGACAACCCCGGGCGCCAGGCCTTCGTGCCCGAGATGGTCGACCGGGAACTGCTGACCAACGCGATCGCCCTCAACAGCGCCAGCTTCCAGCTCGGCAGGGTCACCGGCCCGGCCGTCGCCGGGCTGCTCATCGCGTGGATCGGCAGCGGCCCCGTCTTCCTCATCAACGGGGCCTCGTTCGGGTTCACCATCCTCGCCCTGCTGCTCATCCGCACCGCCGAGCTCAACCCCACCGAGCCGGTCCCCCGGGGCAAGGGGCAGATCCGCGAGGGGCTGGCCTACGTCAGCGGCCGCCGCGACCTCGTGCTGCTGCTCCTGCTGGCGGCGTGCACGCAGCTGTTCGGGGCCAACGGGCAGAACCAGATCGCCCTGATGGTCAACAACGTGTTCGAGACCGGGGCCGCCGCGTTCGGCGTGGCCGCCGCCTGCCTGGCGGTGGGCGCGCTCGTCGGCGCGCTGCTGGCCGCCCGCCGCGAGCGCCCGCGGCTCCGGCTCATCCTCATGGGGTCGATGGTCTTCGGCGCCGCCCAGATCGCCGCCGGGCTCATGCCCACCTACCTCGCGTTCGTCGTGGTGCTGGTGCCCATGGGCATCGCCTTCATGACCTACGTGACGACGCTCAACGCCACCTTCCAGCTCACCGTGGACCCGAACATGCGGGGGCGCGTCATGAGCATGTTCCTGCTGGTGTTCATGGGCGTGGCCCCGATCGGCGCCCCCGTGGTCGGCTTCCTCGCCGACGCCTTCGGGCCGCAGACGAGCCTGGTCATCGGCGGCACGGTGACCATGCTCGTGGTCTCGGTGCTCGCCGTACCGCTCCTCCGGGACAAGGGCGTGCGCGTGCGCGACCTGCTCCCGCGCCGCCGCCGGGCACCGGTCGCGGCGGAGCCCGCCGGGACCGGTGCGGCCGTCGGGGCGGCGGTGGAGAACGGCGCGGCCGGGACCCCCGCCGAACCCGGGCGGCGCGACGACCTCACCGGGCCGCGCGCCCGCTGAGGCCCGCCGGAGTGCCCCGCGCCCGCCCGGGACGGGGCACTCCGGCGGACCGGGGGCGGATGCGAGGATGCCCCCATGAGACTGTTCGCCGCACTGACACCGCCCCCCGGCGTCGTCGACGCCGTCCGCGGCGCCCGGGAACCGGGCCTGCGACACGCCCCCGAACTGAGCTGGACCCCGCCCGGGGAATGGCACCTCACCCTCGCCTTCCTCGGCGAGGTCCCCGACGACCTGCTGCCCGGCCTCACCGCCGCCCTGGGCGCGGCGGCCGGCGACCGCGGCCCCTTCGACCTCACCGTCGACGGCTGGGGCGTCTTCCCCCACCCCCACCGAGACCGCGCCGCCGTCCTGTGGGCCGGGGTCGGCGGCGACACCGGCGCCCTCGCCGCCCTGAGCGCCGACCTGCGCGCCGCGGCGTCCGCCGCCGGCCTGCCCGGCGAGGACCGCGTCTACGTGCCGCATCTCACCGTGGCCCGCAGCCGCCCGCCCCGGGACCTCACCGGCCTGCTCTCCGAGCTGGGGGACGGCCCACAAGCGCCCTGGCCCGCCCGTGACGTGCACCTCGTCGAGAGCAGGCCCGGACGGGCGGACCGCTACCGAACCGTCCGGACCTGGGCGTTAGGCTGGAAAACCGACCCCGGACGACCGCCAGAGCGGAGCACGGCATGAGCATGCTCACCAACAACCACAAACAGCGGTGGCTGCTGCCGGTGGTGCTGGGCGCCATCATGCTCCTCGTGCTGCTGGGCGCCCTCCTGGACTGAACCCCGCCGGACCGGCGGGGGACCGCGCGGGGCAGGGGAGCCGGTGACCGCACCCCCGCCTCCGGGAGACCGGCCGTGGGAGTCCTCACCGGTCCGGAGCCCGACCACCCGACCGCGACCGGCGGGCGCAGGCCCGCCCGTATCGCCACGGTCGGCCCCGACGGCCGCATCCACGTGACACCCGTCGGCTGGTCCCTCTCCGACGACGGCACCGTCGTGGAGACCGGCGGTCACGACTCCGCCGCCACCGAGGGGCTCCGCGACGTCCAGCACACCGGACGCGCCGTCGTCGTCGTGGACGACGCCCTGCCGCCCCGGCGGCCGCGCGGGGCCGAGATCCGCGGCCGGGCCGAGGCCGTCGGCGGCGACCGCCCCCACATCCGCCTCCACCCCCACCGCGTCGTCAGCCGGGGGCCCGAGGAGAACGGCGGGGACGTGCCGCGCAGCGCCCGCACCGTGGACCGACGGCGCTCAGGCGGGGGCCGAGGCCAGGCCCACCGCGTGCGCGACCAGCGCCGCGTTGTCCCGCGCCTCCGTACCGTCCGGCATCCGCAGGGTGTCCTCCAGGCCGATCCGGATGTCCGTCCCGGCGTCCAGCGCGTCCTCCAGCATCGGCCAGGCGGTCGCGTCCGCCCCGTGCAGCAGCCGCGGTGCGTCCGTGCCCGCCCGGTCCAGGAGCGACAGGATCGCCCCGGCGTTGCGGCGGGCGTCCTCCACGGCGACCTGGGTGGGCTCCACCAGCACCGCGGCCACCGGCACCCGGGTGGCGACGAGGATGCGGGCGGCGTCCACCGTCCACAGCCCCGCCTCCACCGCCACGCGGCGGTCCTCCAGCAGGTGGACCAGGTCCACCGACCCCGCCTCGTGCAGGTTCACCGTCACGGAGTCGGGCAGCGCCGACGACGCCCAGCGCTGCACCAGGTCGTAGCGCCGCCACGGGTCGGACTCGGCGGACAGGGCCGTGGTGATCGACACGGGGACGCCGGGCCCCTCGGCGCGCAGCCGCTCCATCAGCGGGCCGACCACCTGCGGCTCCAGCGATTCGGCGCCGCTCCGGTCGCGCGGGTGGATGTGCAGGTCGGTCGCCCCCGCGGCCACCGCGGCGTGGGCGTCGGCCAGCAGCTGGTCCACGGAGACGGGAAGGGCTGGGTGCGCTCCGGGACGGCGGTCCCCGTTCAGGCAGGCGACGATCCTCATGGGTACTCCTCACGGCACTCCGTATGCCGAATGTGCCCGTTCGCGCCCGTGCGCAAAAGCGTCCCGGTCGCACGCCCGGACCCGCGCCCCCTGGCAGGATGTCCGTCATGAGACGACCGCTCGTGTGCGCCGTGGCCGCGCTGTCCGTGTTCCTTCCGGCACCCGCCCTGGCGGAGCCGGAGGTCCCCGACGGGGGAACGGGGCTCGACTACCCGCGCGGCGGCGAGGGGCCGGAGGGCTCGGAGGTCGCCTTCACCTTCCAGGACCCGCGGATCTCCGAGTCCAGCGGCATCGCCCCCTCGCTGCGGCACGAGGGCGTGTGGTGGACCCACAACGACAGCGGAGAGCACCTCAGCGAGGTGTACGCGGTGGACGGGGAGGGGAACACGCTCGCGACCCTCACGCTGGCCCTGGAACGCCGCGACTGGGAGGCGGTCTCCGTGGCCCCCGGGCCCGACGGGGAGCCCGCGGTCCACATCGGCGACATCGGCGACAACTTCGGCGGGAGCTGGACCGAGGTGCGGGTGTACCGGTTCCCCGAGCCGGAGGTGCTGGCCGACGCCACCCTGGAGCCGACGGTGCTGACCTTCTCCTACGCGGACGGGGGCCGCGACGCCGAGTCGATGATGATCGACCCCCGCGACGGGCGGCTGTACGTGGTGTCCAAGGAGTTCTCGGGCGGACTGTACGCCGCTCCGGAGGAGCTCGACCCCGAGGGGGTCAACACCCTGGAGCGGATCGACTCGGCCCCGCTGTTCGCCACCGACGCCGCGTTCGGCCCGGACGGCACCCGCTACGTGATCCGCACCTACTGGGGCGCGACGGTCTACGACTCCACGGACGGGGTGCCGGGCAGGTCGCTGGGCGGGTTCGATCTGCCCGAGTCCGACCAGGGGGAGTCCGTCGCCTTCACACTCGACGGCACCGCCCTGATGGCCGGGACGGAGGGCCTGAACGCCCCGGTGTGGCGGGTCCCGCTGGAGGAGCGCTACCGGACCGGAGAGGTGGAGACGGAGGAGGAGAGCGCGTCCCCCTCCCCGTCGGAGTCCGCCGGGGAGCCGGCCGAGGACACCGGCGGGCGGGGGAGCGCGGTCCCCTTCCTCGTGGGCGGCGGGGCGGTGGCCCTCCTCCTCATCGGCGGCATCGTCCTGCTCGCCCGCCGCTCCTAGGGCGGGCACGGCCGTGCGCCCCGCGGGAGACCGCCCGGCGGGCGCACGCCTCCCGGCGCGGGTGTGGACGAGGGCCGGGAGGGGGTACGCCTCAGGCGGGGAGCAGGGCCGCCTCCACGGCGGCCATGACGGCCTTCCAGTGGCCGCGCCGGGCGGCGCGCTCCTCCGGGCCGTTCAGCCGCTCCTCGTGGAAGGTGAGCACGGTGCGGTCGCCCCGCGCCGAGACGGTGAACTGGACGGTGCTCTCGGCGCCGTCCGGGGAGCGCCGGGTGGCGCGCAGGCGCTCGCCCTCGCGGTACCCGCGGACCTCGCCCACGACACCGTCCGCGGTGCGGTGGGCGCCGCCCCGGCGCAGGTCGACCTCCGCGCCCGGACCCAGCCACAGGGCCAGCCCCTCGGGCCCGGCCATGAACCCCCACACCGCGGAGGCCGGAAGGGGCAGGGTGCGGGAGACACCGACCTGGTATCCGGCGTCCCGGGTGAGACCGACCGTTCGGGTGGTCATGGCGTCTTCTCCTCGTGTCGGCGGGACTCGCGCGGGCCGGGCCCGCGCCGGATCATGTAACCACTATAAGGAGTTACTGCGACGCGGGGAAGGCCCGGAACGCCGAGAGGGGCCCGGACGGGGAACCGTCCGGGCCCCTCTCGGCGCGGTGCCGCGGCCGCTCAGCCGCCCTTCTTGGGCCCGCCCTGGCCGTTCTGCGCGGCCTGCTCGGTGTCCAGGAAGTGCTCGCGCACCAGGAAGGCGTGCCGGGAGAAGTCCGTGAACACCCCGTCCACGCCCAGCTCGAAGAACAGCTCGTACTCCGCGGCGAACGAGCCGTAGTCGCCCGGGCCGCCGTCCGAGCGCAGCGCCGGGGGCAGGAAGTGGTTCTCGCTGCGGAACGTGTACGGGTGCACCAGCAGCCCCGCCTCGTGCGCGTCGTCCACCAGCGAGGTCGGCTCGGTGAAGTCCCCGTCCTCGCCGACCGGCGCGATCAGCGACTTGGCCGGGCCGATGGCGTGTGCGAACGACGCCACCTCGGCCAGCCCGTCCGGCGTGGTGTAGTGCAGCCAGTGCTCCTCGGTGCCCAGCAGGAACACCAGCGGCAGCTCCGTCTCGGCGAGCTTGCGCAGGCTCTCGGCCTCGAACGACTGGAGGAACACCGGCACCCGCGGCTCCGGCCCGGTCAGCCCGGCCGCCTTGAGCGCCGCGATCAGCGGCGGCTCCAGGTCCAGGCCCTGGGAGACGTGGTAGGAGGGGTGCTTGGTCTCGGGGTAGATCCCGATCGGCCGCTTCAGCTCGTCGGTGAGGGAGAGCGCCAGGTCGATGACCTCCTCCAGGGTCGGGATGCCGTAGGTCCCGTCCATCAGGGCGTTCATCGTGCGCACGTCCTGGAGGCGCTCCCTGGCGCGCAGCGTCCGGATCTCCTCCAGGGTGAAGTCCTGGGCGAAGAACCCGGTGACCTCGCGGCCGTCGATGGTCCGGGTGGTGCGACGGTCGGCGAACTCCGGGCGGTCGGCCACGTCGGTGGTCTCGCCGATCTCCGACTCGTGCCGGCAGACCAGCCGCCCGTCCTTGGTGGCGACCAGGTCCATCTCGATGAAGTCGCCGCCGTGCCGGGCCCCCAGCTCGTAGGAGGCCAGCGTGTGCTCGGGCCGGTGTCCCGACGCACCCCGGTGGGAGATGATCTTGATGGGGGAGTCCTTCTTGTTCCTGCGCACAGTCGACCCGTCCTGGAAGTCCGGAATAGGGAGAAAAGAGGAGGTCGGCCCGCGGAAACGGACCGACCTCTATTCTGCCCCTTCGCACGGCCGGGGCGCGGCCGTGCGGGGAACGGCGGCGGAAGGGCTCAGGAGAGCCGGGTGAGCACGTGGTCGATGCACTCGGTCAGGGCCTGCACGTCGGCGGGCTCGACCGCGGGGAACGTCGCCACGCGCAGCTGGTTGCGCCCCAGCTTGCGGTACGGCTCGGTGTCCACGATCCCGTTGGCGCGCAGCACCCCGGCGACCGCCGCGGCGTCCACGTCGTCGCTGAAGTCGATGGTCGCCACGACCTGGGAGCGCTTGGCCGGGTCGGTGACGAACGGCGTCGCGACCGCGGACTTCTCGGCCCAGGTGTACAGGATCGAGGAGGACTCCGCGGTGCGGGCCACCGACCAGTCCAGGCCGCCCTGCCCGTTGATCCACTCCAGCTGCTCGGCCAGGAGCAGCAGCGTGGCCACGGCCGGGGTGTTGTAGGTCTGGTCCTTGCGGGAGTTGTCGATCGCGGTGGTGAGCGAGAAGAACTCGGGGATGTACCGGCCGCTCGCCGCGATCTCCTCGACCCGGGCCAGGGCCCTGGGCGACATGACGGCCAGCCACAGGCCGCCGTCGGCCGCGAAGCTCTTCTGCGGGGCGAAGTAGTAGACATCGGTCTGGGCGATGTCGACGGGCAGGCCGCCCGCGCCGCTGGTGGCGTCGACCAGCACCAGGGCGTCCTCGTCGGCCCCGGCCACCCGCGCGATGGGCGCGGCCACACCGGTGGAGGTCTCGTTGTGGGTCAGGGCGTAGGCGTCCACCCCGGCCTCGGCGACGGCCTCGCCGTGGGTGCCCGGGTCGGCGGCGACGACGGTCGGCTCCGCCAGCCAGGGGGCGCCCTTGGCGACCTTCGCGAACTTGCTCGAGAACTCGCCGAACGACAGGTGCTGGGACTTCTCGCGCAGCAGGCCGTGCGCGGCGATGTCCCAGAAGGCGGTGGTGCCGCCGTTGCCGAGGACGACCTCGTACCCCTCGGGCAGGGAGAAGAGGTCGCAGACCCCGGAACGGACCCGGGAGACCAGGGACTTCACCGGCTTCTGCCGGTGCGAGGTCCCCAGGTAGCGGGATCCGGAGGAGGCCAGCGCCTCCAGCTGGGCCGGGCGGACTTTGGAGGGGCCGCTGCCGAATCGGCCGTCGGAGGGCAGGAGGTTCGCGGGAATCTGAATCTCGGTCACGGACCCCAGGGTAGTGGTGACAACGGCGACGCCGCCGGTCAGGGTGATATTTGCCCACGTGAAAATACGTGAGAAAGGATCGCCGCGTCACAATCCCCGGGGGTGGCCGGTATGGGCCAGTGACGATCGGGTCCCGACGCGTGAAATGCGGGTGCCCTTTGTTGTCTAATGGGGTCGCTTCGGGGGGAGCGAACGCCAGCAGAGACGACGACCACCACGAGGTGTCCGCCCGTGCCCGAACCCACCGCGCCCGCGGCGCCCCCCGACACGGCCGACCGCGCCGGGCCCGCCGGCGGTGACGGCACGCGGCACGTCCTCTCCGTCTTCGACGCCCTGCGCGAGCGCCCCGGCCGGGCGCACCACCGCCGCCTGGCCCGGATGGAGCGGCGCGCCGCCCGCCGCCGCCCGGTGCGCGTGCGCGACGACGTCCAGCGCGGGGACCTCGCCGAGCCCCCGCCCGTCCTCGACCTCGTCCCGGACGACCCCGCCGACCGCGACGCCCTGCTGGACGCCCTCGTGGAGCGCTGCGGCAACCAGACGCCGCTGCGCCTGCCCGTTCCCGGCACCGCCGCGGCCCCGCGGGCGGCGGAGGCGGCGCCGGACGCCGACGACCGGGAGCCCTGGGCCACCACCGACGAACTGTACGACCTCGTCGGCAGGCTCCTCGCCGCCGCCGACCGGGACCTCCCCCCGGCCGGGCGCGGCCGCATCGCGCCGCCCCCGCCCCGTTTCGCCCGCCTGCGCTCCCTGCTGCGGCTGCGCGCCTGCGACCGGCGCGCCATCCACGAGGGCATGAGCGGCAGCGTCGCCGGGCGCGGCGACCTCGAACTGGACACCGACCGCCGCACCCAGATCCACGTGGTGGCCGCCCTGGGCCGTATCCGCTCGGCCTCCCGCCGCGAGGGCGGGCACCGGACCGCCCCGCGCTGGCTCGCCGCCTACCTGCGCGTCGCCCACGGGGCCGCCATCCGGCTCGCCGGGCTGAGCACCCGCATCACCTTCGGCCGCCTCGACGCGGTGCTGCTCACCCCGGTCTCCTTCGTCATCGGCGTACTGGGCGTCCTCGCGCCGCCGCTGCTGGGGGCGCTCGGCCTGGCCACCGCGCTGGGCGGACCGGGCCCGGAGACGCTGTTCGGGCAGACCCTCCAGGGGGTGAACAACTGGATCGCCGGGACGGCCGCGGTCCTGCTGCTCATCGTCTACGCCTCGCTGGCACCCTTCCTCGTCCTGCCCTGGCGCGCCTACCGCTGGCTCGACGACCACGCCGACTACGAGGAGAGAACGGGCCTGCGCGGGCACCGCGACCGCGGCATCCACGTCCTCAACCTCCTCAAGGGCGAGGCCGACCGGGAGGGCCGGCTGCACCCGGCCGAGGACGCCGCGCCCGCGCCTGCGCCCGTGCACGCCGACCGTCCCCGCGCCTGGTGGGAGCTGCTGCTGCGGCTCCCGGACCGGGGACCGCAGCAGCCCCCGGCCGCCGCCACCGCACCCCACCCGGCGCCCTCCGCGGCCATCCGCGAGTACGGACCGCTGCCCGCCGTCCACCGGCTCGCGGCCAACGCCCTGCTGGACGACCTCGCCGACACCCACGGCGGCGTCCACCGCCCCCTGCGGCCGCGCCGGGGCCGGACCCTGCGCCCCGTCCTCCTGGTCGACCAGGACCGCCTCGACCGGGTCGGCCGCTACCTCGTCCGGCTCATCGAGGACGAACGGGTGCGCCGCACCCTCCCCGACCCCCTGCTCATCGTCCAGGTACGCGGCCCCGGCACGTCCCCCCTGGTCCCCCCGGCCGTCGACGCCACCCGCTACCCCTCCCTCCCGGGCACCGAGACCACCGTCCGCCAGGAGGAGGTGTCCCTGTGGCGGCGGGCCCGCCACGCCGCCGGGGTCCTGGGCGCCTCCCGCACCCTGAAGCTCGCCGTGCCCGGTGTCCCCGCCGACCCCGCCGCGGGCGGCCCCGCCGACCGGACGGTGCCCACCGCCGCCGCCCTCACCCGGCGCTGGACCGCGGGCACCGGTGCCACCCTCGTGCTCGCTGTCTCCCTCGCCTGGGGGGTGGGGCCCAGCGCCATGGCGCCCTTCAACCCGTGCGTCCGGAACTGGCTGTGGGAGCCGGTCGGTATCGAGCAGGACGGCAAGGACTGCTACGGAGCCACCTTCGGCGGGTTCGTCTTCCACGACCGCCTGGCGGAGGTCACCGAGCGCATCCGCGAGCAGAACGACGCGGTGGACGCCGCCGGGCGCGGCACCCCGCACGTCACCGTCGCCTACTTCGGCGCGCTCAGCACCACCGCCGGCTCCGACCTCGCCCTGGCCGGGGTACAGGGCGAGCTGCTCGGGATCGCCCAGCGCCAGGCCGAGCACAACGCGTCCGCCGACGCCTCCCTGCCCCGGATCAAGGTCCTGCTGGTCAGCACCGGGCAGGGCTGGTCCCGCGCCGCGGACGCCGCGCGCATGGTCGTCGAGCGCGCCGGGCGCACCCGCGACCGGATGGACCGGCCGATCGCCGCGATCGGGTTCGGGCAGAGCCTCCAGGGCACCACCGAGGCGATCCGGGTGCTGGGAGCCGCGCGCATCCCGGTGGTCGGCACCACCGCCACCTTCGACGACATCGCCATGGAGGCGTCGGGAAGGTACGGCCAGTACTTCTTCCCGCTGGCCCCCGCCAACTCCCGGATCGCCGCGCAGGCCGCCGCGTGGGCGTACCACGGGGTGGAGTGGGACGGCACGGGCCTGGCGGCGGGGGAGCGGGAGCCGGTCCTGGGCCCCGCGCGCACCGCCGTGGCCATCGCCGACAACCAGGGCGGGGAGAGCTACGGCCCGCACCTGGCGATGCGGTTCATGGCCGCGTTCCGGGCCCTGGGCGGGGAGCCCTGGCAGGACCCCGACGGGACCGCCCCGCCCGCCGTGAACCTGGCCGACGGCTCCGGCGCGGTGGTGCCCGGCGTGCTGCCCTACCGGGACGGGGAGGTGTCGCAGACCGACCACCTGGCCCGGGTGTGCGCCCAGGACCCGCCCGACCTCATCTACTTCGCCGGGCGCTCCACCGACTTCGCCGACTTCCACCGCCGCCTCCAGGAAGAGGGGATGTGCGTGGAGGCCGGGATCGACGTGCTCGGCGGCGACGACATCGCCAAGTTCGTCACCGACCACGCCGAGACCATCGGCCGTGCCGACGGCTACCCCGTCTTCTACACGCCGCTGGCCGCCGGCGGTGCCTGGGGGCGCTACACCGAGGGCAGCGAACGGGCCTTCTACGCCGAGGCCGAGGCCCTGGTCGAGGAGCTGTACGGCGACGGGGACGGCGAGAGGCCGACCGGCACCGGGCCCGCCGCGGCCGACCGCGGACTGCCCTCGATCGCGCACGCCGCGATGGCCGCCGACGCCGTCACCGTGCTCTCCAGGGCGCTGCGCGCCATCGACCACCCGGTGCCCGGCGGGGACGCGCCGCCCTTCCTGAAGGACGACGAGGCCTACGACGCCGAGCGCGACGCGCTGGTGGGGCACGTCCAGAACACGTCGGGGCTGTCCGCGGTCTCCGGCCACATCGCGTTCGGGGAGCCGGCCGAGGGCAACTGGTACGCCGCCCGCATGGTGCAGCTCGTGGTCGTGGGGCCGCGGGGGGAGGACGGGGCGCACCAGCACGTGGTGGCGGCCTGCGGCCGGATCAGCCCGTCCACGGTGGACCCCGGGCCGGGCTGCGTGTGACGCGCGCGTCCCGGGGGACGGGTGGCGCGGGCGGGCCCCGGCGAGAGAAGATGCCCCCTGTGGACCGTACAGACCCCGCCGAGCTGCGCAAACCCTACCTGGGGGCGCCCCTGCGCCGCGCCGACCTCGCCGAGCACCCCATGACCCAGTTCCACCTGTGGTTCGAGGAGGCCCATGAGTCGGGCCTGGCCGAGCCCAACGCGATGGTGCTGGCCTCCGTGGAGCCCGACGGCATGCCGCGGGCCCGTACGGTGCTGATGAAGGGCTACGACAGCAGGGGCCTGCGCTTCTTCACCAACTACACCTCGCGCAAGGGCGCCGCCCTGGAGGCCGACCCCCGGGCGAGCGTGGTCTTCCCCTGGCACCCCATCCGCCGCCAGGTCCTCATCGCGGGCCGGGTGGAGCGCCTGGGCGACGCCGAGAACGACCGCTACTTCGCGTCCCGCCCGCGCGGCTCCCGCCTGGGCGCCTGGGCCAGCGAGCGCCAGTCCCAGCCGGTCGCCGACCGCGAGGAACTGGACCGCCTCTACCGCGAGTTCGAGACGGTCTGGCCGGGCGACACCGAGATCCCCCGCCCCGCCTACTGGGGCGGCTTCCGCCTGGTCCCGCGTGAGGTCGAGTTCTGGCAGGGCGGCGCCGACCGCATGCACGACCGCTTCCGCTACCTGCGCACCGACGACGGGACCTGGGACATCGCCCGCCTCGCCCCCTGAGCCCCGGACGGCCGACCGCCTCGAGCCGCACGACCGGGAGGGGCGCCCCCGCCGGAACCGCCCCCGGGCGCGCCCCGTCGTTCGGCGGGCCTTCGCCGAACGCTCGCCCGCGCTGCGCGGCGGCCTCCCGGCCGGGCCGGGACCGCGGGGAGGAGGCGCGTCGAGGCGGCCGGCGAGCCCGGGGCCGCCGGGGCCCCGGCCGGGGAGCTCCGGGTCCCCCCACCGCCGGACCGGGCGGGCCGGCCCTGGTCGCACGGGGTCGGGAGCGGCCCCGTGCGCACACGGCCGGGGCCGCCGGACGGCGCGGCACCGGCCCCGGGACCAACGGCCGCTCCGAACGGAATTCCGGGTCCTTGCCGTCACGATATGCTTGCGGTATCGGTGGTCGCTCCCGCGGTCGTGCGGACGCCCCGGTCCCCACTCGGCTCCCGGGAATCGCACCGCCCCGGCCCGTGTTGTGAGAGACCTGCCGTGCCCGCCGTGACCGTGCGCCGGGCGCAGAGTCATGGGAGGGGAGTCTTGACCGCACACGGGCTGATCGACACCACGGAGATGTACCTCCGGACGGTTTTCGAGCTCGAGGAGGAGGGCATCGTCCCGCTTCGGGCGCGGATCGCCGAGCGCCTGCACCAGAGCGGACCGACCGTCAGCCAGACCGTGGCCCGTATGGAGCGCGACGGCCTGCTGCGGGTGGAGAACGACCGGCACCTGGTCATGACCGCCGAGGGGCGCAGGCTCGCGACCCACGTCATGCGCAAGCACCGGCTGGCCGAGCGGCTGCTCGTCGACGTCATCGGGCTGCCCTGGGAGGACGTCCACATCGAGGCCTGCCGCTGGGAGCACGTCATCTCCGAGGCGGTGGAGGAGCGCCTGGTGACGCTGCTCAACGCGCCCTCGGTGTGCCCGCACGGCAACCCGATCCCGGCGCTGGACGAGCTGGGCCTGGACGACTACTCGCCCGAGCCCTTCACCGACGAGTCCATCGTGCCGATGGTCGACGTCGCCTCGGGGCCGGAGACCACCGTCACCGTCCGCCGGATCAGCGAGCAGATCCAGTCCGACGCCGACGTCATGCGCACCCTGCGCGAGGCGGGGGTGCAGCCCGAGCGCGAGGTCGTGCTGCGCGCCACCGACGACGGGGTCCGGGTCGTCGCCGAGGACGGCGGGGACACCGACCTCACCTCGGCCATCGCCGCGCACATCTTCGTCGCCAAGCCGTGACGACGGGGATCCGTTGCTCATCAGGATTGTCACATTGCGCTGCGAGAACATTGACGGTGTTGCTACGCTCGCTGCAAGGTGCGGTCGTTCGGGTGACCCGGGGCGGGCATGCTTGCAGTTCATGACGGCGAGGTGGCGGCTAGATGACACGGTGGGGTGAGCCCTTCCGGGAAGGCGACGCGCTCGCCACGGCCGCCGTCGTGGACCGCGCGCAGATCGCCATCGTCGTCATCGACCGGTTCAGCCTGCTGCGCTACTGGAACCCCTTCGCACGCGAACTCTTCGGCTTCGTCGGCGGCCGCGACTACGTCGGCCTCTCCCTGCTCGACATCGGCATCCACGAGTCCGACCGCGAACACGCCTCCCAGCTGGCCCGCCGCGTCCTGCGCGGCGAGCCCTGGGAGGGCACGTTCGCGGTCCTCAAGGGCGACTCCACCTGGATCCACGTCCGCGCCCAGGCCGTGCCGATGCGCAACGACGACGGGGAGATCGACGGGATCACCCTCATCGCCCGCGAGGCGCTGCGCAGCGGCCGGGTCGAGGAGCAGTACGGACTGCTCGAGCGGATCGGCAGCCGGCTGTCCAGCTCCCTGGAGTTCGACTCCACCGTCCGCGGGGTCGCGGGCATCCTCGTGCCCCAGTTCGCCGACCACTGCTTCATCGACCTCTACGACCACGACCGGCTGGTCAGACGGGTCTCGGTGCACGCCGAGGGGTGGACGCCCCCGCCGCGCACCTGGTTCGACGTCGGGGACGAGGTCCGCTACCCCGAACGCCACTTCGTGACCCAGTCGCTGCGCCGCCTGGAGACGGTCGTCAGCAACGACCACCTCTTCGAGAACTCCCCCAACAGCCGCTCGGACCTGGTCTCCCGCCAGGTGGGCATCACCTCCGCGATCGCCGCCCCGCTGCGCGCCCGCGGCGAGGTGCTGGGGGTCCTCACCCTGGCCCTGTCCGGGCTCTCCCCCCGCCAGAAGAACACCTACGGCGGCTTCGACCGCGACCTCGTCGGCGCCATCGCCTCCCGCGTCGCCCTGGCCATCGACAACGCCCGGCTGTACGAGGAGGAGCGCAGCACCGCCCTGGCCTTCCAGAACAGCCTGCTGCCCAGCCACTTCCCGCCCCAGGACGGGCTCACCATCGCCTCCCGCTACCTGCCCGCGGGCCCGCTCCAGGCGCACGGCCACGGCATCCAGACCCAGGTGGGCGGCGACTTCTACGACGTCATCCCGCTCTCGGCCGGACGGGTGGGCCTGGTCATCGGCGACGTCGAGGGCCGCGGCCCGCACGCCGCCGCCGTCATGGGCCAGCTGCGCGCGGCCCTGCGCGCCTTCGCCCAGGCCGACCGCGAACCCGCCGACATCCTGCGCGAGCTCGACGAGTGGGTGCGCAGGCTGGGCCGCCCCGACGGCGCCGGGGGCACCCTGATCCCCAGCGTCAGCTGCCTGTACATGGTGTACGACGCCTGGTCGCGGGAGCTCTCCTACGCCAACGCCGGGCACTCCGCCCCGCTGCTCATCACCTCCGAATCCGTCGAGGCGCTGGAGCTGGAGGTCAACGACCGCATGCTCGGCACCCGGGTCAAGGGCGGCGCCGGCGAGGACGTGGTCTACCACCAGGCGGAACTGCGGCTGCCCACCGGCGCCACGCTGCTGCTGTACACCGACGGGCTGGTCGACCGCACCCCCCTGGGCGGCGGCCGCGACCCCGAGCAGGCCTTCTGCAGGCTCACCGAGCGGGTCTCCGAGGTCGCCGACAAGGACGTGGAGCAGATCGCCGAGGCGGCGGTGCACAGCGTCCCGGGCGAGCTGGACGACGACACCGCGCTGCTCGTCGTGCGCACCGACTCCGACGAGCTGGCGCTGCGCGAGGGCTGGTTCCCCTCCGAGGCGTCCACCGTGGGCGAGGCCCGCCACCTGGCGGCCAACACGTTCAAGGAGTGGGGGATGGACCGGGACCAGGCCGAGCTGGCCTGCCTGCTGGTCTCGGAGATCGTCACCAACGTCGTCATCCACGCCACCCCCCACCCGGTCCACCGCGAGTTCACCGACGCCGGGGTGCGCGACTCCGAGACGCCCTTCGAGGGGACGCCCTCCTTCGACGAGTTCGACGAGGACTGGAGCGACCTGCTCGACGAGGTCGCCGAGGCCGACGAGGCGGTCGCCGAGGACGACGACAAGGAGTTCCTGCTCCGCCTGCGCAAGGGGGCCTCCCGGGTGTGGGTGGAGGTCTTCGACCACGACCTGCGGCTGCCCCGCATCCGCAGCGCCGCCGCCGACGACGAGGGCGGCCGGGGCCTGTACCTGGTGGAGCAGCTGGCGACCCGCTGGGGTTCGCGGCCGACCCCCGACGGCAAGGCCGTCTGGTTCGAGATGCCCATGCACGCACCGGAGGAGGACGGGGACGGCGAGCCGCCCGCGTGACCTGCCGCGTGACCGCGCGCTTCCACAGCGTTCCGTGACGTAAAAGACCTGGATTCGCCACCGGTCAGGTAGGTAATTTGGACGGCATTGCGTCCCCCTTCCCGTGGAGTGAGCCGATGACCTCCCGTCCCCTGCCCGTGCTCGGAGCCCTCGCCGCCGGCGCCGTCCTGCTGGCCACCGCCTGCGCCCCCGCCGACGACGGCGCCTCCGGCCCCGACGGCGAGAACATCGTCGAGTGCACCCCCGGCGGCCTGCCCACCCTCACCGAGGGCGTGCTCACCATCGGCACCGACAGCCCCGCCTACCCGCCGTGGTTCTCCGAGGACGACCCCTCCAACGGCGAGGGCTTCGAGTCGGCCGTGGCCTACGCGGTCGCAGAGGAGCTGGGCTACGGGCCCGACCAGGTCTCCTGGACGACGGTGGCGTTCAACAGCGCCATCCAGCCCGGTCCCAAGGAGTTCGACTTCGACATCAACCAGTTCTCGATCACCGAGGAGCGGGCGCGGGCCGTCGACTTCTCCAGCCCCTACTACGACGTCCGCCAGGCCGTCGTGGCGCTGGCCGGCTCCGAGGCGGCCGGGGCCTCCTCCACCGCCGACCTCGCCGGGCTGACCATCGGAGCCCAGGTCGGCACCACCAGCTACGAAACCCTGCTGGAGACCGTCGACCCCGAGAACGAGCCGCTGGTCTACAACAACAACGACGACGCCAAGCAGGCTCTGGAGAACGGCCAGGTGGACGCGGTCGTCTTCGACCTGCCCACCGCGTTCTACATCACCTCCGCGGAGCTGGAGGACGCCGTCATCGTCGGCCAGCTGCCCCGCACCGAGGCCGCCGCCGAGCAGTTCGGGCTGGTGCTGGACCTGGACTCGCCCCTGACCGACTGCGTCAGCGCCGCCCTGGACGCCCTGCGCGAACGCGGGGACCTGGCCGCGCTCGAGCAGGAGTGGCTGGCCGAGGCCGCCGACGCCCCCGAGCTGGACTGACGTGGCAGCACACGCCCCCAGCCCCCTGGAGGTCGAGAGGGCCGCGCTGCGCCGCCGCCAGAGCGTGCGCTCGGTGCTGGTCGGCGCGGCCTCCACCGCCGTGCTGGGCGCCGTCCTGGTGACGGTCGTGGTGGGCTCGCCCGGCTGGGAGCGGGTCCGCGAGACCTTCTTCGACCCCGAGGTGGCCCTGCGCACCCTGCCCGCGGTGCTCACCGGGCTCTGGCTCAACGTGCGGCTGCTGGTGTTCTGCGCCCTGGGCGCGCTCGCCGTCGGCCTGCTCGCCGCCGTGCTGCGCACCCTGCGCGGACCGGTGTTCTTCCCGCTGCGCGCGCTGGCCACCGCCTACACCTACGGGTTCCGCGGCGCCCCGCTGATCATCGTGCTGTACCTGATGGCGTTCGGGGTGCCCGGGCTGCGGCTGGAGAACACCCCCAGCGTGCTCGTGCTCGGCGGGATCGCGCTGGTGGTCACCTACGGCGCCTACATCGCCGAGGTGTTCCGCGCCGGGATCGAGTCGGTGCACCCCAGCCAGATCGCGGCGGCCCGCTCGCTGGGGCTCACCTACCCCCAGGCGATGCGCTGGGTGGTGCTGCCCCAGGCGGTGCGCCGGGTGTCGCCGCCGCTGCTCAACGACATGGTGGCGCTCCAGAAGGACGTGGGCCTGATCTCGCTGGCCGGCCCCATCGACGCCATCCGCGCGGCGCAGATCGCCACAGCCCAGTCCTACAACTTCACCCCGTACATCGTCGCCGGGGTGCTGTTCGTGCTCATGGCGATCCCGCTGGTGGCGATCACCGACCAGGTGACGCTGCGGGCGGCGCGGCGGCAGTCGGCGGAGGGGGACCGGTGAGCGAGCTGGAGAGGGCGGCCCGGATCGAGGGCCGGGCCCCGGTGCTGCGCATGCGCGGGGTGCGCAAGGAGTTCCGGGGGAACACCGTCCTGGACGGGCTGGACCTGGACGTGCCCGAGCACGCCGTGGTGGTGCTCATCGGCGCCTCCGGCTCGGGCAAGTCCACCCTGCTGCGCTGCGCCAACCTGCTGGAGCCGGTCACCGACGGGACCATCCACCTGGACGGCGAGCACATCACCGACCCGCGGGTGGACGCGGACCGGGTGCGCCGCCGGATCGGCATGGTGTTCCAGTCGTTCAACCTTTTCCCGCACATGACCGTGCTGGACAACGTCACCCTGGCCCCGCGCCGGGTGCACCGGCGCGACCGCCGGGAGGCCGAGGAGAGGGCGCGGGAGCTGCTGGACCGGGTGGGGCTGGCCGACAAGGCCGCAGAGTACCCCGACCGGCTGTCCGGCGGCCAGCAGCAGCGGGCGGCGATCGTGCGGGCCCTGGTCAACGGGCCGCGGCTGCTCCTGCTGGACGAGATCACCAGCGCCCTGGACCCCGAGCTGGTGGGGGAGGTGCTGGAGCTGGTGCGGGACCTGCGCGAGGACGGCATGACCATGCTGCTCGCCACGCACGAGATGGGCTTCGCCCGGCAGGTCGCCGACACGGTGTGCTTCCTGGAGGGCGGGCGCGTCCTGGAGCAGGGGCCGCCCGGGCAGGTGCTCGGGGAGCCGCGCGAGCCCCGGACGCGCCGGTTCCTCCAGCGGATCATCGACTCCGGCCGCCTGTGACCGCTCCCCGGGCGTCCGCCGAACGCCCGGGGAACTTCTCCTCCCGGTTCCGAACGGCGGGGGAACTCTCCGTTGCCCCCGTTGCGCGGGGGCGCGCGCCCTGGTGTCATCGACTCCGACCGGCACCCCCGCGCCCCGTTCGTTCACCCAGGGTGACCGAACGACCCCCGTTCGGCGTACCGGTCGCCGGCGCACACCCCCGCGCCGGACACCGAGAGGAGACCCCCTTGCCGCAACGCCCACCCTCCCGACTCGCGCGCCGGGCCCTGGCCCTGGCCGCCGCCCTCGTCCTCGTCACCCCCGGTATCGCCCTGGCGGCGCCACCGGCGGCGCTGCCCGCGGCCCACACCGCGGAGGAGGGCCGCTGGCAGCCGGCCTTCGACTACGACACCGACGGCTGCTACCCCACCCCCGCCATCGGCCCGGACGGCACCCTCAACGGGGGCCTGAAGACCACCGGCGCCCTCAACGGCAACTGCCGCGACCGGTCCGACCTGGACAACACCAACTCCTACTCCCGCTCCAAGTGCGACCCCAGCGGGTGGTGCGCGTACATGTACGCGCTCTACTTCGAGAAGGACCAGGTGCTGCACGGCTGCTGCGGCCACCGGCACGACCTGGAGCACGTGGTGGTGTGGGTGTTCGGCGGCGAGGCCCGCCACGTGTCCGCGTCGGCCCACGGGGACTACGTCACCCGGCCCGCCTCGCAGGTGCGCTGGGAGGGCACCCACCCCAAGATCGTCTACCACAAGGACGGGGCGTCCACCCACGCCTTCCGGTTCGCCGCCGCCCACGACGACCCGCCGGAGAACCACTACGGCGTCTGGCAGTACCCGCCGCTGGTCGGCTGGGACCACTACCCGCCGGGTATCCGCGACATCCTCACCTCCGCCGACTTCGGCAGCGCGCAGCTCGACCTGCGGGACGGCTCGTTCCCCGGCGCGCTGGCCAGGGCGAAGCCCGCCGGGATCGACTTCGACCCCTGGGCCTAGGGTCTGTTCTTCGAGTGCCGTCCTGTTCCGCGGGGGTGTGTGAGGCGCCGGCGGGGTTCTGCAGGCCCGGAGGCGGTGCCCGGGGAACGAGGACGTTCCCGTGGGGCCGAGGGTTCCCGCCTTCCGGGGGCGCCGAACGCGAACCGAAGCGGAGCGGAGGTTCAAAAAAACACGGCCCAGTACCTGTTCTCCCGATGCCCGTCCGTTCCGCGGGGACTCCGCCGGCGCCCCCGCCGGTGGCGTGTCCCCGCCCCTCCCGGGCCGCCCCGGACGTAGTGTTCCCACGTCCGGGGCACGGGACCCGGGGAGCGGAGGGACATGGAAGGCGCGGAACTGGGCACGATGGGCATGCTCCTCGCCCTCCTGGCGGCCGCCCTGCTGGCCCCGCTGCTCGGCGACCGGCTGGCGCGGTGGGTGGTCGTACCGTCGGTGGTGCTGGAGATCGGCTTCGGGATCGTGCTCGGGCCCTCGGTGCTCGGCGTCGTCCGGGAGAACGGGACCATCACCCTCCTGGCGGACCTCGGCCTGGCCCTGCTGATGTTCATGGCCGGGTACGAGCTCGACTTCCGGCGGATCAGGGGCAGGCCGCTCAACCGGGCGCTGCTGGCCTGGGCCTGCTCGGTGGTGCTGGGACTGGCCATCGGCTGGGCGCTGCTCGGCGCGTCCCAGGCGGCGCTGATCGTGGGCCTGGCGCTGACCACGACCGCCCTGGGCACGGTGCTCCCGATCCTGCGCGACTCCGGGGCGCTGGGCGGGGCGTTCGGCACCCGGTTCCTGGCCTCGGGGTCGGTCGGCGAGTTCGGGCCGGTCGTGCTGATCGCCCTGCTGCTCAGCGGCTACCGGCCCTGGGAGGGGACCCTGCTGCTGGCCGTGTTCTTCGCCCTGGCCGGGGCGTGCGCGTGGGCGGCCACCCGGCCGCGTTCGGAGCGGTGGGCGCGCCTGGTGCGGGTGACCCTGGGCTCCAGCGCGCAGGTGGCGGTCCGCCTGTGCATGGTGGTGATCGTGGCGCTGGTCTGGCTGGCGTCGGCCATGCAGCTGGACGCCCTGCTCGGGTCGTTCGCGGCGGGGGTCGTCATGAGGCTGATGATCGCCGTCAACCACGAGGGGGAGGCGGAGGCGGTGGAGTCCAAGATGGACGCCATCGGCTTCGGGTTCCTCATCCCGGTGTTCTTCGTGGTCACAGGGGTGCGCTTCGACCTGGGCTCGCTGCTGGCCCAGCCGCTCCTGCTGCTGCTCCTGCCGGTGCTGTTGGCGGCGTTCCTGCTGGTGCGGGGCGGTCCCGAGTACCTGTTCTCGCGCGGGGACGTCCCCGGCGCCCAGCGCCCCGCGCTGGTGCTGTTCTCGGCCACCGCCCTGCCGCTGCTCACGGTGCTGACCACGATCGGCACCCGGAGCGGGGCCCTGGACGGCGCCCACGCGGCCGCGATCGTCGCCGCCGGGATGCTCAGCGTCCTGATCCTGCCGCAGGCGGGCGGGGCCCTGCTGCGCCGTGCCGCGGGGCCCGCGGACGCCGCGGCACCAGCGGACCCGGAGGCCCGCCGCCGGGGGGAGGACCAGGAGAGGGACCACTGAGCCGGCCGTCCCGCGCCGACGGCCTCCCCGGTGCCCCCGCCCCTCCCGCCCGCCGTCCGGGCGCACGGGAGGGCGGCCGAGGGCCGCGCCGGGGCGTCCCCGGCGCGGCCCTCAGCGCCAGGACCAGGCCCACAGCAGCAGGCACAGGAACACGAAGAAGACGACGATCCCGCCGGTCGTCCAGGGGATGTGCACACGGGGCCGCAGTTTGCGCACGCCGATGACCAGCAGCACGACCAGCAGGCCCATGACGATGAGGCCGTCCCACGCACCGCTCATGACCGACTCGACCCTTCCGGAGGGGGCTGACCGGCTTACAGGCCCAGGCCGCGTCCGACGATCTCCTTCATGATCTCGGTGGTGCCACCGTAGATCGTCTGCACGCGGGAGTCCTGCCAGGCCCGTGCCACCGGGTATTCCATCATGTACCCGTACCCGCCGTGAAGCTGCAGGCACCGGTCCATCACCTTGTTGCACAGCTCGGTGGTCCACCACTTGGCCATGGCGGCGTCCTCGACGGTGAGTTCGCCCCGGTTGAGCAGTGTGATCGCCCGGTCCACGTAGGTGCGGGCGATGTCGACCTCGGTCGCCAACTCGGCCAGGACGAAACGGGTGTTCTGGAAGCGTCCGATAGGGCGGCCGAAGGCGGTGCGCTCCCGGCAGTACTCGACGGTGTGCCGGAGCATGAACTCCGCGGAGGCCGTCGCGCAGACGGCGATGGACAGCCGCTCCTGCGGCAGGTTCTGGAGCAGGTGGATGAACCCCTGCCCCTCCTGGCCGATGAGGTTGGCCGCGGGGACCCGCACGTCCTGGAAGAACAGCTCGGCGGTGTCCTGCGCCTTCATGCCGATCTTGTCGAGGTTGCGGCCCCGCTCGAAGCCCGGGGTGCCGCGCTCGACGGCGATGAGGGAGAAGCCCTGCGCGCCCGCGTCGGGGTCGGTCCGGCAGACCACGATGACCAGGTCGGCGTTGATGCCGTTGGTGATGAAGGTCTTGGAACCGTTGATCACCCACTCGTCGCCGTCCCGGACCGCCGAGGTGCGGATGCCCTGGAGGTCGCTGCCGGTGCCGGGCTCGGTCATGGCGATGGCGGTGATGAGCCCGCCGCCGGCGAAGCCGGGCAGCCAGCGCTTCTTCTGCTCGTCGTCGGTCAGGCCGACGAGGTAGGGGGCGATGACGTCGTTCTGGAGGGTGACGCCCAGCCCGCTGGCGTGGGCCCGGCAGACCTCCTCGTTGACGATGGCGTTGAACCGGTAGTCGGTCACGCCGGTGCCGCCGTACTCTTCGGGGACCCCGTGGCCGAGGAGGCCGACCTCGCCCGCCCGGACCCAGACCTCGCGGGGGACGATGCCGTCCTTCTCCCACTGCTCGTGGAAGGGCACGACCTCCCGCTGGAGGAACCCGGCCACCGTTTCGCGGAAGAGGTCCTGGTCGGCGTCGAAGAGTTCCCGCTTCATGCTCTGCTCCGGGGTGTCGTGGGTCACGGTTGCCGCCACAGTAACCGAACCGAATTCGGTTTTGAAGAGGGGGATCCAAGCGGCGGCAAAGTTCCCGCCCGGTCGGGTGTTCCGCACCTTTCGCGCGGTGCGTCCCCTCCTAGGGTGAGCGCACCGGCCGACGGAAGGCGGAGCCGATGGTCCACACCCACAGGGAACGGCGCGAACACCGCGGCGGGCGGACCGCGGTGATCATGGTCGCGCTCATGCTCACCGTGCTGCTGTCCGCGCTCGACCAGACGATCGTGTCCACCGCGCTGCCGACGATCGTCTCCGACCTGGGCGGCCTCAACCACCTGTCCTGGGTCATCACCTCCTACCTGCTCGCGGTCACCGCCAGCACTCCGCTGTGGGGCAAGCTCGGGGACCAGTTCGGGCGCAAGACGCTGTTCCTGGTCTGCATCGCCGTGTTCCTGGCCGGATCGGCGCTGTGCGGCCTGGCCCAGGACATGTTCCAGCTCATCCTCTTCCGCGGGCTCCAGGGCGTCGGCGGCGGCGGGCTGATGGTGCTGGCCATGGCGATCGTCGGCGACATCGTCTCCCCCCGCGAACGCGGCCGCTACCAGGGGTGGTTCGGGGCGGTGTTCGGGGTCTCCAGCGTGGCCGGGCCGCTGCTGGGCGGGTTGTTCGTCGACCACCTGTCCTGGCGCTGGGTGTTCTACGTCAACCTGCCGCTGGGCGTGCTGGCGTTCGCCGTCGTCCTGGCGGTGCTCCCCGCCTCCCGGCCCGGCGGGCGGCGGACCATCGACTACGCCGGGATCGTGCTGCTGGCCGCCACCGCCGTGTGCCTCACCCTGGTCGCCTCCTGGGGCGGTGCCGTGTACGACTGGGCGTCGCCGCAGGTCGTCGGGCTGGCGCTGGCCGGCGTCGCACTCGGGTCCGGATGGTGGCTGTCGGCCCGCCGCGCGGCCGAGCCGGTGATGCCGCTGGGGCTGTTCCGCAACCCCGTGGTGGTGGTCGCCATGGCCATCGGCCTGTGCGTCGGGTTCGCGATGATGGGCTCGATGGCGTTCCTCCCGCTGTTCCTCCAGGTCGTCCACGGGCAGTCGCCGACCGCCTCGGGCCTGTTCCTGCTGCCGATGGTGCTCGGGCTGTTCCTCACCTCGATCACCTCCGGGCGGCTGGTCACCCGCACCGGCCGGTACAAGCCGTACCCCATCGCCGGGATGGCGGTGACCTCGCTGGGGCTCTTCCTGCTGTCGCGGCTGGGGCCGGACACCTCCGACTGGCAGATGTGGGGCTCGTTCTTCGTGCTGGGGGTGGGGCTGGGGCTGGTCATGCAGGTCGTGGTGGTGGTCGTGCAGAACGGCGCGGAGTACGCCGACCTGGGCGCGGCCACCTCGGCCGCGACGTTCTTCCGGTCCATCGGGGGCTCGTTCGGCACGGCGGTGTTCGGCGCGGTCTTCTCCGGGCAGCTGGCCGCCAATCTGGCCGCCCGCGCCGGGTCGTCGGCGCTGCCGGCGGGCGTGGACACGGCGGCCCTGGAGAGCGATCCGCGCGCCCTGGACGCACTGCCCCCGCAGGCGCAGGCGATGTTCCTGGGGGCCTACGCCGACGCCATCGACGTGGTGTTCCTGTGGGCGGTGCCGGTGGCCCTGGTGGGGCTGGTGCTCGCCCTGTTCCTGCCGGAGGTGCCGCTGCGCACCACGGTCGGCTCGCAGTCCGCCGACCTGGGCGAGTCCATCCCGCCGGTGGCCTCGGGCGGGCGCACCGCGATCGAGACCGTCGAACGGGAGGTCTACCGGGCCTGCGGCCACGAGGGGGCGAGGGAGATGTACGCCCGGCTGCGCACCGCCGCCGGGTTGGAGATCTCGCCGCGCGCCTGCTGGACGCTGAGCCACCTGGCGGTGACCGGGCCACTGCGGGTGTCCGAGCTGGTGGAGATGTCCCGCCTGCCCGACGACCGCTGGGAGGCGGTCCACCGGGAGCTCCTGGAGGCGGGCTACCTCACCGGCGGGGGCGAGCCCTGGGAGCTCGGTCCGGCGGGCGCCGAGGCGGCGGACCGGGTCTTCGCGGCCCAGCGGGAGGCGCTGGGCTCCCTGCTGGCGGACTACGACCCCGAGCGGCACCCGGACGTGGTGGCGGCGCTGGAGCGGATGACCGCCGAGACGCTCGGCGACGAGGGGGACGCGGGCCGCGTGGTCCGCGAGGAGGACCGCGCCTAGGGTCTGTTTTTTTGAGTGCCGTCCTGTTCCGTGGGGGTGTGTGTGAGGCGCGGGCGGGGTTCGGCAGGCCCGGAGGGGATGTCCGGGGAACGGGGACGTTCCCGTGGGGCCGAGGGTTCCCGCCTTCCGGGGGCGCCGAACGCGGACCGAAGCGGAGGTCCGAAGAGCACGGTCTAGGCGCTTCCGGCGCGGTCGGGGGCGCCGTCCCCGGAGCCGGCGACCTCGGGGTAGTACCGGGCCGCCTCCTCGTCGGCGTCCGCGTAGCGGGAGGCCACGTGCAGCCAGCCCCACAGCAGCGCCGAGAGGCACACCGGCGGCAGCAGGGCCCACAGGGGGACCTCCGCCAGCAGGCGGGCGCCCAGGATCCCGGCGGCGAGCGCGCCCGCGCCGACGCCCCAGGCCAGGACGCGGCGGCCGGAGGCGAAGGCGAGGAAGAACAGCACCGTGCCCGCGGCCGTGCCCAGGACGAGGACCATCCCGCTCATCGTCGTCTCCTCTCGTCGACTCCAGAGCAGCACACCGGGGTGAACGGGAGGGGAAACGGACGGTGAAGGGGGGCCGGGGTCTTGCCGGATCCACAAAACCGAATACAGTTCGGTTCATAGGAAACGTCACCCAGGCCCTTGGAGGACCCGTGGCCGAGGCATACATCGTCGGCGCCGTCCGCACCCCCGTCGGGACGAGGAAGGGCGCGCTGGCCGCCGTCCACCCCGCCGACCTCGGTGCGCACGTGCTCAAGGAACTCGTCCAGCGCACGGGTGTGGACCCGTCCGCCGTCGAGGACGTCATCATGGGCTGCGTCAGCCAGGTCGGCCCCCAGGCCCTGGACCTGGCCCGCACCTCCTGGCTGTCCGCCGGGCTGCCCGAGGGCGTCCCCGGGGTCACCATCGACCGCCAGTGCGGCTCCTCCCAGCAGGCCGTCCACTTCGCCGCCCAGGGCGTCATGTCCGGCACCCAGGACCTGGTGGTGGCCTCCGGCGTGGAGAACATGGGCATGGTCCCCATGGGCTCCAACGTCCAGTACGCCATCGACAACGACCTGGGACTGTACGGCGAGGGCTGGGTGGAGCGCTACGGCCTCCAGGAGATCTCGCAGTTCCGCGGCGCCCAGCTCATGTGCGAGAAGTGGGGCTTCAAGCGGGAGCAGCTGGAGGAGTACGCCCTGGAGAGCCACCGGCGGGCCGCCGAGGCGATCGCCGACGGCCGCTTCGACTCCCAGATCGCCCCGATCGCGGGCGTCACGCAGGACGAGGGCGTGCGCCCCGACACCACCCTGGAGAAGATGGCGGGCCTGAAGGCCCTGCGCGACGGCTGGGAGCTCACCGCCGCCGTGGCCAGCCAGATCTCCGTGGGCGCCGGCGCGGTCCTCATCGCCTCCGAGCGTGCGGTGGAGCGGCACGGGCTCACCCCCCTGGCCCGCATCGTCCAGCTGTCCCTGGTCGGCGACGACCCGGTCTACATGCTCACCGCCCCGATCCCGGCCACCAGGATCGCGCTGGAGAAGGCGGGCCTGGGCATCGACGACATCGACGTCACCGAGATCAACGAGGCCTTCGCGCCGGTCCCGCTGTCCTGGATCGAGGAGCTGGGCGCCGACCCCGCCAGGGTCAACCCCAACGGCGGCGCGATCGCCCTGGGCCACCCGCTGGGCGCCACCGGCGCCGTCCTCATGACCAAGCTGGTCAACGAGCTGCACCGCACCGGCGGCCGCTACGGCCTCCAGACCATGTGCGAGGGCGGCGGCCAGGCCAACGTCACCATCATCGAGCGCGTCTGACCCCGCGCCCGCCGGGCCGCGCCGCCCCTCCGGGGGCCGCGCGGCCCGGCGGGCAGGTGCTACAGCCGTTACCGAGATCGGAGCGGGACCAAGACCGCACCGCTGCCCGGCTTCCACGTCGGGGCGCACGCCGCGGTCTCCGGTCTCCAGCTGCCGACCCGGGACGCGCGCGGATTCCGCACCTACTTCCCGGCCGTCAAGCTCGTCCCGCCGAACCAGCGGGCCAGGGCGGGGCCGCCGGGGCCGTTGGGCAGGTTCAGCCAGGCGGCCATCTCGGCCAGGTGCTCCACCAGCTGCGGCAGCGTGTCGGCCGGTGCGCCCTCCTCCAGGGTGATCCGCTGGGCGAGCAGGGTGCCCGAGGCGCGGTCCGCCTTGAGGTCGACGCGGGCCACCAGGTCCTCGCCCAGCAGGAACGGCAGCACGTAGTAGCCGTGCACCCGCTTGGCGGCCGGGGTGTAGATCTCGATGCGGTACCGGAAGCCGAACAGCTCCTCGGCCCGGTCCCGGGTCCACACCAGGGAGTCGAACGGGCTCAGCAGGGCCCTCGCCTCCACCCTGCGCGGAATGCGGGCGTCGCGGTGCAGGTAGGCGGTGCGGTCCCAGCCACGGACCCGGACCGGCACCAGCTCGCCGGAGTCCACCAGGTCGGCGACGGCCGGGCGCGACTCGGCGCCCTTGAGCCGGAAGTAGTCGCGCAGGCAGGGTTCGGTGGCGATCCCGTGCGCGCGGGCGGCGATGGCCACCAGCTCCCGGTGGGCGTCGGCGTCGCTCACCAGGGGCGCCGCGTGCACCTCGGCGGGAAGCACCCGCTCGGGCAGGTCGTAGCGGCGCTCGAACTGGGAGTTGCGGCCGTTGGAGGTGAGGTCGCCGACCCAGAACAGGTACTCCAGGGACTTCTTCACCTCCGACCAGTTCCACCCCCAGTGGTCCTTGGCGCGCGGCACGTCGTGGGCGAGCGCGGCCTCCACCTCGCGGGCGGTGGCCGGGCCGATCCGGGCGACCTCCTCGTAGACCGCCTTGATCAGCTGCGGCCGCTCCGCCTGGATGCTGCTCATCCAGCCGCTCCCGGTCCTGGCCCGGTTGCGCTCCATGCGGTACCGCATGAGCTGCCGGGTGGCCGGGGGCACCAGGCTCGCCTCGTGGGCCCAGCACTCGACCAGGCGGGCCGGGCTCGCCTTGGCGGCGGTGGTGGCCGCCCGGTCCAGCAGCGCGGTGTCGTAGCCGCCCATCCGGGCGAACACCGGCAGGTACTGGCTGCGGGCGAGGACGTTCACGCTGTCGATCTGGATGATCCCCAGGCGGCGCACCACCCGGCCCAGGTGGGCCAGGGTCGGCGTGCCCGCGGGCCGGGGGTCCGTCAGCCCCTGGGCGGCGATCGCGATCCGGCGGGCCTGGGAGAGGGACAGTTCCGCGTCACGGCGGGGGTGCGGTTCGGGCATGCCGAACACGCTAGCCCCCGCCTCCGACATTCCGCGGCTCAGCCCATCCGCCGGTGCAGGTTCTTCTCGGCCGAGGGCCCCGGCTCGGCCGGGGCGATCAGCGGTCCGGGCAGGGACGGGTCGAGCACGCCCTCCTCCAGCCAGGTGTAGGAGTCGTCCATCACCCGGCGGGCCAGCTTCCCGTCGACGGCGTCGGTGTTGGACCACAGGCCCTCGAACAGCGTGTCGGCGCGCAGGCGCGCCTGGCGGCAGAACACGTCGGCGAGCTCCAGGGGCGTCGTGCCGCGCTCGGGCCGGGTGTCGGCGTCGTGCCGGGCGCGCACGGCCACCGCGCTCATCGCGAACAGCTCGGCGCCGATGTCCACCACCCTGCCCAGGAACCCCTGCCGGACCTCCAGCCCGCCCTGCCAGCGCGACATCCCGTAGAACGTGGACCGCGCCAGCCTGCGGGCGGCGCGCTCCACGTAGCGCAGGTGCCCGGCCAGCGGCCCGAACTCCACGTACGCCGACGGCAGCTGCCCCCGGCCCACCGCCAGCGTCGGCAGCCAGGCGGCGTAGAACCCGGTGGCCCTGGCCAGGGCCCGCGCCCTGGCCGCCCGGTCGGCGTCCGGGTCGATGATGTCCCCGGCCACCGCCAGGTGGGCGTCCACCGCCTCGCGGGCGATCAGCAGGTGCATGATCTCGGTGGACCCCTCGAAGATCCGGTTGATGCGCAGGTCCCGGAGCATCTGCTCGGCGGGGATCCCCCGCTCGCCGCGGGCGGCCAGCGACTCGGCGGTCTCGAACCCGCGCCCGCCGCGGATCTGCACCAGTTCGTCGGCGATCCGGTAGGCGTGCTCGGAGGCCCACAGCTTGGCGATGGCCGCCTCGATGCGGATGTCCCTGCGCTTCTCGTCGGCCATCCGGCTCGCCAGGTCGAGCATGGCCTCCATGGCGTAGGTGGTGGCGGCGATGTAGGAGATCTTCTTGGCGACCTCCTCGTGCCGCCCGACCGGGCGCCCCCACTGGACCCGTTCGCGGGACCACTCGCGGGCGATCCTGGTGGCCCACTTCCCGGCGCCCACGCACAGGGCGGGCAGGGACAGGCGCCCCGTGTTGAGGGTGGACAGGGCGATGCGCAGCCCCTGCCCCTCCTCGCCGATCCGGTGGGCGGCCGGCACGCGGACGCCGTGCAGCCGGGTGACGCCGTTCTCCAGCCCCCGCAGGCCCATGAACCGGTTGCGCCGCTCCACGGTGATCCCGGGGGAGTCCCCCTCGACCACGAACGCGGTGATGCCGCCCCGGTGGCCGGGGCCCTCCGGCACACGTGCCATCACCACCAGCAGGTCGGCGACGACGCCGTTGGTGGTCCACAGCTTCACCCCGTCGAGCAGGTAGGCGGTCCCGTCGTCGGTGGGCACGGCGGTGGTACGCAGCCGGGCGGGGTCGCTGCCCACGTCGGGCTCGGTGAGCAGGAACGCGCTGATGGCCTCGCGGGCGCAGCGCGGCAGGAACTCCCGCTTCTGCGCCGGGGTGCCGAACATGGACACCGGCTGGGGCACGCCGATCGACTGGTGGGCCGACAGCAGGGCGCCGACCGCCGGGGACACCGAGCCCACCAGGGCGAGGGCGCGGTTGTAGTGGACCTGGCTCAGTCCCAGGCCGCCGTACTCGACGGGGATCTTCATGCCCAGGGCGCCCAGCTCGCGCAGCCCGGCCACGACCTCGTCGGGGATCCGCTCCTCGCGTTCGATGCGGTGGGGGTCGATCCCCTCGCAGAAGTCGCGCAGCCGGGCGAGGAAGGCGTCGCCGCGCTCGTCGTCCTCCCGGTCGGGGACGGGCATCGGGTGGATCAGGTCCAGGCGCAGGCGGCCCAGGTACAGCTCCTTGGCGAAGCCGGGCAGGTCGGAGGCCTCCTCACGGGCCTGCTCGGCCACTGCTCTGGCACGGCGTTCGTCGACCTCGGGGGCGGGCTCGGGTGCGGTGGGGCCGGGGGTGTGCGCTCGGGCGTCGGGATCGGCCGCGGACATGTCGTCACCTCGTCCAGGAAGGGGTGTCTCGTGTGGCCTGCATCACAGCCCTACCCGGGTGCGGGCGCGTCGACGCACGGCAGGGCCCGCCGCCCGCCCGCGGAGGGTGACGCCGCCGCAAAAAACCTTGGGCGAAATGCGAACCTCGGAAGGCCCTCGGCCGTCTTACGGGACGCGACGGAAACAACCGGGCATGTGCTGGGAGTCCCGTCGGGCCCCGGTGCGGAGGACGGCCGCACCGGGGCCCACCACCTCGTCCGGAGCCCGGCGGCCGACCCCCGCCCGCCACCCTCCCGGCGTCCCCGGAGCCCGCGCCTCTGTCGCCGCGAAGCCCTAGGCTGGCGCTGTGCGAATCGCGACTTGGAATGTGAACAGTGCCCGGGCCCGGGTCGATCGGATCGGCGCCTGGCTCGACCGGAGCGACGTCGACGTCCTCGCCATCCAGGAGACCAAGGCCAGGGACGACCAGTTCCCCGGCTCCGTCTTCACCGACCGCGGCTACGAGGTCGCCCACCACGGGATCTCCCAGTGGAACGGCGTCGCGATCGCCTCCCGGGTCGGCCTGGAGGACGTGCGGGTGGGCTTCCCCGGCCAGCCCGGCTACGGCGACCCCGAGGAGGCCGAGGCCCGCGCCATCGGCGCCACCTGCGGCGGCGTCCAGGTGTGGAGCCTGTACGTGCCCAACGGCCGCGAGATCGACCACCCCCACTACGCCTACAAGCTGCGCTGGCTCCGGGCCCTGCGCGAGGTGGGCGAGAACGCCCTGGCCGCGGACCCCGGCGCGCAGATCGCCTACGTCGGCGACTTCAACATCGCCCCGCAGGACGACGACGTGTGGGACATGGCGGCCTTCGACGGGCTGACCCACGTCACCGGGCCCGAGAGGGAGGCGTTCCGGGGGCTGGGCGAGGCGGGCTTCGAGGACGTCGTCCGCGAGTACGCCCCCGGCCCCGGTGTCTACACCTACTGGGACTACAAGGGCCTGGCCTTCCCCAAGCGCCGCGGCATGCGCATCGACTTCGTCCTCGCCTCCCCGGCGCTGCGCGCCCGGGTCAGCGGTGCGGGCATCGACCGCGAGGAGCGCAAGGGCAAGGGCGCCTCCGACCACGCCCCGGTCATCGTGGGCCTGGACGGGGACGAGGGGCTGCCCCGCGACAAGAAGAAGGAGGACGGGGCGTGAGCACCCCGCGCATCGCCGTTTTCGGCAGCGTCAACATGGACCTGGTGGCCTACGTGGACACCGCTCCCGCCACCGGCGAGACCGTCACCGGCACCGCCTTCCGGCAGGTGCCCGGCGGCAAGGGCGCCAACCAGGCGGTGGCCGCCGCCCGCGCGGGCGCCGACACGGTGTTCCTGGGCGCGGTGGGCGACGACGCCTTCGGCGCCGAACTGCGGGGCAACCTCGTCGCCTCCGGGATCGACACCACCGGCCTGCGCACCGTCCCCGGTCCCTCGGGCATCGCCCACATCGTGGTGGACGGCGGCGGCGGCAACTCGATCATCGTCGTGCCCGGCGCCAACGGCGCGGTCACCGGCACGGTGCCCGGGGACCGGGAGCTCGTCGGCGGGGCCGACGCACTCCTGCTCCAGCTGGAGTTGCCGATGGAGGCGGTCCTCGCGGCCGCGCGCACCGGCCGCGAGCAGGGCGTCCGGGTCCACCTCACCCCGGCCCCGGCGCGGGAGCTGCCGGACGAGCTGCTGGAGTCGGTGGACGTGCTCGTCCCCAACGAGCACGAGGCGGCCGCGATCACCGGCCGCACCGACCCCCGCGAGGCGCTGGCGGCGCTGCTGGAGCGGGTCCCGGAGGTCCTCCTCACGCTGGGAGGCGAGGGCTCCCTGTACGGGGCGCGCGGCGCCGAGCCGGTCCACGTCCCCGCGCTGAAGGTCGACGCCGTGGACACCACGGCCGCCGGCGACACGTTCTGCGGGTCCTTCGCGGTGGCCCGGGCGGAGGGCGCCGACCCGGCCGGGGCGATGCGCTTCGCCGCCGCGGCGGCGGCGCTGTCGGTGCAGCGCCACGGGGCCAGCTCCTCGATGCCCTCCCGGGCGGAGGTCGAGGCGCTGCTCAGGGGCTGAGCCCGGGCGCCCCGGCGCCCGCGGGGCGCGGTCCCCTCCGGGGCCGCCTCAGGAGGGGTGGCCGATCTGCTGGAGGAAGGGGGCGGGGTCCTGGTTCTGGAGGCGCACCTCCAGGACGATGTCGACCTCGTCCCCGACCAGGCGCCCGCCCCAGGGCACCTCGCCGCCGTCGCCCACGCCGTGGTCGGACAGGCGGATGCGGGTGGTGGCGGAGAAGAAGTGGCCGTACACCTCGTCGGGGTACGCGTAGTCGGGGGCCTCGCCCACCCACCGGGCGTCCAGGGTGACGGGGGCGGCCGTGCCGTGCACCGTCAGGTCGCCGTGCAGCCGGAAGGCGTTGCGGCCGCGGCCCCCGGGCTCCATCCCGGTGGAGACGAAGCGCAGCTCCGGGTGGTTCTCCACGTCCAGGAAGTCGGGGGAGCGCAGGTGGGCGTCGCGGGCGCCGACACCCGTGTTGATGCTCGCGGCGTCCATGACCACCTCGGCCTTGGACGCGGCGGCGTCCTCGGCGACCAGCACCCGCCCCCGCGCCCGCCCGAACGTTCCCTGCACCCGGCCGAAGCGCAGGTAGTGGGCGACGAAGATGAGGCTGGAGTGCAGGGGGTCCAGGTGCCAGAGGCCCGGCGCCGGGCCGACCGGAGTGGATTCCATACCTACTTCTCCCTTTTGTCTGCATTGGGTGTTTTGTCCGTCCACCCTAGGTCCGGCGTTCCGTGCCGGCCCGGGGTTCGGACGCGCAGGGGAGCGAGAGATCCGACTCGCTTCATCCCGGAAAGCGGAGAAAACCTGGTGTGCAAGGGAATTCGTCCTCTGTGAGAGTTCTCTCGGACGATGACCGGTCCGGGACCCGGTCCGTGTCCGCCCGCGGGTGCCCGAGCACGACGAGGGGCCGGGACGCGCCAGCGCGCGTCCCGGCCCCTCCGGTCGGCCCTACATGTGCTCGGGAGCCTCCACGCCCAACAGGTCCAGGCCCTGGACCAGCACGCGCAGCGCCAGCGCGACCAGCGTCAGCCGGGACTCGCGCTCGGCCTCGGTGCCGGCGGCCAGCACCGGGCAGTGCTCGTAGAACGCCGTCAGCGACTGCGCCAGCTCGAACAGGTAGCCCGACAGCCGGTGCGGCTGGAGCAGGTCGCCGACCTGCGCCACCACCGGGCCGAACTCCAGCAGCTTCAGCGCCAGCGCACGCTCGGCCCGGTGGCCGATCGTGATGTCGGCCCGCGCCTGCTCGGGGGACAGCCCGCCCTTGCGGAAGATCGACCGGATCCGGGCCTGCGCGTACTGCAGGTACGGTCCGGTGTTGCCGGTCAGCGCCAGCATGCGGTCGAAGTCGAAGGTGTACTCGGTGTCGTGCGCCACCGACAGGTCCGCGTACTTGACCGCGCCGATGCCCACCTGGCGGGCGATCTCCGCCTGCTCCTCGGCGGGCAGGTCGGGCCGGTTCTCCCGGACGACCGCGGCCGCCCGGTCGACCGCCTCGTCCAGCAGCGCCATCAGCCGCACCGGGGCGCCGCTGCGGGTGCGCAGGATCTTGCCGTCCGGGCCCAGCACGTTGCCGATCTGCACGTGGGTGGTCTCGACGGAGTCCGGCAGCCAGCCGGCCTCGCGCGCGGCCGTCCACACCATCTTGAAGTGCATCGCCTGCGGGGCGCCCACCACGTACAGGATGCGGTCGGCCTTGAGGTCCTCCACCCGGTACCGGACGGTGGCCAGGTCGGTCGTGGCGTAGCCGTAGCCGCCGTCGCTCTTGCGGATGATCAGCGGCACCGGCTTGTCCTCGCGGCCGGTGAAGCCGTCCAGGAACACGCACAGGGCGCCGTCGCTGACCTCGGCGATGCCCTTGGCCTCCAGCTCGTCGCACACGTCGGCGAGCATGGCGTTGTAGGTGCTCTCACCGGCCAGGTCGTCGTCGGTGAGGGTGACGCCCAGCTTGGCGTACACCTTGTTGAAGTACACCCTGGACAGGCCCACGAGCCTGCGCCACAGGCGCAGCGTCTCCTCGTCGCCGCCCTGGAGGGCGACCACCCGGCGCCGGGCGCGGGCGGCGAAGCCCTCCGGCTCGGGGCCCGAGGAGTCGAACTCCGTGCGCGCCGCCTGGTAGAAGGCGTTGGGGTCGGTGGTGAGCAGGTCCGCCTCGGGGGAGTCCTCCCCGACCGCCAGCAGGTGCTCGATGAGCATGCCGAAGGGGGTGCCCCAGTCGCCGATGTGGTTCTGGCGGATGACGTTGTGGCCCAGGAACTCCAGGGTCCGCGCCAGCGAGTCGCCCACCACGGTGGTGCGCAGGTGGCCGACGTGCATCTCCTTGGCCACGTTGGGCGCGGAGTAGTCGAGCGGGATGTTGCGGCGCTCCTGGGCGGGCACGCCCAGGCGCTCGTCGTCCAGCAGCTCGCGGGTCCGCCCGGAGATCCAGTCGTCGCGCAGGGTCAGGTTGATGAAGCCGGGTCCGCTGACCTCCACGGCCGAGCAGACGTCGGCGACGTCGAGGTGCTCCATGATCGCCGCGGACACCTCGCGCGGCTTTCGGCCCAGGCGCTTGGCGAGTGCGAGCGCTGCGTTCGCCTGGTAGTCGGCGAACTGTGACGGGCGGATGACGGGGTCGGTGTCGGCGTACTCGGGACCGAAGGCGGCCCCGAGGGCGGACTGGACCCGTCGCGAGAGTACTTCCTGCGGGTCGGCCATGCACCAAGCGTACCGAGCCCGCAGGAGTGTTCTCGGCGCTTTTCCGCTCCCTCAGCGCCCCTCGGCCGGGCCCTCCGACTGGGCCAGGCGGTGCAGCCACCCGGCCTGGCGGGTGTGCACGCGCCGGCGCACCTGCTCGCCGATGTCCCCGGCGGACAGGTCGTGGGCGAGGCGGCAGGCGTGGGCGATGCCGCGGGCGCGGCTGTCGCCGTGGGCGATGACGACGGTGCCGTTGAGACCCAGCAGCGCGGCGCCGCCGTAGGTCTCGCTGTCCAGGCGCTCGCGCAGCCCGCGCAGCGCCCTGCGCTGGAGCATCGCCCCCGCCCTGGCGGCCACGGACGAGGTCAGGGCGGTGCGGACGGCGTCCATGGCGAACGCCGCCGTCCCCTCCACGGCCTTGAGCGCCACGTTCCCGGTGTGCCCGTCGGTGACGATCACGTCGACCTTGCGGGCGAGCAGGTCGTGGCCCTCGATGTTGCCGCGGTAGTCCATGACCGTGGAGTCCTCCGCGGTGGCCGCGAGCAGTTCCGCGGTCCTGCGGATCAGCCTGTTGCCCTTGCCGGGCTCGGAACCGATCGTGAGCAGCCCCACCCGGGGGCGCTGCACCCGGAAGGCGGTCTGGGCGTAGGCGCACCCCAGGTGCGCGAACTGAACGAGCATCTCCGGCTTGGCGTCGGCGTTGGCCCCCGCGTCCACCATCACCGTCGGCGTCTCCCCGGTCGGGAGGGTGACCGCCAGGGCGGGCCGCAGGATCCCGTGCTGGGTGCGCAGGCGCACGGTGGAGGTGGCGACGATGCCGCCGGTGGAGCCGGCCGAGACCAGGGCGTCGGCGTCACCGCGCCGGATCAGGCGGCAGGCGACGGCGGCGCTGGAACGGGGCCGCCGCCAGCTGGCCAGCGCGCCCTCGTGCATGGCGAGGCTGTCCTCGGCGTGCACGACCGGGATCTCGCGCAGGGCGTCGTGCTCGGCGAGCAGGCCGGCGATCTGGGTGCGGCGGCCCACGAGGACGACCCGCAGGCCCAGTTCGCGCACGGCGAGGACGGCGCCCTCGACGATGGCCTCGGGCGCGTTGTCGCCGCCCATCGCGTCGACTGCGATGATCGGCGGCGAGGTGCGGCGGGGTGCGACGGGTGCGTCCGCGTCGGAGGTGCCGGTCACGTGGCGTCCTTCACGGTGTGGTGGTGCGGTGGGCGCACGCCGTCGTCGCAGGTCCCCGCGCCGGTGCGGGCACACGCCGACGGGTGCGCGGGTGGTGTGCAAACACCGTACCGGGTGCGGCGGGAGGTTCCACGGTTCGGGCCATTCATCCGTTCGTGCGAGGATGCTTGCAGTATGTCCAGGTCAGAGCTGTATTTTGATCTATCTGGATATAAAACCCCAAGTAGGGGTATATCCGCTCGCTGGCCCGGAGGTTCGTCACGCTCCGGGTACATGTGACAGCCGAACACGAATTCCGTTTCCGGAGGTTCCCGGGTGCCCGCACACCGGAACCCCCGGATCAGGGCTGCCCTCACGAACCCGCGCGGGCGGCCCTGACTCACATGCAGGAGAGGAGAGGCGTGAGCGTTACGCCAGAGGCGGCACCGTCCCCGTCCACCGGGCGTCGGTTCCGTGCCTACACGACGAAGCACATCGACGAGCTCACCGCGCGAGCCGGTCTCGCCGCCGATGAGCGGCTCGCGGTGCAGGCGGTGGCCACCGTCCTGCCCTTCCGGGTCAACGCCTATGTCCTTGACGAGCTGATCGACTGGGACGCCGCACCCGATGACCCGATCTACCGGTTGGTCTTCCCGCAGGCGGACATGCTGCCCCAGGCCGACGTGGCGCGGATCGCCGACCTGATCAGGTCCGGGGCTCCGCGCAAGGAGCTCAACGAGGCGGCCAACGCCGTCCGGGCGCGGCTCAACCCGCACCCGGCCGGGCAGATGGACCTCAACGTCCCCAAGGTGGACGAGGAGCCGATCCCCGGCCTCCAGCACAAGTACAAGGAGACGGTGCTCTTCTTCCCCAAGCAGGGGCAGACCTGTCACGCGTACTGCACGTACTGCTTCCGCTGGGCCCAGTTCGTCGGCGACGCCGACCTGAAGTTCGCCTCCAGCGAGATCGACCAGCTCGTCGACTACGTGCGCTCCCACCCGGAGATCACCAGCGTCCTGTTCACCGGCGGCGACCCGATGATCATGGGCGAGGGCGTGATCTCCAAGTACATCGAGCCGCTGCTGGAGATCGAGCACCTGGAGGCCATCCGGATCGGCACCAAGGCGCTGGCCTACTGGCCGCAGCGCTTCGTCACCGACCCGGACGCCGACGACACGCTCCGGCTCTTCGAGAAGGTCGTGGCGTCGGGCAAGAACCTGGCGTTCATGGCGCACTTCTCGCACCCGAACGAGATGCGCCCGGAGATCGTGCAGGAGGCCGTACGGCGCATCCGCTCCACGGGCGCGGTCATCCGCACCCAGGCGCCGCTGATCCGCACGATCAACGACGACCCGGCGACGTGGGAGAGCATGTGGCGCACCCACCTGCGCCACGGGATGGTCCCGTACTACATGTTCGTCGAGCGCGACACCGGCCCCCAGGACTACTTCGCGGTGCCGCTGGCGGAGGCCTACGAGATCTTCCGCGGCGCCTACAGGAACGTCTCCGGCCTGGCCCGGACCGTGCGCGGCCCGTCGATGTCGGCCACGCCGGGCAAGGTGTGCGTGGACGGCGTCACCGAGATCGCGGGCGAGAAGGTGTTCGCGCTCCACTTCATCCAGGCGCGCGACCCGGAGCTGGTGGGCAGGCCCTTCTTCGCCGAGTACGACGAGAAAGCGGTCTGGCTGTCCGACCTCAAGCCCGCCCTGGGCGCCACCCACTTCCCGTGGGAGACGCCTCCGGCGGCCATCGGGGACGGCGGCGTGGACCCCACCCGCCTGTAACCGGCCGCGGCGGAGGGGCCTCCCCGGCCCGCCCAGGGCATCGATCCGCGCCTCCGCCGCCCCGGACGCCGAAGCGAGGAGCCCGGTACCCCGTGTAGGGGTACCGGGCTCCTCGTGCGCCCGCACCGTGGACGGTAGGCGGTCACCGCGCGGCCGGGGTCCGGCGCGGTGGCCATCGGTGCGGGCGTCTTCTCCGGGAAAGTCCTTTCAGCGGGGCCGTCCGGCGGCCGCCGCCGGGGTCAGCTCAGCAGGGCGTCGAAGTCCCCGGTCTTGGCGCCGCGGACGAAGGCCTCCAGCTCGGCGTGGGTGTAGACCAGCACCGGGCCCTGCGGATCGCGCGAGTTCCGGACCGCGAACTCCCCGCCGGGCAGGGTCGCCACCTCGACGCAGTTCCCGTCCGGATTGCTCCAACTGCTCTTGGTCCACTCGACCTTGGGCAGACGGCTCGCGGGAACGCCGTTGTAGACGGGGTGCATCTCGACCTCCTGGAACTTCGGGGGACGTGTGAGCGGGGGTGTCCACGCGCGGAGCCGTCGACACGTCGGTCCGCTCGTGCCGGAGCCACGGGCCGGGCGGGGTTTTGGGGAGAGATCTTCCCCGTTGTGCCGTTCCGTCCTCGGTGCGCGCCCAAAGCGTAGCTCATGCACGTGCATACGTGATTACGTCCGTAAGCACATATGCAAGGTCCATGAGTGAGGATACGCATGTCACGGCTAACGCCGGGGGCGGGGAGGGGGTTCACGGACTCCCGATCGTTTCCCAGTCGTGGCCGAAGCCGGTCACCGAGGCCGAACGGGTGTGCGCACACGGCGAACGCCCGGACGCGGAGCGGTACCGGGCGTTGGGAAGGGGCCGGGGGATGCGGGGTCGGGGGACGTTCGGGGGCGGGAGGAGGCGGGGTGGCGGGTCAGTCCCGGTAGCGGTCCAGGAACGAGCGCAGGATCCCCTCGGTGGCCGAGGGCGGCGGCGCCTGCGTGGCCAGGTGGTCCATCGTCTGGGCGTAGAGGCTGGTGTCCTCGAACTTGTCGAAGTACAGCGAGCTGCTCAGCTGCTCCAGGTAGACCACGTCGGGCAGCTGCGGGGTGGGGAAGCGCAGGATGCTGAACGGGCCGCCGGCCGCCGGGTGCCCGCCCATGGCGAACGTCGCCACCTGGACGGTGATGTTGGGCCGCCGGGACATCTCGATGAGGTGCTCGATCTGGCCGCGCATCACGGCCGCGTCGCCGTAGGGCCGGTGCAGCACGGCCTCGTCGATGACCGCCCACAGGCGGGGGCCCTCGCCCTCGGTGAATCTGCGCTGTCTGTGCATGCGCATCTGCACGCGGCTGTCGATGTCCTCCTCGGACGTGGCCGTGCGCGAGAGCCGGATGACCGAGCGGGCGTAGCCCTCGCTCTGGAGCAGGCCGGGGACGAACTGCACCTCGAAGGTCCGGATGACCGAGGCGGCCTCCTCCAGGCCCACGTAGACGCCGAACCAGTTGGGCAGCACGTCGCTGTACTGGTGCCACCAGCCCTGGGCGTTGGCGCTGGTGATGAGGCCGAGCAGGGCCTCGCGCTCGGCGGCGTCGGTCACGCCGTACAGCTTGAGCAGGTCCTCCACGTCGCGGTGCTTGAAGCTGACCTGTCCCAGTTCCATGCGGCTGATCTTGGCGTGGGAGGCGCGGATCGCGTATCCGGCGTCCTCCCGGGAAATGCCCTTCTCCTGGCGCAGCTTCCGGAGCTGCGTTCCGAGAAGAATGCGCAGCACGGTCGGGCCACCGCTGGAATTCGCCAGGAAATCCCGGGTGACCTGGAAGTTCTCTGCGTGATCGGCGACCACATCGCCTCCCTGTAGCGGCTTTGGCGCGAGCGACCGCCCAGTATAGCGACCCCATTCTGCTGGGAACAGGGGTTCGGGACGGGCGTTCCGAGGCCTTGTGGGTCGACTGTAAACCCGGATGCCCGCGTGTGAATTCTTGGAAGTAGATCTACCGATAAGGCCTGTTCGTCCTATAGGCTTGCCGAGCGTTGATCTGCACGTGCATCCGTGACTTACATTCGTAAGCCACGATGCCACCCGCAGGCAAGGCCGAGCGAACCCGCATCACCACTCGTGAGGACCGTGATGAACGCAGAGCTGATGTCGTCGGAGAGGCACTCCGGGGCATCCTGGCGCCGCCCCTCCCTGGCGGAGGCCCCCCGGCTGCCGGGCGGCCACTGGGCGGACCCGCTGGGCGGCACCCCCCTGGGCCGCACCGACCGCACTCACGAGTCCGTCACCGGCGCCTTCGCCTCGGTCCCCGACTCCGTCGGCGCGGCCCGCCGCCTCGCCGAGCGCGCCCTCGCCGAATGGGATCTGGCCGGGATCACCGACGACGTCCGGCTCGTGCTCTCCGAGCTCGTCGGCAACGCCTGCCGCCACGCCCTGGACCCCGGACGCGCCGCCGCGGAGACCCCGGTCGTGGTGCGCCTGAGCCGGGCGGGCGGATCCGGGCGTGTCGCGTGCCTGGTCGCCGACACCAGCGACCGCGCCCCCCACAAGGTCGACGCCCACCACTTCGCCGAGTCCGGCCGGGGCCTGAGCCTGGTCGCCGCGTTCAGCGGCGAGTGGGGCTGGAACCCGGTCCGCGGCGGCAAGGTCGTCTGGGCCGTCTGCGGCTGACCCCCGCCGGCCCCGATCCCGGTCCGGCGGCCCGTCCCGCCCCGGTACCGGGCCCGTCCGCCCCTCCCGCGGCCCACTCCGGCACGCCCCGGAGCAGAGTAGGCTGTCAGGGCATGTCGGTATTCGACCGATCGCGTCCGACAGGGGAAGTTTTCCGACGCGGGGAGCGGGGCGTGGACGTGCTGGACACGGGACGGGACGGATTCATCTGCGACGGCGCCACCGTCGTGACGCTCGGCGGTGAACTCGACATCGCCACCGCCGAGACCGCGTACGCCGCCATCGCGGCCGCCGCCGTGCAGGGCTGCGTCGTCGTCGACCTCTCCGCGGTGGACTTCATCGACGCCTCCGGGGTCAACGCCTTCATCAACGCGATGCGCGTCACCACCCGCGAACGCCACCACCTGGCCCTGGCCTGCCCGCCCCGCCAGCTCTCGCGCATCTTCGACGTGCTGGACCTGCACGCCCTGCTGCCCACCCACGGCGACCTGGCCACCGCCGTCGCCGCGCACGCCGGAACCCGCGCCGCCGCCCGCTGACGCGGGCCGCACCGGACCGGCGGGGCGGACACGGAAAACGCCGGGCGCGCCCGACGGAGTCGGACGCGCCCGGGCCGGAGACACCCCCTCCGGGGCTACTCCACGGTCACGCTCTTGGCCAGGTTGCGCGGCTGGTCCACGTCGTTGCCCTTGGCCAGCGCCAGCTCGCAGGCGAACACCTGCATCGGCACGGTCGCCACGATCGGCTGGAGCAGGGTCGGCACCGCCGGGATCTCGATGAGGACGTCCGAGTACGGGCGCACCGACTCGTCCCCCTCCTCCGCGATCACGATGGTGCGGGCGCCGCGGGCGCGCACCTCCTGGATGTTCGACACGATCTTGTCGTGCAGCACGCTGCGCCCCTGCGGCGAGGGCACCACCACGACCACCGGAAGGCCGTCCTCGATCAGCGCGATCGGCCCGTGCTTGAGCTCGCCCGCAGCGAACGCCTCGGCGTGCATGTAGGCCAGCTCCTTGAGCTTGAGAGCGCCCTCCATCGCCACCGGGTAGCCGACGTGGCGGCCCAGGAACAGGACGGTGTCGACGTCCGACAGCGACCGGGCCAGCTCGCGCACCGGCTCGACCGTGTCCAGCACCTTCTCCACGTGCTCGGGCATGGTGGCCAGCTGGGCGATCACCGCGTCGATCTCGTCGCCGAACTTCAGCCCGCGCACCTGCGCCAGGTACAGGCCGATGAGGTAGCAGGCGGCCAGCTGGGTGAGGAAGGTCTTGGTGGCGGCCACCCCGACCTCCGGGCCGGCGTGCGTGTACAGCACGCCGTCGGACTCGCGCGGGATGGTGGAGCCGTTGACGTTGCAGATCGCCAGCACCTTGGCGCGCTGTTCGCGCGCGTAGCGGACCGCCATCAGGGTGTCCATGCTCTCGCCCGACTGGGAGATCGCGATCACCAGGGTCTGCCGGTCCAGGATCGGGTCCCGGTAGCGGAACTCGCTGGCCACCTCGACCTCGCACGGGATGCGGCACCAGTGCTCGATCGCGTACTTGGCGATCAGGCCCGCGTGGTAGGAGGTGCCGCAGGCGATGATGACGATCTTCTCGACGGCGCGCAGGTCCTCCGGGGACAGGCGCATCTCGTCCAGGGTCAGCTCGCCGTCCACGGACAGGCGGCCCAGGAGGGTGTCGGCGATCGCGCGCGGCTGCTCGACGATCTCCTTGAGCATGAAGTAGTCGTAGCCGCCCTTCTCGGCGGCGGAGGCGTCCCAGTCCACGTGGTACTCGTTGACCTCGACGTCGTTGCCGTCGTAGTCGGTGACGCGCACCGAGTCCGGGCGCAGCTCCACGACCTGGTCCTGGCCCAGCTCGACCGCCTCGCGGGTGTGGGCGATGAACGCGGCCACGTCGCTGGCCAGGAAGTTCTCCCCCCGGCCGCGGCCGACGACCAGCGGCGAGTTGCGGCGGGCGGCGACCACGAGGTCGGGGTCGTCCACGGAGACGGCGACCAGTGTGAAGGCGCCCTCCAGCCGCTTGCACACCGCGCGCATGGCCCCGGCGAGGTCCCCGTCGCCGCGCCTGGCCAGCTCGGTGCTGAGCAGGTGGGAGGCCACCTCGGTGTCGGTCTCCGAGAGGAACTTGCAGCCCTGCTCCTCGAGCTCCAGCCGCAGGGAGGCGAAGTTCTCGATGATGCCGTTGTGGACGACCGCCACCCGGTTGCCGTTGTCGACGTGGGGGTGGGCGTTGACGTCATTGGGGGCACCGTGGGTGGCCCACCGGGTGTGGCCGATGCCCGCACCCTCACCGGCGATCGGGTGCTCCTCCAGGGCACCGCGCAGGTTCGCGAGCTTGCCGGCCCGCTTCTCGGTGTGCAGGGCGCCCCCGCCCAGCACTGCGACACCCGCGGAGTCATATCCGCGGTACTCCAACCTCGCGAGGCCGTCCACGACGACCTGGAGCGCCGATTGCGGCCCGACGTAGCCAACGATTCCGCACATGGCCGCCAGCGTAGGCCAAAAAGGACGCTGAATCGACCAACCACCTCTTGATACCAATAGCTGTTTTCCCAGGTAACGGTATAGACCATTTGGTGTACCAAGGGTAGACCGCGCAGGTGGGGGGCGTGTCGGCCGTCCGAGTGGAACCGATTCCACCCGGCCGGGACCGGCCGAAAAAAACATCGGCGGCACACGGGGGAGGGCCGCCGGCCGGTGGCCGTCCGTCGAGGTCGGGGTGACGGGCGGGCGAACGTGTGGTTTCGACCACGTTCAGGCCTGGCTTCGGGCTTACCCCGACCCGGGCGCCCGGACCGGTCGAAGCCCTCGTCTAGGGTGGTCATTCGTGTCCCACCCGACGAAGACCGGCGTCTCCACGCCGTACGTGGAACTGGACCGGGAGGCCTGGGCGGCCCTGCGGGCCTCCACTCCGCTCTCCCTGACCGAGGCCGAGCTCTCCCGGCTGCGCGGTACCACCGACCCGACGTCCCTCGACGACGTGCGGGACATCTACCTGCCCCTGTCCCGGCTGCTCAACCTGTACGTCGGCGCGACCCAGCAGCGGCACGCCGCCGTCCGCGGCTTCCTCGGGGAGTCCGACCGGCCGTCCCCGTTCATCATCGGCGTCGCCGGAAGCGTGGCGGTCGGCAAGTCCACCACCGCGCGGCTGCTGCGCTCCCTGCTGGCCCAGTGGCCCAACCACCCGGACGTGGAACTGGTCAGCACCGACAACTTCCTGTACCCCAACGCGGTGCTCGAGGCGCGCGGCCTCATGCGGCGCAAGGGCTTCCCGGAGAGCTACGACCGGCGCGCCCTGGTCCGGTTCGTCTCCGAGATGAAGGCCGGGGCCGACGGCATCGACATCCCCGTCTACTCGCACCTGAACTACGACATCGTCCCCGGCGAGCGGCAGACCGTGCACCGCCCCGACATCCTCATCGTCGAGGGCATCAACGTGCTCCAGCCCGCCAACGCCGGACGGCTGGCCGTCTCCGACTTCTTCGACTTCTCGATCTACGTCGACGCCAAGGTCGGCAACATCCGCGACTGGTACCTGGACCGCTTCCGGGAGCTGCGCCGTACCGCCTTCTCCGACCCGCGCTCCTACTTCCACCACATGGCCACCACCCTGCGCGAGGAGGAGGCCCTGGAGTTCGCGGCCAACACCTGGCGCACCATCAACGAGGTCAACCTCGTCGAGAACATCCGGCCCACCCGGGGCCGGGCCACCCTCGTGCTGTTCAAGGGGGACGACCACCGGGTCAGCCGGGTCCGCCTGCGCAAGACCTGACGGGCGTCCGGCGCACACCCGGGCGGGGGTAGGCTGGTCCTTCTCCCTTTCCACGGCCCACCCCCGCAGGGGACGCCGTGCGCTTCACGAGGATCGGAACGAACCGGGCCCTGAGAGGGCGACCGGGGCGGGACCCGCGCACGCGCGAGGCCGTGCCGTGTCCCGTCGATCCCTCCCGAGGTCCGCATGACCACGACCGATCCCACGACCGCGCCCGCCGACCCCGAACTGGTCGCCGAGCGGGACGCCCTCACCGCCGCCCGCACCGCCCTGCGCACCATGCGCGAGGAGGTCGAGGGCACCGAACTGGTGCTCGGCGACGTCGTCAACGACAAGGTCACCAACGCCGCGCTCCGGCGGGGCAGGCAGCGCCGCCTGGCCGCCCTGGCCGACATGCCCGGGGCGCCGCTGTTCTTCGGCCGCCTCGACTTCGACCCCGGCACCGTCTTCCTCGACGAGGACGCGGGCGCCGGTCCCGACCGGATCCACATCGGCCGCCGCCACGTCCACGACCCGCAGGGCCGCCCCCTGGTCCTGGACTGGCGCGCGCCCATCAGCGTCGCCTACTACCGGGCCTCGCCCGCCGACCGGATGCGCGTGCGGGTGCGCCGCCGGTACGGCTTCACGACCGTCGAACACGGACCGCGGGCGGACCCCGAGGTGGTGCTCACCGCCTTCGAGGACGAGCACCTCACCGGAGCCCCCGACCCCGGCGACCGCCCCGGCGACCTGCTGGCCTCCGAGATCGAGCGGCCCCGCACCGGGCCGATGCGCGACATCGTCGCCACCATCCAGCCGGAGCAGGACGACCTGGTCCGCGCCCCGCTGGGCACCACCCTGTGCGTGCAGGGGGCGCCGGGCACCGGCAAGACCGCGGTGGGCCTGCACCGCATCGCGTTCCTGCTCTACACGGAGCGCGAACGCCTGTCCCGGGCGGGTGTGGCGATCATCGGCCCCAACCGGTCGTTCCTGTCCTACATCCGCAACGTGCTGCCCGCCCTGGGCGAGGTCGACGTCACCCAGACCACCGTCGCGGACCTGCTCACCCGCGGCCTGCCCGAGCGCTTCCGGTCCGCGGAGGGATGGGTCCGCCGGACCGAGGAGCCCTTCGCCGCCCGGGTCAAGGGCGACGCCCGGATGGCCGAGGTGATCCGCCGCGACCTGTGGTCGCACCTGCGCGAGCCCGCCGAGGCCCTCATGGTCCGCCGCGGCTCGCGCCGCTGGCGGCTCTACCCGGAGGACCTGCGGCCCCTGCTGGACGAGCTGGCCGGGCGCGGCGTCGCCTACGGCTCGGGGCGCGAGCTGCTGTCCCACCGCATCGCCCACACGGTGCTCACCCTCATGGAGTCCGAGGGGGAGGTCTGCGACGACCGCACGCACGAGCAGGTCCGACGCGACCCGGCGGTGCGGTCCGCGGTCACCGCGCTGTGGCCCAAGGTGGAACCGCTGGCCCAGGTGCTGGGGCTGCTCACCGACCCCGGGCGGCTGGCCAGGGCGGCCGACGGGATCCTCACGGCCCGGGAACAGGAGGCGGTCCTGCTGCCGGGCCGCCCGCGGGGGCCCAGGTCGGCCCGCTGGTCGGTGGAGGACCTGGCCCTGATCGACGAGGCCGCCTCGCTGATCGACCGGCCCGCGGGACTGGGGCACATCGTCGTGGACGAGGCGCAGGACCTCAGCCCCATGCAGTGCCGGGCCATCGGCCGCCGCTGCGAGTCGGGCTCGCTCACCGTGCTGGGCGACATCGCCCAGGGGACCAGCCCGTCGGCCGTGCGCACCTGGTCCACCCTCCTGGAGCACCTGGGCAAACCCACCGGGCACCTCAGCGTCCTGGACCGGGGCTACCGGGTGCCCGCCCAGATCATCGACTTCGCCGCCCGGCTGCTGCCCACCATCGCCCGGGGGCTGGGCGCCCCGGTCGCGGTCCGCCGGGCCCCGGGCTCACTGCGCGTCACCCCGGCCGCCGACGGACTGGCAGCCCGGGTCGCGCAGGCCTGCCGCACCGCGCTGGAGGGTGAGGGCTCGGTCGGCCTCATCGCCGCCGACGCCGACCTGCCCGCCCTGTTGGAGGAGCTGGCCGCGGAGGGGCTGGAGGTGCCGGTGCTGGACGACGACACCGGCCTGGACGCAGCCCGCCTGGTCGCCGTCCCGGCGGGCCTGGCCAAGGGCCTGGAGTTCGACGCGGTCGTGGTCGCCGAGCCCGCCGCCATCGCCGAGGCCGAGGAGCGCGGTCTCAACCGCCTCTACGTCGTCCTCACCCGCGCCGTCAGCACCCTCCACGTCGTCCACGCCCGCCCGCTGCCCGAAGCACTCGCCCCGCCCGCCGCCGGCTGACGGGGCGAGCCGCACCGCTGCGACGCGGGGGCGGCGGAGACCCCGTCGATGGGATGCCGAGGACTCCGCGAGGCCGCCCGGAGCGTCCCCCGGCCTCCGGTCGGCCGGCTCCGGGCGGTCAGCGGGCGGCGGGGGCGGGGCGGTGGGCGGTGGAGCGCTTCCAGGGGCCGGGCAGGACGCCGGCGGTCAGCAGCCACAGGGCGACCGTGACCAGGTGGGCCCGCTCCAGGAAGCCCAGCGCCACGCCCGGGCTGCCGTCGCCCCCGGACACCTGCACGGCCAGGACCAGCACGGCGACGGCGGCCAGCGCCTGGAGCGCGGCCACCACGGCCACCCACACCCAGGCCGGGTCGGCGGCCCGGCGGCGGTCCAGGGCGAGGGTCGCCACGCCGACCAGCGCGGCCAGGATGGTGACGGTCGCTATGACGGGCTGGGCGGCGGTGGCCCCGCCCACCCCCTCGGCCAGGGTCTCCGAGGCGCAGGCCACGTCCGTGGAGACCACGCAGCGGCCCGGGAGCAGCGAGGCGACGAACGAGGCCGCGCCGAACACGCCCATCGACCACCAGGACGCGGTGAGCAGGCGGCCGGTCCGGCGGGCGCCCAGGGTCAGTCCCAGCACCGCCGCCAGCACCACGAGGATCGACCCCGTGCGGTGGGCGCTGTCCAGGAACCGGCCGAACACCGAATCCGGGTCGGCCAGCGCACCCTGCACGGCGGCCCCGCCGGGCAGCAGCACCTCCAGCGTCCACATGCTGTACACGATCGCCGCGGCGACGGCGGCCACCCGGCCGTCCCTGTAGTCCCAGTGCCAATGTCCCGAGTAAGACATCGCCCCCTCCGTTCTCACCCGACGCTCTCCCACACCTCTCGGACGGGACCCGCGGGCGCTCCCGGTCACACCGGTTCGCTCGGGGACCTTATGCCCCGGTGGGCGCCCCACCACCCTTCGGCCGACCCCGTGTCGGCCAACTCGCGGCGTCACCGTTATCCGCGGGCGCCCCTGGGCGCGGCATCATGCAGAGAACGGAGGAGACGGGTGCGTACGGGCGGGCCCGGTCGGCGAAGGAGTGCGCGCGATGGACGGTCCGACCACGACACGGTGGCTGATCGTGGGGGTCGACGGTACCGATTCCAGCCGCCACGCGCTGGAGTGGGCGGCCCAGCAGGCGGTGCTGCGCGGGCTCGGCGTGCGGATCGTGGCCGCGGCCGGCGCCCTGACCTCGGTCGGGGTGTTCGGGGCGCACACCCGGATCGACGTCCCCCCGGACGAGGCCGACACCGGTGACGCCGAGCGCCTGCTCTCCTACGCCGCCGACTGGGTGTCGCGGCTCTTCCCCGAACTGCGGGTGCAGACCCGCCTCTCCTACGCCCGGCCGGTGGAGGCGCTGCTCGCCGAGGCCACCGCCGAGGGGTCGGTCGCCGTGGTGGTGGGCTCGCGCGGCCTGCGCGGCATCGTGGCCGCCTTCGTCGGCTCCGTCGGCATCGAGCTGGCCGCCCGGTCCCCGGTGCCGGTGGTGGTCCTCCCGCACGAGCACGCCGCCGCGCACGGTGTCCGCGGCCGGGTCATCGTCGGCATCGACGGGTCCGAGCCCAGCCGCCGCGCCGTCGCCTTCGCGTTCGCCCAGGCCGAGTTCGCCGACACCGAACTGGTCGCGGTGAGCGCCTGGCAGCCGCTGGTGGCGTTCGCCGCCGCCACCGGGCCGATCCCGCCGGAGCTGTTCGACGACACCACCGCCGCCGAGGCCGCCCGCCAGTCCCTGTCCGAGGAGCTGGAGCAGCCCCGGCTGCGCCACCCGGGGGTCTCGGTGACGACCCGGGTGGTGCGCGCCCACCCGGTGGTCGCCCTGCTGGAGGAGGCCACCCCCGCCGACCTCATCGTGGTGGGTTCGCGCGGGCGCGGCGGGTTCCGGGGCCTGCTGCTGGGCTCGGTCAGCCACTCCGTGCTGCACGGTGCCCGGGGCCCGGTCGCCATACTGCGCTAGGTGTACCGACCTGAGAGGTCGGGCACACGGGAGGCGGGAGGGCCGCCGATCGCGGTGTGGAGCCGGTGGTGGTCGTAGTGGTGCGACCATCCGGTGAACGCCTCCCGCTCCTGGGCCTCGGACCGGTGGGGGCGGGCGTGGGCCCGTTCCTCGACCGGGGTCCGGTTGAAGCGCTCGACCCTGCCGCTGGTCCGGGGGCGGTAGGGGCGGGTGCGCTTGTGCGCGATGCCCCGGCCGGCCAGGAGGTCGCGCCAGGTGTGGGACTCGTGGCAGGACCCGTTGTCGGTCAGCACCCGCTCCACGACGATGCCCGCCGACGCGAAGTGGGCATGGGCCCGTTGCCAGAACCCGGCCGCGGTCTCCTCGGTCTCGTCGGCCGGGATTTCCGGGCAGGCCGGGCGGGAGCGGTCGTCCACGGCGTTGTGCAGGCAGGCGTACCCGGCCCCGGGGCCGGGACGGCCGCGCCGCCGCGAGGAGCGGCACGATCGGCGCGGCGCACCTCGTGAGCGGGCACGGCTCCCGCCCACCGGCCGCTCCGGTGCGGTGCCGCGCGGGCCGACGGCCGCGGGCGCCCCGGGGTTCCGGGAGTCCGCGCAGGCCGGAGCCCGGAACCCGGTCGGCCGCCTATCCGGTGGTCCACGGATGGTCCGTCACCGGACCGGGGCCGTGTGTGACGAACCGCACGCCGTGTCGTCCCCGGAGCGCCTCTTCCCCGCCACTCCGGGGGAATCGGCTCCCACCAGGAACGGAACCCCCGTCACCCAGGCCTCTCCCGGCACATCCGTGCAGCCGCGGAAACCCCTGTGGCGTAGCGGGACCCGCTCGTCCAGCCCCACAGCTTTAGACCATTGGCCTATACCAATTGGTCACCGTGGGGGAGCTTCGTTCATGATGCGAGGGATCTCGATTCACAAAGGAGCCGCTGTGACTGTCGGTATTGATCTGGGCGTGGCCCCGACCTCCCACGAAGAACTGGTGTCCTGGGTTCGCGAGGTCGCGGAGTTGACCCAGCCCGACAACGTCGTCTGGTGCGACGGCTCCGACGAGGAGTGGACCCGGCTCACGGACCTGCTCGTCGAACAGGGGACCTTCCGGCGCCTCAATCCGGACAAACGCCCCAACAGCTTCTACTGCACCTCCGACCCCACGGATGTGGCCCGCGTCGAGGACCGCACCTTCATCTGCTCCGAGCGCGAAGAGGACGCCGGCCCCACCAACAACTGGATCGCCCCCGACGAGATGCGCGCCACCTTCGGCGAGGTCTTCCGGGGCGCCATGCGCGGCCGCACCATGTACGTCGTGCCCTTCTGCATGGGCCCGCTGGGCGGCGAGATCTCCCAGCTCGGTGTCGAGATCACCGACTCCCCGTACGTCGTCGTCTCCATGCGCATCATGGCCCGCATGGGCGACGCCGCCCTGCGCCTGATCGAGGAGCGCGGCGACTTCGTCAAGGCCGTCCACTCCGTCGGCGCCCCGCTGGAGCCCGGCCAGGAGGACGTCGCCTGGCCCTGCAACTCCACCAAGTACATCTCGCACTTCCCCGAGACCCGCGAGATCTGGTCCTACGGCTCCGGCTACGGCGGCAACGCCCTGCTGGGCAAGAAGTGCTACGCGCTGCGCATCGCCTCGGTGATGGCCCGCGACGAGGGCTGGCTCGCCGAGCACATGCTGATCCTCAAGGTCACCTCGCCCGAGGGCGGGACCCACTACATCGCGGCCGCCTTCCCGAGCGCCTGCGGCAAGACCAACCTCGCCATGCTCCAGCCGACCATCCCCGGCTGGAAGGTCGAGACCGTCGGCGACGACATCGCCTGGATGCGCTTCGACGCTGAGGGCCGCCTGCGCGCCATCAACCCCGAGGCCGGCTTCTTCGGCGTCGCCCCCGGCACCGGCGAGAAGACCAACGCCAACGCCATCGAGACCCTGTGGGGCAACAGCATCTTCACCAACGTCGCCCTCACCGAGGACGGCGACGTGTGGTGGGAGGGCCTCACCGAGGAGCCGCCGGCGCGCCTGACCGACTGGAAGGGCCGCCCCTGGACCCCGGAGTCCTCCGAGCCCGCGGCGCACCCCAACTCCCGCTTCACCACCCCGGCCGGGCAGGCCCCGACCATCGCCGACGAGTGGGAGGACCCGGCGGGCGTGCCGATCTCCGCCATCCTCTTCGGCGGGCGCCGCGCCACCGCCGTCCCGCTGGTCACCGAGTCCTTCGGCTGGAAGCACGGCGTCTACCTGGGCGCCAACGTCTCCTCCGAGAAGACCGCCGCCGCCGAGGGCACCGTGGGCGAGCTGCGCCGCGACCCGTTCGCGATGCTGCCCTTCTGCGGCTACAACATGGGCGACTACTTCGCCCACTGGATCAGGGTGGGCGCCGGGGCCGACCAGGCGAAGCTGCCCCGGATCTTCTACGTGAACTGGTTCCGCAAGGACGCCGACGGCCGGTTCGTGTGGCCCGGCTTCGGCGAGAACAGCCGCGTCATCAAGTGGATCGTCGAGCGCCTGGAGGGCACCGCCGACGCCGTCGAGACGCCGATCGGCCTGCTGCCGACCAAGGACGGCATCGACACCGAGGGCCTGGACCTGTCCGCCGAGGAGCTGGAGTTCCTGCTCTCCGTCGACCCCGAGATCTGGAAGCAGGAGGCCGCCCTGGTCCCCGAGTTCTTCAAGACCTTCGGCGACCACCTCCCGAGCGAGCTCTGGGACGAGTACCACGCCCTGCTGGACCGGCTCGGCCGGTAGCGGGCATCCCGCCGACCCCCTCTTCCGCGCAAGGGGCCGGCCGCGACACGGGGCGCGGGCACCGCAGGGTGCCCGCGCCCCGGCGCGTTCCGGGACCGCGCATCCGCGGGTTTTTCCCCGAACTCCCCCGAGGCAATTCCGGTCCGTGCTAATCATGTGACCGACAGTGACGCAATCTGCCCTCGGGAAACCTTATGCTCACCCTGTTCCTCGTCCTCGCCGTCCTGGCCACCATGGTCGCGGGGGCCGTCCTGGCCGTCGGCCGCTTCCGGGTCGACGACGAGGATTCCGGCGGCGCCGTCGGAATCGTCGTCGCCCCCTGCGCCCTCGCCCTCTACCTCGGCTCGGCCGCGATGGGGGTGGTCATCGGCTGGGAGGGGTACAAGGGTGCCGAGGACGGCATGATGGCCGAGGCCGGCTCCGCCCAGTCCCTGTACTGGAGCACCGTCGCCCTGCCCGAGCAGGAGTCGGAGGAGGTCCGCGAGCGGCTGCGCGCCTACCTGGGCGCCGTGGTCGAGGACGACTGGCCCGCCATGCAGGCCGCCCGGGGCCTCAGCCCCGAGGGCGACGCCGCCTACGCGGACCTGGCCGCCTCGGTGCGGTCGCTGTCGGTCTCCGACACCGGCGACGGGCTGGACCGGCTCACCGCCCGCCAGGAGCTGAACTCGCTGGGGGAGGCCCGCCTGGAGCGGGCCGACGCCGCCACCGAGGCGATGCCGCCCCTGCTCACCGGCATCGCCGCGCTCTCGGCGATCGTCGTCGCGGTCCTGCCCTTCGCCATGATCCGGAGCGGCTCCCGCGTCGCCTACTTCTGGGCCGCGGCCAACCTGGCGTTCGTGTTCGCCACGGTCGTGCTGCTGTTCTACATGGGCCATCCGTTCAGCGGCATCCTCGCCCACGACGCGGGCACGATCGAGGACGCCGTGGCCGGCCTCGACGGCATCGACCGGGCCCTGGACGCACCGCTGAGCGCCTACTGACGGCTCGCCCGGGCCGCGGCCCCCGCGGACGCCGCCGCGGCCACGGCCACCACGACCAGGAGCACCGCGCTCGTGCGCATCGTGCCGAAGGCCGGGGAGGCGGTGGCACCGCCCCCGGTCATGTCCGCCACCGGCAGGGCCGCGGCCGCCGGTGCCGGCTCCTCGCGCCGGGCGGCCTCCGCTGGTTCCGCCGACGGGGACGCGGGGTCCGCGGGGGCGGCCCCGGCCGTCGGGGCGGACTCCGGAGCCGCCGGCTCCGCTCCGGGGGAGGGGGCCGCCCCCGGCGCGGGCCGGGCCTGCGGGCTCTCCGGGTCCACCGGGACCCGGGGCTGCGGCTCCGGGACGCGAGGGCTCTCCTGGGCGGGCGGAGGCTCCTCGGGGGCGGGCGGCTCGGGCGCCGGCGGCCTGGGGGCGGGCGCGGGGGGCTCGGGCCGCGGCGCCCGCGGCGGGCAGGCCGGAGCCCGGCCGGAGTGGACCACCACCCGGGTCCCGTCGGCGCAGACCAGGACGTGGGAGACCGGGGTCCGGCCCACCTCCACCTCGACCCGGTCGGGACCGCTCTCCACCCGCACGCCGGGGGCGTCCACGCGCACGCCCTCCTCACCGGTGGAGACCGACACGGGGCCCGTGGTGGCGGGGTCGGGGACGGCGGCCCGCGCCGCCGGGGCGCCGCCGATCAGCAGCAGGCCCGTCGCCAGGACGGCGAAGGCGCGGCGGGGGGACGTCATATCACTCCTCGTGCTCGTTGTGCGACACTCGGAGATCGTACGGCTTCGGTGCCCCCCGCGGGGCCGGAACACCGCGGTCCGGGTCAGGGGGAGTGCAGGCGCAGCACCGCGTGCTCGGCCCAGTCCGGCGGCCGGGTCAGCCGGGACACCACCACCATCGTCGTGAACGCCAGCGGGACGGTCCACGCCGCGGGCTGCGCCAGCAGCACCGTCGGCCAACCCTCCGGAGTCACCAGCAGGATCGACCAGCCCACCGCGCCGGTCGCCGTCACCCCGCCCACCGTCAGCCCCGCGGCGGCCCCCGGCAGGGTGAGCCTGCGCCACCAGATCCCCAGCACCAGCAGCGGGCAGAACGTGGACGCCGCCACCGTGAACGCCCACACCACCAGCACGTTGATGTCGATCTTCTCGGCGGGCAGCGCCAGCAGCACCGCCACGCACGCGCCCACCGCCACCGCCAGCCGCAGCCGCGGCACGCTCCCCTGGAACAGGTCGTGCGACAGCCCGCCCGCCAGCGCCAGCAGCAGCCCCGACGACGTGGACAGGAACGCCCCGAACGCGCCCGCCGCCACCAGCGCCGTCAGGATCACGCCCACCGACCCCGGCACCGCCTGGGCGGGCAGCACCACCGCCACCGTGTCCGTGCCCTGCAACAGGACCAGCTGCGGGGTCAGCACCCGGCCCAGCAGCCCGTACACCGCCGGGAACAGGTAGAACAGGCCCAGCAGGGCGATCACCCCCACCGCCACCCGGCGGGCGGTGCGCGCCGTCGGGCTGGTGTGGAAGCGCATGATGACGTGCGGCAGCCCCATGCACCCCAGGGTGATCGCCAGCAGCGTCGACCACGTCTCGAACAGCGGGTACCCGCCCGAGTTCAGCAGCGGCGCACTCCACCGCTCCCCGCCCAGGTCGGGCAGCCCCTCCGGGTGCGGTACCGCCGACCCCTGCGGGAACACGTAGACGGTGCCCTCGGGCACCGTGTGGTCGCCCGCGTCCAGCTCCACCCGGTCGCCGTCCGGCGCCGTCACCGCCACCGGCTCGTCCAGGCCGAACGTGGTGTCCACGGTGAACTCCACCGGCGTCGTCTCCGCGAAGTGGGTCCCCCACTCCGGGTGCAGCGCCTGAGCCCGCACGTCCGCACCCGCGTGCGCCACCAGGTAGACCGCGGGGACGGCGATGAACAGCAGCTTGATCACGTAGTGGAACGCCTGCACGTAGGTCGCCGAACGCATCCCCCCGGCCGCGATCGACCCGCTCACCACGACCCCGGCCAGCACCACGCCCACCCAGTACGGGGTACCGCTGACCAGGGCCAGCACCACCCCGGCGCCCTTGAACTGCGGCACCAGGTACAGCAGCATGATCACCAGCACCACGAATCCGCACAGCTTGCGCAGCCGGGGCGCGCCCAGCCGGTACTCGGCGAAGTCCGGCACCGTGAACGCCCCCGAGCGGCGCATCGGTCCCGCGACCAGGGCCACCACCGCCACGTAGCCCGCGCAGAACCCCACCGCGTACCACATGGTGCCCAGGCCGTTCTTGAGCAGCAGCCCCGACAGGCCCAGTACCGAGGCGGCCGACAGGTACTCCCCGGCGATCGCCATCGCGTTCCAGTTCGGCGACACCCGGCGCGAGGCCACCAGGAAGTCCGAGGTGGAGCGGGCCGCGCGCACCCCGTAGACGCCGATGACGAGGCTGGTGACCAGGACCAGGCCGATGGCCAGGACGGAGATCACCCCGGGCCCTCCGCTCCGGTCTCCCCGTCCGCGGCCGCGGCGTCCTCCTCGGCCCGCTCGGCGGACCGCACGTGCCACAGCGCCAGCAGGAACAGCAGCGGGTACACCCCCACCACCAGCAGCGCCCACGACAGCGGTACCCCCGCCACCCGCGCCCCCGTCAGCTGCGGCCACAGCGCGAACGCGCCGCTCATCCCGAACAGCAGCAGCGACAGCAGCACCACCGTGCGCACCGCCGTCCGGCGCTGGCGGCGGAACAGCCGCCGCGCCGCCTCGGTGTCCACGGGGCCGGGGATGGGCAGCAGGTGCTGGGCCGGCCGGTTGCCGCGGGCCAGCGCGATCCGCGTCTGGGGGCTGGTCAGCTTCTCCCGCCGCGGACTCATGGCTCCCGCCGCGGCGGTCCCTCGGGTTCACCGTCCCGGACACGGGCCGGCTGGGAGTTGGCGGCGCGCCCCAGCTGGTCGCGGCGGGCCGCCTCCAGGAGCAGTGCGCGCAGGTTCCGCCCGTGCCTCCGGCTCACCGGAACGTCCCCGGCGGGGGTGCCCGCCACCAGGCCGGAGGAGGACGTCACCCGCAGGTCGCGCACCCACGGGATGGCGATGAGGAAGCCCCGGTGCACCCGGACGAACCCCGCCGCCGCCCACACCTCCTCCAGGTACGACAGCGACAGCCGGATCAGGTGGCTCCCCTCGCCGGTGTGCAGGCGCACGTAGTCGCCCTGCGCCTCGACGAACTGCACCTCGTCGCGCTTGACGAACACCGTCCGGCGGCCCGTGTCGATCTGCACCACGTGCAGGTCCTCGGCCGGGGTCGCCGCCTGCTCGGGGCGGCGCAGCTGGGCGATCCGCCCCACCGCCTCGGCCAGCCGCTCCGGCCGGATCGGCTTGAGCAGGTAGTCCACGGCGCCGATGCCGAACGCCTCCACGGCGTGCGCCTCCGACGCCGTCACGAACACGATCGACGGAGGGTCGGACATGACGCTCAGCACCCGGGCCACGTCCATTCCGTCCAGCCCCGGCATGAGGATGTCCAGGAACGCGGCGTCGATGGACTCCACCCCGAGCAGGCGCACGGCCGCCGCGCCGTTCTCGGCCACCAGCACCCGCGCCACCTCGGGCATGTCCTCCAGCAGCGCCGCCATCTCCTGCCGGGTGGACGCCTCGTCCTCCACCACCAGGATCCGGAGGGCGGACTTCACGGTGCCACCACCCCTCTGGCGAACCTCGGAACGCGTACGGTCACCTTGGTCCCCTCCCCCAACGCGGTCTCGATCACCAGACCGTACTCGGGTCCGTAGACGGCGCGCAGCCGCTGGTCCACGTTGGCCAGGCCGATGCTGCGCGACTCCGGGCCGGTGCCCGCCAGCAGGGAGCGGGCCAGATCGGGGTGCATGCCCACGCCGTCGTCCTCGATCTCGATGACGCACAGCGGGCCCTCGCCGAACCCCGAGACGCTGATGTGCCCCCGCCCCTCCTTGCGCTCCAGGCCGTGCCGGATCGCGTTCTCCACGATCGGCTGCACCACCAGGAACGGGATCGCCACCGGCAGCACCTCCGGGGCCATCCGCACGGTGATGTCCAGCCGGTCGTGGAACCGCGCCCGCTGGAGCTCCAGGTAGGTCTGCACCGCCTCCAGCTCGTCGGCCACCGTGGCGTAGTCGCCCTTCTCGGAGAAGCCGTACCGCAGGTAGTCGGCGAAGTCCGAGAGCAGGTGCCGGGCCCGGTCCGGGTCGGTGCGCACCAGCGCCGCGATGACGGCCAGCGCGTTGTGCACGAAGTGCGGGGAGATCTGGGCGCGCAGGGTGCGCAGGTCGGCGGCGGCGATCCGGGCGCGGGCCCGGCGCAGCGCCGCGTGGTCCAGGGAGTCCGACACCAGGGCGGCCGCCGCCTCCACGTCGGCCTCCACCAGGTCGCCGGACGCCACCAGCGCCCCGGCGATCTCGTCGGCGACACTCAGGGGGACCGCGCACACCGTCGCGCCGTCGGCCAGCCGGGTCCGGACGTTGCTGCCGTACTCGAAGACCTGGGCGAGCAGGGAGTCGACCTCGTCCGGCTCGGGGCGCCTGCCGTGGCCGGCCACCGGGCCGTCCAGGTCCGCCAGGACGACGCCGTCGGCACCGAGCAGCCGCCGCAGGCGCCTGGCCGCGGCGGGCACGCTCCTGCCGTGCAGCCCGTCCCGGAGGTCGACGCCCAGGGCGTGGACCTGGCGCATCAACTCGACGCTCGCCCGCGACTCCGACGGCCCGGGGCGGCGGCGCCGGGAGGGGGACAACCACGACGGCCACCGATACGACACAAGACGACAATATCCCAGCAAAGTGTGTCGGCGCTCACGTTGTCCGGGTCACCTTTCGGCTTCCGTGGGAATCCTCGCACGGGGCAGGTCGGTTCGGGCACGAGCCGGGCCCGTCATCCGTGAGGGTGACGGGCCCGGGAGGGAGGGGACCCGGGGCGGCGGCCGCCGTCCGGGGCCGGGGCGGGCCCCGGTGGGAGTCGCGGTCGCCGATGGCCACCCCGGGTCCTCTGTGGTCCGGGGCGGGGACTCCCGGAGGAGCCCCCGCCGTGGGCGGGTCCGTGGGTCGGCGGGCCGGCCGGAGGCCGTCCGCCGGGGGTGGTGGGCCGGCGGGTGGTCCGGCCCGCCGGGATCAGTGCTCGGAGGCCTTCTCCGCTCCCGCGCCGGACAGGGCGCGCACCTGGAGCAGGGCGAACTTCTCGAAGTCCTGCTCCTTGGAGGTGAGGGTGCCGATGACCGCGCACAGGAGGCTGATCGGCACCGACACCAGGGCCGGGTTGGGCAGCGGGAACCAGGAGAAGTCCGCACCCGGGATGAGCGCGGTCTCCGAACCCGAGACCACCGGTGAGAAGAAGACCAGGCCCACGGCGCTGATCAGGCCGCCGTAGATGCCGGCCAGGGCGCCCCGGGTGTTGAAGCGCTTCCAGAACAGGCTGAGCAGGATCGTCGGCAGGTTGGCCGAGGCGGCGATGGCGAAGGCCAGGGCCACGAGGAAGGCCACGTTGAGCCCCTGGGCGAAGATCGCGAGCACGATGGCCACCACGCCGACGCCGAGGGCGGCGATCTTGGCGACCCGCACCTCCTCGGCGCCCGTCGCCTTGCCGCGGCGGATCACCGAGTTGTAGAAGTCGTGCGCCAGGGACGAGGAGGACGCGATGACCAGGCCCGCGACCGTCGACAGGATCGCGGCGAACGCGGCCGAGGCGATGATCGCCAGCAGCACCGCCCCCGCCATGTCGCCGCCGATGCTCTGCCCGACCGTCTGCGCCAGCTGCGGTGCGGCGGTGTTGCCCGCCGCGTCCTGGGCCCGGATGGCCTCGTGCCCGACCAGGGCGGCCGCGCCGAAGCCCAGCACCAGGGTCATGAGGTAGAAGGCGCCGATGAGGCCGATGCCCCAGTTCACCGACTTGCGGGCGCTCTGGGAGTCCGGGACCGTGTAGAAGCGGATGAGGATGTGCGGCAGGCCCGCCGTGCCCAGCACCAGGGCCATGCCCAGGCTGATCAGGTCGAGCTTGTTCCACATGGTCTGGAGCGGGTCGCCTGCGACCTCGACGCCGTAGCGCAGACCGGGCTCCAGGAAGCCCCCCTGGCCGCTGGCCTGGGCGGCGTCCCCCATGAGGGCGCCCAGGTTGAAGCCGTACAGGGCCAGGGTGAGCACCGTCAGCAGGGCGGCGCCCGACATGAGGATGACGGCCTTGACGATCTGGACCCAGGTGGTGCCCTTCATGCCGCCGAGGGTGACGTAGACGGTCATCAGCAGGCCGACGACCACGATGCCGACGATCTTGGCGGTGGCGGCGTCCATGCCCAGGAAGGTCTGGCCCTCCTGGATGCCCAGGAGCAGCGCGATGAGGGCGCCCGCGCCGACCATCTGCGCCAGCAGGTAGAAGATCGACACCACGAGGGTGGAGACCGAGGCCGCGGTGCGGACCGGGCGCTGCTGCATCCGGAAGGAGAGCACGTCGCCCATCGTGTAGCGGCCGGAGTTGCGCAGCAGCTCGGCGACGAGCAGCAGCGCCACCAGCCAGGCGACGAGGAAGCCGATGGAGTAGAGGAAGCCGTCGTAGCCGAACAGGGCGATCATGCCCGCGATCCCGAGGAAGGACGCGGCGGACATGTAGTCGCTGCCGATGGCCAGGCCGTTCTGGAGCGGGGAGAAGCTCCGGCCGCCGGAGTGGAAGTCGGTGGCCGACTTGGTCTGGCGGCTCGCCCACACGGTGATGCCGAGGGTGGCCGCGACCATGAGGGAGAAGAGGAGGATCGTGACGAGGCGGGCGCTCTCGCTCGTCGCCTCCTGTGCGAGCTCGATCATGCGGAGTCCTCCTCGGTCCCGCGGAGGGCTTCGCGCACCTCGGCGGCGGCGGGGTCCAGGTGGCGGCGGGCGTACAGCGTGTACCAGATCGCGATGCCGAAGGTGGACACGAACTGCAGGACGCCGAAGACCAGGGCCACGTTCACGTTGCCGAAGAGCACCGTGCCCATGACGTCGCGGCCGAAGGCCGACAGGAGGACGTACAGCAGGTACCAGGCGAGGAAGGCGAGGCTCACCGGGAAGATGAACCGGTACAGCCGCCGCTTGAGCTGCACGAAGCGCGGGTCGGAGTACATGGCCACGGCCGCCTCCGCGCTCAGGCCTGCGCCGTCGCCGTTGGGCGGCGGCGAGGGGTCCGGGGACCGCTCGATCGTCATGGGTACAACCTCCGGGGGATGGATGGTGGGGCGGTGCGGTGCGGGGTCGTCACCCGGTCTCCCGGATGTGACCTGTATTACCCGGCACTGTAAGCAGCCGCACTCGGAGGCAGGAGGGGGTGCGCGGACACGCGCGCCGAACGAGGACCTCGAGCGGCGAGCGGTCGCCCACCGTGCGGTGAGCGGTCGGGATCCGGGACGAACGGTCGGCCAGCGGTCGGCGCCGGTGGGGGAGGCCACCACCGGGGGAGGAACGGCCCGGCCGCCGGGGACGTTGTACCGTTCACATCGACACCGCCCGCGCCCCGCGCGGGCCCGGCCCCGCGGGGCCCCGGACGAGGTGCGCCGTACCCGGTGAGGACAAGACGGCGCGGAACATCCGTTCTCGTCGTGGAGGTGTACCGATGGCCTGGCTCGTGCTGGTCCTGTCCGGACTGCTGGAGACCGCGTGGGCGACCGCGCTGAGCGCTTCGAAGGGCTTCACCCGGCTGTGGCCGACCGTGGCCTTCGGGGTCACCCTGGTCGGCAGCATGGCGGGCCTGGCCTACGCCCTGCGGACCATCCCCGTCGGCACAGGGTACGCGGTGTGGGTGGCCATCGGCGCCGTCGGCACCGCGCTGGTCGGCATGTTCGTGCTCGGTGAGGGCTTCAGCGTGACCAAGGCGCTGTGCCTGCTGCTCATCGTCGCCGGCGTGGTCGGCCTCAAGCTGGCCCACTGACCCGTGTCGCGCGGCCCCCGGCACCACCCGGTGCCGGGGGCCGTGCCGTGTCCGAAGGGACGGCGTGCGGCCGGCCCGGCCGCCGGCTACCGGTCGGCCCGCCGGTAGGAGCTCCCGTCGTCGCTCCGCTCCAGGTACCCCTCGTCCACCAGATACCTGCGCAGCGCCGAGGTGTCGTCGAAACAGGTCCGCAGCACGGCGTTGACCTGCTTCTCGTCGTACTCCGTGCCCGGGGCGAAGAGCCGCCGGGAGATCCGGTCCAGCACGTCCAGCCGCAGCGCCCGGCGGGCGGGCATGGAGACCAGCCGGCCGTCCCGGAACAGCTCGTCCACCGGGTCCCCGGGCGCGGTCGGCCGCTGGTCGCGCAGGGCGGCGGCGAACGCGTCCGGCACCCACTCCACCCGGCCCGCCTCCTCGCGCACCAGGCCGGCCTCGGCCAGCCGGGCCAGGTGCCGGGCCGCGACCGGGCCCGCGGCGGCGACCTCCTCGGCGGGCACACCGGCGGCGCCGGCGACGATGACACGGGCGTACAGCTGCAGGCGTTCGGGGTCGGCCAGGGCGGAGGCCATCCGGGCGGGGTGCGGCATCGGGGACTCCCGGGGTCGTCGTTCCGCCGCCGGACGGCGGCGCACCGGCACCCTAGGCCGGTCCCGTCCCCGTCGGCCAGCGATTTTCCGGACCGCCGCAGGCGGCGCACGGCCCGGCGGCCCCGACCGCCCCGGCTCACGCCAGCAGCCGCTCCACGATCCGGCCCACCCCGTCCTCGTGGGCGGGCGGCGCCGTCAGCAGGCCCAGCGCCGGGTCCAGCAGGCCCGGGTGCCCGCTCTCCATCGCGTACCCGGCCCCCGCCCACGACAGGGCGGGCAGGTCGTTGGGCATGTCCCCGAAGGCCACGACCTCCTCCGCGGACACCCCCCAGCGTTCGCACACCATCGCCAGGGTGCTGCCCTTGTCCACGCCCGACGCGCTCATCTCCAGCAGCCCGTGCCCGCCCGAGTAGGTGACCTCCACCAGCCCGCCCACGGTGCCGGCCGCGGTCTCGTGCAGGATGTGCACCGGGATCTCCCGCGACCGCACCAGCAGCTTGGTGATGGGCCGGGCCCGCTCCAGCAGGGTGTCGGTCGAGCCGACCACCTCGCGCACCCAGTCCCGCGGCACCCAGGGCTCCAGGTCGTAGCCGGCGTCGTGGTAGAAGTCCGTTCCGGTCTCCACCCCGAACCCCACCGCGGGCAGGGCCCCGCGCAGGTGGCCGATGACCGTCCCCGCGGTCACGGTGTCCAGCGCACGCACGATCGGGTCGGCCCCGGGCAACTGCGCCACCGCGCCGTTGCCGCACAGGACCGCCGAGCAGGTGAACAGGGAGGCGATGTGCGCGGTGGTGCGCGGCGGGCGCGCGGTGGACAGGACCAGCTTCACACCGGCGGCCACGGCGGCGGCCAGTGCCCTGCGGTTGCGTTCGGAGACGCGGCCGTCGAGGCCGAGGAGGGTGCCGTCGAGATCGGTGGCGATGACCCGGGGAAAGACCATGTTCCGGATTATGTCGGGCGCCGGTGACACCGCGAAAGCGGATTCACGGCCGGACGGTGAGCGGCAGGGGGCGCCGCACCGCCGGGATGCGCTCCACCACCCCGCCGCGGAACACGTCGTACAGGTCGAGCGACTCCAGGTGCACGTACCCGATGTGGCAGTCGCAGTCGGCGACCGGGCAGCCGCGGCGGCCCAGCCGCTCCCGGAACGACCCGTCGTACAGGTTGCCCATCGGCGCGTCCACGAAGTGGCAGCGCCGCACGTTCCCGTCGCCGTCCACGGACAGCACGCTGTCCCCCGTCCGGCAGGGCAGCCCCCGGCTGGCGTGCGGGTGGCGGCTGTAGTGGAAGTGCGGATCGAGCGCCTGCCAGTCGGCGGCCTCGGCGTCGGTGTAGGTGCGGCCCTCGGCGGCGTTCACCCACAGGTACACCTCCTCCGGCAGCTCGGCGCGCATCCGCCGTGCCGCCGCCAGGTGTTCGGGCTCGCCCACCACTCCCACGCTGAACCGCACCCCCAGCTCCGCCAGGCGCAGCGCCTTGGCCAGGAACCGCTCGTGGGACACCTGGCCAGGGTGGTAGGTGGTCCACAGGGCCACCGAGGCGCGGTCGCAGTCGGCCAGCCACTCCACCCGGCCGCTCAGGTTGGTCTGGATCGCCACCCGCTCCACGTGCTCCAGCGCGCCCAGCCGCAGCAGCGCCCGCCGGTACCAGGACCGCACCAGCCCCTCGCCCCACGGGGTGAACAGCACCGACACCCGGGTCCCGGGGTCCTCGGCGGCCCGGGCCTCCACCCAGTCCTCGAACCGCTCCAGGGCGGCCCGGTCGGCGCGCAGAGTCTCCCGGGAGTCCCGCCGCTTGGCGAACGGGCAGTACGGGCAGTCGTAGTCGCAGCTGGCCAGCGGGCCCCTGTACAGCAGGGTCAGGTGCGGCGGCAGCGGCCGCGCGGTCGCCCCCATCAGCGGGCCTCGTACTCGGCCATGAGCGCGTTCACCCGGTCGGAGAAGAACATCGGCCCGACTGCGTCGGAGTGCGCCAGGCCCTCCTCCGTGAGCAGCACGCGCCCGGGCCCGGCGTCGGCGAGCCAGCCGCGCCGCTCCAGGGCGGCGAACAGGTCCGGGAAGTCTTCCCGGGGCGAGGAGCCGAACCGGGACGAGTAGTCGTCGGTGTCCATGCCCTCGGCGCGCAGCAGCGACTGGAGCAGGTGGCGGCGCCGCCGCTCGTCGTCGTCCATGAGGAAGCCCACCTCGGGGCGGGCGAAGTCGGCGGCGTCGCGCCCCGTGTAGTCGGCGATGATCGACCGGACCTGCCCCACCCCCACCGCGTAGTCGAAGGAGTAGTGCGCGGCGGCGGTGTAGGACCGCGCCCCGCAGCCCAGGCCCACCATGCCGTCGGTCTGGCAGCTGTGGTCCGGGGCCTGCGCCTCGGGGGCGTCGGCCCGCCGGAACATGCGCATGGACACCTGCTCGTAGCCGCGTTCGCGCAGGTGGTCGCGGCCCTGCCGGTACAGGCCCAGCCGGTGGTCGTCCCAGGAGCGGCCGCGGCGGCCCAGCCCGGTGAGCGGGCGCACGTACAGCGGGTAGAGGTAGACCTCCTCCGGCGCGTGCTCCAGCGCCGTGTCCAGGGAGTAGGCCCAGGTCCGCTCGTCCTGCCGGTCGATCCCGTAGATGAGGTCCACGTTGAGGTCGGCGGTGGTGTGCGCGCGGATCAGCTCCAGCGCCCGGTCGACCTCGGCGCGCTTCTGCGGCCGCCCGGCCGCGTGGGCCTCGGAGTCGATGAAGCTCTGCACGCCCATGCTGACGCGGGTCACCCCGCGCTCCTCGAGCACCGCGAGGCGGTCGGCGGTGGCGGTGGCGGGCGAGGTCTCCACCGACATCGGGACGGCGGTCAGGTCCACCCCGAACGCCGACTCCAGCACGTCGTACACCCGGGTCAGCTCGTCGGCCTCCAGGTAGGTGGGGGTGCCCCCGCCCAGGGCGGCGCGGGCGAACCCGGCCCCCTCCGGCAGGGTGGCGGCCACCGTCGCGGCCTGGCGCTCGAAGGCGTCGAGATAGGCGGCGACCTGCTCGGCGGGCGGGGTGGAGCGGGTGAACAGGTTGCAGAACCCGCAGCGCATCTCGCAGAACGGGATGTGCAGGTACAGCGACAGGGCCCGCACGTCCTCGCCCCGCCACAGGTCGGCCAGCAGCGGCCGCTCGGCGAACGGGCGGTAGGCGCTCTTGTGCGGGTAGGCGTAGACGTAGGAGCGGTACGGGGAGTCGGCGGCCACGGGTTCGGTGGCCGGGACCAGGGGCAGGGCCGTCACGGGGTGGCCTCCTCGGTGCGGGCGGTCGGGGCTGGGGGCGCGGTGTACCCGCGCGGCAGGAAGAAGTGGGCGTAGGGCACCGTCCACACGACCTCGTGGCCGATCCGGTGCCCGACGTGGCCGTCCTCGCCGTAGGCGGTGCCGTGGTCGGAGCACACGATCGCGAAGCAGGGGCGCTGAGCGGCCATCGCCTCCAGCAGCGGAGGCAGGTGCCGGTCCACGTACTCCAGGGCGGCGGCGTGGCTCTCCCTGGTGTCCCCGGCCTCCGCGCTCGCGCCGGGCAGGTGGAACCAGTTGGGCTGGTGCAGGGCGGCGGCGTTGAGAAGCAGGAACAGCGGCTGCTCCGCGGGGCGGGAGCGGGTGACCTCCACGGCCCGCGCCACCTGGTTCTCGAAGGAGTGCGGGTCGGCGACGCCGAACGACTCCTCCCAGTGGCTCTCCTGGAACATGTCCGGGATGACCGAGCCCACCGCCGACCTGCGGTTGAAGAACCCGGTGCCGCCCACGCACGCCGTCCGGTACCCGGCGGCCGCCAGCCCGGAGGCCAGGTCGGGGGTGTCGAACGTCCAGGTCCGCGGCGCGGTGGACACGCTGCCGGGGAAGGCGGCGGCGAACAGCCGCGGGTGCGGCCCTGGCGCGGCCGGGGTCGGCAGGAACCCGGCGAGCATCGCCAGGTGCGAGGCGTAGGTGAAGCTGCCCGGGGCGTGCCGCTCCTCCCAGCGCCCGCCCGGCAGCAGCCGGGCCAGGTTGGGGGTGCGCCCGGCCGCGGCCAGCTCGACGGCGACGTCGTGGCGCAGGGTGTCCAGGGTGAGCAGCAGGATGTCGTGCGTGCCCACCACGGCGTTCATGTCGGGAAGGGTGCTGTCCATGGTGTCCTTCAGGATGCCCTGCCGGTCGCGGCCGACGGGGCGGGGCGGCTGACGGGGGGAACGGGGTGGCGGCCGGTGTCCAGGGCGTGGAGCTGCTCGGCGTAGGTGTCGCGGCCCTCGTGCAGCACCCCGGGGATGAGGTCGCCGAACGCGTTCACCTCGCACACCGCGAACGAGCGCCAGCCGGGGGAGGCCATCAGGTCCACCCCGGCGTGCAGGGTGTCGAAGCATCCGGCGGCGGCCTCCGCCACGGCCATCGCCTCGGCCCAGCGCTCCGGGCCGACATCGGCCTTCAGCGCCTCCAGGTCGCCGCGGGCGTTGCCCAGGTGCAGGTTGGTCATGGGGGTGGAGGAGGAGCGCACCACCACGTGGTGCGCCTTCCCGGCGGTCACCACCACCCGCAGGTCGATGGTCTTGCCGGCGAACCCGGCCTTGGGCACCCACCGCTCCACGTGCAGGCCGTCGGGGGCCAGGGCGTCCACCACGGCGGCGACGTCCTCCTCCCGGGTGTAGATGCACGGCTTGAGGCTGTTGAACAGGGCGGGGCGGCCCTCCCCGTCCCGGGTCAGGTGGGCGGAGGTCACGGCGCGGATCCGGCCCCCGGGTGCGGTGGCCAGGGCGATCACCCCGGAAGCCGAGGAGCCGTGTGAGGGCTTGACGAACACCCGGGGCCAGCGGTGCCGCTCCATGGCGGCGCGCAGCTCCCGGTAGTCCCGGACGGGGGCGTCCGGCGCCGGCGGCACCGGTACCCCGGCGGACTCCAGGCGCGCGTGGCAGCGGCGCTTGTCGCACATGACGACCAGGTCCTCCACGTCCTGGAGCAGGTGCGCCCCGGGGGCCGCGGCGACGGCGTCGGCCAGCCGGGCCAGGGCGGCGCGGAAACCGGCGTGGTGGTCGCCGGTGCCCTCGGCCCGGTAGAGGTCGGGGTCGCTGTCCCATCCCCGCAGCAGGCGCTCGGTGGCGACGTCGCCTCCGGGGGAGTCCACCCGCACCAGGGCTCCGGCGGGGACCTCCACGGGGCCGGACGCCAGGTCGTACCAGGGCAGGACGACGGGCTCGGGCCACCCGGAGGCCGCGGCGGCGGCCCGGAACAGGTCCAGCCTGCGGTTGCCGGGGACGCCGACCACCACCAGGGGGCGCCCGCGGAGCCCCGTGCCGCTCATTCGGACACCGCCGTGTAGTAGTGGAGCTCGCCGTCCCACTCCTCGGGGGCCTGCGGGGCGGACAGGTTCAGGTCCACCCCGGGCAGGGCGGCCCGGAGGCCCGCCTGCACCTCCTCTGAGAGGAAGTGGTGGTGCAGGTCCAGCAGCTCCAGGTGGGAGAAGGCGTCGGCGTGCTCGATGAGGGCCCGCCCTCCCTCGTCGGTGAGGTCGCCCAGCCCCAGCCCGAGAGACCGCACCCGCGTCATGACCTCCGACCCGGCCAGCGGTGCGACCCAGGAGTCGACGCCGCGGGTGTTGAGCAGGCCCAGGTGCTCCAGCTTCGGGAAGGCCCCGCCGGACAGCAGCGGCGCCAGGTCCCCGGGCGTCGCGCCGCCGCCGTACTCCTCGTCTCCGAGCCACAGCTCCAGGCTGCGCAGGCCGGGCAGGTCCGAGGCGCACACGTCCCGCACGGCCTCGGGGCGCAGGCCCCCGCTCTCCACGGTCAGCTCGCGCAGCCACCGGTGCTCGGGCAGCCGCAGGCCCAGCCCCTCGGAGCCGCCGCGCACCACCAGGCGGCGCAGCTTCGGGAAGGCCGAGACCAGGGGGGCGAGGTCGCACAGCCGGATCCAGGAGATCTCGTTCTCCTCCTGGAGGATCTCGCCGAAGAACAGCGACCGGACCTCGGGCCACCGCGGGGCGCGCCGGCACAGCTCCCGGACGACCCGCTCGGCGTCCATGTCCTCCTCGTCCTCGACGAGGTTCCCGGCCACCAGGGCGCGGACCTTCTCGCCGGGGACGAGCCGCAGGAAGCGGTCCAGGTACTGGGTCAGGGTCTCGAAGGCCGTGGGGTACCGGGGGGCGACCGTGCGCAGCCGCCAGGCGTGGGAGCCGGGGTCGGCCAGCGCGCGGAACAGCGGCTCGTAGGAGGGCGGCAGCGAGTCGTGGAGCTCGCCCCGGTTGCGGGCCCAGTGCATGGCGGTGTCGAAGTCGTCGCGGATGCCCTCCCAGGAGGTGAACTCCGCGACGGGCAGGCCGCCGAACTCGGCGATGGGCTGGCTGTTGGGCATGGGGTCCTCAGGGGCGGGGCGACAGGGGCGGGGCCGGCCGGGCTCCGCCGCCTGGGGTTTCGAGAGGTTCCAGGTTTAGCAGCCCCCGGCGACGTTCCACCGGCCGGTGCCCCCTTGGGCACGGGCGCCGGACCGGGGCCGACGGCGGGCGGGATCAGCGGCCGCGGCGGTGGGCAGGGCGCGCCCCGGCCTGGTGGCGGATCGTCCCCACGGCCAAGCCGATCGAGATCGCCGGCCCCACGGCGGTGAACCCGGCCCCCTTCACCACGGCCCACCGCCACGAGTAGTCGGCGGTGTAAGCGATCGGCTTCTCGGCCCCGGTGTCCAGGCGCACACCGCCGATGGGGTCCGGCAGGGGGTCGTGGGAACGGACGCGCACCGCGTCCCGCAGGGTCACGTCCTGGAGCGCGACCGCGCCGTCGTCGCCGGTGAACGTCCCCTGCAGGGAGCAGCCGCCCCTGCCGCACGTCCTGTCCGTGGGGGTGAACGTGCCCGTCGGCCCGGTGGCCAGGGTGTCGCGGCCGGAGAGGGCCTCGGAGACGAGGAACAGGCCGAGGCCGACGGTGAACAGCGGGAGGAGGGCGATCATCGTCCAGACGAAGATCCGGCCGACGCAGCTCATGGGTTTCCGGGGGGCGGGGGTTCTGGGGTCCATGCCGGTGAGACTGCACGGACGGCCCGGGGGGTTCGCCGGCGCTCATCGGCTTCGGTGAAGCGGGAGCAGGGCCCCGCCCCCTCCGGCCGGGGCGGGTACCCGGACCCGCGCGGGACCTCCCCGGAGGCGGACTCCGCGGCGGGCGGCCGGACCCGGCGGTGCGGACACCGGCGGGCCCGGGGTCACTCGGAGACGGCGCAGTAGTAGAAGTACTCGCCCTCCTCCTCGTCGTCCTCCTCGAACTCCGGTTCCCGGGGGGCGGACAGGTCGACGTCCACGCCGGGCAGGGCCGCGGCGAGCCGGGCGCCCGTCTCCTCGGAGATGAAGTTCTCGTGCAGGTCCAGGCGCTCCAGGTGGGCGAAGGAGGCGGCGCGGTCGATGATCTTCTGTGCGCCCGTCTCGGTGAGGGTGCCCAGGGAGAGGTCGAGTTCGCGCACCCGGGCGGTGACGGGGGCGTCGGCCAGTGCGGGGATCCAGTCGTCCAGGCCCTCGGTGTTGCGCACGCCCAGGCGCTCCAGGCGGGGGAGGGCCTCTCCGGACAGCACGGGGGCCAGGTCGCCGGGGGTGGCGCCGCCGCCGTACTCGGGGGAGCCGAGCCACAGCTCCAGGTTCCGCAGGGCGGGCAGGTCCAGGCCGACGACCTGCTCCAGGAAGTCCGGGTCCAGGCCCCCGCTCTGCACGACGAGCTCCTCCAGGTGCTCGTGCCGCCCGAACCCGATACCGCAGCCGTCGGTCCCGCCGCGCACCGTCAGGTGCCGCAGCCGGGGCAGCGCGCCGACCAGGCCGGCGACGTCGTACTCCTCGATCCAGGAGATGTCCCGCTCCTCCTGGACGATCTCGCCGACGAACAGGGAGTGCAGCCCGGCCAGCCGGCCGGCGTGCTCCCGGAGGAAGCGCAGGACCCCGTCCATCAGGGTGTCGTGGTCCCGGCCGGGGAGGTTGCCGAGGATGAGGGCGCCGACCTCCTCGACGGCGACCTCGGCGAAGAAGCGCTCCAGGTAGCCGGTGACGGTCTCCAGGGCCGGCAGGCGGACCCGGCCGGTCTCCCCGTCCTCGCCGGTGCGCCACACCAGGGGGGAGAAGTCGGTGCGCAGCCGCCAGGCCGCCGACCCGGCGGCGGGCAGCGCGGGCGCGGCGGACGGCGGCGCCCAGTCGTCCCGGACGGGGTACTCGGACGCGCGCATGACCTCCCATGAGGGGAAGTCGACGACGGGCAAGCCGCCGAACTCGGTGATGTGGTCACGGATGGGCATGGGGTCCTCGGAGGCGGGGCGGTGGAGGGGCGGGGCCGGGCGGGCTCGGCCGCCCGGGGTTTCGGGGGTTCCAGCTGTAGCAGGAGCCTGGGACGTTCCCGGGCGGGGCCGCGCGCTACTGCGAGTACCAGGGCGGCTCGCGGTCCAGGTGCGCGGGGGGTTCGGTCTCGGAGGCGTCCCAGGTGAGCTCGATGCCGCGGCGGAGCCGGTGCAGCCCGTGGTCGGGGAAGCGGCGCTCCTGCCAGTAGCCGTCGACGTAGGGCACCGACACCCAGCCCGCCCGCCAGTAGTCGGTGGGCCTTCCGCCGACCGCGACCTGCCTGCTCGGCGGGACCTCTCCGGCTTCGAGCCGGGCACGGCACGCGTCGCACACCGGGACGGTGCGGTCGGCCCCGCCCTCCGGGTTGAAGCGGACCTTGGAGGTGAGCGGCCCGTGCGCCGGGTCGAAGAAGCAGGGGGCGCCGCGGTGCGGGCGCGGTTCCCCCCGGCCGAGCGCGTCCAGGACCGCCAGGAGATGCCGGGCCTCGGCGATGTGGCCGGTCGCCCGGGTGATGCCGGCGGCGGTGCGGATCGGCTCCGCCTCGTCGAAAAGCGAACGCTCGGCGGCCCGCAGGTGCTCCGTCAGGGAGGTGCGGGCGGCATCGTACTCCTCTGGGGGCGCATCGGCCGCGGGCAGCCGGGCCGCCTGCTCGGCCACCTGTGACCACTCGGCCCTCAGCACGGGGAGGTAGGCCGCGACGACCTCCGCGTCCCGGGGCCCCTCCCGCAGGCGGAGGAACACGAAGCCCACGGCCGCTCCTGCGACCGCGACCACCACGGTTCCGGCCGCGACCAGGGCGGCCCCCACCCCCGGCCCGAGCCACGACACGAGCAGGAAGGAGATGACCGCCGGTACCACCGCCGCTGCTGAGGCGGTCTGTACGACCACCGCCAGGTTCAGCCTCCGCCGTCTGCCCATGACCGCACCCTACGGCCCGCCCGGTGCGCCGGGTCCGCCGACCTCATGCCCACCGCCCGCGCCCGGTCGGCCGAAGAGGTCCGGGACCCTTCGGGCGACGCGGCGCACGGTGCCCGGAGAGCTGTGCGGAGCGGCGGCCCCGGTGGGGCCGAGCCGGAGGAACCATCCCGGCGCGACCGGCCGGCGGAACCCGTGCACCCGCGCGGCCTTGACCGGAACCGGGGAGAAGCGGACCTTGGGAGAGTCGGCGGGCCCCGGCCACGGCGCTTCCGTGAAGGCCGGTGCGGCGGGTGCTGAACGGGTCGGTCGTGTGTTCGCGGTGCACGGGCCGCCCACGGACGGCGGGGGCCGGGACCTCAGTACCAGGCGTGGCGGATCTTCAGCCGCCCGAACCCCACCGCCCCGGAGATCCGCACCGTCGGACCGCCGGGCCGCGGCCTCCGCGGGGGCCGGTGGTCCGTGTCCTTCCACCCCGTGTTCAGGTCGTCGAACTCGACGACCGCGTCACGGGGCACCGTGATCCGGGCGTTGCCGGTGCCGAGCTGCAGCTCGATGTCGACCACGGGGTGCTCGATCACCGCCCGGGACAGGTCCAGGTGCACCCTCCCGAAGGCGGACTCGACCCTGAGCACCCGCGGCACCCGCCACGCCCCGCGCCGGGTGATCCGGCCTCCGGCCGCGGAGATCACCGCCGTCCTGCCCGCCTTCTCCGCCGGGAGCGAGGCCAGGACCGGCGCCATCTCACCGTGCGTCCGGGCGGCGAGCACCCGGTCGAGGCGCTCGTCCATCTCCTCGTGCGAGATGTGCCCTTGGGCGTACGCCTCCCGCACGCGCCGCACGACCGCGTCGCGGTCGTCCTCGCCGAGCGGCGGCGCCGGGTCCTCCGTCGGAGAAGTCACGGTTTCACCCTAGTGCCGCGTGACGGCCGAGGACAGGCCGCGGCCGGTGTCGGTCCGGACGCCCGCCGGGGGCCGCAGGCCCGGCCTCACAGGCCGACCGCCCCGTCGATGCGCTCCCGGAGCAGGTCGGCGTGGCCGTTGTGGCGGGCGTACTCCTCGACCATGTGGACGAGCACCCAGCGCAGCGACACCGTTCCCCGCCAGGAGTCGACTCCCTCCACGTCCAGGTCGGGTGCCCTGGCGGTGAACCGCTCGGCGAAGGCCACCTCGGAACGCCAGGCCTCCCAGGCCGCCGCGACGATCCCCGGGTCGTGGGCGGAGGCGGGGCCGACGTCGAAGTCCCCGTCGGGTTCGGCCGCCGAGGAGAACAGGGCGGGCGCGTCCTCCCCGGCCAGGACCCGCCGGAACCAGCGGCGCTCCACGTCCGCGAGGTGCCGGACCAGGCCCAGCAGCGAGAGGGTGGACGGTTCGACGGACCGCCGGGACAGCTCCGGCCCCAGGCCGGAGCACTTCAGCTCCAGCGTGGAGCGCTGGGCGGCCAGGATGTCGGTGAGGATCAGCCGTTCGCCGCCGGTGGTCGGTCCGGTGAAGCGGCGGTCGCCGTTCGCGCCCCCGAACAGCCCGGCTCTTCTGGTGGGTCCGCCCATGTCCGCCCTCCGGGTCGCGTCGGTCCGCGCGGTGCTCCCGGGGATACTCGCATGCCCGCGCCGACGGCGGTTCCCGGGGGCTCCCGGTACACGCCGCCCCGCTCCGGGGGCGCTGTCCGGCGGTGGAGCCCGCCGTCCCGCGCGCCCGGAGGGCCCGTCGGCCCACCGGACCAGGCCACCGGGCCCGCCCGTCCGGTGCGCGGTGCCTTCCCGTCCGGTCTCCGGGAGGCGGGAGCCCCCGCTCTGCGGCCGCCCCGGCCCCGATCGGCGGCACCGCTCCCGTGGGACCCGGCCGGTGCCGGGCGCTCCGGCGGTACGCGGCACTCCACCGAAATCGCGCAACAAGAGGTTGCGCTTTCTCGGCAGTGGTGGCAGAGTGATGTGCAACATAAGGTTGCGCATTGGAGGTCCGTCATGGAGTTCGGAAAGCTGGAGCGCGAGATCCGCATCGACGCGTCACCGGAGATCGTGTTCGACGTCGTGAGCCGCCCCGAGCACATCAAGGTCTGGTGGTCCGACGACGCATCGTTCGAGCCCGCGCCGGGCGCGGTCGGCGAACTGGTGTGGGGCGACCGCGCCGACGTCGCCCCGATCGCCGTGGTCGAGGTGGACCCGCCCCGCAGGTTCGCGTTCCGCTGGGTCGCCCCCGAGGGACAGGTGCCCGGTGCGGGCAACTCCCTCCTGGTCACCTTCGAGCTGGAGCCCTCCGGTGACGGCACGCTCCTGCGCCTGACCGAGAGCGGCTGGCGGGAGAGGGGCTGGGAGGCCGCGGTGCTGGAGGAGGCCTTCCACGAGCACGAGCAGGGCTGGGACCTGTTCCTGCCGCGGCTCCGGGAGTACGCCCCCTCCGTGGTGGCGCGGTGATGTCCGACATCGACGACGAGCTGTGGTCGGCGATCGGCGACCCGGTCCGGCGCCGCCTGCTCGACCTGCTGCTCGCGGAAGGCGTCGGCACACCGACCGGCCTGAGCGACCGCCTCCCGATCTCGCGCCAGGCGGTCACCAAGCACCTGGGCGTCCTCGACCGCGTCGGCCTCGTGCACGCGACCCCGATGGGCCGCGAGCGGCGCTACGAGGTCGACGAGGCGCAGCTGTCGCGCGCGATCCGGCAGCTGAACGAGGTCGGCCGGAACTGGGATTCGCGCCTGGACCGCATCAAGCGCCTCGCGGAAGAGATTCAAAAACAGCGCCGGGACTGACCGGCGGACTCCCGGGAGGGGTCCCTGCGGGTTCCCCGGCCGATGCCGGAGCCCCGTCGGTGCCGCGCTGGAAGCAAGCCGTACCGGAACAGAAGGAGTGTGCTGGGAATGCCGACCATGCCTGCCGGAAGCATCCTGCTCGGGAGCAGCCGGGCGGTGGAGATGCGCGAGTGGTACCGCAAGGTGCTCGCGCCGGACCACACCGGAGACGGGCCGATCGTCCTCGGGGAGCTGATGCTGGTCATCGACCAGCGCGACGACGTGGGGGAGGCCAACCCCGAGCCGGGCCGGTCGATCCTCAACTTCCACGTCGACGACTTCGAGGTGTTCGAGGAGCAGCTGGAGGCCGCGGGCGTGGAGTGGGTCGAGCGCGCCGCCGACCGGCCGTCCGGGAGGTTCGCCACGTTCAAGGACCCGGACGGCAACTACCTGCAGATCATCCGGTTCACGAAGCCGCCGCGCTGACCGGTCCCCGCGAGGGGCCGGAGCACGCACCCGCGGTCTTCCGGCCCCCGCGGCCCCGTACGCTCTCCAGGTCAGCGCCGCCCCTACTCGGCGACCACGGTGTAGCGGTGGAGCCCACCGTCCCGCTCCTCAGGCTCCCGTGGATGGGACAGGTCGATCTCCACGCCGGGCAGTGCGGCGCGGACGCCCTCCCGGACCTCCTCGGACAGGTAGTGGTGGTGCAGGTCGAGCCGCTCCAGGTGGGTGAAGGCGTCGGCGTGCTCGATGAGGGCCAGCCCGCCCGCGTCGGACAGGTCGCCCAGGGACAGGTCCAGGGTCTCCAGTCGGGCCAGCACGGGAGTCCCGGCCAGCACCGGTACCCACCCGTCCAGGTGCTCGGTGTTGCGCAGCCCAAGGTGACGCAGCGCCGGGAAAGCCCGCCCCGACAGCAGCGGCTCCAGGTCTTCGGGCCCGGTCTCCCCGCCGTACTCCTCCACTCCGGTCCACAGCTCCAGCCGCCGCAGCGCGGGCAGGTCGGCCGCGCACACCTGCCGGACGACCTCCGTCCGTAGGGCCCCGCTCTGCACGGCCAGCACGCGGAGCCGCTCGTGCCGTTCCACGTTCAGCCCCAGATCCCCGGTGCCCCCGCGCACCGTCAGCTCCTCCAGCGACGGCAGCGCCCCGACCAGCGGCCCCAGGTCGGTGTGGTGGATCCAGGAGATCTCGTTCTGGCGCTGGAGCACGTCTCCGTAGAACAGGTGCCGCAGCCCGGTCAGCCGCGGGGCCAGCGCGAGCAGGGACGCGAACACCCGGTCGGGGTCCGTGGTGGGTTCGTCGTCGGCCAGGTCGGCGACGACCAGAGCGGCCACCTGCTCCAGGGCCACCTCCTCACCGAAGCGGGCGATGTAGGCCCCCGCGTCCTCCACCCGCTGGTACTGGTGGAAACGCTCCTGCTGCGCCTCCCGCAGGCCCAGGTCGATGTCACTGTCCAGCCGCAGCCGCCACGCGACGGTTCCGGGCGCGGCCGTCGCGGCCGCCAGCCGGGCGTGCGGCGGATAGGGGTCGGGCACCGGCCGACCGGAGCGGACCAGGGCCCGGTACCCGTGGTCGACGGTGTCGTACCCGGGGAACTCAACGACGGGCAGCCCGCCGAGTTCGGCGATGTGGTGCTCGTGCGGCCAGAGCTCTCGGGGCATGCCTCTCCTACTCGGCGATCGCGGTGTAGTGGTACGGCTCGCCCCACCACACCTCGGGTTCGAGGGGGTGGGACAGGTCGACGTCCACCCCGGGCGGTGATGTGCCCTCTTCGTTCGCTCCAGGGGACGCCTACCGGCGGGATCCGCCGCCCCGGCGCCCGGACGCATCCGGGACGGTGCCGTGGTCGGTGAGCCCCGCGACGGGCGGGCCGCCGAACCCGGCGGTCCGGGCCGGGTGCGGCGCGTGGTGTCACTTCACTCGGTGACCTCCGGGTAGCGCCAGTCGCCGTCCTGGGCCTGCCGGTCGCCGACGCGGACCTCCACGCCCGCCTCGGTGAAGGCGTCGCGGACCCGGCTCTCCGTCTCCTCGGACATGTAGTGGTGCTCCAGGTCCAGCCGTCCCAGCTCCCGGAACACCGGCGCGTCCAGCAGCACCCGCGCGCCCTCGTCGGTGAGCGTGCCCATGGACAGGTCCAGGGAGCGCAGCCGCCCCGTCACAGGGGCGTCGGCCAGGGCGCGCACCCACAGGTCGGTGTCCTCCGCGTTGCGCAGGCCCAGGTGGTTCAGCCGGGGGAACGCCTCGCCCGACAGCGTGCGGGCCAGGTGTTCGGGGGTGGTGTCGCCGCGGTAGCTCTCCACACCCAGCCACAGCTCCAGGTTCTCCAGCGCGGGCAGTTCGGCGGTGTCGATGCCGCGGGAGACCTCGGCGGGCAGGCCGCCGCTCTGCACGGTGAGGGAGCGCAGTGAGTCGTGCCGCCCGATGTCCAGGCCCAACCGGCTCTTCTCGTGCATGTAGGGGTCGCCGGTGCCGCGCACCGCGAACTCCGTGAGGCCGGGCAGGGCCGCCAGCACCGGCGCCAGGTCGGGCTGGTGGATCCAGGAGATCTCCTGCTCCTCGGCGGTCAGGTCCCCGATGAACAGGGACCGCAGACCGGTGAACGCGGCGGCGTGCTCCACGAGGGCGTCCCGGGCCGGGGCGCCCGGCTCCTCGTCCTCGGAGGATCCGGCAGGGCCGATCACCATGGCCCGGACCTCGGCGGCGTCCACCGCCTCCACGAAGGAGGAGAAGTACTCCCCGAAGGGCTCCTCCGGCTCGTAGCTGTCGACCCCCAGCCGCCAGGCGTAGTCGCGGGCGGTGCGCAGGGCGGCGAGCTGCGCGAGCGCGTCGGGGGCCGGGCGGTCGCGGTACCGCTGCTCCGTCGAGGCCATGTCGTGGGGTGAGAGGTAGTCGAATACCGGCAGCCCGCCGAATTCGCTGAGGTGTTCGCCGATCATGGGTGGTGCTCCTGCCTGGTGTGGACGGGTCGGGCGGATCATGTCTAGCAGCCCGTGGTGACGGCCCGGAGGCGGATGGGTCCGCTATTCGGAGACGGCCGGGTAGGTCCGCCAGGGCGCCCCGTCGAAGCGTTCCGCCGTGTCGACCTCCACCCCGGCTTCGGTGAGGGCCGCACGGACGCGGTCCTCCATGTCCTCGGTCATGAAGTGGTGGTGCAGGTCCAGGCGGCGCAGGTTCCGGAACCCCGGGCCGTCCAGCAGCACCCGGGCGCCGTCGTCCGTGAGGGTGCCCAGCGACAGGTCCAGGGCCTCCAGGCGCTCCAGCACGGGGGACCCGGCGAGCGCCCGCACCCAGTCGTCGGTCCGCTCGGCGTTGCGCAGCCCCAGCGACCGGACCCCGGTCAGGGCCCGGCCCTCCAGCAGCGGTGCCAGGTCCTCCACGGAGGTGGACCCTCCGTGGTCCTCCACCCCCAGCCACAGTTCGAGGTGCTCCAGGGCGGGCAGGCCTGCCGCCACCACGCCGCGGACGGTGGCGCCGGACAGGCCGCCGTTCTGGAGGGTCAGCGAACGCAGTGACGGGTGCTCGGCCACGCGCAGGCCCAGCTCGTCCCCTCCGCCGCGCACCGTCAGGTCGGTCAGGCCCGGGTAGGCGTCCAGCAGCGGCGCCAGGTCGCACTGGACGATCCACGAGATCTCGCTGTCCCCGGTGGTGTACTCGGTGAAGAACAGCGACCGCAGCCCGGTGAGCCGGTCGGCGTTGTCGACGAACAGGTCCCGGTAGTCCTCGGTGCTCTCCGACACCTCCAGTCCGAACCCGCCCGCGACGAGCGCCCGCACCCGGGCCGGGGCCACCAGCTCGAACAGCGCCTCCAGGTGCTCGTCGAAGCCCTCCTCCCGGCACCGGCACCAGGGCCCGTGCTCGGCGCAGCCGGGGTCGTGCGGCGGCCCCAGCCGCCAGGCGACCGAAGCCGGGTCGGCCAGGGCCGCGGCGAGGCGCGGGTCCCCGGGGCGGTCCCGCAGCTCGGAGAACGCCGCCACGGGCAGCCCGGCGAACTCGGTGGAGTACTCCCAGAAGTCGGTCATGGTTCCCTCGGGCCCGGGATCACTCGGTGACGGACGGGTAGCGGCGGTTGCCGTCGAGGCGTTCGGACACGTCCAGTTCGACCCCGGCGGCGGTGAAGGCCTCGCGGACGCGCTGCTCCATGCCCTCGGACATGGCGTGGTGGTGCAGGTCCAGGCGGCGCAGGTTCCGGAACCCCGGGGCGTCCAGCAGGATCCGGGCGCCCTCGTCGGTGAGGGTGCCCTCGGACAGGTCCAGGGCCTCCAGCCGCTCCAGCACGGGGGAGCCGGCGACGGCCCGGACCCAGGTGTCGGTCTCCTCGGCGTTGCGCAGGCCCAGCGACCTGACCCCGGTGTGGACCTCGCCGTTCAGCAGCGGAGCGAGGTCCTCGGGGGTGGTGTCGCCCCCGTAGTGCAGGACGCCGAGCCACAGTTCCAGGTGTTCCAGCGCCGGGTAGTCGGAGGCCAGCACCTCGCGGGCGAGGGAGGCGGGCAGGCCGCCGCCCTGGAGGGTGAGCGAGCGCAGGGAGCGGTGCTCCCGCACCGGCAGGGACAGGGAGATCGTCCCGCGGATGCCCAGCCGCTCCAGCCGCGGGAGGGCCTCCGGGATCGCGGACAGGTCGCCGTGCTCCAACCAGGAGGCCTCGGCCTCGTCGTAGGTGAGGTCGGCGTAGAAGAGCGACCGCAGCCCGGTCCAGCGGGGCGCGCACGCCAGCAGCGCGTCCCGGACCGGGTCGGCGTCGGCGACGTCCATGGTCTCGTGGACGTTCCCGACGACCAGGGCCGCCACGGCGGCGGGGTCCACCTCGGCGCAGAAGCGCTCGTAGTACCGCAGGGCGGACTTCCGGTCGCCCCCTTCCACGCCTTCGGAGTCGCTCAGCCGCCAGGCGTAGGCGCCCGGGGTCCGCGCGGCCGCGAGCATCGCCAGCGGGTCCGCCTCCTGGCGGCCCGCGGCCATGGCCTCCCGGCTGCGGAATTCGAACACCGGTAGTCCGGCGTACTCGGTCAGGTGGGTGTTGAAGGTCAAGGACTCGCCTTTCGGGGGGCAGGGGGTGAACGGAGGGGCCTACTCGCCGACCAGGGGGTAGCGGTCGTCCTCGCCGCCCTTGAGGCGTCCGGACACGTCGATCCCGACCCCGGCGGCGGTGAAGGCCTCGCGGACCCGCTGCTCCGTCTCCTCGGTCATGAAGTGGTGGTGCAGGTCCAGCCGCTCCAGTCCACGGAACCCCGGGGTGTCGAGCAGGACCTGCGCCCCCTCGTCGGTGAGGGTGCCCTCGGAGAGGTCCAGGACCTCCAGCCGCTCCAGGACCGGGGAGTCCGCGACCGCCCGGACCCAGGTGTCGGTCTCCTCGGCGTTGCGCAGCCCCAGGGAGCGGACCCCGGTGTGGACCTCGCCGTTCAGCAGCGGCGCGAGGTCCTCGGGGGTGGTGGTGCCGCCGTAGTTCTCCATGCCCAGCCACAGTTCCAGGTGCTCCAGCGCCGGGTAGCGGGAGGCCAGCACCTGCCCGGCCAGCCCGGCCGGGAGCCCGCCGCCCTGGAGGGTGAGGGAGCGCAGCGCCGGGTGCTCCTCCACCGCCAGGGACATGTCGCCGGTCCCGCGGACGCCCAGCCGCTCCAGGTGGGGGAAGGCGGCCAGGACGGCGGCCATGTCCTCGTTCCTGAGCCAGGAGGCCTCGTACTCGTGGTAGGTGAGGTCGGCGTAGAAGAGCGACCGCAGCCCGGTCCAGCGGGGCGCGCACGCCAGCAGCGCGTCCCGGACCGGCCCGGGGTCGTCCATGTCGATGGTCTCCTCGACGTTGCCGACCACCAGGGCCGACACCGACTCCGGGGGGACCTCCGAGCAGAACCGCTCGTAGTACCGGAGCACGAAGTCCCCCTCGCGGGGCTCCCAGCCCTCGGCGTCGCGCAGCCGCCAGGCGAACGACTCCGGGGTGCGCAGGGCGGCGAGCAGCGCCAGCGGGTCGTCCGTGTCCCGGCGGCCGCTGGGGTGCTCCTCGGCCCAGCGGCGCTGGGCGGCCATGCCCTCCGGGGAGCGGTACTCGAACACCGGCAGCCCGGCGAACTCGGTCATGTGGGCGTTGAAGGTCAAGGTCGGGGCCTCTCAGGGGTGCGGTTCGGGACAGGAGCGGAGGACGGGCTCACTCGGTGACGGACGGGTAGTAGCGGTACTCCCACTCCTCCTCGTCGTCGTCGCCGTCCTCCCACTCCTCGTCGTCCTCGGGCTCCTCCCGCTCGGACACGTCGACGGTGACGCCCGCGGCGGCGAACACCTCCGCGACGCGCTGCTCCATGTCCTCGGACATGTAGTGGTGATGCAGGTCCAGCCGCTCCAGTTCACGGAATCCCGGGGTGTCGAGCAGGATCTGCGCGCCCTTGTCGGTGAGGGTGCCCTCGGACAGGTCCAGGACCTCCAGCCGCCCCAGGACCGGGGACGCGGCGACCGCCTCCACCCACCGGTCGGTGTACTGGGCGTTGCGCAGCCCCAGGGAGCGGACGCCGGTGTGGACCTCTCCGTTCAGCAGCGGGGCCAGCACCTCCGGGTCGGTGTCCCCGTCGTAGTCGGGAACGCCGATCCACAGTTCCAGGTGCTCCAGGTTCGGGAGGCGGGCCGCGAGCACCTGGCGGGCCAGGCCCGCGGGCAGCCCGCCGCCCTGGAGGGTGAGCGAGCGCAGCGCCGGGTGCCCGTCCACCTCCAGTGACAGGCCGCCGGTCCCGCGTACGGCGAACCGTTCCAGGCCGGGCAGCGCGTCCAGCAGCGGCCCCAGATCGCCGTGGCGCATCCAGGACACCTCGCTGTCCTGGAAGGTGAGGTCGGCGAAGAACAGGGAACGGAGCCCGGTGAGCCGGGGCGCGTGCGCCACCAGGGCGTCGCGCACCGGATCGGAGTTGCTCACGTTCATCGTGTCCGAGATGTTCCCGACGACCACGGCCGTCACCTCCGGCGCGGTGGGCTCGGCGGCGAACCGGCCGAAGTACCCGTCGACCCCGCCGTGCTCCTTCGAGGTCTCCGTGCCCCCGTGGTCGGCGAGCAGCCAGGCGTAGGCCGCCGGGTCGCGCAGGGCGGCGAGCATCGCCAGCGGGTCGTCCGCCCGGTCCGCCGGGCGGTACTCGAACACGGGAAGTCCCGCGTACTCGGTCAGGTAGGAGCTGAACGCCATGGGGGGTCCTCGGGGTGGGCGGTGGCAGGAGGAACCCAGGAATAGCAGAGCCGGGTGACGAACGGTCCTCCGCCGCCGAAACCCTCGGTCCCGTGCCGCCGGAAGCCCCCGCCGCCGAAGCCCGGTCCCCGCCGCCGCGGCCCCGGCACTCACGGCTGCTCCGCCGACGGCCGTTCCGCGCGTGCGGCACGCGCGTGGCAGCCCGACTCCACGGCCTCCTCCAGCATCCGCCGGAACCTCGGGCACTCCAGCACGTCCCCCGACTCGCACGCCACCGCGTGCGACACCATCTCCCGGGCGGCCCGCAGCCGCTCCATGCGCTCGTCCAGCTCCGCCAGGTGCTCGGCCAGCGCCGCCCCCCGCCGTTCGGCGCCCACCGCGACCAGCTCCCGGATCCGGTCCAGGCTCATCCCGGCGTCCTGCGCGCTCAGGACCAGCGCCACCCGCAACCGCTGCTCGGGGGTGTAGCGCCGCTGCCCGCCCACCCGGCGGGCGGGTTCCAGCACCCCCTTCTCCTCCCAGTGCCGCAGCACGTGCGGGCCCAGCCCGAACTCCGCGGCGAGATCCCCTATGGACAGTTCCCCGGCACTTGACCTCATGTCGACATGAAGTTCCACACTGGGGGCCCGTGTCAAGGGACACGGGCGGGGAAGAACCGTGAACGAGGGGAAAGACGATGGACGAGCGCACCGAACGCGTCCGCGAGGACTGGAACCGGATGGCCGCCGGGTACGACCGGGGCGAGCGCCTCCAGCGCCTCGTCCTGGGCGGTGTCCGCGGGCGGCTGTGCCGCCGGGCCCGGGGGCGGACCCTGGAGGTGGCCGTCGGCACCGGCCACGACCTGCCCTACTACCCCGACGGGGTCGAGCTCACCGGCCTGGACCTCAGCCCGGAGATGCTGTCGGCCGCCCGCCGCAGGGCCGCCGCACTCGGCCGCCCCGTCGTCCTGGTGGAGGGCGACGCCCAGGACATGCCCTTCGCCGACCGCGACTTCGACACCGTCCTGTGCGCGCTGGCCCTGTGCGCCATCCCCGACCAGCGCCGGGCCCTGGCCGAGATGCACCGGGTGCTGCGCCCCGGCGGGCTGCTGCTGCTCGTCGACCACATCGAGTACACCAAGGCGCCCTGGCGCCGGCGGGAGGAGCGCAGGGAACAGCCCCGGAGGCTGCCCCGGGCGGTGGCCGGGGACGTCGGATTCACGGTGGACCACCACGAGCGGACCGTACTGGGGTTCCTGGAAACGGTCGTCGCCCACCGGCCCTGACCGGGACGGGTCCGGGACGGGTCCGGGACACGCGGTGTCGCGGCGGGACATCCCCGCCTCCCCGGTGTGAGAGTGGTCCCATGGCCACACACAGTGAACTTCGCGATTTCTGGGAGCGCCGCCTCGAGGGCGACTGGACCGAGAGCGGCGTCGGCTACCGCGCCCTGGGGCGCCCCTTCAACACCTGGATGTACAAGGTCCGCGAGGAGGTGTTCCTGCGCCGGGTGGGACGCCTGGGCCTCATCGACCCGAGCGTCCTCGACGTGGGCAGCGGCACCGGTTTCTACGTCCGCCTCTGGGAGCGGCTGGGCGCCGCCGACATCACCGGCTGCGACATGACCGACGCCGCCGTGGCGCGGCTGCGCGAACGCTTCCCCGACCACCGGTTCGTGCGCCAGGACGCCGCCGACCTCGACCGGTTCGACGACGCCTCCTTCGACGCCCTGTCGTGCATGGACGTCCTCTTCCACATCACCGACGACGAGCGGTACACCTCCGCGGTCGGCGAGTTCGCCCGGGTGCTGCGCCCCGGGGGCACCCTCGTCATCTCCGAGAACTGCCTCCAGCGCCCCGAACAGCGCGGCGAGCACCAGGTCAACCGCACCCTGGAGTGGATCGCCGGGACCCTCGACAAGGCGGGGTTCGACCTGCGGCTGCGGGTGCCCATGCTGGTCCTGATGAACGCCCAGGTCGACGCCGCCGCGCCCTGGCGCAAGGCCTGGGGCGGGGCCCTGCGCGCCGCCACACTCACCGCCCCCACCGGCTGGCTGGCCGGGGCCGCCCTCTACCCGCTGGAGCGGCGCCTGGTGCGCGGGCGCCGGGAGAGCCCCACCACCGAGCTTCTGGTGTGCCGCAGGCGCGGCTGACACGCCGGGCGCAGCAGAGGGTCTGCCGTCCCGGGCGGGCGCCGACACGTTACGGTTGACGTCCACCTTGTGCCGGAAACGGCGGTCACGGGGACCGGACGCCCGGCGCGGCGGACGTCCTGCTCGGGAGGCGACTGTGCGACGCTCCACCATCAAGTCAGCGGTCAAATGGGGGCTGCTCGGCCTCCTGGCGGCCCAGATCGGGGTGGCGGCCACACTCATGGGCGTCAACCACTGGCGGCGGAAGGTGCGCCCGCACCGGGCGTTCTTCCCGCGCACCGCCCCCGAGGCCCTCCCCGTCGGAGACACCACGGCCACGGTGTACACCTACGGCGAGGAGCTGTACGAGGACATGCTCGCGGCGATCCGGGGCGCCCGGCGCCGGATCCTCTTCGAGTCCTACATCGTCAAGGACGACCGGGCCGGGAACGCGTTCAAGCAGGCGCTCATCGAGGCGTCGGTGCGCGGCGTCGAGGTGTACGTCATCTACGACGGGTTCGCGAACCTGGTGGTGCCCCGGTCGTTCTTCGACTTCCCGCCCGAGGTCCACGTGCTGCGCTACCCGGCGTTCCGGCCCGGAGTGCTGCTGCTCAACGTCCGCAAGTCCGGCCGCGACCACCGCAAGATCCTCACCGTCGACGGGGAGGTCGGGTTCGTCGGCGGCTACAACGTGGGCTCCCTGTACGCCACGGAGTGGCGCGACACGCACCTGCGGGTGGACGGCCCGGCGGTGTGGGAGCTGGAGAACGCGTTCGTCGACTTCTGGAACGCCAACCGGCGCCTGCGCCAGCCCGAGCTGGGGATGCTGGGGGACCCGCACTGGGACGCCCGGCTCCGGGTCCACCGCAACGTGCCCGAGCAGCTCATCTACCCGATCCGGGCGATGTTCCTGGAGGCCATCGACCGGGCCAAGGACCACGTCTTCATCACCCAGGCGTACTTCATCCCGGACCGCGAGCTCCAGCGGGCGCTGGTGGACGCGGCCGGGCGGGGCGTGAACGTGGACATCCTCATCCCGGAGAACTCCAACCACGTGCTGGCCGACTGGATGGCCCGCGGCCAGTACTCGGCGCTGCTGCGCGGCGGGGTGCGGCTGTGGCTGTACCAGAACGCCATGGTGCACGCCAAGACGGCGACGGTGGACGGGCGGTGGAGCACCATCGGCACCGCCAACGTCGACCGGCTCAGCCTGACGGGCAACTACGAGATCAACGTCGAGATCTTCGACGAGGGCGTGGCCCGGCACCTGGAGGAGGTCTTCGCCAACGACCTCACCAACGCGCGGGAGCTCACCGAGGAGGAGTGGCGGGGCCGCCCCTTCGCCGCGAAGTTCAGCGAGACCATCCTCGCCCCCTGGCGGCCCTTCCTCTGAGCCCGGAGCCGGTGGGGTTCCCGGCCCGGCCGCGCCCGGCCGGAAGGGACCGCCCGCCCGGTACCCGGGTCCGCTTCGGACACCCCGTTCCCGGGGGCCGCGCCCGCCCGCACGAGTCCCAGGCCGAGCCCGAGGGGGCCTCCGTCCGCACCGGCCGCTGCGCCCGTGCGACTTCCGCCGTCCGGACGGGGCGGCCCGCGCCGGCCACCGTACCCACGGGTCCCGCCGACCGCTTCGACCCCTGTCGCCCCGCCGCCCGCGCCGTCCCCGCCGCTCTGCCGCCCGCGCCGTCCCCGTGCCCGCGCCGACCGCGCGGCCCCGGGCACGAACGGTTCAGCGGCGGCGCAGGCGCTCGCCCGGGGGCGGGGTCAGCTTGCTGGAGAAGAAGGGGTCGGGGTCGGCCTTGCGCGGGCGCGGACCGCCCCAGTGCTGCGGTCCCGGATGCGGGGTGCGGTGCAGGGCGCCGGCGATGGCCGCGGGCGAACCCCCGCGCTGCCGCTGCCGGGTCTGCGGCGTCGGCTCGTCGTCGTGGTCGTCGCGGTGCGCTCCGCCCGCATTCTTCATCCCGTGGCCCCCCGGATGTGCTCCTGCTGCCGCAGCCATCATCGGATGATCACTCCGTGTTGTCACCGCGACACGGCGCCCGGGGGAGAAGTCCGTGCCGTCCCCTGGTGAACGGCGGACCGGCACCGGGACTGCCCGGCTCCGGCTCCGGGGCCGGGGCGGGGCCCCGGGACCCCGGCCCTCAGGCCCGGACCGCGGCGCGGCCGAAGTCCTCCTCGACCAGCCGGGAGGCCCAGCGGCGCAGGGCCTCCTCCACGGGAGGGTGGGCCAGGCCCGCCGCCCGTGCCAGGCGGTCGGCGGAGCCGGTGTCGTAGCGGTCCTCCGAGAAGAACGACAGCCCCTCCGGATCGACGCCGGTCAGGGCCCGCGGCAGGCGGCGCACGAGGCCGACCGGGACGGTCAGCCGCGGACGCGCCACCCCCAGGTGGTCGGCGATCAGCGCCAGCGTCTCCGGCAGCGGCGGTGTCCGCGGGTCCAGGACCGTGTGGGACCGGAACGGGCCGTCGTCGTACCCGGGGGCCGAAGCGGTGAACGCCGCCAGGTGGTCCACGGCCACCACCGGCAGGAACGTGCGCCGGTTCCCCGGCACCGCGGCCAGCCGCCCCCGCCACAGCCGTTTCACCAGCTCGGACAGCCCGATGTACTGCCCCGACTCGCCCGTCTCCGAGTGCCCGATCACCGTCCCCGGGGCCACCACGGTCAGCGGCACCCCGCGCTCGGCCGCCAGCAGGCGGACCGCCGCGTCCCCCTCCACCTTCGAGGCCTCGTAGGCGCCCAGCCCGCGGTACAGGCCGCGCGCGGTGGCGGCGGGCAGCGGGAACTCCGGCAGGGGGTGCCCGGCCACGCGGTACCCGGACAGGTGCACGAGGCGGCGCGGCCCCGGCAGGGAGCCCGCAAGGTCGAGCACGTTGACGGCCCCCGCCACGTTGACCGCCCGGGCCTCCTCCTCGGACGCGCCGAACCGGTACAGGGCCGCCGCGTTGAACACGTCGCGGACCCCGCCGAGGGCGTCCCGGTCGGCGGGGGAGAGCGCCAGGCCCGGCCGGGTGATGTCGGCCTCCACCGTGGCCAGTGCTCCGTCGTCCGCCCCGTGGGCGCGCAGCCAGCGCCGCAGCTCCTCGCCGCGGCCGCCGCGCGCGGTCGCGACGACCGGCGTGCCCCGGCCGAGCAGTGCGCGGACCAGCCACCGCCCCACGAACCCCGTCGCTCCCACGACCAGGCTCCCCGGTGTTCCGTTCTCGGACACGGATCCTCCTTTTAAATAGACCGGTCTTCATATTTTTTGCGACGGCCGGACCGCCCGCATCCGTCGGGGCGGGTCGGTCAGCGGGCGAGCAGGGCCTCCACGGCCCGTGCCGCGCGGTCGACCGGGGCTCGGTCGTGCCGGACCCGGGCGAGCAGCAGGGAGCCCTCGATCTGCGCGAGCACGGCCCCGGCTGCGTCCTCCGCCTCCGGGCGGGGCCGGCCCTCGGCGACCAGCCGGTCCGCCAGCGCCCGCTCCCACCGCGCGTAGATCCGCGCGCAGACCTCGCGCAGCCGCTCGTTGCCGCCGCGCTCCGGGGTGCCGGAGACCTCCAGGGCCACCGTCGCCACCGGGCACCCCTTGTCGTAGGAGGACGCCTCCATGCGGTCGGCGAGGACGCCGAGCAGCCGCCGGGTGAGGGACGCGGCGTCCGGCTCCCCGTGCTCCGTCGCGGCGATGAGCCCGTCCACCTCCCGGCCGCCCTCCTCCAGGGCGTCGGCGACCAGCCGGTCCTTGCCCTCCGGGAAGTGGAAGTACAGGGAGCCGCGCGGCGCGCCGCTGTCGGCCAGCACCCGGTTCACCCCGGTGCCGAAGTAGCCCTGTGCCTCGATCAGGTCCCGTGCGGCGGCGACCATGCGGGCGCGCGTCTCTTCCCCTTTGGTTCCCACGGGTAAAATATAGACCGGTCGTCATATTCTTGCCAAGGGGAGATCCGATCGCCCGTGCGGGCCCCGGGGGGCCTCTCCGGAACACGGAATGCGGCCCCTCCCGGAGGAGGGGCCGCATTCCGCGGTGGGCGGCCCCAGCAGGATTCGAACCTGCGACACCCGCTTTAGGAGAGCGGTGCTCTATCCCCTGAGCTATGGAGCCATGGGTCGGCCGGGGGAACGCTCGGGTATGCGTTGCCCCGCCGTCGGGCCAAGCCTAACCCAGGATGGGCGTACTCGGGGTGTCGGAGGGTGTCTTGGCCGCCCGCTTGGGGGACTCTGCGTGCATGGCGGAGTACTCTGACCTACGATTGGTTGTCCTGGTGGCGGTGTGATGTTGTTCACGAGGGCTGTCATGTTAGGTCCCGTTCCGCCCCGGTGTCCCGTGGTGCGGCCGGGTCCTGTGACCTGCCGCACCTCGATGACCAGCCATGACAGTGGCGGCCGTGCAGTGTGCGCGCAGCGGGAGGGGCCCTCTTCCCGGATTCCGCGCCGACCGGCCGACCGTTCTCGTATGACCGCAAGTGGACATGTAGTACGTTGCCTTGCGGCCACGGGTAGGCGTTCGAGGATTAGAAGCAGCCGGAGGAGCATTCGTGCCGTTCACCTCTGATTCGGCGCGGCGGGGACCCCGCGTACCGGAAGCGGCGCGTGGTGTGCCGGTCGCGGACCGCCACCGTGGCTGGCACGCCGGGCTCGCCCGGGTCCTGACCCTGCTGCTGGTCACCGGCCTGATCGTGGTCCCGCCGCCGCCGGTGGCGCTCGCCCCGGCCGCCGCCAGCCTGGAAGAACTGCGGGAACAGGCCGAGCAGGCCGCCCAGGAGCTCGAAGAGGCCACCGCCGAGTACACGGAGCGGCAGGAGGCCCTGGAAGAGGCCCAGGGCGAACTCGTGGAGACCATCCACGAACTCCAGCAGACCGAGCTGGAGCTGGGGGAGATGCGCGAGCCGCTGGCGCAGCTGGCCAGCACCCTCTACCAGCAGCCCAGCGCCGGGCCGCTGGGCGTCCTCGTCGCCGGGGACCTCGACGAGGACCTGCAGACCCAGTCCTACGCCGCCAAGATCTCGGAGAACAACGAGGCGCTCATCCAGGACGCCACCGACCTGCGCGACGAGCAGGTCGAACTGGCCGGGCAGGCCCAGGAGCTCCAGACCACCACCCAGCTGGAGCAGGCGGCCCTGGGCGCCGAGGTGGAGCGGCTGCGCACGCAGTCCGAGGAGAGCACCCAGGCGCTCACGGACGAGCTGGAGGCGCGCGGCATCGACCCCGACTCGTACATGGCCGCCGCCAACTGCGACCCGAGCAAGGCCGAGCTGGCCAACGGCTACCCCAACGGCCTGCTGCCGTCGGAGGCCCTGTGCGAGCTCTACGACGACAAGTTCCTGCGCGCCGACGCCGCCGTGGACTTCCTCGAGCTCAACGTGAAGTACATCGAGCGCTTCGGCGAGAACATGTGCATCAACAGCGCCTACCGCGACCTGCCCAACCAGCACCGCGTCTACGCCGAGCAGCCCCCCGGGTTCGCAGCGGTCCCGGGCACCAGCAACCACGGACTGGGCCAGGCCATCGACCTGGGCTGCGGCATCCAGAACTTCCGCTCGGAGAGGTGGAACTGGATGGAGACCAACGGCGCGGACCACGGGTGGATCCACCCCGCCTGGGCCAAGTCGAGTCCGTTCGAGCCCTGGCACTGGGAGTACACCCGTTAGCCGGTGGCGGCGCCCGGCTCGGGAGGCCCTACGGCCCGGGCGCCGCCACGGCCGGAGGCCCTCCGGCCGTGGCCCGGGGGCGGCCCGGCCGGGCCGCCCCCGGGGGTGTCAGGCCGCGGTCTCCGGGACGACCTCGCTGGTGCAGGCGGGGCAGCGCTCGGCCTTCTTGTTGATCTCGGTGAAGCAGTGCGGGCACTCGCGGGTGGTGGCCTCCTCGGCCCTGACGAAGCGCTCCATCAGCTTGGCGAGCGGCAGCACCACGAAGAAGTAGACGATCGTCGCGGTGATCAGGAACGAGATCAGCGCGTCGATGAACGCGCCGTACAGGAACCGGCTGCCGTTGATCTCGAAGTAGAGGTCGCCGAAGGTGGGGACCCCGCCGAAGATGCCGATCAGCGGGGTGATGAACCCCTCCGTGAACGCGGTGACCAGGTTGGCGAAGACCGTGCCGATCACGACCGCCACCGCGAGCTGCACCAGGTTCCCCTGGAGCAGGAACTTCTTGAAGCCTTCCATGGCAAAAGCCCTACGTGTCTCGTGCGTGCTGTGCGGAACGCGCCCCTCGTCGGGGATCCCGTGCCCGCGTGCGCCGGAGGCGCGGGGGAGCGGCGGGTGGGGGCGCTCGGCCAGCTTTCACCACAAATGGTCATCGGTCAACTGCGGATGGTGATGAACGGTAGGTCAGCGGTCAACCCCGGATGGTGATGGACAGGCGTGAGTCGACGGCCCGCCCGGCCAGTTCCCGGGCCTCCTGCGGGCTGGCGGCGATGAGGATGAGTGCTCCGCCCTCGCCGCCGTGGCCGGCCTCGGGCGGTACCGCCAGCACCGGGCGGTCCCCGACCACCTCCGCGGCCGGTCCGGCACGGGCCGGGGCGAACTCGTCGCGGCCCTGCGCCGCCAGTACGTCCACCCGGTCCCCGGGGGAGAGCAGTGCCACCGCCCCCGGGTCGGCGACCCGCACGGGCACGGCGACCAGGCCGTCGCCGTAGGGCAGGGCGGGTGGGTCCGACAGGCGGGCGTCGGTGATGACCTCCCCGCGGCGCACGGGGGCGTTGAGGCTGCGGCCCGCGGTCGCGGTGCCCGGGTCCAGGGCGCCGCGCGGGGCGGCGGAGGCGGGCAGGGAGGCGGGCACCAGGTCGCCCGCGGCCAGGGGGCCGGAGGCGTCCAGGTCACGGGCGGCGACCAGCACCTCGACGGTGGCGGGCGGTGGCGGGCGCACCGTCAGGACGGCGGCGACCAGCGCGGCGGCGGTCAGCAGGGCGGCGAGGGTGCGCCGGTGCCGGTCCACGAACCGGGTGAGCGCGCCGCGGTGCCGGTAGGGAGGGCGCGGGGCGTCGGTCATGCTTCGAAAATAAGCCCCCGGACCCCGCCCGAACGGGTTGTCCACAGGCCCTTCCCCGGCCTTTCCGCGACCCTTCCCCGGTGTGCCCGCGGACGCACTCCGGGGGTGTTCGGCGTGCCCGTGCACCTCGGACGCGCCACGCGCCGCCGATGGCTCGGCGGCGCGGAGGGTCGGTCGGCGGCGGAGGCCCTCAGCCGCCGGTCGCGGCGGCGGCCGCGGTGCTGCCGCTGGTGCTCTCGCTCTTGGCGGGCGAGGACGAGGAGGAGGTCTCCGAGCCCGCGGACTCCTTCTTGTCCGAGGCGGCCGCGGGGGCGGTGCTCGCGCCGGAGCCGGTCAGGGAAGAGCTGTTGGAGGTCTTGCCGCTGTCGGTGCGGTAGAAGCCGGAGCCCTTGAAGACGATGCCCACCGCGGAGTAGACCTTGCGCAGTCGGCCCTCGCACTCGGGGCAGACGGTCAGGGCGTCGTCACTGAAGCTCTGCACGACCTCCATCTGGGCGCCGCACTCGGTGCACGCGTACTGGTACGTAGGCACTGTTCGGGTCCTCCTTGCTGGCACTCTCGCCCGTTGACTGCTAAATAGTACGCGCTCGTCGACCGGGGCCGTGACAGTGGGGACACCGGTCGGCGGCGTCGTCGTCGACCGGAGCGCGATCGTCCCTGACAACGCCCCTCCCCGCCCGCTTAATCCCGCGGCCAGCCCGGCCCGCTCCGGGCGCGCCCGCCGGACGGGACCGCTCCCGGCCCGTCCCCGCCGGGGCGCTCCCATCCGCCCCGGGCGGACCGTGTCGCGGGGCGGTGCGTCCGGTGTTCCGGGTGGGCGGTGTCCCGGGGCGGACACGTGCGGTCCGCCGGGGCTCTCCCATCCGCCCCGGGCGTGTCCGGGACCCCGGGGGATCACCCCCGGCGCTCCGGGGCGGGCCAAGTCCCGGAGTCGAACACGCGCAGTCCGCCGCCCGGGGTGACCACCGCGTCCACCCGCAGGTCGTGCTCCTCCCCGGGGACCGCGTCCACGAACTCGCCGTCGTACACCACGGCGATCGCCGGGCAGTTCGGACCCCGCAGGGCCAGCGCCCGGTCGTAGCACCCGGCTCCCCGGCCCAGGCGCCCGCCGGAGCGGTCCACCGCCAGCGCCGGGCACACCACCGCGTCCGCGGTGGCCAGGGCCCCGGTCCCGTAGCGGCGGCCGGTGGGCTCCAGCAGCCCGTGCCCGGCGGGTTCCAGGCCGTCGGGGCCGTCGTAGGCCGCCCAGTCCAGGTTCCCGTCGGGCAGGAAGACCGGCAGCAGCACGTACGCGCCCCGCTTCCACAGCGCCGCGACGAGCTTGCGGGTGTCCGGCTCGGTGCCCACCGAGTAGTAGCAGGCCACGGTTCCGCTCATGGCCAGCCACGGCAGCCCGGTGAGGGTGTCGCGCACGGCCGACCCGGCGCGCCCGCGCTCCCGGGGGTCCATCGCCCGGCGCGCCGCCAGGACCTCCCGCCGCATCCGCCGCTTGTCAGACCGCGTCGTCTCGTCCATGGGGCCAGTGTGTCGCGGACCCGCGGCCGGCCCGCCGCCGCACCCCGGTGAACGGCGGATGGCTTTCGTCCCACCCGGACCCGAAACCGCCGGGACTTCTCGACACCCGGAGGACACCGCTGCACCGTCCCAGCCCGGGATCTGCCCTAGAGTGCCGACATGAACGCCAGCGACCAGCCAGATCCAGCCCTCGCCCCCGTGACGAAGGCTGTCGTGCCCGCGGCCGGCCTGGGGACCCGGTTCCTCCCGGCGACCAAGGCCACGCCCAAGGAGATGCTCCCGATCGTGGACAAGCCCGCGATCCAGTACGTCTTGGAGGAGGCGGTCGCCGCCGACCTGCGCGACGTCCTCATGATCACGGGCCGCAACAAGCGCTCCATCGAGGACCACTTCGACCGCGCCTACGAGTTGGAGGAGGCCCTGGAGGCCAAGGGGGACGCCGAGCGGCTGCGCTCGGTCCTGGAACCCAGCTCCCTGGCCCAGGTCCACTACGTCCGCCAGGGGGAGCCGCGCGGCCTGGGGCACGCCGTCCTGTGCGCGGAGGCGCACGTGGGGGACAACCCGTTCGCGGTCCTGCTCGGCGACGACCTCATCGAGTCCGCCGACCTGCTGCGCCGCATGATCGAGGTCCGCCACCGGTACGGCGGCAGCGTGGTCGCGCTCATGGAGGTCGAGCCCGAGCAGGTCTCCCTCTACGGCTGCGCCGGCATCGAGCCCACCGACGAGGACGACGTCGTCACCGTCACCGACCTGGTGGAGAAGCCCTCCCCGGAGCAGGCCCCCAGCCGCTGGGCGATCATCGGCCGCTACATCTGCGACCCGTCGGTCTTCCCGGTGCTGCACGAGACCCGGCCCGGCCGGGGCGGCGAGATCCAGCTCACCGACGCCCTGCGCGAGCTGGCCCGGCGCAAGCCCGAGGACGGCGGCACGGTCCGCGGTGTCCTGTTCCGCGGCCGCCGCTACGACACCGGCAACAAGGCCGACTACATCCGCACCGTCGTGGACTTCGCCTGCCGCCGCCCGGACCTGGCCGACGAGCTGCTGCCGTGGCTGCGCGAGTTCGTGGACGGGCACACCGCCGGGAGCTGAGCGCCCCGCGGCCGGGAGCGCCCCGGCGCACGGACCGGGGGGACGGTGCCCGTCCCCCGACCCGGATCCGGCCACAATGGGGCGTGGGCGCCCGCGGGCGCCCACGCCCTGGCCGCGAATCGGAGGAGCCCCCGTGAAGAGCGTCGAACAGCACATCACCGACATCCTGGCCGTGGTGGACGACCCCCGGCCGGTCGAGGTCGATCTGCTCCAGGCGCACGGCACCGTGCTGGCCGAGACGGTCGCCTCCCCGGTGTCCCTCCCCGGCTTCGACAACTCCTCCATGGACGGGTACGCCGTGCACGCCGCCGACCTGGCGGACGCCTCGCCCCGGGCCCCGGTGCGCCTCCCGGTGGTCGCCGACATCGCCGCGGGCGACCCGTCCCCGACCGCGATCCGGCCCGGCATGTGCGCCCGCATCATGACCGGGGCGCCGCTGCCCGTCGGCGCCGACGCGGTCGTCCCGGTCGAGTGGACCGACGGCGGCGCCGCCCGGGCCGCCTTCTCCCGGCCGGTCCGGGAGGGCAACGCGATCCGCCGGGCCGGCGGCGACATCGAGGCCGGGACCGTGGTCCTGGAACCCGGCGCCCGCATCGGCGCCGGAGAGATGGGCGTGCTCGCCGCCGTGGGCCGCCGCACCGTGTCGGTCTTCCCCCGCCCGCGCGTGGTGGTGCTCTCCACCGGTGAGGAGCTGGTCGAGCCGGGGCGCCCGCTGGGCCCGGGCCAGATCTGGGAGTCCAACAGCTTCATGGTGGCGGCCGCCGCCCGCGACGCCGGCTGCGAGGTGCACCGCCACGGGTTCGTCGGCGACGACCCGGCCAAGGTCCTGGACACCCTGGAGGGACTGCTCGTCCGCGCCGACCTGGTCGTCACGACCGGCGGGGTGAGCATGGGCGCCTACGACGTGGTCAAGGAGGTGCTCAGCGCCCAGGGCACCGTCGAGTTCACCCAGGTGGCGATGCAGCCGGGAAAGCCGCAGGGGTTCGGGGTCATCGGCCCGGACCGCACCCCGATCGTCACCCTGCCGGGCAATCCGGTGAGCGCTTTCGTCTCCTTCCAGGTGCTGGTCCTGCCGGTGCTGCGCCGCCTGCGCGGCCTGCCGCCGACCTCCCTGGAGGGTGTGCGCGCCCGGCTGGCCGCACCGGTCGCCTCGCCGCCCGGCCGCCGCTCCTACCTGCGCGGCGTCCTGGCGCCCGCGGCCCCGGGCGGCGAGGCCGCGGTGACCCCGCTGACCCGGCAGGAGTCGCACCAGCTCACCGCGCTCAGTACCACCAACGCGCTGATCGTCGTGCCCGAGGACACCACGGAACTTCCCGCGGGCACCGTGGTGGAGACCCTGATCCTGCCCGACCCGGTCTGACCGCCCGGCCCGCCCGGATCCGTGCCCCGCGGGGCCGAGGGGGCGGGCGGGGCCCCGTGTGCCGTACCTTCGTGGGGGGCCCGGCGGGCCCGTGCACACGGTCACGGACACGGAGGACGACGATGAGCGACACCCCACGGGCGGACGGGAACCCCGGAGGGCTCACCCATCTGGACGCGTCGGGAGCGGCGCGCATGGTCGACGTCTCCGCCAAGGACGTGAGCGCGCGCACCGCCACCGCCACCGGCCGGGTACTGCTCGGCACCGAGGCCGTGGCCGCCCTGCGCGGGGGCGGCGTTCCCAAGGGCGACGCCCTGGCGGTGGCGCGGATCGCCGGCATCCAGGGCGCCAAGCGCACCCCCGACCTGGTCCCGCTGTGCCACCCCATCGCCGTGCACGGCGTGGACGTGGAGCTGACCGTCGTCGACGAGGGGGTCGACATCCGGGCGACGGTGCGCACCGCCGACCGCACCGGGGTCGAGATGGAGGCCCTGACCAGCGTCATGACCGCCGCCCTGGGCCTGGTGGACATGGTCAAGGCCGTCGATCCCGAGGCCGAGATCACCCGGGTCCGGGTGGAGGAGAAGACCGGCGGTAAGAAGGGCCACTGGAGGCGCGGTGAGTGACACCCCCCCGCGGCGCGTGGCCGTGGTGACGGCGTCCAACCGGGCGGCGGCGGGAGTGTACCCCGACCGCTCCGGACCGGTCATCGCCGAGCGGCTGCGCGCCATGGGCTTCGCGCCGCTGGGGCCCTGGGTGGTGCCGGACGGCCCGCCGGTCGCCGGGGCACTGGAGCGGGCGGTGGCCGAGGGCGCCGACGCGGTGCTGACCACCGGGGGCACCGGGGTGACCCCGCAGGACCTCACCCCCGAGGTCACGCGGGCCCTGCTCGCCTACGAGGTGCCGGGTATCGCCGAGGCGATCCGGGCCGCCGGGCGGGAGAAGGGCGTGCCCACCGCCATCCTCTCGCGCGGCCTGGCCGGGGTGATCGTGCGCGGTGAACGGCGGGTGCTCGTGGTGAACCTGCCCGGTTCGCGGGGCGGGGCGAGCGACGGAATGGACGTTCTGGAACCGGTCCTGGGCCACGCCCTCGACCAGTTGGGTGGCGCGGATCACCCGGGCTCCGAATGAACCGGGCAATGACGGGAATCACATCTCGGGCATTCCGTCCACAGAGAATTCCTTGACCTAGCGACCCCTTTCCGGTGAGGAACCAGTGGCATTAGGACCCGTCCGTTTTCGGGGTGGCGAGTGACCCCCGACACGCCGTGCCCGAGGAGTGGAATACTGGAGACCCCCGCCGGAGCCGGAACCCGGCGGGTGTCGGCGAAGGGACGGTCGTGAATCGCAGACAAGGGTGGCCCGTCACCCTGGAGGAGGGTCCGGTCGAGCTCCGGCCCCTCCGGCTCCGCGACGCCACCGCCCTGCGCGACACCCGGGCCCGCAACGCCGAGTGGTTGCGGCCCTGGGAACCGACCTATCCGGAGATGCCGCTGCGCAGCACCGGTCTGTCCCCCTACGTCGCCATGATCCAGGCCATCCGGCGGGAGGCCCGCCAGGGCCTGTCCATGCCCTGGTCGGTGTACTACGAGGGCCGCTTCGTCGGGCAGCTGTCCGTGGGCGGCATCGTCTGGGGCTCGGCCCGGTCGGCGCAGGTCGGGTACTGGATCGACAGCGCCCACGCGGGCCGGGGGATCACCCCGACGGCCGTGGCGCTCGCCGTGGACCACGCCTTCTTCCGGGTGGGACTGCACCGGGTCGAGGCCAACATCCGCCCCGAGAACCGGGCCAGCAGACGCGTCGCGACCAAGCTCGGCTTCCGGGACGAGGGCGTGCGCAGACGCCAGCTCCACATCGACGGGGAATGGCGGGACCACATCTGCTACGCGCTCACGGCCGAGGAGGTACCGGACGGACTGCTGCACCGGTGGCGCCAGGGAAGAGCCTCGGGGACTCCGCCGGCGTCCGGTTCCGGCCCCGGTTCCCCATTGGGGCCACAGGGCCCGAACGGCGGCGGAGATCCCCACCACCCGGCGAGTCCGCACCCCGGGGCGAACTGAACGTGGCACCATCACGGGTGTGACCGGAACTTAAACCTCTCTTTAACGACATTGATCAATTACTTTGCGTTGAATTGGCATTGCTCTGCGCAGTCACCTGTTGACCTGCGCCGACGCTCGAACGCCTCGGACGGCCGAAACTGAGGGTCCACAATCTTGCGACACTCCGGTCAGAATGTGGCGCATTTATGGACACGGGGTCGTACCGTGCGGAACATAGACGCATTGACGATGCGGGCAGCGCGCGGATATGTCCGGGAGTCCTCCCGGACGGGTCCGAGGTCGGGAGCCCCGTCCCCAGGACGGACGTTCCCCTCCCCGGCCGGACCGTGCGGGGCGGTGTCGACGACGTGTCGATCAACGTTCAGTGGCCGTCATCGTGAGGAGGGGTGATGAGCAGCTCTCCTCTGTACCTGGCCATCGTGGTCGTATGGCTCATCGTCCTCGTCCCGATGCTGCTGCGGAAGGACCCGGTGGACACCGTCCCCGAGGACCCGCGGCGCGAGGACGAGGACACCGGGACCGCGGCGCGGGACCCGGAGGTCGAGGGCGCGGAGGACGTCGAGGAGGGGGCCGAGGAGTCCGAGGCGGTCGCCGCCGAGGTCGGGCCGCTCCCCGGCCCGCGGTCCCGCGAGCGGCGCTCCCGGGTCATCGCCCGCCGGCGCCGCCGCACCACCACGCTCGTCCTGCTCACCGCGGGCACCGTGGTCGCCGTCGCCTTCGGGCTGGGCCCCTGGTGGGTGACGCTGCCGCCGGTGCTCCTGCTGGGAGGGCACCTCGTGCTGCTGCGCGAGGCCGCCAAGGCCGACGCCGAACACCGGGCCGCGGTCCTGGAGGCCCGCCGCCGTGCCGCCCTGCGCGCCCGCAGGCTGGCCGAGCGGCAGGAGCGGGAGGCCGAGCGGGAGGCGGAGCGCGAGGCGGAGATCATCGCCCTGCGGGACCGCCGCAACCAGGTCTACGACCAGTACGCCGACGCCCGGCTGCGGGCGGCCGGGGACTGAGGCCGCCGGGGATCTCCGGAACCGGTTCGGAGCATCCCCGGATCCCTGCTAGGCTTATCTCGTCTTCAAGGGGCTATGGCGCAGTCCGGTAGCGCACCTCGTTCGCATCGAGGGGGTCTGGGGTTCAAATCCCCATAGCTCCACCGAAGGTAGAAGGCCCCTCCCGGGTTCGGGAGGGGCCTTCGTCGTGTGCGTACAGCGGCGGGGTACGGCCCGCGGGGCGTCCGCCCCGGCCTGCTCCTCCCGGCGCCGCCCCCGGCCCGGCCCCTCCGCGCGGAGGCCCCGCACCCGACCGGTGCGGCCCCCGCGCCGCGGCCCCGGCTCACCCCTCCCAGGCGTGCCCGTGGAGGGCGTCCAGCGGCGCCCGGGTGAGCCGGTCGGCGAAGGCCGACAGCGTGTGGGCGCCCACCCCCAGGACGACCTCCAGCGCGTTCTGCGCGGTGTACCCGCGGTCCGGGAAGTCCCGCAGGCCGGCGTCGTCCACCGCCCCGGCGGAGCCGATCACGGCCAGGGCGGACACCCGCAGCGCCTCCAGCCGCGGGTCGGGCGGCGGCCGCCGCTCCCGCAGCGCGCCGATGAGCCCGGGGTCCGCCCCGGCCCCCGCCAGGACCGCGCTGTGCATCGCGACGCACACGTGGCAGCCGTGGTGCGTCGCCACGGTCATGATCACGGTCTCCCGGGCGGTCGGGTCCAGGGTGGTCGCCTCGAACAGGCCGCTGGGCCGCAGGAAGCCGTCGAGCGGCCGGGCTACGTGGAACGGGTGGAGGACCCGGCCGACGCCCGGCGCAGGCGCGTCCGCCTGACCGGGCGCGGACTCGACGCGCTGGCCGTGTCGGCGGAGGTCCTGGACCGGCTGCGCGGGGAGCGGGCGGCCGAGCTCGGCGGGGACCGGCTGCGCGGCCTGGAGGAGGCGCCGGCCGCGGTCACCGGGACGGAGGCCTTCCGCCTGGACGCGCAGGGCTGGTTCGGCGGCTGAACGCGGAAGGGGGCCGTGCGCTGCACGGCCCCCGTGTCGGGCCGGCCGGATATCCCCTCGCGCGGGGTGTCGATTCCGGACCGGAGCCCCGAGTGTCACCGGCGAAGCGGCTATCCCCTGGAGCGGGGGCCGGTGCGGACCCAGGATAGCCCTCGGGTGCGCCCGTTCGCCCGGGTTTTGCGGCACATCCGGCGCTCTACGGGTCGAACCGACAGGAAACAGGCACCTCGGTGGGGTGGGGAGGGGGGCGAGATCCGGTGGCTTGAAAGGGGGTGGTCATATTCCCGGGTTCGGTCCGTCCGTAAAGAGGGGCCGGAGTTCCGTGGAATACCTGTCGCCCGAGAAACTATTCCGCAAGGTGATCACGGAGAGTGTCAAGGCGGTGGTCCTCCTTTTCGTGCGAAGCGGACGGATCGCTCCCGGGGTTTATCGGAGGTCGTCCGATATTCTGGGAGAATGGATCGCAATTCCGATCGGTGTGGCGTTCCGGAGGTGGGGCGACAATGCGCCGGTGGTTACTCTCGGTTAATGCCCCAGGGGGGATTTTGCCGGGGGGCGGTCTTGTTTTTGCAGGTCGTCGGGGACGGTGGGAGTTGCGATCGAGAAGTCCGTGTCGCTGATCTGGGCTTTCTGCGGTACCGGCTTCGCGAGGTCGCGACCCTTCCGTCCTTTGTGCCCCGATACGTCATAAAATGGTGAACATTCGGGTGGAGGTCTTGTCGGGGTCGGTCGGGTGGTCCAAGGTGGTCCAGGGATGGGCTGAAGCCACACGAAAGGTACATGTCATGATCAAGCAGGCGCTCTGCTCCCGCTCCAGCGGATTCTCCTGGCTCTAGTCCACTGAGGTCTGCGGGCCCGGGCCTCCGGCGAACACGTTCGCGGGGCCCGGGCCCCTCCTCATGTTCCCCCGCCCGCCGGGACCGGCGGAGATTTGACACCGCCGGGCTCCGGGTAGGGGAGGAGCAGAGTCCCCCGGCCGCCAGGCCGGACAGCGCCGACCGTGAAGGGGCGGACCGTGTCCGACTCCCCCCAGTACCCCGGTGGCCACCAGTACCCCGAGGGCCCCGAGCCCGTCGGAGGCTACGAGCCGCCGCCCGAACCGCCCCGGCCCCGCCCCGAGCCGCCCCCGCCCCCCGAACCCGAACCGCGCCCCGTGGCGGCCGAGCGCTTCCGCCGGACCACCCCGGCCCGGCTGCGCGACATCCCCGTCGAGCGGGGCCGCGGCCACTGGCGCCTGGCCACCGCGACGGTCCTGTACGTGATGGTCGTCGGCGGGATGGCCGACTACGTCGACCCCTCCGTGCGGGTCGTCGCACACCTGGTGTTCTGGGCGCTCATCGCGCTCGCACTCGGCGTCACCGCCGGCCGCGAGCGCCGCAACGGCTGGACGCCGGAGGCGCGCTGGCCCTGGGCCGCGGCCGCGATCGGCGGGGCGCTGGCCGCGGAGGTGCTCGTCCTGGCCTTCGGCTCGCCCGCCGTCATCGTGGGGTCGCTGATCCTGCTGGCGCTGGGGGCGTTCGTCCTGGTCCTGGCAGGGTGAGGCCGGTCAGGTCGCCTCGTCGTCGAAGGGGGGGCGGCGGCCGTTGAGACGCGCGGCCGGCTTGGCCTGCGACTCGTCCTCGCCCTCCTCCCAGAAGTGCTTCTGCACGAACCGCTTGGGGTTGAGGTCCTGGACGTCGAAGTCCTTGAACTCCGGCCCCAGGCCCTCCTTGATGTCCTTGGAGGCGGAGTTGGCCATGGTGCGCAGCTGCCGCAGCACCCGGCCCACCTGCTGGGCGGCCTTGGGGAGCTGGTCGGGCCCGAAGATCAGCAGCGCGAGCAGAAGGAGGACGACGAACTCTCCTCCGCTGATGTTGAACATGCGCGATCCTCGTTCTCGGGATATCGACCGGCTTCAAGCAGGTTAACCGGTCTCGGTGCGCTTGGGTAACCATGACCGGATCGCGGGGCGGACACCCGGGGAACGCCCCGGACGCGGCCGACCCCCGCCCCTGTGGCCAGGGGCGGGGGTCGGGAACGCATGTGGAGGGAAACGCCCGCCTGGACGGTTCCGCCGGGTCACCGAGGACCCGCCACGATCTGTCTAGGCGATGGTGCGGACGTCCGCGGCCTGCGGGCCCTTGGGGCCCTGGATGATGTCGAACTCGACCCGCTGGTCCTCTTCCAGGTTCCGGAAGCCGCTCCCCGCGATCGCCGAGTAGTGCACGAACACGTCGGGCTGCCCGCCCTCGACGGCGATGAACCCGAAACCCTTTTCAGAGTTGAACCACTTCACGGTGCCCTGAGCCATGTGCTCTCCCTTGGGGACTACAACGGGGCCGCACCCTGCTGGCCCCGGGTCGCCGGGCGCCGAAGTGAAGAGAACGGTCCCCCGCAAAAGCGCCCACGTGAAGTTCCGCGAGGCGCCTCGGGCATCCATGGAAACTACAACAGCAACCAGTTGCAGACAGTACCAGGGAGGGGGGTCCCCTGCCGAGGCTTTCGACCGGGTGAACCCCCCGTGCGGGGTGTCCTGTTTCGGCTACGCGAAAGCATTGATTTCCTTCCGCCCTGCCACTAATGGAGAACGCGCCCGTTCTCCCGCGCAGGTCACGTCAGTGCTTCGCGCCCGTAGATCCACACCCGGAACCACAGCCTGTCGTCCCACAGTTCCCGGTCCATCGGATAGGCGGACAAAACGGGGTAGAGGTAGGCGAAGTGCGCGATGATCAGCAGCATCACCACACCGAACACGATTCCCCCCAGCGCCCGCAGATAGGGCGAGAACCGCGGGCTCTCCTCCCCGGCGCCCATCACCAGGCCCAGCATCAGCACGATCGCCAGCACCAGGAACGGCAGCATCGGCAGCGCGTAGAACAGGAACATGGGCCGGTCGGGGAACGCGAACCAGGGCAGCCACCCCGCGGCCACGCCCAGCAGCACCGCCCCGGCACGCCAGTCGCGGAAGGTCACCCACCAGCCCACCAGCACCGTCAGGGCGAGGATGGACAGCCACCAGACGACCGGCGTCCCGATGGACACGATCGAGGTCACGCAGTCGTTGCTCGGACACCCCACGGCCTCGCCGTTGTAGTGGAACATCACCGGCATGCGCATGACGATCCACTCCCACGGCTGGGAGATGTAGGTGTGGTCGCTGCTGAGGTTGTCGTGGAAGCCCATCATGCGCGTGTGGTAGTTCCACAGGCTCGCCAGGGCCTCCCAGGGCGCGGCCAGGAAGCCGGGCAGGAGGTCCGGCGCCGTGCCGTCGGCGTAGTCCCGGTTGTAGCCGCCCCGCGTGAACAGCCAGCCCGACCACGACACCAGGTAGACGGCCCCGGCCACCACCACGGTCTGCACGAACGCCGGGACCGCGTCGAAGCCGAACCAGCGCAGCCCCGCGCCCTTCTGGCCGGCGCTGCTGCGCGCCCCGTAGTCCCACGCCACGGTGAGCAGGCCGAACGCGGCGATGAAGAACAGCGCGGACCACTTGGTGCCCACCGCCAGGCCGAAGCACAGCCCGGCGGCCAGCCGCCACCAGCGCATCCCCAGCCAGCCGACGGAGGTCACGTCCACCCCGGCCTCGGCCAGTCTCACCAGGCGCTCCCTCGTCCTGTCCCGGTCGATCACCAGGCAGGCGAACCCGGCCAGGATCCACAGGGTGAGGAAGATGTCGAGCATGGCGACGCGGCTCAGCGTGAAGTGCAGGCCGTCCAGCGCCAGGATCACGCCGGCGGTGCAGCCCAGCAGCACCGAGCGGGTCATCCGGGTCGCCACCCGGACCAGGATGAGGACCGAGGCGACGCCCGCCAGGACCGCGGCGAACCGCCACGCCTCGGGGGTCATCGACTCGCCGAACGGCAGCAGGCCCCACAGCCGGTCGCCCAGTGCGATCATCCACTTGCCGACCGGCGGGTGGACGATGAAGTCGCCCCCGCCGGTGAAGATGTCCGTCCCGCCGCTCTGGAGCAGGGCGTCCGCGTCGACGGGCTCCTCGACGGTCTCGTGCTCGTAGCCGTAGTTCAGGAGGCCGTAGGCGTCCTTGGCGTAGTAGGTCTCGTCGAAGTAGATCCGCTCCGGCCGGCCGAAGCCGACGAACCGGAGGGCACCGGCGAAGGCGGCGACGAGGACGGCCCCCGTCCAGGCGATCCACACCGGGGTCGGGTCGGCGGGCAGGAACCGGGTCCGCAGGGACGAGGAGCGCGGGGGCGGGGTCGGCTCGACCTCGGAGGAAAGTGCGGTGGTGGTCATCTCGGCTCGTAGGTTGGGGTCGGAGATGGTCGTGTCCCTTTGCGGACGGGCCGCGAGACAGGTTTCGGGTGGCGTGACAGATGCCACCGTAGCGTGACAGGACGGGGATGACAGTGGTTGAGGGCGATGGTAAGCGGAGGGTCGGAACCCTGACCCTGGCCGGGCTCCCCATCGGCAACCTCGAGGACGCACCGCCCAGGCTGCTGCGTGTCCTGGAGGAGGCCCGGGTCATCGCCGCGGAGGACACCCGCAGGCTACGCCAGTTCGCGACCCGGGCCGGGGTGCGGCCCGGCGGCGCGGAGGGCGCCCGCGTCGTGTCCTACTACGACGCCAACGAGAGCCGCCGCACCGACGAGCTGCTCACCGACCTGCGCGAGGGCCGGGACGTCCTGGTCGTCACCGACGCGGGCATGCCCGGCGTGTCCGACCCCGGCTACCGGCTGGCCGCGGCCTGCGCGGCCGAGGACATCCCGGTCACGGCCGTGCCGGGCCCCTCGGCGGTGACCACCGCGCTGGTGGTCTCCGGCCTGCCCACCGACCGGTTCTGTTTCGAGGGCTTCCCCCCGCGCAGGGGCCTGGCGGGGTATCTGGCGGAGCTGGCGGCCGAACGGCGCACCATGGTGTTCTTCGAGAGCCCGCACCGGGTCGCCGCCACCCTGGCGGCGATGGCGGAGGCGTTCGGGCCCGACCGCCGTGCCGCGGTCTGCCGCGAGCTCACCAAGACCTACGAGGAGGTGCGACGCGGCGGGCTGGCCGAGCTGGCCGCCTGGGCCGCCGAGGGGGTCCGCGGGGAGGTCTCCGTGGTGGTGGAGGGCGCCCGGCCCGCGGGCGGGGCCGCCGCCGACGGCGACCTGCTGGCCGCGGTGCGCGCCCTGGAGGAGGAGGGCGTCCGCCGCAAGGACGCGATCGCCCGGGTGGCCAAGGAGGCGGGCGTGCCCAAGCGCCGTGTCTACGACCTGGTGCACGGGGTCACCGGTGAAGCCGCCGAATGACCCGGAACCTTTCCGGGGCCCCGGCGTCAAAGCAGGTGCAGCACCCTTCACCACGAGGAGACCAGTATGCGCAGCCAGCTCTTCCAGCAGGCGCAGGAGATCAGCCAGCCGGGGATGCACCTGCAGAACCACAAGATGCTCCGCGTGGGGCTGAACGGCGAGTTCTACGCCCGGCAGGGCGCCATGATCGCCTACCAGGGCCAGGTGGACTTCGACTACCAGGGTGCGGGCGGCGTCGGCAGGTTCCTCAAGAAGGCGTTCACCGGTGAGGGCATGCCCCTGATGAAGGTGAGCGGCCGGGGCGACGTGTTCCTGGCCCGCGACGCCTGGGACATCCACCTGATCGACCTGGAGGGCAACGACCCCATCACCGTCAACGGCGACAACGTCCTGGCCTTCGAGTCCGGCCTGTCCTGGGACATCCAGCGCGTCCAGGGCGCCGGGATCGCCGCGGGCGGACTGTTCAACACCACGTTCGGCGGGCAGGGCCGCATCGCCATCGCCTGCCACGGCACCCCGGTGCTGCTCAACGTCGACCAGCCGACCTACGTGGACACCGACTCCGCCGTCGCCTGGGCCTCCTCCCTGCGCACCGGCGTCCGGCGCACCATGAAGGCCGGGGCGCTCATCGGCCGCGGCAGCGGCGAGGCGTTCCAGCTGTCCTTCGAGGGCCAGGGCTTCGTCCTGGTGCAGGCCTCCGAGGGCGCGCCGGTCCCGGTCCAGGCCGGCTGACCGCCCCGGGAACGGGGGAGGGCCCCGGCGCACACCGTGTGCGCCGGGGCCCCTGTGTTCGCTTCGGCCCGTGCGACGGCGCCCGGGGAACGGGGACCTGCGGCCGCAGGCTTTTCCCCGGAAGCCCGCTCCGGGAGTCCAGAACCCCGTGGGCGCCACCGCTGTGGGAAAAGGCGCTAGACGACGGCGCCGTCGTCGGCCTCGCGGGCCGCCTTGGCGGCGACGCGCTGCTTGGCCTTGCGCTCCTTGATGACGTGCGGCGGCGGGGTCCTGTCCCACTTCTGGAGCCACACGGCCAGCGGGACGGCGACGAAGACCGTCGACACCACGCCCGTGGTCAGACCGACCAGCATCGCGATGGAGAAGTCCTGGAGCGAGGACCCGCCGAAGAAGGTCAGGAAGCCCAGGATGATCCATCCGCCGACGGTCGTGTTGACGGTACGGGGCAGGGTGTTGACGATCGCCCGGTTGGCGATGTCCGTGAACGACGACTTCTCGTCGCGCGCCCACTCGTCGCGGACGCGGTCGAACACCACGACCGTGTCGTTGACGGTGAAGCCGATGACGCTCAGGATCGCGGCGAGGAACACGCCGTCGATCGGCTTGCCCAGCCAGATGAACAGGCCGATGACCAGCAGCATGTTGAACGCCAGCGACAGCATCGTGGAGACGCCGAACGACCAGCGGAACCGCCAGGCCAGGTAGATCATCTGCAGGGCCAGCGCCGCGCCCAGCGCGATGAGCGCCCGGTTGCGCAGCTCGTCGCCCATGCTCGGGCCGATGAGCTCGTCGCTCACCACCTCGACGCCGCCGGTCTCCTCGGCCAGGGCCTCGGTGATCGACGCCGCGTCGGTGTCGTCGAGCTGGCCGGTGCGCACGGAGATGTCGCCGTCGCCGGCCTCCTGCACCACGGCCGTGTCCGAGCCGGGGAAGCCGAGGGCGGAGACGACCGCCCGGGCCTCGTCGATGCCCAGGTCCCGGTCGCCGGTGATCTCGTACTCCAGGACCCGGCCGCCGGTGAACTCCACACCCAGGTTGACGTTCTGCACGAGCGGGGCCACCAGGGCGGCCACCACGAGCAGGCCCGCGACGATGAGCCCCTTGGAGCGGTGCTTCATGATGTCGGGGCTCTTCTTCACCAGCCAGGAGCGGACCGGGCCGACCCGGTCCAGGCCGCTGATGGCCGGGTGCTTGCGGATGACCGCGCGGCGCACCGCCCACTCCACGAACACGCGGGCGATGACCAGTGCCGAGAACATCGACACGATGGTGCCGATGCTCAGGGTGACGCCGAAGCCCTGGACGGTGCCCGAGGCCAGGAAGAACAGCAGGGCCGCGGCCAGCAGCGTGGTGACGTTGGTGTCCACCACCGCGCTCCACGCCTTGCCGCTGCCCTCCACGAAGGACTTCTCCAGGCTGGGCGGCACGGCGCGGCGGCGACGGCGGGCGAGGGCGCCGCCGGTCTTGCCGTCGTCGTCGCCCTCCTTCATGCCGGCCGAGCGGTTGGCCTGGTAGACCGCCTGCTGGCGCTGGTACTCCTCACGCGCGCGCTCGAAGATCAGCACGTTGGCGTCGATGGCCATGCCGATCGCGAGCACGAAGCCCGCCAGGCCGGGCAGGGTGAGCGTCGCCCCGAGCGCGACCAGCGCGCCGTAGGCGATCAGGGTGTAGAACGCCAGGGCCAGCGAGGCCAGGAAGCCGACCAGGCGGTAGACCAGCGTGATGTACAGGGCGGTGAAGGCGATGCCCAGGATCGCGGCGATCGCGCTGGCCTGGATGGCCTCGGCGCCCAGGGTCGGGCCGACCGTCTGGCGCTGGACCTCGGTCACCGGCAGCGGCAGCGAGCCGCCCTCGATGAGGACGGCCAGCTCGTTGGCGCTCTCCTTGGTGAAGGTGGAGCTGGTGATGGTGGTGCTGCCACCGGGCATGCCGTTGTCGCAGCCGTACTCCTGGTTCACCTCCGGGGCGGAGATGATCTGGTTGTCGAGCACGATCGCCACCCGGCGGCGCGGGTCGCCGGTCGGGTAGCAGGCCGCCTCACCGGTGAGCTGGCGCCACTGGTCGCGCCCCTCGCCGCGGAAGTTGACGTTGACGGTCCACTGGGCGCGGTTGACGGGGTCGAGCACGGCCTCGGCGCTGGACACCCGGTCGCCGCGGATGGCGGTCTCGCCGAGCTGGAGGTAGGTGCCGTCGGCGTCCGGGAGCGTCATGACGACGTCCTCGGGGTTCTCGGCGCTGGGGCCGGCCTGGCCGGGCTGCTGGCCCTGGCCGCCCATGCCGCTGAGGAGCTCCTGGAGCTCCTCGTCGGTCATCTCGCCGCCCTCGCCGCCCTCGGCGGGGGCGTCCTCGGCGGGGGCCTCCCCGTCCGCGGGGGCGTCCTCGGTGTCCCGGGGGGCGCGGGCCTCGTCGGCCTCGCCCTGCGGGGCGTTGGCGAAGTCGCCGGGCGCCTGGACGCCCTGGCCGCCGCCCTGTCCCACTCCCAGCACGGGGTGGAAGGACAGCTGGGCGGTCTGGCCGACGATCTGGGCCGCCTCGGCGGGGTCCTGGACGCCGGGGAGCTCCACGATGATGCGGTTCTCACCGGAGCGGGACATGGTCGCCTCGGCCACGCCGAGGCGGTCGATGCGCTGGCGCAGCACCTCGACGACCAGGTCGGTGTTCTCCGAGTTCGCGGGGGTGCCGTCGGGTCCGTCCTGGGTCTCCAGGACGATCTGGGTGCCGCCGCTCAGGTCGAGGCCCAGGCGGGGCGGGATGAACCATGCCGCGCCGAAGGCGACGGCGATGACGAGCAGGGACACGAGGGCGCGCAACCAGCGCGCCCCCGATCCCGTCGATGTCGATGTGGACGTGGCCAAGGGGTCGTTACCTCTCACTGCGAAAAAGCCGATGGAGATCCGGGCGCGCGGCGGGCACGGGGGCCGGGGGACACGGCGCCCGGGGATGGGATCAGGACGGGAGTGCGGTGAGAGGCGGGGCCCGGGTGGGCGGCAGGTCCCGCGGTACCCCCTGCTCGGGCGCCGGTTCGGCGCGCGGCGGGTCGGCGGGCCACCAGGGCCGGTCCCAGGAGACGGGGCGCAGGGCGGGGACGGGCAGCACGTCGGGCAGGTCGCGCCCGGAGGACCTGGTCTCGCAGGTCGCGGGCGGCGGGCCGACGGTGACCTGGTGTCCGCCGTGTCCGGCCCGCTCCACGTCGGCGGCCTCCGGCTCGGAGTCCGCGGTGCGCAGGGCGCTGGCCACCCCGTAGGAGGGCAGCGCCGGCAGCGCGGGCTCGTCCGCGGCGAACCCGGGGACGGAGAACACGACGAGGAGGGCCACTCCCGCGGCCAGCGGGCCGGCGAGGGCGCGGGCCCGGGCGCGGACGGCACGGGCCAGGGCACGGGGAGCCGTGGTGACCACCGCCTAAGGTCCGGAGCGCCGCCTGGCGCCGAGTCGCATGCGTCACACTGCGCGCGTGTTCGTCCAGGAGAGCATACGGGTACACGCGGACCCGGGGAATCTCCCGGCCCGGGGTGAACGCCGACGGGGCGCCGGCGACGGAGTGCGTGCCAGGCCTCCGGCGGCTTTAGGCTTAGGTCATGTCGTCGAATCGCCACATCCTGACCGCGGTCGCTTGGCCCTACACCAACGGACCGCGCCACATCGGCCACGTGTCCGGCTTCGGAGTCCCCTCCGACGTCTTCTCGCGCTTCCAGCGAATGTCGGGCAACCACGTGCTGATGGTCAGCGGCACCGACGAGCACGGCACCCCGATCCAGGTCCTGGCCGACCAGGAGGGCGTCACCGCCCGCGAGCTGGCCGACCACTACAACCGGGTGATCGCCGAGGACCTGGTGGCCCTGGGCCTGTCCTACGACCTGTTCACCCGGACCACCACCGGCAACCACTACAACGTGGTGCAGAAGCTCTTCACCACGCTCTACGACAACGGCTACGTCTTCGCCCGCACCACCAAGGGCGCCATCTCCCCGTCCACGGGGCGCACCCTGCCGGACCGCTACATCGAGGGCATCTGCCCGATCTGCGGCTACGACGGCGCGCGCGGCGACCAGTGCGACAACTGCGGCAACCAGCTGGACCCGATCGACCTCATCTCGCCGCGCTCCAAGATCAACGGCGAGACCCCGGAGTTCGTGGACAGCGAGCACTTCATGCTCGACCTGCCCGCGTTCGCCGGCGTGCTCTCGGAGTGGCTCAAGGGCAAGGAGGGCCAGTGGCGCCCCAACGTCCTCAAGTTCTCCCTGAACCTGCTCGACGACCTCCAGCCGCGCGCGGTCACGCGTGACCTGGACTGGGGCGTGCCGATCCCGCTGGACGGGTGGAGCGACAACGCCAACAAGCGGCTGTACGTGTGGTTCGACGCGGTCATCGGCTACCTGTCCGCGTCCATCGAGTGGGCCGAGCGCACCGGCGACCCGGAGGCGTGGCGCCGCTGGTGGCAGGGGGAGGACCCGGAGTCCTTCTACTTCATGGGCAAGGACAACATCGTCTTCCACTCGGTGATCTGGCCCGCCATCCTGCTGGGTGCCGGCGGCCGGGGCGACCGGGGCGGCGAGGCGGGTCCGCTGGGCGGGCTCAACGTGCCCACCGAGGTGGTCTCCAGCGAGTTCCTCACCATGGAGGGGCGCAAGTTCTCCTCCTCGCGCCGCGTCGTCATCTACGTGCGCGACTTCCTGGAGCGCTACTCCGCCGACGCGCTGCGGTACTACATCATGGCGGCCGGGCCCGAGACCCAGGACACCGACTTCACCTGGGCCGAGTTCGTGCGCCGCAACAACGACGAGCTGGTGGCGGCCTGGGGCAACCTGGTCAACCGCTCCATCTCGATGGCGGCCAAGAACCTCGGCGAGATCCCCGCGGCGGGCGAGCTCACCGACGAGGACCGCCGGGTGCTGGAGGCGTCCCGGGCGGCGTTCGACACCGTCGGCGCCCGCCTGGAGCGCTCGCAGTTCAAGGCCGGGCTCCAGGAGGCGATGCGGACCGTCGCCGAGGCCAACAAGTACATCTCCGAGCAGGCCCCGTGGGCGCTGAAGAAGACCGACCCGGAGCGGATGGCCACCGTGCTGCACGTGGCGCTCCAACTGGTCCAGGACGCCAACACCCTGCTCACGCCGTTCCTGCCGGAGTCGGCCAACAAGGTGTACGCGATGCTGGGCGGCGAGGGCACCTGGACGGGCATGCCCCGTCTGGAGACCGGCCACGACCACATCGGCGGCTCGGCGGAGAAGGTGGACTACCCGGTCATCACCGGCGACTACGCCGACAACGCCGCCCGCTGGGAGTCGCTCCCGATCGTGCCGGGCACCCCGCTGAGCCGCCCCGAGCCGCTGTTCGCCAAACTCGACCCGTCCGTCGTGGACGAGGAGCTGGCCCGCCTGGAGGGCGGCGCCGCCGGGTAGGGCGGCCGCAGCAGGACCGCACGGACACCGGAAGACACGGACACCGCCGCGCCGACGGGCCATCCCGTCGGCGCGGCTCGTCGCGGAGGGAAGAACATGGGCAAGCGGTCTGGGAAGGCCGTCGAGGCGCGCAACGCGCAGACGCCGCCTCCGGCGCCGGAGCCGCTGCGGGTCCCGGTGGCCGACAGCCACACCCACATGGACATGCAGACCCCGGAGGTCGCGGAGATCATCGCCGCCGCGGAGGCGGTCGGGGTCACCCCGCTGCTCCAGGTCGGCGTCGACCTGGCGTCCTCGCGCTGGGCGGCGGAGGTCGCCGCGGACAACCCGGGGAAGGTGTGGGCGGCCGTCGCCCTGCACCCCAACGAGGCGCCCCGGATCGTGCACGGCGACGGCGCGGACGGGGTGGAGGTCGACGACAGCGACTGGGCGGGCAAGGCCCGCCGGCCCGGGGGCTTCGCGGCCCTGAAGCGGGAGCTGGCCGGGATCGACACCCTGGCCGCCCGCCCGCACGTGGTGGCGGTCGGTGAGACCGGCATGGACACCTTCCGTACCGGCCCGGAGGGGGCGCGGGCGCAGGAGGAGTCGTTCCGCGGGCACATCGCGATCGCCAAGCGGCACGGCAAGGCGCTCATGATCCACGACCGGGAGGCGCACGAGGACGTGTTCCGGGTGCTGGAGGAGGAGGGCGCCCCGCACACGGTGGTGTTCCACTGCTTCTCCGGCGACGCGGCCATGGCCCGCCGCTGCGCCGAACTGGGCTACTTCATGAGCTTCGCGGGCAACGTGACGTTCGCCAGCGCCGAGTCGCTGCGCGAGGCCGCGCAGGCGGCCCCGGCGGAGCTGATGCTGGTGGAGACGGACGCGCCGTTCCTGACCCCCAGGCCGTACCGGGGCCGCCCCAACGCCCCCTACCTCATCCCGCACACGCTGCGGGCGCTGGCGGAGGCCAAGGGGATGGACGAGGACGAGCTGGCCGCGACCATCGCGGGCAACGCCAAGCGGGCCTTCGGCTTCTAGGGGTCCGGTTCCCGGGGCCGGGCCGGCGGCGGCCCGGCCCCGGGGCGGGCGCCCGGGGGTGCCCGCCGCCGTCAGCGGCCGCCGCGCTTGAGCCGGCCGCGTTCGCGGCCCGCCTTGGTGGCGGCCTTCCACCTGCGGGTCTGCTCCGAGCGCAGCCGGGCGTCGCCCCGGGCCCGGTTCCGCTCCGCCTCGCGGCGCAGCCGGTTCCAGCGCTCCAGGCGGCTCAGGTCGAGCTCGCCCTCGTCGACCGCCGCCCGGACCGCGCACCCCGGTTCGCTCTCGTGGGCGCAGTCCCGGAACCGGCACAGCTCGGCCAGGCCGGTGACGTCGGAGAAGGTGCGGTCCACGCCTTCGGCCTCGCCGGGAACGTCGATGCGCCGCACCCCGGGGATGTCCAGCACGACCGCCCCGCCGGGCATGAGCAGCAGCTGGCGGTGGGTGGTGGTGTGCCGCCCCCGCCGGTCGCCGCGGATCTCGCCGGTGTCCATCAGGTCGTGCCCGGCGATGGCGTTGACCAGGCTGGACTTGCCCGCCCCCGAGGTGCCCAGCAGCACCCAGGTGGAGCCGGGCGCCATACGCTCGGCGAGGCCGTCCAGCCCCTGGCCGGTGTGCGCGCTCACCACGTGCACCTCGATGCCGGGCGAGACCGAGCGGACGAGTTCGGTGACCTCGGGCAGCCGGTCCCCGGCCAGTTCGGCCTTGGTGACGGCGACGACCGGTTCGGCGCCGCCCGCCCAGACCAGGCTGAGGAACCGCTCCAGGCGGCCCACGTTGGGCCCCTGGTCGGCGGCCTCGCAGATGAGTACCCGGTCCACGTTGGCGGCGAGCACCTGGTCGTGGGAGTCCTTGGCGATGCCCTGGCGGACGAGCGTGCCGGAGCGCTCCAGTACGGCCTCCACCAGCCAGGTGTCACCGGAGCGGCGCACGGCGACCCAGTCGCCGGTGCACGGCGCCAGGGTGGGGTCGGTCCGCGCGTCCCTGAGGACGGCGGGGGAGTGGTCGGCGGGGACCTCCCCGTCGGGGACGCGGACCACCGAGCCGCCGCGGCGGGCGGCACAGACGCGTCCGGGCACCAGGAGGTGCTCCGAGGCGTGGGACGCGGAGTCGAAGGCCGCCGCCACGCGCGGGCTCCAGCCCAGGGCGGTCAGCGGATGCGGGGATGTGTCGGTGACACGGGTGTTCACGGTACGGCTCTTTCTCTCGGGAAGAAGGCGAGCCGGGCACCCGGGAGGGACCGGGTGCGCTCAGGGCTCGCGGAACGTCGGGAGGCGGGGCTTGCGGGCAGGGACGGACACGGGCATCGGTCGTCCTCCTCTCCATGGCGTTCCGCGGCGGGCGCACGCGGACCCGCCGAAACTACACTCGGCGGGTCCGTGGCGGCCAGTGGTTTTCCGCGGGCGTCAGCGGTTGCGCGTCCACACGTCGTCGGCGGGCCGTCGCCCGTCCGCCGCCGGTGCGGCGGGGCGCGCGGTGGCGTGGCGCGGGCTGTACCCGGCGTCGCCGGGCCGCGGGGCCTCCTCGTCCGCCGGGGCGGCGGCGTGCACGGGGCGGCGGCTGTAGTCGGTGCGCTCCTCGTCGTCCCCCAGCAGAAGGAAGAGGCTGCACACGAGCAGGAACACGAAGAGCACCACGATGAGCGGCAGCAGCAGGTCGGGCACCGTGGAGCCCTCGGGTGCGCCGTAGCGGACGAAGTCGGGGGCCTCGTGGTGGATGCCCGCCATCCCGGTGTAGTGCATCGAGGTGACGGCGGCGCCCATCAGCAGCGAGGCGCCGAGGTTGGCGCCCAGACCGGTGACCCGGGTGGCGAACCACAGGGCCACGGTGGCCGCGACGAGCGCGATGGCGCAGGAGGCGGCCACGTATCCGGGGTCCAGGTGCAGCTCGCCGTGGACGTTCATGGAGGCGACGCCGGTGTAGTGCATGGCGAGGACGCCGCCGCCCAGCAGCAGGCCGCTGAGCAGCAGCCCGGGGGTGCTCCGGCGGCGCAGGCTCAGGGTGAGCGCACCTCCCATGACCACGATGGCGATGGCGCCGCTGAGGAGGGTGAGCAGCGGGTCGTAGCGGATGGCGGTGTCCGGGAGGCGGAAGCCCATCATGGCGATGAAGTGCATGGACCACACGGCCATACCGCCCAGGGCGAAGGCGGACAGGACCGTCCAGCCCCACCGGGCCAGGCCGGGGGCGCGGCGGGCCCGGTAGGCGAACGAGAGTCCGAGGAAGGATCCGATCACCGAGACGGTGAAGGCGATGGCGGGGGTCAGCCAGTCCTGGCCGAAGACATCGTCGAGCACGGGACTCTACTTTCCATGACCTGCGTCACACTGGGCGCGGATTATGGATGTTATGCAGGAAACGAAGAAAAGACCAGGGGGCAAACGGAATCCGACTGTCCCGATGTGGCCAATTCGCGAGGCGGGCGGAGTTTTGCCGCCCCGTGCTCCCGATGTCCGGATGGGAATTAGCGGTCGCGCGACCGGTTCGGATCGAAAACGTGACGGGGGGAGTACTCTCCGCTTTCCGCTTTCTCCTTTTCCGGGGCCGGGGCGGGCGCGGCGGGGCGGCGCGGGGTGTCCTCCACGCCCAGCATGAGGAAGAGGCTGCACACGAGCAGGAAGACGAAGAGCGCCACCACGAGCGGCAGCAGCAGGTCCGAGGAGGTGGCCCCCTCCGGGGCGGACAGGTGGTGCTCCGCGTCCACGGTGGCGCTCATCCCGAACATGCCGGTGTAGTGCATACAGGAGACGGCGACCCCCATGAGCAGCGAGGCCAGGGCGATGGCGGGCGGGCTCTCCACCCGCCGGGCGAACCACAGGGCCGCGGTCGCCGCGGCCAGGGCGATCGCCGCGGCGGCGGCCACGTACACCGGGTCGTGGTGCAGCTCGCCGTGCATGTTCATCGAGGCCATGCCCATGTAGTGCATGGCGACGATCCCGGACCCGGCGATGGCGCCGCCGGCCAGCAGCCCGGCCCTGGTCCCGCGGCGGATGGTGAGGTACAGCGCCACCCCCATGACCAGGATCGCGACCGCACCGCTGGCGAGGGTCAGGGGCGTGTCGTAGCGGATGGGGGTCCCCGAGACCCGGAAGCCCATCATCGCGATGAAGTGCATGGACCACACGGCGGTGCCGCCCAGGCAGGCCGCGCTCAGGGCCAGCCACTGCCAGCGGGCGAAACGGCCCGCGCTGCGGCGGGCCCGGACGGAGAGCATCAGGCCGATGAAGGAGCCGAGGACCGACACCGCGTAGGCGATGACCGGTGTCCACGGTCCGTGGGCGAAGTGGTCGATCATGCTGGTCCATCCCGAATGTGCGATTCCCTGACGAGAAAATCATAGAAAGCACATATCGGAGAGGCGTCTCCGAATATCACGTGATTTCGTTTTCGGAGGCCCCGCCGCGGTCGGAATCCCTGATTCCTTCGGGCATGTGACCGAAGGTGACCGTTATCTCCGTGTCCGGTGTCACCGGCCACGGTCCCTGGGCGGGCGCGGCGTCAGGACGGGCGCGGCGGCCGGCGCAACCCCTGGAAGGCGATGGTGGCGAGGGTGTCGGCGACCTCTTCCGCCGACAGCCCGCGGTCGGGCTTGTACCACTCCACGATCGAGTTGACCATGCCGAACAGCAGCCGGGCGGCGACCGCCGGATCGACGTCGTCGCGGATGTCCCCGGCGACGATGCCCTCGCGGACCAGGTCGGCGACCAGGTGGTCGAACTCGCGCCGCCGCTCCAGGGCGTGCTTCTCCACCTCGGTGTTGCCGCGCACCCTCAGCAGCAGCGTGACGTGCGGCAGCAGCTCCACCAGCACCTGGACGCTGCCGCGCAGGACGTGGTCGAGGCGGTCCACGGCCGGGCCGGTGACCGAGGCCTCCTCGCGGGTGACCGCGAACAGGGCGTCCAGGGCCAGGTCCAGGGACCGGCGCAGCAGCTCGGTCTTGCTGGAGACGTGGTGGTAGATCGCGGACTTGGTGACTCCCAGGGCGCGGGCCAGGTCCTCCATGCTGGTGCCGTCGTAGCCGCGTTCGTTGAAGACGCGGGCCGCCACGTGCAGGACGGAGTCGGCGTCGTGGCCGGGGCGTCCGGAGCGGCGCCTACCGGAGCGCGGGGGCGCGGGCTCGCCAGGGCTGGTTCGGGGCACGGTCGTCGAATCTATCTCGTGTCGGGTGTCGGTCGCGGACCGATCACCCGGTCGCGGGCCGCGCGTCGCGGTCGTCACACGAGGGGTCGGTTACCGAACGATCGGTCGGTGTGGAGTCTACGGGGCATCCGGGCGCATCGGTAGAGGTGGGCGGCCCGTGGCGGGCCGGCACCGCCGGGGGGTGGATCCGGTATGTGCGGGAACGGGGAAGAGTGACGGGGCGTTCTGGGCGCTAAGGATGCGTTAAGTGACTTGTGCCCTTTTTGGGAGGAGCGTAGCTTTTCTTCGCTTTCTTTGACAGGAGGCGGGACCCGCCTCGAAACGAGGAAGAACGAGACTCCCCATGGCCATTTCACGTCGTCACGCCCTACGCGCCTCCCTCCTCGGCGGCGCCGGAGCCGCCCTGGCCGCCGCGGCTCCCGCGCCGGCCTGGGGCGCACCCGACACCGCCTTCGAGGGCGGTGCGCGCGACGCCCTGCGTCTGCTCAAGGAGGGCAACCGGCGCTGGCGCCGGTTCGCCTCCCGCCACCCCAACGAGGGGCCCGGGCGCCGGGCCGAGGTCGCCCGGGGGCAGAGCCCCTTCGCGCTCGTCCTCGCCTGCGCCGACTCCCGCGTCGCCCCGGAACTGGTCTTCGACCGGGGCCTGGGCGACCTGTTCACCGTCCGCTCGGCGGGCGAGGTCCTGGACTCCTCGGTGCTCGGCAGCATCTCCTACGCCGTCGAACACCTGCACGTCCCGCTCATCGTGGTCCTGGGCCACTCCTCCTGCGGCGCGGTGGGCGCCGCCGTGGACGCCCACCGCACCGGCGAGCTCCCGCACGGACACGTCGGCTACCTCGTCGAGCAGATCCTCGGGGTCGTCGAGTCCACCCCCGAGGGGGGAGGCGACTTCCTCGACGACTGCGTACGCGCCAACTCCGTGCACATCGCGGACCTGCTGCGCGAGGATGAGGAGCTGCGGCCCTTCGTCGAGGCGGGGAAGCTGGACGTCGTCGCCGCCCGCTACGACCTCCAGGGGTACGGGGTCGACTGGCTCTGAGCCGGGACGTAGGTCCCGCTCCGGGGCGCCGGTGCCATAAAAGCTCATAAAGCGATAAAGGCGATCGCCCGTATCATTCCGGGCGATCGCCGTTTTCATGGTGTCGCGCCACCGTAATCCTGTGTGACCATTGTCGTCCCGGCATTGCCGACTCGGCTCTCCTGTCAGGCATAACGCAATAAATTTCCGAAAAGCCAGCGAATCCCTCCGCGTCGTTCTATTGTCGTGCCTGTCCGTACAGGGGCGGCCCGCGGCCCCGGCCGCCGCGGGCCGCCCGGCCCCGTCTCGCAAAGGACCGATGTGCGCGCGATCGACCGACAGATGAGGGAACTGCTCCAGACACCCGGTGTGCGCAGCGTCCACCTCGTCGACTGGCGGAGCGGGCGGACCCTCGTCCACGTCGGCGACGAGGACCGCACGGAGGACGCGGTGGCGATCCTGCGGACCGTGCACGCCGGGCCGCTGTGCGCGGCACAGGACCTGGAGGACGTGGTCGTCTCCGACGCCGGGCACCACGTGCTGGCCGCCGTCCTGGCCGGATCCGCGGACCTGTGCCTGCGGGTGCGGGTGTCCCGGGCCGGGGGGAACCTCGGTTCCGCCCTGCGGGACCTGCGCCGACTCGCGCGCACCGCCCGGTTGCCCGCGCCCCGCCGCGACGACGACCGGCCCCCGTTGCCGGGCCGGGGGCCCGTCCCCCGCCCCCGGACCGCCGTCCCCGTGGACCGCGGCGTCCTGGAACGCGTCCTCGCCGCACTGCGCACCCTGTCCACCGACCGCCCCGACCGGACGGTGACCGCGTGAGCGGTGGGGACTCCCCGCGCCGCGCGGTCCGCGGGCTGCGCCGCTGGATCACCGGTCGGGGGCGGACGGGCCGAACCACGCTAAGGAGAGAGAACGACATGCCGAACATCGAAACCGGTCTCAAAGAGATGATGGCCATCGACGGGGCGGTCGGCGCCGCCGTCGTCGACTACAGCAGCGGGATGGCGCTGGGCACCCTCGCCTCCACCAACACGCTCGACCTCACCGTCGCCGCGGCGGGCAACACCGAGGTGGTCCGCGCCAAGATGCGCACCATGGACCAGCTCGGCCTCAACGACGCCATCGAGGACATCCTCATCACGCTGTCCGGGCAGTACCACATCATCCGCCCGCTCACCAGCCGGAAGGGCCAGGGGCTCTTCCTCTACCTGGCGCTGGACCGGACCCGGGGCAACCTCGCCCTGGCCCGCCACCGGCTCAAGGGTGTCGAGGAGGGCCTGGAGGTCTGATCCGGAAGCGGTCGGGAGGGGCGGCGATGGGGGACAATCGGGGAAGACCCCGCTCTCCCACAGCCGCCCCCATGTTCGAGGAGAACCGGCCATGTTCCGGATCGCCATCAGCCGTCTCGACGACGCGCGCATCGTCCCGGAGCACCGGGAGACGGTGCTGTCCGTCGACGACGCCGTCCGCGCCGTCCTGACCCGCCTGCCCGCCGCCGACCCGGCACTGTTCAGTGGCCGGACGGTCCAGGACTCGGTCAACCGGTTCAACGACTTCAGGCGCGACGTCGTCGCCGGCGGCCGCGGGTACAGGGTGGTGATCGCCCCGATGATGTGACCCGCGGCGGCCGGGCCGGGGCTCAGCCGGAGCCGAACGCCGAGTCGAAGGACGCCTCGGGCGGGTCGTAGGCGTGCGAGCGGACGAACCGCACCGCCTCGGCGGCGCCGACCAGCCGGTCCATCCCCGCGTCCTCCCACTCCACCGAGATCGGTCCGGTGTAGCCGATGGAGTTCAGGACCCGGAAGCAGTCCTCCCAGGGGACGTCGCCGTGCCCGGTGGACACGAAGTCCCAGCCGCGCCGCGGGTCGCCCCACGGCAGGTGGGAGCCCAGCCGCCCGTTGCGGCCGTTGCCGGTCCGCCTGCGGGTGTCCTTGCAGTCCACGTGGTAGATCCGGTCCCGGAAGTCCCACAGGAACGACACCGGGTCGATGTCCTGCCACACCATGTGGCTGGGGTCCCAGTTCAGGCCGAACGCCTCCCGGTGTCCCACCGCCTCCAGCGCCGCCTGCGTGGACCAGTGGTCGTAGGCGATCTCGGAGGGGTGCACCTCGTGCGCGAACCGCACCCCGACCTCGTCGAACACGTCCAGGATCGGGTTCCAGCGGTCGGCGAAGTCCCGGTAGCCGGCCTCGATGACGTCCTCGCCCACCGGCGGGAACATCGCCACGTACTTCCAGATCGCCGACCCGGTGAAGCCCACCACCGTGGACACCCCGAGCCGGGCCGCCGCCCGCGCGGTCGTCTTCATCTCCTCGGCCGCGCGCCGCCGCACGCCCTCGGGGTCGCCGTCGCCCCACACCCGGGACGGCAGGATGTCCCTGTGCCGGTGGTCGATGGGGTCGTCGCAGACCGCCTGGCCGAGCAGGTGGTTGGAGATCGCCCACAGCCCCAGGCCGTGCCGCTCGAGGATGCCGAGCCGGTCGCGCACGTAGTCGTCGTCCGCGGCGGCCCGGGTGACGTCGAGGTGGTCCCCCCAGCAGGCGACCTCCAACCCGTCGTAGCCCCAGGAGGAGGCCAGGGAGCACACCTCCTCGAAGGGCAGGTCGGCCCACTGTCCGGTGAAGAGGGTGACTGGTCGTGTCATGTCGGGCCTTTCGTCGGTGCGCCCTCGCGCTTGCGCCGAAGGGGCCCCGCCGTGCGGCGGGGCCCGGTGGTCGTCGTGGTCGGTGTCAGTGGTCGTCGTGTTCCGCCCGGGCCCCGGCGGTGCCGTCGGGTTCCAGCGCTCCCGTCCCCGGGGCGGCGGGCAGGTGGGCGTGGACGTGGCCGAGCCCCGCGGCGACCGCGGCCTCGTCCAGGTGCGCGGCCGCGGCGGACCAGCCCACCACGGCCTCGTTCCGCACGCCCATCGCCACGTGCAGCAGGTCCATGCGCAGGTCCTCGTCCTCCACCAGCGCCGCCTTGGAGTAGGTGTCGGAGGTCACCACCAGCAGCGAGGCGGACGAGACCAGGGCGGTGCGGACGGGGTCCGGGTCGCCCTCGGAACCCAGGGAGGTGATCACTTCGTGCGCGGTGGTCCGCCACCCGTGCACGGTGCCCGCGTCGACCACCTCCAGGGGCGGGTGGGAGCCGTCCACGGGCAGCCAGACCTCCATCTCCTCCACGACCGGCGCCAGCTCCGCGCGCGCGGCCATCGCGGCCTCGGCCAGCGCCGCCACCGCCTCGGTGTCCCCGCTCTCCGCCTCCTCTCCGGGGGACAGGACGAGCGCGGCGGCCAGGGCGAGCACGACCGCCATCGCGCCGATCGTGAGCCACCAGGTCAGGGGGGTGGCGTGCTGGGGTTCGGGCGGGGCCCCGGGGGGAGGCGGGGCCTGGTCTTCTTCGATCAGGGGGGTCCGGTGGTCGTCGGGCATGGTGACGTCTCCTAGCGGGTGGAAGTCACCCTGCTCCCGGCGGCGCTTTCCGGCGAGCGCGGTGCCGAGCGGGGTGGGGGTGTGCCGTCGCGGACGCGGGACCGGCCCGACCGCTGTGCGCGCACGGTCGGAGACGGACCGGGCCCCGCCGCCCCCCACTCCTCACCTTCCGTTCAGGAGGGACCGCAGGAACGCCAGCCCGTCGACGGCGATCGCGTCCTGTGTCTCCGCCAGCGGCCGCCAGATGGAGGCCGCGGTGGCGATGCTGGCATTCTCCGCGGTGAACGATTCGATGACCAGGGGGCCGTCGTGGCCGATCGCGTCCAGCGCGCCGACGATCCCGGGCCAGTCCAGGTGGTCCGCGCCGGGGGCGCCCCGGTCGTTGGCGCAGACCTGCACGTGGGCGACCCGCCCGCCCGCCCGCAGGATGGCCGCCGGCACATCCCTCTCCTCGATGTTCATGTGGTAGATGTCCAGCGCCAGGCCGCAGTGCTCCGACGGCAGGTCGGCCAACAGCTCCAAGCCCTGGTCCACGGTGTTGAGGACACTGGTCTCGTACCGGTTGAGGGGCTCCACCGCCAGCCGGACCCCGGCCTGGGCGGCGTGCTCCACGACCGGGGCCAGGGCCTCGGTCAGCTCGGCCGCCAGGGACGCCCGCCCGGCCGGGGGGATCCGCCAGGTGCGGCCCACCGACGCGTAGGCGGGACCGGCGGCGACGGGCGACCCGACCGCCGCCGCCGCGTCCACGACCCGGCGCAGGTAGTCCTGTGTCGTCCGCCGGGTGCCCGGGTCGGTCGCGACCAGCTCCCGACCCGGGCCCATGACCAGTACGACTCGGGGCTCCAGACCCAGCCCGCTCACCAGGTCCCGCGCGCGGCCGGGGTCCCAGTCGCCGACGTCCTCCACGGGGAGTTCGATCACGTCGAACCCCCACGCGGCCACCCGCGGGGCGATCCTCTCCAGAGCCGCCCCGGTCAGCGGCGACGTCCACACCCAGGTGTTGACCCCCAGCGCGCGCATCGTCCCCTCCTCCTACCGGTCGGTCCAGGCGTCGGGGAACCCGGGCAGGTCCTCCCCGCCGAACTTGGCGTAGTGCAGCGACGGCATGTCGGCGTTGCGCTCCAGGAAGTCCTGGAGCTCGCCCTGGCCGATCGGCTCCTGCGGCAGGATCCACTCCGCGGGGACCTCCTCCCCGGCCAGGATCATGGACGCGGCCAGGACCGGGGTCCGCCACTGGAAGTTGGAGTACACCGGCGCGATCGCGGTCAGCCCCTCCTCGTCCCACTTGCGCATGAAGCTCAGCTCGTCCTCACCGGAGATCACCGGGTAGGGCTGTCCGGCGTCCTCGAACGCCTCCAGCGCGGCCACGGCGCCGTCCCCGGCGTCCATCCAGATGCCGTTCACCTCGCCGCGCTGGAGGTGCTGGGAGACCAGGTCCTTGATCTTGGCGCCGTCGCCCTCGGTGAACTCGTAGCCGAGCACCTCCAGGTCGCTCCCGCCGAAGATCTGCTGGGCGGCCGCCCAGCGGTGCTCCAGCACGTCCACGCCCGGGAGGATGCGCAGCGCCAGCACCGTCGACCCGGGCTCCAGGTTGTCCACCAGGAACTCCGCGGCGTCGGCGCCGTAGGCGTAGCCGCCGATCGGGTGGATGAACGTGACCATGCAGTCGCTGTTGACGCCGCGGTCGAACACGATGACCGGGACGCCGCTCTCGCAGGCGGTCTCCACCGCCGGGGTCAGGGTGGCGGTGGTGGACGGCGAGATGATGATGGCGTCGCAGTCGCCGGAGTCCACGAACGCCTGGATGTCGGAGATCTGCTGGTTGTCGTCGTCGGCCGCGTCGGACACCCGGAACTCGCCGATACGGCCCTCCTCCTGGAGCGCCTCCACCTGCTGCTCCATGGTGATGAAGCCGGTGACGCGCCAGGGGTTGGAGACCGAGGCGTTGGAGAAGCAGACGGTGGCGTCCTCCGGGGAGTCGTGCGCGAACTCCGAGGTGTCCGTCCACTCCGGCTCGATCGCCTGGAGCCAGGGCTGGTCGGCCGGGCCCTCCGGCTCGATCTCCCGCTGGGCGAGCTGGGCGTCGTACTCCGCCTGGTCGAACCACTCGGCGTCGGGGGTCGGTTCCGCACCGCCCCCGCCCCCGGGGGCGGCGTCGTCCGGTGTGTCCGTGGTACACGCCGAGAGCATCAGTGTCAGGCCGGCGGTACCGGCGAGCAGCATGCGTGAGATGCGCATGATTACCTCCTGGGGGTCCCGAGCTGCCGCTCGGGTTCGTTGTCCGGTCGCCGGCGCGGGCGCCCCGGCGGTCGCAGATCGCCCCGGCGGGCGGCGTAGGCCACCGCGGCGATGATGATGAGCCCCTGTACCGAAGGCTGGATGGTCGAGGGCAGGTAGAGCTGGTTGAACAGGGTGAACAGGGCGTCGACCGTGAGGGCGCCCAGGGCGGCGGCCACGACCGTCCCCCGGCCGCCGCCCAGGACCACGCCGCCCAGCACCACGGCGGTGATGGCGGTGAACTCCAGCCCCTGTCCGACCTGCGCGGTGACCCCGGCGAAGCCGCCGATGAGGATCGCCGCGACCGTCGCCATGAGGGCGGAGCCGACGAAGGCCAGGGTGCGCACCCGCTGCACCCGCACCCCGGAGAAGGCGGCGGCGACGTCGTTGTCGCCGGTCGCCATCAGGGCGCGGCCGAACGGGGACCGCATGAGGAACACGGCGCCGACGGTCAGCGCCAGGGCGATGAGCGCCGCCCAGGGCAGCTGCCCGAGGAAGGGCACGCCCTCGATCCCGCCCCGGCCCGGGACGCGGAACGCCTCCGACAGGGAGCCGGTGGGCGCGCCCCCGGTCCAGAAGCGGACCGCGCCGAACAGGACGAGCATCGTGCCCAGGGTGGTGATGATCGACGGCACCCTGAGCAGTGTCGTGACCAGGCCGTTGACCAGCCCCACCAGCAGGCCGAAGGCGAGCATGACGAGGATGACCGGCCAGGTCATGCCCTCCTCGCCGTCGATGAGCCGGGCCGCGATGACCACCTGGGCGCCGACCAGGGAGCCGACCGACAGGTCGAACTCACCGGACACGATGACCAGGTACTGGCCCACGGCCAGGATGACGAGCGGGGCCGCCTTCTTGGCGAAGGCCATGAGCGGCGGGCCCTGGAAGAACGACGGGTTCTGGGTGGCGATGACCACGAAGATCAGCACCAGCAGCAGGAGCACCGTGGTGGTGCCGCCCCGGCCCAGGAGGGACGGCAGGGCTCGGAGCACGGAGTGCCGGGCGGGCGACTCGGTCATCGGCCACCTCCCTGGGGTGTCGTCTCGGGGACCGGGGCGCCCTCCGGCCCCGGAGCGGGTGGGGGACCGGTGTCCGCGGGCGGCGGGCCACCGGAGGGGAAGCGCACCCGCACAGCCGACCGGGACAGCCGGCCTCGGGCGTAGATGGCGACGGCCGCGATGACGATGACGCCGCGCAGCACGTCCTTGACGAACGGGTCCACCCCCAGCACGTTGAACACCGTGTCGAGGGTGGCCAGGATGAACACCCCGGCGATGGTCCCGGCCACGCCGCCGCGCCCGCCCATCAGGTAGGTCCCGCCGAGCACCACCGCGGCGATGGCCTCCAGCTCGTAGCCGTTGTTGTAGACCAGCGCGCTGCCGGTGCCGAACCGGGCGGCCAGCAGCAGCCCGGCGACCCCGGCTGTCATCGAGCACAGGACGTGCGCGGTGATGACGGGGATCCGGTCGCGGACCCCGGACAGGCGGGCGACCTCGGCGTCGCCGCCCACCGCGTACATGTGGTAGCCGGTGCGGGTGCGGTGCAGGAACACGATCACCGCGGCGGCCAGGACCAGCATGACCAGGGTGGACACCGGGAACACCCCGATGCGGGTGTAGCCGAACGCCTGGAAGGCGGCGGGCACCGACCCGGCCGGTCCCTGGAAGTTCGTGTCCAGGTAGCCCTTGATGATGAGGCCGGTCCCCAGGGTGGCGATGAAGGGGTTGACCCGCAGCCACGTGACGATGCCGCCGTTGGCCAGGCCGATCAGCGCGGCCAGGCCCAGGGCGGCGGCGATCCCCAGCGGGACGCGGGCCGGGTCGCCCGCCATGACGGTGGCCGCGACGACGGTGGACAGGGCCGCCACGTACCCGACCGACAGGTCGAGGGAGCGGCACAGGATCACCAGGGTCTGGCCGATGGCGAGGAACCCGAGCAGGCTGCTGCGGGTGAACAGGTCCACGGTGTTGGCCGTGGTGAAGAGGTTCTTGCCCTGGGACGCCACGTAGAGGGTGCTGAGCACCAGCAGCAGGGCCAGGGCCAGGTAGACCGCGCCGGTGGTGCCGGTGCGGGCCCACAGGGCGCGGACCGCGGCCAGGGGGGAGGCGGGGGGTGTGCTCACGGTGCGGCCTCCTCGTGCCGGGGGTCGTCGGAGTGCTCGGCCACCGCGGCGCTGATCCGCGGGTCCTCGACCCCCGGTCCGGCGGCCTCCACGGAGGAGCCGGTGGCCAGCGCCATGACCTCCTCCTCGCCGGAGCCGCCGGGCAGTTCGCCCGCCACCCGGCCGTCGGCCAGGACGACCAGGCGGTCCGCCATGCCGATCAGCTCGGGCAGCTCCGAGGAGATGAGGACGATGGCCACGCCCTGCGCCGCCAGCTCCCGCATCAGCCGGTAGACGGCCTGTTTGGCGCCGACGTCGATGCCCCGGGTGGGCTCGTCCAGCACCATCACCCCGGGTTCGGTGGCCAGCCACTTGGCGAGCACGACCTTCTGCTGGTTGCCGCCCGACAGGTAGCGGACCTCCTGCGCGTTCCCGCCGCGCGCGACCAGCTCCAGGGACGACAGCACCCCCGGCAGCCGGGCGGCCCGGGCCCCCGACCCGAACGGCCACACGGCGTCCAGGACCAGTCGCGCGTTGGCCAGGACCGACTGGTTCAGGGCCAGGCCCTGCGTCTTCCTGTCCTCGCTCACGAGCACCAGCCCGGCCCGGATCGCGGCCCGCGGCGAGCGCGGGTCCACCCGGCGCCCGTCCACGGCGACCTCGCCCCGGGTGAAGCGCTCGATCCCGAACAGGGCGTGCGCGATCTCGGTGCGCCCGCTGCCCTGGAGCCCGCCCAGGCCCACGATCTCGCCGCCGCGCACCTGGAAGGAGATGTCGTGCAGCTGCGAGTTCCCGCCACCGCGCACCTCCAGGCGCACGTCGCCGTGGTGCCCGCCGCCCTCTTCGGGCGTCCGGGGCTCCAGGGGTTCGGGGAAGACCGCCGAGACCGGCCGGCCCACCATCATGCGGACCAGGTCGGCCGGGCGGGTGTCGGCGGCGTCCACGGTGTCGACGAGGCGGCCGTCCTTCAGGACGGTGATCCGGGTCGCCAGGTCGAAGATCTCCCGCATCCGGTGGGAGACGTACAGCACCGCCACACCGCGTTCGAGCAGGCGGCCGATGATGCGGTAGAGCACCTCCACCTCGCTCTCGGCCAGTGCGGCGGTCGGCTCGTCCATGGAGATGACGCGGGCGTCGTGCGAGAGCGCCTTGACGATCTCCACCACCTGCTGCTGGGCCACCGACAGGGAGCGGACCCGGGCCCAGGGCTCGATGCCGACCAGGTCCAGGTCGGCGAGCAGGGCCGCGGTGGCGCGCTCCATGGCGCGGCCGTCCACGGCGCCGAGGCGGCCCCGGATCTCCCGGCCCAGGAACACGTTCTCGGCGACGGTCCGCTCCGGGAGCAGGTTGAACTCCTGGAAGACGGTGGCCACCCCGGCCCGCTGGGCCTGGACCGGGTGCTCGAAGGAGACGGGGCGGCCGTCCAGCTCGACGGTGCCCCCGTCGGCCGGGTGGACCCCGGCCAGGACCTTCATCAGGGTCGACTTCCCGGCGCCGTTCTCGCCGACCAGGGCGTGCACCCGGCCCGGGTACAGCTCCAGGTCGACGCCGTGCAGGACGCGGACGCCCAGGAAGGACTTGGTGATGCCGCTCATGCGGACCACCGGTGCTGCGGGGGCGGCGGTGCTCATCCCGGATCCACCTCGGATACGTCGACCCAGCGGCGCTCGCGGGCCGACAGCAGCACGGCCTCGGCGATGACCGCCGCGCGCAGCCCGTCGGCGAAGACCGGAAGCCCCTCGGGGGAGCCGCCGGAGACGGCGTCGGCGGTGTCGGCGACCAGGGCGTTGAAGCAGTCCTGGTAGCCCTGGGGGTGGCCGACGGGGACGGTGGCGAGCCGGGCGGCGTCGCGGCTCAGGTCCGGGGCGTCGCGGGAGATGACCGAGGTGCGGCCGCGCCCGCCCGCCCACAGGGTCTCGGGGCGCTCCTGGTCGAAGCGCAGCGACCCCTCGGTGCCGGAGACCTCCAGCACCAGGCTGTTCTTGCGGCCGGGGGAGACCTGGCTGATGACGGCGCCGCCCACGGCTCCGCCCGCGGTGGCGAACTGGAGGGTGACCAGGTCCTCGGTGTCCACCGGGCGGCCGTCGCGGACGTCGTTGAACCGGCCGGTCCGGGCGCAGACCTCGGTGATCCGGTCGCCGGTGACGAACTCCAGCATGTCGCACCAGTGCGAGCCGATGTCGCCGAACGCCCGGGTGGGTCCGCCGATGGCCGGGTCCACCCGCCAGTTGTCCTCCTGCGGGTACAGCAGCCAGTCCTGGAGGTAGCCGCCGTGGGCCAGGCCGACCCGGCCCACGGCGCCGGCGGCGACCAGGGCGCGGGCCTCGCGGGCCATGGGGTGGAACCGGTAGGCGAAGGGGACGACGGCGACCAGGCCGGCGTCCGCGGCGGCCGCGGTCATCTCCCGTGCGGTGGCAGCGTCGGTGGCCAGGGGCTTCTCGCACACCACGTGCTTGCCGGCGGCCAGGGCCGCGAGCGTCAGGGGTGCGTGCAGGTGGTTGGGGACGCAGACGTGCACCACGTCCACGTCGTCGCTGCGGATCAGGTCCAGGGCGTCGGCGTACGCGCGCCCGACGCCGTTGGCGGAGCGGAAGGCCTCGGCCTTCTCACGGGAGGAGCCCGCGACCCCGACGACCGCGCCCCCGTGGGCGCGGACGGCGTGGCTGTGGACCCGGCCCATGAACCCGGTGCCGATCACGGCGGCCCGGTAGGCGTTCGGCACGGCCGCCCCGACATCGGATCCGCCGCCGATGGTTGTGACCTTACTCACTGACATGGTGGCACCGTACGCCGGACTTATGACGATGGTCAAGCAGAAGTTGAGAAATGTGACCGCAATAGATTGCGGAGGGCCGGTCAATAGATCCTGTGCTTGACTTGTCCCATGACGGAAGATGCGCTGACCGGTCCGGCGGTCCACGGACTCCGGGCCGCTCCCACCACCACCGCGCCCGGGGCGGGGACCCTGCTCCGGCTCCTGCGCGACGGCCGCCCCCGCACCCGCTCCGAGCTGGCCGGGGCCACCGGTCTGGCCCGCTCGACCGTCACCCAGCGGGTGGACGCGCTCCTCGCCAGCGGCCTCATCGGCCCCGCGGGCGAGGCCGTCTCCACCGGCGGGCGCCCGCCCACCACGTTCTCCTTCCGCCCGCGGGCCCGGGTCGTCCTCGCCGCCGACCTGGGCGCCACCCACGCCCGGCTGGCCCTCACCGACATGGCCGCCGACGTCATCGCCGAGGAGCGCGCCGACCTCGACATCGCCCTGGGCCCCGAGCGCGTCCTCGACTGGGTGGTGGAGCACGGCCGCGCCCTGCTCGCCCGGGCCGACCGCGACGTCTCCGAGCTGCTGGGCCTGGGCATCGGCCTGCCCGGCCCCGTCCAGCACTCCACCGGCCGGGCCGTCAACCCGCCGATCATGCCCGGCTGGGACGGCTTCGACGTGCCCGGCTACGTCGGCGGGCGGCTGGCCGTGCCGGTACTGGTCGACAACGACGTCAACATCATGGCGATCGGCGAGCACCACACCGCCTGGCCCACCGCCAGCCACCTCATGTTCGTCAAGGTCGCCACCGGCATCGGCTGCGGCATAGTCAGCGAGGGGCACGTGTACCGGGGCGCCCAGGGCGCGGCCGGGGACATGGGGCACATCCACGTCCCCAGCGGTGCCGACAGGCCCTGCCGGTGCGGCAACACCGGCTGCCTGGAGGCCGTCGCCAGCGGCGCCGCCCTGGCGGAGTCCCTCACCGCCGAGGGGGTGCCCGCCCACGGCGCCCGCGACGTGGTGGAACTGGCCCGCAACGGGTCCGTCCCGGCGCTGCGCGCCCTGCGCCAGGCGGGCCGCGACATCGGCGAGGTGCTGGCCGCGTCCGTCAACATGTTCAACCCGTCGGTCATCGTCATCGGCGGCGCGCTGGCCCTGGCCGGGGACCACCTGCTGGCCGGGGTCCGCGAGGTCATCTACCAGCGGTCGCTGCCGCTGGCCACCGAGCACCTGAACATCGTGTCGTCGGCCGCCGCCGAGAGCGCGGGCGTGGTCGGCGCCGCGGTCCTGGTCATCGAGCACTGCCTGAGCCCGGAGCACGCCGACCGCCTCATCGCCGGCACCGCCTGACCGCTCCGGCCCGGACACGCGGAGGGGGGCGGAGCCCTTCGGCTCCGCCCCCCGTTCTCCCGCGTCATGACCCTGGGTCAGGGAGTCACAGGCCCCGCGGTTCCCCCGGGGACTCGGTCGGTTCCCGGCGGGGTTCGCGGACCTCGGGCAGGATGCCCTCCTGGTGCAGGACCGGCTTCTCACCGGCCGGGCGCCTGCCGCGGACCACGGCGGTCCGCGCCACGCTGTTCACCAGGATGGCGATGGCCACGCCCGTGACCAGGTTGATCACGGCGGTGGCGGTCTGGCTGTCGCCCGGCGCGCCCTGGGTGAAGGGGGTGACCACCGCGAGAGCGGTGATCAGCCCTATGATCCAGACGAAGAAGGCGCGGGCGCGCGGCGCCGCCACCAGCAGCAGGTGCATCAGGGCCGTGGCCGCCAGTGCGGCGACTCCCGCCATGAAGGCGTACGCCACGGTCCCCGCGTCACCGAGGTAACCGGCCTCCTCCGGGGCCAGCACCGGAACCCCCAGGGCACCCCTGAAGAACAGGGTGCCCACCAGGACCACCAGTGCGGCCACCACCGCCGTCGCCAGGCCGCCCGTCCACAGGCGGACCGCGTTGACGGGTCGTTCAGTTGCGAACTCGCTCATGCCGTTACCCCCAGATACGGCCTCGAGTATCGTCGCACTCCGTACACATCCGGATACGTCCGAACTCGGTCGTAGCCCACATACCCGAAGCTCCGCGCAGGTAACCCATACGTGGAAGACTGGGAGCATGGCTCACTTCGCGCACGCCCGCGTCGACCTGGACGCGATCGCCCACAACGCACGGCTGCTCCGCGAGCGCGCCGGCGGGGCGGCGCTCATGGGCGTGGTCAAGGCCGACGGCTACGGGCACGGCATGCTGCCCGCCGCCCGCGCGCTGCTGGCGGGCGGGGCGACGTGGCTGGGCACCGCGTTCATCCACGAGGCGCTCGGGCTGCGCGCGGCCGGGATCACCGCACCCGTACTGGCCTGGATCATCCCGCCCGGCGAACCCGTGGACCGGGCCGTGGAGAACGACATCGACCTGGGGGTCGGCGACGCGTCCGTGCTGGACACCGTGGTGGCGCAGGCCCGCCGCCTGGGCCGCACCGCGCGGGTGCAGCTCAAGATCGACACGGGCCTCAACCGGGGCGGCGTCGGCCGGGCCGAGTGGGGCTCCCTGGTGGAGGCGGCCGCCCGCGCCGAGGAGGCCGGGCACCTGCGGGTGAGCGGGATCTGGTCGCACTTCGCCTGCGCGGACGAGCCCGGGCACCCCTCGATCGCCGCCCAGCTCTCGGTGTTCCACGACGCGCTGGAGGCCGCCGACAAGGTCGGTCTCGCACCCGAGGTGCGCCACATCGCCAACTCGGCCGCCCTGCTCACCCTGCCGGAGGCGCGTTTCGACCTCGTCCGCGGCGGAATCGCGAGTTACGGCCTTTCCCCCATCCCGGATTACGACGTGCCCGGATTGCGGCCCGCGATGACCCTGCGTGCCCGCGTGGCACTCACCAAGCGGGTGCCGCCCGGCAGCGGCGTCTCCTACGGGCACCGCTACGTCACCGACCGCGAGACCACCCTGGCCCTGGTGCCCCTGGGATACGCCGACGGCGTGCCCCGGGCCGCCACCAACAGGGGGCCGGTGCTGCTCGGCGGCCGCGAGCGCGTCATCTCGGGAACAGTGTGCATGGACCAGTTCGTTGTCGACGTGGGCGACGACGAGGTGGCCGCCGGGGAGTACGCGGTGCTGTTCGGCGACCCCGCCGGGCACCCGGGGGCACCGAGCGCCCAGGACTGGGCCCGGGTCCTGGACACCATCCCGTACGAGATCGTCACCCGGGTGGGGCCCCGGGTCCCGCGCGAGTACGTCGGCGGCACCTGACCCGCGGCGGACGACCGCGCGCCGGCCGCGTTCCGGCCCGTCCGGACGCCGCAGTGCCGACCGCGGCCGATCGTCCACAGCCGGACACAGGTCCCGTCCGACCCGCCTAACCTGGGATGGAGGGGACGCCCGAGGTCGTGCCCCGCCCCGGTCGGCCACCGCCCGAACCGTACCGACGAGCCTTGCGAGCCCGATGACTGACGTGACGACCACGACGAAAGCGCCCACCGCGGTCACCGCCGCCACCGACGGCGCCATGCGCGCCCTCGGCCGCGCCCTGGCCGGTCTCAGCCGCCCCGGCGACCTGCTGATCCTCTCGGGCCCGCTGGGCGCGGGCAAGACCACCCTCACCCAGGGCCTGGGCCGGGGACTGGGCGTGCGCGGCTCGGTCACCTCCCCGACCTTCGTCATCTCCCGGATCCACCCCTCCCTGACCGGCGGCCCGTCCCTGGTCCACGTGGACGCCTACCGGCTGGGCGGGCCCGACGAGATCGACGACATCGACCTCGACATGACCCTCCCCGACTCCGTCACCGTCGTGGAGTGGGGCGAGGGCGTCGCCGAGGGGCTGTCCGACGACCGGTTGGAGATCCGGATCGAGCGCCACCCCGACGACACCCGCACCGTCCACCTCACCCCGGTCGGCGACCGCTGGGCGGACGTCGCCCTGCCCGTCGCCGTCGACGACGAGAACACGGAAGACTAGACCCGTGCTGCTCCTGGCCTTCGACACCGCCACCCCCGCCGTCACCGCCGCCATCGGCGAGTCCGGCGCGGACGGCGCCTTCACCCTGCGCGCGAGCGCGTCCTCGGTGGACGCCCGCCGCCACGGCGAACTGCTCTCGCCGACCATCCGGCGGCTCACCGCGGAGGCCGGGGTCGCCCTGGCCGACCTCGACGCGGTCGCCGTCGGGATCGGCCCCGGCCCCTACACAGGCCTGCGCGTGGGGCTGGCCACGGGCAACGCCCTGGCCGACGCGCTCGGCGTCCCCTGCCACGGGGTGGCCACCCTGGACGCACTGGCCTTCGCCACCGGGCGCACCGGACCCTTCGTCGCCATGACCGACGCCCGCCGCAAGGAGGTGTTCTGGGCGCGCTACGACGACCGCCTCACCCGGGTGGGCGAGGTCGCCGTGGACCGCCCGGCCGACCTCGACACCGGCGGGCTGCCGCTGGTGGGCGAGGGCGCCCGCATGTACGCCGACGTGTTCGGGGCGGCCGCCGCCGCTCCGGAGCCGGTGCACCCCGACGCCGCCGCCCTGGCCGAGCTCGCCCTGTACCGGCTGCACCGCGGCGAGGACCTCCCGGCCCCCGAACCGCTCTACCTGCGCCGCCCCGACGCGGTGGTGCCCGGAGCCCCGAAGAAGGTCCGCCAGTGGGTGAAGTGACACCGGTGCGCGACACCGCCCTGGACGCCGTGCGCACCGCCCCGCCCGAGGGCGTGGTCCTGCGCCCGATGACCGCCGACGACGTCGACGCCGTCATGTCGCTGGAACGCTCCCTCTTCCCGGAGGACGCCTGGAGCGAGGGGATGCTCCGCGACGAGCTCGCCGAGACCGCCACCCGCCGCTACACCGTGGCGGTCGCCGACGACGACGCCCTGGTCGGCTACGCCGGGCTGCGCTTCGTCCCGCCCGAGGGGGACGTGCAGACCATGGCCGTCGCCCGGGAGGCCTGGGGCACGGGGGTCGGCGGGGCGCTGCTCACCGAGCTGCTCGACCAGGCGGCCCGGCGCGGTGTGCGCGACATGTTCCTGGAGGTGCGCTCGGACAACCCGCGCGCCCAGAAGCTCTACGCCCGCTTCGGATTCGAGCGGATCGGAGTCCGGCGCGGCTACTACAACGGGGCGGACGCCCTGGTCATGCGGCGCATCGCCGAGGAGGCTACCCATGAGTGACCGCGACCTGCCGCTCGTCCTGGGCATCGAGACGTCCTGTGACGAGACCGGCGTCGGCCTCGTGCGCGGCTGCGAGCTGCTCGGCGAGTCGGTGGCCTCCAGCGTCGAGCAGCACGTCCGCTTCGGCGGGGTGGTGCCCGAGGTGGCCAGCCGCGCCCACCTGGAGGCCATGACGCCCACCGTGCACCGGGCGCTGGACTCGGCGGGCGTCGGGCTGGCCGACGTCGACGCGATCGCCGTCACCGCGGGCCCCGGCCTGGCCGGGGCGCTGCTGGTGGGGGTGTCCGCCGCCAAGGCGTACGCGATGGCCCTGGACAAGCCGCTGTACGGGGTCAACCACCTGGTCGGGCACGTGGCCGTGGACCAGCTGGAGCACGGGCCGCTGCCCAAGCCCGCCATCGCCCTGCTCGTCTCCGGCGGGCACACCTCGCTGCTGCTGGTCAACGACCTGGCCACCGACGTGGTCTCGCTGGGCGACACCGTGGACGACGCCGCGGGCGAGGCCTACGACAAGGTGGCCCGGCTGCTCGACCTTCCCTACCCGGGCGGGCCGCCCATCGACCGGGCGGCGCAGCAGGGGGACTCCAGGGCGATCCGGTTCCCGCGCGGCAAGTGGGGGGACGGCACGTACGACTTCTCGTTCTCGGGGCTCAAGACGGCCGTCGCCCGCCACGTGGAGGACGCAGACCGCCGGGGCGAGCCGCTGGTGGTCGCCGACATCGCCGCCGCGTTCCAGGACTCGGTGGTGGACGTGCTCACCCGCAAGGCCGTGGACGCCTGCGTGGAGCACGGCGTGAGCACCCTCGTGATCAGCGGCGGCGTGGCGGCCAACTCGGCGCTGCGCGCCCTCGCCGAGCAGCGCTGCCGCGAGGCGGGCATCACGCTGCGCGTGCCCCGGCCCCGGCTGTGCACCGACAACGGCGCGATGATCGCCGCCCTGGGCGCGGAGGTCGTGGCGGCGGGGCTGCCGCCGTCGTCGCTGGACCTGGCCACGGACACCTCCCTGCCGGTGGGGTCCCCGCTGGCCCGCTAGGGCGACCCGTACCGCCCGCGAAGGGGCTCCGGAGCGCCGCTCCGGGGCCCCTTCGCCTTTCCGTGCGGCCCCGCCGGCCGTGTACGACCGCGCGGGGCGCCTCGTTCCCGGGGGCCGTTCCTCCGCCCGGATCCTGCTCCGGTGCCCGGCACCGCCGTCCTCGCCGCCCGGACGACCGCGTCCCCGGCGGCCGTCCGCGCGCCCGGAGTGCCCCCGGGTCGAGGACCTGTCGTGCCGCCGCCTCGGGGATCCGTTCCGGGTCGGGGCGGACCGGGGGCTCCATCGGGGTTCAGGGGTCCGCGAGCGCTCCGACCGCGTCGAGGACCAGGTCGAGACCGGGCTCGAAGTGCCCGCCGAAGGCGTGGTCGGCCCGCATCAGGTGTACGGAGGCGAACCCGGCCAGGTGCGGATACCGCTCCTGGTCGAAGCCGGCCATGACCGACCTCACCACCTCGGCGGTGCCGCGCCGGTCGTCGAGGGGCAGCGACGCCTCCTGCAGCACGAAGCCGTAGACGTAGGCGTCGATGATCGCGTAGGCGCGCTCGGTCATCGCCGGCGAGAACCCGCTGTTCATCAGTACGCCGACCACCGAGTCATGGTGGCGGAGGGTGGCCGGCCCCGGCGCCGTCCGCGTGTCCATCAGGGCCAGCGCCCACGGATGCCGGGCCAGGACCGTGCGTGCAGAGACGGCGCGCCGACGTATCTCGGCCCGCCACGGCCTGTCGACATCCGGCAGGTCGATCCGGCCGAACACGAGGTCGACCATGCCGTCCAGCAGGTCCTCCTTGCCGCGGACGTAGTGGTACAGCGACATCGGTTTCACGTCCAGCGCCTGCGCCAGCGACCGCATCGTCACCGCCCCCAGTCCGTCGGTGTCGGCGAGGGCCACCGCGGAAGCCAGGATCCGGTCGCGGTCCAGGGGATTCGGCCTCCGGGAACCCCCGCCCCGTGCGGTTTCGGACACGTGAACCTCACTCAGCAGCATTGACAGCCCGGATGCCCGACTCTATCGTACTTAGTAAACGTACTAAGTACGACAGGAGCGCCCCGTGTCCCATCGCAATGCCGGCCGACTGGCCGGCGCCCTCTTCCTGGCAGCGTTCCTCTTCTACGGCGGCGGCAGCGCGCTCGCCGACCGCCCCCTCGGCCTGGGGCTCATGCTCCTCAACTCCGCCGCGGTGGCGACGATCGGCGCCGCGGCCTTTCGCGCCCTGCGGGAGGCCGCACCGCGCACCGCCTGGTCCTATCTGACCGTCAGGCTCCTGGAGGCCGTCCTGCTCGCCCTCGGCACGCTGTTCCTGGCCTTCGGGCCGGCCGCGGGCAATGACATCGTGTACGGGGCCGCCATGCTCGTGCTCGGCGTGGGCAGCATCCCGTTCTGCCGCGCGCTGGCGGCGCAGCGGTGGGCGCCCCGCTGGTTCGCCGGATGGGGTGTCCTCGGATACGCCCTGCTCGCCGCCGGCGCGATGCTGGAGTTCGCCGTCGCCGGTGCCGGGGTCCTCCTCGCGATCCCCGGCGGGCTCTTCGAGATCGCCCTCGGGCTGCTGCTGCTCCGGCGGGGGTTCTCGGAACCGGCCGACCGCCGCGTGCCGGAACCGGTCACGAAAGCCACCTGACCGCCGAAGGCCGCCCCGGCCGCCCCGGCCGGTCGGCGCCCCGCAGGCGGGTGCGCACGGCCCGCCCGCGGGGCGGCCCCCGGAGCGGTGCGCCGACCGGGCCCCCGCGTCCGGCGGCGCCCGTCCGCACTCCTCCGGGATCCCGTGCGCTCCTCGGTGGGCGGGCGAACGGACCTCCGGGACGGGCGGGGCCGCCCGCGGGAAGGGGGTGCGTGCCGACAGCAGCCGCGGTCCGCGGCCTTCGTGGACGCTTCGGCATGGGGGAGCGCCGTCGCCGCGGTGGTGCCCGGTGCCGTCCCACCGGTGGCCCGTTCCCGGGGAGGCGGGTCCTCCCCCGGTTCTTCGGGGCCGGAGCGCGAAGGCGGAGGAGGGGGTCCGCCGGGCCGCGGCGGCGGACGCCCTCCCGTCGGCGGGGTTCCCGCCGACCAGCCGACCCGACCCCGTCAGGGGCCCCGGAGCACCGCTCCGGGGCCCCTTCGCCTTTCCGTACGAGCCGGGTGGGGGCGGGTGGGAGGGGGTTTCTGTGAAACGTTCGAATCTCTGGGGGCCGCGGATGCTCTCCGGCGCTGGAGTGTCCACCCAGATGGCAGGTTTCTTGTGCCTTGAGTGGCCGATGGTGCCGGTGGGGGTATTGCCTGGATCACACCGGTCTTGGTAGTTTCTGTGAAACGTTTTAATAGGTGGTTCCCCACCACTGCGCGCGCATCCTCCCCACCCCCGAGCCCACGCCGCCCCCGCGGCGCGGAAAGGAGCCCCCATGCGTGACCCGGCAGCCCCCGACCGGCGACCGGACGGCGTCGCCCGCCGGTCCTTCCTCGGCCTGGGCGCCGCCGCGGGCGCGGTCGCCGCCTTCGGCCTTCCGGCGTCCCCGGCGGCCGCGGCCGCCGCACTCCCCGCGGCCCCCGCCCGCAGGGCGTTCGCGGACGCGTTCGTCGACCCGGCCGCCGCCGCGCGGGCCCGGTTCCGCTGGTGGTGGCCGCACGGCCTGGTCGACCTCCGCGAGATCGAGCGGGAGGTCGACCAGATCGCCGACGCCGGATTCGGCGGCATGGAGATCGCCGACGTCCACCACAGCTCCACCGAGCACCTGGACCCCGGGGGCCACGGCTGGGGAACCGACGCCTGGCGCGCGGCCCTGGAGACCGCGCTCGCCCGGGCGGAGCGGCGCGGCGTGGCGATGGACATCACCATCGGCCCGTCCTGGCCCGCCGCCGTCCCCACCGTCACCCCCCAGGACACGGCCGCCGCCCGCGAACTCGCCCACGGCAGGCACTTCCTCGCCTCGGGGGAGAGCGTCGGCGGGGCACTGCCGGAACCGGTCGTCGAACCCGCCGCCGGGGTGACGGAGCGGACCCTGGTCGCCGTGCAGGCCGTGCGCCTGGCGGACGGCGCCACCCCCCAGGACAGGGTGTGCGCGCTCGTCCCCGACACCCTGGTCGACCTCACCGGCGACGTGGAGGGGGAGGAGCTGTCCTGGACCGCCCCCGGCGACGGAGACGGCTCCACCTGGGTCCTCCTGGCCTACTGGGAGCGCGGCTCCGGGCAGCGCCCGGAGGGCGGTCCGCACACCGAGCCGGTCTCCTACGTGGTCGACCACTTCGGCGCGGCGGGCGCCCGGGCGGTCACCGACTTCTGGGAGGAGAACATCCTCACCGACCGGGTGCGCGAGCTCCTGGCGGGCCCCGCGGGCGGATCGATCTTCGAGGACTCCATCGAGATGGAGACCGAGGCCACCCTGTGGACCCACGGTCTGCCCGAGTCCTTCCGGGACCACCACGGCTACGACGTCCTGCCCTACCTGCCCGTCCTGGTGCGCGTGGACGAGAGGAAGGTCTTCACCTTCGACCCCGACACCGACCGCCGGGCCCTGGACGACTTCAACGACCTGCTCGGCCAGGCGTACATCGACCACCACGTCCTCCCGCTGCGGGACTGGGCGCACGGCCTGGGCATGACCTACCGCATCCAGCCCTACGGTCTCCAGACCGACGCCCTGGCCAAGACGGCCCTGGTCGACATCGCCGAGGGCGAGTCGCTCGGGTTCAAGAACCTCGACGACTTCCGCTCCCTGGCCGGCGGCCGGGACCTGGCGGGGAAGAAGATCCTCTCCAGCGAGGCCGGCGCGGTCTACGGCGGCTCCTACAGCACCACGTGGGAGCAGACGGTGCGGACCATCTCCCGGGAGTACTCCGCGGGCGTCAACCTGGCCGTCCTGCACGGGTTCTCCTACGCCGACGCCCCCGGGGCGCAGTGGCCGGGCTTCGCCGCCTTCACCCCCTACGGCGGCACCGGGGTGGGGTACAGCGAGTCCTGGGGGCCGCGCCACCCGACCTGGCAGCACGTCCCCGACATCGCCGGGTTCTTCGCCCGCGCCCAGTACGTGCTCCAGTGGGGCACGTCCAAGGCGGACGTCGTCTTCCTGCGGCAGAAGGGCTACGCGGGCTCGGGCTTCGGAGCCGCCCACTTCAGCTCCGTCGGGGTCCGCCAGGGGTGGACCCACCAGTTCGCGGGCCCCCGCCTGCTGGAGATCACCGACCCGAAGGTGGCGGACGGGCGGCTGGCACCGGACGGCCCCGGCTACAGCCTGCTGGTGTTCGAGGGCGACGCCTTCAACGGCAGGGTGCCCACCCTCCCGACGGAGACGGCGCGGCGCCTGCTCGGATACGCCCGCGACGGCCTGAAGATCCTGGTGGTCGGCGACTGGAGCGCACCGCAGCAGCCCGGTATCGACCAGGACGGGGCCGCGGAACTGGCCGGGGTCGTGGCCGACCTGCTCGCCGAGCCCACCGTCCACCGGGTCGGGACCCGCGAGGAGATCCCCGCGGGCCTGTCCGCCCTGGACGCCCGGCCCGACGTGTCCTACGCCGAGGCGTCGCCCCTGCTGCACGCCCGCCGCCGGGGCGAGGACATGGAGCTGTACTACTTCACCAACGGATCCGACACGGCGGCCGTGGACCACGAGGTCACCCTCTCCACCACGGTCGACGAGGCATACCCGTTCTCCCTGGACCTGTGGACCGGCCGCATCGAGCCGCTGCCGCTGCACCGCGCCGGGGAGGGCACGGTCACCGTTCCGGTGCGACTGGCCCCGGGGGCCTCCGCGGTCATCGCCCTGGCCCGCCCGACCTGGGGCGCCCAGCTGGGGGCCGCGGGGGACCGGGTGCCCCCGGGGCGGCTGAGGAAGCTGAGGCTGTCGTCCACGGAAGCCGACGCCGTGCGCGTGGTCGACGGGGCCGCCGTGGTCCGGATGTCCGAGCCGGGCACCTGCACGACGACCTACGCCGACGGCTCGACGGTGCGGAGCACCGTCGACCGGGTCGGCCCGGAGCTGGAGCTCACCGCCTGGGAGCTGGAGGTGGAGGACTGGCGGCCGGGCGGTTCGGCCACCGAGACCGAGGTGCGGTCCCACGACCTCTCCCTGACCGGGCTCGCGCCGTGGACGGAGATCGACGGCCTGGCCGACGTCTCCGGCATCGGCCGGTACACGACCACGGTGGAACTGGGCGAGGGGTGGACGGGCGGTCACGGCGCCCATCTCGACCTCGGCCGGGTGAGCGACACGTTCCGCGTGACGGTCAACGGCACCGCCCTGCCGCCCTGCGACCGGCTGACCACCTCGGTCGACGTCGGCCCGTGGCTGCGTGCCGGGGAGAACACCATCGAGGTGGAGGTCGCCACGACCCTCATCAACCGGATGCGGGTCTTCCGGCCCGAGGTCTACGGCGGGGTGCGCCGCCAGGAGTACGGGCTGCTCGGTCCGGTCCGGCTGGTGCCCTACGGCCAGACGGCCCTGTGATCCGTGTGCGGCCCGGGGACCCTCCCCGGGCCGCACACGGCGCCGGCGCCGCACGCGGCCGCGGCCGCCGCCGACGGCGGAGCGCCCCCCGCTCAGCGAGGGGGCGCCCGGTGGGTCGGGTTCCCGAAGGCCGGACCAGGGTCCTCGGGTGGCTGTGACGTCAGTCGAAGAGGTCCTCGGCGCGGTCGACGCGGACGGCCCTGCGCACCCAGGAGTTCAGGGTGTCCAGATCGTCACAGGACTCGATCCGAGCGCGAACGTCCGCGGAGACCACCAGCCCCCGCTCCTCCAAGAAGAGGATCACGCTGGCAGCGACACCCTTCTCCATGCCCTCTTCGCGGCCGATGCCGACGTACTTACGGGCGAAGTCGCTCTGCCACTCGTAGGTCTCCACAGACATCAAGTCCTCCAAGTATTTCCGGGCGGCGGTCGACCGCCCGGCCAGCACATAGTCATAGTAGAACGCGCGGTCATCCGAGGTCACGACATCCAGAGCGGCCATCACCGCGTCCAGGGCCCGGTGATCGGCATCCCCGTGCGCCTTGGCCGACAGCACCGCCAACTCCGGTAGCACCCGTGCCTGCAACGGGTCCACCACCAAAGGTGTGCGACCCGGCCCCAGCACCACCGGTGTCATCCGGTCCCCGGGATACCCCGTGGCGATGGGCCCCGTGTAGTAGTGGGCCAGCGCATCGGTGGGGCACAGGACGAGCAGTACCGTCGGACAGCCCACCTGGGAACGCACCGTCGCGTGGTACACCGGCCAGGTCCAGAACTTGTCCTCCTCCCGCTTGTGCCGGCGCTCCACCACCACCGCCAGGACCTTCTCGGTGCCGTTGCGCAACACGTAGGCGCCGTCGGCGTTGTAGACCCGGGGTCTGCTGTCGGTGCACTCGGCCGAGGTATGCGTGACCTCGGTGAACTCCGGCAGCTCGAAACCCACACCCTCCAGCAGGGGCACCACCAGCTCGGGTGCGTTCCGAAAGATCTTCAGGGGGATCTCATGCTCTTCGCCTGGCATCGAACCTCTTCTCATCACTCGTTGCGGACTCAAGGGGGAGGGGGAGGGGCCGCGGGCGGGTGCCCGCGGCCCGGAGGACTCATCCGGTGTCGGGGAGGGCGAACGCGGCCCAGGTGTGGCGGCCCAGGTCGCAGCACTCGCACACCGGCGCGTGCCCCCACACGGTGGCGGTGGCTTCGATCAGCAGCAGACCGCGCCCGCCCTCGGCCAGCGCCCACTCCTGCACCGTCCGGGTGCGGGGGATCTGCGGGATACGGCCGCCGGAGTCGCCGTCGTCGGTGAAGCCGACGCACACCCGGCCCCCGATCGCCCACAGCGTCCGGATCACCTGCCCGCCCGCACGCCCCGAGGCGGTGTACCTGACGCAGTTGGTGAAGAGCTCGCTGCCGCACAGCACCACCGCATCCACCGTGTCCGGGGCGAACCCGTCCAGGTCCGCGGCCAGGTCGGCGCGCATCCGGGCCGGCTCCGAGACGGCCCCGGTGTAGCGGCGGGGAGGCCAGGCACACACCCCCCTCATGCCCCCACCCCCGCGGTGTGCTCACGGCGGCGCTGCTGTGCCACCCAGGTCCGGACCGCCTTTTGCAGATCGGCCAGGTCCGGGGGCACCAACGGGCCGGGCACGGATGTCGACCCGGGTGCGGTGGGTGCGGTGGGTGCGGTGGGTGCGGTGGGTGCGGTGGGTGCGGTGGGTGCGAGCAGGTCCCCGGCGGGCATCGGGCGCGGTGCCGGAACACGCACGGGAGCAGGAGGTGGGGGAGGTTCTTTGGTCCAGCGGGCCAGTCGGGCACGGGCGTCGGCCTGCACGCGGTCCTCGTCGCTGCCGGCGAGGGAGCGCTCGTGCGCGGTGTAGTAGGGCCGGACCAGGGCGACGTCCTCGGCCGCGAAGACTTCGGCCGCCGTGGCCAGGGGCCGCGGTCGGGGGCGCTCGTCGGGGAGTCGGAGGGTGGGGCGTCGGGCCGGTCCGGGATTCGCGGCGTACCGGCGCACCCGCGCCGACCTGCGGCGGAGCCCGAGGAGGGGGGTCCGGGAGTGGCGGCCCCGGGAAGGGGAGAGGAGCGCTTGGAGCATGCGCAGGGCATGGCTCAAAAGCGCAGCGCTAAACTGGCTCACGCTGGCATTCCTTGGGTTAAGGGTTTGATGCTGGCCACGACCCCGGGCGCTAGCTAAGCGCCGCGGGGTCACTGTGTTCGGTTGTCGAGCAGAGATTATGCGATGGGAAAGACGATAGGGGCAGCTACGGGCGAGTAATGTCAGAAAACTTTATCGGATGGTGTTCGTGCAGGTAGGATGCCGTCTGGGAATTTTTCTGGCTTATGGCTCCAAAGGTGTTTTTCGGTCACTCGGGCATGAAAAAGCCCCCGCTTTCGCGGGGGCGGGTGTGGGCGGGGTCAGCGGTCGGTGCGGACTCCGGCGAGGAGGGCGGACCACTCGGTGGGGTCGAAGGTGAGGTGTCCGGCCACCCGGTTCTGGGTGTCGCGGACGTCCGCGCCATGGGAGCCCTCGCGTGCCTCGACACACTGACCGCTGGTGCTGCTGTAGCTGGACTTGTGCCAGTCGCTCAAAGTAGTTCCTCCAAGACCTTGCGGGATTCCCGGGCGGGGAGCGCGGATTGCATGAACCGCTTGGCCAGTTCCGTGAGGCGTTCAAGCCCCTCGCCCTCGCGGTACACGATATTGCCGTTCGCGTGATCGCTGCTCGCGACGATGGAGCCGTCCCGTAGCCGGAACACCAGAAGTGGGGAAGGCAGTCCTACCAAGATCGTCCCTTCCGGAATGATCAGCACTCGCACGCGCCCCGAGTCCAGCAGCCTCAGCAGGTGGGCTGCCTGCTCCTTACGCGCTTCCTCGGGGAAGGTCGTGAGGGCGGACACGGGGAAGACCGCAGTGATCTGGAGGTCCGGGACCTGTTCCAACCGTCCGCAGCGCAGTGCGGTGAGCCGGTCGATCTCCTTGGCGGGGAGGAACGGTTGTGCCTCGGTGAACACGATCTGTGCGTACTTCGGCGATTGGAGGATGCCCGGAACCGCCGGTAGCGGACAGATCCACTCGACGCTGATCCCTGTGCCCTCCAGTTCGGCCACGTCCGCACCCCACTCGGGCACCGCCTTTCCGCCCGCTGCGTTCCGCCACACTGCGAACAGCTTCCCTTGGGCGTCGAGGGCGCTGTCCAGCAGCTCTGCGTTCCGGCGCTTCGGGAGCACGACCCCACCCTCCCAGCGGCAGACCGAGGAGGCCGAGGTTCGGGCCTTGGATGCAAGCTGATATTGCGTCAGCCCTGCAATTTCACGGTAGCGAGTGAGGGTCTGCGCAAAGTCCTGTGCCGCCATATACCGGAGATTAGCTTCCTGCTTGCACGGCTGCCCGGGGAATCCAGGAAACATGTTGAACCCTGTGTAATCTCCAGGTCTTCCCGAACCCTGGAGTCATGGATGCAAGCGGTAACGACACATCACCTTCTGCGCAGGAAACGGCGGTCATGGCGTTGCACTCGGCGTTGCGGCGGCGGGGGATCGCCGCGACGGACGGCGACCTGCCGGGATCTGTGCGGGCCGAGTACGCGGGGCGTCGGGTGGACATCCGCTACTCCGACCACCACTGGTGGCGGACGATGCCGGGCGACCCCCGCGTCACCATCCCCATCGCCCCGGAGGGCACCGAGTACACCCTGGCCCGCGACCTCGTCGCCGAACTCCTCGGCCGCCGCGCTCTCACCTGGGCCGACCTCGCACGGCTCACCGCACCCCGCACCCGCCCGGCCCCGGCCGCCGATCGCCTTCCGGGGCCGCTGCCCCGACGCGTCTCCAGCACCCGCAAGAAGAAAGGCAAGGACCCCGCGATGACCTCTCCGCGCACCTCCACCGCAGCGCGCACCGACCGTCCCGCCACCCGCGCCCAGCGGGAGCGGGCCGACGAACTCTTCGACCGCCTCTCCTCCCTCCTCCGCGACGCCGCCGACCCCGACGCCGACACCGCGGCCGTCCTGTGCCACGCGGACCGCGCCTTCGACACCCTCCACAACCACCTCCGCAACGGCGGTGCGCTGCCCAGCCCCTGGCTCGACGCCCGCCGCTGACCGGCGGTGGCCACGGCGACGGCACGGCGGGCCCTCCCCGGTTCGAGGGAACGGGGGAGGCCCGATCGGGGGACACCGGTCAGGCGCTCAGGGGCTCCTGCGGTCCGCCGGAGACGGCGCGGGGGCGGTCGAAGTCCCGCACCCGGATCCGCCCGGTGAGGGCGAGCACCGCCGCGACGGCGACCAGGACGCCCAGGCCCACGAGGCCGCCCAGGCCGCCCGGGTACAGCAGGTCGTCCGTGGGCGTCCCGGCGTCCGCCAGTGCCACGAAGCCGATCGTGTTCAGCGCGTTGTTCGCCCCGTGCGCGAGCACGGCGGGCCACACCGACCCCGAGGCCAGCCGGAACCAGCCGATGACCACGCCCGCGACCACGCAGAAGACCAGGAACAGGGCGACCTGTGCGGCGTCGAACCCGCCGTGCAGGTACTGGATGAGCAGCTGGGGCCCGTGCCACAGCCCCCACACCACCCCGCTCACCGCGAGCGCGGGCCACACCCCCAGCGGCAGGAGCCGGGGCAGCAGGTAGCCGCGCCAGCCCAGCTCCTCCCCGAAGGCGAGCACCAGGGCGGGCACGGACGCCAGCAGGACCATCCCCAGCGCCGCCAGGAAGGCGGTCCACGGGAACCCGGTGGCGGGCATCGTCGCGGCCAGGTCCGGGACGAAGTCCGGAAGGACCCCGCGCAGGCCGGAGAAGTCCACCAGGTCCAGCCGGACGGCTCCGACCAGGCCCGCGGCCAGGGCGGCCGCGAAACCGAGCAGCGGCATCAGCGCGAACGCGAGCAGCGAGTACCCGCCGGCCCGGCGCCACGAGCCCCGGGCGGCCAGGCCCAGGGCGCGCGCGAACCCGGACGGCCGCCACACGAACAGGGTGACGGCGACCGCGGCCAGGGCGGGCGTGAACATGTAGACGGTGGCGGCGAGTCCGTAGGCGGGATCGGCCGGCCCGGTCCCACCGATGAGGAGCGGGGCGTGCACCGCCCACGCCAGGGCGTACGCGACGGCGACGAAGACGAGGATCTCGCGGAGGGGCAGGGCCCGGCGGGAGGGGGTCTCCGCCTGTCGGCGGAGCCTGTTTCGAGGGGGTTCGGTCATACGCTCAACGCTAGGAACGCGGCGCCGCCGGTGACATGGGGCGCACGGTCGACCTCACCTGAGGTCCACCGCAGGTCCGCCGGTGGTGCCTCCCGCCGGACGCGGGCGCGGTGGGGGTCAGGACCCCGAGGGGTCGTCGGGAGCGGTGGACGCCGAGGGAGGGGTCCGCTGCGGCGGTATCCCCGGGATCAGGGTGGGAGGATGCGGGGATCCCGTCCCCGGCGGGCTCCCCCTCCCGGACGGTGACACCGGTGTGTGCGGGTCGGATTCCGGGACCTGCGGGAACTCGAAGTCGACGACCAGCTCCCCGCCCTCCCGGACGGCCAGGTCCCTGACGGAGCGCGTGCCGTCCGCACCCTCCCGGCCGTCGAAGCAGTAGGCCGTCAGGGTGTACGTGGCGGCTGGCAGGGGGATGGTGTAGCCGCCGTCTTCGGAGGTGGTGTATCCCATCTCCGTCATGGCCGGGGCCGGGTGGGAGGTCACCTCCGGGACCATCCCGCAGCCCGCGATCGGTGCTCCGGAGGTGTCGGTGACCGTCCCCGACACCGTGCCGGTGCCCCGGGTCCCGCAGCCGGTAGCGAGGAGCACGGCCATGGCCGTGCCTGCGGCAGCGGCCGTCGACAGGGAGCGGAAGGACGGGTTTCGGACCACGGGGGCACCTCGCAGAAGCGGTCGGTGGCGGGGCTCGGAAGGCTCGTGGGAGGGCGTCCTCACGCTCCGGACGCCGGTGAGGTACGCGCCCTGGCGGTGGGGCGGGGCTTCGATGACCCGGGAGGGCGGCGCGGAACCCCGGGCCGGGGGAAGGCCTGCCGGGGGCGGCCTCCGTTCGGGAGAGGCCGCGGCGGAGGCGCGGTGGGCGACGAGGGAGCGCCCGGTCACAGGCCGGTGTGGGCCAGGCCCACCTCGCGCCCGCAGGCCTCCACCACCGCGCGGTCGTGGGTGGCGATGACGATCGTCCTGCCCGCCTCGTTCATCCCGCGCAGCAGGTCGAGCACCACATCCCGGTTGTCGGCGTCCAGCGACCCCGTCGGCTCGTCCGCGAGCACCACCTCGCAGGGCTTGAGCATCAGCCGGGCGATGGCCACCCGCTGCTGCTCGCCCCCCGACAGGGAGAACACCTTCCGCTCCTCCGTTCCCGCCAGCCCCACGTGCTCCAGGGCCTCGGCCATCCGCTCCCTCTTCGAGCCGGCCGCCCCGACACGCGGTGCGTAGGCGAGCGCCACCTCCAGGTTCTCCCGCACCGTCGCGCTCTCGATCAGCGCGAAGTTCTGGAACAGGTACCCCAGGTGCGAGCGCAGGTACTTCTTCGCTCCCCGGCTGCGCGGCCGCGGCGCGCGCTCGCCCAGCAGTCGGACCTCGCCGCCGTCCGGGGCCTCCAGCAGGCCCATCAGGTTGAGCACCGTGGACTTGCCCGAACCGCTCGCCCCCGTGACCGCCACCATCTCCCCGGCCCCGACCGCGAGGTCGAAGCCGTCGAGCACGGCCCGGCCGCCGTACTCCTTGCACACGCCGCGCAGCTCGCAGTGGGTCGTCGTCGCCATCCAGGCGGTTCCTCTCCTTGTGTTCCAGAACCCTCGGTCAGGCCTGGGAGGCGCCTTCCCGGACGATCCGGTGATGGAAGTACGCCAGTACCGCCAGCACGACGGCCGGTACCGCGACACCGGTCGCCACGGACAGCGCGAACTGCGTCTGGGCCCGTAGCACGTCCGGCTCGAACACCCCCAGCTCGATGACCCGGAACCCCGCCAGGGCGTCCCACAGCCCCTTGGCCGCGTAGCCGGTGAACAGCGCCACCAGCCCCGCCTCCACCAGCAGGAACCCCCGGTGCGTCGCAGCGAACGACCACCCCGAGATGTGCCGGGCGAAGATGTGCTGCGCCCGCGCCCGGGTGTACACCAGGCAGGCGGCGACGGAGGTCAGGACCAGCACCGCGGCCGACGCCGCCAGGTTGAACACGCTCATCCGCAGGTCCCCCAGCCAGCGGCCGTGGTCCAGCGCCGCCCGCTCGGGGATGGACTCCACCGCGACCAGGTAGGACGACAGGGGTGCCTCGGAGGCGTCCCGGGCGGCCGCGTCCCCGTCGAGGAAGATGATGCCGCCGCTGGAGGCGATGATGGAATACGTCCCGCCTCCGTAGTACCCCAGGGGGTGGACGATGACCACCGGGTCGCTGAGGACCGGCCGGATGCTCCAGGTCAGGTCCGAGGTCGTGGCGTAGGTGGGGAACGCGCGCCCGTCCGGGTAGGTGAGGACGGTGACCGGGCCGCCGCGGTGTCCCTCGGCCGCGAAGTACTCGACGTTGTTCCGCACGCCCTCCACCAGGAGATCGGAGTACCCGGTCAGGGATTCCGGCACCAGGATGCGCACCCCGGGTTCGGACAGCACATCCTCGCCCACGTCGACCCCCGCGTGCGCGAGATAGGTCTCGTTGACCGACAGCACGTCGAATCCGGTGGCGCGGACCCCGGGCGCCAGTACGGCCTCCGCGAGTTGCTGCTCGACCATGATCACTTCGCCGCGTGCCTCGGCCTCCACGATCCAGGGGTCGACGATGGTCTCGTAGGCTTCGAACGACTCCTCCATGCCTGCGCCGCCTCCGATACGGGGCGCCCCCATGTCCTCGGTGCCGGTCAGGGTGTGGAGTCCGGCCCGGTGCTCGGCCACCCGCTCCCCGTAGGTGAGGGTGGCGGCCGCCGCGGACAGGACCAGCGCCACCGACGCGATCCGTACCGCGTACACCGACACCGCGACGCTGCGCACGGGCAGCCGCCCCTTGGTCGCGGTGGGCACGGGGGTGAGGTGCAGGAGGGCGAGGGCGGCGGCGTGGGAGCCCAGCGCCGTGACCAGGAGCAGGCATGCGAGCACGGTGGTCACCGCTGCCAGTTCCCCCACACGGGCGAAATCGTTGTACCACCAGAGGAAGGCGGCGAACACGGCCGTGCCCGCGGGCGCCAGGGTTCCCCAGAGCCGGGAGAACCCGCGCAGGTCGGCGGCGAGGATACGGGTGTAGGAGTGGCCGTGCAGCCTTTTGACGCCGTAGGTCCGGGCGTTGAGCAGGACTCCGGCACCTGCGGTGACGACCACGCAGGTCAGGGTCAACAGCAGCATGGTGCCGAGTGCGTCGTTGAAGGTGACGGTGGCCGGATACAGGGTCAGGGCCGGCGGGGACAGGTCGATCGTGCCGACCAGGCCGATGGACCCCAGGGTTTCCAGGACCAGTTCCGCGTCGGCCGCTGTGCCCTCGACCCAGTAGGACCCGCGCGGGTCGTCCTCGTCCAGCTCTGCCAGGGCGTGGACCCGGAGCCGCGGTACGGGGGTGAAGTTCGGGTAGCCGTCCTCCGCCCAGGAGTGCATGGCGCTCCCCGGAGAGGAGGAGAGCACGTACAGTTCCATCCCCCCTTCGAGGTCGCGGGGGGCGGCACGGGTGGCCATGACGGAGATCGCGTGCTCTTCGGACAGCGCGGTCAGTGCGGCGACGACCTCTTCCGAGTCCGCACCGCCCTCGTTGCCATCGATACTCAGGTAATGGATCGGTCCGAAGTCGTTGTACCTGTGCATGGCGGCCATGGTGAGGAATCCCAGGACCATCGCCATGACGATCGCCGTGGCGTGGACGAAGGCGAGGATGCGGTGCACGGGACCTCTCAGCGGAAGGGGCCGCTGCTGCGGCCCCCGTGTGTGGGGGATCAGGGCGGTGGGGTCATCAGCACTTGTTGTAGAAGGCCTCCTCGATATGGCGCGAGGTGTCCTGGAGGGAGGCGAACGCCCAGACACGGGCGGGAGCCCTGTCGGTGTCCTTGTCCGAGGTTCCCCGGCGGGCGACGGTCGCCGTGTGACAGGAGGTGTTGTGCAGGTACTGCGAGTGCGCGGTGCCGTTCTGGGTGCCGTAGCGCCAGGTGCCGCCGCCCGCGGAGACCTCCCGGAGGGCGGCCAGGGCCGCGCCGGTGCCCATGGAGAAGAAGACGGTGGCGAGCAGGGCGACGACCGTGCTCTTGCGGAAACCGGACATGGGGGCTCCTTCCACCCGGCGCGGTGCCGGGTGACGAGTGGGGTGCCGGGGGCCTTCGACAGCAAAACGTGAACGCGGGATCGCCGCAAGCGGCTGAAATGCCCGGTTCTCCAGGCCCTCTCGGAGGTACCGCGTCCCATCTGCGCCGATTCCGAGGGCCACCCAGCGGCGCTGTCCGCATCCGGCCACCGGTGCGCGGTCCCCGGCCGCCGACGTGCGGCCGCCCCGCTCGCGGAACACGTCCCCCGGCGGGCTAGAACTCGGTTCGGTGGATGTGGTCGACTACGGACATGTTCGCGATCACAGCAGCACGCTCCTCCTTCGACGACCCCCTGTCCGCCCTGGAGGCCGGTGAGCGCCCCGAGCCCGAGCCCCGTGACGGGTGGGCGGCGGTCCGGGTCAGGGCCGCCTCCCTCAACCACCACGACCTGTGGAGCCTGCGCGGGGTGGGCCTGCCCGCCGAGCGCCTTCCGATGATCCTGGGCTGCGACGCGGCCGGGGTCGACGAGGACGGCAACGAGGTCATCGTCCACGGCGTCGTCGAGGACGGCGCGGGCCGTCCCACGATCCTGTCCGAGAAGTACGACGGCACCTTCGCCGAGCAGGTGCTCGTGCCCCGGGCCAACCTGCTGCCCAAGCCACCGGAGCTGTCCTTCGAGGAGGCCGCCTGCCTGCCCACGGCATGGCTGACCGCCTACAGCATGCTGTTCGGCAAGATCGACCTGCGCCCCGGGTCGACGATCCTCGTGCAGGGCGCGGGCGGCGGCGTCTCCGTCGCGCTGGTCAGGCTCGCCGCGCAGGCCGGGCACCGGGTGTACGTGACCAGCCGGGACGAGGCCAAGCGCAAGAAGGCCCTGGACCTGGGCGCCTACGCGGCGGTGCCGACCGGGGAGCGGCTGCCCGAGCGGGTGGACGCGGTGTTCGAGTCGGTGGGCCAGGCCACCTGGGCGCACTCGGTGCGTGCCCTCAAGCCCGGCGGCGCCATCGTCGTCTGCGGCGCCACCAGCGGCGACGCGCCTCCCGCCGAGCTGACCCGGGTGTTCTTCCTCCAGCTGCGGGTCATCGGCTCCACGATGGGGACCAGGGACGAGCTGGCGAACCTGACGGAGATGTGCGCCCGCACGGGGGTGCGGCCGGTCGTCGACCGGGTGCTGCCGCTGGACCGGGCGGCCGAGGGGTTCCGGGCGATGGCCGACGGCGAGCTGTTCGGCAAGGTCGTCTTCACGGTCTGAGCCCGTTCCCGGATCGCGGGGAGTGGAGGACGGAACCCGTCCTCCACTCCCCCTAGCGTCTTCCCCACGGGCAGGAACCGCGGACCGCGCGGGGAACGAAGGGGACCACCATGCTGCGAGGACTCACCACCGTCACCCTCTGGGCCGACGACGTCGCCGAGGCGGCCCGCTGGTACGCCGGGGTGCTGGGCACCGACCCCTACTTCGAGCGGCCCGGCAACGGCCTGCCGCCCGGGTACGTGGAGTTCCGGATCGGGGACCACCAGCACGAGCTGGGCATCGCCGACCGCCGCTACGCGCCGCCCGCCGGCCACACCGGCCCCGGCGGCGCGGTCGTCTACTGGCACGTGGACGACGCGGAGGCGGCGCTGGCCCGGCTGGTGGAGCTGGGGGCGAAGGAGTACGAGCCGGTCACCGTGCGGGGCGAGGGCTTCGTGACGGCGTCGGTGGTCGACCCCTTCGGCAACGTCCTCGGGGTCATGTACAACGCGCACTACCTGGACATGCTCCGGGCCTGAGGGGCGGGTCGGCGGGTTCCGGCCGCGGGGGAGGGCGGGGCGCGGTCCCGGCCCTGCGCAAGGCCCCGCTTTCCCGTCTCGGAGACGGTCGGGGGCGCGGGCGCGCCCCGGGGGCCTGGACGCGGGGGAGGCCGGCCCGCGGCCCGCGCTCTCCGCCGGGTGCCGCTCCCCGCCGTGTGAACACCGCGGCGCGGACCCCGTCGGCGGGCACCGCTCCCGGGCCGGGCCCCGGCGCCGCCAGGGGCGCAGGACCGCCGCCCGGGCCCCGGACACGGCCGGAGGACGCGCCGTCCCCTCCGTCCTCGGGTGCGGCGCGGGCCCCGGACCCGCTCCACCGCCGGGAACGCGAAGGGGCGGGGCACCGCCGGCGCCCCGCCCCCATCGCGATCCCGCGGACGCGGTCTACTCGTCGTCGTCCTCGTCGTCCCGGCGGCGCTTGCGCTTGGAGCCGCCGGCCCCGACCGAGCCGCCGCCCTCGCGGCCCGGCCGCAGCAGGGCCTCCGCCAGGGCCAGCACCGTCTCCTCCAGGGAGGAGAAGCGCTTGGTGATGTCGTCGTGGGAGTTCTCGACCGCCTCGGTGACCGTCTCCTCCAGCTCGTGCCGGTCCGGGCGCTGCTTCAGCTCGCGCAGCACCGGGGCGACCGCCGAGGTGACGTGCTCGTCGATCTCGTCGAGCTTGTCGCCGTGGTCGATCTGGGGGCGCTCCACCAGCTCGGTCAGGCGGCGGTGCAGCTCGCTGACCTCCATGGTCTGCGGGAGCTGGTTGAGGCGCTGGTTGAGCGCCTCCAGCCTGTCGTCCACGGCCTCCAGCCGGCCGTCGACCCCGTCGAAGTGCCCGCTGACGCCCTCGAACTGGCCCTCGACCCCGTTGACCCGCCCGTCGATGCCGTCCAGGCGGCCGTTGATGCCGTCCATCCGTCCGTCGATCCGGTCGATCTTGCCCTCGAGGCCCTCGAACTGGCCCTCGAAGTGCCCCTCGAAGGTGTCGAAGCGGTCGGTGAGGCGGCCCAGCTCGTGGTCGACCTTGCCGGTGATCTGGGCGAGGTGGCCGTCCACCTTGGTGGTGAGGGCCTCGCGCTGGCGCTCCAGGCGCTCGTCCAGGGCGGTGCGGTGCGTCTCGACCTGCTCCGTCAGCGCCTCGGTGAGGGTCCGGGACCGGTCCTCGGCGTCGGTGGCCAGGCGCGCGGAGCTCTCCGCCACGAACGTGCGCAGCTCCTCGAACCCAGCGGCGACCCGCTCCGCGTCCTCGGTGATCCGGGAGGCGAGGGCGTCGGTGCGCTCGGTGAAGGACGCGTCCATGCGCTCGGCGGACGCCTCGGCGCGCTCGCGGGCCTCGGTGCGGCCCAGCTCCAGCTGCTCGTCGAACTCGGACAGGCGCTGGCGCAGGTGGGTGCGCAGGTCCAGCAGCGAGGTCTCGTGGTCCTTGCGCAGGGAGGCGACGGCGCCGGTGGCGTCGGCGACGGCGGCGGTGGCCTCGGCGTGGTTCTCCTCGACCAGGGTGGTCAGCTGGGTGACGCCGTCGGAGACCCTGGCGGCCAGCGCCTCGTGCCGCTCGACCAGGGAGTCGTGCCGCTCGCCCGCGGCGGCGGCCAGGGCGGACAGCTCGCCGTTCAGCTCACCGGTGTTCTCCTGGAGGCGGGCCAGCAGGGCCTCGTGCTTCTCCTCCAGCGCGGTGGACAGCTCCGTGCGGGCGGCGGTGACGGCCTCGTTCAGCTCCGCGGCCCTGGTGTCGGCCTGCCCGCTGAGCGCGGTGCGGGCCTCGCCCAGGGCCTCGGTGAGGGCGGTGCGGCCTTCGGTGACGGCCTCGGCCAGCTCCGTGCGGGCGGCGGTGACGGCCTCGGCCAGTTCCGCGGCCCTGGTGTCGGCCTGCTCGCTGAGCGCGGTGCGCGCCCCGGTGACGGCCTCGGCCAGCTCGGCGGCCCTGGCGTCGGTGTGCTCGGTGAGCGCGGTGCGCAGTCCGTCGGTGCGCTCGCCCAGGTCGGTGCGGGCCTCGCCCAGGGCCTCGGTGAGGGCGGTGCGGCCTTCGGTGACGGCCTCGGCCAGCTCCGTGCGGGCGGCGGTGACGGCCTCGTTCAGCTCCGCGGCCTTGGTGTCGGCCTGCTCGCTGAGCGCGGTGCGGGCCTCGCCCAGGGCGCCGGACAGTTCCTCGCGGGCGCCCGAAACGGCCTCGGTGAGGGCGGTGCGGCTCTCGGCCAGAGCCTCGGCGAGCTCGGTGTGCCGGGTGCCGGAGGTCTCGGCGAGCGCGGTGAGCGACGCCTCCACGGCCTCGGTCCTGCTGCTGAGCGCGGACAGGGCCCCGTCGAGGGCGTCCAGCCGGGACTCGAAGGCCTCCGAGAGCGAGGCCAGCCGCTCGCCCAGCTCGCCGACCTGCTCGGCGGTCCGGTTCCCGGTCTCCGACATGCGCTGGAGGCGGGTGAGCGCGGTGTCCAGGTGCCCGGCGATGCGGTGGGTGTCCGCGCGCAGGGACGGCATGTCCGACAGCGGCTTGACCTGGCGGCCGACGACCTCGATGTGCTCGGCCAGGGTCTCGGCCCATTCCGGGGGCCGGGCCAGGAAGTCGTCGATCCGGCCGTCGACCGCGGTGATCGACTCGGCGAGGGAGGCGAGCTCGCGCTCGCGCAGCTCACGCAGGAGCCACTCCATGCCCTCCAGGCGCTGGCGCATCTCCTCGGTGACCGCACCCTGCGACTTCTGCTCGGAGTCGTGCTCGTGGGCCGCCTGGGAGAGCAGGTCGCGCATGCGGTCGGAGATCCCGGCCTGACCTCCTCCGTTGAGGAAGTTGTGATTGCTCTGTTCCACCGAGGTGCTCCTTGTTCTCTCTGGCGCTCCCGACACCTGGCCCGGGGGAATGGACGGTGGGTGTTCCGGGCAGGTCGGGTTCTCGATGGTCCCCGGGCGGGCGGCGGTCCCGCAGGTGTTCATGCCCCAATGTGATCAGAGTGTGACTGTGCGTATACACACGAGGCAAAGGCGCAGTGCCGACCGAACCGCGTTGCGGATCACTCACGCACGGCCTTCCGGGTGGACCCATGAGAAGGGAGGGAATCGCGGAGCCAGTCTAACGACCCGGAGCGCCCGCTCCCCAGGGGATGAGGAAAGATATCGGCCCGTGAGATAACGATCCGATACTTCGGTTCCTACTCTGGGTGACCGGGCCGTCTCCGGTGCTCCGGCCCATCGCCCCTGGTCAGGCCCGGGGGGCCGTCCCGCCGCTCCGGCCCTAGCGTCCCGCGGCGGGCAGCTCGCGGCACAACAGGGCGAAGGGCCGCTCCCCGATCCGGGTGAGCACGACCGTCGCCGTCCCCGGGCCGGAGGCCCGCAGGTCGCGGCGCAGCTTCTCGGTGTCCACCGCCGACCCCCGCTTCATCACCGTCACGGTCCCCACCCCGCGCCCGCGCAGTGCGGCCCTGACCCGCTTGAGGGAGAAGGGCAGCACCTCCTCCACCTCCAGCACCCGCCACAGCGGGGAGCGCACCGCCGTTTCCGCGGTGAAGTAGGCGATCCGCTCGTCCAGCAGCGCCCCGTCCACCCGGGCCGCCGCCTCGGCCACCAGGTGCGAGCGCACCACCGCGGGGTCCGGGTCGTACAGGTACCGGCGGGCCGCCGCCACCGGCGCCGGGCCCAGGCCGGGGTCCTCGTCCAGGTGGGTCCGCGAGCCGTCCCGCTCGGACAGCGCCGTCGCCCGGCGGCGCGGCCCGCCCGCCAGGGCGCCGAACCACAGGGCCGCCTCCTTCAGCTCCCCGTCCACCGAGATCCACTCGGTGTCCGCGGTCGGGGGCAGCGCCTCGTGCGGGATGCCGGGGGCGGCCTTCAGGCACGCGGCCCCGGCGCCCTCGGCCAGCGCCACCGCCACGTCCCAGGGCGGGGAGTAGGCGGCGGGGTCGAAGACCCGGCCGCGCCCGCCGCGCCGGGCGGGGTCGCACACCAGCAGCGGGTACTCGCCCGGGGCGACCTCGGTGACGTCCCCCCGCCGCACCCGGGCGGTGTCCGCCAGGCCCAGCGCCTCGATGTTGGCCCGGGCCACCGCCACGGTCGCCGGGTCCAGGTCCACGCCCTCCACCGGCACGCCCCGGGCGGCCAGCGCCAGCAGGTCCGCGCCGATCCCGCAGCACAGGTCGCCCGCCGGGCCCGCCTGCGCCGCGGTGCCCGCCCGGGCCGCGATCCGCTCGGCCCGGTACGCCGCGACCGACCCGCGGGTGGACTGCTCCAGCCCGTCGGGGGTGAAGAACATCCGGTCGGCCCGGGGACCGAACTTCGCCCGTCCGCGAACACGCAGTGAAATCTGGGTGAGGACCGCGTTCACCAGCTCTGAAACGGGTAGGTCGGGGTCGAGGGCGGCCACCCGCGGGTCCTCGCGCAACCGGGAGGCCGCCGTCAGCGCGTCCCGGGAGGCCGCTTCGGCGTCCACCGAAGCCAGGACGTCCCGGCCCGCTCCGGTCAGCAGGGCCTCGAACGCGGACACGCGCATGGAACTCCTTCACACGGTGGTGCCGGCCCGCTCGGGTCCGGGTCCGGCGACGTCACTGACCAGGGGTCACGGCCACATTTCCATTCTGGCACTCTCGGGGGTAGAGTGCTAATCGCGACGAGGCCGGTCTGGCACCCGCGACGACAGGCCGCCGCGGTCGCCCCTTTTTCGCAGCCGGTCCGCGCCATTCCCGTGCGCGGATCGGAGTACTGGACACCGAAAACCTGAAGGGGGAGGTCACACAGTGTCGACCGCCACCAAGACCGTGCTGAAGCCGCTCGAGGACCGCGTCGTGGTCAAGGCCCTGGAGGCCGAGCAGACCACCGCCTCCGGCCTGGTCATCCCGGACACCGCCAAGGAGAAGCCCCAGGAGGGCGAGGTCCTCGCCGTGGGCCCGGGCCGCTGGGACGACGAGGGTGACAAGCGCATCCCGCTGGACGTGAAGGTCGGCGACGTCGTCCTCTACAGCAAGTACGGCGGCACCGAGGTCAAGTACGACGGCGAGGAGTACCTGGTGCTCTCCGCCCGCGACCTCCTCGCGGTCGTCGAGAAGTAGTCCTCGACGCGGCCCGTTCACACGGGTACGGAACAGTTTCCGCATCCCGCACCGGTCGGCATCTCGCCGGGCGGGCGGGATGCTCGCTTTTGGCCAGGTCTACCAAGGAAGAACCGGAATGCCGAAGATCCTGGAGTTCGAGGACGACGCCCGCCGCGCCCTCGAGCGGGGCGTCGACCGCCTTGCTAACGCCGTCAAGGTGACGCTGGGCCCGCGCGGCCGCAACGTCGTCATCGACAAGAAGTTCGGTGCCCCCACCATCACCAACGACGGTGTGACCGTCGCGCGTGAGATCGAGCTGGACGACCCCTACGAGAACCTGGGCGCCCAGCTCGTCAAGGAGGTCGCCACCAAGACCAACGACGCCGCGGGCGACGGCACCACCACGGCCACCGTGCTGGCCCAGGCGCTGGTCCGCGAGGGCCTGCGCAGCGTCGCCGCCGGCGCCTCCCCGATGTCCCTGAAGAAGGGCATCGACGCCGCCGCCGTGCGGGTGTCCGAGATCCTGCTGGAGCGCGCCCGCCCCGTCGAGGAGCGCGCGGACATCGCCTACGTCGCCACCAACTCCGCCCAGGACGCCCAGATCGGCGACCTGATCGCCGAGGCGTTCGACAAGGTCGGCAAGGACGGCGTCATCACCGTCGAGGAGTCCCCGACCTTCGGGCTGGACCTGGAGTTCACCGAGGGCCTCCAGTTCGACAAGGGCTACATCTCGCCCTACTTCGTGACCGACGGCGACCGCCAGGAGGCGGTGCTGGAGGACGCGCAGATCCTCATCAGCCAGGGCAAGATCTCGAACCTCAACGAGCTGCTGCCGCTGCTGGAGAAGATCGTCCAGAACAAGAAGCCGCTGCTGATCATCGCCGAGGACATCGAGGGCGACGCCCTGGGCGCCCTGGTGCTCAACAAGATCCGCGGCACCCTGAACGTCGCCGCGGTCAAGGCGCCCGGCTTCGGCGAGCGCCGCAAGGCCATGCTCCAGGACATCGCCGTCCTCACCGGCGGCCAGGTCATCGCCGAGGAGGTCGGCCTGACCCTGGAGAACGCCGACGTCGACGTGCTGGGCACCGCCCGCCGCGTCACCATCACCAAGGACACGACCACCGTCGTGGACGGCGGCGGTGAGCAGTCCGAGGTCGAGGACCGCATCTCCCAGATCCGCAAGGAGATCGAGGCCAGCGACTCCGACTGGGACCGCGAGAAGCTCCAGGAGCGCCTGGCCAAGCTGGCCGGCGGCGTCTCGGTGCTGCGCGTCGGCGCGGCCACCGAGGTCGAGCTCAAGGAGAAGAAGCACCGCCTGGAGGACGCCATCTCGGCGACCCGCGCGGCCATCGAGGAGGGCATCGTCGCCGGTGGCGGCGCCTCCCTGGTGCACGCCTCCACGGCCCTGGACGACCTGGGCCTGACCGGCGACGAGGCCACCGGCGTGGGCATCGTGCGCCGCGCCCTGGTGCAGCCCGCCCGCTGGATCGCCGAGAACGCCGGCGCCGAGGGCTACGTGGTGGTCCACCGCATCTCCGAGCAGGAGGTCGGCCACGGCTACAACGCCGCCAAGGGCACCTACGGCGACCTGACCGCCGAGGGCATCATCGACCCGGTCAAGGTCTCCCGCTCGGCCGTGCAGAACGCCGCCTCCATCGCGGGCATGCTGCTGACGACCGAGGTGCTGGTCGCGGACAAGCCCGAGGACGAGGGCGACGACGACGGCCACGGCCACGGCCACTGAGGGGCCGGGCAGGGTTCCTCCGTCCGCGGACGGTGACGGTGGGCCGGCCCGGGGGTTCCCGGACCGGCCCACCGGCCTGTGTGGAGAAGTCCCGGCCCGCACGTATGCTCAGGGGTCTCAGGAGGTGTGCACTATCACGCACGCCTCGGGTTTGGCCGCGCGCCTCGGGGTGTTTTCGGGTGAATTTTCCAAAACGTAACCATTCCGTAGTTGGTGATTGGAGCGGTCAGGTCCGCCGACGGGGGCATGATCACTAGCGTGACGGATGCAAGCGCCCGGGGGGGCGCCACCGCGCAGCGGCCAGGAACACCGGGGGACCCCGATCCCTCGCGCGACACCGGCCTGAACCGACTGGGATCACGTGCGGTCCGGGGTGAGGACGGCGCCATGGACTCACTGCTCCGCGAGGTCCGGCCCATGGTGGTCCGCTACTGCCGTGCCCGCCTGGCCCGGGTGTCCGGGCTGGCGCACTACTCCGACGACGTGGCGCAGGAGGTCTGCATCGCCCTGCTCTCCGCGGTCCCGCGCTACCAGGACCGGGGGCGCCCCTTCGCCTCGTTCGTCTTCGGCATCGCCGCCCACAAGGTGGCCGACACCCTGCGCGGCGCGGGCCGGGTGGAGCTGGTCTCCACCGAGGCCGTTCCGGACCGGCCCGACGAGGCGCCGGGGCCGGAGGAGGCGGCGGTGCGGGTCATCGAGGCCCAGCGCGCACGGGAGCTGCTCGACGAGCTCCCCGAACAGCAGCGCCGACTGCTGGTCATGAGGGTGATAGCAGGACTGACGGCGGATGAGACGGGACATGTACTTGGAATGTCGGCGGGCGCGGTACGGGTCGCCCAGCACCGGGCTATCGCTCGGCTTCGGCAGGTGGCCGTGGCGAACCGCCTCCTCCCCTGAGCGGGCCGGGCGCCCGGGCGACGGGCGCCGCCCCTGTCCCGACCGCCCCCGCGTGCACACGGCCTGCCGGGCCCTGGGCCCGGTCCGGTTCGTCCCGCGCCGCCGCCACTGACACCGCCTCCGCCCGCCGTGCCCGCGGCCGCCATGGCGCGCGCCACCCGGCGGCCGGGAAGAACGCGCCCGTGCGCGGGCGTTGACCTGGGCAGGGTCCTTCCGGCCCGCGGCCGTTCCACCGGCCTCCCGTCCGGTCCCATCTCAAACAGTGAGACTGGTCACTTTCCCGCCCCGGTGGCGGGGAGAACGCCCCGTTCCCCCCGAGCGGACCGGGGCGACGACCTAGGATGAGACGACACGCGGGGGCGAGCACCGCGCGGAGGCGCCGGAGGGCCGGCGTGCCGGAGCGAAGCAGCGGAGGTTGTGTCATGGGTCAGGAGAACATCGGCGACTACGGGGACAAGCTGCTGCCGCCGGGGTTGACCTACGACGACGTGCTGCTCGTGCCGGCCTACTCCGACATGCAGCCCGGCGAGGCGACCACCGCCACCCGCCTCTCCCGCAACATCCGCCTCAACATCCCGCTGCTCTCCGCCGCCATGGACACCGTGACCGAGGCCCGCATGGCCGTCGCCATGGCCCGCCAGGGCGGCGCCGGCGTGCTGCACCGCAACCTCTCCGCCGAGGACCAGGCCGCCCAGGTGGACCTGGTCAAGCGCTCCGAGGCCGGCATGGTCACCGACCCGGTCACCTGCAAGCCCGAGGACACCCTCGCCGACGTCGAGCGCCTGTGTTCGCACTACCGGATCTCCGGTGTCCCCGTCACCGACGCCTCCGGCCGCCTGGTGGGCATCGTCACCAACCGCGACATGCGCTTCGAGAGCGACCGGGGCCGCCTGGTCCGCGACGTCATGACCACCGAGAACCTGGTCACCGCCCCGGTCGGGGTCAGCCGCGAGCAGGCCTTCCAGCTGCTGCGCCGCAACAAGGTCGAGAAGCTCCCGCTGGTGGACGCCGAGAACCGCCTGCGCGGCCTCATCACCGTCAAGGACTTCATCAAGAGCGAGCAGTACCCCGACGCCACCAAGGACGCCGACGGCCGCCTGGTCGTCGGCGCCGCCGTCGGTGTGGGCCCGGAGGCCACCGAGCGCGCCAGGCTCCTGGTCGAGGCCGGGGTGGACTTCATCGTCGTGGACACCGCCCACGGCCACTCCGCCGGGCTCGCCGACATGGTCGCCAAGCTCAAGGCCAACTCCCGGGCCGACATCGTCGCGGGCAACGTCGCCACCCGCGCCGGCGCCCAGCTGCTCGTGGACGCGGGCGCCGACGCCGTCAAGGTCGGAGTGGGCCCCGGCTCCATCTGCACCACCCGCGTCGTCGCCGGAGTGGGCGCCCCGCAGCTCACCGCCATCCTGGAGGCCGCCAGGGCGTGCGGCCCGGCCGACGTCCCGCTCATCGCGGACGGCGGGCTCCAGTACTCCGGCGAGATCGCCAAGGCCATCGCCGCCGGCGCCAGCAGCGTCATGCTCGGCAGCCTGCTGGCGGGGGTGGAGGAGAGCCCCGGCGAGCTCATCTTCATCAACGGCAAGCAGTTCAAGGCCTACCGCGGCATGGGCTCGCTGGGCGCCATGCGCGGCCGCTCCTTCTCCAAGGACCGCTACGCCCAGGCCGACATCTCCTCCGAGGACAAGCTCATCCCCGAGGGCATCGAGGGCCAGGTGCCCTTCCGCGGCCCGCTCCAGGCGGTCGCCCACCAGCTCGTCGGCGGCCTGCACCAGTCCATGTGGTACGCGGGCACCCGCACCCTGGACGAGCTGCGCGAGCGCGGCCAGCTCATGCGCATCACCAGCGCGGGCCTGCGGGAGAGCCACCCGCACGACATCCAGATGACCGTCGAGGCGCCCAACTACAACGGGCGCTGACACCGCTGGCGCCGCGGCGCAACGGGCCGCCCGGAGCCCCCCGGGCGGCCCGTTCCCGTCCTCAGACGGCCATGACGCGCGGCGGCCCGGTCCGCGGTCCCCCCGCGATGCGGTAGTGCTCCCAGGCCTCGGCGATCCGCCGCACGGCGGCGTCCAGGGTCTCCTCCGGGGCGAGGAAGGGCAGGCGCAGCCAGGCCTCCCCGCCGCCCCCGGGGCACAACGCCGCCCCGGGCAACAGGGCCACCCCGCGGCGCAGCGCGACCTGCGCGAACGACGCGGAGTCCCCGTGCGGCATGCGGACCCACAGCGTCTGCCCGCCCGCCGCGGGCGTGTACCGCCAGTCCGGAAGCTCACGGTCCAGCCCGGCCGCCAGCCGGTCGTGGCGGGCCCGCAGTTCCTCCCGGCGGCGCCGGACCAGCGCGTCGGGATCGCGCAACAGCGAGGCGGCGGCCAGCTGGGAGGCGACGTCCCCGCCGATGTCGGAGAGCGCCTTGGCGCGGCGCAGCCGGTCCATCACCGGCGGCCGGGCCCGGATCCAGCCCACCCGCAGCCCGCCCCAGGCCAGCTTGCTCAGCGAACCGACCGTGACGATCCGCTCCCCTCCCGGATAGGAGGCGAGCGGCCGCGGCGGAGGCCCCTCGAAGCCCAGGTCGACCAGGGTCTCGTCGTCGACGACCAGCAGCCCGTGCGCCCCGGCCGCGGCGGCGATCCGCCGCCGGTCCAGCGGCGCCAGGACCGCCCCGGTCGGGTTGTGGAACGAGGGCACCAGATAGGTCAGGGCCGGTCCGTCGGCCATCGCGGCCAGCAGGGCCGGGACGTCCACGCCCCCGGGCCCCGTGTCGACCGCGCGCACCTCGGCCGCGGCCTCGCCGAACAGCGCCAGCGCCCCCGGGTAGGTGGGGCGCTCGGCGACCACGGTGTCCCCGGGCAGCACGTGGCGGCCCACCAGCAGGTCCAGCGCCTGCTGAGCGCCGGTGGTGACGAGGACCTCGTCGGGTGAGGTGGGCAGCCCCCGCGCGGTGAACCGGTCGGCGACGGCCTCCCGGAGCTCCGGCAGCCCGGCGGGGTGGTAGCCGATGTCGTCGGAGAACCCGGCCAGCCGCACGACCGCCTCCCGGTACGCCGCGCCCAGTTCGGGCGGCGGGGAGTCGGGGGCCGCACAGGTCAGCACCAGGGCCCCCGGGAGCGGTTCGAACATGCCCAGGAACGCCGTGCCGTACCGCGGGACCCCGCCCGCGCCCGGTTCGGCGGCGGCGCGGGGGGCCACGGCGGTACCGCTTCCCCGGCGGCGGACCAGTACGCCCTCCTCGCGCAGCAGGTCATAGGCGCGGACCACGGTGCCGCGGCCCACGTTGAGGTGCGCGGCCAGCGGCCGCTCGGCGGGCAGCCCCGTGCCCGGCGCGAGCGTCCCCTCCCCGGCCAGGGAGCGGATGCGCGCGGCCAGGAGCGAGTAGAGCGGGCCGCGCCCGGCCGCCCAGCGGCCGAGCAGGGAGGACAGGTCGCCGGCACTGATCGGATCGCCCATGAGGCCAATCGTGCCGGATTGGCTCTGCCGCCGGAGGGGCGGCCCGGCCAGAGTTGATCCCATGACACGACCCGGCACGAGAACCGTCCACCAGCCCCTGCCCGAGACCGGGGGCAGCACCCCGCTGCGCGTGCCCCTCTACCAGGGGCACACCTTCTCCTTCGCCGACACCGACACCATGGCCGAGGCGTTCGCGGGACCGGGCGCCCCGTACGTCTACAGCCGTTACGGCAACCCGACCATCGACGCCCTGGAGGCCGCGGTGGCCGACCTCGAGGGCGGAGCGGGAGCGATCGCCTCCGCCTCGGGGATGGGCACGATCTCGGCCACGCTCTGGGCCCTGCTCGACACCGGATGCCACGTGGTCGCCCAGAACCGGCTGTACGGGGGGACCCAGGGCCTGCTGGAGGCCCTGCGCGCCCGCTGGGGGATCGAGGTCACCCAGGTCGACGCCGGGGACCCGGAGGCGGTGCGCTCCGCGCTGCGCCCGGACACCCGGGTGCTGCTCCTGGAGACCATCGCCAACCCGACCGGGCGGGTGGTCGACCTGCCCGTGCTCACGGCGCTCGCCAGGGCCGTCGGCGCCACGACGATCGTGGACAACACCTTCGCGACCCCCCTGCTGTGCCGCCCCGTCGAGTACGGGGCCGACATCGTCGTCCACTCGGCGACCAAGTACATGGGCGGCCACTCCGACACCACCGGGGGCGTGGCGGTGTTCGCCGACCCCGGCACCCTGGGGACGGTGCGCGAGCGCACCGCCGAATTCGGTGCCGTCATGGACCCCTTCGCGGCCTGGCTCGTCTCCCGGGGGCTGAGCACGCTCGCGGTGCGGGTGGAGCGGCACTGCGCCAACGCCGGGGAGCTCGCCGCGCGGCTGGCGGCGCACCCCGCCGTCGCCCGCGTCCACTACCCGGGCCTGCCCGACGACCCCGCGCACACGACGGCGTGCCGGATCCTGGACGGCGGGTTCGGGGGAGTCCTCGCCTTCGAGCCGGTCGGCGGGCTCTCCGCGGGCCGGTCGTTCGCCTCGCGGGTGCGGCTCGCCGCGCTCGCCCCCTCACTGGGCGACGTCCGGACGCTGGTCCTGCACCCGGCAGGCACCTCGCACCGCGAACTGGACGCGGAGGGACTGGCGAAGGCGGGGATCTCCGAGGGGCTGATCCGGGTGAGCGTGGGCATCGAGGACGTCGAGGACCTGTGGAAGGACATGGAGCAGGCCCTGGCGTGAAGGGGGAGGAGCGGGGCAGGCCCGCTCCGACTCCCGGGCCGATAGACTCTCGGCGGTAGTGAACGCACCGGTCGCACCGGCCGGGGCAGCACGTCAGAGGGGATCGAAGCGTTGGCTCAGGTGGAGATCGGGCTGGGCAAGAACGGGCGCCGGGCCTACGAGCTCGACGAGATCGGCATCGTGCCCGCCCGGCGCACGCGCGACCCGGAGGAGGTGTCGATCGCCTGGCAGATCGACGCCTACCGGTTCGAGACGCCGCTCGTGGCCAGCCCCATGGACAGCGTCGCCTCGCCGGAGACGGTCGTGGCGATCGGCCGCCAGGGCGGTCTGGGCGTGCTCGACCTCGAGGGCCTGTGGACCAGGTACGAGGACCCGGCGCCCCTGCTGGCGGAGATCGGCGAGCTGGGCGACGTGGCCGCCACCAAGCGGCTCCAGGAGATCTACGCGGCCCCCATCCAGGAGGAGCTGATCGGCCGCCGGATCGAGCAGATCCGCGACGCGGGCCTGGTCACCGCGGCCCGGCTGTCCCCGCAGCGCACCGCCCAGTACCACAAGGCGGTCGTCGACGCGGGCGTGGACATCTTCGTGATCCGCGGCACCACGGTGTCCGCCGAGCACGTGTCCGGGCGCGCCGAGCCGCTCAACCTCAAGCAGTTCATCTACGACCTGGACGTCCCGGTCGTGGTCGGCGGCTGCGCCACCTACACCGCCGCCCTGCACCTGATGCGCACCGGCGCGGCGGGCGTCCTGGTCGGCTTCGGCGGCGGGTCGGGCCACACCACCCGCTCCGTGCTGGGCGTGGCGGTGCCGATGGCCAGCGCCATCGGCGACGTCGCCGCCGCCCGCCGCGACTACCTCGACGAGTCCGGCGGCCGCTACGTGCACGTCATCGCCGACGGCGGCATGACCACCAGCGGCGACATCGCCAAGGCCCTGGCCTGCGGCGCCGACGCCGTCATGGTGGGCTCCCCGCTGGCCCGCGCCACCGAGGCGCCCGGCGCCGGCTACCACTGGGGCAGCGAGGCCCACCACGGCGAGCTGCCGCGCGGTGAGCGGGTACGGGTCGGCACCATCGGCGACCTGTCGGCGATCCTGCACGGCCCGGCGTCCACCAGCGACGGCTCCATGAACCTCATGGGCGCGCTCCGCCGCACCATGGCCACCTCGGGATACACCGACCTCAAGGAGTTCCAGCGGGTCGAGGTCGTGGTCAACCCGCACCGCTGACGGGTTCCGCGGGGGCGTGCCGGGGAACCGGCGCGCCCCCGTTTCCGTTGTGCACCCGGAAGGGCCCGAACACCGGTGTGCAACCATGATCCGGCCGTCGGCATCACAGGACCCGACGGACCGAACAGTCTTCCGGAGGAAAGGGGCGGGCTTTGGGGCGAGGTAGCCGCGGCAGGCGGGGCAGGGGTCCGCTCATCGCCGTCTGCGTGACCCTGGCGCTGTGCCTGGTGCTGACGGGCGGGGTGCTCTTCGCCGTCGACCGGATCTCGCGCTCGCTCTCCGACTGGGAGCCCCCGGCGGCGGACGGGCCGCTGGACGGCACCATCGAGACGCCTCCGCACGACGAGCTCACCGGACCACCCGCGCTCGCCGAGGTCAACCGGGCCGAGACGGGACCGGACGCCGCGGCGGGCGCCGACGAGCAGCACACCCCCGTGAGCGGGCAGCGCCCCGCCGACGACTGGCTGGAGCAGGTGTCGGCGGCCACGACCATCCCGGTGCGGGCCCTGGAGGGCTACGCCGGGGCCCAGCTGGCGCTGACCGAGGAGCTGCCCTCCTGCAACCTGTCGTGGCCGACCCTGGCGGGCATCGGGTTCGTCGAGTCGCGGCACGGCACGTACGCGGGCGGTGAGATCGGCGAGGACGGCGTCACCACCGTGAACATCATCGGCATCCCGCTGGACGGTACCAACAACACCCGGGCGATCCCCGACACCGACGGCGGTGTCCTGGACGGCGACACCGAGTGGGACCGGGCGGTCGGCCCGATGCAGTTCATCCCCCAGACCTGGGCGCGGTGGGGGGTCTCCGCCTCGGGCGGCGAGCCCGACCCGCACCAGATCGACGACGCGGCCCTGTCCGCCGGGCGCTACCTGTGCGAGGACGGCCGGGACCTGAGCACCGCGCAGGACTGGGAGGCGGCGATCCTGTCGTACAACCGCTCCCCGGAGTACGTCGCCGACGTCCTGGCCTACGCCCACGCCTACGCCGACGCGTCGGCGTAGGACCCGGTCCGGCCCGCCGGGTCCCACGGAACCGGGGGCGCCGTCGGGGTCCGGCGGGACCGCGGGAGAATCCGGGTGTGGACACGAGACGGGCGCTGCTGCGCCGCATCCGGATCTGGATCTCCCTGTTCGTCGTCGGCCTGGTGCTGAGCGGGGTCACCGCCTTCCCGCTGCCCGCGGAGGTGCGCCTGCTGGACTCCCTGCTGGCGGGCCCGTTCGCGCCGGTGTCCGAGGCCGCCCCCTGGCTGGCCGACTGGGTCGCCCGGGTGCGGGTCGGCCTCGACGAGGTCGAGTCGGCGTACCCGTTCGTCCTCTACGGCACCGACTGGCTGGCGTTCGCGCACCTGGTCATCGCGGTGGCGTTCATCGGCCCCTGGCAGGACCCGGTGCGCAACATCTGGGTGATCCACTTCGGGATGATCGCCTGCGCGATGGTGGTGCCGCTGGCGCTGGTCTGCGGGCCGATCCGGGGCATCCCGTGGCTGTGGCAGCTCGTCGACATCTCGTTCGGCGTCTTCGGGATCATCCCGCTGCTCATCGTGCACCGGCTCATCCGCCGCCTGGAGGCGGCCACCGCCGCGGTGGAGCCGCGGGCGGGCGCCGCGGCGGCGGCCTGAGGCCTCAGGCCTGCCGGAGGACCCGGGTGGCGTGCTCCAGCGCGTCCGGGGCCAGGTGCCCGAGCAGCGTGCGGGAGATGTCCAGCAGCTGGGCCCGCTGCTCCGGGTCGAGCAGGTCGAACATGTTCTCGCGCATGCTGCGCACGTGCTCCACCCCGGCGGTGCGCAGCGTCTCCATGCCCTTGTCGGTGAGCACGGCGAACCAGCTGCGCCGGTCGCTCTCGCAGTGGACGCGCTCCACGAACCCGCCCTCGGCGAGCTTGCCGACGGCGTGGGAGATGCGGCTGGGGCGGGTGTGGGTGATCTCCGCGAGCTCGCTCATCCGCAGGGACCGCCGGGGCGACTTGGAGAGCAGCACCAGCAGTTCGTAGTAGGTGAGGGGGAGGCCGGACGCCGCCTGGACGTCCCGCTCCACCCGCTGGTCGAGCAGCCGGAACGCCAGTGTGGCCGCGTCCCAGGTCCGCTCCTCGTCCGTGTCGAGGCATCCTTGTTCGCTCATGCCGAGATGCTACCACGCTGGATTGTTGCGTACTGAAGTACCTGTGGGTTAGTGTCGCCCTGGAAGTTCCGGTGCTGAACCATTGGCAAATGGTACTGCGCTGAAATATTCAGTGCTGTAGTGCATTCGGGAAGGAACACCGCACATGACCCCCGCAGACCTCAGGCCCGCCCCTGCGGCCCGCCCCCGCGCCGCCGGCGCCGCGGCCCTGGCCCTGCTGGCCACCGCCCACTTCACGCTCTCGCTCGACTTCAACGTCGTCTACATCGCCCTGCCCGAGATCGGCCGCGACCTGGGCCTGGACGGGGCCGCCCTGCCCTGGGTGGTCAACGCCTTCGCCCTCGGCTACGGCGGACTGCTGCTCCTGGGCGGCCGCGCCGTCGACCGGCTCGGCGCCCGCCGCATGCTGGTCCTGGGCGCCCTGCTGCTGGGCCTCGCCTCCGTCGCCGGAGCCCTGGCCGCCCACGCGGGCGTCCTCATCGCCGCACGCGCCGTCCAGGGCCTGGGAGCCGCCGCCCTCTTCCCCGCCACCCTCGCCCTCATCGGCACCGCCTTCCCCGCCGGCCCCGAACGCAACCGGGCGATGGCCGTGTGGGGTTCGGCCGGAGCCTTCGGCGCCCTGGCCGGGGGAGCGGTCGGCGGCATCCTCACCAGCGCCTTCGGCTGGCCCGCCGTGTTCTGGGCCCTGGTCGCGCCCGCCCTGGCGGTGGCCCTGCTCGCCCCCCGCCTGCTCCCCGCCGACCGGCACCGCCCCGACCCGCGCGGATTCGACCTGCCCGGCACCTCCCTGGTCACCGCGGGCGCCCTCCTGCTGGTGCTCGGCGTCTTCCGCATCCAGGAGTCCGGCTGGATCTCGCCCGACGGCGGCGGCGCCCTGCTCCTGGGCCTGCTCGCCCTCGCCGCCCTCGCCCCCGTCGAACGCCGCTCCGCCGACCCGCTGCTGCCCGCCTCCCTGCTGCGCGACCGCCACCTCCTGGTGTCCATGGTCCTGGTCTTCGTCCTCATGGGCGTCGTCGGCACGCTGCACTACGTCTACACCAACCACGTCCAGGTCACCCTGGGCATGGACCCCCTCGCCGCGGGCCTGGGCTTCCTGCCCCAGGGTGTGGCGGCCATGCTCGGCTCTGCCCTGCTGCTGCCGCGGATGCTGAACCGGTGGGGCACCCGCGCCGCCCTGTTCGCGGGGACCGCCGGTGTCGGCCTCACCTCCGCGGCCTTCGCACTCGCCCTGGCCGTCGACTCCTACTGGGCGGTGCTGCCCGTCGTGGTCCTGCTCGGCGTCACCGCGGGCACCGTCTACCCGGCCGTGTTCGCCGCCGCCGGCAGCGGGGTCGGCGAACGCGAGCAGGGCGTGGCCTCGGCCGCGGCCTCCACCGCCCAGCAGGTCGGCGGAGCCCTGGGCCTGGCCGTCCTGGCCGCCCTCGCCGGGGCCTGGGGCGGGCTGGGCACCGCATCCCTGGTCGGCGGCGCCGCCGCCGTCGCGGTCGCCTTCGCCGCCCTGCTGCTGCCCCGCCGCGGTGCCGGCCGGTCCTCCGCCGGGTGACCCGACACCACGCGTGGCGTTCCGCGCGGCGGCCCCGGGCCCGGTTAGCCTGGGGGCGCCGCTCCGGTGGGCGGGCCTCTCCGGCGGGTATGCGCTGGAGAAGAACCATCGCGACGGAGGGACTGGGATGACGACGACCTGGCTGGGACCGGACGGGCGAGAGGACGCCCTGGCCGCGATGCGCGACGAGGAACTGGACGTCCTCGTCGTCGGCGGTGGCATCGTCGGGGCGGGCATCGCCCTGGACGCCGTCTCACGCGGACTGTCCACGGGGCTGATCGAGGCGCGCGACTTCGCCTCGGGCACCTCCAGCAGATCCAGCAAGCTGATCCACGGCGGTCTGCGCTACCTGGAGCAGTTCGACTTCGAACTCGTCCAGGAGGCCCTCCACGAACGCGGCCTGCTGCTCACCACCATCGCCCCGCACCTGGTCCGCCCGGTGCCCTTCCTCTTCCCGTTCGCCCACCACTGGGAACGCTTCTACATCGGCGCGGGCGTCACCCTGTACGACACCCTCGCCATGACCTCGCGCAACAACCGCGGGCTGCCCTCGCACCGGCACCTGACCCGCGGCGGGGCCCTGCGGGTCTTCCCCGCGCTCAAGCGGGACGCGCTCGCCGGGGCCGTCCAGTACTGGGACTGCCAGGTGGACGACGCCCGGTACGTCACCACCGTGCTGCGCACCGCCGCCGGACTCGGCGCCCGGATCGCCTCCCGGGTACAGGCCGTCGGATTCCTGCGGGAGGGCGAGCACGTGGTCGGAGCCCGCGCCGCCGACCTGGAGAAGGGCGAGGAGGTCTCCATCCGGGCCCGCCAGGTCGTCAACGCCGCGGGCGTGTGGACCGACGAGATCCAGGAGATGGTCGGCGGCCGCGGGCAGATCCACGTCCGCGCCTCAAAGGGCGTCCACCTGGTGGTGCCCCGCGACCGCATCCAGGCCTCCTCCGGGATGATCCTGCGCACCGAGAAGAGCGTGCTGTTCGTCATCCCGTGGGGCCGCCACTGGATCGTCGGCACCACCGACACCGCCTGGGACCTGGACAAGGAGAACCCGGCCGCCAGCCGCGCCGACATCGACTACGTCCTGGACCACCTCAACCAGGTACTGCGCACCCCGCTGAGCCGGGACGACGTCGAAGGCGTCTACGCGGGCCTGCGCCCGCTGCTGTCGGGGGAGTCGGAGGAGACCTCCAAGCTCTCCCGCGAGCACGTGGTCGCCCACCCGGTGCCCGGCCTCGTCCTCATCGCGGGCGGCAAGTACACCACCTACCGGGTCATGGCCAAGGACGCCGTGGACGCCGTCGCCCACGGCCTGGGCGGCGGCATCCCCAAGTCGGTCACCGACCGGCTCCCGCTGGTGGGCGCCTCCGGCTACTCGGCCCTGGTCAACCAGCGCCACCGGCTGGCCCGGGGCAGCGGGCTGCACGTCTCCCGCATCGCCCACCTGCTGCGCCGCTACGGGACCTGCGCCCGCGACCTGCTCGACCTGGTCCGGGAGGACCCCGACCTGGGCCGCTCCCTCGCCGGGGCCGACGACTACCTGCGCGCCGAGGTCGTCTACTCGGTCCGTGCCGAGGGCGCCCGCCACCTGGAGGACGTCCTGTCCCGGCGCACCCGGATCTCCTTCGAGACCTGGGACCGCGGCATCGCCGCCGCGGAGGAGGCCGCGGGGCTCATGGCACCGCTGCTGGGCTGGGACGAGGGGCAGACCCGGCGCGAGGTCGAGTTCTACCGCAAGGGCATCGAGGCCGAGCGCGCCGCCCAGGAGCAGGACACCGACCACGAGGCGGACGCCATCCAGCACGGGGCGCCCGAGATCGTGCCGGACGTCGGCATCATCAGGGCCTGAGCATGACGCCCGGAACACCTCGGTGTGTTCCGCGGCACACCCTCGGGTTAGGGTGCGGGGGTACCGTCCCCCGCACCCCCGAGGAGCCGTCACCATGATCACGGTACTGCTCGTCGAGGACGACGTCCGCCTGGCCGACGCCCTCGCCGGAGCCCTGGAGCCCCACGGGTACGCCGTCACCCAGGTGCGCACCGCCGAGCGCGCGCTGGCCGCGGACCCCGCCGACGTCGTCCTGCTCGACCTCGGCCTGCCCGACATGGACGGCGTCGAGCTGTGCCGGATGCTGCGCGAGCGCCACGACACCGGCGACACGGCGATCATCATGGTGACCGCGCGCGGGCAGCAGCGCGAGCGGGTGCGCGGGCTGCGCTCGGGCGCCGACGACTACGTGGTCAAGCCCCTGGCGGTCGAGGAGCTGTGCGCCCGCATGGAGGCGGTGCTGCGCCGCACCCGCCGCTCCGCCGACGGGCCGGTGGCCGCCGGGCCGCTGCGGATCGACCCGGCCGGGCGCACGGTGGAACTGGACGGCGCCCGGGTGGAGGTCACCCGCAAAGAGTTCGACCTGCTGCTGGCCCTGGCCCGGGAGTCGGGGACCGTGCTCTCCCGTGAACACCTGCTGCTGCGCGTGTGGGGGACCACCTGGCCGGGGACCCTGCGCACCCTGGAGGTCCACGTGGGGACCCTGCGCTCCAAGCTCGGCGTGCCGGGCCTCATCGAGACGGTGCGCGGTGTCGGCTACCGGATGACGGTGCCCGGGCGGGCGGAAGCCGCACCGACCGGGTCGCCGCGCTGACCGGGGGGCCGCTCCGATGCGCCGCCGTGTCATCACCGTCTACCTCACCCTGCTGGTCGCGGCCTGCCTCGGGCTGGCCCTGCCGCTGTGCGGGAGCATCGCCGCCCGGGGCACCTCCGACATGCTCCTGGACCGGATCAACGACACCGCCCGGTTCGCCGGCATCGCCGAGCCCGCGGTCCTCAACGGCACCGGCGGCATGCTGGAGGCGGAGCTGGCCGCCTACGACGGCCTCTACGGCATCGGCGCCGTCGTCGTGGACCGCCACGGCGAGGTGGTGGCCGCGTCCCGGCCCGGGCTCGACCTCGCCGCCATGGACCCCGACACGCGGCCCGGCGACCCGCCTCCCGAGGCGGTCCGCAACGCCCTGGCCGGGAACCGCATGGGCGCCGACAAGGTGGTCTACCCCTGGCAGACCGGCCCCCTCATCGTCGCCGAGCCCGTCGGGCGCTCCGGCGAGGTCGTCGGCGCGGCCGTCACCGCCTCGCCCACCGGGTCGCTGCGCCGCGCCACCCTGGTCCAGTGGGTGCTGGCCGCCGGGGCGATCGCCGCGCTCATGACCGTGGGCATCGCCGCCGCCGGGCCGCTCACCCGGTGGGTCCTGCGGCCCATCGACGACCTGGACGAGGCCACCCGCGCGGTGGCCGGGGGAAGCCTGGACATCCGGGTGCGCACCGCGGCCGGGCCGGTCGAACTGCGCCGGCTGGGGGAGTCGTTCAACAGGATGGCCGACACCATCACCGCGATGCTGGAGACCCAGCGGGTGTTCGTCTCCTACGCCGGGCACCAGGTCCGCAACCCCCTGGCGGCGCTGCGGCTGCGGGTGGACTCGCTGTCCCGGCACCTGGTCCCCGAGGGGCGCCAGGACCACCGGCTGGCCCTGGACGAGGTGGACCGGCTCACCCGCATCTGCGACAGCCTGCTCACCCTGGCCCGCACCGAGGACGCGGAGCACACCGAGGTGTGGGAGGAGGTCGGCTGCGTCGTCGAGGACCGGCTCCGCTCCTGGGAGCCCATCGCCGAGCGCGCGGGGGCCGTCCTGGTCCGGGAGGGCGGGGACGGGGTCCGGGTCAGGTGCGTGGAGGGCACCCTGGACCAGGCCCTGGACGCGCTCATCGACAACGCCCTGAAGTTCGGCGGGGAGGGCGTACGGGTCACCGTGCGGGTCGTGGAGTCGCCTCCCGGGCCGGACGGGACCGGGCACGTGGACGTCCACGTCGTCGACGACGGGCCGGGCCTGCCCGCGAGCCAGCTGGCGGCGGCCACCCGCCCGTTCTGGAGCGACGGCGGTTCCGGCGGCTCCGGCCTGGGCCTGTCCATCGTCGTCACCCTGCTCGACCTCCAGGGGGGCTCGCTCGCCCTGAGGCCCGCCCGCCCCCGGGGCATCGACGCGCGCATCCGGCTGGTCACGGGGCCGCGGACGACACCGGTGCCCGATCGTGCGCGTACTTGACCTCCGCGTAGTAGTCGGCGGCCCCCGGGTGCAGCGGCACCGGCAGGGTGGAGATCGCCGACCGCGGGTGCAGCTGGAGCGCCACCGGGTGGATCTCGGCCAGCCGGGCCCGTGAGGCGAAGAGCAGCCGGGTCAGCTCCTCGGCGTCCGCCCTCGGCATGTCCGCGTTCACCACCAGCAGGCTCGGCACCCCGATGGTGCGCACCGCCGGGACCCCGGGGTAGGTGTCGGCCGGGACCGGCAGCTCGGAGAAGTAGGCGCCGTACTCATCGCTCAGCGTGCTCACGTGCTCGGACAGGTCGAGGAGGCGCACGGGGTGGCGGGCGGCGAGATCCGCCACGGCCTGGGTCGGCAGCCCCCCGGACCAGAAGAACGCGTCGATGTCCCCCCGCTCCAGGGCCGTGGTCGACGCCTCGATGGACAGCCGCACCCGGTACACGCGCCCGCCCGAAGGGTCGCCCCTCCCGCCCAGGTCCACCAGGTCCAGCAGCCTCTCGGCCATCATCTCGGTGCCCGAGCCCTGGGATCCCACCGAGACGACGGTCCCGGCCAGGTCCTCCAGGTTCCGGTAGGGCGACTCCGCCCGCACGACCACATGGGTGTGGTTGTCGTAGAGGCGGGCGATCGCGTTGACCGGCAGGGGCTCCTCGAACGGAGGGTCGCCCGCCACGGCCAGCGCCGCGACGTCGGACAGGGTGAAGGCGGCGTCCACGGTGCCGTTCGCCACCAGCCGGTTGTTCTCCACACTGGCGGCGGTGGTCAGCGCGCTTATGCGCACGTCCCCGGGCTGGGAGGAGACGATGCCGGCCAGCGCCGCACCGTATTCGTGGTACACGCCGCCGCTGCCCCCGGTGCCCAGGGTCAGCCGCAGGGGCTCGGGTCCGTCGGGGGCGGAGGCGGTGAGCAGGGGGGCGGACGCCGCGAGTACGAGGCAGGCCGCGGTGAGGGGCCACAGGAGGGCGAGTGTGATCCGCGACATGGCGAAACGATAGCAAGGCGCGTGAAACCTCAGAGAAACCTCAAAAGGCGGTGATCACCCTCGGGGTTTCCGGGTGACCGCGGTTACGTTTCTGACCAGCGAGGTGGTGTGGGCCACACGGGTCCGGAGCCGTTCCTCCCTCCCGGTGCTCCGGTCCCGGGCCCGCCCCTTCGCCACAGCCCCCGACCGCAGTTCGAGAGGACCTCCGACCATGCGACGCGCCCTCCCTCCCCTGGCGGCCCTGACCGCCGGCGTCCTGCTGATGACCGGATGCTCCCAGCCCGCGGAGACGGGCGCCGACGAGGAGGCCGGCCTCGGCGAGGGGCCCGTGCAGAACCAACTGAGCATCGCCACCGGCGGCACCGCCGGCGTCTACTACCCGATCGGCGGCGCGCTGAGCGGCATCATCGGCGACAACCTGGACGGGCAGGCCGGGTCGGTGGAGGCCACCGGCGCCTCCGTGGAGAACGTCCGCCTCATCGGGTCCGGCACCGCCCACCTGGCCATCGTCCAGGGCGACGCCGCCGACCAGGCCGCCAACGGTGCCGCCGCCTTCGAGGGCGACCAGATCCAGACCTACTCCCTGGCGGTGCTCTACCCCAACGTCTTCCACGCGGTCACCCTCGACTCCATCGCCGAGTCCAAGGGCTTCGAGTGCTTCTCCGACGTGGTCGGCAGCCGCTACTCCGTCGGCGACGTCGGCAGCGGCAACGAGGCCACCACCAACCAGGTCTTCGAGTCCCTGGAGATCGCGGGCACCGAGATCGAGATCGACCAGCTCGGCTACGCGGAGACCGCCAGCGCGCTCCAGAACGGCCAGCTCGACGCCGGCTCCTGGGTCGTCGGCGAGGGCCACGCGGGCATCACGGAGCTGGGCACCACCGACGACCTGCACATCATCCCGATGTGCGACGAGGAGCGGTCCGCGATCGTCAACGGGTACGGCGGCTACACCGAGCACGTCATCGAGGCCGGCACCTACCCGGGCGTCGAGGAGGACGTGCCCACCATCGCCGTGTGGAACGCCCTGGTGGTCGGCGGCTCCTTCAACGAGGAGCAGGCCTACGAGATCACCAAGGCCATGTTCGAGAACATCCAGGCCGTCCTGGACGTGTACGCCCCGGCCGAGGACTACCTCGTCCCCGAGAGCATCCTCAACAGCCCCGTCCCGGTCCACCCCGGCGCCCTGCGCTACTACGAGGAGGTCGGCGTCGAGGTCCCCGAGGACCTGCGTCCCTAGGCGATGACTCCGGACCCCGCGACGGACGCGGCCCCCGGCACCGCCGGGCGGCCGCGTCCCGCACACCCCGGGACGGTGGACCGAGAGGTGCTCGCGGCCCTGGCCGCCACCGCGGCGGCGGCCCTCCTCGCCGCACTGGTCTCGCTGGCCTGGCCGGTCGCCCCGGCCCTGCGCGTCTCCGACGGCGGCGAGGTCATCGGCCACCTGCCCCTGGCCCCGGGGGAGGTGTTCACCGTGGCCTACGTGCACTCCATCGACGGCCTGCCCATCGAGGAGGACATAGCGGTCCGGGACGGCAGGCTCGTCGTCGAGGCCACCCGGATCCGCCAGTTCGGCGCCGGCATGGGACAGATCCCCGGTGAGGGCCGGGGCCGCGCCGACGGCCCGTGGTGGGTCATCGAGGACATGGGCCGCGACATCGGCCCCGAACTGGCCATCCGGGTGGGCTCGCCCGCCGTGGACCACCGCATCCGCACACCCGGTGCCGAGGTACGGCTCTCCCCGTGCCTCACCGCCCACCGGGTGACCATCGAACCGGTCCGGCTGTCCGCCCTCCGCTCCCTGACCGCACGCACGCCCGCTCCGGAGTGCTGACCCCGATCCCACCTCCGCCGCCGGGAGGCCCGCCTCCGAGCGCACCCCGCGGCCCGACGAGCCAGAGGAAGACCATGGCCGAAGAACCGGCACAGGCACGGGAGGGCGGCCCCCGCCCCCCGGACGAGGACCGAGAGAACACCGCACCCCAGGCCGCCGCGCAGGCGGTCGCCACCGACGAGGCCGCCCCGGGCTTCGGGGCGACCCGCCGCAGGCGCACCGGCACGTCCGCCGACGCCCTTCCCGACGTCGACGGCGACGAGGAGGGGGCGGACCCGGTCTGGAAGAGGATGGCCACCGAACGCTGGGGCGAGGGCCGCCTCGCGTCGGTCCTCGCCCCCGTCGTCCTGGTCCTGGCGATCGGCCTCACCCTCTTCCAGATCTACATCGCGCTGTGGTCCGGGTTCGACGCCCGCCAGCAGCGGCTCATCCACCTGGTGTTCGTCCTGGTCCTGGTCCTCCTGGTCAAGCCGCCGCTGCCGGGCCGGGCGGGACGGTCGGTGCCGGCGCTGGTCCTGGACGGGGTGCTCATCGCCGCGGCCCTCGCCGCGAGCTTCTACCCGATCCTGTTCCAGGCCGAGCTGGCCTCCCGGGCGGGCGCCTACACCGACCTCGACTGGATCATGGGCCTGGTCGCGATGGTCGTCCTGCTGGAGGCCACCCGGCGCACGGTCGGCATGGTCATGGTGGTGATGGTCGCGGCGTTCGTGTTCTACGCCTGGATCGGACCGCTCATCCCCGGGCAGTTCCAGCACTCCGGCGCCACCATCCAGCGCATCGCCACGCACTCCTATCTCGGCGACGGCATCTACGGCCTCACCCTGGGCGTGGTGGTCACGTTCGTGTTCGTGTTCATCCTGTTCGGCGCGCTGCTCTCCAAGACCGGCGGCGGCAACTTCTTCGTCGGACTGGCCTACGTGCTCACCGGCCGCATGGTCGGCGGCCCGGCCAAGGGCGCGGTGCTCAGCAGCGCCCTCATGGGGTCGGTGTCCGGCAGCGCCATCGCCAACGTCGTCAGCACCGGCCCGTTCACCATCCCCCTGATGAAGAAGGTCGGGTACCGCAGGCACGACGCCGGGGGCGTGGAGGCCGCGGCCTCCACGGGCGGCCAGATCCTCCCGCCCATCATGGGGGCGGGCGCGTTCATCATGGCCGAGCGCACCGGCATCCCCTACGCCGACATCGTCAAGGTCGCGATCATCCCGGCGCTCATGTACTTCGGCGTGATGTTCCTGTTCGTGGACATCCTCGCCCGCAAGTACTCCATCGGGATGGCCGAGGACTCCGAGCTGCCCAGGCTGCGCACCGTCATGGCGGCGGGCTGGCACTTCCTGGCGCCCCTGCTCCTGCTCATCGTCCTGCTGCTGAACTACGTCACACCGACCCGGGCCGGCCTGTGGGCCTGCGCGGCGCTGTTCGCCGTCGCGATGCTGCGGGCCGCGAGCCGCCTGGGACCGAAGGACATCCTCGAGGTCTTCGTCCTGGCCGCCCGCAACACCCTGCCGGTGTCGGTGGCCTGCGCCGTCGCGGGCATCATCGTCGGCATGGTCGGCCTGACCGGGCTGGGGCTGGTGCTGTCCGACGTCCTGGTCACCGTGTTCGCCGGGAACCTCCTGCTCACCCTGCTCATGGTCGCGATCGCCTCGCTCATCATGGGGGTGGGGCTGCCGGTCACCGCCGCCTACGTGGTCCTGGCCGTCCTGGCCGTCCCCGCCCTGGAGGAACTGGGGCTGGCGGTCATCGTCGCGCACATGATCGTGTACTGGTACAGCCAGGACTCCAACGTGACCCCGCCGGTGGCGCTCGCGGCCTTCGCCGCCGCGGGGGTCGCGAACGCGTCCCCGATGCGCACGGGGCTGTCGGCGTGGAAGTTCGCCAAGGGCCTCTACCTCATCCCGATGCTCATGGCCTACTCGGCGCTCATGGAGATCGACGGCCCGGTCACCGACCTGGCCCTGGCGGTGTTCACCGGATCCATCGCCCTGGCCACCGCGGCCATCGCCCTGGAGGGCCACTTCCTGCGGCCCACCGCGATCGGCGAGCGGATCGCCTTCACCCTCGCCTCGCTGCTGGTCCTGGTCGCCCCCGAGTGGAGCGCCCTGTTCGGGGTGGTGACGTCGACCGCCGTCTCCGCGGACTGGTTCGTCCTGGCGGGCTCCGTCACGGGCGTCGCCCTGATCGCCCTCCAGGTGATCGCGCACCGCCGGGCCCGGCGGACCGCCGCGGCCGACGCAACGGAGGCGGAGCCGGTCCCCGCGCCCTGACCGCCGCGCCCGCCGCACCCGGCCCGGTTCCCCGGGTGCGGCGGGCCCGCTACGCTCGGCGACATGTGGCGATGGAACCCCCGTGACCCCGAGCCGACCCCCGGCGGCCCCGTCGAACACCTGCTGGCCTCGGCGGCGCTGGGCACCGACCCCATGCTCCGGGCCGCGGCCGAGGAGGCGGAGGGGGGCGACCTCGCCGCCGCCCTGCCGCTGCTCGCCGAGAGCAGGCAGGACCCCGAGGCCCGTGCGTCCGTCGCCGAGGTGCTGGGCCGGGCGGCCGCGGACCGGATCGACGACCTGGGCGACCTCCTGGACACCGCGGACCGGGCCGACCTCATGCTGTGGCTGGGCAACGCCCTGCTGAACCGCGCCCTGCGGGTCTCCGGCGGGCCCGCCGAACGCAAGGCCGCCGAGGCGACGCTCGACGACGCCCGCCGGGCCCTGACGGCCGCCGCCGAGCTGCGGCCCGACGACGCCGCCCCCTGGGCCGCGCTCCAGACCGTCGCGATGGGCGCGGGCGCCGACCGCGAGGAGAAGGACCGGCTGTGGAGGGAGACCCGGGACCGGGCCCCGCACCTGTTCGCCGCCCACATGGTCCGGGTGCGCACGCTGTCCCCGGCACGGGGCGGTACGGCCGAGGAGATGTTCGCGTTCGCCGGGGCCGCAGCCGACACCGCCCCCGCGGGCGACCCGCTGCCCGCCGTCCTGGCCCTGGCCCACGCCGAGTTCCTGCGCTCCGAGCAGAAGCGGTTCACCGCCGAGGGGATGTTCGGCTTCGTGGTCGGGCAGGCGATGGGGCGGCTGCACGGCGAGGCGGTCACGGAGCTGTTCGGGCTGGCCCGCGGCTGGGCCGGGGGCGCCGTCCCGCACCCGCGCGACGTGCAGGCCCACCACCTGTTCGCCTGGGCGTTCCACCGCGCCGGGCTCACCGAGGCCGCCCGCTGGCACCTGTCCGCCGTCGGCAACCTGTACTGCGAGATCCCCTGGGGGTTCTTCGGCGCCGCCCGGCCCCAGGTCGCCCGCGCCATGGAGGAACTGGGGGTCCGCCCCGGCGCCGCGGGGCCCCCGGGAGAGCGGGAGAACGGTTAGGGCCTGTTCTTTGGATGCCGTCCTGTTCCGCGGGGGTGTGTGAGGCGCCGGCGGGGTTCTGCAGGCCCGGAGGGGGCCTCCGGGGAACGGGGACGTCCCCGCGGGGCCGAGGGCTCCCGCCCTCCGGGGGCGCCGAACGCGGACCGGAGCGGAGGTTCGAAAAACACGGCCCGGGGGCCCGGGGCGGCCGCGAACCTCCCCGGAGCGCGCCCGAAAAGTCCTCGCCAACGGACTGGGCAGCGGGTCACAATGCACGGGTGCTACTGACGATCACCACCACGGCGACCCCTGCGGCCCCGGCCACGGACCTCGGATACCTGCTCCACAAGAACCCGGAGCGGGCGCAGAGCTTCGAGCAGTCCTTCGGGACCGCCCATGTCTTCTACCCCGAGGCCACCGCCGAGCGCTGCACCGCGGCCCTGCTCCTGGAGGTCGACCCCCAGGCGCTGCTGCGGGCGCGCACCTCCGTCAGCACACCCGACTTCGCCCTGGCCCAGTACGTCAACGACCGCCCCTTCGCCACCTCCTCGCTGTTCACGGTGGCACTGGGCCGGGTGTTCCGCTCCGCGCTCAGGGGCCACAGCGAGGCCCGGCCGGAGCTGGCCGCGGCACCGCTGCCCCTCGAACTCCACCTGCCCGCGGTGCCCTGCCGGGCCGGGGCCGACAAGGCGCGCGCCCTCTTCGAACCCCTGGGCTGGCGGGTGGCCGCCGAGCCCGTGCCGCTCGACCCCGGCCTGCCCGGCTGGGGCGACTCCCACTACCTGTCGCTGACCCTGTCCGGCGACCAGGTGCTGTCGGAGGCGCTGAGCCACCTGTACGTCCTGCTCCCCGCCATGGACGGCGCCAAGCACTACTGGGTGGACCGCGGAGAGATCGACAAGCTGCTGCGCGCCGGGGGCCTGCGGGTCACCGGGCCCGAAGGACTCGCCACCGAGGAGGACCCCGACTCCGGCTCCCCATGGCTGGCCCGCCACCCCGAGCGCGCCTGGATCACCCGCCGCTACCTCAACCGGCGCCAGGCCTACGTGCGCACCGCGCTGGCCCGGCTGGCCGAGGCCGACGACCTACCGGAGGAAGAGGAGGCGGACCCGGGCGTGGAGGAGGTCCTCGCGCCGCCCGCCCCGCCGGGGGAGGAGCGCGCGCCGTCCCTGGCCGAGCAGCGCGCCGGGGCGGTCCTGGCCGTGCTGCACTCCGAGAACGCCTCCAGCGTCCTGGACCTGGGCTGCGGCTCCGGCGCCCTGCTGGCCCGGCTGGTCGCAGACCCGACCCTGGAGCGCGTCACCGGCGTGGACGTCGACACCGTCTCCCTCCAGACGGCCCACCGCAGGACCTGCCGGGGCTGCGCCCCGAACGGCCGCGGACGGCACCGGAACCTGTTCGCCGACACCGACGGCGTCCGGGAGCGGGACGGGCGCCCGCCCCGGCCCGAGCTGCTCGTCGGCTCGGCCGTCTACCGCGACGCCCGCTTCGCCGGGCATGACGCCGTCGTGCTCATGGAGGTGGTCGAGCACATCGAACCGGAGCGGCTGCCCGCCCTGGAGGAGACCGTGTTCGCCGCCGCCCGCCCGCGCGTCGTGGTGGTCACCACCCCCAACGCCGAGTACAACGTCCACTTCGAGGGCCTGGCCGAGGGCGCGTTCCGCCACCCCGACCACCGCTTCGAGTGGACCCGCGCCGAGTTCACCCTGTGGGCGGACGCCGTCGCCGAACGCAACGGCTACACCGTCCGCTACCTGCCGGTGGGTCCCCAGGACCCGGCCACCGGCTCCCCGACCCAGATGGGAGTGTTCACCCGATGAGCACCGATGAGACCGCTCCGGACACCGCGCCGCGGGTCCTCGGCGTACCCGCCATGGGCCTCGTCGTGCTGGTCGGCGTGTCCGGCTCGGGCAAGACCACCTTCGCCGCCCGGCACTTCAGGCCCACCGAGGTCATCTCCTCCGACCACTGCCGGGGCCTGGTCAGCGACGACGAGAACGACCAGTCCGCCAGCGCCGACGCCTTCTCCCTGCTGCACACCATCGTGGACATCCGGCTGCGCCGCGGCCTGCTGGCCGTGGTCGACGCCACCAACGTGCAGCCCAGGGCCCGCGCCGAACTCCTGGCCGTGGCCAAGGCCAACGACGTGCTGGCCACCGCGATCGTCCTGGACGTGCCCGAGGCCCTGGCCAAGGAGCGCAACCGGGCCCGGCCCGACCGGGACTTCGGCGACCACGTGATCGCCCGCCAGCGCCGCGACCTGCGCCAGGGCCTCAAACGCCTGCGCAGGGAGGGGTTCCGCAAGATCCACGTCCTCAAGGGTGCGGAGGAGATCGACGCCGCGGTCATCGAGCGCGAGCGCGCCTGGCCGGACCGGACGGAGCTCACCGGCCCCTTCGACATCATCGGCGACGTCCACGGCTGCCGCGAGGAGCTGGAGGAGCTGCTCACCGCCCTGGGCTACGAGTTCACCCGCGACGCCGGGGGGCGGGCCGTCGGCGCACGCCACCCCGGGGGACGCACCGCCGTGTTCGTCGGCGACCTCGTCGACCGGGGCCCCGACACCCCCGGCGTGCTGAGGCTGGCCATGGGCATGGTCCGCGACGGCGACGCCCTGTGCGTGCCCGGAAACCACGAGAACAAGCTGATCCGGGCACTGCGCGGAGCCAGGGTCACGCCCACCCACGGGCTCGCCGAGTCCCTGGAGCAGCTGGGCCGGGAGACCGAGGAGTTCCGCCGGGAGGTCCTCGACTTCTGCGACGGCCTGGTCAGCCACCTCGTCCTCGACGGCGGCAGGCTGGTGGTCGCCCACGCCGGGCTCAAGGAGGCCTACCACGGCCGCGCCTCCGGACGGGTGCGCTCCTTCGCCCTGTACGGCGACACCACCGGCGAGACCGACGAGTACGGACTGCCGGTGCGCCTGCCCTGGGCCCGCGACTACCGGGGCCGGGCCGCGGTCGTCTACGGCCACACCCCCGTGCTCAAGGCCGAGTGGGTCAACAACACCCTGTGCCTGGACACCGGCTGCGTGTTCGGCGGCAGCCTCACCGCGCTGCGCTACCCCGAGCGCGAGATCGTCGACGTGGCCGCCCACCGGACCTGGTACGAGCCCTCGCGGCCGCTGGGCGGCGAGGCCCCGGCCCAGGAGGGAGGGGACCGCTCCGACACGGTCGTGGACATCACCGACGTCGGCGTCGGCGACCGCCACCCCGGGCTGTTCGTGGACACGGAGTTCGGCGGCGTGCGCGTCAACGGGGCCTCCGCCCTGGGCGCCCTGGAGGTGATGAGCCGGTTCTCCGTCGACCCCCGGTGGCTGCTGTACCTGCCGCCGACCATGGCCCCGGCACCGACCAGCTCCGAGGCCGGGTACCTGGAGCACCCCGAGGAGGCGTTCGCCTGGTACCGCGCCGCCGGGGTCGGGCAGGTCGTGTGCGAGGAGAAGCACATGGGCTCGCGGGCCGTCGCCGTGCTGTGCCGCGACGAGGCGGCCGCCGAGCGGCGGTTCGCCCCCGGAGCCGCGGGCGTCGTGTACACCCGCACCGGGCGGCCCTTCTTCGCCGACCGGGTGCTGCGGGCCGAGGTGGTGGACCGGCTGCGCGCCGCCGTCACCGCGGCCGGGCTGTGGGACCGGCTGGGCACCGACTGGATCGCGCTCGACGGGGAGATGCTGCCCTGGTCGGCCAAGGCCCGCACGCTCATCCGCGACCAGTACGCCTCGGTGGGCGCGGCCGCCCGCGCCGCCCTGCCCGCCGCCGGCGCCGCCCTGGCCGCGGCCGCCGGGCGCGGCCTGGACGTGGGCCGCCTGGTGGACAAGGTCGCGCGGAGCACGGAGCAGATGGAGGAGTTCAGCCGGGTGTACCGGCGCTACTCCTGGGACACCGACGGTGTCGCCGGGCTCCGCTACGCGCCCTTCGCGGTCCTGGCCTCGGAGGGGCGCGAGTACTCCGACGCCGACCACCTGTGGCACATGGCCACGGCGGAGCGGCTGGCCGAGGCGGACCCGATGGTGTCCACCACCCGCTACCGGGTGGTGGACACCACCGACCCGGCCGCCTGCTCCTCCGCCGCCGCCTGGTGGCGGGAGATGGTGGACGCCGGGGGGGAGGGCATGGTCGTCAAGCCGCTCCAGGGCGCCCGCGCCACCGGCTCCAAGGGGCTGACCCAGCCCGGGCTGAAGGTGCGCGGCCCCGAGTACCTGCGGATCATCTACGGCCACGACTACACCGACCCCGAACGCCTGGCGGTCCTCAAGGACCGCAGGCTGGGCGGCAAGCTCGGGCTGGCCATGCGCGAGCACAAGCTGGGGCTGGAGGCCCTGGCCCGGCACGCCCGCCGCGACCCGCTGTGGCGGGTCCACGAGCCGGTGTTCGCGACCCTGGCGCTGGAGACGGAGCCGGTCGACCCCCGCCTGTAGCGGCCCGCGTCCGGCGGATCGTACGAAGAGGAGGCGGGGCGGCCCTGGGCGGATCACACCAACCGGGAGCCGCTTCGCCTTCTTTTCACGCCGCCTCCTACCAACGGACACGCGTACGGGCCATGATGTCCCCGCCCCTACTCCCCAGTACCCCCGGAGAGAACGTGTCCCCCAACCGTCCCCGGCGCCTGACCGCGCCGATGTCCGCCGCGGCCGCGGTGCTCCTGGCCGCGGCCCTGGGATCGGCCCCGGCCGCCCTCGCCGACGCCACCGCCCCGGTGATCGCCGAGGTCTACGGAGGCGGCGGCAACAGCGGCGCCACCCTGCGCCACGACTTCGTCGAACTGGGCAACCCCACCGGCGCCCCGCTGTCCGTGGACGGCTGGAGCGTCCAGTACCTTCCCGCCTCCCCCGGCGCGTCCACCCGCGCCCAGGTCACCCCCCTGACCGGGGAGGTCCCCGCAGGGGGCCGCTACCTGGTCCGCCAGGCCGCCGGAGCCGGCGGGACGGTCGACCTGCCCGCCCCCGACGCCGCCGGATCGGCCAACATGGCGGCGGGCTCGGGCACCGTCCTGCTGGTCTCGGGCACCGCGCCCGTGGAGTGCCGCACCGCCGCCGACTGCGCCGCGGACGAGGCCGTCGTCGACATCGTCGGGTACGGGAGCGCCGTCATCCGGGAGGGCTCACCCGCCCCGGCGCTGTCCAACACCACCTCGGCCTCCCGCGGCGCCGACCTCGCCGACACCGACGACAACGGCGCGGACCTCACCGCGGGCGAGCCCACCCCGGTCAACTCCGCGGGCGAGGGCGTCGGTGAGGGCCCGGAGGAGCCCGGCGGCCCCGAGGAGCCCGGCGACCTGCGCATCCACGACATCCAGGGCGTCACCCGCACCTCCCCGTACGCCGGGGACACCGTGACCGGCGTGCCCGGCGTGGTCACCGCCGTCAACGCGTTCGGCACCGCCCAGGGCTTCTGGTTCCAGGACACCCGGGGCGACGGCGACCCGCGCACCAGTGAGGGCCTGTTCGTCTTCACCGGCTCCACCACGCCCGGTGTCGCCCCCGGCGACGAGGTCCTGGTGACCGGCCGGGTCAACGAGTACCGGCCCGCCGTCGACACGCAGACCGTCACCCAGATCGACCGGGCCCTGTGGACGGTCCTGTCCACCGGGAACGCCGTCCCGGAGCCGGTGGTCCTGAAGGACGGGGTCGTCCCCGGGGAGTACGCCCCCGACCACGGCGGCGACATCTCCGGTCTGGAACTGAGCCCGGACACCTACGCCCTGGACTTCTGGGCCGCCCACGAGCACATGGTGGTGCGCTTCGAGGACGCCCCCGTCATCGCGCCCACCGACGGCTACCACGCGCTGTGGGTCACCGTGGAGCCGGAGCACAACCGCTCCGCCAACGGCGGCGTGGTCTACGGCTCCTACGACGACCCCAACGCCGGGCGGGTCAAGGTCGAGTCCCTGCTGGACCGGGGCGTCCACCCGTTCCCCGAGGCGAACGTGGGCGACACCCTCGCCGGGATCACCGAGGGACCGGTGTACTACAGCCGGTTCGGCGGCTACACCGTCCGCGCCACCACCCTGGGCGAGCACGTGGCCGGCGACCTGGAGCGCACCCCCGTCCGCGACACCGCCCGGCACGAGGTCTCCATCGCCACCTACAACGTGGAGAACCTGGGCGGCGAGGACGACCAGGCCGAGTACGACGCCCTGGCCGCCGGGATCGTCGAGTACCTGGGCTCGCCCGACATCATCGGCCTGGAGGAGATCCAGGACGACAACGGCGCCGTCGACGACGGCACCGTCGACGCCGGGGTCACCCTGGACCGGCTCACCGCGGCGATCCGGGCCCAGGGCGGACCCGCCTACCAGTGGCGGCAGATCAGCCCCGAGGACAAGCGGGACGGCGGAGCCCCCGGCGGCAACATCCGCAACGCCTTCCTTTTCAACCCCGCCCGCGTGCAGTTCGTGGACCGGCCGGGCGGCGACGCCACCACGGCCGTCGAGGTCGTCCGGGGCCGCCGCGGTGCCGAGCTGTCGGTCTCCCCGGGCCGCATCGAGCCGCGGGACCCGGCCTGGGAGAGCAGCCGCAAACCGCTGGTGGGCCACTTCCGGGCGCTCAACCGCGACATCTACGTGGTGACCAACCACTTCAACTCCAAGGGCGGCGACCAGTCGCTGCACGGGGTGGTGCAGCCTCCGAACCGCACCAGCGAGGTGCAGCGCAACGCGCAGGCGGAGCTGGTGGCGGACTTCGCTGAGGAGCTGCTGGCGGTCGACCCGCAGGCGAACCTGGTGGTCATGGGAGACCTCAACGACTTCCAGTTCTCCCGGACCCTGGAGATCCTCACCGGTGACGGGCCGCTGTACAACCCGATGACGGACCTGCCCGCCGAACAGCGCTACAACTACGTGTTCGACGGCAACTCCCAGGCTCTGGACCACATCCTGGTCAACCAGGCGATCGCAGGGCGCGTGGACTACGGCATCGCCCGGATCAACTCCGAGTACCACGACCAGGTCAGCGACCACGACCCGCAGGTGCTGTGGCTGGACACCCGCCGCTCCACCCCGCCGGGCCGCCCCTGACCGACCGCACCGCACCGCGCCCGGCCGCCCCGGCGGCCGGGCGCGGCCGTGTCCGGACGGCCGCGGCCCGGGCCGGGCGGGTGCCACGCTCCCCGGCCGCCCGGAACAGCCCGGGAACCTATGCTGGTGGGCATCCGCCCCACGGCGGATCCTCCTCACCACTCAGGAAAGCTGAAGATGAACGTACTGCTCACCGGCGGGGCCGGGTACATCGGCTCGCACACCGCGGCCGAACTCCTGGAGGCCGGGCACCGGGTCGTCGTCCTTGACAACCTGGTCAACAGCCACGCCGAGTCCCTGCGCCGGGTCGAGCGGATCACCGGGCACGCCCCCGTGCTGGAGAACGGCGACTGCACCGACCGCGCGACCGTCGCCCGGGTCCTGGCCGAGCACGGCATCGAGGCCGTCGTCCACGCGGCCGGCCTCAAGGCCGTCGGGGAGTCCGTCGCCCAGCCCCTGCGCTACTACCGCAACAACCTCGACTCCCTCCTCTCCCTGGTCGAGGCCATGGACGAGCAGGGCGTCCGCAAGCTGGTGTTCAGCTCCTCCGCGACGGTCTACGGCGACCCCGACACGGTGCCGATCCCCGAGAGCGCACAGCTGCGGGCCACCAACCCCTACGGCGCCACCAAGCTCTTCTCCGAGCGCATCCTGGGCGACCTGGCCGCCGCCGACCCGCGCTGGTGCATCATCTCCCTGCGCTACTTCAACCCCGTCGGGGCCCACCCCAGCGGCCTCATCGGCGAGGACCCGCAGGGCGTCCCCAACAACCTGCTCCCCTTCATCGCCCAGGTCGCGGCCGGCCGCCGCGAGTTCCTCCAGGTCTTCGGCGACGACTACGACACCCACGACGGCACCGGCGTCCGCGACTACCTGCACGTCGTCGACCTGGCCCGCGGCCACCTGGCCGCCCTGGACCACCTGGCCGACGCGCCCGGCCATCGGGTCTACAACCTCGGCGCCGGCCGCGGGCACTCGGTCATGGAGTGCCTGCGCGCGTTCGAGCGCGCGGTGGGCCGCACCCTCCCGTACAAGGTGGTGGGGCGCCGCGCCGGCGACATCGCCGTCTGCTACGCCGACCCCTCCGCCGCCGCCCGGGACCTGGGCTGGAAGGCCACCCGCGACCTGGACGAGGCCTGCGCCGACGCCTGGCGCTGGCAGTCGGCCAACCCGAGCGGCTTCGCGGGCTGAGCGGGTCCGCGCACCGGCCGCGGACCCGCCGAACGCGGGGGCGGGCCGGGGCGCGTCCGGCGGATGCCGTTCGTCACGGGTGGGGGCACCGCGCCGCAGGCGCCCGCCGAGGGCGGTGGCCCCGGCGCGTCCGTCGCAGGGCCGGGGAGGGCGGCGGTGCGGGGCTCCCCGCCGACCGGTGGGAGGGCGGTGGGGAGGACAGGTCGGCCGGAGGCCGCCCCCGGGGCGGCGGCGGGCGACGGGCGGGGGTGCCGGGACGTCGTTGAGGAGGGCGAGCATCCACCGGACACGCCCTAGACTGGGCGTATCCCTTGAACTCCTGCGGAAGGTCCTCCGTCGTGTCCGTTGGTGCTGACAGCACGTTCGACACCGTCCTCGTCGTGGACTTCGGCGCGCAGTACGCGCAGCTGATCGCCCGGCGGGTGCGCGAAGCTCACGTGCACAGCGAGATCGTGCCCTCGACCATGCCCGTGGAGGAGATGCTCGCCAAGAAGCCGAAGGCGATCATCCTCTCCGGCGGCCCCTCCTCGGTGTACGCCGAGGGGGCGCCCAACGTCGGGGCCGAACTCTTCGAGACCGGCGTCCCGACCTTCGGTATCTGCTACGGCTTCCAGGCGATGACCCGCGCCCTGGGCGGGACGGTCGACCGGACCGACCTCAGCGAGTTCGGCCGCACCGCGCTCAACGTGGCCGACGGGGACTCCCTGCTGTTCGCCGGGCTGCCCGCCGAGCAGTCCGTGTGGATGTCCCACGGCGACTCGGTGATCGAGGCCCCGGCGGGCTTCCGCGCCGTCGCCAGCACCGCGGGCGCCCCCGTGGCCGCGTTCGAGGACACCGACCGCCGCCTCTTCGGCGTGCAGTTCCACCCCGAGGTCCTGCACAGCGAGCACGGCCAGGAGGTGCTGCGCCGCTTCCTGTACGAGGGCGCGGGCTGCCGCCCCACCTGGACGATGCTGAACATCGTCGACGAGCAGGTCGCCCGGGTCCGGGAGCAGATCGGGGACAAGAGCGTCATCTGCGCGCTCAGCGGCGGCGTCGACTCGGCGGTGGCGGGCGCCCTGGTGCAGCGCGCCGTCGGCGACCAGCTCACCTGCGTGTTCGTCGACCACGGACTGCTCCGCAAGGGCGAGGCCGAGCAGGTCGAGAAGGACTTCGTGGCGATCACCGGCGCCCGGCTCAAGGTCGTCGACGCCGAGGAGCGCTTCCTGTCCGCGCTGGCCGGGGTGACCGACCCCGAGGAGAAGCGCAAGATCATCGGCCGCGAGTTCATCCGCGTCTTCGAGCAGGCGGCCCGCGAGGTCGTCGCCGAGAGCGGCGAGGACGGCAGCGAGGTCGAGTTCCTGGTGCAGGGCACCCTGTACCCGGACGTGGTGGAGTCCGGCGGCGGCACCGGCACCGCCAACATCAAGTCGCACCACAACGTGGGCGGCCTGCCCGACGACCTCCAGTTCACCCTGGTGGAGCCGCTGCGCGAGCTGTTCAAGGACGAGGTCCGCAAGGTCGGCGAGGAGCTGGGCCTGCCCCCGGAGATGGTGTGGCGCCAGCCCTTCCCCGGCCCGGGCCTGGGCATCCGCATCATCGGCGAGGTCACCCGCGAGCGGCTGGACATCCTGCGCGAGGCCGACGCCATCGCCCGCGAGGAGCTGTCCCACGCCGGGCTGGACCGCGACATCTGGCAGTGCCCGGTGGTGCTGCTCGCCGACGTCCGCTCGGTGGGCGTCCAGGGCGACGGCCGCACCTACGGCCACCCGGTGGTGCTGCGCCCGGTCAGCAGCGAGGACGCCATGACCGCGGACTGGTCGCGCGTGCCCTACGACGTGCTGGCCAAGATCTCCAACCGGATCACCAACGAGGTCCGCGAGATCAACCGGGTGACGCTCGACGTCACCAGCAAGCCCCCGGGCACCATCGAGTGGGAGTAGGCGCTCCCGCCGAACAGGGGGCCCGGCCGTACGGCCGGGCCCCCTCGTGCGTACGGCGCCCCCGCGGACCCGCGGGGGCGCGGCTCAGTCGCCGTCCTCGCGGAGGGTGATCTCGGTCGGCTCGGCGAAGGGGTTGTGCCGGAACATCAGCGTGTCGGGGGTCTCGCCGGTGAAGAGCGTGAACACCATGAGACCGCTGGCGGACCCGCCCGGGGGCACCGGCGCCCACAGGGAGTCCTGCTCCTCGACCCGGCTGGGCCGCTCCGCGGACACCTCCCGAAGGTCCCCGGTGATCATGGTCTGGGCGTCGTGCCCCAGCTCCATGGTGTCGTCGCCGAGGTTGGTCAGCGTCACGTCGAGCACGCAGTAGTGGCCGTTCTCCTGCACCGCCACCTGGCGGCTGGGGATCCGGGTCTGCCCGCACTCGATGTCCCCGACCTCCAGGCGGGCCAGGCCGTCGACGCTGGTGGCCGCCATCAGGCCGCTGCCGGGGGCCGCGGGCTCGCCCGCGTCCCCCTCGCCCGGCTGCTCCTGGGGGGTGTCGGAGGTGCCGGGCTGCTGGGTCTGCCCGCCGCCCTCGTCGGCGTCCCCGCGGTCGGCCGCGTTGGTCACCACGTACAGCAGGGCCAACAGCGCGAGCACCAGGGCCACCGCGGCTGCCGCGGCGACGATGACCAGGCCGCGCCGGTTGGCCGGGCCGGTCGGCCGGTGCGGGGGCGGCGGCACCGGCGGGACGTACGGCTGCGGTCCCGGGCGCTGCGCCTGCTGGTCGGCGGGCGGGACGATCGGGATGGCCCCGGTGGAGGCCGGGTGCTGGGCGGGCGGCGGCCCGACGGGCGCTCCGGCCGCCGGGCGCGGGGGCGGGCCGCCCTGCTGCGGGTGTCCTCCGACGGGGTGACCGTGCCCCGGGCGCACGAACGTGCCGCTCTGGTGCGGGCCGACCTGCGGGGCGGGAGGCCCGGGGGGCGCCTGGTAGGCCCCGGGGGCCGGGTGGCGCATACCCGTCATGGTCTGGTGCACACCCTGCGGCCCGTGCGGCATCGGCGGGGCGTGCGGGGGCAGGTTGGGCCGCCACGACTGGTGCAGCGCGTGCGACACCATGTCGTTGGGGTTGGAGGAGTCCTCGCCGCCCGCCAGCTCCAGGAGCAGGTCCTGGGCGGTGGGCCGGCGGTTGGGGTCCTTGTCCAGGGCCCGCAGCACCAGCCGGTCCAGGGGGCTGTCGAGGTTGCCGATCTGGGGTTCGGCGAACAGCACCCGCTTGCCCAGCGTCATGGCGTCGCCGTTGCCGAAGGGGTGGGTGCCGTTGCCCGCGAACGCGACCAGGCACCCCCAGGCGAAGATGTCCGCCTTGGTGGTGACCTGCTCCTCCAGCAGCTGCTCGGGCGCCATCCAGCCCGGACTGCCCATGACGATGCCGGTCTGGGTGTGGTTGGTGGCGGTGTTCATGGCACGGGCGATGCCGAAGTCGATCACGCGCGGGCCCGACAGCGACAGCAGCACGTTGGCGGGCTTGAGGTCGCGGTGCACCAGGCCGGTGCGGTGGATCGCGGCGAGCGCGGCGGCCACCCCGAGCGCGAACCCGTGCAGGGTGGAGGAGTCCAGGGGACCGTTCTGGGCGATGTGCTCGGCCAGCGCGGTGCCCGCGATGTACTCGGTCACCATGTACGGGCGGTTCTCGAACGTTCCGTGGTCGAGGACCTTCGCGGTGCAGAAGGAGGCGACCTTGCGGGCGTTCTCCATCTCGTCGCGGAACCGCGCCCGCGTCGCCTCGTCGAAGGCGAGCTCGGGGCGGATGACCTTGATCGCTACCTGGTTGTTCCGGTCCGGCATGCTGCCGAGGTAGACGGTGCCCATGCCGCCGCTGCCCAGCTTCCCGGACAGCACGTAGGGCCCGATGGTGGCCGGATCTCCGGCGCCCAGCGGTTCCAGGTTCTTCGGGAGCCCATCCGACGGCAAGTAACCCTCCCCGACGGTGTCCAAACTCCGCCTTGCCCCAAGGTAGCGGTGTTTGTGCCCTGATTCCCACTCACGGACCGGATCGGGCCGACTCGGGGGAGGGCGGTGACTGACATGACAATGGTGACGATCCCGGAATCGTCCCCCTGGTTCCGGTTTCCGGTCGAACATCGTGTTCGTCTCACCGGGCGGGCGCGAACACAGCGGTTCCCCCGCGGGGGTGTGCGTTCACGCAAGGGGGTTCCTTTACGATTGGGGACTCGTGACAGTTGATACCACCGTAACCGTGCGGGTTCCCGCGAAGGTCAACCTCCAGTTGGCGGTGGGGCCCGGACGTGAGGACGGGTTCCACGACCTCGTCAACGTTTTCCACGCCGTCTCGCTGTTCGATGAGGTTACCGTCCGGGAGGCGGAACCGCGCAGTGACGGTAGCACCTCACCGGAGGCGGGCACCCTCCTCGCAGGACTGACCGCGGACGGCGGCTCGGTCTCCCACCTGTCACGGGTGCCCCTGGATTCCTCGAACCTGGCCGCCGGCGCCGCCGACCTGCTGGGACGCGAGACGGGCCGGGGCCGCCCGGTGCGGATCCACCTGGAGAAGCGCATCCCCGTGGCGGGCGGGATGGCGGGGGGCAGCGCCGACGCGGCGGCCGCCCTGGTCGCCTGCGACCGGCTGTGGGGGACGGGCGCGTCCCGGGAGGACCTGCTGCGGATGGCCGCCGAGCTCGGCAGCGACGTGGCCTTCCCCCTGCTGGGGGGCACCGCGGTGGGCCGGGGCCGGGGAGAGATCCTGGAGCCGGTGGAGAGCCCCGGGCGGTACCGCTGGGTGTTCGCGCTGTCCCCGCACGGGCTGTCCACCGGAGCGGTGTTCGCCGAGTACGACCGGCTGCGGCCGGACGCCCCCGCCCCGGAGCTGAGCGCGGCTCTGCGGGACGCGCTGGCGGCGGCGGACGCGGAGGCCCTGGGCCGGGCGCTGACCAACGACCTCCAGGAGGCGGCGCTGTCGCTGCTGCCGGAGCTGGGGCGCACGCTGGAGACCGGGTCCTCGGCCGGGGCGCTGGGCGCGCTGGTGTCCGGGTCCGGGCCGACCTGCGCGTTCCTGGTGGGCGGAGGCGCCGAGGAGGCGTCGGTGGTCGCCGGGCGGGAGGCCGCGGTGGTGGCCGCGCTGGAGGCGAGCGGACTGTGCGAGCAGATCGTGACGGCCGACGGGGACGTCCCCGGCACCGTTGTCGTGTGACCTAAATCACTCTTGGTTTCCGGGCGGAGCCCCCGGCCCCCGCATTGACCTCAACCTTGGTCGAGGTCCAAGACTGGGGGCATGCCGACGACAGCAGCCTTCACCCGGTACGCCGACCTGCCCGCCCTCATCGGCCTGATGGAGGGCGACGAGAAGCACAGCGCGGCGGCCCACTCCACACTCGACGTGATCTGGGTCCTCTACGACCGGGTCCTCGCCGTCACTCCGGAGACCGCCGAGGATCCCGCCCGGGACCGCTTCCTGCTCTCCAAGGGCCACGGGCCCGCCGCCTTCTACGCCGTCCTGGCGGCCAAGGGCTTCCTCGACGTGTCCGCGCTGCGCGACTGGACCGGCTTCGACTCGGCCCTGGGGCACCATCCCGACCGGGTCCTCGTCCCCGGCGCGGAGATCGGCAGCGGCTCGCTGGGCCACGGCCTGCCCCTGGCCCTGGGGACCGCCCTCGGGCTGCGCGCCCAGGGCCTGCGCCGTCCCGACGGGACCGCGCCGCGCACCGTGGTGCTCGTCGGCGACGGCGAACTCGACGAGGGCAGCAACCACGAGGCCATCGCCGCCGCCGGACGGCTCGGTGTGGGATCACTCACCACCGTGGTCATCGACAACGGGTCGGCCATGCACGGCTGGCCCGGCGGGATCGCCCGCCGCTTCGAACTGGAGGGCTGGGCCACCCGCGAGGTCCAGGGCCGCGACCACGACGCCCTGCACGCCGCGTTCACCCGCCCCTGGGGGGACCGCCCGCTCGCCGTAGTCGCCCGCGTCCGCCCCACCTCCTGAACCACCGACCCGAGGGAGTCACCGTGACCAGCACCACGACCGCCGCCCCCGCCGCCCCCGCCGCGGGGCGGCCCGGGCCGCCCCCCATCGGCCCGAGCGGTATGCGCGAGGCGTTCGGCGCCGCCGTCGGCGAGGAGATGGAGCGCGACCCGCGCATCGCCGTCGTCCTCGCCGTCATCTCGAACGCCATGTTCCGCAGGGCCGCGGCCCGCCATCCCGGGCGTGTGATCGACCTCGGCATCCGCGAGCAGGCCATGATCGGCGTGGCCGGAGGGCTCGCCCTCACCGGGATGCGGCCGGTGGTGCACACCTACGCGCCGTTCCTGGTGGAGAGGCCCTTCGAGCAGGTCAAGCTCGACCTCGGGCACCAGGACGCCGGTGCCGTCCTGGTGAGCATCGGCGGCTCCTACGACGCCGCCGTCGAGGGCCGCACCCACCAGGCGCCCGGCGACGTCGCCCTGTTCGACACCCTGCCCGGCTGGACCGTCCACGTGCCCGGCCACGCCGACGAGGTGCGCGACGTCCTGCGCGCCGCCCTGCCCGGCGACGACCGGGTGTACATCCGGCTTTCGGGCACCGCCAACCGCGCGCCCCTGCCCCCCACCGGCGGACTGACCGTGGTCAGGTCCGGATCGGCCCGCTCCGCGGGGGTGGTGGTGGCCGTGGGGCCCATGCTCGACCGCACCCTCGAGGCCACCGCCGACCTCGACGTCACCGTCGCCTACACCGCCACCGTGCGCCCCTTCGACCGCGCCGGGCTCAACTCCCTGGTCGCCGCGGCCGGGAACGCCGACGTGATGCTGGTGGAGCCCTACCTGCGCGGCACCTCCGCGCACGAGGTCTCCGAGGCGCTGGCCGACCGCAGGCACCGCCAGCTCGGCCTGGGGGTGTCCCGGGACACCGAGCTGCGCGCCTACGGCACCCCGGCCGACCACGCCCGGGCGCACGGACTGGACGCCGCGGGAATCGCACGGGCCGCCCGGGACTTCTTCATGGTGTGAGCCGCCGCCCGGGCGGACCCCGGTGCCCGGCGGCGGGTGCGATCCTGGTATTCAGTGACACGGGCCCGCCCGGGGCCTTGCGTGGTGCGGCCCCGGGCTCCCCGTCCAGGGCACCCGGCGACACCCGGGACAATGGAGACGATGACGAATCTGGTCAACCTTCAGGACGTGTCCCTGGCCTACGGGCCCCTCGTGCTCCTCGACTCGGTGTCACTGGGCGTGGACGAGGGCGAGCGCATCGGCGTGGTCGGCCGCAACGGCGGCGGAAAGTCCACGCTGATCTCGGTGCTGTCCGGGGCCCTGCCCCCCGACTCCGGCCGGGTGGTGCACAACCGCGGCCTGCGCGTGGGCTTCCTGCACCAGCGCGACGACTTCCCCGACACCACCGTCGGCGGGTTCGTGCTGGGCGAGCGGGCCGAGCACGAGTGGGCGGGCGACGCACGCGCCCGCGACATCCTGCGCGGGCTGCTCGGCGGCTGGAGCCTGGACACCCCCATGTCGGGGCTGTCCGGCGGCGAGCGCCGCCGCGCCGGGCTGGCCCGGCTGCTGGTCGGCGACCACGACCTCCTCGTCCTGGACGAGCCCACCAACCACCTCGACATCGAGGGGATCCACTGGCTCGCCGAGCACCTGCGCGGCCGCCCGGAGTCCCTGGTGGTCGTCACCCACGACCGCTGGTTCCTGGACGCCGTCACCACCCGCACCTGGGAGGTGGGCCGCGGCGCCGTCGAGCGCTACGAGGGCGGGTACGCCGCCTACGTGCTGGCCAAGGCCGAGCGCGAGCGCCAGGCCGCGGCCACCGAGGAGCGCCGCCAGAACCTCATGCGCAAGGAGCTGGCCTGGCTGCGCCGCGGCGCCCCCGCGCGCACCTCCAAGCCCAAGTTCCGGATCGAGGCGGCCAACCGGCTCATCCAGGACGAGCCGCCGGTGCGCGACACCGTCGAACTGGTGCGCTTCGCCAGCTCCCGCCTGGGCAAGACCGTCATCGACCTCAAGAACGTGACGGCGACCGTCCCCGGGCGGACCCTGCTGGACCGCCTCACCTGGCAGCTCGGTCCCGGCGACCGGATCGGCCTGGTCGGGGTCAACGGCGCCGGCAAGTCCACGCTGCTCAAGATCCTCGCCGAGGAGCGGGCACCCGACGAGGGCACCGTCCGCACCGGGCGCACCGTCCGGCTCGCCCACCTGTCGCAGAACGTGGCCGAGCTGGACCCCCAGGCCAGGCCCCTCCAGGCCGTCATGGACGTGCGCGAGCACGTGACCATCGGCAAGCGCGACTACACCGCCAGCCAGATGCTGGAGCGCTTCGGGTTCCGCGGCGACCGCCAGTGGACCCCGATCGGCGACCTGTCCGGCGGCGAGCGCCGGCGCCTGCAGATGCTGCGGCTGCTCATGGACGAGCCCAACGTCCTGCTGCTGGACGAGCCCACCAACGACCTGGACATCGAGACCCTCACCGAGCTGGAGGACCTGCTCGACGGCTGGCCCGGCTCCCTGGTGCTGGTCTCCCACGACCGGTACTTCCTGGAGCGGATCACCGACCGGGTGCTGGCGCTCATGGGCGACGGCAGCCTGGCGTTCCTGCCCGGCGGCGTGGACGAGTACCTGGAGCGGCGGGCCGTCTCCCGGGGCGAGGTCGCGGTGCCCACCGCGGGCGGGACCGCCGAGCCCGGGGCCGGGGACGGGGACGGGGACGGGCGCCCGGCGGTGTCGGCGGCCGACCGGCGCGCCGCCCAGAAGGAGATGCAGCGCGTCGAGCGGCGGATGGACAGGATCGCCAGGCGCGAGGCCGAGCTGCACGAGCAGATGGCCGCCGCCGCGGAGGACTACACCCGGCTCGCCGAGCTCGACGCCGAGGCCAAGGCCCTGGCCGGCGAGAAGGAGGAGCTGGAGATGATCTGGCTGGAGCAGGCCGAGCTGGTCGGAGACTGACCCGCCGCGGTCAGCGGGCGCCGGCGCGCAGGGCCGCCACCGCCCCCACCGTGGCGTACCCGCGCCACTCCAGCGCCGCGGCGGGGGAGTGGCAGGTGAAGTCGACCTCCCAGCCCCCGTCGGGGCGCAGCCCCCGTCCCAGGCGGTCGAGGTCGTCGGCGACGGCGCCCGGGTCCAGGGTCTCCCGGACCGGGCGGCCCGGCTCGGGCGCGTAGTCGAGGGGGTGGAGTGTCTCGCCCTCCGCGCCGCCCGCCACGGGGATCCGGCCGTCGGCGGGCACGAACCGGCCCAGGCGGCGCAGCAGCGCCACCGCCCCGGGGCGGGTGTCCGCGACCGCGTCGAGGAACCCCAGGGTGAACGACAGCACGTACGCGAAGGGCGGCTCCCCGGCCTCGGCGAGCGCGGCGGCCTCCCGGAGGCAGTACTCCGTCGCCGTGGCGAGCCAGGGGTGGGCCGCGACGCGGGGGTCCGTCCGCGCCAGGCGGTGGGCCTGCGCGGTGACCGCGGCGGTGATCTGCGGCGAGGACGACTCCGGGTCGGCCGACACCCAGAAGGGCGCGCAGGCGGCGGGATCCGTGACGGGGAGCGCGAACGGCAGCCCGCCGTCGGGCAGGGTCGTCCCCTGGAGCCAGCCGAGGAGTGCCGGGGTGTGCGGGGACGCCGCGGGTGCGGCGTCCGCCATCGCCTCTAGGGCGTGCAGGGCGCCGCCGGGCTGGCTCTCGGGGGAGCGCAGGTCAGGTTCCAGGCCGCGGCCGTAACCGCCGTCGGGATTGCGGTAGGCGTCCAGCGCCGCCAGTACCGCGGGGCCGGTGTGCTCGGTGGGGCTGACGAGGTGCTCGAAGCGCCTGCGGTCCAGCAGGCGGGCGTGTCCGGCCATGAAGGCGGACACCCGGTCGGTGTCGATGTGCATGCGCCCAGCCTGGCGCGCACGCACGGCCCGGGTCTTGAACGAAACGGTCACCCCGCCGCGCGGTGCAGCAGCGCCCCCGGAGGCAGGCCGGCCAGCCGGGTCGCCTCGCGGGTGAAGTGCGCCTGGTCGGCGTACCCGGCGGTGGCGGAGGCCTCGCCCAGCGGTGTCCCGGACCGGGCCAGGCGCAGGGCGCGCTGGAAGCGGTGGACCGACATGAGCGTCTTGGGCCCGTAGCCGAACAGCCGGTCGCAGGCGCGCCGCAGCGAGCGCTCGGACATGCCGTGCGCCCGGGCGATCCCGGACACCGTGCGGAGACCGCGGGCCGCCCGGTCCAGGGAGGCGGCCAGGCGCAGCGGTGCGGGGTCGGGATCGGAGTCGCGCCACAGCGCCGCGAACACGCGCTCCAGGACCGCGGGAGGGGCGTCCTCCCGCACCGCGGGCGGGCGGACCAGGTCGGCCAGGTCGACGCGCCGGTCGGCCAGCTCCCGCGCGGGCACCCCCAGCAGCGCGTGCGCCGCTCCGGGGGCCAGCCGCAGCCCCCAGGTCTCCTCGCCGGGCCGGAGCCCCTCGACCTGCGCGACCGTGTCGGGCCCGGCCACCACGAGGCGGCCGCGGTGCCACATCAGGTCCATTGCGGCGTCGGGCAGCACCCGGTGGGGGTCCTGGGCCCGGACGCGCCACAGGACGCCCGCCCGCCCGCGCCACTCCGTGTACCCACCCGTCACCCGCCACCACCCCCAACGGACGCCTCCGGCGCGGTTCGCCCGGCCGTACCCCGATCCTACGGTCCGGCCCATTGGTTCGATGGTCATCAAAGTTTGACAGGGATCGTACTTTCGTGGTCGGATGGCGCCCACGGAACCCGGCGGGAGAGGGCGAGCGATGTCCAGGACGGTGCTGTTCCACGAGTACGGCGGACCCGAGGTGCTGACCCTCGCGGACGCCCCGCCCGGCGAGCCGGGGGCGGGGGAGGCCCTCGTCCGCGTCGACGCCATCGGCCTCAACCGGGCCGAGGCGCTCTTCCGCTCCGGCCGCTACATCGAACCGGTGCGCCGCTTCCCCGCCCGCCTGGGCCTGGAGGCGGCGGGCGCCGTCGAGGCCCTGGGCCCGGGCGTCACCGGGCTCCGGGTCGGGGACGAGGTCAGTGTTCTGCCGGTCTTCTCCCAGAACGACCACGGCGTGTACGCCGAGCGGGCCGTGGTCCCGGCCGCCGCCCTGGTCCGCCGCCCCGCGGGGCTCGACGCCGAGGCCGGGGCGGCCGTGTGGATGCCCTACCTCACCGCCTACGGCGGGCTCGTGGAGGTCGGCGGCCTCCGGCCGGGGGACGCCGTCGTGCTGACCGCGGCCTCCAGTGGTGTCGGCCTGGCGGCCCTCCGCGTCGCCGAGCGGGTCGGCGCCACCGCGATCGCCGTCACCCGCACCGCCGCCAAGCGGGACGCCCTGCTGCGGGAGGGCGCGGCGGAGGTCGTCGTGAGCGGTGAGGAGGACGTCGCCGGCCGGGTCCTGGAGATCACCGGCGGGCGGGGCGTGCCGCTGGTGTTCGACGCCGTCGCGGGGCCGGGGGTGCGCGACCTGGCCCGGGTGGTCGCCCCCGGCGGGACCCTGCTGCTGTACGGGATGTCCGGCGGTGAGGCGACGCCCTACCCGGCCTTCGAACCGGGCGTGCCCGCGCTGAACATGCGCACCTACACGCTGCCGGAGACCGTGCGGGACCCGGAGCGCGGGCGGCGGGCGGTCGCGTTCGTGACGGCGGGCCTGCGCTCGGGGGCCTTCCGGCCCGCCGTGGACCCGACCCGCTTCGAGCTGGACGGGATCGCCGACGCGCACCGGTACATGGAGCAGGTGGACGCGCGGGTGGGCAAGATCGTGGTCTCCGTCGACCACTGACCACGCCCTGAATGTCCGGAAAAGGACGGTGGGCATGGTTCGCCGTGGTTTTCCCCCGGCGCGGCGTGTCCACCGCCTGCGCCGGTTACGGTTGCCGCATGGTCATGTGGGCTTCGGACAACCGGGCGGGGAAGGTGCGGGAGGGGCTGACCCTGCTGCTGTCCCAGGGGCTGATCGACGATTTCGAGATCCGCCCCGACGACGAGCACCCCTACCGGGTCACCATGCCCGTGGGGGTCATCCCGCTGACCGAGCACCAGGCCGCGCACTTCCTGCTCGGCGCCGTCACCGCCCGCTTCGGCCCCCTCGCCCGCGGCACCCCCTGACCCGCGCCCCACCCGCCGTGGTGGTACCGGCAGGCGGCGATGCGGATCTCGTCGCCGGAGACCTCGTACACCGGCCGGTGTTCATCGGTGGTCCTGCGGGACCGGTAGCCCCGGAAACCGTGCCGCGGGGGTTCGGGCCCGCCCGTTCCCCCGTCGCCGTTGCGCCCGATGCCCTCGATGAGCGTGTCGGTGCGCTCGAGGACCTTGCGGTCCTGCCGCTGCCACCGGAGAGGGTCCTCCCGGGCGCCCCGGGCGAAGGCGCCGGGCCGCGGGGCTCCGGCGCCTTCGGCGGGGTCAGCGCACGTGGGAGGCGAATTCCTCGGCGATGACCGTGGCCCCGGCCTTGTTGGTGTGGATGTCCGGACCCAGGTCCACGTTGCACATCCACGTGTAGTCGCAGATCGCCTGGAGGTTGACCGGCATGGCCCCCTCCTCCGGGACGTCGAAGTCGGTGGAGTCGAACGCCGCCTCCACGTCGGCGACCTCGATTCCCTCGGCGGCGTAGGCCGACCGCAGGGAGTCGTTCATGGCCTCCAGGACCTCGGTGGCGTACCCGGCGAAGGTCGCGTCGAAGGGGATCTCGCCCTCGACCTCGCCCAGCCCCGGTCCGGCCTCGGGGTCGACCGGGGTGGCGTCGGAGGGTTCCTCCGAGGGCTCGTCCGACGGGTCCTCGCCGGGCTCGAGCAGCATCGCCGCGAGGAACGGGTTGTAGTAGGTCATCCCGATGATCCGGGTGTCCGGGCCGGCCGCGGCGCGCAGCCGGGAGGCGATCACCGGCGCCTCGGTCTCGATGCGCTCCAGGCCGTCCTCGATGCACTCCGTGTCCACGACGGGGCCGCCCCCGCCCGGCGCCTCGTCCATGCCCCGGACGCAGCGGGTGAAGTTGTTGCCGCCGATGGTCACGGTGACCAGGTCCACCCGCCCCTCGTGCTCGGACAGGAACTCCTCGGCCGCCTCGATCTGCGGGCGCCCGCCGTACCGCTCCTCGCAGTAGGCGATCCCGCCCTCCAGGAAGGTGGTGGTGTCCTCGCCGCCGCAGCCGCTGCGCTCGTGGCGCAGCGTCGAGTCGGCGTCGTACAGGGTGCGGTACAGGATGTCCGTGTACCCGTCGGAGGTCTCGGAGGGCCCGCTCTCGCCCGGCTGCACGCCCACCGCCAGCGAGTCGCCCAGGGAGAGGTAGTACCGCTCCTGGGCCCCCGTCGACGCGTCCTCCCCGTCCGCCGCGCAGCCGGTCGCCGCCAGGGCCGTCGCGGCCACCGCGGCGACGGCGGCGTACCGGACGTTCCACCGGATTCTCACAGTCGCTCTCCAACCAGATGTGAAGTCCAAGGGATGCGCGCCGTGGCGGCCCCGGTGAGAGGACGGATACCGCCGGGTAACAACACTTACCGACCGGAAGGTTCGGTGTCGAGGGGCACCAGGAGGCATCTGAGTAACGATGCGAGCTGCTCGCGCTGCTGCGGCGCCATCGGGGCCAGGAGGGTCTCCTCGTACCGCAGCAGGGACTCCAGTGCCGCGTCGATGCGCTCGGCGCCCTGGTCGGTCAGCCGCACCAGCACGCCGCGCTTGTCGGCGGGGTCGGGGCGGCGCCGCACCAGTCCCGCGGCGGCCAGCCGGTCCACCCGGTTCGTCATGGTCCCGGAGGTCACCAGCGTCGCCCGCAGCAGCCGGCCCGGGCTCAGCTCGTAGGGCGGCCCGGAGCGGCGCAGCTCGGCCAGGACGTCGAACTCCCAGGGCTCCAGGGAGTGCTCGGTGAACACGGTCCGCCGGGCCCGGTCCAGGTGTCGGGCCAGCCGGGACACCCGGCTGAGCACCTCGAGCGGCGTCACGTCCACGTCCGGCCGTTCGGCACGCCACGCCTCGATCAGCCCATCCACCTCATCGCGCATGGACCCAGCTTATCTCTTGACATCAAGATAGTGGGGCGGGTATGCGATGCACACCCGCCCCACCGGACTCCCCGCGCCTAGCGGGTGCGCCTGGTCCGCAGCCTGGGCTTGGCCTCCAGGCTCGACAGCCCGTTCCACGCCAGGTTGACCAGGTGCGCCGCCACCACCTCGCGCCTGGGCCTGCGCACCTCCAGCCACCACTGCCCGGTCAGTGCCCACATGCCCACCAGGGCCTGGGCGTACATGGGGGCGAGCGCGGGGTCGTAGCCCCGCTCGGCGAACTCGTCCACCATGATGTACTCGACCTGGCTGGCGATGTCGTTGATCAGGCCGGCGAAGCTCCCCGTTCCGGAGGCCACGTGCGAGTCGCGGGTGAGCACCCGGAACCCGACCGTGTTCTCCTCGACGTAGCGCAGCAGGGCCAGGGCCGCCTTCTCGATCTTGTTGCGGGCGCTGTCGGCGGTGAGGGCCTCCGAGACCATGCCCACCAGGGTGCGCATCTCCTGGTCGACCACGACCGCGTAGATGCCCTCCTTGCCGCCGAAGTGCTCGTAGACCACGGGTTTGGACACGCCCGCCCGTGCGGCGATCTCCTCCACGGAGGTCGCGTCGAACCCGCGTTCGGCGAACAGCTCCCGGCCGATCTCCAGTAGCTGCCGCCGACGCTCCTCGCCCGTCATGCGCTTGCGGCGCACACGGACCCTCTGCTCGCTGTCGGCTGCTCCCATGATGGTCAAGAATCCTAAACGCTGACCCGCTTGGCGGCGAGTCGCTCGTTGTCGGGCCAGCGCACCTTGGTGGCCCAGCCGAACTTCTCGAAGACCCAGATGAGGCGGGCGGAGATGTCGATCTGGCCCTTGAGCACGCCGTGCCGGGCGCAGGTCGGGTCGGCGTGGTGCAGGTTGTGCCAGGACTCGCCGAACGACGGGATGGCCAGCCACCACACGTTGCGGGAGCGGTCGCGCACCTCGAAGTTCTCCTCGCCGATGGTGTGGCAGATGGAGTTGATCGACCAGGTCACGTGGTGCAGCAGCGCCACCCGGACCAGGCTCGCCCAGAAGAAGGCGGTGGCCGCGCCCCACCAGGACATGGTGACCAGGCCGCCGATGAGGGCGGGGGCGCCCAGGGAGAAGATCACGATCGGGCCGAACAGCTTGTCGACGAGGAGCACGTCCTTGTCCTTGAGCAGGTCCGGGGCGAAGCGGCGGGGCGAGGTCTTCTTGTCGTCCAGGTACATCCACGCCATGTGCGCGTAGTAGAGGCCCTTGGCGACCGACTTCCAGTCGTCGCCGAACCGCCACGGCGAGTGCGGGTCGCCCTCGGCGTCGGCGTACTTGTGGTGGCGGCGGTGGTCGGCCACCCACTTGATGACGCTGCCCTCGATGGCCATCGAGCCGGCGACGGCGAGCGCGATCTTCAGCGGGCGGTTGGCGCGGAACGAGCCGTGGGTGAAGTGGCGGTGGAAGCCGACCGTGATGCCCAGGCCGCTGATCACGTAGAACACCACGGCGATGGAGATGTCGAGCAGGCTCAGGCCCCAGCCCCAGAAGAACGGGACGGAGGCGAGCAGTGCGATGAGGGGGATGAACACGAACGCGAAGACCGTGAAGCGCTCGGCCCGGCCGCGCAGCTCGGGCTCGTACTCGGGAATGGGCGCCCGCTTGGCGGCGGGCGACTCGGGTGCGGCGGTCATGTTGTCCCTACCTCGTGATCGGAGACGTCGTCTGGAGGTCAGGGCTGCCGGGAGCTCGGGCATCCGTCGCGACGGCCCAACCTATACCTACGTAACCGTAACCTACGACCCCGTAGGTTTGGCAAGGGTCTCGGTGGAGGCGCTATCTTGGTGACCGTCATGTCGGCGCGGAAGCCTGCGCCCGGCGTGTTCCCGGATGATGTAATCGGCAGCATGTGGGGTTTTGGTCCCCATCGTCCAGGTTCGAGCCCTGGTCCGGGAGCCGACGCGGTACGCCCCGCACTCCCGGCGCGGTACACATCACATCCCCCGCCGATCCCTTCCGAAACAGAGCCCGTGAGCGGCCGCCGGACGCGATCGGCCCTCCCGCCTCGGCCGTTGCCGCCGTCGGCGGCCTGTGACGCGGATGTATCCTTCCCATGTCGGCGGCACGACCGGTGCCCGCCGTGCGCGGCATGCGGGACAGCCATGCGGAACGCCCCGCCGGAACGCCGGCCGCGAGATCGTCTTCTTCCTAGCCAGCTATCACGAGGGGTCTCCTCCAGTGAGCGTGAACCGCCCGGCTGCCGTCATCGTCCTCGCCGCCGGCGAGGGCACCCGGATGAAGTCCCAACTCCCCAAGGTGCTCCACGAGATCGGCGGCCGCAGCATGGTCGGCCACGTGCTGGCCGCCGCCCGCGAACTCGATCCGCTGCACACGGCCGTCGTCCTCGGGCACGCCCGCGAGCGCATCGCCGAGCACCTCGCGCAGATCGCCCCCGAGGCCGTCACCGCGATCCAGGAGGAGCAGAAGGGCACCGGGCACGCGGTGCGCATGGCCCTGGAGGACCTGGCACGCCAGGGCATCGAGCCCACCGGCACCATCGTCCTCACCTGCGGCGACACCCCGCTTCTGCGCGGCGCCACGCTCGCCGGGCTGGTCTCCTTCCACGAGAAGGAGGGCAACGCCGTCACCGTCCTGTCGGCCCGCGTCCCCGACCCCCACGGCTACGGGCGCATCGTCCGCGACGCCGACGGCGACTTCACCTCCATCGTCGAGCAGGCCGACGCCACCCCGGACGAACTCGCCGTCGACGAGATCAACTCCGGCATGTACGCCTTCGACGGCGCCCTGCTGGCGCGGGTCGTGCAGCGCATCGGCAGCGACAACGCCAAGGGCGAGGAGTACCTCCCCGACGCCGTCGCCCTGCTGCGCGGCGACGGCCACCGGGTCGGCGCCTGGGTCATCGACGACGCCGACGAGGTCCAGGGCGTCAACAACCGGGTCCAGCTCGCCGAGGCCCGCCGCCTGCTCAACGACCGCGTCCTGCGCGAGCACATGCTCGCCGGCGTCACCGTCGTGGACCCCGCCACGACCTGGGTCGACGTCGACGTGCGGATCGGCCGCGACGCCCTCCTGGAGCCCGGCACCCGCCTGCGCGGCGCCACCGTGATCGGCGAGGACGCGGTCGTGGGCCCCGACAGCGACCTGGCCGACACCGTCGTGGGCGACGGCGCCAAGGTCCGCCGGACCACCGCGGACCGCGCCGAGATCGGCCCCGGGGCCGACGTCGGCCCCTACACCTACCTCCGGCCGGGCACCCGCCTGGCCGACCGGACCAAGGCCGGCGCGTTCGTGGAGATCAAGAACGCGAACGTCGGCAGCGGTTCCAAGGTCCCGCACCTGACCTACGTCGGAGACGCCGACATCGGCGTCGGCAGCAACATCGGCTGCTCGTCGGTGTTCGTCAACTACGACGGGGTCGAGAAGTCCCGGAGCACCATCGGCGACCACGTGCGCATCGGCAGCGACAACACCATCGTCGCGCCGGTCACCGTGGGCGACGGCGCCTACTCCGGGGCCGGGACCGTGGTCCGGGACGACGTCCCGCCCGGTGCGCTGGCCGTGTCCGAGGGGCACCGGCAGCGCAACGTGGAGGGGTGGACCGCGCGCAAGCGCCCGGGCACCGCCTCGGCCGAGGCGGCGCGGCGGGCGCAGTCGGCCCAGGACGCGGAGGGCGTCGAGGACGCAGAGCGGCACAGAGCCGACGATCAGTAGTGACTGTGGGGGAGAAACACGTGACCGGGATGAAGGCCACCGGCCAGAAGAACCTGATGTTGTTCTCGGGGCGCACGCACCCGAGCCTGGCCGAGGAGGTCGCGAAGGAACTGGGGATCGAGGTGGTCCCCACCCGGTTCGACACCTTCGCCAACGGTGAGATCTTCGTCCGCTACCTGGAGTCGGTCCGCGGCTCGGACGCCTTCGTGATCCAGGCGCACTCCGACCCGATCAACGAGTCGATCATGGAGCAGCTGATCATGGTGGACGCGCTCAAGCGCGCCTCCGCCAAGCGCATCACGATCGTCACCCCGTTCTTCGGGTACGCCCGCCAGGACAAGAAGCACCGCGGCCGCGAGCCCATCTCGGCCCGCCTGATGACCGACCTGTTCCGCACCGCCGGCGCCGACCGCATGATGGCCGTCGACCTGCACACGGACCAGATCCAGGGCTTCTTCGACGGTCCGGTGGACCACCTGTTCGCGCTGCCGATCCTGGCCGACCACATCGCGAACCGGGTCGACCGCTCCGAGATCACCGTGGTCTCCCCCGACGCGGGCCGCGTGCGCACCGCCGACCGCTGGGCGGACCGGCTGGGCGCCCCGCTGGCCATCATCCACAAGCGCCGCGACCCGGACGTGGCCAACCAGGTCCGCGTCCACGAGGTCGTCGGCACCGTCAAGGGCCGCGTGTGCGTCCTGGTGGACGACATGATCGACACCGGCGGCACCATCGTGAAGGCAGCCGACGCGCTGTTCGAGCAGGGCGCCGAGCAGGTCCTGGTGGCCGCCACGCACGGTGTGCTGTCCGGCCCGGCGGCCGAGCGCCTGCAGAACTCGCGCATCTCCGAGGTGGTCATCACCAACTCGCTGCCGGTGCCCGAGTCCCGGTCGTTCGAGAAGCTCACCCAGCTGTCGATCGCGCCGCTGGTGGCGCGCGCGATCAGTGAGGTCTTCACCGACGGCTCGGTCACGAGCCTGTTCGAGTAGGACCCGGCCGGGCGGGGGATGTGCGGACGTATCCCCCGCCCGGATGTCCGTTCCCCCGCCGACACGCCGCCCCGGTGGTGGCACGGCCGGGAGCGGGGGAGTGGTGGGGCGTGTTCGGAGTCGTCCCCGGAACCAGTAGACTTGGCCGAGTGTCCCCGTGCCCGAGCGGAGCCTCGTTCGGCTTCGTGCGGACGCGTGGGCAGGGGTGCGCGACGAGCGTTCCCGGGCCGGACGGGTCCGGTGGCGACTCGCCGGGCACGCCTGGAACCAGGGCGGTCGCGTCCCCATACCGGGGAGACCCCGCCGCTTCCCCGCCGAGAGCGGGAATCGTTCGTACTACTGGAGTCGTGTTCCCCGTGCTACGGGGTTGAACCCGAGGAGTTTTGTCGTGTCCGAGGTACGTATCGCTGCCGAGCCCCGCACGGAATTCGGCAAGGGCGCCTCCCGTCGCGCCCGCCGCGCGGGTAAGGTGCCGGCCGTCCTCTACGGCCACGGCACCGAGCCCCGCCACCTGAACCTGCCGGGCCACGAGCTCATGCTCGCCCTGAAGACCCCCAACGTCCTGCTCCGCCTCGAGGGCCTGGACAAGGACAACCTCGCCCTCCCCAAGAGCGTCCAGCGCGACGCCATCAAGGGCTTCCTGGAGCACGTCGACCTGCTCGTCGTCTCCAAGGGCGAGAAGGTCGAGGTCGAGCTCCAGGTCAACCTGGTCGGCGAGATCAAGGGCGCCGGTGTGCTCACCCAGGAGCTCGTCACCGTGACCGTGGAGGCCGAGGCCACCCACATCCCCGAGGGTGTCGAGTACGACATCACCGGGCTGGAGATCGGCACCACCGTGACCGCCGCCGAGCTGAAGCTGCCGGCCGGCGCCACCCTGGTGACCGACCCCGAGTCGATCGTCCTCAACGTCTCCGCCCCGCGCGTCGAGGAGGAGCCCACCGAGGGTGAGGGCGAGTCCTCCGAGGCTTCCGCCGAGGCCGCCGCCGAGTAGTCGCCGGCACCGTACACCGACCGAGCGCGCGGCTCCCACCGGAGCCGCGCGCTCGGTCTTTCGTCTGTAGGCTCGTTCCCGTGTGGGGACGCTGGAGGAACAAGGACATGGCGGAGACCGAGCGCTGGCTGGTCGTCGGGCTGGGCAACCCGGGGCCCAAGTACGCCGGGAACCGGCACAACGCGGGTTTCATGGTGGTGGACGCCCTGGCGGGCGGCGAGCGCTGGAAGGCGCACAGGGCGCACGCCGAGGCGGTGGAGACCCGCCTGGACGGCACGGCGGTGGTGCTGGCCAAGCCGCGCACCTACATGAACCTGTCGGGCGGGCCGGTGTCGGCGCTGGCCAGGTTCTACAAGGTGCCGCTGGAGCGGGTCGTCGTCGTGCACGACGAGATGGACATCGACTTCGGCGCCCTGAAGCTCAAGAAGGGCGGCGGCTCGGGCGGGCACAACGGGCTCAAGTCCATCACCGCCTCCCTGGGCGGCCCGGACTACCTGCGGGTCCGGTTCGGGGTGGGCCGCCCGCCCGGACGGATGGACCCGGCGGACTACGTGCTGCGCGACTTCTCCTCGACCGAGCGCGGGGAGCTCGACCTCAACGTCGAGCGCGCCGCCGACGCGGTCCGCACGGTCCTCACCGACGGCCTCGAACGCGCCCAGAACATCTACCACACCGCCGCCTGACCGGCGGCCGGACCCTCGGAGGGCCGTGCGGTGTCACCGCACGGCCCTCCGCCGTCCCCGGTGGGCTCCCCCTCAGCGGTACCGGACCGGGGCGAGCAGGCGCCAGGCGACCTCGGCGGCCTCCTCGGCGGAGACCGCCGGCGCGTCCGCCGCGACCAGGTCGGTGAGCAGGGCGACCAGGCCGCCGGACAGGTGGGCGGCGAGCGCCCGGTCCGGTACCCCGTCGGTGCCCGGCGGCCGGGCGCCCGCCGCGAACCGCTCCTCCAGCTCCCCGGCCACACCCGCGCGCAGCCGGTGGGCGAACTCGCCGGCCAGCAGCGTCCGGTAGAGCGCGGCATGCCCGATGACGTGTGCGAACAGGTCCACCAGCGGGTCCGGGGCGCCCTCGTCCGGGGCCTCCAGCGGGCACAGGGCGGCGCAGCGCGCCACGTGCGCGAGCGCGTCCTCCATGGCGTCGGCCACCAGTGCGTCGATGTCGGCGTAGTGCTGGTACACCGTGGCGCGGTTGATCCCCGCCTCCCGGGCGACCGCGGACACGGTGACGCGGTCGGGCGCGGTGTCCGCGAGCAGGGACAGCAGGGCGGCGCGCAGGCCGGCGCGGGTGCGGCGGGCGCGCGGGTCGTCGGGGTTCACGCCCCCAGTCTACGACGTCCGTCGTATAGACAACAGGTGTTGCTTAAGCGACGGTTGTCGCTTAGCCTCTCCGCATGAACACGCGAATGGAGATCTGGGCGGACGTGGTCTGCCCCTGGGCGTACATCGGCAAGCGGCGCGTGGAGCGGTCCCTGGCCGCGCGCGGCGGGGAGCCCGTGGAGGTGGTGTGGCGGCCCTACCGAATCGACCCCACCGCCCCGGAGCGGGCCCGGCCGCTGGAGGAGCTGCTGCGCGATCCCTCCGTGGACACGGCCCTCCGGGCGTGCGCCCCGCACCTGACCCCGGAGCAGAACCGGGCCCGGGTGGCCGAGGCGGCCGCCGCCGAGGGCTTCCCCCGGTGGGGTGCGGTCTGGCGCGTCGGCTCCCACGACGCGCACCGGCTGCTGCACCTGGCCGAGCGCGAGGGCGGCCCCGCCCTCCAGGGCGCGGTCGCCGAGGAGGTCATGCGGACCCACTTCGTGGAGGCCGGGGACATCGGCTCCCACGAGGCCCTGGAGGAGGCCGCTGAGCGGGCGGGCTTCGCGGACGGGGGCCGCCTGCTGCGGGCGGGCGAGGGGGACCGGGAGGTACGCGAGCTGCTGCTGCGCGGCCGGGCCCGGGGCGTGCGCACCTCGCCCACCCTGCTGGTGGGCGACCTGGCGCTGGAGGGCGCCCGCCATCCGGAGGAGATCGGCGCGTTCCTGGACCGGGCCGGGCGGCGGCCGGGCCGGAGCCTGCCCGCGGAGGTGGAGCGGCTGCGCCTGGCCGAGGCGCTGGTGGAGAAGGACCCGCTGGGGGCGCTCACCCTGCTGGAGCCGCTGATGGCGGAGCACGGGGACGACCGGGGGGTCCGGCTGGCCGCGGCCCGGGCCCGGCTGCGCTCGGCCCAGGTGGGGCGGGCCCGCCGGGATCTGGAGGGGCTGGTCGCCGAGAGGCCCGACGACTCCTACGCCCGGCTGCTGCTGGCCGGTGCGCTTCGGCGGAGCGGGGACCCGGGGGCGGCGGCCGTGCAGCGGCGACTGGCGGAGGCCATGGCCTGAACCGGTTTCGGTCAGACCCTTACCCCGTCCGTTTCAGGCGTGCGTCACCACACTCCGTAAGGCCGGTCGGTATCGGGAGGGACACATTCTCGGTCCGACCGGCCCTTCTTTGTCGACAGTTGGCAACTGAGAGCGACTTTTCCACTACTTTTGGTTACTGTCAGGGGGCTGCCCTGACTCTCGCTCCCCGATGCGCCCTGCTCATGCCGTCGGGTGCGATGACGTGCAGTGACGGCTTTCGGACCGTACCGGTCTTGGGGGATACATGGTCGCAAGCAGTGGGGTGAAGGACGTCCGCCGGCCGTTGGTGACGCCGCCCGGCGGTGGCGGCGCACACACCATGCCGGAGATCCGGTTCCCGCCCGCCCCGTCCCGCCCGTGGACGCACACCTACGTCGCCGGGCTCCTCGTCCTCGACCTCGTCGCCGCACTGGGCGCCGGCCTGATCGGCGCCACCGTCCGCTTCCACGATGCGCTGGCCGCCGCCACCACCGCGCCCTACCTGTGGTTCTCCCTGGTCCTGCCGCCGCTGTGGTGCCTCGTCGTCTCCCTCTCCGGAGGCTACGCCCGCCGCTTCCTGGGAGTCGGCACCGAGGAGTACCGCCGGGTCGCCACCGCCGGGCTCGCCCTCGCCGCCGGCACCGCCATCGTCGCCTACGCGGTCAAGTTCGACCTGGCCAGGGGCTACGTCCTGGTCACCCTCCCGATCGTGCTGCTGGCCACCCTCGCCCTGCGCTACGCCCGGCGCAAGGCGCTGCACCGCCGCCGCCGCGCCGGCGAGTGCATGAACGGGGTCGTCGTGGTCGGCCACCGGGTGGCCGCGGGCGAGCTCATCCGGCGCTTCCGCGACGAGATCTACCACGGCATGCGCGTGGTGGGGGTCTGCCTGCCCGACCGCGAGGCGGGGAGGGGCCCCGCCGAGGTCGAGGGCTGCCCGGTCCTGGGCTCCTTCGCCGGGGCCGCCGACGCCGCCGCCCTGGTCGGCGCCGACACCGTCGCGGTCCTGGCCTGCCCGGAGATGGACGGCGTCGAACTGCGCCGCCTGGCCTGGCGGCTGGAGAAGTCCGACACCGAGCTCATCGTCGCCTCCGCCCTCATGGAGGTCGCCGGCCCGCGCACCACCATCCGCCCGGTCGCGGGGCTGCCCCTGCTGCACGTCGAACACCCGGAGCTGGCCGGGGCGCGGCGGGTCGTCAAGAGCGCCTTCGACCGCGGCGCCGCCGCGCTGGCGCTGGTCCTGCTGTCCCCCCTGTTCCTGGCCCTGGCCGTGCTCATCCGGTGGGAGGACCGCGGGCCGGTCTTCTTCACCCAGACGCGCGTAGGCCGGGGTGGCTCCGAGTTCCCCGTGTACAAGTTCCGTACCATGGTGGTCGGGGCCGAGGCGCTGAAGGCGGCGCTGCGGTCCCGCAACGAGCACGACGGTGTGCTGTTCAAGATGCGACGGGACCCCCGGGTGACCCGGGTCGGGGCATGGCTGCGCCGGTACTCGCTCGACGAGCTCCCCCAGCTCGTCAACGTGGTCCGGGGCGAGATGTCCCTGGTCGGCCCCCGGCCGCCGCTTCCCGAGGAGGTCGCCCGCTACGGGCACGACGTCCGCCGGAGGCTGGTGGTCAAACCGGGGTTGACCGGGCTGTGGCAGGTCAGCGGCCGTTCCGACCTCTCATGGGAGGAATCGGTCCGCCTGGATCTGCGCTACGTGGAAAACTGGTCGCTGACGTTGGACATCCAGATCCTGTGGAAGACGTGGTCAGCGGTGATCCGTGGGGCGGGGGCGTACTGAACGGTGAAGAACATCCGAGACGATCATGAGGTGGCCCGCGACCTGGCGAGCGAGGCGGGCCAGCTGCTGCTGCGCCTGCGCGCCCGGCACGGCTTCGCCGAACCCGACGTCCTGCGCACGCTGGGCGACCGCACCTCGCACGAGTTCCTGTTCTCCGCGCTGGGCCGGCTGCGCCCCAGCGACGCGGTGCTCTCCGAGGAGGGGGTGGACGACCCGGCCCGGCTGCGCGCCCGCCGGGTGTGGATCATCGATCCGCTCGACGGCACCCGCGAGTTCGCGGAGGCCGGCCGGGTCGACTGGGCCGTCCACGTGGCCCTGTGGGAGAACGGCGAGCTGGTCGCCGGGGCGGTGGCGCTGCCCGCCCAGGGCAGCACCCTGTCGACGGTGGACCCGCCGTGGCTGCCCGAGGAGCGCCCCTCGGGGCAGCGGCTGCGGATCACGGTGAGCCGGTCGCGCCCGCCCGCGTTCGCGCAGCGGATGGCCACCCAGCTGGGCGCGGAGCTGATCCCGATGGGATCGGCGGGCGCCAAGATCTGCTCGGTGCTGCTGGGTATGGCCGACATCTACGTCCACGCCGGCGGCCAGTACGAGTGGGACACGGCCGCCCCGGTGGCGGTCGCCCGCGCCGCCGGGCTGCACGCCTCCCGGATCGACGGCTCCGACCTGCGCTACAACGTGTCCGACCCGCTACTCCCCGATGTCCTTGTATGCCGACCGGAATTGTCGGGTATGTTGTTGGCAAGCATCCGCGACGGCGCGGACCTGGACAGCGCCGGTCCGCACGCGGGGGGCTGACGACAGGCCCTCCGCCGTCGGCCGGTCCGGTGCCCCCAGCGGTATCTCTAAGGCGGATTCATGGGTCAGGCGAGTCAGCAGGCGCCCGGACGGTACCAGCTCTCCCAGCTGGACGTCCTCGAGGCCGAGGCGATCTTCATCATGCGCGAGGTGGCCGCGGAGTTCGAGCGGCCGGTGCTGCTCTTCTCCGGCGGCAAGGACTCCATCGTCATGCTCCGGCTCGCCGAGAAGGCCTTCTGGCCGGGTGCCATCCCGTTCCCGGTCATGCACGTGGACACCGGCCACAACTTCCCCGAGGTCATCGAGTTCCGCGACCGCCGGGTCGAGCAGGCCGGGGTGCGCCTGGTCGTCGCCTCCGTCCAGGAGCAGATCGACGCGGGCAAGGTCACCGAGCCCACCGGCCGCTGGGCCAGCCGCAACCGCCTCCAGACCGCCGCCCTGCTGGAGGCCATCGAGGAGCACGGGTTCGACGCGGCCTTCGGCGGCGCCCGCCGCGACGAGGAGAAGGCCCGCGCCAAGGAGCGCGTCTTCTCCTTCCGCGACGAGTTCGGCCAGTGGGACCCCAAGAACCAGCGCCCCGAGCTGTGGAGCGTGTTCAACACCCGCATCGACCGGGGCGAGCACATCCGGGTCTTCCCCATCTCCAACTGGACCGAGCTGGACGTGTGGGCCTACATCCAGCGGGAGGAGCTGGAGCTGCCCTCCATCTACTTCGCGCACGAGCGCAGTGTCTTCGAACGCGATGGCATCCTGCTCGCGGACTCACCGCTCATCGCTCGTGACGACACCGAGGTCCCCTTCACCGAGACCGTGCGCTACCGCACGGTGGGCGACCTCACCTGCACGGGGGCGGTCAAGTCGACCGCCGTGGAGCTCGACGACATCATCGCCGAGATCGCCGCGACCCGGATCACCGAGCGCGGACAGACCAGGGCCGACGACCGCGCGAGCGAGGCGGCCATGGAGGACCGCAAGCGCGAGGGCTACTTCTAGTCCCGCCGCCGACGGCCGCCGTTCCCGGTGGCCGCCGTCCCCGACGGACGCCTTCGGCGCAGGGCTCCTCCGTCCGGCCCTCCGACCTCCTCTCCGGCCGCATCCCTTCGCACAGAGGACCAGCGAGCATGACCAACGACATTCTGCGGTTCGCCACGGCGGGCTCCGTGGACGACGGCAAGAGCACCCTGATCGGCCGCCTGCTGTACGACTCCAAGTCGATCTTCGAGGACCAGCTCGACGCGGTGGAGCGCACCAGCGCCGCCCGCGGTGAGGAGCACACCAACCTGGCCCTGCTCACCGACGGCCTGCGCGCCGAGCGCGAGCAGGGCATCACCATCGACGTGGCCTACCGGTACTTCGCCACGCCCAGGCGGACGTTCATCATCGCCGACACCCCGGGCCACCTCCAGTACACCCGCAACATGGTGACCGGGGCGTCCACCGCGGACCTGGCGATCATCCTGGTGGACGCCCGGAAGGGGCTCCAGGAGCAGAGCCGCCGCCACGCCTTCCTCACCACGCTGCTCCAGGTGCCGCACCTGGTCCTGGCGGTCAACAAGATGGACCTCGTCGACTACGACCAGGCCCGGTTCGAGGAGATCAAGGCGGAGTTCACCGACTTCGCCGCCAAGCTGGACGCGCGCGACCTCACGTTCGTGCCGATCTCGGCGCTGCACGGCGACAACGTGGTGGACCGCTCGCAGAACATGCCCTGGTACAGCGGCCCCTCGCTGCTGCACCACCTGGAGAACGTGCACATCGCCTCGGACCGCAACCTCATCGACGCGCGGTTCCCGGTGCAGTACGTGATCCGGCCGCACAGGTCCGACGACCCCGAGCTGCACGACTACCGCGGCTACGCGGGCCAGCTCGCCGGGGGCGTGCTCAAGCCCGGCGACGAGGTCGTGCACCTGCCCTCCGGGCTGACCAGCCGGATCTCCCGGATCCTCACGGCGGACGGGGACGTCGCCGAGGCGTTCGCGCCGATGTCGGTCACTCTGCTGCTGGAGGACGAGATCGACATCTCCCGGGGCGACATGATCTGCCGCCCCAACAACACCCCCACGGCCTCACAGGACATCGAGGCGATGGTGTGCTGGATGACGGACGCGCGCAAGCTGACGCCGCGCTCCAGGCTCATCGTCAAGCACACCACCCGCACGGCCAAGGTCATGGTGAAGGACCTGCGCTACCGGCTGGACGTCAACACGCTGCACCGCGACGAGCAGGCCGACCACCTGGCGCTCAACGAGATCGGACGGGTGCGGCTGCGCTCCACCCAGCCCCTGTTCGTGGACGAGTACTCCCGCAACCGGCAGACGGGCGGGTTCATCCTCATCGACGAGTCCACCAACGCCACGGTCGGCGCCGGAATGGTCGTCCGGGCCGACTAGCACCGGACGGGCCGACCGGCTCCGAGCAGCACACCGAGCACCTGCGGGGCCGCCCACCGGGCGGCCCCGCCGCCGTGTGCGGGAGCCGTGCGCGGGGGACGCCGGGGGCGGCGACGGGCCGGGTACGGAGCGTGAAGGGCCGCCGAGGGGTGCGGCCGGATTCTCCGAGCGAACGCGCGATAAATTCGCATATTTCTTCCGTGTTCCTGTTCGTAAAACCCTGTTCCGGTGGCCCGGGGGCGCCGTCCTTCGACCTCTCCAGAGAAACGCGAAACCCCACTACACACGCGTTAAGGAGGGTCGCGCTCCGGAGTGGGGGCAGGTGGTCCGGGCGCGACAGGCGGTGTCGGATCGGGTGTTCGGGCGAGACGAACGGCGAAAAAAATCCAGTGAACCCTGGCGTAAAGGACAAGGGCTGATTAAGGTTGCATATCGCAGCAAGGGTGCAACCGAGTGATCACAGTCGGTTATGGCTCGCTGTATGTATAAAGCCCCCATATCCCCACCAAGGAGAAAAAGAGTGCAGCAGCACCACTCCCGGAGGACCGTCCTCGGCTTCGTCGCCGCCGGCGCCCTCTCCCTCCCCCTCGCCCTGTCCGGTGCCGCCTCCGCCGGCGCCGACGAGCTCGCCCCCCTCTACACCAGCACCGACGCCGTCGCGGGCGAGTGGTTCGTGGTCCTGGAGGAGTCGATGGGCACCGCCTCGGTCACCCCGAGCGCCCTGGGCCTGTCGTCCGGCGACATCAACCACACCTACGAGGAGGTCTTCCAGGGCTACTCCGCGACCCTGACCGCCGCCGAGGTGCGGGAACTGCGCGCCCAGGACGGTGTGGCCTACATCGAGCAGGTCGGCGTCGCCCACACCACCGCCACCTGGGGCCTGGACCGCATCGACCAGGAGGACCTCCCCCTGGACGACTCCTACTCCACCACCGCCGACGGCTCGGGCGTCTCCGCCTACATCATCGACACCGGCATCGACCCGGACCACCCCGACTTCGGGGGCCGGGCCTCCTCCGCGTTCGACGCCTACGGCGGAGAGGGCCTCGACGCCAACGGCCACGGCACCCACGTCGCGGGCACCATCGGCTCCGCGACCTACGGCGTGGCCCCCGGCGCCGAGCTGTTCGGCGTCAAGGTCCTCAGCGACAGCGGCTCGGGCAGCTACGACGACGTCATCGCGGGTATCGACTGGGTGGCCGCCAACGCCCCCGAGAACTCCGTCGCCAACCTGTCCCTGGGCGGGCCCGCCTCCCAGGCGGTGGACGACGCCGTCAACGCCCTGGCCGACTCCGGTGTGTTCGTGGCGGTGGCCGCGGGCAACGAGGGCCAGGACGCGAACAACGTCTCCCCGGCCCGCGCCGAGGGCGTGACCACCGTCGGCGCCTCCGACCGCGACGACGCCGCGGCCTACTTCTCCAACTTCGGCTCCCCGGTGGACATCTACGCCCCGGGCGTCGCGATCGAGTCGACCGTCCCCGGCGGCGGTGCCCAGGCCATGTCCGGCACCTCGATGGCCAGCCCGCACGTGGCCGGCGCGGCCGCGCTGTACAAGAGCGCCAACGGCGACGCCGGCCAGGCCGCCATCCAGGACTGGCTGGTCGCCAACGGCGGGCAGGACAAGCTGAGCGGCGTCCCGTCCGGCACCGTCAACATCCTGCTCAACGTCCAGGGCCTGTAGGGCCGCCCGGGATGTGGAGACCCCGCGCGTCCACAACCCGCCCCTGACCCCGGAGAAGTGAAGTGAGCGACGGCCCCGGCCCGGGACGCGAACCCCCGGCCCGGGGCCGTCGTGCGCACCTACGGGAGATGATCACCAAAAGGTCCCGAGCGGTGACCGAAAGTAATAGTCTGAACGGGTGGAAGAGGCATACCGGCTGGTTTTCGTCGGCGGCATGGGCCGCTCCGGGTCGACCCTGATCGAGCGGCTGCTGGGCGAGCTGCCCGGGTTCTGCTCCATCGGCGAGACGGTGCACCTGTGGCGGCGCGGAGTGGTCGAGAACGAGCTCTGCGGCTGCGGGCTGCCGTTCGCCGACTGCGGGTTCTGGACCGAGGTCGGCAGGGAGGCGTTCGGCGGCTGGCAGCGGCTGGACGTGCGGCGCGTGCTGGGACTCAAGGACGGGGTGGACCGGACCCGCTTCCTGCCCGTCCTGCTCAACGGCTCGGGGGAGGGGCCGCTGGCCGAGCGCACCGCCCGCTACACCGAGCTCTACCACCGGCTCTACACCGCGATCTCCCTGGTCGCCGGATGCGGGGTGATCGTCGACGCCAGCAAGCACGCGTCCCTGGCCGCCTGCCTGCGCTGGCGCTACGGGGCGCGCATGCGGCTGCTGCACGTGGTCCGCGACCCCCGGGCGGTGGCGCACTCCTGGAGCAAGCGGGTGCCCCGGCCGGACGCCTCCCCCGAGAGCAGCGAACCGGAGATGGCCCGCTACTCGGCGGGGCGCTCGGCGGTGCAGTGGATGGCGCAGAACTCCTGCTTCGACGCCCTGTCACGGCGCGGCATCCCCACGCTGCGGGTGCGCTACGAGGACTTCACGGCCTCGCCCACCGAGGAGTTCGCGCGCATCGCGGAGTTCGCCGGGTACCGGGGGGAGTGCCCGGACCTGGGGGACGGGGTGGCGCTGTCGCGGGGGCACGCGGTGTCGGGCAACCCGATGCGCTTCACCCCGGGACCGGTGGGGGTGCGCGCCGACCAGGGGTGGCGGGACGCGCTGGCGCCGTGGCGGCGGCACCTGGTGTCGGCGGTGACGGCCCCGGCGCGGCGGCGGTACGGCTACTGATCCGAGGCGTCGGCGGCATCGTCCGCCCGATTTGCCTGGTGGGGGTGTTGCGCCCGCAAAAGATAACGTATGGTATTCATGTGAATACTGTGCGTAGTATCTCCTAGGGGGCGATCGGCGTGGACAGCGGACCGGTACGGGTGATGGCATCGGTGGGGGCCGTGGTCCTCACCCTCACACTCACCGGGGCGGGCGGCTCGGGGGCCGACCCGTCCGGGCCGCCGGGAGCACCACGCCACTCGTTCACGGCGTCCGTGTCGGGCCCGCCCGCCGGCGCCGAGCACCGCTGCACGATCTCGGAGATCCTCGAACCCAGCTGCGGGGTGTGGTGGGGCGGCAGCCCGCACGACGGGCGGCTCGACCTGCTGGAGGAGGCCGCGGGGCGGCGGATGGACATCGTCTACACCTGGCGCGGCATCGACCAGCCCCAGGTCGCCGGGGAGAAGGAGCGGCGAGCCCTCGCCGAGGGCCGGTTCGTGCACACCAACATCGAGGCGCGCAGGTTCACGCGCTCCGGGCACCCGGACGTCTCCTACCGCGCCATCCTCCGCGGGGAGTTCGACTCCGTGCTGCGCACCCAGGCGCGCGCGGTCGCCGACCTGGAGGTGCCCTACTTCCTCACGTTCGACCACGAGGCCGACGCCAACAAGCGCTACAACAAGCGCGGCACCCCGCAGGAGTTCACCCGGGCGTGGCGGCACATCGTCGACCTCTACCGCAGGGAGGGCGCCGACAACGCCATCTGGGTGTGGAACGTGACGGGCTGGGAGGGCAACCTGGACCGGCTGCCGGGCCTGTGGCCGGGCAACGAGTACGTCGACTGGATCAGCTGGGAGGCGTACAACATGACGGGGTGCGACCTCATGCCCGGGTGGAAGCACGTGGACTCGTTCGAGGACGCGCTGCGGCCGGCGTACGAGTGGATGCAGAACGAGGGGCCCCGGCACGGGATCGACGTCACCAAGCCGGTGATGATCGGCGAGATGGGGACGACGTACATCGGGCCGCGGGAGACGATGAACTGGTACACGGACGTCCCGCGGGTGCTGCGCAAGTACGAGCGGATCCGGGCCGTGAAGGTGTGGGACAGCAAGGTCTCGGACGGCTGCGACTTCCGGGTGGGGGCCAACCGGTACGCGCAGCAGGGGTTCGAGAGGGCGGGGCGCGACCCCTACGTGAACCTCCCGGACCGGGTGCGGCGGCTGGTGGAGTACGCCCACCGGGACTGACCCGCGGGTGCGCCCGCCGGACGCGGGGCCGGGGCGCGGAGCCGGAACCGTGCGGAAAACCGGGTGACACGGCGGGGCGGTGCGTGGTCGAATCCGCTCCATGAGAACGGACCTGTGGAACACCGGCCTCTGCCTCAGCGCCGGGAAGGTGTTCGTCGAACTCCACGGCATGCGCGAACGGCCGCCCGGTACGGACGCCCCCAAGGTGGTGGAACCACCGGTGACGTGTGCCGGGGACCGGGTGAGGCGGAGGACGCCGCCGCCCTGGTGGCCCACCCCGCCGCTCGCGGAGTTCGGCCGGGGCCGCGGGCGCAGGCGGCCGGGCAGGCCCGCGCCCGGGGACGGACGCCCGTGGTCGAAGGCGCGGATGGTGACCCGCAGGAGCCTCCGGCGCGTCTGACCCGCGTGGTCCGGGGGCTTTCGCGGTCCGCCCTGGAAAAGGGGGTGACGCGGGCCGCCGGCCCGTGGTCGGATCCGCTCCATGGGTACGGAGCTGTGGAACATCGTGGACGTCGAGGCGACCTGCTGGAGGGGGGCGCCGCCCCCGGGTTCCGCCAACGAGATCATCGAGATCGGGCTGAGCGTGGTGGACGCGGCGTCGGGGGAGCGGGTGTCCCGGCACGGCCTGCTGGTACGGCCGGGGCGGTCCGAGGTGAGCGCGTTCTGCACGGAGCTGACGGGGATCACGCCGGAGATGGCGGCGGGCGGGGTGACGTTCGCCGAGGCCTGCCGGTGGCTGGTCGAGGAGCACGGCGCGGCCGGGCGCCCCTGGGCGAGCTGGGGCGACTACGACCGGAGGCAGTTCGAGCGCCAGTGCGCGATGACCGGGGTGGCCTACCCGTTCGGTGGGCGGCACGTCAACGCCAAGAGGGTCTTCGCCGAGCTGCACGGGATGCGCAGGAAGGCGCCCGGCATGGCGCGGGCGCTGGACGTCGCGGAGCTGCCCCTGGAGGGGCGGCACCACCGGGGCGAGGACGACGCGTGGAACACCGCCGCACTGGTGGGGTACCTGGTCGCCCGCGACGCCTGGCCGGGCGCCGAGCCGGAGGCGGTGGGCACCGGGGACCGGTGACCGGCCGGGGCCTTCTGCGCGCGGGGGCGGGGCGCCCCCGGAAGCGGTCCGGCCGGGTCCGGCGGAACACCGGGGTGGGCGGGGACTCAGCTGAGGCTCTTGCGCATCCGGATCGAGGCCGTCTCATAGCCGAGCGACTCGTAGAGGCCGCGCGCACGCGTGTTGAACCCGAAGACGTTGAGGCCGAGCGTGTGCGCGCCCTGCCCCCGGGCGTACTCCTCGCCGAGGAGCACGGCCGCCCGCCCGAAGCCCCGGCCCTGTTCGTCGGCGTCGATCGTGATGTCCCAGATCCACCAGTACCCGGGGTCGCCGCTGGTGTCCGGCCCGATCCAGAGGTGGCCGACGGCCCGCCCGCCGTCGCCGACCACCTCGAACACGGCGTGCCCGGGGCGCGGCTCGCCTGCGGGGAAGGAGCCCTCCACGCTCTCGGCCGCCTGGCGGCGGGCGTCCTCGGGCCGCCGGCCCGCGGCGATCAGGTCCTCGGTGTATCCGGCCCGGCTGCGTTCGAGCCAGGCGGGGAGCAGTCGGGCGTCCAGTGGACGAAGGGTCGTCGGCATCGGGCCAGCCTGCCACAGGGGCGGCGCCGGAGCCGCATGGTTTTCGCCCCGCGCCGGTCAACGGGGTTCCAGGGCACACGTCCCGGCGCCTCGACGGGACTCCTCTCTCCGCCGGCGCCTCGACGGGACTCCTCTCTCCGCCGGCGCCTTCACGGTCACCGGGGGCCCGGATCACGGGCATCCGTATCGTCGCCGACCCGGCCGCTCCCGCCCTGGTCCGACTGCGCGCCCCGGTCTGGACCGCCGCGGGGGAGCGGAACCGCGCAGAAGCCCCTCGCGGGAGCGCGGGGGGCTCTCCGGGGCGGTCCCCGGCGCCGTGGATCCGCGCGATCTCGGCGGGAGGCACCGGTCAGCGCTGCGCTCGCGCGTCCTCCTCCCGTCCGGCCACCGGTCTTGTCACGCCCCGCCCGGCGCTCCCGCGGCGTGCAAGCAGGTCCTCCGTGATGAGCAGTCCGGCCGGGACCAGGCCCAGCAGGAAGCCGCTGGGGCCGACGAGCAGTGCGCATCCGGCGGCCCAGCCGCCCAGCCCCCAGCCGACGTAGGCGGGCGCGCGCTCGCCCCGCCGTCCCAGCCGAGCCACCAGGAGGCCGAACAGGACCAGGGGGACGACGAAGCCCCCCGGCAGCGCCCAGAACACGGACAGGGACGCGTCACCGCCCCCGCCCGAGCGCAGCCCGCCGGTGAGCCACTCGCTCCAGTAGGGGTGGGGCAGGAAGACCACGGTGTGCAGGACGCCGATGGCCGCCATCGACCACCCGGCGCCGATCGTCAATCGCTTCTTGGGCATGCCCCCAGCCTCCGCCGCCGCCCCGGGGCCGCACCTCCCCCGTGGGAGCGATCCCCTCCCCCGCGGGAGGGAGCACGCCCACCGCCGTGTTCGTGCCCGCCAACAGGGACCCGCGATCGCTGCGCCGTGCCCGGCACCGTGGCACAGGGCACCGCCTCCACGGTCGGCGGCCTCTCCTGGGCGGTACGCGCGGAGTACGCCGGGCGCCCGTTCCGCGTCTTCGCACCGACCCGTACCACGGATCCGGGCCTCCCCGGGCACCGTGTCCGCGGAAGGCCCGGGCCCGGGCGGACGGGGCCGCCGCGGACCGGCGCGACCGGCGGGTCAGATGCCCCTGCCGCGCAGGTGCAGGGCGCGGGTGATCCAGTCCGGCGGGACGCCCAGGACCACGAGGAGCGCCAGGTAGGCGCGGCCCTCGGCGGGGCGGGCGCGCAGGGTGGTGCCGATCCAGCGCAGCGCGGCGCCCCGGCGGCCGGCGGCGGCCTCGGCGAAGGCGATCTGTCCGGCGACGCGGGCGTGGCCGCGCGGGACCAGGCGGAACTCCGGGTAGCGCTCCAGCAGCCAGCGCAGGGCGGTGGAGATGGTCCGCCAGCGGCCGGAGAAGTGGGAGCGGCGGTGCCAGAGCACCCGTACGCCCGTCTCGGGGATGTTGCGGATGGGACCGCGGCGGGCCAGCCGGAGGAGCAGCTCGTAGTCCTCGGCGTAGCTGCCCGGGATCTCCTCGCTCACGGTGCCGCAGCCGTCGATCATCGCGCGGCGGCGGATGAGGAACGTCGACGGGTGCAGCTCGGTCAGCCGGGACCCCAGCAGGTCGCCGAAGGTGATGCTGGTGCGGTCCAGCGTCCGTACCGCCTCGACCCTGTCGTAGACCACGGTGATGCCGCAGCACACCATGTCGGTCCCCGGCTCCTGGAGCATCACCCGCACCTGGGCGCGCAGCTTTCCCCGCATCCACGTGTCGTCGTCGTCGCAGAAGGCCACCAGGTCGGTGTGCGCCGCCAGCACACCGGTGTTGCGCGCGCCCGCGAGCCCCGGGGTGAGCGTGTTGGTGACCACCCGGACCGGCCGGTCCCCCTCGGAGCGGGCCAGGGACGGGTCGGGCTGGTCGTTGTCGAAGACCACGATCGTGGTGATCGTGCCCGGGTAGTCCTGCTCGGAGATCGCGCGCAGGGTGCGGCGCAGCAGCTCCGGCCGGTCGCGGGTGGGGACGACGACGGTGACCTCGGGCCAGCCCGTGACCTCGTCGGCGGCCTCGCGGGGGTCGGGCGCGGGGGAGTCCTTCACGGAGGCCTCGGTGACCAGGTCGATGAGGGCTCCCGCCCGCAGAGCCGAGCGGACCGCGCCCTCGTCGTCCTCGGGCCCCACCCGGAAGTCCTCCGGGGAGGCCAGGGCCTTGTCCAGCAGCGCGTAGAGCTGCTGCGGGCCGGAGCAGGTCCGTACCCGCCCCGCCTCCTCCAGCCGGGCCACGAACAGCAGCTGGTGGTCGTCCACGTGCTCGCCCAGCTCCGGGTCGCGCGGCACCACGATCGGCAGCCGCCCCGCCCGGCGGGCCTGGACGATGGTCCCCGGCCCCCCGTGGCTGACCACCACCCGCGCCGACTCCATGAGCCCGTCCAGTTCCCCGCCCGGCAGGAAGGGCGTCCCCGAGGCGACCCGCGGTGCCGCGCTGTGCCCGTGCTGCACCAGGATCCGCAGCTCCCTGTGGTCGCGGGCGTAGTCGTCGACCCAGCGCACGAGCCGGTCGAACGCGTGGTGGTCGGTCCCGACGCTCACCACGATGTCCGGGTGGTCGCTGTCGTCGGGCCGGGGCACGGGGCGGGTGGTCTGTTCGGTCACAGGAGCGGTCCTACCGTGATGGCGGCGGGCATGAAGGCGCGCTGCTCCTCCCACTGGGCGAGGGACAGGCGGGTGAAGGGGCGGCACAGCCGGGCGGTGAGCGTGGGGGTGTCGATCCGGTCGTAGACCTCGATGTAGACGGTCGGGACGCGCCGCAGCCGGCCCAGGGCGAAGAACGGCAGCGCCACCCCCGCCCCCGTCGTCACCACCACACCCGGCCGCTCGGCGCGCAGGACGCGGGCCGCCAGGCCCGTGTTGCGCAGCAGGTTGCCCGCGTTGCGGGTGGTCGGGTGGTACGCCCAGTGGACGCGTTCGCCCGCCAGCGCGGATTCGGCGTCCGGGGTCCGGAAGGTCACCCAGGCCCGCTCACGCCCCTCCCACCAGGGGCGGAGCGCGCACAGCTGGGCAAGGTGGCCCCCGTTGGAGGCCACCAGGAGAACCGGTCGCGAAGACATGGAGTCATCATCCCATAACTCAGAGTATCCAGCGGTCAGTGTCGCAGCCCGAGGACCCGGCGGAACGCCCACACGGTGGCCAGGTGGCCCAGGGAGCCCGCGGCCAGGGACGCCACCACGACGGCGGTCCCGCCGCCCAGCCCCGCCCCCGCCGCCAGCGGCAGCGCCCCGAACCACAGCAGGCACCCGCCCGCCGCCACCAGCACCGGCCGCCCCAGCGGCCGCAGGACCACGTGCGAACGCAACTGCCACAGGGGCAGCCCCTTGCGCACCATCACCGCCGCCACCAGCGCACACGCACCTCCCGCCGCCCCCGCCGCCGGGACCAGCAGCAGGCACCCGACCACGCTCACCGCCAGCGCCAGCAGGTTGTTGAACAGGTTCACCCCCGTGCGCCCCGTCATCGTCAGGATCAGGTCGCCCATCCCCAGCAGCGACGCGGCCAGTTGCCCGACGCAGATCACGACCAGGGCGTCCGCCCCCGCCGCGTACCCCGCCCCGAACAGGCCCATCACCTCGGGCGCGAACACCAGCGCCGTCAGGTACAGCGGCCAGGTCAGGCACATCAGCCACGCGGTCCCCGCCGCGTACAGGCCCCGCACTCCCTCGTGGTCGCCGGTGGCCAGCTGCTCGGCGAAGCGGGGCTGCGCGGCGGACAGCACCGCCTGCGCCCCGAACTGCCCGACCACCATCACCCGGGTCGCGGCCGTGAACACCGCGGCCCCGGTCAGCCCGCCCAGCAGCGCGGTGAGCACCACGCCGCCGCGCTGCACCCCCATCTGCGCGACCCCCGCCACCGCGCGCGGCAGCGAGAACGACCAGAACTCGGCGGGGGAGACCGGCTCGGTGCCACCGGAGGAGGCGTCCCGTGCGGGGACGGCGGCCCCCGGGAGACCGTCGCCCCCGGGAGCCCCGTCGCCGCCTCCGGAGGATCCGGCGGCCCCGCCGTTCCCCGGCGGCCCCGAGGGGGCGGACCGCCGCAGGATCCGCCCCAGCCAGAACCACGCCAGCACCGCCGCCGGCAGGTACGGCCCCGCCCACGCCAGCGCCAGCACCCCCGCCGACCCGGACAGGGCGATCCCGCCCACCAGGCCCAGCTGCGCCAGCGGCCGCCCCACCCTGTCCAGCAGCGCCGTCGCCGCCATCGCGTGGTGTGCCCGGGTCGCCGCCAGCGCCGTGTCCAGCAGCACCGCGAACGGCAGGAACACCGCCAGCAGCCGCAGGTACACCGCCGCGTCGTCGGTCCCCAGCGCGTCCGCCATCGGCCCCGCGAACGCCGCCAGCAGCACCCCCGCCCCACAGGCCGCCAGCACGGCCGGGACCACCGCCAGCCGCACCAGCCGCGGCACCGCCCCCGCCCGGCCCAGCACCCGCAGCCGGGCGATGAAGTACACCAGCCCGTCCGGCGCGCCCACGTTCGCCACCGACACCGCGATGAGGAACACCGACGTCGCGGAGAACAGCAGCCCCGCGGCCTCCTGTGAGAACGCCCGGGTGATCGCCACGATGAGGGCCAGGTTGAGCCCGGCCCCCACCACCGCGCCCGCCATGTTGACCGCGCCGCCGCGCAGGACGCGGCGCAGCCCCGGGTCGCCCCGCTCCGCCAGCTCGGTCACGTGCGCCACGACGGATTCCGACCCCACCAGAGCGCCAACCGCCGGTCGCTCTCGACGAACCGCTCCGCCAGCTCCGCCCGCAGCCCCGCGGGCATCACCGCCCGCTCGCGCGCGTTGTGCCGCCCCGGCACCCGGTCCGGCCCGGGGGGCAGCCCCAGGAACCCCTCGATCCGCCGCAGCTCCCGGGTGGTCCCGTCGAACAGCTCGGCGTGGTCCGCCACGTACATCCGGTCCCGGCCCAGGTGCTTCTCCATCCGCTCCAGCTGGTCCGCGTAGCGGCCGCGGGCGACGTACCCGTGGTGCTGGTGGGAGTGGGAGGTGTACTCCGGATCGGCGATCAGCCTCTCCTCCTCACCGGCCAGCCGCGCCTCCTCCAGCTCCACCGCGCGGGCGAACGGCTCGGTCTCGAACCCGCGCGCCGTCTCGTGCGCGTGCGCCGAGTACGCCCGCTCCACCGGGTCGCGCAGGATCACCACCACCCGCACCTCCGGCAGGTCCCGGGCGATCCGCTCGGCGGCCAGCGGGTGGAAGAGGTAGTAGGGGCTGGACTCGAACACCCGCACCCGGTCCCGCCCCCGGCGGGCCCGCAGCCGCGTCCGCAGCGGGAAGTGCGACCGGTACCAGGACGTCCCGCGGAGGTACCCGGTGTCGAAGAAGTGCACCCCCTTGCGCAGCACCGGCCCGGTGGCCGCCGGGTTCGCGCACAGGGACTTGAACAGCGAGGTGGTCCCGCTGCGCTGCGCCCCGCAGATGAGGAAGTCGGGCAGGGTCCTGGCGGGTGCGGTGGCCGCCCCCAGGGCGTCGGCGAGCGGCAGGGCCGCCCGCCTCACCGGGGCGGCCAGCCGTCGCGGCAGGAGCGCGGTTCGCCGTGTCATCGCATACCTCGTCGTTTCCGGGTTCGGGTACTCATCGGGTGGACCGGATCCGGGTGATCGGACACGCGCGGCCGGAGCGGCGACCGCCTCGGTCCCTCATCTCCCCGCGCGGGCGGCCTCGTGCGCCGCCCGCTCCTGGAGCCCCTCCAGGGCGGGCAGCAGCCAGTCGTCCACCGCTGCGAGGTGGACTCCCGTCTCGTCCTGGCGGTCGTGCAGGTAGCGGGTCGCCAGGTCGATCAGGTACAGGGCCATCACCGTGGACACGGTGTGCGGGGCCAGGCCCAGTTCGGTCATCAGCGGGTCGCGCAGCAGCCGGGCACCGCTCTCCAGCCACCGGTGCACCCCGGGGTGGACGCCCGCCTGGACGCACTCGTTGAGGTCGTAGTGGAGGGCGTCGAACCCGGCGGGCGCGTCCAGCGACAGCCGCTCCCAGTCCCACACGAACGACCGGCGCGCGGTCCCGGCGATGTTCCACCGGGTCAGGTCGCCGTGCCAGGCGCCGAAGGGCAGGGACACGTCCGGCAGACCGTGCAGCGCCGCCATCAGCGGCCCCGCCTCCGGCCTGCCGGCCAGGGCGGCGATCCGCTCCTCCAGGGAGCGGCGGTAGTCGCTCGCAGACAGGCGGCGCCGCCGCACCTGCACCAGGGAGGTGATCTGGGCGACGCAGCGCAGCAGCTGGCGGCGGGTGGGCCGGTCGGTCTGGTCGCCGACCGGCAGCGCCTCCTGCACCAGCAGCGGGCGGCCGTTCCACTCGCCCTGGTACATCAGGCGCGGCACGGTGACGTCGCGCATACGGGAGCCGGCCAGCAGGCGCAGCGCCTGTGCCTCGGCGACCACCAGCCGCCCGGTCAGGTCGTTCACGGCCACCTTGGCGTAGCCGACGGTCCGCCCGCCCGGGGTGAGCAGCAGCAGGACCGGCTTGCGGTTGGCCCGCGGGGGCCCCACGTGGATGGCGATGGTCAGCTCGCGGTCCAGCGCGGCGGCCAGCGCGTGCTCGATGCCCGGCCCGGCGCCCACGTAGAGGCGGTCCCGCAGCAGCAGCGGGGCGACCCCGGAGGCGAACGCGCCGGTCAGCAGCAGCCTGCGCAGCCGCTCCCGGAACGAGTGCCCCTGGGAGAAGGACGCGATGCCTCGGGTGGCCGCCGAGCGGTTGTGCGCGGGCAGGATCACCCGCGGGTCGTAGGCGTTGGGCACCGGCAGGTACTGGTTTCCGCGGCTCCGCCGGTGGGCGGGTCCGTCGCCGTGCCCCAGCAGCCCTCCGCACGGCCACAGCACGGCCGCCAGGTCGGTCAGATAGGTCGTCTCGCCGTTCACCGGGACCCCCCGCCCGTGCGCGCGGTCCGGCGGCGGAGCAGGGGTTCCTCGTCCCGCCACAGCAGGGCGACGGCGACCATGGTCACGGCCAGCGGGGACATCAGCGCGACGTAGAAGAACATGTACCAGAACAGCAGCAGCACGGTCAGCAGGGCGCCCTGGCCCGCGGTCGTCACCGCCGACCGGTACCGCCAGGCCACCGCCGCGAAGAAGCCCAGGAACAGGCCTGTGCCCACCCAGCCGCTCGCGATGAGCGTCATCCACAGCTGGCCCGCGTTGCCGATCACGTGCTGGCCGCAGCCGGGGCACCGCGGTGAGGGGCCGATGGCGATGGACTCGGAGCTGCCCAGGGACTCCCTGGTGGTGCCCCATCCGACCACGGGGGACAGGTCGGCCGCGGTCACGGCCGCCGCGTTGGTCGCCGCCCGGCCGTCGTCGCTGTGGGGGGCGTCGGCCCGCGCCCGCACCACGTCGGCCAGCGGGGACAGCGCCAGCACGCCCAGGGCGAGTACCGCGACCAGCCCGCAGACCGCCACCGGCAGCACCCGGCCCCGGCGCAGCGCGACGAACCCGGCGTAGAGCAGGGACAGCGCCAGCCCCGCCCACAGGGCCCGGTTGAGGGAGTGCACGATCGGCACCACCGACAGCACCATGGCCGCGGGCAGGCCCCAGCGCACCCACAGCGGCGCGCCGCCCCGGCCCAGCACGAGGACGGCGGCCCACACCAGCAGCAGGGAGATCATGTACCCCCACACGTTGGTGTACTCCCACGGGGCCTTGGGGCGCGCCGAGTCGTACCCGAAGATGTCCATGACCTGCGCGGACGCCGGGTGGACCAGGGTCCGCATGAAGGGGTCGGAGGCCAGCCCCCCGGGCAGCAGGTACTCCAGCGGGGCGGTGAACTCGAACCGGGGCGCGAGCATCCCCAGGTACCCGCCCGCGATCGTGGCCAGGCCCAGCACGGTGAGCGCCGCCGCCACCGCCCGGGTGGGCAGCTCCCGCTCGGTCAGGTTGCCGACGTACAGCAGCAGCACCGTCAGCACCGCGTAGTTGGTGATCCGCAGCAGGGCCCCACCGTAGCCGCCGCTGTCCGGCACGGTGCCCGGCATCTCCAGCGGCACCAGTGCCAGGCCCAGCACCGACCACACCAGGAACAGCGCCCACAGCCAGAACGCCGGGGGGACGCGCAGGCCCACGGTCCGGTGGCGGCGCACCAGCTCCACGGCCATCGGAACGGCGAACACCCAGTAGGCGAACTGGCCCAGGCCCAGCGCCCACCACAGCGGGTACCCGGCCAGCAGCCACAGCAGCGGGCGTCCGGCGGTGCCCGTCGGCGGTCCCCCGGCCACGGGGGCGAACGCGGCCGCACCGGTCCCGGTCACCGCGGGGATCCGCGCCATCAGCGCCGTGCCCCGGCGGTTCCGGCGGCCGCCCCGTCCTCCGCGCCTTCGGCGGGCTCCGCTCCCGAGTCCGCGTCGGCGCCCGCGCTCCCGGCGCTCTCCGTGCCCCCCGCGCTGTCCGCGGGCACGACGACGGTCTCGCCGTCCCCGGCCTCCTCGCCCCCGGTCCCCTCGTTCTCGGACTCCTCCCGGGGCGGCTCGGCCGCGGCCTCCCCCACCCGGGCGGCGGCCGGCGCCGCCTCCGCCGGGGCGGGCTGGGGCGGCGGGCCGGGCAGCGGCTGCCGGGGCAGCACGACGACCCCCGGGGTGTCCAGCGAGAACCGGTCGGCGACGGTCAGCACATCGGCCAGGTCGGCGCGCGGGGTGCGGTCCAGTTCCACGACCGGGAGCATCAGGTCGGCGGCCCCGGCCACGGCGTGGACGTCGGCGCGCTCGCTCGGCGGCGGAACCGCCACCACCACGTGGTCGGCGTGCTCGCGCAGCAGCCCCAGCAGGTCCCCCATCCCGGTGTCCTGCACCGGCGCGGCCGCACCCGGACGACCGTGCCGCAGCACCCGCAGCCGGGGCGCGGCCTCGGGGCGCACCTCCAGGTCGGCGGGGTCCTCGCCGTCCACCAGGGCCTCGGCCAGCCCGGGGCCCTCGGGCAGGCCCAGCAGCTCGCCCACGGTGTCCGACCGCGGGTCGGCGCACACCAGCAGCGTCTCCGAACCCGTCCGGGCCAGGGCCGCGGCGAGGTTCACGGCGGCGGCGGTCCCGGCGCGGCCGGGCGTGGTGGCCGCGACCAGGAGCACGCGGCCCGCCCGCGGTCCCTCCTCGTCGGCGACCGGGGCGCCCGCACCCGCCGCGGCCCGCGCCGGGTCCCCGGCGGTGCGGGCCCGGAGCAGGTGGACCAGGGACTGGACCCGCTGGCCCCCCGCCTCGTCCTCGCCCAGCAGGCCCGGGGCGCGACCGCCGCGCCGGGTGGCGCAGGAGGACAGGTCGAGCAGGACCGGTAGTCCGCTCAGGCGCCCGGTCTCCTCGGTGTCGTGCAGTCGCGGGGCCAGGCGGTCGCGGACCACGGCCGCGCCCAGGCCCGCCAGCAGGCCCAGCGCGGTGCCCGCGGCCAGCCACAGCGGCGCGTTGGGGGAGGAGGCCCGTTCGGGCAGTCCGGCGGGGGTGATGACCCGCCCGGCCTCGACGGTCTCCCGCAGCGCGGCCAGCGGGGCCAGGTCCCCGCTCAGGGAGGTGATCTCCTGGCGCAGCGCCTCGGTGCGCGGGTCGGCGCCCCCCAGCGCCCCGGCGGTGTCCCCCAGTTCGCCCTCCAGGCGTTCGCGCTCGCCGCGCAGCGCCTCCAGGTGGGCGCCGATGAGCCCGTCCACACGCTCCGCACGCTGCCCGAGGTAGGCCTCGGCGTAGGCGGCGGCCCCGGCCTGTGCGGCCCCGGGGGAGCCCGCCGTGTAGTGGATCTCCAGCACGTTGCTGTTGGAGGGGACGGTGACGTCGACGTTCTCCCGCAGGCCCTCGGCGGTGGCGGGGGAGCCGGTGGCCTCGGCGACCAGTTCGGCCGCGGCGGCGGAGACCTCCTCCGAACGCAGGACCTGCGCCTCCGTGTCGAGGTTCACATCGCCCGCCAGGCGGCCGGACCGCTCACCGGTGAACTCGGCCATCCCGGTCGGCAGCACCTGGACGGCGGTCGTGGAGGTGTAGGCGGAGGGGACCGCGAACACGCCGGCCAGGGCGAGGGCCGCGCCGCCGATCACCCCGGCGGCCACCGGCCGCCAGCGGCGGCGCAGCAGCGCGGCGTACTCCTTGAGTTCCGGTCCGGGCGATCCGGGGACGACGGTGTCCATCGGTTCCTTCCAACGTCTACCTGGCAACACTTTTAGTGAACGATTGCATACTAAGTGTAGTCCCCGGGGGCGTGCTCACCACTTGGGGAAAGGTCCGTTTCCCTGGGGAAAAGTGGCCGGAAACAGAAGCCGGAGGGGGCGGCGGGCCACTCCCCGCCGCCCCCTCCGGGACGTTCCGTGCCGCCGTGCGGCCGTGCTCAGGCGCCGCTGACCCAGGAGGGCAGCCGCGTCCCCGAGTTCCACTCCTCGTCGCACACCTTCTGGGTGGACACCGTGTGCGCCCGCGCCGAGCAGTCCCGGTACTCGATCAGCTGCTCGTTGAACACCACCGAGACCGCGATCATCGCGACGGACAGCACGACCCCGGCCACGCCCACCGCGACGCTCGCCAGCGCCATCGGGGCGGCGGAGCGGTTGCGCCGGGCCGCCCGGCGCGCCTGGAGGCCCTGGAACAGTCCGAACGCGGACAGCACGCCTCCGTAGGGCGGCAGCAGCAGCCCGGCCAGCCCGAAGAACAGGCCCCACAGCCCGCCACGCTCGACACGGGGGCGGTCGTCCTCGGATAGCGGCTCCGGGCGATTGTCGGTCAAGGTCTCACTCCTTCGGGGCACCCGCGGCGGGCGCCCTCGTCGCACTGCGCCTTGAGCGGAGCGTATCCGCCGCCGACGACTTCCGGCGGCCCGGGGGCGGGCGGAGGTCCACGTCACACGGCGCCTCCAAGGTCGCCTCCCGTGGGCCCGACGCTACCCGGCCCGATAGGGTGGGTGTGCGGACGGGCCCTCGCAGGCCCATGCCCGGGATCTGTACCGGGCGTACGCGTTTTCCGGATGCTGCGCCGTCCCCCGGTGCCCCCGGAGTACGGGAGAGGACTCCCGCACCGTTCTCTAGTACATGGGAGAAGCATTGTCCGCGCGAGTGGTGGTTCTCATATCGGGCACGGGCAGCAATATGGCCGCCCTCCTGGAGGCGGCGCAGGACCCGGCCTACGGGGCCGAGGTCGTCGCCGTCGGGGCCGACCGCGAGGGGACCCGGGGCATCGAACTGGCCCGCGAGGCCGGCGTACCCGTTTTCACCGTCCCCTTCCGCGACTACACCGACCGCGCCCGCTGGAACGCCGACCTGGCCGCGCGCATCGGGGAGCACACCCCCGACCTGGTGGTCTCCGCCGGGTTCATGCGCATCCTCGGTCCCGAGGTCGTCGGAAAGCACGCCGCCGTGAACATCCACCCGGCGCTCCTCCCCTCCTTCCCCGGCGCTCACGCGGTGCGTGACGCGCTCGCCCACGGTGTCCGCATCACCGGCACCACCATCCACTTCCTCGACGAGGGCGTCGACTCCGGGCCGATCATCGACCAGGTGGCGGTCCGCGTCGAGGACGACGATGACGAGTCCAGCCTCCACGGGCGCATCAAGGCCGTGGAGCGGCGCATGCTGGTCGACACGGTCGGCCGCCTGGCCCGCGAGGGCTGGACCATCGACGGCAGGAAGGTGCGGTTCGGCCGGGCCGACCGCACCGAGCAGAGCGTCGCGGACGCGACCGAACCGAAGGAGAACCGGTGACCCAGCAGGCCATCCGGCGTGCGTTGATCAGCGTGTACGACAAGACCGGCCTGGAGGGGCTGGGCGCGGGCCTGGCCGCGGCCGGGGTGGAGATCGTCTCCACCGGCTCCACCGCCGCGCGGCTCCGTGACGCGGGCGTCCCCGTCACCCGGGTCGAGGACGTCACCGGCTTCCCCGAGATCATGGGCGGCCGTGTCAAGACCCTCCACCCGTCCGTGCACGCCGGACTCCTCGCCGACCAGAACAACCCCGACCACGTCGCCCAGATCGAGGACCTGGGCATCGCCCCCTTCGACCTGGTCGTGGTCAACCTCTACCCGTTCCGCGAGACCGTGGCCTCGGGCGCCTCCGAGGCCGAGTGCGTCGAGCAGATCGACATCGGCGGCCCCGCCATGGTGCGCGCCTCCGCCAAGAACCACTCCAGCGTCGCCGTGGTCGTCGACCCCTCCTCCTACGACTCGGTCCTGGAGGCGGTGCGCGACGGCGGGTTCACGCCGGAGCGGCGCAAGCGCCTGGCCGGGCTGGCGTTCCAGCACACCGCCGCCTACGACGCGGCCGTGGCCGAGTGGTTCTCCGACACCTACGCCCCCGACGCCGAGGCCGCCGAGAGCGCCTGGCCGGACTTCCGGGCCGCCGTCCACACCCGCAAGGCCGTGCTGCGCTACGGAGAGAACCCGCACCAGGACGCCGCCCTGTACGTACCGGCGGGCGTGCCCGCGCACGGCCTGGCCGGCGCCGAGCAGCTGCACGGCAAGGCGATGTCGTTCAACAACTACGTGGACACCGACGCCGCCGTGCGCGCCGCCCACGACTTCGACGCCCCCTGCGTCGCCATCATCAAGCACGCCAACCCCTGCGGCATCGCCGTGGGCGCCGACAACGCCGACGCCCACCGCAAGGCGCACGCCGCCGACCCGGTGTCGGCGTTCGGCGGTGTCATCGCCACCAACCGCCCTGTCGGCGAGGAGCTGGCCGCGCAGATCTCGGAGATCTTCACCGAGGTCGTGGCCGCCCCCGGCTTCGAGCCCGCGGCGCTGGACATCCTCACCCGCAAGAAGAACATCCGCCTGCTCCGGGTCGTGGCCGCCGCCGGGCCCGTCGTGGAGACCCGGCAGATCAGCGGGGGCCTGCTCGCCCAGGCGGTCGACCGCATCGACGCCCCCGGCGACGACCCGGCGAACTGGACCCTGGCCACCGGCGAGCCCGCGGACGAGGAGACCCTGGCCGACCTGGTCTTCGCCTGGCGCGCGGTGCGCGCCGTCAAGTCCAACGCGATCCTGCTCGCCGCCGACGGCGCCACGGTGGGCGTCGGCATGGGCCAGGTCAACCGGGTCGACTCCGCGCGCCTGGCGGTCTCCCGGGCCGGGGAGCGCGTGGCCGGGTCCGTCGCAGCCAGCGACGCCTTCTTCCCCTTCCCCGACGGCCTGGAGATCCTCACCGGGGCGGGGGTGCGCGCGGTCGTGCAGCCCGGCGGCTCGGTCCGCGACGAGGAGGTCGTCGCGGCCGCCAAGGCGGCCGGGGTCACCATGTACCTGACCGGCACCCGGCACTTCTTCCACTAGGAGACCAGGCATGAGCGCGATCGTTCTGGACGGCAAGGCCGTCGCCAAGTCCATCCGCGAGGACCTCACCGAGCGGGTGGCCCGCCTGCACGCCCTGGGCGTCACCCCCGGGCTGGGCACCGTCCTGGTCGGCGACGACCCGGGCAGCCACTCCTACGTGCGCGGCAAGCACCGCGACTGCGCGCAGGTCGGCATCGCGAGCATCCGCCGCGACCTGCCGGAGGACGCCACGCAGGAGGAGGTGGAGCAGGCCGTCCGCGAGCTCAACGAGGACCCGGCCTGCACCGGCTACATCGTGCAGCTCCCGCTGCCGCGGGGCCTGGACGAGAACCGGGTGCTGGGGATGATCGACCCGGCCAAGGACGCCGACGGACTCCAGCCCTCCAACCTGGGCAGGCTGGTGCTGATGCAGGAGGCGCCGCTGCCCTGCACCCCGCGCGGCATCGTCGAGCTGCTCAACCGCTACGACGTCCCGCTCAAGGGCGCCGAGGTGGTCGTGGTCGGCCGGGGGGTCACCGTGGGCCGCCCGCTGGGGCTGCTGCTGACCCGCCGGTCGGAGAACGCCACCGTCACCCTGTGCCACACCGGCACCCGCGACCTCGCCGAGCACACCCGCCGCGCCGACATCATCGTCGCCGGGGCCGGGGTGCCCGGGCTCATCACCAAGGACATGGTGCGCCCCGGCGCGGCCGTGCTGGACGTGGGCGTCTCGCGCACGGAGGACGGGCTGGTCGGCGACGTGGTGCCGGACGTGGCCGAGGTCGCCGGGTACATCTCGCCCAACCCCGGCGGGGTGGGCCCGATGACCCGCGCGATGCTGCTGGTCAACGTCGTCGAGGCGGCCGAGCGCCAGGCCGCCGCGCGGTAGCGGCGGACCCGGTGCGGGGGCGGCGGTCCGGGACGGGCCGCCGCCCCGGCGTCTTCGGGGCCCGCCCGCGGCCGGGGTGCGCCGTGCCGTCCGGACCGGGCGGCTCAGCCCGCGGCGCGCCGGGCGCCGTGGTCGACCGGGAGCGGGCGCACCAGCCCCAGGGCCACCACCTCGTTGGCCAGCCGGGTGCGCCGGTTCTGGCCCTCGGGGATGCGGAACTTCTGGTACAGCCGCAGCAGGTGCTGCTTGACCGCCGCCTCGGTCACCACCAGCACCTCGGCGATGTCGCGGGCGGTCGCCGGTGCGACGAACGCCTCCTCCGACAGGGCGGGCCGGCACAGCGCCGTCAGCACGTCCAGCTCCCGGCGGGTGAGCTCGGGCGCCGCGCTGCGGCGCAGCTCCACGTCCGGGCTGAGCTGCTCCCGGGGCAGGCCGCCGACCCGGCAGCGGGCGGTGCCGAAACTCACCACGTCCCCCTCCTCCAGGACGCGGCGGGCGATCGGGCGCCCGTTGACCCGGGTGCCGTTGCGGGACAGGCCCATGTCCACCACGTACACGTAGGGGCCGCGGCGGACCAGTTCGGCGTGCAGGAGCGAGACGCTGGGGTCGTCGAGGCGGATGTCGGCTCCCTCGCCGCGGCCGACCGTGGTGACCTCGTCCGTGAGTTCGCAGATCTCCCCGGACTCCTCGACCCGCAGGTAGGGCCCGTCCACGGTGGCTCCTCCCGGGCTCGGATGACGCTGCCGGTGGGTGTGCGGACGACGGTGGGGCCGAGGGGTGGTGGTTCGTGGGGTGGGCTTCATGGGGGTCCTCGCTCACCGGTGCACTCGTCTCCACCTTGGTTACCCGGGCACCGAGTGTTCTACGCGCTTACTCCGGAGTTAGGCGGATAAGGCGCGGAAATACGGCTCTGTGGCCGAACCGGAAGCGGGAAACGGTCGCGGGGCCGCCCCGGTGGACGCCTGGCCGTTTCCGTGAGCCCTGAGGCGTCGGCGACGCGGAACACTACAATGTCCCTGACTCTCCCGGTCCGAAAGCACGGTCGGCGACCGGAGCCACCTGGAACATGAGCCGTTCCTCCGCGGTGCTCCGTTTCGGACACCCGCGCGTCGACGCGTGGCCGGTCTGTGCCAGTTCCGGGTGGGAGATCGTGGACCAGGCGAAGCGGAGCGCGGTGAACAGGGTGGAGCTGGCGGAGTTGTCGGACACGGACGAGGGGAAGCCGGCACCGGAGGAGCGCGCGGCCCCGGCCTGGCTCGCCCAGGTGCCCTACGTCCTCGTGCTGTCCGCACTGGCCGCGGGGATCGTCATCGTGGCCGCGGCCTACTTCAAGCGGGGTCCGGCCGTCATCGCGGGCGCCCTGCTGCTGGCCGCGGCCTTCCGGGCCTTCCTGCCCGCCGAGTGGACCGGCATGCTCGCCGTCCGCCGGCGCTGGGTCGATCTCGTCACGCTGACCACCATGGCGGTGCTGCTCATCGTGCTCGCGTGGGTGGCGCCGCAGTTGTCATCGTAGGCGTCTAATAAGCTTGATATCGAGATACCGCGACACCGACGAGCCACCCCCTCCCCGGAGAGCACGGACCGGGCGGGATCAGGGGATCGCCGCGCGCGCGGACGCCGGGGCCCGGCCACGAGCCGGGCACCGCCCACCGCCGCACGAGGTGGTGGCGAAGATTGAAGGGACAGCCACACAGCCATGGCCAAGATCAAGGTCGAGAACCCCGTAGTCGAGCTCGATGGCGACGAGATGACCCGGATCATCTGGTCCTTCATCAAGGACCGCCTGATCCTCCCGTACCTCGACATCGACCTGAAGTACTACGACCTGGGCATCGAGGAGCGCGACCGCACCGATGACCAGATCACCGTCGACGCCGCCAACGCCATCAAGGAGCACGGCGTCGGCGTCAAGTGCGCCACCATCACCCCGGACGAGGCCCGGGTCGAGGAGTTCGGCCTGAAGAAGATGTGGCGGTCGCCCAACGGCACCATCCGCAACATCCTGGGCGGCGTCGTCTTCCGCGAGCCGATCATCTGCGAGAACGTGCCGCGCCTGGTCCCCGGCTGGACCAAGCCGATCATCATCGGCCGCCACGCCCACGGCGACCAGTACAAGGCCACCGACTTCAAGGTCCCCGGCCCCGGCACCGTCACCATGACCTACACCCCGGCCGACGGCAGCGAGCCGGTCGAGTTCGAGGTCGCGAACTTCCCCGAGGCCGGCGGCGTGGCCATGGGCATGTACAACTTCCGCAGGTCCATCGAGGACTTCGCCCGGGCCAGCCTCAACTACGGCCTGGACCGGAACTACCCGGTGTACATGTCCACCAAGAACACGATCCTCAAGGCCTACGACGGCATGTTCAAGGACGTGTTCCAGGAGATCTTCGAGACCGAGTTCAAGGAGCGGTTCGACAAGGCCGGCCTCACCTACGAGCACCGCCTCATCGACGACATGGTCGCCTCCGCGCTCAAGTGGGAGGGCGGCTACGTCTGGGCCTGCAAGAACTACGACGGCGACGTCCAGTCCGACACCGTCGCGCAGGGCTTCGGCTCGCTGGGCCTGATGACCTCCGTGCTGCGCACCGCCGACGGCCGCACCGTGGAGGCCGAGGCCGCGCACGGCACCGTCACGCGCCACTACCGGCAGCACCAGCAGGGCAAGCCCACCTCCACCAACCCGATCGCCTCCATCTTCGCGTGGACCCGCGGTCTGGAGCACCGGGCCAAGCTGGACAACACCCCGAAGCTGCTGGAGTTCGCCACCACCCTCGAGGACGTCGTCATCAAGACCGTCGAGGGCGGCCAGATGACCAAGGACCTCGCGATCCTGGTCGGCTCCGACCAGGAGTGGCTGACCACCGAGCAGTTCCTCGCCGCCCTGGACGAGAACCTGGCCAAGCGCCTCGCCTAGCCCGGAGGGGCCACCGGCCGTCTTGAGCCGACGCCACCGGTGACCTTCGCCACGTCCGGCCGTTCCCTTTCGGGGACGGCCGGACGCTTTGTGTCACCAACCGGACACGCTCGATGAATTTCCTCGGCGTGTTTCCCCGATTCTGCGGACATCCGCGCCGCCGGGGTGGGATGATGACTGCATCGGGTCACGGAGCCAGTGCGACATAGGACACGTGAACTCGATTCGCCCCTTGTGCGAACTTTGACTTACAGTGGAGACACGCCGGTGAGAACCGGCAGGCCAGAGCGGGTTTCACCGCTCAGGCCCCACGATCCGACGTACCGGCCGTGCGCCCGCTGGGGGGTAGGCGCGCACAGTACGGAACGTCACGAAGAAGGGCCCGGTGCTTCGGCACCGGGCCCTTCGCCTTTCCCCGGCCCCGCCGCCCGGTGCGGTCGGCCGGTGGGTCCGGGCGCCGCCCGGACCGGACCCGGGCGTCTCTTCCCGCGTGCCGTCCCCGCCGGGGGACTCCGGCCGCCTCCCCTGCTCTCGGACCGGTGCCGCGGTCCCCGTCGCCCGGTCGGCCCCCGGCCGCCGTTGCCCGGCGGGTCCGGGCGCCGCCCGGACCGGACCCGGGCGTCTCTTCCCGCGTGCCGTCCCCGCCGGGGGACTCCGGCCGCCTTCGCCCCGCCCTGACCGGTGCTGCGGCGTCCCCATCGCCCGGTCGGTACCGGGCCCTTCGCCTTTCCCCGGCCCCGCCGGGCCGCCTCCGCGCCCGGTCCGGTGCCAGGACGCCCCCGCCGCCCGGCTGCCCCGGGCCGCCGGTCCCCGCCCGGGCCCCGTCACCGCCGTCCCGGGTCGGCACCGCGCGCCCGTCCCGCCGGGGTACCGGCACCCGCCCACGGAGAGGCCCCCGCGTCGGCGGTGCGACGGCGGGGGCCGGTTCCCGGAGCGGCGGAGGGCGCTCCCGGAGTCAGTCCAGGATGCTCTCGGGGATCGGCTCCCCCTCGCGCATCGCCTGGAACATCTCCTCGGAGGCGGTCTCGTCCCACTGCACCACCGAGCCCACGTCCGGCAGCGTCGGGGTGCCGCCCACCGGGATGGAGGTCGTCTGGGTGCCGCCCCGCATCGCCAGCAGCATCGTCGCCAGGTGCCGCAGCTTGTCGCCCTCGTCCACCACGAACATGTCCGTGCCCTCCAGCACCAGCGGCACCGACTCGAACGGGTTGAACAGGGTGCCCGGGGCGCTGGCCTCCTCCACCAGCGCGGAGAAGAACTCCCGCTGGCGGGCGATCCGGTCCAGGTCGGCGCGCGGGGTCGCGCGGGTGCGCACGTAGCCGAGCGCGGTGCCGCCGTCCATCGTCTGGCAGCCCGCCTCGATGTCCAGGCCCGCCTTGGGGTCCTCCATCGGCTCCTCGGGGCACAGCTCCACGCCGCCGACCGCGTCGACCAGGCCGACGAACCCGCCCATGCCGATCTCCACGTAGTGGTCCACCCGCACGCCCGAGGCCTGCTCGAACGTCTGCACCAGCGGGGCCGGGCCGCCGCAGACCTCCTCGCCCTCGTCGTCGGTGCCGCACACGGCGTCGGCGAAGGAGGCGTTGATCTTGTTGGCCGCGAACCCGGGGATGGCCAGCGGGACGTAGGAGTCGCGGGGGACGCTGACGATGGTGGGCTCGGCGTCGTCGGTGTCGGGGATGTACAGCAGCATGATCGTGTCCGTGCGCCGGCCCTCGGCCCGGCCCGTGGACAGCTCCCGGATCTGGTCGTCGTCCAGCCCCTCGCGGCTGTCGGATCCCACGATCATGAAGACGGTGCCGTCCTGGCGGTCCGGGCGGCCCTCGTAGTCCTGGAGCGCGTCCACCCGCTGCAGGCGCGCGTTGGCCCACAGGTAGAACCAGGCGGGCAGGACCAGCACCGCGGCCAGCAGGACCACCAGGACGATCGAGGTGGTCCTGCGGGCGGTGCGCGCCTGCTTCTGGCGGCGGCGCCGGGTGCGGCCGGTGCCGTCGTACTCGCGCCCGGCGTGGTGGGTGCGCTTCTGCGGGCGCTCGCGCCGCAGCGGGGGGACGTCGTCGGCCGCGGGCATCCGCCGGGTCTCGCCGACGACCCGCTGCTCCGACTCCCGGGCCCGGTACAGCTTCTCGAACGCGTCGGCACCGTCACCGGCGCCCTTGCGCCGGAAGACGCCCGGTCTGTCGTGCTCACCGGTGGGACCGGACCCGTCCCGGTGTCGTCGGTCTGCCATCGAACCGCCTATCTCCTCCGCGATGCGGAAGGTCCGTGATCACGGCCTCCACTCTGTGGGATCGCAGAAAGAGTAGCGGGGTTCGCGAAAGCGTCCCCGGTCCGGTTCCCGGGGCCGGACCCCGGCCCCGGACCGGGGTCCTCCCGGGCCCCGGACCGGGGTCCTCCCGGGCCCCGGGCCGGGGTCCTCCCGGGTCGCGGACGCGGCGTCGCCGGGGTCAGCGCAGCCGGTGCGCGCCGGCCGCCGGGAGCGCCGTGCGGACCCGCGGCGCGGGCAGGCCCCGGTCGGCGAACGCCTCCTCCACGGCGGTGCGGACTCCCGCCACCCGGTCCTCGGCGGCCAGGGCCAGGGCGGTGCCCGCCCAGCCGCTCATCCGCACCCCGCGGGCCCCCGCCCGGTTCGCGGCCTCGACCGCCAGCTCCACCTCGGGCAGCGGCAGCCCGAACCGCCGCAGCGACAGGTGCGACGCGGTCAGGACCACGCCGACCTCGCCGAAGCGCTCGGCCCGCAGCAGGCCCACCACCGCGTTGAGCCGGTGCACCTCGGTCACGGCGCACTCCACCCGGCGGCGCAGCGCGGGGGAGGGCAGCCGGGACAGCGCCGCGGGCAGGTCGGTGACGGACCGCAGCGGGCCCAGGGTCCTCTGCGCGCGCTCCAGCTCGGCGGCGTGCACCGCCCGGGCGTCGCGGCGGGGCGCCGCCCCGGTCTCCACCACCAGCAGGCACAGGCCCTCGGCGGCCGGGTCGAAGGGCAGCGCGGTGGTGCCCAGGGTCCGCAGGTTGACCCGGACCGCGCAACCCGGCCGGGCGGCCAGGGACACCCTCTGGTCCACGGTCGCGCCCTCCGGGGTCGGCTCCCCGGCCAGGTCGGCCAGGGCCAGCGCCACCGCGGCGCCCAGCGCCCCGGTGCGTCCCAGGGAGGCCTGCCCGGGCAGGTCCGAGCCGAGCATCACGCGCAGCCCCGTTCCGGCCTCCAGCAGTCCCGTACGGCGCGCCGCGGCGACGGCCTCGGCCACCGCCCGCCCCTGCGGCCCCCGGGTGCGCAGCGGGCCGCTGAGCGCCGCCGCCCGCACCCGCGGGTCGCCGGGCACGGGCCCCACCGCGGCCGTCACCCCCCAGGGCAGGGCCGCGTACAGCCCGGCCCCGCCCGAGGCGGCGGTGTGCTCGCCCAGCAGTGCGATCCGGCCGGGGGAGTGCCACACCCCCGCGGGCGCCTCCCCGTACAGGGCGGAGAAGCCCTCGGCCAGCTCGTCGGGGTCCGGCGCCCCCGCCGGCCACTCGCCCCGCGGCCCCGCCGGCCGCATCCCCAACGCGGCTCTCCACCGCGCCCCTGCGCCCCCCACGTCCTCACCCTTTCCCCCGTCGACCGCTGTCCCCCAAGTCTGCCCAAGTCCCGGAGTGCCCGGTGTGGGACTTTCCCGACAGGACGGGTAGGCCGCTAGGGTGACGGGTCGGTGAGGTGGGGGAGGGTGCGGTGGCCTCGGCGCTGGACGGGATGCGGGGGACGGTCCGGCACTACCGGAACAGGCGATGGACTCCTACTGGGGGCTCCGGCGGCGGCGCCCGTCCGTGGACCACCTGGTGCGGGCCTACGAGCGCTACGCCGACCGCAACGGCAACCAGCTGGCGGGGGCGGTCACCTACTTCGCCTTCCTCTCGTTCTTCCCGCTGCTCGCGCTGGCCTTCGCCGCGGTCGGGTTCGTGCTGGCCGCGCTCCAGGTCGAGCTGGGCGGCCAGCTGGAGCAGGCGCTGGACGAGGTGCTGCCGGGCCTGTCGCAGCAGCTGCCCATCGACCAGATCGCCGACGCCCGGGTGGGCGCCGGGCTGATCGGCCTGGTGGGCCTGCTGTACGCGGGCCTGAACTCGGTGTCGGCGCTGCGCGAGGCCCTGCACTCGATCTGGCTGAAGAACCCCAAGCAGGGGCCCAACGTCGTGCTGGCCAAGGCCCGGGACCTGCTGGTGATGCTGGGCCTGGGCCTGGCCCTGCTGCTGTCGGTCTCCCTCACCGGTGTCGCCCAGGCCGCGACGCGGTGGCTGCTGTCCCTGGTGGGGCTGGACGCGTCGGTCCTGGCGAACGTCGCGCTGCGGCTGCTGGCCCTGGCCATCGCCGTCGGAGCGAACACGCTCATCTTCATGCTGGCGTTCGCGCTGCTGTCCGGCAGCGGACGGCCGGCCCGCATGATGTGGCGGGGCGCCGTGCTGGGCGCGGTCGGGTTCGAGGTCCTCAAGGCCGCCGCGGCGCTGCTGCTGGCCGGGACGCTGAGCAACCCGGTGTACGCCTCGTTCGCGGTACTGGTCGGCCTGCTGGTGTGGATCAACCTGGTGATGCGCCTGGTCATGTTCAGCGCCGCCTGGACGGCGACCTGGCTGCCGGTGCCGCCGCCCTACACCGGTTCGCTGCCGCTGCCGGAGGAGAACGGCATCGACTGGACCCGGCCCGCCCCCGTCCCGAGGGTGGAGCCGCGGGAGCTCGAGGCGCACCGGCGGGCGCAGCGCGCGCTGGCGGCGGGCCTCTCGGCCGCGGGGGCGCTGGGGGCGGGCGGGATCACGGCGTGGCTGCTGCGGCGCCGGAAACGTTCTGTCGCCTAATGTGACGGCTTGTTAGCGGAAAATCACCTTGAAGGTTCCCTGTGCCCGTATGTTCGAGGTTCCGAGGGGGTAGTCCTCCCCTGTCCCGGCCGAGAGCCCCGCCGGGGCGCACCGGTTCGCCGAACGAAAAGTTCGGCAGACACCCCCCTCGGAGGGCAGATGGGAACCGCATTCCAGTCGTCCGCACGCGCGACGCTCGGTGTGGAGTGGGAGCTTCAGCTCGTCGACCGCCGCACCCGGCGCCTGCGGCAGGAGGCGCAGAAGCTCCTCGCCGAACTCCCCGAACTGAGCTCCGCGGCCGAGGTCCCCCCGCTGCGCCACGAGCTGATGCAGTCCCAGGTGGAGGTCGTCACCGGGATCTGCGAGACGGTCGAGGAGGCCAAGAACGACCTGGCCCGCAACGTCTCCCGCATGCGGCAGGTCCTCGCCCCCTGGGGCACCACGCTCACCTGTTCGGGCACCCATCCCATCGACGACTGGCGGGACCAGGAGTTCAGCCCCGGCGCCCGGTACCGGGAGCTCGTCGATCAGATGCAGTGGATCGCGCGGCGCATCCTCACCTGCGGCGTCCACGTGCACGTCGGGGTGCGCCACCAGGACAAGGCCATTCCGATCGTGAACGCACTCGCGAGGTATCTCCCGCATTTTCTCGCCCTGAGTGCTTCGAGTCCGTTCTGGGCGGGTCACGATACCGGTCTGGCCTCCGCCCGCTCCGTCGTCTTCGGTGCGCTGCCCACGTCCGGACCGCCGCCGAACCTCCCGAACTGGTCGGCTTTCGAGGAATACCTCGAAACCCTTCTCCGGGCGGGTACCATCGCTTCCATCAAAGAAGTGTGGTGGGACATTCGTCCGCACCCGGATTTCGGAACCATCGAGATCCGGATGTTCGACGGGATTCCCACCCTGCGCGAGGTGGGAATGGCCGCCGCGCTCTCCCAGAGCCTGGTGGAGTTGTTCGATCACCAGCTCGACCGCGGGTACCGGCTGCCCAGCCCGCCGTCCTGGCTGGTGAGGGACAACAAGTGGCGGGCGACCCGCTACGGGCTCGACGCTCGCGTCATCACGGACGAACGAGGGACCACCGTCCCGATCCGTGACGACCTCTACGAGCTGGTCCGCGAGCTGAAGCCGGTGGCGACCCGCCTGGGCTGCGCCGAGGACCTGGACCAGATCTCCGAGATCCTGGACAAGGGCGCCTCCTACGAGCGTCAGCGCGCGGTCATCGCCGAGGGCGGCACCCTCGACGACGTCGTGGACATGCTCGCGGCCGAGCTCGACGACGGTCCCACCCGTGCAGGAGTCGGTGCCGGCGACGGCGCCGGCGCTCGGTAAGACATGGGCGAAAGCGTAGAGAGGGCCCTCGCATGCAGGGACGAGACCTGCCGGAACAGCTGACCACTTTTCTGGCGCGCCGTGAGCGGGACTTCACCGGCTTCCGCCGTGACCTGCACATGCACCCCGAACTCGCCTTCGCCGAACATCGCACCACAGGACGCATCGCCGAACGCCTGCGCGCGGTCGGACTGCAACCCAGGGTGCTCCCCGGCGGCACCGGACTGGTCTGCGACATCGGCTCGGCTCCCGGCCCCACCGTCGCCCTGCGGGCCGACATCGACGCCCTGCCCCTGACCGACGAGAAGGACGTCCCCTACCGCTCCACCGTCCCGGGCGCCGCCCACGCCTGCGGCCACGACGTCCACACCACGGTCCTGCTGGCCACCGGGGTCTTCCTCGCCCAGCAGGACCGTGCGGGCGCGCTGCCCGGCCGGGTCCGGCTCGTCTTCCAGCCGGCGGAGGAACTGCCCGGAGGCGCCGTCGAGGTCGTCAACGCCGGGGCCCTGGACGGCGTCGACCGGATCTTCGCGCTGCACTGCGACCCCCGCCTCATGGTCGGCCGGGTGGGCCTGCGCACCGGCGGCATCACCGCCGCCTGCGACCAGCTGATGGTCCGGCTGTCCGGGCCGGGCGGGCACACCGCGCGCCCCCACCTGACCGCCGACCTGGTGTACGCCATGGGCAAGGTCGTCACCGAGCTGCCCGCCGCGCTCTCCCGCCGCATCGACCCGCGCGCCGGGTTCAGCCTGGTGTGGGGCCGCATCAGCGCCGGGTCCGCGCCCAACGTCATCCCCGACGACGCGGTCGCCGAGGGCACCGTGCGCTGCCTGGACGACGAGGCCTGGCACGCGGCCCCCGACATCGTGAAGGGGCTGGTGGAGTCGGTGGCCACCGCCTACGGGGCCGACGCCGAGGTCACCTACAAGCGGGGCGTGCCGCCCACCATCAACGAGGCCTCCAGCGTGGACATCATGCGCGAGGCCACCGCCCTGGCCCTGGGCCCGGACGCCGCCGCGCCCACCCCGCAGAGCCTGGGCGGTGAGGACTTCGCCTGGTACCTGGAGCACGTCCCCGGCGCCCTGGCCCGGCTGGGCACCCACTCCCCGGACTGGGACGGGCCCATGCTGGACCTGCACCGGGGGACCTTCGACGTGGACGAGCGCGCCATCGGCGTCGGCACCCGGTTCATGGTGACCACCGCGCTGACCGCCCTGGGCGTGGACGGCCGCGCCCGCGTCGGCAGCGCCGCCGAGGAGGCGGTGTCCTTCTGAGGCGCCCCGGAGCCCTCCCGGGACGCCCCGGCCCCCCTCCCCTCCCGGAACCGGGGAGCGGGGCGGCGGGCCCCGGAGGTGCTCCGACCGGCGGTCACGGATCTGCCGGGTTCTCGGTAACTTCGCGCCGGGGCGGCGGGTCGGGTGCGGTGCCGGTGGCATCCTGAGTGCATGAACCAGCCACTCACAGTCGAACAGATCCGGCGGGCGCCCAAGGTACTCCTGCACGACCACCTCGACGGCGGGCTGCGCCCGGCCACCGTGGTCGAGCTGGCCCGGGAGGTCGGATACAGGGACCTGCCCACCTACGACCCCGAGGAACTGGGGCGTTGGTTCCGCGACGCCTCCGACTCCGGCTCGCTGGAGCGCTACCTGGAGACGTTCGCGCACACCACGGCCGTCATGCAGACCCGTGACGCCCTGGTCCGGGTCGCCGCCGAGGCAGCCGAGGACCTGGCCGCCGACGGGGTGGTCTACGCCGAGCAGCGCTACGCCCCCGAGCAGCACCTGGAGCGCGGGCTCACCCTGGAGGAGGTCGTCGAGGCCGTCCAGGAGGGCCTCGAACTGGGGGAGAAGCGGGCCGCCGACTCCGGGCGGAGCATCCGCACCGGGCAGCTGGTCACCGCGATGCGCCACGCCGCCCGCTCCTCGGAGATCGCCGAGCTCGCGGTCCGCTACCGCGACGCCGGGGTGGCCGGGTTCGACATCGCCGGAGCCGAGGCGGGCAACCCCCCGACCCGGCACCTGGACGCCTTCGAGTACCTGCGCCGGGAGAACTTCCACTTCACGATCCACGCGGGCGAGGCGTTCGGGCTCCCGTCGATCTGGGAGGCGCTCCAGTGGTGCGGCTGCGACCGGCTCGGCCACGGCGTGCGCATCATCGACGACATCACCGTCACCGACAGTGGCGCTCCCCGCCTGGGGCGGCTGGCCCAGTACGTGCGCGACAAGCGCGTCCCGCTGGAGATGTGCCCCAGCTCCAACGTGCAGACCGGGGCGGCGGCCTCCATCGCCGAGCACCCCATCGGCCTGCTGCGCGACCTGCGCTTCCGGGTGACGGTGAACACCGACAACCGCCTGCAGAGCGGCACCACCCTGTCGGAGGAGTTCTCCCGGCTCTCCGCGGCCTTCGGGTACGGCTGGGACGACGTCCAGTGGTTCACGGTCAACGCCATGAAGTCGGCGTTCCTGCCCTTCGACGAGCGGCTGGCGCTCATCAACGGTGTCATCAAGCCCGGGTTCGCGCAGCTCAAGTGGGCGGCCGACCGATGAGCGGACCGGGTTCCGGCGCCAACCCGACGGTCCACTACTCGCTCTCCTCCCGGATCCTGGCGGTGGGCTGGACCGTCATCGCCGTGCTCCTGCTGGTCGACCTCCTCCTCCGCGGCCAGGGGCCGGAGGTCTGGCGGTACGGGGCGGTCCTGGTGGCCAGCGTCGCGCTGGTGTACCTGGTGTGGCTGCGCCCGCGCGTCGTGGTCACCGAGCGCGGTCTGAGGGTGATCAACCCGCTCCGCGAGACCTTCGTCCCCTGGGCCGCCGTGCTGTGGGTGGACGTGGTCGACGTGCTGCGGGTGCACACCCCCGAGGGCGCCGTGCGCTCCTGGCCGCTGCGCGAGACCAAGCGGCGCAGGGTCCGCGACAACATGCGCCGCGAGGGCGGCTTCATGGACCCGTCCGACGAGGACCCCCGGGAGATGCGGCCGATGGACCGGGCCGCCCTCCAGCTGCGCCAGGACGCCGAGCGCCACAAGGCGCGCCCGCTGTCCGGCCCGATCCGGGACGTCGACGAGGCCGGCCCCGCCGCGCTGGGCGCGCAGGACCGCCCCCAGACGATGGTCCCGGTCGAGGTGATCGTCATCGCCGGTGCCGTCTCCGCCCTGGTCGTGGCGGCGTTCCTGCTGGGCTGAGCGCCCTCTCCCGGATCCGGACCCGGTCTCCCGCCGCCGCGGGGGCCGGGTCCGTTCTTCGCCCGGGCACGGGGTTGACGGAACCGGTCGGCTCTGGTTAGGTAAGGCATGCCTAATGGAGAGTGTTCCGGGTGGGAGGGCTTCGCGCGGATGGCCGCCCACCCGGATCCTCTCCCGGGCGTCACGCTGTTCTGACGAACAACGGGAAGAGTAGGACCGGTGTCCCACCGGCCCGTGAGTCCAACGGGGTCTGCGGGGATCCTGCACGGGCGGGACACCGGAACGGGGCTCCACGCCTCCGGACGGAGCACGGCCGGTACCGTCCACCCCAAGGCCTCGGGGTGTACGCTCGCCACGCCGGTACCGGACGGATCCGTACGGAGGCGGCCCCGGAACGACGCGTCCGGGCCGCATCGCGCATCCGAGGGACCTGCGGGGGTCCCGCGCGGCGCGGCCCGGAGTGCGCATCCCCCCGAGGCGCGGAACACGCCCCGGAACCGGGCCCGGCCCTGCGCCCCCGCCTCCGACGGGGCCACGCGGCCCGGAGCCCCCGCCCCCTCTCCGCAGCGCGGAACACGCCCCCGAACCGGGTCCCCCGCCGGACCGGTCCCCTCAGGCCCGGACCAGCAGCCGGTTGAGCAGCTCTCCCAGGCGGCGCGCCCGCTGCCGGACGATCTCCAGCGCCCTCTCCTGCTGGAACGGGTCCAGCACCGCCCCGAGGGCGTCGTTGCTCACGATCGACAGCCCCAGCACCTCGGCGCCCATCTCCACCGCGGCGATGGCCTCCAGCGGGATCGACCGGCCCACCACGTCCGCCCCCGCCTGGCGCAGCACCTTCGCCTCCGCCGGGGTCTGCATCTGCGGCCCCGGCGTCGCCGCGTACACCCCCTCCGCCAGCGAGGCGTCCACCTCGTGGACGAGCCTGCGCAGCCGCGGACTGTACGCCGACGACAGGTCCACGAACGTCGGGCCCGTCAGCGGTGAGCGCGCGGTCAGGTTGATGTGGTCGCTCAGCACCACCGGCTGCCCCGGCGCGATGTCCACCCGGAGGGAGCCCACCGACCCGGTCAGCACGACCAGCCGCGCCCCCGCGGCGATCCCGGTCCGCACCGCGTGCACGACCCGCATCGGGCCGTGGCCCTCGTACAGGTGCAGGCGCCCTGTGAACACCACCACCCGCTTGTCGCCCACCCACATGCTGTGGACCGCGGTGCCGTGCCCCTCGGCGGTCGGCGCCAGGAAGCCGGGCAGTTCCGCCGCGTCGAACCCGATGTCGGGGGAACCGAGCGTGTCCACCGCGTCCGTCCACCCGGAACCGAGCACCACCAGGGCGTCGAAGCCGTCGGCACCGGCCCGGGTCCGGAGATCATGCGCCGCGTCGGCCGCCAGCTCCCTGGCCTCTGCGGTCGTCCTCGGCGGCTGCTCTGTTTCGCTCACACAGCGGATGCTACCGCCGTGTAGCCGAATGGTTCCGGAACGCAACGCTAGACGGGCGGTGGGGGAGCGCCCGACCCCCCGCGACGGGGCGGGTGCGGAATCCGCCGGTCGGCATGGCCGACAATAGGGGTAAGCGAGAGAACCACGTGCCGCCCCGTCATGCCCTTCGACCCCGACCGGGACGAGCGGACGACGGCCCGGCCGCAGAGGGAGTGAAGCAGAGTGACGAAGGTCGTGATCATCGGGGGCGGTCCCGGGGGCTACGAGGCGGCACTGGTCGCCGCGCAGCTCGGCGCGGACGTGACGGTGGTGGACCGGGACGGTATCGGCGGTGCCTGCGTCCTCACCGACTGCGTTCCCTCCAAGAGCCTGATCGCCACCTCCACCCGCACCACCTACGTGCGCGAGTCCGAGACCCTGGGCATCCAGGTGGACGACCAGCTCGACGGCAAGTCCTCCGTGCACGTCGACATGCCCACGGTCAACAACCGGATCCTGGCCCTGGCCCAGGCCCAGTCCGACGACACCCGCGCCCGCCTGGTCCGGGAGGGCATCGAGGTCGTCAACGGCGAGGCCCGGCTGGTCGACCCGCGCATCGTCGCCGTCGGCGACACCCGCATCCGCGCCGACGTCGTCCTCGTCGCCACCGGCGCCCACCCCCGCGAGCTGCCCTCCGCCCGCCCCGACGGCGAGCGCATCCTCACCTGGCGCCAGCTCTACGACCTGGACGAGCTCCCCGAGAAGCTCATCGTCGTCGGCTCCGGCGTCACCGGCGCCGAGTTCGCCAGCGCCTACCAGTCCCTCGGCTCGAACGTGACCCTGGTCTCCTCCCGCGAACACGTCATGCCCACCCAGGACCCCGACGCGGCCCGGGTCCTGGAGGAGGTCTTCCTGCGCCGGGGCATGACCGTCCTCAACCGCACCCGCGCCGAGTCGGTCGTGCGCACCGGGGACGGGGTGCTGGTCACCCTGTCCGACGGCCGCACCGTCGAGGGCTCCCACTGCCTGATGACCGTCGGCATGATCCCCAACACCGAGGGGCTCGGCCTGGAGGAGGCGGGCGTTCGCCTGGGCCAGGGCGGGTTCGTCGAGGTCGACCGGGTCTCGCGCACCACCGTCCCCGGCGTCTACGCCGCCGGCGACTGCACCGGCGTCAACATGCTCGCCTCCGTGGCCGCCATGCAGGGCCGCATCGCCATGTGGCACGCCCTGGGCGAGGCCGTCTCCCCGCTGAAGCTGTCGACCGTGGCGTCCACCGTGTTCACCCACCCGGAGCTGGCCGCCGTCGGCGCCAGCGAGGACGACGTGCGCAGCGGCCGCATCGACGGCCGCTCCGTCACGCTGCCCCTCAACACCAACCCGCGCGCCAAGATGAACGAGGTGAAGGACGGGTTCGTCAAGCTGATCTGCCGCCAGCACACCGGCATCGTGCTGGGCGGCGTCATCGTCGGCCCGCGCGCCAGCGAGCTGATCCTGGCGGTGTCGGTGGCGGTGCAGCAGCGGCTGACCGTGGACGACCTCGCGCACACCTTCGCGGTGTACCCGTCCCTGTCGGGAAGCGTCACCGAGGCGGCCCGCTCCCTGATGCTCGCGTCGCCCGAGTAGGCTCGGTCCATCGGCCCGCCCCCCGCGGGCGGGCCTTTTTACGTTTCTTTGACGCCGATGAGAGTAGCGTTCCGCCGTGATCTGTCCCAAGTGCCAAAGCCACATGCGCACGTTCGACCGCCAGGGCGTCCACATCGAGCGGTGTGACGGGTGCCAGGGCATCTTCCTCGACCGTGGCGAGCTCGAGCGCATCGTCGAGGCCGAGCAGCGCCACTACGGCCTGACCCCGCCGCCTCCCGACCCCCACCAGGCCCCGCCGCCCGCCGCCGGTTACCCCCGCCAGGGCTACCCGCAGCAGTCCTACCCGGCCCCCGGCTACCCCGACTCGCCCCGCGGCTACCGCGGCGGCTACCCGGACTCCCCGCGCGGCTACAGCGACTCGCCGCGCCCCTACCGGCGCCGCAAGAAGAGCTTCCTCGAGGACCTCTTCGACTAGAGACACCACCACGTGCACCCGCTGATCTGTACTCACTGCGGGGAGTGGGACCCGACCCCCGACACCTCGTCGGGGGTCTCCGTGCTGCTGTGCCGCTTCTGCGGCCGCACCCGCCCCTTCCTGCGCCTTCCCCTGTACTGCGTCTCCGGGCCCAGCGGCACCGGCAAGTCGACCATCGCCGGGCTGCTGCTGGAGCGCCTGCGGGACCGGTTCGTCGTACTCGAACAGGACCTGCTGTGGGTGGGCGGCCTGCGCGACCCGGCCGACCACCACCGCCTGTTCCGGTCCACCTGGCTGCGCACCGCCGCCATGGTCCAGCAGAGCGGGCGGCCGGTCGTGTTGTGCGGGACGGTGGTCCCCCCGGAGTTCGAGCCGCTGCCCGAGCGGGCGCTGTTCGACGGTGTCCACTACCTGGCGCTCACGTGCGAGCCGCGGGTGCTGGCGGAGCGGCTGCGGGCCCGGCCCGCCTGGCGGCAGTGGGACGAGGAGCGGATCGCCGAGACCCTGGAGTTCGCCGCCTGGGTGGACGCGGAGGCCGGGCGGCTCGACCCGCCGGTCACCCTCCTGGACACCACCCGCGAGGACCCGGCGCACACCGCGGAGCACGTCGCCGCCTGGATCGGGGACCTGGACGCGGCCCGCGGCTGAGCAAGCGCCCGGTCCCGTCCCGGCGGACCGCCGGGGCCTCCGGCGCCGCGGCCTGACACGCGCGGGCGGTCCGGCGGGGCGCCCGCGCCGCGCCGCGGCGCGCACCGTCCGCCTCCCCGCGCCGACCGTGCACCGCCCGCCTCCCCGGGCGTCCGGCCGGCACGCGGAGCGGGTCGTGCCCGGAACGGCGCGCACCCGCACACGGAGAGGGGCCCCGGGCGGACGACGCCCGGGGCCCCTCTCCAGGTGTGGACGAACAGGTCAGAAGTCGAAGCCGCCGAAGTCGCCGCCCCCGAAGTCCCCACCGCCGAAGTCGCCGCCGCCGAAGTCGCCCTCGGCACCGACGTCGCCGGTGGCGTCGCCCATGCCCATCCCCATGCCCATGCCCATCATGGAGCCCATCATCGAGCCCATCATCATGCCGGTGAACATGCCCATCATCATGTCCATGCCGAAGTAGCCGCCGGCGTAGGGCGAGTAGGCCGGGCCCGCGTCGTAGTACGGCACGCGGCGGCCGTCCACCTCGACCATGCGCACGTCGTTCGGGTCCATGCCGCTCTTGACCGCCTGGGCGCAGGACGCGCAGGCCGTGACCTGGCGGGGGGTGCCGCCGGGCGGGGCCCAGGTGACGTCCTCCACGGAGGGGCCGTGCTGCGGGTTGAAGAAGCAGGGACCGCGCCGGTCCGGCACCGGGTCCCCGTTGAGCCGGGCCCGGGTGGCCGTCATGTAGTAGCGGCCGTCCTCCAGGGAGTTGGTGACCTGGCGGATCTCCTCCGGCTCGCGGATGGTGTCCAGCCGGGACTTGGCCTGGTCGTAGGCGTCCATGGCGCGCGAGTAGTCGGTGCGGGTGTCGTCGTCGACCGCGGACAGGTCGATCTCCAGCCGGGCGACGTCCTCGCCCAGGCGCACCACGTCCTCGGTGGCCATCTGCTTGATCTCGGCCAGCTGCTTGGCCTTGAGCTCCTCGCGCTTGCGCCGGTTGTTGCGGACCAGCAGGAAGATGCCGCCCGCGACCAGCAGGGCGATGACGAGCAGGACCCACAGCGCGGTGCTGCCGGCCGCGGCGGCGGACTCCACCTGCTCGGCGGCGTCGGGCACGGCCACCAGGGTGTCGACCTGGTTGCCGCCGCCCTCCCGCAGGGCGATCTCGCGGATGGCCTCGGTGTCCTCGACGTTCGGGGACAGGACCCGGAACTCCTCCGACCCGGCCAGCACGCCGTACAGGCCGTCGCCGACCTCGGCCATGACCGGCTCCATCAGCGCGTTGAGCGCCGAGTCGGAGTTGACCGCGTCGGTCGGCAGGAGCACGTAGTAGACGGGGGTTTCGGCCCCGGCCGCGGCGGCCTCCAGGGCGCCCTCCTCGGCCGACGGGATGGCGTCGATCGAGGGGTCGATGAAGACGCCGTCGTCCTCCAGTTCCTGGGCGATGGCGTTGCTGTCGGGGGCCTCCACGGTGTCGGCGGCCGCGGGCACCGCCGCGGCGCTCACCACCACGGCCGCGATCCCTGCGGTCAGCACGGTGGGCGTTACCAAGCGGCGCAACATGTCGTTCCTCTCGCTACCCTCACACCTCAGGGACGAATGGGAGGGGCCTCTTGGTTCCCATGGTGACGCCTCTCTCTCCCCGAACGCGAAGCGGCCCGCCGGGACACCGGCGGGCCGCTCCGCGTTCGATACGCCGGAGGGCTACTCCTTGGCGGTGCCCGCGGGCACCTTCTCCACCTCGGCGGCGGGTGCGTCCTCGGCGGCGGCCTCGTTCCCGGCGGGCTCGTCCAGCGGGACGAAGCCGGAGGCGTCGCGCGGCGCGTTGTAGCGGGCCAGGTCGAGGATGCCCTCGCGCTTGGCGACGATCGCCGGGATCAGCGCCTGCCCGGCCACGTTCACCGCGGTGCGGCCCATGTCCAGGATCGGGTCCACGGCCAGCAGCAGGCCGACGCCCTCCAGGGGCAGGCCCAGGGTGGACAGGGTCAGGGTCAGCATGACCGTGGCGCCGGTGGTACCCGCGGTCGCGGCCGAGCCGATCACCGACACGAACACGATGAGCAGGTAGTCGGTCAGGCCCAGCGAGATGTCCGGGAAGAACTGGGCGATGAAGATCGCCGAGACCGCCGGGTAGATCGCGGCGCAGCCGTCCATCTTGGTGGTCGCGCCGAAGGGGACGGCGAACGCGGAGTAGTAGCGCGGCACGCCCAGGTTCTGCTCGGTGACCCGCTGGGTGACCGGCATGGTGCCCATCGAGGAGCGGGACACGAAGGCCAGCTGGATCGCGGGCCAGGCGCCGGTGAAGTACTTGACCGGGGACAGGCCGTTGACGCGGGCGAGCACGGGGTAGACGACGAACAGCACCAGGGCCAGGCCGAGGTAGATGGTCAGCGTGTACTTGCCCAGGGCGCCGATGGTGGTCCAGCCGTAGCTGTAGACGGCGTTGCCGAGCAGGCCGACGGTGCCGATCGGGGCGAGGCGGATGATCCACCACAGGGCCTTGAGGACGACCTGCAGGGCCGACTCGGTGAACGAGATGAACGGCTCGGCGGCCTTGCCGGTCTTGACGGCGGCGATGCCCAGGACGATCGCGATGACGATCAGCTGGAGGACGTTGAAGCCCAGCGAGGTGCTCAGGCTTCCGTCGTCCGCGGCGGAGGTGTCCGCGGCCAGGCCCAGGAAGTTGGCGGGCACCAGGCTCTCGATGAACGCCAGCCAGGAGCCGCTGCCCGAGGGCTCGGCCACGGTGCCCGGGTCCACGGAGCTGTTCACGCCGGGGCGGACGACCAGGCCCAGGGTGATGCCGATGGCCACCGCGACCAGGGCGGTGATCGCGAACCACAGCAGGGTCTTCCAGGCCAGCCGCGCGGCGTTGGTGACGTTGCGCAGGTTGGCGATGGAGGAGATGACGGCGAGGATGATCAGCGGCGGGACGACCGTCTTCAGCAGCGACACGAACGTGCTGCCGATGGTCTGGAGGGTGACGGCGAGCCAGTTGGGCTCACCGTCGCCGACGGGGCCGATCCGGAGGGCGACGAAGCCCAGGACGAGGCCGAGCACGAGGCCCAGCAGGACCTGGACGCCGAACGAGGGGAGCCGCAGGCGGCGCTGCGGCTTGACCGTGGCGGTCTGTGCGGACACGGAAGTGACTCCAAGCGGTGAGCAGCCGGAGCGGGGGCACGCCGCGGCGGTCGGCCTGTGGGCGTGCGGGATCTCCGGCTCGGGGAATGTGTGCGGGTGTCACCGGAGAGAGGTGACGGCGGGCTCCGCCCCTGGAGGAAGGGTGACGGAGGACGGGTGCCGTCCCGTGCGGGGAACGGCGGGGGAGGGGTGTGCGGCGCGTCGCCCGGACGGGCGCGCGTGGACCTAGCTACACGCCTGACATCCGCGGCGGCACAGGTCGATGTGCCAGCGGCGGGTCAGTCCCCAGATGTTCGTCACAAGGGGGAACCATATACGGCCTTTCCTACCTTTTCCATAGGTCTGGGCCGAGGTTTCTTACGTGGGATGAGCGGATCGTCGCCCCCGTGGGGGTTCGCGTCGCTCTTCCCGCCCCGGATGCGGCGAGAATCACCCTCCCGCAGGTGTGGGTGGCATCGTTTCCGGAGGGCTCCCCGACGAGGTGATCGATGCGGCCACCGTGAGCGACGAGAACGATCCGACGGTCGGAGACGACACGTCCGCACCCGCTGTGGCCACACCTTCGGCCAGGGAGTCCGGCCCCGACGTGGCGGTCCCGCCGCCTCCCGAGGGCGGGTTCACCGCCGAGGACCCGGACCGCGTCCCGGATCTTCCGACGCACACCGGACCCACCGACAAAAGTCCGGTCCTGGTGAGCCCCCAGGAACGCTTTCACATGCGCATGCTCAGGTCGCCCGGACTCCGACCGCACGTATGAGGGGGAGGCGCCGCCGGCGCCTCCCCCGTACGTGTCCAGGCGCTAGGCCGTGTTCTTTCGAACCTCCGCTCCGCTTCGGTTCGCGTTCGGCGCCTTTGGAAGGCGGGGACCCTCGGCCCCACGGGAACGTCCCCGTTCCTGGGACATCCCCTCCGGGCCTGCAGAACCCCGCCGGCGCCTCACACACCCCCCGCGGAAGAGGACGGCACTCAAAAAACAGACCCTAGGCGTCCTTGATGTCGCAGATGACGGCGCCGTTGCCGACGGCCTCGCCCGCGGTGACCTTCAGACCGGTGACGGTCCCGGCCTTGTGCGCGGCCAGCGGCTGCTCCATCTTCATGGCCTCGATGACCACGACCGTGTCGCCCTCGGACACCTCCTGGCCCTCGGCCGCGACGACCTTGACCACGGTGCCCTGCATCGGCGAGACCAGCGCGTCGCCGGACGCGGCGGCGGCCGGGCCGCCGCCGGCCCGGGAGGCCCGCTTCTTCTTCCCGCCCGCCGGGGCGGCCGGGGCCGCGCCCACGTTGAGGGAGGCGGGCAGGACCACGTCGATGCGCTTGCCGCCGACCTCCACGGTGACGGTCTCGCGCTCGACCGGGTCCGCCTCGCCCGGGGTCCCCGACCAGGGCTCGATCCGGTTGTCGAACTCGGTCTCGATCCACCGGGTGTACACCCCGAACGGCTGCTCCGGGTCGGCGGGGGCGAACGCCGGGTCCTCCACGACGGCCTGGTGGAAGGGGATCACGGTGGGCATGCCGCCCACGGTGAACTCCGCCAGCGCCCGCCGCGCCCGCTCCAGCGCCTGGGTGCGGGTGCGCCCGGTGACGATGAGCTTGGCGACCATGGAGTCGAAGGCCTGCGGCACGGTGAACCCGGCCTCGCAGCCGGTGTCCACGCGCACGCCGGGCCCGCCCGGAAGGGCCAGCTCCGTGACGGTGCCCGGGGCGGGCATGAAGTTGCGGCCCGCGTCCTCGGCGTTGATCCGGAACTCGAAGGAGTGCCCGCGCACCTCGGGGTCGCCGTAGCCCAGCTCCTCGCCGTCGGCGATGCGGAACATCTCCCGGACCAGGTCGATCCCGGTGACCTCCTCGCTCACCGGGTGCTCGACCTGCAGGCGGGTGTTGACCTCCAGGAAGGAGATGGTGCCGTCCACCCCGACGAGGAACTCGCAGGTGCCCGCGCCCACGTACCCGGCCTCCTTGAGGATGGCCTTGGACGCCGCGTACAGCCGGTCCGTCTGGTCGGGGGTCAGGAACGGGGCGGGGGCCTCCTCCACGAGCTTCTGGTGGCGGCGCTGGAGGGAGCAGTCGCGGGTGGAGACGACCACGACGTTGCCGTGGGCGTCGGCCAGGCACTGGGTCTCCACGTGGCGGGGCCTGTCGAGGTAGCGCTCGACGAAGCACTCCCCGCGGCCGAACGCGGTGACGGCCTCGCGCACCGCGGACTCGTAGGCCTCGGGGACCTCGGCCAGGGTGTGGGCGACCTTCAACCCGCGTCCGCCGCCGCCGAACGCGGCCTTGATGGCGATGGGCAGCCCGTGCTCCTCGGCGAAGGCCACGACCTCGTCGGCGGAGGCGACGGGGTCGGGGGTCCCGGCCACCAGGGGCGCGCCGACCTTGTGGGCGATGTGGCGGGCCTGGACCTTGTCGCCCAGGGCGGTGATGGCGGCGGGGGGCGGCCCGATCCAGGTGAGCCCGGCGTCGATGACGGCCTGGGCGAAGTCGGCGTTCTCGGCCAGGAACCCGTAGCCGGGGTGGACGGCGTCGGCCCCCGACCCGGCGGCCACGGCCAGGAGTCCGCCGATGTCGAGGTAGGAGTCGGCGGGGGTGGTCCCGCCCAGGGCGTAGGCCTCGTCGGAGACCTTGACGTGCAGGGCGTCCAGGTCGGGTTCGGCGTAGACGGCCACGCTGCCCAGCCCGGCGTCGCGGCAGGCGCGGGCGATGCGCACGGCGATCTCGCCGCGGTTGGCGATCAGAACTTTACGCACGGTGGAGGTCCTCTGCTGTGGTGTGGGGCGGATGCGCCGACCGCTCCCCTTGGAGTCTAGGTAGTGGCGGTGTCATCGCAGGCTGGTGCGCCAGGCCCCCGGGCCCGGTCGCAGCGGGGTGCGCAGCCCCCGGGCCCGGTCGCGCCAGGCCGAGGGCCGCTCCCGTGCGTCCGGGGGCCGGGCCGCGGCCCGTGCGGCGGCGGCCCGTGCGGCGAGCACCGCGGTGAGGGCGGCGATCTCCTCCGCGGTGGGCTCGCCGCGGACGACGACCAGGTGCGGCGGGGTGTGCCGGGCGCTCACAGCGGGATGTTCCCGTGCTTCTTGGGGGGCAGCTGCCTGCGCTTGCCCGCCAGCGCGCGCAGTGCCCTGGTGATCTGGACCCGGGTCTCCGACGGCAGGATCACCCCGTCGACGTAGCCGCGCTCGGCCGCCGAGTAGGGGTTGAGGAGGGTGTCCTCGTACTCGCCGATGAGGCGGGTCCGCTCGGCCTCCACGTCGTCGGCGGCCGCGAGGGTGCGCCGGTGCAGGATGTTCACCGCGCCCTGGGCGCCCATGACGGCGATCTGCGCGGTGGGCCAGGCCAGGTTGACGTCGGCGCCCAGGTGCTTGGAGCCCATGACGTCGTAGGCTCCGCCGAACGCCTTGCGGGTGATCACGGTGATCAGCGGGACGGTGGCCTCGGCGTAGGCGTAGAGCAGCTTGGCGCCGTGCCGGATGATGCCGTCCCACTCCTGGTCGGTGCCGGGCAGGAAGCCGGGCACGTCCACGAAGGTCAGCACCGGGATGTTGAAGGCGTCGCAGGTGCGCACGAACCGGGCGGCCTTGACGGACGCGTCGATGTCCAGGCAGCCGGCCAGGCTCATGGGCTGGTTGGCGATGACGCCGACCGAGCGCCCGTCGACGCGGCCGAAGCCCACCACCATGTTGGTGGCGAACATGGCGTGGACCTCGAGGAAGTCGCCGTCGTCCAGGACGGTCCCGATGACGGTCCGGATGTCGTAGGGCTGGTTGGCCGAGTCGGGGACGAAGGTGTCCAGCGCCAGGTCGGCGTCGTTGACCTCCTCGCCCGGGTCCTCCTCGGGTGCCAGGACGGGGGCGTCCTCCAGGTTGTTGCCGGGCAGGTGCGCCAGCAGGGCCTTGACGTAGTCGAGGGCGTCCTGTTCGTCGGCGCCCATGTAGTGGGCCACGCCCGACCTCGTGTTGTGGGTGCGCGCCCCGCCCAGCTCCTCCATGGAGACGTCCTCGCCGGTGACGGTCTTGATGACGTCGGGCCCGGTGATGAACATCTGCGAGGTCTCGTCGACCATCACGATGAAGTCGGTGAGGGCGGGGGAGTAGACGTGGCCGCCGGCGGCGGCGCCCATGATCACGGAGATCTGGGGGATGACGCCGGAGGCGTGGGTGTTGCGCTTGAAGATCTCGGCGTACAGGCCCAGGGAGACGACGCCCTCCTGGATACGGGCCCCGCCGCCCTCGTTGATGCCGATGACGGGGCAGCCGTTGGTGAGGGCGTGGTCGAGGACCTTGCAGATCTTCTCACCGTAGACCTCGCCGAGCGATCCGCCGAAGACGGTGACGTCCTGGCTGAACACGGCGACGGGGCGGCCGTCGACGGTTCCGTAGCCGGTGACGACCCCGTCCCCGTAGGGCCGGTGGGCGTCCAGTCCGAAGTTGGTGGACCGGTGGCGGGCCAGGGCGTCCAGCTCGACGAACGAGCCCGGGTCGAGCAGGGCGTCGATGCGTTCGCGGGCGGTCATCTTGCCCTTGGCGTGCTGTTTCTCGACGGCCCGCGCGGATCCCGCGTGGACCGCCTCGTAGCGGCGTCGCCGCAGGTCGGCGAGCTTGCCCGCGGTGGTGTGGATGTCGATCTCATCCGCGGGCGGTGGTTCAGGGGCTTGGGTGGCCATAAGTACGCAGGTTAACCCCGCGGGGTGCGCCGACGGTGACGCCCCCTGCGGTTACCGGCGAGTAACATCCGCTGTCCGGAGCGGCTCCGGGCGGGTCCCGGGAGGCCGGGAAACGTGACCGGGTGTGAATTCCGCGCCCTTTCGGAACAATTGTTAACGCAACGGCAAAAGCTCGGAAATGCGCCCCCGAGAACGCCCGGTGAGAACCGTTCTCTGTAGTGTCTGCCCTATGACAGCGGTAAGCGCAGAGCGCGCCAGTGCGCGCCAGGAAGTGCCCGAACAGCTCCGGAATGACGTCAAGCTGCTCGGCGAAATGCTCGGGACCGTGCTCCAGGAGAGCGGCGGCGAGGACCTCCTCGCCGATGTCGAAAAACTCCGCCACGCGGTCATCGGCGCCCGCGACGGAGCCGTCTCCGGTGAGGAGATCACCGCCCTGGTGGCCGCCTGGCCACTCGAACGCGCCAAGCAGGTCGCTCGCGCCTTCACCGTCTACTTCCACCTCGCCAACCTGGCCGAGGAGCACCAGCGCATGCGCACCCTGCGCGAGCGCGACGACGCCGCCAACCCGCCCCGCGAGTCCCTGGCCGCGGCCGTCCGCGCCGTCCGCGAGGGCGCCGGAGGGGACGGGCACCTCGACGCGCTGATCGCGGGTATGGAGTTCCACCCCGTGCTCACCGCCCACCCCACCGAGGCCCGCCGCCGCGCCGTCTCCACCTCCATCCTGCGGATCAGCGCCCAGCTCGACGCCTGGCACAGCGCCCACGAGGGCAGCACCGAGGCCGCCGAGGCGCACCGCCGCCTGCTGGAGGAGATCGACCTGCTCTGGCGCACCTCCCAGCTGCGCTACACCCGGCTCGACCCGCTCGACGAGGTGCGCACCGCGCTGGCCGCCTTCGACGAGACCATCTTCTCCGTCATCCCGCACGTCTACCGGGCCCTGGACCGGGCCCTGGACCCCGAGGGCACCGGCGTCCGCCCGCCCCGGGCCGTGCCGTTCGTCCGCTACGGCACCTGGATCGGCGGCGACCGCGACGGCAACCCCTTCGTCACCCACGAGGTCACCCGCGAGGCCGTGCGCATCCAGTCCGAGCACGTGCTGCGCGGCCTGGAGTCCGCCTGCGAGCGGATCGCCCGCACCCTCACCGCCTACGGCAACCTCACCCCCGCCTCCCCGGCGCTGCTCGACGCGCTCTCCTCCGCCCGCGCCGGACAGCCGTCGCTGCTGGCGGAGATCTCCGAGCGCTCGCCCAACGAGCCGCACCGCCAGTTCCTGCTGTACGCCACCGCCCGGCTGCGCGCCACCCGCGAGCGCGACGCCGACCTGGCCTACCCCGGTGCCGAGGCGTTCCTCGCGGACCTGCGCACCGTCCAGGAGTCCCTGGCCGCGGCCGGGGCGGTCCGCCAGGCCTACGGCGAGCTCCAGCACCTCGTCTGGCAGGCCGAGACCTTCGGCTTCCACCTCGCCGAGCTGGAGATCCGCCAGCACAGCGAGGTGCACGCCACCGCCCTGGCAGAGCTGCGCGAGCACGGCCCCGACGGTCCGCTCTCCGAGCGCACCCGCGAGGTCCTGGACACCCTCCGGGTGGTCTCCTGGATCCAGGAGCGCTTCGGGGTGGAGGCCTGCCGCCGCTACATCGTCAGCTTCACCCGCTCCGCCGACGACATCGCCGCCGTGTACGAACTCGCCGGGTACGCGCTCCCGGCCGACCGCCGCCCGGTCCTCGACGTCATCCCGCTCTTCGAGACCGGCGCCGACCTGGACGCCTCCCCGCAGGTGCTGGACGGCATGCTCGACATCCCGCAGATGCAGGAACGGCTGGAGCAGAGCGGCCGCCGCGTCGAGGTGATGCTCGGCTACAGCGACTCGGCCAAGGACGTCGGCCCGGTCAGCGCCACCCTGCGGCTGTACGACGCCCAGGCCCGGCTGGCCGCCTGGGCGCGCCGCCACGACGTGCGCCTCACCCTGTTCCACGGCCGCGGCGGCTCCCTGGGCCGCGGCGGCGGCCCGGCCAGCCGCGCCCTGCTGGCCCAGGCGCCCGGCTCGGTCGACGGCCGGTTCAAGGTCACCGAGCAGGGCGAGGTCATCTTCGCCCGCTACGGCCAGGCCGACCTGGCCCGGCGTCACATCGAGCAGGTCGGTCACGCCGTCCTCATGGCCTCCACCGACGAGGTGCAGGAGCGAGAGCGCTCCGCCGCCCTGAAGTACCGCCCGCACGCCGACGCCATCGCGGCCGCCGCCCAGCGGGCCTACCTGGACCTCATCAACGCGGACGGGTTCGCGGCCTGGTTCTCCCGGGTCAGCCCGCTGGAGGAGCTGGGGGAGCTGCGCCTGGGCTCGCGCCCGGCCCGCCGCGGCGCCGCCCGCGGCCTGGGCGACCTGCGCGCCATCCCGTGGGTGTTCGCCTGGACCCAGACCCGGGTCAACCTGCCCGGCTGGTACGGGCTGGGCACCGGCCTGGCGGCCGTGGACGACCTGCCGCTGCTCCAGGCCGCCTACCGCGAGTGGCCCATGTTCGCGTCCCTGCTGGACAACGCGGAGATGAGCCTGGCCAAGACCGACCGGACCATCGCCGAGCGCTACCTCGCCCTGGGCGACCGCCCCGAGATGAGCAGGCGCGTCCTGGACGAGTACGACCTCACCCGGGACCTGGTGCTCCGTGTGACCGGCCACACCCGGCTGCTGGAGAACCGCAGGGTGCTCTCGCGCGCGGTGGACCTGCGCAACCCCTACGTGGACGCGCTGTCCCACCTCCAGCTGCGCGCCCTGGAGGCGCTGCGCTCGGAGGACGCCGAGACCCTGTCGCCCGAGGACCAGCAGCACCTGGAGCGGCTCCTGCTGCTGTCGGTCAACGGCGTCGCCGCGGGCCTCCAGAACACCGGCTGACCGCGGTCCGTACGGCGCCCCGTCCCGGCCGGGACGGGGCGCCGTGAGCGCACACGGATGCTCTGCCGGGCCGCGGCACTGCTGTAATGGGTGCATGGCCGTCTCCGACCCGTTCCCGCGCCCGCCGCTCGACCCGGCGGCGCTCGCCGCCGCCCTCGTCCGCCCCGGCGGCATGTGGGAGCGGATCGAGGTGGTGCCCGAGGCCGGATCCACCAACACCGAACTGGCGGCCCGCGGCCGCGCCGGGGCCCCGCACGGCAGCGTGCTGGTGGCCGAGCACCAGAGCGCGGGCCGGGGCCGGATGGGGCGCGGCTTCAGCACCCCGCCGCGCGCCGCCCTCACCGTCTCCCTGCTCCTGCGCCCGGGTGTGCCGGCCGAGAGGCTGGGCTGGCTGTCGGCCCTGATGGGCGTGGCCGCCGTCGGGGCGGTGCGCCGCACCACCGGGATCCGGGCGGCCCTCAAGTGGCCCAACGACCTGCTGGTCCCCGCGGCGTTCCGGGCCGCGCCGGGCGGGGGCGACGGGAAACTCGCCGGGATCCTCGCCGAGGTCGACTTCTCCTCCGGCGGCCCGGCCGTGGTCGTCGGCATCGGGATCAACGTCTCCCAGGGCCCCGACGAGCTGCCCGTGGACACCGCGGTCTCCCTGCGCGGAGAGGGCGCCGCCGACGTCGACCGGGGCGTGCTGCTGGCGTCCCTGCTGGGCGAGTTCGAGGAGCTGTACACGATGTGGGCGGCGTCCGGGGGGGACGCGGAGGGCAGCGGGCTCGCCGCGGTCTACCGCGACGTCTGCGTCACCCTGGGCCGCCGGGTCCGGGTCCACCTGCCCGGCGACCGGGTCCTGGAGGGCGTCGTGTCCGCGGTCGACGCACAGGGGCGGCTGGTGGTCGACGGACCCGACGGGGAGCGGGCCCTGAGCGTGGGCGACGTCGTCCACGTCCGGCCCGGGGGGTGAGGGACGGGCCGCGGTCACGGCCGGGCCCCGGAGAACGTTCGGGGAACTCCCGCGCAATGTCGTCCACAGGCCCCGGACGCGGCCTTTCTGGGCGGTACCGGCCTGTGCCATGATCCACATATGGCTATCGCGGACCGCTACCTCTCCGACGACGAGGAACTCGTCCACGTCGTCAGGCAGCACTGGACCGTCCTCGTAGAGGAGTTCACGGCCCTGGTGCTCATCGTCGCCGCCACCGCCGCGGCGCTGTGGTTCCTGCCCTGGGAGGAGGACTGGGCCCCCCTCGCCGCGGGCGCGGTCGGGGTGCTCGCCCTGGTCGCGGCGCTGGCCTTCTGGCTCGTCCCCCTGCTGCGCTGGTCCACCACCGTCTACGTCCTCACCGACCAGCGCCTGATGACCCGCGACGGCCTGCTCTCCCGACAGGGCAGGGACATGCCGCTCACCAGGGTCAACGACGTCGCGTTCCGCATGTCGGTGTGGGAACGCATCATGAGGTACGGGACGTTGACGGTGCAGTCGGCCTCCGAACAGGAGGCCATCACCCTCAGCAAGGTCCCGCGCCCGGAGTGGTTCCAGTCCGAGATCTACAAGCGGGTCAACGACGCCCACCGGCCGGAGGCCCCCTCAGAGGCCCGGTGACGGCCGCCCGGAGCGGCGGCGGCCACCGGCGTAAGCTGGAGGTGGGCCCCGCGGCGCCGACGCGGTGACCCCCAGTACTCGCTCCCCGCACGGGCGGGGACGGTTCCGTGAAAGAGAACGTATGTCGTCGCGTCCTGACCCGAAAGTGATCGAGACCGCTCTCCTGGGCGGTGAGGCGGTCTACACCAGGGAGCAGGCGATCGAGCTCGCCGGGTGCGACGCCGAGCTCGCCGGCCGCATCTGGCGCGCCCTGGGCTTCCCCACCCAGAGCGACGACACCGTCATCTTCACCGAGAGCGACGTGGAGGCCCTGCGGCTGGCCGCCGGCCTGCTCGACGAGGAGATCCTCGACGAGGAGGCGGTGGTCCGGTTCGCCCGCGCCATGGGGCAGACCATGGCGCGTCTGGCCGACTGGCAGACCAGCATCCTCAGCACCCTGGTCTTCCGCGAGGGAGAGGGCGCCGAGGGCGCCGTCCCGCTGATGAACCAGGTCAAGGAGCTGCTGCCGGACGTGGAGCGGCTGCTGCTGCACATCTGGCGCCGCCAGCTCGCCGCCTCCACCGCCCGGACCCTGGCGGTGATGTCCAACGGCGTCGACGGGGTCCCCAACTACTACCCGCTCATCGTCGGGTTCGCCGACCTGGTCTCCTTCACCACCCTCAGCCGCGAACTCGACGAGGTCGAGCTGGCCCAGGTGGTCGAGGGCTTCGAGGCCACCGCCGCCGACATCGTCGCCTCAGGCGGCGGCCGGGTCGTCAAGACCCTCGGCGACGAGGTCCTCTACGTCGCCGACGACCCCGTCAAGGCCGCCGACATCGCGCTGCGCCTGGCCTCGGGGGTCAAGACCCACGTGGAGGTGCCGGACGTGCGGGTCGGCCTGTCCTCCGGGCCGGTGCTCACCCTGCACGGCGACGTGTTCGGCACCACCGTCAACCGGTCGAGCCGCCTCACCTCCTTCGCCCGGCCCGGCACCGTCCTCATCGACGAGGAGCTGGCCCGCAGCCTGGGGGACGCCGAGGGGCTGCAGGTGGTCAAGGTCCGGGCGCGGCACGCGCACGGGCTGGGCCTCATCCAGCCCTACGCCCTGCGCCGCAACTTCGAGCCCGGCACCACGGCCTGAACCGCTCGGCGGCGACCTCCCGGGGGTATTTCCGGGCGGCGCCCCCGCGAACGGGTGTGTGCGGGGCCGGGGCGGGATAGGCTCTGGAACACCGGAGCAAGCGGCGGAACGTCAGACGGTGGAGGCTTCGATGACCGACCCTTACCCCGTCGTACAGCTGCGCACCTCGGGTGTGCTCAGCCTGGAGGGCACCGAGTCCGCGATCGAGAACAACGTGTGGATCGTCGGCGACGAGGAGTCCGCGATCGTCATCGACGCCGCGCACGACCACCGGGCCATCGCCCGGGGCCTGGGCGACCGCGAGCTCATGGCGATCGTGTGCACCCACGGCCACACCGACCACATCAACGCGGCGGTGGCGCTGGCCGAACTCACCGACAGCCCGATCCTGCTGCACCCCGACGACGCCGACCTGTGGTACCGGGTGCACCCCGACCAGGAGCCGGACGCGCCGCTGCTGCACGGCGAGGCCCTCCAGGTCGGCGGGATCGAACTGCGGATCCTGCACACCCCCGGGCACACCCCCGGCGGGGTGAGCCTGTACGCGCCGGCCATCGGCGCCGTGTTCACCGGGGACACGCTCTTCCCGGACGGGCCGGGCGCCACCGGGCAGCCGCTCTCGGACTTCCCGACCATCATCGCGTCCATCCGCGACCACCTGGCGGTGCTGCCGGGCGAGACGGCCGTCCACCCCGGCCACGGGGAGTCGACCACCGTCGCCGAGGCGGCCGCGCACCTGGCCGACTGGGCGTCCCGCGGCTTCTGAGCCCCCTCCGCGGCGGCCGGAAAACCCCTGGCGGCCCCGGGGCCGGGGCCCCTACCGTGGTGCCCGTTCAGCCCCCGAACGAACGAGGCCCCCGATGACCATGCCCAGGAAGGGCACCCGCAGGATCACCGTCGACGGCGTCGCCTACCGCTGGCGCCACCGCTCCCGCACCCGCGGGTACTCCGCCGGAGCGCGCACGCTGACCTTCGCGGTCGAGCGCGAGGACGCGCCGGGCCGACTGCTCGCGGTCACCCTCGCCGACCGGGTCCCGGCGGGCCGGCCCTGCTGCCCGGGCTGCGCGGCGGACAACGCCGACGCCGAACCGATCACCCCCGCCCGGGTCGCCGAGGCCGTGCGCACCGCGCTCGCCGACGGCTGGGACCCGCGGGGCCCCGCCGGCGTGCGCCGCCTGGACATGCGCCCGGTGCCCGCCGGGACGGCCTGACCTCAGGTCCGGAGCTCGAACGGGGCCGCCGCCTTGATCACCCCGTTGACCTGCACCTCCACCAGGTGCTCGCCGCGATGGTGGGTGCGGGTGCTGATCGGCTTCACCCGGTGCCGCTTCTCCAGAGCGCGCCGCTCGCCCGCGCACAGCTCCACGGTGGTCCACTTGAACACCTTGGGGCGGCGGGTGCCGTCGGCCTTCACGTAGTGCACCCGGTAGTCCACGACGACCGTGTGCGGACGGTCGTCGGTGTTGACCAGTTCCACCCGTATCCGGAGCTCGCCCCCCAGGTCCAGCACGGCGGGGGACAGGGCCGGGCCCTCGGCTCGCACGCGGTCGCCGCCGGTCGCGCCCAGCAGCGCCAGCGCCCGCGGGTCGCCCTGCTTGACCAGGGTGCGCAGCGCGTGCCGGACCGTCCAGGAGGTCTCGGGGGTCGGGCTCTCCCGGGACCAGCGCTCGGCCAGGTCCAGCACCCGGCCGGGGTGGTCGCGCGAGATGTCGTTGAGGTTGTTGGCGACCGAGGTGCGCACGTACGCCGACGGGTCGTTGCGCAGGATCTCCAGGACCTCCAGCACCGGTTCCGGGTCGGCGACGAACTCCGGCAGCCGCCGAGCCCACGGCAGCCGGGGCCGCAGCCCCTCACTGGCGAACCGCCGCACGTTGGGGTCGGGGTCGGCGGCGCAGGCGTGCATCAGCTTCAGCGCCGCCTCCCGGTGGTGCACCAGGTAGGGCCGCACCGCGAACTCGGAGGTGTGCCGCCGGGTGATCTCCACCAGGGCGGGCAGCGACACCTCGGGGTGGGCCACCCCGTACTCCTCCACGAACCGGGCCACCGCCATCAGGTGGAAGCCCTGCGCGTACATCCCGGCGCCGTCCACCAGGTCCTCGCCCAGGGAGTCCACGAGCACCGCGACGGCCTCGGGGTAGGCGGCGGGCAGCCGGGCGCGCAGGCCCTCGGCCATCACCATCACCCGGTTCTTGAGCTCCAGCGGGCCGACCCGGGCCTCCACCTCGGCGGCGTAGCCCTCCACGTCGAACTCCGGGAGCCGCTCCCGGATCGCTGTGCCCAGCACCCGGGCGGCCCGCCGCCGACGTGCCGTTTGAGACTGTGGTCGTCCGCCATGCGTCCCCGTCCTCAACCCGTTCGAGGGGGCACAGTGTGCCGCTCGGCCGGGGAGAAGTCGAGATTCGCCATCAAGCGGATGATCGGTTGTTCTCTTCGCTCACGTCGCATGGACGCCCATTCCCGACAGGGGCGACGGGCCGCCGCCGGGGCGCGGGACCGCCGGCCCCGCGCCCCGGTTCCCCGTCAGTCGTCCGCCGGGCGGCGGGTGTTGGGCGCGATCGGGGTGTCCTTGGGCCGGACGCCGATCTTGGAGCCCAGCCACACCAGCGGGTCGTACCTGCGGTCGGCGACGCGCTCCTTCATCGGGATGAGCGCGTTGTCGGTGATCCGGATGTTCTCGGGGCACACCTCCGTGCAGCACTTGGTGATGTTGCAGTAGCCCAGCCCGAACTCGTCCTGGGCGATCATCCGCCGGTCGGCGGTGTCCTCCGGGTGCATCTCCAGCTCGGCCACCCGCATCAGGAAGCGCGGGCCGGAGAAGTGCGGCTTGTTCTCCTCGTGGTCGCGGATCACGTGGCACACGTTGTTGCACAGGAAGCACTCGATGCACTTGCGGAACTCCTGCGACCGCTCCACGTCGACCTGCGCCATCCGGAAGTCCCCGGGCCCGGTGGCCGGGTCCGGGGCGAACGACGGGATCTCCCGCGCCTTGTCGTAGTTGAACGACACGTCGCACACCAGGTCCCGGACCACCGGGAACGTGCGCAGCGGCGTCACCGTGACCGTCTCGTCCTCGGTGAACACGCTCATCCGGGTCATGCACGACAGCCGCGGCATCCCGTTGATCTCCATCGAGCAGGAGCCGCACTTGCCGGCCTTGCAGTTCCAGCGCACCGCCAGGTCGGGGGCCTGGGTCGCCTGGAGGCGGTGCAGCACGTCCAGCACCACCTCGCCCTCGTTCACCTCGACCCGGTACTCGGACAGCTCCCCGTCGGCACCGCCGCGCCAGATCCGGAACACCCGCTCGCTCATGCCCGCTCCTCCTCGTTCGCGCCGTCGGCCGCCTCGGGCAGCTCCTCCTTGGTCAGGTACTTCACGAGCTCCTCGGGCCCGAACAGGGACATCAGCCCCTCGGGGATGTCGGGAACCGGGCGGTGCGCCACCTCCACCCCGCCGTCCCCGGCGGCCCGGACCTCCAGGTTGATCCGCCGCCACCGCGCCGACATCTCCGGGAAGTCGTCGCGGGTGTGCCCCCCGCGCGACTCCTCCCGCTCCAGCGCCGCCGCGGCGATCGCACGGGACACCACGAGCATGTTGGGCAGCGACATCGCCAGGTGCCAGCCCGGGTTGTACACCCGGTCCCCGGGAGCGCTCAGCCCGGCGGAGCGCTCCTGGAGCGCGTCCAGCCGCTCCAGCGCCCGCGCCAGCTCCGGACCCCGCCGGATGATCCCGACCAGGTCGTTCATCGTGTCCTGGAGGTCGGAGTGGAGCGTGTACGGGTTCTCGCCGGTGCCCTGCTTGAGGAACGCCAGGGCGTGGGCCGCCGCCTCGGACGCCTGGTCCTCCACGCTCGCGTAGGGCACGCGCCCGGAGAGCCCGGCGACGTACTCCGCCGCACCCGCCCCGGCCCGCCGGCCGAACACCAGCAGGTCCGACAGCGAGTTGCCGCCCAGCCGGTTGGAGCCGTGCATGCCGCCCGCCACCTCGCCGGCGGCGAACAGCCCGGGCACGTCGGAGGCGGCGGTCTCGGCGTCCACCCGCACCCCGCCCATCACGTAGTGGCAGGTGGGACCCACCTCCATGGGCTCGGCGGTGATGTCCACGTCCGCCAGCTCCTTGAACTGGTGGTGCATGGACGGCAGGCGGCGGCGGATCTCCTCCGCCGGCAGCCGGGTGGACACGTCCAGGAACACGCCGCCGTGCGGGGAGCCCCGCCCGGCCTTGACCTCGCTGTTGATCGCCCGAGCCACCTCGTCGCGGGGCAGGAGCTCGGGGGGCCTGCGGTGGTTCGCCGGGTCGTCGTACCAGCCGTCCGCCTCCGCCTCGGTCTCCGCGTACTGGGCGCGGAACACGTCGGGGACGTAGTCGAACATGAACCTGCGGCCCTCGGAGTTGCGCAGCACCCCGCCGTCGCCGCGCACGGACTCGGTGACGAGGATGCCCCGCACCGACGGCGGCCAGACCATCCCGGTGGGGTGGAACTGCACGAACTCCATGTTGATGAGCGACGCCCCGGCCCGCAGCGCCAGCGCGTGGCCGTCGCCGGTGTACTCCCAGGAGTTGGAGGTGGTCCGGAACATCTTGCCGATGCCGCCGGTGGCCAGCACCACCGCCGGCGCCTCGAACACGACGAACCCGCCGTCCTCGCGGCGGTAGCCGAACGCGCCGGCGATCGCGCCGTCGTGCAGCAGCAGCTCGGTGACCGCGGTCTCGGCGAACACCCGGAGCATCGCGTCGGGGTCGCCCAGCTCGGCGGCGTCGGCCTGCTGGAGCGCCACGATCCGCTGCTGGAGGGTGCGGATCATCTCCAGGCCGGTCCGGTCGCCGACGTGCGCCAGCCGCGGGTACTCGTGCCCGCCGAAGTTGCGCTGGCTGATCCGGCCGTCGGGGGTCCGGTCGAACAGGGCGCCCCAGTACTCCAGCTCCAGGATGCGGTCGGGCGCCTCGCGGGCGTGCAGCTCGGCCATGCGGGGGTCGTTGAGGAACTTGCCGCCGCGGATGGTGTCGCGGAAGTGGACCCGCCACCCGTCGTCGGGGTTGGCGTTGCCGAGTGCGGCCGCGGCGCCGCCCTCTGCCATCACGGTGTGCGCCTTTCCGAACAGCGATTTGGAGATGACGGCGGTGCGCATGCCCTGCTCGCGGGCCGCGATCGCGGCGCGCAGTCCCGCGCCGCCCGCCCCGATGACCACCACGTCGTAGGTGTGGCGGGTGACGCCGGGTGCTCTCGAAGGAGCCATCGTTTGCCTTTCCGGGTCGGCCTCGGTGCCCAGAGGTCAGTTGAAGAAGCGCAGGTCGGAGATGACTCCGCTCGCCATGAGAGCGACGTAGGCGTCGGTGGCGATGAGGGTGGCGATACTGGCCCAGCCGAAGTGCATGTGCCGGTGGTTGAGCCGGGAGACGCCCGTCCACAGGCGGTAGCGGACCGGGTGGCGGCCGAAGCTGCGCAGCCGACCGCCCATGATGTGGCGGCAGGAGTGGCAGCTGAGGGTGTAGCCCCACAGCATGAGCACGTTGACGACCATGATCACGTTGCCCAGGCCGATGCCGAAGCCGCCGTCCGTCCCGTGGAAGAAGGGGACGAGGGTGTCCCAGGTGTTGATCACGGTGATGGCGAAGGCGACGTAGAAGAAGTACCGGTGCCCGTTCTGCGGGAGCATCAGCGGCCGGGTCTCGCCGGTGTAGGACCGGTGCGGTTCCCGCACGGCGCAGGCTGTGGGCGCCTGCCAGATCGAGCGGTAGTAGGCCTTGCGGTAGTAGTAGCAGGTCAGCCGGAAGAGCAGCAGGAACGGCAGGCTGAGCAGGGCGTAGGGGACCAGCGGGGGGAACTCCACCGGCAGCCGCCCGAACAGGGCCGCGTCGGGCGCGCACTGCCCCGCCAGGCAGGGCGAGTAGAACGGGGTCAGGTAGTGGTGCTCCTGGACCCAGTAGTGGTCCTGCTGGAAGACCCGCAGGGTCGCGTAGACGACGAAGGTGGCCAGGCCCAGCGTGGTGAGCAGGGGTCCGATCCACCATCGGTCGGTGCGCAGGGTGCGCTGCGGGATGCGTATCCGGGCGCGTGCGGGGGCCGCGCGGTCGGGCGGGGTCACCGTTGTCTCCACCTCCTGCGGAGGGCCCCGGGCGGGGCGGACCGCGGGGTGGCCGCGCCTGCGCCGTGGCGCCTCCTGTGAGTGCCGGCCGGCCTGGGGTGGCCGGATGGGAACCGCTCTGTCACGCCACGTTAGGTGCCTGTGATGACGGTCACATCTCAGGTTCCCCGAAACCCCGAAGAAAAGGATGTGAAATGCGCCACTCTTTTTCCGTTTTTTGTGTGCTTATGTCCTGAGAACAGAATGAAAGAGCCTTTTGTGATGTAAGGCTCTTTTGGTAAGGAAGCGGCGGAAGTGGTAGGGGTCAAATGCCGTCCTTTTCCCGGCCCCCCGCCTCCGCGTCGGAGATGAGCACCTCCAGGTCCGGGCCCAGCTCCTGCGGGGACATCCCCAGCAGGTACCCGTTGAGGTGGCGGCGGAACGCGTCCGCCGAGTGGGAGGGCTCCACGTCCTTGCGCCGTGCCAGTGCCACCGTCCGCAGCAGCCGCGGACGGGCCAGCGGCGTCCCCCGCAGGCCGGGTCGGTTCTTGAGCACCATGCTCGGGACCACGGCCAGCCCCAGCCCCGCCTCCACGAACCGCAGTACGGCGTCCATCTCGCCGCCCTCCACCGCCAGCTCCGGCTCGAACCCGGCCGCACGGCAGGCCCGCAGCGTCGCCTCGCGCACGTCGTACCCCCGCCGGAACATCACCAGCGGCCGCTCCCGCAGCTCCGTGATCCGGATCGACGCCCGCCCGTTGGGGGAGGGGCGAGCCATCGGGCTGGCCACCACCAGGTTCTCCCGCAGGATCGGGATGGTGGACAGGTCCGGGTCGCTGCTCTGCAGCGGCAGGATGATCAGCGCCAGGTCCAGCTCGCCCCGCCCCAGCTCCCGGATGAGGTCGCGGGACCCGCTCTCCTCCACGTTCAGCTCGATCCCCGGGTAGCGGGTGTGGAAGTCGGCGAGCACGTCCGCCAGCAGCCCCGCGCACAGCGACGGGGTCGCCCCCAGGCGGACCCGGCCCCGGCGCACCCCGGCCAGCTCGGCCACCTCGCGCCGGGCCGTCTCCAGGTCCGTGAGGATGCGCTGGGCCAGCGGGAGCAGCGCCTCGCCGGCCGGCGTGAGTGTGATATTCCCCCGGGCACGACTGAATAACGGCGCGCCCAACTCCCTCTCAAGGCTGCGGATCTGTTTGCTCAAGCTCGGCTGGGCGACGCGGGAAAGCTCTGCTGCGCGGGTGAAATGGCGGGTACGGGCGACGGCGACGAAGTAGGCCAGCTGCTGGAACTGCATGATCCATAGCCTACGGCTATGGAGTCCAGAGTCCTGATGCCTTAGACGTCGGACTTAACTCGAATTTAAAGTGGCAGGCTGTGGCGAACAGTACCTTGACCAAGAAGCGGTCTACGGCCTACGGGTCCACGGTGGCACTCAAGTCAGCGATGGCTGTCACCGGGGCGATCCTCGCGCTGTATTTGATCGCGCACATGTACGGCAACCTGAAGGTCTTCTCGGGCCAGGAGGCGTTCGACGGCTACGCGCACAGCCTGCGCGAGCTCGGCTACCCGCTCCTGCCCGAGAGCGGCTTCCTGTGGATCGCCCGCGTCGTCCTGCTCGCGAGCATCCTCATCCACATCTACGCTGTGATCAGCCTGTGGCGTCGAGCCGGCCGCGCCCGGCAGAACCGCTACCAGGTGAAGAAGCGCGTCCAGCGCACCTACGCCTCGTACACCATGCGGTACGGCGGCGTCCTCATCGCGCTCTTCGTGGTCTTCCACATCCTGCACCTGACCGTCAACGCCATCGCGCCCGGCGGCAAGTCCGACAGCCCCTACGAGCGTCTCGTGAACGGGTTCCAGCCCGAGTTCTGGTACGTGACCCTGTTCTACGTCGCCGCCGTGATCGCCGTCGGCTTCCACCTCCGGCACGGCATCTGGAGTGCCATGGCCACGCTCGGCGTGAACAAGGCGTCCCGCCAGGGCAAGATCAACGCGGTGGCCGTGGCCTTCTCGCTGATCGTGACCATCGGCTTCCTGCTCCCGCCTCTGGCGGTCACCTTTGGACTGGTGAGTAAGTAATGTCTGACACCGACTACTTCGTCGTCGGCGACCCGATCCGGGACGAGAAGGCCCCCGAGGGGCCGATCAACGAGCGCTGGGACAAGCGCCGTTTCTCCGCCAAGCTGGTCAACCCCGCGAACCGGCGCAAGCTCTCCGTGATCATCGTCGGCACCGGTCTCGCCGGCGCCTCCGCGGCCGCGACCCTGGGCGAGGCGGGCTACAACGTCACCTCGTTCTGCTACCAGGACAGCCCGCGCCGCGCCCACTCCATCGCGGCGCAGGGCGGCATCAACGCGGCCAAGAACTACCGCAACGACGGCGACAGCATCTACCGGCTGTTCTACGACACCGTCAAGGGCGGCGACTTCCGCTCCCGCGAGTCGAACGTGTACCGCCTGGCCCAGACCAGCGTCGAGATCATCGACCAGTGCGTGGCCCAGGGCGTGCCCTTCGCGCGCGAGTACGGCGGCCTGCTCGACAACCGCTCCTTCGGCGGCGTGCAGGTCTCCCGCACCTTCTACGCCCGCGGCCAGACGGGGCAGCAGCTGCTCATCGGCGCCTACCAGGCGCTGGAGCGGCAGATCGCGGCCGGCACCGTCGAGATGAACACCCGCCACGAGATGCTCGAGCTGATCGTGGTGGACGGCAAGGCCCGCGGCATCATCGCCCGCGACATGGTCACCGGCGAGATCGAGACGCACTTCGCCGACGCCGTCGTCCTGGCCTCCGGCGGCTACGGCAACGTGTTCTTCCTGTCGACGAACGCGATGGGTTGCAACGTCACCGCCACCTGGCGGGCGCACCGCAAGGGCGCGCTCTTCGCGAACCCCTGCTACACGCAGATCCACCCGACCTGCATCCCGGTCAGCGGCGACTACCAGTCCAAGCTGACCCTGATGAGCGAGTCGCTGCGCAACGACGGCCGCATCTGGGTGCCCAAGGAGCACGGGGACACCCGCGACCCCCGCCAGATCCCCGAGGACGAGCGCGACTACTACCTGGAGCGCATCTACCCGTCCTTCGGCAACCTGGTGCCGCGCGACATCGCCTCCCGAGCCGCCAAGAACGTCTGCGACGAGGGCCGCGGCGTCGGCCCCGGCGGCCTGGGCGTGTACCTGGACTTCGCCGACGCGATCCAGCGCATGGGGCGGGCCGCCGTCGAGGCCAAGTACGGCAACCTGTTCGACATGTACCAGCGCATCACCGGCGAGAACCCGTACGAGGTTCCGATGCGCATCTACCCGGCCGTCCACTACACCATGGGCGGACTGTGGGTCGACTACGACCTGCAGAGCACCATCCCGGGCCTGTTCGTGACCGGTGAGGCCAACTTCTCCGACCACGGCGCCAACCGCCTGGGCGCGAGCGCGCTGATGCAGGGCCTGGCCGACGGCTACTTCGTCCTGCCCAACACCATCAACGACTACCTCGCCGCCGGCCCGTTCGAGAAGATCGACGAGTCGCACCCCGAGGCCGTCGCGGCCAAGGAGCAGGTCACCTCCCGGATCGACACGTTCCTGTCCCTGCAGGGCTCCCGCACCGTCGACTCCTTCCACAAGGAGCTCGGCCAGATCATGTGGGAGTACTGCGGCATGGAGCGCAGCGAGGAGGGCCTCACCAAGGCCATCGAGCTCATCCGCAACCTGCGCGAGGAGTTCTGGCGCGACGTCAAGGTGCTCGGCACCAACGACGAGCTCAACCAGGCCCTGGAGAAGGCCGGCCGCGTCGCCGACTTCCTGGAGCTGGGCGAGCTCATGTGCATCGACGCCCTGCACCGCCGGGAGTCCTGCGGCGGTCACTTCCGCGCCGAGAGCCAGACCGAGGACGGCGAGGCGCTGCGCCACGACGACGAGTTCGCCTACGTGGCGGCCTGGGAGTTCGGTGGCGATGGCAACAAGCCCGTACTCCACAAGGAAGCCCTGGAGTACGAGTACGTCGAGATGAAGCAGCGGAGCTACAAGTGAACATCACCCTGCGCGTATGGCGCCAGAAGGGCCGGGACGACCAGGGCCGGTTGGTCACCTACAAGCTCACCGACGTCTCCCCGGACATGTCGTTCCTGGAGATGCTCGACGTTCTCAACGAGAAGCTCACGCTGGAGAACGAGGAGCCGGTCGCGTTCGACCACGACTGCCGTGAGGGCATCTGCGGTGCCTGCGGTGTCGTGATCGACGGCGAGGCCCACGGCCCGGAGGTCACCACCACCTGCCAGCTGCACATGCGCAGCTTCAAGGACGGCGACACCATCACCGTGGAGCCGTGGCGCGCCAAGGCGTTCCCGGTCATCAAGGACCTGGTCGTGGACCGCGGCGCCTTCGACCGGATCATCCAGGCGGGCGGCTACATCAGCGCCCCGACGGGTACCGCCCCGGACGCCCACGCCAACCCGATCCCGAAGCCGGACGCCGACCGCGCGTTCGACGCCGCGACCTGCATCGGCTGCGGCGCCTGCGTTGCGGCCTGCCCGAACGCCTCCGGCATGCTGTTCACCGCCGCGAAGGTCACCCACCTCGGCATGCTCCCGCAGGGGCAGCCGGAGCGGGCCTCGCGCGTGGTCAACATGATCAACCAGCACGACGAAGAGGACTTCGGCGGCTGCACCAACATCGGTGAGTGCGCGGCGGTCTGCCCCAAGGGCATCCCGCTGGACACCATCTCCCAGCTCAACCGCGACCTGCTGGGCTCCCTCGCCAAGGGCGTCGGCTAGCCGACACCCGCCGCGAGGCCCGGGGCCGCACCCCTCCCGGGGGTGCGGCCCCTTCGCCGTTCCCCGGCCGTCCCCGAGCGGCCGGGGACGCCCCGCGTCCCCGGGCCGGCCGGGCCGGGCCCCCTCTCACCCCCGCCCGGGCAGCCCCCGCATCCGCCCGGCGATCTCCTCGGCGTCCACCAGTTCCCCCGTGGTCACCGCGATGACGAGGTCGTAGGCGGCGTCCTGGTCGACCGGTCCCCAGTCGACCCCGTTGAGCCGCAGGAACACCTTGGCCGAGGTCCAGGCCAGCCGCTTGTTTCCATCCGAGAGCGGATGCCCGATGAGGACCGAGCGCAGCAGGGCCGCCGCCTTGAGCCACGGATCCGGATACGCCTCCTCACCGAAGGCGGTGTCCCGCGGCCGGGCCAGGGCCGCGTCCAGCAGGGCGGCGTCGCGCACGGCCACCACGGGCGGCAGGATCACGTCGGCGATCTCCAGCGCGTCGCCGCGCGTCAGATGGCGGGTCATTCGCCCAGCCTCGCCAGCAGCTCGGCATCCTCCGCCGCGATCTCCTCGGCGCACCGCCGCACCTCGGCACGGCGCCGGTCCAGGTGGGCGCGCAGGGCCGCCGCGGCCGCCGTGGCCGGGTCGGTGCCCTCGGCGCCGGCCAGCTCGTGCAGGTGCTCCCACAGCTCCGGAGGGAGGTCCAGGGTGAGGTTCATGCCCGGAGGCTATCGGGGCTCCCCGTAGGAGGCATAGTGCTTCGCGACGGCGTGGAAGGCCTCCTTGGGCTCCCAGGAGGCGAGGTCGGCGGAGGGGCGCACCACGCCGAAGCCCGCGGTGTCCAGGTCCAGTTCCGCCTCCTCCGAGGCGGGGAAACCCGGCATGGCGAACGTGAACACGAACGCGCCCCGCACACCGCTCTCCCGGTACAGGTCCAGTAGCTCCGTGAGGTAGCGGGCCTGCACGGACTCGTCGCGCACGGTCCCCTCGCGCAGCCGGGGCGGGTCGGCGAACCAGTTCACCGCGAAGAACGACCCTGCGCCGCGCACCTCGGCGCCCCGGTAGGCGCCGCAGCCGAACTCGGTGACCACCAGCGGCCTGTCCAGGCAGGCGAGCAGGTCCCGCAGGCGCCGGGCGTACCCCCCGACGTCCGTGCCCTGGCGGTACAGGTTCACCCCCGCCACGTCGAACCCCGACCAGTCCACGTCCTCCCACGGCCCCGCGCCGTAGGTGAGCGGTCCCGAGAAGCGCTCCCGGGCGACCTCGCGGGACAGCTCCAGCAGTGCGCGCAGCCGCCGGTTCATCCGCCGCCGGAAGAGCCGTAGCAGCCGGGGCCGCCGGATGATCTGCAGCCGGGAGAACTCGCCCGGCCCCGGCAGCAGGCCCGGGGCGATCAGCGAGAACTCGGTCCCCACCAGCAGGGTGACCCGCCCCGGGTGGGCGGCGCGCAGCTCCTCGGCCAGGGCCGCGGCCGCCGCCAGGTGCTCCATGTGCCCGGCGACCGGCAGGTTCGCGCACCGCGGTCGCACCCACACCTCCAGGCCGACCGCCAGCGCGGCCTCCGCGGCGGCGCGCAGGAGCGCCGGGTCGGAGCCGATGGGCATGACCGCCGTGCAGTGCAGCTCCTCCCGGATGGCGCGCATGTCGGCGGCGGTGCGTTCCGGGCTCAGGTGGTCGACGTGGTGCGAGATCCCGCGGACGTCCATCAGGCGGGCGGGCGGAGCATCAGGTGGGTGAGCGGGGTGCCCGGTTCGGCCAGGGTGTCGATGGTCTCGAACCCGAAACGCGTGTAGTAGCGGACGTTGGCCGGGTTCATCGTCTCCAGGTACACGGGAACCCCGTCGGCGTCGGCCCGGTCCAGGCCGGCGCGCAGCAGCAGGGTCCCGATCCCCGACCGCCCCACCGCCGGATCGGCACCCAGCACCTGGAGGTGCCAATGGGGCTCCCTGGGGGCGTGCGACGCGAGAGCGGCGAAGTAGCGGAGCACCCGGGGGAAGCGGGCCGGACCGACCATCTCCAGCCAGTGCGGCAGGGAGCGCAGCGCGGCGGCCGCGCCGCCCTCCTCCCCGCCCGGCGGGGACCAGAGCGCGGCGCCGCGGACCACCGGGCCGCGCTCGGGGTCCTCGCGGGCCTCGACGAGGGCGGAGTACCCGAGGGGGACGTGGACGAAGCCCGCCATCAGGGCGCTGGCCCGGGTCGTCCGGGACATGCGCAGCATGGCGTCGGGGAACAGCCACCGGAACAGGGGGTCGTCGTGGAAGGCCCGGCCCAGGACGCGCGCCACGCCCGGCAGGTCGTCCATGGTGGCGGTGCGCACTGTGCGCGCGAGCGTGCCGGTCATGGTGGAACCCCTCTCCCTCGGCGTCACCATGCTAGATCACGGAAATGTCACCGGGGAGCCGCACGCCCGGCCCCTGAGGACTTCAGGAGGGGTCGCGCCGCAGGAACCAGCTGGTGCCCGCCTCCGGGTTGGCGGCCTCGCCGACCACCCGGAAACCGAAGCGCTCGTAGAAGCCCAGGCTCTTCTCGTTGAGCGTCTGGGTGAAGACCGGCAGGTCCTGGGAGTCCGCCCGGTCCAGGCCCGAGGTGAGCAGCCCGCCGCCCAGCCCCGTCCCGGTCATGGCCGGGTCCACGCCCAGCGCCGCCAGGTACAGGTGCGGCTCCTGCGGGGCGGCCATCTTCCACTCCGCGAAGACCCGCACGAACCCCGCCGTCCGGGCGCGCCCCAGCAGCTGGCCCCAGTGCGGCCACATGCGCAGCGACACCAGGCGCCCCTCGGGGTTGGTCGTGTACGGCGCCCACAGGGCGGCGCCGCGGATCACCGGCGCCGAGTCGTCCTCGGCCACCTCCACGACCCGGGTGTCGCCGAAGGGCACGTAGCCGAATCCGGCGGTCAGTGCCAGCAGGCGGCGGGCCCGGGCCATCCGCAGCTCCGGCTCGGGGAACAACCACTGGAAGAGGGGGTCGTCGTAGAGGGCGCGGCTCAGCACGCGCGCCACCCCGGGAACGTCGTCCGGGGTCGCGGTCCGGGAACCGGCGGTCACAGTCGCAGTCATGCGGTTCGCTCTCCAACTAGGGGGCCGTACCCGGCCATGGTAGATCACGAATGCGTCACGGAACCCTCGGGGGCATGACCGTTTCCGGCACCTTCTGGTCGAAGACGTGCGCCCGTACCCACGCGTGCATCGCGACCGCCGCAGCCGCCCCCGCGTTGATCGACCGGGTGGACCCGAACTGCGCGATCGACAGCACCGCCCGGCACACCGACCGCACCTCCTCCGACAGCCCCGGGCCCTCCTGGCCGAACACCAGCACCGCGTCGCGCGGCAGCGGGTAGGTCTCCAGCGGAACCGCGCCGGGCAGGTTGTCGATGCCGATCAGCGGCAGGTCCCGCTCCGCCGCCCACGCCACCAGCGCCCCCGTGTCCGGGTGGTGGTGCACGTGCTGGTAGCGGTCGGTGACCATCGCCCCCCGCCGGTTCCACCGGCGCCGCCCCACGATGTGCACGGCGGCGCAGCCGAACGCGTTGGCGGTGCGCACCACCGAACCGATGTTGAAGTCGTGGGACCAGTTCTCCACCGCCACGTGGAAGGGGTGCCGGACGGTGTCGAGGTCGGCGACGATCGCCTCCCGCCGCCAGTAGCGGTAGCGGTCCACGACGTTGCGCCGGTCACCGCCCGCCAGCAGCTCGGGGTCGTAGTGGTCGCCCTCGGGCCAGGGCCCCGCCCAGGGCCCGACGCCGACCTCGCGCGCCTCGTCCTCACCGGGGGTGTCGGGGTTCTCGTTCATCGCACCCCAGCTTAGGTACCCCCTACAGGTGGATGTCCCCGTGGAAGTCCCGCCCCTGGACGACCTTGGCGCCGCCGCCCACGTCCCCGTGGACCTGGTTGACGACGTTCCCCTCGCCCTCCTGGCCGACCTCGATCCCCGGGCCCAGCTCGCGTACGAGGGCGCCGATCTCCGGGTCCTGGGCTGCCGCCCGCTCCAGGTGCCCGGCCAGCGCCTCCAGGGCCGCCGGGTCGTCCGCGGAGGCACGCGCCCGGTCCAGGGCCTCCTGGGCCTGCGGGTCGCCTCGGAACCACGTGAGGACGGCCTGCCGCAACCGCTTCAGCCCCTCGCCGACGGCTCCGCTCACCTGCTCGGCGACCTTGGAGGAAGCGCCGCCGACAAGGGCGCTGGCCAGGGCGAGGGTGATGGGGTCGGCCACGGGGGCTCCTTCGCGCTCGGGGGCGGAACTCCCCCCAGTCTGGCCGATCAGGCGGCGCGCTGTCGCCTCCTGGAGACCAGCAGGGCCGCCGCCCGCCAGCCGAGCATCACCGCTCCCAGGAAGAGCGAGGTGACGATGACGAAGGAGAGCGGGGTCCCCTCGCCGATGACCCGCCGCACCAGCATGCCCCCGACCACGGTGACCGCCCACACGAGCACCCCGGTCGGCCACGGCGCGGCCGGGGCGCGCCACGCCCGCGACACCGCCCAGCCCAGCAGGGCGGCGGCCAGGAACGGCCACGCGGTGGACAGCACCGCCCCGACCGCGGTACCGGTCCCGTGGTCGGTCTTCCCGACCACCACGAACACCAGGACGCACAGCAGGTCGGCCGCCAGGGCCAGGGGAACCGCATACGAACGCATGGGCCCAGGCTACGGCCGTGCTCCCCGGACCCCCGGGCGGCCCCGGGAACCTTTTTCGGGCACTCGGTATCGTAAGGGGCGGTCACGGAAGGTGACCTCCACCCCCTGGAACGAGCGAGGATCGTCGTCCCCGTGAACCATCCCCCGACCCACCCGCCGGGCGCGCCCTCCGGCGTGACCCCCCTGCCTGCCGGGGACCCCCGGACCGTCGGCCCCTTCCGGATCGCCGGCCGCCTCGGCGCCGGCGGCATGGGCACCGTGTACGCGGCCCTGGACGACCGCGACCGGCGCGCCGCGCTCAAGCTGGTCCACGCGATGTACGCCGCCGACCCCGACTTCCGCGACCGCTTCGCCCGCGAGGTCCGGCTGGTGCGCCGGGTCCGGGCCGAGGGGGTGCCGGGCTTCCTGGCCGCCGACACCCGGGCCGACATCCCGTGGCTGGCTACCGAGTACGTGCCCGGCCCCACCCTGGACGCCCGGGTGCGCGGCGGCGGCCCGCTGCCCCCCGGTCACCTGGCCGACTTCGCCCGTGTCACCGCGCGGGCGCTGGCCGCCGTCCACGCGGCGGGGGTGGTGCACCGCGACCTCAAGCCCGGCAACGTGATCCTGTCCCCGGACGGCCCGCGGATCCTGGACTTCGGCATCGCCCGCGCAGCGGAGGAGACCGCGCTGACCCGGACCGGCGCCCTGGTGGGCACCCCGGGGTGGATCTCCCCGGAGCAGTACCGGGGGGAGGCCGCCACCGACCGCTCGGACGTGTTCGCCTGGGCGTGCATGGTGGTGTTCGCGGCCACCGGCCGCGGGCCGTTCGGCTCGGGCACCACGGAGGGCGTCGTCTCGGCGGTGCTGTCCGCCCCGCCCGCCCTCGACGGCGTCCCCGCGCCGCTGCGGCCGGTCCTGGCCGCCGCCCTGGACAAGGACCCCGCCCGGCGGCCCTCCGCCGCCGAGGCGGCCGCGGCCCTGCCCGCCCTCCCCGTCCCGGCCCCCTGGGCGGCCGTCCTGCCCCCGGTGGACGCCGACCCGGGCTCCTGGGCGCGCGCCGCACCGCCGCGCCGGTCCTGGGCGCGCCGCCACGGCCGCGTCCTCGCGGCGGCCGCCGCCGCGACCGCGCTCGCCGTGGGCGTCGCCACCGCCTCCGCACTGCTCCCCCCGCCGGGCCCCGGGGACGGCGGGCCGACGGCGCAGGACGCCCCGGCCGGGACCGCTCCGGAGTCCGGCACAGCCGGCGGGGAGCAGGTCCCCGCCGGCGTTCCCGAGGAGTACCGCGACCTCTACGAGAACGGGACCGTGGTCATCGAGGCGGCCCCCGGCGGCGAACCGGCCGTCGTCCGCTCCCTGGTGGGCCCGGACGGGACCTCACTGGACCAGCTCCGGGTCACTCCGGTGGGGGTGTTCGAGACGGTGGGGGACACCCGCTGGGGGGTCGAGTGGCGGGTGGAGTACCTGCTCGACTTCGGTGAGATCCAGTTCCGCACCAGCGATTTCGCCTGGACCGACGGGGATCCCGCCGGGCAGGACCACCTCACCGTCGCCGCCCGCCACCAGGGCGGGCTGTTCGTACTGAGCCCGGACACCCCCGAGCAGCTCATTCCCGGATTCGCGGAGGGCCTCGCGTCCCCCCGGGCCGTCTACTACCTGCCCTCGGCCCTGACCGAGACGGTGGACGGGCAGGAGCGCTTCCCCCGAGACCGGACGGGCGGATTCTGCTTCTTCGACGAAGAGGGGCCCGAGACCTTCCCCGGCCTTTCCCTGGCACCGCTCGACCCGGACTGCCTCGTCTCCCCCTGACGACCCCACCCCTACCAGGAGCACCATGCCCCACGCCGAGTCACCGCCGTTCGCCCGAGGCCTCCTCCCGGAGGGGGTACGGCCGATCACCGACCGGGAACCGTCCCGGATAGGCCCCTACGACATCGTCGGCAGGATCGGCGCGGGCGGTATGGGCGCCGTGTACGCGGGCGTCTCCGCCGAGGCCGGACACGCCGCCGTCAAGGTCGTGCACCCGCACTACGCCGCCGACCCCGACTTCCGGGCCCGGTTCGCCCGCGAGGTGGCCATGGTCGCCCGCGTCAGGGCCTCCTGCACCGCCGCCTTCCTGGGCGCGGACACCGCCGCCGAGAGCCCCTGGATGGCCACCGAGTACGTGCCGGGGGACACCCTGCGCGCCTACGTCAGGAAGAACGGACCGCTCACCGGGGGTCTCGGCATCTCCCTGGCCGCGGGCCTGGCCGAGGCACTCACCGGGATCCACGCGGAGGGGGTCGTCCACCGCGACCTCAAACCCGGCAACGTGATCCTGTCCCCGTCGGGGCCCAAAGTCCTCGACTTCGGCATCGCCAGGGCCGCCGACGGCACGGCGCTGACCCGCACCGGCGGCCTGTTCGGCACCCCCGGCTGGATGGCGCCCGAACAGTACGGCGGGGTCCCGGCCTCGGAGTTCTCCGACATGTTCGCCTGGGGCTGCCTGGTCGCCTTCGGGACCACCGGGCGCGACCCCTTCGCGGGGGGGCCGCTGGACGTGGTGGTCCACCGCACCCGCACGGCGGAGCCCGACCTCACCGGGATGCCGCCGGAACTGGTGCCGACGGTGCGCCGCGCCCTGGCCAAGAACCCGCAGGACCGCCCGACCGCCGCGCAGGCCCTCGCCGAGGTGACCGCGGCGTGGAGCGCCACCCGCGTCCAGCAGCCGGCCCTCCCGGATCCCGACCGGGCGGTGCCCACCATGCTCGCGGTCGAGTGGCGCGGCGTGTCGGCGCCCGCGCCCCGGCGGGTGCGCCGCCGACCGCGGGCCGCGCTCCTGGTCCCGGCCGTGTCCGCCGTGCTCGTGACGGCCCTGCTGGGGGTCTGGCTGACCTTCCTGCGCCCCGACGGCGGGGAGCCCCAGGCCGACCCGGCCCCGCAGGAGTCGGCCTCCACCGCGACCGCGGCGCAGGACCCCTCCGAGGCGATCGGGGAGGCCGTCCGGCTCGCCATGGAGGCTCCGAGCTTCCTCACCTACAGCCGCTTCCACACCAACGACGTCGGCGACCCGGCGTCCGCCGACTACGCCTACACCCGGAACCCCGAACCCCGCTACATGGAGGTCCGGTACTACGGGGCCCTCATGAGCGGGCACATGGAGGTCGGACCCGACGCGGAGCGGGTCATCCCCCTGCGCCAGGGCGGCGCGGACGGAATGTCCTCGGACATGCTCACCGTCGATCCGGCCGGTGCCCCGCAGCTGCAGGGCCCCCGTTCCGGATGGGAGGCGGAGATGAACGGCATCCTGGAGAGGACCGGCCGCGAGGGCGCGACGGCCGAGTACGCGGGGCTCACACCCGTCCCCACGGAGTTCGTCCCGGAGGACATCGCCGCCGAGCGGGACATGGCCTCCCTCCGGGGCCACCGGTACTCGGGGACCTTCCCCCCCGACCCGCCGACGAGCGATGAGCAGCCCGTGGGAGAGGACGTGGTCTTCGACCTGTGGATCGGTGAGGACGGATACCCGCTCCGATACCGGACGACGCAGGACTTCCCCGACTGGGGGCCCACGGACACCGGCGAGCCCTTCCGCGTCCACACCTTCGAGATCATCTTCGTCCACTTCGGCGAGCCGGTGGACCTGCCGGTGCCCGAGGAGGGGACCGACGTCCCCGCCGTGTCCTACTGACCCGGGCCGGTGCCGTGCGCGCGGCGCGCACGGCACCGGGCGGTCAGGCGTCGCCGCGCAGGGAGTCCTTGAGGAACTCCACCTGGAGCAGCATCAGGTTCTCCGACACCGTCGGGTCGGACGGGGAGTGGGTCACCCCCGACAGCGGCAGCACCGTGTGCCTGCGCCCCGCCGCCAGCAGCGCCGAGGACATCCGCTGGGTGTGGGCGAACACCACGTTGTCGTCGGACAGGCCGTGGATCATCATCAGCGGCCGCTCCAGCCCGGCCGCGTCCTCCAGCAGCGAGCTGCGCCCGTACACCTCCGGGTCGTCCTGGGGCAGGCCCAGGTAGCGCTCCGTGTAGTGGGTGTCGTACAGGCGCCAGTCGATGACCGGGGCGCCCGCCACGGCGGCGTGGAACACGTCCGGGCGGCGCAGCACCGCCAGCGCCGACAGGTAGCCGCCGAACGACCACCCGTGGATCCCCACCCGGGAGGTGTCCAGGAAGCCGAACCGCCCGGCGGCGTCGCGCAGGGCGGTGACCTGGTCCTCCAGCACCCCCGAGGCCAGGTCCAGGTGGATCTCCTGCTCCCACTCCACACTGATGCCGGGGGTGCCGCGCCCGTCCGCGATGAGCACCGCGAAGCCCTGCTCGGCGTACCACTGGGCGGTCAGGAACGCCCCGCGCGTGTGGAGCACCCGCTGGGCGTGCGGGCCGCCGTAGGGGGCCATGAGCACCGGCAGCGGGCGCAGGTCGTCCCGGTACCAGGAGGGCAGCACCAGCGCGCACGGGATGCCCCGCTCGCCCGCCCGCCAGAACTCCACCCTCGGCTCGGGCAGGTCCGGTGCCTCGGCGAAGCTCTCGATGGTCCCGTACCCGCGGCGGGTCTCGGTGCTCGCCCCGCGGACCACCAGGGTGCGCACCCCCGCGAACTCCATCGACCGGTGCTGCACCACCAGGGTGTCGCCGCGCAGCCGCCCCGAGCGCAGCCCGCCGTGCGCGTCGGCGTCGGCCGGAGCCGGGTCGCCGTGCCCGGGCGGCTCGACCGGGGCGGACAGCCCGGAGACCGGGTCCGCCAGCCACAGCGAGACGTCGCCGGGCCGCCCCTCGGGCGAGCCGGAGTACAGGATCCGTTCGCCGTCCACGTCCACCACTCCGCGCACGTACACGTCGGCGGGGCTGACGGCGCGTCCGCCGACGAACACCCGGCGCGGGCCGGTGCCGCCCTCGCGGCCGATCCACACCAGGTGCCCCCCGTCGGTGTGGGCGGGCACGCCCGGCATCAGCTCGACCCACACGCGGTCGGTCTCGGTGCGCGTCTCCATGCTCAGCCCGGTCGCCGGGTCGGCGCCGAACAGGGTGAGGGTGCGCTGGTCGCGGCTCTGCGCCGTGAACACCACGGTGGGGGAGCCGTCCGGGCCGGTCGTCCACCCGGCGGTGGCCAGGTAGGGCAGCGCCTCCCGGTCCCAGTCGATCCACACCGGCTCGGGGGCGCCGTCGGCGCGGAACACGGAGGACGGGGTGACGGCCAGCGCGGCCAGGCGCACCTCGGCGTTGGCGGTGCCCGCCGCGGGGTAGCGCAGCGCGGTGGGCTCCTGCTCGGGGGCGGCCGGGTCGTCCACGTACCAGCGGCCCACGGGGGACTCGTCCACCCGGGCGGCCAGCAGCGCCGAGCCGTCGGGCGCCCACCAGAACCCGCGGTAGCGGCCCATCTCCTCGGCGGCGATGAAGTCGGCCAGGCCCCAGGTGACGTTCTCGCCGTCGGGGACGGCCAGAGCCCGGTCGCCGTGGTCGGGCTCGGCGTCGGCGATGTCGATGACCCGCAGCGCCCCGCCGCTGACGTACGCGACCCGGTCGCCCGCCGGGCTGATCCGCGGGTCCACCACGGGGGTGGCGGCGGGCAGCTCGCGCGGCTCGGTGCGGTCGCCCACCAGGTCCACGTAGAACAGGCGGCCGGACAGGGTGAACACGGCGCGGGTGAACGCCCGGTCCACGGTGTACGACACGATCCCGCCGCCGCTCTCGCGCAGCCGCTCCCGGCGCGCCCGCTCCTCGGGGGGCAGGTTCTCGTCGTCGGCGCCGAGCGCGCGGGGGTCGGCGACCACCTGCTCGGTGCCCTCCTCCGCCTCGTGCACCCACAGGCACGTGGCGGTGTCGGTGCCGTCGCGTCCCCTCAGGAAGGCGACGCGCCGTCCGTCCGGGGAGATCTCGAAGGATCGCGGCACACCGATGGTGAATCGCTGGGTACGGGCCTGTTGGCGAGGAAAACTCATGGATCCGATTGTGGCCCACATCCCCGCTCCCCGTTCGACCCCTGTGGACGACCGGACGCCGCGGACCGCGGAGTCCGACCCGGCCGACGCGCGACCTGGCCGTTCAGGCGGGATCGAGGGCATCCGGCCGGTATTGTTCACCACGTGCTGACCGACAGACGACTGATGATGGTGCACGCCCACCCCGACGACGAGAGCATCGTCACCGGGGCCACGCTGGCGAAGTACGCGGCCGAAGGTGCGGGGGTCACCCTGGTGACCTGCACCCTGGGCGAGGAGGGCGAGGTCATCCCCGCCGACCTCGCACACCTGGCGGCCGACCGCGACGACACCCTCGGCGACCACCGGATCGGCGAGCTGGACAAGGCCTGCGTGTCCCTGGGGGTGCGCGACCACCGGTTCCTGGGCGGACCGGGCCGCTACCGCGACTCCGGCATGTCGGGCGCCCCCTCCAACGGCCACCCGAAGGCGTTCCTGGGGGCCGACCCGGAGGAGGCCGCCCACCTGCTCGCGGAGATCGTCCGCGAGGTCCGCCCGCACGTCGTGGTCTCCTACGACGAGCACGGCGGCTACGGCCACCCGGACCACGTCCAGGCCCACCGGATCACCCGGCGCGCCTGTGTCAGGGCGGGGGAGCGGTCCATGCCGGGCACGCCCTGGCAGGTCCGCAAGCTGTACGCGATCGCCCAGCCGGTGTCGGTGATCGAGGCGTCCATCGCCCGGCTGAGCGAGGAGGCGGGGCCGTTCACCCCGCCGCGCGCGGTGTCCGACATCGCCCGGGGCACCCCCGACGAGCTGGTCACCACCCGGATCGACGCCACCGACCACTGGGCGGCCAAGGCCCTGGCGATGCGCGCCCACGCCACCCAGATCACCGTGGACGGCGAGCGCTTCGCCCTGTCCAACGGCATCGCCCAGGAGATCGACGCGGTGGAGTACTTCACCCTGCTGCTCGGACCGACCCGGCGCCGTGCGGCCGGGGAGTTCGAGACCGACCTCTTCGAGGGCCTGTGAGCGCGCCCGGGGGCGGCGGCGCCCGAGCCGGGCGGGCCCCGGCCGAGAAGGCCGACCCGGCCCGCTACGAGGCGCCCGGGCGGCAGGACCCGGTGGCCTCGGCGGTGCTGACCGCGGTCACCTTCCCGGTGCTGCTGCTGGCGGGACTGGCGGCCGGCGTGCTGTCGGCGGTCGCCGCGGGCTGGCTCACCCGCTACTGGGAGGCGGGGGCCCCGGCCCAGGTACTGGGCGTGGCGGGGCTGGCGCTGCTGCTGGGCGCCCTGTACGGCCTGTGCCGCCTGTGCTCGTGGGGCACCCGCGGGCTGTCGGGCGGTCTCGCCTTCGCGCTGGGCTTCGTGGCCGCGACCATGGTGTTCACCGCGTACCTGCCGGGCGGCGACATCGTGCTGACCGACCACCTGCTCCACTACGGCTTCCTCTTCGGGTCCATGGTGGTGCTGGCGGTCGCTGTGGTGCGCGCCTCCCGGGGCCGCAACCCCTTCCTGGCCGGGCTGCCCCCGGTCTCCGGGACCGACCGGGCCTGAGGGAGCGGACGAGGGCCCCCGCCGGGTACGGCGGGGGCCCTCGTCCACGGTCCGGGCGGCGGCTCAGGCGTTCCAGAACTGGAGCAGCAGCTCGCCGAGGAACACGGTGCCCTCGAACGTCGGGTTGGGCATGACGGTCCGGAACAGCGCGTAGAACAGGCCCACCCAGAGGTCCCGCAGCACCGGGAACCACAGGACGGCGAACACCGCCACGGAGCCGAACAGCGCGTTCAGCCGGACGGCGGACACCCACGGCCGGCCCGGCAGGGCTGCGGCGAGCACCTCGAAGCCGTCCAGGCCGGGGACCGGCAGCAGGTTGATCACCGCGGAGGTCAGGTTGAGGAAGGCCAGGAACGCCAGCGCCGAGATCGCCCAGTTGGTGGTGTCGTTGCCCGGCGGTACCAGGACCGACACGGCGACGGCCAGGGCGGCCGCCAGCACCAGGCTCGCCAGCGGCCCGGCCAGCGCCACCGCGACCCGCCGCCCCCGGGGGATCCGCTCCCAGTCCACGAAGGCGGGCGGCCCGTTGAGGCCGAAGGCGCCCAGGCCCAGGTAGAGGGCGGGCAGCACGGTCCCGGCGAAGGCGTGCCCGAACCCGAACGGGTTGAGCCGCAGGTAGGCGCCGCCGCGCTGGGAACCGTCGCCGGCCAGGTGCGCGGCGAGCGCGTGGGCGTACTCGTGCACCGCGCAGGAGACGATCCAGCCCAGCAGGATGAACAGCGGTGGGATCAGCGGGGTGACGCTGGTGTTCTCGGGCGCCCAGTCCATCTCCACGGCCCGCCAGGACAGCCACCCGGCGAACACGGTCAGGCCCAGGACCAGAACGAACACGGGGCTGGGCAGGAAGTCGAACACGCCCCCGGCGCGTTCGCCGCCGTCCGCGCCGTCCGCGCCGTCCGCGCCGTCCGCGCCGTCCGCGCCGTCCGCGCCGTCCGCGCCGTCCGCGCCGTCCGCGGCCCCGCGCTCTCCGCCCCTGCGGCCCTTCCCCGCCCCGCCGGACTCCTCGTCCGGGGCGGTCCGCGCCCCGGTGCCGGGCCCCCGGCCGGCCAGCCCCGGGCGGTTCAGGGCGTCCTCGGGCATGCGCTCCCAGGGGTCGGCGGCGTCCGTGCGCGGGGCGTCGGGCGCGTCGGTCGTCTCCGACTTCGGGGCCGGGTCGGGCGTGGGCATGGTGCTCCTGCTGGTCGCGCGGGGTTGTCCGCGCTCCAGGTTAGGCCCTGTCGGGCACCGGTCCGCAGCGGGTGCCCGGCAGCGGCGGGCCGCCCCGCTCAGACCACCGCGCGCGGCGCCACCGCCGACTTGTGCAGGCAGGCCAGCGCGAACGCCCGTCCGGCCGGGGTCAGCTCCCGGTGCCCGTCCCCGTCGTCCTCGGTGAGCAGGCCCAGTGCGTCCAGGAGCCAGCTCACCGACATCACCATGGCCCGCAGCTGGTCGGAGGCCGCCTCGGCGGTGCGCCGGTGCGAGGCGGCGTGCCGCCCCGACGGGCTCTGCGGCTCGGGCGGCGTCCACCCGGAGCCGGTGAGCAGGTGCTCGGCGGCGATCATGTCCGACTCCCCGCGCCGGGAGTGCGATCCGCTGCCCTGCGGGGTGCGCGACAGCAGCATGCCCAGCAGCGTCTCCGCGGCCGCCTGCTCCGCCCCGCCGGTGCGGCACAGGGTCTCGGTGGCGGCGCGCCACATCTCCTCCGGGTCGGCGCGCAGCTGGCGCCCGCGCCGGGTCAGCACCAGGCGGCGGCCGGAGCGGCGCACCACCCGCATGCCCCGCATCATCTGGTGCAGGGCGATGAGCTGGGTGGCGTCGGTCTCGCTGCGCGGCGGCTCGGGGGAGGTGCGCCAGCCGAAGTCCTCGCACATCGACCGCACCACGCCGGGGGAGATGTAGCCGATCTGGGTGAGCGCGATCCCGTCCTCGGCCAGGTCCAGCAGCCGTTGCAGGGGCGCCATGGCGGCGTCGGCGGTGCGCGGGACGTCGGCGCCCGCGATGATCCGGCCGACCAGCGGCCACAGGTGCCGGCGGTGCGGGTGGGCGGGCGAGGACAGCCAGGCCCGCACCCGTTCCTCGCGGATCCGGTCCAGGTGGCTGATCCCCCGGTCGTCGGGCCGGGTCAGGAAGGACCGGGTGAACTTCTCCTGGGCCTGCCGCCAGCCCTGCTTTCCGGGTCGTACGTCGCCCAGCACGATCGCCAGCTCCAGCGCCGACGCGGTCTCCTGCCGGGCCCGGATCTCGGCGTCGCCGACCACGGTGCCCCAGGTCAGCTCGGGCAGGTCCGGCGGCTCCACCCCGGACTCCCACATCAGCCGCTCGTACACGGCCACCCCGGCCCCGTGGTCCTCGCCGTGGACCGAGACCAGGTCGATGGTCGCCGGGGACGAGCAGATCTGCGCGTACCGGTACAGCTGGAGCAGCGAGAAGAGGGTGTCCAGGGCGCGGAGCGCGGCCGTCCGGTCGTCCCGGGAGAAGCGGGCGGGCAGCTCGAACCAGCAGAACCGCTGGACGGCGTGCTGGTTGAGGTTCTCCAGGTCGTCGCCCGGAGCCAGCATGTCCAGGGCCTGTCTGGCCATCTCCGCCGACCGCCCGTCGCGCCGGGCCAGCTCGGCGAGCGCGGACGCTACTGCTTCACCCATGGACGGCGCCGACCTCCCCGAAACCCCGTGGTTGACGCCCACGTGTCCGCCGGGGGGTGCCGTCGGGGGCGCGGTACTTCGCGGTCCTGCGTGGTCACCGGCTGTTAGGAGGGCGACCGCCGGAGTCGAGCCTCTCCTACCCCGGTGGAGCGGAACAATGCCTTCCCGCGGACGCGACCTGCACATCCGTGCGCCCGCCGAACACCGCGGACACGCAGGACGTCCGCGGCGGCCGCGCCGGTCACGGGGTGCGGCCGGGGGCCGCCCCGCCCCGGCGCGGGGGAGTGTCGGGGACGACGCGGCTGGCGGCGATGGACGACTCCGCCACACGCGATTCCCGGCCGTCGCGCCGACGCACGGTGAGCACGCCGTCGTCCCATGACTCCAGCACCCCGACGATATCGGTGAACCCCCCCTCCGGGAGGTGGATTCGGATGGAGACCCTGCTGCCCGTGTCCCCCCGGGTGATCCGGTGGACCAGGCGCCCCGCCATGTGCAACGCGCCCCCCGATTGTGCGACGACTCCCCTTCGCCGCCATACTAGGAGTACGACATCTGTGCCAATCACTGCAGAGGCCGGGGCAGGGACCCGGGCGCCCGCACGCCGGACCTGCTCCCGCACGTCTCTGTGAGGTCCCCGCCTCCCCCGTGGGAACGCGGGGGTGAGATCAAGGAGTACGACGTGACCTACGTCATCGCGCAGCCCTGTGTTGATGTGATGGACAAGGCGTGCATCGACGAGTGCCCCGTGGACTGCATCTACGAGGGCGAGCGCAGCCTGTATATCCACCCGGACGAGTGCGTTGACTGCGGTGCGTGCGAGCCGGTCTGCCCGGTCGAGGCCATCTACTACGAGGACGACCTGCCCGAGCAGTGGTCGGACTTCTACAAGGCCAACGTCGAGTTCTTCGACGACCTCGGCTCCCCGGGCGGCGCCTCCAAGGTCGGCAAGATCGACCGCGACCACCCCCTCATCGCCAAGCTGCCGCCGCAGGCGGAGTAGCCCGGGCCCTTCCGATCGCCCGCCGGTGCGCCTCCGTGGCGCAGAGGGCGCCCCTGCGTGCGATCCCACCGCCATCGCGCCGATCCCCCCGCACCGGGAGGGTCGGCGCGATCGGTGTGAGGACACCAGTACGACGCCCCGGGCCGCGCCGGCCCGGACGACCCGATGGAGACACGATGACCCGGCGGCCCGTGACGGACCGGCTCCCCACCTTCCCGTGGGATCGGCTGACCCCGTACAAGAAGATCGCCGCGGACCACCCCGACGGCATCGTCGACCTGTCGGTGGGCACACCGGTGGACCCGGTCCCGCCGGGCCTGCGCGCCGCTCTGGCCGCCGCCGCCGACAGCCCGGGCTACCCGATGACCTGGGGGACCCCGGCTCTGCGGGCCTCCATCACCGGCTGGCTGGAGCGCCGCCACGGGGTGCGCGTCCCGGAGGAGGGCGTGCTGCCGACGGTGGGCTCCAAGGAGCTCGTCGCCTGGCTGCCGACCCTGCTCGGCCTGGGTCCGGGCGACACCGTCGTCCACCCCGAGCTCGCCTACCCCACCTACGACATCGGCGCCCGCCTCGCCGGGGCGACCCCGGTGGCCGCCGACGGCCTGACCGCCCTGGGCCCCGCCCCGGTGCGGCTGCTGTGGGTGAACTCGCCGAGCAACCCGACCGGCCGCGTGCTGGGCGTGCCGCACCTGCGCAAGGTCGTCGCCTGGGCCCGCGAGCGCGGTGTGATCGTCGCGTCCGACGAGTGCTACCTCGACCTGGGCTGGGAGGGCGGGGAGCCGGTGTCGATCCTGCACCCGTCCGTGTGCGACGGCTCCCACGAGGGGCTGCTCGCGGTGCACTCCCTGTCCAAGCGCTCCAACCTGGCCGGGTACCGCGCCGCGTTCGTCGCCGGCGACACCGCCCTGGTGCAGGAGCTGCTGGCCGTGCGCAAGCACGCCGGGATGATCGTGCCCGCCCCGGTCCAGGCCGCCATGGGCGCCGCGCTGGACGACGACGCGCACGCCGAGGAGCAGAAGGAGCGCTACCGCGCCCGCCGGGACCGGCTGCGGGGCGTCCTCACCGGCGCGGGCTGGCGGATCGAGCACTCCGAGGCCGGGCTGTACCTGTGGGCCTCCCACCCCGGGCACGACGCCTGGGGGGCCGTGGAGCACCTGGCCGAGCGCGGCATCCTCGTGGCCCCCGGCGAGTTCTACGGGCCCGCGGGCGGCGGCGCCGTGCGGGTGGCCTTCACCGCCACCGACGAGCGCGTCGAGGCGGCCGCCGCCCGCCTGTCCGCCTGACGTCCCGCCCGCCGGAGCCCCCGGCCCCCGCCCCCGGCGGGACCCGCCGGGGGCGTCCCTCCCGGTGCTCCGGAAGTGGCGCTCAGGACAGGACCAGGGCGCCCCTGGTGTCGTCGACGTAGGTCTGCCACTCGGCGGTGCCCTCGGTGCCGTCGGAAGCGCGCCACACGCGGTCGTTGTAGGCGACCGTGGTCAGCCCGTACTGCTCGGCGTGCGCCACCGCCCACAGGGCCATCGCCCAGCCGCGGTCCCCGGTGGGCGACCCCGGCGTGTCGGTCAGCGCCGCGGGCTCCACCCCGAACACCCGCGCCAGCTCCTGCTCCGCGCCGGCCACGTCGGCCTCGCCCGAGGTGAGCGAGGCCAGGGTCTCGCGGTCGTACCAGCAGGTCAGAGCGGGCCCGCGGGTGCCGGTGAACACCTCGTTCATCCGCGCCGACAGCTTCTCGTGCTGGTCGTAGGCGTAGCCGTCGGCGCTGCGCTGCACCGCCTGGGCGGCCTCGAACACCGGCCTGTCCTCCCAGCCGTCGACCTCCACGAGCGCCTCGTAGAAGGCGCGGCTGGAGTACACCGGGTCGAGGATCTCCTCGGGGGAGCCCCATTCCTGGGACGGCCGCTGCTGGAACAGCCCCAGGGAGTCCCGGTCGCCGTACTCCAGGTTGTAGAACGCGGTCTCCTGCCACACCGTGGCGTAGGCCACGGTCACGGCCTCCGGCGGCAGGTCCATGCCGAACGCGACACCGCCGACGGTGGTCGCGCTCATGGCCTGCTCGACCTTCAACGAGTACTTGCCGTCGGACAGGTCCACCCGGCACCCGGTCTCGGGCTCGGGCTCCCTCGTGATCGGGTCGACGGTGGTCATCACGTAGTAGCCCACGGCGACCAGGACGCCGCAGACGAGGAACAGCGCGAACAGGATCTTGACGAAGGCTGAGAATCTACGGCGCTTTGGCAACGGACGACCATCGGATAGGGAACGGTGGGGCGCGCCGTCCCGGAGGGCGTGCCGTGCGGCGCTTCGGGCGCATTGTAGTCAACACCGACCCGGGTGTGCTCCCGCGGCGGACGGCCGGGCACGCCGACCGGGGAGCCCGCGGCCGGGAGATCCCCGGGGAACTACTAACGTGGACCACATGACCAGCTCCTACTCCAGCCCGCTGCCCGACCGGATCGACGAACTCTGGGAGCAGCGTTCCGAACTGACCCCGGGACACACCGAGGCGCGCGGGATCATCACCTCCGCCATCGACCAGATCGACGAGGGCAAGGCCCGGGTGGCCTTCGTCGACCCGGCCACCGACGAGGTCGTCGTCGACGAGCGCGCCAAGCGCTCGATCCTCCTCGGCTTCAAGGTCCTGGACATGAAGGAGTCGCAGGTCGGCGACTTCTACCACCACGACCGCATGCCGCTGAAGACCCGTTTCGACGGTGTCCGCGTCGTCCCGGGCGCGATCGCCCGCTGGGGCGCCCACCTGGCCCCGGGCGTCGTCCTCATGCCCTCCTTCACCAACATCGGCGCCTACGTCGACTCCGGCACCATGGTCGACACCTGGGCCACCGTCGGCTCCTGCGCGCAGATCGGCCGGAACGTCCACCTGTCCGGCGGCGTGGGCGTCGGCGGCGTCCTGGAGCCGCCGCAGGCCTCCCCGGTCGTCATCGAGGACGACGCCTTCCTGGGCTCGCGCAGCATGGTCGTCGAGGGAGCCCGGGTGCGCACCGGCGCCAAGCTCGGCGCGGGCACCATCCTCACCTCCTCCACCCGCGTGTTCGACGCCGAGACCGGCGAGGAGCTCCCGCGCGGCGAGGCCCCGGCCTGGTCGGTGTGCGTCACCGCCAACCGGGTCAAGAGCTTCCCCGGCGGCGACTTCGGCATGCCGGTGCTGCTCGTGCTGAAGCGGCTGGCCGAGGGGCAGGAGCACGACAAGCTCGCCCTCAACGACCTGCTCCGCGAGCACGGCGTCAACGCCTGACCGCGACCCCGGCCCCCCGGGCGTCCTCCCGCCCGGAGGGCGCCCGTCGGCGTTCTAGGGTGGTGTGCGGCGCGCGCATCCGCGCCGCACACCACGACCATGGAAGACGGGGACGCCCTCATGCTCGACCTGACCTCGGACGTCGCGGACCTCACCGCCGCCCTCGTGGACATCCGCTCGGAGAGCGGCACCGAGAAGGTCCTCGCCGACGAGATCGAAAGCGCCCTGTCGGCGCTGCCCCACCTGGCCGTGACCCGCGACGGCGACGCCGTCGTCGCCCGGACCGCCCTGGGCCGCGAGCGCCGCGTCGTCATCGCCGGGCACATCGACACCGTGCCCATCGTCGACAACGTCCCCTCCCGGGTGGACGGCGACCGCCTCTACGGCTGCGGCACCTCCGACATGAAGGCCGGGGTCGCGGTCCAGCTCAAGCTGGCCGCCCTGGTCACCGAACCCGTGCACGACGTCACGTACGTCTTCTACGACAACGAGGAGGTCGACGCCGAGCGCAACGGCCTGCTGCGCCTGTCCCGCAACCGCCCCGAGTGGCTGGTCGGGGACTTCGCCATCCTCATGGAGCCCACCGACGGCGTCATCGAGGGCGGTTGCCAGGGCACCATGCGGGTCGACGTCGTCGCCCGGGGCGAGCGCGCCCACAGTGCCCGCTCCTGGATGGGCGTCAACGCCATCCACGGGGCCGGGGCGATCCTCGACGCGCTGCGCGCCTACACCCCCCGCGAACCCGAGGTGGAGGGGCTGCGCTTCCACGAGGGCCTCAACGCCGTGTTCATCGGGGGCGGGGTCGCGGGCAACGTCATCCCCGACGAGTGCGTGGTCAAGGTCAACTACCGGTTCGCCCCCGACCTGTCCGTCGCCGACGCCGAGGCGCACCTGCGGGAGGTCTTCGACGGGTTCGAGGTGCGCCTGGCCGACGCCGCCGCCCCCGCCCGCCCCGGGCTGGACCACCCCGCGGCGGCCGCGTTCGTCGAGGCGGTGGGGGAGGGCCGGGCCCGCGCCAAGCTGGGCTGGACCGACGTGTCGCGCTTCTCCGAGCTGGGAGTGCCCGCCGTCAACTACGGCCCCGGCGACCCCACGCTCGCCCACACCCGCGGCGAGTACGCCGAGGTCCCCCGCATCCGCGAGGCCGAGGAGCGCATGGTCGCCTGGCTCACCGGGACCCGCTGACCCGCCGCCCCGACCTGCGCCGGACCCGCCCGGCGTCCCGGAAACGGCCGCTGTCGGCCACCGCCGTGACACATCCGGTTCAGGCATGATCCGCTCCGGCGCGGATAGTTTTGAGCCATGACGGAAGAAGCACACGGGCAAGAGCAGGTGAGGAACGCGGGTCCCCTCACCTACCGCGGAGAGTCCATCCCCAACACCACCACCGACCAGCGGCTGCTGGACCGGCGCGGCCCCACGGACTGGGTGCACACCGACCCCTGGCGGGTGCTGCGCATCCAGTCGGAGTTCGTGGAGGGCTTCGGCCTGCTCTCCGAGCTGCCCTCGGCGGTGAGCGTGTTCGGGTCGGCCCGCATCAAGCCGGGCACCCGCTACTACGACCTGGGAGTCCGGGTCGGCGCGAAGCTGGCCGAGGCGGGGTACGCCACCATCACCGGGGGCGGACCGGGGATGATGGAGGCCGCCAACAAGGGGGCCAAGGAGGCGGGCGGGCTGTCGGTGGGGCTCGGGATCGAGCTGCCCTTCGAGCAGACCCTCAACTCCTACATCGACATGGGGATGACGTTCCGCTACTTCTTCGTGCGCAAGACGATGTTCGTCAAGTACTCGCAGGCGTTCGTGGTGCTGCCCGGCGGCTTCGGGACCCTGGACGAGCTCTTCGAGGCGGCCACGCTGGTGCAGACCAACAAGGTCACCCGGTTCCCGGTGGTGCTGGTCGGTACCGGGTTCTGGGGCGGGATGGAGAAGTGGATCCGCGAGAGCTTGTTGGAGAACGAGCTCATCAAACCGGCCGACATGGACCTGGTCCAGATGGTCGACGACCCCGATGAGGTGGTCGACATCATCAAGAAGGCGCACCTGACCATCGCCCGCGAGCAGGACGCGCAGGAGCGCGTCAGGGGCGACGACGGCTCCTGACGCCCGCCTCCCGGTCGCCCGCGTGCTCCCACGGGGCGACCGGGTGTGGCACGATCGGAGCCGTGCCCCATCTCATCCTCTTCCTGGTCGCCGCGGCCGCGCTGGCCGTGCTCGTCGGCGTCGTCTACGTCGTGCTCGGCAAGGGCGGGCGCCTCGCCCGGTTCGAGGCCGACCACCCCCCGCTCGACCTGCCCTCCGACCGGCCGGTGAAGGCCGTGGAACTGGGCCGCCTGCTGCTCCCCCTGGCCATGTGGGGGTACCACGTGCGCGCGGTGGACGAGCTGCTGCTGCGGCTCACGGCCACCCTGCGCGAGCGCGAGGCGCGGATCGAGGACCTGGAGTGGCGGCTGTCGCGCCTGGACCCGTCCTACGTGCCGCAGGGCACCGGGCCCACCCCGGGCTCGCACCTGCCCGGCGACCTCCCCGCCGGCGACCGCCCCGCAGGGGAGGACACCCCGGAGGGGGACACCGGGACCGCTGACCGCGGCGGTGCCCGCGGGCACACCGGCGCCGACGGCGGGGGCACCGCGGACGACGGCTCCCTCCCGTCGCCCGGCAGCGCCCGCCCGTGACCCGCGCCCCGGACCCGCGCACTCCGCCCGCGCGCGGCCCGGGTATGTCGTGCATCACACGGGCGCCGTCCTTCTCGTGCCGATCCGTCGTGTTCGCGTGCTCTATTCTCGGTCGCTGTACTCACGTACCCCCGCCCCACTCCCGGAGCGGGCGCATTCTTTGTGAGGATGTCGAGGATGGACGCAGCAGCCGAACTGGAGTCGGGAGCCGGGGACCGGGACGGCGCGCCCGCCCCGTCGACCTCCGCCGTCCCCGTGCAGCAGCTGTCCCTGTGGTCGCCGCCCCGCTCCGTCCAGGGCAGCGCCCGGCGCCGCCGCCGGATCACCGGGCTGGCCGTCGGAGCGGCCGCCGTCCTGCTCATCGCGGGCGGTACCGCCGCCGCGTGGGCGCTGATCGGCGGCGAGGCCGAGGACGTGCCGGGCGCCGGCGTTCCGGCCGAGGAGTTCGTCGGGTCGTGGGCGGGGGAGATGACCCAGGTCGACACCGAGGGCGAGCACGTCGCCGACTGGCACGCCGAGGTCCGCATCGAGGAGGGCGCCGAGCGCGGCAGCACCGCCTGGACGACCTTCACCTGCTCGGGAACGCTCGAGCTGTCCGCGGCGGACAACGACCGCCGGGTGTACACCTACACCGAGACCGCCGACCCCGAGGAGCGGTGCGTCGACGACGCGGAACTGACCGTGTGGCCCGGCGGGGACGGGCTGAAGGCGGAGTGGTCCTCCGTCACCCGCGAGGGGACCCGGATGGTCTCCACCGGCGTGCTCTCCGGAGGGGCCTGACCCCGCGGTCCGGCATCGTTATCGGAAAACCGGCCCCGACGCGGTTCAAGCGCCCCGGGAGGGGGAGGAGACCGGTCGGCTTCCCGTGCTCTGACGGCGTTTCGGCCAGTACCGATATAACCTTACTGACCGACGATTCCTCGTTGGCCGGTGTGGCGACGCCCGCGGCAGCCGTGGTCCGTCGCACACACGGGAGCGAACCTCCGAGATAATGGTCGAAGAGTGATTCACGCCCCTTAAGCCACACGGGCGCGAGTCGCACGGAACCGGCCCACGGTTTCGAAGCCGAGACGGACCCAGCGGATCGGCGTCGGTGCTGTGGCCCGGCCACCCGCGAGGAACACGAGAAAGGGGAATGGCATGGCGGCAATGAAGCCGAGGACCAGTGACGGGCCGTTGGAGGTCACGAAGGAGGGTCGCGGCATCATCATGCGGGTTCCGCTCGAGGGCGGCGGCCGCCTGGTCGTCGAGCTGACCCCGGCCGAGGCCACCGAGCTTCGGGACGCGCTCGAGGGCGTCGTCGGCTGACACCGGTACCACCGTCCCCCACCCCGGGCCGGATGGGCCCCGACACCCCCGAGGTGGTCACACCTCCCAACGAGTGAACGATTGTGAGCGACCAGTGCCCTTCGCCACGGAGATCAACCCCGTCACCGGGACCCTCGACGACACCGCGGCCGACCTCCTCGTCCTCCCCGTGCAGACGGCGGACGAAGGACCGGCGGCGGTCGGGGGGGTCGAGGCGGACGGCCTGAGCCGGGGGCTCCCGGCCCCGCTCACCGATCTGTTCGCGCACTACTCGCTCACCGGCAAGGCCGGTGAGTCGGTCCAGTTCCCGGTGTCCCGGGACCAGGGTCTGGCCAGGCTGGCCCTCCTGGGGGTCGGTTCGGGTTCCCCCGACGACCTCCGGAAGGCCGGGGCCGCCCTGTCCCGGGCCGCTCGGGGCCGCGAGCGCGTCGCGTTCGCCTGGCCCGCGGCCCTCGCCGGCGAGGCCGCCGCCACGGCCTTCGCCGAGGGCGCGCTGCTGGCCTCCTACACCTTCACCATGAAGACCGCCGAGCCGGACGCCGCCCAGCGCCCGGCCCCCGCCATCGACGTCGTGGGAGACGCCCCCGCCGACGCCCTGGCCAGGGGTGCCGTCCTGGCCCGCGCCACCGCCCTGGCCCGGGACCTCATCAACACCCCCTCCCAGACCAAGGACCCCGCCTGGATGGCCGAGCGCGCCCGCGAGGTCGCCGCCGAATCCGGGCTCGAGGTCGAGGTCTGGGACGAGAGGGACCTGGAGGACGAGGGCTTCGGCGCCATCCTCGCCGTCGGCCAGGGCTCCTCCCGGCCGCCCCGGCTGGTACGGCTCTCCTACACGCCGCAGGACGACCCCGGCGCCCCGCACGTGGTGCTGGTCGGCAAGGGCATCACCTTCGACACCGGCGGCCTCTCGCTCAAGCCCAACGACAACATGGCGCTGATGAAGACCGACATGAGCGGCTCGGCGATCGTGCTGGCCGTGCTGTCGGCGCTGTCCGCCGTGTCCGCCCCGGTGCGGGTCACCGGCCTGCTGGCGCTGGCCGAGAACTCCGTCTCCGGCGACGCCACCCGCGTGGGCGACGTCCTCACCACCTACGACGGCACCACCGTCGAGGTGCTCAACACCGACGCCGAGGGCCGCCTGGTCCTGGCCGACGCCCTCGGGTACGCCGTCGACCGGCTGGCGCCCGACACCCTGGTGGACGTCGCCACGCTCACCGGTGCCGCCAAGGTCGCCCTGGGCACCGGTATCGCGGCGCTGTACAGCAACGACGACGCCCTCGCCGGCCGGATCACCGCGGCCGGGGAGGCCGCGGGCGAGCCGCTGTGGCGGATGCCCCTCACCGAGGAGTACGTCCCCACCACCCGGTCCCGGGTCGCCGACCTGGCCAACATCGGCACCCGCAAGGAGTTCGGCCCGGCGGGCGCCACCGACGCGGCCCTGTTCCTGCGCGAGTTCACCGGCGGACTGCCCTGGGCCCACCTGGACATCGCAGGTCCGGGCCGGTCCACGAAGGAGAGCGGCATCCTCACCCGGGGCGGCACCGCCTTCGCCACCCGCACCCTGCTGCGCTGGCTCGCCGAGGGCTGACCGGCCGCCGGTCCCCGGGCGCTGCCCGGAACGGGCGGGGGCCGGCCGCCCCGGGCCCCGGGCGTCCGGCGGTCAGCGGCGGATGGCGGAGAGCAGGCCCTCGCCCAGCGGCATCAGCAGCGGGATGAAGGCCTCGTCCTCGCGGATGCGCCCGATGACCTCGCGCGCCGCCGTCTCGTCCGGGTCGGGCGCGCGCAGCGGGCCGTCCGGCCCGCCCGGTCCGGCCAGGACCCCGTGCAGCACCACCATGCCGCCCGGCCGCAGCAGGCGCAGCGCCTCGTCCAGGAACGCCGGGTAGGAGCGCCGCTCGGCGTCCACGAACACCAGGTCGTAGCCGCCGTCCGTCAGCCGGGGCAGCACCTCCGCCGCCGTGCCGCGGATAAGCCGGGCCCGCCCCGCGCCGAACCCCGAGCGTGCGAACACCGCCCGGGCGTGGTCCAGGTGGACGGCGTCGGTGTCCACCGTGGTGAGGATGCCGTCGCGGGCCATACCGCGCAGCAGCCACAGCCCCGAGGCGCCGTACCCCGTGCCGATCTCCACCACCGACCGCGCGCCGATCGAGGCGGCGAGGAAGCGCAGGGCCGCCCCCGCCGCCGGGTCCACCGCCGGGGCGAGGGATCCCGCCGCCGCGTCGTAGGCGTCGGCGAGCGCCTCGTCCCGCAGGGCCTCCTGCTCGAACCGGGCCTGCTCGGTGCGGACCCAGGTGAGCCGGGCCGCTGTGTCTTCCACGCCGGTGATGACGCCCTCCCGCTGCGATGGTCTGTCTGAACTGTGGTCGGGGCGTCCGACCGGCACGGGGTCACCCACCGTGGAAGGATGATCGCGATCGGGTCACGGCCCACGGGAAAGCCTAACGCGATCCGGTGGACGGACCGAGCCTGACGGCGGGAACTTAATCGGCACCGGTCGGCGTTGAACCGGGAGGAACGTACGTTGATCGCCACGAAGCAGTACTCCCCCCGAGCGCACTGTCCGGGCGCATCGACGGGATGAAGGGAGAAGCGGTGCCAGAATCCGGCCCTGCCGCGGAGTTCGAGGCATGGGAACCGCCGAGCTGGGACGAGGTCGTCCGTACCCATTCCCCCCGGGTGTACCGCCTCGCCTACCGGTTGACCGGCAACAAGCACGACGCCGAGGACCTCACCCAGGAGGTCTTCATCCGCGTCTTCCGCTCCCTCGCCAACTACACCCCCGGAACCTTCGAGGGGTGGTTGCACCGCATCACCACCAACCTCTTCCTCGACATGGCCCGGCGCAAGGCCCGCATCCGCTTCGAGGGCCTGGCCGAGAACGCCGACGAGCGCCTGGAGGGCCGCGAGCCCTCGCCCGCCCAGCGCTATGACGACCGGCACTTCGACGCCGACGTGCAGGCCGCGCTGGACGCGCTGCCCGCGGAGTTCCGCGCCCCCGTGGTCCTCTGCGACATCGAGGGACTCTCCTACGAGGAGATCGCGGCGACGCTCGGCGTCAAACTCGGCACCGTGCGCAGCCGTATCCACCGGGGCCGCGCCCAGCTGCGCCGCGCCCTGGAGCACCGACGGTCTCTGGCCGCCGCTGAGAACAACGGGGAGGCGGAGTGAGCAGAGAACACCTGGGAGAGCGGCTCTCCGCGCTCATCGACGGGGAACTGGGCCCCGCCGAGCACGAGAGCGCCCTCATCCACCTGGCCAAGTGCGAGAGCTGCCGGTTCGAGGCCGACATGATGCGTCGGCTCAAGCGCCGTCTGCACGGCCTGGGCGAGCCCGAGCCCGACCTCGACTTCATGGGGCGGCTCGTGGGGCTGTCCCGGGGCGACGGGCCGGGAGGTCCCGGCAGGGGCCCTTCTGAGCCGCCGTCCGGAGGCGCGGGGTTCGGTTCCCGCCCGCCTCTGGGCTCCTCCCGCCCCCTCGGCGGCTTCCCGGACGCGGGGCCCACCCCGCCGATGCCCCCGATGACGACCGAGGAGACCGTGGTCGCCCCGGAGCGGCGCACCCGCCGCCGCGGCGAGCGGTTCACCCACCTGTTCCCCACCCTTCCCGGCGGCCGCTACGCGGTCGCGGGGGTCGCGGTCGCCACGGCCCTGCTGGGCGGCGCGTTCGTCGCCGGCGGCGAGACCGGCGACGCCCCGGTGGTGGAACCCCGCCTGTCGGACTTCGCGGTCGAGCACGCCGTGACCAGCCGGGTCATACCGGTCGTGGAGACCCTTCCGTCCCCGGCTCCTCACGAGCCCGGACCGGATCTGCCGACCCGGTGAGCGCGCGGGGATCCTCCGCGCACCCGGTACCGGCCGCCGTCGCGGCCCTGGTACTCCTGTGCCTGCTGCTGACCGGGGCCGCCCACCCGTGCTCCGACGACGTGCCCGCCGAGGGCCCCGACGACGGCATGCCCGTCCTGCGCCGCTCGGCCGCGGCCGCGGGCGGCGTCGCCTACACCGCCGTCCGGGAGATGACCGGGGAGGGCGCCGACGGAGCCGTTCCCACCCGGGTGGTCAACCGCCCGGGGGACGGCGTCGCCCTCATCCCCATGGCCGGGGACGCGTACCCCTTCGTGGTGTCCGACGACCCGTTCAAGGAACTCGACGAGAGGCTGCTCACCACCCTGGAGCGCGTCTACACGGTCTCCGACGCCGGGCTCGGCGAGGTCGACGGCCGCCCGGCGCACACGGTGGAGGCGGTCCGCGCCAACGGCACGGTCGCGGGCCGGTTCTGGGTGGACGTCGACACCGGCGTCCTGGTGGGCGGTTCGGTGTACGAGCGCGGCGGCCGGAACGTGCTCGGCTTCCGCCTGACCGACCTGGAGTTCGGCGACGGGCACTGGCCGGAGGGGGCCGCCGCCGACTCCCCGTGGGGCGACGTGCTCACCCCGGCCGAGCGCGAGGAGCTGCGCGCGGACGGCTGGGTCCTGCCCGAGGACCTGGCCTGGAACCTGAGCCTGATCGACGCGCGCGGCACCGTGCACGCCGGGCACAAGGTCGTCCACGCGGTTTATTCGGATGGATTGTCCCAGGTGTCCGTCTTCTCGCAGCGTGGGAAGCTGGACGAGGACACCCTGTCCGGACCCGGTGACGGATCGGCCGGAACCGGAACCGGGGGAGCGGGCGTCACACCACAACATGACACGATCTTCGGCGGCGACGGCGGCCGGTACCACGGCATGTGGCAGGCGGACGGGTTCGTCTACACCGTGCTGGCCGACGCCCCCGCGGACCTGACCGCCTCCGCGGTGACGGCCCTGCCGGGACCGGAGGACTCCGGTTTCTGGTCCCGGGTCCAGCGCGGTATGGCGCGCCTGGGGTTCCTGTAGGGGCCCGGGGCGTCCGACCGAGAACCACAGCGACACACGGAGCAGGTCTTGACTGAGGAACACGGACGTCCGGAACAGGGGAGCGGCCCGGGACGGCCGACCCCGCCGGGCGGCGCGCCGCCCGGCTTCGGCGTACCCGAACCGACGTCCGGCCGGGCACTCCCCGTTCACCGCCCCCATGCTTCGCCTCCCGGCAGTGGAGAACCCATGCACCCCAATCCCCAGGGCCGACCCCCGTTCGGCGCCTCCGAACCGACCCCGCCCGGTCCCCCCGGGCCCACGCCCCCGCCCACCGGTCAGCAGCCCCCGCACGGCCAGGGATACGCGCCCACCGGCCAGCAGGCCTCCTACGGTATGGGTGATCCCGGCGGCCCCGGCGGCCCCGGAGAACCCGGTGGCCCCTCCGGTCACGCGGGCCCGGGATACGCGCCGACCGGCCGACAGTCCTCCCACGGCGCGGGAGACCCGGGTGCGCCCGGTGCGCCCGGCCACCCGGCGCCCGGCGATCCCGCGGTCCAGGGGGACCCGGCGGGCCCGTACCCGGGCGGGTACGGCGGGACCGCGGCGTACGCCGCGGCGGGGGCGAAGCGCCGGGAGGGGCGCGGAGTCCCCGTCTGGATGGCGCTCAGCGGAATGCTGGTCGTCGGCCTCGCCGCGGGCGTCGCGGGCGGCGCGGCGGGCGGGATCCTCGCCGGCGGCGAGGTCCAGGAGGCCGCGCCCCAGGCCGAGGGCCCCACCATGAACGAGCCCCCGCCGGAGGCACCCCAGCGCGACCCCGACACCATCGCGGGCGTCGCCCAGCGGGTCAGCCCCAGCGTGGTGTCCATCCGCAGCGCCGACCGGCGCGTCATGGGCGGCGGCTCCGGATTCATCATCGAGGGCGACTACGTCGTCACCAACGACCACGTCTCCTCCGAGCTGGAGGACGAGGGCATCCTGGTCGAGTACAGCGACGGCAGCCTCTCCCCGGCCACCGTCGTCGGCGCCGACCCCAGCTCCGACCTGGCGGTGCTCACCCTGGAGGACCCCATCGACGTCGAGCCCCTGGAGTTCGGCGACTCCGAGCAGGTCATCGTGGGCGACGAGGTCATCGCGATCGGCGCCCCCCTGGGATACACGGGCACCGTCACACAGGGCATCATCAGCGCCGTCAACCGGCCGGTGACCTCCGGCGACGGCCCCAACGCCAGCCGGTTCTACGCGCTCCAGACCGACGCGGCCATCAACCCCGGCAACTCCGGCGGCCCGCTGGTGGACACGCGGGGCCGGGTCATCGGCGTCAACTCGATGATCGTGACCATGGGCTACGCGGGCGAGAGCGCGGGCAACATCGGCCTGGGCTTCGCCATCCCCTCGGTCGAGGTCGAGCGGGTCGTGCAGCGGCTGATCGAGGACGGCGAGGCCACCTACGCCGACCTCGGCGCCGAGATCGACGTCGAGCGCCCCCTGGCGGGCGCGGTCATCGCCTCCGTGGAGTCCGGCGGCGCCGCCGACCGGGCCGGTCTGCGCTCGGGCGACGTCATCACCTTCTTCGACGGCCGGCCGGTCAACTCCGGCCAGGAGCTGCTGGCGATGATCCGCGACCGCTCCCCGGGGGACGAGGTGGAGGTCGAGTACGAGCGCGGCAGCGACCGCGGGTCCACCACGATCACCCTGGACTCCACCGACGACTGACCCGCCGGCACGGCGAGGGCCCCCGGGTGCGCGCACCCGGGGGCCCTCGTTCACGTCCTCTGCGGCCTCCGGTGCCCGGCCGGGGCCGGATCCGGGAACGGTCCTAGCGGCGCATCGGGGAGATGCCGAGCTGCATCCCGGCCAGTCCGCGCGGGCGGCCCACCAGGCTGTCGGCGATCGACTCGATGACCTTGGACGCCTCGGCCTCGGGGTCGGTCAGCACCAGCGGCTTGCCCTCGTCGCCGCCCTCGCGCAGGCGCGTGTCGAGCGGGATCTGACCCAGCAGCGGGATGTTCGTGCCCAGGGTGCGGCCCAGGGCGTCGGCGACGACCTGCCCGCCGCCCTCGCCGAAGAGGTGGATCCGCTCGCCGCCGTGCTCGTAGTACGACATGTTCTCGATCACGCCCGCCACCCGCTGGTGGGTCTGGGCGGTGATGGAGCCGGCGCGCTCGGCGACCTCGGCGGCGGCCTGCTGCGGGGTGGTCACCACCAGCAGCTCGGCGGTCGGCAGCAGCTGTGCCACGGAGATGGCGATGTCGCCGGTGCCCGGGGGCAGGTCCATGAGCAGGACGTCGAGGTCGCCCCAGTACACGTCGGACAGGAACTGCTGCAGGGCGCGGTGCAGCATCGGCCCACGCCACACCACCGGGGTGTTGCCCTGGGTGAACATGCCGACCGAGATGACCTTGATGTCGTGCGCGGTCGGCGGGATGATCATGTCCTCGACCTTGGTCGGGAAGTCCGACGCGCCGAGCATGCGGGGCACCGAGTGCCCGTAGATGTCGGCGTCGACGACACCGACCTTGTGCCCCTGGGCGGCCATGGCCGCCGCGAGGTTGACGGTGACGGACGACTTGCCGACGCCGCCCTTGCCGGAGGCGACCGCGAAGACCTTGGTGAGCGAGTTCGGCTTGGCGAAGGGGATCTCCTTCTCCGCCTGGCCGCCGCGCAGCTTGGTCTGCAGCTCCTTGCGCTGCTCGTCGCTCATCACGTCGAGCTCGACGCGCACGGACGCGACCCCGGGGACCTTGGTCACCGCTTCGGTCACGTCCTTCTCGATGCGGCCACGCATGGGGCACCCGGCCACCGTCAGGTAGATGCCGACGTGCACGGAACCGTCGTCGCCGATGTCGACGCTCTTGACCATTCCGAGGTCGGTGATGGGACGGCGGATCTCCGGGTCTTGCACCGTGGCCAGGGCCTTGTGCACCTGATCGGTGGTTGGTGTGGAGGACATGTGCCCAATCGTAGGTCAGCGGGACGGGGTACTCGGTCCGCGGTCTGCCCCAACGGACCGTTCATTCCAACGGGGCGCGGCCGTTCCGCTATTCCGTGCCCGGCCCGTGTCCGTCCCGGTGCCGGCCCGGCCGGATCCGCACCGTGACCGGCCGATAACGGCACGGACTTAACGCAGGCAATACATGGCCGGATAGTAATCTCAGCGCACGATGGGAAATGTTCCGCCACCGCCGGGTTCGTCCTGGCCCGCCGCCCCGGGAGGGCCGGACGGCCAGGCGTCGCGGACGCATGCCCAGGAGCAGACCTGGGCGGGGCCGCCCGGGGGAGGGCGGCTGACCCCGCCCGAGGGGCATCCCGCGGTGAACGCCGACCGCGGGGTGTGGGCGTGGCCGCCCCCGAGGCCGGTGCGGACCAGGCAGGACCACCCGTTCGCACCCGCGGTGATACCGGAGGGTGAGTCCTATCACAGACTGGGCCGGACCTCCTGGTACCGCTGGTGGACGCCGCTGCTGACCCTGGCGGTGCTCGGCGTCCTGGTGTTCTTCCTGTGGGTGGCCATGGCCCTGGCCGTCACCCTGGTCGCGGTACTCGGCGGCAGCGGCCTGGCACCGGAGTCGGTGCGGGTCGGCGAGATCGCCGGACTCGCCTTCAGACTGACCACCGCGGCCCTGTTCATCCCCATCACCTTCTTCCTGGTGCGGGTCGTGCAGTGGCGCCGGGTCGGCTCGCTCATGTCCGTGACGGGGCGCACACGCCTGCGCTGGCTGCTGCGCTGCGCGGCCCTGGCGCTCGTCCCGGTGGCGCTGAGCACGGCCGCCTACGTCCTGCTGGCCGGCCGGTTCGGCCTGGAACAGGTCTCGGCCGGGGCCGCCGGCGGCGGCCGGGTCCTGTTGGCCGCCCTGGCCGTCATCGTGCTGCTGGTGCCGTTCCAGTCGCTGGCCGAGGAGCTCACCCTGCGCGGTCTGGTCATGCAGCTGGTGGGCGCACTCGGCGCCCGCCCGGGGGAGCGCGGCGGCTCCGGGCCGGGCGCCCGCGTCCTGCGCTCGCGCTGGCCGGCGATCCTGGCCGGGGGGACCCTGTTCCCCGCGGTCTACGCCTCCACCCACCCGGGCGAGCCGTGGACCATCGCGGCCCTGGCGGTGGTCGGCCTGGTGCTGTCCTGGCTGACCTGGCGCACCGGCGGACTGGAGGCCGCGATCGGCCTGCACGTGGTCGCCGCCCTGGTGCAGTTCACCCTCACCGTCCTGGCGGGCGGCATCACCGCCATCGGCACCGGCACGGTCCTGGGCGCGGGGCTCTCCCCGGGAGCCGGGACCCCCCTGGTCCTGGTCCTGACGGTCTTCCAGACCGGGCTGTACGCGCTGCTGGTACGCGGGGCCGCGCGCCGCGCGGGCGTGCACCGCACCTCGGCGGGCTGAGCCCCGCCGCGGGGCCGCGGAGCTACTCCCTGCGCGCCGTGCCCTCCCGCTCCTCCGGTGCGGCGGCGGGCGAGGCCGCCTCGGGGAACACCCACGTCCGGTAGGAGAAGAACCGGAACAGCGAGCCCAGCCCCACCCCCACCACGTTGCCCGCGATGTTGCGCGACAGCGGGTCGTCGAACCCCAGCACGTACACCGAGAACGCCTGGCAGCCGAGCTGGATGAGCAGCCCGACCCCGTTCATCGCCAGGAAGAGCAGGGTCTCCCGCCCGTACCCGGTGCGGGCCCGGTCGGCGAACGTCCAGAACCGGTTCCCCACGAAGGCCACCGCGATCGACACCAGCGTCCCCAGGACCTGCCCGGGCAGCGTGTCCATCCCGGCCGCCTCCCACAGCAGGTTGGTGACGGCCAGCTGCACCGCGTAGGCCACGGCGCCCACGGAGCCGAACTTGCCCAGCTGGGCGATGAGCGCGGCGAGCCGCGGATGCCGGGTGAGGAACGCGCGCACGGGGCCTCCGGGTAGGGGATCACCTGCGGTGACGGGGCGACTCGGTCGGGGCCGTCGGCACACCCTAGACTTCTGGCCGGGGGTAGGAGCAACCCCGGCCGCGGGTTCCGAGCCGTTCCGGCCAGGCTCCGTCGTGCGCGGAGCCGTCCCGTCACCGCGGTTCGAGCAGATGAGTTGAGGAACTGTGAGCGAGCGTAACCGCACCGTCCCCCGCGTGGGAATGGTGGGAGGGGGGCAACTCTCCCGCATGACCCACCAGGCCGCGATCGCACTCGGGGTGGACTTCGGGGTCCTGTCCGCCGGTCCCGCAGAGAGCGCCGCCCTGGTGTGCGGGAACGTCACCCTCGGGAACGACCGCGGTCTCGACGACGTCCTGGCCTTCGCCAAGGCCAACGACGTGGTGACCTTCGACCACGAGCACGTCCCCGAGCCGGTGCTTCGCGCCGTGGAGGAGCAGGGCGGCCTGCTGCGCCCGGGCCGCGACCCGCTGCGCTTCGCCCAGGACAAGCTCCGCATGCGCACCCGGCTCACCGAGCTGGGCGCCCCGGCCCCGCGCTGGCGCGCCGTCGCCGCCCTGGAGCACGTCACCGCGTTCGCGGCCGGCACCGGCTGGCCGGTGGTCCTCAAGGCGGCCCGGGGCGGCTACGACGGCAGGGGCGTGTGGGTGGTGGGCGACGCCGGCGAGGCCGCCGCGGTCGTGGAGCGCGCCGCCGCCGAGGACGTCCCGCTGCTGGTGGAGGAGAAGGTCGCCTTCGAGCGCGAGCTCGCCGTACAGGTCGCCCGCTCCCCGCACGGCCAGGTCGCCGTCTACCCGGTGGTGGAGACCGTGCAGCGCGGCGGGATCTGCCACGAGGTGATCGCCCCGGCCCCCGGGCTTCCGGAGGAGAAGGCCACCCGCGCCCAGCAGCTGGCCATCGAGATCGCCCACGCCCTGGACGTCACCGGGATGCTCGCGGTGGAGCTGTTCGAGACGGCCGACGGCGTGGTGGTCAACGAGCTGGCGATGCGCCCGCACAACTCCGGGCACTGGACCATCGAGGGCGCCCGCACCTCCCAGTTCGAGCAGCACCTGCGCGCCGTGCTGGACCTGCCGCTGGGCTCGCCCCGCACCACCGCCCCCTACACCGTCATGGCCAACCTGTTGGGCGGCGAGGACCCCGAGGTCTACCGCCGGTACCTGCACGTGATGGCCGCCGATCCCGAGATCAAGATCCACTTCTACGGCAAGGACGTGCGTCCGGGCCGCAAGATCGGGCATGTGACCGTGACGGGCGACGACCACCGGGACCTGCTGGAGCGGGCCCGCACCGCCGCCGACTACCTGCGAGGAGACGACCAGTGAGCAAAGACCCCGTGGTGGGCATCGTGATGGGCTCGGACTCCGACTGGCCCGTGATGCGCGAGGCGGCCGAGGCCCTGCGCGAGTTCGGCGTCCCCTTCGAGGCCGACGTGGTGTCGGCGCACCGGATGCCGCACGAGATGGTGTCCTACGGCGCCGACGCGGCGGGCCGGGGCCTGAAGGCGATCATCGCCGGGGCGGGCGGGGCCGCCCACCTGCCCGGCATGCTCGCCTCGGTGACGACGCTGCCGGTCATCGGCGTCCCGGTGCCGCTGAAGTACCTGGACGGGATGGACTCGCTGCTGTCCATCGTGCAGATGCCCGCCGGGGTGCCGGTGGCGACGGTGGCCGTGGGCGCTGCCCGCAACGCCGGCCTGCTGGCGGTGCGGATGCTGGCGATGCACGACGCCGACCTGGCGAGGAGGATGGCGGATTTCCAGGTGGAGCTGCGCGAGCAGGCGCACGCCAAGGGCGAGCGGCTGCGCCGCGAGGTCGCCGAGGGTTCCCGGCCGACCGGGTTCGGCCTGTAGGCGCGCGTTCCGAGGCCCCGGTGCCCGAGCGGGCGCCGGGGCGCCGCCGCGTCCCGGCGGGTCAGGGGCGCGCGGTGAGGGCGCGCAGGCCGGCCAGCGCCTGCTCGGCCGTGGGCAGGGAGCCGGGGTCCGTCAGGTACTGGAGCACGTAGCCGGCGACGAGGTTGTAGACCATGGAGCCCACCCCGGCGGCCTCGGCCGGGTCGAGTTCCTCCGGGCGGACGTCCAGGACGAGCGCCGCCAGCTCCCGGCGCCCCTGTTCGATCCCGGCGGCCAGCTCGGCGCGCATGGCCTCGTCGAACTGGGCCTGGCCGAAGGCCTGGACGCTGGCGACCAGCAGCTCCCGCTGCTCGGGCAGGGACTCCAGCAGCGAGGTGAGCAGGGCCCGTATCCGGTCCTCGGGGGCCTGGGCGCGTGAGGTGCGGACCGCCTGTGCGAAGACGTCGCCCCACTCGCTGCTGGCCTCCAGGACAGCGGTGTTCATCAGCGCGTCCTTGGACCCGAAGTGGTATCCGATGGAGGCCAGGTGGGCCCCGGAGGCGGCGGCGATGTCGCGCGCGGTGGTCTTGGCGTACCCCTTCTCGACCAGGCAGCGCCGCGCTCCGGCGAGCAGGTCCTCACGTTGACTCATGGGCGCAGCCTACCAGTTTGAACGTACGTACATATTGACGGCTGATTTTGACGTACGTACGATCAAGGCCATGACGACGACACGCCCTCCCGGTGCCACCGCCCGCACCCGCGCAGGCCTGGCCTTCCTGCTCGTCCCGGCCCTGCTCGTGTCCATGGACCTGTCGATCCTGTTCGTGGCCGCGCCCGCCATCACCGAGGACCTGGCCCCGACCGCCACCCAGTGGCTGTGGATGATGGACGTCTACGGCTTCGTCCTGGCCGGACTCCTGGTCGCCATGGGCGGCCTCGGCGACCGCGTCGGCCGCCGCAGGCTGCTCCTCGCCGGTGCCGCGCTCTTCGGTGCCGCCTCCGCCCTGCTCGCCCTGGCGCCCGACGCCGGCTGGTTCATCGCGGGCCGCGTCCTGCTCGGTGTCGCCGGGGCCACCCTCGCCCCCTCCACGCTGTCCCTCATCCGGGCGATGTTCGCCGACCCCCGGCAGCGGGCCGCCGCCGTCGGCGCATGGACCGTCGCCTTCACCGGGGGCAGCGTCCTGGGCCCCATCCTGGGCGGGGCACTGCTGGAGTTCCTCCCCTGGAACTCGGTGTTCCTGGTCAACCTGCCGTTCATGGCACTGCTGCTGGCCGGCGCGCCGTTCCTGGTCCCGGAGTCCCGCGACCCCCGCCCCGGCATGTTCGACCTCTGGGGAGCGGCCGCCTCGCTCGCCGCCGTGTTCGGCCTGGTCAACGCCGTCAAGCGGTTCGCCGAGCACGGTGCCGACCCCTGGGGCGGGCTCTCCCTGCTCGCCGGCTCGGTCTTCCTGGCGGCGTTCGTGGTCCGCCAGCGCCGCGCCGAGCACCCGCTCATCGACGTGCGGCTGTTCGCCCGGCCCGCGTTCGCCGCCGCCGTCGGGGGCAACACGGCGGTGTCCTTCGCCGCCGCCGGGCTGGGCCTGCTCACCTTCACGTTCCTCCAGGCCGTGCACGGCCTCAGCCCGCTGGAGGCCGCCCTGTACTCCCTGCCCGCGTTCGCCGGGACCCTGGCCGGGGCGACCCTGGCCGGGCTGCTCGCCCACCGGGTGCGCCCCGGGCCCCTCATGACCGCCGGGCTGGGCCTGGGGGCCGCCGGGTTCGGGATCGTGGCGACCCTGGAACCCGACAGCCCCCTGGTGGTGCTCATCGGCGGTTACACGGTGCTCACCTGCGGGATCGGCGCCGTCGCCACCCTGGCCAACACCCTGGTGCTGGCGGCCGCACCGCCCGAGCGCGCCGGGGCGGCCGCCGGGATCTCCGAGACCAGCACCGAGCTCGGTGCCGCCCTGGGCATCGCGGTCCTGGGCACCGCCGCCGCCACGGTCTACCGCGGCGCCATGGAGCGGGAGCAGGTGACCGGACCGGCCGCCGAGACCGTCGCCGGGGCCCTGTCCGGGGCCGCCGGGACCCCCGACCCGCAGGCCCTGCTGGAGGCCGCCTTCGCCGCCCAGACCGCCGGGTTCACCACCGCGGCCCTGGCCGGAGCGGCCGTCCTGGCCGTGATGGCCGCGACGGTCGCGGTCTCCCTGCGCCGCCTGCCCCCGGGAACCGGCGAACCGGCCCCCGGGGACCGGGCTCAGGAGAGCGCGTAGCCGGGGGACTCCACGCACTCCTCGACCGGGCGGGACTCCAGGTAGCCCAGGTCGAGGAGTTCGTTCACGCGGGCGTACTCGCCCTCCACCGGTTCGGGCAGCCCCCCGGCCGGGACCAGTACCTGCTCGCCGCCGCCCGGCTGTTCGAAGTGCGGGGCGATCGGGCCGGTCAGCACGGGCAGCTCCTCTGCCACCTCGAAGCAGGTGTAGTTGTTCTCGGGCCCGTCGGGCCAGGTGTTCAGTGAGTCCGGCGGCAGCGCCCGCCGCGCGTACGGGGCGCCCGCCGGGGCCAGGAACGTGCCCCGGGGCGAACCGAACCGGTCCAGCATCCGGCCCTCGGGGAGGACCCCGCTCTCGGTGACCGGTTCACCGTCCACGACCTCGAAGCCCATGTGCTCGGGGTACTCCCAGCCGTCCGGCCCCCACCAGCGGTCGAGGAACCCGGCCGGGGTCAGTCCGCCCAGCCGGTCGTAGCCCTCCAGCAGCTCCGCCACCGGCCCCTGCCCGGGAAGCTCGGCCGGGCCCAGCCTCCGGTCCCCGCACAGGTACCGCTCCAGGTCCTCGGCGGTGGGCGGCGGGTCGAGCACCGGGCAGCCGGAGGGGGCGGCCGGACCCCCGGGTGCGGGGGGCGGGGGAGCGGCGTGGGCGGGGGCGGCCACCGCCGCCAGGGACAGGGCGGCGGCCCCCGCGGCCAGGCGGAACTTCACCGGTCGGTCTCCGTTCGTCACCGACGCGCGGCCTCGCGACCGCGCGTCTTCGTATGGTTACGAAAAGTAGTCAAGCACGGTCGGGGACCTCCGGGGACGCCGATGGCCGGGACCCCGCGGGGTCCCGGCCATCGGCGTGTACGTGAAGGAGGGGGTCCTACTGGCGGCCCAGCGCCCGGTAGGTCCAGCCCGAGGCCCGCCAGAACGTCGGGTCCAGCGCGTTGCGCCCGTCCACGATGCGCCGGCGCGCCACCAGGCCGCCCAGCTCCTCCGGGTCGGCCTCGCGGAACTCCGCCCACTCGGTGAGCAGCAGCACCACGTCGGCGTCGGTGACGGCCTCGCGCATGGAGTCGGCGTAGTTCAGCTCCGGGTGCGCCTCGCGGGCCCGCTCCAGCGCCGCCGGGTCGTACACCGTCACCTGCGCGCCCAGCGAGGCGATGGTCGCGGCCACGTCCAGCGCGGGCGAGTCGCGGATGTCGTCGGAGTTGGGCTTGAACGCCGCACCGAGCACCGCCACCCGGCTGCCCGCGAAACCGCCGCCGATCAGTTGGCGGGCGATGTCGATGGTGCGCGCCCGCCGCCGCTGGTTGATGGCGTCCACCTCGCGCAGGAACGACAGCGCGGGCTCCACGCCCAGCTCGTCGGCGCGGGCCATGAACGCCCGGATGTCCTTGGGCAGGCAGCCGCCGCCGAAGCCCAGTCCCGGCCCCAGGAACTTGCCGCCGATGCGGTCGTCGAAGGACAGCGCCTCGGCCAGCTGGATGACGTCGGCCCCGGCCACCTCCGACACCTCCGCCATCGCGTTGATGAAGGAGATCTTCGTCGCCAGGAAGGCGTTGGCCGCCACCTTGACCAGCTCGGCGGTCTGCAGGTCCGTCAGCAGGAACGGGATGCCCTCGTCGATCTGCTTCTGCCACAGCGAGCGCACGGCCTTCTCGACCCGGGGCGAGTCGGTGCCCAGCACGATCCGGTTGGGGCGCAGGGTGTCCTCCACCCCGAAGCCCTCGCGCAGGAACTCCGGGCTCCAGCCCAGCTCGGCCTCCTCGCCCACCGGAGCCAGCGCGGCCAGCCGGGCGGCCAGGGTCGCGGCCGTGCCCACCGGCACGGTCGAGCGGCCCACCACCACCGAGGGGCGCTTCAGGTGCGGGGCCAGCCGGTCCACCGCGGAGTTGACGTAGCTCAGGTCGGCGGCGCCCGACTCGTCCTTCTGGGGGGTGCCCACGCAGATCAGGTGCAGGTCCGCGAAGTCGGCGGCCTCGGCGAACGAGGTGGTGAAGCGCAGCCTCCCCGACTCCAGGCCGGCGGTCACCAGGGTGTCCAGCCCCGGCTCGAAGAAGGGCACCCGACCGGAGCGGAGCATCTCGATCTTGGCCTCGTCGACGTCCAGGCCCAGCACCTCGAACCCCAGCTCGGCCAGGCAGGCCGCGGTGGTGGCGCCCAGGTAGCCGGTACCGATGACGGAGACGCGCATACGGTCCGCTTCGATCACTGGATGAGTCCTTCCTCGCTTTCGTCCGCGCCCGTATCCCATGGTTGTTCCCGCTGGTGGCGGTGAACACCCGGGGAAGGGCGGAAAGGCGGACATGAGTCGGCGTTGGGGGAGTCCCGCACGCGGAGCATCACCCTACGCTCCGAGACGTGGCGCACACCCGAACGGGGCGTGAACACATCAGGCGCTCAGGTTACCGGTGCGTGCGCCGTACCGGACACAGCCCCTGCAAGCCCCTCAATCCCGGCGCTCGGGCTCCCCTTCCAGCGGAGTCCACCCGTCCTCACCGCGGGCGAACGGGGTGGTGGTCTTGTCGGGGTCGCCCTCCAGCGGGTCCCACACCTCGGTCGCGGGCGCCCGGCCCGGGGCCTCGGGCACGGTGTCGCCGACCCGGCCCCGCGGCCCCCCGCCCGGCCGGTCGACCCGCTCCCAGGGAGCGGCCACCATCGCGGGCACGGTCGGGGCCGGGGAGCGCCAGCGGCCCGGCAGCGCGGCCGAGAACAGCAGCAGCGCGCCCAGCGGCAGCGCCACGGAAACCCCCGGACCGCCCGGGTACACGAAGCTCTCCGGGTCGAGCCAGGACATCGCCGACGCCAGCGACGCCGGGTGGACCGCGGGCCACAGCGCCAGCCCCGCCAGCGGAAGCCCCGCGGCCCCGGCGGTGAGCGGCGAGACCCGGGCCGCGGCCAGATACGCGCAGCCGAAGCCCACGACGACCAGCAGCACCGCGGCCGAGACCCCCGCGACCGACACCCCTCCCTCCGACAACTCGGGGAATCCGCCCGCCGACCAGGACACGGCGATCCACAGCACGGGGGCGAGGGCGATGCCGACCAGCAGGCCGAGCAGGTGGCGGAGCACGGGGCACCTTCCTTCACGGGGGTCACCCGCAGATGTTGTCCCGGGCGGTCGAGGTGGTCAGCGGGGCGTCCCCGGCCGAGGGGGACTCCTCCGGCTCGGGGGCCTCGACCTCCGGAGCGTTGAACGTCGTGTAGTTGAAGCCGATCACGATCTGGAGCTCGCCGTCCAGGGTGGTGTCCTCCACCGCCTCGGCGCCCGGCACCAGCCCGGCCACGTACTCCGCGGCCGCCGCGTCGTCGGCGCCGTACCGGACCTGGGTGGCGGCCACGTCCCGGCTGCTCCAGTCGGAGGCCGCGTCGGGCACCTGGAAGCCCGCGCCCTCCAGGGCCCCGTCCAGGGAGGCGCCCAGCCCGGGGGTGCCGGTCCCGTTGAACACCCGTACCCGGATGTCGGAGGGGGACGGCTCCCCCTCCCCCTCCTCCTCGGAGGGCCCGGCCGGGGGCTCGGCGATGGGGCGGTCGGCGTTGATGTCGGCGAACAGGTCGCGGGCGGCGGGCTCGTCCCAGACCAGGGCGACGTCGCCGCGCGGGGTCCAGAAGTCCATGTCGGCGATCGGGACCTGGGCGAAGGTCACCTCGCCCAGGTCCAGGTTCCGCATCTGGTACGCGAGCTGGTTGATGGTGGAGGTGTCCAGCCCCTCGTCGACGGTCACCGACGACAGGGCGCTGTCCAGGAACGCGGTGAGCTTGCCGGGGTCGGACAGGGTCTCGCTGCTGAGCGCCTGGTCCAGCATGGCCGCCAGCACCTGCTGCTGGCGGTCGATGCGGTCCAGGTCGCCGCGCGGGGTGGCCCGGGTCCGGGCGAAGGCCAGCGCCTCGGTGCCGTCCACCCGGTGGGTGCCCGCCGCCATGTCCAGGTGCGCCTTGGGGTCGTTGATCGCCTCGGGCAGGCACACCTCGATACCGCCGAGCGCGTCGACCACGCCGACGAACCCGGAGAAGTCGACCTCCACGTAGTGGTCGATCCGCACGTCGGTGACCGATTCCACGGTGCGCACCGCCAGCTGCGGTCCGCCGTAGGCGTAGGCGGCGTTGAGCTTGTCCTCGCCCTCACCGGGGATCTCCACCCACAGGTCGCGGGGCAGGCCCACCACGGTGACCCGGTCGCGCTCGTGGTTGAGCCGCACCAGCATCATCGTGTCGGAGCGGCGCCCGGGCGTGGAGCCCACGCTCAGCGCCGCGCGGTCCTCCTCGGCCAGGGAGTCGCGGCTGTCCGAGCCGATGACCAGGAACGTCAGCCCGCCGGTCTCCTCGGGCCGGTCCCCGTCGGCCATGTCGCCGAAGACGTCGAACCGGTTGAGGCTGCCCGACATCCAGCCGGTCAGCGCCCAGGAGGTGCCCGAGGCCAGCAGGACCACGACGGACAGGAAGCCCATCACGACCAGGCCGGCCCGGCGCCGGCGGACGGAACGGGAGGGAACGGTGATCCGGCCGGACCGCGGGGAGCGCCGGCCCTCGGGCGGGACCGGCCGCGACCGCTCGCGCCGGAACTCCCCGCCGCCCGGTCGGTCCAGTCCCCCGTTGTCGTCCTTCATCGGCGTCCCCGTCCCAGCCCGGTCAACGGTGTCCTTATCTCTTAGGTTGTCACCCGATCCCCCGCACGGTGTGAGATGTCGATCCTCGGCGTGTTGTTCTCGGCTTGCTCCTCCCCTGCGGGATGGGGGAGGAAAAGGGGTGAAGGTTTCCACTGAGGACCGTAGGCCCTGCTCTGTGGTAATTTGTCGCCGATCTCACCGGTCCCGGACAGCCGTCGCAACGGCGCCCGGCCCCCGCCACCGGTTCCCTTCCCGGGTGCGCGCGCCTTCATGCCCGCCGCCCCTCACGTCCCGGAGAAACCGATGACGCATCCCCCCGTCTCCCCCAAGAACTGGCTCACCACCGTTCTCCTCTCCTTCTTCCTCGGCTACCTCGGCGTCCACCGCTTCTACGCGGGCAAGACCGGCACGGGCATCCTGATGCTCATCACCTGCGGCGGCGTGGGCGTCTGGGCCCTCATCGACTTCATCATGGTGCTGCTCGGCAAGTTCGAGGACTCCGAGGGCCTGCCGATCAAGAACCAGGCCTGACCCGGTCGGCCGCGCCGGGAGACCGGCGCGGCCGTCGTCCGCGGTGCAGTACCTTGGACGCGCGCGAGCGCTGATGCCCCACGCATCCGCAGCGCCGTCCGACACGTCCGATCTTGGGAAGTGCCCGTGTCCTGGCCGCCGGTCTCCGTCGTCATGCCCGTCCTCAACGAAGAGCGCCACCTCGCCGCCGCGGTGGAGCACGTCCTCGCCCAGGAGTACCCGGGCGAACTGGAGGTCGTGCTCGGTGTGGGGCCCTCCGTGGACCGCACCCGCGAGGTCGCCGACGGGCTGGCCGCCGCCGACCCCCGGGTGAAGGTCGTGGACAACCCCACCGGCAAGACCCCCGCGGGCCTGAACGCCGCCATCGGCGCCTCCTCGCACGACATCGTCGCCCGTATCGACGGCCACGCGATGATGCCCTCCGACTACCTGCGCGTCGCCGTGGAGACCCTGGAGGAGACGGGGGCCGACAACGTCGGCGGCATCATGGCCGCCGAGGGCACCACCCCCTGGGAGAAGGCCGTCGCCGCCGCCATGACCTCCAAGGTCGGCGTGGGCAACGCCCGCTTCCACACCGGCGGTGCGGGCGGCCCCGCCGACACCGTCTACCTGGGCGTCTTCCGGCGTTCGGCGCTGGAGCGCGTGGGCGGCTACGACGAGGCCTTCCTGCGCGCCCAGGACTGGGAGATGAACCACCGCATCCGCGAGAGCGGCGGGGTCGTGTGGTTCCAGCCGCGCATGCGCGTCTCCTACCGCCCCCGGCGCAACGTCCGGCTCCTGGCCAAGCAGTACTTCCACTACGGCCGCTGGCGGCACGTGGTCGCCCGCCAGCACAAGGGCACCATCAACCTGCGCTACCTGGCCCCGCCGGCCGCCCTGACCGGCGTCGTCCTGGGCCTGCTCGGCGGCCTGCTGTGGTGGCCGCTGTGGCTGGTGCCCGCCGCCTACCTGGCACTGGTGGTCGCGGCGTCGCTGCCCCTGGGCCGCGGACTGCCCGCCGCCTCCCTCCCGCTCATCCCGGTCGCCCTGGCCACCATGCACATGTCGTGGGGGGCGGGCTTCATCACCAGCCCGCCCGGGCTCGGCGCGGACTCGCGCACCGCCCGGGCCTCCCGGGGCGCCGAGGCCTCCTGAAGCGGGCGCCGGTCCGGCATGATGTCCCCATGGACGGATTGCGCGGAGATCAGGCGGATTGGGGTTTCGACGGTGAGACGATCGACATCGTCTACAAGAAGTCGTGGACGGGCAGTCCACTCCTCAAGGAGCTCGGCCGCCTGAGCGTCCCGGTGGGGGCGATCGCCGAGGTCGAGTTCACCCCCGGCGGCGGGCGCCGCAAGGGGTGGCTGCTCAGGCTCTCCCTGCGCGAGCGCATGGACCCCTACGCGGCGGTCGGCGCCATGCTCGAGGACCGCCTCCAGCCCTTCCGCCTCACCGGCCCGGCCAAGACCGAGCTGGTCGCCGAGTACCTCGCCGACCAGATCCGGTTCGCCGCCGGGCAGGCCGAGGGCGAGCCGGACCCGTGGGCCCCCACCCGCCTGGTTCCCCCCACGCCCCTGCACATCAAGACCCGGGAGGGCACCGCCACCCTGGACGGGTCCACCCTGCGCCTGGTGTGGTCCGGCGACTACGCGAGCGCGGCCAAGCGCCGTGCGGGCCGCCGCGAGTACGACCTCTCCGAGGTCACGGCCGTGGACTGGGGACCCCCGGACGGCTGGGGGTGGGGCTTCCTGCGGGTCGTCACCGTAGGCGGCCCCCACGGGGACGCCCGGCCCAAGAACGACCTGAACATCCTGCGCTCCTCCGAGGACAACGGGGAGATCTACAAGGTCTTCCTCATGGCCGCCACGGTCACCGCGCACGTGTGGGCGCGGGGCGGCCCGGCCGAGGGGGCCGCCGCAGGCGGCGGCTGGCGGGAGATCGCCGGCAGCACCCTCCGCGCGCTGACCTCCTCACCGGCGTTCCGCGGGGGCGGGGACGAGCCCGGCGCCGACGCCCCGCAGGCCGCCGGGCCGCAGGAGGGGGCCGGCGGCCCCGACACCGCGTGGATCTTCGCCCAGATCGAACGCCTGGGGGAGCTGCACGCCAAGGGACTGCTCACCGACGAGGAGTTCACCGCCAAGAAGGCCGAACTCCTCGACCGGATCTGACCGGGGCGGCCCGGCCGGCGGGCGCTCAGGCGGCGCCGGGCTCCGCCTCCCGCAGTGCGGCCACCGCGCCGGGCACGTCGTCCACCACGACCGCGTCCATCCCCGCGGCCGCCAGCGCCGCCGCGTCCCCCGGGGCCGGGCACCAGGCGGCCACCTCCAGGCCCGCCCGGTGGGCCAGGTCCACGGTGTACTCCACCGACCGCCGTCCCGGCGGCGGGGGGCCGCCGGCCGTCCCGAACGAGCGCACGTCCACCGCGACGATCGGGCAGCCCAGCCCCACGGCGCCCGCCACCGCCTGGTCCAGCGGGTTGCGCACGAACGGCATCCACGCCGTGGGCACCTCCGGGGCGCCCTCGCGGACGGCCAGCAGCACACCGGGGTCGAACGAGCACACGAACACCCGGCGGCGCCCGGCCTCCCGCCGCAGGTACGGCATCAGCAGCGACGCGGTCCGCCGGGCGGGGGCGTCGACCGCGTCCTCCATCACCGTCTTGACGTCCACGTCCAGGCCCACCCGCTCGGGGATGGCGGCCAACCCCTCGGCCAGGCCCACCAGCCCGGCCCGCGCGCACTCGGCCGCCGTCAGGTCCACCACCGCGCGCCCGTCGTCCAGCGCGGCGTTGTGGTGGAGCACCAGCTCGTCGTCGGCGGTGCGGCGCACGTCGATCTCGATCCAGTCCGCCCCGGCCGCGACCGCGGCGGCGAAGGATTCGGGGGTGTTCTCGCGAGCCCCGCCGACCACGCCGCGGCCCGCGCCGCGGTGGCCGATGACCTCGGTCCCGTCGCCGAAGACCCCGCTCACGGCGCAGTCCCATCCGGCGCGGCACCGTCCCGGGACCGGCGCAGCAGCGCTTCGGCCACCTCCACGTCGCCGGGGTTGGTCACCTTGATGTTCGTCTCCTCGCCGGGCACGATCCGGACCTCCTCGCCGGGCAGGTAGCGGAGCACCACGCCGCAGTCGTCGGTGGCGACCAGGTCCGGGTCGGCGGTCGCCAGGGCGTAGGCGCGGCGCACCGTGCCCAGCCGGAAGCCCTGCGGGGTCTGCATGCGGCGCAGCGAGGAGCGCGCGGGGACCTCGGCGACCGCCTCGCCCCCGGGCCCCGGGACCACGCGCACCACCGTGTCCGCGCTGGGCACGGCCACGCCCACGGCGTTCGCCCGGGCCAGCGCGGCCACACACGCGGAGACCGTCGCGGGGGAGACCAGCGGCCGGGCCGCGTCGTGCAGCAGCACGAGGTCGTCGTCGCGGGCCCCGGACACGGCGGCCAGCGCCGCCACCGAGGTGTCGGTGCGGGTGGCGCCGCCCGGCAGGACCCGGGTCACCTTGGCGAACCCGGCCTCGGCCAGCAGCTTCTCGACCCGGGCCACGTACCCGTCCACCATGAGCACGACGATCTCGTCCACGTCCGGGCACTCCTCGAACGCGGAGACCGCGTGCTCCAGGATCGTCCGCCCGGCCAGCGGCAGGAACTGCTTGGGGGTGTCCGCTCCCATGCGGGCCCCGACCCCTCCGGCCAGGACCGCCGCGATCACCCGCGGGCGCCCGGCGCCGTCCACCTCGTCCACCGCTCCCCTTCTCTCCTCATGGCCCGGTTCCCCGATTGAAGGGAAACCGATATCACCCGCACACGGAACGGGAGGTGAAACCGCGACCAAGCGACGGTTCCGAGCCCTGGGAGGCAACGTCCGTGGTCACGGGGTACCGGGTACCGTCCGTGTGCCCCCGGCTCCTACGGGACGAGGCTAGCCGACCGTGTTCCGCGACGCCCGGTCACGGTCCGGACACGGATGCGCGGCAGGTTGGTGGGCGCGCCCCGTCCGCCGCAGCGGTAATCTATGCACGCCTGTACCAACGTGCCCGGTCCGACCTCGCCTCACAGCGGTCGACGAGCCGGGCGCGGTCCGCGACAATCCCCCGGTCGCCCGGACACGTTCCCCCGTCAGCCCGGTCGTCGCCCGTCCGGGACCGTGGACCGCGCGTGTCGACCGGTGCGCGCAGGCACGAGAACCCACCTGTCCGGTGGCGCGAGCGTGGACCGGACGGCAATTCTTTCGATCCTTGGAGGTGGCGGTGGCGTCAAGGGCGCTGGCCGTCTGGGAGCACCGGAAGGTCGTCGGCCTCCTGGTCCGACGCGACCTGAAGGTCAAGTACCAGCAGTCGATTCTCGGATACGCCTGGACGATGTTGGAGCCGCTGGCTCTGACCCTGGTCTACTTCTTCGTCTTCGGGGTCATCCTCGGGGCCGACCGCGGGATGCCCGAGGGCGCGAAGGAGTACGGCGGCTTCCTCCTCTTCCTGGTGGCCGGCATCCTGCCGTGGAACACCTTCGGCGCGATCCTCAGCGAGGCCCCGCGCGCGATGATCACGCACTCCAAGCTGATCACCACGATGAAGGTGCCCCGGGAGATCTTCCCCATGGCCACGGTGGGCACCAAGTTCATCGAGTACCTGCTGACCTGGCCGGTGCTGATCCTCTTCGTGGTCTTCCTGGGCGGGCGCCCCTCCTGGGAGGGGGTGCTGGTCTGGCTGCCGCTGGCCATCCTGCTCCAGTTCACCATCGGCCTGGGCCTGACGCTGCTGCTGTCCTCGATCAACGTGCTGGTGCGCGACGTCGAGCGGCTCGTGCGCATCGCCTCCCGCATCCTGTTCTACGGATCGGCGATCCTGTACCCGGCGGCCATGGTCCTGGAATCGGCCCGTGTGCCGGACTGGCTCAAGGCCGCCTACCAGATGAACCCGCTGCTGGGTATCTTCGAAATGCACCGGGCGGTGTGGTTCGCCGGTTTCGAGGAGCTGACCCCGGGTCCGATCGCGATCGCTTCGGCGGTGATCGGTTCCCTGCTGTTGCTCGTCATCGGATACTGGACGTTCCGCCGTCTGGAGATGTCCGTCCTGAAGGAGTTGTGATGGCGCAGACCGACTACGGCGCCGACCTGGCGAAGGGCCCGGTCATCGAGGCCAAGGGGCTCGGTGTCAAGTTCGCGGTCAACCGCCGTCGCAAGCGCAGCCTGCGTGAGATGTTCATCCACGGCACCAAGCGCGACCCCAACGCCGAGGGCGACGAGTTCTGGCCGCTGCGCGACGTGACCTTCGAGGTCGCCCGCGGCGACTGCGTCGGCATCGTCGGCAAGAACGGCACGGGCAAGTCGACCCTGCTCAAGATGATCGCCGGGGTGCTCATCCCCGACGAGGGCGAGGTGCAGGTCCGGGGCAAGGTCGCGCCGCTGCTGGAGCTGCGGGCGGGCTTCAACGACAACCTCACAGGCCGCGAGAACGTGTACCTGGTGGGCTCCCTGCACGGGATGTCCGAGAAGCAGATCGACGAGCGCTTCGAGGAGATCATCGACTTCGCCGAGATCAAGCCGAAGTTCGTGGACACCCCGGTGCGCCACTACTCCAGCGGCATGAAGGTGCGGCTGGGCTTCGCCCTGATCTCCCAGCTGGAGCACCCGATCATGCTGGTCGACGAGGTGCTGGCGGTGGGCGACAAGGCCTTCAAGCGCAAGTGCTACGAGGCCATCGAGCGGATGCTGGCCAACCACCGCACGATGGTCCTGGTCTCCCACAACGAGGGCGACCTGCGCCGGTTCTGCAACCGCGGCCTGTACATCAAGGGCGGGTCCCTGGCGCTGGACACCGACATCGAGGCCGCGCTGGCCGCCTACAACGAGGACACCAAGGCCGAGATCGCCAAGCGCAAGAAGGCCGAGGAGGCCAAGAAGAAGCGCGAGGCCGAGAAGAAGGACGGGGAGGGCAAGGACGGCGGCCAGGCCGCCTGACGCCCCCGGACCCCGCAGGCCACAAGAGGTGCGGTGCGCATCGCTGGAGGATTCCGGCGGTGCGCACTTTCGCATCTGACCCGACCGAAATGCCGCCACGCCCCTCTGAACAGGCCAAACGGGCACCTGTGGTGTGTCAGTGATTGATTGACCACAGACCGTGAGCGACGGTTGCTCTCACCGAGAACTCGAGAGGGACACGTCCATGGCCAACGGCACCGTGGCGCGGTCGACCGCGCTCTTCCTCGAACGCAGACACGTCACCCGGGCGGGGATGAGCCGGATCGCCGTGATGGTCTCCGTCGGCGCCGCCGTGTGGTTCACCCGGCCCGACACCGTCGGCGGGCTGGCCGGCTCCGCCTTCCTGGTCGCGGTGCTGTTCTGCGACTCCGTCCGCGACGGCATGCGCACCGGGCGCCACGACGCCCTCACCCTGTGGCTGGTGGCGATGCTCTCCCAGCTGCGGGAGTACGTCGTCTACCTCGGCCTGGCCGTGGGCGCCGTGCTGGCCGGGATCGCCGGGGCCTGGGGGTGGGCTGCCGGGGCCCTGGTGGCCCTGGCGCTGCGCGACGCCCTCCTGGTGGCACGGGAGGCGCAGCCCGCGCCCCCGCTGCCTCCCCGGCGGCGCAGGGACCCCGGCGCCGCACCGCGCGGCGACGCGGCCGGCGCCGTGTTCGGGCTCGTCCCGCCCCCGGCCACCGGGTGGCACGACCGCGACACGGCCGCCGCACCGTCCGACCACCGCCGCCCCGGGGCGCGCCCCCTGGCGGAGCCGCGGCCCGAGGCGCCCGCGCGGCCCCGCCCCGCGGCCTCGCCGGACCCGGCGGCCCGCCGGGCGCCCGCGGCCGACCTCGCCCGGAGGCTGCTCGGCTTCCCCCAGCCCGTCCGCTTCCTGGCGATCGCCGTCACGGCCACGCTGTGGGACCCCCGGGTCTCCTTCGTCACCCTGATCGTGGGCTGCGCCGTGGCCGTCACCACCGCGCTCGTCGACCCCGCCGCGACCCACGGGGGGCGGCGGTGAACAGGACACCCGACCCCGTGGAAGGCCCCGGAACCGCTCCCGACCTGCGCCGCCTCCGTGACGACGGTCACCTGTGCCGCCTCCTGGGACGTGTCGCCCCGGGGCTGGCCCCGCCGCTCCCGACCGCCGCGACGGCGGCCGTGGTCATCCTCGTCCTGTTGGCGGCGGACGGCGGGCATCCGGCAGGCATTACCCTGTTCGCACCGGTCGCTGCCCTGATACTGTCCGGAACGGCCTCGGGCCACCCCCACGACGGACGGTACGACCGACTCGTGCCGCCCGTCCTGCGCGTCATGGAGTACGCGTACCCGATGGTCGTGGGGCTCGCGGCCGGTGTACCCGGTCCTCTGGTGTTCGTACTCTTGATGACGGTCGCCTGCCACCACCGCGACGACGCCGCCCGCCCCCCGGTCGGCGTGGCGAGGCCGCGGTGGGTGCACGCGGCCGCCCTCGGCTGGGACGGGCGCATGCTCGTCATCGCCGCGGGGAGCGCGCTGCACGTGCCGACCCCGGTCTACGGCATACTCGCCGGATACCTGGCGGCGCTGCTCGTCACCGAGGCGGTGCTCACATGGAGTGCCACACCGGTCACCGACGTGCACCGGGCCGGAACCGCCCCCGAGGGCGGTGGCGGACCCGGGCACCCCCGGACCGGGTACGGCCAGGAAGGCGACCCTGCACCGGTCGCCGGAACGAACGGGGAGGCGTGAGGCCTCCCCGCTAAGGAGGAACACGCCCGCATGCTCGGAATGGTTCTCGCCGCAGGCGCGGGGCGGCGTCTGCGCCCCTACACCGACACCCTGCCCAAGGCCCTGGTGCCCGTCGACGGTGAGACGACCATCATGGACATCTCGCTGCGCAACCTGGCCGCGGCCGGGCTGACCGACGTGGTCGTCGTCGTGGGCTACCGCGCGGAGGCCGTCGAGGCCCGCAAGGAGGCGCTCGAGGAGCGCCACGGCGTGAAGATCACCCTCAGCCACAACGACAAGGCCGAGGAGTGGAACAACGCCTACTCCCTCTGGACCGCGCGCGAGTTCTTCTCCGAGGGCGTCCTCCTCGTCAACGGCGACACCGTGCACCCGGTGAGCGTCGAGGAAACGCTACTCGCGGCCCGGGGACCGGAACTCCTCCTCGCGGTGGACAACGTGAAAAGCCTTGCCGACGAAGAGATGAAGGTGACCCTCGACGAGAGCGGCCACCTCGCCACCATCACCAAGCTCATGGACCCGGCCACCGCCGCGGGCGAGTACATCGGCGCCACGCTGATCGAGGGCTCCCTCGACGCCCGCCTCGCCGACGCGCTCAAGGCCACCTGGGAACGCGACCCGCAGCTCTACTACGAGGACGGCTACCAGGAGCTCGTCCGCCGCGGCGAGAAGGTCTCCATCGCCCCCATCGGCGAGGTCGACTGGGTCGAGGTCGACAACCACGACGACCTGGCCAAGGCTCGGGAGATCGCGTGCCGCTACTAGCCCGAATGCTCCCCTCGCCGATCTCCATCGACGTCCGGCGCGGGGCCATCGCCTCGCTCGGCTCGGTCCTCGCGGACCGGCGCATCGCCACCGAGGGCCGGATCGCCGTCGCGGTCGGCCCGGGCCAGGGCGAACAGATCGCCGCCGACCTCGACCTGCCGCACTGCGAGGTGTTCCGGGTCGAGGAGGGCACCGTCGACGCCGCCAACGAACTGGGCAAGAAGCTCCGCTCGGGCGCCTACGAGGCGGTCGCGGGGATCGGCGGTGGCAAGACCATCGACGTCACCAAGTTCGCCGCCACCATGGCGGGCATCCCGATGGTCGCGGTCGCCACCAACCTGGCCCACGACGGCATCGCCTCCCCGGTCAGCTCCCTGGAGCACGAGGGCGGCAAGCCCTCCATCGGGGTCACCATGCCCATCGCCGTGGTCATCGACGTGGACTACGTCCGGGCCGCGCCCTCCCACCTGGTGCGGTCGGGCATCGGCGACGTGATCAGCAACATCTCCGCCATCGAGGACTGGGAGCTGGCGGGCCGGGTCAACGGCGAGCCGGTCGACGGCATGGCCGTCACCTTCGCCCGGGTCGCCGCCGAGGCGATCCTGCACCGGCCCGACTCGATCGACTCCGACGCGTTCCTCACGGTCCTGGCCGAGGGCCTGGTCCTGTCCGGGATGGCCATGTCGGTGGCCGGGTCCAGCCGACCCGCCAGCGGCGCCTGCCACGAGATCCTGCACGCCGTCACCCAGCTCCACCCCGGCCGGGGCAACCACGGCGAGCTCGCCGGGCTGGGTGCGCTGTACGCGTCCTTCCTGCGGGTCCGCCGCCTGGGCTGGTCCGAGGCGCGGATGGGCGAGATCCGGGACTGCCTGGTCCGCCACGGGCTGCCCGTGGTCCCCGCGGACGTCGGTCTCGAGGACGAGGAGTTCGTGCGGGCCGTGGTGCACGCGCCGGACACCCGCCCGGGCCGGTTCACCATCCTGGAGCACCTCGGCCTGTCCGAGAGCGAGATCGGACGGAGCGTCGCGGACTATGTCCAAACCGTCGGTCGCTGAGGTCCGCGCGGGCGGCCAGCCCGCGGGGATCAAGGAGCGCACGAACGAGGAGCACTGGGCGGGCCGCCTCTACATGAGGGACCTCTCGCCCTACGTCAGCACGTTCTTCGTCCGGCTCGGCGTGCCGCCGAACCCCATCACCTACCTGATGATGGCGTTCGGCGTGCTGGCCGGCGTCGTCGTCGCCTTCGGCGGACCGTGGCCGGCCCTGGTCGCGGCCCTGATGATCCAGGTGTACCTGCTGCTGGACTGCTCCGACGGCGAGGTGGCCCGGTACACCGGCCGCACCAGCGTCACCGGGATCTACCTGGACCGGATCGGGCACTACGTGTCCGAGATCGCGCTCCTCGTCGGCCTGGGCGTGCGCGCCCAGGGGGACCTGGAGCCGGGCGGCTGGGTGATCCTGGGCATGGTCGGCGCGATCGGGGTGGCCCTCATCAAGGCCGAGACCGACAACGTCGTGGTGGCCCGTGCCAAGGCGGGACTGCCCGAGAAGGTGAGCGACGAGGCGATGCGCCCCCGCTCGTCCGGGCTGAGCCTGGCCCGGCGGCTGGCGTCCGCCCTCAAGGTGCACCGGCTGATCCAGGCCGTCGAGCTGTCCCTGATCATCGTGGTCGCCGCGGTGGCGGACCTGTTCCTGGGGGACCTGCTGGCCACCCGGGTCCTCGTCGCCGCCTGCGCCGCGGTCGCGGTGCTCATGAGCGCCGCGCACTTCGTGAGCGTGGTGGCCTCGCGCCGCCTCGAATAACGCGTCGATGACGTTCGCGTCACATACGGGGCCGCGGCCCTTACCCCGTCCGCGGCCCCGTACACCGGGCTTTTATTCTTTCGTTAGCCTGTTTCTGCGAACGTCGGTTCCCGTCAACCTGCAAGCAGCCTGTCGTCCACTGATACGGTCCCGAACATGACCACACCCGTGATCCCGCCCCGGTCCGAGGGGGCCGCGACGGGGGTCTCCCCAGGGCCCCGAGCCGAACGGAGACATCCCCAGGTGTCCGGTGCCAGCAAGCCCACCCTCTCCTGTGTTCTGCTCACCATGGGCAACCGTCCGGCCGAGCTGCGCCGCGCCATCACCAGCGTGTTCGAGCAGGAGGACGCCGACGTCGAGGTCGTCGTCGTGGGCAACGGCGCCGACCTGCCCGAGCTGCCCGAGGGCGTGGTCACCGTCCGCCTGCCGGAGAACGTGGGCATCCCCGAGGGCCGCAACCACGGGGTGCGCGCCACCAGCGGGGACGTGATCCTCTTCCTGGACGACGACGGCTGGTACCGCTCCACCGACCTGGCCCGCCACGTGCGCGAGCGGTTCGCCTCGGACCCGTCCCTGGGGGCCCTGTCCTTCCGCATCGCCGACCCGGACGGGGGCCCCGACCAGCGCCGCCACGTGCCCCGGCTGCGGGTGGGCGACTCCCGCCGCTCCAGTGTGGTCACCACGTTCCTGGGCGGTGCCTGTGCGATCCGCCGCACCGCGTTCGAGGCCGGGGGCGGCCTGCCGGGCGGCTTCTTCTACGCCCACGAGGAGACCGACCTCGCCTGGCGGATCATGGACGCCGGCTACACCATCGAGTACGACGCCGAAGCGGTCATGTACCACCCCGCGGTCGCCCCGACCCGGCACGAGAACTTCTACCGTCTCAACGCCCGCAACCGGGTGTGGCTGGCCCGCCGCAACCTGCCCTGGCCGCTGGCCTTCGCCTACCTGGGCACCTGGGTGGCGCTGACCCTGCTGCGCGAGCGCGACCGGGCGTCCCTGCGCTCCTGGTTCGCCGGGTTCCGGGAGGGCTGGCGCGAGGACCCCGGCCCGCGCACCCCGATGCGCTGGTCCACCGCCTGGCGCATGACCCGTGCCGGCCGTCCCCCGATCATCTGAGCCGAACGCGTGAGGAGGGGCGGGACGCCTTCGGGCGCCCCGCCCCTCCTCACACGTGCGCTCACGGTGCGGTCCGCACGACCACGGTCACCCGCGGGAGCCCGGCCACGGTGAACCCGAAGAACCCCGCACCGTCGCCGGGGGACCCGCGCAGGCCGCCCGTCCGCCCGGCACCGGCGCCCGGGGCGGCCGACTCCGCGGCCGGCCGTTCGATCCCGGCCGCCGCTCCGGCGGGCGGTCCCGCGGCGGGCGGACGGCTCGAAGCACCGGGCCCGGTCGTCCGCCCGTCGAGCCCGGCACCGGCCCGGGCGGGAACGCGGGAGATCCCAGAAACGCCCAGCGGGAACCGGGAGGGCCGGCGTCGACCCGGGCGAGGGGTCCGTTCCGGCCCTCTCCGGCGGCGGCCGGTCGTGGCGGCGGTTCCGACCCACCTTCCACGGCCTTCGTCCCCGGGGCCGGTTCTCACGCCCCGGACCTCGGGTCCGGGGGCGCGGAAGCCCTGCTGGAACGGACGTTCCCCGGCCATCCGACCGGGGCGTGCCATGATGGGCGTCCCCGCCCCGTGATCCCCGGGGCCCGTAGCTCCTCAGGAGGGAACATGGGTTTCGGTCTGCTCGGACTCATCGTCATGCTCGTGGCGGCCCTGGTCGGTATCGCTCTGGTCGTCGGCCTGGTCCTTCTCATCGTCCGGGCGGCCGGGCCCAAGACGCCGCCCGCGCAGCCGTACCCGCAGGCACCGGGCCGCTACCCCGGGCAGGACGGCCCGCAGCACCCGCAGGGACCGCCCCCGCAGGGGTGGGGGCCGGGACAGGGCAGCGCAGGCCACCGCTGAGAGACGGGCCCCTCTTCGCCCCTCCACGGGCGCGGACGATGACGGACCCCTGCCCCGGGGCGGCCCGATATCGTCCGTGGAGTGACCAGTAGGCAACTATTGTCGCTTGACAACAGTTGAACTTGTCGGCATTGTTTCGGTTGGGACGCGGCCCCGGCCGCAACGCACCACGGTGACGTGGGGAGCGGGGATCTCCCACCCCGTCCGAGCGGTCGGCACCCGGTGTCAGGCCGTCCGGACGTCGGACGGTCCGGAGCCCTCGGAGCCCTGCTCGGAGTTCTGTGCCGCCTCGCGGAAGGACATCAGGCCTTCCATGAGCATCGCCCGCTTGCGCGGGGGCATGCGGGCGATCACCGCGTGGAACTCCGCCTCCCTGCGGGACCTCAGGTCCCGGAGGAAGGAGCGCCCGCTCTCGCTCAGCCGCAGGTGCAGTTCACGGCGACTGCTCGGATTCGCCGTCCGCTTCACCAGGCCGACCGCCTCGAGGCGGTCGCACAATCGGCTCACGGATGGAGGGGTGGAACCCAGGCGCTCGGTCAGGGTACGCAGGTTGACCCCGTCCTCCCCGTCGAGGACGAAGAGGACTTTGAGTTGCGACGCGGACACGGGCGGAGACGCTGTCTCGCGGCCGTGCCCCCAGAGCACTTCCATGAGTTCGGTGGCGGCCGAGGCGGCGCGGGCCGTCTCCGCCGGGTCTTCCCGCGATTCAGGACTCACTTTCCACTCTCGCACTTTCGCCTCTGTGAGCCTCGCACACCCGTGAACGGGCATCAGGTATCTCTACGACCATAACGGAACGCCCTTCTCCGCGCCCGCTCACGGCGCCGCGCCGGCACTCGGGCGCAGTACAGAAAACGCAGGTCGACCACGTGAATACATCCCAGGCCTTGGCGCGCTCCCTCAGGGAAGCCGAGCCGCACCGCCTCATGGCGGTCCTCCGCGCGTCGCTGGCGCGGGACCACGGTGCGGTGTCCGCCGAGCTCTTCCTGGCCGATTACGGGCTCAAGACGCTCTACCATATCGGGGACCTCCCACAGACGGGCGGCCGCGGCCACTCTGTGTTCAACACCGTCTTCGGCCGCGTCTTCGGCTCCCAGGAGGCTTTCGCGGAGGAGCCCGCGCAGGACGGGACCCGTGCCGTCCACCTGCCCGTCACCGCGCGGGGCGACCGCCTGGGCGTGCTCACGGTCACGCTGGACCCCGCCGCCGACGTGCGCGGCGTGCTCCCCGACCTCATCGACGCGGCCCAGGCCCTCGGCCACGAGTTGATCGTCGCGGCGCGCGACACCGACCTCTACCGGTTCTTCCGGCGCAGCGAGCGGCTCACCCTGGCCGCGGAGATACAGTGGGACCTGCTTCCGGGGCGCGGCTACGAGTGCCCCGAGTACACCATCGGAGCCCAGCTCGAGCCCGCCTACGACGTCCGGGGGGACAACTTCGACTGGGCGGTGATGCCCGGCCGCCTCGAACTCGGCGTCACCAACGGGATGGGCGAGGGGATCGAGGCCTCGCTGCTCACGAACCTGGCGGTCAACGCCCTGCGCAACGCCCGCCGCGGCGGGGTCGGCCTCGCCGACCAGGCCGCCCTCGCGGACAAGGCGGTCTACGCCCGCCACCGGGGGGAACGCCACGTGGACATGCTCCTGCTGGGGTTCGACACGGACTCCGGCCGGGTCGAGGTCGTCGACGCGGGATCGCCGCGCCTCTACCTCCTGCGCGACGACCAGGTGACGCGCCTTCCCTTCGACGCCCAGCTGCCGCTCGGCATGGCCGAGGACACCGTCTACATCGCCCAGCACTTCCAGGTCGAGCCGGGTGACCGGCTCGTCTTCGCCAGCGACGGCGTGTTCGAGGCCATGGGAGGGGCGCACCGGGAGGCGTTCGGGGACCGCGCCCTGATCCGGGCGGTCCTGGGCACCCGCCTGCTGCCCGCCGCGTCCGTCCCCCAGGAGGTGCTGCGCCGCCTGGTCGAGCACCAGGGCGGCCGGGAGACCGAGGACGACGCCCTGGTGCTCTGCCTCGACTGGCGGGGGCGCGGATGAGGGGCGCACTCCGCGGGGTCCCCGCCCTCCGCCGGCCGGAGCCCCCCTTCCCATGCGCACCCCTTGCGAACTGGTGGATACTTGTCATGCGACAACCGAACCCCATCCATGAGGGCCGCGACGGCCCCTGAGGACGAGGAGACCCATGACCGACGGACCGCCCGACTCCGGCCTGTCGACCACGGAGATGTCAGCCGCGCTCCTACGCGGGCGCGCCGAGCAGATCGCCCAGCGCTGGGCCGACCTGCCGCTCTTCCAGTCGGTGTTCACCGTCACCCGCGACGAGGCGGTCGAGGCGGGCCACGCGGTCATCGCCTGCCTGGCCGACGTCGCCGAGAGCGGGAACGTGGAGGACCTGGAGGCCTCCGGCTTCCTGCCGATCCGCCGGCAACTGGTCGCGATGACCGCCTCCCGGTCCCGTACCGGCCTGTCCATCGCCCAGGTGGACCGCGAGTTCGCCGCGCTGCGCGACACGGTGCTGGAGGTGCTCGAGGCGGACTCCGAGAAGGAGGGCCGGGAGAGGGCCTCCGACGTCCGCATCCTGCTGATCACCCTCTTCGCGACCCTGCGCGTGCTGGTCGTCGAGACCATGCTCCACGAGAACCAGGAGATCGTGCTGCGCCAGCGCCAGCAGCTCCTGGAAATGGCGACCCCCGTCATCAAGCTGTGGGACCGCCTCGTGGCGGTGCCGCTCATCGGCATGCTGGACAGCGCGCGCAGCCAGATCGTCATGGAGAACCTGCTGGAGGCGATCGTCGAGCACAACGCGAGCATCGCCATCCTCGACATCACCGGTGTGCCCACCGTCGACTCCCTGGTGGCCCAGCACCTGATGAAGACCGTGGCCTCGGCCCGGCTCATGGGGGCCGAGTGCGTGATCTCCGGCATCCGGCCCGCCATCGCCCAGACCATCGTCCAGCTCGGGCTCGACCTGGGCCACGTCACGACCCGGGCCACCCTGGCCGACGCCCTGGAGTGGGCCCTGGACCGGCGCCGCGGGGAACGGTCCCCCCGTGGTCTCGCGTGAGGCGGGTGGCCTGCACATGACGAGCCCCTCCCCGATACCCGTTCTGGACCTGGGCGGCCTGCTGCTGGTCAGCATCCAGGGCGAGCTGCCCGACGACGCCGCCGTCGCACTCCAGGAAGAGGTGACCGCCACGGTCGCCCGAACCGGGTCGCGGGGCCTCCTCATCGACATCAGCTCCCTCGAGATGGTGGACTCCTTCCTGGCCCGGGTCCTGGCCGAGGTGGCCGCCTCCTCCCGGCTGCTCGCGGCCAGGACCATCCTGGTGGGCATGCGCCCGGCGGTGGCCATCACCCTGGTCGAGCTCGGCCTCACCCTGCCGGGCCTGGACACCGCTCGCACGGTCACCGAGGCCGCGGCCGCCTTCGGGGTCACCATCGCGGCCACCGGGTCCCCCGCCGAGGGGGAGCCGTGATCCCGGTGCCGGAGCGGGCCGGCGCCGTCCGCCTGCCGATCCGCAATGACACCGACCTGACGATGGTCCGCCAGGAGGTGCGCTCCCTGGCGCGCGAACTGGGGTTCGGCCTGGTCGAGCAGACGAAGCTCGTCACGGCCGCCAGCGAACTGGCCCGCAACACCCTCCTGCACGGCGGAGGGGGCGAGGCGGAGATCCGTGCCCTGGACGGTCCGGACGGGCCCGGGCTGAGGGTGGTCTTCACCGACTCGGGCCCCGGCATCCCCGACGTGCGGCTCGCCCTGGAGGACGGCTTCTCCACAGCCGAGGGGCTGGGCATGGGACTGGGCGGGGCCAGGCGCCTGGTCCAGGAGTTCGAGATCGAGAACCCGGCGGAGGGCGGGGTGAGGATCACCATCGCCTCCTGGGTGGCCTCCCTCCCCACCCGGTACGGCATGTGATGGCCGAGGTCTGGGAGGTCGCCGTCACGGACACGACCCGGGTGCAGGACGCCGCCCGGGCCGCGGCCGAGGCCGCGCGCGCCTCGGGGCTGGGGCCGCCGCGTGTCGACGCCGCGGTCCTCACCGCCTCCGAACTCGCCACCAACATGTGCCGCTACGCGGGGGGCGGCCGTTTCGTGGCCGAACCGGTGGGGGAGCAGTGGGGCAACGCCCGGGCGCTCCAGCTGGTGGCGCTGGACCACGGACCCGGCATCGAGGACGTTCCGCGCGCCCTGGCCGACGGGTTCACCTCGTCCTCCGGTTCCCTGGGCAGCGGGCTGGGGGCCTGCGCGCGCGCCGCGGACTTCTTCGAGCTCCACAGCAGCCCCGGCCGCGGCACGGTCGCCGTGGCGCGCTTCTCCCCTCCCGAGGACCGGGAGCGGTTCTCCGCCCCCGCCGTGACCGGCGGACTGCACATCCCCCTGGACGGCGGGCCCCTCAGCGGCGACGCCCTCGCCTTCCGCAGCGGCCGCGGCCACCGCACCGTCATGCTGGCGGACGGGCTGGGCCACGGTGCGGCCGCCGCGAAGGCGTCCGACCTGGCCTCGCGGTTCGTCCTCGGGAGGGGAGGGGAGCAGCCGGAGACGCTCCTGCGCGGCATGCACGAGGTCCTGCGCCGCAGCCGCGGGGCCGCCGTCGCCATCGCCGACATCGACGAGTCACGGCACCGGCTGACCTTCTGCGGAGTCGGGAACATCGGGGCCCGGCTCTACCACGGGGGGAGGTGGCGCTCCCTGCTCTCCCGCCCCGGGATCGTGGGGGCCTTCGGCCTGCGCACGCCCAACCCGGAGCGGCACGGATGGGAGCCGGGTGACATGCTCGTGCTGCACACCGACGGGCTGCCGAGCCGCTGGACACCCCAGGGGGTCGAACGGCTGGCCTCCCACGACGCGGCCGTCATCGCCGCCGTCGTCCTGCGGGACGCCGGAAGTGCCGCGCTCCCGCTGCGGGACGACACCGGAGTCGCCGTGGTCACACATACCGTTCGACCGGACGGAGGAGACCGATGAAACGCAGTCGCATCGAGATACCCGTGCGCGGGACGCTGGACGCGGCGCTGGCGCGCACCGCGACGGCGCGCCTGCTCGACGCCGCGGGGGTCTCCAGCGAGGCCTCCCTGGAGTTCCTCGAAGCCGTCACCGACCGGGTCCTGGAGGAGTCGGAGTACGGCTCGGTGAAGTTGATCGTGGAACCCGACCCGGACGGCACCGCCATCCGGGCCAAGGTACGCGACGGCTCCGGCAGCGACCGGTGGGTCGGCCTGGTGAGGCCGCCCCGCCCCGTGGACCCGGACGCCCTCGCCCTCAAACGGCCCGAGGGCGACCTGCACACGCTGGCCGAGGAGCTGCTGAGCGTCTCCTCCCAGGCCGGCCGGCTCGCTTCGGTGGCCGCGGAGCGGGCCCGGAAACTGCGCTGGCACCAGACCGAGCTGGAGGAGACCAACCAGGGCGTACTCGCCCTGCACGCCGAACTCGCCCGGGTCGGGGACGAGCAGCAGAGGGCGCTGGCGGCCGAGCGCGCCGCCCGGGACGAGGCGGAGACCGCCCGCCACCGGTTCACCTTCCTGTCCTCGGCCAGCGCCCGCCTCATGGCCACGCTCGACCAGAAGGAGCTGTTCGCCCTGCTCCGGGAGCTGCTGATCCCCGAGTTCGCCGAGGAGCTCCGCGTGTGGTCGCACACGGAGGACACCGGGCTCCGCCGGGCCGACGGCCCCTCGGCGGAGGGTGTTCCGCCGTACATCGAGCGGGTCGCCGCCGGGCGCCGACCGCTCCAGGCGGCCGACCGGTCGTGCTTCCCCCTGGTCTCCGGGGCCGAGTTCCTGGGGGTCCTCGAACTGCGCCACTCCCGTCCCGCCGGCGACGACGGGCCGCTCCTCATCGAACTGGCCGGCCGGATCGCCGTGGCCCTGGACAACGCGCGCCGGTTCGAGCACGAGCGCGACGTGGCCGCCACCCTCCAGCGGGCCATGCTCACCCGGCTGCCGCAGACACCCGGCATGGAGATGACCGCCCGCTACCTGCCGGCCGCCCGCGGCATGAACGTGGGGGGCGACTGGTACGACGTCTTCCCGCGGGGGAACGGCGAGTTCATCGGGGTGGTCGGCGACGTCACCGGGCACGGTATCCACGCCGCGGTGATGATGGGCCAGCTCCGTACCGCCCTGCGCGCCTACGCCCTGGAGGAGCGCAGCCCGGCCGCCCTGCTGGCCCGCCTGCACCGGCTGCTGGGCCACCTGGAGCCCGACCTCTTCGCCACCGCCGTCATCGTGCGGTTCAGGCCCGGGGACCCCGAGGTCACCGTGGCCGGGGCCGGTCACCCGCCGCCCCTGTGGCGGGACGGCACCGGTGCGGCCGAGGCCGTCGACCTGCCCTCCGGCGGGATGCTGGGACTGCCGATCGACCCCGCCTACACCGACAGCACCGTGAGGCTGCCCCCGGGCACCGCGCTGCTGCTGTACAGCGACGGCCTGGTCGAGCGCCGGGGCGAGTCCATCGACGACGGCATCGACCGCCTGCTGGGGTGCTTCTCCGGTCCTCCCTACTGGGAGGGCGGACCCGAGCGGGCGGCCGACGACCTGCTCGACGCGATGGTCAAGCAGCAGGACTGCGACGACGACGTCTGCCTCCTGGTCTTCCTCGCCTCGGATGCGGGTACGGGCGGACCCGCGCCGCGCTGAGCACGCCGAAGGGCCCCTCGCAGGAGGCGGGGGGCCCTTCGCCGCGGTGCCCGGCCGGGTGGCGGACCGGCCGGGGCGCGGGATCAGACCTCGGTGACGACCGCGTCCTGCTCCAGGCGCGGCAGGCGGTCGAACCACGCGTCCGGCCCGGGGCGGCCGATGTTCATCACCACGACCGGGCGCAGCGGCGAGTCCTCGCCGAAGAACTCCTTGCGCACGCCCTCGGCGTCGAAGCCGGTCATCGGCCCGGCGGCCAGGCCGGCCGCGCGCACGCCCACGATCAGGTAGGCGATCTGGAGGAAGGCGTTCTTGACGGCCATGTCCTCGCGGGCCTCGACGGGCATCCGGGCGAAGTTCTCACGGGCGTCCGGAAGGACCGGGAAGGTCGTCGGGAAGTGCTCGTGGAAGTCGGTGTCCGCGGACAGGATGAGCGTCAGCGGGGCCGTCGCCGTCTTGGGCGCGTTGTTGCCCGCCATGTGCGGGACCAGGCGCTCCCGGGCCTGGGCGGAGCGGACCGCGGTGACCCGCAGCGACTGCAGGTTCATCGCGGTGGGGCCGTACTTGACGAGGTCGTAGATCTCGGCGAGCTGCTCCTCCGTCACCGGCTCGTCGGTGAAGGAGTTGGCGGTGCGGGCGGCCCGGAACAGCAGGTCCTGGGCGTCCTTGTGGAGCAGCAACTGGGTCATGGTCACACCTCGGTCGGGTCGGGCGGGCTGACCGGCGGGAACGTTCACCGGTCGGTACACCCGCACCCAACCTCCCTTGCTAGGAAGATATTTCCTAGGTCAGGTAGGTGTGGTCGTCCTCACTCGACGAAGTGCGCTCGTCACTGCGCTGCCGGGGTATCCGCGGAGCCGGACCGCCCGCCTCGTCCACCCACTCCTCCAGCTGCTTGACGAACGCCCGCGCCTGGACCGGCCAGTGGTACGAGGTCTGCGCGATGCGGTGCCCGGTCCGCGCCAGCCGGGCCCGCAGGCCCTCGTCCGCGCGCAGGCGCAGCACCGCCTCGGCGGTCGCCGCCGGGTCCCGGAAGGGGACCACCAGGCCCGCAGGCCCCTCGGGCCGCTCCGCCACCAGCTTGGCCGCGACCGGGCTCGGCGAGGTGACCACCGGCAGCCCGTGCGCCATGTACTCCACGACCTTGGTCGGCATCGAGTGCCGGTAGTTGGGGGTGTCGTGCAGCAGGCTGAGCCCCGCCATCGCCCCCGCGCACATCCGCAGCGCCCGGTCGTTGGGAACGAAGCCGTACCAGGTCAGCGCGTCCTCCTGCTGGGCCTCGCGCAGCAGCGGACGCACCCCCGCGTCGGCGCCGCCGATGATCTCCACCCGGACGCCGTGCGGGCGCAGCAGCCGCCCCAGCTCGATCATCTCCCGGGCGCCCCGGGCGAGTGACACGTGCCCCAGGTAGACGACCCGGTCGTCCCCGGGCGGCCGTGCGGGCTCCTCGGGCACCTCGGTGGTGTTGGGCACCACCGGGTGCGGCCGACGGAACCGGGAGCGGTACCCCTCCTCGGCGAGCAGCAGCTTCATCCGCCGCTCCGACCGCCGCTCGAACGAGCGCACCAGCATGCCCAGCGGCCGGCGGAACGGCCGGGGGACCCACGGCTTGGTGAGGATCGACGCGGCGGTGTCCTCGTGCACGTCCCACACGGTCACCGGGCGCGCGGACGGCAGCGCCAGCAGCAGTTCGGGGTCGTGGAAGAGCAGCAGGTCGGCCTTGGGCGCCTGCTCGGCGAGCACGGCCCGGGCGGCGCGCAGGGCGGACAGCCGCTCCCGGCCCGAGGCGCGCGGAACGTCCACCGAGCGCAGCTCGTTCCACGGCGTCACTCCGCACTCGCGGAAGGGCGCGACATAGGTCACCGTGTGTCCGGCGTCCAGCAGGGCGCGGATCTGCCGGTGCAGGATCCGGGCGTCCTCGGGATGGTGGACCACGGTGGCCACAAGCGCGTGCATCACATCACCTACCTGTGTCGCCGGTATGGCGCATCTTCTGAAGATGATCCGCTTTTGGGCAGCGGTACCGGCTCTGCGACACGGTATTCACCTGCGGAAACACGCAAAGGTCGGCACGGTGGACACCGGGGGTTCAGCCGGTGAACCTTGGCACGACGGAAAGTGAACACGCGAGGGCACGCCGCCGGACACCGGGTGTCCGGCGGCGTGCCCCGGGCCCGGGCCCCCGCGCGCGGCGGGACACCCGGGCGGAACGCCTCCTAGAGGACCTGGATCCCCTCGCGCTGGACGTGTCGGCGGGCCTGCGTAGGCACCACCGACGGGTCCTCGTCCCGCGGGGCGCGGCGCAGCACGCCGCGCGTGTCCAGCAGCAGCCGCGCGTACTCCTCCAGCCGCTTGGGCCGGTAGTCGGAGTGGTCGGTGAGCAGGATCGTCAGGTCGGCCTCGGCCAGCGCCCGGTCCAGGTCGGTGGACCGCTCGATGTCCTGCCCGTCCACCTCCCAGGTCTCCACGTGCGGGTCGTGGTAGGTGAGGGTGGCGCCCTTGGCGAGCAGCTTGCGCGCCACCGGGCGGGCCGGCGACTCGCGCTGGTCGGCGATGTCGGCCTTGTAGGTCACGCCGAGCAGCAGCACCTTGGACCGCGACAGCGCCAGCCCGGACTCGTTGAGCAGCTCCTGGGCGCGCTGGATGACGTAGGACGGCATCCGGCTGTTGATCTCCTGGGCCAGCTCCACGAACCGGAACGGGTAGCCCAGGGTCTTGACCTTGTACGACAGGTAGTTCGGGTCGATCGGGATGCAGTGGCCGCCCACGCCCGGACCCGGGTAGAACGCCTGGAAGCCGAACGGCTTGGTGGCCGCCGCCGCGATCGAGTCCCACAGGTCGACGCCCAGCTCCTGGCAGAAGATGGCCATCTCGTTCACCAGGGCGATGTTGACGTGCCGGTAGGTGTTCTCCAGCAGCTTGGCCATCTCGGCCTCGCGGGTGCCCCGCGCCCGGACCACCGTGTTCACGAAACGGCCGTAGAACTCGGCGGCCGCCTCGCCGCACTCGGGCGTCAGCCCGCCCACGACCTTGGGGGTGTTGGCCACGCCGAAGGTCGGGTTGCCCGGGTCGATCCGCTCGGGCGAGAACGCCAGGTGGAAGTCGGCGCCCGCCACCAGCCCGGACTCCTCCAGGATGGGCCGCACGACCTCCTCCGTGGTGCCCGGGTAGGTGGTCGACTCCAGGATGACCAGGGTGCCCGGGCTCAGGTGCGCGGCGATGGACCCGGCTGCGGAGGTGACCGCCCCCAGGTCGGGGCCGCCCTCGGGCGAGAGCGGCGTGGGCACGCAGATGACGATGGTGCGGGCGGTGGCCAGGACCGACGGGTCGGTGCTCGCGGTGAACCCGCGGTCCAGCATCGCGCGGACGTCCTCCGCGGACAGGTCGTCGACGTGCGACGTGCCCTCGTTGAGGCCGCGGACGACGCGCTCGTTCACGTCGAGTCCGGTGACCTTCAGACCGGCGGAGGAGGCTTCGGCGGCCAAGGGCAGGCCGACGTAGCCCAGACCGATGACGACGAGATCGCCGGTCGCCGCTGAGGACTGCTGCTCGGGAGCAGGGGCTGGGTTGGAGGCTGCGGCATCCACTTCGTGGTCACACTCGCATTCGTTTCGTGAACGGGCGCACTTCATCGAGGACAGCCGGGAACGTCACTGTTGGGGACGTCCGAGTGTAGATAGCTGTTGTCCGCGATCACGGGATCTGGCCTGGTTCGGACATTTTCCGGATAAGGGCCCGGTACGCGTGGTCGTAGCGGTACGCGGCCCCGGTCCATGTACGGTTCGCGCCGATAAGGCTGCGACCTGCGAGACCGTAGGCCTCTCGCCTTTCCCGACTGTAGGCGAGTTTTGTCAGGACATCAGCGAGACCTGCCGATTCGCCCGGAGGAATTAACTCTCCGGTCACTCCAGGTTCCACGATCTCTCGCAAAGCCGGAAGGTCGCTGGCCACAACCGGCAGGCTTCCGGCCATGGCCTCCACGGGTTTCAGCGGGGTCACCACCCGGCACACGCGGTCGTCGCGCCGCGGCACGGCGAACACGTCCATCGCGGCGTGGTGCTCGCGCACCCGGTCCGCGGGGACCCGGCCGGGGAAGTGGGCGGCGCCCTCCAGCCCCAGCTCCTCGGCGCGTGCGCGCAGCGCCGCCAGCTCGGGGCCGTCGCCGACGACCAGCGCGTGCGCCCGCTCTCCCGCGCGGCGCATCCGAGCCACGGCCTCCAGCAGGGTGTCCAGCCCCTCGTACCCGTAGCAGCTGGTGGTGGTGCCGACCACGAACTCGTCGGGGCCGATGCCCCACTCCCCGCGCACCGCCGTCCCCGGCGGCAGCGGTTCCAGGAACGACTCGTCCACCGCGTTGGGCACCACCAGCAGACGCTCGGGCGGCACCCCCCGGGCCTCGATGTCGGCGCGCATGGCCTCGCCCAGCGTCACGACCAGGTCGGCGGCGAGCATGCACTCCGTCTCCTGCGCCCGCTCGGAGCGGTAGAAGGCGTCGTCCACGCTCCGCGACGGGTCGCGCGACAGCCACGACTCCTCGAGGAAACCGCGCACCTCGTACACCACGGGCAGTCCGAACCGCCGCCCCAGCGCCAGCGCCAGCCGGGCGTTGCGGTGGTTGCTGGCCGCGTGCAGCACGTTCGGGCGCAGCCGCTCCACCAGCTCCGACGCCAGCTCCAACCCCGCCGCCAGCTCCTGGCCGGGGTCCGCCGGGGCGGTCCAGGGCAGCAGCCGGTGGTAGGGGATCCCGTCCACGCGCACCAGCGTGCGCGCGTCCCGGCTGCCCTTGTCCACGGGATGGCCGACCCGGCTCACCACGTGCACGTCCATGCCCGCCTCGCGCTGGGCGACGGCGATCCGGTGGGTGCGCTGGGTGTACCCCGCGTTGGTGTGCGGCAGTGCGTTGGTGACCAGATGCAGCACCCGCACGCCCGATCCGTCCACCGGGCCCTCCGGAGGCGAGTCGAGCCGTTCACCTGCCGGGGCTTCCGGTCGCCGAGCGTTCACCGTGTCTTCGGGCCGCGTTGGGGCATCGCGGGTTAACGTGATCCCGTGGTGGACGGGCGGCAGCGACGGGGACGCGGCCACGGCCCTCCCCGTGGCCAGGTCCGTCCGATGGGCGGCCCGGTCGCGGACCGGGCCCGGGGGAAGGCGTTCGAGTAGTTCGCGCGCCGTCCGGGCGTCCCCGGCGGCCAGGCAGGCCGCCACCAGGCGCCCCAGCCTGCGGGGTCCGGCACCGGACGCGGCTGCGAGCACCGCCTCGCGAGCCTCGGCCCGGCGCCCCTCGTCCCACAGGGCGTAGGCGCCGATCGGTCCGCCCACCCGGGCGGCGGCGCCGCGCGCCGCGCGCCGGACCGGCCCCGGCATCAGCCGCAGCGCGAGCAGCGGCGTCCGGGCGGGGTCGGAGCGCAGGTGACGCCAGGCCGTCGACGCGGTGAACGTCACCGCCCGCAGCCTGCGGGTCCGGGGGCGGGGCACTTCGGAAACAGGGATGTCATGCACGGTCAGTCACCTAACCACGTGGACGTGACCGGGCGGTGACACCACGGCGACACGGACGGGACGTCCCGGCGAGGAACGCCCGACCGGACCGCCACGGTCCCACCGGAACCGGTGGGACCGAACGACGAACAGAAGGAGACCAGAGAGCCGTGGCAGCGAGCGCCCCCCTCGGGAGCCGGGACACCGCGATCGTTCACGTGGTCGGTGCCCGCCCCAACTTCGTCAAGGCCGCCCCCGTCGTCTCCGCCCTGCGCGACCGCGGTGCCCACCAGGCGGTGGTCCACACCGGTCAGCACTACGACGACCGCATGTCCGCGGTGTTCTTCCGTGACCTGGGCCTGCCCACCCCCGACGTCGACCTGGGAGTGGGCTCGGGCTCGCACGCCGCCCAGACCGCGGCGCTGATGGTCGGCCTGGAGCAGGAGTTCACCTCCCGGCGGCCCGGCGCCGTCGTCGTCTACGGCGACGTCAACTCCACGGTCGCCGCGGCCCTGGTCGCCGCCAAGCTCCACATCCCGGTGGTGCACGTGGAGGCCGGCCTGCGCTCCTTCGACAACACCATGCCGGAGGAGATCAACCGCCGGGTCACCGACCAGCTCAGCGACCTGTGCTTCGCCACCTCCCCGGAGGCGATCGGCCACCTGGCCGCCGAGGGCGTCTCCCCGGACCGGGTCCACCTGGTCGGCAACCCCATGATCGACACCCTGCTGGCCAACCTCGACCGGTTCGACGCCGACGCCCTGCGCGCCCGCCTCGACCTGCCCGAGCGGTACATCACCGCGACCCTGCACCGCCCGGCCAACGTCGACGACCCCGACACCGCGGCCCTGCTGGCGACCCGCCTGCACGAGATCGCCGACCTCGCCGACGTGGTCATGCCGGTCCACCCGCGCGGCAAGGCCGCCTTCGACCGCGCCGGACTGGGCGACCACCCCCGGGTGCACCTGCTGGAACCCCTCGGCTACCTCGACTTCGTCGCCCTGGTCCGCGGCTCCGAGGCCGTCGTCACCGACTCCGGGGGCGTCCAGGAGGAGACCACCGTCCTGGGGGTCCCCTGCCTGACCCTGCGCCCCAACACCGAGCGGCCCGTCACCATCACGCACGGCACCAACCGCCTCGTCACCGAGGCCGACCTGCTCCAGGCCGTCACCAAGGTCCTCCAGGGCAACGGCTCCGAGGCCCTCCTCGACACGACCCCGCCCCTGTGGGACGGCCGCGCCGGCGAGCGCATCGCCGCCGTCCTCACCCAGTGGTCCAGGTGATCCCATGACCCGTCCCCTCCCTCCCCGAAGAGCCCCGGCGCCCCGCCTCCCGGCCGACGGTGCCGGGACCGGTGGTGCCGTGCGGCACCGCCGGGGCGGGCACCCCGCCCAGGGACCGACACGACACAAGCCGGGCGAATCCACCGCCGCACCCCTCTCCGGGGGTACCGTTCCCCGACAGAGGGGCGGGTGAGACACCGTGTCGCAGCAGAACACACCGCCGACCGCGCCCCGTGGGCCCGCGACACGCCTCACCAAGGGCATCCGGACCCGCCCCGGTACCCGCCGCAGGACCAACCCGACGGAGTGCGCCCGCACGGGGACCGCTCCGGCCCCGCCGATCCGATCCGAACACAAGGTGGCAGACCGTGAAACGGCGTGAACAGAGCCAGACCGAACAGCTCAGGCAGGCCCTGTCCGAACGCGAGGCCCAGCTCCAGGAGGCCCGCGCCCGCCTGGCCGCGCTGGAGGACTCCACGTCGCTCCAGGTGGGCCGCGCGCTCACCGCCGCGGCGAAGAAGCCCGCCCGTTCCCTGGTCCGCCTCCCGCGCGATCTCTACCGCCTCTGGCGGCGCAGCGGCACCACCCGCCACTCCCAGCAGCAGCGGCGCCCCGGCGCCGAGCCGGTCCGCTCCTTCGACGCCGACCGCCAGGAGGCCCGCCTGCTGGCCGGGGCCGCCGGGGGCGCCTCCGACCTGCTCATCGCCGCCACCGTCCTGGGCCCGCAGGTCCAGCGCGCCCTGGACCCCTACATCCGCGCGGTCCCCCTGCGCCCGCACGACGCCCAGATCGTCATGGACGGCGTCGACGTCGACCTCGTCCTGGTCTCCGCCTCCGCCGCGGCCCCCGGCTCGCCCTGGGCGCACGTCGGCGACCCCGCCGCGGCGGACCGCACCCGCGCACTCCACTGGGTGCTGGAGTCCGCGGCCGCCCGCGGCATCCCCGCACTGCTCCTGGACGACGCGCCCACCGCCCCGGGCCTGCGCGCCCTGGGTTTCGACCGCGTCCACCGCGGTGACGCCGGGGTGCCCCTGCACCTGTTCAACCCGGTCGCCGCGGACCTCGCCGAGGGGCCCGACACCGTTTTCGTCCGCGACACCCCGGCCGAGCCGCTCCCCGACATCCTCGCCGGGCTGGGCGCCGGGACGGCCGACGCCGACGCCCCCGGCCTGGCCGACGCCCTGCGCGCCGCCCGTGTCGCCGTGGTCCCCGCCCACGGCCCGCGCGCCGAGGCGCTGCGCCACCGCGCCCAGGCCTGCGGCACCCGCGCCGTCGCGCACGACCCGGTCGCCGAGGAGACCGGCGGGACCGAGGGGCTGGCCGTCACCGTGCCCCGGCTGCGCGCCGCCGCGCCCACCGCCGCCGAGCAGCGCACCATGCTCCGCGAGGTCTTCCTCGCCGAGGCCACCCCGGTCCGGCTCGCCGAGATCCTCTCCGGACTGGACTTCCCGCCCGGCACACCCGGCCCCGAACTGCCGCTGCGCGGCCGCGCCGTCGCCGTCCTGGCCGACCCGGCGGGGGAGTCCGACGCCGCCGACCTGGCCGACTCCCTGCTGGCCTCGCGCCTGCGCCCGGCCGAGGTCGTCGTCCCCGACACCGCGGCCCGCCTGCCCGGCGTCCAGCGCCTGCGCGCCGAGGGGATCACCGTCCGCACCGCCCGGTTCAACACCCCGGACACCCCCGAGGAGCTGACCCGCGGCGCCGACCGCACCGTCCGCCCCGGCGGGCTGGGCCCCGAGCGGTGGGCCGTCCTGGCCGACCGCGCCACCGCCCCCTGGGCCCACCTGTGGACCGGGCCCGTCGGCCCGGACCGCCTGGCCGACCTGGTGTGCGCGGTGGAGTGCTCCGACGCCGACGCCGTCGGCACCGCCGCCCCCGCGGACGCCGGGACGGGGGAGCGGGGCCTCTTCGACCGCCCCGTCGGAGAGCAGTACGTTTTCGTCAGCTCCCTGAGCCCGGAGCTGGCCCGCACCGCCCTGGTGCGGCGGGGCTGGAACCCGGCGGAGTGGAACCGCCGCGGCACCCGCCTCCTGGCCCTGGGACCCGACCACGGCACCGGAACCGACAGGGACGCCCGGGGGCCCGCCCACACCGCGGCGGACGCCCCCACCGGCGCCGTCGGATGACTCCCGGCCGCCACCACAGCCCGGCCCGGGCCACCCGCAAGCATCCGAAGGGAAGAACGTGAGCACACCTCCTCCGCGCGCACTCTTGTACGGGGACGTGGACCTGAACATCATCGACGGTTCAGCGATCTGGGCGCAGTCGATGGCGCAGGCCCTGGCCGCCGCCGGATGCGAGGTCACCCTGCTGCTGAAGGCCCCCGTGCGCACCGACCGGCTCGTCGCCCCGCTGGCGGGCGCCCCGGGCATCCGTCTGCTGCGCCCCTACGAGGACAAGCTGGTCCCCGACGCGGGGCCCCGCGGCCTCACCCCGGAGCAGGCGGTCTCCCTGCTGGTCTCCCGGCACGAGCGGACCCCGTTCGACCTCGTGGTCGTGCGGGGCAGGCGGCTGGCCGGGCTGGCCGCCCAGGAGGAGACCCTGGCCGGCCGGCTGTGGACCTACCTCACCGACTTCCCGCACTCCGTCGACGGGCTCACCGCCACCGCCGTCGCCGAGCTCACCGAGATCGCCCTGGCCTCCCGGTTCCTGCTCTGCCAGACCGAGGAGCTGCGCGCCTTCCTGGAGTCGTCGGTGCCCGCCGCCTGCGGCCGCTCGGTGCTGTTCCCGCCGGTGGTCGTCGTCCCCGAGGACGCCCGCGCGGACGGGCAGGTGCACGCCCGCACCCGCCTGGCCTACACCGGCAAGTTCGCCCCCGCCTGGAACACCCTGGAGATGACGGGGCTCCCGGCCGCCCTGGAGCGCCGCGGGGTGGACTCCGAGCTGGTCATGATCGGCGACAAGGTCCACGCCGACCCCGCCGACTGGTCCAAGCGCATGCGCAGGGCCCTGGAGGGCACCCCCGGGGTGGACTGGCGGGGCGGCATGCCGCGCGCCGACGCCCTGCGCGCCTCCGCCGAGTGCGACTTCGGCCTCTCCTGGCGCGACCCGTCCATGGACGCCAGCCTGGAGCTGTCCACCAAGGTCCTGGAGCTGGGCGCGCTGGGCCTGCCCGTGGTCCTCAACCGCACCCCCATGCACGAGGCCATGCTGGGCGCCGACTACCCCCTGTTCGCCGGGACCGACCTGGACTCGGTGGCCGAGGTGGTCGCCCGCGCCTACCACGACCGCTCCGTGTACGCCGACGCCGCCGCCCGCTGCCGGGCCGCCGCCGAGGACCACACGCTCGAACGCGCGGCCGAGCGCCTGCGCGGCCACCTCGCCGAGGCGCTGCCCTCCGCCCCCGCCGGGTCCGACCCGGAGCGGCCGCTCAAGGTGGTCGTGGCCGGACACGACATGAAGTTCTTCACCCGGCTCGCCGAGTACCTGTCCTCGCTCCCCGGCCTGGACGTGCGCATGGACGAGTGGGAGGGCCTGGGCACCCACGACCAGTACCGGTCCCGGGAGCTGGCCGGGTGGGCCGACGTGGTCATCTGCGAGTGGTGCGGGCCCAACGCCCTGTTCTACGCCAAGTGGAAGCGGCCCGACCAGCGGCTCATCGTCCGCCTGCACCGGTTCGAGCTGTACGCGGAGTGGCCGCGCAAGCTCGACATCGACAAGGTCGACGCGGTGGTGTGCGTCAGCCCGCACTACGCCGACCTCACCCGGGAGATCACCGGCTGGCCCGCCGACAAGGTCGTGGTGGTCCCCAACTGGGTGGACGACGAGCAGCTGGCCCGGCCCAAGCTGCCGGGGGCGGAGTACTCCCTGGGCATGATCGGCATCGCGCCCTCCCGCAAGCGGCTGGACCGGGGCCTGGACGTGCTGGCGGAGCTGCGCCGCATGGACCCGCGCTACACGTTGTCGGTCAAGACCAAGCAGCCCTGGGACTACTGGTGGATCTGGAACCGCCCGGAGGAGCGCGCCTACTTCGAGCGCGTCTACCGGCGGATCCAGCGCGACGGGATCCTGGCCGGGTCGGTGGTGTTCGACCCGTTCGGCCCGGACGTGGCCACCTGGCTGCGCCGGGTCGGGTTCATGCTGTCCACCAGCGACGACGAGTCGTTCCACCTGGCACCGGCCGAGTGCGCCGCCTCCGGCGGCGTGCCCGCCCTGCTGCCCTGGCCCGGGGCCGACACCATCTACGACCCGCACTGGATCCACGACGACGCGGTGGCGATGGCCGAGGCCATCCACGCGACGGTGCGGGAGGGGCGGTTCGGGGCCGAGGCCGAGCGCGCCCGCGCCGAGGTGGTCGGGGCCTACAGCCTGGGACGGGTCCGGTCGCTCTGGACCGACCTGGTCGTCCACGGGAAGGTGCCCGCCCCCGTGGGTGCGTGAGAAGGGCGGCCCCCGGCCGCGGCGCCTCTCCCCGCAGGGGCGGGCCCGCGGCCGGGGGCCCGCGCCTGCGGACGGGGCGCGGCGGGGCGCCGCCGGCCGGCCGGGGTGCTCAGACCGGGCCGGTCATCTTGGACAGGCCGCCCGCCCCGGCGGGCAGGAACAGGGCGAAGGTGGTCGGCCGGGCCTGCACCAGCTCGATCCGGGCGCCCTCGGACTCGGCGATGTGCCGGGCCAGGGCCAGCCCCAGGCCGGTGCCGCCGCCCCCGCTGACCTCGCGTTCGAAGATCCGACCGGACAGGTGCTCGGGCACGCCCTCCCCCTCGTCGCTGACCTCGATGCGCACCGAGTGGCCGGTGTCGATGCGGCGGATCGTCACCGTGCCCGCCCCGTGCTTGTAGGCGTTCTCCACCAGGGTCGCCAGGATCTGGGCCAGGTCGGTGGACACGGTCATCGCGGTCAGCCCCGGCGAACCGGTGACCAGCAGCTTGCGGTTCTCCTTCTGGAACACCGGGGCCCACTCGGCCTGGAGGTGGTTGAGGACCGGATCGACCGCGACCGCCTCCACCTCCGGGTTCTGGCTCTTGCGTGCCCGGCCCAGCAGGCTCTCGACCGTCTCCACCAGCCGCTCGGTCTGGGCGAGGGCGGCCTCGCCCTCCTCCCGGACCACCTCGGGGTTGCCGGCCTCGGCGACGATCTCCTCGAGGCGCATGGTCAGCGCCGTCAGCGGGGTGCGCAGCTGGTGGGAGGCGTCGGTGGCGAAGTGGCGCTCGGTGGCGATCAGGCCCGCGATGCGCTCGGCGCTGCGGTCCAGTACCTCGGCGACCCTGTCGGCCTCCGGGATGCCGTAGCGGTGGCCCCACGGCGTGGTCACCCCCGAGCCGAGGCGCTCGGCGGTGGCCGCCAGGTCGACCAGCGGCAGGGTCAGCCGCCGGGCCTGGAACATCGTCAGCCCCACCGCCACGCCGATCGCCAGCAGGGACAGCGAGGCGATGCCCAGCCAGGCGCGCACGACGCTCTGCCGGACCTCGTCGCCGCTCATCCACACCTCGACCACCGTGCCCCGCCCGGTCGTGGCCGTGGCGCGCAGCAGGGCCGGGGCGTCGGTCGCGGTCGGGCCCAGGGCAGGGTTCCCGGCCGTGGCCGTGTCCGTTCCGTTCGCGGTCGTGATCCGGAAGAACCGCTCGGGGTGGTCCCGGTCGAATTCGGCGAGGTCGATCTCGCCGTGCGTCTCCAGCATGGTGTCGCTCTCGGCGCCGATCAGTTCCGCCTCGGCCTGCAGGGCGCGACTGCTCTCGTCGTGCACCAGCTTGTAGGTGAGCGCCCCCAGGGGCAGGCCGAGCAGCATGACGGCGATGACGGTCACCAGCAGGGTGGAGAAAACCATGCGCCTGCGCATGTCACCTCATGTTCGTCCGACCGGGAGAAGGCCGACCCGGGCGGGGCGCGTCGGACACACGGCCCGCTCAGTCCCGCTCGAAACGGAAGCCCACGCCGCGGACGGTCGTGATGTACGACGGCTGGTTGGCGTCGTCGCCGAGCTTGCGCCGCAGCCAGGAGATGTGCATGTCGAGGGTCTTGGTCGAGCCCCACCAGTTGGTGTCCCACACCTCGCGCATGATCTGCTCACGGGTGACCACCTTGCCCGCGTCGCGCACCAGCACGCGCAGCAGGTCGAACTCCTTGGTGGTGAGCTGGAGCTCGCGCTCGCCCAGCCAGGCCCGGCGCGAGTCGTTGTCGATGCGCACGCCGTGGACGACGGGCACCTCCGCTCCGCCGCGGCGCAGCAGGGCCCGCACCCGGGCCAGCAGCTCGGCCAGCCGGAAGGGCTTGGTGACGTAGTCGTCGGCACCGGCGTCGAGGCCGACGACGGTGTCGACCTCGTCGGCGCGGGCGGTGAGGATCAGGATCGGCGTTCCGTGGCCCTCGGCCCGGAGCCGACGCGCCACCTCCAGCCCGTCCATTTCGGGCAGGCCCAGGTCCAGGACCATCAGGTCGATGTCCCCCGCACGGGCACGGTCGAGTGTCTCAATGCCGTTGACGGTCACGTCCACCGTGTAGCCCTCGCGTCGGAGTGCGCGCGCGAGAGGCTCGGAGATCGAGACATCGTCTTCGGCCAGCAAAACGCAGGTCATGCTGTCGATCGTAGGTCCGGGGTCGTGCATTTCCCTATTATGCGCGCCGGATGGCCCAAGGTTGGCCGAAAATACGGTATTCACATACCGGACAAACGGTTCGCTTGCTCAATTCATGTGCCTTCTTTGCCTTTGCTTGGTGAAAACGCGGTTCTTGGTGAAGAGGGTGCGGAAGGTGTCCGAGAGGTGTCGACGGGTCACGATTTCCGGGAGATGCGAGGCCGTTTCCTCCGGATCAACGGGACGATTCCGAAGGAAAGGTGACAGCGCAGTGGTGATCGGGATGCCGGCGGATTCCCCGGGGCGGCCGTCGGCCGCCCGGTGCCGGTGGCGGGGAGAGACCGCACGTGGACCCCGACCCGGAGCAGGGCCCGTCCGCGCGGCCGCCGCACCGGCGCCGGCCGGCCTGTCGGCCGCCCCCGTGGCCGTCACCCTCCCGGTCGTCACCCTCCCGATCGGCGCCGCCCCGGGCGGAGGGCTGCTGTGAGGGCGGCTCCTCATGGCGGAGCCCGGCCGCGACGCGGCCGGCCGCGCCTGGTCCGGGCCCGCCGCCGGGCCCGTGTCGCGACGGGAGGAATTGTTCACTCTGAGTGACAATGTGGTGGTGGGCGGTGATCGCAGCCCACCATCCCATTCCAGCAGGTTCATCCGTCCCGGGGTGCGGGCGCACCGGTGCCCGGGGGGAGTCGAGGAGCGTTCCGATGACCCGAGCAGGCACTCTGCGCGCGGCCGCCGCCGCGGCCGCCCTGGCCCTGCCCCTGGCACTGGCGTCACCCGCCACCGCGGCCCCGGCGGGCACCGCCCCGGCGGCCGGGGACACCGCCGCGGGGCAGAGCGCCCTCTCCGTGCGCCACTACTACACGACCTGGCGCGACGCCCGCTCCTACTGGTCGCAGGACACCCGCTACCCCACCAGCGGGTGGCTGTGGGCCGGGCGGCACTACTTCTTCTGCCAGACCGAGGGCGCCGCCCACTCCGACGGCAAGGGAGCCCTCTCCACCTGGTGGGTGCTCACCGACGACGACACCGGCAACCGCGACGTCTTCGTCAGCGCCACCGCCCTGCGCGTCGCCGAGCCCTGGAAGCCCATCGAGGGCCTGCCCCGCTGCTGAGCCGGACGACACGGGCGGTCCGCCGGGCGGGCCCCGGAAAACGCGAGGGGCCCCTCCCGGAGGAGGGGCCCCGACGCGTCGGTCAGGCGTCCGGCGCGTCCGCGCCGTCGGCCGCCCGCCTGCGCCCGCGGCTCAGGTACAGGGCCGCGCCGCCCGCGCCCACCGCGACCACGGCCGCAGCCACCAGGCCCAGGAGCGCGGTGCCGGTCCGGGGCAGCGAACCGTTCTTGTCGTCGCCCGGCTTGGGGCTCTGGCCCGCCGGGTCCGAGGGCTCGCCGCTCGGACCGTCGGTCGGGCCGGCCGTGGGGCCGTCGGTCGGCGACGGCGACGGGCTCGGCGACGGGCTCGGGCCCGGGCCGGTGCCCGGGTCGGGGACGGTCGCCTCCTCGCCCACGACGATGCGGCCGGAACCGCCCTCGGGGTAGGCGGCCTCGGTGATCCGGCCGTTCAGGGTGCCGGTGACCAGGCGCTCAAGGGCGCCCTGGTAGGTGGAGCCCACCACGGTGAAGTCCGCCCCGCGGAACGGGTAGCGGTCGCCGCCCCGGGCCGAGAAGTCGTTGGTCACCACCGTGATCGGGTCGCCGGGCACGACCTCGCCGTCCTTCACGATGACCGTGCCGTCGTGCAGGATCGCGCTGCGGACCCGCTCACCCGGCGTGGTCACGGTGCCGTCGTCCCCGGTGACCTGCGCGGTCCGCTCCGGATCGTAGGCGAAGTTCACGCCCGCCACCTGCATGAAGCCGCCGCTGGCCGCCGGTGCGGCGGACACCCCCTGCTCCAGCAGCTCCTTGACCTGGGAGCGCGGGAGGTCGGGCACCACGGCCACCTGGTTGGCGAACGGGGCGATCGAGTAGGTGTCCAGCGCGGTCAGCGGACCGGCCGGGATCACCGAGGCGTTGCGGATGCCGCCGCCGTTCTGGATGCCGATCTGCGGCTCGGGCACCCCGTACTCGGCGGCGTTGCGGATGCCGGTGTCGAGCAGGCCGTCGGCCACCAGGTTCCCCAGGTTGGTCTCCTGGGTGCGCACGCCCGGGTTCTGGACGCCGTTGAGGTCCACCTCGCTCTGGGCGACCACGGTCTCGGACAGCTCGGCCACGTGGTCCGAGACCGGCTTGGTGACCTGCGCCTCGACCTCGGGGTGCGGGGCGACCGCGTCGTCCCCGGTGCCCGACACCCGGACGGCGCCGGAGCGGTCCGACACCGACGTCACGTTGCCCTCGGCGTCGAAGTTGAGGACCAGGCGGCCCACGTACTTGTAGTTCGAGCCGGCCGTCACGATCGGCACGGTCTCACCGTCGGGGTTGACGGCGGTCAACGGGTAGGCGAGCGGCCGACCGGTGCCCGGGTGGGCGGTGACGGTGTCACCGGGGACCAGGGCGTCGTCCGGGTTGGCCATGACCTCGTGGCCGCCGCCCGAGACGATCGCGTCGACGCCGGTCAGCTCCCGGGCGACCCGCTCCTCGTAGGTGATGTTCTGCAGGTGCGAGATCAGGATGATCTTGTCGACGCCGGCCGCGTCGAGGCGGTCGACCTCGGCCTGCACCGGGGCGACCAGGTCGTCGACCACGACGTTCCGGGGGCTGCTGATGGTGGCCAGCGGCGGGTAGAGCGCGCCGACGATGCCGACCTCGTGCCCGCCCGTCTCCACGACGGTGCTGGGCGCGATCCGGCCCTCGGCCTCCAGCGCGGCCAGCGACGGCTCCTTGGAGACGTCGACGTTGGCGGCCAGCACCGGGACGCCGGGCAGCTGTTCGATGAACTCCGCGTACACGTCCGGGCCGAAGTCGAACTCGTGGTTGCCCATCGAGATCGCGTCGTAGCCCGCGTACCGGGCGGCCACCGCGTCGTAGAACGGCGCGCCGTCCTCGCGGGAGGCGGCGAACTCCGGGCCCGGCAGGTACATGTCGCCGGAGTTGACGGTCACCACACCGCGGTTCGCGGACTCGCCCCCGCCGAGCGCGCCCTCCGCCTCCTCGGCGGCGCGCAGCTCGTTGACGAGGGCGGTGAACCGGGCGGCACCGCCGAAGTCGTCCTGTCCGGAGGCGGCCAGCAGCTGCGACTCCGGGTCGTTGGCGTGCAGGACCGTCAGCGTGAACTCGGTGTCGCCCGCCGGCTCCAGCGGGACGGCGGCACCCGCCGCGGGGGCGAACGGCACCGTGAAAGCACCGGTCAGCATCAGTGCGGCCGAGACGCGCACGAATCTGGACATGGGTTCCGTGCTCCTTCGTGGGGGATCGGGGGACCGGTGTGACCGGGATGTGGGGGATCGGTGGGATCAGGGGGTGGTCCCGCGCGCCGCTCGGGTCGTGAGCGGGCCCAGAGACGCAACATTAGGGGCGATCGCTCCGGGGGTCAGGGGCCCCAGGGTTACGATTTGTAGAATCTGCCGTACCGGTGGGGATTTTTCGACCCGTCCGTATCACCCGTCTCCGGTATCGTCCCACTCCCCGAGCCCTACCATGAGTGAAGCCGGTGACCCCGAAACCCCTTGGAGGACGGCCGTGGTTCCCTCTGGCCAGGACCCCTACGAGCCCGACGGCGTCCCGCCGAGCGGGGGCCTGCCCGACTTCGAGGCGAGCTTCGCGGCCCTGCGCCCGGACGCGCCCCTGCCCCGGCGGGTGGCGGTCGTGCGCATCCTCATGTTCATCGGCGGTGCCTGCGGCATCGCCCTGGCCCTGCTCTTCCTCCAGGGCCTGGTCATCCCCCAGGAGCAGATGGAGGAGGCTCTGGCCGTCCAGGCGGAGATGCTCGCCCAGCAGGGCGTCCGGATGGAGATGGGCGTGGAGGCCATGCGGGCGATGATCCTCGTCGTGGCCGTGGTCACCGGTGTCTACGGGGTGCTGTCCACCCTGCTGGCCGCCCGCATCCGGCGGCGCACCGTCGGCGTCTTCTGGGGCGTGGTGCTCTTCCACGGCGCCGCGGGGGCGCTGCTCACCTGGAACCTGTTCTCCGGCGCCTGGGAGGCCGTCGTGCCGCTGGGTTTCGCGGTGTACATGATCGCCGTCATGTTCGGCCGCGACGCCCGCGCCCACTACGGCCTGCTCTGATCTTCGGGCCTCTCCCGGCCGAACAGGCGCAGCCCCTGGCGGGGCGGCTCCGGCGGACGCACCGCCACCTCCGTCCAGCACCGCTCCAGCAGGCCGCGCACGGCCGCCCCGCCGTGCCCCGGCCCGGCGGCCCCCGGCTCCAGGGCCAGGACCTCGCGCAGCAGCTCCGCCGCGTCGGGCCGGTCCTCGGGGTCCTTGGCCACGGCCGCCTCCACCACCTTCTTCAGGCCGGGCGGCAGGTAGTCCAGGTCGGGCTCCTCGAACAGCACCCGGCGGGCCATCTCCTTGGCGTCGGCCCGGCCGAACGGGTCGTGGCCCAGGGAGGCGAACGCCACCGTCGCACCCCACAGGAACACGTCCGAGCGCTGAGTGGTGGGCTGGCGCGAGTACTGTTCGGGGCTGATCCAGCCGGGGGTGCCCAGCTTGTCCACCCAGGCGGTGACCCGCTCGTCGGGCAGGGCCTCCGGTGAGGGGAGCCCGAGGTCGCGGTAGGCCCGGCGCATCCGCCGCAGCCGGATCCACTTGGTGGGGTCGGGGTCCTCCACGGGGTGCGCGATGCCGAAGTCCACCAGCTTGGGCCCCCTGGCCGAGAGCACCACGTTGCTCGGCTTGAGGTCGCGGTGGACGACCCCGGCGGCGTGGATGGCGCGCAGCGCCTCGGCGGTGCCTGCGGCGACCCCGAGCAGCATCCCCTTCTTCAGGCGGCCGAACCGCTCCACGTGGTGTCGCAGGGTCGGCCCCGGCACGTACTCGGTGATCATCCACGGCTGTTCGGCCTGCACGTCGGCGCGTACGAAACGGGCCACCGAAGGGCTGTTCACCCGCGCCAGCAGCCGGGCCTCCAGGGCGAAGCGGTCGCGGAACCGCGTGTCCGACGCCTGCCCGGCGTGGATCACCTTGACCGCCAGGTAGCCGCCGGAGCCGGGGGAGGCGGCGGCGTAGACGGTGCCCATGCCGCCGGAGCCGATCCGGCCCACGATGCGGTGGCCGCCGATCTCCGGGGGGTCGCCGGGTTCCAGGGGGTGGAGTCTGCGGATGCCGCGCGCCTTCATGGGACTCCGATCACGGGGGACGTCGAGCGGGAGTCTATCCACCGGGGCCGGGCCGAAACCGGGACCGCGGACCGTCCGTCGGATATGAAATAAGGACGCGATCCCCCCGATCCCCCGAGGAACCGCTTGGACGTCACACTCGCCGACGGCCGCACGATCTCTCTGAGCCCGGGCCAGGCGGAGGCCCTGCTGGACGCCGCCCCGCTGCCGGACGACCCGCGCGTGTGGTCGCCTGTGTACCTGGGCGCGGCCGGCAACGCCGCCCTCGTCGAGGGCGGCCTGGCGGAGCGCACCCGCGAGGGGTTCCTGGGGCTCACGGGGCTCGGCCACGAGGTGCGCGCCCGCCTGCCGGACCCGGGGGCGGAGCGCGGGGGTGCCGGGGCCATCCTGGACCCCGCGCTTCCGGAGGGCGAGAGGCGGGCGCTGCTGGCGGCGCTGGCCCGGGCGGGGACCGCCCGGGAACGGGACGGGAGGGACCGGTGGGGCAGGACCGTCCTGCGGGTGTCGTACGCGGTGGTGCTGGCCTACGGGGCCTGCCGCCTCTTCCTGGACCTGTCCGGGGTCTGGACGGTCCTGGTGGTCCTGGCCACGGGCGTCGTCGTCCTGGTGCCCTCGGCCGGGGCCGGGCGGGAGGGCGGGCTCCGCGACCCGCGCCGCGTCACGGAGTCGATGGCCGACCGCTACGTCCTCCCCGAGCAGGTGAAGGGGGAGTACCGCGCCCTGCTGGAGCGCACCCGGCGCGCGGTGGACGCGGTGCTGGGGTCCGGTCCGCACCGTGAGGGGCTGCTGCTGGACACGGTCCGCAACGAGGTGGTGCTGGCCGAGACCGAGTGGACCGTGGCCCGCGGGCTGGCCGGCCTCGCCCGGTCCCTGCAGGAGATCGAGTCCACCCCGGTCACGGGGGAGCGCTCCAGGGCGGCCGCGGCCCGGGCCCTCGCGGCCCTGACGCAGGAGCGCGGGCGCCTGGAGGGCCGCATCCGGCTGCTGGAGGAGTACGCGGACCGGGTACGTGCGGCCGAGGAGAAGCGCATCGACGCCGTCTCGGCGCGCGAGCTGGAGTCGATCGCCGACCGGATCACCGAGGCGGGGGCGGCCCACGAGCACCAGGAGGCGGAGCTGCGCTCCCTGGTGAGCGCCCAGGAGGCCGCCCTGCGCCTGGCCGAGCTGACCGAGGGCGGATGAGGCCTGCGCCGCCTCCGGCCACGCGCTCCCCCGGAGCCCCTGGAAGCACCTCCTGCCGGTGACGGCCGGATACGTGCCCTTCTCCGGGGACGGGCGCGCGACCGACGTGGTGTGCCCCGGGACCCGGGCCTTCCTCCCGGGGCATCTCCACGGGCCTCGCGGTCCGGTGGCCGGGAGCCGCGGCCGTACCGGTGCGGGGTTCCCGACGGGCCGGTCAGGGCGCGGCCGGGGGGGCCGGGCGTCCAGGCGGCGGACCTGGTCGTCGGACAGCTCCAGTCCCGCGGCGGCCGCGTTCTCCTCGAGGTGGCCGACCGAGGTGGTCCCCGGGATCGGCAGGATGTGGGCGCCCCGGCGCAGCGGCCAGGCCAGCTGCACCTGGACCGGGGTCGCCCCCGTCCCGGCGGCGACCTCCGCCACCGGTGAGGCGTCCACCGCCTCCCCCATCGCGACCGGGAAGAACGGTACGAACGCGATGCCCAGCTCGGCGGTGCGGTCCACCACCGGCTCGTGGTCGCGGGCGGCGTGGTTGTAAAGGTTCTGGACTGCGGAGATCGGGGCGACCGCGCGGGCGCGCTCCAGGGTGGCGACATCGACCTCCGACAGGCCGATCGCCCGCACCCTCCCCTCCCGCTGCGCCTGGGCCAGCGCCCCCACCTGGTCCTCCACCGGGACCTCCGGGTCCACGCGGTGCAGGTACAGGAGGTCGATCGTGTCGGTGCGCAGGCGGCGCAGGCTCGCCTCGACCTGTTGGCGCAGGTAGGCGGGGCGACCCAGCGGCACCCACTCGGCGGGGCCCGGGCGGGTGACGCCGACCTTGGTGGCGATGGTGGCGCCCGACCCGCGCAGCGCCTCCCCGAGCAGCCGCTCGCCCTCGCCCAGGGCGTAGGCGTCGGCGGTGTCGAAGTGGTCGACGCCCAGGTCCGGGGCCCGGTGAAGCAGGGCGGTCAGGGCATCCCGGTCGGTGGGGGCGCTCCAGACCGGGGCGGCGGCCCCGGCGCGCTGGTGCGGGGCGTCGGCGAAGCGCATGGTGCCCAGGCCGATGCGGGTGACGGGGAGGGTGCGGACGGGGGCGGTGTCCCGCGGCAGGGTGTTCGTGGTGTTCTCTGTCATGCGAGGACGTTAAGAGCTCACACCGGTGAGAGGGGCGAGGGAACGTGGGCGGGATCACCGGGATGCGGATCGGGGACCTGGCGGCCAGGACCGGGGTCGGGGCGCGGATGCTGCGGTACTACGAGGAGCAGGGGCTGCCGGCGCCGTGCCGCACGGCGGCGGGCCAGCGGATGTACGGGCCCGGTGACGTCGATGTGGTGCACCGGATCCGCCGCCTGCTGGACGCCGGGCTCGGCACCCGGGTCATCCGCACCGTCCTGGAGTGCGCGTGCGGGGGCGAGGGCGATGTGGAGCCCTGCCTGGACCCTCTGCTGGTCCGGGAGCTGGAACGCATGGACGGTGAGCTGGCGCGGCTCGCCCGGCACCGGGACGCCGTCGCGGTGCTGCGTTCCGGGACCCGGGGCGCGGCTTCGGCGGGCCGGCCTTCCCCGGAGCGGGGGCGGCCGGGAGGGTTGCGGGGCCGTGGTCGCGAGCTCCGGCCCGGGGAGGGACGCCGGCGGCCCGAGGCCGCGCGACGCCCCCGGTCGGGGGTGAGGGCGTCGGGCCGGGGAGGGACCTGCGGTTCCGGGGCCGGGGGCACGGCCTTCCCGGGGAGGGCGCGAACGTCGGTCCGGTCTGGCAGGCTCGGGGGAGAGAGGAGGCAGCCGTGAAGCCCGCACGTTTCATCGACGCCGCCCTGTGGTTCCCCGAAGCCGTGGAGGCCCGGCCCTTCGGCCCCGGCACCCTCGTCCACAAGGTGTGCGACCGGATGTTCGCCCTGCTGTGGGAGGGGGAGGAGCCCAGGGTCAACCTCAAGTGCGACCCCGTGCACGCCCTGGAGCTGCGCGACCGGTTCCCCGGCGTCACTCCCGGCTACCACATGAACAAGGACCACTGGAACACCGTGGTCCTGGACGGCACCGTCCCCGAGGACGAGGTCCTGGAGATGCTGCGCGACTCCTACGTCCTGGTCGCCCGCGGCCTGCGCAGGGCCGACCGGGAGCGCGTGCTGGCCGTGCTCGGCGACGACCTCCCCGGGCTCGACTGACGGAAAGGGGACCGGGTGTCCGACGAGAAGCGCTCCCCCGCCGTCGTCCAGGGCGTCCTCGAGCGCATCACCTACGCCAACGAGGAGACCGGCTACACCGTGGCCCGGGTCGACACCGGCCGCGGCTCCGCCGACCTCCTCACCGTGGTCGGCGCCCTCATGGGCGTGCAGCCCGGGGAGGCCCTGCGCATGCACGGCCGCTGGGGCTCCCACCCCCAGTACGGCCGCCAGTTCCACGTGGACGACTACACGACGGTGCTGCCCGCCACCGTGCAGGGCATCCGCCGCTACCTCGGCTCCGGCCTGATCAAGGGCATCGGCCCCAAGATGGCCGAGCGCATCGTCGGGCACTTCGGCACCGACGCCCTCGACGTCATCGAGGAGACCCCCGAGCGCCTCATCGAGGTGCCCGGCCTGGGCCCCAAGCGCACCCGGCTGATCGCCGACGCCTGGGAGGAGCAGAAGGCCATCAAGGAGGTCATGGTCTTCCTCCAGGGCGTCCAGGTCAGCACCTCGCTGGCGGTCCGCATCTTCAAGAAGTACGGCGACGCCTCCGTCGAGGTCGTCCAGAAGGAGCCGTACCGGCTGGCCACCGACGTCTGGGGCATCGGCTTCAAGACCGCCGACACCATCGCCCGGGCCGTCGGCATCCCCCACGACAGCCCCCAGCGGGTCATGGCCGGCATCCAGTTCACCCTGTCGGAGTCCACCGGCGACGGCCACTGCCACCTGCCGGAGGAGAAGCTCATCTCCTCCGCCGTCAAGATCCTGGGCGTGGACTCCGGCCTGGTCATCGAGTGCCTGGCCCGGCTCATCGAGGAGGAGGGCGTGGTCCGGGAGGAGGTCCCCGGACCCGAGGGGGAACCGGTCCGGGCGATCCACCTCGTGCCCTTCCACCGCGCCGAGGTCGGCACCGCCGCCGGGCTGCTCACCCTGCTGAACCACCCGCACGACCGGATGCCCGCCTTCGCGGACGTGGACTGGGACGTGGCCCTGGACTGGCTGCACCGCCGCACCGGCACCGAGCTGGCCCAGGAGCAGCGCGCCGCGGTCGTCCAGGCGCTCACCCGCAAGGTCGGCGTCCTGACCGGCGGCCCCGGCTGCGGCAAGTCCTTCACGGTCTCGGCGATCGTCACCCTCGCCGCCGTCAAGGGCGCCAAGGTCGTGCTGGCCGCCCCCACGGGCCGGGCCGCCAAGCGCCTCACCGAGCTGACCGGCCACGAGGCCGCCACCGTCCACCGCCTGCTGGAGCTGCGCCCCGGCGGCGAGGCCTCCTACGACCGCGACAACCCCCTGGACTGCGACCTGCTGGTGGTGGACGAGGCCTCCATGCTGGACCTCATCCTCGCCAACAAGCTCATCAAGGCCGTCCCGCCCGGCGCCCACCTGGTGCTGGTCGGGGACGTCGACCAGCTGCCCTCGGTGGGCGCCGGACAGGTGCTGCGCGACCTGCTCGCCGAGGACTCCCCGATCCCCAGCGTCCGGCTCACCCGCGTGTTCCGCCAGGCGCAGCAGTCCGGGGTGGTCACCAACGCCCACCGGGTCAACCGGGGCGAGCCGCCGCTCTTCGAGGGCATGCGCGACTTCTTCCTCTTCCCCTGCGAGGAGTCCGAGGACGCCGCGGCCATGGCCGTGGACGTGGTCGCCCGCCGCATTCCGCGCACCTTCGGCCTGGACCCGCGCCGCGACGTCCAGGTCCTCACCCCCATGAAGGGCGGGGCGGCCGGGGCGGGCAGCCTCAACACCGCCCTCCAGGAGGCCCTCACCCCCGCCGGGGAGGGGGTGCCCGAACGCCGGTTCGGCGGGCGGATCTTCCGGGTCGGCGACAAGGTCACCCAGATCCGCAACAACTACGACAAGGGCGCCAACGGCGTCTTCAACGGCACCCTCGGCGTCGTCACCGGCCTGGACCCCGTCGCCCAGGAGCTGACGGTGCGCACCGACGAGGACGAGGACATCGCCTACGACTTCGCCGAACTCGACGAGCTCGCCCACGCCTACGCCATCACCGTGCACCGCTCCCAGGGCAGCGAGTACCCGGCCGTGGTGATCCCCGTCACCACCAGCTCGTGGATGATGCTCCAGCGCAACCTGCTCTACACCGCCATCACCCGCGCCAAACGCCTGGTCGTGCTGGTGGGCTCGCGCCGCGCCCTGGCCCAGGCGGTCCGCAACGCCTCCTCCGGGCGCAGGCACACCGCCCTGGCGCACCGGCTGCGCGGATACGCTCAGGGATCGTGGACCGAGACACCCTGATCGTCGTGGGCGCCGCCATCATCCGCGACGGCCGCATCCTGGCCGCCCAGCGCGCCGAACCCGCCGCCCTGCGCGGCCGCTGGGAGTTCCCCGGCGGCAAGGTCGACCCGGGCGAGAGCCCGGCCGACGCGCTCGTGCGCGAATGCCGCGAGGAGCTGGGGGTCACGGTCCGGGTGCGGGAGGCGATCGGTGCCGACGTCCCCTTCCCGGCCGTACCGGGGCGCACCCGGCCCGCGGTCCTGCGCCTGCTGCGCGCCGACCTCGTCGACGGCGAGCCCCGAGCTCTGGAGCACCTGTCCCTGCGCTGGCTCACCACCGCCGACCTCGGCACGCTCCCGTGGCTCCCGGCGGACGTACCGTTCCTGGAACCCGTCGGGGCCCTGCTGGCCCCGCCGGGATGAACAGGCCCTCCGGGGCTGTTGACCCTGTGGGCGTGGTCAGGATGACCTGTGCGTTTCCCGACCAGCCCCCCATGACCGCATAAACTGGCGATGGGCCGTGGCATCCTGCGGTCTCTACCCAGTATCAGGAGATCGAGACTTTTCCATGTCCACCGCCACGCCCGTCCAGGGCTCCGCACGCCGTAGCGACCTTCGCAACGTCGCCATCGTGGCCCACGTCGACCACGGTAAGACGACCCTCGTGGACGCCATGCTCTGGCAGTCCGGCGTCTTCCGGGAGAACCAGGACGTGGACGACCGCGTGATGGACTCCAACGACCTCGAGCGCGAGAAGGGCATCACCATTCTCGCCAAGAACACGGCCGTCCACTACACCACGCCCGAGGGCGAGGACGTGGTCATCAACATCATCGACACGCCCGGCCACGCCGACTTCGGCGGCGAGGTCGAGCGCGGCCTGTCGATGGTCGACGGCGTCGTCCTGCTCGTGGACGCCAGTGAGGGCCCGCTCCCGCAGACCCGCTTCGTGCTCCGCAAGGCCCTCAAGGCCAAGCTCCCCGTCATCCTCGTCATCAACAAGGTCGACCGGCCCGACAGCCGCATCGCCGAGGTCGTGGACGACACCTACGAGCTGTTCATGGACCTGGACGCCGACGAGTCCCAGATCGAGTTCCCGATCGTCTACGCCTGCGCCCGCGACGGCAAGGCCTCGCTGGAGCGCCCGGCCAACGGCACCGTCCCGGACAACGACAACCTGGTGCCGCTGTTCAGCACCATCCTGGACACCATCCCGGCGCCCGAGTACGTCCCGGACGCGCCGCTCCAGGCCCACGTCACCAACCTCGACGCCTCCCCGTTCCTGGGCCGCCTGGCGCTGTGCCGCGTCCAGCAGGGCGAGCTGCGCAAGGGCCAGCAGGTCGCGTGGATCCGCACCGACGGCACCACCCAGCAGGTCAAGATCACCGAGCTGCTGATGACCGACGGCCTGGAGCGCAAGGCCGCCGAGAAGGCCGGGCCCGGCGACATCGTCGCCATCGCCGGCATCGAGGACATCATGATCGGCGAGACCCTCGCCGACCTGGAGAACCCGGTCCCGCTGCCGCTCATCACGGTGGACGAGCCGGCCATCTCCATGACCATCGGCACCAACACCTCGCCGCTGGTCGGCAAGGTCAAGGGCGCCAAGGTCACCGCCCGCCTGGTCAAGGACCGCCTCGACAAGGAGCTGGTCGGCAACGTCTCCCTGCGCGTGCTGCCCACCGAGCGCCCCGACGCCTGGGAGGTGCAGGGCCGCGGCGAGCTGGCGCTGGCCATCCTCGTCGAGCAGATGCGCCGCGAGGGCTACGAGCTGACCGTCGGCAAGCCGCAGGTGGTGACCAAGGTCATCGACGGCAAGGTCCACGAGCCGGTCGAGCGCCTCACCGTGGACGCGCCCGAGGAGTACATGGGTGCGATCACCCAGCTCCTCAGCGTCCGCAAGGGCCGCATGGAGAACATGGTCAACCACGGCACCGGCTGGGTGCGCATGGACTGGCTGGTGCCCTCCCGCGGCCTCATCGGCTTCCGCACCGAGTTCCTCACCGAGACCCGGGGCACCGGCATCGCCCACCACGTGTTCGAGAAGTTCGAGCCGTGGTTCGGCGAGCTGCGCACCCGCCCCAACGGCTCCCTGGTGGCCGACCGGGCCGGCGCCGCCGTGGCGTTCGCGATGTTCAACCTCCAGGAGCGAGGCACGCTGTTCGTCGAGCCGGGCACCGAGGTGTACGAGGGCATGATCGTCGGCGAGAACGCCCGCGCCGACGACATGGACGTCAACATCACCAAGGAGAAGAAGCTCACCAACATGCGCTCGGCCACCGGCGACGAGCTGGTGCGCCTGGTGCCGCCGCGCAAGCTGTCCCTGGAGCAGGCCCTGGAGTTCTGCCGCGAGGACGAGTGCGTGGAGGTCACCCCCGAGCACGTGCGCATCCGCAAGGTCATCCTGGACCAGAAGGAGCGCGGGCGGATCACCGCGAACAAGAAGCGCCAGCAGCAGTAGGGGAACCTTCCCCGAGAGGCGGGCGGGCCGCGTCGCGGCCCGCCCACCGGCGTTTTCCTCCCAGGTCACCCGGGTAGACCGCTGTGATATGAAGACCGATCCCTCGTGTCCCCGGTGCGGGCGCGCGGTCCGGCCCCCGGGGTTGTGGACCAGCGCGTGGCAGTGCGACGCACACGGCCCGGTCACTCCGCTGCAACCGGTCCGCCAGCCCGGTACCGCCGCACTGGAGGCGCTGCTGCCCCAGGCCCGGGTCCCGGTGTGGATCCCCTGGCCGCTGCCCACCGGGTGGGTGGTCACCGGATTCGCGGAGGCGGGCGACGAACGCACCGGGGCCCTGGCCGTCGCCGTGGCCCTGTCCGGACCCGACCCGCTGGGCGGTATCGGCGAGGCCGTCATCGTCGCGGAGGCGCCGGGGATCGGCCTGGGGGCCCGCCTGGCCGGCCTGGAGGGGCCCGACGCCGGTGACGGGTTCGACACCCGCGCGCCCGACGCCAAGGTCCGCTTCGACGGCCACGAGATTCCGCTGTGGAACCTCGACCTGGGCCGCGAACGCGCCGGTTACACCGGCGAGGCGCTCTCCCAGTGGCTGTGGATGGTGTTCGCCAGGGCCGGGACCGCCCTGCTGATGTGCGAGATCAGCGCCCTGCGGGACCTGCGCGACATCAAGGACGGCGGGGTCGCCCTGGAGCCGCCCTTCGGTGCGCCCAGCCCGTTCCTGGCCGGTGAGCTGGCGCCCCGCCCCGCCTGACGCGGTGGGCGGGCCCGGCGCTTAGTACGATCAGCCGGTGACACGTATCGACCTGCACTCCCACAGTTCCGTCTCCGACGGCGGCGATGCTCCGGAGGAGGTCATCGGGTACGCCGTCGCCGCGGGCCTGGACGTCCTCGCCCTCACCGACCACGACACGGTCGGCGGCGTCGAGGCGGCCGCCGCGGTGCTGCCTCCCGGGTTCACGCTGGTCCCGGGCATGGAGCTCTCCTGCGCCTACCGCGGCTCCAGCGTCCACCTGGTGTCCTACCTGTTCGACCCGGACGACCCCGACCTGACCGAGGAGCTGCTCCGGGTGCGCTCCGACCGGGCCTCGCGCGCCGAGGAGATGGTCCGCAAGCTCCAGGCGAACGGGGTGGACGTCACCTGGGAACGGGTGCTGGAGATCGCGGGCGCCGGGCACGACGAGTACGCCGACGCCAACACCATCGGCCGCCCGCACCTGGCCCGCGCCATCGTGGAGGCCGGGGCCGCCCGCGACGTGCAGGACGCCTTCGACCGGTGGATCGGCTCCGGCGGACCCGCCTACGCGTCCCGGTACGCCATCGACCCCGTGCGCGCCGTCGGCCTGGTACGGGCGGCGGGCGGGGTGTGCTCCCTCGCCCACCCGGGCCGCGCCGAGGGCGCCCTCAACGGGTCCGTCCCCCTGGAGCTGGTCGAGCGCATGGCCGAGGCCGGACTGGGCGGCATCGAGGCCGACCACCCCTCGCACAACAGCGCGCAGACCCGGCACTGGCGCGGTGTCGCCGCCGACCTGGGCCTGGTGGTCACCGGGTCCAGCGACGACCACGGCTCCCTCACCGGGCACCGGCTGGGCGTCCGGACCACCGCGCCGGAGGCGTTCGAGGAACTGGTGGCCCCGGCCACCGGGGTCCCGATGATCACGGGCTGAGGCTGTCGGTGCACGCCGCGGGTTCGGTACGGTACGGACCATCGCGCGCGGGCGCGACAATGGTCGCAGCGCAATCACCCAATATCGGACTAAGTGAGAGGTCTGACGCCGTGTTCTGGAAGCGGAAGCCGAAGAAGCAGGACGGCCCGGAGGCCACCGATTCCGCTGCGGAGGCCGCGGTGGACGACAAGGAGGAGGCCGCCGGGGCCGAGGAGGCGGTGAAGGCCGAGGACACCTCCGAGGACGGGGCCGCGGTGAAGGCCGGCGAGGCCGACCCGGAGGCGCAGGACGAGGGCGGCGAAGCCGCGTCCGACTCCGAGGAGCCCTCCGGGAGGGCCGAGGGCGACTCCGCCGACGAGGACGCCGACACCGAGGACACCGACACCGACTCCGAGGCCTCCGCGGACGAGGACGACGAGGCCGGGGCCTCCACCGACGTCTTCGCGGACGACACCGAGGAGGTCGGCGTCACCGGCCCCGACTCCGAGGGCATCACCCGGGTCCGCGCCGCCGGCACCTTCGAGTTCGACGACGAGAAGTTCGAGTACGTCGGCAACACCTGGATCGTTCGGGCCGACGACGACGGCGTCATCGTCATCGACCCGGGCCCCGACGCCGAGGCGGTCCTGGAGGCCGTGGGCGAGCGCGACGTCTACCTCGTGGCCTGCACCAACGCCTACGCCCCGCACATCGAGTCCGCGGTGAAGATCGCCGAGGAGACCGAGGCCCCGGTCGCCCTGCACCCCCGCGAGATGCGCCTGTGGCGCCGTCAGCACGGCGCCGAGCACCGCCCGGACTACGAGGTGGAGGGCGGCGGGTCCATGACCATCGGCGACCTCCAGATCGACGTCGTGGCCCTGCCCGGCACCTCCCCGGGCTCCGTCGGCTACTCCATCAGCCAGCTCGGCGTCGTCTTCTCCGGCGACACCCTGCGCAAGGGCGAGCCCGGCACGGTGGGCAACACCTACATCGACTACACGACCCAGCTCGCCTCCATCGGCGAGTCCCTGCTGTCGCTGCCGCCGGACACCCGCATCCTGCCCGACCGCGGCCCGGCCACCACCGTCGCCGCCGAGAGCAAGAACTTCGACACCTGGGTCTGACCCGGGCACCGGTGCGCCCCGGCCCCCGCCAGGGGACCGGGGCGCACCCGTGTGCGGTCAGCGGCGGCCGACCGACTCCACCTCGTTCCAGAACGCGGTGAACACGGCGGCCGTGGTCTCGGGCGCCTCCACGTTGGGGGAGTGGCCCGCGCCGGGTACCACGATCCTCCTGGCCTCCATCCTCTTGGCCATGTCCTCCTGGACGGCCGGGTCCCAGGCGTCGTCGTTCTCGCCGTAGACCACCAGGGAGGGCAGCCGCAGCGCGGCCAGCTCCTCCACCCGGTCGTCGGCCCCGAGCAGGTCCTCGGCGCAGCGCAGCAGGCCCAGGGGGCTGCTCTGCACCATCCGGTCGCGGAGGAAGGAGCGCACGCCCGAGTCGGGGGTGCGCAGGTGGGCCTCGGCGTCGAACCGCTCCTCCCACAGCTCCTCCAGGCGCTCCCGGGAGGGGTCCGTGGACAGCGCGGCGATGAGGGCGCGGGTGCGCATCGCCCCCTGGCCCTGGAGCGCGGCGGGGCCGCTGCACAGCAGCGTCAGCGACGCGAGGTCGGCCATCCCGCACAGCGCGGTCTCGCGCACCACCAGGCCGCCGAAGGAGTGCCCCACCAGGTGGACGGGCATCCGCCCGCCGACCTGCTCGACCACCTCGGCCACGACCTCGCCCAGCGAGGACAGCCGGTAGTCCGGGCGCTGCACGCCCGGCGGCGGCGTGAGGGTCTCCGGACCCGGCGACCCGTAGGTTCCGGGGAGGTCGATCGCGACCACCTCCCGACCGGCCTGGGCCAGGGTCTGGAGGATCGCGATGAAGTCCTCCTTGCTGCCGGTGTAGCCGTGCACGAGCACGGCGGGAGCCAGCGCGGGACTCCCGGATACCGGCAGCGCCCGCAGCGCCGCCACGGGGCCGTAGGAAAGGTCGAGGTCGACCCGCCGCACGCCCGGCGGAAGGTCGAGGAACTTAGGTGTACTCACGTCCGGCCACCCTAGACGATGGCGGCCCGGTCCGGTGCGGACCGGAACCGTGATCTCCCACGCCGGCGCGGCACCGGCCGGTACCGCGCCCCGCGTGCGCCGCGGTCCCGGGGACCGCGGCCGTACTGTCGTGTCCGTGCCCTTCGCCCGCCGCGGCCGGGTGCCCGGCGCCGTCAGGGGACGGCCCGCGGGACCCCGCCTCCCGCCGGGGTCCCGGCGGTCGTACGGCGCTGCTCGGAGCGGGTCAGGTGTTCTCGGGGTCGCGGCGCACGGCCGAGCCCCCGCGGGTGCGGCGGCGACGGCGGACCTGGCGGGTGCCCTCGCCCCCCTCGCCCTTGTCGGCCGCCGGGGCCGCCGGAGCGGCCGGGGCCTCCACGCGCTTCTCGGCGGCGGGGGCCTCGGCGACCGCCGCCACGCTCTCTCCGCCGCGGGTGCGGCGGCGCGAGCGCCCGCCCCGGCCGCTGCTGCGGCGGCGGCCCTCGGCGCGCTCACCGTCGCCCGGACGGTCGCGGTCGCGGCCACCGCGGCCGCGCTGGGCCCGGGGGCCGCCGGTGTCACCGATGTCCTCGATCTCCTCGGCCTCCAGACCGGCGTGCTCGGCGCGCTTGTCGGCGGCCAGCCGGCCCTTGGTGCCCTCGGGGATGCCCAGTGCCTCGAAGAAGTGCTTCGAGGTGGAGTAGGTCTCCTCCGGCTCGTTGAACGGCAGGTCCAGCGCGGCGTTGATGAGCTTCCACCGCGGCATCTCCTGCCAGTCCACGAACGTGACGGCGGTGCCGGTGCGCCCGGCCCGGCCGGTGCGGCCGATCCGGTGCGTGTAGGTCTTCTCGTCCTCGGGGGTCTCGTAGTTGACGACGTGCGTGACGTCGTCCACGTCGAGCCCGCGGGCGGCCACGTCGGTGGCGACCAGGATGTTGATCTTGCCGTTGCGGAAGGCGCGCAGCGCCCGCTCGCGCTGGCTCTGGCCCAGGTCGCCGTGGACGGCCGCGACCGCGAAGCCGCGGTCCTTCAGCTCGCCCGCGACCCGGTCGCAGGCCCGCTTGGTCTGGCAGAAGACCATGCTCTGCCCGTGGTCCTCCGACTGCAGGAGCCGGGCCAGCATCTCGATCTTGTCCATCTGGTGCGTGCGGAACGCGTGCTGGGCGATCCGGCTGGTGATCGCCGAGCCGTCGATCTCGTTGTCGTCGCCGGCCCGCACGTGCGTGGGCTGCCGCAGGTACTTGCGGGACAGGGAGACGATCTCGCTCGGCATGGTCGCCGAGAAGAGCATGACCTGGCGCTCGGCCGGGATCTTGGTGAGGATCCGCTCGATGTCCGGCAGGAAGCCGAGGTCGAGCATCTTGTCGGCCTCGTCCAGGACGACCGCCGAGACCCGGTCCAGCCGCAGGTGCTTCTGGTTCTCCAGGTCGAGCAGGCGGCCCGGGGTGCCGACGACGACGTCGACGCCCTCCTTGAGGCCGTTGATCTGCGGCTCGTAGGAGCGGCCGCCGTAGACGGTCAGGATGCGGGCACCGCTGCGCTTGCCCGCGGTGGACAGGTCGGCGGCGACCTGGATCGCCAGCTCGCGGGTGGGGACCACGATCAGGGCCCGGGGGCGCTTGGACTCCCCGGGGGACTCCTGGGAGCGCTGGAGCAGGGGGATGCCGAAGGCCAGCGTCTTGCCGGTACCGGTCCGGGCCTGTCCGATGATGTCGCTGCCGCCGAGGGCGATCGGCAGGGCCAGCTCCTGGATGGGGAAGGGCTCGACGATCCCCTCGGCCTCCAGGGCGTCGGCGATCTCGGTGCTCACACCGAGGTCGCGGAAGGTGATGCGGGGCTGTTGTGTTCCGTCTGTGATGCTCAGGGCTCAGGCCTCCATCTTGGCGGTACACGAAGGACGTGTCCGCGTCGGGATGCGGTCGCGGGCGGCCTCGGGGGCCGTCGCGGTAGGCGCGGCTCGCCGTCCGTTCCGTTCGGAACGTGCGGCGGCGCTGCCGTCGAATCCGTGGCCCGGGGGCTCCCGGCCGGAAATCGGATTCATCCGCTCGGCGCGCTCCCGTTTCTCCTTCGGGGGCCCGCCGTGGGTCGTCGGGTTCGTCCGCGCGGTCGTCGGCCGCCCTCGGTCGGGCGGCCGGATCGCGCGGCGGGGCGCGGTGTCCGGGGACACCGCTGCGTGCGGGGACGTCCCCGCGGGTGTGAGAAGGGGTCCGTGTCGGTCCGCACACGCAGGTCGTCACGGAGAGTCTAGCCGGTGCCCCGCCCGGCGGACGTGGCCGTTCTCCGAAGCGGGACGGCATGGACCTACCCGTTCCCAGCTGGTGCAACCGTGTCGTTCGGACGTTTAGTCCCCGGTTCGGTGTGAGAACGGCCGGGCGATACCCTGGCGCCCATGACCAAAGGCCCCTCTGTGAACCCCGGTGTGATCGACCTCCTCGGCCTGCTGGCCTACGCCGAGCTGGGTTCCTTCTTCCGACTCGCCGGTGACGCGGTCCTGGCCCCCACCCTGCGCGGCAAGGGCCGCCTGGCGGCGCTGGCCGCCACGGAGCAGGCCCACTACCAGGTGCTCCGCGACCGCCTGGAGGAACTGGGGGTCGACCCGGAGGAGGCGATGGCCCCGTTCGTGGAGCCGCTGGACGCCTGGCACGAGCGCACGGAGCCCAAGACCTGGCTGGAGAGCCTGGTCAAGACCTACGTCGCGGACGGCATCGCGGGCGACTTCTACCGCCGGGTCGCCGAGCTGGCCGACGACGAGACCCGCATCCTGGTCGAGGGGGTGCTCGCCGAGACCGGCCGCGCCGAGTTCGTCGCCGAGACCGTGCGCGAGGCCCTGGCCGAGGACCCGGTGCTGGCGGGGCGGCTGTCGCTGTGGGCGCGCCGCCTGGTCGGCGAGGCACTCGGCCAGGCCCAGTCCGTGGCCGTGCAGCGGCCCCGCCTGGCGGCCCTGCTCGCCGAGGGCGCCGACCGGCCGCGGACGGAGGAGGGCGACGCCACCGGCCTGGGCGACCTGGCCGCGGTGAGCCGCATGTTCGCCTCCCTCACCGACCGGCACGCCGGCCGGCTGGAGTCCATGGGCCTGAGCGCCTGAGCGCCTGAGGGCTGAGGGCCCGCCCGGCGGTCCCGGACCGACGGGCCCCGGGCCCCGCGGGACCCGTTCCGGTCCGCGCGGACGCCGCCGGTACCCACCGGGGCGCGATCCGATTCCCGTCCGTGCCGGTTCTTGACCCGCTCTTGGGGACACTCTGGTCAAGAGCGGGTAATTTCCAACACTTTCGTGACGACCGGTTGGGGCGCGCACGTAAACTCGATGAAGTTTCCCGTGTCTCGACCACCCCTGAGTAGGTACTTCCATGCCCCGTGGGACCTCAGTGCGCCACCCGCTGGCCGGACTCACCCGTGACTTCCACCGGATCGGCCCCCTGGACGGTCCGCTCGACCCCTGGATGTGCGCTGAGCTGGACCAGCACGCCGCGCAGGTGTGCGACGGGATCGCCGCCTCCGGCGGCGAGGTGAGCGCCCGGACCCTGGGCACCTACCTGCACGGGTTCCTCGACGGCTGCCTCGAGCGGGGCTGGGATTCCGAGGCCGTCGAATACGACTGGGAGACCCTCCGCATCCTCGCGATCTGCCGCCTGGCCAAGGAGCGCGGTTTCGTCCGCTAGGTTGTTGCCATCCGCAGGCACCGATGTGACCGACGACGCGCTGTCCCCACGGTCACCCGCCCTGCCCGTTCACCGGCGAAAATCCCTTCACGGGCCTAGGCTGGGAACACCGGCGACCCCGCGGCGGCCGGACAGGCGCCCCGACGGACCGGGCGCGGCACTGCGGAATGCAACGTGGGATGCACGGCGTTATGCGGGTCCGGAACGGACCGGACACCGTGACTTGGCGGAGCGGCCCGCAGGAGCCGCGAGAAAGGAATGCGAATGAGGAGCGGTCGGCACGGGGCGGCGCGCCCACCGGTCGGCGTCCTGATCCAGCAGGATCGCGTCGACTTCGCGCTTTTCGCACTGATCTTCGTCGTCGCGTTGGCCTCCATGGTCTTCAGCGGGCCGGGCAGCGTGGTCTTCTGGCTGGCACTGCTGCCGCTGGTCTCCGCCGTGGTCCTGGCGTTCCGGCGGATCGAGCACCTGTCGCGCCTGGAGCTGCGGGACTCGGAGTTCCTGTAGGCCGGGCCGCGGGCGACGGCACGCGACAGCGGGAGGGCGGGGCCGACGGCCCCGCCCTCCCTTGTTCTCCTGCGTCTTGTACCTCTTCGATTCCGTCCCCCCTTCTCCTCGGCTGCGCGTCTGTGCGCCCGTACCCGTCAGGCGCCGCCCTCGGGCCGCTCGCGCATGCCCGTGCTCGCCCCCGCGGTGCGGGTGCCCTCGGCTCCGGGCGGCGGAGCGGTCGCGGGCCGGTCCATGGCGGCCTGTCGGCCCGCCTCGTAGCTGCTCCGCGAGGACAGCCGGCCCGTCTCCTCCTCGGCCCGCTCCAGCCAGCCCTCCCAGCGCTGCTGCATCGGCCGGATCAGGCCGCCGCCGACGCCCACCACGATGACGCCGCCCACGGTGGCCAGCACGGCGACCAGCACCGGCGTGGTCACGGTGGTGGCGATGCCCATCTGGTTGAGCGCCGCGATGACACCGAGGGCCAGGATGGCCACGGCCGCGATGTTCGCCAGCAGGCGGCCGTACGAGAGGCCGCCCAGGGCACCGGTGATGAGGTCCCGGACCGCCTTGGCGATCATCGCCGTCACCACCACGATGACGAGCGCGACGATGCCGCGCGGCATCCAGGCGATGACCTCGTTCAGGAGCGTGCTCACCGGGTTCGGTCCGAAGACGTTGAACGCGAGTGTGAACACGAACAGCAGCGCGACGTAGTAGACGATCTTGCCGCACAGTTCGCTGGCGCTCCAGCGGCTGCGCTCGAAGTACTCGCCCACCCCGCCGCGGTGGAGGGCGCGGTCCAGTCCGACTCCGTGCAGAGCCTTGCCGACACCCTTGCCCACGAACCAGGCGATGATCCAGCCCAGTACGAGGATGACCAGGAAGCCGGCCAGCAGCGGCACGAAACTCGCCACCGCCTGCCAGGCAGTGGTCAGACCCTGACCCACATCCATGACGTCTTCACCCCCAAGTCGCTCGCCCCGTTCGGTCGTACCGAATGGTCGCCGTTCGGAACCGGCGAAGAGAAGCGCGGTGCCCCTCAACCCGGCGATACCCGGAGGGCCCGTTTCGAATCATTAATGGCGGCAGGCCGCAGGGAATTGCCTTTTCTTTGTATTTCCTTTTCTGAAAGGCGGGTGACAGGGCCGTTCCGGGGAGGGGACAATGCGCCCCGCCGCCGCGCGTACGGGAGGGGCCCCGGGCTCCGGGTCGAACCGACCCGGAGCCCGGGGCCCCTCGTGCACGACAGGCGGGTCAGGCCTCCCGGCCGCCCTGCTCCTCGCCGCCGCGGTGCAGGTCCCAGCCGCTGATGCCGCGCCAGGCCAGGCGGGCCACCAGCAGCTCGGCGGCGTCCTTGGGCACCGAGCCCTGGCTGTTGATCCAGTAGCGGGCGCTGGTCTCGGCCATGCCGACCAGGCCTATGCTCAGCAGGTGCGCCTCCTCGTCGGAGATGCTCGTGTCCTGCCGGATCACGTCGCCGATGAGTTCGGCGCAGCGCTGGAACGTCTGCTCGCTCTTCTCGCGCACCGCCGGGAGGTTGCGCAGATCCGATTCGAAGACCAGGCGGAAGGCCTCGCCGTCGCCGGCCACGAAGTCGAAATACGCGCGGAAACTCGCGATGACCCGCTGGCGGTTGTCGTCGGTGCTCTCCAGCGCCTCGCGCTGCTTCTCGACGAGCGCCTCGGAGTGCTCTTCCAGGAGGGCGAGATACAGCTCCAGCTTCCCGGGGAAGTGCTGGTAGAGGACCGGCTTGCTCACTCCCGCGCGCTCGGCGATCTCGTCCATCGCGGCCGCGTGGTAACCGCGGGCGACGAAGATCTCCTGCGCCGCGGCGAGGAGCTGTCGGCGGCGCCTGACCCGGGGCAGACGGGTGCCCCGGGAGCGGGCGTCTGAAGGAGCTGTCACACCCACACCCTCCGAACTCGGCATGGCAGATGCACGCCATCATCGGACATCTGCGTGGCTGGCGCCGTCGCGCGCGTCCCCGGCTCAGGGTGCGCTCCACGGCTTTCCCGCCATCTTACTCCTGCGTAAGTTACCTGTGACATAGGCGTTCGTCCTCTCGGACGGGACGGGGCGGCCGGGGCGCGGGGTCAGCGCCGCTCGTCGTCCTCGTCCCCGGCCCCGCGCAGCTGCTCCACCACGTCGGCCTCGTCGGCCTCCGGGAGCTCCCCGCCCTCGGCGCGCTCCAGCCAGTCCTCGTCCTCCGTGTCGGTCGCGGGCAGCCGCTGCTCGGCGGCGTCGGCCTCGGGGACCTCGGCGGCGGGGTCCTCCCCGGGTGCGGGGCGTGTCCTCGGGTCTTCGGTCACGGGTGCCTCCCATGTCTGCGGACTCACCGCCGACCCTACCCGCCGCCGCGGTGCGGGCAAGGGAGGCGGCGGGAATGAATCGGCGGGTCAGTGCGGTTGCCGCCCCCGGGGGCGCGGTCCCGCCGGTGGGCGGTCCGGGTGTGCCCACCGACACCGCCCCGGGGGTGGGAATGGAAAACCCCACCCGTTAGGTTGGGTATAAGAGCAAGCACGCTTCGCGCCCCGCGGCCCCCGCGCCCGTGGTCCTCCTGCTCCGGGCGGTGCGAAGCATCACGAACAGACATGAGGAGTCACCGTGTCGCTGCCGCCGCTGGTGGAACCAGCTGACGAGCTGACCGTGGACGAGGTGCGCCGCTATTCGCGACACCTGATCATCCCCGACGTGGGCATGGACGGGCAGAAGCGCCTGAAGAACGCCAAGGTGCTCGTCGTCGGCGCGGGCGGGCTGGGTTCCCCGGCGCTGCTCTACCTCGCCGCCGCGGGTGTGGGCACGCTCGGCATCATCGACTTCGACGTCGTGGACGAGTCCAACCTCCAGCGCCAGATCATCCACGGCCAGAGCGACGTGGGCCGCCCCAAGGCCGAGTCGGCCCGCGACAGCATCAAGGAGGTGAACCCCGATGTGAAGGTCATCCTCCACCAGGACCGCCTGGACTCCGACAACGCGCTGGAGATCTTCGCGGGCTACGACCTGATCCTCGACGGCACCGACAACTTCGCGACCCGCTACCTGGTCAACGACGCCGCCGTCATCCTCAACAAGCCGTACGTGTGGGGTTCCATCTACCGCTTCGACGGCCAGGTCAGCGTCTTCTGGAACGAGTACGGGCCCCAGTACCGCGACCTGTACCCCGAGCCCCCGCCGCCCGGCATGGTCCCCTCCTGCGCCGAGGGCGGCGTCCTGGGCGTGCTCTGCGCCTCCATCGGGTCCGTCATGGTGAACGAGGCCATCAAGCTGATCACCGGCATCGGTGACCCGCTGGTGGGCCGCCTGCTCATCTTCGACGCCCTGGAGATGACCTGGCGCGAGGTCAAGGTCCGCAAGGACCCCGACACCGAGCCGGTCACCGAGCTCATCGACTACGAGGCCTTCTGCGGCGTCGTCTCCGAGGAGGCCACCGAGGCCGCGGCCGGGTCGACGATCACCGCGGGCGAGCTCAAGGACCTCCTCGACAACAAGCCCGACGACATCTTCCTCGTGGACGTCCGCGAGAAGAACGAGTACGAGATCGTCAGCATCCCGGGCGCCACGCTCATCCCCAAGGGCGAGTTCCTCAACGGCAAGGCCTTCGAGAAGCTGCCCCAGGACAAGCGCGTGGTCCTGCACTGCAAGTCGGGCGTGCGCTCGGCCGAGGCGCTGGCCGCGGTCAAGGCCGCGGGCTTCGCCGACGCGGTGCACGTCGGCGGCGGCGTCCTGGCCTGGGTCAACCAGGTCGACCCCAGCCTCCCGTCGTACTAGCGCGGACGGCCGACGGCCGCAGCCCCTCCTCGGACGGCGCCGGGATCCCCCGGCGCCGTCCGCCGTATCCGGAGCCCGGATGGGTAGAAGACCTCCCAGGGGCCGTCTGCCGAGCGTCGGGGCGGCCCGCCGCAGGGAGGTGGCACCATGCGTGAGAAGGGACGCCGGGCCGACTGGGTGGCGATCGCCGCCGGTCTGGCGCTGGGACTGAGCTTCATCTGGCACGGGATGTACGGCTTCAGCGGGGGCGCGCTGTTCGTACTCGGACTGGGCGTCATCATGGCGGCCGTCATCTCGCTCACCCGACCCGGCGCGATCTTCGGGGAGGTCGCGGTGCTGGCGATCGGCGTGCTCGTGTTCGCGATGCCGTGGCTGCTGGGCTACACCCACCTGCCCCTGGCCGCGTGGACCGCGTGGATCATCGGCGGCGGCATCGCCGTGCTGGGCGCCTACGGCCTGCTCCAGGCCAGGAAGGCACGGCGCCGCGATCCCGACTCCGCCTGGAGCGCGCACGTGAACGAGGTCCCGACCTGACCCCGGCGGACCATCCGGGGGCCGGTGCCGCACGGCACCGGCCCCTCTCCCTTCCGCACGTGGTCCCCGCACCGCGCTGTTCCCGTCCGTGGTCCTGCGCACCGCGCTGTTCCCGTCCGCGGTCCCCGCTAGGGTGTGGCCGTGTTCACCGATGAGGACGGCGGCCCCGACGAGTACGCCGACGAGGTCCTGGCCGTGGTCGAGCGGATCCCGCCGGGACGGGTCATGTCCTACGGCGACATCGCCGAGTACGTCGGCCGGGGCGGACCCCGCCAGGTCGGCGCCGTGATGTCCTCCTGGGGCGGCGGCGTGCCCTGGTGGCGGGTGGTCCGCGCGGACGGCAGGCCCGCCTCCGGCCACGAGGTGAGAGCCTTGTCGCACTACGCCGCGGAGGCCACCCCGATGCGCCCCGGAAGTGACCGCGTGGACATGCGCAACGCCCGATGGGACGGGGAAAGCGGAGGCTGAGGGCACCCCGGGGGCTCCCCGCGCCGTCCGGGACGGTCGGCACCCTCTGGTGAACTGGTGGGGTGAACACATCCCCGTACCGTCTCGTGCGGCGCCCCCACCGGGTGCAGCCGCCGCCGGTGCTGGACGAGAACCAACGCAAGGTCGTCGACCACGAGGGCGGCCCCCTCCTGGTGCTCGCCGGTCCCGGCACCGGAAAGACCACCACCATCGTCGAGGCCGTCGTCGACCGCATCGACAACCGGGGGGTGGACCCCTCCCGCGTCCTGGTCCTCACCTTCGGCCGCAAGGCCGCCCAGGAGCTGCGCGAGCGCATCACCGGGCGGCTGCGCCGCACCACCCGCGAGCCCCTCGCCATGACCTTCCACGGCTACGCCTACGCGCTCATCCGCCGCGAGTTCCAGCGCATGGGCGACCGGCCGCCCCGGCTGCTGTCCGGGCCCGAGCAGCTCATGGAGGTGCGCGAACTCCTGCACTGGGAGGCCGAGGAGGGCGGCCTCGCCTGGCCCGAGCGGCTGCGCCCGGCCCTGGAGACCCGCGGGTTCGCCGAGGAGCTGCGCGACTTCCTCATGCGCGCCGAGGAGCGCGGCCTGGGCCCCGAGGCCCTGGCCCGGCTGGGCCGCGAGCGCGGCCGCGACGACTGGGAGGCCGCCGCCGGCTTCCTGGCCCGGATGAACGGCCGGTTCGACATCGCCCCCGTGCCCACCCTCAACTACGCCGAGCTGGTGCGGATCGCCGCCGGCCTGCTCTCCGACCCGCAGGTGCAGGAGCGCGAGCGCGCCGCCAACGAGGTCGTGTTCGTCGACGAGTACCAGGACACCGACCCCGCCCAGGAGGAACTCCTCCGGGCGCTGGCCGGCGACGGCCGCGACCTCGTCGCCGTCGGCGACCCCGACCAGTCCATCTACGCGTTCCGCGGCGCCGAGGTGCGCGGCATCCTGGAGTTCCCCGACCGCTTCCGCACGGTCCGCCGCACGCCCGCGCCGGTGGTGGCGCTGCGCACGGGCCGCCGCAGCGGCGCCGCCCTGCTCGCCGCCTCCCGGTCCGTCACCCGGCGCCTGCCCGCCGTCGCCTCCGCGCCCGGCCACGTCAACGAGCACCGCGCCCTGGTCCCCGCCGACGGGCTGCCCCCCGGCAGCGTGCGGCTGCTCATGGCCGAGAGCCCCACCCAGGAGGCGGCGGTCATCGCCGACACCCTGCGCCGCGCCCACCTGGTGGACAAAGTCCCCTGGTCGGACATGGCGATCCTGGTGCGCTCGGCCACCCGCCAGCTGCCGGTGCTGCGCCGCGCCCTGGTCGCCGCCTCGGTGCCGGTCGCCGTCGGCGCCGACGAGCTGCCGGTGGCCGCCGAGCCCATCGTGCGGCCGCTGCTGTCCCTCATCCGCTTCGGGCTGCGCCCCGGCGAACTCGACGACGAGGCCGCCCGCGACCTGCTCACCGGCCCCTTCGGCGACGCGGACGCCATCGGCCTGCGCCGCCTCACCCGCGCGCTGCGCCGCCTGGACCTGGACCGGGCAGCCGCCGAACGCGAGAGCGGCGACGGCGAGGGCGCCTACCGGCCCGCCTCCCTGCTGCTGGTGGAGGCCCTGCGTCAGCCCGCCGACCTGGCCCTGGTCGACCCCGAGGTGGCAGCACCCGCCCTGCGCATCGCCACCGCGCTGGCCGCCGTCCGCGACCTCGACGCCCGCGGCGCCGACGCCGAGCAGGTCCTGTGGCGGCTGTGGCGCGACAGCGGCCTGGCCGACCGGCTGCTGCGCGCCAGCCTCGCCGGGGGCCGCCGCGGCGCCGCCGCCGACCGCGACCTCGACGCCGTGGTCGCCCTGTTCGAGAGCGCCGCCCGCTACTGCGACCGGCTGCCCCCCGGCACCCCGGAGGGGTTCCTCGCCGACCTGGCCGCCCAGGAGATCCCCGGCGACAGCCTCGCCGAGCGCGCCCCCGAGGGCGAGTCCGTGCGCATCCTCACCGCCCACCGCTCCAAGGGCCTGGAGTGGGGGCTGGTGGTGGTCGCCGGGGTCCAGGAGGGTGACTGGCCCGACCTGCGCCTGCGCGGCTCCCTGCTGGGCGTCGAGGAGCTGGTGGACGCCGACGTGCACTCCGCCGACTCCTCCGGCGCCGCACTGGCCTCCAAGCTGCTCGCCGAGGAGCGCCGCCTGTTCTACGTCGCCCTCACCCGCGCCCGGCACACCCTCGTGGTCACCGCCGTGGGCGGCGACGACGCCGAGCAGCGGCCCTCCCGCTTCCTCGCCGAGATGGGCGTGGGCGACCCCGAGCCCGTCGGCACCGGCGTGCGCTGGCTGTCCCTGCCGTCCCTGGTCGCCGACCTGCGCTCGGTGGTCACCGACCGCACCGCGCCCGGGGCGCTGCGCGACGCCGCCGCCGTCCACCTGGCCCGCCTGGCCGAGGAGGGGGTGCGCGGGGCCGACCCCGCCGAGTGGTACGCCCTCACCCCGTTCTCCGACGACCGGCCCCTGGCCGACGAGGGCGACACCATCCGGGTCTCGCCCTCCCAGGTGGAGAGCTTCACCAACTGCCAGCTGCGCTGGCTGCTGGAGCGGGCCGCCGGGGCGTCCTCCGGAGACTCGGCGTCCGCGCTGGGCACCGTCGTGCACGCCGTCGCCGTCCTGGTCGCCCAGGGCACCCCGCCGCAGGACATCGCCCGGCGGATGGACGAGATCTGGGCCGACCTCGACTTCGGCGGCCCCTGGCAGGCCGACAAACAGCGCGAACGCGCCGACACGATGGTCCGCAAACTCCTCACCTGGGACGCCGCAACGAACGCGAGCTCATGGTCACCGAGGAGGGGTTCAAGGTCGAGGTCGGCGGCATCGAGATCACCGGCCGGGTCGACCGGCTCGAACGCGACGCGGAGGGCCGCGCCGTGGTCGTCGACATCAAGACCGGCGCCGCCAAGGCCGAGGACCTGGACCGCCACCCCCAGCTCGGCGTCTACCAGATGGCCGTGCTCAAGGGCGCGTTCGCCGAACTCGGCCTCGCACAGCCGGGCGGGGCGATGCTCGTCCAGCTCGGCGAGAAGCTCAAGAACGCCCGGGAGCAGGTCCAGCGCCCCCTCGGCGAGGACCCCGACCCCCACTGGGCGCAGGACCTCGTCACCGAGGTCGCCGTCGGTATGGGCGGCTCCCGGTTCACCGCCACCCGCAACAAGGGATGCAGGTCGTGCGCCGTGCGCGCCTGCTGCCCGGTCCAAGACGAGGGCAGACATGTCTGAAGGCCACCCCCGCTCCACCCCCGCAGCACACCCCCGGTCCACCCCGGCAGCGCACCCCCGGTTCACCCCGGCGGAACTCGCCCGCCTCCTGGGACAGCCCGAACCCACCGCCGAGCAGTCCGAGGTGATCTCCGCCCCCCTCGAACCCGGTGTGGTCATCGCCGGCGCGGGCTCGGGCAAGAGCGAGACCATGGCCTCCCGTGTGGTGTGGCTCGTCGCCAACGGGTACGTGCGTCCCGAGCAGGTCCTGGGGCTCACCTTCACCCGCAAGGCCACCGCCGAGCTCGCCGAACGCGTGCGCAGGCGGCTGGACCAGCTGCGCGACAGGCTCGGTGACGACGTTGTCGGCGGCCGGCCGGGCGAGGGGGCTGGAGGAGGCACCGGTGTGGAGGCCGGGGGAGGGGCCGGTGAGGGTGTCCTGGACGGCGAGCCCACCGTCTCCACGTACAACGCCTACGCGGGGCGCATCGTCGCCGACCACGCCCTGCGCGAGGCCGTGGAGCCCACCGCCCGACTGCTCAGCGAGGGCCAGGCCTGGCAGCTGGCCGCGCGCGTCGTCGGCGAGTACGACGGGCCCATGGACCTGATCACCGTGGGCGCGGACACCGTCATCGAACGCGTGCTGCACCTGTCCGGCGAGATCGCAGACCACCTCACCACCCCCGAACGCGTACGCGGCATCGGGCGGTGGATCCAGGCGCAGGTGGACGCACTCCCCAAGCGGCCCACCGCGGAGACGCGGGACCTGGTCGCCGCCCAGCGCCGCCGGGAGCAGCTGCTGCCCCTCGTGGAGCGCTACGCCCACGCCAAGCACAGCCGGGAGGCCATGGACTTCGGCGACCAGATGGCCCTGGCCGCCCGCATCGCCGAGAACCACCCCGAGGTGGGCCTGGTCGAGCGCAGCCGCTTCCGGGTGGTGCTCCTCGACGAGTACCAGGACACCAGCCACGCCCAGCTCGTCCTGCTGCGCTCGCTGTTCGGCGACGGCCACGCCGTGACCGCCGTCGGCGACCCCTGCCAGTCGATCTACGGCTGGCGGGGGGCGATCGCCGCCAACCTCACCCGGTTCCCCACCGACTTCCCGGCGGCCCCGGGCCGGCCCGCGGCCGTCCGCAAGCTGTCCACCAGCTTCCGCAACGGCGAGCGCATCCTGGGCGTCGCCGGGTGGATCTCCGAGGAGCTGCGCGCCGAGGCCGCCGAGGTGCCGGTCCTCTACCCCGGTCCGGCACGGCGCGGGCGCGGACGGGCCGACGTGGCCCTGTTCCGCACCGAGTCCGAGGAGGCGGCGTGGATCGCCGCCCGCATCGCCGACCTGGTCAAGGGGGTGCGCCGCGACCCGGAGACCGCCCCCGACGGGCAGCCCTGGCCCCCGGGCGAGTCCGGGAGCGCCGCCGACGGCGGCACGGCCCCCGGCGACATCGCCGTCCTGTGCCGCCGCCGCGCCCAGTTCCCGGCGCTGCGGGAGGAGCTCGAAGCGCGCGGCGTTCCCGTGGAGGTCGTGGGCCTGGGCGGGCTCATGCTCGTCCCCGAGGTCCGCGACATCATCGCGACCCTGCGGGTGGTGCACGACGCCGCGGCGGGCAACGAGCTCGCCCGCCTGCTCACCGGGCCCCGCTGGCGGTTCGGCCCCCGCGACCTCGCGGCCCTGGGCGCGCGCGCCACCGAACTGGCCCGCCACTCCCGCCGCGACCTCACCCGCGACGGGCCCGACGACCCTGGGGACGACGTACTGCGCCGCACCGTCCTGGACCTCACCGCGGAGAGCGGCAGCCTGGTGGACGCCGTGGACGACCCGGGGCCGCAGGAGAACTACTCCGAGACCGGGTACGCGCGCCTGCTGCGGCTCTCCGAGGAGCTGCGCGGCCTGCGCAAGCTCGTGGGCCAGCCGCTGCCGGACCTCATCACCGAGGTCGAACGCCTCCTGGGCCTCGACATCGAGGTGGCCGCGCGCAGCGGCCGCGACCCGCTCTCGGCCCGCGCCGACCTGGACGCGTTCGTGGACCACGCCGTCCGGTTCGTCGGCAACAGCGACGACCCGTCCCTGGGGAGCTTCCTCAGCTACCTGCGCGCCGCCGAGGAGAACGAGAGCGGACTCGCCCCCGGGGAGCGCGTCGGCGGTTCGAACAGCGTCAAGCTCATGACCATGCACGGGGCGAAGGGGCTCCAGTGGCCGGTGGTGTTCGTGCCGGGCATCAGCGGCGGGCGCAACCCGGTGTTCCCGGCGGCGCCCCGCAACGCCAAGGCCTGGGTGGCGGCCGACCACCTGCTGCCGTACCCCCTGCGCGGCGACCGCGCCAGCCTGCCCGAGCTCACCGGGGTCGACAAGCAGGGCATCGCCGCGTTCAGGGAGGCGGAGACGGCCCGCCACCTCATGGAGGAGCGCCGCCTCGCGTACGTGGCGGTCACCCGGGCGTCCTTCCGCCTCGTCTGCACGGGTCACTGGTGGGGGCGCACCGGCACCACGCCGCGCGGGCCCTCGGTCTTCCTGGAGGAGATCCGCGAGGCCTGCGAGCAGGGGGCGGGGCGGGTGATCGACTGGGCCGACCCGCCCGAGCTCGACGAGACCAACCCGCACGACGACGAGGAGGGCGAGGCGGTGTGGCCGCCCCTGCAGGGGGACCCGCAGAGCGACAGCGAGGCCACCCCGAGCACCCTCGCCCAGGTGGAGGGTGCGGTCACCCGCCGGGCGGAGATCGAGGCGGGCGCGGCCCTGGTGGAACGGGCCCGCGCGGCGCTGCGGGAGGGGAGGGCGGTGCCGCCGGACCCGAAGCGCCACGAGAAGTTGCGCCGCCGCCTCCAGGGGTGGGAGCGCGACACGGGGCTGCTCCTCGCGCACCGGGCCCGGGAGGCCGAGCGGGCCGAGGGCGGCACCGTCGCGGTGGAGCTGCCCGCCCACCTGTCGGTGTCCTCGATGGTGTGGCTGGCCCGCGACCCGTCGGGGCTGGCACGCCAGATCCGGCGGCCGCTGCCGCGGCCCCCGGCCCCGCACACCCGCCGGGGGACGGCGTTCCACACCTGGCTGGAGCGCCGCTTCGGGCCGGGTACGGCGACGCTCCTGGACGAGCTGCCGGGCGCGGCCGACGAGACCGCGGGGGAGGACGACGACCTGGCGGAGCTGCAGGAGCTCTTCGAGAAGAGCGAGTGGGGCAAGCGGATCCCGGTGGAGGTGGAGGTGCCGTTCGAGACGGTGATCGGCGACCGGCTCATCCGGGGGCGGATGGACGCGGTGTTCCACGAGCCGGGCAAGGGCTACGACGTCGTGGACTGGAAGACCGGGCGGCCCCCGCAGAACGCGGCGGAGCGCCGTGCGGTCGGGGTGCAGCTGGCGGCGTACCGGTTGGCCTGGGCGGATCTGCAGGGGGTGGAGTTGGAGGAGGTCCGGGCGGCGTTCCACTACGTGCGGGCGGATGAGACGGTCCGTCCGACGGATCTGCTGGACGCGGAGGGGCTGGCTGCTCTCATCGCGTCCGTTCCCGAACCCTGACCGGGAGGCGGGCGGGCGTGCGGGGATCGGCGGCGCGGTCAGGGGCGGGACTCCAGGAGGTGCAGGCCGACGACCCCGCCCAGGATGAGCAGCACGCAGCCGATCCGCAAGGGGCTCGCGCTCTCGCCGAACAGGGTGATGCCGGCCAGGACCACGCCGGTCGCGCCCAGGCCGACCCAGGCGGCGTAGGCGGTGCCGACGGGCAGCTCGCGCAGGGCCAGCGACAGCAGGCCGAAGCTCACGGCGGCCGCGGCGACGGTCAGGACGCTGGGCCACAGGCGGGTGAACCCCTGGGACTCCTTCATGGCGAGCGCCCATACGACCTCCAGGGCGGCGGCCGTGGCGAGCAGGGCCCAGGCCAGCGGCCCGTTCACGCGTTCGCTCCCGCGTCCACCAGGATGGACGTTCCGGTGATGCCGCGCCCGCCGGGTCCGGCCAGGTGGGCCACCGACGCGGCGACGTCCTCCGGGGAGCAGTAGCGCCCCAGGGCGGTGAGCGCACGTTCGGCGTCGGCACCGGGCCCGTCGGCCGGGTTCATGTCGGTGTCGGTCGACCCCGGGTGGACGAGGTTCACCGTGATCCCCCGCGGGCCGAGCTCGCGGGCCAGGGAGCGGGTGAACCCCAGCAGGGCGGACTTGCCGGTGGCGTACAGCACGGCCTCGGGCAGGGCCGCGCGTTCGCTCAGGTTGGTGCCGATCCCGATGATCCGGCCGCCGGGCCCCATGTGCGGGACGGCGGCCTGGGCCGCGACGAACGCGGCGCGGGCGTGGACGGCGATCGCCCGGTCGAAGTCGGCGACGGTGAACCCCTCGAACGGCCCGAACGGCGCCACCCCGGCGTTGTTGACCAGGATGTGCGGCCCGCCGAGCCGTTCGTGGACGAGGTCGACGGCCGAGCACAGCGCCTCGGGGTCGGCCGAGTCCGCGCGGACGGCGATCGCCCGCACTCCCAGGGCCCGGGCGTCCCGGACGACGGTGCGGGCCCGCTCCTCGGAGCGGGTGTGGGTGAGGGCGACGTCGGCCCCGTCCGCGGCGAGGCGGCGGACGATCGCGGCGCCGATGCCCCGGCTGCCGCCGGTGACGAGGGCGGTGCGCCCGTGGAGGGGGCGGAGGTCGTGCAGGGCCATGGAGGGCTCCCGGTTCGTGGAGGGGCGGGTCCGACACGCACGACACTAAGTGGAATTAATTCCGTTTTCAAGCGGCGCAGGTGGAGGCCGCTATACTCGCCGCGCATCCGCAGCCCCAGGGAGGACGGTCACGTGAGCGGTCGCGCCCCTCGCCGCCCGCCGCTGCCCATGGCCGGGCAGGCCCGCCCCGAACGCGCCGACGCCGCGCGCAACCGCAGGCTCCTGCTGGCGGCCGCCCGCGAGATCCTCGCCGAACAGGGCACCGGCGGCCTCACCCTGGAGGCCGTCGCCGCCCGGGCCGGAACCGGGGTGGGCACCGTCTACCGCCGCTTCGGCGACCTGGCCGGACTCACCCACGCCATGGTCGACGCCCAGGAGTACGAGTTCCAGCGGGGGTTCCTCCAGGGCCCGCCGCCGCTTGGCCCCGGGGCGCCGCCGCTGGAGCGCCTGCACGCGTTCGTCGACGCGTTCGTCGACCGGCTCCAGGACCAGGCCGAACTCCTTGCCGTCGCCGAGACCGCCTCGCCCCAGGCCCGGTACGAGAGCGGCGCCTACGCCGCCCACCACGCCCACCTGGTGGCCCTGGTGGCCGAGCTGCGGCCCGGGGCCGACGCCGCCTACCTGGCCGACGCGCTGCTCGGTCCGCTGGAGGCCGCCCTGTACGTGCACCAGCGCCGGACCCGCGGCATGTCCGCCGACCGCGTCCGCACCGGGGTGCACGCCGTGGTCGACCGCCTCATCGCGCCCTCCATGCCCTGATCCATGCCCACCTGGAGCATCTGCTCCATGTGCTCGGCGGACCGGAATGCGGAGCGGATCACCATGCGGGACCCCTCGCCGTTCGCGGGGAGGGGGAGCAGGGGGTGAGGAGGGGGCGGTTCCTTTTCCCTTTCCCCTCCGGGGTCGGGGCGGGGGCTCTGCGGCTTTCACGCCCTGGGGGCGGGGTGGGAGCGCACGCTCGGGTTCACCTCCCTGTGGTGTTGGAGGGCACACATGGCTGGGGTTGCTCCTCCTGTGGTCGGTGTTACAAGCGGGGTCGGGTGCGACCGGCGGGTTCGCGGGCGGACCCTTCCTCCGTGGACCTGTGCGGCCGGGCGGGGCAGGCCTCGCGCGCACCCGCCCCGCAAGCCCCCACCACCCCGCACGTGCGCCCAACGCCCAGGTCCGGTGGTCTGCCGCACGCCGACTGCGGCGGGACGGGCCCACGCTCCGCAGTCTGTACCTTCCCAGGCGGCCCGCCTTCCGGAGGCCAACGCTTCTGTCGGGTGCCCCCACAGACCGCCCTTTCCAGATGGTGGCCCTTTCGGAAGCCTCCAAGTCCGTCCACCCCCCTGGGGCGCGGGGCGAGGTTCTTCCTCGCTTTCACCCCCTGGGGTCAGGGCGGGGGATCTTTGGGGCTTTCGCTCCTGGAGGTTGGGGTGGGAGGTTTTCGGGGCGGGGGTTTTCCGGAGCTTTCGCCCTCTGGGGTGGGAGGATCGGGCGGTATGGAGACGATCGCGGCTGTTGTCGCCGGGCGCTACGGGATTCCGGTGGCGGAGGTGGTCCCGCTTGCCGGCGGGGTGGCCAACCATGTCGTTGCGCTGGGTGACGCGCTCGTGCTGCGTGTGCCCCGGGGGCCGGGCTTCGAGGCCGACCTGCGCAAGGAGGCGGCGCTCGTCCCCGTTGTGCGTGCCGCGGGGGTGCGCGCTCCGGCCCTGGTCGAGTTCGTGGAGGGCGACCCGCCCGCGATGCTGGTGGAACGCCTCCCGGGTGAGGACCTGGTCGGCAGGGAGCCGGACCGGGGGGTGCTGCTCGACCTGGGCCGCCAGCTCGCCGTCCTGCACGCGGTCCCCGTCGGCACCCTGCCGGAGCTGCCCCGCGACACCGGGGAGGCGGATCCGGCCGCGCTGGCCGGACGGGTGCACGCCGCCGGGTACATCGACGCCGACACGGCCGACCTGCTGCGTTCCTGGTGCGCCGATCTGGCCGTGCGGGTACCCGCCGGAGCCGTGCCGGCCCTGGTCCACGGGGACATCGCCCCGCAGAACCTCGTCGTGACCCCGGACGGCGCCCTCGCCGGGCTCGTGGACTGGGGCGACGCCGCCGTCGCCGACCCGGCCACCGACTTCGCGAAGCTGCCACCGGCCTGGTTGCCGGCCGTGCTGGAGGGCTACGGTGTCCCTGGTATGGAGGCCCGGGTGCTGTGGCACCACCTCACCTGGGCGCTGGGCCGCCTGCTGCGGCCGGAGCCCGTGCCCGGGGAGCGCCACTGGACGGCGCCGCCCCTGAGCCGGGTGCTCGCCCTGATGCTCTTCTTCGCGGGGGGCCCGCCGGAGCCCTGGTCCCGCCTCGCCCCGCGGCTCTGAGAGCCGGGGACGCCGCCGCCCCGTCCCGGGCGGCGGCGTCGGGAGCGGTTCAGACCACGCCGAAGACGAAGCCGCCCGGGGAGTGGGTGTCCTCGCCGAAGAGGAACTGCCGCGCCGAAAGCACGAACTCCTCCCGGCTGATGTGCGCGTCCCCGTCCGTGTCCACGTGCGCGAACCGGGTGCGGGCGTCGTCCTCGGCCGCGCCCAGCGCGGCCGCGTAGACGAGGAACTCCTCCAGGCTGATCCGCCCGTTCCCGTCCTCGTCCAGCAGGTCGAACACGGCCTCGGCCACCGCCTCGGCGGCGTTGGACCGGCTGCGGTCCTCCGACGCCGCGTGCATGGCCGCGACGAACTCCTGCCGCTCCAGCCGGTCCTGGGCGCCCGAGTGCCGCACCAGCCGGTCCCACAGCGAACGGTAGGCCGTCTCGATCGCGTGCGCCTTGGGCTCGGTCGGGTCCAGCGTGTACCCGGTGATGTACCGGTCCACCAGCCTCTGGTAGTCCGCCCAGGTCGCGTGCTTGTCCCCGTCGGTGTCGAGCACGTCGAACAGCTCGTTGAACCGGGCGGTGACCGCCTCGGAGGGGGTGATGCTCACGTGGTTCCTCCCATCGGTGGGGGCGGGTGGTTCCCTCCCCGTCCTGTGAGTCCCATGGTGCCGAAAAGGTTCCTCCCGCGTGCTGTTTCCGCGCTCCGACGCCGGACCCGGCGGGTCCCGGTACTTCGTTTCACGTCTAAGGTCGGAGGCGACAAGGACGTCGAAACGAGGACACGAAGATGGACGTACGCACCTATATCGAGGCTCACCGGGACGAGTTCCTCTCCTCCCTCAAGGAGTGGCTGGCGATCCCCTCGGTCTCCGCCGACCCCGGGTACCACGACGACGTGCGACGCTCCGCCCGCTGGCTGGCCGACCACCTCGCCGCCACCGGGTTCCCCACCGTCGAGGTCTGGGAGACCCCGGGCCTGCCCGCCGTGTTCGCGGAGTGGCCCGCCGCCGACCCCGCCGCCCCCACCGTCCTCGTGTACGGCCACCACGACGTGCAGCCCGTCGACCCCGTCGAGGAGTGGGAGACCCCGCCCTTCACCCCCACCGAGCGCGGCACCTCCCTCCACGGCCGCGGCGCCTCCGACGACAAGGGCCAGGTCCTCTTCCACACCCTGGGCCTGCGCGCCGCCCTGGCCGCCTCCGGCGCCGACGCCCCGCCGGTCACGGTCAAGCTCCTGGTCGAGGGCGAGGAGGAGTCCGGCTCCGTCCACTTCGCCGAGCTCATGAAGGCCAACCGCGACCGCCTCGACTGCGACGTCGTGGTCATCTCCGACACCACCATGTGGTCGGCCGACACCCCCTCCATGTGCGTGGGCATGCGCGGTCTCACCGACGTCGAGATCTCCCTGTACGGCCCCGGCCGCGACCTGCACAGCGGCTCCTTCGGCGGCGCCGTCCCCAACCCGCTCAAGGCGATGAGCGAGCTGCTCGCCGCCCTGCACGACGGGGACGGCCGGATCGCCGTCCCCGGGTTCTACGACGGAGTCGTCGAGGCCGGGGCCGAGGAGCGCGAGCTCATCGCCCGCCTGCCCTTCGACGAGGAGGCGTGGCTGGCCACCGCCGCCTCCACCGCCACCTGGGGCGAGCGGGGCTACAGCACCCTGGAGCGCATCTGGCTGCGGCCCACCGCCGAGATCAACGGCATGTGGGGCGGCCACACCGGCGCGGGCGGCAAGACCATCGTCCCCCGCTCCGCCCACGCCAAGGTCAGCTTCCGCCTGGTCCCCGGCCAGGAGCCCCTGGAGATCCAGGCCCGCGTCCGCGAGTTCGTCGAGGCCCGCGTCCCCGCCGGCCTGCGCGCCGAGCTGGAGTTCGGCGGCCCCGGCGTGCGCGCCTGCGCCTCCGACCTCTCCTCCACCGCGCTCAAGGCCGCCCGCAACGCCATGGAGCGCGCCTTCGGCAAGCCGGTGCTCTTCACCCGCGAGGGCGGCAGCGGACCCGAGGCCGACATCGCCGACATCCTCGGGGCCCCGCTGGTGTTCGTCGCCGTGGGCCTGGACGAGGACAACATCCACGCGCCCAACGAGAAGGTCGAGGTGCCGCTCCTGCTCAAGGGCGCCGAGAGCGTCGCCTACCTGTGGGAGGAACTGGGCGGCAGCGCCTGAGCCGGGCGCCGGGGCATGCCACGGGCCCCGGCGGCGTTGTCCCTGTCAGCAGGCGGGCCGCCCCCGCACTCTCCCCGGAAGGACCCATGCACGTCGACACCACCCCCTCCCTGTCCCGCGCCTCCGTCGACCCCGCCGCGCACCGGCGCACCGACCAGGCCTGGCTGGAGAAGGCGTGGGAGGACCCCGGCACCCGGGTCCTCGCCCTGGAGGGCGGCGACCCCACGAGCTACGGGTGGAAGGCCCTCCTGGCCAAGCAGTCCCGGGCCCTGGTCACCACCGGGGGAGAGCCCGCACTGGTCTTCGCGTCGCCGCAGGAGGCCCCCGAGGGCGAGCGCTACCTGCTGGGGGTGGCCGACGGCCGCGCCTACTTCGCGGTGCGCTCCCCGAGCGAACTCGTCGCGCGCGACGGCGCCCGGCCCGCCTCGCTGCGCGAGGTCGGCCCGCTGCTCGGCGACCACGACACGGGGCTGCTCACCCGCGCCGTCGCCCTGGCCAACTGGCACGCGACCCACGGGTTCTGCCCGGCCTGCGGCTCACCCACGGTCATCTCCGCCGCAGGCCACCTGCGCCTGTGCGAGCGCGAGGGGCGCGAGCAGTTCCCGCGCACCGACCCGGCCGTCATCATGCTCGTCCACCGCGGGCACGGAGAGGACGAGCAGGTCCTGCTCGGCAACAACCCCCACTGGGACGCGAACCGCTTCTCCGTCCTGGCCGGGTTCGTCGACGCGGGGGAGTCCCTGGAGCAGGCGGTGGTCCGCGAGGTCGCCGAAGAGGCGGGGATCGTGGTCGAGGACCCCCGCTACCTGTCGTCGCAGCCGTGGCCGTTCCCGCGCAGCCTCATGGTGGGCTACACCGCGCGCGCGGTCGGCGAGACCGAGCGCACCGACGACGAGATCGGCACCCTGCGCTGGTTCACCAGGCCGCGACTCGCCGAGGCGGCGGCCACCGGGGAGATCGTGCTCCCCGGACCCATCTCGATCGCCCGGACCCTCATCGAGCACTGGCAGGGGGAGTCCCTCCCCGGCCGGTGGTGACCGGGGGAGGTCCACCGGAGGCCCCGCCGACCCTCCCGACAGGGTCGGCGGCCCTCCTCCCCGGCCGCGGGGGCACCCGCGCGGTGTCCGAGGGCCGGAGCGGACATCCCCGGTGAGAGGAACCGCGGCCGCTCTTCGAGAGCGGCGGGACGTCCACGCGCGGTCGCCGCGCTCCCCGGACCCGCTTCCGCCCCGGAGCGGAACGAAGGCCCGGTGGGGCGGGGCTAGTTGGAACCGGGGGAGACGCCCAGCTCGTCCGGCAGGACCGTGAGCGGGCTGGTACTGCTCTCCACCACGTCCCGGGCCAGGTCGGCGACCTTGCGGCCGCGCGAACGCGCCGAGGAGCGCAGCCGCTCGAACGCCTCGCGCGGCGGCATGGTGTGCCGCTCCGCCAGGACGCCGATCGCCTGCTCCACCACCACGCGCGAGTGCAGCGCGTGCTCCAACTGGGCCACGGTGTGGCGCAGCCGCTCCACCTCCGAAGCGCCCTCCGGCGCCCGACCCGGCGCCTGAGACCGCCGGCCGTCCCCGCCCGCCTCCGCGGTGAGCAGGTCGGCGAGGACCATCGCGCTCACCAGGTCGGGCAGCTCGTGCCCGTTCCCCACGCGCCACCCCGTCGGAGTGCGGCGCACCACACCGACATCGACCGCGTCGGCGACCGCTATGTCATGAGAACTCACGTCGTCCCCCAACTCAACACTCCCCGTCGTCATCCGTCAGAGCCGTCCATGGCCGAGAGCGGTCGCACCGGGGAGGGGCCCCTCGGGGTCACGGGGCCGCCGGCCTGCGGGAAGGACCCGCAGGCCGGCGTTCTCCGGGCTACGACAGCTCGGCCAGCTTCTTCTTCACCTGAGCGAGCGACGGGTTGGTCATCGCCGCTCCGTCACTGAAGACCACCGTCGGGACGGTTTGGTTCCCGTTGTTGACCTTCATCACGAGTTCCGCGGCGTCCGGGTGCTCCTCGATGTTCACCTCGTGCCCGGTGATGCCCTCGCGTGCGAGCTGGCTCTTGAGCCGCTTGCAGTACCCGCACCAGGGGGTGGTGTACATCGTGAACTGGCCGGTGGCCGTGCTCGTCATCTCGCTCACGTTTCTTTCCGTCCTACGGTCGGCGTTCTCGCCCGGTCCCCCATCCCAACACCGCGGGGCCCGGTCCGCTTCCCCCGACCGTGCGACACAACGTGGGACGCCTCACAGGGCCGGGTGGTTCTGAAATGTGTGTGGCCGCAACCGGCCGCCCCGCCCCCCGTCCGACCCACCGGAACGACCTGTGGACAGGTGCCGTTCCGTCCCCGGGGCGACCGATACTTGAGAGACTGGCCCACAGAACCGCACAACCGTCTCGACCATGTTCAGGAGCACCATGGACCCCGACCGCGTCCTGGAGGGACTGGACCCCGAGCAGACCCAGGCGGCGCGCGCACTGCGCGGACCGGTGTGCATCCTGGCCGGTGCCGGAACGGGGAAGACCCGCGCCATCACCCACCGCATCGCCCACGCGGTCGCCAGCGGGGTCGTCTCGGAGCAGCAGATCCTCGCGGTCACCTTCACCACCCGCGCGGCCGGGGAGATGCGCGGCCGGCTGCGCGCCCTGGGCGCCCCCCGGGTGCAGGCCCGCACCTTCCACGCCGCCGCCCTGCGCCAGCTCTCCTTCTTCTGGCCGCAGGTGATCGGCGGCGAGAAGCCCACCCTCATCGACAGCAAGATCCAGGCGGTGGCCCGTGCCGCCCACTCCGTGGGCGTACAGCCGGACCGCACCGGCCTGCGCGACCTCGCCTCCGAGATCGAGTGGGCCAAGGTCACCCAGGTCCGCCCCACCGACTACGAGCGCGCCGTCGCCAAGGCGTCCCGGCAGGCGCCGCTGCCCGCGGGCGAGGTCGCCCGGGTCTTCGAGGCCTACGAGGAACTGCGCCGCGAGCACAACCTCCTCGACTTCGAGTCCATGCTCGAACTCACCGCCGGCATGATCACCGAGTACCCGGCGATCGCCCAGCGGGTCCGCGAGCAGTACCGCTACTTCGTCGTCGACGAGTTCCAGGACGTCAACCCGCTCCAGAAGCTCCTGCTCGACGCCTGGCTGGGCGACCGCGACGACCTGTGCGTGGTGGGCGACCCCAGCCAGACCATCTACTCCTTCGCCGGGGCCACCCCCGCCTACCTCACCGGGTTCGCCGCCCGCTACCCCCACGCCACCGTCGTCGAACTGGTCCGCGACTACCGGTCCACCCCCCAGGTGGTGCGGGTCGCCAACCACGTCATCTCCCAGGCCAAGGGCCCGACCTCCGCCGGGCACCTCACCCTCCAGGCCCAGCGCCCCGACGGCCCCGACCCCGTGTACCAGGAGTACGACGACGAGCCCGCCGAGGCCACCGGGGTCGCCCGCAAGATCGGCGTGCTGATGGAGGAGGGCGTCGCCGCCGGGGAGATCGCCGTCCTGGTGCGCACCAACGCCCAGTCCGCCGCCTACGAGCAGGCCCTCACCGACCAGGGCATCCCGTTCAGCGTGCGCGGCACCGCCCGCTTCTTCGAGCGCCCCGAGATCAAGCAGGCCGTGCACCTGCTGCGCGGCGCCCGCCACGAGGCGGCGGGGGAGGAGCCCGCCCCGCTGATCTCCACCGTCCGCCAGCTCCTGGGGCAGATCGGCCTGACCGACACCGCCCCCGAGGGCCGCCAGGCCCGCGAGCGCTGGGAGTCGCTGACCGCGCTGGCCCAGCTGGCCGAGGACATGGCCGCCAAGCCGCGCCCCGGGGGACACCCGGTCACCATGAACGACCTGGTCGAGGAGCTCGAGGTGCGGATGGCCACCGAGCACGCGCCCGGGTTCGAGGGCGTCACCATCGCCTCCCTGCACGCCGCCAAGGGCCTGGAGTGGGACGCGGTGTTCCTGGTCGGCCTCACCGAGGGCATGGTGCCGATCATCTACGCCGAGACCGACGAGCAGGTCGAGGAGGAGCGCCGCCTCTTCTACGTCGGCGTCACCCGCGCCCGCGAGCACCTGTCGATGTCGTGGTCGCTGTCCCGCTCCCCGGGCGGCCGCAGGACCCGCAAGCCCTCCCGGTTCCTGGACGGCCTGCGCCCGGCGTCCCCCAGCACCTCCGTCCGCCGGGCCGAGCGCCGCCGCGGCGGCACCGTCCGCTGCCGGGTGTGCGCGGCCACGCTCACCGATGCGGCCGAACGCAAGCTCGGCCGCTGCCTGGACTGCCCCTCCAGCTACGATGAGGCGCTGCTGGAGCGCCTGCGCGAGTGGCGGCGCGCGGTCTCCCAGGAGCAGAAGGTGCCCGCCTACGTGATCTTCACCGACGCGACCCTGCAGGCCATCGCCGAGCAGGAGCCCGCCGGGGTGCCGCAGCTGACGGCTGTGTCGGGTGTCGGTCCGGCGAAGCTCGACCGCTACGGGGACGCGGTGCTCGCGCTGGTCGCCGGCGCCGACCCCGCCCAGGTCATCGAAGGTCGGGGCGAGCCCGACGACGAAGAGGAGGACGTGTCCGGATGAGCGACGGAGCCGACGAGTCCCGGCGGGAGCAGTCGCTGGCCGACCTGCTGGCGGTGCTGGACCTGGAGCGGATCGAGGTCAACATCTTCCGGGGCAGCAGCCCCCAGGAGGGCCCCCAGCGGGTCTTCGGCGGGCTGGTCGCCGGCCAGGCGCTGGTGGCGGCGGGCCGGACCGCGCCCGCGGACCGGTACGTCCACTCCCTGCACGCCTACTTCATCCGCCCCGGCGATCCGGCGGTGCCGATCGTCTACGAGGTGGACCGGGTCCGCGACGGCCGGTCGTTCACCACCCGCCGGGTGGTCGCCGTCCAGCACGGCAAGCCGATATTCACCCTGTCGGCCTCCTTCCACAAGGAGGAGCCGGGGCTGGACCACCAGATCCCGATGCCCGACGTACCCCCGCCCGAGGAACTGCCCAGCACCCGCGAGCGGCTGCGCGCCGAGTTCGGCCGGGTCCCGGGGTTCGTCCGCTGGCACCCCATCGAGCTGCGCCCGGTGGGACCGCTGTCCTACGAGGCCGAGCGCGACCCCCGGCTGCGCACCGCCGTCAACCCGGTGTGGCTCAAGGTCGACGGCAAACTGCCCGACGACCGGCTCACCCAGGTGTGCCTCATGACCTACGCCTCCGACCTCACCCTGCTGGACACCGTGCTGCTGCGCCACGGCCGGTCCTTCGCCGGGATCTCCATGGCCAGCCTGGACCACGCCATGTGGTTCCACCGGCCGTTCCGCGCCGACGAGTGGCTGCTCTACGCGCAGGAGACCCCCAGCGCCCAGGGGGCCCGCGGCCTGGCGCGCGGCCTGGTCTACACCCGCGACGGGCAGCTGGTGTGCTCGGTGGTGCAGGAGGGGCTGATCCGGGTGGTGGACGCCGAGGGCTGGTCGGACGCGCTGCGGCCCGACTCCGTGTGACCGCTACCGGCCAGGGGGCCGCGGTAACAACGCGGGGGCCCGCGTGATTCCTGCGAATCCCTGGCCGGATGAGGACGTTTTCCCAGGTCAAAAATAGGTTGCTAGTTTTCGCGGGCGACCCTTAGTCTGTACATCGTCGCCAGGACCGCTCTATGGCGCGGGAGGGATCCCGCCGCCCGACTGTGAAGGAGGTGCCCGATCAAATGATGACCACGAGCTTCGCTTCGTCCGTGTCGTCCCGTCAGCAGTGGCTGAACGCTGTCCCGGGCACCGCCCTGTCCCAGTGCGGTCTGTTCGGCGGCTCCGCCCTGCGCGGTGATCACGCCATCGCCGGCGGTGCCCTGCACGGCACCGGCCTGGCCCTGGTCGGCGGTGCCCTGCACGGCACCGGTGTCGAGGGGACCGGTCTCGGCTTCGGAGGCTTCGGCGTCCGTCCCGTGACGACCGTGATCCTCGCCGCCGAGCCCGAGGCCAATGGCAGTGGTGTGTCCACCGGCACCGAGATCGCCCGTGACCGCGGCGAACTCATGACGGCTCGCACCGAAGGAACCCCGCGCCGGTATGGCGCACCGGGGAAGTGTCCACGGAGGATTCCGGCCTAGCAGGCCGAAGGTCTCCATCCGTGGCCGCGGTCCCCGATCAGGGGCCGCGGCTTTCTTTGTATCCTCGTCCGCTCGATCTCCCCCGGGGAGGCAGAGCAGGCGTCGGCATCGCAAGTCAGGTCCCGCACCGGAACCGCATCCGGTGAACCGAGAACACCGACCGCGTTGTACGAGACGAACAAAGATCTTGGAGGGCACCGATGCTCGCGTCGGTCCTGGAAACGCCCTGGCTGGGCGAGACCGAAATCCCCTGCCGTATGCAGCCCGACCTGTTCTTCGCCGAAGCCCCCGCCGACGTCGAGGCGGCCAAGGCCGTCTGCGGCGCCTGCCCGGTGCGGGAGCAGTGCCTGGCCGACGCCCTGGACCGCAAGGAGCCCTGGGGCGTCTGGGGAGGCCAGCTGCTCGTCGCCGGCCAGGTCGTGGCGCGCAAGCGCCCGCGCGGCCGCCCCCGCAAGAACCCCGCCCCGGTCGCGGCCTGACCGGTCACCACGAATTCCACCGCAGCACCCGAGACGAATCCCGAAGGACCGAAGAAGACATGATGATCCTGGAACTCCTGGACATGACCAACGAGAAGAACGCCGACTCCCGAGAGCGCCAGGGTGTCCGCCTGACCGCGCGGCAGATGCGCGCCCGTCAGCGGGAGCAGCGCCGTGCGGAAGAGGCGCTCATGGAAATCGCGTGGTCACGCCTGTGTTGACCCGGTGACCGGGCGCGGTGGTGACCTGCGGTGACCACCGCGCCGGGCTCGGCCGACAGCGGCGCAGACATGCGGAACCCGGTGCGGGACCGGACGGTGGCCCTCCAGGGGGAATCACCGTCCGGTCTCTTTTTCATATACGGATGGTGAACATAATCCGTGAAACCGTCCCCGGAAGGCCTCGGAGAAGGGTGCGGAACGCCCCAGGTCAGGCCGGAATGTGCGACGGGGGCGGGTTTTCCGCGCGTCGGAGGCGAACAGGGCGGGTGTGTGAGTTCGAAGACATAACAGGACAACACACTCCTGTTCGAGAGCGCTTTCCTCGGCTACCGTAAACTTCGTGCCCTCGAACACCAAAATCGAGGTGCGGCGCAGTCCTCGCCGCCGGCGCACCGTGTCGGCCTACAGGGACGGGGACACGACCGTCGTCCTCGTGCCCGCGACATTCTCCCGCGCAGAGGAAAAGCGCTGGGTGGGACGCATGCTGCAACGGCTTGAGGCGCGAGAGGAGCGCCGCCGGCCCGGTGACGGGGAACTCCACGAGCGCGCGGTGGAACTGGCCCGCCGCTACCTGGACGGGACCCGGCTGCCGGACAGCGTCCGCTGGGTCGACAACCAGAACTCCCGCTGGGGCTCGTGCACCCCCGACACCCGCGCGATCCGCATCTCCCGGCGCGTGGCCGGAATGCCCTCGTGGGTCGTCGACTACGTCCTCATCCACGAGCTCGCGCACCTGTTCATCCCGCACCACGGCCGCGAGTTCTGGGAACTGGTGCACCGCTACCCCAAGGCCGAGCGCGCCCGCGGCTACCTGGAGGGGTTCAGCGCCGGATCGCGGTCCGAGGTCTGCGATCCCGACATCGACGCCCCCGAGGACGAGGCCCCGGCCGACGTGGCCCTGGAGGCCTGAACGGATCCGGAGGCCGGGGCCGACGGGCCGGTACCCGCACCGGGACCACGTCCCGGGCCCGTGACCGCGACGCCGACCGGTACCGGGACGACCGCCGCCACCGGGCGTCGGCCGGGCTCGGTCAACGGGCGGCGCCCCGCCGGTCGGCCACGGCGGCGGCCGCCGCCCGCACCAGGATGCGGGTCACGTCGTCGGTGGGCTCGGGCAGGGCGTCCACCGGGAACCAGCCCAGGTCGGCGGACTCGTTCGGGTCGATCACCGGCCGGGCTCCGGGCGGGGCCAGCACCGCGTACCCCACGTCCAGGTGGAAGCTCCCCCCGCCGCACGGCACCGGGTGGCGGTCCAGCCGGATCGGCCCGGGCAGCAGCTCCAGTCCCGGGATGCCGGACTCCTCGGTCGCCTCGCGCAGCGCGGCGTCGGCCAGGGTGGCGTCCCGCTCCTCGCAGTGCCCACCGGTCTGCAGCCACATCCGGTGGATGCGGTGCAGGGTCAGCACCACGCGGTCGCCCTCGGCGGAGATGATCGCCGAGCTCGCCGTGATGTGCCCGGGCAGGCAGCCGCGCCACATCCCGTCCTCGTGCGCGTCGAGGTGAGCCACGTACGAGCGGCGCAGCTCCTCCTGGCGCGCGTCGGGGGCGGCCCAGGCGGACAGCACCGCCCGGGCGTCGGCGTGCAGCGACACTTACGAGTCCTCTCCCGGCTCGTCGTCCCTCTTCCGCTCCGGCTCCTCCCCGCCCGGGGCGCCCGGGGCGTCGCCGGTGAGGGTGGAGATGTCGAAGTCCGCGTCGGTGAACGCGCCGCCGCTGACGAACGCGGCCGGGTCGTCCAGGTCCTCGCTGCCCGGCATCAGGTCCGGGTGCTGCCACACGGCGTCGCGCCCGTCGATCCCGCGGGCCTCCTCCAGCGCCTTCCACAGCGCCTGCGCCTCCCGCAGCCGCCGCGGGCGCAGCTCCAGCCCGACCAGGGCCGCGAAGGTGTGCTCGGCCGGGCCGCCGGTGGCCCGGCGCCGCCGGGTCGCCTCGGCCAGGGCGTCCGCCTGCGGCAGCCGCCCGGTCACCGCGCCCGACACCACGGCCGCCACCCAGCCCTCGATGAGCGCCAGCGTGGTCTCCAGCCGGTTCAGCGCCGCCTTCTGCTGCGGCGTGTCCTCGGGCTGGAACAGGCCCTGGCCGCCCAGCGCCTCCTGGAGCGCCTCGGGGTCGCTCAGGTCGACCTCGCCGAGCCGGTCCTCCAGGCCGCTGATGTCGAAGGACATCCCGTCGGCGTACTCGGAGACCAGCCGGAACACGTGCGAGCGCAGCCACGGCACGTGCGAGTAGAGCCGGTGCACCGCCGCCTCGCGCGCGGCCAGGTACAGCCGCACCTCGTCGTCGGGGATCTCCAGCCCCTCGCTGAACTTGGCGACGCCCAGCGGCAGCAGTGCGGCGTTGCCCTCACCGGCCAGCGGAAGCCCGATGTCGGCGGTGCCCACGACCTCCTGGGAGAGCCCGCCCACGGCCTGGCCCGCCTGCTGGCCGACCATCATGCCGCCCATCTGCTGGATCATGCCGAGCAGGGGGCCGGCCACCGACTGCATCTCCTCGGGCAGGCTCTGCCCCATGGAGGTGACGGTCTTGCTGGTCAGCGGGTCGCACAGCTGCGCCCAGGAGTCCATGGTCCTCTCGACCCACTCCGAGCGGCTCCACGCCTGCGCGGTCTGCACGCCCGAGGGCAGCGAGGTGGACTGGTCCAGCCACAGGTCGCCCAGGCGCAGGGCCTCCTGGATCTTCGCGTAGTCTCCGGGCGGCACACTGGGGTCGCCCTTCTGCGCGACGACCTGCCGCGCTATGTCCTTGGCCATACTCCAGTTGATGCCCGAGCCCGGGCCCTGCCCGGAGGCGGGGCCGCCGGGGGCGGGCTGGGACGACATCATGTCTGCGAACTGGCGCAGCATGTCGGCCATCTGCTGTGGATCGCCGAACGGGAACCCGTCCGGCATTCCGGAGTCCCCTCCGCCCGGGCGGCCGCTGCCGGCACCACCCGAGCCGGAGTCGCCGGGGCGGCGTCCGGACTCGTCATCGGGATCGTTCGGCATGCTGAAACCGAAAGGCAGGTCGCTCACAATCAGACCTCAGGCAGGATTAGGTTTGGTCTCCACTGTCACGTTAGCTGGGAGTCGCCCGGAGTGAATACCGAAAGCAGCCAGGTTCGCCCAGAGCACAGCCGGTCCGGAGGGGCCGGGGCGGTGGTCGCGGTCACCGGCGCGGCCTCCGGGGTCGGCCGGCTCCTCGTGCAACGCCTGGCGGCGCCGGAAGGTTCCGCGGCCCCGCGCGAGGTCATCGCCATCGACGCCGAGTTCGCCGACCTGCGCGGCGTCACCTGGCGTATCGCCGACGTCTGCGACCCGGGGCTGGTCTCCCGCCTGCACGGGGTGGACGTGCTGGTGCACACCGCCGACGACCGCTCCCTGGACACGCGGCCCGCGGACCGGCGCGCCCACAACATCCGGGCCGCGCAGACGGTCCTGACCGCCGCGGCCGCCTCCGGCGTCCCGCGCGTGCTCCTGGTCACCAGCACCATGGTCTACGGGGCGGCCCCGGACAACCCGGTCCCCCTGCCGGAGAACGCCGCCCGGATCTCGGACAACGGCGACGGCCTCATGGGCGACTTCGCCGAGATCGAGGCGCTGGCGGAGCGCGCCCGCAGGGCCCACCCCGGGCTCGCCGTCACCGTGGTGCGTCCCGCGCCCCTGGTCGGCCCCGGGCTGGACACACTGCTCAGCCGCCACTTCTCGGCTCCGCGCCTGCTCACCGTCAAGGGTCACGAGCAGCACTGGCAGTTCTGCCACGTCGAGGACCTGGCGGGGGCGCTGGCGTTCTGCGCCCTGCACGGGGTGGAGGGCACCGACGGCGTGGTCGCGGTCGCCAGCGAGGGCTCCCTCAGCCAGGGCCGGGTGGAGGAGATCTCCGGGATGAAGCACTTCGAGGTGCCCGCCAACCTCGCCTTCGGCACGGTCCGCCGCCTGCACCAGGCCAGGATCACCCCGGCCGCGGAGGGGGAGCTGAAGTTCCTCGTCTACCCGTGCGTGGTGGACTGCGCGGCGCTGCGCGAGGCCGGTTGGAAGCCCCTCCACGACAACGAGGCCGCGCTGACCAGCCTGCTGGAGTCCCGGGGCGGGCCCGCCCTGGTGGGCCGCAGCATCGGCCGCAAGGAGGTCGCCGTCACGGCGGCCGGGGCCGCGGGCGCCGCCGCGGCCGCCATCGGCACCGCCGTCACCATCCGCCATCTGCGCAAGCGCAAGGGGGTCTGACCGGGCCGCGGCCGCCGTGCCCCGTGGCCGCCGCACCCGTTCCCACGGGGGCCGGCGTCCGGGCCGGACCACCCGCGGCGTGTCGGAGGAGGTGATTGGTACCTTCTAGGAGTGGAACAGATCACTCTCGCCTCGGTGCGCGACACCCCCCTTTCGGTGGACGAGGTCCTCGCGGCCGTCCAGGACCCCCGCGCGGGCGGCACCGCCGTCTTCATCGGCACCGTCCGCGACCACGACCACGGGCGCGACGTGGCCCGGCTGGGCTACTCCTCGCACCCCACCGTCGAGGCCGTGCTGAGGTCGGTCATGGAGAAGGTGCTGTCCGACACCTCGGTTCCGGGCCGCCCCGTCGTCAGACTCGCCGCCGTCCACCGGGTCGGGGACCTGGAGATCGGCGACCTCGCCGTGGTCGTGGCGGCCTCTGCCGAGCACCGCGAGGAGGCCTTCGCCGCCTGCCGCAGGCTGATCGACGACCTCAAGGCCCAGGTGCCGATCTGGAAGCACCAGGCGTTCGCCGACGGCGACGAGGAGTGGGTGGGGGCTCCCTGATCCGTCCCGTACCCCGGCGGCAATAAGGTGTGCAGCATGGTTCGTCGTGTCATGACCCTTGTTGTCGCCCTCGTCCTGCTCGTCGGGCTCGGGGTCGGCAGCCGCTTCCTGCCGATGCCCTACCTGGTGGCCGGCCCGGGCGTCACCCTGGACACGGTGGGCCGTACCGAGGACGGGCCGGTCATCGAGATCGACGGCGCCCGGAGCTACGAGCACGAGGGCTCGCTGTCGATGGTCACCGTGCAGTACGCGGGCGGCCCCCAGCACCGGCTCGACTTCTTCACGGTGGTGCGCGCCTGGCTCTCGCCGACCGAGGCGGTCATGCCCGAGGAGCTGCTCTTCCCCGCCGGGCGCAGCCCCGAGGAGGTCAGCGAGCGGCAGGCCACCCAGATGAACGACTCCCAGACCACCGCCACCGCCGCCGCCCTCAACCAGCTCGGCATGGGCTACGACGCGGTCCCGGTGGTCGCCGACGTCGTCGAGGACATGCCGGCCGAGGGCCTGGTCGAGCCCGGCGACGTCATCACCGCCGTCGACGGCGAGAAGGTCGACACCCGCTCCGAGGGCGAGCCCGGCACCGCCGTCGGCAGCGCAGCGGTGGTGGAGCGGGTGGGCTCGCGCGAGCCCGGGGACCCGGTCGTCCTGACCCTGGACCGCGACGGCGAGGAGGTCGAGGTGGAGCTGGTCACCGAGGAGGGCGAGCAGGGCCGGGCCGCGGTCGGCGTCCTCATCGCCGACGAGATGGACTTCCCCGTCGAGGTCGACATCACCGTGGGCGACATCGGCGGGCCCAGCGCCGGCATGATGTTCGCCCTGGGCATCATGGACCGGCTCAGCGAGGAGGGCCTCACCGGCGGCGCGGCCGTCGCCGGGTCGGGCACCATCGACTCCGCGGGCGCGGTCGGCGGGGTGAGCGGCATCCCGCAGAAGATGGTGAGCGCCCAGCGGGACGGGGCCGACTACTTCCTCGTCGCCGCCGACAGCTGCTCCCAGGTCGCCCAGTCCGCCGCCTACGGCGAGCTGGAGGTCGTCCGCGTCGAGACCCTCACCGACGCGGTGGAGGCCCTGGAGACCATCCGCACCGGCGAGGGGGAGCTGCCCCGCTGCGAGTAGCGCCCGCGCCTTCCGGCCGCCCCGCCCGCCGGGGCGGTGCCGCACCGGATCCGGTGCCGCCGCCCCGTGCCGTGAACACCCCGTGCCGTGAACACCCGGCGCCGCGAACGCCGCGGCGCGGTGCCCCCGCCCGCCGTGCACCGGCGCGGACCCCAGGGGCGGCGCCCGCCCCGCCCGGGGCGGGCGGGGCGGGGGACCGGCGGGCGGCGCCCGCCGGGGACGGCTCAGCCCTCCAGGTCCAGGGTCAGGGCCAGCGCCGAGGTCAGCGCCGGGACGAGGTCGGCGCCGTTGAGGACCGCCTCCTCGGTGTCGTGGCTGCGCATGCGCAGCGCGCAGTGCCGCGAGCCGTCCCGCAGCACGCCGGCGACCATGCGGATCTCCTCCGTCTCCCGGCCCCGGGAGTCGGCGTCCTCACCGGGGGAGAGGGTCTCGTCGGAGCCCTTCACCACCAGCCGCTCCATGACCAGCGCGCAGCCGGCCACCCCGTCCGGCCACATGATGCGGCCCAGCGCCTCCTCCAGCGGCAGGTCGGCGGGGAGGGGGTCCTGCTCGACCGGGGTCAGCTCCAGCGGGTCGGGGTCTCCGGTGACGCCCAGCATCTCGGCGAGGGCGGGTTCGGCGGCCAGCAGTTCGACCGTCGGCACCAGGGCGTACAGCCCCAGCGGTCGGTCCCACCCCTGCTCGGCGGCGTGGCGTTCGAGGTCCATGACGGCTTCGCGAATGTTCGACACGTTTCCATAGTGGACGATGTGGGAACCTCGCCGCTCCCGTTCGCGGACAGTAGGGTCACAAAGGGACCACGGGGAACCGCCGGGTTGCCGGGCCGATACACCAACGATGCGACCTTGTCACCCCCATGGGACAGGTCTCGGGAACTCCGAAGGGTCGAAGTGAAGTTCTCCGTTAACAAGGCGCTGCACGCGCACCGAACGCACCTAACAAGCCATAACGAGGGGGAGGCGTGAGCTTCCGATCGCCCGGCGCACCACCTGCGCGCATGCCTCGTCGATCAAGGTTGCTCGCGCCAGTCGCGGCGACCGTGGTCGTCATCATCGCGGGGTTGATGTTCGCCGCGAACTTCTGGACCGACTACATGTGGTTCCAGTCCGTCGGCTTCACCTCGGTCTTCCTGACCGAACTCTGGACACGGGTGCTGCTGTTCGCCGTGGCCGCCCTGGTGATGGCCGTCATCGTCGGCGTCAGCATCTTCTTCGCCTACCGGGCACGTCCCGGCATCCGGCCGATGAGCCTCGAGCAGCAGGGACTGGACCGCTACCGGCAGTCCATCGACCCGCACCGCAAGCTCTTCTTCTGGATCGCGGTGGGCGCCCTGGCACTGCTGTCCGGAGCCGCCGCCAGCGGTGACTGGCGCTCCTACCTGCAGTTCGTCAACGGCGTCGACTTCGGGGTGGCCGACCCCGAGTTCGGTATGGACGTCGCGTTCTTCGCGTTCGTCTACCCGTTCCTGCGGATCCTGCTCGGCTACCTCTACGCAGCCGTCATCCTGGCGTTCATCGCCGCGGTCATCGTCCACTACCTCTACGGCGGTGTCCGCCTGCAGAACGACACCGGTCAGCGCGCCACCCCCGCGGCCCGGGTGCACCTGTCGGTGCTGCTCGGCCTGTTCGTGCTGCTGCGCGCCGGGTCGTACTGGCTGGACCGGTACGGGCTGGTGTTCTCCGAGCGCGGCTACACCTTCGGTGCCTCCTACACCGACGTGAACGCGGTCAAGACCGCCCTGACGATCCTCACCGTCATCTCGGTCATCTGCGCCGTGCTGTTCTTCGCGAACATCTACTTCAAGAACACGATGGTCCCGGTGGCCAGCCTCGGCCTGCTGGTGCTGTCCGCGGTGATCGTCGGCGTCGCCTACCCCGAGATCGTCCAGCGCTTCCAGGTCAACCCCAACGAGCAGCGCCTGGAGAGCGAGTACATCCAGCGCAACATCGACTACACGCGCGCGGCGTACGACATCGAGGACGCCGAGGTCGAGCCCTACGACGCCACCACCGAGCTGAGCGCCCAGGACCTGGTCCAGGAGGCGCAGGGCACCACGGTCCGCCTGGCCGACCCCGCCGTGGTCTCGCAGACCTTCCAGCAGATGCAGCAGGTCCGCGGCTTCTACCAGTTCCCCGAGGTGCTGGAGGTCGACCGCTACCCGGACAGCGACGGCAACCTGATCGACACGATCGTCGCCGTCCGCGAGCTGGACGGTCCCCCCTCGGACCAGGACAACTGGCTCAACCGGCACCTGATCTACACCCACGGCTACGGCTTCGTCGCCGCCGCGGGCACCCAGATCGACGCCGAGGGCCGCCCGGTCTTCACCGAGTACAACATCCCGCCGCGGGGCGAGCTCAGCGACGTGGTGGGCGAGTACCAGCCGCGTGTCTACTACGGCCGCGAGGGCGCCGACTACGTCATCGTCCAGGCCGAGGAGGAGTACGACTACCCCCTCGACAGCGAGGAGGACACCGCCGACGTCCCCACCCTGGAGGACGCGGTCGAGCCCGAGGTGAGCCCGAGCCCGGACGACGCCCAGGCGCCGGCCGACGCGGACGCCGAAGCCGACACCGAGACCACCGAGGAGGAGGCGCCCGCCGAGGGCGGGGCCACCGAGGAGGGCACCGGGTCCTCCGCCGGCTCGCAGGCGTACAACCGCTACGACGGCAGCGGCGGCGTGCAGCTGGACTCGTTCTTCGAGCGGATCCTGTACGCGATCAAGTACCAGGAACCCAACATCCTGCTCAACAGCGCGATCACCAACGACTCGCGCATCCTGTACGAGCGGGACCCGCTGGACCGGGTCGAGAAGGTCGCGCCGTTCCTCACCGTGGACAGCCGCCCCTACCCGGCGGTCGTCGACGGCAAGGTCGTGTGGATCGTGGACGCCTACACCACGTCCGACGGCTACCCGTACGCCAACCGGATCGACTTCACCCGGGCGGTCACCGACACCTTCACCGACGGGTCGCTCACACAGGTCAGCACGCTGCCCGGCAACCAGGTGAACTACATCCGCAACTCGGTCAAGGCCACCGTGGACGCCTACGACGGCACGGTGACGCTGTACGCCTGGGACGAGGAGGACCCGGTCCTCCAGACGTGGATGAGCGCCTTCCCCGGCAGCATCCAGGGCAAGGACGAGATGAGCGACGAGCTCATCGACCACCTGCGCTACCCGGACGACCTGTTCAAGGTGCAGCGCGAGATCATGCGCGAGTACCACGTGACCGACCCGGCGGCCTACTACGGCGGCCAGGACTTCTGGGCGGTGCCCAACGACCCGACCGGGGCCACCGACCGGCCCGAGTCGCCCTACCGCCAGACCATCCAGTTCCCGGGCGACGAGGAGGCCAGCTTCTCGCTGACCACCACCTACGTCCCCCGGGGCCGCGAGAACCTGGCGGCGTTCATGGCGGTCAACAGCGACCCGCGCTCGGACGACTACGGCCGGCTGAGGCTGCTGGAACTGCCGCGCAGCACCGTCATCTTCGGTCCGGGCCAGGTCCAGAACGCGTTCGACGCCGACGCCAACGTCCGCGAGGTGCTGCTCCCGCTGGAGCAGTCCAACGCCGAGGTGACCCGGGGCAACCTGCTCACCCTGCCGTTCGCGGGCGGCCTGCTCTACGTCGAGCCGCTGTACGTGCAGGCGGGCGGCGGCGGTGCCGCGTCCTTCCCGCTGCTGCAGCAGGTCATGGTCGGCTTCGGCGAGGAGGTCGCCATCGGTAGCAACCTCCCCGACGCGCTGAGCAACCTGTTCGACGGGGCGGAGGCCCCGCCGCCCGCCCAGGAGGGCGAGGAGGAGCCCCCGGAGGAGGAGGCACCCGACTCCGAGGCCGGTTCCGGCGGCGGCGACCAGGACCTGACCGACGCCCTCAACGAGGCGGTCGAGGCCTGGGAGGAGGCACAGGAGAACCAGGAGGAGGCGAACGACCGCCTCCGCGAGGCCCTGGAGGCCATCGAGGAGGAGCTCGCCGGAGGACAGGGCGGCAACTAGCCCACCGGCGGGCGGGGCGGCAGCGCCCCGCCCGCCGACAGGCTCCGCCACGGGGCGGGACCCGCACGGGTCCCGCCCCGTTCCCGTTCCCGTCGCCGGGCCCGGGGGCGCGGTCCGGGGCCGTCCCGTGGACCGCGCGGGAGGCGTCCAGGCGCCCCGTGCGGCCCCGTCCGGCACTCACCGGACCCGGGGGCCGCGTGGGCGGCCGGGCCGTGCTCTTCGAACCTCCGCGCTGTTCCGCTTCGACCCGCCCGCCGTCCGCCGCCCGCCGTCCGCCGGTCGCCCGCCACCGCCGCCAACGGACGGCCCGCGGCCGAGGACCCCTCCCCGAAGACGCCTCCTCCGGGCCTCCGCGACTCCGCGGGCGCCCCACCGGCCCCGCGGGGCGGACCGGTCATCCGGAGGACGGGCCCTGGTCCGGGCGCGGGGCGAGGGAGCCCCCGAACCTGGAGCGGTAGCGGCCGGGGGAGACCCCGAGGCGTTCGGTGAAGACGCGGCGCAGCGTCTCGTCGCTGCCGAAACCCGCCAGCCGGGCGGTCTCGGTCACTCCGCGCCCCCCGTCCAACAGGGCCTTGGCGGCGTCGATCCGCATCCGCTCCACGAACCTGGCCGGGGTGGTCCCGAGCTCGGCGGCGAACAGGCGGCCCAGCTGGCGTCGGCTCACCCCCGCCCGGGCGGCCAGGGCGGCCACCGAGTGGTCGCCCGCCGGGTCGGCGCCCACGGCCTCCACCACGGCCCGCAGATGCGGTGCGCGCACCGGCGGGGTGCGCAGCGGGGCGGAGAACTGCGACTGCCCGCCCGGCCGCTGCATGAACACCACGAGGTGACGGGCGACCTCCCGGGCCAGGTCGGGCCCGTGGTCGTGCTCCACCAGCGACAGCGCCAGGTCGATCCCCGCCGACACCCCGGCCGAGGTGTGCACGCCGCCGTCGGAGACGAAGATCGCGTCGGGCAGCACCCGCACGTCCGGATGGGCGCGCGCCAGCAGGTCCGCGTGGCGCCAGTGGGTGGTGGCCCGCCGTCCCCGCAGGATCCCGGCGTCGGCCAGGACGAACGCGCCGGTGCAGACGGCGACCGTGCGCCGGGCCCGGCCGTGCAGCAGCGCGGCCGCGGCCACGAGTCCCGGCGGCATCGGCCGGTCGACGAGGTCGTCACCGCCGGCCACGACCACCGTGTCGACCGGCTCCGGGACGTCCCCCGCGGCGGTGTGCACCGGCAGCGGCGCGCCGATGGACGTCGTCACAGGCGCGCCGTCGGGGGAGGCGTAGAGCGGTGTGTAGGCGGCGCCCCGCCGGGTCGCCGCGGCCAGGACCTCCGCGGGCCCGGACACGTCCAGCATGGTCACCCCGTCGAAGACCAGGAACACCACCCGCCGCTCCGCCATCGCACACCTCCGCTTTCAATGTCCCAAATCATGGGTTTCCTGGCAATCAGGACAAGGGCGGGGCCGCGGGGACCGGACGAGCATGGGCACCACGACACCGCCGCAGGAGGGAAGACCATGGCCGAGACCATCGCCGGGGTCGCCGTTCCGGATTCCGGACTGGCCACCGCCGTCACCGAGTTCATCCGCGACACCGAGGACGATCTGCTGTACCACCACTCACGACGGGTCTACCTCTTCGGCGTGCTCCAGGGGCGCCTGCGGGGGATCGAGGCGGATCCGGAACTGCTCTACACGGGGGCGATGTTCCACGACCTCGGCCTGACCGAGAGGTACCGCACGTCGCAGAAGCGCTTCGAGGTCGACGGGGCCGACGCCGCCCGGGACTTCCTGCTGGGCCAGGGGCTGTCCCCGGCCGAGGCCCGCACGGTCTGGCTGGGGGTGGCCCTGCACACCACCCCGAACATCCCGGAGTTCCTGGATCCCGAGATCGCGCTGGTCACCGCCGGGGTGGAGGCCGACGTGCTCGGCATCGGGTACGACCGCCTCCCGGCGGAGGCGGTCGCCGCGGTGGTCGCCGCCCACCCGCGACCGGACTTCAAGAACCGCATCCTCGCCGCGTTCGACGCGGGCAACGCGCACCGGCCGGACTCGACGTTCGGCAACGTCAACGCCGACGTCCTGGCGCACTTCGACCCGTCGTTCCGGCGCACCGACTTCGTGGAGGCCATCCGCGCCAACCCCTGGCCCGAGTGAGCCCCGGGGCGGGACCCGCACGGGTCCCGCCCCGCTCCCGTCGCCCCGCCCGGGGGCTCCCCCGGGCGGGGCGGGGAGCCCAGGTGCCCCCTGCGGCCCCGTCCGGCACCTATCGGGCCCCGGGCCGGTGCGGGTCCGGGGCGGCGGCGCCACCGGCTCCGCGGGCGCCGATTCGCGTTCCCGTCCCCGGCACGCTACTCTGAAGACACAACGACGCGGGGTGGAGCAGTTCGGTAGCTCGCTGGGCTCATAACCCAGAGGTCGCAGGTTCAAATCCTGTCCCCGCTACCAAGGCCCGGACCCGGGATGAATTTCCCGGGTCCGGATCTTTTCCCGGCCCATTCCTCGCGGAATCCCCGGGAGGGCGATGCTCTTCACGGACATCGCCGACCCGGGGCCGGTACCCGGGTGAACAGGGCCGATCTCACCGTTCTCCCCCGGGGAAAACGATTTGCGGCCCGGGGGGAAACCCTCTAAAGTAGAGATCAACGGCGCGGGGTGGAGCAGTTCGGTAGCTCGCTGGGCTCATAACCCAGAGGTCGCAGGTTCAAATCCTGTCCCCGCTACTGAAATCGGGCCCGGAAATCCATCGGATTTCCGGGCCCGAGTCTTTTCCCCACAGTTCCCGTTTCCGGGTCCTTCCGGCGTCCCGGGGGCCGGGCGCCGTCGGGCGAGGGGATCGCATCGACGGCACCCGGGGTCCGGTCAGCGGGTGCGGCCCTCCACGAGCTCGACCACCCGGTCGGCGCGCTCGGCGACCTTGGGGTCGTGGGTCACCACGACCACCGCCGAGTCGCGGATCCGCGCCTGCTCCAGCAGCTGGTCCATGATCATCCGGCTGCTGCCGGCGTCCAGGGCGCCGGTGGGCTCGTCGGCGAGGATCAGGGCGGGGTCGCGGCTGAGCGCCCGCGCCAGGGCCACACGCTGCTGCTCACCGCCGGAGAGCTGGTGCGGCCTGGAGTGGAGCCGGTGGCCCAGCCCCACAGCCTCCAGCAGCTCGCGGGCGCGGCTCCGGCGGCGCAGCGCGGGCATCCCCGCCAGCACCAGCGGTACGCCCACGTTGGCCATCGCGGACCGCCGCTCCAACAGGTGGAACTGCTGGAAGACGAACCCGATGCCCTCACCGCGCAGCCGCGAGCGCGGACCCTCGCCCAGCCGGCTGGTCCGCACCCCGTCGAACGTGTACTCGCCGCCGCTGGGCCTGTCCAGCAGGCCGAGCAGGCTCAGCAGGGTCGACTTGCCCGAGCCGGACTGGCCGATGATCGCGACGACCTCTCCCCGGTACACGTCGAACGTGCAGTCGTGCAGCACGTCGATCCGGGCCCCCGACACCGTGAAGTGCCGGGTCAGCCCCTCGACCCGCAGCAGCGGGGCCTGCGGCGGGGGCGGCTGCGGGGCCAGCGGGGACGGAGCCGTGGCCACCTACATCCCCTCCTCGACGTAGAACTCGTCCTCGGGCATCTCCCCGTCCTGGGCCCCGGGGACGTCGAAGCGCGGGTCGAGCGGGATCGGGTCCATGACCTGCTCGCCGACCTCCACACCCGAGACGACCTCGATGAACGAGCCGTCGGAGATGCCCAGCTCCACCGTGCGGACCTCCTCGGTGCCGTCCTCGGCCACGACGATGACCTCGCCCTCGCCGGTGGTGCCGCGCACCGACGTCACGGGCACGACCACGACGTTCTCGGCCCTGCCGGTGCTGATCGACAGCTTGCCCTGCACACCCTCGAACACCTGGACGTCGGAGGGGACGCGGCAGGCCAGCTCGCCGCCGGCACCGCCACCGCCTCCGCCGTCCTCCATCGGGAAGCCGAACTCGTCGGTCGAGGGCTGCTCCTCGCCGCCGCCGCTCTGGGCCGCGCCCAGGGTGAGGAAGTCGCAGGGCGTGGGCGGAGGGCCGTTCTTGATCTCCAGGAGGATGTCCTTGGGCTCCTCGTAGAACCGGTACAGGTCGTTGGCGGGGATGGTGGCGACCGCCCGGTACACGTCCGGGGCGACGCTCGCCACCACGGCCCCGGGCTCCACGATGTCGCCCACCTGCACGTCGGCCAGACCGCTGACCTTGCCGTCGACCGGCGCGTACAGGCTGACCTCGCGGGTCACCGGGGCCGCGGGCTCCCCGCCCTCGCCGCCGGCGCCCGGCGCGGGCTCCTCGGTGATCTTCACGTTGAGGATGGGGGCGCCCTGCTCCACCTCGGCCCCGTCGGTCACCCACAGGTGGACGACCTGGCCTCCCTGCTGGGCCTTGACGCTCCGGCCGGGCTCGGCCTGGACGGTGGCGTCCAGCACCATGACCGAGTCGATGGTGCCCAGTTCCACGGGGTAGGGGACGCCCCCCACGTCGAGGGCCCCGTCGGTGAAGTCCTCCTCGCCGGGAGGGCCGCCCAACCGGTTCAGCAGGAAGTACCCGCCGCCGCCGACCGCGACCACGAGCAGCAGGGCCGCCGCACCGATGATGATCCACTTCTTCACGTGTGTCTCCTATTCCCGGAGTCCGGCGACGACGGACGAGCGCAGCGCGCGCAGGGCGGGGATGACCCCGGCGAGCAGGCCGACACCGGCGGCGCTGCCCAGGCCGACCAGGACGGCCGTCGGGGGGATGGTGAGGGCGATGTCGGGCGGCAGGTCGATGAACGAGGCGGCGATCGCGCCGCCCGCGGCGACCAGTGCCCAGCAGCCGACCAGGGCGATGACGCCGGCGACCAGCGACACCACGACCGACTCCATCACCACGGCCACGAACAGGGTGAGCCGGGTGGCGCCCAGGGCCCGGTAGGTGGCCAGCTCGCGGCGGCGCTCGCGCACGGTGACCAGGCCCACGTTGAGCACCCCGAGCAGGCCGGTGGTGAGGGTGATGGCGGCGATGCCGATGAGGCCGATCGACAGGTAGAAGATCATCTGGTTGACCTCCTCGGCGTAGTCCGACCGGTAGGCCATGAGGGAGTCCTGGGGGAGGTCCGCACCCCAGCGCTCGGAGGCGAGCATCAGCCGGTCGCTGAACTCGGTCCCCCAGGGGTCGGCCGCCGCGGGGTCGTCGGGGTCGATCCGGACCAGGTACTCGAAGTCCTTCAGGGGCACGGGTGCGGCGACGCCGTCATCGGAGACCTCCACGGCCTCCCCGAACACCAGCTCCTCGGTGGCGGGCGCGCGCAGCAGGTAGGCGCTGTACCAGCCGAAGTCCAGGGCCGAGCCCCGCGAGACACCGATGACGCGCACGTCCATCCAGTGGTCGCTGCCGATCTGGACGGAGGTGATGTCCCCGAGGTCGGCGGCCAGGCTCTCGTTGACCACCATGACCGGGGCCAGGGAGTCGGAGTCGGCCTCCGTGAACCAGCGGCCCTGGGCCATGTTGATCCGGCGGATGTCGCTCAGTTCGGCGTCCACGGCCCGGAACTCCACGTCGGAGACGACCTGGTCGCCGGAGCGGAGGGTGAGGCCGCCGAGCGAGTGGTAGAGGGAGACGTCCTGCCCGCCGGCCCGGACCAGGTCCTCCTCGAAGGCGGCCGTGTCGGTGATCTCGCCGCCCCAGACGCTGACGCTGAGGGTCGCCGCGCGCCCCGCGTTGGCCTCGCTGTAGGCGGTGGCGAAGCGCTGCCCGAAGTCGCCCGCGGTGACCACGGCGATCAGCGAGCCGACGCCGACGACGATACCGGCGCAGGACAGGATCGTCCTGGCGATGTTGGCGCGGGAACCGGCGAAGGCGAGCAGTATCCCGGCCACGAGGGAACGCAGCATACGGTCCCTTCCCAGTGAATGTGTGTGGGGTGGCGCCGCGTCGCGGGCGGCGCCGTGCAGGCCCGCGGGGGCGGGACCTCACCCCAGATCATCGCGGATCGGACAGGTTTCGGTTCATGATCATCGGGGGATTTTTGTTTTTTTCGCGGCCGGTTCCGGACAGGCCCGGGAGCACCGGCCCCGAGCGGGGTCAGACTTCGAACCCGTCGCAGGTCAGAGGGGTTCCGGTGGTGGCCTCGGACCAGAGGGCGGTGTACACGCCCGGAGCGAGCTCGGAACCCTCGTCCCCGGGATAACGGACATGGGTCCACTCCCCGGGGGTGGTGTCCGTTTCCAGGACATCGACGGTGTCGTCGGGCGCGCGGACCGTGAGGGTCACCGCCGTGGGGTCGGCGCCCTCGGGCGGCAGCAGGCCCAGTTCGACGGGCCCCCGCCCGGCGGCGGCGCGCGGAGCCTCGGTGCGCCAGGCGCCCCCGCCGGGGGCCCCGGCGGTGTCCACCGCGGGCGCGCACATCAGGAGGGCGGGGTCGAAGACCGTGTCGGGCGGGGCGGTGGGCCCGGCACCGGGGCCGCCGGTGCGCGCGGAGTCGGCGATCATCGCGTCGAGCTCGTCGGGCGTGTGCCCGTGGCCGCCGCCGCAGGCGGTGGCGGAGAGCAGCAGCGCGGCGGCGCCCAGGCGGGCGGCGGTCCGGGAGAACGTAGGAGTGAGGGTCGGCACGGACGCCACGCTACTACTCTCCGTGTTCATCTCGATGCATATCGCTGTGCGGTCGGGGCCGCGACACGGAGGGCCCCGGCCCGGTCAGACCGGGCGCAGCGGCGTCGGTCCCCCGTTCAACCAGGTCAGCGCCCGGTCGTGCAGGATGCCGTTGGTGCACACCAGCGGCCCGCCGTCGGCGAACCCGTCACCGCGCAGGCTGGTGGCCCGGCCGCCCGCCTCCTCCAGGATGATCGGCAGCGGCGCGGCGTCCCACAGCGACAGCTCCGGCTCGGCCGCGATGTCCACCACGCCCTCGGCCACCATCACGTGCGACCAGAAGTCCCCGTAGGCACGGGTCCGCCACACCGAACGCGTCAGGCTCAGGAACGACTCCAGCCGCCCCTGCTCCTCCCAGCCGGTCAGGGACGAGAAGCTCAGCGAGGCGTCGGACAGCTCCGACACCTTGGACACGTGGCAGCGCGAGGCCTTGGACAGGCTCCGGCCCTGCCAGGCGCCCCCGCCGAGGGAGGCCCACCAGCGCCGGAACAGCGCCGGGGCCGACACCACGCCGACCACCGGCCGGTCGCCCTCCAGCAGGGCGATGAGCGTCGCCCACACGGGGACGCCGCGCACGTAGTTCTTGGTGCCGTCGATGGGGTCGATCACCCACACGCGGTTGCTGTTGCCGCTCTTCCCGTACTCCTCGCCCACCACGGCGTCCCGGGGGCGGGCGCGCGACAGGACGCCGCGGAGCGTCTCCTCGACCAGCCGGTCGGCCTCGGTCACCGGGGTCAGGTCGGGTTTGGTGTCGACCACCAGGTCCAACGCGCGGAAACGCTTCAGCGCGATGTCGTCGGCAGCGTCGGCGAGCACGTGGGCCAGCCGCAGATCATCGTCAAAGGACGCCATGGGCGGTAACGCTACCGTCCCGGGTACCGACATGGCCAAAGGGCCCCGCGCGCGTGACCGGAGCGTTAGCCGTGGGCGGCCGCCGACCGCCGAAGCGGGGGGTGGGAGTCCTCCCGTCCGGATGCCACCATGGGGGGATGGATACCAGACAGGGCGGGCCGGTCCGCGAGCGGCTGATGGACGCCGCCTACGCCGAGGTCGTCTCCGGCGGGTGGGGCGACCGGCGGATGGCCGACATCGCCGCCGCCGCCCGGGTGTCCCGCCAGACGCTGTACAACGTGTTCGGCAGCAAGGAGGGGCTGCTCCAGGCCGTCGTGGTCCGCGAGGTCAACGCGCTGCTGGACGAGGTGATGCGGGTCCTGGCCGCCGAGCACGGCGATCCGGCCCACACCGTGAGCCGGACCGCGCGCCTCATCCTGGACACCGCACGCGGCAACCCGCTGCTGCACGCGGTGGTCACCGGGGACCGCGAGCTGCTGCCGGTGCTGACCACCCGCTCCGAGCCGCTGCTGGAGGTGCTCGGCGAGCGCATCGCCGCCTCCCTGCGCGAGCACCGGGCCGACCTCGACGCGGGTCTGGCCGAGGCCGTCGCCGACGTCGGTGTGCGGCTGACCGTGTCGTACGCCCTCCAGCCCATCGACCCCGCCGAGGCGGCCCACCGGATCGAGACGGTGACCCACGGGATGCTGCTGGTCGGCGACCGGGAGGAGTGTTGAACGGCGAGGGCGCCGCCCCGGAGCGGATCACGGCCATCCCGGTGCGCCGGCCGGAGAGGCTGGCCGTGCTCGACCGGGTGGCCCGCGCGTTCGAGCCCGGTGTCCGCTACACCGAGGCCCAGGTCAACGACATCATCGGCGGGTTCAGCGCCGACGTCCCGGCACTGCGCCGCGGCCTGGTGGACGAGGGCTTCCTGGAACACGACCGCGCCCACTACTGGCGCTGCGGCGGCACCGTCGACCTGTGACCGGCCTCAGGCCGGGTCCTTCAGAAGGCGGTCGACCAGCGCCGCGCCGTCGTGGTCCCCGCCCCCCTCGGCGACGTGGCGCTCCATGAGGGAGGCGTAGGGCTGCAGCATCCCGGTGCTCAACCCCTGTTCCCGTGCGGTGCGCAGCAGGGTTTCGAGGCCCCGGGACTGCATGGCCAGGTTGGAGACCACCCCGGTCGTGAGGTCACCGCTCTCCAGGCGCTCGGCGAACCCGCCGGAGGCGTCGGACAGCATCGCCCCCACCCAGCCCTCCAGGAGCCCGGCGACCTCCGCGACCGGGACGCCGGACCCCCGGGTCAGCGCGAAGGCGTGGGTGAGCCCGGCGAACATGCCGTTCATGGCGCTGAGCAGGGCCACGTCCAGCAGGGCGGCCAGCCCCGGGTCCTCGCCGGAGAACCGGGCGGCGGTGGGCACCGCCAGCGCCTTCCCGTGCTCGGCGAACGCCTCCTCCGAACCGCTGTAGAACGTGAACGCGCCCGACTCCGGGACGCCCACCATCGGCGGGAACGCCATGATCCCGCCGCTGACGAACCGGGCTCCTCGTTCGGTGGCCCACCTCCCGCGGCCGCGAGCCTCGTCGGGGGTGCCGGTGGTGATGTCCACCAGGTCCTTGCCGGTCAGGTCCGCCCCCTCCAGCGCGGAGCCGACGGAGGCGTCGTCGAGCAGGCAGGTGACGACGAGCCGGCCGGAGGCGACGGCCCCGGCGGCGGTGGCGGCGACGTCGGCGCCACCGGCGGCCAGGGGCTCGGCGCGGGCCGCGGTGCGGTTCCAGACGGTGACGGGGTGCCCGGCGGCGAGCCAGGCGCGGGCGAACGCGGTGCCCATCGAGCCCAGCCCGAGAAGGACGATACGGGCCTCGCCCGCGGTGTTCTCTGTCATGTGGAATAGGCTCGCGGAAGGCCGGAAGGCCGACAAGTACGCACTTCGAGGTGGGTGCTCACCTGAAGGTGAGCATGCAGGCAGGGGGGAACATGAGGTCTCTTCGCCGCCCGGCGTCCTATCACTGCGGGACCGCCGCGGCGATGGACGTCATCGACGGGAAGTGGAAGATCGTCATCCTGTGGGCACTGGGTGAGCGTCCGCACCGGTTCGGAGAACTGCGCCGCACCCTGGACGGGGTCTCGGAGAAGGTCCTCGCCTCGCACCTGCGCGAGATGGAGGAGGACGGGCTCGTTCACCGCGAGGACTTCGACGAGGTCCCGCCCCGGGTCGAGTACTCGCTGACCCCGCTCGGCGTCTCCCTCAACCAGGCCCTGGAACCGCTGGCCATGTGGGGGGAACGGCACATCATCGACCGGCTCCCCACCGCCTAGGATCCGTTCCCGGACGCCGGTCCGCTCCGTCCGGAGCGGACCGGACCGCGGGTTCGGGGGGACGTGCTCCAGGGCCCGTTCCCCGGACGCCGGTCCTGCTCCGCAGGGCCGAAGGTCCCCGCCCTCCGAGGACACCGGACCGGGTGGGGCCGCGGCCGCCAGGACGTCCGTCGGGGCGGTCGCGGTCGGCGGGCGGGCCGGAGCGGAGGTCCGAAAGCACGGCCTAGGGTTCGCGCTCCTCGTCGGGGTCGCCCTCGCGGCCGGCCAGCAGGCGGCGCAGGGACGCCACCCGGGCCGGGTCCGCCTCGCCGCGCGCCAGGGCTGCGCCGATGGCGCAGTCCTCGGCGTCCTCCTGGTGGGTGCAGCCCGCGGGGCAGTCCGGGGCGAGGTCGGCCAGGTCCGGGAAGCCCCCGACGATGTCCTCCGGGGCGATGTGCGCCAGGCCGAAGCTGCGCACCCCCGGGGTGTCGATGAGCCAGCCGCCCTCGAACGGCAGCGCCACCGCGGAGGTCGACGTGTGCCGCCCCCGGCCGGTGACCGCGTTGACGTGGCCCACCGCCCGGTCGGTGCCCGGGATGAGCCGGTTGAACAGGGTGGACTTGCCCACGCCGGAGGACCCCACCAGCACGGTGGTGCGCTCCGCCAGCCGCTCCTCCAACCCGGTGAGGCCGCCCTCCGGGCTGAGCACCTCGAAGGGCACGCCCAGCGGCGCGTACATCCGGAGCAGTTCGTCGGGGTCGGCCAGGTCGGCCTTGGTCAGGCACAGCAGCGGGGACAGCCCCGCGTCGTAGGCGGCCACCAGGCAGCGGTCCACGAACCGCGGCTGCGGGGCCGGGTCGGCCAGGGAGCACACGATCGCGAGCTGGTCGGCGTTGGCCACGATGACGCGTTCCACCGGGTCGGTGTCGTCGGCGGTGCGCCGCAGCACCGAGGTCCGCTCCCTGACGCGCACGATGCGCGCCAGGGTGTCGGGCCGCCCCGACAGGTCGCCGACCACGTCCACCCGGTCGCCCACCACGATCGAGCCGCGGCCCAGTTCGCGGGCCTTCATCGCCACGATCCGGCTGCCCTCCACCAGGCACCGGTAGCGGCCCCGGTCCACCGCGGTGACCAGGCCCTCCACCGCGTTCTCGTGCTTGGGGCGGGTGCGGGTTCGGGGCCGCGAACCGCCCCGGGCGCGCACCCGGATGTCGTCCTCGTCGAGGTGTCGGCCCCCGCCCCGGGTGCGGCTCATGCCAGGGCCTCCGCCCACAGGCCGGGGAAGTCCGGCAGGGTCTTGCGCGTGGTGGCGATGTTCTCCACCTCCACCCCGGGCACCGCGAGCCCGATGACGGCACCGGAGGTGGCCATCCGGTGGTCGTCGTAGGAGTGGAAGACGCCGCCGTGCAGCGGCCGGGGCTCGATGACCAGGCCGTCGGGCAGCTCCCGGACGGCGCCGCCCAGGCGGTTGATCTCGGCGGCCAGCGCGGCGATGCGGTCGGTCTCGTGGCGGCGCAGGTGCGCGACGCCGGTGAGGCGGGACGGGGTCGAGGCCAGGGCGGCCACCGCGGCGATGGTGGGGGTCAGCTCGCCCACCTCCCGCAGGTCGGCCTCCAGCCCCAGGATCCTCCCGGTGCCGCGCAGGGTCAGCGCCCCGTCGTCCCGGGACACCTCCCCGCCCATCCGGGTGAACAGCGACCGCAGGTGGTCGCCCGGCTGGGTGGTGCGCTCGGGCCAGCCCTCGACGGTGACCTCTCCGCCGGTGACCAGGGCGGCCGCCAGGAAGGGGGCGGCGTTGGACAGGTCGGGCTCCACGGTGATCTCGGTGACCTTGACCGGGCCCGGCTCCACCGTCCAGACGTCCTCGCCGACCTCCACCGACACCCCGGCGGCGCGCAGCATCTCCACGGTCATGTCCAGGTGCGGCCGGGAGGGCACCGGGGCGCCCTCGTGGCGCACCCGCACACCCTGCTCGAACCGGGCGCCGGCCAGCAGCAGGGCCGACACGAACTGGGAGGAGCCCGAGGCGTCCAGGACGACGTCGCCGCCGCGCACCCGGCCGGTCCCGCGCACGGTCATCGGCAGGGCGCCGTCGGAGTCGTCGATGTCGGCGCCCAGGGCGCGCAGTGCCGCCAGCAGTTCGCCCACCGGCCGCTCCCGCGCCCGCGGGTCACCGTCGAAGTCCACGTCCCCGGCGGCCAGCGCGGCCACCGGCGGAACGAAACGCATCACCGTCCCCGCGTTGCCCACGTCCACGGAGGCGGGGCCGCGCAGCGGGCCCGGAGTGACGTACAGGTCCTCGCCGCGCTCCTCGACCACCGTGCCCAGGGCGCGCAGTGCGTCCACCATCAGCTCGCTGTCCCGGCTGACCAGGGGACGGCGCACCAGGCACGGAGTCTGCGACAGGGCGGCCAGGATCAGCGCGCGGTTGGTGACCGACTTGGAGCCGGGCAGGGCGAGTCGGGCGCGGACGGGACTCTCCGCGACGGGGGCGGGCCAATGCGGTGCGGTGGGCTCAGGCATGCCCCAAGGTTATCGGGCGCCCTCCCGGGACGCTTATCCTTGGTCACGCCATGGTGTATCTGGATCACGCAGCCACGACCGAGGTCCGCCCCGAGGTGATCGACGAGGTCGCGGCCGGGCTCGGTTCCCTCGGCAACCCCTCCTCCCTGCACGGCCACGGCCGTGCCGCCCGCCGCACCGTCGAGGAGGCGCGCGAGCGCGTCGCCGACGCACTGGGGGCCACCCCGCACGAGGTGGTCTTCACCGCGGGCGGCACCGAGTCGAACAACATCGCCGTCAAGGGCCTGTACTGGTCGCGCCGCTCCCAGGACCCCCGCCGCCGCCGGATCATCACCAGCGCGGTCGAGCACCACGCCGCCCTGGACCCCGCCCACTGGGCGGCCGAGCACCAGGGCGCGGTCCACGAGTCGCTGCCGGTGGACCACCGGGGACGGGTGGACCCGCGGACCCTGCGCGAGGCGATCGAGCGCGACCCGGGCTCCGTGGCCGTGGTGTCGGTGATGTGGGCCAACAACGAGGTCGGCACCGTGCAGCCGGTGGCAGCCCTGGCGGCCGTCGCCGCCGAGTACGGGATCCCCTTCCACACCGACGCGGTGCAGGCCGTGGGCGTGGAGCCGGTGGACTTCGCGGCCTCCGGGGTGAGCGCGCTGACGGTCAGCGGGCACAAACTCGGCGGCCCGGTGGGCACCGGGGCGCTGCTGCTGGCGCGAGGGCTGACCCCGGTCCCGGTGCTGCACGGGGGCGGCCAGGAGCGCGACATCCGCTCGGGCACCCTGGCCACGCCGCTGGTGCGCGGGCTGGCCGTGGCGGTGGACCTCGCGGTCGCCGAACGCGAGAAGCACACCGCCCACCTGGCCGCGCTGCGCGACTCCCTGGAGGAGCGGGTCCGCGGGGTGGTCCCCGACGCGGTGGTCAACGGCGACCGGGACCGGCGGCTGCCGGGCATCGCGCACCTGTCGTTCCCGGGCTGCGAGGGCGACGCCCTGCTCATGCTGCTGGACGCCAAGGGCATCTCCTGCTCCACCGGCTCCGCCTGTTCGGCGGGGGTCGCACAGCCGAGCCACGTGCTGCTGGCGATGGGGGCCGACCCCGACACCGCCTCCAGCAGTCTGCGCCTGTCCCTGGGCCGGACCTCCACCGGGGCCGACGTGGACGCCCTGGTCGAGGCCATCGGCCCGGCGGTGGAGCGTTCGCGGACGGCCCTGGCCAAGCGCCGAGCCGCCCGCGCCGGGCGATGACGGACGGCAGGGGGCCCGCCCTCCGGGGGTGGCGGCGGGCTAGGCCGTGTTTTTTCGAACCTCCGCTCCGCTTCGGTCCACGTTCGGCGCCCCCGGAAGGCGGGAGCCCTCGGCCCTACGGGAACGTCCTCGTTCCTCGGACATTCCCTCCGGGCCTGCCGAACCCCGCCGGCGCCTCACACACCCCCGCGGAACAGGACGGCACTCAAAAAACAGACCCTAGTCGGCCCGGTGGATGGTGACGGACTCGATCACCACGTCCTCGACGGGCCGGTCCCGGCCGTCGGTCGGGATCTGGGAGATCTCCACGGCCACCTCCAGCGAGGCCTCGTCGGCGACGTGCCCGAAGATCGTGTGCTTGTCCTGCAGGTGCGGGGTCGGCGCCACGGTGATGAAGAACTGCGAGCCGTTGGTACCCGGCCCGGAGTTGGCCATGGCCAGCACGCCCGGCTCGTCGAAGGTCTCCCCGGTGCCGACCTCGTCCTGGAACCGGTACCCCGGCCCGCCGGTGCCCGCGCCCTCGGGGTCGCCGCCCTGGATCATGAAGTCGGGGATGACCCGGTGGAAGACCGTGCCGTCGTAGAACTCCGCCTCGCCGGTCACCGGGTTGGCCACCCCCGCGCCCTCGGCCAGGCCGACGAAGTTGGCGACGGTGACCGGCGCGACCTCGGGCAGCAGGTCCACGGTGATGTCGCCGTGGCCGGTGTGCAGGGTCGCGCCCTCCACGTCGCTGACGTCCACGTCCGGGACCTCGGACCCGGCCTGGGGATCGGCCTGGGGGTCGGCCTGGGGGTCGGCCGGCTCGTCGTTGCCGCAGGCGGCGGTCACGGTGATGAGGGCTCCGGCGAGCAGGGCGGCGGGCAGGGCGGTCAGGCGCATGTGATCACTCTTCGCGGAAGGGACGGCGGGCGCCACTCAGGGTATCGACCCCGCGGGCCCGGGCCGCCACCCGGGAGCCGTCAGTCCCGCGTCTCCTCCGGCCCCTCCTCCCGGCGTTCGGCCTGCTCGCGGGCGCGGCGCCGCTGCTCCTCGGCGCGCTCGCGGCAGCGCCGCAGGAACTCCTCGTCGTCCTCCGGCGTCGCTCCCCGGGCCCGGTTGGGATGGTCGTATTCGGGGAAGGGGGAGGACGGGCGCACGGGCCCGGGGACGGCGGCCCGGTGCGGGCGGCCCAGGGCGAACCACAGCAGGGCGCCCAGCTTGGGCAGCAGCAGCACGACCACCGCCCAGGCGGGCTTGGGCAGCAGGCGTACCGCGTCGGCGTCCGAACCGATGACGTCGAACAGCGCGTACACCCACACGGCCAGCGCCACGACGAAGAACAGCAGGTAGAGGTAGGTCACGGGATCTTCCTGTCGGTTCGGGGGAACACCCGGAGGCCGGGTGGCATTGTCAGACCTTGTACTGACTTATCACGGATCGCCGCACTCGATCGGTCGCTTGACCGGGCACCCCGCTCCGGGAGAGGGTCGAAAATACGGGGCCGCCCGGCGTCGATCCAGGTCCGGCCCCACGGGCGACGGAGGAGGATGATGGGCGTGAACACGGTGTTGCCCTCGGCGGTATGGCTCCCCTTCGGCGCGCGTATCCTGCGCGCCCGCTCGGCCAAGGGGCTCTCACGCGCCGAACTCGCCGCCACCGTCGGGGTGAGCGTCGACAAGCTCGGCGAGGTGGAGAGCGCCCGCTGCCGTCCCGCGCGCTCCCTGGTGGAGCGGGTGGACAACGCACTGGGCACGGAGCACCAGCTGGTGGACGCCTGGGCGGTCGCGCTCCAGGCGGAGGCGTTCCCCAACGAGTTCGGGGACCTCCGCGAACTCACCGTGCACGCCCCCCAGGTGTGGGAGACGCAGCCGGTGGTCATCCCGCCGTTCCTGCGCACCCGGGAGTACTCCTGGGCGGTGCTGCGCCCGAGCTACTTCGACCTGTCCGACAGCGAGGTCGAGATCATGGTCGAGGAGGAGATGTCCCTGCGGGCCGCCATGACCGGCCCCGAGGGGCCGGGACTGCGCGTGGTCCTCAACGAGACCGTGCTGCGGCGGCCCCAGGGCGGGGCCCGCGTCCTCAACGCCCAGCGCGACTTCCTCGCCGACCTGGTGTCGGCCGGGATCGTCCGGCTGGGGATGATCCCGGAGAACTCGCCCCGCCACCCCGAGCTGGGCGGGCCCTTCCGGCTCATGGAGTACGGCGACCGGGCGCCCATCGTGTACGCGTTCGCCGCCCAGGGCGGGGAGCTGATCACCGACGCCGAGCAGGTCCTGCGGTGCTCCATGATCCGCGACGCCATCGAGGAGGTCACCGTGGAGCTCACCCCGGACTCGGAGCTCCTCGGCGCCCGCCGGCCCGAGGGCTGAGCGCGGGTCCGACCCGCGGCGGGGAGCCGGGGGAAGCGCTTCCCGCAAAGGCCTTGGGCCGGTGTCCCATGATGGGCTAGGTTGCCCGCCATGGATATCGCGATCACATCCGGATACGTCGTGCCCGTCGACGGGGACCCCGTCGACGGCGGCACCGTGCTCATCAGCGACGGCAGGATCACCGCCGTCGGCCCCGACTCCGAGGTGGCCGTCCCCGAGGGCGCCACCGTCGTCGACGCCTCCGGCAAGTGGGTGCTCCCCGGCTTCGTCGAGGCCCACGGCCACATCGGCATCGACGAGGAGGGCATCGGCTGGGCCGGTGACGACACCAACGAGATGACCGACCCCAACGGGGCGCGGATGCGCGCCCTGGACGCCATCAACCCCGCCGACCGCGGCTTCGTCGACGCCCTGTCCGGAGGCGTCACCACCTCGGTCGTCAAGCCCGGCTCGGGCAACCCCATCGGCGGGCAGACGGTGGCGGTCAAGTCCTGGGGCCGCAGCATGGAGGACCGGCTCGTCAAGCACCCCGCCAGCGTCAAGAGCGCGCTCGGCGAGAACCCCAAGCGGGTCTACGGCAACAAGGACAAGCTGCCCTCCACCCGCCAGGGCGTCGCCGCGGTCATCCGCGACGCCTTCACCAAGGCGCAGGACTACAAGGCCAAGAAGGAGCACGCCGGGACCGAGGGCAAGCCCTTCGACCGGGACAACACCCTGGAGGTGCTGGTCCGGGTCCTGGACGGCGAGCTGCCCTGGTGCCAGCACACCCACCGGGCCGACGACATCCACACCGCCATCCGGCTCTCGGACGAGTTCGGCTACCGGCTCATCGTCAACCACTGCACCGAGGGCCACCTGCTGGCCGACGAGCTGGCCGCCCGGAACATCCCCGTCATCACCGGTCCGCTGATGACCAGCCGCTCCAAGGTCGAGGTCAACAACAAGACCCTGGCCAACCCGGGCATCCTGGACCGCGCCGGGGTGAAGGTGGCCCTCACCACCGACCACCCGGTCGTGCCGATCGAGTTCCTGGTCCTCCAGGCCGCCCTGTGCGTCAAGGAGGGCATGGACCCGGAGTCGGCGATCCGCGCCCTGACCGTCAACCCGGCCGAGATCATGGGCCTGGACGACCGCGTCGGCTCCCTGCGGCCGGGGCTGGACGGCGACGTCGTGGTGTGGTCGGGCGACCCGCTGGACCTGCGCAGCCGCGCCGAGCGCGTCTTCATCGAGGGCCGCGAGGTGTACACCTACGACTACGGGGCCCGTCGCGGCACGGCGGTGGACGCCTACTACCGCGAGGCGTGAGGCGGGGCGGTCCGGGGCCGGCCCCGGACCGCCTTACCCCGACCGCCCGGGATATGAGGCGTCCGTGGCCCGGGATATACGGTGACATGCCGATGCGCGGGCAGGGTCCTCAGCGGGAGTCTGAGGTCATCCGGGACGACGGTTCCCGGGACGACTTCCGGGAGGACGCCATGACGTACCACGACCCCGCCGCCGAGGCCGCCGAGCGCTACCGGTTCGAACGGGAGCGGGAGGCCGCCCGCGAGCGCGAGCTGCGGCGGATCCGCGAGGAGCGCGGGGCCGAGCCCCCGCGGCGGCGCCGACGGGCCCGCGGCCGGGGCGGGCCCACGGGGGACTACGGCCTGGCCGTGTAGGCACCCCGGGTCGGGCCGGGGACGGAACGGGGCGGGGCGCCGCGCGGGGTGCGGCGCCCCGCCCCGGACGTTCTCGGAGGGGCCGCCCGGCCCCCGGGTCACAGGAAGTCGGCCAGCACCGACAGGCCGAGAACCAGCAGCGCCGGGCCCAGGACGAGCGGGACCCCCGGGCCGAACAGCACGTCGAGCGGTGTCGGGGCGCCGCTCACGAAGAGCGTCGGGTCGGACTCCGCGTAGCGCACCCGTACCCGCTCCCCGACCTCCGGGCCGGGGGAGGAGCGCTCCAGGGGGTCGCGGGTGTGCACCCGCCGCCCGTCGGCGGTCGTGAACCGCACCGTGCGGACGTACACGGTGCGGGAGGGCCTGGAGGAGCCGGACCGGCGCTGTTCCGTCCACGTGTCGGTGACGGTGCCCTCGGCCTCCGGCGGTCGGCCGAGGTAGAGCCGCGGCAGCAGGGGCGCCGGACCGGCCAGGAGGCCGAGCGTCATGCGCAGGCCCACGATCACCATGAACCCCGGTACCACCACGAACACCGGGCCGATCGGGGAGACCGGACCGTCCGCGGCGAACACGGCGATGGCCGCGGTGGCCGCCACGACGAGTGCGGTCAGAACACCCCCGGCGATCCGGAGCGGGCCGACGCGGGAGCCGCCGCGGACCTCGAAGAACCCGTCGCCCCCGGACCGGGCGACGCGCCGTATCCGCAGCCGGGAGGGGTCGCCGGGCGCGTACACGCCCTCCACCGGGGTGCCGGGTTCGGGGTCGTACCCGCCCAGACCGGAGTCGTCGACGGCCTCCCAGGTACGGCGGCCGTCCGGGGACTCCGCCCGCACCGTGACGGGCGGCCCCGCCGCGCCCCGGCCCGGGGAGCCCCGGCGCGGGCGCCCCGAGGCCAGGACGGTCCCGTGCACGGGTTCGCCCCCGCGCCGGAGGGGGTCGCGCAGCGGGGCTCCGGAGACCGGGCGGAGCCACGCGGCCAGGCCCGCCAGGACGGCGAGCGCGAGGAGGGCGGGAAGGAGAAAGGAGAGGTGGGGGACGTCCATCCCCCCTTTCTACCCGGAGTGCGCCGTCCACCCGGAGCGCGCGGTCCGCACGCCGGTGCCGGAGGGGCCGCCGGCGTGCGGTCCGCGGAACCGGTCGCGGTGCTCAGCCGTCCAGGGAGATCCGGCGCAGTGCCGCGCCACCGGACAGGGCCGCGTCGCCGGCGGTCGCGTACACCGTGGCCCGCTCCGCCTCCAGCCGCTTCCACAGGCCCTCCGGACCGGATGCGGCGTTCGGCGGCGTCAGGATGACCGGTGCGCCCGCCGCCACCGGCCCCAGCAGCGGCCCGGCACCCCGGCCCAGGAGGGTCGCCGGCGCGTCGGACTCCAGGACCAGCGCCACCCGGTCGGCACCGGTCAGCCCCCGGTGCTCAGCCCACCGCCGCGCGTCCGCGGCCAGCTCCCCGCCCGAACGCTCCGCGTCCGTGCGCAGCGCCGGTGCCGACGGGTCCACCGGGAACGGTGAGAAGCGGTCGCCGTACCCGCGCACCTCCACCGAGTAGTCCAGCACCATCGGCGGGACCTCCCGCAGCGGCAGCCCCAGCGGGTGCAGCGAGGTGCCCACGACCTCCTCCGCGCCGCTGTCCAGGGCCGCCTCCAGGCGGTCCGCGTCGGCCACCGCCACCTGGGCGTCCGCGGGCAGTTCGGCACCGTCGGCGATCTCGGCGACCGCGCCCACCGACCAGCAGGCGGTCAGCCACACGAAGGTCTGCCAGTGCACCGGCAGGGCCAGCACCACACGGTCGCCCGGCTGCGTCCCGAACCCGTCCACGAGCATGTTCGCGGTCTTGGACACCCAGTTGTCGAAGGTGGCCCGGGACAGCTCCACCCGGCCGCCGGAGGAGTCGTAGGAGGTCGTGAACGGGCGGGACGGGTCGGCGGCGACCAGGTCGCGCCACAGCTGCGCGGGAGTTTCGGACATGGCCCTCACTCTAGAACCCGCCGGGCCCCGCGGTGCCCACGGGTCAGGAGGGGCCGGCACCGGGATGCGGCGGGTCCGTAACGAACCGCCGACCGGTGTGCACGCAAGTGGCGGGAAATGACACAGTGGCCTCATGCGCTTGCTTCCCGGACGATTTCTCGCCCGTGTCACCGCGCTCCCCGCGATCGCCGTCTCGGCCTGGCTCCTGGTTGCCTTCCCCCTTCTGGCACTCGGCCTGTTCACCCCCTGGATCGCCCTGGTCCTGGGGGTCCCCGCCGTGATCGCGGCCGGTGCACTGGTGCCGCGGCTCATCCCGGACCCGGAGGAGGACGTGCCCTGGTGGCCCGTCGTCCTGGTCCTGGTGGTCACCGCCGCCTTCGCGATCGTGCAGATCGCCTACCACGCCGAGGCCCTGGTGATCCGCCGCGACCCCGCCTCGTACGCCATGTACACGGTGTGGATCGCCGAGAACGGCCACCTGCCGATCCCCCAGCAGCGCGAACTCATCGCCGGGGACGACCCCTCGCTGAGCTACCAGAGCCTGGCGCACTACGAGCGCGGGAACGTCATCTGGCCGCAGTTCATGGCGGGCGCACCCCTGGTCACCGCCATCGGGTACTGGCTGGGCGGCCTCGACGGCATGCTCGTCACCACCCCCGTCCTGGGCGCCCTGGGCGTCCTCGCCTTCGCCGGGCTCACCGCCCGCCTGGTCGGCGCCCGCTGGGCCCCGCTCGGCGCCCTGGTCCTGGCCCTGTGCCTGCCCCAGCAGTGGGTCAGCCGGTTCACCTACAGCGAGCCGCTCACCCAGATCCTCCTCATCGGCGGCCTGGTCCTGGCCTACGACTCCCTCGTCAGGCGCACCCGCGTCACCGACCGGTGGGCGCGGGCCCACACCCTGGCCGCCGTCGCGGGGCTGGTGCTCGGCCTGGCCCTGGTCGTACGCATCGACGCCATCCGCGACCTGCTGCCCGTCATCGGGTTCATCGCCCTGCTCCTGCTCGCCCGCCGCGGCCAGGCCCTGCCCCTGCTCGGTGGACTGGCGCTCGGCACCGGCCTGGGCCTGTACGCCGGATACGGGCTCTCCCTGCCCTACCTGGAGTACCTGTCCGACTCCCTCGACCCGCTGCTGATGATCAGCGGCGGGGTGATCCTCGCGGCGGCGGTCGGCACCGCCGCCCTGTGGCGGTACGGCCTGCCGCGCACCGACCGGGTGCGGTGGCTGCCCGGGGCCGTCGCCGCCCTGGCCCTGCTCACGATGGTCGGCTTCGCCGTCCGGCCGCTGCTGTGGCCCGACTACGGCCACGGCAGCGACTTCACCGACGGCTGGGTCGCCTACGTCCAGTCCCAGGAGGGGCTGCCGGTCGAGGGCAGCCGCACCTACTACGACATGAGCCTGTACTGGGTGGGCTGGTACGTGGGCCTGGGCACCGTCCTGTTCGCCTCCCTGGGCGTGGCCCTGGTCCTGCGCCGCCTCACCGCGTGGCGCGACCCCCAGTGGCTGCTGCCCGCCATGCTGCTGGTGTGGTCGGTGGCCACCACCCTGCTGCGCCCCGCCATCACCCCCGACCACCCCTGGGCCAGCCGCCGCCTCATCGTCCTGGTCATCCCCGCGTTCGTGCTGTTCGCGGTCTGGTTCCTGGCCTGGCTGACCCGCTACTGCGCCATCGCCGTCCAGGCGGAGAGGCACGGCTCGGCCGCCCGCCTGCTGCCGGTGGTGGTCGCCGCGGGGGCGGCCGTCGCGATGGTCGGCCCCACCGCCATCACCTCCTTCGCCGGGATCATGGGGTACCGGCAGGACGTGGGGACGGTGGCGGCCACCGAGGAACTGTGCGCCGCGTTACCGGACGACGCCTCGGTGGTCGTGGTCGACTCCGGCATGGCGGGCAACTACATGCCGCTGCTGCGCAACGTCTGCGGGGTGCCCACCGCCGCGCTCGACGACGCCACCCCCGAGAACGTCCACCGCGTCATCGGCGGCATCCTGGAGCGCGGCCGCACACCCGTGCTCGCCTCCGAGGACTGGGGGCAACTGACCGGCCTCGTCCCCGAGGTGGAGCCGGAGCGGCCCTTCCACGTGGTGGCCCAGATGGATCCGAGTACTCTCATGGAACCGCCCACCGGCCACTGGAGCTTCGTCGGGAGCGTGTGGATCACGGTCGTCCCCCGTCCCTGAACCCCGCCCCGCCGTGCCCGCCGCAGGCCCCCGCAACCGTTGAGAAGAACGCATGAACCAGACACACGACGACGCCCGATCCCCGTCCGAGCCCGGAGCCGGCGACCCGCCGGTGCGGGTCACCATCGTCCTGCCCTGCTACAACGAAGAGGACCACGTCGTCGACGAGGTCAAGCGGATCTGCTCGGCCATGGACGCCTCCGAGTACGGGTACGAGCTGCTCGCCGTCGACGACGCCTCCACGGACGCCACCCTGGAGCGGCTGCGCGAGGTCGCGCCCCTGTTCCCGAGCATGCGGATCATCGCGTTCGGGCACAACGGCGGCTCCGGCACGGTCCGCCGCATCGGCAGCCAGCGCGCCCGCGGCGAGTACGTGGTGTGGACCGACGCGGACATGAGCTACCCCAACGAGCGCATCCCCGAGCTGGTCGCCATGCTCGACGAGGACCCCGGGATCGACCAGGTGGTGGGCGCCCGCGACCAGGAGATGGGCAGCCACAAGGCGCTGCGGGTGCCGGCCAAGTGGATCATCCGCAAGATCGCCGAGAAGCTCACCAACACGCGCATCCCCGACCTCAACTCCGGACTGCGGGTGTTCCGCCGCGACGTCGCCCGCCCCTACCTGCGGCTGCTGCCGCCCGGGTTCTCCTGCGTCACCACCATCACCCTGGCGTTCCTGTCCAACCAGCACCCGGTGCGGTACGTGCCCATCGAGTACGCCAAGCGCGCCGGGAAGTCGAAGTTCCACTTCGTCACCGACGCGTACCGGTACATCCTCCAGGTGCTGCGCATGGTCATGTACTTCAACCCGCTCAAGGTGCTGATGCCGCCCGCGCTCACCCTGCTGGGGCTGGGCGCCGCCAAGTTCGTGTTCGACCAGGTGCGCAACCCGCTGTACATGCCCAACAACACCGTCATGATCCTCATGACGGGGCTGATCATCGCGGCGATCGCCCTGCTGGCGGACCTCATCGTGCGCTCCCGGGACGGGGCGTGAGCGCCGCCCGGGTCGCCCTGGTCGGCCCGGTCCACCCCTACAAGGGCGGCGGAGCCCGGCACACCACCGAGCTGGCGCACCGGCTGCGGGCGGCCGGGCACCCCACCGCGGTCGAGTCGTGGCGGGCCCAGTACCCGGCCGCGCTCTACCCGGGGACGCAGACCGTCGACGAACCCGAGGGGGAGCCCTACCCGGACACCCGCCGCGAGCTGGCCTGGTACCGGCCCGACGGGTGGTGGCGGGCCGGGCGGCGGCTGGCCCGGGGGGCCGACCTGGTGGTCCTCACCCTGTTCTCTCCCGTGCAGGTGCCCGCCTACCTGGGCATCCTGGCCGGGATCCGGTCGGTGCGCGGCGACCGCACCCGGGTGGTGGCGCTGTGCCACAACGTGCTGCCGCACGAGCGGCGGGCCGTGGACGTGTCGCTGGTCCGGAGCCTGCTGCGGCGGGTGGACGGGGTGCTGGCCCACTCCGCCGACCAGTCCCGCCTGGCCCGGGGACTGCGCGGCCCCGGGGCCGACTCCCCGGTCACGGCCGTGCTGCCCCCGCACCTGCCCGACACCGGCCCGGCCGTCCCCCCGGCGCCGGGGGAGCGGCGCCACCTGCTGTTCCTGGGCATCGTCCGCCCCTACAAGGGGGTGGACGTCCTGCTGCGCGCGCTGGCCGCGGGGGCGCCCGACGACGTCGCGCTCACCGTCGCCGGGGAGTTCTGGGGAGGCACCGGCGAACTCGCCGCGCTCGCCGACGAGCTGGGGCTCGGCGCCCGGGTACGGCTGCGCGACGGCTACGTGCCCGCCGAGGAGCTGCCGGGCCTCTACGCGGCCGCCGACGCGGTGGTGCTGCCCTACCGGACCGCCACCGCGAGCCAGAACGTGTGGCTGGCCCACCGGCACGGCCTGCCGGTGGTCGCCACCCGCGCCGGGGCCCTGGCGGACCACGTCCGGGAGGGTGTGGACGGGCTGCTGTGCGCCCCGGGCGACGTCGCCGACCTGGCCCGGGCACTCGGGGAGTTCTACACCCCGGGTACCCCCGAGCGCCTGCGCGCCGGGGTGCGCCCGGTCGACCCCGCCCCCTTCTGGGCCGACTACATCACCCGCCTCCTCTCCGCCTGACCTCCGGGACCCGCGCCGTCCACCGCGGATCCCGGCCGGCGGGGGCCTACAGCGGCGGGCCGTCGATCCACTCGGAGATCTCGTAGAGCGTGTACTTCACCACGTCGCCGGGCCGACACCAGTCGGCCTCCGACGCGGAGGGCTCGACCACCACCTGCTCCTGGGAGAGAAGCCGGCCGGTGTTCGGGTCGAAGAGGACCCGGTGCTCGACGGTGCCGATGTCGGTCGGGTCGAAGGTGTAGGCCACACCCACGGCCTCCCGGCCGGACACGTCCCGCACCGCATCGAGCGGCCGGACGCCGGGAAGCCCGGCCAGGAGGGTGTACATGCCAGCTCTGACCTCGGGGGGGAAGGGGAGGTGCAGCGACCGGCTGACGTAGGAGAACCGCCGTGCCTCCTCGCTCTCGTGTCCGCTTCCCGTCGTCGACGGGTGCCGGATACCGGAAGGATCCTGCTCCGCCGGTTCGTCCGGCATGGGCTCCGAGGCGGGGAACAGCATCTCCTCCAGATCACCGGGGTCGGGGGAGGCCTCCTGGAGACCCTGGTGGTCCACGGTGCCGAGCCCGAAGTCCCAGCCCCCGGGATGGGGACCGGACATCTCCCCGAAGCCCTCCTCCTGCGTGGGGATGTCGTTGCGCGCCCCCTCGGGTCCGTACTCCCACCGAACGGGGGAGCCGTCACGCTCCCACGCGGCCCAGGCGTCCTCGTTCACCGGCTTCCACGTCGTCGCGTTGGTCCGCCGGGCGCTCAGCCCCCACTCCTCGCCCCCGCTCCGGCCCGTTCCGGTGTCGTACTCGCCCACCCAGCTCCAGTCCTCGGCGTGGTAGGCGTTGTACACCCCGTACCTGTCGTCCTCCGGACCCACCCCCCAGGCCTCTCCCGAGATGGTGCGCAGGTACCAGACGTCGCCCTTGACGAACTGGATCCCGGCCGCCTCGATGACCGGGGCCATCACCTCCATGGCGGGGCCGACCGCCTCCGCGGCCTCCGCGGGCGTCTCGGCGGCGGGCGCCGCGGCGCCCTGGGTACAGGCGGTCAGGGTGAGGATCACGGCCGCGGCGGCCGGGAGCAGGGAACGGACGGGATGCATGGGGGCTCCTGTTTCAGGGGGCGGATTCTCGGGGGGCGGAACCCCCCTGTCGGGACGGCCGCCCCGGGCGTGCGGTTCACCTGCCGGGATGTGCGCGGTCCCCGTGCGCATCCCGGGACCGGGACGTGGGCACCCCGCCCCGATCCTTCCGGAGGCCCCTCCGAAGGACCGCGGCGGGGCGCGGGATCACTACAGCGGGGGTTCGGCGATCCAGGCGGTCTCGTAGAGGATGTAGTCCACCACGTCTCCGGGCTCGCACCAGTCGGCCACCGACTCGGCGGGCTCGATCACCACCTCTTCCCGGGAGAGCAGCCGACCGGTCTCCGGATCGAAGAGGAGCCGGTACTCGACCGTGCCGAAGTCCGTGGGCTCGCCGGGGGCGTAGGCCACGCCCACGGCCTCCCGGTCGGACCGGTCCGTCACCTCTCCGAGCGGTCGCAGGCCGGGGAGCCCGGCCAGGACGGTGTACATGCCGGCCGACACCTCGGGGGGAGTGGGGATGGCCAGGTTGTGATAGATGTCCAGGAAGAGCCGGTCCTCCTCGCTCGCAGGCGCCTCCGGGTCCCGGTACGCGAGCATCATCTCCCGCAGCTCCTCCGGGGAGGCGGGCAGCTCCTGGAGGTCGCGGTGTTCCTGCTGGCCGCCTCCCAGACTCCACCCGGCGCCGCCGGGACCGAGGAGTTCCCCCTCGACGTTCGTGGCGGAGGCGAAAGGGATCGGCTGGTCGCCGGTCTCCTCGGAGGACCAGTACTCGGGGGAGCCGTCGCGCTCCCAGGCGGCCTGGTGCCTGTCGTCCACGAGGGCCCAGTCGCCGAAACCGTGACGTTGGGCGCTCAGGCTCTCCTCCTCGTCCGGGGAACCACCCCTCTCGAGGGGAAGCTCGCCCATCCAGCTCCACTGCTCGCCTGGACGGATGTCGTACACCCCGTACCTGTCGCCCTCGGGGCCCACGGGCACGGCCAGCCCGGGGGTGATGCTCTGGTACCAGACGTCGCCCTCGACGGGCTGGTTCCGGACCGCCTCGATGATCGGGGCCATCGCCTCCATGGCGGGGGCCTCCGCCTCCGTGGCCTCCCCGGAGGGCTCGGTGGCCGGGCCCACGCCGACCGTGAGCGATCCCGGGAACACCACCAGTGCCAGGAACACGGCGGCCGCCGCGACGACCGCGACCCCGCTCAGCGCCAGCGGCAGCAGGCGTGGTCGGCGCACCTGCCGGACATTCCTCTCGCCCGGCCGCCAGCCGGTCAGCAGCGCCAGCTCCTCCGGGGAGCGCTCGGGGATCTCGGACCTCAGGTTCCTCAGGTGGTCGAGCTCGTTCACCGGGTCACCTCCTCGTGGAAGACGGCGGACGCGGGCAGGTCGGCGCGCAGACGCCTGCGCGCGCGGTGCAGCCGGGAGCGCACGGTGCCCACGGGGATGCCCAGCACCGAGGCGACCTCCTCGTAGGTCAGCTCGCCCCAGGCGATGAGCAGCAGGACGTCGCGGTCGCCCTTGGACAGCCGCGCCAGGGAGGCCGCCAGGGACGCCGAGACCGAGGCGGCGTCCACGCGCTCGCCCACCCGGTCGGCGTGCCCCTCCAGGACCGGGTCGACGCCGGTCCGCGCCAGGGCCCGGTAGTGGCGGGTCTCGGTGCGGTGGTACCTGCGGATGAGGTTGGCGGCGATCCGCCACAGCCAGGGCCGCGCGTCGGGGTAGGCCGGGTCGTAGCGGTGCCGTTTGCGGAAGGCGATGTGGAAGGTCTCGGCGACCACGTCGTCGGCGTCGGCCGGGCCCAGCCTTCGGGCTGCGTAGCGCTGCAGTGCGGGTGCGTGCCGGCGGAAGATCTCACCGAAGCCGGTGGGATCGTGCAGGGACCGGCGGACGACCGACGCGTCGCTCTCCGCTTCTTCGGGCGGAAGCGCCCTGGAGGCGGTAGGGGACATGGGGGTCCAATCGTGGGGGCGTCAGGAAGGTGCTTCTACCTGTGTTAGCCCGATCCCGGGAAAGGGGTTCACGCCGCTCCGGGACGCGGCCCGTCCGCCCCCACCGGCCCGCCCCCGAACCGGGACAGCGGGATCGACAGCCCCGCCCACGCCACGTCGGCGACCGTCATGACCAGCCGCGACAGCACCGCCGCGACCAGGGCCGCACCGGCGTCCACCACCGGGGCCAGGGCCACCACCAGCACGGCCTCGCGCACCCCCAGCCCGGCCGGGGCGAACACCACCAGCAGACCCAGCGTCCACGCCAGCGCGTACGCCCCCAGCGCCGGGGCCAGGGACCCCCGCGGGTCGCCGCCCACCGCCCACACCAGCACCCACAGGTGCAGGCCCAGCGGCACCCACGCAGCCAGGGTCCACCCCAGCGCCGCCGCCATCGCCCGGCCGCCGATGTCCGGCGGCCCGGCCTCGGCCACCTCCCGGAACCGGGCGAACGGGCGCGCCGCCAGGCGCATCCCCCACCTCACCACGCGCGGGTGCAGCCCGGCCAGCAGCAGCGGCGCCGACGCCAGGGCCCACCACCAGGTGCGGGCCGCCCCCGCCGAGGACAGCGGCAGCGCCACCGCGGCCACCGCCAGGCCCGCGGCCACCGTCACCCCCACCGCCAGCAGGGTCGCCGCCGTGCCCCGCACCCGGGGCACCTCCCGGTCGCGGGCCAGCTCCACCTGGGCCACGAAAGCCCACACCGAACCCGGCAGGTACTTGCCGAGCTGGCCCACGAACATCACCCGCGCCGCCACCGGCACCGGAAGCGGCGAGCCCAGTCCGGACAGCAGGGCGCGCCAGGCCATCATCTGCGCGGTCAGGCCGGCCATCCCGGCCAGCACCGCCAGCGGCAGTGTCCACAGCGGAAGGGACAGCGCGGCCTCGCGCGCCTGCTCCCAGTGCCCGCGCAGAGCCCACGCGGCGCACGCGCACAGCAGCACCACCAACACGAACCGCACCCAGGGGTCGCGGCGCAGCCGAGCGAGCACCCGGTCCCTCCTCATCCGTCCTTGCGCCGACCCTACGCCCCGGGCCGTGTCCGGCGGACCGCGCCTCCTCCCGCCGGCCGCGGTCCGCCCCTCGGCCCATCCGGTTCACGGGGGCGGAACCGGCGGGGCGTAGGGTGCGGCTTATGACCGGTGCGAACGAACCCGCCCCCACCCCGTCCGCCATGCGACGCGCCCTGGCCCGCGCCCGGGACGGGAAGACCCTGGACGCCGCCGAGGCGGAGGTCCTTCTGCACGCCCGTGGCGAGGACCTGGACACGCTCCTGGGATACGCCTCCAGGGTGCGCGACGCCGGCCTGGAGGCGGCCGGCCGGCCCGGTGTGGTGACCTACAGCCGCAAGGTGTTCGTCCCCCTCACCCGGCTGTGCCGGGACCGCTGCCACTACTGCACCTTCGCGACGGTGCCCGGCCGCCTGGAATCCCCGTTCATGTCCCCGGACGAGGTCCTCGACATCGCCCGCCGGGGCGCCGCGATGGGCTGCAAGGAGGCCCTCATCACCCTGGGGGACCGCCCCGAGGACCGGTGGAGGCAGGCCGCGGAGTGGCTCGACGCCCACGGCTACGACGACACCCTGTCCTACGTGCGCGCCACCGCCATCATGATCCTGGAGGAGACCGGGCTCCTGCCCCACCTCAACCCGGGTGTGCTGACCTGGGCCGACTTCCAGCGCCTCAAGCCCGTCGCGCCCTCCATGGGCATGATGCTGGAGACCACCTCCCGGCGGTTGTTCGAGGAGAAGGGGCAGCCCCACTACGGCAGCCCCGACAAGGACCCCGCCGTCCGCCTGCGCGCCCTGGAGGACGCGGGCCGCTCCAGCGTCCCGTTCACCACCGGGCTGCTGCTCGGCATCGGGGAGACGGTCGCCGACCGGGCCGAGTCCATCTTCGCGATGCGCGCCGTCGCCCGCCGCCACGGCGGCATCCAGGAGGTGATCATCCAGAACTTCCGCGCCAAGCCGGACACCGCGATGATGCACCGCGCCGACGCCGAGATCGACGCGATGGCCGCGGCCATCGCGGTCACCCGACTGGTCATGGGGTCCAAGGCGCACATCCAGGCCCCGCCCAACCTCATCGGCGCGGAGGACGGCGGCCGCGACGAGTACGCGCTCATGCTCCGCGCGGGCATCGACGACTGGGGCGGGGTCTCCCCGCTCACCGCCGACCACGTCAACCCGGAGCGGCCCTGGCCGCAGACCGACGACCTGGCCGCCCGCAGCGCCGCCGGGGGGTTCGAGCTCAGGGAGCGGCTCACCGTCTACCCGGAGTACATCCGTGCGGGGGAGCCCTGGCTCGACCCGCGGCTGCGGGCGCACGTGGAGGCCCTCGCCGACCCGGACACCGGGCTGGCCGTCGAGGACGCGCCCCTGGTGGGCCGCCCCTGGCAGGAGCCCGAGGCGGTGCTGGCCGACACCGGGCGCACCGACCTGCACACCGCCGTCGACACCGAGGGGCGCACCGGCGACCGGCGCGGCGACTTCGACTCGGTGTACGGCGACTGGGAGGCCCTCGGCGAGGTCGACCGCGACGGCGCGGTGCCCCGCCGGTTCGACCCGGGGGTCGCCGACGCCCTGCGCGCCGCGGAGAGGGACCCGGCGGGGCTCACCGACGCGCAGGCGCTCGCCCTGCTGCACGCCGACGGGCCCGAGCTGGAGGCCCTGGCGGAGCTGGCGGACGGGGTGCGCCGCGACGCGGTCGGCGACGACGTCACGTTCGTGGTCACCCGGAACATCAACTTCACCAACGTCTGCTACACCGGCTGCCGGTTCTGCGCGTTCGCCCAGCGCCGCACCGACGCCGACGCCTACACCCTCTCCCTGGACCAGGTCGCCGACCGCGCGGAGGAGGCGTGGAACGCGGGCGCCACCGAGGTGTGCATGCAGGGCGGCATCCACCCGGACCTGCCGGGCACCGCCTACTTCGACATCGCCGCCGCCGTCCGCGAGCGCGTCCCGGGCATGCACGTCCACGCGTTCAGCCCGATGGAGGTGGTCAACGGGGCGGCCCGCACGAACCTGCCGGTCCGCGAGTGGCTGACCCGGGCCCGGGACGCGGGGCTCGGGTCGATCCCGGGCACCGCCGCGGAGATCCTGGACGACGAGATCCGCTGGGTCCTCACCAAGGGCAAACTCCCGGCGAGCGAGTGGATCGAGGTCATCACCACCGCGCACGACCTGGGCATCCCCACCACGTCGACGATGATGTACGGGCACGTGGACTCGCCCCGCCACTGGGTGGCGCACATCAAGCTGCTGCGCTCGCTCCAGGAGCGCTCGCTGGAGCGCAACGGGCGGCCGGGGTTCACCGAGTTCGTGCCGCTGCCCTTCGTGCACACCAACGCGCCCATCTACCTGGCGGGCCTGGCCCGCACGGGGCCCACGGTCCGCGAGAACCGGGCGGTGCACGCACTGGCCCGGCTGCTGCTGCACGGGGCGATCGACAACATCCAGTGCTCCTGGGTGAAGCTCGCGGAGGACACCTGCCGCCTGCTGCTGCGCGGCGGGGTGAACGACGTGGGCGGCACCCTGATGGAGGAGACCATCAGCCGGATGGCGGGCTCGGACCAGGGGTCGTACAAGACCATCACCGACATCCGCGCCCTGGTCGAACCCACCGGCCGCCCGCTGCGCCAGCGCACCACCCTCTACGGCGAGGTCCCCGCCGAACGCCGCGCCGTGGCCGAGGCCAGCGACGGCGTCGCCCCGAGCATCCTGCGCCGCTCCCTCCCCCTCGTCTGAGAGCCCGGGGCCGGGAACGGCGAAGGGGCGGGAGAGCCGGGGGATCGGCGCTCCCGCCCCTCCTTCAGGGGCCGCGCGGAGCGGGTGGGGGGCCGGGCCCCCGCGCGCGGCCCGGGGTCAGCAGGCGCCCCGGTCGAGCCAGACGCCCCACTCGCCGCCGGTGCCCGGCTCGTTGTTCTGGGTCCACCAGCGGGCCTCGTACTCGCGGCCGTTGTGGCTCACCCGGTCGCCGCCGGTGTAGACGGCGCCGGAGGACCACGGCGGGGCGGTGCAGTCGCCGGGCTCGCCGCCGCCCGGCCCCTCGCCGCCGTCGTCGCCGGGGCCGTCCACCACGGTGCCCGCACGCGGGTGGTCGTAGGTGATGGCGTACTCGGTGCCGCCGACCTCGACCCGCCAGTTGGAGGGCTGGGCGATGGGCAGCCGCCAGTTCAGGTTGAACGTGAACGTCCCCCCGCCGGCCGGGATGGACTGCCAGCCCGGAACGGTGATCCGCGCCCGGTGGAAGTCCCCGTCCAGGCCGCCGACGTTGTTCGCCCGGCTGTGCCCGATCTGGAGGTGGGTGAGCCCCAGCCCCGACTGGTCGCCCATGTTGCCCGGGGCGGAGGTGCCGTAGTCGAAGGTGATCTCGGCCCCGCCGGGGATCGCCGCCGCCGAGTTGTTGGTGATGGTGACCTTGGGGTTGATGGGGTAGTTGTTGTCGCCCAGCGCGAAGTCGTGGAACTCCACGTCCACGTCCAGGACCTCGGCCGGGGCCTCGGTCTCGGCCTTGACCGCGCCGTACGGTCCGGCCTCGCTCAGGGTCTCGTGCAGCGACGTGATGAGCGTGTCGCCCATCTCGTACTGGCCGGCGCCGGAGTCATAGGAGTAGTCGCCCGCCATCTCCCAGATCATGATGCCGCCCAGGCCCGTGTCGGCCACGTAGTCGGCCTTGGCCCGGATGGTCCGCTCGGCGTCACCGGTGAGGAACGTGCGGGTCTGCGGGTTCCACCACCACTCGTTCTTGGTGACGTCGTCCCAGTGCCGCTCGTAGGTGCCGACCAGCGAGCCGTCCACCCCGTAGTCGTCCACGTAGTCGCCGACCACGCCGTCCTCCAGGTTGAGGACGTGCCAGATCGGGTTGGCGCCCGCCGGGATCTCCCCGCCGGTCACCGGGTCGCTGTCGTGCCACAGGTTGTCGATGCCGCCGGCCCCGTTGCCGCAGGGGGTGTTGACACCGGTGCCGGGCGGGCACTGCGTCTGGTTCGGCAGCGCCGACCGCCCCCACAGCCCGTTCGTGCCGCCCTGCACGTCCGTCCAGCCGCGCGTGTAGAACGGCACCCCCAGGTTGATCCGGCCAGCCTGCATCGCGCCCCGGAAGTAGTGGTGGGCCCAGTCGGCGTTGAGGTAGCCGATACCGTTGTATGCCCCGTACACCGCGCTCAGCTCGGGGTCCAGGCCGCTGTCGTACAGCGCGCCGTTGTGGCCGACGAAGTGGTTCCAGGTGCCGTGCAGGTCGTAGGTCATCATGTTGACGAAGTCGAGGTACTGCACGACCTGGTGCACCTCCTGGCCGCGCAGCAGCCACCCGGAGGCGGGCACCGCGGCGGTCAGCTGGTAGTAGGTTCCGTCCTCGGCGGAGGCCTCGTCGAGCTTCTCGCGCAGGACGCGCATCAGCTCCTCGTAGCCCTCCCACAGCAGACCGCGCCGGGCGTCGGAGATCCAGAAGTCGTCAGGGCTGCCCGCGCCGCGGTTGGAGGTGGCGTACTCGTAGTCGATGTCGAGCCCGTCGAACCCGTACTCGCGCACGAACTCCACGGCCGAGTCCGCGAACGTCTCGATGCCCGCGTGGTTCACCCCCGTGGAGGTCGTCGTCATCGAGTAGAACCCGCCGCTGGCCACCCGCTCGCCGCCGTCGCCGAAGTACCCGCCGGTCTCGGCCCAGCCGCCGACCGCGACCAGGGTCTTCACCCCGGGGTGCTCCTTCTTGAACCGGTTGAGCTGGTTGAAGTGCCCCTGGTAGTCGTACTCGGGGTCGTTCTCCAGGCCCTCCCAGGTCATTCCGGTGGCGGGGTTGTCGGGGGTGTCCGGGCCCACGGACACGCGGTCGTCCGGGCCCACGTGCGCGAAGGCGTAGTTGATGTGGGAGATCCGGTCCCAGGGGATGTCGTCGGCCAGGTACTCGGGCTGCCCGTTGGAGCCGTTGCGCCAGCTGGTGAAGTACCCGATGACCCGCCGGTCGAGGTCGTTGGGGAGCTTCTCGCGGCCGTCGGCGTCGTAGACGTCGCAGTAGGGGACGTCCACGCCGGGGGTGGGGTACAGCCCGTCGGGCCGGCACTCCGAGTCGGAGGAGGCGGAGACCGGTGCGGCGGGCGCGGCCGGCGCGGCGGGTACGGCGTGCGCGGCCGCCGGGGTGAACAGCGTCCCGGCCGCCAGGGCCAGTGCCGCCAGGGCGGAGCCGAGCCGGCGGGCGGGGCCGCCGCGGGGACGGGGGTCGGGCATGGGGGTGACCTTCCTCGGGATCTCGGGGGATGCGCCGGACCCGGGTGCGGGCACGGCAGAGGACCCCGCCGGCGCGGTGCCGGGGGAGCGCGGGGAGAAGAAGGGGTGGGCGGGCCGTCCGGCGGCTGCCGGACGGCCCGGTCAGGGGAGGGTCAGCAGGCGCCGACGAGGCGCCAGACGCCCCATTCCCCGGTGGTGCCGGGCTCCTCGCCCTGCGTCCACCACTGGGCGCGCCACTCGGAGCCGCCGTGGGAGACCACGTTGCCGCCGGTGTAGACGTCGTTCCGGTTCCAGGCGGGGGCGGTGCAGTCGCCGGGCGGGTCGGTTGGCCCCCCGGTGGGCGGGTCGGTCGGCGGGTCGGTGGGGCCGCTGCCGCCGGGGCCGCTGTCGAGGCGGTCGGAGATGGTGTTCGCGAACGCGTAGCCGTTGGTGGCGTCCCAGTTGATGGACCAGGTCATCACGCCGCCGATGGGGCCGTACGGGGTGGAGGGGGAGAAGCTCCCGCAGTTGGTACCGGCCTCCAGGCAGTCGAGGGCGCGGACGATCTGGCTCGGGGCCATGTACCCGCCGCCCGCCGCGGAGGGGACGGCCGGCAGGCCCAGGCCGACCTGGCTCGGGTCCAGCCCCATCTCCAGCTGGATGCAGGCCAGCGCGGCGACGAAGTCGGGCGTGCCCTGGGAGTAGACCTTCTGGTCGCAGCCCATCATCGTGCCGGAGTTGTAGTACTGCATGTTGACGATGGTGAGGATGTCGGAGATGTTCGACGCCAGCTGGTAGTACCCCATGGACGGGGCCTGGAAGTCGATCGTCTGCGGCGCCATCGCGATGATGAGGTCGTCGCCGGCCTGGCCGTGCAGGTCGCGCAGCGCGTCGGTCATGTACCGGGCGTTGATGCCGTGTTCGAGGTCGATGTCGACGCCGTCGAACCCGTAGTCCCGCATCAGCTCGTACGTGGTGTCGGCGAAGTTCCGCGCCTGGGTGGGGTTGGAGACGATCACGTTCCCGCGCTCGCCGCCGACGGAGATGATCACCTTGCGGCCCTGGGCCTGGACGGCCGCGATGTCGGCGCGGAACTGCGCGTCGGTGTAGCCGCCCAGTTCACCGCTGGCGAGGTTGAAGGTGATCCCGCCGTCGAGGCTGGGGTGGTTGTCGGCGAACGCGACGGCGACCAGGTTGTATTCGGAGGGGATCTCCGACAGGGGCATCACGGTGGAGCCGTTGTCGAAGTTGTGCCAGTAGCCGGTCAGCCACTGGCCGCCCTGCTGCGCGGTGGATTCCTCGGCGGCCACGGTCTGTGCCTCGTTCGGTGTCCCGGGGAGCTGGGCCGCGCCGATGGCGAACGCGGTGGCCAGCACCGCGAAAGCCCCGGCCAGCAGGGCCTTCGCCCGGGGGGTACGGCTTCTGTGACGGTTCATGGTCGGGGGGTTCCTTCCGTCGAGCGGGGTGACGAAGGTCGGGGGGTCGAATTGTTAAGAAACCTTAGAGTTGCCTTACCCGTGCGTCAATGGAATGGGAAGGAAAGCTTTCAGTTTTCTTCGGCACCGGGTACCGGAACCCACGCCGGACCGACGCCCGGAATTCACCCCCCGTGCAACGACCCGCTTCCGTTCGCGCCCGGGTCGATATCCCTGTTCGGGGACCCCGGGGCGGTCTCCAGGCGGATGCCGGGGATTCCCGCCCCGGGGTGACGGGCCCGGCGCGGCGGGCGCGCCCGACGACGGCCCTCCCGGCCGCCGGGGCGGGCGCACGGCCCGTCCGGTACGGGGGAGAACGCTGCGTGCGGTGCCGCGGCCCGTGCCGCCCGGACGCCCGTACGCGGAGTCCTCGCACACGGACACCGCCGGCGGTCCCGGACGCCCGGGGCGATGGTCCCGCACCGCGGACGGCGCCGGTACGCGCCCGCCGCCGGTACGCGGTACAGGGCGCCGCCGTGCCCGGGCCGGGCCCCGGGACGCGCCGCACCGGCCGGACACGGCGAGGCGCCGCGGCCGCGCCCCAAAGGGGGCGGCCGCGGCGCGGGGTCCGCGGGTGCGCCTCAGCGGACCTCGACGAAGTCCTCCGGATCGCGCGGCGGCCGCTCCCGCGGCGGCTCGGCCGCGTGCCCCACCGCCACCGCACCCATCGGATGCCAGTCCGCGGGCACCTCCAGTACCTCGCGCACCACGTCGGGGCAGAACATCGTGGAGGAGACCCAGGCCGAGCCCAGCCCCTCCATGGCCAGACCCACCAGCAGGCTCTGCACCCCGGCGCCCATCGCCACGTGGAACATGGTCCGCTCGGCGTCTGCCCGGCGCTCGTCGGGGTAGTCGTGCGCCCCGTCGGCCACCAGGAACGGCACCACCAGGTAGGGCGCCCGCCGCAGCACGTCGCCGCGCCGGGTGCGCCGGGCGATCGCCGCCTCGTCGAACCCGTCGCCGCGCAGGTCGGCCACCCACGCCCGGAGCATCGCGTCCAGCAGCAGCTCGCGCACCCGCGCCGACTCCACCAGCACGAACCGCCACGGCGTGGTGTGGTGCGGGGCGGGGGCGGTCACCGCCGCCGCCACCGCGCGGCGCACGGCCGCGGGGTCCACGGGATCCCCGGTGAACGCGCGCACCGTGCGCCGGGCGGGCACCACGTCGCGCGAGCCGTACCGGAACAGGTCGGCGTCGGCGGGGCGCACCAGCGCCGCGGCCCCCGGCCCGTCCCCGTCGGTGACGACCGACAGGCCGCTCACCACCGCCACCGGCACCCCGCTCGTCTTCCCCTTGACCAGTTCCCCGGCCGCGGCGATCTCGTCGGCGACAGCGTTGACGGTCGCCTCCATGAGGTTGCCGTACGTGTCGGTGGTGCCCCGGAGGTCCTGCACCGGGTCCACCCCGGCCGCGCCGATGGCCACGTCGGTCTGTCCGACCCGCCAGGGCCGGCCGAAGGTGTCGGAGACGATCACACCCACCCGCACGCCCAGCCGCTCCCGCAGCCCGGCGCGCAGGGCCCGGGCGGAGGCGTCGGGGTCCTCGGGCAGCAGCAGCACCGTCCCGGGCTCGACGTTGGAGGCGTCCACTCCGGCGGCGGCCATCACCAGCCCGTGCCGGGTCTGCACGATCCGGGTCCGGCCCGCCCGGGCCACCACCCGCACCGTCTCGGCGTCGACGGCGGCCCTCCGGTCCATCCGGCGCAGCCGCCCCTCGGCCTTGGCGACGATCTTGGAGGTGACCACCAGCACGTCGCCGTCGACCAGCGGCTCACCGGAGGCCGCCACCGCGTCGGCGATCAGCGCGACCAGGTCGGCGCCCTCGCCCACCTCGGGCAGGCCGGCCAGGCCCCGCACCCGCACCCCGGTCCCCGCGCCCGCGCTCACGCGCCGCCGCCGTTGCGGTCGGCCAGCTCGCGGCCCAGGTCCAGGGCCGCCCGTGCGATCGCCTCGGTGGCCTGCGGGTCGCTCATGTACAGGGGGCGCGAGCGCACCTCGATCCCCTCGACCCCGGTGCCCGCGTCGGCCTCGTCCACCAGCCACCCGTCGAGCAGGTCGGCGCCCAGGTGGGCGGCCACCGCCCCGGCGCTCGTCTCCACCCCGATCGCCTCCAGGCAGGCGTCGGCCATGCCGCGCACGGGGGCGCCGCCGATGATGGGGGAGACCCCCACCACGGTCTTGGCGGCCAGGGCCTCCCGGATCCCGGGGACGCCGAGCACGGACCCGATGCTCACCACGGGGTTCGACGGCGGCAGTACCACCAGGTCGGCCTCGGCGATCGCCTCCAGGACCCCGGGGGCGGGCTCGGCGTCCTCGGCACCCACGCTGACGATGCTCTGTGCGGGCACCGCCGCCCGGTACCTGATCCACCACTCCTGGAAGTGGATCGCGCGCCTGCGCCCGTCCTCCTCGATGACCACGTGCGTCTCGACCTGGTCGTCGGTCATCGGCAGCAGCCGCACCCCCGGCCGCCACCGGTCGCACAGCGCCTCGGTGACCGCCGACAGGGGGTAGCCCGCGGCGAGCATCTGGCCGCGCACGATGTGGGTGGCGGTGTCCCGGTCCCCCAGGCCGAACCAGGTGGGGCGCATGCCGTAGGCGGCCAGCTCCTCCTTGACCGTGAAGGTCTCGTCGGCCCGGCCCCAGCCGCGCTCCTCGTCGATGCCTCCGCCCAGGGTGTACATCACGGTGTCCAGATCCGGACATATCCTCAGTCCGAACAGGGTGATGTCGTCACCTGTGTTGCCGATGACGGTGATGGTGTTCGTGCTCTGTTCCTCCGGGACCGGCGAGTCGATCCCCAGCGCGGCCTTCAGGCCCCGCAGGAAGCGCGCTCCGCCGATGCCACCGGCCGGTACGACTATCCGCATGCGTCCAAGTCTGGCAGGCTGGGGGCATGTACGGGTCGTCTGCCCCACCGTGGGTGCGATCCGGGCGTGACCGTACCGGTACCGCCGGTTCGTCGTTCGGCCGAACCTCGGTACCGTGGCCGCCGTCCCACTTTTTCGGTCCGGTCCTCCGGCGTCCCCGTGTTCCGCAGCCGGGATCGGCCGATTCCATCCGACAGCCCGACGACAGTGCCACTCTTCCTCCGACGAGGGCGGCGACGAAGCAGCAGAGGGGAATCTCCCTTGAACAACGAAACACTGGAACGCCTGCGCCTACCGGTGGCGTGGGTCCTGATCGGTGCGGCGGGCGCCTCGGTGCTCTCCGGCCTGATCTGGATCATCTCCGAATCGGGTTTCCGGGGCCGCGGCTTCCCCTCCGGCATGGTCGATGCGGGCTCCGGCTTCTACGGCCTGCAGGTGGTGGTCCCGCTCGCGGTGGCGGTCCTCCTGGTCGTCACCTCCGAGCGCGCCCGCTCCTCGGCCTCCGGCGTCGTGCTGACCGCGATGATCCTGTCCGGCGTCGGCCTGGTCTTCGCCCTGGTCTCCCTGATCGCGGGCTTCATGCTGGGCAGTGAGCTGAACCGGGTCAGCGTCGGCTTCGCCCACCTCGTCGAGGTCCTCTCCCTGGCCGCGGTACTGGGCATCTTCGCCTTCGTACTGCTCAAGGTGTTCAACGACCCGACCCTGGTGCCGCGCGCGACTCCGCAGCAGCAGGTCTACGGGGGCTACCCGCAGGCCGGTGCGCAGCCGCAGGCCTACGCCCAGCCGGGCTACCAGGACCCGTCCGTGACCGGCGGCCAGCCCGCGGCCGACCCCGCTCAGGCCGTTCCGGGCCAGCAGGCCGCCTACACCACGGGTGCCCAGCAGGCGTACGACCCGAACCAGTACGGGCAGGCGCAGCAGGGCTACGACGCCTCGGGCCAGGCGCAGGGCTACGACGCCGCGCAGGCGCAGCAGCAGGCGTACGACCCGGGCCAGTACGGCCAGACGCAGCAGTACACCACGGGTGCCCAGCAGGCGTACGACCCGAACCAGTACGGGCAGGCGCAGCAGGGCTACGACGCCTCGGGCCAGGCGCAGCCGCAGGCCGCGTACGGCACCGACCCCGCCCAGGCGCAGCAGCAGGCCTACGACCCGAACCAGTACGGGCAGGCGCAGCAGTACGGCACCGGCGCCCAGGCCCAGCAGGGCTACGGCCAGTCCTACGACCCGTCCCAGTACGCGCCGCAGGGCGACCAGGCGGGTGCCGCCTCCGGTGAGCAGGCCGCGCAGGACGCCATCAACTACGGCTGGTACCAGGGGCAGGGGCAGGCCCAGCCCGCACAGTCCGAGAGCGGAGTTGAACCATTCTTTAACTCCGGTGAGAACAACGGTACGGAGACGACCGACCAGGGCGGCTCCACCTACGGAGACCAGTACGGCTCGACTCCCGGATACGGCTCTGACCAGCAGGGACAGGGTGGAACCGGGGGTCAGCAGGGCTGGTACGGGGGAGAGGGTCAGCGCTGAGCCCCCCGCGAGGGCCCCGTGCCCCCCGCCTCCTTGGAACGTCGTGAATTGCGTGGTAATCCGCAGAACGGACATGAACCGAGCGGCGAAGACGCTTCGTTACATGATATTCAGTGGATTACCACGCAGGGCGCTTGACGAGTAGCACTGCGTCCGCGTGTAATTTCAAGGTGGGATTCCACCCGGCCCGGGGGACGAAAAGGGTCGGGTCATCTATGGGGGGCAACAGGAGGTGCGCATGAGCGAGGTCATCCCGCTGGCGCACGGCTCGGATGAGGATCTGGGCTGGCAGGAACGCGCACTGTGCGCGCAGACCGACCCGGAGGCGTTCTTCCCCGAGAAGGGCGGCTCGACCCGGGAGGCCAAGAAGGTCTGTCAGTCGTGCGAGGTGCGTGCGGAGTGCCTGGAATACGCGCTCGAACATGACGAGCGCTTCGGTATCTGGGGGGGACTCTCCGAACGCGAGCGCCGAAGGCTGAAGAAAGCCGCCGGAGGGGATTTCGATTTCCTGGCGGAGCTTCTGTAGGAGGCGTGCGCGTGGGGCGCGTCCGGGCTGCGAGCCCGGGCGCGCTTTTCTCATGTCCCACACCGGTCGGGGCCGAAGTGAGGTCCGGTGCGTACAACCATTCAATGGCCAATAGGGGGATAAGGCGCCGGTCGCACGGTCCGGGGTGAATAGGTACGCAATGGTGCGGGGTGGCGTAGGGTGATGTCCCGCACGCACCCGTGCCCGTCCCCGACCCGCGGTCGGGACCCGGCGTGACCGCACGCCCGCAGCCCCGCCCGGCCCCGGTGCCCGGGAGGCCCCGCCCCTTCCCTCGGAGAGAGCCACCACAGCCGTGCTCGACCTCGACTCGACCCGACACGTCGTGACCGCGGTCATCGTGTCCCACGACGGGGCGCGGTGGCTGCCGGAGACCATGGCCGCGCTGCGCGCCCAGAGCCGCCCGGTGCAGCGCGCCGTGGCCGCCGACACCGCGAGCACGGACGGCGGCGCGGACATCCTCCACGAGTACCTGCCCCCGGACGCGGTCATCGGGATGCCCGCCGACACCGGTTACGGCGACGCCGTGCGCGCCGCCCTCGAACTGCCGCGCTCCACCTCCCCGGTGAGCGGCTTCGACGAGGACGCCACCGAGTGGATCTGGCTCATCCACGACGACCTCGCCCCGGAGCGGGACGCCCTGGCGCACCTCCTCGCCGCCGCCGACCGCGACCCGCGCGCCGCCGTCCTGGGGCCCAAGCTCCGGGACTGGTTCGACCGCCGCCTGCTGATCGAGATCGGTGTGACCATCGACGGCGCCGGCCGCCGGGAGACCGGGCTGGAACCGCGCGAGTTCGACCACGGCCAGCACGACGGGACCCGCCGGGTCCTGGCCGTGTCCAGCGCGGGCATGCTCGTCCGCCGCGACGTGTGGGAGCGCCTGGGCGGCTTCGACCGGGCCCTGCCGCTGTTCCGCGACGACATCGACTTCTGCTGGCGGGTGGGCGGCGCCGGGCTGCACGTCCTCATCGTCACCGACGCCGTTGCCCACCACGCCGAGGCCTCCGCCCGCCGCCGGCGGCCCATCGGCGCCACCCGCAACCACCCGCGCCGGGTGGACCGCAGGCACGCCGTGTTCGTACTGCTGGCCAACCTCCCCTTCGGGGGCATGCTCGCGGCCCTGCTGCGCAACTCCGTCGGATCGCTGCTGCGCGTGATCATGTACCTGTTCATGAAGCAGCCCGCCAACGCCCTCGACGAGGCGGCCGCGATCACCCTGGTCTACCTGCGCCCGGACAAGCTCCTGCGGGCCCGCTTCCGGCGCCGTCGCGACCGCCGCCGCACCTACAGCGCCATCCGGCCCCACCTGGCGCGCGGCGTGGCCGCGCGCCAGTTCGCGGACTTCCTCACCGGTGTGCTCTCCGGCGAGCCGGTCATCGACACCGCGGGCCGCCACCAGGCCGTCACCACCGCGCCCGCACCCGAGGACGAGGAGCCCCTCACCGACACCGGGGGCTTCCTGCGCCGGGTGGTGCTGCGCCCGGGGCCGCTGCTCGTCATCGGTCTGACGGTCGTCGCGATCGTCGCCGAACGCTCCCTGCTCTTCGGTTCCCTGCTGGCCGGGGGCGCCCTGCCGCCCGTCGCGGGCGGCGCCGCCGACCTGTGGGACCTCTACCTCTCCGGGGCCCCCGACACCGGCCTGGGCTCAGCCGGCGCGGTCCCGCCCTACGTCGGGATCCTGGCCCTGCTGTCCACGGTCACCTTCGGCAAGCCCTGGATCGCGGTCTCCCTGCTCCTGCTCGGCGCCGTGCCCCTGGCCGGGCTCACCGCCTACCTGCTCGCCCGCGAGGTGCTCGGATACCGGCCCGCCCGGGTGTGGATGGCCGCCTCCTACGCGCTGCTGCCGGTGGCCACCGGGGCGGTCGCCCAGGGGCGGCTGGGCACCGCCGTGGTCCACGTGCTCATGCCCGTGCTGGGCCTGCTGCTCATCCGCGTGGTGGTGATGCCCGCCAAGCACTCCCGGCGGGCCGCCTGGGGACTGGGCCTGACACTGGCCGCCGCCACGGCGTTCGTCCCCCTGGTGTGGCCGTTGGCACTGGTCACCGGCCTGCTGGTGGCGGCCGCCTTCGGCCACCTGGGCCGCCGCCTCTACGCCGGTATCGGCATCGCCCTGGGCGTCCCCCTGGTCATGCTCATGCCGTGGACCCTCGACCTGCTGCTGCACCCCTCCCAGTGGCTGCTGGAGGCCGGGCTGCACCGCCCCGAACTGTCGGAGCCGGGCGCCACCCCCGAACAGCTGCTCATGCTCTCCCCGGGCGGGCCGGGAGCGCCCCCGGTCTGGGTGACCGCCGGGCTGCTGACCGCCGCCCTGTGCGCGCTGCTGCTCCTGCGCAACCGCATCCTGGTCGCCGCGGGCTGGTCCCTGGCCGTGTTCGGGCTGCTCGTCGCGGTCCTCACCTCCCGCCTGGTGATCGAGCCGAACTTCGGCGGCCCGCCCGCCGCGGTCTGGCCGGGGGTGGCGCTGACCTTCGCCGCCACCGCGGTGCTGCTGTCGGCGGCCACCGCCGCCCGCGCCTTCCGCACCATGGTCTCCCTGGGCGGACTGCGCCGGGTCTTCGCCGCCGGCGTCGCCCTGCTCGCCGTCACCACGCCCCTGGCCGGGGCGGGCCTGTGGATGTGGCGGGGCGTGGACGGCCCCCTCACCGCGCACGCCGCCCCGGTCCTGCCCGGCACCCTGGTCGGCGGCGGAGTCGGCCTGAGCGACGACGGCACCGAGCCGCGCACCCTCGTCGTCACCCCCGGCGCGGAGGGCGGGGTGGACTACACCGTCGTCCGCGGCCGCGAACCCCGCCTGGGCGAGGAGCGCATCCGCCCCGACGGCGAGACCTTGGCCGCCGTGGACCGGGCCGTCGCCGAACTGGCCATCGGCCAGGGCGGCGACCGGCTGCGCGTCCTGGCCGACCACGGGATCCAGTACGTGCTCTACCCCAGGCCGGAGGCCGGCACGGTCGCCGACGTCACCATCGTGGACATGCTGGACGGCACCCCCGGGCTGGTACGGGAGTCGCTGTCGGGCCGCTACGGCCTGTGGCGGCTGGCCGAGCCGACCGGGCGGCTGCGCGTGGTCTCCGAGGACGGGCTGGAGACGGAGCCGCTTCGGGTGGACGGCCCCGGCCACGACTTCACCGCGCAGGTGGAGGAGGGCGGGACCGGCCGCCGCCTGGCCCTGGCCGAGACGGCCGGGAACGGCTGGCGGGCCGACGTCGACGGTACCGAGCTGACCCCCGTCGACGTCCCGGGGGGGAACCAGGCCTGGGCGCTGCCGGCCCAGGGCGGCGAGGTCCGGGTGTGGCACACCGACCACGTGCACACCGCCTGGACGGTCACCCAGGGCGTGCTGCTGCTCGTCGTCGCCGTCCTGGCCGCCCCGGGCGTGCGCACCGAGGAGGACGTCCGCCTCATCGAGTCGACCCCGGCCCCCCGGCCCCGCCGCCCCGGGAAGCCGCGAGTCCCGCGCCGCGGACGCCGCGGTTCCCGGGCGCGCTCCGCGTCCGGGGACGCCGCGGAGGAGCCGCCGGCCGGAGAGGCGGAGGCCCCCGCCACCGGGGAGTTCACCGTCACCGACACCGGGTCGATCACGACCGTGCGCGGCCGCCGTCGCGGCACCCGCCGCAAGGGGCGCCGCCGGGCGGGTCCCGGCGGCGCCGACACCGCCGTCCCGGACGACGAGAGGGAGGAGTAGGCCGTGCGACTGATCGTGGAGAACCGGTTCGCGCTGTTCGGGCTGGTCGCGCTGGCCCTGGCCGCGCTGTTCGGCATCGCCGTGGCGACCGGTCCGGTGACCGCCGAGCTGGGCGTCACCCAGCCCGGGACCGCCCGCCCCTCCCACGCGCTGCGGGTCTGCCCGGCGCCGCACGACGAGGACGCCGACAGCTCCGTCGCCGCGTTCGCCCCCAGGGTCAGCCGCGACGACACCGGCGGCCTGTGGGCCGTCCCGGTCCCGGTCGTCGAGGAGGAGACCGGGGAGGGCGGGGAGGACGGAGAGCCTGAGGAGGCCGCGGACGCCCCGGAGCCGGAGGAGCCGGGCGACCCGGACGCGCAGGGAGGTGCCACCGGGGCCGGCGGCCCCGACCCGGAGCTGCTCCTGGGCGAGGAACTCACCGAACCCGGGAACGTGTGGGGCGTCGACACCTCCGCCGCCGTCGAGCCCACCGCCGTCCACGCCCGCGGCTCCCTCGCCTCCGGCCTGGAAGCGGCGCAGACCACCGCGGCCTCCGGCGCCCTCACCGAGGTGCGCTGCGCCGAGCCCTCGGTGAGCACCTGGTTCGCGCTGCCCGGCGGCGGCGACTCCGAGGGTGTCCGCCTGGAGGCGATCACCGTCCACCTCACCAACCCCGAGACGTCCCGGGCCACCGTCAGCCTGGACATCCACGCCGGCGGCGGGCCGTCCTACTCCGTCGACAGCCGCGGGATCTCCCTGCCGCCCGGCGGGTCCACCGTCCTGGACATCACCGAACTCGCGCAGAGCATCGGCGGTGTCGGCGTGCAGGTGCGCACCAGCACCGGCCGGGTCGCCGCCTCCCTGCTCGCCGAACACGTCGAGGGCCACACCGACTGGGTCCCGCCCACCGCCGCCCCCGCCCGCGAACAGGTCGTTCCCGGGGTCCCGCCCGGCGGAGGCCGCCGCCACCTGGTCGTCGCGACCCCAGGCGACGAGCCCGCGCGGGTGAGCGTCCACGTCATCGGACCCGAGGGCGAGGGCGGGGAGGGGCCCGAAGGGGACGGTGAGGACGACGCCTCCGCGCCCCGGGGCACCCGGGACGACCCGCTGGAACTCCAGGTCCCCCCGGCGGCCTCCGCCCGGATCAGCCTGGACACGGTCCTGGGCGGCCGGGCCGGCACGGTGGTCGTGGAGTCCGACGTGCCCGTGGTCGCCGGCGTCGCCGCCGAGTTCACCGGGGAGGACCCCGACGAGATCCTGGAGACCGCCTACACCTCGGCCGTGCCGCCGCTGTCCTCCCCCCTGAACGCCGGGGCCGTGCTGCCCGACTCCCCGCAGGGCACCGAGACCCGGCTCGTGCTCACCGCCCCCGGGGGCGACGCCCGGCTGATGGCCACGCCCATCGGGGCCGACGGCACCCAGGGGGACGCGGTCCGCGCCGAGGTCGCTGCGGGCACCACCGCCGTGTTCGGCGGGGACGGCGAGGGGTGGACGGCACCGGACGGCACCGACCCCGGGGGCGGTTACGCGGTCCGCCTGGACCTGCTGGAGGGCTCCGGGCCGCTGTACGTCGCTCGGATCCTCACCGACGGCGACGCCCGCAGCGTGCTGCCGGTACGCCCGGCACCGGTCGAGGTCGCCCTCCCGGTCGTACGCGACACGATGGTGGGCGTGGTCCCCTGAGCGGCGCAGCCCAGGGGTGAGGGCCCGGTGGCGGTCGGCACGGGCCGCCTGCCGCCGGGCCTGTGGCGGACACGGGCCGGGGCTCCCGTGCCCGGCGGCGGACCGGTCAGCTCTCGGGGTCGACCGACTCCGGTTCCACCCCGAGCAGGTTGGCGACCTCCTCGACCACGGTCTCGTGGACGAGGAGTGCCATCTCCTCCGGGTCCTTGGTCCGGATCTCCAGCGGACGCCGGTACACCACGATGCGGGCCCGGCCCGAGGAGTCCGTCTCCAGGCGGGAGAAGGGGATCGCCTCGGTCATGGGGCCCCGGGGCGGAACCGGGGGGACGTCCTCCACGAGGAAGTCGACGTTCGCCAGCTCGCGCGCCCACAACCGCTCCAGGCGTTCGACCGCGTCCAGCACGAGGTCGTCGAACGCCTGCGCGCGGCTGCGGGACACCGGCAGGTCGGAGGGCACGAGAGGACCGCGGATGCCTCGGCCGCGGCGGTCCCGGCGTCGCACTCGGTCAGGTTGGCCATGGGAAGGGCGCACTCGTCGCACACTTCGAGACTAAGCCATCGCGGGCGCGTCGCGTAGCCCCGCGGGCACGGTGATCGACCGGCGTCCCCGAACGCCCCGGCGGGACCCCCGCTCCGGCGCGGGTATCGCGTTGGACACCACGAAACGGACGAGGTCGTGGAACGATGCTGGCGTGTCCCTCAGTAAAGGCATACAGTCGAACGCTGTGAGCCCTGTTCGACGCTGCTCCCGAACCGCCTGCCGGCAGCCCGCCGTCTTCACGCTCACGTACGTCTACGCCGACTCGACGGCCGTCCTCGGCCCGCTCGCCGCCTACGTGGAACCGCACTGCTACGACCTCTGCGCCATGCACGCCGACCGACTGACGGCGCCGCGCGGCTGGGAGGTCGTCAGGCTCCCCGTCGAGACGGCGGGCGGAGGTCCCGGAAGCGACGACCTGGAGGCCCTCGCGGACGCCGTACGTGAGGCGGCGCGCCCGCCCGCCCGCCCGGCCGACGACGCCGAAGGTGCCGACGGCATGCGCCGCGGACACCTGAGGGTCGTCCGCTCCGACCCGTCCCGCCCCGACCCCCGCCCCTGAGGCCCTCCTGCGAGCCCTCTTCCCGGGGGTCCGCGGGGCCCCTTGCTAGGTTGGTACCGCCCGCGGGCCGCGCCCGCGCGGCATGACCATCCTGAGCAGGACCGATCCGGCCGGAGAAGACGTGGCAGACCTCGCAGGCATCTTCAAGGCATATGACGTACGCGGTGTGATCCCCGACACCCTGAACGCGGAGATCTCCCGGGCGATCGGGGCGGCCTTCGCCCGGGTCGTCGGCGGACCGGCGGTCGTGGTGGCCCACGACATGCGCCCCTCCTCCCCCGATCTCGCCCGAGCCTTCGCCGACGGCGTCACCTCCCAGGGGGTGGACGTGGTCTTCGCCGGCCTGGGCTCCACCGACCTGCTGTACTACGGCTCCGGCGCACTCGACCTGCCCGGCGCCATGTTCACCGCCAGCCACAACCCCGCCCAGTACAACGGCATCAAGATGTGCCGGGCCGGGGCCGCCCCCATCAGCGCCGAGACCGGCCTGGCGGAGATCCGGCGCCTGGCGGAGGAGGGCGTGCCCGCGCACGACGGCCCGGCCGGAACGGTCACCGAGAAGGACCTGCTGGCCGGGTACGCCGACCACCTGCGCACCCTGGTGGACCTTTCCGGGATCCGCCCGCTCAAGGTCGTCGTGGACGCGGGCAACGGCATGGGCGGCCACACCGTCCCCGCAGTCCTGGAGCAGGGGCTGCCGCTGGAGGTCGTCCCGCTCTACTTCGAGCTCGACGGGACCTTCCCCAACCACCCGGCCAACCCCCTGGACCCCGCCAACATCGTCGACCTGCAGAAGAAGGTCCGCGAGACCGGAGCCGACCTCGGCCTGGCCTTCGACGGCGACGCCGACCGCTGCTTCGTCGTGGACGAGAACGGCGAGGCGGTGCCGCCCTCGGCGATCACCGCCCTGGTGGCCGTGCAGGAGCTGGCCAGGGACCCCGGCGCGACGGTCATCCACAACCTCATCACCTCCCACGCCGTCCCCGAGATCGTCCGCGAGCACGGGGGCGTGCCGGTGCGCACGCGGGTGGGCCACTCCTACATCAAGGCCACCATGGCCGAGACCGGCGCGGTGTTCGGCGGGGAGCACTCCGCCCACTACTACTTCCGCGACTTCTGGAAGGCCGACACCGGCATGCTCGCGGCCATGCACGTCCTGCGCGTGCTGGGCACCGACGAGCGCCCCCTGTCGGAGATCACCGCCGAGTACTCGCGCTACGCCGCCTCCGGGGAGATCAACTCCGAGGTCGCCGACGCCGCCGAGCGGATGGCCGCGGTGCGCGAGGCGTTCGCCGGGCGCGAGGGCGCCGAGGTCGACGAGCTGGACGGGCTGACCGTCGCGCTGCCCGGCGGCTCCTGGTTCAACCTGCGGGCCTCCAACACCGAGCCGCTGCTGCGGCTCAACGTCGAGGCCCCCGACGCGGCGGCGGTCAACGCCCTGCGCGACGAGGTACTGGCCATCGTCCGCTCCTGAGAGGGGGCATGATGGAGGGGTGGGGCGTTCCGCCGCCCCGCCCCGTACGACGAGGAACGAGGACCATGAGCACGAAGATCGACGGCTGGCTGCTGGAGATCCTGGCCTGCCCGCAGAGCCAGGCACCGCTGCGCCACGACCCCGAGACCGACGAGCTGGTCTGCGACGAGAGCGGCCTGGCCTACCCGATCCGGGACGGCATCCCGGTCCTGCTGGTCGACGAGGCCCGCAAGATCGGCTGAGGACGGGGAGGGGAACGGGGACGGACCGGCCTTTCCTGTCGGATCCATATGGAACGTTATGGGAGTTCCGGTAGTCATAGCGGGTGCGGCGAAGTGAGAGACTTCGTCTCCGGGGGGTGACGGGCGCACCGTCCCATACCCCCCGCAACCCGTACCCTGTTCGTGCCCACCCCGCTCAACACGACCTCCCTGGAGGACACCGATGCCCGGTCCCGAACCGCTACAGCCGAGCGACCCCTCCGCGTTCGGCGACTACAGCGTGACCGGACGCCTGGGCAAGGGGGGCCAGGGCATCGTGTACCTGGCCGAGGACCCCCAGGGCGAGGAGGTCGCGGTCAAGGTCCTCAACGACCAGTGGTCCCGCGACAGCGACCTGCGCAAGCGGTTCGAGAAGGAGGTCCGCGCCGCGCAGAAGGTCGCGTCCTTCTGCACCGCCGCGATCATCGACGCCCGGCTCGACAGCGACCCGCCCTTCGTGGTCAGCGAGTTCGTGCCCGGCCGCGACCTCCAGGAAACGGTCGCCAAGGGCGCCCCGCTGCGCGGCTCGGCGCTCCAGCGGCTGGCCGTCTCCACCGCCACCGCCCTCGTCGCCATCCACAAGGCCGGGATCGTCCACCGCGACTTCAAGCCCGGCAACGTGCTGCTGGGGCCGGACGGGCCCCGCGTCATCGACTTCGGCATCGCCCGGGTCGACGACGGCACCGCCACCATGACCAACTCGATCGTCGGCACGCCCTCCTACATGGCGCCCGAGCAGATCGAGGGGCGCGGCATCACCGACAAGTGCGACATCTTCGCCTGGGGCTGCGTCATCGCGTTCGCCTCCAGCGGCCGGGCGCCGTTCGGCTCCGACACCGTCCCCGCGGTCGTGCACCGGGTCATCAGCGCCCCGCCGGACATCGACGGCGTCGACGAGTCGCTGCGGCCCATCGTCGAGGCCTGCCTGAGCAAGGACCCGGCCAAGCGGCCCACCGCGCAGAAGCTCCTCATGCGCCTGCTCGGGCACGAGGACGCCGAGGAGGCCCCCTCCACCGAGGACGTCGTCAAGCAGGGCGAGCAGATCGCCCAGACCGGCCTCATTCCGCAGGGGCGGATGCCGGTGCGCCCGCCGACCGGCCCCCAGAGCGGGTTCGGCCCCGGCCACCCCGGGGCGTCCGGCCCCCACCCCGGGCACCCGGGCACGTCCAACCCCCAGCACGGTATGGCGATGCCGGGCCACCCCGGCTACCCGCAGGCGGGCATGGGGATGCACGGGCACCCCGGCACGTCCAACCCCCGGCCCGGCATGGGCATGCCCGGCCACCCCGGCACCTCCAACCCGCGGCCCGGCCCCTACCCGCAGGGGCAGCCGCAGTTCGGCAACCCGCTGCTCACCGGCAACCCCAACCAGACCTACGGGGGCCCGGCGCAGCAGCCGCCCGCCGAGGACTCGATCCTCCAGCAGAGCTGGGTGATCCCGGCGGTCCTCATGACGATCCTCATCCTCGTCCTGCTGCTGGTCCTCATCGTCGTCTCCTGACCGCGGCGGCGCCGAAGGCTCCGGCGCGGTCAGGAGCCCGCGGTCCCCGGGCTCAGACCCGGGTGAGCTCGCCCAGGGCCAGGGAGACGCCCTCGTCCACCAGGTCGCGGATCCGCGGCCAGCGGTCGTCCACGCAGTCGGTGGGCATCACCGTCACGCCCTCGGCCCCCGAGACCCGCGGCAGGTCGCGCACCCCGTCGGCGGTGGTCAGCCGCCCCTCCACGGTCACCGCCAGCACTCCCGTCCGGGGGTGGCCGATCTCCTGGACCACCACCATGAGCGACACCGTCGCATCCTCCACCAGCAGCTCCAGCACCGTCCACCAGTGGGCGGCGCCCGGGGTGAGCACGGCCCGCCCCGCCTCGGAGGCGGCGTCCTCGCCGCCGGTGTCGGAGCCGCCCGAACGCAGCACGGTGCGCGCCCCCGGGTCCAGACCGCGCAGGATGAGGCCCACCGACTCCTTGTGCGAGCGCAGGTGGTCCATCACCCGGCGGCGGGTCACCGCCGCCAGCGGCGACACCGGTTCCCGGTCCGGGAGCGGCGCCCCCGGCGGCGTCCAGCTCAGCTCGTCGCGCAGCGCCGCCGTGACCGCCCGGGCCAGCACCGAGACGGTGGCGGCCAGGCGCTCGTCGGGGTGCAGGCCGGTGTGCGCGGGCGGGTGGAGCGGGGGCAGCGGCGGGAAGTCCGCCCGGCGCAGCACCAGGGCGGCGGCCAGCCAGGGCAGCAGCCGCGGCGACTCCCGCCCCCCGTCCAGCTCGGTGAGGACCGCCAGGGCCTCGGAGTAGGTGTGCGCCGCCCGGATCAGGGGGTGGCCCGGGGCCGCCGCCGGTCCGGCCACGAGGTGCGCGTGGTCCGGCCCCAGCGGCTGCTCCGGGGCGCGGAAGGGACCCGCGTCGGGCAGGGAGTGGACGAGGCGGGCCAGTTCGGCCGTGTACCCCGGGGTGAGCGGGCGGCCGCCCATCCCGTCCGCCAGCGTCTCCGCCAGGAGGTCGGCGAGGGCCCCGCCCACCCCGGCCTCCCCGATCCGGGAGCGCATCAGGGAACCGCGCGCGGCCTCGCGCGCCTCCCGGGGCTGGGCCTGCCGGTGCGCGGACCAGATCCTGCGCAGGCGGTCGGCGTCGGTCAGCTCGTCGCGCACGCGGTCGGGGAGCCGGGCCGGGTCCGCGCTGAGGCGTAGGGTATCCACGCTGTCTCCGTAGCCCGTGGGCGCTCCGGTGAAACCTGACCTGTGGCACCTTGCGCGGCGGGGGATCCGCCCGGCGGTGCGGACCGGTCCCGGACCGCGCGGTCAGGGCCGGCGGCCCAGCAGGCGCATCGCCTTCTGCTTCTCGAAATCCAGGGCCCGGGCCGGCGCCGGGGCCAGGCGGCCCAGCCGCTCCCCGTGGGCGCGCACCCGCGCCAGCACCTCGGGCTCGGACAGCACGCGCAGGGCGAACGCCAGGGCCGCCGGGGGGATGTCGAACTCGCGTTCCAGCTCCAGGCCGGTCGTGATGGTCCGCAGGTCCTCCTCGGTGAACCGGCGGTGCCGGTGGCCCCGCCCCGTGGGCTGCTCCTGGGTGCGGGGCAGCAGCCCCAGCCCCTCCCGGTACCGGAGCATGCGGGGGGTCGTGCCCACCCGCTCGGCCGCCGCCGAGATGGGCAGGGGACCGGCGTACGCGGCGGGGGTGTCGTCCAGGGCCATGCGGACGACCCTAACCGAGCCCCGCGCCCGCGCGGGCTTCATCTGACACCGCGTTGTCAGATTCGTGCCCAGGGTGGGCGCGCGGGCCTAGAATCGGGTGCGCCACGACCATCACGAGTGAGGAACGCATGGCTTTCGACTTCAAGGTCGCCGACCTGTCCCTGGCCGAGTTCGGCCGCGACGAGATCCGGCTCGCCGAGCACGAGATGCCCGGACTCATGGCGACCCGCGCCGAGTACGGTGACAGCAAGCCGCTCCAGGGCGCCCGCATCATGGGCTCGCTGCACATGACCGTCCAGACCGCGGTCCTCATCGAGACCCTGGTGGCCCTGGGCGCCGAGGTGCGCTGGGTCAGCTGCAACATCTTCTCCACCCAGGACCACGCCGCCGCCGCGGTCGTCGTCGGTCCCGACGGCACCGTGGACGACCCCAGGGGCGTCCCCGTCTTCGCCTGGAAGGGCGAGACCCTGGAGGAGTACTGGTGGTGCACCGAGCAGGCGCTCACCTGGCCCGGCGGTGAGGGCCCCAACATGATCCTGGACGACGGCGGCGACGCCACCATGCTCGTCCACAAGGGCGCCCAGTACGAGAAGGCCGGGGCCGTCCCCGACCCCTCCACCGCCGACAGCGAGGAGTTCGCGGTCGTCCTGAAGCTGCTCCAGGAGAGCCTGAAGCGGGACCCGGCCAAGTGGACGACCATCGCCGGCCGCATCAAGGGCGTCACCGAGGAGACCACCACCGGTGTCCTGCGCCTGTACGAGATGCAGCGCGAGGGCGTCCTGGCGTTCCCGGCGATCAACGTCAACGACTCGGTCACCAAGAGCAAGTTCGACAACAAGTACGGCATCCGCCACTCGCTGCCGGACGGCATCATGCGCGCCACCGACGTCCTCATCGGCGGCAAGGTCGCCGTGGTCTGCGGCTACGGCGATGTGGGCAAGGGCGCCGCGGAGGCTCTGCGCGGCCAGGGCGCACGGGTCATCGTCACCGAGATCGACCCGATCAACGCCCTCCAGGCCGCCATGGACGGCTACCAGGTCACCACCCTGGAGGACGTGGTGGGGACCGGTGACATCTTCATCACCACCACCGGCAACTTCAACGTCATCATGACCGAGCACATGTCGGCGATGAAGCACCAGGCCATCGTCGGCAACGTCGGCCACTTCGACAACGAGATCGACATGGCGGGCCTGGCGAAGGTCCCCGGGATCGCCAAGAAGGAGATCAAGCCGCAGGTCCACGAGTGGACCTTCCCCGACGGCCACTCCATCCTGGTGCTGTCCGAGGGCCGGCTGCTCAACCTGGGCAACGCCACCGGCCACCCCAGTTTCGTGATGTCCAACAGCTTCACCAACCAGGTCATCGCGCAGATCGAGCTGTACACCAAGCCCGACGAGTACCCGATCGGCGTGTACACGCTGCCCAAGATCCTGGACGAGAAGGTCGCCCGCCTCCACCTGGACGCGCTCGGCGTCAAGCTGACCACGCTCAGCAAGGAGCAGGCCGCCTACATCGGCGTGGACGTCGAGGGCCCCTACAAGTCGGACCACTACCGCTACTAGGGCCGTCCCCTCCGGCCTCCGCAGAGCAGGAGGGCGGTCGGAGCACGAGCCCCAGGGCATGTCAGTCCTCCGGGGCCGGCGCCTCGCGCCGGCCCCGGAGCCGTATCCACAGAACAGGTCCCCATGACCGGGATTCCACACGAGGTCGCCGACCTGGCCCTGGCCCCGGCCGGGGTGCGCCGGGTCGCCTGGGCCGAGCGGTCCATGCCGGTGCTGCGCAGCGTCCACGAGCGCTTCGCCGCCGAGCGGCCCCTGGCCGGACTGCGGGTCGCCGCCTGCCTGCACGTGACCGCAGAGACCGCCAACCTGCTGCGCGTCCTGCGCGCGGGCGGCGCCGAGGTGGCCCTGGCCGCCTCCAACCCGCTCTCCACCCAGGACGACACCGCGGCCGCACTGGTCTCCGAGTACGGGGTGGCCGTGCACGCCTGGGCCGGGATGGACCCGACCGCCTACGACCGCAACCTGGTCACGGTGCTGGAGACCCGCCCCCACCTGCTGCTGGACGACGGCTGCGACCTCGTCCACACCCTGCACGCGGCCCGCTCCGACCTGCTGGAAGGCGTCCTGGGCGGCTGCGAGCAGACCACCACGGGCGTGATCCGGCTGCGCCGCATGAGCGCCGAGGGCGAGCTGCGGCTGCCCATGGTCGCGGTCAACGACACCGCCACCAAGCGCATGTTCGACAACCGGTACGGCACCGGCCAGTCCACCGTCGACGGCATCCTGCGGGCCACCAACACCATGCTCGCGGGCCGCACCGTCGTCGTCGCCGGGTTCGGCTACTGCGGCCGTGGCCTGGCCGAGCGGGCCCGCGGCATGGGCTCCCGCGTCATCGTCACCGAGGTCGACCCGGTCAAGGCCCTGGACGCCGTCATGCAGGGGTACACGGTCGCCACCATGGCGCAGGCCGCCCCGCTGGGGGACGTGTTCATCACCGCCACCGGCAACCGCGACGTGATCCGCGAGGAGCACCTCGCCCTGATGCGCGACGGGGCGATCCTGGCCAACTCCGGCCACTTCGACCTGGAGATCGACCTGGCCGCCCTGGACCGGCTCGCCGTCACCGTGGACCGGGGCGTGCGCGAGCACGCGGACGAGTACGTGTTCGCCGACGGCCGCCGGGTCCTGCTGCTGTCCGAGGGGCGCCTGGTCAACCTGGGTGCCGCGGAGGGGCACCCGGCGGCCGTCATGGACCTGTCGTTCGCCGCCCAGGCCCTCACCACCTCCTGGCTGGCCCGCGCCCACGGCGGGCTCCGCCCGGGTGTGGTGGACGTGCCGGCCGAGATCGACACCGAGGTGGCGGGCCTCGAACTCGCCGCGCTGGGCGTCGCCATCGACACCCTCACCCCCGACCAGGAGTCCTACCTCCGCTCCTGGCACCCCTGACCCCGGGGCCGGGGCCTCAGGAGGAGGGGCGGTGGTGGGACCGCTGCTGCTGGAGGGCGGTCTCCTGGCGCCGGCGCCGCTCGGCGAGCACGGCCGCGAGGAAGTCCGGCGGGCTGGTCCCCGGCGGCGGGGGCGGGCTGATCTGCGCCATCACCGCGTCGGCCAGGCGGATGCCCATCTCGTGGCGTGTGTGCTCGGCGAGCTCGTAGTAGCGCAGCACGTACTGGCGGGCCGCGGCGGCCGTCTCCGGGGACAGCCGGGACAGGTCGGCCGCGGCCGCCCACCCGGCCAGGTACGGCGGCATCGGGACGTACTCCTGGCGGGGGCGCCCCGTGCGCTCCTCCACGACCATGGTGCCCGCCAGGAAGTCGCCCACCCGGCGCCCGTCCCTGCTCAGCATCGAGGTGATCAGCGCGACCACGCCCGAGGTCATCCAGATCTCGACGAACGCCGCCAGCGCCCGCGCCAGCGCCTGCCGGAACCGCTCCGGAGTCCCGTCGGTGCCGACCACGCGCAGTCCCAGCGCCATCTTGCCCAGCGACCGGCCGCGCGAGACGGTCTCGAACGCCGCCGGGTAGCCCACGATGACCAGGATCGTCCCGCCCAGCACCACCGCGGCGGTCGCCGCGGGGTCCATGGTGGTGCCCATCCACGCCCCCAGCAGGCCCAGCAGGACCAGCAGGACGCCCTGCACGATGATGTCGATGACCAGGGCCACCGTGCGGGTCGCGAATCCGGCGGGGCGCAGGTCCAGCACCACCGCGTCCCCCGTGACCAGGGGCGTCGTACCGTACGCGTCGCCGCGCACCTCACCACCGCCGGGATAGGACACCGGTGCTGCTCCCTCGGGGACGAACGGAACCTTCGCCCCCGACACTACCCGCAGGCGGACACCCGGTTCCCACCGGCCGCGCCCCCGGGCGGCGAGGCGGTAGGGTCCCTTGCGTGGATATCGACGTTTTCGCCGCGGCGAACGCCCCGGAATGGGAGCGGCTGGACCGCCTGGTCCGCCGGCGCCGCTCCCTCGACGGTGCCGAGATCGACGAACTCGTCGACCTCTACCAGCGGGTCTCCACCCACCTGTCGGTGGTGCGCTCCTCGGGCCAGGACCCCGCCCTGGTGGGTCGGCTGTCCGCCCTGGTCGCCCGCGCGCGCTCCGCGGTGACCGGCGCCCACGACCCGGCCTGGCGCGACATCCTCGGGTTCTTCACCCGGGTCTTCCCCGCGATCCTGTACCGGCTGCGCTGGTGGTGGCTGGGCATGACCGCCGGCACCGTCGCGGTCGCCGCCGCCGTGGCCTGGTGGATCGTGGCCGACCCCGCCGTGATGCACGCGATCGGCACACCCGAGTCCGTCGCCCAGATCGTCGAGTACGAGTTCGCGAACTACTACGTCGAGAACCCGCGGGGTTCCTTCGCCGCCCAGGTGTGGGCCAACAACGCGTGGGTGGCGGCCCAGGCGATCGTGTTCGGCGCCGCGTTCGGGGTGCCGACCCTGGCCGTGATGCTGATGAACGCGGTGAACGTGGGCATGATGGCAGGCCTGATGATCGGCCACGGCCGGGCCGACGTGTTCTTCGGCCTGATCCTGCCGCACGGCCTGCTGGAGCTGACCGCCGTGTTCGTGGCGGGCGGCATCGGGCTGCGGCTGGGCTGGTCGCTCATCGCCCCGGGGAACCGGACCCGGCTGCGCGCCTTCGGCGAGGAGGGGCGCTCGGCGGTGGCGGCGGCGCTGGGCCTGGCGGTGGTGCTGTTCGTCTCCGGCCTGATCGAGGGCCTGGTCACCGGGAACACGGTCGCCGGGCACATCCCGGTGCCGGTGGCGCTGGGGATCGGGGTGCTGGCGGAGGTGCTGTTCCTGCTGTACGTGTTCGTGGTCGGCCGCCGGGCGCACCTGGCGGGCGAGACGGGCGACATGCGGGGCGCGCCCGCGGCGGTGCCGGTGGCCTGAGAGCCCTACCGGGCGGGGCCCGCGTGTGGCAGGGTCGGCGGCATGAGCGACGCCCCCCACTGGTCCAAGAGCTCCTACAGCAGCATGGCGAATGCCTGTGTCGAGATCGCCCTCGTGAATTCCGGGGCCTGGAGTAAGAGCTCCCATAGCAGCATGGGGAACGACTGCGTCGAAGTGGCGCTCATGGACGCCGTTCCCAGGTTCGCGAGCA